>OY969415.1:0-4657420 GCA_963699135.1 uncultured Armatimonadota bacterium | reverse complement strand
CGGTAGAAGTCGGCGCGGAGCAGTTTCTGGACGCGCTGAATGCGCAGCGATGCCATGTGATTCCTACAGGAACTCGAGGTCGCGGTCGAGCACCAGGGCCCGCGTTTCACCCTCGATCAGGTTGGCGACTTTCGCCAGCATTTCATCGACGAATGCCCGCTCGTTGGCCACCGCCGCGATGGCGAGAGTGGCGTAACGCACCGAGTCGAGATGGCCGACCTCGGCGGCGCTGACGTTGAAGCGGTTGCGGACAGCGGTCGAGCAGGCTCTTGACTACGTGGCGCTTGTCCTTGAGCGTGATCCCGTCGGTGATCTCAAGCTCGACGGTGAGCACGGCGATATGCACCTGGGTATCGGACATGGCGCGCCTACAGGACGGAGCGGCGAACCTCGCGCTGCTCGACGCATTCGATGATGTCGCCGATCTCGAAATCCGCGAAGCCGGCGACGGTGATGCCGCACTCGAAGCCCTGGGTCATCTCGGTGACGTCATCCTGGAGGTGACGGAGGGAATCGATCTTCCCCTCAAACACGAGGCTGTTGCGGCGGCGAACGCGAGCGATGCCGCCGCGGAAGACACGGCCTTCGAGGACAGAGCATCCGGCGATGGTGCCGATGCGGGAGGATTTGAAGAGTTGGCGCACTTCGGCACGGCCGGTGGTGGCTTCCTCGGTGATGGCCTCGAGCATCCCCACCATCGTCAGGCGCACATCGTCGAGGAGGTCGTAGATGACGTCGTAGCGTCGGATTTCGATGCGCTCGTCGGCGGCAAGCCGCCGGGCAGCAGTGTCGGCCCCGATCTGGAAACCGACGATGACGGTCGGCTTGGTGGCCGCGGCAAGGCTGACATCGGATTCGTTGACGTCGCCGACGCCGCTGTGGAGGAGATTGACGTGCACTTCCTCGCTCTCGGTCTGCATCTGGACGACGGCGTCGCTGATGGCCTCGGCGGTGCCCTGCGTGTCGGCTTTGAGGATGAGGTTGAGGACCTTGACCTCGCCGGCAGCGAAGAGCTGGGAAAGCTCCATCATGGAGACCGAGCGAGGGCCCGTGGTGAGCATGTCGGCATCGCGATCGACGACGCGCTGAAGCTCGGCGATGGTACGGGCCTCGCGGTCGCTGGCGACGACGCGGAAGGTCTCGCTGGCGTCGGGGACATCGGAGAGCCCGATGACCTGGACCGGAGTGGCGGGCCCGGCTTCCTTCAGGCGGCGGCCGCGATCGTCCATCATCGCGCGGACCTTGCCGGCAATCGCCCCCATGACGATGCTGTCGCCGGTCTTGAGGGTTCCTTCCTGCACGAGCAGGGTGGCGACGGCGCCGCGGCGGCGGTCCATTTCCGCCTCTAACACCACGCCTTCGGCTGGGCCGTCGCGTCGCGCGGGAACTCGCGCATGTCGGCTACCAACAGGATCATCTCGAGGAGGTCCTGGATGCCGACCTTCTGGAGCGCGGAGATGGGCGCGTAAACGGTTTCGCCTCCCCACTCTTCAGGGACGAGATTCTTCTGGGAGAGGCGCTGTTTGATCTGGTCGACGCCGGCGTTGGGCCGGTCGATCTTGTTGACCGCGACGATGATCGGGTACGCCGGCCGCCTGCGCGTGGTCGATAGCCTCTAGCGTCTGGGGCATGACACCATCGTCAGCGGCAACGACGAGGATGGCGATGTTGGTGACCTGAGCGCCGCGAGCGCGCATGGCGGTGAAGGCTTCGTGACCTGGGGTGTCGATGAAGGTGATGAGGCGACCGTTGATTTCGACCTGGTAGGCGCCGATGTGCTGGGTGATGGCGCCGGCTTCTCCGGCGACCACGTTGGTCTCGCGGATGGCGTCGAGCAGGCTGGTCTTGCCGTGATCGACGTGACCCAGCACGGTGACGATGGGAGGCCGGATCGGGGAATCGGCGGCAGCTACCCGGCGCGGCACCACGCGCTTGGGCGGAGCGGCGGGAGCGGCCGCAGGCTCGGGGGCTCGCGCGGCTTTCTCCGCGGGCTGGGCCGCGGGCGCTTCGGCGACGGGCTCGGGAGCGGGCGGCGGAGCCACCTCCACCACCTCGGGCTCCTCGACATGCACCGTGTAGCCCCACTGTTCGCCGATCAGCACGGCCAACTCGGAAGAGATACTGTCAGACTCACCCACCTCTTCCCCGAGGGAGGAGGCGGCGCTGACCACATTCTCCGCGTCGGTGTCGAGGGCGGTGGCAAAAGCGATCACAGAGATGGGGGGTTTGATAGTGATGGTGTAGCTGTCCTCCTCGACCTCGACTGCGATCTTGGTCGGGGTTCCGGCGACTGGCTCGGGGGCAGGTGGCGCCACGGTTGCCGCGGCGGGAGCCGCAGCAGCGACCACCTTGACCTTGCCCTCGGGAACGGGAGTGACCACGCGGGCGCCGCCGCCCAGTCTCACCCGGATGACGTCGAGGTATTCGGGAGGGGACGCGAGAGCTGGCCGTGCGACCACCGACGCCAAGCTCCTCGAGAAGCAGGAGGACGTCTCTCCCTTGTACGCCGAGTTGTTTTGCGAGCTCATAAACCCGCATCTATCGCTCGCCTTGCCTTTCCCCAGCCTCGGACGCCTCAGCCAGGCCGATCAGGGCTCTGACTTCATCTGCCACTTCAGGGTCGATCGTGACCCCGAGGGCACGCCCGAGCTTCTTCTGTTTCATGGCCTGCGCCAGGCACGACTCATCCCGACACAGGTACGCGCCTCGTCCGGCCAGTTTGCCGGTGGCATCGGCTGCGACGGCGCCGGAGGGCGTCCGGACGATTCGCAGCAGTTCCGACTTGCCCCTGACCTGCCGACAGGCGATGCAGGTCCGCTGAGGGACATGCTTCATAGGAGCTAGCTCTCCTCGGCGACCTGCGGAACGTCCTCGGCAACGGCCTCGCCTTCGGAGGGCTCAGCCTCGATCTCCGCCATAGGCTCTTCCGCAGAGGCAGGAGCCTCGGGGGCTTCAGTCTCAGGTCCGTCCTCGGGCAGCACTAGGTCGGCTGCGTCCTCGGGGGCCAAGACTTCGCCGGCCTCGACCGCCGCGGCCTGGGCCGCGGCTGCCGCCTGCTCCGCGGCCTGGGCTTCGCTCCGAATATCTATGCGCCAGCCGGTGAGCCGCGCCGCCAGCCTGACGTTCTGCCCCTCTCGGCCGATGGCCAGGGAGAGCTGATTATCGGGGGCGATGACGGTCGCGGACCGAGTCTTCTCGTCGATCACAACCTTGCTGACCTTGGCCGGGCTGAGGGCGCTGGCAACGTACTTGGCCGGATCGTCGCTCCAGCGGACAATGTCGACCTTCTCGCCGCGCAGTTCGTCCACGACGGCCTGGACGCGGCTACCGCGATGGCCGACACAGGCGCCGACTGGGTCCACGTTCTCCTGGCGGGAGAACACGGCGATCTTGCTGCGAGCGCCGGACTCCCGAGCCTGGGCCTTGATCTCTACGACGCCATCGTGCACTTCGGGAACTTCCAGCTCGAAGAGGCGACGGAGCAGCCCGGGATGGCTGCGCGACACCAGCACGCGCGGCGTCTTGGTGGTGCGCTTCACCTCGAGGATGTAGACCTTGAGGCGCTCGCCAAAGCGGTAGCTGTCGAGCGCGTTCTGCTCGGAGGCGGGAAGCACGGCCTCGACCTTGCCGAGGTCGATGAGCACGGTGCGGCCGTCACGCCGCTGCACGACACCGGTGACGACGTCGCCGTCGCGATTGCTGAACTCCTCGTAGATGATCTCACGCTCGGCCTCGCGGATGCGCTGGGCCACGACCTGCTTGGCAGTCTGAGCGGCGATGCGGCCGAACTCGGAAGGCGACACCTCGATATCAAGGCTTTCGCCTTCCTCGACTGTGGGGTCAAGGCGGCGCGCCTCGGCGAGCGACATCTCGGTGTGTGGATTCTCGACGTGCTCGACCACGCGCTTGCGAATGAAAACGGCGGCCTGGCCGGAATCCCAGTCGATGTCGACGTGGATCTCGGAGGCGGCGCCGAAGTGCCTCTTGTATGCCGAGACGAGCGCGACTTCGATGATCTCGCTCAGGGTGTTGAGCGGGATATCTTTCTCGCGACCGAGGTCTCTTAATGCCTGGACGAAGTCCATCTGCATGTCTTGTTACCTATTCAGTTATATGATTGGCGATACGGGCTCTTATTCAGTTGTCCGCCCGGCACCGCGGACGGTGGGGCCGACAAGCCCCCTCCGGGCTCGGGCGATGGAGCGGAAACAGGACGTTTCCGGCCGCCCGACAGCCCCCGATTCCAAGCATCCCTAACGCCAAAGAGTGGGACTTCGCCCACTCTTCGATCGAGCACGAACTTAGACTTCCGCTCAACCCGCTCCAAGGATCGCTCCCTGGCACCAGCCGCGGCGAGCGGCAAACATCCGCCGGAACTCTTCCCCCGATGTTCCGCGGGATGCGACGCAGCAACACAAGCATGAAGACTAGGGTGAGTATAGCATAGGCGGTAAGGGTTGGCAAGTGATGTTAGGGGCGGCGGAAAGCGGCAAGACGCGACGTATGAAACCCGCAGACCGGCTGCGGGGATGGTGGGGAGGCGGAACGCAGGCTTTGGGGGCGCCGGCCTACTCCTGGCGGATGGAGAGGAAGCCTTCGAGGCGGCCGACGATGGCGGAGACGCGGCCGAATTCACCGTCGTCGGGGAGGCGAATGTCGATCTCAAGCTCCTCCAGGCCGGGCTGGGGGGAAGCGGAGATGCGAACGGACTCGACGGCCACCCCTTCGTTTTCGAGGGTCTTCTGAATCTCCGCCAGGCGGGCGCGAGGATCGGAGAGGAGAAAGGATATCCGCGCGTCCCGCCGCCGGGCAATAATGCGGACCTCCACGGTGTGGAGGAAGGTGAGCGTCAGCAGCACCACGCCGGTGGCGATCCCCGCCACCCAGTAGCTGTGGCCCCCGATGGCGGCGCAGATGCCGATCCCTGCCACCGCCCAGAGGCTGGCGGCGGTGGTGAGGCCGCGCACCATGTTGCCGTGGCGGATGATGGTCCCCGCTCCCAGGAAGCCCATGCCAGTGGCGACCTGAGCGGCGATGCGGCTGGGATCGGAGCTGCCGGGGAAGCTCATGGAGGCGAGGGTGTAGACGGCCGAGCCGACGCAGACTAGGATGTGCGTCCTCAGCCCGGCCGGCCGGAAGCGCGCTTCGCGCTGCCACCCGACGATCCCGCCAAGGACCGCAGCGATGAGGATCTTGATTAGCACTTCGAGAGGGTAAGACACGATCTAGCCCCTGGCGCGGAAGGGATAGGACAAAGCCCAACTCCTGACGCGGTTCTCGCCACGCCCGGCGCTACTCCGGGCAAGTCTCCTGCAGCAGCTCCTTCATCGCCGCCAGCACCTCCCCTACCTCCACCGTGCGCTTGGCGCCGGCGCGGCGACGGACCTCCACCTTGCCCTCGCCAGCGAGCCGGCCGACGACTATCTGGCCGGGGATGCCCATCAGGTCGGCGTCCTTGAACTTGACACCCGGCCGCTCGTCACGAGTCTCCAGCAGGCAGTCATACCCGGCGGCCCGGAGTTCGCTGTAGATGCGCTCGGCGAGGTCATGCTGAGTGGCATCGTCATAGTTGATCGGAATCACGATGATGTCGAAGGGCGCGACGGAAGTGGGCCAGATGAGACCGGAGTCATCGTGGAAGTGCTCCGCGATGGCGGCGATCATGCGGGTAGTGCCGAGCCCGTAGCAGCCCATCTGGATGGGGCTGCGTTGCCCGTCCTCGCCGAGGAAGTAGGCATCGAGAGGAATGCTGTAGATGGCGCCGAGCTTGAACACATGGCCCAGCTCGATGCCGCGATGGGCATCCATGGCGCGGCTGCAGTTCGGGCAGAGGTCGCCCGCGATGGCGTTGCGCAGCGGCGCCCACTTGCCGACCGCGAAGTCGCGGTCGAAGTTGACATTAAGAAGGTGGAGGTCGGCGGTATTGCCGCCGGTGACGAAGTTGCGCCGGCCGCGCAGTTCCTCGTCGGCGATGATCTCGACGCCCTCCAATCCCACCGGCCCGGCGAAGCCGACGGGAGCCTTGCTCACCCTTACCACAGTGGCGGGGTCGGCCATCTGAAGCTTCACCCCGTCCAGAGCGTCGCGGAGCTTGTCTTCGCTGAGCTCACGGTCGCCACGCACGAGAGCGGCGACGATGCGGCCGTCGGCCGTCTGATAGAGAAGCGTCTTCACCAGACGATCCGCCGGCAGCTTCAGGAAGGCGGTAACCGCATCAATGGTTTTCGCGCCGGGGGTGTCTACCGGCTGGCGCGGGAGCATTTCCTCGGTGGGGATCGGTAGCGGCCGGCGAGGCGAATTGCGCCACTTCGGCCGTGGCTGCATAGCCGCAGCCGAGGCAGCGGAGGTAGTGGCTCTCACCTGACTCACAGCGCAGCTCGAACTCTTTGGTATCCCACCCGCCGATCCCACCGCCGGAGGCATCGACCACGTCATACGGGATGCCGATGCGCTTGAGGATGCGGTGGTAGGCCGCCTCCATGATCTCGTAGGAGTGGTCGAGGCCGGCGATGTCGCGGTCGAAACTGTAGGCGTCCTTCATCCCGAATTCGCGGAGTCGGACCAACCCGCCGCGCTGGCCGCGGATCATCTCGGAACTTGGTCTGGATTTGATAGAGGGTGAAGGGAAGCTCGCGATAGGATCGCACGTCGCCTGCGACCAGCGTGGTGATGACCTCTTCGTGGGTGCCGCCGAGGGCAAAGGGCCGATTGCTGCGATCCTTCATCTGCATCAGCTCGGGACCCCGAGTAGGCCGCGCGCCCGGTCTTCTCCCACAGCTCGATCGGATGGAGCGTCGGCAGGAACACCTCCTGGGCGCCGGCCGCGTCCATCTCCTCGCGGACGATGGTGTCGAGCCGCCGCAGGACGCGCAGGCCCAGGGGCAGCAGCGAGTACACTCCCGCCACAAGCTGGCGGATGTAGCCGCCGCGTAGCAGCAGGCGGTGGCTGGCCAGTTCGACTTCGCCCGATACCTGTCTCAGCGTGGGCGCGAATAGGTGCTCAGTACGCACATCAAACTCCTCTAGTGCATCTTCGGGACGGCGACGACTCTGGGATCAATGACTCCAGAGCTGCGAACACCGAGATTGCCACGGGGCGGCAAAGGCCGCCCCTCGCAATGACAGTCAACGGATCGCGCTCCTGCGGAATGGCAACGGCGGGCGCGGGTCACTTCTTCTCGGAACGGCCCAGTTCTCTGCCGTGCACAAACGCCGCGGCTATGTCGGCGCGGGTGAGTTCGTGGTGGTACATCTCGACGGCGCGGAAAAGCTGCACCGCGGCCGAATCGTTGAGCGCCTTGAGCTGCTGGAGCAGCAGGTAGCCGGGGGTGTGCTCGCTCCGCCCCATGAGGGCCTGCGTCTCGGGGCTGTCCATGAAACGCTCATGGGCGGCGCGCTCGGCCTCGAGCAGCCGTGGCTCCAGATCGTCCCATTCTTCCTTGGTCAGTCGCACGTCCATGCTATCCTCCTGCCGGCATTGCGCCGCAAGCGTGAGGGATCACTCTCCCCCACGGTAAGGCGCACCTCTCGTCAAGTTCCGCGTGGTGCAATCGCGATCATCACCTGTTCGTCGGCGGCTAAGGCAGCTATCTCGGCCTGGGCGAGGGCGATCACCTGGGCGGCGTTCAGCAGCCCGGAGAGGTTGACGATCCTGCCCCTGACCCCCAGGAAGAGCTGCGGCAACTCGGCACCGGCGTCGCCATAGCGGGTGTGCTCATCGAGCTGCGCTGCGATGAGTTCTCGCGCGCCCGCGGCCGCGCCCGTGGCCGCAACCCCGCCCGGCAATGTTAGCCGCACTACCCCCTGTCGGTCAACCAGCGCGAGCGGGCGCTCCACCTTCCGGCCCAGCCCGAGCAGCCGCTTTCGCTCGCGCTCGCCCTGGTAAGCACGAAGCGAGACGCTATCGGCGACGGCCCTCACACTGTTCGTCTCAAGTCGCATCGCGTTCGCCGCGGCAGCGGTCCGTTCCTCGTCTGAGGCCGCGCCCTGAGAGAGATCGCGCGCTCGTAGTTCGGTCTGGCCAGTCGCAACGGCGCGCAGCACGGCGGTGCTGGAGTCATACTCGACATCGACGGTGATGCTCTCGGGGTCAGCGCCAGCGCGGGCGGCGGCCTCGGCCGCCTCACGACGGATCTGAAGAACATCCGCCTCGGAGGCCTCGGGCACGGTGCGCTCGACTACGTCGCGCACGACGGCGAGGGCGGTACCGATGGCGGAGACGACGGGAGCGTTGGGCGCGAGGCGGACAGGCATATCGAGCCGCTGACCGACGGCGGGCACGAGGGCGCTGGCCCCTCCCCCACCGGCGATGAGGCCGGTGGTCTCGCGGTTCATGCGGCGATCGGCAACCAGCGCTTCGACAGTGCGGGCGGCCTTCTCGGCGGCGACGTCGAGGAATAGCTGCGCGGCTTCGGCGGCGGTCTTTGCGAGAAGCTGGCCGAGAGCGGTGAGGCCGATGCGCGCGGAGTCGGGATCTCCGTGGGCCCAGTCACCCTCGGGGATGCGGCCGGCGGCGTTGGCGGCGCAGGTGAGAGTGACACCAACGCGTCCACCGGAGGCGGTCTCGATGGCCACGTAGTCGGCAGGATCGCCCTCAATGGGCGAAAGCGCGATAGCCTTGGGTACGCCGTTCTGCCGCAGTTCATCGGGCGTGCTGAAACAGGAGTAGTGCAGACCGGCAAGATGGGCGCTGCGGGGACCGGCGTCGATGATGGCAGAGCCGCGAACCCGGGGCATGGAGCCGCCCGCGACGCCGATGGTGCGGACGTCGAGGGTACGCAAGAAGAGGCGATGGCCGCCCACCTCGGCCGTGCGCAGGAGCGCGGTGCCGTGCTGGATGGCAGTGATGTCGGTGCTGGTGCCGCCGACTTCGAGGAACACGCCATCGCTGACTCGCACGTACATGAGGGCGGCCGCGACGCCGGCCGCGGGGCCGGAGAGGAGCGTAAGCAAGGGGCGGCGCCGCATGTCCTCGATGCTAATTACGCCGCCGTCGCTACGCACCACCATGAGGGGGGCAGTGATGCCAGCCTCGCGCACGGCGGTCTCGACCAGATTGGCGGTGGAGATGGTCTTGGGGAGCAAGCTGGCGTTGATGACGGCAGTGCGGGTGCGGATACGGAGCCCGTAGCGGCCGGAATATCGATGGGTACCGGTAGCAGGTAGGCCGGCTTGCTGAGCGGCGGCCATGACCACCTGCTCGCGGGAGGGGTCGTCGACGGAGAAGGCCTCAGCCGCGACGATGACGGCGGCGCCGGCGGCGGCGAGTTCGGAGACCGCGGCGGAGGCGGACGCATCGTTGAGGCCCGCGGCGTCGAGGTAGGTGTGGAGGGTCTTGAGCTGCCGGCCGGGGGCGAGTTCGATATCCCCGAGCCGGGTCTCCGCCTGAGCACGCTTTCCCTCCATGCCGGCGCCGAGGGCAATGATGCCGACGGTGGCAACATCGCCCTCGAGGAGCGCGTTGGTGATCTGGGTGGTGCTGTAGGCGAGGAAGGTGATGTCGGAGGGCGCGATGCCGGACTCGCGCAGAAGCACGCGAAGCGCGTCGACCACTCCTTCGGCCACACCGCGGGCGGCGCGGTGAGTGGTGGGGACTTTCGCCTGTGCGGCGAGCGCAAAGCTCGCGGCGTCGAGTGCGACTGCGTGGGTGAAGGTGCCACCCACGTCGATGCCTATACGGTAGGTTGCCATGGCTCCTGGTGCGACCTGTATCGGTGACGAGACGGCAGCGACGGGCGCTGTGGACTGCGCCCAGCAACGTCGGGCGCAATGAATTGCGCCCCTACGGAACAGTGGTCGCGCGGCGAGGCTAGCGGATCGGCTTCTCCTGCACCAGGAGGCCGCTCAAATAGACGCGGACGACGGCCTTCGGCCCCTCGCCGGTGACCCGCTGCGAAACCTCGTCGCCGGGCTCATGGTATTCCTGGTAGGCGACGTGCTCGCCCTGTTCATCGGTGACGATGATCTTCACTTCCTGGAGGCTGGCTCCCGGAGGCACGGTCAGGGTGACGGTCAGGCTGTGAGGGCCGGGGGCGGACTCGTCGGGGTCGATGACCTCGGTGGGCGGCTCAGGGCCCTTGCTGACGACGAGATCTACTTCGGTTCCGCGCGGCACCTTGGCGCCGGGGTCTGGCCGTTGCCCCAGCACGTAGCCGACAGGAACGGTCGGATGGTATACGGCCTTCTCCCGCTTCACCACCAGCCGGGCCTGTCTGAGCAGAGCGCGGGCGCGGTCGACGGACATGTCGCCCACGTCAGGAACCTTGGCCCATCGGGAGCCGGAGCTGACGGTCAACCGCACGACACGGCCGACTTTGACTACCCTCCCCGGCCCGGGATCGGCGACGATCACGGCTCCCTCTGGGTCCTTCTCGCTCGCCTTCTCGGCGATGACCTCGGAGGTGAGGCCCAGGGAGTTGAGCAGGGCTCTGGCTTCCTTCTGCTGAATGCCGACGACCTTCGGGATCGATACTTCCTTGGGAGCAGTGCGAGCCCAGCCCCAGATGGTGAGTTCGTAGGCAATGACAAGGAAGGCGATGATGGCGACCAGTTCCATGAACTGGGGCATAATCGCGCGCGGCGCCCGGCGCGGGGCGGGGCGCGTAGGCCGGGCCGGTGGAGGCGGCGGCCCGAGCGGACGCATGGGCGACTCAGGACTGGTTGGCCAACCCGTCAACTCAGTGCTCCTTCAGTGATTGCGCCGAATCTGCGCGATCGCTGCTTCGTGCTGCGCGAAGGTGACGCTGAAAACGTGCGAGCCGTCGGGACGAGCGACATAGTAGAGATATGGCACCTTCGCCGGTTTCATGGCGGCGCGGATGCTCGCCTCGCCGGGGCTGCAGATCGGGCCCGGCGGCAATCCCTCGTGCTGATAGGTGTTGTACGGGCTCGGGATGGATAAGTCCTCGTTCAGGAGCCTGGTCTTGCGCCCGTCACCAAGGGCATATTGGATGGTGGCGTCGCATTCGAGCTTGATCCCGCGGCTCAGCCGGTTCAGCAGCACCCCGGCGATAATGGGCCGCTCTTTCTCGTGCTTCGCCTCGGCCTCCACCAGGGAGGCGAGGATGATGGTGTCGCCGAAGCTGCGGCCTTCGTAGGTCGCCTTCTGATCGAACAGGTCCTGCCATACCACGTGGTCAAACCGCCGCAGCATCTGATTGATGATGGCGCTCGATGATTGCCCGGCGTCCACCCGATAGGTATCGGGGAAGAGGTAGCCCTCCAGGTTCGGGCGCGGGGCCGGGAAAGGCGTGATGAACTCAGTCGGCACCTGGGCCTGCGCCAGGAACTCGGCGGCGGAGGTCAGCTTCTCCTCTTCCACCTCTTGCGCGATCTGCTCCAAAGTGTATCCCTCGGGCACGGTCAGCCAGCGCCAGGCCTTGCGACGGCCCAGGGAGATGGCGTCTAGTATCTCCAGCGGGGCCATGGTAGGCGTCAGCTCGAATCGGCCAGCCTGCACACGGCGCCACTTGCCAGAGAGGTAGGCGGCCGCGACGAAAACATCCCCGCTCCGGATCAACCCCTTGGCGCGAAGCTCCGAGGCGACTTTCGAGATGGCGTCGCCCCGCGATATGGTGATAAGAGTCGGCGCATCGTTGCCGGCGGGGATGAACAGTCCCCACACCACCGCCGATCCCATGGCCGCCAGCGCGCAGAGCGCGGCCAGGCGGCTGATAGTTCTCAGTCGCATCTAGGGTGAGTCACTCTCCGGATGGGAGTCCAGGTAATCTTGCAGCATCACCGCTGCGGCGGCTTTGTCGATCACATCGCGCCCGGCAGCAGGCCGGGAACGCGCGCCATCGGCGAGCATTTCCTCGGCCGCGACGGTGGTGAGTCGTTCATCCCACAATACCACTTCTGCTCCCGTTTTTCGCCGGATGGCGTTGGCGAATCGTCGCGCTTTACGCGCCGCAGGCCCCGCGGAGCCATCCAGATTCAGCGGGAGACCCACCACTATCTTACCCGCCTGCACCCGCTCCGCCAAGGCCACTACGCGGTCGGCGTCGGAGGCGAGGGATTCGTGCTCGACGGTGGTCAGCGGGCGGGCGATGACGCCACGGGGGTCGCTGACGGCGACGCCGATGCGCCGGTCGCCTGGATCTAAGCCCAGAGCGATCACGGGGCCGGCTCCGGGGCGCCCGTGGCGAGGAATACGACCGCGCCCAGGGCCGCGAGGATCGCGCCGAACCCGGCGGCCGGGCCGGAGTCGTTCACGACCATGGCGGCCGCGCCGGCGATGAGGGCCGCGACGATGCCCGCGGTGAGGGCGCGCTGGCCAGCCAGCGCGCGACGGGCCGGCGCGCCGGCCCGTAACTGGAGCCAAAAGACGACCGCGCAGAGCAGTGCCGCGCCTACGCTCCAGGGGGCGAAGCGGATGACTTTGAGGATGATGGCGAGTTTGCGGGCGATGGTGTCGAGGAGGCCGTCGGCGTGGCCGGAGAGGAGGGCGGCGGCGCTGACGCCGATGTGGGAGCGGTTCTCGGGGGCGGCGAGTAAGTCAAGGAGCCCGGGGACGATGATACTGGCGGCGATCAAGAGAAGGCCGGCGGCGAGGTGACGCGCCTTGATCCGCGGTAGACAGAGCAGCCAGAGGGCGACGAAGCCGATGGCCGCGGTGATCGACCCTCCCCAGTTCGCGCCCCAGCAACCGAGACCGATGACGAGAGTGACAAAGACGGCGAGGAGAGCGGCGAGGCGGCCGCGGGTGGGGTTGAGCTGGATGATGGCGCCCAGGCCGATGGTGGTCAGGCCGACCAGCGCGCCCATGTACTCGTTGCCGATGCCGTAGAAGCGAGATCCCATCATCACGCCCATCTCCAGGGCGGAGAAGCGCATGCCGGGGGAGCCGTTGAGCACATCGGAGACGATCAGCGCGGCGGGGAGAAGCATCCCGAGCGCGAGGCCGAAGGCGGGACGTCGGCGACCGGCGCGCGCGGCGGAGAAGCCGATCACACCCGCGGCCGCGGCCGCGACGAGGTAGTAGACTACATCATGCTTGGCCGGGACCGGCGCCGCGATGGAAAGCCCGATAGGCACGGCCGCCAGCGCCAGCGCGGGCGCGCCCGCGAATGCAAGCTTGCGTGATGGGAGAAATGCCAGCAGCAGACTGAAGACCACGATCACGAGCCCGAACAGGACATAGAGCGCGGCGACCGGCACCCGAATCAGGTACCGGTCGGAGAGCATCGCGTCGATGCGGTTCAGGCGGGCGAAGGCGTTCGCGCTCGGTTGGACGCGCATGGCGCGGCCGGACATCCTGTCGGCATAGGGCCCGGCGTCGATGCCGAGCGCGGCCAGCACGGTAGGGGCGAAGTCCGCGGCGGTGACGAGGCCGGGGGTGCGAGTGCTGGGGCTGGTGAGGAGGCCGCCCTCCAGCGTTCCGCCGAGATCATAGCTGATAACGGGGCCCAGGCTGCGGCGGTCGGGGTTGGGGTCTGGCGGCGAAACGGGTGATATCACCAGCACCTGACCGCCGTAAGGGCGCACCATGTCGAGCGCCATTCCGATGGTCGCGTCAATGAGGGCGAGCGCATGCTTCGTGTCTGGGGGCCGGGCTCGGCCTGCGATTTCGACTGAGTGCAAGTCGAGGAAGACGAATCGATACTTGTCTGCCGCTATCTGCATGAGACGCGCCGGCACAGGCATCCCAAGGGCGACTGCCTCGGCCCTGCCCAGCGGGAGATGGTTCCTGGCCGCGAAGACGACCGCGCCCGGCGAAGGTTCCTCGTAGCTGTCGGCGAGGTACAGGGTGGGAATTCCCGTACTCTGCAGGGCCGTTCCGAGCAGGCCGACGTCAGCGCCGGTATGGAGTTCGACGTTGCGCGCTTGGAGTTCAGGCAGATCGGTCGCGCCGGCCGCCGCTCGCCCCGCGCCCAAGGTGGCCCAAGTGCGGTAAGGATCGGGGTCGGAGGGCTTGGCGACCGGCATGAGTCCGATAGAGCCATTGGCCATGAGGTCGTGCAGGTTCGGTGCGTTGGCCTCGTGCAGGTCACTCCAGCTCGCCCCGGGAAGGGAGATCACCAGTAAGCGCGGGCCCTTCACCGGCGCGGCCGCGGCGCGAAGTGAGAGCGGCCCCCAGCTCGTGAGTGCACAGCAGAGCAGGGCGCACAGTAGGGGCGCGAGGAGGCGCGGCTTCGGCAGCAAGCTACCGAAGCAACTCGGAACGCCGCTACCCCGCTTGCGCCGCAACCAGCTCTCTCGCTTTGGCGAGGGCATCATCGAGTCGCTCCGCGTTCTTGCCGCCGGCCTGGGCAAAATCGGGTCGGCCTCCTCCCCCACCTCCGGCGACCTTGGCGACTTCGCGGATGAGGTTGCCGGCGTGGAAGCCCTTGGCGACAAGGTCCTTGGAGGCTTCGCCGACGAATTGGGCGCGGCCTTCGACCTCGCAGCCGAGGACGACGATACCGGAGCCGAGGCGCTTGATGAGATCATCGGCGAGGCCCCGCAGCGCGTCGGGCGGCAGCTCGACGCGGACGGCGATGAGCTTCACGCCGTTCAGGTCGACGGCGGCCGCGGCCAGGTCACCGGCAATCGCGCCCGCGCTCTTCTGTTGGAGGCGCGCCGATCTCGCGCTGCGTGCGGCGAAGCTCCTGGTGGAGTGCTTCGAGTCGCTCGGCAGCCTTCTCGGGTGGCGCTCCCAGGGCTTCGGCGACGGCGGTGAGCTGATCGCGCTGCCGGGCCAGGAGGGCGTGCGCCTCGATGCCCGTGACGGCCTCGATGCGGCGGAGGCCGCTGCCGATACTGCCCTCGCTGGTGATGGCGAAGCCGCCGATGGCGCTGCTGCGGGCGAGGTGGGTGCCGCCGCAAAGTTCCTTGCTGAAGTCGCCGATCTGCACCAGGCGCACGCGCTCGCCGTACTTCTCCCCGAACAGCGCGACCGCGCCCTGCGCGCGCGGCCTCGTCGAGCGACATCTCGTTCACCGCCAGAGGATCGTCCTGGAGCGCGAGGCGCGCGACGCCGTCCTCAATCCGCTGCCGCTCATCGGGGGTGAGCGCGGCGAAGTGCGCGAAGTCGAAACGCAGCCGGTCGGGCTCGACCAGGGAGCCGGACTGCAGCGCGTGCGGTCCGAGGGTCTCACGCAGCACGAAGTGCAGGAGATGGGTGGCGGTATGGGCGCGGGCGAGGGCCTGGCGGCGCGGGACATCAACAGAAGCCTGCACGTACAGTCTGACGCCTAGCTCATTCTTGACGACCCTCACCCTATGGGCATGCGCGCCCTCGACCGGCGAGTAGGTATCGAGTACCTCGGCGACGACACTGCCGCCGGCGGCAAGCGTCCCTCGGTCACCTAACTGGCCGCCGGACTCGGCGTAGAAGGGAGTAACTTCGAGGAAGACCTCGCCCTCTTCACCGAGCCTGAGAGTCTCGATAGGCTGACCCTCGCGCATCAGCCCGATGATGGTTGCCGTCGCCGTGTCCGCGCTGTAGCCGACGAACTTGGTCTTCCCGACGAATCCCTGGTACCCGAACTTGGCGTCGGAGGCGAAGTCCTGCCCGGCGTGAGCGCGAGCGCGTGCCCGCTGGCCCTCCATGAGCTGCTCGTATGTCTTCTGGCTGATAGCCGTGCCCATCTCTGCAGCGAATTCTCGAATGAAATCAAATGGCAACCCATATGTGTCGCGAAGCTTGAAGGCAGCCTCGCCTGGCATGTCAGTACCAGCGGACCTGGCGGTCTGAACCGCTGTCCGTTAGCGGCCCGAGGCCGCGTTCGAGGGTCTCCGCGAACTGCTTCTCTTCCCGCTGGAGCCAGGTGCCGATGCGGGGTTGGGCCTCGCGCACCTCCGGGTAGACGTCGCCCATGACCTCGACGACGACCGGGACGAGGGTGTGAACGAACGGCTCCTCGATACCCAGGTTGCGGCCGAACTGATAGGCGCGGCGAATGATGCGGCGCACCACATAGCCCACGCCCTCATTGGAGGGCGTGAAGCCGTCGGCCAGCAGAAACGTGGAGGCGCGAGTGTGGTCGGCGACGATGCGGCTGGCCTGTTGCTGCTGGTCGCTGAGCTGGGCGGGGAGCTTGGGATTCGACTGGCGCGGCGCGCTCAGCACGGCGGAAACGATGGGCGCGAACAGATCGGTCTCGAAAATGGTGGATACGCCCTGCATGAGGCCGACCATGCGCTCGAAGCCCATGCCGGTATCGATGCCGGGCTGAGGAAGGGGTTCGTTCGTGCCGTTCCTCGCGGCGGTTGTAGGTCTGAAACACTAGGTTCCAGACCTCTGTGAAGCGCGCGCAGCCGCAGGTGGGATCGCAGTCCGGCCGGCCGCAGCCAAGTCCCTCGCCGAGATCGAAGTGAATCTCGGTGTCGGGGCCGCAGGGCCCGGTGGCGCCTAAGGCCCAGAAGTTTGTGGGGTCCGGGGTGACGCGATCATCGGAGAGGCCGGCCACCCGCTTCCAGATGCCGGGCGCTTCATCGTCATCGGGGTAGACGGTAATCCACAAGCGCGACTTCGGAAGATCGAGCCACTTGGTGACGTACTCCCAGGCGAACTCGATGGCGCCTTCCTTGAAGTAGTCGCCGAATGAGAAATTGCCAAGCATCTCAAAGAAAGTCGAATGGCGCGGGGTGAGCCCGACCTGTTCGATATCGTCCGCGCGGAAGCACTTCTGGCAGGTGGCGACGCGGGGATAGCGCGCCGGGACGATGCCGCGGTACCAGGGGACGAACTGCTGCATACCGGCGCTGGTGAAGAGGGTGGTCTTGTCGCCGCCCGGGTCCAGCGAAGAGCTGGAGAGAATCTGGTGGCGCTGGCGCGCGAAGTAGTCCAGGAAGCTCTGGCGCAGCTCCCGGCTGGTTCGGCCTGGGTTCGTCGAAGGGGTCATGCGCGCGTCGTCCTCCAGAATGGCTGCGCCCGCCAGAGGCGGGCTGCGCGAGTGCATTATAGCAAAGACGGGCGGGAGAGGGGAGTCTTGGAGCGCCGCTATGGATCAGCGGCGGGCGCGGGGGCCGATGCGCTGTCGTTCTGGAAGAGCTCGGGCCAGAAGTTGAGGGAGATGGCCTTGATGACACCGGCGAGGGGGACGGCAAGGACGACGCCGATGAAGCCGAAGAGCGACCCGCCGGCGAGCAGAGCAAAGATCACGACGAGAGGGTGAAGACCAACTCTCCGGCCTACGACGCGGGGATAGAGCCCGTAGTCGGCGAGCATATTCCCAGCGACCAAGATGGCGAGAACCACGAGGATAGGGCCAAGGTGACGGCCGGTTACCGCCATCGCCAGGCCGGAGATGATGACGGCCGTGGGATAGCCAACATATGGGATCACGTAGAGCACGCCGGTGAGGAGGCCGAAGAGCACGGAGAACGGGACGCCGGCGATGGTGAGTACGAGGATCGCGTAAGCGGCCACGATGGTGGCCATGATGCCCATGCCGAGTAGGTAGCTGCCGGCGACATGGTTGATGTCGCGCAGGATGGCTCGCATCGCCTTCCGGTGATCCGCGGGCAGCACGAGCTGGGCCTGGCGGCCGAGGTCGTGGTAGTCGCGCAGCAACCAGAAGGCGACGATGGGCGAGATAACGAGGAGAGAGACGACCACTAGGGAGCGGTTGAGCCAGCCGAGGCTTTCCTGGAGTAGCACCAGGGCGTAGGCCTGAGCGCGGTCACCGACTTCTGCAAAGGCGGCCCTGACGTCGCTGGGCACGAGGCCCACAAACTGACCCCACAGCTCGGCGGTGCGGCGCGCCTCTCCCAGCAGCTTACGCCCCTGGTCGATATAGGTCTGGTAGTTCGCGCTCAGGTCCTGGGCCTGGACCGCTACCGCAGGGATGACGAGCAGCGCGACGATCACGAAGAGGAGCAGGAAGACGCTGAAGACGACGCCGATGGCGTTGGTCCGAGTCCAGCCCCGGCGCTCCAGGCGGTCGATGGCGGGGTTGAGGACATAGGCTACGACGGCGCCGACGATGAAGGGCAGAAGGATGTTGCGGACGCGGTAGATGCACCAGATGAGGAGCAGAGCCGCGATGAGCCCGAGCAGCCAGCGAGGCCACGTGAGCAGGCCCTGCTCGGGCCGGTCGCTCTCGTCGAGCTTAAGCTGTCGCACGGTCGCGGCGTGAATCACGGTGACGAGGTAGGCCACCACCGCAACGACCATCAGCGCCACGAGTGCAGTTGGCAGGTCCACGATCTCGCTCCGCGAGGCGGGATGGGTATGGAGGCATTTACCTCATACCAAGGGAGTGTTGAAACGGTGGAGGGGATTCGGAGACGCGGAGCAACATGGGAGCGCTGTTCTTCGTCGAAGCTTCGGCAGCCAGCCATTCGGCGTAGCGAAGGCTATGGCGGAAGCAAGCTTGTTGCGGGCGAGGCTCAGCCGGATCAACCAGTCAGCCGGGTTGCTCCGCCTGATCTGGGAAACTCACTCTTATTATCGAATCGTTCGTACTGCGGCGAACATGAAGTATGGCAATCGCGAAGTCCGCAGGACTCCTCACCCCGTTCTCCAGCGTCCGCACCTCTCTTCCCCCAAACACGTAGAAGCCGGCTCTCTCTAGCTCCTCAAGGGACTTGGTCAGTTCCGTGCTGACGCTGACCCGCTGACGCGGCTCGAGATCTTCACCAACATCCCCATAGTCGTGGACTTCCTGTAGGAACCCACCAACCAGTTCGGTCTCCTCCTCGCTGCGCAGTTCGTCATGGTCAAACGCGAAGGCATGTGAGCCAAGCACTAGGCCAAGCAGCTCTGTCCCGGTCGTGAATCTCACCAGATACTGAGGAACGGTCTTCCTGCGCCATACTGGCCTGGTCTGGCGAACGCCGCTTGCCCGCAGGCTCTCCGAGACCCACCTCTCGTGGGCAGCCTTGATACCTCGCAGCGCCTCAGCCCCATACATCTGGGGTTGTTCGTCCACCATCGTGTGATCGACACGGCAGAGGAGAATGAGATTGCTGGGCAGGTCGGCACCAGATGGTGGAAGCGAGGGGTCAGGCCGCGGGCCGCTCTGCCGGGGCGAGGCGATATGGCACTCCTCGCCGACAAGTGCCTCCCGATCCAGGGGAGTTGCTTCGACGACTAGTTCTCGTTTGCAGATGGCGCAGCGATTCGCCGCGCGTCCCCACAGGAGTTTTCGTGTTCGTGCAGTGATCGCCATCCGTGTAAGCGTACCGGCCTGCGGGCGTGAAGTGAGGTATCGTCCGCGATGCTTTGATAGCCGTTGGGCAGGAGCTTGCTCCTGCCATCTCAACCCCTCTGCGCCCTCTGCGTCTCTGCGGTGAAGCCGTTGCTACACATTCTCCTGCTTCCGCACCAGCTCTCGCAGGCGTTCGATAGCGCGGTGCTGGAGGCGGGAGACGTGCATCTGAGAGATGTTCATGCGCCGGGCGACTTCGGTCTGGGAGAGATTCTGGAAGAAGCGGAGGTCGATGATCTCCCGCTCGCGCTCGGCGGCAGCGCCTTGACTGCTTCGCTGAGGCGGCTCTGGCGCTCGAAGCGTTCCATCTCAGCATCGACTTCACCGACGTAGTCGGCGAGGACGGCGTGCGACTCGCCGTCTTCATCGCCAAGCGCGGTGTCGAGGGAGGGAAGCTGGTACATATCGCCCAGTTCGAGGGCTTCACCGGCCTCATCCTCACTGATATGCATCTGCTGGGCGAGTTCGGCGATGGTTGGCGCGCGGTTGAGATCCTGGGTGAGCCTATCGACGGCCTTGGTGGCAGCGAGGCTCAGCTCCTGAAGTCGGCGCGGCACCTTGACCGCCCAGCCACGATCGCGGAAATAGCGCCTGATCTCGCCGACGATGGTGGGCGTGGCATAGGTGGCGAACCGGATTCCGCGAGTGGGATCGAAGCGGTCGATGGCGTTGATCAGCCCGATCATCCCCACCTGGGTCAGGTCCTCGATGGGCTCACCACGATTGGCGAACTTGCGGGCGAGGTAGCGCACCAAGTTCATGTGCGCGAGGATGAGCCTCTCGCGAATCTGGGGATCACGGACCTTCTGGAACTCGGCGAAGAGCTCCGGGGTAGCGGCATCCGTGCCGGCCGCACGAGGAGGCGACGCCACCTCCTCGGGGACTTCGGGGACCTCTTCGTCTTCCTCTTCGGGCAACTCGTTCTCCTGAGGCTCGGGAACTACGGGTCCCTCTGTCTCTTCGGCTGCCGCTTCCGATGCCCGGCTTCGTTTTCTCACTGCTTCGTCCGGTACTTGATCATGCGGACGCACGTGCCGCCGCCATCTGGATTGCAGGTGATGTCCAGTTCGTCCACCAGGGCGCGAATGACCAACAGCCCGAGTCCGCCGATGCTATCCTCGTCCACCACATTCGGGCCCGGTACTTTGTCGGGATCGAACCCCTGCCCCTGATCGATCACCTCCATCACTAACCGATCGGCATCGGAGGAGAAGCGGACGACGATCTCCGGGCAGTCCTCGCCGACATGCTCTACCGCGTTGGTGCAGGCCTCGCCGATGGCGAGCTCGATGTCGGCCGCGTCTGTGATGATGAAGTCGAGGTGGTGTGCCAGTGCGCGGGCCGTCTTGCGCGCGATCCGCACGAACTCACAACTCCGCGGTATTCGCAGTTCCACCTGGGATGGCACCACCGCGTTCATGCGCCCACCTCCTTGATCGCCGTGCCGACGTCTTCGTAGATGGAGAAGATCTGGTTGAGTCCGGTGATCTGAAAGAGCCGATTCACCCGCGGCTGGGGCCCGGCGATGGCCATGGCTCCTCCGGCTTCCTTCAGGCGCTTGAGCAGGCCCACCAGCGTCCCCAGTCCGGCGCTGTCCATGTAGTCTGTGGCGCTGAGGTCGACGACGAGCTTCTTGGCGCCGTCGGCCAGCAGCTTCAGCCCCGCCTCTCTGACCTGAGGCGTGTTGGAGACATCCACCTCGCCGGTCAGCGCGAGCACCGCGCATCCCTCGTCCTGCAAGCTAGACGCGATCTTCAGTAGTGTCGCCATGTTAGTCACTTGGCTCCGCTTGGTCTTCGCTGGCACGGGCTCGTCGGGCCGCGCCCTCCCCATGCTGATGCACCTTGAGGCCTCGCCGGACGCCGGTCAACCAGGAGGCGAGCTTCGCCACCGGCCCGGTCACCAGATGCGCCAGCACCTCCGGCTCCAGCTTCTCGGTGAGCCTGTCGGCCCGGTCGAGGGTGCGGCCCACCGTTGCCAGGTTCCGGTCCAGCTTCCCCACGGCTTGCTGGACACCTCGCGCGGCTTCACCCCAAGCCCGAATTCCCGGGCCCAGATCGGACTCGATGGTCTTGTCCAGTCGTTCCCAGACTCGCTGCACGCGTCGCACGAGGAAGAGAATCCTGATCACCAACACCACCACCGCAAGCGCCGCCAGCGCGCCGGCGATGAGCGCGAACTCACTCATTCCCATCTCCTCTCAACGCCTCGCCTCGATGATACCCCCAAGAGCCACCGTGTCACCGTCATAGCACACCGCGGCTTGCCCGGGGGCCACCGCGCGCTGGGGCTGCGCGAACTGCAGCGCGACCCCATCTCTCTCCTTCCATGCCGTGCACTCGGCGGGAGAGGCGCCATACCGGATTTTTGCGGACAGCTTCGCCCCACCGGCGGGGAGATCGGGCAGCGCGACATAGTTCACGTGGCTCATGAAGAGCCCTGACGCCAGCAATTCACTGTCCTCTCCGACGACCACGCGGTTGCGCTCGGGGTCGATGGCCGTGACATACAGCGGCGTCTTGTGCGCGACCCGCAGGCCGTGCCTCTGGCCGATGGTGTAGAAGACGATCCCGCGATGTCTCCCCACCTGCCGCCCCGCGCCATCGACGATCGGGCCGGGCCGGGCGATGCCGGGACGCGACCGACTCAGGTATTCCCCGTAACTGCCATCCGATACAAAGCAGATCTGCTGACTGTCGGGCTTCTCCGACACCGGCAGTCCGAGTTCGGCGGCCTTAGCGCGGGTCTGCCTCTTGGTCATGCCACCTAGGGGGAAGAGCGCCCGCGCGAGCTGTTCCTGCCGCAGATCGTAGAGAGTATAGGATTGGTCTTTGCCGGTGTCAACGCCGCGGCGGATCATCCAGCGCCCGGTTGTTGCATCGCGATCCACAGTCGCGTAATGGCCGGTAGCGAGCTTCTCGGCGCCGATCTCGCGAGCGCGGTGGAGGAGAGGGCCGAACTTGACGAAGGTGTTGCAGAGCAGGCACGGATTGGGGGTGCGGCCGCGCTGATACTCGTCGCAGAAGGCCTCGATGACGAGACGCTGGAACGCCTCGCGGAGATTGATGACATAGTGGTGGATGCCTAGCACGTGGGCGACGCGGCGAGCGTCAGCGACAGCATCGAGGCCGCAACAGGCGCGTACCCCCGGGCACGCGTCGGGCTCCTGATCGCGGGGCCAGATCTGCATGGTGAGACCCACCACCTCATAGCCCTGCTCGCCGAGCAGGGCGGCCGCCACGGAGCTGTCCACGCCGCCGCTCATGGCGACGGCCACACGCTCACGCGTCATCGGAGGGCGGAGTCTTCCCGCCGTCAGTGTTCTCGGGTATGTCGCGCTCGGCCTCCTGGCGGATCCTCTCCCACTCCCGCATGCGATCGCGGATGCGCTTCTCGTATCCTTGATCGGTGGGCTCGTAGTAGGTCTTCGACTTGGTGCCGGGCGGGAGGTAGTCCTGGGGAACGAAGTGGCCGGGGAAGCTGTGCGGATACTTGTACCCCTCGCCATGACCGAACTGCCGCGCGCCGGGATAGTTGGCGTCGCGGAGATGCTTGGGTACGAGCGGGACGACGCGGTTCTTCACATCCTCCATGGCGGCGGCGATGGCGGTGTAGGAGGCGTTGCTCTTGGGGGCGCAGGCGACGTAGATGGTGGCCTGGGCGAGGGGAATCTGGGCCTCGGGGAGGCCGACGTACTCGACGGCATGGGCGGCGGCCGTGGCGATCATCAGGGCCATAGGGTCGGCGTTGCCGACATCCTCGGCAGACTGGATGACGAGGCGGCGGGCGATGAACCGGGGTCTTCCCCGGCCGCGATCATGCGCGCCAGCCAGTAGAGAGCAGCGTCGGGGTCGCCGCCGCGCAGGCTCTTGATGTAAGCGGAGATCACGTCGTAGTGGGTATCGCCCTCGCGGTCATACTTCAGCGCGCGGCGCTGGGCCGCGTCCTCGGCGATCTCGAGGGTGATGAGACGTCGGCCGCCTTCCGCCCACTTCGCCTGGAGGGCGGAGGCCTCGAGCGCGTTGAGCGCGGAGCGGGCGTCGCCATTCGCGAGGTTGACGAGATGCTCCCTCGCCTCGGGGGTGAGGTCAAGATTCATCGCGCCCAGGCCGCGCTCTCGGTCAGAGGCGGCGCGGTCGACGATCTGGCCCACCTGCTCACTGGTCAGGGGCTCGAAGACGAAGATGCGGGACCGGCTAACGAGAGGTGCGTTGATCTCGAAGTATGGGTTCTCGGTGGTGGAGCCAACGAGGATGATGGTGCCGTCCTCGACGAACGGGAGAAACGCGTCCTGCTGGGCCTTGTTGAAGCGATGGATCTCGTCGACGAAAAGGATGGTCTTCTGCCCAGTCACGCGCATGCGCTCGGCGGCCTGCGCGGTGACTCGTCTGATATCGGCGACACCTGAAGTGACAGCACTGTAGCTCTCGAACTTGCCTTTGGTGTGCCGGGTGATGAGGTGGGCGAGGGTGCTCTTGCCGGTGCCGGCGGGCCCATAGAGAATGACCGAGGAAAGCTCGTCGTTCTCAATGGCGCGGCGGAGATAGCTGTCCGGGCCGACGATCTGATCCTGACCGACGAACTCATCGAGGGTGCGGGGCCGCATCCGTGCGGCCAGGGGCACGTGCTTATGCTCGGCGTCCTTGGCGGCCTTGCGATCCTCTTCGAAGAGGCTGTCGGAGCCCGATCCGTCACGCTTGGTCATGATGGCGCGATTGTAGCATCGGGCCAGAGGGGGGTCAAACGGGGCCACCCATCGAGTGTTCCGTTACGGCAGCGCTCAGGCCTGCTCGAGCAGTCGGAAGTATTCATCCCGCGAGATACCCGCGGTGCGCAGGTTGTTTCGAATCACGAAGACGGGAACTGCATCATAGCCAGGAATCACCAGAGGGCGCGGAATCTCTGGCTTGGTCAGGATGAAATGATCGCCCTCGGTTCTCACGCAGACGAATCCCGCCAGCTCGAAGATCCGGCGCAGACGCCGGCCCGGTACGGGGGTGATCCGAGGCAATGCTAGACCCCGACCGCGACGGTTGCGCTTTCAGTCGCCACCAGCCGCGGAGGCACATATCCACCCTTCCCATCGGAAACGTAGCCGGCCTCCTCCAGCACCTGCGCGAGTGTGCCCATCCGCTCCGTCTCCTCAATGAAGAGGCGGACCGCAATCTTCAAGTTAGCGCGTGCCTGATCGGTGTCACTACCGCAGGAGGACAGGTCCAGTTCGGGGCAGTAGGCAACGTATGACTCCCCCTCTCGGAACACGATCAGGTCGAACTCGATCTGCATCATCTCGCACCTCGGCTACCACGAGTATATGGAACCGGCCTCGCCAGTGTCAACCTGGCTGCTGGACGCGTCGCCGACCGCGCCTACTCCCTTTACCTTCAGCACCGCCGCGCCGCTGATCTCATCATGCTTCAGCCGCCGCAGCGCCTCGTTCGCCTCGGCGAGGGGGAAGGCCTGGGTGTGCGCCCGCAGCGGTACCTCCGCCGCCAGCCGCAGCAGTTCCCGCCCATCCTCTCGCGTATTCGCGGTCACGCTCCGCAACGTCCGCTCCCGGAAGAGATGTCGGTCGTAGTTGAGCTGCGGAATATTGGTGAGATAGATGCCCGCGATCGCGCAGGTGCCGCCCTTGTCTAGCGCCTCCATGATCGGCGGCACGAGATGCCCCACCGGGGCGAACAGAATCGCCGCGTTCAGCTTCACCGGCGGCCGCTCCCCATCGCTGCCCACCCACGTCGCGCCCATCTCCCGCGCCAGCTTCTGATGCTTCCGGTCGCGACTCGACACGTACACTTCGCAGCCCCAGTGCTGCGCGATCTGAATCACGATATGCGCCGACGCGCCAAACCCGTAGAGTCCCAGCCGCTCGCCCGGCCTCACTTCACTCCGTTTCAGCGCTCGGTAGCCGATGATCCCCGCGCACAGCAGTGGCGCCAGGGTCATGTCGTCAAGGCCCGCGGGGAGCGCGTAGGCGAACGCTTCATGCGCCACCGCGTACTCCGCGTAGCCGCCGTCAACGTCGTAGCCAGTGAACACCGGCGCGTCGCACAGGTTCTCGCTCCCCCGGCGGCAGTAGGCACAGGTGCCATCACTATGGTGCAGCCACGCCCCCCCCACCCGATCACCGACCGAGAACCGGCCTGCCCCCGACCCGAGCTGCTCGACCCGGCCTACCACCTCGTGGCCCGGAATGACCGGCTGCTTGTGCGGCGCCAACTCTCCCTCGACGATGTGCAGATCCGTCCGGCATACGCCGCACACGCTGACGCGCACCAGGATCTGCTCCGGCCCGGGTGCCGGGGTCGGAACCTCCCGCTCCACCAGCGGGCCCGCTTCCACCGGCCCCGGTTGCTCCAACACCATCGCCCTCATGGCTGTGCCTTCCGGCTTCCTGCTACCCCTCCAGCAACCTCCGCGCGCCCTCTCCCAACTGATCCGCTATATACTCCACGAGCTGTCGGCCCAGCTCCGGCGTGGCTTCGAGCGCCTCCTTCGAGCACCACAGGAACTGCCCTGTGTCCGGGTCGGGACAGCGATCCATCTTCACCAGGTCGGGGTAGAGCCCCCAGAAGATCGAGGTCTCCCACTTCCCCGCGTGATCTCCCCCTACCACCACATCGCCGGACAGCTCGGGCTCATGGAGCGCCCAGATCCTCACCTGGCTCTCTCCCATGTACTGGCGCGCGGCGTTCTTGACCGCCTGCACCTGCACCTCGGGGTAGTGCCCGGTCAGCGCCACGATCGCCTTGAAGCCCGCGAACTCCACCTCCCTGAACATCGAGATCAGCAGGCTCATTAGCAGTCCCTCGTTGATGTAGACGCTTCCCGGGGGCTGCTTTGCCGTCGGCCGCCCATCGTTCAGTCCCTGCCGGTAGACCTCCGCCCACCAGCCATGCGTTCCCCAGTGCAGCGCCGGCAGCACCACCCCACCGTGCTTCTGCGCCGCGCGCACGCATAGCCCATGTGCCTTCATCGCGTCCTGTCCGAATGGCAAATGCGACCCGTGCCGTTCCAGCGTACCCAGCGGCATGTAGCACACCGGGCATTCCGCGATCGCCTCCGCGAACTCCTTCGGGAACATCCGCTCCCAGCAGACTTCACGCCCTGCTTCAGCCATTGCTCAGCCTTTCCCCGCGCCGGAATGGAAGGGGCAGGAGGCTCACTCCTGCCCGCTCCGTCTCTCACCGTCAGTTTGACAGGTCGCCCTAGGCGCCCTGCTCGCTCTTATCTACGCCCCCCGATGGTTCTCGCTCCCCTCCTGAGCAGCCCTCGCCGCGGCGGCGTTGCTGACTCCGCGGCCGGCGGAGGGGTCGGCTCGACCCGCGCCGGCGCCTCCGGCACGGTTGCCGCCACTGCCTTGCTGCGCGCGCCGCGCCTGAGTAGGCTCGTGCGACGTGCCGGGGCAGGCGTCTCGCTCGCGACTTCCTGGCTTGCCGCTGGTGGAGGCTCGGGAGTCGCTGCCGGAGGGGTCTCCGTTTCTGTGACCTGAGTCTCCGGCTTTCGCCTCCCACCCCGCCGCGATCCACCCCGACGTCGACGCGGGCGCTCCGACGCCGGCTCAGCGGACGACGCGACCTCAGCCTCCGGCTCGACGGAAGGGGTAACAGCGACCTCTGCCGGCTTCGGCTCAGCCTCTGCCGCGCCCTCCGGCCGCCTTCGGCCACGCCCTCGGCCGCCGCGCCTGCGTCGCGGTCTCTCCGGCGCCGGTTCGGCTGCCGGCCCGATCTCAGGCTCCGGCTCGGCCGGCGGGGCGGCTACGGCCTCTACAGGCGGCGTCTCCGATTCCGCCACCGGCTCCGGCGCGCGCCGTCCGCGGCCCCGGCCGCCGCGCCTGCGCCGCGGTCGCTCCGGCGTGGGCTCCGCCGGCGCCATCTCCGCTGGCGTTGCGAACTCAGGATCTATCGGAGGCGCGAGCGCGGCCTCGACCGGAGTCAGTTCCGGCTCGGGAGCGGGCACGGCATCCACGTGCCGCCGGCCGCGTCCTCCCCTGCCTCGGCCACGCCGCGACGGCCCCTTGGCCTCCTCGGGCGCCGCGACGCCCTTCACCCGCCCCATCCCGAACGAATGCCCGGCCTCGGAGAGCACCACGGTCTGTGGCTCAGGGCCAGGAATCGCGCCCTCGATCAGCACCCGATAGCCCTCCGACCACCCATAGGTCTCGTCGGGGTTTGATGGGTCGCGTGGGTTGAGGTGATCCACCACTACCTCGTCGCCTTTGTGATGCAGCTTCAGGTCGCGCCCGACATGCGCGAGCGTGGCGGGCGCGATCTCCTGGTCTTCGACCGACATTCGCTCGTCGCCCCGCAGGTAGATGGCGCAGCCTGTCGCCTTCTCCAGCGCCTCCGCCCGCTCGCCATCATCGCCGGCTATCACCGCCGCAACCCGCGGGCGCGGCCCGCACGATGATCGCCTGCTTCTTGTCCTCCGCCGCGATGCGGCGCACCTCGCGCTCGATCTTTAGCGCCACCGTCAGGCTGTTGCGAACGCGGCCCAGTCCAGCGCAGTGCGGGCAGGTCTCCGTGATAATGCCCATGAGGCTCTCGCCGCGCCGCTTGCGGGTCATCTCGATCAGCCCGAGCGGGCTGAGGTGGACGATCTTCGTCTTCTGCCGGTCCCGCTTCAGCTCTTCCTCGAACGCCTTCATCACCTTCTGGCGATGCCGCGGCCGGTCCATGTCGATGAAGTCAATGACGATGATCCCGCCCAGGTCGCGCAGCCGGAGCTGTCGCGCCATCTCCTCCGCCGCTTCCAGGTTGGTGCGCAGGATGGTGTCGGCCAAACCCGTCGAGCCGGTGAAGCGGCCCGTGTTGACGTCGATGGCGGTGAACGCCTCGGCCTGGTCGATGCTGATGTAGCCGCCGGCGTGCAGCCACACCCGCCGCCGCAGCAGGCGGTCGATCTCGCCCTCGATGCCGTACTTGTAGAAGATGGGGAGCTTGCCGCGATAGCGCTTCACCCGCTTGCGCAGCTCGGGCGCGATCGCGTCCATCAGCTCCACCGCGTTGTCGTAGACGCTCTTGGAGTCGATCACCAGGCTCTTCACGTCATCCGTGAAGGCGTCGCGGATCACCTGGTAGGTGAGCGTCAGGTCCTGGTGCAGCAGCGCCGGCGCCCTGCGTGTGCTCGGCCTTCGCCATGAGGCGCTGACGCAGATCCAGCAGCACCTTCAGGTCGGCCTCCAGCTCCTTCGCCCCGGCCTCTCCGCCTCCGTGCGGATGATCATGCTGCATCCCGCTGGGCCGGATCTTCTCCCCGATCTTGCGCAGCCGGTCTCGCTCCTTGCGGTCCTCGATCTTGCGGGAGATGCCGATCTGTCGGTCGTCCGACAGCAGCAGCACGAGGTAGCGACCAGGAAGAGCCAGGCGCGTGGTGGCCCGCGCCCCCTTGCCGCCAACGGGAGCGCGGACGATCTGCACCACCACTTCCTGATTCTCCTTCAGCCGCTCCGAAATGGTCAGCGACCTGGGCGCGCCGCCTGAGGTGACCCCGTCTCGGTTACGAAGCCGACGTCGTCCGCGCACAGAAAGACGTTCTTCTCTAGCCCAACATCCGCGAAGGCCGCGTCCATGCCCGGGAGCACGCTCACCACCCTCGCCTTATAGATGCTCCCGACCATGCGCAGCTCGCGTTCGACATGCAACTCCGCCAGTTCGCCGTCCTCGAGGATCGCCACCCGCGACTCGAGATCGTCGGCGTTGACGATGATCTCTTTTCCCATGAACTTTGTCTTTGCACTCCCGTGCCCAGGGTGTGACCTCGAAACTATGGCCGGCAGCTCATCCTCGCCCCTCAGGGCCAAGCTCCGTGCCCGTCGCTTTCCTCACCCGGCTCTTCTCCCCCGCGTCTGCGTCCACCTCCGCCTGGTTGGCGCCGGCGGGGGCTGCGGGGATTCCTGTCCACTAGCATAAAGGCCCGTCCGGTGGTACCGCACCGGGCGCTCTCCGTCTGTGATTCCGAGCAGGCCCAGCACTTCCTGGGGCCGCGCGCCACCGTGGCTGCCAGTCTTGAGGCGCATCTTCAGGTCGACTTCCTCGCCCCGCGTCTCCAGCACCGCCACGCTCAGGATCAGCGGGCGCAGATCGACCGAGCGCTCAGGCCTCTCGCCGCCACGCTGGACGACCAGCTCCGCGCTTGCCATCAGCTCCGATATCCGCGAGTCCAAGGCCTCTGCGCTTTCCCCTCGCACTGTCACCAGGTACTCGGCCACGTCGATTTCGCCGAACGTCTCCTTCTTCCGGTAGGCCGGCACGGTCCAGGCTTCCACCACCTGCACCCCCGGCGGAAGCTGTGCGTTCAGCCGCTCCTTCAGCGCATCCGGCGACATTGCCACCTCGAGATGCACCGCGAACATCTCAGCCTCACCGGTAATGCCCACCGACAGCGGCGGGCCTAGGCTCAGCTTGGGATGCGGGTTGTGGCCCTGGGTCAACTCTAGCGGAAGCTCTGCCCGCCGCATCGCGCGTTCCAGCGTGCGCTTCAGGTCGAGGTGGGAGATCCAGCGCTCGCCTCCTCGGCCTTCCGATAGCGACAGATGTACTGCGCCATCACTCGTCCCCCTGCGCCAGCGCTCGTTCCGCCTCCGCCTGTAGGTCAGCCTTCTGGTTTCCGCAGTCGATGTGATCCCAGGGCAGTGGAGTGTCGAACCCGAGCGCCGCGTTGGCGTAGTCGCTGCATCTCGATTCCGGCTCCGCCGAAGGCCTGCTGCCATCGGGCGAAGTCGAAGTGCTCGCCCCAGGCATCGAACGTCGCGCCCCGCCGCCAGGCCACCTCTATCACCCGGCCGACCCGGCGGTCGCCCCGCGAGATCGTCGCCTCCAGCGCTGCTCGCCGCGGCGTCAGTCCACGACAGCTTGACGCGCGATCGCGCAGTCGCCTGCTGCAGAAGCCGCTGCTTGCGCTCCAGCGTCTCCGGCGCGTCCTGCGCCATCCACTGGAACGGCGTGTGCGGCTTCGGCACGAACGTGGACACGCTCACGCCGATCTGCAGCCGGCTCCGTCGGCTCCCCAGCGCTCCTCGACCGAAGTCCGCGAGCCGGTGCACCAGGTCGGCGATGCCGAGCACGTCCTCGTCGGTCTCCGTCGGCAGGCCGATCATGAAGTACAGCTTCAGCCGATTCCATCCGCACGCGAAGGCCGCCTCTGCGGCGGTGAAGAGGTCGTCCTCGGTGACTTGCTTGCGGATGACGTCACGCAACCGCTGGGTACCGGCCTCGGGCGCAAAGGTGAGACCGCTCTTGCGCACCTACTGAATCTTGTTCGCCAGCGCCACCGAGAACGCGTCCACTCGCAGCGACGGCAGCGCCACCCCCACACCCTGGGCCCGAATCGGTCCACAAGCTGCCCGACCAGCTCCTCGATATCGCGATGATCCACGCTGGTGAACGCCAGCAGTGAGATCTCGTCGTAGCCCGTCGCGGCGATCGCCTCTTCCGCCTGCCGCAAGAGCGTCTCGACGCTGCGTGTGCGCCGCGGCCGAGTAGGACGCATGCGCCTGGCAGAACCGGCAGCCTCGGGTGCAGCCGCGCATGATCTCCAACGTCACCCGCGCGTGCACCGTCTCGATGAACGGGACGATCTGGTGCGTCGGGAACGGCGCTGCATCCAGGTCCGTGACGATGCGTCGCGTGACCCGCGCCGGTCCTGTGCCCACCGGTGTCACCGCCCCCCGCGGCCCGGGGCCGGCCGGCGCGTACTGGAACCGCGAGGGCACGTACACGCCCTCGATCGCCGCCAGCGCATCGAGAGCGGCCGCCCGGTCCTTCTGCGCCGCCGCCTCCGCGATCTCGAGGATCGCCTCCTCCCCTTCTCCGATCAGAATCGCGTCGAAGAACTCCGCCAGCGGCTCCGGATTCACCGCGCCCGGGCCGCCGCCGATGATCAACGGATGCTCTGGGCTGCGGTCGGCCGCCCGCACTGGGATCCCGGCCAGGTCGAGCATGTTCAGGACGTTCGTGTAGGTCAGCTCGTAGGGCAGCGTGATGCCGATGGCATCGAACTCGCGCAGCGGGGTCCGCGATTCGAGGCTGAACAGCGGCAGACCGCGGGAACGCAGCTCCTGCTCCATGTCCGGCCAGGGCGCGAAGCAGCGCTCGGCGAGGTAGTCGGGGTGGGCATTGAGGATGTGGTACAGGACCTGTAGCCCGAGGTGTGACATCCCGACTTCGTAGATGTCGGGATAGGACAGTGCGAATCGTACCCGAGCGGACGCATGGTCCTTGTGAACCGCGTTCCACTCGCCTCCGGTGTAACGCGCGGGTTTCTGCACCCGCGGCAGAATCAAGTCCAGATCGAAATCCAAGTCCGCCGCCTCTCCCCTAACACCGGGGGGCGACCCCGCCAAACCCCATTCGTCCCACCGTACTTCGGGGCGCTTCCGTGGCCCCCCTAGGCCGCGAGCTGCTCCATGATGGCCTCTGGAATATCGAAGTTCGCGTAGACCTGCTGCACGTCTTCGAGTTCCTCCAGCGCATCCATCATCCGCAGCACCTGCTGCGCTTCCTTTTCCTTCAGCGTCACCCGGGTCTGCGGCAGCATGCTCACCTCCGCACTCTCGTAGGCGACCCCGGCCGCCTCCATCGCCTTCTTCACTACTTCCAGATCGGCCGGGGCGGTGCGGATCTCGAAGGAGGTGTCGTCCGACTGCAAATCCTCGGCCCCGGCCTCCAGCGCCACTTCCAGCACCTTGTCCTCGTCCGGCGCGCCCTCTCTGGGAACGATCACCACGCCCTTCTGCGAGAACAGCCAGGCCACCGCGTTGGACTCCGCCAGAGTTCCACCGTTGCGGGTGAAGACGCTGCGCAGCTCGCCCACGGTCCGGTTGCGGTTATCCGTTAGCACCTGCGCCATCACCGCCACGCCGCCCGGCGCATAGCCCTCATAGGTGATCGACTCGTACTGCGCAGCTCCGGCCTCGCCGGTACCGCGCTGTACCGCCCGTTTGACATTATCCTGCGGCATGCCCGCCGCGCGGGCCTTCTCCATCGACATCCGCAGGCGCACATTTATGTCGGGGTCGCCCCCACCGGATCGCGCCGCCGCCATGATCTCGCGGCTGATCTTCGCGAAGATCTTGCTCTTACGGGCATCCTGCGCTTGCTTGCGCAGTTTGATGTTGTGCCATTTGGAATGTCCGGACATAGGCGAGAGCCCTCCAGGAATCCACCGGCGCCATTGTACCGAATTCCGATAGGAGTTGGCAAGGAGCGTAGCGCCCCAGTGAAGCCAGGGACGGCAGCAGCTCAGGGGAATCAGTCGCCCCCTGCACTGCGCCTGGCCCTTGCCGTGCGCTACCGATGGAGACCAAACCAGGCGAGTAGAACTAGGCCCAGGACGATGCGGTAGATCACGAAGGGGGTGAGGGTGTGACGCTGTAGGTACCCCAGGAAGTATCGGATGCACAGGTAGCCGGACACGAGCGCGGCGGCGAGGCCCACCAGGAAGATGGAGGCAGCGCCCTTGGGAAGCGTCCCAGGGTAGCTTAGGAGGCTGAACGAGCTGTAAACGGCGGCTCCACCGATAACGGGCAGCGAGAGGAGAAAGGAGAAGCGGGCAGCGGTCTCTCGCGTCATGCCCCGCATGAGGCAGGCGGTCATCGTTATGCCTGAGCGCGAGACGCCAGGCGCGAGGGAGAAGGCCTGGGCGACGCCGACAACTAGGCCATCGCTGAGGCGCGCGGAGCTGAGGTCGCGACGCTTGCGACCGTTCCGATCGGCGAGCCAGAGCAGAACTGCGAAGACAATGAGTTCGGTAGCGACGAGGAAGGGGGCGCTGAGGGCATCTTCGATGATCTTCTCCGCCATGATGCCAGCAACTCCGGCGGGAATGGCGCCGAGGGCGATGGCCCAGGCGAGCCGGCGCTCAGGGTCGTATCCGATGCCGTGGCGGAGACTGGCCAGGAAGGCAGAGAGCAGACGGGCGATATCCGACCGGAAAAAGGCTACCAGCGCCAGGAAGGTGCCAGCGTGTAGGGCGACATCGAATACCTTGTTCAGATGGGCGTTTGCCAGGAGATTCCAGCCGAGAAGGTCGCGGGCCAGGATGAGGTGACCGGAACTGCTGATAGGTAGGAACTCGGTGAGGCCTTGGATGATGCCCAGGATGGCTGCTTTGAGGAGATCCATATCGGAGTAATGCCTTCACTTACAATGCGACGAGTGGGGCGTAGGGTCCTGCTAGAGGGGAAAAGGAATGCCTTCGCCCCGGATCTGAGGGGGATGGAGCTGACTAGGAAGGAAGCGCGGGGACGGAGAAGTCGGTGCGCAGGGCCGAAGGAGACCGGATATGCAGGACACGATGATCGGGGCGTACTCTTCATTCGCGGCGGAGCAGGTGCTAGGCGAAAAGCCAGGGCTGCTGTCGTATCGTAACCCTGTCTTCCGCGACCTGGCGGATTGGCGAGCCCAGGCCACGGCGAAGGCGCTGGAGGTGGTCGCTTTTCCGGATACCGGCGAGACGCCGAAGCCAGAACTGGTGAAGCGCTCCGAGGTGGACGGGGTGGAGGTGGAACTGCTGCGGTGGCAGCTCTCGTTCGGCCCGCCCACGGAGGCGGTGTTCCTGAAGCCGAAGGGGGCGAAGGGGCCGCTGCCGGGGATCGTGGCGCTGCACGATCATGGGGGACTGAAATACTTCGGCTGGCGGAAGATCGCCGATGATGGCCGACCGGTGCATCCTATCCTGCGCCGACACCGCGATGATGACTACGCGGGGTTCGCGTGGGCGAATGAGATCGCGAAGCGGGGTTACGCGGTGCTGTGCCACGACACCTTCCCGTTCGCCTCGCGGCGGGTGCTGGTGTCGCAGACGCACGAGCGGGTGCACTGGGGCGAGGCGCGGGACGTGACCGAGGCGGAGGATGAGGCCGACGTCAATGCCTACAACCAGTGGGCGGGGCAGCACGAGAGCATCCTGGCGAAGAGCTTGTTCGCGGCCGGCACCACGTGGCCGGGGATCTTCACCTTCGACGACCGGCGGGCGGTGGACGTATTGGCCGCACGGCCGGAGGTAGACCCGGAGCGGATCGGGTGCGCGGGGCTGTCGGGCGGAGGATGCCGGACGGTGTTCCTGGGCGGGCTGGATGAGCGGATCACCTGCGCGGTGTGCGTGGGGATGATGACCACCTGGCGCGACCTGATCCTCTGGAAATGCCATACGCATACCTGGATGATGTGGACGCCGGGGCTGCCCAAGTATCTGGACTATCCGGAAATCCTGGGACTCCGCGTGCCGAAGCCCACGATGGTGCTCAACAACAATGAAGACCCGCTGTTCACACTGTCAGAGATGAAACGGGCGGATGTGATGATGCGGGAGCTGTACGACAAGGCCGGCGCGAACGACCGCTACGCCTGCAGCTTCCACCCGGGCACGCACAAGTTCGACGCCAAGATGCAGCAGGAGGCGTTCGGCTGGTTCGACCGATGGCTGAAGTCGTAGGCGATGCAGTGAGAGACGGCAGATGACGAGCGGGCGGGAGCCCGGCCTCACCCGCGCAATGTGGGTGTGGGCGAGCCCCGCGGCGAGGCAGATGTTGGGTGACGCGGCGGCGTGGCCGGGGTTGTTCGATTTCTGCGACGCGCCGCACGGCAACGCGTCAGCGCGCATCTCCGTGCTCTACCTCGATCCCCCTGACAGCCTCGACGAGCAGGCCCTGCGAGCGTTCCTGACTGCGGCGCACGCCCGCGGGCTGAAGGTCGAGTTCCTCTATGGAGACCGGGACTGGCAGGCCGAGCACCTGGCGCGGGCCAAGGAGGTCTGCGCAGCACGAATCGGCGGGCCCGATACGGATGGTCAGGCAGAGGCGAGCTTCGATGGCATCCACCTCGATATTGAGGCCCAGGGGAAGTGGAGGCAGAAGGCGTTCCGCGAACTACTGGTGTCTCTCCGCGCGGACATCGACCGCCACAACGAGAGTCGGTCACACAAGATGACGCTCGCCGCGGACTTGGGTTTCTGGTGGTTGGAGGGTGGTGACGACGGCAAGCCGCAGTTCCCGGAGGCGCTGAAGCAGTGCGACTACATCGTCACGATGGCGTACCGGGATACGGCAGGGGCGCAGGCAAGCTGCGCGGTGCCGCAGGCGATGGCAGCGGCGAAGCAGCGGAAACCGCTATTCATCGGCGCTGAGACGCAGTGGCTGGCGAACCAGGACTTCGTGACGTACTACGAAGAGGGCTGGGAGCAGATGGAGCGCGAGCTGGCGAAGCTGCCGGAACTGGTCGCCGGGCAGGGCGGGAAGCTCGCCGGGATTGCGATCCATCACTATGACTCGTACCTGAAGCTACGGCGGGAGCGGAGGACCAGCCCCTTCTCCGATGTTCGTATGGACCACTGGGCAGTCCACTCCATCCTCGCCGTTCGCCAAGCGGGGATTCTCATCGGCTACGCGGACGGCCGGTACGCCCCGAACGAAGTGGTGACGCGAGAGCAGATGGTGGTGTTTGTCACGCACGCGCTGCTGGGCCGCGAGAACATCCCCGATGGACCGCCTACGCCATCGTTCCCGGATGTGGCGCCTGATTACTGGGCCTACCGCTGGGTTGAGTGCGCGAAGGCGAAGGGAGTGGCCCTCGGTTGCGGCGACGGGCTCTTCCACCCCCAGGATCTGCTCAATCGGGGGCAGATGGCGGCCTTCCTCGCCCGGGCGATCGCGGCGCCGACAGGAGAAGAGGGGCTCGCCAGCTACACGCCGCCGGATCGGCCAACCTTCGCCGATGTGACGCCGGAGGGAGAGTGGTCCTGGTGCTACCGGCATGTCGAGTACGTCGCCAGCCGCGGGATCGCAAGCGCTGACCCTGGTGGGCTGTTCCACCCGGAGGGCGGCTGCACGCGAGACCAGATTGCAGTCCACATCGCCAAGGCGTTCAAGCTGGAAGTGGATGTGTAGATGGTAGGGCCGTTTTGCACGACGGCGGGGGACGCGACCGGGCAGGACAAGCTCGTCGCGCAAGCGAAGTGGAAACGACTAGCGACAGCGCGCGGCGATGACCATGGAACGGTTCGGCGCCGCTGACGCACACCGCGGAACGTCAGGCTGCGCGAGAGAGGCACTATGGCACGAATCGCTGCTGATATCACTGAGTTGATCGGGAACACGCCAATCGTGCAGTTGAACAAAGTGCATGATGGCGCCCCCGCGCGGATCCTCGCCAAGCTGGAGTTTTTCAACCCCGCAGGCAGCGTCAAGGACCGCATTGGGAAATCCATGATCGAGGCCGCGGAGCGCGAAGGAAAGATTACCCCCGGCAAGACCGTGCTGGTGGAGCCGACGAGTGGCAACACAGGCATCGCGCTGGCGATGGTGGCGGCCGCAAAGGGATACCGGCTGGTACTCACCATGCCGGACACGATGAGTCTGGAGCGGCGGGCGCTGCTGCGAGCATTCGGCGCCGAGCTGGTGCTGACCCCCGGGAAGGACGGGATGCGGGGGGCAGTGGCCCGGGCGGAAGAGATGGTGGACGAGTTGCCCGACGCATTCGTCCCTCAGCAGTTCAAGAATCCGGCCAATCCGGCCGTGCACCGGGAGGCCACCGCGGAGGAAATCTGGCGCGACCTGGATGGCAAGCTTGACTTCTTCGTGGCCGGTGTCGGCACTGGCGGGACGATCTCAGGCGTCGGTGAAGCCCTGAAGCCGCGGCTGCCGGGACTGAAGGTCATCGCGGTGGAGCCCGCAGCCTCCCCGGTGCTATCTGGGGGAACGCCTGGTCCACACAAGATCCAAGGCATAGGGGCCGGTTTCATCCCCGACGTGTTCGACAAGAGCGTGGTCGATGAGATCATTGCCGTCGCCGATGACGATGCTATCACGATGGCTCGCAGACTGATCAGCGAGGAGGGGATTCTGTGCGGGATTTCCTCCGGCGCGAACGTCTGGGCCTCGGTGCAGTTGGCGAGGCGACCTGAGAATGCTGGCAAGACGATCCTGACCGTCCTGCCCAGCACCGGCGAACGCTACATCTCGACGGTGCTGTTTGCAGACCTGCGCGACTGAGCGGAGGGGGTAGCTCAGGGGACGCGGTCACACCATCTGTCGGGAAGGACCGAGCGCGGCCTGCGCCGAACGGCGCTTCGGTGTGGGGTTGAGTGAATGAGGTCGTGGTCGAGCCTTCCCAAACCGGTCCGCCGAGCCTTGCAGTGGGACTCAACTGCGGGGACTCTGGGCGGGCTTTTCTCTGGTGCGCTGTTCCCTTTTCTAGGGGTTATCGCCAGGCGTGACCTGGCGGCATCCGCTTTCCTGATCGCGCTGCTGAACGCTTCGGGGTCAGTCGGTAACCTGCTGAACCCGGTCATCGCGCACGGGATCAGAAACAAGCCGAAGCTCCGACACGCCGTCTGGCCTCTGCTCGCGGGTCGATCCTTCTACCTGCTCATGCCGCTGGCCGTGGTGGCGCCGATATATGTGGCGATCTGCTTCGTCGCGAACGCGGTCTCGACGTTGAGCGCGCCCGCCTACGCAGCCGTGATCCGAGACGCCTATCCTGCCAATCGGCGCGGGCTCCTGATGGGCCTGGTGCGAGTCCTGGCGGTTAGCGGGGCGATGGTGGGCGCGATGGTGGGGGGCACGATCTTGGGCCGGGTGAGCTTCCGGTGGGTCTTCCCGTTCGTGGCGGTGATCGGTCTGGTCGCGACCCTGGCGTTCGCCCGCATCGGCGTCGAGGCCGCGCCCGACCAGGAATCGACCGACAAGCGCAGCCTGTGGGAGAGCTACCGGGTCGTGCGGTCGGATCGCGCTTTCGGCCTCTATTCGACGTGCTTCTACCTCTATGGGTTCGGCAACCTGATTCTCGGCCCGGTGATCCCGATCTTCCAGGTGGATGAACTCAAGATCACCCCGCAGTGGGTCGGCTATCTCGCGACGACGGCATCGGCGTTCGGGATTCTGGGGTACCTGTTCTGGGGACGGGTCGTGGACCGGCACGGGCCGTTCCGGCTGATGCTGTGCGTGGTCGCATTGGTTACAGTGATGCCAGTGACATACTTCTTTGCTCACCAGGTACCCGTCTTGCTCATCGCGGCGGCGGCCACTGGATTCGCCTATGCCGGCGGCGACCTGGGGTACATCAACGCAGCGATGCGGTTCGGCCCGCGGGAATCGGCCGCCTCCTACGCGGGGATGTTCGCTTTCTTCCAGGCGCTGCGGGGGATACCGGGCCCGTTCATCGGCGCCGGCCTGAGTAGCCTGGTGGGACCCAGGCCGGTCTTCCTGATCTCGCTCGTGTTCTACGCGGCGTCGATCTTCATCATGCTGGCGCGAGGCGGTCTCCGCATGAAGCTCGGGGGCGAGGGCTGAGGAGGCCGCGCCCGCCGCGACTAGCCTTCTAGCAGGCGGATCGCCACAGACGCCAGCATTGCCGCTCCGATCGGCAGCACGCGACGATCATCGAAGTCGAAGTGGGAGTTGTGGCCTGGTGCAGTGAAGCCCTTCTTCGCATCCAGGGTCCCGATGCGGAACATGGCGACCGGAACGCCCCCGAGAGCGTAGTAGGAGAAGTCTTCGCCCCCCAGCACCGGCTGCGGGATCTCGACGATGCTGTCGGGGCCAAGCATCTCTCGGGCGACTGACGCCACTACCTCGACGACGCGATCGTCGTTGACCAGAGGCGGGTAGCTCTCGTCGACCTTCACCTGCACCGTCGCTCCCATGGATCCTACGACTTTCCTCAGGTCGCTCTTCAGGAAGCCGATGATGGCCTTCCTGCTTTCCGGCTCGATGGTGCGGATCGTACCGTGCAGCGTCACCTCGTCGGCGACGACATTCATGCGGGTGCCGCCGTTGATGGTCCCGAATCCGATCAGCCGGCGTTCGAGCGGATTGGTCTTGCGGGCCACGAACTGCTGGATGGCGATGAACGCCTGGCAGGCCGCGGAAATGGCGTCGACGCCCGTGTCGGGCCGAGCCACGTGGGAGGTCTTGCCGCGGACGACCAGCGTCACGTCATCCACCTGCGCGGTATCGGCCCCGCGCCTGATTCCGACCTTGCCTGAGGGTATCTCGGTATCGACGTGAAGCGCCGCCATCGCGCTGAGCGGTGGGGCGGTTAGGACACCGTCTTTGATCATGCGGGCCGCGCCGCCAGCCCCCTCCTCCCCCGGCTGAAAGATCAGCTTCACGCTTCCGGGCAGATCGCTCTTCATCTTGCTCAAAATCACCGCTGCGCCGAGCAGACAAGCGACGTGACCATCGTGGCCGCACGCGTGCATCAGCCCCGGACGACGCGATCGGTAGGGAGCATCGTTGGCTTCCACCATCTCCAACGCGTCCATGTCGGCACGCAGCCCAACCGTCCGCCGGCCCCGGCCGCGGATCAGGCCCACGACACCCGTCTCACCGACGCCGGTGGTAACCCGATTGACCCCGATCTCGCGCAACCTGTCGGCGACGAAGGCGGCCGTGTCGTGTTCGCCCATACTGGGCTCGGGGTTCATGTGGATGTGTCGGCGCCACTTTACGACTTCGGCGCCCATGCCGCGGGCGGTGGCGAGAATGGTGTTCGCGCTGGCTTTCCTCATCGTCTCTGCCTTTCAGGAAACACGCTGGCACTTGCAGTTCACCGCGACGCCGTCATGTTCCTAGTCGCCAGCGAGGAGGGTATCGCCTTCACTGCCGGCCCGACGCCGCGACCAGAGGGCCGGATGTGTTAGAATACGGATGGAGTGGGCCAGGCGTCCGCGGCCGCCGATGAGGCGGGCGAGGAAAGTCCGAGCTCCACAGGGCAGGGCGCTCGCTAACGGCGAGGCGGGGCGACCCGACGGAAAGTGGCACAGAAACATACCGCCCGCCGCAAGGCGGGCAAGGGTGAAATGGTGCGGTAAGAGCGCACCAGCCGCGTGGTGACATGCGGGCTGGCCAAACCCCGCCCGGAGCAAGGCCGAATAGGGGGCGAGTCCCTTCGGGGACCGGCGTCGGCCCGACGCCGCACAAGCCCCGGGTTGGCCGCTGGAGGCTGCGGGCAACCGTAGCCCTAGATAGATGGACGCCCGCGACAGAACTCGGCGTATCGGTGGACTGACGGACCAGCGCACAGCGACCAGCTGCCCCGCAACTCCGTGGTCTCTGGTCATTCTGAACTGGGCTCAGACTGTCAGTGTGATATCGACCCACGGGAACTGGGGTAGCCGGCCTGCATGATCCGTGGGAAGCAGGGACAGGGCGCAGAGGGAAGGTGGGCAAGATCCCACCTGACGTGCTGAACCGATCACCGGCGGAGTAGCAGCGACGGTACAATAAGAGGCCGGCCTGGCATCTTCGTGCGATGGTGCCGCAGGTGGCACAGCCTTCAGTTAGCGACCCGCCGGGCGGGCGATGCCGCCAGTCGGAGGGAAATGCCAGTCTGGGTAGAGTGCCGTCACAACACGCCCGTCACTGTCTAGCACGATCATGATGTCCGCGTGTGCGTGTCGCCAGCTCTTGTAGACGAGTACCTCGGATTCCGCGTTGATCCGGTCGTCCTTCCGCAATGAGTAGGACGGATTCCCCATTCTGGAGGTGACCTCTTCTCTGGTCATCCCAGGAGAGACCATTTCGAGAGCCGCAATGCGGTCGCGACTCGACGCAACACCAAACTGCAGAAGCCCGAGCCAGACCACTATCACCAGGTCGAGCAGAACCAGGATAGCAAGCAGGGCAACTGCAAGCCGCACCGGTCTTTCCTGCATGGTCATCTCCTACCAGTTCGGGAAATCATAGGTCTTCCGTGTGCAGCACTCGACACAGTCGAGGTGATAGCAGTCTAGTCCGGCCCTGTACGCCTTCACGTCGTCCGGGTCTGTCTCGCCGCAACTCAGAGCGAAATGCGCTGCTATCGCCGCCGCATCCCCGAAGCAGTTGAGCACCTTGCAGATACCATAGCAATGTGCCATCTTGTCGGCGCCGTGTGGGCCGCACTTGTCATGGAACCACCATGCGTCGGCACGTATGGTCGTACAACTTCCGCTTATCTGATGTCAATAGCCGCCCCATGTGTACCACTGGCCGCCGCCTGATGGGTACCACCTTTTCGTGATTCCGGGTCGTTGCGAGCAGTGACCGACGATCACTGTTTCTTCGGAGTCTGAGTCGCTGGTTTTGCCTCCTTTCTACGATGGCGTTGACGATAGCTTTCGCCGGTGATCACGGTCACCCGGGCGTGGTGGGTAAGCCGGTCCAGCGCGGCCGAGGCCAGCAGCGCATCGCCGAACACCTCCGCCCATTCCGAAGGGGAGCGGTTGGAGGTGAGCAGGATGGAGCCGCGCTCGTAGCGGCGGGCGATGAGCTCGTAGAGATCCTCCGCTCCCTGGGCGGAGATGGGCCGCAGCCCAAAGTCGTCGATGATGAGCAGCTCTACGGAGGCGAGCCTGGTGAGCAGCTTGTGGTGGGTCCCATCGGCCCGCGCCGCCAGCAGCTCCGCGAGCAGCCGGTGGGTGGCGAAGGAGAGCACCTTCATTCCCCGCCGGATGGCCTCATAGCCGATGGCCGTCGCCAGGTGGCTCTTGCCCACGCCCGTGGGCCCGCAGATCAGCCAGTTTTCCTTGGCCGCGAGGAAGGCGCAGGTGCCCATCTCCAGCACCAGTGCCTTGTCCAGGGTGGGCACGGCGGCGAAGTCGAAGTCGGCCAGGGTCTTGAGGTACTCGAAACCGGCCTCCTTCTGGCGGCGCGCCTGGGTGCGCTGGTGGCGCCGCTCCAATTCGTCGTCGAGCAGCAAGGCCAGAAACTCCACCGGGGAAAGCTGCTGCTCCCGGGCCAGCTCGGCCCGCGCTTCCAGGCTCTGCAGCATCCCGGAGAGACGCAGTTCCTTGAGCTTGGGCAAGAGGGGATGGGTCAGCATGTCCGCACCTCCTCGGCGAAGAAGTCGCCCACCGGGCGGGCATACTCATAGAGGCGCAACTCCGGCTGGAGCGGACCCGGCTCCAGGGGTACCTGATCCAGGCCCGCCTCCAGGATGCGCTTCAGGCGCCGGTAGCTGGCATCGCCATAGTGCAGGGCGCGAGTGCAGGCCGCCTCCAGCCGCTCCGGCGAGTAGCGCCGCGCCAGCCCCAGCAAGCCCTGTACACTGCGCAGCCGATTCAGAGGCCGCTCTTCCAGGAGCTGCTTGACCACCTGGGCGCAGCCGGGTCCGATCCGGTCCGCCTGCTGCTGGCAGTAGTCGCGGGTGTGCACCAGATAGAAGGACTTCTCCGCCGGGTAGTGCTCCAGCCGGGTGAGCCGCTGACCCGGCCGGCGAGCTCGGGGGTGGGTCACCAGCAGCCTCACGCCATCGTAGAGCTGCACGGTGTGCTCGTAGACGTAGGCGTCCAGGCGCTGGCCCACGTAGGCGAAGGGCGCCGAGTAGTAGCTCTCCGCCACCTGGACGTGGCAATCCCGGTGTACCTTCGCGCCCCGCACCTCCCGCAGCGAGAAGGGCTCCGCCGGCAGGGGCAGCAAGGCCGCCTGCTCTTCCTCCAGGAAGCGGCGCAGGGGAGGGACATGCGTGGTGCCGTGATCGCGCACCCCGGCCACCTCCAGCACCCAGACGCGCGCCGCCCGATTGGCCTCCGCGAAGTCAGCCGGCTGCTCGGTGGCGAGCAGATTTCGCTGCACGTAATGCACCCCATTCTCCGCAATCCCCTTGTGCTGGGGGGTGCGGGGCCGGCAGGGGTGCACCAGGGTGCCATAGTGCTGGGCCAGCTTGCGGTAGGGCTCGGCCAGTTTCTGGTCCTCCAGCGCCGCCCGCAGCACCGCCGCCTTGAGATTGTCGATCACCAGCTCCCGGGGCACGCCTCCGAAGCTCTCAAAAGCGCGCTGATGGCAGCCGATCCAGGTCTCCATCCTCTGATCGGGGACGAACTCGACATACTGATGCCGGGAGTAAGCCAGCGTCATGACGAAACAGTAGGCCTGCCGCAGTCGGCCAGAGGAGGGATCTCGCATCTTGCCGGCGCCGCCGAAGTCCACTTGGGCGCACTGGCCCGGGGGCGACTCCAGCCGCACCACCACCTCCTTGCGGCGGGGCCGCAGCTGGTGCACGAACCGGCGCACCGAACTGTAGGAGCCGCCATAGCCGTGGTGGCGCACCAGCCGCAGGTGGATCGCCACCATCTCCACCCCCTGCTCCAGCATCCCCTTCACCAGCTCCCGGTAGGGCTCTACACTCGAGATATTGCTGCTGGGCAGCGAGCAGACCGGCCCCAGCTCAGCCAGCACCTCCGCCGGCTCCGGCAGGGGCCGGGAAAGATCCAGATAGCCCTTCGCCCGGGCCAGCTTCCGGTAGCGGCGAATGGTCTTGCGGGAATGTCCCAGGTCCCGACAGATGGCGCGCACGGACTGGCCGGCGCGCAGCCGATACACGATATCCACGATGATCTGCACCCTGAGTCGCTCCATGTCTCCTCCCGGCCGATAGATCGGTCAGGAGGAATGCCTTGTGGCAACGACCCAGATGCAGCCGGCGAGGTGGTACCCACCCCCGATCATGGGTGGTACCCACCCCCGGCGATCAGGTGGTACCCATGGGGCGACTACGCGTGGTACACTCTAGCCCGGCGGCCGACACCTGAGGCACGCCCCCCCACCGGGTCCACACGGGTTGCACGCGATGTGGGAGCAGCACTCCTTATTGGCCCGCTCACACGCCTTCTGGTAACTCAGTGCGCCAGGCTTGGAGTACTTCGCGTAGCGCTGCTGGAAGCAAGCACCCGGCGACCCGGCAGGACGAGGCGTCAACCCAGAAGGATCCACCAGGCTTACCGGGTTGTTCTCAGCGTAGGCATAGGGATGCCCCATCAGGAGGGCCGGTGCACGCGGTAACTGCCCGGCGGCCCTCGCTCTCATGACGCGATCCCGCACCAACGCCATAGTAATCCCGGGAACGTAGTGCAGCATCTCCGCTTCCTCCTCGGGGCAAGAGTGGGGGTCGCTCCAGCTGCCAGGGCACGCATGGTCAGGAGCCTACCTCGGTCCCCATTTGCGGCCACAATCCTCACACCTGTATGGCGCCACGAGCTGTGAGAGGAACAGAACGGGTATGAGCGGTGACAGCAGGCACCCCAGCGGCTCGAGCCAGAACGGCCAGCGTTCTATCACGCGATGACTTCCGCACCTTGGACAGACAACATCCTCTCGCATGCCAGCCACCGTGCTACGGCCTGAGCAGGGGAACTGTAGCACGACATATCCCGTAGCAGAGCCAATACAGCGGGTTCCAGATTCCCCCTCCGGTTATGGACGCGCATATGGTCGTGCACAGAGGGCCGGGGAACGCCGCACGACAGACCTCGCCGAGAGCTCGCTCCCGTGCTTGGCTGCGGATCTCATCCTCCATCGTCCACACACGGGCGTCACCGCTGGGGTGCGTGTGCAGGGGCGATCCCATCCATGCCCCATGCCAGTACATTCCCCGCCTGTAGGGGTCTGGGACCATGTGTAGGCCCGCGGGATCCCTTCCATTGACCGGGTCATTCCCGGCGTAGCTGTAGGGATGCCCGATCGGGAGAGCTGGCGAACGCGGCGATTGCCCGCCGGCTTGCGCCTTCACGATGCGATCCTTCACCAATGCCATCGTGATCCCAGGAACATAGTGCAGCATGTTGGCCTCCTCCTCAAGGCGCAAATGGGAGCCGTTTCGGCTGCCGGGGCGCGCCCGGGATCACCGGTTGGTTCAGTTTCGGCTGTTCCAGGAGCACACCGTTCGGGCCGAACCAGGGCCTTCCGCCGCGGAATCTCTTTCGGAGGCATCCACTTCGACGCGCCAGGAACTGCAGTCTGTCCTATCTCTGCGCCGCGCTGCCCGTGCACCTCGGGCGGAACCGACGCCGGACTCGCGTATTGCATTGGAGCCACGGATGCTGGGAGGGGTCCTCCGGGCAGCGCAGCCATGCGCGCTCGCCGAGCCTGGCTCTCAGCCATCATCAGATCCGCGTGCAGGAGCAGCGCCTCTGTCCTGGCCATCTGGCGCATTTGGGCGACGGTCGGCCGCGCCGGGTGTACGATCTCAGGCGGCCATTCTCGGAGGTCGCGCTCGGGATCGAAGTCCATTCCCAGGAACTCAAAGTTGAGCCGCAGGAGCACATCCGTGAGCGCTCTGGCATCATCCGGCGTCTCGTATGAGCCCTCGCGGAATGCCTGAGCCATCGTCTCCCCCAGCAGCGCGACTCGCGGCACGTTCTGCCAGTGCATGTCGTAAGAGAAGCCAATCTGGTCAAGCTGCTGCTCGGCCAGGTTGAACAGGTGGGGCAGCCCGAACAGCACCCCCATGACATGGCCGGTATGGGCCGCCTCCCAGTCGTTGCGCGGCAAGTAACCTTGCGAAAGCGCCCCGCCGCTGGAGAAAAATGCCTCTACGGTGTCCTCGTAGTAGAAGGTCATGTCGAAACCGCGGGCCATGAGCAGTTCGTTCAGCTTCAGGTCGAGTGGTAAGGCTCGCACCGCGTCCACAAGGAAGCGCGCTGGCAGATCATAGAGGTCGTGATAGGACCGCGAATCATCGAAGTCGTGCACGAACAGCAACCACGCGTGGCCAAGCTCGTGCAGGATGTGCCCTTCCGTAGTCCAGCGCGAGTTGAGGCAGATCAGTATGCTATCGGGATTGCTGCGCGCATCGGCCCAGTGACCGAACTTCGACAGTTCTCTGTCATGCCCGGTGAGAAAGGCAGTGTCGGCGAAGAGAAGCGGCTTCGGGGAGTGCTGTTCGATCTCGCTAATCAGCTGGGTTACGGCTGGCGAAGGATTCGTGATCGCGAGGAGCGGCATACGCGTGAAAGGTTCATCCTCGGGCCCTGCCACGTGCGGGACGCCTTGTTCATCGCGCTCAATGTGGCCTCCGCCGAGCCCCGCTTCAAGAACGTGGACAATCTCAAACTCGACACCGCCCTCGCTTCGGTAGCGCGTTCCGACGGCAGGGAGCGTAGGCCTCGAAGACACTACCTCGGCAATAGCAGACTCCGGCCTGGCCAGAGCGGCAGACGGCTCTACCTGCCGCCTCCGTTTTCCCTTGCGTCGCGATCGCTTTCCCATACTCCTCCTCCGCAGGGCCATCGGGCTGGCGCCCTGACCCCTCAGCTCCGGGATCGCTCTCTACGCGCTCTCCTCACACCCTTGTCGGCGTTCGTCGCGGGGATGCGCTCCGCCCCGCTCGTGTCCGCCATGTTGGGATAGCGCTTCTTCAGCATCTCGGTGAACCCACGCGACTCCTCCTCGGTGAGGGTGCCCAACAGGGCGTCCGTCAGGAACCGGCAAACCACTGCTGGCGGCCGACCCACCAGGAACTCCCAGACGTCTCCTACCAGAGAGACTGCCATCTGTTCCTGGCTCACGGCTGGCAGGAAGGACCAGACTCCTCGTCTGTCTTGCCTCTGCAGCAGATAGCCCTTCTTGGCCATACGTTGCAGGCACGTGTGAACAGAGTTATAGGAGATCTCGGCTTCCTCTCGCGCCTTGGCACGAATAGCCGCGGTCGACGCCCAGCCATCGTGCTTCCAAAGCGCTCTCAGCACTCGCGCTTCAAGGGAGCCGATCCCCACGATGTCCCCCTGCCTGAACCCTCGCTTACTGTTGGTCACGTGTGCCTGCCCCCTACATCTGTCGGAGAAAGCATCGCGCTGGAGCCCGGATCTGTCAATGCCCTCAGGCGGCCCCTTATCCCTGTCTTCCGTCGCGCTCGAGACGCGGGACAGTCACCCCCCGAGCATGCTACAATCCCCCTGGAGTGGGCCAGGCGTCCGCGGTTCGCCGATGGCGGAACGAGGAAAGTCCGAGCTCCACAGGGCAGGGCGCTCGCTAACGGCGAGGCGGGGCGACCCGACGGAAAGTGGCACAGAAACATACCGCCTGCCGCAAGGTGGGCAAGGGTGAAATGGTGCGGTAAGAGCGCACCAGCCGCGTGGTGACATGCGGGCTGGCCAAACCCCGCCCGGAGCAAGGCCGAATAGGGGGCGAGTCCCTTCGGGGACCGGCGTCTGCCCGACACCGCACAAGCCCCGGGTTGGCCGCTTGAGGCTGCGGGCAACCGCAGCCCTAGATAGATGGACGCTCGCGACAAAACTCGGCTTATCGGCCCACTCCACCCTTTTCGTTACCACCTCCCCTACCCCAGGAATAGCTGGGAAATCCCCAGCTATTTCGCCTCTCTGAGCAGCGTGCCCTGGTTTGGTCGGAGGCTCCGGATTCGCCGAGACTCACCTCCTCCTGCCATGTTCACGAGAGCCAGAGAAGCCAGCAAATTGCTGCACTTTCTGGCGTTGGAGCTCTATCGGCCAGTGGGCCCAGAACAGAAATTCCGCGCCCACAGATTTCGCTGGACTTAGTGGGCTCAAAGAGTGATGTATCGTGACACCTGATCGCCCTGGAGGTGCTCACGTGACCGAAGCCGCAACGACCGCAGAACTCTCGTACGATGACACGGTAAAGGAGTTCCTCAGCTACCTCACGGACTACCGCAGCTTCTCTCCCTTGACCGTCCGCGCCTATGGCACGGACATGAGGATGCTGCGGGCGTTCCTGAAGCACCGCCTGGGCCATGTCCCCTCCCCTACCGAGATCACCCGGGAGCTGATTGTCCAGTTCGGAGTCAGCCTGCGGAAGCCTGCGCCCTTGACCTTGCGTCGCAAGTACGCCTGCATCTCCTCCTTTTTCGGCTTCCTGCAGGACATGGGGTACGCCCGCTCCAACCCCGCTCGGCGCCTCCCCCTGCCCCGGGTCTCGGAGTATGTACCGGTGTTCCTGAGCGAGGAGATGGCCCAGCAGCTGATCGCGGCCGCTGATACCCCCTGGACCAGGGCCATGGTGCTGCTGCTGCTCTCCACCGGCATCCGGCGCTCAGAGGCGGTGGGGATCACCCTGGACGATCTGAACCTGGAGGAGCGGCAGCTGCTGATCCGGGGCAAAGGGGACAAGGAACGGGTGGTGCCGCTGACTGATCAGGTAATCGAGGCTATCCAGGCCTACCTGCCGCACCGCACCAAGACCCAGAGCCGCTACCTGTTCGTCAGCGCCTGGAAGGGCGAACCCATCCACGACCGCTGCATCAACCGCATGCTGCAGATCGTCATCCAGAAGGCGGGCCTAGCCGGTCAGGGGATTACGCCCCACAAGCTCCGCCACACCTTCGCCACCCACCTTATCCGCAATGGCGTGGACATCCGCACCGTGCAGGAACTGATGGGCCATTCCGAACTGGAAACCACGGCCAAGTACCTGCACTCAGACACGCGGACCAAGCAGGCGGCAGTGGGGAGGCTGAATGGGCTGCTGGGGGAGAGCTCAACAGGGGTCATGCCGTGGAACTGAGAGACGTGGGGAGGGACGACTGACCACCTGACTCATTCGCGCCGGAACTCCAGGCGATGATTCCCTGCCGAGGAGGCGGCAGCGATCGAGGGAGACCGAAGCAGTCGGCGAGCCCGATCTGGGCGCGCCCTTCAAGTAAGACAGACTTGACAGGTCACAACGGCTACCATAAGCTAGCAAGGTTGCATCCGCCTCGTAACGAGGGAGACCTGACGATGGCTGCTAATGTATTCGTCAGTTTTGATCACGATGACCAGGTGCAAGTGGGGGGCTTCAGATCGCTGAAGAGCAACCCAAAGCACCCTCTCGACTTCCACGATCACTCCCTAAGAGAACCGGTCCTTGACAGGAATGGCAGACCCATCAGATTTCCGCCTAGCGACCCTCGCTCAGAGCCAGTCCGCAGGGAGATCAGCGCCAAGTTCGAGAGGTCATCCAGACTGGTGGTGCTCATTGGCGACAACACACACAGGAGCGAATGGGTCGATTGGGAAGTCAACACGTTCTACGGGATGAAAGAGAAGATTGCTGGCGACAAGACCTGGAAGAGGATTCGAGGAATGACACTAAGGGGCTCCGAAAGCGCCAGAGTTCCCCCGTCTCTGGCTGGCCAGTCAACGAAGGTCTTGTCATGGGATCCAGAGGCGCTAGACAAATGGCTTGACCAAGATCCTGATGTGTGAGGCAGGAGCATAGGAGCATGTCGGCAGCGACAGTCGTCTTCACAGATATCGTCGGGTTCTCGAGGAAGTCGACCACTGAGCAACACAGACTCGTTAACGCGCTCACTGCGGAGGTAGTCTATGAGCTGCGTCCTCTGCTCAGCCCAGTCTTCTCCACGCCAACAGTGCTCTGCCTGCCGACAGGCGACGGGATGTGCTTAGCCTTCCTGCACACTCAAGGCCGTACCTGGGACAGGTGCACTGTCCTGCGCCTAGTACTGAGACTGCATAGATGGGCCCGTGACGAGACCACCAGAGGCGGCCCTGTAAGTCTTCGCATCGGGGTTCACGTCGGAGCCATTGAGTTGATAACTGATATCAACGGCAGGCCTAACGTATGCGGAGACACCATCAACTACGCCCAGAGGGTGATGGATGCAGCCAACCCAAGACAGACCCTTCTCTCAGAAACTGCGTTCCGAGAGCACTTTGGGCCGGAGATGCCGCAATGCACGATCACCATTTAGGTCCGGACTCTCGTGAGGATTACAGACTTGAAGCAGAGGGCCCTGTTGAAGTATTCGCCAAGCATGGACTACGGATCCCGGTCTACAAACTAACCCTTGCGGAGCAGGAGGACTGGTGGTCAAACGACGATCCCGATGCCAAGAACTACATGCTCGTCAGCTTGACTCCTCTGCCCAAGCAGATCGCTGGGGCTTTTGCTGACCGACTGGCGAAGGCCACTGAGATCGCCCTGATCCAGATTGTGGGCGACAGGCTACTTGATAGCATCGACAAGCAAGATACAGTGCTCTCCGACTCCGTCAGGCGGTTATGGGTGTTTATGCCCGACCCAGTGATATACCGCTCCTTTCACCTCTCTTCGCTCCACGCCTCACCAGACGTCCTGGACCAGTCAATATGTCGCTGGAGGGAGTACCTAACAGCCCTAAGGACTCGACACCCCGGCGCTGATATTAAGCTTGGTCTCTTCAGAGAACCGCCCTACCTCGGCGCATCATTCACCGATTGGGAACGGCCGGACGGTGTGGTGCACGTCAGTCCTTACATCTGGGGCGTGGCAGGTCGTGACTGTCCAGGCTATGATCTGAAGTGGACAGGCAAGAACCCTTCGCCGATCTACGAGGCCTATGTCCAGGGCCTCCGCTATCTGCACGCGAACACCGCCAACTCACTCGACTAGCCCCCTGCGTCGCCCGGACGGCCACGGCTATGCTCGGCAACGAGGCGGTCTGACGGCGCGATGGCCGTTGCGCTCATTCCCATGGGAGGAAGACTTCGTTCACCTCATGGCCCGGGCCATGCCGACGAGGCAGTTCTTCTCATGTTCGGTCGCGCCGTGAGCGCGGTGAGTAAGCAGCCTCAGCCTGAGGCCGGGCGATGTGGGATTCTGCAGCGTGAAGCTAGTTGACACCGCCTCCTCCCATGCCCCATAATCATTGCGCCGGCGGTCTGGCGTTAGGGGGCCAATGTGCTGTGGGACAGCGCCATCGCATACATAAGGGAACAGCCTGTGGTCGCGGCCGCGGCTGTCGCCGGGGCATTCACACTTGTCGGCTACCTTGTGGCACTACTGCGCCAGACACTCCAGTCCCGAGCTGCCCGCGACATCGAGCTACTGAGACTACGCCACCAGATAGCTGACCTCCGGTTCGCTCGGTTCCGGACGCATGCCGAATCCCTGTATTCCCATTGGCAGGACGCAACCGGACTCCCACGTATCGCTCACCGAGACATAGCCAAGAAGCATGCTGCAGTCGCACACTGTCAATAGCCGCCCCATGTGTACCACTGGCCGCCGCCTGATGGGTACCACCATTTCGTGATGCCGGGTCGTTGCGAGCAGTGATCGACGATCACTGTTTCTTCGGAGTCTGAGTCGCTGGTTTTGCCTCCTTTCTACGATGGCGTTGGCGGTAGCTTTCGCCGGTGATCACGGTCACCCGGGCGTGGTGGGTAAGCCGGTCCAGCGCGGCCGAGGCCAGCAGTGCATCCCCGAATACCTCCGCCCATTCCGAAGGGGAGCGGTTGGAGGTGAGCAGGATGGAGCCGCGCTCGTAGCGGCGGGCGATGAGCTCGTAGAGATCCTCCGCTCCCTGGGATGAGATGGGCCGCAGCCCGAAGTCGTCGATGATGAGCAGCTCCACGGAGGCGAGCTTGGCGAGCAGCTTGTGATGGGTGCCGTCGGCCCGCGCCGCCAGCAGCTCTGCGAGCAGCCGGTGGGTGGCGAAGGAGAGCACCTTCATTCCCCGCCGGATGGCCTCGTAGCCGATGGCCGTCGCCAGATGGCTCTTGCCCACGCCGGTGGGCCCACAGACCAGCCAATTCTCCTTGGCCGCGAGGAAGGCGCAGGTGCCCATCTCCAGCACCAGTGCCTTGTCCAGGGTGGGCACGGCGGCGAAGTCGAAGTCGGCCAGGGTCTTGAGGTACTCGAAGCCGGCCTCCTTCTGGCGGCGCGCCTGGGTGCGCTGGTGTCGCCGCTCCAGCTCGTCGTCGAGCAGCAAGGCCAGAAACTCCACCGGGGAAAGCTGCTGCTCCCGGGCCAGCTCGGCCCGCGCTTCCAGGCTCTGGAGCATCCCGGAGAGACGCAGTTCCTTGAGCTTGGGCAAGAGGGGATGGGTCAGCATAATCCCACCTCCTCGGAGAAGAAGTCGCCCACCGGGCGGGCATACTCATAGAGGCGCAACTCCGGCTGGAGCGGACCCGGCTCCAGGGGTACCTGATCCAGGCCCGCCTCCAGGATGCGCTTGAGGCGCCGGTAGCTGGCATCGCCATAGTGCAGGGCGCGAGTGCAGGCCGCCTCTAGCCGCGCCGGCGAGTAGCGCCGCCCCAGCCCCAGCAAGCCCTGCACACTGCGCAGCCGATCCAGAGGCCGCTCTTCCAGGAGCTGCTTGACCACCTGGGCGCAGCCGGGTCCGATCCGGTCCGCCTGCTGCTGGCAGTAGTCGCGGGTGTGCACCAGATAGAAGGACTTCTCCGCCGGGTAGTGCTCCAGCCGGGTGAGCCGCTGACCCGGCCGGCGCGCCCGAGGGTGGGTCACCAGCAGCCTCACCCCGTCGTAGAGCTGCACGGTGTGCTCGTAGACGTAGGCATCCAGGCGCTGGCCCACGTAGGCGAAGGGCGCCGAGTAGTAGCTCTCCGCCACCTGGACGTGGCAATCCCGGTGTACCTTCGCGCCCCGCACCTCCCGCAGCGAGAAGGGCTCCGCCGGCAGGGGCAGCAAGGCCGCCTGCTCTTCCTCCAGGAAGCGGCGCAGAGGAGGGACATGCGTGGTGCCGTGATCGCGCACCCCGGCCACCTCCAGCACCCAGACGCGCGCCGCCCGATTGGCCTCCGCGAAGTCAGCCGGCTGCTCGGTGGCGAGCAGATTTCGCTGCACGTAATGCACCCCATTCTCGGCGATCCCCTTGTGCTGGGGGGTGCGCGGGCGGCAGGGGTGGATCAGGGCGCCGTAATGCTGAGCCAGCTTGCGGTAGGGCTCGGCCAGTTTCTGGTCCTCCAGCGCCGCCCGCAGCACTGCCGCCTTGAGATTGTCGATCACCAGCTCCCGGGGCACGCCTCCGAAGCTCTCAAAAGCGCGCTGATGGCACCCGATCCAGGTCTCCATCCTCTGATCGGGGACGAACTCGACATACTGATGCCGGGAGTAAGCGAGGGTCATGACGAAACAGTAGGCCTGCCGCAGTCGGCCGGAGGCCGAATCCAACAGGCGCCCGGCGCCGCCGAAGTCCACTTGGGCGCACTGGCCCGGGGGCGACTCCAGCCGCACCACCACCTCCTTGCGGCGGGGCCGCAGCTGGTGCACGAACCGGCGCACCGAACTGTAGGAGCCGCAGTAGCCGTGGTGGCGCACCAGCCGCAGGTGGATCGCCACCATCTCCACCCCCTGCTCCAGCATCCCCTTCACCAGCTCCCGGTAGGGCTCTACACTCGAGATACTGCTGCTGGGCAGCGAGCACGTCGGCTCCAACTGGGCAAGGACCTCCGCCGACTCCGGCAGGGGCCGGGAAAGGTCCAGATAGCCTTTCGCCCAGGCCAGCTTCCGGTAGCGGCGGATGGTCTTGCGGGAATGTCCCAGGTCCCGACAGATGGCGCGCACGGACTGGCCGGCTCGTAAGCGATACACGATGTCCACGATGATCTGCACCCTGAGTCGCTCCATGTCTCCTCCCGGCCGATAGATCGGTCAGGAGGAATGCCTTATGGCAACGACCCAGATGCGGCCGGCGAGGTGGTACCCACCCCCGATCATGGGTGGTACCCACCCCCGGCGATCAGGTGGTACCCATGGGGCGACTACGCGTGGTACACTCTAGCCCGGCGGCCGACACACAACAGATGGTTAGCGATGCGAGAGACCTGCTGGTGGACTCTATGGTTCTCTCAGCCGCTCATCCCGAAGGCCGGCGTCTCGGTCACGGCTTCCTACTGAGTAAGGAAGTACTGCTTCTGCACAAGCTGTGTCATGGAATCAGGGACGATGCAGTGGCGACGTTCAAGCGGGTGAGGGATGTGCAGCCAGAGATTCCGGACTGGGAGGTGGACGGAGGGACCGCGTCTGGCGTCGGGATAACCCCAAGGCAGAGTGCGGCGTTCATGGCCCAGTTTGCGGCGGCCTACATCATTGCGGTCCACGCGACAGAGGACTGGCTTACGGTGCGGCGGGTTCGGTCCAGCATGAAGGATGTGGAACGCATGGTGCGCGCCCTGGAGACTGTAGCAGCGGAACGCCTCGAGAGGGACTAGCGCCCGCGGTGTGCCAGAATCCATCGGAGAGACCTAGCGCCACTTGTAGCGGCCAACCGACGCTGAGACCGCCCTGAGCCGTTCTGTTGGGGCAGTTAGCGCTTGGGTGATGGGCATCTTGCCGGCTTGGGTTCGCGGTCCACGGGGGCAGGGCGGCCTCGGGATCGCTCGTAGCTGAGAAACCTGTTCCCATCCCCACAAACGCAAGTTTGTAGCGCGAGAACGGCGCATATCACCCCACTGGGGCGCGGTCGGATAGGGCTACGGCACCCAACTAGGGGCGCGACACGAGCACGGCACTGAAGCTGAAGGAAGGTGCTTGCCCTGCTGGCGAATCAGTGCGACTGATGCTGATCGATGCCCGCGAGTCCTTCGTCTCCGAGCCGATCGCCCCGGAATCCGGGACCTTTGCTCTAGCCGCCATGGCGCGCGGAGAGCCAGGCCTGCCGGCAGCCTTTGTCTGGCGCGGAAGGCTGTATGCTGTGGCAAGCGTCATCGAGTCGTGGAAGTCCACCGGTGCTGATCGGTCGGGTGGGTCGGAGAGATACGTCCGCAAGCACTGGTACCGCGTAAGGACCACCACAGGTGAGGTGATGACTCTCTACTTCACACGCCAACCTGGCGCAGGCAGGAGCGGCGCGAGACGGAGATGGACGCTCTTCTCGGTGCGTGAAGTCGGCAGCTGACTGGCAAAGAGCAGCTACCCGGCGGTCGTGACCACACCTGTGCCGGCCGGGTAAGCGTGGAACTGTTGCACCTATGCTGAGGACAGGTTCGAGCTGAGGCTGCAGGGGGTGCACCCGGGCTGAGCGCTTAGCCCCAGGAGACGATCAGCCTGATCTCACAGTCACTTGACCGCTACACGGGGTGCGTCACCGCTCCAGGCGTCCGGCGCGTGTCCCAAGCCCACCCGAAAGCAGTTCCGCCTGCCCCGTGGCTGGGACTGTTCACCTGAGCGACAGCCGTCTTCGGGGGCAAGCAGACCCGCTACGCGACAGAACGGCACCATGAACCCACGTCAGTGCCGACACCTAGCCCTGGGCGTGGGCATTGGGCGGCGGGAGCAACATGGGCTTCCAGCGAGGCTCTCACGTCCGGAGTTCGTACTGTACGGTACATTCGAAGAACCGGTCCGGGGGGAGCACAGTGCGCCAGATGAGCGTGGTGGTTCCGTTGGCCTTGGTCTCTGCGGGTCGCGGGTCGGCAGAGAGCAGGTGGGCGCCGGTGGGCAGTCGGACAACCTGGACGAATGCCGTCTCGTTCGAGCCGGGGCCCTGCTTCCAGTGGAAGCGGAACCGGCCGTCGTCCAGCTTCTGCGCTGCCGACCAGGGCGGGTAGACCGATAGCTCGTTAAGGCGCTGTCCCGGCAGCACGGGGTGGGCAAGGGTGACGGTGTAGGTGTCGAGATCGCCTGATTCCAGACATGGCCCCACCTTGAACGGGACCTCTTCGCCATCTTGGTAGAGGTGCTGTACTCTCCCTCCCTTGCCCGACTGGAAGACCCACGTGCCGAGAGTGTGATCGCCTGTGTTGACGTGGGATGAGGTCTCGTAGAGTGTGGACACGCCTTCCCGGTCGAGTTCGATGAAGTGCATCTGCCTGTGATCGCCCTCCAGCGCGTCAAGCATGGAGGTGACCCGTTTCAGTCCCTGCGCCTGCTCTCGGCAGCTCCCGCACTTGGCCAGGTGGGCCTTCACCTTCGCCGCCGCGTCCGCCGGAAGCACGCCGTAGACGTAGTCCACCATACTGATCCCGTTCAGCTCTGCGCAGCCCGCCATCGCCGTCCTCCTCTCCGCTCGCAGCGCCGCCCTGAGCATATCGAGGGCCGCGCTGACGCGCCACTTGGCAGTTCCGACAGGAGAGCGCATGTGGCTGGCGATCTCCTGATAGCTGAAGCCGCCATAGTGCTTCATGATGAGGGCGGTTCGGAGGGCAGGAGGTAGGGCGGCGATGGCCTGGCGGATTGCCAGGAGATCGAGACGGTCACAGGCCGAGGCCGCGCCGACCACGCCCTGCTGCGAATCCAGGGGGATCTCGGCATGGACATAGCGTTGCCGCACGTGGCTGTGGAAGACATTCTTCGCGATTGCGGAAAGCCAAGCGCGAGGGTCGCCGCCCCGGTAGGAGGAGATCCCGGCCCTGGCGCGTAGGTATGTCTCCTGGAGCAGATCATCGGCTAGGTCGATATCCCGGCCCAGGCCGATGAGCAACCGCCTCACCGGATCCCGATGGGACTCCCACATCCGCTCCAGTACGTCTGGCTCGTGATTCACAGCGTGCATTGCCGTCTGAGCGCCTCTCACATAGTAGACGCAGTCAGGAGCGCGAATGGTTGGCGGTTACAACGGCCGCGAGGCTAGGCAGACCGATGTACCGTAGCACACTGGCGGGCGTCCCGCAGCGACAGCGGCGGGAACGGCAGATCCCGGGCGTGCTATTCGGACTGGCGCCGCAACTACGCCAGTCGGTCCTGCAGTCTGGCACGGATATCTGTCGGCATCAGGGCTCCTGCGGCCTCTTCCGCCCACAAGAGCGTCTGGCACGCAGCAGTGCGGCTGTTCGTCCTCTGGAGCGAGTTGAGTCGCGTCCTGAAGCGAGCGGGTGAACGAAGCAAGAAGCCGCGCTCGTCCGCGACCCGCTGCCAGTAGTAGCTGATGTAGTCGCCGAAGTCGTCAACCGCGATCCCGCAGATGGCCTCTCGATCCAGAAGGCCAAGAAGGTTCACGCTGTGAGCCTGCACTGCGTATTCGGGCGGACAGTCCGGAGCCTGGGACACTGCCAGGTAGAGGGTGAACCGGAGGGGCTGGTCGTTGGCATGCACCTGCTTTGCCTGATCAAGGAGGTCCTGTACCCGCCCCGGACGTAAGGTACTCCGAGCGGCTTGAGTAACACGAAGCCACTGCTGCGGATCGAGCAATCGGTCTTTCTCTAGGGAGATGGCCTTCTGCCACTCCTCGGTGAGGTCCGGCTCGGCCCCTGTGTTGACAGCATGCAGCATAGCGGGAACGAAGACCATCCAGAAGAGCATCTCCTGAGCCTGTCGCTTGTACTCCTCCGGGAAGCTCCGCCAAACGTCGCTCGGATCAGCCGTGGATGTCAGGAGGTCCTCTCCCCGGCCGCGAAGGTCGCGCGTGGCAGAAGTGCCAGCGACGGCCCCTAGTCCGGCTCTTAGTGCTGTGGCGAAGTCTGACCTAGCGGCCGCGATGGGGGCCAGAGTGCCCTGGATATGAGCCTTGAGCCACAGCTGGCCGCCCTCCTGTGCGTAGCGAGTGGCCTCCACGAGCTGCCTAAGAGCAGAAGATCTGAGACCGACTGCTGCCGCCATCTCGCCAAGCTGATGGCACAAGACGGCTGGCGAGATCAGGACCGAGATGTCCGCCAGCCGGGGGTTGCTGTTAGCGAACACGCCAGGCTGAGGAGCGACGTACTCAGCGCCGTCAAGGGTTGCAGAAGGCGGACGCCCATGCTCAGCCATTGACATGAACCAGCCGGCGGCATGGCCGGTCTTCCGGAAGACCTCCCTGTAGCGGACGTCATCAGGAGCGTGCTCTGCTCTTAGGCCCTTCGCGATGCCGCACAAGGCTCCCCACGCTCGTCGCCTTAGGCCGCGGTGCCAAAGCGCAATCGCCAGTTCGCCCAGCAGCTCAAGCCTGTTCCACGTAGGGACGAATGAGTCCGGACCATTTAGCGCGTGCGCACTCTCTGGCAGCGACTCAACGTGACGTTGGGGCTTGGCTGCTCTCACGAGGGAAGCGCGACCGTGTCGCAGAGCGAACCGGAGTCCGCGCTTAGCCCGGCAAGCAGCCTGCTCCCATATGCAGAGACGGCCGCTCACTACAGCAGCTCGCGCGTGGGCAAGAAATCGGAGAGAGGTGAACGCCTCTCCTTCACACTCAATGGCTACGCCGTACGTCCGGCTGGCCTCCTCGTCTCGGCCCTGGTCTTCGAGTAGCGATGCCATGGTGTACTCGTGGAGGAACGCTAGCCCTGGGTCAGACGGTTGGGGAGCTCCGCTGATCAGCCGGAGCCCCTCCTCCGCGCGGTCGAGGTAGTTGGAGAACACGATTGCCTTTGCTCGCGTTGCAGCGGCTAGAAGGGGAGCGATGCCCTGGTCCTGGGCAAACGCCTCTATCTCGTTCAGCACGATGATCACGGCATTCCAGTCGCGCTGCGACTCTGGCTTCTCATGCATGTGCATCCAACAGAAGTCAGCCATGGTTCTCGAACCGTGCCTTGCCAAGCGTGCCCCAGAGGCGATCGCCAACTCTTCCTTGGTCATAGTCCGCATGACAGCCAATACGTCGCGGACATCTCCCAGGCTACTCAGGTGAATGATAGGGAACCATACGATATCGGGCCAAGGCAGGCGCTGCGTTTCTTCTGCGAAAAGGATTGGATGTGCCGACCTGATCCGAGTCGCCTCCACGGCCCGTCGCATTGCTACTCCCGAGCGTCCCCCAGGCATCAACGGACCTGCCGTCATCAGTGCCACCTCGCATGCGAGGACCTCATCCGCGCGCTGACTTGCGGAAGCAAGCAGTTCCTCCAGATCTGAGTCAAGTTCGGTGTAGTCTCGCTCGGCCATAGAAGCGATCTTGATCTGGAACGCTCGGATTGTGATGCGGAATGCCAGAGGCATCTCGGCAGGCCATGCACTTGGCGGGAAGAGCAAAGTGAGGAGGTCGGCGGCCCGGGCCTGCGATGCGTTCTGGACAGCCATCATCATCTGGATCATCACCGCGGCCGAGTCTGCCCATGCACCGGCTACGCCCAGATGGGCCAACGCGCGGAGGCCATCAGGGAATGGCGTTGGCCTGTGGCCCAGAATCCGGCGGGCAAGGGCGAGATGCGTCTGAGCGCAGACTTCGTCGGTCAGGGAGCTTGCGCCGACACTTGCGAGCAGGGGAGAAATATCTCCAAAGCTGCGAGCCTGCCCTGCTGATCCAAGGGCCATCCAGCTCCCTGAGCAGTTCACCAGGCCGGGCAAGCTTCGGGGCGACATCTGCGGCAACTTGGACCTCGTCCGGGCCGAATGGCCGGCCAACGAGCGACAGTCGGTACAGCAACTCGCGCGCATCTGAGTTCACGACGAGTCTGAACATCTTGCGGGCAGCGGCGTCGCGCTCGTCGGTGACAGCCTCTCCTGTCAGCAGCTTCGCGAGGCCCTCAGCTCCGGGTGGCCAAGCCTTGGCCTCCAGCCAGCTCACAGATGCTGCCAGCAGACCTGGGTGTCCGCTCGTAACTGTAAGCAGCAGTTGCATGACCCAGTTCTGGTGATATGCATTCGGTGCCCCAGCCTGCCGGAGCATCTCACCCACGTCCTGCTCAGCCATCGCTGGCACTTCGATCTCGGATGCATAGCCTGTCGCCAGCGACTCCTTCTGCAGCGATGCTAATGTGCGCTGAGCCGTCGTCACCAGCTTCGCGCCGCGGATCGTAGAGGCGCGGGCCATCTCCGAGATGCGCGTGGCGAGCTGAGTAGACTCTACCAAGTCAGGCACATCGTCCAGAACGATGAGCTTAGTCTCAGAGAGGCGCCGCAGCTGCTCAGCCAGCAACGTCAGGGCCTGTACCTGTCCTGCGCGGTACGCCGCCCACCACGAGTTGGCGCCGCTTCTCCGGACGACCCACCCAACGACCTGGTCCTCTAGGTGGCGGACCGCGGACGCCTGATCGGTGTGGCCCGCCAAGGATACCCACAGTAGGTGATCGGGTTTCGAATGGTCCATCAGGAGGCGGGCCACATGGGTCTTCCCCATGCCTGCGCTGCCCTTCAAGTGAAGCCAGGACAGTTCAGCAAGCAGTCCATAGAACTCACGCGTGAGATGGTCTCGGCGGACCTCGTACTTCGGTGGGCCCGGGGGCAAGTCAGGGCTTGGCATGCCCCAGTCCGGTGATGCCGCAGAGCCGATCGGAGCGAGTACCGCTGCCCGCACCTCTGACAGGCTCGCCTCCATCTGCAAGAGCATGGGCACAACGACGGCCTCTTGGGTCCGCTCGATGCGAGCAACCCCGGCCTCGATACCAGCCAAGCTCTCCTCGACCCCTCTGATGCGCCTGAGGATGCGATCTTGGGAGGTCGAAACCGCAGTATCGGTGAATACGGTCCGCAGCTCTGCAGCGTCGAATCGCTTTGGACCACGGCGTGCCAGCTTCGCGAGGACAGTCGCGAGCAGCTTGTCAGCGGCGTCGTTGGCCGTCTCGGGAGGGAAGAAGGCGCAATGGACAATCGTCTCTGCCACCTTGCGCCGCATGTCCTCATACGCAGGCTGGCCCACCGCCCACTCTACGCTCTGAACGAACGCGAGCAGTTGGTCTTCGGATACCGAATTCACGAAGTCCCTGAATGCAGCAAGGTCGGCGGAGTCGCGATCAGGGCGCGTGCTGGTTCCACGGCCGATGAGGACCTCTCGGAGTCCAACAAGAGTCGCTACGGTCTCCGCGCCGTCCGCCTTGCCCGCCGCGACACGCCGCCAGGCCTCGATGCCCGACGCCTTCCGGGGGAATATGACGCCGCGCTCCTGCCCGGGCAGCGAATTCGTCGCATAGCGGAGCCGAACGCGGGCTTGCTCCGCGACGTGATACCTCTTGTAGAAGCGCGCCAGCGTTCTGACTACACGGTCTGATCTGAGGGTGACGCTATGCTCCGAGTGCCTAACCTGTTCGAGGATCCTCGTCTCCTGCGAGGGATCCGCGACTATCCTGCTGACATGATCGATATCCTCTTCGCATTCGCAAAAGAGAACGGTCTGCTCGTCGAGAGTCAGCCATCGGAACGCGGTCATCCATGTCTGGTAGAGGAAGCCGCGGATGGTTGCCCATGCATCACGCGCTGGGTTGTCAGGAGCCTGACTCATCTCGGACAGCTCCCATCGCGGCTCACGTGGTGTCTGCCCCCTGCACTCATTTCGGGAGGGCTTCGGCCCACAGAAACGCGTGCGACTTGATGCTCCGGTAGTTCTCGTCAAGCGCAGGTTCGAGGATGAGAATGGCGGCGATACGGCGCGCCATGTTTGTCACCTCGCGAGCCTCCTCCATCGTAAGCGACCGCCCGAGCAAGCCATCCTCTCGGTAGCTCAGCCACTTCTTCATCACCTGGTAGCCGCCGATGGTGTAGCCCCACACTCTCTCAGGAACGTTGCGCCAGTAGGCGACGTCGTTCAGGTACACGTCCCGCGTCGTCTCCCCGAAGGGCAGGAGCTTGTCTCCTGCCACGTCCGCCGTGATCGCCGCCGCCTCTTCCGGCGAGTACGGCCGCTTCACCAGCTTCCCCGATCCTGGCATGGTCACCCCACCCTTGCCGGCGTGGCCCCAGCCCGCCTCTACCGCCAACTCGCCAGCAGCGAGATCCAGCTCGCCCCCGCCATCCCGAGAGACGACTCCGATCTCCCGCAGCTCCCGGCGGACGCCGGAGGTAACTCCTGCCACATCACTCTCCGTATCGAGCAGGGCTGCGATCATCTTCCCCAACGCGGCCGATGCGAGCAGCGCTTCCTTCGAGTCCGGCAAAGGGACGCGCGGGTAGTCCCGAGCAATGCCGTCATCGTTCTCCTTCAGATATGCTGGCGAATAGCCGATCGCGAGCGCGTGCATCCAGATGAGGGCGGCGGAGCTCTCATCCGAGTCAACGCCACCTATGCCGATTGCGGAGACGTAGGCCCTAGCCTTCGAAGACAGGTTTGCTCCGACCGTTCTCCCTTGTGGGTCCGCTTCGCTCAGGATTTGCCTGAGAGCTCCCGGCCTTCCGTGGATCGGTAAGCCGCCCGCTGCGAGACGCACAGGAACGGCCATAGCATCTGGCGCCAGAACGTGATCGTCGCTCAAGCATCGCGTGAAGTAGAAAGGCGGCCCCTCCGGCATCTTCGATCTTGTGAAGCGCGTGAGCAGAAATGAGTTTCCCTCCCAGCGCTGGCGCCACAAGGACGGGCGAGGTTCGTTCCACAGAGGTCGTATCGGGCTGTAGTAGCACCACCGTGTCTCAAGGGGCCTGACAGCATAGCGGACGACGCGAGAAGCGTCGAATCCCCCAGCCCCGGTCACTCGGTTCCGCGTCTTGCTGGCATCGAACCTTGCTAGGTCGGCCGTAAGGCCCGGACAGACAGCTTGTAGACCAGAGAGCTCGATGCTAGAGTCGTGGTAATCACACATCCGCTTCTCAAGAGCGGCCTTGTCCGTGTCGATCAGCGCGCCCTTGCGCTTCTCCATCAGCCCATTGCTGGCTTCGGCCCAAAGATCGCTGAGCCTTGGCCATTCGTCATACCCCACGCTGACAGTCTCGGGCATGAAGGAGAACCAGTTGCTGGCATCCGGTCTCGCTGCCCTGTACCGCTCCTCGAAGCCCGCATCCTTCAGGCTTGCGAGCAGCTGGGCCCTGCGTTCCGCGGCTTTCGAAGCGTCGATGTCGTCGCGAAAGGCAACATTCGGAGCCCGCTCCGCGCGCCCCGATCGGACCCAGAGCGATACGGCGATCCCCTGCTGTATTCCAGCCGAGAACCCAGGAATCGCGAAAATGGTCCCGCTCGTCTGACCGTCTGGCCCATACTCCGAGATACGGCGATTGCCGTGCATGTTCTCGATCCAGAAGCGGTCAAAGGACTGGAGCAGGTGTTTCCGCAGGACGACAAAGGAGGGGTCGCTGACCCAAGAGTGGTTGGAGACGAACGACACCACCCCACGCCCCGACTTCTCCCTCTCCGCGATGCGCCTTTCCGCCAATCGGAAGAACCGCACATAAAGGTCGTCAAGGTTGAACTTCTTGATCCCCCACTCGGAGATCAGCCCTTCCTTGTACGGATCCACCAGGCCGCGTTCGGCGGCAGGGCTGACGCCAGCGAAGGCATTGTACGGCGGGTTGCCGATCACCACCAATATCGGCGCATCGCGCTTGACCTGCTCCGCAGCCCTGCGTTCCTCTTCGATCTCCGCGAACGGCACCTGCTCCTTCGGGTGCTCCGGCGGCTCCCAGCCCGTGAGGGCATTTGTGAGGAACACTCCCGCCCGTTCGCCTCCCGTATCCGAGAGCGGCGCTCCGAAGTTCTGCAGCAACAAAGCCAACTGGAGGTGTGCGATCACGTACGGCGCGGGCAGAATCTCAAAGCCGAAGATACGCCCGGTGGCGGCCTTCTTCAGGTCCTGGCCCACCAGCGCGTCCGCGCCCCTCTCTCGGAGTGTCCTCTGGATACGGTTCAGCACCTCCACCAGGTAGGCGCCGGTGCCGCAGCACGGGTCGAGGACGTAGACGTTAGGGTCGGCCAGCCCATCGGCGATGCCAAGCTCGGATCGCAGAACGCGGTCCACGCGCTCGACCATGTACTGGATGATCTCAGGCGGGGTGTACCAGACACCCAACTCCTTGCGGAGTTCCGGGTCGAACGCTTGCAGGAATGGCTCGTAGAAGTACTGGACCGCGTGCCCTTCCTCGAATTTGCTGAAGAACTGCCCGCGGTTCACCCGATTCAGCACCTCGCCGGCCCAGCCCAGCACCTCCGCGACGCTGAGCGGGCCTAGTTGGGCAGGCGCCGAGATCTGCTGGAAGAGGGCGCTGATCATCGGCACATGCAGGTAATAGATTGCCTCGTGCCAGTTGAAGCGCGCGCCGGGGTCGCCTTTGTGGTGCTTGTCCCAGAGCACCCAGGCCGAGAAGATCCCGTAGAAAAGCGTCTGCACGAGCGTGGACCGGAAGAAGTGCTCGCCCTTCTCGCCCTCGAACTTCATGCCCAGGGCTTCCTCCAGGGCAGACCGAACGGCGGCAAGCTCAGGGAGGTCCTTGCGCTCCTCCACCCGCGCCTTCGCCTCTCGCGCGTAGGAGGCGAGGAACCACGCGACATCCTTCGGCTCGACGAGTTCGGCACGCCGGAGCATCGCGCGCTTCAGGTATTCGGTGAGGCGCTCGCCGTGCGCCCTCGCCATCGTCTGCGGATGAACCACGGCCGACCAGAAGGCCTGTTCGTTCTCGGCGAGGGAGTAGCTTTCGTAGTTGCACGGCCGACCCTCGTGATCATAGCCCAGCAGCCGGAAGTCTCGGTAGTTGGTGACGAGCACCTGGCGGTACTGTTCCAGGTAGCCCTGGACTTGCTTGGTTGCGGCGATCTGGAAGACGTCCTCGTTTGCGCTCTTCACTTCGATCGCGCCGCGGCTGGGAGGCTGGCCCTGCCTTGGCTCGCCCTTCGATGACCGCGGGAACTGGTCAGGCGTGAAGAAGCCCCCGTCGGGCATGCCGGCGCCCGCGTTCTGGAGGTTGATGATGCAGCGGACCCTGGGCTTGAGCTTCCTGCCGATCTCGTTGAGGAGGTTAGCCGAGCGCGCCGTAGTATGAGGTCTCCTTGACCCCCGCGCCGGAACGTCGGATGTCACGTAGTTCTGTGAGGTATGTTTCGACCGGGTCGGCCATTGGTACCCCTCTGGGCAACGAGTTCGGCGGGGCGAAGTGGCATCCTGCTGGAATCGCGTCCTGCAACTGGATCCCGGCCAGCCTGCCGAGGCGTGCCGGCAGCCGAGGGCCCTGGGCATGCTGACTCCGGCTAGCCGCGCTGTCCCCCACACGAGCCTAGCGCCGCGTCAGCGCTCCGCGGAGTTCCCCTTCGCGCTATTGCATGGGATGCATGCGACCTGGCCGTTGGCGACCGTCGTCCTGCCGCCCCGCGAGTGGGGCTGAATGTGATCGGCCGCCCAGTTGTCCCACTCGCACCTCGCCCCCTCACATCGCAGGCGGAGCTGGCAGATGCCGCCATCCCGGCGGAAGATAGCGAGTCTCTGCTCCCGGGAGAAGTCCCGCTGGTCATCCTTCAGCTCGATGTCCGGCACCGCCTCGAACAGTTTGCGCATCAGGAAGTCGTGCCGCCACTGGATCGAGTCCAGCGCATCGGTGCTGTGGCTGGTCTTCTCGTGGTAGACGACCATCTCCGGATCGGCTTCATCCTCCGATAGCTGCGCCTGGGCGCGCCGGTGGGTCTCGAACTCCAGGAACCACCCGGCGATCTCAGTACCGCGATCCGGCACGACGTAGCGCTCCAGTAGCTGGGAGACCATGGTGTAGAGCGAGATCACGTTGAAGCGCTCCAGCTCGGGCGTCTTCTGGGGGAACATCCGCAGCAGGTAGTCCAGCACCCTCCTGATCTTCCTGGCCTTCGGGCCGGCCGCGTCGAATCCGGCCTGGTCGCGGTACATCGCGTTCAGATTGGCATTCTTCACGTGGCAGGGCCCGCCAGTGAGCTCGATCAGGGTGACCTGGGCCGAGACGTGGTCGAAGAGGTAGCGGGCATTGGCGAACCCGCAGTGGGCGAAGAAGGGGTGCCCGGCCAGCTCCTTCACGAAGTCCCGCATCTTGCCCGGCATGGCGTTGCGCTTCTCCTGCGCCTTCAGGCTGGTGCCGTTCTGGAGGCGGAGAAACATCTCTCTCACCTCCTCCTCGTCCGCCTCGGAGAGCACGATGACGTCCAGTGCGTAGGTGTCGAAGGCGATGCGCAGGTCGTCCGGGAGCTGGGCGTACTTCATCCCGGCGATCTGGCAGCCATCGATCGGGTCGGCATCCCGGGGCAGCGCCAGTTCCCCCTGGCAGTACTCCCAGATGGCGCGCAGCCGCTGCTGCCCGTCGACCACCTCGTACCGATCAGGGCCGGAACCGACCTTGCGCCAGTACAGCTTCGGGATGTCGTAGCTGCGCAGGATGGTGTCGATCAGCAACTGCTTCTGGGACTGGGTCCAGACCGCGGGCCGCTGGTGGTCCGGCCTGGTGTCGACGCGTTCCCGAATGCCGAAGACGCTGGTGATAGGCCAGGGCTTCTTGTTGCAGTCCACGCTCATCCCCCTTCCGTCACCCGGTAGCGGCCGGTTTGCCGGCCGCTGGAATGCTAGCTTTAGTCTGTAGAGTTCTAGAATGCAGGCAGCTACCCTTCCCGGCATGGCAGGAAAGGGACTGGCAGAGCGATTCGGGGAAGTGGTGCGGCGTCTGCGGAAGGCCGCGGGCCTGTCGCAGGAGGGCCTGGCGGACCTCTGCGGGCTGCACCGGACCTACATCGGTTCCATCGAGCGAGGGGAGAAGACCGTCACCATCGCCACCGCCCACAAGCTCGCGGAGGCCTTTGGCCTGCGGCTCTGGCAGTTGCTCAGGCGGGTGGACGAGCAGCCCTGAGGCTCAGGCTGAGAGGGTTTCGGACCGGCTGGGTCAGTGGCCGGGATTGCGGGTGAGGCGCAGGTGGCAGTGGCGTGGCGCGCTGCGCCAGATTAGCTGGGCCGGACTGAACCGCTCCGCCCCATCCGCCGGGGCATACCATTCGTGAAGATGAGTACATTGCATAGCGGCGTGCAGCGGCCGCGAGAGTTCGGGGAAATCGGTGTCCCCGCCCTGCGTCACGGCTTACACACCTGGCGTGTCGCACGCCCGTAGGGTCCCAGAGGCGATGCCGCCCGTCAAGACAGGGCAAAGCGATCTGCCTGCCGAACACGGGAATCCACGCCCCGAGGGACACCAGCCAGAGCTCCTTCGCCGTCAGCTTCCCCGACGATTCCTTGGTCTCCGTCTCCATGAAGATGCGCTCCGCGAAGTCATACACCGTGTCTGCGGGGAACCATAGTGTTTCTCACCTTGTCTTCAATACCGGTCGCTGCGCTTGGTATGCCGCGTGACTCGCACGGTTGTCAATTGGCATCCAAAACTGACCCACCCTTGGCGGCCAATATTGACCCACCCCTGCATGGTAGTTTAGTGCGCCTTTCCCTTGGCGCTGCGGGTCTTGATTCTCCAGCTTTCGTTGCCGGTTTCGATGATGTCACAGTGATGGGTGAGACGGTCCAGCAGGGCGGTGGTCATCTTGGCGTTGCCGAAGACCTGGGGCCACTCGCCGAAAGTCAGATTGGTAGTGATGATCAGCGAGGTGCGCTCGTAGAGCTTGGACACCAGATGAAAGAGCAGCTGACCGCCGTTGCCGGAGAAGGGCAGGTAGCCGAGTTCGTCGAGGATGACCAGATCGGTGCGGGCCAGCGTTTCCGCCGTGCGCCCTCCTTGGCCGGCGAGCTTCTCCTGTTCCAGCCGGTTGACTAGATCCAGTAGGTTGTAGAAGCGGACCCGGCGCCCGTCCCGGATCGCCTGGCGGCCCAGGGCGATGGCGAGGTGGGTCTTGCCGGTGCCCGTGCCGCCGACGAAGATCACATTCGTGTGCTGGGCGAGGAAGGCGCCTTCGCAGAGGGACTTGAGGCGGGGCTCCTCCCGGGGCAGGGCGTTCCAGTCGAAGCTGTCGAGGTCTTTGGGGACGGGGAATTTGGCCTGCCCCAGGCGGTAGCGAATGCTGCAGGCCTCCCGATTGGCCGCCTCCGCCAGCAGCAGCTCGTGCAGGATCTTCTCCGGGGTGGCCCGTTTCTTAAGGCCCAGGGAGATGATCTCATCGTAGGCCGCCAGCATCCCCTTGAGCTTCAGCTGCCCCAGGTGGGCGAGGATGTCCTCACGTAGCATGACGGCCCCCTTCCAGCAACAGGTCGTAGCGGCTGCAGTCCGCCAGCGGAAGGTGGCGAAGCGTGAGATGCTCCGGCAGCTGCTCGGCAGGCCATGCAGGTGACGCCTCCGTCTGCCGGGAGAGCAGGTTGAAGATCACGTCGAAGCTGACCGCGCCCAGGGCGATGGCTTCGCTGGCCGCGATCTCCACCGCCTCGCAGCCATGCGTCTTGATGGCGCACAGCAGGTCCACGAATTCCCGGTCGCCCCCAGGGCGCCCCTTGAGTTCCCCCCAGACGGTCTGGATGGGCGCGGGCAAATCCCAATCCTGGAAGGGAGCACCATTGCGTAAAGCCCCCGGCTTGCGTTCCAGCACCGGCAGATAGTGCCAGGGGTCGTAGATGGTCTTGTCCCGACCGAATTGGCGTCTGTGCTCGCCTACCACCTGCCCCCCGCTGACGATGACCACCCGATCGGCATAGGCGCGCACCTGCGCGGTGCGCTTCGCCCGGGCCGCGTCGACGCTGTAGTGGTTGCGGTCGAAAGCTATCAGGGAGGTGGTGCTGACGCGGACCTCCCGCTCTACGAAGCCATCGAAGACCAGATCCATCTGGATCAGCCGGGGCCGCTCCTCTTGTTCGTAGACCTCCCACATGGTGCGCGTCGAGTCCTCTGGATGAGGCTGGGTCTTTGCCCAGGCCAGGCACTCCGAGAGCAGATACTCATTGACTTCGGCCATCTCCTGGAAGCGACGGTGCTGGGAGAAGAAACGCTTCCGCGCCAGCCCCACCTGGTTCTCCACTTGCCCTTTCTCCCACCCCGCCGCGGGCGTGCAGGCCACCGGCTCGAAGAGATAATGCGCCGCCATCGCCAGGAAGCGGGGATTGAAGGTGCGTTCCTTCCCCAGCAGGATCTTGCTCACCACCGTCTTCATATTGTCGTAGATGCCCCGACGACACACGCCTCCGAAGAAGCTGAAGGCCTGCCGGTGGGCGTCCATCACCATCTCCAGGCTTTCCCGCAGATAAGCTACGCAGATCGGCAGCCGACTGTGGCAGAGCCGGACATGGGCGATGCTGACCTTCGTGGTCCGGCCCCCGATGATCAGCGTCTCTTCCCCCCAGTCAAACTGGAAGGCCTCCCCCGGCGCGAAGTACAGGGGGATGAACACCTCGCTGATCGGCCGGCGTCCCGCCTTCCAGGCCTTCGCGTGTCGGCACACACTGTTGTAGGCCCCTTGATAGCCGCGCCGCTGCAGCTCTTCAAACAGCAGCAGCGCATTCCGGCGCTCGCGCACCGGCCGTTCCAGATCCTCCGCCAGCAACTGCTCCAGCTCAGCCACAAACGGCCCCAGCTTGGGTTTGACTTGCTCCTGACGCTGGTATCTGGGCGCCACTTCGTCGCCCCGCAGGTACTTCCGCACGGTGTTCCGAGACAAGCAGTACTTCTTGGCGATCCCTCGCTTCGACTGGCCATCTCGCTTCGCCAGCCGTACTTTCAACACGGTTTCCACGGTAAGCATCTCCCTTGGCTGCTCCCTTCATCCCGGGGGTCTTTCCCGGATTGAAAGAAGCGCTAGGGGTGGGTCAGTTTTCGACGCCAATTACCCCCCGAAGTGGGTCATTATTGCACGCCAACTAACATTGTCTACCCGTTCCTGCTCCAGCATATCACCTCAAGCCACTATGCAAGGCCTTCGGGCGCGGTCAGAACGTTTCTGATGGCAGCGTGATGCCCGCCAGCCAGCTAGCTTGGGGCCGCTCAGGGGTGTCTAGTCGTCGCCTGACATGGACATGCAGGCGCATCTGTTCAGCGGCCAGCCCAATGGCGAGGTCTGTGATGCAGTCGGGACAGCTTCCAGGTATCGTGCGACTATCATCCTGGTATCGTAATATCTGCAGGCTAGTATTCCTATCAGCTTAGTCGTATACATCTGCGCACGCGTCCAGCGGGATAAGGAGAAGGTCAACGTGGGATTCAGTGACAGCAAACGGGTAGTGGGTCTGGTGGCCGCGCTCGTAGTTCTGGCGGGAGCGTACGGTCTGATGCTGGCGTCCGGGACACACTCAGTCGGGGTCGCAGCCACGCCCCAGGCGGCCGCCAGCACGGGCGGTGCTGCTAGTTGCGCGCCAGGGGCAGCCGGCGCTCAGTCCGTGAAGACTCAGGAGTTCGGTAAGGCCGGGGCCAAAGTGGAGGTCGTGGCGCTGCTGCCAATCACTCACGGCTGCCATGTGAACACTGAGGCGACGTTGAAGAAGATTCAGGCGGCCCACCCGAAGGACATCCACTTGACAATCGTGGACCTGTTCGGGCCGGATGCGGCCAAGTACCAGAAGAGAGTGGGAGGGGGCCAGCGCACACTGGTGTCGATCAACGGGAAGACCCAGTTCACGCTGAACGGCCGCAAGGTGGTTCTGGAGCGGCAGGAAGGGATGAGCTACAAACCCGGTGATCTGAAGCCGATCATCGAACAGCAGCTCAAGAGCCAGCCGCCAACTAAGGCGAAGGCGGCATAGCAGTCTGCCCTACCGCCCGCGCATGAGCTAAGAGCTGACCGGTCCGGGCAGCGATCTCTGCCCGGACCGTACTCTGTGGCACAGCAACACGTGACGAACTCCCGCCTGTCCTTGTTAAGCGGCGATGGAACCGTCCAGAATGGCGTCTCTCGGCCAGTGGGTGCAGCTGCGGTGGCAGCGCCATCTCGACTGGGTCTGACATGGATCCCACCTGTGCATAGCCGCACCGGCAGCGCGGGCACACGGCACTGGGTGCGGTGCGCGGCGGTTCATGCTTAGCTTGGCCGGAGCCTGCAGGGCCGGGTCCATCGCCGCTTAACAACCACACCTGGCTCCGCTATGCCGCGGTGCTGGCGACCCAGCGGATGGCCCAGATGCGCCACCCCGACCCCAGGCTCAAGCGGATCTTCCTCTCCGTCGCCTTCCGTCACGGACGCAACCCTGGCAAGGTCGCCGCCGCCCGACGACTCCTCGATTTGGTCTATCATCTGCTCAAGGAAGAGGAGGACTATCAGGCGCCCATCGCCCGCCTCGCCACTACCAGCTAATGTGGGGCACTCTCCTGCAGTGTGTCTGGCCGACGTCAGGCCCTCGTTCGACCTGAGAGGCCCCTCCGAAACCGACGATAGTGTGCGCGCCGTCAGCGCCGATAGGGACATGTCTCAATAGAGACCACAGCATGATCGTCGGGGAACTGCACAGGGACTGTTGACACGCCGTCTTATAGGGACACACGCACAGGGCCTCGCCAAGATGGTTCCATCGCCGCTCGACGCCCGCAAGGGATCCCGAACAGGGCTTCTTGGGAGGGCAAAGCTACTTTGCGCCGCGCATCTCGTTGCTTCTGGCAGCATCGTAGAGCTTCACCCGGTCGCCTGCAAGTGCCCCGATCTCATCGCATGTATGGACCAGCCTATCCCACCAGCCTGCTCGAGGGCCTGATAGGTTGCATGCGAGCTCGACCCAGATCCTCGTGACCTCGTTCGGGTCAAGAAGATCATAGGCGAGCAGGTCGGGCCGTGTTACCGCCAACTCCGCGAAAGCCGGGACGCCGGGAAAGGGGATCATGAGGTTAGCGCCGAGCATCTCCGCCCGGTCGCCCAGGACCTTGCGTAGGCGCAGGGCAAACCGCCTGGTCTCATCAACCGTCTCGTCAGTCTCGTCAGGCGCGCCGAGAACGAACGTCGCACAGAGCCTGAAACGACGCTCGTCGAGCACCTCTAGTGCCCGTTCGTTCCCTTCGGGGGTCGTGCCCTTCCGGAGCGACCAGAGCGATTGAGCGCTGTTTGATTCAAAACCAACATAGAGCGTCCTAGCATTGACCGCTTCAAGCGCATCGGCATAGCCGGGTCTGACCAGGTCGTCCGGTCGTACATACATCAGTAGTTCCGTGTCTGCCAGTTCGGAAGGGCGTGCGGACGCCGCTGCACGCAGCCAGGCCAATCCGTCCATCACCTCTCGCTCCAAGCTAGGGTGATGATGGGGTCCCCCAATGCTGTCACCGACGTCGTGAAACCGGCGGATACCATGCCGGCCCACATGGAGAGACACTTGGTGCCAGAAAGCTTCGGGGGTCGCGAAGCTCGGCTCGGCGGAACGGATTGAACAGAAGTAGCAGCCCCGGCGGCTGCGGTGCGCACAACCCTTGTGGCTGAGCACAGGCAGCATAGTTCGCTCGACACCCATCTCACTCCCCTGAGTCAGGTTGCTCAAAGCCAACACGTGGTCCACGTCGAACTGGACCGTCGGGAGTTGCTGGGCGGGGTAGAAGACGGGAATAGGTTGGCCAGATCCATCAGTCCGATTGGGTGACTGCCAGTGGTCGCCAGAACGGACGACGACGTTCTCGATGCCGGCCGGACCTACCCCTTCAAGCAGCGCAGCGAGAGCACGTTCTCCATCGCCGATCACAACAGCATCAACGAAGGATCGGTTCCGGAGGATGTTGACGCCGACTGCCGTCGCGTGAAGACCCCCAAACACGACCAAACCGCCGCGCCGCTTCGCCTCCTGAGCGAGGATCAGGCAGTTCGGGTAGTTGTGAAGCGTCGTAGTGAACCCGACGACGTCGGCGTTCAGAGAGCGCGGAATGTCATCCTGCGACATCAGGCGCCCGTCGATTACCTCAACAGTTGTGTCTCGCTGGTTTTTTTGGATGTGCGAAGCAAGGACCCATAGCCCTAGGTGGGCGACAGCGCCGCCGAGGCGCCGTGGCTCGCCGAAGCACGGGAGCGGGTAGACCAGCTGTACTTTCATTGGCGATCACATCCGAGTTGCACATCTCGCGTGAAGCGTGCCTCTGGCCCGTGCCCTGAAGGAAACTCCTACAGCATCCCGTCGACGCTGCACATGCACCGCACTCAGCGCTTTCCATAGTCGCACCAGCCGTTGGCACGCCGCGATCCGCGGCAGATGCGACCACCGGGTCAGCTTATCCCAGGAACGCTTGCCGAAGCGACTCTACGGTCAGGTTCCCAGGTTTGTCCACCAAGACAACCTGCCCGAGCCGTAGGGCGTAGACGCGCTGGGCGACAGCCAATGCCTCGCGGACATTCTGCTCAACCAGCAGAATGGCCGTCCCATGCTCCATGCTCAACCTGTGCAGCCGATCCAGAGCTGCGCGGGTGAGCTTGGGGCCGAGGCCAAGCGATGGCTCATCTGCCAAGATCACCGCCGGCCGGAGCATTAGTGCTCTGGCCAGGGCGACCACCTGCTTCTCCCCAGTGCCGAGTGTTCCGGCATTACGGCGGCGCAGCCCTCGCAGTTCTGGGAAGAAGCCGAGCGCATCCTCCATCCGTCGCCTCATGTCTTGGGCCGACAGCATGTAGCCGCCCACCTCCAAGTTCTCCTCGACAGACAACTCCGCGAAGACCCGGCTGCCCTGGACCAGGTAGGAAAGCCCATCTCTTGCGTTCCGGGACGGCTCACGGTTCCGTATCTGCTGTCCATGGTACACAATCTCGCCGTGGGTCGTTCGGACGAGGCCGAAAATGGCCTTCAACAGCGTTGACTTGCCGGCTCCATTGGGTCCGACAAGGGCGACGATCTCGCCGGGGGCCAGGCTGAGAGATACCTGGTGGAGCACGGGCCTGCCGTCATAACCCGCTTCGATCTTCCGTACATCCAGCAGTGGCTCCATGACATGTCCCTACGTGAGGTAGGCCTCCATCACAGCCGGATCCCGCATGACGACATCAGGTGTCCCTTCAGCGATCTTGCGGCCCTCGTCCAAGACGATCACAGAGTCACAGACTGTCCGGACCGCGTCAAGGTCGTGTTCAATCAGAAAGACCGTCTTCCCTCGGCGCTTCAGCTGGCGCAGCAGGCCCAGGATGCGCTCCCTCATGTCGGGATCAATGCCGGCAACCGGTTCGTCCAACATCAGCAGCTCAGCCCCCATTGCCAGGCAGCAGACTATGGTGAGAAGCTTCTGCTGGCCGTATGATAGCGCTTCCGCAAGGTCTCCCGCCTTGTCCGATAGCCCGACCAAGTCAAGCCATCCCATTGCTTCCTGGTGATTGCCCCGTTCTTCTCTGCTCGCTCCCCAGCCGGCGAGCGCACGCACTGCTCCCTCCCCGGGCTGGTGAGGGAAGCCGAGCATGACGTTCTCCAGCACCGGAACCTTTCGTAGTAGCCGGAGGTCTTGGAATGTGCGTCCGACCCTCATCCTGGCGATGCGGTAAGGTGCCAGGCCGGTGATCTCGTACTCCCTGAGGCGAATGGTCCCGGCGTCGGTCGGGAGGAACCCGCACACGAGGTTGAATAGGGTGGTCTTGCCCGATCCATTGGGGCCGATCAAGCCTACGGTCTGTCCCTCCGGGATCTTCAGCGACAGACCCGCGACAGCTGTCGCGCCCTCGAACGTCTTTGATAGGTTGCCGACTTCAAGGATTGCCGTCATGTCTCGGACTGCCGTCGTCGCAACTCGAACTCTCCCAGAATGCCCTGCGGACGGAACACCATGCAAACCACCAATGAGGCCCCGTAAAGTACCTGCCGCATGTTGGCGGCGATGCTGCTCGGCATGCCTACGAACCGCAGGGCTTCCGGCAATGCCACTAGCAGCACAGCACCGACCACTGAACCGGCGATGCTGCCACTGCCGCCAACAACCACCAGGGCCAGCATGAAGATGGATTCCTGGACAGTGAAGCTGGTCGGATCGATGAACGTGATGTAGTGAGCGTAGAGTGTCCCAGCTACTGCGGCTAGCGCGCCTCCGATCACGAAGACCTGTAGCTTGTAGCGCGTCACGTTCTTGCCGAGAGACTGGGCGAATACCTCGTCCTCTCGGATGGCCTTCAGCACCCGTCCATACGGCGACCTCACGAGTCGTCTAACGAGCAAGACCTGCTAAGCCGGCGAACAAGGCCGCAAGCACAAGGAAGCGGGCATTGGAGGAAGCGGCAAGGCCGCAGACTACGGGAACTGGGATATCCGGCAGGCCCATAGCCCCGCCCGTGAGGCTCGTCCAGTTCCTCATCACCCCAAAGGCGATCACCTGGAACGCGAAGGTCGCGATGACGAAATAGTCGTCATGAACCCGTAATGACGGCGCAGCGACAACGATGCTGACCACACTGGCTCCTCCCGCTGCACAGAGGAGTTCGGCAATGAAGCTAGTGTGAAAGTGGAGCGCCAGTAGAGCCGCGATGTAGGCGCCTACACCGAACAGCGCAGCATGGGCGACCGAGAGCAGACCCGTGTAGCCCGAGATCAGGTTCAGTGAGACTGACAGGATCGTATAGATGGCGATCAGCACGAGGACATGGAGCACGTAGTCCACTCTAGACCGCCGCCTTTCGCAGCCTGCGGCCGAAGATCCCGTAGGGACGGAACACAAGGAACACGAGCAGTACGGCAAAGGCAATCGGATCCTGCCACTCGGCCCCGAGCCGCCATACCCCAAGGTGGAGAGCAAGCCCCAAGACAACGGCGCCCAGAATGGTGCCGGTAGTGCTTCCGATCCCACCGATGATCGCTGCCACTACACCCATGAGAAGCGCTCTCATGCCCATCGTGGGCGTCATGTCAACGTCCAGCGCCACCAGAATGCCCGCCACGCCTGCCAACAGGGAGCCAATAGCAAAGGCGCTCAGGATGACCCGGTCAGCGTCGATCCCACAAACGCTGGCAAGCTGCGCGTCGTCTGCCACCGCCCGCATCGCCTTCCCGACTCTCGTCCTCCCAAGCAACACCACGACCAGGACAAGAAGCGCTCCGCTTACGCAGATGGTGAGTATCTGGACTTCGGTAATCCGTGCGCCAAGGATGGGGACCCCTTGCCGCACTGGCCCTGAGCGGACCGTCTGCGTCTCGTTTCCGAAGGCCAGTGCCGTGATGTTCTGGAGCACGACGTACACGCCAAGCGAGGCCACTAGTAGGGCTAGCGACGACGAACCACTGTGCCTCAGTCGACGGTACAGTAGTGCCTCCACCGAGGAACCGAGAGCTGCGGCAAGAAGGACGGCAAGCCCGACGGATAGCCACAGGGAGATGCCCAGCACGCCGTTGAACAGAAACACGAAGTAGGCGGCGACGACGAACACCATGCCATGAGCGAAATGGAAAAACCTAGCACAGTGGTACACCAATCCAAAGCCGACGGCAACCAAGGCGATCCAACTCGCATTGATGATGCCATCTACGACCGGCTGCAACATCACGGCGAGACCTCCAAGCAGTCACAAGTCTTCTAGTACCTGAAAACGTGCTGTATGACCTCAGCCGGGTCGCCAGCTGGCCTGAGGTAGTGGACGTCGCCATCTTGGGACACGACCACGCAGCACGCGCTCATGCGCCTCCTGTCGTTACCACGCAAAGACCGGATGAAGCGCAGTGCCGATATGTGCCTTGTGCCCCATTCGCTTACCTTGCCTCGCGCCGGGTCGCCGCACCTGGCACAGAACCGGTGCAGCAGGGGGTCGCTCGACGGCCCGGCCACAAGCTGCGCTCTCGGAATGATCTCACCGGTGCGTGTGTCGATAATCGTGGCGCCATCCTGGATAATCAGGCGTCTGAAGGTTTCCCTGCCAACGAACTTGACGTTCGAGTCAGGATGGAGGTCCACTGCTATCCGGCTCTCAGGCAGCTGGAAGTACTTCCTACGGGACTCAGGTTGCGACTGCCGATCTAGCAGCACAATCGTGGCTCCCTCGCTCGGGCTCTCGCTGACCGCCTCGATAACCGGAATCAGCACTCGGTCTAGGAAGCGGCCGTCTCTGTCACTTCGGCCCAAGGCTTGGTGCAGGTGTCTCCTGAGAACTCCTATGCGTATGAACGGCACTACCTCGGGGTTGTCTCCGGGAGTCGCGCACACGCGCCAGCGCCCGAGGGCGTCGCACTCAAGCATGACGAGATCGGGTCCATTCCCGCCCCTGATGTCCGCCCTTTCCCTGCGTCTGCCCCTGTCCGTCTCTCGCCGACTGTCTCGTGTTCGGGCGACTACCCTAGCCCGCCCGGAACTGTCAACTCTGGCCAGCGTGACTCCGGACAGGGGTACCACGCGGGACACCATCTCAGAGAAGGTCGCCGCGTGGTACTCGTCTCTCAAGTCCGCGATGTACCGCAGTTGCAGTCCGTGCTCCGAGGACGCCGCCAAGCAGACAAAGCGGTTGGTGCCTTCAATGTAGGAGTAGTTCCTGCGAACAAATGTACGAAGCTCCCGCTGAAACCTCGCCTCATCCTTGGACTCCGTCAGCACGGCAGTGACCCTTGGCATTTCGGCCGTCTGGTCATCTGGACCTAGGTTGAAGATGGGAGTCAGAACCTGCCGGAACTCGACATCGGTGCCTATCGCGAGGTTCGCCGCGACCGTCTTCCCTTCGTGGCGGATGTCGCGGACAGACTCGGCCGCCACCGCGCCGATCAGCGGCCAGTCGGCCTTGCTCTCCTCGCACTTAGCCCTTAACTCCTTGGCTTCCGTCTCCCCCAGGCCGTACCGCGTGTAAAGACGTGTCCGGTCGCCGGCGGCGTCGCCAGGGGCTGCTTTGGGGGACCTGATCAAGGTAAGGGCCTGCAAGGCGGCTATCACATCCGCTGCCCGCGGTTCCAGATTCCCGGCACCATCGCCGCCCACGGCATCATCATCCTCGTAAACAGTCAGGGCACACCAGGAGTCGTGGTGCCTGGGCTTGGCCCTGAGGTGGCTCTTGACCGTAGCCAGTCCGGCATCCGGACTCGTCAGCTCCATCCTCATCAGCCCGGTATCGTCTTCCTCCTTCGGTCGAAAACTCGGGAATGCCCTAACTGTCATTCGCTGTCCCAGCAGCTCGGAGAACACGCACGCGGCCTGGATTACGCGCAGAGAGATCACTGCGCATTCCTCGCTCTGGGGGGAGTCACACGCGGGGTGTGCGGCTCGCAGATGAAGGTCGAACACGCGGCACTGTCGGAGCATCTCGCGGTCGGGGGTCCTGGCAAACAGCTTGCCCAGCGCGACCTGGATGCCGCGTTCTCTCAGGGTGGAGAGCGGTGGCAGACCGATGCCTGCCTGTCCAAAGTCGCTTTCTGCGTAGTGCAGAACCCTTCGGTAGTCGCCCGTATCACGTAGCTTCCTCCATTTCGACTCCCGGAGGGCATCGATGACAGCACCGATGAATCTGGCAACTGCCATGCCTTCAGAGGTGAGGGCGTGGTAGTACGCAAATGGAACGGTGACTGTCAGCCCCGGGCCCCGCAGCGGCGTTCGCCGCCACGCTGCTGTTCGGTTTGGCATGGATGATGAGCGTCGCTGCGACCGCACGCTCTCGATGACGGCGCCGCGCGGCTGCAGGCTCTTCGGCACGGAGGATCACATTCTCTGAGAAGGAACTGTCGCGCCCGAAGATGTATAGGTAAGCGCGCAGCAAGCTATCCAGCAGGATATCAGGCCACTTGTCGTCGGGGACGCTGCAGTCACGCGGCCGTAGCCGGAGAGCTCGACGCCTCACCCGTGTGCTCGGGAACCAGGGAGACTGCCTTCCCTCCAGGAGGAAGCTGGATCTGTAGTGGAATGCGGCGTACGAGGCAGGCGACCCGTGGAATCCTGCTCTCAGCAATTCCTGCCCATCCCGCAGCATGTCCTCGGCCAGCTGCACCGGGATCATGCTCGGCTTCGTACGCCTCCGCGCTAGGCGCTGAAGACATTGCAGGAGATCCTCAGCATAGGCCATTGATGGGTGCCCTCTGCGATCCCAAAGCGCTACCTGTTGTAGGCGGCAAATCGCCCGTTCCTCACCGTCTTGAAGACAAGCGGCTTCTCAACTGACCCATTAGGGAGGAACCTGTTCGTCCCTGATGCCCCATCGAAGGCCGGCATAGTCAGGAAGTACTCGCGGATCTTCGCCGCGTCGTTGCCCACTTGGGCCATCGCCTGTGCCGTGATCAGGGCCGCGTCATAGCCCGTCGCGCCATAGATCCCCGGATCGGTCGAGTACTTGTGCCGGAACTCGTCGATGAACCTCTTGCCGGTCGGGCTGGCATTCTCGTAGTCCAGGCTCAGGCTTGTATATATCACGCCGTTGGCTGCCACGCCCGCGATGCTGATGATGTCCGGCCCCTCGAACGCCGAGTAGCTAACCCACTGCGGCCCGAACCCCATCTCGTATGCCTGCTTGAGGATCTTCGCCATGTCCTTCGTGTGCCCGGGCAGATACACGACTTGCGGCCTGGCGGCTTGTATCTGCGCGATTTGCGCCCGGTAGTCGAGCCCGTCCTCGGGGAACGACACGATGGCAACGACGGTGCCTCCCAGCTTCGGGAATGCGTCAACGAACACATCCCTTGCGCCCTGACCATAGGCCACATCCGCAGAGAGCACGGCCGCCTTCCTCGCGTTGAGATGGCTGTACGAGAACTCTGCGAGGAGTTTCGACTCCACGGACGCGTCGTCTATGTTGCTGAAGACGAACGGGCCCGACTCCTTGATCTTCGGGTTCTGAGCTCCCACGTTGAACAGGAGGACTCTCCTCTCGTTGGCTTTTGGTGCGAGGGCGAGCACCACACCACTCACCTCGGTGACGATCACCTGGACGCCTGTGCTGGCGGTCATCTTCTCGAAGGCGGAAGTCGCAGTCTTTGGGTCGGTGGCCGAGTTCCTCAAGCTGTAGCTCAAGGGGCTCGCCCCTGATGCCGCCCTTGGCGTTCACTTCTTGCAGAGCGATCTCGATCCCCCGTCGCACTTCCTCCCCATACTGGGCGCCGCTTCCTGTCATCGGAAGGATCGCTCCGATCTGGATGGCCTGGGGCTTGCGGCCATGCGGCAGCAGCAAAATGGCAGCGACCACCACGACGGCAACGAGTAACAGACCTACCCATGCCTTCTTGGTCATGGCGTTCCCTCCTTCAGGGAAGCGGGTACTGTCGGCTCTCGGCAGGCTTGGTGCCGGCCCCGGACACGCGCGACCGTGTTAAGGATCGCGAGGCGCGCGCTGACCGGGTGATGCGCGCGGAGCGCGAGCCCTGTTCGGGAGTTCTCCCCCAGTTGGCGACCCCTCGCCAGTCATCGGGCATAGTTTAGCCACGCCGTTCCCCCGCGTCAAGCGGATCTGCACGCGGCCCAGGTCAGTGGCGCCGCTGTGTGACCTTGCCCCCAAGAACAGGTCCAGGTGGTATGTTAGGATTTGAGGACCTGGACGGAATCTGGAGGAGCAAGGCGGATGAACGGGAAGCGACACACGCCGGAGCAGATCATCCACAAGCTGCGGCAGGCCGAGGTCGAGCTGGGCCAGGGGACGACGGTGCCCCAGGTGTGCAAGAAGATCGGGGTGACGGAGCAGACCTACTACCGCTGGCGCAAGGAGTACGGTGGGCTGCGGATGGACCAGGCGAAGCGGCTGAAGGAGCTGGAGAAGGAGAACGCCCGGCTGAAGAAGCTGGTGGCGGATCTGGCGCTGGACAAGGCGATCCTCAAGGAAGCGGCCTCGGGAAACTTCTGAGCCCGGCGAAACGCCGGGCAGCGGTGGAGTACGTGCGAGACGCCTTGGGCCGGGAGCGGGTGTCGGAGCGGCGGGCCTGCCGGGTGTTGGGGCAGCCGCGCTCGACGCAGCGGCGGATCCGGCACGTGCCCAGCGATGAGCCCATGCTGGTGCGCCGGATGGTGGAGCTGGCCAGCGAGTACGGCCGCTACGGCTACCGGCGGGTGACGGCGCTGCTGCGGGCAGAAGGCTTGCGGGTGAATCACAAGCGGGTCGAGCGGCTCTGGCGTCAGGAGGGCTTGAAGGTGCCGCAGAAGCAGCCGAAGCGGAAACGACTGTGGCTGAACGACGGCTCCTGCGTCCGGCTGCGGCCGGCCTACCGGAACCACGTCTGGAGCTACGACTTCGTGACGGATCGGACCAGCGACGGGCGCGCGCTGAGGCTGCTGACCATCATCGACGAGTACACTCGGGAGTGCCTGGCGATCGACGTGGGGCGGAAGCTGACCAGCGACGACGTGCTGGAGCGACTGACCGAGCTGTTCGTGGAGCGGGGCGTACCCGCCTACCTCCGCTCGGACAACGGAGCGGAGTTCACCGCCACGGAGTTGCGGGACTGGCTGGGGAGACTGGATGTGGGCACGCTGTTCATCGAGCCGGGCAGCCCCTGGGAGAACGGCTACGGGGAGTCTTTCAACGGCAAGCTGCGGGATGAGTTGCTGAACCGGGAGCTGTTCGACACCGTGCTGGAGGCGCGGGTACTGGTGGATCGGTTCAAGAAGCACTACAAGACCGCGCGACCGCACAGCTGCGCTGGACTACCGACCCCCGGCGCCTGAGGCCTTTGCCCCCGGGCCGCCCGGCACCGAAGTGCCGGCCGCGCCTACGGGACTAACATTGTGATCGGTATCTCCTATGGGGGCAGGCCACCAGTCACTGGACCGGCCAGTCTACTACACAGGATGGTGTGGCTGCAGATCGGCCATTACTCTAGCGAGCACAACGTCAGGGGTCACGACTGACGGCCGAGTCAACGTGAGCCTGCGGCGGTTCGAGGGGTAGCTGGCGACGGTGACCTGCCTCATGCCGCTCGCCGAGGACGACTCTCCAGAAAGCGCCGTTCACCTCGATGAGGTCGCGGATCCTGCTGGGATGGTATGGACCCACACAGAACCACGTAATGATCCCGGCGACGAGCAGTGTGAGAAGGAACGCTACCACCGGAAGAATCCCTGGAGCTTCCCAGACTGAGGAGAAAGACACAAGGAGAGCGACTGAAGCCGTGGCGATATGGAGCCACCACAAGGCCGGATAGAACATCATGGCATCTGGGATGGCCTCCCTGTTGATGAACTTCTCTGCCTCCTCCATCTGCTCTTTGACAGTCTTGGTCTTTGTCCATATGCGATAGAGCCGCAGGGAGTTCTCCCAGCCGATCCACTGGGCATCGGAGGCGGGCTCAATAACAGCCGCGATATACGCTGCGATCCGGGCACTGCTGCGGAGTCTGTTCACAGTGAACCACAAGTTGCCGAGCAGCACCACGGACAGCAGTAGCGGCAGGAACACGACGGGCGGCTCACCGGACAGCTGCACTGAAGCAATCCCAGCAGCGGCGACTATCGCCAGCGGCCGCTCGAAAACGTACTGCTTGTTCTTGAGCAACTCGTCGCGGAGTGTAGCATACTCGGCCAAGGCCAGCTGCCCGTTCCCGTTCCTCACCGTACCCTCACCTGCACAGACGCGGCACGAAGTCCGTACGTCTCCCACTGGCGACACAGCGCCCGATCCGACCACCTTCTGATCCGCTGCTTCGCCCGCGGGTACCTGCAGTCCTCTGCGAGCGCCATGAGTCCCTCGGCCCCGTCAAGCGGTGGGTCACCGCGGCTGATTGATAGCCGATACGAGGGTCTATCTGATGATGCGGCAGCCATGCTTGGTCCGACCAGTTGTCGCGATCTCCCTTAGGTCCTCCGGCCAGAGCATCTGGCGAGTGCCGCGGCTGTCCTTGAAGCTCATCCCCAGGGAGTATCCGAAGCCATAGGTGTTGTAGAGTGCAATCGCCCGCTGACTGAGTCGAGGATCGCGGCAGCGCAGCATTGCGTAATAGAGCATCATCTTTGCGGCGTTCCTGCCTGCTTCCGTTGGAGTCATCTCAGACCATGCCTTGGGAACACCATTCGTGTAGATGACCTCTCCCACTTTCTCCATATACCAGAACGTCATCTCGTAAGCAGCTTGCGCGAGCGCCTCTTTCGACCATCGCAGGACGATCCGCCACTCGTCGGTACCGATCGCCCTGCACTGCTCCTTCTGACGAGGCGGCGCAGCCGGATCGACGACGAGCAACTGGCGGCCACGGGCATCGTCAAAGTGGAATGTGCGAGGCAATGCCCAGCTGGCAGGAACCACTCCTATTCTTACTGGCCCGCAGCTTGCTGGGCGGCACTCACGGTCTCCGATCCGGAGGCCCCTTCCTGCTCTTCGGATGTGGGCGCGGATCTGGTGGCGCATACGCCGCTGCGAACACGGGTAGGACTTGACCTCGGCAACTCCAAGCACACGCGCCGATGCGATTCCCCCGGCCTCTCGTCTTGCCGCGAGGATATGCATGTCAGCGCCCTTTTCGAATCGATCCCCAACTAAGGCCCTGACGGAGACTGTATCTCCCATGTAGACCCGGGCGTCGCGTGGAAGGCAACCCTCACGCTGCAGGCGCCTCGTGAGCCGAACGCACGGTGCCGCCGCCAGAAGCTCCGCCAGGTGTCCCTGAAACGAGTTGACCATGTAAGAATAGATGAAGCTGATCGCGGTTGCGGTCTCCTCATCTGACAGGCGCGAGGACAACAGCCGTCGGGGGATGTGGCCAGGCCGCTCGTATGGCCCGTCTCTGAGGAACCGCTGCAGAAGAATGCCCTGCCGTGACTCGATCCTCTGGATCGATAGTGCTAAAGAGTCCTGGAAGATCGAAAGGGGGTCGGGCGCGCTCGCGAACACGCCGCCGTTCCTGAGGGCATATCGCAGCGATCGTTCGATATCACGCGCTAGCTCGTCGTCCAGGAGCTCGAGCGCGAAGCTCCTGGACAGTTGACGGGCTTGAGTCATAACGGGCGGCCATCTCGGATGCACTCTTGGCGTCGATTGCCTCTGATCCTGCGAGAGGACATGACGCTGGTAACCGGCCGACGACGCGAGGCGCTGGCATTCCTGGCGGTGCCGTCGGGCAGCCGAGATGGCCCCACGCGGCGCTCTCCGCCCCCTGAATCTCCCTCAGGGCGCGCCCCGCTCGTCTCGCCGAGTGACACGGCCGTTGACCGCGTCTCCCGGCACAGCAACCGCGCCACGGCGGTGATCACCGGAAGGTGGACCCAGTCCACTCCCCGCTCAGCTTCCTTTTCCATCCTCGACAGCCTCCAGCCATAGCGGTGTCAGCGAGTGCCGAGGATACCACGAGGGAGGCGGTACGAGCATCCTGGAAGCCAGATGAGTTTCTGGACAGCGCGGGCACGAATACCTGGGCGATCCCACCCTCGCCGACGCCATCCTCGATCGGCTGGTGCGCAGCGCCCACACCATCACCCTCAAAGGAGAGTCCATGAGGAAACGCAGCAGGCCATTGTTAGCCGACGGAAAAACAGGTACAACACAGACCAAGTGAACGACCCCGCGTCGTCGCTTCGCTCCGGCCAGCATCAGTGATCACTTTGGGTCGGAACGCGTGATCGGTTTCATCGGAATTCGCAGCTGATCAGCGTCCGTCGCCAAACAGCATGTAGGCCGCCCAGAAGTACGGATGCCTATAGCCGCCTGCGGGATCCCGCATCCTTGCCCGCATGGCCTCTGCCAGACAGATCGTCACCGACTTGGTGCGCTGGGGATCGAGCAGCCGGCCATAGAACTCGCTCATGAGTTCCACCGAGCTGGAATCCCGGATCGCCCAGTCTGTCACGATGACGCTTGAGCAGCCAGCCGAGAGGAAGTACCAAGGGAGTCCCATCTCTCCCTCCCCAGGTCTCTCCAGGCCACGCGTGGTGTCGCATGCCGAGAGGACGGCGAGCCGCGCGCTTAGGCGAGTACGAGAGACGTCCCGCATGCTCAGTACCCCCTCCTCTGTCGTTCCGCTCTTGAGCACCAGCCCGGAGTCGCGGTGGGGGGTGAGCCAGCAGGAGTGCGTGCTGATATGCAGCAATGTCGAGTCGCTGAGCTGTGCCAGGACAGCGCCTTTCGTGGCCCGCTCTTCTGTCAGATAGCGCTGAGAGGGGATCTTGGCGCCGAGCCTCTCGCACCTCTCCCGCAGCCCGGAGGCCTCCAGCAAGGCCCCCGGCAGAGGAAGCAGCGGGCTGTCGTACACGTCCCCCGGCACGGGAGTTGCCGGACCCCCCAACCAGCTCACGGCCACCACGAGTGGCTTGGCCGTAAGGGCCGCGCGCTGCCGGCGACCTTCGGCCGTCCGTTGAGCAGCGCCAGCACGGTGCAGGAGTGGGCGTAACTGATGGCCACGTGCTCGATCAGGTGCCGGTTCCGGCCATCTATCAGCGCCGGGAATGGGATGCGGTACAGACCCACGTCAGGAGAGATAATCACCTCGTCATCCGGCCCGAGCCGCGAGAGCGCGGACTCAAGGGGTACGATGAGGGTCTGGTACCACTCTCGCGCCGGGGCCGCGTACGTGCAGTCCGTCTGGCTGACAGCGCGCGGATCCAGTGGCTTTCCCTCCCGGCCGGCGCAGGCACTCACAAGGTCGGCCTTCACCCCGGCCTGGCCTGGGGCTCCCTGCCTCTCGGCTCCGGCCTCGCCAGCTGGCTCGTCAGGCCCCCCCTGTCCAGTCTGGTCCCCAGGGGGCTCCTGCACGCTGCCGAGCAGGTACGCCTCGAGCACTGGGCGGCCTGACGCTGCGGACCGGACGACGAAGGCGATGGTGCCGGATTCCCCGCAGAGATACGAGAAGATCACTCTCCGAGCGCCAGACGGGCCTTCGGCAACGATTGGCCCCAGATCCGCAACCGCCGCGGGCCTGAATCGCTTCGCCTCGGGGGCCCTGGTGTCCAGCGACCGAAGGTACAGCTCTCGCTCCGTGCGCTTCGCGGCGAGCGCCATATCCGGCGACAGGAGAGGAAGGCCCAACTCAGACCTCTCGGCGGGTCTGTGATCGAGCACCGCCGTCTCCTGCTCCGTTACCCCCTCATCCAGGGCGCGCAGTTCGTCGGACTGCCTGTCCGTGAGCGCGTTGGCCGCAGCAGGCGCCGGCGAGAGTAGTGCCTCCGCGAGCGTTCGGCCTTTGTACGACTCCGCCAGCTCGAAGGCCTCCGCGGCTCTGCCCTGAGCAGCAAGCAGGCGGCACGCGTTGAAAGTCGGCTTCTGCGCGTAGCGTAGCAGGCCCGCGCGATACTCCACGTCGCCCTGTGTCTCACGTACGCGGTAGACGGAGGCGAGGATGCTGCGGTAGGTGGAGATGGCCTCCTTGACCCGCCCTTTGCGCTCCAGAACCAGAGCGTGGAGAAGCGTCGCGTCCCACTCGCCCTCACTGCCTACCCAGACCCGACCCGCCTCCCCTGCAAACCGGTCCGCTTCGTCAGTGGCACCGCCGCCGAGCATGACCGTCGCAGCCATCAGGTTGGCCTGTTGGGTGATCCGCGGTTCGCCATACTCCTTTGCCCTCTGCACGATCTGGTCGATGAGGAGGCGGGCACCTCCAAGGCGGCCGGTCACTGCCAGCGCCCAGGCCATGTCCGCCCCACCCTTCAGCTGGTCGCGGACCTCGGGCCAATCCGAGAAGGATAGACTGGTGCGCTCGCGTGGGGCTCTGCGGAAGGCGCTGAACTTCGCGAGGTAGTCGACCTCAGGCCTTGCCGCGTCGACGGAACCCGCGTCGAAGGGAAAGGTAGTGGGTTCTCTCGGCCAGAGGAGTGATCCCGGCGAGCTCCAGCCGAGCCAGTGGGTTCTTGTCCACGCCAGGTCCCGAGCCGCCGACATCGCATCGAGCCGACGGAGCCAGAGGGCAACCTGATAGTTCTGCCAGGAGGGCGAGAGGGACGGGAAGCCGGCGGGCTGACGGCCCCAGTCCGTGGCCCAGGTATCGGCGAGCCCGGCCATCATGAGATCCATCTCTCCCAGGCTCCCGTTGGCGAGGCTGAGAGTTCGCTCGGCCATCCCTCCAAGCGGGAGGTCGACAGTGGCCGCAGCCTCTCGCCGGCACTGCTCGATCTCCTCCATGGCTGACACTGGCATCGCGCAGTCGATGAGGAACCAGGCCAGTCTGATGCGTAGCCTGCTCGCGACCTGCGGGTACTGGCTCAGGCCCTGCGTGGCGAGGGCACGTCGCATCTGCGCCTCTCCATCCTCTCGCTTGCCCTCACTGGCCAGTGACTCGCCCAGGGCAAACTCCGCCGATGCATCCCAGGCTGGTGACCGCCCGGAGTCTGGTAGCAAGGCCGTCCGCCGGTACTCAGCCACTGTGGTAGCGGCCGATGGATCGCCAGCTGTGGCCTGCAATCGGGCCTTCGTCCCCAAGAGCCCCAGCCTATTGTTGAGGCCCTGCGTGGACGGATCGAAAGCGCCCAGTGCGAGGTCTACATCGTGGATGGCCTCCGCGTACTGCCCCCGATCGGCCGCGACCTCCGCCCGCATCTGGTACAGTGACGACGCGACACCGTAGGCTGTGCTGCCCGCGAGGCCTGCCAGCCCCTCGTTGATCGAGGCCACGGCGCCCGTGTAGTCCCCATCGGTGGCCAGTGTCAGAGCCTTCGCGCCACAGACATAGCCAACCTGGACGGGGTCCTTCGCTCTCCGTGCCACAAGCAGCCCCGCCTGAGCCCACGCTATCGTCGTCGCCTTGCCCAACGTGCCTCCGGATTGCAGCAGCCCATTGGTAAGGCGCTCCGCGAGTCCCGCCAGAGCAACAGGGGGGACCCCCTCAATCCCCGAGTCTATGGCCGCCTGGTCCGCCTTGCGTGCGTTGACCGCCGCGACGATGCGGTTCAAGGCCTGCATCAGCGGGTCATTCGGAATGCTCGCAACATCCGCCCAGAGCTGCACGCGCCACTCGCCGTCCGGGTCCTGGCCCGCGGCGACGCGGAGTAAGCCCCATCCCGAGGTCTTGCCGGCTGGGTCGCGCCAGGTCGTCGTGCTATGCACGACAACTAAGCAAGACGCACTCTTCTCCTCGGCATGCCAATCGGCGAAGCCTAGCTCACGATACTCGTACGCCTTGGCCGAAACGACGAGCTTGTCCAGGGGATCACGGAACCGGGGGTCTTCGGAGACGGCCCTCTCGCACAGCGAGGCCACGGTGCGCTTGTCCAGCCTCGCATAGGCGTCGAGCACCCGGCGGACAAGGGCCTCACATGGCTCAGCAGGGCCAGGAGCCCCGCTGCCTGCTACGACACTGGCTCCGGCCGGAGCGCAGAGCAGTGAGGCCGATCCCGCCATGAGAACAGCCAGCAGAAAGCACGCGACGTGTCGCATGGCATCACCCTCCCGCGCCTGGAGCGGCCGTCTGTGCGACCGCGCGGCGGATGACCTCGGCCAACGCAAAGAGGCACCCTGTGAGGCCCATCGTGAATCCCGCATACAGAGCGAGCAGCAGGAGTCGTGAGCACGCGGTGGATAGTGGACTCCAGACGTACTCGCGGTCGCCCTGTGCTTCGTCCAGCATTGCCGCGTTGCTGAGGGCCCGCCGCTCGGGCGTTCTGCACTGCTTCGTTCTGATGACGCCTGCCACCAGCGTCCTTGGCGCAGGATCCTCGCGTGGCCACTGGAAGCAGAGCAGCTCCTTGGAGAGCAGATAGCCGCCGAGGAGGGTACCGGACATCACAGCCGCCGCGACGGCACGTCGGGTCCAGAGGCCGGTGACCTGGTGCCGGCTCGCCTGGCTGTGGTGCTCGGAACGCCGTGCCGCTGCGTATACCGCCAACAGCACGACCAAGGCGGCGATCTCCGCCGTCTGCACGGGGAACTGCCTGTTGAAGCTCGCGTCGTCCGGCGGCGCGATCCGGGCTAGGTAGCCACCGAACAGCCCGAAGAGGCCCGCGATCGCCGCGGCAGCGACCGCGATGGTGCCTTTCACTTCCCCTATCCACGAGTCCGCGCCGGGCCGTGGAGGTGACTTCGGGACAGCCGCTTGCTCGGACGCAGGCGCCGACGCGACTTCGCCCTGCTCATCGTCGGTGGAGCCATTCATCCTGTCCCTCCTCGGTGCTCAGGGCACCCAGAGATAGACCTTCTGCGGACCAGCACCTGGCTTGCGGCTTACCCGCAGGCCCTTCTGGGTGCCGAGTTGCTTCTCATCCTTGTCGCCGTACCGGACCGCCCAGATCGTGCATAGGCCTGTGCTCACCGTCGTGATGGCCCTGGGGTCACGCGGGAAGGAATGGTACTTCTTCCCCATGCGGTCCTCGTAGACGGCCTTGCTCGCGTACCGGATCTCGTACTCCAACAGCTGCTTGTCTTCCCGGAGGTCTGTTTCTCCCAGATGATAGACCAGGACATACACCTCCCGGACGTCCGCACTTGGCTGGACACCGTCGCTACTGCCTCTGGTCGCACCATCGAGCACGGTCGCCAGGGCCTCGGTGCTCTCGCGCAGTTCCCGGAGCAGCGCGAGGTCATCGGCCGTGCTAGCTCCAGCCCGCCGGACACGGTCGGCCACCGCGCTAGCCTCGGTGAACTCGTCCTGCGCGGCGAGCAGCTGGGCATCGTGTACCGGCGTCGTCTTCCCCCTGAGGTTCGCCTCGACGATCGCGCGGGAGGCGTCTATCCGGCGCAGTTCGCCTACGGCTGCGTCCATAGTCCCGCCCGCTCCGCTGGTCCCTCTCGGGGCCTCCTCTAGCATATGGAAGGCGGCCGAGAACTGAGCCAGCACGGCGAGGCAGCTCGCGCGCTTCTCCGGACTCAGGTCGATGATCGCGAGGTAGCTCACCGCCCGTAACCTCGCTGTCTGAGGCCCGCCCCGGAGCTCCGGTAGCACCAGTACCGAGTCCTCGCCCAGCTTGCGTAGATCCGGCACGCTGGGGTTGAGCTGGTAAACAAGCGCGTAGGCGTCGCCGTCAGGTTTGATCCCCCGGTCCTTGAGCACCTGGGGGAGGTCCCACTCCGACCCTTCGCGGGCGGCCACCTCCGCAAACCCGATGCGGGCGTCCGACGGCGCGGGGATCGACTCTGACCATGATGCGTATGGTATGGCCAGTCTCACCACGGCACCAGTTGGCAAGTGAGCGCTGATAGGTGCTTTGGCGCCCTCAGCGTGCACAGCCGCCCCGCTTGACATCCAGAGCCCTACGGCCGCAACGAGTCCCAGCCCGGCATGCAGACATCTCAACTGAATCATATCTGCCCCTCCCTATCCAGCCGCCGCCACATGAGGAGTGCTCGGCCCAAACGCGGAAATGCCTTTCTACCATCTCGTCAAGCTTGCACTTCACGCAGGCGCACTCGTCTGCGCCGCCGGGGTAGTAGCGATTCGTTATCTCGATAGCTATCGGGAGGAATTGCTTCGCGACCCTGCGATACTCGTTGAGGGCATCCTCCCTCCATCTCTGTCTAGGGTGACCTGGGAATTCCTGCTGAACCCGTTGCAACCGAGGATGTTTCAGCCGTTCCACAATCGCTTCTGCGGCTACAAGACTTGCCACGACCCCGAGCGCAGCAAAGAGGTAGGGGAGGGCGGTGCTGGGTTTGGTGATGATCGACTGCAGTGTCTGCCCCAACGGCACGCCCAGCCCAGGTCCGACGATGATCGAGGGTCCTCTACCCCAGTGCCCGTCTTTCTTTAGGGGGGAGAAATAGTCAAGGCTGCCTGCATACGCAAGGCTTTCTTCTTGGGCAGTCTTCATCGAGTCCCAGTGGGTCCGGAATATGTCCCACGCGACGGAGAAGCCACGGATGCCCGATGCTACAGCACACAGCATGTTGTCGAAGTACGGAGAAGCAGTGTCATCCCCCTGGTACCGTCCCGGGAGATCAACGAAGTAGCGCTGAATGAGAGTATCGCTGTAGAGTGTCAGCGAAAGTGGGGCAAAGGGGGGCCTGGAGTTAGCTACACCTCCGGCCTTCCCGCTCTTGTATCTCTGCACAGGCCCCTCAGCCTTCGGTAGCGTTCCCGGCACGCGATCACGCTGTGGATCTGCAGGGCTCTTCGCCGGGCCAGGATCACTTCCCTCCTGCCGAACCAGACATCATCCGGGGTGACGTTGTGAAGCGCCTCGTGGTAGCGCTCCGAGTTGTACCAGGCCACGAACCGGGCGATGGCGGCGCGCAGTTCGTCCGGGCTGGTGTGCACGATGAGGGTCACCTCGTCCTTCATGGTGCGATGCATGCGCTCGATCTTGCCAGTGGTCTGGGGATGATGGGAGCGGGCCCGGATACGTGAGGATCGAGGCGAACTGGCAGTGGCGCGCCCTCCGTTCGCCGCCAACGTCGGCACGCACGTAACCGGTCCCGCGCCCTACCACCTGAGCTGCCCTGCACAGATCCCTACTCGCGCGATAGACGCCAGTTTGAGTCGGTCCCCGCCATTCAGCAGCAGTCCGGCTTGCCATGGCGCTGGCCGCCGGGTGACAACGTCTTCCCTGTAGCTCTCCCGTCGGCAGAGGGAGAATCGACATTGCCTCCCCCGCTCAGTGCATGGCGACATGCACTAGCCGCTTCGCGAGGGTATGAAGCGTCTCGGTCCACCTGACCAGTTCCTCATCCTTCATGCCTTCCGCGCCATTCACCACGTCGACCGCGATCATGCGCAAGGTCTCTAAGCGTTCCAGCACCCGTTCCCGCACGCTGGGAGCGAGTTGCACCAGATTGTCTCGATGGATCCCGTCCATTGTTAGTCACCTCCCCTTCTCGGCGCGGTTCCCGGCTGACCCCGACTCGATGGCGGCCGTACCTCCCGAGCACGCCTCCCATCGGGTGAGGACGGCATCGCAGCACCGCGGCTCGATCTCCGCCGCCAGACAAACGCGGCCGGTGCGTTCCGCCGCGATCAAGGTCGGCCCGGAGCCAGCAAAGGGGTCCAGCACGAGGCCGCGAGTAGGGGCGGAGCAGCGGATCAGCGCCTCCAGCAGCGGCACCGGTTTGGGGGTGGGATGGTCATCGGCCTGGGGGATAGCCTTCGCATATCGCAGCACGTTCCGCTTCTCCGTGCCACCGTGCCAGATCCGGGGCTTGCCCACCCCGGCCTCGATGATCGCCTCCCAGCTGCGCCGCCACCTCCAGCCCAGGCCGGGGTCGACTTTGTCCCAGACCAGGATGTTGAGCAGATCGAAGTGCTCACTGACGGCGAGCAGTGCCCGGGCCAGCACTGGCTCAGTGCCGCCTCCACCGCAGAACAGGTAGAGGACAGCACCGCGCTTCATCACTGACTTGATGGTGGGCAGCGCTCGCGCGAGAAACGCACCATATTCCCCTACCCCATCGTTGGCGATGGCGCGCTTGCGCCGGCCCCGCTTCGCCAGCGTGGACTGATAGCCGATGCCATAGGGTGGGTCGGTGAGCACGAGATCAGCCTTAACGCCACCAAGCAGCTTCTCGAGCGCACCAGACGCCAAGCTATCTCCGCAGTAGAGCCGGTGGCGGCCGAGCTGCCATGTCTCCCCCAGCTTCACCCTCGTGGGCGCTGACTCTCTGTGCTGCTGTAGCATCTCCGCCGCGAGATCATAGCTCTCTTCATAGGGGCCCGGCATCTGCTGGCGCTCCAGGTCTGAGAGCAACTGATCCATCTCGTTCGCGTCGAAGCCGCTCAGGCTCTCATCCAGATCGGGCAGATCTCTGAGCTCTTCCAGCAGCTGTCCCAGCTTCGGCAGATCCCACTCTCCTTGGATCCTGTTCAGGGCGAGGTTCAGCGCCTTGGCTTCCTGCTCGGAGATTCCCACGTACACCACTGGCACTGTCTTCAGGCCCATCCGCTTCGCCGCCTCCCAACGCTGATGGCCACCAATGATCACGTGATCCGCGCGCCTCACCACCAGCGGTTCCACGAACCCGAACTCCTGGATCGACCGCACCAACTTCCCCATCTCCGCCTCGGACATAAGGCGGGGGTTGTAGGGGGAGGGCCGCAGCATCCCCACATGCACCTGCTCGGCCGTCAACTGCCCCTCCCGTGCTCTCTTGGTTGCCTTCATGATCGCGTCTCCTGGTATGTCTATCTTGCTTGGCTCAAAAGCACATGCTACTGCGCCGCTTCACCCCAGGCCGGGCCCCCGGACGATTTGGGTTGTAAAACGGATGGCCGGGTTCGTCTTCAGGTGGAAGCACGGGCCCGGCGATCAAGGGACCGCGCGGGCCGTCGACGCCGTAGGGAACCGAAGGAGCTCCGGGCTCCAGGTTGTGGATGCGGCGGTCAAAGATGAAGGCGGAAAGGCCCCTGCGGGCCGCGAGTTCGCATAGCCACATCGCCATGATGCAATCCGAGTACTCCCCTCCGGGATGCAGGCGGAGTTCACGTACCCAGGCACACCAACCGCAGTCGCAGCGGGAAGGGTGGGCCGGCCCCCCGGTGGGAATGAGCCAGCTCCCGTGCGCCATCCCCGCGGCGAGGGAGGGGATGCCCACTTCCGGGTCCAGCTTCTCGCTGCCGGTGGTATAGGCGCGCACTGGTATCGACCGGTCGCTGCCCGCCAGCTCCTGGACCACCGCGGCCTGAAACGCGTTCGACTCACAATGGATCAGCTTGGGGTTCCACTTACGCCACTGGTTTCGGATCATCTCGATCGTGGCGGGGAAGTGCTGCCGTTTGCGGATGATCTCCAAGGGGTAGCGGCGCTTGGACTTGGGATCGACCGCAACTGTGATCATCACCGTCCAGCTGGACCTCTGCCCTAAGCTCGCGGCCAGATCCACCCCGCAGTAGCGAGGCCAGTTCGCGGGCACTTCGAGATGGCCGGGCACATAGCGATCATCCCGGCAGGCCGCCAGCACCTCCTCGGGAAACGTGCGCTCTTCATCGCTGAGCGGTTGCAGCATGTACTGCCGAGCGAAGGCACGGGGGCCGATCTCGCGCTCGCGGGCGGCCAGCGCCTCCGCGTCCCAGCGCTCGGGCCAGAGCACCTCGCCGGTCACTTCATCGCGGGCCGGCCGCCACCAGACCGTCCACTCGGGATTGTCCCTGAGCTGCATCGTCAAGTCATCCTCGTGCCAGACGGTGGCGACGTAGACGGCCCGGCCGGTGGGGGTAAGCTGGTTGATCCACACTTCCAGCGCTGCCTCTGCCACCCGCCCTCTCAGTGCCGCGGAGGCGATGCTGTTCCGGTAGTCCACGACATCATCGAAGATGATCAGGTCGGCTCGCCCTCCGGTGCCAGCGGACAGCACGCCATGCCCGGAGACCGACGGGTCCTTCTGTTGCGTGCTGCGGGCTACCACTAACCGGTCTGACCGGGCGCCAGGCCGGGGCCACAGGCTGGGCGCGGCCGGCCGCAACCCGGGGAAGACCGATCGCACCCGCGGGTTCCGCGCGATCTGACCGGCGATGCCACTGACAATGTCGGCCGCCAAGTCGTCAGTGCTGGTAACGATCTTGATGCGAAGATTCGGGTTTCGCCCCAACTCCCAGAGCACCCGGGCGTCCGACATCTGCGTGGTCTTCGCTGATTCCCGCGGCGCCACGATCTCGAGCCGCGCCGGCCCCAGCAGCGGAAGCAAGTTTTGCCATTCCCGCTGGAAAGGAGCTTGGCGCCAGGGCTTCCCATCCGCATCTTGCATGACGAACTCGCAGAACACGTTCACATCGCGCCGGCTCAGCTCGCAGAGCACATTGGCCCTGGCCTGTCGCGCGAAATCGTCGTCATTCAGCATGGCTTCCATCGTCGTCCTCCTTGTTCTCTTCGACAGCGGGCAGCATCGCCAGCAGCGAGTGCAGTTGCTCTGTGGAGAGCTGGCTGAGCTCGCCCTCTTGGCCCTCACCAGTCTCGGCTTCGGCCGCCGGTTCATTGGTCGGCAGTAGCTGACACGCCACGCGTATCAACGCCGCCACATCAGTGGGTCTTAGCCGTGAATCGAATCGGAGCTTCCCGGTATCGGGATCTCGCACCAGCAGAGACTGCAGGCCTGCCATCGCGATCTGCTCCACCTGGGCGGCGTGTTCGGTGCGCCGCCTGAATGTCTTCACCCGCGTCTCCCGGGTGGTCTCCTCCTCGAGGGGCGCCGGTTGCGATTCGAGCGCGCGAACGCGTTCGCCCCACCCATGTCTCACCAACCAGCGTTTCAGCAGCGCCACGTTCTTTCCCAAGAGTTTCGCGGTGCGCCGCAAGGAGCGCCCAGGTCCCGCCTCGAAGTACGTGAGAAAGGCCTGATCCGCGGGCTTCGATTCGCGTGCCAGCCGATCGCGGGGCTGGTGCCTCTCCCCCTCCACGGATTTCGTTTGCATGGTCTCACTGCTCCCGATGGTTCCTGGTGCTGCACGTTAGCAGGATTCGTCGTAGCATCACAGAAGATATCGTGACGGATTACCGTGACGGGAGGACCACGGGAGGAGTGCCATGCCCTATCTCGGGCTGAGACCTGGCTACTGGTTTCACACCGGAAACGCGGTGCTCTGCTCCCCGCCGGCCTACATGCAGCAGGTCGCGATTCCTCTCCGGCGCGATCCGCTCTATCGGAGCATTCCCATCGGCCGGCTGCCGGCGGCCCCCCGCGACGACCGGCTAGTGACGCCAGCATCAGAAGCAGGTGAGTGGAGGCTGTACGGCCTGGCCTCCTCGGATCCGCTCACTGCTGGAGACCCGGCCGCTGCCTATGCCGTGCAACGACACGCCAAGCGGATGCTGGAATCCCTGTGCTCGGTTGTGGAGGCAGTCGGCACGCGTGAGCGCCAGTCTGTGGGCTGGATCGAGCGAGAGTATCCACTTCAGGTCCCGGTGATCGACTCGCCGCTGGGATTACATTGTCTGAGGGTTGCCCACGCGCCCACGGTGCAGGAGGCAGCCCGCAGGTTCGTCTCCGAGTTCGGCCCCTTGGTTGCCGACTTCAGTGGCTGGTGCTGCACCACCGATATCGCATCATCTCTGTTCGCCACCAAGCTGCATGGGCTGAAGCGATTCGACTCCCTGCTCCTGATCAGCCTGGGCCTGGAACGATCGATGTGGCCCAGGAAATGGCGGCTGTGGGCGAGGGGCATCCGCACTGCTTTCGAGTCCCTCTTTCCGGTGCAGCCGTGGGTGCCGTTGCCAGTGGCCTTCTATGTCTGGGCCGGGTACATGTTCATCCTCCTCACTGAGAAGCCGGACGGGGGCCCATCCCGCCTGTTCCTCGCCAACCGTCTGGCCTCTCTGCGTCTCGCCATCGACCCCGCGGCCTCGCCCCCTCCGGTTGCGGCGCTACGAGCGCGGCGCGCCTCTGGCCTCCTCGACGCCTCTGCTCTCCCCACCGCGCCCGACCAGGGGGAAGCACCCGCTCCCTATCGCACCCCCTCTCCGTTCTTGTTCGGCGATCTCCTCGACTACCTGGCCTTGTCCGTCATCTACGGCCCCAAGCTGAGGGCAGTGTTGGAGTCCGGGGCCCCGGTGATCTGCGCCAACTGCGACCGGCCCTTTGCCACCTTCGACGGGCGCAGGCGCTATTGCGACTCCTGCCAGCAGCTCGGGCTGAGCGATGCGGTACGCGCCAAGCGTTACCGGGATCGGCAGCGAGAAGGGCCCTCCCCGGCCTAGCGCACACGCCTCCGGCCGGTCTACCGTTGTGCTCGCTCCTGCCGTCTTTGGTCTACCGAAAACCAGGCCCCGGTCTACCGTTCGGTCTACCCTTGGGCTACCACGCGGGTGACCGTTGGTCTACCAGTGGTCTACCGGTCCGAACGCTGCTCCCAAGAGCTCCAAAAGCCGTCTCTGCCAGCGAGGACCTGCCCTCGTCGCAATTCGGTCACCCAGGGGCGGGCAGGGAGAGGGCGTTTTCTTCCGAAAACACCCCGTTTGGTCTACCGTTGGTCTACTCCTTTGCATCGCGACCTCGGCTTATCGGCCCACTCCACCCTTTTCGTTACCACCTCCCCTACCCCAGGAAGAGCTGGGATATCGCTAGCTTTTCTGGCTGTGCACTGCTCGCTCTCTGAAGCTGTCTTTCCCTCCTGCAGCTCCTTCCATCGCGCGCTCTTCCCTCATCTCCCGAGGGCGGAAAGAGCTCGCTATCTACTCACCTTTTCCGATCTTCCTCTTGGTCTGGGGAGTGTCACATAAGCAGGGAAAAAGGAGCCACTCAAGGCCTGGACTTGTGACCCGCCTCCAAGTGATGAATCACCCATACCATCGCCACAGGAGGCACCAGCATGACCAGCTCAGCAATAGCAGCACCTGAGACAGAGGCCGTCGCTATCAGCTACGATCAGGCGGTCAAGGAGTTCCTCGACTACGTCCAGCACTACCGTGGCTACTCGCCCCTGACGGTGCGAGCCTACGGCACCGACCTGCGCATGTTCCGGGTGTTCCTGGAGGGCCGGCTGGGAAGGATCCCCGCCCCGGCCCAGATCAAGCGGGAGCAGATCATCCAGTTCGGAGTCAGCCTGAGGGACGCCGCCCCGCTCACCCTCCGACGCAAGTACGCTTGCCTGGCCTCGCTGTTCGGGTTCCTCCAGGACATGGGGTACCTCCAGGGCAACCCCGCCCGGCGACTCCCACTGCCCCGGGTCTCTGAGTATGTGCCGGTGTTCCTGAGCGAGGAGATGGCCCAGCAGCTGATCGCGGCGGCCGATACCCCCTGGACCAAAGCGATGGTGGTACTGTTGCTCTCCACCGGCATCCGACGCTCGGAGGCGGTGGGCATCACCCTGGACGACCTAAACCTGGAGGAGCGACAGTTGCTGATACGGGGCAAGGGAGACAAGGAGCGGGTGGTGCCGCTCACAGACCAAGCAGTAGAGGCCATCCAGGCCTACCTCCCCCATCGTACCAAGACCCAGAGCCGCCACCTGTTCGTCAGCGCCTGGAAGGGCGAACCCATCCACGGCCGCTGCATCAACCGCATGCTGCAGATCGTGATCCAGCGGGCCGGCCTGGCGGGTCAGGGCATCACGCCGCACAAGCTCCGGCACACCTTCGCCACTCATCTCATCCGCAACGGGGTGGATATCCGAACCGTACAAGAGCTGATGGGCCACTCCGAACTCGAGACGACAGCGAAGTACTTGCACTCGGACACGCGCACCAAGCAGGCGGCGGTGGGGAGGCTGAACGGGCTGCTGGGGATGGCTCAGAGTGAAGAGCGGTCAGAGACGGCCGGAGAGACCCCTTCAGGTCGGGAAGCCGAAACGGCAGGCCTGTAGCCGACTGCCTCGCGTCAGCAGAGGTGTCTAGCTGCACAATGCTCGGGAACCTTTCGCGGCTGCAGGTGGTCTGATCCCTGGTTGCCCGACTTGACAGGGTACACCAGCAACTCGATCAGGCGGCTAGCGCCCGGCTCCAGTCGGGCGCTAGCCGCGTCTGCAGTACTCCCCGCGGACCTACGCATCAGCGCCGGGCGCCGCCCGAGGGGGTAGGTGGCAGTCTCCGGCCTCGGGAGGGTCCGCTGTCCAGGCCTGCGCCCTCCCGTCTAGTGGCGCGACACCGGCGCTTACCGCCACAGCTGCGGCAAGTTCGTGCGGCGCAATTGCTCAAGTCAAAGGGTTGTGGAGTTGCCGTGTCCAACCAATCGGGGACGGCCGCCCTTGGCCTGGCGACACTTCACTCCGGGGCACGGTGATGACGAACGAACTGGGGTTTGCACTGCTGGAGCTGAAAGCCATCACGAACCAGCTGGCCATGGTGTCAAACGTGTTCCCCATGACTCCTGGCGACGGGAAGATAACACCGACCGAGGATCTGAAGTTCCTACTCAGCCAGATGATGGTGATCAAGCTCTCTTGTTTCCTGGAGGTGAAGGGGGAAGTTGAGGGGCGCATAGCCCGACTCGCCGACGGGACGGACCTGCTTCGACGGCTCTCTCCCATTATCAAGCGCCTGAATCAGAGTAGAGAGTCGATCAAAGCATACAGGAATACCCTAGTCGCGCACGGCCAGTCGAAGGCCGACGTACGCCATCCTTGGGAGAGGATTGTCCGGCACCATATGCCTGTTGCGTATGCTGAGCATCTGTTCCTTGGAAGGCTCGCGTATGAGTTGATGAAGGAGTTGGAGGGGGCATACCAGCAGCAGATCGGCGCGGCCACGGACCACCTTCGCAGACGAGACGCTGAGTTGCAGCCGCTGATCGCAGCTAGGGAAGCGGCCGGGAGCATCCGGTCACTTGACGATATCGATCGGGAGGTACAGGCGATTCTCGCTCAGATTCGGAGCTGACCTGGGCCGTATCGGTAGCCGAGCGGTTCCAGTATGGGACACTCGCGACCTCCTTCCGTTCTGTCAATTCCGGCGCCGGCGTCTGGGCACGGAAGGCTAGCCCGTTTTGCTCTGCAGAGCCGTGGGCCGAATACCGGCACTTCCGCGGCCACTGATCACGTGCGTTCGTACGACCTCCGTAGAGGTGCCAACGGGCAGGTGCCGGCTGTGTTCATGGCACTGCGGTGGATCGCCTCAGCCCACGCGGAACACGTGGGCCTGGTAGATGCACCACCACTCGGGCATAGTGTTCTCGGTCTGCTCCAGGAGCACGTAACGAGCGGCGATGGGATCCCACCAGGCCTCCATGTAGTGGTTCGGTCGCCAGCACCCCTCGCCCACTCGCTTCCACCATTCGCCATCTCGTGATACGGAGACGACGCAGTGTCGCGGTGACGCGTTCAGGTAGATGGACTGGCCCCCCGCGTCGTCGTCGGTCCAGATCCCGGCCAGCCCCTCCACCTGCTCGCCCAGGTCGATGCGGAACCACATGCCGGGCGTCTGGTGATCTCCCCCCGGAGACCAGCAGGTCCGCACGTCGCCATCGATCCCGCGGGCAGGCGCAAGGTCGGACTCGCTTGGGCTCGCCGTCGCCGACCAGCCCTTGTTCGCCACCTCTACCAGCCCCTTCGCCGGAGTTGGCGGCCGCTTGGGCGTCTGTTGTTCTTCGATGCCGGCGGCCACGATGGCGCGCTGAGTCTCGCTCAGGAATGGCTTCGCGGCCACCCGCGCATACATGTGGATGGCCTCCTCTCGGCGGCCCAGGTAGTCGAGACACCAGGCGAGGGTGGTGCCCGACCATGAATCCGGGGCGCGATCCCACAGCGGCTGGAGGACCCGGATCGCCTCTCGGTACTCGCCATCGCGGGCGAGCTTGCGACCCAGATACCAGGTGATATCGTTCTCGTTCGGATTGGCCTCGTAGGCCTGCTCCAGCTTCCTGCGGAACGTCTGGCCGAGTCCTCCACGGAGCCCGGGAAGATGTAGGTCGCCTCCCGCGCCTCCTCGAACAGTTGCCGGGCGAGTTGGGACCGGTTCTGTCCAGTCATGATCATCCTCTCCTCTACCTGCTGCGATCGTGCGAGCGCTCTCGCTCGCCTGCGGGCGCGGTGCAAGCGGACCCGGAATGCACCAGATGTCAGCCCCATGGCCTTGGCTGCGCTCTCGGTGTCCAGACCCAAGACGTAGTGCAGGTGCAGCGGCTCCCGGTCGTCTGGCCCGAGGCAGGAGAGAAGCTGGCGAAGCTCCCCGTGGCCTGTCGCTCCAGAGGCGGTCGGTGCCGGGTGCCCTTCCATGGGAACAGTGCGCTCGCGGGCGCGCGCCTCAGTCATACAGACCCGACGTGAGATCACCCGCAGCCAGGAGGCGAACCTGCCAGGGTTGCTGAGCTCATGCAGGCCGAGGTAGGCGCGGCAGGAACGTCTCCTGCACCACATCGCCCTCGGATGCCGTAAGCCCCCACCGGCGCGCCTCGCCCCGGACCATGGCGAGGTAGCGGTCGAAAAGAGCATCGAACGCCTCCTTGTCCCCTGACCTCGTCAACTCGACGAGTTCCCCATCTCCGGTCCGATAGTCATCCATCACCGCATCCCTGACATGATGACGTGCCGAGGCGCCTGGATTGTTACAGCCGCTTCTGGCAAGCTACGCCTCGCCCACTCCGACCCCTCTCATTCTGGCCGCAGGTGTAACATTCGGGCCGTCCCAGCACGTCTATGCAGGAGAGGCACAGCTTGTCTGCACGAGGAGGACCAACAGGTGAGGGGACAGTGGACTCTCCGCTTCGCGCTGCTGGGCGCTCTCTTGATGCCTGGGATATGCCCTCATTGCTCTAGCGCCGGAACAACCGCTGCGCCATCCGGCGCTCCTGCACAATGGATACCGCCCCAGGTGCAGGCCGTCTACGTGGACCAGCCGCCGGTGATCGACGGCAAGCTCGACGACGCCTGCTGGTCGCAGGCGACGAAGATCACCGACTTCTACGTGCTCACCGCCGACCAGCCGGTCCCCGAGGAGACCGCCGCCTTCCTCTGTGTGGACCGGACGGCCATCTACCTGGGTGTCATCTGCAAGGACCGCACCCCCGAGGACATCCGGGCCGTGGAAACGCGGCGGAACGGCGACCTCTGGAGCGACGACTGCATCGCCGTCGAACTCGATCCCTGGAACCAGCACCGGGACAGCTACTCCTTCCTCGTGAACGCCCGCGGCACGCAGCTCCGACGATGTCCCCGGTGGCTCCGCAACCAAGATCGAGTGGCGCGGGCGACTGGAAGGGCGCCGCCCTCCGCACTCCCGGCGGCTATCAGGTGGAGACGGCGATCCCCTTCTCCATCCTCCGCTACCCGCCGGGCCAGACCACCTTCGGCCTCATCGTCAACCGCTTCCTGGCTAAGGAACAGCTCTGGCTCTGCTGGCCCTACACCGGTCGGCCCTGGAACAACCTCCTCGCCGCCGACCTGGTGGGCGTTGCAGCCTCCCGTCTATCCGGCCTCGCCCGCTCTTCATGCCCTATGTCACCCTCGGCGCCGGGGAAGGACACGCGGCGCTTCGACGCCGGCCTCGACGTGCAGTACAAGCTGCCCAATGGCCTCACCGCCCTTGGCGCCCTCAACCCGGACTACTCGCAGATCGAGCAGGTCGTAGAGCCGATCTCCTTCTCCTACAGCGAGCGCTACCTCCCCGAGGTGCGCCCCTTCTTCATGACCGGTGCGGACACGTACTTCCCGAACGCCCGCTCCTTCTACTCGCGCCGCATCCAGGACTTCGACCTGGGCCTGAAGGTCTTCGGGGCCATCGGCCGGGACACCTATGGACTGCTCGACGCCGTCACCCCTGGCTCGGGGAACGCCCTGGTGGGCGCCTGGCGGCACCAGTTCACATCAGATGCCTATGCCCGGCTGCTCCTGGTAGACCACACGCAGGCCGGCGAGCCGAGCAACCTTATCTATGGCCTGCAAGCGGACCGCACCTGGCGCCGCCTCAACGGAGGGAACAACATCTGGACCGTGCTCTACCCCGCCGGCTCCTACGAACTGGGCGGCGGTCGCTGGAGCCCTCCCGGGGCCCTTGCTTGGGACTGGCGCCTGGCCCGCATCGAGCCCGACTACCACCCGGCCCTCGGCTACGCGGTGGACCAGAACACTCAGGGCGGCGAGTTCAACCTCAACTGGTCGAATCGCTACGAGAAGAGCGCGCTCATGCACCGTGGGTGGAACCTTGGACTAACCTACTACCCCTATCTCGACGGCGGCCTCTACAGCTCCGGGGTAGGCGGGTCCTACGACTTGGAGTGGCGCAATGGACGCCTCTTCGAGATTCTGCGCGGGCAGCGGCACGGATCACAAGCAGGCAAGCTCTGATGTCAACTTCACGCTGGGCTGGAACTGGCGGAGTCTCTATCACCGCGGCCATATCTTCGCACTGCGCGGCACGCAGGCCGGCGGCGACTACACCTGGCTGAGCGCGAGCCAGAGCTTTCGGCCCAGGAAGCACCTCTCCGTGGCCCTGAGCGGCGAGTACGCCCGCCTCGCGCCGCCCTCACCGGACGCCTACCACGCTTACCAGACGGTGCTCACCACCTCCTATGACCTGACTCCGGAGAAATGCATCTCCGCCCGCCTCATTGAGCGCGATGCCGGGGTCAACATCTTCGCCGCTTACCGCCAGGTAGTGCGCAAGGGGATGGACGCGTACGTGCTGGTTGGCGACCCCGATCCGAGCCGGACCGGGCTCAGGAAAAGAGCAGTGCTGAAGCTGGTCTGGGTGTTCTGACGCCATATCCGCAGCCACCAGGGCACGCCGGAGGTCGCTGACCTCCGGTCGGCGTCAGCGGAGGCCCCCGCAGTGGAGATGGTTCGGTGAGAACGGCCTGGTGGGCCGAGAACGGCGCGTACGCGCCCACGTGCTGTACCTAAGGCGTCCTTCCTGTTGGACATCGGCCGCTGCTCGCCAGAGTGCTAGCGACGACAGATGCCCCGACAGCCATTGCCAATCCTCCCCTAGAAAATCGCTCCCACAACCGCGAACCTTCCGCGTCGATTCCGCATTTATACAGATGACGCTATTCTCTCCGGCCGGGAGAAGCGATGAGCATGATGGCGAGGGAGCGGGCCACGGCGGTGAGCGCGGCGAGAGAGCGGGCGCTGTTCGAGCGCCTAGCGCGGCGATACTACGCAGGGGTGTACAGCTACCTGCGCTGGCTGAGCCGCCAGGACGCCCTTGCCGAGGACCTGGTTCAGGAGACGTTCATGCAGATCTGGCAGCATCCACCAGAGGCCAGAGGCGAAGGGGTGCTGAGGGTGTGGGTCTACAGGATCGCACGCAATCAGTACCTCCAGCATCGCCGGCGCGCCGGGCTTGAGACCGTCGCGCTCGATGATGCTGAAGACTCTGTCGATCTCTCCGTGCCCGGTCCCGAACTGCGCCTCGAACACGAGGAGTTGTGTCGGGCGGTTCACGAAGCGGTGGAGAAGCTGCCGGATCATTATCGCGAGGTGATCGTGCTGCACAACCTAGAGGGGCTGGCCCTCGACCAGGTCTCAGCGGTCCTGGATATCCCCATCGGCACCGTCAAATCGAGACGGGCAAAAGCGTTCAGGAAACTGCGAGAGCTGCTGAAGCAGGAGGAACTGCGATGACATGCGAGCACGCGCGCGAGCGCATCTACGATGACTCGAGGCTGATGGGCATTCCTCTGCGGCTGCATCTGCTGCGGTGCCGGGCGTGCCGCGCCGAGGCCGCGGCAGGTGCGGGCCATTAGCGCCGCGCTGGCGAGTATGCCCCGCTTCGTTTCATCTCCTGGACTGCTGACGAAGGTGCTCGCCGTGTCGGGCAAACCGGTTGCGGACACACGAAAGGAGACCGGAGCCATGAGAAGGCTTGCATATGTTGGCGCATCTCTGTTGGTGTTGGCGCTCTTGTCGGCCGGACTGCTAAGCAGATCACGGAAGCCCGACGGGCGTGCGCTGCTCATCAGCGCGGCGCAGGCGATGGAGGAGGCGAAGACGATCCACGTGGTTGGTCGGGCCAATATTAACAAGAACGGGTCGCCGGAGTGGGGGGAACTCGACAAGGGCCACTATGAGGCTTGGTACTCGCCGGAGGGGACGCGGAACGACTCCTACGATGCAGACGGAAGCCTGCAGCGTTCTCTGGTCACCAATGTGGCGAGGGGCACGAGTTGGGGATCTGAGCTGGGCAGCAGTTGGTGGTTTCCGAAGGGCGTGGTGACCGCCTATCCTGTCGGAACCCAGAAGGCCAGCCTGATCGCCGAGCGAAGCCTCAAGGACTACCTGGAGGGGAATCGGTGGATTGCTGAGTCGAATCCGGAAAGGAACCCAGTCAAGACCCGCAGCGGGATGTGGAACGGGAAGGCCGCGACGATCGTCACGGTCGATGACACGTATGCCGGTGGGCACGGAATGACCGAGTTCTACCTTGACCCGCGAACCGGTCACCTGGTCGGGCTTCGCGGTTACGGTCCGGAGAGCGTGGGCCGTCCCTTGGTGGCTGAGATGGAATCGGTGGAGTACGGCATCGAGATACCATCCACCGTCTTCGACTACCACGTACCAGCAGGAGCGGCAACGCTCGAGGATGACTTCGAGGTATCCGAAGATGGGAACTACCGATTCCAGGGCCCAGGATCGTTTGCCGGCCCGGACCACAGGACGAGGACAGACGCTTGGCATGTTTCTACTTCTGCCACGACGGTGGCCGGCGATCCCGGCATGGCTATCGACGGCGACGCGAAGACTTCCTGGACCGGCCGCGGCCGCCAGCATCCCCAACAGCCCGGCATGTGGTTCCAGCTCGACTTCGATACTCCAGTAATGGTGTCGAAGATGATGGTGCAGAGTGCGAGTCTGGGCGAGAGCGCGAGCGGCTGGCCGCGCGGGGCGCAGATCGCTGCGACCAGCGATGGGGTGAGCTGGGAGGACGTGTACACCGGACAGGCGGGCCCGGACTTGCCGGTGCTCTACGGACATCTCGGCCGATCTCGGCCGGTTCGTGCGATCCGCATCACTCTCACGGCGGTCAGCGACGAGGAGCCGTGGAGCATCAGCGAGATCGAGCTGTATGGGAAGCCACAGTAGGGATACCCGGGGCAGGAGGCAAGCGCCCTCCCAACCCGTTCTGATGTCGGCCAGCGGGGCAGGGCCTCCTGCCCCGCTCTTCTCATGCCACCGGCGGCCGGCGCTCGAACACGTAGATCAGGGCATCACACCTGACGCGCTCGAGACATACCGTCGCCACCCATCTCATCCGCAACGGCGTGGACATCCGCACTGTGCAGGAGCTGATGGGGCATTCGGAGTTGGAGACAACAGCGAAGTACCTGCACTCGGACACGCGGACGAAGCAGGCTGCGGTGGGCAAGCTAGAACGGGTTGCTTAGCACTGTGCGGCCCGGCGATGGCTCAGATGGGAGCACTGCGGTGCCAACTGCACGCTCGAGCATCTAACTGGGCGGCCAGGCCACAATCGCGGCAGGCCGCTTGACGCGCCCAAAGGTGAGGAGTAGCCTCGCGGCATGACGGGAGCGAGAGCTTGGGACCAACGGGAAGGGTCGGCTTGACGGCGGGAATCTCCCCGCCAAGGTTGCAGGTAGCACGCTACGATGCTCGCTTGTGCGTCGAGCCTTGCGATGTCCATCCTTGGCAGGAGCTCTATGGAGGCGAGATCCGCGCCGATGTCCTGGTCGAGATTGTCGGCCCGGGTTCGGACGAGCCGATGGAGTTCGCCCTCTATCGGTTGCTGGCAGTCGAAAGCGTACAGACGGACGGCGGACGGCCCTTGCGCTTTGAGGAGCAGGCGCGGCTCGATCCATGGAACCCCCGGCGCCAAGTGAACTGCGTCCGCGTCAGGCCCCCCAGGAAGGGGTTCGGCTCAACGGTGCGATTCCGGTACAGTGGTCCGGTCTGCGGCTACACCGAGGTATGGCCCTATGCTCGCGACCACATTTCGACCGAGTACACGCTGCTGCGTCCCGAGTGCCTGTGGTACCCCGTTCCGCTCGGCGACCTCGGTAGGATACCGGCTGGCTTCTGCTACTCGCTGGAGGTCCAGGTACCTCAGCCGCTGGTGGCGATCTGTGCCGGACAACTCAAAGCGACCAGAGAAGAGCCCAACGGGTGGAGAAGCTATCTGTGGGAGATGGCACGGCCCACCTGGAAGATGGCGGTCGCGGCCGCCCAGTTCACTGAGAGGCAGGTGGACGACCTTCCAGTCGCGATCTACACCAGCACCGTGGATGCTGCGAGTGTGGAAATCGTCGCGGACGTGGTGGGACGGGTGGTCGACTGGGCGACTGGATGGCTGGACGAACTACCAGGGGGGACCGAGGGGCTCAAGTTGGTTGAGGTGCCTCCGCGGTGGGGCTCGGAGGCCAGCCCAGGGCTGGTGCTTCAGACCCGGGACAGCTTCCCCAGTGCGGCCGGTGATGCCCGTGAGTGGGCGAACGCGGGCATGTCGGCGGTGGCCCACGAGTTGCTGCACCTGTGGGGGATCCCGTAGCGGGAGGAATGTGTCAGCCGCTGGCTCGACGAGGGGATCACGCACTACCTGGAGGCAATGGCGCTTGAGGAACTGATCGGCCCTAAGGCGTTGACGGAACGGATGGAATGCTTCCGGGCGCGCTTTCTGTCCGCTGGGCCCGAGGCGGAACACACCCCTCTCGCGAATGCGGGGCAGGCCGAAACCCGGGACGAAATCGCGCGCGGTAAGGGGCCCTGGGTCTTACACGTACTGCGCCATGTCATCGGTGATCGCGCCTTCCGCTCTCTGCTCCGCGATTTCCTGGCCTCCTACAGAAGCCAAGGAGCGGATCTCAAGTCGTTCGAGACACACGCGCGGGACCATGGCGAGCACGCGGATCTCGCGCGTTTCTTCCGCGATTGGTTCTGGCGAACAGAGTCATCATCGCTTCTTGCTGAAGGCGGTGATGCTCAGACAATGGCGCACCGTTACCGACGCCAGACTGCCAGCTGATCAGACCTCCGACGGAATGCCCGCGTCGGTGCGATGGGCGGGAACGCGGCGCGATTGCTGGGAGTGGAGGCATAGCAATGTCGAGCCATGCGCGCAAGACCGTGGATCGCTTCATCTCCGTCAGGACGGGCGTATCCATCGCCGACCTGAAGCCGGGGCAGGTGGCCGTGGCGACCTGTGACCGCAGGACGTACGCAGAGTTGGGGAAAGGGTTCGTGCGTTTGGTCTGGATCGTGCATCTTGACGACCGTGCCGCGCTCGTCCGTCCACCCGTCAGCGCTGGGCGAAGTGTCCCGGCTGACGTGGGGACGGAGCCCCGACGAGGTGCTAACGGACCCCTTCGTCGAGCAGGCGCGCGCCGCGCTGGCGACCGCGCTGCCCGGCCTGCCGCTGCGTGTCGGTGACACCGGCATCAGCTTGTACCATCCGGGGGACGCGCCGGCCGTGCAGGCCGATGGGCAGGTGCGCGTCCTGACCACCGTGGACAAGGGGAAGTGGCCGGATCCACGCCCCTACATGAGCGCGGCTGAGCATCCCTGTGCCGAGAGGGGAGAGGCCTTCGGAGTGTTCCTCGGCGACACCTGCGTGGCGGAGGTGATCACCCATGAACCATCGGTGAGAGAGATGGCCTACCTTATCGTGGAGGATGGGATTAGGGTGGCCGAGGAGTACCGCAGGCGCGGCTACGGGAAGGCTGCGTTCGCAGGCTGGACGCGCTGTATGCAGCAGCGCGGCCGCGTCTGCCTGCACGGCACCGGCCTCGACAACGCCGCCTCCATCGCACTCGCGCGCTCCGTCGGATATGTCGACTACATGCGCAGCCGGGGCATCGACTACGTCCCCCCGGAGGAGTGAAGCTGTGTGGGTGCCGGGCGCCCCTGAGATCGACGCCATGGGGCGAGAACGGCACGCCTGTGCCGTCGAGTGCACGTCTCGTACCTGCCCAAGCAGGCCCCGTTCAGCCAGGCTTGCGCGGGTGGAATCCCGGTGGTATGATTCCGCGGGTGAGGGAAATGCCCCATGGAAGCGCGGGCGGAGACATTGGGAACCCCGCGGTGTCTGAGAGCGCCAGGCAGCATCGCTGTCGCCCGGCTACCGTGTGTCCGCCGTCAGCATTTGCTGCTCATTTCCCGACCCGCAGGAGAGACTGCTCTCGCCCAAGTGCCTCTCTGGCCTTTCCTCTGTCATCGAAGGGCCCGATAGGCCGCTGGCTCGGAAGGGGGTCCTGATGTTTCGTAGCTCGAAGCGAGCTGTGTTCCGGCTGCACCAACTTCTCACCCCGGCCATGGCTCTGGCCGCGCTGGCCGCGTTGACATCGGGCATCGCCTCGGCTGCCAGCTCCGCCCTACCCAAGAGCGGTGAATGGTCTGTATGGCAGGCCGAGGACGCGGACCGCGAGGGGACATGGGAGGTCGGCGGTCCCAACGGCGCAGGCGAGCACTACCTGCAGCCCGCCTCCGCAGGCGGGGCGCTGGTCTTCCCGTTCGAGACCGACCGCGCGACCACTATCCGGGTGCGGCCGGTGTGGTGGCCAACGGGGGAGCAGAAGCTGTCGCTCCGTTTCCCTTATCCTCTGGTTCGCCAACCTGGCCCTGATGCTGTGGACTACGTCGGCACTACCGCCTTCGTCACTGCGCCCGCCGCGGGCCGGGTGATCGCGGTCGATGCCAGCACTGAAGCCGTCCTGGGGGCCATCGATATCGGCGGCTATCTCTCCGACCTCGTGGCCGATCGCGATCTCGGTCGAGTGTACGTGGCCGATGCTCTCGGCGATCGCGTGGTCGGCATCGACGCGAAGACCCGGCAGGTGCTGGGCTCTGTCACTGTCCCCAGCGGCCCCTGGGCCCTGGCCCTTGATAGGGGCCGGCTCTTCGTCGCGTGTCGCGAAGGGAAGAGGTTGTTGGCGTTCGACGCCTCTAACGGCAAGGTGCTGAAGGAGGTCGACGCTTCCGGCTTCACCCATCAGCCTCGAGGTCAAGGGCGGCTCGCTCCTGGTGCGCTACCAGCGGCAGGCCTTCGATGTCTTCACCCTTGCGCCCGCCTCGGCCGAGAGGCCGACCGTCCCCGAACTGCCGATGACCAGTGGCAGCAGCACGGCCGGCGAGAAGCCGCGCAAGCCGGCCTGTGGCGGGCCGTATTGCACTTGCGTCTACACCGAGGTGACCGGGCCTCATACGCTCGCTCAGACCACCTTCAAGGACAAGTCTCGCCGGATGATCGATGTCTCCCAGGTGACGAAGGGGCCCTCGGATCCCGAGATCGTGAAACGCTTCGGCGAGAACCCCGGGCCGGCCAGTATCGTGCACGTGACCATCCCAGGCGATCCCCCTCAGTCCTGCATCGGCTTCACCTCCCCCAGTCGCGGCCTGGTCGGGATCGTAGGGGCCGACCTCAAGACCATCACTACCGTCGCCGTTGGCGGCTATCTCTTCGACCTCAAGCAGGCTGGAGGCAAGCTCATCGCGGTTGACGCCGCGGGGCGGCGTGCCGTGGTCATCGATGCGAAAGCGGCCCGCATCGAGTCCGAGATCCCACTGCCCGGTGATCCGTGGCTGGTGATGACGGTGCCGGATGTCATGTGGCAGCGCACCGATTTCATGCCTCCAGTGCCGACGAATCGGCTCTACGTGATCTGCCGCGGAGCGAAGGAACTGCTGGCGATCGATGTCCCCACGGGGAAGGTCGCCTCCCGCGCCCTGTTCGAAGGTGAGGCCCGGAACGTCAGCTACTACTTTCCTCCTCAAGTCGGCTGGTGGGGCCCGATTGCGGACGAGCGCATCCCACTGGTGATGACGCCTCGTCTCGTGGTCGAGACCCGACCCAGCGCGCTCGACCTGGCGACGCTGGAGCTATCGCCCGCGCCGCCGGAGACGCTGGTCGAGGGGGGCTCGCACGCGAAGGTGTCCGTGCCCGTAGGCGCGGCAACCCCGAGGCAGTTCGCCGCCGAGAACACGCTCGCCCTCAGGATCGACGAGAAGCGAAGCGTCGACCTTAGCGCGCAGGCTGATCCGCAGTTGCTGCCCGATCGCGCACTGACCGCGAGGGACACGCCGGGCAGTATCACCGTCTCCGTGGACGGCGGCCCGGAGCGCGACTGGGCCGCAGGCCGCTGGATCGCGCCGGACAATGAAGCCTTCCTCGTGAGCGACACAGAGGAGTTCTGGCGCTACAACGCGCCGGCCTTTCAGGTCGGTCCGGGTCAGCACACGCTGCGCGTCACAGCCCACAGCGCCTTCGTCCGCCTCGACGCGATGGCGGTGCGCGAGGCCCCGCCCCTGGAGGCGACCCTCGTTCCCGAGCCGCGGGAGGTCCACGGCGCGGTGCCACTAATCGCCTACCAGGGCCTCTTCTACGATCAGGAGCCGGTGCAGTTCACCCTGTGGCTGGCCAACCGCAGCGACGCGCTGCTGAAGGTGCGGGCCCGGTTCACTCTCACCAACTACCTCGGCGAGATGAGCGAGGCAGCGCCGCCCGTTTCAGTCTCCTTTGGTCCACACGGCGGCCGAGCCGTTCCCCTGCTCCTTCATCCGAAGGACATGGGGCGGGCGACGCTGACTGTCACCCTCGACACGCCGGAGGGGCAGCTCGTCAAAGAGATGCGCTTCCTGCGCCTGCCCAAGCTGCAGCACCCGCGGCTCTTCCTCCGCAAGGATGACCTCCCCGCCATCGAGGCGCGGGTGGCTCGCTATCCGAACCTGTTCCGCCGCTACGTCGATTGGCTGGAGCGGATGAGCCCGAAGGAGGGGCAGTTCCCGGAGCGCTTCTTCCCGCCGGATATGACGGAGGCAGCCTGTTTGGAGGCCACGCCGAAGCGCCCGGAGGATGACGACTGGACCCGCATGCGCTACGCGAACCGCAACTACGAGGTGGCCTGGCGGGTGCTCGCGTCCGAACTCACGCTTCTCTTCCTCAAGCCAGATAGCGAGGTGCTGAAGCAGAAAGTGGCCGGCCTGCGGGGGGCCAAGCAGTCGGACTACTACGTCCAGTTCCACCACGCCACGCCCTTCTTCCCCGGCCTCGATGCCAGCCTGCTCGACTTCGCCACCGATCCGAAGCAGGAGGCGCCGAACCTGTATAAGCAGATGGACGCGCGCCTGAACGACATGAACCCGCTCCCCTGGACGCTCACGCTGCTGGAGGAACCGATCACGCCGGAGAAGCGGGCCCTGCTCTATCGCATCATGAACCTGGAGGATGACGCGGAGCGCTACTTCACCGCGCATGCCGGAAGTCGCGGCGGTCCCTGGTGGCAGAATCCGTTCAGCGGGTGCCACTGCCGGGTTCACGGCTACGCGCTGCTGTTCATGTTCCTCCACAACATCTTCGGCGAGCCGCGCCTCTTCGAGAAGCCCGTCCTCGGAGGCCTCTTCACGTTCCAGCGCTACGCTGAACCGATCCGGGATGTGCGCGGTATACAGCCCTTCACGCGGGGCCCGAATGGCGAGCCCTGGCACTGGATCCTCGCCTCCCTCACCAAGCACCCGCTGGAGAAGTCCAGCTACGAGTGGGACGAGTGGGTGAAGAAGATGGACGGCCCTCTGCCCGGTGACGAGCGGGCCGCGGTGGACAAGTTGATGAGCCTCGAGGGCATCGCTCTCAGCGGCCCGATGGACCAGGAGCCCAACTACTTCGTCACTGGGGTGGCGGTCCCGATGGCGCTCGCGCTTCGGGTGGTATGACCCCAAGACGCCGAAGGTGGACTGGAAGGAGATTCCGCCCACCGCCCTTTTCGATGGCGAAGGGCTCGTGGCGATGCGATCGGGCTTCGACGCGAAGGCAACGGAGATCAGCTTCGTCTCCGGCGTGCGCGACCACACCTACCGCACCAAACCCAACCACTTCACCATCGTCAAGGCCGGGCAGTATCTGCTCGGCACGCCCGCGGTCTACGGCGATGACGGTAACAACATCGGCGTGTGGGGCAACACGGTCGTGATCAATGATGCGTGGCGCAACGAGTGGGCGCTCAACCTCCAGCAGTGCCGCGACGGCGAGCACATGGTCATCAACCGCTTCTCTCCGGCCGCCTTCACCTACCTGGGCCGGGACAAGGTCCGGTTCGGCTACCAGGCCTCGGAGGACGGCTGGGGCGGCGGTCTGGACCTGCACGGCCACACCGAGACGATGTTCATGCAGGAGGGCCGGCTGCTCGCCTACCAGACGTGGCCCGGCCTCGACTTCGTCGCGGGCGACGCTTCCAACGCGCTGGCCGGTGGACAAGGTCTCCCGGATCGACCGGCAGCTCGTCTTCCTCAAGCCTGATCTCGTGATCGTCTACGACCGCGTGAAGCTCGGCCCCGGCGGCCATGCCACTAAGTGGATCGCCGCTACCGGGCCGACCCTCACGACCCAGGGCGACACGTTCGTCATCAGGGCCGGTACCGAATACCTCACGGGTCGCGTCCTGTTGCCGCGAGACCCGGTGCTGACGACGCCTCCCCCTTACAGTCCCGGCTGGCTGTGGAAGGACCAGAAGCTCCTCGAGATCGCTCCAAGGCAGCAAGGGAGCCCCGTGGAGTACCTGGTGGTGATGCGCGTGGGCGGAGGCGACACACCTCTGCCCGAGATGCGCCTGCTTCAGGATGATCGGCACGCGGGCGTGAAGCTCACCCTCCGTTACCAGGACATAGAGGTCCGCCTCAACCGCACTGGCCCCGTGGGCGGCCAAGCCACGGTCACCGCAGGCGGCCTAACGGCGCGCTATTCCTTGAAGGAAGCCGTCGTGGATAGCTACCGCAACTGGGCCTCGGATCCGCGCTACCAGGCGTGGACGCACGAGGCGCGGTTTGCATTCGTTGTGCCGCGAGGCGACCGGCACTGAGCACGCAGCCAATGCTGATGAAGGCACCGGTAGGTGTGAGGCGACGATAAAGCCGGTCGATAACGGCGCCTATCGGTCCAGGTCGTGGACAGTGCCTATCCGACCCTCACGCAACATCGCTCCCAGCCCTTTACGTGATCGGTGTGCTGTGATAGGCTCGCCGTCGGTGATCTCGGATCTAGGGGGCTCTGGCTCATGACGACATCCTCGCTTACTCGGACCGGCCTCCCCATTCTGACATTCGTTATCTCGCTCTCGGCCCTTCTGTTCGGCCCCAACCTCGTTGACAGGTTCTCCGGCCCAGACGTGATTGTCCAGCGGACAGTCACCGACATACCGTGGCCGGCGAATATCGTGGAGATGGCGGGTCGCATCGGCGCGGTCGGGACTATGGGCCAGACCGTCACGGACTTCGCCCTCAGCCAGGTACGGGCGGCGCGGGCCAAGAAGGCACCGCAGAAAGCGCCCTCGTGGGACCCGCTTGCTGCTGAAATGCGGAAAGCCTACCCCGATCTAGCCGAGAAGGACGCTCTCAAGATAGTGGCAACCGCGATGCTCCTCCACTACTTCGGGCTGATGGAGACAGCCCTGGTCCGCAGCGTCGATGACGGGCGCAACGTGTTCCCGACGAAGGTGGTAACACTCAGGATCGCCAACCTTGGTGGACGCGTCGCGCGCAACGTCGATCTGGCGGTGAGCGGGGATTTCAGCGTCGCAGAACAGTCGTCCACCGGGGGAACGCTGCCCGATCGCACATCTAGCGACCCGGCGAAATCGAAGCTGTTCGCTCCGCCGACGCGTGAGCCTGGTAAGGCGGCATACCATTTCGCGCGTCTGCCTACAGGCGAGGACTACGGCTGCACATTGACCCTGTGGGTGCAACCCGGGCAGACGGCAGAAGGCACTCCGCGCGACTGGATGACCGTCCGCGTCGCTCATGATGGGGGTTCCGGTAAGGGCCGCGTCGTCGATGGTGTTGTAGCGGACAAGCGAGACCATGCATGGGTCTGGGCCCTCGGAGTAGCTCTTATGGGTCTGGCTGTCGTCTTGGCGGCCCGATCCTGGCGCCTTTGGCCAAGAGATTCCAACACAACCCTCATTGCAGGAAGCTGAGGGCGATGAGAGCGTAGCCGATGCTGAGGAACGCAAGGTGAATGTCATCTCGGCGATCCCAGCGAATGCGCAATCGACGGAGGTGACCCAGCCAGGCCAGCGCCCCTTCGATCACTCATCCCGTCTTCGACTGGCATCGAGGGAACACGAACGCCTGGGCTAGTGCTGATCTGCAGTCGGCATCAGCGTCAGAAGGAGCGTTCTGACGCGCGGCCATACCAGCGAGTCCAGAGGCCTCTCGGCGGTGTCTCATCGCCGTTTGGCACGGACAGCGATGACGATGTGGGTGCTGGGTGTGTTCATCTCGGCAACCACGGTGCGGGACATCTTGCTCAGGCCCAGGCCGGAGGTAGCGACCCCGGTGCCATCCCAAGCGAAGCAATGCGCGAAGCCGAAGGAGATCGTCGCTAGGTATCCCAACCACGTGTGGTCGGTGGACCGGACGCGGGTGTTCCGATGGGGGATCTGGCCCACCTGGGTGCTGGTGGCGATCGATCACTTCTCGCGGGCAGTGATGGCCGTCGTCCCGCTGGAAGGACCCAACGCGGGCTGGGTGATCGATGCCTTGGAGCAAGCCTTCCTGCACCACGGGCCTCCCAAGCACCTGATCAGCGACCAGGAAGGCGTCTTCGTGGGTGAGCTGTTCATGCAGCTGCTCAGGGACTGGCATGTGAAGCAGCGCTTCGGGGCGGTCGGCAAGCATGGTTCCATCGCGGTGACGGAACGGCTGATCTGGACACTGAAGCGGGAATGGCTGGCGCGGGTGGCGCTGATCCGAGGCCTGGATCACCTGGGGCAACTCCTGGCAGACTTCGAGGCGTACTACAACCAGTGCCGCTGCCATCAGCGGCTGGGCGGTGCGACCCCCTCGATGATCTACGAAGTAGGCAGCTGGCAGAAGCCCGACCCCTCGGCGAAGACGCTCCGACACCCGATCCGGCTGCGGCGCTTCCCCGAGCAGCGAATCACCGTCTACGAGCTGGCCGCCTGAGTCGATGCCCGGGATCGGCACTTGATACAGCGCTCGCCACAGCGGTACCATCGGCCCTCGACACAGGCAACCGGTCTTTGAACATCCGGAGCTCCGAGTTCAGCCGGCGGTTCTCGTCCTGGAGCCGGGCCAGCTCTCCTACCTCTCCGCCCACGGCCGCGCTCTGCTGCAGCCAGAGCAGCCGCTGCTGACCAGCAGCCTGGGCACTCAACACCATGGATCGAACCATCAGGGCAACGGCGGTTCGGAAGACCTCCACGCAGACACTCCTGAAAAGGGAACGGCGCCCGGAGGCGCCGCCCAAAGGTCCCATATGGTAGAATGATCCTCGCCCGCGCACAAGCCCAGGAGCCGCTCAGGGGTGTCCCATCGCTACTTAACAGGGGCAGAGGGTTGCGGAGTCGCTGTGTCTAGCCAACCGGAAACGGCCGCCCTTGGCCTAGCGACACTCCGCTTCGGGGGATGGCGATGGCGAACGAACTGGGATTTGCGCTGCTGGAACTCAAGGCCATCACGAACCAGCTGGCCATGGTGTCAAACTTATTCCCCATGACTCCTGGCAACGGGAAGATAACACCAACCGAGGATCTGAAGTTCCTGCTCGGCCAGATGATGGTGATCAAGCTCTCTTGTTTCCTAGAGGTGAAGGGGGAAGTTGAGGGGCGGATAGCCCAGCTCGCCGACGGGACGGACCTGCTCCGACGGCTCTCCCCCATCACCAAGCGCCTGAATCAGAGTGGAGAGTCGATCAGAGCATACAGGAACACCTTGGTCGCGCACGGCCAGCCAAAGGCCGACGTGCGTCATCCCTGGGAGAGGATTGTCCGGCACCATATGCCCGTGGCGTATGCTGAGCATCTGTTCCTTGGGAGGCTCGCGTATGAGTTGATGAAGGAGTTGGAGGGGGCTTACCGGCAGCAGATCGGCGCGGCCATGGACCACCTTCGCAGACGAGACGCTGAGCTGAAACCATTGATCGCAGCTAGGGAAGCCGCCGGGAGCATCCGGTCACTTGACGATGTCGAACGGGAGGTACAGATGGTTCTCGCTCAGGTGCGGAGCTGATCTGAGCCGTACCGGTGTCGTAGCGCAGTGAGTGCACACATCATGCGAGTGTTAAGCGGACTTGACACTTAGGACACCGTGTCTCTGTCGGGGGCCCATGGAGTCGGCCTGACATCATGCTGCCAGCCGGAAGGCGGTGACCCGCGTGTCGGGGGAAGCTGTCGCTTGATGAGGCGCGACGAACCCCTGGACAGTGACTCCCAGCAGGTCCGCTGTCACAGTCATAGGAGCGACCTTCCCGATGCCGCCTCGGCTCGGTCAGCGATGTTGCAGCGAAGCAGAAGCCCTTCAGCGGCAGATGCGTTCAGCCGCAGCTTCACATAATCGGGCCCGTGCAATTCCTCCGGGGGTGCAGTCGTTGTCGTGATTAAGTACTGGAAGGGGCAATTGTCAGGTTTCCTGAAATGCGCCTGAAGGGAGGCCGCGAACCGGATGAAGCTCCTGTAGATTCGGATGCCGAGGTCGGCCTCACGGGGGCTGTCATGCAGAAGGAAGCCGGGCAGGTGCGCATTGTCGGAGACCGTGTTGTAGACAAGGGCAGCAACGTCGGCGAGGAGCACCGACAGGGTTTCCACGGCCTCGCCGCTCATGGCCTGCCCGTGGGTGATGCGGAAAGCCAGTTCGCGGTTATCCAGACTCACCCGCCCGTCGTACCCGTCGGACGATAGCACCGACCGCACGGCCCCGGAGAAGATGGCGGCCAGGCGGTCTCGGTTCGCATCATGTTGGCGAAGCAGTTCGGCCAGCTCCTTCTCGACCTCTGCGATCTCCGCCTCCGTGCTATCGAATCTCCCGCGCAGCAGGTCCAGTTCCTCGTAGCCACCAGGCTGATCGCGTTTCTGTAACCACATGACAAGCCCATCACGTGTGCGCTCAAGATCGCGCATCGAATCGCTCTGTTCACGGATGTAAGCTGCCAGTTTCTCGCGCCTTTGTGAGGCCTCACAGCGTTCTCGTCCAATGCGCTCGATTTCCTTCTGGAGACTGACCTTCTCCGCATCGATCTTCCCGAGTTCCTCGGCTCGCCTAGCCTCGGCCTGCTCCATGGCATCAGCATCTTGGATTTCGGTCATCTGCAGAATAAGCAGGCGCTTCTGAATGTAACTGCAATCGCGGAAAACAACGTCGCCCAGAGGACACTTCCTATCGCTGAGTTCCTCGATCTTCTTGCGTTGCGCATCGTGCTTAGACAGGCCGGCATCAAGCTCGTGCCCTGCCGCGACGTCTAGGCCGAACACGGTCTCGAGTTCACGAAGCGCCTCTTCCTGCCGACGGAACTCCGCGCCAAGATCATCTATCTGAGTCTGAATAGCCAGGCGCTGCTGTTCCCCGTCCTCAGTGGATCTGCCAATCGTCTCGAGTGTCTTTGTGGTCAGCCGATCGAGGTCTTCGTGGAACAGACTCGCGGCGGTGGATCGGAAGGGCCGGGAGTCGATATCGGATTCGCCTGGCAGGACGGACTTCAGCGAATCACGCAGTTGGCGGTCATAGAGGTTCACCCGGAATTCCGGCTCCTGCCGCTTCTCCTCAATCTCCTTCGCCAGCCTGGCCTTCTCCCGCTGAAGCTCCGCAAGCCGCTCTTCGCCCTTGAGTTCGTCCGGCAGGAAAAGCCCGAGGACTGCCCGCATCACGAAAAGCGGTCCAGACTTAGAGTAATCAAGAGACGGTGTCTCGGCTTCACTGCGTGGAGAACGCCAGCCGTGGATGTTCTGAAAGCGCGCTTCCTGGTCCCTGGTGCACCAGGCGAGGACGTGAGCCCACTCAATGGACTCTCCGGTCTGCACAATTGCGCCTGTCTCAAGATCGTCCAGCAAGTGATCCAAGCCGAGCTCTCGAGGGTACAGGTTCTGGGTCACAGAGCGTCCACCCGACTCAAGCAGCTCTTCAACAGAGGCGTCATCCCTGATGTACGACATCCGCCCACTGCCAAAGGGACGCCGAACCGCCCATCTTCGGCCGCGAACGTGGAGCTCAGCGGCTACATATCCATCCGGGAGCGCCCTGCGGATGAGGTCCATCGCGGCCTTTGTTCCAAAGGTCGTTTCTCCCAGGGCATACCGCAGCAACCTGCAGAACGTCGTCTTGCCGGCACTGTGCCCGGTGATCTCGGCTGTTGGGTTGTTGTCGTCCTCCGCTTCCTCCGCCCAGATGATGTTCAGCCCGCGAGCCAGGGCGATATCCCGGACGATGACGGGATTGGGCGTGATCCGTTCAAGAATCACGAGACGGCTTACCCAGACATCCGGCTCCGAGCGAATGGGCGTGAGATTCAGTTCCTTATACAAGTCCATCTTGCCCACCCCCTATGCCTACGCGACAAGCTGATACTGCTTGTGTTGCCCCTCGAGTATCCGGATGATTCCTGCCTGTTCCTCCGGCACCGAAGACAGGTCCTTTCGGAGATCGCTGACCCGCTCCATGGCTTTGAGCGCGAACCGAACGATCTCATCCACACCGCGAGGCAGACTACTCTTGACGGAGGCCAGGCTGGTTCCTGTACCCATCGCCTGCCCCTGGTCCCTGCGATTGATGGCGATGGCGTGTAGTTGCTCGAGGTAATCCCTGCACTCTTTCCATCGAATGGACTGATCATTGCCCACATACAGTGAGCCCAGCGCGGAATGCTGCGCGGCGCCAAGGGCGCGATGGTCGCTCTGATCCAGAAAGACCTTACACCAATCTGGATGGGTGGCCAGTAGCAAGGCATCGAGGTGGTCCGCGCTGGAAACACCGGGAGACTGCTCCACGATAGCCAGGGCCGCCGCGCAGATAGCTCTATCAGCATCTGTCGCTGGATAAGCCATGGCCGCGAACACTTCCAGGGGGATCTCTGCCGGCCTCTCGACGCCAACGTGTGGAAGGGGACGAGTCTCGATACGGATCTGGTATGGCTGACCAGTTCGCCGGGCCTCGGTCATCGCATCGTAGAACTCCAGTACCAGCCGCTTCGTTCGAAACTCACCGTATGGCCTCTCCTCACGGCGCCGGAGAACCTCGAAAGTATCCATTACATCTGACAGCTCATCCTTCGTCAGGCCAAACACGTACAGAGCGACAAGCGCGTCGAGTTCCGCACACGCGAGTGCCCGAGCCGTCGGCGCGACCAAGGCGGAGGCCGGGACAACACCTTCTGGGACCGGCTCGACGAGGCCATGCTCTGCCATCTGGTTCCAGAACGGCGTCATCTCCGGGGCCGTGCAGATCAGGCGAAGCACAGTCGGAGCAACCTGCTGAGCAAATGCGTCGGACAATGCCGGCCTAGGGAACGGCAAGCTATCGAGAATGGTGTAGGTCATACTGCCAGAACTGAGACGGGAACGAGCCAGCCAGTCCATCGCGAATGAGTTCGCCACTGCAAGCCAAGGCAAGTACGCCCACTCGAGGTGCTGCTCCCAGCGTATGGTAGGGACCTTGTGCCCGCAGATCGTGCCTGGCGGTATGAGCGCTGCCACGAAGCTGCGCTCGTTGCGCGGATTCGCTACGTCCGCGAAGCCGATACGGTAATGGTCGCACCGGTCGCCGAGCTTGCTGGGGACGTCCTGCCGCACGACCCGCCACTGGGGAACGATGGTCTTGGCTGGATCGCCAAACTCCCGCGCGACCCATTTCGCGGCTCGTTGCCGTGACCGGATTGGTAAGTCTTCGCGCGATGGTCGAAGTGATCGATCATCCTCCCTTCGTACACCGGCAGACCGGCGGGGTCGGTGGTGAACAGGCCCCTGTCATTTCCCATGTGCAGTTCAGCCGCGTAGTGGCGCACGGGCGGTCCCAGCGATCTGTCGCCAAACGCGGGACAGGCAGCGTGCATCTTGCGGCTGGTAGTGAGTTGACGCAGGTCACGCACGTCCGGGATCGCGTATGTCGAAGGTGAAAGCTGGCGGATGACGTTCGCATCCACCTCGACCGTAGGGTTCTCGAGGCCCTCCGGGCTTGCGAGGCCGAACTGAACCACGAATCTGCCGGTGCGGCCGCCGCGCTTCGCCGTGAACGCGGCGAACCGGTCCATGTCTACTTCCGCAAACCAGCCCCTCTTTGTGTTGATGAGCCCGTAGAGCCGCAGCAGCTCGCAGCTGTCGAGAAGGTACTTTCGAATCGCGCTCGCGTTCGCCCCGCCGTAGAGGCCGCCCGGGACGATCATCCCGCCGAAGCCGCCTAGCCGCACGCGCCGCATCGCTATCTCGACGAACATCCGGTACGTGTTGAAGTCGCCCTTTCCTAGGTTGCCTGGCGCGTACAGTGTGTACACGCCACTGTGCTTGAGGAAGTGGACCAGCGAGAAAAGGTCCCGACAGTGAGCCTGCCACTGTTCGGCGATGCTAGCGTCAGCCAATAGGCGGTCGACCTCTCCCTGCTGCTCCTCGGGCGCCATGGAGCGAAGCCCACTGACCCATCCTCCGAAGAACTCACGCTGGTCAGGACTGAGCGTATCCCACGGCGGATTGCCGAGCACGCAATCGAATCCGCCCTTGTCGAACACCTCTGGGAACGCGAGATGCCAGTGAAAGAACTGGTACTGGCCTGAGAGGCGCTTTACTTCAGCAGTGAGTTCGGCTGGTAACGACCGTCCCTCGGCCATGCCGATGAGATGGGCTGTGGTGATCCCGGACGGTGCCTTCGAGGGGAACCGCGGGTCACTTGGGTCGGGGGGGAAGTCCTTGCGGAGAACGAAGGCCGCGCACCAGGCGTCGGCGAGTGTCTTCTTCTGGCTGGTACTCCTCGGTCTGCTCATGCCGACGGAAGGCCAGCTCCTTGGCGCGGATGTCCTCGGGCCGGTCGTCAGGCAACTCCTCCAGTGCAGCGGCGGCCTGCCCGAGGCGGGCCTGGGTCTCGGCGTCCTGCTTGGCGAAGAGGCCGGCCCAGCCCCTTGCGCTCGCCCTTGTTGCGCTTCTTCAGCGCCGCGCAGGCCTTCTTGTCGTCGCCCTCGATGGGGTTGAAGGCGTCGTCGGGCAGGCCGGCGGCGATGAGTTCAGGCGTCGCGCCCAGCAGGCTGTTGCCGACGCGGATGTGGTGGTCGAGGAAGGAGAGCGGCTTGCCGGGTTCGAGAGCTTCGAGCCACAGGCTCACGCGGCACAGCTCGGCGGCCATCGGGTTGATGTCCACGCCGTAGAGGCAGCGGCCGATCACGTCGCGCAGCGCGTGCTGGTAGAGGAGCGGCGAGGGTTCGCTCTCGCCTTGGCGCCAGCGCGCGCACGCGGGCCAGGTGCCGGGCCAGCCGGTGCGCCGCGCCGACGAGGAAGTGGCCGGAGCCGACGGCGGGATCGCAGACCTTGAGGGCGAGGATGGCCTTCTCGGCCTCGGCGCCGGTCTTGCCCTTGATGGCCTCCTCCACCACCGGGTCGAGGGCGGAGTCGAGCAGGCACTGCACCAGCGAGTCGGGCGTGTAGTAGGAGCCGGAGGTCTTGCGCTCGTTGCCGGCGAACTCGGCGAAGGTGAAGCGGGCGCCGTCGGCGCTGATCTGCGGAGTGAGGGCGAGCAGGCTCTCGTAGACGCCGCCCAGTTCCTCGGCGCCGAGGTTCTTGTAGTCCACCGGCCGCAGCACCTTGCCCTGGCGGGTGAAGGCGAGGTGGCGCAGGGCTTCGAGGAAGTCGTGGTTGGTCAGCTCGGCGTCGTTCAGCGCGGCGGTGGAGGCCGGGTCCCAGAGGAAGCTGCCCAGGGCCGGCAGGGCCAGCTGCTCGCGTGCGGCAGCGAAGTCCGCAGTCGCCGGAGAGCGCGCCGACCAGGAGCTTGGAACTGCCGCCACAGGTCGCCGTGACGGCTGCCCTTGATCTGGAGGCCAGCTCGCGCAGGCGGGCGGTGCTGTAGTGGGCGGCATAGCGCTCGCGAGCGAGTTGGGCAGCTGCCGAGTCGTCGCGCGGGTGCAGCAGGGACTGCCCGTCGAGCGTGCGGTCCTCGGCCACGAACAGGAAGATCAGGCGATAGACCACCCGCAGGAGCTGGCCGTGGAAATCGGTGAGCGGGACTTGCGCCGGTGCGCAGGGCATCGCGCAGGGCCGTGTTCTTCGGGTGGCCGGTGAAGCCTTCGCCCAGGATCTGCAGGGCGCGCTCGACGCCGCCGCGCAGATCGCCCAGGGCGCGGGTGCCCTGCTCGTCGGCGATCTTGGTCCACTGCTCCAGCCAGCAGGTCTCCGGCCGCTCGGCCTCGCGCGGGGCGAAGCGCGTGGCGTGGGCCATGAGCCAGAGCAGGACGAAGTCGGAATAGACCTCGCCGGCGAACATGGCCTCGAGGTCGAACTCGAGGAAGGACTGGCGCGAGAGGGCCTGGTTGTCGCGCAGGATGCGCAGCCGCAGGCCGTTCGAGACGATGGCCCAGAGGTGGCCGGGGCTGCGGTTCAGGAACTCCTGCACCAGGCCGTGAGGGTTGACGGCGGCCGCCCCGCGCACGCCGGCGGCGCGGCGGTCGAGACTGAGGCCGCAGCCGACGAGGTGCACCGGGACTGGGCCGAAGAAGCGGTTGATGGCGTAGGTGCGGCCGCCGATCTCGGGGCCGGCGCTGGTCGGCAAGCAGGCCGAAGCCCAGCTCGCGCAGCAGCGGCAGGCTCCACTTGTCGTTGGTGAGGCCGGTGCCCGGCTCGCCTTCGGGCAGTCGTTCGCGGCGGCGGCGCGAAACTCGGCCCAGTGCTTGCGCAGGCGATTCCACGACTGGGTGATGACCTCGTTGAGGCGCTCGCCTTGTGGCAGGCCGTAGTCCTCGGGTCGCGTGCCGGCGAGCTTCTCCCTGGGGTCGAGCACGCGCCGCAGCAGGTCAGGCGGCAGCAGGCCGCCTTCGGAGCGGATGGTCTGGAAGTCGCTGCGTCGCGCCGGGCCATGGCTAATTCAACCTCGGCAGCAGGACATAGGCCCCGAGGATGTCCACCGGGAGCACGGGCTGGATGGTGACGCGGCCCTTGGTGCGCGCGGCCTCGCGCACGCGCTCGTGGGCGGCGAGCTGAGCCGCGGCGCGCTCGCTGGCGACCGGCTCGAGGGCCTGCTGGAATTCGGGCAGGGCCGGCAGCAGCAGGCCGAGCTGCTGGTCGATGGCGGTGGGGATCAGGTTGCGCTCGGGCCGGGCGGCCAGCAGGCGCTCGCCTTCTTCGGCAGTGAGCCACTGCGGAGCGTCGGCCGGCCCGGTGCAGGCGAGCGGGACGATCTCCTCGCACAGGATGGTCTCCGCGTCGGCGCCGGCGATCTGCAGGTGATAGCGGAAGCGTGCGACGAGGAGCGTGCGTGCGGGCGCTCACCGCGGACGTGGAGATGACCCCGCAGCGGGCGGCCACGGGCCGGCTGTCGCGGGCCACCGGATCGAGCGCCTGGTCGAGCGTCCAGCCGGCGAGTCCCTCGACGATCGGGCTGGTGCGCCCGAGATAGACCTCGCCCTCCTCCAGCGGCAGGTCGAAGCGGCCGGTGAACGGCTCGTCGCGGCCGATGGCCTGGCGCAGGGCGCGCGGCGCTTCGTTGCTGAGGTGGACGGTGACCGACTTGCCCTTGGCCTGAACCGGCACGGTCGCCGCCTGCAGCACGGCGTGGAAGAAGCGGGCCACATCCTCGCTGCGGCCGATGGCGGCGCGCACGCTCTGCAGTTCCGCCGCGACGGCTTCGGGGCTCAGGGTGTGCTGGGCGAAGCGCGAGCGGCTGGCCTTCTCCCGGTCGCGGGCGTTCTCCCACTCGGCGTGGAGGGCCTGCTTCTTCGGCTCGAGGTCGTCGATGAAGTCGAGCGTCGAGCTGCTGCGCGCGGGCGCCGGTTCTTTCGCGGAACAGCGCGCCCTCGAACAGCGCCTCGGCGATCTGCTCGCTGGAGCCGGGCACCGCGACGGTGACGCCGAGGTCGCTCTTGATGCTCTTGTGCTTGCGGATCAGCACATCGAGGATCACGCCGTCGATGGGATTGTCCGTGCCGTAGTAGGTGACGACGCGGACCTCGGGCTTCTCCTGGCCGAAGCGGTCCACCCGGCCTTCGCGCTGCTCGTGGCGCGTCGGGTTCCAGGCCAGGTCGTAATGCAGCACGGCGTTGAAGTGCTGCTGGAGGTTGATGCCCTCGGACAGGCAGTCGGTGCAGACCAGCACGTACTGGCCCGGCTCGGCGACCAGGCTGGCGATGCGTGCTTCGCGCTCGGCGGGCGGCAGCAGGCCGGTCACCGACTCGACCCGCACCTTGGCGGGCAGTGCCTCGCGCAGCTGGCGGGCCACGTACTCGGCGGTGTCCATGAACCGGCAGAAGACGACGGGCTGGAAGCCGTCCTTGAGCAGCGCCTTGATCTCGCGGATGGCGCCCTGGAGCTTGTGGTCGGCTTCGGCGGCGAGGGCTTCGGCCCGCCGGGCGAACTCCAGCAGCTTGCGGCGCGTGCTCGTCGGCGCCGCTCTCGGTGTCGGAGCCGGGGCTGAAGTCGAGTGCGACCACGTCGTCGGCGTCGTCCTGGTCGAGCACGGTGCGGCGGCCGACCTCGTCGACTTCCTCATCGGCTGGCCTGGTCCACGGCGGCGCGGCTGCGCAGTGTCGCGGCGGCGGCGGCCGGGCTGGACGAGACGCAGCGCAGCAGCGCCAGCGCCGACCAGTAGCGCACCCGGCGGTGGCGCTCGCCGCCGTCGCTCTCCGACACGTAGTCGCGGGCGAAGTCGAGGATGTCGTCGAAGAGCGCGCGGTATTCCTGGCTGAAGGTGTAGGTCGCCTCCTTGTCCTTGCGCTCGGGGAAGGCGGTGTCCGTCTCCAGGTAGTGGCGGATGTCCGCGCGGCGGCGCTGCACCAGGTGCCGGGCGAGCTTGCGGCGGATGCCCTCCCGCTCCGCCCGGTCGAGATCGGCGGGCAGATCGGCGAACTCCTCGTCGAGCAGGCTCAGCAGAGAGCGGAAAGCTTCCTCGTTGCCGCTGTGCGGCGTGGCGGTGACCAGCACCAGGTGGCGTGACGCGTCCTGCTGCGACGCGCCGCAGGAGATCGAAGCGCTGCTGGCGGCCGCGCCCGACGCCGCCGGCCAGCGTGCAGCCGTGGGCCTCGTCCACGATGACGAACTCCGGGCACTTGAGGATGAAGTCCTCGGCGCGGCGTGGCGGTCTTGATGAAGTCGGTGGAGACGATGGTGAAGCGGTGGCGGTCGAACACCGACACGCCGACCGGCAGGTCGCGCTCCAGCCGCTGGATGGTGCTGCTCAGGACCAGTTCCGCCTCGATGTGGAACTTCTCGGCCAGCTCCCGCTGCCACTGCTCGGCCAGGTGCGGCGGGCACAGCACCGCCAGCCGCCGGATCTCGCCGCGGTCCAGCAGTTCCCGGGCGATGACCGCGGCCTCGATGGTCTTGCCGATGCCGACGTCGTCGGCGATCAGCAGGCGCACCGGATCGAGCTTGAGCGCCATCATCAGCGGCACGAGCTGATAGGGCCGCGGCTCGACGGCGATGCGGCCGAAGCTGCGGAAGGGACCGGCCGCGGCGCGGGTCGAGAGGCGCGCCGCGTCGCGCAGGAGCTGGCCCGAGGCAAAGTCGCCGAGGTCGTCGCGCGTGGGCAGGCGGAATGTCGCGGACTCGACCGGCTCGATGGCGGGCAGGATGCCGGTGATCTCCTCGTCGAGTCCGCCCACCGGGCGCACCATCAGGAGGTCGTCGGTGGAGTCGGGCAGCACCACCCACTCGCGGCCGCGCGCGTGGATCAGGGTGCCGGGCTTGGAGAGCGTGGCGGTGCTCATGTGCGTGGCGTCCCGAAGATGTCCGGATGGCGGCGGAAGATCTCGTTCCAGTCCGCCTTGTGGTGGAAGCGGATGACGATGTAGCCCATCTCCATCAGACGCTGGGTGATGTCCTCGTCCTCGCGGATCTGGTCCGGCTCGTCGTGCGGCGGGCCATCGACGTAGATGGCGGCGTTGTGCTCGCGGTAGAAGAAGTCCGGCTGTGTGGAGCAGGACTCGATCAGGTACTGGGCGTCGCTCGGCGGGCGCAGCATCAGGTCGTCCACGAGGTCGAGCCAGCGCTTCTCCAGCTCGCTGTCGCAGCGCTTGCGCAGCGCGGCCATCCGTTCGGCCCGCGAGCCGGCGCCGCCGGCGGGCCGGCATTCGGACCGCGACAGTCTGGACAGCAGGTCGCGGATGAGATAGCGGTCGAGGTCCTTGTGGTCCGGCTGGTTGCCGTAGTCGAGCAGGCACTCGTAGCAGGCCTTGCCGCAGGTCTGCGCGCCCGTGTCCTCGAGGGTGTCCGGATCGAAGTGGCAGATCTCCAGCGCCCGCCGGGCCAGCAGCGGCAGGACGGCGGGGTCCTCGACGATCTGCCGCAGCACGCCGGCGCCGCCTTCGGAGGCCTCGTAGAAGAGGATCTCCTGGCGGTCCTGCGCGGCGAGGCATCGGCTCGCAGGAGAGCTCGCGCGGCTCGAGCTGGAAGTGCTTCTGGATGGCCTCCTTGAAGGCGGCCTGCAGGCTGGCCATCTCCGGGCCCGAGCGGGGCGGCTCGAAGCGCATCACCAGTGCGTTCTTGGTGTCCCTGACGTAGGGCACCACCCGCTGGAGTCGCCCCTGGGCGGTGGCATCGTCCTGCGTCCTCGTCATCCGCCTGGTTGCGCGCCCAGTAGCCGCGCTCCAGGTCGAGGTTGAAGCCCGGGGGCTGGTTGCCGCGCTGGTTGGCCCAGCCCAGGTTGATGCGGTAGAGGTCGGTGGCGTCGCCGTAGCTGAGCCGCAGGGCGAGCGTGCCGTCGCAGTAGACCTCGGCATCCTTGCGGTCGAGCTTGCCGCCGATCTCCGGGAAGCGGTAGGAGGTGACGAGCTTGTAGCCGAAGCGCTGCCGTTCCTCCTCGTCGCAGGTGATGCGCTGGGCGAGCTTGAGGCTGACGTTCTGCAGGTGGACGAGATTCTCGATCCGGGCGGGGCCATCGAGAGCCGCGCCGCAGCGATCGCAGACCTCGGCCAGGTTGTTGCCCCTGCTCCAGGTGGGCGTAGCCGCACTTCGGACAGCGCTTCATCGTGGCCGTCACCAGACTCGTGCGTCGCCTCGATGTCGTCGGAGCCGAAGTCGAGATTGACCTTGTAGACCCGGTAGCGCGCGCCCTCGTGGTAGATCAGCGCGCGCGGGCCGAACTCGGAGATGGCCAGGAAGCGCGGGCGCGAGATGAACTCGTCGCGGCCCTTGCGCTGGCGCCGGCCCGGCACGTAGGCCGAGAGCGGCAGGCGCGGGAAGTTGTAGCCGGGCAGGAAGCCCTCCGCCGCGAAGTAGCGGTAGGAGTAGAAATCGCCCTCGTAGATGCCCTCGGCCTCGGTGAGCAGGCGGATCTGGCTCTCCGCCTGGGCGCGCAGGCGCCGGGAGTGGTTGCGCTCGGCCTCCGGCCGCGAGTGATCGCCGATGATCTTGTGGTGCAGCTCCCGCTGGCGGACGGCCGCGCGGTAGAGGCTGCGCCAGCGCTCGCAGGCGGCATCGAAGGCGCGCTCGATCTGGTCGAGCACCTCCTTCGTCCAGTTCTCGTGGAACCACGCGGCCGAGGCCAGCTCGTCGCGGATGCTGGCGATGAGCTGGTTGGCCTTGGCGAGCGCGGCCGCGCGATGCGCCGGGCTTCTGCAGCTCGCCGTGCCAGCGCCTCCTTGACTGGCAGCGGGAGCTTGCCGTCGTCGGGAGTGAGGTCGAGGACGGTGGTCAGCGTCTTGCCGAGGTCCGGCTTGGCCACCTCCATCCAGATGGCATGGATGTGGGAGCGCACCAGATCGCGATTGCGGAGGTCGATGCGCGGCGGGGCGACCGCGCCTGCAACCATCTGGTTCGGCTCGCGGAAATAGTACTGGTCGTGAGGGCTGCGGCCGGCGCAGTAGGTGTAGACCAGGGCCGGCTGGCCGCCGCGACCGGCCCGGCCGCTGCGCTGCGCGTAGTTGGCCGGGGTCGGCGGAACGTTGCGCAGGTTGACCAGGTTCAACTGGGCAATATCCACGCCCAGCTCCATCGTCGGCGAACAGAAGAGCAGCGGCAGTGTCGCCGGTGCGGAATCGGTCCTCGCGCTCCTCGCGGTCTTCGGAGTCCACCTGGGCGGTGTGCTCGCGCGCTTCGAGCACGCATTTCAGATCCACGAAGCGGCGGTAGCACTCGACGAAGTAGCGGTTGGCCTCGGGTGGAATCTCGCCCGCCTCCAGCAGCCGCGTCCGGTCGACGGGCCGCATCTCGCCATCCGCCGGCAGCCAGCGCAGGGCATCGGGATTGATCTGGTAGCCGGGAACGTCGCCGCTGCGGACCTGCTCGACAATGCCGTAGCGCTTCAGCGCCAGGAAGAGGAAGCGGATGGCCTGGTCGACCTCATCGCGGCCGAAGGGTTGCCCCTGAGGCACATGCGGCGCCAGCGAGCGCTGCAGGTAGCGACCGTATCCGCCGTAGGAAGAGACGAAGAGCCCCGTACGATCCTGCTTTTGGCGGGGCCGGGGATAGGCGACCACGGACTTCGCGAGATCCCGCGGATCCTCGAGATACCAGACCGTCTCCTCCAGCAGACGGGGATTCGTCTGCTCGACGAGATCGAGCTGCTTCTGCGGGATCGAGCACATCGACCTTGACCGCCAGGGAGCGGCGCAGCACGTCGAGTAGGGTGCGCAGCAGCTCCTCGCGCAGCTCCGCGGGGCAGGTCCGCAGCGGGGCAGGCGTCTCGACGAACTCCTCGGTGTCGCGGTCCACGCGTACGGAGAAGCCAGCCTCCCAGAGCTCCGACTCGCCGAGCAGACCGTCGCTCGCCTGTCAGCCCCTCGTAGTCGAACGCGAGCAGGCCGCAGTCCTCGAGGTTCGGCGCGGTCACGCGCCAGCCGCGCTGCAGGTCACGATAGAGGTAGTAGTCGATGACGCGGCGGAGCGCGTCGTTGGTGGCGTTCCTTGCCGGGCCGCGCACCTCCGGGTCGGCGGCGTACTCCTCAAACCGAAGCTGCATGGCGTCGAAGACGCTGCGCGAAAGCTCGCCATGGCGCAAGCCCGCTCGCGCTCCCTGGTCTCGAGTCGCTTTGTGCAGGGCCGAGCGCAGCAGGGCCACCTGGGCGAAGTCATTGAAGTGCCCGGCCTGGAGCGAGGCGTCCTGCCGGTTGTCCGTGAAGCTCAGGAGCTTGCGGGCCTCGCGGTTCAAGCACCTGGTCGCCCTGGAGCTCGATGAGTGACCGGACCGCCAGGATCGTGGTGGCCGTGCTCCGATTGTCCACGCCGAGGGTGGCCAGCTTGGCGCGCTCGGAGCGCTGGCTCTTGGTGTAGGCCACCCCGCACGAGGGGTCGAGACAGAACAGGAAATTCCGGCGGATCAGGGCGGCCGGGATGCCGTCGCCTTCGGAGACGAGGCGGCCGCTCGGCGTCGACGAAGACCGGCTCGGGAAGATCGTCGTCGCGCGTCGGAGCGAACGCGTTCCACGCCCTCGAGCGTGGTTTCCTTCATGAAGGCCGGCAGCCGCTCCAGGAGCTCCGGACCCTCGGTCCGCGGCCAGGGTGCGGACTCGGACAGGTAGAGATAGGCGTCGCCGCTGCCGTCGTCGCCTTCCTCGCGGCGGTCCTCCCGGGGCAGCAGGACTCTTGCCGTGCTCGTCGGAGACCACTTGCACGCGGTAGTAGGCGGTGCCGCATTGGCGGCAGAAGACCAGCGGGAAGAGTGGCTTGTCGGGCTCGCCGGGCTTCGAGCCCTTCTTCGACATCTCCAGGTGGCGCTCGGTCTCTGGCTCGATGGTCGCCCAGACCGTGTCGCCACGCGTGAAGAACTGGTGCAGTCGGAAGGCGAAGATGGGGAAACGGCTCGATGCGCTCCGTCGCAGGTCGGATCCTGTGAGCAGGAAGCGCCGCAGGACCGCGGCACAGCAGGCGGGGTCGCTCGAGGTCAGGCGCCGCGAGTTCCTCGGCCGCGCTGTCGTCGCCCTGCAGCCGTCGCGGGACCTGCCGGATGAGCCGGCCCGTCTCCTGCTCTCGGCTGCACACCGAAGGTAGACTCGATCCAGGAGGCCAGAGGGTGCAGGCGAAAGGTCTCGTAGTCGTCGGGTGGCGGCGCCTCCGCTTCCACCGTCTGGCGGAGCGCTCGCAGCACCTGCGGGTCGGAGACAATCGACCTCTGGCGTGGCCCGCTCCAGCGTCTCTCCGATGACCTGCGAAGCGTCGAACGGGACACCGAAGAGCGTCTGGGCGACCTTGGCCACCTCGCGCTTCTGCTCCTCGGAAGTACCTTCACTGGCCATCGTGGCCGAGGTGCCGATGCAGATGATGTCGTGGCCGCCGAAGGCCAGCCGGCAGCGCCGGATCAGCAGCGCCACATCCGCTCCCTGGCGTCCGCGGTAGGTGTGCAGTTCGTCGAAGACGAGAAAGCGCAGCCCCTGTGCGGCACGCACCAGCTCGCGGTCCTCCCTGCGGGTGAGCAGCAGCTCGAGCATCATGTAGTTGGTGAGCAGGATGTCGGGCGGATTGCTCCGGATCGCTTCGCGCGTCAGCGCCCTTCTCCTGACCCGTGTAGCGCGCGAAGCGCACGGGAGGCTTCCCTTCCGGGTAGCCCTGCTCCAGGAACTTCTTGAGTTCCTCGTCCTGGCTGTTGGCCAGGGCATTCATCGGGTAGACGACGATGGCCTGGATGCCCTGGCCCGATCCATGGCGCAGCACGTGGTCGACGATCGGCACGATGTAGGTCAGGCTCTTGCCCGAGCCCGTGCCGCTCGTCAGCACATAGGACTTGCCTTCCTTCGCCTTGAGGATCGCCTCGCGCTGATGGGTGTGGAGCAGGAGTTGCTTACCGGTGTGGTCGCCGTCGGACTTGTCGATCCGGAAGATCCGGCGGCACTCCGGATGGAGCGTCTCCGTCGGCGACCAGATCGTCGATCGTGCCGCCGGGCAGGAAGGTCGGATTCAACTGGAGCAGTGGCTCAGGCCAGAACGCGCCGGCATTCAGCTCCGACTCCACCTTCGCCGAGATGCGCGCGTCCGCGATCTTGATGAAGCTGCGCGTGTAGCTGGCGTAGTCAGCGACGAGACGATCGCGAAGGTCGAAGACATCCATGATGGCTCCCTCTCCCAGCCGTGCGGCTAGCACCCCTCTTCCAGGGCCAGGCGCAGAATCCCGCTGCGACTTCAGACGGATGCAACGATGGAGGCCCCGCCTGTAGGAGGGCCCTGTGGGGGCGACTCCCTCCCTGACGGTCACCTCGCTGCTCCCACGGAGGACCCGGCCAGTGGTTCGTGGGCCGAGATCACACGAGCGAACCTAGCTGCGCACATGCCTGAAGTGGACAAGGGTAGTGAGCGCTGCGGCGGCCCCTAATTCGACCGAGACCGGAGAAGTCCAGGTAGCTCATCTGTTGCAGGCTGACCGAACCAACGCTAAGATATGGACCTGACAGCATGCTGGAGCTGCATGAGACGGTGGCTGGATCAGTGCAGCCGACCGGAGCTGGGCGTGTCTGTCGCCACACGACGAGCCGGCTGAGCAGCCTACGGGCACGTAGCGCCAGCTCGCGAGCGAGGGGATACCATGGGAGTTGCTGACGAGACCGAAAGTCGTTTCGGTGCGATCTCTCAGGAGATGCTCCGCCTCTTCCGGGGCGACAATCGACGCGTCATGCAGCAGTTCCCGGGCCGGTACGGAGTGCTACACAAAGGACCTCTATGTGCGCAGGACCTGAGGCTGCACCTTGAAGGGCGAATCAGCGTTGCCTGTTACCTGCTTGACCAGGATACGCGCTGTGCGGCAGTATGCTTGGACGTGGATATCCCGAAGGTCGACATTCCGGAGGCTGCCTCTGCACGCAAGGAGCTGAAGAGGTCGAAGTTCCTTCCTGTCGTTCGCCGGATCGTGCAGTACCTTGAAGAAGGTTACTCCGTCAGCAGCGAAGCGATACTGCTCGAAGACACGGGTGGCAGGGGATACCATGTGTGGCTGTTCTTCGAGCAAGCCCAACCCGCCGAAGCGGTAGTGGCGCTCGTCCAGGACGTGAAGTCGCATGCGGATGCCGACAGCGTGGAGGTCTTCCCGCCGTCTGCCAAGCATGGCAAGACGGGCTACAGCAAGTCCCTTGTTCGCCTACCTCTCGGGATACATCGAGGGTACTCGGGAGCACGCAGTACATTCCTGAGCAGCCAGACGTTCGATTCCGTACCCGCGCAAGACACTGCCAGTCATCTGAGGCAGTTGCGGTATACATCCCCCGATGTGCTGACAGTAGCGGAGCAGAGGAGAACTGCCCAGATGGCTGGGCGTGACGCAAGCCGCGCTGGCAGGTTTGAGAAAGCCAAGGACCAAACCGAGTCAGCGCCCTTGCCAATGGTACGGTCGCGAATGGTGACCTGCTCCGCCATCTCTGCCCTCATCACCAAAGCGAAGCAACATGGTCACCTCGCGGATCACGAGCGGGTTGCCCTAGCGCTGACTCTTCGCCACATTGAGGGAGGCATGAACGCCCTCCAAGACGTGCTTCGGTGTTGTTCAGATTTCTCAGCAGAGGAGACACAGAGACAGATTGACTCACTCGCCGGGTATCGTCCAGTGTCCTGCGCTCGACTTCAAGGGCCTGAGTACCACGTCTGCGCCGGATGGTGCTCCGACCTGCTTCGTACGGCGGCAGCGCCAGGCTGCTCGCCAACTCCCCTCTGGTTGCTGACAGGGCAGTGGCCACAGGCAACCAAGGAAGCCGGTGTACCTGACGTCGATCCGGTGCTCGAAAGGGTCGCGTCTGTCGAGAACCTGCATCTGGCATGGAAGCAGGCCAGGCTACAGGCAGCAGAACGCGACATGTTCGAGGACGTTCAGGCCTACGAGGCCTTCGAAGACTACCTCTGGGCTAACCTTCGGATTCTCCGAGCAGATCTACTGTCTGGGACATGGCGACATCAGCCATTCAGGGCTCTTGGCGTCCCCAAGTCAAGCGATGACCCGACGGATACCAGGCCCATGTGCTGGGCGACGCCCTGGGATTCCATTGTTGACCTAGCCGTCCTGAATGTTGTCGGTCCAGCCATTGACTCGACGTTCCATGCGAACTCGTTGGGTAACAGACTAGCTCGCGGTCCCCGGGCCGAGGGTCAGGTGTTTGAGGATTGGCGAAAACAGAATCGGTTCCGCGAACTCCGCCGCGAGGGCTTCTCCCGATATTCAGAGGGTCACTACTACATTCTCGCGGACATCTCCAGATTCTACGAATACGTCCGGCACGACCGCTTGATGGTTTTGCTGGGAGACCGTGTACCAGACCAGCGCGTGCTTGGTCTGCTCCAGCAGTTCCTGGAGGCAGAGTGGCAAAGCGACGGATCTTCGGAGCAGCCCACCCGGCCGGCAAAGGAGATAGGTATACCGCAGGGGCCAGCTTTGTCCGCACTACTGGCCAATCTGTACCTGGATGATCTCGACAACTGGATGGAATCAACGTGCGTAGATTTTGTCCGCTATGTCGACGACATGGCGTTTCTGCTAGACGGGGAACAGCAGGCGAAGTCTGCGCTGGCCGACCTGAGAAAGGTGCTCGAGAGCGACCATAGATTATTGCTCAGCGACGACCCAACGAAGACGAAGGGACCGTTCCCGGCCGCTGATGCAACTCAGCTAACCGATTGGCTTCGAGATGCACGATACGAACTCGCGAAGTTCGCCGAGCTGGTCCCACACTGACCGATGCCGAGAAGGCCGAGATGATCGCCTCGCTGTCGGTCGTGAGTGGGGCCGAGCTTCAACAGCCGGAGGAGCGCGAGCGATTAGTAAGGTATCTGGGCTTCTATGTGGCGAACACGGAGAAGCTCGAAAACCCAGCCTTGCAGAGAGGCGTGTATACGCTTGCACTTCATATCCTGGACGAAGAGCGCCCGAGGCACAACGCCACTTGCATCGCGGTACGAGCGCTCGCGAAGGCTTGCAGCGAGTTCGGCGATCAAGCCTGGCAAGCTCTCAAGCCGCTGCTAGCGTCCAGAAGTGACACATACTTCCGGATGGTGTTGGCGCAGGAAGCCCGGAGGTTCCTCCAGCGTGCGGACGAGGGGACTCGGCTGCACCCTGAGTTGCAGTACGTTCTCGAGGGGGAAGTGGCGTCACGTTCTGAGACCGCAGCCGCGGCGGCCATCGCGTGCCTGCGAGTGATCGGACAGACTTCTGCAGGCGGGCGTGATCGGCTCTGGCAGAAGTTCTTCGGCGACAGTGGCTACCTGCGTGCTCGTGCCGGAGGGCTGCTCGCTGGTCTGAATGCGCTGACGGCTGCGTCTGTCGCTCGCGTCTTGCCATCAGATGGCAATGAGCTGGCGTTACTCCTGCACGGAACTGGCGCTCTGCAGACTCAGGCCACGATTGGACGGGTAGCCGCAGATTTCCCCAAGCTGCCATGTGCCTCTCGCGCGTTCGCGCCGCTGCTCGAGGCCAGTTTGGCGACACTGAGCGCAGAAGGCCTGCGAGCATGTGCGGGTATCTCATGGGCCGGTGCTTTCGAGGTGACCCCACAGATCCACTATGCCGTCGCGTCCAGGTACATCACGAGCGTGATCGCAGGTCGCCAGAGCGGCAATGACGTTCAAGCCGCGATCAGAGCATCGCTGTCTGTGGGGCAGGACGCCCTGGCTAGGACCCTTTATGACCTCGCTCGGTTCTCCCTACAAATGGAGAGCATCCCTGATCTGGACATCCAGTTCTCTTCCTCTGCCGGACGGTCAGGCCAGAGCGCGCCGGTGGACGACGAGCTGCCAACCGCGCCCGGGGTGAGACTGACGAGGCTGATTGCGTCAGATGAGCCTGGCGCGTGGCTGCATGAGGGGAATGATGCACAGGGGAATCCGGTCTACCACGAGGCACTCGCGGCGAACCAGCTTGAGGCGCTCGGACATGAAGTCAGTGTTTGGGTTAGCGCGCTGAACGCGCTTGGGCAGGCCGGGATAGTGTTGCTCGACGAGGTAGCTCTACGCACCAGCCACAAGACTGAATACGTCTTGGTCGTCCGGAAGCGGGATAGCAGCTGGCAGAGCTTGTCCGACTGGATGAACGCTAGAGGTGAGAATCTCCCCGGCAGAGTGTTCCGACATTATCGAGCGGGTAACCTCGCTCTTCATCGAGGCCCGAGAGGTGCTGGACCGACGCGGCCTCCCTTGTGAGTTGATGCCCGTGCCCAGCTGTCATACGCTCGCGGTTGATGGAGAAGGTCACATTCGCTTTCAGGATCTGGGGCTGGCCTATGCAGGCGGACGCAGGTATGTTGGCCTCGACCGCCAGACGATTGATCTCCCACACGACCAGTGGGACGTCTTCTCTCTCGGGCTGCTGCTGCTCGAGCTTGTCACTCGGGTGTGTGCGGTGAAGACCGCCAGGTACCAGGGGTCGGGGTACAGACGCATGACCTACGGCACTGGGCTCGACGCCTGGGGGGCATTACTCAAAGGCATCGTGGGCAAGGCGACCACCGAGGCACCCGACAAACGATATGAGACCGCCGGCTTCCTAGCTGCGGATGTGAAGCAGTGGGGCGAACTGGAGACAGCGATTTCGGCAGCTGCCGTTGCCCAGCCCTTGGCCAATCGAGTTAGGCATCTGTGGCACATTCAGCTCGGGGTCGAGCGGAGAACCCACTTGGCGTCAAAGGAGCGCAGGGCAGTACTGGACTCAGCGGCCAGCCTAGCCACCTATGTTATTGAGGAACTGGAGAGAGGTGGCGAAACGCAGGATGAGTGGGTGAGGCGATGGGTCACTGAGATACCAGCGCCAGAAGGTGGGACAGGGCTGCATGTGGGGCCTTGCCAGGCGATGGAACTGGCCAAAGCGCTAGAAGCGCAATGGCAGGACCTGATGGGCATCGTCGCCCTGCAGAGGTCGTTCACGGCTCCCGCATGGCTGCGGAGCGCGGCCGCCAGCAGCGAGATCGACGCGGCCCGGAGGTCCCTCTACGCCCTGAGTCGATCCACCCTACGTCCAGTCTGCAATGACTTCTGCATCACTATTGGGCTACTGAGTGTCAATCGGCATCGAAAACTGACCCACCATCGGCGTCCAAAACTGACCCACCCAGAATGGTGTGTTAGTGCGCCTTTCCCTTGGCGTCTCTGGTCTTGATCCGCCAGCTTTCGTTGCCGGTTTCGATGATGTCGCAGTGATGGGTGAGCCGGTCCAGCAGCGCGGTGGTCATCTTCGCATCCCCGAAGACCTGGGGCCACTCCCCGAAGGTCAGGTTGGTGGTGATGATCAGAGAGGTCCGCTCGTAGAGCTTCGAGATCAGATGGAAGAGCAGCTGGCCGCCATTGCCGGAGAAGGGCAGATAGCCCGAGTTCGTCCAGGATCACCAGATCGGTGCGCGCCAGCCCTTCCGCGGTGCGCCCCCCCTGGCCCGCCAGCTTCTCCTGCTCGAGGCGGTTCACCAAGTCCAGCAAGTTGAAGAAGCGCACCCGGTAGCCGCTGCGGATGGCCTGCCGGCCGATGGCGATGGCAAGGTGCGTCTTGCCGGTGCCGGTGCCTCCGACGAAGATCACGTTCGTGTGTTGGGCCAAGAAGGCGCCTTCGCAGAGGGAGCGGAGGCGGGCCTCTTCCCGGGGCAGGGCGCTCCAGGCGAAGCTGTCGAGGTCTTTGGAGACGGGGAAGCGGGCCTGCCCCAGGCGATAGCGGATGCTGCTCGCTTCTCGCTCCGCCGCCTCCGCCAGGAGCAGCTCATGGAGGATCTTCTCGGGAGTGGAGCGCTTCTTCAGACCTGCCGAGACGATCTCATCATAGGCCGCCAGCATCCCCTTGAGCTTGAGCTCCGCCAGGCGGGAAAGGATCTCCTCACGCAGCATGGGAGCCTCCCTCCAGCAGCTGATCGTAGCGGCCACAGTCCGCGAGAGGCACGTGCTGGAGTGTCAGGTGCGCCGGTAGCTCCGCCGGCGGTGGCGGTGGCGCCTCGGTCTGGCGGGAGAGGAGGTTGAAGAGCACGTCGAAGCTGACCGCCCCCAGGGCGAACGCCTCCTGAGCCGCCTGCGCCACGGGCTCGGCGCCGTGGGTGCGGATGGCATTGAGCACCTGCACGAATTCCCGATCCCCTCCGGGCCGCTCCTGGAGCACCCGCCACACGGCCCGGATCGGAGCCGGCAGCTCCCACTCCAGGAAGGGCGCCCCATTGCGTAAGGCGCCGGGCTTGCGTTCCAGCACGGGCAGATAGTGCCAGGGGTCGTAGACGGTCTTCTCCCGCCCGAATTGGCGCCGGTGCTCCCCGACCACCTCCCCGCCGCTGACGATCACCACCCGATCGGCATAGGCGCGCACCTGGGCGGTGCGCCTCGCCTTCGCGCTGTCCACGCTGTAGTGATTCCGGTCGAAGGCGACCAAAGAGGTCGTGCTCACCCGCACCTCTCGCTCCACGAAGCCATCGAAGGGCCCCGCCATCGGGATCAGCCGGGGCCGCTCCTCCTGCGCGTACACCTCCCAGATGGTGCGCGTGCGATCCTCGGGATGCGGCTGGCTCTTCGCCCAGGCCAGACACTCCGAGAGGAGAAACTGGTTGAGCTCGATCACGTCCTCGAAGCGACGCCGCCGGGCGAAGAAGCGGGTGCGCGCCAGGCCCACCTGGTTCTCCACCTGCCCCTTCTCCCACCCCGCCGCCGGCGTGCAGGCGACCGGCTCGAAGAGATAGTGGGCCGCCATCCCCAGGAAGCGGGGATGGAAGGTGCGCTCCTTCCCCAGCAGGATCTTGGTTACCACCGTCTTCATGTTGTCGTAAATGCCCCGCCGACACACGCCCCCGAAGAAGGCGAAGCCCTGCGCGTGGGCCTCCATCACCATCTCCAGGCTCTCTCGTAGATAGGCAATACAGATCGGCAGGCGGCTGTGACAGAGCCGGAGGTGGGCGAGGCTGACCTTCGTGGTCTGGCCCCCCAGCACCAGCGTCTCCTCGCCCCAGTCAAACTGAAAGGCTTCTCCGGGGGCGAAGTGCAGGGGAATGAAGATCTCGCGGGGGCCCCGGTGCTCGGCCTTCCACGCCTGTACGTGGCGGCGCACGGAGTCGTAGCCTCCCTGGTAGCCACGTCGCTGCAGCTCCTCAAACAGCAGCAGCGCACTCCGCCGCTCCCGCACGGGTAGTTTCCCATCCTCCGCCAGCAGCTGCTCCAGGTCCGCGAGAAACGGCCCCAGCTTGGGCTTCACCTCCTGGTGGCGCTGGTACTTAGGCGGCACCCCTTCACTGCGCAGATACTTGCGCACGGTGTTCCGAGAGAGGCGGTACTTCCGGGCGACTCCTCTGACCGACTGCCCCTCCCGCTTCCCCGCCAGACGGACCTTCAACACGGTTTCCATCGTCAGCATCTCCCTGGGCTGCTCCCTTCCCCCCGGGGTCTTTCCCCGGATCGGAAGCAGCGCGAGGGGTGGGTCAGTTTTCGACGCCGATTACCCCCCTAGGTGGGTCATTATTGCATGCCGATTCACATACTGAGTCCCGAATCGGATAGGCCCATGATTGCTGCCCCTGACAGTAACTCGGCGGAGGGCACCACAGAGTCGCTAGTGCCGTCCGCCGCGACCTTCTTCGCAGCGTCGGACAGGCTCCTTGCGTGGTTGAGTTCGAGCAGCGAATGGGCGCCGGAGCCGCAGTGGCCTGGCGATCTTGATGCGATGGCAGTTCTGCTGCTCATAGGTGGTACAGGCCTGACGATTCAGTGTGGGCAGGGGCTAACGCGGCTTAGGCCGGCGAAACAATTCGATCCTGATGCGAGCGGTTCGGCGGTTGCAGCTCTGCTTTCGCTCAGAGCCCAGAGCGAGTTGACCCATGCACAACGTGACGCAACCGCCTGCGCGATGGAGCAGGTGGCTATGTCGGCTATCTCGTGCGCCCATGAGCTTCCCTCACTACGCCTCTCTGAGCGGCGGTCCGGCCGACTCCCGTCCTCGGCTTTCCAAGGCCTCCACGCAGGCGAGCTTTCGCAACTGAATCTGAAAGATGCACTGGGCATAGAGGGCGAAGCGGGTATCGTGTCGGGGCGTTCACTGCTGTCCTTCCCCCCTGTGTCATTTCGGCAAAGTGAGGGATGTCCGTTCAGCGCCGACCTCACGGGCACAGACGATGCATCGGCACGCTGTGTAGCGCTGTCTCTGCCTGCCATCGTCTCCAGAGCATCGGACGGAAGAGTGCTTACCGTCTTGCGCATCCAGAGGCCCGCGGCCGCAGGAGAGATGGCCTCTAGGTCCATCACAAGATGCTGGCTTGGAATGCACACGTTCCTGCTCACACCCACGCTCATTCTCTACTTGTGGCAGGTGCAGGTCCGCCAGACGGGAACGATGAGTGCTTCGCCGTTCATCGGAGCGCTGGAAACACATATCCCTGCCGTCATCTGGTCTTTCCTCGCCGCGTATGGCACCGTCTTCATCGCGCGCCTTAGGAAGGTCCGCCAACGGGTTGCAGTGAGCGGCAGGAACAATGCCCGTGAAGCTCCTGGCAGGTGACAACTGAGACCCACGCAGCTATCTGCCAGGCGACCCGGCCCCCTTCTGCGGGCCGGCCTCATTCGGCCGAGGCGTTCGCGCGGCTCCTTCCAGTTCTCGAAACATATCTGTGGCTGTCAACCGCCCGCGAAGCCGGCATGATAGCACCTCCGACTCTGGCTACCCCCTCGGCTTGGGGCCGTTGCTTAAGGCTTCGTCGCACCACGCAGCGACGATTCTCTCCTAACACGCGGGGCACAGCCTCCCGGTTGGCGGCGTGATGTCAGACGGCTTCATAGGCCGCTGAAGGGGACACAAGGCTTCCTCCAGCTCGGCGTGGAAGCAAGGCACCGTCACCAGTCATGGGTTCGGGATTCAGGGCGGAGGGGCACATGGCAGCGCCACTGCTTTCGAAGACGCGATTCCAGGCCGGCCGGCAGTGCCTGCGGCGGCTCTGGCTGGACTGCCACCGGCGCGACGCGGCGGAGCCGTACGGCCCCGCCACTCTCGCGCTCTTCGCGGCCGGCGCAGAAGTGGGCGCGCTCGCCCGGGGCTGCTTCCCGGGAGGCCGGCTCGTTGCCGCGCAGCCCTGGGAACACGATCAGGCGGTGACAGACACTGCGGCACTACTCCAAGACCCGAGCATACTCGCGGTCTTCGAGGCCGGGTTCATCCACGACGGGGTGCGACTGCGCTCCGACGTGCTGGCCCGGAGCGCGGAGGGCGGCTGGCGGCTGATCGAGGTGAAGTCCTCGACTCAGCCCAAAGAGGAGCACTTCTGGGATCTCGGAGTGCAGCGCCATGTGCTGGCTGGCTGCGGTGTCGAGATCGAATCAACCGGTGTGATGCACATCAACCGCGAGTACGTGTATGACGGGAAGCGCCACGACCCATACCGGCTCCTTTCTCTCACCGATGGCACCGCCGAGGTCGAGGCCGTGCTCCCAGGGATACCCCTGCTGCTCTCCCAGCAGAAAGACGTCGTGGCGAAGGCGGAGGAGCCTGCCATCGCGCCCGGCCTGCAGTGTGGCTCCCCCTATCCCTGCCCCTTCAGTTCCCACTGCGCTCCCCATCCACCCAAACATTGGATCGCCTACCTGCCAGGGCTGAAGCCAGAGGGGTTTGCTGAGCTCACTGCAAAGGGGATCGAGGACATCTCGCAGATCCCGGACGACTTCCACCTGACGGCCACCCAGCGGAAAGTGCGCGACGCGATCCGCCGTAACGAGCCCTGGGTGTCCGAGCGTGTGGGGGAAGCGCTGGCGGGTCTCAGCCCACCCCTGCTGTGCTTCGACTTCGAGACTATCGGCCCGGCCGTGCCCCGCTATGCCGGGGCGCGGCCGTACCAGGCGATCCCATTCCAGTGGTCGCTGCACATCGTTGAACCCGATGGCCGGATCGCCCACCGGGAGTTCCTATTCGATCAGCAGGCCGACCCGCGCCGTCCGGTGGCCGACGCCATGCTCGAGGCCCTCGAGCGCGAAGGTGTGATCGTCGTCTACCACGCTCCCTTCGAGACCGGCGTCATCCAGAGACTTGCCGCGGACCTGCCCGACCTGGCGCCGCGCCTTCTCGCGCTGCTCGACCGGGTGGTAGACTTGCTGGTAGTGGTGCGGGAGAGCTACTACCATCCTGACCTGCTCGGCTCCTACTCCCTGAAGCGTGTGGTCCCGGCGCTGGTCCCCGATGCCGACTACGGCGACCTGACGATCCAAGAGGGAACGATGGCCTCCGTCACCTACCTGCAGATGCTGGCGGAGAGCGATCCACAGAAACGAGAGACGCTGCGGCGTGACCTGCTGGCGTACTGCCAGCGGGACACGTGGGCGACGGTGCGAGTCTGGCAGGAGCTGTGCCGTTTCGCAGATGTCCAGGCGGGCCGCACCTGACGCCCGTCGGTATTCATTCTCAGGAGGTGAAACAGATGAGTGGCGGCATCTTCCTCATTCAGGCGAACGGGGAGCTAGTGGAGATGACTGAGCAAGCCTACGACTCGGAGACGCTGCTGCAGCAGCTGCTGGCGAAGTACCCCGGGCTGCTGGCGGGTGGCCAAGTTGACGCGGCCGAGCCGCGGCGGTGGCTCTTCGTGGCGCGCGAGCAGGGCGTCCCCGACCGGGAAGGGGGACCTGATAGGTGGTCGATCGACCATGTCTTCCTCGATCAGGATGGTGTCCCGACGATCATCGAAGTGAAGCGCAGCAGCGACACCCGGATCCGCCGCGAGGTGGTGGGTCAGATGCTGGATTACGCCGCCAATGCGGCGGTCAACTGGCCGGTGGAGACAATCCGGTTGAGCTTCGAGGTAGGCCGGAGTGTTGAGGGCAGGGACCCCGAGGCCGTGCTGGCCGACTTCCTGGGCGCGGAGGCGGATCCAGAGGAGTTCTGGCAAGCGGTGAAGACCAACCTCCAGGCCGGCAGAGTGCGCATGGTCTTCGTCGCCGACGCCATCCCGACCGAACTCCAGCGCATCGTCGAGTTCCTGAACTCCCAGATGGATCCGGCCGAGGTGCTGGCGGTGGAGATCAAGCAGTTCGTGGGGCAGGACCTGAGAGGCCTGGTACCGAGAGTGCTGGGGCGCACGGCGGAAGCGCAAGCTCGCAAAGGGGCTTCCGGCCCCCGGAGCGTCACGAGCGAGGACGAGCTCCTTCCCCTGCTCCAGCAAAAGTACGGTGACCAGGCTGAGAAGGCCTCCAGGCACTTGCTGAGGCTGGCTGAGGAGATCGGTGGTCTGAAGTGGGGCGCCAGTGCCTTCATGGCCAAAGCCAGAATTCAGGGCAGGCTGGTCACGATCTACTCCGTGGACATCCTGGGCCGTTTGTGGGTGAGCTTTCCCAACTTCATCAGCCTCGCCCCTGAACAGGCCCTCGCCGACTTCGTGAGCGACCTGGCTGTCATACCAGCCTTTGCCAACATCGCGCCCGACTCGACGCACCATGCCATCTACAAGCTTGCGGAGGTGTTCTCGTCAGACCAGGACGCCGAGAGCTTCGCGCATGCAGTGCGACGCTTCGTCACGTCGGCATCGGGGGAGTGACCGCCGGCTCGCGGTCCGGTACGGCGATCAACCCACGCTGATCCCGCAGGGGGTCACAAACCACGGGCCTAAGCGGCTCCAGTGGTGTCCGAAAGCCACCTAACAGGCACAGGGAGTCCGTTTGCGGGCCTCCTGGAGCGTACGGCGAACGCACTCGCCGGAAGGGAACGGGACGCGGGGGCGCCGCGGAGAGGCCTGCTATGGTGGAGTGACCGGCACGCGCCCATCGGGCTGTCAGAGGCGTCTCGTCGCCTTCTGACAGCCGCAAGCTGTCCCGTGAAGTCCGCCAGCCTGGGATGGGAAAGCTCGTGGAGCGTCGGGGCGCTGCTCCTGAGGGGACAAGGAGAAGACAGGGCCCGGCCCTGTGCTCAAGTGGACGTGAGGGGGATACGCCCACCGAGGCCTCCGAAGGACCGGGCCCAGCACACTCGCAGTGGCAGCCCGTGGCTGCAGCCAGAGAGGAGCTCAGCTCGAAACCACTGATGCTACGGGTATTGTCCCATCTTGCACGAAAATGTGCAACGCCGTTCCGATATGCAGAGGTGTGGTCCTAAGCTCGGGCGCGACAGGGAGGTTCCCGTCAGCGAGCACGATCCCATCGCCATGCCCTATACTCATGAGTGCGTGCATCACTCAGCCGATATGGTTGCCGGAGCATCCCTGAACGCTCAGCACGCCCCAGGCGCGGGGTGATCTGCTGTTCGACGGCCCATACGCTCTCGAGATCCGAGCAGATGCATCTCGGTCTGTCCCTCCCCACCCGCCGGCACCCCCGGTCTGGCAGGCACAGCGGACCGGCGAAGAGGCGGATCAGCACCCTGACTGGGCAGCCCTGCCGCTGATCGCCAGCGTGGCGGCCGCTATGTCGCGGCCCGCGCTATGGAGCGAGCACCTGCTGCCTGAGGACCAGGGGCTCAGATCCAGGCTCCTGGGCCGGCTGCGCTCCACCGAGGAGCTAAGGGACTCCGAAGCTGGCAATGAGGGGTTCCCCCCTATGTGTCCCACGAGCGCGTATGGTATGTGGTGTAAGGACGGCGCTCGCTAGGTTCCCTGCCGCTCTCCAAGGCTCTACTCGTGTCGCGAACAAGCCTGGCTGCTAGCGAGCCCGATATCGAGGTCGGATGGCGGAGAGCGGCACGAGAGCAGATCATCGGGGCAGGTTCGCTCCCGATCCACGGATCATGCGAAAGATCAGTGGCGAACTGGCAAGCGCAGACCTAGCTTCCCTTGCGGTGCTGGGCTCTCGTAGCGCGACAGATGAGTCCGGAGACTCAGACACCGGCGCCGCGCTCAGTCGCCTCCCGCCGGTGAACCAGGGCCTGGCATCGTAGCGGCGGTGCCAGTGGCGGTGGGATAGGCCTGGTAGGGCCTCGAGGCCGAATGCCGATCGGCGCGCACCAACTCGTCGCATATTCGTAACTCAGAGCTGCGCCCGCCGGACACTCGTTCCCGGGCGGCCTCCGCGCTAGGAGTTGGAATCGCCTCTCAAGGAGCTTCGCTCAATGCACTCGCTCAGAGTCCTCGTGGTCGATGACGACCAGATAATCTGTACACTGCTTGGGGATGTACTGACGAAACTGGGCCACCACGTCACCACTCACACCGCGCCTCGAGCCGCCCTGTCCGCGGCCGCCAGCCAGCAGTTTGATCTGGTGATGCTTGACATCAGAATGCCCGACCTGGATGGTGCCGAGGTCCTCAAGGCGATACGCCCCCTCCTCCCGAAAGCCGAGTTCGTCATGATCACGGCCTCGGCGGATGATGAGCGCGTCGGTGATGCCTTGTCCGCTGGCGCCGGTCTCTGTCTGCTGAAGCCTTTCAGCCCCGACATGGTAAAGCAGATCCTGGCCACCCTCTTCAGCGGGTAGCAAGCACCGTTAGTGGGACTCCTGCGTCTTCGGCCGCCTCCGGGCGCTTCCGCTTGCACCAGCACGAGTCAGAAATGACCACCATGTATGGAACCCCTGGCTATGTCTACCACGGTACATGCGGGCTCCCACGGAAGAGCAGCCCACGTGCCAACAAGAGAGTGCGGACCCCACACCTCTGCGCTGACCGCCAAGCGCTACGCACGTTCCACGCGGGTGGATTCGGTCCGGACCAATGCGGATCCGCTGTGAGCAGGCGGGCCGTATACGGGACGAGGAGAGCGCGTGCGCGGAACCGGGGACTAGTGCTCGACCTAGGGGGCCCAGCATCCCGGGATCGCTGTCGGTTGAGGTCAGGAACGAAAACGGGACTGTTGGCCATCCTCGCCCTCTTGATGACGACGACGGTCGCCTGGAGCTTCCCGACTTCGTCGAATATCATCCCCACGGCCGATATGCTCGACGCCGGCAGTCTGCGGGCCGAACTCGAGAATGACGGGGCTCCCCGTCTCTTCGGTACAACAGCCGAGAACTATGCGCTGTTCGAGTACGCACCGCAGCCCCGGCTCGAGCTTGGAGTTGATGTGTACTCAGCCGGCTCTTCGAATGACGTTGTGCTCAACGCGAAATGGCTGCTCTGCCCAGAGCAGCGCAGGCGGCCCGCGCTCGCGCTCGGCTCCACGGAAGTCGGGGCTGGGTTCTCTCCGACTAGCTATCTAGTCGCGACGAAAGACGTCGGGCGGGGCCTAAGGTTCCACTTCGGCGGCGCCGCTTCCGGGGGCATCCACTCCGCGCTCTTCGGGGTCGAGCAGCAGGTCAGTGAGAAGGACTATCTGCTCGCAGACTATGCCAGTTGGTCTGCCGGCTACCAGAGTTTCGGCATCTATCGCGAGATCCACCCGGGCCTGGCTGTGAATCTCGCCTACGCCTGGCCCAATGCCCAAGGCGAACCCGGACTGACCATTCTCAATGTTGCTTGGATCCAGGCCCTGCAATGACACCTGCTGCGAAGGGCAAGGCGAGCCGCGCCGAGTGGCCGATTGGGCGCGAGAGGCACACGATGAATACGTCGCTCCATGCTATGACAAGGCGAGGCCGCACCTGGCTCGTCCCACTGGTCTTGTTGGGCGTGTACCTCCTGGGCACGGCGGTGCTAGTGCTGTTCAAGCCCGGGTCCGAGAAGGTGTTTCTCGCTTACTGGGATCCCATCGCGGTTCCGATCCAGCTCGGGGCGGTAGCCGCATGCTTCTGGTGCGCCCGGCAGATAAGGCGTCAGTCTCCCTGGCAGAGCCGCGGCTGGCTGCTGATAGGGGTTGCCGTCTTCATCTACATGCTGGGCGATCTCGTATGGACCTACTACGAGGTCATTCGGGGCGCCGAGGTCCCCACCCCGAGCTGGGCCGATCCCTTCTACATCATATTCTACATCCCGCTCGTGGCCGGCGTCATCTGCTTCTTCCGACCTCTCTCTCTTGCGAGCAAAGTGCGTCTTCTGCTGGACAGCGCCTTGCTCACAAGCGCCGCGGGGGTTCTCAGTTGGTACTACCTGGTGGGACCCCTGTGGAGCCAGTCCGAAGTCTCGGTGCTCGGCAAGAGCGTCAATATCGCCTACTGCGTGGGTGATCTCGCGGTGCTGGTGTGTGCGGCCGCGCTGGTGTCGACGGTGCGATTGGCGCGCGGAGCGAGACTGGCGATGGGGATCTTCGCCGCGGGTCTTCTCGCGATGTCAGTTGCCGATGCCATCTACTGGCTCTCCATCGCCAGCGGCAAGTACCAGAGCGGGCAATGGGGGGATCTGGGCTGGAACGTGGGGTGCTCGCTCATCGCCTGCGCCCCTCTCGTTGCAGCGCATGTGGCAGCCAGCTCGCCAGACGCCCTCTCGATGCTCTCTGTGGCTCCGGTTCGTGCTAGGCGGGGCGGATCCCTCACCCTTGTTCTGCCCTATCTGCTGGCCTTCACCGCATTCGTGTTCGTGTTGCGTGAGGATGTCAACCGGCAGGGCTTCGTCGGGTTGGGGGTCTTCGTGGTGGGCCTAGCGCTCATGGCTCTGGTCATAGTACGGCAGGTGTTCGCCTACTCCGAGAATATCCAGCTATGCCGCGACGTCGGCCTGCTTAACGACCGGTTGGCTCGGTCCAACGCCGAACTCACCGAGGCCCACCGGCACGCGGAGGAGATGGCCGAGCGGGCGGAGGCGGCGACTGAGGCAAAGAGTCGATTCCTGGCGAACATGAGCCACGAGATCCGCACCCCTCTCAACGGGGTCATTGGCATGGCCAGCCTTCTGCTAGAGACGGAACTGGATGAGCAGCAGCAGAACTATGGCCGCACCATCGTCTACTCCGCTGATCTCCTGCTGAATCTCATCAACGATATCCTCGACTTCTCCAAGATCGAGGCCGGCATGATGGAGATAGAGCAGGTGTCTTTCGATCTGCGAGACACGTTGGAAAGCGCCCTGGAAACCTTCGCCGAGCAGGCTCAGAGGAAGAAGCTCGACTTGGTGTCGGATCTGTCATCCGAGTTGCCACAGTCCGTGCTGGGCGACAGCCACCGTCTGCGCCAGGTATTGAGCAATCTTCTCGGTAACGCGCTCAAGTTCACGGAGGAAGGGCAGGTCGTACTCAGGTGCCGATGGGAGGCGGCCGGCGAAGAGAAGGGGGTGGCCCACGTCTCGGTGGAAGACTCCGGCCCGGGCATCGATGCCGATGGACTCGCGCGGCTGTTCAAGTCTTTCTCCCAGGCGGATGCCTCGACCACGCGCAAGCACGGGGGCACAGGGCTGGGCCTGGCGATCTCTATGCGCTTGGTCGAACTGATGGGCGGGAAGATTGAGGTGGAGAGTGCTCTTGGCCATGGGACAACCTTCAGATTTGCGCTTCCTTTCCAGTCCCAAGGCGCCGTGCAGCCATCATCGCGCATCAGAGGAATCCCCGATCTGCGAAGCTCACGAGTGATCATTGCCGACGATAGTGCGACCAACCGCCAGGTCCTCCAGGCTCAGTTGAGTGACTGGGGGATCCCGAGCGAGAGCGCGGCTGATGGACCTCAGGCGCTCAACCTCCTGCGCGAGGCTGTGAAGCAAGGGAATCCCTTCCAGATCGCGCTCGTGGACCACCGGATGCCCGGCATGGACGGCCTGGAACTGGCGCGGGCAATTCGCGGCGATCCCAGGACCCGGGAGGTGGCCCTGGTCGTGCTCACATCGATTGGGTCTGATCTGGACCGGCAGCAGTACCAGGCCCTCGCGGTCTCCAGGTTCCTGACCAAGCCGGTACGGCAGTCGGCCCTGCTCGACGCACTCATGGACGCTCTGCACCTCTCGCGCGAGCGTCCTGACCAGCAGTCCCACTCTGCCTTGCTGCCTGCGTCCCATGCTCGTCCTCTGCCCCACGACCTGCGCATTCTGTTGGCAGAGGACAACGAGACCAACCAGATGGTCGCGCGGGCGATACTCCAGAGGAACGGTCTGCAGTGTGACATTGCTGCCAACGGCGTCGAGGCGGTTGCGCTCGCCGCAAGCTGCAACTACGACCTCGTGCTGATGGACTGCCAGATGCCTGAGATGGACGGCTACACGGCCACGAGATGCATCCGAGCCCAGGAATCGCGCACAGCCGGCACGCGCGTCCCCATCATCGCGCTAACGGCATCGGCGACTACCAGCGACCGGGAAGAGTGTCTCGCCGCGGGTATGGACGATTACCTGACCAAGCCGGTCACGCCGGTGAGTCTGGTCCAGATGATCGAGAACTGGGCCCCGTCCGTAGGGAGGTCTCAGTCGCCAACTGCCGGGAGCAAAGCACTTGCCGCGCAGGAGGCCGACCAATCACCCGACTCCTCAGAAGCGGTAGTTCCTTTCGAGTATGAATCCGCCCTGGAACGTTGCGCAGGGAGTCCAGCGCTGCTGCGAGAGATCGTTGGGATGTTCGTCGAGAGCACGCCCCAGGAGCTGGCAGAGCTCGAAGAAGCACTGTCGCGGGGGGACGCGGAGGCCGTGTCGGCACACGCCCACAAGTTGAAAGGAGGCGCGGCCACCCTGTCCGCGGGGCCATTGAGCGTTGCCGCGGCAGTCCTGGAGGACACTGGCAGCAATGGGGATCTTGCTGAGGCACCGGAGCAGTTCAGCCGTGTGAGGCGGGAGTTCGATCGCTTTGCCGCTCACACAGGAGCGTTGTTTGCCGAGGATGCCCTGCTGCCGACCCCCTGATGCGACCGGTGTCCGCTGAGGAGGTCGTAGCGGATTCGCCGCGCGCTCCGACCGCTCGGGCCGGAGAGGATGAGACGATCCAGGCACCCCTCCAGCACGCGCCGGAGCCATCGTTCCGCGTGGGCGTTGGCACCCGGGGCGCCGAAGGGCATCTTCATCACCTGCACCTGGGCCACCACGAGTGCCATGTCGATGTTGTAGGCCAGCGGGGGCTCCTCCCATGCGCTGTCAGACGGGAGCGATCTTCGCATCCTCGCAGGCCACTAGTAGGTTGAGTGCCTTTCCTCAACCGGATCGGTAGAGCTCGACGCGATCCCGCCCATTCTGCTTGGCCCGCAGGAGCGCTTCGTCGGCCTGGTGACACAGCAACTCAGGGGAGGAGGCGTGGAGGTCGGTCCAGGCGTGCCAAGCCACCAGGCCCACGGCCATGGCCGAGGCCATCACGATGGGGCCTATCGGCAGCCGGGGGCCTCTATCCGTCGGAGTCGCCTTACCCCTTCGGGTCCTCAATTGCTGGTTCGCCTCTGCTGAAGAAGCCTTCGTGCAGCCCTGTCACGCGGCCATCGCATACCGACCGTGGCGCCCTTGTGGACGAGCACTGAGGCATCCGTGGGTCAAACCCAGTGCCTGCGGCGAGACGAGCAGGCGCCGCCAGTAGGACAGCCGCGGCCTACCATCCACACCGTCCGGGCCGGAACCCCCACGAGATGAGACGCCATACCTGCTCGCCTAGGTCGTACGCGGACGGGAAAGCGGCACGGCGTGGCTGCGGGCATCCGGCCCGCCTAGCTCCGAGGTGGAGACCCGGCTCGTGAAGCCGATCACGGCTGCTGAGTGGCGATGGGATCGCCTGGGCCAGTGTCTTCCGCCCGCTGGGGCTGATCTGACGGTGGCTCCGCTCCCGAGTGGCGGGAAGGGAATCCGGCACTGGCGGAAGCGCGCCGACTGCGCGCATGCCGCAGTGACCCGGCCGATCGCAGAAGGTCCCGTCGAGTAGTATCGAGCGATAGCTGTTCCCGGGCGCGCGGGTCATAGTTGCCCGGTTGCGGGGCGGCATGAGGCCGGCTTCACGGGCGGTTTGGAGAGGCCCCCGAGGCCGGCTGCTCGGGTCCGCGCGTTCCCACGAAAAAGACCGCTCAGGTCCAGCTCCTCGATCTTCGGCCGCAGCTGCCGGCTCAAGGCGGCATAGCGGTCCTCAGATCTCGGCTCAGATAGCCCGTCCATCGCCGTCTCACTCCCATCAGCCGCCGGTGAGCTCGCGGGCCTCACGCGGCCGGTATCGCCCGCGGCGGGAGCCGCTGCGCTCAGCCCATCTCGCGAGTGTCGTAGCATCCAGCTGAGGAAGCTCGTATCCGCGACTCCCGTCGCGACACGATCAGCTGCGGCGGCCACGGTCAGGCCCGCTGATGGGGCCGGAGTAGCACCACTCCCATCGGGGCGCGGACCAACGGGGCTGGCGGGCCGGCCGCTCTCGCCCTGTCGAACTGCGGGCCGCGCGAGGGTGTCGGGGTCAGTGTAGCACCGCGGTGGATGGGGAGGGTTCTGCGCCAACAGAAGATTCATCGGGGCTTCTCCTTTCGACGCGATGGATGATCTCCTCCGCAACCTTGCGGTAGGCATCGGCCACCTCGGAATCAGGGTGCGTGAGCATGACGGGAAGCTGGAATGCCTCACTCTCGTTCAGCGACGGACAGTGCCCGATGGCAGTAGAGAACACGTAGGACCCAAAATCCCGCACTACCCTCTCGCGGAGGAGCTCGGCCACTACTCGCTGAGCCGTCCTGGAGCTGTCATACATTGTCAGCAGTATGCCCAGCAGTTCGACGCAGGGGTGAAGACCATCAAACAAGGAGTCGAGGGTCGCGGACAGCCGTCCCATGGCGCTTATGGAGTAGTAGCTTGCTTGCACTGGCACGATCAGATGAGTGGCGGCCATGAGGGCATTGACAGCAAGGATGTCCGCCGCTGGCGGCGAGTCGATCATGATGTAGTCGTAGGTCTTGGCGCTCGGAGTGGCCAGATAACGGGCCAGTTTGGTCTTGAGCTTCAGTTCCCGGCCGACCGCGGAGACCAGTGCATGGTTGGCGTTCTGAAGGCTTGGCCCCGCTCGGATCAGGTCCATGCCCGCGATGACGGTTGGGATGATGGCCTCGTGGATGGGATAGGCCGGGTCGCAGAGCAGTGCCTCTGGCTGCGATGACGGCTCGGCGACTGGCTGCCCGAGGTTCAGTGTGGCGTTCGCCTGCGAGTCCAGATCGATCAGGAGCACGCGCCTTCCACTCGTGGCCAGGCACGCCGCAAGGTTCACGCAGGAGGTGGTCTTCGCCACCCCACCCTTCTCGTTCGCGACCGCTATCACCGTGACCATGGCGAGGTCCTGGTCGGAAACCCCGTTCAAGAGGTCGCGGATGAGCTGCTTGACCAGGGCTATCGCCGCGGAGCGAGCCATGGCATTCGGGTGGGCGCAACTGAAGACTACCTGCCTCCCATTCTGGGAGAGAGCACAGCCGACTGTTACACCATAGACCACTGCTCCCACAATGCCGGCGATCTCATGGCAGCCGGCCATATCCGTCGTGTTAGCATGGTAGAAGCTTGATAGAGGTCGATCCATCATCATTCGTGGAGTCCGAAGGTGGCCTTCCATACCATCCGCAGCCGAGGCACTGCTGGAAGCGGCTCGAGACGGTAGACTCTAATGCCACGTCTCCGCGGCCAAGCGCGAGGTGGCTCGCGCGCGACCGCGGTGCGTCCCGTGCTGCCCTCCGGAGGACCTAGCGCGGTCTGCGCTCGTGATACCAGTATCGCCGCATGCATCGTCCAGCGTCCCGTGGACTTGCCCAGAGCTCTCCCGTGAGAGATGCCTGTGCCGAGCGCGAGCCAGTGGTCGGCTTCACTACTCCGGCCCCCACTGCTGACCGGCTGTAGTGGCCCAGGGATCGCGAAGGCACAAATCAGGGGAATCCCGGACGGTCGTCCCTCGGGGATTACCCTTCAGGAGGCAGGGAGCTGAGGAGAGCGCTGCGCAAGGAGCGGGGTGCCCGGACATGGACCAGACTCTGTCTGCTCGGAGGTGATGGAGCCGCTCAGAACGGCCTTCGAGACCGGCCCTATCGGCGCTCAGTAGCCACAGCTGGCCTCGGTATACGGGCCCGAGACTCGCCCTCTGACGCGACTGATGCCTGGATGAGCGGAGTGCACTGGCTCGTAGGGTCTCTCGGGCACAGCTTGTGCGCGATGCTTCGTGACGTACGATCCGCCAGAGCGGGAAGGCTGATAGCTGGCTCCGGCTTCGCCGGTCAGATGCGAGTCTGACGCCGCCGCGACCTCTATGCCCCCGCCACCTGCACTCGGTCTCAGGCTGGCCCCCCCAGGCCAGCTACTCCCACCATCAGCAGGACCGATGCTTTCCCCAGCGAATGGCTTGGGCCGATGGCCCCGGGTGCCCTCAACTCCGACTTCCCCCTTGAACCGGAGAGCCCGGGGCCATCTCGCCTACTTGCCCCCCCACGCAATCGAATCCGCCTAGCAGCCCCTCAGCGCGGCGGATCTGCGAACCAGTCGAGCACCGATGGTAGCGTTGGTGAGTCCCGACTGTGGCCCATTCAGGAGACTGCTGGACGCACAAGAGCTCATGCTCCCGCTCTCTCTTTCGCAAGCCGACTCTCGGTCCTGGCGGCAGTCACTCTGTCTCCAGGGATGATCGCGCTAACGCTCGCCGTTCTCACGGCGAGCACAGGTAGTCGCTGTCTGGACCTGCGTCTACTGGAGAGATCGAGGACCTCAGCATCAACGATGGGCAGGAACAGACGATTCTCCTCCTCGATGTGCTCGAGCAGACGCCGGCCTGCCCTCTTCCATGCCTTCCCTGTGATCCTTTTCCCCGGCAGCTCAACAGTGATAGGCACGAAGCCCTCTTCAAGCTCCCCGTATGCCATGCGTCACCTCTTCGGCACTCGCTGGCAACCGCCCTGGCCCAGAAGCGGGCACGCTCGGAACTGGAGGCGGGTGTCGCCCGGTGCCACTTCCAGACCGCGCTTCCTTAGCAGACTGAGCGGGCCAACCTCGTAACCTGGAATATATACGCCAGAGTATAGATAACACCTCTTTATGTACCACAACATGCTATGCTAAAGCAACATCCGGGTCGCTCCGAGGCATCTGGCTGAGTCAGCCCACGCTGGAGCGGTGGTTGGGTCCTGATGGCTCTTGCGCTGGCACTAGTTTCCCGCTGTCTCGGGTCCGGAGCATACACCAACCCATCCAAGGCACCACCATCCTCTGGCGATGGCGTAGATCATCCAGTGAGCGCGGGAGACGGACTTGCCTGTCCGGCGGGCAACGCTGCTACCTGCGTCGGGATATCGGCGGCAGTGTCGTGCGTCACCTGTGCCGTGTTGACACGGCTGCTCTGCACTACTAGTATATACCTGAGCGAGTTAGCAGCAGGACGGCTGCAGCAGGCGAAGGGGGAGATATGGCTGAGCCCCAGAGAGGGCAAGGGCGACCGAACATCATCGGCATTGAGAAGGGTCTGGGCCCGCTGGAGGCGCAGATACTGCGCGCGGTTTCCGTGATCGGCAGGCCAGTGACGGTGCGCGAGGTCTGTGACCACCTCGCGAAGGGCGGCTACTTCGCCTACCAGGGCGTCCTCAACTGCATGAATCGCCTCGCACGAAAGGGCATCCTGGCGCGTACGGAGCGTCAGGGGGCTTTCCTCTATGAGCCACAGATCGGGCTAGAGGAGCTCACCGCACAGGTGGTCGCCAACGTGCTGGGGCACATGGGCGGCGACCTGGACCGGGTTATCTGCCACCTGCTCGACATCAACCCGGACACAGGAGCAGAGAAGATCGCCGAGCTGCGCCAGCGGGTCCGCGCTCTACCTCGGAAGAGCCGGAAGAGGTGAGCCCGTGCACGCTTGGGGTCTCCTGGTCGCCATTGCCGGACAGCACCTTCTCCCCGCCCTACTCGCCTCGGCTCTGATCTGGGCGGCAGTGGCACTGCTGTTCGGCCCAGGGGGACTCCGTCGGCCAGCCTATCGCGCGCTTTTCCTCTACGCGGCGCTGCTCAAGGTCCTGGCGGCAGTGTGGCAGGGCGAAGGAATCTCGTGCCTGAGAACCAGTCCGCCGCTCGCGGGCTATGTTGCGTTCAGCCTGCCTGACGTGTTCGCGGGGAGCAGAGGCCCGCTGGAGTCTGGCCTCGTCGCTGCCGCTGTCGCGACATCCGACTTCTCCTCGCGAGTGCTGGTGGCTGCGCTCGTGCTTGTTCTGGGATTCTGTCTGTACCGGTGGGCCCGCATCGCCCCCGTCTACCGACGGGTGTATCTGGAATCGGCAGTAGATCCCGGACGGTTTCCTGGCCTATGCTGCGCCTTTGACGAACTCGTCGCGCGGGCGTGGCAGAGACACTCCTGGCAGCCCCGTCCCCGCCTGATGGTGGTTCGCGGCGTGTCCTGCGTTGCGCTCACGATGGGGATCCTGTCTCCGGTGGTAGTCATTTCGGCCGAGCTGGCTGAGCAGTTGGGTGAGCCCGAGCTGCGGGGAGTGCTGGCCCATGAGCTAGCGCACGTCAAGCGATCCGACTATATCGGGCGCTGGCTTGCGACAGTGATGAAGGATCTGATGATCTGGAATCCCGCCGCGATTGCGTGGTACCGGCAGTTGGTGCGCGAACAGGAGAAGGCCAGCGATGAGCATGCTGCCGCCCTTCTGGAAGATCCGGCGGCCGTCGCGAGTGGGCTGATTGAGGCGGCAGCGTACGCTGGCAGTGTCCCCCTCACATCGATTGGGTCGCCGATGGCGTGGCGAGCAGGCGAGAGCGTGGCCGTCCTCGAATCCCGCCTGAGTCATCTGGAGGAGGTGGCTTCGAGTGGCGGCCTGAGACCCCGGTGGCCGCAGGCGCTGGGCTATCTGCTGCTCGCTGCCTTTCTCACGGTGCAACTCCATGTCGTCATGCCGCTGGCCTGGTGGCTCATCCGAGCCCGCGATCTCCTCTGAGGGAGTTGGCTCTGCTTTCGCGAGGGAACTGCCCCGGATCTCTTGACAGGCTGTCTTCAGGGGGCTAGACTATCACACTCAGTGTCTATACTTTCTGATATATCGGCGGGGGTGGAAGATGGTCTCTCTCAACCGGACACCGACGCTCTGGAGCAGACGGCTCCCGATGCTCATCGCCAAACGGCGGCATGCGCGGGCCGCCGAGTTGCCGGAACCCGGCCCGGATTGCTGCTGGGTTATCTGCAACGTCTGCTGCTACGTCATCTGCTGAAGCCCCTATGGCTAGACGGACGGGCATGCACCTGACGAAGCTCGTCAGCCTGTACCGCCTCGGCCCAGACAAGAGCCTACTCCTTAACGCTCTGTCCGGTGCGGTCGATGTGGTCGACGACGCGCTGCGCGCCAAGATCATGGCGCTGAGCGCAGGACTGACGCCCGCCTTGGAGGATCAGGAGTCTCGTGCGCTACGCGAGCGGGGCTACCTCTTCGCCAGCGAGTCGGAGGAGCGCAAGGCTCTGAGCGCGGTCCACGAATCAGCACAACAGTTGTGCGCGATGAGGCCGCTCCAGTTTGTGTTCTGCCCGACCTACGCCTGCAATCTCGCCTGCAGCTACTGCTTCGAGAGCGCGCAACTCCGCTCCAGAGCGCAGGTCATGAGCGTCCAGCAGGTCACGGACGCCTTCGCCGCCACCGAGACTATCGCGCCCGAGAAGTCTAGCAGAGAACGTCAGATCGTGCTCTTTGGGGGCGAGCCGCTGTTACCGGCTACGGGAGAGGTGGTCAGAGCAATCCTCGACCGTGCCGGGTCCGGCGGTTTCAGCGTCCAGATTGTCACTAACGGCACCTGTCTCGATCAGTTTGCCCCCCTTCTCGCTGAGCATAAGGCTCTTGCTATCGGAGCCCAGATCACTCTCGACGGGCCCCAGCCCATGCATGACGCGCGCCGCAGGCGTGCGGACGGCACGGGCTCCTTCGCGCAGGTCGTGCAAGGGATCGAGACTTGCTTGGAGTTGGGGATCAAGGTGAACGCGCGGATGAACGTCGACGCGCAGAACCTGGACTCGCTCGAGGAGTTCGCCGACCTATTGGAGGCAAGAGGGTGGATGGCGCATCCGGGCTTCAAGTGCCAGCTCGCCCCGGTCACCGACCACGTTGGGGAGGATCCCCCGCCCTCTCTGCTGCGGGAGGACCAGCTCGTCCAGCCGGTGCTGGGGCTCTGGCGGAGTCGCCCCGAACTCAGGCGGAAGTTGGACTTCCAGCTTTTCCGGGTACTGAACCATCTGATCTCGGTCATAGAGGGTGACGGCGACCCCCTCATAGCGCCGCGTTTCCATTACTGTGAGGCAGACCGCCAAGATATCCATGTCTTCGGCCCGGATGGTCTTGTCTATGTCTGCCCCGAGTCTATCGGCGACAGCCATTGCGCTGTAGGCGCCTACTCGCCGACCTATCGCCTGTGGCCGCGGCGGCTGGACGGCTGGCGGAGCCGTAACGTTCTCAACCTGCCTGAGTGCCAGGGATGTGGCATAGCCACCTTCTGCGGGGGCGGGTGCGGCTATGCGGCTCTGCGCCGCCACGGAAGCCCCGCCCACGGCATATGCGCTGGCTCACCCGAGATCGTCAAGGCCTACGTCCAGGAACTGCAGCAGCGGCATTCGTACGAGCAACTACCACAGTCAGCCTAGGGCGCCGCCAAGTCCCGCGAGGCGGTGTCTCCATCGCTGGAAGTGCGCGGTCTGGAGGACCAAGGAGCGTTCAGCATGCCCGATCTGGGCGGAACACAGCGACGGGTCCAGACCGATCTCGGCGAGGTCATCTGCGACGAAGCCCCGGGCAAGTGGCGGGCCGTCGCCAGCGAGGCCGGGAGTGGTGCGGATGCGATCAACACCTCTGGCCGAGTGTTCAGTGCTCCGGTCGACACTGCCCCGTGGCCTCGCGCGCAGTATCCCGATGCCGTGCCCACCGTTGTCCTGAATACCCACCGTAGTTGCGAACTCCGCTGCCACTACTGCTTCGCCCATCCTGCGGCCGAGGATTACGCGCTGCCGCCCATGAGCATGGCGGTGGCCGAGCGCGCCATCGACTTCCTCTGCACGGACCTGGGCAAGGACGCGCCGGTCGTCGTGGCGCGCTCGACGCTGCTGGGGGAGCCGCGCATGGACCTGGCGTTCATCGACGCGATTGCGGCTCTCGTCGGCACGAAGGAGGAGTGTTACTCCAAGAAGATCGAATGGCACTGGGGACAGACGACGAATCTCGCGAACCTACCTTCAGATGAGGCCCTGCGGCGTCTGCCCTGGGTCACAGTGAGTATGGATGGCCCGCCGGACGTCCACAACACGATGCGTCAGTTTCCCGATGGCGCGGGTTCCTACGCGCTTGTCGCTCGGAACCTACGCTCCCTCGCGGCTAGCCAGGTGAATCCCCTCGGCCCAGCGGTTGGGACAAGCGCCACGCTGACAGCGGCCCACCCTGACGTCACACGCATCTTCTTGCACCTCTACGATCTGGGCTTCACGAGGATCAGCATCAACCCCGTTCGGCTGCCGCCTGGGAGCTTCGGCGCTATCGACAGACAGAGCGTCGGTGGAGTGAAGGCTGGCTACTCGCAGTTCGCGGACTTCCTGCTCTCCCAGGACTCGGATCGGCTTCTCTCCTACCTACGGCCCATCTACCACCCCTATGACTTCCTCGGCCGCTTCATCATGCGCTCACTGGCTACCCAGAGACTTCCCTACCGGTGCGAAGCCGGCAAGTGGAGCGTCTCGGTCGATCCCGACGGAAGCATCTATCCTTGTCCTTCCTTCGCCGCCATGCGCGCCTGCCGGATGGGCTCGGTCTTCGAGGGCATCGAACCGGCAGCTCATCAGTTCTGGGCTGAGCAACTCTTCATTGAGAACCGTGAGAGCTGCCGGAGCTGCGGCGCACGTAGCATCTGTGGCGGGGGGTGCTATCACCAGGCACTACTCGCGAACGGCCGGCCTGACCTCCCCTGCCAAGCCCTATGCGAACTGACGCTGCACCTCACTGAGCTCGGCGCGCGTGTCGTCGAAGAACTGAGAGGGAAGCGCCAGGATGTCCTGGTAGCGCTGCCCCCTTCTCGCCCCTCCTCCAGCCCCGCGCCGGCTAACGTCCTCTGCACGAGAGTAGGGAGCGCGGCTTCGGTCGACTGCGACCTGGGCGAGTGGGAAAGCGGACAGCCGCTTCGGTTAGCTGATCGATGCCTCGTTCAGTGGAAGCGCTGGGGCGGCCCATCCGACCTGAGCGCGGAGGTGCACCTTGGATGGGATGACGCGTATCTCTATGTGCGTGCCAGAGTACGTGACGATGTGTTCGTGCCTCCATCCCGGGATACCCGCTTCCATCGCGGCGACAGTTTCCAGCTGGGTTTGTTCCCACTTCCGTCGCCACTCCTGCGCTATGGTTTCTGGTCCGGCCTGGTGGCCGGCGAATCCCAGCTAGTCGCCTATGAGGAGAGCTTAGTGGATGCGGCTGTTCCCAAGGCTGTGAGCAGCACCGCGCGCTGCAAGGTCTACCGGAAGGGCGAGTGTACCGAGTACCAGCTGGCCCTCCCGTGGGCCGAGATGGACAGGCTGCGGCCCGGAGAGGACTTCGGGGTCTGCCTCCAGATCAGCGATGACGACGGTGGGCCAAGAGGCGAGCTCACCTGGCCAGCTTCCTCGCCATATGGCCTGGCTAGGTGTCTCCCTGGGAGCGGGCCTTGAGTGTGCACTGCAGGGGCATGGGCCAGTGCGGTGCAAGTGCCGAGCATCAGTGGGGCACCACCAGGCCGACCTGAAGCTTGCAGTACAGGCCAGCCGTTCTGTCCTGTCAGACCGGTAGTCGATGCCGCTTCGCTTTCACAGGAGCGTACTCGCGCAGAGCGCGCAGACAGCCGCCACCCATATTGCCACAGGGCCTGCCCGAGTTTGGTCCTCGCCAGGCAACGAGCCGGAACTTGTGGCAGCGGCTGCCCTGCTTCAGCCAGCACCCGCGCGGCGATCGGATCGTGGTGACCGGCTGGTTCGGGCCCGTCTTGGCCAGCGCTGGTAGCACGTATGCTGCCGCCGGCTCTAGAGATCCCCTGGATTCGGGCAGTGTGCTCGCGCCGGCCAAGTAGCTATCTGAGAGAGCCTCCGAGTTCGTCCCATGGGCGCGGCGTAGGCGCAAGCCGCCTGGCGGCCCAAGGTTGGCGTCCACCAGAAACCCGCCGACGATGTTGCAGTCGCGTCCCATATAGCATTGACAAGTATATATGCTGCCATTTACAGTTGTGTTCAGCAATCTGAGTGATTGCGGACCCATATCAGATCACCGGTGGAGGCTGCCGCGCCACGCTGGTGTCACTGCTGCACCAAGGGTCTCTATGCGAGCCGTTCGCGCTCGCAGGCGGGGGCGCAGTTGAGCATATCGGTGCTGTTGGCTGATGACCATCATATCTTCCGCGACGGCCTGAAGGCGCTGCTCAGCGGCGTGCCGGATCTGGAGGTGGTGGCTGGATCAGAGGATGGGCTTTCGGCGGTCGCGCTTGCCTGCCGGTTGAACCCTGACGTTCTAGTGATGGATGTTGCGATGCCCCTGCTGGACGGCATCGAGGCCACCAGGCGAGTGGTCGTGGAAGCGCCTGGGGTCGGCGTACTGATTCTATCGATGCATACCGATACGCGCTACGTTGCAGATGCGCTCGAGGCAGGAGCACTCGGCTATCTGGTCAAGGACTGTGCTTTCGGCGAGCTCATTGAGGGGATACGGCGCGTGGCGGCTGGAGAGCAGTATGTCAGCGTGGAGGCGCGCGCTGCCCTAGTCGAGCACTACCACAGCCGACCCGGCGCGATCGCCATTGGGCCGGAGGCTGCTCTTACCCCCAGGGAAGTGGATGTGCTGCATCTTCTGTCAGACGGCAAGAGCACGAAGGAGGCCGCCCAAGCCCTCCATATCAGCCCAAAGACTGTCGAGACGCACCGTCACCGCCTGATGGAGAAGCTGGGCATCTACTCTATTGCAGGGCTGACGAAATGGGCGATCCGCCGGAGGATCACATCGCTCGATTCAGTGGGGGGTGATGCTGGTGCCGGCAGACACACGTCACTTGATGTTCACCGAAGATAAGCTTCTTCCGCCGACGATGGCCCGTGCTTGCTACTCCGACGGACCGACAGCAGCTCCGGACTCTGGATGTCTCCTCAGCGCGAAGCCAGTCAGACGATGCTGATCCGATGGACCGCGCGCATCAGTCGGTGATGAAGCAGACCGCGTCCTTGTCCAGGAACTTGGACTTGCTGTTCTCCTCCCGGATGAGCTGCGCGTCGGTGGGCGTCACCACGGGGTAGGTGCGCACCGCATCGCCCGTGCCTGATGCGCCAACGGCCTTGATCAGCAGGGGATTGCCGCCTACGCGGTCGGATCTCCTCGCCTCTTCGAGAGAGATCTGGTAGCTGACCAGGCCGCGATCCAGGGCGAGGCTGACGTCGGTGTCTTTGGTTGCTTTCCAGACGTCCTCTCCCGCGTTACTGACGATCTTGGGCCACATGCTGATAGAGGCCTTCGTCTGCCATCGCGGCCTGCAGGACGCGGATTTGCTCCCGGAGATCGACGGCCGCGAGGCCCTGGAGATGGATCTCGACCCCGGCCTGCGCCAGTCGTCGCTCCATGCGGGAGATGCGATCGTAGAGCTTTAGGAGCCGGTCGTTTTCGTCCTCCTGTTCGGTCTTCGGGGGGGCTTCCACCTTAGGCTTGGGAGCGGGAGGTGGAGGCGGAGGAGGAGGGGCAGGCGCCGCCTCGTCGATCCACTCCGCCAGACCGTCGTATCGATAGGAAACGCTGCCGCTGGGCGCGCCTTCGGCGCTGAGGCTAAAGTAGCCGCTGAGGCCGACCCAAGCTCCGGTGTTGGTCTCGGTGGGTTCGAGGAAGGCTTCGGGTGCTTGGTCAATGGGACCCTGGCCGGACCGATCCCACTCCCCGCCGGCCGGGGTGACCCGGTAGGTGGCCTTGGCCCACTCTTCATCCCAACCCTGAATCGGTGCATAGGTCACGCCGGCCGACAAGGTCTTTGTCACCGACGACCCTGGCCCAAGCGTAACCTCGACCTGATCGATGACATCAGCCGTGTGAAGACCGGGTTTGTACTGAAGCTCGATGCCGTTCTGCCAGGTGCCGCGAAGCACTGGCCTTGTAGGTTCCGCCGCGTTGGGAGGAAAAGGTGACGTTGGCGACCGCCTTCACGGTGAGCCCGGCGCTCGGCCTGAACGACGGCGGCGCCGTAACCTGTACGACGGCGCTGTCCCCCTCCATCTTCACGAGCTTCAGCGTCGGTTCGCGACGTCGGGCCTCACAAGTCTGCGGCAGTGAGAACAGGAGCTGGATTAGCGCGAGGCCACAGAAGAGCAGGGATACCCACCAGCGAGAAACACCAGTACGGGCAGTGATAGTGTGATCTCCTCTCTCCGCGGCGGTCAAGATCTGCCCGGATCCGGCGCGCGTCTTTGGCTGCGTGTCGGCGCCTCCAGAACTGAGCGCTCTCGGCATTCGACGTCTGAGACCCACGCTCGTATATTCCATAGCCTCCGTGCGATCTAGAGAGTTCCCAGGTCACCATCGGAATGAGGAGCGCTGCTCGTCGAAGACGAGCTCCATCATTGCGGGATCCCTGATGCCAGTGCTATGACTACCACTAGCTGGGGTACGGAAAAGCCTGATTGACCTCAGGCCATGCAACGGTCAGAATACTCAGAAGTCGACCGCGTACTACCGGCTGATGGAGGGCACAGGCAGTGCCAGCAGCATGGCCTAGATCAGCAACTATCGCACTGGGGCCTCACGCGGACACGATCGTCCGCGCTCTCGCTGCTCGCCTTCCCCCTCACCCCGTTCCTGTTCCTGCACTGAAGAGATGTGACGGCTTCCTAATGCCACACTGTCTGTGCGCCCGGCCGACCCACCCATGACGTGCCCAGGTATGTACTCAAGCTGCAGTCTATTGCCAGCAACAATCGAACAAGGAGGCGACAGATGGGAATCCGAGTTCTGCTGGGAGGAAGCCAAGGCATCGCATGCGACGCGCTGCGATGCCTGCTAGGTCAGGAAGCGGATATCGAGGTGGTGGGGGTAACCGAGGACGGGAGGGCATGCGTTCAGCTGACGAAAAGGCTTCGGCCAAGCGTGGTGCTCCTGGACGCTGCTATGTCTGGACTTAACGGCATCGACGCTACAACCGCCATCAGGAGGGAGGCTCCGGGAGTGAGGGTGATAGGCCTCTCTCCTCACCACGACGAGCGGACGGCGATCAGGATGCTTCGGGCAGGCGCAGCTGGCTGCCTCCTAAGCAACTGTGGGGTAGCAGAGGTTATAAGGGCGACTCGGGCGGTCGCGGCAGGTGAGACCTTCCTCAGTTCCGAGGTCGCGCGCTGGGTCGCACGAGACTACGCTCGCCGTGCATCTTCCCCAGACCCGGCGTCTGGCTCCATGACTCCACGGGAGCGGGAAGTGCTCCAGCTCGTCGCTGAGGGCAACACCACCAAGGAGATCGCTTCCACCCTCCATGTAAGTGTGAAGACCGTTGAGACCTTCCGCTCGCACATCATGAGGAAGCTGAACCTGCGAGGCGTGGCGCAACTCACGAAGTACGCGATAGCCGAAGGCCTGACGACGCTGCAGACGTAGGCCTGTGGCAGTGGCATACATCGCGGCGGCGGGCGTTGGTGACTGGGTATCACGCACCGAGAGCATTGATCCGACTCTCTTCCGGTAGCTTCGGGGGATTCGGAAGAGAAACCTAGGGATTACCCCCTGTGTATCATGTGACGGCCCATGGCACTTAGCTTGAGGACAGCGCTCGCCGTGCTCTTTGCCGTTCTCCAAGTCGCTACCTATCTGGCGGAGAGGCCTGACTGCTGACAAGCGCCGTGCCTGTATTGGAGGGTGGGGGATGGTACGAGAGCAGATCATCAAGACAGGTTGGCTACCGGTACAAGGATCATACGAGGAATCAGTAGTGAGCTGGCAAGAGCAGATCGAGCTCTCCTTCCGGCGTCGAGTCTCCCCAGCGCGACAGCTAAGCCCGGACAGTGGAGATCAATACCTCACTCAGTCGCCTCCCGTCAGCGAACCGGGAACCGGCCTTGCGCTGTCGATGCCAGCGGTGGCAGGACAGATCGAGTAGGACTTCGAGGCAGAGTGCCGACCGGGCTTCTCCGACCCGACGCATGCTCGCAGTTCAAGAGTGCGCCCGCCAGACTCCCGTTCCTAGACAGCCTCCGCGCTAGGAGCGGGAGTCACCTATTGGTGCGACTGCGCGGCTCTCCCTCCAACTCGGATCGGCAGCCGTCATGGTGCCAACGCGCATCTTCCCCGCGGCGAAGCCAAGGGCGGATATGGTGACACATCAGGCGGCTATCTCGCACTGTGCCGTTCGGGCTTGCAGAAGCCTGGGGGTCTCGTACCCCCAACATCAGGTACTACCCCTACAACGTGGACGCCGACGCTATGGAACGCTCGTAACGACCGGTTAGCACGGTCAAGGGAGGCCGAATGACGACTACTTGCGATAACCTCAAGGGCCACATAGAGCCAAGCAGTTCAACTCTTGAGATGCCGCGCCTGGGCGCGGTCGCCCCCACACTTTCCCCAAGTGAGCCTGCTGGCCGGTTGTCTGCCATGCTATCGCACATGTCGGTCAGCGAAACCGGAGCATATCTAAGGCAGCGCCTAGCCGCCGACCGCGCATGCAGAGAAGCCGGAAGGCGGAGGTGGCAGCGGCGCCTTATTGTTCTGGCACTGGCCACGGCTCTCTACCTCATCGCTGGGAGGGATCTGGTGCAGGTGGCTTTGGCCAGCTACCGCGTAAGGCAGACCGAGTCGCGGAAGGATTCCCAGACAGCGCCGGAGGCTGGCGAGCGAGGCGCTACTCTCCCGCGTTCCGGGGCCTCTCTGCAGGACGCGCCTCCTTCCGCATGGGCTTCGGCCTCGACCAGGGCCACCGCAGTCGATCACAGCGATCCCCGGCCTATGACTGTCAGCGCATGACAGGAGGGCGGCTGGGCGACGCAGTGTTCGACCACGCGGCCGAGCAAGCGCGTGAGACACCCCGCGCCGAAGCTGGGACACGACAAAGAGATCGCCGACGCAGCGAGGGAGAAGGAGAAGAGGTGAAGCATAAGGTGCTGGTTGTAGATGACCATCCCGCGACTGTCGATCTGATCAAGTCCGCGCTGGAGGGCTGGCAGATCGAAGTGCGCACGGCGACGAACGGCGCCGAATGTCTGCTGGCAGCCTCGAGGAGCCGCCCCAGCCTGATCATCATGGATGTCGCGATGCCAGTCATGGATGGCTTCCAGACGCTCGAAGTGCTACGCCACTCGCCCGAGGGAAGCAGCATCCCTGTCATCATGTTGACGGCACGCGCGTCAGACACGGACGTGATGAACGGCTGGAGGCTGGGAGTGACGTCATATGTGACGAAGCCGTTCCCGATCAGCGAACTCGTGCTGCTGGTGACGCGAGTGCTCGAGGGGGAACCCGGAACAGTCGGAGGCGACCAGGCTGAGGAATCTGTAACGACCTCTCCGTCTGAACCCAGATCGCGTCTTGGCACACGTCTGCCATGAGCAAAGGCCCAAGCTGCGGCCGCCTCCTGCGGCCTGACTGGCAAGAGACCATTGCGTTCGATACGGTGCCGTTGGCCCCCCCACCCATCCAATCTAGTGCGGAGGCCTTCATCGGTGGAGCCGCGCGAGCACGAGCCTTAGGTGCTGCGTGGCTACACTCGTACAAGGAGGGAGTGCGATGCGCGCTACTGCATGGGGATCCAGGACGGAGACCGAGTCAGCGGACGGCGTCCCCGAGGCTGCCACATGGGACATGCTCAGTGTTCTCGTGGTCGAGGATGAGCCTGGTATCTGCGACGTCTTCCATGAAGCCTTGGGGCGGCACCGGTGCCGCGTTACGGCCTGCACGCGGGGAGAGCAGGCCGTCGAGGAGGCGCGCTCCCACAGCTTTGACATTGTCTTCATCGATGTCATGATGCCTGGCATGAACGGACTCCAGGTCATGCACGCCCTTCATCGGGCCGTGCCGAAGGCCGTCTTCATCATGATCACGGGATACCCTGACTCCGAGCTCGTCGAAAGATGCCTGAGCGAAGCGGCGCTTCTGTCTCTCTGCAAGCCGCTGGGCGCTGCAGAGATCGCCGACCTAGTCAGGGACCTGGCGGGTCGGCGGTAGGTCGCGGCGGATCACTGGCCCTCACCTTCCTCGGCCCTCGCTCTGGGCAACTCGAACCAGAACCTGCTTCCTGCTCCCACCTCCGACTCCACCCCCGTCTCCCCGCCCATCCGCCGCACTGCCTGGCGCACCACCGCCAGACCTACCCCCGTCCCCGGGTAGGCGTCGACTTCGTGCAGCCGCTCCAGCACTCGGAAGATGCGCTCCTGCTGTTCCAGCGCGATTCCGATCCCCTGGTCCTCCACCCACACCCGAACCCTCTCGCCCTGTTCCTCCGCCCACACCCGCACCCGCGGCGCCTCCCCCGGCTTCACGAACTTCACGGCGTTGCTCAACAAGTTCAGCACCACCTGGTGCAGAGCTGACCTGTGCGCCACCACCGCGGGCATCGGTGTCAGCAGCGTTACCTCTGCCTTGCTGTGGGCAACCGCCTGCTGGAGCCAGACCAGCGCCTCCGCCACTAGCTCGGAGAGATCCACTGGGCCCAGACTCAGCTCCTCCCGGGTCACTCGGGTGTACTCCAGCACCTCGCGGATCAGTGCATCCATCTGTTCCGCCGCGCTGATGATGCGGCCCAGATATGACCTCCCTTCCTCACCCAGCCGCTCTCCGAGACCATCCAGCAGCGCCATCGAGAACCCCTGCATCGTCCACAGTGACGTCCGCAGGTCGTGCGCCAGGGAATAGGCGAACCGATCGAGCTCTGCGTTTGCCGCCGTCAGCTCCGCCGTCCGCTCCGACACTCTGGCCTCCAGATCGGTGGCGTACTCCTGCGCCGCCTCGTGGAGCGTCGCATTCGCGAATGCCGCCGCCGCCAAGTGGGCGAACGTCTGAAAGAGGTGCAGCTTCGCAGAGCTGAAGTAGCCGGCCGCTCTGCTGTAGATCACCAGACAGCCTGTTCCTTGCCCTTCACTCGCCAGCGGGAAGGCGGCCACCGTCTGGAACCCCAGGCTCACTGCCCTCTCTCGCCATGGCGCGGAGTCTTCATCAGTCAGCACATCCTCGATCAGCACCGGCTCCCCCGTGCTGATCGCCCGCCCAACCGGCCCTTCTCCCTCTGACGTCATATCCGATCGCACCGACAGGTCGACCGAGTTAGGTCCGCCGCTGGGATACCGACCGACAACAGCGACTCCTCCGTCCGGTTCCGGCCTGCCCAGCCACGCGTGGTCTGCTCCGAAGGACTCGACGCACATCCGGGCTATGCTCTCCGCCAGTTCCCCCGGGTTGATGGTGCCCGTGATCTGCTCCACGCTCGCATACAGCGCCCGGAGCATGTCCATCTGCGTGGCTATCTGCTCCTCGGCCCTTTTCCGCTCGGTGATGTCCTGAGCCATCGCCATACCAGCTATCACCACTCCACCCTCGTCGGTGACAGGGGCGAAGCGCGTTTCATATGTCCTGCCATGGGACGGCATCACCACCGTCTGCGTCTGCCCCGCCAGTGCCACGCGATACCACTGCTCTAGCTTCGCGGCCGCCTCCGGAGGGAACATCTCCCATACCGTCTTTCCGACGACCTCCCCGGGGTCCATGCCCACTGCCGCCAGCGCTTGTCCGTCGGCCACCAGGTAGCGGAGGTCGTGGTCGAATAGGAAGATGGCCCCGCTGGGAATGCTGTGCGCGAGCGAGCGGTACCGCGCTTCACTCCGGCGCAGCGCCTCCTCCGCCCGCTTCCACTCGGTCACATCGCGGCAGGATACAGCTCAGAACCCTCTTACCGCCGATCTCCACCACCCTGACCTTCACCTGTACGTCCCTGATCTCTCCCGTCTTGGTTCGGTGCCTGCTCGCGAAACTGTCCCCCCCGCTCTCCAGCATCGACGCGATCCGCCGTCTGACCTCCTCAGGTCCCATCTGGGCGTCCCAGCTCGCGATTGTGAGTCCCGGAAGCTCCTCTCGCGTGTACCCCAACTGCTCGCAGACCACATCATTGAACTCGATCGGGCTCTGGGTCTCCGGGTCAATCAGTATCACCCCGTCCGGAGACTGCTCGAACAGTGTTCGGTACCGCTTCTCAGACTCCGCTAGCGCCTGTTCGGCACGGACCTGCTCCTCGATGTCCTGTACGATCAGCATCATCCCGGTGGTTCTCCCCTGGCCATCCTGCAAGGGCGCCCCGCTAACCGATGCCAGCACCTCTCGGCCGCTTGGCGGTCGCGCCCTCAGCCGTACGTTCCGGACCACCTCACCACTCCGGCCTATCCTGTGCAGAGGGCGTTCCCCCTCCGCCAGCTCTCTGCCTTCGAGAGTAGTCAGGGGCCACGTCAGCAGATTCCCCCCCGCCCTCAGATCCTGGGGATCGAGCCCCACGATGCGAGCAGCCGCCGGGTTCGCGAACACGAGCGCCCCCTCCGGGCTCGTCACCATGATGCCCGACGGGCTCGTCCGCGCGATCTGGTTAAGCAGATCGCGCTCCTGTCTCAGTTCCTCTCGCGCTCGCCGCTGATCTCGCGCCAGCCTCAGCGAGGTCAGCCCGTAGGCCAGATCATCCGCCAGCGTCACTAGCATCGCAATCTCACTGGAGCTGGAGGTCGTCTCCTGCCGAGAACACACCGCCAGCGCTCCCAGCGTCAGCCCCTGGTAGGTCACCGGTAGCACCAGGCACGACTTCCACCCACCCGCGGCGGCCGCCGCGCTCCACTCGGGGAAGCTCTCATCGGCCGATGTGTCCACGATAACCTGGCGCTCCCCCGTTTTCAGAACTGAAGCCACCGGGCCCCCCGTCAGACAGGCCTCCCCAGGGAGAGTCCGTTGATCGGCGCCCTGCTCCCCGCCCGCGCCGGCCGCGGCTTCCAGATGCACCACCGGCGCGGCCTCGTTCGGCCACACCACCGCCCATGCTAACCCATAGCCGCCAGGTCTCACTAGGGCCGAGCACACCGCGCTGAGCAGGTAGTCCTGGTCCACCGCTCTCGCCAGCGCCTCGCTCATCAGCCTCTGCATCTCCAGCGACCGGTTGGACCTGCGAAGCGCGTCCTCCGTCCGCTTCCGCTCTGTCACGTCCAGGCCGATCGCCAGCAGCCATTCCGGCCCGCCCCTCGCGTTCCGCACCACCGATTGCGTCCACACTACTGTGCGGCCTGTGCCGTCGGGAAGATCCACCGGGAGTTCGACCTCGGGTGGGAATCCCTCGATCCCCCCCTGGTCAAACATCATCTTCAGGACCTGCGCCTGCTGCTGGTTCCTCATCACCTCCCAGGGCGTGTGCCCCAGCGCCTCCTGCCGCGACAGCCCTGTAACTCTCTCATAGCTCGGATTGCACAACACAATACGACCCTCGCGGTCCAGCAGCACGATCACCGACGGTGAATGCTCGACCAAACCCGACAACAGTTCCGACGCACGAGCCAGATCCAAACCGCGACCAGCTACTGTCAGCCCAATCCTGCCGCGTCCACTCCCTCTCATTACCCTCTCCTCGTCCAGCTCCGGGAGGCACCCCTGTGGACGGTGATCGGTGATCACGCAGTGTCTCTCCAGGACGGCACTCCACGGCTCCTGAGCGCAGATGCAGGCGGTCTGGGAGGAAGGGGCGCACACCACAGCACTGAACCTACCAGCCCCACGCTTGGCAACACGGGTTCGGGTTTGCCCTCCGCTCCAGGTTCCCTGCACCGAAAAGCCCTTTCCTTGGCGCAGGAGCGCACGTCGCGCGGGGAGACCGAACACCCCATGTGCCCAGAGTGCCTGGCACTCCGTGGCCGCGACTGTCCGCCCGCCCCGCCGAATGGCAAGCGCTGTTCGGGTAGCCGAGGGAGGCTAACGACGATCCGACTTCCCGCATCGGCTGCAGGAATCCGGAGGGCAATCACAGGGCCCTCGATACCATCAACACCCCCGGCCTCGCGACGACTGCGCCGTCGTCATCAGCGCCAGGGATGTCACCGGGCACAGGCGGGCCAGACTCCTCCTGCGTCGGTACCGGAACCGTACCGCTCCCTCGCCGAGGAGCGCGAGCGTCGCGGCACTACCTCCGACCTCCACGATAGCACCGGCAGGGCCTCGCCATCCGCAGAACCCGCTCTGATCCCATCCGTTCCCGCCACCCCACCTTCAGCCCCTCAGCGGATCCGACTCCCGATCTCAGGCATCCCCCTACTCAGGCCCGACTTCACTTCGGGTACTACAGTCTTGGCTGCCGGGGATCGGGCATCGGCGTTGCCCCTGTGTTGTGTAGCGTTCCCCCTTCCCACTGAGACGCCCGACCCCGGCCCATGAACAACGCTCGGTAACCTGGCTCCGTCCGTCCCCCTGCTATCCGGAAGCTGATCTGGCTCCCGTAGTCGCTGTAACACCTATAGCGCAGGCTGTGTACTTTCGAACGACCAGTCTTCGCCAAGGGATACCGAGGCCGCCAGCGATGGCCAGAAGCCCGACTTATCACGCGACAGACGTCTGTTTCAGATCGCGCTCCCGATCCCGCTAGGCCTCAGCTCTCTCTGAGGTGGCCGTGCCTCCGCTCAGCACCTCCCGCCTGGCGAGCACGATACTGCCGTGCAACCCTACGCACAGGCAAGGAGGTCTTCTGGGTTCGCCCTCAGGTACACATCGAACCTACGTCCCGTCCCTCGGAACACCGCTAGGAGGTGATGCCCGTTCATGGTGGACACTGAGTACCGCCGCTCCTTCTCGCCCTCTACATCCACCTCCACTCCCTGTGCGTATTCCCGTGATTGGTACCGGCTGCGGGTGTCTGGGGCCCGTGAGACCACTCTGAGGATACTCCGGGATGGGGGCAGATCTGCGAACCACGCCGAGGCCCTGTGCCATCGCGGGATTACAGGCGCCGGATGCCCGCAGAAGGCCCCGCTTCGCGAGCTGCAGAAGTGTGCCTGACGTGAGGCGAAGAGCCTGAGCAATGCGTATGTGCCATGCACCCGGCCGGATCGCTACCTGGCACGGTCGCGGAGCGCAATGGAGGATCCACTTGCTACTGAAGACGATGCTGTGTGTCGGCATCCTGACTGTCATCATGCTCACCGGCCAGTTAGCGGCGGCTCCCGAGCCGTGGTCGAAGGCCGTACATGAGGAGACCCCCATGCACGTCACTGTCGGAACCGATAGCGGCGATTACGTCGGCAGTACCGACGCCGTCATTCAGCAGGCGATCGACGCGGTGGCCGCCTACGGAGGAGGCACGGTCCGGCTGTCCCCGGGTACCTACACCCTCTATGATTCCGTCCGGATGGCCTCGAACGTTCAGCTCATCGGCGCCGGCGGCGGCACTGTTCTGCGCAAGAGCGACGGGTTCTCCAGCCGGACGTCGGTTGACGCTGACTATGGCCAGCGCCAGGTGACTGTCGATGATCCCTCGGGATTCCGCGCGGGGATGGGCGTGCTGGTGAAAGATACCAGTTCCCGGGACTGGACCGACAGTGTGGCGCGGATCACGCTCGTCCAGGGCAGTGTGCTCTACCTTGATCGCATGCTCATCTCTGACTATACCACTGAGAACGCCTGCACCGTCTCCACGACTTTCTCGCCAGTCCTGTTCTTCGGTGTCCACGACGCTAGCGCCGAGAACCTGACAGTCGATGGGAATGGGGCTCACAACCAGCAGATCAACGGCTGTGTCGGAGGAGGCATCTTCCTGCGCGAATCGTCCTCATGCCGGGTCGTCGGCTGCTCCGTGCGGGACTTCGCGGGCGACGGGATCGACGCGGAGATCAACCAAGACACTACGATCGAGGGCTGCGAGGCGAAGGGGATGACGGGCTTCAGCATCCATTTGGGCTCGGGATCGGCCCGGCCGATTGTGAGGAACTGCCGGGCCATCGGGAACGACGGCGTCGGGCTTTTTCTGTGCTGGCGGGTGCAGGACGGCATCTTCGAGCGCAATGAGATAAGAGGCAATGGCGGCGAGGGCATCTCGATCGGGCACAAGGATACCGATAACGTCTTCCTCGAGAACGTCATCGCCGGCAACGGTTCCCATGGGATCAACCTGCGGGGCGAGAAACCCTCTAATGCCGGTGACAGGAATGTGTTCCGGCGCAACACGATCGAGGACAACAAGGGGTGCGCCGTCTACGTCGAGCCCGCAACCTGCGATCTCCTGTTCGAGGCTAACGTTATGCGGGACACCAGGTCGGGCGACGCCAGAACCCAGCGTGCCGGCATCTGGGCCGAGCCGGGGGTCCAGCGCATAGTTGCCCGCCACAACACCATCGTCAACAACATCGAGGCCGAGACTCATGGCCCCGTCGACCTCCAGTAGGTAGTATCCCTGCGGCACGGCACCCGGCCGCCTTCGCGGCGACGGTGTCCCGTCTGGGGGAACGCGCGATGAAGATATGAGGAGCAGGGGATGTCAGGCGACGATCATGGTCATGGGTTCGCGACGAAGAGCATTCTGGCTTGCGCTCGGGTGGTAGCCGGCCGGCTGGCGACGGCACTGGCGGGGATCCTTCTAGCCGTCATCAGCGCTCACGGCATCCAGTACCCGGTCACTGACACGCAGGTGAAGCAGATTCCTGCCGTTCCCAAGCCCGGGTACCTTCAGTCGTACGTAGATCCGGTGTTCGGGAACAGGGTGACTCGCATCACCGGCGATCCAGGCACCCCCATTCCCCAGCTGGGCGGGACGTGGGGAGAGGTCGCCCGCCACAACTACTCCAAAGTCCCTGTCTGGAACGCTGACCAGTCGCTGATGATACTGGACATGGGGCTATCACTGATGAAGAGCAAGCCAAGCCCAATCTTCCTGGATGGCTCAACCTACCAGCCCCTGTTCACTAAAGAGAGCCCGGGTACGGAAATCCGCTGGCACCCGCGGGAGCCGGATCTTATGGTCTACGTCGGGGGCAACGAAGTCGGAACCTGGAACGTGCGAACCGGAGAGAAGACGGTCATCGGGAGCTTCCCAGGCTACTCGAACCTCCGCCTCGGGCCCTGGGAGGGAAACATCTCGGCGGACGGCAGCCTGCTGGTCGTGGAGGCGAGGAAGGGCAGTTACAAGGTTGCTTTTTCCTACGACATGGTGAAGAAGCTGAAGTACCCGGATCTGGACCTGAACGGCGTGGGCGTGGACTGGGTCTCCATCTCCGCCTTGGGGCGCTTCGTGGTGCTCAACAGGCAGGAGAAGGAGGGCAGCGAGTTCGACGACACCACCCAGGTCTACGATCTCCAGGGAAGTAAGGTGGGTCCGTTCTGGTCCGAGTACGGACGGCCGAGCCACTATGATCTCACGGTCGACCAGAATGGTGACGAGGTAGCCGTGGGCGTCTCCAAGTCCGGCCCCGACAGCGGGCGAGTGATCAGAGGAGGCTATGCGACGGGGTGGTGACCGTGCTCACTGACGGGGGCTATGCCATGCACACCTCCACGCGCAACCTTACGCGACCGGGTTGGGCCTATGTGACCTACCAGGACCGCGATGGCAAGTGGTTACCTTACCGCGACGAGGTCGTGGCAGTGAAGCTGGATGGCAGCAGACGCGTGGAGCGCCTGGCGCATCTGCACACCAACAACACTGGCTATGTCACGGAAGCCCATGCCTGCCCGTCGCCAGACGGCACGCGTGTGATCTGGGCGAGCAACTGGGAGGCCCCCACTGGCAGGCCAGTAGGGGCCTATGTCGTGGAAGTGCGTCCGCGGGAAGGCCGATAGCTGGCTGCAGCCGACAGCCCCGCCGTTGCCAACCACCCGCGGAGCCCGGCCGGCGGGCCCCACGGGATGGCTGATACTCCGACTTCTGGCGCGACAAACGTCTGTTTCGAGAGACGGGGATGCACCTGCACGTGCTGATGTCGCCGGACCTCAGTCCTTCATAGGAATCGCTTTGCCTCCGCTCAGGGCCTTCCATCTGGCGAGGATGATATCGCAGTACCGCGGCTCAAGTTCCGCCGCGCAGCAGATGCGTCCCGTTCGTTCGGCTGCGATGAGGGTCGGTCCGGATCCGGCAGAGGGGTCTAGCACGATCCCACGCGTAGGGGCGGCGGCGCGGATGAGCTCCTCCAGCAGCGGCACCGGTTTGGGGGTGGGATGGTCATCGGCCTGGGGAATGGCCTTCGCGTAGCGCAGCACGTTCCGCTTCTCCGTGCCGCCGTGCCAGAGCCGCGGTCTGCCCACACTCGCCTCGATGATCGCCTCCCAGCTCCGCCGCCATCTGTCCACGTCAACCCCCCGTGGAGCCGGCCTGAGGGCCTTGGGGAGTTGTCTGCCCCTCCCTGCTCCTGTATCATCTGAAGCCAGAACACGGCGCCTGCAGGCGCCGCTTTCGCATTGAGGAGTGGAACCGGCATGGAGGTGTTCCCTGCATCCGTTACCTTGGTGATTCGGGCCTTAGTGGTCAGCGCCCGCTGGGCTGGGCGGGCACGACGTCTGGCCCTGGAACGGGCGACTGCCGCCGCTGATGCCAACCGCGAGGCAGCGTTGGAGGCGCGAGTGATGGTGCTGGAAGACATGGTGGAGCAGCGGGATGCCCACATCGAGGTGCTCGAGTCTCGGCTGGGAGAGGAGCGTTCCCGGACCCCGTATCCCCTCATGGAACGGCTCCGCATCATCTGGCTCATGCAGTACTTTGGCATCCCTGGCCGACGTCTTAAGGAGACCCTCGGGGTGTCCCGCTCCAGTGCCCGGAGGTGGCTGAAGTAAGAGTTCAGTCTCCGTGAGAATGTGCACTGGATCGGAGGAATAGGTCCTATGTGGAGAATCTTGCGGCGGCGACTCGGGAAGAGCTGATTGCGATCATCGAAGCGCTGGCGGCGCGGGTGGCGGCGCTGGAGGAAGAGAATCGTCGCCTGCGCGGGGGTGGGGGCAAAGACGTACCGGCGTGGGTGAAACCGAATCGACCCAAGAAGGAGAAGGGGGAGCGCAAGCATCGTGCTCAGGCATGCGTGCGCCGCCGAGAAGAGCCCGATGAGATTCACGAGCATACGATGGAGCGCTGCCCGGACTGCGGGCGCAAGCTGGGCGGGGGCTGGAAGCATGGCAGCCACCAGGTAGTAGAGATCGTGTTGCCCCAAGTGAGAGTGATCGAGCACCGGGCGATAGCGCGCTGGTGCGGGGTGTGCCGGAAGCGATGGATACCCAGCTTGCAGGGCAGTGAGTTGGGAGTGCAGGGTCGGCGTCGCTTCGGGGTGAGCGTACAGAGCACGGTGGCGGCCTTGCATGGAGCCTTCCGAGTCCCGATGAAACAGATTCGCTGTTTGCTTGGGGAGCTGTGGGGATTGCGCATCAGCGATGGCGAGATCGTGGCTTTGCTGGATGGAGTAGCGCGGGCGGGCAGGCAGGAAATGGAGCGGCTCCATGATCGGGTGCGGGGCTCTCCGGTGGTATGCGTGGACGAGACGGGATGGCGCCAGGACGGGCAGAACGGATGGCTGTGGACCTTTGCGACCCCGCAAGTGCGCTACTTCCAGTACCGCAAGACGCGCTCGGGGACAGTAGCCGAGGAGGTGTTGGGCAAGGAGTTCAAAGGCAAGACGGTCTGCGACTTCTATGCTGCTTACAATCGGCTGCTCAACGAGATTCAGCGGTGCTGGGCGCACCTGCTACGGGACCTGCACGCGCTCAAGGAGAAGCAGGCGGACTGCCCCGACGCGATATCCTGGGCGGAGGCGGTGAAGGCTGTCTACGAAGAGGCGAAAACACAGTCGGCGCGTGCCAGCGCACTGGAGTTGAACCGGCTGCAGCGTCGCCGTCTGCGGGAGCGACTCGAAGCGCTGTTGGAGGCGATGGCGGGGCCGGTGGCGCGCAATCCGCACGCGCCCCACTGCGTGCTGGCGCAGCGGATCATGAAGCATCTGGGGGAGATGTTCGTCTTCGTCGAGCACCCGCAGGTGCCGGCTGACAACAACCTGGCCGAGCGCAGCCTGAGACCCGCGGTCATCGCCCGTAAGATCAGCGGCGGAACTCGCTCGGACAAAGGATCACAAACCAAGATGGCGTTGCTGAGCCACTTCGGGACCTGGACCCTCCAGAACCGAACTCTCCTCTCCGCCTGCCGCAACCTGCTGCTCGCCGGCTCCCCAGCCTGATCCCCAAAACCCATCCTCATCAACTCTGAACTCTTACGATACTAGTGCCAGGTAGGCATCAGTGTCCTCAAAGAAGAACACCGAACCGATCAGCTCGACGCAAGTAGCAAGGACCTGCTCTGAGCAGGTTTGCTCCAGTAGCTCAATGAGCCATGGAATGTCCTCACCCCTGACGACGGGAGGATCGCTCTGAGCCAGGCGCCCTACCTCCTTGCTGGGATCCGTCACAAGAGGCAGAACGGCCTGAACGAGCCGACGCCGCTTCCCTGTGTCGGCGTCAAGCAGGCTGACGAAGTCGCGGTCATACGCGCTCACCGTGAGGCGAAACCCCTTGAGCAGGCCCCACATTGCCTGAGCAAGATGCTCCATAACGCCGGGGGAGTCGGCATGTTCCCAGGCGGCGCAAGAGGATTGTGTCTGCAAACCTTTCAAGGGCGTGGCCGAGGCGCTGACACTTGTGCTGGCCGACCCAATCCAGAGCCGCGGGAATGTCAGCGACAGGGAGGCTACGCGCGAAATCCGCGAGGAAGCCGGCGTAAGCGCCTGTGAAGTTGTGGCGACGCGGCTCCGAGATGAGGGCTAGCACTTCCTCTGTTTCGAGATGGTCGGGCCAGAGCGCACGAAGGGCACAGCCTCTCAGCTCGTCGTCCGGGTCATCTCCTGCCTTCCCGATTGCCAGCGGCCGCAGGCGATCCCTGACTGACTTATCAGCTATCCGAGTCAGAGCATAGGCCGCCTGCACACGGGTGTAGTAGTAGTCGGTCTCGTCTAGCGCGACTGCAAGGAGCTGTTCCTGTGCCTCTCTGAGCTTGCAGGCCTCAGCTATATCTATTGCGACACGGCGCACAAGCCAGCCCCTGTCTCCGCCCTTTATGTGTGGCAGTAACTGCTGCGCCAGACGCGGATGATCGAGACCCCGATAGTCATCGCGGTCCACGTTCATGTCTGACAGCCGTACACGGGAGAACCGGTCGAGCAGGGCCGCGACCAGGCCTTCCTTCTCATCGAAGCTGACCAGACGAAGGTCGCTGCGGAGCAGTATGTCAGGAGAGGTCGTGGTGAGGTGCTGACGCACGCCCGCGTCCATGCCTGCGAGCCAGGCACTTATCTCGGCGAGCTGAGGCGCGGGTCGCCGCTCGGGGTCGTCGGGAACGGAGAGGAGATGGATCATCTGCTTGACGGGCATGTTGCTCTGCTTCATGCACCACGCCGCGGGAAACTCGCCATAGGACTGATGGGCCCATCCCATCCGGTGGGGGCCGTGACTTGTGTAGAGCCCTGTGTTCAGAATCTCCTCAATGGCGGACTTGGCTGCTAAGCCGTCGCCGGGCAAACCGGGGCCGCACAGTTCGCTGAGCGAAATATCGGATCGCGGGTCGGCCTCCGTTTCGAGGCCAGTCCAGACAGCAGCCCTGTTGGCGAAGGCCATGACATAGGCGATCCTCGCGGCGAGTCGAAGCCGCTCTTCGAGGAGAACCTTGACAGAACCGGGGGTTTCCTGTCGGTAGGGACTCGCCTCATCACATAGATGCCTGCAACCTTCCAGATACAACCCTTCTTGTGTGCCCGGAAGGGGTCGCTTGTCGACGCGAAGCTTGAGCAGAAACCGAAGGGTTATTGGCTTGCTCGCGAACGCTGACGCATCCCTCTCAAAGACCTCGCAAAGGAAATCATCGGGGTCCAGGCCGTTCTCCGACGCGGCAGCCCTAACATCAGCCCGGGTCAACTGCGCAAGATGGTAAACCTTCATCGTGTCGCCAGGCCACAACTCCGATAGGCCGCCCTCAAACGATGCTGGCCAGTCTGCGGAGCGGCAACCGACACGGAGGAACAGCCGATCACGAGGGCACTGCCTGAGCTCGCGCAGCAGCACACTGGCTATCGCCGGTTCATGCAGGCGGCACTCATCAAAGCTATCGAGAAACAGATGGAGGTTGTGTGAGCCGCTTCGCCATTCCTCAAACATGCGGCTGTCGAAGGTATCCCGGCAGAGCCTGGTGTCATCGCCGTACTCCTTCAGGTCGAGGTGGCGCGCCAGGTGATCGGTTCCTTCGAGCAGTCTGGCCGTCGTCCTGCACGCACTGAGGATCTCAACAGACTTCCCTATGCCCGGTTCGCCGATCAGAGCCAGGCAAGGGACCTCAAGCAGTGCCCTGAAGGGCACTACCTCCTTGTTGAGATAGCGCAGGAAGTCATCGGTGGGGTCAGCCAGAAACGAGTCGCCAAGCGACAGGGGCATCATACCCCGCGGATACCAGTATCGAGTCCAATTGTAGAGCCGGTCGTGCCCCACTCGCGATATGACTCCCTCGCCGCCATTATAGCGGAATGCCGCGTGCTGTGCACGCTGCGCACGAGCTATAGATCAGAGCAGAAAGCCCCGCCCTGCACCCACCCCCCGCCCTATGTAACGTTGGAGGAATCTGGTACGCCATCCCCCCACCCAGGGCGGGCGCAGGGCGGAGGTGTGCAGGGGCGCGGAATCGCCGCCCTCCCGCCAGAGGCGGGCAAGCCCGGCGGCGTGCGGGCAGGGAGGATGGCGGGAGGTGGCAGGAGACGAGCTCCTGCCCTACGGGAGGGAGAGGCACGCCGGGGGCCGGCTACCTCCGGCCTCGTTTGTGCTACAATACCCCCGCGATCACTACTCCAACGAATGCTGTAGGAAGGGGCTTCGGCAGCCCCTAAGTCCGCGGAGCGGACCGGGATGGCGGCTTTCCGCCTAGCCACAAGCTGCGAAAGCAACAGGAATGACCACACGCAAGAATGCTGCAACAAACCACACCATCGAGGACCTGACTCCCCGGCGGATCGTCGAGGAGTTGGATAAGTACATCGTCGGCCAGGGGGAGGCGAAGCGGGCGGTCGCTATCGCCCTGCGCAACCGGACGCGCCGCCAGCAGCTTGGCCCGGAGATCCGGGACGAAGTGATCCCGAAGAACATCCTGCTGATCGGCCCCACCGGCGTCGGGAAGACCGAGATCGCCCGTCGCCTCGCGCGCCTGGTCCGCGCGCCGTTCGTCAAGGTGGAGGCGACCAAGTTCACCGAGGTCGGCTACGTCGGGCGAGACGTGGACGCGATGGTGCGCGACCTGGTAGAGGCGGCGGTGCGCATGGTGCGCGCCGAGAAGGTCGAGGCGGTGCGCGAGCAGGCCGAGAAGCGCGCCATTGAGCGCCTCCTCGATTCGCTGCTGCGCCGCGGCCCCCACCGCGCCGCCGAGCCGCCTACACTCGGTGGGCGAGGCGATGGCCGCGGTGCTTCAGCAGCGCTCCCCCGAGTCGGACGAAGAGGAGGAAGAAGCGCCGGACGACAGCGATCGCGCTGAACTGCAGACAGCGGCTGCTGGCTGGTGAACTCGACCGGCAGATGGTCGAGATTGAGGTCGAGGAGAGTCGCTTCATGACCTTCCCGATCTTCGGCGCGGGCGGGATGGAAGAGATGGGCATGAACCTGCAGGACATGCTCGGCGGGATGTTCCCCAAGCAGCGCCGCCGCCGCACCGTCACGGTCGCCGAGGCGCGCCGCATCCTGCTCGACCAGGAAGCCGAGCGCATGATCGACCTGGACCAGGTGACCGGCGAGGCCATCGACCGGGCGGAGCAGTCCGGGATCATCTTCATCGACGAGATGGACAAGATCGCGGGCCGCGAGAAGCGCCGGCGTCGGGCCGGACGTGAGCCGGGAGGGCGTGCAGCGGGGCCTGCTGCCCATCGTCGAGGGCTCGACGGTGATGACGAAGTACGGCCCGGTGCAGACCAACCACATGCTGTTCATCGCGGCGGGCGCCTTCCATGCCGCCAAGCCCTCCGACCTGATCCCCGAGCTGCAGGGCCGCTTCCCGCTGCGGGTCGAGCTGATCGTCGCTGGGCGAGGAGGACTTCGTCCGCATCCTCACCGAGCCGCAGAACTCGCTGATCCGCCAGTACACGGCGCTGATGGAGACCGAGGGCGTGACGCTCGAGTTCACGCCCGATGGCATCGCCGAGATCGCCCGCATCGCCGCCCAGGTGAACGAGCAGACCGAGAACATCGGCGCCCGGCGGCTGCACACGATCATGGAGCGCCTGCTGGAGGACGTTTCCTTCGAGGCCTCCGACATCGCCCCGACGACCGTCAAGATCACTGCTCAGTACGTGCAGTGAGCAGCTTGCGGATGTGGTAAAGAACCTCGACCTGGCGCGGTACATCCTGTAGGTGGAGGGCGCGAACAAGTGCCACTCGCCATCGCCGTGGACAGAGAGCGCATAGGGGAGTTCTGCCGGAAGTGGCGCGTGAAGGAGTTCTCCATCTTCGGCTCCGCCCTGCGGGAGGACTTCGGCCCCGAGAGCGACGTGGATGTGCTGGTGGAGTTCGAGGAACGAGGCCCCGTGGAGCCTGTTCGATCTGGTGGACATGATCGATGAACTCAAGGCCATCCTGGGCCGCGACGTCGACCTCGTCGAGAAGAGCGCTATTCGGAACCCATTCCGGCGAGACAGCATCCTTCGCGCCCATGAGGTGGTCTATGAGGGGAGTTAAGACGGACTCCTCGTGGCTGTGGGATATGCTGACATATGCCAGGGAGATCAGGCGGACCGCGGGCAGCGCCACCTTTGAGCACTTCATGGCCGATGACAACCTGCGGCTGGCGACGGAACGACGCCTGGAGATCATCGGCGAGGCCGCCCGCAACGTCTCCCGCGTGTTCCAGGACGCCCATCCGCAGATCCCTTGGCGCCAGATCATCGGGCTGCGCCATGTGATGGCTCACGAGTACGGGGACATCAGCTACGAGCGTGTCCACCGAGTGGTCACCGGGAATATCCCTGAGCTGATCGCGGCGCTAGAGGCCTTGGCTGATCCCCCGGCGTCGGACTCGTGATGCATCCTGACGCCAACCGTCTCTCTGCCCTCGACGCCGCGCTGCGGGCGGAGGCCGACCGGCGGCTCCCCTACCCCCCCATCCACGGCGGTCTTCCGCTCTTCTCGGCGGCATCGCGCTTGCGCTTCGCCTCGTCGGCGGCGGCGCGAATGCGGGCCAGGCGCCGGCGGCTGACCCAGATCATGGCGATCAGAACCACGCCCAGGTAGCCGAACTTGTACCACTCCGTGGCCGCCCACCTGGTAGCCGACGATCAGCGGCCACAGGCTGGCGAGAGCTATCACGATGATAATGGCTTCGATCGTCTGCACTTGGCATCTCCTCTGTCGGCACCCTCTTCGCCGTGCTGGGCGTGCTATCATCCTTCCGCAGAGCGGGCAGCGTAGGGCGAACGGCGCGCGATATGGCAAATTCTCTAACCATGGATGACGTAGTCGATGCCTTCCTGACCGAGATGCGTGAGGCGAAGGGCGCAGCCACCACTACGCTGAGCGGGTATGACGATGACCTGCAGCAGTGCGCATCGTTCTTGCGCCAGCAGGGCCTGGCCCAGTCGTGGGCGGAGGTAAGGTCGGCACACGTCCGGCGGTTTCTGGCCCACCTGCACGGCGAGAACTACGCGCGCGCGTCGATCTCGCGCAAGCTCTCCTCCTCCGCTCGCTCTATCGCTACCTGCGCGCCAGGGATCTGGCGCCCGCTGACCCGACGGTGGGGATCACCGCGCCGCGGCAGCGGCGGCCGCTCCCCAAGTTCCTGTACGAGAACGACGTCGAAAAGCTGCTGGCGGCGCCGGACTCGGACACTCCACTCGGGCTCCGGGATCGCGCGCTGCTGGAGACGCTCTATGCCACCGGCCTGCGGGTGGCGGAGTTGGTGAGTCTGACGGTCAGCCAGTCGCAGGGAGCATCCGAGCTCCGCGTCATCGGCAAAGGGAGCAAGGAGCGGATGGTCCTGTTGGGTCGGCCGGCGCAGCGAGCGGTCGAGACCTACATCGCCGAGGCGCGGCCGCATCTGTTGGCCCACCGTCCTCCAGATCAGCAAGCGAAGGAAGACCGTCTGTTCCTGAATGCCCGCGGCGGGCCGCTCACCGACCGCAGCGCGCGGCGGGTGGTCTACAAGCATATGCTGAGCGCCTGCGCGCAACACGGGATCGGTCCCCACGCCCTGCGACACACCTTCGCCACCCATCTGCTCGAGAACGGCGCCGACTTGCGGGCAGTGCAGGAGCTACTCGGGCACGCCAGCTTGTCCACGACGCAGATCTACACGCACGTGACGCGGCGAAGGCTGCGAGAGGTCTACGACCAGGCGCACCCGCGGGCGCGCTGAGCCGGCGCGTCCCCTCTGTCCCAGTGCGTTCCTCTCCCCGCGGCACGGGTGCGTACCCAATCTCTGAGGGGATCATCAGGACGCAGGCATCCCTGCCGAGTGGGGAGTCGCCTCCCTCCGGTCGGCTCCGCAAGTCTTGATCGCTCGCATAACCCGCCTCCTCGCTCCGCTCGGAGTTGCGGATCGCTCGGGATGACACCTTGGGAACTTCCGGCCCAGGCCAAGGCTCTAGGTCACGCCTCGGCAAGACACGACTCTTGACGGCTCGGCCTCGCTTCGCTAGACTCTGGTTGCGGTCGGCAATAGGTTGCCGGCTGCTGCTTGCCTACCCTGCAATCCCTTAGTGGCGAGGAAGAGTCATGCCCTGGTACAACGAAAACGCCCGATCCACAAGCGGCACCAACCTGCGTGCCCGCGATCCCTCCCCTGTCTCCGGAATGTGCCCGATCTGCATCCGCGACTGTCCGGTCCTGTGCGAAGTGGGCAAGTCAGCCTTCCGGGGCCGGGAAGTGCTCTATCCGAGCCCCGAATGGTTCGGAGTCAGCACTGCTGCCTCCAATAAGGATTACCTACTGAACTGGTCGGACTTGCAGATTCAGGTCGATGTGATCGGCGCCAAGGGCATCGCCCCCGATCCGGACACGGCGATCTTCCCCAACGTCGATGTCAGCACGGTGGCCGGCGGCATCCCGATGAAGCTTCCGATCACCATTCCCGGCCTGGGCTCGACGGACGTGGCCCGCCGCTTCTGGGACGGCCTCGCCATTGGCGCCGCGCTCTCGGGCGTGATCCTCACCGTCGGCGAGAACGTGTGCGGGATGGACAGCCGGTCGACCTACAATGGAACCGGCAAGGTCATGGCCTGCCCTGACCTCGAGTATCGCGTCCACACCTACCGCAAGTACTGGGATGGCAAGCACGGCGATATCATCGTCCAGACCAACGTCGAGGACACCCGCACCGGCGTCGACGAGTACGCGATCAAGGAACTGGGTGTCAAGACTATCGAGCGCAAGTGGGGCCAGGGCGCGAAGGCGATCGGCGGGGAGGTTCGAATTGGGGACCTCTCAAAGGCGCTGGAACTGAAGGGCCGAGGCTACATCGTCATCCCCGATCCCGAGGATCCGATGGTTCAGGAGGCGTTTGGCAAGGGCACCTTCCGCACCTTCGAGCGACACAGTCGCGTGGGCTTCCCCGAGGAGCAGGCGTTCGTGGACGACGTGGGATGGCTGCGCAGCCTCGGCGCGGAGCGCGTCTTCCTGAAGACCGGCGCCTACCACCCGGGAGTAGTAGCCTTCACCCTCCGCTGCGCCTCCCTGGCGAAGATCGACATGGTCACGTTCGACGGCGCGGGAGGCGGTACGGGGATGAGCCCAGTGCCGATGATGAACGAGTGCTCCACGCCGACCGTCTATCTGCTGGCCCAGGTGCTGGAGGGGGTGCGCATCCTGCGCCAGCGCGGCAAGCACGTCCCCGATATCGCCATCGCCGGCGGGTTCGTGAACGAGACCCAGGTATTCAAGGCCATGGCCATGAGCAACTTTGGCGACGGGCGGGGCCCTGTGGTGAAGGCGATCGGGATGGCGCGGGCGCCCATCACCGCGGCCATGAAGGCATCGTACTTCGTCGATCTGGCGGCTGAAGGCAAGCTTCCGAAGGCATTCGCCGAGCTGTACGGGACCGATCCCGAGCAGTTCTTCATCGCCAGCAGCGATCTGCGAAGGGATTACGGTGAAGCGGTCGGCTCTGAGATCCCGTGGTCTGCCGTGGGCGTTCATACCTACTTCGCTGACCGCCTCGCCGTTGGTCTGCGTCAGCTTCTCGCCGGCTCCCGCAAGTTCAAGCTGGACCTGCTCGACCGCAACGACCTGGTCTCGTTGACCGAGCGGTGCGCCAAGGTCACGGGGCTACCACTGGTGGAGGATGCCCGTCGGGAGGCATTCGACCGCATTCTGGACTTCTGACAGACGCTTCCGCGCTGTGATAAGAGCACGAGGCGGTCCCTCTCGGGGCCGCCTCTTTCATCTGCCCAGAGCACGTGACGACGCGCGCCTACCCATCGCTCTCGAGTTCTGGGACTGCATCACCCTACACTTCCGTCACCGGCCGCATCTCGGAGAACTCGACGAGGGTGCTCATGGCCTTGTTGACGACGGGAATGCCGCTCTCGGTGAGGGCCGCCACGGGGGTGAGGCCGGCGACGATGGCGAGGCCGATGCGATCCATGCCGACCGGCACTTCGAGCAGTGGTTGGCTCGGCTTGCCGGTCGCGAGAACGCCGCTGAACCCGTTGCTCTGGTACTGGGCGAGCACCTCGGTCAGGTCCGCCTCCGCCGCGGCCGGAACTTCGCGGAAGGAGGCCAATATCCTCCCCTGCCCCAGCAAGCTGGCATCGCGCACCCGGGTCATGCGCCCGACAGTGAACATCTCCGTCGGGTCGACGGTGGTGCCAGCGTAGGCCATCAGGTGGGTGAAGCGCAGCGGCTTGTCCCGATAGACCTCGAGCAGGCCCGCGTACTTCGAGTCGACGGGAATCCCTCGCTTCAGCAGCACGCTGTTGAACGTGACGGTGCAGACGGTGCCGAAACCCACCATGCCTGGCGGCACCTGCACCTCGCCCACGCGCTCGCCGGCCTTCCTCACGATCACGAGTTCGGACATGCAGAAGCCGGCCCGGAAGACGTCCCTCATGACCTCAAGCGCTTCGTCAAACCGGGCCTCGGGGATGAAGGACAGGTTGAGGATGATCTTGCCCTTCTTGGTGTCCATGTCGAAGGTGGAGCGATAGGCCAGGGTGTCGATCTTGGCGATGACGAAGCCGAGCTTCCCGTGAACCCCGGCGTTCTCGATCTCCTCCCTCCCCCGCTCGGTGATGAGCCGGCCCGGCTCCCCCAGGTTGCGGGTGAGTCCACGCTCGTCCATCAAGCGCAAGTGATACCGCACCGTGCGTTCGCTGAGTTCGATGCCTTCCAGGTGCAGTCGGCCGGCGATGGCGCGCGCTCCCATGGGCTCCTCGGAGTTCGCCAGCGCGCGCAGGATCGCGAGCAGCTTGCGCTCGACCTCAGCGGAAGCGGTGCTTCCCTTCATAGACACGTCTCCTTCTGCCTTCGACGAAACCGCGGCCTAGCCACATCTCCATGATACCGGTTGCCGAACGGCACCGCAAGGAGGCGTCGGCGACCGGCGAGCAGCAACGATCCGCGTGAATCGCCACAGACGGAAGGCGCCACAGCCACCGCTACTCGTGTAGTTCCTTCAGTTGCCCCGTCTCCAGGTACCAGGTGCGCTCGCCGGTATTCGTGACGTGGTCAGCCATGCGTTCCAGATAGGTCCCTACCAGGAGCAGAGCGACGGCCTTAGCGGCGAGGCCTCCTATGGTTTCTCCAACGTCACCTCGCCGGCCACGAAGCTCGCCGCTCGTCCCGGTATAGCCCGATCTCCTCCACTGCGATGGGCTGGAAGCCCAGCTTGAGCGCCGGCGAGTCTGGGCGCAGCCGATAGTCGAAGTGGGCGGCATCCACAAACCGCGGGTCCTGATCGACAAGGTTCGCCTCGTACTTGACCAACGGCCTGACCTCGTCTTCGATCTCCTCCCATTCCCCGCCAACGCAGATATTGCGCGCCACCACATTGCCCTTCGGGGCGGCCGGCTCATCGTCCAGGATCCTCGGCAGATTCGGGTAGCGGTCGCGCCACGGGGCCTGCTGATAGGGCATGGCCTCTAGTCGTTCCTTCATGGTGGTGTTCACGTGATAGCTCGCCCAGCCCATCGCTCGCCCATCCACGTGCAACGCCGGCGTGCAATCTACGAAGATGTTATTCGCGATCGTGTTGTCCCGGCCGCCCCCGATGAAGGCCGCCCTCGCTACCCGGCGGAAGATGTTCCCGGAGATCTCAGTGCCGCAGAGCATGTCGTCCAGATACACGCCCATGCATCCATCGCCACCCAGGCCGACGATGTCGTGCAGATAGTTGTGCCGGATCACCGTCCCCCGCCAGGTCCAGTCGCGCCCGGAGTAGATCGCTCCCGCGTCGTTCGCCTCTGTGCAGACGTCGTGAATCTCGTTGGACTCGATGAGGTGGTCGTTGCCGCTGAAGGAGATCGCTTCATGCGGGGCGTCGTGGATGAGATTGTGCGTCGCCCGATTACCCACCCCATTCAGAATCACCGCCGGCTGGTACATACGAGTCCACCGGCTGTAGTGGTGGATGTGGTTGTTGTCCGCGTAGTGCCCGGCAGGCGTCAGGGTCACCCGGTCGCCGCCCTCCAGGATGACGCCGCCGTCTCCGGTCTGGTAGATGTCGCACCCCACCACGCCGTGCTGCGAGCCACCCTCGATGCGGACGGCATAGCCGCCGACGTTCCTGATAGTGCATCCGACGATCTGGTCCCCGGCGCCTCCGCTGATCTCGATGGCGGTCCCTCGCGCCGCCTCCATCGTGAGTCCGCGAATGGTCACATAGGAGGTGTCATTCATCGTCACCAGCGTCGGCGCCACCGACACCGTGGGTCGACCTTCTGCTACGGAACCCGGGGGCCACAGGTACAAGATGCCGGTCTCCCGATCCAGATACCACTCGCCAGGGGAGTCCAGTTCCGAGAGCAGGTTGAAGCCGTAGAACCACTGACCCTTGCGGTAGCCAAAGCCGTGGTAGGGAGGCGCCACCGCGATGGTGCGCCGCTCGGGGTCGATGCTCTCCACTCGCTGGCGCTCGTCGGCCCAGTCCCAAAACCAGTATCCGTGAACCCAGGGGTCCTTCTCCCCCACCCAACGCCGCGGCCGATCGCCCTCGTAGGTGAACTTGCCGATCGCATCCCCGACGGTCCCGCGAACATCAATCGGGCTGCCGCCCACCACGTCAACGATGTGGGTGAACCCTTCGTTCGGCCAGCGCGCCAGGGTCATGGGCTGGTCCCGGAAGAAGAGTTCCAGCCCACCCCGCTTCACCTCACCGAAGTCGCTGATCCCGAGCGCGCGGCAGGTCAGCCTGCAACACTTTGCCCCGCGCCGACTCGTCCAGGCGGCTCAGGATGCTCTGGTCTGTCACCGGGGAGAAGTCTGTCACCAGTTTGCCACCGCTCAGGCAGACCTGCTCGCCGGCCACGGCGCGGTACGCAATCGGGGCCTCAGCCGTTCCCGAGTCCTCCTTGGACAACGCGAACGGCTCCGTGCGCTCATAGTGACCCGCCCGCATCCACACGGTGGCCCCGCCCTCCGTCTCCTGCCCGGCCGCCTTCATCTGCCGCAGCCTGTCCCGGGCCGCCTCCAACGTGGCCAGCGGCTCGGCCTTGGTTCCAGGCCAGGTATCACGGCCGGTGGGGGCGACGTAAAGCTCCTTCATTGACTTCGCTCCTGTAAGTGTGGGCAGCAACAGTAGTACCAGCGTGGCGGCCAGCACGATCCTGTGGTTCATGGTGAGATCCCCAGCATCCTCGGAGGCGTTGCTCGAAAGCGGAAGCGTGCTCCATCGAAACTGCTCCAGTCCATCTGGGACAGATTCCACTGCGAGGCTGCCGGGCCTTCTCAAGCGCGCAAGACCGCGTCTTGGTCCCTGGCAGTGGGCGTCGGCGCCGAGCGGCGTCCGTCAAGGGTGTGCCTGCGCGAGGGCGTTGCGGGCGGGCCTGGGTCCTTGCTGCCTCCTCAGTTGACCGTGACCATCATGCCGACCTTCGTGAACCACCCGACGATCTGCCAGAGCACGGCACCCAGGACATCGCCCATGATGATGCCCAGGAAGAGCGGGCGGAAGCGAACGTAGCCGTGTAGCCCCGTGTACCGAATGGTGAGCAGCTTGAACAGCCATCCCAAGAAGAGGGAGAACCATAGGTTCAGGCTCGACCAGGAGGTGGCCATAACGAAGCCGAGGGGATGGACGGGCCACCAGTAGAAGTTGATTCGCAGCCAGGCGAGCAGGCCGACGATCGCGGCGCCGGCGAGGTTGGCGATGTACTGGACCGCCGTGGGCTTCTCCGGGGTCAGGAGGCGCGCGCCGAGGACGTTGAAGAAGTCGCGCGTGAAGCTGATCTCGCCTTGGTTCGGCACCTGCAGCACCCCCGGCACATAGCAGGTGAGCAGGAATGCCGGCACCGCCACGATCAGTACGAAGAGCAGCGCGCCCGCCAGCACCGGCGTCAGCTTGCGAGTGGATATGCCCGACAGTTCCGACATGCGGAACCCATTCAGGAGCGATGGCATCAGGAACTCGCGCAGATCGAAGGTAAGAGCTGTGTCGACGTAGGTCAGAACGGTAAGGTTGGCCGGCCCGAGGCCGGTGGTGCCGCCAAAGAGCAGCAGATAATCGGTCGGCGCGAAGCTGAGTTGGATCATCAGCATGCCGGCCTCGGCGATGATGCGGGTCAGCACCAGGCAGATACAGATGAAGAGGATCAGGAAAAGCGCGATGTAGGGCGCGGTCATACCCGCGGCGTGGAGCCAGAACGCCTGCACGATAAGACTCGCAATGAGCCCGAGAGCGGCGAACCGGTAGCTCAGTGGCTCTCCGCTGTCATCGCCGCTCCGCCCGCGGGTGAAGGCATTCCTGAACGCCTCCGCGAACGTGCCCCGGAGCAGCCAGAGCAGCACGGCGGCGATGGCGAGCAGGCCTCCCATCTGCTCCCCGTTGCTGACCTGAGAGATCACGCCGCCCCAGGCGCTGCTGCCCTCGTAGCCGATCATGCGCAGCACTACGGCCTGGGCCTTGATGAAGAGTACCGACGACCAGAACCCGGCCGCGACCTCCAGCGGCAGGAGATAGCCGAAGCCGACGGCAGAGAAGAAGATGGCGACGTACATGGGCGCCATAGCATCCCAGGGGCGGTCAGGGAGGGATTGGTCGAGGTTGAAGGAGGTCGGGATTGCGGGAAGCGCCGGGAAGTTCTGGTGCAGTCCGTTGATGATGTGAATCGCGAAGACCGCGCCGGCCCCGATCCACACCAGCCTATTGGAGAAGAAAGAGACGGAAGGACCTCGCCCGTCGTCTCGCAGCACTTCGAGCGGGAACTGGACGAGGGGGAAGCTGAGCCGCTCCCGGTCGGCCCACTGCTTGCGGACGAGGGCGGAGAGGCACATCATCATGAGCCAGAGCGCGAAGACGAAGATCATCCAGTGGGAGAGCACATAGATCCACGTGCCCCACGGCACCAACTCGCCCGAAGGCATACCCTCCCAGAACCAGTTCACCGCCTCCTTGTCGCTCACCCCGAACCAGGGATGAACGTAGTCCAGGAACAGCTTCTGCCACTGATTCCCCGGGCTGGCGAAGTAGAATCCCATCGTGCACACCGGGATGAGATAGCGGAGCAGGCCCGATGAAGGAATGCCCGAGGTCACCATGATGAGGATGTAGATGACGGCGAGCTCGCGGAGATGGAACACCCCGCGCCCCCGCAGGCGGTGCACGATGAGGTTGACCAGCGAGAGCAACAGCAGCACCGCGATGGCGCCGATCGGGAAGTGGTTGCCGGCGATGTAGGTGTTGCCGATATCGTAGTCGTTATACGGGGTGATGGCTGCCAGGCCCGCGGCCAGAACCAGACCCACTAACACACTGCGCGCGGTGATCGCTCCCTCAGCTCTCTTCATCCAGCCGGGACCCTCGTGACTACGACAGCATTCCGCCAGCAGAAGGGTTTTGCTGCGCGCCGCCGCGGACCTCTAGGGAGCCGCATGTCAAGCAACGGTGGGAGGTGTTGGCGGCGGGGATGGGTGGGCAGGTGACGGCGCGGCCTTCAGCGTCGCCGCGCGCTGGTCCCCTTCACGTGCTTCCCGAACCAGTCGAGGGTGCGGTTGAGGAACATCGCAGGTGTAACACGGGTGCGCATCGCCGAAGCCGTGGTCGCCGCTCGGGTAGCGCACGAACTGGGTCTCCACACCCCGCCGTTTGAGTAGCAGGTACATGATCTCGGAACAACTGATCGGCACTCGCTTGTCGTCCTCTGCGTGCAGAAAGAGAGTGGCCGCGGTCACCTTCGTGCCATGGGCTGTCGGCGAGATGCGCGTGTACGCCGCCATGTCCTCCCAGGGCCGAGCGCCGGTCTCCTTCTCCACCCAGTAGGGGATATCGGTGCCGTAGTAGAGCGCCGCGACGTCGGTCACCGCGCAGGACGCCACCGCGGCCCGGAAGTGGTCGCAGGTTCCGATAAGCCAGCTCGTCATGAACCCGCCGTAGGAGCCGCCCATCACGCCCATGCGACCAGCGTCGATGAAGCCCTGTTTCACGACGTGCGCCATTGCCGCGAGCACGTCCTTCGAGTCCTCTGCCCCCCACTTCCCGGTCACCTCTTCGGCAAAGCGCTGACCGTAGCCGGTCGAGCCGCGCGGGTTCGAGTACACCACCACATATCCCTGCGCGGCCAGTATCTGCGCATCGAGCTTCCAGGCGCCGGTGTAGGCCCCGTACGGGCCACCATGCGCCTGCAATACCAGCGGATACTTCCGATCCGCGCGGAAGCTGGGAGGCTTGACGATCCAGCCCTGGATGCGCCTACCATCGAAGGACCGTGTCCAGAACGACTCGACCGATCCGACCGCGATCCTGTTGATCACCGCGCGGTTCTCGTGAGAGAGCTGCTTCTCGCCACTTCCGTCGGCGGCACAGGTGTAGAGATCGGCGGGACGCCCCGGGCCGGCCTGCACGAAGGCGACCTGGCCAGTCGCCGAGGCGGCGCTGAAGCCCTGGATCACGCGGTCCTGCGGCAGCACGCGTTCGGCCTTGCCGGAGAGACCGATGGTCCAGAGCGACTGGCAGCCCTGCTCGCCGCACAGATAGCGAATGCCGCCGCTCGGCGCCCAGCTCACGACGACCGGGAAGCAGTCCAGCTTCGCGGTTAGGCAGATCGGCTTGCCTCCCCGCGCTGACCGGACGTAGATATGGGGGGCGGTCCATGGAATGCGCTCTGCCTCGGAACCGATGTAGGCAATCCGTTTCCCATCCGGCGACCACGCGGGCGAAATCGCGCCGCCGACGTGGTCTGTTACCTGGCGGGGTCTGCCGCCGCCTGCCGGCACCACCCACACGTCCATCACGAAGTCCCAGTCCTGCTTCCGAGCGCGGGTCGACACGAAGGCGATCTGCCCCCCGTCTGGCGACCAGATCGGATCAATGTCATCGGAGTCGCCGTCGGTGAGCTTCGTCGGCTTCCCGCCGGACGCCGAAACAGCCCAGATATGCCTGCGTTCTCCCTTAGGCGCGTGCATATTCGTGCGCCAGCGCAGTTCGTCCAGCACCTTCACGTCGGCGGCATAGACGCGGCCCCCCTTGACCTCGAACCTGGTCGTCCTCTCTTTGCGATCCTCCGGCTTCTCGTCGCGCGTCGTGAACGCGATGCGCGCCCCATCCGGCGACCAGGCCGGGCTCGCCGCGCCCTGCCTCAAGTGGGTGAGCTGCTTGGCCTCGCCCCCGCCGACGGGAATCGTCCAGACCTGGGATTTCGCCTTGTCGTCGTCCTGCTCCGGTGAGACGAAGGCCAGGGTGGCGCCGTCCGGCGACCAGCGGGGCGAGTGCTCCCGGTGATGGCGGTTCGTGAGCTGTAGGCGCTGCTTGCCGTCCGTCGCGAACAGCCAGATATCTGAAAGGCGGCGGTCTTTCTCGCGGTCCGACCGGGCGATGACGCAGGCCACCCATTTGCCGTCTGGTGATATCTGTGGATCAGAGACATAGCTGAAAAGATAGGAATCCTCAGGCCTGAGGGTTCGCTTGGTCCGGGCCACGGCATCTTCCTCCAGTCGGAGTCGAGATAGTATCCAGGGCGCTTCGCTGAAGAGCGTGATGCAGGGCAGTTCTGCTCACGGCCCCCTCAAACCTCGCGACGGGGACGCGTCGGAGGGCTGCAGGCCGCTGGCGCCGAGTTATTCCGCCGCGTCCAGTCAAGGCTGCCCCGGGGAGGGGCACCCAGACGCACCGAAGGGGTAGTGGAGGCCGGAGCGGAGGCTACTGGCCAATTCCCATCTGCTTCATGTATGTGGCGCCGTCCCAGTAGAGCCACTCCTCGATCATCACGCCGTTCTTCCAGTGCCCGACCGTACACATGGGGAGGGTGAAAGACTTGCCCGTCGGCTGAATGAACTTGCCATCCCCAGTCGGCATGGGCTTGGTGAAGCTGCCCGTCATGACGCCCATCACACACGTGAACCCCTCTCCGCTGTCGATCGAATGCACCTTGATCTTGCCATCGGGAGCCATCGCCGAACCTGAAGCGCCGCGAGAGACCCCAAACCGGACAGGATGCACTTTGATCTTGGTGTCGGGAGCGTAGACGAACATGGCTTTGAGGTCCTCGATGTGCCTCGCTAACCCGTTTGTGTGGTGGCCGTCCGGCCAGTTGACGATGACGTCTTTGGAGTGACTCTCGTGCAGTCTGGTCCACTCCTGGTTGCTGAACACAACGTAGTCCAGAGTGTCGAAGGTCTTCAGGTTCTTGCTCGTGGCACTGAACTGGGCCTGCGTCTCCTTGATCTTCGCCTGCATGGCGGGCGAGTAGCCGGACCTCTTCGCGGGGCGGCCCTTGTGCGAGCTGCTCGCAAGCCCCAGGCCGGCCAAGCTACAGATGAACACCACGACCACTGCCCAATGCGCGGCTCTAGCCTTCACGTCCTTCTCCTTTCGGCGTCCTGTCCGGAGACCCATCTGCCTCCCAGGACACTCCTGCGACCTCAGACGGGCATTCTCTGCATTTGCTGGCTCCCCTGTGCTGGGGAAACGCCGAGGATGGAGAACGACACAAAGCGGGAGTGATTGGCAGACACACATGGAGTCAGGTTGTGCGGTTCACGTCACAGGCAGCAAGCGCGGCGGGCCGAAGTTGTCGCGCGGGCAGGATTGGACGTTCTTACAGATACAGCCCTGCCATACAGGAGGAGCGCCATGCTCACGCGTCGGTTGGCCGTGCCACTCGCGATGGTTGCCGCGGGGGTCTGCCTTGCGGTGGCGGTCGCGCTCGGCGGCAGCGAGCGAAGCCCTGCAGTCGGGAAGCCTGCGTCGCTGTCGGCAGACGAGCTTCGGCAGAAGGCGGTGGAGTTCGCGGGCGGACCAAAGGCGTTCGCGAAGATCCACACGTTCTCCTATGACTTCGTGTTTGGGACTGATCCCAAGACCAGGATGGTGCATCACCATGCCTATGACGCCGACAAGCATCTCTACCGATACGCTTGCGCGCTCGACACCTTCGCCAAGACGAACTTCTGGAAGGGGGATCACTGGACCACCGACCCAAACGTTCCAAAGGGGAAGGAACTGGTGGCGATCTACCATTACCCGCGCCTCGAGGGGACAGTCTACATCGACGGCAAGCCGCAGTCAGGAGACGAGAATAGGCGGCTGCTCCGGCGCGTCAATGACAGCGTCGAGAACGATCGATACTTCGCGTTCCTGCCGCTGATCGTGAACAGCCCTTCGATCCACGTTGATCTCGCGCCGCCGGTGAAGGACCAGAAGTACGGGGAGCTTCACGGGTTCACGGCCTGGTCGGGCAGGGACAAGGCGACCAACCGGACGCTCTGGACCTTGTATCTGACGCCGAAAGGCGAGTTCGTGCGGTCGGACATCGTGGTCCTGAACGGCAAGGGGCCCGTGGTGGTATACTGGGAGAAGTGGGGGCGGTTCGGTCCGGTGAAGATCGCGCAGAAGCACCTGGTCCCGAAGGTGGGCCGGGCATTCCGACACGAGCATATCAAGGTTAACGCGCCGGTGGTCATCGCCGCGCCGAAGTGAGGTGAGCTGCCCGGGAGGTCGACCTGACATCGCGCCGACACCGAGGGAAAGGACCAGTGATGGGGCCAAGCTGTGAGAAGAAGCAAGCCGCGGTGACGAGGATCGTCGTCACCGTGAAGGAATCCCACGGTTGCCGAGTGCACCAGCCCGGAGAGCAGTTCGTGTTCGAGTGCGACCGCGGGCCGTGCGTGAGCGTACAAGGAAAGATCTGTCTCGGCGCGCTGACTTCCCTCTTGCCCAAGGTATATGCCTTCCACAACGGGGCGCGCTTCAGTTGGGCGGAGGAGGACGATGCGGTAACGCACGCGTGCCCAGACCCAAAGACTCCGGTGGTCTTCGAGGTGAGACGAGAGTTTGGGGCCTGACCGCCGGCGCGGGCGGTTGGCGGGGGCAGGGGGTAGTGCGCCGGCGGTGGAAGTCTGCGCAGCATCCTACCCGGAGTGAACACTGTGATTGCTGCCATGCCTCCAGCGCCGCCTGCGCACATCGAGATCCGCCACCTCGCCCCGCATCCTCGGCTCTGGGTCAGCGCCGACGGCCGGGCGCACACGCCGAGCGTGAGCTTGCTGCGCCAGCGCAGGCAGGAGCCCGGCGCGGCGCGCGCCTGGTCCGTCATCCAGGAATCCGAAGCGATCCAGTATCGTGCGCTTGTCTATCTCCTGACCGGAGACGCGTCCGCCCTCGCCCAGGCCCAGGAGCAGTTCCAGCCCGTCGCGGATGCGCACCGTCTTGCCGCCCAGGCATTCGCGTACGATTGGCTCTACCCGGGGCTAGACGAAGCGCAGCGCCAGGAACTCGCGAGGCTGCTGCTCGCCTCCGCAGACGCCGCGTGGGAGCGCACTTACGCGAGGCTGCCTGAGTTCCTACACAACATCCCGAACACCGCGACCGCCGCTCAGTGCCTCGTCGCGCTGGCGGTGGCGGAGGAGTTCCCCGACCGCGCCCAAGTCGTGTTCGATCGCGGCTGGCGCTATCAGCGCGAGATCCTCCGGTGCACGGGAGACCGTGATGCCCACCTGGATCCACTCAACCCCAGCTATCCCCTCGCGGGTGGCGGCTGGCCCGAGGGGCATGACTACGACCGGCACGGGACGCTGGAGGCGCTCGCCCTGTGGCTAGCCTTGCGCAGCGCGGGGGGACCGGACTTCGTCTCCGGCTCTCGCTTCGTCGACGACAAGCTTCTCTGGTACCTGCAAGGCCTGCTTCCGAGCGAGGACTATCTGCTCCCGGTCGGCGACAACGACTTCCCGGGCGGCATCCCCTTCTGGCACGATCTCCACCTGCTCGCCATGTCTGCCGCCGCCGACGGCCCGCACGCGCCGTACCTCCGAGACTACCTCGACCATACTCCCGTGCAGACCGGGTCGGCCATCTCGACCTTTCTCTTCGTCGATCCGGCCGCGCCGCGGCGCGACTGGAGGACACTGCCCACCGACTACTTCGCGGGAGGCGTGGGCACGGCTGCGTTCCGCTCGGGCTGGGAGAGGGATGCCTCCTACGTCGCGGTGCAGGCGAGCGACCACTTCGTCTATCACCAGCAGAATCAGGAGGGGGCGCTCTACCTTTACCGCAAGGCCCCGCTCGCCTGGCGCTCGGGAGTGTACGACGGCGGGGTGCACGATCACTATGTCAACTACGTCATCCGCAGCATCGCCGCCAACTGTATCCTCGTCACCGATCCGCGGGAGCAGTTCCACGGCCCGGACAGGGTAGAGGCAGTGAACGAAGGCGGTCAGGTGATCGGGAACTGGATGCCCAAGGCGGACGACATGGAGTCGCTCGGGCGCCTGCGCGCCCAGCGCGAGAGCTACACGGACCGCGTTACCTGGCTTGCCTATGAGAGTGGGCAGGACTATGGCTACGCGGCCTTCGAGTACGGCCGCGCCTATCTCGCGGGCAAAGTGCCGGAGGCCATCCGGCAGGTCGTGTTTCTCAAGCCGGACTGGGTGGTGGTGCTGGACCGTGTGACCAGCGGCGATCCGACCTTCCAGAAGACCTTCCTGCTCCATGCACCCGAGGAGATGGAGGTCGATTCGGCCGCCGGCCTCACGACTATCACCACGCGCTCGGGTCCAGCCACAGCCGAAGCGGGCCGGCTGTTCTGCCGGACGCTACTGCCGCATAGCGCGCGCCTTTCCCGCATCGGGGGTCCGGGCGAGGAGTTCATCGTCGCGGGGACCAATCGCCCCCACCGCGGCGGCGTGAAGCTGCAACTGCCGGGCACATACCGGCTGGAGGTGGATGCTCCCACCGGACAGGCGTCCACCGTCTTCCTGCATGCCTTCTACCTCTGCCCCTCCGCACAGGTGAAGGAGATGCCCAGGGTGGAGCTGCTCGGCGATGATGAGGAGCACGCAACGCTTTCCCTCGCGGGAGGGGCGTACGTGCTGCGCTTCCCGCTCGTCGGCGCGGCGGACTGGGAGTGGGTCAAGGGCGGCACGAGAGATGCTGTCTCGTGCCAGGATGCCGAGCAGGCTGCGAGGCCGTGAGCGAGGACGAGGGGACGGCCCTGGCCGTGCTCGTGGTAGGTCAGACCGACCCCATCTACCATCACTCTTGCCGGCCGACCCTCAGAAGTCATCGCTTCTCTGTTCGCTCTTGCCAGATCCTTGGCTGGTGGGCAGGGCAAAGGCTCTGCCGCCCGCCCACCAACCACCGCGCGGCTGACGCGCGGTTGGCCTGCCTCGCCGACCGGGAGGATCGAGCCGTCCTGTTTCGCTTCAAACGACAAGGCCACACAACGTGAGATGCGGGCCGGTCCGCCTACGTCGGCAACTGGAACGCTCTCGTCACGAACACTGCCATCTGATCGCGGCTGACGATCCAGGTCGGCTGGTAGTGGGTGGCGTCATAGCCGTTCACCACCCCATGGTCCACGCAGGCCTTCACCGCGGTGCCTGACCAGTAGCCGGCCGGCACGTCGGCGAACAGCTCCGGCGCCGTGTCCATGGGATCGTTGATGCTAACCCAGCCCTCCGCCCGCGCCACGAATACCGCCATCGAGCCCCGATCCACCTGCAGCGTCGGTCCGTAATGGGTGGCGTCGAAGCCCTTCACCACGCCGTGGTCGATGCAGTAGGCGATGTAAACGTTAGCCCAGGGGTTGGTGATGTCAACGAAGGGCAAGGTGTCGGACCCCGTGGGGTCGCCGCCGTTCATGGCCCGCGCGATATACACCGCCAGTTGGTCGCGGGTGACGGGATTGGTGGGGAAGTAGCTTCCGCCAGAGCCCTTGACGATGCCCGCGGCGACGCAAGCCTCTATCTCCGCGTAGGCCCAGTTGTCGTAGCCGGCGTCCGTGAACTTGTCCTCGGCCAGCGCCGCGGCGACGTCTTCTACCAGCAGTGTCTGGTTCACCTCGATACCGTAGTGGATCACCACGGTGCCATCCGGGAAGCGCACCCGCACCGCCATCGGGCCAGCGGCGGGGATGCCGAACTGGGCGATCTGCTCGTTCTGCCCGCAGAAGCCGGACCCGCCGTCGATCATGCGGGTCAGGGTGTGGCCGGGCGGGAAGTTGGGATCGTTGTCTACGTTTACCTCGACCCGTGCGCCGATGGCATCGCGGATGGGCTTACTGGTATCAGTGGCGTCACCGACGGCGTTGGTGACGGCGCGCACCCGCAGCCAGTTGGCCGGCGCGGTGATGTTGTGGAAGAGGTGACTGTCGGCGTCGCCGACACTTGCCACCAGGTCGAGGCGGCCATCGAGGTCAATGTCGGCCCAAGCCACGGCGCCGCCGGTGTAGTATGGTCCCGCAACGCCGGCTGATCCGGCGACATCCGTAAACACGCCATCGCCGTTGTTGCGGTAGAGGAATGACGGCTGGCCAAGGTTGCCCACGGACACGTCGAGGTAGCCGTCGTTGTCATAGTCCGCCCACGCCGCCCCGGTGCCATTGGCGGCGTCACCCGCCAGGCCGGCGCTGTTGCTCACGTCAGTGAAAGTCCCGTCGCGGTTATTGTGGAACAGCGCGTCCCGACGCAGTTGCGGCTCTGTGTAGTTCCCAGAGGTCACGTAGCAGTCGAGCCAGCCGTCGTTGTCGTAGTCACCCCAGACGGCGCTGTATGCGTCCACGTACGCGCTCATCCCCGACGCGTCGCTCACGTCAGTGAACGTGCCATCTCCGTTGTTGCAGAAGAGGAGAGTCGGCTTGGCAAGACGCGCTAGCACGAGGTCCGGCCACCCGTCGTTGTTGTAGTCGCCCCAGGAGGCGGACTGCGCGGAGTCACAGGGGGTCAGGCCTGATGCCACCGAGACCTCCGCGAAGGTGCCATCCCCATTGTTGCGCATGAGGTAGCCGGGGCCGAAGATGTTTGAGCAGAAAGCTTCGAGCAGGTTGTCGCCGTTGTAGTCGCACCAGTTAGTGCCTCTGCCGGCGCTGAAGCTGACATGGAATCCGGCACTCTGTCCGAGTTCGATGAACTGGGTCGGGTCTCGGCGATACAGCATCGGGTAGCCCCCGCCGGAACCAACGAGCACGTCCAGGTCGCCATCATTGTCGTAGTCGCCCCAGGCGATCCCGTCTTGCTCAACCGGGTCTGAAGGCAGCCCCAGCGACTGGCCTACATCCGTGAACGTGAGGTCCTGGTTGTTGTGGTACAGAACCGGCCCGTGCTGAGGGAACTCAGTTCCCTGATTGTAGCCACCCACGAACAGGTCCGGGTACCCGTCGCCATCGTAGTCGCCCCACCCCAAGCCGACGGAGATCGGGAGGTTCAGCCCAGTGATCTCTTGGAACTCCGCCCCCGGGGTGAACGGCAACTGTGTCAGCGCGAAGTTCTGCGTTGAGGTCAGCCCCGTGACGACTGACACGCCGGCCGCGGTGCCCCACTCATAGCCGCCCGCGCTGGCGCCAACGCGATAGCCCTCGCCTGCGGGGACGCCGGTGATAGCATAGCTGCCGTCGGCCGCGGTAGTAGCGCTGAGCGCGCCGCAGCTCACCGTCGCATGCTGGATCCCCGCACCGTTCGCGGCATCGGTGACCTTACCCCCAATGGAGCCGAAGACGGTTGCGGTGAGGGCGAGGTCGGCCGTGGCGGTGGCGCCATCGGCCACCACGACCCCGTTCACGGTGCCTTCACTATAGCCGCTCAGTGCTGCGTGCACCGTGTAGGTTCCGATCCGCACGTCAGCCAGTCCGTAGGCGCCGCGGAAGTCGGTGGTGGCGCTCACTCCGCCCCCGGTCACGGTGACCCCCAGCAGCGGCAACCGAGTAGCGTCATCTACTACCGTCCCGCTGATCGCTCCCAGGAGCGGGTCCAGCGCGATGTTCAGCGCGGTGGTCTGACCGCTGGTCACGTTGACCCCGGTGATGGAGGCGGCGTGGAAGCCAGCCGCGGTCGCGGTCACCAGCAGGCCGGCGGCCGGTGGCACCGAGAGCAGATACTGGCCGCTGGCGTCGGAGGTCGCTGAGACTCCCTCACAACTTACCACCGCTCCCGCCACCGCTGCCTGGCTCAATGCGTCTGTCACCTGTCCCGAGATCGAGCCCGGAATCTGGGTCAGCGACACGTTCAGCGTGGTCACCTGTGCCGGCGTCACCGTCACGTTCTGGACAGTGCCGGTCTGGTAGCCGGGCGCGCTCGCCACGACCGTATAGCTGCCGGCCACCAGCGTGAACGAGTAGGCGCCGTCGGCTCCCGTGGTGACGGTATGGCCGCTGCAGGTGACCGTCGCCCCGGCGATGGGGAAGCCGGTGCGGGCATCATTCACCGCCCCCTCGATCGTCCCAGGCGGCAGGCTGAGGGCGAAGTTGACCGTGACGGCCGATCCCGATGGTACCACGACATTGTCCATCGTCAGAGAGGCGAAGCCCACGCCACTGGCCGTGACCGAGTAGGAGCCGGCGGGGACCACGGGAATCCGATAGTTACCGGAGACATCGGTGATCGCGGTCAGGTAGGTGCAGGTGACGGAGCCGCCAATGACCGGGTTGCTGTTCCGAGCATCGGTCACGGTCCCCTGAATCGCGCCGATGCCCTGCTGGACGTCCCGGATCTCGATCTGCTGATTCGCGGCGATCCCGCTCTGGGTGACGATGTGATGGTTAGGGAAGGCCACTCGCACCGCCACTGTGGTGGCCGTGCCCAGCCCGAACTGACCGATGGGTTCATTCTGGCTCATGAAGCCCGAACCGCCATCGATCACGCGTGCCACCGTGCGGCCCGGTGGGAACGAGAGGTCATTATCCAGGTTCACGTCTACCCGCGCTCCGAGGGCATCGCGTACCGGGCTGCCGTCGGTCGCATCGCCACTGGCGCTGGTGAGAGCGCGCACGCGGATCCAGTTGCCGTCGCCGGCGGCGCCGGTATTCTGGTAGAGGCACGAGTAGCTATCCGCCGCGGCCATCAGCAAGTCGAGGTGGCCGTCGCGGTTGAAGTCCGACCAGGCCGTGGCGCGGAACTTCCGGACCGCCGTGATCCCTTCGTCTGCCGCTACCTGGTTGAACGTGCCGCTCCCGTCGTTGTGGAACAGGAACGGATCGGAGGGATAGGGCTCATTGTAGGTCGGCAGCTCGCCATTGCCCTGCGCCAGGTCCAAGAGGCCGTCGTTGTCGTAGTCGCCCCAGGCTACCCCCAGCGCCTGAGCCCCTACGCTCATCGCCGTGTCATAGATGTTCGTGAAGCTGCCATCTTCGTTGTTGTGCTCGAACAGCGTAGCCCGGTTCTGGTTGCCTCCGAAGTACAGATCGAAGAACCCGTCGTTATCGTAGTCGCCGGCCGCCACGCTCTGCAGGCTGCTGACACCCATGTCCGCCGCTACCCCCATGTCCGTGAAGGTGTCGTCGCCGTCGTTGTGATAAAGGAGCGGCGTCTGCTGGTTGCCTGAAGCTTCCTGCGTGCGGGAGACGACCAGGTCGAGCAGACCGTCGTTGTTGTAGTCCACCCAGGTGCAGCCCGTCGCGTAAGTAGCCGGAGCCAGATCCATTCCGGCTGCGCTTGTCACCTCGGTGAAAGTGCCATCGCGGTTGTTGTGATAGAGGAATGATGGCGCCGTCCAGTAGTCGCTTGAGATGAAGATGTCTAGCCAGTTGTCCCCGTCGTAGTCGCCCCAAGCGCCGCCGGTTCCGGCATACCACTTACTACTGAAGCCGGCCCCCGCGCCCCCGATGTCGGTGAAGTGGTCGCCGTCGTTGCGATAGAGGAAGGGAAGGTGTGTACCACCTCCCACCACCAGGAGATCGACCGCCCCGTCGTTGTTGAAGTCGCCCCACGCCGCGCCGTTATCCTCCCAGGACCCCGCGTCGATGTGAAGGCCCATTGCTACCGTGACATCAGTAAAGGTGCCGTTGCCATTGTTGTGCAGCAGGTAGGCGCGGTGAACGCCCCAATAGCCGCCCATGTACAGGTCGGGGTATCCGTCGTCATCATAGTCCCCCCAGGCGGCGGCATTCGCGGTGGGAACGTTGAGCGTGGTGCCCACGTCGACGAAATGCCCCGCGAAGGCGGATGTAGACGAAATGAGGAGCGCGAGGAGAAGGAGAAGTAAAGCCAGCCGGGATGACCGCCCGCGAAGTGCCAAGCCTCTGCCCATCACACACCCCCTGCTACCGTGCTCCGGGCCCCCTCGGCAGAGACGCAGGCTAGGACCAGCGGCCCGTGGGCGTAGTATACCTGGGACCCGCGTCCAGCACAAGCCGGAAGGGACCCAGGAACCACGGCTGGCTTGCCGCGGATCAGGGAGATCGTGGCACTGATGCTTCAGAGACTGCCCCCAGGGGCCAGCTCACGGGTCTGGGCAACCCATCCGGTGTCCCAGGCCCAGTGGGCGCCCGGCGCCAAGCACACCTGATGGCGATGGGTAAGACGTTTGTCCTTGGGCGCAAGTGGTCTCCGTTGAGGGTAACCGAGTCTCCCAGTGTCCGGATTGCGTCCCCAGTGTGGAATATAGTCCAGGTGACAGGCGTTCGCGAGCGCGCGGCCGCGGGGAGGCCGGGTGCTGCGTGCGGGGACAGCAGGGGACAACGGGATCGCCAACACCCCGCAGCTTGTCGCGGTGAGTACGCGAGGGCTGCAGGCAGGAGGGCTCCTAACGGAACCTCCCGCGGAGGGAGCGTGGCAGATGCGGGTGCGACGCGTAGCGCTGGGGTTGGTGATGGCGATGGCGGCCGGGCTGATGATCGGCCAGGGCCTGGCAGATCGCAGCCAGGCCTACCACTGGGGTGGATGGCTGCTGCTGACCGGGTTGCTCTGCGTCATCTCAGGACTTCGCCTGCATCCCCGCCGAGCCAGACGCATGGTTAGGAACGGCCCCCGGGGAACGCGCTTGGGGGAGTTGCTGGTGGGTATGGACATGGTCTCCCAGTGGCAACTAGATCGGGCGCTCGCCTGGCAACGCCGCCATCCGGGGCCAGTCGGAGAGATCCTCATCAGGATGCGGCTCATCACCAGAGCACAGCTGGAGGCTGCTCTGGAACAACAGCAGCTCATGGATGAGCGGGACCTGAGGCGGGAGTCAGACCAGACTCGCCATGCCACCGGATAGCCCGATGTACCCAGCAGTGTCAGGCGGGCCGGATCGTTTCACTCCGGCCTGGTGATCGTGATTCGCAGCCGCTACTCGGCGCGGGGCGGACTTGGCCTTTGGTGCGGCAGCGGGTCGAAGCGCGCTGAACCGGAATCGGGAGGGAGTACTGATGGTGGACTCAACACTCACGCTGGATCGGGCTACCTACAGCTCGGTAAGTGAGCTGTGCGAGCAATTCGTCCACAGCTCCAGCGCCGTGTGTGCGCTATTGGTAGGCCAGGACGGCGTGCTCCTGCACAGCACGGGAGCCATGACAGGTCTCGACGCGGAAAGCCTGTCAGCGCTGGCAGCGGGGACCTTCGCCTCCACCCGAGAGATGGCAGGGCTGATCGGCGAGGAGGATTTCGCGGTCATCCTCCAGCAGGGCCGCCAGCGGCACCTACAGCTCTTCCGCGTGGGTGACTGCGCCCTCTTGGTCGCCGTGTTCGATGACCGTACCACAGCTGGCATGGTGCGACTTCACGGTCAGCGTGTCGCCCGGCGCCTGGTGCAGCTACTTACCAAGACAGAGGCGGGGGCCCGATCGGAAACGGATGCCGGAGGAGAGTGGCCTGAGGCCCCGAGCGAGGAGGCCGCGGACCTGGCGCGAGAGGGCCGGGGCCATGATCTGGTCGAGTTCGCCAGTTCCACTCAGACCAGGGAAGAGCAGCTTCGCGCGGATCTCCGCCTGCGCACGATCACCGTCGCGGTGGCGTTGTTGGCCGCAGCAGTGGCGGCGCTAGGCCCGCTCCTGCGTCCCTAGGACTCCCTGCAGCGGCTAACTCGCAATGGTTCCGCGCGGGCCGGCTCTTCGCGTCGGGCCACGCCACAGGTTGACGGCCCCCCCAGAGGCTGGCGTCTGTCGCTTCCCAGCGGCCATCCCGGCAGCGCTCCCAGTACGGTCGCGGCCGTCAAGCGCGCCACGGGTCGTACTTCTTCCTATCCGCAAGGTAAGGCGCTGCTCGCTGCCGCCACTCGTCCGCCGAGTCGAAGTCCACCTCCGCTATCGCCAGCCCCTCGCCCACGGCCACCTCCGCGAGCACCTCCGCCCATGGGGCGATGATCGCTGAGCGACCAACCGCCTCCATCTCGCCTGAGTCATCGTAGATCCCGTACTGGTTCGCCGACAGGTGCCAAACGGTGTTCTCGATGGCCCTCGCCATCCCCACCGCGCGGAACCCGTCAGCGTTATAGCGCAGTCTGGCTTTCGTCGGGGTCATAACCCAGGCGGATGGATGGAGGATGAGCTCGGCTCCGCGATCCACCAGCCCCGATACGTAGCCGGGGAAAGCGTACTCATAGCAGATGATGATGCCAGCACGGGTGAACGGCAGGTCAACAAGACAAGGATGGCTTCCGGTGGTAAACGCCCCCACCTCCCCCGGGAACAGCAGCAGCTTACGGTAGACGGTTCGTATCTCGCCGTCAGAGCCAATGACCACGATGGAGTTGTACGGTTCCCGCCCCTCTGGGTGCGCCTCTGCGACTCCAGCGGCAATCCACAGGTGGTGCTCTCTCGCGAGCCCGGCGATGGCCTCGGTCGTCGTACCGGGAATGGGTTCAGCCAGTTCACCCATCCCAGCGCGGACGAAGCCGGTAGAGCACAGCTCGGGGAAGCAGACCAGGTTCACTTTCTGCGCCCCGGCCTCGGCAGCCAGCGCGCTGAGGCGTGCCAGGTTGTACTCCTTGTTACCAGGACGGACGGTGATCTGTGCGGCCGCAAGTCGCGCGAGACGCATTGCCAGCTCCTTTGCGAGTTTCGCGTGCAGAAGTCCGAACCGAAGCCCTACGCGAGGTGCGAAGTGTACCCGAACCGATCGGACGCATCCAAAGAAGCCACTGACTTTGGCTCCGGTGCACCCTCGAGGTCGACTTCCCTCCTGTCGGTGCGCCATCCTTCCCGCCGCGAGGAGGTCCCATGGCAGGACGATCCCCAACCGCCAACAGGCTCAAGGGCCTCTCGGAGGTGTCTCATCGTAGTCCGACATGAACACTCCCTAGCCTTTGGCCTGCTCGCGCCGGGCCGCCCGCAGGTCGAGGGCAAGGAAGACGGAGGCCCCGAGCTGACCGGCGAACGCCAACCCGGCCTGGACGGCTCCGATGCCGAGCAGGCTCTCCCCGCCGAGTGCGAACCATACAGCTATCGCGAAGAAGGCGGTTCCTAAGGAAGAGATCACCAGGGCAATACCGCGGTACCGCAGGGCCTTGCGCAGGCAGGCTTGCACATACGGCGGCCAGGTCCCGGCCGGTGGCTCGCGCCTTCTCCTGCGCAGCTTCCTCATGAGATGCGCTCCCTCGGTTGCGGTGGAGTATCGCACCTTGCCCGCGCTGTCGGTGGGCCAGCTAAGCTGGACGCGGCGGGGCCGACCGGCGCTGGGGCCATATGCTACGCGATAGCAGCAGGCAATGCAATGACCCTAATCCGCCTCCCGCCCCTCCTTGACGCAACCTGCCCACGCGCTAATATTCCGTCGAGTATCTCTTGCGGAGGGAACAGGTATGGCACGAGGGCGGCCGTGGCTCGCGCTGGCGGCAATCGCAATGGCGCTTTCGGGGCCGCGCGGCGCGGCTCAGGCAGATGGGCCGGCGCGGCCCGCGGAGCGGGTGTCGCCAGCGCCGCCGGTGAACTCGAAAGCCGTCGTCTGGCGCACTCCCACGCCTCCTGCACAGGCCGAAGCGGGCGATGTGTGGCTGAGTCCGAACAGCGTCGAGATGGTGTACGTCCCGGCCGGCGGGTTCCTGATGGGCAGCCCGGCGGGGAAGGGTGACTCTGACGAGCAGCCGCAGCGCCGGGTTTTCCTGGACGCCTACTGGATAGACAAGAGGCCCGTGACGGTGGGCCAGTACCGGACGTTCTGCCAAGCGACCGAGCGGAAGATGCCTCTGGCGCCCGACTGGGGATGGCAGGAGGATCATCCCGTGGTGAATGTGACCTGGGAGGAGGCCGCGGCCTATGCGAGGTGGGCGGGGAAGCGGCTCCCGACGGAGGCGGAGTGGGAGAAGGCGGCGCGGGGCACGGACGGACGGGAGTATCCGTGGGGGAACCAGTGGGATCCTCGGAAGTGCTCGAACCGCGGCAATTCCCACAGTACGCAGCCGGTGGGAGGCTACCCGGCGGGGGCGAGCCCCTACGGAGCGCTGGACATGGCCGGAAACGTCTGGGAATGGTGTGCGGACTGGTACGGGGAGAGCTCCTACCGATCCACCCCCGCCCGCAACCCGACCGGGCCGACCTCAGGACAGCATCGGGTGCTTCGGGGCGGCTCCTGGGAGTGCGATCTACCGGCCGCCTTCCGCGCCGCCCGCCGCGACTACGAGCACACCGTCCCTGGCGATCGCGACAACTACGACGGCATTCGATGTGTGCGAGGCCTGCCCTGATGGCGGGACGCCCAGGTGCTCGCGCCAGCTATCCGTGTCAAGCGCCCGTGGAATCAGCCCGTAAGCCCTTGGGAACCGGACGATGCTCCAACACCTGCCGCGGTCCCATGTTCACCTCCAGTATGTCCAACGACCTGTCGAGAAGGCGCCGACTGCCACCATCCGGTCGTTCCCAGATGCTCCCTCGCGTCAGCTTTACCGGTGGCCGTGCCCGTCCCACAATGCAGTGCCTAGCGTACCGATGCTCGCGCAACTGGACCAGGGGTCGGGATGAACACCTGGCGGCCACTCCCTCTTCCCGACTCCTTGTCTACACCTGCGGCGCGATCTCATCCCACAGCTCGGACGGAAGGCGAACGCGTATCTCCATCTCCTCCAGCCGACGCTGGTGCCGCCACAGACTCCTGCAGTCAAGGGTCAACGCCAGCGAGTAGCCAGGCCGCAGTGCGTAAGTGAGGCGGCAAAGGCTCCGATCCCCAGAGTCGCGGAGAAACGACAGATCCAGCTGTTGGGCCTGCATCCATCTCCCCATCACCTCAGACATCTGCCCCGATCGCAGTTCTCCCCAGAACCACCGCCGCGCCCAGTCTGCGATCTCCCCGCCCCAGCCACTCAGACTCCTCTGCGCCGCGCCCCGGCCCCGGCCCCGGCCAAGTTCGGCCAAGGCCGACGGTGCTGGCACCCAGGCCGTAGAGTAGCACCGCGGGATCACCTCGTTGATCGCGCCGAGTGCCCATATCTCGTACTGATACCACTTGGGCAGCCGCGAGAACTGAGGATCAGAAGGCGGCTCTTCCCACGGCTCGACCCAATCGGGATGCCCGCCCATGATCTGCAGGATATTCGCATCGAGGATGACGACCGGCATTCCTCACTCCAGACTGCTAGCCAAGGCCACGCGGCCAGTTACTTACTACGCCGCACTGCCGGCGCTAGGCAGCTGGGTGTACTATAGGACGAACGCCTGTTCTAGTCAACCCAGCCTCGCCCCAACCGTCGCCCCGTAGGGTCCCAAAGCTGATGCCGTCCGTCAGGACTGTTGCTTGGCGTGCAGGGATGGCCCGCCCAGAGGCCGGACTGCTTCGCCCCTGTTGCTGGGCTAAGCAGGACTGCTCGGCGCGGATGCAATACAGGAAGTCGGAGGGAATGCCAATGCGGACGATTCGCTGGGGAATCATCGGGTGCGGTAACGTGACCGAGGTGAAGAGCGGCCCCGGATTCCAGAGGGCCGAACACTCGCAACTGGTGGCAGTGATGCGTCGGGACGTCCAGAAGGCCAGAGACTACGCCGAACGCCACGGGGTACCTCGCTGGTACGACGACGCGAGCCTGCTGATCCACGACCCCGAGGTCGATGCTGTCTACGTCGCCACGCCTCCCTCCACCCACGCTGATTACGCGATCCAGGCCGCGCGGGCGGGCAAGCCCGTCTATGTGGAGAAGCCCATGGCGCGCACTGCAGATGAGTGCCGGCAGATGATCGCTGTCTGCCGGGAAGCCGGGGTGCCCCTCTTCGTGGCCTATTATCGCCGCGCCCTGCCACGCTTCCTGAAGATCAAGGAACTGCTGCAGCAGGAGGCCATCGGCCAGGTGCGATTCGTGACTGTCACTCTGTGCAGCGCTCCCGACGCCTACGACCCCAACCGTCTCCCCTGGCGAGTAGTGCCAGACATCGCGGGCGCCGGCCTCTTCCTCGATCTGGCCTCACACACGCTGGACATCCTGGATTTCCTCCTCGGCCCTGTTGCCGAAGCAAGAGGGAGGGCCGTGAACCAAGCTGGTCTCTACCCGGCCGAAGACTGCGTCTCCGCCACCCTGACCTTCCCGGACGCCGTCCTGGGCGCAGGCATCTGGTGCTTTACCGCCTACGACGGATGCTCTACCGACATGAATGAGATCGTTGGCTCGCGAGGGAAGCTGCGCTTCTCCACCTTCGGCGCCGAACCCATCGAGGTGCATACGGGCGACGGTGTCACTTCGCACCAGACTGACACGCCGGCCCACGTTCAGCAGCCACTGATCCAGACGGTTGTGAACGCCCTCAACGGCGTCGCCCCTTGCCCCAGCACCGGAGAGACCGCGCTGCGCACCACTGAAGTGATGGACGCGATTCTGCACGATTGGCGGGCGAGATTGAGGCCATAGGAATCGGCCATTAGCAGCCTCAGACGGCACGCCGCGGTGCCCGCGTCTGCCGCCTCGACGCGCGGCGTGCTAGGCGCCGCGACGAGGAGTCTCCTGGAATCGCCTGGAATGCTTGACGGGCCTCCGGGCTGATCTCTGGCAGGCGGAAGGTGCGATCGGGTGATGCTAAGTCGTCACCCGGCTTGGGGCGCGCCTGCGATTCCGTGCAAAGAGCAGCCCCACCAGGCTGCTCCTCCTGTGCTAAGGGGGTGGCCGGAGTCGGGGGTAGCTGAAGGCGCTCCAGCCTGTCGTCGCCGACTCGCAACCGAGGGCGAAGGGTAGGGCGCGAGCCGGGCGGGTCAGTCACATGGCCGGCCCGATCATCCGACGTGCGCGAGTTGCCAGCGCCAGGCATGAGGCGCCACCAGTTTCGCGCGCGGACTCCTGCTCGGCTAGGCATTGGTCGAGTCTGCGCTCCAATGCCAGCTTCTCCGGCTGCGCCTCAACGGGAACGCCTAGCAGCACATCGAGTTCCTTCCAGCGCGTGAGGTAGATCGACTCCTGGGTCGCCGCCGTCTTGTTGACCTGTTCCCCGAGCTTCTGCCACGGGCCGGGGCGAGCCGCCAGGTCGACGCCCTTCGCTAGATCCTCCGCCGGGAAGACGCCCACCTCCATATCGTCCACGGTGAGCTTCCAGTCGCCCGGCTGCAGTCCAGTGACCTGAAGCGGGTACTGGTTCAGGTCCTGCTGGATGGGGGCATAGGCGAAGGCGGCGGCCGCCTCCGGATCGAAGTAGGTCGGGAAAGCGCGATCGAGGCGCGTGAAGGTGACAGACTGGAGAGTTATCCGCAGGTTCTTCACCAGCGCGCGATCCGATACCACACCCCGCGTGCTGGCGTCGATGGTGACGCTCGCGGCCGGCCCGTCGGCGCCCAGGGCCTTGAGCAACCCGTAGGCCATCAGCGCATGACCCGGCGCGTCCGGGTGCACCGAGTCGGGGATCATGGTGAACTTCGGGTTGTCGCGCTTCGCTCGGGCCTGCACATCTCCCAGGAGGGCGTTGATGTCGAAGACCGCGACCTGCTCACTCGCGGCCAGCTCCTTGACGCCCTGCGCGTAGCGGGTAAGCGTAGCGTTGTAGCCCTTGTTGCCGATGTCCTCATCGACGACGCCGGGTGTGAGGAGCACGACGCGCACGCCATGCTCCTTGAGCGTCTGCACGAGCCCGGTCATGCCCTTCAGGTACCGGTCATAGCGGCCCTGGTCGAAGCTCGTGTAGTCGCCATCATTCATGCCGAAGCAGATCGTCACGACGGTCGGCTTCAGGCTAAGGACGTCGCGCGGCAGCCTCTCCAACCCGCCCGGCGCGGTGTCGCCACCCCAGCCGGCGTTGCGGAACGTTATCCTCGCGTCCGGGTAGCGTAGCGCGAAGTAGTCCATGACATAGCGGGTGTAGTCGAGTTGTTGGGTGATGGAATCACCCAGAAAGACGAGTCGAGTCCCATCGGGCAACGGTGCGGCGATGGCCAAGACGGCGAAGAGCAGTGTGACGAGCAACGCGAAGAGAGCGAGCCGTGCGGCAAGAGCGCAACGCGACATTATGCCATCCTCCCGGACCACCACAGTGATGCCATCCCTGTTCGTCTCGGCCGGTGCTGCTCCTGCCGGAGGGCGCGCCAACCGCGCCAGAGGTCCCGGCGGCTCAAGGGCTGGCTCCGGAGAGTGTGCACCCCGCGCGGTCCGGAGACTCGCCCAACGCCCGCAGTAGATCCTCAGTCGGTCTTCTGCTCAATCAGCGTCATGAAGCGCTTCCCGATGGCCAGCGCCGGGTCGAGCGGCACCTCCGCCCGCTTCCCACCTTTCGGCGTCTCTGATGGTGGGCGTGCGGCTGCAGCGTCCTTGCCCGCGAACTGCGGCAGCCACTGCGCCTCCGCCGCCAGCATCTCCGCCGTCATCTCGCGCATCTCGCGCCAGCGTGCAGCAGGCCGAGGTGAGCGGGTCCATCGCCATCGCCTGCATCGACCAGCTCCGGGTCGCCGGTCGAGCCCGGCCTCCACGGCCAGCGCCTGCACGGTCACGTTGCTCTGGTTCAGCGCCGCGCACTGCGCGCGGCAGGTCGCCGACGCGCAGCGGGTGCAGCCCCTCCCGTCCACGTAGACCGGCACCTCCACGCAGCAGCCCGCCGGCAGGTTGGTGATGTAGCCGTCGTTGCGCACGTTGCCCTGCAGCCGGAACGGCTTCCCGGTCTGCTGCGCCTCGAGGATGTAGGAGCAGTACTCCGCGCTGCGCGGCGTGCAGCTTCGGCGACTCGAACTGCAGCGGGTCCGTCGCCGCGTACTTCTCCGCGACCATCGCGCCGACCACTTGTAGTAGGCCCCGGACTCGCCGCCGAACGCCGGCTCGTCGCAGTAGAGTCTTCAGGGCGCGCTCGCTGCTGCGGAACCAGGGGAGGTACTCGGAGAGGTGCCCCGTGCTCTCGGTCATGAAGTACCCGAAGTGGCGCATCACCTCGATGCGCACCTTCTCGTTGACGTAGTACTCGGGCTTCTCGCAGTTCGCCTTGAAGAGCGGGTAGAGGTCCTTGCCCCGTGTGCTCCAGCTTCAGGAACCAGGCCATGTGGTTGATGCCGCCGACGCAGGTGAAGTCGATCTCGCTCCTTCGGCACGCCCGACGTAGCCGGAGATCAGGTCGAGCGTGGTCTGCACGCCGTGGCACAGGCCGATATAGGGCACGTTCGAGACCTTGCCCAGCGCGTAGCAGCACGGCCGCCATGGGGTTGGTGTAGTTGAGCAGCATCGCGCCCGGCTTGGCGACCTCCTCCATGTCCTTCACCATGTCGGCCAGCACCGGGATGGTGCGCAGCCCGCGCATCACGCCCGCCCGGCCCGAGCGAGTCGCCGATGCACTGGTCCACGCCGTACTTCAGCGGGATCTCGTAGTCGTGCCCGAAGGCCTCCACGCCGCCGACCTGCACCATGCAGATCACGTAGTCGGCGTCCCTGATCGCCTCGCGCCGGTCGGTGGTGGCCTAGACCTTGGCGTCCACCCCGTTCTCCGCGACCATCCGCTCGGCGAACGCCTCCATGCGCCGCAGCTTGCGTCTCGGTGCGGCTCATCAGCGCGTACGTCGCGCCCGGCCAGCGCGGGCGTCGCCGAGCATGTCGTTCAGCAGCGTCTTGCGGAAGACGATGCTCCCCGCGCCGATCATCGCGATCTTCATGTGATCCTCCCCTTCTCCCGCGGGATGGCACCCGTCCTGTCCGAAGACCCATCCGGCCCCCGGGACGCTCCTGCCTCGCCAATCTCGGCGATCGCTACTGCTCTTTCGGCGTCCAAGACCAGTACTCCACCCCCTGCCCCGGGATCTCGCGCCGGGCCGTCATCGACTGAACCTGGAGCACTATCGCCAAGGTGTTGTTCAGCGAGTCATCACTGAGCTGGAAATCCGGGTTATAGTGGCGCCCGAAGATCGTGAAGGCTTCCCGCAGCTCTTCCCTGCTCTCCACCACCCGGGAGGGGCCATAGGCGATTACGCTCTCCCAGTTGCCGTGGCACTTGGTCTTGTCCGACAGATCCCTCGGGTCGCCGAAGTAGCCGTTCACGACGTAGCAGGTTGCTGGATTGGCGCGGATCACATCGAGCTTGCGGCCGGTAAGGGCACAGTGGAAATAGAGTGTGCCGTGGGCATACGCATGGTTCATCGGCACGGCGTAGGGGTCGCCGTCATGGGCCATCACCAGAACGCCGACCGGGTAGGTCCTGATGATGCGCTCGCACTCCGCGTTGTTCGGCACCAGATCAATCGGCTTTGACACCACTCTTCTCCTTGCGACTCCGTATTGCCATGACCGGCTCGTGAAGAGCTCGCGTAGATCGTCCCCGATCTCGGGAGGGGAGGCGGCGACTGGGAGAAGCCCCCGCGTTCCCGCCCTCGCAGCTTCCCTCTGACCCACAGCCCTTGCCACCGTCTGAGGCGCGACTACGGTGCTGATCTGCCACACGTTCGCCGACCCCAAATCGCTCACCTGCGACTGCTCAAAGCTGGAGTGCCCGGCGCCTTCGCCCGCGCCGATGCCGGACTCATTCCCGCCTGGCACGCACCTGTGCCACAGCAGAAGGCAGAGGGAGCGCTACGCCTTGAGGTGCGATCGTACTGTCGCTTCGAGTTCCTCGGGGTAGGGCACGTCCCAGAGAGAGCAGGCCGCGTGCCGCGTCGCGGGAGAAGGCATCCAACTCGCCGGGCAGTGCTGACACAACCGATTCGCGGTCGGCTGACCCGAAGTAGCGCACCATGGCGTCGTGGCGCGGCGCTGTCACGACGGCCTTGGCGACCAGAGGCCACCAGGCGGGTGCCGTTCGCCCATGCAGGGCGCGCAGCACTTCGAGATGGTCTTGGAGCAGTTCGCCCTGGGCGAAGGCCAGCTTGAACGGGTCTCCCCGCCGCAGATACTTGGCGTGGATGAAGACGTACAGCCAGTACCGCTGCACCGTCCACAGCAAGCGAACCGGGCTGTACGCGTATTGCGATTGCTCTGAGATCACCTCGAGCAGCCCAGCTTTGTCGAACAGGAACTGGGACTGAGTCACGCGGGTGGGGGAGTCCGTCGGGGGCTTCATGATAGTCACATCGTACTGCAGGAGAGCTCCATCGGCCTCGAAAAGGCAAGCATAGTTGCGCCAGTGGTCGTTGTTGCCACGCTCCGGCCACCACAGATGGACGGTCTGGCACAGCTTGCCGAAGATCGCTGGGAGTTCGGAATCGACTGCTCCGAAGGTCTCGGCGGCCACGACAAACACCGGATCGACGTCCGAGTACTCATCCTCGTGCTCCGTCCCGATGGAGCCGCTATGGAAGGCGGCGAGAACGCGGCTGTCGGCGCGGAACAGGTCCACGCTGCTATCGAGCACTTGCCGTAACGCTGGATGCATGGTCACCCTCCGTGCGGACGCGGGGCATGCCAGGCCTTCGCCTTGCCCCGGCGCTCTTCCTCCGGCCCGGGCAAGGCGTGGCGAGGAGGCAGTGGCTGGGCAAGCGCGGCCCCGGAGTGGCACGGGATAGGAGGGCTTCGGCGACGACTAGCGAAGCAGCAAACATCGGATCGTCAGCAGGTGAAGGGGGAGCGGATGCGGCTGCGTTTCGCACCGGCTATGGCCGTGCTCTTCGTCGTCGCCCTTGGTGGGGCCGTCTGGGCCGCACAGGTCAAGGTTCGAGAGGCCACGCTCTACGTCTCCGCTCCGGCGGAGGTCAATGGCGCCCTGGGGTTCGAGGGTAACAGCGCCAGCTTCGACCTGCCGAAGGGATTGGTGCCCGACAGTCTTCAGGCGAAGCAGGGCGAGGCGACCATCTCTTCCACTGTCCAGCCGATCTACGGACCGCGGCGAGATCCCTATCCCGCGGAGATCGACCACTACCAGGCGTCTCTCTCCGGACTGCGTGCCGGCGCGCCGGTAGAACTAGTCTTCCGCACGGCGGGCCTCGAATGGACGCCGGGAGTCGCGCTTACGGTGCAGCAGGGCCAGTCGCGCCTATCCGTCCAGGCGAGCATCAGCAACACAGCGATCGATCTCACCGGTGCGCGCATCCGACTGATGAGCGGGAGAGTGGGATCAGCGCCATTCCTGTCCGAGGATGCCGAGGATTTCGTCTGGTACAGCCAGATGATGCAGGAGATTGGGCGCGGGTCCGCGGCCGAGCAAGCGGGCGGGTTACACCTGCTCAAGGAGTTGGCGAACCCCGACGTGCCGGTCGGGGGCGTGCGGCAGGTACCGATGCTGTCGGCAGAGGTCTCGGTGGTTCGCTCCTACTGGTGGGATACGTCTGCTCCGCGGGATTCCGAGCCCCGCCAGGCGGAGAGAGCACATGCCATCTACAGCTTCCGGAACACATCTAGCAGCCCGTTGCCGGATGGCATGGTCACGGTCTCCGAAGGCGGCACCGTCATTGGCAGCGGTTTCATGAGCTGGACGCCGCCGGGCGAGACCGCGGTCATCGCCGTGGGCAGCGGGCAGGGCCTGGTTGTCCGCCGCAGCGAAGAGACGGTGGCCCAACCGAAAACGTGGGAGAATCAGCGGACAGCCAAGCTGCGCGTCGAGAACAGCCGCGGCGACCGAGTGACCGTACGCGTGATCGAACACCTGCGACCGTCATATGAGTATGGTTACGATGAGGAGATTACACCGGTCTACGAGTTCAGCCAGCAGCCCCAAACTGGCAAAGAGGGCAGTTTCACGTGGGACTTGCCGGTCCCGGCGGGCGGCGACGCGGCCCTCACCTACTCCTACCGCGAGCCGGTCGACCTGACCTCACTGCGGATACTGAGCTTCCCGGCAGACGGCTCACCGAAGGAGCGAGCGTATCTCGTGGACGCTCCGCACAGCGATGTCAAGGCCTACCAGGGTGACTACCTGCGCAGACTGCAGCCGGACGGCTACCTAGTCTACCGGTTGCCGATGCCGTCGGGAGTGAGTCGAGCGGAGGTGAGGATCGGCCTCGGCAACGCCTTCCGCGTGTTTCTGGCGCCCGAGGTGAACGGCAAGCCGGGCGCGTACAAGGTCGTGGCTGACGCCACTGCCATCGCCGGAAAGGTGGTCAGGGATGGCACGAACTGGAACCACCTGATCTTCAATCTGGCCCCGTTTCTGTCGGACACCAGTCGCGCGGTCTACCTGCGCATCGAGAACCCCGAATCCGCGGAAGCCTTCACCAAGGGAGCAGACGTCTACCGCATACCGGAGGGGTTCGAGACGCGGGCGCCGGGATATGCGACCGGAGAAGGAGGAGGGGTCTCCGCAGCCCCCTCCTCCGCCCGTCGCGTGCTCTACTCCTTTGACCCGTACACGCCGCAGGAGGAGGCGGTGCTTTTCACCGATGTGCACACTGCGAAAGACGGTCAGAACAGGGTCCTCCAGTACAGCGGACGGATCGTGTATGCCTTCACCATCCCGCCGGAGGTCTCATCTGCGGACTGCCTGATCAAGGTGGGCAATGGGTTCAGCGTCTCCGTGGCTCGCGACAGCGGAGCGAAGCCAGGCGAGTTCCACGAGGAGCTCAACACTTTGGGACTGCTCAAGAGACGGGTCTACTTCAACGAGAATCTGCTCGATTACCCGATAGACCTAACCCCCTATCTACAGGACAACCCAACCAGAACGGTATACGTAGAGATTTACCATTCAGACCCGGCCGACGACTACGGGGTGTGGTTGCTTCATGTCGAGGTGGCTGTCCTGGACGACGCCGAGCGGAACCGGTTCCAGAGGCTGAAGCGCTCGGTGGACGCCATGGCGCAGGAGGATCAGGACCGTTATCTGCTCAACTTCATGACCATCGGCGACAGCGTCGAGGGGCAATACATCTACGATTCCGGTGGCTCCGAGGTGAGGCCTGGGGCGCGATCCTGTGACCGAGACAGGTATGTGATCTACCGTCTGCCGCTGACCGCCAACACCGTCGGCGCTGAGATCCTCGTGACTGCGTGGGGAGACATTGTCGTGGTCAGCCTGGCGCCGGAGGTCACCGGAAAACCAGGGGAATTCCGTGAGGTCGCGCGAACCAATGCTCACCCCAGAATCAGCGTCACTCCTGCCATGGTCGCCGCCGGCGCGTGTTACGTGAAAGTGGCCTGCGGGAACACCAATATCACGGTGAGGCAGATCAGCATACGCCGCCCGTAGATATCCCGATGGGTGGTACCACCCGGGAGACGTTTGCACGCGCGAGCAGATGGCGGTGTTCGTGCAGAAGGCGTTCCAGTTGCCGACGTGACAGGCGCCGCCGCGCCCTCGACCTATGGGCCACGTCCGCGATCTCAGATCGGAGTTGCACCAACGCCTCGGAGTGTGGCATCGTACCCTCCGGAGAAGACGCCATGAAGCCCTGCCGTGCGTGCCGCCATCAAGTTTCTGAGGAACGCCCTCGCCTGCCCCAACTGCGGAGCGCCCTTCCCCGCCCGGGAGAAGTGGTCGGCTGGGGATGGGAGTACCGGTCCGGCCTCCGCCTGTGGGGGATGCCGCTGCTTCACATCTCGTTCAAGTACCGGCCCAACCGGAGGCCGGTGGTGGCTAGAGGGGTGATCGCCATCGGGCAGTTCGCCTGCGGCCTCGTCACCATCTCCCAGTTCGGGATCGGGGTGATCAGCGTCAGCCAGTTTACAGTGGCTGTCTTCGCGCTGGCTCAGTTCGCCCTCGCTTACTCGCTGGTCGCGCAGCTTGGCGTCTACCTCCACGAAGGGCACGGGCAGCTCGTGAAGAGCCTGGCGGAGCTGCTGGGAATGCTCGCCCCGGGGCGTTAGGGGCTTGCCGACCCGGAATAGTGCTGGTCCTGAGGGAGAGCCTGGAGGCGGTACTGCAGCTAAGCAGGCGCGAGGGTTACGAGCGGTGGCAGCCCCGGCGGGATCTTGGCACCCTTGACTTTTCAGATCCCGCCCAGCGGGTTGCGACGGGGCAGTCAAGGCACTGGGTTCCAGGTCCTCAGAGGGTGTCGCGAGCAACGACAACGGCGAACCGCGTCTGCAACGCCCCCTAGGCATTCCCTTGGGCGGGAAGGCCACGAATCGCGCAATGCAGGCCGCTCCGCCTACATCGGCAACTGGAACGCTCTCGCCATGAAGACTGCCATCTGGTCGCGGGTGACGATCCAGGTCGGCTGGTACCAGCCGTTGTAGCCCTTCACCACCCCGTGGTCCACACAGGCTTTGACTGCGGTTCCGGCCCAGTACCCGGCGAGTACATCGGGGAACAGCTCCGGGGCGGTGTTCATGGCGTCATCAATGCTGACCCACCCCTTCGCCCGCGCGACGAACACTGCCATCGAGCCCCGATCCACTTGCTGCGTGGGCCCATAGTGAGTCGCGTCGAAGCCCTTTACCACGCCATGCTCGACACAGTAGGCGATGTAGACGTTCGCCCAGGGGTTGGCGATATCAACGAAGGGCACGGTGGTGGAGCCCGTCGGGTCGCCGCCGTTCACGGCCCGGGCGATATACACCGCCAGTTGGTCGCGAGTGACGGGATCAGTGGGGAAGTAGTAGCCGCCAGAGCCCTTGGCGATGCCCGCGGCGACACAGGCCTCGATCTCCGCGTAGGCCCACGTGGCATAGCCGACATCCCTGAACCTGTCCTCGTCCCTCCCCGCGGCGACGTCCCTGACCACAATGGTCTGGTCCACCGGGATGCCGCAATGAACCGCTACCGTGCCATCAGGGAACCACACTCGCACCGCCACCGGTCCCTCGGCCGGAATCCCGAATTGCGCCACCTGTTCGCTTTGGCTCAGGAACCCCGATCCACCGTCGATGAGTCGGGTCAGGGTGCGGTGCGCCGCGAAGTCGGGGTCGTTGTCCACATTCAGCTCGACCCGGGCGCCGATGGCGTCGCGGACCGCGTCGCCGCCGGTCGCGTCGCCGCTTCCGCTGGTCAAAGCGCGGACGCGGAGCCAGTTGCCTCCGGGGCCGACATTGTGGCTCAGCACAGAGTTCGGGTTCCCGCCCTGGAACAGGTCCATCCTCCCGTCGAGGTCTATGTCGGCCCACGCGGATGACATGCTCGCGCTCGGCGCAGTCATCCCGGCGCTGGCCGTGGCATCGATGAAAGCATCGGCTCCGGTATTGTGGTACAGGAAGACGGCGCCACCGCTATCGGCGCCTACGCAGACGTCCAGATAGCCGTCGTTGTCATAGTCCGCCCAGGCAACAGTATTCGCCTTGGTTGCCTTTCCAGACAGCCCGGCCGCAACCGCGACATCGGTGAACGTACCATCTCCGTTGTTGTGGAAGAGCTGGTCATGAGTCGCGCCATTGGCCACCAGATAGCAGTCGAGCCACCCGTCGTTGTCATAGTCGGCCCAAGCGACGCCGGTGCAGGCCTCGAGGCCCGTCAACCCGGCCGCGGCGCTCCTCTCGGTGAAGGTCCCGTTGCCCTCATTGTGATACAGCTTCGGGGCTGCGAACCAGTTAGCCACTACCAGGTCGGGCCGTCCATCGTTGTCGTAATCCCCCCACGCCGAACCCAGGCTGTAGAGCGGCTCGTACGCCCCGCTCATACCAGCACTGGTCGTGACGTTGGTGAAGGTGCCATCACCATTGTTTCGGTAGAGCTGCCCGACCGCGCCCCAACCTGGATATGAAGTGTAGCAGACGAAGACATCGAGCAAGCCATTCCCGTCATAGTCGCACCAGGAGACCGTTCGACCAGGCGTGTCCAGCGTGAAGCCAGCGGAGGCGGCGACATCCGTGAACTGACCGCCATCATTGCGGTAGAGCTTGTCCAGGACGTCTCCATCCCCGCTCACGAATACATCCAGGTCTCCGTCGTTATCGAAATCCGCCCAGGCAACGCCGTCGTTTGCCGCCGGGGCCGAGGGTATACCCAGTGACTCGCCGACGTTGGAGAATGTCAGATCTCCATTGTTACGCAGCACTTGCAGCCCATGCGTGAACCCTGAAGCCCCCGTGAGAAAGAGGTCCGGGTAGAGATCCGCGTCGTAGTCTCCCCAGGCGGCCCCCCATGTGCCTGGGGTGCCCCCAGAGAACTGCACCGCCTCAAAGATCGCGCCGCTACTGGAGTCCAGCGGTGTGAGCGCCAGGTCCCTCATCGTCGTCTCCGCCGCTGCCACCAGGACGCCGGTTGCTGAGTTCCAGTAGTATCGGCTGGCGCTGGCGCCCACGCGATAGCTGCCGACAGGGATGTTGGGGAGAGTGTAGCTGCCATCGGCCGCCGTCCTCGTGGACACGGCGCCGCAGGAGACAAGGGCTCCCGGGATGGCCGCATGGGTCGAAGCATCGGTCACGATTCCAGCGATGGAGCCAACCGCGGTAGCCACCAGGGCGAAGTCAACCTTGGTGGTCCGGTTATCCGTTACCGTCACGCCACTCACTGAGCCCGGCGCGTGATCGGCCGCGCTCGCCGTCACCGTGTAGCTCCCGGCCGGCGGGAACTCACCCAGGAGATAGCTCCCATCACTCCCGCTGGTGTCGCTGATCGCCCCGCAGGTTACGGTCGCTCCAACCAGCGGAAGCTGGGTTACGCGGTCTCTGACGGTTCCGCCGATGGAGCCTGCGGGGCGGGGCAGCAGGAAGTTCACCGTGGTTATGGCGGCCGCGCTGACTGCCACCCCGGTCGCCGAGGTAGTCCGATAGCCGGCGGCCGATACCGTGACTGTCTTGCCGGCACCCGCAGGCACCCACGGCAGCAGATAGCTGCCATCGGCCCCGGTGATTCCAGTCACCGAGCCGCAGGTCACGGTCGCTCCCGAAATGGGGGACTGGTTGGCGGCGTCTTTCACGATGCCGGAGATCGCGCCGGAAACGGGGGTGAGGCTGATATCCACGGTTGTGGTCTCGCCTCTGGTGACGGCGATGCCGGTAACCAGTCCTGCCTGGTGGTCCGGCGCCGTTGCCGTCAGCGAGTAACCGGTCCCCATGGGTACCTCGGTGAGCAGGTAGGAGCCATTGGCATCCGTCGTCGTGTACTGCGCGCCGCAGGTCACGGTGGCGCCGGAGATGGGCAGGGAAAGCAAGGCGTCTCGCACGATTCCCCCGATCGCGCCCGCCGGCGTCAGCGCGAAGTCAAGCGTCTGACCTGCTCCGGAGGGAACGATCACATCGTCGAGTGCGAGCGTGGCGAAGCCGGGAGCGCTCGCTGAGACCAGCAGACTCACTTCGGCCGGGAGGCCGACGCCCTCGCTCGGAATCCGGTAGGCCCCTGCGCCGTCAGTTGTGGCCTGACGCTCCGCGCACGACACGGTCCCGCCGCTGATCGGGTCGCCGGTGGAGACATCCGTAACCGTCCCTTGAAGCCAGCCCAGCCCGTGGCCGCCGTCGCGCAGGACGATCTGCTGATTCGCTGACACATCGCTGCGAACGACAACAGAACCGCTGGGGAAAGTGACCCGAACCGCCACCGTGCTTACGGCCCCCAGCCCGAACTGCGCCACCTGCTCATTCTGCCCGCAGAAGCTGGAGCCGCCGTCAATGAAGCGCAGCCGCGTACGGCCCGGGGCGAACGCCGTGCTATTGTCAAGATCCACATCGACGCGAGCCCCAATCGCGTCGCGGACGGGAGAACCATCGTTGGCGTTGCCAGTGGCGCTGGTAAGGGTCCGGAACGCGCAGCCAGTTGCCGTCGCTGTCGGCGCCGTCGTTGTGATACAGCGTGGAGTAACTGTTCTCTACGCTAGCGGAGCCAAACAGGTCGGGCTTGCCGTCCAGGTCATAGTCGGCCCACACCATGGCCAGATAGCGTCGAGATGCGGTCATTCCCTCCTGGACCGACCGCTCGGTGAACGTTCCATCTCCGTCATTGCGGTACAGGAACGGGCGATAGCCATTGCCCGCGTTGCCCACGACGAAGTCGAGGTAACCATCATTGTCGTAGTCCGCCCAGGCGGCGCCGGCGGCCTCGGCCTGATCCGCCTCCAGGCCGGCCGACGCGAAGGTATCCGTGAACGTGCCGTCACCATTGTTGTGGTGGAGCCAGTGGGGCCGAGGGTGGTTGGCAGTCAGGTAGAGGTCCACCGCGCCATCGTTGTCGTAATCTCCCCACGCTACTCCTGCCGCGTCGTCTGTCTCACCCAGACCAGCGGCGACACCCATGTCGTTGAACGTGCCGTCACCGTGGTTGCGGTACAGGCGCTGCGGGCTGGGCGTACCGGTGGCCTGGCGTTCCTGGGCCACCAGTAGATCCAGGAGTCCATCGTTGTTGTAGTCGGCCCAGGCAGTGCCCGTTCCCAGCCCAACCGGCGAGAACTCCATCCCCGCCTGGTTAGTGACGTTGGTGAACGTGCCATCGCGGTTGTTGTGGTAGAGGATGGAGGCGGTGCTGAACCCGTAGCTTACATATAAGTCGAGCCAGTTGTCACCGTCGTAATCGCCCCAGGCGAGGCCATGGGCGCGCGTGTTCGGGTCATAGGCCAGGCCGGCGGCCGCGCCGACCTCGGAGAAGTAGCCGCCGTCATTCCGATACAGGAAGATGGGGTGGCCTCCGCCGGAGACGATCAGGTCCAGGCGGCCATCGTTGTTGAAGTCACCCCAGGCGCAGGCCCAGTCCTCCCACGAGGCGGAGTCGGCGTGCAGACCCATCTGCACCGCGACCTCGGTGAATGTGCCGTCGCCATTGTTGTGCCATAGCGTCGCGCGGTGGGAGCCCCACATCGCATCGACATAGAGGTCGGGGTAGCCATCATTGTCATAGTCGCCCCAGGCCCCTCCGATGCCGGTAGGCAGGTTCATGGCCGCGCCGATCTCGCTGAAGTGAGCCTGCGTGGTGGGCGGGATCACGCCCAGATCCGCGGTCATAGTCGCGGCGGAGTCGCTGATGCCTCCGACCGAGACCTGAGTATCGCCGCCCGCGTACGATAGGGTGCTGGGGTTGGTGCTAGCTGTGGCGCTGCGGTTGCCGCTGCTTCCTGGGTAGGGGTCGCCGGTGTCGCCCAAGTTGTAGTAGTACTGCAGGTCCGAGTACCCGTCCGCTTGCTCCAACAGCACCAGGGGGCGCCAGTCATTGGTCTGGTCCGCGGTTTCGTCCACGTGGTAGAGCAGTAGACCGCTGCCAGGGAGATCCTTGTCGAAGCTGACGAGCTGGCGGTTCTCCAGCAGGAAGTACTCCGAGCTAGCGGCGCCGCCCGTCCAGAGCTTGTAGACGGTGGGGGTGTCCTCCACCTGGGGCAGGCTGGCGCCGGGCACAGTGGTCGTCGGGACCTGGGGCGTGATCCAGCCCAACTGGGCGCGGCAGTAGGCGTCGGGATAGGCCGGTGAGCTTCCGTCGGAACTGGCGCCGTGTCCGTTCCAGGAGCCAAAGGACATCAGGCTCCAAGCGCCCAGGCCCGCGGAAGTATAGTCGGTGTCATAGAGATCGGGCAAGCCGATCACGTGGCCATACTCATGGCAGAAGACGCCGATAGTGGAGTCCCCGGGCGCGTAGACGTACTCGGGCTCCATGGAGTAGTCATCCACGATGACTCCGTCCACGGTCACAGCGTGGGCGTTCAGGCTCCACTGGTGGGACCAGATGTCAGACGGATCGCCGGAGACCTCACCGCCGGGCCCCTGATGGATGACGAACAGTCCCTGAACCACACCGCCGACCGCGAAGCTGGCGAAGTTGACGTACGGATTGGCGGCGGCGACCGCATTCGCCACCAGCCCCTGGGCGTTCTGGGGGTAAGTCCCCCACCCGTAGTCGTCGTCGCTGCCCGCCACGCCGTCCGCGTTGGCGTAGTAGTTGTGGGCGTGCGAGACCTGGCGCCAGGCGGCGTCCACTCCGGCCGGGGAGATATCGTAGCTAGCAAAGGAGGCGGCACGGTAGAAATCGCGCATACTGCCCGGGGCCGGATAGGTACCCACGGAGAACAGCATGGTGCTGTAGAGAGAAGGCGTGGAGAGGGAGTTGTGGGTCCGGTCCGAGTAATCCACGAGCAGGACCAGGGCCGGCCGGGTACCTGTCACCGGGGCCGAAATGGGCTGGGGGCGATCCACTCCCTTGGCGCGCGAGAGTCGTGAAAGCCGCTGGAGGCTGACCACTGTGGCGGTGGTGTAGCCCTGGGCGCGAATGCGCTCGAGCAGGCCGGGATGTGGCGGCATCGGCTGAGGTGCGGCCGATCCAGCAGGAGCCCTTCCCTCAGACTGCGCTCCGCTCGCCACCGCGCAGAGCGCGAGCGCCACTGCCAACCGGAGGAACGTCCCGCACTTCCTTCGAACAGCCATCAAGGCCCCCTTCGCCAACCATCCGATGCTCGCTACGGCGGGATCGGACTGCCTCCGGCCTGCTGGAGGTGATCGGCAGACGCCAGCCACACGGTTTGCCTCGGCCCGATCACCGGTGCGGATGTCGAGGCCCCATGATACCGCTAAGGCGGGCGTTGCTCAAGTGGGCGCCATCGCGGCCCGGCTCAAGCGGCAAGCTCATAGACCGTGACCCGCGGCTCTTCTGCACGTGCCAGCCGATCGAGTGTCCATGGCACCCCGCCTGGGCGCAGGAGGTGAGGCGACTCTCTGACGCTACACGTAGTTCAGTCCCGGCAGTGGTACCGGGATGGGGAGAAGGCGCGCGAGCACCGCTCCGAGTTCGCCCTCCACCTTTGGCGCGCCCGGCCCACCCAGCACTAACCTGCCCGCCTGCGACAGGTCCATCTCCTGGCCTTCATCGCCATAGGCGAACCGGCACGCCGCCTCCGTCTGCTTGAACCGGAGCCCGCGCACCTCCGCGGGCGACAGCCGCGCCAGCGCGTACGGCCGCAGGGCCCGCATCAGGCCCGGCAGACTGAGCAGGCGGATGGTGTGATCCGGGATGGTGCCGGGCCGGAATGCCAACCCGCGAGTGCGACACAGATACGTGAACTCCTCGTCGTACTGGGGGAATGCCACCCGAAGCTCCGTCACACTCCCGGTCGCGAACAGCGGCTCCAGGCTGTCGAGCAGCGCCGCCCGCGATCCCGCGTACTCGCCCAACGCGCGCACCGTGCGCGGCACACGGCCCCACACATGCGCGAGGCAGAAGTAGGCCACCGGCCGGCTAGCATGCTCCACCATCCACACTCGCTGGTACTCGTGGTGCAGATGGCCGGCGTAGTCCCTGGCAGTTCGCAGGAAACGCACCGGCTCGGCCTGGTGCAGTCGAGTCACCGCGCTCCAATCCTCGGGCCCGGCGCGGCGCACTGTCACCGCGCCCAGTTCGGTGGGAGCGTCGCCCGGCCGCACCGTCGCCTGCCACACCGGGCCACATGGCACAGCATGGGCGCGCCGGTAGAGACCCTGGTCACCGGAGATGATCAGCAGCGTCGCCTTCGCTGCCGTCGCCTCGTCTATGCATGCCCGCAGCAGTCGCGAGGCGAGGCCGCGTCCGCGGTAGTCGGGATGCGTGCACACCCCGCCAAAACTCACCACCTTCACCTTCGCTCCCTCCAGCAAAAGGTGGTTGTAGGTCATGTAGATGGTGCTAACGGGCCTGCCGTCGAGGGCGATGATACGGGCCCCCGCAGGCACCCTCGGGAGCTTCTTACTGGTGCGCGGGGCCGGAGGATCGGAGCCGAAGCAGAGCGCACCCAGCCGGTGCAGCTCGTCCATCTCCTCGGGCCGGGGTGGGCGTGGGATATCCATGGGCACTCCTTCCTCTGTGGGCGTGCGCGCCGGGTGTGCACCTCAGGAGCCCTGTCCGGGCACTCCTGGGCGGTTTCCTTCCCCGCTTAGTCGGTGTTATCCTTGGTCCCAGGTGCGGGTGTCGAGGGCCCGTCAGACTGCCCGAAAGGCGTTCTGGGGAAAGGACGGGTCTTTGGATACCGCGCGCGAGCGGCCTTGCCTCAGCAGACGCCAGATGCTTCGCAGATCCCCACCGCACTGACTCCCAAAGAGCGCGGCGCCCGAGGGCGCCGCCCTGTCGGCCCAAGATGATACGGGAGGGAGTCAGCCGGGGCAAGCTCCGGACACCCCCAGCGCGGTCCTAGGGGCACTCGACACCCGCAGACAGGTCTACCCTACGGAGGGGGCTGGAGGCTTCGGCACCCCGCGCCACTGAACGACGATCGGAGATCTCCAAGGGGGCGGATGCCACCTGTGCCGGGAGAGGCACAAGGCTCATGAGTGTGCCTGGATGGGCCTACGTGCAGTACTGCCGGCCGGCTAGAATCGCGGCGACGGGAGAGACCACATGACACGCAAGTCGCTCATACTGACCGTGGCAATCGCACTCCTCGCAGAACTGCAGCTCGGACTGGTCGGGGCGCGGGCCGAGTTGCCTGACGGGTCCTCGCCGCCGGAATTCGTAGGAGCCGCGAGCGACTGGATCAACTCCGGCCCGCTGACCTGGAGCGAACTCAGGGGGAAGGTGGTACTCGTCGACTTCTGGGAGTACACCTGCGTGAACTGCCTCCGCACCTTCCCTTACCTGAAAGCGTGGCACCAGCGCTACGTCCGCTACGGGCTAGTGATCGTGGGCATCCACCGGCCTGAGTTCGAGTTCGACAAGTCGAAGCGGCTGGTTGCCGCGGCGACGGAGTTGTACGGGTTGGCCTATCCCATCCTCAATGATCCCCAGTACAGGAACTGGCAGGCCTATCATGAGCACAGCTGGCCCTCCAAGTACCTCTTCGATCAGCAAGGCAAGCTAGTGGAGCAGCGCCAGGGGGAGGGCGGGTACCAGGACACCGAGCTGCTGATCCAGAGGCTGCTGCAGAAGACGCATCCCGGAGCGAAGTTCCCTAAGCCTCTGTCGCCGGCGCGCCCGGGCGACCGGCCCGACGTGGTCTGCCAGGACGAGACGCCGGAGCAGTACGCCAACCCGCATCCCGAGTACCACTCGATGGGCAACCTCCCTCGGGGATGGAAGCTGGGTCAGCCGATTCAGTTCACCGCGCCGGGAGAGCGAGCCGAGGGGAGCATCTACGCCGCCGGCCTCTTCGTCGCGCGCGCTCAGAGCCTTCAGCACGCCCGCGCCACGACCGGCCTGCAGGACTCCATTTCGCTGCGCTATCGGGCGAGCGAGGTGAACGTGGTGGTCGGCACGCCGAACGGCAGGAGCTACAAGGTCTACGCATTCCTCGATGGCAAATCCATCCCGAATGGCACCAAGGGAGATGACATCAGCTACGACTCTCGCGGTTCCTATCTGACCGTGACCCTACCGCGCATGTACAATGTCATCCGGGGTCCCTTTGCCGCCCACGAGCTGCGACTGGCCTCCACCTCCGCTGAGTTTGATCTGTATAGCTACACCTTCAGCGGCTGCCCGCAGAAGTGACGCCGGGGCCGGCGGCCATCGGGTGTCCCTGCCCCGGGCCTGCGAGGCCGGCCTGACACCATGCCGCCGATCCGCGAGTTTCGTCTACCGTATCCGGAGGGGGCATCCTCCCGACGGTGCGCGATGGGACCTCCGACAGTGACTCCCAGCCGAGAGGTAGCCGGAGTCGGAGGGTGTCTGGCGTCGGCTCTCTGGGCGGTTCGCAAGGGGTTCGACTCCAGGCTGCTGACGAGGCGACCCCGGCCGGCGGAGTCATGTCTACCTCAACCGCGCCGACCAGTAGCCCCTCAGGCATCGCTTCCGCTACCACTCGAACCGCGGAACGTCCAGCCACAGGCCTCCGACCGCCCAACCCGAACGCGATACCCAGAGGCGCGCTTACTCCAAGCAGGCCCGCTTAGTGGGCCTCAGGTCTCGTCCCCATCTGTCGTACTCGCCGTTGCGCGGCGATGATGGGGTCCTCCCAGGAAACCTCGTCCGCGTTGGGCACTCTCCCCTCCCGATCCATCGCCCCCACGACCTGGGTCATGCCCTCCGCGAGCGAGATCTTGGGGCGGAACTCCGGTACGTCGCGGAAGAGCTTCTCCGCGGAGTAGAAGGTGTGGTAGGCGAACTCGTCGCGGAGCAGATCCACGCCAGGGATCTCGTGGGTGAGCAGGTCCTCGAAGGGCACCCCCACCAGCTCCACTTCCCGGCCCAGCACCTGCATCATGGTGCGGTGATACTGCGCCCAGGTGCGCACCTCGCGGGCCACCATGTTGTACACCTGGCCGAAGGTGCGGGGCCGCCCGAGGATATGGGCAAAGCAGGGCGCCGCGTCGTCCACGTGGAGCTGCTGGCAGAGCGCGTTGCCGTCGCCGCAGACGATGATAGGTTTGCCCTTGCGGATGCGATCGATCCAGGAGAACTCCCAGGCGATCTGCCGGAGCATCCCGATCTTCGGGCCATAGGTCATTGCGGGCTTGATGATAGTGACGGGGAATGCCTCCTGGTAGTAGGCCGCCAGGAAGCAGGTGTCGGCCTCCACCTTCTGCCGCCCGTAGTCGCTGATCGGGTAGAGGGGATGGTCTTCGGTCACCGGCAGCCAGTCGCGCCGCACCCCGTAGGTGCACACGGTGGAGCAGTGCACGAAGTGCCCCACGCCACGGAAGGCGCGAAGGCTGCTCTCCGCGTCCTCTTTGGTGAAGCAGATCATGTCGATGGCAGCATCGAACTGCTCGCCCTGCATGACGCGCTCAAAGCCTTCCCGGTCGGCCCGGCGGTCGCCCTGCACGACCCGCGCGCCCTCCGGCACCGGTCCGCTCCGGCCTCGGTTGAAACACACCACTTCATGGCCGAGTTGCAGTAGCAGCCTCACGAAGCTGCTGCTGATATTGCCCGTCCCGCCGACTACCCCTACCTTCATCGTGCCCTCATGGTGCCGCCATCCCGGAAGCCGCACGGAGGGTATTTTCGGCAGGCGAAACCCGGAACCTGCCCCTGTTGCGAGGTCAGTCCGCTAACTTCGCGGCGTTCCCGCCGGCCTCTCCATGGCGCACGACGAGCTCACTGGATTGCTTGACCGCGTCAGGGGGCGTGGGTAGGATGGGAGGTCTATGAGAGCGGCGGGCGGGGATTCGCGCAGGAGCGAGGAGGCAGCCCGTGTCAGATGAGCTTCCCACGAGCGACAGGCGACACCTGGCGCTGCGGGATGGCACCGCGCGGCGGAACCTGGAGACGATCCGTGAGGAGGTTGTCAAAGGCAGCTACTGGACCATCCCGTGGCTCGACCTCGACACTGAGGCCTACCGCAAATACCGCGAGGGACATACCGACAGGCTTCCCTAACCCTACTGCGACGACCCTGTCGACCGGGTCATGATGGCGGACGTTCAGGGAAAAGAGGTGCTCTGTCTCGCGGGCGGCGGCGGGCAGCAGTCCGCGGTGTTCTCTCTGCTTGGGGCCACCACGACTGTTCTTGATCTGCGCCCGGAACAGTTTGAGAGCGATCAGAGGGCCGCGCGCCACTATGGATACGAGGTCGTGGCAATGCAGCGAGACATGTCTGATAGCCCTCTCACCCGTCGGCGAATCCTGGGCATTCAACCATGTGACTGTACTTGGGCGGCGCCTCCGGGTATCGTTCTCCGTCACGGAGCCCCCGGCCACGGCCTCCAAGCCGCGGGGGTAGCCGGAGTCGGGGGACACCAGGTCGGCTTCAGAGATGGTTGGCAAGGACAGGCAGCTTCGGCCTGCTCCAGGTGCTGATACCACGCGCTATCTCAGTCCCACCGCGTGACCGGCCGTGCGCAGTGGTCGGCGCTGTTGCCAGTTTGCCCAGACGAACGTCCTCGCCTCCGGCATCCACTCAGGCGGAATCTCGGACGCGAATGATCGTACCTCAACACTGGCACCACTGATGTGATGAGGCGAACGCGCCGTTCGCGGAAATCCACAGAGCCACAACGAGCAGGGAAACCAGCGCCGCTTCACTCGAACCGACCCGTTCGCACTGACTTCACCAGTGCGAACCGGCGCTCGCCGACCGTCAGCACACCGCCGCTCTCCCCGAGCAACACTTCGGTGTCTCCGATTCGGGCCCCGAGCCTGCTATCGCGCGCTATGAGCTTCGCCCGTTCCGGCGCGTCGGCCGTTGAGAGAACGTGAAGGAACGCGTCCTCCCGCTGGGCCCCCACGGGCCGGACCTCGAGGCGCCACCTGTTGGCCTTCGTGGAGTGGTGGTTCACGTCGGCCTCGAAGGTCTGCCCGCGGTAGGTATAGCCGCAGATCTTCTCGATGGTCGCGGGCGCGGGGAGGAGGGTCTGGACGACGAGGCCGGCGCCAGTCGACAGACCCGCATCACCGGGGACAGTGGCTGTGTCGCCCTCCACGGTCGGCTCGTCCCGCATGTGCAGCAGCCAGGTCTTCTCGTACTCCGGCCTCGTGCTCACGACCCGGTCGAGGACGACGAAGGTGTGCGGGCGCACGAAGACGATCTGCCGCGTCCACCTCGCCAGCTTCGAGGGCGCGTAGGCGTTGGTGCAGTCGCCGGCGACGTAGAGGTGTCCGGGCTGGTTGTCATAGGCGGTGATCGCGCCGCGGCGGTGCTCGGGGACGCCCTTCCACTCCTCGAGGCCCTGCTTCACCCAGTCCCACCGCTTCGCCTGGCCGCCATCATTGGCCGGAGGTGTGGCGCCGCCATCGCGCATCCGCTGCCAGGAGTCCTCACCCGGTTGGTAGACCAGGAGGCAGTTGTGGGCGATGGTGCGGATGTACCAGTTGATGGCATGTGGGCCGCCCCACAGATACTCTCCGCTCTCCGTGGCTAGCGGATCGCGGCGGAAGATCTCGAAGTTGCCCACGTCGTAGTGCTGATGGTTGCACCAGAAGCCACTGCACTCGAAGCGGAACCAGGTGGCGTCCTCACACCAATCACTCCGGGCGTAGACCTTGCCGATGCCGGAGACGAGATGTGCAGTCGGGAAGGTGCTCATTGTCATTGGCAGCGGCGTCTCCGGAGGCTCCTCGTAGAGGAAGTTGGGGATGCGCGCTGGCGGCAGCGGCCCTGCAGGCCGCTGGTTCGCCACGTACCGCGCCAGTTCCGAGCCACGGAAGTACTGCGCCAGTACAGTGCGCAGGTGGCGCACCGACTCGTCTCCCCACCAGTAGGCATCGCCCCCGTCTCCCTCAGGGGGGAAGCGCTCCGTGCCGTCCGGCCGCGGCGTCGGATAGGACTGCGCCAGGTCGTGTGCCAGCCGCTGGTAGAAGAACCGCGGCGCCTGCTGGAACCCGTCGTAGCCCTCCACCCGCCGCGCCAGCTCCAGCGCCTCCACGAGGTGCCACGGCGAGTGCCGTTGGTACCAGCCGCACTCTGTCCACCCGCCGCCCGCACCGAACTCCCGCAGCACCGGTACCACCTTGTTCTCGTAGAGCTTTGCCAATGCGTGGTCCCGGAACTCCTTCGCCCGCGGGTTCTCTCCCCAGGTAGCATAGGCCACCCGCAGGTAGCACTGGATCTTCGAAAGGCACGAGTTATGGAAGGGATTCTCATCGTCCGTGAACGCTTCCAGGTGCGGGTTAAGCCAGTCGATCGTCGCCTGCCGGTCCTCGGGCGAGAGGTGCTCGTGGAACATGTCGTAGACCAGCGCCACATCGGTCATCCACACCCACGAGTCCTGGTGGCGATTGGTCACACCTCTGGCCATCCGCTCCTTCGCGGCGAGGAGAAAGGGCGCGATCAGCTCCGGCGACAGGCCCTCGATCTGGTGGCGGATACCGGCCGCGAAGGCGGCGGTCTGGAACACCTCGAAGCTGTGCCGCGCCGGATCGGCGGCCATCGCCTTCTGGATGTCGCCCGCGGTGGAGACAGTCGGGTCGTTGCGGATCAGCCGATACAGGTCGGGCTTCTCCCTTGCCATCTCCTGCACGTGGCCGCGCGGACCGAGAAGACGCGGATGACGGTCGAGCGCGCTCGCCCACGCGCCGTTCGGCACAAGCGGCGCTGGCACGGGGATCTTGGCGGATGGACTCATGGTGACTCCTCAAGCTGCCGTTTCACCGCAGAACCGCCGTCGCCCTGCTCTGACGGGCTCTCTGCTCTATCGTGTGCCCTCCCTTGTCTGGAGGAGGTCGAACCCACATGTCCCTACCAATCGCCGGTGAAGCCAGCAGGTGGTGGCTTCGGAGGGCCGAGGTCGCGGGTTCGAAGCGGGGGTCAGATACGTTGCACCGCATTCGCGGGCTTTCGGCGGGTCGCGTCCGGTGAGCTAGCGCAGGTCGCCCTGAGCACCAAGGAGGTCATCGACGGCGGTGAGCAGGCCCCCGTCCTGATCTTCGACGACATAACCGCGAGCAGATCGAGGTGGACTTCCGCGGGTCGGCCGGGGACGTACTGAGGCGGCTCGCAGAGATGGCAAGAGAGGGCGTGCCAGTCCCTGCTCCGGGCCAGCCGGATAGGGAAGTGCCGCGCGGTCCGGGGCGCCCGCGGCTGGGAGTCGTCGCCCGCGAGGTCACCCTGTTACCGCGGCACTGGGACTGGCTCAGCAGCCAGCCCGGGGGCGCCTCTGTCGCGCTCCGGAAGCTCGTCGAGCAGGCGCGGCGCAGGAACGAAGGCAAGGATCGCCTTCGGCGCTCGCAGGAGGCGGCCTACAGGTTCATGTCTGCCCTGGCCGGGAACTTGCCCGGGTTCGAGGAGGCGACCAGAGCCTTCTTCGCGGGAGATCAGGAGCGTTTCGACGACCAGACTGAGTCGTGGCCCGTCGATGTCCGAGATCACGCGAGGAGGCTTGCATCTGCCGTGCTCAGGGGGGCAGATAGGTAGAGTACAGACCGGCCAGGCGATTGAGGCCTGGCACGTGGCGCGGTGCGTTGGTGCCTAGGGGTATCCGATGCGGCTACGCCCATCGCTCCCGCCGCGCGAACTCCTCCATCGGCACGTGCGGGCCGGGGACGCGGAAGGCATCCGGGGAGGCGGGGTAGCCGAGGGGAGTGACGCTCACTACGTCCATATCCTCCGCGAGGCCGACGAACTGCTTCACCTCTTTGCTGCCGATGACGCCGATCCAGCAGGTGCCAAGTCCTTCCGCCCGGGCCGCGAGGGTAAGGTGATCCAGGGCGATGGCGCCGTCTACCAGCACCCACAGGTTCGGCCCCTCCGTTGTCGAGTTCAGGTGCAGGTTGCGACCGCACGCGACGACTACCACCGGCGCCTCCGCGATGAAGGCCTGGTCTCCGCACAGGGCCGCCAACTCCCGGCGCGCCTCCGGCTCCGTGACCAACACCAGTCGCGTCGGCTGCCCGTTGCCCGCCGAGGGCGCCACCCGCGCCGCCTCCAGCACCCGGTTCAGCACCTCCTCCGGAATCGGATCCTCCCGATAGCTCCGCACACTCCTCCGCGTCCTTATCACCTCATGCACGTCCATCGTTCGCCTCCCGCGTGTTCCAGATACTCATCTGGCTCCCAGGATGCTTGTACGGCATCTCCCGTGGCATTCGCTCCCTTCGTGCACACCCCTGCGCTGGGAGGCACCGAGGATGGGGCATGCCATAGAACGAGCACCGGATCGCGCGCGGTTGCTATGCCATGCCGCATGCATCCTCATAGGTAGCCCCGGTCGAGGCCTTCGGGCGAGGGGGTAGCCGGAGTCGGGGGTGCACTGGGCCGGCTTCTCGGGTGGCTAGCACGCACCTCGCGTGCTGGCAGGACGGCCATTCCCGGAAGCGGAACTTGCTCTGCGGGAGCCAATCTTGATGCCCGGTCTGCCCGCACTGTGCTGGAGGCAAAATGGAAGTCCTGAGCCAGATACCTGTTGACCTGAGCCTAGAGCGGGTGTCGTCGCGATTGCGCATCGGCGGGGACGCCGAAGATGCACGGTCTCTGCGCGAACTCCTTCGCGCCGTCACGCCCGTCGTCAGCCCCAAGGCCATCTACGACGTGTCTGCCGTCTGCGATAGGCGTACGGACTCGGTTGATGTCGGCGGCGTGATCTTCACTAGTCGTGTACTCCGGGTGAATCTCGACCAGGTACATCGCGCCTTCCCCTACATAGCCACCTGCGGGACTGAGCTGGAGAACGTGCCTGTTGTACCCAAGGATCCCCTGCATGCGTACTGGCTCGACGAGATCAGAATCATGGCGTTATCCGCGGCGAGGGCGCATCTGCAGGAACACATCGATGCCAAGTTCAGGCCTGGTCGTATGGCGCACATGGCGCCCGGGTCGCTTGCCGACTGGCCCATAGACCAACAGCTCAAGCTGTTCTCCCTCTTCCCGGACGTAGAGGCGGAGATCGGCGTAAGGCTCACTGATAGCTTCCTGATGGTCCCGCTGAAGTCTGTCTCCGGGATGCTGTTCGAGACCGAGACGGATTTTGAGAGCTGTCGCCTGTGTCCGCGGACGGCATGTCCCGGTCGCCGCGCCCCCTATGATCCTCACTTGTGGGAGGAGCAGTACGCGACGCCGTAAGCGGTCTGCTTGCGACCGGGGCGGCACTACGGCTAGTCAGAACTGCTCTGTCGCTAGCTGACACGTGCCGAATGACTGGCACTGGCAGAGAAGCTGGCAGGACTGCTGCCGGTGTCCCACTACCTTCTGACGCGGGCAGAGGGCGCGCCACGGTGGAGCGGCTGGGGTGCCGAGCCTGGCGAAGAGGCCATGATCAGAATGCCTATCCCGGATAGCAGGAGGGTCCTCGCGGATGAGCCAACAGCGGTGTGGGCGCAAGGGGCGGCCCTCGCCTGACTTCCTCCTAGCCGTTGACCAGGGCACCACCGGGACGACTGCGCTTGTGCTCAACGCCGACGGCACTCTCAGGGGCAAGGGCTACGCTCCGGTGGTATCGCGCTACCCGCGCCCGGGCTGGGTCGAGCAGGACCCGGTGGAGCTGTGGCAGTCGGTCCTGCTGGCGGTCGGTCGCGCGCTGGAGTCGGGCGGGGTCACTGCACGCGAGTTGCTTGCTTTGGGGGTCACCAATCAGCGTGAGACTACTCTGCTCTGGGAGCGATCAACCGGTCGGCCCGTGTGTCCGGCTGTGGTGTGGCAGTGCCGGCGGACCGCCGCGATCTGCGCGGCGCTGCGGGCCGATGGGCTGGAGGAGTTGGTCCGCAGGCGAACGGGCCTGCTGCTGGACCCTTACTTCAGCGGGCCCAAGGTGAAGTGGCTGCTCGACTCCGATCCGGAGCTCCGCAGCCGGGCGGAACGAGGCGAACTCGCCTTCGGCACGGTGGATTCGTGGCTGGTATGGAACCTGACAGGCGGCGGAGCGCACGTGACCGATGCCTCCAACGCCTCCCGCACCCTGATGCTGGACATCGACAAGGTAGCATGGGATTCCGAGCTACTCGAGGCGTTGAGTGTCCCCGCCGGCCTGTTGCCCCGGATCGTACCAAGCGCCGGCGTAGCCGGCGAAACCGTGACCCAGGGCCCGATCCCTGCCGGCCTGCCCATCGCCGGCATCGCAGGGGATCAGCAGGCGGCCCTCTTCGGGCAAGGCTGCTCCGCCCCCGGGCAGGCCAAGGCCACCTATGGGACGGGATGCTTCCTGCTGGTGCAGACAGGTACCGAGCGCCCCCATCCACGACCAGGGATGCTCGCCACCATCGCCTGGCAGATAGGTGACATCACCAGCTACGCGCTGGAGGGGAGCGTCTTCATCGCCGGGGCCGCAGTCCAGTGGCTGCGCGATGAGCTGGGCATCATCGACACCGCTTCAGAGACGGAGTCGCTGGCGCGCTCAGTGCCCGATACCGGCGGCGTGACTTTCGTTCCGGCCTTCGTGGGACTAGGTGCACCCTACTGGGAGCCGGAGGCCCGCGGCACCATCGTTGGGCTAACCCGCGGCGCCTCCCGCGCGCATCTGGTGCGGGCCGTGCTCGAGGCCATCGCCCACCAGGTCGCCGATGTGCTGGAGGCGATGGGAGCAGGTGAGGGCCCTGCGCTGAGCGAGCTGCGGGTGGACGGGGGCGCGGCGGAGAACGACTTCCTCATACAGTTCCAGGCCGATCTGCTCGGCCTGCCAGCGATCCGCCCAAGGTTGCTCGAGACTACGGCGGTGGGCGCGGCCATGCTCGCCGGGCTGGGGGTCGGGCGCTACCGTTCGGTCGAGGAGCTGGCCGGCCGGCAGCCGGCCGACCGTGTCTTCCGCCCGAGCGCGGACGCAGAAACACGCCTCCGATGGCGAGAGGAGTGGCGGCGTGCAGTCGCTTGCACACTCAGTTGGGGGCGGGAGATACGCTAGCGGCGCGCTTGCACTCACCGCAGGGGATCAGGCATGGAGATACGACTCGGAACATGCGGCTGGTCATACCCCGACTGGAAGGGCACGTTCTACCCTCCTGGCACCAAGGACGAACTGGCTTACTACGCCAGTCGCGTCAACTCTGTGGAGATCGACAGCACCTACTACCGGATACCCTCTGCCAAGGCGGTAGAAGGCTGGCGGGATCGCACCCCGGAGGGGTTCCTGTTTTGCCCCAAGCTGCCCGGCGAGATCACCCACGAGAAGCTGCTCGAAGGCACCGGCGACCTGGTCGCGGCCTTCACCGATGTCATCTCCCGGCTCGGCGACAGGCTAGGGCCCATCCTGGTGCAGCTTCATCCCAGCTTTGGTCATGACCAGCTTCCCAAGCTGGAGGGATTCCTATCGGGGTTACCCTCAGCATTCCGCTACGCGGTCGAGTTCCGGCATCGGTCTTGGGTGAGTCAGGCCAATGCTCTGGCACTGCTGCGCTCCCTCAACATGGGGCTGGCGATGGCCCATCACCCCTGGTATCCGCGCCTCCGGGAGGTGACGACAGACTTCGCTTACCTGCGACTGCTGGGCCGCCATGGCGTCTTCCCCGACTTCGCGCGGGTGCACCGGCCCCAGGATGGCGCGTTGCAGGAGTGGGCGGACTTCATCAAGTCCCTATCAACGCAGGTGCATCGAGGCTTCGTCTTCATCAACAACCAGTTCGAAGGGCACAGCCCAGCGACTCTAGAGCGATTACGGACGCTGCTGTAGGCCTACGCGCAGGGCAAGCGCGCGACACCGACGCAAGGCGCGACTAACCGGCCCTGGAAGCGTGGCTCGGGGTCCGCAGGAGAGGAGTAGGCATGAAGCAGGTGATCATCATTGGGGACTCGATTGCCATGGCCTATGGCCCGCTGGTGCGCGCCTCCCTTGCCAGCTGGGCCGAGGTGTGGCAGCCGGAGGAGAACGCAGGTACCAGCGCGAATCTGCTCGCGCACCTGGAGGCATGGGCCCTCGGCCGGGAAGCAGACCTGATTCACCTCAACTGCGGCCTGCACGACCTAGCCATCGACGCAGGCGACGCGCACCGGGTGGAGCCCGAGCAGTACGTCAGGAACCTGATGACGGTCTTCAGCCGACTGCGGAGCGGTACTCCAGCGAAGCTGGTGTGGGCCACCATCACTCCGGTCATCGACGCACGACACCAAGCGGTCAAGGGCTTCCGCCGCCAGGAAGCCGACGTGGAGCACTTCAACCAGGTCGCGCTCCGCGCGGCAGGGCGAACGAGGGTGGACGACCTGCACGGACACGTCATCCGTGCTGGCATCGAGCGCTGCATCTGTGAAGATGGGGTGCATATGACCGAGTATGGGAATCGAGTGCTGGCGGAGGCGGTGGCTGCAGTGATCAGGGAGGTACTGGGCGATCGGGAGTGACCTACTCTCACGGCAGAAGGATCGGCGAACACGCGCCCGCCCGCGGCCGAACCGTCGCACAGTTACTCCCGGCCGAGGGGGTGGCCGGGGCCAGCTTCACCGGCGGCTGAAAACGACAAGCGGTAGGATGGTGGACGCGTTGCCAGGTCTGCCCGATCTGGTGCAACGTCATGTGGATCGGGTGGCCGGCCTTGCACTCTCGGGCCGGCCGTTCTCGGAGTGTCTGGTGCTTGAGGTTCAGGGCATCCGGGTAGCCTCAGTCCACCTCGATCCGACGTCCTTCGGCCGCTGAACGGTAAGCGGCCAGCAGCATCTTGACATTCGCCCGCCCCTCCTCGGCAGTTGCGATCGCCTCTCGCTGTCCGAGGAAGAACTCCACCGCAGGCCGCGCCACTGCTCGGATGCGATACCCATGATTCGGAGGCGTGGGAATGCTCACCGGCGTCCACTCGGTCTCCCCGGCAAGCAGATACTGGAGCCCGGGCGTGTTCTCTGGAACAGGAGTTACACCGCACGACACGGCATCCCCGTAGTCTTGCACGATGGTGCCGCTCTCGCCAACGACCAAGGTCGTCTCCCTCGCCGCGACGCAGGTGAAGGAGCATTCCAAGACGCCCATGGTGCCACCCGGGAACCGGTAGATCGCCACGCCGTTGTTGTCCGGGATCTTGGGGTTGAGAAGAGTGTCGATCTCTGCCATCACGCTGATCGGCTTCCCCAGTACCCAGAACAGGAAGTCGGCCGGGTGCGCGGCGTCATCCATCCACATCCCGCGATTCAGGGCTGGCTGGACGTGCCAGCTCGTTTCCAGCCACCCCCATCGGTGAGCTGACAACCCGTGGCGTCGACGCAACATCACCACCTGGCCGATCTTGCCCGACTGCACCGCGTCCCTGATCCACTGGTTCTGCGGGTCACACCGCATCTGCCAGGCCAGGCTGAAGCGCACGCCCGAGGAGTCCACCGCGCGCACGATCCGATCGCAGTCTTCGAGGGTGAGCGCCATCGGCTTCTGCAGCAGGATGCTCTTGCCCGCACCGGCCGCCGCCTCCACGAGGTCAGCGTGCATGCTGGTTTCGGCTCCGATGATCACGCCCGACAGATCAGAGCGCGCGAGGAGGGCAGCGAGGCTGGGCACGAATTCGCATCCGTGTTGTTCGCAGCGACTCGCGCCGCGCTGGGCGTCGTGGTCCCAGCCCCAGACAATACGGGCATCGTCCATCTGTTGGATCTCCGCCGCGTACATGCCCACATGCCCATGGGCGAAGCCGACGATGGCCAAGTTCATCTGGTTCCCTCCCGCGTCACCTGCCCTGGGTCCGCTCAACTGCCTCAGGTCCACACCAATCTAACTGTGCGGCTTCCTCTCCAGCAGCTCCGACACCCATCCCGTAACCGCACCTTCCAGCCCCGAAGCCTCTGGTCTCGCCCCCTAGCACGGGTCCGGGCTGAATGTTAGTGCTCGGGGCCGGGCTGGTCAAGGGGAGGCAGGCCGGCTTCGCGGGCGGAGGACAAGGGCACGCGGCGGCGAAAGCCCAGGAGTTCGACGTCGTGGTCGTCGATGAGCTCTCCCGTCTGACCCGCGAGCAGGAGCAACTCGCGAGACGGCGCGCTAGCCCAGAAGCCAGCGGAGCAGGAAAGCCCCCACGGCGATGGCTCCGAGGAGCACCAACGAAGCCCACACTTTCACTGCAGTGGAGGCGTGGGCTCCCACGACGACGGTATCTGCCAGTTTGTCGTGCAGCCCCTGTTTCTTCGGGTCCCAGAGCGCGATGGCGAACCCGATGAAAGCCGTAGCCGTGCACAGCAGGTAGCCGATCCATCGGACGAAGGCGCGAGCATACGAGACTGACGAGCCATCGCTTCTCACTACTCTGAGCCCAAAGAGAGCGTGCCCTATGGTACGTCCTGTCGAGCCGACGCAGAGCGTGCAGTAGACCCCCAGGAGTAGGGCGAACGGGCCGGCTGTCCAGAGGTAGAATCTGGTCAACTGGTATGCAGGCACGAGCAACAGGACGTAGAGAGCAACCAAAGCGCCCGCGGCCGCCAAGAGCACCGCGTCTACCCCGTATCCGATCGCGCGGGTCGATACCTCCGCGAGATCCCCGGCGGACCAGTCGATCCGGGCGGCCTCACGCCGTTCGGCCGCGTGCTCGGCGCAGTAGATCCGCCCATCAACACTGCTTCCGCACTGATCGCACACAAGCCGCCCACAGGCGAGGCATCGCGCGGTCGCGGGCCGCTCGGGATGATCCGCGCAGGTGAAGACGCCGACCGGGGCGTCGCTGGGCGGCAGCGAAGTCGGCCGCGAGCTACTGGCGCTTCGTGACGTCTCTCCCACTGTTTCCTCCCTTCGGTGAACTCTCAGCTCACAGCTACGGCTGCTTCGGGGGCTCCGCATGGCAGTTGCTGCAGAGCTGTGCGAACAAATGGCAGCGGTAGCAGACAGAGTCCGGCTTGAAGCTTGCCTGCTGCTTGTGCGTCAGCACCCAGTCACTGGGGTGTGGCATGGCCACTTTGTGGCAACTGTCGCACGCGTCAGCGCCATGGCAGAAGGTGCAGAGCTGGGCCTGCTTCGTGGCTTCCGACGCATGCCCTTTGCGCCAGGTCTCCCGATCGTGCGACCGAGGCGCGACGCGGTCGTGGCAGAGGCGGCAGTCGTCCGTGGTGTGGCACTTCGCGCACAGCGCGGGGGTCGCAGCCGCCTTGCTTCCATGCTCCTTCCCCCAGCGCTTGTCGTGCGGCATCGCGGTGCCGTGGCAGGCCTGGCAGAAGGTGTCCGCGTGGCAGGTGGTGCATCCACTCCGCCTTTGCCGAGCCGCCTCCTGGTGTCCCTTACTGGCCCAGCCCTGCGGGTGTGGCACGGGTTCGTGGCAGCGGGCGCAGAAGTCTCGTTCGTGGCAGGTCGCGCACTCCTGGCGCCGCTCGCGAGAGGCCTGTCCGTGTCCTTTCAACCACCCTGAGTCGTGGGACTGCGGTGGGCTGTGGGCATGGCAGGCCTGGCAGAACTCGCGGTTGTGGCAGCGGTTGCACGTCTCTCTGTCACGCTTCGCGGCGCCGGCGTGCGACGCGCGCCAGTCCTTGGGATGAGGCATGTCGAGGCCATGACAGCGAGAGCAGAACTCGGTCTGATGGCATTGGGCGCAGTCCCGGGCGCCGGCCTGGTACTCGATCCCGTGTCGCGCTCGCCAGTTCCTCCGAATGGGAGGCCGGTCGCTTGCGGTGGCACTCCTCCCAGCACCCTCGTTGCGGCAGAGACACCTGCCAGTGCGACTCACCGAAGCTGTGGCACCGTTCACACCGCACATCGGCCGAGAGATGGGCTTCGTGAGCGAAGCCGGCGCCTCCGACCAGATAGCTCTGCGTGTCCCACTCAAGGTGACAGCTCTCGCAGGTTTCGGGCTCGATTCGGCTCCGCCGCGGAGGAAGGGAGAGCGATCCCTTCGGGTGACACGTGTCGCAGGCGCGCTGCTGACCCTTATGGCACTTGAAGCAGGCCTCCATGGGGGGGCGGTTCGTGGGACGCTCGCGCCTGTCGTGGGCGACGTTGTAATGGCAGGTGATGCAGGTGACCCCGGGCAGCTTGAGGTGAGATGCATGCGTGATGTTGATGTGCATCGGATTGTACTTGTACTCGCGCTGCGCGTCGCTGACGACCGGCTCGTGGCAATGCTGACACTGAACGCGGACCACCGAGGCCTCCGCGGCAAACCGGGTGGGCAGCAGGGTGTGGCCCTCTCGGTGGCAGTCGGCGCATACCACGCTGCTCGGATGCAGCTTGGACTGCTGTTCGAAGGCGATCCGCTGGTACTGGTGGCACGACAGGCAGAACTGGCGCGCGTGAGTGGTATACGAGGTCAGCCCCAGGCCCACACCGGCCGCGGCGACGCCGGCTATGCACCCCCCCACCGCCAGCATCCAGAACGGCACACTCCGTATCCGCTGAACCAGACGCGTCGGGTGGAGTTCGGAGATCACAGTCCGGACCATGCCGATCATCTCTTCACGCGACCCATGACCGCATCCCTCACCCACATCCGTCGCGCCGCCGATGAGTCTGGAATTCCCCAGGTGGCAGCAGCGCGCCGCCCCTATGCGGACGTGGATCGGGCTCTCCAGCCGTGAGCGTACTGTTCCGCAGTCGGCAGACTAGGCCCGCTCGACTCGCACCACCGTGTCCATCCACGCCTGTCCTCCACCTATCGGGTCGCCTGACGCCTCGATCGCCACATTCGGATGCACGCCCGCGCCAGTCCCGTGTTTCGTTCCCTTACCCCACCAGACGAGAGACGTTTCCGGGTCCTTGCTCTTGAGGCGCTCGGCCCGCGCAACATGGCCGTAACCCCAGTGACCACAGCCATCGCCGACCGCCACCACCTGTGGGTGAATGCCTTCGGTCACCCAGGCATGCGTCTCGAACCGTCCGGCCTTGGAGGTGACTCGCACCCGATCCCCCTGCCCGATGCCCAGTTGGTGCGCGGTCTGAGTGTTGATCCATAGGGGGTTGTCGTGCACCACCTCCGAGAGCCACATCTGGTTTCCAGTCAGCCAGTGCGTGTGGACATTGGGCTGAAACGTGACCAGCACCAGTGCCTCTCCCTCCACGTTCTGGTGGGAGGGGATGGGAGTATATGTCGGCAGGGGAGGCATGCCGACCGCGTTCAGCCGCTCGCTGTAGATCTCGAACTTCCTGGAGGGGGTGCTGAACCCGTGCTGACGGTACGCTTGATAGTTCGCCTTCCTCGCCCGGTTGAACCAGAAGCCGTGCTCCCGGAGGTACGCGAGGCCCCCCGCCCCGGCCAGCTCCGGGATCTCGGCGACCAGACGGCGCAGGTATCCCTGCGCGGAATCGAACTCGAGGTACCGCTCCATGCCGCCACCGACCTGGTGGGCCAGGCTTATCATGATGTCGGTGAGGCCCCGGCTCTCGCCCAATGGCTTTACCACCGGCTGGCGCAGACTGATCAGAGGCACGCGCTCGAAGGCGGGGGGAGCATCGAGCTCCCATGCCTCCAGGTACGTTGTGGACGGCAGGATCAGGTCGGCGAGCAGTCCTGTTTCGCTGATATGAGTGTCCACGCAGACGATGAACCGGGCCTGCCGCTCATCTCGAAGCATTTCGGCTGCTCGGGCGCAGTCCGGCGCGGCATAGGCCGGGTTTGCCCGATACAGCATATAGACCCCCAGGGTGCGCTTCGCCTCCGCCGCCAGGGACAGCATCCGGTCCGGCACGCCCTGGCTGACGAGTGGGAGGCCGGCCGGGTGCAGCAGGTCCGAGGCCGACTCCGGCTCCGGCGGCTCCGGCTCGGGCTGCCGGAGAGAGTACTGCTGAGGCAAGCACAGGCCGCCCTTCACATCCACATTGCCGGCCACCGCGTTCAGCAGGGCGATGCATCGCTCGTTCTGCACTCCGTTCCAGTGCTTGGTCGAGCCGCCGGTTGAGATGGTAGTGGAGGGCTTGGTGGTCGCGAACTCAATCGCAATCCGCCTGATATCCTCCTCCTGCATCCCACTCTCGCGGGCCGCCCGCGCGGGGCTGTACTGCGAAAGGTGCTCCCGCAGCTTCGGAGGCGGGTAGTTGGTCCACTGCGCCAGAAACTCCTCATCGTGCAGGCCCGCCTCCATGATCGTGTGGGCCATGGCCAGGGCGATCAGCCCATCCGTGCCCGGACGCACCGGGTGCCATTCATCGGATCTGCCCGCGGTGTTCGAGGCCCTTACGTCCAGGGTAACGAGCTTCGCCCTGCTGTGCACCCGGCCGTCGAAGAAGCGGACCGTCCGCCCTTCCTGGATGCGTTGCGCGAAGCTGGTGCGCATCAGGTGGGCCTCGTAGGGATTGGAGCCGAAGTTCAGGATGTAGTCGGTGTAGGCAACATCGTTCATATCGAAGTCGGCGCCCCAGGTGAGCTGGTGCGCCAACCACTTGTTTGCTCCGCCGAGCGGGCGGAAGTTGATGCAGTTGGGACTGCCAAACGCGTGGGTGAAGCGGCGCGCGAGGGCATCGGTAGTGATGTCCCGCTCCGAATGGAACACGAAGTCCTCCGGCTTTCCCTCGCGGCGCAGCTCGCGCAGCCGCTCCGCCAGTTCGCCCAGGGCGTCTTCCCAGGAGACCTCGCGGAACCTGCCTTCTCCCCGCGGCCCGACCCGTCGCAAGGGGTGGAGCACCCGCTCTGGATCGTAGAGCAGATTCAGCCCTGCCTGTCCCTTGGCGCAGAGCCGGCCTCGGCTGTTCGGGTGCGGGGGATTCCCACCGAGCTTCATCAGGTAGCCATCCTCGACATAGCCGAGGAGCCCGCAGCGGGCGAAGCACCCCAGGCAGGTGCTTGGCACCGCAACCCGTTCCCGCCCGGTGGTTCGCGATACCTGCTTGCCGCCTGCAAGGAGTTCCATGCCGCTAGCCAGCCGGCGAGTTCCCTCGGTAGCCAGGGCCGCCACGCCGAGCAACCCGGCGCGAACGAACTCCCTCCGGGTGAGGCCCGATCCCGCTCCCGGCTTATCTGACGGCGACCGCTTCATCGCTCACGCACCTGCCTCTCATCCCGCTCCCCGCGCCGCGGGGCTGAACCTGGAGCGCTTCTCAGTGCAACGGCACGCTCTGTCCTGCGAACACCACCACCACGCGCATCGCGTACACACCCACCAGCACGAGCACTGCGGAGACAAACGCGGCAGTGGTGGATTGGCTGGTTCGCGGAGCCAGCATCAGACCCATCGGCAGAAATCCGCCCAGTCCGATCTCCACACCCAGAAAGAGGAGCGCAAATCGCCCTGCCAGCATCATGTGGGCGACGTACAGCTCCTCCGTTCTGGAGGTCAGCAGCACCAGGATATCGTTGCTCACCAGGAACAGGTCGGCGACGATCATCCAGGCCATCAGCCGGCCCAACTCCACTACCAGGGCCTTCGTCCGCGCCTTCTCGTCTTCGGATCGGTCCCTCCGGGACAGCCACGTCCTCATCACCGTCACCACCATCAACAGCGCCACTCCCGAGACCATCGCCGAGACGATGAACAGCGTCGGCATGAGCGCAGTAGACCAAAGCGGGCGCTTGCCCAACGCCAGGATGAAGCCGGTGTAGCCGTGGGTGGCGACGGCCAGTGGTATCCCGATGACCCCGAACACCTTCGCCATCTTCGCGTTTGCACCGAAGAGGAAGTAGGCGTAGATCAGCCCGGAGATCGGGTAGATGGTGAGCAGAAACGAGCCGTAAGTGATCGGGGACCGTGGGTTCAGGTACACGAACAAGTGCCAGAACCGGAAAGGCTGCTCCAGGTCGACGATCAGATTGAGCGGGGCCAGCATCAGTAGCGCCGGCGCCAGGATCGCCCCCACCCTCGCGATCGGTTTGAACCGCGTCACACCCGCTACGGTCGCCACGGCCGACATCACAAAAGACCCGGCGCTCAGCCCCGTCATGTAGAAGTAGGTCGCGATGGGGATGCCCAGCGGGATCTCGTGGGGCACATTGTAGACGGTCTGAACATCCATACTACGTGCCCTCGGTGCCCTTCATGGGATCCATCGCGTCCAGGTCGGCGCCCACATAGAACACCCGCGGATCCGTCCCCATTTCCGGCTTGAGTACATGCACCGCATTGGTGGCCAGCACCTGTGAGATCTCGCTGTTGGGGTCGTTCATATCTCCGAAGATCCGGGCGCGTCCTAGGCAGGTCTCGACACACGCGGGCAGCAGTCCGGCATCAACACGGTGATCGCAGAAGGTACACTTCTGGACGATACGCTTCAGCGGGTTGACGTGCCGAACATCATACGGGCAGGAGGCTATGCAGTACTTGCATCCGATGCACCTGTGAGGGTTGACCATCACGATCCCGTCCTCACGCTGCCAGGTCGCTTCCACCGGGCAGTTGCGAAGACAGATGGGGTTCTGGCAGTTGTTGCAGAGGCAGGGCAGGAAGGATCGACTCACATTCGGGTAGCGGCCCTTCTGAATGACCTTGACCCAACTGCGGAACACTCCCAGAGGCACGTCGTTCTCGGCCTTGCAGGCCACCGCGCAGGAGTGGCACCCGATGCACCTGCGCAAGTCAATCACCATTGCGTAACGCACTCGGCTCGAATCGGCCCGCGACGGCATCACTGTCTCATCTCTGCAGCCTCGGGGATGCGGTTCATCGCTCGAACTCGGTCGCCCATCGACTCCGAACGCCTTCCATACTAGGCGATTACCTACTGCGCCTAGTATTTTGCTAGGATACTCCCTGGGCGTGACCCATCCCTTCTGCGGTAAGTAAGTTTGCGCTGCTGGGAACTGTGACGCCGGCCTGACATCGTGTCCGTGTCAAACCGCGATGGGATACCTCTGAGAGCCCTGTGGACTGGCCGGTGAGTCCTGCGCACTCCGCCACATGAGACCTTTGGGCGGTGCCCCGGCCGCCGTCCCCTTCCGAAGAGTGCGCCTGCCGCACATGCGAAGGCACCCCAGACACTGACTTCCAGCCGAGGGGGTAGCCGGAGTCGGGGACGCTCAGGCCGGCCTCATGGGCGGCTGGCGGCGACACTCGGTGCCGGCCCGACCAACCACCGCGCTCCCTCCCACCGCACCTCCCTCAATGCGCCCCGACCAGTAGGAGTGCCAAGATACCGATGGCCATTCCCAGGCTGACGCGTCCGCGACGGGCGCTCCTGCCAGAAGAGGAAGGCGCCTGCGGTGGTGAGGGTTAGGCTCAGACAACTCACCGCAGGGAAAACGATGGTGGCGGGGATCTCGCCCAGCGCCCGGAGCAGGCACACCAGAGATGCGAGGTTCACCATGCCCAGACAGAGGCCGGCCAGCCACTCGCCCCGGCGGGTGGGCCAGCTGGTGCACGCCATCAGGCCGATGGCGAAGACGGCCGCCGCCCCGAACCAGATCAGCGCCAGTGCCGGCTGCCCCGGGCCCGGGACAAGCACGGCGATCATCTTCTGCGCCGCCCGCGTCCCGCCGGAGAGCACGAAGATGCCGGGGACCAGCAACCAGCCCCAGCGAGAGAGCGGCCCTGTCTTCTCTCCCGGGGGAGGCACGAGCAATACGATGGCGAGCACCGAGACGGCCACGCCGAAGGCCTGCACGGGCCCCAGTCGCTCGCGCCAGAGGAGCGGGGCGAGACAGACGGGCACCACCATGGAGACCTGCACCGCGGCGGTAGGGATGGCGACTCCGTAGTGGCGCAGCGCGGGGATGAGCAGGAGGTAGGTGAGCACGAATCCTACGCCGCTGGCGCCGGCCACGAGCCACAAGCCGACGGGTACCGCGTGAAGGTCGTGGACCGAAGTGAAGGAGACGGCAACGGCTGCCGCGGTGAGGTAGTTCGTGCCGCCGACTGCGAGCACAGAGTAGCCTCGCTCCTGGCTGAGCCTCATGATCCACATGAAGGCAGACGTGGCGAGCACGGCGAGTGTGAGGAACGCTATCCCAGCCCAGGCCGATGACACGATGAGGAACTGCTCCCACTGTCCCTTCGCTGCCGCCAAGGGCGTGACCTGTCGTCGTGGCCCCGTGCGTCTGTACGTTCGGCGAAGCTCCCCGCCCTAACCCCCCGCCGAGGGGGCGGCCGGAGTCGGGGGCGCCTGGGGTGGCCTCGCGGGCGGCTAACACGCGTGGACAATCCTACGAGATGACGGGCTTTCGGGTTGTCTCTCGGAGCTTCCGGGCTGCTCTTCTGCAGGACAGGCCGGGGGCCATGGCAAAGCCAATCGCCGGCCTCGGCATGCGGGGCCGACCAGCTCCGCGGGGAAGAGGATAGCATGGAGATCGCACTGCTCTCGGATCGAGTACGCTCCAGCCCACAGACGGGGCAGGTGATAGCCCGCGATCTGCCTGAGAGCGACGCGGCGCGGGCGCTCGAGGCGGATTTCGCGTGACATCGCGCGCTGCGCGCGCGCCGTGTGGCGGGGTGGCGTCCTTCCAGGTGCTAGTGACTGTGGACGACCCGAGCGACGGCACCGAGATCGCGATCGGAGTCTCCGCGCTTGCCGGGCCTACGGGGGAACTCCCAAGGGCCGAAATCTACTACGAGTGGCCGTGTCGGATCGGCGAGGACCAGTGGACATTCGAGGCGCTGGTACCTCTGAACGTCTACCGGGCCGCGGCGGCCGGAGTCCGCGCGGGCGCATTTGGCCTGCGCCGGTACCACGCTTTCTGGGTGGATCTCGTGGTGGGAAGAGAGGCAGTGCCGGGGACGTACGCCGGCCGCGTCGAGGCGGCCGGGGCGGCGCCGGTGGAGGTCTCGGTCGAAGTGCTGCCGATCGCCCTCCCCCTGGAGCCGCGGGTGACGGTGGACCTGAACGCCTACTCCGAGGCGCTCCACACGCAGCATCACCCCGGGCTCACCGGGCCCGATCAGGTCGCGTGCGAGCGCAGCTACTACCGGGAAGCGCACGATAATCGCGCGATGCTTCACTACCTGCCGTACGACCATGCAGGCGGGGTTACCGCGGGTTACGCCCCGCCGCTGACGGGCCGAGGTCGAAACCTGCGTGTCGCCGACTGGACTGCGTACGATGCGCGCTTCGGCCCGCTGTTCGACGGCTCGGCGATGGCCGGTTCGCCCGGCGGCGAACGGCCGATTCCCCACTGGTATCTCCCGTTCAACTACGACTGGCCGGCCGACTTCGCCCACTTCGGCGACCGCGGATATGATCTCGAGTTCGCGAACGTGCTTGCTGAGTTCCGTCGCCACTTCCAGGCGAAGCGGTGGACGCAGACCGATCTCGAGGTCTTCTTCAACCACAAGAAGAGATACCGCTACTTCGCCTGGGACGGAGACGAGCGCAAGCATACCTCCGACCGGGAGCATTTCCTACACTTTCGCTCCTTGCTGGATCGCGCGGCCCGGCTGGCCGGCCCAGAAGGCGCCGAGGCGCGCATCCTCAACCGCACGGACATCTCCTGGAGCTTCGCGCAGGACGTGATCGACGACCAAATGGGGATGGTCTTCGACATGTGGGTGGTCGGCCAGGGGAATTTCGCCTGGACAGGCTACGGCGTGAAGGCGATCCACGATCGTCACCAGCTTGCCTGGTGGTACGGCGGCGTGGGCGGGCCCGATCGGCGCACGATGGATGTGGACCGCCAGGTCATTCTGTGCTGGCGACGCGGGGCTGACGGCTTTCTGGCGTCATGGCTGAATATGGCGCTGGATGCGATGCTGGACGAGGCGCATGAGCTCTCCATGCTCTATCCCGGTCGCCGCTTCGGGTGGGACCGCGCGCTGAGGGAGCATCCGGCTCCGGCGCGCTCGCAGCGGGACCGAGACTGCGGACTACCTGGAGATGCTGGGCGAGCGCGGCCGGCGGCTCGTCGACGAACTCGCCGGGGTTAGCGGAGATGACGGGTGGTTCGCACCCACTCCGGCCTGGTCGTTCTGGCCGACGGAGCGCATGGACAACGACATGTATGGCTGGCAGCAGGCGACGAATCCGCTCGATGCACGCGATCCGCATCTGCCCGCCGTAATCCGCGAGCGAGCGCTCGATCTGGTCCTGAGGAGGTGATGGCGATGGGCCTACTGGCACATCGGAAGTACCCGCAGTGGGCGCCACCGGGCACGGCACTGGCGGGGCCGCTGCCGGAGGCGGCGCCGGATCGCGTTCGGGCAGTCGAGTTGCGCCTGCTGGAGCTGGCGCGCGTGTCGCTGGCCATCCTCGATATCGACGCCGTGCGTGACTGCATCCGGCCCGAATCACGCATCGAGATTAGCTCCGACGACTTCGCCTATGACACGCCCCTCGCCAACGCCGTGAAGCGCGGGCTGCTGCGGATCGAGCGCCTGTGCGACCTCGAGCCGGAATCGGCGGTCTGGCGACTGTGTCCGGACAAGCCCGGGAGGGCGGACTTGGTGCTCGCGGGCCGCAGCTATGCCAGCCAGTTCTCAGGCTGGGGCGGATTCCCCATTGCGATCCCCGAGGCCATGCAGTCAGCGTTCGAGGGCGAACCGGCGAGCGCGCTGAGCGGCGACGAACGCCTTCTGAGTGTGTTCGCTCCGCTCCGGGACAGCCTCGACGATGTCGTGGCCGTTCTCGAGCTCTGCGTTGGGTTGCGAGCGCCAAGTGTCGATGGAGCAGCCCGGAATTCTGACTTGCCTGAGGTAGGGCTCGGGGGGGTGGTCAGTGATCGCGAAGCCGGATAGACGCGGGGCCGACCTGGATGCAATGGAGACAGTGCAGTGGCCGGACCGGCGTTCGCGAGGTGGTCCTGTGGGTTGTCGGCACCCGCACCCGGTCCTACGCGGGAGGGCGACCACCGGCGCCAGGATTGGCGGCCGCCTACTCTGCGTGGATCAGGGGCCTCGGTTAGCCTTCCGGCAGATCGAGCGGGTAGTCCCTCCCGGCGTCCTCCAGGACGAGGACCCAGTCGTCCGTGTCTCCCCGGGACGGAGCGGCGAACACCTGGGTGCCCCGTATTGGCGAATCGCCCGATATCGTGCCACGTTCCCACCCGGGGGTCATACCATCGGGCCTGCACGTGCTCGGCCGGAGAGCCGGTCCATGTGAATGCCGACGGGGTTGCCTTGCGGCAGATAGGCGAGGAGGAAGCTCCCGTCCTCGGCGCGCGCCGCCTGGACGTGGCTCTCGCCTTCCCCGTGGCCCGAGGCGATGACGGACTGGTCCGGGACGAGCTGCGTACCAGGGCCGCAGCTCGAACAGGCGGCGCATGATCCCGACCTGCCGGGAACCCTCGTAGGCGATTGCCTCGCGCCAGGGCAGAAAGCCGTCGCGCGGGAAGGGCCCCTCGTCCTCCTGGTAGAGTCGGAACAGATCGAGCGCGCCGTAGCCGTGCCCGGCCGCGCCGGCGAGCATCGCCCAGTAGGCGCCCTTCCGCACCTGGTGCGAGTCGATGCGCGGGGTGTCGGGGCCGGTGGGGTGGTTCTCGTAGGGCGGCTCCATATCCACCGTCGGCTTGATGGGACGCAGCTCGTAGTCCTTGGTGATGAACGCGGCGGTGTCCGTCGCCCAGCGATGGCCGGACTGGATGGAGTTGAAGTCGAGCCAGTCCGCCTCGTGGAACCAGTACGATGACGAGGTGTGTCCGTGGCCGTGGTAGGAGACCAGGTGCTGCCCCTCGCTCCCCGTCCTTCAGTCCACGGGCCATCGCCACCCAGACCTCCTCGCTCGGTGCCCGGCGCCGAGTCGCCGCCCACATACCAGAGCACCGCGTTGTCCTTGTACCGCGCGCCGAGGAACTTGCCGAACGTGTGGGCGTTGCTCGACGTCGAACACCTGCTCCGGCGTGCTCGTTGACGTGCCACGACTTGGCGACGACCAGTGCCATCACCAGGCCCAGCTCGTTCGCCCGCTGCACGACGCGGTCCACCTTCCTGAAGAAGCCCTCGTTCGGCCGGGTCGGGTCGCGGTCGAGAAAGGGGTCCTCGCCGAGCAGTTGGTCGGCCCGTCCGGGTGCTGGAGGCCGAGGCCCCGGATCACGTAGGCCTGGATGACGGTGAACCCCTTGCCGGCGCGGTCCTGCAGGAACTCCTCGGTCTCCGCGTCGTCGAGGCGCTGGAACATCAGCCAGGCGGTATCGCCGAGATAGAACCACGGCTTGCCATCCTGATCGACGAAATACCGCCCGTTCGGGCTCACTTGGAGTCTCATCTCGCATCCTTTCTGCCGGCAGTCCTCCACCTCTGGCGCCTCACGTTACCGGCCTTGGCGTCGGATACCTTCGGCGTCCACTCGGTGAGGTCCCTCTCCGGGCGGGCAGCGATTCCATACCATCCCAATCCCTCGACGCGGCGGCCCACGCGGTTCGGGGCCCGCCCGCGTACCTGTGCAACGGTGGCGGCTTGTGACGCAGCCCCCGTCGTCACTTCGGACCCTCGGCTTCCGACTTCGCCATCAGTCCGTCGTGGCCAGCGCGGCCACGTCATCCAGGCTGTCCATCAGCACCTTCCACCGCGCGTGCAGGTACCCGGGCCAGCACCTGGCCCGCCTGTGGCTGCCAGTCGTCTACGACCGCAGTTCCACCTGGCCGGGCATCCTGAGAAGCGCCGCCTTCAAGAGATCACTCGTCCTTCCCTGGCTGAGACCGTCCTTCGTCATCCATCAGTAGCGCCTTGCTGAGCGGGGTTGCGTGAGACAAGGGCGCCGGCCTCCCCGCGGTGAAGCTAACCCGACGCGAGGGGCGGGAGGAGGGCAACACATGGGCGCGTCACATCAGGGAGTGGACGTCTACGCGGCAAACCGGTACTACTGGACGCGGGACGGCGACGCCAGTGCTGCTCCTGGGCGGGGCGCCGCGGGCGGAGGGGCCCAACGACGTTGGCGTCTTCCATCTGCCCAACCTGGTCGAGTACCTGGATGCACTGGTCGCGGTCGGGGGCAACTGGACGCGCTGTCTCATGTCCGGTCAGCACAGCAGCAACCGCTGGCCCTTCGCCCGTGCGGGCGATCGCTACGACCTCGACCAGTGGAACGAGGAGTACTGGGACGGCTTCGAGCTGTTCCTTCGGGAGAGCGCGGCAAAGGGCATCGTCACGGACTGCGAGTTGTGGGCCACCTTCGACTACTACCGCGACACGTGGGCGGTGAACCCCTTCAACCCCGCCAACAACGTGAACTACTCGGCCGAGAGCACCGGGCTACCGGTCGACGTTCCCACCCCGCCGCACATGGCCGAGAACCCCTTCTTCTGGACGGTACCCGAGGAGCACAATGTCGAAGGCGTGCTGCGCTACCAGCAGCGCTTCGTGGATCGCATCCTCTCGCACACACTGCGCTACGATCACGTCCTCTACTGCATGGACAACGAGACGATGGTGACGCCGAAGTGGAGCGAGTACTGGGCGCGCTACGTCCGGGCGCGGGCCGCGGAGGCGAACAAGACGGTGTTCATCACCGAGATGCGCGACCCGAAGGACATGCGGGACCCAGAGCACGTGCACGTCTTCGACCGGCCCGACCTCTACGACTACTTCGAAATCGCGCAGAACAACGTGAACACCGGCCGCGCGCACTACGACGGCATCCAGTACGTGCGCAACCACGTCGCGACCCGGCCCTGCCCCCTCAGCAACGTGAAGATCTACGGATCCACCTACCTGGGCACCTACCAGGACGGCAAAGAGCGCTTCTGGCGGAACATCTTCGGAGGCTGCGCCTCCGCGCGCTTCCACGAGAAGCACCTCGGCTTCAGCGACACCGCGCAGCGGATGATCAGAAGCGCCCGCGGGATCACGGCGGCCCTCGACCTCTTCACCTGCGCGCCGCATCCCGAGTTGCTGCACGCCGATGGCGACAACACCGCCTACTGCCTGGCTCGGCCGGGCGTGCAGTACGCGGTCTACTTCACCGAAGGCGGCGCGGCCGACCTCGACATCTCGGCCTGCGCAAGTGGGGTCGACGCGTGCGCTGGTTCGGCATCGACCAGGGAGGCTGGATCGGGCGAGCGGGAGACGCGGAGTGGCGCCGTCGGCATCGCCTCCGAGCCCCTGGCCCGGGGCAGTGGGCGGCCGTGCTGCGGGCGGGCTAGGGGTAGGAAGGAGAGCGCCCTGTCACGCCGCGGGGCCCGCCAGTGGCCCGGAAGGCCCGGCTCGTACTACTCACTCCCAGCGGTGGGCTGGCGCAGCGTCAGTCCCAGCGTGAGGCCGCCATCCAGGATCAGCGCCTGTCCCGTAATGTAGGCGGACTCGGAGGAAGCCAGGAACAGGATGGCGTGCGCGACATCGGCCGGCTCGGCGAAGCGGTGCATGGGGATCTTCTCCAGATACCAGGCCGACTCGGTGGGGTTGTCCACCACGAACGAAGCGAAGCGCGTGCGCACGACCCCCGGCTCGACCGCGTTCACCCGGATGCCGAGAGGTGCGAGATCGATGGCGGCCGAACGCACCAGCGCCACCACGCCGCCCTTCGACGTATTGTATGCGCTCAGGTCCGACTCCACCCAGAAGGCGTTGGTCGAGGCGGTGACGACGATGGCGCCGCCACCTTGTTCCGCCATCACCCGCGCCGCCTCCTGAATGCAGAAGAACGTCCCTGTCACGTTCACGTCGAGCATCCGCTGCCAGCGCGCATCCTCGACGGCCAGCAGGTGCTGGGCGTCCGTGACGGCGGCGTTCGCCACCAGCACGTCCAGCCGCCCGAAGGTCTCTCTGCAGGCCGTCACCATCCGGTGCACGTCTTCGCGCCGGGAGATGTCTCCGGCAACCGCGCGCACGGTGTCCCTGCCTGCCGCGAGTTCGGCCACGGTCCGGTGCAACGGACCCTCTTCCACGTCCGCGGCGACCAGGCTTGCGCCTTCTGCAAGTAGATCCTCCACGACCGCGCGCCCAATGCCGTGGGCGGCCCCGGTAACCAGTGCGACCTTGCCCTCAAACCGCTTCATGGCTGCACCCCCGGCGCCGCGCCTCTCGCCCGCACGGCCCAGATGTCACCGATCACGCCGTCCTCGACTACATGGTACACCTCGTGCAGGTTCACCGTCGTCGGCGCGTACCCCGGGATCACCTCTACCGTGTCGCCGACGCGCAGCGGCGAGTCCGCGGGAACGTCCAGCAGCAGGTGCTCCTCGTTCAGCGCGCGTGTGGTAGCGGAGATGCCCACCGGCTGGGGAAGCCCCAGCTCCGCGCCCACGGTCTTGCGGCCGCCATCCAAAACCACCGTCGTGCCCTGCCGGCTCAGTACGGTGCACAGCACCGTCAGCGCGGGCGCGAACTCGGGCACGATGCCGATCCGACCCACATCCATGAGCACGTAGCTGCCGGCCTGGATCTCGGTGATGCGGGGGTGCAGACCGGTGATGTCATAGGTGCCGGTGCCGCCGGCGGAGATGACCTCCGTGCAATGACCGGCCGCCGCCAGCCGGTCCACCACCCCGAGCAAGTACTCCATCGCACGGTTCGCCTTCGTGGTGCGCGCGGCCCGGTCCGGCTCCAGTACGCAGTGGCCTTCGTACCCGGTCACGCCGCGAAGCTGCAGGCCGGGGAGATCGCTCACGCAGGCTGCCACCTGCAGCGCCTGCTCCGACGTGCGCACGCCACAACGATTCATGCCCGTATCGATGTCGATGAGCACGCCGATCCGGCTGCCGGCCGCCTGCGCCGCCGCGGCGAGCGCCTCAGTGTTGCCGCAGTCGTCGACCGCGACCGTCAGCGAAACCTTCCGAGCCACTTCGGCGGCCGCCCGTACTTTCTCCGCACCTACGACCTGATTCGCGATCAGGAGGTCGCCGATGCCCTCTTCGGCCAGCATGGCTGCCTCCCACACCGTCGCCGTCGTGATCCCGATCGCCCCGGCCTCCAGTTGCCACTTCGCGATCTGCGGCGACTTGTGCAACTTCGCGTGCGGCCGCAGCCTGGCCGGGCCTGTCAGGCGATTGGCCATCCGCTGGATGTTCTGTCGGACTGCCTTCACATCGAGCAGCAGCGCCGGCGTAGTCACGTCGCCCTTTGGCTTCCCTACTGCCGCCCGGTACCGATCGACTACGGAGCATCCCTCCGCTGGCATGGGCCCTCCTTGCGTCATTGCAGCCAGTCCGATGGTCGCCTCCCCCCCCCGCTGCGGGGAGCTTCCCGCCTCCGGGCGCTCCTTCCTGCAGCCCTCGCGGCGACCAGGAGGGGGCGGCGCTGTGGGCCGTCCAGCCCGGCGGATGTCACTCATTCCGTTCCCGTAAGCGCCCGCTTCCCAACCTCGCGCGACGAAACCCCGTCACCAACACTAAGCCGAGGGGTAGCCGGAGTCGGAGTGCTCTCAGGCCGGCTTCACGGGCCCTTGACATGGGCACGCTGACGCCTGCGGCCGGCCAGGTCGAGAAGGTGAAGAGCGCCCTGTCGAGGCTAGTGACCCGCATTGAGGTACACGAGGACCCGAGGCCGAAGCGCAAGCGACCGGGCGCGAAGCTAGTGGTGCGGGGAAACCTGGAGGCACTACTGACGCTGACCGGCGCGAGAGTTACGAGCGGTGGTAGCCCCGGCGGGATTTTGACACCCTTGACATTTCGTTTGCCTCCCCGGGTGATCAGGCTTCAGCGCCGTCAAGCATGTCCTGATGGCTCTGCAGAGGAGCGGCAACGGGCGGTAGGCAGCGGCTAGCTGGCATCTCAGCCTAGCCAGGACAACGTCAACCACAGACAACCGGACGGATTGGAGCGAGGAATCACGGCGTGATCGCCGGGGTCCCTCGCCACGCTTAACGAGGCAGGCTGGGTCACATCACAGCAGGACCCTCGGCATTCGAGCCGGGGGTCCTGCGCGTTAGGGGCAAGGTGCGGCAGTGTCTGGTCGCGACGGTACAATCAGGGCACTGAGTTCCAGGTCCTCACAGGATGGCGCGGGCATCAGCAACGGCGAACCGCGCCCGCCGCAGCCGGTAGACGCGGAGGCAGGATCGGCAATCGATGATCTCCTCCCCTACCCGCCCACGCCAGAGGAACTGCTCGCCCATGCCCGCCTCTGCTGGGAGGCAGGTCTCACCGTCGTCCCCGTTCGCCGCACCGAGACGCATAAGGGCCAGCCGCTTCATCGCTGGAAGAGAGGCGGATGGCTCGCCCGCGTGCTGGGCGGCGAGCGTATCCCCTGGCATGAGATCGAGAAGGTAGTGACCCGTATGGCGACGCGCGCCAACGGGCTCGCAGCCATCATCCCGCGCGGTGTCGTGATCGCGGACCCCGACACCCCTGAAGCGGCCGAGTACGCGGAGGAGCAAGGCCTACCTGATACCGTGCGCGTCGCCAGTTCCCGCGGCTTCCATTCCTGGTACCGCCATGACTGCAGTGCCTACACAGGCCGACACAAGGCGCAGGACCTTGATCCGCGCTGTGACCCGCGTGCTGCCAAACTGGAACTGCTTGGCCCAGGCAATCTAGCGTACGTTCCTCCCAGCAAGGACAAGCGGTGGATCAGGGGCCCCCGCCCTGTGGAGGAACTCGCGGAGGCGCCCGCGTGGATAGTGGGCTTGGTGCAGAAGCTCGGACGGACCCAGGCCGCCCCTGCCCAGGGCAACCCCTCGCCAGGGCGCAGAGAACGCGAATGGGCTCTCCCTCTGGTGCAGCGGGCAGGCGACGGTGACTACGATATCGCCGAGTGGGCCAAGCACATCGAGGGGCTGGGGTCAGTTGGACCTGGCGAATGGCTGGGCTTCTGCCCGGGCCACGAGAATCCCTCGGCTGGGCATTCCAAGTCCTTCGGTGTGCTGCTGTGCCGGGATGGCAAGCTGCGCGGTCAGGACTTCGGGAAATGCGCCGAGATGGCAGTTGTGACGCGCAAGACTAAGGGCACCACGCGAGCCAGCCCCATGCTCACCTGGCGCCAGTTCATCCGCAGAGTGCGCCCCATCGAGGGCATACGCGCTGACCTCTCCAGGCAGTACGGGCAGGCCTATGAATCACTCGCCGCGCTCAGCCTCCCGGAGGATGAGCACAAGCTGTGGGAGGCGATCATCTCTACCGCGCGGCGAAACGCATGGGACCTGCGTCACCCCATCTGCTTCACCTATCGCGACGTGGCAGAGGCGACGGGTTGCGAGAGAGTGGTGCGGTGCAACCCCGACGGCCGTGAGCGCGTCCATCTGAGCAACCATGGTCGGGCGGTCGTGCGTCTCATCGGCCGCGCAGTGGCGCGCTTCCCTGGCGACGAATATGAACAGCGGTGGCAGGTGGGTGCCGGCTTCAGAGACGCGTCCCGGTTCCTCATCCCGCAGGCCTGGATCGCCCCGCGACGCGTGCAGATGAGTGGAGAGGCCGCCGCCGAATCCCAGACCGTGGCGGAGGTCCCCGCCGCCATCCGCGTCGCCTCAGCCCCTCCTCCGGGCATGCTGGGATCTGACAGGGGGCGAGAACCAAGCTAGCGTTAGGCACGTCACACAGCAGTAAGCACAGCGTACTACTTCTGTGTGACATGCCGCTGGCTGAGTTGGTGGGTGGCCCGGCGAACTGAAGATGCTGATTCGGTGCGGAGGTAGCCCAGATGGTAGAGCACTGGACTGAAGATCCGGGTGTCCCCAGTTCGATTCCGGGCCCCGGCACCAGGGGATGAGGAGACGGCAGAGATGCTGTCGCCTTTTGCTGTTTGGGGGACGCGGGGGGTGAGGCGCTGGGTGGCCGAGGTCGTAGGTTCGTAGTGAGGGTACGTTACCCCTCTAAGGTGCGAATGATCGCCGTCGACGCCGAGATCAGGCAGTGGAGCCGGCGGAGGGCGGTGGGGTTCGCGGTCGTCGGGCATCAGGCACTCGCGGCCCAGACCGCTCGATCACCGCCTACCGGCTAGCCGCCTGACTCACACGCCGGCGAGATCTGCTTCGGTTCCGACCTCCGCACCGCATCTCAGATCGAGGACCATGAGCCGGGCACACAGGTCAGCGACCGCCGTTCCCCCGTCGACCGCCTCCTGCACCTGCGTCATCACCTCCGGGCTTGCCTCACCCTTGGCCCACCACGGCAACTGCTGTCCGTCCTCCTCCTGGGCTGCGCACGCGAACCCCATCCGCGCGTATGTCGTCCAGGGCAGACAGCCCATCCAGACGTTGTACTCCGGTGCGGCATTCGTGCCGCCTTGGGCCAGAACTGCAGCATACCCATGCTCGGCCGCCCACTGCACTGAGGCGCGACACATCGCGCTGCCGATACCTTTGCCGAAATACGCCCGGTCCGCATGGCTTGCATCGGGGCCTGCAAAGCCCACATGGAAACAGGCGTGCCCCCAGACCGGACCATCGAACCTGATCCCCTTCTCCCTCGCCGCCAAGAGAGGCCAGCCCAACGGCCAGCTGACCGGTCGCGCTCGCCCGTACCCCGGAAAATCCCCATCATCCCACTGCGGCAGCGTCACGCGATAGCAGTGCAGTTGCCCCACGCAGAGTGACCCGTCCCACGCCGCTAGACCCAGGATCTCTTGTAGTTCCAGCAGCCGGATCTGCGTCTCTCGGTTCTCCCAGCAGGCCCCCGCCACACGATCAAGATCCGACGATTCGATGGGGCGGATGTCGATGTCGCGGGTATGGCCATCAGTGGTGATGGTGTGTATCATCTGGTGTTTCCCTCCGTACGCCTGACCGTCGCAGCGGGTTGGTGCACGAACATCACTGCCGTCGGCACAAGGCATGTCTCACGACTTCGGCCTTGTGAGGCGGCCTGGCATTTCTCTTTCACCGACCCATGGCGACGGGCGGTGGAGCTGGTGGCCGTCCGTCGGCGCCACCCGGACAGCGCCTATCCGAGGCCTATCGCCAGAGCCGTTCCTGCCATCTCGCCCTGATCCGTCGGACGCAGCCTGCCGGGCCGCCAAACCGGCGCCTACGGCTGCTTGGCAGCCACGGGCTCGCCTCTCACAGGCCGTGGGGGAGCTATCGGCGGCTACAGAGACTACTCTGGCCTGGTCGTCTGCGCGATGGAGATGGGCAGGCCGTCGGGATCGGTGCAGACGGTCAGAGTGATTCCTTCGCCCTCGCGTGCTGTGGGAGGCATCACGAAAGGGACGCCTCGGGACTTAAGCTCTGCCACTGTCTGAGCGATGTCGGTGACCGAGAACCCGGTCGAGCACGTTCCCGCACGGCCCTTCGTCGCGTTCTCCGCCGGTAGCTCGGACGCGATGCCGCCGCCGTGGAGGGCGAGGGTGGTGACACCGGTCTCGAACTCCGACCACATCTCAGACTCGAAGCGCAACTTTAGACCAAGCGCATCCCGGTAGAAGCTGACCGAGCGCGCCATGTTGGAGACGGTGGTCATGACGTAATCGACATGGTCGAACATGGGTTCTCCTTTGCGCTGCATGGCACTCAGTTTCCGTAGGGGGGCATCCGGTCCTCTGCCGTCCCGCGCGGATTGTCCAGCGGACCGCTCAGGGGGTGGCGCCTGGGCGCGATCTCGGTACTTGACTGGAGACGACGATCGGGTGCCGGGGTAGCTCAAATGGTAGAGCATTGGAATGAAGAGCCAGGTGTCCCCACTTCGGTTCGAGATTATATACTTCACGCAAGGGGCTTGGCAATGACAGATAGGGCGAGGCGCGCCCTGTGTCCGGAACGTCCTAGAGAAGCCGCACGGCGGCTCCCAGAGGCCGGACCGCTAAGGGGGTCTCGCCAGCGTAATGAGCGCTGGCGTACGTGCTACTCGCCAGTAGCACCAAGACCGATCCGCCACCTGGGAGGCCACCTAGCGGAACGCATACAGAAGACCGACCAACAGCACACATGCGATCAGAAACCTCGCAGTGCGTTCGGAAAGTCCACCAGCGAACCACATAGGCCTATCCTCCCTTCATGGGTGGAGTGGGCGCGCCTCGCTTGGTTGCATCGTAGCAGTGGCCCCTCAGAGGAACAACGCCTAACGCAGGGCGAGGGGTATGATATAGCATGGGCATGGGCACCAGACCAGAGTCGGAACCTTTGTTATCTGGAATTGCCAAGCATCCTTTGCTGTCGGGAGGGATGCTAGTGTGTTTCATCGGCGCCATCGGTTGCTTCTTCGGCCCCCGCGTCGTGGGTCTGGTGCTGTTGTTCCTGACCTTCCTGTTCTGGTTTTGGATACTTGTCTCCGACAGGACTCTTCATGGCAGGCCGAACCGATGGCCCATCGTTGGGCGGGCCTGTTTGGTCTGCGCGGTTGTGCTCTCCGTGATTGGTTATGCGGGGGTAAGGTGGGGACCAGGAGCACGGGCAGAGGTTACTCGGTCTGGGAATCGGAAGGCGGTGAGTCCTAAGAGCGCTCTGCCACCGCAGTCAGATCGTCCTCGCGAGCAAGAGGGAGCAGCTGAGTTACCCGCGGCTGAACTCAAGGAGCCGCAACGATCCGCGTCGCAGGGCGTGCCCAATCCGTCGCAGGGCACGAAGAGTCGCGGCGCGGCGGCCAAGTCAGTCCCGCGTGACAGTGGAGGCCGCGGGAACCCGCCCGATCAGCAACCACAACTGCCTCCACAACCGCAGCCAGAACAGCCAGTGCCCGCGGCCAGAGAGTTGATCGCTACTTTCGTGTATGCGACCTCGAATTTCCCAGACGCGCCTCATGCCGCGGAGTTGACTATTCAGACAAGCGTGATTATGCAACCCACATCGCTCTTGGTTAGTTGCGACAACGAGATCGCCAGGGCGGAGTACCATCTGGCGGGAGTGGCAGTTACGATGGGCCACTATGAGCACTACACGAGGGATAGGCACGGCTACTTAGTAGACCTCAGGGAGACTCCGTTCAGGCCAGAGACGCCTCTGATAATAACGCTGTCATCTAAGGCGAAGATAACTCCTGCTTGGGTTGCCCTCTACAGCTTAGCTGATGATAAGATCAACTTGGTAAGCCCCAAATGTCCAGTTTTGAGGTCCGGGAGCAAGGACGGCCCTCTATGAGAACTAGTAGCCCCCTAACCGAATGGCGCGAGACGCAAGGCCTCTCCCTCGCGGAATTGGCCGCCCTCTGCGGTGTGACCGAAGCCGACATCGCCAGCATCGAGGCAGGCGAAGAGGGACTGATCGGCGACTGTCCTGCGCTGACTAGCCGGTGACAGAGGAGGTGCAGTCCAGAGCAATGCAACACGAAATGCTAAGAGACAGCGAGTGGAGCGCGATTGAGGGGGTAGCCTGCAGGGTCACTGAGTTCACGCCGGTCGCCTCAGTTGAGAATGGCAAGGTTGTGGCTCGCGACACCACTCTGCCCTATGCTTTCGTGAACCTGGAATGCAAGAGGAGGCCAGGCGCGTTAAGGGGATCGGTCACGCACAAGGTGGACTTTGCCAATCTCTGGGCGGCTTTCAGGGAGCGGGGTGTGGCCGAGGAGGAGGAGGTGATAGTCTTCTGGACCACCAAGCACTACAGGCACAGGTTCGCAAGACTCCTCTCACGCTTCCTTCCAAAGATGTGGGTGACGGTCTGCCGCAGAGGTGCTTTGGAGCTGATGGAACGGATGGGCGACCCGAGCTGGAGACCAGGACCAGGTGAGTCGGAGGCTATGGCGCGGGCAACGTCCCCGATCGTGTCATGGAAACCAGCAGTCATGGAGTGAGGGCAAGTCTTAGCTCTGCGTGGCTGCCCAACCGTAGGCTTAAGATTGGGACGGGGCACTCGTGCTGACATGCCCCGCCTTTGGTCTGTCACCTAGGCTGTGAGGGAATGCTGCGCGGGGAGTGGACTGGGCGGGCCCGCCCATGATCGCCATCGTGGCGTAACCACCCTCATCCATACGCGCCGCACCCCCTGGAAACTGACTCCAGCCGCAGTGGTAGCCGGAGTCGGGGGTGGCCGGGGCCGTCTCCGCAGTCATCGCCGAGCGAACGCGCTGCGAGCGGGGGCTCGACGAGATCGGCAAGCACGGATAGGCGCTCGCGGGAGCCCGGCAGTACCCCACACCCTTGGCACAGAAGGGCAGCCTGCACAGCTAGGGGAAGCCATCGAACACGGGGCCGCTGGAGCGGACGACGCTGCACCAGGGAGTAAGCGATGGCATTTAGAATCGCCACGCTGGCCGGCAACGGCGCCGCGGGGTACGGCGGAGACGGTAGGCCAGCTGAAAGAGCGCTGCTGAACTGGCCGCGCGATGTCGCGCTCGATGCGGGCGGCGTTCTCTATATCGCCGATACCCTCAACCACCGGGTCCGCAGGATCGACATCGAGGGCATCATCACCACTGTAGTCGGGACCGGCAGCAACGGGTACAGTGGCGATGGAGGCCCTGCCATCTCCGCTCAACTGGCCGCCCCTCGGGGCGTTGCCGTGGCTGCGGATGGCTGCCTGTACGTGAGCGACACGGAGAACCACTGTGTCCGGCGGATCGGCCCTGACGGCCGCATTGATACCATCGCAGGAACTGGCACGCCCGGCTCGGGTGGCGATGGTGGGCGCGCGGCTGATGCCCAGTTGAGCTGGCCCAGTGTCATAGCTATCGGCAGGGACGGGAGCGCGTACGTCGCCGACAGTGGGAACCATCGCATTCGGCGGATAGGACCAGGCGGACGCATCACTGCGGTAGCGGGGACAGGCGAGGCCGGCTGCAGCGGCGACGGTGGCCTGGCCGCGGATGCTCGACTCTCAGGCCCCCGTGGCCTGGCAGTGAGCCCGGATGGTGGCCTCTTCGTCGCGGACACCGGTAACCACCGCGTCCGCAAGGTCAGTCTCGACGGGATGATCTGCACCGTGGCAGGCACCGGCGACGAGGGCCGTGAGGGCGACGGGGGGCCTGCGACCGGCGCCCGCCTGTCTGCGCCGAGAGGCCTGGCGGTGGGCCCCGATGGCCGGCTGTTCATTGCCGACTGCGATAACTCCCTGGTACGTCAGGTGACGCCCGACGGGATGATCGTCACCGTCGCAGGCAATGGAACCGAGGGCTACTCAGGAGACGGTGGGCCCGCGATAAGCGCGCAGTTGGCTGATCCGCACGGCATCGTTGTTAGCAAGGACGGGACCATCTATACGGCCGAGCCCCGCAGTAGCTGTGTTCGCAAGATCTGGTGCACCCGGCCGTAGCACCTCACGGACTGCCCCACGAGGCTTGACCCCGACACGCGACGCAACCCTGGACATCGACTCCTCGCCGAGGGGGTAGCGGAGTCGGGTGCTCGCAGGCCGGCTGCGCGGGCGGTTGACACGGACAGGCTGGAGCTTGCCTCCCACCCTCACCTGCCCGCGCCCGACGCGTGCAGCGACCGCACCGCCTCAGCGAGTGCGTCGGGCTCCTGAGACCCAATGAGCAAGTGCCGACCGGAGTGATACGTTAGCCTGACGCCGCGGTTCCCGGACACGTTGTAGGCCTTCCCTTTGGCGCCGTACCGGATACCCCAGCCGCCGTAGTCCATGATCGGTCGGTAGGTCACAGCTTCGATCTCTCTGACCTCCGCCAGGGGCAGACGATGGAAGGAGAGATGGAAGGGGAAGAAGCGGATGTACAGGCCGTCCGCCCGCGCCTCGGTCCTCAGGTGTCCCGCCACGAACAGCGCGACCAGCGCAACATCGACGAGAGAGACCAGGAGCGCTGTCACGAGAAGCCCAGTGTCCGACATGGGCCTATCCCCCCACGGCCTGCCCAGGATGAGCTGGACGAAGCCGCCGTACCCGAATAAGCCCATCGTGAGCACCGTGGTTCCGACTAGACCCAGCCAGAGCCACCACTGGCGGAAGTACTGGGCTTCGGCAAAGCGGATCGTGCTGCGGTTCATCTCGCATCCCATCCTGTCCAGAAACTCATCTGGCTCCCAGGACGCTCATGGGGCCTCTCTCGTGGTGTTCTCTCCCCTCATGCATACCCCTTCGCTGAGAGGGACCTGGGAGGAAGGAGTCCGTCGGACGAGGGCTGGATCAAGCGGGGCTGCCGCTGATCGCCACCGCGATGCAGCCACCCCCATCCATACGCGACGCAACCTTGGGGCGGTGACCCCAGTCGAGGGGGCAGCAGGAGTCGGGGCCTTCAGGTTGACTTCACGGGCCGTCGACAGGGGCAACTGTCACTGGTACCCGCATCTCTATCTCCTCCGGCGCAAGGCAGCTCGTTCCATCACATGCCTGGAATCGCAGGCCTACCCGAAGTTCGATCAGTCCACCTTTCGCGGCCTCCGCGAGGAAGACTGGTACGGCGAATTCCAGCGTGCCCTCATAGACCGACAGTGTTTCCCCAGCCACTTCGAGGTCACGTCCGGCAGGATAGCTGATCGTCGCTACCGTCAGGGGTGGGGTGCCGGCGACAGTCACACTTGTTGGGGCGAGGTAGTCCTGATAGGGCGTATGCGAGTTGATATGCCAGTCCTTCTCTATCGTGAGACGCATGGAGAGGGTGAGCTTCCCCCCTGGAGCTACGGTCGCGGCCGAGGGGGTGACTGAGCACGTGACCGGATTCCTGGTAACCGTCGCCAGCTTAGGCTCCGCTGGTGCCCTAGCCAGGGGAGCGACTGCTGGAGTTGTCACTGGCGCTGCCGCACGCGCCAGGTGCCTTGCTGTCGCGAGCACGAGCGTCGCCGTCCCGTAGGGCGCTCGCTTCACCCAATGCGCCATCGCGCGTAGTGTTTCGCTGGCACGATCACCGTAGCGCTCATCTCCCGTGCGATCGGCCAGTTCCAACAAGATGAGGGCCGCCAGCCCGTTGCCAGATGGAAGTGGGTGATCCAGGGCATCCTTCGGACGCACGAAGAGCTGCTCGGAACCATCGGATGTGTAGAAGAATCCGCCCTGCTCGCGATCCCAGAACTCCCGAATGGCAACGTCCATCAACTGCCGCGCCTCCCCCAACCACGCTGACTCAGGGAAAGCTGTGTGAAGCTCCAGCAGGCCGTACGCCAGATACACGTAGTCATCAAGGCACGCGGCGAATCTCGCCTCGCCATCTCGCCAGCGACGCAATGGCCGGCCATCGCGCACGAGTGAGGTGAGCACGAAGCCGGCCGCACGCGCTGCTGCCGCCGACAGTTGCGGTTCGTCGAGCACGCGCCCAGCGTAGGCCAGACTCGCAATCATCAGCCCATTCCAGGATGCCAGGACTTTGTCATCAAGGCTGGGCCGAGGACGGCGATCTCGAACCGCGAGGAGCTTCCTGCGCGCATCTGCCATGCGACCCTCTAGGTCTGCTGAATCCATCCCACGCTCTACCGCGAGATCGGTCAAGCGCTGGCGTAAGAAGACCACATTTCCGCCGCTGGCGCGGCCCGACGCTTCCTCCCGGTAGTTCCCATCGCGCTCAACTCCGTAGACCCAACAGAAGAGTTCCGCTTCATCGGCGCCCAGCGCCCCCTCGATCTCATCTCTCCGCCAGACGTAGTACCGTCCCTCCACGCCTTCACTATCGGCATCAAGTGCGGAGTAGAATCCGCCCTCCGGACTCGTCATCTCGCGTGCCACCCAGCGGTATACACCCATGGCAACTTCGCGATAGGCGGGATCACCCGTTGTCGTGTAGGCCTCGACGTACCTTCGCGAAAGCAGCGCGTTATCGTATAGCATCTTCTCAAAGTGGGGCAGGAGCCATCGCGGATCGGTTGCGTAGCGATGGAAGCCACCCCCTATGTGATCGTGGATGCCTCCCCTGGCCATGCCATCCAGTGTGCCGGTGACCAGCCGCAGCAATCCCTGGTCACCGGTGCGCTCATGCTCCCACAGCAACAGCGCAAGACCATTGTAGGGGGGGAACTTGGGCGCGCCCCCAAAGCCGCCGTGGATCTCATCGAAGCTGCGACGTAGCGCCATCACCGTTCTCGTCACTGCGTCTTGGCCCAAATCCTGTCGCGCCTCGCGGAGGAGTTCGGCCGCCTGGTGTTGCACTGCCTCGACGGCTTCCCCCGCGGCCCTCTCCAGTTGGGCCCGCTGCTGCCGATGCATTCTGGCGATGCGATCCAGCAACGGTGCGAACTGCTGGGGCGGGAAGTAGGTGCCGCCGTAGAACGGCCGGCCGTCTGGCAACAGGAATACTGACATCGGCCAGCCCCCACGACCCGTGATTGCCTGCACCGCATCCATATAGACCTGGTCAACGTCCGGCCGCTCTTCCCGGTCCACTTTGATGGCGATGAAGTGGTCGTTCAGCAGCCGCGCAATGGCTCCGTCCTCGAAGCTCTCGCGCTCCATCACATGACACCAGTGGCATGTTGAGTAGCCGACGGAGAGGAAGATAGGTCTGTCCTCGCGGCGGGCAACAGCGAAGGCCTCCTCCCCCCATGGATACCAGTCCACCGGATTGTGAGCGTGCTGCTGGAGGTAGGGGCTCTTCTCGTTGATGAGTCGGTTAGTGTGCGTCACGGGAGTTCCCTCGGGCGTGCCTGCCTGTCGGCGGTGGCCGCGTTATGCGAGCTTTCCCGCCGATCGCTGAGTCTCCTGTGCCGGGAGGCCCTGGGATGGGCCAGGAGCCGATCCAGGAAAGGACCGAGTAGGGCTCCCAGCGCGGCCCTTCAGGCTCCGGGCTGACCGCCCCATTTGCGGCAGACCCCCGTCCACCGACTCCCAGCCGAGGGGGTAGCCGGAGGCGGGGGGTGCCTAAGGCCGGCGTCACGGGTGCCTGACAAGGACACGATCGCTCTCTCCTGTCAAGGGACCTGCAGCAAGTAGAGCCCGCGCCCCTCGCGGCGCAGGAAGAGGCCCTTGCATGCCTTCGGTCGAACTCGGGGGGAGGGCAGGGCGATCAAACACCACCGAAGGATGGACGAGCATGACATCCCGAGAGAGGATTTCCGCCATCTTCGCCAAGGGACAGCCGGACCGCGTCGGCTTCTGGACCGGTAATCCGCACCCCGACACGGTGCCCCACTACCTCGCGCAACTGGGGCTGGAGACCCGCGAACAGCTCTACCAGCATCTGGGCGATGACTGCCGGTGGGTTCTGGCCGACGCCGGCTACAAGCACCCTGAGGGGATGCCTGCCTTCAATCCAATCCCCGGCCTGAAAGGCGCCTTCGACTGCACCATCATGACGCCGGTGCCAGGGCGCTTTGCGGAGTGCGAATCGATTGCAGAGGTCGAGGCACACGCGTGGCCCAATCCCGACTACCTCGATTTCGCTGATGTCATCGGCGAGGTCAGAGATCATCCCGGGCGTGCCGTCTTCACCGGCATGTGGACCTGCTTCTTCCATGTGGTGGCCGACTACTTCGGCATGGACAACTACTTCACCAAGATGTACACCCACCCGGAAATCGTGGACGCGGTGACCGACCATGTAGTCGGTTTCTATGCCGAGGCGAACGAGCGCTTCTTCAAGGAACTCGGCGACGAGGCGGACATCATGTTCCTGGGGAACGACTTCGGGACTCAGCTCAGTCTGTTGATCTCGCCGGAGTTGTTCAAGCGCTTCTTGCTGCCTGGGCTCAAACGTAACATCGAGATCGGCAAGAAGTATGGCAAGCGCGTCATGCTCCACTCGTGTGGGGCTATCAGAGAAGCCATTCCGCTGCTAGTGGAGGCGGGGATTGATGCTCTGCATCCCCTGCAGGCGCTGGCCGTAGGGATGGACGCGGACTCTCTGGCGCGTGAGTTTCGGGGGGAGCTTGTGTTCGTGGGCGGGGTCGATACCCAGGATCTGCTGATCCACGCGGCCCCAGGCGAGATCAAGGACGAGGTAAGGCGGCTCAAGGACCGGTTCGGGCCTCACTACATCGTCAGCCCCAGCCACGAGGCGATCCTGCCCAACGTGCCGTTGGACAATGTGATCGCGATGGCGGAGGCTGCAAGAGAGTAGCGCGGCCGCGCGCCTGCCAAGTAGCCGCCACAGATGCCTGCGTCGGCCATGCTCATCAGAGGCGCGCCCGGCCGCCCGTCCTTTCCAGAAAACCATCTGTCCCCAGGTCGCTACCCTGGCCTCAGTCGTGCTATGCTCGCTCCTCGCGGATACCCCTGCGCTGAGAGGCACCGAGGATGGGAAGGGATGCCGAGCGGGGAGTGGACTGGGTGGGGCTGCCGCTGATCGCCACCGTGGCGCGGCCGCCCTCATCCATCCGCGTCGCAACCCCCTGCCGTGACTCCCAGCCGGGGCGGGGTAGCCGGAGTCGGGGGTGCCGGGGGCCACTCGCGCCGCCGGCACGTGACGGAAGAATGTGGGGGGCGTCCAGCATCGAATACGGCTGTGACTGACACGGAGGTGCGGCATGAATGTCATCGTGATCGTCCTCGACAGCTTGCGGCAAGACCATGTGAGTCTCTACCACCAGGGGCGCGCGCCGTTCCCAGACGTCCCAGCCTGCCAGACCCCGAACCTGGACCGCTTCGCACAGGACTGCGTAGTCTTTCGCAACGCGTATCCGGAGGGGCTACCGACCATGCCAGTGCGCTTGGCATTGATGACCGGCCAGCAGACCTTGCCCTTCCGCGGCTGGGAACCGTTGAGGGACACCGATATCACCATCGCCCAGATCCTGAGCGACCGCGGCTATGTCTGCGGCCTGGTCTCAGACACCTACCACTACCGTGCGCCCGGCATGAACTACCATCGGGGATTCCAGGCGTACCGGTGGATCAGAGGCCAGGAGTACGATCCGTACTTCTCCTCTCCGCCGCGTCGCAAGATCGATCAGTACGTCAACTCGCACTTCGACGGCCTGTGGCGGCGAAGGGTGGGGCAGTTTCTGGCGAACACGGACGATTTCGCGGAAGAGCGGCATTGGTTCGCGGCGCAGGTCGTCGACGAGAGCATCGCTTGGCTGCGCGCCAACCGGGGGCACGAGAAGACCTTCCTCTGGATGGACTCGTTTGATCCGCACGAGCCTTGGGACCCGCCGGCTCAGTGGGACACCTACCGCGATCCGAGCTATCGCGGCTCCCGGCTCGTCCTGCCGATGGGCGGTCTGATGTCGGCTTGGGCCTCACCGGCGGAAGTGCGAGAGATTCGCGGCCTCTATGCAGGCGAAGTAGCGTTCGTCGACCACTGCCTCGGCAGACTGTTTGGCGCGCTTGGGGACCTGGGTTACCTCGATGACTCGCTGATCGTGCTCACTAACGATCACGGGCATCCGCTAGGCGACCACGAGAAGTTTCTCAAGGGTGGCGACAGGATGTATAACGAGTTGCTGAAGTGCCCGTTCCTGGTGCGGCTGCCGGGCGGCAAGGGCGGGGGCAGGCAAGTCAACGCGTTGGTACAGTTCCACGATGTCCTGCCCACAATCCTGGATGTGCTCGGCTGGGGAAACGACGCCGGGGCCATGCACGGGCGTTCTTTCCGGCGCGTGCTCGAGGGTGACGGCGACAGCCACCGGAGCGCGATCATCGTGGGCTACCACGCGGCCCACGATAGGTGTGTCCGTGATCAGGCATGGTCTTACATCCGGCGACCGGGGGACGAACCGGACGAGTTGTATGATCTCGAAGGCGACCCGCGCGAGACTCGCAACCTCGTTGACGAGCACCCGGAGAAAGCACGGCGGCTTGCTTCGGCCTTCGGCCCCTACTTCTTCCGGGGTCGTGTGGCGGAGGTCAAAGGGATCCAGGGCCGGTATGAGATGGGATCGGCAGCGGTCGAGTAAGCGCTGGCAGGGCCTGTCCTCGTTAGCCGGAGTCGGGGGTGGCCGGGGTTGTCAGCGGCCATGGACCGTGGCAGGATCTGAGCGCGATAGTGGGCCGAGAACGCCAGTTCTGTCGCCAGGCCGGTAACGCCGGCTATGGCCAGATACAGGATGTGTCACTCGGCGTCCTCGAGGAGACTCAACTCCGGCACTTGCTCCTCTGGCCAGTAGCGCCTGAACCGTCTCCTGAGAGCTTCCTTTCCGCCCTCCATCAGGTCCACGATGTCGCGCATGATATCGACCCTGTCGACAGAAGCCTGCCGTCTGACCCGACACCTGCCGTCGGTGGCCTCCATTACCACTACTTGCTCAGCATCTCCGGTGACGACGATATTGGGATTGTGTGTCAATAGCCGCCCCATGTATACCACCGGCCGCCGCCTGGTGGGTACCACCATTTCGTGATGCCGGGTCGTTGCGAGCAGTGATCGACGATCACTGTTTCTTCGGAGTCTGAGTCGCTGGTTTTGCCTCCTTTCTACGATGGCGTTGGCGGTAGCTTTCGCCGGTGATCACGGTCACCCGGGCGTGGTGGGTAAGCCGGTCCAGCGCGGCCGAGGCCAGCAGTGCATCCCCGAATACCTCCGCCCATTCCGAAGGGGAGCGGTTGGAGGTGAGCAGGATGGAGCCGCGCTCGTAGCGGCGGGCGATGAGCTCGTAGAGATCCTCCGCTCCCTGGGATGAGATGGGCCGCAGCCCGAAGTCGTCGATGATGAGCAGCTCCACGGAGGCGAGCTTGGCGAGCAGCTTGTGATGGGTGCCGTCGGCCCGCGCCGCCAGCAGCTCTGCGAGCAGCCGGTGGGTGGCGAAGGAGAGCACCTTCATTCCCCGCCGGATGGCCTCGTAGCCGATGGCCGTCGCCAGATGGCTCTTGCCCACGCCGGTGGGCCCACAGACCAGCCAATTCTCCTTGGCCGCGAGGAAGGCGCAGGTGCCCATCTCCAGCACCAGTGCCTTGTCCAGGGTGGGCACGGCGGCGAAGTCGAAGTCGGCCAGGGTCTTGAGGTACTCGAAGCCGGCCTCCTTCTGGCGGCGCGCCTGGGTGCGCTGGTGGCGCCGCTCCAATTCGTCGTCGAGCAGCAAGGCCAGAAACTCCACCGGGGAAAGCTGCTGCTCTCGGGCCAGCTCGGCCCGCGCTTCCAGGCTCTGCAGCATCCCGGAGAGACGCAGTTCCTTGAGCTTGGGCAAGAGGGGATGGGTCAGCATCATCCCACCTCCTCGGAGAAGAAGTCACCCACCGGGCGGGCATACTCATAGAGGCGCAACTCCGGCTGGAGCGGACCCGGCTCCAGGGGTACCTGATCCAGGCCCGCCTCCAGGATGCGCTTGAGGCGCCGGTAGCTGGCATCGCCATAGTGCAGGGCGCGAGTGCAGGCCGCCTCTAGCCGCGCCGGCGAGTAGCGCCGCCCCAGCCCCAGCAAGCCCTGCACACTGCGCAGCCGATCCAGAGGCCGCTCTTCCAGGAGCTGCTTGACCACCTGGGCGCAGCCGGGTCCGATCCGGTCCGCCTGCTGCTGGCAGTAGTCGCGGGTGTGCACCAGATAGAAGGACTTCTCCGCCGGGTAGTGCTCCAGCCGGGTGAGCCGCTGACCCGGCCGGCGTGCCCGAGGGTGGGTCACCAGCAGCCTCACCCCGTCGTAGAGCTGCACGGTGTGCTCGTAGACGTAGGCATCCAGGCGCTGGCCCACGTAGGCGAAGGGCGCCGAGTAGTAGCTCTCCGCCACCTGGACGTGGCAATCCCGGTGTACCTTCGCGCCCCGCACCTCCCGCAGCGAGAAGGGCTCCGCCGGCAGGGGCAGCAAGGCCGCCTGCTCTTCCTCCAGGAAGCGGCGCAGAGGAGGGACATGCGTGGTGCCGTGATCGCGCACCCCGGCCACCTCCAGCACCCAGACGCGCGCCGCCCGATTGGCCTCCGCGAAGTCAGCCGGCTGCTCGGTGGCGAGCAGATTTCGCTGCACGTAATGCACCCCATTCTCCGCGATCCCCTTGTGCTGGGGGGTGCGCGGGCGGCAGGGGTGCACCAGGGTGCCATAGTGCTGCGCCAGCTTGCGGTAGGGCTCGGCCAGCTTCTGGTCCTCCAGCGCCGCCCGCAGCACCGCCGCCTTGAGATTGTCGATCACCAGCTCCCGGGGCACGCCTCCGAAGCTCTCAAAAGCGCGCTGATGGCAGCCGATCCAGGTCTCCATCCTCTGATCGGGGACGAACTCGACATACTGATGCCGGGAGTAAGCGAGGGTCATGACGAAACAGTAGGCCTGCCGCAGTCGGCCAGAGGCGGGATCTCGCAGCTTGCCGGCGCCGCCGAAGTCCACCTGGGCGCACTGGCCCGGGGGCGACTCCAGCCGCACCACCACCTCCTTGCGGCGGGGCCGCAGCTGGTGCACGAAACGGCGCACCGAACTGTAGGAGCCGCCATAGCCGTGGTGGCGCACCAGCCGCAGGTGGATCGCCACCATCTCCACCCCCTGCTCCAGCATCCCCTTCACCAGCTCCCGGTAGGGCTCTACACTCGAGATACTGCTGCTGGGCAGCGAGCACGTCGGCTCCAACTGGGCAAGGACCTCCGCCGACTCCGGCAGGGGCCGGGAAAGGTCCAGATAGCCTTTCGCCCAGGCCAGCTTCCGGTAGCGGCGGATGGTCTTGCGGGAATGTCCCAGGTCCCGACAGATGGCGCGCACGGACTGGCCGGCTCGTAAGCGATACACGATGTCCACGATGATCTGCACCCTGAGTCGCTCCATGTCTCCTCCCGGCCGATAGATCGGTCAGGAGGAATGCCTTATGGCAACGACCCAGATGCGGCCGGCGAGGTGGTACCCACCCCCGATCATGGGTGGTACCCACCCCCGGCGATCAGGTGGTACCCATGGGGCGACTACGCGTGGTACAGTCTAGCCCGGCGGCCGACAGATTGTGGGTCACAACTATCACCTGTTGGTGCTCCTTCAGCCCGTGAAGAGTCTTTAGCAGCAGATCAGTGATGAGTTGGTTGTCAAGGTTGTCCTCCGGCTGGTCGAGCACCAAGGGCGCCTTGCTCCCGAGTAGTATGATCGGTAACAGAGCGCTACACCGCTGACCGGGCGATAGGTCGGCGACGAGCTTCCCGTCCAGAGTAACACTGACCCGGTCGTCGGGAGAGCACTCGTCGCACTCAAGCACGGTGACCAGTACTTCGGGGCGCACACGCTGCACACCGCTACCCGCGTCCTCGGCAAACGGGAAGATAGCATCGCGCAGTATGTCTGCATCGCCCTCTCTTAGCCCAGATCCAGGAGCGGTTCCATGCAGAAGCGCCGCCGCTGTCCCATCTGGACCGAAGGATGCTCTGAGCGCTGCGATGATTCTGTCGCGAGTCTGGTACGGCTTCGCACCCTTCAGTTTGGCAGTGAGCCATTCTTCGTACTTCGCCGCATCAGCATTGGGCGACATCGTGATTCCGATGCTTGGGCCACCGTTGCCACTCAGAGCAGCCTCGATGCGACCGACTCCCTCGCCGCGCGCCGCGCTGAGGGACTTGCGCAACTCGCTCAAGCGCGATACCTTCTCCCTACGATCAGCCAGGCCGCTCTCTAGGCGCGCGAGCGACTCGGCATAGTTCCTTTCCTGCTCACGGGCGCGGTCCAGTTGCCTCGCTATTGTCGAGCGTCGCCGCGCGAGATCAGCAACGTCGGCCTTCCCCTCCAGTTTGCTCTCAAGCTCTCTGACTGCCGCATCGCTCCGCTGCTCGCATGCTTCTCGCAACTGCAGAGCGGCGGCAAGTAGTTCATCCGCGCGAGTAACCAAGCCAGAGGCCGCCTTCTCAGCGGCCGCGAGCAGCTCGTCTCCCTTCGCAGCGGTCCACAGGGCCTGCGTCTCCTGGTCAAACACCGGGTGCGGAGGAGACGATGCCTCCTGGACTTTCTGGGCCCACGCGGCGAGGCTGTTCTGCCAACGCTTGACCGCCGCCAGAGCGTGGCTTGTGCTGTCCACTTTGGTGAAGAGCGGCTCCACATCTGGATTCCTCACAAGATCGAAGCTCTGCTGCACCTCCCTCAATCGCTTCAGGTCGTCTGAGTCCTCGTAGAGCCTTCCCAGGCCAGTAGCGAGCGCCTCGAGATGGATGCGATCCTCTGAGAGCTCGCTCAACAGTTGGTCACGCTCTGCGAGCAGCGAGTGGAGGTCCAGCATATGATCCAGGACATCCCTCAAGTGATCGGCCCTTCTGCCGAGTCGCTCAATCTCACTCCACCCGTAGAGTCGACATGGGAACCGCCCGTCTCGCTCGGCATCGGGGATGCGCGTATCACGGCCCTCGCGGTCTGAGATGGTGGTCATGTATGGGCGTTTCGCGTCGTACTGCGATGCCAGAGTGTATAGCTCCCCTGATCCGGTGGAGTAGAGAAGCTCGATGGTGGTGCCGGCAAGGGTGGCCTGCTGTCTGGCCTCTACCTGCTTCTTGAGGTCATCCCCTATCCTCCTGCCTATCTCCCGGTTGTAGCCGAACACATACCGAATCGCGTCGACCACGGCCGACTTACCAGTGCCTCTCGCGCCGATGACGCAAGAGAGGTTGGGCGAGAAGGCTACGGTGGCGTCGGCGAACGTACCGGCCCCGCCACGAATGCGGATTCCGTGAATCGCCGGCAGTTGCGCTGGAGGTGGGCTATGGCGGACGCGCGTATCCGGGAATCTGAGGGCTTGTCGCAGACCCCCGAAGCAGACATCGGTCATCTTGACATACGTGCACTGGGCGGCCTCAAGTTCAGCAAGGGTATGCGCATCGTTGCGCAGGATCGTCGCCACCTCCTTTTGGGCGTCCCCCATCGTGAATCGGTAGTGAGCTGCATCTCTGGGAGCGTGAATCTCTACGGCATCGATCCCCACCTCGACGAGATGCTGCTTGAAGCGATCGCCCAGCCCGCGGGCTTCCTGGTCCAGCTGCTTCTCATCGCACACGAGCTGAAGTACGCCGGCACCAACGTCGCGAAAGGCCGAGCGATAGCCTGCGTCGCTGTCTACGTGTGCGGCAACGAGGATGCCGCCGGCGCTATGTACGGTGTCGGAAAGCTCACGAACATCCCGTACCTCAAGGACTTCCTTGCCGGAGCGATCCTGAGGACCGCCAATGCCCTTTCCAAGGAATATGCGCCCCACTTCCTCCTGCGATGAGTGCTCCGGGAACACCGCCAGGAAATGGATGCGCATTGCGTGGAAAGGCACCTGAAGCTTGACCGTCAGTTCCATTCCTGGCAGTACAACGCAGCCGCCGAGGTCCTGGCACATCTCGCAGGCGAAGCCCGCCTGCATGTGATCGGTAACGGCAACCAGGTCGTAACGGTCTGTCAGGCACGCGAAGTAGGGTCCAGGATCACCGCTGAGAGTACCGCGTTCATCCCTTGGATCCGCCGATCCCCGTCCCCAGTCGGGGCTTGCTGGGGAGTGCACATGCAGCGCGACCCTGCGAAACCTGCTCATTCCCCGCTGAAGCTCCTGGAGCTGTCCTATGAGTTCCATCGCTATACCCCCCGTCGTGTAGATGCTCCGCCTGAGCGCCCCTCTTCCGCTCTCCCACACCTGCGGCGGAGATGTGTCGCAGGTCACTTAGCCCAGCGAGCACGCCCACCCCTGCACGTGTCGCATCGCCAGACAGTCCTCCCGATTGTAGCTCAGAAGCTCATTGCGTATGCTGCTCTGCTCGGCGGGATCACTTGACACCAAGTATGCGTTGTACCGGCCGACCGACCACAGGGAACCGTACTCGGCCTGGCTGCGCGGGAAGCCGGCGCACTTCTCGACTTGTTTCAGACCGTAGGAGTGCACCGGCAGGCAGAGGTGACCGCTGACGGCCTTCTTCTGCATGTCCCAGAGTAGTCCAAGAACCTGTCCGGCCACGCCGTTCGGGTCTCCCCATCGCTGCACATACGCCTTCATCTGGGTCTGCTCATAGTGGCTGTAGTGCACGAACGGCACTTCACCCAGTTCCGCGATCAGGTCGCGGGACTTCCCCAGAAAGGCAAACCACGCGTCACGGTCTCCGTCCGGCCCGCTCTCGGCGATCTCCCCCCAGTACTCTGGCTCTGAGCCATTGCCCCGGTCGAGCAGGATGCCCCAGAGGTAGACCATGGTCTCCATGCCGACATCCCAGGGATTGGACTCAACGTCGAAGTAGGCGACCGGACCGGGTGGCAGGGCTTCGGGTTGTGCCACTACCTCAAGCTGCCCCGACATGAGGACCTTCGTCTGGCGGATCGCCTTCTCAGCAGTCTTCTCGCCGATGCGGCGTTCCCCGTCACCCCGCGCCATCTTCATCTCGGCAAGCTGCGTGGCTGGGATCGAAGGGAGATCGTCGTATCGCTCGACGCCCTTCTGACGTAGGACGTTCCGCATGGATTGGCCAATGTCGGGCACGACTGCCGGGTCATGGGCGTCGACGGCCTGCTTCCAGCAATGCCCGAAGAACCCGCAGGTGTCACACTTCGACCACCCCACGGCCTCGTCTGGCTCCTCGCCCAGGGCCTTCATCGCGGCGATCTCATCCACCAGCTTCCCTGGATCGACGAGTTCGATGGTGTGGAGGCTGCCGTCGCCCAGGACGACCTCACCCCGCGCCACGGACATGCCGACAGCCTCCGCTAGGTGCGCGTACAGGCTGATCTGCGCGGCGATCTCGGCATGACGGTCCATGCTCAGGGCAAGCTTGGCGTCGCGGATGACGTAGGCATTGGCCTCTCGTATCAGGAAGTCTGGTTTTCCGGAGATGTCGCCGTCGGCGGAGATGAGCACGCCTTGATAGATGACAGGTGCGCCCGTCGCCACAAGCGCGGAAGTGGCCTGCATACCGGCCTGAAGATCACCTGACGGGTACTCGGGCGACACGTATGCGCCCAAGGTCGCGAGGTGCTCTTGCTCGTGCGCCCTGCCCTTCTCAAGCAGGATTTGCTCGAACTCAGTCAGTTCTGCCCTGAGTTCCGGGCATTTGGCCTCGAGCCAGACTCGCCTTCGGCATTCATGCGGCTGGTAGTAGGTGTGGAAATCACTGGCGGAGATCATCGCAGTTCTCCTCCGGTTGCGGGCTGCCTGGCGCACAGCGTGGTGACCAGGTCCACAAGCGCCTGCTCTGTGAAGCAGCGGTAGAGTGACCATGCGTCGCGCTCGGTTGGCGGGAACACTGGGCGGCACTGGTAGGCACCGTTACTGGAGACGGTGAGGCCCTGAGACAGGAACTCGCGATAGGATAGCACCCAGGCAGCCTTGACCGGGTCGCCCCGTTGGCGGAGAGCATCATTGTTGAGGTAGAGCAGGACGATGATGCCGTCTCGGGCGGGGCGCAGTACGGCTTTGCGGATCTGGAAGTTCTTCCCCTCCCGGTCGGACTGGCTGAACTCGCGGACGGCCACCTTGAGAGGAATCGCGCGCCCAGTGCTCGTGCCCACCACTTCGATATCGGTGTGAGGTGAGGTCACCTGGCGAGCGCTGAGGCGGCCACTGGAGAGGCCCGTCAGCCACGATGTCACAAGCCCTATCGCTGCGCTGCGATCAACGCGAGGCATCTTTGTCCCTCCAGGTTCAGCGCTCCTGGTCGCGACGGCATATCAGCTCAGATCCACCCTCTGGTGAATCGGTAGTAGTTGTACTCGTCCAGCGCCTTCAGCCGAATGCGCGCCGCACAGGTCTGCGGGCCACGTTCGCGACACCGCTCGGCCGCTATCCGAAGGAAGGCTCAGTACCGCGGGCCGCTGCTTCCAGCAGGCCCAAGGCGCAGTCGGTAGGCGGCTGCGATCCTGCGGTCCCAGAGAGCCTAGAACTCGTCGAACGGCCCAAGCCCCTCTACGCCATACAGCATTTCGGCTTCCCAGTTGACGGCGAGTTCGATGACCTTCAGGCACGCGTCGGCCGTGTCCAGCAACTGCTGTTGTGCGTCCGGTTTCAGATAGGCCGCCGCGTGGGCTGTCAGCTCCGCCGCCAGCTCTCGGGAGAAGACCACCAGCTCGTGGGATGGCTGCCCGTCCGCAAAGGTCAGCCGCTTCGCTGCAATCGCCGCCTGTGCCAGACTGGCAAGACCAGCCTGTTGGGCATCAGTGGGAGCCACGAGGGGCAGCATCCGAAGGTCGCCTATCTCGTACTTATTCGTGTTGTTCAGCAGGTGTTTGCACAGGTAACTCATCAGATTCGAATTCAGAAGCGCTATGAACGGAAGGGACCCGACGGCCTCTGTGACGGGAGTGAGCACTGTGCTGTCAGAGTCGAACACGCTACGTGGCTGGACCCGCGCCTTGATGTCTGTGTGGTTGGCTGTGCGCGACCACGTCACATTGTCCCGAAAGTAGAGGTGCGCGTTCCGCACTACCGGCATCCGGGCTTCGCTCCTGCCGCTATTGTCGAAAAGCCAAGCTACAGCTCTTGGTGACCAGTCAATGTAGAGGGGCTCATCGTCCACCCACCGGTTCCCTTCGGGGTCGCCCTTCCGGAAGGTCACCCACTGCCCGCGGCCGCGGAGTCCGTTGTAGATGACGGCGATGCGAGGGCAATCAGCCGGCTCGGTGTAGTTCTCCCCGTTACGAAGACCCAAGTCGCGCAGTGAGATCGTCTCACCGCGGCGGCGGCTGCGCCGCCGCCGTTCATTCTCGGCCTCGCGCCAGGTCACGAGGTAGGCGAAGAGGCCGCAGAACTCCTCGTCACTAATGTCACGGTCGGCGGCGAAGGCAGCGATGGAGTCATGTCCTGGCCCGAGTAGATCTGCCGTCTTCCAGAACTCCGCGAGATCGGGAAGCACGCGCCAGTGCGCGAGGAGCTCTGCCTTCCTTCTGCCCCATGTGTAGCCAAAGTCGGTGTCACCAGCAACGAGGCCCGGAGGAACGACGCGGTACAGATCCGTGCGTGAAAACCCCAGGTCGGCCTGCGAAAACTGCTCCTTCAGAGTCTCAACGCAGGCCTCCCAGGCGGCGGGGTCCGCAGTGGGTCTAGATGCATCGCCCCCACTGGCCCGGAGCAAGCGGGTGAAGACCGGGCCGATACGTGCATCAGATAGCCACCGGCGAGTCCATTCATCTCGCTTGTCGGTTACCGCGTTCGCCTTCGACGTGCCCTCCAGGTAACCTAGGAACCGAGCATTGTTGGCGGTCGCCAGTCCCTGCCCGCCCTCGGCGATGAGGCCAACGAGCGTGACACTTCCCGGCCCCAACGACGCGTGGTGCTTATCGATCAGCGCTCGATTGGCGGCGAAGCGATCAGAGGTCTCGATCAGTTCCCACCACTCGCTAACGAGCTCCCCGACAGGACCGTTGTACCTGCGGTAGAGCGCGAGCACCCCTGGGCGTGGCTCAAAGAACGCCTGCTTCGGCGCGTTCCGATACAGGCTGATCGGGACGCGGTGAAGTCGCAGACAGCCCTGCTCGCGGTGTTCCGCGTGGCAGTCCTCGGTTGTCTCTGCTGGGGCGAAGGGGTCGGCCAGAGACAGGGCGGGTAGCTCCTGCCCCGGGGTGCTTTCCCTGGTTCTGTGCCGGGCCTGGACGAACAAGAGCTTCTCATCGTCGGCCATGGGCTGCTTCCGCGCCACGAAGATGGCGGCGTCAACCGTCGCCCGGAAGGGGTCGCATTGGCCGAGGGCCAGCAGGCGGTTCGATTGGAGCAGCTCCCGCATGCGGAGTTTCGTCGCGAGGGTGAAGAACGTATCTGATACGATGAAACCGAACACGCCGCCAGTTCTTAGCAGCCGGAAGCCGAGGTCGGTGAAGTGAACGTAGAGGTCATCCAGGTAGCCCGCCCGACTTGCCAGAGCGTTCCGCCACAGCTCTTCGCTGCTGGTGTGGGTAGAGATGTAAGGCGGATTCCCGAGGATGCAGTCGAACCCACTCTGCGCAGGCGGCAGTGGCTTTCCATCGGAGGCGAAGAACACCTCGGGGAATTCGAGGTGCCAGTGGAAGGCGGAGTGTGCTTCCCTCTTCTCCTCCAGAACGTCCGAAAGCTCCTTCGCTAGCTTTGAGGCGCGACGCTTCTCGGCCGGACTGAGGGAGCGGCGCGCGATCTGGTGGAGCACTAAGAGGCGGTAGTCATCCGGACTGATCTCAACACCATCGTCCGCGGCCAGCCATAGGTTGGCCAGCCGAAGGAAGGGGTCGAGCTGTCTATGCGCCCGCTGCCAACGCCTCTGCTTGTCCTTCACGACCTCTAGCCGCGTGCTGGGCTCTGCCGCGATCTGCAGCATCTCCCCGATCACAGCCTGGAGCACACTGCGAAGGTCGCTGACGACCGCAGTGCGAAGCTGGGATGCCCGAGCCGGATCGGACGCGGGAAGCTGACCGATCTCCTCTGGATGCGCGAACAGGAGCGAGTTGCCGCAGCGGAGATGATGATCCAGGAAGTTCAGCGGCTCGTCAATGGAGATACAGGTCAGCCAGAGGGCTAGCTTCGCGAGCTCGACCGCCAAGGGGTTACTATCCACGCCGTACATGCACGACTCCACAACTCGGCGGCGCCAGTAGGCGACCTCTGCCTGCTCCTGAGGAAGGCCTGGCGCTACAGGAACGAGACCGTCACCAAGGATGTCATTGCGGCTCCGCTGCCCATTTCCGGAGGCTACGATCTGTTCGGTCACGCGCTTGGTAGTAGGGTGGCGGACGACCTGCTCGGCCAGCCACTCAGTCGTGCGCACGAGGAAGTGCCCACTCCCCATGGCCGGGTCGAGCACTTTGATTCGCAGCACCGCCTCAGCGAACGAGTTGTCGCGGCGCTGTATGCTGATGGCAGCCTGTACCGCCCTGGTCTGCTCAGCTTCGTCAAGGAGGGGCTGGAGGGAGTTATTGCGCAGGAACAGGACGACCCAGTCCGGGGTGTAGAAGGTTCCTTGACTCTGATTCTGTCCGCGCTGATTGACCAGGTCGAGATGGCCGTCGTCTGCTATCTTCAGTCTGCCGCCGAGCAGCCCTTCGTAGATGTCTCCGAGCTGGCGCACCTCCAGGGTGCTGTAATCGATGGTTTCGTCAGTACGGATGCGCAGCTGGCCTGCTCTTCCGCGGCCTGGGCGCTGGGCAAACATGATCTGCCGGAGAACGTCTGCCAGCGTATGCTCGCCCACTCGCCACTTCTCTATCGACGGGTACTGGTCCGGGTCGAACAGCCCGCCGTTGTAGCGCGTGACACCGATCTGCCGATTTCGGGTGGCTTCCGTGCCATTGATGAGGTGGAAGAGGCGCAGCAACTCCTCATAGAGGTCCGGCAGTACCGGGTCCTGATAGCGGCTCTCGTCCTTTAGTCTGGGGGCCAAGCGCGCGAGGGAGTAGTCATCTCGATACCGGCTGCGGGCTCCCGCTCCGCTGGCCTTGACCGGTAGAAGTCCCCGGCTCTCGGCGTAGAGGATGAACAGCAGTCGGTAAAGGAAGATCAGGGCGGTCTCATAGACCGCGGGGAGATCAGACTCAGTCAGATGGTTGTCAGGTTGAGAGAAGAAGCCCTCTGACAGCTCCTCCAGGACGTCGAAGACCCGCCTGCGCAGGTTCTCCTCAAGTTTTACCTGGAGGTTGAGCGACTCATCCCTGAGATCGTCGAGCAGGCAACGGCCCTCTGCGTCTCGCTCAAAACTCGCGGGGCGGAATAGCGAAACGAAGAGACGGAAATCGTCCAGGGAACAGAACTCGGCGCCATGCGCGAGGTGGAACGCGAAGTAGGCGCTTGGCCCCGCGTTCTCGCAGTAGAGGCGCCACTCATTCCCGTTCGACAGGATGGCCCAGTTGAAGAAGCGGCGGCCGGTGTCGTCCTTTGCCCTACGCAGATAGTCGCGGATCTGATCGCTCGGAAACCACCCGGGCGTCTCTTCGTCAGAAGCTTGGTCGAGAGGGTGTTGGGCCTTCTTCGCTTCGAGTACGGTATGAGCAGCGCGGAATATGTCCGTGCCGGACCCGGCCGCAGCGCGCGCCGTGATCTCCGCGTCGCCGAACAAGCAGTAATCAGGGGTCTTGCGTGTCTGGGTATCGGGCAGCGACTCCTCGGGGATGAACTGCCACCCCATCTCGCGCAGGACCGGGTCGAGGAAATCAGAGCGAGTGAAGGGTTCCCGTCGGCGGCGCATCGCAGGCAGCCTCTCAGTCCATCGCGCCCTGATGAACTCGTATAGCGCCTGGGCGTCGTCAGTTGAGGGTACTTCCACGCGCGATAGCAGGTGCTGCCGGATGTAGCTTGGGGTGAAGAGCTGGTGGCAACGCCACCAGCCGCCTTCAGGTGGACTGGAGATCAGATCGAGCTGGCCGTCAGCCGGCTGGGCTCGTCTGCGAGCTGAGCGTCTGACATTACGTCTCATCCAGGATGACCCCTCACACCTCAGCGCTGAACGGTGCGGATTGTACCAGATTGCCGCAGAGAACAGAAGATGCCAGATGCATGCGCGACATGGGAGTCCGCCACACTCGATGCGGGCGACGAGCGCCCCCGGATTGCCACCGTGAGCATGTTGCCGTGCGCACGCGGCCGCGAACGCCGCGCCACGTGGCGCTGTGTGCGGCTTTCGGCGCCGGCCTGGGGGCTGCGGCCTCGGCTCCCGCTGTTCGAGGCGCTGTCGCCGCGTGTGGGCGGCGTGTAGTGCCGTCTGTGGGCCAGTTCCCGCATCATCGCCAGCAATACCGCCTTGACGGATTGGGCCAACATCCTCCCTAGTGTCTTATGCGAAGTACGACCCAGAGCTGGAGAGGAGGCAGGGATGGCGAGGAAGCCGCGGCAGTATCGGCGGTCGGACCAGCAGGCGCTGGATGAGTTCCTGGACGCGCTGACGCTGGAAGGGCGGTCGGCGCATTCGATCGGGGCCTATCGTCGAGACCTAGAGGCACTGTTGGCATCACTGCCGATGACGCTTGCCCAGGCGCGGCCGGCGGAGCTGCGGGAGTGTTTCCGCCGCCAGCAGCAGGCCGGTCGATCCCCATCCAGCATCAACCGCGCTATCGCCGCCACCCGTTCCCTCTGCCGCTTTCTGTTTGAGGAGGGCCGACTGAAGGCCAACCCCGCGCAGGCGCTACGCTCCATCCGCCTGGGACCGCCACTGGCGCCCAAGCATCTCACGGTCGAGGAGGTCCAGCGCCTGCTGTCTCTGCCCGACGCCGCCACGCCCACTGGAAGGCGCGACCGTGCCATCCTGATGCTGTTCTACAACACCGGCCTGCGGGTGGGCGAGCTGTGTGCCCTGAGTCGTGACGATGTGCACCTGCCCGTCGAGGGCTGGGGCGCGCTCCAGGTGGTGGGCAAGGGGCGGAGACTACATCGGCTGCCCATCAACCGCCCCGCGGCCGATGCGCTGTTGGCCTATCTCGCCGACCGCGATGATGCGGAACCGGCACTGTTCCTGAACCGCAGCGGGTGCCGCTTCTCGGTCCGCGGCATTGCGCTGTTAGTGAATCGGTATCTGCGAGCGGCCGGCGTCACCGATCGCTCTGGGCCACACGTACTGCGCCACAGTTTCGCTACCCACGCCCTGCGCGCCCGGCCCAACCTACGGGCGGTGCAGGAACTGCTGGGCCACGCTTGGGTGACCACCACCCAGCGGTACACCCATTTGGAGGCGGAGGACCTACGGGCCCAGGTGGCAGAGCTGCCGGCGAATCCCTGCCGGTAGCATCGTGCCCAAGCTGCAGCAGCCCCGAGCCCCTAACCGACTGGTAGCACCAGGCCCGCCATAGCGGTTCCCATTCACTCCCGTGCCCCCGCCGCCCAGGCTCCGCCCGAAGGCGTCCGGCACGTAGGTGTCGGTGATGCTCCCACTACCGTCCACCAGCCACGGCGCGCTCCCCGCCGCATCACAGAGCGGATAGCGCGTGAGGGCCGGCGGGAACCGCTGCACTTGCAGCAGTGGGTTACGGTAGCTGCCCACCCGTGGAGACGCGGGTACGCCCCCGCAGGGCGCGTCCATACTGGTACCGGCCCTATTCACTGCGGCAGCTCAGCTACAGTGGAATCCCGACGCGGAGCACTCGCCTAGCCTATCGCCGAGCAAGAACGCTGACGATGATGGCGGCACCGATAGCCACTTCGGCGATGCTGGCCACGGTCGTGAAGGCCAGGCACAGCTTCGCAGCCCGGCCGGTCAACCGCATCTCTGGCTCAGGCGGTTCGCCCCAGAGCCTCAAGGCGACTTCACGTCGCTTCACCAGAACATAGGACCCGGACCCCAGCAGCAGCACGCCCATGCAGACGCTGAACACATCGGTACGGCCCGGCAGCTCTGGTATCTGTGGACGAATCCCCACCCCTGGATGGACCCCGGGATTCAGCGCCTCCCGCAGTAGCAAACCCGAAGTCAGGGCGAATACCGTGATGATGAACCACACCTGCCACTTCGCGAACCTTAGGGAAGTTGCCCAGGACGGCACCAGAAGCGCTCCCCACGGGTTACCTAGCCTGCGGCGAACCCCCGTCCAGTAGTTGGACTCCGACCGCGCCACCCAGTCCCTATGATGGATGAACAGCCACGCCGCGACGGCACATGCCACTGCGAACGCCACCGTCTGAAGTGCTGGCTCCACTTTGGCCTCCACATGCGACTACCAGACCTGGTAGCGCGCTGCAGTGATACCCGGAGATACGTACCCAAACTCCACGAATCGGTTGCCGCACGTGTCTCCTCCCGCCTGACCACCGAACCCAAAGCCGGCCTGGATAGCCGTGTAGTCTCCGGCGGTTGGGTCGTCGAAGCTGAAAGTAGCACTCCAGCCCCAGTTGAATCCGGGCCACTTCTTATTGACCAGGGCGCCGCCGCCGGCATAGGGATGCACCCATTTCCCCAACCACGACCCCTCCGGGTCGGCGCATGGGTCCGGCCCGATCATGAACCCCCCCACGCCTCCGAACCCGAGGGCGCCTGCGGATCCTCCCAGGTCAAAGTACCACAACCCCTCCGGATCAACCCCCCTGACCGGGTTGTCCTCCGCATACGCGTACCAGTTGACCCCATCGCCCGCCGGGTCTTGCTGGATGAACCTCCCCAGCTCTGGCCAGTAGTACCGGGCTCCCAGTTGCAGCAGCCCCGAGGGGTCCGTGATGTATCCCCAGGCCCCACCGAAGTGGTAGGGGTTGTGGTAGGCGGTCCAGCTGTCCCGCTCCTCTCCAAACGCGCTGTAGCTGTAATGCCCTCGCTCTGTGCCATCGGGGTTCATCAGCCGGCGCACGCTCCCGGTGCCATCATAGGCCGGATAGTTCTTGCGGCCGTCCCGGGACTGCATGTTCATCCAGGGGGCATAGTAGCTGCCGCTCTCGGTGATGTGCGCCCCCAACTGGCCGCCGGCGATCATCTCCAGCAGCACCCGGTCCCCGTGGTAGAGATAGTTGCGGATCACCCCGTTGAAGTTGGCCTGCATCCGCTGGCCCAGAGCGTTGTAGAGGTAGGTATCCGTGGCGCTGCCACCGCCGCTGGGATAGGTGACCGAGGTGAGCCGGTCCTCGTCATTGTACACCAGCGCCCAGGCGCCCAGCAGCGTCCCCGTGACGTTGGTCAGATTGCCCTTCAGAGAGTAGCCAAAGGCCCATGCGTCACCTGAAGCTGCTAAGGTTTGCGACTCAGAGTGAAGGTTGATATGTTAGGGCCCTCCCAGGTGATCTCGCCCTGGTCTCGTAGTTCAGCGCATAGGGCCTCAATGGTCAGTTCGAGCTTCAGCGGCCCCATAATGTCGAACTCAAGAATGCCCGCTGTGCGGTCGTAGCGGACCTCTTCCAGGCAATATTGGCCAAGCCCGATGCCGTCTGTCACCTGCACGGCCACCTTACTGACCAGTCGGACTTCCAGTTCGCAGCGTATCCGCGGAGTCTCGATACGATATACGAAAGGGATAACCCTGCGCCTGCGAGCTGCCTCGCCGATCTCTCGCCACATTGCGAGACGGAAGACTCTCTCGGCTTCCCGATAGACGATATCGTCAGGCGCGAAGAAGGCATCATGTAGGACATCGCTTGCCAAGGACAAGGACTCATCATCCCTTACCTTCAAGACCATTGGGGCACTGAACCTGCCGTCGTTACTTGCTCTCATGGTCCCCACCAAGGGATCCGGAGCCAAGTCCTGAAGCCGTCTCCTCTGCTCCAGGCCCGAGGCCATCGGGTCATAAGCTGCCTGTGCCATCCGAACCCATGGTGGGGTGGGTGAACTTTGAAATTGCCCAACCATGGATCCGCGCCCTTCACTCCAACCGACTTCAGCACACCCAGGCCCCCTGCCGCGAGGAGCGCGCCACCAGCCACCGTGCCAGCGCCCCTACTGAACCCAGCGTAGGGGTCGCAGGGATCTGTCCAGTCCGGTCGCCACAACCCGAGCGTCCCCCCGGCCGCGATTCCGGACAATGTGGCCCCCGCCGACATCCCAAGTTGGTCCAGGGACTCCTCGCTGAACACGTTCCCCCAGAAGCTGCCAGTCTCGCACAGCCCCTCCGGATCGATCCCCGTTACCGGGTTGTCCTCCGCATACGCGTACCAGTTGACCCCTTCTTCCGCCGGGTCCTGCTGGATGAACCTCCCCAGCTCTGGCCAGTAGTACCGGGCTCCCAGTTGCAGCAGCCCCGAGGGGTCCGTGATGTATCCCCAGGCCCCACCGAAGTGGTAGGGGTTGTGGTAGGCGGTCCAGCTGTCCCGCTCTTCCCCAAACGCGCTGTAGCTGTAATGCCCCCGCTCCACGCCGCCGAGGGTCATCAGCCGACGCACGCTCCCGGTGCCATCATAGGCCGGGTAGTTCTTGCGACCGTCCCGGGACTGCATGTTCAGCCAGGGGACGTAGTAGCTGCCGCTCTCGGTGATGTGCGCCCCCAACTGGCCGCCGCCAGCAATCGTCTCCAGCAGCACCCGGTCTCCGTGGTAGAGATAGTTGCGGATCACCCCGTTGAAGTTGGCCTGCATCCGCTGGCCCAGAGCGTTGTAGAGGTAGGTATCCGTGGCGCTGCCCCCACCGCTGGGATAGGTGACCGAAGTGAGCCGGTTCTCGTCATTGTACACCAGCGCCCAGGCCCCCAGCAGCGCCCCGGTGACGCTGGTCAGGTTGCCATCGCCGTCGTAGCCGAAGCTGCCGCTCTGGCCGCCTCCGGAGGCGGCAGTGAGCTTGTCGTTGTCGTCGTAGGTGTAGGTGTAGGCCACTCCATCCTTGGTCTGGCTGGTGCGGTTGCCCACCTGGTCGTAGCCATGGCTGTAGGTGTAGTCACTCGCCCCACAGCAGATGCGCCGGGACTCCTGAGTGACCCGATAGAGGCCGTCGTAGTGGAAAGTGGTGCCGTAGTTGGTGCCTCCGGGGAAGCGCTCCATCAGCAATGGAGGATTGCCCGTATGGCCCCACAGCGCCCCCCAGTGGTAGCAGTAGCAGGCGTCATAGATCAGTCCATCCGAGCTGTTCCGGTTCGTCACCGCGATCAGCCAGTCGCGGGCATTGTAGTAGTAGCCGGTGTAACCTTCCGGCCGGTTGATTCGGGTGCGGCGCCCCCCGGCATCGTACTCGAGGGTGATGGTGTTGTAGAGGTTGGTCACGGAGGCGAGCTGGTTGCGGGCGTTGTAGGTGTAGGTGTAGTCGCCGGCGGCCGAGCTCATGGTGCTGACGTCGCCCACCCCGTCGTACTGGTAGGTCACCGCCCAGTTCGCCCCATTGGTGACCGACTTGGCCCAGGTGCTGGGGTAGTAGACAACGCTGGTGGTGCCGGTGGCATCGGTGAAGCTGGTCACCAGCCCGTCCAGGTCCCGGCTGATATTCACATCGGTGTCGAGGGGATAGTTGATCGCCGCGTAGCCTGACCCGGCCGGCCCCCACAGCAGGTCATCGGCGTCATAGCGGAAGGTGGTCTGCCGGCCGCGGGCGTCGGTATGGGTCTGGACGCGGCCGTCATCGCGGTAGGTCCAGGACTCGTGGGTGGCGTCTGGGTAGTCGGCGTGATAGCGGCGGTCTGCGCCGTCATAGAAGTAGGTCGCGGTCTTGCCCCGCGCGTTCTTCACTGTCTTCAGATTGCCGACCTCATCATAGCCGTACTCGGTGACGTAGTTGAGACCGGCGTAGTCTTGGTGCACCTTCCACAAGCGCTTGGTGTAGAAGTCGTAGTCATACTTGGTCTGGATGCCGCTCTCGTCGGTGGCCATCTCCAGCCCACAGCACTGCCAGGAGAAGGTCTTGGACTTCGGCCCGGCGCCCAGGTCGGGGTAGGTGATGGTGGTCAGCCGATGGATGCCATCGTACTGGTAACTGGTGGTGTTGCCGTTGCCATCGGTGACGCTGGTGGTGTCGCCCACGGCGTTGGCGACGAAGGTCGAGTCCGCCCCGAGGGGCGGATGGACGCGGTTCAGATAGCCGTTGGTGTCATAGGAGAGGGTGGTGGTGTTGCCGCGGGCATCAATGATGTCCTTGAGCTGGTAGCGGCCCGCGGTGTCATAGTAGGTGAACTGCGTGATCCGGTCCACGGGGTTGTTGTTGATGTCTCGGTCCCGGACGATGGTCGAACTCAACCGGTTGGCGCCGGCCACATAGGTGAAGTTGGTGACCCGGCTCTCAGGGGTCGTGATCTCGGTCAAGTTGCCCAGGCTGTCGTACTGGTACTGATGGCCCGGGCTGTTGGCGCCCAGGGCGGCATCGTAGTTCTGGGGGTCGATGTACTTGGTGACCTTGTCCGGGTTGTTCGCGTCCGTGTAGTAGTAGTGATGGAGGTGGGTCTTGCCCCCCGGCTCCGGCTGGTAGCTGTCCCGGTACGTGGCTATCTGGACCTGGGAGTTGTAGGTCCAGGTCTGGGTTAGGTTCTGACCGCCGTAGTCGGAGATCTCTTGGAGCAGCGCGCCAAGGTAGCGGCCAACGCCTGGGTCATCGGTGTCATCGTAGATCAGTCGAGTGACACGCGGCAGGCCATCCTTGATCTCCGTCACATCCACGTAGAGCTGGCCGTTGGTTTGCTGGGCATAGGAGTAGGCGACAGTGGCACTGGGCAGACCGGCTATGGAGGTGGCGCTGACGACGGGCTTGTCGTAAGGGATGTCATAGGCATACTGCACCTGGCGGCCGCTGGGGTCGGTGATGCTGGTGACCTTGGTGTTGGTGCCCGAGTAGCCATATGTGTATGTGTCGCCGGCCGCGTCCGTCGCCGTAGTGAGCCGGCCGTAGCCGTCGTAAGTGAACGCGGCATAGAGCCCGCCGGGGACGGTGACCTGGGTCAGCAGGCCGTTGGTGTAGCTGAGCGTCGTTTGCCTTCCCCTTGGGTCCGTGATGGTGGTGGGGAGCTGGCCGACGGGCGTCAGCGTCCACGCCAGCCCGTTCTTGTCCTCAATCCGCTTGAGCTGGCCGCTAGCCAGGTCAAAGAACAGTTCCTGGCGGTCGGGGCGGGTCAGAACCCATTGTGAGTTGCCGGCGTCCTTCACGAGCGTATCGAAGACGCTGGCCTGGGCCGTGTAGCTGCCATCGGTCTGGCGGGCGAACCAGTGTTCCCAGCCATTGCCCTCGATCACTCCCGCCCCGACGGTGCCCTGATCCACGATGTGGATGTCGTAGCTGTGGGTCCAGTGCTCCCCAAGCGGCCCGGAGTGCGCGCTCTGGGAGTTGTAGTTCATCACGAAGGGGATCGCGTCGCCAACACTCTGGTAGACCACTGGCGTGTCGGTGATGGTCAGGTTGCCGGTATAGGTGTTGGTACTCTCACCCGGTTTCCCGACACAGCCTGTGCCGCTCGGCCCGCCACGATTCCCGCCGCAGCCGTGGTGCGGTCCTGGGCCTCCACCCGGGCCGCCAGCGTATGGGCCGCCGCCCCCACCTCCACCGCCACCTCCACCACCGCCACCACCTCCGCCACCGCCACCGCCACCGACGCAGGCGAGGGCCGCGACGCCAACCAGGAGGCACCCGAGGATGACAAGAGACAGGAGCATCACCCAACGAACCGCACGACCGCGCATATTCGTACCCCCCTGGATTTCCACGCTAATCCCCCGGCGCCAGCAGCGCTTCTCGGCCCAGCAACTGCGTTGTCAGGTGGCTGCCCGGGCACTCGGTCGCCATCCGTCCGGCGATCTGGTTCACAGTCATCCTGTCGCCCAACTGCTGAGCGGCCAGGGCAGCCCCATAGAGGTACATCGCCTTGAGGCTTGGGCGAACAGGCGAGTTGGCTGCGTTCACCAAGGCCGAGAGCGCACCGCGCAGGTCGCCCTGCGCGCTCAGAGCCTGCGCCAGTCCGTTGTAGGCCGGACCGAGGAACTCATCGTTCCCCGGCGAGTCCAGCAGCGTCGTGAACTCGGCCTGAGCGCGCACGCAGTCACCATCTCGGAACGCGCGATTGCCCAACACGAGATGAGCGTAGTTCACATTCATCTGCTTGCGGTCGAAGTAGGCGAGGTAGGCCTCCGCGTCATCGGCCGCCATGGTGAGATCACCCAGGATGTACGCGGATTGGCTGCGCGTAATGCGCGCCAACATCGCCACGGGGTGATCCGGCCACTGCGCGATCACCTCGGAGAGCACCGAAATCGCCTGGCGGTTCTCGTTCACGTCTTGGAGCGCATTGCCGAGCGCCAGCAGCGCCCGCCGGAGGAACCGTTCGTCTGTCACCGTCTCGACTGCCTGACGGGCCAGTTGCAGCGCACCCTGGTGATCCTTACCCGACCAGGCCACCGTCTCCGCGACGGCCACCAGCGCATCTTGGCACGCTGATCCCGTGCGGTCGGCGGCCGCTGCGCCATACACAACAACTGCTTGGTCTGAGTCCGAGAGGAAGTCCCGGTATAGGCTGCCCAGGTTCATCACCGCCCAGCCGCCGGCAAAGGCGCCTCTCCAGTCGTTGGCCGCGGCCGAAAGTGCGGTGATCGCATCCTGCCATCGGCTCTCGCGGATGGCCGCGCTGCTCGACTGCACCAGCGCCACGAACGCCTGCACCTGTGGGTCAGGATAGGCGCTTGCCTCGTCATAGAGGTCCTGCGACTGGATCGGATCTGTGCCAGCGAGGGTTGACGCAAGCAGCGCCAGCGCCAGGCCCGATGATGTGCTCCCCGGCTCCGCGTCAGCTGCCGCTTGCAGAAGCTCGCGCTGGCGGGTGGAGTCGTTGTACCAGTCGTAGTCCTGGGCCAGGTCGAGCAACTGCACTGAAGTGGCGCCCGCCGTCACCGATGGGTCGGCCTGCGCGACTGCAGTCGCAGTCCGGGTCGAGGCCTCCTTGCCGCCAGTTGGGTGTGCTCTGGGAATCGGCGCGGCAGGCTGCGCGGCCGGAGGTGGCGCCTTGGCAAGCACGCGAGGGGGTGCTGTCGCGTCGGCGGCACGCACAGGTCTGGGGAGAGCGAGGACTAGCAGAAGCGCGGGAGCGACGAAGACGACGTGGCAACGCAAGACTGCAGGCATGGCACCCTCCTGTTCGGGGGGCGACGGCCCACAAGAGGAATCACCGCGCCAGGTACGGCCCCCCTGATTGGCGCCAGTCTAGCCCGAGCCTCCAGGCTTGTCAAGCAGAAAACGGCCGCATTGCCAGGCAGATTTCGGGGTGCCTTTCGCGATTGCTGCGCTCCACGGTATCGACGCTCACCCCCAGCACTGCCGCCAGTTCCGGCAGCGTGCTCTGGATGCGGCCCAGCTCCTCCACCTGTCGCAGGTTGAAGCTCAGCCGGGTCCGGCCCCCCGGATGCTTGGTGATCTCCGCCTGCTCAGCCATGTGACACCTCCCGCCCCCTCCAGCAATCGCGGCAGCGGGCGCTGCCGGTCATGGCGTTGGCTCTTCCCCCCGCTGCAAGACCACCACCTGCACCGGGGGGCTCTCCGGACTCTGGCCCAGCAGCGTGGACTGGCGATCGGACTGGCCCAGCAACTGCTTGCCCAACCAGATCAGCATGGTGACGTTCCCGTCCAGGGCTTTCTTCAGTTGCAGCCGTCGCAGCGAGTTCCGCGTGGCCGCCTGGCCTCTTTTTATAGCGCCGCAGAACTCCTCCGAAGTCCGCTTGCGCCGCTGGATGGTATCGACACTCACCCCCAGCACCGCCCCCATGTCCTCCTCGGTGCAGCCCAGGCGAGCCAGCTCTTCTACTTGCCGCAGGTCGAACTCCCGGCGAGGCCGGCCCCCGGGATGCTTGGTCAACTTCGCATGCTCAGCCATGTGCTATCTCCTTCATCATCCAGCACTTGTGGTAGTCGGGGTGACGGAGGCACTCACCGCCGCCGCCGTGCAAGCGCGGCCACCATCCACAGCATCAGCGTCAGGGCCCACGCCCCCCATCCACTCGCCTCTGCCATCATCTTCCCCTTCCCCTCCCTGCGGGTCCCTTCCCATTCGCCCATCGTCGAAGCTCGCTCGCAGCCTTGCCGCGACGCCATTCACGGGAGGGAGGCCATCTGGCAGGTGGCGCTCAGTCATCGACCCTCACCGCCTTCTCTCCGGTGAACGACTCCCACCGGGACAGGATGACACCGCAGTATCTGGCATCCAGGTCGAAGCCAAAGCACCGCCTTCCGGTGCGCTCCGCCGCCAGGATGGCCGTGCCCGATCCCAGGAAGGGGTCGACCACCAGGTGACCCAACTCGGTGGCGTTCGAGATGCTGCGTTCAATCAGCGCCAGAGGCTTCATGGTGGGGTGGAGGTCGTTCACCGCGGGCTTGTCATGCTCCCACACCGTGCGCTCATTGGTGGGCCCGTGCCAGCGCGGGGCCTGGCCTTGCTTGTGGGCATAGAAGCAGGGCTCATACCAGTGCTTGTACTGGGCGAAGAGGGCGCCCGCGCCGTTGTTCTTCACCCAGACCAGGAGGTTGCGTTCCTGCCAGCCAGTCTCGGCCAGGCAGTCCAGCACATCCCGCAGATGGGAACTCGCGAACCACAGGTAGAGGGGGGCCTTGTCGTCGGAGTGCTGGTGGGCCAGGGACAGGCTGCCGATGAGCAGCGTACGGTACTCGTCATCGGTCAGGTCATCCCAATAGGCGTCGCCCTCCTGGCCCTCCACACCCCGGCGCTTGGCGCTGATGCGTTCCTCCTGCGCGGCCCGGCCTCCGAGGTAGTTGATGGCGTAGGGTGGGTCGGTGCAGATGGCCTGGGCCACTTCGCCGGCCATCAGACGCATCCAATTCGCCGGGTCGGTGGCATCCCCGCATAGCAGGCGGTGGCGGCCCAGTTGCCAGAGTTCGCCGGGCTGCACCCGCGTCGGCCCCTGCTGCCCTTCCGCCTCTGCCATTGCCTGGTCGGCGTCGAAGCTCTCGTCGCGGCCCCGCTTGTCCTCCGCATCGAGGCGCAACAGCAGTTCGTGCAGATCCTCCTGCTCCCAGCCCGCGGCCGAGAGCTGTTCCTGCGCGTCGAGGTCCTGGAGGAGTTGGGCGAGGGTGGTCTCATCATCCTCCGCCAGATCGGAGGCTCGGTTATCGATTGCCAGAAACGCCTCCGGGTAAGGGCCGTCGTAGACGTGGCAGCCGATGTGAGTCCAGCCTTCGGCCCGCGCCGCCTCCACCAGTCCGTGGCCCGCGAGGATGGTGCCGTCGGGGGTGATGACCACCGGCTTCTGCTGGTTGTGCACCCGCAGCGATTCGCGCAGAATCGTTAACTGGTGCTCTGGATGACGGCGGTAGTTACGGGGGTGGGGTGTCAGCGCTGCCAACTCCCGCGACTCCGTCATGATGCCAACGGTGATGCGTCCTGGTGCCTGGTCCATTTCGATATCTCCCTCGTGCTGCGTAGCAAAGCTGCTTCGCACGGTAGCATCGGCCAAAGACAGACCGGCCCCTGGGTCCAGATTCGAGGGAGCGACCCTCTATCTCGACTCAGATGCCGGCTGTATACCGTCGGCTCTTCACCCCACCACTACGGGCCAGGGGCCTTGGTTGTCTTTGCCTACAACCACATTATACCATGCCGATAGCAGCTATGCAAACATCTGTACCCATGCGCCCTAGGTCTGGGCTGGTCAGACGGCCAGGGGTTCCTCGGCCATTCCTCTCTCGACATGGCCCGGCGCTATGCGGAACTCGCGCAGTCCGACGTGGTGGCGAAGCACCGGCAGGCGTCACCCGACGATAGGTTCTTTGGGGCGGTGCAGAAGGCAGGAGGGAGGAGGCGGCTGCGATAGCGTGCAGTCGGGACTGTCGGGTTAGCTGTCGCGGCCTAGGTCCATCCCCATCCGGGGCCGCGGCCTTACGTGAGCCCGGATGACAGAGGGCCGTGCTGCCTGCGCAGGGGTGTCAAGCAGGCCCGCACCAGCACGGGCCTGCGCCCCGCTGTTCGCACTTCGCCTCATCTTCGGTTCTCATGGGCTGGTCGTACTGCAGCGCGGCGGGGTGCTCGCAGTACCTTCCGAGATAGCGCCCCCGGTCTGGCACATCAGGCTGGTCGGAAGTCACCCGGCCATACCTGCGGCGCAGATGCGGGCAGACTGCCGACATGGCGGTGCCTCCTTGGCGTGGTCGGTATCAGGGCGACAGCAGGAACCACCGCGAGGACACGCGCCCCTGCAAGGAGTAGTTCACTGTGCCCGGCGGGAGGTCCTGCTGGTGCGGGTCGGTGTCTTCCTGCCAGGCTGGCCAGCGGTGCGCGCTTGGGCGCGCTTCCTAGCCTTGCGTGCAGCGTCCTTGTCCCTCGCCGCTCTTTTGTCTGGGCGGATAGCTCGGCTGTAACGTTGACGGCATTGGTCCGAGCATGTGAGGCGCTTCGGGGATACGGCAACGAAGAAGCGACAACAGGCGAAGCACGGGCGAATCACGCGAGCGTCGCGACCGGGGATGCTGAACGAGGAGACAAAAGCTGCCAGCAGGCAGAGGTAAGCATCTTCGTAAGTCTTTGGCCGTTTGACGAGGGAGACGAGCAACAGCCTCAGATAGGTGTCCCCGCCGAACCACTCGCGCACTTTCGAGCTGAACCTGTCGAAGCCCTCAAGTCGCGGCCTAACCCATTCCCACTCGGCTTTCCACTGCTCAGGCGTTGGGCGGGGCGGCCACCCTCCGCGCACAAGCGGCAGAACGCACTGCCAGTAGTGCCGGTGCTCCTTCAGCGGCGATAGCAGGTAGTACCGGTAGTGCGTGCGCAGGAAGTCAGCCAGACGAAGCGCGTCCTCGCGACCCAGGCCTTCAGGCGCGAGTTCGCGGACGAGGGCGCGTCTGGCTTTACCGGTTTCGCTCGCAGGTCCTTGGCCCAGGCGCGTCCAGTAGCGCAGGCGTCCACCCCAAGGCGCGTCGGGAACCCAGATCTGCGAGAGCGAACTCAGAGAGGTGACGCTTCTCAGATAAGGGGGCGGGGCAATGCCCGCCTGGCGCAGAATGCCCTCGGCATCGCCTGCGCGCGGAGGGGGCGCGCCCTCAGGGGCCGTGGCTTGGGGTATCGGTGCATCGCCGTTTAGCAGGTCACAGGCCGTCGAGAACATCTCCTCAATGAACGGCCGCTTGCTCTGTGCATCCATGGTGTTTCTCTCTGCGTGTCTCGGGTGTGTCCGTCACAGTGAATAGCCATTGACTGCCCACCTAATCGTGATGGACTAGTACCTGAAAAGCTAGTATAAAGGCTTCTCTTTCTGGTATTGTACGTATGCAGTCGTCACGGTGCAATGCGCCAATATCCTACACGGTCCGGCCCTGACTGTCAACAGGTTGGACGGTGCAGGGGGCGACAAGGGGAAACGATGATGCACGAACTGACAGTCTCGATCAGCGAAGCGGCGCACCTCTTGGGAGTCGGACGCGGGAGTGTCTACCGCGCGGCCAAGGAGGGGCGGCTCGCGGTCTTGCGCGTAGGGCGGAGGCCGCGGCTGCGCGTGCCTCGGGTGGTTCTCCAGCGGATTGCGGAGGACCCCTCACTCTGGAACCGGAGGGCCGACAGATGAACCGAGGTGCAGAAGCGCCTCAAGATGCAGACGAGGGAGTGAGTGTGCAGATCGCTCATCATCCAGGCTGGGGCGGCGTGGCCCTCGTGTGATAGCCGATGGGGGGGAGTGTGAGCGGAGCAGACGACACGCCCTTAGTCTCTGTTAACTGATGCACCCGGTGCGCCGGCGGGCGGTCTCGACGCCAGATGCAAGGCCAGATGGCCGGATGGAGGCGGTAGTGTCTCTGGAAACCAAGCAGGTCGGAGTCGGGCAGTTCAGCACCACCGTCGACGATGCTGAGACACTGCACGTGGGCGGCTACCTTCGTCGCGTCGGGCTGCTCGCAGGGCCGGGGCCCAACGGCTACTACCGGAGGAAGCGGCGGGAGACAGCACAGGCTGAGAGACGGGCCAGGCGGGCGGCGCAGAGGCGGGGTGAGGTCAGTCGGCGTCGGCCCTGATTCAGTTCGCATCAAGGCAGTCTGACTGAGGCGTCGGGGCTACTCCCGGCGCCTCCGCCATCTGGGATGAGTGACAGTTCCGGGCACCCCGTGCCACCGGCGACTGACCGGCCGGACTGCAGGAAGACAACGACGGAAAGGACCTGGCGATGGCGTGTGTGCTGAGATGTGGGGTGATGGGCATCGACAGTTGTGCGCGATGTAGCGTGGCTGGGCCGGGAGGCAGGGCTGTCTGCCCGAGGTGCGGAGGGCGGCTGTCCTTCCTGGAGATAGTGGGCGAACGGGCGCGGTGGGGGTGCGAAGACCCGACTGGCTGCGGCGCCACCATCTCGGTTCCCCTGGTGCAGTCGGTCCGCCAGGTAGAGGCGGAGCTATCGGTGGAGGCGGAGCTGGGGCGCTATCAGGCCGAGCGCAGACGCCGACTACGAGCTGAGAGACAGCGGCGGTGGCGGGAGAAGCAGGTAACGCCGGTTGCGGCGACTGCCGTGTAGACGCTACCCCCCTCTCAGACGCCAACCTCGTGCGTCCTGCGCCGATTCTGAGAGTGGCCTACTAGCCCTGGGTCACACCCGGACTATGTAGACGCTCCGAAGGCGCGTCGGGTGCGAGACCACCGCGGGAGAACAGATGGGTCGGCAGATCATGATCACGGCGGCGGAGAGGTCCCACGCAGGACCGGTGAGATGAGGCCGGCAGCCTTGGGCTGTTAGTGTGCTGCTGTGTATGGCGTCGAGGACCAGCGTCCTCGGCGCCTTCGTTTGGGGAAGCCAGTGAAACTAGATCGTAGCAGAGACAATACCAGCCGAGTTGGGGCCCTTCTCGCTGGACTTCCGGCCGACGTTATGGATGAATTGGTCGACGACATGGCCGACGCGGTGGTCGCCATGCTGCTGAAGCATGCGGCCACCCAGACGGACGAAGAGGACGATGCGAGCGGCAATCTACGCAAGATATAGCAGCGATCTGCAGCGGCCGGCCTCCATCGAGGATCAGGTGCGCCGGTGCCGCGAGGAGATCACGCGGCGCGGCTGGCAGGAGGTCGCCGTCTACTCGGACCGCGAGATTCCGGGCACGGTCGCGCAGCGGCGGCCGGGCTACCAACAACTCCAGAAAGCAGCGAAGGCCAAACAGTTCGAGGTGGTGATGGCGGACGAACTCTCGCGGCTGAGCCGTGACGGGGAGGAGCATGCCGCCCTGCGCAAGCGGCTCCAGTTCTGGAGCGTGCACCTGCGAACTCTCGATGGCATCGACACGGTGGCCTCCCCGCAGTCGGCCGCACCCATGATGCTGGTCAAGGCCCTGATGAACGAAGCGGAACTGGAGGCGAACGCACGCCGCAGCCATCGCGGTCTGGAGGGGCGGGTGTTGGCTGGTCATCACCCCGGGGGGGCGCTCTACGGCTATCGCACGCGAGCGGTGCACGCCGACAGACCCGGAGACCCGCTGGGTACAGGCCAGGTGGTCGGGTACGAGTACCTGGTCCACGAGGAGGAGGCCGAGACCATCCGGAGGGTTTTCAAGATGTATGCCGACGGCATGAGCGGACGCCAGATCGCAGCGTCGCTGAACTCGGAGGGCCTCCCGCCGCCCGGTGCGCGTTGGAGGAATCGACTGGGGCCCCGACGGACCTGGTCGCACTCCGCGGTGATGGGCGATCGCCGCAAGGGGACCGGCATCCTCAACAACGAGAAGTACATCGGACGGCACGTCTGGAATCGCAGCGTCTGGCCGAAGGACCCGGAGCAGGATGGGAAGCAAGTGCGCCGGGAACGGCCACCCGGGGAGTGGGTGGTCTCCGAGATTCCGACCCCACGGATCGTCCCGCAGGAGCTATGGAAGGCGGCGAAGGCCCGCCAGCGGCAGCGCTCACGGGAGGGGCCGCAGTCGGCCGCGCATGGGCGCAACCGGCGGCTACTGAGCGGCCTGCTGGTCTGCGCCAAGTGTGGAGGCCACTACGTGCTGCGGGGTAGGAACACCTACTGCTGTGCCACCCGTCAGAACCGCGGGAAGGTGGTCTGCGACTGCATGATCACGGTGGATGCCGCGGCGGCCGAGCGAGCGGTACTGGACGAATTGGAGGACATCTTCTGCGGTGGTGGGTTCCTGGATCGGCTAGTAATGCGAGTGCAGCAGCGGTGGAGGGAGGCACGTGCGGCCCACGCTCATCAGCAGACATCGTTGAATGCGCTTCGCAGCGAACTCGCTCAGGCTGAGAAGGAGATCGGGAACCTGGTGAAAGCCATCGCCAGGGGGCGTCTGGTGGACGAACTGACTGAAGAGATGGATGCCGCAGAGGCGAGACGCAATCGTCTGCGCCAGGAGATCGCCATAGCGGAGGGCACCGATCTGCCGGCCGCGCTCAACGTGCTGCCGGCAACAGTGCGGCGGATCGTCTCAGACCTCCCGGGGATGCTGGCAGCCGGCCAGGTCGAGCAGGTGAAGAGCGCCCTGAAGCGGCTGGTCGGCAAGATCGAAGTGCACGGGGAGCCACGGCCGCGGCGGAAGCGACCAGGGGCGGTGCTGGTGCTGCGAGGCAACCTGGAGGCCGTGCTACAGATGGCCGAGCAGAAAATCAAGAGAGTTGGTAGCCCCGGCGGGATTCGAACCCGCGATCTCATGGCTGAGAACCATGCATCCTAGGCCGCTAGACGACGGGGCCACGCGTGCCAAATGCCTGTCGGAAATCCGACCCCAACAGGAGCCCGTGAAGCGCCTGCTGGTTGCGGGGCTAGGACTCGAACCTAGAACTTCCTGATCCAGAGCCAGGCGTGCTGCCAATTGCACTACCCCGCAGGGCACTCAGGAGTGTACCAGAGGCCGCGAGCCGGTGTCAACTATCACAGCCTCCCCACCTTCCCGTTGCCCTACTCCCTCCCCCCATGCTAGACTGTGGAAGCTATCCCGGAGCTCCGTCAGGAGGCCTGGGATAGGTTCCTTCGCTGTAGACGTGGCTTCTGGAGTTGCTTCGAACCCATCACTTCCTCCGGGGGATCAATGCTGGCACGGCTCAAGTGGCTTCTGCTCGGGCTTCTCATCTTCGTTCCGGGGCCACCGGGGCGGTGCGAGGGGGTGGCGCCCACCTTGCGCGTCGGCCTCCTCCAGGGCGCGCCCGAGTTCGCTTTCGCTGGGCCGCAGGGCCTCTCGGTGCTGCCATTGCGCGGCGATCAGCCGCTTGCCGCCATCCCCGCGGGTGAAACCTGGAAGGTGCAGCAGGCCGGCCCCGGCCTCGCCCTGGTGAACCCCGCGGGGCAGCAGATTCAGGTCGCCGAGCACAGCCTCCGCCTCGTGCCTCCCGATGGCGCAACCATCACCGCCCACGGCATTGTGGGTCACTGGGACAAGCACACTGATCGCGACTACCGCGGCCTGTTGGAGGTCACGCTCAGCGGCGGTGGATTCACGGTGGTGAACGTGGTGGACGTGGAGACCTACCTCCGCGGAGTCGTGTCCTCTGAAATGCCTGCCACCTATCCCCTGGCCGCGCTCCAGGCACAGGCCATCGCTGCCCGCGGGCAGGCGCTGATGAAGGCCGGGCGACATCGTTCCAACGGCTTCGACCTCTGCTCCGGCCAACACTGCCAGGTCTACGGTGGCGCCACCATCGAGGACCCGCGGAGCGATCAGGCCGTCACCAGCACTGCCGGTCTGGTGCTCACCTATCACGGCCGCCTAGCCGATACGCTCTACTCCTCCACCTGCGGCGGCCACACCGCCGACAACGAGGAGTACTGGCCCGGCTCCCCCTCTGTGCCCTACCTGCGAGGCGTGCCCGATTTCGAACCCGAAGACAAGGTGAACTGCTCCTTCCCGATGACTGAGCAGCAGATTCGCGCTTACCTGAAGTATGCGCCTCCCGTCCACTGCAACCAGCCCGGCTATGCGCAGGCTGACAAGATCCGGTGGTGGTCGCTGGTGCGCCGCTCGGACCTGGAGAAGACGCTGCGCGAAGACCAGGGCGACTTCGGCTCTCTGCTCGACGTGCGCATTCTCGACCGCTCGCCCTCCGGCCTGGTGCGCCGCATCGCCATCGTCGGATCCAAGCGACTGGTGAGGGTGCAGGGCGGCTCCGCGGTTCGGCACGCGCTCGGCGGCCTCAACTCCGCCTCCTTCGCCGTCGAGCCCATCCTCGACGACAAGGGCCTTGCCGTCGCTTTCGCCATCTGGGGCGCGGGCTGGGGGCACCAGGTTGGCATGTGCCAGGTCGGCGCCGCCGGCCTCGCCGATCGCGGGTGGGGATACGAGCAGATTCTGTCGAAGTACTACGGTGGCTGCAAAGTGGAGAAGAGGTACTAGCGTTTCTCGTTCGGCCGGGCTTAGCCTCACCACTCGGCGGCATTTCCCAGGGAGATCATCGTGAACATCGCCGACATAACCCCGCAGACTCGCGTAACCGGCCGCTATCTCGTCCTCCGCAAAGAGGTGCGCCAGGGCGGGCGCGCCGGCACGTTCCTCGACCTCACCCTCTGCGATGCCACCGGTCGCGTCTCCGCCAAAGTGTGGGACAGAGCGGCCGAGGTCTCCGAGCAGTTCCAGCAAGGCGATGTGGTCGAGATCACCGCCGCGGCTGAGACCTACCGCGATGAGCTTCAGCTCCGGCTGGAGAAGATCACGGCGCTCCCACCCGACGAAGCCAACGCGAGTGACTTCCTGCCCCGCAGCGACAAGGACCTGGGAGCTCTGGAGCGCGGCCTCGCCGAGACGGTCAAATCGATCGAGAACCCCCACCTGCACGCGCTCTTGCTGAATCTCTTCAAGGACCCGGATTTCCGCCGCGACTTCGTCACCGCGCCCGCCGCCAAGGCGCTCCACCACAGCTACATCGGCGGCCTGCTGGAGCACACCACCGAGGTCGTGCAGCTTTGCGAGAAGGTGGCAGAGGTCTTCCCGGCGCTCGACCGCGATCTGCTGATCGCCGGTGCGATTCTGCACGATATCGGCAAATTGGAGGAGCTGAGCTGGCAGACCGCGTTCGAGTACACCGACCGGGGCCAGCTCCTGGGCCACCTGGTGATGGGCGAGCAGCGCATGTGCCGCGAGGCCGAGAAGATCGAAGGCTTCCCGGAACACCTCAAGTTGCTGCTTAGCCACATGATCCTCAGCCATCACGGCGTCTACGAGTACGGCTCGCCCAAGCTCCCGATGACTGCCGAGGCGATTGCGCTGCATCACGCCGAGGACCTGGACGCCAAGGTGAACATGTTCCTGGGGCAGATCGCCGTCGCCCGCGAGCAAGGCCGCACGTGGACCGAGCGCCACTTCCTGCTGCAGCGCGCCCTCTACGCCGGCCCGAGCGAGGGCGAGGAAGACGAGGACCAGGGATGAGGATAAGCTACTCCCGTTGCTCGACCTACCAGCACTGCCCCCAGCAGTACAAGCTCCAGTACGTCGACCGCATCCCAACACCCAAGGCGCTGGAGTTGGAGTTCGGCGCGGCCGTGCACGTCGCGCTCAACTTCATGCACAACCCGTCGCACGTGACGACGCCGGCCGTCGAACAGGTGATCGACGCCTTCGCCAAGGCCTGGAAGGAAGCGCCCCCCGAGGCCGATGAGGAGGCGCGCCAGGCGCAGTTCGAGGAGGGCGTGTTGCTCCTCCAGCGCTACTACGCCAAGCACTCCCAGCGGGAGGAGGGCCGCTTCACCGCCGCTACCGAACTCTTCTTCAGCATCCCCTTCGACGATGAGCACACCCTCACCGGTCGCATCGACCGCGTGGATGTGCTGCCGGATGGCGAGTTGGAGGTGGTCGACTACAAGACCGGCCGGCGCATGCCCCCGCAGAGTATCCTGGAGAAGGACGCGCAGCTCGCCATCTACCGGATGGCCGCGGACACGCTCTACCCCAACCGCAAGGTGACGACGACCCTTTTCTACGTCTTCCACGACTACGAAATGCGGATGGCGCAGACCCCGGAGTTCCTCGCCGAGAAGCAGGACCAGATCAGGGACGTCATCACCGGCATCACGGTGGGCGACTTCGACCCGCGGCCGGGCGCGCACTGCGACTGGTGCGGCTACCAGGAGTTCTGCCCCGTCTACCGCCTGCCTCAAGTGCCGGCCGATCTCGCAGAGGTTGACATCGCGGCCCTGTTGAGCGAATATGCGGAGTTGGATGCCCAGGGAAAGCAGACCGAGAAGCGCCTGGGCCTCCTCAAGCAGCAGATCAACGACTACCTCGATCGGTGCGCTACCGAGCGCCTCGAGAGCGGTGGCTTCCGGGCCGAGCGTCGCACCTCGAAGCGCGTCTCCGGATGGGATGACGCGCGCCTTCGCGAGCTGCTGACGCCCCTCGGCCTCTGGGAGAAGGTGACGCAGATCAGCAGCCCGGCGGTGCGCGAGTTGCTGAAGATCGCGCCAGCTTTCCCGAGAGCAGAAGCGGGAGGTAGAGTCTACGCCAGCTTCAGTGAGATACGCTTGCTGCGGGTGAAGCCCGCGGCTTCGTCGGACGATGAGGAGATCGAGGAGTGAGCAGCGCCGACCTGACCCGGGCTTGTGTGCGGGGGCTGACGCCCTACACCCCGGGCAAACCCATCGAGGAGGTCCAGCGGGAGTACGGGCTGACCGACATCATCAAGCTTGCCTCCAACGAGAACCCCCTGGGCCCGTCGCCGAAGGCGGTCGAGGCCATCTGCCAGGCCGCCGCCGACGTGCGACTCTACCCCGACAATGATTGCTACCAGCTTCGCGGGGCGCTCGTCCAGCACCTCGGCGTGGAGCGCAACCAGGTGCTGATCGGCCACGGCAGCGACGAGTTGATCCACAATATCGGGCTCGCCTTCATCTGCCCCGGCGACGAGGTGATGATGTGCACCGGCCCCTTCAGTCAGTATGAGTTCACGGCGAAGCTGATGGAAGGCGACGCCGGTCATGGTGCCTCTCGACGGGAACTGGCGCTACGACCTGGAGGAGATGGCAGCGCGCTGTCACCGACCGCACCAAGGTCGTGTTCATAGGGAACCCCAACAACCCGACCGGGACCATCGTCGCCAAGACGAGTTGGAGCGCATTCATGGCGGCCGTGCCGGAACGCCTGGTGGTGGTGATAGACGAGGCCTACTACGAGTATGCCGACGACCCGAACTACCCGAAGGGGATGCCCTACGTGGCAGCGGGCCGGAACGTGATCGTGCTGCGCACCTTCTCGAAGATCTACGCCCTGGCAGGGCTTCGCGTGGGCTACGGCGCCACCACCCCCGAGCTGGCCGCCGCGATGGAGCGGGTGCGGGAGCCGTTCACCGTCACCAGCGTGGGTCAGGTGGCCGCTCTCGCTAGCCTCGCCGATGCCAACCAGGTCACGCGGCAGTGTGGCCCTGAACCGGGAATCGAAGCAGTACCTGTATCGTGAATTCGAGCGGCTGGGGCTGTGCTTCACACCCAGCCAGGCCAATTTCGTCTGGGTAGACCTGGGAACGGATTGCCGGAAGGTGTTCGTGGAGTTGCAGAAGGTGGGAGTGATCGTCCGCACGGGAGACGTGTTCGGCGCCCCCACGCACATTCGCGTCACCACCGGCCTCCCGGAGCAGAACCAGCGGCTAATCTCGGCCCTCCAACAGGTGCTGTAAGGCCTGTCCGCAGTGTCCTACAGGGCACGAGGCCACCCGCCCTCGCCCTGTGGAGGCTGTGGAAGATACCGATGGAGCGCCGTCTGCCGCCTGCGGCGCTGCCAGAGTCAGATTGCAGTCCCAGGACCCCCATAGTTGGGGCTCGGCCTGGGTAGGATAACCTGAGCCCGAAGGTGGAATGTGATGTACCGCGCAGGCGTATACCAGTGCGTCCGACGTGTCTGGCAGGGCCGGAAGGAGTATGGTAGCTGATGTTGTGTAGACGATGTGGGATGGACAGCGCTACCACTGACATCTGCGAGTGGTGCAAGAAACCGATGCTTTCTGCCGGGGCCGCAGCCGAGCGCCCTGTTGCCGCCCCTACTATCGCGGCGCCTCAGCTTGGCGATGTTGTGGATGCCGCGCCTGAGTATATGCCTGCACCGGCCGAGGACCTGGTCGAGCTCGGCCCCATCTCGGATGGAGAACCCGCAGAAGCCCAGCCGCCGGGCATCAGCGGCGCCCTGCGTCCTCTTGGCGGTGATGGCGCGAAACCAGCCGGACTTGCGCCTGTGGCGAAGGCGCCAACGCATGGCCTGTCTGCGGAGGCCACTCGCACCTCTGTAGACGTCGCCGGCTATCTGGGTCCCGACAACTCGCTGTTCCGACCCGCCACCAAGGCCGAGCAGGGCGCCAGCACCGGCGGCATGGACCCCCTGGGCCGGGTGCAGATGCGCAAACAGAGGGAAGCCGTCAACAACATCCCCGACAACGTCAGGATCATGCGCTCCCTGCGCGCCGGTCTCACCATCGCCTTCCCCCTGGCGATCGTGGAATTCATCGTCACCCACAAGGTACCCGAGAAGCTCTTCGTCCTGCCGCTGATATCGGGTGGAGACAGCTTCCTGGCCGCCATCGTCTGGGGCCTGGTTAGCGGGGTCTTCATCGGGTTCGGGCTCGGAGCGCTGCTGGTGCAGTTCAAGAAGGGGTCTGGCATAGGCCTGGTTCTCGGGCTGCTGCTGGGAAACTCCGCCTTGCAGACTGATCCAACCTACTGGGGAATGGCTGCAGCCGGGATCTCCGGCTTCATGATCGGCAAGATCGCCACCTTCGGCTATCGCAAGGTAGTCAGCGTCTAGGCCCGGAGCCGCTTGCGTCCCCATACACGCAATCACACCGGCGGGGCAGGTCTAGAGCCTGTCCCGCCGAACTCTTCCGGTGACTACCCAAGAGGGCAAAGGTGATGACAGTGTCCCTGGACCAAGGCCTGCTCGATATCCTGGCCTGCCCGGCCTGCAAGACCAAGGTGGACCTCACCGATGACCGCCTCGTCTGCGTTCACTGCGGTCGCCGCTACCGCATTGAGGACGGCATACCCATCATGCTCCTGGCCGAGGCGGAGCCACCCTCTCCAGACTGGCGGCCTGAAGGAGGATGAGCCCCGCCCTTCGCCTCCTGCTCTCCCTCCTCGGCCCCCCGGTGGCGTGCCCCCTGGCGCCTCCTGCAGCAACTGACGCCCGGTGCCTCCAGACGCGCCGATGAACTCCCCCGATCTGTCGATCTGCATCGTCAACTGGAACACCCGCGTCGACCTCGAACAGTCGCTGGTCTCCCTCGCGGAGGCGGAGAACGAAGTCAGAGCCGAAGTGATCGTCGTGGACAACGCCTCGCAGGATGGAAGCCCCGACATGGTTCGCAGCCGCTTCCCGGGGGTCATGCTGATCGAGGGTGGCGGGAACCTCGGCTTCGCCCGCGGTTACAACCTGGCCGCCTCCCGGTCTTCCGGGCGGCATCTGCTGATCTTGAATCCCGATACGGTCGTGCATGCCGGCGCGCTCGAAGCGGATGGTCCAGTACCTGGACGAGAACCCAGGGGTGGGCGCCGCCGGCCCCCGCTTGCTGAACAGTGATGGAAGCCTGCAGTTCTCCTGCCGGCGCTTCCCGACTCCACTCGCGGCGGTGTTCCGCAACACCTTCCTGGGCCGGCTGGTCCGCGGTAACAGATACACCCGAGAGTACCTGATGGCGGACTGGGACCACAGCTCGCCGCGCCCGGTGGACTGGATCTCCGGCGCAGCCATGTGCGTGCGGCGCGAGGCCTGGGAGAAGGTCGGGGGCTTCGACGAAGGGTTCTTCATGTACGCCGAGGACATGGACTGGTGCCTGCGCGCCCACCAGGCCGGCTACGAGGTGCATTACGTTCCCGACGCCATCATCACCCACCGCATCGGGCGCAGCAGCGACCAGCGGCCGCTCGCCATGGTGGCCCAGTTCCACCGCAGCATGGCCCACTTCTACCGCAAGCACTACGCTCCGCGCTGGCCCTGGGGGCTGCGATGGCTGCCGGTGGCGGGGATCTGGACTCGCGCCGCTCTGATCCTGCTCCAGGTCCTCTGCGCCGAAACGAAAGACCACCTGCGCGGACGGGAGCCCCCTCCATGAGACGTCCACCGGCCTCGCCGCGTGTGCTCACGACGGCCCTGACGATCCACGATGCGGCGCTCCTGGTCGCGGTGTTCTACGCGCCGATCACCTGGGGCGCCTTCAACACCGGGGGCCAGACGTTGATAGCGGTTTGTGTCGCCGTGGCCGCCCTGGCCGCGGTAGTCGCTCGTTGGTCCCAGCGGAAAGCTCCGGCCGTCATCCCGAACGCCATCCATCTGCCCACGCTGGTGTTCCTGGCGATCTCGGCGGTCAGCGCAATCTTCGGCGTCAGCCGGCATGCCGGCGCCATAGAGGTGGCCCGCCTGGTCTCCGGCGCGCTGCTGTTTGCCCTGGTCGCCAATCGCGCCGTGCTTCCGCTGGCCCCCGCCAAGCCGGTGGCGATAGTGGTCGGCGCCTCCGCGGCCATCCTATTCTTCGTGCGCGTCTCCGGGGAAAACGACATCGCCATGGGCGCGCTCCTCGACCCCACCACTTACGCGCAGAGCTTGGTCGGCGTGGGGGCCGTGCTGCGCCTCCTGGCGCTGCTGGCTCTCGCCGGAGTCGTCTGGCTCATCATCGGCGACAGGGGCAAGGAGCGCCCGATCCGCTGGTACCTATCCGCTCTCATCGCTTCCGCGGCCTTCGCGGTGGCCACCAACGGGCTGCGAGAGAAACTCCTCGCCGCCAGCATCCTGAAGAACAAGTCATGGCAGATCTTCAGCACCTTCTTCAACCCCAACCCGCTCGGGGGATTCCTGGCGATGGGGTTCTTCCTGGCCCTGGCGGCCGCGCTCGCCGACCGCCTCTTTTGGCGTCGCCTCATCTGGGGAGTAGCTGCGCTGCTGATGCTCATCGCCATCGCGCCGACCTACTCCAAGGGCGCGATTATCAGCCTGGCCGTCGCCTCCGTAGTCTTCGTCGTTCTGGCAGCGGGGGCTTCAGCCCACCGCGCCCGTAACCTACGCCTGGTCGGTGTCTGCGCCCTGACGCTGGCCGTCGCGGTGGGCGTCGTCCTCTACCTATCCCCGTCGATCAGGGATCGCGTCACGGGCCCCCTCGGCCCCCGCAGCGCCTCGAACATGTTTCGGATTCTGGCCTGGGAGGGCACGGCTCGCATGGCCGCGGCCCGTCCATTGCTCGGGGTGGGACCCGGCGGGTTCAAGTTAGCCTTCATGCAGTATGCGGTAGGCGGCTACGTGGAGGCCGCCCACCAGAACTACCTCCAGGTTGCCGGAGAGCAAGGGTTCCTGGGACTGGCCGCGTTTCTATGGTTGATCGGCGCCATCATCTTCACGGGCCGCCGCGCGCTCGCCCGTGCCCCAGACTTCGCCGGTCGCATTCTGGTCATTGGGCCGCTCGCCGCCCTCACGGTGGTCTTGGTGCACAGCTTCCTCGACTACGACCTCTACATCGGCGCCATCGGCCTCACGTTCTGGTTCCTTGCAGGACTGATCACTAATTCGGCCCATCAGCGGCTATCGCCGGAGATGGCCCCGCCGCTTGAACCCGCGCCCCAGGGCCGGAAGAAGGGCTCCCGCCAGCCGGTCCCACAGGTCGTCGCGATCGAACAGGGAGTCCACACGCTCCGCTGGCCGATCTCCGGCGCGGGGCGTGCGGCCGTGATGGCTGCCTTTGCGCTCGGCCTCTGCCTGACCGTAGTCCCTCCTCTGCGAAATGCGCTGGCGCAGAACGCGATGCAGGCGGGCGATGCCTCCTACATGGCCGGCCTTAACGCCTATGACGCGAAGGACTTCGCAACCATGCGTAACTACCTCGACACGGCGTTCGACGACTTCCGCCGCGCCACCGAGTTCGATCCCGGGTGGGCGGCCGCCTGGGAGCGCTATGGTGTGATCCTTGGCACTATGGGCCGCGGCAAGGAGGGGGAAGATGCCGTCCGACGCGCCACGGTTCTCGAGCCCACGAGCTTCCAGCCCTACATGTCGCTGGCCCGGCTCTACTCCGAGCAGGCCTCGCAGGAAACCGACTCCGAAGCCGCCCGACGAGGGCTCTACGAGAAAGCCGTGGAGGCCTATCGCCAGTCGCTCACCCGCTACCCCTCCAACACCCGAGCGCGCCGCCGGCTCGCGACCACCTACCAGCAGCTCGGCGAAACGCAGAAGGCGCTCGACGCCTACATACGCATGGAGTTCGTTGAGAACAGCGACTATAACAAGTATCGCGCGCTCGGCGATATCGACGTAGACACCGAGTACGCCTACGCCCACTACCAGCTCGGCCGCGCCGAGGCGGCCCGGTATCTCGCGGGGGGAGACCGGAAAGCTCTCGCACAAGCGATGCTGGAGTTCAGCGCCGCGCTCGGCGTGGTCACCGCCTACCAGACCCAGGGCAAGCAGATGGATGAGATGTTCCGCATGGTGGGCCAGCCCCGGGAGAACCGCTCTGGCGAACTCCAGATGCTGGAGGGGCGTACCCGCTTCCGGCTCGCCGCCCTCTATCAGAGGACCGGCGACAGGATCGCCGCCGCCAGGGAAGTGAACCGGGCGCTGACCCTCTACCCGGGCGTGGCGGATGCCGTCCGCAGAGAAGATGGCGGACTGCCGGAGGGGTAGCGGCCCCGCGGCGTCCGCCTTCCCCTCACACACCACTGCTTCTCGACTGGCAGTCACCCCTGGCACTGCCCCGCGCTTTGCCGTATACTTGCCAGCGACTTCCGCTCGCAGCGGTGTGGTCACCGCCGCCACAATGGGATCGCGATGACAGCCTCTCAGATGCCGCCCAGATCATCTCTCCTTGCGCGCCTCACCGCGCTGGTCCTCGGCCTCGGCGCCTTCCTCGTGTTGACCATGGCCCTGGCCGCCAACATCGGCGCCCAGCCGATTCCGCTCTCCGTCATCTTCCAGTCCGCGCGAGGCGAGACGGAATCGCGCCTGGCGGACATCTTCTGGCACCTTCGGCTGCCTCGGGTCGCCCTCGGCGCCATCGTGGGTATGGCTCTCACTGTCTCCGGCGGAGCGCTCCAAGGGCTGCTGATGAACCCCCTTGCCGACCCCTACCTGGTTGGCGTGTCCGCGGGAGCGGCCTTCGGCGCGGCCCTCGCCATCCTACTGCACCTGGGCGGGTTCCTCGGAGGCGCAGGGAAATGCCTCATCGCCTTCGGCTCGGGCGCGGTTACCATGCTGGTGGTGTTGTGGTTGGCGCGCGACCGGAAGCGCATGCACCGCGACGCGTTCATCCTCGCCGGGGTCGTCGTGGGCTCGTTCATGTGGGCGCTGGTGACCCTCGTCATGACCCTCGCCGGCCGTGACCTGCAGACGATCGTCTTCTGGCTGATGGGCAATCTCTACGGTCAGATTGAGTGGTCGGTCGTCGCCGTCGTCGGGGTGCTGGTAGCCATCGGCTGCATTGCCCTCTACTCCTACGCCCGGGACCTGAATCTGCTGGCGTTGGGCGAGGAGCAAGCGAAACAGCTCGGCGTCGAGACCGAGCGGCTGAAGACGAACGTGATCCTGTTCTCCGCCCTCGCCACCGCGGCCGCCGTCTCGGTCAGCGGCGTGATCGGGTTCGTGGGCCTCGTCATCCCCCACATGGCGCGCAAGCTCGTGGGCCCCGACCACCGTGTGCTGCTCCCCGTGGCGGGCCTGCTGGGGGCGGCCTTCCTGGTCTGGGCCGACACCATCGCCCGCCTCATCGCCGAGATCTTCCCCGTCGGCGTCCTCACCTCACTCCTCGGCGCCCCGTTCTTCTTCTACCTGCTGAAGCGGCGGCCGGCTGGCGGGGTGTAGGCCCTCCTTCCAGTCGTCGCACGACCGACCTCGCTCGCGATAGGTCACACCGCCTTCCTGTCGAAGCAGCTTCCAGCACTGCTCTGATGCGCATGGAGGCCGCCCATGACTACCCGTGAAACCATCCTCAGCCGCGCCGAGGCCTTGGCCGGCTTCCCCGGACAGACGTTCCCCGAGGCCACGCCCGAGGTGATCGCACGCGCCGGACAGATCGCCGGCGGCACGGTCTTCTTCTATCAGCACACGCCAGTCGAGGTGGGGCTGAGCGGCATTGACTGGACTGGGAAGCACCTGAACCACCAGGAGTGGCCGGCGCAGCTCAACCGCTTCTTCTACCTCTCGCCCCTGGTGTCGGCCTACCGTGCCACCGGGGAGGAGCAGTACGCGGCGGCGCGGCGCGGTCCTACATCGAGGACTGGATTCGCGGCGGCGCGGGCTACGACCAGGCGACCGAGTTCCGGGGCGGGGACAGCAGCCTGAACATGGCCGGTCGCCTCGGCAGCTCACACTTCGGCGGCTGGGCCGGCGTGCTGCCCGGCCTTCATCAGCAGCCAGGCCTTCGACGACGTGTTCCTGGATACGATGCTCTCGTCAGTCGCCGATCAGGTCAGCTTCCTGTCGCAGCATCTCACCGGCTGGGGCAACTGGCGCATCGCCGAACTCGATACCGTCGTGTTCACGGTGATGCGGCTGCCGTTCCTGCCGAGAGCGGCCGAGCTTCTCGACCTCGGCACTACCGGCATGCGCAACGCCCTCGCCACCCAGTTCCTGCCCGACGGAGTCCACGTCGAGCGGACGCCCGGCTACCACCAGTGGATGGCGCAGGTGCTGGCCAGCTACTACGACCTCGCCAAGCGCTTCCCCGAGGCCGACGCCCATGTTGACCCGGAGATCCTCATCCGCGCCCTGGACTATGCCGCGCAGAGTGACCTGTGTGGGATCAACGACTCGAGCGCCGCCCCATCGCGATCCGGAGCAGCTGCGCGACGCGAAATCCGCGCGCCGAGATCCTCTCGCGCCTGCTGCCGGAGCGCGATCTCCGCGCCACCGCGCCCCTGGAGCAGGTCTTCCCTGATGCCGGCCAGGTCTTCCTACGCTCCGGATGGAAGTCCGGCGCCGATCACCTGGCCTTCGACGCCAGCACCTGGGGCGGCGGGCACGGCCACCTCAGCCGCCTCTCCTTCGTCTTCCGCTCGGCCGGGCGGGAGCTTGCTTGCCGACCCGGGCGTTCTCACCTACGAGATGAGCGACCCGCTGGGGCCCTATGGCAAATCGACCGTCGCCCACAGCACCCTCAGTGTCAACGGCTGGAACCAGTCTGAAGCCGATGCCCACCTGCTGAGAACCGAGTTCACGCCGCTGGTCTCGCTGATCCACGCCAGGTACCAAGGCGGCTACTGGCCCGTAGCGTTTGGATGGTCCTTCGGAGACGGTCACGGCCGGGGCGCACACGGAACCCACGACCGCGTCCTGCTCTGGGTCAAGGGGGAGTACCTGTTAGCGCTGGATGCGATCCGCGCCGACCGCGATCTGATCGCCCACAACTGCTGGCAGATGGGGCCCATGGACCGCTGGAGCGCCGACCCCAAGCGACTCACCTGGCGCTCCCACAACGCAGACGCCAACCTCCTGCTCCAGTTCATCCCGTTCCAGGACGATCCGGTGGAAATGCAGTGCTTCGAGGGCAGCAAGGATCCGCTCCGCGGCTGGGTCTGCCATCACCATCACGACGCTACCCCCGCGCCGCTGGTCGAGTTCCGCTATCCCGCGCATCCGGGCGGGGCGGCCTCGGCCGCCCTCATCGTCCCCTTCGCCGGCGCGGAACAGCCTAGCCTCGCGGTGATCAAGAGCGCCGTTCGACCATGGGCTCAGCTCCGCCATCTGGAAATCGCTCTGCCAAACGGTTCGGTTGACCACATCGCCTGGTCGCACGGATTGAGCGCGGCCGTCGACGACGAGCCCTTCGTGACCGACGCGCCGTTCGTTTGGCTGCGCACCGAGCGCGAGCGGCGATCCCACGGCGGGATTCCTGCTCGACGGAAGCTACCTCAGATATCGCGGGAATGTCGTGCACGAGGCGCGCGGGCGCCAGTCGGGGCTTCTCCGGTTTGGGTAGACTGCTTGAGAGGATGGGCGGAGAACTGCACACGCTAGTGCAACGAGGTTATCCCGCGGGCGTAGAATCCAGGTGGGTGAAGAAACGGCATCGCCGACCCAGGGACAGGTCGGCGGCGCCTAGCATTGTTGGGGGCTGGGCTGGCCCCTCCCGTCAATAGCGAAGCGGATAGAGGTGGCTAGCCCGGCTCCCTGAACGGCAGGTAGGGTTTACCACAGTTCCCGCGCCTGCTACCATCCGCCGCCGATTCGAGGCAAGCCCCTCTAGTCGTACCCCGGTATCTTCCCTTCCTTACCCGACCGGTAGTCCTCCCACTTCAGGTCCTGCACCGCGGTGATGCCGAGCAGCATCGGTCGCGCCTCGGAGAAGCCGCCCTCAGGTCTGCCCGGGTTGGTGCGCGCGCCGCGCATGGTCACCGACTCGATCTCGATCTCCGGCCGCGGGTTGGTCCACTCGAACCCCCACATCACCAGTGGCTCGCCGCTCGGCAGCTTGCCGACCTCGGCCTCGCGGGAGTAGTAGAGCAGTTTGTGGCCCTCGTCCCAGACGCCGACGTTCTCGTGGTACCTGATCTCCGCATGCCAGGTGGCCCCGTCGGAGAACCTGATCTCGTACCAACCGAGAAGCTCGGCAGCTTCCCGCGGATGGTTGGTGCCGTCGCCCGCGTGCGACGCGGCGCCGCCCTTCTCCGTCGCCACCTGCCAGAAGATCAGGCTCCCGAACTTGCCTCCGACCGGGATTTCGGCGGAGGCGTGCGGGAATGGATCCTCGGGCTTCTGAAGGCGCTCCACTACTACACCGACGCGCCCGCCGTTCGCCGCGGCGTCGACCATCTCATAGGCCACTCCGCCAGCCTCGCCCCGGCCGGCCTTCAGCCCAGTCAGGTCCCACTGCTCGGCCTTCGCGGGGGCGTTGCAGGCCTCGCGGATGGAGATGATGTGCTTCCGGTTCTCACCCGTTGCCTCCGACCACAGCCGCGGCTTCTCCCAGAGGCGGCGCATCCGATCCCGCAGCTTGGGAAGCTGATTGGCGGTGGCTGCGCGCCAGTCGTTAGGCTCTGGCCAGTGCATCGACCACATCGAGTTCGCCGAGTAGATCGCCGACGGATAATGGATCATCCCCAGCTCGAAGTCATCCCAGGCGCACCAGGAGGACACCTCTCCGCCGAGCACGCTCGGGTGCGCGCTGCGAGAAGGCCAGTCCGGGAAGTCCTCTCCCCGGAAGTTGCCGAAGATCTGCTTGAATCCGAGATCGGCTATAGCCTGGTCGCCATCCACCGCGCCGAGGTACCACGACCAGTTCAGGATCGTGATTTTCGAGGCGGCCTCGCTGGCGGTGATGATCGCCGCCGCCGACTGGGTGTCGGGGTAGGCGTACTTCACGCGGCCGCTGTCGTGAGTGCGGCCTCGCGCGTTGTGCTTGGGCACAATATGGTCGCCCCACATCCAGACGCCGAGCCCGCGCTCGACCAGCCACGACGAATCTTCACGACATCCTCGCCAAACAGCACGCCGGTGTCTTTGGTGCGGCAGTCCGGGCAGATGCCGGCGGCGCGCCACTCATCGTGCCCGATGTGGACGCTCTTGCACTTCATGATTTCGAGGTACGCATCCATCACGTCGAACATGATCTCGTACGACTTCGGGTTGCATGGGCAGTAGGCGTCGGGGAAGTCCGCCAGCTTCGATTCGGCGACCTCCGGGTAGGTGCCGGCCAGGTAGTAGACGTGGGAAAGCGACTGCATCTCCGGCACGATGTCGAGGTCGAATCCCTCCGCCCAGTCGCAGAGCAGCCGCAGGTCGCTCGGCTCGATGTAGCGGCCATCTGCCAGGTGGTTGTGCACCGAGTCGGAGAACTGCCGGCCGGGCCCCAGCGGGCAGTGCTCCCCGTAGATCGGCGCGGTGTCGCCGATAGCTCGCAGCTCATCGGAGAAGCGCCGGTAGCCCTGGGCCAGCTCCGGCCGGTTCCTCAGCCTTACGCCACCGCCGAGCTCGAGAAAGATGCCGTTGTACTTGTAGCGCAGGAGGAAGTCGCGCATGTAGCGCCGCGGCATAGGGCAGATGGTCCTCGCCCGGCAGATAGAGATGCACCATGCGGATCGGCTTGTAGGGCCAATCGCGAATCTCCGCGCCGCGAGCGACGATATCGCGCCCGCTCCTTCGGCAGAGCTGCATGAAGGTGGCCGCGGCATACCGCGCCCCCCGCCGATCGCGCCCCACCAGATCCGCGCCATCGGCTGTGACTCTGAGCAGATAGCCCTCGGCCCCCGGAAGGTCGCGTGGGGCGCGCCCCGCGCCCCGCTGCCCCGCGAAGCGGAAGTGAATCGGTAGCCGGCCGGCTGGCGCCTCTCCCCGCACTACCGGAGCTGTCAGCGCGAAATCATCGGCTATCATGTCCGCCAGCAGGTGAGCCGGCGCCATATCAGCATCCTTTGATTGCGCCGGAACCACGATCGCGGCGCGGCTGAGCGACAGCGCGTCATCCCTCAGCTTCATCTCCTGCGGAATAGGCCAGACCGGCGACAGCTCGCTCGTCATCGGGATCTCCTGTCAGCAAGAAGAGTGGAAACAGACCCCTGGTTTCGACGGGGCAGTTTGCGAAACCTGCGCTGCCGTGGCGTGTTCGCCACCGAGAACGTATGGATGCGGCGCAGGCGCCCTATACGGGATTCGCCGCCAGTGTGGTAAAGTGAATGTCGGAACAGTTGCGCCTGAGGCATACGCTATGGGTCTTCAGATACAGGTTGACGAAAAGCGGATCGCGGAGTTCTGCCGCAAGTGGAGGATCACCGAGTTCAGCCTCTTCGGGTCGGTTCTGCGCGGGGACTTCAGGCCCGATAGCGACGTTGACGTTCTGGTGAGATTCGCAAGAGGCGCCACACGAAGTCTCCTGGACGTAAGCAGAATGGAGGAGGAACTCCGGTTGATCATCGGGCGGAGCGTTGATCTGGTCAGCCGCGAGGCGGTCGAACAGAGCAAGAACTACATCCGGCGGAAGCACATCCTGTCATTGGTGGAGACAGTGTATGTGGCGTGATGACGCGTATCTGCTCGACATGCTGCTAGCTGCCCGTCAGGCGCGTGAGTTCGCCGCGGGTCAGACGCTGGAGTCGTTTCGGGACAACAACATGCTGCAGTACGCTGTCGTCTACCTGGTTCAGGTGATCGGGGAGGCGGCCCGCCTCGTCTCCGACGATTGCAGGCAGTCCCATCCGGAGATACCCTGGTCCGCCATCGTGGGGATGCGGCACCATCTGGTACACGAGTACTTCAGAGTCGCGCCCGAAGAGGTCTGGTCCGCGGTCGCGAACGACCTCCCTCCCCTCATCGCCCAGCTTGAACCCCTCGTCCCCCCCGAAGAACCTACAGCACCCGCTTGAACAGCTTCAGCACCCCTTGTTTCCAGGCCACCCGGTGCGTGATGCCGACGGCGTGCTCCACCTCGGTGTAGTGGTCGAGATACCACTGATAGGAACGGATCAGGGCATCGGCGTTGCTGAACCGGGGCGACCAGCCCAACGCCCTTTCGATCTTCTCCGTCGAGACGAATGAGTCTCTGTCCGCCGTCCCGTAGACCCACTTGTAGAGCGGCGAAAGCTTCATCACTTCGAACAGACGCAGCAGAGTCTTCACCAGTCCGGCCGGGGTGGACATAACGCGCGCGCCGCTCTTCGCGTACTGGCACAGCGCGCCCACATCCTCCTGAACGGTGCCGAAGGCCTTCGCGCCGACGTTGAAGGTGTCGTTGGCCTTGTCCGCGGGGGCGCTGCTCGCCAACCAGATTGCCTCTACCAGGTCCCCCACCTCGAGCAGTTGATAGCGGTTCCGGCCAGACCCGATCACGGGTATCTTCACCCCGCTCTTCACCCAGTCATACAGAATCGCGAAGACGCCCAGCCGCCCGGTGCCAATGAAAGTCTTCGGGCGGATGATGGGCACGCATAGCCCCTTGCCGCGGTACTCCTCGCACACCTTCTCGCCCAGGATCTTGCTCTCACCATAGGGGCCGACACCGACCATCGGATCGCTCTCCTCGATCGGGTGCTTCTCAGGAACGCCGTACACTGCCGTCGAGGAGATAAAGACCACTCGCTTCACCCCGTGCGCGAGCGCGGCCTGAAGTACGTTCCGCGTGCCCTCGACATTGACCGCGTAGATGTCCTCCTGCTTCCATAGCGGCAGCGCCGCCGCGCCGTGGACGATCACGTCGTACTCGTCGCCGGCCACTGCCTTGTCAATGGCAGGTCCATCGCGCACATCGGCCGCGATGAACTCGCAGCCCTGCGGGTACTCGTCGGCCACGAAGGGCGCGATGTCGATGAGAGCAATCTTCCCCGCGCGGCCGGCGATGCCGTTCGCGATGTGATACCCCAGGAATCCCGCGCCGCCAGTGATGAGCATTCGCGGCCTCTTCGTCTGAGCTGCCTCGGTCATAGCCGCATAATTGGCCCCACCCGGCTGCTTTCCTCTCGCGGGCAAGGAGCGGGCAGGCCCGCGGCGAAGAATTGCGCCAATGGTCAACGTCTGGATCGACACCGACATCGGCGATGATATAGATGACGCGGTAGCCCTGCTCGCGGCCGCGCGACACCCGGGGCTTCGGCTCGTCGGAGTCTCTACGGTCTACGGTTCAGTCGAGATCAGGGCCTGGCTGGCTCAGCAGTTGCTGTCCCGCGCCGGTGTCTCCGTGCCTGTCCTCCCAGGCTGCATGCAGCCCATGACAGGCCGGGAGATCGGCCCCGCCAAGTGGTCCTACAACACCCTCGCGCCTGACCTGCCGCGGCTCTCGCCGGGCGATGACGACGTCCGCGTAGACGCCATCGCCGAGGCGATGCAGCAACTGGACGGGCCCTTCCATCTCGTCACCATCGGGGCCATGACGAACGCCGCCAAGCTTATCACGCGGCGGCCCTCGCTGGCCCGGCACTGGCAGAGCGTCACCTGCATGGCGGGGCGACTCGAAGGCAATCCCGAGTGGAACGTCTACTGCGACCCTCCCGCTGCGAAGGTCGTCCTGCGGGAACTGGCGCCGCGCCTGATCGGGCTAGAGGCCTGCAGCGACGTCATGCCCAAATCCAGAGTCGAGGAGTTGGCGAGCCCGGCCGATCCCGCCTCGGACTTCTTCCTGGAGTGCTACGGAGCGTACCGGAATCCGCGGGAGACCCCCAACGACGAGGCCCCTCTGACGCTCTTCGATCCGATCAGCCTGCTGTCTCTGGTCGTGCCCGAGGCCTTCGACCTCCAACAGGTGAAGGTCGCCATCGACAAGGAAGGCCGCCTCCGGCTGACGGACGACGGTTTCGCGGTTACCTACGCGCTCTCGAATGACTGGCCGCAGCTCGGGCCGGTCGTCGAGGCCGTGCTGCGCAACGTCTGGTGAACGGCATCTACTGCTCGAAGGGATCTGGGATGAAGCTGATTCTGGGGCTACTGATGGCGGTGTCGGCATCGCTGATCGCGGCCACGCCGGCTCGCGCCACGGAGGAGAAGCCGGCTATGCCAGCCCGCGTCGTTCTCGAAGGCGTAGACCACTATCGCGTGGTTGAGCCGATGTTCGAAGGCGCCCGCGTCGTGCTCAGTTACCGCGGCGAATCCTATTCCCCCGCCTACATCCAGGGGATCTCCGGCCAGGCCTTTCGCATCGCCGGGCCCTGCCCGTGTGCGCCGACCTGCGAAAATGCCATGGGCGCGCAGGATCTGCTCAGCCTCCTCGGGTACAAGTTCGAGTGGGTCCAGCTCTTCGGGGATGGCGTCGATCCCAAACAAGTCTGGCCTGGCGCTGTCGATCGCATCAAGGACGAGATTCGCGCCAACCGCCCCGTCATCGTCTGGAATGCCTTCACCACCGCCGAGTTCGATGTCGTGTGCGGCTTCGATGAAGAACAGAAGGAGTTCTACGGACGCGGCTCCTACCGGCACATGCAGACCGACGAGTATACCCATGCCGACTGGATGCGCGCCGGAACTCCGAACGACGTCGCCCCCCTCATCGGCGCCATCTTCGTCGGCGACAAGACCGGCGAGTTCGACGCCACCGCCGCCGAGATCGCAGCCCTCAAAGAGGCGGTCGCGCACGCCCGCAAGCTCGCCGCGAAAGGTAACCTGCGAGTGGGCCTCGACTGCTACGATCACTGGATCGCCGCCTATCGAAACCGCGGATCGCTGATGAAGGCGAAGACTCGCGATGGCAAAGACCTGGGGTGGGTGGCGGCTCAGACGCCCGACGACTTCTACCCGCTCGAGGTTCTCCCGTCCACCCGCAAGGCCGCCTCGGATTTCATGGCCGAACTTGCCGCGAAATACCCCGCCGCGAAGTCGCACCTCGACCTGGCCGCGGCCGACTTCGCCCTGGAGTCAGCCGCTCTCGCCTCCTGCCAGAAGGCGCTGGCGAATCGCGACCAGGAGTTCACCGACGATCAGTGCGTCCAGGCCGCAGGTTACCTCAGTCAGGCCCGCGCGGTGTACGGCCTCGCCATCGACGAGATCGAGCGCGCCCTCCCCCTGATCACGAAGCCCGAGTAGAAGCGCGATCCGGTGAATTCGGCGCCCCCTCGCGGGGCACCGGTCCGGCGCGGCAGGCTTATCTGCACGCCTTCTCTGCGTACTCCCTAAGCAGCTTCAGATACAGCCGGTAGTCCTCCATGGACACCGCCGGCGGGGTCTGGTGGTCGACTGACGGGACGAACCGCCCGCTGCGCATCACCGGCAGCAGCCGCTCGAACTCCTCCCGCATCCGCGCCTCGCCCCGGTGCATCACCGTCTTGTCGAATCCACCCATCATCTTCCACTCGGGGTGATTGCGCCGGATCCGGTTGACATCCACCCCCGCCATCCGCTCCAGCGGTAGGATGCCCTCCAGCCCCACCTCCTCGAACCACGGGATCAGCGGCTCGATCTGACCATCGCTGTCGATGATCGGGGTGATCCCCAGCTCCCTCACCCGCGGGATCACCCGCCGGTAGTACGGCGCCATGAACTCGTCAAACAGCCCCTTCGAGATCATCGGTCCGTGGTTGTAGGACATGTCCTCGGCGAAGGTGATGAAATCGGGCGTGCAGATCCGGCACAGGTCTTCGAGGCACCGAAGCTGGTACTCGAGCTGGTCCTCGTTCATCCGGTGCATCAGCTCTGGCTGGTCGTAGAAGGCGAGCAAGTGGGGCTCAATGCCCATCAGCACCCGCGGCCACCAGAAGGGCCCTTCCAGCGTCGCCCAGATCACCACCTCCCCCCGGGCCTGCTCCTCGCCGCGCCGCCGCCACAGCTCGCGGTCGTAGGGGATGGGGTCCGGGTAGAGCCGGGCGCGCGCGGCCTCGTAGTCCGCGTCGGTGCTGATCTCCAGCGCCTCCACCGCCCCCTGCGGGAACCAGAGCTGGTAGTCGACATCCAGCCCCAGGAAACGCTTGATCCCCTCCTTGTCGAGTTCGGCCGATAGCCCCTCCCCCTGCCACCTCTTCACGGTCAGGTCCCACCAGCTCGCCCACTCGATGATCGGCAGCCGGTCTTCCGGCAACTCGCCCCGCATGGTCTTCACAAAGCGCGATCTCACCGTCTCGGCCATTCACCTACCTCACACCACCCACTCTTCGCCCGCACCACCGCTCCGCCTCCCGCCTGCTTGGCAGGACCCCGATTCCGGCTCATTGAACAAGATCTCTGCCGAAGCAGATGATTCCAGTACGAGGCAGGACGCCATGAAGAGCCGTTCGCTGACCGCTGCTCTGCTGCTATCGCTAACGCTGCTCGCGTCGCTGCCACTGCTCGCAGACCGCGCTCCACTCAGGGATCAACCAAGGAGGTTTGCCCCACTATGCCCGCAGCTGCCACGCCGCGGAAAGTCGTCGTTGGAACTATGACGCAGTCGTTCTGGCAGGAGTACGAGGGCCTGGACGCCCGCCTCAACACCCTCGCCGATTTCATCGACCGCATGAGCGCCGAGGCGAAGGAGAAGTACGACACCCGCCTCGACGTTGGCGTCATCACCGAGTTCGCGGTCACCGGAGAGACCAGCGATCTGGCGAATCGCGCCGTCCCCATCGAAGGCAAAGTGCTCGATGTCATGGGCGCGGCCGCCCGCCGCAATGACACCTACGTCATCTTCGGCGGACTTTTCAAGGAGGCCGGCGGCATCTACTCCAACGCCGCCGTCATCCTCGACCGCCAGGGCAAGGTGGCCGGCATCTACCGCAAGGTGCACGCCGTCGCCGATCGCGGTAAGGACACCTGTGAGGGTGGCGTGATGCCCGGCAAGGAGTTCCCGGTCTTCGACCTGGATTTCGGCCGCATCGGGGTCGCCATCTGCTTCGATATGTCGTTCGAGGACGTCTGGGACGCCTACAAGAAGAAGGGCGCCGAGATCGTCGTCTGGCCCACGCAGTCACCTCAGACCATCCAGCCCCGCAGCCGCGCCTTCAGGAACCAGTGCTTCGTCGTCTCCTCCACCTGGCGCACCAACGCCTCCATTTTCGACCCACTAGGCGACATCATCGCCCAGATCACCCAGCCCGGCAGCGTGTTGGTCGACCAGATCGATCTCAGCTACCTCCTCCTCGGCTGGCAGCCCACCCTCCAGGAAGGCAAAGCCTTCACTGATAAGTACGGCGCGGCCGTGGGCTATCGCTACAGCCTTGCCGAGGACTGCGGCATCTTCTGGTCCAACGACCCGAAACTCCCTATCGCGAAGATGGTGCGCGACCTCGGCATGGAACTCCAGTCGGAGTGCTTCGCTCGCAATACCCAAACCGAGCGGAAGCTCCGCGGCGGCCCGCCGTGCAGTGAGTAGACTGGTATTGCACCGCAGAGACGCAGAGAGCGCAGAGCAATGGTAGAGGAGAACCGGATCAGCGAGAAGGTCATCGGCGCCGCGATAGAGGTGCACAAACACCTGGGTCCGGGGCTGCTGGAGGCGGCCTATGAGACCTGCCTCTGCCGCGAGCTGCAGCTTAGGGGCGTACCCTTTGCCAAGCAGGTCGAGATGCCGGTCAGCTACAAGGGCGAGGCCCTCGACTGTGGCTACCGAGTCGACATGATCGTCGACAGCCGCGTGATCGTTGAGATCAAAGCGGTGGAGAGCTTGCAGCCTATTCACGAGGCCCAGGTGCTGACCTACCTGCGCCTGACGGGACTGCATCTTGGTCTCCTGCTCAACTTCTGCGTTCCGACACTGAAAAGGGGCATAAGACGTATCGTGCTAGGCCTGCCAGAGGAATACTCTGCGTCCTCGGCGTCTCTGCGGTGAAAGAAAGGTAGGATGATGCCATGACGTCCCAGACCCGCGAGCTACTCCGCGAGCTGGCCGAAGCCTTCGGCCCCCTCGGCTGCGAAGACGAAGTGCGCGCTATCATGGCCCGCCACCTTGCGCCCTATGCTGAGATCAGCTACGACCGCCTCGGCTGCCTCATTGCCCGCAAGCAGGGCGCGGCGGCCGCGCCGCGGGTGATGCTGCCGGCCCATATGGACGAAATCGGCCTCCTCGTGCGCCACATCACCGATCAGGGCTTCCTCAAGTTCGTCTCGCGGGGTTTCTGGTCGCAGGTGCTGCCCGCGCAGCGCTGGGTGGTGCGCACCAGCAAGGGCGACCGGATCGCGGTCACTGGCGCGAAAGCGCCCCACCTGCTCACCCAGGACGAGCGTGGGAAGCCCCTCGACATCAAGGACATGTACCTGGACATCGGCGCCCGCAATCGCGACGAGGCGGTGGAGATGGGCGTGCGCCCCGGCGATCCGGTGGCCCCCTGGGGGCCCATCGCCGACCTGGGCAACGGCCGCCTGCTCGGCAAGGCCTGGGATGACCGCGCCGGCTGCGCCCTGGTGATCGAGGTGATGCGGGAACTGGCGAAGCGCGACCACCCGAATACGGTCTATGGCGTCGGCACCATTCAGGAAGAGTCAGGACTGCGCGGCGCGCGCACCAGCTCCGTCGCGGTCGATCCGGACGTCGCGCTGATCGCCGAGATCACCTGCGCCAGCGACGTGCCCGGCGCCACCCAGGATGGCAGCTACTCCGAGCTTGGCAAAGGCCCGGCCGTGTGTCTCTACGACGTGCAGATGATCCCCACCACTCGCCTGCGGAACCTCGTCTGCCGCGTCGCCGAGGATCTTGGCATCCCCATCCAGTTCGTCAGCATGGAAGGCGGCACCACCGACGGCACCCAGGTGCAGGTCCACGGCACCGGCGTCCCCACCCTCTACCTCGGCCCCGCCACCCGCTACGTCCACTCCCACGCCAGCATCATGGACGAGACGGACTTCGACCAGACCGTCCAACTCCTCGTCGAGACCGTCGTCCGCCTCGATCAAGCCGCCGTGGCGGATCTGGTGGATTTCGGGTAGCGATGATCCCTCCACCGTTGGGCAGGAGCTTGCTCCTGCCACTCCCAAGCTGTCATTGCGAGCCGCCTTGGCTCCGACCGGAACCGGAGCCAAGGCGCGCGTGGCAATCTCGGTGTTCGTATCCCCGCGCCGCCCCCTCCGCCTCCCACCGGCCAGTGGCGTGGGTTTGCCACGAGCGCAAGCGAGTGGTAACCCGCGTAGGCACGCCCCCAGCGTGCCTCTCCCTCCGGCGGCGAAGCCACGCATCCGCTTTCCCTGCGCCCTCCGCGTCTCTGCGGTAAGTGCCGTTCCCTCCGCCCCCCAATCGTGGGCTCTGCCCGCCAGGATGGTGGCGGGCAGACCGTTGCCGTTCTCTGCGTTCTTCGCGTCTCTGCGGTGAATCCCCTCCCCTACCCCACCATCACCACCCGATACCTCCGCGTGCCCGACGGCGTCGCCACCTCGATCTCGTCGTCCGCGGCCTTGCCCATCAAGGCGCGGCCGATCGGCGAATCGGGCGTGACCGTGATCGTATCCGGGTCGCCCAGCGCGGCCGCCGCGGTCGCCCGCACATTGAAGCGGAACTTGGCCTGGGTCACGCAGTCGACGACCGTGACTGCCGCTCCGACCGCAATGCTAGCTACAGACCCCGGCTCCGCCAGCTTCGCCCGGCCGAGGATGTCGCCCAGCTCCACGATTCGGCCTTCGAGCACCGACTGGGCGCGCTTCGCCTCCTCGAACTCCGCGTTCTCGCGGAAATCGCCATAGGCGCGCGCCTTCACCAACTCCTCCCGCGCCTTCCGGCGCCCCTCCGTCTTCAGGCGATGAAACTCCGCCTCCAGCCTGGCTATCTCCTCAGCGGACATCGGAATCGACTCAGGCACAGCACAACCTCCACGCGAAATCCCGTCTCTAGCAGTACCTGGCCAGCGCGGATTGTGTCAAGAACAGGGGTCTGCCACCAGAGGCCGCGGCGCCGGTGGCCCTGGCTGGCGCCGCGAGACCGGGGCCGGCGCCAACGACCATCGCCCCGAGCGTGGCGAGTAGCATCCACGCGATGCCGCAGCTCCTGCGCGAGTTCATACCCAAGCCTCCGCTGAGAAGATTCGCATAGATGGTTTTTTTCACGCTCCTGGCATTCCAGCGTACGAGGAATCGCGGCGGGCGGTGGTCGAACCCTTAGTTAGGTGCCTGATGCGGGTCTGGGCGCCATCGGGATTATCTTGGGTGGGCGCGCCGGTCGGCTGATTCCCCCTCTGACGCCGACTGGCCCCCACCCTTTCTTTTGCATGGGAGGTAGCAGGAGAGAGCGGGCCGCTGAGCCCCCCTCCACATAAGTGCATTCGGAATCCGTCAGAAAGCACGCATTTCTCGCACCGTCGAAAGCAAGTGATTTGCTTGCTGTTCCTCCCATACCCCTTGTGAGGTGCTACAACAGACGCACCTGGCCGGTAACTACCTGTGCCGGCGGGAACTGGCGCTGGTGGGCACTCGGGCGAGGGCGGAGCGGGTGGCCGTTGACCCTCACAGACCCTCGGCGTAGACTACGGGCGGCGCAGAATGGGGGGCGCTAGAGGAGGCGAGGGGTATGGGCAAGGGCAAGTGGGCGATTGCGACAGCGGCGTTGTGTCTGGTGGCGACGGTGACCGCGGTGGCGCACGCGGCGGACCAGGTGAAAGCACTGGCTGCAGATACCGTCAGGGCACAGCGATTTGAGCTGGTGGATGCGGAGGGCAGTGTGCGCGCCGGGATGAGCCTGTCGGCTGACGGCTCGCCAGGACTGGTGCTACGGGACAGGAACGGGAAGACGCGCGCTGCCTTGAGTCTGTCGGTTGACGGCTCACCCCGGCTTGAGCTGGTGGATGCGGAGGGCAGGGTGCGCGCTGGGCTGATTCTGCTGGCTGATGGCTCGTCGGGGCTGGAGCTGGTGGACAAGGACGGCAAGGGGCGCGTTAGCCTGAGGGTGAAGGACGGCCCGGGACTGGGGCTCGTGGACGCAGAGGGGAAGGTGCGTGCTGGACTGCATCTGTTGCCTGACGGCTCACCGGGACTGGCACTGATGGATGCGAGCGACCGCGGCGGCATGATGCTGGCTCTGTCGCCTGACGGCCTACCAATGGTGGAACTGTCTGGCAAGGACAAAGTAGGGGCAGTGCTGTCCGTAGACAAAGACCAGTCGGTCAGGTTGGACCTGAAGGACGAAAAGGGGGCTAACCGCCTCGTGCTGGGCCTGCTAAGTGGTGGGCCGTCGCTCTTGCTATCCGACAGGGACGCCAAGCTGCGTGCTGCCCTCGGGCTGGATGCCAAGGGGGTCACAACTCTGGGCCTGCTTGATGGGGACCTCCAGCAGTCCATCATGATGACGGTCGACCCCGAATGGGGTCCCTGGCTGAGCATGACGGACAGGTACCAGAAGCAGCGGGTGAAGCTGGCACTCAACCTCGACGGAAGCGTGCAGCTATCACTCTACGACAGAGAAGGCAAGGTCCTCTGGCAGGCGCCGTAGGGCAGCAGACTGCTCCATGGAGGCGCAGGCAGGGGACGAAGGGGGCAGGCGGTGATGATACAGGGCGAACAGCGGACGGCCCGCTGGAAGCTGTGGGGGCGGTGGGTGGCGCTGTGTCTGATCGTGTGCGAGGTGGCCCTGCTGATCGCCATTGTCCTAGACTGGTCCGCCCGCAGGGCGTGGCAAGGGCCGTTCTTTAACCTCGCCTTTGTGCAACAATTCGTAGTAGCTGTGGTGGCGCTGTCGGGCGCGCTGTGGATCTACCGTCACCAGCTAGGCATGGACAAACAGAGCGAGGAGAGGGAACAGGAAAGGAAGGAGCGAGAGGGCAGGCTGGCGGACGAGAAGCACGCAAGGAACCTCCTGGAATCGGTCCGGTGCGACCTCGCGCGCGATTGCTGCCTGATGCAGAAGCTTGCCAGGGGAGTGACCAAGGAGGACAGGTTCGAGAGGCTGCGAACCCTCTTCCTAGAGCTGGCCTGCAATCGGCTCCTCGACCTCCGAAGGGACTTCGAACTCGCAAGGTCCATGGTGGATGTTCTCGATCTTCACGCGTCACTCAATCGCTCACTGGAGTCGTACTGCCATGTCTACGACAGCGCACCCCCGTACCCTCGTCCCGATCTCGAGGCCCTCGGGACGAGGATCAAGGAGAGCGCGGAGAAGCACTCTGACACAACCACGGAGCTTATGCAACAGATCGAGTCCGAGCTACAAACGCTAGCATAGGAGGGTACGCTTTCCGCTGCCTCGGCAGCTTGCTGCCGAAGCTCCTCTGTTCCCGTTGGCCCCTGCTGTCATTCCGAGCGCAGCGAAGAATCCCGCCTTTGCCTCCTCTGCGCCCTCGGCGTCTCTGCGGTGAGTGCAGTTCCTCCCCCCCTCCCACCCAAGCGCCTCCGAAATCCGTCAAAAAGCACGCATTTCCCGCACCGTCGAAAGCAAGCAATTTGCTTGCTTTCCGCCCCAAACCCCTTGACAGGCCCTGTATACTGTAGCTGGAAGCGTGGTGTGGATGGGACAGAAGGGCGTCGGAATTGGCGCTCCGCCCTTGACTGCGACGGGCGGTTCCGCTATCCTATGTAGCTGGACGGCGCCAGACCGCGTGTTGGTTGCCGTTTCGTGTCGGATGCGCCACAGAAGTGCAGCAGGTTCTGCCGCACGCATCGCACCACCGCCGAAGCCGGGCATCCGGGGGCACTCGTCGCGGTCATTGCAGGGAACCAGCGGCGTCCACGCGGCGCCGGACGATAAATGGCAATCTTGGACTAGGAGGTGATAGTATGCTGCGACCGCTCGGGGATCGTATCGTGGTCAAGCCGGGCAAAGAGGAAGAGGTCACCAGAGGGGGGATCGTCCTGCCCGACAGTGCCCGCAAGAAGCCGCGAGAGGGAGAAGTGCTGGCCGTGGGGCCGGGCAAAATGCTCGATAACGGCGAGCGCGCTCCGATGGAAGTGTCTGTCGGGGACATCGTGGTCTACTCCGAGTACGGCGGAACCGAGATCACGGTCGATGGCCAGGACTTCGTCATCCTCGACGAGGGGTCCGTTCTCGCCATCAACCCGGAGAAGAAGCCCAAGGGGAAGAAGTAACCGTCCGGGAGAGAAGCTCAGGGCGAAGAAGTAGCTGTTCCGTAGTGTTTTGGGGCGGGGGTCCATCTCCCGTCTTGGATGTATCCCGCGGGCCTTGCCCGCCGGCAAAGTCGATAGGCGGCATGGCAAGCCTGCCGCAAATACTGTAAGAGCAAACCTGAAACAGGAGGATTGATATGGCTGCCAAGATGCTCTGTTACAGCGAAGACGCGCGCCGAGCCCTTGAGCGCGGGGTCAAGGCCGTCGCGGCAGCCGTGAAGGTCACGCTCGGCCCGAAGGGCCGCAACGTCGTGCTCGCAAAGAAGTGGGGCTCCCCCACCATCACCAAGGACGGCGTCACCGTCGCCAAGGAGATCGAGCTCGAGGACCCGTACGAGAACATGGGCGCGCAGCTCGTGCGCGAAGTCGCCTCCAAGACCAACGACGTCGCCGGCGACGGCACCACCACCGCCACCGTGCTGGCCGAGGCCATCGTCGAGGAAGGCCTGAAGAACGTCGCCGCCGGCGCCAACCCGATGCTGCTCAAGCGCGGCATCGACACGCGCCGTCGAGGCGGCCGTCGCCGAGATCAAGAAGCATCGCCAAGCCCGTCGACAGCAAGGACGACATCGAGCACGTCGCCTCCATCGCCGGCAACGACGCCGAGATCGGCGGCTACGTCGCCGACGCCATGGACAAGGTCGGCAAGGACGGCGTCATCACCGTCGAGGAGTCCAAGGGCACCGAGACCACCGTCGAGGTCGTCGAGGGCATGCAGTTCGACAAGGGCTACATCTCCCCGTACTTCGTCACCGACCGCGAGCGCATGGAAGCCGTCCTCGAGGACCCGTTCATCCTCATCCACGAGAAGAAGATCAGCGCCGTCGCCGACCTGGTCCCGCTGCTCGAGAAGATCGCCGCAGCTCGCGCCGCCCGCTCGCTCATCATCGCCGAGGACGTCGACGGCGAGGCGCTCGCGACCCTGGTCGTCAACAAGATGCGCGGCACCTTCGCAGGCCGCCGCGGTCAAGGCCCCGGGCTTCGGCGACCGCCGCAAGGCCATGATGGAAGACATCGCCATCCTCACCGGCGGCACGTTCATCTCCGAGGACCTCGGCATCAAGCTCGAGAACGTCGACCTCGACGAGCTCGGGCCAGGCGAAGAAGGTCGTCATCACCAAGGACGAGACCACCATCATCGAGGGCGCCGGAGCCACGCAAGGCCATCGAGGGCCGCATCGAGCAGATCCGCCGCGCAGATCGAGGACACCGACTCCAACTACGACCGCGAGAAGCTGCAGGAGCGGCTGGCGAAGCTCGCCGGCGGCGTCGCCGTCATCAAGGTCGGCGCGGCCACCGAGACCGAGCTCAAGGAGAAGAAGCACCGCTTCGAGGACGCCCTGTCCGCGGCCCGCGCGGCCGTCGAAGAGGGCATCGTCCCCGGCGGCGGCGTCACCTACATCAACGTCGCTCCGGCGCTCGAGAAGGTGCGCAAGGACGTCCGCGGCGACGAGAAGGTCGGCGTCGACATCGTCCGCCGCGCCCTCGAAGAGCCGCTGCGCACAGATCGCCGAGAACGCCGGCCTGGAAGGCTCCGTCGTCGTCGAGCAGGTCAAGGCGCGAGAAGCCGGGCATCGGCTTCAACGCCCTCACCGAGCAGATCGAGGACATGGTGAAGGCCGGGATCGTCGACCCGGTCAAGGTCACCCGCTCCGCCCTGGAGAACGCGGCCTCGCATCGCCAGCATGCTCCTCACCACCGAGGCGCTCGTCGCCGAGAAGCCCGAGAAGGACCCAGGCCCCGGCGATGCCTCCGGGCGGCGGCATGCCCGACTACTAGACCGCACCGACGCATCGCAGGGAATCCCCTGCTCAACAAGACACCCAATAACAGGGGGGCGGCGCAAGCCGTCCCCCTGTTTCTTCGTCTGGAGGCCGGCCGTTGACGCGGCCGCGGGGTTCGCTATAGTAGTGCCAGCAAACCCCCATGATCTCTCACCACGAGGATACTCATGCACTATCGCGACGATGATGCGGAGAAGGACAGGCCGGCGGTCCAGCGCCTCCTCATGGAGGTCGGCTGGCTGGAGAAGGGCAAAGAGGACGCGTACTGACGTGCTGCTGGCGGCCGGGCGCACGCTGGTGGCCGACATCGACGGCGAGGCGGAGTGTCTGGTCGCGACCGTGCCGGGAGACATGCGCTATCTGGAGGCGGAACTCCCCTTCGCGGAGGTGACGGTGGTCGCGACCAGCCGAATCGCGAGACGGCAGGGGCTCGCGCAGCAACTGCTCGCGCGCGCGCTGGCGGCCTCGGCCGCCGATGGCGCGATGCTGGCGCGGGTATGCGTGTTCGATCAGGGCTTCTACAACCAGGTGGGGATTCGGGCCGGGCGGCTACGAGCACGAAATCTTCTTCGACCCCGCCAGCCTGCGGGTAGAGGTGAAACCGCGCACCCCTCGCCGGCTCACAGCGGAGGATCGCGAATTGGTCTTCGCCTCCCGGCGCGCCCGACGGCGCGGGCATGGAGGGGTCAACTACCACTCCCCGGGCACGCTCGATATGGACTGGGCGCAGAAGGGGTTTGGACTCGGCTATTGCGATGGGCCGAACGGCGAGCTGACTCACCATTTCCGCTGCGGCCACGAGCACGCGGACCACGGCCCCTACGTCATCTTGTGGATGGCCTACCAGACGCGCGAGCAGTTCCTCGAACTGCTGGGACTGGTCAAGAGCCTGGGCGATCAAGTACGCCTGGTACACGCCCGCGAGCCGCAGGGAGTCCAGTTCCAGGACCTGCTAGACCGGCCGTTCCGGCACCAGGAGACGACCAGGGCGTCGCGCTACGAGAACCGGATCACTGCCAGCGCCTTCTGGCAGGTGCGGATACTCGACCTCGGCCAGTGCCTGGCGAACACCCACCTCCCATGGGGAGAGGTGCGATTCAACCTGCGCCTGACCGACCCGATCGAAAGGTCTCTGGGGGACGATGCGGCCTGGCGTGGGGTGGCCGGCGACTACGTCGTGACGCTCGGCCCCACCTCCTCGTGCGAGCGGGGGACCGATCCAGCGCTGCCGACCCTGGATGCCTCCGTGAACGCCTTCAGCCGTCTCTGGCTGGGAGTGCGGCCGGCGACGGGGCTGGCGGTCACCGATGACCTCTCAGGACCCGAGCCGCTGCTGACCGCGCTCGACGCCGGCCTCCGTCTGCCAGAGCCGAAGCCGGACTGGGAGTTCTAGCGACGACAATGGGGAGCCCAGTGGGCTCCCCTATCCACATCTGCCGGACCCTACTCGCTCCGCTTGCGCTGCTCCTCGATGTAGGCAACGAACTTCTCGCCGGAGGCGCGTGGCGGCCTTCAGCATGTACTCGGAACTGCGGCGGGTGACGATCATCTGGTCGAACATGCGCAGGCCCATGTGGTTGTAGTACTGCTCCATGGAGATGAGGCAGGTCGGGCCGCCTCCCCCGCTCCCGCCCGCGGCGGCGATGCCGAGGACCCACTTGCCTTCGATGCGAGGATCGTCCGGGCCGGCGCGCTCGCAGCGCCGCAGCCGGTCCAGCAGGTTCTTGCACACCTCCGATAGGTTGCCCCAGTAGACGGGGGTGCTGAGCACGAGGCCGTCGGCCGCGGCCATCTTGTCGCGCACGCTGTCGAAGTCGTCCTCGATGATGCAGTTGCCCTCGCTGCGGCAGATGCCCCAGCCGTCATCGCACTGGCGGCAGGCCCCCAGCTTCAGTTTGCAGAGATCGACCAGCTCGGTCTCCGCCCCGCCCGCCTTGGCGCCGGCGATGGCCTGCTTGGCCAGGCTGGCGGTGAGTCCGTCGAGGTTAGGTGAGCCCTGAAGCGCCAGGATCCTCATGTACTGTCTCCTGTTCGTTGGTTCCTAGATAACAGCAACGGCGAGATTGCCACGGGGCGGCGACGGCCGCCCCTCGCAATGACACCGACGCGGGCAGGGATGGTCCTGCCTATGGATCACACGCGATCTTTCACGCGCTCGATGTAGGCCTCCCACACCTTTGCCATCTGCTGCTGGGCCTCCTCGGGGGAGACGAGGTTGTGGGAGATGTTCACCAGCGGCGGCTGCCCGCGCTCGGTGAGCAGGCGGGCGACCTCACAGTTGATGGCGTTCACGGCCGTTACGAAGCCGAATGTCGATCCGGGGCCGACCTTCTCCCGCAGGCCGGGGATGTCGATCATGGCGTCGCCGGCGGGGACGCAGGTATCGACGACGATGTCGGCGATCTCGCAGAGCCGCTTGCCGCTGGAATGGCGCGGCTGCACGGAACTGGTGTGCTCCATCGAGGTGAGGCCGATGATGGTGAGGCCCTGCTTCTTGGTTTCGAGGGCCATGTCGATGACGACGCCGTTGATGCCGGATTGGGAGAAGATCATCATGCAGTCGCGTCGGGTCGAGGCGATAGTTCTGAAGGATCACCTGGGCGAAGCCTTCGAGGCGCTCGAGAAAGAGGAACTGCGGCACGCCGCTGTCGCCGACCACGTTGGTGAAGTAGGAGAGGCAGTGCTCGGTCATGGGGTGATAGCCGACGAAGCCGCCGATGCGGGGGTAGCACTCCATCACCGGCAGGGAGCCGTGCCCGGCGCCAAAGAGATGCACCATGCGGCCGGCGGAGATGGAGTCGGCGATGGCATTGGCGGCAGCGCGGATGTTGTCCATCTGCGTCTCGCGAATGCGTCGGTGAATCTCCTCGGTCTTCGCGAACCACTGCTCGGCAGACATCAGGCGGTCTCCTCCCCTATCGGGTTCTGAGCCAGTCTGGCCGCGCCCAGCCAGGCGGCGTCCTCTCCCAGTTCGGCGGGCGTGAGGCGCAGGCCGCGGGCGATCTGCGGTTGGGCTTCAGTGGCGACGATTTCGCGAATGCGCGGCAACAGCAGATCGGCGCCGCCCGCGATCACGCCGCCGGCGAGGACGATCACATCCGGGTCCAGCGCGCTGGCGATGTTCGCCGCGGCGAGGCCCAGCACCTCCGCCGTGTGAGACACAGCCGATACCGCGAGCGGGCTGCCGTCGCGTCGCCGCGGCGAAGGGCCTGCTCCGCGCTGGGCTGGCCTGCGGCGCGGGCGATGGCGGGGCCGGAGGCGACGGACTCGAGCCAGCCGTCGGGGCCACGGCGGGAGGACGGATCTCGGCGGGGTCGAGCAGCCACCAGCCAACCGCGCCGGCGACGCCGGTGCGGCCGCGGTGCAGCCGGCCGTCGATGATGAGGCCGCCACCGATGCCGGTGCCGACGGCGATGAGAGCGGCAGTGTCGGCGCCGCGGGCCGCCCCGCGCCACCACTCACCCGTGACCCAGGCGTGGCCGTCGTAGTGGAGCGAGACCGGCGCGCCGATGGCCTCGGCGATGGGCCCGGCGAGCAGCACCTCGCGCTGCCAACCGACGATATTCGGCGCCCAGAGCACCGCGCCGCGCGCCTGGTCGATGACCGCGGGGACGGAGACGCCAGCGGCGGTCGCACTGCCCGCGCCCGCCGCGCCGATCACCTCCTGGAGGAGCGCGACGATCTGCGCGATGACGCGGTCACCCCCCTCGCGCGCGGTTTCGACGTGGCGCGAGGAGATGACGCGGCCGGTCGCATCGCAGAGCCCGGCGGCGATCTTCGTGCCGCCGATATCGACGCCGGCGAGGAGGGGGGATGGGTTCACGGCAGGTCCGTTGCGGCGAGGAGATCGCGGCCGAGCTGCTCGGCGCGCGCCAGCAGATCGGCGCGCTGAGAGACAGGGGGCGGCATGTTGGTGGCGGGCTCGAACAGCTCGCGCCAGTACCTGAACTGGCAGGAGTTGAAGAAGGCCTTCACGGTCGGTTTCGCCCACTCGAATGCGCGCAGGTCATCGCCTCCGCAGGCGGCAACGAAGATGCCGCGCCTCTCCCCGATGGCGTCGGACACGGGCTTCTTGAGGAGATAGGTCGCTACCCAGAAGGCCTGGGTGCGGTCGATCATGGCCTTGGTCTCGGCCGACACGCCGGCGAACTGAATGGGCGAGGCGAGCACGACGTGCTGCGCGTGGCGCAGCTTCGCGTGCACCTCGAGCATATCGTCGCGCACCACGCAGGCGCCGGTCTGGTCGCAGCCGCCGCAGTGGAGGCAGGAGCGAGTCTGGAGGTCGCGCAGCGAGATCAGTTCGATATCCGCGCCCCCGGCGGCGGCGCCGGCCAGCACGCGCTCCAGCAGCAGCCGCGTATTGCTGTGGGCGCGGGGACTGCCCGCGAGGCCGAGGACGAAGGGGCGGGGTGGCGAGGCACTGGTCATGGAGTCAGGGGTTCTGCGCGTGTCGGGCCGGACCTCGCGCAGCCGTTCACCGCGGCGGGCGCGGCGACCGCCTCGGGCTTCAGATAGCGATCCAGCAGGGCCTTCACCGCCGGGTCGTCGGGGAGGGCCGAGGTGATCGGAAGGAGCGTCTCCTTCGCCTCGGTGAGCTTCCAGCCAGCATCGATTTGCTCGAAGGTAAGGTCGAAGCGGCCCAGCATCACGCCGAGTTCGCCGGCCTGCACGATGGGGACCGAGACGCCGTTCGGCCCGGCGACGCGGACGGGCTCCGGGAGGTAGGTGTGGGAATGGCCGCCGACGATGGCGTCGATGCCGGGCGCTTGCGCGGCAAGGAGGCGGTCCCACTCCTCTCCCAGGTGCGTCACGGCGATGAGCACGTCACACTCTTTGCGGGCGATGGGCACCCAACGCTTCGCCACCTCCACGGGGTCAGTGAAGGTCCAGCCCTTGAGGAATGTGAACTCGGAGGCGCCCGAGTTGGTCAGGCCCAGAAAGCCGACGCGCAGGTCGCCATAGGTGCGAACGACGAAGGGGCGGATGCCCTCTACGAAGGCGGGCGCATCGCACCCGGGGGGCGGGCCGTCGCCGAGCGTGAGGTTCGCGGCGAGCCAGGCGAAGCGGCTGCGGCGCATGAGGGCGAGCATCAGGTCCTTCGATCTCGGGCTGTCCCAGACCGCCTTGACCTCGTTGTTGCCCACGCACAGCGCGTCGTAGCCCATCAGGTTCATCGCCTCGATCTCTGGCAGGCCGTACCACTTCGTGTGCCAAGGGCCGCGGGTGAAGACATCGCCGGCATCGACCAGCGCGACGTTCGGGGTGGCAGCGCGGATGCTTCCGATCAGCGTGGCGCGGCGGGCCATGCCGCCGACATCGCGCGGCTCACCTCTGATGTAACCTGACTCGTCGGTGTAGTCGAACGGCAGCATCATGCCGTGGTCGTCGTTGGTGTGGAGGAGGGTGAGGGAAACCTTCTCCCTGGCCCACGCGGGTAGGGCGACGAGCACGAGCAGCAGGGCGACGAATGTGACCCGTCTGAAGCGGAGCGCCATCGGACTTCACCTCTGTCGGAGGCGTGGTGGGAGCGGGTTTTCAGTGCCGCGGGAGGGAACTCCTGCCGCGCGGGGTTCCCGGAAACCAGACGCTACAGGTACAGCTCGGACCAGCGGCGGCTGCGAGGGTCGAGGGTGGTCGTGTCCTCGATGAGGTAGCGGTTCCCGTCCACATCGCGGATGAGGACGTGGTCGCGGCCGACGTACCAGACCGATTCGCTGCGGGGGACCATCTCGAACCTGCTCCAGCCGCGGTCGGTCTCGACCTCCCAAGTGGCGACGCCGGTGGTCTGCTCGTCCACCCGGATGATGCGGGTGATGCGCGGCATGAAGTAGACCTGATCGGCCTGGTCGAGGATGAGTTCGCGGGACTCGCGGTTGAGGCCCTTGGGATCGACGAGGAGGCCGAGTTCCTTTCCGTCCTCGTCCCTGAAGTACAGGAAGCGATGGGGGCGAGTGATCGGGAAGGCGGGCACGACGCGCACGTTAGGGTGCTCCGAACCGTCGGGGAACCGGACCGTGAGGCGATTCCCATCATCTAGCCAGGCGCGCACTGCGGCGGCGTCGAGTTCCGGCACCTCGCGCAGGATCCGCTCCGCGTTCGATCGATCGGGCGTCGTCATTCCTCGAAGTCTCCGTTTTCTCCGTTGGGCTCGACGGGAACCCCGTGGGCCGCCATCTGACTCTGGGCCTCGACCAGGCGGGCGTACTTGCCCGACTGCGCCATCAGCTCGTCGTGGGTGCCGATCTCGGCGATGCGCCCTTCTTCCAGCACGACGATGCGATGGGCGTGCCGGAGGGTGGAGAGGCGGTGGGCGATGGCGAAGGTAGTGCGGTTGGCCACCAGGCGCTCGATGGCCTCCTGGATCAGCATCTCCGTCTCGGTGTCCACGGAGGAGGTGGCCTCGTCGAAGATCAGGATGCGCGGGTTGTGCAGGATGGCGCGGGCGATGGAGATGCGCTGGCGCTCGCCGCCGGAGAGCCGGACGCCGCGCTCGCCGACCTGCGTGTCGTAGCCGTCGGGCGAGCTGCATGATGAAGTCGTGGGCGTTGGCGGCCTTGGCGGCGGCGATGATCTCCGTGCTCGGTGGCCTCGGCGCGGCCGTAAGCGATGTTCTCCGCGATGCTGCCGTGGAAGAGGAACGGCTCCTGCAGCACCATGCCGATCTGGCTGCGCCAGGAGCGCAGGTCATACTCGCGGCAGGTCGTGCGCCGTCCACGAGGATCGCGCCCCTTGTCGGGGTCGTAGAAGCGGCAGATGAGGTTGATGATGGTGGTCTTGCCGACGCCGGTCTTGCCGACCAGGCCGATCATCTCGCCGGGCTGCACCTCGAGGTTGATCTCGGACAGCACCGGCGCGCCGTCTTCGTAGCTGAAGTAGACGTCCTCGAACACCACATGGCCCGTCCCTTGATGCCGGCGGCGGAGAGCTGCTCTCCGGCTGCGGTCCACCTCCGGCTCGGTGTCCAGCACCTCGAAGACGCGCTCGCCGGCGGTGATGGCGAACTGGAATCGCTCGTACATGTTGCTGATCTGAGCCGATGGGACCGTAGAGCTGCCAGAGGAAGGCGTTGAACATGACGATCATCGCCGACGCTCAGCGGTGCCCTGGACGCCCAGTTGCCCGCCGAAGTACCAGACGAGCAGGGAGCCGAGAGAGGTGATGAAGGCGATGGTAGCCATGAAGCCGCTGCGCAGGCGGGCGGCGCCGATGCTGGTCTGAGTGTAGCCCTCGTTGCGGAGGTCGAACCGCTCGATCTCGCGATCCTCCTGGGCGAAGGCCTTCACCACTCGCACACCCGGGATGGCGTCGGCGAGTACGGCTTGCATGCCGCCCATGCGGCGGCGGACGCTCCGATAGTAGCGGCGGACCCGCTGGCGGATGAAGGTAGTGGTGCCGATGATCAGCGGCACCGGAAGCAGCGTCAGCAGCGTCAGCGATGGGCTGAGTAGTGAAGCAGCATGACCAGGATGATGATGACGGTGAACGTCTGGACCACGATTTCCTGGAGGTAGTCGGCCACGAAGTCCTGGATATGGCTGGTATCGTGGGTCATGCGGGACATGAGCTGGCCGGTCTGTCGACGTTCGTAGAAGCCGACGGCAAGCTGCTGTAGGTGCCGATAGGTCATGGAGCGGACGTCGGCCACGACCCGCTGACCCAGCCAGGCGAGGAGGTAGGAGCGGGCGTAGCTCAGCACCGACCGCAGCAGGTAGATGACGGCAAGCGCGATCACGGTGGGCGCGAGCAGGTCAGCCCGGCGCTTGCCGAGCACGTCGTCGATGAGGATCCTGCTGTAGCATCGGCGGCAGCAGGCCGACGAAGGTGGCGCTGCCCGCGAGCAGGAGCCCGACGATGGCCTGCCACAGATAGGGCCGGACGAAGCCGAGCATGCGGTAGGCAAGCTGCTTGGCGGTCCAGGCACTGCTCGCAGACGCCTTCCCGGTTCAGGACGCGGCCGCAGATCGCGCAGCGGGCGGCGGTGCGGTCGATGATGTCGCCGACCAGCTCGACCGCCGGCCTTCCCAGGACAGTGCGGTGCTCGGTCGCGATGCGAGCGAACTCGCGCCCGGCCTCCTCGATCTCCCGGGAGCGGGAGCGAGTGAAGCGGGCGACCGCCACCTTGCCAGATGGGGTGAGTACCTCAAGTCGGCCGTTGCCGACGAACTCCCGAAGCTCGACGCTCTCGATGTCCTCGAAGGGGAGGTGGAAGGCCAGCTTCAGGCCATCCGCGTCCTCTCGCATCGCCACCAGCGACTTGTCGGTGGCCACCACCCAGGCCGAGCCAAAGTGGCCAGGCCCGTGCAGATCCACGTACTGGCTGAACCTGACCACTTCGTTGGGGACCTGCTGAGTGAGCCAGTCGGCAATATCTGCCGGGAGAGTGCGGACGAGGTTCTGTGGTTCTACTGTCTTTGCTGTGATCAATTGCATCGGCATTGCCTGGAGATAGTCACATTGCGCCTATAGTTGTACCTGCAACGCCCGCCACCGATTTCCTTCCCTGCCACAGAAAAAGAGTGGACAAAGCCGCAAACCGGCTCCGGCAGGGGCGGGCGCCGGCGCGGGGGAAGTGGTGCGGAGTAGAGCTTACGGGCGTTCAGTCCATTCCCCGGGCGTGATGAATCACGCCCTCACAGCTCGTGTATGGAGAACAGAGAGATGGTGAACTGGGAGAATACGTTCGAGGAGATCCGGAAGGCGAAGCCGGAGATGGCGATTCTGCCCATCGGGGCGATCGAGCAGCACAGCTATCACCTGCCGGTGGCGACGGACTTCCTGGCGGCACAGGCGCTGAGCGAGCGGGTGGCGCAGGAACTGGGGAACTGCTATCTGCTGCCGGCGCTGCCGTTTAGCTGCTCGCGCGAGCACATGGACTTCTTCGGCACGGTGTGGCTGAAGCCGGCGACGTTGGCGGCGGTGATCGAGGACCTGGTGGGGGCGCTGCATCACCACGGTATCAGGAAGGTGGCGCTGCTGATTGGGCACGGAGGGAACTGGATCATCAAGCCGACGGTTCGCGAGATCGATCTGGACCGCAAGGGAGTGCAGGTGATTTTCACCACGCCGGACGCGTTCACCATTGGGCAGGGAGAGTTCTCCGACCTGCACGCGGGGCGCGGCGAGACGTCGCTGGTCCTGCATCTACGCCCGGAGCTGGTGAAGATGGACCAGGTCAAGCCCGATTTTGCGCCGACCGTAGGGCGGGAATTCTTCGACTACACGGGGATCGGTGGAGTCAGCCCGACCGGGCTGTGGGGCGCCCCCAGCAAGGGATCGGCGGCGGAAGGCGAGGAGATGCTGAAGGCCGCCACCAAGCGAACCGTGGAATACATCAGAAAGACCTTCGCGGAGTTGGACAGGATCGCGGCGGAGCGGAAAGCGAGGTAGCGGGCGCGGGCAGCTCTTGGCGCGATAGATCGACAAGGCGACCACGCCTTTCGAGCTGCAACGCGGGGGAGTCGCTCTCGATGTGATAGACTAGATGGGGCCTGACCTCTGCAACGGGGAGGATTTGAATGGCGAGCGGGGCCGAGTGCGATACTGACCAGAAGCAGGGCGAGTGCACCTGCTCCTGTCATAGCGGTGGTCGCTGCTGCTCATGCTGCCGCTGCTCCGGCGAATCGAAGAGACCGGGAGGCTGTGACTGTCATTCCGGCTGGGTCGGCGCGCTGGCGCTGATCGCGGTGGGGGCGCTGGTGATGCTGGCGATGAAGGGCGCGCACTGCGGAGGGCACGGCCGGCACCACGGCAAGTGCTGTTGTCAGTAGCGGTGCGGAGAGAATCTGCTCCATTTGGCGCAAATCGGCAGGAACCTGGGTTCCAGCGCCGAACAAGCGATATGAACTAGTTTCCTCAAGGAGGACGTACGATGGCTTGCTGCAGCAAGAAGGCCGAGACCGAGAAGAAAGAGACGTGCGCGACGGAGAAGAAAGAGACGTGCGAGACTGAGAAGAAGGAAGTGAAGAAGGGCTGCTGCGAGACGGAGAAGAAGGAAACCAAGAAGAGTTGCTGCGGCTAGTACGCGGCGAATCTTCGCAGCAATGATCGCAGGGCAGGAGACGATCTCCTGCCCTGCGTCTTTATGTCTGGTGGGCCGTCAGCCGGCCTGGGCCATCGCGGCAACCCGCTCCCGCGGAACGGGAACCGAGGCGTGACAGATCGGGCAGACGCCTCTCGGTCTTGCCCAATCGCCGTGCCAGTAACCGCAGCGGCTGCTGACATTCTCGTCGAAGAGACATCCGCCGTAGATCAGATGATGCCCCTCGAAGGTCTGGCAACCGTCGGAGCGCCGGCCGCAGGCCGCGCACCGAAACAGGGGAACGCGCGGCTGGGGCTGGTTACCGAAGCCCAGGAACTGAACTCCTCCACCGCAGGCGGCGCAGGTCCAGCGGCCGACCCGATGGAAGGCGCGAGCAAGCTCGGAGTAGGGCACATGTGCGGTGTGTTCTCTGGTTGGCATGTGAGCCGACTTCTCCCAAAGTAATGCTGAATGCTAATGCCACATATCGCGCTCATGTCAAACGCGATCGGCGCGACCTGCTTTCTATAGTTACCCTCCAACCGCCTGATGTATCCCCTTCCGGCGCGGCTGTGATATAGTCGCGGGCGAACGCTGATGTCGATGGGAGAGACAGTGACGCCTTTTCTTTACGCGATTGCGGCTGGGGTGGTGGTTGGGGCGGCATCGCTGGTCGAGAAGCTTGGGCTGGCGACGACGCAGCCCTACGCAGGCTTGTTCGTGCGCTCGGGAGCGGTGGTCGTGTTCCTGGGGCTATCCGCCATCCCGCTGGCGCGCTACGCCGACTGGAGCGGATTCACCCCGCGGGCGATCATCTTTCTCGCCCTGGGCGGTCTGCTGGCCGGGCTGGTAGCGCACTTCCTGTACTGGCAGAGCCTGAAGGCGACCGATCCGCACTTCGCCCTGCCGGTCTTCGTAGCGACCAGCCAGGCGGCTGTGGTGGTCCTGAGCGTCATTTTCCTGCGGGCGCGGGTGTCCGGAGGGCAGCTCCTGGGGGTGCTGTTCCTGGTGGCAGGGATCAGCCTGATGCAGCTTACCAGGCCGAGTTGAGGGGGAGCGGAGATAGGATAGTTCGCGGTGGAAATGGCATATCCGACCGCGAGGGAAGTGCCCGGGCGAAAGATACCTCTTGCCCGGTGATTCAGTATCGACGGGGCATTGTCACAGGAGTCGAAGCCATGGGTCTAGCACAGAAATCGCCACCCGTCATTGCCAAGTCGTTGGACAACGAAGTGAGAGACGCGAAGACCGGGCAGGTCCTGGGGTGGGTCAACGGGGACCGAGCGCTGCGGCAGGCGCTGACGCGGCGAGGTTTCCGGCTGGCGACAGGCGCACGAGGGACAAGGCGGAGCAGCGGAGTCCTCTTCGCAGGCTGAGATGTCGCGGGTGGTGGGGGCTGCGTTGCCGGTGCGGCGGTAGTTGCAGCCGCGAAGTAAGCTGGGCCAGGGCAGGAGGAGACTCCTGCCCTGTGTGTTTGTGGGGGGTGCGGGCGGGTCGCGGCGTCGGGGGCATCCCATAAGCTTTCAGAACCCGCCGAAGCGGGTTCTGAAATGTGGTGCACGCCACGGACGAGGACCCTGATCTCCCCTACCAGAGGAGTGAAGGGCGTCCACCCTTCACTAGTTCAGACGACTCAGCGCGGGTTTGCATCCCTGGCGCTCTGATTTGCTGGAGGAACGCTTCTGGCGCCGGTGAACAGAGTAAGCAGAATTCCCTGAGTGGAGCCGGGTGGACTTGGTGGAGAGAGCGCTGCTGCTGGCGGTCGCGTTCCTGTCGGGCGGAATCCTGATGGCCCTGGAGATAGTGGGCAGCCGCCTGCTGGCGCCGAACTTCGGCGGCTCGATCTTTGTGTGGGGGAGTCTGATCGGGGTCTTCCTGGCGGCGCTGAGCGTGGGCTACTACCTGGGCGGAGGGCTCGCCGATCGAGTGCCGCGAGCGTGGGTGCTGGGGCTCGTGCTGGCACTCTCGGGCCTGTTCGTGCTGACACTGCCAGGGTACGGCTCGGCGATCTCCGATGCGATCGCACTGCGGGATTTCGGGCCGCGGGCCAGCCCGCTCCTCGCTTGTCTCACACTCTTCTTCATCCCGGGGGCTCTGATGGGCGTTACCTCTCCCTATGTCATCAGACTGACGGCGCGTTCGGTGGCCGAACTCGGCCACACGTCGGGAATGGTGTACGCCATATCCACGCTCGGCAGCATCGCCGGGACGCTGGGCGCGGCTTTCTACATGCTGTCGGCCTTCGGGGTGCGACGGATTCTCTTCCTGCTGGGCCTCGGTTTGATCGGCACGGCGGTGGTGGCGGTGTTCGCCGGCGCGGCGGCGGTGCGGAAGCAGACGGGTATCGTCGTGGGTCTGCTGGCGGTCATGGCGCTCGGCGTGGGGCAGCCGGCGCGAGCCGAGGAGAAGATTCTGCTGGAGCGCGACAGCGCCTACCACCGGCTGTTCGTCGCAGACGAGGGGCAGTACCGCTACCTGCGCGCGGACAACATCTGGCACACGCGGATGAACCTGAAGGACCCGCATGGCCGCGGGCTGCCTTACACGGACTATGTGGATATCGCGTTCCTGATGAACCCGGATATCAAGAGCGTGCTGGTGATCGGGCTGGGCGGCGGGTCGGTACCGAAGAGGCTCGTCCGCGACTACCCGCAGGTGAAGGTGGACGCGGTCGACATCGACGCCGACGTGGTGAGCATCGCCGCCAAGTATTTCGACGTGCACTCGGGCCCGCGGCTGCGGGTCTACACCTCTGACGGGCGGCTCTTCCTGAGGAAGAGCAAGGCGAAGTACGACCTGATATTCCTCGACGCCTACTACGCGGATACGGTGCCGTTCTTCCTGACGACGAAGGAGTTCTTCGCCATCGTGAAGGCGCACCTGCGACCCGGCGGCGTATTCGCGAATAACCTGCTGGGGCAGCAGAGCGGACCCAAGAGCAAGTTCGTGCGGTCCGTGTATCGCACGATGAAGGAGACCTTCCCGCAGCTCTATGGGTTCAGGGTGGCGGAGAGCGACCCGGAGTCGTACAACTTCGAGGTCTTCGCGCTGAACTCCGACCGCATCATCGGCATCGACGCCATCCGAAGGCGGGCGCGGGAAATGCAAGGCACGGCGATCAAGGATCAGTACCTGCTGACGCGAGTGAGTCACTACATGGGCGCGGTGGTGAAGACGACGGACGTGCCCGCGCTGACGGATGACTACGCGCCGGTGGACGCGCTGATTCACCTCTGGTGAGGCCCGGGGAGGAACGCGGCGAGATGATTATCGACTTTCACGTGCATGCGGGGTTCAAACGGGAACTCCCCGAGCTGCGGGAGGAGTTCAAGGTCTCCATGCGTGCGGCGAACCAGTACGGCGTGGATTATGCCTGCCTCAGCGGGCTTGCCGACTGGTCGGAGTCACCTTCTCCCGAGTGGGTGCGGAAGGGCAATGACATCACCCTGTCGCTGATGTCGGACTACCCCGACCAGGTGCTGGGGTTCTGTTACGTCAACCCGCGCTACCCCGACGAGGCGCTGGCGGAACTCGATCGGTGCGTGGCGCAGGAGGGGATGGCGGGGATCAAGCTGTGGATCTCCTGCCGGGCGAGCGACCCGCTGATGGACCCGATGGCGGAGAAGGCGGCCGCGCTGGGGGTGCCGATTCTGAACCATGCCGCCTATCTCCATCGCAACCAGACACCCAGCCCGAACACGCCGGCGGACGTCGCCATCTGGGCCGCGAAGCACCCGGATACGATGATCGTGATGGCCCACCTGGGTCCCTGCCAGGAGATGGGTATCGCGGATGTCGCGCCCTACCCAAATGTCCATGTGGACTGCGCGGGCTACGAACCGGAGGCGGGCTGGACGGAGATGGCGGTCGCACGGCTGGGGGCGGAGCGGGTGGTGTTCGGCACCGACACGCCGATACGCAGCTATGGCATGTCGCTGGGGAAGGTGCTGGGGGCGAGCATCTCGGAGCGCGAGAAGAAGCTGATACTGGGCGGGAATGCCAAGCGACTGCTGGCGAGGAGGTTGGGCCGATGATCGTCGACGCGGCAACGTATCTCGGCCCCTGGCCGTTCCGCGAGATCGAGGGAAAGCCGGCCGGGCTGGCGCGCATGATGCGCGGATTCGGGGTCTCGGCGGCGGTCGTATCGCCACTAGACGGACTCTACCAGCAATACCTGGCCGGGCCGAATGGGCGCGTGCTGAAGCAGATCGAGGGGAAGGAAGGGCTGTTTGCGGCGCCGCTGGTGAGCCTGCGGATGGCGGACTGGCGGGAGCGCATCGACGAATACGCGGCCCATCCCCAGGTGAAGGCGGTGCGGCTGGCGCCGACCTTCCATGGGTATGCGGTGGCTGATGCAAAGGACGCGGCGGAGTGGGCCGCGAAGCGCGGCCTGGCAGTGGCGGTGCAGTTGCGCATGCTGGACGAGCGGTTTCACCCGATGTTCCTGGAACTCCCGCCGACGCCGCTGGCGGAGGTGGTGGCGCTAGCGGCGGAGACGCCGAAGGTGCGGTGGGTGGTGTCCGCGGCGCGGCTGGCCGAGATGCTGCCGCTGGCGGAGAGCATCCGGAAACTGAGCAACCTCTGGCTCGACACGTCGCACGTCGACGGACTGGAGTGCACCCGGCGCGCCTGCAAAGCGCTCGGCGCGGAGCGCCTGCTGTTCTCGACGTGCTGGCCGTTCTTCTACGCCAAGTCCGCGTTTCTGAAAGCGGAGGAGGCGGAGCTGTCGACGCGAGACGCGAAGCGGTTCCTGGCGGGGAACGCGGCGAAGGCATTCCGGCTATCTGTGAAGTAGCGCGACTCGGTAGCACCAGGCCGGATTTCAGCGCGCTCCTCCCCTACTGCCGCGGTGGCGCGTCGCGTCGCGCGCCGACCTCCGAGATGACGATGGCGGTGAGGATGAGGCCGCCGCCGATCAGGCCGTGAACCCCCGTCCGCTCGTGCAGGATGAACGCGCTGAAGACGGCGGCGAAGACCGGCTCGGCCGCGAGGATGAGGGCGGCGTGAGTGCCGCTGGTCTCTTTCTGCGCCCACATCTGAATCGCGAAGGCAAGGGCGGTGGCGAGGATGCTGCCGACGAGCAGCGCGGTGATGGTCCAGGGGGTGAGAGCGAGGTGGGGGCGTTCGATGGCGAGCATGGCGATGGGAGCGACGACGGCGGTGGTGAGCGACTGCCAGAAAGCCAGCATCACGGGGTCGTGATCGGGGGCGGCGATCTCGGCGATGACGATGTGCAGCCCGAAGGCGAAAGCGCACCCGAGTGTGAGCAGGTCGCCGATGTTGAGCCCATTGATGCGGACGGCGGTGATCTCCGCCAGGCCGCAAGCGGCGATCAGCACGGCGACGAGGGAGCTGGCCCGGGGACGGACGCGGGCGCCAAGGAACGAGACCAGTGGCACCAGGACAACGTAGAGCGCGGTGATGAAGGCCGACTTCGAGGCGGTGGTGTGGACGAGGCCGGCGGTCTGCAGCACCGCGCCGGCGGCGAGGCAGAGGCCGAGGAGGAGGCCGTACTTGAGGCCCGACCGGCTGACGCGAAGCGTGCGGCGGCGGAAGACGAGAGCGAGCGCGAACGAGGCCAGCGCGAAACGCGCGGACACGAACGAGAGCGGCCCCGGCATCACGCAGGGCGAGTTGAATCGCGGGGAAGGTGAATCCCCAGATGGCCGCGATGCCGACCAGCGAGAGATCGGCGCGAATGGTTCCGTGACGTTCGGGTTTCATAGCTCAGGGCAAGAGCCGAGATGCAGGCTCAGAAAGCGGCGCCGGGGCTGGAGCCCCGGCGCTCGCGTGTTACCAGACGGCGTGGCTCCACTCAGAAACCTAGCCGATAGAGGTGATTCGGATTGTCCCAGAGCCACTTGCGCGCAAGTCCGATGGCCTGGTCTTCGCTCATCTGCCCCCGCTCGATGCGGGGGGCGAAGACGCGAGCGATGTCCTCACGGGCAATAGTGAGGTGGCCGAAGACCTTCTCCACGGGCAGGTTGTAGTCGCCCCCGAAGCCGATGATCTTGTTCTGGGGAACGAGGTCGATGGCCTCATCGAGGGCGTCCATGGCGAAGCGCTGGGAGATGATGTGCGTCCAGCAGAAGTTGAGCCAGACGTTGGGCATGATCTTGCCCAGCATCAGCGACTCCCGGACGCAGGGATAGCCGATGTGGTAGAAGTCAAACCGGACGCTGGGGTGGCGCTCGACGAGCGGGATCAGGTGGGTCGGGTCGAGAGCGCGGAAGTCGCCCCAGTAGCCGGTGTGGACGGCGATGGTCAACTCCTGTTCGCCGGCATAGCGGACAGTCTCGTCGATAATGTAATCGCGCAGCGGATTGACGGCCGGGAGATGCCTCACGGCGCCGGTGCGAAGCTGTTCGAAGGTCTCCAGGGCAGCCTTGCGGTCAGGGCTCTGGTAGGGGTTGGCGACCATCTTGAGGCCGACGGCGCCCTCCGACTTGACGCGGCTGACGTAGGCGCGGTTGGCCGCGACGAGGTCGTCGAGCGTGCGGACCGGGCAGTTCGCCGCCACCTCCGGCGAATCGATCTCACGCCACGATTGCAGCCCCCAGGAGCCGTGGATGGTGATGGGCATGATGGGGGTAAGGAGAGGAGTGCCCAGGTCGGTGCGCTGGCACTGGGTGAGCGAGGTGCGGAGGTGGCAGGCGTCCTTCAGCACGCGCTGGTAGAGTCCCGGCGTGTTGGCCTTCGCCATCTTCTCGGAGATGCCAACATACGTCTTCTCGTTGATGTCGTCGGCGCCGTAGAACCTCTTGGCGGTGATGAGGACAGAGCGGGAGTAGCTGGTCCAGCGAATCTGCTCCCAGTACGGCGAGAAGATACGCCAGCGATAGTCGAGCGGCAGGTCGTGATTCTGAACGGCCTCGTACTCATCCTCGGACATGCCAGCGGTCTTGAGATCGCCGCGGGTGTAGTGCGCGAACAGCGTGAAGACATCGACGGGCGTCTTCAGTCGGACATCCTCGGGGCTGAGATGCTCGTGGGCGTCGATGACCTCGATGCCCTCAAGGGCCGTGACCAGCTTCTGCTCGAGTGGCGAGAGTACCATCGTAATCTCCTGGCGCGTCAGGTGCGGTAGGAGCAGTTTCGGCACGGAGTCGACGCGACCTGCCGACGTGGTGTTGGGAGACTGCGGCGACATTCCAGCCCGCGCGCAGGCAAGGCAATGCCGAAGCGTGGCGAACAACACGGCCGAGGGGGAACGAGCTATGTGTGGAGGTGGCGATGGCAGCATTGAGCGTAGGCGCGAAGGCGCCGGAGTTCGAACTGGACGGGTCGCCGGGGAAGACGACGCTGTCTGACCTGCTGGCAGCCCACGACTATGTGATCCTGGCGTTCTTTCCGGCATCATTCAGCTCGGTGTGCACGGATGAGATGAACCTGTTTCAAGAGGCAAGCGGGGAGTTCGCGAAGCTAGGCGCGCAGATGGTCGGAATCTCGGTCGATGGCAAGTGGACGCAGCAGGCGTTCGCGAAGCAGGGGAACCTGGAGTTCCCGGTGCTGGCCGACTTCCATCCCAAGGGGGCAGTGGCGGAGCAGTATGGAGTGCTGCGCGAAGACGGAAGGGCGGAGCGGGCGCTGTTCATCATCGCAAGGGATGGAGTGATCCGGTACAGTTACGTTTCGGAGGTCGGGAAGAACCCGGGCGCGGACCGACTGCTAGAGGCTCTCGAAAAGCTGAGAGCGCCGGCGTGATGGGAGAGGAGGTCCATCGGCTGAAGAAGCCGGCCTCCGAGGATGACTGGTCGCGGGGGCCGGCGGACGGCCTGCCGCTGGTCGAGTATCTGGACTATCAGTGCCCCCACTGTCAGGCGGCCTACCCCGTGATCGAGGGCGTGCTGGCGGAGCTAGGGGGGCGAGTGAGATTCGTGGCGCGCCACTTCCCGGTGGTGAGCACTCACCCGCAGGCGGAGAAGGCGGCGTTGGCGGCGGAGGCGGCGGGGAGGCAGGGCAGGTTCTGGGAGATGCACGGGCGCTTGCTAGAGGCGCGGGGGGCGCTGAGCGAAGCCGACCTCAGGCGCTATGCCCAGGAACTCGGGCTGGACCTGGAGCAGTTCGACCGCGACCGGGCGGACGAGTCGCTGTCGGCCGGGATCCGAGAGGAGAAGATGCTGGGGCTGAGAAGTGGAGTGAACGGGACCCCCACGCTGTACATCGGCGATGTGCGATACGATGGTCGGCCCAGCGTTGAGGACCTGAAGGCGGCGCTGCTGGCAGAGCTGTAGGGGAGCTAGGGATAGATGGTCTCGGGACTGAAGCTGGGGCGCGACGGGGCATGAGATCTAGCGCTCCGCCGCAAGAGAAGGCGTCGGGCAAGGGGAAGAGCGCCGCGGCCGAACCGGCCGCGGAGAGCTACTGGCCGTTCCTGCTGCTCTACCTGGGGCTGGGATTCGCCAGCGGGCTGATCTGGGCGAGGGTGGCTGATGTTGCCAGACTGCCAAGCTGGCACGCCGAAATGCTCTACGGCACCGCGCCAGCGCCAAACCAGTACCGCCCGCTGACTCCGCACTTGGCCGAGTTCGTTCGCTTCTTTGTGCCCGGCGGCAGCCTGGTTGGAGCCTACTTCGCGCTGCGGTCGATCGTGACCGGAGTCACGCTCTTCTTCTTCGATCGCTATCTGCGCGTATGGTACTCGAAGCCCGCGGCGGCGGCGGGCGCGCTCTGCCTGGCGGCGATCATCCCGTTCACTTACTTCCGCGTGGTGCAGGAGAGCGACCCGATCAACCTGCTGGTGTTCGTGTTGAGCTTCTGGGCGCTGGCGAAGGGCCGCGACCTGTGGCTCATCCCCCTGGTGCTGGTAGGGACGCTCAACCGGGAGGCGGTGGCGATGATCCCGGCGGTGTACCTGGTGGTGCGATGGGGGCGAGAGCAGACGGCGCGCCTGATCTGGCGTACGGCCGCGATCGGCGCGAGCTGGGCTGCGGTGTACGGTGGACTCCTGCTCTTCTATGGACGGCGCGCTTACTACTGTGACGTAGTGATGCTGTGGCAGAACTTCAGTTCGCTGCTGCCGACGGTTCACGTCATCCTGGTGTTTGGGGCGATCTGGGCGCTTGCGTTCATGGCCTGGCGGCAAGGGCCGGAGATGCTGCGAAGGGCATTGTGGCTGACGCCGCTCTATGTCGCGCTGCACTACTGCGTGGCGATCGCGCAGGAAGTGCGCGTCTTTCTGCCGCTGGCGCCGATACTGATCCCGCTGGCGTGGCGCGCGCTCTTCCCTGAAGAGGCGACGGCCGCGGCGCCGCGGGCGAGGAGCTAGGCCGAAATGCCGCTGGTATTGATCGTGCTCGGGGCAGTACTGGTTGCGCTCGCGATCGTGCTCAGGCTGGTCGCTCTCATCCTGCAACTGCTGGCACCGCTGGGCATTCTGCTGGTAGTGATCGGCGCGGTGTGGCTCTTCATCAAAGGGTCGAAGAAGAGCTAGTTCGACCGCCGTTCCCCCGCTTCACCTCCAGTCTCCACTCCCTGCTGCCGATATGGAGTATCGGAACGTCGCGCGGGTCGGCATCCGCGCGGGACGAAGGACAGGAGGAGGGGAGATGAACCGTACGGTGCCGACGCTGCTTGGGGTCATCATCATACTGATGGTGGGGACGTTGGTGTTGCTGATCTACGACTACAAACTGACCTCGGGCCTGGCGTCGGGAAACAGTGTGGTCGGTACGGTTGGGGGGGAGATGCTGACCGGCGTCGACCAGCCGACAACCCAGATCAGCGCGAGCGAAACGCGGTCGCGCTCCGGGAGGAAGGCGACGCGCATCGATCCCAGTGAGATGCGGAGGCGAAACGGCAGGCTGCCGGCAGAGACGCCCGGCAGAGAGGGTCGGCGGAGGTAGGGTAGCTATCTGCAGTACCCCCGAAAGCGAACAGCCCTGTGCTTGGGAAATCCCATTGCCAGGGCTGTTCAGGCGGTTCGGTACGTCTGATCGAGCTGTTGGTGGTGACCGCCGAGACTCTATACCACAGCGCCGAAGTTTCGTATGTGCACCCGTGTTCAACTAACCCAACAAGCGCTGCGGGTCATCCGGGAGGCGGTGGTGGTGGCGTGACAAGCGGAATCACGGAACTTTGACATACCGTTCACAGTACGGACACACCCCGAACGTAACATACCCTCACCAGCGACAGCTGGATCAGGGTGAAGCCCGCGACCGCTCGGCGAATAGCCGGGCGGTTGCGCGTCTGGGGGAGGGGCGAGGCCGCCGCCAAGCAGCAGTACGCCGTGTGCGAATACCACACAAGTTTGCGATAACCGTCACACTTCGAACATCAGTCTCGACTATACTGGCATCAGCAACAGCTCGATGAGGGTGAAACCTCGGCAGAACCGCTCGGCAGACAGCCGGGCGGTTTTGTTTCTCCGGGAGGGCGCGGAGCAGGAGCATGCTATCAGCGGGGCAAACAACTGACAGGCGTTGGCCGGATGATCGCGGCGCGGGCGCGCAGCGACCGGATCCGCAGTCTAGAGGGTGGAAGGAGGAATCGATGCGTCGTCTGTTCGCAGTAGTCCTGATGAGCGCGGTAATGCTGGGGGGCGCGACACTGGCCTTCGCTCAGTCGGGGCCGGTCACGCTGGAGTTCAAAGGCGTCACAGGGTCCGAGCTGAGGTATGAGACGTCCTTCAGTATGAATATGGAGATGACGGCCGCGCAGCCCGGAGGCGGGGTCGTACTGACCGTCAAGCCCTCTGTCAATGGTAAGGCGATGACGGTGACGCGGGTAGCGGGAGTCGCTGACAACGGCGATCTCACCTTCGCCGGGAAGGTGGAGTCGTTCGACGTCTCGCTGGATGTCGCCGATCTGCACGCGAGGCTAGCGATCGTCGGGCCCGATGGAAAGGCCCCGATGCTGTTCAAGCTCCCGGAACTCCCCGTGCAGATGGTGCTGACGAAGCAGGGGAAGCCGGTCTCTCTCGAAGGGCTGACCCAGCTGCTAGGGATGATCCCCAGCCCCCCGGGTCAGAAGATCGATTACGGGAAGCTAGTCACCAAGTCGCTCACGGACTTCTCCCAGCCGGCGCTCCCCGACCACCCGGTGTCGGTGGGAGATTCGTGGGGATGGGAACTCGTGATCGACCCGATGGAGATGATACAGTCGATGGGTGTCCCGATGCCGCCGGAGGCGAAGCAGGAGCTGGGGAAGATGCAGTTCCCCATCAAGAGCACTTCGACGCTGGTCGCCTTCGAGACGGTGGAGGGTGTAGAGTGCGCGAAGATCGAGGCGGTGGCGCCGTGGGAACTCAACATGCCGGTCGGCCCTCCCGAAGGGACGAAGGCAACGCTGGCCGAGAAGGGCTCCACCAAGCTAACGACGTGGTTCGACTATGCGGCCGGGCGGAAGGTGCGGGAGCTGACCGAGATATCCTTCGATATGAGCGTCACTCTCGGATCAGAGACGCCGATGAAGATGACGATGAGAGGTACCGGGGAGAAGCAGCTCAAGTAGGGGCGATTCCCCAGATAGGCGCAGACAGTGACGACCTACCGCTGAGCTAGTGACTCGCGGTAGGTCGTTAGCTTGACACCACTCTCAGTGACGGCAGCGGCGACCTCCTGGCTGGTGAGGGCGGCCAGTTCCTGCTCCCATTGGTAGCCCCAGGGGAAGCGAGCGCCGATGCTGTCGTCGGCGCCGGGATGGCAGCAGATCTCGGTGAGGCCGCCGTCGATGTCGGCGACCGTGCGGGCAAGGCTGTCGCGATCCCAGCGTCCGGCCTCGCTGAAGCCGCGGAAGTCGTCGGGTAGCAGCAACTGGTTCGACCGGAGTCGGCCCGCGCCCATCCGGCAGATGGCGCGCAGTGCGCTTCCTCCGGCGCGACGGCGGAGGGCCGCCAGACCCCGGGACCGGCCGCGGTCGCGCTTCTGGCAGGGGTAGCGCAGCGCGCCTATCCCGTACTCGCCCGCGAGCTGGGCGGCGACGGGGAGGATGGCGGGAAGCATATGCAGGTGCTGGTGGCTGTCCAGATGGGATACGGTCAGCCCGGCGCGGCTGAGCTTCTCGATCTGCGCGCGCATCTCGGTCTCGACGTCCTGCTTCCTGATGGCGCCGCGCGAGATAGCGCACCAGGAAGGCCGACCAGGTGGGGAGGAACTTGCCCTGCTCATCGACGAGGGAGGGAACGCGGTCGGGCGGAGAAGCGGGCGTGGTCTGAGTGAGGGAGAGGTGGACGCCAAGGTCGAGGGCGGGGCGGGAATGGGCAAGCTCGGCCGCCTGGTCGAAGGCATCGCCCGTGGGCAGCAGACTGGCGCTGGTCACCACCCCGTGGTCGAAGGCCTCGATCACGCCGCGGTTCACGGCCTCGCAGAGGCCGAAGTCGTCGGCGTTGACGATGAGACCGGCGGGGCCGACGGCGTTCGCGTGGCGCAACGACCGGTAGCGCCACATCTCGCCGAGAATGCGCAGGACGACCTGGTTAGTGGCGGCGGTCGAGACACCGGCGACGCGGGTGTGGTACTGAATGCCGACCTGTCTGATGCGAGCGCCCAGGCGGCTCGCCTCGATCAGGACTTCGGCGTCGATGAAAGACCCCTCGGAGCGGAGCCGCATCTGCTTGAGCAGCGAACCGCGGATGAGCTTGAATGCAAAGTTCACGTCCCGGACGTGCAGGCCGAAGGCCCAGCGGATAAGGTGGTTGTAGGTCCAGGACATGATCTCCCGGCGGGGCCCTTCGGCCCGGCCGAGGCGATAGCCGATGAGCAGATCGCAATCGGGCGTGAACTGTCGGATGGCCTCCCGCGCATCGTCAGCGGAGACAGGGAAATCCGAGTCCATGTAGAGAACTAGCTCTTTCGTCGCGTTCGAAAGGCCGGTGGAGATGGCGGCGCCGAGGCCGCGATTGCGCGAGTGGTGTACGGGGCGCACGCAAGGGAACTGAGCCGCGAGCTGATCGATATAGGCGCCGCTGCCATCAGTGCTGCCGTCGTCGACGAGCACGACTTCGTAGTCCGTCGTCAGTCCGGAGACAATGAGGTGCGACTCCGGCAGTAGACGGGGAAGATTCTCGATCTCGTTATAGACCGGATAGACGAACGATAGGCTCATGGCTGAGATAGCTTCTGACGCACGCTCGGATTGGCGACGCCTGGCATTTCCGCTGCTTCTGTTGATAGTGTGCGGCGCGCTCTATTGCTGGCGACTCGGCCTGGTACCCCTGGAGGATTTCGACGAGGCCTACTATGCCGAGGGCGCCAGAGAGATGCTGGCACTGCGAGATCTCGGGACGCCCCACTTCAACGGCCAGCCTTTCCTGCTGAAGCCGGTCCTGATCTACTGGATCATCGCCGCTGCCTTCCGGCTGCTCGGCCCTACTGAATTCGCCGCGCGAGTCACTTCCGCCTTTCTGGGCACGGCCATCGTGTTGTTCACCTACTGGTTCACAGCGCGCACGCGGAATCGGCGCGCAGGCCTGTTGGCCGGGCTGGCGCTGGCGCTCTGCTACATGTGGATCGATATCGCCCGGGACGCGTCGATAGATATCCCACTCACCGCGGTGGTGACGCCGGCGATGATGCTCTGCTACCTCGCCACCAGGGCCGAGGCGGGCAGGAAGCGGTGGCTGTACTTGTCGGCCTACCCGCTCCTCGGGGTAGCGCTGCTGGCGAAGGGGCCGGCGCCTCTGGGGGTGGTGCTGTGCGGGCTGCTGGCATATCTGCTGTCGGCGCGGCGGCTGAGGCAGGTGCTTCGGGAGGCGCAGATCATCCCGGGGGTGATGCTGCTGCTGGCGGTGGCAGCGCCGTGGTACGCATACGAGTTGATCCACGAGCCGACCTTCTTCTCGACCTTCTTCATCGGGGAGCACTTCGGGCATATTCAGGGGCAGCTTGCCCGAAATGGCCCGGTATGGCAGAACCTGTTCTACGTTCTGGTCTACTTCTGCCCCTGGGCGGTGTTCCTGCCGGGGGCGTTCGCGAAGGCATTCGGGCAGCGGGACCGGGAGCACGTGCTGCGGTTCGCGGGCTGGTGGTCGATTGCCGTGGTTGTCATCTTCTCCATCCCCAAGTCGAAACTGGCGCACTATCTCGCGCCCGCGTTCCCTCCGATGGCGATACTGGTGGGAGCGTGGCTAGATGACTGGCTAGAGCGCAAGCCAGTGGGTCGCGGCTGGGCGGCATTCGCCTTCGCCGCGCTCGGGCTGGGGGCCGTGATCTGCGGGGCCGGCGCCTTCCTTGCGGCCGTGCCACCCCCGTGGCTGGAAGCACGGATAGCGCAGCAGTTCGGCGCATGGCGACCGGGGCTCTCGCCTGCAGTGATTCTGGGAGCGCTGGCCGGGGGAGCGTTGGTGGCGGTGGTGGCAGCGCGATTCCGCCGCGGCGCAGTCGTTCCCGCGCTCTCCGGAGCGATGTTGGTGGCCGGGTTCGGCCTGGTCGGCTGGCTCAACCCGCGCAAAGCGGAGATCCAGGCGCAGCCGCGCAAGGAGCTGGCGCAGTTCGCGGCGGCCCACACCGCGCCTTCGGTTCCGGTGGGGGTGTACTACGCCAAGCGCAACTCGACGATCTTCTACCTCGGGCGCCCGATCGTCGATCTCGGCGAGAGGCGAGACGAGTTCCCGGGCCTGTTGCGCTTTCTGTCCTCCCCCACCCCGGCGGTGGCGATTACGCACGCGCGGTTCGTCCCCGAGATCGAGCGGGCGCTGCGAGACAATCGAGACGTGATGGGAGAGCCCAGCCCTAAGCCCTGCTACCTGTGGGAGCGGCGAGGCGACTACATCTTGATCGGGAACGAGCCGCCGTAGAGCGGCCGAGCGGGCCGAGGTGACTGGGGTGATTCACACGCGACGGCGGAGCGCCTGAAGGCGCTCCGCCGCTGCTTCTCGTCGCGCGCAATCGCGCGCTGATGATCTGATGGGTGCTCTGGGCCGGCCCTGCTATGGGCAGAGGCCGCCGAATTTGCCCTGGGTGATGAAGTTTCCGTTGTCATCGCAGTAGGGGGCATCCGCCACGAAGGCATCGGCCGAGAACCACCCGGCGTGCCCATCAGCGAAGCCAACGTTGCTGCCGCCCAAGTGGCGAGTGAACTGCCGGCGATAGGTCGAGTCGTTCTGGAATTTCGGCAGATCCTCTTCCGGGAAGCTGCACTGCTGGGAGGCAGAGCAGTCCGGGTTGTAGTAGTTGGAGTTGCCGCAGCCTTGCTCACAGACCTCGTAGAGGATGTCACCGGCGCCTCGGATCCAGACACCGAAAGTGGTGCCATCGGCGCAAGCTACTGTTTTCGAGACGTCGTCAAGCTGGGAGGTCTTGGCGTCGGTCATCTCGGTGGGGTAGCCGATGGTGGCGCTGAACACGCCCGCGTTGGTGGCAGGATTGGCCTCACCGGCCTGCTGGGCGATCGAGTCGGTGACGTCGCCTCCCCAGCCCGGCGGGAAGGACCAGAAGCAGGGGGAGCCACCTGGGCTCCAGCCATTGGCAACCCAGCCATCGCCGTGGGTGGCCGTCAGGTACTTCAGGTAGTCGCCATCATAGCCGGGGATGATCCACCAGTTCGAGGGGTCCCACTTGGCCGAGGGGCAGCGCCATACGTCGCGGTTCTTGATGTACTCATCAAGGACCACAGGCCAGCGCAGGTAGGGGTTGCCCCAGGTGGCGCGGTACTCGGGCCCCGAACCGCAACCGCGGTCCGACCCGATCCAGTTGACGAAGGAGTCGATGGCCTCTCGCCGGTGCTCGGCGGGGGGGAAGCGATCGTAGTCCGACAGGTACACCTGGACGGCCATCGCGATGTTCTTCACATTCGACAGGCACTGAATCTTGCGGGCCGACTCACGCGCTCGCGCGAACACCGGGAACAGCATCGCGGCAAGAATCGCGATGATCGCGATAACAACGAGCAGCTCTATCAGGGTAAAACCTTTAGCTCTTCGTGGCGACACAGTGTGTCTACCTCCTCAGTAGGGTTCAGCTACCCAGCTCGGGAAGAGTGCACCACCTCGGGTGTTTGGTGGACGCATCACCTCCTTTCTCCAAAAGAAAGAGGCGCGCAAGACGCGCGCCTCCAGATGTTACCCGGCGCAGGGGGCAGACCACCCGACAGAGCACGATGAGATGTCTGGATTGTGCCAACAGCACGACCTGCTCCGTTCGAATCCCTACCAAAAGGATAGGGTACCTGGGGCGGGCTGTCAAGCGGCATTATTGAGGGGGAGTTAGGCGTCAAGACGGGCGGCGGTCGCGGAAGCTCGCGCTTACGGGAAGAAGGAGCCGCAGCTTCCAGCACTCCCTATTTGGTGTAGCCCAGCGAGTGGAGCACCCGCCGCTGCTCAGGTGTGAGTTCCTCCGGCTGGGGCTTCGGGGCATTGACGACGGGCATCAGATCCGGGAAGGCCGTTGGTGGGTATCGCTGGCCGCGCGCGAAGGAGGCGAAGGCGCGCTCCAGCGCGGAGGCCCGCCCGCGCTCCTTCTGATAGAGATCGATGGTCTGCCAGGGATCGTCGTCCATGTTATAGAGCACCCTTCCCCCGGCGCCAGCGTGCAGGAGCAGCACACTGTGGGCGTCGCGCACGGTGTAGCAGCAGGTATCCCCGGTGGTGCGGCTGATGAGGAAATCGTTCACCTTTGGCACCTCACCTGTTAGCAGCGGCAGGAGCGACTTCCCCTGCACGCCCGGGTGAGAGCCGGCGATCCGGAAGAGGTCGAGGAGAGTGGGGAACAGGTCGATGGTTTGCGTCAGAGCGTAGACTCGGCCGCGTGGCGCTCTGGCCCCCGGGAATCTTACGAGCAGTGGAATGTGTAGGGTCTCGTCGTAGGGGCAGTTGATATGGTACGCATATCCGTGCTCACGCATGGCCTCGCCGTGGTCGGCGGTGACGATGAGGAGTGTGTGTTCGAGCAGGCCCGACTCTCGCAACGTCTGCTCCAGATGGCCCAGGAAGGAATCCGCCCATCGCAAGTTCGCATCGTAGCGATCGAGCCATACCTCTCCTGGCTTGGGTTCGCGCGGCCCGACCGGGTCGCCGATCCCCGCTTGCGGGCGCGCCCGCCAGTAGCGCGGCGGCTGCTTTCCGCGAAAGGAGCTCTGAAATCGTTCTGGCGCCACGTAAGGATCGTGAGGCGGGTAGACGTGGAGGTAGGCAAAGAAGCGGGCGTCACGCTTCTTCCACTGCCCCGCCACCTGGTCCAGTTGCTCTCCAAGCGCGGTGACGAGATCCAGTGTGCCGCGTTCCTTGGGCTGTCTGGAATGGTGTGGCCGCGTGCGTGGGTCTTCCACGAGGGACTTCTCCTGGAAGTCCAGGCCGATGCCGAACTGGGGAGTCACGAGCTTGCTCGAACTCACCAAGTAGGTGGAGAAACCGGCATTGGCAAGCGCGCCCTCCATCGTAAGTGTGGGCCAGCGGCCCGCGACGGAGACCTTGGTGGGGCCATTCACGAGCTGGCCGTGGGTATCCGGGTACTGACCGGTCAGGAGTGAGATAGTCGAAGGGTGGGTCTCCGGCACCTCGCTGAAATGCTGCTCGAAGAGAACGCCCTCTCCGGCGAGCCGGTCGAAGTTGGGGGTGGTGCCGCGCGGGTATCCATAGGCCCCGAAGTGATCCGCGCGCGCCGCATCGAGCACGCAGATGATCACATTGGCGCCTTCCGCCGCGGATCGCAGGCCGGCCGCGTCCGGCACCGCGCCTGGGTACGCGAGCGGCTGCGGTCGGAAGGGTCGCCCGGGAGGGGGCTCGTGCGGCGGCGTGCTCGGGGCGGCATCCTGGACCGGCGGCGCGGCCGTGTCGGCCGTTCGCCGTGGCGGCCGGGGGACCAGCTTCGTCAGCAAGAAGCAGGCCAGCCCGGCAATGAGGACGATTAGGCAGATGCGGAGCCGGAGTGCACTCACGCGGTTCATCCTCGTAGCCCGACAGCGCTATCCCGGCCGGAAGCAGGCCCTCCAGCGGGCGCGCGGCGGTAGGTAGGGAAAGCAGAAGGCGGGGTCCGTCTGAGACGGACCCCGCCACTTCGCCCGCTGGACTCGCGGCCAGGTCGGGGTTTCAGTTGTCGTGAATCCTAGTGAATCTGCCCGGCGAACACGTTGCAGACCTCGACGCCCTCCAGGGGGGCATTCGTAACCGTCGCATGGTTGTGCACCCTGTCGGACCCGAAGAGAATCTGCTCGGCGGGCATCCACTGCGCGTGACCATCGGCAAACCCGATGTTCGAACCACCCAGATGCCGGGGATGAGCATGCTCCTTGCGATACGCCGGGTCTGTTCCATCAGCGCGGATCGTTGGCACCGCAATCCGAGATGAAGCTGTAGTCGCAGCTCGCGCAGGTGCTGGTCGGATCCCCGCAGCCGCCCGCGCCGTCCAGCCGGCACATGTCGGGATAGGCGATCCACGAGGTCCGATCGAAGTCCATCTGGACGCCCGAATCTGCGACGACCACCCTCTTAGCGGGGTCATTCATCTGGCTTGTCTTCGCGTCTAGCAGAGCGCAGGTGGCCGTCCCAATCGACTGGTCGAACCCGCCCGAGTCCCCACCCGCGCACTGACCTGTCTGCAGGAATGAGTCGGTGATGGTCCCGCCCCAGCCCGGGGGAAAGAAGTGGTTCCCGTTGTTGAGAGCGGTGGTGCAGTCCGTCGGAGCCGGATCGTTCTGCGCGGCTGTGAACCAGTCCGGAGTGCAGGGATTGACCTGGAAATCACCCGCGGTGTGAGCGCTCGGGCAGCGCCAGATATCCCGGTTCTTGGTGTACTCATCGAAGATCACGGGCCAGCGCAGGTAGGGGTTGCTCATGAGGGAGTTCCTCGAGCATTCGCCGTCGTTCAGCGTCGTAAACCAGTCATTCACTTCGGCCCGGTGCTCGCCCGGTGGGAACCTGTCATAGTCCGACAGGTACATCTGCACCGCTATGGCGACGTTCTTCACGTTCGACAGGCACTGAATCTTGCGGGCCGATTCACACGCTCGCGCAAAGACAGGGAACAGCATCGCGGCTAGGATCGCGATGATCGCGATAACAACGAGCAGCTCTATCAGGGTGAAACCTCTGGATCTTCGTGGCGACACAGTGTGTCTACCTCCTCAGTAGAGTTCGGCTACCCAGCTTGAGAAGAGTCCCACCACTTCAGGTGTTTGGTTGGCGCATCACCTCCCTTCTCAGAAGGAAAGAGGCGCGCAAGATGCGCGCCCTCCGAATGTTACCCGTCGCAGGGGCATACCACCCAACAAGACACCATAGGATGCCCGGATTGTGCCAGCAGCACGACCTGCTCCGCTCGATTCCCTATCAGTAGGGTAGGACACGTGGGGCGGGCTGTCAAGCGGCATTGGGGAGGAGTTGAGGGCCAGGAAGGGCGGCGGCCGCGGCAAAGGGCGGCGGAGCGCCCGAAGGCGCTCCGCCGGTGCACAGCGTCTATGCAATCGCCTGCAGGCAGGGCTAGGGGCAAAGGCCGCCGATGATGCCCTTGTTCTCCGTGCAGGTTCCCGCGTCGCAGTTGATGTTGGTGCAGTGCGGCGCAGCGGCGGTGAACGCGTCGGCCTTGAACCAGGAGGCATGGCCGTCCGCGAAGCCGTAGTTGCTGCCACCAAGGTGCCGCGTGTACTTCTCGCGGTAGGTGGCATCGGTCAGGAACTTGTTGTACTCTGACTGCGGGAAGGAGCAGACAGACACCTCGGGGCAGTTGTCCCAGTCGCCGCCGCAGTTAGCGCGGCACACATCGTAGAGTGTGGTCTCAGGGCCGTGGACGTTCGGGAAGGGCCCAATGTCGCAGCACACGAGCCAGTTCACAGGGTCGCCGATCTGTGAGGTCGAGACCCCCGGGAACTCGTGCTCAGTGCATCCGATGCCGATCTCCACCGCATCGCCGGCTTCCTTCCCGGAGTCGATACCCGACATCTTCCCCTGGGCGATCGTATCGGTTACAGATCCGCCCCAGCCAGTCGGGAAAGCGTAGAAGCAGGGGCCGTCGGGCAACTTGTCGATGTTGTCCATCAGGTACTTCCACCAGGGGCTGCCATAGCTAGGGATGATGTTGGTCACACTGGACAGGGACAGCTTCTGGCTCGGGCAGCGCCAGACGTCGCGGTTCTTGACGTACTCGTCGAGGATCACCTGCCAGCGGAGGTAGGGATGGGACCATCCCGCGTACTTGCATCCGTCGTCATCCGCCCAGGAGTCGAAGGCGGCCTGGAAGGCCTGGTCATTCTGCCCCGGGGGCATGCGATCGTAGTCGGTCAGGTACATCTGAACAGCGATGGCGATGTTCTTGACGTTGGAGAGGCACTGAATCTTGCGCGCGGATTCTCGCGCGCGGGCGAAAACGGGGAATAGCATTGCAGCCAGGATCGCGATGATCGCGATTACCACCAACAGCTCGATCAGGGTGAAACCACTTCGTCGTCGGGTCGCCATGAAAGCGTTCGCCTCCTTGCAGCTAGATGCCAGCGCGCTTCGTCGGGCACTCGGTCCAGTCTCCCCCAGGCCTTAGTCCACCTCCTTCCATGCCTGACCGCGGTGCAGATCGACCCGGCCAGACGCCCCCCGCCCGATGGGCCTACATCAATGGTAGCATCTGTTTGAGATATGGGGTTGTAGAATCATCCGGCCGTGGTGTATGATTCATCTGGATACCGCTAGCTGGAGTGGCGCCATGTCTGCTGGGTCGTTTGCCTCCCCTCGCTATGAGCCGCGTCTGAGCGCGACGAGTTCGCTGCACGCCATCGCCGGATTCAACGACGACCCTCTGCCTCTCGACATCCACGTGCACCCCGAGATCGAAGTCGGGATCGTGCTGACCGGTGAGGAGTGGATTCTGTTCGGCGGGATGGCGATGGCCTGCGCGCCGGGCGATGTCTGGATGTGCGCGATGTGGGAGCCACACGGGTGGGAGATCAGACCTCCACACACCAGGAATGTGGTGCTGAAGTTTATGCCCGAGTTCCTGGGCGGCGCAAGCGGGGGGGATATGTCGTGGCTGGCGCCGTTCCTCGCGCCGGCGACCTACCGCCCGCGGGTGGCTTCGGCGGCAGTGCGCCGGAAGGTGCTCGCACTTGGCCGCTGGCTGCGCCGAGAGGTGGAGGAACGCGGATCGGCCTGGGAGCAGGTGGTCCGGGTAGAGCTACTCCACCTCCTGATCGTGTTGGGGCGGGATTGGGAGACCGCGGGGCTATCCCCGCCCACAAGGCGCGTCCGGCTGAACGCCCTGGCGCGCCTGATGCCAGCTCTAAGCCTGGCTCACTCATACCCATGGAGACGGGTCAACGTCCGAGAAGCGGCCGGCGCGTGCGGGCTGAGCCCGTCGCAGTTCCAGAACCTGTTCCGAGATGCCATGGGCGCGAGCTTCGGCCGCGTTCTGCCTGCGGACCCGGCTTGCCGTCGCCGCCCACCGGGCACTGCACACCCAGCTGCCGATGATCGCCATCGCGGAGGAGACCGGCTTCGTGGACGACAGTCACCTGCACCATTGCTTCGTGAGGCACTACGGGTGCACGCCGGCGCAGTACCGGGAACGCACGCGAACGGCGGCGGAGCGGCTGGCCATGCCGTAAACAGGAGCGCCTCTCCCCCCACCAATAGCCGAGGTCCGCCGGTCGATCACCAGCGGACCTCGGAGGGTCTTCTCCAGCGCCAGGGACTCTTGTAGATCTCTTCTACCCGGAGTTCACGACCTCACCGTAGGGGCACATGAACCCGAACTTGTTCTTGCTCGCCGGCTCCGAATAGCAGTCAGAGTAGTCTGCCATGGAAGAGCAGCATTCCGAGTAGACGGAAGCGGCGAGAGCGGCCTCCCCGGCCCACCAGGCGGCGTGTCCATCGGCGAAGCCGAGGTTGAGTCCGCCGAGATGCGGCGCGTACTTGCTGCGGAAGGAGGGGTCCCCCGCGGGCCAGTAGTTGAACTTCGCCGCGTCCTCGTCGCTCAGTTCCCAGCAGCACGCGGTGGCATAGAGCATCCCGAACATGAGGTTCAGCTCGCCTCCGGTCTGGTTGTCGCCGCAGACTATCTGCCAGCTGGGGTCCTGGATCTCAGAGGTCTTTCTGCCGACCAGGCAGTCGTTCTCAAGCCCGATGTTGATCACGAAGGCATTCGTGTCTTCGCCGCCTCTCTGCTGCTGCGCGATGGAGTCGGTGACGGTCCCCCCCCAGCCAGACGGATAGGCGCGACAGCAGGGGCCCCCGCCACAGCCTTCGGAGTCCACGCTTCCCCACTTCCCCTCATTCTGCTGGAGGTAGTGCCACCAAATGGACGTGTACTGAGGGACAATCCAGGTGGCGGTGGAGATATTCCGGATGCTCGGGCACCGCCAGACATCGCGGTTCTTGACATACTCGTCGAGGATGACGGGCCAGCGCAAGAAGGGGTTGGAGCCGTTGTACCGGCCCGTACCACCATCCGAGCACCAACCGGGTGTTCCCCGTCCGGCCCCTTCGTCGAGGTACCAGAACAGATCTCTGTCTTTGTTGTCAGGTGGGAACCGGTCATAATCAGATAGGTACATCTGTACGGCGGTGGCGATGTTCTTGACGTTCGCCAAGCACTGAATCTTGCGCGCGGATTCCCGTGCGCGCGCGAATACAGGGAACAGCATGGCGGCTAGGATCGCGATGATCGCGATAACTACCAGAAGCTCAATGAGGGTGAAACCTCGTCGACGCGGCATAGTCACGATTGCTCCTTTTCCGTAAATGCATTCCCGCAGCAATGGTGCCGCAGTACGCTCGGATGGAACTCCCGAAGAGGCTGTCTGCGCTAGGTATCGCCTCCTTTCGTCTCGGGCGCCGGGGAGGCGCCCACGGCTCCGGCTCTCCGCGATTCCCCCTACGCCGCGCCAATACCCTAGAATGATAGCCCAAACGTCGCCTGGGGTCATTGATTCCCCGTCACGATTTCTTGTAGAATCGTCACTATGAAGAGGTACGTCGCGCGCCAGCGTCTTCCTACCGAGACGCAGATGGGATCGGTGCTGCGGATAGACTACCACCTGACGGCGAGGGAGCCGATCTTCGTCGGATCGACGTCCTATGAATCCCCGGCTCCGTTGGCAGTGGACGTGCACGAGGGGTTCGAGGTCGGGATTCTGCTCAGCGGCTCCCAGGAGCGGCACTTCCAGGATTTCACGCACATGGTCGAGCCAGGTGACGTATGGCTATGCGGGACCTGGGAGCCGCACGGCTGGCGAGTGCCGTCTGCTGACACGCTGGACGTGGTGGCAGTCTTCCTGGCGGGTCACCTGGGTAACGAACGGTTTGGCGGTATCTCGTGGTTGAGCCTGTTCTCGGTTCATCCCAGCCAGCGGCCCCGGGCGAACGATGCCGGGACGCGGAGCCGGATGCTGGCCCTGGGGCATGACCTGCTGGCGGAGATGCAGGACGCCAGGAAGGAATGGGAGAGCGCGGTGAGGCTCGACCTGCTGCAGGCTCTCTTCACGCTGAGTCGCAACTGGAGTGTCCCGTCGGCGGCCGGCCCCGGGTACAATGCGCGACCCACTGACCTCGCCAGGATCATGCCGGCGCTGCGCCTTGTCCACTCCTCCCCCGCGCGCCGAGTGAGCCTGGCAGAGGCGGCGGCAGCGTGCAATCTAAGCCGAGGACGCTTCTGCCCGATATTCAAGAACACCGTGGGACTGACGTTCGGCGAGTTCTGCTTGCGCGCCCGCTTGGCGCTCGCAGCCGGGCAACTGTTGGACGGAGACGCATCGACGGAAGCGATTGCCGAGCAGACGGGCTTCTCCGATGCCAGCCATCTCCACCATAGCTTCCTGAAGCGGTATGGATGCACGCCGGCCAGCTACCGCAAGCAGGGCCGGATGGTGGAAGCCGGGACGACCTTCGGCGTCAGCCCTGGCAGTTAGCAAGACGGCGGAGCGCCCGAGGGCGCTCCGCCGCAGACGATACTCTCAACGCTCCGGCAGCCGTATCGACTGGCGGCCGGGATCAGAGCGTTACTGGTTGGACGGGCCAAATCCGCAGACGTCGACGCCAAGCAGGAGCACCTGCGCCGGCTTCACGTATTCGGTGTTCGGTCTACCGCTGAACAGGATGGTCTCAGACGACATCCAGGCAGCGTGGCCATCGGCGAAGCCGATGTTGGCGCCACCCAGGTGGCGCGGCCAGGAGTTTTTCTTGCGATAGTCGACGTCGGTCTGGAACCGCCGGTCATTGGCGCCGCAGTCGACCGACTGAGAGCAGTTCGCCCAGTCGCCGATGGGGTACTGGCAATCGGCCTTCTCGACACCGTATCTGTCGGGGTAGGCGATGCGGGAAGTCCGGAGGGGCTCCACGTCGTAGCCCACTTCGCCGGCGACGACCCACTTGGACGGGTCCTCGAGCTGGGCGGTCTTGAGATCGCGGGCGGTTCTCGGAACACCGATGGACTGGTTGAAGGCGCCCACGTCTTCACCTGCACAAGCGGCCTGAATGAAGCTGTCGGTTACGCTACCGCCCCATCCAGTTGGATAGCCGGTCCCACAGGCCCTGCAACCAAGTCCGAGATCCGGATGATCGACGAGGTACTTGTACCAGTCGGCATAGCCCGGATAGATCCAGGTGGCGTTGACGAAGCGCGCGCTGGGGCAGCGCCAGACGTCACGGTTCTTCACGTACTCATCGAGGACGACGGGCCACTGCAGATAGGGGTTAGCAAAGGTCTGATAGCAGCAGCAGACATCGCCGGTGCCACCGAAGTCGTTGAATCCCTGGACGACTTCCGAGCGGTGCTCGGCGGGAGCCATTCGGTCATAGTCAGACAGGTACATCTGGAAAGCGATGGCGATGTTCTTCACATTCGAAAGGCACTGAATCTTGCGGGCCGACTCGCGCGCCCGCGCGAAAACTGGGAAGAGCATCGCGGCTAGGATCGCGATAATCGCGATAACGACCAGCAGCTCAATGAGGGTGAAACCCTTCCTTCGTTTGCGTACCACTTACCTCTTACCTCCTCGGCATGGATGGATCAACTCGACACGGACGCAGTCAACAGCAGTGGGAATCGCCTCTTCGCCTCCTTTCGGCCCTGGTCAGTGACTGCAACCGGGCCAACAGAATGGAGGCGCGCTGAATCCGCGCCCCCAGATGGGGATGCTGCTATGTGATGATCCCAGCGCGGAACCCAGGGTGGCAGTCAGACTCACTTCACAACAAGGCCTTCTTTGTACGGTACCCATGTACGGCGCATCGTTGTGTCTACGATACCCGTTTAGGATAGGGGTTGAAGCAGCCTTCTGTCAAGCGAAGATGAACTGCGCTTTCTTCAGTTACCATCCATGGATCACAGGTGGGCGGCACATCTAGGGCACCGACCAGTGGCCAGGCGCCGATGCCGCCGGACACCCGGCGCATCCCGGCAGAGGGGTCTCGGAGCGTCGGCGAGGTGGCGGGAGCGGCAGGAGCAAGCGCCGGCCAGACGGAAAAGCTGGGAACGGGGCCGCTGGTGTGGGGAAACGGAAGGAGACAGGGAGATCATGTCGCTTAAGATCGGGATCGTGGGCGTCGGCAACATCGGTAGCACGCATGCGGGAGTCTACAAGGACAACCCGAAGACGGAGATCGTGGCAGTCTGCGATATTGTGAAGGAGAAGGCCGACGCGGCGGCCGCGAAGTTCGGGGGGAAGGCGTTCTACAGCGTGAAGGAGATGGTGGCGAGCGGGATCAAGCTCGACGCGTGCAGCATGTGCACGAAGGGCGAAGAGAACGGGGGCGAGCACTTTACGCCGACGATGGAGCTGCTGGAAGCCGGCATCCCGGTGCTGGGAGAGAAGCCCATCTCCAACCGGATAGACGAAGCGGAGAAGATGGTGGCGCGGGCCAAGAGCAAACAGGTTCCCTATGCGATCAACCTCAACCATCGCTTCACGCCGGCGGCGCGGCGCGCCAAGGAGTGGGTCGAGGCGGGGCGGCTGGGCACGCTCTACATGATCAACATGCGGATGTGGATCAACAACGGAGTCGAGACCTCTCCGTGGTTCCATCTGCGAGCGCTGCATCCGCACTCGTTCGATGTGATGCGCTATTTCTGCGGGGACGTGAAGAGCGTTGCCTGCTTCCTGAAGAAGGGCGACGGCCGCATCACGTGGTCGAATGCCCAGGTGCTGCTGCACTTCGCGAACGGCGTGGTGGGGCAGCTGACAGGCAGCTACGACGCGGGCGGCTCGTATGGGCTGGAGCGCTGCGACGTGTTCGGCTCGAAGGGGCGGTTCGTGATCGAGGACGCCTGCGAGGACCTGCAGTTCTTCCCGCGAAACAGCATCGAGGTCGAGAGCTATCGGTACCTGGGCGGGATGCGGTCGTTCGGCGAGACGTTCAAGAGCCGGATCGGGGCGTGGGTCGACCAGATCGAGGCCGGGACCAAGTGGGATAGGATCGACGGCTCGGGTGAGGATGGGCTGAAGGTGCAGAGGATCATCGAGGCCGCGATCAAGTCGTGGGAGACGCACGCGATCGTGGACTTGTAGGAGCGGGAACAGCGAGATTGCCACGCCCTGCTTCCAGCAGGGATCGCAATGACAGACCGGCGTCGGCAGTGGCCGAGGCGCGTGGCAGTTGGATAGAGGAGAGGTGAAGCGTGATCAAGCTCGGTGTGAACTCTGTGTTGTTTGGCAAGAACGACTTCGCGACGGCGTGCCGTCACATCAAGCTCGCTGGCTATGACGGGGTCGAGATCTCGGCGATCAAGGGCTTGCGCGAGCATCTGGAGCTAGACCGTTGGCAGGAGCAGGCGGTGGAACTGAAGCGAACTGCCGCCGACGCGGGGTTGGAGTTCCTGTCGATGGAGGAGTCGTCGCTGGACGAGGATCGGCTGACGAAGGCGTTCCAGGCCGGGGCCGAGATCGGAATTCCAGTGGTGAACATCGGGCCGGGCGGGAAGAGCAAATCGCAGGAGGACTTCGCGCGCCAGACGGACTTGATGGCGAAGATGGCGGCGAAGGCGGAGCAGTATGGGGTGACGCTATGCGTGAAAGCGCACGTGGGGGCGTGCATCGACGATACCCCGACGACGCTGGCAGCGATGAAGAAGATCGGCTCATCGGCCTTCGGCATCGACATGGACCCGAGCCACATCTGGCGGGCGGGCGAGGATCCGGCGGCGGCGCTGAAGCCGGTGCTGAGCCGGACCAAGCACATCCACATCCGCGACTGCCTGGGCAAGGGGCCGGGGCCGGGCACGCCGCAGAACCAGGCGTGCGGGCGGGGCGACATCGACCTGTTCGGCTACTGTAAGGCGATGGTGGACGGCAGGTACTCGGGGCCGGTGTGCCTGGAGGTGATCGGGGCCAACGATCTGGAGCTGGCGGAAGTGGCGATCATCGCGGCGGAGAGCTATGGGTATCTGAACGCGTGCCTGAAGGCGCTGGGCGCGCGCTGATCTGGATGGCGTAGGGCGCCGTGATCTTGTTGGGAGGAGATGGGTTTCCGTGAGGAAGAGGCCGAACCTGCTGTTCTTTGGGATCGACAGCCTGCGCTCAGATCATATGAGTCTGTATGGCTACCACCGATTGACGACGCCCCACATCGATGGGCTGGCGGCGAAAGGGTGTGTGTTCGAAAACGCATTCAGCCCGTCGATCCCGACGACGCCGGGGTACGGGTCGATGTTCACAGGGATGGACTGCTTCGGCACGGACGTGGTGGCGCTGCGGCATGAGGGGCCGTTGGGCAGCCACGTAAAGACGCTGGCGGAGATGCTGGGCGAGCAGGGCTACAACACGACCTGCGTCGGCTTCAGCGGCAATCAGGCGTCGCGGGGGTTTCAGAAGTATCTGGACTTCAGCGGTTGGGGGTCGTGGGAGGAGGGCCGCAGCCACAAGGCCGAGAATCTCAATGAAGTGGCGATCCCGGAACTGGAGCGGCTGGCCGGGGAGGACGAGCCGTTCTTCCTGTTCCTCCGGCACATGGACCCGCACGCGCCATACCTGCCGCCGCAGCCGTTCGAGCGAGCGTTCTACCACGGGGATGAACTCGACCCGAGCAATCATTCACTCGACCCGGTGATGAAGTTCAAGCCGTTCTGCGACTTCTTCGCGAGCTGGTTCCCGCCGGGGTGCACGGATAAGGACTACATCATCGCGCAGTATGACGGCGCGGTGGCGTACATGGACGCGTGCATCGCCAACCTCCTCGCCGCAGTCGAGTCGCTGGGGCTCGAAGAGGAGACGCTGATCGTGATCGACTCGGACCATGGGGAAACGCATTACGATCACGAGTGCTGGTTCGATCATCACGGGATCTACGACTGCACCATTCACATCCCGCTGATCTTCGTCTGTCCCGGCAAGGCTCCGGCAGGGAAACGGTTCCGGGACTACGCGCATATGAAGGACATCACGCCGACGATCCTGGAGCTGATGGGGATCAAGACGGGGATCAAGTTCGATGGGCGGAGCCTGGCGCCGCTGATGCGGGGGAAGCCGCGCCGCCAGGAGCCGGAATACTACCTCACCGAGGCGACGTGGATGCGGAAGCACGGCTGGCGCACGCCCGAATGGAAGCTGATGCAGGCGCTGGAGCCGGACTTCCACTTCAAGCCGGAGATCGAGCTGTACAACCTGCTGGTCGATCCCGAGGAGAACCACAACATAGCGAAGCAGGAGCCAGGCGTGGTGAAGATGCTGCTGGCTCGGATGAACGCGCACATCGCGAGGCGAGAGAAGGAAACGGGCCGGCCCAATCCGATCTTCACGAACCTGAACTGGCATGGTCAGGGGAAGGTGTTCGCGACATCGCAAGAGGCGTACGACACGCTGCATATTGGGTCGCCGAAGATGGCAGAGAAGCTGCAGGCGGCGGCAGCGGAGTTGCGCAAGCAGCGCGGGGCGAAGGAGCTATAGAACCGCATCATGATGGTCACAGTCATTGGCAGGGGTCATTCCGGGACCCGCGTTATGTCGCATACCCTCTACGCCAGCGGCGTGTACATGGGGGCGAGACTGAACCCGTCGGGCGACCTGGTACCGGCGGAGGATCTCTACGAAGCGTGCCGGGTGATGGCGCGGTATGTCACCTACAAGGGCGGGCTGGAGTGGGATTTCTCGCAGCTTCACACGGGCTCTATCGACCCGGAGTTTACGCGCCTGGTAGAGTCGTACCTGGGGTCGGTGCTGAACCGGAGAGCAGAGAGCAAGGGGTGGAAGCTGCCGGAGACGACGCTGATCTACCCTTGGATCGTGCGGATGTTCCCGGATATCCGGTACATCCATTGGGTGCGCGACCCGCGGGATTCGATCATCGGATCGCACTTGACGGATGATCTGTCCGACTTCGGCATCGAGTACGACAAGGCCGATGACGTGCGGCTGAAGCGAGCGATTAGCTGGAAGTACCAGCGCGAGATCGTGAAGGCGACGCCTCCGCCCGCACATACGATATCGGTGAGGTTCGAGGACTTCGTACTGAAGCAGAACGCGACGCGGCGGCGGCTGGAGGAGTTCCTCGGTATTCCCTTGGCCAAGGTGATCGTGAACCGCGATCCCATCGGGCGATGGAAGACGGACGAGGAGCGCCACTACTTCGATTTCTTCGAAGATGATATGCGAGAGCTGGGCTACAAGCGCCGGGCGAAGCGCGGGAGTGGGGCATGCTGCGAGTCTGCGTGATAGGGCTGGGCCCGATCGGGAACCTCCACGCCGGAATCTACCAGGGCGAGGAGCTGGCGGAGCTGGCGGGGGTGTGCGATCTGGTCCCGGAGCGGGCCCGAGCGACGGGGGAACGGCTGGGAGTGCCCTGGTTCACGCGGGCGGAGGAGATGCTCTCGAAGCTGTCGCCCGACCTCTGCAGTGTGGCCACGGGCGGATATGAGTACAGCAGCGACCACTATGAGCCGACTGTTCAGGCGCTGAAGGCCGGGTGTCACGTGCTGTGTGAGAAGCCGATCTGCAATGAGATCCACAAGGCCGCGGAGATGGTGCGAGTGGCGCGGGAGGAGAGGCGCTGCTTCGGGGTCGACTTCAACCATCGGTTCACTCCGGCGGCGCGGACGGCGAAGAGGTGGATGGAGGAAGACCGGCTCGGGAGCCTGCTGTTCGTGAACATGGCGCTGTGGATCGGGCGGCCGGCCGACCCCGACTCGCCCTACTTCCACCTCAAGGCGCTGAACCCGCACTCGGTCGATATGATTCGGCACTACTGCGGCGACATCGTCAAGGTTCAGTGCTTCGCGATGAAAGCGCCGGGGCGCAGCATCTGGTCGACGGCGTCGATCAACCTGCAACTCGCGAACGGGATGGTGGGGCACCTCACGAGCAGCTATGACATCGCACGAGGCCACCCCATGGAGCGGTGCGAGGTGGGGGGAGTGAAGGGGCGGCTGGTGGTGGAGGACATGTGGCGGGAGGCGACGCTCTATCCGGCCGGCGAGCCGCTGAAGTCAGTGTATACGAACCCGGTGTTCGGCGGCTACCGCGATTTCGAGGACACGTTCCGCGAGAGGATCCACTGTTTCGTGAAGCAGGTGGCGGAGGGGGCATCGCCGGAGGAGATCGACGGCTCGGGCGTGGATGGCCTGGCGGCGCAGAAGGTAATCGCAGCGGCGATCGAGTCGCTGGAGACGGGGGCAGTAGTCGCGGTTGGGTGAGGGTCGGCATTCCGCCAGCAAGGCCGCGGCAGGTCGGGCAGCCCATAGCTAGGGAGTCGCGGTGAAGGCACGGCAAGAGGCGCTTCGGTTTCCCGCAGATGCAGTCTATGGCTTTGTAGAGCGCGTCTTCCTGGGAGCCGGGGTCGAGGAGTCATCGGCGAAGCTGACGGCGAGGGGGGTCTGGTTCGCCTCCCTCCGGGGCGTCGATTCCCACGGGCTTCGCCTCGTCCCTCACTACCTGAAGGCCCTGCAGGGCGGCCGTATCAACCCGCATCCGGACTTCAGATTCGAGCAGACCAGCCCCTCGACAGGATGGCTGGACGCGGATCACGGGTTCGGCCACGCGGCGGGGATTCGCGCCATGCGCGACGCCATCGAGCTGGCCCGGGGAGCCGGTTCGGGGCAGGTGTCGGTACGCAACTCCAGTCACTGCGGCACCATGGCGTACTTCGCCTTCGAGGCGTGTCAGGAAGACATGATCGGGACCGCCTATACGCACGGAACCCCGAAGATGCGGTCGCCGAACGCCGCCACCATGTTCTTCGGAACGAACCCCGTCTGCATGGCCGCGCCCATGGCGCAAGAGGGCCCGTTCTGCTACGACGGATCGACGACGCTGATGAGCGCCAACAAGATCCGCGTCTACGGCGACCAGGGGCTCGAGCTACCGCCGCTGGTTGGCGCGGACGCGCAAGGCAACGAGACGAGGGTGCCCGGCGAGGTCGTGCAGCTGCTGCCGATGGGCGACTACAAGGGGTTCGGCCTCGCCATGGTCGTCGATATCCTCTGCGGGCTGCTGAGCGGGATGCCAGCGGGCGAGAGCGTTACGGATATGTTCGGAGACCCGTTCTCCGAGAAGCGGCGGCTGGGTCAGTTCTACGGGGCGCTTCGGATCGATGTGTTCGAGGAGCCGGGGCGATTCAAGACGCGATTGCGGGATCTGGCGGAGCGCATTCGCCGCCAGCCGCGGCGTGATCCTGAGGTGCCCGTGATGGTGCCCGGGGACCCAGAGAAGGCGTTCCAGGCCGACCGGGAGGCGAACGGTATCCCTGTCTCAGGGAAGGACCTGACGCAACTCGAGAGCGTAGCCGGGGAGCTGGGCATCGAACCGCTGCAGGGCGGAAGCTAAGGAGAGACGATGGCAGGCATTGCTGACGGTCCGAGCACAACGCTGTTCGCGCCGCTGAAGCTCTCGATCAAGAAGGGGCTGCGGAGGGTGCCGGCCGAGGCGCTCTCGGAGGAGATGGCGGCGGTCGCGGGGCGCGCACCCAGTGGATCGTGCGTGAGCTGGGGCATACCGTTCGAGATCGGCCGGATGGCGCTGCTGAAGGGGGAGGCGGTGAGTGTGGCCTTCGAGCCCGTCAAGGCCGCGTGGCTCGTCTTCCTCCACACCTCGGACGCGCGGCCTCAGGAGGATGACGAGCACGGCTTCCCTATCGGGAAGAGCGGCGTCGGCCGCCTCGGGGAGCACGCTGCCGACTACGTGATACTCTACGCGGACGGCGCGGAGGAGCGGGTGCCAATTCGCCGGCGCCACCAGATCGGAGCCTTCCAGCGGCGCTGGGGAGAGAACTGCTTCGAGGCCGTCGCGCACCGGAAGCCACGCCCGGTGCGGCCACACCACGAGCAGACGACTGAAGGTTGGGGGTTCAGCCAGACGCGGGCAACGGCGGCCGACTGGGACCATTGGGTCAACTGGTTGTGGGCGTGGCCCAACCCACAGCCGCGGAAGTCGATCGTGGGCGTGCGACTGGAGCCGGTCAGCGGCACGGTCGTGCTGTCGGCGATCTCCACGGGCAAGGCGACGTCCCACCCGCTCCGCTGGGAGACGCGACGCAAGGCGGTCGTGCGGCTGCCCAAGGGCGAGGACCTCAATCCAACGCTCGACGGCTTGGGGCTGCTGTCGCAGATTCGCCTGGACATGGGCCAGGTGATCTCGGCGAGCAACCGGCTCATCTACCCGAATGAGGAGTGGGCGAGCACGTACAATAACCGCCTCCCCGGGGTCTCGGAGCGGGAGGTGCTGGTCGAGTACACCGCGCATCCCGAGGCGCGGTTCCACCTCAGTGGCGGGAAGACCGTCGCGGTGAGGGCGCTGGAATCTGCTCGCGCCGCCGGACCGGCGAGGCCGGTGGCTGCGGCCAGCCAGCGAGTGACTATCCGCGTGATTGAGAAGGGCACGGGGAAGGCGGTGTCGGCCAAGCTTCACGTCCACGGCGAGGCCGGCGAATATCTCGCGCCGGTCGACCGCCACCGCATCCCGAATCGGGCCTGGTTCGAGGACTACAGCGTCGATTTCGCGCACGACGGCCGTCACTACTGCACCTACATCCCCGGCAAAGCGCTAGTTGACCTCCCGATTGGGAACGTCTACCTGGAGGTCTCGAAGGGATTCGAAATCCGACCGGTGCGCAAGGCATCGCGGTCGCGCCGGGTACCAGTGAGATCGTAGTGGAGATCGAGCGAGTCCTGCCGTGGCGGGAGCGCGGCTGGGTCAGCGCCGACACGCATGTGCATTTCCTCTCGACCGAGTCGGGGCTGCTGGAGGGATCGGGCGAGGGCGTGAACGTAGTCAACCTGCTCGCCTCGCAGTGGGGCGAGCTGATGACGAACGTTGGGGACTTCAACGGCCGCATCACCCATGGCGCGAGGGAGACCGGAGGGGACGGCGAGTACCTGCTGCGAGTCGGCACGGAGAACCGACAGCACGTCCTCGGGCACATCTCGCTCATCGGGTACGAGGGCGACATCATCGCGCCGATGACGACCGGCGGGCCGGATGAATCGGCGCTCGGCGATCCCGTCGAGACGCTGATGACGGAGTGGGCGCTGCAGTGCAAGCGACAGAATGGCGTCGTCGTGATCCCTCACTTCCCGAACCCGCGGGGCGAGACGGCAACAGCCTTGCTGACAGGGGCGGCCGATGCGGTGGAGATGACCTCGTGGGGCGATCTCTACAGCGGCATCAACCCGTACTCGCTCGTGGACTGGTATCGCTACCTGAACAACGGATGCATGATCGCCGCGGTGGGCGGCACGGACAAGATGTCTGCCACCACCGCGGTTGGCACCGTGCGCACCTACGCGCAGATCGAAGAGGGGCAAGAGTTCACCTACGAGGCCTGGAAGCAGGCCGTGCGCCGGCGGCGGACCTTCGCGACCTATGGTCCTCTCATGGAGTTCTCGGTGGATGGCCGGGGGCCGGGCTCGCGCATCACCATGGACCGCACGGGTGGAACGGTGGAGGTAACCTGGCAGGTGGCCAGCGTCACGGTGCCCATGTCACGGGTCGAGCTGATCGTCAACGGAGAGGTCCGCGAGAGCCGAGCGGTCCGGCCCGATGCCGACCAGGGCAGCTTCTCGGTCAAGCTCGACAAGAGCTCGTGGCTGGCGCTGCTCGTGCGCGGCCACTATGCCGACCGGCCGGAGATCATCGCGGCCCATTCCTCACCGGTGATGGTGGAGGTGGAAGATTCGCAGTTCCTGGCGGCGGCCGATGCGGTGACCATCCTCGAGCAGATCGAGGGCGCGCTGGCCTACCTGGATACGGTCGGCACGCGGGAAGAGCGACGCGGCCCGCAAGCGGATGCGCCTGGTGCTCACCTCCGCTCACCGCGACCTCCATAACCGGCTCCATCAGGCCGGGCATTTCCATCAGCACACGCCAGTGGATGATCATCCCGCGCACCACTGAGAGCCGGAGCACAAAGCGATCGCCGCGCGGGGAGTCCACGCGGCGATCGGCCAAGTGCTGTGATGGCCCCTATTCGGGTAGCTCGCTCTCCTTCACACCCCGGATGGCGAGCGCTTTCAGAACCACAGGCAAGGGGCTCCATTCGAACCCGATGCCGGAGGTCTGCACGGTGCGGATGGATGGCTCCTGACCGGCGCCGGCTTGCCGCGCAGCCCACAGGGCGCGATCGCGCGGATAGGCTCCCTTGTTGAGGCGCCTCCGGGAGAGGTTGGCAAGGAGGCGGTCGGCGAAGCGACGCTCGCCGGTGCGGTCGAGTGCGTAGGCGAGCAGGAGCGTGTAGGCGCTCACCTGGGGCTTGGCCGTGACGCAGAACACGGCGTGCCGGTAGAGCATATCCCACAGCTTCTCGTCGCCGGTGAGTTCATGCAGCTCCACCATCGCGTGGATCGTACCGAATCCATGGGAGAACATGAGATCGTGGGCATTTCCCGCCGGCTCAGGCGGCTTGCAGGTGGCGACCGGTGGAAGGCTCGATGGCGTAGCCACGATGGGGGAAGCATCCGTCGGGGAGCAGGCACTCCCGGATAGCGCGTAGCAGAGGCCCAGCGCTCGCTCGCGCCAGGCCGGATCGCCGGTCATCTCCCATCTCTGCATGAATCCGTAGAGCACCGCCCCGTAGTCTGCCCACTGGGTGATGACGTTGTACAGGTAGCGTTCGTCCACCACGCCCTCGATGATGTCGCGGCTGCGGAAGTCGCCGGTGAGGTAGTAGTGGAAGCGGATCGGCGTGGGCTGGCTGATGCGGATCTCGAAGTCGCCATCTCCCCAGTGGTTCACGTTGTGCCGGGTGTGCCCCCAGTACTTCATCGGCCCCCAGTGGAAGATGTCGATGTCCCGGTTATGGCACGCGGTGATGGCCCCGGCATCGAAGTAGGGCCGGAAGCCGGTGTGGAAGAAGCTCATCAGGTACCCGAGCGCATCCTGCCCCTCGGTGTTCGTCCACCCCCACCGCCCGATGTCGTAGGCCCAGCCATCGCGCGGAAGGTACGGGCCGTCGTCATCGTACCGGATGGGCGGCGCCCACGTGTGGCCGATATCGCCGTAGTCGATGAGCCCATACCAGGAGAAGCGGGCGCGGTTGAACATGAACCAGTCGCAGATATCGGTCAGCGACCGCTCCAGTTCGGGTACGAGGCCTCGTCATAGGGGGCGAAGCTGCCGGCGACGCCGACCTCCCCGTAGTAGCTCGGGTTGCAGATGGCGATGGGCCGGTCCTGGAAGCCGGCCGCCAGGGCCTCGTATTCCTTCGGCGCGGCGGGGCCGACGTGGAAAGCGAAGACGGCAGTGCTGGTCTTGGTGAGGCCGGTGGCGTAGCCCACGTTGCGCAGTTCGTTCTGGGCAGGCCAGGGGCTGGTGCTCTCGCCGACCTGGGGGTGCATCCACCGAGAGTAGCGTCGCAGATCGAGCGGCGGCGCCTCCGGGGGCCAGAACCAGGCCGTCACCTCGGCCGCGGTCAACGTCGACCGTGACTCCCCTTAGCGAACTCCTGCCAGAAGTTCTGCACCGCGACCGTCAGGCCCCACTTCCCGTTCGAGATATTGGACCACCCGGAGGAACGAGCGCCGGACTGGAGCGTCTTCGCCACCCCCGACGATCTCTCGCAGCCCCAGATCGATCGACTTGTTCAGGCTCTCCTGCAGCAGGCCGGCCTGGGCGATCCCCGGGTCGAGCGAGAGCGGTCCATCGCTTCCCGCGACGATGGCGCGCTGGCCGCCGGACATGTCGAGAGGGAGCGCTGAGACCTGCGGCCTTGATGAACTCGCCCTGGGGGTCCATGGTGTAGGTGAAGGTGTGCTGCGCTCTCACCCAGGGCTTGCCGGCATAGGCCTCGAGGCGGAGGGTGAACGGCGAGGCGACGCGATTGCGGTACTTGCCGCGGATGAGTACGACGGCCCGCAGCGGGCCGCTGCGCTCGATCTTCAGCTCTTCGATGTGGACCTGGGACTCATCCCGCGTGCCGCGGATATCGTGATCGCCGGTGGCGTAGACATCGCTGCGGACAAAGTCGAGCATGCTTCTTCGCCCTTCGCCGCCCGCTCCGACTACCAGCTCGCTGTCATCGAGACGGCCGTCGCCATTGAGATCGAGCCAGGCGCGGTCGATGAAGCCAGAGCCGTCGCGGTCGATCTCGAAGGCGAGGGGGCCGGTGACGACGCGAACGCCGGTGGGGGTCTCGGAGGCGACAACGCTGGTCTCAGGGCGCGACGCATAGGCACCCTTGCGGAGCGCGAGGGTGGCGCCAGCGTCGCTCAGCAGGTCGGCCTGCGCGTCGATGAGGGCCCACTTGACGCTGCCATCGGGCCAGAAGGCAAGGGTCTCCAGTTGGCAGGGGATTGGGGTCTCATCCGGGCCGACGAGGCCAAGCTCACCGACGAGCATGGCTTCGCCCTGGCGCAGGGGAACACCGACGGAGATGGGCCAGGCCTTCCGGGTGAGGCCGGATGGTTCGTCGACTCGGAAAACCGCTCCGCCTCCCCTTTCCGAGCCGGGCGGAAGGTTGCGGGGCTTGGTGAACATCACTTTGGTTGCGTCCGGCTCGACCGGTCGGATGCCATCGGCTGGCAAACCAAGCTGGTCGAGCGCGGCGGCCGCGCCATCATTCCAGCGGCCGGGGTTGGGCCGTAAGAAGAACTTGTGGACTCGGGTAAGCGCGTCGGCGTCGGCCCTGGGGTCGAGGCGATGGGACTGCCGGGGCCAGAAGCCGATCTTGAGGGCGGCGGCGAGATCGCCCAGATCGAGGTCTGCGGAGAGTGAGGTGGGGGCAGTGGCGGGCATGTCGGAGAGGCCGAAGCCCAGCCCCCAGGAGCGGTCCTCGACGTGCATCCAGCCGCGGGACCTGGCGCCGCGCCAGTGGGTGAGGTTGCCGGTGTCAGGCGCCACCGCCTTCCACAGGCGGCAGTCGGCGGCGGCATTCTGGACTAGGCTCACGAGGTTGAAGATGGGCCAGGGGACCTCTTCGTGCCGGGTGAAGCCATAGTGCTCGGGGCGGGAGATGTAGCCCTCAATCCCTTTCCACCATCTGATGACCTCGGCGGGCAGCTCCCAGATGCGATCATCGACGCCGGCATGGATCGCGCGGCGAAGGAAGCTCTCGCGACTGTGGTAGTGGAAACGCATGTCCATCCCGAGGGCGAGCACCTCACTAGGCCGGCTCTCCCTCGACCCCGGCAGCAACTGGAACTCCCCACTGACCGCGCCGCTGTCGGTGACCTCCCAGGCAAGGCGATAGGGCCAGTAGCCGGCCCACATGAAGTGGCCGAGCACGACGGCGCGAGTGGGGGTCTCGAGTTCCACGGAATCCGTGAGCAGCGAGAGCCGATAGGACTCACCCTGATGCCACGACTCCATGGGGTGGGGCCGGCGACCTGCGACCCACTCGGAGGCGGGGAGGGTGCGAGTGCGGCCGGGCAGCTCGACCGCCTCCATGACCAGCCCCTGGCCGGGGCCCGTGTCGAGGATCAGCGCGCTACCGGGGAACTGTCCCCTGCCGTCCGGATCGAACCAGAGACCGCCGAGCGCGCCGCCGCGGGCAGGGTCGATGGTGAGCTTGAGGCGATTGGTGACGATGTCGATCGGCGCGCTGAGTTCGGCGCTCATAGTGTAACTCCTTAGGGTGCTGTTCGCTGGCGTGGTCTGCCAATATGCCTGCTCGCCGCGGAGGGCGCGATTGCCCACGCCTCCGCGGCGACAGACCTTGACTGCCCAAGGATCAGGGCAGGCCTGGATCGCGTCTTGTCAGGAGAACTGCCGGTAGTAGGCCTCGATCTTCTCGAAGTCTATGGTCTCGTCTGGCTGCTTGCCAAGGCGCTTGTACAGCCCGGCGCGAGCGTGCATGTCGGCCAGCAGGACGGCGCGGGCGTGAACTGCCACCTCCTCGGCGACGTGAGCGGGGACCACGACGATGCCGTCGTCATCGCAGCCGACGATGTCGCCGGGGTTGACCTGAACGCCGCCGCAGCCGATCTTGCACTGGACCTCGGCCGTCTCGATGCGACCAGGGATGATAGTGCGGCCACGGGCGCGGGCGGCGATGGGGGTCTTCTGGAGAGCGACTTCAGCGGTGTCGCGCACGTAGCCGTCTGTAACGATGCCGACGGCGCCGGCGGCGGTCATGTTCATAGCATTGGCCGAACCCCAGAACCCCACCTCGGGGGCGCCGCCGGTGTCGGTGACGATGACGTGGCCCGGGCGGACGATGTCGCCTACGCCGATGTGCCCCATTTTGGAGAACCAAGCGCCATGGGCGTCGACGATTTCCTCGGTGGTCTTGAGGGGCCACATGGGGCGGTTCACAGGTACGCAGCGAATGGTGAGAGCGACGCCCCAGTACCTCATGCCGAGCCAGATGGGCCGAATCTCGGGCCACATGCGGCCGATCTCGAAGTAGCCGATCCCATCGAGCGCGTCGCACACGTCCACGACGCGGAGCGGCTGGTACAGCTTCGCGAGTTCGAACGGATCCTTTGCTTGCTTGCCCTTCGCGCTCATCTCATGACCCTCGCTTTCATTATTGGCTTTCGCACATCGAAGTGATGTGCGAAAGCCCGCTGGCAGAGGCCTTGTGCCATCTGGAGCTTCGCCGAATCATTACTTTCGGCGAAGCTCTATTCGATGCTCGCAGACTCACTCCTTACGACGGAGCGTGACGTTCACATCTCCCCCGAGTAGCATACGGCCGGCTTCGCGACGCAGCAGTTCGAGCTGATCGGCGCCGTTGACGCGGGCGAACAGGTTGCCGGCGATCCAGCCCTGGGCGATCTTGCTCTGCCCGCGGTCCCAGTAGATGCCGATATCGTAGACCATCCTGGCATCACGGGCCGCCGGCTGGAGGAAGTGGTAGTAGAGAACATCACCGTGTTCGGGGAACACGGTGGAGTTCTCGTAAGGGGGTTCCTTCTCCGGCGCCGGAACGTAGCACCAGAGCTCGGGGCCGCATTCCCGGCCATGGTGCAGGGTGGTCTGCACCGGCTCGGCGATGCTGTCCCAGAAATCGTCGCAGGTGATGAGCGCGGCCGCCTCCAGCAAGTCGGCAACGACCGTGATGCCGTCGTCGAAAACGATCTCAAGTCGCCTCGCCACGGTTCCTCCCCTATCGGGTAGATTCTCGCGCGGCGGGCGAAGGCCTGCTTTGACCAAACAGCTTTGTCAGCGTTCCGCGGCTACGGAGTGAGGCTAGTCTCCCTCGCCGCCTTTGTGCTTGCCTCGGCCCTTACCTCGGCCTTTCCCTCCGCCGGGTGATCCCTGGTCGCCTTCCTTCCACTTGCTGCCCTGGCCCTTCGACTTCCACTTGCCGCCGCCCTGGTCTTTGTGCTTCCCTTCGCTGCGGCCGGCGTCAATGGCCCAGAGGCGGCGGTCCTGGCCCTGGGACTCTCGCTTGGCATGGCCCTTGGCTTTGCCCTGGCCTCGAGGCTGTTCGACACGCAACCAGCCTTCACCGCCCTGAGCGTACTCCCGGGGCTTCTGATAGTGGGAGCGTTTCCCCTTGACGAAGCTAACGCGCCCGGGGGGAGCGGAGGCGACGCGATAGTCGTGCCATCCCTCGTGCCCCTTGAGCTTGAGGACCTTACCGGAACGCTGGTAAGGTAGGCCGAGGTAGTGGTCGATGAAGTCGGCGGGAACGTAGACGACATCGCGAACGACGATAGGAGCGGCCGACAGCATTACGGTCTGACCGCCATAGTAGGCGGTCGGGCTGCCTACCGCAAGGCCGATCTCGCGGCCGTTATAGGTGAGGGAGGCGCGGCCTTCGAGACTGTTCCAGAGCAGCGCGGCCCCGGCGATGGAGGCGGCGTCGCGTAGCGGTAGATAAGTGACTCCGGAGTAGACGAAAGGAGCGGGCGCGTAGTCAGGAGGGCCTGATGCTTGCGCCGCCATCCATGGGCAGGAGCCCAGGGAGGAGGCCCGCCATGCTCGATGCCGTAGACTGCCTCTACCGGCGGTTGCGGAAGCACCTGGTAGTAGCCCCAGCCGGGTCGGCCGCGCATGATGACTCGGCTTTCGCGCTCATCCCATCGCGTCGGCACGCCGAGGTAGTGGTCGAAGGCGTTCACCGGCACCAGCATCTGTCCGCCGACCATAACCGGCGCTACGGGCAGTGCGACGGCACGGCCACCATAGTAAGCGGTAGGGCTGCCCACGACGAGTCCGAGCTTCCTCCCGTTGTAGGTGACGGTGGCCTGGTGCTTGAGGGAATCCCAGAGCAGGGCCGCGCCGAGGAAGTCGGTCGCGCTCTTCAGGGGGACGTAGCTGTAGCCCCCATAAACGAAGGGCGAGACGCCGTAGTTGTTGATGACGACTACGCGGTTTCCCTGGTGGTCACCATCTTCGTCGCGGTCGGCCAACGCAACCGGCGCGGCGAGAGCGAGGAGGAACAGCGTCGACAGCGCCCAGATCGTTCGCGTTCGCATGTTAGCGCTCATCTCCTAACGTCGAGTACGGAGGGTGTCACACTAACCCTCCACGCGAGTACGAAGGGCTTCACACTAACCCTCCGTGCAGGTGATGCAACACCGCCATGCCTCATAGGCCAAGTGTCTCGCCAGGCAGCCTGGCAGAATACTGTTACCCCAACCGGGTCACCGTTACCCCTGGGCAGCAGCAAAGGCGAAATCGCTGCGGGGCAGGGAGGGCAGCCCGCCCAGCTCGGCTTCGATGCGAGCGGGATCGCCCCACATACGAAGGCACTCGACGCGGCGGCCCGCACCCATTGCGAGCAGTTCGCGAATGTCGAACTGCTCGAGCAGCCCGAAACAGAAGAGAGAGGGCTGCTCATCATAGCCCATGTCCCCTTCGAAGAGCAGCTTCAGGCTGGCGGGCAGGTCGTAGGTGATGAGCTTGCTGACGCGGCATTCGGTGTCGAGGGCGGCGGCGATCACCGCGGCCACGCTCATGGCGCGGCCTGTCCCGTAGAGGGCGCACGAGGAAGCGCCCTGCAACGCCCACGCTATGACGGCGGCGAGCTGGGCGGCCTGAAGGCCGAGGGTCCGCTCACCAACCGTGGCCGCCATCTCGGTGTAGAAGTACCTGGTGGACTGCTCGCCGCGGGCGAGTTCGCCGGTCGGGAAGATATCGACGATGATCACACGGTGACCTGAGGCCCAGAGCCGCGCGGCCAGCTCAGCACAGGAGGCCTTGCCTTCATCCGCGACGACCACGGCGACCGGGGCGTTGACGCCATCGGACGGCAGGCACTCAACAGCGGGAAGCGTCCACTCGGGGCCCGCATGGAGTTCCCAAGCACGGACGTTGCCAGCGCCGACCTGCTGCTCGCTCTGGAGGAACGGCGTCAACTGGTGGAAGATCGGGATAGCGCAGCAGCTCGCGCAGCATCCGGCGAGCAGGACCTAGCCAGGCAGCGAACTCTGCAGCGTTGCCGAGCGGAGCGCGGTTGCGGGGGAGGTCGCGGCTGAGCTGGCAGGCGATGCTCGCGAAAGTAGCGTTGTCGGCAGGGATGCCGACGGTAAGTTCCTCCTGCGTCAGAACCTCGGAGGCCGATGGAATCTCCTCCCTCTGTCCTTCTCCGCTCAGGAAATGCCGGTTCAGGAAATGATAGAGGGCCTGGCGGTTGTCGAGGTCGTAGTTGTGCGTGCCCGGGTCCTGGTTTTCATGGAACTCGAACCGGTCCGCCGCCCCGAGGCGCTGGTAGAGCGGCTTGACCGGGAGGAAGACGGAATGCCAGGCGCGGTGGGCGAGGAAGCAGCAATCGTCATAGGCGTTGTAGATAAGCAGAGCCGCGCGGGGGGCGAGCAGGGCGGTGAGATGTACGTAGTCGGCGAGCTTGACAAGGTCGTTGGGCTGCTGCTCGACATCGCCGACATCATCCATGGCGAACACGCGCCAGAGTTCTCCGATGTAGCCTGCGTTCGGGATGGCCGCGGTGACGCGGGTATCGAGGGCGCTGATCACGATGGTCTGCCAGCCGCCGCCCGACAGACCGGTGACCGCCACACGATCCGGGTCGGCCTGGGGAAGGTCGAGGAGCACGTCCAGCCCCCGCTTCAGATGCAGATAGAAGACCGAAAGGCCGCTGACGCCGCACACATCCATGTAGGCGAGCTTGTTGTGCGCATTCCCGGCGGCGCTCAGCTCCCCGAACACCAGCCACTCGGGGTGGAGGGAGATGAACCCGCGCTTCGCCAGGTTGATGCACCGGATCTGTTCGTACTCGATGGACTTGCCTGGCGGCCCGACGTGGCCGTTCACGTTCAGCACCACAGGCGCCTTGCCTTCGATGCGGTCGGGCAGGTAGAGCAGGGATGGCACCCACATACCGGGGTAGGCCTCGTAGCGCAGCTTCTGGATCGAGTAGCCGGGCCCGGGGGTCAGCTTGTCCGCGAGTTCGACCCGCGGCTTGCCATCGCGGATTCCTGCCGGCACACCTTTGAACACGACTTCAGAGAGAACGCGTTGGCGCAACTGCTCTGCGTCCTGGAGCCAACTGCTGGTGTCCGTCGGGGCGACGAACGAGGGGATGCGCCGCGCGAGGAAGCGCTGGAAGTCCCTCAGGACGACGGCCCGCGCAAGCACAGACTTCGAGAGCAGGTCCTGGAGTTGACTGGCGGCGGGAGCTGGCTCGGATGGGTTCGTCTGCTGGTCTAGCATGTAGTTCTCCGCTAGCGTGTGCTTCAGACGGCGTTAGGCATACTTCTCTGCGAGGTCGATGGCGGTGCGGGCCCACTCGCGAAGGCGATCCGGGTGCCCGGCAAGGGTCTGTACTTCCCTCAGCACCACCTGGTGGGGATGCCCCTGGAGCTTGCGCAGGCCCTGCTCCAGGTGAGCCTTGATGGGAGTCATGTCGTCGGCGAAGACGACGCTGGCGGCGTGCTGCCGCCACATGATGGTGTGTCTGCCACCGCAGGCGTCGATGACCTTATCAAGGTTGGTCCAGTAGGAGGAGACGAAGATCCGCAGGTTCGGAATCTTGAGAACGACGCCGATCTTATGGGACAGGTCCTCGCAGCAGCCGTACTGCACCGCGCCATACTGCTGGAAGACGGGGATCTGGTAGTTGAGCAGGAATTCCTCGGTCATGCGCGGCGATACTACCTGGAACTCCTGACTGTTGGCGTCGACCCAGAGGTTGGTGAGGCGCACGGGACCGCCGTCTTCGCCGGGGTTGATGGGGTCGCTGCACATCATGGGCTGATGGTGATTGGTGGTGAGCAGGCCGGTGTCCTCGGCGACGCGGAGGGCGCCGAGTATCCCCTCGGTCAGCTTCGCCATCACCCGATGAACCACGGCCGGGTTGAAGGCGAGATCGTTGAGCATGGGCTCCATGCCGCGAAGCTGCTCGAGATAGCCGCCCTGGTGCGGCCCCAGAGGCGGCGCGCAGACCAGGCGAACCGGCATCGCGTCGCCCAACAGCTCGGCGGCGCGGCTCAGTTCCCGGCCCGTTGCCTCACGGTCGTAGGTGAAGGTCGGCACGGTGACACGGTCGTAGTCCGCGAGCGTTTCCACGGAATGCTCGTAGCGAAAACCGCCTTTGCTCGTAGTCTCGATCTGCCGTCCGGTTGGCAGGCCCCAGACGTGTTCGGTATTCAGCGCGCCACACCGCCGGAACGCCCCACCAGGGCTCGACGATATGGTCGTCGCCCATCCAATCCTTGTAGAGATGCTGGCGGAAGGCATACTCGAGGCGGCGGCAGAGGGAATCGCGGCACTCCAGAGACTCCCACGGAAGCAGCTCCTCCCACACTCCGGCGGGGCGACACCAGACGGGAGCGCGGTCGGGTCGGCGGCGCTCGTTGGCGTCGCGCCATCGCTTCCGACGCGCCCCGTAGGTATCGCTGGAGGCGAGCGCGACAATTCTGTCGGCGAGGGAGCGGACGATGTCAGTGTCTGAGCGCGAGAACGTCGGCATGAGTGACCTCTTGGTATCGACTGGCCCGCGCGAGCGGCGCCAGAGCCTACTTAGCCGCACTTAAGCGACGCCTGAGACTACTTAGGCGCGTTTGGCATGTCACCTCTGAGTGAAGAGCTCCGGCGGCAAGGAGAGCGAAGACTGCTCATGGAAGAGAGCGCGGGTTACGCGCGAGTAGCAGACCGGGCGGAGGCAGGTGCGTCCGATGTCAGGTTTCGACATTGTCTTCCGAAATGGCCTCATTGTAGATGGCGCCGGCTCACCTCCCTTCCCGGCCGATGTGGGGGTGTCGGAGGGGCGGATCGAGCGGATCGGGAACCTGGCGCGCGCGAAGTCAGCTCGGGTGATCGACATCGCCGGGCTGATGCTCTGCCCCGGGTTCGTGGATATGCACTCACACTCCGACCTGCTGCTGCTCTCGCAGCCGCGAGCCGAATCGAAGGTGATGCAGGGGGTCACCACCGAGGTAATCGGGCAGGACGGGCTCTCGTTCGCGCCAGCGGATGGGCAAACGATGAGCGCGGTGCGCGAGCAGACCATCGCCTGGAGCGGCGTGCAGGAGAGCATCGCCTGGGACTGGTCGAGCGTCGCCGAGTACCTCGACAAGCTGGATCGCCGCATCTCCCTCAACGCCGCCTACCACGTGCCCCATGGCACGGTTCGTATCCTGGTGATGGGCCAGGAGGATCGGAAGCCGAGCGCGGCCGAGCTGGGCGAGATGCGCCGCCACGTGCGCCAGGGAATGGTAGAGGGGGCAGTTGGGTTGTCCACCGGTCTCTCCTACTCGCCGGCGATGTTCGCGGACAGGGAAGAGCTGATCGCGCTCTGTGAGGAGGTGGCGGCGTTCGGTGGCTTCTTCTGCCCTCACAATCGCAGCTACGGGAAGGGCGCGCTGGACTCCTACCGCGAGATGATCGAGGTGGCGACGCGAGCGCGCGTGCCGGTGCATTTCACTCACTGCCTGATGAACTTCCCCGGCAATGAGGGGCGCGCGGTGGACCTGGTGGAGATGCTGGGCGCGCTCGATCCGGCAACAGTGGACCTGACGGTGGACAGTTACCCCTACACGGCCGGTTCCACCTATCTGGCGTCGGTGCTGCCGCCGTGGGTGGCAGTGAAGGGAGCGGCGGGCACGCTGGCCGCGCTGGCAGACGAGCGGCAGTGCGTGCGGATGCGCCGCGAACTCGAGGTGGAGGGTACGCCGGGATACCACTGGATGCCGATGGACTGGAACACCATCGAGATCAGCTCGGTGGAGAGCGCGGGGAATCAGCGATGGATCGGCAAGCGCATCTCGGAGGTAGCATCGGGGATGGGAGTGGAGAGCTTCGAGGCGGTTAGGCGGCTGCTGATCGAGGAGAAACTGAACGTCAATATCCTCTTGCACGTGGGCTTCGAGGTGAACTTCCGGACCATCATGAAGCAGCCCTATCACATGGCAGCTAGCGACGGACTGCTGGCGGGCGCGAGACCACACCCGCGGGCGTGGGGAACGTTCGCGCGGTACCTGGGCCACTATGCGCGGGACGAGGGCATGTTCACCTGGCAGGAGATTGTGCGGAAGATGACCTCCCTCCCCCACCGGAGGCTGGGCCAGTGGGACCGCGGGATCATCCGTCCGGGGATGTGGGCAGACATCTGCGTGTTCGATCCGGTCCACGTGCGGGACACCGCCACTTACGAGAACCCGAAGCAGTTCCCGGAGGGCATCCCGTATGTGATGGTCAATGGGACGCTGGTGAAGGATGAAGGCGTACACACGGGCGCGCTGCCCGGGCGGGCGCTGCGGCGAGATCAGAACTGAGCGCAACCGAAAGGGGCGAGAGATGCGGAAGGTGCGAGCGATTCAGGTTGGGGTTGGTGGGATCGGGAGCAGCCATCTGCACGCGCTGCTGGCGAACGAGAAGTTCGAACTGGTGGCAGTGTGTGACGCGTTCCCGCGGCGGCCCGATGTGAAGGAGGGGCTGGAAAAAGCGATGCAGGCGGGGATCCCCACGTTCACCGACTACAGGAAGGCATTCGGCGCGGTGGAGGCGGAGGCGGTGGTGATCTGCACGCCGCACTACTGGCATGCGCCGATGACCATCGCGGCCTTGCAGAGCGGGAGACACGTGTTCGTGGAGAAGCCGGCCTCCTCGTCGGTGGCGGATGTCAAGGCGATGGTGGCGGCGCAGAAGAAGGCCGGCAAGGCGGTCGCGGTAGGATTCGGACCCACCGCAACCGGCGAGTGCATCGGCCTCAAGCATCATATCGCGAATGGCGACCTGGGCGAGATTCGCGAGGTGGTGGTAGTGGTGAACTGGTTCCGGGAGGATTCTTATTACCGGCGCTCGGCCTGGGTGGGCAAGAAGAAGGTGGATGGTAGGTGGTGCCGCGATGGTGTCATCTACAACCAGACCAGTCACTCGATCGCGGCGGCGTTGTTGCTCGCGAACAATCGGAAGTGGCCCACGATGTCGGTCGGGACGCGGGCGGCGGCCGCGCTGTACCGTGGGCATCCGGTGAAGCGACTGGAGATGGAGGACCTGGCGTGCGCGGTGGTGGAACTGGATAAGCCGGGTGGAGCGCGACTGTGTCTCTACGCGACCACCTGCAACCCGACGCAGCAGAGCATCACCTGGGTCAAGGTTTTTGGGACCAAAGGGCAGGCGACGGTGGGCAGTGGAGTGATCGAGCTGCACAACGGACAGACGCTGCCCGTGAATATCCCCAAGGGAATGGTGAGCAAGCACGACAACCTCTACCAGGCGGTGACGAAGGGCGTGACGCCCTACTCCCCGCTGGCGGAGGCGGTGAAGGTGACAGAGACCATCGACCTGATCTACCGGAGCGCGAAGGACCGCATTCAGCCGGTGAAGTGGAGCGATCTGGCGGACCTGCCGGAGATCGTCTCCCGCTCGGCAGCGCAGCGATGCCTGTTCGGTGACGTGTCTGGCGCTCCCGCCTGGGCGAAGCGGTGAAGCGGCGGGCCGTGGGGGTGTAGCCGATGGCGGGTCAGGATGGCTCCGCGCGGCAGGTGGTGGCGGCCGACATTGGCGGCACATGGATACGAGCAGCGGTGGTCTCGTCGGAGGGCGCCTGCGGGCCGATCATGAGGCGACCGACTGAGGCCACCCGGCCGCGGGAGACGATCGTCGCCGACCTGCTGGCCGTCATCGAGGAGGCAGAGCAGCAGGCGCGGATCGGGCGGGGCAGAGTCGCCGGCCTGGGCGTAGGGGTAGCAACCGTGCTTGACCAGGAGGGGCGCCTTACGGCCGTCCCGAACCTTGGCGCCCTGGGAGGGATGGATCTGCGCGGCTATTTGCAGGAGGCACGGAACCTGCCTGTCATGGTGCACAACGACGCCTCCTGCTTCGCGGTGGGCGAATGGTGGAAGGGCGCGGGGAAGGGCAGCCGCAACCTCTGCGCGATCACTCTCGGGACCGGCATGGGGATCGGCCTGGTGATCGAGGGTCGGCTGTATGAGGGCAGCCATGGGTACGCCGGGGAGACCTGGACGACGCCCATGGAGGGCACATTCCTCGAGGATCTGGTGTGCGGGGGCGCCATCGAGCGGCACTACGAAGGACTCTCGGGGCGGCATCTGAGCGGAGTCGAGGTGGCCCGGCTGGCCGACGATGGCGAGGCGCACGCGCTCGGCGCCTTCGCGGAGTTCGGTCGATCGTTGGGGGTGGCGGTCTCCTTCATCGTGAATCTGCTCGACCCCGACGCGGTGGTGTTCGGCGGGGCGATCTCCCGCTCGGCGCGCCATTTCATGCCGAAGGTGCGAGAGGCGCTGCTTACAACCACGACCACTCGGGACCTGGCGCGGCTGGAGGTATCCACGCTCGGGGAGACGGCGGCCCTGCTGGGGGCGGCGCGGTTGTTGTGGGAGGCGCTTCAGTAGCGACCGTGGTCCCGCCAGGCGCGGATCATCTCGCGGTAGTGCTCGATCGGGGTCTCCGTGAACACGGCGTTGCTGGCCCCGAGCACGAAGCCGCCGCCGAGCTTGCAGGCCAGCAGTGTATCGCGAGTCGTCTCGTAGATCCTTTCGGCTGGACCAAAGTGCAGCAGGCCGCAGTCGATGTTCCCGCAGAGACAAATGCGACTGCCCACACGCTTCTTCACCTCGACGATGTCCATGCCGGCGATGGGGTCGATGGCCTGAAGCGCGTTGAGGCCGCTGCCGGCCAGGTCGTCGAGGATTGAGCTGACGTCGCCGTCCGTGTGCAGGATGCTGTAGAGACCTAGCTCCCTCACGCCGGCCGCCCACTCGCTTAGGTACGGCAGTATGAACCGGCTCATCTGCTCAGGCGTGAAGTAGGGGCCGTGGTTGTCGGCGATGTCGGCCGCGCAATAGACGGCCTCCACGCCCGCGTCTCGCAGCCGCTTGGCCGCCTCGATGCCGCCGTCCCGGGTCTGCCGGGCAAGTTCGTCGATCTCCTCGGGGGCGTCGTAGAGCCGGTAGGCGAACTCCTCATAGCTCCTGCTGGGTGGGCAGATCACGCCGCCACTGCCGCTGATGAGCATGAGGTCGGGCGGCGCCAGCTCGCGGAGGCGGCGAATCTGCTGCATGCGCGATTCGCCCGGCAGGACCCAGTGGGCGAGCTGTCCGGGGGCGACCTCCCAGAATCCCCCCGGCGGGGTGAGACCGGCGAAACCGAACTCCTCGCAGACGGAGAGGATGATTTCGGCGTTCCGATGGAGGGCCTTGTCCTGCTCGGCGGCGCTGAGCGCCTCGAACTCGCGCCCGAGGATGACGTGCTGGCCGGAGGCCTGATCCCAGAGGTGGAACTCCAGCTCCCAGGCCGGCACCGCGCGAGGCGGCTGGCGGCACTCCAGCGCCGCCTTCAAGTCCTCTTTCCTGCTGGCCACGGCACCTCCTCGAGGGCGCGAACGGCAAGAGGAAGCGACGCGCCATCGCACAGATGAGGGCTCTGGTTCGCTGACGAAGGACGCGTCCCCTGCGGGTACGCAGCGGATGGCGGCCGGCCGCGCGTTGACATAGTTCGCCGGCCGTTGGTAAGGTGGACTTGCCGCAGGCGCCTCGGACGCGACGGCGGAAGGCGCGGGCACGGCACAGGAGCGATCTTGACGCGACGGGGGTTTCTGGCGGCATCGCTGGCTGCCGGCATGGGCGCTCTGGTAGGGTGTGGAGCCCCGTCGGCGCGACGGCGGCCGCGGCGCAATGTGGTCTTCATCATCTCGGACACACTGCGCGCCGACCAGTTGGGAGGTTACGGAGCCCTGTCCTGCGTTAGCCCACAGGTGGACCTGCTGGCGCGCCGGGGCGTGCTGTTCGAGAACGTGATGAGTGCGGCGCCACTAACCGCATCCTCCCACGCCACCATCATGACAGGTACCTATCCGACCCGTCACGGCATCCTCGGCAATGCAGGCGGGATTCCCGATGACCTGGTGACGCTCGCAGAGGCCTACCGCAAGGCCGGTTACCAGACGGCGGCGTTCGTCAGCAGTTGGGTGCTGAGGCCCGATGTGCTGCACGGGATCATGCGCGGGTTCTGCTACTACGACGTCTCGCTCCCCGATCCGCCACACAAGGGAGATGCTTGGTACCGGGACGCGGCATTCACGACAGACGTGGCGCTCCGCTGGCTGCGACGGCGGGCGACGGAGCCCTTCTGTTTGTGGCTGCACTACTTCGAACCCCATGGACCCTACGCGGTGCCAAACCCCCGGCTCCTGGAGCGAGCCGGTGGACTGCCGCGGCGGCCGGGAGAGCCGATGGCGCTTCCGGTCATGGCGGAGCCAATCGGCAAGGGTGGCATTCCGCCGAAGCAGACACTCGGCGGGGAGCGCGATCCGGTCTACTACCGCGAGCACTACGCGGCCAGGTATGGGCACGCCGATGAGCAGATTGGCCGCGTCGTCAACGAGGTGCGCAAGCTCGGCCTGGAAGATGACACCGTCATCGCGTTCACTTCCGATCATGGGGAACTGCTCGGCGAGCACGGCTACTACTTTCAGCACGGGGTGACGCTACTCAACGCGGTGATCCACGTGCCGCTCATCATCGCTGGCCCCGGGATCGAAGCAGGACGGAGGGTGAGCGCGCTGGCGGGGAACACAGACATCATGCCGACGCTGCTGGCGCTCTCAGGCGTCGATGCGGGGTGGTTCAGCAGCCAGCTTCAGGGGGAGAGCCTGGCGCCCGCGATGCAAGGGAAGAGCGTGGAGCCTACGCCACGCTATTCGTTCAGCAAGCAAAGCAGTCAGCGGTGCGCCATCCTAGGGGCCCACAAGTACACGGAGCCAATGGCGAGCATGCCCGGCCCCGGGCGGCTGGTGGACTTCGCCGCCGACCCGACTGAGACGAAAGACCTCGCGACTGCTCAGCCGGAGACCGCGGCAAAGCTGCGAGAGGCGCTGCGTTGCGTCGTGCAGGAGTCCGGAAGCCAGGCTGGCCGCACATCCAGTGCGCCGCCGCTAAGCGAAGAGAACCGGCGCAGACTGAAATCCCTGGGGTACGTGGAGTAGCAGCGAGACCCCCTTGCGCCTGTCTCACCGGCACTCCCCGCCGCCCCTGCCGACCCAGAATCTTCCCACTACCGTCCCAGTTCCGCATATTGACGACACTCCTAATGGAGTGTACACTCCCTAGAGAGTGCCATCTTTCCTATGGAGTCCATTCCGATGAAGAGCGTGCGGGCAAGGGTGTTCCTGGTTCTCGTGAGTGCGGTGGCTGCACTGGGCGCTGCTATGTCGCTGCAAGTGCCCCCTTCTGTCGCGGTGACGAAAGGGTCGCGGCCGGCGCTCCGCGGCACCATACGCGTGTCCGGCGCCTGGGCCCTCTACCCCATGATGGTGGTGTGGGCAGAGGAGTTCCGAAAGACAAATCCTGGGGTGCAGGTCGACGTGTCGGCGGGGGGCGCAGGGAAGGGCGCGACAGACGCGCTCGGCGGCATGGTGGAGATCGGGATGGTCTCCCGCGACGTTCACCCGGAGGAAGTGAAGAAGGGCGGGTTCTGGATTCCGGTGGTGAAGGACGCGGTGCTGCCGGCGGCCAATGCGGCGAACCCGGTTGCCAAGGAATTGGCGGCGCGGGGTGTGGCGCAGAAGACCTTCGCGGCGCTATGGGTGGAGGGGAAGCTGCTCACCTGGGGAGACGTGGTCGGCAAGGCAAAGGTGAAGGAGGCGGTACGCGTCTATACCCGCTCGGACGCTTGCGGCGCGGCCGATACCTGGGCAAAGTACCTGGGGAAACGCCAGGAGGACCTGAAGGGGATCGCAGTCTACGGCGACCCTGGCTTGGCGCAGGCGGTGCAGCGGGACAAGTTCGGCATCGGGTACAACAACCTGAACTACGCCTATGACCCGAAGACGGGCAAGCCCGTGGCCGGGCTGGTGATGATTCCTATCGACATCAACGGGGACGGGAAGATCTCGAAGTCGGAGAGCTTCTATCGCACGCGGTCGGAGGTGAAGAAGGCGATCGCCAGCGGCGCATATCCGTCCCCTCCCGCGAGGGATCTGAACCTGTTGACGAAGGGCAAGCCGACGGGCCTGACCCGCGAGTTCCTGCTGTGGATACTGCGGGATGGGCAGCGACATGTCGATCGGGCGGGGTACATCGAACTCCCCAAGCAGAAGCTCGACGCCGCGAAGAGGAAGCTGGGCTGACGAGCCTGCTGGCGCCGCCATGAACCGTCAGTTGAGAGATCGCCTGTCAGCCGTTGCGATGGGGAGCGCCGCCCTCCTTTGCGTCGCACTCGCGGTCGGCATCGCGGTGGCGCTGGTGCTGCGATCGCGGCCGGTGCTTGCCGAGAGTTCGCTGGTCCGCCTGCTGACATCCTCCTCCTGGCGGCCGTTGGCCGGCGAGTTCGGGTTCTTCCCGTTCATCGTCGGCACGCTTTGCGTGAGCGGGCTGGCGATGGCGCTGGGCATCCCGATCTGCCTGCTCTCCTCGCTCTACCTCACGGAGTACGCGCACAGCCATCTGAGATCGGTGACAAGGCCTGTACTCGATCTGCTGGCGGCGATTCCGCCGGTGGTGTTCGGCCTATGGGGGGTGCTGGCGCTGGTGCCGCTGGTGCAGAAGCTGGGGGAACGATTCGGCTCCGCCACGACGGGCTACAGTGTGCTAGCGGGAGGCATCGTACTCGCCATCATGGTCTTCCCGATCATCATCGCGGTGATGCAGGAGGTGCTGCTCAAGGTTCCCCTGGAGGCGCGGGAGGCGTCGCTGGCGCTAGGCGCGACGCGGTGGCAGACAACAAAGCACGTAGTGGTGCGCGCGGCCTACCCGGGCATCATCGCCGCGATCGTGCTTGGCTTTTCGCGGGCGCTAGGCGAGACGATGGCCGTGCTGATGGTAGTGGGGAACGTGCCGGCAGTCCCGCGGTCGGTGTTCGACCCGGCCTATCCCCTGCCGGCGCTGATTGCGAACAACTACGGGGAGATGATGAGCATCCCGCGATACGATTCAGCGCTGATGTTTGCGGCGTTGATCTTGATGGCGCTGGTGCTGATCTTCAACATCGGTGCGATTGTGGCGCTGCGCGGTATCGAGAGGAAGCTGGCTTAGGTGGAACCGAAGCGCTTCGAGGAGATGATCGCCAGAGGGCTCATGATCCTGTCCGCGTTGATAGTGGCGGGCAGCCTGGCGGCAGTGCTGGTGGTGGTCCTGGTCCGGGGAGTGCCCACGCTCACGCTGGACATGGTGACGCAGACACCCAAGGGCGGGTACTACCTGGGGGGCGAAGGCGGGATCCTGAACGCCATCGTCGGGTCGCTCTGCCTCGGGGTGGGAGCGACGTTGATCGCGCTCGCGGTCAGCCTGCCAGTAGTGCTCTATCTACAGAAGGAGTTCGGCGGCCGGCATGCGCTCGCGGGCCTGACGCGGCTCTCGCTCGATGTGATGTGGGGAGTGCCGTCGATCGTGTACGGCGTCTTCGGGTTCATCCTGATGCTGTACCTGGGCCTCCGCGCATCGCTGCTGGGGGGGATCATCACGCTCTCGCTGGTGGAACTGCCGATCATGGCGAGGGCGATGCACGAAGTGATAAAGATGGTTCCACTGGAGCTGAAGGAAGCGTCGTACGCGTTGGGGGCGACCCGGCTCGAGACGGCACTGAAGGTGGTGTGGCGGCAGGCCTTCCCCGGCGTCATGACCGCGATCCTGCTGGCCTTCGGACGGGGGATCGGGGACGCGGCATCGGTGCTTTTCACGGCGGGTTTCACCGACCGCCTGCCGACATCGCTGACGGAGCCGGTGGCATCGTTGCCACTGGCGGTGTTCTTCCAGATCGGGACGCCGTTTCCGGAGGTGCAGCAGAGGGCCTACGCGTCGGCGACCGTTCTCCTCATCATGGTGCTGTTGTTGAGCGTGGCCTGCCGACTGTTGGCGAGGAAGTCGGAGCAGCAGGCGCGGCGCTGAGATAGGTAAGGTATGTCGCACATCAGCATTCGCAATCTGAAGGTCTCGTACGATGGACAGGCCGCGTTGAAGGATATCAACGTGGATATCCCCGACGGCCAGATCACGGTCATCATCGGCCCGTCGGGGTGCGGCAAGAGCACGCTGCTGAGGTGCTGCAACCGGCTGATCGACATGGTGGAGGGCGCGCAGGTATCGGGCGAGGTACTGATCGACGGGGCGAACATCCTCGATCCGACGGTGGACATCATCTCGCTGCGGAAGAAGATGGGCTACCTGGCGCAGCGCCCTTATCCTCTACCGATGTCGATCTATGACAACGTGGCCTATGGGCCGCGCATCCACGGCCTGAAGGATCGGCAGCAGCTCAAAGAGATCGTGGAGCGATGCCTGAAGGCGACCAGCTTGTGGAGCGAAGTCAAGGACCGGCTCCACGCGCCGGCCGCGAAGCTCTCGGTGGGGCAGCAGCAGCGGCTCTGCCTGGCGCGGGCGCTGGCGGTGGGACCGGAGGCGCTGCTCGGGGACGAGCCCACTTCGGCGCTCGATCCGATCTCAGCGCAGCAGGTGGAGAAGCGGCTGATCGAGCTGAAGGGCGAGTACACCATCGTGCTCGTCACGCACATCCTGCGGCAGGCGAAGCGGCTGGCGGATTACGCGGTCTTCCTCTATATGGGGGAACTGGTGGAGCACGGCCCGGCCGCGGAGGTGCTGACTAGCCCGCGGGACCCGCGGACGCGGGCGTACCTGGCGGGGGAGGTGAGTTAGGTGCTCTGAGCAGTGGAGGGAACGGCCGTCGTCAGCCCGAGCTATCTGTCACTGCCACAGCTTCCTATCCAACCCTCTGTACTGTATCGCCTCGGCGACATGAGGGAGGCCGATGGCCGCGGAGTCGTCGAGGTCGGCGATGGTGCGGCTGAGTTTGACGACGCGGTCGAAGGCGCGGGCGGAGAGGCCGAGCTGATCAATGGCGCCGCTGAGGAACTTGCGGACCTCATCGGTCAGGACGCAGTGCTTGCGCAGCTCGCGGGGGCGCATATGGGCGTTGCAGTGGATGCCATCGCCGCCGAAGCGCTCGGACTGGACGGCGCGGGCCTGCCCGACCCGGGCGCGGATGGCGGCGGAGGTCTCGCTGTCGCTGGTGCCGAGCATCTCGTCGTGGACCAGCCGGGGCACCTCGATCTGGATGTCGACGCGGTCGAGCAGCGGCCCGGAGATGCGCTGGAGATAGCCGCGAATCTTCGAGACGGTGCAAGAGCAACTCCGGGTAGCGTCCATGTAGTACCCGCAGGGGCAGGGGTTGAGGGCGGCGACCATCATCACCCGGGCCGGGAAGTCGGCGGCGCCGGCGACGCGGCTGACGTTCACGACGCCTTCCTCCAGCGGCTGGCGCAGCACCTCCAGCGCGTCGCGGTTGAACTCCGGCAGCTCATCGAGGAAGAGCACACCGAAGTGGGCGAGTGAGACCTCGCCAGGCTTCGGGACAGTGCCGCCGCCGGCGAGGCCGGCGGCCGAGATGGTGTGGTGAGGCGAGCGGAACGGGCGGGTAGTGACCAGCCCCTGGCCGCGCCCGATCTTGCCGCTGATGCTGTAGACCTTCGTGACCTCGAGCGCCTCGTCCATGGTCAGCGGAGGCAGGATGGTCGGCAGGCGCATGGCGAGCATGGTCTTGCCGGAGCCGGGCGGACCCACCATGACGACGTTGTGCCCTCCGGCCGCGGCAACTTCGAGCGCGCGCTTGACGTTCGACTGTCCCTTGACCTCGGAGAAGTCGATGGGGTAGGTGGGCTGAGATAGGTGCCACTCGCTGGCGGTGGAGGCGGCCGGCTCGCGGCGCTCGGGATAGGCGAGCACCTCGCAGGCTTCCCAGAGGGTGCGTACGGGGTAGATGGGAAGCCCCTCAACCACCGTCGCCTCGGCCACGTTGTCGGCCGGGACGATGAGGCCGGTGCGACCGGCGGCTTTGGCGGCAAGGGCGATGGGAAGCACGCCCGCGACCGGGCGCACCGATCCATCCAGGGATAGCTCGCCGACGGCGACCATGTCATCCATGTCCTTGCCGGAGACCTGCTCGGTGCCGGCGAGGACGCAGAGCGCGATAGGGAGGTCGAAGACGGGGCCTTCCTTGCGGATGTCGGCCGGAGCAAGGTTCACGGTGACGCGGCAGGTGGGGAAGCCGAAGTTGGAGTTGCGAATGGCGGAGGCAACGCGTTCGGCGGCCTCCTGCACGGCTTTGTCGGGGAGGCCGACGATGGTCATCTTGCCGAGGCCAGCCCCGACGTCCACCTGGGTCTGAACCAGGTGCGCGTCGATCCCCAAGACCGCGCCACTGTGGATGCTGGCGAGCATCGAGTCGGTATCCCCCAGCGATTGCTCAGCTCAGTATTCGCCGGCGGTCCGGCGGCCTGGCCTGCGGATCCCCTCGACCGCCACCGGCCCTGCAATGACTGCGTCCACTGCGGCGTGGCTTCGGGAACGTGGGTTGCTTCTACGGGGGCGGGTTGGCCTCCTTTCGGGCGCTCGCCGGGTAAGAGTTCAGAGTTGATGAGGATGGGTTTTGGGGATCAGGCTGGGGAGCCGGCGAGCAGCAGGTTGCGGCAGGCGGAGAGGAGAGTTCGGTTCTGGAGGGTCCAGGTCCCGAAGTGGCTCAGCAACGCCATCTTGGTTTGTGATCCTTTGTCCGAGCGAGTTCCGCCGCTGATCTTACGGGCGATGACCGCGGGTCTCAGGCTGCGCTCGGCCAGGTTGTTGTCAGCCGGCACCTGCGGGTGCTCGACGAAGACGAACATCTCCCCCAGATGCTTCATGATCCGCTGCGCCAGCACGCAGTGGGGCGCGTGCGGATTGCGCGCCACCGGCCCCGCCATCGCCTCCAACAGCGCTTCGAGTCGCTCCCGCAGACGGCGACGCTGCAGCCGGTTCAACTCCAGTGCGCTGGCACGCGCCGACTGTGTTTTCGCCTCTTCGTAGACAGCCTTCACCGCCTCCGCCCAGGATATCGCGTCGGGGCAGTCCGCCTGCTTCTCCTTGAGCGCGTGCAGGTCCCGTAGCAGGTGCGCCCAGCACCGCTGAATCTCGTTGAGCAGCCGATTGTAAGCAGCATAGAAGTCGCAGACCGTCTTGCCTTTGAACTCCTTGCCCAACACCTCCTCGGCTACTGTCCCCGAGCGCGTCTTGCGGTACTGGAAGTAGCGCACTTGCGGGGTCGCAAAGGTCCACAGCCATCCGTTCTGCCCGTCCTGGCGCCATCCCGTCTCGTCCACGCATACCACCGGAGAGCCCCGCACCCGATCATGGAGCCGCTCCATTTCCTGCCTGCCCGCCCGCGCTACTCCATCCAGCAAAGCCACGATCTCGCCATCGCTGATGCGCAATCCCCACAGCTCCCCAAGCAAACAGCGAATCTGTTTCATCGGGACTCGGAAGGCTCCATGCAAGGCCGCCACCGTGCTCTGTACGCTCACCCCGAAGCGACGCCGACCCTGCACTCCCAACTCACTGCCCTGCAAGCTGGGTATCCATCGCTTCCGGCACACCCCGCACCAGCGCGCTATCGCCCGGTGCTCGATCACTCTCACTTGGGGCAACACGATCTCTACTACCTGGTGGCTGCCATGCTTCCAGCCCCCGCCCAGCTTGCGCCCGCAGTCCGGGCAGCGCTCCATCGTATGCTCGTGAATCTCATCGGGCTCTTCTCGGCGGCGCACGCATGCCTGAGCACGATGCTTGCGCTCCCCCTTCTCCTTCTTGGGTCGATTCGGTTTCACCCACGCCGGTACGTCTTTGCCCCCACCCCCGCGCAGGCGACGATTCTCTTCCTCCAGCGCCGCCACCCGCGCCGCCAGCGCTTCGATGATCGCAATCAGCTCTTCCCGAGTCGCCGCCGCAAGATTCTCCACATAGGACCTATTCCTCCGATCCAGTGCACATTCTCACGGAGACTGAACTCTTACCTCGCCGGCTACTCTGCGGCGGGAGTGCGGGCGGCGCCGCCCGCGGCACGAATGCGCGCGGCGTCCTCCTTGATCTCCACGAGGGTAGTCTTCATCGGCGCCCAGCCATACCAGTGCATGTAGTCGGGGTTCATGTGAAAGGCGCCCTCAAACGTGCGCATTCGGTGCTCGAGGAACATCTCGTAGAGCTTCTGCTCGACCGGAGTGCGGGCGTCATAGAAGGTGAGGATGTCAGGGTAGGGATACGGTTGGTCGGGGGCCGGCCTGACGAGGCCATCGCGGTAGAGTCCGGCGACGGTGTCGATCGCCTCCGCCATCAACTGGTCGGAAGCGCGGACCAGGGAGTCGGCGGTGTCCAGGTTCCGCTTTGCATATCCTCGGGAATGGCAGGCGGTGCAGTTCTCTAGCATCGCGTCGCGTTCGGTCTGCCACTCCTCAACGGTCAATCGCGCCACCTTGCCCGCTTTGACGACGTCCAAGCGAGAGGTGGGCTTGCCGTCGGGGTCGAGCACTCCCAGGCCCTTCAGGATGGTGGTCTGCCAGCCATCCCACTCGGGATCAGGTGCGGGCAGCCGCAGCGCCAGGAAGCCCCAGGCAGTCATCACGCGGTGGTCGCCACCGGGCATATGGCAGCGCTGACAGGTGGGGGCGCGATTGGCAGTGGGGTCCATCTGGTAGATCACGCCGTGCTTCGAAGTGGACCACATCTCCCACTGGGGATGGTCGAAGCCCATGTGGCAGGTGGCGCAGGCCAGCGGGTTGCGCGCCTCCTCGACGGAGAACTTGTGTCTGGTGTGGCAGGAGTCGCACTTTCCGCTGTCCTCCCCTACCCGGTGGCACCCGCCGCAGCCCTTGCCTCCTTCGATGATGCCCTTCGGCTGGTGGGCTGTCCTGGGCATGGCCTCCATGGCGACCCAGGCGAGCGCGTGCTTCCCCTGAGAGAAGCGGTCGGCCTGGGTCCGGTGGCAGAGGGCGCACTCCTTGGCGCTCGGCATCACTGCAAGGCTGCTGTCGGCCGCACTGGTGTGCTTGCCGCCGTGGCAGATCGAGCAGTCAACGATCTTCCCCATCTTCCCACTTCGCCAGTCCGCCACAATGCCAGGGGTAGCCTTTTCGTGACAGGCGACGCACTCGCTGGTCTTCGCCTCCTGGGCAGGCGAGATAGAGAGCGCGCCGGCCGCGATAACGGCTGCGACCAAGCAGAAACCGATCAGCAGATGCCGTCTGCCTACGCCCATTTCCGGCCTCCTGTGTGAACGGCTGGGGTGTTGTTCAGGGTGATGGAGCGATGTCCTGTCACGGAAGGGACCCTGGCAGCGGCAATCGTGCCGGAATCGGACAAGGCGATCGGCCTAGGGCCACGCGACCTGCACGCGCAGCGACGGGAGCGACAGGGCGACGTGCGCGACTGCCAGGACTCCTGTACTTGGCGTGGAAGTACTATGTTGCATCGTGAAGCAGCAGTAAGCCTTGCAGGAGCCACAGGTGTCATCTCTCGTCGACCGGTGGGGTAGGCGGATCACGCGCCTGCGCCTGGCCGTCTCCGATCAGTGCAGCCTCAGGTGCCACTATTGCCGGCCGCGGCCGGCAGACGAGGGCACAGTTGCGGGGCGTTTGCTCTCGGCCGACGAGATCGTCATGATTGCCGAGGCCGCGGTCGAGTGCGGCATTAGGAGTATCCGACTGACCGGGGGAGAGCCGCTGCTGCGAGCCGGCCTCACCGGTATCGTAAAGCGCCTCTCGCAGTTGAGCGCCGGCCTTGACCTCGCACTTACCACAAACGGTCTCCTGCTGAAGCAGATGGCAGCCGAACTTGCCGAGGCGGGGCTGAGCCGAGTGAACGTGAGTCTGGACTCGCTGCGAGGCGACCGGTTCCGGGAGATCACCGGGCAGGACGCGCTGGGGAACGTCCTCGATGGCCTGAAGGCGGCGGAGCGCGCTGGGCTGCGCCCGATCAAGATGAACGTCGTGCTGATGCGCGGACGGAACGACGACGAGATCTTGGATATGGTGCGGTTCGCGGGAGAGGCGGGGTACCACCTACGGTTCATCGAGTTCATGCCTCTCGACGGCCGAGAGGAGTGGCTTCCCAGCGCGACAGTCTACGCCGATGAGGTCCGAGAGCGGATCGAAGAGGTGTTCTCTCTGACGCCTCTTCCCCCGGACGACAGCCCCGGCGACCACTACCTGCTTGGATTGGGCCCGACAATGGTCTCCCTGATCGGGGCCATCTCTCACCCGTTCTGCGATCGGTGCAATCGCCTTCGCGTCACTGCCGACGGGTTCCTGCGAGCATGCCTGTTCTCTCGATCCGAGCAGGACCTGAGACCCGCGCTGTCGTCTGATGAGCCGCGATCTGCCCTGGTTGCCGCGTTCACCGCGGCGGCAGCAGCGAAACCCGTTGGCCATGACATGAGCGAGGAGGGGTTTGTGAGACCTGCTCGCGCCATGTTCGCCATCGGTGGATGACCACACGGAGACCTGCGTGCTCACGCTCGACGAAGCCCAAGACATAGTGCTTTCGACTGTATCGGCGCTGCCGGCTGAGCCGGCGGGGCTGGTGGACGCCCTGGGGCGCGTACTCGCAGCTTCGGTGACGGCGCAGGTTCCGCTGCCCCCCTTCGACAACTCGGCGATGGATGGTTATGCAGTGATCGCCGAGGACACGCGAGGGGCCACGCCGGGGAGTCCTCGCCTACTCCAGGTCATCGATGATATCGCCGCCGGGGCCGTGCCAGGGCGGACCGTGGCACGCGGAGCGGCGGCTAGGATCATGACCGGTGCGATGATGCCGCCGGGCGCAGACGCGGTGGTGATCGTCGAACACACTCGGCCCGACGCGCCCGGCCAGGTAGAGGTCTTCGTTCCGGTGAAGCCGGGGGACAATGTCCGTCCGGCCGGAGAGGATATCGAGAGAGGCCAGGTGGCGCTCTCGCCGGGGCAGGTGATGGGGCCGGGGGAACTCGCCCTGGCAGCGGCGCTCGGCCATGTCACGGTGAGTGTCGTGAGGCGGCCGCGGGTGGCGGTCATCACAACCGGCTCGGAACTCGTGCAACCAGGGCAGCAGTTGAGGACGGGGACGATCTACAACAGCAATCAGACGTTGCTGGCGTGCCGCGTGCTTGCGGCGGGGGCGGCCGTCGGTCAACTGCTGCACGTCGAAGACGATGAGCAAGCGGTGGAGGACGCGCTCGGCCGCTGCGCCGAGGCCGATATGATCCTCACAACGGGAGGGGTCTCGGTCGGGGAGTATGACTTCGTGAAGGCCGCGCTCGAGCGACTGGGGGAGATGAAGTTCTGGCGCGTGCTGATCAAGCCAGGCAAGCCGGTGGCATTCGGGAGGGTGAGCGGTCGGCCGCTGTTCGGGCTGCCAGGCAATCCGGTGTCGGCGATGGTAACGTTCGAGCTGCTGGTCGCGCCGGCCTTGCGCAAGACGCTTGGCCGCACGCAGTGCCTTCCGCCGACGGTGCAGGCGACGCTGGCGAGCGACATTTCCCACAGGCCAGGCCGGCGCGAGTACCGACAGGCGGTCACGCGGTCGGAGGGCGGAGGATACGTGACTGACCCCTCCTCGAAGCGGGGTTCGGCCATGCTGACCTCGACGGTGGGCGCGAATTCGCTGGTGGTGATCCCGGAAGAGAGCGAAGGGCTGAAGGCGAATGAGCAGGTTGCGGTCATCTACCCGGTCAATGGAGTGTGACTTCGTGACTGGCATGTTGCCCACGGCCCGGGGGCCGCGAGAGGCATACAAGGCGATCCGGAGGAGGTTGGCGAGTGCCGGCTAGCGGTCGGCCGCTCAAGAAGGGGGCGCGGATGGTGGATGTCGGCGCCAAGCGCGCGACGGCGCGCCAGGCGACGGCCGAGGGCAGTATCAGGATGGGCCTGGCCACGCTGCGCGCGATCGAGGCGGAGCAACTGCCGAAGGGGGATGCGATCTCGCCGGCGGAGACAGCGGGGGTGTTGGCGGCGAAGCTTACCCCACACCTGCTGCCGCTCTGCCACGTCGTCCCTTTCAGCGGGGCCGTAGTGGAGGCGAGGTGCGACCCGAATTTGCCGGGAGTGAGGGTCACGGCGACGGTGCGAGGGAAGGCAGCGACCGGTTTCGAGATGGAGGCGCTGGTTGCGGTGTCGACTGCGCTGCTGACCATCTATGACATGGCGAAGGCACTCGATCCGGGCATGGAGATCGGCGAAATCGCCCTTCGGCGGAAGTCGGGAGGAAAGAGCGGGAAGTGGGAACGAAAGGCGCCATAGTCGCCGTCTGTCTCTCGGCGAAGAAGGGCGAGAAGAAGCGGCCCGTGGCGGCGGGCGCGCTGAGGATCGACCACGGCCTGGTGCGGGGACGCTCACGCGGGCAGTGAGAGGCAAGTGAGCCTGCTCGCCTCGGAGAGCATCGAGCAGATGCGGGCGCTTGGGCTGCGGCTTTCCCCGGGGGACTTCGCCGAGAATCTGACCACGGAAGGGATCGCGGTCCATGAGCTGCCAGTGGGCACGCGACTGAGGGTCGGTCGGGAGGCGCTGCTTGAGGTCACGCAGATCGGGAAGGAGTGCCGCGACCGCTGCGCGATCTTCGAGCAGGCCGGCACCTGCGTCATGCCCACTCACGGCGTGTTCGCCCGCGTGCTGCGCGGTGGCGCGGTAAGCGCGGGCGACGCCATCGAGGTGATCGCCGATGAATGAACCCCCCAGCGGGAAGCTGCGCGTAGCTATCCTGGTAGTCAGCGATCGCGCGACCCGTGGTGAGAGGCCGGACGCGACGGGCCCCCGATTGCGCGAGATGGCCCAATCGAAGGGCGCGTGCGTCGCGGAGGTCAGGGTGGTGCCGGACGAGCAGGACCTGATTGCGGGTGCGCTGGTCGAGTTGTGCGTTCTGGCGGAGGTGGTGATAACGACCGGCGGCACCGGGCTGGCGCCGCGGGATGTCACGCCCGAGGCGACCGTGATGGTGATCGAGCGCGTCGTTCCAGGGATCGCCGAGGCAATTCGCGCCGCTAGTCTGCGCTCGACCCCCCACGCGATGCTTTCGCGAGGGACGGCCGGCGTGAGGAGCGGCAGCCTGATCGTAAACCTACCCGGCAGCCCGAGAGGCGCAGTGGAGTCGTTGGAGGCGGTGTGGGCGGCGCTACCGCACGCGGTGGCCGTGATCCGGCGGCCGGTGTCTGACGAGGAGCACAGGCCGCACAGGAGTGATGCGTGAGCTACGTCTGTCTCGACATCGCAAAGATGATCGACCACTCGCTGCTCAACCCAGCAATGACCGCAGGAGACCTCGAGCGCGGATGCAGGGTCGGGGCAGAGTATGAGGTGGCGAGCGTGTGCGTGATGCCGTACTTCCTCCAGCGCGCCGCCCAAATCCTCGCGGGGAGTGGGGTGAAGGCGAGCGCGACGGTCGGGTTCCCGCATGGAGGGCACACCACGGCGGCGAAGCTGGCGGAAGCGCGGCAGGCCCTGGATGACGGCGGCGAGGAACTGGACATGGTTGCCAACATAAGCGCGGCGGTGAGCGGGGACTGGCGTTACGTGCGCGACGAGATCCGGGCGATCTGCGAGCTGGTTCACGGACGCGGGCAGAAGCTGAAGGTGATATTCGAGAATTGCTACCTCGCCGACGGCCAGAAGATCGAGCTGTGCCGGATCTGCGGGGAGATCGGCGTCGATTGGGTGAAGACGTCGACCGGGTATGGCAGCGGCGGAGCGACGCTGGACGACGTGAGGCTGATGCGCGAGCACTCACCGGCGGCGGTGCAGGTGAAAGCGGCCGGGGGCATACGCGACCTGGACGCGCCGCTTGCATTTCGCGGTGCCGTGGAGCGACGCGAATCGGCGCCTCGCGGACCACCGACATCCTGGACGAGTGCAAGCGCCGACTAGGCCTTTAGCGCGGCCAGTACCTGCTCCGGCGAGAGGGGAAGCTCCCGCAACCGCTTGCCGGTGGCATCGAAGATGGCGTTGGAGACGGCGGCCGCAATCGGGAAGACCGGCGGCTCCCCGGCGCCTTCCGGGGGATGGGTCGGATTGTCCACCAGCACGGTTTCGATCGCGGGCGCGTCCTTCATCGTGGGGAGGCGGTAACTGCCGAAACTGTCGGTCAGGATTTTGCCGTTCTCATAGCGCACGGCCTCCTGCAGCGTCATCCCCAGGCCCATGGTAATGCCGCCCTCGATCTGGCTGGTGATGCCGTCCGGGTTTATGACCAGCCCACTCTCGTGGGACACGACGACGCGCCGCACGTGAACGACTCCGGTAGCCTTGTCCAAGTCGATCTCGGCGATCTCGGCGCAGCAGGAGCCGGCATCGTTGCCACAGGCGAAGCCCACTCCCTGGCCCGTCGGGGCCTTCCGGGGCTTCCATCCGTACTTCTCGGCCGCCGCCTGCACCGTCTTCGCCAGGCGCGGGTCATTGTCGAGGTGGCGGAGGCGGAACGCGACCGGATCGACCCCGAGGGCGCTCGCCATTTCATCCATGTGCGACTCGATGGCGAAGGTGTTGGCGGAACCGGCGAGGCCCCTCCACGCGCCCTGTGCGAGGGGGTATTCGCAGCCGAGAGTGCGGATGTGCTTCGGGAATCCGTACGCCGGCTCCGCCCCGCGGTCGCCGCAGTTGTAGACGTCGCAGTCCCAGGCCGTGATCAGGCCCGCGTCGCTGACGCCGCAGCGCACGTCGATCAGAGCGGCGGGCTTGAAGTAGTTCCAGGTAAGCTCCTCCGCACGGGTCTGGCCAACCATCACGGGTCGTTTCACCGCGCGTGAGAGACGGGCCGCGGCGACGGCAACGTCGGAGTTCTCTCGCCCACCGAAACCGCCCCCGACCCGCGGCACCAGGACGCGAACCTTGGTAGCATCCAAACCGAGGGCCTTGACCAGATCGTCGCGGTGCGGGAACGGAGTCTGCGTGCTCGACCAGACGGTGACACCGCCGTCCTTGAAGTCGGCGAGCGCGATATGGGGCTCCATCGGGGAGTGGGCAACGTAGGCGGTGCGATAGGTGGCATTGAAGCTGTGGCGAGCGCTCGCCAGAGAGGAGGCGACCTCTTTGTCGTCAACGACGGTGTCCTCGGGCGACGCGGTCCGGCGGAAGTTGTCATAGAGAGATGCCTGGACCGCGGGCTTCGCCTCCTGCCAGGTGGCCTTGATGGCTCCGCGGGCGCTTCTGGCGATGTCCTCGCGTTCGGCAACGATGCCGACGAAGTCACCCTCCTGCACCACCGCCACCACGCCGGGGAGCTTTTCGGCCTCGCGGGCGTCGACGCCCGTCAGGCGGGCGCCAAGAGCCGGCGGGTAGAGTACCGCACCGTAGAGCATTCCTGGGAGGCGGATATCGCCGACGAACTGCTCCCCCCCGGTGACGATGGCGGGTCCGTCCACGCGTGGAATCGGTTTACCCACGACCTTGTACTGGCTGGCCGGCATGAGTTCCGCATCACCCTTGAGGGTGCGAGTGATGCGCTTCCCCTGGGTCAGCTCGCCGAGGCTGGTGGACTTGCTGGGGTCGTTGGCAAGGGACATGCGGCCGTCCCGGACGACGAGGTCCGCGGGCTTTACGCCCCACTGCTCCGCCGCCATGTTCTTCAGGATCTCTCGCGTGGTGGCCGCGGCGGCGCGGATCTGCCGTCCAACGGTGCGAGTGGACTCGCTGCCGAAAGTGCCCTCATCGTACGGGACGCGGGTCGTGTCGCCCATGATCATCTCGACGGAGGAGAACGGAATCGTCAGTTCGTCGGACACCATCTGAGCGAAGGACGTGCGAAGCCCCTGGCCGATCTCCACCTTCCCCGAGAAGACGGTGACACGGTTGTCGGGCGTGATGAGGAGCCAGGCATTGATGTCCTCGGCCTCTGCCGTGTCCTCAGCGGCGGAGGCGAGTCCGCGAGGCAGGCCGATCAGGATCATGAGGCCTCCCGCCAGGCCCAGGAACTCGCGACGGGTGATGCCAGACCCGGAGGTATCCATAGCTCTCCTCCCTACCCAGATAGCTTCTGCGAAGCGAGTTGGACGGCGCGGAGAATCCGCACGTAGGTGGCGCACCGGCAGAGGTTGCCGGACATAGCGTCCCTGATTTCAGGCTCCGACGGGCGCGGATTCCGGCGCAGTAGTGATACCGCATTCAGAATCTGGCCCGGCGTGCAGTAGCCGCACTGCATGGCCTGGGCCTCAAGGAACGCTTCCTGCACCGGATGGAGCTTCCCGTTCTCGGCGAGGCCCTCGATGGTGGTGATGGAGCGCCCGCCGACCGCAGAGACTGGGAGAACGCAGGATCGGACGGCCTGGTCGTCGAGCAGCACGGTGCAGGCGCCGCAGTGTCCCTCCCCACATCCGTACTTGGTCCCAGTGAGGCCAAGCTCGGTGCGAAGAACGCTCAGCAGATTGCGGTCGCCGTCGACTGCGAGCGTGCGCTCTACCCCGTTGACCCGAATGGTGATCGCGTCAGCCATGGCACGCCTCTCGTGAGCCAGAAATGAGGTGAATCGCCGGCGGCGAGGAGCCCTTCCGGCTCCCGCCCAGCCAGTCACTGTGTTTCCAGACAGGAGCGCCGCGCCCCTTCCTCGGAGTCCCTCGCGAACAGGACCATAGAGAGCCGATGCGGAATTCTCTGTTGTGCGATTCCCAGAGTCGCTAGACCTCGGAGTGAGGGAGGCCGGCTATGTGTGAGTTCTGTGTCCAGCACGGCGAGGGGAAGAAGTGGTATCTCGACGCCAGAAACTACGCGGTGGGATCTGCTGAGTGACGTGCGCCGGCGGAAGGTGATCACGGACTTCTTCACCAAGCCCGGTGGTGTGTCGGATACCGCGGTGCAGCTCGAGAAGCTGAGCAAGCTGCCGCCCTTCGTAAGGCGATCCATCAGCAGCGCCGCCACGCGCAAGATGAAGAAGGAGCACTTCGGCCAGGTGCTGCCAATCGAGGATGTCGAGCAAATCTTCGGGTTCGTGAACTTCATCGCTCGGGTGCCGTGCATCTGCCGCCACTCACTACTCGGCAAGGAAGCGCGGTACTGCTACGGCATTTCACTCGACCCCAGCGGTGGGCTGGGGGAAGTGCTCGGGGAGATAGACAACAGCTTCGTCTCCGGCCCCGACAGCCCGGTTACCGAGCGGCTCACCCGCGAGGAGGCGCTTGAGGCGTTCGCCGAGCATGAGAAGGAAGGGCTGTGTCACACCGTCTGGACATTCATGACGCCCTTCATCGGCGGCATCTGCAATTGCGACCGAGCGGACTGCATGGCGATGCAGTCGACGGTCGTTCACGATGTGAAGATCATGTTTCGCGGGGAGTACGTGGCTACGGCCGACCCGGACACCTGCACCGGGTGCCGGTCCTGTATGCGGGGCTGCCAGTTCGGCGCCTTGGGCTACAGCGCAACCAGCAAGAAGGTGGTCGTGGACCAGTTGGCCTGCTATGGTTGTGGGGTCTGCCGCAGCATGTGCCGGAGCGGCGCGTTGAGTCTGGTACCGCGCAGCGAGACGCCGGCCGTGGCGAGTACCTGGTAGCGGAAATCGAGTTGAGTAGAGACCGGAGGGAGTAAGATGGCGAAGAGTAGTGCGGCATCCCCGGAGGCCCTGGCAGTCAACGGGGGGAAGAAGGCGATCAAGGGCTACCAGGGTAAGGGCAAGCCGAAGATCGGGATCGAGGAGTTCATCGCGCTGGCCGACGTTTTCGGCTACAGTCGGGGGGCGCAGGAGCAGATCAAGAAGGTGCTGGCGAAGGAGGCCGATCGGCCTTCGCCTCAGCTCGCGCGTTACTACAACCCCAGGCCCTCGCAGGTCGACCAGCTGGAGGCCTACGCCAAGAACCTGTTCGGCGTCAAGCACGCGCTGGCGGTGAACTCAGGGACGTCGGCTCTGAGCGCCGCCTATGTCGCTTGCGGGATCGGCCCCGGTGACGAGGTAATCGTTCCCGGCTACACGTTCTTCGCTACGGCGGCGGCGGTCGTGACCTCCAAGGCAATCCCCGTGATCGCCGAGGTGGATGACTCGCTCACCATCGACCCGGCCGACGTGGAGCGGAAGATCACCCCGCGGACGAAGGCGGTCGTGCCGGTCCATATGGTCGGAAACTGCTGCGATATGGGCCGCATCATGAAGATCGCCCGCAAGCATAAGCTCATGGTGATTGAGGACAACGCGCAGTCGTGCGGCGGGAGCTTCCAGGGACGACTTCTGGGCACCATCGGTAATATGGGGTGTTTCAGCCTCAGCTCCTACAAGATCACCGGAGCCGGCGAGGGCGGGATGGTGCTGACTGATGATGAGTGGCTCGACATTCGGGCGCGGAGCCAGCACGATACCGCGGCCTGCTGGCGGCCAGACAGATACGCGGAGGAGCGACGGGCGGGCGAGCTGTTCTGCGGCCAGAACTTCCGCATGTCGGAGATGGAGGGCGCGGCGAACCTGGTGCAACTGAAGAAGACCAAGGCGCAGGCGAAGCGTTACAGCACCGTGCTGCGGCGCATCACCGGCGCGCTCAAGGAGTTCCCTGAGACGCGGCTCCGGCGCAGCAACGATACCATGGGAGATGTAGGCTACTCCCTGATCTTGCTGGCCAAGGATCGCCAGGCCGCGGAAAGCATCGCGACTGCGCTACGGGCGGAGGGATTGAGCGCAGGATCTCGCGGCACCAAGTCGTCCCGGGACTGGCACATCTACAGCTACTGGGAGCACATCCTGAAGCAGAAGACGGCGACGCCCGAAGGCTGCCCGTTCACCTGCGCCTACTACGAAGGTCCGCTGCCGAAGTACTCGGAGGACATGTGCAAGCGGTCGGTCGATCTGCTCAGCCGGGCAGTCTACATCTACACGGACCAGTGGTGGACGGCCGGGGATTGCCGGCAGGTCGCTGTCGCCATCAACAAGGTCTGCGGCGTGTACGGTTGAGACTGGCCCAGGCCTCGATGAGAGCCCGCAGATCCGCGCAGTCTCAGGCGGTGGCGCTATGCCGCTAGGCGGGCTGGTGGCCCTGGCTCTGTCGGTGAACGTCCCGCTGGGTTACCTCCGCAGTCGGTGCCGGCCATATTCCTGGCGCTGGTTCGTATACGTCCACCTCTCCATCCCATTGATCGTGGCCTGTCGAATTCTGTCCGGGATCGGGATGTGGGCGATCCCGCTGCTGATAATATCGGCGGTCGTTGGCCAACTCGCCGGGGGGCGCATCAGGTCGTAGCTGGCACAGACTCGGTCGTCGCATCATCCCCGGACGCTCCAGCACTGCGACCGCGTAGCGTGAACGCGCCTGCCACCAGTAGCGGCACGCCATACTCCAGCAGGTTCACGTACCAGAAGCCGGTGCGGGCCGGCGTGAACGCCTGCGCGTAGAACAGGAAGACGGTCCCGGTAAGGATTAGCCACCCGAGGCGGGGCCGCAGGCAGAGGAAGGGGACTGTCCACGAGAGGTACCAGGGGTAGAGCACTGGGCTAAACAGATAGAGCCCTGCCAGCGCCAGGAACGTGGTATCACAGGCTGTTTCCAGCCGGCTGTCCCCCCGCCGTCGCAAGAATAGGACGATCACCCAGGCCAGGATTCCCAGGCCGCAGAGGACGCGTGCGAGGGCCGCATGCTCCGGGGTGAATCGAGAGAGCGCCGCGTCGAGTAGTGGGAAGATGCTCCCGTAGCCCACCCAGTCGCGGCTGTAGATCCTGATGCCATCGAATACGCCCAAACCCGCCGATGCGAAGGGCAGATAGGCCGCGACCGCCACGGACGCGAATCCCAGCGCGAACCAAAGGCGGCGGGGCCGGGCCGAGAGCAGCAGAAACGGCAGCGCGAGAATGGCGTATCCCTTCGCCAGGACGCTCGCGGCGAGGGCGGCGCCGGCCAGCGCCTTCCCTCTTGGCGAGGGCAGGGCAGCCAGGCGCAGCGTCAGCACCAGGAAGAAGATTCCGATACTGTCGAGGTGGCCGCGGGCAACGACTTCACCCACGATCAGGGGATGCCACGCGTACAGCAGCACCCATTCGCGCGGCCGGCCAAGAGCGGCGAGCAGGCCCGGGAGCAGCAGCAGTGTCCCGATGTCGAAGAGCGCGAAAATCAGCTTCAGAGTGATGATGTGGCCTGTAGGGAGACGATCCGACAGCGCGAACACGTATTGCGCCACCGGGGGGTAGGCCGCTGGGACGTCCTTGAGCTGTACGAGCCGCCACACTGAATCGCGCAGGCCAGAGAGCCGCGGTGAGTTGGGCGGGTCGCGAAACGGATTCCCACCCGCATTGACCACCCGGCCCTCCCACAGATACCGGTAGATATCCGAGGTGGTTACGGGCCGCACCGGCGCCAGGCTGAGACGGAAGAAGATGCCGGCGGCGATGATGAAGACGACCCCGCGGCGGGAAGCCTGTCCGGCGAGGAGGTTGACGAGGCCGACGGCGATCAGGAAGACCAGGAACGCCGAGAAGAACCAGGCGATCTGTGCCGCCCGCATGTCTAGAGTGAGGTCGGTGTGGCTGAAGCGCCAGAGGAGATACCACAGCGCGGCGGCAAGGACGGAAAGCGCCGGCACTGGATAGCGCAGCAGCCCCGCCCGCAGCGATACACTTCGGTCGCCGGTCACAGCCCTCGTCTCCCCTGGCCGCTCCCTGATGAGTTCCGCCCCGCTGGTTATTGGCCGCGCGCGCCGAGCCGACCTTCCCACTGACAAGCTGGGCCCGCGGCGGAAGGTGGCGCGACGAGGGCCGAGTAAGGATGAAATGAGCAGTTGGGGGAGGAACGGCCATGTTCATCGTTCACGTGCATGTCGTGGTCAAGCCGGAGTGCGTGGAGCAGTTCCAGGCTGCTACCAGAGAGAACGCCCGCAACAGCATCAGGGAGCCTGGGGTGGCGCGCTTCGACGTCGTCCAGCAAGCCGACGACTCCACGCGGTTCGTCCTGGTCGAGGTGTATCGCACCCCACAGGACGCCGACAGGCACAAGGGAACGGCTCACTACCGAGTCTGGCGCGATGCGGTGACGGAGATGATGGCCGAACCGCGGAGAAGCATCAAGTACACCAACGTCTTCCCCGACGATTCGGGATGGGGCTGAGAAGCGGGAGGCGGGAATGAACTTCGTCGTGATCGTATCCGACACGTTCCGCCGGGATCATCTGGGGTGCTACGGGAACCCGTGGATCCACACCCCACGGCTGGACCGGCTGGCCGCGGAGTCGGTCGTCTTCGACCGCGCATATACGGCCTCGTTCCCAACGGTCCCGAACCGGCGGGACGTGCTGACCGGCCGCTATACTTTCACCTACTCCGATTGGGCTCCGCTTCCGCCTGACGAGGTGGTGCTGGCAGAAGTGATGAGCCGCGCCGGCTATTCCACCATGATGATCGCCGACACCCCTCACATCCTTCAACGCGGGTTCAACTACAGCCGCGGCTTCACAGGATGGGAGTGGATTCGAGGACAGGAGAACGATCACTGGCGGACCAGCCCGCGCGATCCTGTCCTCCCCTGCGCGCCGGAGAAGCTGCGGCTCCCCGAGACTTCCGTCAAGCAGTATCTGCGCAATGTGTCAGACCGCAGAGGCGAGGAAGACTATTTCGCCCCGCGTACCTGCGCGAGGGCCGCGCGATGGCTGGAGGAGAACAGGAACGACGGCCCGTTCCTGCTCTACGTCGACACTTTCGACCCCCACGAGCCGTGGGACCCGCCCCAGTGGTACGTGGATCTCTACGACCCGGGCTATCAGGGGGAAGAGGTCATCTACCCTCTCTATGCGCCCTGCGATTTCCTGAGCGAGGCCGAGCTGAAGCATGTCCGCGCGCTCTACGCGGGCGAAGCGACCATGGTGGATCGCTGGGTGGGGAGGCTGCTGGATCGCATCGATGACCTGGGGCTGCGGGAGGATACGGTGGTGATCTTCACTACCGACCATGGCTTCTACCACGGCGAGCACGGGCTGATGGGCAAGTCGCTGCTGTCCGGCGAGTTCTACTCCACCGTCCCCCTATACGAGGAGGTGGCGCGCATCCCACTGATGGTCAGACTCCCCTGGCAGAAGCCGGGGCGGAGAGATGCGTACGCGCAGCCGCCAGACCTGATGCCGACCATCCTGCACCTCGCCGGAGTGGATGTACCCGATAGTGTGCAAGGCAGGTCTCTGGTTCCCGTGCTACAAGGCGGAGCAGAGGAGCATAGGCCACTGGCGGTGACCTCGCCTTCGATTATCCATGGGGCCCGCTCGATCCAGTTCACGACCATCACGAAGGGTGAATGGTCACTGATCTACCCTGGCGAGGAGTTCGCGGAGGGTGGCGGGGCCGAGACCGCGATGGTGGACAGCATCAAGCGCGTGCACCGGAGACTGTGGGCGGGGCAGGGCGGCCCGGAACTCTACCACCTGCCCAGCGATCCAAAGCAGGAGCGTAATGTGTTCGCCGAAAACCGGGGGGTGGCCGAGCAGCTTCATGCAGAACACGTGCGAATGCTGGAAGAGCTGGGCACTCGCGAGGAGTATCTGGCGAATCGAAGGAATCTGGTGGGTTGAACTGGCGGAGGGCGCCTGAAAGAAGTGGAGACACGTGGGGAACCGAGGAGAGCAGAGCATGTTCATGCTGATGGTAGTGGCTATGATCGCGATGGTGGCGCTGGCAGCGGGAGCCGCCCAGCCGATGAAGGTGACCGACCCGAAGGACCAGCAGATCGTCGCTGGTTTCCTCGAACAAGTGACAGAGGTTCCGGCGCGAATCACCCCCGCCCACTGCCGGGCGATGGCCGAAGAGGACTCCGACGAGATCGAGGCGATGACCTGGCGGGTGATGCCGTATTTGCGAATGCCGCTGACGGCCTACCAGCTCACTGGCGATGCGAAGTACCTGGATATCTTCGTGCAGGTCTTCGACAATATGCGGTCGGCGCTGACCGCCGGACCCGATGGTTTCCTGGGCTGGTACGGCAAGGTCGAACCCGATTCCGCCGATCCGAATGACACCGAGCGTAAGGTCGACGCGGTGATCTCCAGCTTCAGCGTGACCGAGACGGTATGCAACTTCCTGTCCCTGGTCGCGGCGGACGAGGCGCTAGGCAAGAGGTACGCCAAGCAGCGGGCCGAGTATCTCGACCTCATCGTGAACCATCTGGTCAAGAAGCACGATGTGCGCGGAGACTACGTGGACATGGGCGACGCGGGGGCGGTCTACCGCATGCCAGCCAAGGGCTTCCGGCCGGATCTGATCCGCTTGACCATGCCTCACAACAAGCATTCGATCATCGTTCGCGGTTTGGTCGCTCTCTACCGGGTAACGGGCGATGATGAATACCTGAAGAAGGCGGCCAAGCTTGGAACCCGGTTCAAGCGCTCCCTGACCCTGAAGGATGGACACTACGAGTGGAACTACTGGGACCCGGCCGGCGCCTGGGACGTAAGTGTGTTGAGTCCCGCGTGCTGGAAGCATTGGATCGGGCCCGAGCACCGCGGAGGCTACTACGCAAGCAGCCTGGAGCAGGCAGCGGTCCTCTACGATGCCGGGCTAGTGTTCGACAAGACCGACATGGACCGCTTCCTGCGGACCCAGCTCGAGATGTGCTGGAATGGTGATATCGAGCATCCGCAGTGGTCCCGCGTCGATGGTACGCGGCCGCCGGAGTACACCCAGGGGTCATACATGGCTTCGGGGCTTGCACCGTTCAGCGAGAAAGTGGCCGGTTACCTGTTTTCCAGCGCCCAGCAGGACTACTACCTCGAGCACGGGGGCGACAACTGGACGGGCGGCCCGGTGCTGAACTACTGGCTGAGAGATAAGCTGATCGACTACCCGGCGGCAAAGGGCGGGAAGCAGACTCTCATCGACCTGAGCAAGCGGTTCCTGTCGAAGCCGGAGAATCGCGAGTTCCTCAAGCCTCTCACCTTCGAGGTGACGCCCCCGGGCTACCAGGCTCCGATGGCGCCGTCTGACGCGAAGAGCATCTTTCCCGAACCGAAGCGATGAGGAGCTGACTCCGAACCGCTTTGCGGGGAGCAACACCAGTATCACAGGGGGAGTGCCGTGATCGAGCTCGTAGCGGTCGCAGTGGTGGTGCTGTGCCTGTCCCTGGCGGAGCTGACCTCGTCACGCCCGGGCCGCCGGGTGCCCGATGGGCGAATGGACGTATTGCACTCCACAGAGGTGGTGACTCCTCACGTGAAGTGGGCCGATCCCTACAGCCGCGGACCACTTCGCGCCTGGCTGATGCCGAACGTCATAGGCGGGCGCGATGTGGTGGAGTTGGCGCAGCGCCTCGGCCTGGTCTACGACACGCTCACGCTCGACTCCGGCGGGTACAACGTGTGGGGTTTCGGCGACTTCTACGGGAAGCGCGGGGGGCCCACGACGCGCCCTACACCATCGACTACCAGTACCTGCTAGAGGACCTGGAGTCCGACCAGGCCTACGATGTGCTCGTCGTCCCCGGCACGCATCCGTGGCATGATCTGCCGGAGGCAGCGCGGTCGGCGATCGCCCGCCGCGTGCGCGGGGGCGCGGGCCTCGTGCTCATCGCTCCTCGATGCGATCCGGAGAGGCTAGCCGAACTGGCAGAACTCAGCCCGCTCCTGCCGAAGCGCGTTGAGGAGCGGCCCGTTACGGAGGATAGCTGGAAAGACCCGCGTCCCATCTCCGGTGATGCCTGGAAGGCGACTCGGCCGCACTACATCACCTCTGGCGTGCCGCTGGAGGCGCTGCCGTTCGATCACATGAGCCATCTCGGCTACACCGCGGCCGGAGAGGTACTGATCGAGGCAGGCGGGGCGCCTGTGGTGGCAGTTCGGGCGTACGGGAAAGGCCGAGTGGTCGCGCTGGGGTATGAGAACTCGTGCTTCAGCCCCCAGATCGCTGACCCGTGGCGGTGCGAGCTGGCCTATCCCTACTGGGAGTACTACTACTCGCTCCTCTGCCGGGCGCTGGTCTGGGCGGCGGACCGGGAGCCGGAGGCGCGGATCAACGCGATATCGGCCGCCGACGGCGCGGCCAGAGTCTCCTTGCAGGGATCGTCGCAACCAGTGACGGTGACGACGACCTTTCGCGACGAGCGCTACCACGAGCAGCGCGTGATCGAGGTGAGAGGTCAGGCGGGAGCGGAGATGCAGACGGCCATCCCGTCGGACCTGAACGGTGGCCGTCAGTTTGCCGATGTCATCGTGCGGGGCGAGGCCGGAGTCCTCGATTGGGGAACCGCCATGTTCGAGGCGCCGCGCGGGCTGTCCATCGTATCACTGACCGCGGGGCCGGAGGTGGTTGCGGCTGGTGACACGGTGTCGGGTGTTGTGAAGCTTTCCGCAGCTTCCCCGGCCAAGGTGAGCGTCAGCATCTGGTTTGAGGACAACTATGGCCGAGTGCTCGACAGGGCGCGGCACGAGGTCGCAGCAGATCAGACCACTAGCCTGCCTTACGAACTCACCACTGCCCACTGCCTGACGCGCCTGGGCCGGGTGGTGTGCCAGGTGAATGAAGACGATCGAGTGCTCGACCGGAAGTCCGCGGCGCTGTTCGTGTTGATACCGCAGGTGTGGGACGACTACGAGATCATCATGGACCGCTTCCTGCCGGAACCCGCGCCGGGGCGATGGCCGGAGATCGCCAAGAGCCTGGATCGAATGAACGTCTCGGTGATGGGCGCGATCTCACCCGAGATGTCCGAGCACGTGAACTTCAAGATCCAGGCGGACGTCGTCTGCTATGGCTTCCATCCCAGGTACTACCGCGAACGCTGGAACGCGAGCCGAAAGGCCTATATCGCCACCCGGGACAAGCAGTGGCTGGTGCGCGAGCCGTGCTTCTATGATCCAGCGCAGCGGGATCGATTCCGAAACGACCTCGCCACCAAGGTCGGGAGGTTCGCGCGATTCTCGCCGGTTAGCTACTATGCCTACGAGGAACCGTCGCTCACCTACTTCGGGGGCATGCTCGATGTCTGCTGGTGCCCGAGCTGCCTCGATGGTTTCCGCGACTGGCTCCGCAAGACATACCGCTCGCTCAAGGCCCTGAACCAAGAGTGGGGTTCGAGCTATCGCTCCTGGGATGCGGTCATGCCCCTTACGGCTGAGGAGGCGCAGCAGGCCGGCAGATACGCGCCCTGGTCCGACTACCGCACGTGGATGGAGGTGATGTGGGCGGACACCTACCGCGAGGGCCGAGAGATCATCCGCGGTCTCGATCCCAACGCGGTGGTCTGCCTCTCCGGCAACCAGGAGGGGAATCCTTTCAACGGCTACGACTACTCCCGCCTTAACCACCACGTGGACCAGATGCAGCAGTATACCGGGGAGAACCTGGACGAGTTCAACCGTTCCTTCTATCCCGGCATGCGATGCACTGGATGCACTGGCTACGGCGTGAGTGACCCCGACCTGGGCCTGCAACTCTGGGGGCGGCTGCTCAACGGGGACACTGCGGGGTGCGTGATCTTCTGGGAGATATCGTGCTTGAACCCCGATCTGACGTTCTGCAAGAGCGGCGCCGATCTCGCCAAGCACTTTGGGGAACTGCGTGGCGATGGCGTGGCCCGGCTGCTCAGCAATGCCGAGCGGGACAACTGCGGCATCGCCATTCACTACTCGTACCCCAGCATGCACGGGACCTGGATCACGGACGGGGAGATCGTCGACAAGGAGTGGCGCAACCGGAGCAGCAGGTCCTTCGAGCTGTTCAACCGCGACCGCATCGCCTGGACCAATCTATTGGAAGGGCTCGGCTACCAGTACGACTTCGTTGCCTACTCCCACATCGAGAAGGGCGACCTGGTGAAGCGGGGCTATCGCCTGCTGGTATTGCCCCATTCCGTCGCCATCTCGGAGAAGGAAGCGGCGCGGATCGAGGAATTCGTGGCCGCCGGAGGGACGGTGATCGCCGATATGTGGCCCGGGGTGATGGACGAGCACTGCACCTGGCGAAGGGGGGGAAGACTGGACGCGCTGTTCGGCATCGCCCACGAATCGCTGCAGCCCCTGGACTTCCAGCGCACGGAGGCGGGGGAGCGAGTGCGGATGGCCGGCGCCGAGAGTGGCTGGTGTGCAGGCTATCCGGAAATCGCTCGCAGGCGTACGGGCGAGGGGCAGGCGATCCACCTGGGTCGCTCAGTGGCGCCTCTGCTGCTGGGCCGAGGGCTTGGGGACCGGGAGCGGCTGGCCAGCTATGTGTCGCTGGTTCAGCGACTCATGGCAGAGGCGCGGATGGCCCCGCCGGCATCGGTGGTCGATTCCCTGGCGAACCCGGCTCTCACCTGCGAGTCCGTGCGATACCGTGCTGGCAGCACGGAGTACTTCGGTATCGTACGATACCCGGCCGTTCCCGAAGAGATGGCGAGCATTGGTGATGAGACAGGCATTCCTCCGCTGGAGGACGCCCGCGCTTCCCTGGGCCAGGCGGGCGACGAGGTGAGCATAGCTTTCCCCGGTACGCGCCACACCTACGATGTCCGGCAGCGGCGCTACCTGGGGCACACCGATCGTGTCGCCGCTCAACTGGGCTACGGGGATGCCGCGATCTACGCTCGGCTCCCCTACACCGTCTCCGCCGTCAAGGTCTCAACCCCGAAGATGGTTCCGGTCGGCAGAGCGGTCAGCTTCGCCGTCAAGCTCGGCGTCTCAGGGGAGGCGGGCGTAGGCGATCACGTCGCGGCCGTGCGCGTCTATGGGCCGGACGGAGTTGAGCGGAGACATTACGGATTCCGGCTGGCGTTGCCGAAGGGGCGGGGGAAGGGCGCCATCCCGCTCGCGCTCAGTGACGAGCCTGGCAAGTGGCGCATTGCCACGCGCGATGTCGCGACGGGAGTGGAAGGAGAAGTAGAGGTCACGGTCGCAGGCTGACGGGGGTGTGACGACTGGACCCGTTGGCAGGGCTTCAGGTGTGCCATCGGCGCGGCACGAACCTGTGCACTGCGCAGCGCCAAGCTACCTCCGGCAGCCACCTTAGGTTCGAGCGGCGAAGGACTACATCGCGGTAGGTGGTCCGGCCTGAGATGCAGTCGAACAGCGCCTGCCTTAGCTCGGGGCTGCGCCTGGCGTGGGCGATGATGGGATCGAGGAGATCGAGCTTCCCTATCGCCCACACCAGCAGACGCACCAGCCGCCCGAACCAGACGTCGCGGGTCAGGTTCCGCTGGCTTCGCTCGACCAAGCAGAGAGCCTGGCGGGAGAACCCCCCTGCGAGGATGGCCTGGGCGCAGCGCAGGCCGCTCTCCAGCGCGCAGTTGATCCCTTTCCCCTTGAAGGGTCGCACCAGTCCTGCCGCATCCCCGATCATCACGTGGCGATCGCCGCACAGCCCACACGCTGGGCCCAGCGGAAACGCGCCCTTGTAGTAACCACTGACGCGGCTGCCCGCAGCGATGTGCTGCGCCACCTGCTCCTGCGCCAGGAACCGGTCCATGTCTCGCGCACTGAGCCGCGCACCCGCGACTACCACGGTGATGTGGTTCCCCTTTGGGATCAAAGCCCCGAACTCGATCTCATGCTGACGCGGGAGGAAGACGTGGATGCAGTCCTCGAGCAGACCGGGAATGAAGTCGAGACTCGCGGGATGGATCTTGCAGGCGAGGGTCTCTAGCGCGGCGGGAGGGCGATAGCGAGTGCGATGGGCCAGGGCGCGGGCCATGCCTTCATCCAGCGCAAAGGCGCCGACGAGAGCGTCGCCGCGGAAGCTGCTGCCCTCGGTATAGACCACGACCCCATTGCGGTCCACCTCGACCGAGGTCGCCCGCGCCTGCACCACTTCCGCGCCGCTAGCCTTCGCCCGCTGCAGCAGGAGTGAGTCGAGTTCCACGCGGCGGAGTGCAAGCGAGAATCTCGCCCAGTTCATTCCCGTCCAGGCGAATCTCGCGCTCGCGGCCATGAAGGATATAGCCCTCGATCTGGCGCTGGTACAGCCCGGGCGCGGGGTCTTCGCCGAGCACCTCCCGCAGCAGTTCAGGGCCGGGCGGTAGAGGACACCGGCGTCCTGGTTCTGGTGCTCGCCGAACTGCTTACCCTCGATTAGGACCACCTCGGGAGCCCCGCTTGCCCGCGCCAGAGCGATGGCGCAGGAGGCGCCCGCCGGGCCCGCGCCAACGATCAGGACGCGCCGTCTCCGAGCACCGGCCGCACGCGCCACGGCCGGCCGGGGCCGTCGGCACCAAATGAGACTGAGAAGGGGGAGACTGCATTGCATTGCGGCCAGGGTAGCCATGAGAAGCCGGAGTTGGAGCGCGGGGTTCAGCGCTTTCAGCAGAATGGTGCGATACGACACGCTCCCCGTGAATAGCCCCCAGAGCACGTCTGAGAGCGGCTTTCCAGGGCCTGGAGACTGCTGCTCCTGCTGGGCTATCTGAAGGTGAGCGCGAGCCATGATCGACGACCGGGAGATGAAGTCGTGCAGTCGGAAGAGCAAGCGCCCATAGTGATTATCGCGCAGGTAGGCGCGGTGGCATACTGACACGTAGCGCGCTTGCAGCGTCTCCCGGCCGAAAGGAGGCCAGGGCGTCGCCGCTGCGGGGCCGCCGCCCACTTCGCAGCCCATGCCGGCGCAGATGGCCTCGGCCGCCCACATGGCAGTGTGGAAGCTGGATTCAATGCCGTTCTTCAGATACCGCGAGATATTCGTGTCCCCGATCATCAGCAGCCTGTCGCTCACGGGGTTGTGGGCAGGCGACACCGGCATTCTCGGGGCGCAGGAGCAGTAGTGATCCGGCATCTCCCAGCCCGCCGGGAAGTGGGTCCTTAGCTCCCGAGACTGCAGGAATTCCTGGAGCATCGCCCTATCGGGGCTGTCGCCGATCAGGGTCACGGTCACATGCTGCCGCTTCGGCGTCACCGCTGCGAACCGCAGACCCGGCCGACCGGTGGCGAAGATCGGCACGCGATTGCGGAGTTGCGTCTGGATGAAATCGGGGTCGAGAGATATCTCCGCCTGGCGCGCTCGGATAGTGCGCGGCGCGCGGTAACTGAGGCCGGAAGAGGGATCGCCAGCAGGGCTTTGCTGGCCCAACTGCTCGAAGACACTGACCAGATTGCTGTTGACGCCAAAGGCGCCGACCAGCAGATCGGCCTCGTAGCTGAAGCCGTCCCGAGATACCACGGCGAACGGCCCATCCTGGCTTTCTGGCAGGCGCACATCGGTGATGAGCTTACTGACGTGGTTGGCGCCGGCCCGCTGCGCCTCAGACAGCAGCCACCAGTCGAATCCCTCTCGGGCCGCCGGATACATGCCGAGGGGGCCAGGGCCGCGAAACGTGGCGTAGATAGTGGTCCCAGGGGGCGTGGGGATATCGACTGAGCCTCCACGCGTGTGCAGGAGGTAGCCCTCCAACCGTCTCTGGATGACATGCTCCGGGAGATCGATGTCGAGCGCGCGTAGGTTTCGGACCAGCGAGTCAGGTATCACCCCGGCGCACATGTTGCAGCCGGCCGGCCCTAGCTTCTCGAAGCTCTTGTAGTCGAAGACCGTGACCTCGAGGTCAAGCCGGGAGCGCTGGGCAAGCCGGCAGAGCCCGATGGCGCAGAAACTGCCCGCCGGCCCTCCGCCGACGACCCCGACTCTTAGCGGCTTCCCCCGCAGGCCCGGGGCGGGCGACGGGATTTCCCCGGCGGACAGAGGCATCTGGCTCTCATGCGTAGGAATGTGGCGACTCTCCTGAGGCATGACCCTCTTCTCGCGGTCGCACCTTCCCTCGAAACATCTCGGTCAAGGATTCTTCTTATAGGCTACAAGACCTGTGGGAAAAGTTGTGTGGCATCGGCAGGACAGCCCCAGTCCGTACAGAAACGCTTTAGAGAAGAGCGTTTGAGTGTGTGGGGTCTGGTTTGCGCCTTCGGCCACGACGGTATGGTACTGATATGACTCGCAGACGGGCAAAGTCGCTGGCAGTCGCACTGGTTGCCACGCTGGCTCTGGCAGGGGCTGTTTCCTTTGCCGGCCCAGCGGTAGGATGCTCCTGTGGGTCGAACAGCAGCGGCGCTCCGAGCTGCTGTGGCTGCGGCGGTCACACTCCTGCGGCGGCGCCGGTAGCGGCCGCTCTTCCGTCCGATGGTCAAGACGCCCAGTCGCCCGCGTGCGCCTGCGGCAGCGCTGCCTCCGATGGGGTGGAGGTTGTGATCCCGACGCTGCCAACGCCGAACGCGCACGAGGGGCAGGACCAGCTGCCATCGGTTGACATCGCCTCGCCGTCAGAGCCCGACCTCACTGCGTTGCGAGCAGAGTCGAAGCGCACTGAGGTCACGTTCCCCGTCTCGATTCTGCTGGCAGCAACAGACACCGGCCGCCGCGCGCCTCCTGTCGCCTGATTGCGGGCGGCTCAGCCTGGTTTCCCTCCCCCGCGCAGACTCAGATCAGCCCTTCCCGCCATTGGGCCGCCCGCCCGGTATTCCTGACGATCCCCTGTGATAGCGCGCGATAACGACCAAGCGATCGCCATCGTGCAAGGATTGCGGGGTTATGAGGCAAACGATTGGTGCGCAGATCGGAGAACGATGAGGTGAGAACATGAATGGCCCGCGGAAACGTCGCTGGCTGTGGCTGCTATTGCTGATCCCTGCCTTGGCCATTGGGGTCTACACCTACTGTGGTGTTCGTATGCCGCCGCCATCGAAGCGGGCGAGCAGAACGAAGGCGCTCTACCACTGCCCGATGCACCCCAACTACGTGTCGGATCACCCCGGGGATTGCCCTATCTGCGGCATGTCGCTGGTCCCGGTCGACCAGGACAAGGGCGGTGAACACGCCCCCACCACGGGCAACGTCGCCGAGGCGGGTCCGGCCGTGGCCGGCCAGGCGACCATCTACCTGACCCCGGAGAAGCAGCAGTTGATCGGGCTGCGCACAGAGGAAGTGCGCCGGGAGCCCCTGACCAAGGTGGTGCGCGCCGTCGGCCAGGTCACCGCGGACGAGACCCGGGTCAGCCGCGTGCAGTCGAAGGTCAGCGGGTGGGTGGATAAGCTCTATGTCGGCTTCACCGGCGCCATGGTGAGGAAGGGCCAGCCCCTGCTTGCGATCTACAGCCCCGAACTGGTATCGACGCAGGAGGAGTACCTGCTGGCGCTGCGGGCCGGCAAGAGGCTGAAGGAGAGTCCATATACCGAGATCGCGGACAGTGGAGATAGCTTGCTGGCCGCAACCCGGAAGCGGCTGGAGCTGTGGGACGTGCCGGCGAGCGAGATCCGCCGCATCGAGCAGTCTGGCCAGCCGATCAAGGACGTCACCCTCTACTCTCCGGTCACCGGCTATGTGATGGAGAAGCCGGTCCTGGCGGGCCAGAAGGTGGACCCGTCGACCTCCCTTGTCGTGGTCGCCGACCTGAGCACGGTCTGGGTGCAGGCGGAGTTCTATGAGCAGGACTCATCGCTTGTTCACGCAGGGGATCGCGCCGCACTAACGGTCGACTCCTACCCAGGGCGTAGCTGGTCGGCTGTCATCGACTACATCTACCCCGCGGTAGACCCTCAGACGCGAACGCTGAAGGCGCGGCTCCGCCTCGCCAATAGGGACATGGCCCTGAAGCCCGGTACCTACGCGAGCATCGCCATCGAGAAGCGCCTCGGCGAGCGGGTTACCGTGCCCGAGGACAGCGTCCTCGATTCGGGCACGCGCCAGATCGTGTTCATCGACCGGGGCGATGGCCATTTCGAGCCGCGGCAGGTGACGATGGGAGAGCGAGCCGACGGCCGCCGAGTGGTGCTTAGCGGACTGAAGCCGGGCGAGCGCGTCGTGAGCAGCGGCAATTTCCTGGTGGACTCCGAGAGCCGGCTGAAGTCGGCCATGCAGGACATGTCGACTCAGCAGGCCCCACCCGGAAAGGCGAAGGAGGCCCCTCCGGCCGCAGCCGCCTCGGGCCACGCAGGGCACGGGAACTGAGCGAGCAATGATTGAGCGGATAATCGAGTATAGCGCCAGGAACCAAGTCGTCATCTTCCTAGCGGTGCTCTTCGCCCTCGTGGTGGGGATCTGGGCGGTCAAGGGAGTCCCGCTTGACGCCATCCCCGACCTCACTGATACCCAGGTCATCATCTTCACCGAATGGATGGGGCGCAGCCCGAACCTGGTCGAGGATCAGGTGACCTACCCCATCGTCTCGTCGATGCTCTCCGCGCCGAGAGTCAAGGTCGTGCGTGGCTTCTCCATGTTCGGGATGTCGTTCGTCTACGTGATCTTCCAGGACGGCACCGACGTGTACTGGGCGCGCAGCCGCGTGCTCGAGTATCTGAGCCAGCTTCAGGGGAAGTTCCCCGCAGGCGTTACCCCGCAACTCGGCCCGGACGCCACCGGCGTGGGCTGGGTGTATGAATACGCGCTGGTGGATGGGTCGGGCAAGCACGACTTGGCGGAACTGCGCGCCTTCCAGGACTGGCACCTGCGCTACTGGCTGGCCAGCGTCCCAGGTGTGGCGGAGGTGGCGAGCGTCGGCGGATTCGAGAAGCAGTACCAGGTCGACCTCGACCCGAATCGCCTGCTCGCCTACAACCTGCCGATCTCCGAAGTGGTATCGGCGATCCGCGCCGGCAACAACGACGTCGGCGGCCGCAGCTTGGAGATGAGCGGGAAGGAATACGTGGTACGTGGGCAGGGCTACGTCACTTCCACCGGCGCAGCTCGACCAGGTGGTCGTAGGGCGGAGGCCCGATGGCACCCCCCTGTTGCTCCGCGACGTGGCGAACGTACACCTCGGGCCGGAGATGCGCCGCGGGCTGACCGAGCTGGACGGGAAGGGCGAAGTGGTGGGCGGCATCGTCGTGATGCGCTACGGCGAGAACGCCCTGAACGTCATCGACCGAGTGAAGGCGAAGATCAAGGAGGTCGGGCCGGGGCTGCCGGAGGGCGTGAAGATCGTCCCCACCTATGACCGCTCCGACCTGATTCGCCGGTCCATCGGCACTCTCCGGCGCACGCTGATCGAAGAGGCGGTCATCGTCTCTCTAGTGATCATCATCTTCCTGCTGCACGTGCCCAGCGCGCTGCGCGCCATCATCACTCTGCCCATCGCAGTCATACTCGCCTTCATCCCCATGAAGCTCATGGGGCTGACCGCCAACATCATGTCTCTCGGTGGCATCGCCATCGCCATTGGAGCGATGGTCGACGAGGCAGTGGTGATGATCGAGAACGTGCACAAGAAGCTCGAGCACGCGCCTCCCGATGCAGACCGGACGGATCTGACCATCGAGGCCTGCAAGGAGATCGGCCGGCCGCTCTTCTTCTCCCTGCTGGTGATCACCGTATCGTTCCTGCCGGTGTTCACGCTGGAGGCGCAGGAGGGCCGGCTGTTCAAGCCGCTGGCCTACACCAAGACTTTCTCGATGGCGTTCGCCTCGCTGCTCTCCATCACCCTCGCGCCCGCGCTGATGGTGATGCTCATGCGAGGCCGCATCCGCCCCGAGAGCGAGCACCCGGTGAGCCGCTTCCTGCAGCGCATCTACCACCCCTGGGTGAGCGCCTTGATGCGTCGACGGCTGATCAGCATCACCATCGCGGTGATCGTCGTCGGTTCCAGCATTCCGGTGTTCTTCAAGCTCGGGTCGGAGTTTATGCCGCCTCTCAACGAGCGCGACATCCTCTATATGCCGACGACTCTCCCGGGCGTCTCCATCACCCAGGCTGGGCAGCTACTACAGGTGCAGGACAAGCTGATCAAAGAGCTTCCAGAGGTCGAGCGCGTCTTCGGCAAGACCGGGAAGGCCCAGACCTCCACCGACCCCGCTCCACTCGACATGATGGAGACGACGATTCTGCTCAAGCCGGAGGACCAGTGGCGCAAGGAGCACGTGCATCGCTGGTATTCGAACCGGGCGCCGGAATGGATGAAACGCGGCCTGCGCCACATCTGGCCCGAGGAGCGCTCTTTGTCCTGGGAGGAGCTACGCGACCAGCTCGACGAGCGGCTCAGGCTTCCCGGGGTCACGAACGCCTGGACCATGCCGATCAAGGCCCGCATCGACATGCTCACCACCGGGATTCGCACCCCTGTGGGCATCAAGATCTTCGGCCCTGACCTGAAGCAGATCGAGAGGATCGGGCAGCAGTTGGAGACAGTAGTCCGGCAAGTGCCTGGCACGCGCAGCGTCTATGCCGAGCGCACCACTGGCGGCTACTACGTTGACATTATCCCACGGCGAGAAGAGGCCGCGCGCTACGGGCTTTCCGTACAACAGGTGGAGGATATCGTCGAGACTGCCATCGGCGGGAACCCAATCAGCACTACCGTAGAGGGGCCCGAGCGGTTCACCATCAACGTCCGGTATGCCCGTGAACTGCGGGACAACCTCGACGCACTCAGCCGCGTGCTCGTGCCCATTCCTTCCGCGAGCGGCCAGATGGCAGGTGCCGCTGCGCCCTCGGGCGCGATGGGTGGTACGGGCGGCGCCATGGGCGCATCGGGAGGCGGGACAGGAATGGGAGGCGGCATGGGGGCTGGTCCGAGCGTGCCGTCACTGGGAGATGCCGGATCAGGTGCTGCGTCACCGACTTCTACGGGCGCCCCGGAATGGAGTCGCGGCTTCGGCGCGCCGCGGTTGGGCGCGGCGGTGCCGCTAGGGCAGATCGCCGATATCGTCGTCAGCACCGGTCCCCCGATGATCAAGGACGAGGGCGCTTCCCTGACCGGGTGGGTCTACATCGACGTTTCCGACCGCGACATCGGGAGCTACGTCGAAGACGCCAAGAAGGCGGTCGCGAAGATCGCACTCCCGAGCAACTACTACCTTTCTTGGACGGGCCAGTATGAGTTCATGGTGCGTGTCCGCCAGCGGCTGATGCTGGTAGTGCCGATCACGCTCGTGATCATCATCGTGATGCTCTACCTGAACTTCGGATCGGTGGGGCAGACGGTGATCGTGCTTCTGTTCGGTGCCGTTCGCGCTCACCGGCAGCATCTGGATTCTCCACTTTCTGCACTACAACCTGAGCGTTGCTGTGTGGGTTGGCATGATCGCGCTGGCGGGGTTGGCAGCAGAAACCGGCGTAGTAATGCTGGTGTATCTCGACGAGTCCTTCCATCGCTATCAGGCTCAAGGCCGGATGAACACGCAGCACGATCTCTTCCATGCCATCACCGAGGGCGCCGTGCAGCGGGTACGACCCAAGCTGATGACGGTGATGTGCATTCTCATGGGCCTGATTCCGCTGATGTGGGCGCACGGATCGGGGGCCGACGTGATGCGGCGCATCGCCGCGCCCATGATCGGCGGTGTCATTACCTCCAGCATACTCACGCTCGAGATCGTGCCCGCGATCTACTCGATCTGGCGGGGGCGCTACGTCACCTGGGTGAAGGGTCCTCCGCCGGCTGATCCTGGGCAGACGGCATCGGGCGCGGAGTAAGCTGGCATGCGCGCCTTGTCTCTGCTATGTCGGGTCTCTCGCGCGCGCCTGATGTCGTCCTGCCGGCTCGTGGCCCTGTCCGTCGCGCTGCTCGGCACGCTGGCTTCGGCGCAGGCGGCCAGCGCGACTGGCAGCGCGGGGTCCGTAGAGAGTCGGCCGCCGGACCAGGTCTGGGCAGATGCACTTGGGCTGTATGACAAGCTATCGGGTGGAGCGGCCGACACCTCCGCCCCAACCATTGATCTCCGGCCGCCTGACCCGCCGGTGGGGGCGGCAGACAGAGAGACCGCGCTCATGGAGTTGGGAGGCGTGCCCCTGCTGGACCTGGCGCTAAGCTATCGCGGCGTGCCCTATCGTTGGGGCGGCGCCAGTCGTGACGGGCTCGACTGCTCCGGGCTGATTGTGCGGGCCGCGGCCGACGTGGGGCGCCTCCTCCCCCATTCCGCGGCGCGCCTACATGAGCTTGCTCAACCCGTGCCCGATGGCGAACTGCGACCGGGCGACCTGGTGTTCTTCGCCAACACCTACAAACCCGGGATCTCTCACGTCGGCATCTATCGCGGCGGGTCGCAGTTCCTCCAGGCATCCAGCGCCACTGGTCAGGTCAGCACCGGCGACCTGAGGTCGCCATACTATCGCGCCAAGTATGCGGGCGCGGGGAGACTCGCGTTGGAAGATGGAGCGTCCGGAACGGGAATCTCGCCTCCGAGCGTGTTCGGCCGCACGCTGGAGGCGCCACTGCGCCTGGGGCTGCCGGAATGATGCCGGCTGGTCCGACAGCGCCCTTCGGACAGGATGAGGGGTGGCCGGCAGAGAACTGAGTGTGCAGTCGCGGTCGGCTCGCCGGGGTGGTCTGCAGCCGGCCGCGCGGAGCAGTTCATGCGAGCACGCCGCATCGCTTTCATCGCTGGCGTCTCTCTCTTGACAGCCCTATGTGTAGTTGCCATCGTCGGTTTCGCGAGTGTGTGGCCGGCTCGTCGCCACGCGACCGCAGCCGACGAGAGTGGCATCTTCACACCCCTGCACCGCGCAGCGGAGAAGGGCTTCATGGGATCGGCCAGATCACTGCTGGCAAACGGCGCCGATCCAAACGCCAGGGATGAGTTCGGCATGACCCCCGCCCACTATGCCGCGGTCGAGGGTAGGTGTGACCCGATCATGCTGCTGGCCGCGCATGGGGCCGACCTCAATGCCGGCGACGAGCGCGGATGGACACCGCTCCACCTGGCCGCGGGAATGGGCCGAAAGGACGTGGTCGAGCTTCTGCTTGGCCATGGGGCGGACCCCAATGCCTCAGACGCCGCGGGATTGGCTCCACTTCACCACACGGCCGACGAGGATCAGACCGGCGTAGCTGAGGTGCTGCTCGCCAAAGGCGCCGACTCGAACGCCAAGGACAGCCAGGGCTGGGCCCCGCTCCACCATGCCGCCTACGAGGGCCACGTCGAGGTGATGAAGGCGCTGCTGGCGGGGCACGCTCACGTGAACTCCAGGAACAACGATGGGCGGACGCCTCTCTACGAAGCGCAGGCGCAGAAGCAGGCCGGCGCGATCGCGCTGCTCCGACAGCGGGGAGCGACGGAGTGACTTCGCCTCGCCGGAACCGAAGACCGGACTACGCGTTGGCTATGCTCCTGGCGGCATCTGCTGTGATCTACGGCTGCGGGCCGCGAGTGAAGGCCGACCATAGACGCGAGACTCGGCCGAATATCCTGCTGATCGTCATTGACGCGCTCCGCGCCGACCGGTTGGAGTGCTACGGCTATCGGCGCCAGACCTCCCCGAACCTCAACGCGCTGGCGGCGGAAGGCCTGTTGTTCAGCAACGCTATGGCGCCGGGGCCGGAGACGGTTCTCTCCATCCCCTCGCTCCTGACAGGCCGTCGGCCGCGGGAGCACGGAGTGCTCTGGGTCCAGCGGGGAAAGCAGGTCTACGCGGGGCCGGGCCTGCGCCTGCCAACGCTGGCCGAGATTCTGAAGCAGAACGGCTATGTGACCGCGGCCGTCTCCGCCAACCCGCTCGTTGGCGCTGGCACAGGGGTCAACCGGGGCTTCGACACTTTCGACCAAGACACCGGGCGGGTCTCGGTGTGGCAGCACATATCGGGCGCTGACGTCAACGCGTCTGCCTACGAGTGGCTCGACGCCTACCGGCCGGAGCATGGACCGTTCTTCCTCTACCTCCACTATATCGACCCCCACAACCTGTATCGGCCCCCGTCTGCTTTCTGCGTCTTCGGCCGCCCCGGCTACACCCCTAGAGACAACGAGGCCAACGAAGCGGTCAACGATGTCTCCGACCCCCACGCCGGCATTCCGGTCACCGGTGCCACGCTGGCAGAGCATGGGCTGACGCGGCGAGACGTGGAGCGGATGAGCGACCTCTACGATGGCGAGGTGCTCTCCGCCGACCACTACGTCGGGGAACTGCTGGAGAGGCTGAGGCAATCGGGGCTCTATGAGAAAACCATCGTCATCGTTACCGCCGACCACGGCGAATCCTTCCTCGATCACGGGAATCTGGAGCACGGCGGATCACTCTACCAGGAGCTGATACACGTGCCTCTCATCATGAGGGTCCCGGGGGTGCGCGGCAGCCAGGAAGTCGACGAATTGGTCGAGAGCATCGACCTGGCTCCCACCATCCTGGAGGGGGCCGGAATCACGTCGCACGTGGCCATGTCCGGGAAGAGCTTCTACCAGCCGCTGACAACAGGACATCCCGTCCCCGCCGAGGTCGGGATGTCGGAGCTTCCTGCCAGGAAGATGTACGCGGTTCGCTCAGGTGACTGGAAGCTGATCACGTCACCGGCAAAGACGGAGCTGTATGACCTGGCGCGCGATCCGCTCGAGACCAGGGATCTGGCGCCCGAACGGCCCGATCAGGTGAGCCGCCTCAAGCGGGAGCTTCAGGATCTGCTGAGGAAGCACCCACCCGCGGAGGAGGGCACCGAGCCGGTCGATCAGATGGAGCTAGACGCGCTCAAAGCGCTGGGGTATATCAAGTGAAGCGGCCGGGTGGCTGGCTCAGGCGCATAGCCAGTCGACGAGAGGGCCGGCCAGATCGGATATCTCCGGGTCCTCCGGCACTGGCAGCAAGCTCCAGACGAGGGCATCGCTCCAGGTGTGCATGCCCTGAAAACGTGTGCTAGTGAAGGTGCTTTCCCCGCGCGTCGTCCCCTTGAGATCGAATCCGTCCCTACCGACGGTAACAAGATCCGGGGCCAGTTCTTGCGCGCGGCCCGCGAAAGGCCTGCTCGCGAGTGAAAATGTGCTCGACCACCGTCTCGCCCTCAAAGCGGAGCTCACGCAGCCCCTCGGCCAGCTCCGCCCGCAGGGCCTCGGCATCCGCGGGCGCAACGGAACCTTGGGTGAAGCGACCCTTCACATTGATGTAGATCCGCCCGGGATCGAGAGCGAAGGCGCGCGAGCTGGGATCGATGTCGCCGACCGAGGTCGGGTCGTCGCTCCTGTAGGTGAGATAGCCGCGCCCGCGCAGCCAGGCGTTGAGCCGCACTTCCTGGCGCACGCCGGTGAACCCATGGTCCGAGAGGATGACGAAGCCTTCGCCTTCGCGGTCGCCAGGTTCGCCCCGATGGAATCGGTCCCACATCTCCCCGACGAGCGAATCGACGTCGCGGTAGAACCGCATCGCTCGCTCGTGCCGCGGGTCATCCTGGCGCTCGACCGCGTTCCACAGGAAGTGGTGCAGCCGATCAGTGCCCGTGACCACTAGCTGGAAGTAGTCCCAGCGCTCACGCTCCCACAGGTAGACGGCCGCTCGCCGGCGCACCTCAAGGGTCGCGTCGAGGTCGTCCAGCAGCCGGTCTGGCTCCTCGTGAGCCTTCTGCACGTCGACATCGATGCGATAGCCCATCTTCCGCAGCGGAGGGAGGAGATCGGAGGGACTCACGCTCTTCGCCAGGTCCGGGGCGACGAAGCCCGCGATCAGCACGCCGGTATCGGCCGCGCCGGGTAGGTGGCGGGCTGGTTGATGACGCAGCAGCGCCGTCCCGTTTCCCCGAGCCGATCCCAGAAGGTGGGCACGGCCAGCTCACTGAACATCGGGAACCTCAGCCGGTAGCTGTCGGGGACAACATCGGTGAAGCCGAAGATGCCGTGTTCGCCGGGATTCGCGCCGGTCATGAAGGAAGACCAACTCACGGACGAGACAGGCGGCAGCGCCGCCCGCATCTTTCTGAGACCTCCGCTCCGGATGATCTCCGCGACGCGAGGCATGACCGAGCTCTCGGCAAGCCTCTGCAGCAGGCCGACCGGGACCCCGTCCAGCCCCACGGCGCAAGCGCGCCTCTTCTTCCGGTTGCGAGAGAACAGCACCACCCACCTCGCTCAGATGTACCCGAGTTCGCGCAGGCGCTGCTTGATGGTCTCTTCCTCCCCGTCCGAGTAGCCCCGTTCCTCGCCGGAGGGAATGTAGCCCATTTCCTCCAGCGTGCGCAGGATCCGCTGCGTCGAGGTCGCGGGGTCCTCTTCGGCCGTGTCCACGACGACCTCCGCGTTAGCGGGCGCCTCGTAGGGATCGCTCACGCCGGTGAAGTTCTGGATCTCGCCTCGCAGCGCCTTCTCGTACAGGCCCTTGGGGTCGCGCTTGGTCAGGGTCTCGATATCGCACTTGCAGTAGACCTCGACGAAGCGGCCGATCAGCGCGCGGTTCTCGTCGCGGATCGCCTGGTAGGGCGAGATGGCCGCGGCGATGGCGACCACGTCGTTGCGCGTGAGGAGATGGCAGACGAACCCGATGCGCCGGATGTTCGTGTCGCGATCCTCCTTCGAGAACCCGAGCCCCTTGCTCAGATTCTGCCGCACCACATCGCCGTCGAGCACCTCGACCTTCATCCCGCGCTCGAGCAGAACATCCTTCACCAGACCGGCCAGCGTGCTCTTGCCCGCGCCCGAGAGCCCGGTGAACCACAGGGTGAATCCCTTTGCCATTTCCTCTCGTGCCTTTCAGCCCTTCACAGGATGGACTCGCCGATCATCTCCGCCGGCACATCGACGCCGAAGAAGCTCAGGATCGTCGGCGCTATGTCATAGATCGAGTATCGCTCGGAAATCCTCACGCCGGAATCAGCGCCTTGGTCCCAGACGAAGACGCCATCGGGCGCATGGTTAGCGTCGTCGGGCCCGGTGTCGTTCTCCCGCAGGTGAAACGACCCTACACCTACCGACCCGGCCGAACGCCAGTTGAGGTCGCCGAAGTAGACGATAAGGTCGGGCGGGATGCCGTTCACCTCCCGGTAGACCTCCTCCGGTCGGAAGACCCGGGTGCCGATGGAGTTGCCCTGCTCGTCTTCGATGGCCTCAGCTCCATCACCAACGCGTCGCGCACCGGCTCGTAGGCTCCCGGCTGGCATGACCCCCTGGGGCTCGCTGCCCGGCGACGTTCAGGAAGAGCCGCGCGTAGTAGCCGCCCTCACCCCAGGCCTTCGTGCTGGACCAGTCGATCATGTCCGCCGTGAGCGGCTTCGGCGCGGATGGCTGCTCTTTCAGCTTCAGGTAGCCCTGCTGCTGAAGCCACTCGTTGATGCAGATCGCCGCCTTCCATCGCCTTGGCGCCGTGGTCGGAGACGACCATGACGACGCGCCGTCCCCGGCCGCCTCGACCGTCTTTCCAATCTCCTCATCCAGGTGCGACGTAGTAGTCGTGGAGCACGTGCCGGTAGGGGTTGCCGGGCTCATAGAGGCGGTGGGTCGGATCGCAGTATCGCCAGAAGCCGTGATGCAGCCGGTCGGGCCCCATCTCCACCATCATCGCGAAGTCGAAGTCGTCCGTTTTCAGCAGCGCCCGGAAGGCCCGGAACCGCGCCGTCGTCATCTGCTTGACCCCCTGGAGCAGGGCGTCCTTGTCCTCGCGTGCGGAAGTCCTTCACGTCGATCACGTACTCTCCGCCCGCGATCTGATCGAGCAGCCCCTGTACGCCCGGCGGGGTAGGTGTAGACGACCTCTTTGTTCGGGGTCATGAAACACGAAACCATGATCCCGTTGAGGGGCTTCGGGGGATAGGTCTGAGGCACGCCGATCACCAGCGACTTCAGCCGGTGGCGGGAGAGATGATTCCAGACGGTGCGCGCTCTGCACGTCATTCGAGTTCACCACCCTGAGCGTGTCATACTCGTAGCTCGATGCGGTTGCGGAAGCCATAGACGCCGAGCATCCCGGGATCGTGGGAGGTCATCATGGAGGTCCAGGCGGGGACGGTGATCGGCGGAATCGTCGAGCGCAGCCGGGCCGCGACACCGCGCTCCGCGAGGGCCTTCAGATTCGGCATTTCGTCGCGCCACTGCTCCAGCGCCCACTGCGGCGTGAGGCAGTCGAGCCCGATGACGACCAGGCGGTCTCATGCCGCCATCCCCCGGCGCACGCTGTCTACGAGGATCTCCGCTACCTCGGCCCGGGTGAACTCAGCCGGAGGCAGTTCCCCCGCCGCGAGCATCTCCCGCACCTTGGTGCCGCTCAGGATAGACGTGATCCTCCGCGCCGTGCGGGCAGGTCTTGGTGGTTGGCCATGTTGCCGCAGCGGCGGCAGAAGAAGGCGTGATCGAAGAAGAGCGGCGTGATCCCGATCTCGTCGGGGTCGAACTCGCTGGAAGATGGTCTGGGCGTCATAGGTGCCGTAGTAGTTGCCCACGCCGGCGTGGTCGCGACCCACGATGAAGTGGGTGCAGCCGTAGTTCTTGCGGACCAGCGCGTGGAAGATCGCCTCCCGCGGCCCGGCGTAGCGCATCGCCGCGGGGAAGACCGAGAGCACGACGCGGTCCTTCGGGTAGTAGTTCTCGATCAGCACCTCATAGCAGCGCATCCGCACCTCGGCCGGCGTGTCGTCGGCCTTCGTCTCCCCCACCAGGGGATGGATCAGCAGCCCATCGGCCAGCTCCAGCGCGCACTTCTGCAAGGTACTCGTGGGCCCGGTGGATCGGATTGCGGGTCTGGAAGGCGGCGATCCTCGCTCCAGCCCTTCTCCGCAAAGAGCACCCGAGTCTCTCTCGGCTCGAGCCGATAGCTGAGCGAAGTCGCGGCGCGGCAGCGCGTCGATCAGGCGGATCTTCCCGCCCAGATAGACGGGCGTGATGCTCTGCAGATACTGCACGCCGGGGTGCGCTTCGTCCGTGGTGCGCAGCACCATGCCGCGCCTCATGCTCGTGGTCGACGTGGTACCAGTCCTCGACCTCCATCACTGCGAGGGCGCGGCCCGTCTCGTCAGTCAGCGCCACTCGGTCCCGAGGGCCGGCTTCTTGTGCTCGTTGCTCTTCGCCGAGAGCGCCACCGGGATGCTCCAGGCGAGGCCGCTCGCGAGGTGCATGGAGTCGACCACGCTGTGGTAGTCCGCCGAGGTCATGAACCCCTCGAGCGGGCTCATCGCCCCACACGCGATCATCTCCAGATCGGCCAGTTCCCGCTCGTTCAGCGGGACCTTCGGCAGGGCCTCGGCCTCGCGGGCGAGTTGCTGCGCCTCCTCACGAGGAGCAGTGCAGTCGACCAGCTTGCCACCATGGGGACTTATCATGATTCCTCTACTCATAGCGCCGCTGCGCGCCGTCGGGCAGAGCCCGGAATCGTGCTGCGCAGAGGACGTGCATTGGCAGGAACGGGAGGCGTGCGACGACGGATTGCGCGCAGAACCGCCTACTACTGAGGATTCGGCTCTTGGGGAGCCCATCCTCTCAAGCGGCCACCCGGCGTTATTCCCTACACCTGGATCCGCAGGGGCCCCTTGAGCGCGTAGCCGATCAGCATCGAGAAGATCAGCCAGGACCAGATCCAATGCCGCCACCATAGCAGCCGGAATGATGCCTCGGGATAGCTAACATGCATCCACTCCACTGGCGCACCTCCCGGCAGCAGCGACTCGCCCGGATTCAGGAACTCCCGCTCGAAACCGGACCTAACGCGCTCCATCGAGATCCGCCCGCCGCGAACGCCGACGGCAACTGCCTTCGTGTACTCCTGTCCCCCCGCCCGGACGCGCGAGTTCGTATCTGCCAGGCTGTGAACCCACCAGACGCCAATCAACCTCCCGCTCGGCGGACATCCGCAGTCCCGGCGTCTCGACCTTGAGGCCGGCGGGCGCCGAGATCGTGGCCTCTTCCAGCGGTCCTGCCTCCGGGCTGAGTTTGACGGAGAAGATGAACTGCTCCCCGACCTTCAGAGGTTGGTGCCCGTAGCGGAGGTCGATCTGACTGTACAGAAAGGCGACCGGAACCACCATGAACGCGAGGGGCACTAGCGCATAGAGGAGGTAGCGCAGGTTGTCGCGGAAGATGCCCAACTGCGCGCGAAGCACCACCCCCAACTCGTCACGGTACAGCACGACCTCCAGCAGTTGCCCGATGATGCGGCTCTTCACCGCGCGTAGGCCCTGCTGATTCGAGGTATAGCGGAAGATGAGGATCAGCAGCGCCCCTGAGATCGCCGACACCGCCACCAGGCCATACCAGGGATTCGCCCGCGCGAAGGGGGCGAAGAAGAGGTCGAAAGCGTTGGTGATGATGGCGTTCACTGTGCCCATGGCGGTCGCCCTAGTCCAGGTAACCGAGCCCCTGCAAGCGCTTCTTGACTTCCTCCTCCGAATCGGCCGACTCCAGCGCCGCCGCTGCCTTCTCCAGCGTGTGGCGGATGAACTCCTCGGCCGATGAGTAGCCTGCCATTTCGGCGCAGCGGCTCAGGCGCTGGTAGAGATCGCGGTCGAGCTTGACCTTGGGTCCCAGCATAGTCTCATCCTCACCAGATGGGTTTGCCTTCCATGTCCTTCGGTGTCGCCATGCCGAACTCTGCCAGCACCGCGGCGGTCACGTCGAGCAGCGCCGGCGCTCCTGCGCGGATCGCCTTGTTCGCGACCAGCACGCCGGGAACGAGGGAGCGATCTACGCAGTGATCCCCGCTCCACGCGTCGGTATTGTCCTGCACGAGATCCGCATGCACCTCGCCGAGTACGGATTCGTCCGAGCAGCGATAGCCATTCGCGTAGCCGACCACCAGATCCGGCGCGCGGTCCGCTGTCTGGGGCGAAGCCGTATTCGCCATGGTGTGCACGCGCGCGATTACTCGCTCCCCGGTCTTCGGGTCGCGCGCTTTGGACAGGTCCTGCGAGAGGCGCTGAAGCACCGCTTCCCGCTCTCCCGCGCTAACGTGCCCCTCACTCTCGCGACCTTCAAGGTTCAGATAGAGGCCGTTGAAGCCCAGCCCATAGGCCATCGTGTTCGGCCAATCGGCGTTCGAGAAGAGGTCAAGCTTGCCCTCCCAGGGCTGCTTGCCTGCCAGATAGCCGTTCTGCGCCAACCAGGTGTTGAGGTTGAAGGCGCGGTAGAAGGGCGCGAAGCCGTGATCGGACATGACGATCACCGTGGTCTTTGCGTCCGCCGCCTCCATCGTCTGCCCGACGATATCGTCCGCCTCGCGGTAGCACTGCTCGATGGCTGAACCGTAATCGCGGCCCAGGCGCAGGTTGTAGGCTGGATGCTGAGGGTCCATCGCGCGCCAGAACATGTGCTGCGTCCGGTCGGTAGCCGAGAAGTAGTAGAACAGGAGCCCGCGCTGGAAGTCGTTCAGCGCGCCCTCGTACATCTTCCTCGCTTCGCTCACCGTGATCGCGGTCTGCTCCAGGTACTCGCGGTCATCGAGGATGCCGTGCCTCAGCGCCTTAACATCCTCCGGGAAGCCCAGGGTGTAGAAGCGGCCGAACCGCTCGGCGAGCTCCGGCCCAAATCCACTAGGGGCCGCAATCGGGAGGGCCGGGCTGGCCGGATCGACATTGATCGGAGAGACGTAGAGCTTCAGGTGCGGCGCCGCCTCTTTCAGGTAGAAGCGGCAAATCCCGGTCACTCCCTTCAGGTGCGGCACCATCTCGAACGTGACCGGCACCCAGTCACTCCACTCGCCCTGGCGCAGCATCACTTCATGTCCCTGCACCGCGATCTTCGCCACCCGGCGCTCGCGGTCGAGCCACACGTCGAAGTCGGCCGATGACGACGGATTGCCCTCGTGCAGTGTGTTATCCGGTCCCACCAGTCGCGCTCGCACGTGGCCGTTCGACACCGTGACTCGGTAGACCGCTCCCCCTGAAATCCCACGGGACCCGGGAGGCGGCGCCTCCGTATAGTAGGAGAACTCACCGTAAGAGCCGAGCAGGTCGGGCGCCCCGAGTCCCGCCAGTTCGTTCGCCCCCGTGTCACGCGTTGGGTAGTTGGATGGCATCCGATAGATGGAGCAGGGAACTCCCTGCTCGCACAGCAACTCCCAGAACGTCCGGCCCTCTCGCAGCGACTCTGCCTTTGCGCCTGACAGAGGCAACTTCCATTCGCCCACCGGCAGCGCCCGCCCGCCCGGCGTCGTCCGCGCGATGGAGAAGTAGGGGATGTATGTCTTCGGATCCCTTTCGATGAAATCGAAGATCCCGTGCCCGCCCGGATTCCGCCCGGTAATGAAGGTGGCCCACGCCACCGGGCTCTGCGGCGGGATGCTACTCGTCAACGAATGGAAGCCGCTAAGCTCCGCTAGCCGGCTCATGTTCGGCATCTTCCCCTCGGCCATCCAACGCGCCACCAGCTTCGGGTCGAGTCCGTCGAGCCCCAGTACTATGACCTTGCGCTCGGCCGCCCCGGAGGCGATGGGCTTCCTTCCGCATGATGCAAGCGCCCCGATGTCAAGGGCGGCCAGCGCGCCCAGCGCCGCTAGCTTCTTCAGCGCGGCCCGCCGCGACGGATTGGCCGGCGCGCCCGCCTCGGCGCGTCTCCGCTTGGCTCGATCGGCGCCGCTCTTTAGGCCTCGGCATTCGCAGCATCCTCACTGGCAGGCAGTAGAGATCGGCCCTCCATGTAGCCAGGCGCCCTCACCCCGAACAGGCTGAGTACAGTGGGAGCAATGTCGGAGATCCGCGCGCCGGACGAGTCCAGCCGCCGGTTGCAGAACAGCACTCCTGGCACCTCCGCGGGATCGACGCAGTGGTCGCCGCTCCAACGCCGTGTATTGTCCTCGATCGCCGGCCCCGCCACCTTGCCCTGCGCCCCATCCCAGGATACGCGGTAGCCGGGCGCGTACCCCACCGTCAGGTCAGGCCCAACGTCCGCGTACGGCCCTGGGTTCGTGGCGACACTGTCGTACACCCGGCTGATTGCCACCTCCCCCACCGCGTCATCTCTGAGGCCGGTCAGCCTCTCAGTTAGCTCCTGCTTCAGCGCCGCCATCTCATCACCGCCGACGATGCCATGGGCTTCCCGACCTCTGACATTGAGGTAGATTCCACCCAGCCCAATGGCATAGGCGCGAGTGCGCTCCCAATCCACATCTCGAAGCCACTCTCCCTCTCCCGTGGCCCCGGACTTGAGGGAGAGGTATCCGTTGTCCCTCAGCCACGCGTTCATGTTCACCCCGCGCCGGAAGGCCGTGAATCCATGGTCCGACATCACAATCAGAACATCGCGCTCCGTCACCCCCGCCGCGACTCTCCCAACCAGCGCATCGGCCTGCTCATAGCAGTCCTCTACCGCTTGCTTGAATGCTTCCGACTCCTTGCCCCGGTTCGTGGGATGGCCGTCATCGCGATAGCGCCAGAACATGTGCTGGATGCGATCCGTAGTGTCGAAGACGCACACCACACAGCCGTGGCCTGTATTGCGCAACGCACGCGACAGCATCCGCTCTCGCTCCTCGAAGAGGAGCTGGCACTGGCGCATGAATGCGGCCTCGTCGAGCACGCCCTCATTCAGCGCCCACGTGTCCTCTGCCAACCCCAGGGTGGCATAGCGGCCGAGCAGCTTGGAGAGGTAAGCAGCGAAGACCGCGGGATGCGACACCGGCAGGGCCGGGCGCTCGGGGTCGATGTTGATCGGAGTCGCGTACAGCTCGACTTCCGGCTCAATCGACTTCAGGTACCACCGGCAGATTCCGCTTGCGCGCATCCCAGGCCCCAGACGGAAGCTGACCGGAACCCAGTCGGAGTAATCCCCCTGCTGCAACGCGATGCTCTGCCCATCGATGTCCAGCCGCGCCGAATCCGGGCCAGCCGGTCTTAGCAGGAAGGCCGCCTGAGCTGCCTGTTCTTCGTCCGATCCGGCGAGCGTTGGCCCCGGGAGTGCTCCCCGCACGACCCCGTTCTCGCGTGCCAGCCGGATTCGCTCGCCTCCAATGGCCTCACCTTCGGCCGACTCGGCCGTGCTGAAGAAAGTGAACGACCCTTGTGTCCCTCTCAGATCCGGTACGCACATCCCGCTCAATAGCAGCCCGTTGAACGGCTCGGCCGGGAAAGTGATCGGCACTCGGAGGACCGTCGAGAAGACGCCGTGCTCCCCCAGCACCGTCCAGAACGGCTTGCTCCGACGCAGCGCGCGCAGCGTCGGGCGGCCCACTGGGATTCGGTAGCGCCCGATACGGAGAAACCGTGTAGGCGGTCTGATCTGCGCTGAAGAGAGGTCGGGGAGATAAGTGCGGGGGTCGCGATGGAGGAAATCGAAGATGCCATGCCTACCCGGCCCCGCGCCGGTCATGAAGGACGACCACGCTACCGGCGACATTGCCGGGCAGGTTGTCGCGAGTCGGCTGTAGGCGCCGCTCTCGCGCAGGCGCGCCAGATTTGGCAGCCGCCCCGAGGCCATCATCGCTTCCGCGATTCCCGGATCCATCCCGTCGAGTCCGAGCACTACCACGCGATCGGCCTGGCTCTTGGCGTAGGCCCGACGGCGTCGACGGCCGCGGAGGAGGAACCGCGCCGGCCAGGTGAGTAGCACCAGTCCCCCCAGCAGCACTGCCGCCACCATCACCAGAAACGAGCCGAACACCGCGAACCCGGCGCCTGGCCCGATATAGGCGTGCGCAGGGGTGGCCCAGGCGAGCGCAACCAGCGTGGACGCGATCGCAGCCTTACGCTCCAGGGACGCGCCGCGCGACGATGCCTGGTGGCATCGAGCCCACCGCGCTCAGCGGGCGCGGCAGGCTGATCCCTGGTGGTACCGCGACTACGGCTATTACGGCACTGACTGGCAACGTCACCTCAGTTCGGGATGGCCCGCAACGGCAACTGCCGACGCTTTCTCATGCCCCCGGCGCCCATAAGCAACTTCGCCCGCGGATGGAACGATTCCTGGCTACGGCGGCTGCAGCGCGAACACGGCCGTGGCCTCGTTCTCGAATCCGGGCGCGAAGCGGGCATCGCCTAGCATCCACTGATACAGCGCCTCATTGCGCCGCTTCTCCAGGATTACGAAAGACGCCCCAAAGTCGCGGCTGAGAACGGTGTAGGTGTCCTCCTGGGTGTCGGCCTCATACTCCATAGTACCCCAAGTGTGGTCTGCCGCTTCGCCCTGCTGCAGGTGATGGGCCTTCCAGTAGAGGCGCTCGTCGTAGGCGTAGAGGAAGACCGGGTCTAGGCCCTGGACATAGCGCTGGTCCGTATCCCAGAAGAACAGCTCGGGGAATGCGTCCCAGTTCACGTTGTAAACGATATCGCCGGGCTTCCCATGCTCCTTCAGCCACTGCCCAGCCCCCTGCATTCTCGCCGGTGGGATGCCTGACCACTGCCTCTGGACCAGGTGCTGGCTCACTCCGTCCCACAGCATCGCTGCGAAAACCACTGCCACCCCGAGCGCGAGTAGCAGCCGTGTGTCTTTCTTGAAAGGCTGCTCCTCTCGCCCATCGGCCGGGTTCAGGAAGCAGGTGAAGGCCTGCGCCACGAACACCACCGCAAATGTCCCCCAGAATGGCGTCGCTCGCTTCGTGATCGCCACAGTCACTGCGAAGAAGGCTAGCGCGAGCGCAAGGCTGGTCCACAGAAATGCACTCTCCCGACGACCCAGCCCGCGGCGTCGCATCGCCAGCGCGATCACCACGAGCGCCGCTACGCCCACCCAGACCAGCATGAAGTACGAGAACGCGCCCAGCGCGGTCATCGACACCGGCTCCCATTCGCGCCCGAAAAGCAGTGGTATCTTCTTCTGTCTGACGACCTCGTGCACGAGTATCTGGACGTACTCCAGTCGCGCCGACCCGAACGGGTTCGGTCGCAGCAACCATCCGACGCCGACGCCCGCCAGCGCCAGCGCCCATTTCCGCCACTCCCACTGGCGTTCGAACAGCCCTTTGAAGAGCGCGGCGACGGCCACTATGACTGGGATGATCGGGAAGATGTTCAGATGCACGAAGCTGATCAGGAAGCTGGCGGCGAACACGCCCCACGGGCTGCCGAGCAGCATGAACGAGAACAGCAGCGCGGAGAGGCCCATCGTCAACGTCTGCGGCCGCGTCTGCAGCACTGTCCAGACTATCGGGCCGGACAGGAAGATGAGCATGAACGGCCACGCCGCCGCGTAAGCGATCGCATGTCGCCGCAGCACCCAGTACACCAGGACCATGATGATCCAGGTCTCGCACACGGCTGCGAGTTTGATGCCGAGGACCGGGTCGCCTAGTAGCGTGAACGGGATGAGGAAGACGTGGAAACCGTACCCGATGTCGGAGGCGAACCGGCTGATGATGGAGTGGACCAGCCAGGGGAACGCCGACATCGACAGGCCCTTCTCGGCGTACAGGGCAGCGTGTCGGAAGTGGTAGAAACTGTCCGGGTCGGGAACGCCGGGGTTGCCGAAGCGCAGCGCCGCGGCAACCAGGAACGCCCCCAGGAGGAAGCCACCAGCGCGCAGAGCGCGCTTCCCCTTCGTGCTGACCGGCGCGACCTCACTCGCCCCGTCGAGGCTCTGGTTCGCCGGGATCTCGGTCATGCCAGGTTCCATCTTCTCGGCGAGCGGCGCACGCGTATCATTGCGGTACCCACGCGAAGCATTCGACTGCTCGTCGCTCCTGTCCTGCCCCTGAGGGTAGCGCCGGGTAGTGGGCAGCTCACTGACACTTGACATGCCCCCGACTAGCATCGTACATTCTCGTAGGGGTGCCGCGTCGAGACCATGAATAGGCTCCGCTCCAGAGTTGTCGCGCTTGCTCTTGTCGTCGCTGCCGTTGGGCTGGGCGCGTATCTCTTCCAGAGATGGCGGTCTCCTCAACCCATCCCCTATCGGGGCGGCCAGCCGCCCGCGAGGCCGCCATTGGCTGTCACCACAGACGACGCGATCTCGCTGTCGCCGAAGGTGACCGCCGACCAGCTGCGCGCCTCGCTGAAGACCGCAAACGTCGTTATCTGCATCCTGGACGCGGCGCGGGCCGACCACTTTGGCGCCTATGGCTATCCCCGCGAGACCACTCCGAATTTCGATCTCCTTGCCCGCCAATCGGTGGTGTTCGACCAGCACTTCAGCCAGTATCCGCAGACCTCTCCCTCTACCGCTACTCTGTTCACGAGCCAGTACCCGGACACTCACGGGGTCGCCGTGCCGCGGACGCAGGACAACAAGGAGCGCCTACGCCCACTCGACCCGGGAGCCTACACCATCGACCTAGCGATGGGGAACGCAGGCTTCCGCACCTCTGTGTTCACCTCCACCCCTGCCTCGGCGGGAGTGCTCCGCCTCGGCGCCAATTCCGACCTCCTGTTCACTCCCATGGGGATGGTGAGGAACAAGGAGGACGACGCGCTCTGGCGCTCACCAGACCACCTGCTGGAACTCATCGGCGAGAATCTGCGGGCCGAGCCCCGCTTCTTCTCCTACATCCACTTCCTGCCACCGCACAACCCCTATGAGGCCCCGGAGGATCTGAAGAAGCTGTTCCGGGGCAAGCTCGCCCCTGGGTACTCAGAAGGCGAGCCAGCCTTCACCCACGTCTACGACCGCTTCCACGACCAGAACCCGCCGGCGACCGGATCGGACTGGGTCGACCTCTACGACTCCAATCTACGCTGGGCGGACTACGCGCTAGGAGAGCTGGTCAGCTACCTCAAGCGCATCGGCGTCTTCGACAATACGCTTCTGATTGTCACCGCCGACCATGGAGAGGCGCTGGGGGAGCACAAGTACCAGTGGCACGCCACCTGCCCATATGAGGAGGCCCTCCACATCCCACTGCTAGTCAGGTTCCCCGGCGGCAAGCAACCTATCGGGCGGATCGGGGCGCTGACCGAAACCATCGACATCATGCCGACGATCCTCGATCTGGTTGGGGTGCGCGCTCCCGCCGACACGGTGCAGGGGAAGTCTCTGGTGCCGCTACTCACAGGCAAGACTGCGAAGCTACGCGACTACGTATTCACGCGGACCAACGGTCGCTATCCCTGCTACGTGGTGCAGGACCATCGCTGGTCGCTGCTGCTCTACCAGGGCGGCAAGATGCGTGCGCTCTATGATCTCCGGGCTGACCCGTATCAGACCCACAATGTGATCGCGGAACACCCTAAGGAGGCCGCCGACCTCACCAAGGTCTTCGTGGGCTTCGCGGAAACACAGCAATTCCTCCCGCTGGACTTCGTGGACCCGCACTTCCGGACTCTGACGATGCCGGCCGCGCCCGGCGCCGGCATCTCCGACGAGGCCCGGCGGAAACTCCGATCCCTGGGGTACGTCGACTAGAGGGCCGAACGGCCTCCCGATAGAGGACGACCGCTCCCTCTGACAGAACTGATGAAGGTCGGCGATGGCCGAACTCAGATGGCAAGGCAGGTCGTTCTCCATTGGACGCCCCTTTCGCAGCAGCCCCCGGCATGGATGATTCGCAGTCCGCTTCCGCTCGTCCCCGCGGCGTCACCACGCGCGCCGTGCTCATCGGGCTGGCGCTGACGCCTCTCAACGTGTTCTTCGTGGTCAAGGCGACTGTGACCATGGGCGGGTTCAGGTTCGCCGGCCGCCACAGCCTCTTCGTCAACACCATCGCGGTTCTGTTCCTGCTCGTGCTAGTGAACCGTTGGGTCAAGCAGCGGCGCCCGCGTTGGGCCTTCAGCGCCGGCGAGATGCTCACGATCTACCTGATGCTGACCATGGGCACCGGGCTGATCAGCAGCGCCTTCGACCTGGGGGGCGCGCTCGCCACCACCATCACCTACCCTTTCTGGTTCGCCAGCCCAGAGAGCAAGTGGCAGGAACTCCTCTGGCCCAATATGCCAACCTGGCTGACGGTTCAGGATCACGACGTCCTCTCCGGTTTCTACCTGGGCAACTCAAGCCCATACACTTGGGACGTGATCAGGGCCTGGGCCACCCCGGCCATCTGGTTCTCCGCCTTCATCGGCGCCATCGCCTGGGTCTGCCTCTGCCTCAACTCCATCGTGCGGCGCCGCTGGGAGGAGGAAGAGAAGCTCCCCTTCCCGATCACCACTCTGCCAGTGCAGATGGTGGACGAGCGCACCGGCCTCTTCCAGAACAAACTCTGGTGGGTAGGCGTGAGCGTGGGCCTCGCGCTGGGCATGTGGAACGCCATCTCCGGGCTATTCCCAAGCATCCCCGCGTTCCCGCTGGCGGCCGATTTCGGCAGTTACGTGCAGAACCGGCCCCCGTGGGATTTCATGCGGTGGACGGCCCTCGAATGGCAGCCTTTCTCCATCGGGCTCTGCTACCTCATCCCCCTCGACCTGGCCCTCTCTCTGTTCGTCTTCGACATGTTCTGGACCGCCGAGTACATCGTTTCCGGACACCTCGGATGGAGCACCAGCCAGTGGTCGGGGTTTCCCTACGGAGACCAACAGACAGCGGGCGGGTTCGCGGCCATTCTGCTTGCGGCGGCCTGGCTGGACCGGAAGTACCTAGCTGAGGTGGTGAAGAGGGCGCTCGGGATGGAGAGCGCGCTCCGTGAGGAGGGCCGAGAGGCGTTCAGCTACCGATTCGCGCTCCTCGGGGCCACGACCGGCATCGCGTTCCTCTGGTGGTTCCTGGCCAGAGGAGGCATGCAGGGATGGGTGGCGTTGGCGTTCGTCGCCATCTACTTCCCCACTGCCCTGGTGATTTCGCGGCTGCGAGCGCAACTTGGGCCGCCGGCTCACTCGCTCGGAGCCTCCATGCCCAACTGGGTCCTGCCCACGCTGGTAGGTACGCGCACCCTCGGTCCGCGTACCATGGGGATGTTTGCCGCCCTCAGTCCCTTCCTCGGGGAGCAGCGGAACAACCCCATGCCGCTGCAGCTAGAGGCGTTCAAGATGTCCGAGGGCAATCGCATGGAGCGCCGTCGGATCGCCATCGCGCTCGCTCTGGTTCCACCTCTCGCCATTCTCTGCTACTTCTGGGCCGCCATCCACGTGGGCTATGGACTGGGAATGGCGAGCAGCACGGTTGGCTACTACCCCTACCTGCATGTCCCCCGACTCAACATCGCCACCTTCGAGGACGCGGTCAAGTACCCGTCGGGGACGGATGTGCCATCGACGATGGCGATGGCCTTCGGACTGGTGTTCACACTGGCGCTGCTATGGGTGAAGCTGCAGTTCCAGTGGTGGCCGCTTCACCCCGTCGCCTTCCCCATCGCGCTTTCCTCAACCGTCCAGTCGCTGCGCCTGGCGATTTTCGCTACCTGGCTGTGCAAGTCGCTGCTGCTACGCTATGGAGGCCTGCCGGCGCATCGGCGAGCGCTTCCTCTTTTCCTGGGCCTCCTCGCCGGTGGAGCCGCGGAGGCCATGCTGCGCCGCTGCCTCTCGCTCTTGCTGGGCGTGAACCTGTCCGTGATGGCCACCTAAGTCGGGAACCAGCTGGCGGCGCCAGCTGATCGGCCTAGCCCTCCACCAGCTTCTTGATCTCCCGCTCCAGATCGTTCACCGGGTGCTTCGAGCGCGGCCTGCTTGAGCCGCTTGAACACCGGGTAACCGTCCGCCCGCTCCTGCTCCCACTCGCGAGCGAAGCTGCCATCCCTGATCTCCGTCAGCGCCTCTTCCATGCACGCCCTCGTGGCAGCAGGCAGCGCGCGCTCCATGCGGCTGAGAGTGCCGTACTGACTGGTCTGCGAATGGAAGTCCATCTGCCCGAAGATTCCCACCTCCGCCATTCGCGTCAGCACCTCCGCAGCCTCTTTGGAGGCCCACAGCTCGATCAGCGCGGCCTCCGGCTGGAACCCGTTCGCCGTGAGGAAGTCGAATGAGCCTACGAGGATGCGGAAGATCGCGGGCCATACGAAATGCTCGCTGAAGTGGTCGAGTTCGGTCTCCTCCGCGAACGACGTCTCGATCGCGCCTGCGCGGGTGCAGCCGATCGCTCGCGCCAACGCCAGCGTCTTCGGCCACGCCTGCCCCGAACCGTCCTGCTGCACCGCCACGAAGGCCGGTACGCCCTTCCCCCCAGTGTAGTTGTCGCGCACCCCGACGCCGATCATGCGAGGCGCCACCATGATGACGTCGATCTCTTTGGGCGGAGAGATGAAACCGTAGTGGGGGTTATAGCCGTGGGCGAAGTCCAGCGCCTTGCCCGGCCTCAGATGCGGCAGGATATCCCTCTGGTAGACGGCCTGCTGAACTTCATCGGGGATCAGCAAGCAGATGATGTCTCCTGCCTCGGCCGCCTCGGAGGCGGTCCCGGTGCGGAACCCATCGCCTTTCGCGGCTTCGAGGGTGGCGTCGGCCATACCTCCGACCATCACCTCCACCCCGCTGTCGCGAATGTTCAGCGCCTGGGCCCGCCCCTGGTTTCCGTAGCCGATGATGGCGACTTCTTTTCCCTTCAGCACTCCAAGATCAGCATCACTGTCGTAGTAGACCTTAGCCATTCCTGCCTCCTGGGAGAGTCGAATGCAGCGATTCGACGCGCCGGACTGCTGCACCTAGTGGGGCCGCCAGGTGATCCGCGGAAGGTTCGCCTTCGCGTCTCGCAGAATCGCAAATTGAGAGGTCCGATACAGTGCAACACGATTGTGAGCAGTTGCCGTGAGAGCAATGGTTCTGGCCGCGGGGGTCGGGGAGCGCATGAAGCCCCTGACCGATCACCTGCCCAAGCCTTTGCTGCCGATTGCCAACCGCCCGGTGATGGCCTACATTCTGGAGCATCTGGGACTCCACGGCTTCACCGATGTGGTGGCCAACGTCTACTACCGCGGCGAAGACATCATAGACTGCTTCGGGGATGGCTCCGCGCATGGCGTCCGACTCACCTACAGCCGCGAGGAACAGCTCTGGGGCAGCGCCGGGTCGGTCAAGCGAAATCGCGATTTCCTCGAGGGCGAGCCGTTCCTGGTGATCGGCGCCGACGACCTCACCGATATGGACCTGGGCGCTCTGCTGGAACGGCATCGCAGCTCCGGCGCGATCGCCAGCATCGGGCTCGCCGAGGTGGAGGAGACTTCTCAGTTCGGGATCGTGGTTACCGGCGAGGCGGGCCGCATCCAGTACTTCATCGAGAAGCCGGAAGGCCCTGCCCCCAGCCGAACCGCGAACACACAGATCTACCTGTTCGAGCCAGAGATCCTGGACCTCATCCCCGAGGGGGAGTGGTATGATTTCGGCCGCAACGTCTTCCCCAGGCTGGTAGATGACCGCAGCCCCTTTTTCGGCTTCTCTCTGCCCGGCTACTGGCGGGACATCGGCAGCGCCGGAGACTATCTCGCCGGGCAGTTCGACGTCATGCAGGGGCGAGTTCGAGCAGCCATCCCCGGTAGGCAAGTGAATCCCGGGGTATGGATGGGTGAGGACTGCAGGATCGACCCCCAGGCGACGATCACGCCACCCGTCGTGATCGGTAACCGCTGCCGGGTCGCCGCCGGGGCCATCATCGGCGGAGCCACGGCGGTCGGCGACGATGTCGAGATACCCGCAGGCGCTTCACTCTGGAATTGCGTCCTGTGGAACGGGGCGCGGGTGCCGGTAGGCGAGTGGCGGCAGGTGGTCATCGGCCGCGACGGCGTGATGGGTGTCGACGCAAATGAGCGGTAGCGGCGAGGAGACGGCGGCGTGAGGGTCCTGATTACCGGCGGCGCGGGGTTCATCGGATCCCATGTCGTCGATGGCTTCCTGAGCCAGGGGGACAGCGTCGCCGTTATCGACAATCTCAGTTCCGGCCGCCGGGAGAACCTGCATCCGTCGGCCCGTCTCTATGAGCTCAGCATATGCGATCCCGCGATCGACGACGTGCTGGCCCGCGAACGCCCCCAGATCGTCAGCCACCACGCCGCGCAGATCAGCGTCCCCTACTCGATGAAGCATCCCGAAGATGACATCCGCGATAACCTCGTGGGCCTCGTCCGCGTCGCCTCCAGTTGTGTGCGGCATGGGGTAGAGACGCTCGTGTTCGCCTCGACCGCCGCCGTCTACGGCCATCCTGACGGCAGCCCCGTACCCGAAACGGCTCAGGCGCGGCCCATGTCTCCCTACGGCATCGACAAGCTCGCAGGCGAGTATTATCTGCGATACTTCGAAGCGATCCAGGGGCTCAAGGTGCGGATCCTGCGCTATGCCAACGTCTATGGCCCCCGCCAGAACCCGCACGGGGAGGCCGGCGTAGTCGCCATCTTCGCTAACACGATGCTCCGCGGCGAGCGACCTCACGTCTTCGGGGACGGGACCCAGCAGAGGGACTTCGTGTATGTGGGCGATGTCGCCCGCGCCTGCTTGGCCGCCCCTAACGCGCCTGACTGCGAGCCCATCAACGTCTGCACCGGTTCGCTCACCTCCCTGAACGAACTCTACCGGCTGATCGCCGAAGCGGCGGGGTTCGACCAGCCCGCGGTCTGCGATCCGCCTCGTCCCGGCGAGGTCCACTCCATCTCGCTCGATCCCACTCGCGCTCGCGAGCGCATGGGGTGGGTTCCGCAGACCAGCCTGCCACAAGGGCTGCGTCTCACCATCGAATCCATCAGGGGCGAGCGCTGAATGGCATCCGGGATTCCGCGCTGCCGTCATCCCCTCCCCCAAGTCCTCTGTCGAGGTCCGGCTCTTTCCTCGACCCCAACTCGAGGATGGCGCGGCGTTGCTGCGGGTGAGCTACAGCGAAGTCTGCGGGACAGACTTGCATCTCCAGCAGGGCTTGCTCGCGGAGACCCCCTACCCGCTGATCCCCGGCCATGCCACCGTCGGCGTGATCGAGGAGGTGAAGGGCCGGGTAACCGATGTCGACGGCCGCGCTTTCACCGGCGGTGAGACGGTCACATTCCTCGATGTCCACGGCACCTGCGGAGCGTGCTGGTTCTGCCTGGTCGCCAAAGCTACCACGCGTTGCCCCCAACGGAAGGTCTATGGCATTACCTACGGCGCGGCTGACGGCCTGCTCGGCGGCTGGAGCGAGTATGTCCACCTCAAGCCCGGTGTCCGCATCGTCCGCCTTCCCGAGTCGCTGGCGCCCGAGGCCGTGATCGGAGGCGGCTGCGGCCTGCCTACGGCTTTCCACGCCGTTGAGCGTTCGGACATCCGCCTTGCTGACACCGTTCTCATCCAGGGAACTGGCCCCGTTGGCCTCAGCGCCATCGCGCTCTCGCGGCTAAGGGGCGCAGACGGGATTATCGCCATCGGCGCTCCCGCGAACCGCCTCGAGGCTGCGCTGAACATGGGGGCAGACCAGGTGCTCAATGTGGAGAAGACCGACCTCGCAGAGCGTCGTGCCGCCGTGCTCGATGCCACCAACGGCCGCGGTGCGGACATCGCGATTGAGGCCAGCGGGAATCCGGCCGCGATTCCGGAGGGGCTAGACCTGGTGCGGGACAACGGCGTATACACTGTCGTCGGGCAGTACACCAACCACGGCCCCGTCGAGATCCACCCGCACCTCCAGATCAACAAGAAGCACCTCGACATCCGGGGTGTTTGGGGTATCGACTACTCTCACCTGCACCGCTCGGTTCAGCTGCTCGCGCGGTACAACGAGCGGTTCCATTGGGAGCGGCTCATCACTCATACCTTCGACCTGGATCACGCAAACGACGCGCTCGATGCCGTCCGCTTCAGCCAGGCGATCAAGGCTGTCATCCGCCCTCAGCGCTGATGTCGGCCTAACCGCCCACAGCCGCCCGCCGCGCTGGAGGGCGGACTATGCCTGCGCCGAAAGCTGATTCACTCACGAGGGGCATTTCCGCAGCGTGGAAGAGGAGCGCCATGGGAACGACTGACAACCTGAAAGCGGCGTTTGCCGGCGAAAGCCAGGCAAACCGCACTTACCTCGCCTTCGCCAAGAAGGCCGATGCCGACGGGTTGCCCCAGGTAGCGCGGCTCTTTCGAGCAGCCGCCGAAGCCGAGACAGTTCACGCACACGCTCATCTGAATGTACTCGGGGGCGTGAAGACCACCGCCGATAACCTCCAGGCCGCCATCGCCGGCGAGGCGCACGAGTTCAAGAGCATGTACCCGGAGTTCGCGGCGGAGGCCAAGAAGGAGGGCAACAAGGGCGCGATCATGTCCTTCGAGAACGCTCTCGCCGTCGAGGAGATCCACCATGGGCTCTACAACGATGCTCTGAAAGCGGTCTCCGCAGGCAAGGATCTTCCCGCAAGCCCGGTCTTCGTTTGCCCGGTCTGCGGCAATACCGTCCTCGGCGCGGCGCCGGACAAGTGCCCGATCTGCCAGACGCCGAAGAGCAAGTTCTTCGAGGTAAAGTGACGGCTGAGCCCGGTCTCCGGGCGAAACGCTAAGCAAACGGGCAGGAGCGTGTCTCGCTCCTGCCCGTTCCATCTCGTAGATGAGTTGTTCCCGACGCTTGACTCTGGTTCCGTCAGGGCGCCGTCGAAGAATGTTGGCCATTCAGTCCACCGATGGCCCTGTTCGCCAGCTTGACCAGCTCCACGCGGCCTGCCTTCTCACTCATCGCGATGATGACGAACTGCCCCTGCCGAGCGACTAGCATTCCGCCATAGCTGGCATCGCGAACCGCGAACGCGCCCTCCCCTGCCCCGCTTACGCTCACCAGCCCCTTGCCCGCCTGCTTCTCGAACGAGCGCAGCTTCTGCCAGGCCTGCCGCGCCTGGGCGGCGTCGGCGAGATCAGCGAGGTGGAGCGCGGCGGTCGCCTTCCCTAGGTGGTAGTCGGCGCTGACCACGTTCGAGAGCGCTTTGTGCCCCAAGGCATCCTTGCGCGCGTATCTCTCGCTGCCTGCGACGCGGCCCTCTTCCGGGATGCGCTTGAGCTCCGCAGGCAGCTCCGTGCCTCCCGCCAAGCGCTCTGCGGTTGCTGTCGCCAGCGCCCGCGCCGCCTCCGCGTCGCTGGCGTCCATCATTGCGACCTTGACGTAGTAACTGCCCTTCCAGAGCGCGAGCAGCTCGCCCGCCTCATAGCCCTGTGTTCCGGCCGCTAGAGGCTTGACATCGTCGCCCTTTTCGCTGGCATAGATACCGAAGGCGTTGATCGGCGCACCCATGTCATAGATATCGATGGTGATGCTTCGCTCCGCCCCACCATTTCCGATGTACTGAGCGGCATCGAGGCGAGCGAAACCGTACGCCAGGAAGAGGTCCGCCGCGCCGTCGATGTACTCCCACAGGTTCTTGGCAGTGAAGGAACACGCGTCACCCAGCCGCGACCAGCCGGCCGCGGCGCCACTTGGGGGCAACAGCCCTGGTCCGCCATCGGCGGCGACGGCACAAACTGTCAGTGTCGCCAGGATCAGCAGCGCGATGAGGCTACGCCAGAACCCCATGCGCCTTCTCCATCCTCTCCCTCACCGGCAGGCCCCACGGACACTTCGCCTTACAGCCCGCGCAGTCGCCACAGGCTGCGGCCGTCGCCGAGGCTGGCAGGGCGCGGTAGAGCGACAGCGCTCGCCCTCGGTCTCCGTACCCGTCGTGGTACAGCATGTAGCGCATGATATCCGCAACCTTCACGCCTGCCGGGCACTGCCCGGTGCACACGCCGCAAAGGCGGCATGACCCTGCCGACGCCATGGCGACAGCCCCTTCGAACTGAATCAGTTCGGCCGCACTGACCGCGCCCGTCACCGCGGCCACATCCTGCTCGAGTTCCTCGAAGGTAGGCATGTCCACGATCACAGTCGAGACGTTCGGATCCTTCAGCACCCACTGGATCGACCGCTGATATGGATTGCCGCGCAGCTTCTGGAACGCCTCGGTGTCCTTGCCGTCGTGCGCGGGCTGGAGCGACTTCATCACAATCACGCCCAGACCCGCCTTCTTCGCCTCGGCGATGGCCGTCGCCACCGTGTCTCCCGTGAGGGCATTGTGCGCTGGCAGCACCGCGTCGTAACGGCCCGTCTTGATTGCGGCGCGAATCATCGCCGCCTGACTGCCGTGGGTCGATAGCCCGTTGAAGCGGGCCTTACCGGCCTTGCGAGCGGTGGTGAATGCCTCCCACAGCTCATCACTCTTCACCTGCGCCTCATCCTCGGCGCCGTGAATCTGGATCAGATCGACGTGGTCCATGCCAAGTCGCTTCAGGCTCTGGTCGAGTGACTTCAGCAGCTCCGAGGCCGGCGTGTCTCCCTCCGTGTGCCACTTCGTCGCTATGACCGCCTTGTCACGCCTCCCCTTCAGCGCCTTACCGAGGTCGATCTCGCTGTTGCCCTCTCGGTAGCACTCCGCGGTGTCGAAGAAGTTGATCCCCAGGTCCATACCCCGGTGGATCACCGCCGCGTTGCCGGTGCGAATGGTTCCAAAGCTGATCTCGGACACCTTGAGCTTCGTCCGACCCAGCATGCGATACTTCATCCCGCTCTTTGCCTTGCCGACCGCCAGCACGGCCGGCAGCACAGGCCCTAGTCCGGCCGCGGCGCCCACTGTCGCCGCGGCGCCAGCCGCAGCTCGCTTCAGGAAATCTCGACGCGACAGCCCATCCCGGTCTTCCGTTTGGCTCATCGTCGCCTCCCACATTGGTGCGCGCTCCGTGCTAGCGGGAGCGCGCCACTACCAGTCTACCAGCCCAGCCCGTTGCCCGCAACCCGCCCGGTGGGCCGGACACTGCGTCACACCTAGTGGCCGCGAAGCCACGCAAACGTTTCCCGCAGGCCGCGCGTGTTCTCCCTGATCTCAGGGTAGTGCTTGATGCGCATATGGTGCGCCAGAAAACCCATCTCCAGCGTGAGCCGGTGGAGGTGCAGACGAAGATCGAACCGGTCGCGCAGATCTTCGCTCTCGGGGTAGCCCGCCAGCACCCGCTCTGGAGTGAGGCCGGTCTTCACCATAGCCAGCGTGGCGAAATCGTGTATCGTAGGGCCGCCCTGGGCCATGCCGAAGTCGATGACACCGGACACGCGCAGTTCGTCGTCAACGAAGATGTGATCGGGCAGGAAGTCGGCATGGCAGAGCACCGGCTCCGGGCAGCCGAACTCCGTCGCGTACCGCTCGATCAGTCTCATCATCTGCGCGAACTCGTCGCCATTGAAACCCGCTGCGAGTATCCACTTCTCGTCGCTGGTACGGCCGCGCAACGTTGAGGCCATCAGAGGCTGCCAGTCCGGGAAGTCCCAGCTTCCGTCAGCGTGTCTCATGTAGAAGCCGCCGACTCTGACCGAGTGGATTCGCCCCAGCACCTCCCCCACGTCACGCGAGATCCGAACCCAGTCATCCTCGCTAAGTCGTGCCTCCACTTCGCTCAGCGGCCGCCCGGGTACACGAGCCTGCACCATGAACTCAAGCTGCTCCCCTTCGTGTTCCAGGACGCTCGCAAGATCGACGCGCGGCGCCGGGGCGCCGGCCTTTCGCGCCTCTTCGATCAGCGCGGCCTCGGACTGCAGCTCGATCTCGCCCGCTCGCTGGATTCTCGCCACGTAATCCGTGCCCGAGGCGGTGGCGACGATGTACACCTCGCTATCGTTGCCTCGCGTCAGCTTTGTCCGGCTGACCGGCTTTTCGCCCGTCGCCCTAGCCACAACCTCGAAAACCACCGCCTCCGGCGTCTGAAACGCGGCGTGCTTCCGCTCTAGGTACTCCGCGTAGTCATCCGGCATCTCGGCCTCCGCGCTTGCCCTGGTAGCACAGATTCCGGGCCGGCAGGACTTCGCCCTCCCTCAACGGAAGATGCGGGCTGGCCTGGGAGGCGTGTTTCTGCGCCTGCCCGGGGTAGCGGCGTAGCCGCAGATACCGAGTGGAAACACCGTGAGCGGCGCCAGGGGCGCCGCCTTGCTTTATGACCGAAGCTGTTGCGCAGAATTCCGCGAGCGTGGAAGGCCCCGGCGAGCACACTCGCTGGAACTTCACGGTCATCGCTGCCGAATCGGCGGCCTTCCAGACCGGCCTTGCCTGGGTCGACCCCGTGGCCGTGCTTCCCCTCTTCATCAGTCGGCTCGCGCCGTCTACGGTACTCGTCGGACTGGTCACGGTGCTGCAGAGACTGGGATGGATTCTGCCGCAACTCCCCATGGCCGCCATCCTTGGCCACCGCCCGCGCCGGCTTCCCTACCTCCAATGGGGCGTATTCATCGGCCGTCTGCCATTCCTCGCGTTCGTGGCCTACCTGTGGATTTGTGGAACCGGTAGTCCTGCAGTTGTGCTCACGCTGATGATGCTTGCGTACTTCTCGGTGGCTCTGGGCAACGGGGTGGTCTCGGTTCCGTGGCAGGACATTATTGCCAAGTCGATTCCACCGGCCCTGCGCGGCCGGTTCTTCTCCAGCATGCAGCTCGCCACTGCCTTCGGCGCGTTGGGGGTGGGGTTCGGCGTACGAACCATGCTCGGACCCAGCGGCCCCGGCTTCCCGCTCGACTACACTATCCTGTTCACGCTTGTCGCCGTCTTCATCACCCTGTCCACCATCGGCTGCATCGTCTGCCGCGAGCCGATTCGCCCCGTACTTGATCAACCTCAGTCGCTCCGGGAGATCGCTGCCAGCGCCAAGCCCATGCTGCGCGAGAACCGCGACTTCCGCGGCCTTGTCCTCGTCGCGCTCCTGGGCTCGGCCATGAGCTGGACCAACCCGTTCTACGTGGTCTATGCCACCCGGAAACTCGGCGTCCCCGAGCAGCTCGCCGGCGTCTACATCTGGGCCGCCGTACTCGGCGGCGCCGCCTTCAGCGTCCTCTGGGGCCACCTGAACGATCGCCGGGGGCCACTTGCCGTCATCCGTACGGGATGCGTCTTCGTCATCCTGGCCCCGATCCTGGCCCTCACCATCCCCACTGCGCTTCGACTCGGCGACCTTGCTGTTCCCGGGCTGCTGCGCTTGATGCCCTACACGTTCGCCCTCGTTTTCGTCGTCGGTGGATCGACCAATGGCGCGTTCTGGATGGGGGTGACGAACTACCTGTTCGATCTGTGCGACCATCCCGAGCGTCCCCGGTACATCGCCCTCCTCAACTACCTCTCACTCCCCGGAGCGATGGTCCCGCTGGTGATCGGATGGCTGCTGAACTACCTGCCTTACGGCATTGTCTTCTCCCTGATCGCCGTGTCTGGCATTGCCGCCACTGTGGTAAGTCGCACCATGTCTCCCAGAGCCATTCACAACAGGTGACCGACAGGAACATACCGATGGCGAAACCCGCGACTCTCGTGATGCTGATCGTTCTTTCCCTCTGTCACTCTGCCGCGGGCTGGTGCGCCGGCTCACAACTGCCCGCCTGGGCGGCACTGCCTTACCCCGTGACCCCTCTGATTCAGAGCGGTGGCGGGAGCCTGCTGCCAGCGTTGGACTCAGCCTCACTCAGCGCCAACTGGTCCCCGCGGGGAGATGTGTCGCTGGAGCAGCAGGACGGAGCGACCGTGCTACGGCTCGGCGCCTCGGAGCCGGCCGCGGGCATCCGCACGTACGCGACCGTACTGCCCGAGCGCCTCTACGAGGTGGGCTTCGAGTTCAGGTTCTCGCCGGACGCGGTGCTTCAGAACACCCATGAGCCTGGAGCCGACAACCGCGGCATCTCCGGCTGGGTAGCGCCCGAGGGTGACGACCACGGAAACACCGGGCCCTATGAAGTGAGAGAGCGTCGACTGCTGCCTGGGTGGCAGCAGCATCACGGCTACATCTATGCCGTCGGCGGCGTGAAACGCATCTCCGTTGCGCTCGACCTCAACGCCTCGCAAGGATGCGTGTATCTCAGGAATATGTTCCTTCGCGAGGTGGAGGTCGAGGCCGGCGCGGGCCTCCACGTCATCCATGCCCCCGATGGTGGTTGGGCGGAACGGCCCCGTCAGGCAGAACCATCGCCTCCGGCCGAACCCGTGCTCTACCACTGGCGCGACCCGGACAAGCTCTTCTTCTACAGCGCTCCAACTCCTGAGGAGCGGCAACAGGGGATCGAGCTGACCTCCACCCCTGGAGAAGTGGCGATCGCCGCCGTCGGCCTCTTCGCCCCCAGATCCCTCAGCTCTGCGAAGCTCTCCCTCTCCGACCTTAGGTCGGAAAACGGAGCCGCGCTGGCGCCCGGATTCGAGTGGCTCCAGACACACTACCAGCCCAGGAAGAACGACTACTACGGCCGCGGCCGGACCTTCTCCATCGTCGCTGACGCCTTCCTCTCCCGTCCCGGCGGGGTCTCGGCCCCGGCCGGCAGGACCACTGCATTCTGGCTTCGACTCACCATCCCGCCCGACGCTCGCGCCGGCATCTATCGCGGGGAACTGCGCGCGGAGGTAGACGACCGAGTGCTCTCCCTGCCGGCGCAGGTAACGGTCCTGCCGTTCTCGCTCGCCCAACCCACTGACCGCACCTGGGGCCTCTACGCGGACTCCTGGCGCTGGTCGCAGCGCACAGATGACCAGGTTCTCCGCGAGTTGCAGGACATCAAGTCACACGGCATTGAGTCGCCGCTGCTGGATTTCCACAAGGGTTCCCCGATCTGGACGGGCGACCAGATCACCGGCTGGACCATCACGAAGGAGGCAGAGCGCAGCATGGCCCTGCTCCAACGCGCCGGCCTACGCGGCCCTTTCCTCATCGAGTGGTGGCGGGAGGAGCACGACTTCGCCGCCAAGCTCGGCATCCCGGCGAAGGCTCTGGAGCAGCATGCGGACAAGTGGCCGCCACAGCTGGGCGCAGCCTACCGCCAGGCCATACAGGCATTCGATGCTGCTTGGAAACGGCAGGGATGGGGCGACTGGGTTTACGTAGGCATCGACGAGCCTGGCTACTGGAAGGAGGGCAGCCCGGAGGAGTTCCGCTTCGAGTACGACGCGGCCGAGGCCGCGGGCGTCAAGAGCTACTGCACTTCCAGCGACCTGCCCAGCGACCCGATCGGCCGCCCTCTCACCTACCACTGCGTCGGCGACACCTTCGTCGAGTCCCCCGAGGTAGCGAGACGCTTCCTCGATGAGGGCAAGCAGTACGGGCAGAGCATCTGGTTTTATGCCACCGGCAGCTACAGCGGGCAGGTCGGGAACATCTACTCCAACCGCTACATCGCCGGCCTCCTGTACTATCAGTCCGGCGCCAGCGGTGAGGTGAGCTGGACCTTCCAGCGTCCGCTAAGCGATAGTGCCTTCGACGATTTCCAGCGGGAGCTAGCCCAGCCCTGCACGACCCTCCCCGACCCCGAGCGTTCCGGCGAAAACCTCGACACACCTCAGTGGGAGGGAATCAGGCAAGCCTGGTACGACTATCGATATGCCGATACCCTGGCGCAGGAGATCGAGAGCGCCAAGCGCGATCCGAGTCGGGCGGAGCTGGCGCTGCGTGTGGAGAGCGACTTCGCCTTGCTGCTAGCCGAGGTGCCGTGGTCGCCAAGGGGATCGTCGGCGCCAGTGGTCAGCAGTACGACCTGCGATGCCTGGCGCGCCCGTATCGCCGAGTTGATCCTGATGCTCACATCCGATCGCCCCTCTGTCCTTGACAGTCGGACGCCGGGTCAATAGAATCGCCCTGCCTGGCGCGACCGCGCCTGCCACTAACCCAGAGGAGACAGAGCCATGGTCCGAGTCGGACTTGCCGGTCTAGGTTTCATGGGCGGCACCCACGCCCAGTGTCACGCCGCCCTCCCGAACTCCCAGCTGGTCGCCATCGCCGATCCCGAGCCCGATCGCCGCAACAAGTTCGCAGAGACCTATGGCGCCAAGCCCTACGCCAGCGTGGAGGAGATGGTGAAGGACGCGGACATCGACATGGTCGATATCTGCATGCCCACCTACCTCCATCGTAAGGCGGTCGAAACCGCCGCGGCCGCGAAGAAGCACGTGCTCTGCGAGAAGCCGATGGCCCTCACCGCGGCCGACTGCGATGCTATGATCGCCGCCGTGAAGAAGGCCGGCGTGAAGTTCATGGTCGGTCACGTCATCCGCTTCTGGCCCGAGTACACCGTCATCAAGGGGATCCTCGACTCCGGCAAGTACGGCAAGATCAAGTGGGCGAGCGCTACCCGCGTCTCCCCGCCTCCTACCTGGTCCTGGCAGGAATGGCTGTTCAACGAGAAGCTCAGCGGCGGCGCCGTCCTCGATCTGCACATCCACGACCTCGACTACTTGGCGTGGATCCTTGGTATGCCGAAGACCGTGTCCGCGGCCGGCGCCAACGGCAAGGGTGGGGCGCTCGACAACGTGTGGACCACCATGACCGGGCACGGCGGGGGCGCGATCGGATTCGCCGAGGGCTCCCTCGACATGGCCGCCGGCTTCCCGTTCACCATGGGGCTGAAGGTCGTGCTGGAGGGCGCGTCGATCGAACTCAACACTCGCCTCACCCCGGACGTCCTCGTTGCCAAGCCCGACGGCAGCGTCGAGAACCCGGCGATCCCCCAGGTGGAAGTGCCCACCACCGCAGGCGCGGGAACGGCCGGCAATATCTCCGCTCTGGGCGGTTACTTCATCGAGGTGAAGTACTTCGTGGACTGCGTGGACAAGGGCCAGACTCCAACGACCGTCACGCCGGAAGAGGCGAAGGCCGCTGTCGAGCTGTGTGTCGCCGCCACCAAGTCGGCACGCACCGGGAAGCCCGTCAGCCTCTAGCGTGCCGTTGATCCCTGGACTACACACAGGGGAGCCCTGCAGGGCTCCCCTTTCTTCTTTGCTGTCCGTTGCGCTCGGTCCGGCTATCCGGCCTTCGGGCCTCGTAACTCATCCAAGGCTGTGACCAGCGCGGTCAAGCTCTGCGCGGCATCCTTCGACTGCTCGCCAACTAACCGCTGTGCGTCACCCAGTCTCCCTCTGGCGTCGTCCACCGCACCTCGCTGGCTCTCAGGCCGAACCTGCTCCATCAGCGCAACCAGCTCCCCCACGTGCGCGAGCCTTGTGCCGACCTCACCCCAGTTGCTCTGGTTCAGTGCCACTTGCGCGTCCTGCGCCTCCCGCGTCGCCTCCCGCGCCGCGAATTCGACGGCCAGCATCAGCCGCCCCTCGGACTCAGCCCGCAGCTTCTTTGCCTGATCCAGCTTTCGCGCGCCGATGGCCATCATCGCCCACCCCAACAGCGCCGCGATGATCAGCCCGACGATTGCGACCAACCACCCAGACGGCCCACGACTCGTCCGCTGTTTGCTCACGATCTTGCCTCCCTCGCGATATTGTGCGTCTGCTCAGTCGCGCGCCGCGACCGGAGTCACCACGAACCGTTCCCCCGGTGCGAGTACGCGAAACCGCGCCTCGGCGTTCCGAATCCTGCGCCTGACCTCATCCGGATCGCCATCGTACGGGTTGTGGGCCGTTGCCTCAGGCGCCCCGTAGCTTCCGTAGTGATGGGGGATGACATGAGGCAATCCGAGCGCGTCCGCCAGCCGGGCGGCATCCGCCACCCCCAGATGGTACTGGTTCCGAGAGACGTCGAGCAGGAGCACGTCCACGCCTTGCAGCCGAAGATGCGCCTCCATCAGCCGCGTGTCCCCCGGGTGGAATATGGTGCCATCCGGCGTCGTCACCACGTACCCACAGCAGTCCTCCGGCCCCCAGGGAGGGCCGAACTTGGCGGGGTCGCGGATCTGCCAGGGGTGATCGGCCGGGGTTGGCGTCACCAGCGCCTCGCCTACAATGATCCCTTCCCCCGGAATGGCCACCCGCACCTGCTCCTTCGGCAGCCCCATGTTCCTGAGTTCCCTGGCGACTGGCGGAGGCCCTACGAAGAGCGCTCCGGTGCGCGCCAGCTCCCGCGCCGTGGCGCGCGCGAAGTGATCGTAGTCGCCGTGAGTGTAGCACACGACATCCATCCGCGGCACTCGAGCGGCCGCGATCGGAAGCTCGACGAGGAGCTTGTGCCCGGTCTCGTGTCCTCCGTTGGCATCCGGAGAGAGCATAATCGCGGGGTCGATCATGACCAGCGATCCGCGGGAGTTGATCAAAAATCCTGCGTTGGTGAGCCACCACAGCGCAGTTTCGCGCGACGCCGCGAAAGCCTCCGGCCCCATCTGAACCGTTGGCAGAGCGCGTACCTGGTCCTGTTCGGCTAAGTCTGCTGGCATAGGGCGATATCGCTCCCCTGGGGTGACTGGAGATCCAGTTCGGCGGCCTGAATTCAGCACCTCGCTCGGCTGTCCTCCCATCCTGCCTCCGAGGCCACCTCCGGCATTGGAGAGGGAATCGGAAAACGTGCTGGAAAGGACGTGAAGCGATCTGCACAACCGAGATTGGAGATTCAGTGCCTCAGCCGTCCGTTCGCTTCCGCCGCGTCCGCCTTCCGCCGCGCTCGGCCCTCCCGCTGTACCTTCTCATCCTCACACTTAGCATGCTGTGCGCTCGTGCCGCGGGCGCTAACGCCTCTGTGCCACCAAACCAGAAGATGGGAGAAGAGCAGGTGATCTTAGCCAAAGTGTGCCGTTGGTATGGCGGCCGGAGAGCCGCCCTTAGCCTTCGATTCGATGACTCCAACACGACCCACATTGAGAAGGCCGTGCCGATGCTGAACGAGTTCGGGCTGATCGGCACATTTCTCGTCAATCCGGGTAACGAGAGCCACAAGAAGCACCAGTCAGTCTGGGAGGGAGCGGTGATCGCGAAGGGTCACGAGCTGGGCGATCACACCCTCAATCACAGTGGCGCCAAGACCGATGAGGAAGCAGAGCTTCAGATCGGCGGCTGCGCCGGATATCTGCGTCGCGTGCAGCCTGAGCCGAAGCTGAAGACCTTTGTGCAAGGTGGCCGCACCCTCTGGATGCAGCGCAAGTCGAAGGACTTCCTCCGCGCCAAGTACGGGCTGGCGTCGAGTGCCCGCCGCTCGATGTCGTGCAGCGAGCAGTACCCATCGTTCACCATCGACGCCTTCCGCAAGCGCGTCGATGAGGGGATTGCAGCCGGCGATGACCTCCAGTTCCACTTCCACCCCATCGCTCCATCCGGTGGGCTTTACATCACCGAATACGTCTTCCGCCAGTGTCTGGAGTCCGTCCACGCGCACCTCGCTGATCTCTGGCAGGCCGGCATGAGCGCCATCCATCAGTACGAGGTCGAGCGTGACAGCTCGGCACTCTGGGCCTACCCGGTCGGCGACGATGCCCTTGCCCTTCGCTTCGCTTGCGGCGCCGACCCGGACTGGTACACTCAGCCGCTGACCCTCGAGGTCTCGCTCCCGGCCGGCGTCATGTCGGCCGAGGTCCGCAATCCAGCCGGTGAGATCACTGCTTCGCGCATCGACGAAGAGGGCAGTAGTCGCTTGCTCCGATTCGATGTCGCTCCATCGGATGCCGTGTACACAGTCCACGCCGCGGGGCCAGGCGCCGCCTATCTGAAGGAGTACGGCCCCGACCTCGCCGCTCCCGGCCCCCACCCCTACCTCTTCTTCAGCAAGTCCGACGTGGATGGCCTCATGAGGAAGGCCGGCGCCGCACCTTCGAAGGCGATCTGGGATCGGATCAAGGAGAGGGCCGACGAAGTCCTGCGAACCTCCCTCGACGAAACGAAGGAGCGCCGCTTCGGCCAGACACGGCGCGTTCGGCTTCTCGCCTTCGCCTACGCCATGACCGGGGACAGCAAGTATGTTGCTCCCGCCATTGCCGGCATCGAAGCCACCGTCGCCAGCGATGAATGGTGGACGACAAAGAACGAGATGCTGGTCACCGCCGAGACCACCTGCACCCTCGCTCTGGCCTATGACTGGATGTATGACGCGCTCACGCCCGAACTCAGGCAGAGAGTGCGCGATGCCATTGTCAAGCAGGGCATCGAGCCGTTGCTCGAGGACACCAAGAAGGGCGAGTGGTACACCATCTGGTACCGCTGCAATTGGGGCGGGGTGATCTACTCGCAGGCCGGCGTGGCGGCTCTGGCGCTGCTCGACGATGATCCTCGCGCCGCTGATTGGGCGCGCTTGTTCATCGCGAAGGCCTGGCACTACCCGCAGGCCCTCGACAGCGCGGGCGGGTGGGGAGAGAGCGGCAGCTACGGCACCTACATCTGGTTCCGCGTCACCCTCCTCTCCGACGCGGTCAAGCGCATCACCAAGGGCCGCGTGAACCTGTTCGCCTCGCCGAGATACCCGCTGCTCTCGCAGTGGTTCATGAGCATCATGCAGCCAGACGAGCGCGGGTTCATCCCCTTCTCCAACTGCGGCCAGTGGTTGGATGGCGTCGCCCCGACGCTCTATCGCCTGGCGCGTGAGTATGGCGACGGCCACGCTCAGTGGTTCGCCAACCGCATCAGCGACCGCGTCAACTCGGCCGACCTGTTCAGCTTCCTCTGGAGCGACCCTGAGGTGGAGGCGAAGCCGTCGACCGATCTACCGCTTGCCAAGCTCTTCCCAGGCATTAGCTGGGCGATGCTCCGCAATAAGTGGGACAACCCAGACGCCACCCTCTTCGCGCTCAAGGGCGGCCAGCGGGACTGGGATCATGGCCACCACGACGCCAACCACTTCGTGCTCTATGCCAAGGGCCGGCCGCTGATCGTCGACCTTCTCTATCCACATAAGATCTGGGGCTGCCAGACCGAGGTCCACAACACCATCATGGTCAATGGCAAGGACCAGCGCGGGTCGGTGCGGGTCGCCGGCGGGAGAGGGAAGCCGGATGATCGCACCGTCGTCAGCGACCTTGTAGAGGCGCCCTGGTATGCGCGCGTCCTGGGTGACGCCTCCCTGGCCTACGACCAAGATGACGTAAAGAGCTTCATCCGCGAAGTGATGTATCTGAGGCAGACCGGCGAGCAGGACCCGCCCGGCTACTTCGTCCTCTTCGATGATATGGAGACCACCGCGCCCGGCGCTCTGGACTGGATGCTGCACACCTACGGCGAGATCAAGGTGGACGGCGACCGTGTGACTATCACTCAGGACGAAGTGACGGCCGACGTCACCATGATCGCTCCCCAGAAGTTCACCTACGAGATCCTCGAGCGGCCGCTGGAGGACAGCGGTTCTGAGAGCGCGATCGAGGGCGCGACCTCCCTCCGACTCATCAAGCTCCGCCCCGGAGAGCCGGCCCAGCGTAACTACTTCCTGTCTGTGATCGCGCCCCGCGATACCGCCGTTGCACCAGACAGCAACCTCGCCGTCTCGGCCGTTCGCGGCGACAACACCCTTGGCGCCAAGGCCGTGCGCGGCGGCATCGAGGACGTGGCGCTGTTCGCTCTCGATCAACCCCAGATCAGCGGCGCCGGGATCGTCGCTGTCGGCCGCACCTGCTTCGTGCGGCGCTCCCACGGCAAGGTGACGGGCATGACGCTGCACGGCGGAGAGAGCGTTTCCGACGACGGCGCCATACTGTTCGAGACCGATAGCGGCAGCGACGCGGTTATCACCTTTGGCGAGAAGAGCATCGACGCCCAACTCAACATCTACGACTGCCGCTACGTCCGCCTCCACGTCGACCGGAAGCCAACGAAAGTCCTCGTCAACGGCAGAGAGCGCGGGTTTGAGTACGAAGCTGACAGCCAGACCGTGCGCGTCACGGGAAACCTGCAGACCGCCGAGGTCAAGGTTCTGTTCGGCTGAGGGCTCCGGGCCATCACGATCGGCCGAACGCACAGAGTGGGCAGGCCTCCTGGCATGCCCACTCTCTCTTCTCATCCCGAATCGCGGTCGTCCGCTGACCGCGTCAGAACCGCTCCCTCAGGAACGCTAGATTCCTCGCCGCCGCGGCCGGTGGGTCATCAGTCGGCGGCGTCTCCAGCACCAGCCACTTACTGTAGCCGATTTGCTTCAGCGCGGCCGACACTGCCGCCATATCCAGTCGCCCCTCACCCAGATACTGCCCGCCAGGATCCTTTGCATGCACCTGCGCGATCCGCTTCCCCAGCTTCGGGATCTCCGCCACCGGGTCGTTGCCCAGAGACAGCCCGTTGCCGAAGTCGTAGTATACTTGCACATACGGCGATGCCACCGCATCGGCGATCTTCATGAGGGCATCGGCCGTTTTCCCGCACCCACGCCCCACGTTTTCGATCGCCAGTGTGACCTTCGCCTTCTCTGCGGCCGGCGCAACCTGCTTCAGCTCGTCGATCCAATACTGCGGCGCCTCCGGTCCCTCCTCGGGTTTGCCAGGCGTGATGGGGACGAGGATCAGCTTCGCCCCCAGCTCCGCGCACCAGTTGATCGTGTCCCTCGTGAACTCCCTCGCCCGCTCCCTTACCGCCGCGTCGGGGTTGGCGAAGCTGTAGGTCCAGAACGTGCCCAGGCACACTGAGGCCAGTTCGAGCCGTGACGCCTTCAGCAGCCGCCCGATCTCCTTCCGGCCCTCCGCACTCCAGAGCATGTTCTCCGCGTAATCCGCCCCAATGTCCAGCTCCACGCCGTCGAACCCGAGCTTCCCGCACGCCTCGATCACCTCCGGGTACGTGCCCGGAATGCACCCGCTCATCAGTCCGTACTTCATGTGTTCCTCTCCCTGGCCCATCGCTTCACCGTAGGGTCGTCCCCGACTCCACGGCGCACACAGACCCTACAGCCAACCCGTTAGCTCCGCCAACAGCCGCGCATATTCGACGAAGCCGGGCCACGAAATGTCCGGCGGCACACCGTGATCGCAGCTCGGAATGAACCCGCCTTCCTTCAGCAGCGGCGGGACTACCCGCATCACCTCCGCCCGCATCGTCTCGCCGCCCTTCGCGATCGCCCGCTTGTCGATGCCGCCTTGGAACGCCATCTGCTTCCCGAACAGCTGTCGATACGCGACGATGTCGTTACCCGCCGCCACCTCCATCGGGCAGCAGCAGTTGATTCCAGCCTCCACCCAGATCGGGATCAGCTCGGCGATGTACCCATCCGAATCCATGTTGATGATCGGGCATCCGCTCGCCGTGATCTCAGGCACCCATCGCTGATATGCAGGCAGCAGGAACCGCCTTGTCATCTCCGGGGAGATCATGCTGTGCGCCTTGAATGCCATGTCCTCCGAGATCTGCACCTCGTCGAGTCGCACCCGCGCCAGCACCGGCGCCATCGTCTCCGATACAAACGCGGCCCAGGACTCGCACATCTCCTGCACGAACCCCGGATCGGTCGCCATCAGTAGGCACAGCCCCTCGAACCCGCACCACTCGCGGAACTGCCAGAACGGCCCATTGAAGCTGATCGCGGCCACATAATCCCGATCCGCGAGCGCCTGGCAGCGCTCCTCGAAACCAGACGCAAGCCGCCCGGGCGAGCGCGGATCGTACCGTTCCTTCATCCGCGCCCAGTCGCTCCGCGTCTCGACCGGGAACTTGTGCCACTTGCGCGTTACGAAGTCCTTTGCGTGCCGCAGATAGGTGTAGTCAAACCGATCCGAGATTCTCGACCATCGCCCCCATCCAGTCCTGTACCACGTAATGCCCATCCCGGTGTTCGAGCACCTTCTCCTCGAACTGCGGGATCATCTGGAAGGAAACCCCTACCCCCACCTCCGGCTTGGTCCGCTCCGGCACGATGCCCAGTTCATCGAGCAGCGCCCCGTAGTAGTGCCTGCTCTCTGGCAGCCCCTGCTGATGCCAGGCCGCCAGCGTCGACTCGCGCGGCCCGCCTGGATCGAGCGGGATGCGGGCCGGCTTCCCGAAGGTCAACGTCTCGACGTATCGCTCGTGTGGCGTCACTGTCGCCGCGATCTCCCGTCCCTGCTAGCTCGTGAAGCTGAACTTCCCCACCTTCAGCGCCGGCACGTACGCATACTCCGCAAGCGCGCATTCCTTCCCAATCATCTCAACCATGCTCAGCGCGCCGAGAACGCTCTGCGTGAAGCGCAGGTTCTTCAGTGGCTTCGTGCGCTTACCGTTCTCGATCAGGAATGTCCCGTCCCTGGTCATCCCCGTGAGTATCGTCTCCCTCTCGTGCACCACATTCACGTAGTGGAAGCGCGTGACCAGGATCCCGCGCCTGGTCGACGCCACCATCTCGTCCAGCGACGCCTCCCCTGGCGCCAGGAACATGTTGAGCGGGAGCGGGCCGGCGGTGTTCGGAGCGGGCAGCGCGTGCCCCGTCGTCTCTCTTTTCTCGCGCGTCGCGGTGTAGGAGTCATATACGACTCCACGCCCGATTCCGTTCTCGATCAAAGTCACCTTCCGCTTCGGCTGCCCCTCCCAGTCAAATGGCATCGCCAGGCCGCGTCCATCGGTCCCGTCGTCCCAGATGGTGACGTTGTCACCCGCCACCTTCCCGCCCAGCTTGCCCGTCAGAAAGCTGCGCCCTTCCTGCAGCGCCAGCGCGCCCATCCCCAGGTAGCCCAGGAACGTCACCAATTCGCCCACGGCGACCGGCTCCAGGATCACCGTGTACTCTCCCGGTGCGCCCGCCGCCGCGCCGCGTGCCCATCGACGCACTTCTGCGTCGCAGTGCGCGCTACCGCCTGCGCGTCCATCTGAGCCAGGTCCATTCCCCGCCACTCTGCGTAGCCGGTCGACCCCTCATCGCTCACTACCAGCACCAGGGAAGCCTGCGTCAACGGCGTGTATGCCTGCACTCCCAGAGAGTTTGCGATCGCCAGCTCCACGGCCTCCGCCGAGATCGACCCTGAGGCCATGCAGCCTGACCTACCAGCAATCCCTGCGATCACCCGCGCCGCCGCCGCCCGCTCCTCCGGCGTGGATGCCGCGGTGGCCGCCGCGAAGCTGTCCACCGACGGGATCGACTGCGGACCAGGGAGCGACGCGAACTCCACGTTCTCGGCCGACGCCCGCGCTAGGTCGAGTGCGCGGCGCGGAGTCGCCCGCGCCTCATCGGCGGTGAGCTGGTTGGCGCGCGGACAGCCGATTCGCTTCCCCAGCACCGCCCGCACCGAAAGCGTCGCGTTCATCTCCGACACATTCTGGTGGATGCGCGACTCCGCGAAGCGTGTCAGCGCCGAGTTGGAGCTTTGCAGCATCACCTCCGCCTGGTCGGCCTCGCATGCGGTCAGCGCCGCGTTCACCAGATCGAAGCACTGCGACTCACCTAACATAGTGTGGCTCCTTGTTCCTACACACCCCGGCAGGACGAATGGAACGCCTGCCGAAGAAAGGCGGGCGACGCGCTCTGAAGGAGGATCGACCCATGCCGAAAGTCGAGCAGATCACTTACTTCGAAGACACCGCCAAGGCCGAAGAGAACACCCAGGCCGTGGTCCGCATTGTCGGCGACTTTCTCAAGTCCCATCCCGTCAAGCACGTTGTGCTGGCCTCGAACACGGGCTATGTCGCCGCTCAGTTCGCCGCTCTCGCCAAGGCTAACCCCAGCGTGAGTTTCATCGCCGTGAAGATGGCCCCGGCTGTCGACAAGATCTACGACGTCATCTTCGACAACGGCTACCGGAAGGCCATGGACGAGGCCGGCATCAAGCTCGTCACCGGGACCCACGCCCTCACCGGCGGCGTGGACCGCGCTCTGAGGGCCACCTTCGATGGCGGCTTCCCCCCCAGCGCCATTATCGCCAACACGCTCTATCTCTTCTCCCAGGGCATGAAAGTCTGCGTTGAGATCATCGCGATGGCCTGCGACTCCGGCCTGCTGCCGGAGGGCGTGGAAGTTATCTCGTGCGCCGGCACCGGACACGGCGCTGACACGGTCATCGTCGCCACCTCGGCGTCCAGCACACGTCTCTTCGACCTGGACATCCATCGCGTCCTCGCCATGCCCCTGAAGAGATAGCGGCACCGCCGCTAGCCGCCGACCCCCACGCGCACGTTTCGGAACCGCGCGGGAGCGACCCCGTGCCCCACCCACATCACCTGCACCGGCTCGCCCTTGCCGCACGAGAGCAGGCCCCAAGGCGTGCCACTCGTTCGGGCCCGGCGATGCGCGTCGCAGCTCGCCCCAGAACTCGGGCGTGATGCCCTGATAGGTGGTGTTGCGCAGCATCCGCCCGAGCTGCCCGTTCTTGATCTCCCACGCGATCTCGGTCGCGAACTGGAAGTTCAGCCGCTCGATCGTCGATGCTCCAGCTCTTCGTCGTCGCCGCGTAGATGCCGTCGTCGGTCTCGCGGATCAGCTTCTCGAGCGACGAGTCCCCGGGCGCCAGGTTGATGTTGGTCATGCGGATGATCGGGATGCGGTTCCATCCGCTCGCCCGCATCGTGCCGCCGCTCTTCAGGCCCAGCCGCGCGGCCGCTCTCGCGCGAACTGACAGGTAGCCGGTGAACAGTCCCTCCTGCACCAGGTCGACGCGCTGCGCCGGCACGCCTTCGTCGTCGTAGCCGAAGCTGCCCAGGCCGCCCGGCAGCGTCGCATCTGCAGTATAGATTCACCAGGTCGCGAGCCATAGCGGAAGCTGCCGAGCTTCTCCGGGGTGAGGAATGACGTGCCGGCGTAGCTGCGCTCCGTGCCGAAGACCCGGTCCAGTTCGGTCGGATGGCCGCAGGACTCGTGCACCTGCAACGCGAGCTGGCTGCCCTCCAGGATCAGCGTCGTCACCTTCGACGGGCAGGGGTCGGCGGTCAGCAGCGCCGCCGCCTCATCTGCTGTGCCCCGTGCGTTCTCCGACGAGGTCCAGCGACTCCATGAACTCCCAGCCGCGGTTCGCGTTGTCGCCGTCCAGCGAGCTCGGGATAGGAACGCCGCTGCACCTCGCCCTCCCCCTCCGCCATCGCCTGGATCATCCCGCCTGACTGGATGCGAGTCTGGGCGATCGACGCGCCTTCGCTGCTCGCGAACCACTTCTCCTCCCGCGTGCGAAGTTCATCTCCCCGGTTGCCACGCGAACGCCGGGCGTCTTCGCGCATGATCTTGTCGGCCTCCAGCAGCAGCGCCAGCTTCGGCTCCAGTGGCACGGAGAAGGGGTCGATGTCGAACTGGGAGTGCCACTCGCCGCGAGCCGGGCTCACCGGCGCCAGTTCCGCCTTCGTGGCGGAGAGAGATGCGCTGGCCTTGGCGATACGCACCGCCAGGTCGGCCGCCTCCTCTGCACCGGTCGGCGTCGCGGAGGCAGTGCCGGCGAAGCCCCACGCGCCGTCCGCGATGACCCGCACGCCGATGCCCTGTTCGGTCATGTCGGACAGCGCTTCCGCCGCGCCGTTCTTGGTGTGTATAGCCTGATGCCGATACGCGATCGCGCGCGCATCGGCGTAGCTCGCGCCTGCCTTCATCGCCCGGGCTATCGCCCGTTCCGCGATCTCTCTCACTTCCCTGCCTCCAACCCGCCGTCCACTCGAGGCCAGCGGCCGCGCCTACTTCGGTATGAAGCTCACCTTCGGCGTCAGATCGGCCACGAATCCTGCGATCAGCTTCGCCGCGGCTTCGAGATCCTTCAGGTTCAGCACCTCAATCGGCGTGTGCATGTATCGCAGCGGCACGCTCACCAGCCCCGTGGCTACGCCACCGCGAGCGAGCTGGATAGCCCACGCATCGGTGCCGCTGCCGCCAGGCACCCCCATCATCTGGTAGCCCATGCGCGCCTTCTTCGCCGCCGCCACCAGTCTGGTGGCTACCTCCGGGTTCATGTTAGCGCCGCGATGCAGCACCGGACCCTTGCCCAGTTTGATCTCGCCGATAGCGCTTCTTGTCGGCGTCGGGATAGTCCGTACCGTGTGTCACATCCACCGCCACCGCGCAGTCCGGCGCCACCGAGAACGCGCTGGTGGCCGCTCCCCGCAGCCCGATCTCCTCCTGCACTGTCGAGACGGCGAAGAGCGCCGCTTTCGGCTTCACCTTCGCCTCCGCCAGCAGGCGCAACGCCTCCGCCACTACGAAGCTCCCCATCTTGTCGTCGAAGCCGCGGGCCACCGCCATGTCGCCACTCAGGTGCTCGAAGGTGGCCGCGAAGGTGGCGCAGTCGCCCACCGCCACCCGCTTCTCTGCTTCCTTCCGATCCGACGCGCCGATGTCGATCCACTGCTGATGGAGCGGCAGCACCTTCTTCCGTTCCTCGGCCTCCATCAGGTGGATTGCCTTCTTCCCGACCACGCCCAGCACCGGTCCTTTCGCCCCGTGGACGTAGACCTTCTGTCCCGGCACCAGATGTGAATCGACGCCGCCGATCGAGGAGAAGTTGATGAAGCCGTCATCGGTGATGTAGTGACCATGAACCCGATCTCGTCGCAGTGCCCGGCCAGCATCACGCGGGGATGCCCACTCGGGTTCAGCGCCGCGATCACGTTGCCCATCACATCGGTCTTCACCTCATCCGCGAACGCCGAGAGATACTCGCGGACCACCGTCTGCGCCGGCTGCTCGTACCCCGATGGGCTGGGAGCATTCACCAATTCCTGAAGGAACGCCAAGGATTCCTTACGCATGATCGCCCTTTCTGGCTGCGTCAGCTTGGGCACGAGACGCGCTCTTGCCCTGCGGAACCGCCATTTGCTGTTAAGTCGAGCGTGGCGACATACAACCTGTAACCACCGCCCTTTGCCACTTCCCTCACCTCTGCAAAGACCTCCGCCATCTTCGCCGCCAGCCGAACCACTCCTTGCTGGGTGCGGCCCACCAGGTAGAAGCGCCCGCCGTCCGCCAAGTGCGCCCTCGCCTCTTCGATCAGACGATGGACAACCGCGTTCCCGGCGCGGATCGGCGGGTTCAGCGCGATCACGTCGAAGGTCCGGCCCGCGACAGGCGTGAAGCCGTCGCCATGCAGAGCCTCCGCATTCTCGATGCCGTTCCCGCGCGCGTTCTCGTCGGCCAGTTCCGCCGCCCGCGCATTGATGTCAACCATCGTCACCCGGCCTTCAGGCGCCAGCAGTGCCGCTAGCACCCCGACGACCCCATAGCCGCACCCCAGGTCCAGCACGCGATCCTTCTGCTCGACCTGCATGTGCTGCAGCAGCAGCTTCGTGCCCGGATCGACGCGAGAGCGGGAGAACACCCCCGCCTCGGTCACCAGGCGCACTCTCTGCCCCCTCAGCGCGACGGTGAGCTCGCGCCTTCCGCCAGCCGCCGCCGGATGCTCGCTGAAGTAATGCTCGTCACCCATCTCAAATCTCCCTCAGAGCCAGTCGCGACCACCTCATGGTAGCCGCGCCCCCGCCTATGGTATTGCCTGTTGTTGAGACTCCAACCTGCGAACCCTGTGGAATCCAGCCATGCGTAACCTACCGATCCTGCTCTTGCTGGCCGCCATCATCACCGCACCGTGCGCGGCTGCCGTCAGTCCGAATCCCACGCTTGCCATTGGAGTCTTCTCCGACCGGACAGTCCATGCCTGTACCATCACCAGTCAGGCTCCGATCACGCTCACAGATGAGGGCGGGAGGCAGGTGGCGGAGATTCCAGGCGGGGCCGTGCTGGAGATAGAGAATGGCGACGGGATGGTCACCGCTTCCTGCGATAGCCCGAAAGGCAGCGGGCGCAGCCCCAGTTACGTCCTGTCATCGGCCTCACCGCTGCAAGTCCGACCTGACTCCGGAAAACCGCGCTCCTACCGCGGGCAACTCGCCCTCTCGGCGAGGGCCGCACGCCTCCTGATCGTAGATCGGACGACCCCCGAAGACTACCTCCGGGGAGTGCTGCCCTCCGAGATCCCTGCCAGCTTCGCGCCCGAGGCGCTTCGCGCCCAGGCTATCGCCGCTCGCACCTACGCCATGATCGCCGCTGGCCGCCATCACGCAGACGGCTACGACCTCTGCGATCTCTCCCACTGCCAGGTCTATCTGGGAGTGGATGGCGAGAACCGGCGCACGAACGCCGCCGTTAGCGACACTGCTGGCCTGATCGTAACCTATCAGCACAAGCCCATCGACGCCGTTTACCATGACGCCTGCGGTGGTCGGACCGCCGGGAATGAGACCGCCTGGCAAGGCAGCAACCCCCTCCCCTATCTGCGGCCGGTGCTCGACTCAGACCCGGCTGGCGCCTTCTGTGGCCTCTCCCCGCGCGCTGTCTGGACGCGCCGACATCTCCCAGGCCAAGCTCGCCTCAGCCCTGGTTCGGCTTGGGGTGACAGCTCCGATCTCGACTATAGAGGCCGGGGCCTGCGACCCGAATGGCCGGCCACAAGAGTACGTGATTGGCAGCTCTCAGGGGGAGGTGAAGATCAAGGCGGGAGTGCTGCGCGACACCGTGAACCGCGCCCTGGGCGCCACCACTCTCCCCAGCGCGGACTTCACGGCCGCCCCGAACGGTGACTCATTCGTGTTCGCCGGCCGGGGCAGCGGCCATGGCGTGGGGCTCTGCCAGTGGGGCGCCAACGCCATGGCCAAGGCCGGGCATACTGCGGCGCAGATCCTCGCCCACTACTACCAGGCCACCGCCGTCGAGCCGGTCTCGGCTGAGATTGCCGCCCGCCTCTACCACCCGGGGAGCAGCTAGCCGAGGCCCGCCGCTACCCCTCCTCCACCCACACTGCGCGCACGACCTCTTCCAGCGTCGTCTGTCCCTGCCGCGCCTTCTGGATGGCGTCATCGCGCAGGCTGCGGATCCCCAGGCTGCGGGCCAGGCGTCGCATTTCGCCAGCTGATTCCCTGCGCACAATGGCCGCCGAGATCGCCTCATCGACCATCATGATCTCGAACACGCTGGTGCGTCCGAAGTACCCCGTGCCCCTGCACTGGTCGCAGCCCGTGCCGCGGTAGAACGTGCCCCCCGGGTCGATCTGGAGCTGCTCGAGCACTTCCGGAGCAGGGCTCTTGTCCTCGGCCTTGCAGTGCTCGCAGATCCGTCGGACCAGCCGCTGCGACAGGAACGCCGTCGCCGAAGACGCCACCAGAAACGGCTCCGCTCCCATATCCACCAGCCGGTGCGCCCCACTCGCCGCGTCATTGCAGTGGACTGTAGTCAGCACCAAGTGCCCCGTCAGCGCTGCTTGAATGGCCATGCGCAGCGTCTCCGGGTCACGGATCTCACCCACCATGACCACATCCGGGTCCTGACGCAGAAGGGACCGCAGGCCGGCCGCGAAGTCCAGTCCGATCTTCGCGTGTACCTGAATCTGCGTGGCGCGCGTGAGCTGGTACTCGACCGGATCCTCCACCGTCAGCACATTGCGCCCCACCCGATCCAGCCTGCTCAGAATCGCATAGAGCGTGGTGGTCTTGCCCGATCCCGTCGGCCCGGTAGCGAAGATCATCCCGTGCGGCCGGCTGACGACATCCTCCATGATCGCCATGTGGTCGTGAGAGAAGCCCAGTTCTGCGAGCCTGAGGCCCGTCGAGGACTTCGGCAGCATCCTCAGCACCGCCGTCTCCCCGAAGATCGACGGAACGGTGGACACGCGGATGTCGTACACCTTGCCACGCAGCCGAGCGTCGAATCTCCCGTCCTGTGGCAGCCGGTGATCCCCTATGTCCATGCTCGCCATGATCTTCACTCGCGACAGCACCCCAGAGTGAAGCTCCATGGGGTAGCTCTGATGGTCGAACAGTACTCCGTCCACCCTTAGCCGAACCTGGAGCTTGGTGGTCCCCGCCTCGATGTGGACATCGCTGGCGCGCGACATGATCGCGCTCTCCAGCAACTCATTGACCAATGCCACCGCGGGCGCGTCCTCGCCGGCGCGGAACGCCGCCCCGGACCTGGCGTCTGCTTCGATCACCAGCCCGGGCTCGATCAGCCCGGTGCCGGTTTCGAGATCGTCACGTTCGCCGTAGAACCGCTGGATACCCCGGTCGATCACCCTCAGATCGGCTCGCGCCGGTCTGATCTCCCGCCCTGTCAGCCGGCGCAACTCATCGAGCTTCAGCAAGTCGCTCGGGTTCACCATCGCGACCACCAGGGCATTCCCGGCCACCTGCATCGGGAGCACCTGCAGGCGCATCGCCTCCCGTCGCGGCACCAATTCCAGCGCGCGATCATCGACGTAGAGATTCAGTTCAGTTACTACGGGCACAGGTTCGTTCGCCATCGACCATCCCCCGAGCGCGATCGGAGTCGTGTTGGCTCAATCTATGATACTGCAAGCAGCGGCGGATGTCACCTACCTCAGGTGCGACCATGGGAAGAGGAGCGCACCCCTGCCCCGTACCCGCGGCCGGTCCGTTGCACCTCACTCTTGCTTTCTGCTATACTTCGATGGGCTCGCCATACCGGTGTTAACTGAATCTACGTCGGCAAAATCCACCCAAGACTCGACTCCGACCTCATTGCGAAGCCCAGTGCGCCTGCGCACCATCCTCGCCATCCTCCTCCTCGTCCCCGCAGTCAGCTTGTTCATGGCCTGGGGCACTTGGACCGTCGGCGGCACCGGCCCCATGGATGCCACTAACGGTCCCGCCGCTGCCATCCTTTGCGCCCTCGTCGCCCTGAATGCTCTCTTCCGGCGCAAGCGGCCTCACTGGGTCTTCCATCCCGGTGAGTTGATCATCATCTACATCGCGGTGGCTCTATCCGCCGGTCTCTCCGGGGGCGTCTGGAACTGGGGAGGCAATCTCGCCTCCAGCATCGCCTACCCGATCTGGCTTGCCGGCCCCGCCAATCGCTGGGCCGAGATCATGTGGCCCTATCTGCCCCCTGGCCTCGTGGTGACCAATCGCGATGTCCTCCAGGGATTCTTCCTTGGCAGCTCCAGCCCGTACCAGCGCGACATACTCCTCGCCTGGCTCCAGCCCGCCTTCTGGTGGACCGCCTGGCTCACCGCGACCCTCTGGGTTACGCTCTGCGTCAGTGTGATCGTTCGCCGCCGATGGGCCGACGAGGAGAAGCTCCCCTTCCCCATGACTGCGCTTCCGCTGCAGCTCACCGACCCCAGTGAGAGCATCTTCCGCACCTCCGCCTGGTGGATCGGGATCGTCGTCTCCGTGAGCATGGGGCTCCTGGGCCTGCTCAATTCGTTCGTCCCCTCTGTGCCCACGATCCCCACCTATGTGGATGTCGGCGCCTTCCTCAACAATAACAGGCCCTGGGACGCCATCCGCACCACCTCTCTCACCTGGGGACCGTGGGCCCTCGGCCTAACCTATCTCATGCCCGTAGACCTGACCTTCTCCCTCATCGTGTTCAACCTCCTGTGGCGCGCCGAATACGTCTTCTCCCGCATGGAAGGCTGGCTGACCAGCGCCTGGGGTGGCTTCCCCTATGGGGATCAGCAGGTGATCGGCGCCTACCTTGCTCTCATGTTCTCTGTTGTCTACCTCGACCGGCAGTACCTGAAGCAGGTCTTCCGCAAGGCCGTTGGGCTGCCCTCACACCTCGACGATCGCGGCGAGGCGTTCAGCTACCGCACCGCTGTCTTCGGCGCCCTGACCGGCCTGGGGTTCCTCTGGTGGTTCTTCTCTCGCAGCGGCATGGGCCCCGCCATCATCGCCGCCTTCCTCGCCAGCTTCTTCCTCATGGTGATGGCCATGGTGCGGATGCGAGCCCACATCGGCCCGCCCAGTCACTGGATGTACGGCACCATGCCGGAGTTCATTCTCACCCAGTTCCCCGGCGCCCGCGCCATCGGTCCTGGCGGGCTGGGCCTGATCGCCATGATGCGCCCCTTCATGTACGAACAGGACACGCAGCCCTCACCCTATCAGCTCGAGGCGCTGCGCATGGCCGACCGCGTGAACGCCAAGCCTAACCACATGGCCTGGGTGTTGGCCGCCGTGGTTCCGTTCATCATGCTCACCTACTTTTGGGCCAACCTTCATGTGGGCTATCACTTCGGCCTCGGCGCCAAGGCCGATCCCGACATGACAGCCGTCTGTCGCCAGGGATCCGACAAGCTCGACGAATGGCTCCGCACTCCCGGAGGTCCCAACTGGAGCGGCGTCGAGTCCATTGGCATCGGCTTCGTCATCGCCGCGTTGCTCATGTACGTCAAGCTCCGCGCCCCGCTCTGGCCGCTTCACCCTCTCGCCTTTCCCCTTGCCTTTAGCTGGACTATCGACAGCATGCTCCCCGCCATCGTCATCACCTGGACCTTCAAGGTACTGCTGCTGCGCTACGGCGGCCTACGCGCTCACCGTCGCGCCCTCCCCTTCTTCCTTGCCCTCCTCGCCGGCACTGCCTGCGTGTCCCTGCTCGCCACCGCCGCTCTCCGTTTCCTCGGCATCGAGCACAGATAGCCGGCCAGACAGCGCCCCTTCGAGGTTTGGGTTCCATCCAGGCCTATGGTATATCCCCTTTGGGTGTACAATGGCGGCATGAAGACATGCCTGGACAGGGAGGGTACGCGTATGTTGCGAAGGTCGTCCATTTGGTTGGCAGTACTCGTGTTGTTGGTCGGAGTTGTCGCGCAGGCGGCCAACATTGGCGAGATGGTGATCAAGACGGTTGCCGTCGGCGCCATCGTCAATGCCGTCGCCAAGCCCGCTAACAGCGGCATAAACAAGCTCGTTGGGGGCAATGGCCCCGGGGTCTCAACCAAGGTGGTTCCCGTGCTCAGCCTCGGCGAAAAGGGGTACATCGGCATGGCCCAGGTCGCTGGATCCCAGAGCCTGGTCGGAAAGACCAAGGCCGTCATCCAGCTCGAGAAGGACTTCGCCGACCGCCAGTACCGCATCAAGCTCCTGCTGCCCATCAACTCCAGCAATCCCATCGGTGCGAAGCGCGTCAGGGGCGTGGGCATCACCGGACTACTCGACCTCGCTCTTAGCCACAACTCTCTCGAGGTTCCGCCCTCCGTCGGCTGGAACGCGGGCGATGTGCTCAAGGCCGGCGCCATCGCCATCGCCACCAAGGAGTTCTCGCCTCAGATCAACAGTTTCATCAACGGCGTCTTCAAGACGGAGGCCAGTTCGCCTGACGGAGTCACCAAGGTGGTGCCCTACTTGGACGTCGGCACCAAGGCCTACATTGGTATGATGCAGGTCGCCGGCCCCGCCGCCAAAGTCAACAAGGTCAAGGCGGTCTGGCAGTACGACCAGCTCTTCGATACCGGCCGCGTTCGCCTCCGGGCGCTCGTGCCCAGCGACTCGGTCAACCCGCTCAAGATCCATCGCGTCAAGGGCGTCGGCTGCACCGCCGTCATCGACGCCGTCGTCCTGCGCACCAAGGAAGCCGAGCGCAATCCTGGTCAGTATGGCTACTTCCAGCGCGCTCCTCTATTCGTCGGATTCGGCGAGGACCCGAAGTATCATCCGCCGGGCTGGGATCGTGGCCGCAAGGTAGGCTGGGAGAAGCACGGCAACCCGCTCCTCCCGCCGGGCCTGGCGAAGAAGCAGAAGGCCCCCGTGGTCGTCGTGCCGACTGCCAAGCCCGCGCCGAAGTCACGCGATCGAGGGCTCCTAGACCGGCTCGGGAAGAAGCTTGAGGGAGACGTCAAGTCCCCGGGACTGCTGACCAAGCAGGTCCAGAAGCAGGGCAAAACCCCGCCCGGCCAGGCGAAGAAGCGAGGCCAAGGTCGTGGCAAGGGGCAAGGCGGAGACTAGCGCTCGCCTTTCACTGAATCACCCTACGCGAACTACAGGGACGCCCAGATGGGCGTCCCTGTTTGCGTCGATCTGCTCATCCCTGGTGCCCCTACCCCTCCGCCCCGCTCTTCTCCCTCAGCCGCGGATACGCGTACCTCACCAACCGCTCCATGTTCACCACGTCCTCTTTGTTGTACGCGAGCAGCAGGTCCAGCGCCTCCTGGCTTCCCCGCTCCCACTCCCGCCACAGTCGCACCGCGTCCCACCCGTCCAGCTCCTCCGTTTCGGGGGTGCGCTCGATGCCGAGCTCGTGCTCGATCCGCTTCAGCCCGCCCGTCAGTCCCAGTCTCCGGAACGCGTGGCACAGGTCGATGTGCAGCTGGTCGAAACAGAGGTCGGGGAAGCGGCGGCACAGGAATGGAATGTCGAAGCACGATCCGAAGAAGGTTACAATCAGGCCGAATCGCCCGATATCCTGGCGGAACTCCTCCAGGTCCTTACCCTTCTGGTACACTCGCACGTCGCGGCCGTCATACAACCCGATGAGGGTGACGTCGTCTCCTTCGAGGGAAGTGGTCTCGATGTCCAGATAGGCGACGCGGTCGGAGAACTCAGGGTAGGCCCGCCAGTGCTCGCGGCGGATGAGATGGGAGGCGAAGAAGCAATGATCGCCCGCCTCCAGCCGCTCCTGCGATTCCTCGGCCGCCCTCACGATCCGCTCCGTCGCTCTCGCCGACAGCCCGGCGGCCGATGGATTCGAGAGGAAATCCCCCCACGTCTTGATGCCCGCGGCCCAGATACGCTGCTCGGTCTTCGCTCCGACGCCAGCGAAGTGGATGAAACTACTGCTCAGCACGTTTGGCCCGCCCCTGGCGGAGCGCCAGGACAATGATCAGGGCCACTGCTGCCACGATCACGAACCGCAGCACCGATCCGATCGCTCGCGCCACATTCTCCGGGCCAACCCGGTGAGTGCGGCCCGCGTTCTCTCCCACCTCGATGGTGTTCAATTGCCCCGCTGGCTCGGGCCGCTGCTGCCGCGCCGTCGGCGCCGCGCGTCGCGCCTGGGTCGTCCGCGCCCTCCTCTGCGTCCTCTGCAGATTGGGCATGACTACCGAAAACAGGATTCCCATGATGGCGATGCCGATCAGCTTCTCGACCGCCGTCGTGCTCTTCTTCCCTCTCGGCATGTGTTCGACTCCCCGCGTCAGACCTCGTCCGCCCGCTGCTGAACAGCCTTCACCAGCGCCTCCAGCAGGTCCCCCTCCGCCACCGTCGCGGCCGGCTTGCCCTGAACGAATACCACACCCTTGCCGCTTCCTCCAGCTACCCCCACATCCGCGTCGCGGGCCTCCCCTGGGCCATTCACCACACACCCCATCACTGCCACCCGCAGTGTCTTACCCGCCCTCCGCAACTTCCGGTCGATAGGGCGCAGCCGCGATTCGACCGCCCGCGCCAGCCCTGCCAGATCGAGTCGGCAACGGCCGCACGTCGGGCAGGTCACCAGCACTATCCCCGACGTGCTCAGCTCCAGCGACTGGAGAATCTCTCTCCCCACGCGCACCTGCATCACGGTGTCGCCCGTGAGTGACACTCGGATCGTATCGCCGATCCCCTCCTTGAGCAGCACCCCGATCCCCAGCGCTGAGCGAGCGATGCCAGATGGCGGCAGCCCTGCCTCGGTCACTCCCAGGTGCAATGGATAGTGGCGCTCCGATCGGAAGCGCCGGTTCGCCAGCCATGTGGTGCGAAGATCGAATGCTTTCAGGGAGACCACGATGTCGCGGAATTTCAGTCGCTCCAGCAACTCGCAGTGCCGCAGGCCCGCGTCCACCATCGCCGCCGCGAGCTGCTCCTGAACGTCTCCCTCCCCCTCATGCCGCGCCCGCACCGCCTCCGGCACCGAGCCCGCGTTCACCCCAATGCGGATCGGTATCCCCTTCTCGGCAGCCGCCTCCGCCAGCGCCTTCACATGCTCTTGTTGGCGCAGATTGCCGGGGTTGATCCGCACCTTGTCGACGCCTTGTCGAATCGCCTCCAGCGCCAACTGGTAGTCGAAGTGGATGTCGGCGACCAGCGGGAGCGCGATCTGCCGCCGAATCTCACCCAGCGCCTGCGCCGCCTCCATATCAGGCACCGCCACCCGCACCAGATCGCAGCCCGCGTCCTCCAGCTCGCGTACCTGCGCCACCGTCGCGGCCACGTCGCGGGTATCGGTGTCGGCCATCGCCTGCACCGTCACAGGCGCCCCGCCGCCGATCCTCACCCCTCCAACTCTTACCTCCAGTGTGGTTTGCTCGCCTGTCATCTGCGTGATCTGCGGATGGTGATAGCTCCGGTCATCCACCCTCTCCCTGCCTACAGGAACCTCCGGAAGAACGCCACAATCTCCTCGCGCATCTCCGGCGTCTCCTGGTGTCCCACCTGCTGTCTAATCAGCCGCCATCGCTCCGGCACGCCCATCTCCGCGTACACCCACTTCAGCTCTGCGTCAATGCGCTCCAGCCCGGCCGTCGGCGTGAGATCATCCAGATCCCCGGCCAGGCTCAGGTGTGCCCGCGGGGCGATCAGCGCGTTGATCTGCGCCGCGGTGAAATGCTTCAGCAGCGACGGCACATAGTAGTAGATGCCGTGGCCCTTCAGGTTGTTGATGTCCATCAGCGCCTGGTAGTCCGTGAGGCAGCAGATATCGACGCACACCTTGATCCGCTCATCGAGCGCCGCCACCCACCACGCCATCGTGCTTCCCATCGAGATCCCGGCCGTCCCCAACCGGCTGGCATCGACCTCGGGCCGCTTCACCAGATAGTCGATCCCCCGGATCGAATCGTAGACCATCATCCCCCATAGCACTCGCCCCTTCCAGAGCATCTCCTTGAAGGCATCGAGTTCCGTCCGCGTCGCCCGCTCTCCGAACACCCAGGTGTCCATGCACAGCGCGCAGTAACCCATCGACGTCAGCAGATCGGCATAGGGAGGGGTATGCAGCGCCGACCGCCCGTCGATCAGTTCGTGCTTCCCCAGCGGGTAGTCGCCGCCGTGCGCGTGGTTGTAGAGGACCGTCGGCGCCTTCCCCTTCAGACCCTTCGGCTTCACGAAGTAGGCCGGGACCGGCTCGATCCCGTTCAGGTCGAGCACGAGCTTCTCCAGGATGTAGCCCGGCCGCTCCTCGACCGACACCGTCTCCGCGGTGATCTTCCTCCGCCGTGGTGGCAGGTCCCCCAGTAGTCGGTAGAGTTGCTTCCGTCGTGCGTCAGCAGATTCGCTCATAGGTAGGCTCCCACGGGTGCTTCTCTGGGATTTCGACACGTCCCCAGGCCAACCTCCGCTCCCGCCGCCAGAAGGACTGCACTGCCGCCAACGGAAAGCTAGGGTTGCTGACGGGCCCACCTGGGCTCATCGAAGGGATCGCCGAGCACCATGAAGTCGCTATTCGTCCCGCTCGTCGTCTTGCTCGTCCTTCTGGCCTTCGGGGCACTCGCCGCCGAGGGTCCCTCCTCCCCCATTCCGCAGGTCCCACCCGAAGGCGACCCACCCGCGGCCAGGGTCATATCGCTCGCTCCGGGTGCCGCCCACCAGCACCCGCGGCTCCTCTTCTCGGCGGCAGACATACCGAAGTTGCGCGAGTTCGCGAAGACCGACGGCAAGCCGTTCTTCGATCAGTTGATGGCCTACCTCCCTGCCAGCCAGCCCCCCGAGAAGACTGATTTCCTGGTGGACGCCACCGACGGCCTTCGTCAGGGCATGTGGCGCATGCCCACCGTCGGCCTTCACTACGTGCTGACCGGTGACCAGAAGTCCCTCAAGGCCGGTGCCGCTTTCCTCGAGAGATTCTGCTCTCTCGACCACTGGGAGAGTGGGGAGGAAGAAGACTCCGGGATGAGTTCCGCCAACATCATGGCCGGCGTCGCCATGCTCTATGACTGGCTCTACGCTGACCTCGACCCGGCCCTCCGCGAGAGGACCCGGCAGAAGCTCCTGCTCATGGCGCGCCGCCAGTACTACTTCGGCCACCTGATGTTGTCCAAGGCGACTCACTACTGGCAGAGCGACCCCCAGAACAACCATCGCTGGCATCGCGACGCCGGGCTCGCTCTGGCCGTGCTCGGCATCGCCGGCGACGGCCCCGACGACCAGTGGATGCTTCAGCAGACTGCGGAAGAGCTCCAGTTCCTCGCCGACTGGCTCCCTGAGGATGGCACCTGCCACGAGTCGCCCGGCTACATGGTCTTCGGCGGCCCCTATATCACCCTCGCGCTTCAGGCCGCAGACCGCTGCCTCGGAACGCGATACCTGAAGTTGCCCTTCTTCAGGAACGGCCCGCTCTTCCGCCTCCACACTCTCACTCCCGGCTTCAAGGACTCCTTCCCATTCGGCGATGCCGGCGGTACTGGGTACATGAACAACTACTTCTACGAAGGCACTGGCACGCACGACCTCAGGGACCTCCAGGCCGGCCTCGTCGCGTTCTCACAGGTCGATCCGGACGCGTTCCAGTACGGCTGGACCTCGCTCATCTGGTTCCACCCCTCCGTCACCGGCGGATCGCTCGACAACCTGAAACCGACCGCGTTCTTCCCTGACCTGGGCATCACCCTCATGCGTGACGGCTGGCTCAAGGGCGTCGGCGCCATGTTCAAGTGCGGGCCATACGGAGGCTACAAGCTAAACGAGTACCGCAACCAGCGCGACTTCCATTACATCAACATCGCCCACGACGACCCCGACGCCAACATGTTCGTCATTTTCACTGACGGCGAACTGCTCGCCGATGATGACCGCTACTCCGAACACAAGGAGACCAGCAGTCACAACACCATCCTCGTCAACGGTAAGGGCCAGAAAGGCAGCGAGGGCGGCGCCTGGACCCAGCCTCTCGATCGTATCGACATGGCCCGGCTCGCGCGTCGTCGGGTTCAAGGACGCCGGTGATGTGGTGATCTCAGAGGGTGAGGCCTCGGGCATGTACGATGGCCTTGACCGCTACCGTCGCTCCTTCATCTGGGCCCGCGGCCGCTACATCCTACTCCTGGACGACATCCGCGCCAGCCATCACGTGAATCTCACTTGGCTGGTGCAAGGTCCGCAGATCGAGACCGTCGATGCGCAGCTTGGCACTTACCGCCTGAGGAAGGGCGAGGCCCGCCTGGACTTCCAGGTCGCCGCCGCATTCGACTCGGCCGCCATTGCCGACTCGACCGCCGACAGCAAGGGAGAGTCCCTCGGCTACAAGCAACTCCAACTCCGGCGGCTTGCCGCGCGATGGTGGCTCGCCAGCCTTTTCGATCCCTGGCATCGCGGCCTCAAGGTTGCAGTCAAGCCAGCAGGCGAGAACCAGGCCACGGTCACTGTTTCCGGTCCCGATTTCACAGACACCTGGCGCTGGACCGCCGCGCCCGATGGCAGCACGCCTTCTGCCCTCACCGCCGAGGGCACCAACGGATTCGCCGCCGCCCTCGGCCCCGATGACAAGGCCCCGGCGTCCGGGGGAGCCCCTCACCAGATAGGATCCTGACGCGCAGACTGGCGGACGCCGGTGCGCCCGCCAGTCTGTGCGCTTCATATCACGACCCCGGGCTACTTCGTCCTGACTCCCGGCAGTCGCGCCGCGTTCACCGGTGAGAACCTCTCCCACACTTCGCCCTTGACCGAAACCGTTTCTGCGGTCACCCGCTTGCCGTCGACACGGACGAACACGCCGAAGAGCCAATCGTCCGTGCCGCTCTCCGCCTTCGCCACTCTCCGCTCGGCCCTGCCCGGAAGGTGCAGCACGAAGCTCGATCCCTCGACGCCCATGTACGCATCCCCCGGCACGCCCTCTCCGAGCCGCTTCAGCTCATAGATCCCCGCGCCGGCGACACCGGCCGTGACATAGCACACGCCCTTGCGCCGGGTGCGGTAGTAGATGTGATCGTGCCCACTGAAGACCGCGGTCACGCGGTACTTCTCGAACAGCTTCGTGAGTTCCGAGCCCTCGTTCGGCACCTCGCTGACGCTCTTCGACCCCACGGTGTAGAAGGGGGAGTGCCGGAACACGAACACGCTGTCATATCTGTTCCGGTCGGCAAGCTCCTGGCGCAGGAAAGCCGCCGCCTTCTGTTGGGAGATGCCATGGCCGAGCACGATGAACTTGCATCGGCGGAACTCGAAGCTGTAGTTCTCTGCTGGCAGATGGTAGAACTGCCGCGTAGTTCGCCTCGCCCGCGGCCCGGCCGCCGGCCAGCTCGTGGTTGCCTATCACCGGCCACGTCGGGACCGTGCTGAGGAACCACCCCGCGCGCCTGTCCAACAGGTCCCAGTTGCCTGTGTCCGCGCCTACGGCGACCATGTCTCCCGTCGTCACCGCGAACGCGGGATGCCGCGATGCCACCGTCTTCATCAGATCGACGAGTGGCGGGTTGGCGTAGGAATCGCCGAACACGGCGAAAGTGAATGGGCCCGTCGCCTCCGGCTCGGCCGCCTCCATCAGCGGCCGCGGATCATATGGAGGCTGAGGGTTGGCGGCAGAGGCAACCTGCGCCGCCATTGCCGCCAACAGCAGCGCGAGTATCAGCAGCCATCTTCTGCCCACGACGCTCACCTCCAACTGATCACTTGCCAACTGCTCCGCACGCCTGGTCCATCGTGAACGACTGACCCGAGATCACGAAGCTGTCCCACACCTCTCCGTCCACCGAAACCGTCTCCGCCGTCACCCGGTCGCCGTTAACGTGCACCAGTACCGCAAACAGCAACTGATCTCCGGTCTCATAGTAGCCGTTGAATGGCAGCGACCGGTCCACCCGCCCTGGCACGTGCAGGATAACCTGATCCTCCGCCGCCGACACGCCGAGATAGGCATCGCCCGGCGCTTGCTCCGACATCCGCACAAGATTGTAGACTCCGGCTCCCGCCACCCCGGAGATGACGTGAGTGACGCCATTTCGTCGGGTGCGGTAATACGTGTGGTCGTGTCCGGCGAAGACCGCCGTCACCTTCTTGTCGTCGAGCAGCTTGACGATTTCGGTTTCCTTGTTCGCTACCTGGTCCGCCTCTTTCATCCCGACGGTGTAGAACGGAGCGTGACGGAACACGAAAACATGCCGGTAGGCATCTCGATCGGCCAGCTCCTTCTTCAGGAACTCGACCTGTTCGGGAGACACCAGCCGCCACTCGGGATCGATCCCCAGCACGATGAACTTCGCGTTCCCGAAGGTGAAGCTATATTCCTGGCCTGGCATGTTGTAGAAGCGCATGAAGCTTGCCAGGCCGTCCCTGAAATCGCTGTCCACCTCGTGGTTCCCGATCACCGGCCAGCTCGCACGCTTGCTGAAGAACCAGCCCGCGTTGTCGCTCAGCATCTGCCAGTTCTTCGGCCCCTCCTTGCCCGATCCGTCCTCCACCATGTCGCCGACTACGACCGTGAAATCGGGAGACAGTGCGTCCACCGTCTTCAGCAGTGTGGCCAACGGAGGCCGCGCATAGGAATCACCGAACACCGCGAACGTGAACCTGTTGTCGTTGGCGCTCCGCGGCATCAACGGACGCGGGTCGTACGGCGGGCCCGCCAGAGCGACCGCGACCTGGGCGAGCGCCACCACCACAGCCAGCAACAACCATCCGCGTGCGAGCTTCTGCCTCAGCATACCTTGGCTCCGATCCCCTACTTGTCTTGTGCCATCCGCTCCAGGCGAGCGATCCTCTCCTCCACCGGCGGGTGCGTGCTGAACAGCCGCATCAAGCCCCCGCCGCTGAAAGGGTTCACGATGAACATGTGCGACGTCGCGGGGCTGGCGTCCATTGGTATCCGCTGCGAAGCTCGCCCCAGCTGCTCCAGCGCGTGCGCCAGTCCCATCGGTTTCCCAGAAAGCTTCGCCCCCGACGCATCCGCCTGGTATTCGCGGGAGCGGGAAATCGCCATCTGAATCAGCATCGCCGCTACCGTCCCGAAGATGGCGACGAAGATCAGCCCCAGTCCGCCGCCCCCTTCCTCATCACGATCCCGGCCCCCGCCCCCAAAGATGGCCGTAAACTGCGCCATGCGCGACAGGATCATCACCGCGCCCGCCAGCGTCGCGGCAATGGTGCCGATCAGGATATCTCGGTTCCGCACGTGCGCCAGCTCGTGCGCGATCACCCCCTCCAGCTCCTCCTCGTCCATCATCTGCATCAGTCCCTGCGTCGCCGCCACCGCCGCATGACTGGGGTTGCGCCCCGTCGCAAACGCGTTCGGCTGCGCCTGCGGGATGATGTAGACCTTCGGCATCGGCATCCCCGCCTTCTCCGTCAGCCGCTGCACCACCCGATAGAGCACTGGCGCGGTCGCCTCGTCCGCCTCCTTCGCCCCATACATCGCCAGCACGATCTTGTCGGAGAACCAGTAGCTGAAGAGGTTCATCACCGTCGCCAGCCCCAGCGCCACGACCATCCCGTGCCGCCCACCTACCGCACCACCGATCAACACCAGCAATGCCGTCAACCCGACCATCAGGCCAACTGTCTTCACGGAATTCATCGGGTACCTCCGGGAAACGAGAGCGAGTCTCTTCCCATTATACACAAATCGCGGCCGGGCCGCCCAGTCGCCAGGTTCCCGCGGCAGCATGGCGCCGCGCCGGCTATCTCGCCGTCACGCAAGCGCATTCCGGAGAGTGCGCCGGTGACGCCACAGCCAGGCGGCCGCGCGCGCTCGCCAGGCCAGCGCCCACAATGGGTTGTAGCCAAGCTCATTCATCCTGAGTTCGGTAGTGTCCGGCGTAACCCTGGCTTCATCGGCTTGCTCTGCCGTGTCGTGTAGCACGAACTCAATGATCAGGTCGAAGAAGCCGCGGCGCTGCTCCCCCGACAGACCGTAAGCATCCACCATCGCGCGCAGTTGCCGGGCGCGCTCCTCGAGGGATGGCAGGCCGTCCATCTCCGCGACGCAATCGTCGTGAAGCTTTGCGTTGAGCCAGCAGGCTTGCGCGAGCTCTATGAGTGGATCGACCGGCCCTGCGTGCTCCCAGTCTATGAAGGCTACCGGAAGTCCGTTCCGTGCCACGATGTTCCAAGGGGCGACATCGCAGTGGCTGACGATGCGGGTTTCGCCGCCTAGAGGCCGACCGAACCAGGGCTGCCATATCGCGTCGGGAGGCGGATGGTAAGACGCCGTTGCCTGGTGCAACTCGCGGAGCAAGCGACCGACCGCGGCGGCCCCCTCCAGGCTCCACGGGCCGGGGTCCGCAAAGCCGCCATCGATGTACGTGAGCACCTCGCGGCCAGCGGCGTCAAAGCCGGAACCAACCACGCGCGGCGCTCCCGCGAACCCAAGCTCCTCAAGATGGCACAGCAGTGAATGCACCGCGACGGTCCAGGGACCAGCGTCCTTGACGACGACTCGCCCGCGCCGATGGACGCGGGTGGGTCCGCAGCCGCTAAGCAAGACGCCGTCTTCGGGAGTGGTCTCTCCGCCGTCTTTGGGATGGGGTGATTTCATAGCTGGTGCATCCTGCCCTCGGCAGAGGTCATGCAAGCCGCACGGCTGGCCTTCGACACAGGAAGACGCCGGCCACTTTTGGCACGATCAGCACGCCCTCCGCAAGCTGTGCCCGGTGGCGCCCGACACAAGCTGCGCCTCTCCCGCAAGCCGCCTCTTCTCCTTGCCGCCTGCTGGGGTGCTCTTCAGTTGCCACTCGCGCCTCCGCGCACCGCTGAGCGAATCGTGGTTCTCTACGTGAACGAGTTCGAACGGACGGTGCGGCGCGGTGGACCTGTTGTAGCCCGCGTTGTGCTGCCGTAGTCTCTTCTCCACATCGCGCGTACAGCCGACGTAGAGAGTTCGCTTTGGGATGCTGCGGATGATGTAGACGTGGTAGCTCACGTCCTGGGCCCCTCTGTCCGTCACGGGATTGTGGTACCCCTGGCAGGATTCGAACCTGCGATACAGGCTCCGGAGGCCTGCGCCTTATCCACTTGGCCACAGGGGCACGACTGCTTCACATGCTATTCTGTCGCGCTGCCAGCAGCAGCCCTGGCAGGATTCGAATGGCTAGGTCTCCGCTCCGCGGAGACCGCCACGGCGGCCCTTCGGGCCTAGCCGCCTGCGATACAGGCTCCGGAGGCCTGCGCCTTATCCACTTGGCCACAGGGGCACGCTCAGATTATACGGCCGCCGCCCGACTCGGTCAACCGCACCGTTCACCGCCCTGCGCGGGGCGCCGCCCTCACACCACCAGCCCCGTGCTGTCCGAGGCCGTCCGCCCCGCCACCAGCGCGGCGTCGATCATTGAGTAGATCCACAGCACGGACAGCAATATCGTGACCAGCAGCGTGCTCCCCGAGGAGAGCGCGGAGCCGATCGTGCTCGTGCTTAGGCCTTGCCCGTATCCCAGCAGCCCGCCTGCGGGCCCAGTCGCCATCTCCCTCAACACCGCCAGCAGCTCCAGCGCAAACAGAAAGATGAATGCCAGCAGCATCGCCAGCCCCTTCATCAACTCCCCGTTGTAGAGCTGCCCCAGCCCTGGGCCGAGGAAGGAGAGCATCGCCGCCGTCCCGGGGCTCTTCTTCTCCTGCGGCTTCACCTTCCCCTCAAGGATCGCCTGGGACATCTCGATGGTCTGCTGTCGCGCCGCGCGTTGCAGCGCCGCCCGCGCAATCTTGTCCTCCAATACCGGACGATCCGGGTGCAGCTCCCTGGCCCGCTTGAACGAGGCCATCGCTTCCGCACCCCGCTTCAGGTCGAGCAGCAGGTCTCCCTGCAACTCGTAGGCCTCGCTGGAGGTGTCATCCAGGACGATCACCTCCTGCACCAGCTTCAGCGCCTGCTCCCGCTGGTTGCGCGCCCGTGCCAGCGTCGCGCGCCCCAAGGCCTCGCGCACCTTCGTCTCGATCTCGAGCCTAGTTGGCTCACCCGGGTTGCTCATGCCTGGGCTTCCGATAGCTCCCTGCGAGGCGCATCACTCCACAGCCGTTCCAGGTTGTAGAACTCACGTTCCTCGGCCGCGAAGACATGCACCACGATATCGCCGTAGTCCAACAGCACCCAGCTCCCCTCCCGGTAGCCCTCGACCCCGGACGCGCGCAATCCGCGCTTCTCCAACTCCTCCACCACCGCATCGGCGAGGCCACGGATATGTACGCCCGAGGTCCCGTGACAGATCACGAAGTAGTCCGTGATCACTGTCAGCTCCCGCATGTCCAGCACCACCGGCTCCACCGCCCGGTGGTCCAGCAGTGCCTCCTCGGCGATGGCGACCTTCTCCTCCGTCGTCATCGAACTGGTTCCAACCGCCGGCCTCCGGCCATGCTGCCTCATGGGCCCTGCTCTGCCTTGGTGAGATAGTCGCGCCCAACAATCACCGTCACATCCGCCAGGTTATCACTCTCCGGCTGCACTGAGATCACCCCCATCCCGAGCCACTCGGCAACTCGCTCGGCGCGTCGCGCTCCCCCTCGGCGGCTCACGATCAGCGTGGTATCACTCTTCTGTTCGGAGTTGGTTGTCTCGGTGATGTCGCAGCCGACCTCTTCCAGCTTCGACGCCACCTTCGCCCCAAGCCCGTTGACGGTCGTGCCATTCAGCACCTGCACGCTTAGCCCCTGACCTCTCAGCACCCGGTCCACGGCCTGCCGAACCTTGTCCGCATCCAACTCGATCATGCTCTGACCGTGGAGCGTCTTGGGCTCGCCGGGAAGCGTCTCGGCACGAATCCCGTCCGGTCCCGCCTGCTCCATCAGTTTCTTCAGCGTGAGGATGTCCTTTGAGGTCAGGTTGGTGCTGACTGTCTGCAGAAACGCCTGCGACAACTGCGGCAAGCGAGTCACATTGCTCGGATGCGAGAGCTGCGTGATGACGGCCCGAAGGAAATGCCTCTGCCGCTCCATCCGGCCGATATCCCCGGTGGCATCATGCCGGAACCGCACATACCCCATCGCCTGCGTGCCATCCAGGTGCTGCATACCCGGCTGAAGGTCGATGTTCAGATTCCCGCGGCGATCGTGGTAGTTCATCCGCTTCTCGACATCGATATCCACTCCGCCGATCGCGTCCACCAGCTTCACGATACCCGGAACGTTGATCTCGATGTACTTGTCAATCGGCATCCCGATCAACAGCTCGACCGTCTGAATCGTGAGTGGCATCCCGCCGAGCGCGTGCGAGGCGTTGATCCTGTGAACGCCGCGGCCCGGCACCTCCACCCGACTGTCGCGCGGGATCGAGAGCGCCGATATCTCGCCGGTCTTTGGGCTGACAACCATCACGATAATGGTATCGGCCAGGCCCTTGTCCGACGAATTATCGCACCCCACCACGAGAATGGCCACCCGGTCCATGCCGCCGAAGGCCGGGTTCAGCATCTGGCTGAACCAGCCACCTCCAGCGCCGGAGGAGCCAGACGACACTACTCCCAGGATCGTCCCGCAGAGGAAAGTGCAGACCCCGGCGGCCGCCCAGATCAGCCACCACCATCTGAAGCTAGATCGCCTCGCCGGCGCCGCATCTCTCTCACCCGTCATCGTCGAAGGCACTGCCGTGTTCTACCTCACCGCGTCCATGATACCGTCACCTCGACCTGGGGGCAAGTCGCGCCCGTTAGCCCGCGCGATAGAGCCCGCGTTCTTGAATATACCCCACCACCGCCTCTGCTGTCAGGTACCGCAATGGTTTGCCCGCCGCGACTCGCTCCCGCAATTCGGTCGACGATATGTCAACTCGCGGCATGTCGAGCAGGTGCGTTCTGGCTAGCATCTCTGGGGTCAAAGCCGACCGCAAGCACTCCGGGTCGTAGCCTGGCCGCGTCACCGCCACCAGTTCACACCTTCGCACCAGCTCCTTCGGCTCATGCCACGTCCGCAGCTCGAGTACTGCATCGACGCCGGTGATCAGATAGAGCTTCGTCTCGGTCCCGAATCTTCCGCCGAGAGCCTGCACCGTATCGACGGAATAGGAGGGGCCGGATCGGTCGATTTCGACCCGCGACGTTTCGAAGTAGGGGTTCGAGGCCGTCGCCAGCACCACCATCTCGTACCGCTGTTCCGCCGGAGTGACCGCGTACCCCTTCTTGTGGGGAGGATGGCCGTTCGGGACGAAGATCACCCGTTCCATCCCGAAGCGCACTCGCGCATCTTCTGCAGCCACCAGGTGGCCATAGTGGATCGGATCGAACGTCCCTCCCATGATCCCGATTGCCCGCGCCATGCTCCCCTTCTGCACCCAGCGGCAACCTACGGCCGCACCTGCCCCTCGCCGTAGATCACGTACTTGTAAGTCGTCAGCTCCCGCAGCCCCATCGGACCGCGGGCGTGCAGCTTCTGGTTGCTGATGCCGATCTCCGCGCCTAGGCCGAACTGTCCGCCGTCCGTGAACCGCGTCGATGCATTCACGTAGACCGCCGCCGAGTCGATCTCCTGGGTGAACTTCCTCGCGTTCGCCAGATCCTCGGTGATGATCGCGTCCGAGTTGCGCGTGCTGTAGCGCTTGATGTGCGCGATTGCCTCATCTAGGCTGTCCACGACCTTCACCGACAAGATCAGCGCCAGGTACTCGGTCGCCCAGTCCTCCTCGGTCGCCGGCTTCGCGCCTTCCAGGTACTTGATTGAGCGTCCGCAAGCGCGCAGCTCTACTCCCATCTCGGTCAGCTGCTTGCCGATGGCGGGCAGCAGCTCCGCCGCACAGTCTTTGTGCACCAGTAGTGTCTCCGCCGCGTTGCACACGCCCGGCCGCTGACACTTCGCGTTCACGACGATCGGTCCGGCCTTCCGCGGATCGGCGGAAGCGTCCAGGTAGACGTGACAAAGCCCCTCACCGGTTTCGATCACCGGCACTCTGGACTCCCGCTTCACCCGCTGAATCAGTTCATGGCCGCCTCGCGGAATGAGCACGTCGATGTACTGGTCCATCCGCATCAGTTCCGCCGCGGCTGCTCGGTCCGTGCTCTCGATGATACTGATCGCGCCCTCCGGCAGTCCGGCCGGCACGGCCACTTGGTTCAGCAGATTCGCCAGCGCGACGTTGGAGTTGATCGCATCCGAGCCGCCGCGCAGAATCGTCGCGTTCCCTGACTTCAGACACAACCCTGACGCGTCCACCGTCACGTTCGGCCGCGACTCGTAGATGATCCCGATCACGCCCAGCGGAATGCGCACCTTGGAGATGTTGAGCCCGTTCGGCAGCCGCCATTCCTCCATGATCTCCCCCACCGGATCGTGCAGCTTGGCCAGATCGCGCAGACCCTCCGCCATCTCCTTCACCCGCTTCTCGTTCAGCATCAGCCGGTCGATAGGGGCCGCCGACAGGTTGCGCTCCTGCGCGTTCCTCACGTCCTTGGCGTTCGCCGCGAGAATCTCAGCCTGCCGCGCTTCCAGCGCCTCCGCCATCAGCAGCAGCAGCCGGTCCTTCTCCGCCCGCGTCATCGTACTCAGCCGTCCCGCGGCGTCTCGCGCTCGCTTCGCCTTCTCGGTGACTTCCTGAACCGCTCCGGCTGTCATGGCTCCTCCTCACTCGACGAAATCGAGTCTCACCGACCCGATCTCGACCTTGTCCCCATCCTTCGCGCCCAGCGCTCGCAGCTTCCGGATCACCCCCATCCGGTCGAGTTGTCGATGAAGATACCTCACCGCGTCCTCGTTGTCGAGATCGGTCATGACGACCAGCAGTTCCACCTTCTCGCCGCTTACCGCGAACAGCCCGGGCTCGACCTGTTCCACCCTCAGCGCCGAGATGCGCGGGGTCGCCGCCTCAACCGGTTCCACCTCTGGGATCGGTGCTGGCAGCGCCCGTAGCAGCGTCGAGGCCTCCCCTACCAGCCGGCGCAGGCCCTCGCCCGTCAGCGCCGAGATGCGGAACACCCGGTAGCCCTCGGACTCCAGCGCCGACTCGATCCGCTTCACCTCATCCGCATCGGGCCTGAGATCGATCTTGTTCAGCGCCACCAACTGCGGCCGCGCCGCCAGGTCACTGTCGTGCATCGCCAGCTCGTGGTTGATGACGCGGAAATCCTGGAGTGGATCCCTCTCCGGTGCCGTGATATCGATCACGTGCACCAGCACTCGCGTCCGCTCGACGTGCCGCAGGAACTGGTGCCCCCGGCCCGCTCCCTCGTGCGCCCCCTCCACCAGGCCGGGCATATCCGCGATGACGAAGCTGACTCCCTCTTCCACCTTCACGACGCCCAGGTTCGGGACCAGCGTGGTGAACGGGTAGTCGGCAATCTTGGGCCGCGCCGCGGAGACGTGCGCGATCAGGCTGGACTTCCCCACGTTCGGTAGGCCGATCACCCCCACATCGGCCAGCAACTTCAGCTCCAGGCGCACCTTGAGCCCGTGGCCCGGCTCGCCCTTCTCGGCAAACCTGGGGGTGCGACGAGTCGGGGTCGCGTAATGGGCATTGCCCCGCCCACCCCTCCCCCCGCTGGCCAGCGTCACGCGCTGGTCGCGTTTCACCAGGTCTACGAGCGTCTCGCCGGTAGCGGAGTTGCGGATCACGGTGCCGATAGGCAGGCGGATCTCGATATCGGCGCCGTTCTTCCCATGCCGGAGGTTGGCGCCGCCGCGGCCGCCATCGTCGGCGGCGAAGCGGTGCCGATAGGTGAGATCGATCAGTGTGCGCAGGTGCGCGTCGGCCACCGCGATGACGTTCCCTCCCCGTCCGCCATCGCCCCCGTCCGGGCCGCCGCGAGGAACGTGCTTCTCATGACGAAGGCTGACGACGCCATCCCCGCCGTCGCCAGCCTTTACTTCAATTTCAGCTTCGTCCAGGAACACGATAGCACTTCGGCCATCGGGCTCTGAGGCCCGCCTGGCCAGGCCTAGGTTGCGGCCGGAACCACGTGCGCCTGGCGGCGGCCGCCCGGCTCGCCGGTAAACTGGATCACACCCTCGATCTTGGCGAAGAGCGTGTCATCGCGGCCGATGCCGACGTTCTTGCCCGCCTTGATCGGAGTGCCCCGCTGGCGAACGATTATGCTGCCCGCGGACACCAGCGTGCCTGCGTAAACCTTCACGCCCAAGCGCTTGGCCTTGCTGTCTCGGCCATTGCGTGAGCTTCCCATTCCCTTCTTGTGCGCCATTTCGACCTCCTCCACCACTGCGGAACCGGCCCGTCGTGTCTGCTACCCGCCGGCTCCCACGAGAATCTGCTCGACCTTCAACTGCGTGTAGGCCTGTCGATGGCCCAGACTGCGCTTCTGGCCGCTTTTCGACTTGTAGGTGAAGACGTCGATCTTGCGATCGCGCCCGTGTGAGACCACCCGGCAGACGACCTTCGCCCCGTGGACCCACGGCGCGCCCACCTTCACCTTGCCGTCCTGCTCCACCAGGGCCACCCGGTCGATCTCGACCGTCTCGCCCTTTTCGACGGTCAACTTCTCGACCTGTACCATCTCATCGGGCTCAACCCGATACTGCTTTCCACCAGTTTCGATCACTGCATACATGGCCATATCTCTCCGGAAGGCCTATGGTACCAAAACGACGTTCGTGTGTCAAATGACGCCGTGAATGGGCAGTTCGAAGTCGGCCCCGAGGGCAAGGATAGCACTGACTCAGTGAGGAAGAAGGGCATCCAATATTGCCCGCGCGGGGCGTCCGGGGAGGACAAGAGAGAGTCATGGATCGGTTGCTTCATGTGTCACAGCAGGAATTGCCCGGGATCGCAAGTGAACTCCAGTTCCGCGCGATCAGCGACGCCGCAAAGATCGTGGAGCCCGGGGATACCGTCCTCATCCACGCCGGTGTCTACCGGGAGACAGTCACCATCGAGAACAGCGGCACCGCCCGCCGACCCATCACTTTTGCCGCCGCGCCGGCCGCCAACGTGATGGTCACCGGCGCCGACCTGGTCACGAACTGGACGCAGGTCGAAGGCCCTGACCACATCTTCTTCATCCCCTGGACCCACGTCTTCATCCCGGACAAGCCGAGGCATGCCAGCCCCGACGATGATGCGCACCTCACCATCGGCCGCTGTGAGCAGGTCATCGTGTCCAACTACCTGCTGCGGCAGGTGCTGCGCCGCGAGGAACTGGCCCGCGGCACCTTCTTCGTCGACGAAGCCAACCAGCGGCTCTATGCCTGGGCGGACAACGATGCCGACCTCAACAAGGTTCCGGCCGAGGTATCGGTGCGGGGCACGCTCTGGGATAGCCGGGGCAAGTACGTCCACACCCGCGGCATCCGCTTCCGCTATGCCGCCAACGTAGCCCAACACGGCGCTGCCCACTTCCACGACCACGCGGTCGTCGAGGATTGCGTCTTCGAGCGGATGAACTCCGGCGGCGCCGACTTCTTCGACCCCTGCCTGGGTGTCACCGTGCGCCGCTGCACCTTTCAGGACAACGGGCAGCAGGGCTTCACCACCGACCGTTCGCACAAGCTCCGGATGACCGACTGCCTGGTGCGTAACAACAATACCAAGAACTTCCAGCGCTCGTGGGAAGCGGGCGGCAACAAGCTCTGGATGAGTGACGGGATCATCGTCGAGAAGTGCCAGTTCATAGAGAACCGCGGCGAAGGCCTCTGGTTCGACTGCAGCAACACCAATACCACCGTGCGCAACTGCCTCTTCGCCTTCAATGAATCGGCCGGCCTGTTCTACGAGATCTCGTGGGGCCTCCATGCCCACGATAACGTCTTCGTCGGCAACGGATGCTACCACGAGACCACCAGAGACGCCGCCTGCGGTCTGCTCCTCTCCGAGTCTCCCGATTGCTTGATCGAGCGCAACCTATTCATTGGCAACCGGGATGGCATCAGCTTCCGCGAGCATCCACGTTCCACGAACTCCCTGACCGAGAAGGGGAAGTTCGTCTGGATCTGGAGCCACGACGTGACCATCCGCAACAACACCCTGGCCTACAACAGCGAGGCCCAGACCTGGGGGCACTTCGTCATCAGCGATCAGCGTCACCTCCCCAAGGCGATGCAGGACCCGGCCACCATCGGCGACCCTGCTAAGGAACTCTGGGACAAGTATCAGGAGAGCGCCGAAGGCGAGTTCCCCACCGGCCTGTCGCTGGAGAAGCTCAACATCTCGATGCGCGACAACTTCTACGCCGTCGCCGACGACCAGCAGATCCTCCACTGGGGCGCGCTTCAGGTGCCAAACAAGCGCTATCCGAACCTGGACGAAGTGCGCCAGGAGCTGGGACTGGAGCAGGGCAGCGTCGTGGGCGACTTCCGGCTCAAGGATTATCTCACCCTCGACTTCCGGGTGCCGGCCGATAGCCTCGCGGTGAAGATGGGCTGCTACCCCAAGGGCAAGGTCCCTGGCGTCCGCCTCGGCATTCCCGGGGCGCGATGAGCGGGATGGGTGTGGTTGTAGCCCTGCACTGTCAGGCAGTGAACTGCAAACTCGAAGCGGTACCTCGATGGCAAGGATAGCGCCGACCTGGACGGAGAGAAGGCTCCATGGGAGTGTCCGGATAGGGTTACTGGGCTGCAGAGGCGCGGGAGTTCGAGTCCGAGCCACTAGCATGAGCGGTAACGGCACCAGCGCTGGCTCGGCCCAGCGGCCCAGGCCTATCTTGCCGGGGGAGCCATAGCGGTGAGGCCAGTCTCGGATCGCGCGGATAGTCACACACCATCGGAGCCACGCGTGGCGGCCGACCGGCGACCTCCTCTGCGTCTACGGGCCGTCATCGCAGTGCTGCTGTTGGTGCCGGGGGTCACGCTCTTCGCGGTCTGGGGCGACTGGATAGAGGGCGGCAACGGCACCGCGCAGTCTCTCAATAGCTTTGCGGTTGCCATGCTCGCTCTCTCTGCGGCGGCCAATGCCCTTCTCCGCCGCTGGAAGCCCGCGTGGACGTTCTCTGCTGGCGAGCTGGTAACCATCTACTTCGTTCTCGCCACCTGTATGAGCATCACCGGGGGCATCTGGCAGTGGGGCGGCTCGCTCCCCGCCGCCATCACCTATCCGATCTGGGCGGCGACACCGGGCAACGGCTGGATGGAGATGATGTGGCCGAACCTGCCGCCTGGCATGATGGTCACGGACCGCGCCGCGCTGGAGGGGTTCGTCTTCGGCGGCAGTACCGCTTACCGGCTGGAGGTGCTGCGCGTGTGGCTGGTGCCATCGCTCTGGTGGACGGCATGGGTTTCGGCCACGCTCTGGGTTACCCTCTGCATCAGCGTCATCGTCCGCCGCCGTTGGTCGGACGAGGAGAAGCTCGCCTTCCCCATGACCACCGTGCCTCTCCACATGACCGATCCGAGCGGGAGGCTGTTCCGGGATCGCCTCTGGTGGTTGGGAGTCGGCATCTCGGTCGGGATTGGCGCCCTCGGCATTCTGCACACGTTCGTTCCGTCGGCCCCGGCCATCCCGACCACGGCGGACATAGGGAACATCCTTTCCAACAATCCGCCGTGGGACGCTATCCGAGGAACCGAGCTGTACTGGGGGCCATGGTCGATCGGACTGTGCTACCTCATGCCGCTCGACTTTGCCTTCTCCCTCGTTGTCTTCAACCTCTTCTGGAAAGCCGAGTACATACTCGGCCGCATGGGAGGGTGGCTAACCAGCCCCTATGGCGGCTTCCCCTACGGCGACCAGCAGAACATCGGCTGCTATCTCGCCCTCATGGCCTCGGTCGCCTGGCTCGATCGGCGCTACCTGGCGCAGGTGTTCCGAAGGGCGCTGGGGCTGCGATCCGTGCTTCAGGATCGTGAGGAAGGACTCAGCTACCGCACTGCGCTCTCGGGGCTGGTCGTCGGACTCGGCTTCCTGTGGTGGTGCTACGGTCGCGCCGGCATGTCTGCGCCTATCACCGCGGCATTTCCTCTTCCTGCACTTCGCCATGATGATGGCGATCGTGCGCATGCGCGTTCAGATCGGGCCGCCAGCGCACCATATGTATGGCACCATGCCCGAGTTCGTGCTCACCCAGTTCCCCGGGACGCGCGCTATCGGACCCCGCGCACTCGGGATGATCGCCATGCTGCGGCCCTTCATGTTCGAGCAGGAGGCGAACCCCGCACCGATCCAACTTGAGGGACTGCGGATCGCCGAGCGTGGCGTGGTGCGGGCGAGCCACTTCGCCTGGGCCATCATCCTCGCGGTCCCCCTCACTATGCTGTGCTACTTCTGGGCCAGCGTGCACATCGGCTACCAGTTCGGCGTGGCCGCGAAGAGCCCGGCCAACCTGCTCGCCATCTGCAGCGACATGACGACCAAACTCGACACCTGGCTGCGCAACCCCGGTGCACCCAGCTGGAGCGGCACCGCCGGCATCGGCGCCGGCATAGTGGTCGCGCTGTTACTGATGAACCTGAAACTGCGGGTGCCCGTGTTCCCGCTTCACCCCATGGCTTTCCCGCTTGCTTTCAGTTGGGCCGTCGATGCGCTGCTGCCGGCGATCACGCTGACATGGATCATCAAGGCGCTGCTCCTGAGGTACGGAGGCCTCCGCGCGGACCAGCGGGCGCTCCCATTCTTCCTGGGCCTGATCGTTGGTGATGCCTGCATGAGTCTGGCTGGGACGGTGCTATCGCACGCGCTACTCGGGCGCTGAAGCCCATCGCCCAGCGCCGCCTCCCTGAGGCCGTCTCTCGCTCAGCCGACCGTCTCCAGTACCAGCAACGCGTCCTCCCACCCCTCGGGAGTGGAGAACGGCTGCACTCCGCGGGCTGCGAACCGGCCGGCAGCGACGGGCTCCGCGGTCCTGGGATCGATCCAGCGCGCCTCGATCTCTTTGCCGGTGAGCTTGCCCAGGTCTACGGAAGCGGAGGCCTCAGCGGCGCAGTACACCATGGCCCACTTGCCCCCTTGGTGGCGGGCGGCCAGGTTCAGGATCCGTCCTTCGATCTGCCCGCCGGTGGTGAGAAGGGCCTGATCGGGAACCAGGTACCACCACTCCTTGCGCTCCTCGAAGATGCGCCTGAGAAGAGTCAACTGGGCGGCGCCGGGAGCATCCAAGGCCTGCTTCCAGGTGGGCAGCACGCGCCAGCTGTCGTTGTGCCCGTAGCTATGGTGAGCGCCGGTGAAATAGGAGTAGTAGGCCTGCCGACGGACCCAGAGCGGAGTGACCTCGAAGTCGTACTCCGATCCCGCCTCATAGGCGCCTTCGGCCATCAGAACGGGCTTAATGGGATTGAGGTTGTAGTCATTGGTCACCATCGGATAGATCAGCTCGACCGACGTCCAGGTCTGCATGGAGTTGAAGTCGAGCCAAGGCTCCTCGTGGATGAAGCTCGACGTGTAGGGAGATGGGTCCGGCTTGAGCGTGATGAGGTGACTCCCGCCGTCTCCCTCCCGAAGGCCGGCCGCAAGTTCCCGCAGCACCGGCACGAACTCCGGCTTCGCTTCCGGCGTCGTGGACCATACGATCGCCGGTACGTCGCGGTAGCGCGTTGCGAGCCACTTCGCCCAAGCACGCGCGTTCTCCACCGTGATGTGCTCGCGATAGCGCTGGTGGTACAGCGTCATGGAGATCGCCACGTTTTGCTCGCAGGCCACCTTCAGCACGGCATCCACGTTACGGAAGTAGGCCTCGTTGGGCGCGAGGGGGTTGTCGTCGTGCCACGGCTTCTCGCCGGATACATTGGGCTGCGTACCATCCCCAACGCCCATCAGCATGACCTGGGCAAAGGCGAAGCCCGTAGCCGCGGTCTTCTGGAGGATCAACGTGGCCTCTTCCAGAGTGAACCCCCGGAAGAGCTGCCACTGGGTGGTGCCCAACCAGAAGACGGGCTCGCCCTCCTGATCGACGAAATACCGGCCGTTCGTGCTGACCTTGACGGGGTGCATACCCTATAATCCTTTCGCGCTCCCGCGGATTCACTCCGACCACACGGGCCCCGAAGGGGGTCTGCCGTCGGCCGTTCACCGACCGCGGGAACTGCCGCCTTCTGCCCCGCGGCCTCTCTTCAGGCCCACCGGCCTGCAGTCCTGCAGCGCCTGATCCCTGCTGAGGATGCCGGTAAGCGGCGGAAGGGAAGGCGCGTGGAGGCCGGCTTGACGAAGCAGACCTGCTGCCGCTGGCGAGGTGAGTGTGGCGGGTCGCGAATGGATCAGCCGACGCGGTAGAACTCCCGGGCATTCTCGCCTAGCACGCGGGTCTGTTCGTATCGCGGGAATGCGCCGACGTAGTCGATGACTATCCCCATCGTGTCAGCATAGGAGGCCGCCACCGTGCACACCGGCCAATCCGATCCGATCATGACCCTCTCGACGCCGAAGGCGGAGAACACCAGATCCAGGTATGGGAGGAGGTCCTCCCGTTTCCATTGGCGCCAGTCGGCCTCCGTCACCATCCCCGAGACTTTGCAGAGGACGTTCGGCAACGCCGCAAGCTCCCGCATGTGTGTCGCCCAGGGCTCGAGCAGCTTGTCCTTGATGGATGGTTTGGCCAGGTGGTCGAGTACAAAGGGCTGGTCGGGGAAAGACCTGACCAGCTCGCAGGCCGCCGGCAGGTGACGCGGGTAGATGAGGATGTCGTATGTCAGATCCCGCCGCGCCAGCATCCCGATCCCTCGCCTGAAATCCTCCCGGAGTAGGAACCGATCATCGGGCTCATCCTGCACCACGTGGCGAACGCCTCGCAGCTTCGGATGGGCCGCGAACCGCTCTAGCTGGTCTGGCAACTCGGGCGAACATAGGTCGAGCCAGCCGACCACCCCGCGTATTCGCGCGTGGTCGTCAGCCAGTTGCAGTAGCCACTCGGTTTCCTGCAGACTCTGGCGGGCCTGCACCGCGATACTGCCGTCGAACCCGAGCGGGACCTGCTCGCGCGCCAGGTCATCGGGCAGGAAATCACGACGCAGCGCCGTCATGCTCTCGCCGATCCATCCATATTCGCGGGCCGTGTAGCGCCAGAAGTGCTGGTGCGCGTCCAGTCTCATGCGATCCGCTCCGGGTCCCAGACGCAGGCTGACTTGAACGCCCGGCCTTTGCTCCGGTAGACCTCCTGGTAGAACGCCATGGGGTCGCCGGTCAGGTCCGCCAGAGGATACTCCATCACCAGCTCGTCCAGAGGAAGACGGCAGAGCAGCCGAATGGCCTCCTCCATGTGGTCGCGGCGGAAGTTGATGGCGCCGAAGATCAGGTGATTCCTGAACCCGAATGGCATGGTGTCATAGCTCACCGTGGGCCCCAGGCTGAAGCTGGCGTAGATGCCGTTGTTGTCGAGCAACCCCTGGCCGAACGCCATCTCGGCCTCGGCGGCGTTGCCGGAAGTCCCCAGGAACACGCGCGGCTTCCCGCCGAGGGCAGTGGTGATCGCCTGCGCGATGTGTGCGGGATCGCCCGTCGCCTGCAGATAGCGCACATCGGGGTAGTGCCGCGCCAGGAAGCGGTCTTTCTCGCCGCCGGGCTCCGAGCGCGCCACTGCCACCACACGCGCTTCGGGGTGCTTCTCCTTGATGGCGATCGCGCCCAGGAGACCGGTGCTGCCCAGGCCGTAGATCACGACGCGCGCGAACCCGTCCTGAACCGCCTGGTTCATCGCCACCTCCCGAGCCACTCCGCGGGCGGCGAAGAGGCGCCAATTGTGGCCCGTCAGCAGGTCCTCAATCCGCTCTCGCTGGAAGATCATGCAGGCCATGGGGTCGGCGAAGCTCAAGCGCTTCCCCAGTTGGCGCGTGAGGACCGCTCCCTCGGGCAGGGATCCCTCTGGGATCTCCAGCAGCATGTCGGGGTGGTAGTAGCCCGCATGCGCCATCAGACCATCGGCCTGGTCGCAGCCGTACTCGAAGTAGCTCTCGTCCGACTCGAATCGGCTCGGGTCATAGGAGTCGCCGCCGCGGATCAGCACCACCGCGTAACGGCCCTGATCTGGCACCCACACCACTCCCTCGTGCCCGTTGATGAGGCGGCTCTGGCCGGCGGGGAACTTGGAGCCCAGCTCCTGCTGCCGACCCATCTGCATCAGCTCCCAGTCGGTGCCACAGAAGCCCGTGATGACCGTGCGACAGAGCAGGCCCTCCTTCTCGGGCAACCCTCTTCGCTCGCGGCGAGCTGGGTTGATCAGATCCACGTCACCAAACCGGAGCGGAGCCTGCTCATCATTTGTCAGAAATGTGCCTGTCGTCTTCACTGCTGCTTTACCTCGCGTGCTGCGATCAAGCTTCCTGGGTCGATCTTCAGAGTATAGGCGTGGTCGCACGGCTTTCCCACCGGCGGCTTCGCTGTGAGGCCATCCGCGCTCTGCAACCACGTGCAGGTGTCGATGCCGCATGATACCGCCAAAGCGCGTGCTGCTCAAGGGGGCGTCGCTCCATATCACTCCGTCACAGCAGCACACCTCGTCGCGCCGCCTCCGTCACCGACTCCGCGTCTGCCACCTCGACTATCCGAAACCTCTCCACCACCCTCGCCTCTTGCCTCAGAAACGCCATCCCGCTTCCTCCTCCGGTGATCTCTTGTCTACTGTTCACCTTTGGAGTTACAGAATCGTCCAGTCTTGAGAGTTACGGGACATCCCTCCCGAAACAGGGGTGTGGGCGAGCACAAGGAATACGACTGGAAGGTATCTGCGCGGTCTTGGATGACGGAAGGGCCGTTGGACAGCCGGGTAACCCCGCTCCTGGGAGGTGCTGAATGCTCAAAAGTGTCCCGTCGATCATGTCGGCCGAGTTGATGCACGCACTGATGAGCATGGGGCACGGCGACGAGATCGTACTCGCCGACGGGAACTTCCCCGCCGCCGCGTGTGCGCGGCGGCTTGTCGTGATCCCCGGCCACGGCGTGCCGCCAGTGCTGGAGGCAATCCTGCGGTTCCTCCCTCTGGACACCTACGCTGAGGACAACGCGGTGGTGATGAGGGTAGTGCCCGGTGACTCGACTGTCCCCGTGATCTGGGATGAGTACCGCCGCCTGCTCGCCGCTGCAGAGGGCCACGACGTGACGCTTACCGAGATGGAGCGCATGGCGTTCTACGGACGTGCGCGTGGGGCGTTTGCCATCGTTGCTACCAGTGAGCCCGCTCTGTATGCGAATCTGATCCTCAAGAAGGGCGTCGTGACGGAGCGCGGGTCTGTCTGATATGCTGGCGGGGCGCGGCCCTACCTCTGCCAGCCCACCGGTGTGGCAGGGGATGAGGCGCTGGGAGCGGGTAGTGTGACTCGTATTCTCCGCGAGGAAAGGCCAGAGCCGTGAGCTACCAGATCGGGCGGGACGCGCTCAACCTGCAGTGGACCGAGCGCGTAGCAAGAGCCGAGTATGTCGACAATTGGGAGGTCGTGCGCCACTTCACCGGCAAGGACCCGCGCCAGGACGAGGGCGCCTGGGCGGAGTTCTACGATGCCATTCATGTGGACCTCATATGGCACACCGATGACGGCCCGGGGGGCTGGGGGCACGGCGGCCGCACTACGAATATGGGCCACGCGGTGTATATGGAGGACGGGTCGGATTTCAAGCCGATGGCGCCATCGCCTTTCAGGAACTCGGGCGAGGTGCTCGCATTCAACGCGGTGACCGAGTACGGCCGGCCCGAGATGAAGGGGCTGGTTGCGTACTATGAGCAGTGCTACCAGAACCTGCGCGCCGTCCACTCAAACCAAGTGGTGACAGGTGGGTTCTACAACACCGTCGTGTCGGGGGCGATTCAGGCGTTCGGATGGGAGATGCTGCTGGAGGCGGCGGGGGACGATCCGGATCGCTTCTGCGAGGATGTGCTGGGCTCCATCTTCGAGCTGACGATGCACCACGCGAGGGCCTGGTCGCAGACTTCGATCGAGTTCTACATGTGCCACGACGACATGGTCTGGACGCAGGGCCCATTCATGAATCCCGCTCTCTACCGCAAGTATGTCTTCCCGCGCTACCGGGAGCTGTGGGCGATGCTGCACGCGGCCGGCAAGAAGGTTCTGTTCACCTCCGATGGCAAGTTCGACATGTTCATCGATGAGCTGGTGGAGGCCGGAGCTGACGGGCTCTGCTTCGAGCCGGACAACGACCTCGAACTGCTGGTGCGCAAGTGCGGGCAGACCCACGCGCTCATCGGCGGCGCTGACTGCCGGACGCTCACCTTCGGAACGAAGGCGGACATCGAGCGGGAACTGCGCTGGGTGTTCGACGTGACGAAGGACTGCCCAGGGTTCATGTTCGCAACCGGCAACCACTTTCCGGCGAACATCCCGCTGGAGAACGCGCTCTACTACTTTGAACTGATCGAGACGCTGGGCCGGCGCGACAGGTCCGGATAGACGCCCGAGGGGGGCGGTGGAGCTGTTGCGGCACTCCCGGGCGCGGCCAGAAAGCCGCAGGCGTTTCGTGGCCAACTGCTCGCGGGTACACTGTGACGGCAGTGGCTTCCCCCGATAGGCGGTGCGCGCAGACAACGCTTTGCCAAGGGTGCCGGTGCTCTTCCTATCCCAGGTCGGTACGGCACCGTTGGCCTAGCCTGGCTGCCTGTCGGTAACCCATGAATGGTAACTGAAGACCCTGAGCAGGACCACCTATTGACAGCGCATTTCGCCCTGGGTATCATGTAAGCGTTTTCGCACCACAGAATGGCGCCAGAGCGGCTGAGTACATCGTATTCCCTTTCTTGGCATCGGTTACCATTCAAGGAAGACGGTAGTGGCAGCAGGAGGCGGGAGGCAAAAAATGGGGCGCTGGTCGCAGGCTGGAGGCGGCAGCGGCGCAAGCCCAGCGGTGACCATCAAGGACGTCGCAGAGGCCGCTGGTGTCTCGACGGCGACGGTTTCCCGCGTCTTTGCCGAACCCCGAGGGCGTGTGAGTAGCGCGACCCAGCAGCGCGTAGTTCGTGTTGCGCAACAGCTTGGCTACAAGCCCCATCGGGCCGCGCGTGCCCTGGCGCGTGGCCGCAGCGACGTCATTGGCGTTCTCCTCTGGCCGGCTTCGGTGGTGGGTTCGTGGGCGAGGTCATGGATGGCCTCGTGGAGGCGGCCGGCCAGGTAGGGCGCGAGGCCGTGTTTGCGAGTTACCGTACTCCTGGCCACGATGGTCTGCGCCGCGCACTCGACCACCTGCTCGAAACGAGGGCCGAGGGCATCGTCTTCTACCCCTCGGTTAGCCTGCCCATCGATGACAAGCTCCTGGTGGCCGAACTCAGGCAGGTTCCCACCGTCCTCGTTGACATCGCGGTGGAGGGATTGGACTTGCCGCTGGTGACCAGTGATGACGTCGATGGGATCCGCCAGGCAGTGGATCACCTGGTGTCCCTGGGACACCAGCGAGTCGCGCACCTCGCCGGCCCCTCCTGGATGTCGACCGGCGCGGCGCGTTTGCGCGCGTTCACGGAATCTGTGGCACAGCACGGCCTTCAAGTGCCCGAGGAATGGATCGTGCGCTACGACTACACCTATGGCCAGGCGCTTACCGCCGCGCAGAAGCTGCTCCGGACTGCGCCTCTTCCCACGGCGGCGATCGCCGCCGATGACAAGGGCGCGGCGGCCCTGTTGGAAGTGGCGAGGCACGAGGGATTGCGGGTTCCCGGCGACTTGTCGGTCATCGGATACAGTGATACGCTATTATGTCACACTTGGGATCCGCCGCTCACTACCGTGAGGCAACCCAAGGAGGATCTCGGGAGAGAGGCGATCGGCCTGTTGGCGGCCCTGATCGAAGGGAACGAGTCGGTGAACCGCAGCAGCGTCCATCTCCTCCCCACCCAGTTGATTGTGAGGGGGTCGTGCGGTCGGCACACCGGCCGGAAGGTAGCGCCAGCGCTGGTGCCGCACGCGCGAGCAGATGGCGATCACTCCCAACAGGAGAGTGTGCCTATGCCCTAGCGAGTGACCACGCCCTGTCGGTAAGTGGCCGGAGTAGAGGTCTCCTGAGAAAGAGCAGTACAAGGAGAGAACGATGCGGAGAAGGCAAGCTTTTACGCTGATCGAGTTGTTGGTGGTGATCGCGATTATCGCGATTCTAGCGGCGATGCTGTTCCCGGTGTTCGCAAGAGCGCGGGAATCGGCGCGCAAGATTCAGTGCCTGTCGAACGTCAAGAACATCGCCATTGCGTTCCAGATGTACCTCTCGGACTATGATCGCTTCCCGCCGGGCGAGCACCGGGCGGAGGTCGTGGCGTGGGCCCAGGATCGCGCCGAATGCTGCTGCGAGGGCCGGATCGCCGGAGCGAACCCGTACCTCAGGTGGCCGGTGGTCCTCGACGAGTACGTCAAGAACCGCGATGTGTGGCGCTGTCCTAGCTCGCGGCGCGAGAAGAACTTCCCGATCAACTCGGGCTACGCGGGAGATGCCAAGGGTGACTGGTTCAAGGAGATGGCGAACACCTGGGACACGTGCCCCGGACCCCAGCCGTGCCAGTCGCCGTACCCGCCGGGCTGGGGCGGCACCGTCACCGACACTATCCTCCAGGGCGATCCTGCCGGATGCGCCAGCCCAGAGACCGGCGCCCTCGCGTTCGGGATCGGGACCCCTGCCACGAACAGCCTGGGCCTGAAGACCGGTCAGATAAGTGACCCCAGCAGGAGGGTGGTCTGCGCCGACGCAGGGGTGAAGATGGACTTCGAAAGAGCCGCCTGGGTAGCGTACCCGGACATGTGCAAGATCGACGTCGCGGCTTGCACCGATTGCTGGGCTGACTGGGTCAATTGCACATTCACTCAGGAATGCGGCGCAAACAGCGCGGCGTTCGGGACCGATGTTGAGGTCCGCAAGAAGTATGGCCGCCCTCGTCACATGGGGGGCAGCAACATCGGCTTCGCCGACGGGCACGCGTCCTGGATGGCCTCGGAGTTCATCATGACCGCCGGCGATGGGGGCAATGCAGAGGGCAGGACAGACGCCCCGTTGTCGGGACTGAGCGTGTGCGGGACATTCTACCCGCCTACGTAAGCGACCGTTGCTCCTGGTGAGTGACTCTGGATGCAGTCGTAGCAGATGTAGGGCGGAGCGCGGAAGACGCGCTCCGCCCTCTGGTTTGGGGGGATGGGCACGGGCGCGTGCAGGTCGTCTTTCGAGCTGCGTCCGCCGCTTCATCCCGTTCGCTCTTGGTCATCTCGACGCGAACCCAGTCTGCGACAACAGGGCATGCAAGCGACCATGGCGAAAATCCGTTTGGTCGGTCAGTGGGGAATCGTCTACGGGCCACGAGTGGCGTCGCGCAGACAGGCTCACATATCGCGGTCAAGGAGAGTAAGAATGACTGGGAAGCCGAGACGGGAGCGGGACACACTGATTCCTGTCCCCGAGGGCAAAGAGGGATGTGCACTGAGCGGAACGTCACGAGAGAGATCCCGTCGCGCTTTCCTCCGCGATGCCGCCAGCGCGGCCGGCCTTGTTGGGCTGGGGCTGCTGGCGCCGGGGCCTGGGCTGGCGACGACTGCGGACGCCTCCGGAGCTGAGGCCGTATCCAGAGATCTGCCCGAGTCAGCCCCCGGCGGCAAGACTCCCCCCGACACCAGCCAACCGGGTTCGGCGGAAGGGCACAAAGTGGGTGGGAGGCAACTCGTCGCATACTGCGGGATCTACTGCGGCCTCTGTGAGAGGCGAGGCCGGATACCGGAGCGCGCCGCGTCCTTGCTGGAAGCGATGCGGAAGGGGGAGTACCAGACCACGGCGGAGACCCGGGAGACCCTTGAGGGAATCGCTCACCCGGCGCCGGACATGTGCTGCCGAACAGGCAAATGCGGTGATCCCGCTTGCGCTATCCGTGAGTGCGTGCAAGCGAAGGGAATTGAGGTGTGCCCGCAGTGCGAGCAATACCCCTGCGAGAGGGTCCGCCTCTTCGGCACCAGCGAACCGCTCCTCCTTGCCGATGGCCAGCGCATCAGAGAGCGGGGTCTGGACTCCTGGATCGAGGAGCAGGAGAAGCGGCGCCAGGATGGCTTCTGCTATGCTGACATCCGGTGCTACCCATACCACTTCCCGCGGGAATGAGGTGGTTGGTAAGCCGCAGCATCCTAGGCTGTAGGGCATCGCAGAGATAGCCTCGTCGCGCTCGGCGCTTGCATGCACCCTCGCCCTGTGGTTTGGGGAGGAGGCAGGGCGGGGCGTGCAGAGCTACACACGTAGACCGTGCGTTACCGTCCTGCGAACCTGGACGGCCTCGGCCTGCGTGAGAAGGAGCGCTTTCTCCCGCGACGAAGCTATGCCTTCCGGGGGACCTGCCATGACCTTCCAGCTAAGCCACGGCGTTGACGGTCGTGCCAAAGACCTATTCGAGCGCTTGTGTCGAGATGGCGTCTCAGCGATCGATGAACTGATCGCTACCCGTGCTGGCGAGGAGCTCTTTCTCGAGTTCAAGCGATCTGCCGATGACGGCCACGGTATCGTACTGCACCCTAACGACCGGAAGAACCTGGCGAAGGCCGTCTCAGGATTCGGCAACTCCGAAGGCGGTGTCATAGTATGGGGTGTGGAGTGCAAGACCGTTGCAGCGAGCAAGCATCCCATTTCTGAAATCACCACCTTCGTCAGCCGCCTGAGCGATCAGGTCAGCGGCTGCACTGTGCCACCTCACTCAGGTGTGGATTCCCGCTCCATACTGCTGCCTAAGAGCGCAGATGGCTTCGCCGTGACCTACATCCCCAAGAGTCCACACTGCCCACACCAGACCACAGGAGACCAGCGATACTACATGCGTGTTGGTAGCAGCTTCGGCCATGTTCCGCACGCGGTCTTGGCTGGCATGTTTGGTCGCCGCCCCCAACCGCTGATCTCCATCAGCCTTACGCCTGAATCAACAGGCCTATCGTATAGGAAATCGGGGGAGTCCGGAATCCACGTTCTCGGAGCGAGTTACGAGGTCCGTCTGCACAATGATGGCCCATGCACCATGACGGGTGCATTTGTGACGGTGAACGCACCCCTGCCCGGCCCATACTGCGAAATGTACTGCTCCGGCAGACTGGCCGAGCATTTCCTGTATGCCAAGGCCAGCGAGGCCTCCTATTGGACGATAGCCAAGGAAACATTCCAGATACCACCTGCTGGATCCGTTCGGCTAGAGGGGCTGCACCTGAATCTTGTCCCGCCGTTCGAGAACGACCTGACGGTTGACGTCACGTTTGGATGCGAAGGCAGTGTAGTCTATCAAGGCCGCTGGGGCTCGACATCTGGAACCCTGAGCGACCTCTATCGTCGTGCTGTCGATGTGAAGGAGTTCCCTATGCCGTCAGCGGAACTCGCCACACTGCTCATCGGCGAGAGGAAGTGACAGGGCGTGGCGGGTCGCCGGCGACGACAGAACCGGTTCGACTAAGCCCGGTCAGCAGCGGTGCGCCCGCGATAGGCAGCGTCGCGTCACCCCCTCCCCTCCGCAGTAGGTACCTCCCCCGCGCGCGTCGTAAGCATAGGCACCCCAAGAGGCGAGTCACTGATAGAGCACGAGGAGTCGCGACCTGATGACATGCCGAGAGAGGATCGAGCGCCAAATGGCGGGGGGGCCGGTCGACCGCTTGCCGGTGATCGGCGGGTGGCTGACCGCGGCCAGCCAGTTCCAGGCGTTCGCAGAGTGCACCGAGCAGGAGTTCTGGGCCGATCCCAAAGGGATGGCGCTGCGCGCCTATCGGAACCTCGGCGTCGACGGGACGATCTGCCTGCTGCTGCCGGAGACCCCAGATGACTACCGAGGCGGCCTGACGGAAGAAGCTGGACTATCGCGCCGCAGAGCCTATCCGACGCCCGAGTCGGTGTTGGAGTATGTGCGGGCGCTTCCCGAGCCGGAGCACGTTGCCGACCATTTCGACCCGGCCGCCTACTACGACGAGGTCGTCACCTCTATGCAGAAGGACCAGGCTGAGCTGGGCGAGTTCGTGCACATGCCCGGCCGCTGGGACATCGACGGCTCCTTCATGTGGTACCTGACGTTCGGGTACGAGTCGTACCTGGGTGCCCTGGGCCAGTATCCCGAAGAGATGCGGAAGCTGTTCGAGCACTCTGCGGAGCAGTCCCGGCTCCAGAACGAGGTGCTTGCCCGGGTGTACACCGATCGCGGCTTCTGCAAGCTCATGCTGATGGGGCAGGACATCTGCGGCCAAACTGGGCCGATGGTCTCGCCGAAATGGTTGGAAAGAGTGTACTTCCCGCTGGGAAAGCACGCAACTCGGCCGCTGGTCGACGCAGGATTCAAGCTGATATGGCACAGCGATGGGCACATTCTGCCGATCCTCGATCCCATCCTCGACCTCGGCGTGGCGGGCTTCCAGGGGTTCCAGTCCGAAACGGGCACCACGGTGGACATCGTCGCCCGGCGCAAGACCATCCGGGGCGAGCCGCTGATGTTCATGGGCGGGTATAGCTCGACGAGGACGTTGGTGACGGGCACGCCGGATGACGTGCGGCGAGAGATCGAGCACTACCTCGAGATCACCGAGGGCCGGCTCTTCCTGCTCTCCACCAACACGGTCAACCCCGACGCAAAGATCGAGAACATCCGGGCCGCGTTCAACTACGCGCGGGAGCACCCGTTCTCCTGAGCGCGCATCCTCCCCTACCCGATCGCGGACCTTTGAAAGGGGCATTGCGATTCGGCTGATGACGCTGTCGTTAGCGCGTCTGGTCGTTGTTGTGGCGCAGGTGGCGTGCCTGGGCGCTGGTACGGCCATCGCGGGCGCGCCCGCAAACCGAGTTCCACAGGAGCTAGTGATGACTGCAGATTACTTCGTCTCGCCGCAGGGAAACGATGCCTGGTCCGGCAGCTTGGCAGAGCAGAATCGCGCCGGAACCGATGGGCCGTTTCGCACCGTGGCCCGGGCGCAGCAGGCCGTGCGCGAGCTGAAAGCAAAGGGCGCGCTGACCCAGCCGGTGCGAGTCGCGCTCCGCGGCGGCACGTACTTCCTAGATCAGCCGCTGATCTTCACGCCAGAGGATTCGGGGGCCCCAAAGGAAGCGAGGGGCGGCGACGTGAAGGCGCCGGAGCGCCCCATCATCTACGCCGCGTATGCCGGGGAGAAGCCTGTGCTGAGCGCGGGCCGGCGCATCACCGGCTGGCGGGAGGAGCAGGTCAACGGCAAGAAGGCGTGGGCTGTGAGCATCCCCGAGGTGCAGCGAGGGGAGTGGCGCTTCCGGCAGCTCTTCGTGAACGGCTCGCGGCGGATGCGACCTCGGCTGCCGAAGCAAGGGCTGTTCCAGGTTGAGGAGGCAGTAGGCGCGAGCTTTGGGGGCGGCTGGGATGACTCTATCGCGCGTGGCTCGGACCGATTCATCTATGCCAAGGGCGACCTGCGCCCGTGGCGTAACCTGCAGGATGTCGAGATCACGGTGCTGGCGCTGTGGGAATCAGTCACGGTCAAGATCAGGGAACTAGACGAGTCGAAGCGCCTGGTGATCCTCGACCGCAATAGCGAACGCCGGTTGACAGATGACTTCAAAGAGGGGGGCGCCCATTACTACGTCGAGAACGTGTTCGAGTCGCTGGAGGAGCCGGGCCAGTGGTATCTCGACCGTCCGACCGGCACTCTCTACTACCTCCCTCTGCCGGGAGAGAGCATTGAGACGGCGGAGGTGATCGCGCCGCATCTGGCGGACCTGGTGCGGATCGAGGGCGACGCGGAACCGGTCCAGTGCCTGCGGTTCGAAGGCATCACTTTCGCGCATACGGAATGGCCGGTCCCTCCCGACATCGCGGCCGTCTACCAGTCGGCGACGAAGGTACCGCCGGCGGTAATGCTGCGGGGCGCGGAGGAGGTGCGTTTCGAGAGCTGTACGTTCGAGCACCTCGGGACGCACGGACTGGGGCTGATCGACGCCTGCCGGGAAGTCGAGATCGCCAACTGCGACTTGCACGACCTAGGAGCGGGCGGGATCATGATCCGGGACAACTGCCGACGGAACACGGTGAGGGACTGCGAGATCAGCTACACCGGGGTGCTCTTCCACGGCAGCGCCGGAATCATGGTCGGCAAGAGCACCGGGAACAAGCTGGTGCACAACCACCTTCACGATCTGACGTGGATGGGGATATCCGTCGGCTGGACCTGGGGGTATGCGGAGAGCGACGGCTACGGGAACATTATCGAGTACAATCACATCCACGACCTTGGGAAGGGCGAGCTGCTCAGCGATATCGGCGGCATCTACACGCTAGGCGTGTCGCCTGGCACCCGCATTCGCTATAACCTGATCCACGATGTCCGCAAGCGTGGGTATGGGGGTTGGGCCATCTACCTGGACGAGGGCAGCACTGACATTCTGGTGGAGAATAACCTGGTGTATCGAGCGCAGTCATCCGGCTTCCACCAGCACTACGGCCACGACAACCTGCTGCGCAACAATATCTTCGCCCTCAACACTGAGCAGCAGATCCAGCGGACGCGGGCGGAGGCGCACCGATCGTTCATCTTCGAGCAGAACCTCGTGTACGCCGACGGCAGCCCCATCGTGACCGACCAGGAGTGGACGCCGGAGAGCGCGGATTTCGAGCGGAACCTCTACTTCGATGCGTCGGGTAAGCTCGACTTCGCGGGGAAGACGTTCGAGGAATGGCAGGCAATGGGCATGGACGCGGGAAGCGTCGTCGCTGATCCACTGTTCGTAGACCCAAAGAACGGGGATTTCCGACTGCGACCCAACTCGCCGGCGTTCGCGCTGGGGTTCAAGGAGTTCGACCTCTCGACGGTTGGGCCTCGTCGGCAGTAGCGGGCATGGCTGAGCGCCTGCCTGTGGCGTCGGCAGGCAGCGCGGGCCTCTATCGATCCCAGGTAGATAGAGGCATTCGCGGCGGCTCGCGTCCGCGGCTTGCTGTGCCAGATCGCGGGCGGCCGACGGGACTGGGGCATGCAGCGCATCCATCGGCACGCGAAGGCGCCGCCCCTGTCCACTGCCACCACTAGCCCGCGGCCGCGATCGTCCGTTCCATCAGCTCCGACGCGCTGCACCACACCACCGCGTCACTGAGGTGCTCCTGCACCCGCCGGCCCACTTCATCGAGGACGGCGACACCAGCCTCAAGTCCATTGGCGAACATCGACTGCCAATGCGACACCAACAGCGGCCATCCCCCCGCCTCCAGCGAGGTGCGGATCTCACCCGTCCGGCCGTCGGCAGAGAGGAACCGGTCCGCGATCCCCAGCACATAATCCCGGTCGCTGCGGGGCGAATCGATAGTCTGCCAGAAGTGCTCGTTGATGGTGCAGGGGATGCTGACCAACTCGGTTGGCGGCTCCGAGATGACCAACTCCGGGCGCGCCTCCGGACCTCGCATGTGCAGGAAGTACCAGCTCCGATCCTTCCCGTACACCGCCCTCATCGCCGCCACGCAGGCACGCTGATAGGCCGGCTCCACCTTGATGCCGAAGTCCCACGGAGAGGTGACGCCCGTCGCCTCTATTCCCGCCTCGCGCAGCATCTCCAGCGCCCGAGTGATATAGGGCGTCATCGTCTCTTCCGTCTGCGAAGCCGACCATTCCGTCTCACTCACCGGCAGGAAGCCGCCGGTGGCGAGATCGACGGTGAGGTTGTGGGTGATCATCTCTGGGCAGAAATCCATCTGCGGCGCCAGGCGCTCCCGCGCGAGGTCGAGCCAAGCGCGGATCTCATCGACGCGGCCGCCGCCGATTCCGTGCACCAGATCCCCCCGGCCGCCCATTCCTGGCACGATTGAGAACTTGCCGCGAATGCCCCGGCGCTCGATCACGTCGGCGAAATGCGCCAGCACCTGGATCGGGATTTCCTCAAGCAGCGGCCGTCCATCCTTCGTCACTGGTGGCCCCCGGTGGACATCCACTATGTGGCAGCGATATACGTGGACAATGGGCGCCGGATCATCCACGATGAAGGTGATCGGCGTGCGCGGATCGGCCACACGGGCCGGATCAAGCGGTATCGGGTGCATGTATGGTCCTCCAGCCGGTGGTTCGGTCTTCCCATCGCTGACGCCTGCCGGCGCCTGAGCCACACTGGGTAGCTGTCGGATGCCGATCTGGGCGGTTTCGTCGCGCCTCAACGGGGACAGGAGGGCCGCCGCAACTACCGAAGTAGTCCAGATTACCTCGGGAGAGAGCGTGGATGAGACCTATGGTCGCGACATCCAAGATCGCGCCGCTCGCCGTCAGTGGTAATGGGCGATATTTCGTAGACAGGGAGGGGCAGCCGTTCTTCTGGCTCGGGGACACGCTCTGGCATCTGCACCGAGCCTTCTCCCCGGCCGACGCCAGAGCGATCATGCTGGATCGCAGGAACAAGGGATTCAGCGTGGCGCTGGTCATGCTCATCGGCTACGAGCCAGATCCGGCGCCCAACGTCAACGGAGACTACCCATGGCTCGACTCCGACCCGGCCAGACCCAATGAGAGGTACTTCGAGCATGTTGACGCCATAGTGCGCATCGCCTGCGAACTCGATCTCATCCAGGCCCTGGGCGTCTACCACAAGACGCAGGACAGGTTCTACACACCAGACCAGGCGAGAGAGTCAGCCAGGTGGATCGCCAACAGATACAAGGACGTTCCTCACATCATCTGGTCAATGTACCCGGAGGCCAGGATGCAGTATCTGCCGGTAGTGCGAGCAATCGCGGAAGGCCTCGCGGAAGGGGATGGGGGCGCACACTGGATCACCGTGCATCCGGATCCCTCGCCCCAGTCGTCGAGCTTCCTGCACCAGGAGAGCTGGCTTCCGTTCAACATGCTGCAGACCTGTATCGACATCGAGCAGATCTACGCAATGACCGCCGCGGATTACGCGTTCACCCCGGTCAAGCCCGTGGTCATGGCCGAAGGGGGATACGAAGGAGTGGAGTTCGGCCGGCTCATCACGCCGCTCGATGTCCGCAGACAGGCTTACTGGACATACCTTGCGGGGGGGCACCACGTCTACGGCCACACCGACAACTTCGTGGCGCCCGATCGGTGGCGGGAATGGATCAGCGCCGCGGGCTCCCGCCACCTCGGAGTATTCCGCAGCATCATCACATCGCTAAGGCAGTGGTGGAGCATCATCCCGAACCAGTCGATCATTGCTAAGGGCATTGGCTCTGGAACAGAGCTGAACGCTGCCGCGGCATTCGGCCGCGACGGACTGGGCCTTGGTCTACCTGAGCGGACAGGCCAGCGTCTCCGTGCGGATGGACAGGATCAAGACCTCCGAGGCCGTGGCCACGACGTGGATCGATCCCAGAGATGGCGGCCGGCAGCCGGCCGGCAGGTTCCAGTACGCTGACGTGAAGGAGTTCGCCACACCAGAGGGGTGGGAAGACGCGCTGCTGCTGCTGGAGGCTGAATGAGGCCGGCTGGATACCCGCAGCAGGAGGAGCGAGATGGCCGAGTACGAGTACGGGCACATTCGCAAGCTGAGCAGAGGCCTTGCCAAGGAGGGTGTCGCGGGTGAGACCGCGGAGCAGATCCTCGAGGGAGGAGATGCGATTGGCCGCAGCACCAGCCCAGAAGAGAAGACGGAATGGTTGGCCGGGGCGATGCGCCGGATGGACGCGCTGCTGGATGAGCGTACTCGCCATGCCGTGCGGGAGCGCTGCGCCTGCTGCCTCAGCGGCAAGCGGCTCCAGATATCGCGGAGCATAGCGAAGGATCACGAGAGCCTGGAAGAGCGGATTCGCGCGGCGAACGAGGCCAGGTTCGTCTTTGGCAACAACGTGAGCCTAACTGAAGACGGCGAGGTGCTGGTCTGCTTTGCGCCGGAGGGCGAGGCCGGTTACCGCTGCGTGTGCTTGCCGAAGGCGAAGGAGCCCATCTCGATTACCTACTGCTACTGCTGCGGCGGTCACGCCAAGCACCACCTGCAGATCGCGCTCGGGTGCAAGCTGGCGATGACGGTCCGCTCGTCGGCGCTGGCGAGTGGCGGCGCCGAGCCTTGCAGTTTCCTGTTCCGCATCGTGGGCTAGGGTCCCTTCGGCCTTGGTGTAGTTGCGCGCGGCAATGGGCCGGCCGCGCAAGCTCGGAGCGGGAGATTTCGCCAGACCGGCGGGCGAGCTTGCTCTCAGCCAGCGCGCGGAACGGTTGGGTTGCCGAGGAAGCCGTCGCTCCAGAAGACAGGCTGGTAGCCGCGAGCGGTGACCCACTCCAGGGAGCGCACCACTTTCTCCTGCACGTCGGGCTGGAAATGGGGCAGCTCTTTGCGGAAGTACTGCTCGTGGATGAGTAGTTCCATCAGCTCGGAGGTGTGAGGACTGGCCGCTACCCGATTGAGCCAAGGGTTCACCTGCTCGGACGCGAGGTTGTTCACCGTTGCATCCTCAGTGACGAAGATGAGATCGGTCTCGGGGTCATAGTAGCAATCGCGGCCGTCAGCGTGATCCTTCACCGCCTCCGGCAGGTAGTATCCGGTGGTGCACTCTCCGCCGGACTCACGACGGAAGATGCCGATGAGGATGCGGATGCCGCGGTCATGCAAAGCGCGGCATGCGTCCTTGGGCGCCTCGCCCCAATGGATGGTCGTGGTCTTGCCCAACACTTCGTCGCCGGCGAAGCGCTTGATCTCGCCGACCACGAGATCGTAGTCGGCCGCGATCTGCTGATAGGATGCGCTCCGGTAGATGCGATCGGGCTGGTCCTGGAGGGCATGGAAACTGAGGCGGAGCCAGCCTGCGTTCGCCTGCCACTCGCCCTTCCAGTTGTCCGGCATCTGGCGGATGGTGAAGTCCTGGGCGACGGTCTGGAAGTAGATGTTGAGATGGATCTTGCTCCCGAAGTCCTCGTGCATACGCCGCCAGAAGGCGAGATACCAGTGGTCAAAGAGAGAGGGATAGCGGCCGGGGTCGGTGCCGAGGTCGCGGAGAAATTGGATATTGTCGTCAACGGAGAATCGGTAGCGCGGGCGTGAGGCCCTGTCCCAGAGGACCGTGATCGCGTCCTCCGATTCGGCGCCATCGAGGCGGGCGGCGGTGATCTGGTTCGTATGGCTGGACAGAGGGATCGCGCAACTGAAGGACCGGCCTGCGAGGCGGGCTGGCAGGCCGTTGACCGCGATCTCCGCGCCGGCCGGCGCCTGCCCGGTTACCTCGACGGTAAGCGAGTCGGCGGTCTCGACGCCGTCGTGGCGGTTGAGAACATCCCCGTTGACGGGGGTGAGTATCTTGATGCCATTGGCATTGCCCATTTCAGGATGCCTCCTGCGTGGGTGATTCGACGGCCTGGTGCGAAGCTCTTCGTGGCACCTGGAAAGCGGTGGGAGCGGCCGCATCGCTCGGCTCTGGCTCCTCACGCGCTCTCCCCTGGAGTGCGGTCCCAGATCGTAGCATCTTGCAGTTACAGAATTGGAGCATCTTGAGGGTTCCGGAAGACGCCCGCAGCAGGAGCACCGGTGACCGTCGAGAACACCACTGTTCGTGCCATGCTGCGTGCTGGCGGCAGGCCGGTGCCTGCAGGACGCGGCTGAGCATAGCGGAAGCCCGGTCCGGAGGCCATAGTGCGATCTGAAGCCCTCATCCTCACCGTCTTGTTTGTCGTCGCTGGGTGTCTGTGCAGTCGCGCCGCTACCGAGAGCCATCCAGGCGGCCCGTTCCGCCGCGCCCCCTCCAGAGCCACATCTCCGATGTCCAGCCGATGACCGGCATCGTCATGTGGGAGGACTCCGAGAATAGCCACACGGACGCGATCGCACTCGAGTACTCTTACATGCGCTACAACGACGTAGTGAGAGCCGAAGGCCAATACGACTGGTCCGCCGTCGAGCGCAAGCTCGATTCGATCGCAGGCCGCAAGCACCAGGCCGTACTGCGCTTCTATGAGACCTGGCCCGGCCAGCAGACCACGGTTCCGGACTACATCAAAGCGCTGCCCGGCTACCACGAAACACAGGCCAAGAGCGAAGGCCGCGACACCGCTTTCCCGGACTGGTCGAATCCGGAGTACCAGCGGTTCTTCCTGGAGTTCTACCAGCGCTTCGCCGAGAAGTATGACCACGACCCACGGCTGGCCTTCCTGGAGGTAGGCTTCGGCCTCTGGGCGGAGTACCACATCTACTCCGGGCCCGGAGGAGCTGGGGAAGACGTTCCCGAGCAGGGAGTTTCAGGCGCAGTTCTTCCGTCATCTCAGCCTGGTGTTCACGGAGACGCCCTGGATGATCTCGCAGGACGCGCAGGAGGCGAACCGCACACCGTTTGCCACGCAGCGCGAGCTGCTCGATCTGAAGTTCGGCATGTTCGATGATTCCTTCTATTCAGCGTGGCAGCCAGGATACAACTTGGAAGGTTGGGAGTTCTTTGGCCGCGACCGCTGGAGGCGCTCCCCCTGCGGCGGTGAAATCCTCTTCCGGAACCAACAGCGCGAGCAGCAAGTGGCCGCGGCGTGGGCGGCGGAGGCGGCGAGCTTCCATATCACTTTCATGATCTGTGAGCAGTGGCCGCGGTGGACGACACTGGAGCGCATCCGCGACCACGGTCTGGCATGCGGCTACAAGTTCAAGGTCACCGCTTTCGAGGTCAGCGACGCCGCCGCGCAGGTAACGGTAGCGAACACCGGCGTGGCGCCGATCTACTACGACGCGTTCGTGGCCGTGAACGGAGTGCGCGCGCAGGATTCACTCAAGGGGTTGCTTCCGGGCGAAGAGCGCCAGTTCGCTGTGGCGTCAGGTGGCGCGCATCCCAAGATGACCATCGAGTGCGATCGCCTTGTGCCCGGCCAGCATATCGAGTTCGAGGCGGACCTAGGGCGGTAGATCGTCTGGATTTGCGCTTGGCACTGACACCGACAGAGGAGGACGCGTACGATGCAAGAAGTCGTCCGATTCACCCTCAATGGAAAGCCCACCACTCTGACCGTGGACGGCGACCGGATGCTTCTCTGGGTGCTGCGCACCGATCTGGGACTGACCGGAGCGAAGTACGGGTGCGGCGCAGGGCTCTGCGGGGCCTGCACGGTCCTGGTCGACGAGAAGGCCGTCCGGTCGTGCTCGCTCCCGGTCAAGCAGATCCAGGGCAAGCAGGTGACCACTATCGAGGGGCTGTCGCAGCACGGCAAGCTCCATCCCCTGCAGAAGGCCTTCGTGGAGAACGACGCCCTCCAGTGCGGCTACTGCACCCCCGGCATGATCCTCACTGCCTACAGCTTGCTGCGAGACAACCCTCGCCCCTCTCGCGCGGAGATCATCCAGGGGATGGAGGGGAACCTGTGTCGGTGCGGCGCTCACACGCGCATCGTCGATGCCATTCAGTCGGCGGCGAAGGAAATGGCGGGAGGGTCCTGAGATGGCTGATGACAAGTACCTGGAGCTGGACTTCACAGACGGCGGGCCCGACTTGCTGATGACCCGGCGCGAGGTGCTCCAACTGCTGGGAAGTGGGATCGTCATCATGTTCGCCGGCGGTGACCTCATGGCCGCGCAGCGAGGGCCGGGCCGGTCCGGCGAGGAGCTGCCCGAGGACTTCAACGCCTTCCTGCGCATCGGCGAGGACGGTCAGGTGACCTGCTTCACGGGAAAGATCGAGATGGGCCAGGGACCTATCACCTCCCTCGCCCAGGAGCTGGCCGATGAGCTGGACGTGTCGCTCGACTCCGTGCACATGGTGATGGGAGATACCGACCTGTGCCCGTGGGACATGGGCACGTTCGGCTCCATGACCACCCGGTTCTTCGGTCCGGCGCTGAGAGCGGCCGGGGCGGAGGCCAGGGCGGTGCTGCTGGAGCTGGCTTCAGAGCGGCTAAAGGTCCCTGTTGGGAAGCTGACCGTCGAGAACGGAGTCGTGTTCGATCGGGCGAGTACGGGCAGACGCGTGTCGTATGCCGAGCTGGCGAAGGGAAAGAAGATTGCGCGGCACGCGAAGGCGTCCGTCAAAGCGCCGGCTGCGTTCAAGGTGATCGGAAAGCCCGCCCTGCGACGCGATGCGCTGGTGAAGGTAACCGGAGCGGCGAAGTATGCCGGAGATGTTCGGCCGCCTGGGATGCTGTACGCCAAGATCCTGAGACTGCCGGCGCATGGTGCGACCCTGAAGAGCGTCGATCTGTCGGCGGCGAGCGGAGTCAGTGGCGCGCAGGTGGTGAGAGACGGCGACCTGATCGCGGTGCTGCACGAGCGTCCGGACGAGGCGGAGCGGGCGCTGTCGAAGATCAAGGCGGAGTTCGGGCCGTCCCCACTCACCGCAGATGACGTGAGCATCTTCGACCACCTCCTGAAGGTCGCCCCCGAAGGGGAAGATGTGTCGCGAAATGGCGACCTCACGAAGGGGGAAGCCCGCGCGGCAGAGGTGTTCGAGAGAACCTACCTCAACAGCTATGTAGCGCACGCGCCCATTGAGCCGCACACCGCGGTGGTCGAGATCGAGGGGAAGAAGACGACGGTGTGGGCCTCTACCCAGACACCGTTCGGCGCCAGAGACGAGGTTGCGGAGGCGCTCGACTGCCCGCCAGAGGACGTGCGGGTCATCCCGCCGTTCGTTGGCGGAGGGTTCGGCGGCAAGACGAGAAACCTGCAGGTGGTGGACGCGGCGCGTCTCGCCAAGCTGGTCGGCAGGCCGGTGCAGGTCGCCTGGACCAGGACCGAGGAGTTCTTCGACGATAGCTTCCGGCCCGCGGCCGTGGTCAAGATCAGATCCGGCGTCACCGCCGTCGGCGAGATCGCCTTCTGGGACTACCACGTCTACTTCGCCGGATCGCGCGGCTCGGAGCACTTCTACAACATCGCGGACTACGCCACGGTTGCCCACGGCTCTGGCTGGGGGGGCGAAGCTCATCCCTTTGCCACGGGGGCCTGGCGCGCGCCGGGGAACAACACCAACACGTTCGCCCGGGAGTCGCAGATCGACGTCATGGCGGCGAAGGCCGGCGCGGACCCAGTGCAGTTCCGGCTGAAGCACCTGAAAGACGAGAAGATGCGAGGTGTGCTGACAGCCGCTGCTGACAAGTTCGGGTGGACGTCGTCCAAGCCCTCGAGCGGCCGCGGCTGCGGCGTCGCCCTGGGAATCGACGCGGGGACGTACGTGGCCACCATGGCCGAGGTCGAAGTGGATGAGCGGACGGGCGCCGTTCAGGTCAAGCGGGTCGTCGTGCGCGCAGAACATGGGCCTGGTGATCAACCCCGAGGGGGCGAAGATCCAGATGGAGGGCTGCGTCACCATGGGTCTGGGCTATGCCCTGACCGAGGAGATCCACTTCAAGGGCGGCGACGATCCTCGACCGCAACTTCGACACCTATCAGATCCCGCGCTTCTCGTGGCTGCCGCAGATCGAGACGTACTTCGTGGAGGACAAGAACGCCGCCCCGCAGGGCGGAGGCGAGCCGGCGATCATCACCATGGGCGCCGTCGTCGCCAACGCCATCTGCGCCGCCACGGGCGCGCGGCTGCTCCAGTTGCCCATGACTCCCACGAGGGTGACGGAGGCATTGAGCAAGCGTTGATCTATCGAATGGCCGGCCGCGACGCAGAGCCGAGGGGACGACGGCGCCATTGATGCCGCGCGGGTAGATCCCTCCCGGCGGCTATAGTGCGCCGTGGCAAGCGCGAACGGCCGCGGGGCGGGAGGCCTACCGGCCGCCATCGTTGCAGGACCCCCTCTCCGCTCAACGAAACAGTAGGCCACCTTTGCGAGGAGGGCTGAACGTGAAAAAGGGCATCAACTACTGGTCGTTTCCGGGCGGGCTGGACGGTAAGGCCGACTTCGCCGCCTCCGTGGCCGAGGCGAAGCGACTAGGCTATCAGGGCATCGAAGTCTGCCTCTTCCCCGACGGCCCCCTGCACATCGAGATCAGCGACGCCGAGGTCGCGAAGATCCGCAGGACCATCGAGAGCGCCGGCCTCCAGGCCGCCTCCGTCACCACCGGCCTGCTGTGGGCGAATCCTCTCACCTCCAGCGACCCCGCCAAGCGCGACGCCGGTAAGCACGCCGTCACCCGCTGCCTCGAGGTGGCGAACCAGCTTGGCGCCACCGGCATCCTTGTCGTCCCCGGCGCGGTCGAGATCTTCTTCGATCCCGCCTCCGAGATCGTCCCCTACGACGTCGCCATCAAGCGCGTCGAGGACTGCATCAAAGACCTCGCCAAGGTCGCCGAGAAGAACAAGGTCGCCCTCGGCATCGAGAACGTCTGGAACAAGATGTTCCTGAGCCCGCTGGAGGCCCGCGACTTCGTCGACAAGATCGGCAGCGAGTACGTCGGATGGTTCTTCGATGTCGGCAACATCGTCGCGCTCGGCTTCCCCGAGCAGTGGATTCGCATCCTCGGCAAGCGCATCAAGAAGGTCCACGTCAAGGACTTCCGCAAGTCCGTCGGCACCATCGACGGCTTCGTCGATCTGCTCGAGGGCGACGTCAACTGGCCAGAGGTGATGAAGGCCCTGCGCGAAGTCGGCTACGACGACTTCCTCATCGCCGAGATGATCCCGTACTACACCCACGCCCCCGAAACCCGTATCGCCAATACCGGCCTCGCGTTGGATAAGATCCTGAAGATGTGACGCGTCGAGCCACTACGGGGGCGTGATCCATCACGCCCCCCCTCATCCCGTTGGGCAGGAGCTTGCTCCTGCCACTGCCTCATCGCTGTCGTTGCCGCTCCCGCCGCAGGCAGGCCTATCGGTGCCCATTCGCGTTCGTCTGTGGCTACTGCCGTTCGCCCTCTTCCGCCTCCATCTGCGGTTCCCGTTTCTTCTCTTTCCCCGCCCTATCCAGCGCCAGTCCCCACGCTCGTCTCCACCTCGCGATCGAGTACCGCTCCAGCGTCAGCTTCCGCTGCTTCTCCCCTATCTGCGCCCGCTCCGGATACACCTGGGCCATCACCTCCGCCAGCCCCATCGGCGTCGGCCGCGCGTGCGGGCCCGGCAGGTCCTTCAGCCCCGCCACCTCCGTGCAAATGGTCGCCGTCCCGCACGCCATGCTCTCCAGCGCCGCCAGCGACGTCCCCTCCCCGCACAGCGACGGAATCAGCGTCATATGCGAGCTGCTGTAGAACGCCGCCAGTTCCTCATGCGGTGCCGGGCCGTGGAACAGCACCGTCTCCGTCAATCCCCGCCACTCGATTCGCTTTCGCAGATCGGCCACGTAATCCGGCTGCCCCCCGCCTCCGACGATCAGCAGCTTCGTCTCCGGGAACTCGCGCATGAAGAATCTCGAACGCCTCGATCGCGAGATGGATGCCGCGGTTGCGGAACAGGTGGCGCGGCACCAGTATCGGGTTAAGCGCCGCGATCTCGGGAATCGGCTCGACCCGATGGAACTCCTCCGGATCGACCCCGTTCGGGATGAACCACGCGCCCGGCGCCACCTCCGAGTGCCTTCCCGCCTGTGGCCTGACGTCGATCCCCATCTCTCGCAGAAACTCGGTGTCGTTCGCCACATAGAGGTGCGCCCGTCGGAAAGCCCATCGCGTCAGCGCCCGCTTCACGAAGCTCTTCACCGACCGCGGCACGTCATCCCAGAACACCCCGTGTGAAATCCCCACCCGCGTCGGCCAATGCCGCGGGAAGCTCATCAGGTGCAGCGCCAGCAGATAGTGCGGATAGTGGCAGATCACCACGTCGTGCGCCAGCAACTGCCTGCGCAGCGCGAACAGCCCCATCGCCTGCGTCCAGAATTCCAGCGGCAGCCCGCGCAGCAGGTTCGGCACGAACCGCACCCCCGGCGCCGTCGTGTCCGCCTGCCGCTGGTAGACCACATGCTCGTGACCAGCCGAGGTAATGAGCGCGGCGAGCTGCGAGACATACACATCCGCCCCGCCCTTGATCGGCTGATAGGTGTAGGTGACCTGCGCCACCGACAGCGGACGGTCTGGGGGAAGAGAGGCCGCCACCGGCCGGCGTCGCCACCGCCCGGTCGCATAGCCTATCAGATTCGCCAGGTCTACCGTCAGCGACACCAGAGGCGCCAGCAGCGCCGCCCGGCGTCGCTTCGCCCCTCGATGCCACGCGCGGATGAAGTACCGCGCCCAGTACAAAGCGGCTATCGCCGGGAACGCCAGCAGCGCCCACCTCGTGAGGAACACCGCCGCCACAAAGGGCAGCAGCAGCCCCACTCCCGAGAACACCTTCGCGTAGTGCCCAAACCACTGCCCAAGCTCTCCGTCGCTCTCGGCATAGCGGTAGAACTGCCGGAATACCGCCCCCAGCGGCCGCTGCATTCGCCACCGCACCAGCGCTTCCGCCGCGAACACGAACAGCGCGCCCGCCTCCCGCAGTCGCTCCCCGAAGGCCGTGTCTTCCGCAAACGGGATGTTCTCCGGATAGCCGCCGACTCTCTTCCAAGCCTCCTTCGTGAACGCCACCGACCGGCCCGATGGCAGAAAGGTCCCCGGGTTGACCTCATCCGGCGAGGGCACTGTTGCGAACGCCACTGCCTCCTCGAATAGTGTCGCGAACAGGGGGCGATAGTATCCGCTCACCACATCCGGCGGCTGGTCCCACTCGAATGGCGCCGTCAGCGTCGCCAACCAATCTGCTTCCGCCACACACCCGCCATCGATGGACGCGATCACCTCTCCTGTCGCCTGCGCAATCGCCTGGTTGCGGCCGCGGAGCGCGGTTCCGCGCCGGTGTCCACGAGCACCTTCGCTTGTAAGCCGCGGGCGATGTACTCGTTGATGATCTCGACCGTTCTGTCGGTAGAGCCGGCGTCGCAGATCACGATTTCGTCGGGCGGCCGGGGCTGCGTCAGGATCGAGTCCAGCAGCGCGCGAATGCTGCCTTCTTCGTTGTACAGCGTGGTGATGAGGCTGACGGTGCGGGCCATCAGGTGACGCCGTGCGCCCGATACATGGCTTCGTAGAGGTCTGCCACGCGTTCCCAGGTGTTCGTGGCCGCGAGCCGCGCGCCTTGCTCCCGCTTGTCCTCGTAGCTCTCCCTGTTCGCGAGGTAGTGGTTCACCTGGTCGGCCAGCTCCTCCGCCTCGCCCGCAATCATCAAAGTCTTCTCCGCCTCGGGGAAGCACTGCACGTAATCACGCTTCAGCTCGTTCTCATACACCGCGAACACCACCCGCCTCGCCGCCAGCGCCTGCCAGATCGACAGGTACCCCGAGACGAACGCGATGTCCGCTAGCCGCAGGTACTCCGACGGATTCTGCACCGCCCCCACGAACCGCGTGTCCAGGCGATTTGCCTTCGCGTACATCTCCGCCGGCTGCCGCATCGGCCCCTCGCCGACGACAGTCACCGGCAGCGTCTGCCCATATTCCGACCGCAGTATCGCTAGCGCGTGCAGATAGAGCATGATCGACGTATCTTCCGCCAGCCGCCCAATGGACAGCGCTCCAGACTTCTCCGGCAGGGGCGGCGGCTCGGCTATCGGATCAGCGCCGCCATAGGATACCGCAAAGCACTTCGTCCCGTACCATCGGCAGATGAACTCGCCCATGCACAGCGCGTCCCTCACCCGCCGCCGCACAGACCTCCGCCACCGCATCGCTTCCGAGCGGATTGGGTAGCTCTCATACCCATGGAACGTCGCGAACACGGGGCGGCGCGGCGGAAGATAGACAGAGGGAAAGTAGAAGTGCAGAAAGCTGTACGCGTCGTGGCACTGCACCACATCGGCAGCGGCGATGTGAGGACGTGATGCCTGCCAGGCCCGCCGCCAGTTCGTGTGCGGGAGGCGATGAACGGTGATCGGCCCCAACTCCCCCTCGCCCGGCTCCTCCGAGTGGGTCAGCACGGAGACCTGGTGCCCGCGGCCGCTCAGCGCCTCGGAAACGCGGCGGACATGCGTCTCCACCCCTCCGATAGCTGGATAGAAGCTAGGCGTCACCATTAGGATGCGCATTGTGGATCGCCGTATTCTATCAGAGGAGCACTGGTTTGTCAGTCACACCAGCATCGCCGCAGGCGGACGCATGCGTCTTCATCTGCAGCTCAAACGCCCTTCCCCGCTGCAGTACCCAGCCCCGCCCCTGTCGAATATGCCACACTCATCGCGCATAGCCAGGCCAAGTAAGGCATTCAACCCAGTGAGAGGCGACCTCCGTGGCTAACGATCGACCCGCCCCCGACCCGGCGCGAGCCGTCGTGGTGGTGCCGACCTACAACGAGCGCGAAATGCTCTGGCAGATCGCGCAGGCCGTGCTCGCGCTTCCCGGCGAGTGGCGTCTGCTCATCGTGGATGACAACTCCCCAGACGGCACCGGTCAGCTCGCCGACGAGCTGGCCCAGCGCGAGGCGCGCGTCACCGTCCTTCACCGCCAGGAGAAGCAGGGACTCGGCCCCGCCTACCTCGCCGCCTTCGCCGAGCTGCTCGCCCGCCCCGGCGTCGACTTCCTGTTCGAGATGGACGCCGACTTCTCGCACAATCCCGCCGACCTGCCGCGGCTTCTCGAAGCCTCTCGCAATGCCGATCTCGTCATCGGCTCGCGCTATGTCCCCGGCGGCCGCACCGAAGGCTGGAGCCTCCGGCGCCGCCTCCTCAGTCGGTGGGGTAACGCCTACGTCAGACTCGTGCTCGGCATCCCCGTTCATGACGCCACCGCCGGCTTCCGCTGTTTCCGCCGCCGCGCCCTCGAGGCCCTCGACCTCCGCGCCGTCGACGCCAGGGGCTATGGCTTCCAGATCGAGATGGCCTACCGCACCATCGCAGGCCGGCCTGCGAGTTGCCGAAGTCCCCATCGTTTTCACAGAGCGCCGCGCTGGCCAGTCCAAGATGTCTGGCTCCATCGTCACCGAAGCCCTCGCCCTCCCCTGGCGGCTGCGGAGGACCCGGTGAGAGGCGACGTATGACCCGGCGTGACTGGCTGCTGGCCGCCGCCCTCTTCGTCGTCGCCTTCTTCGCCGTCCTGCTGACCGACGCCGACTACGGCGCCACCTACGACGAGCCCCACTACGCCTCCGCCGGCAGCGCCTATGCTCGCTGGATCGCGCTCGCCGCCACCTCCCCGGAAGCGTTCAAGCACGACGCTATCGACGCCGCCTGGCGCCCCAACCACGAGCACCCCCCTCTCCAGAAAGTCGCCTCCGGCCTTTCCTACCGCTGGTTCAGCAGCGTTCTCCCGGGTCTAGCCGCCATGCGCCTGCCGAGCGCGCTCTGGTACGCGCTCGCCGTCTGCGCCCTCTTCCTGTTCGTGAAGTCCATCTGGAGCTTCGGCGCGGGCCTCTTCGCCGCGCTCGCCTTCGCCGCGCTGCCTCACGTCTTCGCTCACGCCCACTTCGACGCCCTCGACATGCCCATCACCGCCTGGTTCTTCCTCACCGCGGCGCTGACCGCCCACGCCCTGCGCCGCAACTCATGGACCTGGGCCGCGCTCGCCGGAGTTGCCTTCGGGCTCGCGCTGGCTCGCGAAGGTCAACGCCCTCTTCCTCCCCTCCTCCTCGTGCCGTGGGTGCTGATCTGGTACCGCTATCGCTGGCCCAAGCTCCTCGCTATCCTCCTCATCGGCCCCGCCCTCTTCCTCCTCTGCTGGCCCTGGCTCTGGATCGCGCCCGTCGCGCACCTGAAGGGCTACCTCGCCTTTCACTTCCGCCACGCCGCCTACAACGTCTGGTATCTCGGCAAGCTCTACCAGTACGCGCCCTGGCACTATCCCTTCGTCATCACCGCGGTCACCACGCCCGCGCTCATTCTTCTTGCCTCACTTGTTGGCATCGCGACCTGCCGCCCCCGCCGGAATCACGAGCAGGCGCTCCTCTTGCTGGGCCTGATCGTCGCGCTCGTCCCCAATGCCCTGCCCACCAGCCCGAAGTACAACGGCGTCCGCCTCTTCCTCCCCGCCTTCCCCTTCCTCGCCGCCCTGGCCGGCGGCGGCTTCTCCTGGGTGCAGGGCAGACTCCTCAAAGCGCGCTTCCTCACCCGGCGCGAGACGCCGGCCTCGCCCGCCTGCTCCCGCTCCTGCTCGGAGCGGGGCTGCTCGCTCCCAGCGTCAGCGCCGTCGCCCACGCCCACCCCTACCAACTCGCCTACTACAACGAACTCGTCGGCGGCCCCGCCGGCGCGGCGCAAGCGCGGCTTCGAGACGATCTACTGGGGGCAGGTGCTCCAGGCGGGTGTGGACTTCGTGAACCAGGTCAAGCAGCCGAATCCGCGTGTACTCGTCATCCCGAAGGGCGTGATCTACCTCTTCGAGCTTCAGCAGGTCCGCCCCGACGCGCAGTTCACCGGCGACGAGGCCGAGGCCGGGATCAGTGGACTACGTCATGTTCCAGTGCATGCAGAGCGACTTCACCGACCTCTGCTGGGATCTCTACCGCAACGCGAAGCCCGTCTACTCCGTCGCCCTCGACGGCGCGCCCCTGCTAGTGGTCTACGACCGCGAGGCCGTCGCTGCCGCGCTCGCTCGCCTCAGAGGCAGCGCCGCCCCCGCCACCAGCGCCAACGCCACCAGCGACACGAACACCCCCACGCGATAGCTCCCCGGCTCGTATCGCAGCTCGACTCTGTGCTTCCCGGCTGTGACCCGCACCCCTCGAAACGCGCCACCCACTTGCTTGATCTCCGCTGGCCGGCCATCTACCCACGCCCGCCACCCCGGATAGTAGGAGTCGGTCAGCCGCACCTCCCCGTCGCGCGCCGCGTCGACTGTCACCGTCACGCGGTCCGCGTCATCGCGCTCGAACTCCACCGCCACCCTCGCACTCCCGCCCTCCGGCAGGAAGTACGCTCGCGGCCACGCCTCGGTATTCTCGTAGATCGGGGCCTCACTGTCATGGGCGAGCTTCCACTTCCCCGACAGCTCCCGCCGCGTCATCAGGTACCTCACCCCCAACGCGTCCATCAGCGGCGAGTCCGGCGATGGATACTCAGCCTGGTTCGCCCCCGGGGGTGAGACCAGCTCGTACGAGCTCCGCACCCGCAGCGAATCCGACCCGTGGATATCCCGCAGCCCGAACACCATCGGCGCGTTGTGCGGCATCCAGTCTAGCCCGTGCGTTGCCAGCGATGTAAACCGGTAGTGCCCTGCGTTCGCCTGCAGCCACTGCGTGGAGTCCGTCTGCGGGTACGCCATCCCCGCGGGCAGGTACGGGTTCAACCGCATGCCGAACAGGAACAGATCGGCCAGCGCCAGCACCACTGCCGTCACCGCGAACGGCGTCGGCCCCAGTCGGGCCCGCGCTCGCGCCGCGATCAACAGCGATGCCGCCATCACCAGCAAGAGTAGTACGGTGAGCTGCTTGATCTGATACTCCGCGAAATGCCAACTCGGATCGAGCGCCGCCACCACCGGCTGGAAGACCATCCAGCCCATCCACCCCAGCGCCAGCGCCCCCGCTCCGAACGCAAATGCCGCCCGCGGCGATCCCGCCTTCGTCCGCTCCATCAGATCGTCGAGCCCCATCGCCGCGAGCCCCGCCAGCCCGAACGCCGCCAGGCACAGCACCCGGCCCAGCCCCGCCAACTCCCGGAAGCCCGGCGCGAGACGGAAGAGCAGGTAGTACACCGGCGATCCCACCGCCGCCAACACCGCGAACACCACCAGCGCCGCGAAGAACCAGAACGCCGGCTCCCGCCTGCGCCGCAGCGACCACGCCGCGAGGAAGAGGGGCAGAATCCCAACGTAACACGCCGTCTCAAAGAAGTTGAACGCGGTCTGATCCCGGTAGTTCCCCCAGTAGTTGTAGTCGACCGGATTCCCGAAGAAGCTCGGTACGAGATACAGGATGAAGTGCGTGATCGGGAACGCGGTGCTCACTGCCCCCCTCGCTCCCGCCGCCACGCGCCCCGAATGCCCCGCCAGCTCCAGCGTCGGCAGAATCTGTCCCGCCGCCAGCATCAGGCCCACTGCCAGTGGGATGATCGCCAGCAGCACGCGTGCCGGCCGCCGCGCCAGCCCTGACTCCCCGCCGCGGAAACAGCTCACCGCCACATAGATAAGGAACGCCATCACCACATAGCCCGACACCTGCAAGTGTCCGCCGAGGAACTGACATCCAATCGCCAGCGCTGTGAAGACCGGCCACCCCGAGCGCGGGTTCCTTACCGACCGCTCGTAGCCCAGCAGTATCCCCGATAGCCACATCAGCACCCATAGCGACAGCGTGGGGAACTCGAGCCACACCACCGTGAACCCGTTGAACATCACCACCAGTGCGCCCAACAGCGCCGCCGGTGGCCGCAGCGTCAGCGTCCGCAGAAAAGCGAACGTGAACAGCCCCCCGAGTATCAGGTGCACGATTGCCGACACGCCGAACCCGTGCCGCGCGCCCGCAACCAGAAACAGCAGGTTCAGCGGGTACAGCAGCGTCGATTGCAGATTTGCCAGGAACGGCGTGCCCAGAAACTCGTACGGATTCCACAGCGGTACGAACCCCGCGCGGACTGACTCCACCGCATAGATGCGCCATGGTAAGTACTGCTGAATCGGATCGAACATCGGGTTGTATGGCTGGTGGAATCCGGGGAACTGACTCTGTAGCGCGCGCCACGGCAGCATCAGCAGGCACATGTCGGCTGGCAGCATGATCCGCCCCGCGAATACCGGCCAGCAGAACGCACATGCCGCCGCCACAATCACCAGCGCCGGATAGTGCCGCCGTATCCCTCCCGCCTGTCCTGTGGCAGAGGATGCCATATCATCCGTAGGGCAGGGGCTTGTCCCCTGCCACCTTCCTCTAGAAGATGTCATACAGCGTCAGATACCCGCGCATCAGCAGCGTCTGCCACACCTGCAGCGCCAACAGCATCGCGATCACCATCGACCGCCGCGGCCGCTCCGCCAGTCGCGCTGCTCCCGCCATCGCCACCGGCCACAGCAGAAACAGCCATATTCGGCCCACCTCCCCGCGCACTGTTCCCGATAGGTCGAGCAGCGCCACCGTCACCAGCCACGAGGTCAGGAATGTGCACAGCCGCGCCGCTCCCTCCCCTTGCCCCCGCACGGACCACAGCGCCGCGGCCACCGCCGGGAGTCCCGCGAAGATCGCGAGTTCCGCCGGGTTCATCAGGATCCACTTCCAGTAGCTCCGCGCCACCTCAATCGTCGTCACCCCTCGGTGCGCGAACAGCCCCGCCTGCGCCACCGCGATCGCCCGGTAATGCAGCGTCACATACAGCACCCCGTACCACGCGGCGAATCCCAACGCAGCCGCACCCGCTCCTATCAACACCCGTCGCACCGCCACTCCCCTGTCCGCCGATCGCAGCACACCCAGCCCCGCCCATGCCGCCAGCCACACCGCGAGTATCAGCAGGCCCAGCGTGAAGAACAGCCCCACCGCCAGCGTCAGCCCCGCCAGGAACGCCCGCACCGGACAGCTCTGCCGCCAGGCCGAATATGCCAGCCACAGCGTAAACACCGCGAACGTGAGCGCCACCTGATCCGACGACGCTCCGAACAGCAGCATCGACGGCATCGCCGCCATCAACGCCGCCGCGCAGATCCCCGCCTCCGCCCCAGCCAGATCCCGCGCCAGCAGATACAGCGGTGCGAGCGACAGCGCGCCGATCAGCGCGAACAGAAACGCCCCCACCATCGCCGCCGCCGCATCCGTCGGCGATGGCCCGATGCCGAACACGCGGTAGCTCTCCGCGATCGTGCCCAGGGCCGGGGATTCCTGCGGCAGAGCCCATTCACAAAGGCGGCGCAGCCCCACAAACAGCAGCACGAACCCCGGTGGGTGCGTCCGCGCGTGGTACGGCAGCGACGCCATCCGCTCCGGATACGATGCCACCCACTCCACCGGGTCGCGCACGTCGAGCGACACCGAATAGTACGTCGTCGCCACCGGGCTGGCGATGATCGCCCCCGGCGTGATCCACGGCAGCCCCGTGGCGTTAAGCAGCCCCACCTGCATCGCGAACGACGCCACGAGTAGCAGGCCGATCACCGCTGCCCGCCGCGCCGCCGATAGCTGCTCCCACCACCCCGCTCGCGTCGCGAACCACGCCGCCACCACCAGCGCCAGCCCCGCCCAGCCCGCTGGCCCCAGTTGCAGTTCGAGCTGGTTCGGCCGCCACACCCATTCCCCCGGAATGCCCACAGGCACGCGTCGCGCCAGCGCCGCGCCAAGCGCCGCGGTCGCCAGCGCGGCCGCCAGCAGCAGCCTCCTATCCGAATGGTCGGTGGCGGAAGCCATCCTCTATCTCATCCGGTGGATCGACACCTGATCCTGCGCGAAGACCGGTGATAGCCACTGCGACCGATCGGGATCGAATGCCCCCTCCGCCTGTCGCGATGGCGGCAGAAAGACATCGTCGTACACGCTTCGATCGCGCAGCACGTAAGTGATCCCGTATTCGCGGCAGAACGCTTGCCGTTGCTCGTCCGGCGTCCCCGCTTCCAGGAACTTCGACAACTGCCTGATCTTCTCCGTGTAGTGCAGCGTCTCTGACCAGTGCCCTAGGTACACCCGCACCCCCGCCAGCGACGGCGCATAGTTCGCCACCAAGGTGTTCGCCAGCAGCACATCGGATCTCGAGGCCTTCCCGCTGAGCGTCAACAGCGCGCGGTACTGGTCCGGCCGCAGGTACAGCGGCGGCATTAGATTCCCGAGATAGGCCTGGTTGTTCGTCACCAGATCGCCCATCGCCCGCCGCACGTACAGCGCATTCGACGGCGCGCAGATCGCCACCAGCATAGCGCCTACGATCACCGCGCGTCGCGCCCCTGCTCGTAACATCGGCTCAACTGCCAGCGCCGCCAGCAGACACATCGGAATGTGCAGCCCCTCCGCCAGCTTCCGGTTGAATGCCACCGGCGCGAACACCAGCGCGAAACCCACCACTAACCAGATGATGAGCAGCCGCGTGGCATCATTCCCCTTCGCCACGCCGCGCATCACGCCCACCAACGCCAGCGCCAGCGGAAATCCCAGCCCCAGCGCAAACCACCGCGCCGGCCCTGAGGCCGCCGGCGGCCCGACCAGCTTCACGATGATGGTCATGTCCCCGATGCGTTGCAGCCACAGCTGGTACAGCAACGACGGCGATGCGATCGCTGCGATCAGCGCCACCAGCAGCAGCGCCCGCCACCTCGCGCGCCCCGTGACCACTTGCACGATGGCGTACACCACTATCACCGCCGCCACTGGGATCAGATCGTAGCTGTGAATGTTGCCTAGCGCCAGCGCCGCCACTCCCGCCCCCGCCGCCGTTCGCGCCGACCCTGTCTCCGCCGCCTTCGCGCTGAGTCCGAACACCACCACCATTAGGAACATGGAGAATGCGAAGAGTGGGTTCAGCAGCAGTGTCAGGAACGTAATCGCCTCCGGCATCACCAACCCGGGACCGTAGTCGATCGGGTGCGGCTGCCCCCCCTGCGCGTGGAACATCCACCCGATCCCCGCCGCCGTCGCCGTCAGGATTAGCGCCAGCCGCCGGGCCGCTGTTGACGGAGTTACCTGCGCCGCCAGCCAGTAGACCGACACCAGCAGCAGCCATCCCGACACCACTCGCGCCAGGTGATACACCACCGGCAGCGCCAGATGCGTCACCCGCGCCAGCAACCCCAGCGCCAGCCAGAACACATTGATCACGCGCCCCGGCTGCGGCTCCGAGGTGAACTGGTCGAAGAGGAAAAAGTGTCCATCGTGCGCCTGCCGCATATACGACAAGTACACGTTGTGGTCGTCTGGGTTCGTCAGGAAGCCCGAGTAGTACCACCCTGGCTGTCGCAGGAATAGCCCGAACAGGTACGGCAGACACGTCAGCAGCATGAACCCCGCCGCGAACCACGCGGCCCACCGCATCTCCTCTCGCGGCGACCATAGCCAACCGGCCGGCCTCACCCTCCCCGACTCATCCTCACCGCGCAGTGCCGTCTCTCTCATCGCGGATCATAGTACATCGTAATGCGCGGCGACACATAGCGCCAATCCGGTGGGGCCCACGCCCGCGGCGGCCCCAGCCAGCCGAATGGCATTCCGAAATCAGAGAACATATGCCGCGACCTGTATACCCCGCCCAGCGCCGCCACGAACCCCACCGCCTCCGGCCGCTTCAGCCGCAGCAAATCCTGCGACTCCACATCGGAGAGAAGGAATACATCCGGCTTCTCCGCCCTCAGCCTCGCGGCATCCCATCCCGTCACCACCACGCGGCCGCCACTACGTCGATTCCACTCCTCGAACATCCCCCGCGAAAACGGCCCCGCGTTGTACGGCGAGACCGGCGGGTCCGAGTACCACGGCGCTTCCACCAGGCCCACTCGACCGCCCCGATCCAGGCAATCGGACCTGATCTGGGCGCGACTCACCTCATCGAAGACCGCTGGCGATACGATCCCACCGATCCCGTATAGGCCCGTCAACACCACCACTGCCGCTGCCCCCGCCCCCGCGCCAAACAGAGACAGATTGCCCCGCGCTAGACCCACTATCCGTCCGAGACCAAACGCCGCCACCACACACAGGAACGGCGTTAGCGGGACCAGGTATCGGATGAACCGCTCCTTCCCGAACCCGATAGCGAACAGATAGCATACGATCCACAGCAGAGACAGCCGCGTCGGCCGGTACCGCGCCCGTGCCGCCGCAATCACCCCGGCAACCAGTGCCAGCAGCAGCGGGTACCCCAGCCCGACCGGCAGCCCGTGGATCAGGTGGTAGACCCACCCGTTCCCCGTATCGACGAATGCCAGTGTCCCTCCGATCCGCGCGTGTTGCACCTCGAACAGCAGCCCTCGCCGGAACTCCTCCGTCCAGAAGTACGGGCACCCGACGATGAAGCCGAGCATCGCCCCACCCGCAATCAGAAGGCCCCAACTCCAGCACCACCTCCGCGGCGCCATCACCACCGGCGCCAGCAGCGCCGGCAGTATGAACAGCCCCGCGTTGTACTTCGTCGCGGCCGCCAGCCCCACTGCCAACCCCGCCGCCGCGCCCCACTTCGGTTCCGCCTGCTCCGCGCCGCGCAGCGCCAACACGAACGCCAGCGTGACGAAGAAGGTCGCCGTCACATCCACCGTCGCGAGACCGCTGTTCATCACATGCAGCGGGCAGACCGCCAGCAGCAGCCCCGAGAGCAGGGCCAACCCTCGATGCTTCCGCCAAAACGGTAGCATCACCAGCCCGACTGTCGCCACTCCCATTGTGAGCGACACCACTCTCCCCAGCTCATACAGCGGCCTCAGGTTGCCGGGGAAGCTAGCCGCCTGCACCATTCCCAGCAGTACCGCTGGCAGGCCAACGAGGTAGATGTACAGCGTCCCGTAGTTGAAGAAGCCCGGATTCCAATCCCCCTGCGCAAACCCAAACGACGGCAACAGCAGGAAGATTCTCATCGGGGTGATACGAGAAGTAGTGCTGCGCATTCGGCAGCCCCCACCACACCACCGGCAACCGCACTACCACCGCCGCGATCAGGATGACCGCGGGGGCGACAAACTGCGCCCAGGTTCTCCTCGGTTGCTCCGCCCGCTTCATAGTTGCCTGTAGCTGCTCGCCCCTACTTCTCGGGCCGAAGCTCCCTACAAGCTACCATGAAACCGAGCGCGGTTGCCAGCGCCACCAGGCCCACGAACAGCCCCACCCGGAATGGCCCCGGCTCATATCGGAACGCGACCGACTTCGCCGAAACCGGCAGCGCCACCGCGCGGAAGGTCACATCCGCGATCCTGATCGGCAGTTCTCGCCCCTGGGCATACGCGTGCCACCCCGGCGCGTAGCTGTCCGCCAGGAACAGGTATCCGCCCCCACCCCTCGGCAGATCGACGATCACCTCGTTTGGCGACACATCACGCACCTCCGCTGGGGGACGCGGCCCCGGCGGCAACTCAGGCAGCGGCTCATCCGCGCCGGTGATCACGATCAAGTCTTCGAAGGTCCCCAGCTTGGTCAGCGCCGCTACCGCCTCCGCGTTCGTTGGCACTCCCACTGACGATGTCGCCACCCAGGCCCGCGGCTTCCGATACGGGTTCTCATAGGTGTTGAACGCCCCCGCCCGCTCCAGCTTCATGCCCCGCAGCGGCTTCGGCGTATATACCTGCTCGACTCCCGCCAGGCTCAGCATATCCAGCCCATAGGCATCGCCCAGCCGGGCCATCAGCAGATTGCCGTTCAGCGGCGGACTTGGATCACCGCCCTGAATGAGCGACGCGAAATCACGGTAGTGCGCTAGGTACAGCGAGTCATACCCGAATGCGTCCCGCAGACGGTAGACGGTCGCCGCATTCGGTGGCAGCACCGCCTCCGGGAATCTGTCCAGCGGCCAGTCGCTCGCGTTCCCCAGCACCCGCCCGGCCACCGGGCCAGGGTCCGCCCCCGCCGCGTACACCCACTGCTGTGGCACGACGTGCGCGTGATGCTGCGCCGCCAGCAGCAGATCAACCGCCAGCACTGCCAGCAGCCCTACCTCCGCCGCCTTCCGCACCCGCGGCCGTCCGATCACCAGCACCAGCGCCACCGCCACTGCCACCAGCGCGAAAGCGCGCATCGCCTCCGCGTCGAGCGCCGGGCCCAAGGCCTGCTGCTCGCGCGACATATCCGCTCCCACCGTCTGCCACCAGGCCGCTGCCGCCAGCGCCACCGCCGCGAGTATCGAGAGCGCAAGCCACACCGCCCCACCTCGCTTGCCCTCCGCGCGACGCGCCGACCCCGCCCCCTCTGTCCCGCGCACCAGCCGATCCACTCCGACCCCCGCCAGCATGCTCAACGAGAACACCGCCAGCACGATGATTCGCGCCGGTCCCCCTCCCCCGGACATCCCGGGCACCCACCGGTAGAGCGGCCAGTTGAGTGGCGTTCCGACCGCGACCAACAGCGCCACCACTGCCGCGGCCGCCAGGAAACGCGCATGCCACGTCCGGCTCGCTAGCGCTCCGTAGATCGCGAAAGCCAGCGCCACGACCCCAATGTAAGACGTATATTCGGCGTAGTTCTCCGGCCCTACGTACGTGCCCAGCGCGGGATGGCCGAATGGGTGCGGCAGCAGCAGGTTCGACAGCAGCGGCACCGGCAGCGCCCGCGTCAGAAACGCCTTGTAGCTCTCCGGGCCGGGAATGAAAGCTCGGTGTGCGACCCCAAGCAGATCGAGTGTCGACAGCAGCTGCGGCAGAGACAGAGCGGTCGCGAACGCCCCCGCCACTACGCCCGTCTTCGCCAGTCGCCCCGCCGCGAGCTTCAGCCCCTGTCGCATCGCCAGCGCCCCCGCCCGCGCCACCAGATAGGCCGCGGTGAACAGCCCGACGAACAGGAACATCTGCGGGTGGCCGCCTAGGTACGAGAGCGTCAGCGTCACCCCAGCCCCGACTGCATACCGCGCCCGGCCCTTGGTGATCGCGCGCTCGCCCAGTAGCAATATCAGCGGCAGCCACGTTGCCGTACACATCGCCGTCGGCAGGTGCAGCCAGGCCACGAAGAAGCTGTTGAGCTGCCACCCGATTCCACCCGCCAGTGCCCCGGCCTCCCGACGCCCGCCCGCCTCAGGAACAGATACCCGAACCACCCCGCCAGGCACAGATGCAGCAGCGCCGAGAAGCCGAACGCGCCCGCCGCCGGCAGCAGCCAGAAGAGGAGGTTCAGCGGATACAGCACCGCCGACTGACCATTGGCGAGGAAGGGCGTGCCACAGAACTGGTATGGATTCCAGAGGGGGAGGTGGCCCGCCCGCAGCGACTCACTGGCGAACTGGCGCCAGGGGTAGTACTGGGCGATTCCGTCCCAGACCAGCGCATCCCACTGCGCTTGCGGCCGGGCCGTGGCCTGCGAGCGCCACGGCTCGAACTGCACCAGCAGATCGGCCGGCAGCAGCGCGCGCCCCGGTAGCAGGGCCGGCCCCACCAGCACCGTCGGCCCGACTATCAGCGCGCAGCAGACCAGAAGCCGCCGGGCTGTGCGTGCAGACACTATCAGTGCGCGACACCTGTGGTGGCGCCGAATCTCGTGATGATCGCCAGGCCGCCGACCATCATCACGATACCGATCCACTGCATCGGGGCCACGTGTTCCTTGAAGAACACCCGCGACAGGAACACCACTGCTATGTACCCGACTGCAATCATCGGATAGGCGAAGCTAAGATTCCATTTCGAGAGCACTACCAGCCAGAAACACGAACTCACGCCGTAGAAGATGAACCCCAGCAGCACGTATGGCGTGAAAATCGCGCGGAGCACCTGAGTGGCCAACCCCAGGCCGGCTCCCCCGATTGATACCTTGGTCATCCCATACTTCAGCGAAACCTGGCCGAAGGCGCCGAGGCCGATGGCGATCGTGAGGAATAGCGCGACAACGGCTTTGCTCAACGTCAGGCTCCTTTCGCCAAGCGCAAGGGGGTAACCCGAGAGGAGGCTTCGCGTCCGCCCGCGCGCGATTTCACCAGTCTCACGCTGTTGGGCTCCGGCTGCGCCGTCCGCGGGATGATCTGGATGCGGGAGAGGGGATAGATTACCATGACTGCAACGCCGTGGATCAAGTTGCGGTCAACACCCGCGTACACTCGGCTGTCGACGCTGTCGTCTCGATTGTCCCCGAGCACGAAGTACCGGCCGGCGCGAATCGTCCTCGGCTCCAGTATCTGGGGGGACTTCGAGGTCGCATACGGCTCGTCATACGGTTGGCCGTCTATGTACAACTGCCCCCCTACCGGCACCGTGTTCGACCCCAGCTTCTTCAACTCTGGCACCATCGACAGCCGGTCTCCCGGGAACCCAACTACGCGCTTGATGGCGATCTCACCCTCCTGGGGGTCGGTCAGCACCACCACGTCGAAGCGCTTCAGCCCGAGCAGCTTCAGCACCAGCACTCGATCGCCCGAATGCAGCGTCTTCTCCATCGAGTGCCCGTCGACGATCGCCACCTCCAGCACCCACACCCGACAGGCCACGATCGCCGCCAGCACCAGCAGCGCGATGGGCCAAGTCACCCGGGTGTGGAGCAGAGACCTGCGTGGCGTTGGCGTTGGCAGCGATGGCTCGCCTATCTGGACTTCAGCCATATCGCGTTACCTCACGCGAGCATCAACAGGGCCGACCAGTCGGCCGGCCCTGTTTGAGGCTGCTAGTTGCGGAATGCGGTCTTCAGGCGACCAGTAGCGACTTCGCCGTGTCGACCGCGCTCGCCGCGTCCGGCGCATAGCCGTCGGCCTTGATCTCACTGGCATAGCTCTGCGTCACCGGCGCGCCGCCAATGATCACCTTCGTCTTGCCCGCCAGCCCGGCCTTGCCAAGCGCCTCGACGGTGTCTTTCATCGAGCCCATCGTCGTTGTCAGCAGCGCCGACATTGCGATCAGGTTCGCGTTGTTATCCGCCGCCGCCTTCACGAACTGATCCGGCGATACGTCCACGCCGAGATCCACCACCTTGAACCCGGCGCCTTCGAGCATCGCCGCCACTAGGTTCTTGCCGATGTCGTGGAGGTCGCCCTTGACCGTGCCGATCACGACCGTGCCGACGTAGTCTACCGACGCTCCCGACATCATCTTCAGGCTTTCCTTCATTGCTCGCTGCGCGATCAGCAGCTCCGGAACGAAGAACTCATTGCTCCGGAACTTCTCGCCCACCACTGCCATCGCCGCTGCGATCCCGTCCACCACGATCTGTTTCGCCTGAAGGCCCTCGTCCAGCGCCTTCTGCGTCAGCGCCTTCGCCTGATCGCGGTTGCCTGAGATGATTGCTTCCCTGAGTTGCTCAAGCACGGCCATCAACGCTCCTCCTTGAACCTATACTTGTAGTCACTCTCTACGCGATCCGTCTATCCCATCGGCCCGCCGCAAACCGGATCAATCCCGCTCATCCGGTCCCGGCATCGGCCGCAACGCCATAGCTTCTGCGAAACGGTCGTAAAACCCCTCTTCCTCCGACAACTCTACGTGGTGCACCCGCCTCGCAATCTCCTCGGCCCGCCGCCGCAGGGAGATTGAGCACAGCGCCAGCCGCGCTCCCAGCCCTGCCGCGTTCCCGATCGACACGATCCGCTCCGCCGGCAGATCAGGCACCAGCCCGATCGCCACCGCGCTCTCGCGCCGGATGTAGTTTCCGAACGCGCCCGCCAGCAGGAGCCGGTCCACCTCCTCGGGACGCCTCCCGAGAGACCGCAGCAGCAGATCTACGCCCGCGTAGATCGCGCCCTTCGCCAATTGCGCTTCCCGTACGTCACGGGCCGTGATCGCGATCGGCCTGCCGGACCCCGATTCATCACCTGCCGCCAGTACGAACTCCAGCCCCGACTCGTTCTGGACGATTCGTTGCCTCACCTTCTCCGGAGCGCCGTTCACATCCTCTTGGCTCCGCAGCCGCCCCGACTGGTCCACCACCCCCATCCGCGTCATCTCCGCCACCGCGTCCACCAGCCCCGATCCGCAGATACCAGTAGGCCGCACCCCGCCGAGCACGTGGTACGTGACATCGCCATATATCGACACCTTGTCGATCGCGCCCGTTGCCGCCCTCATCCCACGGCTGATCTTCGCCCCCTCGAATGCCGGCCCTGCCGCCGTCGAACACGCCCACAGCTCCCCATCTTGCGCCACCACGATCTCGCCGTTCGTGCCGATATCGACCGCTACCTGAAGCCCCTTCGCCTCGTCCAACTCGCTTGCCAGAATCACGCCCACCGTGTCCGCGCCGACATACCCCCCGATGTTGGGCACGACATACACCTGCCCATCCGCGTGAATGTGGACCCCTAAGTCTGCCGCCCGCACCGTCTGCGCTCCCTTGAACGCCGGTACGAACGGCAGCCGCACCAGCCCCACTGGCTGCAGGCCCAGCAACAGGTGGCTCATGCATGTGTTGCCCACAACCACGATCTCGTAGATGCGCTCCCGCGCGACCCCGGCCTCCTCGGCCGCGTGGCCGATCAGCCTGTCGATCGCCTGCGTAATCGTCTGGTGCAGCCGCGTCAGCCCCTCTGCCCCCGACACCGCCATCTGCAGCCGCGAGATCACGTCCTCGCCGAACTGCGCCTGTGGGTTCAACTCTGATGCCACCCCCGCCACCTCACCCGTCGCCAGGTGGCACAAGTAGACCACCACCGTCGTTGTGCCGATGTCGATCGCCACGCCGTAAGCGGCTTCGGCCGTATCCCCTGGCTCCACCGCCATGAGCGTCCTTCCCGCCACCACCGTCGTCACGTGGAAGTTGCTCTGCCGGAGCACGCCTGGGAGATTGCGCAGCGCCTGCACCGAACTCGGCGGCCGCACCTCGTCGTCGAGCGCATCCAGCACCCGCGTCAGATCGTCGCGTGGATCCTCGGTGCTTGGCGTTGGGAGTCTGAGCGCGGTCTTGGTGACGTTCGGCTCCACCGTCACCTCTTGGCCGATCCCCTCGATCTGAATCCGATGCGCAACGATCAGCGCCGAGGCCGGGAGTTTCACCGACATATCGGCCGAGACTCGCGACTGACAGGCCAGCCGCCACCCCTCCGCCATCTCATCCGCGCTCAGCACCTTGCTCTCAGCAGGTGTCGGCGCAGCCGCGCCGGCCATCACCCGAACCGCGCACTTACCACAGCGACCATGCCCCCCACACGGCGCATGCACCGGCAGGCCAGCCGCGGCCGCAGCCTCGAGGATCGTGACCTGCTCGGGGACTGAGACCGACCGGCCAACCGGACAAAACTCAACGCTGAACTGAGCCATAACCGGCGTCTAGTATACAAGATTTCCCGCCGTCTCGGTAGCCCGTAGCTAGGTACGGGTGCCGTGACCCCGGTCACAGCAAAAGGGCAGCGACTCCGTCGCTGCCCATACCAGTCTCGCTATCGACGCCCCTTACGCCGAAGGCCGTTCGCCCTACGCCTTCTCGAAATACGCCAACTGCTTCTTCGCCTCGGGGTGCCCGGGGGCAAAGGCCAACACCTGCCCAAACTCCACCTTCGCCTCGTCATACATCCCCAGCATGGCGTAGGTCTTCGCCAGATTCAGGTGAGCATCCACCCACGTCGGCTCGCACTCCACCGCCCGCTTCAACTCTTCCAGCGACTCGTCGAAGAGCCCCACGAAGCAGTACACCAGCCCCAGCCCTAGGTGCGCCCGAGCGTGTTCGGGGTTCGCCGTGATGATCGCCTGGAACTGAGTCAGGGCCTCATCGTACCGCCCCTGGTTCTTCAACTCCATCGCCTGATCGCACTGCTGCTCCAGATTCGCGGTCTCGCCCGATCCCACGCCTGGGTCTCCTTCCCGCCTTCTCAGCTCAACACGACCAAGGCCCCCGCGAAGCTGGTCGAGGCGTCCCGCCGTCGCAACCGCCTCCATCAAGGGCCCTGCGACGCCTCCGGCGTCCCCAGCCGTTCGCCGCACTCCAACCGATATCCCCGCGCATACTCTGCGGCCGACATCGGCTTTCCCCCCGCCGGCTGCACGCTGAGCACCCACAGCCGACCTCCGGCGACCTCCACGCTGAAGCCTTCGCCGCTGATTTCGGCAACTCGGCCGGGGACACCTTTCCCGCCGTTCCCCGCGTCTCGCGCCGCCAATACCTTCAGGAACGCGCCCGTGCGCGTCGTTCGCGCACCCGGTCGGGGCGCGAACGCGCGGACTTTGCATGCTATCTCTGTACTTGGACGATGCCAGTCAATCAGAAGTTCCATCGTTTTCACCGGCGGGGCAAGGGTAACTTGCTCGGCGTCCTGGCGCACCCTCGGCGCCTCCCCCCGCCGGATTAGATCCACTGCCTCCGCCACCGCCTCCGCGCCTAGCGTCGCCAGGCGGTCGTGCAGCGACCCGAAGTTCTCTTCGCGGCCGATCGCGAGGGAGCGCTGCACTACGATGTCCCCTGCATCCAGCTCCCGCACCATCCACTGCACCGTTATTCCCGTCTCCCGCTCGCCTGCCAGCAGCGCCCGCTGAATGGGCGCCGCCCCGCGGTACTTGGGCAGCAGGGAGGCGTGCGAGTTGATCGCCCCTAGCCGCGGCAGTGCCAGCGCCTCCTCGCTCAGGATCTCCCCATAGGCCGCCACCACGAAGAGGTCGGGGGAGAGGTCGCGGAGTGCGGTGAGCCCTTCGGGATGACTCGCGCGTTCCGGCTGCAGCACCGGGATGCCGAGCCTCCGCGCGGCCTCTTTCATCGGGGGTGGGCGAAGCTTGCGTCCGCGCCCGGCGGGTCGATCGGGCCGTGTCACCACCGCGGTGACCCCATCCGACCCACGGGCAAGGACTTCCAGCGAAGGTAGTGCGAACTCAGCGGTCCCCAGGAAGACGATGCGTAGCCGCATCGCCACTCATCTGTCTCCCCGCAGCGCCGTCCCAAAGACCTTCAGCGCGTCCTCGAGCGTCGTCGGCTGCAGCACCAGCTCCCCCTCCTCTGACGCGCGTATCGACCAGTGCAGCGAGGACTCGTCCACGTGATCGATGAACAACCGCCCGTTGAGGTGGTCGATCTCGTGCATCAGCGCCCGCGCCATCAGCCCCTCGGCCTTGATCTTGATCCGCTTGCCGTGCAGATCCCGCGCCCGCACCACCACCTGTGCCGGCCTCGTCACCAGGCCAAACAGTCGCGGCAGGCTCAGGCACCCCTCCTCACCCGGCTCCTCCCCCTTCGCGCTCACGATCTCCGGGTCGATCAGAGGCGTCACCTTCCCATCGATCTCGACGATCGCTACCTGTCGCGGAATCCCTATCTGGTTCGCCGCCAGTCCCAACCCGTTCGCTCGGTGCAGCACGTCGACCATGCGATAGACGAGGTTGCGCACCTCATCCGTGATCCGGCCGATCTTCTCCCCCTTCTGCCGGAGTACGGGGTGCCCGTATTTCACAATCTCGAGTACGTTTTCCTCGTGTGCCATGTCTGCCAAGTGACGACCTGATGATGTCGCTTCGAGTCTATCACATCAGCGAAACCGGGTCCACATCGACCACCAGCCCCAACGCGCCCCAGTCCCCCAACTCCGACAGCGCCTCGCGCAAACCCGACTGCAGCCTTCCCGCCTCTGCCCGCACCAGCAGATGCCACCGATGCTTTCCCCGCAGCTTCGCGATCGGCGCCGCCGCCGGGCCGAGTACCTGCAGCGTGTCGCCGGAGCGCTTCCGGATCTCCGTCGCCACCTGCTCCGCCCGCGCCCGCGCCTCCGGCTCCGTGTCCGCGGTCAGCACCAGGTTCGCCACCTGGGAGAACGGCGGATAGTTCAGCTCACGCCGCGCCTCGATCTCCTGCTGATAGAACTCCTCGTAGTCCTGGTGCGCCGCGGTCAGGACGCTGTAGTGATCCGGCCGGAACGTCTGCACCACCACCTCCCCCTCCTTATCACCGCGGCCAGACCGCCCGGAAACCTGCGTCAGGAGCTGGAATGTCCGCTCCGCCGCGCGGAAGTCGGGAAGGTTAAGCGCCGTGTCCGCCGAGATCACCCCCACCAGCGTCACCCCCGGGAAATCGAACCCCTTCGCCACCATCTGCGTCCCGATCAGGATGTCCGTCTCGGCCGAGCGGAACCGGCCGACGATCTCCACGTGCGCTCCCTTCGGCGCAGTGGTATCCCGGTCCATTCGCCCCAACCTGGCGCGAGGGAACAGGTCGGCCAGCTCCTTCTCCACCCGCTCCGTCCCGAAGCCCGAAAAGCGGATGTTGTGCCCTTTGCACTTCGCGCACGTCGTCGGCGCCGCGTGCGCCAGCCCGCAGTGATGGCAGCGCACCTGCCGCTCTTCCTTGTGATAGGTCAGCGCCACCCCGCAGTCCGGGCAGCGCACCGCCTCCCCGCAGGCCGGGCACAGCAGAAACGTCGCGTACCCCCGGCGATTCAGGAACAGGATAACCTGCTCGCCCAGTCGTAGCCGCTCGCCGATCGCGTGTCTGAGTGGTGGGGAAAGGATGCTGTGCCCCGGCGCCGACTCCCGCCGGTCGATCACCCTCACCGTCGGCATCGGCCTCGCCTCCACCCGCGTCGGCAACCTCAACATCCGGTGCCGGCCCAGCTCCGCCGCATGGAACGACTCCAGCGCCGGTGTCGCGCTAGCCAGCACCACTGGGCACTGGTTCAGCTCGCCCCGCTTCAGCGCCGCCTCCCGCGCGTGGTAGCGCGGCGCCTGCTCTTGCTTGTACGAGGTCTCGTGCTCCTCATCCACCACGACCAGCCCCAGCCGGTCCACCGGCGCGAACAGCGCCGACCGCGCTCCGATCACCACACTCGCCTCCCCCTCGCGAATGCGCGTCCACTCGTCCCACCGCTCCCCCATCCCTAGGCCGCTGTGCAGAATCGCCACCCGGTCCCCGAAGCGCGCGCGGTACAGGCTGATCGCCTGCGCGGTGAGCGAGATCTCGGGGAGCAGCACGATCGCCTGCCGGCCCTGGGCCAGCACCCGCTCGATTACCCGCAGGTAGACTTCAGTCTTTCCACTCGCGGTCACCCCATAGAGCAGAAACGACTCGTGCCTGCCCGCCTCCACCGCCTCGGTGACTGCCGCGATCGCCGCCGCCTGGTCTGGCGTTGGGGTGGGAGGCTCCGAAGCGCCGACCACCGCCTCCGCCCACGGCACCCTCCGCATCGCCGTCGTCCCTATCTCAAGCAGCCCCTGCTTCACCAGCGCCTGCACCGCCGATAGCGACACTCCCGCCCGTTGCGCCAGGGCCGCCGGAGCCAGCGCCCCTGCCTCCAGCGCGGTCTTCAGCACCGCGGCCCGCGCCGGCGCGCGCTTGCCCTGCGTCTCGCAGTATTGCTCTGCCTCCGCCGCGCTGACCGCCACCTTCACCACCCGCATCTGCTTCGCCCGCGCCTCCGGTGGACGCAGCGAAGCGCGTTCCGCCACGATGCCCTTCCCCTTCAGCAGCCGCAGCGCCCGGAATACTCTCCCCGCCGGGAGCTTCTGCCGCAGCGCCCCCAGGCTCATCTCCTTGCCCGCGCTCCCCAGCCTCCGCACCACCGCCGCCGCGTCGGGGTCGTGGCGCAGCGCGTCGGGGATCGGTTCGCCGGTAAGCCGGAAGAAGCGCTGGATCCGGTACGCCCCGCCCTGCGGCAGGAACGGCCGGATCGCTTCGCCGAGTTCGCACAGGTAGTAGTCGGCCATCCACCGCGCCAGCGGAACCGCGTCATCAGGCAGGGGCGGCACGTCCTCGAAGACCGACTCGATCTCCTTCAGCTCCCCTCGCCCCGGCTCTGGCTCCTCCCGCAGCCCGACCACCACCCCCACCACATCCCGCTTCCCGAAGGGCGCCAACACCTGCGCCCCCGCGCGAACTACCCCTCGCAGACCCTCGGGAATGCGATAGGTGAACACCTGGCTGAACGGCCGCCCTGGATCAGGAAGCACGTCGACATAGTCTGGCATGGGCTTCCCCATCATTCCCACCTCCCTCAGACACCTCCTGCCCCGCTCCATCGAAGGCGGCCCCCCCCCTCATGCAGGGGCGGGAGTCAAGCCCGCACGAACGATGGCGGCAACGGCACTCTCCGCAGAGGCGCGGAGGGCGCAGAGGGATGGAGGGGACAGGAGCGAGAGTGGAGGGCTGGCTCAAGCGACGGGGAGGTCGACCTCGCAGGTGAAGTATTGCTCGCCGCAGTCCGGCACAATGACATGCCGTTCGCCGTCGGGTCCCACCAGGCCGGAGGGCGCGTTGACGGGGCCACCGTCGGAAGGGGTGGCGTTCACCTGGACGATTGGGAGCTGGAGGGCACGTGCCCAGAGTTCGGTGCTCGACTCGTGGAATGCCCGGTGCTTCTGGTCTCGGCCCGAGTGGATGGCGTGGAGGATGATCTGCGCTCCCATCTGCTTCAGCTTCCAGGGAAGGTAAGGGTTGGGAATGGTGGTCCAGCGGGGTGTTGCCCAGAGGTCATTGCAGATGAGGACGCCGAGGAGCACCCCGCGCCAGTCGAAAGTGCGCAGAGCGCCCTCGATGTAGTCGGCCATTTCCCCGGTGCCGGGGTACTGCAGGGAACTGCAGCGGAGGATCTTGGCGTGGAAGCCCAGGTACTCTCCCCCAGGCGCGTAGAGCCGGACCTGGTTGTAGCAGTACTCGCGGTCGCCGGCCAGCTCCTTGTAGCACGTGCCCAACGCGAGGCCGACTCCCGCGTCTCCGGCCGCGCAGCGGAGCCGCTCGGCGGCGGCTGCCACCTGTTCGCGGTCGAACCCGGGATAGTACCCTGAAAGCGACCCTTCGGGGGTGAGCAGGTAGTGGGCCTTGTCGGCGGCCGCCTGCGCGATCCCGGTCAGGATGCGCTGCTCGTTCTCGCGGACGTCCTGGGTGACGAGCATCTGGATACCGGACACTCTCAGCACTTCACTCATGGCTTCTCTCTCACACTAGGGCACGTCGATGGGCCGGCCTTCGGCAATGGAGCGATAGGCGATCTCGGCGAGCTGAACGGCGGCGCGGCCATCCTCCGCGGTGACCACTGGGGGCTCATCGTGTTGGATCCACCTCACGAAGGAGTCGATTTCCCAGTCGATGCCGACGGGTCCCTGACGAGAGGCCGAGTCCAGGGGGCCGACGTTCCCCCGGCCGCGCTGGACAGCGCCGGCGCCCCATTCCGGGCCGAAGGACAATGCGCCCTCGGGGCAGAGCACCTTGCCCTCGAATAGGCTCTCTCCGGTGGTGATGCCGCCGTGCAGATGGCCCACGGCACCGGAGCGGAAGCGGAGATTCACGAGATAGACGTCGTAGTAGTCCACGCCTTCGGAGACGAGTCTGCCACCATAGGCGCTGACCTGGGAGACTTCGCCACAGAGGTGGCGCATGAAGTCCAGTTCGTGCACGTGCACCTCGAAGAGGGGCCCTCCTGACTGGTCGAAGTGGGCGCGCCAGCCTTTGGGTGACCAGGGGTAGAGCCGGCGAATGCTGACGCAGAAGGGCGCGCCCAGTTCATCATCGGCGAGCTGCTTGATCCGCCAGAAGGGGAACATGAGCCGCAGCACCTGCCCCACCATGAGCTTGACGCCGGCGCCGGCAGCAGCTCGGATCATGGCATCGCAGTCGGCGACGTGCAAGGCCATCGGCTTCTCGCAGAAGATGTGCTTGCGGGCCTGAGCGGCCGCGATAGTGATGGGCGGGTGGAGATAGCTAGGGGTGGCGACAACAACCGCCTCGACATCGGGCCGGGAGAGGAGTTCCTCCCACTGAGCGCAGCTCTGCGCGTCGTAGGCTTCGGCCGCCTGTCGGCGCACTTCCTCCACATGGTCAGCGACCACTGTTACGCGGGCGTCGTTGCGCTTCGCAAGTGAGTCAGCCAGCTTGCGGCCCATGGGTCCGCAGCCGATGAGCCCAAGCTTCAGTTCGGACACATCCTACCTCCTGGTTCGAATGCCTCGCGAAGAGGGTCCATGGCGTCTTCCGCAGCCACGGGAGGGGGTCCTTCCGCGGGGGAAAGGCGGCATGGAGGCAGTCGGGGAGATGCGTGGAAGCTGACACTGTGGCAAGGGATTCCCGCGCCGGATGTCCGGGCTTGCGCGGCGGATCTTCAGGGAGGTGTGGAGCAAGCATGCTACTCGTGCGTTTCCAAGGCCTGCGACTGGTGGCGTCGGCGGCGGCCGGCCTCGCGCTGCTGGTGGCGGCGGGGTGCGGGAGGCTGAGGGCTGGGGATCAGGGGGGACGGAGTTCGGAGGCAACACCCCGGGCGGCGCCGATTCCGGTGGGCAAGGCGACGCGAGAGCAGATGCGGGCGGGAGCGCAGTCGGCGAATCTCGTGATCTGCGTTCTCGACTCGGCGAGGGCCGATCATGTGGGGTGCTACGGCTATCCGCGCGAGACTACCCCGAACATCGACAAGCTGGCCGGGGAGTCGGTGGTCTTCAGGAACCACTTCTCCGCGTACCCTTCGACGAAACCATCGACGGCGTCGCTGTTCACCGGTCTCTATCCTGATACGCATCGCATCATAGGGGGCAAGACGCCGGACAAGTCGGCGGTGACGCTGGCGCAGTGGCTGAAGGGGGCGGGCTTCCGCACAGTCATGTTCAGCTCGAACGCGGTGGCATCCCCGGAGGTGGGGATCGGGGGGGACTTCGAGGAGGTGTTCGTCAACCCAGCGGCGGATGGGGGGGTGAATGGTGGGCCCATCACGCAAGCTGCGGCGGATGCCTGGCGAACGCCCGAGGGGCTGACGGAGGCCTTCGGGAAGTGGCTGTCCGAGGGTGGGCAATCGCGCTTCTTCGCCTACTGTCATTTCCTTCAGCCCCACACGCCCTATGATGCGCCGGAGGAGGTGAAGGCGTGGTTTGCCGCACAGCCACCAGTGAAGGTGCGGCAGGGGCGTTTCGAGTTCCCGGAGACGCGGCCGCAGTATGGGAGAGACAAGACGATCGCGCCTCAGGCATGGGCGGATGAGTATGACGCGAATCTGCGGTGGGCGGACTGGGGGGTGGGAGAGGTGGTGCGGCTACTCCGTGAACGCGCCCTGCTCGACAACACGCTGCTGGTCGTCACCTCCGACCACGGGGAGGCGTTCGGGGAGCATGGGTACATCTACCACTCACATGCGGTCTACGACGAGTTCGTGCATATTCCGTTGGTGATGAGATTCCCGGGCAAGCAGCGCCTGGCCGGTGAGGTGACCGCGCTGACCCAGACGGTTGATCTGGCGCCGACGGTCCTGGATCTCTGGCAGATCCCCTACCAGCGGGAGCGGGTGCAGGGCAGCTCGCTGCTGCCGCTGCTAGCCGGGGAGCAGGTCAAGGTGCGCGACTATGCCTTCGCAACCTGCAGCGAACCCTGGCCGAGTTACCTGGTGAGGGATACGGCGTGGTCGCTGCTGCTCTATCGCGGTGGCAGACTACGCCGCGCTATACGACCTGCGAAACGACCCGGGACAGACCCGGAACGTCATCTCCGAGCATGCACAGACAGCGGCGAAGATGACGGCGGCGTTCCAGCAGTTCGCGCGCACGCAGCGCCGGCCGCTAACGGAGTTCACCTCGTCGCGAGCGGCGGCTCCCGCGAAGGAGGCTCCCCAGGGCAAGCTCTCCGAAGCGACCCGGCGCGAGCTGAAGGCCCTAGGCTACTTGCAGTAAGGGCGCCTGGACAGAGGCGACGCGGGCGGGCGTCACAGCACCTCTATCAAGATCGAGTCGAACTGCTTCATGGGCCGCTGGAATGAGCCCGTGTAGGTGACGGAATCCTCGTGGGTGATCTGGTGGTACTTGTCCCACTGCGTCACGCGGATCGTCGCGCCCTTCGCCAGCTTGGGGATGACCAGATCGAGTTCGGTATCGTGCGTGGCCAGGAGGACGGTGACCTTCTCGCCTGCGATCCCCCAGACGTCTGACGAGGCGCGTACGCCGCAGCCGGCCAGCAGGTCGCCGATCGGGTACATGGTCTGCCATCGGATCGAGTTGGCGGGGATGAGGTGCTTGTTCCCGTTGCTGACGATAAGCGGAACTCCGTCGCCTTCGGCCGAGACCGTTCCGGTAACCGCGGAGCGCGGGATGAGCGTCCCGTGCGGCCGCTCTCTGACCTCATAGGCGGTGAAGATGCCGGCGTAGGTGAACGGCGCGCCTTTGTAGGTTCCTCGCATTGGCATGTCACCGGAGGTGAAGGATGCGTCCGGGGAGACGCCACAGGCAGATAGAGCTTTGCGCCAGTTGGGGGTGAGGGCGCTGCCGCTCGGAAGATCGAACCCGATCTGGAGGAAGACGGTCTTCGTCCCCCCGAAGAGGGTGGTGATCTCCGGTGTCAAGTCGAGCGTGCCGTCCGGGTCATTGCCAGTGGTGTAGACATAGTAGGCGTCGGCGTCGGCCCGCGGCTCAGTGCTCGCGATCACATCCCAGCCGGCATGGAAGGCGCCGGAGGTGATGGCATCGCCGGAGCTGGCGAAGTCATGCCAGTGCGCGTCCTCGCCGCGCCTGAGGTGGGCGACGACATTCAGCATCGGCCTGTTCTCCTGCGCGTTCTTCTCGACCAGTTCGGAGACCCACTGCTTCAGCGCGGTGACATCGGTCTGGCGCGCCTTCTCGTCGGTGAGGCCGATGAGCATGATGTCGCGGACGCGGAACTGGAGCGCGCGAATGGCGATGCTAGGCTTGAGAATGCCCTGCCAGTAGTCCGGCTCTTCCCCCCAGTTGGGGCCGACCGGGTAGACCATGACGGCGGGCAGGCCCCAGTCGCGGGCGAACCCGAAAGCAAGGGAGCCCTCCTGCGCGAGGCTGGCCTGCTTGCCGATCTCATCGCGGCGGTACTGGTAGTGATACATGCTCACCATGTGGCCGCGTCGGTAGACGTCGGTGAACCCCTGGTTTCTGGTCTCGGAATCGGTGTAGTAGAGGTAGGAGGGGTCGTCTCCCTCCTGATACTCCATGCCGATCTTACGGCCGGTGTCGGCGAGGGCGAAGAACAGCGAGGGCCACCCGGCAGCACACTCGGTGAACCAGCGATCCGCGCCGTCGTTGTGGAGGTCGGTCATCACGCCGCCGATGGTCTCGGGGGTCCAGTTCTTCCTGCCAGCTTCCCAGTGGTAGGGGTTGACGCCCTCCATGTTCGCCATGACCTGCAGACCGGCGGCGCGGGCCTTGGCGGCGTAGTCCTGCAGGTTGGGCCGGTCCGGGGACTGGGTGGCCCAATCGAATCGCTGGAGGGTGGGCGAGTTGAAGTAGTACTTGATGCGCTCGCCGTCGCGGTCGGCGGCCCAGAACCCCACGCCGACGAATCCGAGGTCGCTCATCAACTGCATGTGCTCCGGGTGTCCGTAGCCGAACACCCAGAACGACGGATCGTAGGTCCTTGACTGAGTCATCACACTCTCCTTCGTGGGCATCTGATCGGTTGACGCGCTCGGCATCGCAGCGCAGGCCGGCAGCGTGATCAGCATCGTTAGTGCCAGCGCGGGCACTACCAGCACTGCCAGCACGGACACGGTTAGCGACTTCATCGTTCCTCCCGAGTTCGGGGTTGGGGTATGTTACTTCCCGCCGGGGGGAATACCTGTGCGCGGGGCGGGCTATTCAGGCTTTCGCGCGACGGCGAAGAGGGAGACGCCGAGGGGGAGGTTCCGGCGCAGGGCCCAGCGGTTTTCCAGCCAGAGGAGGCCGATGAGGAGGAGGTTGATGAGGGCGGGGGGGACGATGAAGGCGGTCTCGGGGCGTCCGTGTGGTGTGCGCCGAAGGCGCTGGAGCAATCTCAGCAGCGCGATGGGGGGGAGCAGCAGGGCGATCACCGGTGAGAGCCTCCGGATCTCCAGCCCCGCGCCCAGCAGGAGGGAGCGCAGGCGGGCGGCGGAGTAGCGTCGGAGGTGGTCGAGGGCCTCATCGTGCTGGCTCCAGAGCCAGGGGAGAGCGGGCACGGTGACGAGCAGCACTCCACCCGGCCGGAGGGCGCGGGCGAACTCGACTACCGCGGCGGCATCATCGGGGATGTGCTCCAGGAGGTCGAGGGCGGTGATGACGTCGACAGAGCCGGAGCGGACGGGAAGCGCCTCCCCCTGGGCGCGGGCGAGCCGGTAACGCCCGCGGCGGCGAGAGAAGGCGAGGGCATCGCGGGAGTTGTCCATCCCTACCACATCGCCGAGCTGGTCGAGGACATGGAGGGTGGCGCCCGTCCCACACCCAATGTCGAGAATCCGCAGTCGCGTCTTGTCGGCGTCCGCGGCGCGGGCCGGGCGGTAGCGCAGGAGCAGGTCGCGCGCCAGTCTCCGCCTGGCGACGAACCACCAGTAGGTGTCCTCCAGCTTGAACATCTTTTCGAGTTCGGAGAGTCGCACGGGGGCCTCAGATGATGAGCATGGCGTCGCCGAAGCTGAGGAAGCGGTAGCGGAGCGCGACCGCTTCGCGGTAGGCGCGCAGGATCAGCTCTGTGCCGGCGGCGGCGCTGACCAGCAGCAGCAGCGTAGACCTGGGCGTGTGGAAGTTGGTGAGCAATGCATCCACCACGCGGAACCGATAGCCGGGGGTGATGAACAGATCGGTTTCCCCGGCGCCGGCGCGCACCTGACCGGTCTCATCGGCGGCAGCCTCGAGGGCGCGGGCGGCGCTGGTGCCGACGGCGAGGAGGCGCCGGCGATCGCACCTGGCGGCAGTGACGAGGCGGGCGGTGGCCTCGGGTATGGCATAGCTCTCGACGTGCATCTCGTGGTCCTCGACCCGCGCAACGTGGATGGGCCGGAAGGTGCTGAGCCCAATATGCAAGGTGAGATGCGCCACGGCCTGGACGCGCGCCTGCACGGCCGCGAGCATTTCGGGGGTGAAGTGGAACCCGGCGGTGGGCGCGGCGCTGGCGCCGGGGGTATGGGCGTAGACGGTCTGATAGTCTGACTCGTCGTCGAGGGCGCGGTGGACGTAGGGGGGCAGTGGCACCTGGCCGACACGCTCGATGGCGGCGCGGACGTCGCCGGCGGCAGTGAATCGGAGCAGACGGCCCCCGGGCGGGGTGCGCGCGATCACCTCGGCACGCAGATCGCCCTCGCCAAACACGATGGAGCGCCCGACGGGAATGCGCCGACCGGGGGTAACGAGGGCTTCCCAGACATTCCCCTCCCGTTCGGACAACAGGAGCACCTCGGCCCGCCCGCCGCCTGGCTCGCGGACTCCATGGAGGCGGGCGCGGAGGACGCGAGTGTCATTGACGACAATGACATCGTCGGCGCGCAGGTAGCCGAGCAGGTCGGGGAAGAGGCGGTGCTCGATCTCGCCCGTGTCTCGATGCAGCACCAGCAGGCGGGAGGAATCGCGAGGGCGCGCCGGTTCCTGGGCGATCAGCTCGGGAGGAAGATGGTAGTCGAAGTCGGCGATGTTCATGCAAGGGTGGCGGAGGTCACAGCCTTCGTCCGGTGATCGAGTTCGCTATGGGCGGGCGCGTGACCTTTCGGAGGAGGGAGGGGACGGCATTTACCGCAGAGCCGCAGAGAGCGCAGAGGAGAAGACTACCCGCCTGCGGCGGGAGGGGCGGCGGAGGCCCCACCCCTGCGGCGCAGGGGTGGGCTACTGGGCGGCGAAGGCGGGCGGGGATGAGGGGCGCGCGTGTCGAAGGGGGATGCTGCAGGGGGAGATCAATCTGACAGGTGCAGTGGGAGGAGCAAGGGATATGCAGTATCGGGATTTCGGGAAGACCGGGCTCAAGATCTCGGCGCTGGGGTTCGGCGCGATGCGGCTGCCGGAGAAAGATGGGCATGTCGTGGTGGAGAAGGCGGTGGAGACGATTCATCGCGCGTTCGAGCTGGGGGTGAACTACATCGACTCCGCCTACTTCTACAACAACAATGAGAGCGAAGTTGCGGTGGGCAAGGCGCTGAAGGGGTGGCGCGATAAGGTCATCGTGTCGACCAAGAACCCGGACAGCTCGAAGCCCGGGGACGAGTGGCGGAAGATTCTGGATGAGCAGATGCGGAAGCTGGACGTCGACAAGATCGATGTCTACAACTTCCACGGGATCGGTTGGGAGCACTTCGCGAACACCATCAGCCGGCCGGGGGGAGCGCTGGAGGCGGCTCGCAAGGCGCAGGCAGAAGGGCTGTTCACGCATCTGAGCTTCTCGTTTCACGACACAGTGGAGGGCCTGATCAAGCTGGTGGACTCGGGTGAGTTCACGTCGGTGACATGTCAGTACAACCTGCTCGATCGGGCGAATGAGCCGGGGATCGCCCGCGCTCACGAGAAAGGTATGGGCGTCGTGATCATGGGGCCGGTTGGCGGAGGGCGACTCGGGGCTCCTACGCCTGGGATCAGAGATCTGCTGCCCAAGGGATCGGTGAGCAGCGCGGAGATCGCGCTCCGCTTCGTGCTGTCGAACCCGAACGTGTCGTGCGCGCTGTCGGGGATGGAGAACCTGCAGATGGTGGAGGAGAACTGCGCGACGGCGGGCCGGGGAGAGCCGCTGTCGAAGGCGGAATGGGCGACGATTTCGGCGGCGCTGGAGGAGAAGAAGAAGCTGGCGGATCTGTACTGCACGGGCTGTGGCTACTGCATGCCGTGCCCGCACGGAGTGGATATCCCTGGCAACTTCTCGCTGATGAACACCTATCGCGTGTACGGGCTGCTAGATCACGCGCAGTGGGAGTACCAGAACGAGGACCTGGCCCGGAACAAGGCGCAGGCTTCCTTCTGCGAAGAGTGCGGGGAGTGCGAGGCGAAGTGCCCCCAGAAGCTCCCGATCATCGCGCAACTGAAGGAGACGCACCAGGCGCTGGGCAAGCACGAGTAGCGCGGCACTGATTCAGGAAAGGCTGGCAGAATGAAGATCACCGATCTCGTCCTGATTGAGGTGACGGGTGAGTTCGCCGTCGACGAGCTGCGGTCGGAGGAGCGGATTGTCAATCCGGTCGACCTGTATCCGGAGTTCGGCGAAGCCGAGTGGCGGCCGTCGAGCCATCGGCCGGGTGACAAAGTGGAGCATCGCGACGTCTACCTGGAGGTCCGCACAGATGAGGGCGTGACGGGAGTGTTTGGGCCGGTGGACGGGCCGCACGCGATGATCCTGCGGCGGGAGATCCGCGACTTCGTCGTGGGGCGCGATCCGCTTGCCATCGAGCAGCTCTGGGACCTGCTGTTGCGCCGCAATCGGCACGCGCGCGGCGGCTACTACATGATGGCGATGAGCGCGCTGGATTGTGCGCTGTGGGATCTGAAGGGGAAAGCGCTCGGGCAGCCGGTGTACCGACTGCTGGGCGGTCCGGTGCAGAACGAGGTGCATGCGTACGCCAGCATGCTCGGGTTCTCGCTGCGCCCGGAGGCGCTGGCGGCGCGGGCTTGCGAGTATCGGGACATTGGGTATCAGGCGCAGAAGTGGTTCTTCCGGTGGGGACCCGGGGCCGGCGGAGAAGGCGCGGTGAAGAACGTGGAGATGGTGAGCGTGCTGCGCGGCGCGCTGGGCGAGCAGACGGCGCTGATGTTCGACGCCTTCAACTCGTGGGACCTCCCCTACTCCATCGATGTCGGCCGCCGCATCGCGCCGTTCCGGCCGGCCTGGCTGGAGGAGCCTGTTCCCATCGATCGCGTCAACGCGTTAAGGACTATTCGCGAAGCAACCGGAGTGCCAGTGGCGACGGGCGAGCACGTGTACACGCGGTGGCAGGTGAGGGACCTACTCGAAGCCCGCGCGATAGACGTGATGCAGGCCGACCCGGATTGGTGCGGGGGCATCAGCGAGCTGGTGAAGATCGCCGCCCTCTGCTCGAGTCACGATATCCCGGTGTGCCCGCATGGCCACTCGCTGCATGCGGCGCTGCACGTCGCGGCGGCCTGCCCGCGAACGGTGCTGCCGCAGGTTGAATTCCTGGTGCTCCATCAGCGCAGCAAGCAGCGCTTCATGAAGGGCTACCTGGAGCCCGTCGCGGGGAAGATCAGGCCGCCCGATAGCCCGGGGCTGGGCATCGAAGTCGATCCGGCGAAGGTTCAGTCGCGCCGAGAAATCGGCTAGGAACGCTGACCGCGTCTTGCGGCGGAATCGCGCGGAGCCGCGCGAGAGGGAGCGCTGCTCCGGGCAGAGAAGCGTCCGCGCATAGTCTGCGCGCCCCATAGAGGAGAGCTACAGATGATTACCGGACTTGCCCACGTTTGCTTCGTCGTCAGCGACCTCGACGCGTCGATCACGTTCTACCGAGACCAGATCGGACTGCAACCCGCCTTCGACTTCATCAACGACAAGGGCGAGCGCTTCGGCATCTACTTCCGCCTTGGGCATCGCACGTTTCTGGAGCTGTTCCGAGGCGAGGTTGGGAAGCCGGCGGAGCGGCCATCGTTCCAGCACTTCTGCCTGGAGGTGGAGGACATCGAGGGGACGGTCGCGGAGATGAAGGCGAAGGGCGTGGCGGTGGGCGAGATCACGCTCGGCTCGGATAACAGCTGGCAAGCCTGGCTGAACGACCCCGATGGGAATCGGATCGAGTTGCATGCCTATACGCCGGAGAGCAAGCAAGTGAAGGCGATAGGGTAGAGGGGACGGCCATATCCGCAGGTGGCGCGGACTGGCGTAGAGGAGAGGCCGAGGATGAACTGCGGCAGCAGGTCGGCTCGCTTGGTCGCGTGGGTGATCCTCGGTGTCATGTTGGCAGCGGCGGGAGGCGTGAGCGCGGCGGGGACCGGGAGGCCCAAAGGCGGCAGCCGGGCGACGCCGCCGGCACCCCAGACATCGGCGGCGCCAACAGCGCCGACGACACCGGCGGCGCTGCAGGGCGCGGCCTGGGTGCGGGTGAGTTATGGGCAGCTTCTCGACGAGTCCACTGTCGTTCGCACCGGGCAGTCGCTAGCTTCGGCGGTGCGCGACCCCGCAGCGCGGGGATCGGTGCAGCCGTTCATCGACCAGTACGTCTACCTGTTGCAGCACGCAGTGGAGATACTGAGGGGGCCCGACGCGCTTCCCTACGCGAACGTCACCGACAACTACCAACCCGGGGCCGTGCAGCCGGCCTGGGTGGCGATCTTTCGGGGCGGCCGAGTTCATGCGATCGCGGATGGGAAGGATCACGTCCGGCTATTCCTGCTGGGCGATGATCCGGCGGCGGCGTACGCGCAGCACTACTCGGTGATCCGTCATTGCCTGAACGCGCTGGCGCCTCGCGACGGGAAGCCGCTGCAGATTGAGGTCTACGCCTACCAGCACGACTATGCGCTCTCCGAGATGAGGCTCAACACGCAGCCGAGTCAGTTCTCCGGAACCAACTTCCCCGCGAAGACGAAGGAACCCGATCTAGCGGGCCTCTCCGGGTTCTTCGCGCAGGGCGCGACGCTCGAGGGAGCGCAACTCAGCCAAACTGAGGGTCTCGTGCTCATCGGCAAGCGCGGTGAACCGGCGACCCTGGCCGGGGAGCCGGTCTCGCTGGCCGATCTGGCGGTCGTCTATCGCGCGGCCTTCCACGCCGGCGACAACGCGGCCTTCGTCAGCCTTGACGAGAACCCTGACCCAACTAAGGTGACTGTCAACTTCGGCGGGTTCCTGGAGGACACGCGCATCGGGTCGGTCGTGCTCCAGGCCGACAAGCGGTTCAAGACCATCACCAGCGGCGTCGATCCGGACAGCCACGAGGAACTTGCGCGACCGCACGCGGCAGCGCATCCCGGAGTTCGCGTCGGCGGCGGAACGGGACCTGGCGAGCAGTGGCTCCGGCCCCGCGGGAGGATGGGCAGCGACCAGGCTCTGGTTCTACCCCGACCAGGCCGGCGTCGAAACCGATCCGGATTTCCAATTCGCGGCGATCGACGCGCCCGCAGTTCACGGCTGATTCCGAGCGCAGCCGCAAGCGCTTCCTCCAGCCGGATGGATCCGCGGGAAATGCGGGCGCGTTCTCGCCGGGCATCCGACAGAGCATGGACCACCTGAACGCCCACTATGCCGATTACGTCATCGTCTTCCCGGAACTGCGCGAACTGGGCAATGTCGCCCGCCTGATGGCGATCGTCAGTTGGCTGAAGCGGGCTAACCCCGACTGGCTCGATCTGGACGCGCTGCTGGCGGTGGAGCTTCCCGCTCACCACACCGAGCAGGAACGCACGCAACTGCTAGTGGCTACGGTGGGGAGCGCGCCAGCATCGGGGAGCGGGGCCCCGATCGTCGCGGGCAGCGCCAGGCTGGTCGATTACACGCGCATCCTCGACCAGGCCACAAAGGACTACTTCAGGACTTCAGAGCGGCTCGCCAGCTACCTGTCCACCCGAGACGGGGGGCCGCAGGAGGCGGGCGCGGCGGCCCGGGCGCAGGCCGCCGACTATCTAGCGAAGCAAGGAGCGTCGCCGGTTCGTTCGCTGATCCGAACTCGCGGCGATTTGAGAGCGTTGGTCGACTTCGCGCTGGCCGAGCAGGGGGCCGACGGGGCCGCGTCACGAGCGGAACTGAACAAGGAGATCGCGGCGAGGGAGAAGACCCTCGACAAGCTGCAGGCAGAGATCGCAGAGGTGAAGAGCCAGTGCGCCCGCGCTTCCGGGGCGGAGTACAACCGGCTGGCCGATAGGCACAACTCGCTCGTCAAGCAGCACGCCGAGGAACTGGCGCGGCACGGCGAGTGCATCGCCAGGTATAACGCGGGGCAGGCCACGACCAGGTCTATCGTCGAGATCGCCGGCGGCATCGATCTCGACCCTCGCAACTTCAGTATCCTGACATCGACGACGAGTGCGCGATTGGCGGAGCTGAAGGGGTTGGCCCAGCAAGCGAGCCTCCCCGGTGGACTCGCAGCGGGCACGAGTTGGCTTCGCAGCCAGGCCGAGAAGATCCCACAACCCCCTGTGATTCCACTCCTGCCGACAGCCGACTGGCAGGTCAAGCTCGCCCAGGGCCCTCAGAACGCGGCATTGACCTACGCGCAGTCACTGGCCGGCCCCGGAGGTTGGGGGCTGATGAAGAACCAGGATGGCTCGTGGCAGGCGACACTGGAGCAGACCGCTGCCAAGTATACCGACATGTCGTTCCTGCCCGCGCAGAACAAGTTCAGCCTGAGCAAGATCGCTTCGGGGAGGGTGATCGAGCAGTTGATCGGAGGTGTGCCCACGATGGGGCTGATCGTGTTCGAACACCCAAAGGTGAAGGAGGCGCTGAAGCCGGTCACCAAGCCGCTGAAGTGGATACAGAAGTTCTTCTGAGGGGGATGCGGCCCGATCCCGCGTGTCACGCCTACCGGCGCCGAGACTGCCACGGGGCGGGCGCGGACGCGCGGACTGATCCCGGCTAACAGGGCGTCCGCGGGAAGCAGCGAATCCCATAGGGCAATATGCCCGCGTATGTCGGCCGACCTGCATGATCCCGTTCCGCGCCCGAGAAGCGTTGCTGTCCCATTCCGTCAGAGGGGTGTTTGCGGAGGCGGTGAACCCGGCCTCCTATCGCGCCGTCGCCGCTCAGGTGAAGTACCCTGTGGGCGCGGTGCTGATCTCCTATTCGCTGCTCAGCTTCGGCATCACGGCGGTGCTGAGTCAACTGCTGGGGTCACGTCGCTTCGGTGAGTTCGCGGTGGTCATCACCATCGCCGGCATCTTCCGGCTACTGGCGAGCTTCTCAGTGGAAAGCGGCACGGCGAAGTTCATCGCGGAGTCGAGCCACCACAGCCAACTGGAGATGAGGGCGTACTACGCGGCAGGGCTGGCGACCCGCGTCACGGGCAGCACGGTCTCGCTGTTGCTGGCGATCGCATGTGGCGGGTGGGTGGCGCGTCTCTATGGAGTCCCCCATCTCTCGCGAGCCGTGGTTGCCGCCTCCATCTACCTCTGCCTACTCTGGCCGCTGGCCACGTTCTTCCTGGCATGCGTTCAGGGGCGAGAGCAACCAGTGCGATGGGCGACGGCGACCCTCGTGAATGCGGCGCTCGTCTTCCCGGCGGGGGTGATCGGCGCGGTGGGCATACCACGCTGGGGGTTGTCTGGGGTGTTGCTGTGGATCGCCGCCGGCTGGGCCGGGGCGGCGATCGCATCTGCCGTCTTCTCCCGCCGGACGATGGGATTCACCTGGGCAAGACCGGACCTGACTCACCTGCGCGTGCTCGTGCCATTTCTGCTGCCGCTCTGGCTGGGTGAGCTAATCTCGTTCGGCACCCACATCATCCTCAAGTCGTATCTGGCGGTGAAGGCGGGGCCGGTTTCCGTGGGGCAGTTCGAGATCTGCCTTACGCTCCTGTTCCAGGTCGGGACGCTGTACCAGGCGATGATGATCGTCTTCCTCCCGACCTGGGCGAAGCTCTACGCCGCGCAGCAGGGCGCGGCGCTGCTCGCCTCCTACTCCACTATGCGGGGAGTGGTGGTGGGGATGGCCTCCGTCTTCGGGCTGGTGCTCGCGATTGGGGGGCAGTGGGTGATCCCACTCGTCTTCGGCCGGGAGCAGGTCGGGGCGGTGGCGGCGGCCCGCGTCATGGGCCTGGTGATGCCTCTGACCTTCCTGGGCTGGCTGACGCTGTCGAGCTTCGTGATCTCGAACCAGACGGCGATCGCGGCCCGCGCCAACATCCTGTGGTTCTGCATCGTGGTGCCGTCGGGGCTGCTGCTCATCCCCAGGCTCGGCTCACTCGGGGCGTCGGTCGCGTTCCTGCTGGGGTACATCGTGTTCACCTGGTATGCAGTGGCGCGGGCGCGACCGCTCTTCGCCCAGCTTCGGAGGTGGGGGGAGCGGCAGGCCGGATGAGACCACGCGAGACGAGCCAGCCGTACCGTTCCCCCGGCGTGCGGGGGGCCGCTAGGCCTCCTTCTCCTCGTACTGCCGCTTCAGTTGCTCAACCACCGAGACGTCGGCGAGTGTAGTGGTGTCGCCGAGGACCTTGCCTTCGGCAATGTCTCTGAGCAGGCGGCGCATGATCTTCCCACTCCGGGTCTTCGGTAGGTCGGCGGAGAAGATGATCTGGTCGGGACGGGCGATAGCGCCGATCTTACGGACCACGTGCTCCTTGAGTTCGCTCTCCAGCTCGCGGTTGGGGACGATGCCCTCCTTGACGGTAACGAAGCCGCAGATGGCCTGCCCCTTGATCTCGTGCGGACACGCCGACGACGGCGGCCTCGGCGACCGACGGGTGAGTCCACGAGGGCGCTCTCGACCTCCATGGTGCCGATGCGATGGCCGGCGACGCTCAGCACGTCATCGACGCGGCCGAGGAGCAGGTAGTAGCCGTCCTCGTCCAGCCGGGCGCCGTCGCCGGTGAAGTAGGTGCCGTCGTCCCACTTGCGACCAGTACTGCTGGACGTAGCGATCCGGGTCGCCGTAGATGCCCCGCAGCATGGCGGGCCAGGGACGGGTGAGGGCCAGGTAGCCGCCGGCGCCATGCACCTCCTCGCCCTTGTCGTTGAGCACGCCGGCCTGGATGCCGGGCAGGGGCTTCCCGGCGTAGCCCGGGCTTCATCTCGTCGATGCCGGGCAGGGTGGTGATCAGGATCATCCCGGTCTCCGTCTGCCACCAGGTATCGACGACCGGGCAGCGGCCGCTGGCCGATGTTCTCGTGGTACCACATCCAGGCCTCCGGGTTGATCGGCTCGCCGACGGTGCCGAGCAGGCGCAGGGTGGAGAGGTTGCAGTCCGTTCAGGTGCTCGGTGCCCCACTTCATGAAGGCGCGGATGGCGGTGGGCGCGGTGTAGAAGATGGTGACGCCGTAGTTCTCGATCAGGCGCCAGAAGCGGTCCCGGTCCGGCCAGTCGGGCGCGCCCTCGTACATCACGACGGTGGCGCCGGCCGAGAGCGGGCCGTAGACGACGTAGCTGTGCCCGGTCACCCAGCCGATGTCGGCGGTGCACCAGAAGACGTCATCGTCCTTCAGGTCGAAGACGTAGTGCATGGTGGCAGTGGACGCCGGTGAGGTAGCCGCCGGTGGTGTGCACGACGCCCTTGGGCTTGCCCGTGGTGCCGGAGGTGTAGAGGATGTAGAGGGGGTCCTCGGCGTCCATCTCCTCGGCGGGGCAGTCGGCCGGAGGCTTCCGCGACCAGGTCCTCGTACCAGTGGTCGCGGCCCTCCTTCATGCGCAGCGGGAAGTTGCCCCGCCGGACGACGATGACGTGCTCGATCGAGGGGGCCTCGCGCAGCGCGTAGTCGGCGTCGTGCTTGAGGGGGAGCAGGCCGCCGCGGCGGTAGCCGCCGTCGGCGGTGATGAGCACCTTCGCCTCGCAGTCGTTGATGCGGTCGCGCAGCGCCTCGGCGCTGAAGCCGCCGAAGACGACCGAGTGGATGGCGCCGATGCGGGCGCAGGCGAGCATGGCGATGGGCAGCTCGGGGATCATCGGCATGTAGATGGCGACGCGGTCGCCGCGCATGACCCCCGAGCTTCTTGAGCACGTTGGCGAAGCGGTTCACCTCGCGGCACAGGTCCCAGTAGGTGAGGGTGCGGCGATCGCCGGGCTCACCCTCCCAGATGATGGCGGCCTTGTTCCGGCGGCCGAGTGCGATCTGGCGGTCGAGGCAGTTGTGGGCCACGTTGAGCTTGCCGTCGACGAACCAACGCGCGTGCGGCGGCTGCCAGTCGAGGACGCGATCCCAGCGCTGGAACCACTCGAGATGCTCTGCCTCTTGCTCCCAGAAGGCCTCCGGGTCCGCTTCCGCGCGCTGATACAGCAGCGGATCGGTAGTGGCGGCCTGCTGCCGAAATGCTTCCGGGGGCGAGTAGGTCCGCTCCTCCCGCAGCAGCTCGGCGAAGACGCCTTCGGTGCCTAGACGCTCCACTGTCATCTCAGTACCTCCCAGACGATGTGAGTCTCGGCGATAGGAACGAAGCTGCGCACAGACCCATCTGCGGTCGAGATCGGGATGGCGCAGAGGGAAGGCCTGAACAGATAGCGGAAAGCAGATGGGTTGGCAGGATGGCGCGGGGTGGTTTGGCGTGCCGGGAGGCCGATTCGGCTGCGCCACACGGCGCGCAAGCAGCCAGATCGGGTCCGTACCACGCCGGTTGGGGCATTTCGGCAGGTCTCTTTGGGCAATACCCGCACGGTCAGCCTGGTGCTGCGGCGTTTGGAGGCTACAAGCCGTCCTAGAAGGACCCTAGCACGTCTACGGATATTTGTCTACTATTCCTATGGACAAAGTGGTTATCTAGGGTAGATGGGGGCGGGAGAGATGGCTGCAGGTGAGCACCAGTGGCAGGGGCAGGGAGCAGGAGGCGACCAGGGCTCATGTCGGGTGGGGGCAAGGGATTGCCACAGGGCGGCAACGCCCACCACCCGCAATGACAGAGTTGCCCTGCGTGATTGCGGAATCTGGCGGGCAGGTTTCAGCGGGCGGCGAGGCGGGGGCCTCGCCGCTGGTCCAACGTGTGGCAGACTCAGAAGCCCGGCATTTCCTCGCGGGTATGGTAGTGTCGGATGGGGCGGGCCGGGACGCCTACGGCAACGCAGAAAGGCGGGATGTCGTCTACCACTGCGGCGCCGGCGCCGATCAGGCTCCAGTCGCCGATGGAGACGCCCTGCCGGGTGATAGCGCCGGCTCCGATGAAGACCCCCTCCCCTACCCGGACCTCCCCGGAGATGGCGGCGTGCCCCATGATGCATGCGAAGTCGGAGATCTGCGCATCGTGGGAGATGATGGATAGGTAGTTGAGGTAGACGAAGCTCCCGAGTCGGGCCCCGCTCGAGATCACGCATCCGGAGAAGATGACGGTCCCTTCGTCGATGCGCGCCGAAGGGCTGATCTCGACGCGGGGGTGCACGATGGTGGCGAACTTGCTCCCGATGGCCCGGAGATCCTGCACGACGCGATAGCGGGTCCAGGGGTGCCCGAACCCCAGGACGATCTCCACCTCGGGATGGCGAGCGGCCCAGTCGGCTCCGCCCAGCACGGGATAGCCGAGCACTGACTGTCCGTGCAGGCCGGCGCAGTCGTCCAGGAACCCCAAGAACTCGCCCATGGGGTCGGATTCCGCACACGCAAGCACTGCCTCCGCTACCTCCTTGCCCATCCCGCCAGCGCCATACACCACGATTCCGGCCAAGGTCAGCCCTCCTCTGTCACTTCCTGCCCGGCGTTAGCCGTCACTGCCGAGGAACTCCTTCATGCCTACCTCTCCCTGCTGCGAGATGCCTGATCCCCGGACCACTCCCAGCACACTGAGCGTCAGGATGCGAAGGTCGAGCCAGAGAGAGCGATGGTCAACGTACCACACGTCCAGTCGGAATCGCTCCTCCCAAGATACGGCGTTGCGACCGGAGACCTGGGCGAGCCCGGTGATCCCCGGCTTCGCCAGATGTCGGCGCATCTGCTCTTGGTTGTACCGCGGGAGGTATTCCATCAGCAGGGGCCTGGGACCAACCAGGCTCATTTCACCCCTGAGCACGTTCCAGAGCTGGGGCAGTTCATCGATGCTGCATCGGCGCAGCAGTCGCCCCAGGCCGGTGACCCGATCTTTGTCACTCAGCATTCTGCCTTCCGCGTCGCGGGAATCGGTCATGGTCCTAAGCTTCAGTGCCACAAAGGGCCGGCCGTGGAGGCCGGGCCTCTGCTGCCGGAAGAGCACCGGAGGCCCCAGGGTGATGCGAATGGCAGCCGCGGCCAGCGCCAGCAAGGGGCTGACAAGCACTAGCCCAAGGGCTGATCCAATCCGGTCGCCTAGGAGTTTGAGGCAGAGGTAGGGCCGGGATCCAGCCACCATTACCTCAAGCGACGGTGTCGCCAAGGGGCACCCCCTGTGCGAATCCAGTAAGTCTGCCATAGATGGCGGCGATCTCGCGCCCGGTCCGGTTTACGTCGAACATGACCCGCGCCAGTTCCCGGCCGCGGTCAGCGCGGCGGCGCGCCTCTTCGGGGTGAGCCAGAGCGTCCAGCATCGACTCGGCCAGCAGGTCGGGGCGACGCGGCGGGACCAGCCACCCGGTGACCCCATCCTGCACCAGGTCGGGCAGCCCGCCGACGTTGCTGGCGACGGTTGGGCAGGCCGCCAGCAGCGACTCCACGGCGCCCCCGACGTTCTCCGAGAGGGAAGGATGGACGGCCAGGTCGAGATCGGCGTAGATGCTCGGAACATCATCTCGAGGACCCAGGAAGAGCACCTTGTCCCCGTGCAGCCTGGCCGCGAGCGCCTGGAGTTGGCGTTGGTAGCGCCGGCCCGGCCCCCACTGTTGGCCGACGATCACGGCGCGGGCGGAGGGGTGCGCGGCGAAGACTCGCGGCAGTGCCGCGGAGGAAGTCCTCATGGCCCTTGAGGCCGCGGCGCTGGCCGAGGAGCAGCTTCGGTGGGTACATCCAAGCGATCATCCCCACGAGAGGAGCCGATCCGGTGGCGAGCTCGGCGCGCAACGCGCCCGGCTGCCGCCCCGAGTAGGCATCGACATCGGTGCCATAGTAGGACAGGAAGACACGTTCCGCGGGCACGCCCAGCTCGCGGTACTTCCGACAGGTCCACTGGCAGCTTCCGATCACGCAATCCTGTGGGCCTATGGTCCCGCGATCGGCGCGGCGGAAGAAGGGGCTCTCCAGATGCAGGGGGCCTGGCACCTGGAAGACGCGAGGCGTCGGATGAGACCGGCCGAGGGCGCGGCGGAGGGCGAGGGTGGTGGCGACGAAGTGGCTGTGGATCAGGTTGGGCTTCAGGTCGCCGACGAGTTCCCTCACCTGGCGCAGGGCGGAGGGGATACGCCAGGGCGCGCGATGAGGCAGGGTGACTTCGGCCTGCACGACGGAGGCGCCGACGGCCTCGTACTTCGCTCTCATCGGGCCGTCCTCAGGGCAGGCAACGGTCACGTCGAGGCCGCATTCGCGCAGCACCGATATCTGACGCCAGGCCCAGGCGGCGCCGTGCATGGTCTTCACGAGATGCAGCACTCGCATCAGGGCGCTCCCGAGACGCGGAGGAGATCGGCGCTCGCCGGGGAGGGCGCGAACCGCTCGTCCCGTACGGCGAGCACCGCGCGGAGGGCCGCTTGGTGCTCGGAGGTCGCGTCTTGGGTCGGAGGCAGAGAGCGGCGCGCGAGCATCCGCGTCTGCTGACCCAGCGCGACCGCAAGGCCGAATCCGCCAGCCTTGGCTAGGGTTAGGGCCGACTGCCAGCAGGCCTGGGCCGGGTAGCGGAGGGCGTGTTTGCGCCAGATGCGGAGCAAGGCGGCGGCGGCGCTGAGCCGCTTGCGCAGGTTGAACGTGTTCCCTTCGAAGTAGGCGTAGAGGGGTTCGCCGATGCTCGCGTGCCGCTCCGCAAGCGCCACCCGCAGGAGCCAGTCCACGTCTTCGGCGATGGTGAAGGTGGGATCGAATGGGTGCCGCGCGAGGGCCGCGGCGCGGAGGCAAACGGTGGCGAAGGCGAGCTGAGGAGGGGCAAGCCGCTGCTGCTTGGCCGGGTCCGAAGGCTGACAGCACCGCTGACCCAGCATCTGCCCGGAGGCATCGACGATGGCGAGACCGGCGCCGACCAGCGCGACGTCGGAGTGGCGGCGCAGGTACGCGACCTGCTTCTCCAGCTTGGAGGGGTACCACCAGTCATCGGCGTCGAGCATGGCGACGAACTCGCCACGGATCGCCTGTTGCGCTGCTTGTCTGGCGCGGCCCCGGCCCCGGTTTTCGTCCAGGCGCAGGAAGCGGATGCGCGCATCGCGCGCCCGGCCGACCACTTCGGCCAGTCCATCCTGGGAGCCGTCATCGACGCAGAGGCATTCCCACTCCGGGTGAGTCTGGGCGAGCAGGGAGGCGAGCGCCATCGGCGCCAGGTGTGCGGTGTTGTAGCAGGGCATGATGACCGAGACGAGGCCTGGCTCCATCGGTTAGCTCGCGGGAGAGCGAACCGCCGCTCTGGCTGGAGATGGAATAGGAGCAGTCGTCCGCACTACGCCGCGCTGAACCAGGGCCATGGTGCTGCAGTAGAGCACCGAAAGCAGCATGAGGTTGAGGCCGCCGTAGAGGTACTCACCCGACAGGCAGGCGATGCAGATCGCGACCACGGCGGCGTGAAATGCCGCGAGGGGCCGCTTGAGCTGCGGCGGGGATTTCACTCTCCATAGACCCCAGAGCAGCCAGAGTAGGAAGAGCAGCCCCAGCAGCCCAGTCTCCAGTGCCATCTGAGCGAAGAAGTTGTGGCTTCCGGTCGGATCGAGGTCGGTGGGGTCGCCGCGGTTGAAGAATCCCACGCCGACGATGGGGGCACTCCAGAGCTTCGGCAGTTCGTTCGTGAGCGCGTGGAGGCGCCCCTCGTCGCTGAAGCCGGTCTGTTGCATCGCCAGTGAGGCGGTGGAGGGATCGGAGATGCGCTCGATCCGCCCCATTACCTGAGGGAAGGCGAAGGCCATCCCGACAGCGACGACGACGACCGAGGCGGCCATCGCCACCGACCGCAGAGTGGGTCTGCCGGTGGCCGCGACATAGGCAAGCCCGAAAGCGGCCGCCACCCAACCACCGCGCCCGCCGGTGATGATGAGGCCGATCACCAACGCGAGCAGGACACCGATCCGCCCTACCAGCTTTGGGGGGGAGGCAGCGTCGGTATACCAGAGGCCAAAGAGCAAGCAGACCAGCGCCGCGAGGGTCACACTGAGCGAGTTCGACGCTTGGTATAGGTAGTCCCATTTGGAGAAGCTGGCGGCGCCAGGATGCCATCTCTGGTGGGCCGTTAGCATGAGCGAGCACGCGGCGATGAATCCTCCCACTATCAGCGCCGAAACCGCCCGCCGATAGTCATCGTCCGACAGGATCCTCCGCGCGACCAGCGGCCCGATCAGGGCGTAGATGGCGAACTTCACCAGTTTGGTCAGGCCCCGATAGAGCATGACCGGGTCGGCGTCGGGGTAACGGAGGGGGAAGGCGAGGATGGAGAGTAGCGCCACCCCCAGGAACAGCCAGAAGGCGGTGCGCACGCGTGCCGGCAGACGGACGGCGCGACCGGGGCCTATCAGCAGCGCCGGAAGCAGGATCAGCAGGACCCAGTCCGAGGGCTGGAGCGATCCGACGTCGGTCGGCCGGGACATGCTAAGGTCGGGCGTAAACATGAGAGCGAGGCCGGCAAGCCAAAGGTATTGAGGCACTTAGCGGCCCTCCCCCCGCGTGGCGGCCGAAGGAAGGAGGGAATCGAGCGCCTGCGAAACAGCGGCGGCAGTGCTGTCCCAGTTGTAGTGAGCCAGCACGCGCTGGCGTCCAGCTTCGCCCATGCGCGCGGCGAGGGCCGAGTCGTCGAGCAGTCTTCTCAGCGCTCCGGTGACGGCCGCCACATCACCCACCGGCACCAGGAATCCGGTTTCGCCATCGGCTACGGCGTCGGGGATGCCGCCGGAGTTGCGTGGCCACCACCGGCAGCCCGCTGGCGGAGGCCTCGAGGAAGGCGATGCCGAATCCCTCCACCGCGCCCTCGCCGGGCCGCTCCTCGCTGCACAGAGCGAAGACGTCCGCAGTCTGGTACCAGCGCGCGAGTTCCTCGTTGGTGGTGCGGCCGGCGAAATGCACCAATTCGCTGAGACCGAGTTCGGTCGCCACTTCCTCCAGCCTCGACCGGTAGGGGCCCTCCCCCACCAGCACATAGGCGACGGGTCCTAAGGACTGAAGCTGCGCCGCCGCGCGCAGGATGGTCTCATATCCCTTGTATCCGACCAGGCGGCCAACGCTGAGGATCACTCGCTTCCCGCGCAGGGAGGGACCGATCGCGGTTTCGTGCAACGCACCAGTCGCCGGCCGAAAGAACTCCGGGTCGGTGCCCAGAGGGATGACAGCGACGCGGCGTACGTTCGGCGCCTTCTCTTTGACCAGGTCTGCGGTGAAGCGGCTGTTCGCCAGGACGAGTTGGGATCTCCGAAAGACGAGATGGTGAAGGCGACTCTGGAGGCGGCCGAACAGGGCGCGTAGGCCAGGGTTCCGGCGGTGGTAGATCTCGGCCCCGTGGGCCCACACGACAAGGGGCGCGTCGACTCCGGCCAGCGCGGCCACCACTCCGTCGGGGTACCAGACGGCGCACATGACGACATCCACTGGACCCAGTTGCCGCAGGCGGCGGGCCATCGCGAGGTCGCGCAGAGGGCGTCGCCCGCCGACACGGATTACTCCATTGTCGCGTTGGGCGGGAGCTGTCGGAACCTCCGGCGCGATAACAGTGACTCTCCACCCATGCCCGGGGAGTCGCTGACTCACCTCCCAGCAGAGGCGGGCGATGCCGCCCGGCAGCGGGGGAAATCCGAAGTGACGAAGGCGACGTGCTTCATCCCGTTCACGGCCCCTCCGGGCGGGGGAGAGGGAGGCGGTAGGCGTCCCTCACGCCACGCAGACCGGCGGCGAGGAGGCTCGGGTCACGCCGGCGCACGGCGAAGGAGGCGATGGTGATCGCCAGGCGAGCGACTGAGGTGGCGCGCTCGCAGCACCCAAGCATGCTTGCGCACGAAGTAGGTCCGGTTGCGGCTGAGAGACCAGACGTAGTCCTCGATGGCCGAAACTCGGACGCCTCCGGTGGTCGCGGCGAGGTGGATGAGGCTCGCCTGCGGGCAGTAGACGATGCGACCCGAACGGCGCAGGAGGAGGGAGGCGTCGGTATCCTCCAGCAGCGCGGCGCCCACTCCAAAGGCCTCGTCGAAACCTCCGACGGCAGAGAGCGCCGCGCGCCGCGCGGACATGTTCCCGCCGGTGCACCACATGACTTCCGAGGGCTGATCCGAGTCCCAATTCTCGGAGGGCATGGAGGACCAGAGATTGACGAGGCCGGTCTTGCCGCGCCGCGGGGGCTGCCCATCGGATTGCGGCGACCTCACCCGTCCGGCCACGGCGACGACGGCCTCATCGCGATAGCAGCGAGCATGTTCCGCGACGAGGTCGCTGTCGATTGCGACATCGTCATCGACGAAGAGGATGACATCGCCGTTCGCCCTGGAGAGGCCCAGGTTTCGCGCTCGGGGAAGACCGGGGGTGGGGGTGCGAATCCAGTCGATCCGGTCGGCGAGGGAGTGAAGGTATGCCTCCGTGGCGTCTTCGTGCTGTGGGGTCTGATCCACCACCAGGATCTCGAGCGGCTGGCTGGGGAGAGCGAGCACCTGCTGGATGGTCGCGCAGAGCACCTGCTCGCGTTGATAGGTGGGAATTACCAGCGAGATGGTGACGTCGGCTGGCACTGGCCTAGCGGTCCCCTTCGGCGTGGTTGCGGATACGGAGGGACTGCGCCCACAGGGAGCTGCGCTCACCTGTCACGAAGCCGGCCGCGGCCTTGAGCGCAGAACCCCAGAGCCTTGCGGAGAGCGCGACCTGGAGGGCCTCGCGAGCTGACGCTCTCGCCTCGCGGGAGCGGGACTTGGCGGCCAGATAGAGGGCCTGGTGCCTGAGGTCCCGATAGAGCCGCAGGTGGAGCAGCTTCCTCTGCCGCGGGGTGAGGTCGGTAAAGGTGGCGAGGGCCTTCCGGTCGCGGCGAATCCAGCTCTCGGCGGCCGTGACGCCCATGCGGGAGAGCCCGTCGGGCGTGACTCGGTAGGTGCAGACCACCTCATCCACGTAACCGATCTGGGTGACGCGGGCGATACGCCACCAAAGGTCCCAGTCCTGTCCGCTGCGGAGGGTCACGTCAAACGGCCCGACCTGGTCGAGGAGGGAGCGGCGCGTGGTGATGGTCTGGGTGCAGATGATGCCTCTCAGAAGCACCTCCTCGAAGATCCACCCGCTGCGGGCCCCGCCCATCCGCTCCACCCAGAGGAAAGGCGCCTGCTTCCCACTGGGGTCAGTGAGCCTCATTTCGGCATAGACGGCGCCATACTCGGGGTGGGCGTCGAGGGCAGCGACCGCACACTCAAGTCGCTTCGGCAGATAGAGGTCGTCGGCGTCGAGGAAGGCGACGAACTCTCCTGAGCTGGCAGCGATGCCGATGTTGCGGGCCGCACCAGCGCCGCCGTTCGTCTCGCGGAAGATGGCGCGTATCCTCCCCTGGTAGCTCTCCAGCGCGGAGCGTGTGTCGTCGGAGGAAGCGTCATCAACGACGATGATCTCGAAGTCACGGTACGTTTGGGCAAGGACGCTGTCGACAGATTCCTTGACGATGTGAGCTCGATTGTAGGTGGGGATGATGACGGAGACCCTGGGCATCTTCAGCCCCCTCCCCCGGAGGCGGGAAGCTCAACGGCGGCCGTCTGTGCCCGGGAGCCGAAGGCGGAGCGGACACGCTTCCAGACTTCGCCGAGAAGGTCCGGCGCGGCCCCGCGCATGGTGATGGCGTAGAGCGCCACGCCGACCGCGGCGCCGACCACCAAGATGAAGACGTCAGGCGCGCCGGGAAATAGCTTCGCGACCGCGCGAGCGAGGCCGAAGGCGGCGGCGCCACCGGCGGCGGAGGCTCCGGCCGGGGCCGCGACTTCCCGCAGTGTCCTGAGCAGGCCCGATCGGGCTTCCCGCGCGGTGACCGCGAGGAAGGTGGGAGCGGCCAGGAGGAGACGAATCCCGCGACGGCGGCGGCAACACCGACGATGCCGCCGCGCGATCCGATGAGAGCGGCGGCCGCGACGCCGGCGAACAGCATCGCCTGGAGGAGCAGCTCGACCTGAGGCTTGCCGACCGCGCGCGAGCACTGCGCCAGTGAAGGTGTACAGCGACCGGGCGGCCGCGACCACGAGCAAGAGGCGGAGAGGGAGCGCGGCGGAGGCCCATTTCGCGCCGAGGAAGACCGCGATCACCTGAGGCGAGAGCGCAATCATGAGAGCGCAGAACGGGAAGGTCAGTGCGGCGCTCCAGCGGAGACATCTTAGGTAGGCACGAGCCAGCCGTTCGCGATCATCCTGGATCGCGGAGAAGCTGGGGAAGGCAACCGATGATGCCAAACCACTGAGCTGTCCGACGGGCATGATGGCGAGGGTAAAGGCCATGGCGTAAACCCCGAGCGCAGCCGCGCCGAGAGTGCGCCCGACGACGAGGTTGTCAACGGAGTAGGCCCAGTAGTTGAGGACGCTGAGGCCGGCAACGGTCATCCCAAAATGAAGCATTCCCGCCGCGGCCTCGGGCCGCCCAGCAGGGCCGGTGGAACGCCAGGGAGAGAGTGTCATGAGGCTGGCGGAAGTCACCGCGGCTCCCACTAGCGCGCCAGCCACGAGACTCCAGACACCCATCCCGCCGAGCGCCATAGCGATGGCGGTCACTGCGTTCCCTACCGCGCCGGCCAGCTCGCAGGTCACCAGCTTCCGGAACTCGAGGCGCCGCGATAGCAGCGCGCGGGGCACGAAGGCGATGGCGTTGAGGGGGAGCACGGCCGCGCTGACGGCGAGCACGGGGCCGGCCATCGGCTCGTGGAAGAACTTCCCGACCCAAGGCGAGGCCACCAGGCAGATGATCGAGAGAAGGGCAGAAAGCGAGAGATTCACCCGGAAGACCCACCGGAGCTGGCCGGAGGTGAGGCGGGGCCGCTGGATCACGGCGCTGCCCAACCCAAACTCGGCAAGAGTGGCGGCAGAGCCGATCACCACCGCGCTCATGGCCACTACCCCAAAGGCGCTGGGCGGCAGTCGGCGCGCGAGGACAGCGAGCACGCCCAGTCGGATGAGGGGGGCCATGATGTTGGCGACACCGCGCCAAGCCGCAGAACGCAGAGCGCGAGCGCCGAGGTCACCCCTCAACGCATCCCTGGCGCCCGCGTCGTCGGATTCGAACGCCTCCAGTGGGGGGGCGTCCGCGGCGACCTGTTCAGGCTTCAATATCAGGTGATCCCCGTCGGATGTCAGCTCAGTCATGCCTCCCGGCCATCCGCTGTGCTGGAGTCACTCCGCGCTCTGCTGCACCCAGCCCAGTCCTGCTACAGATCAGTGCGGCCTAGAACAGGCGAGCCCCTCCTCTATGAGCGACGGCGGCGCCGTTCCCCAGCGTCGGAACGAGGCGCTGGAGGGCCTCGACGACGTGGTGATCCTGGCCTCCTTCGGCGGCTACTCGCAACTGAGCGACGTTCGCCAGGAGCGTCGGGAGGGCGATCGGTAGACACTGGGCCATGTAGAATGGCCCCAGCTTGCGAGCCCCCGCCGCCTCGGACTCCGTCAGCAGCTCCTCTTGCAGCTTCTCGCCGGGCCGCCGACCGATGATCCGGATGGGGATGTCCCGGTTCGGCGCCAACCCCGACAGGCGGATCAGGTCGTGAGCCAGATCCATGATGCGCACGGGGCTGCCCATGTCGAGCACGAAGATCTCTCCCTGCCCGCCGATGGCGCCGGCCTGGAGGATCAACTGGGCGGCCTCGGGTATGGTCATGAAGTAGCGGAGCATGTCGGGATCGGTGATCGTGATGGGGAGTCTCCGCTCGATCTGCTGTTTCATCACCCAGATCACGCTGCCGCGACTGCCGAGGACGTTGCCGAAACGCACGCTGACCATGTCGGCCCCGTAAGTTTGGGCGTACCCTTTGATGATCATCTCGGAGATGCGCTTGGTGGCTCCCATCACGCTGGAAGGGTCCACGGCCTTGTCGGTCGAGACGAGCACCAGCTTCTCGACGTCGTGCTCGACGGCCAGATCGGCCAGGCACAGAGTGCCCAGAACATTGTTCTTGACGGCCTCGGCGGGATACTCCTCCATCATGGGCACGTGTTTGTGGGCGGCGGCGTGGAAGACCACCTGGGGCTGGAACCGCGCGAAGACCGCGTTCATCCCGGCGCGGTCTCGGACGTCGCAGATGGCCGGTACCAGCTCGCACCCGCTGTCAATCTCGGAAAGGGCGTGAATCACCTCGAAAATGCTGTTCTCGCCACGGCCTAGGACGACCACTCGCTCGGCGCCGGTGCGGAGAATCTGTCGGCATAGTTCTCTCCCGATGGAGCCGCCTCCGCCGGTGACGAGCACCGTCTTGCGCCCGAGGCAGCGCGAGATCGACTCCCAGTCGAGCTTCGCCACGGGCCTTGGCAGTAGGTCCTCCATCTGCACTTCGCGGGGGGAATAGGGGCCTCTGTCGCCTTCCATCAGGTCGCGCAGCGGCGGCAGTATCCTGATCGGTACGCCGGTGGGCTCGCAGACGACCATCGCCCGTCGGAGTTGTTCGGGGGATATCATGGGCACTGCGACCACGATCTGGTCGATCTGGAATCTCCGCACGAGGTGCGCGAGGTCGTCTATGCCGCCTAGCACGGGCAGCCCCAGAATAGGGGAATGCTGGCGCGCGGGGTCGTCGTCGACGAAGCCGACGATCTGGTACTCGGTGATGGATTCCTGAATCTGCCAGACGAAAGAGCGGGCGGCGTCGCCGGTGCCAACGACAAGCACCCGGCGCCCAGCGCCGTTCTGACGATGGTTGGTGGCAACCGCACGGACGCCGAAGCGCACCCCACACAGCAGGGTGAGATAGAATGCGGGTTCGGTCAGCAGAACGAGGTAGGGACGGGCGAGGTCCCGCAGATCCACTGGCTCGGGCAGGAGCAGGAGTAAGGCGGCAATGATGGGAGTCCCGATCATCGCGCTGACGCCAAGCCGGTAGGCGTCGTAGCGGGAGACTTTCCGCCACGGCATGCGATACAGCTTCAGCGCCCAGTAGACCGAAACCCGAACCGATAGCACCACCGCCAGGAACCCAAGTGGGCTACCCGGGTTCGTGAGCTGACCGTAGGACACCGACCAGGCCCAGGCGGCAGCAGTCGCGATCAGCACAATGTCGATCAGCGCCTTCGCCGCGTCCCGTCCGCGATAGCCCACGTCGTAGGTCAGCACTTTTTCTAGCAGCTCGCCCCTAGTCATCTCAACCTCACTAACTTTCCTTCGACACGGTTCTCACCGCCGCAGATCGATCAGGCTTCTTCACTCGGGTCGGATTCTGGCTCCGGCGTCACCAGGAGACCGGCTCCTCGATAGTAGGGATACCGGTGATACCCGTAGTAGCCACCCAGACCCTCGTCAGCCTTGTTCAGCACCGTTCCCAGCAGTCGCGCACCGGTCTGACGGAGGAGATAGCTGGTCCGGTCGAGTCGATGCTTGGCCGAATCCCTGGCCGACACCACCAGAAGCACGCCGTCCGTCATGCGAGCCACAATGTGCGCGTCGGCCATCAGCAGCGCGGGAGGGGTGTCGACTACAACGAAGTCCGCGAGCTGGGACAGCCGCTGGAAGCAGGCGCGGCTGGCTCGGGAGTTGAGTAGCTCGGGAGGGCTGGGGTGGAGAGGACCGCTTGCCAGCACTCTGAGCCCGGGGATGTTGGTTTCTTGGAGCGCCTCCTCGACCGGTCGCTCGCCTGCCACCACGTTGGTGAAGCCAACCTCGTTCGAGAGGCCGAAATGCCGATGGACATCAGCGTGGCGGAGGTCGGCATCGACCAGGATGACGGACTTGCCGTCGAGTGCGACGGCCACCGCGAGATTGACGCTGCTGAGGGTCTTGCCCTCATTCGGCTCGGCGCTGGTAATGGCCACCGAGCGCGTCGGATGCTCTCCATCCGACCGCAGGACGCTAGTACGCAGGAGGCGATAGGCATCCAGTACGGACGGGGCCGCGGCCGCGCCCCCCGTGAGGGCCCGGGCGCTCTCTGCGGCGGTGAACGGAATCTGGCCGAGCACGGGAATCTGGGCGGCGATTTCGGCCTCTTCGCCGGTGTGAATGCGGGAGTCGAGACGCTCGGCAATAGTCGCCAGCCCGAGGGCAAGGCCGATCCCGAGCACCGTCGCCAGTATCAGATTCAGGGCCTTGCGAGGGCGCACAGGCTGAGTCGGCACATCGGCGGGCTCGATCACGGTAGCTGTCGACAGCCGAGCTTCCTCGCTGATGCGGAGCGCCTGATATTTCTCGTTCAGCATGCGGTAGGTCTGGTCGAGCACCCCCAGTTCCGTGGTGAGCTGGGAAAGCCTGTACTCTCGCTCGGGAAGTGTGCTGAGCCGCGCGTGCAGCTTCGCCGACGCCGAAGAGAGGGTGCTAGCCCGCGCGTCGAGGGACCAGAGCCGGGCCTGGATCGGGGCGCGATCCTGCGCCACCGAGTGCTCAGCCTCCTTCGCCAGTTGCTCGCGGGCCGACTGGATCTGCCGATCGATCTGTCGCACCTCGGGGCTGCTCGCCGTGTACTCCTGCAGCGCGCTCGTCCGGTCCAGTTCCAGCTTGACGAGGTCCGACTTGATGGCGTTGATGGTGGGGTTGGTGGTAGTGGATCTGGGGTCGAGCCATCCCCGCCGCTTGGACCCGGCGGAGCTGTAAGTGGCGAACTCGGCGCGGCTGGACGCGCGCTGAGCTTCGGTTTCCCGCAGGTCCGACTCTACCTGGCTGAGTTCGGTCACGAGTTCCTTGGACTCGGCCGCCAGGTCGATGGTGCTGTTGTCTCTCTTGTACTCCTTGAGGGCGGTCTGGGCGCGATCGAGTTTGCCGCGGACCTCGCCCATTTGGGTCTTCACGTAATCGGCCGCCATGCGGGTCTGCTCGCGGCTGCCCTGCTGATCGGCCTTGACATACTCACTGCATACCGCGTTCGCCAGCTTGGCGGCCACGTTCGGGTCGTAGCTGAGCGCGGAGATGGAGATGATATCGGTGCTCTTGGATGCCTGGACATCCAAAGGGCCGGCGCCGGCGGTGGCGCTGCGCTCGGCGTTGGTGAGCTGCGCGAGCGCGCGCTGCCGAACCATCGGGCTCTTGACGATCTCCGCCTGGGTCTCTACCGACCGAGCGCGGGTCACGGCCAGCAGGTCGGAGACCACGGGCAGTTCGCCCTGCTGGCTGGACTGGCTCCCCGAGGTGTTAACCAGGATTCTCGCCCGGCCGGCGTAGACCGGCCGCACCGACCAGGTGTAGGCTACGGCGGCACCCACCACCAGCAGGAACGTCGCCAAGATCAGCCTTCTGCGCCGGATGGCCATCGCCATCGTGCGCTGCAGATCGAACCCATCGGGCTCCACTCCTCCGAAGTCGAACCGTGCCGGGGGCAGTGGCCGGGGCGACGGTACGATCTGGTCGGGCGGCCTCAGTATGGGCAGCTTGTCATTGTCACTCATCGATTTCGCGTCCCTGTGTCCGTCAGAATCCCAGCACCCTCATCAGCAGCGACGCCGATGTCAACGCCTTCAGAGTCGTGTCCATGTCCGTGCCGGGGCCAGGCACGTACACGATATCACCGCTGCGCAGCGGGATATCCTCGCTGAGCTTCCCGTCGCGGAGAATGTGGTTGAGGTCGACCGGCAGTCGAGTGGCCTTGTCGCCATCGGCGCGGACAACGGTGACTTGGTTGAGATAGGCCCCTTTCACCGGACCGCCGGCCATAGCCATCGCGTCGGTAACCTTGGGAGCGGCACTTTCCTCGATGTCGAAGTAGCCAGGCCTATTGACCGACCCCAGCACGGCGACCTTGGCGGTAGACTGCGGAACGATGATCAGGTCCTGCGGCTCGAGCTTGGTGTCGCCCTGGGCCTCGCCGAGGACCAGCACCCGGAAGAGGTCGACGGGAACAACGGTCCCGTTCGCCCGCTGTACCCGGACCTTGCTGAGCGCGGCGCCGGGGGCAGTGCCGCCAGCGGCGGCCACGGCCTCCACAACCCCAGCGCCCAGTGGAACGTCACACAGACCCGGCTTTTGAACTTGTCCGGCGATACTCACGCGGATGGTGCGTTCGGAAAGGCTGATTACGTCTCCCGGTTGGAGAGCGAGGTTGGCCGGCAGGCTCCCGTTCTTGACTATCGTGGGGAGGTCGAGTGGCAGGGTCCGGTTATCCTGTCGAAAGAGGGATCCACTGATCATCTCGGGCCGGCCGATGAGGCCGCCGGCGGCAGTCAGGGCTTCGATCACCCGCCATCCAGGCTGAAGCTCGTAGATGCCCGGCTTGGCGACGGATCCCAGGACGAAGACGCTGGCCGCCCTGGGCTGCTTGACGGTGATAGTGACCTCCGGATTCACCAGGCGGCCGCTCAGAGCCTGAGCGACGGCAGCAGAGGCCTCCGAGAGGGTCTTGCCAGCGACCTGGATATCGCCGGCGATGGGAAGCTGAATGCGACCGTCGCGGGTGACCACTACCTGATCTACGCTCAGCTCCGGGTGACGGAGCACGGTCACTGTCAGCACGTCACCCGGGCCCAGCCGGTATTGGTCTTCCGCGGCCCCGGCAATCCCTGGGCCGATGGTCAGCAGGGCCAGTAGCGCTAAGGCCACCAGCAAGCCAACCCGCACGGCCTCCGATTCTGCCCTCATTCGCCCTTCCTCCTGATGCCAGCGCACGCCGCTTCGCCCACCAAGCGATCCGCCAAACCAACAACCGAACAATCAACTTCGGCACCGGTCAGACCATGCTTCCGCGAGTTCCGGCCGTTATGGCGGCCCGCAAGACACGGCAGTGGCAAAAACAAGACAATCTATCCCTGACCAGCTCCGTAGTCTGATTTCGCGGGTGCTGTCATAGCCGGCCCACGATCAGCTCGCCGCTTGCAGTGTCAGGACGTACTGGCACGACTCCCCGGCCGGCGCCCTGCCATCACTCAGCGCAGACCGGAGGCGATGCTATGCGCCCGATAGAGTGTCACCATCTCCGGCCGAGATATTGCGCCGATCTTCACGAAGAGCTAGCTGCCAATAGGTAGCTGAGAAGCTTCGTAGGGCGCCTGTGACACCTCGAACCCTAAAGGGGCTGGGCTCAAGGCCTATGCATCGCGCGTCCGGCCGGGCGGATACAGCGACTGCTCTGGCATACTTGCATGCAGGGCTGATACTGTTGAGCTTGCCTTAGACCACAAGGCCGCATCCGTTGAGTACTATTATCCCACTAGATCCCGGATATCTGGTAACGATTATCGCACCAAATTGTGCCTGCAGCATGACAAGCGGACTGGCGTCCGCTTGGGCGGACGCCAATCTCTAGCAAAGGTGCCACCTTCGTCAGACAGGGACGGGTTCGGAGGAACAGGGGCGTGATGGATGGCCCCCTGCGACGGCGACGGCCAACAGCGCCCCCTCTCCCGCGGCAAGGGGGTTGGCTACTGATGGACGAGTGAGGGGGAGCGTTGCTGTCTGTCGAGTGCTTGGTAGCTGAGGCGGGCGAGGAAGGTGAACCATCCAACTATGCCGAGGAACTTGAACCCATCTTCCACGAGGTAGTGGCCGTAGACCGGGTAGTCGGTGGCGTCGCTGAGGATCGAGAGCGCGAAACAGCCGAAGGCTATCGCGGGGATCGCGAGCTCGGACCGAAAGATCAGCAGCCGGAAACGGATGATGTAGGCGAGCGCGGCGAGGCCATACGCCGCGAAGGTGACCTCCTCCGGTAGCCGGAGATATCCGGGCAGGACGCGCTCGTGGAGCAGGTAGAGATCATCGAAACATAGCCAGAGGGTGAAGAGTCCGGACCAGAGCAGTAACAGCCGCTCCTCTCTGGCCTCGCTGCGGGCTCGCAGGACTCCGAAGGCGAAGAAGCTGATCGCCGCGGCAGACGCCCAGATCAGACATCCGAGGTTGGATAGCGCTCCCACGTACCAGTGACCATCCAGAACCGTGACGGGGTCGCGCGTGAAGTTGCCCAGTGGGACTTGGCGCAGGCGACTGGCGGCTGTCACCGCTGCCAAGATGAACAGAGCTGGCAGGTAGGAAGTCAGGAGCGCGGAGCGCAGAGCGGCGCTCTGCCTCAGCCACGCAGGCCGGGATCGGTCGTCACAGGTGGTCGCCTCCATCGCAGTCTCCATCTCGAGGCACTGTCGGTCGCTCACTTGTACTTCCTTCCATCTTCTTTACCCCCATCGTCGGATGGCTGCGCCACCGGCCCAGACGCGGGGTTTCCCCCTATCTCAGGATCACCCTTGTCTATGGAACAACAATGGTTGAAGGCAGCCCATTTAGAGTCTGGGCAGCGCTCGTTGGTCTTAGGGACGTGACAGTCGCACGCAAGCACTAATCGCAGACCTTCTGCCGCCTCGAAAGGATTCGGGGCGGTTCAGTGTTCTCAGAACCCAGCCGCGCGGGCTCGGTCGGATGGAGCCGGCGGCTGAGAGACACCAGAAGCAACAGCAGCAACAGTCTCCCCTTTGACAGACCGCGGCGTGCCCCGGCTCGCTCCCCGGGGACGGGAGATGTCTGAACGGAACTGCAACCACGTAGTCAGCGCGTTCGCGACTCCGCTCGCCTTGCGGCAGGCGACGGAGAGTAGCCACACTCCCCTGTCCGATCGAGCGAACGCTTTGGGTGACGGTTCCGAGCCGCGGCGGCGGCATCACACCACGTTGGTCCTCCCTTACTGCCTATGGCGACCTTGGTCGCCGAGCTGAGTTTGTATCAGGGAGTGTCGCCGATGAAAAGGTTCTGGAGCCTGATTGCCGTTACCGTGCTATGTGGGCCAGTGCTGGCGCTCATATCACCATCCTCCGCGTCTGCCGCGACGTACTACATCTCGTCGAGCCAGGGCAGCAACGCAAACAGCGGCCTCACCCCGCAGTCGCCCTGGCAGACGCTGGACAGGATCTTTCTGAAGTCCTACTCCTCCTTGCCCTTCGCGCCAGGTGACCAAATCCTGCTGAAGCGCGGCGATACCTGGGATGGTCAGATTCGCCTGAAGGCCACCGGAACCGCCGCCAAGCCGATCGTCCTGGGCAGCTACGGGGATGGGCCGAAGCCGGTGATCTACGGGGACGGTGAGACCGTGGGCTGGACTCCGGTGTCGGGATTCCCGGGCGTGTACCGCGCCTCGGTGGGCGCGGGAAGCATCATCGTGAAGGGCTACCAGAACACGACCGGCCTCGCCTCCGTGTCTGCCACCGGACTGAACCTGGCGAGCGCGACGGACCTGAATACCTACCTGGCCAAGTTCACGCCCGGCTCGTTCGGCCCCGTCATGAGCACGGACAAGATCTGGGTAAAGACGGCTGACGGCAATCCTCCTGTGGGGGTCAAGGCTTTCAGGGGCGCCGTTGTCTACATCGTCCGGCCCAGCGCCTATGTAGTGGTGTCGGATCTCGACATCCGGAGAAGCAGCACCGGCATCGACGTCGAGGGCAGCACCGGCATTACGATCAGGAACAACGACGTGCAGGATACGCTCGGCATCGGCATTTACCTGCGATACGACAACACCGGCTGCCTGGTCGAGAACAACACAACGACCCGGAGTGGGAACGACGGGCTCTACATTCTCACGGGCAGCGGCAACACCCTGCGCGGCAATAGTGTCTCCTATGTGACCGACGTGGTGCTCGGAATCTCCGTGGTTGGAGACCAGGCCGGGATCGGCCTCCAGGAGTCCAATGGCAACCTGGTGGAGCACAACCGAGTCTCCTACGTCAAGAACAGCGGAGTAGACTACTACCTCGAACAGGGAAGTGTGGTCCGCGGCAACTATCTGTTCCACCTCGGATCAGGTGGCGCGTACCCCCATGGCACCAACCTGGCGATCTACGACAATGTTTTCAACGTGGACTGGCAGTCAGGCCAGAAGTTCGGAGAAGGCATCAATGCCGTGAACACGGGGACAGGCTCCGTCCTGGTCTACAACAACGTGTTCTACAACACAAACGACTACGCTCTGATGGGGTCGAGTACGACCGGCTCCGTCATCTTCCGAAACAACATCGTGTACGGCGGCAACACGCAAGGCTACCTGGCCAACTTCGGCACCAACGTCGATTCGGACTATAACTGCTACTACAGCGCCGCTACCCCCAAATTCCGACAGGGCACTGGCATCTACTCGGGCATCTCGGCTTTCCGAGCCGGCACCGGGCAGGAGACGCATTCGATAGTCGCCAACCCGCAGTTTGCCGTCAGCCCGCCCGTGCAGCCGGAGGATTTCCGGGTGCAGGCGACCTCCGCCTGTGTCGATGCCGGGGCCGACCTCAAGGCGGCAGGCCTGGTGGCCGCGGCCGAGCAGTGCGCCGACTACGCGGGTACTCCAGTGCCCCAGGGACAGGGCTGGGACATAGGGGCGTTCGAACTCGCGCCAGCTGCGGTCAGCCTCTCTGTCACTGGCGCCAACGGCCAGGTGAAGGTCGATGGCGTGACCGAAGTGCTCCCATGGTCCGGCTCCTACACGTCCGGCGCCACGGTGCAGTTGGAGGCCATCCCGGATGCCGGATACCAGTTCACCGGCTGGTCTGGCAGCATCTCCGGCTCCACGAACCCGGTCAGCGTGGTAGTGGATTCGGACAAGGCGGTCGCCGCCAGCTTCGCGGCGATCCCAACTATCGCCAGCTACCCGCTGAACCTTTCGGGAAGCAACGGCCAGGTAGCAGTGGATGGTGTGGCGCAGTCGCTGCCGTGGTCGGACAGCTTCGCCGAAGCCAGCGTGGTGCAGCTGGAGGCGATTCCGGGTGCCGGGTACCAGTTCATCGGCTGGTCGGGCAGTATCTCAGGACTGGCCAACCCGACGAGTGTCTTGGTGGATTCGAACAAGGTGATCACTGCTAGCTTCGTGGCCATCCCAACTGTCACCAACTACTCGTTGAGTCTCGCCGGGAGCAATGGTCAGGTGGCAGTGGATGGTGTGGCGCAGTCGCTGCCGTGGTCGGGCACGTTCGCTGCCGGCGCCACAGTGCAGTTGGAGGCCATCCCGGATGCCGGATACCAGTTCGCCGGCTGGTCTGGAAGCGCCTCAGGGTTGACCAACCCGACGAGCGTGGTAGTGGATTCGGACAAGGCGGTCGCCGCCAGCTTCGCGGCGATCCCGACTGTCACCTACTACTCGCTGAACCTTTCGGGAAGCTACGGCCAGGTGAAGGTAGACGGCGTGACCCAGAGCCTTCCCTGGTCGGGCTCCTTCGCCGCCGGTACGATGGTGCAGCTCGAAGCGGTTCCGGCGGCCGGATACCAGTTCAGCAATTGGGCGGGAAGCGTCTCCGGCACGGGCAACCCGGTCAGCGTGGTGGTGGACACGGACAAGGCGATCACCGCCAGCTTCACGGCGATCCCGACTGTCACCTACTACTCGCTGAATCTCTCGGGAAGCCACGGTCACGTGGCGGTGAATGCAGTGTCGCAGTCGCTGCCGTGGTCGGGCACGTTCCCGGCCGGCAGCACGGTGCAGTTGCAGGCGGCGCCGGACACGGGATATCAGTTCGGCTCCTGGTCGGGCGATGTATCCTCGAACTCGCCCTCGATCTCGCTGGGAGTCAACGGCAACGAGAACGTTGCGGCGAACTTCGTGGCGACGCCGGCGATCTACACGCTGACACTAGACGGGGCCAACGGCTCGGCCAAGGTGAATGGCACGCTCCACGCGCTGCCATGGACCGGGGCGTTTGCGGCCGGCGCGAGCGTTTCGCTGAAGGCAATGGCGGATCCAGGGTATCGGTTTGCGGGCTGGACTGGCGATGTCACGAGCACGAACAGCTCGACGTCCCTGGTGATGACGGCAGCGAAGACGATCACCGCCAACTTCGGCATCTACGTTTCGCGGCGCACGCTCAGGCTGATCGGGAGCAACACCAAAGTGGCGGTAAACGGGAGAGTCTACAGGCTGCCATGGTCCGGTTCGTTCTCGCTCGGCGACACTGTTACGCTGGAGCCAATCCCGGATTCGGGCTACCGGTTCAGCGGGTGGTCGGGCGACGTTGCCGGGACCAGTAACCCCAGAGTACTGACCATCACCCGCGACCTCTTCGTGAACGTCCGCGCCCCTGAGTCGCGCGGCTTTGTGGATGTTGCGAGCGACTTCTGGGCCTGGAGTGAGATCGAGGCCTGCCGTAAGGCGGGACTAGTGACTGGCTTCGCCGACGGCGGGTATCATCCGACGATCCCGGTGTCGCGCGCTCAGATGGCGGTGTACATGGCCCGCTGGCTGGCGGGTGGTGAGGGTAACCTCCCGGCGCCTCCCCCACAGGCCTCTTTCGTAGACGTCCCCTCGGCGCATTGGGCATTCGCCTACATAGAATACGCGAAGGAGAAAGGGATCGTCTCCGGCTATGGCAATAATGAGTACCGCCCCGAGGGGGAGATCGATCGTGCGCAGACGGCGGCCTTCGTGGCTCGCGCCCTCGCCGGCGGCGATGCCAACGTGGTGACCGCGCCCTCGGCGCCGAGCTTCCAGGATGTCTCTCCCGATTTCTGGGCCTATCCGTACATCGAGTACCTGGCGAGCCGCGAGCACCCAGTCGTGCATGGCTATCCGGATGGCCGCTACCATCCCGACGACATCTGCACCCGCGACCAACTGGCAGTGACGATGGCGCGAGCCCTCAATCTGCCGGCTTAGCAGCAGACAGACCCTAGCACCTCCCGAGGAACAACCCCAGTGGGCTCGGCGGCAACACCGCCGAGCCCACGACTTTCATCACCCTGGCCCCCCACCGTATCGAATCCCACCGCGCCAACTCCTTCCCGCAGCAGTCTCCTGAGCGAGGTAACGCGATGCTGCGCTTGACCGTGATCGAAGGCAAGGATGAGCCCGAGACCTTCGCGTCCAGAGAGGCCTCGGTCGACGTCGGAACCGCGCCTGACAACGAGGTCCAGCTCACCGATCCCTTCGTCTCCCGGCATCACGGCAACCTCTCGTTTCGCGCCGGCAGCTGGCGCTACCGGGACTTGGGCAGCAGCAACGGGTCGGCCAGCGGGCGCGTGCGCTCAGACCCTCCGCAAGGAGCATGGTCTTGACCGCGACCGTCGCTCCCTGGGGGGAGAGGGCCTGGAAGACCCGTCCCATACCCCCTTGACCGAGTGACCGTGTACCCGCCGATTGTCGTCACGCTCATGGCCCTGACCGTCCCTGGGCTTACGGAGCGCGGAGTGGCTGGGAGGTAACTCAGACTGTCCATCGTGCCTCGGCGCGCAGCCGGTCCCAACCTCCCGGGGTTGTCGCGGGTACCTACCAAGACAGGCCGCGCGGGTGTCGGCGGCTACCGGGGGGCGAAGATCGGCAAGAAGGGGTGGGTGAACATCTTCAGCTTCCATACGATGAAGAACATGACTACTCTCGGCGAAGGCGGCGCGATCACCACTGATGACGAGGAAGTGGTGCCCCGCCTCCGACAGATGTGGCATCTCGGCCAGGACTACTGGTCTACCAACTACAAGCTCACCAAGCTTCAGGCGGCGGTCGGTCCCATCCAAGTGAGGCGGCTAGACGGCTTCATCGAGGCCCGCAGGAGGCTGGCCGCCCAGCGAACGAAGCTCCTCGAGGGCTGCCCCCATCTTGTGCTCCCGAGCGAGCCAGAGGGGCACTACCACAGCTACTACCTGTATACGATCCTGGTCTCGCAGGAATGGGCCGGTGACAGGCGCGATCGACTCATCCGCCTACTCATGGACAGGCACGGCGTCCACTGCCAGGTGCTGAATCCGCCCGTGCACCACGCGGTACCGTATATCGCCGAGCACACCCGGGGACAGCACCTGCCGCTCTCCGACGATCTGGGCAAGCGGATCCTCTGTGCGCCGATCCATCCCTGCATGTCGGAGGAGGATAACCAGTACATCTCCGCGGCGGTCTGGGATGCGGTAGACGAGGTCGGGAAGAGCGGCTAGACGAGTCCAGGCCATCCGGGTAGCGGCACGCCCAGTTCGCAGATGGGCGGGCGCGACGGATCGGCGTGAACGGAGCGAGCAGGGAGACCAGGGAGCGGCGGCCAAATCCTGAGCTTGCACTTTCCGATAGGATCGGGGTAGCTGGAGCGGGTATCATGCTAGGTGTGCAGATGCGTTCCAGGGGCGTTTGGCTGATCGTCCTGCCGCTGCTCGCCAGTTCGCTGGTGGCATTCCCCCGCGGCCGCGACCTCCTGCGAGCGCCCCGGCCCCTTGCCCACGCGGGCAGACCCCCCATCGGCGACCTCTACCACAGCGTCTACCCCGGCGGGGTGAGTGGCGAAGAGGATGACATCACGCTCGCGGGCCTGCGGTCCTATGAGAGGACGGTCGGGAAGAAGGCGGCCTGGGTCTACTTCTCACACAACTGGTACAAGAGCACCGCGTTCCCCCGTCAGACGGCCGGGTGGATTCGGGCGGCGGGGGCGGTCCCGTACATCCGCCTCGTGATCCGGGATCGAGAGGGCAGCACGACCAGCAGGTTCACCGTGGAAGCGATCCTGGCCGGGGAGTTGGACGCGAATCTGAAGGCGTGGGCGACCGCCGCGAAGAGGTTCGCCACTCCGTTGATCGCCGAATATGGCACAGAGTGCAACGGGTACTGGTTCCCGTGGAACGGCACGTACCACGGAGGGGGGCAGACGGACGGGTTCGGCGATCCGACCAAGCCGGACGGCCCGGAGCGGTTTGCCGCTGCCTACCGGCACATCATCACTCTGATGCGCGGCGAGGGAGCGCGCAACATCACCTGGGTCTTCCACGTCGACGCCCAAGATGACCCTGAGGATCTCTGGAACAGGTGGGAGAGCTACTATCCAGGGGATGACGTAGTGGACTGGATAGGAGTGAGCGTCTACGGCCCGCAGCAACCGACTGACATCGAGGCGCAGAGCTTCCGCCAGCAGATGGATCCGTTCTACGCGCGGCTCGACGGCCTGAACAAGGGAAAGCCGGTGATCGTCGCCGAGTTTGGCTGCACGGCAGGGAGCCCGGCGGCGCAGCCCGACACGTGGGCCGCGGCAGCGCTCGAGGATATCCTGAGTCGCCGCTGGTCTCGGGTGATCGGCTTCTCCTGGTGGAACGAGCGCTGGGAGAATGATGATAACCCATTGCACGATACGACGATGCGGGTCCAGGATATCCCCGCTCTGGCGACGGTATTCCGGGGTAAGCTGAGCGCCTATCAGGACAGAGTGCTGGAGCGCGTCCCCTCTCCAGAGTTGTACGCTACCCAGCAGCCTGGACGACCGTGTCGGACGCCGCGGCCCTGATTCCCCGAGCAGCCCGGATCGGCGACCTGTTGTTGGCGCTCCACCACCGTGCTATAATTCCCTCGCAAGGCAGGAGGCGGGTGTGGCTCCTGCCTCGTTCCATTCCAGGCTGCTCTATCGGGGGTCCTATGTCATCACCAATCCGAGTTCGCATGGCGCCGTCGCCGACGGGCCGGCTGCATATCGGCACGGCGCGCACGACTCTCTACAACTGGCTCTTCGCCCGCCACACGGGCGGAACGTTCATCTTGCGGATCGAGGATTCGGACAAACAGCGCTCTTCCGACGAGTTCACGCAGGACATCCTCGACAGTCTGCGCTGGCTGGGCATCGACTGGGACGAGGGCCCGGAGGTGGGCGGCCCGTACGGCCCCTACTTCCAGTCGCAGAAACTGGAGCGATACCAGGAGGTGGCGCGGCGGCTAGTCGAGCGCGGTCTCGCCTATCCGTGCTACTGCGCGCCGGAGGAACTGGACGCGAGGCGCAAGGAGATGCAGGCGCAGGGTCTGCCATCGCGATACGACCGCAAGTGCCTGAGCCTCAGTGCAGATGAGCGAGCGCGGCTGGATGCCGAAGGGAAGCCCAGAGCGATCCGCTTCCAGGTCCCCGATGGCGGCAGCGTCGGCTGGAACGACCTGATTCGCGGCGAGGTGTCGTTCGAGAACGCGCTGCTCGATGACTTCGTGTTGGTGAAGGCGGACGGATTCCCGACGTACCTGCTGGCGGTGGTGGTCGATGACCACGACATGCAGATCTCGCACATCCTGCGGGGCGAGGACCTGATCTCGGCCACGCCGCGCCAATTGCATATCTACCAGGCGATGGAGTGGCAGCCGGCCGAGTTCGCTCATATTCCGCTAATTCTAGCGCCGGACCGATCGAAGCTGTCGAAGCGGCACGGAGCGACCTCGGTGAGCGAGTATCGAGATCTGGGCTACCTGCCCGAGGCGTTTGCCAACTTCATGGCACTGCTCGGGTGGTCGCCCGGTGGCGACCAGGAGGTGCTAACGCGCGAGGAGATGGTGTCGGCGTTCTCGGTCGAGGGTATTGGGAAGTCCGGCGCGGTCTTCGATATCGAGAAGCTGAACTGGATGAACGGCGTCTACTTGCGGCAGTTGTCGCCAGAGGGCTATGTGGCGGAGGCGCGGCCGTTCCTGGAGAGCGCGGGCGTCGACCTCGCCGGCTTCGACGCGGACTACGTGCGCGGGGCGCTGTTGCTGGAGCAGGAGAGGGCGAAGACGCTGGCGGAGATTCCGCAGCTCACGGAGTTCTTCTTCCGCGAGCCGGCGGCCTACGACGAGAAGGGCGAGAAGAAGTGGCTGCGGCGAGCGGGGGCCGGGGAGCTGCTGGCTGCGGTGCGCGGTGGGCTGTCAGACGCGGCCGAGTTCGAGGTGGGCGCGATCGAAGCGGTAGTGCGAGCGGCTGGCGAAACCCTCGGCAGCGTGGGGCCGGTCATCCACACGACTCGCCTCGCGGTCACCGGTCGGACGGCCGGGCCGGGGCTGTTCGAGCTGATGGCGGTGCTGGGCAAAGAACGGGTGCTGGCTCGGCTAGCCAGAGCAGAGGAGTACGTGCGGAGGCTGTAGGGGGCTCAGCGCGGCCGGAACGAGGGAATCTCGCGCGACCACTGGGCATGGCCGTCGCAGTAGACGAAGTTACTGCCGGCCAGGTGGCGGGGATCGACGTCGGACTCGTCGCCCGTGCCTGTCCCCTTGCTTTCGTACATGTAGACCGTGCGGCTGGTGTCGCTCACCGAGGAGATGTTCTCGACGTAGCGGTTGTGGCCGTAGTTGTCACCGGGCGGGCCGGCGGGACAGTGGGTGATATTGGCGTTGTCGCGGGCAGCGAGAGGCGACATGGACATGCCCAGTTCGGCCATCCCGAGCTGGCGGAGGTTGTTGAGGCACCAGGTCGATCTGGCCTTCTGCACCGATCTCACGGCGGCGACGAGGAGGAGCCCGGCGAGGATGGTGATGATGGCCATCACCACCAGGAGTTCGACGAGGGTGAAGGCGCGGCGGGGGCGGGTTGGGCAAGGGCAGAGCATACTGGCTCGGTCGCAGGCTCCAGCAGTAGTGTGACAGTCTTCTGCGGTCACCTGTGGATGCCTCTCTGGGCCGCTTTGGCGCCCCGCCAGCGGGCGCTTGTTTCCGGTTTACATCCCCCCGTTCGGGTGCTATGATACCGTCCGCTGCAACCATGTCAGTCCGGGCGGCGCAGGGCGAGGGACGCGCGGCGCCGTCCAGTCAGTCCAGCATCCAAAGGAGACTCAGGTGTCGGAGCACAGCGCTGGTCCCCGCTTCGCGCACCTTCACGTTCATTCCGAGTACAGCCTGCTCGATGGCGCCTGCCGCGTCGATGATCTCGCCGTTTTCGCCGCACAATTCGGCCTCAGCGGACTCGCCATCACCGACCACGGCGTCATCTACGGCGTGATCCCTTTCTACAAGGCCTGCCAGAAGCAGGGCGTCAAGCCAATCATCGGCTGCGAGGTGTATGTCGCCCCGCGCAGCCGGTTCGACCGGGAGGCAAGGCCGACTCCGACCTGAACCACCTGGTGCTGCTGGCCGAGAATGACACGGGCTATCGCAACCTGATGGCCCTGGTCACGGACAGCAACATCGAGGGCTTCTACTACAAGCCCCGGGTGGATCGCGACCTGCTTTCCAAGTACCGAGAGGGGCTGATCGCCAGCGGGGCGTGTCTCTCCGGAGAGATCGCCACGCTCATCGCCCAGGACCGGGAGGAGGACGCGCGCCGGCTGGCCGGCGAGTACCAGGACCTGTACGGAGCGGACCGCTTCTTCCTGGAGCTGCAGGAGCACGGCATCCCGGAGCAGGCGAAGGTGAACGCGGTCAACGCGCGGCTGGCGAGGGAACTCGGGATCGGGCTGGTCGCCACCAACGACGTGCACTACTGCCGCCAGCAGGACGCGCAGAGCCACGACGTGCTGCTGTGCATGCAGACCAACTCGACGGTCGATGATCCGAAGCGGATGCGCTTCGACAGCGACCAGTTCTTCCTGAAGATCCCGGCGGAGATGGCGGCGCTGTTCGCCGAATGGCCGGAGTCGCTGGAGAACACGCATCTGATCGCGGAGCGGTGCGATCTCGAGCTCCAGTTCGGCGAGACGGTATTGCCGCACTTCGAAGTGCCGGCGGGCCAGACGGCGGACTCCTATCTGCGCCAGCTTTGCCTGGAGCGACTGTCGCAGAAGTATCCGGGCGCGCCGCCGGAGATCGTGGACCGGCTCGACTACGAGCTGAAGATCATCGCGGACAAAGGGCTGTCCACGTATGTGCTGATCATGTGGGACATCATCCGCTTCGCACGCGAGAGCGGCATCCTGGTCGGGCCGGGCCGCGGGTCGGCGCCGGGCAGCGTGATCCTGTACCTGCTGGGCGTGACGGGGTTCGACCCGCTCCAGTTCGGCATCCCGTTCGAGCGATTCGTCAACCCCGAGCGCATCTCCATGCCGGACGTGGACCTCGATTTCGAGGACGAGCGGCGGGGCGAAGTGATCCGCTACATCGCCGAGAAGTACGGCGCCGAGCACGTGGCACAGATCATCACCTTCGGGAGGCTGGGCCCGCGGCTGGCGGTGCGGGATGCGGGCCGGGCGATGAGCATCCCGATCCCGGAGGTGGACCGCATCGCGAAGCAGATCGATGCGATGCGGCCCATCGCCGGTCAGTCGAGAAGAACCCCGACCTGAGGCGGGAGTACGACGAGAACCCGATCGTCCGCAACCTGCTCGACACCGCCATCGCAGTGGAGGGCCTCGCCCGTCACGGCGGCACGCACGCCGCGGGGGTAGTGATCTCCCGCGAGCCGCTGAAGAAGGTGGTGCCGCTGCAGCGCTCGACGGAAGGCGAAGGGCTGACGACCCAGTTCGACATGACCTCGGTGGCCGACGTCGGCCTGCTGAAGATGGACGTGCTCGGACTGCGCACGCTCTCGGTGATGAAGCACGCGCTCGAACACATCGCGCGGCAGAGGCGAAGCGATCGACCTCGACAGCATTCCCTTCGACGATCCGGCGACCTACGAGCTGCTCTCCCGGGGAGATACCGCGGGCGTGTTCCAGCTCGAGAGCAGCGGCATGCGCCAGGTGGTGATGGAGCTGAAGCCGGACCGTCTGGAGGATATCATCGCGCTGGTCGCGCTCTACCGCCCGGGGCCGATGGCGCAGATCCCGAACTACATCGAGGGCAAGCACGGGACGCGTAAGATCACCTACCTGCATCCGGCACTGGAGCCGATCCTGAAGGAGACCTACGGCGTGATCGTCTACCAGGAGCAGGTGATGGAGATCGCCCGGGAGCTGGCCGGACTCTCCATGGCTTCGGCCGAGGGTGTGCTGCGGGCGATGCGCAAGAAGGTCGCCTCCGAGATGGAGAAGGTGCGAGAGGAGTTCCTGGAGGGGGCGAGCGAGCGCGGGGTGGGGGCGAAGATCTCGGAGACCATCTTGGGCAGATGGCGAGTTCGCCGGCTACGGGTTCAACAAGGCCCACTCGGCCAGCTACGCCATCAACGCCTACCAGACCGCCTATCTGAAGGCGCACTACCGCGCGGAGTTCATGGCGGCGCAGCTCACCAGCATCATGGACGACAAGGACAAGGTGGCGGCTTACGTCCAGGAGTCGCGCCGCATGGGAATCGAGGTGCTGCCGCCGGACGTGAATGCGAGCGAAGCCTTGTTCACAGTCGAGGCGGGCAAGATCCGCTTCGGGCTACTGAGCGTGAAGCATGTCAGCCGCACCGCGGTGCAGGCGCTGGCGGAGGAGCGGGCCGAGCGCGGGCCGTTCCGAGACATCTTCGAGATGTGCAGCCGGGTGGAGCCGGCGAAGCTGAACAAGTCGACGCTGGAGAGCCTGGCGCGATCGGGCGCGCTGGCGCGCTTCGAGGGTACGCGGGCGCAGCAGGTGATGGCCGTGGACGCGGCGTTGGAGTGGGGCGCGAGGGTGTACCGCGATCGAGAGGCCGGGCAGTCGTCTCTGTTCGGCTCTCCGGACGGGCAAGGGGTAACGCAGCCGCCATCGCCGTCGCTGCCTCCGGCCGCCGAGTTCCCGCACAAGGAGCTACTGGCGGCGGAGAAGGAGTTGCTGGGCGTGTACCTCTCCGGGCATCCGCTGGAGGCGGTGCAGGAGCAGCTTCAGGCGGCCGCGACGGCGACGGTGCTGGAGATCACGGATGGGACGAGAGAGGGAGAGGTCATCGTCGGCGGCATCGTGACGGGGGTCCGCAAGCGCGTCACGAAGCAGGGCAAGATGATGGCTTACCTCATGCTAGAGGACCTGACCAACACCGTCGAAGTGGTGATCTGGCCGGATACCTACGAGAAGTTCGTGCAGGTGATGGTGGAGGGCGCGATTCTGGTGGTCCGCGGCCGGACCGAAGCGGATGAGCGCACGAGAGAAGAGGGGGAAGGCCGGGCTCGTCAGCAGCTGATCGCGGATGCGGTCGCGCCGCTGGAAGATGCGGACGCGGTGCAGAGATTGCGCAATGGCAGCGGAGCTTCGCGCAACGGCCGGAACGGGGGAGCCTATCGGCGAGGCGCGCGGCCGGCAACTTCGGCGTCTGCGCCGAAGCGGGCGGCGCGGCCCGATCCACCGAAAGCCGAGACTCCCGAGCAGCCCAGCGCACCCGCGCAGCCGGAACTGCGAGTGCACATCCGCGTCCCCGCCCACGCGCCGGACGATACGATGGGGCAGCTTCGGGAGATGATCGGGCAGTACCGCGGCGATACGCAGGTGCTGCTGCATCTCCAGCTCGACGAGGAAGAGCGCCGGCTGCGGCTGGGGCCGGAGTATGGCGTAGCGCACGACGGCCAGTTCACCGCGGCGGTGCTAGGGCTGCTGGGGGAAGGCGCGGTGTGGATCGAATAGCTGCCACAGATGGACGCAGCTATTGTCTGGAGCGATGCTAGGGAACCGGTTGGGCGCAAATAGACGAAAGGTATAGCCGATGCGAATCGTGACGACGCGAACACGGACGCCGAAGCAGGTAGCAGATGAGCTGTCGGCGCCCTTTCTGCAAGAAGTGGCGGAGCAAGAGGAGATCGTTCGCAAGATCGTCGAGGATGTAAGAACCGGCGGCGACGAGGCCCTGCTAGCGCACACGCGGCAAGTTCGACTGCCCCGACATGACGACGGAGCGGATGGTCGTGACCGCGGAGGAGCGAGCGCAGGCGAAGGAGATCGCGGGCGCGGACTTCCTGGAGGCGGTGGCGGCGGCGATCGAGCACGTTCGCAGCTATCACGAGAAGCAGAAGCCGGCGGACTGGTTCGATCTGCGCCAACTTGGCACAGTGCTGGGGCAGAAGTTCACGCCGCTGGAGCGGGTCGGCATCCACATCCCCGGATTCACCGCGGCCTACCCATCATCGGTGATCATGACGGTGGCGCCGGCGCAGGTGGCGGGCGTGGGGGAGATCATTTTGGTCACGCCGGCGGATAAGACGGGTGGCGTGCACCCGGCCACGCTGGCGACGATGGATGCGATGGGGATCGAGAAGATCCTGAAGATCGGCGGCGCGCAGGCGATCGCCGCGCTTGCCTATGGCACCGAGACGGTGCCGAAGGTGGACAAGATCTTCGGCCCCGGCAGCATCTGGGTGATGCTGGCAAAGAAGACGGTCTACGGGGCGGTGGGCGTCGACGGGCTCTATGGGCCGTCGGAGGTGGTGGTGCTGGCGGACGAGCACGCCGAGCCGCGACTGATCGCGGCCGATCTGCTGGCGCAGGCCGAGCACATGACCGATTCCCCGGCGATCCTGGTGACGACCTCGCGGTCGTTGGTGGAGCCGGTGCAGACGGAAATAAGCAAGCAGGTGCAGCGGCTGAACCGCAAGGCGATTGCGTGGAAGGCGCTGGAGGAACGCGGCGCCATCGTCATCACCAAGGACCTGGACGAGGCAATCGATGTGGTCAACGAGCTGGCCTTCGAGCACCTACAGATCTGCACGGAGAGTCCGTTCTCGGTGCTGCCGAAGATCAAGCACGCGGGCTGCATCTGCATTGGCCAGTCGTCGCCGGTCACGCTCGGCGATTACGTAATCGGGCCCTCGCATGTGCTACCGACCGGCCGCACGGCACGCTTCTCGTCGGGCCTGGGGACGATGGATTTCTTCAAGCGGTCGAGTGTGATCTACACCTCGAAAGAAGCGGTGGGGGATCACATGCACATCGTGCGCGCGCTCGCCGGGCTGGAAGGGCTGGACGGCCACATCAAGGCGATGCAAGCGCGTCTGCGGAACGAGTAAGCGCGGGCTGGGCGAGCGGATCGACGCTCGCCGCGATCTCTCAGGCGGAGCGGCGGCATGCGACAGGCGAAAGTGGAACGCAACACTAAGGAAACCGAGATAGCTCTCACGCTCGTGCTCGACGGAGAGGGCAAGGCGAAGGTCAAGACCGGCCTAGGTTTCCTCGATCACATGCTCGACCTGTTGGCGCGCCACGCCGGTTTCGACCTCACGGTCAAGGCGAAGGGCGATCTGCACGTCGATGACCATCACCTGGTGGAGGATGTCGGCATCGTGCTCGGCCAGGCGCTGAAGCAGGCGCTCGGGAAGAAGGTGGGCATCTCGCGGTACGGCTGGGCGGCGATTCCGATGGATGAGTCACTGGTGATGTGCGCGCTCGACCTCAGCGGCCGCGCCTATCTCGGCTTCGAGCTGGCCCTGCCGGCGAAGCGGGTGAAGCAGTTCGACACCGAGCTGGTGGAGGAGTTCTTCCGCGCCATCTCCAACTCGGCGGGCATGAACCTGCACCTGCACCAGATGGCCGGCCGTAACACGCATCACCTGATCGAGGGCGCGTTCAAAGCCTTCGCCCGCGCGCTGAGGCAGGCGGTCGCCATTACCGGGGGCGGCGTACCGTCGACGAAGGGGGTGCTGTGATGCAGTTGCGCGGGACGACCATTCTCGCCGTCCAGAAGGGCGGCCAGACCGCGGTCGGCGGCGATGGGCAGGTGACGATCGAGAACACGGTGATGAAGCACGGCGCGAAGAAGGTGCGCCGGCTGTATCAGGATCGCGTGGTCGCCGGGTTTGCGGGCGCGGCCGGGGACGCGCTGGCGCTTTTCGAGCGGTTCGAGGCGAAGCTGGAGGAATCGGCGGGGAATCTTCCCCGCGCCGCCTACCAACTGGTAAAGGACTGGCGGACGGAGCGCGCGCTGCGCCAACTCGCGGCGCTGCTGGTGGTGGCGGACAAGGACCACCTGTTGCTGGTCTCCGGGAACGGCGATCTGCTGGAGCCCGACGACGGTATCCTCGCCATCGGCTCCGGCGGGCCTTACGCGCTCGCCGCGGCCCGCGCCCTGATCGCACACACCGACCTGACGGCGGAGGAAGTGGTGCGGAGGTCGCTCGAGATCACGGCTGACATCTGCATCTACACCAACCGGAATCTGACGGTCGAAGTCGTGTAGGCCAACGCCCCCGATGCTCCCCTCCATGTCGAGTCGAGAGCGATGCCTCCGCGCGATCCGGGGCGAGCCCACGGACCGCGTGCCGATCCGCCTCTGGGGTGTGGACCCGTTCGTGCCAGCGCCGCGCCCCGAGTGGCAGCCCTTGTGCGACCTCGTCGGCGAGTTCGAGCTGGACAATATCCTGCATTTTTCAGGCGAGTGGTCCCCGTCTCCGGTCGAGGTGAGCTACGAGGACCGCGACACCGGCGACCCCGAGTGGTACGAGCGGACGGTCACGACGCGGACGCCGGCGGGTGACCTGACGCAGATCTCGCGGCACCACCGCGGTGGCAAGCCAGGCTACACCATGAAGCGCCTGATCGAGACGGTCGAGGATGCCAGGCGCTGGCTGTCGATCCCCGAGGCCGATCTCCCCGACGCGAGCGCGTTCCCGGAGCGAGTGGACGAGATCGGAGAGCGCGGGCTGGTGATGGCCGGCCTGAGGGAGCCGATGTATACGGTGAACGACGCCACCGGGAGTGAAGTGTGGGGCTACTGGCTTCACGACGAGCGGGAGTTGCTCCACGAGATGGTGGCGAAAGCGGCGGCGCGTGAGTACGCAGTCCTCGAGAGGTATCTGGAGCAGGGAGTCGGGCCGCTGTTCGGCTATGTCGGGCCGGAGCTGTGCATCCCGCCACTGGCCTCGCCCGCGGATTTCGATGATTTCGTGACCCGCTACGACAAGCCGATGGTCGACATGATCCACGATGCCGGCGGCCTGGTGTGGGTGCACTGTCACGGGGACATGAACCCGGTGCTGGAGCGCTTCGCCGACATGGGCCTGGACTGCCTCAACCCCATGGAGCCACCGCCGGTGGGCAAGCTCACTCTGGCCGACGCCAAAGAGCGGGTCGGCGGCCGCATGACCCTGGAGGGAGGGATAGAGGTCGGCGACCTCCAACTGCTGTCGCCGGACCAGCTCGCGGCTAAGGTAGAGCGAGTGATGGCGATGGGCAAGCCGGGGGGCCGCTTCATCCTGTCTCCCAGCTCGGATCACACGCACTGGCCGAACATGAGCCAGGCGATTGCTGACAACTACCGCGTATTCGCCGAGACCGCGGCCCGCCTGGCGCCATATTCATAGCTAACCGGGCCCCCGGGTCTGCGCGATTCCGGATAGGCATGGGAGGATAGCCTCGTGAGGTTCTGTGAGCGGTTCCCCAGCATCATCTCTCGCTTTGACCACTTCTGGACCGGCGGGGAGACGGACCGGCCGCTGATGGTCGTGACAGCCCCGAAGGAGAGGCCGGACGATTCAGTGCCTCCCCCACCCGAGGTCGATCCGAGGGAGCGATGGCGGCCGGAGCACGCGCTGGCGCAGGCGCGATATCGGCTGGCGAGGACGGCATACTTCGCGGAAGGCTTCCCGCATCACTTCGTGAACTTCGGCCCCGGCATACTCCACGCGTGCATCGGCGGCGAGGCGGATTTCCAGTTCGACACCACCACCTGGTTCCCGCAGTTCCTCTCCGACATCGAGGAGTACCCGAAACTGCGCTTCCAGCCCGATGGCAAGTGGTGGCCGCGCATCATGCAGGTGACGGAGACGCTGCTGGGTGAGATGGGCGACGAGCTGGTGGTGAGCCTGACGGATCTGGGCGGGGCCGCCGACATCCTGGCGAGTGCGGTGGGCCGGCAGATCCTGACCGACGTGGTCGACCGCCCCCAGGTCGTGAAGGCCGCGATAGATCACATCCACAAGCTGTGGATCGAGGCCTATGATGCAGACTACGCGGTGGTCTCGCGTCAGCAGGATGTGACGACTCCCTGGTGGCCGGTGGTGTCGCGCGGGAAGACTTACATGACGCAGTGCGATCTCAACGCGCTGATCTCGCCGAAGCTCTTCCGAGAGTTGTTCGCGGAGGAGCTTGGAGCGATCTACCAGCACCTGGACAACGGCGCCTACCACCTCGACGGGATCGGCACCGAAGGGCACGTGTCAGCGCTGGTTGCGTTGAAGGGGTTGCACTGCATCCAGTGGGTGCCGGCGCCAGGAACGAGCGCGCTGCGGCACGCCAAGATGCTGCGGGAGATCCAGGAGGCGGGGGTGTCGATCACGTTCAACATTGCGCCCGCCGAGGTGGAGCAGGCGTGCGCCGAATTCGACCCGAAGCGGCTAATGCTGAACGTCTGGTGCGACTCGGAGCGACAGGCGCGGGGGCTGGTGGAAGATGCGCTGCGGTGGTCGCAGCGCAAGGGCTGAGAGGGCGAGACGAACAACTGAGATGGGACCCCGTCGGCAAGAGTCGGCGGGGTTGTTGCTAGCCGCGAGGAGGAGATGACGATGGCGAAGATCAATGCCTTTCTCGACCGCTTCGTCCTGCCCTACCCGGTGAAGTTCCTCACGAACCGCTTCATCATCCTGATGACCATTTCGCTGCTGATCCCCCTGATCGTGTGGGCGAGAGAGGCGGTGTTTGTGCTGGCCATGAACAGCTACCTGAACACGGTGGGAGTCGCGGTCAGCTCCATCGTGCTGCTCTACGCCACGCTGGCCGAGACCAGAGACAAACAGATTGCCGTGATGCAGGAACAACGAGCGCAGGAGGACCATCAGCACGTGGTCGAGATGCATCAGCTCGTGCTGGAAAACATGGACTTCCAGCACGAGGAGATGGAGAACCTGAAGCAGATACTCGGCGAACTGGCGAAGACCAGCCTCCCCGCCGCTAAGCTGCCGCACGGCAAGAGCACCGACCTACGGGCACTGCACGCGGGGGGCCGGGAGCGATTCGAGCGCTCCCACGTGAAGCGCGAACTGGGGCGGCACCTCTCGGCACTCCGGCCGAACAGGGCGGACAGTAGCGCCGGACGCGATCGTCTGGCTAGACAGCACAGCGCGCTAGAACCGGTACCCCATCGCCGTCTCCCGCATCGCCAGGAAGTTCTCGAGCGGCACCGCGTTGTGGACCTCGGTGCTGCTGCCGACGAGGATGCGCCCCTCGGTGTCGTCGATCGCCTTCACCACCGCATCGCGAACCTGCTGGGGAGTGCCGAACGGGAGTAGCTGGCTAACGTCGATGCCACCCGCGAAGACCAGATTCGGGTAGCGGCGGTGGAGGTCGGCCAGGTCCATTCCGGCGAGAATCTCGATGGGATTGAGTAGGTCGGTCCCGGCCTCGACCAACCCATCCATGATCGCGTTCAGGTTGCCGTCGGAGTGGAACATCACCTTCTTCCCTTTGGCGTGAAGGGCCGCGATCACCCGCGCGAGACGCGGGAAGTAGTGCCGTTCGAGCCAGTCGACGCGGAACATGGGGCCGTTCTTGAAGGCGATGTCTTCGCCGATGAAGGCGCAGTCGAAGGGATCGTCGTCGGGCAAGCCCGCGACCCAGCGGCAACCGAAGGCGGTATTCCGCTCCATCTGCTCCACGATCACGTCTTCACAGTCGTAGAAGTAGTAGCTGAACGGTTCGAGACCGACCTCGGACCAGATGCCCATGAGCCTCGGCGACGGACCCGACATCAGAAGGTAGAAGTCGTCGCCGAACCGGGACCTTACCTCGATCAGGTCGTGATTGTCGTCTGTGCTGGGGCGACTGACTTCCTCCTCCCAGCCGGCTAGCTCGCGCCGTTTCACTTCGGCGTACTCCTCGCTGGAGGCATACTTGACGCGCTCGGTCCAGGTGGTCCAGCGCAGAGTGCGCCGCTCCCGGCCGCCGTCCAGAAGCTCCGTCTTCTCTGGGCCGGCGACCAGCGGGCGCCGCGGGAACCGTCCACCGCGCTGGCCGCGGCGCGGGCGCCTGTGATGTCGTCGTTGATCTCCACCGGCTGGCCGCCGTTGAAGTGCTGGAAGACGGCGTCATTCCTGATGAGATCGAATAGCGGAGCGCGATCAGGCTTCTCCAGCGCCACCACGCGCCTGACTCTCTCCAACGAACCTTCCACTCTGTTCCTCCACTATCTGCACGCGGCTTTGGTCACCCGCTGATGGGCGTGACGTCGACGAGCTTGTTCTCGGCCCCCTCGAAGAGCGCGTAGGCGAAACCCGGTCGGAGGCTGGCGCCGCCGGCCTGGGAGTCGGCGCGCAAGGCGGCGAGGGCGAGCTGCTTCTGCCCGAGCGCGGGGTTCGCCGCGATCAGTCTCTCGAGGGCGTGCGTGCAGGCCTCACTCGGCAACTCCCCGCGGCGCATCAGCTCGACCACAGTGAAGGTGGCGCAGACGCGCATCGCCTCCTCCCCCACTCCGGTCGCCGCGGCTCCGCCCACATTCTGGTCGACGTAGATCCCCGCGCCGATGATGGCGCTGTCGCCCACGCGCCCCGGCAACTTGAACCCCGTGCCACTGGTGGTGACGCCGCCGGCGATGTCACCGCGAACGTCGATCGCTACCGTGGCCATGGTGTCGTGACCGCTCTGAGCGGGCGGGGCGTTCTGCGCCCGCCATTCCTCCCAGCGCTGGCGGCTAGCGTCGGTCAGCAACTCGAACTCCTCGAACCCGTGCTGCCGGGCGAAGGCCTGCGCCCCCTCGCCGACCAGGAGCAGGTGCGGCGTAAGCTCCATCACCTTGCGAGCGACAGAGATGGCGTAGCGTGTCGCCTTCAGGCCCTCCCACCGCGCCCGCTCGCGCTCCCGGGCCGGACATGATGGCGGCGTCTAGCTCGACCTCTCCCGCGGCGTTGGGGAGGCCGCCCCAACCGGTGCTCAGGTCGCTGGTGTCGTCCTCGCTCGCGCGCAGGGCGGCCTCGACCGCGTCGAGGCTGGTGTCGCCGCGCGCCAGCACTTCGGCCGCGAGGCCATTGATGCGCAGGCTTCGCGGCCAGATGGACACGCAGGAGATCCGCCTACCCACGATGAGGCCCCGCGTCGCCGAGCATGCGGACTACCCGCCGAACTGCGGCAGGTATTGCGCCTGGGTCGCGAGCAGGTCGTCGGCGAGCTTGGTCGCCTGGTCGATGGAATCGACCGCGCCGTCGAGCAGCAGGGCCTGGATGAACTTGCCCCGGTTACCTTCGAGCGCGGCGTCTACGATGGTCTCGACCCACTGGAGCCGAGTGGCGAGTGTGCCAGCCAGGCCCGGTGACATCGGCGGGAGCGCGATCGGCCGCACCCCGGCGCCATCGGCGACGGCAGGGCTTTCGAGAATGGCGTCCTCGGGCAGGTTCGGGACCTGGCCTTTGTTCGGAAGGTTCGCCGAATAGACCCGGCCGGCGTCGGTGCGAATGCTGTCGATGATATCGACGACTTGCTCGTGTTCACCGCTGATGTGGTCGAAGTAGTCGGCGGGAAGCGGGTCCTTGGAGAGCGCGATCTCGCGCATCTCCTCGAATCCGCGGTCGCCCCACTTGATAGTTTCCTCGAAGCGATAGCCATCGACGCCGAGGGTCTGGCCGAAGAAGCTCTTCTCCCTGGCGAAGAGGCGGGGGAAGAACTCGGTGACGTGCCGGTCATTGCAGGCCGGGTAGGCGTTGAAGAGGAGGGTAAGCTGCCAACTGAAGGGGTTGTAGGAGTCGAGAGAGCCTTCCCAGGACGGCGCGGTGCCAGCCTCGGCGAACTTCTGCCCGAGCTTGGCCAGCGCCTTCGGGAACTCGGCCAGCTTCCGTTCGGCCACCTGGCGCAACTGCGGCATGGCGTCCTGGCCATTCACCCGGATGTCGTTGAACCAGGTCATGTGATTGATGCCGACCGCGGTGTACTTGAAGCGGCTGAAGTCAGCCCCGAGGTGCTGGGACAGCTCATAGCCCACATGGAAGACGCCGTGGCAGAGACCTACCACGTTCGCGCCGGTGGCCTTGCGGATGCCGCGGCAGACTGGCGGCATGGGATTGCCGTAGTTGAAGAAGAGCGCGCTGGGGGCTAGGTCGAGCACATCCTTGGCGACGCCGACCATGGCGGGGATCATCCGCAGCGCGCGGGAGGAGCCGCCGGGCATGACGCTGTCTCCAACCGGCTGGAAGATGCCGTACTTGCGGGGAACGAAGACGTCCTGCTCCCAGGCCCTGCGGCCGCCGACACCGACGGTGCAGATGATGGCGGTGGCGCCCGCGAGCACATCGCGGCGATCGGTGCTAGCGGTGAGCTTGATGGGTACCTTCTTCGCCTCGATCATCTTGCGCGCCAGGCCCTCTGCTACCGCGAGCGCGTTGGGGTCGACGTCCACCAGGCCGAGATCCATCTCCCAGCCTCGGGCCACCAGATCGGCTACCAGACCGCGGGTGAAGCTCGCGCTTCCGGCTCCGATCAGAACTACTTTCTCTCTCATCAGGTCACTCCTCAGTCTGCTGAGCAGAGGAAATCCCCTGCCGTGCGTTCGTCGGCTTAGCTGCGCGCGGCCGGCTAGCCCTTCTGCGCGCGCATTTCCTCGGGCGTGCGCACTTGCAGTCGCGCCGCGCCCTGGTACTCCCTGGTGGGGATCCGCTTGCCAGAAGCGAGGCGCTTCTTGGCGTCGGCGATGGCCCGCTTGTACTGCGGCAGCCACTGCTCGCCGGCCACCAGCATCTCGTCCACCATCTGCCAGATCTCGGGGGGATTGCAGACCGCGCCCACCAGCGGATCCATCATCATCGCCTGCCGCAGCAGCACGTCGTCGCCGTGCACTGCGGCTTCGACGGCGAGGCGCTGCACGCTGATGCTGGCAGTGCACACCGCGGCGCAACCCAAGGGCAGGTCGCCCACCCGCGGGATGCTCATCCCGTTCGCGTCGACATAGCCAGGCACTTCCACGATGGCGTCAGCGGGCAGATTGCTGATGGTCCCGTGGTTGACGACGTTGAAGTGTCCGCGGTACAGGCGGCCGGTTTCGAGCCCTTCCATGATATAGGACCCATGCTCCCCGCCGCGGGTCTCGGGGCCATACTTCAGCGGCGGCCTCTGCATCCACTCGGGGAAGTCGGTCTCGAACCAGTTGCGATTCTCGGTGCAGACGCGCAGATAGCCACCCGTCTCGCCGTGGATCCAGGAGGTGAAGTCCTCATCGATCCACCGGACGATCTCATCGGGCCGCTTGCGATACCAGGGCACGTACTCGCTGAGGTGGCCGTTCGACTCGGTGCTGAAGTAGCCGAACCGGCGCAGCATGTCGATGCGGACCTTCTCCGTCTTGCGGTACTTCGGGTGCTTCTCCAACGCCGCCAGCAACTTGCCGGTCAGGTCCTCGCCCTTGTGCTTGATGCTGATGTACCAGGTCTGGTGATTGATGCCGGCGCAGATGATATCGACCTCTTCCCGCGGTAGGCCGAAAGCGTCGGCGATGATGTGGTGACCGCCTTCCACGCCATGGCAGAGGCCGACGCTGCGGATGCCGCCGTACTCGTTGACGGCCCACATGTTCATCACCATGGGGTTGGCGTGGTTGACGAACAGGCAGTCAGGCGCGGCCAGCTCGCGGATGTCCTTGCAGAACTCCAGGATCACCGGCACATTGCGCTGCCCGTACATGATCCCACCGGCAGAGAGAGTATCGCCCACGCACTGGTCGACGCCATATTTCAGCGGGATGTCGATATCGGTAGCGAAGCCCTCGAGGCCGCCGACGCGCACTACGGAGAAGACGTAGTTCGCACCCTTCAGCGCCTCGCGGCGATCGATGGTGGCGGTGATCTTCGCCGGCAGCCCGGCCGAGTCGACGTCACGCTTGACAAGCTGGTACACCATGTCGAGATTGCGCGCGTTGATGTCGGTGAAAGCAAACTCGGTGTCGGTGAACTCTGGCACGCAGAGGATGTCGTGCGCGACCCCGCGGGTGAAACCGATACTCCCGGCCCCGATAATGGTGACCTTCATGTGGACTCCTCCTGGACCCGGGGTGTGACCCCAGGATCATGCCTGGTGGGCAACCTCGCTCTGCTCTTTCGGGGTCACGCCCGTGCCCTGGCGGCGCCAGGACGCGCGATGACTGCGGAAAGAGGGTCACACCTCTGACAGGCACGCCGGCGGCGATCGGCCGGCGGCGTAGCGTGCCTTGGTAGGATTCTGACGCGGTCGGGCATTTCCTCTCCCTGAGGGCACTCCTGGCGGCGTCGCGAGAGTGCCTGGCTTTCGTGGAATAAGCCATGTGATACTTGGCGCCATGCGGGGATCCGGCCTGAGAGAGCCAACGCGCGGGGGCATCTTCCCGCGGGTAGATGGGTACTAGCGCCATGCAATCTCAGCACGCCGAGCCGCGCCTGCCGATAGCGGCGAGCGACTACGCTCCCGACAATCGCAGAAAGCAACTCCTGTGGCTTGCTCTTTCGCTGGTAGCGGCCCTGGGCATCTCCCTCGTGCTCCTGGTGGCCTATGGCCAGGACGTGGCCGGTACCGACTACAACGAACTCCTGCTGCTGATAGGCCTGCTGGCGTTCCTCGCCTGCACTGTCGCCTATTTCGCCGACAAAGAGCGCGAGCAGCGCGCCGAGAATCGCTCTCTCATCCATCAGCTCCATGACACCGCCCGCGCGCTCGACGCCCGTGTTGCCCGCCTCAACCAGCTATGCGAGACTAGCGCCAATCTGGCCGGCGCTCTTGATATCGAGCGCATCTCCGACCTGGTCGTGGAGGCGCTGGCGCACCAGATGAAGGCAGACGCAGCTTCGCTCGTCCTGCTCGACACATCGAAGGGGGAGTGCCTGCTGTCCCGGAGCACTGGGCCGCTGGCCCAGACAGACTCGAACCAGGGCGATCCGATCGCGATGGCCAGAGCGGCGGCGCAGGAAGGCCCGTCCATCCACTCCTTCGAAAGCGCGCCGGAGATCGCTCACCAGCTCCGGGCGTGGGATCGGATCAGGGCCGCGATCTCGGCGCCGATGAATGTGTCCAGGATGGTGACCGGGGCGTTGTCCGCGATCCGCCAGGAGACTTTCGACGGGGAGGACCTGAGCCTGCTCACCACTCTCGCCAACATGGCCAGCAAGGCCATCGAGAGCGCGGAGCTGCATCAGCAACTCAGGAGATCCTACCTGAAGACGTTGCACGTGCTGGTCAGGACACTGGCCGCCCGGGACTCCTACAGCGCGTCGCACGGCGAAGCGGTCACCTGGCTCGCAGTGCAGATGGGCGAGGGGCTCGGCGTGAGCGCTGAGACCCTCGAGACGCTGCGGACCTACTGCTCGCTCCACGACCTGGGGAAGATCGGGATTCCCGACTCGATCCTGCTCAAGCAAGGGCCGCTTACTCCCGAGGAGATAGATGTGTGCCGCCAGCACACGGTGATCGGCGAGGAGATCGTGCGGCCGCTCAATCCTGGCGAGGAAGCCCTCTCTCTGGTGCGCAGCCATCATGAGCGATGGGACGGAGGCGGGTATCCCGACGGAATTGCGGGCGACAAGATCGCTCTCCCGGCCCGTATCGTAGCAGTTGCCGACACCTTCCATGCGATCTCCTCGCACCGTTCCTACCGAGGAGGCACGTCACCTTACCAGGCGCTGCGCGAGGTGAAGGCCAAGTCGGGGACGCAGTTCGATCCCAAGGTGGTGGAGGCGCTGATCGAGATGTGGGACAGCGGCAAACTCTCGAAGATGGCGCTCCGGATGAACGAGGCGGCGGAGCGGACCGACTGCGGCGAGCGCGTGACCGCGGCTCCCGAGTGCCTCGTGCTCGTCGACTAGGCCCGTCCCATCGGCATCAGCCGAGGAGCACGCGAGCACTTCCTCCCAGCAGGCTGATCGCACTGCCGGCCGCTGATTGGTCCACGGCGTAACCGGTGAGCACCACCTGACCGGATCCCGTCTGCACCACCGGACCCTTCCCGGTGAGCGCTACCACCTCGCCCGGCGTCGCGCCCTCCCGAGCCAGCGCCCCGTCATTCGGGTCGACGACTTCGGCGTCGTTCACCGTCAGTATGGCGCCGGCAAGGAAGGTGCGAGCGGGACTTGGGCTGCTGGTGAAGCAGCGAATCTGTCCGCGGACGGCCTTCGCCTCCCGCGACCACTGAATCAAGCCCCAGTCGAAGCCTGCGCGCAGGTAGCTGCCCTGCGACAGGTCCTGCTTGCGGCGAGGGGCGTTCCCGGCCATGATCCCCGGAAGGTGCTCGCGGAATGCCTCCCAGGCCGCCTCCGATAGCTTCCGCCCAACGGTGACCCCAGTGTCGTCGTGGGTGATGGGGACGGAGGCATGGGCGATGACGTCGCCGGAGTCGACGCCCGGGTCGAGGTAGTGCAAAGCCGTCCACGCGGTGTCGTGCCCCAGGTAGAGATACCAGAATGACGGGGTCATGCCACGTCCCTCAGGCAGTCTCGACGGATGGATGTTGACTGCCCCGAGGGGAGGTATCTGGAGTATCGCCGGCTTGAAGATGGCGGCGTAGTGCATCGACACCAGCAAGTCCGGCTTCGCCCGCTGGAACAGATCCAGGAACTCCGGGGTTGGCGCTGCGACGACTTCGTTCGACGGCAGGTAGAGGTGGAGCAGGCGCTTGGTAGCGACGCCAACGACGGTTTCGTCGGGCTTGTCGCTGGGTCGAGACGGCGGCGATGTCACGACCCCGACGACCTCGTGCCCCTCCGCGAGTAGCTCGCGCAAGCAGAGCGCGCCCGTGTAGCCGTTGATGACCGCGAATACCCTCATCTGTCTCTCCGAGAGCTATCCCGCCCATGTCGACGCGGGCGCAGTCTACCTGCCAGCGCGAAGCTCCCGCGCAGCGGCCGCCATGAGTTGGTAGAGTTCGGCCAGCTGGGCTAGTTCGACCGCCGAGAAGGCCACCCGGATGTCGTGCTCTCCGTCAGCGATCACGCCGATGCCATACTTCTCGAGGAGGTGCTTCCGGTAGACCTCAGATGAAATGCCCTTCAGCCGGAGACACATGAAGTAACCCGCGTTGAACGGGTATGGCTCCCAGACATCGGCGAACTCGGGCGAGGCGAGGATCGCGCCCACCTCCTTCGCCCGGGCTTCGAGGATGCCGCGCTTCTCCTGCTGCTCGGCAGCGATCGTCTCCCCGGCGAGGGCCTTCGCCAGCACCGATTGGGCTGGTTGGGAGCAGTTGGAGATGGCGCTGCGGATGGCTCCGGCAGCCTTCCTTTCCAGCGCTGCGTAGAGCTTCTCCTCGCTAAGGTCGGCGCGGGCGCTGAAGGTCATCATGCCGGTGCGGAAGCCCCACACGAACTGCTCCTTGGTGGGTCCGTCGACCTTGATCGCCAGTATCCGCTCGTGTGAGTCGGCGAGGCGGGCGAAGAGCGACTCCTGCATCACGTCGTCGCCGTAGAAGAGGCCGAAATAGGCATCGTCGGTCACAACAACGAGGTTGCAGCCATTGTCGGCGGCTTCGAGCAGAATGGTGACGACGGCGTCAACTTCGTCCCTGGTCAACGCGTAACCAGTCGGGTTGTTAGGGAAGTTGAGCACGACGATGGTTTTCCAGCTTCCGGTCCGGGTGGCGAGGGCCTGACGCAGCGCCTCCAGATGGAAGCCGCCGGTGGCGCTGAAGAAGGGGTAGAGCACCAACTGTGCCTGGTAGCGCGCGGCATAGAGAAGCTCGTAATTCTCCCAGAACTTGTCCGGCAGTAGGACGACATCGTCCTTATCCACGAACAGGTCCCCGACCAGGCTGAGAGCGTGCGTCACCCCGCTGGTAACGATGGGCAGGGAGAAGCTCTTCCCCGCGAGGCTCGGGTTCTTGGCCAGCAGCAGCTCGCGCCACTTCTTACGCAGGGCGGGCTGACCGGTGGCGGGCGCATAGGTCAGGGCCTCGGCCGGGGTGAGGTTGGGAAGCTGCTGCATGACGGAAGGCAGGAACATCGGCTTGCCCTCTTCCCGAGCGATACCGATGGTGGCATCGAAGCGCGTCGCCTTCTCCTTCGCCTCCGCGCTCTGGCTGAGGATTCCCTTCGGGAAGTAGATCCTCCGGCCGAACTCGGAGAGCATGGCGTAGACGCGCGAGTTCTCCCTCTCGATCGTCTCGTTGAGTTCGACGGCCAGCGGGCGGATCTCGCTGCCGGGTCTCAGCAGTGAGACCGGGGCGGTTAGCCGGAGGCGGAGGGCCTCGTGCTGCTCCCAGAGCGCCTTTGGGAACCGGTCGCCGAACTGCTTGAAGAACCCGGTCACGCTCTCGATCTCGGCCTGCCAGTCCTCGCGGTTGACGCCAAACAGCTTCTCCATGCTGTCTCGCGGAAGGTCGAGGCCGGTGAGGTCGAGGCTGTCCGGCGTCGGCACGTACCCGATAGGAGTGCGGCGGGCGTCGGCCTGATCGCGGCAGCGGTCGAGAATCCACTCGATGACCCGTAGGTTTTCGCCATACCCCGGCCAAAGGAGTTCTCCGTCCTCGTCGGCGCGGAACCAATTCACGTGAAAGACTCTGGGCGGCTGCGCCATCCGCTTTCCCATGTTCAGCCAGTGCTCGAGGTAGTCGCCCATGTGATAGCCACAGAACGGGAACATGGCCATCGGGTCGCGACGCACCTCTCCGAGCTGCCCGAACTGAGCGGCCGTCCGCTCGGAGGCCATGGCGGCTCCAATATAGACGCCGTGCTCCCAATCGAAGGCCTCGTAGACGAGGGGCGCCAGATGCGCCCGACGTCCGCCGAAGACGAGGGCCGAGATGGGTACGCCATGGTGGTGTTCCGTGCGATAGGAGTGGGAGGGGCACTGAGTGAGCGGAGTGGTGAACCGGCTGTTGGGGTGAGCCGCCGGGACCGGATTCCCGTCCGCATCGAGCTGACCCGGCCGCCACGGTCTCCCCTGCCAGTCCAGCGCTTCCGCGGGCGGCTCTCCGTCCATCCCTTCCCACCACACTGTCTGGTCCGGTAGCAGCGCGACATTGGTGTAGATCGTATTGCGGCCGATCGTCTTCATCATGTTCGGGTTGGTCTTCGTGCCGGTGCCGGGAGCGACGCCGAAGAAGCCTGTCTCCGGGTTGATCGCCCACAGCCGGCCGTCGGTATCGACGCGCATCCAGGCGATGTCATCTCCGACAGTCCAGATCCGGTAACCCTTGACCCGCAGCCCTTCTGGCGGCACCAACATAGCGAGATTGGTCTTGCCGCAGGCACTGGGGAAAGCGGCTGCAATGTACTCGATCCGTCCCTCGGGGCTCTCCACGCCCATGATGAGCATGTGCTCGGCCAGCCAACCCTCTCTCTTCCCGAGGTAGCTGGCGACGCGGAGCGACAGGCACTTCTTCCCGAGCAGTACGTTCCCGCCGTAGCCGGAGCCGACACTCCAGACCGTGTTCTCCTCGGGGAAGTGGAGAATGAGCCGCTTCCTGATATCGAGGTCCGCCTTGCTGTGAACGCACTTGGTGAACTCGCCACCGGGGCCAAGCTGCTTCAGCACGGGCGCGCCGACGTGGGCCATGATGCGCATATTCAGCACGACGTAGATACTATCCGTGAGCTCTACACCGATCTTGCTGAAGGGCGAGCCGACGGGGCCCATCGAGAACGGGATCACGTACATCGTGCGGCCCTTCATCGCGCCCTTGAAGATATCACCCGCTCGCCGGTATCCCTCGTCGGGAGACATCCAGTTGTTGGTGGGGCCGGCATCGGCGCGTAGGGCCGTGCAGATGTAGGTCAGGTCTTCGGTGCGGGCCACGTCGTTGACAGCGGTGCGGTGGTAGAGGCAGCCCGGGAGCTTCTCCTGGTTCAGGGGGAGCACCTCGCCGCTGGCAATGGCTTCCTGGGTCAGACGCTGGCACTCCTCATCTGACCCATCGGTCCACACGACCGAATCGGGCTGGCACATGCGTGCCATCTCGTCGACCCACTCCTGCAGCTCGCGATGTTGGTCCACCGGCATTCACCTCACAAGATTGCGTAGTATCCCGTTTACCGATCTCTTCCGACAGGACTACCGCTCCTCCTGCCTGTGACGGAGCAGTCGCGATCTGGAAGGGAGAGGAACCGGTCAGGGGAATCGGGGTAGCATGTCTACGGCATTGAGGGGTGTGCTGATTCTGCTTGTCGTGCTGGCGGCCGGATTCATCTGCAACCAGTCGCGGGTGACCTGGCATAGTGAGCAAGATACAGGGGGTATGACATGCCACTGGAAATCTCCGAAGACCTAGTAAGCCTCGCATACCAGAGCTTGGGCTACTTTGTGCTTGAGGGCCAGAGAGTCGGCAATCGCGAGATCGACCTGCTGGCGATCCGCCTCGGGGCCGACGGGATACCAGATCGCCGACTTCACGTTGAAGTGCAGATCGGTATTAGTCCGATTGGCGCGCTGAGCGGCAGGAGCGGGAACTTAGTCGCGAATAGGCGTCCCGTGGAGGCCGCACAAGAGTGGGCTGACAAGAAGTACCGGACAGACAGTATAGCCGAAGCTGTGCGTCGCGCCTTCGGAGGACAACCCTATCAGATGGTGTTTGTCCACGGGGCCATGAAAGCGCCGGAGCAGTTGCAGGTGTTCGAGAAGAACGGCATTGAGTGCGTCGCGATTGGGGAACTCGTTCGGGAAGCTGTGGGCAGAGGGAATCGAAACCGTCTGCACCGGGCGGTCGAGATCGCTGCGTTGCTGCGAACCACGCCGCTGACTAAGTGACGCGCTTCAGGTCCTTCTCCGTCGACCACTCGGCCACGGATTCTGGGAGGGCGCGGCTCTCATCGTTACTGGGAACGCGGTTGCGGTGTGGCCGAAACGAATCCGGGCGTGAGCACGACGTTGTCGATCAGCCGCGTCTTCCCCACGAACACTGCCGCGGCCAGCACGGCGGGAGCTTCGACGCGCTCGATCAGCACCAGCATTTCCGCGTCCCGCAGCTCCACGTATTGCGCCCGCGCCATCGGCTCAGCGGCGATGGTCGCGCTCGCGGACGCGACAAGGGCGGCAGCGGATCGCTCCCCGCGCTCGAACTGGCGCCTCGCCTCCGCTAGCGCGCGGTAGATCACGGTCGCAGCCGCGCGCTCCCCAGGCAACAGATAGGCGTTGCGTGAACTCATCGCCAGGCCGTCAGACTCTCGCAGCGTGGGGATGCCGATGATCTCCAGCGGCATCTTCAGGTCGCGCGTCATCTGCTTTATGACCCGAAGCTGCTGGTAATCCTTCTCGCCGAAGTAGGCGCGATCCGCCATGAAGATGCCGAACAGCCGCGCGCAGATAGTGGTGACCCCGCGGAAGTGCCCGGGCCGGTGGGGCGCACACATTCCCTCCACCAGCGTGCCAGTCACCTCGACGAAGGTGGAGTCGCCGGGCGGGTAGATCTCCTCCACCTCGGGGGCGAAGACCAGATCGACACCGACCTCTCCCGCCTGCCGCGCGTCGGCCGCTAGGTCGCGGGGGTAGCGCGCGAAGTCCTCCCCCGCGACGAATTGCGTGGGGTTCACGAAGATGCTGATGGTGACGTATCTGCACTCGGCGCGCGCCCGCTGCATCAGGCTGAGGTGGCCCTGGTGCAGCGCGCCCATTGTCGGCACGAGCCCGATGGACTTGCCCTCGGCTCGCGCTTGCGCCACCCGCGCGCGCACCTCTTTCACTGTCCTCACTACTTCCGGTTCCACTCTCACCTCGCGCTCGCCAACTACGGCATGAACTCCGATATCCCGGCGAAGTACCCCTTCCAGAACTTCACTACCACCGCGCCGATCAGCAGGGCGATCAGCAGGTAGATGCCGGTTCCCACCGCCACCGCGGTCTGCTTGCCGCCGACGTCGGTCTCGGACTCGTAGTACTCCGCCACCTTGTCGAGCGCATCCTCTACGGATCCCGATCTCTCTGCCGCGTGGAGCAGGTCGATCGCCATCGGTGGCACGACGCGGCTCGCCACCACCACCTCCGTCAGCGTCTTCCCCTCCAGCAGGCCCTGCGCCTCCCGCACCAGGCTCTGCTCGACTGACTTGTTGCCGCTGGCGGCGGCCGCCGCCAGCATCGCCCGGTGCACAGGCACCCCCGCGCCCAGCAACGTGGCCAGCGCGCGCGCCCAGCGCGCGGCGGCGATCCGCCGCGCCAAGCTCCCGAACCACGGCACCAGCAGCTTCGCGCCGTCGATCCCCGCGGAGAAGGCGGGGATGTTCCGCAGCGCCCGCCATCCGTACCAGAGCGTGAGGATGATGACGAGTGTCGGCAGCGCGAGGGTGAGCACCTGCCGCAGCCACGCCCCCACGCTTCCGAGGATCAGCGTCGGGAGGGTCGGGATCACGATGAGAGCGATCAGCAGAATCTTGGGATAGAAGGTCTGCCAGCGATAGCTCTGCTCGAGCTGGAAGATGCGGTCGTAGTGCTTCGCGATCCGCTCGGCGGCCTGGGTCAGCAGGCCGGACTGCTCGCCCGCCTCCAGGATCGAGGTGACGGTATCGTCGAAGGCCGACGGGAAGCGGCCGAGCAGGCTCGACATCGGCCGCCCTTGCACCGCCGCCTCGGACATCTCCCACGCGGCCAATCTGAGAGTGGGGCTGGAGGTTTGTCGCGAGAGCGAGTCCATCGCCTCGCTGACATTCATCCCCGCAGAGAGCAGCGCCTTCAGAGAGGTGAAGAAGATCGCCAGCGACTTGCTGTTGACGGGATAGAAGATCGGCGCCAGCAGATTTCGCGAGACTCCGCCCAGGTCTCGGACCTGCCTCCTGACCGGCTTCACGCCGATGACGAAGTAGCCCCTGGCCTGCAGCGCCCGGACGGCCGCGTGCTGATCCTCCCCCTCGATGGTGCCCGTCGCTATCTGCCCGGTCGACTGCCTCACTTCATAGCTGAACGTCGGCATGAATCCCCTGCTCTTGCCTCAGCCGCGCGGCGATTTCCCCGCGGTCTCTCCCCCCGGTCCCCGCAAGTCGGGCGCCAACTCTGCCAGCGGGACCATCACGAACGCCCGCTCCCACATCCGCGGGTGGGGCAGCTCGAAGTCCGCTTCTTTCACCTGCTCTTCACCCACCAGCAGCACATCGATATCGATCTCCCGCGGCCCCCACCGCTCCCGCTCTATTCTGCCCAGCTCCAACTCGATGGCCTTCACGATCTCGAGCAGGCCGCGGCCGCTGATGCCATCGGCGATCTCTATCTCGGCCACCATGTTCAGGAACTGCGGCTGCTCCGTCACTCCCACCGGCTCTGTCTCATAGACGCGGGAAAGCCGCAGCAAGTTCACGCCCGCTGTCGCCCGCAGCCGCGCGATGGCGTCGCGCAGGTGCTGCCGGCGATCGCCCAGGTTCGACCCCAGGGCCAGGAACGCGCGCCGACTCACCTCACTCCTGCTCTCGCTGATGGGCCCACTTGTGCTCGCTCCCGGGCGGCGGCTCGTGCTTGACTCGCACGACGGCATCGGCGACCCGCGCCACCTGGGCCATCTCCCTTGCGTCGTGCACCCGCACGAAATCAGCGCCCGCGGCAATCGCCAGCGCCACGGTCGAGGCGGTGCCCAGTAGACGCTGGTCAGCCGGCGCGTCGCCGAGCAGCTTGCCAATCGTGGACTTGCGCGAGGTTCCGACCATCACCGCGCAGCCCAGGGAGCGGAACTCCCGCAGCCGTCGCAGCAGTTCGAGATTGTGCTCGACAGTCTTGCCGAACCCGAAGCCCGGGTCTACGACTATCCGGTCGCGCGTCAGCCCCGCCGCCTCCGCTCGTGCGATTCCGTCTTCGAGGTAGTCGCTGATCTCGCCGATCACGTCGTCGTACTTCGGGTCTTTCTGCATATCGCGCGGGGTGCCCTGAATGTGCATGATGACGACCGCCGCGCCGGCCTCCGCGGCCGTCTTCGCCATGTCGCTGTCGAAGTGCAGCCCGCTGATGTCGTTCACTATCACCGCGCCCGTCGCCAGCGCCTCCTTCGCCACCGCGCACTTGTAGGTGTCGATGGACAGCGGAACCTCCACCTCGGTACTCAGCCCTCGGATCACCGGCAGCACCCGCGCCAGTTCCTCATCCAGGCTCACCGGGTCCGCCCGCGGCCGGGTCGACTCGCCACCGATGTCGAGGAGGTCCGCGCCGTCGGCGACCATCTGCTTGCCCTGCGCGATCGCGGCCGCCGTGTTGTCAGCCAGCCCGTCACCGGAGAACGAGTCCGGCGTGACGTTGACGATGCCCATGATGAGCGTCTTCTCGCCCAGCGCCAGCTCGCGATCGCGGCACCGCAGCAGGCGCGCGACAGGGTGCAGGAAGCCCGCGAGCGCGGCCTTCATCCGCGCCCCGACTTCTCCACCCACCTGGGCCGCGATGGCGGCCAGCGTGTCGCTCGGGGCCATCACCACCACGTCCGCCCGCGTCGGGTCCTGCCGTCCCGCCGGCCGGGACATCACCGCCATCCCTTGCGCGGCAGCCGCGGCTTTTCGCAGCGTTTGAGCCTCCTCAAGCTTGAGCGGCCCCACCAGCATCGCCCGCGCCAGTCCCCGCGCGGCGATGGCGCGCACCGCCTCCACGTCCGCCCCCCGCGCGTACAGCTCCGCCACCACCTCGTCCGAGGCCACCGAGTCCAGCACCCGCGCCCGCAGCTTCGCTTCCGCTCTCACCTCTTCACCTCTCCCGACAGCGTCCTCCCCTTCCCCTTCCGCGTCCCGTAGCCCCAGGCCCACCACTTCGGCGGCCGGAACTTGATCGTCACCGCGCCGTCGCGGTCAGTCCTCATCACCTGCGCGCCCACGCGGTTCAGCTCGTCTAGCATCTCCTGCGACGGATGCCCGTACTCATTGCGCGCGCCCACGCTGATCACCGCCAGCTTCGGCTTCACCGCGTCCAGGAACTCCGGGATCGCCGAGCCGGCTGACCCGTGATGCGGCACCTTCAGTACGGTGCTCTGCACTGACTCGCCCCACCGCGCGACGCGCTGTGCGCCGGTCTTCTCGATGTCGCCCGCGAAGAGCATGCTCAGCGGCCCATCGGTCAGGCGCATCACCACGGAATTGTTGTTGGCGTCGGCGTCCGTGCCCTTCAGCCGCGGCGAGGGCGGGTTCAGCACCTCCAGGCGAATTCCGTCGCCAAGGCTGATCTGCTGCCCCTCGGTTGCCCGCTTGACTGGGATCTTCTTCCGGCGGATTTCCGCTTTCAGCTCCCGGTACTCCGCGCTATCGTCTTTCAGCTCCGGGTCGAACACCAGCTTCACCGGCACCGCATCGACCACCGCCTTTAGCCCGCCGATGTGATCCTGGTGCGGGTGGGTGATCACCAGCACATCGATCCTTCTCACTCGCCGTGCCAGCAGCGCCGGCACGACCACCTCGCGCCCGACATCATACCCGCTCGCCTCCTGCCCGCGCATCCCGCCCCCGTCGATCAGCATCGTCTTCCCGCTCGGTGCCTGCACCAAGATGCTGTCGCCCTGCCCCACGTCCAGCACCGTGACCAGCAGCCCCCCCGACACCGCCCCCCACGCGGACCACCACACCGCAATCACCGCGGCAAGAAGGATCAGTAGCAGTAGCCGTTCGCGGCGAATGGTCATGGTGTCTCGTCAGCCCACACTACGGCTTCCATTGCAGATGAGACTCCTCTGGGTATGCCTTTCGCCATCCGCCCTTGGGGTCGTTCGGCACAACCTTCGCCCGCGAGTGCCATGCCGCGTGCCCATCTGCGAATCCTAGATCATCTCCGCCAAAGTGTCTCGGCTCATCTGTCAAGAGCTCCGGCCCGCCAGCCGCGTTCCAGCCCCTGTCGCTCTCGAAGATCGTGACTAGCCGGTACGCGTCGGTCACTGAACCATACATGGCAGAACTCACGGCGGCGTTGTAGGCAAACGCTGATCTTATCCCCGGCGCCTCCGGGCAGAGGAAGCCCTGCTTACCCTCCACATGAGGCAGCATAGCGTCGCTCCACGTCGTCGCAGGTGGAAATCGCTGGTCATTGTCATTGACGTAGAGCGTCATCGCCATCACGAGGTCCTTCACGTTACTGAGACACGCGATCTTCCGCGAGGAGCCCTGCTCCCGCAGCTCGAACGGCAGCCCGGCCGAGGTCAGGAAAGCGATGCCGCTGGCTGCAAAAGCTAGACGCGCGCTTGCCCGCGTTGTTCTGTCCTTGGCTGCTGCTGCCACGGCCAGCGCAAGGAACGCTAGCAGGACCGATGGAGCGAAGGCATGTTCCAGGAGCCGGTAGCTGAAGCTCTGCAGGGCAGATCCGGCAGAGAAAGTCGGAAGCCGCAACGCGAACAGACACGAGACGAGGGCCACCCACGCCGCTATGCTGAGGGCCAAGGACACGGCGGACACGACCTTGCCGGCCACGTTTGTGCGGGTGTCGGTCCTGAACACCGGCACGAACGTTCGCACAGTGATCCAAGCGAGTGCCAGCCCACCCGCGACAAGGAAGCCGCGGTAGAACGCGGTTGCCGTAATGGCCAGTCCCAGGCCCACGAGGAACCACAAGGCGCAGGAGTCGCCTCTTCCTGTTTTCCGTTCAGTATCGGACACGCGAGCCTCTCCTCCCGAGCCACGCCCCCGCCCCCGCCAGTCCCGCGTACCACGCCACTATAACAACCCAACTCGGCCTTGTCACCTCCGGCGAGAGCCAGGGGATGGAGGCGAAGGCGCTGCTCGCCCAGATCATGCCGCGAGTGGCTATGCCTGTGACCCAGCCGGGTAGGAAGGCGAGGGGCGGCGCGGCGACTCCGAGTGCGCAGGTCGCCATGCCCGCGGCGAGCACGACGCCGGCCAGCGGCACCGCGATCAGGTTCGCCCCGAAGCCGCCGAGGGGCGCTTGTCCGTAGTGCCAGGCGAGGATGGGGAAGGTAGCCAACTGGGCCGCGGTAGTGCCGGCGAGGCCGATCCGGAGCCAGCGCGGGACTCCCGGCAGGAAGCGTTCGAGCTTCGGGGTGAGGTAGATCAGGGACAGCGCGGCAACGAACGACAACTGAAACCCCGGCTGGAAGAGCGCGGCCGGCTGCATCACCAGGATTCCCAGCCCTGCCACGCCCAGCAGCGTGTACGAGTCGATGTTCAGCCCGTGCTTCTTCGCCACCGCCGGGACCCGCCGCAGCGCGAACGCCAACCCCACGAACACCCCCATGAAGGCGGCCCTGGCGACCGCCTGCCCACCCTCCGTGAGGATGGCATAGTACAGAACTACGATCACCCCGAGCACGGTGGCCAGTAGCCCGGGCCATCGCCTCACGCGGCCCTTCCCGCTCAGCGTCCAGCCCATCTGCCGTTCGACTAGGAGTCGCCGCCACCCGGCCCCGAGAGCACCCGGTAGGAACGCGAACCCGAATACCATCGACACCATCGCCCCGGACACCACCAGGAGGTGGATGGTGCCCGCTCGCCGGAAGTCTTCCGTGATCTCGCTTGGCGGAGGCGTGGCGTGCACGCCGAAAATCACGCTCGCCGCCACCTGCGCGGTCACCCCGCGGTAGGGTCCGCCGACGTAACGCTCCAGCAGGCCCAGCGCACGCCGCTGGGCCGCGAAGGCATGCGCCGCCAGCGGGCTGAGATCGCCGCGGCCGAGGGGCTCCGCGAGTTCCGCCCCGCCAACAGATAGGGCCGCGCTCGCGCCCAGGGCCGAGAGCACCGCCGCCTCGGAGCGACCGCCGGGGTTGCGCTCACCTCGCGGTTCCTGCAGGCGGCCCGTCAGCCGCCAGCGCTGTCCACGCGCGACGGGGTGATCCGATCGCAGCCGCACATAGACCACCCCGCTAACTGGCTCGCTTCCCGCCCCCTGCTCATGCCGCTCTGCAGTGAATGCGAAGCGCCAGACCCCGTCGGTGTACCTGGGAACCCCAGAGACCGTCCCCACCAGCGTCTGGCCGCCCTCGGGGAGGAGAGAGACGTCTGAGCGCGGCTGGAGTTCGCTCAGCGAGTAGACGGCGCCGCCCGCCAGGGCGGCGGCAACCAGCAGCGCCGCGCTTACCACCTGCGGGGCCCTGCGCCAGACGCAGGTGAGTGCGGACAGCAGGAGCAGGCCCCCGAGCGCCCAGAGGCTGAGGCCACCCCAGGCAGCGACCAGGGCGATCCCACCCGCGAAGGCCAGCGCGATGCACATCAGAGGTCTGTTGAGTATCCCCTCCATGGTCGCAGCACCGAATTCTGCTGCAACCTAGCGGCTACCTGCGGCCTGCCCGGAAGTGCCGAACAGAAATGTGTCATAACGAGTCAACAATCTTTTTGACTTATCTTGACATTTCTCCATAGCAGGGCATAAACTGTTGTGACTTACAATGGTGTGTAAAGGAGCCTGAAATGCCGAAGCGCAAGTCCGGTGCCCCAGAAGCTGCAGTACCAAGTGAGGACATGGTTAGCCTGGATGAGGCCGCGGGCGTGCTGGGGGTGAGCCGCTCCACTCTCCAGCGAATGCTGAAGCAAGGGAATGTGCGGGGCTTCAAGGTGGGTCGGCAGTGGCGGTTCCGCCGCGTCGACCTCGACAAGTTCGGCCGCATGAGCCACCCTTCCTCGGCCGGCGTCAATGTGCGAGAGCTGGAGGCGCTGGCAGCATCGCTGAACAAGGATGCGCCACAGGGGACAGCAGGCAAGGACGTGCAGTTCGAGTCCTCCCCGGCCGGCTTCCCCGGCACGGAGGAGGAGACTGCTGTCGACAACCTGCTGAAGGCGCTGCTCGCGGCGGGGGTTCGCGATCGGGCGAGCGACATCCACCTCGACCCCGCGAGGCAGATCACGGACATCCGGCTTCGCCTCGACGGCGTTCTCCATCCGGTGATGGAGCTGCCGCGATCGGCTCACAAGCCACTCGTCGTCTCCATCAAGCAGCGTGCTGAAATGGCGCTCGACCAGGAACAGACCAACCAGGATGGCCGCTTCCGGTTCACCATCGACGGGGTCGAGCATGACGCGGCGGGTCTCGAGTCTGCCCGCTGTCTACGGTCAGAGTGTGGTGATGAGGCTGCTCGTTCAGGCCGCGGAGCTTCCCACCCTCGAGACCCCCACCCTCGGGATGGGCCCTGCTGACCTGGAGCGCTTCAAGCGCCTGCTACACCTGCCCTGCGGCCTCATCCTGGTCGCCGGCCCGAGTGGGTGCGGCAAGACCACGCTGCTGTACGCGGCGCTCAAGAACCTGCTCAGCCCGGAGATCAAGACGATCTCAATCGAGGATCCCGTCGAGTTTGCCTTCGGGCATTGGGCGACCCAGGCAGCGGTGAACGTGAAGGCCGGCTTCACCTTCGAGCAGGCGGCGCGGGCCGTGGCGCGGCACGACCCCGACGTGATCCTGATCGGCGAAATCCGCACGCTCGCGGTCGCCGACATGGCCACTAAGCTCGCCATGACCGGCCATCTCGTGATGAGCGTGCTGCATGCCGGCAGCGCGACCGGCGCCGTCTGGCGTCTACTGGAGATGGGGGTGGAGCCTTTCGCGGTCGCCGAGAGCATGATCTGCCTGGTCTCCATGCGCCTTGTGCGCAAGGTCTGCGCCGGATGCGGGGCCCCGGACCAACCGTCCTACTCGGTGCTCTCGCCGCTGGTGGAGCGGGCGAAGCTCGGCGGCTACGAGCTACCTGGCAGCCCCCAATTCATGCGCGGCGCGGGCTGTAGCACCTGCCGAAACACAGGGTATCACGGCCGCACAGCCATCTACGAGGTGATGGAGGTGACGCCGGAGATCAAGCGCCTCATCGGCGCTCGCGCCTCGGCAGAGGCTATTCGGGACGCCGCAGTGAGAGCCGGGATGACCACTCTCGCTGCCGATGGCCTCCGCAAGGCGGCAGAGGGGATCACCACGATCGCGGAAGTGACGCGCCTGCTGCCGGCTGATCCGGATACCTCACCCGGGGTGGAGTGGGGCGGGCCGTGAGCTGAAGCCGGCCGCGTGCTGAACGATTTCGGGCGCAGCGTTCATTTCGCGCCCCGATAGCGGTAGACTCTTGGAACAACGGGAGACATGGCCTAGGTCATGTCTCCCGTTTGTACAAGGACCGGGCCGTATCTGTCGGAATTTGGCACTCTAGCGTGTTTTTGGGCCGATTCCGAGCGCCAGCCGTGGCTGGAGTTGCTCCTTTGCGCAAAGCTGAGCAGGGAGGTCTGGAATGGAAGATGGGCGAGTGAAGGCGGGATCGCGAGTCGGCGCGGGGCACGGCGCCAGTTCGCTCTATCTGGCGCTGTTCGCGGTTGCGGCTATGTTCGTGGCGGCCGCGTCCGCGAGCGCAGTTCAGTTTGGCGGCGTCGAGTACCCCCTCGGGGAGATCTCCTTCGCAGACGACGTGGTGGCTTTCAGCGTCGGGCCAGGAGTTGTTTCGAGTCACGCTGACCCCGAGTGGGCGCTTGGCCCGCCGGACTTCATCGAAGCGACTCATGATAACGCCGTCTCTCTAGGCGAGGGCGGATCGCTGACGATCCGCTTTGTGGACAACGGTCTTATCGACCAGGACGCCGTTGAGGACGGCCGCGACCTGTTCATCTATGAGGTCGGCGGCCAGGTTGAGTGGTTCAAGGTCGAGATCAGCAAGGATGGTGGGAACTGGGTTGACCTGGGGACGCTGAAGGGCCAGCCGACGGGGATCGACATCAAGCCATTCTGTGATCCGGGTGATGTCTTCTACTACGTGCGAGTCACTGATGATCCAACGCAGGTGCAGTCCGCCTACCCCTGGGCCGGAGCAGATATCGATGCCATCGGGGCGATCGGCGCGCGGGCTGAAAAGGGAACGGTGTCGCTCGCCGGGTTCGAGACCACTCGCTATCCCTGGGGCACCCTCGCTGCTGGCCCGGGAACGGCCGGAACCTGGCGTGAGATGCTATCAAGTCAGCCCTGGGCTCACACCGGCGAGTACGTCATGTCCTCCGAGATAGCAGATCAGGGCATCACGGGGATGCTCATGGCCCTGCCAACCGAGCCCACCGGCCAGGCCGAGATCAGTGTCCGCTCCTGGGTCTATGTCGCCGACCGCACTGAGCCGGACTCGTCCACGTTCTTCGGCTTCAAGTTCGATGAGGAGTACCCGGTGTCGGGCGCCAGCTGGAGTGGTTATGTGGGCTGGGAGGCGCTGTCTGATAGTTCGAGTCGATTCCAGCTCCTGGACTCGGCTCAGCCCGCGGGCATCGGCCTGACTGCGGGTAGCTGGCATCAGGTCGAGGTGCGCTACGTCTGCGGAGATGGCTCTGTCACTCTCTCCCTCGATGGCGAACAGGTGTCGACTATCAAAGCCCCCGCGGCCAAGTGGCTGTTCCCGCGCTACGCGGTCCTGGGCGCATGGGGCGGCGGCCAAGACACGCGACACACAGTGCACTTCGACGACTCGCGCGTCTGGTGGCTCAGATACGCCGGGCTGCCCAGCCGGGACCGGATCTTCGGCCTGATCGATGGCCCGGAACGCCTGGGGTTGGGGCAGACCCAGACCTATACCTTGCACTATGGCAACGGCTATCCATTGCTCGGGACGAGCAGCATAACCAGCCCGGGATCGGATCGGCTATACCTTGGCGTGACGATGCCGCCGGGCTACGCGTTCGAGAGCGCCGATCTTGCGCCAAGCCAGACTGCCGATGGTGTCGTGACATGGGACGTGGCCATGCCTCCTCTCGGCCAGGCCGGAGACATCCATTTGCTCCTGACGACTCCACAGGCGGCCCCGACTCCTGTCCTCGATCGAATCTGGGTATGGGCGACTGAAGACTCGAATGGCGCCGACACCGTGCCTCCCGCCATCTCCGACTGGACGTCGCCAGGCGACCCGACCTGGGGCGCGCCGCGGGATGTACTTCCTCAGCAGTTCGGTGGGACTCCCAGGGTGGACTTGTGGGCAAGCGTGCTGGGGCCGCCCGCCGCCAAACCGGGCGAGACCATCTACTACCTCGTCAGCGTCGGGAATGCCGGGACGAAAGCGTCTTCCGATGTTGTCGTGCGCCAGGTGCTGCCCGAGATCGCGGGAGGCCGCGATCTGATCGTGGCGGATCTGGCGGGGCTCGACGTGGCTGAGGATTGGACCGGAGTCGCCTCCGTCGCACTTCCCGCGACCGCGGCCGAGGGGACACTGGTTACGAACCAGGCCTATGTCGCGGCAGAAACCTCGGAGACCAACACCGCGAACAACCGGGCCGAATGGGAAACCACGGTCAACAGCTCCTACGATGGCCCCAGCATCGCAGTCTTGCCGGTGGGCCCCGTGGATCGCGGGGACACGCTGACTTACACGGTGACCTGCAAGAACAATCTGGGTGTGACCGTCTACGGAGCCTACGCGATAGTAAGGCTCGATCGGAAGCTCGACGACAGCACCCTGATCCTGTCCGATCCGAAGGCTGCTGCCTACGATGTGAACACACACAGCCTCGACTGGGAGATAGGGGAGCTCGGCGCGGGGGAGACGAAGACCATAGCCTTCGCCGCGGATGTAAGCGCCGATGCCCTTCGCGCCCGGCCCGTCGTCGGAGTGGCAACGATCTACTACCCCAGCGCGGGACAGCAAGTGCCGACGAATGTTGTGGTGAACGTGATCAAGGGGTCCTTCCCCGATGTTCCCGCCGACTACTGGGCGCTGCTCCCAATCGAACTCACCCGTGACGCTGGAATCGTTCTCGGCTTCGGCGATGGCACTTACGGGCCCACCGGGACCGTATCTCGGGACCAGATGGCGGTCTTCATCTCTCGCGCCATAGCCGGCGGCGATGCGAACGTCACGCCCGGGCCCGCCAAGGCGACGTTCCCGGACGTTCCGCTCACGCCGACCAAGCACTGGGCCTACGACTACATCGAGTATGCCTGCGCACATGGCATCGTGCTCGGCTATCCAACCGGCCTCTATGGCCCAACTGACCCGGTCGACCGGGGACAGATGGCAGTCTTCATCTCCCGCGCCATCGCAGAGCCGATGGGCGAGGACGGCATGAGCGCCTACACGCCGCCGACCAATCCCACCTTCCCCGATGTGACCAAGGACAACGACTGGGCCTGGGCGCACAAGTACGTGGAGTACGCGGCCGCTTCCGGGGTGGTCCAGGGCTATGAAGACGGCACCTACGGCCCCGGCACCCCCTGCACCAGAGACCAGATCGCGGTCTTCGTAGCGAGGGCGTTCAGACTGCCGATGTAGCCGCGCAACCAGATGAGCACGGGCGGCGGCGTGTGATCCCCATGTGGGTCACAGGCCGCCGCTCTGTTGGTGGTCGGGACTTGGGATCAGGCGGGCCCGCCCAGCCCGAGCAGCTTCGCGGTGTTCCCCCAGGCGATCGCCGTCACCGTCTCTTCGGAAGCTCCGGCCTGGCGGAGGAAGTCGGCCAGGCTGGCTGCAGACGGGGGATACGGGTTCTGTTCGGGTGATTGCACTCCGTAGACGATGCCATACGGGAGGAAAGGCGGACCCGGCCGCCCCACCCAGTCGGTGCCGGCCATCAGCCGGTCATGGGGTATTCGCGCCAGCGCGACGGGGACTCCCGGCGAGTGGAAGTGGATGATCTCCCCCCAGAAGTTGCGCGGCCAACCCCCCAATTCGTGGTCGATGATATCCAGGTAACCCTCCACCACGGTCGGGTTCGACTTCGGCGACCCCACGAAATGGGCCAGTATGTACTTCGCCTCGGGCACGCGCTGCACCAACTCCAGGAAGTCGTACAGCTCCTCTGTGCCGGAGGTGAACGAGCCCTGGGCGCTGTTCGAAGTGGAGATGTGCACGTGGACGGGGACGTCGAACTCCACCGCCTGCCGCACCAACCGCTCCACCGCGTCGCTGTTCATCCGGTAGTGCATCAGGTACTGAACCATCTCCCCGAGCATCACGAACCCCCACTGCCCGAAGGCCACCTCCGCCGCCGCAAGGGAGGCGTCGGGAAAGTGGGGGTTGGGCAGGAACGCGCCGTACACCCGCCCCGGCAGCCGCTCGGCCAGCATGCGTATGTGCCGGGTTCCCTCCAGCACCGCCTCGGGGTCCACCTTCATCCGCGAGAACTCAGCCGCGTTATCCGCCTCGCAGCAGTTGACGACGAAGCGCAGATCGCACCCCGCGCCGTCCAGCACCGCGGCCACGTTGTCCACAAGATGCTCGCGTACTGTGCCGTCAGGGGATACGCCGCTGATGTGTATGTGGGTGTCGATCCAATCCATGGCTGGGGCCTCCGGGTCGCGCGATACGATCGTGGCCCACACTTCGGCGTAGAGTGGGGATCGCCTACCGGCCTGCCAGGACGGAGTTCCGCTCCCTACACTACCAACCCGAACGCCCTTGCCACGAACACTGCCATCTGGTCGCGGGTGCAGGAGACCCTGGGGTAGTAGCGCCCGTCGGGGTAGCCGCCGACCACTCCGCGACTGGCGAGATACTCGATGTACCGGTAGGCCCAGTAGCCGGTACCGACATCACGGAAGGTAGGCTTGGTAGGTGGGACGTAGCTGGCTAGCCCATTGTCCCCAGTGGGGTCGACCATGGCCCGCGCGGTGAAGACCGCCATCTGGGCACGGTCCAGGTCGTCCCACGGGTGGTACTTGCCATCCGGATACCCGTCGGCGATCTGGCGGCTCTTCACATACTCGATGTAGCGATAGGCCCAGTGATCCACCGGCACATCCGGGAACGATGGCGTCGCCGGCCCCTCCGGCACCGCCGCGTCTCCGCTGGCAAGGGCGCGCGACATGTAGACAGCCATCTGGGCCCGGGTGACAACAACCGCGACACCATAGGTGCCGTCGGGATAGCCGGAGGCGATTCCCGCGTTATGGACGGCGATGATCTCGTCATAGGCCCAGTAGCCGCGGGGAACATCCGGGTAGAGCTGGGAGAAATCCATTGCCGTGAAGCTAGCGGTGATGGCCCAGTCACTCGCCATCGTCATCGTCGTGAGGTTCTGGCTGCCAAGGAGGTCGCCGGACCAACCGGCGAACGCAGACCCGGGATTGGGCACGGCCTCCAGCGTCACCTCGGAGTAGACCGGAAGAACGCCTGACCAGGGCAGGGCCTGGCTGACCCCTGCGACCTTCACCAGTCCTTTGCCATCACCCGCGAGGCCTATGGTGAGAGTCCGATCGCCCGACAGGACCACATACTCGTAGGCCCCGATATCGTAGCGCCCGCCTTGCGGCGCCAACACTCCCGCGTAGTCAGTGTACTGTTGCCCCACACCGATGATCCCCTGCGCGCGCAAGTCGGCCCCGGCCTCGCGGCAGGGCGAGTTCGGGCTCAGCTGAAAATCGGTGGCCCCCGCCGGGCTCAGGGAGACAAACCCTGGGTCCGCGAAGATCGAATGCGCGTCCTGCCCGGTGGCGGACTGGTACGATCCGAGACTGAAGTAGTCGCTTGTCCCCTGGTAGAAGTCAGGAGGGCTCGCCGTGAAGAAGCAGTTGTAGTCGGAGCTGACGTTCGTGTCGTAGTTGGTCAGCCGGCAGGCGGCATCCCCGGCGAAGGCGATGTTGTTCAGGAATCTGACCGGGCCTCCCCCGCTGCTCGACCCCATCAGGGCATACCCGCTCGCCTGGTAGAAGACGTTGTTGTACACCAGGATCTGGCCGGCGCCAGCATTGGTCGCGCTTACGCCGTGAGCCGTGCCCCCGAGATAGAAGATGTTCCCATACACGGATAGATCAGTGCCGTGGGGAAAGGCTCCCCCGGTGCCCGGCAGGTAGATGAAGTTGTACCTGACCGTGCTCCCCTGCTCGGAGTAGTAGTCGATACCGCTCTGCCTGGTGAACGAGACAGTGTTATGCTCAACGAGGGTGTTCTTGGACTGCTCCAGACCTATGCCGCACTGGTCGCCAGCGACGGTGAACCCGAGGACGTTGTCAGTGACGTGCGATACGGTGTTGCCCCGGATGGTGCTGTTCTGCCCCTGCAGCACGTAGATACCATCGTTGCCGGTTCGCGTGGTGGTGTTGCCTTCGATCAGGCAGTTCGTGTCGGCGAGCCTCAGGTAGATGCCGAGGCCGAGAGTATCCTGCACCTCCACGTTCCTGATTGTTATGTGGTCAGCCGCGTTCACATCGACGCCAAAGAAGCTAGCCCGGATGTCCAGGCCGTCCACTGTCAGATAGCTGCTTCCAGCCCAGATATAGACGGCGGCGGTGCGGAATGCCCGTACACTCGTCGGCGGCAGTCCATCGCTCGTCATCACCCAGAGCGCGTTGGTGTTTCCGGTGGGGCCGAACGACCCCGGCTTGAAAGTGTTCAGGTAGGCTTCTCGGTTCGCGGCTATACTCAGGTTAAGCCCGGGGTTGGGGACGCCCGTAAGGGTGGCCGACCCCTGATAGACCTTGCCGATGATCGACCCCTCGCCGACGAGGGTGACATAGATCCCCGGGTGCCCTGCAACAGGCGTCCACTTCGCGGTCCTGTTATCGCCGAACACGATGGGCTTGGCGCCACTGCCATAGGCGCCCAGGAGGACAGGCGCGCTGGCCGTTCCTTGCGCCATGAGCCGTATCTGCCCATCCCAGGTGTCGCCCTTCTTCAGCAGGATGCTGTCGCCCGGGAGGAAGGGCGCCGCCTCGGAGGACTTGACGAAGATCCGATCGAGAGTGCGCCAGGGGGTCTGCGGAGAGAGCCCGTCATTGCTGTTGCTGCCCTGGCTGGACGAGAGGTAGTAGGTGGCGGCCTGTGCGGGCAGGAGAGACAGGAACAGCAGGGCGCATAACAGGGCGGCAAACGCGGGTAGCAACCGGCGACGAAGCGACCCCGCTCCCTGCTCGTTGAGCAGTAGCGTGCCTGTCAGCCCGCCGCCAAGGTTGCAGGCAATCCTCCGAATCGCCAAAGACAACCCTTCTGACCTACCTAGACATCCCCGAATAAGACTACCCAGGCGATAGGCAATCTACAATATGCAAGTGCTCGTTTGCATGAGCATGGTACGGCCAGGCGTGATACAAAGGAGTTCCATTCGCGGGGAGCCGGGGGTAGAATGCGGGGCGTGAGATTCGCTGTCTCGGAACTCGGTAGCCTGGGGGTTGCCAATGAGTGCTCGCGCCTATGCTGCGGCTGGGCTTGTCATCGGTGTTCTTGTCGTGCTGATAGTGCTACAGGCAACGGCGCCGCCGTACTCGCGCGACACTATGACCTGCATTGCCAACGTCTACAATCTCAACATGGCAATGCACATGTACGCGGATATGGCTGGCGGGAGATTCCCGCCAGCCAACAGGTGGGTCGATGCCCTGCAGACAACGGGATTCGTGGTGGACCCCCGGACTCTGCGCTGCCCGCGAGACCGGTCAGGCGCGCGTTGCAGCTATGGGATGAACGCGGCCCTCAGTGAAGCCGAACCGCCGCTACTTCGGGACGACATAGTGACTTTGTACGAAGATGCTCACCCCGGGGATAATCCGGCCGGAGGGCCGAAGGACGTGTCATATCCGCCGCGGCACCGGGACGGAAACGTCTACGCGCTAGCGAACTTCACTGTTAGGCCTGTGAGCCCTCCGCCGAAGTTCGGACCATAGCGTCTCCCGACCGCCCAAGCTCCGTCTATCCCCTACGCATCACAGCTTCACCCCCAGCATCATGAACACCACCCGCTGCAGTGTGTAGGCAGTGGCATGCCCAGTTAGCAGCCCCAGGAAGAAGGGCAGCGCGGTGCGATGGGCGCGCAGGCCGCCGTAGCGCAGCAGCAGCGCCTTTGCTAGCCAGGTGGCGAAGATCACCAGCGTCATCGACTGGATGGTTGCCGAGAGCGCGATCGGGTAGGCCACCGGGTGCAACGGCCACCAGGGGAGATACAGCTTCAGCGCCATCAGCAGACTTGTGATGACCAGGCCCACCCCCATCGCCATACTCTTCGAGGGGCTGTAGCCGGAGGGGTAGCGCAGTTCCTCGGACAGGTCCTCGATCAGCCAGCGCGGCACGGCCAGCATCACCTGGGCCGTATTCGCCGTCCCCAGCCCCAGGCGGTAGCCCACATGTATGCTCGCCCAGAAGTAGGAGAGCACCGCCAGCGGCGCCACCACCGCCAACGCCAGCGCGATGCGGCGGCGCTGCATCCGTCCCCCCTCCGCCATCTTAAGGGCTTCGAGCTGGAGTGGCGCGGGGTTGTTTCGCTGCTCGAGCAGGAACGGCTTGATAAGCGCGAACATCGCCAGCGTCCCCGGCCCGAGGGTGCGGGTGCCGGCGAGGTCCAGCAGCATCCAGTTCGGCATCGCCAGCTCCACCGAGTGCGTCGGTGGGCCGAGCTGGGCCCGCAGCCGGTTCACCGCCATCACCATCGCGTAGTACATCCCGAGGAACACCGCCACCACCCAGGGGGTCATCCCCCCTCGCAGCAGCCACCACCCCAGGAAGCACAGCCCCAGCGCCGCCCCGATGAAGGCGGTCCGATAGCTGAAGGCCTCGCCCGATTCATCGCTCAGCACCGACGGCAGCCCCACCACTCTGCGCAGCACCTGGAGCAAGTACTGCCGATCCAGCATCACCGCCACCAGCACCAGCGCAATGAAGCCGCCCGCGGTCTGGTCCTGGCCGTACGGGAATCCCGTCCACGGACTGGTGCACCACCCGAGCTGGCCCGACACTACGAAGAGCGCGAGCCACAGCACATCGAAGAGGAACAGCGAGAAAGCCAGGTCCAGGGGCATGAGATAGCAGAGCCCGATCGCCCACGGGTTCCAGGTGATAGCCTGGTACGGGATCAGGCTCCAGGGGTGGTGGTTCTGCACGTAGGGGCCGTAGTCGAACCCCAGCGGTATGCTCGGAAGGCTGGGCACGACCCCGGCCGCCGTGTTCCAGATGCCGATGCCGGCCGAGAGTGCAACCGCGGTCCACCAGAGCTTGTTGCGCAGGATGCCCGACCGCTCCGAGGTGGTCTCCAGCGGCACTACCGTGAGCGGGAAGGGCAGCTTCTCCTCGTCTGCCCACCGGCGGCGCACAATCGAGTTCAGGCACAAGCAGACCCACATCAGCGCGGCGATGAAGCTCGCCCACCAGAGGGCAGGCACGGCCCACGCCGCCAGCACTTCGCGCGTGTACGGCTCCCCCGTTCCCGTGTAGAACCCCTCCAGCACCGATCTCGACTGCACCGTCAGCCAGGAAGGTAGGTAAGGCCAGACCAGCGTTCTCCAACCGTTCTCGTCCGTGGCGAACCAGAAGGGGTAGGTGATGGTCCCCGCCAGTGGGCCTCCTAGGTCCCAGATTGAGCTGGTCAGCCCGGTACCCATCGCCACCATCAGGTAGATGGTAAGGATCTCGCCCTGCCCCAGAAGCAACCGCCAGTGGCGGGCACGGGCGAGCGCGTTCCAGAGAGTAAGCAGGAAGAGCAGGGCGACGGCGTTGGCGAACAGGGACTCGGCCCCTGTGAACCCACCCCAGGTCCACAGGCACTTCACTTGGAACAACACGTTGACCGGCGTGAGGGCAAACCCGATCAGCAGGGCGCGGCCCGTTACGCCGCCGGGGGTTGAACCTCTGTGGCGAGCGTGATCCGGAGGGGCTTGCGGGTCATAGCTCTGTAGCATCGGGCGCGCGTTCCGGCAGCGCCGGTCAGTATCCTTCACCACCCCGGATTCCCGCGGTCACGGTGCTCGACTCCCCGCTGTGACAGAGGGGGGCACCGTCATCCGACGAAATGCATACTGTCTCGATACAGGATGCGCGAAGGAGCAGCAGGCTGATGGGAAGCGACAGAGTTCCGGTCGTCTTCATCGTAGATGACCCCCCGATCAACGTGTCCTACTACCTGCGGAAGCAGCAGAGCGACCTCGGCATCCTGCCCCCGTCGCGCGGCGAGTTCAGCCTGTTTCTGGATCGCTGGCGGGAGATGGAGAAGTCGCGGATCGTGCCCAACGCCTTCTGGAAGAAGCTCATCGCGTGGGCGCAGTCGGCGGGCGTCAAGGGCAAGTTCTCATTCCTCCCGTGCCCGGCGGGGCTGGGCTTCATCGATGACCACGTGGAGGGCTATACCGAACGGGAGTTGGCAGAGCTCATCGACTTGGTCCGGGTCGAGTATGTGAAGAACTTCGATATCACGCCGGAGATCCTCACCCATACCCTGGCCTGGGATACTGAGAACCGGAAGCTGCTCCCGATCACAGAGCACGAGTGGATGGCCCAGCAGGACGGCGAGACCCTGGCCGCCTACATGGCGGAGGGCCTCCGAATCCTGAGGAACGTGGGGATCGTGGCGCCGGGGATCACGCAGCCTTGCAGCTTCGGCGGCGATGAAATGCGCTACGCGCGGGCGGTGCTGGAGGCGGAGAAGCGGATCAACGGCATCGGCCATACGTTCTACTTCCTGAACACGGATGACGCCTCGACGCCGGTTCCGTCGCCGGTGATGATCGCTGACCGGGAGCGTGACGAGTTCGTGGTGAGCGTAGTGAGCGCGTCGAAGGCCGATGAGCCCTTCTGGTCTACCATCTACGGAGGAGGGGACATCTCGGAGATGGCCGACTACTACCTCTCCGAGGATGGGCGGACGGGGCGATTCGCCGACCTCCTGGCGGCGGGAGGCCCGATCGTCTTCCACGCCCATTCCCAAACCCTGTACTCGAATGGCGCGGAGAAGGGGTTCGCGGCGCTGCAGGAGGTTGTCAGGAGGGTGAGCGGGCACATCGGGGATCGCGTCCAGTGGATGAAGATCGGCGAGTTCGCCGAGCATACGATCCAAGAGACCGTGAGCTGAGAGGTAGCAGAGAGATGAAAGAACTACTGGCCGCGAAGGGCGGCAAGCCATCCATTCCTGACGGGGCGGTGAAGCCGTGGCCGCCGATCGACGACGAGGACCGCAGGATGGTGCTGTCCTCTCTCGAGGGAACGAACCATGCCTTCGGCCCGAACTGCGCCGCGTTCCAGGAGGAGTTCGCGGCCTGGAACGGCAACCGGTATGCCCTCACCACCAATTCCGGCACGGCCGCGCTGCACATGGCCCTGGTGGCGGCGGAATGCGGCTGCGGCGATGAGGTGATCGTGCCCGCTTACTCCTGGTCCTCATCGGCCACCTGTGTCATGCAGCACAACGCCATCCCGGTCTTCGTCGATATCGACTTCGACACCATGAACATCGATCCCGGCAAGCTCGAAGCTGCCATCACGCCAAAGACGAGAGCGATCATCGCGGTTCACCTGCACGGCCTCTCCGCTGACATGAACGCTGTGATGGCGATCGCCGCCAAGCATGGGCTGATGGTCATCGAGGATGCCTGTCAGGCCCACGGCGCGGTGCTGAACGGGAGGAAGGTCGGGACGCTAGGCCACTGCGCGGCCTTCAGCTTCAACCAGAACAAGTGTCTGTCCGCCGGAGAGGGCGGCATGTTCGTCACCGACGACGAGGGCATGTACCGGCGGGCGCAGGCGCTCTGGTCCTTCGGCGAACAGGCCGCGCCCACCGGTCGGCGCGACTATCACGTCTACGCCATGGGTTGGATGTACCGCAACAGCGACCTCTGCGCGGCCTGGGGGCGCGCCCAACTGAGGAAGCTCGACGGCTACCTGGCTGCCCAGCAGAAGAACGCCACCTGTCTGACCAGTGAGCTGACTGGAGTGCCGGGGCTGATTCTGCCGACCGTTCCGGGCGGCTACGATCACAACTGGTACAACTACACCCTTCGGTTTGACATGGAAGCCCTGGGCCACGCCCAGGACGCGCCTGCCTTCCGGGACAGGATCGTCTCGGCGCTCAGAGCCGAAGGGTTGGAGACTGGCATTTGGCAGGCGTTCATCCTGCCGGCCATGACCGTCTTCCAGGCCAAGGATGCGTACGGCCACGGCTGCCCCTGGAGCTGCCCGCACTCCCGGCCGGTCGACTACTCCGTCGAGGACTTCCCGGTGGCCGCCAAGCATCTGGCAACTCACACCGGCATGACGACTCCGCTGCGGGCCCCCAACGGGATCGAGGTGGCGAAGCTGGTGGCGGGGGCGATCCGCAAGGTGATGGGCAACCTCGATCAGCTGGCATAGGCGGACAGAGGGGAACGTGATGCGTTGCTGCCGTCCCGCAACTGAAGACGAAATGGTCGCCCTCTTCCTGCGTACGGAAGTCACGGCCGCCCGCTTCCGCGAGAAGCTGCTGGGGCTGCTGGCAAAGGCCGGCCTCTCCGAGTGCGTACTCCTGCAGCCCGATCTATCCAGCGCGGAGGAGAATCGCGCGCGCCGCGAACTGTTGGGCGAATTCCGTGGCTTTGGCCGCGACGAGAGGATCTTCGAGGGCTTCCCCGACAACGTGCAGTGGCACTGGGCCATGCTGACCCCGGAGGAGCTGGCGCGGGTGAAGTACATCGACTACAGCTACTGGAACGAGTTGTCCGGCGGCTCCGGGCTGCCGGCCGACGCCGCCCCGCGCATTCGCGCCGGCATCGCGCCCTTCGGCGTGAGCAGCGAATGGGCGCTCGGCTTCGCCGACACTGTCGTCGGCAATCCCGACATCCCTCCGATGATACTCGTCGCGCCCCGTGAGGGCGGCGGTCTCGTGGTGCTGGAGGGGCACGCCCGCCTCACGGCTTACATGCTTCGCCCGGAAGCGCTGCCGACCGAGCTGTCCGTGCTCGTCGGGTATTCGCCGGAGATCGTGCACTGGGGCTGCTATCAGCCCAGCTCAACCACATAGAGGAGCGCGCTGCCATGAAGCTGTTCATGCACTGGGATATGGAGGGTGTGAGCGGCATCCACGCCCGCGAGCAGGTCTGGTTCTGGGAGAAGGACGTGCGCCCGGAGGTGGCCCGCGGGGGGAAGGGCCTGCTCATGGCCGACATCAACTCGGCCGTTACCGCCGCCCTCAAAGCCGGAGTGGACGAGCTGATCGTATGCGACACTCACGCCGGCGGGGGGAACATCATCTTGGACCAGATGGTGACCGACCCCCGCGTTACCTATCTCCAGAAATCCCGCGGCTACCAGGGCCGCGAGTTCCGCTGGATGCCTGGGCTCGACGGAACGGTCGACGGCTTCCTGGTGCCCGGACACCATGCCATGGCCGGCACCCCCGGCGCCTTCCTCCCACACACCTGGTCGCTCGAGTGGACCGACTTCAGGATCAACGGTCAGAGCGTGGGGGAAATGGGGATCGAGGCCTGCTTCGCGGGCCACTGGGGCATCCCGGTGATCTTCGCGCAGGGCGACGACTTCGCCTGCCGGGAGGCCGAGGGGATGTTCCCCGGCGTCACCACGGCCTGCGTCAAGCGCGCCACCGGCCACGATACCTGCGAGGGCCCGGACCTGGAGTCGGCCCACCGACTGACCGCGGAGAAGATCACCCAGGCGATCGCGGAGGTGCGAGCCGGCCGATGCCAGGCCTTCCAGCCGAAACTGCCCATGACCATCGCCATCACCCTGATCACGCCAGAAGAAGCAGAGAAGGCCGCGAAAAGGCCCGGCGTGGAGCGGATCGGCGACTGTACGGTGCAGGGCCGGGTCGAGAGGCACTGTGACGTCGTGAACTGGGTCCTGGGGACCGGACTGGACATGCCCAGCGATCCCAATCTCTGGTAGGCGGGGCATGCGGCAGCGGCCGGAGAACCAACTCGCCCCAACCCGCGTCTAATAGTCGGCGTAGTGCAAGTGCAACAAGGGGGATGCAATGAGGGACGCGGGTACACAAGGTCGTTGGTCGCACTGCCTGCTGGCGCTCTGTCTGCTGCTGGCCCTGGCGGGAGGGCCCACCTGGGCGGGAGACGTTGGGGTGTTCGACCACTCCTATGGCCAGCCCGCCATCGGCCTGCTGGCGCCGGCCTACTGCTACGAAGATGCCCGCCCCGGCGCCTATCCTCCGGTCGCGATGAGCGCCACGCGTGTGTTCGTCGGGGGCAGTTCCGTCAGTATCTACTCCCGCGACGGCGCCTGGGCGCAGTCCTGGCCCTTCTCGTCCCCGGTGCGGCATCTCGGGGAGACCTCGCTCTACACCGAGTGGTATGGCGAGCCGCCTTACAGCCGGGTGAACGACCTTGCCCTCGCCCCCTCCGGCGACGTCTATCTGCTGGACAAGGGCTACGGAGCCATCCAGCGCTACACCTCCGAGGGCGTCTTCGTGAGTGGCTGGGACCTGCGCCACGAGGCCACTCCCACTTCTCTTCCAGTGTCCATATCGATCAGCCCCGACTCCGCCGTCTACGTGCTCGACGTCGGCCTCCAGAGCATCCTCGCGTTCTCGCTGGAGGGCGTTCCACTGGGCCAGCGGTCTATCGACCTATCGCATGATTACTTCCTGTGGGATGAAGGCCGCATCGCGGCGGCGCCGGACGGCGGCGTCTGGCTGATGGCCTATGGCTCGGATGGGGAGCAGAGAGTGTCGTACTTCGGATCCGACGGCGCCCCGGGGCCGAGTTGGCTGGAGCCCTACGCTCTCGCTATCGCGGTGGACCAGGCCGGCGACTTGTACGTGCTCACGTTCTCGCTGGCTACTCCGCACCAGGTGCTGCGCTATAGCGCCAACGGTCACCTGAAGGCGCAGTTCGATGCGCCTTCAGGAACCGTCGGCTTGACCACCACTCCGGAGTCACGAGTGGCGCTCCTCGTGGGTCAGGTCATGGACGCCGAGTACTACTGCCCGGTCCGCATGTACTTCCGAGTCGAGGAGCGCGATCAGAGCGGAACGCTCATCCGATCTTTTGGCGACACCGCGGACATGCTGGAACGCGGCACCCTCGCCGACGCCCGCACCCTCGCGGTGACGCCGGAGGGTGACGCCTACGCGAAGGTGGACTACGACGGCTACCTCTACTCGAACGCCGCTCAGTACCTCGCGGACTTCGCCCCTGACGGCACACTGGCCGAGGTGCTCCCCACGACTGACGTGCCATTCTACAACCCCGTGCTGGGCGAACTCGAGTTCAGCGGGACCCCGCCTTACGGAACCATCCCCCAGGGAGTGAGCGCGGACGGGCAGAGGCACTACTACGCCTGCGTCTGCAACGATGGATCCTGGGTTCCGGTGGCCTCCGGGCCCACGGGCGAGCCCGGCGCCTTCCTCCAGTGGCGGACTGAATTGACCATCGGGTGGACCGAGAGCGGAGTCCGGGCTAAGTACCCCGTGAACGGGCCCATCGTGCCCGTCGATCATCCGGCCTATGACTGCGTCCGGGGTGTCGCCGGCGGGGGACCGGACGGAAACCTCCACCTGGCCCTGAGCATCCCAGACCAGTGGGGGCAGCAAGCCGCCCTGGTCTGGCTGGGAACCTACGATCCGGATGGCCACCAGCTCTCCTCCGTTCAGACCCAACTGGCCGCTGGGCAGCCCACGCCGTGCGCGATCAGCGGTCTCACGCTCGACCGGTACCTGAACGTCTACCTCGCCGGGCTCCTCCGGCCCACATCGCCAGACGCGTACTCGATGGCGGGCATCACTGTCTTCTCCCGCACCGGCCGCTATCTCGGCTGGCTGGGCGGCTGGGGTGGGTCGGCGGACCAGCAGGATGCCCCGGCCTCGCTGTTGGGCGAGGTGCGCGACGTCCGCATCGATGGCACGGGGCGGGTGCATGTGCTCGACAATCAGGAGAACCGCGTCTTCGTGTTCAACCCCTCCTATCGCTTCAGCGACGTGCAGTATGGGCAGTGGGCGAAGATGGAGGTCGAGGCGGCGGCCGCCGCGGGCATCGTGCTTGGCTATCCCGGAGGGGTGTACTGTCCCGAGGTGGCGGTAACGAGAGATGCGATGGCCGCCTTCGTGTCCAGAGCCCTCGCCGGTGGCGACGCGAACGTCATTGCCACCGGCGCCTCCTTCCCTGACGTGGGGCCGGAGCACTGGGCCTACGACTATGTGCGGTATGCCAAAGAGCACGGCATCGTGACCGGGTACAGCGACGGCTTCTACCATCCGGAACGGGTCGTGGATCGGGGTCAGATGTCGGTCTTCATCGCCCGCGCCCTGGCCGGCGGCGATGAGAACGTCCCGGTGTCCCTGTCCAGACCCGCGTTCAGCGATGTTACCTGGTTCAGGAATCAGCAATACCTCCGGTATGTTCAGTACTTGCTCGACGAGGGCGTAGTCCAGGGCTACCCTGATGGCAGCTACCACCCGGAGATTGAGGTCAGCCGGGACCAGATGGCCGTCTTCGTTGCCAGGGCTTTCGGGTTGGGATAGGCAGTGAAGAGCCCAGTCTCGACCTGTCTGCCGGAACGAGAACTGGCAGTGGCGAGATGAACCAATCCGCCTCCGCCCGCGTCCAGTGGTCGATCTAGTGTAGCAGTTGCAGAGGAGAGGGCGATGGGTACTCGACGCGTGATTGCCGTGCTGTTCGCTGTAGCGGCTATCGCCGCACTGGCCGCGCCTGCCGCGCTTGCCGGGCAGATCGGTGTCGTAAGTGTCAACAGCGCCGGTGAGCTGGGAAACGGCTTCTCGGGGGCAGGGAACGCAAGCGCCGACGGCCGGTTCGTCGTGATCAACTCGGCCGCCAGCAATCCTGTGCCGGGAGACACCAACGGCGCCACCGACGTATTCGTACGCGACCGGACCACAGGGACGACCCAGCGAGTTAGCGTGAGCAGCTCCGGCGCAGAAGGCGATGGCCCGTCCTACCCTGGGCAGATCAGTGGAAATGGCCGTTGCGTGCTCTTCGGCTCCTACGCCACAAATCTCGTGCCCGGCGACACGAACGGTGCCCCCGATGTCTTCGTGCGCGACCTCCAGACCGGCGCGACCGAGCGAGTGAGCGTGACCTCCGCGGGAGCGCAGGCCGACCTCGGCTCCTATGGCTACCTCACGCTGGGCATGCAGATCAGCTTCGACGGGCGCTATGCCGTGTTCACCTCCGGCGCCGCGACCCTGCTCGCGCCGCTCGCCACTGACGGTCGTGGCAACGTCTTCGTACGCGATCGCGTGTCGGGAACGACCGAATGCGTCAGCGTCGATGGCCGCGGGAAACCAGTGGGTGGAGAGCTTGGGGCGATGAGCGCCGATGGTCGCTTCATCGTCTTCATCAACACTCCTTTGACGGCCCAGGTCACCGCCGAGACCCTGCCCGCCGTCTACCTCCGCGACCGTGTCGCCGGCACGACCACGCTCGTGAGCGTCGACAGTATGGGGAACAAGCTCGGCCTCTGGTGCCAGTGGCCATCCATCAGCGGCGATGGCAGCGTCGTCGCCTTCCAGGCGATGGAGTTCGATCTCTCTGGGTGGCAGCCGAACTCGCCCAACCAGGTCTACCTGCGCGACCTGCGCGCGGGAACCACCGAGATACTGGCCCTCGGCGACTGGGAGTCCGGGCTGGGCGGCCCTCTTGCCGTGGCCTATCCTTCCATCAGCGACAGCGGACGGTTCGTCGCCTGTCAGGCAAGCCGAACGGGAGCTGTCACCCCCGGATACGCCGGCCCCTACATTTTCCTGGCCGACCGCCAGGAGGGAACTGTGGAGCAGATCGGTCCCCCTTCAGGGGATCCGCCAAACGCGAACATGGGGTACGCTTACGTCAGTGGCGATGGGCGCTATGTGGCGTTCGATTCCCAGGCCTCGGACCTCGTGCCAGACGATGTGAATGGCACTGGTGACGTCTTCCTATATGATCAGCAGACCTTCGAGGATGTGCCGGTGGCATCGTGGGCCTTCGCGAAGATCGAGGCCTGTGTGAGAGCGGATGTGGTGAAGCGCAATGATGGCCTCTATCACCCTCGGCTCGAAGTGACCAGAGATGCGATGGCCGCCTTCATCGCCAGAGCCCTCGCCGGTGGCGACGAGAACGTTCCCGCTGCTTCCGGCGCCGCCTTCGCCGACGTCGAGCCCGGCAGTTGGGCCTACAACTACGTATCGTATGCCAAGAGCAGCGGCATCGTGAACGGATACGGCGACGGGCTCTACCACCCGGAGTGGGTCGTCGATCGCGGGCAGATGGCCGTCTTCATCGCCCGCGGCACTGGCCGGCGGCGATGACCGCGTGCCTACCTCGCTAGCGAAGCCCGCGTTCGCCGATGTCTCCTGGTTCAGGAACGATGTGTACTTCCGCTACGTCCAGTACCTGGCGAAGGAGGGCGTGACCACTGGCTACTCCGACGGCTGCTACCATCCCGAGTACAAAGTCACTCGCGACCAGATGGCAGTGTTCATCGCCAGGGCGTTTGGGCTGAAGTAGATCCTCGCCAGTATGTGACGTTCGCCTCATCAGGCTGACTTGCGGGGCAGGCCTACGGGCCTGCCCCGCTGCATTCGGGCTCCGGTGCACCGCTAGCTTCCTCTCCAAACGTGCATTTGCTGATCTTGCGTTCTCCTACTTCGGCGAAAAAAAGCGCGGCGCTCATTGACAAGTGGGGGAGTTGTGGTAGAATCACGGAGCTTCCTCCCATTTAGGTGGTGGAATGTGGGGAGGAAGGGAGCGTCGGCAAGCCGAATGGGTGAGACCGACGATCGAGGCGAGGGAGCAACACACTCAGGCGATGCTAACGGGCGAGGTCGAGCATCAACTGGATGACCGAGGGCGGGTGGCAGTGCCGAAGGGGTTTCGGCAGAGCCTGGAACATGGTGGCTTCGTCACGCGCGGCTGGTATGGATGCCTCTTCCTCTTCCCCATTGAGCACTGGTTCAGGATTCGCGAGAAGCTGAGCCAGGTCAGCCTCACCAACATGAACGGCGACATCGTTAAGGCTTTCTTCAGCGGCGGCTCCGATGTCTGGCTCGACGGTCAAGGCCGGATCTCGCTGCCAGCCGCTTTGCGCGAATGGGCTGGGATCGACGGGGAAGTGATCGTCAGGGGGGCGATCAACCGGATCGAGCTGTGGGGGAAGGATCGGTGGCAGGCGTTCCAGTCTCAGCACTTCACGCCTGAGAACATCATGGCGAAGGCGGCCGAACTCAACATCGATATCTGAGCGCCGCCGCGCCGGGGTTGGGGCGAGTGTGGACTGAGGAGTGGGAGCCGGCTCCGGGCGAGCACCAGCCGGTGATGGTGAAGGAAGTGCTGGAGTACCTGGCTTGCGCGCCAGGGCAGGTGGTGGTCGACGCGACGCTGGGGTCGGCCGGGCATGCAAGGGCGATTCTGGAGTGCATCTCGCCAGGGGGCTGGCTGATCGGAATCGATCGGGACCCCGAGGCGATTGAAAGAGCGAAGCAACGGCTCGCCGGATGCGAGCGAGTCTCCTTGATAAATGAAAACTACGCGCGATTGGAGGAGATCCTAGACCAGCTGGGTGTCGACGCGGTGGACGGGATCCTGATCGATTGCGGCGCCTCGATGGAGCAACTGACCACCGGACGACGGGGCTTCAGCTTCCGATTCGACGGGCCGCTGGACATGAGGATGGACCCGGATGATCAGACCACCGCGGCGGACCTGGTGAACCGATTGCCGGAGGAGGAGCTAGCACAGATCCTCTGGGAATACGGAGGGAACGGCGGGCGCGAAAGATAGCACAAGCAATAGCCGAAGCGCGACGGCAACATCCCATCACAGCTACAGCACAACTTGCAGCCATAGTCACAGCAGCGATTCCACCCCGGGCGCGACCGAGACGTCTTCACGCAGCCACGAAGTCGTTTATGGCGCTGAGAATCGCCGTCAACGATGAGCTCGGAGCGCTTCACACAGCCCTGAACGCAGCCATTCATCGCACCAAGCATCACGGCAGAATCGTAGTCTTGACCTACCAGAGTCTCGAAGGCGGGGAAACCAAGGGGGCTTTCCGCCGAGCAAGTGGACGCAGCAACAGCTTGTGCCCGCCGTTCCCGTCCGAGGGAACCGAGTCCGAACCAGTGTCGAGGATGGTGAGAAAGAAGGCGGTGAAGCCTTCTGAAGATGAGATGAGAGAGAATCCGCGCTCCCGGTCGGCAACGCTGCGGGTGGCGGAGAAGTTGTAGGGCAGGGGCGAAAGGTTCGCGCCATTGGTATGATGATCGTCGCATAACACAGGGCGGTGAGCAGATGCAATCACAGCAACTGAAGTGGCAAGGCCGCACCAGGGATCTGTCCATTTCCTCCAAGCAACAGCCAGACAGGTCTCCGTGGAGAAGGCCGGTGGGGATGCAGATCGGTTTGTCAGCAACGCTGCTCGCCGCCCTGGGCTTGTTTCTCATGCTCCTCTATGCTATGGGAATCGCGCTTACTGCGCGCAATTCGTATGCCTCCATGTCGCTACGCCGCGAGATCGAGGACGTGAAGGCACAAAACGCCCTGCTTCGCTATCAGATCAACCTGACGGAGTCGAACCAGCGCGTTCGCCAGGCGGCCGAGCAGATGCAACTCCGGCCGTCTCAGGCGCAGGAAGTGGATTACGTCGTCATCCCCGGCTCCGCCGAGGACCCAGGGATGCAGTTGGCGACAGCCGGACCCACCCGCGCTTCCGCCGGCCTCGCCGCTACGCTCGCCGAGCTGGCCACGGAGGTCGTCGGCAGCGCGAGAGGCCGGGCAGAAGCGAGCACGGAACGAGGCCACCGCCTCTAGGCGGTGGCTTTTTCTTTTCGGTGAGGGTCTTCAATGCAGAACGGGCGCTGCAAGCAGATTGGGCATCGCGCAGATAGGTGGGCGGCGGTGGTGCTGGCGCTGATGGTAGCGCTGGCGATCAAGCTGTTTTTCGTGCAGGTGATCTACCACCAGGCCTACGTGAGGAAGGCCGAGAAGACCCGCGGTCGCGCCTGGCCCATACGAGCGCCGCGGGGGAACATCTACGACCGCAACGGCAGTCCCCTCGCCCTCAACCTCAAGCTCTTCTCGGTGGCGGCCGACCCGGGGATGATCGAGGACCCGGTGGAGGCGGCAGAGCGGCTCTCCCCTCTTCTGAAGATGCCCGAGGCCGAACTCCAGCAGTTGCTCGCGAAGGACACCCACTACGTCCGGCTACGGGAGGCAGTTGACCAGCAGGTCGCCAAGGCCATCCACAGCCTGAACTACAAGGGCGTGGTGGTCAGCACCGAGTGGAAGCGCGCCTACCCGCACGAGCAAGCCGCGGCCGCAGTGCTCGGCTTCGTGGGCAGGGATCTGAGCGGCCTCGGCGGGACCGAGGCGGCGCTCAACAAGCGGCTGGCGGGCCGGGACGGGCAGATGCTGGTGGTACTGGATGGCCGGCTTCCTCAGTCCCGTAGTGAGGTGCCCGGGCGCACGGTGGTAGTGAAGGACATGGTCCCTGGCAGCAGCGTCGCTCTTACCATCGACCTCGAGATTCAGGCCATGGCCGAGGACGCGCTGCAGAGCGCGGTCGAGAAGGCCAACGCGGCCGGCGGCACCGCCATAGTCATGGACCCGCAGACCGGCGAAATCCTCGCGCTGGCCTCCCAGCCAGGCTTCGATCCCAATAGCTTCGACCAGTATGATGAGACCAGTTACGTCAGCCACGCGGTAGTCAGCCCCTATGAGCCGGGTTCGACCTTCAAGGTGGTCACCGCCTGCGCGGCCATCGAAGAGGGCGTCATGAGTCACGGCGAAGAGTACACCTGCACCGGCAGCAGGCCCGTGGGGAATCGCAAGATTAGCTGCGCTCTCCATGCCGGCAGCCGCGCTCACGGCTCGCTCGACCTGGACCACATGATCGTGAAGTCCTGCAACGTCGGGATGGGCACCGTGGGCCTAGCCCTGGGGAAGGATCGCCTATACAAGTGGGCCTCCCGGCTCGGGTTCGGCAAGCGCACCGGCATCGAGCTGGCCAGCGAGTCGAGCGGGATGCTTACAAAGCCTGCAACCTGGTCGCAGATTCAGCTTGCCAATGTCGGCTTCGGGCAGGGCGTGAGCGTCACCGCGCTTCAGCTTCTCTCCGCCTACTGCGCGATAGCCAACGGCGGCAAGCTCGTCCACCCGCACCTGGTGAAGCTGGTCGTGGACCCCGGCGGGAAGGTGGAGTTGCCCAAGGCGGCCGCGCCGACGCCGGTGCTCTCCGTGAAGACCTGCGAACGGATGAGGGCAGCGCTCGAGAAGGTGGTGGAAGAGGGGACGGGTACCGCCGCCAAGATTCCGAATCGCCGGGTCGCTGGGAAGACTGGAACCGCTCAGAAACCCACCCCCGAGGGCCGGATACAACTCGGGGAAGTATATCGGATCGTTTGTCGGATTCGCCCCGGTTAGCAACCCGCGAGTGGCGATTCTGGTGGCGATAGATGAGCCCAGGGGCAGCCACTATGGCGGCGTGGTAGCCGCTCCGGCGTTCCGGGACATATGCGAGAAGTCGCTCTCCTACCTGCGGGTACCGCCCGATGCGGTCGCGCCTGACCGGCGCATCGCCTCCGTCAGCGGCGTCAAGCCGGGCATGGCGGGCGGGGCGGACTGACCCCGCGCTTGGGCGTATAATGGTACTGGTCCCGCGGACCTAGGTCCGCTCTGCTGCTGTGACTATCACGGACTAACGGGCACACTGGAGGGGACGGTGTGCGCGCGTGGCTGGAAAGGACGCGTGTCGCTGTGGGAGGGACGTCGCATCGAGAGCGAGCACGGACGGTTGCGTCTCTGGTAAAGCTGGTCGCAGGCGCCCACGTAACCGGCAATGCGGGGGCCAAGGTTACTGGGCTCGTCTATGACTCCAGGCTCGTCCAACCGGGGGATGCTTTCTTCTGCGTCCGCGGCCTCCACACCGACGGTCACCTCTATATCCCGCAGGCCATAGAGAAGGACGCCTCTGCGCTGGTGGTCGATGCCGGCGCGATGAACTCGACTCCTCCCCTTCCCAGCGGTTGGCTTCAGCGCCATGCCCTGGTAGCGGTCGACGACACCATGGCAGCGATGGCGCCGATGGCACTGGAGTTCTACGATTTCCCCTCCGCCAAGCTCGTCCTCGCCGGTGTCACCGGGACCAACGGCAAGACTACCACCTCGCAGCTGATCGACGCCATCTTCCGCGCCGCCGGACACACCAGCGGCCTCATCGGCACCATCGAGTACCGCATCGGCCAACGCCGGATGAAGGCGGCCCACACGACTCCTTTCGCGGTGGATCTGCAGGCCCTGCTGGCCGACTTCGTCGATGAAGGCGCGACCCACGCGGCCATGGAGGTGTCCTCGCACGCGCTGGCGTTGCACCGGGTGGACGGGTGTCAGTTCGCCGCCGCCGTCTTCACGAACCTGACCCCCGAGCACCTCGACTTCCACGCCGACATGCAGGACTACCTGGAGGCCAAGCGGCAACTGTTCACCGACCCCCAATACTTGCCTCGACGGGGCGAGCGGGTGAACGCCGTCAACCTCGACGACCCCGCAGGAGCGCGGATCGCGCGCGATGCGCTCGGCCATACGCTGACCTACGCCATCGATGCGGCGGCCGATTGCCGGGCCGAGCAGGTGGAGCTGCGCGCCGACGGCACCCGCTTCCTGGCGGCGCTGCCCGCGGGCACGGTGCCGTTCGAGATGCGCCTACTGGGAAGGTTCAACGTCCACAACGCGATGGCGGCGCTGACCGCAGCGGTTGGACTTGGTATTCCGGTGGCAGCGGCCCAGGCAGGCCTGGCGACGATGGAGCCGGTCAGAGGACGCCTGGAGCGGGTACCGGCGCAGGGACGCACGGTAGTGGTGGACTACGCGCACTCTCCGGACGGCCTCACCCAGGCGCTGAGCGCGGTTCGGCAGCTCACCCAGGGCCGCCTGATCGTCGTGTTCGGATGCGGCGGCGACCGCGACCGCACCAAACGCCCGGTGATGGGCGGAATCGCCAGCCGGCTCGCCGACCGCTGCGTGGTGACCTCCGACAACCCGCGCAGTGAGAAGCCGGAAGCGATCATCGACGAGATCTTGGGAGGGATCTCCTCCGACTCGCGTGGGCGCTGTGAGATCGAGCCGGATCGGGCGGAGGCGATCAGGCGCGCCATCGAGATGGCGGAGGAGGGGGACCTCGTGCTAATCGCGGGCAAGGGACACGAGGACTACCAGATCTTCGCCGACCGGACCATTCACTTCGATGACCGGGAAGTGGCGCAGAGCGTACTGAAGGAGATCGGGGCCAATCGCGGTGGTTGATCTGAAGCTCGACCTGATACTGACCGCGACCGGGGGCCGGGTGCTGCGCGGGACGGCGCCGGCCGCCTTCGGCGGAGTCTCCACCGACACCCGCACACTGCGCGCGGGTTCGCTCTTCGTCGCCCTCAAGGGGGATCGCTACGATGGACACGTCTTCGCGGAGGAGGCCTTCGCCCGCGGCGCGGGCGCGGCCGTAGTATCCCTCGGGATCGCCGCCACCGGGCCGCTGATCCTGGTGGAGGACACGCTCAAGGCGCTGGGCGCGATCGCTTCCGCCCATCGGCGCAGGATGAAGGCGCAGGTGATCGCGGTCACCGGTAGCACGGGCAAGACCACTACCAAGGATATGATCGCCGCCATCATGTCGCAGGGCGGGCCAACGGCTTGCACGCCTGGGAACTACAACAACGAGATCGGCGTGCCGCTGGCGCTGCTCGAACTCGACGAGTCACACCACTCGGCGGTGATCGAACTGGCGATGCGCGGACGGGGACAGATCACGTACCTGGCGCAGATGGCGCAGCCCCAGGTAGGCGTGGTCACCAATGTCGGCGTCTCCCATCTCGAACTGCTCGGGAGCCGCGAGGCGATTGCCGAGACGAAGGCGGAGCTGCTGGAGGCGCTGGCGGCCGACGGTACGGCCGTGCTGAACGCTGACGACAGCTTCTTCGATCTGCTGAAAGCGCGGACCCGCTCCCGCGTGGTCTCGTTCGGAACGCAGCAGGCCGATGTGCAGGCCGCCGATGTTGCGGTGGATGTCGACGGTAGGGTGCAGTTCAAGCTGCGCGGCTGGTGGGGAGAGCAGGAGATCAAACTGAAAGCTGCGGGTCGCCACCACACGCTCAATGCGGCGGCCGCGGCCGCCGCCGCCATGTCGGCCGGAGCGAAAGCGGAGTGGGTGGCCGCGGGGTTGTCCACGTTCGAGGCGGCGGACATGCGAGGGCAGATCACCACCGCGCCGGGTGGCTTCGCCGTCATCAACGACACCTACAATGCCGCACCCGACTCGATGCGGGTGGCGCTGGAACTCCTCATGGACTTGCCGGGCGAGCGGAAATGGGCTGTGCTCGGCGACATGAAAGAGCTGGGCCCGTCGAGCGCGGACTGGCACCATGAGGTGGGAGAGCTAGCGGCCTCGCTGGGCCTCGCGGGGCTGGTGACGGTGGGAGAGCTGGGGCGCTGCATCGCCTATGGGGCGAGGAAGGCAGCGACTGAGGTGATCGAGGCGGCAGATAACGCGGCTGCGGCAAGGGTGGTATTGGAGAGGGTCCAGGCGGGCGATGCAGTGCTGGTGAAGGGATCGCGGGCGATGAAGATGGAGGAAATCGTGAAGGTGCTAGTCGGGAAGCGCAATGGGTAGTCACCTGACCTCCTTCCAGATGGCCGTCATTGCCCTTGGCGCTCTGGATATAGCCGTCATCCTCGGCGGCCCCATGATCCGCGCCCTGAAGCAGGCCGGCGTCGGTCAGCGGGTGCGGGATGACGGCCCGCAGCGGCACCTGGAGAAGGAAGGCACCCCCACCATGGGCGGGGTGCTCATCGTCGGCGCTGCTGTCGTCGCTGCCCTGCTCGGCTCCTGGTGGGCAACTGGCGGAGTCAGCCTCGATCTGCTGGTGCTGATCGCCGTGACGGGAGCGTTTGCCGCCATCGGGCTGGCGGACGATTGGCGCAAGATCAAGCGGGGGCGCTCTTTGGGTTTGAGGGCGCGAGACAAGCTCGCGTTCCAGTTCCTCGCAGGAGCGGCCTTCGTCTATGCTCTGGCTGGGCAGAGCGCGCTCTCGGCGGCCACTCCCGGCGAGACCAGTGGCGGCGCGCTGACGGCCGCGGCCGGCGTCTTCTGGCTGCTGGCGACGGTCGCGACGTCGAACGCGGTGAACCTCGCCGATGGCCTGGACGGACTCGCCGCCGGGCTGTGCACGATTGCTGCGTTAGGATTCGCGGCGCTCGGCGTGCATGCCGGCCGCATCGAGGTGGTCATCTTCGCCCTCGCGCTGGCGGGCGGGTGCTTCGGGTTCCTGCTGTTCAACCGGCATCCGGCGAAGGTGTTCATGGGGGACGTGGGATCCCTGGCGCTGGGGGCGGCCCTGGCCGGCATGGCGGCGTGGCTGAACCAGCCGCTGGCGCTGATCGGGCTCTGCCTGGTCTCCTTCATCGAAGAGGGTTCCGTCATCCTTCAGGTGATCTCATTCAAGACCAGAGGCAAGCGCATCTTCAAGATGAGTCCGATCCACCATCACTTCGAGCTGTCCGGGTGGCCCGAGCAGCGCGTGGTAGTCACGTTCTGGGCCGTCGCCCTGCTGGTGGCGGCGGCTACCGTGGTGCTGATGCGGTAGGGATGGCGCCTACGGCAAGCTGACAATGGAGCCGATAGACCGTGGGGGGGGATTGCTCTGCAATAGCTGACAGGACTGGAGCTGCGCTGGTGAACACCCGCTTCGAGGGCAAGCGCGTGCATGTGATTGGACTCGGCGCCTGGGGGACGGGGCGAGCGGTGGCGCGCGCCCTGTGCAAGCGCGGCGCCGAGGTGACCGTTTCCGATGTCAAGTTGGCGGCGGAGCTGGCGCGGGAGATCGAAGCGCTATCGGGGATGCGAATCGCCATCCAGACTGGCCCGAAGGCCTACCGAGGGATCGAGGACGCCGAGCTGGTGATACCCAGCCCGGGTGTGCCGTTGACCATCCCCCCCATCCTCCGGGCGCGGGAGCACGGCGCCACTGTCGTGAGTGAGATTGAGGTCGCCTACTGGATCGCGCCCTGCCCCATCATCGCCGTCACGGGAACTAAGGGGAAGACGACCACGACCACGCTCATTGGCGAACTGCTGCAGGCAGAGGGCCGAGGCGTGCTCGTCGGCGGGAACATCGGCCGGCCCCTCGTCGAGCTGGCGGAAGTGGCCGGGACTGACGACGTGCTGGTGGCCGAGGTGAGTAGCTTCCAGTTGGAGGCGATCGATCGTTTCCGGCCGCGCGTAGCGGTGCTGCTGAATCTGGCGCCGGACCACCTCGACCGGCACGGAAATCTCAACGCCTACGAGGAGGCGAAGGCCCGCCTGTTCGCGAATCAGACCAGTGAGGATGCCGCGGTGATCAACCGTGACGACCCCGGGGCCTGGAAGCTGCGCGACCGGACGCAGGCGAAGGTGTGGGCCTACGGACTGGTTCAGCCGGAACCGGAGGGCGGCGACATAGTAGATGGCTGGCTTCGCGTGGCAGGTGAAAGAGTGTGCGAGCTGAGCGCGCTGCGGCTGCGCGGGAAGCACAACCGCGCCAACGCGCTGGCGGCCCTGCTGGCCGCGCGGGCGGCCGGAGCGACGCTGGGGAAGGCGTCGGAAACGCTGGCCCACTTCCGGGGCGTCGAGCACCGGTTGGAGGAAGTGGCGACTGTCGGCGGCGTGCTCTATGTCAACGACTCCCAGGCGACTACGCCGGACTCGGCCGTTGCCGGGTTGGAGGCGTTCGACGAGCGCGTGATCCTGATCGCAGGGGGCCGCCCAAAGGTGCATGACTTCTCCGCGCTGGGTGAAGCGGTGGCGCGCCGGGGCGCCTCCCTGATCGCGATGGGTGAGGCCGCAGACGAGATCGCAAGCGCTGCGCAGGCGGCCGGCGCCGACGATGTGACGCGGGCCGCGAGCCTGGCGGAGGCGATGCGATTGGCGCACGCCAAGGCGCAGTCCGGGGAGGTAGTTCTAATGTCCCCCGCCTGCGCCAGCTTCGACATGTTCGCTAACATGGCGGAGCGGGGACGCACCTTCAGGGCGCTGGTGACGGAACTGATGATGAAGGGGAATGTGTAGCATGGCGGCGATTCGGGCGCTGCGACTGTCGCAGGCGAAGCTGGAACGGGAAGTGGAAAGCGCCATCGACTTGTGGCTGTTGGTGCCGGCCCTGGCGCTGGTCAGCCTCGGCGTGGCTATGGTCTATAGCGCCGGCATCCCCTCGGTAGCGTCGCTCGGCGAGAGCGTTCTGACGAAGCTCGCCCAGGAGGCTATCTTCGTGCTGGTCGGGCTGCTCGGCCTGGTGGCGGCGATGCGAGTGAAGATGGAGTGGCTGGAGCAGAAGGCATGGACGCTGCTGGTGGTGACTGTGGCACTGCTGTTGGGCGTCTTTGCCATGCCAGCCCGAAACGGCGCCCACTCCTGGTACTACATCCCCCACACCCCGATCAGCTTCCAGCCCAGCGAGCTGGCGAAGCTGGCGATCGTGATCGTGACCGCCCGCTACTTCACGCACTTCCCCCAGGGGCTCTCCAACTGGCGGCAGGCAGCGCCTCCGTTCCTGCTCATGTTCCTGGTGGTGGGCCTGGTCGCCGCCGAGCCGGACATGGGCACGGCCGCGGTGACGGCGCTGTCGGTCATGGTGTATTTCAACATCGCCGGGGCGAAGCTGAGGCATCTCGGGGCGGTAGCCGCGATGGGCGCGTTCCCCGCCGCCTTCCTGATCTGGAAGCACCCCTATCAGCTTGCCCGGCTGGTGTCCTTCTTCAAGGGCAGCGAAGTGGAGCTGGCCGGTGGCTACCAGAAGGCGCGGTCTCTGATCGCTCTCGGGTCAGGCGGCCTCACCGGCTGCGGCTACTGCGGCAGCGTCGAGAAGTACTTCTACCTGCCGGCGGCGACGACCGACTCCATCCTCGCGGTGATCGGCGAAGAGTTGGGTATGATCTTTACCTGGGGCGTGCTACTGATGTTCGCCCTGATCGTCTGGCGCGGCATGAAGGTGGCCGGTAGCGCTCCGGATCGCTTTTCCGGCCTGGTGGCGGCGGGAGTCACCACCCTCCTCGGCCTGCAGGCCATCCTGAATATCGCGGTGGCAACCGGGTCCATCCCGGCGACCGGCGTCACGCTTCCGTTCGTCAGCTATGGTGGATCGTCGCTGCTGATCTCGATGATCGCGATGGGGCTGCTGCTCAATGTCTCGAAGAGGTGCCGCGAGGACCGGCTATCGCAGGGCGTCGAGTTACCATGACCGATAGAGTGCATATGATCGGCATCGGCGGGATCGGGATGAGCGCGCTGGCGAAGCTGCTGCTGGCGCAGGGTGTTCCGGTCTCCGGCTCCGACGCGCAGGCCTCGGCGCTGACCGAGGAGCTGGCCCGGCTCGGCGCTACAGTAAGCGTGGGCCACCGCGCCGAGCAGGTCGAAGGCGCCGCTCGCGTCGTGATCTCCGACGCCATTCACGACGACAACCCGGAACTGCGGCGAGCGCGGGAACTCGGCCTGCCGGTGCAGCGCCGGTCGGAGTTGCTCGCCGAACTCATGCGAGGCCGCCGCGGTATCGCGGTCTCAGGCACGCACGGCAAGACCACCGTGACCGCGATGACAGGCCTGATCCTGGTTGAGGCCGGCCTGGACCCGGCCGTAGTGGTGGGCGGCGAATACGAGGCCCTGGGCGGGAACGCCCGGGCCGGCGCCGGCGAGTGGATGGTAGTGGAGGCCTGCGAGGCCTACGACTCATTCCTCGACCTCGCACCCGAGATCGCGGTAATCACCAACATCGAGCCAGATCATCTCGACCATCACAAGACCGAGGCGCATCTCAAGGAGAGCTTCGCCGGATTCCTGCGCAACATTCTGCCGGGGGGGTGCGCGGTTCTTTGCGCCGAGCGCAGAGAGCTACGGCCGCTGACGGCGGAACTGGATCGCGAAGTGCTGACCTACGGCCTCTCCGCGGAGGCCCAGGTACGCGGGGTAGCGCCCGAGCTGGTCGGCGCGGAGATCAAGTGCAACCTGGTTGTAGGCGGCGAGGAGAAGGGTGAGCTCCGGGTCGGTGTGCCGGGCCTGCACAACCTCGTGAACGCCTTGGGCGCGACCGCCGCTGCGCTGAGAGCGGGCGCGCCGGCCGAGGCCTGCCTGCGAGGGCTGGCCTCCTTCACCGGCGTGGGCCGAAGATTCGAGGTACTGGGCGAGGCCAACGGCATCGCCGTAGTGGACGACTACGCCCACCATCCCACGGAGATCGCCGCGACGATAGCGGCGGCGGGATCGGCCTTCCCCGGCCGGAGGCTGCTGGCGGTGTTCCAGCCCCATCTCTACTCCCGCACCCGGGATTTCGCCGAAGGTTTCGTGAGAGCGCTGCTGCCCGCGGATGTGGTGATCGTCGCCGACATCTACCCGGCGCGCGAGGCCCCCATCGATGGTGTCAGCTCGCGTCTCCTCGCCGAACCACTGCAGCGCGGCAAGGGAGAGGACGCCGTCTTCGAGATGGCGAAAGCTGAGGTGGCGGAGGAGCTGTCCGCGTTGGCGCGTCCGGGGGACGTGGTGTTGGTGATGGGCGCGGGTGATATCGGGGAGGCGGCAAGGGAGTTCGCCCTGCGGCTGGGGATCGAGCCGAAGGGAGCGCGGCCGCCTGCCGCCGGCAAACAGACCACAGGAAGCAGACCTTGATCGCAGCACCGGTAGTGGTAATGGAGCATCGCCAGATCGAACTCGCGGCGGCGGAACTGGCCCATCGCCTGCCCGACGCTGTTGTCAAAGCCTTCGAGCCCATGGCCCGCCACACCACCTTCCGCATCGGCGGTCTCGCCGATATCTTCGTCCAGCCCAAAAGCTTCGAGCACCTCGTGGAGGTGATGCGCTTCTCCCGCGAAATGGGGTTGCCATGGAAGGTGATCGGCAACGGCAGCAATCTGCTGGTGGGGGACCGCGGGATCCGCGGCATCGTCATCCGCCTCGCCCCGGATTTCAGCGAAGTGCAGTGGCTGGAAGATGGCGTGATCGCGGGTGGAGGGGTGCGGCTGGGTAAACTGGTGAAGGACACGGCCGAGGCCGGACTGAGCGGCCTTGAGTCCACCGTTGGCATTCCGGGCACCATCGGAGGCGCGCTGGCGATGAACGCCGGCACCGACACCGGGTGCATCGGCGACCTGGTGGTCTGCGCCACCGTGCTGGAGAATGGCGGCGACGTCAAGCAGTGGGACGAGGCGCAACTCGCCTACCGGTACCGCCAAAGCACCATCGGCCTGTTGAAGGCGATCGTCCTTTCCGCCCACCTGAGGCTGAAGCCCGCGCCGCAGGAAGAGATTCGCGCGAAGGTGGAGCGTCTGCGGCTGAAGCGGGCGAGCCGCCAGCCTCTCACCGCCTGGTCGGCCGGCAGCGCGTTCAAGAATCCCCGCGGAACGGCGGCGGGGAAGATCCTCGACCGGGCCGGCGCGAAGAGCATGCGGGTCGGAGACGCGCAGGTGTCGGCGAAACACGCCAACTTCCTCATTAACCGGGGCCAGGCGAAGGCCGACGAAATGAAAGAGTTGATCGGGCGAGCCCATGCGCTCGCCCTGCGCAGATATGGCATTGATCTTGAGCTTGAGATAGAGCTGGTCGGGGAGTAGCGGCAGGCATGGCGCGAATGCGGGTGGTGGTACTTACCGGGGGAGATTCCGCCGAACGCGAGATCTGTCTGAAGAGCGGCGCCAAGGTGATGGCGGCCCTGGATCTCGCAAGATACGATGCAGTGGCCGTCGACCTCGCGCAGATCACCAATGGTCGGGCGGACCAGCTCGCCGGCGCCCTGATGGCGCCCACGGAGTACCAACCGAAGGCCCTGCCGGAGTCCGGCGCGGCCCCGGCCGGCCCGGCCCTCGCTCCCGCCTCCGGGAGTTGCCTGGAGCGTGCACCCCTGAAGCCGGACGTCGTCTTCATCGCTCTCCACGGCGGAGCCGGGGAGAACGGCACTGTCCAGGGCCTGCTCGACCTGTTCGGCATCCCCTACGTCGGCTCGGGAGTCCTGGCGAGCGCGATGGCGCTGGACAAGGTGATTGCCAAGAAGCTGTTCGAGAGAGAGGGCATCCCGACGCCCAAGTGGGTGTCGTTGCGAGCCGGGCAGCGGCCCCTCCCGTCGGAAGAGACGCTTGCTGCGATCGGTCTGCCCTGCGTCGTGAAGCCGGCGTCGGAGGGATCGTCCCTCGGCGTGACCATCGTCAAGCAGCGCGACCAGTTCGGGCCTGCGCTGGGCCTGGCGTTCCAGTATGGGAAGGTGGCTCTGGTCGAGGAGTTCATCCCCGGCGTCGAGATCACCGGTCCCGTGCTGGGAAATGAGGACCCCCAGGTGCTGCCGCTGGTCGAGATCGTGCCGAACGCGGAGTTCTACGACTACCATGCCAAGTACACGCCGGGCGCAACCGACGAGATCATCCCGGCGCGAATCACGGAGGCGCAGGCCGCACGGGCGAAGGAGTTGACGCTGGCCGCGCACCTTGCGCTGGGCTGCCGCGGCATGTCGCGAGTGGACATGATCGTGGGGCCGGACGAGGTGTACGTGCTCGAGTTGCAGACCATACCCGGGCTGACCGAGACCAGCCTCCTGCCCAGAGCGGCGGAGGCGGCAGGAATCAGCTTCCCGCAGTTGGTTGACAGATTGATCGAGTTGGCCCTGGAGGAACGTGGAAGAGATGGCTCTGGGCACGGTTTATAGGCCCAAGCTGGGAGCACTGGATTCCCACCAAGACGACCTCGGCGAGAGGTGGCTGCGGTTGGCCGTGGCCCTCGCCGCGGCCGTGCTCGCGGTCGAGGTCCTGCTCATCCCGTTCAAGTCGCCGCGGTTTGCCGTGAGAGAGGTCGTGCTGCGCGGCGACCCTCGGGTGACAGCGATGGTTGCGCCCCGGCTGGCGTTACCCCAGAACACCAACTTCTTCCGCGCCCCCACCCGGCGCCTCGCTCAGATTGCCGAGTCCGTCCCGGCGGTTCAGGAGGCGACGGTCGCCAGAAGCTTCCCGGCCCGGCTCGTCGTCACCATCGGGAAGCGCGAGCCGGTGGCGGTGGTCAGGCGGGCGGACGAGGCGATGCTGGTCGATCCCAGCGGCGTGGTGTTCTCCGTCCGCGACGAATGGGGATGGGGGCTGCCGGAGATGGTCGGTTCGAAGCTGACCAAGGCCGACATCGGCAGCGCGGCTGGGAAGGAGCAGATCGGCGTGCTGCTGGGCGTGCTCCGCCAGCTCGGCCCCGACCCCCGGCTGCGAGTGGCGAGGCTGGAGATGGCCTCCGACGGACGCATCGAGGCCGCCCTGGAGGCGGGAGCAAGGGTGCGCTTCGGGGACACCGAGAGTATGGACGTGAAGATCAGGCTGCTATCGGCCGCGCTCGACCAACTGGGCGTGAAGCGAATCGAGTACATCGACCTGAGCAATCCGCGGAACGCCTACTGGAGACAGCGGGCGAACAGGTCGTAGGCGGCGTCGTTGAAGTGAGGTGAAGGGAAGCAATGCGGGCCTTCTGGGAAGCGGGAAAGGCATGGACGTTGCCAGTGGCAGGCGTCTGCCTGGTGCTGGGCGCGCTGCTGGGAGTGCAGGTGCACACTCAGCAGTTGCGCGGCGCGACGGAAGTGGGTCGGAGGAGCAGCGCGCTCGTCGGCATGCTCACCAACAGCCAATCGCAGTTGGAATTGCAGGCGAAGGAGATCGCGCAACTGCGCGCGCAGGTGGGCAAGTTCGAGAGCGAAGCGATGAGCGATAAGGGCGTGACTCAGCGCGTCTACGAGGAACTTCAGATCAGTCGGGTGGCCCTTGGGCTGCTCCCCGTCAAAGGGCCGGGAGTCGAGCTGGAGTTGGGCGACAGCACTATGCGTCGAGATAACGCCGAGGTCGGAGGGCAGGACATCTACCTCATCCACGACTTCGACCTGCGGGAGGTCGCGAACGAGCTATGGGCGGCCGGGGCCGAGGCGGTCTCGCTCGACAACCAGCGGCTGGTGGTGGGAAGCGCCATCAGGTGCTCTGGTCCGCTGATTCAGGTCAATAACACCACCATCCCGAGTCCGTTCGTCTTCCGGGCGATCGGGAATAAGGACAACCTAGTCTCCGCGCTGAATATGCGTGAGGGTGTACTCGACCGGCTCCGCTGGGCGAAGTTCCAGGTGAAGCTAACCCCGAAGGACGTGGTGGCCATCCCCGCGATCTCGATCGCCCCCAAGTTCAAGTACGCCGAGCCAGTGACGGAGGAAACGCCATGATCTTGCTCCCGGTGGCGGCCCTGGTCATTGGCTTTCTGCTCGTCTACCGTTTCTCCATCCCGTCGGCCTGGGCCGATTACGCCGCGATCGCGATCCTCGCGGGATTCGACGCGCTGATCGGGGCGGTGCGGGCGCGCATGGAGGGGCAGTTCGACGAGGCCGTGTTTATAAGTGGATTCTTCGTGAACATGGCCCTCGCCATTCTCCTCGCCTACATCGGCGACAAGCTTGGGGTGGACCTGTATCTGGCCGTGGTGGTGGCGCTGGGGATCCGCATCTTCACCAATCTCGGGCGGATTCGCGGTCTGTTCGTGAGGTCTCGCATGGACGCCCATCGCGCCCGGCATGCGACACCGCCGCACTAGCGCGGGGTGAGCGCCGCGCGGATCTCTCGGGCGCGCGCCCGTGCGTCCCTGACCACGGCGCGTTCGTAGTCTATCCAGGAGGCGGAAGTTGGCGGGGCCTGAAACCCTGCTTGGACTCGATATCGGCACCACCAAGGTCGCCGCGGTGCTGGCCGGCCGCGGCGCTGAGGTGACGCTGCTCGGGGCGGCCTGCGTGCCCTGCGCAGGTCTTCGGCGCGGCACCGTAGTGGACGTCGCCGAGACCGCACGCGCCATTCGCGAGGCCGTCGCCAAAGCCCAGCGCATGGCCGGCGTCGAACTCGAGGCCGCCTGGGTCGGTGTCACCGGGCAGCACATCTCCTGCCTAAACTCCAGAGGCGAGATTCCCATCGCCCGCGCCCATCGCCAGATCACCTGGGATGACGTCGAAAAGGTGATGGGGGCGGCGGTGAATGGAGTTTCGCTCTCCCCTGACCGCCAGATGATCCACGCCATTTCACGTGGCTTCCAGGTCGATGATGAGGCGCGCGTTCGCAACCCGTGCGGCCTGGTAGCGAATCGGCTCGCCGTCGAGACCCATATCGTCACCGCCTCCCGGAACCTGGTCGCGAACGTGGTGAAGGCCGTCGAGCAGGCCGGCCTCGAGGTCGCCGAACTCGTCGCCCAGCCGCTCGCCGCCGCCGACGCGGTGCTCACCCCCGACGAAGAGGAACTGGGGACGCTCCTGATCGACATCGGCGGCGGAACCACCGACCTGGCGCTGTTCCTGGAGGGCAGTATCGCGTTCACGGGCGCGGTGCCGGTCGGCGGAACCAATGTGACTCACGACTTGGCAGTGGCGCTGGGCATCACTCACCCGCAGGCGGAGCAGGTGAAGCTGGCGCACGGGGTGTGCGACCCCACCTCGGTGCCGGAAGAGGCGGAGGTCGAAGTACCCGGCGAGGAGCAGCGCATGGTGAGTCGCCGTCTCGCCGCCGAGGTGGTCGAAGCGCGGATGCGGGAGACGTTCAACCTCGTCGTCAACGAAATGAGCCGGCTCGATGCCACCTGGCCTCCGCCAGGGGGCGTGGTGCTGACTGGCGGCGGGAGCTTGCTGCCCGGCCTCCCAGCGCTGGCCGAGAAGTCGCTCGGCTGCCGCGCGAGGATCGGGCGACCGCGGGTGGCCTCGGGACCAGTCGAACTCCTGGAGACGCCGTCGCTGGCCACGGGGGTCGGGCTGGTCTACTATGCCCACAAGGAAGTCGAGTCCCAGCGCGCCGAACCCAAAAGGCGGGTGCAGGCGCTCCCCATTCTCGGTCGCGTCGTGGCCTGGGTGAGGGAGCTATTCAGCTCGTGAGCGAGGGCGTGACCCAGGAACTATGGTCGGCGCCTTCACGCCTCGCTCCCTGGGGCCGCGCCCATGCCCTGGCGGAGCCGGGGCACGTGATGATGACGGAAACTGGGTCACAACTGTGAGCGGGCAGATGGCGTCCAGCGACGGTACAACCGAAGTGAGAGTGGTACTGGCCGCCGGTGGCACTGGCGGCCACGTCTATCCGGCGCTCTCGGTGGCCGCCGAGTTGAAACGCCTGTGCCCGGAGGCGCGGCTGCTTTTCATAGGTGGAGATCGAATGGAGGCGCAAGTGGTGCCGGCCGCGGGCCTCCGTTTCCGCTCGATCTCTGTGCACGGGCTGACCGGGCGCGGGCTGGCCGGCCTGGCTCGCCGCGCTCGGTCCGCGGCGGAGCTGGCCCTAGGCATCCCCCTCGGGCAGAGCCTTCGCCTGCTGCGCAAGTTCAGACCGCAGGTCGTGGTGGGGACGGGCGGCTACGTATCGGGACCGGTGCTGCTGGCCGCGAAGCTCCTCGGCATTCCGCGCCTGGCGCTGGAAGGAAACCGCACCCCTGGGCTCACCACCAAGCTGATCACGAAGATGGTCGATGTGATGGCGGTCGCCTGGCCCGAGCAGGAGGAAGCCTTCCTGGAGCGAGTGAAGCCGCCGGCCCGGGTAGTGGTTACGGGGCTGCCGATCAGGCCGGAGCTGGCCGACATGACCCGTCAGCAAGGCGCGAGGAACCTGGGGCTCGACCCCAACCTGCGGACGCTGGTTGTCCTCGGCGGCAGCCTGGGGTCCCGCCGCATAAACGAGGCGCTCACCGGCGCGCTGCGACTGATGGGCATCGGCGGGAGGCTGCGCGAGCTGCAGATTCTGCACGCTACCGGGAAGCAGAGCCCCATTGGGCTCACCGCGGAGGAAGCGCCGCGAATCGCGCCCCTCTACTGCTCCCTCCCCTATCTCGACGCCGAGTACGTCTCTGCACTCGCCTCCGCCGACCTGGTAGTGGCGCGAGCCGGCGCCAGCACCGTCGCCGAAATCGCCGCCCGCGGACTCCCCTCTATCCTCATCCCCTGGTCTCTCGCGACTACCGGCGAGCAGGTGCTGAACGCGCGGCCTTTCGCCAAGGCCGGCGCCGCGGTGGTGATCCCGGATGCTGACCTCACGCCGGAACGATTGGCGAAGGAGCTTGAGGATTTGCTCTGGGACGACACAAAGCGACAGCGCATGGCGCAGGCGAGCAGGCTGATGGGCAAGCCCCGAGCGGCGTTCGCCGTGGCGAAGCTAGCGCTGGAGCTGGCGAAGCGGACCTGAGCCGTCCGGGCGACGTTAGCTCTGAACGCGAGCTTCGAGCGCCGGCAGGTCGGCGTAGGGCGCCAGATAGGGGCGCCAGGCCGGATTCGCCGCGGCCGCCAAGAACTTCGTGTAGCTGATGTACGGGATGAACTTCGGGCGGAACGGCTTGTGCCGTAGGTTCATATTGGCCTCGTCCGGGGTGCGATTGCCCTTCCGGTTGTTGCAGGCCGTGCAGCTACAGACCAGGTTGAGCCAGTCGGTGCCCCCGCCCCGCTCCTTGGGCACCACGTGGTCGATGGTCAGCGCCAAGTTGTGCGCGCCGCAGTACTGGCACGAGTAGTGGTCGCGGGCGAAGATGCTCTTGCGCGAAATGTGCAGCACCGGCGTGGGCCGACGCACGTGGTGGTTCAGCCGCACCACGGTAGGCATCTCGATCTCCGCGTGCTCGGCGTGGAAGGTCTTCGAGTCCTTCTCCACCGTGTGGGCCTTGCCGAGCCAGAGCATGCCCAGCGCGCGCCGCGCGTTGGTCACGTTCAACGGCTGATAGTTGTCGTTGAGTACCAGCACTCCGTCCATCGTCGTCCCTTACGGGTCTGGCCGGCTGGACGTGAAAGACCCGCCAACGCTAGCGCGCCGACGGGCCTTCATGGTACGGCAAGTCCACAAGTCGGCTTGGTTGAAAAATAAGCGGTCCGCACCAGAGTGTGCTCGATCTGGCAGCGGCCGGTTTTTGGCTGGTTCGTGCAGGTCAGGTTCATTTGCTAAGGCGCCCTGGGAGGGCACCATAGCCGATGATACCGGAGGCGCTTCGCCGTTGTCAACCCCGCCTCCACCCCCGCGGCGGGCCCGCCCGCCGCCGTGCCCCGGCAGCGCCAGGGCACGGGGTGACGCCCAGTGTTGACGCGCGTACGCTGCCCCGTTTGAGGTTACACCCCCGCGGCGGGCCCCGAGCCGCCAACTGGAACATCGGGTGCGATGGTGGCGTCAGACAGGTATCGGGCACGGGGCCGGGTTGAACCCGGCAGGGCTTTTGACTATAATGACGTTCGTTCCTGACGTTCGCGCGGATGGAAGAAGCAGCCAAGAGGAGCGACTGATGGGCAGACGATACGGCGGCGGGCAACTGATATCGGCGATCGTGCTCGTGATCCTGATCGCGGGGGTCAGCGCGGGATTGCTCTGGGGAGCGGAGCGCGCGGCGCGGCCTGCGCCGCCCACCGGCAAGAAAGCGCTCGGGAAGACTGCGAAGGTCGCTCCCGTCAAGCCCGCGCCGGCTCCGAAGGCGCCCGAGGCCGCCCCGGAGGGTGGCGTCGAGATCACTTCCCCCGAGTCCGAGGCTAAGCTGCGCGGGGTGGCGGTGATCACCGCCTCTTCCCCCACCACGTCGGGCTACGTGGTCTTTCGGGTCGACGGCGAGTTCACCTATGCCACAACCAGCCCCTTCAAGATGCGTTGGGATACAAGCACCGCCACGGACGGCTCTCACATCGTCCACGTGGACTCCTATGACACCTCCGGCAACTTCACCGGCAGCAGCTCCATCAAGGTCGAGGTCGAGAACGCCATCGCCACCCCCGAGGGAGGCGTGCTCCTGACCGTCAAGTACGATGAGCGTGACGTCCTGAGCCGGGCCCTCGTCGGAAGGGGCGAGCTGGCCGCTCTGCGCGCTGACCAGGTGCTGCCGGCGGGATTCGACGTCCTTACCGGCGACCTGCGAGCAGACCTCAACCAGACCGTTCTCGATGCTTACTACGAAGGCGTGTCGGCGCTGATCCGGAATCGGCTGCGGACCGCCTCGCTCATCTCCGAGGGTGTCCGGCAGTCGGTGCCGGAGGTGGGCCAGTATGCGATGGTGCAGGTGTCCCGCAATGGACTGGCAGTTCCCGCTTCCTCGGCGACGGCGCGTCCCAGGATCGGCGTTGGCGAAATGTCGCTTGCCTTCGCTGACTACCCGGTCTCTCCCGGCGACACCTGGGAGTCGCCGATCGGTGTGGTGACCGACCTCTACAAGCGGCAGGCCTACTACGTGCAGGCGACGCACCGCTTTGATGGGCTACGATGGTACCGCGGTCGCGAGTGCGCCGTCGTTACCTCCACCTACAGCATCCCTGAAGTGCCGCTGATCTCGCGCGCCGCGACCCCCCAGCCTCAGCAGACCGCCAGTGCGGCCGGCCTGGCACTGCAGCTGACCGGCGGCAGGCGGGGAGGTGGTGGCGGAATGCGAGGAGGTGGTGGCCGCGGTGGCGGGGGAGGCGGCATGCGAGGTGGCGGTGGACGGGGCGGTGGCATGCGAGGTGGTGGTGGCCGCGGCGGCGGCCGGGGTGGTGGCGCACGAGGTGGTGGTGGCCGCGGTGGCGGTGGTCGAGGCGCTGGTGGCCGCGGCGGTGGCCAGGCTGGCGGAGCCGCAGCCGGCAGACCGGCGGCTTCCTCCCTCGACAGCGCCCGGCTAGTGGACCTGGTGGGCGAGCGTCGCACCATCGTCACTCGCGAATCCGGTCGAGTGATGCATCTCGAAGATACCATCCAGGGCAAGATTGAGTTCCGCGTGGCCGCCGGCGCAACTCAGCGCGCCAGCGCCGCCGGCGTCATAGGCAACGCGACGGTGGAGCTTACTGGCGGGATGCGGGGCGGTGGCGGTCGGGGTGGCGGTGGCCGCGGCGGTGGTGGCCGGGGCGGCGGTATGCGTGGAGGTGGTGGTGGCGGTCGCGGCGGCGGCCGGGGCGGTGGTGCCCGAGGAGGTGGGGGCCGCGGCGGCGGTCGCGCTGGCGCCGCGGGTGGCGCCCAGGGCGCTCCTGCCGCACGCCAGGTACCCAGCAGCCTGGACTACGGGTTCCGGCTCGCCTCGGATCTCGACGTTAGCTGACGCGGATGCGTCGGTGAGATAGACCGCTAGCGTCGCGCCTGTCACGCAATCACAGGCGCGGCGCCTGCTATCACGGGGCGGAGGGAGTGATGACCATGCGCTGTTACGCAGTGATCGCACTGGTAGGCCTGCTTGCGATGGCCGCTCCCGCCTGGGCGCTTCAGAAGGGCGAGGCCGCGCCCACGTTCTCCCTGACCTCTACCGATGGACAGGTGATATCGCTCTCCGGCCTCTCTGGGAAGGTCGTCGCCATTTCCTTCTGGGCCACCTGGGGTAAGCACTGCGAGGAGCAGATGAAGCAGCTCCAGGACCTCTCCAAGGAGTTCGGGGAGAAGGGCCTGGTAGTGCTCGCCATCAACGAGCGCGAGGAGCGGGAGAAAGCGGCCCCGTTCGCGGAGGCTGCCGGCGCCACTTATCCTATCCTCCTGGATGAGGGCAAGACGGCAAGAGCCTACGGCGTGAACGGCGTCCCCGACCTCTGGGTGATAGACCGCAAGGGCATCGCTCGCGACCGCTTCATCGGCTTCGGCCCCGCCCTTCCCAAGATGGTCCGGGACTCGGTCACCTCCTACCTGTCGAAATCGACACTCGCCGTCGACAGCCCGCAGCCCGCACCAGAGGTGTCGACGATCCCAGTGTCCCTGCGGGCCTACGCGCATCTGCAGCTAGGCGCCGCCCACCTGAACATCGGGGATACCTTTGTGAAGGCCGGCTACCGCGACGGCGGGCACTTCGACCAGGCTCTGCGGGAACTGCGGTCCGGCGTGTCGATGGACCCAAAGAACGTTGACCTGCACATCTGGCTGGCCCTCGCCCTGGAGCGCAAGAGCGATGTTGCGGGAGCGGTCAGGGAATACGAGACTGCGAACGCGCTCGATCCTGCCAACGTCTACGCGCAGGACGCCCTGCGTCGCCTCGCCGTGCCGCCTCCCGCGGTCGAGGAGCAGGCGCCGGAAGAGCAGCCGGCGGAGTAGCGACCGGGCATCGCGCCTGCGTCCCCGATCGCGTTACTGGAGCATCCGCCTCAGCCGCCGCCTCGGCTCGAACCGCCGAATCAGCATCCACCCCGCCAGGAAGCCGCCGATGTGGGCGAAGAAGGCCACCCCTCCGGTCCCTCGCCCGATGGCCCCGAAGCTGTTCATCACCTGTAGCAGGAACCACAGCAGCAGCACCAGCGAGGCCGGCAGCCAGATCACCGTCACGAAGATGAACAGGAACACCAGGCATTGCACCCGCGCCTGAGGGAAGCGCACGTAGTAGGCCCCCAACACCCCTGCGATCGCCCCGCTCGCCCCTATCATCGGCACCGGCGACCCGATGCTGAAAGCGATCTGAAGCCCCGCCGCCACCAGCCCGCAGAAGAGGTAGAACACCAGATAGCGCGCGTGCCCCAGCGCATCCTCGATGTTGTTCCCGAAGATCCACAGATACAGCATGTTCCCGCCCAGATGCATCACACTGCCGTGCAGGAACATGGCCGTGAAGACGGTCAGCCAGGCGGGCTGGAGCGAGTGAATCGGCACCTGGTAGGCATGCGCCGCCGCCAGCAACTGCCGCGGCAACACGTCGGACAGATGCGCCTGGCCCAGCAGCACCGCCGGAATCGCCGCGTGCGTATACACGAACGCATCCTGCTGCAGGTCCGGCAGCAGAGACTGATAGATGTAGACCGCGATATTCGCGGCGATCAGCCCCACCGTGATAACCGGCGTCGTTCGCGTTGGATTGTCATCGCGAAAAGGGATCAAGCGGACCTCAGGTGCTACTGTTGCAGGCCGATTGTAGCATCCACCCGCGCGGAGGGTCAAACGAGGCGCGATGTCAGCCACTCTGTTCGAGTTGCTTCGGTAGCCTGTGGCCGAAGCATCTGGGAAGCCAGCAGAACAGCCGGGATAGTGCTTGTTACTGCGCTGTCAGGATGACCTTCTTTGATATCGCAGAGTACTTGCCCTGGAGGACCGGGCGCCCACGTATATCGACGACTATGGTGAGTTCTCCTGAAGTCATTGCTCCCTGCCCTGCTTCGACCATCCGGCGAACAAGGGATCTTAGCTCAGACGGTTTCGGCTCGGAACCGAATGAGGCAAGCACCGTAGGAATCGCTGCATCGTGCTGGCACACCGTGATCCGCTTGTCTCTGAAGTCCTCCCCCTTCATCAGCTCCTCAAGACGGATGATAGCCGGAGTGCGAGGAAAGGACGCCGTCGTGATCTTGGGCACTGGTTCAGTTCGGCCAGCGCTTACCGTAACGGCAGCCATCGGGTTGGTCATCGGGGGTTCATCGTCTAGGTATGACTGGTCTGCGTCAAGGCTGATATCCACCTCGTATGATGCAGCTGGCGCCAACACCTCCAGGGTGATCGTGTGAGCGTCCGCGGGAATGACTGGGGCGCCATCATCCTGCACGAGAGGGAAATCCACTATCTCGCTGACGAGATACCGATTCTGGCTTGGCTGGGGCCGCGGCACGATGGCTGCAGACACCGTCTTCCTATAGCCGTACTGAATCTGTACGTCCGTGCGGCTGTATGTCGTGCCGTTGGCCTCAACCTTGTAGTCCAGATTCGTCCACTCAATAAGCTCCACGGAAAAGCTGGCGTAGTCCCGGCTGTCTATGGAGCGGGTCGGCGCAGTAGATGGCCCGAGATACGTGCCGGAAACGAGTGGCTCACCATACCTGCGGCCGTTCACCCTGAGGACGTATTCGAGTCCTAAGCTCTTCGCGGGTGACTTGGTCAGGCCGACCACGAGGAACCGGCAGTACCCCGCCTGTTGAGCCAACTCCGAATAGACTGCTTCCGTGATCCTCGCCTCTGGGAGGGCACTGCGCGTCCCTCGCCAGGCTGTGTCAGTCGCGAGCAACTGCGGCGTTTCGCAGCTTGCCGAGACCAGAGCGGCATCGTCTCCCACTAGGATGGGGTCTGGCGGTTGCCAGAGCCATCGGCTCACGCCCCATATGCTGAACACATCGTCGTGGGCTTCGCCCGTGGTGAAAGCACTATATCCCGCACGTAGCCAGGCATCCAGCTGCCGTTCCGATGGGTAGAGAGCGGGATGCGCAGGGATCGGCGCAGGAGCGGCCGGTTGCGGAATCGCGGCGGAGGTGGGTGCCGCGGTTTGATCACCAGCCGGAGGCTGCGCGTTCTGCTCACTTCGCGCGGGCAGCGCGAGAGCACAAGCAAGGACAATCGAGAAAGCCAGCAATCGCTTCATGGTGCACCCCTCAGCCAATGGCTGGCCGCTTCACTGCCTGGCGGCCCCTCTGAGCTGTCAACGCGGGGATGCTACCATACACGCACGGGATAGGCAATCCCCTTCCGGGCGGGAAAACAGCGGCAATCTCGCCGTCACCGTTCGCCGGCCATCGGCGGGCACATCCGCGTCCATCAGTGGCCAGGCCTCCCTATCTCTGCGCCCTTCGCGCCCCCGCATTTGACAGCCACCGCGCCTTGTTGGTAGAGTCTCATTGCGTGGGCCGTTAGCTCAGTTGGTAGAGCACCGGACTTTTAATCCGGGTGTCCTGGGTTCGATCCCCAGACGGCCTATTCGGTATTTGTAGGGCAGACAGCCATGAGATTCATCTGTCACAAATCCGCTCTCCGCGGCGAAGTCAAGATCCCCGGCTCGAAGTCGCACACCATTCGGGCGGTGGCGATTGCCGGCCTCGCCGCGGGTCAGAGCGAGATCCGCGGGCCGCTGATCTCGAACGACACCCTCGCCGCGGTGGACGCCTACCGCGCGCTGGGCGCGCAGATCGACATCAGCGCGGACCGCTGGACAGTGAGGGGCGTCGGCGGCGAGGTCCACGTCCCCGACGACGTGATCGACGTGCGCAACTCCGGGGTGACGCTGCGCACCGCGCTGGGGGCCTGCGCGCTGCTGCGCGAGGGAGCGGCCGTGCTTACCGGCGACGAGCAGATTCGCCGCCGCCCCGCGGGGCCGCTCGTGCAGTCGCTTAACGATCTCGGCGCGAATGTCCGCTCTACTCGCGGCTCCGGCAGCGCCCCCTTCGTGGTCGAGGGCCGGCTGCGGGGCGGCGAGACCTCGATCGAGGGAACCACGAGCCAGTACGTGACCGGGCTCCTCATCAGCGCGCCCCTCGCCGACGGCGAATCGCGGATTCGCGTAACCAACCTGAACGAAGCGCCCTATGTCGAGATGACGCTGGAGTGGCTTCAGCGACAGGGCATCGCGTTCGAGCAGAACGGGTTGACCGACTTCCGCGTGCCCGGCGGGCAGCAGTACCAGCCAGTTGATCGGGCGATACCGGCCGACTGGTCATCGGCGACCTTCTTCCTGGGCGCGGGCGCGCTCGACGGGAATGACGTCGCCCTCCTCGGCCTCGATATGACCGACACTCAGGGCGACAAAGCGGTGGTGGACTACGTGGCTCAGATGGGCGCGCAGGTCCACTCCCGCGGCAACTGGGTTGCCGTCTCCTTCCGCCAGTTGACCGGCTGCGATCTCGACCTGAATGCGACCCCGGACGCGCTGCCGATGATGGCCGTACTCGGGTGCTTCGCGCGGGGAACCACGCGGTTGGTGAACGTCCCCCAGGCGCGGATCAAGGAGTCGGACCGCATCACCATCATGGCCCAGGAGCTGGGCAAGCTCGGCGCTCGCACCAAGGAACTCGAGGACGGCCTCATCATCTACGAGAGCGGCTTGCGCGGGGCCGAAGTCGATGGCCACGGCGACCACCGCGTGGTGATGGCGCTCGCGGTGGCCGGATGCGCCATCCCCGGCACGACGGTGATCCGCGGCGCGGAAGCCGCCGCGGTGACGTTCCCTGAGTTCGCCGACTGCATGCGGGCGGTTGGGGCCAAGCTCGAAGTCGAGGAGTGAGAGCGGGATGCTAGGATGCGACATCGGCCGGCTGTTCCGAGTAGCGGTAGCGGGCGGCTCCTACCAGGAGGGACTCACGGTCCATCTCCAGGGCGTGCCGCCGGGATTGCTGATCACCGAGGAGGAGATCTACCGCGACCTGCTCGTGCGCAAGCCTGGCCAGGGCGAACTCACGTCGCCCCGCCGCGAGCCGGACATCCCCATCATCTACAGCGGCGTAAACGCGGCCGACACCATGCCGGGGTTCGCGAACGCCGGCCACACGAACGGGACCCCGCTCGTTATTCTGATCCCAAATCTCGACCGGCACTTCGAGCATATCGAGCAGTACCAGGTGACGAACCGCACCCCGCGCCCGGGTCACGCCTCCTGGGCTTCGTTCCAGAAGTACGGCACGTGGGATGACGCCATCGGCGCCGGCTTCTTCAGCGGCCGCTACACCGCCACCATCGTCGCCGCGGGCGCGGTGGCGAAGCGTGTGCTGCGGGATCACGGCATTGAGGTCGTCGGCTATGTGAAGGAAGCCGCCGGGGTGCGCTGCCCCGAACTCCCGATCGACACCATCAAGCAGAAGACCGCGGCCTACAAAGAGGTGCGGCGCGAGTACGACCCGGTATACGAGGCGATGTTCGGGTCGGGCCGACTGAAGCCGGGGATGCGGCTGCTGGAGAAGATGGCGGTCCTCGCCGAGTTTGAGAAGGAGATCCCGGGCCTCCGCTGGCGGGAGATGAACGAGGAGAAGGTGCGCGCCGAGCGCGGCGTTCATCCCAAGCTCAACTGCCCCGACCTCGCAGCCGCCGACGAAATGTACCGGCGCATTATCGAGATCACGGATAGTGGCGACTCCAGCGGCGGAGTGGTCGAGGTGATCGCCACCGGCGTCCCGGCCGGCCTGGGCGAGCCGGTGTTCGCGAAGCTCGATGGCGAACTCGGCCGCATGCTCAGCATCGGCACCGCCAAAGCGGTCGAGATCGGCGGGGGCTTCGCCGCCAAGGATAGCACCGGCTCCCAGTTCAACGACCAGATTGATGCCGAAGGCGGCAAGGTCAAGTTCCGCTCCAATCACGCCGGCGGAATTACCGGCGGCCTCACCACCGGGCAGCCCATCGTGGCGCGCATCATCGTCAAGCCCACCCCGACCATCGCCAAAGAGCAGCACACCGTCGACAAAGTGTCTCTCGAGAACAAGGCGCTCGCGGCCGTGACCAGGCGCGATCCCACCATCGTGCCCCGCGTCTGGCCGGTGGCCGAGGCCTTCATGGCGCTGGTCCTGCTCGACCACTACATGATGCACCTCGCCTATCAGGCGATGGCCGCAAAGGTGAGGAGCGGGTAGCGGGCATCCCTGCTGAGGTTGTGTGTGCAGGGAAGAGCACGCGCGCAGGGGAAGTGTCGCCAGCAATGGCTCATCCCGGCCTCGCCATCTGCATCGTTTCCTGGCGCACCCGCGACCTGCTGCGCGCCTGTCTGCGCTCGGTGGTCGGGGGGCCGGAGGTGGCGGAGGTGGTGGTCGTCGACAATGCCTCCGGCGATGGCACCGTCGAGATAGTGCGCAGCGAATTCCCCACCGTCAGCCTTATCGCCAACGACCAGAACCTCGGCTTCGCCGCGGGCAACAACCAGGCGATTGCGGCAACCTCTGAGCCCTTCCTGCTCCTGCTCAACCCCGACACCGAAGTGCGAGACGGCGCGTTGAACGCGCTGCTCGCAGCCTTCGATGACGAGAGCGTTGGCGCGGTGGCGGCGCAACTGATCTACCCCGATGGCTCGATTCAGCGCTCCTGCCGCAGCTTCCCCGAGCCGGTTGCGATCCTCTTCGACGCCCTTGGGCTGGCCCGGCTCTTCCCGTGGAGCAAGACGTTCGGCCGCTATCGCATGACCTACTGGGACCACGATAGCCGGCGCGAGGTCGATCAGCCGATGGCCTCCGCGCTTGCGTTCCGGCGCGCCGCGCTTGATGAGGTCGGCCTGTTCGACGAGGGCTTTCCGCTCTTCTTCAACGATGTGGATCTGTGCTACCGACTGCAGCAGGCGGGGTGGAAGATCGTCTTCGATCCGGCGGCGAAAGTGACTCACCACGGCGCCAGCAGCACCTGGCAAGTGCGGCCGAGCGCGATCCTGGAGTCACACCGCAGCCTGATCCGATTCTACCGGAAGCATTACCGTGGGCTGCTCTGCCCGTGCTGGTACGGCCTTGTGGTCGGCGCGGCCTGGCTCACGATGTGGCCCCGCGCCGGCCTCGCCTGGCTCGCGCGGCGACTGCGGAGCACGGCTCGACCATCGCCTCCACGCGCGTGATCTCCTCCTCGCTGAGGCTGTAGGCCGCATACACTGCCGCGTCCAGCTTCATTACCCAATGCTCCCACCGCGCTGGCTCCTGCTCCCCCATCAGCATTTCCGCTAACTGCGCCAACTCGTCTCGTCCTTCGGTCGGGAGCGGCAGCAGCTTCAGCTTGCTCACCTTCACCTGCGCAAACGCGCGCCCCTGCTCGGGCGCAGACGCGCGATAGAGCGCGGCGGCCGCCCGCGAGTTCAGCAGCGCGGACAGGAAGCGCAGGTCATCCTCGCTGCTCGCGGTGATCGCGATCACGCTGCGGCCGAAGTGCGCGCCCCGAGTATCGATGGTGGCGATGGGTCGGTCGGCCGTCTGGCGAAAGAGTAGCTTTGGCGTGACGCGGTAGAGGTCATCGCGAACCGACAGGCCAGGCGCGGCTCGCTTCCGCCAGTCGTGCCTCAGCCAGGCAGAGCCCCCCACCCGGCTAAACGGTCCGAAGTCCCGCCCCCGAGCGACGGGAATGTCGTCATCATGCAGACGATCCCCCGAGTACAGCGCCGCGTGGCCAACGTCGGCCCGCGGGTAGTTGATTCCGACGTCATAGAAGGTGAATCCGGGCGCGGGGTCACCCAGCCGCGGCAGCGTGCTCGCCAACCGCTCGTGGAGCCGCGCCAGCCAGTCCGGCGGCCGCAGCCAACTCGTATGCGGCGCGGGCGGCGGGCCCGCCCCCTGCGTGGTACTCTTCGCCGCCAGGCAGAGCGCACAGGCCGGCGCGGTCGCGCCGGGAAAGACGGACTTCGCCAGCGCCGCCGTCTGCAGCGGCCGAAACCGTTCCAGCAGCCAGCGGCGCATGCCTTCGTATCGCACCTGGTAGAGCGCCGCACTGGGAAGCGCCAGCCCCACTGCCCCGTCGTCCCGCGCGCACTCCGCGGCGAGGTGCAGGAAGAAGAGGAAGCTGTCGCGATGACCGCCCAGGGCCTCCGGGCAGGAGGCCGCGATCCGCTCCGCCTCCTTCTCTCCGAGCTCCACCCCCCAGGGTGGATTGCCGACCACGATGTCGAAGCTGCGGCGCGCCGGTGGATTGGAGAGCGCCTCCGCAATGGTGATGTGTTCGTGAGGAATGGTGGCGTAGTGGCCCGGTCGGGAGACCGCCAACCACACTGCGAGCCGGCAGGCGTCGGCCGCGAGCGGATTCACTTCCGCCGCGAAGATGCAGTTCCGCGCGGCCGCGTGGCGCGTCTCGCCGCTCCTCCCCTCCCCCGCCGCCTCGGCTATCGCCCCGATCGCCGCCAGCGCGAACGCCCCCGCGCCCACCGCTGGATCGAACACGCGCAGCGCGAGCGCCGCGCTGGGCGGCGCGCCGCGGCCCGTCAGCACACCGCGAACCGCGGTGCGCGCGATCTCGTCGGCGACCGCGCCGGGCGTGTAGTAGCTCCCGCTCGCCCGCCTCCCATCATGCACCAGCGACTCGCAGAGGCGGCCCAGCCTTTCCGCGGCTCGCGCGGGCCCGCTTCCGCCTCCCCGCTGGCCAGCGCATTCCCGACCGCCGGGGCTAGCGAATCCTTCGGCGCAACGGGCCACTCGATTCCGCCGAGCGTAAGCGCATCCCGCGCCTCGGCAAATCGCGCCCCCACTTCTCGCACGCGATCCGAAAGCCGGGAAGGCGAAGCTGCCGCCAGAGACGCGACCGCGCTCGCGAGGGGCGCGGGGAGCAGCTCCAGCCGCAGCGCGTGGAACAGGAAACCAAGTCGCAGGGCGAGCGCGGCCGACTCGGGGTCACGTGCCAGAGCGCCCATCTCTACGCCGCCGACATCTCCTCCGTGATGCCGCCGGCCCGGCGCAAGCGCTGCGCCAGATCGTCGGGCACGCGAGCCTCGAGCGCAACCCCTTCCTGGGTCGACTCCTCCGAGATCACTCGCCCGCGGGCATGCGCCTCCGCGAGCAAGCCCTGCGCGCTGTAAGGCACCACCACCTCCACCGCGACTAGCAACTGTTCGAGCCGGTCCCCGACGACGCGGAGAAGGTCATCGGTCCCCTGTCCGGTCAGCCCGGAGATAGTGACGGCGCTCTGCTCCCATTCGATGCGCGCTCGCAGTCGCTCGGCGTCGGCCACCTGATCCATCTTGTTGAGCGCGACGATCGTCGGCTTCGTCGCGGCGTGCAAGCTCGCCAACACCCGCTGCGCGGCCTCGATCTGATCGTCCATCTGCGGATGACTGGCATCGACGACGTGCACCAGCAGGTCGGCCTGCACCACCTCTTCCAGCGTGGCGTGGAAGGCCGCGATGAGTTGGTGTGGGAGATTGCGGATGAATCCGACGGTATCGACAAACAGGACGTCCCGGCCTCCAGGAAGGGCGACCCGGCGCACGGTCGGGTCGAGGGTGGCAAACAGCCGGTTCTCCACGAAGACATCCGCGCCAGACAGCGTGTTCAGCAGCGTGGACTTGCCCGCGTTGGTGTACCCGACCAGTGCCGCCACCGGGACTCCGGCCTCGTGGCGGTGCTGTCGCTCGATCGCGCGGCGGCTTTCCAGCCGCTCGACCGCGCTCTTCAGTGTCGCCAGCCGCTTGCGTATATGGCGTCGGTCGACGCTGAGCTTGGTCTCGCCGGGCCCTCGCGTGCCGATGCCGCCGCCCAGCCGCGAGAGCGCGGTGCCCTTGCCGGTGAGGCGCGGCAACAGATAGTTCAGCTGCGCCAACTCCACCTGAAGCTTCCCCTCGGCGCTCCGCGCGCGATGGCGAAGATGTCGAGGATGATCGCGCTCCGGTCCAGCACCCCGGCCCCGGTCGCGTCTTCCAGGTTGTGCTCCTGGCCCGGTGTGATCTCGCCATCGACCAGCACCAGGTCGGCGCGCAGTTCCTCGACCAGGCCCCGCATCTCGTGCGCCTTCCCCTTTCCGATGTTGAACACGGAGTCGGGCCGATCGCGCTTCTGCGTCACCTCACCGACGACCTCACCGCCCGCGGTTTCGGCCAGCTGGGCAAGCTCGTCCAGCGAGTGACGCCAATCATCACCCGGCCCTTCGATGCCGAGCAAAATGGTGCGTTCCTTCTGCGGCGTTACCGTAGTCATGTCTTTAGTGGCGTCTTCCTGATCCGATCGATCGCTTCCGCGATCCTCCCTTCGGCGTTTCCCCCCTGAACGGTGAGCGAGAATCGCACATATCCTTCACCCATCGTGCCATAGGCGCTGCCGGGTGTGGCAAGCACGCCCGCCTCCTTCAGCAGCATCTCGGCCGTCTGCGACGAGGTGTAACCCTTCGGCACTGGCGCCCACACATAGCAGGTCGCCTTCGGCTTCGGCACGCTCCATCCCAGGCTGTTGAGCCCGTCGACGAGTAGATCGCGGCGCTTCTGATAGATCGATCGCATCTGCTCCACACAATCCTGCGATCCGGTCAGCGCGGCCACCGCCGCCTGCTGCACCGCCAGGAACGCGCCCGAGTCGACATTCGACTTCAGCTTCTCGAGCGCGTCGTCAGCGCCTCGGCATTGCCGACCGCGAACCCGATCCGCCAACCGGTCATGTTATAGGTCTTCGAGAGCGAATGGATCTCGATCGTCTTCGCCTTCGCATGTGGTAGCTGGAGCATGCTCTGCGGGCGGTAGCCATCATAGTAGAGTTCCGAGTAGGCCATGTCGAGGCAGATCAGCAGGTTCTTGTCGGCCGCGAACTCCAGCGCCCGCTGGAAGAACTCCGCCTCCGCCACTCCCCCGGTCGGCATGTTCGGATAGCACAGGTACATCAGCTTCGCCCGCCGCGCGGCATCAGCCGGAATCGCCGCGAAATCCGGCAGATAGCCCGGCTTCTCGGACAGCGGCATGAAGTGCAGATCCGCCCCTGCGAACATCGACGCAACCTTGTACACCGGATATCCCGGGTCCGGGACGAGGGCGACGTCGCCGGGATTCAGCACTGCCCAGGCGAGGTGCGCGAGGCCCTCCTTCGCGCCGATCAGTCGCAGCACTTCCTTGTCTGGGTCGAGTGACACGCCGAAGCGATCTCGATACCAGGAGGTGATGGCCGGTCGGAACTCCGGGAGCCCCTTGCCCGTCTCGTCGTACTGGTGGGTCATCGGGTCATTCGCAGCTTTGCAGAGCGCCGCGACGATGTGCTCGGGCGTCGGCTGATCGGGGTCGCCGATCCCGAAATCAACGAGATCCCGCCCTCCGCCCGCGCCTCCGCCTTCAGCCGCGCCAGCTCCGCAAACGGGTACGGCGGCGTCTTCAGCAATCGGTCAGCGATCTGCATCGGTCTGCCTCCTGGTATGGTCGTGCCTCTCGTCTACAGGTCCTCGTCCAGTCTCGTCTCGCCGGTGCACACCTCGGCGGCCGGGCCGTCGATGAACACGTGATTGTCCTCATTCCAGCTTACTTTGAGATCCCCGCCCCGCAAGTGAATCGTCGCCTTGCGCGGAGATAGCCCGTTCAGCACCGCCGCCACCAGCGTCGCCGACGCGCCGGTGCCGCAGGCGAGCGTCTCGCCCGCGCCCCGTTCCCAGACCCGCATCTTGATCTCACCATCGCCTACGATCTGCGCGAACTCCACGTTCGTGCGGCGCGGGAACAGATCGTGATGCTCGATAGCGGTCCCGATCTCTTCCACCTTCGCGCGTTCGACATCATCCACGAACAGCACGCAGTGCGGATTCCCCATCGAAACCACGGTGATGGGGTAGCGACTCCCCCCCACCCGCAGTTTCTCGTCCACCACTCGCGGCTGATCCGGGCCCTTCATCGGAATCTCGGCGCGGCGACAGCCGGGGCTCGCCCATATCCACGCGAACGCTTACCACCGTCGAGCCCTTCACCCTCAGATGCGGCCGGATCAGGCCGGCGCCGGTATCGATCGTCAGCTCCTTCTCCCGCGTCAGGCCATGCTCGTAGACATACTTCGCGAACAGCCGGACGCCGTTGCCGCACATCTCGGCCTCGCTACCGTCCGAGTTGAAGATGCGCATCTTGAAATCGGCCGCGCGGGATGGCAGCACCAGGATCAGTCCGTCCGAGCCCACCCCGAAATGGCGGTCGGACAACGCCTTCGAGATCGCCGGAAGCTTCTCCTCCGGCGGCGGCTTCTGCATGGCATCGACGACCAGGTAGTCGTTGCCCAGCCCATGCATCTTCGTGAACCGAATCATCATCAGCCTCCAGTGATGCTCACGCCGGGACGCTCAGCGCCCCCCAAACGCAAAATGCCGGACGGACTGAGGAGTCCGCTCCGGCACCCTTCTCGCTCTCTGCTCTGCTTCGTCTCAGCTACGGGCGACTGTGAGACTGGGCGCGTGGCGAGTCCGGGCAGGCCGGAGCGGCCTACCGCTGCGCTTCGTGCGCTTCGCCTTGGTATTGCGCCCTCTCATTCCTCTTCCCAACGCCTCCTGATAATGCCGGCCCCGTGCTGCGCGTCGGCGTCCGCTACGTTTATCCACTCGATCCGCGAGTCCGCCCGGAACCAGGTCAACTGCCGTTTCGCAAACCGTCTCGTATCCCGCTTCAGCAGCTTCACGGCCTCGTCGCGGGAGCGTTTGCCACGCACCACGGGGATGATCTGCGCGTAGCCCAGCCCCTTCATCGGGACGAGTCGCTCGTCATATCCCCGATCGAGAAGGCTCTTCACCTCCTCGACCAGGCCGCTGCGAATCATCTCCTCCACCCGGGCCTCGATGCGACGGTACATCTCCTCCCGCGGCAGCGTCAGCCCGAACTGGCGGGTATTGTAGCGTGCCTGTTGCTGGCGGTCAAGCTCCTGCAGGCGGGAGATCGGCAGACCTGTCAGCTCGAAAACTTCGAGCGCCCGGATGATGCGCTTCTCGTCATTGATGTGAATGCGCGCCGCCGCCTCAGGATCGACTGCACCCAAACGCGCGTGGAGAACGGCAGGGCCGTGCTCTCTCGCCTCCTCCGTCAGCCGCTGGCGCAGCTCGGGATCAGGCGGCGCCATCGGTAAGCCCAGGCCGTCGATCGCCGCCCGCACGTAGAGGCCGCTTCCTCCCACCAGGACTGGCAGCCGGCCTCGCTGGTGAATGTCCTCGATCGCCGCCCTCGCCCGCTCCTGATACTCCGCCACCGAGAACGGCGTGTCCGGGTCGACGATGTCGATGAGATGATGGGGAACGCGGGCCTGCTGCTCCGCGGTCGGTTTCGCCGTGCCGATGTCTAGCCCCCGATAGCACTGCATCGAGTCCGCCGAGACGATCTCGCCATTCAGGACCTCGGCGACCAGAATCCCGACCTCTGTCTTGCCGGTAGCGGTGGGGCCGACGATGGCGAGGAGGGGGGCGCTCATCTTGTCAGCGGTTGAACTTGCGGTCGATCTCGAAATTCGAAATCGTCATCACGATAGGCCAGCCGTGGGGGCAGGTATACGGGCGCGCGGTCGCCGAGAGCGCATTCAGCAGCTCCACCGTCTCCTCATAACTCAGCGCGTCACCCGCCTTGATCGCCGAACGACAGGAAAGCGTGATCAGCAGTCTCTCCCGCCTCCGCTCCAGAGACTGTGAGCCGGAGTCTGAGACCAGATCCTCGGCCAGGTCTTTCACCAGCGCGGCCGGGTTCTCTTTCGCCAGCGCCGCGGGAACTGCTCGCACCAGAAACGCCTCCGAGCCGAACGGCTCCAGCTCGAACCCCAACGCCGCGAGATCATCCGACTGCTCGGCCACGCCCGCTGCCTCCCGCGGCCCGAGTTGTGCTACCACCGGTTCTAGCAGAGGCTGCGCGATGTTGCGGCGCGACAGCCTCGCCTCTGTGAATCGCTCGTACAGGATGCGCTCCTGCGCTCGGTGCTGGTCTACCAGCAGCAGGCCCTGCTGGCTCTCCGCCAGGATGTAGGTGCTCCGAAGCTGAGCCAATGGGCGCAGCTCGAGCCGGTCGCCCGCTCCCGCCAGAAACGCCGGCGAGAGCACGCTTGGCGCTGCCAGCGGCCCCGCCCAGCCACTCGGCAACTCGCCCTGGTGGTCGGCCGGCACTGGCTGTGACGCGGGCCGGGGCGTGGACTCTACACTGGTCAGGCCGATCTGGGCCGTGGCGCCGGACCGGTTCAGGGCCTCGTGCACAGCCTGCGAGATCAGATGATGGACTTCCCACTCCCGGCTCAGCCGCACCTCGGCTTTCGTCGGGTGGACGTTCACATCGACCGATCCGCGATCGACCTCAATCAGCAGCACCCCCGCCGGATACCGCCCCTGCGGCAGCACCCGCCGATACGGCTCCTCCAGCGCGTGGGTGAGAGTGCGATTGCGGACCCACCTGCGGTTGATGAACAGGTACTGCCGGTTGCGGCCGCCCCGGTGCGCCGACGCCGACGACACCAGCCCCCGTACCGACATCCCCGGGAGCGAGAGTTCGATCGGCAGCATCGCCTCCGCCAGCTCCCGACCCCAGGGAGCGACGATCGCCGCCCGCAGATCGGCCGATCCCGGATGCTGGATCACATCTCTCCCTTCTCTCATGAACCGGAGCGCCACCTCGGGGTGGGAGAACAGGAATCGCGTGAAGACATCGGCCACGTGGCCGACCTCGACCTCGTCTCGCTTCAGGAACTTGAGCCTCGCCGGGGTGTTGTGGAAGAGCTTGCGCACCAGCAGCTCGGTGCCGGGCGGCATGCCCACCTCCTCCAGCTCGACCACCTCGCCGCCGACCGCCACCAGCCGCGTCCCCGCGTCGGCCTGGGCGGGCCGGGTCATCATGGTGAAGTATGAGACCGCCGCGATGCTCGGCAGCGCCTCCCCGCGGAAGCCGAAGGTGGTGATGGCGAACAGGTCGTCGGCGGAGCGGATCTTGCTGGTGGCGTGGCGCTGGAGCGAGAGTACCGCGTCTTCTCGGGTCATACCGCACCCATCATCGACGATGCGGATGAGCCCCCGGCCCCCCTCTCGGATCTCGACCTCCACTCGTCGCGCGCCCGCGTCGAGGGCGTTCTCCATCAGCTCCTTGACGACCGACGCCGGCCGCTCGATCACTTCCCCCGCGGCGATCTTACTGGCGACGGATTCATCGAGGATGACGATGCCCACAGCCGGGGACTTCGCCGGGGTCGGAGGCCGGTCCTGCCCTCGCCCGCGCCGTGGAACCGCAGTTGCTAGCGAGCGGCGGAGAGCGAGAACGATTCCAGCTCGCGCGGATCCAGGTGGCCGTCGGCCTCGATCTTCATGAAGGCCCGCACCAACTCCGGATCCCACTGCCGACCTGAGTCGAGTTCGAGTTCGCGAAGCGCGAACTCCCGGCCCGGCGGCTCCCGGTAGTGGCGATGCGAGAGCATCGCGTCGTAGGAGTCGGCGATGGCAATGATGCGCGCGATCAGCGGGATGTCGTCCTTGGCCATGCCGGTGGGGTAGCCCTTCCCGTCATAGCGCTCGTGGTGGTACAGGATGCCCGGCAGCGCGCTGGACAGGCTCAAGCTTCTGCGCGCCAGCGACTCGCCCACGGAGGGATGGCTTTGGATCAAGGCGCGCTCGTCGGAAGAGAGGGGCCCGTTCTTCACCAACACCCGATCCGGAATCCCGATCTTCCCCACGTCGTGCAGCAGCGCCGCCGTCCTCACCGACTCCACATCGTACTCCGCCAGCCCGAGCGAGTTCGCGAGCGCGACCGCGTAGGCCGTAACCTTCTTGCTGTGCCCGCCCGTGATCCGATCCCGCGCGTCGACTGCTGCCACCAGCGCTTCCAGTGCTCCCCAGTCCGAGTTCTGCAGGAACTGGTAGAGCTGATACGGATCTGTGATCTCCTGTGCGCCCGGCACCCGGTTGAACGGGCAGACCTTATTGCGCCCGGAGTATTTCGCCATATACATCGCCACATCCGAGGCGATGATGAGGCCGTTCTTCTGTGCGCTGTGCTGCGGGTAGCAAGCAACACCGATGCTCGCCGTCAAGTGGGCGATGGAATCCATCATCGCGCGCTGTCGCCCCGGCAGACGCAGTTCCCGCGCCGCGACCTCGGAGCGGATCTTGCCTGCCGCCTGCAGCGCGCCCGGAAGCGCAGTCTCGGGCAGCAATACCGCGAACTCGTCGCCCCCATACCTGGCGGCCAGGTCTGTCGTGCGGACCGCGCCCAAGATGATCTGCGCCACCTGCCGGAGCACCTCGTCGCCCGCGGCATGATCGTTGGTCTCGTTGAACTTTCGGAAACTGTCGATGTCGACCATGAGCAGCGAGAGCACGTGGTCGTAGCGCTCGGATCGCTCGATCTCCTCCGCCAGCCGCTCGTGAAAGTGCCGATGACTGCACAGGCCAGTCAGGGCGTCCACGTTCTCTTTCCCGGTGACCCGGCGGCGTGACTGGGGGAGCTGAGAGATAAGCTGGTTGAGCCAGCCCGATAGCTCGTCGGCCTCGTCCTTCGCGTTCGGCGTGGTGGGTCCGCTCATCCGCGCCCCGAGCTGGCCTTCGGCCGCTCGCTGCGTCGCCGCCAGCGCGGCCAGCACCGTTTCGGTCAGCCGACCCATGAAATCGACGGAGGCGAGGACGATCAGCAAGCAGGCGATGCCACCCGCAAGGGAAAGCGGAAATGGGGAGTGGTGGGCGAATGCGACCACCCAGCCGCCCACCGCAAACACGGCGAGCGCGCCGGATAGCGCCCAGCTCTTATGGCGCAGCCGAACTGACCTGCGACTGGACCTTGCCAATGCGATGCTTCTTCCTGCAAGCCAGGGATTATGGCACCTGCAAGGTGTTATTCCATAGTCCTGGGGCCGCCGAGCAAGCCACCGCCTATGGTCCAGAAGCTTCCAGGGCTTCCATCACCCCGGCTTCGGGGCGACCTGCCCGAATCTCGTGAGCCATCGCCTCCAGCGCCTGCGCGGAATGGGCGAAGAAGCGCCTGTAAGCGGCGCAGAGGTAGGAAATCGGGTGACCGTCCTCGTCCGCCTGCAGCCGGTGCTTGGAGCAGTCGCCGCCGCAGAACTTCCGCACCGGGCAGGCGCGGCAGCGCTCGGCCAGGTCCGACTTCGCCCGCCCAAAGGCGCTCTGCTCTCCGCCATCCACCAGTGCCGCCAGCCCCCCCGGCGTCACGGCTCCGCGATGGTACTCCGGGTAGACGAAGTGATCGCAGGCGTACAGGTCGCCGTTGTGCTCCACCACCAGAGCCCTTCCGCAGGTTGGGGCGAACACGCACATCGTCGGCGGCCTTCCCAGCCATACGTTCAGTGCCGACTCGAAGAGCTGCACGAACACCCGCCCCACATCACGGCGCGCCCAGTAGTCGAAAACCTCACACAGGAATTGACCCAGCACCTTCGGTCGGACTGACCAGGGGGTGACCTTCCGGGCGTTCGGCGACTCCCTCTCCACCACCGGGATGAACTGAAGGTGCTGGAAACCCAGGTCGACCAGATGCCGGTACACCCGCAGCGGATGCTCGGAATTCCAGCGGTTCACCGTCACCAGCGCGTTGCACTCGACTCCGTGCCGCTGAAGGGTGCGCAGCCCTGTCGCCGCCTGCTCGTAGCTTGGCCGCCGGGTGTGATCCACCCGATAGCGATCGTGCAGTTCGGGCGGACCATCGATGCTCACGCCCACCAGAAAACCGTGGTCAGCGAAGAACGCGGCCCATTCATCGTCGATCAGCGTCGCGTTCGTCTGCAGCGCGTTCATCACCCGCACGCCGGGCCGCGCGTGCTCCCTCTGCAACTCCAGGGCGCGCCCGTAGAAGCCCAGCCCCGCCAGCAGCGGCTCCCCTCCTTGCCAGCCGAACACCACCTCGGGCGCAGGGTTGGCCTGCAGGTAGGCGGCGCTCACCCGCTCCAGCGTCTCGTCATCCATGCGCAACGCGCTGCCGGGGAAGAGCGCGGCCTTTTCCCGGTAGTAGCAGTACTTACAGGCCAGATTGCAGCTCGCGCCTACCGGCTTCAGCATCAGGTGGAAGGGCTGCGAGGCGGCACGCGCCATCTGCGGCCTATTCCTGGAACTCGCGTGGGTGTCGACGCTTCAGCTCGGGCACCGCCCGCGAAGGCAGGCAAGGCGCGTCCGAGCAGTAGTGGTTGTCGAACCGCACGCCTTGCGCGGCGATCGTATTTATCTCCGGGGAGGTGTTGCGGTGATAGGCATAGCAGCCCAGATGATCCGGCCGCAGCGTATCCAGGTCGAGAAGCAGCACTCGCATTCCGTTACGCTCCCCAGACGCGCGGCATCCAGAGCGGCTCCTTGCCCATCTCCGCGAACAGCAGTTTCCTCACCAGTTCCGCCTTCAGCTCGGCGTAGTTCGGATCGTCCCAGAGGTTGTGCACCTCCCCGGGATCGGCTTGCAGATCGAATAGCTCCCCATAGCTGCGCTGATAGTAGACCGTGAGCTTGTACCGCGTGTCGATGTACGTCTTCACGTGCACCGTCGTCGGCTCGTGGCGGTTCTCGACCATGACGTGATCGCGCGCCGACATCGCCTTCCCCGTCCAGACCGAACTCTGGTCGACGCCCGTCATCTGGCGCGGGATCGGCGCTCCCGCCAGGCTCAGGAAAGTCGGGGCGAGGTCCACCAGTGACTGGAGCGCGTGCGACCGCGCTCCCGCCGGTACCCGTCCCGGCCAGCGCACGATGAATGGCACCTTGAGCAAGTCCTCGTAATGGAACGCGCCCTTCGCGTTCAGACCGTGCTGACCGAACAAGTGCCCGTGATCGGTGCTGAACACGATCACCGTGTCGCCCGCCATCCCGAGTTCATCCAACCGCTGCACGATCTTCCCGATGTACTTGTCCAGCAGCGAAATCATCCCGTAGTAAGTAGCGACATCCCGCGCCAGCGCCTCCCGGCTTTGCAGGTGCGAATGGAAGCCGTGGACGGTCTGACCGCTCTCCCGCCAGGGCGAAAAATCGGGGTCAGGCTGCTGGGTGAGCTGGAGGTGGGGTGGGTTGCGGTCGTGCTCCCCGGGTGTGAGCGACGGCAGCGTGATCTTCTGCGGATCGTACATCGTGTCCCAGGGCTCTGGCACAAGATACGGCGGGTGTGGATCCAGGAAGCTCGCCCACAGGAAGAAGGGCCGCTCCTCCCGCTTGTGGCCCTCTAACAGCGCGCATGTCCGCTCCGCGATCCAGGTGTCGTAGTGATACTCCTCCGGTAGCAGCCACCGCCAGCGCTGCGAGTCGTTGCTCCCCGTCGGCGGCTGGAAGTAGTCTCGCCAGTTCGCGCAGCCCTTCTCTTCCATCCACCGCGCGTAATGCTGACCGACTAGATACTCGTCGGTATGATTGCGCGCCAGCTCGATGTGCTGGAATCCGTAGAACGGGCCGTGGAAGTTGCGCCAGAACTCCAGGTCCTGCATCAGCGGCATGGATTCGAGAGACGAATACTCCTCCGTCGATCGCAGCGGCTGGAAGTGCGCCTTCCCGATCAAGGCCGTGTGATACCCCGCGGCCGCCAGATCCTCCCCTACCGTGTGGGCGTCATCGGGCAGCTTAGTGCCCAGAGACCAGGCCCCGTGTTGGCTTGGGTACTGCCCCGTGATGATCGAGGCCCGCGTTGGCGTGCAAGTCGGATTCGGGCAGTAGGCCCTGCTGAAGAGCGTACCCTCCGTCGCCAGTCGATCGAGACTGGGCGTCGACAGCTCCGGGTTCTCGCAGCCGAGTGCGCGCCAGTGCTGCTGGTCCGAGGTGATGAGCAAGATGCTTGGGCCGAAGCTCTTGGGCACGATCCTCTCTCCTACTCCTCAGACCACTTCCACTCGTAATGCGACCGTTCCCCACGCAGCTCCCGCTGCCGCTCCGCCTTGTGCTTCTCATACACCGCCCGAATGGTCTCCGGCGTGTTCGCCACCCCGCCCTTCGGGTAGGCCTTCACCGCCGGCGGCTCCGCCTTCACCAGCGCCCCATACGCGTCCGGGCGGCGCAGTTTCAGATGCCGCTCCCGGTGATCTCTGATGCCGCTGTAGAGGTACTCCCAGTAGTTTTCCGGCGAGAGCGTGGCGCGCTCGACATCCACCTCGGCGGCCACGAAGGTTCCCTCGCGATCCTCGGCGTCGGCCAGGATCTTCGAGTTCGGAGAGGCAATCCGAGAGTGCGCGTAGGTCGAGGTGATGTAGAACACCTGGTAGTCCATCGCCCGCGCCCGCACCCGGTACTCCGCCGGGCTCGCCGCCGACGAGTGACAGACGATCCTCGCGCCGTTCAACGCGCAGGATGCCGTGGACTCGGGCCAGCAGTCATCGTAACAGATGATCAGGCCCACCATCCCCATATCCGTCTCGAACGCCGGGAAGCTGTCGCCCGCCGCAACCAGCCAGGTCTCATAGACCGGAAGGTGTACCTTGTGGTAGCGACCGATCACCGCTCCGTCCCGGCCGAAGAGCACGGAGGAGTTGAAGATCTTGTCGCCCTCTGCCTCGTAGTAACTGGCGACGACGTGCATGCGACGGCTCTTCGCCACGTTGGACAGCGTCTCGTGCACATAGGGCGCCACCTGCTCGGTGAGTTCGTGGAAGATGGAGGGATCATCTAGGTACGTCATCGCCGTCCCCAGCAGGGCGATGTCCTCCCCTGCTACCGCGATGTCCGCGCCGGCATCTCCCGCCATCGAAAGCAGCGTGGCATGCCCATCGACCGCCCGCCTCGCCGCCTCCAGCGCGACGCCGAACGAGAACGAGTCGCCATATGGATTCGCCTCGATCGGCGACGGCTTCCATCCCATCTGCGTCGTGGCCAGCTTCACGGTCTTCGCCATCCCAGGCTCCTTCCGGCAGGCGGCATGCCCCTGCCGTCATACTACCTCGGCGCCATCTCCCTGCCATCCATGGTGCGCGGACGCGCGTCCCGCAGGTCGTCGAAGTGGTAGCTCAATCCCCGGCGGAACGGAATCGGATCCACGCTCAGCTTTCGCGCGCGGGCCACGCACCGGTCCGGCTGGTACATCCTCACCTCGACCTCCGAGAGCCCCATGAACTCACACATGTCCTTGACGCACAACGTCGAGGGCTGCCACCAGATGCCGAGGGCGAATCTTCCGAAATTCGCGTACGAGTGCTCGTCATCCCCCACCGCGGCGCTCTCCAGCAGCAGTGTTCCGCCGACCTTCAGCAACTGCTGCACGATCAGCAGCCCCACCAGCATATCGCTCAGATGGTAGAGCACCCCGCTCAGCAAGATAGCATCGAACGAGTTCGGTTCGAGCTTCCCCGGCAGTTGATAGAGCGATGCGGTGAGGGTCCGCAGATTGGCCACCCCGAACACCTCTCGCAGGTAGTCACACTGCGCCAGGTGCTCCGGGATCTCGTCCACCGCCACCACTTCTTGCGCCCCTCGGTGCGCCGCGATCAGCGACATCCCCCCGGTGAGACACCCGATGTCGGCTACCCGCAGGCCCCTCAAGCTCTCCGGCCACCAGCGCCATTCGTCCCACAGGCCCACGATGCCGAGGAACTTGTCCTTGACCGTGCCTTCCTTCGTGAATGGCCCGAAATCTATAGTCTGCCCCCAGCCGTATTGCGCCCGGTCCGCCAGCTCCTCCACCCGGCAGCGCACCGCCTCTACCTGCTCCGCCGAGTACGACGCGGGGAGCGAGTACGGCCACCTCGCTGGCTTGGGCATATCAGTCTGCTTCCAGGACATCGGTGGCCTCCTTCCAGGTGATCGTTGCCGGCGCCGCTGCCGGAAGTGTGACAGCAACCACCGCGTCATCAGCCGCACCCGGACCCCGCACTCCCTTCTGCGCCACTCCTGCCAGCAGTATCAGCATCACGCCCGTGATCACGAACGGAATCCGCATCCCTAGCGCGGCCGCTGCCCATCCACCGATCATCGGGCCAACCGCCCAACCCAATGCGGAGAAGGTAGTGGTGATTCCGTACGCCTGCCCCAGCCGGTTGCGCGGCACCATCGACGCCACCATCGCGTTCATCGCCGGCGCCATGCCGCCCGCGCCGATCCCGAAGATCGCCCGGATAACCAGCATCTGCGTTACCGTATGCGCCGCCGCCTGTGGCAAACAGGTAAGCCCTGTGAGCGCGGTGCAGACCACGAACACCGTCTTGTGGCCGAGTCGGTCGCTCAGCCGGCCGATCGCGATGGCGGCGATGGCCGAGCTGATTCCCGTCACCGCCATGATGATCCCCGTCAGCGAAGCCGCCCGGCCCGCCGCGCCATCGAGCTGCTCGACGAACAGTGGGAAGATCGGCCCCACCAGGGATCCGCTCAGGTTGGTCAGCGTGTAGACGCACAGCAGTACCAGCACCCCTGGGCCTGCGAGGATATCCCTGATCGAGCCCGCGGCCCGGTGCTCCTCCGGCGATGGCCGCCGGAACCGCTCCTTCGCACCGAACAGCACCAACAGACCCGCCGAGAACAGCAGCGCCCCGGTGACCAGAAACGGCATGCGATAGCCGTACTTCTCTGCCACCGCGCCCCCCACCAGCGGGCCCAGCGAGTTGCCCGTGAACACCGACATCTGCATCAGCCCCAGGCTGAATCCCAGATGCGAGGCCGGCACCACGCTCGAAACCAGCGCGATAGACGCCGCCACCGTCCCCGTGAACGCGCCCTGCAGCACCCTCAGCGCGAAAAGCTGGTGCACGTTCCGCACGTACGCCATCATCCCCAGGATGATCGCGCCCCCGAACATCGCCCGCTGCACCATCAGCTTGCGCCCGTAACGGTCCGCCACCCATCCCCACATCGGCGCGACGATGCTCATCATGATCCCGCTGCCGGTGCCCAGCAGGCCCGCCCACACGAACACTCGCCGCTCTTCAGTGACGCCCAGCTCGCGAATATAGAACGGGATGAAGGGCATCACGAAGGCGAACCCGACCATCGCCATGAGCTGGGCCACCCACATGGTGTACAGCGTCATGCGCCATTTGGGAGTGCCACCGGGGGGCTGGCTGGCCGGCCCCCGCTCTCTCGGGGTCGGCTGTACTGTTGGTTCCTGCGGATCCATGGCTTTCTCATCTTCGCCGCCCTCGGGCCGATCTCTTCCGCCGCCCAGGAAAGAGTTCGCCCTCTTCGCATCGCCTCGGAGCAGGTTTTCCCGCTGCCCCTGCGAAATTCGAAACCCAGACCTGGAGGCGCGCATGTTCCTCGAGACGCTCGCCCGCCGCAATCCGGACTTGGTGAAGGCCGCGGTCGCGCTCCACCAGAGCGGCGCGATTCCCCCGAACTGCTATCTGATCGATCTGGATGCGATCCACGCCAACGCCCGCCACATCAAGCGAGCCGCCGATGCTGCCGGCCTTGCTGTCTACCCCATGGCCAAGCAGGTCGGCCGCAACCCCTGGTTCGTGCGCGCCGTATCCCGCGCCGGGATGCCAAAGCTGGTGTGCGTTGACTGGATGGGCGCGGAACTACTGGCGGCGCAGAAAGCGCAGATTGGCCATGTCGGCCACCTGGTGCAGATACCCCGCGCCAAGGCCGATGCCATCTGCGCGCTGCAGCCCGATGTCTGGACCGTGTTCAACCTCGGCAAGGCGCGGGAGGTCTCGGAAGCGGCCCAGCGCACCGGCCGCACCCAGGACCTACTGCTTCGTGTGGTCGCGCCCGGCGACACCTTCTACCCGAGCCACGACGGCGGCTTTACGCTCACTGACATCGTAGAGGTCGCGGGCGAGACCGCGAAGCTGCCGAACGTGCGCCTGGTCGGCGTCACCAGCTTCCCCACGCTCCTCTTCGACCTCGACCGCAGGGATGTACTGCTAACGCCGAACATGCAGACCATTGTCCTCGCCGCCGAAAAGCTGCGCCTGGAAGCTGGCGTCGAAGTGACCCAGGTGAACGCTCCGGGCACCACCTCCGCGAAGACTATGCAGATGCTAGCCGATGCCGGAGCCACCCATGTCGAGCCCGGCCACGGGTTCACTGGCACCACCCCCTGGCATGCCTACGCCGACCTGCCCGAGAAGCCCGCCATCTGCTATCTCTCTGAGGTGACCGACGTCCGCGGCGACGTCGCCTACGTGCTCGGTGGCGGGCTCTATGTTGACCCGGTTATCCCGCCGTACCAGGTGAGGGCCTTCGTCGGCCGGAATGGTGATGAGGCCCTGCGCCGCCGCGCCGACGCCGACCTCGGCTCCCCCGCGGGCATCGACTATTACGGCCTACTTGACCGGCGTTCGGCCAGGGCCGACATCGGCGACTCGGTGGTCTTCGGGTTCCGGACGCAGGTGTTCGTCACCCGGGCCTATGTCGCCGTAGTGCGAGGAATCAGGAGAGGAAGACCCTCCGTCGTGGGCCTCTACACCTCGACCGGGGTGAAGCTGAAATCGCCGTAATCGCCTCCCGCGGAGAGGCGCTGCTACCACCCTAATCGTGAGTTACTGAGGAGGTCGTTCATGCTGAAGGTAGGTATTGCGAAGCTCGATGTCACCCCACCCGTCGGGGCGCGCATGGCGGGATTCGCCGGTCGGGTGTTCCCCTCCCTGGCCGTGCACGACCCGCTCTGGGCGCGTGCGGTCATCTTCGATGATGGGAAGCAGCGCATCGGCCTCGTCCAGATGGACCTGATCGGCGTCTGGGAGACCACTGCCGCGAAGGTTCGCGAGGGCGCGGCGAAATCCGCCGGCGTCGACCCAAGTGGCCTGATGCTTTCCGGCACTCACACTCACTCCGGCCCGACCTTCTGGGATGATGGGACGTTCACCGAGGGCGAGAAGGCCTACTGGGCCGCGCTGCCAGACCGCCTCCTCGGCCTGGTCAACGAGGCCGCGGCCAACCTTGCCCCCGCGAAAGTCGGCGCCGCCAGCGGCTGGTCCGCCATCGGTATCAACCGGCGTGAGGTGGTGCCCGGCAACCTGGTCGTGCTCGGCCGCAACCACTTCGGCAAATTCGATACCGAACTCGGCCTCGTCCGCATCGACCGCGCCGACGGATCACCGCTGGCTGGTATCATGAACTACGCCTGCCACGCGGTCTGTCTGATGGCCGACAACTACCTCACCAGCGCCGACTACCCCGGCTACGCCGCCCACTACTTCGAGCAGCGGGTGCCGGGCGCGCTGGGCGTCTTCCTCCAGGGCGCTTGCGGCAACGTGAACCCGAGGGAAGCTGCAGTTCATCACGGTTACGCCAGCGGCAGCAGCTTCAACATCGCCGCCCGCGCCGGCGAAGACATCGCCGAGGAAGCCGCGCGTGTGTGGCGCAAGGCGCAGCCGACCGACGCCGTGGACTTCCGCTTCGCCAGTCGCAGCATCCAGATTCCGACCAACCGTCCCCGCGCGCTGAAGGCCGCTGAAGCCGCCCTCGCCGACGCCGAGAAGTCAGTCGGCCAGCCCCGCGGGGAGAAGACGCCCTACATGACCTGGTACAGCGTCCCCAACCCCGAGCGGGCGCGGAAGCGCGTCGAAGACCTCAAGGCCCAGGGCGACACTCCCGTCGAGTGCGAAATCCAAGCGATCTCGCTGGGGCCGGTCACCTTCGTCGCCTGGCCCGGCGAGATTCTTCTGCGACTTCGGCATGGAGGTGAAGCAGAACTCCCCCCTCAAGCCTACCTTCACCGTCGGCTACGCCAACGGCTCCATCGGCTACGTCCCCACCCCCGAGGCTTTCAAAGAGGGCGGCTATGAAGCCCAGACCGCCTCCCACCTCGCCGACAACGCCGGCCTGGTGCTTGTCGAGGAGACCATGAAGCTGCTCGCCTCCCTCAAGTCCTAACCCACCCCGGCCCGCGAGTGGCACCCAACGGCGGGTCGAACGCTCCCGCGCTCGACCCGCCTCACATCTGTCATTGCGAGCCGGTCTGGCTCCGGCTGGCGCCAGAGCGCGTGTGGCAATCTCGCCGTTGCCGTACGCCCTACGTGCCCGGAAACGCCTTGTCCCTCGCGAAATACTCCCTGAACAACCGGAGCATCGGCGTGTCCGCGTACCGCGTCTTGTTCCTCCGGGTCGGGCTTCATCTCGATATCCATCACACTCCACTCGCGGAACGCCCAGTAGGCCCACGACCAGTGCCACTGCTCATACAGATCCATTCTGGTCGCGCAGCCACTGCTCCGCTCCCGGCGCGTATCGCGCGCAGCCGAACTCACCGGCGAAGATCGGCACGTGATACTTCTCCTGGAACTGTCGCACGCGCTCGAGCTTCGCTCTGATCGTGCTCTGGTCCCAGGCCCCATCTTTGTCGTCCTCATAGGGCACGCGGAAACCCGGGTAAGCGCGCTTGTTCCTCGGGCTTCTGGTGCGTGTAGTAATGCGGTTCGTAGAAGTGCACTACATATACCGTACGCGCGTCGCCCGTGGGTTCCAGCTTCTCGAAGGCCTCGGGATAGGCCCAGCCCGTCGAGTTCACCAGAATCGGCGTCCGCTTATCCACCTCCCGGATCGCCTTCGTCACCTGCTTCGTCAGCGTGTTCCAGACTGTCGCCTGCGCCTCCTCGGGATGCGGTTCACACATGAGGTCATAGCCCACGATTGCCGCGCGGCCCTGGTAGTGCTTTGCCAGGCCCGCCCACATCCGCGGTATGCCTCCTGCGCCTCCCGATCCGACCAGATCTCCTGGCTCTCCTCGAAGTCGGCGCGCCCCGGCCCTGTGCGGCAGGTGAGCGCCACGAACAGCCCCGCCTTCTCCGCCGCCTCCACCGACCGATCGAGCTTCGCCAGTTCCTCCGGTTGAACCTGATACGGCGGCCGTGGATCATAGACGCTCATCACTGCAATCTCGGCCAGGTTCGAGCCCCACGCGCGCAGCGCCTTCATGTCCTCCGGCGTGTCCGTCGGCGGCAGCACATTCGCGCCCCGCAGCGCCCCCTGCTGCCACAGCTCCAGCGGGTCGCGCGGCTTCTGCGCCTCGCCTCCGGCGCCCGCGATCGAAGCGAGCAGCGATACGCAAGCGACCGTCATCAGCATCGGGTCATATGGGCGCATGTCTACCTCGCTCCCTGTCGACTAGTTGGAAACGCGTCGCACTTCGCGAAGAAGGACTTGAACATCTGCAACATCGGTGTGTCGGGATACCGGTTCTTGTCCTCCGGGTCGGGCGTCATCTCAATGTCCATCACCTGCCACCCGCGCAGGTCCCAGTAGGCATACGACCACTTCCACTGCTCGTACAGATCCATCTGGTCGCGCAGCCACTCCACCGCCCCTGGCGCGAAGCGGGCGCAGCCGTACTCGCCCGAGAAGATCGGGCAGTCGTGCTCATCCTGGAATCGGCGCACCGGCTCCAGCTTCTGCTCGATCACCAGCTTGTCCCACGCCAGCCCCGGCTCGCTCGGGTCGACGAACCCCGGATAGGGCCGGCCATCGCCCGGCTTCTGATGGGTGTAGTAGTGCGGCTGATAGAAGTGCACGCTATACACCGTGCGCGGGTCACCGGTGAAGTCGAGATAGTCGAATGGACGCGGGTAGGCCCAGCCCGTCGAGTTCACGATGATCGGTGTGTCCGAGTCCTCCGCCCGGATCGCCTCCGTCGTCCGCCGCACCAGCAGGTTCCAGTCCGCCGGGGTTCCTTTCGCCTTCATTGGGAACTGCGGGTCGCCGTACTCGAACACATCCTCCGGATGCGGCTCACACATCAGGTCATATCCGACCAGCGTCGCGTTGCCTTTGAGATGCCGCGCCACCTCCCCCCACATCCGCACGAACGCATCGTGATACTTGAAATCACGAAACTGATCCAGGTCCTTGTTGAAGTCCTTGCGGCCGGGCGCCGACCGGAAGTTGATCACCGCGAACAGCCCCGCCTGCCGAGCGCGGTCCAGCGCGGTGTCGATGTCCGCGAACGCGTTCTCCTTCAGCCCGTACGGCTCGTCGAACTCCAGCACGCTCTCCACGCCGAACGCGGCCAAGTTCGCTCCCCAACTCCGCAGCGCCGATAGATCCTCGACGGTGTGCCGCGGGAAGGCATTCGCCCCCCGCAGCGCCCCGGTCTTCCAGAGGTCGAAGCGGTCCATGGTGCCTCCTGCCCATCAGGTTCACCCCTGGGTTCGACACCAGGCCAGCCGCTCCCCTGCCTCTTCCGCTCGCCCCACGCGCACCGGCCCCGCACTCCATCCGCGGGGCCGGTTCCGTCGCTAGACTGGTACAGCTACTGCACGCTGCTTGTCAGAGGAACGAAGGTGTAGCCCATCCCCTTCAGGCTCTTCACCAGCTGCTGCAGGTACAGGATATCGACATCCGGATCGAAGTAGCCGGCCGCCCAGCCATCCCGCACCGCCAGGTTCACCTGCGCCGCGGCTAGCACATCTGACAGCGGATGCGGCGGGTTCCCGAACCACGTGTTCAGCTCGATGCCGCCGATGTTCTCCGGGACCACCTTCTGCCCGTACAGATCCTTCTGGATCACATACGGGAAGAACAGCCCATCGAAGTAGGACGAACCGCCCCACGTCGTGATGTGGTTCTTGGCGCCCGTCAGCGGCACATTATCGAAGTACAGCACCCGCTGCATGGTCACCGGGAAGTTGGAGGCGACCACCCGGTAGTCCAGCCCGGAGGCGGCATAGTGAGGCGTGACCCACGCCACCGGAGCGGGCAGGCGCGCCTTCTTGTATTCGCCCAGCGCCGAATTGATGCGGTTCTGGATCCAGTTCTGGGAGTCCTCGGCCACCGGGCCTTGGTAGGTGAGCGCCCAGTTCTGCGTCGGGTCGGCCGTCACCCGGTAGAACTCGAAATCGTCTCCGCTCACACCCGTGTATGGGTTCAGCGTCGAGTCATATTGATGCGTGTAGCCCTCGTCCACGAGTTGGCCGCCCCGCGCCACCATGTACTTCAGCGCGGAGATGAACGCCGGCGCCAGCGACATCCGGAGCGACTCCGGCACGCCATTGCTGTAGTACCCCAGCGGGTCCTGGTACACTGGAACCACCGAGACCAGGAAGGGCACGCTCTGGCTGTAGAGGTAGTCGGCGATCGCCTTCAGCTCAGTCGGCGATGTCGTCGGATCGACATCCTCGATTCGGATTAGCGCCCGATGCGTCACCGGATGGTTGATGCCGACGATGTCGTGCATCAGATCCGCGAAAGCGACGTATCGGTCGGTGCCCGAGATGTAGCTGAACGGGACATCGGCCACATACCACAGGTTGCCACCGTGAACGATGTAGGGCGTGTAGCTCGCCGGCGTCGTGCTGGTCGCGGGCCGGTAGGACCACGCCGGCACCGACACCGCGCTGGTCAGATTGCCCACGATCGCCTCCTCCGGATCGCTCATGTCCTTCGTGAAGGTGGCGTTGTTGTAGAGCACCTGCGGATAGCCGGACTGATCCAGGCTGAAGAACATGAACCCGAAGCGCGACTGAAACGCCGGATTCCAGTAGCCTGACGTCGTCCAGGCCACCTCCCACAGGTTGTAGTCGAACCACACTAGCGGCTTCGTCGTGGTCATCACGTCGGAGCGGAAAGCCGCGGGCAGGATGTTGTTATACACCGTGCCGATGTAGAACGTGAGCTTGTAGTTGCCCATCTGCCCCGCCGTATACCCCTCGACGGGCGCTATGGTGTAGGGGAGTGGAAAGTGGCCGAGCACGCTGGCGAGCATCCGGGCGTGAACAGCCCCGATCCATCCGTAAGTCCCACTGGAGTCATACAGGATCAGCGCAGAGCCGGTGGTGGTCGTACTCGTCTGGAACGCCGCTAAAGCGCCTCCTGCAACCAGAACCAGCGCCAGGAACAGGAACACTACACTCAGGCCGAGAGTGGCTCTCATCTTCATTTCCCTTCTTCCAGTCCGGTCGCACTGGATTCTACCTGCGCCACGCTCTTGGAATGCCTGCAGGAAACTGCGATTGTGCCCATCTTGGGCCAACCGCGTGCGGGGACGGAGCACGCCTTGCCCCCACCCCCACGCGCGAGCCGGCCCCGCGCTGCCTCTACACGCGGGGCCGGCCCAATCATGAGAGGCGCAGATGGTGTTGGTCTCAGCTCAACAGGTAACTCAACTCAACACGATCACCATCTGCGCTTCCCGAAGCGGTCTCGGTTAGGTCCGATGGGCGACAGACGCTCTGCTTGCCGCCGTCCATTCCGGACAGATTGAGCTTACCCGCGCGAGCGATCCCAAGCGAGGCGTTGGAGGACCTGTGCGGATTCCGGAGCAGAGCCCACTCAGATGTGGAACAGCGTCGTCGCCAGCAGGAATCCGTCGAGGATGATCAGGAGCGCGCAGATGCCCCAGCAGAACATCGTGTATGGTCGCGACATGGCGAGTTTGCCCATTAGCGATCGCCGCGTCACCAGCAGCAGCATCAGGATCAGGATCACCGGTAGCAGCAGACCGTTCATCACCTGGGAGAGGAGCATGATCCGCAGCAGCGGCGCCCTCGGCAGCAGCACGATCCCCGCGCCCGATCGACGATGATCGCCGTGTACAGCGTGTAGAACTGCGGCGCCTCGCGGAACGGCCGGTCCAGCCCGCGCTCCCACCCGATCCCCTCGCACACGCGTGTAGGCCGTGCTCAGCGGCAGGATGCTCGCCGCGAACAGAGCCGCGTTCAGCAGCCCGATGGCGAACAGCGTCGAGGCGTATCCCTCCGCCAGCGGGCGCCAGCGCCTCCGCCGCCTGCCCGGCACATGTGATCTTCGCTGCCCGTTGGGTAGCATCGTCGCCGCGCACGCCACCACGATGAAGAAGACCACGATGATGGCGAAGAGCGCGCCGATGATCACATCCCACCGCGCCAGCACGTACTGCGCGGGCTCGCGTCCCCTTCTCCACCACCGTCGCCTGCAGGTAGAACTGCATCCACGGCGCGATGGTGGTCCCGACGATCCCCACCGCCATCGTTAGCACGCGAAGGCGAGGTCGGTGTGGCAGGCTCGGACCGTCACCGACTGCCAGCGCGAATCCGCCCAGTCCGGGTGCGCCATGAAGCCCGAGATCGGATAGGCCAGGTAGACCAGACAGGCGACCAGGAAGATGCGCTCGACGTGCGGATAGCTCCCCCGCAGCACCAGCACCCAGACGAAGAACGCCGCTCCGACGGGAACCGGAAGATAGGGCGGAGATCCCGAAGATCCTGCGCCCCCTCCGCCAGCCCCGCGAACTCGCCCGCGGTGTTCGCGAGGTTGGTGATCAACAGCGCCACCATCAGCACCAGCGTGACCTTGACCCCGAACTCCTCGCGGATCAGGTCGGCCAGACCCTTGCCGTGGCCACCCCCATGCGCGCGCGAGATCTCCTGCACCACGATCAGCACCAGCAGCGTCGGCCACAGCAGCCACAGCATCGTCGTAGCCGTAGTGCGCGCCCGGCCACCGAGTAGGTGGCGATCCCGGGCGCGTCATTGTCCACGTTCGCGGTGATGAAGGCGGGGCCGACGACCGCGAAGACACGCGATGATAGGGAGCAGCAGTCGCCGGCGGAGGAGTGGAGCATGCTGTCCGCTCCGCTAGGCCGCGAAGACTTTCGGAATTCGCTTCTTCCAGCGCGTCGGGCAGCACCGCGTCGATCGCGTCGTCCACCGTCACGATGCCGAGCAGCGTTCTCCTGCTCATCCACCACCGGGACGGCGAGCAGGTTGTAGCGCGCGATCAGGCGCGACACGTCCTCCTGCGAGTCGTTCGGCTGCACCGTCGATCAGGTTGTGCACCATGATGTCGTCGATCCGCTGCCGTGGGCGCCGAGATGATCAGGTCGCGCAGCGAGATCACCCCGACCAGCCGACGCGCCGTCCTCCACCACGTAGCAGTAGTAGATCGTCTCCGGCTCCTCCCCCACCTTGCGCACGTAGTCGATCGCCTCCTGCGACGGTGAGCCCCGACGGGAAGCTGCCACGTAGTCCGTGGTCATCAGCCCGCCCGCGGAGTCATCCGGGTACTTCAGCAGCGCGCGGACGTCGGAGGCTTCCTCCGGCTCCATCAGGCTCAGCAATTGGTCCGCGCGCTCCTTGCGGCAGATCGCCCACCAGGTCGGCCGCGTCGTCCGGGTCGATCTCCTCCAGGATGTCCGCCGCCTTCTCCGCTTTCCACTGAATCGAGCACCGACTTCTGGAGGTCGAACTCCATCTCTTCCATCGCCGCCGCCGTCGTCTCGTCATCCAGGGAGGAGACGACCGCCGCCCGGTCGTCCGGGCTCAGTTCGCCCAGGATGTCGGCCAGGTCGGCCGGGTTGAGGCGGCGCAGCTTCTCCCGCTCCAGGTCGAGCTGAAGCTGCTGCGAGGACTCGTCCAGCGAGTGCACGTGCTCCCAGCTGATCAGGTGCTCGTGCGGGCCGCTTGCCGAACCAGCCCCACGAGCGCGGAGCGCCAGCCCCTCCAGGTTGATGCGGCGCAGCAGGCTGCGAGTGCCGACCCCCACCGCCACCAGCCGCACCTGGCCCTGCACCGAGCCCAGCTTGAGGTCGTTGACCTTCACCACCCGGTGCCCCTGGACGTCCACGATCTGCTTGTCCAGAATGGACTCGTCGAGCAGCACGTCCTCCGGCTCCACCTCCCCCGACTGCAACTCATTTCGATGGTGGAGCAGCGTGATGGACTCGGCGGAGACGCGCCGCACCACGCTCCACGGCAGCACCAGCGGCTGCCGCTGGCCGCGGAGTCGGATCAGTCAGCTTCGTCACCAGCGGAAACGCATCCCCGAGACGGACCGCGACATCTCGAAGCCGCCCCACCACTTCCCGTCCCGGTCGAGCACGTTCATCCGCAGCAGATCGCTCAGATAGGCTTCGGCGTAAAAGATCATCGCTTCACCTCCTGAGGCCCTAACGGGCGTCAGGTTGAGGGCGGCTAAGCCGCCGCGGATCCCTGATGGCGCGCCGGGCCAATAAGAAAGCCCTCCCAGGCAGGGAAGGCTTGCGAAGGCGTCCGGCCAACCTACGCGCCTACACGGGCGCGCCGCGCCCCTTTCCGGGCACACACTTGCGCGCCAAAAGCGACTCGCCTCCGCTCCGCAGCCTAAGGGCGTTCATCACGCCCCCGGTACGTTGCGCTGGCTCGTCCTCTGTCCCTGCCTGATTACGTGATGACGCATCCATCGTGGTCAGTATTCCATACTCAGGATAGCCGATGCCATAGGGGGTGTCAAGGAAAGGGTGCCGCGCCCACCCGGCAGGGGCCTCCGCGATCGACTCAATTGCGCCGCGGTAGGCCCAATTTCGCGACGATAGGTCGCGGAAGTCGCGCCTATAAGGACGCTCGCGTGTGATGTGGTATACTCGTTCACCCGCGAGGCAATCAGGCGATGTCAGGGGCTGCGCAATCGGTCGATATCCCCGGCAACGTGGCCCGGGTTCGCGACCGTATCGCCCGGGCGGCGCTGCGCGTTGGCCGTCGGCCGGAGGATATTCGCCTCGTCGCGGCCGCGAAAAAGATGGACGCGGCCAGGGTGCGGCTCGCGATCGCCGCCGGCGTAGCCGATATCGGAGAGAACTACGTCCAGGAGGCGGCCGCGAAGGTAGCGGGAGCGGGAGAAGGCGCGCGATGGCATCTGATCGGTCATCTGCAGCGCAACAAGGCCGCCGACGGCGGCGAAGATCTTTGACATCATCCAGACGGTTGACAGCTTCCAGCTCGCGGAGGCGATCGGGCGTCACGCTCTGTCGCTAGACAAGACGATGGACGTCCTGCTCCAGGTGAACACCTCGGGCGAGGCGACCAAGTCGGGGGTCGAGCCGGACGAGCTGCAGGGGCTGTTTGAGAGAGTAGCCGTCATACCGGGGATACGGGTGCAGGGGCTGATGACCATAGGCAGCGTGCAGCCGGACCCGGAGCTGGGGCGACCCGAGTTCCGCTTACTCATCGATCTTGCGCCGGAGGTTGGAGCAAGTCGGAGCGGAGATGAAGTGGCTCTCCATGGGGATGAGCCACGACTTCGAGGTCGCGATTGAAGAAGGAGCGAATCTGGTTCGGCTCGGAACCGGCGTGTTCGGTCGGCGACCGGTATGAGATCGAGCCGGAGTCGGTATCGCAGCAGCATCGTAGCCGAGAGCCATAGCAACGTCACGAGGAGGGCGAGCGCATGTCCGGTCTGCTGGAGAAGGTGAAGTCGTGGTTGTTCGCAGAGGAAGAGGACGGGTATGAGGCGCCGAGCGCAGAGGAGGAGTCAGGAGCGCCCGCTCCAGCGGCGTAGCCGTCTGATTCCAATCCACTCGCGGGCGGGCGAGATCTTCATCCGCCGCCCCAGGAATCAAGAGGAAGCCCGTATCTGCGTGGATTGCCTGCGGGGTCGTAAGGCAGTGGTCGTTAACCTCAAGGATGTGCAGCCCGAACATGCGCAGCGCGTCTTCGATTTCCTGGCTGGTGCAACGTACGCTCTCGGTGGTCAGGTGGAACAGGCCGGCGATTCCGTCTACCTCGTGACTCCGCACAGCATCGGGATCATGGCGGAGGAGTCGCAGCAGGTCGCTCCTCGCTCGGGTTTCTGGCAGGAAATCTGACAGCCCCTCGGAACTACTTCGGATAATACTGACTTCCCCTCGGGGAAGTATCGGTTGCTAACGCCGGAGGTGACCCCTCCGGTCGTTGGCCTATTAGGGGGCGGCGGAGAACCTCCCCTGCCCGCGAGGATTCGAGGTCAGTCATGTCCGCAACGTACACTCTTGGGGTGATAGGCGTCGGTCAGATGGGCGGCGCCCTGGTGCGTGGCATCGTGCGCTCAGGAGCGCTAGCGCCTGCTCAGATCATCGTCTGCGACGCCGACTCCGCTCGGGCAGCAGCTTTGGCGGGTGAAGTTGGCGCCAAGTCGGCCGCGTCGAACACCGAACTGGCCCGGCAGAGCGAGTACGTGCTGCTTGCCGTGAAGCCCGGACTGGTCGCAGGTGTGGTGAAAGGGATCGCAGGCGAACTCAGCGACCGAAACACACTCGTCTCCATCGCGGCCGGGGTGTCGATTTCCGCGTCTCAAAGCACACCTGGGCCCGGCCGCAGCGCCCATCGTCCGAGTGATGCCGAATACACCCGCGCTGGTTGGCGCGGGAGCCTTCGCGGTTTCCGCTCCGGATGTGCCGGAGGAGCGCCTAGACACGCTCGTGCGGCTCCTCGGTGCGCTCGGCCAGGTGGTGGTAGTTGGTGAGGAGCTAATGGACGCGGTGACCGGGCTATCCGGCAGCGGTCCCGCCTTCGTGTTTGTGATGATCGAGGCGATGGCCGACGCTGGGGTTGCGGCCGGCCTGCCTCGGGTGACGGCCCAACTCCTGGCGGCCCAGACCGTGATGGGGGCGGCGAAGATGGTGCTCGAAACGGGCCAGCACCCGGCGGCGCTGAAGGACGCGGTGGCGTCTCCCGGGGGCACGACCATCGTGGGCCTCGCAGAGCTGGAGAAGGGCGGCTTCCGAGCCGCGATGGTGGCCGCTATCAAAGCCGCGGCCGCGCGGTCGAAGCAGTTGTCGGAGAGTTAGCGCGTGCCCCTTCTTGTCAAGCAAGTGCTGGACCTCGCCCTCCTGGCCATGATCTGCGCCATCTTCGGCTCCGTCATCATCTCGTGGCTGCGTATGACTCGGGCGAGAGTCCCGTACGGCAACCCGCTGGTGAAAGCGGTCGAGGACACAGCCGATATCATGCTGCGGCCGATTCGGGAGCGTCTACCGATGGCCGGGGGTGGGCTTGACTTCTCCCCAATGGTCGCGATTATGATCCTCTATATCCTGCGATCCCTGATCGCCAGGCTGTAGTTCACAAGCTGCTAGTCTCCTAGCGGAGGAGCGCTCTTGGGGCTGCCTACCCTACCCCAACCTCACCGAGGGCCGGTTTCGCGTGGCCTGGTCTTCGCTGCCCTTGCAGCGTTGCTTATCACCGGCCTGCGGGTCGGCTGGTTCGAGACCCTGACCCAGCCCGGCCCCGAGCGCTGGTCCGTCCTCTATCGTCACGCCGGAGACGTGTACGTGCGGATGTACTACCTCGCCGGTCCCGCTAAGAGCGGTCCGGCCGGCAGCCGCCTCCTACACTCGGCGCTCCGCTACTACAAGCTGAGCGGCAGGACCGATCCGACAAACGTGGACGCCCTGGCTTGCCAGGGACTAGTTCTGCTCGCGCTGTCCGACAAGGTTGGGGCCCGTGCCGCGCTGGCCAATGCCGCGCTCCGGGCGCGGTCTGACCAGGAGCGAAGGGAGGCCCTCGCGGCAACGCGGCTGCTATCAGATCAAGCAGGAGGCTTGACCATCCTGCAACAAGCGGGCCCGTTCTTGTCGAGATTCGCCCCAGCGGTTTTCCTGACGACATCTGTGTACACAGCCGCCGGCAGAAGCGACCTGGCCGACGCCGAGTGGGCACGGGCGGAGCAGGACTCCGCTCCTATCATCTCCAAGCTCACCGGCCTGGTCATCGTCTGCGGCCTTCTGGGGGTGGGCGCTCTGGCAGGTCTGGTGGCATCACTTGCACGCTGGCGGGCATGGGCCGCAAGCGCTGGCTCCGAGCCGGCGTGGGGAGTGCCAGAGGCGATCGAGGCGCTGGTGCTATGGGTCTTCCTGGCGGTCGTCACGACCAGCGTGCTCTCCCGTACTGGGTTTCGCGGACGCGAGCTGGTCGGCGCGGCGGCGATAGTCCCAAGCCTGGTTGCCGGTTGCGGCGCCATCGCCTGGGTGCGCCTAGTCAAGCGCGATTCCCGCTTTGGCTGGGACCTGGGGCGCTCCTGGCGCGGCATCCTGCTGGGGCTGGCGGTGGCCGGCGTGCTCACGCCCCTGGCGCTAGCGCTCGAGCACCTGCTGCAGAGCGCCTGGCGCCCCGTAGAGCACCCTCTGGTGCCGGTGTTCGCGAGCGCGGGAGGCGGTGCCAGCCGGGTAGCGCTGGTGGTCGTAGCTTGCGCGGTGGTTCCGGTGCTGGAGGAAACCCTTTTCCGGGGTATCGTCTACCGGTCGTTGCGGTCGGCCTGGTCGCCGCTTCCGGCGGCCCTGGTGAGCGCGCTGATCTTCTCCGTGGGCCACCTGTCCTGGGTGGGCTTCCTGCCCTACCTACTTGTGGGGCTGGCGCTTTCCTGGGCCTATGAGAGGAGCGGGACGCTGCTGGCGCCGGCAGTGGCGCATGGCGTGTTCAACGGCTTCAACCTGGCGTTGTTGCTGGTGCTTTTCGGCTGAGCTATGGCGGAGGAAATGGTTGCCATCACAGTGAAGCCTCGGTCCTCCCGCGCCGGAGTGGCTGCTGACGGAGCGGGAGGCTTGCTCGTGCGCGTCCACGCCCCGGCGGCTGAGGGCGCGGCCAACCAGGAGTGTGTCCGAGTGCTGTCTGAGGCGTTAGGCGTGCCCAAGACCGCTGTACAGATCGCCCGCGGGAGCAGAAGTCGGCATAAGCATATCCTGGTTGCCGGACTGACCGCGGAGGAAGTGCGCGCGCGGCTGTCCGCGGCGGCGAAGGGGTCGGATCCACGATGACTGCGGAGCAGGCCAGGCCCTTTCTTTCGGTGGTCATTCCAGCGTATAATGAGGAGAAACGCCTGGTTCCGACGCTCGACCGTGTGCAGCAGTACCTCGCGGGCCAGGGCTACCAGTCAGAGATCATCGTCGTCGACAACGCCAGTGCCGACCGTACCGCCGAGGTGGCGCGGGAGGCAGGTGCGACGGTGGTCAGAGAGCCCAGGCGCGGGAAGGGCGCGGCGGTTCGCACGGGCATGCTGGCCGCCCGCGGCGAGTACGTGCTGTTCTCGGACGCGGACCTCTCCACTCCTATCGAGGAAGTGGAGAAGCTGCTGGCGGGGCTGAAGGCGGGAGCCAGCATCGCGATCGCTTCGCGAGGGCTGCCGACGTCCAACATCACGGTTCACCAGCCGTGGTATCGGGAGATCGTCGGTCGGGTCGGGAATCTACTGGTGCGTCTGCTGGCGGTGAAGGGAGTCTCGGACACGCAGTGTGGGTTCAAGCTCTTCCCGCACGACATCGCGCAGAGGCTCTTTGGCGCCCAGCTCATGACCGGCATCGCGTTCGACATGGAGATTCTGTTCCTGGCTCAGCGCCTGAGGCTGGTGGTTGCGGAGCTGCCGGTGACGTGGGTGGATTCGCCCGACAGCCGCATCAGCCGGGTCAGGGACTCGCTGGACGCCGTCAAGGATCTGGTCAGGATTCGCCTGAACTGGATGCGGGGACGGTATCGGGTATAGATGGGCCAAAATCGTGGGCGCTGGGTGCGCCCCTACTGCCATGGCGAATGAGAATCAGTTCAAGGTGAATACGAAGTTCGTCGCCACGCGGAACGTGAAAGAGTACCGCGAGAGCATCGCGTCCTGGGTCAACGAGTACGACGTGGTGCTGGAGATCGGCTGCGAGTGGGGCACCACGACCACCCGGATCGCTCCCCGCTGCAAGAAGGTCATCGGGACCGATATCAGCCAGGAGTGCGTCGACGAGGCCAGGCGCCGGCATCCGGATATCCGATTCGAGGTGCTGGACGCATTCAATGTACCGGCCGCGTTGGCGCTTGGCGAGCAGTTCACCAAGGTCTATATCGATGTGTCGGGGCTCTCGGGCTACCGCTCGCTCCTCGATGTGATTGCGCTGCTGAACATGTACGGAACGGTGCTGCGACCGATGGCAATTGTCGTGAAGAGCGGCGCACTGAAGCACTTCGCCTCGCACTGCATACCGTGGCGGCCTGCCCCCGGCGAACCGGAGGCGATCGCGGTCGAGGTCGGGGCTAGCGCCGATCCGGAGGGACCAATCATTACCCCGGCCGGCAACGGCTGCGACTGACCAACCCGACGACCGCCGCAAGACGCGCAGGGCAGGCAGCATTCGCCCTTTCGCCCAACATCAGCTCTGAAGGGTGCATAGCCATGGCCGATGAGAAGGAATACCGAAAAACGCTCAATCTCCCGCGCACCGATTTCCCTATGAAAGCCAACCTGGGGGAGATGGAGCCGCGGATTCAGGGGTTCTGGGAAGAGATCGATCTTTACCACGCGGTGCAGCGCGCGGCGGAAGGGAAGCCCAAGTACATCCTACATGACGGCCCCCCGTTCTCGAACGGCGACATCCACCTGGGGCAGGCGCTCAATAAGGTGCTCAAGGATATCGTGGTCAAGTTCAAGACCATGCGCGGGTTCGACGCGCCATACGTCCCGGGATGGGACAATCACGGGCTTCCGACCGAAATCGCCGCCATCCGAACATTCTCCATAGATCGGCACACCATCCAGCCGGCGGAGCTACGCGCCCGGTCGGCGGAGACGGCGCGGCGCTTCGTGGCTCTGCAGCGGGGCCAGTTCCAGCGCCTGGGGGTGCGCGGCGACTGGGAGCGCCCCTACCTCACGATGGACAAGGAGTACGAGGCGACTGTCCTGCGCCAGTTCAGAGGGTTCGTCGAGAAGCAGTGCGTCTACCGCGGGCTCAAGCCGGTGCACTGGTGCCCGGAGTGTGAGACGGCGCTCGCGGACGCCGAGCTGGAGTACAAGGAACACTCCTCGCTCTCGGTCTTCGTGCGATTCCCGGTGATCTCGCTGCCCGCGGGATCGCTGCCAGATGTGCCCAGGGTGGGCCCAGTAGCGTTCGCGGTGTGGACGACGACCCCTTGGACGCTCCCGGCTGACGTCGCCGTGGCGCTGCATCGCGACCTCGAGTACGTGCTGGTGGAGACGCCTCAGGAGCACCTGGTGATGGCCAGGGGACGGCTCCAGGAGACGATGGAGGCGATCGGCATCGACGGCTACAAGGTGGTCGGATCGGTGAACGGTGCGGCGCTGGAGGGCGGCCGGCTGAAGCACCCGTTCATCGACCGGGAAGTCCCTCTGGTGCTGGCCGACTACGTCACTCTCGAGCAGGGAACCGGCGCGGTGCACACTGCCCCGGGCCACGGCCGAGAAGACTTTCTGACGGCGCAGAAGTATGGTCTGCCCACCATCCAGCCGCTGGACGACCGCGGCGTGTTCACGGACGAAGGCGGGCAGTTTGCCGGACTCTCGCACGGGGACGCCGACCCGAAGATCGTAGAGGAACTGAAGCGGCGCGGGATGCTGCTGAAGGCGGAGCCGTATCAGCATTCCTACCCGCACTGCTGGCGATGCGAGTCGCCAGTCATCTTCCGCGCCACCAAGCAGTGGTTCGTGGACCTCGAGAAGTTCACGCAAGGCGCACTGGAAGCGGTCGATAGCACCAGTTGGGTGCCTCCCTGGGGCCGCGAGCGAATCCGAGGCATGATCGCCGAGCGGCCCGACTGGTGCATCTCGCGGCAGCGCGCCTGGGGCATCCCGATCCCCACGTTGTATTGCGTCGACTGTGGCCACGAACTGATGCATCTCGGGGTGATCGACCGCGCTATCGAACTCGTGGCCGAGCAGGGGGGCGACGTCTGGTTCGCGACACCGGTCGAGGGCTTGGTGCCCGCGGGGGTAGTCTGCGCCCAGTGCGGCGGCAGCCGGTTCCGACGCGAGAGCGACATCTTCGACGTCTGGTTCGAGTCTGGATCGAGCCACGCGGCGGTGCTGCTGACGCGTCCTGACCTGCGGTGGCCGGCCGACCTCTACCTGGAGGGTCACGACCAGTACCGCGGCTGGTTCCAGCTCTCGCTCTGGAACTCCCTGATCACCCGCGGGCGCGCCCCCTACGATACCGTCCTGACCACGGGGTTCGTGCTCGACTCCAACGGCCGGAAGATGTCGAAACGACTGGGCAATGCCATCGACCCGCAGGACGTGGTCCGAGAGCACGGGGCCGAGATCCTGCGGCTCTGGGTATCCTACGTCGACTTCAAGGAAGACATGCCCACCGGACACGACATCTTCGACCAGGTCGTCGACGGCTATCGCAGGCTGCGGAACACGCTCCGGTTCATGCTGGCGAACCTCCATGACTTCGACCCGGTCAAGGACGCCGTTCCCAAGGCGGAGATGCTAGAGGTGGACCGCTGGATCCTGGGCCGGATGGCGCGGCTTCTGGAGCGCCTGACGCAGGCCTACGAGACGTTTGAGTTCCACCAGGTCTACTATCGCATGCACGAATTCTGCGCCGTTGACCTGAGCCAGATCTATCTTGACCTGCTAAAGGACAGACTGTATACTTACGCCTCGTTCAGCGGCCCCAGAAGGTCTGCGCAGACGGCTCTGTGGGCGCTCGCCACGTCCTTGGCGAAGGCTCTGACGCCTATCCTGAGCCACACTACGGAAGAGTTGTGGCAGCATCTGGCGGCCTGGCAAGGGAAAGAGCAGAGCATCCAGCTCAGCGCTTGGCCCGACCCGGCGGAGTGGCTGGACGAGAGCCTGGAGGGGTGTTGGGAGCAGGAGGTCGTTCCCTACTTCGAGTTGGCTGATCGCGCGGTGGACGACCTGCGCCAGCGAGGAGTCGTGAAGCAGCCCCTGGAGGCCGAGCTGGCGCTTTACTGCGCCCCCGAGCGCTGGGAAGCGCTGCTGCGCGCGCTGGGTGAAGATGATCTGGCCGCGGCCAACGGCGTCTCTCGGGTGGGCTATGGAGGGGCGGCTGCGGAAGCGCCCGAAGGCGCTTTCCCGGATGAGCCGGGGGCGGCGCTCAGGATAGCTGGCAAGGCGATGGACGCCCCCAAGTGCCAGCGGTGCTGGCGGCGACAGCCGTCGGTCGGAATGAGCGCAGAACACCCGCAACTGTGCGGTCGTTGTGTGGAATACTTGACTCAATGACCACGGGGGGGTTTCCTCCTGGTCTGGTCAAGGTAGAATAGGTCGAAGTCGATATCGTAGACAAGCATCCTGGTCTAGCTGAGATGGGGAAGGTTCGGAAGATGGCCGTCAAGATTGCGGCGAAAAGCAAAGTGAAAAAGGCGCAGGCGAAGCCTGCGGTCAGGGCTACTGTAGCCAAGAAGGTCGGGACCAAGGCCTCCGTGAAGGACCTCGAGAAGTATCGCGATCGCCTGCTGCAGGAGCGAGAGCGGCTGGAGGCCGAGCTTCAGGAGATCGAGAATCGCACCGCCCGGATCAGCGAGGGTGATCGCGCGAGCGAGCTCTCGGCCTATGAAGATCATCCGGCGGACCTGGCCTCGGAGACCTTCGAGCGCGAGAAGGACCTGGCGATCAGCGAGAGCGTCGAAGGCCTGCTGAACCAGGTGCTCATTGCTCTGGAGAAGGTGGATCGTGGAACCTACGGGATCTGCGACGCGTGCGCCCGGCCTATCAAGACGGCGCGGCTGAACGTGCTGCCTTTCGCCACGCTCTGCGTGGAATGCCAGGACAGGATCGAGCGGTAGCAGTGGGGGCGTCCGCGGTTCGTGGGCGCCCTCTGACGGTCTTCCTCGCGGTCGCATCCGCTACCCTTCTCCTCGACCAGGTGACCAAGGCGCTCGCTTTGGCCTCCCTCTCGTCGGCCGTCTCGGCAACGCTCATTGGTCCGATCCACCTGACCCTCACCCGCAACCCCGGATTCGCCTTTGGGCTGCTGCCAGGGACGGCGGTGTTCGGAGTGAAGCTATTGGTTACCCTGGGGGTTCTGTGGTATGTCACCCTCGGCAAGGGCATCCTGCGACACCCTGATTACGCGCTCGGGCTTGGGCTGGTTGTCGGCGGGTCCCTGGGGAACCTGGTGGACCGCTTCCGAACTGGAGCGGTGATCGATTTCATTGACCTTCGCGTCTGGCCGGTTTTCAACGTGGCCGATATCGCCATCACGCTCGGGGTCGGTCTGGTAATGGTCAGGCTGCTGCGGGCGCGCTGAGCCGAGGATAGACGTGTTTCCGACTCTCGTTCACGTCGGACCGGTGGCAGTTCACAGCTACGGCACGCTCCTGATGCTGGGGTTCATCGGCGGCATTCTGCTGGCCCGGCGGGAGGCTAAGCGGCTCGGGCTCTCGGAGGAGTTAGCGGTCGACTTGGGGCTGTGGGTGCTGGTGGCCGCGGTGATCGGGGCGCGGGCGCTGTTTGTGGCGCTGAACTGGCCAGACTTCTCCAGTCGCCCGCAAGAGGCGCTCTTCATCTGGCAGACAGGCGGGCTGTCTTTTCACGGGGGGCTGATTGGGGGGATCGTTGCCGCAGCGCTCCTGGCCCGGCGGCGCCGAGTCAGCTTCGCCACTCTTGCCGACATGGGTACGCCAGGCATCGCCCTTGGCTATGGCGTCGCCCGCTTCGGCTGCTTCCTCAACGGGTGCTGCTATGGCGTCCCCACCTCGCTGCCCTGGGGCGTGCGCTTCCCGCTGTTCCCGGATTCGAGCATTCTCACCCCTCCAAGCCACCCGACTCAGATCTACTCGGCCCTCGGGAGCTTCCTGATCCTGGCGGTGCTGCTAAGGGTGCGGGCCCGGCTTCCCGTCCGGGGCCAGCTCTTTCTCCTCTACCTCGCGCTCTACTCGGTGCTGCGTTCGGCCGTAGAGGTCCTGCGCAAAGAGGTTACGGCGAAGGTGCTTGTCGATGGCATCACTCAGGCTCAGGCACTGAGCGCAGTCGTGTTCGTGGCAGCGGTTGCCGGCATCTACCTGCTCGGCCGGCGAGGCAGGATGGAGTCGTCCTCAGGAGGAAGTGTGGCCGCGTGAAAGACGCGGCCACGGTCTATGACGTCCAGCCCGATGAAGCAGGTGCGCGCGTCGACGCCTTCCTTGCCGCGCGCGGCCCGGGGCTGACTCGCTCGCAGGCAGAGAAGCTGGTGGCCGCCGGCGGGGTGCGCGTCGGCGGGAAGCCGGCGAGACCCGGGCAGAGGCTGGAGGTGGGGGATCGGGTAGAGGTTGACGCAGCGGTAGACGTCGTTGCGCCCGACGTGGTCCCATTCGAGATCGTCTTCGAAGACGATCATCTGCTGGTGATCGCGAAGCCGCAAGGCCTTGTCGTCCATCCCGCGCCGGGACACCGCACGGGCACCATCTCCGATGTGCTGGCGGCGCGATATCCAGGCTTCGCCGACGTCGGCCTGCCCGGCCGCCCTGGCATCGTCCACCGGCTCGACAGGGATACTTCCGGGCTGATGGTAGTGGCGAAGACCCCGGCCGCGTATGAGGACCTATCACTTCAGGTTCGGGAACGCGAGCTGGAGCGCCGGTATCTGGCCCTGGTCTGGGGCGAGGTCCAGGAGGATCGTCTCATTATCGAAGTGCCGCTTGCTCGACGGCTCCGTGGGCCGGGACGGATGACGGCGGTGCCGGGATTGCTCGGCGCCCCGGGCGTCAAGTCGGCGAAGACCGAGATTCGCGCGCTCGAACGGCTGGGGATCATGACCCTGGTAGAAGCGCGGATCGCCACGGGTCGGACCCACCAGATCAGAGTCCACATGGCCCATCAGGGACATCCAGTGGTCGGTGATCCGTTGTATGGCGTGCGTAGAGCCAAACAGGAGAAGCTGGCGTTGGACGAAGAGACCCTTTTCCTGGTAAAGTCGTTGCCGGGGCAAGCATTGCATGCCCAGACGCTGACGCTCCGACATCCGGTGGGGGGGCAGACGTTGTCGTTCTCGGTTCCTCCTCCACGGGAGATGTCAGACCTGCTGGCGCACCTGAAGGAGATGGCTGCCGGATGAGGGAGTAATCCCTTCGGGGCAAGAGGTGAGGCGGGAGCAGCGCAGTAACGATGCAGGGCTGCGCCCAAGCCGGCGACCCGTGGTCCGGTTGATGGCGCCGAGTTGGGGTAGCGCGCAAGGCAGCTTCGGGTGGCGAGGAACTCTGGGCCGGAGTCCTGTCGCTCGCCGATGTATGAGACCGTTGGCGATCTCGGCCCAAACTCACTAGGAGGCGGTGACGTGTATCCTGGCGATCTCTTCTACAGCGAGAGCCACCAGTGGGCCCGGGTCGAGAACGGGACGGCGACGGTTGGCATTACCCACTATGCCCAGGAGCAACTCGGGGACGTCGTCTACGTCGAGCTGCCGCGCCCGGATGACGAGGCGAGGCGGGGGGAACCGCTGGGCAGCGTGGAGTCGGTGAAGGCCGTGGCCGATGTGAACTCGCCGGTGAGCGGCCGCGTGATCGAGGTCAACACCACACTGGACGACGAACCGGAGCGGATCAACCAGGACTGCTACGGCGGCGGGTGGATGGCCAAGATCGACCTCTCGGATCCAGCGGAGGTCCGTTCGCTGATGAACGCGCAGCAGTACGTGCAGTTCGTGCAGAAGCTGGTTGAGCAGAAGGGCGGGTAGCGCCGCGACGGCGACCGACGGACTACTCTGAAACAGCATCGGGCGGAGCCTGCCATCGTGGGCTCCGCCCTTCGTTCTGCCTGAATCCGCCCGTCGACCGCCGCGACCTGACGGCGCGCTGCGGAAGGCGCTGCCTATTCGATCACGATCTTCCTGGGCGCCTGTGTCTTTGCGCGCTCGGTCTTGGGCAGGTGAATCTCGAGCAGCCCATCCCGATAGGTCGCCTTCGCCTGATCGGTCACCACTTCGACCGGGAGCGGGATGGATCGCTCGAATCGACCCCAGACTCGCTCGCGGCGATGGTGGTGGCATCCTTCTCTTCCGTCTCCTCCCGCATCTCCGCGGATATCGTCAGGTACTCGGGCATCACCTCGACCTCGATCTTATCCTTGTCGATGCCGGGCATTTCGGCCTTCAGGAGCACTTCCTGCTCGGTCTCGACGAGATCGATGGACGGAATCCGGATGCCCTCGGTCTCCTCCCCCTCCCAGCGAACCAGCGGCCGCCCGAACAGATCGCTGAACAGGTGGTCCATCTCACGTTGCATTCGGACTACGCCCCGGAAAGGGTCCCACCGCATTATGCTGGACATTTCCATCACCCTCCTTTGTGTCCGTCGCTGCTAACTGCAGCCGACTTCCATATACCCACCTGAGCGCGATCGTGTCAGGTCTTCTTAGCCTAGGGTGCTACCAGCAAGACAAAGTGGCCTGATCTCCGGCCGCAGGAACCATCTGAGATGAACCCGAACCAATCGCGTTCCACAGGAGAGCGCAATGACGGATGGGCAGTCCGGCGAGGCGGCAACTCGTCTCGTAGTTACGACCCCCGCGGGCCTGGAGGCGGACGCACGGCAGGAACTGCGGCAGATCCTGCCGGGGGCGCGGTTCCAGCAGGTGTTCCTGAAGGGCAACCTGCTCGTCCTCGCAGACCTTCCGGAGAGGGAAGCGCTGGCGCGAATCGCGGAGGCCGAGACCACCGTAGTGGCGAGCGTGACTCCGGTGCAGCGTCAGGTCTCGGTGGCCGGCGATGATCCATCGGCCGCAGTGACCTCGACGGCAGCCGGAATAGGGCGGATCGGCCGCGGTGAGACATTCATCGTGCGCTGCCGCCGCCGGGGGAAGCACGCCTGGCACGTCCGCGACCTCGAGCGTGACGTCGCCGCGCTGCTCGCCGAGGCCACGGGAGGTATCGGCGAATACCAGACAGAGACCGACTGGCACGTGACGATTCAGGTCTTCCAGGACGCTGGGTACGTCGGTGTGGATCGGCCCGGCGATCTGCTGGAGAAGAAGCTGCGCCGGCAGCGAAAGTACCGCGCCCGGGGAGCGGCCGCTCAACCGGGCGCAGTGGAAACTGAAGGAGGCTCTCTCGGCGTTCGAGATCGAGTTGCCGGCCGAGAGCCGCGCGCTGGACCTGGGGTCGGCGCCCGGCGGATGGGCGGCGGTGCTGGCTGGTCTGGTGAGCGAAGTGGTGGCAGTCGATCCGGCCGAACTGGACCCCGAAGTGGCGGCGCTGCCAAACGTGCGCCACCTGAAGTCCAGGGCGGAGGCGCTACTCGACGATCCCCAGCAGTGGGGCATCTTCGATGTCCTGACTTCGGATATGAACCGCGACCCGGCCGACGTGGCACGCCTCATGAGTCGGCTGGCGCCGTTGCTCCGGCCCGGTGCGCCCGCGGTGATGACGATCAAGTACACTACGCCGCATCGCAAGCGGCACGAACGCGAAGCGACCGAGGCCCTCTCCTGCGAGTTCGAGGCGATCCGGATTCGCCGTCTCCCGCACAACGCGAGGGAAACGACGGTGGCCATGCAGCGGAAAGGGGCCTCGGCGGAGGCGCCGAAGTAGGGCACGTGACGCGCCCGAAGCTGCGTAATGTCCCCGGTTGCGAGGAAGAGAGCAATGGCAAACAAGGTGCGAGTAGGCGTGATTGGGGCCGGCATGATCGGTCCGGCTCACATGGAGGGCTATCAGAAAGCGGCCAACTCCGAGCTGACCGCGGTTGCCGACGTTGACAAGGGCCGTGCCCAGGCCGCCGCGAAGCAGTTCGGCATTCCCAATGTCTACACCGACTACCGGAAGATGCTGGCGGCAGGCGTGGTGGACGCGGTGTCGGTCTGCACGCCGAACAACACCCATATGCAGATCACTATCGATTCGGTGGCCGCGGGCAAGCACGTGCTCTGCGAAAAGCCGATCGCGATGACCGGCGCCCAGGCGCGTAAGATGGTAGAGGCGGCGAAGCGTGGGCGCCGCCTACTGATGACCGCGCAGTCGATGCGCTATGGCGGCAAGGCACTCTTCCTGAAGCAATTGGTCGACAGCGGCCGCCTTGGGGACATCTACTACGCCAAAGCGATCCTCCTGCGCCGGACAGGAATCCCACGGGGCTGGTTCCAGGACAAGAAGCAGTCCGGCGGCGGCCCGATCGTCGACCTGGGCGTGCACGTGCTGGACCTGATGTGGTGGATGATGGGCATGCCGAAGCCGACGGTGGCGTTGGGCGCAACCTTCGATCACCTCGGCACGGCTGGTCAGGGCATGGGCGGCTGGGGAGTGAACTACAAGCCCGGCAAGTTCAGCGTCGAAGACCTCGGAGTGGCGACGATTCGCTTCGCCGACGGCCGCGCCGCGGGCTTCGAGGTCTCCTGGGCCACTCACACCGCGGACATGATGTGGCTGCGGCTTTTCGGGACCAAGGGCGGCGCGCAGCTCTTCCCGGATCTTGAGATCTACGAGACGGTGGGCGGCACGAAGATGGATATCACGCCTCACGCCTCCCAGGCGGACGGGTACGCCGGCGAAACCGAGCATTTCTGCTCGTGCATACTGACCGGCAAGCAGCCGATGTCAGCGGGGTCGCAGGCGGTGGTAATCATGGACATGCTCGACGCCATCTACAAGTCCGCGAGCACCGGACGCGCCATCGCGGTCGGCGGGAAGTGATCGGCGCCGCGGATTGACGACCGGCTTCGGCGGGGGGTATCATGGCCCCGAGCTGTTGGCAGGAGGAGGCCCGGTGAACCATCTATGGGCGCCGTGGCGGATGAGGTACGTGACCACCGAGCAACCGCAGGGGTGCATATTCTGCAAGAAGCCGGCGGCGGGCGACGATGAGGCCAACCAGATCCTCCACCGTGGGGATCTGATCTTCATCATGTTGAACGCGTTCCCATACAACTCCGGCCACCTGCTGGTCGCGCCCTACCGACATATCTCGAATCCGCTCGACCTGCAGCCGCAGGAATCGAGCGAACTGCTCTACGGAGTCCGCTTGGCGATCAGCGCGCTGGACGCGGCGCTGAAGCCAGAGGGGTACAACATCGGGGCGAATATCGGGAAGGTGTCCGGGGCCGGCTTCGCCGACCATATGCACCTGCACGTGGTGCCGCGCTGGTCGGGAGACACCAATTTCATGGCCACCACGGCCGACACGCGCATCGTGCCGGAATCGCTGGAGGACAGCTACGCGAGGCTAAGAGGGCTCTTGAGCAGCGACATGGGGATGCGCCGCACCCATAGCGTTCCGAGGCAATCCAACGGGGGTGGGGCATGGGCGATGTGAAAACGGCCTGGGAGACGATGCGGTCGAGCTTTCCGCTCTCTCTGCTCGACATCGCCCTGGTGGCCGTGACGATTTATTATGTGCTCCGCCTGCTCCGCGGCACCCGCGCCATCCAGCTCATCAAGGGTCTGCTCATCTTGGGCGTGCTGATCGTGTTCGCCGGCACGCTCAACCTGGTCGCGTTCAACTGGCTGCTAAGGCAGGCGCTGCTGCCCGGCGTGATCGCCCTGATTATACTTTTCCAGCCCGAACTGCGCTTGGCGCTGGAGCAGATCGGTCGCGGCCACATCCTGGGCGCCGGGCTCACTTCCCTCCGTCGAGAGCAGATCACGCGACTGGTCGATGAGCTGGCCCAGAGCGCGAGCCAACTCGCCCGTGAGCGTGTCGGTGGACTGATCGTGATCGAACGCGAAGTGGGCCTCAACGATGTGATCCAGACCGGCCGGCGACTCGAGGCGCTCGCCTCCGCAGACCTGCTGCGAACCATCTTCTATCCAGGCACACCCCTGCACGATCTGGCGACCGTGATCCGTGGTGATCGCGTGGTGGCCGCGGGATGCCTGCTCCCTCTCACCGAGCGCCGAGACGTGCGCGGATTGCTGGGTACCAGGCATCGCGCCGCCCTAGGGCTGACCGAGACCACCGATGCCGTAGTGATCGTCATCTCCGAGGAGACGGGCGCCATCTCGCTGGCGGTCGATGGGAAGCTCTTCGGGAATCTGACGGCCGACGTTCCTCAGGCAGCGGCTACTGGGGATTCTGGCTCCGGCGCAGAGAGCGCCTCGGCTCAGGCTAGGGAGGCGTGAGCGTGCTGCATAGGAACTGGGCGCTGAAGCTGGCCGCCTTCGCGCTCGCCGCTTTTCTGTGGTTCTGGGTCACTGTCAAAGCGAAGACCGTGGGGCCGAACGGCGAGGCGGTAGTGCCTACCTCGCGGGTTTCTGCGGTTTCGGCGCGCACCGTCCCTGTCGTTATCCCTCGCACCAAGGGCACGCTCGCGCCCGGCCTCGTGGTGCTCTCGGTTCGGATCGACCCGATGTTCGTGACGGTCATGGGCCCGCCTCCGCGCATCGGGAAGGTTGGGGTAGTGCAGACCACCGCGCTGGACGTGAACGGGGCCTCCGAGAGCTTCTCCCGGGACGTGCCTCTGGCGATCCCAGAGGGCGTCGACATCCCGAACGTAAGCTCGGTGAGGGTGGACGTGCAGGTCGGCCCAGCGTCGGACCGGCTGCCTCTGTCGGCCGAGCAGCCAGCAGGCCGCTAGCTTACCTTCGAGCCCTTCGGCAAGGCGCGCTCCGGCGCCACGAGCGTGATGCTCTGGTCGTCGCCCTTGACCCAGCCGGCAAGCAACATGCCTTCCGATCGCACCCCCCGGATCGTGGCCGGCTCCAGGTTGGCCACTACCACCACTCGCTTACCCACGAGATCCTCGGGTCGGTACGCGAGCGCAACGCCGGCCACCATCGTCCGCACCTCGTCGCCAATGTCTACGGTCAGCTTTAGAAGCTTGTTGGCGCCCGGCACCGCCTCCGCCGTCAGCACCTCCCCTACCCGCAGGTCTAGCTTCTGGAACTCCTTGATCGAGACGAGTTCCTTCTCCACTGGCTTCACCTCCGGTGCGGGCGTTGGCTTCTGAGCATTCCTCGACTGATCCAGGCGGGGAAACACGGGCGATGGCTGTCCGATGGCGAGGCCGCCCGGCAGCAGCCCCCACTTACTGGCCTGTTCCCAGGTACGCTGCCAGCCGGTCAGGCCGAGCTGCTTCTCGATCTCAACGGCCGTGTCCGGCATCACGGGCGAGATCAGGACGGCCGCGATGCGAATGGCTTCGGCGGCGGTGTACAGCACCCCATCGAGCTTCTCCTGTTCGCCCTGCTTTGCCAAGCTCCAGGGGGCCTGCCAGTCTACGAATCGGTTCGCTGCCGACAGGAAAGACCAGATCGCGCGCAGCCCCGCGCTGAAGTCGAGCGCCTCGAGCGCTGCTTCCCAGCCTTCCACCGCGGTCTTGGCGGCTGCCTGCATATCCGGATCGGGCGGGCAGGGCTGAGGCAGCTTACCATCGCGATAGCGCGCGATCATCGGCAGCACGCGGTTCAGCAGATTGCCGAGGTCATTCGCCAGGTCGTTGCCATACCGCCCCAGCAAGGACTCGCCCGAGAACTCCCCATCCTGTCCGAACGACATCTCCCGGAGTACGTAGTACCGCAGCGCGTCCACTGCCCGCGCCCGGCTGCACCCGGTCTCCGCGACGATCGTATCCAGCACCGGGCCGGGCCGCGGTACCGAGCCGCCCGCCGACTTCGCGATCTTCTGTCCGCCGACGGTCCAGTAGCCGTGCGCCGCCACATGTTTGGGCAAGGGCAGGCCGGCCGACATGAGCATCGCCGGCCAAAGGGTGGCGTGGAAACGAACGAAGATGTCCTTCGCCATGATGTGAACATCGGCCGGCCAGTAGTGCTCGAAGCGCCCCTTGTCGCCCGGGTATCCCGCGCAGGTGAGATAATTCACGAGCGCGTCGGCCCAGACGTAGACGACCATTCCCTCGGAATCTAGGATCGACGGGGGAAGTGGGATCCCCCAGGACGAGTGCCGGCTGATGCAGACGTCCCTCAGTCCACCTTCGATGAACTTCACCGCCTCGTTCCTGCGGAACTCGGGGAGCAGGAAGCCGGGGTTGCCATTGATGTGTTCCAGCAGTCGGTCGGCGTACTTCGAGAACCGGAAGAAGTAGGAGGTCTCGCTCAGCTTCTCGACCGGCTTCCCACACTCGGGGTTGGGGCAGTGACCATCGACCAACTCGCTCTCGGCGAAGTAGGTCTCGTCCGAAACGCAATACCACCCCTCATACTTGTCCAGGTACAAGTCGCCGTTTCGGTAGATGGCATCGAAGAAAGCCTGGACGGCGACGCGCTGTCGATCCTCGGTGGTCCTGATGAAGTCATCGTAGGCGATGTTCAGCTCGCCCCACGTTCGCCGATAGCTCTCCGCCATCTGATCCGCGAAGACCTTCGGCGCGAGGCCGCGCTGCTCGGCTACTCGCAGCACCTTCGATGCGTTCTCATCGGTCCCGGTTGTGAAGAGCACGTCGTCGCCCCGCAGGCGGTGATAGCGCGCCAGGACGTCGGCGGCGATGGTCGAGTACCCGGAACCGACAGTCGGTTCAGCGTTGACGTAGTAGATCGGCGTGGTGACGTAGAACTTCACCCGAGAACGCTCCCGAGAAGACAGGGGTGCGGCGGCCGGCGGACTAGTGACAGTGCGCGCAGTTCCCGCCGCTACACGTGCTGCAGCTCGAACCGGACAAGGCCGGACTGGACTTCCCGCCCGCCACCCGCGCCGAGAAGACGGACATGATGCGGGTGAGCTTCTTCCCTCCACAGGTCGGGCACACCATGCCCTTGCCGTTAGTACCGACCTTACAGAGGCATTCGGTTATCTTTAGGCACTTCTCACAGCGAAACTCATAGAGGGGCATGCTTCACCCTCCGGGGGATAGCAGTGCGATCCGAGGGCTACTATAGCACCAGGGAGGCAGGTTCGGCAAGGCGATGCGCGAGTGCGCTCAGTCCAGCATGTCCTTCGCCCGCATGCGGAACGCCATCGGCGGGCAGGCCTGGATGATATGCAGACCGCCGCGGCGCAGCATCTTGGTCTCGAGCGCCTTGACCGAATGGGATTCTACGGCGCAGTCCCCCAGAATCACCACCGGGCCATTGATGTCCGACGGGACATCGGGCTCTCGCCCCACCACTATGGTCAGCGGGTACTTCTCGTCGAGCAGCCCCTCCTGCTTGAGACGATCCAGGCCGCGCCGGACGTAGTAGGAGCAGGAGCGGCAGTAGTCGCCGGCGCAGATCCGCAGACCCGGGAACTTCTCCTCGGACAGCTCGACGTCGGGCTTCGCGAACGGCCTCCAGACAGAGTCGATACTCTCACCAACGATCTCGATCAGCGACAGATCGGACTGCCCCAACCCGGCCTCACCGGCGATCCGGGTGGTGTCGACGTCGGCCAGCGTGAGGCCCATGACCGCGCCCGTGGCCGCGTCCAGAGCCACCGCATCGGTGCTCGCCATAATCAGGCCCATCTCGACCGGCTGGCCGTCGGCTGCGTGATCGCCCTCCTGGCCCACCAGCCCATCGAGCACGTTCAGATCGGGTCGGCGCACGCGTAGGATGTCGGTGAGCTTGCGCGCCAGGACCAGATCGCGGTAGCTGTGCTGGAAGAGCTTGTCGTGGTCGGACACGATGCCGTGGAGGTTCTTGATCGCGAGCGTGACCGTGGTGAGGCTGTGGATCTTCATCACGGGCAGGTTGATGAGCACATCTGCATCGAGGATAGTGCGAGGAACCTGGGCCTTGTGCAGAATATCGGCTCCCGGCACGTCAACCTCCCGGAAGGCGTCCTCCTCGAGATAGGCGATCTCAAACCCGGCCTCTTCGACTGCCTTGGTCATACCGACGGCCTCGAAGCAATCGCGGGTGCGGTTCTGGGAGGGGCGATAGCGGGCCGTGGAGACACTTCTGCCTTCGGCGACGATGACGCGCCCGGCGCCTGCGTCCAGTGCCAGCTGCCCGACGGCCACCACTACCCTTGGATCGGTGGTGGTCGGAGCCGGTCGCGGGCAGAAGACATTGGGCTTCAGCACCACGGTCTGGCCGGATCGGACGAGTTCTGAGAAGTCACAGGCTTGCGCCACCGCTTGCTGCACGGCCGCGCTCACGTCGGCTGCGTCGGTGAGCGAGCGTGACCGTATGATCGATACCCTACTTGACATCGAGACCCTTCTCTGTGCGCGTTACTTCATCTTCGCGATGATCGCGTCCGCCATTTCCTTCGTCCCAACCGCACTCGGATCGTTGCGGTCAGGCTTCAGGTCATAGGTAACGGATTTGCCCTCGGCAATGACGGCGGCCACCGCGTTCTCGACCCGGTCGGCGGCCTCCCGCTCCCCCAGGTGGCGCAGCATGAGCACACCCGACAGGATCAGCGCGGTCGGGTTCACCTTGTTCATGCCGGCGTACTTGGGCGCGGATCCGTGGATAGCCTCAAACAGCGCGATTCCATCTCCTAGATTGGCGCCCGGAGCGACTCCCAACCCACCGACAAGCCCGGCGCAAAGGTCGGAGAGGATGTCGCCATAGAGATTCGGCATTACCATGACGTCGTACAGCTCCGGCTTCTGCACGAGCTGCATACACATGGCATCCACCAGCCACTCGTCGTACTCGACACGGCCCTCATACTTCTTTGCCACATCTCGAGCGGTTCGGTAGAAGAGTCCGTCGGTGGCCTTCATGATATTATCCTTGGCCACCGCGGTCACTTTACGCCGGCCGTTCGCCAGCGCATACTGGAAGGCAAAATCGACGATGCGCGCGGAGGCGAAGGCGGAGATCGGCTTGATCGAGATCGCGGCGTCGTCGCGAATGCGTCCGTTTGCTAGCGAGATAATCTGCTTCGCCTCGGCGCTCCCCTCCGCAAACTCGACGCCCGCGTAGAGATCCTCTGTGTTCTCTCTCACCATCACCAGGTCGACATTCTCGAACCGACTGCGGACGCCTCGGTAGTGCTTGCAGGGCCGCAGACAGGCGTAGAGGTCGAGCTGCTTGCGGAGGGCGACGTTCACGGAGCGCATCCCGCCGCCGCGAGGAGTGGTAAGAGGACCCTTGAGTGCGACCTTGTTCCGCCGGATCGACTCCAGCACGCGGTCGGGAAGCGGGGTGCCCTCTTTCTCCATGACCGCCAGGCCGGCTTCCTGGACCTCCCATTCCACCTTGGCGCCGCTGGCGCCGATGACGCGCTGGGTTGCTTCGCTGATCTCGGTCCCAACCCCATCCCCCGGGATCAGGGTGACGCGATGAGCCATGTTCTCGATTCCCTCCGTGGAGTGATCCCATTATAGCAGAAGCTCCCGGCGAATCCCAGGATGGCCGTTTGGGGATGTCGGCCCAGCGCCCCCAGCAGGATTCGGCCCGCTGCCGGACAAGTATCTCGGACCACCGCGAAAGGAACTCCCGTGGCAAGAACACCTCGTCTCCTGCTGCTCTTCCTCGCCACACTGCTCAGCGCACTTTCGTTGGCGACGGCCGCGCCGCCGGCGGACAGCGCCATCCTCTTCATCGGCGATGGCATGGGAGTGGCCGAGATCGCGCTGGGCCGAGCTGCCAGCGGTGGCGTGCTGACCATCGATCGCATGCCTTACTCCGGGTCGGTCACGACCGTGTCGTTGGGGGGCGAGGTCACCGACTCGGGAGCTGCGTCTACTGCTCTCTCCAGCGGCTACAAGACAGAGAACGGCATGCTGGGCATGACGCCGAATCGAGTGCGCGTCGAGACCATCCTGGAACGATGTCGCCACGCCGGCAAAAGCGTGGGACTGGTCACCAATGAGTCGCTTACCGGCGCCACTCCCGCCGGCTTCGCGGTGCACGTGCCTGATAGAGACATGACGCAGCAGATCGCCGAGCAGTTGGCGGGTGCTGGCGCGGCGGTGATGATGGGCTATGGGAGCGAGGGTTTCGTTTCGTCAGCGCCCGCCGGTGCCGCCAAGGGCGCCTCCGACATCGCCAGCCGGCTCAAGAAGAAAGGCTATGACCTGGTGTTCACTCGCGAGGAGCTGGCGAACTCAAACGGGGAGCGCCTGGTGGGGCTCTTCCGCGAGGGCGGCGAGCCGGAGCTGGCCGAGATGGTAAGCGCGGCGTTGGTCCGGTTGAGCAGGAACCCGAAGGGGTTCCTCCTGGTGGTCGAGCAGTCGGATGTGGACGGCCGGCCGGGCGACCCATCAGGCGCCGCGCAGGACATCCTGGAGCTGGATAGAGCGGTGGGGACGGCGCTTGAGTTCGCACGGCACCAGAAGAGGTCGCTAGTACTGGTAACCGCCGACCACGAAACCGGTGGCCTTCAGCTCGGGAATCCCGGGCTGCTGGGCGCGCTTAAGGGCATCAAGGCCTCGGCCCCGGAGATCGCAGCGCGCCTGAATAAGGACCGCTCGAATGTGCGTGAGGTAATGAAGGCGGGGGCAGGGGTGGTGGATCTGAGCGAAGCCGAAGTCAGCAGCATCAAGTCGGCCTCGGATCCTGGCGAGGCGATCGGGCTGGCGATCAGTCAGCGACTGGGAATCAGGTGGACCGCAGGCCACACTGCGACCCCGGTGAGGGTGTTTGCCTACGGGCCCGGCGCTGACAAGTTCACGGGGGAGATGGACAATACCGATATCCCGAAGCGGATCGCCGTCACCCTCGGGCTCGGGGCATTCGGAGGGCCGAAGCAGTGAAGACGCTCGTGGTCGGGGGAACGGGTTTCCTCGGGTCCTTCGTCGTCGATGAGCTACTGAGGCGCCGGCACGAAGTGGCGACTCTGGGAATGGACTGGCGTCAGTCCTCCGCCCCGATCACAGAGTTTCCCGGTTCTGCGGCCGATGGGCAAGCCCTGCGGGGCGTGGTGTCCTCCTGGCGGCCGGACAAGCTGATAGACCTAGAGCGCGGCTCGGCCGACCGCGCCGGAGCGCTGATCGCAGCCTGTGCCGGGCAGGTCAGCCGGTCCGTGCATCTGAGTTCGGGGGCAGTCTACGGTGATTCTCCGATCTGCCCGGTCGATGAGATGACCGCGACCTCGGACAGCCTTCACCCCGACCTCGCCGCCCAGGCCGAGTCGGACAAGGCGCTGCTGGCCGCAGCAGAAGGCGGCGAACTGCATGCGGTGGTGGTGCGATTGCCGGAACTCTATGGCCCGCGCGATCCCCGGGGCGCGGAGTGGTTCTTCGCGAAGCGGGCGCTCGACGGAAGAACTCGGATAGCCGTCCCTGACGCGGGGCTTCACATCTGCCATCGCGGCTTCGTCCAGAGCGCGGCTTGGGGCGTGGTGCAGGCCGCCTGCGCCGAGCGCGCATCCGGGATCTACAACCTGGGCGAGGAGAAACTCTACACGCTGGCGCAGTTGGCGCGCGGCGTGGCGCGGGCGCTCGACCACGAGTGGGAGATCTACTCGGTGCCAGGGCAGATGTGGACTGCCCCCTATGCCTGTACGCGGTTCTTCGATCTGCGGAAGGCCAGAGCGCAACTGCGCTACGAAGACCGGATGATCCCCCGCGATGGGCTGGAGATAACCCTCGCCTGGATGTGCCAGAACCCCAAGGGAGAAGACTGGCGCTGGCCGGGCATCGACCGCCCCTTCGACTACGCTCGGGAAGACGCGCTGATAGACGAGTTTGGGGCTAGGCTCGAAGCCTAGCCGACCTCGCGCCGCGCCCTCCGCCAGCAGGGAGAGCATGTTCTTCATGCACAGATCGCTGGCGTACTCGCCCGCTTCCGAGAAGCCTGCGCCGCCGGGCTGATTGAGGATGTCCTCGGAGAGCGCCTTGGGCCGCCAGTGGGTCTCCAGAGAGGCGTAACCGTCGTAGCCCTTCCTCAGCAGCGTGATGAACTGGCCCTTCCAGTCCACCTGGCCCTCGCTGATGGGAGCGATCATGGCCTCACCGGACTCGTTCTTGTAGGCATCCTTGACGTGCAGGTGGACGAGCCAGGGCTCCACCAGCTTGTAGCCATCCGGGAAGGGCGTGATCCCCTCTTCCGCGTAGACCTCGTTGCACGGATCCCAGACCGACTTCAGCGCGGGCGATCCCATCTCGGCGATGAATTGCTTGGTCTCGGCGGCGGTGGCGCAGTAGGTAGAGGCCTCATTTTCGAGCCCCAGAATCATGCCTTCGCCCTCCGCGACAGGGATCGCCGGACGGAACTGTTTCTTGATCCGGTCCCATACCGGAGCCGAAGGGCCCTTCTTCCAGAAGGTAAAGATGCGGATGATCTTGGTGTCGAACAGCTTGGCGGCGCGGATGCTCCTGCGAAGATACTCGACGTGCTCTCGCTGCGCGGCCTCGTCGTCCAGCTCGCACTTGAAGACCGGGGAAGCGATGGCGGCGACGGCGAGATTGTGCTCTCCCAGCATATCCTTGACGCGGGCCAGCTCCTCGTCCGAGAGGGCATGCACGGGCTTGTCCCAGATCGACCTTAGCTCGACGCCGTCCAGCTTGAAGCGGGCCGCAAACTTGATGGCCGTCGCCAGGTCCTGGCTTACTTCATCGGTGAAAACCGCTAGCTTCATCTCTCGTCCTCCTGCGAATAGTCGGAAGCCGCACCCTAGCCTGCTCGCGGGAGCAGGCTGGAAGGGTATTTCCGCCCAGCGCGCGGCCGCACCTGCCGTCTGCTATTGAGACCACCGCGCAAGGTAGCTTGCCGCGACGATCGCCATCAGCCCCACCGGGACCAGCATGGCCGCCCTCAGTCCGAACGCGTCGGACAGCGCGCCCATCGCAGCCGGAATCAGCAGTGAACCGATGCCGACTCCCACCATGATGATCCCGAATACCGCGCCCAGGCGCTCCGGGAAATGCCTGGAGGCGTCGATCAGCACCAGCGCGAAAACTCCGGACATGAAGAGGCCGCAGACGCCGGTCATGACGAGGCACCAAGTTCGCGCTGGTCGAAGCAGCGACGCCGATGGCGCCCGCGGCGCTCCCCAGCGCCAGCACGAACAGCAGGGGCGGCGGCCGGAATCGCATCGATAGCGGGCTGACTGCGAGCCTGCCCACGATCATGAGCGCCCAGAAGACCGAGACCGAGAGGCCAGCGACGTTGCGTGGTGTTTGCAGCACTTTCTCCATCAGCGGGCTAACCCACGCCGACACGCCCATCTCGGCGCCTACGTAGAGCATGATCATCGCCAGCAGCACCCACACCAGCGGGAGGCGCAGCAGACGCAACGCCGCGCCTGGTGGGAACGGCTCCTCGGTTGCCGAAGGCATGTGCTGAGGAAAGAGCAGCCCGAACTGGGTCGCAAATAAGGCGGCGTTGCCGTAGAAGATGTACTGCCAGGGGAGATGGGACCTGAGCAGCAGACTGACTCCCAGCGGCGACAGCACCGCGCCTACCGCGAAGAAGGCATGGGTGATGTTGAGCGCCATGGCCGGGGCCGGCTGGTTATCGTCAGTGATGATGATGTTCGTCAGGGTCTCGATGCCGCCCCCGCCGTAGCCCAGCAAGACCATCGCCGCCATCGCCAGCATCAGGCTGTTCCGCCCGCCATAGACCGCGGCAAGGCCGAAGAGTGCGCAGCCGATCCCCATAACGAGGACAATCCCGAGGAGGATGAGCCTCCTCCCCATCACCTCAGAGAGATAGCCGTTTAGCAGGACCGACGGGATAAGGCCCACTGCGTAGACGGTGAAGATCAGCCCCAACCGCCCCACCGGAACCTCGAAGGTGTCGGACATCGAGGTGAGGCACGGGCCGAATGAGAAGACAACCGCGCCGTAGCAGAGGAAAGTCGCGGCCAGGCTCCAGGTCAATCGGGAGAACTTCATGATGGCGGTTATTGCCCCGTTGCCTTCGCCAGGAACCGCACGCTCTGCCAGGTATGGCCACTGCGATTGGTGACGCGGAGGAAATCGTAGCTGCCGCCAAAGAGCCCCGGCTTCTCCTCGACGTCGAGGATGTACTGGGAGGCGGCTATCTCGGCGCCGTCAGCGTCGATGAACGTAACTGCGAAGGGCTCGCCCAGCCGCGCCGGCATCCAGAGCGATCGCTCGCCATCGTCGAGCTGGGGGCGGCCCTCTCTCTCGCAGTTGCCCGTGCCCACATCCCCGGTGGGGAAGCCGAGCACCAGACCTTCGACCTCGTGTTGCACCCGGCCTGGCTGCACCTCGACCGAGAACCTGGACTCATTCACTGCGCTCAGGTCGAACTGGCGACCGGCAGCGCCGGCGCCCAGGTGCAGTGTTCCGCCGCTTACCAGGCCGGAGGCTTTGGGGCTCTGGTAGACGCGGCCGGCAGCATCGACGAGCCAGATCGAGTCACTGGAGAACGCGGCCCCCATGATCGCAGTGACATAGACCGGACGCCCGGAAGCGTCGGTGAGGGGGCGGGCCACATCAAGGGCAGCGACTGGCGCGCCATCAGGAGAGAGGACCTGCAGCCGCCGGTCCACCAGGAACTCGCTCTCCCGGTCGGCGACGTAGATATTCCCGGCCGCATCCACCCCGGCCAGCCACTGCTTCTGCCAGTGCCCGTTCAGAGCGGCGGCAGACGAGAAGGCGTCATCGGTGAACGTTCCCCCCCAGCCCAATACCGGACTCGACCCGAATGAGAGCTGCTTCGCCGTTGCCAGGTCGAACTTGCTGATGTAGTGCTCACAGCTCACAAACAGATGGCCTTTCCCGTCCAGCGCGAGCTGGCGCGGGCGGTCGAGCTGGTACTCCATGGTATCGGGAACGTACCTACCCGGCTTCGACAGGGTAAGATCCTGGTGCCCGATCCAGCCCCAGGCCGTGCGCGGGTGGGGACGCGATTCGAGACTGAGTCCGAAGCGCTGCACTCGCCCCAAGGTCTCATCCGCGATGTATATCAACCCCGCCCGTCGATCTATCACCAGCCCGGAGGCGGAGGCGAACTCACCCAGATCCCGCCCGGGGGGGAGTTCCCAGGCCCCGAGGCTGTTGCCCAGAGGTCCATGTTTCGACACCCAGTTGCCGGGATGGAGGAAGTACACATTGCCATCAGCGTCCGTATCATGGGCCAGCACCCGGCCGGGGGTAAGCAGGGCAAACTGGTACTCGAACCGGGGGCTGTACTTCAGCACCGCGTAAGGCGGGTGATCCAGATAGAGCCAGAAGTTGCCGAAATCGTCTCGCTTCAGGTCAGACGCGCCGGGAACCAGGTAGCCGGGGCCGCCGAAGGTGCTTACTGGCACGCCATGCTGCAGTCGCCGCTTGCCGACAACCGGGCCTTTGAGCACGTCATCGAAGACCACGGGGTCGGTTCGCGCCACGCGGGACTCGCAGCGCAGACGCTGCTCCGGGCGCAGATGCCGGTCGTCAGCCAGCGTCACCAGTCCCTGACTGTCGGGGACAAGGTTCTCCCACACGAACTTGTGCCTGCCGTCGTCGTAGGAGACTCGGTAAAGCCGGCCGGGCTCTGCTGAGTCGATCTTGGCGGTCAGCGCCACGGGGGATCGGGAGACCACGGTCAGGCCCGAGGCCTGCCCGACCGCACAAGCAGACAGGGCCGCCAGCGCCCAGAAGACCACGCCCGTTCCCGCTCGCGCGGTCACATCCCCTCCCACTCTGCGATGACCCGGATCATCTGCGCGCGGGCCGGGGACGGCGTCGGCTTCGGATCCAGATGCTGGATGCTCCTGGCAGCGTCAGTCAGGCCGAGAGTGCGAATGTAGTAGTTGTCCATGAGTTCGGCAGTGTTGACCGGACTGGAGGCCTGGACCACCGCGAGGGTCGGCAGCAGCCAGCGGAGCGCAACCCCTCGATCGAGGCCGACGGTGGCGATCATCAGCGCTTCCTCAGGGCTTCGGCTAGCGCGAAGGGCGGTTGCCGCCGCGTCCAGGGCAGCCTGAGCCTTGTAGTCGCTCTCAGGAAGCGTTGCCAGGAGCCGGCTCGCCGCAGATGGATCTCTGGGCGCCACGATGATCGCGATGCGAGCGCGAAGGCGCAGCGCGGCGTCCGTATCCGGCACGAGCCCAATGAGAGAGGTGGCGGCGTCGGTATCTGTGGCCGCAACCGCTTCTGCGACCCATTGCACGGCGCGCCCCTGTTCCGCCGGGGCGCCGATCGCCCACACCAGGTCCCCTGCCTTGCGGGCATCGTGCGAGGCGAGCGTCGCCGCAGCCGCGGCCAGGGCCGCATCCCGGTTCTCCCCGGCGGGCATCGAGAGCGCCACCTGCGCGGCCTGCGTGGGCTGGATCGCCGCCATGCGCGCCATTGCCAGTCGCACCACCTCGGGGCCTGCACCTGACTCCTTCAGCAGCTCCGCAGCCAGGTCCGGCTCGGAGCCAGCGAGCGCGATGGCGATCTGGCTCAGCGCCCAGCGGCGCGGCTGGGGAGAGAGGCCTCGGGCGAGGGCGAGCGCGCGCGCAGGCCTTGTCGGCGCCAGCGAAGCCGCTACCGTCGCCGAAGCGGACTCTGGGGCGACAAGTACCTGCCGCGCGAGAGACTCGGCAAGGTCAGGATCCTCCGGCGCCGCGCGGACCGCGGCGGCCGTCAGGATCGCCCCGTGGACTACGGGGTCGATCCCCTGCTGCGCGATCAGCGCGGCCTCTGCTGGCGGGCGAGAGTTCGCCGTCTCCCAGAGCGCATAAGTGCGTAGGTAGCCGGAAGTGATCCCGTTGGCAACGCTGATGGCCTGGGCCGGATCGGACTCCGCCAGCGCGTAAGCAGCGACGGCGCATGGTCCATCGGCCGCGCTACCAGTCAGCTCCCAGGAGTCCATCAGAGACAGGGCCGCCCCTGGGTCGGACCGCGCCAGGGCCGAGGCGATGATGCCGCGCGCCTCCCCTGGTGGCAGGTCAGGCCCTGCAGAGACCGCATCACGCCCCAGAATGGCGACCTCGCCGACCAGCAACCGCTGCTCCTGGTCCCGTCTCGTCGGCTCCACGATTCGCTGAAGCAAGCGGGAGGCGGTCGTCGCGGCCTGCACCGCCCGGGCCGGGTCGGTCTTCGCGAAGCCGACTGCCACCGCGCCCAGCGCTCGCGCCGCGTCCGAAGGGCGGCGAATCCCACCAGCCATATCCAGCGCCGCGCTTGGATCGAGGGCGGCGAGAGTCGACGCAAGATAGCGCCGCGCGGCGGACTGGTCGCCCGCCATCTCGATGGACTGCGCCGCAACGGAGGCCTGGGCGAGGCATTCCCGCGCGCCGGACTCGCCCGCGCAGAAACCCGAACGGACCGGGGCGAGCAGGATCAACACCACGAGGGATGGGGTGTGAAACCAGGGGCGGAGTCGGTTGTGACTTTCATGCGCGAACATCGGTGAGACCTCATAGGAGTCAGCGAGGCAGTGATTTCCGGCTCGCGCGGGGGAACTCCTGCCCAACAGGGCCTGTCTAAAGGTTGGACGCCCGTAGGCTTGACAGGGCCCTGGCTCCATGCTATATTCCGCCGAGTTTCGAGGAACCGAGGGCATCCCTCTCTGGGGACAGGCCAGGAACTCGCCCTTTTACTGACCCGGATATCGCACCTTCCGGTGTGATCGTGGTAACTTAGGCAGGATAGAGGTAGGGCAGCAGACCGGCGCGCGAGACCACGTAGGTTGCGGGGTGGCTGCTGCGGTGCGAAAGGAGGTGAAGTCGCGTGCGGAAGCAGGTTAGTCCAGCAGTCGCAGTCGTGATCATCGTAGTGGTGGTGTTGGTCGCGGTTCTCGTGCTTATGAAGTTCACGAAGACAAGGAAGCAGACCAACATCATTCCGGGTGTTGGTCCGGTCGATGCTAGCGGCCATGTCCAGCGCCGTGGTGGCCGCGGTGGCGGTGGCGGCCGGGGCGGTGGCGGCCGTGGCGGTGGCGGTGGCGCGCGAGGCGGAGCGCGAGGTGGCGCTGCGCAGGGCGGAGCGCCGGCAGGTCAGTAATACTGCTGTCTCTCGCTTCATCGTGGGCTAGTCGGGCCCAGTTGGGCCTGGGATTTCCTGCCCGCGACGCGTGGACGACGACTTTGAGGAGCGGCCGATCCTTGGCCGCTCCTCTTCCTTACCGCTGCCAGGAAGGAAGGGAACCCTATGGCAAGACAGAGAGATCGGAAGCGCGCACTGCTCGTGCTCAATCCGGCGGAGTCAAAGCGACTGATCGCGAAGGCGGTGGCCCAGCTCCCAGAGGTACGGGCCGCCCTGGAAGGCGGTAGGATCATCATCGGAAATGGCACCACCAATGCCTACGTGGCGGAGGAGTTGCTGGGCACGCCGGTTCCGAAGTGGCAGTTCGCCGCCGGGGTCATCGCCGGGAGCCAGCTAGCCGCCACGGACGGAGCCTCCCGCTTGGCGCCCTTCGCGCTGAAGCACGGCAAGCCACACCCAGAGGGCTGGGTGGACCTGCTGAAGGAGTTCGACCGCGACGACGTGTTCATCAAGGGCGGCAACGCGATCGACCCCGAGGGGAATGTCGGCGTGCTGCTGGCCAGCCCCGTGGGGGGCACGGTAGGGCAGATGGCTGGGATTATCGCTGCGCGTGGCGCTCACCTGATCGCGCCCATCGGGCTGGAGAAGCTCGTGCCCGACGTCCTGGAGGCGGCGCGCCACTGCGGCATCGCCAGTACCGACTGGACCGATGGCCTGCCCTCAGGGATGGTGGTGCTATCGAGTCCACTCGTAGTGACGGAGATCGAGGCGCTTGAGCTGCTGGCCGGAGTAGACGCCTGGCACGTGTCGTCTGGCGGCATAGACGGTTCCGAAGGGGCGGTGACGCTGGTAGTGGAGGGACCGCCGACGGCAGTCGACAAGGCGATCGGCCTGGCCGAGTCACTGGCGAAAGAGCCTGCTGTTACTCGCGGCTAGCAGGCGTTCACGCGCTCCCGGCATGAGGGGCCGGCGTGGTTCCCTCCGCCCGGCGTCGGTCCTCTACCGTGGGCAGAATGAAGCAGAAGGTGCTGCCAATGCCGAGTTCGCTGCGGACGCTCACCTTGCCGCCGTGAGACTCGACGATGGCCTTGCTGATGTAGAGCCCCAACCCGGACCCTGGAGTGTCCAGGTTGTGCGCGTTCTCTGCCCGATGGAAACGGGAGAAGAGCCTGCTCTGCTCGTCACGCGGTATCCCCACGCCCTGGTCGGTGACGAAGAACTCGACCGAGCCATCGGTTCGCCTCGCTCCCACGGTAATCTCGCTGAGTTCCGGCGAGAACTTGATGGCGTTGCTGATGAGGTTCGACAGCACCTGCCGGATGCGGCCGGGGTCGGCCAGCACTTCCGGTAGACCGTTCTCGATGTCCACGCGGAAGCTATGTTTGAGATCCGGGTGCTGCGCCCCCTGGATGGCATCCGCGCAGAGCTGTTCGGGCCTGACCGAGTGCAACTCGATGCGCAGCCTTCCCTCGTCGATCTGACTCATGTCGAGCAGGTCGGCTACCAGGTGGCTCAGCCGGTCGGACTGCGAGGCGATCCCTTCCAGGAACTCCCTCTGGGTCTCTTCACTCAAGTGGCCGAATTCCCGCACGAGAGTGTGGGCGTATCCCCGGATGGAAGTGAGGGGGGCGCGCAGCTCGTGGGAAGCCAGCGATATCAGCTCGGAGCGGAACTGGTCGGCCGCTCGGCGCTGGTTCTCTTCCCGTTCGAGGCTGTAGAACCATCGGCGCACGATGACGGCGATGATGATGAGAGCGGCGATAAGGGTGATCGCCTTGGGGATCGCGACATAGTAGGGCTGATCCAAGACGGTAGCCCAAACGGAGGGCGCCAGACCGGCCTTCGCGCTATATCTGGCGCCAAAATAGAGGCTTTCGATCAGCGTGCGAGTGCCGTCGATGAACAATACGATGAGCAGAGTCGTGAGGCCCGGATGGCCCCGCTTGAGGCGGAAGTACTGGCGACCGTAGAAGGTGACGATGGCGGCCCACAGGATTACGAGCAGCCAGTAGATGACTGCGGTAACCACCGCCATGTAGTTGTCGAGAAATGAAAGGTCCACTAGTCAGATATCCCTCGACCCAAGACGCTGGCATTATTCCCTGTCGGTGGTCTCGGCGAAACCTTCATAGTTGCGCTCACTGTCCCAGCGTGGCGTCGATTCCTGACAATTGCGCTTCCAGTGCTATCCGCCGCTCTCTTGCCTCAGCCAGACGAGTCTGCGCCTTCTCGATCACCTGACTGGGCGCGCGCGAGGTGAACTCCGGGTTCTGAAGCTTCTGCTCCAAGCCTGACTCCTCTTGGCGCAGGCGAGCCAGCTCCTTCTCGAGTCGCTGCTTCTGAGATTCTCAGCTCCTCCGCGGATGACTTCACCTCGATGGAGATCGTCGCCGGCCCGCCAAAGCAGTGCACCAGCTCGGCCATGCCGGGCTCTGGAGACGGCTCGGAAACGAATCTGAGGCCGGTCCCTCTGGCAAGCAGCAGCACCGCGGCCTTAGTCTGCTCGATCACGCTCCGCACTTCCCTCGAAGCGGTGGCAACGGTGATCTCTGCCCCCTGGGCGGCGGGCACGTTCTGGGTGGCGCGCAGCTTGCGCACCGCCACCACCACCTGCACAAGCGCCTCCATCTGTCGATCTGCTTCCTCGTCGCGCCAAGATTCATCCCCGGCCGGCCAGCTCGACACCATGATCGACTCACCGGCCCCCGGTAGCTTCTGCCATATCTCCTCGGTGATGAATGGCATGAACGGGTGGAGCGCCCGCAATGTGCCCTCTAGCACGAAATGGAGCGTCTGCCTGGCGCGTTCCGCCTCCGCCTCACCGGCCCTCAGGGCGGGCTTGCTCATCTCCACGAACCAGTCGCAGAACTCGGACCAGAAGAACGCGTGGAGCGCCCGGGCCGCTTCCGCCATCTCGTACTGCGACAGCGCCGACTCCACCTCCGCCAGCATCGCGCCATAGCGGCTGAGGATCCACCGCTCGGCCAGCGAACCCTCCGCTTTGACGCGGTCGGGAGTGCCTTCGTTCGGCGCGAACCCCTCTGCGAGGTTCATCAGCACGAACCGGCTCGCATTCCAGATCTTGTTGCAGAAGTTGCGCGCCATCTCGGTGCGCTCTTCGCCGAACCGGATGTCCTGATCCGAGGCGCACTGATAGAGCAGGCTGAAGCGGGTGGCATCCGATCCGTAGGCGGCGATGAGTTCCAGTGGATCGACGCCGGTGCCCAGCGACTTGCTCATGCGCTTCCCCTCGAAGTTCATCACGGTGGGATGCACGAGCACGCGCTGGAACGGGATCTCCCCGGTGAACTCGAGGCTGGCCATCACCATGCGTACGATCCAGAGATAGAGGATGTCGCGTCCGGTGATCATGAGCGATGTCGGGTAGGCCCCCTGCGCCTGGAACGCGCCGAACTCGGCTTCGTCGGGCCAGCCCATGACCGCAAAGGGCCAGAGCGCCGAAGAGAACCAGGTATCGAGGGTGTCTGCGTCCTGCTCCAGGGGTCCACCGCAATCCTCGCACGTGCCTGGTGCCTCAAGCAGCCGGTTCAGACCACACTCTGCCCCACACTGGCGGCAGTAGTACCAGGGAATCCGGTGCCCCCACCAGATCTGCCGCGAGATATTCCAATCGCGGAGGTTGGCTAACCAGTCCAGCGTATACCGGCGGAATCGGTCGGGGTAGTAGGCGATCTGAGCATGTTCACCCTCGAGGACGTCCAACGCGAGACGCGCCAGCTCCTGCATGCGCAGGAACCACTGCTCCGAGAGCAGCGGCTCGAGCACGGTGTGGCAGGGACCGTGGCTTCCGACTTGATAGGTGTACTCCTCTATCTTCTCGAGCAGGCCTTGGGCTTCGAGGTCGGCGACGATTCGCTTCCGCGCCTCGTATCGGTCGAGGCCGGCATACGGGCCCGCTTCGGCAGTCATGGTGGCGTCAGTGCCGATGACGACGACCGAAGGGAGCTGGTGGCGCTGTCCCGCATCGAAGTCATTGAGGTCGTGGGCGGGAGTCACCTTCACCGCGCCGGTGCCGGACTGTGGGTCCACGAGGATATCATCGCAGATGACTGGGAGGTGCCGGTTCATCAGCGGCAGGATCACCTCCTTGCCGTGCAAGTGCTGGTAGCGGGGGTCCTGGGAGTTCACGGCCACCGCCGTGTCACCCAGCATCGTCTCGGGCCGGGTGGTGGCGACGGTGACCGATCCGCTGCCATCGGCGAGGGGATACTTGATGTGCCAGAGATGGCCGGTGTGCTCCTTGTGCTCGACCTCCAGGTCGGAGACCGTGGAGGCGCAGGTCGGGCACCAGTTCACGACGCGGTGCCCACGATAGATCCAGCCCCGCTCCCAGAGCTTCACTAACGCGGCATACACGGCCCGCGTGTAGCCGGGGTCGAGGGTGAAGCGCTCCAGATCCCAGTCATAGGAGCAGCCAAGTGCCTTGAGCTGGCCGATGATCTCGCCACCGTACTTGCGCGTCCATTCCCAGCAGCGCTCGAGGAAGGCCTCGCGACCGATGTCGTGGCGAGAGATGCCCTCTGCCGCCAGCGCCTGCTCGACCTTCATGTTCGTGGAGATGGCCGCGTGGTCGGTGCCGGGGATGACGAGCACCCGGTCGCCCTGCATCCGGCGCCACCGGGCGATGGCATCATGAATGCTGTGTTGGAGCGCGTGCCCCATGTGAAGAGCGCCGGTGACATTCGGGGGCGGAATGGTGAGGCAGAAGGCAGGCGTGCCGGGGCGCTGGGCCACGTCCGGCAGCCGGAAGTACCCCTGCGATCCCCAGAAGCTGTACCATCTCTGCTCCACCTGTTGGGGCTCGTACGCCTTCGCCAGCTCTTCGGTCGCCATCATCACCTCTTCCGCAGCACAGCGCGCTACCGCCAAGCAAAAAGCCCCCTCGTCCAAGGACGAGAAGGGCTCCCGTGGTACCACCTTGCTTTACCGCAGGCGGCGATCCGCCGCGGACTCATTCGCGATAACGGGCTCACCCGGAACTGCGTCACCCACTGATTCGGGCTCCGCACTTCAGCTCAAGGGCGACGTTCCCTGCGCCTATCCCCGGCGAACCTTCCAGCCTCTGGGTTCGCCTCTCTGCGGGGCGGTCAGCAGGTACTCCTCCCCTTCTCCGCTGTTTCCCTATTCGGTTGCTGAGGATTCTAGCACACCGGCCTCTTCGTCACAAGGGCGCGGGTCGGTCAGTCGCAGCCAGAAGAGTGGTATCGCGCACAGCATCATCCCGATTCCGCTGATGAGGAAGGGGGCGCTGATGCTGACTCGCTGAGAGAGGAAGCCGGCGAGGAGAGGGCCGACGATGGTGCCTGTTCCTCCAAAGGCGAGGATCTTTCCGACCTCCAGGGCGCGGCTCTCTGGCCGCGTGTGCTCCTGGATGATGAGATTCTGCACTGGAATCCAGACCCCGGCGCCCAGGAAGTCGTGCAGCAGCCAGACCCCCGTGGCCCACCCGAAACCGGGGATCAACGCCGACCCGCCCTGGATCGCCCCTTCGAGCAGGAGCGCGACGATGTAGACGCCCTTCAGGTTGCGCATCCAGATGTTGCCCGCGAGGAGCAGGGGCAGCGCGATGGTGAGCCGGTGGCCGACCATCACCCAGGCGACGACCTGACGGCTGACGCCGAACTTCTCGGAGAAGAACAGGGGCATGATGAAGCAGTGGCTGGTGGTCATGCCGATGTTGAAAATGAACACCGAAATGGTGATGATCTTGAGGTTGCGGTGCATCTCGAAAGAGAGCAACTGGCGGAGGCCGCCGCGGCTGAGCTTCTGATGGGGAACCCAGCTCTCACGGAAGAAGAACCAGAATATGAAGAAGCCGACGCCGGTCAGCCCGGCGGCCAGGAACAGGTTCCCTCCGGTCCCGATGGTGGCCAGGGCGAGGCCCGCGACGATGGTTCCGGCGGCCTGGAAGAGGAACTCGAAGCCCCGGGTCTTGCCGATGAAGCTCATGAACTGACCCCGGCTCTCCTCGTATAGCACTACCGGGTGCAAGGTATCACGGGTGAGGTACATCGCCTCGCGCAGGGTCTTCAGCACGCCCTGGCCCAGCACCGACCCACTCAGCGGGGTCAGGCCCATGGCGACCGAAGTGCCGGCCAGCGAGAGTCCGTAGAAGAGCTTCCTCCCCCACCGGTCGGCGAGTTCCCCCATGACGATACGCACGCCGAGCATACCGGCCGCGGCAATCGCGAAGATGGCGCCCATGCTCTCAAATGAGAGGCCGCGCTCCTTCAGGTAGTACGGGAGGATGAACTCGTAGATGCCCGTCGTCGCCCCGAACACCACGGAGACGGCGAGCACCGTCCTGACATTGCGATTCACTGCGGTGTCCTACGTACGCAAATCGCGCCCGCGGTGGAGCGGACGCGTCAGGCTCCCTTCGCCGCGGGCCCAGATGACCCTCTAACCCGGTCCTGTGCCGATTGGGGGCAGGTGTTCGCATCGCATGGAGAGTAAGCTGACCGACGCTGAGCTTGAGAGCGGGAAGGAGTCTGCCCATGGGCGAGAGTCAATCGGAGAGCGCCGGCCTGGTAGGGCGCGTGTTGGAAGTCGCCGGCCTCGTCGCGTACCAGCCGGGAGCGATCGTCAGCCGCACCGTGATCGACAAAGGTGTGGGCACGGTCACCCTATTCGCTTTCGATCAGGGGCAGGGCCTGAGCGAGCACACCGCTCCCTACGACGCCCTGGTGCAGGTGCTCGACGGGCAGTCGGAGGTGACCGTGTCGGGCCAACCCTCGCTCGTGAAGGCGGGCGAGATGATTATCATGCCAGCCAACAAGCCCCACGCGCTGCGGGCCGTGGAGCGGTTCAAGATGATGCTGGTGATGGTCCGAGAGTGAGGCCGGTTACCGGCCGCCGGCAAGCACCTTCAGCAGGTGCACCCCCGACTCCGGGTCCAGCCGGCGCTCGGCCTCGACGCCGAGCAGTTCGATGATGACCACCTCCAGCACCAGGAATACGGACATCTCGACCCTGGGGCAGCCGACGAGAGCGGAGCCGCCGCGCCCAATGCCGGCGTGGAAGTGCAGGGAGGGCTCCCCTTCCTGCTGGAAGAGAGTACCGATGCCGACCAGTTCCCGCGCGTCGTCGAACTCCTCGATGTGGGGCACTATCTTTCCGGTCACGCTCTCCGGCCCCGTGACCACTTTGCCGCGGCGCATCCCGCCGACGGCCAGCACCGCAGCCGACATGAGACGTTCCCTGCGGGCGATCTCATGCACCGCATCGTAGATCGACTCGCCGTTATCGAGCCGGGCGATGAAGACCCGGCCTAGCGTTCCCTGTGTGTAGTCCATGACCACTCCCTGGCGGCCGCCGTCCCTCAGGGGCTCTGCGGGCCGTGATGCGCCGCCGGAACGACCTTCGCCGCGGCAGCCTGTCTGGCCTCCAGCAAGGAAGGCGAGCGATTCAGTCAGAATTAGACAGAACATCACGTTGGGCCATCAGAGAGGTGAGCAATGAAGTATCGTCCACTCGGAAAGACCGGGCTGCAGGTCTCGGCGCTGGCGTTGGGCTGCATGCGCCTGCCGGAGCACGATCCGGAGCTGGCGGCGCAGGTCGTTGACCGCGCCATCGCCCTGGGAGTCAACTACTTCGAGACCACCCGCGGCTACATCAACGGCCGCTGCCAGCATCTCGTCGCCGGTGGGCTGAAGGGCCGCAGCCGCGGACTGATCGTCTCCGGCAAGACCGGGGTCGGAGCCGATACCACGGCCGACAGCTACCGCAAGGAGATCGAGCTGCAGATGGAGATCCTGGGCGTGGACTACCTGGAGTTCTACCAGGTCGGCTGGTTCAGCCTCGAGAAGCTGCCCTACCTGGTGAAGAAGGGCGGGGCGCTGGAGGCGCTGGACAAGGCGCGGAGCGAGGGGATCATCGGGCATATCGGGTTCACCGGGCACGACAAGCCGGAGAACTTCACGAAGCTGATCGAGACCGGCCTCTTCGACAGCCTGACCATCCCCTACAACATGCTCGACCGCGAGTACGCGCCGACGATCAAGAGCGCGGGGGAGCTGGGCGTGGGCGTGATAGCGATGTGCCCGGTAGCCGGCGGTATGCTGGCGAGCCCTGCGCCGCAGTTGCAGCAGCTCATCCCCGGCGGCGCTCACACCACCGCGGCCGCCGCGCTCCGCTTCGTGCTCGCGAACCCCGATGTGAGCTGCGCCGCCTCCGGCATGAACACGCTGGAGATGGTCGAGGAGAACGTGGCGACGGCGAGCGCCTTCGAGGGCGCGAGCGCCGAGGACCACGCCCGGATGGACCAGATCCTCGACGAGTTCGCCGCGCTGGGCAGCAAGTTCTGCACCGCCTGCGGCTACTGCATGGACTGCCCGAACGGCGTCGATATCCCGCGCAACTTCCGGCTCTACAACATGGCGAAGGTGTACGGCCTCAGGGACTGGGCGCGCCAGGAGTACGCCGACATGGAGGAGGGCAAGCGGGCTGCGGCGTGCACCGAGTGTGGCACCTGCGAGCCCAAGTGCCCGAATCAGCTCCCGATCATTCAGCAACTGCAGGAGGTCGTCAGCGCCCTGGGCGCCTGAGCCGATCTCTAGCCGAACCTATCGCTCTCAGACGCGGCCGCCGTTAGCCTAGCTTCGGCGGCCGTGTCGTTTGCCCGGCGCCTGAGTCTAGGCCGGCTGAGGCTGCTCGCCGGGGCGAGTGACGCCGGTGTCTGCCGGCGGAGTAACCGCGGTGGAGGGGGGCTGAACGGGCGCAGGCGCTGGAGTTGCGGGCAGTTCCTCGCCTCGCATGAGGGCGCGAATCTCCTCGCCACTCAGCGTTTCCTTCTCGAGCAGTACCACGACCACTCGCCTGACCTCGTCGTCGTGATCGGTCAGCAGTTGCTTGGCCCGCTGATAGCAGTCGTCGATGATCTTCGACACTTCCTGGTCGATGGTCGAGGCGACCTGCTCGGAGTAGTTCCGATCCTCCATGATGTCTCGGCCCAAGAACGGCTGATCGTAACGCCGGCCCAGCGCGATCGGGCCCAGGGCGTCGCTCATGCCGAAGTCTGTCACCATGCGGCGGGCGAGTTCAGTCGCCTTCTTCAGGTCATCGGCCGCCCCGGTAGTCATCTCCTGGAAGGCCAGTTGCTCGGAAACGCGGCCGCCGAGGAACACGGTAATGCGATCCTGAAGCTCGGAACGGCCCATGATGTAGCGGTCCTCAGTAGGCAATTGCAGCGTGTAGCCCAGGGCCAGTCCGCGTTGGAGGATCGACACCTTGTGGACGGGGTCGGCGTGCGGGAGCAGCTCGGCGAGCACCGCGTGTCCCACCTCGTGGTGCGAGAGCACCTTCTTCTCATGCTCGGACATGATGCGACTCTTGCGCTCCGGCCCCGCGACCACACGCTCAATGGAGTCCTCGAAGTCGACCATGCTCACTTTGGTCTTGTTGCGGCGGGCCGCGAGCAGCGCGGCCTCGTTGACCATGTTGGCGAGGTCGGCGCCGGAGAACCCGGGCGTTCGTCGCGCCAGCACCTCGAAATCGACATCATCGTCCAGCGGCTTGCCTTTGACATGCACGCCGAGAATCGCCTGCCGGCCCTTGAGGTCGGGATTGTCTACTTGAATATGCCGATCGAAACGCCCGGGCCTCAGAAGGGCCGGGTCGAGCACGTCGGGTCGGTTGGTGGCGGAGATGAGGATGACGCCGGAGTTTGGGTCGAAACCATCCATCTCCACGAGCAGTTGGTTGAGAGTCTGCTCGCGCTCGTCGTGGCCACCCCCCAGGCCCGCAAAGCGCTGCCGTCCGACGGCGTCGATCTCGTCGATGAAGACGATGCAGGGGCGGTTCGCCTTCGCCTGCTCGAACAGGTCTCGCACGCGAGAGGCGCCAACCCCAACGAACATCTCCACGAATTCCGATCCGCTCATGTGGAAGAACGGCACGCCCGCTTCGCCCGCGATCGCTCTGGCGAGAAGCGTCTTCCCTGACCCCGGAGGCCCGACCAGGAGCACGCCCTTCGGGATGCGGGCGCCGAGCGCCTGGAACTTGCGCGGATTCTTGAGGAACTCGACGACCTCCATCAGCTCGGACTTCGCCTCGTCCACGCCGGCAACATCATCGAAGGTGACCTTCTGCCCAGTCTCTGGGCTCCTCCGGGCGCGGCTGCGCCCGAAAGATAGGGCCTGGTTCCCGCTGCTCTGTGTCTGTCGCACGACGAAGATCCAGAAGCCCAGGATGAGCAATCCGGTGATGAGCAGGTAGAAGATGCTGCTGATCCAGAAGTCGGAGATAGAGGGCTGTTCGACCTTGATCTTCACCCCATGCTCGCGGGCGGCCGGGATGTAGAGCGTCTCGTCGTCAGGCAAGTTAACGGTGTACTTGAGGGTGCGGTTGCTCTCTGAGTAGTAGCCCTCGCCCTTGCCCTTGGGGTGAATCGTGAGGGTGGTGACTTTGTTCTGCTCGACGCTGGCCATGAAGCTGGAGAAATCGAGGTTCGCTTTCTCCTCGCGCGTCCGCGCCGACTGCCAGAGGAAGATGAAGGCCACGCCCACCAGGGCTAGCCAACTGAGTATTCTGAAGAAACGCGCCACTGCAGACTCTCCTCGGCATCCTGAGCGATCCGAACGCTGCCGATGCTTCCCCCCGTGGACCCGTCATCCCTGGACCGGTAGAGACTCACTGCCAGTTATTGTAGCACACCGCGTGTGCCTGGACAATCGCATGGACAGCGCCCGCCGGTGGGCGGGCGCGATCTGCGCTCACCCGCGCTTGCCCGCCTCGGGCGCGTTCATCGGCGCCTAGGACTCCGCCGTTCCCGCCGCAGGCGACTTCCCTTCTCTGCGCTCTCGGCGCCTCTGCGGTGAACGCCGTTGCCCTCCCCCCCTACTCCGGCTGCCTGATCCCAAAGATCGTCGAGATCACCGCGAACACACCCCCTGGGATGTATCCCCCGATCACCATCCCCAGAAATGCCGGCCGTAGCGTGCGATACAGCTTCAGCCCACCATATCGGCGCACCAGCGTGCCAATCGCCCACCCGATCAGCGCGTTTGACCACACGAACCGGTCGGTGGACCAGCCGCTTGCGATCAGGAACCCAACCGGACTCACCGGCCACCAGATGAACCGGCTGTGCATGAGGATCATCGCACCCATGAACACCGCGCCGATCCCCAGCGCGCCCCGCAACCAGTTGTCCGGCGCCTCGGGAGAGCGCAAGCTGCTGTCGAGTTCCGAGAACACCCCTCGCGCCGGGCTCGCCACCGGCCAGTCCGGCAGCGTCAGCGCCCCATAGTGGTTCGCGATCCACACCATCAGCGGGAACCCAACCCCCAGCATTGTCACCACCGCCAGCGCCCACGCCCAAGGGAACCGCCGCTCTCGGATCCGCGACGCGTGCAGCAGCTTGAACCCGTTCATCGACTGCGCCATCAACACGATCCGCGGATCGTACATGTAGATGGTCGAGAGATAGGTGAACATGGTCAGCGAGGTCGGCCCCATCGCGCTCGCCCCGATAGTGTTCATGATCACTTGCCGTGGGAAGAGACCCGTGTCTACGTGCGTCGTGCCCGCTGCCGCCACCAGGCGCGTCACCCCGATCATCACCGTGTAGAACAGCCCCATGATCAGCACGAACGGCCACCATGCCATCCCCGTCCGCAGCGCCCACCACATCATGAATGCATTGGCGACGATCAGCCCGATCAATGCCCAGTGCATGCCGAATGCAGACTCCGTCTCTCTCCGGCGCGCGGCGCGGGAGAAGATCCCGCGCCCCGCGGCCAGTATCGTGCGCCGGGACTGATACAGCACCATCGCGCTCAGCGCAATGAACCCTCCCGCCTCCTCCATCCCGATGAACGTCTGCGGGTTGATCGTTACCCCGCCGCCGCCCTCCTGGGATATCCCGAAGCTCGCCCACACCAGTTGCTGGAACCGATACAGGGCGTAGAACAGCCACAGGCTCAGCGATACCTCGCCGGGCAGCAGATAGGCGATACCGATATATGCGAACACCAACGAGAAGTGGATGCCCGAGTCGCCCGACAGCACGTTCCACGGCAGCCCCATGCCCGATAGCGCGCGGCCCACGTCGTACTCCATCGGAGTCTGCGGGATACTGGGGTAGAGCAGATGCAGCCAGTCCATTAGCGCGAATGCCGCGGGGATCGAGAAGCCGATCCAGGCGATTGGGTTCTGGAAGATGCTCGTCGTCAGCGCTGGCCGCGGCTCATCCCCCGTGATCGCCAGCGGAATGTCCACCAGCGGGAAAGCCAGCCGCTGTCGCTCGATCCAGTCGCGGTTCAGCAGCGCCGATAGGCAGAACATCGCCCCCATCACCGCCGTGCTGAACGACGCCCACCCCAGCATGGGCAGGGCCCATGCGCCCCACGGAACGCCTCTTCCTGGCGGCAGCCCTTCCCAATACCAGGTGTTCGCCTGCTGATCGCCCAGCGCCAGCCACGTAGGGATGTGAGGCCACACCCTCCGCTCCCAGTCGTTCCCCGGGGTGGCCATGTAGAACGGGAAGGTGATGGCGCCCGTGATGAACGGCATTCCCCCCTTGTAGAGGAACTGGGCGATCATGATGACCATCGCATAGGTCACCAGTAGTTCCACCCGGCTCAGCGTCAGCCGCGATGACACCCGCGCCAGCGCCCCATTCATCAGCACCAGGAAGAACAGCACCACCACCGCCGTCGCCGGCAGCGCGCTCCCCCCCGGATCCCACGTGTGCTTCACCGCTCCCAGGAACAGCGTGATGACCGAGACCGCGGCAACCGTGATAGTGCCGACTAGCAGCGCGCGACCCGTGATCTCCGTAGCCGAGCGATCCCGCCGCCCGGCCGCCTCCGACTCCGCCCCGACGTCTGTAATGCGATCCAACCAGATACCCCTATGCCACCGCCCGGCCGCCGACCCCTGCCCACCAACGCCGTCGGAATGTGATGGCCCTAGCATTACAGGATGCCCGCGCGGTGTCAAGAAACGCCTCGCCGGCGTCCCTCACCGGCCAGTAGGGGCGGGATTCATCACGTCCTCCCTCCTCCCGTTGGGCAGATTCTATGGTTTGGGTCAAGGCTTTGGTTGCGAATAGACCCGGTCCGGATCGTACTGGGAGTCGGTCCGGACCAAGGCCCAGGCCACCTTCGCCAGCTTGACACGGCGCCGGCACTCCTGTATTTTCTGTCGGAACGCACTTCCGCGTATCCGATGGGAGGTAGGCTTGCTGCCGAAGTTGACACAGCGCGGTCTGGGCCCGACCAGCCCTTTCGTGGGGCGGGTACTCACCTTCTCCAAGCCCACCGAGTTCAACCTGGAGGTCCATCACGGGTTCGAGGTCGGTGTTGTCTTTACAGGAGAGGGGGAGAGGCAGTACGGAGACTTCACCACGCTTGTGGGCCCCGGTGAGGCCTGGCTGACTGCCCCCTGGGAGCCCCACGGGTGGCGGGTAACCGCGGCGGGGACCCGCGAGTGCGTGTTCCATTTCCTCCCCGAGTTCATCGCCGATCAGGTCTACGAAGGGCCCTGGTACCTGAATCTGTTCTGGGCGCAGCCCAGAGACCGGCCCGGCTCCAGACCGAACGAGGATCGCGATCAAATCCTGGAGATCGCAAGCGATCTCACCCGCGAGGTCATGGCGAAGCGCAAGGGCTGGAGGAGCGGCGCCCAGCTCAGCCTGCTGCGCCTGCTCCATACACTCGGGAGAGAGTGGGAGCCGCCTGGCTATTCGCCGGTGCGAAGCGGAGTGACTGCGGGCTTCGAGAGAATCGCCCCGGCGGTGCAGCTCGTCTACGACTCCCCGGAGCGGCGGGTGGCGATTTCAGCAGCGGCGGCGGCCTGCAGCCTAAGCCCCTCGCAATTCCGATTCATCTTCGTGCAGACCATGGGGCTGAGCTTCGGCCGATTCTCGCGGCGAGCGCGCCTGGCGTTCGTGACGAACCTCCTGCTGAACACAAAGCTCGCGGTGGACTCATGTGCGCAGAGGGCCGGGTTCGTGGACGGCAGTCACCTTCATCGCGCCTTCGTGGGGCACTATGGATGTACGCCGGCGCAGTATCGGGATCGGGCGCTGAGGCCGCGGACCGCTAGCAAAGCGGCCGGAGGCAGTGAGCTGAGGGACTAGCCGTAGGGCCCGCAAACGTCGGCCCAAGGCGTCGTGAGTGTTCGGGGAACTGCGCCTGAGAGGCGTCGGCTAGCCGACGGGCTGCTTCTCGAGCGCAACTATGCGGCGGGCGACTTCGGCGAGCTTCTGGTTGTGATGGCTGCTGGTCCGTTTCAGCCACCGGTAGGCTTCCTGTTCGCCCACCCTCATGTCTCTCATGAGGATGCCTTTGGCTCGCTCGACCAGCTTCCGCGCTTCGAGCGCTCCCTTCAGGTCCCCCACCTCGGTTCGCAGTAGCTGCAGGTCAGCGAAGCGGGCGCGCGCGGTGGAAATTGCAGCCGCGAGGCGTTGGCTGGTGATCGGCTTGATAAGGTAACTGAACACGCCCACCTCGGCCGCCTCTTCCATCAACTGCTGCTCGGCATGGGCGGTCACGATGATGATGGGCACGAGGCGTTCGGAGGAGATGGTTCGGGCGGCCTCGATGCCGGTCATGTGGGGCATGCGAACGTCCAGCAGGATGATCTCAGGGTTGGTCGTGCGCGCAAGAGCAACGGCCTCATGGCCGTCGCGCGCCTCGCCGACCACCTGGTGGTTCAGCGCCTGTGACAGTTGGACGAGCAGGGCCCGAATGGGCTCCTCGTCGTCCGCCACCAGCACCCGCAGACTCTCCACGGCATCCCTCCCTGGACTCCGCCGCACGCCCATCCCACCAGCGTTATTCCACAAACCAGCTCCTTCGCGGGGGGCTGCGCGCGGCGGTTTGCCATGTTCGTGTGCCCGTGGGGAGCGCGGAAGCACGCGCGACCGCGTCGGCCGGTCTCATTATTGGCCGCTACTATGGAATGATATCCCCGGAACTTGTGCGGGAACGATCGCCGCAAGGGCCGTGACGCAGCGGCCCGATAGGCGGGAAAGCCATCTACGGGGAACCATCCATGCCAGATGTCGGCAGATGGTTCCTTTTTGCTGCTGGGCGGAGGCGCGGCGGTGAACAACGATCAGTCGGGGAAGCGTGTCGCTAATATTCTGGACGGCACTCTCGATAGGCTCCGTCGCATCGAGAGGATAGAGAAGAGGCTGTGGTTTCTGGCGTTGGGCCTCTTCCTGCTACTGGCCGTCAGCCTGTTCGTGGTCGAGGCCATCTCGGTGGCGGAGGATCATGTCGCGCGCGGCGTGGCCGGTCATGCCATTGGTTTCCTGAAGGACTACGGCCTCTCAGGGGCGCTGCTGATCACCGCCTGGCTTATCTGCGCGTACTTCTATGAGAAGCTGCTGAACGTGCGCAGAGAGAACCGCGATCTCATCCAGGCGCTGCAGTCAGCGGCGCAGGTCCTCTCGAACCGGAACCAACAGCTCAGCACCTGGGCGGAACTCAGCCATACCCTGATTACGAACTTCAACCTGCCGCGGCTGCTCGAGCTGGTGGCGAGAACGGCCGCCGAGGTGACGGAATCCGACTGCGCGGCTGTCATCCTATCGGAGCGTGGGGTACGGCACCTTCGTCTCGCGGCCATCCACGAGCGCGGGCTCCAGATCGAGTTGGCGGAGCGGGTGGCGGCAATCGTCATCCGCAATGGCCACCCCATCTGCGTCTCGCCGGGCAACGTGCCCGAGGAGATCGACCGGCCCGACCTGCCCTGGGATGACCTGATCTCGCTGGCCGTGGAGCCGCTGGTATCGTCCGGGAAGGTTACCGGAGCGCTGCTGGTGGGGCGCCTGAAGCCCCGCGAACCATACTCGCACCACGTGTTGGGGACCCTGGACTCATTCGCAAATCAAGCTTCTATCGCCTTGGAAAAGGCTCGTCTATACGCCGAGAATCAAAAGCAGTTGGACCGCCTGGGGAAGCTGCTCGATGACCTGCATGCCACGCAAGCCCAGCTCACTGAAGCAGAGAAAGTGGCTGGCCTCGGAGTGCTATCCGGAGGCGTGGCCTACGTGATCAACAACCCAGTCGCAGGAATCATGGCGCGTGCCGATCGCCTGCTTGCAGGCAAGGAGCTGAACCCCCAGGTGCTATGGGAAGAACTGAGCACCATCCGTCGACAGGCGGGCCGGGTGGTAGAGACGCTTACCGGCCTGCTGGCGCTGGCGCGCCGGCCCAACAACGGACGGGCCGGCCGGGTCGATCTCAACCACGTGCTCCGCGTAACCCTGGATGTGATGCGCCAGGAGTATCGCGCGGCTGGCATCGAGATCGAGGAGTCGTACGACGGTCTGCCGGAAGTCCGAGCCAATGCCTCGCAGCTTCAGCAGGCGTTCCTTAACCTCTTCGTGAACGCCCTGCACCGGATGCACTACGGAGGCCGCCTCGCGGTTCGGACGCAGGCATCGCTCGCAGACTGGGCCCAGGTCGTGATTGAGGATGCGCGGGATGAAGTCCCGCCTCAGATATCCGACCACGGGTTTGAGATGTATGGCACGCCAGATGTGGACCGGCTCGAAACCGGCCTGGGACTCGCGGCCGCACAGCGGATCGTCCGCTCCCAGGGAGGCACACTCACCGCGGATGGCAACGCCGACTCGGGCACGCAAGTCTGTGTGCGACTGCCGATAGCCAGCGACGAAGCACTGGATGCTCGGTCTGATATGGACTGGGCTGATGCCGACGGCGCACTGGTCGTCGCCGGTGTGGATGGCTCAGTGGAATAGACTACGAACGCGGCGCCGGTATTCGGCGTGGCGAAGATAGCAGAACCCGTTTCATGGGCTGAGGTCAAGTGGGGCCTCTCTTCCGAGAGGCCCTTCTTGATGGCCCGGAAAGGAGATGCTGGAGCCCTCACCAGTATCTCCGCCGGGCCTGAGTCATAGCACGCGTCAATTCAGGGGCGGCGCCCCAGGCGCCGCCCCTTCACCTTTGGCCCCTCCGAGATCGCAGTCAGGCGGCCACAGGGAAGCTCGCGGGGGAGCGCTCTTCGCATGGGAGACGGGGAGAACCAGCGCGCGGGCCGAGCTTACTGCCTCTTGCCCACCACTTCGGCCGCGCCGCGCTCCGAGAGTGGGAACAGTACCCTCAGCTTCGCCATCCCCTTGAGCGCCTCTCCGGCCCACGAGGGCAGGGGCGCGTTGGGGTCGGGAGAGAGCTGAATCGCGGGCATGGGCTGCCAGCCTGCGCCCAGATCTACGTCGGCGACGAAGCGGGAGAGCAGGCGCCTCTCCCAATCCGGCGCGGAGAGATCATTGGGCAGGTAATCCGGGCGGATATGCTGGGAGAACAGCGGTGTGATGCCATCCCAGAGGGATTCGCCTTCCCCCAGCGGCGCCACGACCATCCACTGCGTCAGCTTCCAGGCATTCCCCATCTCCGGGCTGATGGCATGGCCGAACGGGATGATCTGAAACCCGCCGAGGGCGCCGACGGAGGAGGTGGAGATGTCGATCACACCGGCGTGATTGGCCCGCACGCGGCCGATGCCGGTGTAGATGCCTCCGAGGAACCGGCCCACTCCCCGCACTGGCTTCACCACCCAGCCGAGCTGTTCCCGTGAGCCGTCGGCATAGAGGAGGTCGGCCCTGCCGCCAGGGCGGTTCTCGAACTCGGCGGCGATGGGATAGCGCAAGGGCTGGTCGACGATGATGATGAGCACATCGCCGCGAGCGGGGAGGTAGCTATCCCCAGTCGGGACAAGCTCGCCAGCCGCCTGGAGGTAGACAGAGTTCCCGACGAAAGGCGCCCCTCCCCCACCGAAGATCCCCTGCCCGGCCGGTATGTCAGTGTAGATCGACGAATCCGGGCTGAGGAAGGAGCTATAGGTGGACGGCGCGGTGAGCAGCTCGCGGGGCAGGAGAGAGAAGACCACACCGCGGTCGTCCTCGGCGTTGTAGCCGGCGCTGATATGGATGGCATTGACGGCCGTCGCCGCCACGTGGCCCGGGGAAACCCACTTGCTGGCAGTGTAGCCCTGGCGAGTGACCTGAGTGGTGTAACGCACCACCCGGCCGACCGGCTGCCAGGTGGCACCGGCGTCGAAGCTCGCCGCGATCTCGCCGCCGGCATCGTTCACGATGCGCAGCCGAAGCATCTCGTGGCCGGGCGCGGCGAAGCCCCGGACTGGCGCCGTGAGGCCGGCGACGAGTAGTAAGGTGAGCAGTAGACAGGTTCTCTTCATCGCTTCCCTCGCAGCCCCGACAGCGCTAACTCCACGCTGGTCAAGGCCCGGCCGCGCAGCGGGGGAACTCGCTCCGCAAGTGCAGCCGAGATGCTGTCCTTCGTTTCCCAGGCCTCACCTATCGCGCTTGCCAGCGCCTCGGAGCTGAAGCTCTCGGTGGCGGTCGCCGTGGTCAGGCCTAGCTCGCCCATCAGGCCGACTACCTTTGGGTCATATGAGATCGCGACCATGGGGCGGCGGCAAATAGCAGCGAAGATGAGCGCGTGCAGCCGCATCGCCACCACGAGGTCGCAGCCGCCTATGAATGCCAGCGTCTCGCGGGCTGTCAGCCGCGGGCGGATGACCTCGGCAGGCATCGGCATTTGCGCCATGACCTCTTCGGCGAATGCCACATCTCGCGGATACTGCATCGGCACGAATATCGGGCGCAGCCCAAGCTGTTGGCACGGGCCGGAGACAGCGGCCGCCAGAGCCGCGACGAAGCCCGTGGGGACACCGCCGGGGCGGCCGGCGAAGTGCCAGAGCCACTACCGGCCGGTAGTCGCGGATCAAACCCGATTTCGCCCACGCCTGCGCGACACCGATTTCCGTCGGGGGAGGCAACATGAAGGCGAGATCGGCGGTCACGTGGACTTCAGTGGTGACGGCGAGAGCGCGCAGTGCGGTCTCGGAGAGCGCGGTCGCGGACCGTGAGCACCCCGGCCTGATTCAGGGCCCGGCGCGTCAACCATCGCACCCAGCGCCGGCGGAGCGGACCGATGCTGTGGCCGGTACAGGCGACCAGCACTCCCGCGCGTCGCGCCAGCCACAAGAGGCCCAGGTAGTACAGCGGAGAGCGCCAGCTCGTCGCATCCTGCAGCAGCCCGCCACCCCCGCTGACGAACAGATCGGCCTCCGCGAGCTGCGAGAGGGCGCTTCGCAGCCCGCGGGACGGCTCGGACTCCGTGCTCGCGCGTCGTGCCCTCGGGGTCTGCCGACAGGACGGTCAGTTCAGCGTCGGGGGCGAGCGTCCCGAACCCCTCCACCAGGCCGGCGAGGATTGCCTCATCGCCGGCGTTTGCGAAGCCGTAGTAGCCGGAGACGAGGATGCGCGGCGGCCGGCTCATGGGGCTGGGACGGCCGGACGGCGATGTCGGTCGCACAGGACGCGCCAGACCAGCACCACCGCTACTCCCACGATGGCGCCGACCCACAGCCCGTTGGCCGTGCGAACCAGACTCACGTGCAGCGGCGAGTGGAAGTGGCAGTACGTGTTCAGCAGCGATATCTGCCCGAGGCCGGCAAGCACGATCACGAGCGGCAGCCAGGCGCGGCGGCCGCGCAGAGAGAGCGCGATCGCCAGCATCAGCGCGGGATGCCCGAGCAGGAACTCCTTCGTGCGCGGGCGGACGTAGAGCACCGCCTCCAGGAGGTTACGCAGTTTGAGTTCGATCCCGGTCGGAGCGACGGCCGGCTGGTTGCCACTGCGCATGACGGCGATGGCAAGGGCCCCGACCGCAGCTACTAGGGCGATGCCCAGCGCGAGCGTGATCGGCTGGCCAAAGAACCGAATCGACTGCAGCTTCGCCCGCGTCCACCATTGCCGCAGCGGTTCTCTCCGCCCGGGCAAGTCGGCCGCAACCGCGGCGAACGCGAGGAGGAGCGGGGCCACATAGGCGAGCTTCACGCCGGAGAACAAACCGATGCCCTCGAGGAATCGGACGCGGCGAGTAGAGGCCGATGATCAGCAGCGCCCCGGCAGACGTGATCGCGCTGGTCACGATCAGACCGACAAGCGCCCGGCCGAGCAGCTTGCCACCGCCGATCGCGAAACCTGTCCCGCGCGACCACTGCATGGCCCAGACCAGAGCCAGCGTCGGGAAGATGCAGGCGGCAGCGAGGCCCGAGAGCGGCACGACCAGGGAGCGCGCGCCGAGGGCGACCGCGCTTCCCAGGACGAGCGTCGCGAGGAAGATCAGCCAGGCGGCACCCGCGCGCAGGGTGCCAGCCTGCGGACGAGCAGAACCAGCGCGGCCGGCAGTGCCAACAGGCAGAGCAGCCGCGCCCATTCTGGCGGCCATCCCTCCGGCGCGGAGAAAGGAGTCGGCGGGCCGATGCGAAAGCCGCGGTCGCGAAGCGCGTTCACGACCGTCGCCACGTAGCGGGCGTTCGCCTCCATCGGATCCTTCTGCGGGCGAAGGATCAGGCGAACATAGCAGGCGCGGATGTTGCGCTCCTCCACCGCGCGCGCATAGCGAGAGACGCCGAAGCCGGGCGAAAGGGTCTGCATGTCGGCATCGGTGACGCTGTGAACGCGAACGAGGCCGCCGCGAGCTTGGAGGCAAGGGCGTCGCCGCCCTTCTGGTTGATGATCTCGACGTAGCCGTAGAGCAGGCCGGACCGATCGAAGGCGCTGGCCACTTCCGGCAGCAGATCCTGCCAGCCCAGCACTTGGTCCTCCCGGAAGACGACGAGCTTGGCGCCGGCGGACTTCGCGGTCCGCGCCGCGGCGGCTATCGCCTCCGGTGACGCGCCGGGGAAGTTCATCAGCCTGGCGACGACTCTCAGATTCGCCGCTCGCGCCGCCTGAAGATCGTCTCGGCGCAGCATCACCGGCACTTTGGCGAGTTGGTCCATGGTAACGCCGCGCAGGACGATGGCCGGGGTCTGAGATTCGACGATCCCTATCTCCACCTTCGGCAGCTTGCCGTGAAGAGCCACCGCGAGCGAGGACAGCAGCGTCGGGTCGGTGGAAACGAGGCTTACGGCGCCCGGCATGGCGAGGGCGAGCACCTCGCCAAAGGTGCTGAGTTCGCCCACTGTCACTTCGCGGACGGCCAGCGCGGTGGCCCCCGCAGTCCGAAGCTGGTTCAGCGTCTCCGCCGAGGACAGTCCGGCCGACATCGAAAGCTGGCGGACGTCGTCCCCATCGACGATGATCTCGACCGTCCGGTTGCGGCTCTCGATGCCCACCCGGCCGATGGCGAGGAAGGCTGCGGCAGCCAGCCCCACGATGACAAGAAAGGCAAAGAACCTGTCAGATCTATCCACTGTCACCCACCCCTGTCTGAGTGCTGCATTCTAGCACGGTGCGCGGGGCGCGGCAATGTGGGATAGGGCGAGGTCTGGATCACCGGTTCAGGGAGGAGGTGGCCGTTGGTTGTCATTCGGAGCCGTCTGCCAAAGGCGGACGCGCGAGGAATCCGTTCCAGAGGTCGGCGTCCACGGAGGCGGACGCTACTCCCGATATGGATTCCTCGCGCTCGTAGCGGTCTAGACGCCCGCTTCCGAGGCTCGGAATGACAGCTTGGCGGCCATCTGTCCAGAACCAGTGCCCTGGCGAGGGGTCCTGAGTACAGGAGAGAGGCGACCCGCGTGGGCCGCCTCTCCTGGGCATCCTGAGCTGATAGACCGCGCTACGCCTTCCGCGCGCTCACGCTGATGCTGAAGACCTTGCCGCGGAACTGGTCTGCGGCTTCTTCGCCGATGCTGCAACCACAGTCAGTAGAGGAAGTCAGCAGGTCGACCGCGTCGGTCTCGCTCAACACCTCCACCTCTCCCAGGCCGGCGGCGCGGGCCAGCGCTAGGTACTCCTCCTGGTCGCTCGCCCCCCCGATGCAGGCGGCGTAGGCCTCCGCGCTCTCCCGCAGCCAGCCCGGTAGATCGCCCCGCCGCACGATGTCCGAAACGACCATGCGCCCCCCGGGCTTCAGCACGCGCGCGATCTCACTGAAGGCCTGCGCCTTGTCCGGCACGAGGTTGAGCACGCAGTTGCTGATCACCAGATCGACGGAGCCGTCGTCCACGGGCAGGCTCTCGATCTCGCCCAACCGGAACTCCACGTTGGCGTATCCGGCCCGCTCTGCGTTGGCCCGCGCCTGGGCGATCATCTCCTCTGTCATGTCCACCCCGATGACGCGGCCCTCCGGCCCCACCCGCGGCGCGGCCAGGAAGGCGTCGAAGCCGGCGCCGGAGCCCAGGTCGAGCACCACGTCACCAGGCTTCACCAGCGCCAGGGCCAGGGGATTCCCACATCCCAACCCCAAGTTCGCGCCCTCCGGGACGGCCTCCAGGTCCTCGGCGGCATAGCCGACAGTCCGCGCCGCCTTCTCGGCCGACAACCCCTTGCCCTGCGGAGCGGCGCCGCAGCACCCTCCCCGGCCCTGCGCGATCTGCCCATACCGTTTCTTCACGACTTGCTTCACGTCCATTCGGCTCTTCCTTTCGATTCGATGGTAATATCTCATGCATGAAGTATATAGTCAAGAGAAAGCGACTCAGGGCTCGGCCTGCAGTCGCGACCGGATCTTCCCAATCAGCCGCCGCAAGTCGGCCCACTCGCGAGGGGAGAGCAGCGTCGCCAGTTCGGGACAGCACCGCGGCGCATCGGTGGCGGTTGCGAGCAGACCCCTCCCCTGCGACGTGATTCGCACCCGGCGAACGCGAGCATCCTCCCGGTCGGGATGGCGCTCGACCCAGCCGGCCTCGACCATGCGCCCGACAATGGCGGTGACGTTGCTGTCCACACAGCACAGTCGTTCCCCCAGGTCGCGCATGCTCAGCCCCTCCGTGTCGGCCAGCGCGGCCAGCACCTGCGCCTGCACCGGCGTCAGTCCCAGCGCGCCCATGCGTCGGTCGAAGCGCTTGTATAGCTCCTTGCCCACCTGGATGCAGAGTTCGAGGCAGGTTTGAGAGGCGTCGGGAAGTTGCTTCATGCATGAATTATATCATCTTCCGGCCGGCTGTCAAGCGCGATTTGCCGCGGATCGCGACCACCAGAGGGTGCTCGCGCCTCCAGCCGCGGCCGTTCCGGCTGCTCTCCCGCGACCTCTCCGAATCGCCTTCAGAAAGGATTGCCCGTCGCGCTGCCGAACTCAGGATAACCCGCGGGTGCAGAACATGGCGACGGCGTGGCCCGCCCCTGATTACGTGAGAGGTAGGACGACGATATGAGCGAGCAAGACGTCGACAGCGCGCCCCGCGGCACGGACTCGAGCACCACGGCTTCCGCAACATCGGCCGCGTCCACTGGACGCTCACCACGCCGGCCCTGTACGAGAGCATCGTCCGCCGGCGAGAGGGCCTGATCGCGCCACCTCGGCCCCCTGGTCGTGCGCACCGGCGACCACACCGGCCGCTCGCCCAACGACAAGTTCATCGTGGACGAGCCCTCCAGTTCGGACCACATCTGGTGGGGCACGGTCAACCGAGCCCTTCGACGAGGACCACTTCAGCACCCTGTACAACCGGCTGCTGGCCTACATCCAGGGCAAGGAGATCTTCGTCCAGGACTGCTGCGTGGGCGCCGACCCGAAGTACCGGCTGCCCATCCGCATCATCACCGAGGACGCCTGGCAGAGCCTGTTCGCCCGCAACATGTTCATCCAGATCAAGGACGCGGAGGCAGCTTCGCGAACCACGTTCCCGAGTTCCGCGTGCTCTGCTTCCCGGGCTTCCACGCCATCCCGGAGATCGACGATACCAACTCCGAGACCTTCATCATCGTCAACTTCGCCCAGAAGACCGTGATCATCGGCGGCACCCAGTACGGGGGCGAGATCAAGAAGTCGATCTTCACCATCCTCAACTACCTGCTGCCGCGCACGCCAGGTGCTGAGCATGCACTGCTCCGCCAACGTCGGCGCCGGCGGGCGACGTGGCGCTGTTCTTCGGGCTCTCCGGCACGGGCAAGACCAGCCTCTCCGCCGATCCCGAGCGCGCTGCTGATCGGCGACGACGAGCACGGCTGGTGCGACGATGGGGTCTTCAACTTCGAGGGCGGCTGCTACGCCAAGGTCATCCGGCTCTCGCCGGAGTCGGAGCCGGACATCTACGAGTGCACCCGCCGCTTCGGCACCGTGCTGGAGAACGTGGCGATCGACTTCGACGACGCGCCGGCTCGACCTCGATGACGAGACGCTGACCGAGAACACCCGCGCCTGCTATCCCCTCACCCACCTCAGCCAACGTGGTGCGGGAGCGGGTGCGCCGGGCATCCCAAGAACGTGATGCTGCTGACCTGCGATGCCTTCGGCGTGATGCCGCCGGTGGCGAAGCTGACCCCGGAGCAGGCGATGTACCACTTCCTCTCCGGCTACACCGCGCGGGTGGCCGGCACGGAGCGCGGCGTCACCGAGCCCACGACCACCTTCAGCGCCTGCTTCGGGGCGCCCTTCATGGCGCTGCCGCCGACCGTCTACACCGACATGTTCGGCGAGCGCATCCGCAAGCACAAGGTCGAAGTGCTGGCTGGTCAACACCGGGTGGATCGGCGGTGCCTACGGAGTGGGTCGCCGGATCGACATCGAGTCTACCGCGCGCCATCATCCGCGCCGCGCTCTCGGGGGAACTGGACGCTGTCCCGACCCGGCAGGACCCGAACTTCGGCTTCGCGGTTCCGACTGCTTGTCCCGAGATCGACAATAAGCTGCTCTCCCCACGGGAAATGTGGAAGGACCCGGCCGAGTATGACCGGTCGGCGGCGAAGCTAGCAGCGGCGTTCCGAGAGAACCAGCGCGCATTCGATACCGGGCTATCTCCCGAGGTGAAGGCAGCCGCTCCTCGCGGCTGACAGGCTGCCGTGGGCGTGGGGGCCGCGCAATTCGCCCCCCCACCTTCACATTTTCGTCATTCGCTGGTGTTAGGCTGATTCCGTCAGGTGGGCTCCATCTCGAGGAGGCCGGCATCATGGCACGGCGGGTAAAGAATATCCTTCTGCTGCTGGGCGCGCTGGTCGTACTTGGCGGCGCGCTCCTGATTCTCCCTGGCAAAGGCGTGGGCGCGCCGAAGAAGGTTCGACTGGAGATCTTCGTCGGATCGGCCAGCAAGCCTCCGGCTCTGGCGGCGAAGGCGGCCTATGAGAAGGCGCACCCCAACGTCATCCTCGACATGACCTTCGGTGGCTCCGGAACGCTGCTGAACCAGATCATGCTCGAGCAGACCGGTGACATCTACATGCCGGGCTCCGACGACTTCATGGAGAAGGCGGAGAAGCAGCAGGTCGTCATCCACTCGACTCGTAAGATCGCCGCCTACCTGGTGCCGGTGATCAACGTTCAGCATGGGAACCCGAAGCACATCCGGACCCTCGCCGACCTGGCCAGACCGAAGATGCGGGTGGGACTCGCCAAGACCGGTTCGGTCTGTCTGGGCGACGTGAGCGCGGAGATTCTCAAGAAGGCCAAGCTGGAAGAGCAGGTGAAGAAGAACGTCGTCACCTACGCCGGTAGTTGCGAGCAGGCGCAGCAGCTCGTGCAGCTCGGCGAGGTCGACGCCATCATCGGCTGGGACTCATTCCGCGCCTGGGCGCCGGACAAGATCGACAACGTCAGGATCCCCGCCAACCTGATACGTGTGCGCAACGTCCCCGCGGCTGTCGTCGTCTACTCGAAGCAACAGCAAGCGGCCGCGGATTTCGTGAACTTCCTCGCCTCCAAGCAAGGCAAGGCGATCTTCAGCAAGAATGGGTACAGCGTCAAGCCCCCTAAGGCCTAACGAGAAGCCGCGGCCCACGGTGGGGCGCCTGCCTGACACCCTCTCGCGGCGCTCCGGCGTTCGCGCGCTGGTGTTGCTCGCGTCATTCCCTCTGCTCATCTACCTGCTCGCCCCTATCCTGGGGCTGATCCTGCGCACCACGCCGGCCTCCTACGCCTGTTGCTGGGAGGCCGAGCACGCCCTCAGCCTCAGCCTCATGACCGCGACCATCTCGGTCATCATCTCCATCATCATAGGCACGCCGGTCGCCTATTGGCTATCGCACTACAGCTTCCGTGGCAAGGATATCGTCGATACCCTCATCGACCTGCCCCTGGTGCTGCCGCCGGTAGCGGCGGGGCTGGCGCTCCTGCTGCTCTATGGGCAGCAGGGCTTCGGGGCGCTGCTGGCGGAGCGCGACCTGCGGATCACGTTCACACGAGCGGCCGTGGTGATGGCACAGGTCTTCGTCGCCTCTCCGTTCTACGTGAAGCAGGCGCGCGCCGGATTCGAGGCGGTCCCGCGCGAATTGCGTCTGGCGTCGAGAACGCTGGGTGCAGGGCCGATGCGGACATTCCTGCGGGTGACTGTCCCCATCGCCAGCCATGCCCTCATTGCCGGCGCCGTCATGACCTGGGCGCGAGCGCTGGGAGAGTTCGGGGCCACCCTGATGTTCGCGGGCGCGTTCCCGGGTCGCACCGAAACCATGCCGGTGGCGATTTACAGCAGTGCCGCCGCCGGCATGACCGGCGGCATGCGCACCTCGGTTGCACTCGCGGTCGTGCTGGTGATCGTCTCGTTCGGCGTGATCATCATCGCCCGCCGCATCGCCGGGCGAACCGTCTACCTCTCCCCGGGGACGTAGCTCGGAGGCCGCCCCCGGGGAGGAGTCCCTCGTGGCGCGTAGGCGGCCATAGACGCCACCATCACCCCACGATGAGCCGCGCCGCGAGCCCGACCACGCCACCCCCCACTATCAGCCAGGTTGAGTTCACGCGGAACACCACCAGCAGCACGGCGCTCCCGACCGCGATGACAGCGGTCAGGGCATCCACGATCGCGGCTCGCCCGAGCTGCCAGCTTATCATCGCCATCAGCGCCAGGGCCGCCACGTTCACCCCGTCGAGGAATGCTCCAGCCACCGCTGACTGGCGCAGACGCGGCAGCAGCGGCGCGCTGGCCGCCACATAGAAGAATGAGGGAAGGAAGATGCCCACCGTCGCCACCACCGCGCCCGGCGGCCCGCCCAGCAGGTACCCGATGAAGGTGGCGGTGGTGAACACCGGACCCGGCGTGATCTGTCCGACCGCGATCGCGTCCAGCAGATGTGCCTCGGTGAGCCATCCGTAGCGTTGCACCAGGTCGGCTCTGAGGAATGCCAGGAGCACGTAGCCGCTGCCAAACAGGATCGCGCCCACTTTGAGGAAGACCAGGAAGAGTGGTAACAGCCCGAAGGGAGCCACCGTTAACAAAGCGGTCGGAGGCTTCAGTTTCCGCCACCGCTTCGACAGCCACTGAATAAGGGCGACGACCAGGCCCGTCCCGAGCAAGATGATGGCCACGTTCGCAGATAGGAAGCCTGCCGCCAGGGCGATCAGCCCCATCGCCGACACCAGCTTCGTCTTGAGCGCGACTCGCCTCAGGCTCCACAGCGCCTGCACGATGACCGCGATCACTACCGGCTTGACGCCGTAGAGCAGGCCCGCCACCTGTGGCAGGGATCCGAAGCGGACGTAGGCCCAGGCGATCGTTCCGACCATGAGCGCGGCGGGGAGGATGAAGCAGCTTCCGGCCACGGCGATCCCCGGCCAGCCCGCCTGGCGGCGCCCCAGGTAGATCGCCATCTCGGTAGAGCTTGGGCCGGGGATGAGGCTGGCGGCGCCCAGCAGGTCTAGGAACTCGGCGTCGGTAAGCCAGCCGCGCCGCCTGACCGCCTCGTCCCGCATTAGGGCGATGTGCACGGCCGGGCCCCCGAAGGCCGTCACCCCGAGGCGGAGGAAGAGAGCCGCCAACTGCCTCAGAGAAGCGCGCCGATTCGCATCCATCGCTGCTTCCGCTCCCCTGGGGGGATCGAGACCCACGCCCCAGGCCCGACGCGCGGCTACCGCGCAGGCGGTATGATCTCCGCGCCCCTCACCCCGACGTCCATCCTATGAATGCTTCGCTGGCCCGCCACGGTCACGTACAGACTTGTCCCCCACCAGCACAGGTTCGTTACCTGGTCCCCGCCCGCAGGATAGCTCTTCAGCAGCGTCGCCCTTCTCGACGTCCACCACGTCCACCGTCTTGCTCGTCCAGCGGGCGATCCAGAGCCGCCCGAACTCGTCGAACATGATGCCATCGAGCGTCGACGTTGGGGAATTCGATCACCACCCGCCTGTTGTCGAGCGTACCATCGGGCTTCAGGTCCCATCCGATCAGGCGATTCGTCTCGGACTCGGCGACGTAGAACTTCTTCTGATCCGGCGACACGGCGAGGCCGTTCGGGAAGGCCAGGCCTTCCGCGATGCGCGTGACCTTATCCACCGAGTTGTCCGGCTTCATGGCGATGCGGTACACCGCGCCGATGGGATTCTCTTTGCTCGAATCCGTGGGGTCGGTGAAGTAGATATTGCCCGCGAGATCGAGGCAGACGTCGTTGGGGCCGCGGTAGGGCTGCGCCCGTCGCACTCACTCGTCAGCACCTCGATCGCGCGGGTGATCGGGTGGACGCGGAGGATGCGCTTGCCGCCATAGTCGGCGACGATGAGGTTGCCCGCGCCATCTATCTTGCTGCCCGTTCGCCTGCCCGCCGGTGTGCACCCACACCTCCACCGTCCCGTCCGGCGTGCGCCGCCCCATCGTGCCCAGGACGTGGTAGTTCACGAAGTAGAGGTTGCCGCCGCGATCGAAGATCGGCCCCTCCGCGAAGGCGATATCGGCCACCACTGGATACGGCTCCACCTCGTCGGGCAGGGGCGGAGCGGCCGCGGCGCAGCAAGCCAGCAAGACCAGACCGATGAGCACGTGCAGCGGCGTAAGGGCTTCGAGCATGACGTTGGCCTCCCAGGGCAAGTGGGCAGGGACTTAGCCAAGCCGGGCCCCGACTCCTGCGGGGCGCGGTTTCGGTGGCGCCCCATTGTGGTATAACACCATGCTGACGTGTCCTGAGAACATTCTGTACCCAGATGCTTGACACGTCCCGGCGAATTGCTATAATGATGGTCGCCCAGACTGGGCAACTGTTCGGAGGATTCCAAAACGGTACTGACCACGAGGACAGTTAGGATAACCGCTTAAGGTGCTTGGGAGATTGCCCGCAGAGGGTGCCTCCGGCGCCCTCTGCGGTTCTGTTTCCGGCAGCCAGAACATTGATAAGTGCATAGTTCGTGAGAATATGCGGAGGGTTGCATAGACCCTCCGCAAGGCGCCGAACTCTCTTTGTTGTCCCGACCGGGCCTGTTGTCTGGAAGGGGTCAAGCTACAAAGGGCGTATGGTGGATGCCTTGGCAGAGACAGCCGAAGAAGGACGCGGTCAGCGGCGAAACGCCTCGGGGAGCTGCAAACAAGCTTTGATCCGAGGGTCTCCGAATCGGGAAACCGGGCAGGAGTCATGTCCTGTCACCGCCGAGCCAATACATAACTCGGCGGAGGGAACCGAGGGAACTGAAACATCTCAGTACCTCGAGGAAAAGAAAGCAATAGCGATTCCCTGAGTAGTGGCGAACGAAACGGGAACAGCCTAAACCCATGCCGTGCATAAGGCCTCAGTCGTTGCGGTGTGGGGGTCGTGGGACCGGACTGGGCGGATCTGGGGATCTGCCGGGAAGTCAGAAATCGGATCGCTAGCCGAATTGGCCTGGAACGGCCAGCCAGAGACGGTGAGAGCCCGGTAGGCGAAAGCGATGCGACTTCCTGGGACCGGTTCCCAAGTACCACGGGGCACGTGGAATCCTGTGGGAATCTGGGAGGACCATCTCCTAAGGCTAAACACTGTCTCTGACCGATAGTGAACTAGTACCGTGAGGGAAAGGTGAAAAGTCCCCCGTGAGGGGAGTGAAATAGAACCTGAAACCGTATGCCTACAAACGGTCGGAGCCCGATGTGGTGTGACTTCGGGCGCATCACCGGGTGACGGCGTGCCTTATCGCATAATGAGCCGGCGAGTTGTCCTCAGTGGCAAGGTTAAGGGCCTCTGGTCCGGAGCCGTAGGGAAACCGAGTCCGAATAGGGCGATTTAGTCGCTGGGGGCAGACCCGAAACCAGGTGATCTACCCATGGCCAGGGTGAAGCGAGGCTAATCCCTCGTGGAGGCCCGAACCAGTGTCAGTTGAAAATGGCTTGGATGAGCTGTGGGTCGGTGTGAAACGCTAATCGGACCTGGAGATAGCTGGTTCTCCCCGAAATAGCTTTAGGGCTAGCCTCGGGTGTTCACTTGCGGAGGTAGAGCACTGAATGAGCTAGGGGCCGCTCATACCCGGCTACCAAACTCAATCAAACTCCGAATGCCGCGAGTTCAGAACCCGGGAGTCAGACTGCGGGGGATAAGCTTCGTAGTCGAGAGGGAAAGAGCCCAGATCGCCAGCTAAGGTCCCTAAATCAGGCTAAGTGGGAAAGGAAGTGACTTCGCACAAACAGCCAGGAGGTTGGCTTAGAAGCAGCCATCCTTTAAACAACGCGTAACATGCGGACTGGTCGAGTGGAGTTGCGCCGAAAATGTAACGGGGCTCAAGCCTGATACCGAAGCTGCGGACGGTCGCCTTCGGGCGATCGTGGTAGGGGAGCGTTCGGCTCAGGGGTGAAGCGGTACCGTAAGGAGCCGTGGACCGAGTCAGAAGTGCGAATGCCGGCATGAGTAGCGAAAAAGAGAGTGAGAATCTCTCTCGCCGAAAGCCTAAGGTTTCCCAGGCAAGGTTCGTCCTCCTGGGTTTAGCCGGGCCTAAGCCGAGGCCGAAAGGCGTAGGCGATGGACAGCCGGTCGACATTCCGGCGCCACTGTGAGACGACAAAGACGTGATGGGGGGACGTCGTCGGGTGTGCCAGCGCGCGATTGGATTGGCGCGTTCTGGGCCGAGGGAGTCCGGTAGGTAAATCCGCCGGACTACTCCCAGAGACTGGAGGAGGAAAGGCTTCGGCTGGACTGAACTGGCGTAACCGGTGGCCAGGAAAAGCCCCTAGCGAGTCTCACAGTGCCCGTACCGCAAACCGACACAGGTAGGCGGGCATAGAATGCCAAGGCGCGCGAGAGAACCCTCGTTAAGGAACTCGGCAAGTTAGCTCCGTAACTTCGGGAGAAGGAGCACCTCCTGACCTGAGCAATGACTTCGGCTCTGCTGTCTGGGCGGCGGGAGGTCGCAGTGAAATGGCCCAGGCGACTGTTTACCAAAAACACAGGTCTCTGCTAAGCCGCAAGGCGAAGTATAGGGGCTGACGCCTGCCCAATGCCAGAAGGTTAAGGGGAGGGGTTAGTCTCTCGCAAGAGAGACGAAGCTCTGAATCCGAAGCCCTGGTGAATGGCGGCCGTAACTCTAACGGTCCAAAGGTAGCGAAATTCCTAGTCGGGTAAGTTCCGACCTGCACGAAAGGCGTAACGATCTGGGCGCTGTCTCAACGAGGGACTCGGCGAAATTGTAGCGCTTGCGAAGATGCAAGCTACCCGCGACTGGACGGAAAGACCCCGTGGAGCTTTACTATAGCCTGGTATTGAATCTTGGCGAGGTCGTGCAGAGGATAGGTGGGAGTCGGTGAAGCAGGGGCTCTGGCCCCTGTGGAGACAACCTTGGAATACCACCCTCGAGTTCTCTGGGATTCTAACCGTCGCCGTTATCCGGTGACGGGACAGTATCAGGTGGGTAGTTTGACTGGGGCGGTCACCTCCCAAAAGGTAACGGAGGTGTTCAAAGGTTCCCTCAGTGCGGTTGGAAATCGCACGTCGAGTGTAAGGACATAAGGGAGCTTGACTGCGAGAGCGACAGCTCGAGCAGAGACGAAAGTCGGACCTAGTGACCCGGCGGTTTCGAGAGTGGAATCGCCGTCGACAACGGATAAAAGCTACCCCGGGGATAACAGGCTTATTGCTCCCGCGCGCTCACAGCTACGGGGAGGTTTGGCACCTCGATGTCGGCTCGTCGCATCCTGGGGCTGGATAAGGTCCCAAGGGTTGGGCTGTTCGCCCATTAAAGCGGTACGCGAGCTGGGTTCAGAACGTCGTAAGACAGTTCGGTCCCTATCCGTCGCGGGCGTAAGAGGTTTGAGGAGAGCTGCCGCCAGTATGAGAAGACCGCGGTGGACGGACCAAGGGTGTACCAGTTGTCCCGCCAGGGGCAAATGCTGGGTAGCCATGTCCGGACGGGATAAGCGCTGAAAGCATCTAAGTGCGAAGCCCGCTCCAAGACTAGACCTCTCACCGGGTTAACCGGGTAAGGCCGCTGGAAGACTACCAGCTTGATAGGCCGGGAGTGTAAGCACAGCAATGTGTTCAGCTAACCGGTACTAATAGGCCGAGGGCTTGACCCCTTCCTAGAGAACAGGTCACATTCCGTCGGTACTACGAAGTAGAGTTTGGCGACCACCCTCGCGACTATGCAATCCATACGTATCTGACGCAGGGGATCATCCCCCGCGACAGTAGTTTTCCCGGTGACCATGGCGGAGGGGAAACGCCTCTTCCCATTCCGAACAGAGAAGCTAAGCCCTCCAGCGCCGATGGTACTGCAGGGGCAACTCTGTGGGAGAGTAGGACGTTGCCGGGAGCTTTTTCCGAAGCCCGTATCCGCAAGGATGCGGGCTTCCCCGCGTTTGAAACGCCGGAAGACGGCCATCCGCCGGTGAGATGCTGGTCAGGGCTTGCCCCTGTCAGCGGGGCAGGAGACAAGCTCCTGCCCCGTGAGTTCAGATGTCTAGCCTACGAGCAAGGGCACGCGCGGCCCCAGCTCCCATTCCCCGGCGGGAAAGGCCGGCCCATTTCCGTCTCCGGTACGCCATTCACCATACCGTTCGCCGTCGCTAGAGTAGTGACTGTGGTAATTGGTACCTTCGGCATCCTGGTATCGGATCCATACCGTTGATGGCGATACGGCCAATCTCCAACCTTCGAGGAAATCACTCTCCGCCACCCAGATAGCCTCCGCGATGCGCCGCTCGCGGCACTCCACAGGGCGGTCCCAACACGTTCCGGGCGGGCGCGTCTGGCCGATAAACCAGGCATTTACATTGAGTGCTACGCCGGCACCAATGTTCACGAGACAGACCTTCGGGGCTTGTCCAGTGCCTTGGCGGAAGATCACCACGGGCCGCAACGCGGCCTTCCGCTGTTGTCTCGCCGTTGCGATGCTTCCCCTTCCTATGACTACCGTCACCGCCAGAAGCGCCACATTGATGACTACCGTCAGGATGTTCAGAGCTTCGCTTGACATTATCGCCTCCACGTTGAGGCAGTCGGCACTATGGCCGGTTCTGGGGGTTACGGGGCAGAGGGCAAAGCGCTCCCCAGGTTATCGCGTTCACCGCTGGCAGCACATGATCGCTAATGTCGGCTCGCGGCATCGACAGGGATGTCTGTTGTCTGCCACGGGTCCCACGGCATCGGAATGCCCCGGACCTCTGGCAAAGCTGCCTTCGGAGTCGTTCCTGCCGGACGTATGATGAGCCATGCGACGGCTGCATCCGCGCGCGGAGTTGGGAATGTGAGCCTGGCGGATGAAAAAGGGTCGCTTGGACGTTGGCCATTATCTTCCACTACTATGGCGACATCGTAGATCGGCCTGTTCCCACTATCAACAACGTCGATGCCATACGCAACATAGCCCACTCGCACGTCACCCCCGGCGGTCTCATTCGGCGGCACTGCAAAGGCGACCGCATAGAGCAAGTGTCTCAGCCTGCCCGCGTCGCGGTTGTATGAACCGTAGGGACCCTCGCGAGGCGGTGGAGCAATCCACCAGTTCCTGGGGCTGTTCCGGCCGTCAACTAGCAGCCGCGGGAAGTATCGCGTAAGCTCGGACAACGGGATCCCGCGATCCAATATGATCCGGATTTGGTTCGCCCTCGAGACTGGGTCTAGCCTTGACTGGGTCGTGTCACTGACGTAGGACACATGCACGGCTACCTTCAGTCCGTTAGCCTCGTAGCGGTGCAGATAGGATGGCGGTGGGTCGATGCCTTCGGCAAGTCCTAGCTGAGGACCAAATAGGGCTGCGATCTCTCCTGGTGTGGCACCAATCGGGAACGGAGCTGGTTCCGTCTGTACCTCCTTCGTTGTTGCCTCGCTCTTGGCAGACGCTGTGAGTGGGATTGCCAGAATAGCAAGCACGCACCCAAATAGCCGCACGGTGCTCATTGGACTTGGTCTCCTCAGCGGAAATGCGATCCCCAACAACTCATGCAACTGCTGCCCAGTTCGTAAGGCGGGTGCGCCTTTCCTGCCTTATCTACATCACTTTCTACGTATGCATCTGACTCCATTCGCGGCGCGACCGCCGCGGGATTCTGAGCCGCCCCTCCGGGGCGGCCGCAGGTTTGGGAACCTGCGCTACAGAACGACTCAGGAGCGGCCGGGGCCGTCTAGTCGGGCCGCCTGGGAGGGTTGACCATGTCCACCACCGATTGGATTGCGGCTGCCAGGCGCCTTGGCGCGGCCGAAGCGAAGATCATCGCCCCCGCGACAGTGGTGACTGCGCCCTGGGTGAAGCTCAAGTGCCAGTACGGCTGCGGTGGCTGGGGGCTGCGGCTCACCTGCCCGCCCCATTCCCCCACCCCGGAGCAAACCCGCGCCGTGCTCGACGGCTACACCACCGCCATCCTCGTCCACGTCCCTGGCGACGGGAACTGGCGCTCCATCAAGCAGATCGTCGCCGACCTGGAGCGGGAGGTCTTCCTCGCCGGGCACTACAAGGCCTTCGCCTTCGGCTCCGGCCCCTGCGACCTCTGCGACGAGTGCAACCTGGAACACTGCGAGCATCCCCACCAGGCCCGCCCCGCCATGGAAGCCGCCGGCATCGACGTCTTCGCCACCGCCCGCGCCAACGGCTATCCGATCGACGTGGTCAAGGACCACTCCAGCCCGCAGAACTACTATGGGTTGGTGTTGGTGGAGTAGGGGGCTTGGGCAAGGTATAGAGTTAGTGGTAGCTGTCACCGACACTCTGGCTCGTAAGAGGGGGAGAATGAGCGACTACGCGGAAGATGGGGCTGTTACGCTTCGGTTCCTGGTAACCGTTAAGACCTACCCGTCGCCAAGCGTCAGGTATCTGGAGACAGTCTGCACTGGAGGAATCACGGACGACGGCCGCTGGATTCGCCTGTATCCTGTGCCCTTTCGATACTGGAGCAAGGACCAGCAGTACAAGCTCTACGACTGGGTGGAGATCGATGCCCGGAAGCGGCCGATATCCAAGGACAAACGGAAAGAGAGCTATGAGCCGTCGGGTGGCGGCAATCTCATCGTTACCGGGAGTGTTGGTACCAGACGAAACTGGCAAGAGCGGAAGCGAGTCATACTACCCTATGCGCTTTCATCTGTGGAGGCTCTGCTGCAGTCCTATGACGTCGACGGCACCTCTCTGGGGATTATAAGGCCAGCGAAGGTGCATGACGTTGTCGTCGAAGCCGATAGCGCAGACTGGTCGCCTCAACACAAGAAGCACCTGGAACAGATGAGCCTGTTCGGACCAACTCCGAAGCACCTTGAGAAGCCCAGCCACCGCTTTTCGTATCGCTTCACCTGCTCCGATCCTTCTTGCAGCGGCCACAGGCTCCAGATCACAGACTGGGGTCTGTTGGTGCTCTACTTGAGGACGCGGGCAGAGAGCGGGGAGAACGAAGCTGTGAGCAAGACGCGGATGAAGTGCTGGGAGCTCGTCGGGGGAGACAGAGACGCTTACTTCTACGTCGGCACAACCTATCCGTACAAGTCCTGCATCGTGCTCGGGGTGTTCTCGCCTAAGAAGGAACCAGGAGATGGTAGAATCCAAATGCGTTTCGACTGACCTCGGCAGCGCGGAATGCCACGATGCTTCTGTGGCACCGGTTCGCGTCGGCCTCGAAGCAGAGCAGGCAGGTGCGCTCACCACGGGCTTCGCGGGCTAGGTGCTGAATCTCGGTGGTGCTCCGGGCAAGAACGCGCTCCTGGTATGATGCCGAGTAGGACTCAAAGTCTCCTGTCTCAGCGTAGACCACACGGATATCCTTGGGGCACCCGAGTTCGGGGCAGTGCGAGTACCGGATCCCCCTTCCCTTCAGCGCCTTGGCCAGGCTTCGCTTGGAGAAGCAACTCCTTCGACTGAAGGGGGTGAGGCGTACGTCGACGACATGGCTAATGTCATGCCGATCGAGCACGCTGAGGAATGAGCGCAGGTCCGCGCCCTCATAGCCGATTGTGAAGATCATGCTCACGAAGCGCCGACCTCACCACGTCTATCCTGTATTTCCACACTCCTGACGGCCATTGCGAAGGGTACTGTCGCCATTCGCGGGCGCCGTGGCACGCGTGTCAGACAGAGCCGGTTACTGTCTCTGCAGCGCCTTGCGGCCGACATCGCGCTATCAGCCGCAATGACAGCTTCTCTCCACTCGCCCTCAATACCCCTCCCCCTTATCCACCACATTCACCAGCTCCTCCCCTGCCAGGTAGCGCCGCACGTTGGCGCAGAAGAGGTCCATGAGGCGTTGGTGGGACTTGGGGGAGTTGCCGGAGGAGTGCGGGGTGACGAGGACGTTGGGCATGTCCCAGAGCGGGCTGTCGGTGGGTAGCGGCTCCTCGGCGAACACGTCCAGCCCCGCGCCGGCGATGCGGCCCTCTTTGAGCGCGGCGATCAGCGCGGGCTCATCGATCAGCCCACCGCGGCCGATGTTCATGAGGTAGGAGGTGGGCTTCATCTTTCGCAGCTCCTCCTCCCCTATCAGCTTGCGCGTGTTCTGCGTCAGCGCCGAGCAGAGCGCGACGTAGTCCGACTCGGCGAGTAGCCAGTCCAGTTCATCCGTGCCGCGCACCTCGTCGGCGAATCCCGACGGCATCTCCGGCCGGCGGCGGGTGGCGATCACGTACATTCCGAAGGCCTTCGCCCGTCGCGCCACCTCGCTCCCGATCCCTCCCAGGCCGACGATCCCGAGCGTCTTCCCCATCAGCTCGTCGGGCTCAATGTCCTCCTCCCAGCGGCGCTCGATCTGGCTACGCACCAGTCGGTTGAAGCACCGCGAGAAGTGCAGGATGAAGGACACCACCTGGTCCGCGATCGGAATGGCGTAGACGCCCGCCGCGTTCGTGAGCACGATCGGGCTGGCGATGAAGCCTGGTGTCATGAAACGCTCGATACCCGCGCCGCCGGACTGCACCCACTTCAGCCGGGGCGCGCTCTTCCACAGCTCATCCGAGAAGTGCCCCGCGAACACGATCTCCGCGTCCCGCACCAATTCCACGGCCTGCTCGCGGCCCTCGGACCGCGAGACGAGCAGCGAATCAGAGAGCGACTGGAGTCGCGACATATCGTTATCTTCTGCACGAAACGTGACCAGCAACTTCATCGCCATCTATCGCGTCCTCTCCGCCAGGTAGCTCGCCAGTGTTCGCAGATCCCCCGCCGCGGGCATCCTCAGATCCACCCCATCCAGCCGCCCCAGAGCGTCGTCGAGCAGCCCCCGGGCCATCGTCTCACATTGGGCTCGAATCCCACTCTCCGCCATCGCCGCGGCCAGCTCCGCCGCCTGCTCGGCGCTCACCCCCCGCTTCAGCGCGGCACTCAGCCGCGATTGCAGACCGGCGTCCGCGCCGGTGAGCGCGAGGATAACCGGCAGCGTCCGCTTGTTGCGCCGCAGATCGCTGCCGACAGGCTTCCCCATTTTCTCTGGATCGCCCCAGGCGCCCAGGGTGTCATCCTGGATCTGGTAAGCAACGCCTATGTCGAAGCCGAAACCGCCCAGCGCTTCCGCCGTCTCGGCGCCCGCGCCCCCGATCATCGCCCCAATGGCGCAGGCCGACCTCAGCAGGGCCGCCGTCTTCAGACCGACCATGCGGAGATAGTCAGCCTGGCTGAGATCGTCTTGCCCCTCGTAGGAGATGTCGAGTTGTTGCCCTTCGCAAACGTCCAGCACCGCCTGATTCAGCTCCTTCAGCGCCGAGAGGGTCACCTCCGGTGACGACTGGCCCGCCAACCCCCAGGCCCGCCAGGTTTGCCAGCGCGTACACGGCATCGCCCGCAGTGATCGCCTGTCCGATCCCCCAGAGTTTCCAGGCTGTGGCGCGACCGCGGCGCGTCTCATCGTGATCGGCGATGTCATCGTGGAGCAATGTGAAGCTGTGCACCAGCTCGATGGCCGCCCCGGCGGCAGCGGCTGAGGCCGCATCGCCCCCGGCCGCTTCGCACGCCAGCAGGCAGAACGCCGATCGCACGCGCTTGCCGCCCGCGGCATCCGCGGGTTTCCCTCCGGCGTCCGCGAACCCCAGGTGATATCGCACTACATCATAGAGAGCGGCCTCGGACCGGCCCGCGAGCATGCGATGCATCTCAGCATTCACGACGGGCCGATAGCGTTCGAGGATGGATTGGGCGCACGCTTTGGACGGCATGTTTTCGATGTTCTCCTCGGGGCCGATGATGTCCTCGCCGCTGAACCGCCTGAGACCTGCTGCAGGTGGCTGAAAGGCGGATTTTGCCTTGACAGTAGGGAGTTTTGGTGGTATGTTGCCCGGTGTCGGGTGTGACCCGGACTCAGAAACGGGTCTGAGCGTGGCGGGAAGACCTGCCAGTTATGCTGCAGCCTTCCGCCGTTGACGTTCGGACTGCGGAAAGGAGTGGCGGTGGTAACTGGTAAGGTCAAGTGGTTCGACGACGGCAAGGGCTACGGGTTCATCGAGACCGAGGAGGGCGATGTCTTCGTCCACTACTCGGCGATCGTGAGCAACGTGCCCGGCCGCAAGACCCTCTACGAGGGCCAGGAAGTCGAACTCGAAGTGACGACCGGTCCCAAGGGCCTCAAGGCTGCAAACGTTCGGGTTCGGTAATCATTGCCTCAGTTTTCCGCTGTCAGGCCCCGGCTCAGCCACCGGGGCCTGGCCCATTCCAGTCAGGTCGCAGCAGTGCCCTAGGTCCTGGACCCTCAGAAGAGTGAAAAATACGTGGCAAGATCGAGAGGAAACTGACGATCTTGTGAAGGACCGGCGTCGGGATGGGTGAAGGCTAAGCACCATATCGCAAGTCCCGATGTCGAGGGGGACGTGCAGTGTCTGAGCACCAGACGACAGTCTACGTTGGGAACCTCCCCTGGGGGACGACGGAAGACGACCTCGCCGGGCTGTTTCGGCAGTTCGGGACCGTCATCGACGCGAGAGTCATCCAGGATCGGATGACTGGTCGTTCGCGCGGTTACGGGTTCGTCGAACTGACGCAGGGAGAGAGCGTGACCAAGGCGTGCGCCGCGCTCAACGGGTACATGCTGAACGGTCGTGCTCTCCTGGTCAGTCCGGCTCGTCCGAAGCCTCTGCGTCAGTAGCAGGTCGTCGGCTAGAGCTACCGGGAGGAGATGGTCTCTGCCACCAGCGGTGCAGTTGGTGGAGCCGCATCTGCGACGCAGTAGGCGGCGCGAATGCGGTTTGCCGCGGATGTTGCCGCGCTCCTCACACCGGACGGATAAAGCAGCACCGCCGCCTCGCCGTCGGCCGCCTCTCCCACTTTCCGGGCTAGCAGCGTCCCGCAGTACTGCTTCCTCTCCCCTGCCGCAGCCTTCAGATCGCGGATCGCCAGGCCGATCTCCCGTGCGTCCAGACGCGCCACCACTCCTCGGCGGTCCAGGGAGATCGCTATCCGCTCGAGCCCGCGGGAAAGCAGTTCCGGGCTGTCGATCACCGATGGGTCGCCCCCCTGGGCGATCACCATCTGCCTGAGCTTGGCGAGTCCAGCTCTCGTCCGCAGCCCCTCGCGGGCGCGAGCGACGCCATCATCGAGATCGCGCGAGACCCCGCCCAGAACCAGCATGTGTGCGGCCAGCGTCTCGCAAAGTTCGACCAGGTCCGACGGCCCCTCGCCGGAAAGCACGGCAATCGCTTCGGCGAGTTCCACCGCGTCGCCAACCGCCGCCCCCAGCGGCTGGTCCATGCGCGTGACCAGGGCCACCATCCGCTTCCCGTTGTGGGCCCCGATCTCCACCATCCTCCGCGCCAGCTCACTTGCGCGCTCGACATCGGGCATGAAGGCGCCGGCGCCGGCCTTCACATCCAGGGCGATGGCATCGGCTCCACAGGCAAGCTTCTTGCTCATCACCGAACTCGCGATCAGCGAAACGCTTTCCACGGTGGCGGTGGCGTCCCGCAGCGCGTACATCTTCTTGTCGGCCGGGACCATCTTCGCGGTCTGAGCGGCTATGGCGATGCCGATCTTCGAGACCTGCGAGACGAACCTCGCAGGAGTGAGGTCGGTCCGCAGGCCGCGAATGACCTCCAGCTTGTCGATGGTGCCGCCGGTGTGCCCGAGCGAACGGCCGGACATTTTCGCCACCGAGACTCCAAGGGCGGCCACCAGCGGCGCGACGACCAGTGTGGTCTTGTCCCCCACTCCGCCCGTGGAATGCTTATCGACCTTCACGCCGGCGATCCCGGAGAGATCGATGCGCTCCCCGGAATCTGCCATGGCCAGGGTCAGGTCGGCGCACTCGCGGCCGGTCATTCCGTTCAGCAGGATCGCCATCAGCAGCGCGGCCATCTGCGCGTCGGCGACCTCTCCCCGGACGAATCCCCCGACCACGAAGGCGATCTCGGCCGTCGTCAGCTCTTGTCGATCTCGCTTCTTGGCAATGATCTCGATCGCGGTCACGCGGTACCGTCCTCTCTAGACACTCCCGATCTAGGGTTGGCCGGAAGCGGCCAGGGCATCGGGACTAACATCGGAGGGCAGCATCTTCTCAGCCGCGGTCGCCGGGCCCTGGGCGCTGCCCCGGGTCCGGCCTGTAGTCAGACTGCTCCCAGCGACGGCTAGCCGGATCAGGTCGCGCCCGATCGCGAAATAGAGAACGACCGCGATCACCAGGACTATCAGACGGCGCGTCCGCAGCTTCCTCTTCCGCTGACGGTAGGCACGCTCTGTGGCGGCGCGATGCCGCAGATAGACCCCCGGCGCGTCTACGGGGAGGGTGGGGGCGCCGAGACTGGCCCTCGCCCCATCGGGGAACGGGTTGGTGGACATGCTTCTCTCCAGACAAGCGTGTTGTCTGGCGCTGGCCCCTGCTGGCCCATCCTCTTATTCCACAGTCCGGTCCCGGTGTGACGACCAACCGCCCTAGGGGCTCTCATCCAGCCCAACGCCGCTGCGCCGGTCCCTTCCCTCTTGGAGGTTGCGGCCGACGCCCTTGAAGTCACTGACCGTCTGCCTTCCCTCCCCACGGACTATCCGAACCGCCATGGGCCCCCAGAAGTGCCAGGCCGCCACCAGCGCTAGGACCACCACGAGCCGCGTAACCCACTGCCGCAGGCCCTGCTGCCTGGCGCGCTCGTGCGACTTCCGAGAGTAGGCTACGTCAGAGTCCGACTTGGCATAGTAGTCCGGCAGGTCTTTCGCCTTGCCGCCGGGGCCGGTGTCCCTCGCTCCTCGACGTCTCCCCATGATATCTAGCCTCCAGCCGGAGATCACATCCGTGCCTAGGGTCCCACAGCACCAAGATACCACATGCACGGCAAGCTGTGAGCGGATCGGGCCGAAGGAAGAGCGGCGACGGCCCTTCACCGCCGGGCGAGACGCCTCTTCAGCTCCTCGATGCCGTACATGGCGGCCGGATCGGCGCCATTGAGAAATGCCAGGTAGATGGTGACGAAATCGGCCAGGTACACGGCATAGACGGCTCGCGAGAGGGCGGAATCGGCGATCACGTCGATCAGGCGGATGTCCGCTTTCCCATCGAGCAGGTCGCGGGTGACGTCGATGCGGGCGAGGATGCGCTCCGGGACCTCCCGTTCGCGCAGCGCCACTGGCGCCAGGTTTCGCGCCAGGCGAGGATCGAGTTCCCAGCCCACGATCTCGTTGTGGTTCAGCTCCGGGTACTCGCTCGAATAGGCCAGCATCTTGCTGTTCTCGTTGAACTGGCAGCGCCAGCGGTAAGCGGCTGCGCTCATGAGGCCGGCCGTGCTCTGGATCCACGGGATTCTGCCGAAGAAGTAGCGAGCTAACTGTTTGGCCAGGTTGCGCGCGGTGGGGACGTCGGGGTGGAACTCGCCGCTCATCTCCTCGCACCGGGCGGTCGCCTCGCGAACCTGCCGGGCGGCGCCGGGGTACAGCCCCAGGGAGCTGAGCACGAAGATCAGAGGCATCAGGGAATAGCCGAGCGCGGCCCGCGGCGGCATGGGCGGATCGGATGGCGTCTGGATCAAAGGCAGCCGGTGCTCGAGCGCGAGGTCGCGAAGCTTACCTCCGGTGGTGATGCATACCACCCCCGCCTTTCGGCGCACGGCGAGGCTGGTGGCGGCGAACGTCTCCTCGGTATTCCCGGAGTGGCTGGAGGCGATGAAAAGCGTCTCGCGTCCCACGAAGCGCGGAATGCGGTAGTCGCGGTTGACCAGCATGGGGACGCGGAGATGAGGGGAGCAGAGGCACGAAACAAGGTCGCCGGCGGCGGCCGATCCGCCCATACCGGCGACCACTATGTGCTTCGGATCACGCAGCTCTTCCGGAGGGCCTGAATGACCGGCCTATCCGCGCGGCCTCCCGGAGCTGACCCGGGAAGTTGAGAGCGAAGTCGAGCATGCCCCTCGGGTCGAGGTGCTGATAGGACGCCCGGTTGTCGAGGTCGATGCTCGCCTGCCGCCTGGCGCGAGCCGACATCCGCACCTCCGCGCTACTCGGCGGTGAACGGCAGCAGCGCTACCTGACGAGCGCGCTTAATGGCCTCGCTCAGGGCGCGCTGGTGCTTCGCGCAGGTGCCTGTCATGCGGCTCTTGAGGATCTTGCCGCGGTCAGACACGAAATCGCGGAGGCGCTGGTGTTCCTTGTAGTCGATCTTCGTGATCTTATCGACGCAGAAGGCGCAGACTCGGCGTCGCGGGCGGCGCCCGCCGCGGCGGTCTCCCCCCCTGCGATCTCCGCCGCGGTCGCTCTCATAGCGATCCCGGGGTCCCCTGCGGGCATAGCGATCGCTGCTGGGCCGGTCGGACCCGTACTGCGAAGGAGCCGAAGATCGGGCCGGGGCCGAGGATGGGGCCGCAGACGGGGCCGGGGCGCTCGGAGCGGCCGCGCTCTCGGCGGCCTCGTTATTGCCAGTTGGCGGCACGGATGATGTCATCTCTCTATGTGTCCTCTCACTCTCGCTCGTACTGCTGAAGCTCTACTCGTCTTCCCACGGCCCGGGAATATCGGGCTCTTCGCTCACTCGTTCGGGCGGCGGCGCGCCTTCGTCTGACGGCTGCTGCGCGCCGGCCTCCCGCGCTCGCTCCAGGCTCTGAATACGCTCGACCACTACCTCTGCGCTGGTGCGCTTCTGGCCGTCCTGGGTCTGCCATTGGCGAATCTGGAGCCGACCGTCGACCGCAATCAGACGGCCCTTCCCCAGGTAGTTCGCCGCGAATTCGGCCTGCTGCCGCCAAGCCACCAGGTTGATGAAATCGGTCTGGCGCTCGGTGGCCTCTTTGCTGCGAATCCTGTCCACCGCGATGCGCATGCTGGCCACCGGCAGACCGCTGGGCGTATAGCGCAGCTCCGGATCCGCTACCAGTCGGCCAATCAGTATCACGCGGTTCAGCATCAGTGCCGTCCTTTCGATGCCCGCTAGTTCTCGTCTAGGCGAACCACCATATGCCTGAGCACGGTCTCCGTCACGGTGAGCTGACGCTCCAGTTCCTTGACGACGGCCGGCTGGCAACGCAGGAGGGCGAGGATGTAGATACCGTCGCGCTTACCCTTGATCTCATAGGCGAGGCGGCGGCGCTCCCAGGGAGCGATCTTCTTTACTTCCGCGCCGCGGCTGGTGGCGAGATCGCCAAGCCGCTGTTGGATGGTGTTGATCTCATCATCAGAGATGGTGGGGTCAACAATAAACATGATCTCGTAGTCGCGAATAGGAGGGGACCTCCTTCCTCTGGTCTAGCGCGGCCCCATGGGTGGGGCAGGAAGGCTAGGGACGGTGTGCGCACGCCGCATAGCTCAACAACAGGGATTATAGCACCTGCGCAGATCGGGCGCAATAGGCGGCGGGCCCCCGCCCTCCGCAGCAGTCTCGTCGTCCGCTCCCGCGTGCCTCTCCCGCCCGCCCCGTCGTCATCGCGAGCCGCCTTGGCTCCGATCGGAGCCAAGGCGCGCGTGGCAGTCTCGGTACTGGCATGCTGCCGGCTGCTGCACGCCTCGCTGCCACCCCGCGCCTTCGCCAGATAGCCAGAAGCCGGCGAGGGGGCCTGGGGGACGAACGGCCAGTCGTCCCCCAGCGGGCTTCTGCCCGGCACAATCGTGCCGGGCAATGAGTACGGGCCGTATCGCCGTCCTCTGCACCCTCCGCGCTGAGTCTGCCCTGCCGAGTGTACCACGGAGCGACAGGGAGCCACCTCCCCCCGGTTGAATCAGTGCCCAGCGCCGAGCGCTGCGTCGCTCCCACTTTGGAGGCCACCGCATGCGGAAGCACCTGCCCATCGTGGTCGTGCCGGTGATCCTAATCGCGATCATCGTCCTGGTCCGCGCCCATCGCCACCCCGCGCCCACCGACAGCATTCAGGCGAGTGGGGTGATGGAGGCGACCGAGGTCGATATCAGCTCCCTCACCGGCGGGAGGATCCTACGCCTTCTCGTGGACGAAGGGCAGTGGGTCACGCGCGGGCAGACCGTCGCCGAGATCGACCCGCGCGATATCGAGCCCCAGGTGACTCAGGCGCGGGGCGCGCTCGCCGCTGCCCAGGGCCAACTCGCCCAAGCCGAGGCGGTGCTAGCCGGAGCCTTTCTCACCTCCGCCAATGCCCGCGAGTCGTACACCAAGAACACCGAACTGAAGGGCGGCTACCAGACCGCGCAGGCGCGCCACGCCGCCGCCATCGCCGCCCGCGACCAGGCCGAAGCCTCCCTCGACCTGGTGCGCGCAGGGACTCGCTCCGAGGAGATCGACCAGGCCAAGGCCGCCGTCGCCGGCGCTCAGGCCGCCTACCGTAACTCTGTTCGCGAGCTGAATCGCATGACGATGCTGCGAGACAACGGCGCCGTCTCTCAGCAGGCCGTGGACCTTCAGCAGACCGCCGCCGACTCCACGTTGGCCGCTTACAACGCCGCCCAGGCCCGCCTGAGCGAGGCCCAGGCCGGCGCCCGGAGCGAGGAGCGGCGTCAGGCGGAAGCCGCCTACGCCCAGGCTCAGGCGAACCTGGATGCCGCCGCCCGCACCCTTGCCACCACGCGGCAGCTCTCCACCGACCGCCTCGCCCTCAAGCAGCTGCTCGACGCCGCCGAGGCCCAGTACCGGGCCGCCCAGCAAGCGCGAAGCCGCCGCCGGCCAGGTCGAAAACGCGAAAGGCGCGCTCACCGCCGCCGAGAAGCGGCTGCACGACGCGAGGGTGCTCTCCCCGATCGGCGGCGCCGTGACCCTCAAGGTGCGCGAGGCCGGTGAGACCGTCGGCCCCAGTCAAGCTATCATCCGCCTCGCCGACCTCGATCACATGTGGATGCGTGTCTACGTTCCCATCACTGAACTCGACCGCGTCAAGCTGGGCCAGCAGGCTAAGATCACCACCGATGCCGCGCTCGGCAAGACCTATCCCGGTCGCGTCACCGAGATCGCCAAGCAGGCCGAGTTCACACCCAAGAACGTGCAGACCCGTGAGCAGCGCGAGAAGCTCGTGTTCGGCGTCAAGGTTGAGGTTGAGAACCCCAACCGTGAACTCAAGCCCGGCCTCCCGGCCGACGCCCTCATCCAAACCGGGCCGAGGGAGCAGCGTGGCTGAGCCGGCGATCGCCGCCCGCGGCCTGCGCAAGTCGTTCCCGCCGGTCACGGCCGTCGCCGGCCTCGACCTCGCCGTCCCGCTAGGGGAGATCTACGGTCTAGTTGGCCCCGATGGCGCGGGCAAGACCACCGCCCTGCGCCTTATAGCCGGGGCCATGCCGGCCGACGAAGGGACCGCGCGCGTTGCCGGGTTCGACGTCGGCTCCCAGGGCGAAGAGGTCAAGCGCCGCCTCGGCTATGTCCCCCAGCGCTCCAGCCTCTACGGAGAACTCACCGTCGACGAGAACCTGCTCTTCCGCGCTCGCATCCACGGGGTCAAGGGCAAGCAGTACGCCGAACGCAGGCAGCAACTCCTCGCTTTCAGCCGCCTCGAGCCGTTCAAGGATCGGCTGACGCGCAACCTTTCCGGCGGGATGAAGCAGAAGCTCTCCCTCGCCTGCGCGCTGATCCACGATCCCCAGGTGCTGCTCCTCGACGAACCAACCACCGGGGTTGATCCGGTCTCGCGCGGCGAGTTCTGGGAGCTGCTGCTGAATCTGTCTGCGGGCGGGACCACCATCCTCACCAGCACCCCCTACATGGATGAGGCCGAGCGCTGCGCCCTCGTCGGCCTGCTTCACGAAGGGCGGCTGCTCGCCTCCGGTGCCCCCCAGGAAGTGCGCGCCCAGGCCGGGCTGGAACTGCTCGAAGTCGCCTGCGACCCCCTGCTCCCCGGCCGGGCCGCCGTCCAGCAGGTCGCGGGCGTGTCCTGGGTGGAGATCTTTGGGGATAAGCTCCACCTCGCCGCGCGCTCCGCCGGCGCGGTGGAAGAGCCGGTGCGCGCCGCGCTCACCCACGCGGCTGTCCGCGTGCTCGGGATGTCTAGAATCCCGACCGGCCTCGAGGATGCTTTCTTCGAGCTGGTCCGCCGCGGCCAGGAGCAAGCCGCGTGAGCGCGCCCACCATCCAGGTCTCCGGCCTCGTCAAGCGCTTCGGCGACTTCGCCGCCGTCGATGACGTCTCGTTCGACGTCGCCAGGGGCGAGGTCTTCGGCCTGCTGGGGCCGAACGGCGCAGGCAAGTCCACCATCATCCGCATGCTCTGCGGCATTCTCTCCCCCACCCATGGCGATGGCGCAGTCGCCGGCCACAGCATCTCCCACGAGCCAGAGGAAGTGCGGGCGCGCATTGGCTACATGTCGCAGAAGTTCTCCCTCTACCTCGACCTCACCGTCTCCGAGAACCTGGAGTTCTACGGCGGCATCTACGGTGTCGCCCCCGACCGGCTCCGCCTTCGCACCTCCTGGGCCATCGAAATGGCCGGCCTTCAGGAGCAGCGCAACCGCCTCACCGGCCAGCTCTCGGCCGGCTGGCATCAGCGATTGGCTCTCGGATGCGCCCTCTTGCACGAGCCACAAGTGGTCTTCCTCGACGAGCCCACCGCCGGCGTAGACCCCATCTCCCGCCGCCAGTTCTGGAACGTGATTTACGACCTGGCGGCCGCCGGGGTCACCTGCCTGGTGACCACTCACTACCTCGACGAGGCCGAGCGCTGCGATCGCGTCGGCCTCATCTTCGGCGGCAAGCTGATCGCCCTCGACAGCCCCGCCGCCCTCAAGCGCCTCCCCGAGGTCGGAGCCATGCTCCAGATCGCGTGTGAGCGGCCCGGCCAGGCCGTCGCGGTGCTTCAGCAGACCCCGGGGGTTGGCTTCGCTCGCCTCCACGGCGCGCTCCTCCACGTGTCTCTGCCCCAGCCCGATGGCGCCGAGCAACTCGTCACCGACGCGCTTGCGCCGCACGGCATCCGCGTCACCCAGGCCGAACTGGTGACACCGACCCTCGAGGACGTATTCGTGTCGCTCATTCGTCGGGCCGAGCGCGCTCAGAACGGGGCCGCGCCATGAACACCGCTCGCATCTGGGGAGTGGCGGCGAAGGAAGTGCGCTTCGTCTTGCGCGACCCGCGCAGCCTCGGCGTCTCGCTCCTGCTGCCCCTGGTGCTGCTCATCCTCTACGGCTACGCCATCAACTTCGACGTCAGGGACCTTCGGCTCGCGGTCTATGACCCCGACCACAGCCAGGCCAGCCGCAGCCTCATCGACTCCCTCACCCAGACTGGCTATTTCCGCGTCGTCAAGATGCTCGACCGCGCCGACGACGCCGACCACGTCATGCAGGCCAGAGCCGCGAAAGTCGCCCTCGTCTTGCCGACTCGCTTCGAAGCCGACCTCGCCGCCGGCCGGCCCACCTCGGTGCAGACCCTCATCGACGGCTCCGATTCCCTCACTGCCGGCCTCGCCCTCTCCTACCTCGATGCCATGATCCAGGACTGGGCGGCGCGGCGCGCGCAGAGCCAACTTTCCCGCGGCGCCTCCCTCGCCACCATCCAGCCCGAGGTTCGCATCTGGTTCAACGAGGACCTGTCGAGCACCACCTTCATCGTTCCCGGCCTGCTCGTCGTGATCCTGATGATGCTCGCCGCCCTCCTCACCTCCCAGACCATCGTGCGGGAGCGAGAACTCGGCACCATCGAAGGGCTGGTAGTCTCGCCGATTACCGCCGGCGAGCTAATGCTCGGGAAGATGCTCCCCTATGTCGGCATCGCCTGGATGGACGTCATCCTTATCCTCGGCGCGGGGCGACTACTGTTCCACGTGCCCCTCCGCGGCGACCCGGCCCTCTTCGCCCTCCTCACCTTCATCTATCTCCTCGCCGCCCTCGCCATCGGGCTGCTGATCTCCGTCTCCACGCAGAGTCAGCAGGTCGCCTACCTCATCGCCCTCGTCGCCACCCTCCTGCCGACGATGCTGCTCACCGGATTCGTCTTCCCTCTCAGCAGCATGCCCCGCGCCCTCCAGTTGCTCGTGCAGCTCCACCCGGCGACCCACTTCATGGTGATCGCTCGCGCCATCATGCTCAAAGGCGCGGGGCTTGGCATACTCTGGCCCCGCGCGCTCGCGATGACCGCCATCGCCGCTGCCGTCCTCCTCGGCAGCGTGCGCAGGTTCAAGAAGACTCTCTGATCGGAGCAAGTGTGCGTCGAAGACTACGCGTGCTGATGCGCAAAGAGTTGCTTCAGCTCCGCCGCGATCCGCGGATGCTGATGCCGCTCATCTTCGCGCCCATCTTCCAGCTCCTCGTCTTCGGCTATGCAGTCACGCTCGACGTGAAAGACATCGGCCTCGTGGTCTGCGACCGGAATCGACAGTCTGACAGCCGCGAGCTGGTCGATAGCTTCCGCCGCTCCGGGTACTTCACGCTCCGCGGCCAGGTGGACTCGCCCGATCAGCTCGACGAGCCCATCGAATCCGGCCGCGCCACCCTGGGGCTCTATATCCCCGATGACTTCTCCAAACGGCTCGCCCACGGCGAGCCCGCCCGCTTGCAGGTCATCATCGACGGCGCCGACGTGAACACCGCCGGCGTCGCCGCCGGCTACACCGGCGCGCTCATCGCCCAGTTCGCCCGCAACCAGCAGCCCGCACTGGTGGCGAAAGCGCCGATCGAAAACCACCCCCGCATCTACTACAACCCGAACCTGAAAAGCCTGGACTACATGGTCCCCGGCGTCATCTGCACTATCTTGGGCACCGTCATGACCGCCATGACCGCGCTGGCCCTCGTTCGGGAGCGGGAAACCGGAACTCTGGAGCAATTGATCGTCACCCCCCTTCGGCCCATGGAGCTGATGCTTGGCAAGACCCTCCCCTTCGCTGCCATCGGCCTGCTCGACGTCATCCTCATCGTCATCCTCGCCCGCTTCTGGTTCGGCATCACCATGGTCGGCAGCGGCCCCCTCCTCCTCCTGCTCTCCGTTGCCTTCCTCCTCACCACCCTCGGCCTCGGAATGTTCATCTCCACCGTCTCCCGCACTCAGCAGCAGGCCATGCTCACCGCCTTCTTCGTCATCATGCCCTCCGTCATTCTCTCCGGCTTCATGTTCCCCATCGAGAACATGCCCCTCCTGGTGCAGTGGATCACCCGCCTCATCCCCCTCCGCTACTTCGTCGAAATCGTCCGGGGGATTTTCCTGCGGGGTGCTGGAATAGCAGAGCTGTGGCCGCAGGTGGTCGCCCTCGTCGCCCTCGGCGGAGTCATCTTCACCCTGAGCGCCCTGCGGTTCAGAAAGAAGCTGGAGTAGGAGCCATCATGAGTTTCACGACCCGACCCGTCATCTACGGGACTAACGGTGTGGTTGCCGCGGGACACTACCTTGCGGCCCAGGCCGGGCTGAGCATGCTGGAGGCCGGCGGCAACGCCATCGACGCCGGTGTCGCGGCCGGATTCGCCCTTGCCGTGCTACTGCCCCACCAGAACGGCATCGCCGGCGAAGCCCCCACCCTCATCTATTCCGCCGACCAGCGCCGCGCCTTCGCCGTCAACGGCCATGGCGTCGCGCCCGCGGGAAGCCACCATCGAGCGCTACCGGGAGCTGGGCATCGAGCTCATCCCCGGCGACGGCTTCCTGCCCGCCGTCGTCCCCGCCACCTGCGACGCCTACATCACCGCCCTCGCCACCTTCGGCACCATGACCCTCGAGGATGTGTTGGCGCCCGCCATCGAACTCGCCGGCGACGGCTTCCCGATGCACGATGAGCTGCGCGGCTCCATCAGCAACAACCTCCCCCACTGGCGCAAGCACTACCCCAGCAGCATCAAAGCCTTCGCCCCCGGCGACAAGGCCCCCGAGGTCGGTGCAGTCTTCGTCCAGTCCGACTGGGCCGCCACCATGGACCTGCTGATCGAGGCCGAGCGCAAGGCCGCCCGCAAGGGCCGCGTCGCCGCCCTCCGCGCCGCCCGCGATGTCTTCTACCGCGGCGAGATCGCCCGCGAGATCGTGAAGTTCGCCCGCAACCACGAGGTCATGGACGCCAGCGGCAAGCCTCACTCCGCCCTGCTCACCGAGGAGGATTTCGCCTCCTACGCCGCCCAGGTCGAACCGACCGTGAACGTGGACTACCGCGGGCTCACCGTCCACAAGTGCAATAGCTGGTGTCAGGGCCCCGTCTTCCTTCAGCAGCTCACCCTCCTCGAGGGCTACGACCTCGCCGCCATGGGCCACAACACCCCCGAGTACATCCACACCGTCATCGAGTGCGCCAAGCTCGCCTTCGCCGACCGCGAGTCCTACTACGGCGACCCTCAGTTCGTGAACATGCCATGGGACAAGCTCCTCTCGAAACAGTACGCGGCCGAGCGCCGCGAGCTCGTCGGTGAGCGCGCCTCCCTGGAGGATCGCCCCGGCCTCGACATCGCCGTCCCGAAGATCACCCCGCCCGAGCCCAGCAATGATTGGCCTATCTTGCACATCGGCGACACCACCCAGCTCGACGCCATCGACCGCTTCGGCAACATGATCTCCATCACGCCCAGCGGCGGCTGGTTTTCCTCCTCGCCCGTCGTGCCGGGCCTCGGCTTCCCCCTCGGCACCCGCGGCCAGATGTTCTGGCTCGACCCCGCGCACCCCAACTGCCTCCAGCCCGGCAAGCGGCCCCGCTCCACCCTCACCCCCTCCCTCGTCACCAAGGACGGCCGCCCCTGGATGGTTTTCGGCACTCCCGGTGGCGACAACCAGGACCAGTGGACGCTCCAGCTTTTCCTGAATCACGTCGACTTCGGTATGAACCTCCAGGAGGCCATCGACGCGCCCAACTTCCACAGTGGCCACTTCCGCAGCTCCTTCTACCCGCGCGGCCACACGCCCGGCCTGGTGGTAGTGGAGGGAAGGATACCGGAGTCGGTGCGCAAAGAGCTGGAGGCGCGCGGCCACAAAGTGCAGGCCACTGGGGACTGGGTGAATGGCGCCGCCCTCGCCATCCGCTTCGACGCCGACACCGGCGTCATCTCCGGCGCCGCCTCCCCCCGCAGCGTCAGCTACGCGGTAGGCTGGTAGCGCCGCGGGCGGATGCCGCCCGGCCGCAGTCCGACCATCACTCTCATCTGCCGAGGTTGCTAGCCCTCGACCGACGAGCGCGCCCCCCTCGCCCGCTCTCGCGGGAAGAACTCCAGCCGCGCCCGGTGCCGGACCGCCTCGTCCAGCCGGCCGTTGCGGCCGTTGAAGGTAACCTGCTTGATCTCTTCCTCGACGATGTTCAGCGTCTCCAGCAAGTCCCGGATGCGAAGCCCGTCGGCGTCGGGCAAGGTGAAAGTCATCTCGTCATTGCCCACCGAGGAGGTAGATCTGAAGTGACCGTGAACCGCAATCGTGATCCGCATCGCGCTAGTCGCCCCCCTCGACCACGGTGATGCCGGCCATGTCGAGCGCCCTCGTGACCGCTTCCCGCGCCGACTGCATCACCGCCTGGTACTCAGCCCGGTAGGCCTTCAGTTGCCCCAGCAGCGCTGTCTGCGCCGCGTGCAGATCCCCCTCTCGCTTCGTGTCGGTCGGCAGCGTCGGGGCTCCCGTGTCACTCACCACCCGATGCACGCGCTCCTCGTAGGCCGCCTTCTCCTCCCCCTCCAGCTCGGCCGACACGATCAGCCGCCCGCGGAACGTGACCTGCCCCCCGCCCGGGCTGGTGCTCGTCGCCACCTTCCCGGTCACCCGCGCTTCGCTTACGCCTCGCGCCTTCAGATACGTCACCATCTCATCGAGCGTCCGGAACTTGGTCACCACGTGCTTGCCCTCATCGCATCACACCCTCATACCTTCCCGATCGTGTCCAGCAGGAATTGTCGGGAAACCGAGATCGCTTCCGACTGCCACGTCAGATTCGAGAACACGTGGTCCGCTCCGGCGATCACCCGCACCCGCTTGCTTCCGCCCAGTGCCTTCTCGTAATCGTGTGCGTGCGACAGCGCTACCGCCTGGTCGTTCTCCCCGTGGACGATCAGCGTCGGCCCAGTGTACTTCGCCGCGTCCGCGAGAGGATGCACTTCCAGCAGATCATCCAGGAATCCTCGCCCCAGACCCCAGCCGCTGAAATCGAGCACCTCCCGGTCCCCAAACTCCGGCTTCAGCCGCTCGTGCAATCCCTCCGGGTGCGCCGTCGCCGCCCACAACACCAGCGACTTCACCCGCCCGTCGCGTCCCGCCAGACAGGCCGCCACACACCCGCCCAGGCTCAGCCCGAGTACCCCCAAGCGGTCGGCTTCCACCTCCGGCCGCGATGCCAGGTAGCCCAGCGCCGCCCCCGCGTCCTCGATCTCGCCCGATGTCGTCATCTCCCGGAACTCGCCCGCACTGCCTCCCGACCCGCGGAAATCGAATCGCAGCACCGCGACCCCATGCGCGCAGAGATCCCGGGCTGTATTCACGAACAGACGATGCGCCTCCGACTTGCTGCCCGTGAACCCGTGGCACATGATGATCCCGGGGCCTCTTTCCTTCTCGGGGAGATGGAGCATGCCGGAGATCGCCTGGCCCTGCGAGTCAAACGAAACCTGCACTTCCATGAGAAACCTCCACAGCAAGATCGCGGCCCATCAGCGCCTGCCAGAACCGGAAAAGGTGGCGCCCCGACGGAGGCGGTCGCCGGGGCGCCTATGGGTGGTGGGGGGTTGCGGTCCCCATTAGGGCGCCCCAACACGGAGCCGCCCACAAACATATACCCCATTTGCCCAGGCCACTCTAAGACCACCCGCGAAGCGGCACCCACCCCCCTCTCAGCGCCTCCCAGAAGCCCCAAACCGCCCCAGAATACCCCCACAGCCCCAAGAACGTCATTCCAACTGCCTCCGATACCCGTTCAACAGGGCCTTGTGGCTTCTCCGTTGTCCCCACCATGCACCCCGCCGACCAGTGGCGTGGCTCTTCCGGCCGTCCCCGCTTTCCGCTGCCACCCAAAGCTATCGCCAGGACGCTAGAAGCCGGTGAGGGGGTCTGGGGGACGAACGGCCAGTCGTCCCCCAGCGGGCTCCTGCCCGGCACAATCGTGCCGGGCAACCGCCGTGCCGCCGTTGCCGTTCCCTCCCTCCCTCCCCCCCCGAAAGGAATCCCCCCGCGCCTTCGCTAACTCTCTGGGTCAAGGAGTGTGACCATGAGAGCGAAATCCCCATCGAAGTCCCTATCGGTGCAGTGGGAGGAGCTGACCGCCTCCGATTTTCCCGGCGCCGTGGCCCGCGCCAAGCGCGTCTGCGTCCTGCCCATCGGCGTGATCGAGAAGCACGGCCCCCATCTTCCGCTGGGCACTGACGTCATGGCCGCCCGGGCCGCTTCCATCGGCGCTGCCCAGAGGGAGTACGCCGTGGTCTTCCCCCACTACTACTTCGGCCAGATCTACGAGGCCCGCCATCAGCCCGGCTGCGTCACCATCCCGCCCGAGCTGCTGAGCCAACTGCTGCAGGCGGTCTGCGAGACCATCGCTCGCAACGGCTTCGAGAAGATCCTCATCGTGAACGGTCACGGCGGCAACAACGACTGGCTGCCCTTCTTCTGCCTCACCCAGCTCTCCTCGCCCCGCGACTACGCCGTCTACATCGCCCACCCGGAGTCCGACCCGAAGCTCATGGAGCAGGTGCGAAAGCTGCGCAAGACCGACTGGGGAGGCCATGCCTGTGAGCCCGAGACCGCTGGCATGCTCGCCATTCGGCCCGACCTGGTGCAGATGGAGAAGGCCGCCTCCGAGAGCGGCCTGCCCCGGAAGCGCCTCGCCGGCGTTCCCTTCCACACCGGTATGTTCTGGTACGCCAACTACCCCAACCACTTCGCGGGGGATCCCGCCACCGCCACCGCCGAGATGGGCCAGCTCCAGCTCGAGGCCCACATCCGCGGTCTGGTGAAGGTCTACCAGGCGGTGAAGAAGGATACCACCACCCTCAAGCTCCAAACCGAGTTCTACATCAGGTCAGCCCAACCGCTCAAGACTAAGGCCGAACGCGGGCGGTCGAGTCGCTAGCATGTCGCCGGCGGCCGGGGGTGTTGCTTCGCGTGCCCGCGCAGGCTGGCCGCTGCTCGCGGCCGGCCTCGCGCTGATCGCCCTCGGCCTCGCCTCCGCCGCCGCCCTTCATACTGCCGGCCACGGCGAATGGGCGTCCGCGTTTGTTCGCGCCTATGCGCTCGCCTGGTTCTGCTATCTCCCCGCCGCGCTCATCGTCGCGCGCGTGAGGAACGCGCCTCGCTGGTGGTTGGTCTGGATCGTGGTCGCCGCCCTCGGCCTCCGCATCGTCGCCCTCGAAACGCGCCTTCCCCTCACCACCGACTACTGGCGCTACCTCTGGGACGGCCGGGTCAGCAACTCCGGCGTCAACCCCTACCTCTACCCCCCCAACGCCCCCGAGCTAAGCCACCTGCGAGACGCGAGCTGGGAGCAGATCTGGCACAAGGAAGTCCCGACCATCTACCCCCCGTCGGCCGAGTTGCTGTTCGCCGGGATCGCCCGCCTCCACCCCGCTGACCCTGAGCTGTTCCGCTGGGTCTTCGTGGCTTGCGATCTGGCGAGCGTCCTGCTCCTCATCGCCCTGCTGCGCAAGACCGGCCGCCCGCCCGAGCGCGTCATCTGGTATGCCTGGTGTCCCCTGCCGGTCACGGAAGCGGCCATCGGCCTGCATGTGGACTGCTTCGGGTTGCTTCTGCTGCTGCTCGCCTTCTGGTTCGCTGCCCGCCGCGACTCCCAAGTGCGCGCCGCCTCCGCCGTCACCTTTGCCGGAGCAGTGCTGGCCAAGGGATTCGCGCTTCCCGCGCTGCCGTTCTTCATCAAGCGCGGTGGGGTCAGAGCGCTGGCCTGGTTCGGCCTCGCCTGCCTTCTCCTGCTCGTGCCCTACGTCGGCATCGGCCGCCGCCTCTTCACCGGCCTCTCCGAGTTCATAGGCCATTGGGAGACGAACAGCAGCATCTTCTTCCTCATCAACTGGCATCTGACCCCGATCACCGAGTACCACTTCGCCATCGCCCGCGGCCTGACGACCATCGCCCTCCTCACCCTCGTCGCCTGGCTCGTCTGGCGTCAGCAGCCCGGCCTGGAGTGGCTGATGGGCGCCACCTTCACCACCATCTGCGCCCAGCTTCTCCTCGGCGCCCCCACCATGCCCTGGTACGGCATCTGGACCACTCCCCTGCTCTGCTGGTGGTCCGTCCCGGGATGGCTGCTCCTCACCCTCACCCTCTCGCTTCAATACTACATTCGCTGGCTCTACCCCGGCAACATCCCCGTGCACCACACCCTCCTCTGGGCCGGGTATCTGCCGGTCTACGCTCTTCTCATCGCGCAGTTCCTTTGGTGGCGGCTCCGCTCGCGTCGTTCAGCGCCCAGTCATACGGCATGAATTCGGTGGTGTAGCCCCCCGCTGCCAACTCCGCGCGCTTCGGCTCCTTCAGATAGCGCAGCAGGAACTTCTCCAGCGACCCATACTTGTCCGCGAAATCCTGCTGATACCAGCTCATGGTGCGGGTCAGCCGCAGCCGCTTCGACTTCGCGTCAACCTGCACGTACCGCTCGTCATTGACCACCTTCCTCGTGATCTCCTCCAGCTTCCCCTGCAGCTCATCGCCCATCATCGCGTACGGCCGCAGCGGCGGGCAACTCTTCGCCCCGCACACCAACACGAAGTGGATGCGCGGGTCCCCGAACGAGCGCACCTTCTTCTCGATCTCGTTCAGCGACATCACCTGCCCCGCCACCTTCCACCGCTTGTCGTCGAAGAACCCCTTCACCTCCTGCACGCTCTTGATCCTCGGATAGCGCTCGATGATTCCCGAGATCACGCACGCGTTGTACGCGTTCAGCCAGAACGCCAGCCTGTCATTGCTGTCCCACGGCCTCCACGAAGGGCCCTTCAGGTCGTCCTTCGCCAGATCCCGGAGGTACTTGTCGAGCACGGGCTTGCTCGTTCGCTTCATCCTCCCGTAGTCGAGCCTCCCGTCGACCACGTTCTTGCGCATGGTCTCATAGAAGTTCCAATGAATGGAGGCTCCCCAGGCCGGGTGACCACTCACCCCGCCCTCCGGCGCTTGCCCGGCCCCAGCGGCGAGAGCCGCCAGCACAAGGAGCGCGACACCAGCAGCAGCGACGTGACGCGGATTCATGGCGAACCCCTTTCCGCCAGCAAACGGAATGGATGGGACGAGTGCAACTCGTCGATCCTCGCGCCCTTCTCAATCACTCCCCACGCGATATCCGACAGTCGGATGTCTCCCACGAAGCACGCGCCGACCAGCCTCCCCTCGCGGGTCACCAGCCGCGCGCTGCGCTCCCCTTCGCCTCGCGAGTCCTTGTCTCTTCGACCCCAGCTTGGCCGGGTCGGATCTCTCCCACCCCGCAGAAATCCAGCCCGCAGAACTCGGACACATTCAGGAACACGCGACGCCGGTACGTCGCCCCTTCGCCGGCCATGTTCGCTCCCGCCACCCGACCCATATCGCCCGCCACATACCACAGCATCTCCGGCGGCGCGACCGTGCCATCCGGCTGCCGCACCTGCGCGCAATCCCCCGCCGCGTAGACGTTCGGCAGCGTCGTCCGCATCTGATCGTCCACCACCACTCCCGCCGCCACCTCCCCTCCCGCCTCCGCCACCAGTTCCTTGTTCGGGAGCACCCCCACCGCACAGCCTACGATGTCACACTCGATCCGCCGTCCAGACTTGGTGGCCGCGCCCGACACGCGGCCCTCCCGCTCCTCCAGAGACACGATCTCATCCCCCGTCACCACCTCCACCCCGGCCTCCCGCAGCCGCCGGTGGATCATCTCCGCCTCCTCCCCGTCGAGCTGCGATTCGAGGAACCGCTCCCCCCGCATGATGAAGGTCGTCGGAATCCCCCACCGCCGACACACCTCCACCATCTCGATCGAGGTCAGGCCTCCCCCGACCACCACCGCCCCGCCTCCGCTGCTCACCGCGTCGGTCATTGCCGACACGTCGAGCAGCGTGTTCAGGCCAACCACTCCGCGCAGTGGCGTCTGCGCCCACGGCGGCATCCGCCCCCGCGTCCCCGCCGCCACCAGCAGACGCGAGTACGGTAGCTTGCCCTGCCCCTCCACCTCCACCGTGTGACCCACCGGGTCGATCCCGGTGACGTGAGTGCTGCATCTGAGTTCGATGCCGCTGCGCGAGTAGAAATCATCCGGCCTCCCCCACGCGTCCCCCCACTCGATCCGCCCCAACATGATGTAGTAGAGGCATGGCCGAGAATAGAAAGCGCACTCCTGATCGGTTAGGACCACGATCGGTGTCGTATCCCCTCGCTCTCGGATCGCCTCCGCGGCCGTCACTGCCGCCACGCCGTTCCCAATGATCACGTATGGCGTCATCCTCTCCCCTCCCGCGGCGTCGCCAGTTGCCGCTTGAACCGCACCCGAAACCGCCGCGCGTTCCTCGCCCTCACCGCCTCCTCCGCCGACGGGAATGGGTGGAAGCTCAGCGCGTATCGCGGGCACACCGCGATGCACGCGCCGCACGCCACGCACTCCGTGTCCCGCAGCGGAATCCCCTGCCTCGCCCTCCTCCGGATATCGATCCCCATCTCACAGTACCGGTTGCAGGTCCCACACTCGATGCACCTCTGCCGGCTGGTGTAGATGGCGAACCGCCCCCGCCGCGAGAACCACCCCAGCGTTGCCCGCAGCGGGCAGAAAAATCGGCACCACACCCGACTCCCGAGTATCGGGTAGGCGCCAATCCCGATGATGTCCGCGATCAGGAACGCGATCACCAGGTCGTACCACCGGAACCCGCCATCGACCCGCACCCACAACAGCGCCGTCGCCACCGCCGCCAGCGCCAGCACGCCATAGCCCATGTTATCCAGCGACTGGCGCGCCGGCCCCTTCGGCCCGCGCACGCGGTACACATCCCCCATCGTCTCGGCCAGGTTCCCGCACGCGCAGAACCAAGAGCAGTAGCGCATCCCCAGGAAGCTCGTGATGACAGGCCAGGCGATGAGGGAGATGATGATCCCGTACACGAAGGCCGGTGGATCGTGCTCCCGCGCGTATGGTGTGATCACGCCCATGTGAAGCGGCCACGTCAGGTGCAAGCGGCGCGCGAAATCCGGCACGTGCAGCCCCGGCGCGAGTGGGCCCCCCAGGAGGATGCCAAACAGCGTCTGGCTCACCATCGCGCTGACGGTCCGCCACCGGAAGTAGGTATTCCGCCACCGCGCCATCACCACCAGGCCGAACCCGACCACGCTGCCCCAGTAGATCCACCAGATGGCCAGTCCGGTGAACTCATCCAGCCCTGGGGGAAGCGGATGATGGGTCAGTTCCGCCAGCTTGCGCCCCCCGAACAGCACCACCAATGCGACGACGACCAACAGCCTTCCGCCTGAGAGCACATCGAACCGCGCCTGGTGGAGACGCGGGCGCGCGAGACACCGCTCCTGCTGCATGCCCCCACCTCCTGCTCGCTCCAGGTTAGGTGGCTCCCGCGCCTACCCCTGTCGCCCGCCGCGGCCGAGTGCAGACTTCTCGCGACACAGCCCTCCCTAGCCTCTCCACCTCAGCAGTCGAAACGCCGTGCTCAGGATCACCACTGCCGCCTTCACCGACGGCACCAGCGACCCACTGATCTTCGACCGCCCCACCCGCTTCCGATAGGGAACCGCGACCTCGATTGTCCTCAGCCCCAGCCGCGCCGCCTTCGCCTGCATCTCTATCGTCCACCCGTATCCGCGGTCGCGCATCCCCAGGCGCAGCAACTCCGAGTATCGAACCGCCCGGAATGGCCCCAGGTCCGTTGCTGGTTGGCGATAGAGGTGTGTCAGTATCCGCCCGGCTAGCCAGTTCCCGAAGACAGTGTGGAATGGCATCGCTCCCGGCTCCCGCTTCCCCAGCATCCGCGAGCCGATCACGAAGTCGGTCTGCCCGTCGAGAATCGGGGAAACCAGCGCCCCCAGTAGCGCCGGATCGTCGCTGAAGTCCGCGTCCAGAAACGCCACCACCTCCGGGTCGCGCAGCGCCGCCAGTCCGGCCAGACACGCCGCCCCATAGCCCCTCTCGGACTCCCCCACCACCCGCCCTCCGTGCTCCACCGCCACCCGCGCCGTCCCATCGCTCGATCCGTTATCCACCACCACGATGTCGCAGTCCAACTCCGCCGGGATCGCTTGGATCACCCGGCCGATAGACTGCTCCTCGTTTAGCGCGGGGATGATGACGGCGATGCGCGGGCTTGGTCCCATCTACTGGCCCCTCATCTCCTGGCACAGATACCGCCAGGTGTGCGGGCACGGGATCGGTTCCCCGGCTCGCGACCGCGCGTCGAGATCCGCCCGCAGCGCCTCCAAGTCCTGCGGTGTATCGACATCCGACCAGGGGTCGAGCCGCGCGACCGATACCCCCAGCGACTCCGCCCGGCGCTGCGTGTCCGCCAGCACGGCGTCGCCCCCCCACCCTATCCCCTCGAAGAGTTGAGGCAGCAGCGCGCTCAGCCCGATCAGGTAGTAGCCGCCGTCAGTACATGGGCCCAGCACCAGCCGCCGATCCCGCAGCAACTCCAGCGCCTGCCCCACCCGCTCCGGCGGCAAGCTCGGTAGGTCCGTCCCCAGGATCACCACCCGCCGATAGCCCTGCGCGAATGCCTCCCGAAACGCGTGCGCCATCCGCGCTCCCAGGTCACCGCCGGACTGCGCCGTCACCACTGCTCGCGGGCACCCCTCGGCCGCCAGCGCTCGCACCGCTTCCATCTGATCCGGGTCGGACGCCGCCACCACCATCGCCGCCGGGACCTGCGAGACCGACGCCAGCGTGTCGAGCAGGAAGCACCGGTACAGCTCCGCCGCTCCCTCCGCGCCGAGCGCCGGGATCAGGCGCGTCTTCGTCGCGCCGGGCGAAGGTCCGCGCGCGAACAGTACCAGCGCCGCGTCGTTCTGCATGTGGCCTGTATTCGCTTCCGCTGCTGTCCCTCCCTCGGCCAAAACGAAAGCCCCCGAACCATCTCTGGTTCGAGGGCTTTATTGAGGAACGGCCTGAAGCCGTTATTGTTTCCAGAACTTGAGGAAGCCCAGCGGGTTCCGCGCCTTTGGTATGGATGTCTTCACCGTCTCCAGCTCTTTGCGCGCTCCCTCGTGCCCGAGTTCCTTCGCCCGATTGAGCGCCTCGATCCCCTGCTCGTACTGACCGAGTTCGATCAGCGTCTTGCCCAGCAGGAACCGGAAGTCGGCGTTGCTCGAATCCATGTCCACCAGCTCCTGATAGCAGATCAGGGCCCTGGCGTGATCGCCGGTGCGCCGGTAGCTGTTGCCGCGCAGCAGCACTTCGGTGATGCGGGAAGGATCCGCCAACACCACCGTCCGCCGCGCCTGCTCCTCCCGTACGCCCATGCCCAGGTTGCCGACGAAGAGCCCGCTGAAGTCCAGCGCCTGCACCTCTGGCAAGAACTGTGCTCGCAGCCAGTCGCTCTTGCGGATGTACTCCTTGCGGGTGTCCGAGTTCCCCGTCGATCGAGGCTGCCTTGCCGGCGTCTCAGCCACGATCGCGACGATGTTCGAGGCGGGGGCCATGGGGGCCAGGTTCACTTCGGCCACTGGCGCGGGAGCCACCTCTTCCTCTGGCTCCGCCAACACCTCCGCGAACAGCTCCTCGATCTTCTCCACCGGCATCGGCTCCGCCGGGGGCGTCTCCTCGGACTGGGCGGCCGAGACGGGGGCCACTTCTGCCACCTCGGGATCCGAGACCTGTCCTTGGTTGCCGGCGGGCGCCTCTTCGGCCATCTGCACCTGCGCCGCGGGCGCCTCCACCTCAACCACCTCCGGGACAGAGACCTGCCTTCGCTCGTGTGCGGCGTCCACGCCGTCGCTTGCCGCTCGCACTTCCAGGCTGATACTAACGAACGAGCTGCCCTGCGCGCCCACTTGCGCCTCGGTGATCGCCGCCGCGGGCTGGTCCAGCGGAACCGGCGCGCTGCCATCGCCTTCGAGGATGACCTCGCACCCCGCCGTCAGCAACTCACTGATCGCCATCGCCGTCGGCGTCTCGGCCTCCAACTGCGTCATCGGCACTTGCACCGAAAGAAGCGAATTAGGGCTAACCACTCGCTCGATAAGCTGACGCACGGTCAGATCGCCGAGGATGTCCCTGGCGCCGCCGAGGCGGCAAATCGGGGTCTCGCAGTCAGGGGTGCTCACCGTAATCAGCGCTGAGCAATCTTCACCTGAGAACGGCGAGGCCTCTGTCAGCTTCGAATCGCCTATCGTAGTCATTGCCAATTCTCCCTCCTCGGGCTACTAGACCTGCGCCATCATATGCCCGGGGGCCGATCCGACCAGTCCGGGAACGCTGAACCGAAGCCGGTCGAGCATCTCCGCCGCCAGCTCGTGGTAGGCCGTCGCTGCTCGCGACTCGGGCTCCCGCATCAGCACCGGCAGCCCGCCGGCCTCCGCTTCGCTCACCACCACGCTCTTCGAGATGATGGTCGAGAACAGGTAATCTCCATACTCGCTCTCGACCTTCTCCTTCAGCAGACGATAGATGGTGAGGTCGAGCGCCGTCTTCTTGTCGAACATCGTGATCAGAATGCCCAGCAGCTTCACCGAGGCGCCGATCTGCTCGTGCAGAGTCGCCACCAGGTCTCCCAGCAGCGCCATTCCCTTCAGCGCGTAGAACTTCGTCGTCACCGGCACGATCATATGCGTCGCCGCGGTCAGCGCGTTGATGGTCAGCATGTCCAGCGACGGCGGACAGTCGATTAGCACCGCGTCATACTTATCCGTGAGCACGCTCCGGTAGAAGTCACGGAGCTTCCCCCGCAGCCTTCCCTCTCGGCCCACTTCCATCACCAGCGTCTTATCGCAGTCGGCCAGCCGCGCGCTCGAAGGAATCAGGTCGAGTCCTTCGATCTGTGTCGAGACGATGGCGCGCTCCAGTGGGAAGCGAGGCATCGTCAGCAGGCAGTGCGCCTCCCGGGAAATGGCCTGGTCGGCGGCTATGCCGAAGGCCGTCGTCGCGTTCGCCTGTGGGTCGAGGTCGATGCAGAGTACTCGCTGGTTACGCTGTGCCAAAGCCGCCGCCAGGTTCACGCAGGAAGTGGTCTTGGCTACCCCGCCCTTCTCGTTCACGAACGCGATCACTGACGTGTTCCCATAGGGCGCCAGGGCCGTCCCGTCGATTCGACTGCTCTCCATTGCCGATACCTCCGCCGTTTCCGTGAGGGAAGGAGACGCGCAGAATCGTGCTCCGCGGAACCACTCTATTCCGTCTGCGCCGACCTTCCCGCGCTCCCCGAGCTTCCCACGCAGAACTCGCCCTCTCGTCGGCGTGCCCCTTTCGGGACTTCCCGCATCGCAAACCGCTGCGTTGCCGCCGTCCGAGAAGCCGAGCCGCGCGCCCGGGGCTTCCTTGGTGCAACCGGTGGTCCTATTCCACAAAACGCCCTGGTTTGGGAGTCCGCCGCCCCTGCTGGACCTGCCGCCCCGCGTAGCCCTGACCGCCTGGAAACGCTTCCTCTGCACCCGCAGGCGTTTCCCGCCCCGCCGAAGAAGCAACCAGGCGAACGCGACCGAATATCGCGACATGGAGGGACTGAGATGGCAAAGATGCAGGTCGGGGTCCAACTCATCATCTACGGACGCCGTGCGCAGAGCGACCTTCCCGGCGTCCTCGCCGGCGTCGCCGCGGCCGGCTATGACGGCTTCGAGGGCGGGATCCCCTCAAGTCAGGCCGAGGTTGACAATGTTCAGGCGGCCGCCAAGAAGGCCGGCCTCGCCTATGCCGGCGGCCACGGCGGCCTCAATGATCTCAGAGACCTGGAGGGGCTGAAGAAACGCATTCCCCTCGTCAAGGCGCTCGGCGGCCGCTTCGTCATCAGCTCCGGCGACAGCTCCCTCAAGTCCATTGACGATTACCTCGCGGTAGCCCGGGTCCTCAACGACGCCGGCCGCGCCTGCCGTGATGCCGGTGTCACCCTCTGCTATCACAACCACCATTGGGAATTCCGCAAGATCGACGGCGCCACGCCCTTCTACACCATGCTCGCCGCCACCGATCCTGAGCTGGTCAAGCTCTGCACCGACGTCTACTGGGTGCACGCCGGTGGCGAGAAGCCGGCCGAGTTCATCGACTGCTATCGCGACCGCTGCCTTTACTTCCACTTCAAAGATGGCACTGGTGGCGACGGCGCCGACGACTTCCGTGAGCTGGGCCGCGGGGCCGTCGACCTCCCTGCCGCCCTCGGAGTCGCCCGCGCCTGCAACCCCGAATGGATCGTCGTCGAGCAAGACACCACCAAGCTCGACCCCACCGAATCCTGCCGCATCAGCCGCGACTACCTCAAAGTCCTCGGCGTCTGAGTATCGCGGAGGGGAGCCTATTCGGCTCCCCTCCATACTCCGCTGCCACCCCGCGCTTTCGCCAGGAGGCCAGAAGCCGGCGAGGGGGTCTGGGGGACGAACGGCCAGTCGTCCCCCAGCGGACTTCTGCCCGGCACAATTGTGCCGGGCAATAAGTGCAGCCGTCCCGCCGTCCTCTGCGCCTCAGGACCCTCCCATGCTATAATCCCCCCATGCGAATCCCCCGCGCCGAGTTCGAGCGACTTGTCACCGAGGCCCTAGAGGGTCTGCCACCTGACTTCCGGGAGAAGCTCGAGAACGTCGAGGTCATCGTCGAGAACCACCCAACTGCCGAGCACCTGGGCGAGCGTGAACTACCGCCCGGCCATCTGCTGCTGGGGCTCTACCACGGCGTCCCCCTCACCCAGCGTTCCGCCTGGGGCTCCCCCCTCTTCCCCGCCCGCATCACCATCTTCCAGGGCCCCATCGAGCAAGTGACCCGCACCCCCGCCGACATCATCACCCAGGTCCGCCACACCGTCCTCCACGAAATCGCCCACCACTTCGGCATCTCCGACCAACGCCTCCGCGAACTCGGCTGCTAGCGCCAGTAGCCTACCCCTGCGCAGCAGGGGTGGGGCCGTTGCTGTCATCCTGAGGCGAAGCCGAGGGATCACGCCTTCCCGCGGCGGGCATCCGTTCGCCCGCTGCATCTGCGTAATCTGCGCAATCTGCGGTTACTGTCGCTGCCGTTCCTCCGCCGAAGGCGGCCTCCCCTCATCTGCGTCCATCGGCGTTCATCGGCGGCTAATCATCCCCTCTACTTCCCCTCCCAGTACGCCTCCGCCACCTTCTCCATCCCCTCCAGCCGCTGATAGTAATCCGGGAACTCATTCAGGTGCGCCAGCGCAATCCTCCCCGTCATCAGCGGATCATCATTCGTCACATTCGTCTGTGGATCGCGCAGCCCATGCTCCAGCTCCACGTCCATCCCCATCCGGAACTCCTCGACATTGAACTTGCCCCAATCGATCCCGAGCTGCTCGCCGATCGCCTTCGCCTCGTCCGCGGTGAAGCTCTTCCGTGCCGTCATTCAAGTCCTCCCTGCGTGGAATCCCTTCGCGTTTCGGCGGCCCACCCGTCACCAGCAACGTCGTCCCGCGCAAGTAGCTCTCCTGCTGTCATTGCGAGGGGCAGCGACCGCGTCGCTGCCCCGTGGCAATCTCGGTGTTCGCCCCCACTACTGTCATCCTCAGCCAGTAGCCTACCCCTGCGCAGCAGGGGTGGGGCCGTGTGCCGTTGCTGTCATCCTGAGCGCAGCGAAGGATCACGTCGTTGCCGTTCCGCCCGCCGTTAGGCGGGCGCCAATCTGCGTCATCTGCGCAATCTGCGGTTACTGCCGTTGCCGTTCCCGCCGTCGGCGTCCCCCCACTTCAGCCCCTCCAGATAATCCGCTAACGCATCCAATTGCCTCTTCGGCATCGCCTGCGCCGGCATCTGCGTGTTGGGGTGATGCGACTCCGGATCGATCACCTCTTCCCTTGGCCAGAGCGCGAGGAGATCGCCGACAGTCGAGATTGTGCCATGGGTTCCCCTGGCGCGCCCGGAGGGATTCGAACCCCCGACACCCAGATCCGAAGTCTGGTGCTCTATCCAGCTGAGCTACGGGCGCGCTATCGGAGTTTACCACATCGCTGGAAGCCAGAACAGGTCGAGAGCGTGACTGATCCTTGAGGGCCTCACGCCAACATCATCGGCAGCGGCCGCAGCTCCCTACGCAGCGGATCGAGGATGAACCCAAGCGCCTCCAGCGTGACCACCCCCAGCAGATCGCTATCGCCGGCTTTCCCAAAGATCACCGGCGAGGCCCCGTGCTGCCCCTGGAACAGGAAGTCAGCGTTTCCGATCTGGCGCTCTATCTTCTCCCCGTTTGCCAGGATGGAACTGCGCTTCGAGTGGAGGCGAATCCCGAGCCGGCGCAGGAGCGTGCCCGACACCACGGACAGCGTTGCCCCAGAATCCACTAACAGCCGAACCGTAGCCCTCGACTTCGGGTCCGCCGGGTTCGCGATCTCCATGTCAACATGTGTCAGTCCCATGGTCGCTTCCCTCACCCTGAGTCTAGCACACCAACCGGCCGCCAACAAGCAGGGCCTGTCGCTGCCACCCCGCGCTATCGTCAGAACGCCAGAAGGCGGGGAGGGGGTCTGGGGGACGAACGGCCAGTCGTCCCCCAGCGGGCTTCTGCCCGGCACAATTGTGCCGGGCAGTCAGTGCTAGCCGTACTGCCGTACTCCTACGCCCCCCTCACCACATCGATTCCATTGAACTTGCAGAAACTCTCCAGCGCGTCCGCCACCTCCGGGTCGTGGATCAGCACCCCGTGATGGATGATCCCGTGCTCGACCATCTTCTGCTCCCAATCCATCACGTCCTTCACCTTCACCCAGCCGTACGACCCGCGGACGTTGGGCGTCATGTCCACGACCTCGCCGCTGCCGATGAACATCGTGAACCACGCCATCGTACTCCACCAGTCGGCAGCAGGTCACCGGGCCGGTCTTCAGCCGGAACTCGCGCGTCCCCCAGGCCGGCCGGCGCGGGATGATGCTGTGCTGCTGATGCACGACGTCGCAGTCGCCTGCGCGCACGAGGCTCGGCGGGGCATTGCCGCAGTGCCAGGCCAGCCACACGTTCTCCTTCGTCGGGTGCAGTTCGGTCCAGTCGATGAAGTGCGGCGGCGTCTTGCCCAGGCTCGCGCCGAACGCGGCCAGCATGTGTCGCCGCGCCGTAGACGTCCACCTCGCACGCGCACAGGCAGGCCCTGATCGGTCAGCCGGCCCAGCACCGAGCAGACGCAGATGCCATAGCGCTTCTGGACCTGCTCCCAGCAGTTCACCGCCAGCGCGTCCAGGTTCTTTCTCCTGCGCCAGGCGCAGCATCGCCACTTCCATCCGGGCGAGCGTGCGTCACGAACTCCTTCGCCTCCGCCGGCGATCTTGGCCCCGGCCGATGATCTTCCGCGCGACCTTCTTCACCTCGGCGTCGTTCGCGCCGCACCTCGTCCAGGCGCATGAAGATGTCGGCCAGGTCGATCGGGACCACCGTCTGGTTGAAGTCGCGCTGCAGCGACGCCTCGTCCCACCACACCGACTCGAACTCCTCCGGTCGCACGCCGAGCTGCCCGATGCGCGCTGCCGCGGAACACCTTCGTGCGCCGCGCAGGCGCGCGTGAAGCGCGACACCGCCTGCTCGAACACCGGCTCCTCCGGGAAGCAGGTCGGGATGTGCTCGAACGGGATCTCTCGCCGCTTCATCGCCGATGCGATCATGAACTGCCCGCACCACGAGTCGGAAGGGCGCGTCCCGTCCGGGTCCACCTGCCCCTTCGTGGCGAAGTGCAGCACCGGCGTCGCCCTTCGGCAGCCCCGCGATGATCACGCCGACCGCCGAGACCTCCTGCCCGAAGGTCATCCCGCCCACGATCACGCCCGTCACGTCCTTGCTCCTGGAAGAGCTGCCAGCGTCTTCTTCGCGTCCTCCAGGTTGCGCACCACGCCCTTGAACGTGAGCTTGTCGTCGGGCACGACGATCTCCGCCCCGGGGACCTTCTTCATCGCCTTCAGACAGCGCGCCCGCATCTCCACCGCCCACTTGCTCGCCGAACGGCATCCGGTGCGAGGGGATGAACCCGATCTTCACCTTCTTCATCCTATTTCTCCTGTCTCTACCCATTAGGCCTGGCGATTCCGCTGCTCGCGCCTTCGTCGCCCGCAGCCGCTTCATCACCTCATTGCCCCCGCGCCCGAAGTGATCGTGGAGCTGCACGTACTCCTTGAACAGCTCCCCGTAACTCGCGTGGTTCTCCGCCTTCGGCGTGTAGACCGTATCCCTCACGCCCGCCCATCTGCGCGATGGCATCGTAGATGCTTGCGTACCCGCCGGCCTTCGCCTCCCGCCACCACCGCCCCGAACATCGCCGCCCCCAGCGCCGACGTCTGCGACGAGCGGGCGAGCTTGATCGACCGCCCCGTCACGTCGGCGAAGATCTGCATCAGCAGCGTGTTCTTCTCCGGCATCCCCCCGCAGGCGTACAGCTCATTCACCGCGATGCCGTACTGCTCGAAGTTCTCGATGATGGTCGCGGGTGCCGAAGGCGATGGACTCGATCGGCGCTCGGTAGATCTCGACCGGCGTCGTGTCCAGTGTCGCCCCCAGCAGCAGCCCGCGACAGGTGCGTGTCCACCAACACCGAGCGGTTGCCGTTCCACCAGTCCAGGGCGAGCAGGCCCGACTCGCCCGGCTGCGAGCTTGGCCGCCTTCGCGCTCCAGCGCCTCATGCGGGTCGCGGCTCCCGTCTGGCGGCGCGAAGGTCCGCACGAACCAGGCGAGGATGTCCCCCGCGCCCGACTGCCCCGCCTCGTAGCCGAAGAAGCCCGGGCAGAATCCCGTCCTCCACCACCCCGCACATCCCGGCGACCGGCTTGCTGCTCCGTGCCCAGCAGCATGTGGCAGATGGATGTGCCCATGATCATCAGCATCTTGCCAGGCTCGCGAATCCCGGCCGCGGGCACCGCGGCGTGCGCGTCCACGTTGCGCGACCGCCACCGGAGTGCCCGCCCGCAGCCCGGTCAGCTTTGCCATCTCCTCCGTCAGGCCGCCCGCGCTTCTGCCCAGCGCGCGAGACCGTCGCGCAGCATCTTCTCGTCCACGACGCCGCTCCAGCCGCGGGTCCAAGCGCTGCCAGGAACTCGTTGCTCACGAACCCGGCGCTGCTTCTCCCACATCGCCTTGTAGCCCGCCGGCGGCAGGTTGCGCGTCTCCCGGCCGGTGAGCTGCCACACCGACCAGTCGGCCGCCTCCAGCAGCCGGTCGGCCGCCGCGTACACCTCCGGCGCCTCGTCCAGGATCTGCCAGCACCTTGGAGAAGAACCACTCGGAGGAGTACTTGCCGCCATACCGCTGAGGCCAGGTCTCGCCGCGCTGTTGGGCGATGGCGTTGATCCTGTCCGCCTCCGGCTGGGCCGCGTGGTGCTTCCACAGCTTCACCCAGGCGTGCGGGTTGCTTGCGCCATTCCGGCCTCAGGCAGAGCGGCGTGCCGCTGGCATCCGTGGGGAGCATGGTGCAGGCCGTGAAGTCGATGCCAATGCCGATCACATCGTCGGGGGAGATCCCCGAGGACTTCAGCACCGCGGGAATGGTGCTGGCGGAGGGTTTCGAGGTAGTCGCGCGGGGTTCTGCAGCGCCCAGTCCGGCGGCAGCGGCTGCGCCGTTCGGGCAGCGTGCGGTCGATCACGCCGTCGGCATACGGGTAGACCTCAGGTGGCGACCTCCTCGCCCGTGCGCGACATCGACGAGCAGCGCCCGGCCGCTCTCCGTCCCGAAGTCGATACCCAGTGAGAACCTGCGGCGCGACATCTCCCTCCCCCGCGGCGGGGTCGCTGGGTAGATGCTCGCGTCAGAACGTGACCGCGACCCGAACCGCTCCGTCCCCTTTTCGCTCAGCGAGTTCGAACGCCTCTCGCGCCCGCTCCATCGGGAACCGGTGCGTGAGCAGTGGGCTCAGCTTCACTCGCCCCTCCCCCGCCAGCGCGATCGACTCCGGGAAGTTCTCGTTCTGTCGCCTCACGAACTGCAGCGTCAACTCGTGCCGCCGCAGCGGTTGCGCTGGCAGCAGGTAGTCGTCCTCCGAGGGCACCCCGATCACCGTGACATGACCCTTCGGCCGCGTCGCCTCGATGCAGACTCGCAGCGCCTCCGGCGGCCCCGCTGCCTCGAAGGAGACGTCAACCCCCCGGCCGCCCGTCGCCTTCATCAGTTCCTCCGCCGTCGCCACCTGGTCCGCCCGGATCACCTCATCCGCGCCGAGCTTGCTCGCCAGCGCCAGCCTCTCCGGGATCAGGTCCGCCGCGATCACCCTCTTCACACCCTTCAGACGCGCCGCCTGCAGCGTCAGCAGCCCCACCGCGCCACACCCGACCACCGCCACCGTCGCCCCCTCCAGGTTCAGGGTGAGTTCCACCGCATGCACCGCCACCGACAGCGGCTCCAGCAGCGGCGCCTCCACCGGGTCCATCGCCTCGGGAAGCGGGAAGACTCGGAACGTGGGCCAGGCGAACAGCTCCCTCATCGCTCCGTGTATCGGCGGTAGATCCAGGAATCTGACCTTCCGGCAGAGATGGAAGTCTCCCATCCGGCACATATCGCACTCGCCGCAGGAGGCCGCCGGGTCTACCACCACCGGCTGGCCGCGTTTCAGGCCGGACCCGTTCGGGTCTTCCACCACCGCCGACGCCTCATGGCCGGGCACGAAGGGGATGTCCCACTTCACCCCGCCCACCGCCCCCTCCGCCCAGGCGTGGATATCCGACCCGCAGATCGTCACCGCCCGGGTGCGCAGCAACGCCTCCCCAGGCCCCGGCTTCGGGTCCGCCATCTCCCCCGTGCGCACATCCCGAATCCCATGCTGCAAAACCGCTCGCACTATCCCTACACCTCAGCTTTCCGCGTGGTTCCCGACTACTCCACGACCTCCTCGAACAGGTCCTTCGACACCCCGCACACCGGGCACGTCCAGTCGTCCGGGATGTTCCTCAAATGCCGTCCCGGGCGCCACCCCGTTCTCCGGATCCCCCACCGTGGGGTCATAGACGTAAGGACAGGCGGTGCATTGCCACTTTGACACAGCTACTTCCCTCCGATTCGGCTAATTCTTGCGTCCCCCCCCTCGTCCCGCGCCGCCATCAGCGCTTCTGCTGACCCTACCAATCACCGACGACACTGTCAAGCCAGTCACGCAACTGGCCCACCTTACTGTCATTGCGAGGGGCGGCCGTCGCCGCCCCGTGGCAATCTCGTCGTCGCCGTTCCGCCGTTGCTGTCATCCTGAGCGCAGCGAAGGATCACGCCTTCGCCGTTCTCTGCGCCCTCTGCGCCTTTGCGGCGAATGCCGCCCCCCCCCCCCAAAAAAAGGTGAGGCGGCAGACCGGGGGAGTCTGCCGCCTCGTGGTGGGGTGGGGTTTGGGGTGGGGTTAGCCTGTCACTTATGTAGACCCGCCACCAGGGGTCATATGCGGTTTGTTGCACGGAGTATAGCGACCCCCCAGGGCCCTGTCAAGGGGGAATTGGGAGAAATTCGCAGCCCGGTCTCCCGCCCTCCTTGGGTGGATACAGCGCCCTCCAGCCCTTGTCAGCCGCCTCTGCCTCGGCTATACTGCGATTGTGGGCCATCTCAAGACGGGATGCGCCGAGGGAGACGATCGGGATGGGTGGCCGTAGACCGAAGCCCCGCACCGAGCCCGAACGGGTAGTTCGACCTGCCTGGCAGAGAGCGCTGGAGCAGTGCATCTGCCTTAGCGCCGTCGCCGCGCTCCTCAGCCTCACCTATCTCATGTTCATCCTCATGTCAGGTGGGCTGGCCGCCCCCATCATCGCCGGCACCGCCCTCGAGGGCGTCAAGCGCAATGTCGGATTCATCAGCCAAGTCTTCCTCTGGGGGCTCTGGCTCTGTCTGCTCGCGGCAAGCATTCGCCACTACCGGGCCGAAGCGACCGGCCTCATGCTGCTCGTGGCGGGGGTTGCCTGCTGGCTTGTTCTCCCAATCGTGATCCGCAGCCGCGTCCCGGCCACCAGCGCCCAGGACCTGGTTGACCTCTCCTACTCCATGATCGGCAGCTTCCAGACCTCCGGCGGCATCATGATGGTCCTCGGTTTCCTGCGGGCCGTCATCGGGCGCGTCATCCTCGTGTCCTATGCCCCCCGCACCGGTGCCATCACCCGCCACGCCGGTTTCGCCTCTGCCATGGCCAACATGTCCGAGGAGCCCATCGGCGGCAAGCCCTCCCTCATGCGCAAGTGCTGGGAGCTTCACTTCTGCCGCGGCAGTCTCCGGGTGCATTGTCCCCGCTACCACGAGCAGAAATCCTGCTGGAAGGCCCGCTCCGGCTGCTACTGCGACCAGGGGCTTGCTACCCGGCTGCTCGATACCGTCGGCTCCCGCGCCAAGGTCCAGGTCGCCGAAGAGATGCAGACTGTCCAGTCTCGGGCTCAGCAGATGCAGGCCAAGCGACCCGCGCCCCTCAAGAAGGCCCCCTCCCGGGTCCGTCGCAACCGACCTCCCTGCGGCGAGTGCCCCATCTACCTCGACCACCAGAAGTTCAAGTACCGCGTCCTCTCCTGGCTCGCCTACCCGGCCGCCGCCGCCATCATCGGCATGCTCATCACCCCCCTCCGGGACGGCTACCAGTACCTCGACCAGTACCTGGGCAGCCTCCTCGCCGGCACCGTCGCCGCCGTTCCCTATGCCCAGCCCCTCCAGGAGGCCCAGTGGTTCTCCGCCGAAAACGCCGTCGTCATCCTCGCCGGCGTCCTCGCCGCCGCCATCCTCCTCCAGATGACCGAGACCGTCATCTTTCGCCTCAAGCTCTAGCGTTGTACTTCACGGCCATCGCGTCGTGCGGCTCCGTCACCGCCCCGTGGTGATCTCGGTGTTTGTCACCGTCCGTGGCTTCGTTTTCCCCCGCTGCCACCCCGTGCTTTCGCCAGGACGCCAGAAGCCGGTGAGGGGGTCTGGGGGACGAACGGCCAGTCGCCCCCAGCGGACTTCTGCCCGGCACAATCGTGCCGGGCAATGGGTGCCAGCCGTACCGCCATCCCTCTGCGTCCTCTGCGCCATCTGCGGATGATCGCCGTTGCCGTTCCTCCCCCCCCCACCGCCAGGACCCACCCGCCCCCAAGCAGAACCTCCTTCCCTGGCTGTTCCCCTCCAAGGAGTGACATCGTGCCATACGAATTCAGGCTTCCCGGCGTAACCCACTTCGGGTGGGGCGCGGTTGAGAAGGTTGGCGAAGAGGCGGCCAAGCTCGGCCGGCACGCCCTGCTGGTCACCGGCCGGTCCGCCATGAAGCGATCTGGCATCGCCGACCGGGTCACCAAGCTGCTCTCCGCCGCCGGCGTCAGCGTCGTGCTGTTCGACGAGGTCGAGTCCGACCCCAGCACCAGAACCGTTGACCGCGCCGCCAACATCGCGCGGACCGAGAGCTGCGACCTGCTCATCGGCCTGGGCGGGGGCAGTCCCATGGACGCCGCTCGCGCTATCGCCGCCACGGCCGTCCTGGAGGGCTCCATCCTCGACTACCTGCGCGGCAAGGCCATCGACCGCCCCGGCCTCCCTCTCATCAACATCGCCACCACCTCCGGCACCGCCAGCGAGATCACCTCCGTCGCCGTGCTGATGGACGACGAGAGGGAGATCAAGATGGGAATGCGGAGCCCCTACTGGTTCGCCCGGGTTGCCATCACCGACCCCGAACTGACCGTCAGCCTGCCTCCGGCTATCACCGCCGCCACCGGGTTAGACGCCCTCACCCACGCCACCGAATCCTACCTCTCCACCGGCGCCACCGCGCCCAGCGAGGGGCTGGCTCTACAGTCCATCGAACTCGTTGGCATCCACCTGCGCCAGGCATTCGCCGACGGCGCCGACCGGCCGGCCCGCGAAGGCATGGCCTTCGCCTCCATGACCGCGGGAATGGCCTTCGCCAACGCCGGCCTGGGGCTCGTGCACGGGCTCGCCCACCCTATCGGCGCCCGCTACGCCGTTCCCCATGGCGAAGCCTGCGGCCGCATGCTGCCCGCCGTCATGCGCTACAACGACACCCACGCGCACGCCAAGCTCGCCCGCGTCGGCCAGGCCCTCACCGGCCGTCCCACTGCCACCGCCGATGACGCCGCCGAGGCCGTCGAATCACTGATGCGGGACCTCCACGTCCCCCTCGGCCTCGCCGGACTCGACATCCCCTCCAACCACCTACCCAAACTCGCCAAAGACGGCCTCCTCGCCGGAGCCGTCAAGACCAACCCCCGCCCCGTCAACGAGCCCGAAACCCTCGAACTGCTCAAACAAGCCATCCCGTCCTGACCTGCCCCAAGATGTCATTGCGAGGGGCAGCGACACAGGCGCTGCCCCGTGGCAATCTCGGTATCTGCTCCCGCGCCCAACGCGCCTCTCCCCCAGCCTGTAGGGGCGCAATTCATTGCGCCCTCCTCCCGTTTGGCAGAAGCCTTGGTCGTCTCCGGCGACTTGCTCCTGCCACTACGTCCCTGCCTGCCATTGCGAGGGGCGGCCGTTGCCGCCCCGTGGCAATCTCGTCGTTCCCTCCGCCGAAGGCGGCTTACCTTCTCCGCGCCCGGAGCCCGCCCGCCGAAGCTTCAGTCGCCTCAGGCGACCTTGGCGTAGGCGGGCGCCTCTGCGGTGAATGCCGTTCCGCCCGCGTCAGCGGGCACCAATCCGCGTAATCTGCGCCATCTGCGGATGATGATTTCCGCCTACCTCCCCTCCAACCGCTCCAGCAACCGCGCCGCCTTCGCGTGACCCGGTTCCACCTCCAGCGCGCGCCGCAGCGCCGCCCGCGCCTCCTCCAACTGACCCGCCTTCGCGTACAGCGCCCCCATCTCATAGTATGCGTCCCCATAGTCAGGCTGCATCGCCGCCACCCGCCCGAACTCCTCCCGCGCCAGCTCATCGAGCCCGCCCAACTTGCAGGCCAGGGCCAGGTTGAAGCGCGCGGAAGCGTTCCTCGGGGTTTGCGTCCACCAACCGGCGCGCGTCCTGGATCATGCGATCGAGCGCCTGCGAGCGCAGCGAAGCCCCGCAATGAGCGCAGAAGTTCGTCCCCTCCTCCGCCTTCCGTCCGCAGTTCGGGCACTCCATCGCGCGCCTCCTGACCCCGCCGCCGATTCTAGCACACCCCCAGCCGCCCCACAACGCGCCGGCGCCTGGTTGCCGTTCGCCTCTCCCCTTTCCCCTCTCAGTCCTCCCTCCTCCCCCGCGTTGACGATGCCTCCCGCGCATGCTATCATGCGGAGTCGGAAGCGCTTCGCCGGCCTCCTGCGGCGGCCGCTTCAGTGCCGGGGTGTAGCTCAGCTTGGCTAGAGCGCACGGTTCGGGACCGTGAGGTCGGCAGTTCAAATCTGCCCACCCCGACTTCGCATCGTGAGGGTGCAGACTTGCTCCCATCCCAGGCGACGGATGGGACGTTCTGTTCGCCCTCCCTAGCGCCAAGCGAGGGCCGAGGCGCGGCTGTGATGCTGAACCTGAAAAGACTGACACCGCTCCTGTTGGGAGTGCTGGTACTGGCGGTCGGTTGCTCGCGCGCCAGGAAGCCGGCTCCATCTGCCGCGTCCGGCGACCCCGATACCCTCACCGCCTATGTCGCCTGCGCCCTCGTCCCCGTGATCGAGTCCGCCGGCGCCAAGTTCGCTGCCGCCAACCCCGGCAAGAAGCTGAAGGTCGAAGGCGGAGAGCCCGCCGCCCTCGTGCAGAAGATCGAGGGCGGAGCGACGCCTGACCTCTTCATCTGCCTTGGGGAATCCGAGTTCGGCATGTTGGAGCGCGACGGCCGCATGGACGCTTCCATGCGGCGCAGTGTCGGTCGCTTCACCCTGACCATCGCCAGCCCCGCCTCCAATCCCCCCATCAGCAGGCCCGAAGACCTCGCCTCCGACTCCATCAAGTCCATCGTCATGCCCCTCGCCGGCGTCACCTCCCTCGGCACTGAAGCCAAGCATGCGCTCGAGCGCCTGGGCCTCTGGGCCAACGCGCAGCACAAGTTGGAACTACAGCGGAGTGGAAGCGAAGCCCTCAGCGCGATCGCCAAGGGCGAGGCCTCGGCGGGTGTGATCTATGACCCCTGTCTGCTGCTGAAACTGCCGGGCCGGGCGGACGCCGCCATGATTACGCTGGGGCCGTCCATCAGCTATCCGAACGAGCGGCCGGCCAGCATGCAGATGGGCATCTGCAAAGGCAGCCCCAGAACCGCTCTCGCGCAGGACTTCATCGGCTTCGTGCGCAGCGCCGCCATGCAGCCGGACCTCGCCGCCGCCGGGATTCCCCTCCCGGCCAAGTGAAACCCGCGACGCTAGCCGGACCCGATCCGGCGGCACACCTCTTGCCCCGCATGGAACCCGCTCGCGCTCGCCTGTAGCAACCCCCTCGTCACCCCCGCCCCATCGCCCACCGCGAACAGATTCCCCACCTTCGTCTCCAGCGCATCGCTCAGCCGCGGCCGCGCCGAGTAGAGCTTGATCTCGATCCCATAGAGCAGCGTGTGACGCGATCCGAGCCCGGGCACAAAGCGATCCAGCGCGTCGAATGCTTCCAGTATCCCTGTCAGATGCCGGTGCGGCAGCACGAAGCTCAGATCGCCCGGCGTCGCCGACTCCAACGTGGGCCGCACCAGCCCCCGCGCGATCCTCTGCTCCGTCGAGCGCCGCCCCAATCGCAGATCGCCCAGGCGTTGGCAGATCACCCCGTTGCTGATCAGGTTCGCCAGCCGCGCCAGATACCGGCCGTAGGCGATGGGATCGTGGAACGGTTCCGTGAAGCGAGTGCTCACCAGCAGCGCGAAGTTCGTATTCGGTGTCCGCTTGTGCGCGTAACTGTGCCCGTTCACCGTCACCACGTGATCCGACTGCTCCGTCACCACTTCCCCATACGGGCACATGCAGAACGTGCGCACCTTGTCATCGAAGCTGCGCGAGTAGAAGATCAGCTTCGACTCATAGGCCACGCTCGTGATCTCCGCCAGCGTCTCCGCCGCCACCTCCACCCGCACCCCCACATCCACCGGGTTGTCCGCGCGCTCCAGGCCCAGTCGCGCCGCCTCCTTCATGAACCACTCGGAGCCCTCGCGACCCGGAGCCGCGATCACGAAATCGGCTCGGTACTTCTTGCCCTCCGATGTCTCCACCCCCGCCACCGCGCCGTCTTCCACCATCACCCGCTCGACCGCCTCCCGCGCATGGACCTCCACGTTCCCGCCCAGCGAACGTCGCATCTCCTGCAGCACTACCGGGCACCGATCCGTTCCCAGGTGGCGGATGCGAGTGCCGATGAACTCCAGGTCCGCCGCCGTGGCGCGGTGCGCCAACCCGGCCATCGCCTCCTCATCCGCGCCGTACAACTGCTCCGGCGCCCCGAACCTCAGCCACATCCGGTCGACCTCGTCCAGCAGCGCCTCCACCTGCGGCCGCGGCAGATAGGTGGTGAGTTGCCCGCCGATCTCTGTCGAGAGCGTCAGCTTGCCATCCGAGAACGCGCCCGCCCCGCCCCACCCGCAGAGCATCCACTTCGGATCGCGCTCCCCCTTCTCCGCCTCCCGGTTCGCCAGCCGCTCGTCGATGTCCGGGCCCTTGTCGAAGACGCGCACCCGCGTCCCCTCGACCCCTGATAGCGCCAGCGCCGCGAAGATCCCGGCCGGACCCGCCCCTATGATTGCGATTTCCTTCGGTTCCGCCAACTCAGCCTTCCTTCATCACCCGCCGCCTCAGCCCGTCCAGTGTCTCCTCTGCATTGCGCTGCACCAGCTTCTGCAGCAGCTTCTGGATCAGCGGACCGATCAGCGGCACATTGTAGTCATAGCTGATGCCCAGCGTCACTCGTGTGCCCGCTCCCTCCGCCGCAAATGTCCAGAACCCCTCATAGCGGTCCCAATCCCCGGACAGAGAGCGGAACTGGCAACGCATCGCGCCATCGTCCCAGACATCTTCTTCCACCCACTTGATGGTCCGCCTGAACTCCGGCACCAGCCCCACCCACTCGCTCACCGTGCGGGAGCCATCCCGCTCCCGGATGGCCACGCTCTGCACGTTGGGCAGGAACTCCGGCAACCCCTCCACGTCCTTCGCCAGCGCATACACAGACGGCGGCGGCGAATCGATCACCACCTCGGAATGCACATCAGGCACCGCACTCCCCCGTACGTGAAATCCGCGCCGCCAGCACCGCGACGCCCGCGTGCATTCTAAGTCAGCCGATAAGGGGTGTCAACGCCGACCTCCTGCCGTCATTGCGAGGGGCGGCCGTTGCCGCCCCGTGGCAATCTCGCCGTTCCCGTTGCTTCGGTAGTTCTACTGCCGAAGCCCCTCCCGTAGGGGCGTGATTCATCACGCCCTCCCTCCTCCCGTTCGGCAGGACCTCGGTCCTGCCACTTCCTCCCTCACTGTCATTGCGAGTCGCCTCGGCTCCGACTGGAGCCGAGGCGCGCGTGGCAATCCCGCCGTCTCCCCGTTGGGCAGGAGCTTGCCTCCTGCCACTCCCTCCCGCCGCTGCCACCCAATGCTCTCGCCAGGACGCTAAGAGCCGGTGAGGGGGTTTCCCGTTGCTTCGGTAGTTCTACTGCCGAAGCCCCTCCCGTAGGGGCGTGATTCATCACGCCCTCCCTCCTCCCGTTGCCATTGCGAAGGGCAGCGACACAGTCGCTGCCCCGCGGTGCTTCGTCGTTGCCGTTCGCCCGCCGGTAGGCGGGCCTAATCTGCGCAATCCCTGCCCGCCGGCCGTGAGGAGGGTGCGCAATCTGCGGTTACTGCCGTTGCCGTTCCGCCGTTGCTCTCATCCTGAGCACAGCGAAACTTGCCCGCCTCCGGCGGGGATCGCGCCTTGCCATTCCCTCTGCGTCTCTGCGGTGGATACCCCCTACGCCATCACCGCCTCGGCCAGCACCTTCCTCACGCGTCGCGCCAGCTCATCCGGCTGGAACGGCTTCGTGACATAATCATCCGCGCCCGCGCTCAAGCATTCCGCGATGAAGTCACTCCCGCAGTGCGCGCTCACGATGATGATCCTCACCTCCGTCGTCGCCGGGTTCCGCTTGATCTCCGTGCACACCGGGATCCCGCCGATCTCGGGCATGCTGATATCGAGCAGCACGACGTCCGGCCGTTCCACCGCGATCAGCTCCAGCGCGAGCTTACCTCGATCCATATCGAAGACCTGATAGTGCTCACCCGACAGATCAAGGCTGTCCCGCATGAGCCTCCGCGCGAACGGGTCGTCGTCCACGATCATTATCCTCGCCATGAGCCTCCGCTCCTGCCGCCTCGGACCCGATGGTCAAACCCACAATCACCTCTGGCCCGATCTCCTTTGGTTGGCACACCGGGAGCACGAACGTGAGAGCTACGCCGGTATCATAGCTCTCCTCCACCCAGATACGACCGCCATGCAGTTCGATCAGCGCCCTGGCCACCGCGAGGCCAAGACTCTTCCCGTTGGACTTCCGCGCCACCATCTTCTCGGCGCTCTCGGTCAACGGCGCCAGCGTCTCCTCACACTCGTCCAGCGGCGTGAGGTGTATGCTGACCTGTATCGTATCTTCCTCGACCGCCGGGCCGATCCGCACCGGCACCGACGCCCCGACTTCCGACAGCTTGAACGCGGTGTGCAGCAGCCGCGCCATCACTTGCTCGATCTCGCTGCGATCGGCGTACACCGCCCGCGTCCGCGGCTCCACCGAGAGCGCGACCCGCTCGCGATCCTCCGGGTGGTCCAGCAGCATCAGCGCCGTCTCGATCACATCCGACACCTGCATCGCTTCCCGCTTCAGCTTCAGCCGGCCCTCCTCGATCTTGGTCAGGTCGAGGATATCCTCGATCATGCGCGCCAGGTGCTGCGACTGCTCTCGCACGATGACGAGGTACTCCTTCTGCCGCTTCGGATCCAGCGTACCGCTATGCTCGTAGAGCAACTGGCTGAACCCCACGATCGCCGTCAGCGGCGTCCGGAACTCGTGCGACACCTTCGACAGGAAATCGGCCTTCGCCCGCATCGCGTCGTCATACTGCTGGGCCAGCCGTGCATGCTTCTGCTGCTCGTTCACCAGAATCGCGAAGAAGATCGCCATCATGCCCATCGGGATGCCGAACGAGAGCGCCCGCGACATCGCGCTTGTGGTCACGACCGCCGTCGGGCCTTGCAGCGCGCCCACTACCAGATAGCCCGCGGCCGACAGCCCCGCCGCCACGATCGCGTCTCGGAAGTCCGCTTTCGCCCCGGCCACCAGGATGGGCACGAAATAGAGCAGGTAGTAGTTGCTGGTCACACCCGAGTCCGCGTAGACCAGCAGCGTGATCAGCGCCACATCGATCGCCTGCGTCAGCATCGCCGCCCGTCGCGGATCGCGCCGGCTCAGGGGCACGAACGTCGTCACCATCACATACACCGCCCCCGCCGCCACCGCGATCTCGAACAGATGGGAATGCGCCGCCCCCTGCAGGCGCGTCAGCGCAAACACTGTCACCAACACCAGACAGCGCAGACCAGCCGCGATCGCTCCTCGCGGTATCCCCTTTTTCTGCTGTGCTGGCTTGGAATTGCGGCTTACTGCCATGGAAAGACTCCACTTCTACAAGTGCAAAAGGTGAAGTGCCGGTGTGGAACCGCCGCACCACAACCGCTTATTCCACATTCTCGTAAGCTTCGCAGGAGCCCCGCAGAGAGCAGCCGCCCGCCTCCTGCCCCCCCCACCACTGTCATTGCGAGGGGCAGCGACAGAGTCGCCGCCCCGTGGCCTTGCCCGCCTCTAGCGGGAATCTCGGTGTTCGTTCCTCGCGTCCGCCCCCGGCGTGCCTCTCCCCTTCCCCCGTTCGGCAGGACCTCGGTCCTGCCACTCCCTCCCCCACTGTCATTGCGAGGGGCAGCGACAGAGTCGCCGCCCTGTGGCAATCTCGGTGTTCGTTCCTCGCGTCCGCCCCCGGACCATGCGACGCCCAACGCCTACTAGGGGATCTGCGCCTCCACAGTGAGCGTCTTGGGCAGAAACGTAACCTGCTTCTCGAAGCGGCGGGCATCTTCCGCCGATGCCCCCTCCGTTGGGCTGGCTGATAGCTTTATTCGATAGCAGGCCTTCGGCGGGGCCCCTACCAAGACGTCGTAACTCCCACCGCCCTCGCCCTTGCCCGCCGATGAGTAGGTCCAGAATACCAGACTGGCTCCGGTTTTCGGGTACTGGCGCAGTTCGGCCTCGTCGAGTGAGATGCGAATGTGCGGATAGTCATTGGCCGCGGGCGGGACCAACACGTTCTCGGCGAGTGCCTGCGCCAGCGCTCTTCCCTGGTCCGGCGTCACGTCCTCGGGGAAGCGAAGCGTGCCGGCGCGGGCAAGCTCCCACTGGGCGCTGTCCATGTCGCCCAGGAAGCGCAGCAGCAGCATGCCGGCCTGCACGTACTGGGAAGCCAACTCCCAGGTCGCGTGCCGCGCAACTTCGGCCGGATCGCGTGGATCCCCATGCAGCACGCGCGCGCCGTACCGCATCTGGAGATCGCTCAGGCGGGCGAACTGTCGCGTCCACTGCTCGGGATCGATGGTGAGGGTGAACCCCACGGACTTCGCGCTCTCTTCCGGCTTCGGGAGGAAGGGGCGGACCTCGACGTCTAGCCAGTCGACCGTCGCCTGCAGCAGCATGGCCGCCCGCCAGACATCACGATTCGAGGTGCGGAAGCGCAGGAAGCTCCCTACGTCTCCCCACTCCCACTCAGGAGAGTGCATGAAGTCTCGGGACGGTATCGAGCAGAGCGCCTCCAGCGTTGCCAAGACGCGGGCCTGTCCCGACGGGGCCGCAGCCGCGGAGGCGTAGAGCAGGCCGTCAGACACCACGCTAAGGCCGGTTGCCCGTGCCACCGCCTCCTCGATCTGCCATGCCTGGTAGGTCTTCCCTGGCTCTAGCACCAGCGCTGCTCCCGCCAGTGCGTTGGAGAACTGGGAGGTTAGCGCCGCGCCGGAGGCCTCCACCTGCGCGACCTCGGCCGCGACTGCCAGCTCCTTCTTTCGCTGATCCACGAACGTCTTCTCGTCCGCCTGGCTGATCTGCTCGCCGAGCTCGCGCCGCAGCGTGATCTGCTCCTCCGGGGCGAGGGCGGCTTCCCGGCCGAGGTCGAGAACCGTGTAGCGATCGGTTGGATACACTCCCGCGTTCTCGACTCCCCCGGTCGCGGTCAAGAGCGTCGGGCATGACACTTCCGCGGAACCTGCCGACATCACGCCAGCGCCGAAGCACACCTTGTCGTTCTGGAACTCCATCCCATTCGGGTCAATGCCGAACGCCGTGACCCAGGCGGCCTGCTCCTCCGGCGTCATCGCCCCGGCGGTGTACCCGAGGCCATACCCGCGGTAGATCGGCGGCTCATCCGGCTCCATCTGCAGCGTGCCGACCCAGGGCAGGAGGCGCAGCACCGCGATCTGCGCCGCTGCCCGGTGGGGTGGATCGAGCAGGCCGAGCAGCATGCGATCATCCTTGCCCTGATAGCGGGCGATCGCCTCTTCTCGCGGAAGCTCCAACGCCTCCCGCAGTTCCGCCAGCTTGTCCAGGACTGCCCGCTGCGTCTGAGCCACCTCCGTATGCGCCTGCACCTCGCGCGCCTTCAACCCCTCGTCGGCGCCTCGCGCGATGCTGGTCGCCATGAGATAGTAGGCTATCTGCCCATCCTGCTCGGCCTCGGAGAACGAGCAGTCAGTCACCCACGCGAGCTGCACCAGGAGGCTGCGGAGTGACGGAGGCTCACCGGGGTTCAGGAACAGGTGCACGCGCACTCGCTGGTTCTCGTCGTCCGCGGGGAAGAAGCCCAGAGTTACGCCGGTCTGCTGCCTGATGCTGGCAAACACCTCGGCCAGCGTGATGCCAGGCTGCCAGAACTTCACCGGCTCATCGAGTCGGGCGTCATAGCCCGGCTGGCCCTGTGACGACAGACTGGGGTTCCACGGCTGCAGAGCGTCCCGCGGCGGTGTATCGCACCAGGATACTACGGGGAAAGAGGCCAGCATCAGCGCTACCAAGAGTAGGCCAGCTCGCATGTCAAGACGCATCGTCGCTCCCTCCTAAGCTCGACGGCGATGCCTATCTGCCGCGATCAGCACCCTCTACGACCTATCCCCTCAGATCGGCTTACTATACCCCAGGCTCCAGCGATACTCCGGCCGCGGCGCCTGCGCCCCCGTCGTCGGCCAGGCATAGCCCCCCTTGAAGCTCACCTGCTGCTCGTCGCTCGCCTTCAGCGCATACATCAGCGTTACGCTGGTGCGCCCGCTCGCCTTGTCCAGACCGTTGCTGATCTCCCGCGAGACCACCGCCTCCAACTGCTCCTGATCCGAGAGCAGACCCCTCAGCCCAAACCCGATATCGTGCCGCCGCACGAACGGCCCCGACGTGCTCTCATCATCCGTGTACCGCGTGTGCGCCACCAGCCGGCCCGTCACCAGCGTGCCCACCTCCACCACCTTGCGCGCCACGGGTAGCGGCCGCCCCTTCAGCTCGCCATCCTCCCCCTCCGGCCGCTTCTGCATCGCCACCTGCAGGTGACAGCGATCCGAGATCATCGTCCGATGCGCCAGGCCCACGCTCTTCACGTGATCGTCGTTCCCGCCCCGGTAGCGCTTCGTCCACACCCGGAATCCCGAGAACGGCATGTCCAACCAGGCCGGATCTTTCGGCGCCATATAGTCATGCGCGTCCGCGAACTGGTGCCCGCGGGTGATGTCCTTCGCCCACTCCGGCACCTGCCCGCTGGGCAGGTCCACCGCGTACTGTGAGGCGGCCCGCTTCACCGCGCCCTCGCGCCACATCTGCTGCTGCGAGCGCAGCCGGAATGCTCGAGCCTGGTGCTCGAAGACCATATCCCGCATCATCTGCCGCTCGCTCTGGCTCGTCCGCTGCGTATTGAGCTGAGTCGTCAGCTTCGTGCGCGGGCCCAGGTCGGCCACCGCCTGGTAGGATGACTTCACGCTCGTCGTCCGCTGTGAGCCCGTCGCCAGCCGCGCCTCCCGGTCCGCCGACAGCCTCAGCCGCGGCCCCAGCGCCCGGTCGACATGCGTCGTCGTGTTCCGACTCGTCGCCTGGGCCGGCCCCAGCGACCGTTCCGTCGCCATCGCCATGCGCAGGTTCGTCCGCCCCAAGCCCGACCCGATGCCGCCATCCACACCGACATTGCCCGTCTGCCGCGATCCGCTCGGATCGGCCGCCCGCACCGTCTTCTGCTGCGCCGTCAACTGCGCCGTGCTCGTTCCGTGCCCCAGCGTCGAGTCGAACTTCATCTCCGACTCCCGGCTCCAGCTTCCGCTCTCGGCCGTCAGCGACTTCAGGATCGCCGCGAACTGCGCGCTCGGCGCCAGCTTCATGGTCGCAGCCACGCTATCCGTCTTCTGGCCTTGACCTCGGCCCGAACTCTTCGCGACCGAATCCGCGGCAAGCTGCAGTCGGCTCATCGGCGCCAGGTTCAGGTGCATCTCCCGCACCGACTCCGTCTTCTCGCTGCCGCCCTCTTTCGTTCGCGTGTTCGTCATCGCCATCCGCATCGTGTTGCCGCTGTTCGCGCCAAACTGCGTACGGAACTCCATCCCGCCCGTGCTCCGCTGCAGATTCATCTTGCCCAGCGTTGGGTCCCACTTCTCGTCGTGCTCGCTCATCGTCGCCTGGAACGCGCTCCTAGGTCCAAGCGCCAGCGCCAGCGCGTGGTTCATGTCAGAGACCGTGCGGCCCCGGTTCCCATCCCCCGGCCGATCGTTGCGCAAGCTAGTGAGCTGGGAGGTTAGCGAGGCCCCGCGCGACAGCTTCCATCCGATGCTCACATCCAGGTTTTGCGTTCCGGCCGCTTCCTTCAGCGCCTTCGCATCGGCCGGGTCGATCTGCTCCAGGGCCTGCGCCGACGGCGCGAACCGCGCCCCGACATCCATCAGCCTCGCCTGGAACTGCATCGCGCCCCGGGTCAGCCCGAGCCGATAGTAAGTCGCTTCATCAGACGCCGCGCTCGATGACCCCAGAGGCCCCATCGCGCCCACGCTCCGGCTGCCGATAGCCGACGGCCCGGCTAGCGCGAGCGACGGCGACGTATCCGCCAGCCGCGTCGCCTTCCCACCGATGAAGGCGAGCGCCTCCAGCCTCATGCCCCCCGTCCCCCCAAGCGCCAGTTGCAGCGGCCCCTCTGGCCGCCCGAAGTGGAAGCGCGGCTCAGAGGGTTGGGTGGCTGGTAGCTGAGGGTGAGAGGCGAAACGCTGTCGACCGTGGAGCCGCTCAGCGCGCAGGCCGTGCCCATCGCGGCCGCCAGCAGGCACGCGGCCAGTACCGGCGCCGCCAAGCGCACCGTCCACGAACCTGCAGGAGTTGTCCGACCGAACAGATTCACCGCACCCCCGCCCTTCAGGCGGTTATTCCGCAGAAACAGCCCGCCTACACCAGCGGGCCGGATAGGAGATCGCCCTCGTCAGGCCCGGACGCCGCGTTGTGGCCGGACTTCGCCCCTGCCGGGATCGTCGCGGGCGTCCCCGCGCTCGGCCGTTCCGGGGCCTTCTCGCTCGCCGTCGGAATCCCTAGCTCCGGCACCTGATTCAGTGTGTCTTCCGAATGCAACACTGCGTAGCTCGCCGCCGCCTCGTCCATCGCCCGTCGCGCGTCCTTGTCATACTCGACGCTCGTCGCCACCGTCCTCAACGCCTGCATCGCCGCTGGCGTCGGGGTAGTGGAGACAGCGACCACCATCGGTACCGTCTGGTTCGGCCGCTGCCGCACCACAGCCGGGACCGCCCTTGGTGAGCTGCCCCGATTCGCGAGCGCCGACCTCACCCGCCTGGTCGGAGCCGGCTCCACCGAAGCGGAAGCGGTCACCATCTCCGCCGGCGCCTCCGTGCTGACCTCTGCCTGGGCTACCGCCACTGGAGGCGGAGTCACCGTCGCCCGCTCAACCAGCGCGGCCGGACCATGTGGCAGGGCCGCCATCATCGGCGCAGACGGTTCTGTGCTCGGCTGCAGCGCGGGTCGCATCAACAGCGCCAGCGTTGCCACCGCCGCGGTTCCGGCGATCGCCAGCGCCGGTCGCAGCCGCAGCTCCCATCCGCTCCGACGCACCCGCCCGCCCGCCGCCGCGGCCACCCGCTCGCGCACCTGCGCGGGAGCGACCACCGGGGTTAGCGTGCGGACCAGGTGAGTTGCGGCTTCGAGTCGCGCCAGTTCCTGCCGGCAAGCCGAGCAGGATTCCAGGTGACGCTGCAAGCGCAGGCCCAAGATCGGGGAGATACAGCGGTCGATGTGTTCGTGAAGAAGTGGCGCCGCCTGCCGGCAACTCAGAGCCGCTTCCAGCTCCACCGCCAGCTTGGCGCGAACGCGGGAACGCAGATCGACCGGCGTGGGCTGAAGGCTCAGCCGCTTGACTGCGGCCACCGTCCGGCGAGACGTCGCCAAAGCCGCCGCACAGGCGTCACACTGGCGCAGATGCTCCTCCGCCCGATCCATCCTAGCGGGGACCATCTCGCCATCTGCATACTCGACAAGCTCGATCTCAGTAAGGTGCCGCCGACTCATTGCTACCCTCGCGGGCGTCTAACGCTCAACTTCCGAGCGATTTGACACCAGCCAGTAGCGGAAGTCGCGCCCCCACAGGCCATTACGACACCAAAGTCAGAGCCCCAGCTGTCATTGCGAGGGGCGGCCGTTGCCGCCCCGTGGCAATCTCGGTGTTCCGCCATCTGGCAGGCCCTGCCGCAAGCCGCTGGCCACTCCCTCGCTGCCACCTCATGCTCTCGTCAGGACGCCCAAAGCCGGTGAGGGGGTCTGGGGGACGAACGGCCAGTCGTCCCCCAGCGGGCTTCTGCCCGGCACAATCGTGCCGGGCAATAGGTGCCAGTCGTACCGCCGTTCCTCTGCGCCCTCTGCGCCTCTACCGCGGAAGCCGTTGCCGTCCCCCCCCTCACTCCGCCTCCAGCGACCCCCCCTCCTCCTGCTCCTCCGTCGTCCCCGCCGCCTCCATCACTGACGACGCCACAAATAGCGGCGCCTCCGCCCTCAACGCCATCGCCACGCTGTCGCTGGGCCTGGCATCGATCGTCATCGCCTCCCCATCGACCGCCACGTGCAGCTTCGCGTAATAGACCTCGTTCCAGAGGTCATCGATCACCACTTTCGTCAGCCGGCAGCCCAGCTGCCCGAGGAGTGCGCAGAGCAGATCGTCGGTGCCTGGCCCCTCAGGGATCCCCTGCTCCTCGTCGTGTCGCAGCGCGCTCCAGATCGCGATCGCCTCGCACGGGCCGATGGTCATCGGAAGCGCGGTGCCGGCGCCATCGCGCAGAACGAGCAGGTAAGACGACTCCGAGCTGCGCCCCACCCACGAGACCCGGACGGGAATATCACCCATGAGTCGTCTCCGAAGCGGCCCCCACCCGCTTCACTCCCTCAGCTCCGGCGCCCACCAGACTTGCAGCACCTTCTCGGTGTCCTCGCCCACGTCCCGCAGCCTGGCCACCTGCTCCCGGTTTCCCTCCGCCAGCGCCACCACTTCCTCCGCGCCCCCGGGCCCTCTCAGCGCGTATCTCTGCCTCACCTTCGACACCCGGCTGTCCCATTCGGCCGCGCTGCTCGCCAACGTCGACATCTCACCCAGAATCGACTTCCTCATCGCCGGCGCCGACCACAGGCGCAGCATGGTTATGTGCATATCCACGCTGGCGTCGCGCGGGTCGATCTCCACCTGCAGCACCTCGCAGTTCGGATCTGTCTGGCGGGCGTCCTTCTCCAGCCGCTGCTTCAGCTCCACCTCCCGCGCCAGCAGATCTGGCGCTGCCTCCCGCGGTTTCGCCACCGCGCCGCCCGGGCTCCGATCCTTCGGCCCCGGCGATGTCGCCCTGGGGGGGATCAGCGATGCGGGGCGGTCTTCCGAAGACTGCGGCGTCCCCACCTTGCGTCCCATCAAGACCGTGGAGAGGGCGATGAGGAGAATGACCAGCAGCACCGTGCCCACCACCAGCGCCAGCGGCTTCGGAGGACGCGCGATGCGCACTTCCGCCAGGGCATCCGACACCCCGTGCGAAACCGCATCCACCGCCCTCTGCACCGCGCCTTCCCGGCCCGGGGCGAACACTTCATCGATCAGCGATTCCAGCTTCTTGCGGTCGCTCGAGCTGCCGGGGTTGTGATCGAGCGCCATCTTGTACCACTCGATCGCGTCTCTCAGCTTCCCCTGGTCGCGGGTGATGTCGCCCATCACCGAGCAGGCCGCCGCATTCTGCGGGTCTCTCTGCAGCACCTCGCTGCACTTCGCCTCGGCCATTTCCCACTGCCGCCGGAGGCGCATCACATTCGCCGTCATCAGCGCCAGGTAGGTTTCCCCGTTGCTCGAGACCAGCCCCTCTGCGCCCACCACGTGGCGACCACACCGCGAACAAAACGCAGTGCCTTCCGCCAACTCATGACCGCAGTTCCTACAGTTCTGGCCACTAATGGTCATGGTCTGCAGAATCTTGCCACACTCGGCTGAAGTTGGACCCATGCCGCGGGACCGTACTGAGGCTGCGGGCTGTCGCGCCATCGCGCCGCGCGAGCATCGCCCCGCGTGCATGGGAGACCGACGCATTCTCCCAACCCGGTCCGCACCGGAACGCGAAGCGATCCTCGGCAATCCGCAAAGATGAGAAGCCCAGTTCGATCACAGACCGAATCGGCAGGCCTTACTTGCCACATACCCCCTCAGACCCGCGCCATAAACCCCAATAATCCCGCTTTCCGCTCCCCCACCCCCCAACCTCTCACTCGCTCTGTCATTGCGAGCCGCCTCGGCTCCGACCGGAGCCGAGGCGCGCGTGGCAATCTCGGTGTTGGTTCCTTCGGTAGCCTGTCGCCGATGCCCCCGCAGGGACGGGATTCATCCCGTGCTCCTGCCACTCACTGCTATCTGTCATTGCGATGGGCAGCGACAGAGTCGCCGCCCCGTGGCAATCTCGGTGCTCGTTCCTCGCGTCCGTCCCCGGCGTGCCTCTCCCCTTCCTCCCGTTCGGCAGGACCTCGGTCCTGCCACTCCCTCCCTGTTGTCATCCTGAGCGAAGCGAGGGATCACGCCTTTCCGCTCTCTGCGTCATCTGCGTCTCTGCGGTGAATGCCGCCTCCCTACCCCCACCGATCCTTCCGCACGATCTCCTCCAGCGGCTTGCGAGACCGCGCCTCCGGCTCCTCGTCCGGATATCCCAGCGGCGTCGTCGCCACCACCCTGATCCCGTCGGGCACCCCCAGCGCCTTCTTCGCCTTCGCCTCATCGAACCAGCCGATCCAGCACGTGCCCAGCCCCTGCTCGGCCGCCGCCAGCACCAGGTGCTCCATCGCGATGCCGATATCCAGCAGATAGTAGCCCTGATCCCCCTTCGTGCCGCTCGCCTTCGGGTCCGCGCAGGCAGTGATAATGGCAGGAGCCTGCTCGATCCACTCATTCCCCGCCTTCGCCAACTCCTGCTTCACCTTCGGATCGGTCACCACGATAAACGTCCAACACTGCCCATTCGCCCACGACGGCGCCAACCGCGCCGCCTCCAGCACCAGGTCCAGCTTCGCCTGCGGCACCGGATCCGGCCGGTACTTACGCACGCTGCGCCGCTGCCGCACCACCTCCATCAGTTCCATCCCACTCTCCTCCTCCCAGCATCTGGCTCTGATATTACGCCGCCGCCCCCACATTCCTGTCGCCGCCCAAACCTGTCACTGCGAGGGGCGGCCGTCGCCGCCCCGTGGCAATCTCGGCGTTGCCGTTTCCCTCGCTACCACTGCGTGCTCTCGTCAGCAACGCCAGAAGCCGGTGCGGGGGTCTGGGGGACGAACGGCCAGTCGTCCCCCAGCGAGCTTCTGCCCGGCACAATTGTGCCGGGCAATGGTTCCCGCAGTTCTCCCGGCCGTTGCCCCCCCGCGCCCCGCAGGATTCCCCCCTCCCCACATCGAAGAAGCCCTCCGTCGAGCACCACCCTATCCGCGCGGAAGGACCGCCGCTAGATGGCGACTCCCGGCCTCCTCGCCAGGCGCTTGATCGGCAACATCGAGAAAGTGGTCGTCGGCAAGCCCGATGCCGTCCGCCTCGTCGTCGTCGGCCTCCTCGCCGATGGGCACATCCTCATCGAGGACGTGCCCGGTGTCGCCAAGACCATGCTCGCCCGCGCCCTCGCCGCCTCCATCGGCGCCACCTTCCGGCGCATCCAGTGCACCCCCGATCTCCTGCCCAGCGACATCACCGGCCTCTCCATCTTCAACCAGCGGACCGGCCAGTTCGAGTTCAGCCCCGGCCCGATTATGGCTAACATCGTCCTGGCTGATGAGATCAACCGCGCGCCCCCGCGCACCCAGTCCGCACTGCTCGAAGCGATGGCCGAGCGCCAAGTGACCGTCGATGGCGTCACCCGCGTCCTCGCGCGGCCCTTCTGCGTCATCGCCACCCAGAACCCGATCGAGTACGAAGGCACCTTCCCGCTGCCGGAGGCCCAGCTCGACCGCTTCCTGCTGCGCATGACCATCGGCTACCCCTCAGCCGAGTCGGAGAGGGAGATCCTGCAGAAGCTGCAGCTCTCCCATCCCATCGAGCAAGTGCAGCAGGTGGTAACGAGCGATGAGCTGCTGGATGCCCAGCAGCAGGTGCGCCGCATTTTCGTGCATACCAACGTGCGCGACTACATCGTCCGCCTGGTGCAGGCCACCCGCAGCCATCCCGACATCGCGCTCGGGGCCAGCCCCCGCGGCTCCCTCGCCCTCCTGCGCGCCGGCCAGGCCGCGGCCGCCTGCGACCACCTCAGCTTCGTCCTCCCCGACCACGTCAAGACGCTGCTCTTCCCCGCCCTCGCCCACCGCCTCATCCTCACCCCCGAGGCCAGGCTCTCCGGCCGCCACCCCGCCGCCGTGCTGGACCAGATCGCCTCCCGCATCGAAGCCCCCGTCGGCGAAGCCTACGCCGCCGAGGAACCGCCCTCCCCGTAGACTCGCTGGTGCATCATGATCAGCGACACCCCTGCGATCACCAGCGCCGCCCCCGCTGTCACCGCGAGGGGCAGCGACGCAGTCGCCGCCCCGTGGCAATCTCGCCGTTCCTCCGCTCGGCAGGAAATCGCTCCTGCCATCCCCTCCGCTGCCACCCCATGCCCTCGTCAGAAACGCCAGAAGCCGGTGAGGGGGTCTGGGGGACGAACGGCCAGTTGTCCCCCAGCGGGCTTCTGCCCGGCACAATCGTGCCGGGCAACGATCCTCGCAGCCTTCCCCGCCGTTCCCGTCCCCCGCGCCTCCGGCGGCGGCTCCCGCTGCTTCATCACATTCCCGAACACCGGTACGATGAACTTGATCATCCAGATGAGCAAGTACAGGATCACAAAAATGAATGCGGCCCAGGCCAGGCGCCGCACCCACTTCTCACTCCTCTCAGAGGGCAGCATCGCAACCCCCCTGCATCGCCCCTACGACGCGGGCGTCCACTTCAGAATGCGATTGTTCCCCAGGTCCGAGATGTAGATCGCCTTGTCCGCCCCCACCGCCACCGCGATGGGGCAGTTCAAGTCGTTCTCGCCCTCGCCCCACTTGCCCGACACGAACACCAACTTCCCCGACGCCGTGAACTTCTGCAGTCGGTGATTGCCCATCTCCACCACATACACGTCGCCCTGCGCGTCCACGCCCACGTTATACGGCCGGTCCAACTGCCCCGGGTCCTTGCCCGTTTCCCCCCACTTCCCGTCGAAGTTCATCTTCTTCCCGGTGTCATCCGACCGGAACGCCTGCACCCGATCATTGCCCAGATCGGCTACGTAGAGCCGGTCAGTCTTGTCTATCGCCAATCCCGCGGGCTTGCTGAACTGCCCGTCCTGGCGGCCTTCTGTGCCCCACATCATCACGAACTTGCCCGCGGAATCGAACTTGTGAATCCGGTTCTGGTTGAAGTCGGAGACGTAAATGTACCCCTTCGAGTCCACCGCGATCCCATAGGGATACAGGAACTGACCCTTCGCCTCGTTGTATCCCTTCGGGCTCCCCTTCTTCCCGATCGTCAGCAGGAACTTCCCGTCCTGCGAGAACTTCTCGATCCGGTGGTTCCAGTTATCGACGACGTAGATGTTGCCGTCCTTGTCCGTGGTCACCGAGCGGGGCGACATGAGCTGCCCGGCCTTGCTGCCCCTCTCCCCAAAGGAGGTCAGCAGCTTCCCGCTGCCATCGGCGCGCAGGACCCGGTTGTTCCAGGTGTCCACCACCAGCAGGTTCCCCTGCCCATCGACGGACAGCCCTTCCGGGTGATCGATCTTCCCCGCGCCGGCGTACTCGGTCCACTGGGCGACATACTTCGTCCCGCCAATCACCGGCCCGCCGCACCCGGCCAGCAACCCCGCCGCGGCCACCGCCGCCAGCGCCATCAGCGCACCCCTGCGCACCATAGACATGGACATTCTCCTTCAGAGACTAACACCACTTTACCACTACTGTCTGGATTCTCCTTCAGGGGGGCCGCTGTCAATGCGAACCCGTCTCTGCCCCCGCGCCCGCCCCCTCCACGTCCCACCGACCAGCGGCGCGGGCTTGTCGGCCGGTTATGTGGAGGGTTCGCGGTGGGGATATCCAGGCACGTCGTGAACCTGTCGCAGGCCTGAGATGCCGCCTGCCATGGCCGTCTGCAGAGCTTTTGCAAAATCTTTGCAAAACTTTGCAAAACTTTTGCAAAGCCCCGCGCATCAGCTATCCCGCGGGGCCAGGGCATAGGGGAGCACGTAGCGAGTGCCGCGCGTCTCTCCCGTACGCCTTAAGAGACGCTTCTCAACGAGCCCCTTCAGGAGCAAGCGCGCTTGATGCCTGCGTAGGCCCAGCAGATCCCGACATTCCGGGTTGCGAATGGAACCATGCTCCTGAACATATGCCAGAACCTTCTCCTCATTGGTCCGCGTCTCTGCCCTCGCAGGCTGGACAAGTAAGGGATTCAGAACGTCAGTGAGCCCATCTCCTCACTTCGTGCTGCTCTACTAGCCCGGTCCTGGCGAGCTCCTGCAGCTCCTTGGTAGCGGTCAGCGGGTCCACATGGTTGAGCTGGCGGTAGATAGGGTTGGTGATCTGTTCGTTGCTACGGAGGTAGGCGAGCGTGAGTCGCTGGCGGTCGTTGAGAGGCTGCGCGGCAAACTGGTTGAGCCACGTGATGGTGTCTGGACTCATCAGCGAGTGACTTCGAAAAGTGACCCAGAACGAACTCCTCTTGTCCTGGAACCTGGGTGGCTCCAGATTGGCATCGCGCAGGGCGCGGTTCATAGCGCTGATGCCGCTGCCGCGATTCTCTGCGATTCGGAGGTCCTCTAGGAATCGCATCAGGACTCGATTCCGGGTCGAGTGCTCCATTTCGAGGGTGTCCTCGGTCACATTGCCGTAGAGGCCACCCGGGCTCTGGATCTCCAGGCGATCCGCGAAAAGCCGAATCTGGACATAGCTGCCTCGCACGTAGTTGCTGTAATCGCGGTGAACGACTGCATTCACCACGGCCTCACGGACGGCCTCCTCAGGATACTCTGGTATATCTCTTCGGTAGAGTCCTTCTATCAGACTGCTCTTGCGCAGGCTGGCCATGACGTGCCGCACAGCGGCATCAACGAGGTCTGGCAGTGCACCCTCGAACTTGCGGCTATCCAGGAAGCGCTCACCCCGAGGCGTCTTCTCATTTTCGCTCGTGCCGTAGAACTGAATGTAGGTGATAACGAGCTGCGGCTCGAAGCTCTGCGGATATCTCCCGAAGGCCAGCAACCCAGCCAGAGTCGGCCGCAGGACACCCTCGTCTTCCTTTGCGATGCGGAACTGCATTAGCACCCGTTCCCGCGGCTGCTCAAGGTAAGAGGCGTCCGTGCGGCTCTGCCTCAGGGCGCTGAGATACGCGAGCAGCTTCGTGTCGTCTAGGTCCTCGAAGTGTTGCTTCACTCACTACCTCCCCGTCATATGTGGGTTGGATGCGGGCGCTGATGTATCCGAAGAATCTCGTAGTCGGTCATCAAGCGGTTGCTATTGCCGACTCGGATGAACGAGCCCTTCTGTAGGCCAGAGGACCTGAGGTGGCAGGGGCGCTGCTGCACGGGCACCTCTGGCACTTCCACTGCGACGACAGTGTGGCCTTCCACCTCGTCAACCGTGAATTCCGGACGAAGAGGGGGCTCCATCTCGGCTGCAATGCTGGCAACATCCTCTTGTAGACGGCTAGCATCGCCCACTCCCACGACTCGGTAGTCCGTGCTTTCCTCCAGCCCGAAGAGGATAGCGCCGCCACCAGTGCGGTTGGCGAGTGCAGAGAGGAGTTCGAAGAGGCGTTTCGGCGTGCCCCGATGAGCAGACTTCACTTCTACGGAGCCAAGTTCGCTCTCATATCGGCGGACGCTGGCGATCAGCTCAAGCAACTCCTCCCGTGTCATGCGTCATCCCCATCGTCCCGCCCGCGGAAGCCGCGCATCCCGCCGCCCTCCTGCTGCGCATACCGGCGGCTCACCGCCTCCCATGTCCTGGGCCACTGATCGAAGGAGCCGCCGCTGTCAGACGGAGCAAGTTTGACCGAAGTGCAGCTTTCGCTACGCGGTACGATTCCCGACAGCACGGCCGCGCAACCAATGATCTGCCACAGACGATCCCTCATGTCGCCATCACTTCCGCCTATCCTCGGCCCTGACCTGCCCGCGAGTGACACCGCGCTGTGTCGGGCTATCGACGGCGGGCACTGCCTCCATTCCCGTAGCACTCGGAACCAGAGTCATCCGGGCAGAGGCAGCAAGCTCTTTCTCTCATGTCGCGGGCATGGCCACAGAAGCCGATGCGTGAGCGAAGTCCTCCCGCCCCCATTCCACTTATGCCTATGCCCAAACCCACTGTACTAACCCCTTAGTACACCCCGATCCGGGCCCATTTCCAGCCCCGAAATGCACGCTCCCGAACCCCCGGAAACAGCCCAATCCCACCCCTCGAACCGCGCATTTCGTGCACCCTATGCACCCCTGCGCGCACCTGCCATCAGACCCCGAAATGCCCCCAGCTTCCCCTCTGACCCCCCTGGATTGCCCTACGTGAAATAGTTCGGCCCTCCCCCGAAAAAACCCTGATAGGCGCATTTCGCGACGCGGACCTAACTCGCCCTCCCTCTCCTGGGCCCATCTAGCCACCTTCCAGGGCAGATGCCAAAAGGCCCGCGTACGGAAATCGACCCCATTTCAGCTTGCCTCTTGTACTACAAATGCCTTGCTTACTTATGCCGATTCCCGCTCTCCGCCCCCTCAGTTCCCCTTCACTCCCTCGCCTCCCACCCCACCCTCCGATTCCGCCAATGTGAACACCCCGGAAATCCCCGAAATGTTCCACGTGGAACATCGGTGCACTCTTGCGAAAACGCCACTTTTCGTGCCGCTTTTCGCGGCGCGTCTCCGCTGCTTCAGCAGCGGAACGGCGACGGCGGGATTGCCACGGGGCGAAGGCGGCCGCCCCTCGCAATGACAGTGGGAGGGGCGGCGCGTGGGCAGGGAGGGGAGTCGGTGGCTCCCCGTCAGCTCCGTTCGGGCGTGCGATCGGCCTGTGCTAGGCCCACTTCTTCGCGAGAGCCTCCAGCCCACCTTTGGCCAGGTCTTCCGGGGTCATGACGATGTGGAACTCGACGTCTGCGTTGAAGGTCAGGAACCACGGCTCGGCGAGCGCGGGCACCCCTGATGGGTCATTCAGGTTGACGATCATGAGGGCGCTGCGCTGGCCTTTCCACTCGGTGAAGTAGACGGCTTCGGGCTTCGTGGCCTCGAGGATCTGCTTCATCTTCTTCTCGGCGGTGCCATCACGGAGGGCGGCGTTGAACTCCTTGTGAGGCATCCTGGCGTGCATGAGCATCTTCATTCTGATCCCCTTTCTCACTTGGGCGGGGTCGGCTCTGTCGGGTGACTCCGTGACGCCTTCCCACGCCGGAGCCATGGTAGTGGGAGGGCCGGCCGGGAAGAAGGCCGGCAGTGGGACATGGTGGTTGGTGGGCGGACAAGGGTGGGGGTGTGATGGACGCGGATAGTCAGAGGCCACCTGCGCCGGAGGGAACTGCGAGATTGCCACGGGGCGGAAGCGGCCGCCCCTCGCAATGACAGATGGGAGGGCGTGATGAATCACGCCCCTACGGACGGAAACGGCAGAGGCCATGGCAGGAGACGAGTGGCTAAGCCGGCTTCGCAGGCCGCCATCCCGGCCGCCGATGGCAGCCTAGGGACTCTTGCCCTGGGAATGGGGAGTCGCCTTCCTCCGGTCGGCTCCGCAGGTCTTGATCCCTCGCATAACTCGCCTTCTCGCTCTGCTCGGAGTGGCGAGTCGCTCGGGATGACAGCAATGGCGAGGCCGCCACGGAGCAACCGCCGCTTTGACTGCCACTGCTGCGCCCTGTATAATCGCCGGCGGAGGCGTTTGCGGGCCACATTATGAAGGAAATCGCCGAGCTTTGGCGCTATCGGGAGGTGCTGTGGAACCTCGTCCGACGCAATCTCCGGGTGCGCTATAAGAACTCGATTCTGGGGTTCTTCTGGTCGCTGCTGAATCCCCTGATGCAGATCGGGGTGTGGTATTTCGTCTTCAAGATCATCATGGAGAACCCGCAGAAGGACTACACCGCGTTCCTCATCACCGGGTTCCTGCCGTGGCTGTTCTTCTCCCAGACCGTGCTCGACAGCACCGCCTGTGTGACGGCGGAGCTGGCGCTGGTGAAGAAGGCCTATTTCCCCCGCTGCATTCTGCCGATCGCCGCGCTGATCTCCAACCTGGTGCACCTTGCGCTCGCCTTCCTGGTGCTGCTGGGGCTGTTCGCGATCTGGCGGGTGGATGTCAACTATCACTACTGGCTGGTGATCCCCGCGACGGTGTTGATCGCCGTGTTCGCCTATGGGCTGTCGTCGATGCTGGCGGCGTGGAGCGTGTTCTATGCCGATGTGAAGTTCATCGTCGGCAACCTGCTGTCGCTGTGGTTCTTCCTGACACCGATCCTGTATCCGCTGGGCAACTTCCTGGGCAAGCAGGTGACGGGGAAGAACTGGCTGACGCAGATCATCTCGGACTACCTGCCGCAGATCAAGCAGCTCTATCTGCTGGACCCGGTGGCGATGTGCGTGCTGGGCTATCGCAGCGGACTGCTGGAGGGCGGGGGGAATCCGATCGTGGTGAGCTCGGGCGCGACTCGCACCCCCGAGGCGGCGGCGGCGCTGCAGGCGCAGTTGCAGGCGCAGTATCCCATGGGGTGGTATGTGCTCGGATCGGCCGCGATCGCGATCGTGTTCGCGGTGGCGGGGCACATCATCTTCCATCGGAAGTCGTATCTTTTTGCGGAGCGGGCGTAGTGAGCAGGATCGAGGTCCGCGATCTCTGGAAGCAGTACCGGCGGCCTCATCAGCGGGTGAACACGCTGAAGGAGGCGCTGGTGGCGTTCTTCCGGGGGCAGACGGGCTACGAGGAGTTCTGGGCGCTGCGGAGCGTGTCGTTCACGGTGAACCCCGGCGAGGTGGTGGGCGTGGTGGGGCCCAACGGATCGGGGAAGAGCACGCTGCTGGCGATCCTGGCGCGGGTGCTGGTGGCAACGCGCGGGTCGGTGCAGGTGGAGGGGCGGGTGTGCCCGATGCTGGAACTCGGGACAGGATTCCACCCCGACCTGACCGGCCGCGAGAACGTGTTTATGAATGCGAGCCTGCTGGGCCTCAGTCGCAAGCAGACCGCGCAGCAGTACGATGCGATCGTGGATTTCGCCGAGCTGAGCGAGTTCATGGACGCGCCGGTGAAGACGTATTCGAGTGGGATGGTGGTGCGGCTGGGGTTCTCGGTGGCGGTGCATCTGGACCCGGATGTGCTGCTGATCGACGAGGTGTTGGGGGTGGGCGACGAGCATTTCCAGCACAAGTCGTTCGAGCGGCTGCGGCAGTTCAAGCAAGTAGGGGAAGACGATCCTGGTGGTGTCGCACGAACTCAACTCGATCAGGAAGTTCTGCGAGCGGGCGATCTGGCTGGACCATGGGCACATGATGATGGATGGCGCGAGCGAAGACGTGGTGGCGAAGTATCGGACGTCGGTGGACGAAGTGGAGCGCGCGGCGGCGCAAGCGAGGGCTCCCTATGCCCCTCCTGTCTGAGCTGATCAGAACTGTAGGAAACGTCTATCTCACCCCTGTCGATCTCACCGATCTCCCCGGCGCGAAGGAATGGCGGCGCGGGCTCCTCGCCGGCTCCACGCAGTCCGCGGCCGGTCAGCAAGCGCTGGCGGAGCTGCGCGCGATTGCCCCAGATCTCTCCATAGAAGCGCTGGGAGAAGCGGGGGGGCCGCGCGGGATGATCGGCGCGCGGGGGCGGCGGTATGACGTGGCGGTGTTGCTGCTGACGGGAGAGGGCGGCCGGCGCGGGAAGCTGACGGGGGCGCTGGCCGGGGCGCGGGTCACGCTCGCGTACGGCAGGGCGGGCGAGTGGCACCAACTTCACCTGCCTCCCTATCGCCCGCTGAGCGGGCGATGGTGGGCGCGCATGATCCTCGCGAAATCGCTATCATACCTGTACCTGGGCGTGATGCTGAAGGTGCGCGGGGCCGACTGGATCTGGCGGCTGGCAGTGGTAAGGCCACCGATCCCCGACCCCGGCCCACCCATCGGCCGCACCGTTACGTTCATCGTCCCCACCTACAACCAGAAGCAGTTGATGGACTTCTGTCTGCCGCCGCTGCTGGCGGAGGCGGGGCGGCAGCATCGGGTGATGGTGGTGGACGACGCGAGCACGGATGGGACGGCGGAGTATGTGCGGCAGCAATACCCGAGTGTGAAGGTGCTGCGGCTGGAGAGGAACCAGGGGTTCGCGGGCGCGGTGAGGGCGGGTATCTCGGCGACCACAACGCCGCTGTTCGCGCTGATCAACACCGACGTGCAAGTGCGGCCGGGATTTCTGCGAGCGATCCTGCCTCACTTCGATCGAGAGGATACGTTCGCGGTGTGCTCGCGGATCGAGCTGCCCGAGGGCTCGCAAATGGAGACGGGGAACGTCGTGCCCGCGTTCTCGGGCATTACCGAACCCTATCACCTGCCACCGCTGAAGGCCGGGCCGATCCTCTACGCGGGCGGCGCGTCGTCGGTGTATCACCGCGCGCGGTACCCGCGCTGGGCGGATTCGAGACCATCTTCCGGCCGCTCTACTGGGAGGACATCGAGCTGGGCTATCGGGCGTGGCGGCGGGGGTGGCGTTCGGTGTTCGAGCCGGAGGCGTCGGTGTGGCACCAGCGGCGGGCGTGGATTGGCAAGCGGTTCGGGGACGCCTACGCGAATGAGGCGTTTCTGAAGAACGCGCTGATCTTCACGTGGAAGAACATGCGCGATCCGGGGATGCTGGCGCAGCACTGGGCGTACGTGTGCGCGCGGCTGTATCGCGAGCTGCCAGTGGGCGAGGGGATGATGTGCCGGGCGCTGCTGGCGGCGCTACCAATGCTGCCGACGGCGCTGCTGAGGCGATGGCGGGCGCGGCGTCGAGGCGATCTGGGGGACCGCGATATCCTGGCGCTGGCAACTCCGGAGGCGGGCGGGGAATCGGAGTGAGGATCCTACTCGTCAGCCCGTTCCTCCCCTATCCGCCGGTGGCAGGCGGCCACGCGGAGATCTGGGGTTGGCTGCGGCGGCTGGCGCAGAGGCATCAGGTGGCGTTCGTGGGGTGCTACGAGCGGGAGGCGGAAGCGGCCGGGCTGGCAGAGATCGGGCGTCACTGCGAGCCGGCGAGGGCGCGGCTGCGGAAGCCAACACCACATGCTTACAGCTCCTTCGCGGAACTGCCCCGATGGGTGACGGAGTACTACTCGGAGGAGCTGGCGGCGGACGTCGCGGAGGTGACGCGCCACTTCCGGCCGGAGGTGGTGCAGTTCGCGAGCAGCAACATGGCGCAGTACCGGCGATGGACGCGGCCGGCGCCGTGCGTAGTTACTGCGTTGGAACTCACATCGCTAGCCTATCGCCGGCGCATGGAGGCCGCGCGCGGTTGGGAGCGGTGTCGGGCGCGGCTCGACTGGCTGCGGATGCTGCGTTACGAGACCGGGGTGTTCCGGAAGGCCGATCACGTGGTCGCGGTCTCGGAGCGAGAGGCGCGGATCACCAACGCGATGGCGCCGCGCACGCAGACCACCGCCATCCCCCCCGGAGTCGATCCCGAGCAGCTCGCGTTGCGGCCGCGCCGGCCGGCGCCGGGTCGCGTGCTCTTCCTCGGGCACATGGAGCACTTCCCCAATCTCGACGGTCTGCTCTTCCTCTATCAGGAGGATCTGGCCACAGGTAGTGAAGGCGAATCCCGCGGCGCGCCTAGTGGTGGTCGGAACCGGCACGAGAGAGGAACTGGCGCGAGTGGCGCCGGAGGCGCTGGGCCGGATGGAGCGCGACGCGAGCGTGGAGATCGTGGGCTTCGTGCCCGATCTGCGCGCGACGATGGACGAGGCGGCCGCGCTGGCCGCGCCGCTGCGCCTGGGGTCCGGGGTGCGCAACAAGGTGGTCGAGTCGATAGCGGCGGGCCTGCCAGTGGTGACGACGAGCCGCGGCGCGGAGGGGCTCAACGTCGCGCACGAACGGGAGCTGCTGGTCGCAGATGACGCGAGGTCGTTCGCCGACCAATTGGCGCGAGCACTGAGTGACGCGGGGCTGCAGGCGCGGCTGTCGGCCGCTGGTCGTGACCTGGCGGCGCGCGAGCACGACAACGACCGGCTGGCGGAGCGGCTGGAAGATGCACTCACGCGGGCCGCGGGGCGCGGCGATGAGGGGCCTGCTGCGCTACTGCGCCGGGTATGTGCTGGACTTCTTCCGCGAGCGGGTGACAGGGGCCGACCTCGGCACGCCGCCGGTGCTGCGCGTCCTGGTCACCCCCGGCCTCGACGAGCAGTGTCTGGGGGCGATACAGCGCGCGTTCCCGGGCGCGAGCTTCCATACGCTCGGGAGCGAGGGGCTCCTTCGGCTGCGCGGCATGCGGTTCGACGCGGTCTGCATCGCGATGTCGGGCGGGCATGAGCGAGCGCGGATGAGGGCGCTGCTCAGCGGCGCGCGGCACAAGCTGCTGGTGCCGTCACCGGACTACTTCTATCGCTTCGGGATGCGACGCGGCGCGCTCGCGCTGGCGTGGGCGATAGTGGATCAATTCCTGCTGGCGCCGGTGGCGCTGATGTGGTTCGGGTTGGTGGCGGTGTGGTTGTATGGCAGCGGGTTGGTGGGGAGGGTCGGGGAGGCGGAGGGGTAGAGGCATTCACCGCAGAGACGCAGAGAGCGCAGAGAGGGGGGGGCCGCCTTCGGCGGGAACGGCAACGGCAGTAACCGCAGATTACGCAGATTGCGCAGATTGGCGCCCGCCGATGGCGGGCGGAACGGCGAGGACAAAGGGTGGCAGCGGGAAAGCTTCGGCAGCAAGCTGCCGAAGCAACGAACGGTTAGGAGATGTCATGCAGGCGCTTCCACAGGAGCTGCTGGCGTCTGTGCCGACGTATGCGCGGTATCTGACGCTCGCAGAGATCCGGGCGCAGACAGATGCGCTGCGAGGCCAGCCAGGCTTCAGCGTCGAGACAATCGGTCAGTCGGCGGAAGGTCTGCCTATCGACATGATCCGCTTCGATGGCGGCTACGATAGAACAGCGCTGCTGTGGGGGTTTGAGGACCCAACTGAGCCGGTCTGCGCGTTGACCATGTTCTGGCTCTGTGACCAGCTCCGACAGCGGAACCCGCAGGTCATGCGCTTCCAGTGTAACTGGGCGATTATCCCGACCATCAATCCGGACGGAGTGTTGCGCAATGAGGAGTGGTTCCTCGCCCCTGGGGACCTGCGCGTGTTCGCCGGAGGGTCCTGGGAGCCGCCCTATGAGCGGATCATGTACTGGAACGCGTCCACTGCCTGCCCGGAGATGGCGGCCTGGCGCGCGGGTCGTGACGGCGCTCGCGCCGGACGTCCTGTTCGACATGCACGATGAGAGCCACTTCCCCGCGCCCGGGTACTACGTCCTCCTCTCGTCCGCGATCGACGAGCGCTTGATGGATGCCCATCTTGCCTTCGTGAGATCAACGGGCATGCCGGTCGCAGACCAGCCCGTCGCACCTCCCTCCTCGATCCGGGATCCGCGGAGAAGCGTCGCCTTCGCTTTCGAGGTGAACCCTGACTGTATTGCCTTCTTCGATGAAGTGCTCGGCTATGCGCTCTCCACGAGCGCACTCGACCACGACTGGTCCGCTTCCCAGCAGGCCACCGTGCGCGACGCGATCGATCACTACCTGCAGCTTCTCGATCTCATCAAGGATGACGACGTCGTGCGCATCGAGAGTGCGAGGAGCCAGGCGCGGCACGCCAAGGAGCTTCGCCCGGAGGACGGGGCGAAGGCGCTGGCGGTGTCATGCTGCGCGGTGCGGGTGTTGCGACGTCAGGGCTACGGGCGCGAGGCGGACGCACTCCAGGACGTGTTCTGGCAGTACATAGCCTCGCAGGCTCCTCCGGAGGCCGTGCAGGCCATCCCGATCCGAGACCAGGTGCGCGTGCAACTGCACTTGCTCTTCACGGTGCTAACGCAGAGGGGCTATCTGTTGGTGGCCGGGAGGTAGTGCAGCCGCGACTGGGGTGCAAGACGCCCTCCCCCCCCACCCGGGTGAGCGCAGGGCGGAGGGAGAGGCACGCGAAGCGTGCCTACGCGGGTTACCGCTCGCTCTTGCTCACGGCGAATGCGCCGGAGGCGCACAAGCCCACGCCACTGGTTGGTGGAGTGCGAGGCGGGCGCGCGTGGGGCAGAGGCGAAGTGGGGCCCGGATGCTTGGATAAACGGCGAAACTGCCACGGGGCAGCGCGCGGCGCTGCCCCTCGCAATGACAGGGTCGGGGGATGGCAGGAGCAAGCTCCTGCCCAACGGGATGGGGAGGGACGGCGGGCCCGCGAGCGCAGGAGTAGCTCAGTGTCCCGACGAAGCTTCTTTGCGCTCTCTTCTTCCGAGGCGAAGCCCATGGGTCACATCTTAGTCTGCGGGGCGGCGGGCTACTCTAATCTGGGCGATGATGCGATTCTCTGGGGCATGCTGACCGAGCTGCACGGGGTGGCGGGTGGCCGCGCGGTGAAGGTGGCGGGCGGGCCGGAGCTGTCGCATCTCACCTCGGCTTTCGACGCGACTGCACTCTCCTACGATGATCGGCCGGAGTTGGCGCGCGCGATCGAGGAGGCCGATCTGGTGATCCTCGGCGGGGGCGGGCTGCTCTACGATGTGGACTACAACCCCAGCCTGGCGCGTCTGCTCACGGAACCCCCGGACCGGCAGTGGCTATACGAGCTGGCGAAGATCACGGCGACGGCGCGGGCGGCGAGCCGGCCGGTGATGTTGTACGGGGTCGGGGTGGGCCCGCTGATGACGGACACGGCGCGGCGGGTGGCGCGTTTCCTCGGCGAGGAGGCGAGCGCGATCACGGTGCGCGACGCGGCCTCGGCAGAGCTGCTGGTGGAGTGCGGGGTGGCGCGGACGCGGGTGCAGGAGGCGGCCGATCCGGCGATGTTGGTGCAGCCCGGTGAAGCAGGAGCGGCTCGGGATTGGCTCAGCCGCGCTGGGCTGGAGGCGGCGAGTCGTCCGCTGATCGCGCTGAACCTGCGGCCCTGGTTCCGGTTCGGCGGGGTAGAGGCGGGCGCGCCGGAGGCGATGGAGCGGTTGACGGCGCGGGCGGGCGAGCTGGTGCGCGCACTGGTCGAGCGGTTGGGGGCGACGGTGGCGCTGCTGCCGATGCAACGGCTGCACGACGATGACCGGACGGCGCTGGAGCGGGTGCTGGAGGCGGCGGGGAATCCGGGGGCAGCGCGGATTGTCGAGCCGCCGGCGGGGCCGCCCGAGCTGGTAGGGGCGCTGGCGCAGTTCGACCTGATGATAGGGATGCGGCTGCATGCGGTGATGCTGGCGGCGGACGCGGGGATTCCGTTTGTGGCGCTGCCGTATGTGCAGAAGGTGTGGGATTTCTGCGCGGCGATGGGGATGCAGGAGTACGCGGCACGGGGCCGATGATCTCGACGTGGTGGCGGCGCTGGCATCGTGCGAGAGGCTGCTGGCGAACCGGGAAGCGGCGGCGGCCGAGGTGATGCGGAAGCGGGAGGGGATGCGGCAGGCGGCCGCGATGTCGCCCGAGTTGGCGCGGTTCTTGCTGGAACAGCAGACGGGCGCGCGGCTGATGCCGCGGCGGGCGGCGGTTGCCCCGTCGACGCGGGAGCTGCGGGTGGTGATGCAGATCAGGCCGGACTTCCGGGAGAAGCCGGGCGGGGATGTGGTGCAGTTGGAGATGATGCTCCCCCACCTGCGGAACCTGGGCGTCTCGGCCGAGATGACCGGGGAGACGGAGGTCGATCTCTCGGGCTATGATCTGGTGCATGCCATCAACCTGGACCGGCCGGAGGAGCCGTATCAGCACTGCCTGAACGCGCTGGCTCAGGGGAAGCCGGTGGCGCTGTCGACGGTGCACACGGATTTGACGGAGTTCTTGGAGTGGGGGGACACGGATTACTGGGAGCTGCCGGAGCCGGGCCAGGGAAACCCCACACCGCGCAAAGCGCCGCCGCAGGATCCGATCGAGATGCGGGGACGGGCGCGGCAGCAGCTTCAGAGGCAGGCGCTGATCGATCTGGCGACGGTGTACCTGCCCAACGCGCAGATGAACGCCGAGTACTTGAGTCAGGCGTTCGGGATGGACTTGAGCCGGTCAGTGGTGGTGCCGAACGCGGCGAAGCCGACGTCGTTCGAGGCGAGGCCGGAGCTGTTCGTGCAGAAGCATGGGGTGCAGGATTTCGTGTTGTGCGTGGGGCGGGTGGAGAAGAAGAAGAATCAGCTCAGCTTGATCGCGGCGATGCGGGGGTCGGGGGTTCCGCTGGTAATCGTGGGGCAGGCGAACCCAGAATCTTATCTCGATCTGTGCCGGCGGTATGCGGATGAGAACACGCACTTCATCCCGTCGCTATCCGAGGAGGAACTGGCATCGGCTTACGCGGCGGCGAAGGTGCACGCGCTGGTGAGCTGGGTGGAGTTGCCGGGGCTGACGCAGCTCGAAGCCGGGGCGGCGGGGTGCAGCATCGTGTCGACGAACCGCGGTTCACCGCCGGAGTACTTCGGGGAGATGGCCTGGTACTGCGATCCGGCGCGGATCGACCCGATACGGGAGGCGGTGCTAGCGGCCTATGGCGCGCCGAAGTCGGAGCGGCTGAAGGAGCACATCGCGGCGAACTATACCTGGGAGCGGGCGGCGGAGAGGACCGCGGAGGGGTATCGGCTGGCGGTGGCGCTGCACGAACACCGGAGCGACCCGGAGCGGCAGGCGGCGCAAGTGGAGGCGCTGCGGCGGCACGCGGACTGGCTGGCGCGGCTGGTGGCGGACCGGGAGTACGAAGTGCAGAGGCTGTTCGCCCGCACGCAGGAGGTGGAGGGGTGGGCGCGGAGCGTCGAGGAGTCGCTCGCGCAGCAGCGGCAGGAGCTTCGGGAGATCACCTCACGGCGGCTGTACCGGTGGTCGGTGAAGGCGGCGCAGGCCGGGTGGGGTATGCTACGCGCGTTGGGAGTCAAGCGTTGAGGCTGACAGTCGTCGTCCCTACTTACAATCGCAGCGAGCTGCTCGGCGAGACTCTGCGGAAGCTCTTGCACGAGCAGAGCGCGAGCGCGGATGATTATGAGCTAGTGGTGGTGGATGACGGCGCGACGGATGGGACGTCTGAGGTGGTGGCGGCGGTGGGCGCGCCGGAGTCGCGGCTGCGGTACTACCGCCAGGAGAACAAGGGGCCGGCGGCGGCCCGGAATCTGGGGACACGGGAGGCGAAGGGGCAGATCATCCTGTTCACGGGGGATGACTGCATCCCCGACCGGGGGCTGATCCAGGAGCACCTGAAGGCGCACGAACGCAGCGGTGACGTGGGCGTGGTGGGCCACGTGTCGTGGCACCCGGACCTGGAGATAACGCCGCTGATGTTCTTCCTGGATCACGGGGCGCAGTTCGGCTTCACCTACATCAACGATCCGGAGAACGTGACTTTCTGGACCTTCTACACCGCGAACTGCTCGATTCAGCGGCACTGGCTGGAGGAGGCGGGGGGGTTCGACGAGGACTTCCGGCAGGCGGCCTATGAGGACATCGAGCTGGCGTACCGGATGGTGCAGCGGGGGCTGCGAATCGTGTATCGGAGGGCCGCGTTGACCTATCACCACCACGCGCCGAGCCTGGACAGGCACCTGGCGCGGACGCGGCTGTGCGGGCGGGCGGCGGTGGTGTTCTGGCGGAAGCACCCGGAGCTGAGGAAGGACCTGGGGATCATCGAGGCGGCGCGGGCGGTGACAGTGAACTCGTTCTACGAGGCGGTGACGAGCTATGCCCACGCGCTGGGGGTGAGGGACGCGCTTAAGGGGCGGACGCCGCCGCCGGAGGAGGAGCTGGGGGCGCTGACGCGCGATGCCGATCTCGCGGAGGCGGGGCGGGCGTGGGTGAGGGAGGCGTTCGGCGAGCTAGACCCGGACAAGGGGGAGATGATAAAGATCCGGCGGGAGATGCACCTGATGCGGGAGGAGTTCGAGCGGGTGACATCTCGGCGGCTGTACCGCGTGTCGGAGTGGGTGGCGAAGGCGGGGTGGAAAGCGCTGCGGCGGTTCGGGCTGGGCCGGGAGGCCGGGCCGGACTGATGCCTGCGCTCACGATCGTGCTGTTGAACTGGAATGGGGCGCATCTGCTGCCCACCTGTCTCAACTCCATCCGCGGGCAAACGTTCCAGGATTTCGAGATCATCATGCCGGACAACGGCTCGACGGATGGCTCGCTCGAACTCGTCGCAGAGCGATACCCCGAGGTAAGAGTGATCCGCTTTCCGCGCAACATGGGGTTTTCGCGGGCGATGAATGCGGGGATGGGGGAAAGCCGGGGCGAGTTCGTGTTCTCGCTGAACAATGATACGGAGCTGGACGCGCGCTGCCTGGAGGAGCTGGTCGGGACGATGCGGGCGGAGGCGCAGGTGGGGATGTGCGCGCCGAAGATGGTGTACTACGATGACACCACGCTTATCAACTCGGCCGGGCATGCCTGCACCGGGGACGGGTGGGTGTATGACATCGGGCGGGGGCAGCGGGATGGGGAGTGGTTCGATCAGCCGCGGGAGGTGTTCGGGGCCTGCGCGGGGGCGGCGCTGTATCGGCGGGCGATGCTGGTGGAGGTGGGGTTGTTCGACCCCGACTTCTTCATCAGCTACGAGGATGCGGATTTGAACTGGCGGGCGCAGTTGGCGGGGTGGCGGGCGCGGTACGTGCCGACGGCAGTGGTGCGGCATCGGGAGGGAGTATCGCGCGGGATCTACAGCCGACGGGCGGTGTTCCTAGGGCTGCGGAATCTGATGCACGTATGGACGAAGGACTGGCCGCTGCGGGCGCTGCTGCCGACGGTTCCGCTGATGGCGAAGCGGCTGCGGGAGTCGATGCTGGGGATCGCGCGGCGGGATGGGCTGGGGCTGGTGGCGGCGATCGTGGCGAGCGCGCTGTGGCAGACGCCGCGGATGCTGAGCCGGAGGCGGCGGATACAGCGGGCGCGGCGGATTCCGCTGGCACGTTTCGACGAACTGCTGGCGATGGGATGGCGGCACACGGCGCAACCGCCGAGGGATTAGCATGGAAGCGCGGGCGCTGCTGATATCGATCGTTCCGACGGAGGCACTGGAGGCGACCATCGAGGCGCTGAAGTCGCGCTATCCAGGGGCGCAGGTGACGGCGCTGGTGGGTTCGGAGCCGCCGCGGAATGCGGACGAGGTGATAGCCTGGGGAGGGCTGGGGGCGCGGGGAGTGGTGCGGGAGCTGCGGCGGCGCGGGTTCGTGGTGGCGGCGGTGGTTCACGGCGGTGACCAGTTCCTGCACCGTGCGTTCTGGAAGGCGACACTGGTGGCGGCGCTCTCGGGGGCGCGAGGGAAGGCCTTGCTGGAGGCGGAGGCGGGGGGTGAGATCAGGCCGCTCTCCGGCTCGGAGCTACTGTCGGCGGGGGTGGCGGGCGCGGGGGCGAGAGTGATAGCCGAGGCCTGTGTCGCCCTGCTGGTGCTGCCGCTGCTGCTGATCTTGGCGGGGATGGCGGTGACGGACCTTACGGAGGCACTGGTGGGCAGGGCAAGAAAGGCCCCGCGGTCGGGTCAGAAATGATATCATCCGGGCCGGATTCCTAAAACCGAGGAGCGCCAGTGCGGATCATCGTGACAGGGGCGGCAGGGTTCATGGGGGGGCACGTGACGGAGGGCTTCCTCTCCCAGGGGCACGAGGTCGTCGCGATCGACGACCTGAGCGGGGGATTCGAGCGCAACCTCCCCGCGGGGGTGAAGTTCATCCAGCTCGACCTGCGGGACCCGGCGGGCGCGGAACAGGCGATCGCCAGCAATCCGCCGGATGTGCTGTGTCACCTGGCGGCGAACGCGCGGGAGGGCGCATCGCAATTCCAGCCCCGCGATGTCTCCGGCCGGAACCTGATGGCGTATGTGAACGCGCTGGTGCCGGCGATTCGGGCGGGGATGAAAAAGGTGGTGCTGTACAGCTCGATGGCGGTCTACGGCGAGCAGGAGACACCGTTCGACGAGGTGATGGAGCGGCGACCGGTGGATGTGTACGGGGTGAACAAGGCGGCGATGGAGGCGATCACGGAGATCCTCGCCGAAGTGCATGGGTTCGCCTACACCATCATCCGCCCGCATAATGTCTTCGGCGCCCGGCAGAGCCTGTGCGATCCGTTCCGCAACGTGGTGGCGATCTTCATGAATCGCATCATGCGGGGGGAGCCGATCTACGTCTACGGGGACGGGGAGCAGAAGCGGGCCTTCAGCTACATTGGCGATTCGCTGCCCGCGTTCTTGAAGGCAACGGAACTCCGGCCGGAGCTGGACCGGCAAGTGATCAACGTGGGCGGGAAGCAGGCGGTGACGGTGAATGAGATGTGCACGGCGGTATGTGCCGCCTTCGACGCCCGGCCCGAGATCGTCCACGTTCCCGACCGGCCGCGGGAGGTGAAGAACGCCTTCAGCACCTGGCAGAAGTCGGAGCGGCTGCTCGGGTATGAGGAGCGGCACAGCTTCGAGGAGGCGATAGCGGCGATGGCGGTCTGGGCGAAGTCCATGGGGCCCCAGCCATGGAGCGAGGAGGCGCTGGAGCTGCCGAGCGCGAAGGCGCCCGCGATCTGGACGAGCAACGCCCATGGGGGCGCGTCGGCGAAGCCGTGAGCGCCGTCCGCGCCAGCCTGATTGTCTCTTCCTGGAACGGCCGCCAGCTATTGGAGACCTGTCTGCCTCGGGCGCTGCGCGCGGTCGAGCAGGCCGGCGGCGACCACGAGGTGATCGTGGTCGATGATGCGAGCACGGACGATTCGGTCGAGTACGTCCGCCGCGAATTCCCCCAAGTCCGAGTGCTGGCGCTAACGCGCAACCTGCGCTTCGCGGGGGCGAATAACGCGGCGGCGGACATCGCCACCGGCGATGTGCTGGTCTTCCTGAACAACGACATGCTGGTCGAGCCGGACTTCCTCCCCCCCTTGCTGCGCCACTTCGCGGATAACGATGTGTTCGCGGTGACCGCGCACATTCAGATGGCGCCGAAGCGAGTCGGGGGCGGTCTGGTGCGAGAGACGGGACTGGTGCGGGCGCGGTTCGAGGGCGGGTTGTTCGTGCTGCGCCACGAGGACCCGGAGTCGGAGGAGGCGGTCCCGGTGATCTACGCGGGGGGCGGGTCGAGCGCCTGGCGCAGGAATCGGTTCCTGAAGCTGGGCGGTTTCGACCGGCTGTTCCGGCCCTTCTACTTCGAGGACCTTGACATCTCTTACCGGGCGCAGAAAGCGGGGTGGCGGCTGCTGTTCGAGCCGACGAGCCGGATGGTGCATCAGCACCGCCAGACCAATGCGTCGAAGAACTTCCCCGGCGGTTACGTGGACCTGATGTTCGCCAAGAACAGCATCCTGTTCACGTGGAAGGCGCTGACGGACTCGCACTTGCTGAACGCGCATTTTGCGGAACTGTGGCGGGCGCTGATGCGGCCCCGACTGAACCCGCGTTTGGGGTCGGCGTTTCTGCGGGCGGCGGCGCAGTTGCCGGAGTTGCTGGCGACGAAGCAGCGATCACGCCAGGGCCAGGCGCGGGGAGATGAGGAGGTGCTGAGCCTGGCGTCGGGCGCAGTGTCGCCGGAGGCAGTGGAGGCCGGGGAGATCCCCTACGGCTCCTCGGGGATGGGGAAGCGGGTGCTGGTGATCGGCTTCTGCCCGCTGCCATTCGAGAAGGAGCTGCGGCTGGGCGCGCTGTCGTTCCGCACCTGGCACGTGGCGCAGGCGCTGATGGCCGACGGGCACGAGGTGACGGTGGTAGGGGTGCGGATGTCCGGCGCGTACGCGGACGAGAATCGCCGGCCGCCGGTGCTGCGATTCCGCGGCCAGCATTTGACCTACTACTCGGCCGCGCACGCGGCGTTCGAGGGAGGGGAACTGCTGGCGCGGATCTGCGATCAGGTCCGACCCGAGGCGGTGGTGGCGGTGCACGCCTATGGCGGGTGGATCGCGTCGCGGCTGAAGACCGAGGCGCCGTTGTGGGTGGACCTGAACGGGTACGCGCCGGCGGAAGCGCAGGCGCGGGCAGCATTGGATGGGAGCGACGAGCCAATCCACGTGGCCTGGGCGCGGGAGCGGGCGGCGCTGTCGCGGGGTGACGCGTTCTCGGTAGTGTCGCAGCGACAGAAGTACGCGACGGTGGGGGAGCTGTTCGCGATAGGACGCCTGGGCGCGGGGAACTACGGCGAAGACCGCGTGCAATACATGCCGAACGCGATCGAGGATGCGCCCTATCGGCACCGGGAAACGGTGATGCGAGGGAAGCTGGTGGGGGACGATGACTTCGTGGTGTTGTGGGCGGGAGGCTATAACACCTGGACCGATGTGGATACGCTGTTCGATGGCCTGACGGCGGCGATGGCGGAGGAGGCGCGCATCAAGTTCGTGTCGCTGGGCGGGGCGCTGCCGGGGAGGGATGAGAAGACCTTCTATCGGTTCCGGGAGCGGATCGAGGGGTGTGAGTTCGCGGACCGGTTCATCTTCACGGGCTGGGCGCCGACTGAGGCCGTCCCCAATTACTACTTCGAGAGCGACGTGGGGATCAACATCGACCGATACAGCTACGAGATGCTGATCGGATGCCGGTACCGAATACTGGATATGCTGCGGGCGGGGCTGCCGGTGGTGACGAGCCTGGGCACGGAGATCAGCCAAGCGGTCAACGACGCGCGCCTGGGAATAACGTTCGCGCCGGGGGACGCGCAGGGGCTGAAGCTGGCGCTACTGGCACTGGCGCGGGATGAGACGCTGCGGCGGCGCTGCGCGGAGCGAGCGAAGGAATACGCGTTCAGATATCGGACGGTGGCGCAGGTGATGACGCCGCTGCGGCGGTGGATGCAGTCGCCGGAGAGGACTGCGGATCGGATGGCGATACCGGTCGCGCGGCCGGTGCGAAAGGTGGCCGCCCCCGCGCCGCGGGAGCTGGCGCGGAGGCTGCCGGCGGCGCTGGCGGAGGCGGGCCTGAAAGCACTGGTGCGGCGGCGCGGGAGCGCGCCGTGGGGGCTGGACCCGCGGGAGCCGCCCCACGTGACGCTGATTATCCGGGCCGGATCGGCGGCGCTGGCGCGGGAGGCGGCGGCTCAGGTGCGGGCGCGCTACCCCGGGGTCGAGATCACGGTGCTGTCGCCAGACTCGCTTCGCGATGAGACCGCGCACGAGACGGGAGAGCAGGTGATCTCCGCGCCGGGGGCGGCGGGAGTGAGCTATCAGATCACACGCAAGACGGTGGCGGCGCTGAGGCAGATGCGGTTCGACTCCATCGTGGTGGCGGGCGAGGGCAGCGCGCGGGCGGAACTGCTGGCGCTGCTGGCAGGCCATGCGCGGCGGGTCGAAGTGAGAGCGGATGGGGCGGCGCACGTGCTGTGGCTGGCGCCCTACAAGCCGCTGCTGCTGCTGGTTCAGTTGGCGGTCGGGGTGGTGGAGAAGACGGCGCTGACGGCGCTGGTGGGACTTATCTGGGGAAGCTTGCGCGGCGAGGGGCTGGTGTGGAGGCTGCGCCAACGAATGGCGGCTCGCGCAAGCAGATCGGCCTGACGGGTATGCAGGCGACGCTGATCTTCGCCAACTACGATGGGCGCGAACTGCTGGAGCGATGCGTGCCCGCGGCCCTGGCGGCAGCGAAAGCGGCCGGCGACCACGTGGTCGCGGTGGCCGATGACGGCAGCACGGACGACAGCATCCATTACCTCGCCACGGTCCACCCGGAGGTGGAGGTGATGGCCTTCCCCCATCGGGGGTTCGGCGCCACCTGCAACGCGGCAGTGGAGGCGGCGCAGACCGAGGTGGTGGCGCTGCTGAACAACGACATGGTGGTGGCGCCGGATTTCCTTCCTCCCCTACTCGAAGACTTGACGGCGGAAGACGTGTTTGCGGTGGGATGCAAGTTCGTCAACCCGGAGGGTTCGCTGACGGACACGCTGGGGAACCGCACGTCGTGCGAGTGGCAGCGGGGGCTGCTGTCGATCCACCATGAGACCGACCCGGCGCGGCTTACGGAGACCTGTCCGCAGCTCTACGCAAATGGTGGCGGGCTCGCGTTCCGGCGGGAGAAGTGGCTGGCGCTGGGGGGATTCGATCCACTCTATCACCCGTTCTACTGGGAGGATGTGGACCTGGGCTACCGGGCGTGGGGGCGGGGCTGGCGCGTGCTCTATGAGCCCAGAAGCGTGGTAACTCACAAGCACGGGACCACCACGCAGCGGACACACAGCCGGGAGTACGTGGAGCTGATCTCGGCGCGAAACGCGATCCTGTTCGTGTGGAAGAACGTGCTCGACCAGAAACTGCTGCGGCGGAGTCTCTGCGCGCAGGCGCGGTGGGCGGCGGATGACGTGCTGATAGGGGGTTTGCCGCCGCGGACGCGGGCGCTGTCGGCGGCGCTGTGGAAGTTGCCGGAGGCGGCGCGGGGACGGCGGCGGGAGCAGCGGGAGCGGGTGAAGACAGACGCGGAGATACTGGCGGCGGGCGGTGCGGAGGAGTGAGCGAGCGCGCCCCAGTCGCGATGGTGCTGACATTCGCCCGGCGGGGCGAGGAGGAGGCAATCGCCGAGGCGCTGGCGTGGCTGCGGCGGGAGTTCCCGCGGGCGCGAGTGGCGGCGGTCGGCACGCCGGTGTCGGCGCCGACGCTGAGGGGATTGGGTGTGGATGAGGTGATCGAGTTCGGTGGCGGCCGGGGGGCGAAGGCGACGATAGCGGAGGCGAGAGCGCGCGAATCCGGTGGCGGTAGCGATCATCTATGGCGGCCCCGGTTACGGCGCGGCACTTGAAGCTGGAACTACTGGCGCTGGGGATCGGGGCGCGGCATACGTATCGGTTCGCGCCAGGCCAACCCCCACGGGCCGTGGGGAGGGCGGGGCTGCTGGCATCGGTGGCGGAGAAGTCGGTGAGGGTGGCGGAGTGCCTGGCGTGGGGCGTGATAGTCTGCGGGGAGGCCCTCTTCTGGCTGGTGTTGGCGCAGGCGGTAGCCGGGAGGGGCGGAGGGCAGGCCCAAGGCACCGAGATTGCCACGCGCGCCTCGACTCCGACCGGAGCCGAGGCGGCTCGCAATGACAATGAGGAGATAGGGGGAGGCGGCCGTGCGCGTCGGTCTTGATGCTCGCGCGCTGGCTTCGGAGCAGATCTCAGGTGTTGAGCGGTATGTGACCGATCTGACGCTGGCGCTGGCGAAGCTGGAGCGCGGTCCGGAAATCATCGCCTATACCGATCGCCCCATCGGCGATCTGGAGATCGCGCGGGCGGTGTCGGCGCATTCGCTGCGGACGCGGATGCTGCGGGCGCGGCATGGGTGGCTGAGGGCGGCGCTGCCGTGGCGGCTGTGGAGGGATGGGGTAGACCTGGTGCATCTGCCGAGCACGATCATCCCGCCGATCCTCCCCTGCCCCGCGGTGGTGACGGTTCACGACCTGGCGTGGACGCGGTACCCGGAGATCTACGCGGCGGCGGACCTGGCGATGCAGCACCGGGCGGTGGCGGGAGCGGCGGCGCGAGCGGCGCGGATCATCGCAGTCTCGGAGAGCACGGCGAGAGACCTCCGCCATCGCTACCCGGGCGCGGTGGACAAGATCATGGTGGTGCCGCTGGGGGTTTCGGCGGAGTTCTCGCCGGAGGGGCCGCCGTTGTCGCCGGCGGCGTTCGCGGGGGCGGGCAAACTGCGGAAGGGCTACATCCTGTACACGGGCGGGCTTCTGCCCCGGAAGAACTTGCTGCGGCTGGTCGCGGCCTACTCGAAGGTGCTGAGCGAGGGGCCGGCGCCGCCGCTGGTGCTGGCCGGGGCGAGGACGGCGCATGCCGAGGAGCTGGCGGCGGTGGTGCGGGAGCTGGGCATCGAACGGCAGGTGATCTTCACCGGATACGTGCAACGCCGGGATCTGCCCGCGCTGTATCGGGGCGCGGGAATCTTCGTCTACCCATCGCTATACGAAGGCTTCGGGCTGCCGGTGCTGGAGGCGATGGCCTCGGGGGCGCCGGTGGTGACGACGAACGTGTCCTCCATGCCCGAGGTGGCCGAGGAGGCCGCGGTGCTGGTCGACCCGGAGAGTGTGGACCGGCTGGCGTGGGCGATCTCCCTGTACCTGACTGACGAGGAGCTGGGCCGGACGATGACCCGGCGGGGGCTGGCTCGCAGCCGGGAGTTCACCTGGGAACAGACGGCGCGCAAGACGGTCGAGGTCTACAAGCTCGCGGCGGGTGCGAAATAGCCCCCTGGACCGCCCTGCGGCGAAACTTTCCCCCTGCTACCCCCGTATTCAGCATTGGCGGAGATGGCTGATGACCGGTGCTGAGGCCTCACGAGACGACGCCGAGCTGATCCAACTCTGCCTCGAAGGTGATAGTAAGGCCTTCGATAGGGTAGTGGCACGGCACTACCGTGGGATTTACAGCATGATCTACCGGATGCTCGGGAACGCGGAGGACGCCTCGGACCTGACTCAGGAGACGTTCCTGAGGGCTTACACGCGGCTCGACACTTTCCAGATCGGCCGCTCGTTCCAGGCGTGGATTCGCCGCGTGGCGACGAACCTGTGCATCGATCATCTGCGGCAGCGGGGGGAGCCAGCGGCCTCGCTGGAGGAGCGGATGGAGGCGGGGATGGAACCGGCGGATGAGTCGCCGGGGAGTTCGCCGGCGCAGCAGGTGGAGGTGGCGGAGGACTCGCGGCGGGTGCTGGCGGCGGTGCAGAAGCTGCCACCGAAGCAGCGGGCAGTGCTGGTGATGAGGCACGTGCAAGGGATGACGATGGAGGAAATCGCCGCGGCGCTGCGGTGGCCGTTGGGAACGGTGAAGGTGAATCTGTTCCGGGGCCGCCGAGCGGTGCGCGAGATGGTCGGGGAATTATGAGTATCATGCAGGGCGCACCCCAGCTGCGTTCCGCAACTGTGATCCGCGAGATGGTGGGGGAACTGTGAGGATCATACAGGGCGTACCGCAGTTGCGTTCGGCAACTGCGATTCGCGAGATGGTGGGAGAGCTGTGATGAGCATAGGACGAAACGCCTGCGCGCGGGTGCAGGAACTGCTGGAGGCATACTACGAAGGTGCGCTGTCGCCGCGAGAGACGGCGATGGTGGCGGCGCATCTGCGGGAATGCCCGGCGTGCTCGCAGGAGCTGGCGCAGATCGAGAAGATCGGGAGCGCGCTGTCGGCGCTGCCGGAGATGGAGCCGGAGGCCGATCTGGTGCGCCAGATCTCGGCGAAGGTGGCGGCGCTGCCGGCGCCGATGAGTGGGCGGCGGCTGGTGGCGGGCTGGCGGCGCGTCGAGGTGGTGGCCGCGGTGTCGATCGCGGTGCTGGCGATGTGGAGATACGTGTTCCCGCTACTGCTGTCCAAGGAGGCGGGAGCGCCGGCGGTGCGTTGGTTCAGCCATGCACTGGTGTTCGCGGTGGCGCGGATGGACACGTTCTCGATCGCGCTGCAGAACCTGTGGGTGGCGCTGCAAGGGACATCGGACGCGCTCGGAGTGGCGGCGGCGAAGGCCGCTCCAGTGCTGGGGATGTACGCCGTGGCGGAGCTGGGGATGATCGCGGCGGTGGTGATGGTGAGTCAGCTCGCGCATCGTCCGCGGCCCGCCTCTCTGACGATGCTGGCGTGAAGGAGGATCACAGTGAGATACCGGTCAAGCAGCACGATGCAGAGACGCTCTGAACGATGGCTGGTCGCGCTGTTGATGTCGGCAGTGGCGGCGCTGGCGCTGGGCTCCCTGACACTCCCAGCGCGAGCGGGCGCGGCCACGCCGGCCGCGGTGAAGGCCGCGCCGGCGAAGCCGCCCGCGGCGCCAGCGAAACCGGCCGCTCCACCCGCGCCGCCCGCGGCGACGACGGAGACGGGGTCGGACACAATTGACCTCGCCGGCGGGTGGGAGTTCAAGGGCGATTGGATGGAGGACGGGCTCTCGCAGGGCTGGCAGAAGCCGGAGTTCGATGACTCTTCCTGGCAGACGCTGACAGCGCCAGGGGCCTGGGAAGAGCAGGGAGTGAACACGCCCAACCCAAGATGGCCTAGCCAGATGGAGGATGACGGCTACAACGGCTATGGCTGGTATCGCCGCCACGTGTTGGTGCCAGCGGATTGGGCGGGGGCGAAGGTGACGGTGCGCATCGGCGCGATCGACGATATGGACTGGACGTATGTGAATGGGAAGCAGATCGGTTCGTCGACCGCGGAGAAGAGCTTCGAGCACGAGCGCGAGTACGAGTTGCCGGCGGGGTCGCTGAAGGCCGGCGCGGACAACGTGATCGTGGTCCGCGTGCTGGACACGGGAGGCTCCGGCGGGATCGTGGACGGGCCGATCGAGCTGACGCGGGAGAGGCCCGAGGCCGCGGCGGGAGCGGAGCAGCAGCCGCAGGAGAAGGACACGCGCAAGTACCGCGAATCCCGGGGAGACATGGTGCAGATCTTCGGGGGCGTGAAGGTCCCGGAGTCAGTGAAGGTAGACGGGGATGCGGTGGCGGTCGGCGGCTCGGCGGAGGTACTGGGCCGAGTGACGGGTGAGGTGGTGTCGGTCGGAGGCTCGGTGTGGCTGCGGCCCGGCTCCCGGGTGGATGGGAATGTGACCGCGGTCGGCGGAAGCGTGCACAAGGAGGGTGACGCGGAGGTCGGGGGCAGCATCACTCAGGTCACCATCTTCCCGTGGGCGATGCCGGGACTAGGGTTCCTGGCCTGGCCGTTCTCGTTCGGCAGCTACTCGGCGCTGAACGATTTCGTGCAGCGACTGATCACATGGGGGATCCTGGGACTGATCCTGGCGCTGCTGCTGCCGAAGCGCCTGGAGGTGATGGCACGGGCGTTACCGCTTTATCCGGGATGGGTGGCGGCGCACGGGGTGGTGGGGGCGGTGATGACCCCGGCGGTGGTGGCGCTGATGGCGCTGGTGGCGGCGGCGGTCTCCATCGTACTGGTGCTTACGATCATCGGGATCGCGCTGATCCCGGCGGTGGCGGTGCTGCTGGTGGCGGCGCTGCTGGGCGTGGTTGCGGTGGTGTGCATGGGATTGGGCGGCGTCTGGCTGGGCCTGGGCGAGGTGATCACGGCGCGGTTCAACCTGGGCTCAAAAGGGGTGCTGCCGGCAGTGCTGATCGGAGTGGTGGCAACCGCGGCGGCCTCAGTGGTGCCGACGTTCGGGGCGCTGATCGTTACCACGCTGCTGGTGTTCGCTTACGGGGTGGCGCTCATGACCGGACTGGGGATGAGGCCGGACTGGAGCCACCGGCGGATGCATATCCATAGCGCGCCGCAGCCGGAGGCGAGCCCGGAGCAGCCGGGGTAGTGGGGTCCGCAGATCGCGTAGGGAAGGAAACCCGCCTGCGGCGGGAACGGCGAGATCATGAGGGGCAGCGACGAAGTGTCGCTGCCCTTCGCAATGGCAGCGGGAGGGAATGGCAGGACCAAGGTCCTGCCGAACGGGCTGCGGAGAGGCGCGCACTGTGGTGAGCGGCGAGATTGCCACGCGCGCCTCGGCTCCGGTCGGAGCCGAGGCGGCTCGCGATGGAAGCTGGGGGGGCCAAGACTAAGGCGGCCCTGCGTTTTGGCAAGGCCGCCTGTCGGTCTGCGTGGGGGGCTATTCGCTCCAGCTAATGGCTTCGGCGGGGCAGCTGTCGATAGCTTCCTGAATCGCGCTCTCGCCAGCTCCGGTGGGGTTCTTCACGATCGCGATATCGTCGTCCCCCATCTCAAACACTTGCGGACAGGTTTCGGTGCACGCGCCACACCCTGTGCACAGATCCGGATCGACTACGGGCACTTTCATCTAAGGTTCCTCCGACGGTATTGTCGCGTCAACTGAGTATGCGTGTTTCGGCGCGATAGGTCGGAATTCCTACTGGAAAGGTGACATTGGGGGTTGTCACGAGTGGAGGGGGCAATGGACGCCGATGGGGATGGCCGTCCCGGTGCGGCCCCGTGAGGGTGCACGACGCTTTTCCTTGAACTGACATCTGCCCGGGGGCCAGAGAAAATGACCGTCCCGATGCAGCCCTGTCAAGGAGGCGAGGAATGTATGGATTGCTCAACTCACCGAGACGGTCAACGGTATATTACCGTACACTTGGGTGATTCCTGCGGAGGAGGGTGGCGAAAAAGACGACATCAGTACATGATGTGTTACTCTTTCGCGCCATTAGGTGCCAGGAAGCAGTGGGGGGATTGGTGGCACCGGCTGGATTCGGACCAGCGACATGGCGGTTATGAACCGCCCGCTCTACCACTGAGCTACGGTGCCACGACGGACATGATACCCAAAACGCTGGGGTTCGACAAGACGGGGAGGGGAGAGGACTGAGAGGGGAAAGGGGAGAGGGGAGCGGCGAGATTGCCACGGGGCAGCGACTCTGTCGCTGCCCCTCGCAATGACAGGAGAAGCTAGGGGGCGAGCATGGCGGCGCGGGCGCGCTGGACACGCTGGCGCCAGCGGGAGGCGGCGGCGAGGTCGGGCCAGGGGAGTTCCATGCGGTAGTCGCTCTGCTCGAGGGCGAGTTGGAAGCTGTGACGGAAGCCGGCAACCTTGAGGGGGAATTGGGTAGAGCGCTTCCTGCGGTCAATAGGCCGCATCACCATTTCCTGGTCGTCGTAGGCGGAGAAGCGGGTCGCTTCTCGCATCCGGGCGTAGGCCGGGGAAAGGCGGGTGACCTCTCGCCACTGCATGACTGCATCCTCGGTGTCGCCGTTGAAGAAGTAGAGGAGCCCGAGGTTGCTGCGGGCGATGGGGTTGGAGGGCCGCCACTCGATGACCTGGTTGATGTGGCGGATGGCCTCGGGCAGCATCTTGTTCTTCGCATAGGCCAGCCCCAAGTCGTTGTGCCCTTCGGCGGACCGGGGGGAGAAGATGAGCACGCGCTTGTAGGACTCGACGGCGTCGTCGAGCCGGTCATCCTTGTAGAAGGCGAGGCCGAGGTTGGCGTGCGCATCGGGGTTGGAGGGCTCGAGCTTGACGAGGTTGCGGAAGTGCTCGATGGCCTCTTTGGGCTCATTCAGATCTACGCAGACATGCCCTAGCAGATCCTGCGCGGGGGCGAGCTGGGGGTCGAGGGTGGCGGCGAGGCGGGCCTGCTCGGCGGCGGCGGCAAGATCGCCCTCGAAGTAGTAGCAGAGGCCGAGGTTAGCGCGGACGATGGCGCTGCGGGGCATGGCGTCGGCGGCGCGCCGGAACTGCTCGGCGGCGTCGACCACCCGGTCTTGCAGCATCCGCACCACCCCGATGGCGTTGAATAGCTCCGGGAAGTCGGTGTAGAGCTGCATGAGGTCTTCTAGCTCGCGCTCGGATTCGTCGTAGAGTTCCATCATCTGGGCGGCGATGGCGCAGTTGTAGCGAGCGAGGACGTGTTTGGGATTCATGCGGCCGGCGGCGCGGAAATGGTCGAGCGCCTGCCGCACCCGGTTGTCGAGGTAGGTCGCCACCCCGAGGTTGACGATGATATCGATGTTCCTGGAGTCGAGTTCGTAGGCGCGCTCCAGCTCGCGCACGGCCTGCTCGACCATACCTTCGCGGAGCAGGAGGGTGCCCGCGTTGTAACGCACTACGAAATCCCCGGGAGTGGCGCGCATGGCGTGGCGAATGGCCTCGAGGGCGCGCCCGGTCTGTCCGAGGCGATACCAGCAGCAGCCCTTCTGGATGAGCGCCCAACCGTGATCGGGGGCGACGCGGTTGACGCCGGAGAAGTCCTCGATGGCGGCGTGGTAGTGGCCCTGGAGCATGGCGCAGACGCCGCGGTTGTAGCGGGCGGCGATGTGCCCGGGCTGACGCTGGAGGGCGCCGGTGAAGTAGCGGGTGGCGATGGCGAGGTCGCCCCGCGCCTGGTGGATGATGCCGAGGTTGCAGAGCACGTCGGGGTCGCGGCCGCGGGCCTTGAGCGATTCCTCGAGCTGGCCGATGGCCTGATCGAGTTCGCCCTGGCGGGCGAGCACGAGGGCGAGGGCGTTGTGGGCTCCGAGGTGATCGGGGTCGAGGCGAAGCACGTCCTGGAAGGACTCGGAGGCTTCGACGAGTTGGTTCTGGCTCCAGCGGGAGAGGCCCAGGTTCCAGGCGAGGTGCAAGGAACCGCTCATGCGCGGTCTGGCCTGCTGGAGCGCGTCAATCGCCAGGGCATGCCGGCCGGCGGCGGCCTGGAGGACGGCGAAGTTGTGCTTTAGGAGGGCGGGGGCGTCGGGCGCGTCGGCAAGGCGGAGCAGCACCTGTTCGGATCGCTCCCGCGTCTCCTCCAGCCAGAGCATGGCAGCCAGCCGCAGTTGAGTATCCAGGTCGGTGGGGTCATCCTTGAGGGCGCGGTCGCAGGAGCGCGCAACCTGGCCCAGCTTGCGCTTGAAGAAGGAGGTGAACAGCCAGACGAGGAACGCCGCCCACTGGCGCTTGGCGACTCGCCAACCGGGGCCGGGCAGGAGCCCCAGGGCCACGCCGATGACCGCGCCGATGAGGCCGCCGATGAGGGCCTCCTCGAGGGTGGGGGTGTTGCCCAGATGGCGGCGGGTGCCGACCAGCCCAAGGCCGGTTCCCAGCAGCAGGCAGAGGAGAAGCCAGGCGCTGGAGGCGGTGCGGGAGTCGGCATGCCTGCGGGGGCCTTGCGCCTCCGGAGGGCGTTCGAGCGGCCAGCCGCATACGGTGCAGCTTGCTTGCTGCGCTGCGTTGGCCGCCCCGCACAGCCGACAAACCAAAAGGACCTCCTCGGTGTAGCTCTTCGGGTGTCGTCGCTCGCCAGCATACAAAAATACCACAATTCGGGCACGAATGGGAAGGAGGGAGGGGGAAGGCGCTCGCCGCGGAGGCGCCCTCCTTCGCCAAGGCTTCGGAGGGCAGGCTCCGGGCGCAGAGGAAATGGCAACGGCGTGATCCTTCGCTGCGCTCAGGATGACAGCAACGGCGGAACGGCAGAGACGATCATCCGCAGATTGCGCAGATCACGCCTACCTAGCGGCGGGTGAACAGGAACGAGTGAATCGCAACGGGGCAGCGACGGAATCGCTGCCCCTCGCAGTGATAGGAAGTGGCAGGAGCAGAGCGCCGGAGGAGGCTGGGGCGCCTGCCACTGCGGTCGCGGTCTACATCGGCAGATTGAACGCCCTCGCCACGAACACCGCCATCTGGTCGCGGCTGACGATCCAGGTGGGCTGGAAGTGGGTGGCGTCGTAGCCGTTCACCACCCCGTGGTCCACGCAGGCCTGGACCGCAGTGCCCGACCAGTAGCCGGCCGGCACGTCGGCGAACAGCTCCGGGGCGGTGTTCATGGCGTCATCAATGCTCACCCAACCCTTGGCCCGGGCGATGAACACGGCCATCGAGCCGCGATCGACCTCCAGGGCCGGCCCATAGTGGGTGGCGTCGAAGCCCTTCACTACCCCGTGATCGATGCAGTAGGCGATGTAGACGTTAGCCCAGGGGTTGGTGATGTCGACGAAGGGCACGGTGGCGGACCCGGTCAGGTCAGCGCCGTTCATGGCCCGCGCGATATACACCGCCAGTTGGTCGCGGGTGACGGTATCGGTGGGGAAGTAGGAGCCGCCAGAGCCTTTGACAATGCCGGCCGCGTAAGCGGCTCTGACCTGGGGGTAGGCCCAGTAGTCCAGCGGCACGTCCGTGAAGGTCTCGGTGTAGTCGGCCGGCACGTCTTTGATGGTGATCTGCTGGTTGGCCGCCACGCCCCGGTGGATCACAGCGCTGCCGTCGGGGAAGCGGGCGCGGACAGAGACGGTGCTGGCGGAGCCAAGGCCGAACTGCGCGATTTGCTCGTTCTGGGCGCAGAAGCCCGATCCGCCGTCGATCACACGCGTCAGCGTTCCCGCGGCTCCAGTCGGAATGGTCTCGGCATTGTCCAGGCTCAGTGAGACCACAGCGCCGATGGCGTCGCGCACAGGGTCGGTTCCAGTCGCATCCCCACTCTCGCTCGTCAGCGCGCGCACGCGCAACCAGTTGCCGGCGGGGCCGACGTTGTGGAACAAGGCGGACAGCGGGCCGCCGACCCCACTGAAGAGATCCATTCGGCCGTCGAGGTCCATGTCAGCCCAGGCCGCGGCTTCGTTGGGCCGACTCCCACCAACGCCCGATGATGCCGCCACGTCCAGGAACGTGCCGCTCCCGGTGTTCCGATAGAGGAAAGCCTGGTTGTATGTGTCAATGTTGCCGACGTAGAGATCGACCCAGCCATCGCTATCATAGTCAGCCCAGGCGACGCCGACCCCCACATGGTCATCCGCAGCCATACCCGCGGTCGCAGCGACGTCGGTGAACGTGCCATCGCCGTTGTTGTGGAAGAGCCAGTCGAGAACGCCGGTAGCGCTGCCCAGGTAGCAGTCGAGCCAGCCGTCGTTGTCGTAGTCCGCCCAGGCCACGCCAAACGTATCGACCGCGCCAGACAGTCCGGCTGCCATCCCGACCTCAGTGAACGTGCCGTCCCCGTCGTTCCTGAAGAGTAACGGGCGCGCTCCCATGCGGCTTAGGAGGAGGTCAGCGTAGCCATCGTTGTCGAAGTCGGCCCAGGCGGCTGCATTCCCGGCACTGGGGATAGCGAGACCGGTCATCCCGGCCTCCGTGTTAGCGTCCGTGAAGGTACCGTCTCCATTGTTGCGCATCAGGTGTGAGACGTTGGCCATGGTGTTGCAGATGAAGACGTCGAGCCAGCCGTCGGCATTGTAGTCACACCAGGCGACGCCGCGGCCAGGCCCGTTGGCGACGCTGAGACCGGCTTCGACCGCGACGTCGACGAACCCGTCGCCGTCATTGCGGTAGAGCTTCACGGAGCCACTCCCACAGGCAACGATCAGGTCGATATCGCCATCATTGTCGTAGTCGGCCCAGGCGGCCCCGTCTTGCTCATCGGCAGTGCTGGGAAAGCCCATAGCGGAGCTGACATCGGTGAAGGTCAGATCGCCGTTGTTGTGCAGGAGCATCGGCCAGTGGCCCGACGGCACACTCGTTAGCGCCAAGTCGGGATATCCGTCCTCGTCGTAGTCGCCCCAGGCCGCGCCGACCGCTCCGGGAATATTCAGCGTCGTGGCCAGATCCGTGAACTGCGCCGCGCTCCCGGGCACGGCCGCACTTAGCGCGATGGCCACCAGCAGAACCAACAGGTGAACTCTCATCACCAACTCCCCCTTGTAGTCCGGATGACATCCGCTCTGGGCTCTTCTTCCCGGGCGGAGCGCTTCCCTCTGCAGCGACTCCCCCCGGCCTGCGGTACCCACGGCGTTGTAGGCGCCGGGACGGTCACGCCCGCCCCGGCCCTACTCGCCGCTACATCGGCAGTCTGAACGCCCGGGCGACGAACATCGCCATCTGGTCGCGGGTGACGGTGGTCCCGGGCTGGTAGTGGGCGGGGTCGTAGCCCTGCACCACCCCATGGTCCACGCACTCCTTGATCGCCTTCCCCGCCCAGTGCCCTAGCGGCACGTCCACGAAGGCGGGCGCCTCCTTGGTCATGTCCTCGCCGATGCTCACCCATAGCTGGGAGCGGGCGATAAACACCGCCATCTGGTCCCTGGTTACGGGGAGGCTCGGCCCGTAGTGGGTGGAGTCATATCCTCGCACCACGCCGTGCTCGACGCAATAGGCGATGTGCGCGTTCGCCCAGGGGTTGGTGATGTCGACGAAAGCCACCGTCGCCGGCCCCGTCGGGTCCCCGCCGTTCATGGCGCGGGCGATGTAGACGGCCATCTGGTCGCGGGTGACTACCGCGTCAGGCAGGTACTGGCCGCTCTGGCCGACGACGAAGCCGGCGAGCTTGCAGGCGCTAATGGCGCAGTAGGCCCAGTTGCCTTTGTGCACGTCACTGAAGGGGTCGGGGCCCCACCAGGTAGCCGTGCCGTTCAAGGAGTAGTCGTAAGTCAGGCGGGTGGGACTGCCGGAGCCGTCGGCGTTGATCATCCACAGCTCATCGCCCGGCTCGTACTTCCCGGTCAGCCATTCGGGGTCATAGGGTAGATGGTGGCCGGAGGTGAAGACGATCTTCGTGCCATCGGCGGACCAGGAGGGGAGCTTGGGCGCGGCGCAGCAGGCAGCGCTCGAAGGGGTCAGGAAGATCGGCTTCAGCAGGCCCCCACCCGCGGGCAGCACGCCGATGCCGCCGATACCGGGGTCGGCAGTGTTGGCCGGATCGCCGGCGCTGAACTCAACTACCAGCCGTGTCGCATCGGGCGCCCAACCGCTCTCACCGACATAGGTGACCTGATAGTTCGGATAGCCCACCACCCCCGTCCCCGCGATCTCGTGGTTGCCGCTGCCATCAGGGTGGACCGCCCACAGGCGGGAGTCGGTGTCGGTGGACTGCCGCCGATAGGCAATCCACTGCCCATTCGGCGACCACCTGGCGTACCGGGCATCGAGATCGTCGGCCACTACCGCGTGCGGGTTGCTCCCATCGGCATTGACGATCCAGAGATCATAGTTGCCGTACGTTATGCCATGCCCGTACGCGATCTGCGCTCCATCCGGCGACCAGGAGGGGTCCTGCGCTCCCGTGTACGGCTCCGGCACCACCAGCTTCCCGCCGGTGCCGTCAATCGGATCCACCCAGAATCTCGCCGTTGGCCTCGTAGACCAGCTTTGTGCCATCCGGTGACCAGTCAGGATGCTCGGCGCCGGCGGCCCCGAGCCAGTGGCGCACGTTGGGGTCGGGCGAGTACTGCTGAGTGGCCGCGCCGGCCCAGACGTCCCAGGCATCCCAGCCCAGGTACATGCCATAGGCGAGCTTCCCCGGCAGCGCTGGCAGCACGGGCCGTGCCTCGAAGACAGTGAACCTGCTGAAGAGGTCGTCACAGGCGAGGATGGTCACCACTTTGTCGGCGGACTCCCCCAGCAGCGTTACAGCATCGACCCAGAGACGATAGCTGTGTCCCGGCCGCAGTTCCGGCTCCAGGGCCGCGCTGGGAGTGAAGGTCGTAACGTCCCCGGCCAGGTTGGCGACCCAGACGCTAGTCGGCCTCTCCTCTTCATCGAGTTCCATCGAGGCGTTGAGACTCGGTGCGCCCAGGTCCCAGTCCAGGGTCGGCATGAAATCGTGGATCACTGCGCCCTCGGCTGGGACGACGGCCACGGGCTTCGGGATCGGGCCCACACTCGGCGTGCTGAGAGTGACGACATGCCCGGCCGCGTCGGAGGCAGTCACGACGTACACCCCCGGTGTTGGCGGCTTCGTATCATAGATTGGGTAGGGCCAGGAGACTCTCGCCCGCAGCGTGTAGGCGTCTTCCCCAGTCCAGTTCTGCCAGTCGCCGGTTGCCTTCGGGTCGTGCACCACTCCTTCGGGGTCGGTGAGAAGGCATGTCTGGACGCTGGTTGCACCATCGTGGTCGGTGACGACAAGCGATGCCCCCATCGCATAGTAGACTGTCCCCTCTCCAAATGAGTTGACGGCAAAGTCAAGCAGCACCTGCTCGATGGTGGGGGTGGGAGAGTCGATGAGGAACCGGCCGTCCATCACCTCGGTGGCCGAGGTGTGGAGGCGCGGATCAGTCACCCCGTCATCTACCATCCTGTGCGACCTTAGCAGCCAGTCATAGCGGAAGCCGGCCTTGAGGGGCGCATCGAGTGCCGAGCTGTCCGTGTTGTAGGCGACGGAGGCAGTGGCGCCGGGGTCGTAGCTCCAGACCTCCAGGCCGGAGGCGCGGGAAACCGTCAGCGTCGTCTGCGCCGCCGGGTCAATCCCGATCCACGAAAAGGTCGGCGCGGTCTCCTGGATCACCGGGTAGGCGTTGACCGCGTTGGGCGACGTGATCGCCGGCAGCTCCGTGGGTAACACCGGCGGCGGCACAGACAGCGTAGCTTCGTGCCCGGTGGCATCGATCGCCGTGATCGTGAACGGATCGTCTGCTCCATAGCCGAACTCGTGGATCGTCAGCAGCAGCGTGTTGGCGTCTTGCCAGGTCCACTCGAAGATCCCGTAGCCGTCTGTCGGGAATTCCATGGTGTACCCAGAGTTCGATACCGTCACTGACGCGAGGTCGGCCGCGCCATCGGCATCACTCACCAGGATCGCGAACTCGTCGCTCGCCCAGCTCTGTTCGGTGGCGTGGCCGCCCCGCACCCGCTCCAAATCCACTCGCTCGATCACCGGCGTCGCGGGCCAGGCGGCCGCGGCGGCGAGGCAGGTGAGAGCTGCGGTGAGGCCGAGCAGCAGTTGCCGTTTCATTGCTATCCCCCTTCATTGCCGGCACGACGTTGGGTCAGAAGCCCTCTAGTGGGAGGATTCCATACGCGGGGCCGGTGTCCTGCGGGGTTTGGCGGCAAGGCGGCGAGAGGGCGGCTTAGCCGCCGATGAACGCCGATGAACGCGGATGAAGAGAGACCGCCTTCGGCGGAGGGGAGGGATTCACCGCAGAGACGCAGAGAACGGCAGAGGCGTGATCCTTCGCTGCGCTCAGGATGACAGCAACAACGGGACTTCGAGGGGCGGCGACAGAGTCGCTACTCCTCACAGTGACAGGTGGCGGGAGCAAGCTCCCGCCGAACGGGAGATCTAGCGGGGGCGCTCTTCCGCTCCCTGCAGCGCGGGGGCGGGGGGTTACTTGGTGGGGGTGGGTTCCCGCTGGAGGCCGAGGCGGGCGCGGGAGGTTCCCTTGGTGAGTACGACGCTGCGCTGGTCGATCTGGCCGACGCGCCAGCCCCCGGGAACGGTGTCGCCCTGGCGAACGTAGTGGTGCCCGTCGGCGCCGACCAGTACGGCGGTGGGGCGGACACCGGAGATGATGCCGACGAGGCGAAGCTGAGTCATTACTTCTTCGGCCGCGGTCGGCGGAACCGAGGTGATCTTCCTCGTGGCGGCGGCCTTGGCCAGGGCCGCCGCCCGGGCCGGCATGAGAGACAGGTAGGGCCGGAAGGGGTCCGGGGCCGCATGGGCGCGGACGAGCAACTGGGAGGTGGGGCGCTCGCGGGGCGCGAACATCTCGGAGGTAGGGTCGACGCGAGCCTGCTGACCGGCTGGCCCGGCGGTCCGGGTGGGCGCTCCTGGGATGGGAGCCTGGCGGGGGCCACCGGCGTTCCGGAGGGTGCGGAAGGAGAACCAGAAGGCGGCGGCGATCATGGCGATAAGGAGGAGGGCTTTCCAGAGATCGCTCTTCTTGTAGCTTACCACGCTGGCCTCCCAGTGGCGCCGACTGGGCGCCGGTAGCGGTAGTAGTTCGGCGCATGGAGGGAGCAAGTGGCCCCTCGCTCCGGTCGAAGGTTGTGCGGTGATCGACCCGCGTGGTGGGCCGACAGGCGATGGTTTGCCCGCCGGGCGGGCCGGTATATGTGGTATAAGACCGCTGAACTGAGGACCTCGCTGCTATGAACAGAACCGCGTTGGCGTTGAGTCTGGGCAAGGTGAGCGGCGGCTTCGTCGCCGCGGTGTATGCGGCCTTCGGCCTTGCCGACCTCTGGTTTTCGCTGATGGCATTCCGGCTGGGAGTGGCGGAGGGGAATCCCTTCCTGGCGCTGATGCAACAGGACGGCTTGTTCGTGCCGGCCAAGCTGATCCTGACGGGGATCGCGGCGCTTCTGATTGGCGTGCTCTACCGGCGATCCAGAGTGCAGGTGGTCTGCTGGAGCGCGCTGCTGGCGATGGTGACGGTCGATATCTATCACGTGGTGAACCTCACGGGGCGGCTGTAGTCGGCTTGGCTGTGCCGGCGGCGGGTTGGCCCGCAGGCGCGAGCGGTTCCGGGGCGGCCACGAACCGACTCACCAGGAAGGTCGCGCTCAAGCTTCGGGTAGGACTGGGCGCTACCTGATTTGATCTGGCACTTACTGACGCTGAGTATCCTCTCGAAGTTCTCCAGCCGGACGATGAGGGCGAGGATGTCGCCGAATCGTCCCTCCACCGAGATCTCGTTGGCCAACTCCTTCACCGTGCTCGGGATGACCGGTCGCTGGCCTTGCCCGACGCTGCCGGGGGCGGAGGCCTGCTGGCCGGCCGAGCCGACGTTAGCGCCGCCTGAGGAGCTGGCCCCGGCGGGCGCCGCGGAGGCCCCTGGCATGGGCGGAGAGGCGACACTGCGGACAGAGTTGAGGGTGGCTCCGCTCTCGGTAGTGAGCGCGGCGAACTGCCGAAGGAAAACGATGGGCTCCTGTTCGCTGGGAAGCACGACGGCGAGCGCGAGAGAGCGCCCTCTGGCAGCGAGTTCGGCCTGGCTGATGATCTGTCTCTTCTGCTGGATGACGACCTTGGTCTGCTCGAGTTCCCGGCTGGCCTGGCGCAGGCGCGAGGTGTAGGGCCAGATCAGCGATGCCCCCAGGATCAGGCAGATGATGGGAAGGGCGACGGCCAGGGTGAGCTGGGTTTTCGGCCGAAGGGTGGCCAGGCTCATCGCGCACCTCCGGCTGCCGCGGGTTGCTCGGTCGCGGGCGGAGGTTGGGAGCCAGGGGCCTGCCCAGGGAGAGCGGATAGAGCCGTGGAGCTTGCAGCGGACGGCGGCGTGATGCCGACCTTCACCTGGTACTTGACCAGAGAGCCTCCACCAGAGGAATCCTTGGTCATGGAACTCATCTGAGGCCCGGAGAAGAGCGGCGACCGGGTGAGTGACTCCATCAAGGTGGCCACCGACCCGGCGGAGGCCGCGATACCGCCGAGGGCGAGCGTGTTCCCGGACTCCATGGCGAGGCTGTTGAGCCAAACCCGTTCCGGCATCGACGCGGAGACCTGGAAGAGGATATCGGACCAGGGGAGGCCGCGGAGCTGCACGATGGACTGCGCGTCCTTGGCGCGCCTGGCGGCGCTGGTGCGCTCCTGCTCTTCCTTGGAGACGCGGGCCAGTTCCTGCTTGGCAACACCCAGCTCGGACTGCGTCTTCTGCACGGCGCGGTTGGCCAGTAGCACGCCGACGGCGACGGCGAGAATCAGCGCAACCGATCCGGCGAGAGCCCAGATCAGCCACCTGGGCGCCATCTTCGCCATCCGGCTTTCGGTGCCAGTGATGGAGAGGTCCATGCGAGGCGCGGTGGGGGTTACCTCGATCATGCGCAGGGCGAGACCCATGGCGGGGGCGTAGGCCGGCCCGACCTGGGCGAGGAGGTCGCGGTTGAAGCGGGCCTCACTGTAGAGCGCGTCCTTGAAGGGGTCGGCGAGGGCGACCGGCAGGTTCAGGTTGGATTCGAGATAGGCCTTCAGGTCGCCGGCGCGCTCGGCGTCGACGCAAACGATGGCACGCTCGACGCGCTCAGAGCTGGGGGCCTCCCGGTGGTAGAACCCGAGGGAACGCTGGATCTCGTAGACCAGGGATTGACTGGTGTCTCCCGGCCGATCGAGTCGGGGGAGGTCGGGGCCGGTGGGCTTCTCTTCGTCCGGCCCAGGAGCGGTTCCGACAGTGACCGACTTCCCTCCGGCAAGTTCGAGAGTCCCGATGTCGATCTGGCGGGAGTAGCGCAACGCGCCGTTGTGAAAGACGGCCAGCTCGGTGGCGTGGGCTCCAATGGTGAGAAGGGCTACGCCGCCGCGCTCGAGCGCGGGAAAGATAGCGCGAGAGGCGGCGAGAGAGAGCGGCTCCAGCGCGGCCATATGCATGCCAGCGAGGCGGAGAGCATCACGATAGCTATCGACGACGCGCTTTTCGGCGGCCATGACGAGGATGGGCAGTCGCTTCGCCTCGTCGGTAGTCTCGCTAAGGGCGATGAAGTCGAAGGTGCCCTGGTTCTGGGGGATCATGCGGTAGTGCTCCATCTCCCCCGCGACTACCGCGGCCATTTCCTGGCGCTGCATGACGGGCAGCTCGAGGACGCGAGAGGAGGCGGCGCGGCTAGGTAGGCCCACGACGGCCTCGACGCCTCTGATATCGTAGGATCGGAAAGCGGCGCGCAGCGCTTCGGCGAGCAAGTGCGGGTCCTTCACCGTACCGGCGCTGACCGCGCCCTGGGGGGTGGGGGAAGAGCCCATGCCTTGTAGGACCGCACCCTTCGGAGTGCGGCGCAGCTTCACGACGCGGATCTCGTCCTCGCCGATCTCGATCCCGATTCCAACTGGGCTGGCCATGCTATCTCCCTGAAGAGATCCTGCTAACGATCATTGTCACTCTGCGGACGCCAAGCGTTGCGGCCGCCGGGCTCCCTCGAGCACATCCGCCCGACTTTGTTGGCGCGAACTGGACTCACACCTTGTTACGCAGCTTCACAACCGAACTCTCGGTGGCACGGTCGCTGCCGGAGGCGAGGGTCACCGAGATCTTCACGGACTGCGCGAGCACGGCCGTTGCCGCGGTCGCCCATCCCGAACCCGAACGCACGAGGTAGCCAAGACTAAGGCCGGAGACACTGGAGCAAATGCTATCGGTGGTGGTGACGCCGGTGGCCTGGGAGTGGCGGTCTCGCATCAGCGCGCCGCTCTGGAGGTAATAGGTCACGGAGTCGTCGTTGCCATAGAGAGCGGTGACGCTGGTACTATCTCCGGCGGTGATCTCGGTGGCGCTGCGCAGTCGATCGATGACCTCGTCGGCCGCCTTCTGGGCGCGTCGCTGCATTTCATTCTGGGTGGTGATGGTATCCTGGGACTCCCAGGAGCTGAGGAGCAATCGAGAGATGCCGCCCGCGATCACCAACATAATGAGCAGGACGATGGAGAGTTCGATGAGCGTGATGCCGGCCCAGGGGGTGCGGGGTCGGCTGAGATGAAGGGCTCGCATTAGATTCCACCGCGGGTGAAGTAGGTAACGGTCTGGAAAGTGGCCTCGCTGCGGTCGTTGGCGACAACGGTGACGGTGAGTTGGCGGAGGCAGCCGGTGTTGAGCTGGCCGTTGGCGTCAGGGATAGTCTGCACGGTCTTGGTCACTGTGTAGTGCGGGCTGGGGGCGGTGGTGATGTTACCGAAGCCATCGTAAAGAATGGTTTCGGTTCCCTCGGGCAGGAGCAGGAAGCTGATGTTGCGCGCCTTCTCCACTTCGCGGCGAGCGATGTTGTAGCCCGCGCCGATGTCCTGGGAGTGGCCGGTGACGCTGAAGCCAAACCCGAAGAGAGTAACCATTCCCATGATGGCGACAGCCATCAGGAGGAGGGCTACGAGGAACTCGATCAGGGTGAAGCCGCGATTCATCATGCGGGGTTCAGCTCCTCCCAGCCGTGGTCGAACCCATAGAAGAGAACCGGCTCGCCGGGAATCACTCCGCCAGGCCCGCCTTCTCCCCAGCCGCCGCTGCTGGGGAAGTTGATGGTGCAGCTTCCGGTGGTCTTCACGACATCGTAGCCGATGACAGACCCCCAGATGTTGCCGTCGCCCAGGAGCTTGAGGGAGCCGTAGTAAAGGCCGCTGGAATCGGGGCCGTTATAGGCGTAGACGTTGCCGTAGAAGTCCATGGTGCCGTTCATACGGAGAGACCGCCGCGAGCCCTGGTAGAGGTGGAAATGGGTGACATCGTGGCCGGTGAAGAACATGCTGCCGCCGTCGATGGTGTCGGTCTGGGCACTGGTGCCCTGCCCGGCTCTCCCGAGCCAGATGTTCACGACGCCGGAACTACTGTCGATCTTGAGACCACACTGCCCTACCACGTCCATGCTCTCGAAGTAGTAGTCGCCAGGGCCAAGGACGATCACGTTCTTCCCATAGAGGGGGTTCGCGGTGACGCCATCGGACAGGAAGGGGTTGGGGTCGTTCGCGGCCTTCTGGAAGGTCCCGTGGTCGAGCTTGTACTGGGTGATCGAGATCACCTTGCCGGTAGTGTCATGGATCGTCCCGTTGCTGTTGTAGGCGCTGTTGGCGAAGAAGTCGACGCCGAGGGTGGTGGTGAGGCCGAACTTCTCCAGCGCGCGCTCGTTGGCGAGGCTATTGACCGTGGGGAAGTACTCGGCGAGAGTCGAGTGGAAGACCTCCCCAGTAACTAGCGGTGTGACATCGGATCCCGTGGCGCCACCACAGTACCAGAAGTTGCCGTCGAGGGTAGGGGTGCCGTTAGTGTTCACAACACCGTTGGTGCCGAGGGCGCCGACGATATTCGCGTTTCCGCCGATGTTGAGAGAATCAATGCCGAAGAGTGCATAGAGCCCGGAGGGGCCGTTGCCGGAGGCGGCGAGGCGCACGGTGCGCTGGGTGCCATCAACATGGCCTGTGGATACGATCCAGAAGGGGGCGGGAGGCGTCCAGGCGCCGCCGGAGGGATAGGCCTCGATGCGCACGGTGAAGGTGCGGCCGGAGCCGGACGGCATCTCGATAGTGACGGGAGCCTGGTCGGCCTGGCTGGCACTGTGGCTGATCTTCCAAAGCTCATAGTTGATGCCGGCCTCGGCGAGGTTGAGGGCATTGGCGTAGGCGCTGTTGGTGTTGCTAAGGGAGAAGTGGGAGACGCTCAGGAGGAGGACGCCGGACACCAGCGTCATGACGATGAGCACGACGACCAGGGCGAGCATGAGCGCCATGCCGCGGCGGTTGTGGGTACCCGATTGCATTCCGGTCCTCCTTGGTGCAGCTCAGATCAGAGGTGAGTCGAAGGCAAGTCGGCTGGGAGGGAGCCGGGCGGGCTCCCTCCCAGCGTTCAGGAGTACATACTAGTTGGAGTCTACGCCCGGAGTGAAGGATCCGTGGCCGGATCCCGCTACGTCGCAGGTTACTGTGAATCCAGTAACCAGTCCATTGGCGTCCGTGTTTTCCGCGACCGAGTAGTCAGTGGTGCCCGCGGTGCCCCTAGGGCACTTCGGGATGGCTTGCAGATCGCCGGTAACCGTCGTTGTGACAGGGTTGGCGGGGTTGGTGGTGTCCACGATCGTGTTGGTCACCAGTTCATTGAGGTCGATCGTGTAGACATGGCCCGGGCTTCGGACCTTGTAGGCCTGCTCGGCGGTCGCGATGGTCTGCATGTTCGAGCGGCAGGTCTGCCGCTCCGAGTCGGCCGACTGCTCGCAGATAGAGCGGCAGCGCGATGGCCATCAGGATGGCCAGGATCAGGATAACGACCAACAATTCGATCAGCGTGAAACCCTTGCGTCCTTTGAACAGCTTCATCTGTGTCTTCCTTTTGAGGCAATGTGATGGCTCCCGCCAGAGCGGATTGAGCCTCGAAGCCGCCGCCAGTGAGTCCATACAGTTGTCGTTTGCACCTCCTTTGTGGCCGTGCCGCCCGCAGTCGTGCTAGCGCCTGATGACAGAAGCCAGCGTGAAGATCGGCATGTAGAGCGCGATGACGATGGAGCCGACGATTCCGCCCAGCACGACAGTGAGCACGGGCTCCATGAGGGTCATGAGCCGGCGCACAGAGTTCTCGATGTCACGATCGAAGTAGTAGGCGATCTTGAGCAGCATGTCGTCGAGGTTCCCGGACTCCTCCCCTACCTGCACCAGGCGGGGCACCAGATTGGGGAAGCGATGGGAGGCGCGGAGGGCGCTGGACAGGACGCCGCCCTGGGACACCTCGGCGGTGATCTGTTTGATCGCATCCCGGAACTCGACGTTGTTGGCGACCTTGGAGGCGGTCTCGAGGGCGGCGAGCAGAGGCACGCCAGCTCCCACGAGGGCGCCCAGGGTGCGCACGAAGCGGGCGACCACCACTTTGCGGATGAGCTTGCCGAAGAGGGGGAGGCGAAGCTTGGCCCGATCCCAGGTGGCGCTTCCCTGGGGGGTATTGATGAAGGCGCGGAAGCTGATGACGAGGCCGCCGATCCCCAGGAGGGCGAGCCACCAGTAGGTGGTCAAGAACTTGCTCATCGCAATCAGCGCCCGAGTCGGCCCCGGGAGCTGGTGGCCGAACTGACCGTAGACCTTCTCGAATACGGGGATGACGAAGACGAGGAGGAAGGTGACGACGCCGGCGGCGACCATGAGGACGATGATGGGATAGACGAAAGCAGACTTGACCCGCTCCCGCAGCTCCTGCTCTTTGTCGAGGTTCTCGGCGATGCGCTGGAGGGTCATCTCCAGCACGCCGCCGGTTTCGCCCGCCTGAACCAGGGAGACGAAGAGCTCGGAGAAAACGCGAGGATGGCGGGCGAGGGCCTGGCTGAAGGTGGAGCCGGCCTGGATATCCTGGGTTACGCGAACCAGGGCGCGCCGGAGGGGAGGGCTCTCGGTCTCGTCGACGAGTTCGTGGAGGCACTCGAGGATGGGGAGTCCGGCGCCGATCATGGTGGAGAGCTGCTGGCTGAAGACGACCAAGTCGCCGAGCTTGACGCCTTTGATGTGCGCCCACCAGTCGGAGAGGGTTTCCCGCTCCCGGTGCTCGGCGAGGCTGACGACGTAGAGGCCGTTCTCCCGCAGCTCCCGGCGAACGATGGCTTCGCTGGCGCCGGCGGTGTTGCCGGTGACCAGGGCGCCTTCGATATCTCTGGCAGTGTAGCTGAAGACGGGCATGGGCTACTGCTCCGCCACGTAGATGACGCGGAGGATCTCCTCGGCGGTAGTGAGGCCCTGGACCGCTTTCGCCAGCGCGCTCTCTTTCATGGTCTTCATGCCCTCCTTGCGCGCTTCGTCTCGCAGGGCAGGGCCGGACTTGTGCTCGAGGACCATCTCCTGGATGGAGTCAGATATCTTCATCACCTCGTAGACGGCGGTCCGGCCGCGGTAGCCGACGTAGCTGCACTCCTGGCAGCCGGCGCCGCGGGCGAGCTTGGTGTCGGCGGGAAGGGAATGGCCGTTGGTGAGCGAGGCCAGCACCTCGGGGGAGGGGGTGTAGAACTGCCGGCAGGAGGGCAGATGAGACGCACGAGGCGCTGGGCCAGCACGCCGATGACGGAAGAGGAGATGAGGAAGGGCTCGACACCCATGTTGCCGAGACGAACCAGGGACCCGGGGGCGTCGTTGGTGTGCAAGGTGCTGAAGACCAGGTGGCCGGTGAGGGCGGCCTGCACGGCGATCTCGGCCGTTTCCAGGTCGCGGATCTCGCCCACCATGATGATGTCGGGGTCCTGGCGCACCATGGTGCGGAGGCCGCGGGCGAAGGTCATGCCGACCTTGGGGTTGACCTCGGTCTGGGTGATGCCGGCGAGCTGATATTCGACCGGATCCTCGATGGTGATGATGTTGCGGTGGGGCTCGTTGATGGTGGCGAGGGCGGCGTAGAGGGTGGTGGACTTGCCGGAGCCGGTGGGTCCGGTGACGAGGATCATGCCGTAGGGCCGCGACAGCAACCACTCGAAGGTCTGCTGCTGCTCGGGGAGGAAGCCCAGGCCCTCGAAGGGCAGGCGCATGGAGGACTTCTCGAGCAGCCGCATGACGACTTTCTCGCCAAAGATGGAGGGCATAGCGGAGACGCGGAGGTCGTACTCGCGTCCGTGGACGTTGAGAGCGATGCGGCCATCCTGCGGAAGCCGCCGCTCGGCGATGTTCATGCGGCCCATGATCTTGACGCGGGAGATGACGGCGGCCTGGTGCCCGCGGGGGATGATCATCTGGTCGTAGAGCATGCCGTCGACGCGATAGCGGACACGCATGTCCTCGCGCTGAGGCTCGAGGTGAATGTCGCTGGCGCCCTGGCTGACGGCGCCATTGATGACGGAGTTGACCAGGCGGACGACGGGAGCGTCGGAGGCGAGCGTGGAGAGTTCCTCCGCGCTCGGCTCGCTGGCGCTGTCGCCGTTGGCGGCTCGCTCGGCGTCGATGTCTCTGATCGCCTGCTCGGCGTGGCGGCGGGAGTCGAAATGGGTGTTGATGGCGGCGAGCAGGTCTCGCTCCAGGCTGAGGAGGGGGATGACGGGCATGCTGGCGATCAGCCTGAGGTCATCCAGGACGGAGAGATCGAGCGGATCGGAGGTGGCGACGTAAAGCCGCCCATCGTCGATCCGCAGGGGCATCACGTGGCGCTCCCGGATGAAACTCTCAGGGATGAGATCCACGATCTCCTGGCTGACCTCGCTATCGCGGGGGTTGATGTACTCGACGCCCAGCGCCAGCGCCAGCACGGGGCCCAGGTCCTTAGGCTTGACCAGGCCAAGCGTCACCAGGGTCTCGCCCAGGAGCGCTCCGGAGCGCTGTTGGGCCATCAGGGCCTGTTCTAGCTGCTGGGTGGTCAGGAGCCCGCCGTCCAGAAGGCGCTCTCCCAATCGCCCCATCGGCATGCGACTACTCTCGATACCTGTCTGCATACAACTCCCCTGCTTGTCTAGCGTGGTCACTCAAGCGCGACGAGGGATGCTAACGCCAGCTCAACGCTGGCTTGGGTGCACTGACCAAAGGGAACGAGGAGCGATACCAGAGAGGAGGCTACTAGAGTGCTGTGGGAGCGGAACTAGGCTCCGCTCGGCCAGAAAGCTGCTGCTTCCACCGCGAGAATTGCGCTCCAACGACCTGACCACGGCGCGCTTCCGCACGTGGACACCCAGCGCGTACCGATTCCCTATCTGAGAGCTACAGTCCCCAGAGTAGGTGTTGGACCTCGGCGAGTCAATGCCAATCCCCTGTTTGCTGTTCATGCCGGGGCACACTCTCTCAGATTCCGCGCCGGGCGCTGCATCCACGGTACCCACAGCCGGATACTGCCTAGCCGCTGTCCTATCAAAGATAGAGGCATTGTCTGACTGTAGCAGTAGATGCAGCAAACCATAACATCGCTTGGTAACGGTACGACCAAAGCGCAGCATGTGTGACCCACTTAGCTCCTGGCTAGAGTGCTGAACGGCCCGTGGCTGACACCTCTTTGCAGGCAGGCGCATGGCCGGGGCATCTGCATTGTCACAAAGCCGGGGCAATATGTTGCGCGGCGGGCGAAACTCGGGATGTGTAGGAGCGGCGGTAGCCCTGGCCTCGGGTGCGGTCAGGGCTCCTGGCGGCAGGGGGGGCGCGGGAAGCCAACACCGAGATTGCCACGGGGCGGCAGACAGCGCCGCCCCTCGCAATGACAACCGGAGGGAGCAGGTCGCCGGAGGCGGCCGGGGCTCCCGCTTGGGGGAAGGAGTCAGTCGCGGGACACGCAGCCGTGGTAGAAGGCTTCTGGGCTGCGGCGCAGGTACTGGGCATAGAGATCGATCAGGTCCCGCAGGCGGGCCGCCCGGACGACGGCGTCACCGATGCGGGTGAGCTGCATGATGCCCTTGGCCTGGGCGGGGCCTTCCATCAGCATGAAGTCAGGGTAGGGGCCGTAGCCAATCTCCCACTCTTCGCTGGGGTACTTGCGGCTGAGTTCCTCGGGCAGCGTGGTCTTCTCGACTATGTAGCGAGGCAGGGTGATGCCATCTTCGGCAAGGTGCATGGAGGAGCAGTTGGCGAGGGTGACGCCGAGGAGCAGTATCTTGCCGTCGAGTTCGAGGAACTTGTGCCAGCCCTGCACCGCGACCGCGGCGTGGGGGCCGATGGCCGCGAGGGAATGGAGGTGCTGGGTGCCACGCAGCGCTCCGGGACGCCGCCAGAGAGTGTCGGGAATGCGGCCAGTCCAGCAGGCGTCGCGCGTGGGGTCGAAGGGCAAGACGCGGGACTTCCAGGTCACCCCCATCGCCTTCTCTTCCGGGGTGGCTTCGAGGCGCTCGCGGTTCTGCGAGTAGGAGGGGACGACGACGGTGCCGGTCTTGCCGACGGTCTCAAGCATGGCGTCGATAACGGTATCGGCACCACCTTCGACCCAGCCGAACTTGGAAAGGGAGCTATGGACGCCGATGATGTCGCCCTTGGTGATCCCCAGGGAGCGGAATCCGCGCTTGAGGTGGTTCTTGGTGACGACGGTCTTGGGCTTCTCTGGCATGTGAGGCCTCCTCAGGTTTGGGCGCAATGGATTGCGCCGCTACGGGACGGCTGGCGGGCGCAACGAGTTGCGCCCCTACCGAATGGAACGACAACGACGAGATTGCCACGCCCCACCTTCGGCGGGGCTCGCAATGACAGCTTGGACGGTGGCGTGATGAGTCGCGCACCTAGCGGGTGGCGTGGACGCGGTCGGTGTACTGACTGGGGCGCATCCATTCGACCTGATGCTTGAGGTGCTTGTTGACTCTCTTCACGACCTGGGTGAAAGCCTCCCAGCCGACGCCGGTGGAGGGGTTGAGGCCCTGCCAGTGGGCGTAGAAGAGGCAGACGGGAGCGCCCGCGCGGACGAGTTCGACGATGCGTCCGGACTCGCCGTTGGCGGTGATGTAGTAGTCGGCATCGACGCGCTCGGGGTTGTTCTCCCAGATGCCGAACTGATCGCGAGCATTCGGGGCGAAGTCGTAGACGCCGAAGTCGCCGTCAGAGGCCATCAGCCGGCAGCCCTCTTCGTTGTCAGAGAAGCAGGGGACGGTCTTGGTGTGGAACTTGCCCTGCTTGGCGAGGCTGAGCAGCGCGGCCCAGACGTTGGGGTTGATGCCGAAGGAGGGGCTCTTCCGCAGCTCCGCATAGCGAGTGGTGCAAGGCTCGCAGGAGCAGCCAGGCCAGGTGAGGCCGGAGAAGGTGACACCGATCTTCTCGCCCTCCTCGATGATGTGGCGGAAGTAGACTTCGTAGGTCTCGGTCGCCACCGCGGGCTCGTGCAGCCAGACGCCCTCATGCTGGGCGCCATCGGGGAGGCGGCGATGGCTGAAATCGAAGAGGCCGCCGTGGGTCATGATCTCCATGTGGGCCTCGATGCCGCATTCGTAGGCGCGGTGAAGCTGCTGGATGTAGGTCTTCTGAAGGTCGGTGGTGGGCTGGCTGAGCAGGCCATGTTCCGGCCACCCGCTGCCTAGGAGGATGGTGGATTCGCCGGCAATGCCTTCGGCGTGGCAGAAGTCGAGGAACCGCTGGAAGGCATCGGCCGGGCGGCCGTGTGGGCTGGTGTCATCGACGTAGAAGGTGAGCGCGGTCTTGGCCATCGGTGGTTCCTCGTTCTCTGGGCGGTGTTAGCTGGGCGCAATGAATTGCGCCCCTACGGAGCGGCGGCAACAGGGGTGTATTCGGTGTGGGGCGGGGAGGCGCCTTTCGCTGCGAGGCGGAGGCGAAGGGGGAAGTCGAGATGGGCGGAGAAGTAATCTGCCCGGAAGCATCTGACCAACAAAATGGGCTTGAGGAGAGTGGTGATGGCTGCAAAGACGGGTCCGGTGCGCATGGCGGTGGTGGGCTTGGGACGCGCGGGTTGGGATATCCACGTGCGGGCGATCCGCGGGCGGAAGGACTTCCAGTTGGTGGAGGTGGTGGACCTCGAGAAGAGCCGGGTGGCGGAGGCGCGGGCGGAGTTCGGCTGCAAGACGTTCCTGGACTTCAAGCAATTCCTGCGGGAGACGCAGGCCGAGCTAATCGTCATCGCGACGCAGTCGAAGGATCACGCGCCGATGTCGATGGCGGCGCTGACGACGGGGAAGAACGTGCTGAGCGAGAAGCCGATGGCGACCGGCCTGCGGGAGACCGACAAGGCGCTGGCGGCGGCGAAGAAGGCGAAGGGCTTCTACGTCATCCATCAGAACGCGCGGCTGGCGCCGGACTTCCTGCACATCAAGGAAGTGATGAAGAGCGGGGTGCTGGGCGACATCTACATGATCAAGCGGGGCCAGTACAGCTTCGGCCGGCGGAATGACTGGCAGGTGCTGCACGAATACGGCGGCGGCAACCTGAACAACAACGGCGTGCACGCGGTGGATCAGGTGCTGCAACTGATGAACTCCCCGGTGGAAGCCGTGTGGGGTGACCTGCAGTGCGTGCAGAACCCCGGCAACACCGAGGACCACGTGAAGGTGCTCATCCGCACGGAGAACGGGATGGTGGCCGATGTGGAGGTGACCACCGCGGTGGCGGTCCCGGCCTACGCGTGGATGCTGATGGGATCGAAGGGCTCGCTGATCTCGGATGGGACGACGTCGCGGCTGCGCTATCACACGCAGAAGCTGCCGAAGATCAAGGCGGTGCCGCTGCATATGGTTCCTACCCGCAGCTACGGGGTGATCGGCGGAGGCGAGAAGCTATCGTTCAAGGAAGAGCAGATGCCTTCGTCGGCGCCCCCGAAGAAGGACTACTACGATCTCCTCTACGACTCGATCCGCAAGGGCAAGCCGCTGTTCGCCCCGGCGGAAGGCGTGCGGCAGACGATGCTGGTGCTGGATCGCGCCCGGAAGGGGACGAAGTTCACGTAGCGGGGAACGCGTTCACCGCAGAGACGCGGAGAGCGCAGAGAACGGAAACAACACGGGGCAGCGACACAGCCGCTGCCCCGTGCATTTGCGACAAGGAGGTGGCCACGGATGCACCCGCCTGAGGCGGGAGTGGAGGGCCGCGCGGCGGAGGAGGAGAGATGGCAGGACCAAGGTCCTGCCAAACGGGTATCAGCAGCGGCGAGATTGCCACGCGCGCCTCGGCTCCGATCGGAGCCGAGGCGGCTCGCAATGACAGTGAGGACTACTCCCAGGGCTTGAGGATGATCTTGGCGCAGTCGCGGGAGGCGGAGAGTTCCAGGGCGCGCTGGATCTGGCTCATGGGGAGGACGTGACTCACCAGATCGGGGATGGCGGGGGAGCGCTGGATGACTTCCATGATCTGAGGGAACAGACCCCGGTTGTAGTACCAGGAGCCGTAGACGGTCAGGCCGGTGCGCAGGAGGTCGGGGCTGACGGTGAGCTGGAGCTGGGCGTCGTAGCACTCGCCGACGAAGGCGACACTGCCGCGGCGGCGGGTGGCGTCGAGGCAGAGCCGCTGGGCCGGCACGTAGCCGGCGCACTCGACGGCCTTATCCACGCCGAGGCCGTGGGTGAAGTCCTTGATCTGGGCCAGCAGATCCTCCCGGTCCGGGTCGAGCACGAGGTCGGCTCCGAGCTTCTTCGCGCGATCCACGCGGTAGGGGTGGGACTCGACGGCGATGACCCTGGCGCCGCGGTATTTCGCGTTCACTACTCCGCCCAGGCCAACGGGGCCGGCTCCGGTGATGAGCACGGTGTCGAAGGGGCCGACGCGCATGGTGTCCATGGGGCCGAAGGTGGGGCCCAGCGCGCAGCAGGCGAGGGAGGCCTGTTCGTAGGTGAGTCCGTCGGGGATGAGCGGCAGCAGCCAGGAGGGCTTCAGCAGATATTGGGCGATGGTGGCGCTGCCGTCGCGGCTGCCCACGAACTTCTCGAAGTCGTAGCTGTGCTCGCAGTAGACGAAGTCGCCGGCGACGCAGAGGGGGCATCTGCCGCAGGGATACTGGGGAAGCACCACCACGCGATCACCGACCTTGACATGCCCGGGCTGGGCGACAGCCACGACTTCGCCGGCGGCCTCGTGGCCGAGGTTGTCGCTCTCGTAACCGGCGACGAAGCTCTTGTACTCGGTGCACATGGGCGCGGCGTGGACCTTCACCACCACCCAGTCTTCCTTGGGCGTCGGGTCGGGGACGTCTATCAGCTTCGCCTGGCGCTGCCCCGAGATCACGGCTTTCTTCATCTGCGTTCGTCCCTTCTGCGGCCGAAGGGCCGCGCCGCGCTAGGGCGTGCCCCCGCGCTAACCAGGGTTTCGGATGTCGAGCAGGGGCACGGTGTCAGTCGTGTACTCATGCCGGGTGATGAACTTGGTGCGGCCTTCGGCGAGTTCGCGATCGGTCTGGTTGTGAGTGCGGCTGGCCAGGTGCTCGCTGACTACGCGGTAGGGTGGGGTGAGCTTGTAGGGCTTGGCCTCGGGGCGGCCGATGAGGGAGACGGCCTGCTTCAGGCCCTGGCGGATCAGCTCGCGGCAGCGCTTCGGGGCCTTGATTCGCGCGCCCTCGCGGGCAAGGCCGGTCTTCACGGAGACGGCGACGATGTGATCGCCGATGAGCTTCTTCGCCTCGGCGCAGCCGGCGTTATCGCTGGAAATGAAGAGCACGGGGACGTTGAAGTTCCCGGCGAGCATGGCGGCCTGGCCGATCTCGCCCATTTCGACGCCATTGACGGAGTAGAAGAAGTCCTGATAGCTCTGGGTGTGTTCGAGGACGCCGTTGGGGGTGCCGGCCATGGCGTGGAAGCCGAGCAGGGCCAGGGCCTGATAGGAGGCGTCGATCGGGAACCAGTCGCGGTAGCCGACGCCGATGATGTACTCGCCATCGGGGTGCAGGAGTTCGGCGACGAAGTTGCTGCCGCTGGAGTGGCCATCCCACACGTGGACCTCATCGCAGCCGCCGTCCTTCGCGCCCTGCACGGCCGCGTTCACTTCCTCGGTGAGGAGGCGGCGCGCCTCCTGCCAGTAGTCGTAGTTGTCGTCGCCGCGGCGGATCTTCTTGCCGGTCTGGTCGGAGGTGAAGACGCCGCCCACGCCTTCCATGTCGGTCGCGATCATGATCTTCATCGGTATCTCCTTGGTGATAGCCGTATGGTGAAGTGGGCGCAACGAGTTGCGCCCCAACGGAACGGCAACGACGGGATTGCCACGGCGGGCTACTCGCCCTGGGCATTGCGCCAGGAGGTGGCGGAGCCGCGGGCCTTGTCGATGACGCGTTCGCAGCGCGCAAGGTACTGATACAGGGGCACCAGGTCGAATTCGGCGATGATGTCCTCGGTGGACAGATCGGGATCGACGGAGGTCAGGGTGAACCAGTCTTCGAGGTGGTGGAACTGGATCAGCACGCGGCGTCCGTACTTGCGCTCGATCTGGCGCACCTTGCCCATGTGGTAGTCGATCTCGAAGAGTCGCTTCCCCAGGTAGAGCGTCGCCTGGGCCCAGGGCTGGAACAGACCAGACTCGGCGATGGTGTCGCCGGAGATGTCGTAGATGCGCGAGCCGCGGGTCATGGTGGAGGAGACGGTGTAGAACTCGTTGATCCAGGCGAGCGCGGAGAGGCGGCGGTGGGCGGGGAAGGCGGAGGGCCAGAAGACGATCTCGGCACCCTGCTGCTTGAGGCTCGCCCACGCGTCGTGCCAGTTGACGTCGAAGCAGATCTGAATCCCGATAGTCCCGAAGTCGGTCTTGAAGACCGGCGCCGCGCCGCCTGGGACGGTGTCCTTCTCCAGCTCGCCTTCGGTCGGGTGAATCTTGTGGTATTGGCCGGCGATGTTGCCGCCACGGTCGATGAGGACGGCCGAGTTGTACTTCCCGCGCTCACCCTTGGTGGCGATAGGGCCGATGACATAGGCCGACTTCGCCTTCGCCCACTGCGCCAGCCGTTCGGTGGTCGGGCCCGGCACAGATTCAGGGTCAGCGTCGGTGAACAGCTCCGGCAGGCAGACGATATCGGGCCGGCAGGTCGAGGCGTTCTCCAGCCGGTCGAACGTCTCGCTCACCATCTCATCCCGCGGCAGGTCGCGCAGGTAGTCCTGCGAGATCGTCGCCACTTGCACCGCTCGGCACTTGTTCGCCATGAGGGGGCCTCCGCGTGTCGTTTGTTCGCAGAGACGGAGTTTCGGTGAGGGCGGGCGTGTTGCCTGCACTGAGGACCGGGCACAAGGAGGGACCGCGGGGTCGGCGAAGGGTACGGCATTCCACCCGAGGTGAGTGCTATGGCCAGGTTGCGCCGCACCCGTTTGCCGGTCGTGCTGTTCGCGCTTCTTGCTGTGCTGCTGGTGTCGCCGTTCGCGTTTGCGGCGCCGCAGGCTGATAGCGCGGTGCTGTTCATCGGTGATGGCATGGGGCAGGCCCAGGTCGAGTTGGCGCATCTGGTGGCCTCGCTCAGTGAACCGCTGGCGATCAAGCAGATGCCGTACAGCGGGACGGCGATCACGCTGGAGGCGAAGGGCGAGATCACGGACTCGGCGGCGGCGGGCACGGCGCTGGCGGCCGGGCGCAAGACCAACGACGGTATGATCGGCGTGTCGCCGGACGGCAAGCCCATGGAGTCAATCCTGGAGCGATGCAAGAAGCTGGGCAAGAGTGTCGGCGTGATCACCACCGACAACCTGGCGGGGGCGACGCCGGCGAGTTTCCTGGCGCACATCGATGACCGCGGCAAGGGCGCGGAGATCGCAGTGCAGGAGTCGCAGACGGGGGTGCCGGTGCTACTCGGCTTCTGGAAGGGCTGGTTCGCGCCGAAGGCGGCCGGCGGGCAGCGGACGGACGACCGGGACGTGACGGCGGAGATGCAGAAGGCGGGATACGATCTGCTCTACACGCGCCCGCAGTTGCTGCAGTCAACCCAGCCCAAGATTCTCGGGATGTTCGACGATGACGATGGCAAGCCCGCGCCGTCGCAGGCCGACCTGGTGACGGCAGCGCTGGAGCGGCTGTCCAAGAATCCGAAGGGGTTTCTCCTGATCGTGGAGTCGGCGCGGGTGGACTGGATTCCCGGGATGCCGATGGGGGTGCTGGGGGAGATTCACAACCTGGATGAGGCGGTGAGAGCGGCGGTGAGCCTCGCTCACAAGCGCGGGAAGATGCTGGTGGTGGTGACGGCCGACCACGAGACCGGCGGCCTGGTGATTCAGGACCGGGCGAAGGTGATGATGCTGCGCAATGTGAAGGCGACGGAAGAACAGATGGCGCGGCAGGTGAAGGAAGATCGCAGCAATCTACGGGAAGTGCTGGCGGAGTACGCGGGAATCATCGACCTGAGCGACGCGGAGATCGAGCAGATCAAGGCGGGAAAGTACGTGGCCGACGCGATCGGGAAGGTGCTGAGCCAGCGAGCCGGCCTAAGCTGGAATGAGGGCGATCACACCGCGACGCCGGTGGGGGTGTTCGCATTCGGCCCGGGCGCAGAGACCTTCAAGGGCGATATGGATAACACCGATATCCCGAAGCGGATGGCGGCGGCGATGGAGCTGGGGGCGTTCCCGGAGTAGGCGGAGGGATTCACCGCAGAGACGCAGAGAGGAACGGCAACGGCTGGCCCCCATTGCCCGGCACAGTTGTGCCGGGCAGAGGCCCGCTGGGGGACGACTGGCCGTTCGTCCCCCAGACCCCCCCCACCGGCTTCTGGCTTCCTGGCGAAAGCACAAGGTGGCAGCGGGGGAACGCAGCAATGGGCGGGGTGGAATCGGTGAGATGGTAAGGGGCAGCGACGAAGTCGCTGCCCCTCGCAATGACAGTGGGGTTGGAGTGGCAGGAGCAAGCTCCTGCCGAACGGGACGGCGAAGGGGCTTCGGCAGCGGAGCTACCGAAGCGACGAAGATAGGCGCTACCAGTTGACTGGATAGACGTTCATCTGGACGACCGCGCCGAGCAGGTTGAAGAAACCACCGTTCACCAAGTCGCCTAGGATAAGGCCGAGGAAGAGGGGGAGGCTGCGCCGGTAGAGGCGCATGCCACCGTAGCGCAGCACGAGCGTCTTCGACAGCCAGGCGAGGAAGAAGGGCACGGGCAACTGCCCCGAGTCGTAGGTATGGACCATGGCGTAGCCGACGGGGTGCAGGGGGAAACCGAGGAAGCGCATCCGCAGGAACGCGAGCAGGCAGGTGACTCCGAAGCCGACGAGGTCGAAGATGGAGGCGCCGTAGTCGGCTCGCGGGGGTGTGGTGAGTTCGGAGCGGAGGGTCAGGAACGGCGTCATCCCCATCTCGGTGCGCCACCAGTCGGTCTTGGCGGCCGCTCCCAGCGTGTACCAGACGTAGAGGCCACCCCACCAGGCAACGACTATGGCGACCACCACGGCGGCCACCATGGCCCAGGTGAGTCGACGCAGCGACACCTCCGCGGTCATCGCCATGCGGAAGCCTTCGAGCTGGTGAGGCATGGAGGCGCACCGCAAGTCGAAGGTGCTCACCAACCGGAGGAAGGCCATGATGGTGAGGTCGGCCGGGCGAAGGTAACCGGCGCCAAGCACCTCGGTGATGAGCGTGTTCGGGTCGATATTGGGGCCGAAGAGCCAGGCGCTGCCCGCCTCGGCGCGGATGCGAGTGGCGGCGATGAGATAGAGGAAGATCAGTGCGAACAGGGGGGCGGCGATGCGCAAGCTCATGCCCGCGGCATGGCACATGAAGAGTAATGCCCCGAAGCAGACGAGGAACCCGAAGGACGCCACCCGGTAGGGCAGCGCTTCTTGCCGCTCCCCACCTACCGCGGCGCCGAAGCCGAGGGCGCGTTTCACGACCTGCTTCAGGTAGTCTCGGCTCATCCAGAGCGAGATCAGCGCGAGGGCGAGGAACGCGCCCGCTCCCTGGTTCTGCAGGTAGGGCGGATCGCTGGAGGTCGAGGCGCCAGGCTGTCGCCAGCCACCGGCGGCGCAGAAGATGAGTTCGAGCTTGCTGAGGAGATAGAAGAACCAGTAGCTGAAAGTCACCTCGCGGGAAAGTAGGTAGGCGATGCCGGTGACGAAGGGATAGAACGAGATCGGGAGGTAGCCGACGGCGCTCCACGGCGCGTCGGGCAGCATGGGCGAGAGGTCGACGGAGCGCACCTGAAGGCCGGGGATGGCGGGGTAGTTCAGGTGCAGGTTGTTGATGACGCCGATGCCGAAGGCGATACCGAAGCCGATCCACAGCAGCCGATTCCGCAGCAGCGCGCCGCCGGATTCGGTCAGTTCGAGGGGCAGCACCACCGTCGGGAAGGTGAGCCGCTCGTGGTCGATCCAGGGCCGCCGCAGAATGGCCGACAGGCAGAGGGTGGCGGAGACGAAGGCGAGCAGGAACCCTCCCCACACGAGGAACGGGGTGAGCCAGGCGCCGACGGCAACAGGGGCGCCCCCGATATAGAACCCGTCGAGCGCGGCCAGGTCGCGGGGCGCGAACCAGGTGGGAATCCACTGGTGGAAGTAGGACCACTGATTCGCGGGAGTGGCGAAGTGGAAGGCGGCGGCGAGGGTGGGGATCAGAAAGTGGATGCCGCCGCTGGAGGCGAGCACGGTAGAGACCGTCATCATCACGTAGGAGGTGATGAGTTCGCCCTGGGTGAGCGCCAGCCGCGGCAACCACCGGCGCACGAGCAGATTCGCCGCCACCAGCGCCACCAGTGCGCCGAAGGCGCCGACGGGGATGGAGGTGTTGGCCAGCGCGGTATGGCCGCGGTCTCCGCCCAGGATCAGCTCCGCGTGGTGAATCCACATCGCCACCACGGCGCTGCCGACCAGGCCGATGGAAACCGCGCGCCAGGTGAGCGGCTTGCTGGTACCCCTCTGTGACATAGGCGGGCTAATCCGCGGGCAGGGGGTCCTCCCCTACTCCGCTGTCAGTATGATTGCAGCAGGGAGAGCAACTTCCGGTCGAGCTGGTGGCCGTGGTAGTCCTCGGAGGCCACATCCTTGCGCTCCGAGTCGAGGACTCCGAAGGAGCCGCGGAAGTTCCAAAGGGCATAGCCGATGCTATGGCCCTTCAGGATCTCCATGACATCGCGCAGCCAGGCCAGCACGACGGGATGAGGGGTCTTGCTGTACGACCCGCCCTCGCCGCAATGCACGCCGATGCCCTTTGCCGCCAGCTCTCCCCAGGGCCGGTAGTGCTCCTCGAGGGCCTTCCGATCCCATACCTTGTCGCCCTCGGTGTGGGGCCAGGTGGGCTCGGGCCAGCCGGGATCGCTGGCCCACTCGGCCCGGTAGTGAGTGAGGGTGTGGGGAGTGTAGGCGCGGCAGCTCTGGGCGACTTTGACGTCGGCCAACTCGGGGCAGGCAACGCTCGCCCACTGGACTCCGTCCGCGATCACGAGTCGCTCGCGGATCGACCTTGTGGATGGTCTCGGTGGCGGTCTTGACGACGCGTTTGTGGTCGTCGCGGGTCATCTCGGCGACCTGGCCGGCCGGCTCGTTGATGAGGTTGAAGCTGACCTCAGTGGAGGGAATCCCTTTGTATCGCTTGGCGAAGGTCTTCCAGTGGAAGCAGAAAGCGTCGAGCGCGGCCTGGTCCTTCCAGAGGTCGAAGGGCTCGGTGCGCTCGGGATTGACGCTATAGCCGGGGCCGCGGTGGAAAGCGACGTTGACGTGGATCTTGTACTTGCGGCCCAGCTCCACGGCGCGGTCGACCTTCGCGAGGCCGGCCTCGGAGAGCTTGTAGACATCGTCGTTCTCGATCCAGAGCGTGTAGCACAACGGTAGCCGGACGAAGTCGAAGCCCCAGTCCTGCATCCAGCGGAAGTCGTCCTCCTGCCAGTTGCCATCGCTGTGCATAGTGAACATATCCAGCAGGTTGAAGCCGCGCCAGCGCGGCAAGGCAGCCTGAGTCATTGTCTTTCCCTTCGATGCCTGTGATTCGCGGCCGCAGGCCGGCAGCGTGAACGCCAGCGCGGCGGCAGCGGCGCCGGTCAGGAACTCTCTGCGGGTGAGTCGGTCGTCGCGCGGATGTGGGTTCATGTGCGGAGGAACTTCCGCAGTGGGGTGGTGGTTCCTGCGGGGGCGCGGAGTCTTAGCCGCCGATGAACGCGGATGAACGCCGATAGAGGGGAGGCCGCCTTCGGCGGGAACGGCAGCGGCGAGATTGCCGCGGGGCGGCAACGGCCGCCCCGCGCGATGATAACCGGGGGCGGGCGCAACGAGTTGCGCCCCTACGGGAGGGGCTTCGGCAGCAGAGCTCCCGAAGCAACAGGAAACGGGAGGGGGCGGGCCTAGGAGCGAACACCGAGATTGCCACGGGGCGGCAACGGCCGCCCCTCGCAATGACGTTGTAGGGTCAAGTGGCAGGAGCAAGCTCCTGCCGAACGGGAGGGGCCGGACGGGTGGGACTACAGCCGGTCGCTCTGGCCGCGCTTCTCGATCTCTTCGAGGGCTTCGCGGACGAGTTGGTCTCGCTCCTCGTCGACGATGAGGAGGGCGTCGGGGGTGTCGATGATGACGTAGCCCTTGACGCCGATGGTGACGATGAGGCGGTCCGACTGGGAGAGGACGAAGCAGTCGTCGCCGTCGAGCGCGATGTGGTTGGGGGCGCGGATACCGGGCGCGGAGTGGCGCTGAACGATCTCTTTGACGGCGCTCCAGCTTCCGACATCGGTCCACTCGAGGGCGGTCGGCACGACCGCCATGCGCTTCTCTTTCTCGGCGATCCCGTAGTCGAGGGAGACGGAGGGCAAGCCCTGGTAGACCTGCGCGAGCAGGCCGGCATCGCGTTCGTGCTCGGCCAGTTGGCGGGCGCCTGCGGCAACCTCCGGCAGGTGACGAGCGCACATCTCCATGAAGGCGCCGGCCTGGAAGATGAACTGCCCCATGTTCCAGTAGTAGCCGCCGTCGGCGACATACTGGGCGGCGGTGGCGGAGTCGGGCTTCTCGGTGAATCGCTCGACCTGGTAAGCGCCGGTGACGCCCTCCAGCGGTTCGCCGCGCTTGATATACCCGAACCTGGTGTCGGGCCGAGTGGGGACGATGCCCAGAGTGACCATGCAGCCCGTGCGGGCGGCCTGAACGGCGAGGCGTAGGTAATCCCGGTAGGCGGCGGGGTCGGCGAGGTAGCTGTCGGCGGCGGTGGCGAGCACCATGGCCTCGGGTTCGGTGAGGGCGATCCGCGCGACGGCGAGAGCAACGGCGGGGGCGCTGCTGCGGCCGACGGGCTCACCGAGGATGTTCCTCTTGGGGACGTCGGGAAGCTGCAATCTCGCGAGGTCGAGAAACTCGGATCCAGTGACCACCCACACCTTGTCGGCCGACGTCAGGGGGCGAAGGCGCACGTAGGTGTCCTCGAGCATGGTGCGGTCGGACACCAGGCGCTGGAACTGCTTGGGCTTCCAGCGACGCGAGATGGGCCAGAGGCGCGTACCCACTCCGCCGGCCATGATGACGATGTGCATGCGATCGGTCTCACTCATCGGCTATCCTCCCGCGATACCGACGATCAGTTTGCGGCCCTCCTCCAGCATCCCCTGCCGATCATCCGCGCTCATCCCTTCGGCATAGACGCGGACCAGGGGTTCGGTGCCCGAGAGGCGGAAGAGCAGCCAGGCGCCATCATCGCGCAGGCACTTGGCTCCGTCCATCCGGTTCACCTGCGCCACCCGGTGGCCCAGGAGGGTGGTGGGATTCAGGAAGGGGAGGTTCTCCGCAACCTTCGCGTGCTGCTCGGGGGTAATGGTGAGGTCGATGCGGCCGAAATATCTGCGCCCGCCGATGAGCGTGAAGATGTCATCCAGAATCTGGCCGACGGACTTGCGCTCCTGGGCGAGGGTTTCGCAGACCATGAGGGCGGCCAGCGTCCCGTCGCGGTCGGGGATGTGGCCCTTGATCCCGAAGCCGCCGCTCTCTTCGACGCCGAGCACGACGTCGGTGGAGCTGATGATCTCAGGCGCGATGTTCTTGAAGCCGACGGATTTCTCGACCACCTGGCAGTCGAACTTGGCGCAGAGCGCGTCGACCATCGAGGTGACGTTGATGGACCGCACGACGCGGCCGCGATAGCCGCGGTCGCGGAGCAGGTGGTAGAGGACGAAGACGATGGCGCGCTGGATGTCGATGTACTCACCGGAGGCCATCATCCCGAAGCGGTCGGCGTCGCCGTCGGTGGCGAGGCCGACGGTTACGGCCGGGTCGGCAGTGAGGCCGACGCTAACCGGCAGATTCTCGCCGATCGGCTCGGGGCGCTTCCCCTCGAAGGTGGGGTCAGGGTTGGCGCGGACGGCTCGCACATCGGCGCAGCCGGCCCGCCGCAGCGCCTGGTCGAAGAACCCGCAGCCGGCGCCGTGCATCATGTCGGCGACGACGGTGAGCTTGGCCTTGGCAATCAGATCGGCGTCAACCATCGACACCAGGCGGTTCACGTAGTCGTCGTGCACGTCGAAGCGGCGGTGCTCGTGCGCGGGGGCGGCGTCCGATTCCTGGGCGAGGAGGCGATTGGCTTCGGCTTCGATCCACTTCGCATCGGCCTCGGGAATGGAGGCGCCCTCGGGGCCCTTGACCTTCACGCCATTGTATTGGGCGGGGTTGTGGCTGGCGGTGAGCACGACGGAACCGGCGAGCGCGTTCTTCACGACGTAGTAGCCGACGGCGGGGGTGGGCAGAGACCCGGCGCAGAGATGAGCCTCGAGGCCGCAGGCGGCAAGTTCGTCGGCAACGGCGGCGGCGAACTGGGCCCCCAGGAAGCGAGTGTCATGCCCGACGGCCACCGGGGCCTTCTTGGGCTGGCGCTGGAACCAGCGCCCGGCAGCCCGACCGACGGCGCGGACGCGGGCGAAGGTGTAATCATCGGCGATGACGGCGCGCCACCCCTCGGTACCAAAGACAATCGGCTTCATCCTCTACTCCATCCCCAGGTCGAGCATGTCTTTTAGGTTCAGCATCCCCACCAGCTTCCGGTCATCGTCGATGACCGGCATATCCCCGATCTTGTACTCCCGCATGGTCTCCAAGGCTTCGGCCGCCAGCTCATCCGGCCGCGGCGAGCTTGGGCTTGGTGGTCATGACCTCGGCGGCGGGCCTGCGCATGGCGCTGTCGTCGGCCAGGAGGGCGCGGCGGATGTCGCCATCGGTGATGACGCCGAGCAGCTTGTTCTGCTCATCGACGACGGCGGCGGCGCCGGCGCGGGCGGCGGTGATCGAGAAGAGGACATCGCGGAGCGCGGTCTGCGCGCCCACCACGGCGACGGCCTCATCTTTGCGCATCAACGCGCCGACCCGATCAGTGAAGCGCCGCGCGGCGCGGCCCAGCGATCCGCCCGGATGCAGGGCCGCGAACTGCTCCGGGGTGAACTTGCGGGCGGTCATTACGGCCACCGCCAAGGCATCTCCCATCGCCATCTGGGCGATGGTGGAGGCGGTGGGAGCGAGGCCGAGGGGGCAGGCCTCTCGCTCCACGGACACATCCAGAACTACCGCCGCTTTGTCCGCAAGGGGGCTGTGGAGGCGGCCGGTGAAGGCGATGACGGGGACACTGATGCGTTCCATGGCGGTCAGAATCGCCCCGACTTCGTCGGTCCAGCCGCTCTGAGACATGACGATGAGCAGGTCGCCGGCGGCAACCATGCCGAGGTCGCCATGCAGCCCCTCAGCAGGGTGGAGAAAGAGAGACGGCGTGCCGGTGCTAGCAAGGGTAGCGGCGAGCTTGCGCCCAACCGCGCCGGACTTGCCCATGCCGGTGACGACGACGCGGCCCGCGCACCCCAGCACGAGCTGCACGGCGCGGGCAAAGCTCTCGTCGATTCTGCTCTCGAGCGCTTGCACCGCGCAGGCCTCGATGGAGACGGCCTCGCGGGCGCGCGCCAGAGCTTCGGTTAGGTCACAGGACTGACTCATGGAGTGAACTCGGACGGCATAGATTCATCCTCGGCCCGTCGGCTCAAGGATTCGTCACTAGCAGGAGACGTCCCTGCGCGGCATTCGGAACACTCGGCGGTGAAGGGGGAGACGGTTGGCCAGTAGATCGATCAATGGTGCGCTCGGCTGTCTGGCCAGCGCGCCAGCGTCACCCGTCGCGTCGTTCCCAGCGATAGGGGATGTCGTTCTGGTGGGGATCGACGCGGTGTTCGTCCGGGCTGGCGTAGTTGTAGAGCTTGTCGGGGAGATTGATGATGAGGGCGGCCTGCTCGCCGACGCATTTCCAGCCGTGGTAGATGCCACTGGGCACCTTCACCAACAGCCGATTGCTGTCTCCGAGGAAGATCTCGTTGACCAGGCCGCGGGTCGGAGAGCCCTCCCGGTCGTCGTAGAGAGCAAGCTTCAGCTCGCCCGAGAGACAGCAGATCATATCGGTCTGGGAGTGGTGGAAGTGCCATGCCTTCACGACGCCCGGATAGGTGGTGGTCATGTAGGCCTGGCCGAAGCCGGGGAACTCGGGGTCATCGGAGCGCAGGATTTCGGTCAGCACGCCGCGTTCGTCGGGGAGGGCCGGCAGGCGGCGGACCTTGACTCCCGCGATCAGGTTTCGCTCGCCCGGGGTCGCGCATCGCACTCCCGAGATCGGCAGCTTGTCGCACCAGTCGTATCCGGGTCCGTGAGGACTCATCCCCCCGCCTTCCATCATGCCATGTGATCGGCGCCCGGAGGCCGGGCGCTCGGAACGGCCCTGCTAGCCCAGAACCCTCTTCAGCCAGCCCAGGCCACTCCCTTCCGTGGAGGGGGAGAGCATGGCGAGCGCCAGCCCAATCCCCGGTCTGGCATGCCAGTCGAAGTCCAGCAGGTCCAGCAGGTATCGGGTGAGGCCGCGCCGCTCGGCGGTGCGGAAAATCCCGTCCATCTGCTCGTCCGAGACCGAGGAGGCGAGCTTTCTGAGCCGCAAGCCGGCACGCTGCTCGGGGCCGAGGAGGTTGTGCCAGAGTTTCTCGTAGCGCGCCAAGCGCCTCGCGCCCAGCCGGCCCTGGTGCAGGCCCTCGGCCAGCACCTCGGAGGGCAAGGCGGGCGGCGAGCAGCCCATAGTAGACCCCTCCCCCGGTGGTCATCTTCACCTGGCCCGCGGCATCACCGACCGCTAGCACCCGGTCGCCGAAGGTGGGATGTCGAGGCGCGGAAGGGATGGGATGGACGCGCATCTCACAGTCCAAGAGGCATTCGCTGGCGCCGTTCATGGCGGAACGCGCGACCTGCTGGAGCACCTGCCGGGGCTTCCCGCGGGTCAGCACACCCACCCGACTCCAGCCGCTCTCGCCCGGCACGACCCAGCCGAATCCACCCGGCACGAGTTGCTGGCCCAGCCACACCCGCATTACTGCGGGGCTGGCAATCGGGACCTGGGACTGGGCTCCATGCATCTGGTCACTGGAGGCGGCGAGGCCCACCTGACGGGGAAGCCGGCTCTTGGCGCCGGTGGCGAGCACCAGGGAGCGAGCCCGCGCGGTCCAGGGCGCATCGGCCCGGACACCGGTGAGAGTGACGCCGAACTTGTCGACGGCGATGCTGCGGACGCGGGTGCCGTAGCAATAGTCGGCGCCGGCCTGCTGGGCGCGGCTGGCCAGTTCCAGGTCGACCTGGCGGCGGTCGACGGTGTAGGCGCGGTTGCCGTTGAGTTCGACCCGAAGCGTGATACCGCCGGGGGAGGTGACTTCGGCGGCATTCACCTCGCATTGGATGGCGGAAGCGGGGAGGTCGAAAGCGGAGTAGGCGTGGGCGCTGATGACGCCGGTGCAGTGGACGGGCTCACCGGGCCGAGGGTGTTCCTCAACCACGAGCGCTTGGAAGCCCGCGGCGGCCAGGCCACGAGCGCACTCGGAGCCAGCCGGGCCGGCGCCGATCACGATGGCATCGATATCGGGCCGCGTTGGTGTCACTCTCTGCGGTCACTCTTCCTGCGATGCATCATGCAACATGATACCTATTGGCGCGGCAATGCGTCAAGCGGCGGGAGGGGGTCATCCTGCCGGCCCAGCGATGCCAGGGAGGCGATGGCAGCGGCGACGGCGAGGGGCATGAGGTGCAGCACGACGCGGTCATAGGAGGTGCTGAGGTGTTCGGCGACGTTGTAGGGGCTGAGGACGTAGACGGCGACGTAGACCAGGAACTGCCAGGCGAGAGTCGCCCACAGCAGCGTCAGCGCGGGAGTCCGGCGGAGCCAGAGGAGGTAGGAGAGTAGCCCCAGGCCTACCAGAGGCCACACGAGCTCCCAGCCCGAGACCAGCATCGCGCGGCCGAGGGCGAAGTGGAGGACGATGGCCAGGCGGTCGAGGCTCTCCGCCAGGGGCCGCCCGTAGATGGTGGTGAGCTGGAGGCTGGGGATGGCCCAGTAGGACCTGAGGACGGCCCAGGGGAGGTAGGGCAGGGCGAGCAGCGCGAGGCCGTAGGCGAGGTCGCGCCCACGCGCTCCGGGGCGGCGCAGCCACCATCCCAGTCCAAGCAGAAGCACGCCGCCGAGGGCCAGGCTGAGGCCCTCGGGCTTGATGAGCGCCCCGGCGCCGAAGAGGAGAGCGGAGAGCAGGAAGTCCTCCCGCTGGCCAGACTCCGCCCAATCGGCAAGCAGCAGCCCGGCGGCGAGGAAGTAGAAGGCCTGGGGCACATCGGCGCCGCCCCCTGCGGCGTGATAGGCCATCACGGGGATCTGGCACACCAGCACCGCCAGTCCGAGCGCCCAGGGAAAGGCCATTCGCTGCCGCAGATAACCGGCGAGCAGCGCGATGATCCCGAGCCAGTAGGCGACGCCGACGAACTGGGCGCGCCGCTCGTCGACACCGCCCATGCATTGGTACACCCAGGCCTCGGCCGCGGGGACGGCGAGGGGGTAGTCGATATGGGTGGGGCGATAGCGGGCCAGGTTGGTGAAGGTCTCACGATCCAGCCGGCCGTCCGCGAACATCGCTCTCGCCTTGAAGCCCCAGATGTAGCGTCCATCCCAGAACATAGGCGAGGTGTAGGCGCGGGAAAGCGTGGCCACGCAGCACACCACCAGCAGCGCGACGACGACCCAACCCAGCCAGGGGGCGTGGGGGCTGGAGGGAGGCCGGGGTTCGCTCTCGGCGGGCTCGGGGAAGCGCCCCCAACGGAGGGCAGCGGGGAGGGCGAGCGCGGCCGCCAGCGCCAGCACGAACCAAGGGCGCACTTGCCAGCCGAGCAGGGCAGCGCAGGGCCAGAGGGTGGCGAGCAAGGCGGCGCCGACGGCGAAGTCGATGCCAGGCTGAGACCAGGCGAGGGGCCAGCGACGACGGCGCAGCCCGAGGGCGGCCAGCAGCAGCGCGCCGAGCAGCCAGATCACGAGGAGAGCGGACGCGGCGCGAGCGAGGCCGGCCATCAGCGGCTCGCCACCTGGTAGATGCGAGCTTCACGGTTAGCGAAGAGGAGACGATAGCCCGGGGGCTCGGGTGATCGTCGGATGTCAGTCCAGATCACGTAGGAATGCCCCCAGAGTGGGGGCACCCTCGGCACTTGGCTCTTGGGCGAGTCAAACCAGAGGTTCTCCGCGATGCCGGCGGGGCCGGTGACGTAGAAATCGACGCGTCGGGGATAGAGACGGTAGATCGCCTCATACATGTGGGGGGTCATGGCGGTAGCGAAGGCAGGGAGGTCCGACTGCAGGAGGACGACGGCGATGGTGGTATCGGCGCCGGCTGGCTGGTGGGCGGCGAAGTCGAGCGCGTCGTAGTAGGGGCCGGCCCATTGCCGGCGAGCGTCGGGCTGGCCGGATTGGGGCCTCCCGTGGCTGCGGGCTCCCGCCCAGGCCGCGGCGACGGCCTGTCGCAGGCCGCCTCTGGTGACCGAAGTGAGGGCCCAGGCGATGAGCAGCAGCAGCGCGAGGAGTCGGATGGCAGTGATGCCGGCCGGCTGGGTGGGAGGAGTGTCGGCCCCTCGTCGCGTCACGTTCGGACCTCGCAGCGGCGATAGCCGGATGAGGATATCACGTCGGATGCTGAGCCACGAGAAAAGCTGGTGCCGAGGCGGGGAGTCGAACCCCGACGGGCGTAAGCCCACTAAGCCCTGAACCTAGCGCGTCTGCCAGTTCCGCCACCTCGGCACTCGCAATCGCTATTGTATGGTATTGGGTGGGGCGCGTCAAGATTGGGCAGGAACGGCAACGGCAGAGCCGCAGATAGACACAGATGCGCCCGCCGATGGCGGGCGGACGGCAACGGTGAGATTGCCGCTGGCGGGGCACAATCTGGCTTCTGCGGCCACTTGTGGCCGGGGGGTTCCCGGCGTATAATGCGGCCAACGGGCCGGGGGCGTTGCCGAAGGGAGTGATTGATGATGGGATTTGGACTAGGGCCGCCAGAGATCTTCGTCATCCTGGTGCTGCTGCTGGTGCTGTTCGGCGCGAAGCGCCTACCGGAGCTGGGGCGCTCGATCGGGCAGGGGATGCGCGAGTTCCGCAAGTCCATGCGCGAGATCAGCGAAGACATCGATGAGCCCGACCCGAAGTCGTCACCGAAGTCCTCGTGACCATATGACTGGAAGTGTTGGCCGTGCCTTGCCCGCAGTACTCGCGCGAGCATTGTGACTGCCTGCTGATGCAGGACGCTCCCCGCGACGACAAGGAGCGAGTCGAGATCAACACCGAAGACGTGCTTTACCGGGAGTGGTGTTTGGCCTCCGAGCGAGGGTATCGCCGCTGCCCGATTTTCCGCAAATTCCTCTCTGAGCTATCTCCCCTGGTGATCTAGTCCATCCCCGCGCAAGCGGGTAAGCTCTTGACATTCGGTAGGGGCTTTGGTAACTTCACGCTGGCTCAGTGTCCCCGAAGAGAGCCGGGCGACTAAGGGAGGTGCGTTGATGGCGAGGGGTAAGGTCAAGTGGTTCAACGCCCAGAAGGGATACGGCTTCATAGAAGTCGAGGGCATGCGGGACGTCTTCGTGCACTATTCGGCGATTAAGATGCCGGGGTTCAAGACGCTCGACGAAGGTCAGCAGGTGCAGTTTGATCTGCTGGATGGCGAGAAGGGCCCCCACGCAGAAAACGTACTCCCAGCTTAGCAGTCGGCAGTCGCGCACAACGTCCGCACAGTATCGCCCCGGTGGATCCCTTCCGCCGGGGCGACTTCTTTGGCGTGCGGCGGAGGATGGGAACGGAGGGTTTGGTGCCTAACGCAAGAGTCCACAGTATCCATCGGCTTCGCAGGTTCGAGCATCGCAGCCAGCCGCTGCTGCCGTCGGAGGCGTTCCGACTGCGGATGCTGCTACACGGCGCAATGGCGCTGCTGGTGATCGGAGTCGCGCTGGGCATCGGGGTCGTCGGCTACCACTGGTCGGAGGGCATGCCGTGGATCGATGCGCTGGTGAATGCGGCGATGATCCTGGGAGGCATGGGACCGGTCAATGCGCTCCGCACCAACGGGGGGAAGGTCTTCGCGGCCTGCTACGCGCTGTTCTCCGGGCTGGCGTTCATCGTGATCATGGGCGTTATGTTCGGCCCGGTGGTGCACCGATTCCTGCATCGATTCCACCTGGAGTCGGAGGGCGGTGCAGGTCCGCAGCAGCAACCGTAACGACCACCCCTACCACCCCTGCGCATAGGGGGCCCGGGCCACGCCGCGCTCGGTGATGATGGCGGTGATGAGGTCGGCGGGGGTGACGTCGAAGGCGGGGTTGAGCACCGCGGTGCCCTCGGGGGCGGTGGGGGTAGTCGCCGAAGCCGCGCACTTCGTCGGCGCTGCGCTCCTCGATGGGGATGTGGGAGCCGTCGGGCATGGACAGGTCCACGGTGGACATGGGCGCGGCGACGTAGAAGGGGATCCCGTGGTGCTTGGCCAGCACCGCGAGGGAGTAGGTGCCGATCTTGTTGGCGGTGTCGCCGTTGCGGGCGATGCGGTCGGCGCCCGCGATCACGACCTGCGCCAGTCCCTGACGCTGGATGCACGTTGCCGGCCATGCTGTCGGTGATGAGAGTCGCGGGGATGCCGTCCCGCATGAGTTCCCACATGGTCAGACGCGCTCCTTGCAGCAGCGGCCGCGTCTCGCAGGCGATCACCTTGACGGGGTTCCCGGCAGCGTGGGCGGCCTTGATGACGGCGAGCGCGGTGCCTTCCCCACCGGTGGCGAGGGCGCCAGTATTGCAGACCGTGAGGACGGTGGCGCCCTGAGGGATGAGGGCCCGCCCGTTCTCCCCGATCAGGCGGCAGGTCTCGGCGTCTTCGTCGTGGATGGCAACGGCCTCGGCGAGCAGCTGCTCGGCGGTGGCGCCGGTCGCGGACGCGGCCCAGCATCCGGTCGATGGCCCAAAAGAGGTTGTGGGCGGTGGGTCGGGTGGCGCCGAGAATATGGGCCGCCTCGCGGAGACGGACACCCATGCCTGTGGCCTCCCCCTGGGCGGCGAGGGCGATCCCGTAGGCGGCGGTGATGCCGATGAGGGGCGCGCCACGGACGCGGAGGCTGCGGATCGCCTCCGCCACCTGGGCCACGCGCTCGCATCGCAGATAGACCTCCTCCTGCGGCAGGCGCGTTTGGTCGAGGATCACCACCGCGCCATTGTCCCAACGAATCGGCTCAATGCGACCGTCAACCATCGATAATGCCTTTCCGTCTCGCGCCTAACCTGACTATAATGGGCGCAGCGCTCCTTCCATGGTCATCGCGTGCCCTGGCACTGCCAGGGCACGGGCGTGACCCCAGGGAGTGGAGCAAGGGCGCCGACCATAGTTCTGGGGTCACACCCTTATAATGGGCGAAACCCGGCGAAGAGGCAAGGGCGTCTTGCTGATGCAGAAGTGCCCCCACTGCGGGGCCAACAACAGTGTGAAGCGCGAGGCCTGCTATCGCTGTCAGCAGCCGCTGCCGCCAATGGCGGAGGTGGACCCGCCGGCGGCCCCTACCGCGGCCTCGCGGTGGGAGGCAATAGACCTCGGGAAGAAGCAGGCCAGGCGGCTGCGAGCGGCCGGGGGTGATTCGCGGGAGCAGCCCGCGGAAGAGCCGACGCGGGAACGGCCCCGCAGCTACATGCCGACCTTTCGGCGGCCGTTGGGCCACGTGCGTCGGATGTCGGTGTTCTTCCGCGAGCTGCACACCCTCACCCGGTCTGGCATCACCATCGCGCACGCCTGTCGCGAGCTGGAGCGGCGCAGCCCCGGCAACCTGGGCCGGCTGGCCGGGGAAATGGCGACCGTGGCGGAGGCCGGGGACCCGATCGGCGCGGTGATGGCGCAGCACCCGGATCTGTTCTACGCCTGGCACATCGGCCTGGTGGGAGCGGCGCAGGCGGGGGGCTATCTGCCCGAGGCGTTCGACCAGATCGCGCACGCCTATGAGGTCGAATGGCAGACGCGCTCCGCGCTCCTGTCCCGACTCTACTTCTACCTACTCTTCGGCCTACCGCCGGTGCTGGTCGTGATCCCACTGATACTGATGCTGAACGAGCCGATTCCGAAGGAGGGGTGGACGCCTCAGACCGCTTACGCGACAACGGCTCACTTCTTCCGCACGGTCTCGCTCGTGGTGGTGGTGGCGCTGGCGGCGTTGGCGCTCATCTGGCAGGCGCTGTCCTCCACGGCCTGGTTCCAGGGGATTCAGCAGCGGGTGGTGATCCGCATTCCGGTGGTGGGTCGGGTGGCGCGGACGGCGGCGCTGGATCGCTATCTGGCGACGCTGGGGTTGCTGCTGCGGGGAGGGATACCGGTGGCCGAGGCGGCGGAGGAAGCGGCGTCAGCCGCGGGCAACGCGGCGCTCGCGCCCAGGCTGATGCAGGTGGGGGCGGCGGTGCGAGAGGGAGTGGCGCTCGCCATCGCGCTCGAGAGCACCCGCGCCTTCGATCGCGATACGCTCAACTTGGCCGCGACCGGGGAAACGTCGGGCAGCCTGCCGGAGATGCTCTCCCGGGCCGCCGGATACTATCGGGAGGAGCACGAGGCCAAGCGGAAGTGGCTGCTGCGGGCGGCCGGGGTCGCGTTCGGCGTGTTCTGGCTGTGCCTGGTGGGGGCAATCGCCGCCTTCGGCATGAAGGTGTACTTCGACTTCGCCTTCCGCACCTTCGACTGGATGATGGAGTAGAGCCGACATGAAGCTCAAAGTCGATGCCATGTGCTTCGCCTGCGGGCAGGACAACCCGATTGGCCTGAAGCTCCAGTTCGCCCTCGACGGCGAGGACTACGTCACGCGCTTCGAGGTGAGGCCGGAGTATCAGGGCTGGGAGGGAATCGCGCACGGTGGTTTGGTCGCCACCGCGCTGGATGAGGTGATGGCGCGGCTGCTGTGGGAGAAGGATATCAACGCGATCACCGCCCGTCTGGAGGTGAGGTACCGGAAGCCCGTGCCGGTGGGAGAGACGCTGGAGATTCGCGGTCGGATCACCCGCCGCCGGCCGCCGGCGATCGAGACCGAGGCGACGGCGACGACGAGCGCGGGCGAAGTAGTGGCAGAGGCGAAGGCGACCAGTATGGTACTGCCTTTCGCACATTGAGGCAATGTGCGAAAGCCGGCTAGCTGACGCCCTGTTCCCGCTGTGAGCTTCGCCGGATCACCTCCTCCGACGAAGCTCTGGGGTGTAGTACCACCGGCACAGGAACCTCCCCCCCCTCCCTGAACCTCCCTCCATGGAGGGGAGACGTATGGTGCTACTGAGCTCAACGGCGGTTTGACGCGCCTGAGGCCAGACAGACGACTCCCTCTCCCAGCTGAGCAGTCACAGACGGGAGCAGCAGCGTGAGATCGACCGATGATCTGAGGCATGAGCACCGGGTGATCTTGGTGGTCCTGACGGGGATGGAGGGGATGGCGAGCGGGCTGGAGCGGGGGGGTTCGTTGAGACGCGACGAGGGCGAGCGAGTGATGGAGCTGCTACGGGTGTTCGTGGATAAGTGCCACCATGGCAAGGAGGAGCGGCACTTGTTCAAGGCCCTGGAGGCGCACGGGATGTCGCGCGAATCGGGCCCGCTAGCAATGATGCTGAGGGAGCACGAGGAAGGCCGAGGCCACGTGCGAGCCCTGGGGGAGGCGATGCCGGGCGCGGTCGAGGGCGGCGCAGAGGCCCGCGGGGAGTACGTCGCGCACACCCAGGCCTATGCCATTCTGCTGCGGGCGCACATCCAGAAGGAGAACGGCGTGATCTTCCCCATGGCCGAGCGGATGCTGTCGGAGGAGGATGACACCGCGCTCTCCGAGGCGTTCGAAGCGATCGAGCACGATGAGATCGGAGAGGGCGCGCACGAGAAGTACGACGCGTGGGCGCACGAACTCGGGGCACACGTGCTGTCGTAAGGGCCGCCGCCGGTTGGCGCGGTCTGCTCAGTGGTGGTCCTGGCGGCGCGCGGCAGGGGTCGCGCGCGAAACTCGCGCACGAGAGCCGCGAGCTGTTGCACGGCGGCCTCGTAGATGATCCTCCCCTTCTCCGCCGTCGCCTTCGTTGGGTCGCCGAGCACGCCAGTGTGGGAGAAGGTGCTCCACCATTCCATCATCCCTACCTTGGCGCCGATCTCCAGGTCCTGCCACCAGAAGTCAGAGGGGAGCATGTTGTTTTCGGGCTTCATCAGGTCGCGCCGCACTCCCTCCGGACGCAGGTGGAGATAGAGGGAGGTCTCGATCTCGTCGGCATGGGCCACCCAGCCCTTGGGCGATTCCCGCACCTCTCCGACGACTTCGCGGGCCAGCTCGAAGTAGTTGAACCCGGCGCAGATCATCGGATTGTCCATGGTCGCCTGCCGCGCCGCCACCTCCACGAGAATGCGGTTGGAGCCGTGACCGTTCACGATCAGGGCCTTCGTGAAGCCATGGTGGGAAACGCTCTTCAGGATGTCGAGCAGGAATCGGACGTAGTGGTCCCAGTCGATGCCGATGGTGCCGGGGAAATCGATGTGGTGCCAGTTGAACCCATAGTTCAGGTGCGGCATGAGCAGCGCGTCGCCGGGGACCAGCTTCACCGCCGCCTCGCAGACCGCATGGCAGAGGAAGTTGTCGACGTCGAGGGGCAGATGTGGGCCGTGCTGCTCGGTCGAGCCGACAGGGAGCACGATCACCCGCCCTTCCTTCGATGCCTCCCCTATCTCCGGCCACGTCAGCTTGTCGTAGTGATAGTCAGAGATCGCCATGGGTTTCCTCGCTGACTCTTCTGTTTCTTGCACGGCCCGCAGGAGCGGCGCTCGCCCCCGCCAAACTCGTCTTCAGGAGAGCGAACATGACCCAGCCCATCAACCGGGTGCGTCGGCGCAACCGGGCCGTAGAAGACGAATCCTGGATTCGCGCATTCCTGCGCGAGTCACTCCACGGCGTGGTCGCCACGGAATCGGAGGGGCAGCCGTTCGCCACCCCGGTCACGTTCGTTTTCGACGAAGCCACCAACTCGCTCTACTTCCACACTTCTCCGGCCGGCCGCGTGTCGGCCAATCTTGCGCGCAACCCGCGGTGTTGCTTCAACGCCAGCCGGGCAGGGTCCCTGCTGGGGAGCGAGACCGCGGCGAACTTCGACATCGAGTATGAGAGCGTGACCGTGTTCGGCCGGGCGCAGAGTCTTGCCGAGGAGGCGGAGAAGCTAGCGGCGCTCCGGCTGATCGTGGCCCGGTACTTCCCCGACTTCCCGCTGGACGACGGCGCTCCACTCGCTTCGGCCGAAACGCTGGCGCGCACCGCGGTGTATCGCCTCCCGGTCGAGTCCTGGAGCGGCAAGCGCAACCCGAACCCGGAGTGATGGGCGCTCGCCCGATCTACTCCTCCCCTGCCTCCTTCCGCTCCTGCTGCGCCTGCCAGGTGGCGCGGTTGATGACCATGCGCACCTCGGCGCGGCCGTAGACGCCGGGATCGCGGTGGTCGGAGTTGAGGGCGAAGCCAACCTTCCGGTAGCAGCGCAGCGCGCGGCGGTTGTCGGCATGGCAGGAGAGTCGCACCTCTTGCAGGCCCAGCGACGCGAAGGCGAGGGCGACCAGATCGCGGGTGGCGGCCGTGCCGTAGCCGCGGTCCCACACCCGCTTGTCCCCGATCATGATGCCGAGGAAGGCGCTTCCGGCCTCGCGATCGATGCCGCGCAGGCCGCAGGTGCCGATGGCGCGGCCGTTCTCATCCTCGATCACGAAGACGCGCTCGGTACTCCTTGTCGGAGACGACGCGCGCGATCCAGGCCCGCTCGGCCTCGGCCGTGGTCGGGGGCTGAAGCAGGCCCAAGTAACGGGCGACATCCGGGTCGCTCAGCCAGCCAAAGCAGGTATCCGCGTCGGCCACCCGGATGGGGCGTAGTGTCACACTTGCCATGATGCTGGAATTCCACCCGGCCCGCCGCACCCCCTGTAACATCGTGCGGGCGCAGGTTATCCGGCCGCGGCCGCGGAATCCAGCATCCATCTGCGCGGAGATGGTCTGAAGCGATGACGACGCGAGGCAAACCGAGCGCGGTGTTTCTCGACCGGGACGGCGTGATCATCAGAGACGCCGGGTACCTGCGCACGCCGCGCAAGCTGCGGCTGATGCCGGGCGCGGCGGCGGCGATTGCGCGGCTGAACCGGGCGGGGATTCCGGTAGTGGTGGTAACGAATCAGTCGGCAATGGCGCGGGGGTGGCTCTCGCCCGAGAAGCTGGAGGAGATCCACACCGAGCTGCGGCGACGGCTGGCCGCGGCGGGGGCTTACCTCGACGCGATCTACTACTGCCCCCACCACCCGACCGAGGGCGTCGGCGAGTACCGGCGCGAGTGTGACTGCCGGAAGCCCAGCCCAGGGATGCTGTTGCAGGCCGCGCGTGGAGAAAGCTATCCGGCTGTCCGACGCGGTAATGATCGGCGACAAGGTCTCCGACCTGGAGGCGGGCCGGCGGGCAGGATGCGCGACGGCGCTGGTGCTATCAGGCGAGGGCCGCCGGACGCAGTGGCAGATGAGAGCCCGGGGTCTGGAGGCGCTGGCCGACGCCGTGTTCACGACATTCCCGCGGGCGGTGGAGTGGTGCCTGCGGGGCGCGCCTCGCGGGTAGGTGGGCTTGCTCTCGGCTTTACACCCTTCCTGGCGTTTCCGTATAATGCTTCCCGTCCCCCCTGGGAGGGCCGAAAGCGAGGAACTCGATGTCGTCTAGCCCAAGTCGCCGCCCGTCTCGCGCCTTACTCACGATCGTCGCACTCGCCGCGCTACTCCTGACCTCGCTGCTTTCGCCTTCCGCCTGGGCGCTACGCCTGCCGGGGGAGGCGGCGACGCCACGGGTTCAGGTCTACACGCTGTGGAATCCCACCTACCTCTGCCTGGCGGCGAAAGTGCCTGACCCCATGCTCACGGGATCGAGCGTCGGGCCCATGTCCGCTCCCGAGCAGGACGACGCAGTCGAGTTCGACTTGGAGGTGCGCACCGCGAAGGGGCTGGAGGCGCACCGGCTGATCATCAGCGCCGCGGGTGGGATGACGGTGCTCACCCGCGATCCCCAGGGGCGGTGGCGGCCGGATCCGTCGTGGATCAGCGGCACCCAGATGCTGAAGTACGCGGTGACGCTGGACGGCACTCTGAATACCCCGACCGACCGCGATGTCGGCTACACGGTCGAATGCGCGATTCCCTGGCAGTTCCTGGGGGGAGAGGCGCAGGTCGGGCGCTCCCTCGGCTTCAACGTGGTTTCCTGGAACCAGGGAGATAGCGAAACTCCGGGGAGCTGGATGCAGACCGTGAAATCCGAGGAGGATATCGGTGACACCAGCCGCTGGGGCAAGCTCCTGATCTACCCGAACTCGGAACTCGCCTCCGCGACCGGCGGCGTGATGCCATGCCCGTTCGGGCGCATCCCCTTCATCGACGGCCGATTGAGCGCGGGGGAGTGGATGACGGCGAGCACCCTCACCTTCGAAAAGCCCGTGGTGGCGCTGCCGCCGGTGCTCACTCCGGAGAAACAGGCCGATGTGGTCGGCACGCTGCTGGCGATCTACCGGTACGACTGGCAGGGAGAATCGTCGCGGCCGGGCGCGCATCTGTGGCAGTCCGATGGCGGCCCCGCGACCAGCGATCAGCCGAAGGAGGCAGCCGGGCCGTGGTATAGCTGGGAGCGGGTGGCCTGGCACCGGGCGCAGTTGGATGAGGTGCAGCGCGCCGGCATCGACATTGTGCTGGCGAGTTACCGCGGCGATGAAGCCTCCCGCCGCACGTGGGCGAGGCTGGGCCTCGACCGGCTGTCGGAGGCGCTCAAGGGGATGCGGGCCGAGGGGCACAGCTACCCGCTGGTGGGGATGGCGCTGGACACCGCGCCGCTGGCGGGGGTCGATCTGAAGACGGAGGAGGGGAAGCGCCTGTGCTATGGGATGGTGCGCGACTTCTTCCTGCATGTCCCGCGGGAATTCTGGGCGGAGCTGCCGGCGCGACCAGACCTGAAGGTCGCCGGGGGGACGCCGGTGCTGCTGGGAGAGCCCACCGGCATCGCCGATTGGGATGGCGCGTTTCTCTCCTACGCGCAGGAGAGCTTCGCCCGCGACTTCACCGGAGCGAGGTTGGCGTGGATCGGCAGCAGTCAGTGGCGCACGAAGGGCGTGGATAGCTTCTACTCCTACGTTCGCATGCCGGTGGCAACAGGGGTGACGCAGGAAGGCGCGGGCGGGGTGAGCGCGATGGCGATCTCGCCAGGCTTCGTTCCCGCGCCCGGCGCCACGGGGGAAATCCGCTCGCGGCGAGAGGGCCGCGCCTATCGCTCGGACTGGCAGCGGGTGCTGGCAATAGCGCCGGAACTGGTAGTGCTGGACTCCTGGAACGATTTCGCGAACGGAACCGATCTCGCTCCGTCGCGCCAGTACGGGTTCGCCTATGTGGATATGACGCGCTACTTCGCGGCGCGCATGAACAGCAAGCAGCCGCACTCGCTGCGCCTCAAGAAGCAGGCGACGCCCGCGGTGATGCTGCCGGGCACAGACCACCGAGTCGAGCTGGTGATTAAGAATGTGGGCACTGAGGATTTCCAGACTGACCGCAGGATCTCGGTCGATTACCGCATCACCCGGGCCTCCGATGGCAAGGCGATGCTGGCGAAGCCTGGCGCGCAGGAGGTGAGCATCATGGCGGGCCAGACGCTTCGCCTGCCAGTGGTCATCTCCACGAAGGACGACCGGGGCGAGCCGTTGCCCACGGGCAGTTACACCTTTTCGTTCCAGGCGGTGCGGAGCAGTGTCGCCTACATGCGCTCGCGGTGGTTCGCGAAGCCCGAGGCTGAGATTCTCGATTCCCATCACCGTCGGGAAGCCGCCGGCGCGGCTGGCGACGGTGATCAGCACCTCTCTGCCCTCGGCCATCGAGTCGGGGGCGACGGAGCAGGTGGTGGTGAGGCTGCGCAATGACGGCGCGGCTACCTGGCGCGCGTCCGAGACTTCGCTCTGCTATCGGTGGCTGCGCCATCAGGATGGCCTCGGCGAGTCGGGGAGCGACGAAGTGGTGGCCGAGGGAGAACGGGCCGGCCTGCCCGGCGATGTTCCGCCTGGGGAGATGGCGTCCGTCATGATCCCGATCGCGGCGAAGCAGGCCGACGGAGGTTCGCTTCCCGCGCCGGGCGCGGAGGACCTGTGGCACTACCGCGTGCAGTGGGACCTGGCTGACAAGGAGGGCGCGTTCGGCGGCGATCTGGTGTCCGAGGCAATCGAGGTGATCCCGCTCGACCGCGGAGTGTTGCTAGCATCGGCCGAGACACCGGCGAAGCTGGAAGTCGGCCAGGTGGCGAAGATCGCAGTGACGGTGGCGAATGCCGGGCCGCATGTCTGGAAGGCGGAACAGACGCGCATCGCCTATCGCTGGCGCCGCTGGGATGGCCGCGCGCTAGGCGGCGAGACGGTCTCCATTCCCCTGACAGCGGATGTCCTCTCCGGCGAGAAGGTGAAGCTGGAGGCGGTGCTGCTGGCGCCCGAAGCGCCGGGGCCCTACTGGCTGGTGTGGGACCTGATCGCAGACGGCCAGAGCTTCGCCAGCGCCGGCGGGGGGCGGCGGGCGGAGGTGCTGGTGCAGCCGGTGATCGTCACCGGGGGCAAGCTCCGCACCCTTGACCTCTCGACGCTCACGAATGTGATCGCGGTGGCCGACGACTCGCACCGGGCGCGGGGCGATTTCGACGGGCAGGGCCGCAGCTTCCCGGCCGAGTGGTTCGCACCCGATCAGACCGGCGCGGAGGGCCGCATCTACCCGGGCGGCTACTACTCTCCGTCTCCCTCCTGGTGGGCGCCGTTCCTGTTCCCGGATGCCTCGTCCGGCGTCGGCGGCGCGGTGGCCTGCGATGGCCAGTCGATTCCGCTGGGCGACCCCGGAGCGAAGCGGGTTCACTTGCTGCTGGCGAGTACCGTCGGGCAAGAGGAGGTGGCGCTCGGGCTGAAGCTGGCGGACGGGAAGGTCGAGACGGTGACGATGAAGGCCTCGCCCTGGCGCAGCATCTCCGGCCAGCTCGAGGAGGTTGGGGCCTTCTCTCCTTATGTCCGCTCCCCGCGGGGAGACGAGGCCGCCCCGGCCTATCTGTACTACAGAGTGATCGCGCCGTCGTCGGGAAGCGCGGTGTCGCTGGAGCTGCCGAAGCAGCCGTCGGTGAAGATCGTCGCGGTGACCGTAGAGGAGTAGCAGCGCGCGGGATTCCCCGCTATCTCATCGCATGGAGAGTTCACGTTGTCGAGTTGGCTGATCAGGAACGCGACGGTCGTGACGGTTGACGACAATGACACGGTGCTGCCGAAGGCGGACCTGCTGATCGAGGGGCGGAACATTGCCGGACTGTGGCCGGCGGGGGCGAGGCCGGCCGAGGTGAAGGCGGAGAGCGAGATCGACGCCGAGGGCATGGTCGCCATCCCCGGCCTGGTGAACGCTCACACTCACTGCGCGATGACGCTGCTGCGTGGGTACGCCGATGACATGCCCCTGATGCCGTGGCTCCAGGAGCGCATCTGGCCCTTCGAGATGAAGCTGCAGGCGGAGGATGTCTACTGGGGCAGCCTGCTCGGCATCGCCGAGATGATCCGCGGGGGCGTGACCTGTTTCAATGACATGTACCACTTCTTCGAGGACGCGGCGCGGGCGGCGATCGATGGCGGAATTCGCGCCAACGTGTCGGGTGTACTGCTCGGCTTTCTGCCTGACGCGGAGACGCGGCTGGAGAAGGCGATCGAGTTCGCCCGCGAGTGGCACGGCAAAGGTGATGGCCGGCTGGCGACTATGCTCGGCCCACACGCGCCATATACCTGCCCGGATCATCTGCTCCGTCGGGTCGTCGACGCGGCGCGCGAGCACCGGCTCGGGGTGCATATCCACGTCGCCGAGACCAAGCAGGAGGTGGCGGACAGCCTGAAGGATCGCAAGCAGACCCCGGTGGAGCACCTCGACGGCCTCGGACTGCTCGACCTGGAGACGGTGTCGGCCGCGCATTGCGTTCACCTCAGCGACTCCGATATCGCGACGTTGGCCGAGAAGCGGGTGGGGGTCTGCCATTGCCCGGGCAGCAACATGAAGCTCGCCTCCGGCATCGCGCCCGTGCCGAAGCTGCTCGCGGCGGGCGTGGTAGTCGGACTGGGCACTGATGGGCCCGCCAGCAACAACAACCTGGACATGATTGAGGAGGCGAGGCTGGCGGCGCTGCTTCACAAAGTGGCAGGCGACGACCCGACGCTGGTAACCGCCCGGCAGGCGCTGGCGATGGCGACGCGGGAGGGGGCGCGGGCGCTGGGAATCGGCGACCGCGTGGGACAGCTCAGAATCGGGATGGAAGCGGACCTGGCGCTGCTCGACTTCCGCCAGGCGCACCTATTCCCGCCGCACGATGTCGTCTCGCACCTGGTCTACGCGGCCCGAGCCGGAGATGTGCGCACGGTGTTCGTCAACGGCGCGCCGGTGCTGCGCGATGGCAGGCTAACGACCATGGACGAGGCCGAAGTGTTCGCGCAGGTGTCACAGCGGCTGGCGCGGCTGGGGCAGTGAAGCTGAGTCTCGCAGGGAGAAGGAACTGATGGCCGACGAGGTGATTATCCGCGACTTGCAGCCGGGCGACGAAGATGCCATCGCCGGGATTGCGATACTCGCGTGGACGCCGATCTATGCGAGGTACGAGCAGTTGCTGGGGAAGGCGATCTTCGAGGTTGCTTATCCGAACGCGCTGGCAGAGAAGGCGCAGCACGTGCGGGAGGCCTGCGACCCAAGGCATCCCGCGATGGTCTACGTGGCGGAGATGAATCGGCGCGTCGTCGGCTTCGTCACATTCTGTGCGAACGACACCTTCGGCGTGGGGGAGATCGGGAACAACGCGGTTCACCCGGAGTTCCAGGGGAGAGGGATCGGGACGCTGATGTATGAGCGCGTGTTCCAGCGGCTGAGGGAGCGCGGGATGCGGGTGGTGAAGGTCGGCACCGGCGGCGACCCGGCGCACGCGGCAGCGAGGCGAGCGTACGAGAAGTCGGGGTTCGCGGCGAGTCTGCCGAATGTGACGTATTACCGGGAACTCTGAATCCGCGCGGGGGGTGAAGGCGAAGGACGATCTGGGAAGCCCGGTCGGGTAAGGAGCAGCGATGCTTAGATTGGGGTTGGTGGGATGCGGCGGGATGGGGCGGGGGCTGGCGCAGGCGGTGCGAGAGAAGGTCGCAGAGGCGGAGGTGATCGCCGCCTTCGATCCTTTCGTTCCCAACCTGGAGAAGTTCTGCGCGGACTCCGGCGCGGCGGCCGAGTCACTGGAGTCGCTGCTGGCGCGCCGCGATGTCGACGCGGTGATCCTCGCCTCGCCCAACAACATGCATCGGGAGCAGACCCTCGCGGCGGCCGCGGCGGGAAAGCACGTGTTCTGCGAGAAGCCGATGGCGCTCACCGTGGCCGACTGCGACGAGATGATCGCGGCCTGCGAGACGGCGGGGGTGAAGCTGATGGTGGGGCACAGCATGCGCCTCTATCCGCTGCCGAGGAAGCTGCTGTCGATCGCCGCCTCGGGTGAGTTGGGCCGGCCGCTGTTCGGGTTCGCTTCCTACTTCTTCACCGGGTTCGGCCAGCGCGACAGCGGCATCTGGCATCTCGACCGGGCGAACTCGGGCGGGTTGTTCTTCCACATGGCGATCCACCACATCGACCTCTTTCTGACGATCTTCGGCCCGGCGCGGCGAGTGCAGTACGCGGGCGGCCGCTATGGCAGCCAGGTGCATGACTTTCACGATATCGGGACGACCACAGTGGAGTTCGCCTCTGGCGCGACCAGCGTGCTGACGGCAGCGAGCATCTCGCCGGTGCAGTGGCGGGAGCTGACGGTGCTGTTCTCGGAGGGCTTCGTGCGGCTCGACAACCCGTGGAGCTACCTGGAGTTCGGGCCGGATGAGAAGCACCTGACCAGGCTGGAGCCGAAGGACTTGCCGGGGCCGGACGCGAACGAGGCGGAGCTGAGGAGTTTCGCGCGCTGGGCGCTCTATGACGAGACGCCGGTGTTCACGGGCCGGGAGGGGCGGGCCGCAATCGCAGTGGCGGAGGCGGCACGGAAGGCGGAGGAAAGCGGCGCGGCGGCGGAGGTCGCCGGGTAGTCCTGCCGCTGGCACAACCCAGTTCCTTGGAGAGCTGCGATGAGACCACGGGCTGACGCGGCCGCACATGCCGCGGAACTGCACCGGCAGGCGATCGTGATCGACTGCCACTCCGATATCCTGATGCCCATCGCAGACGGGTACGTGAGGCTGGGGAAGCAGGTTGCGATCCCCGACCCCACGCAGTGGAAGCCTCCGTTCGAGATGCTGGAGTCCTCCTGGGACTTCACCCCCTGGCCTCGCGGCGACCTCTTCGGTACCATCGGCCAGTACAGCCTCCCGCAGTTCCTCGCCGGTGGCCTGACGGCCCAGGTGTGCGCCATCTTCGTCGAGGACTACCAGTTGGACTACGCCCTCAAGCGAAGCCTGGAGATGGCCTACTGGCTGCTGCGCGAGACGAGGGAGAACGAGGCCTTCGAACTCGTGAGAACGGCCGAGGACATCCGGCGGTTGAAGCGGGAGGGCAAGTGCGGCGGCATCATGGCCCTGGAGGGACTAGACCCCATCGGGCAAGACCTGAAGCTCCTCGATCTCTACTACGACCTCGGCCTGCGGATGGCCTCGCTCGCCCACAACCGGCGGAACTACTTCGCGGACGGCACCCAGCATCACGTGAAGGCCGGCGGCCTCACCGATATGGGAAGGCAGGCCGTCAAGCGCATGAATGAACTCGGCATCGTCGTGGACGTCTGCCACATCGACCAGGCCGGGTTCATGGAGACGCTCGAGATCAGCACCGCGCCGGTGGTGCTCTCCCACCGCAGCCCGAAGAAGTTCTTCCCGTTGGAGGCGACTGATAGCCCGATGCATCCGGGCTATGACGTGTCCCGCGGTCGGGAGCGCCTGGAGGCTCTCGCCCGCAACGGGGGTGTGTTCGGCGTCTTCTTCATCTTCTGGCAGACCATCGAGGAGGTGGTGGCGGACATCGAGTATATGCTCGATCTGACCGGCCCGGACCACGTCGGGCTCGGGTCCGACCTGTATGGCCTCAAGTCATCGCCTCAGGGGCTGGAGGATATCTCCAAAGTCCCCATCCTAACCGAGCGACTGGTGCAGCGCGGGCATTCCGATGAGGTCATCCTCAAGCTCCTCGGCGGCAACTTCATGCGGGTCTTCGAGCAGGTGTGGAAGGGCTGAGGGCGCGGGCTATCCCTCCCTGCGCGGGGAGCGCCGCGCGGCCACAAAGAACGGCGGCGCTCGCCTTTCGGTGAGCGCCGCCGCAGTGCTGACAGTCCAACGTCAGGCGCAGGTCGCGCCCGAAGCCGCCGTCGTTCAGTCCACTAACAACACTACCAGGATGATCACCAGGAGCACCGTGGCCGTATCCCAGGTATCGCTGGACCGCACGCCGGCGGTCTGAAGCGAGCTGAGGTCGGCGGCGATGGAGTGGACTTCCTCATCTGTTAGCAGGGCCACGCGATCGCCGGCCTTCTTCTCGGTGAGACCGAAGTCCATGAGCTTGGCCTTGATCAGGTCGCGCTCGGCCGCTATGGTCGTGCTATCCGCAGCGGCGGTGGTGGCGCAAGTGGTCTGAGACGGCACCGGGGCCGCCAGGGCCAGCGGCGCGGACATCGCCAGCGCCAGGGCCACCATGACTGTCCATGCTACGAGCTTTGCAGGTTTCAACGACTCACCTCCTTTCGCCCAGTCGTGATTGTGAATGCCGGAATGACCCACCCCACGGGGCGGGTACGATCACTGTTTCGCTTTCTGTCGCGCCTGGTTCACGGCCGCCAGGTGCTGCTCGATGAGACTGCGAAGCTTGGAGTCCTTCGCCACAGGCTCCCTCAGGGCCGTTTCCAGGGTTTCGGCTGCAGCCGCCTCATCCCCTGTCTGATGATAGAGCCATCCGAGGGTGTCGAGTCCATAGGCCCGGTGCGGCCCGGCCGCGTCGAGCCTGATCTTCAGTCGTCCGATGGCCTCGTCCAGATGCACGCCCTTCTCAGCGCAGAGGTCGGCGAAGTTGTTAGCGGCCTCGAAGTTGTTGCGGTCCGCGCTCATGGCTTGCCGATAGCGGAACAGAGCGTCTTCGGTCTGCCCCTGCTGGCGCAACACGTTCCCCAGGTTCACGTAAGCGAGGGCGAATCTGGGGTTGCGCCAGATCGCCTGCTGGTAGGCCCAGGCCGCCCCGATCGAGGCGTCCCTCCCGTTCGTATAGGACACCCATATCGTTCAGTTGTTCCGCCGGGAGGCTCGCGACCATGCGCTCGACCTGCTCCCGGCTGGGCTGCCGGTCGAGGCTCTGCTTGTAGGCGCGCGCCATCGCCCCGAGGTCAACCTGTAAGCCGCGCTGGTCGGTCTGGCAACCGGCAAGCAAGGCGGCCATGAGCAGCAGCGGAAGCGCGCGCCTCATGGCTTCCCCGTCTCGGCCGGGACAGGCTTTCGGCCTTCCACAACCAACATCCAGTGGCCGCAATCGCGCCAGTCCTTCTCGAAATCGGGCATCTGCCGCGCCACTTCTTTGCCGGCGCCGTCGTCCAGCAGCCAGGTCTTCCGCACGCTGTCATACCCGCGGATGACGACGAAGTGGTTGCGGTCGGCCCCGCGGCCGCGAGCGCGCACCATGCAGATCACCGGGCGGTCGCGCGCCACAGCCTGCTTCACCCTCTCCGCGCTGCCCTCCCCCGCCCACACCTCGAAGCCCGCCCTCCGCGCATATAGCATCAGGTCGAGGTTGAGGGTGCCGCGGTAGCCTGGCAGATAGATCTCTCTGGCGATGTCAGCGGGGGTGACGCTGACTCCGTAAAACTGGAGCACGGCCGCGAGCGCGGCCGGTCCGCACCAGTTGGCGCGATAGTCGGCGAGAGGGACGCCGCGGATCGTGTGACTGGCAGGCGGGGCCGCGACCAGGCTCTGGTCACACCAGGCCAGCGCCAGTGTCACCGCGAGCGCCGCACCTACCCATAGACCGCGTGTCAGGGCTCGCATGTTCCAGGCCTTCTCGCCTACTTCCGCGCGAATCGGTGGTTGAGTTCAGCTCTGGTGAGGCCGCGGAGCTGGAAAGCGAATACCGCGAAGCCCACGCACACGAACGCGATCGCCAGGGTGCGAGTGAGCGAGTCCGAGAGCAAAGGCGGGCGCGCCATCGTCTGAGCGGCCGCGCCCGGCGCGGGCAGCAGGCTCGGATCGGACGCGAGCCGCGACAGGAGGCGGCGGTTCTCCCTGTAACTCTCGACAGGCAGCAGGTAGACCGTCTTCGCGCCGCCGCCCTTTATTGGCACGCCCAGCGCGGCGCGCGCCTCAGGGGTGTCGGCCATCAGCAGGTCATCGTCGAACATAGGGCCGAGTGCGTGGAGGGTGGCGGCCACGTCAACCTGAACGCCCTTGACCACCGCCTTACCCAGCTTGAGGCCGGTGCTGGCCCCGGCGACGGCCGGCGGGAGCTTCCCAACAGCCCCATGCTCGGGGATCTTGCCCAGCTCGGAGTCGGTGGAGGAGAGCAGTTTCCCCAAGCGCGGCGTTAACAACGCCCGCTTCGGGCCGGGGCCTGGCGAGAGAATGACCATCGTTACTGGCATCGCGCCGAGCGCCTTGAGCCCGTCTGGCATAGACGCGTCAGGGAGGGGTCGCGGGTCCATGACCTCGATCGCGTTCAGCAGCCGGCCCTGGCCTGAGGGCAGCGCCACCAGCCCGGCGATGCCGATGAGCAGACCCACGATGAGCAGAGATATGGCAAAGGTTCGCTTCATTCGTCTCCGTGATCCTACCTACGTTCGTGAACTACTGCGACTCCTGCTGCGGGCGCAGCGACTGCGGGACGACGATCCCGGCCGCCTCCGCTTCCGCAGCCGCCTGCAGGACCAACGCCTGCGCGGAGGCGTAGCGGGTGTCGCTCTGGTTGCGGTGAGCGAGAGCCAGGGCCGTCTTCATGAGAGTGTGTTCGGCGGTGTCCTTCATGCCCAGCCGCACCTGTAGGCGTACCAGCGTCGCCAGCGACTCCACGTTGCTGGGCTGGAACTCGACGGCGCGGGCGAGCAGCGCCTCCGGCTCGTTCAGCGACGAGCCCTGCGCCATCGCCGCCTCGGCGAGGCGGCTGGCGGCGGTGGAGTAGTCGGGGGCGACCTGGAGCGTGTGCCGGAAGGCCTCGCCAGCGGCAGCGCTGTCGCCCGTCTGCTGAGCCGCGTTCCCGAGGTAGAACCAGGCGTCCGCGTCCTTGGGGTTGGATTCGGTCGCCTTCTCGAAGGCCTTCCTGCCCTCAATGGGATTGCCCATCTGCAGATAGGACTGCCCGGCGAAGAGCCAGTCGCGGTTGCCGCCGTGCCGCCGCCCGACTCCGTACAAATCGGCATTCACGAAGAGGCCGAACGCGACCAGGCCGACCAGGGCCGGGGCGAGCGCGGGCCACTGTCGCGCACGGGCCGCGGCGCGTGATCTCCACCACAGCATAGCCGGCCAACACGCACAGGGCCGGCACCGCGTGCATGCGATAGCGGCCATTCACGAAGAAGACGATGACCGCGACCCACTGGACGGCGGTGAAGAGCGTGAGCAGCCACGCGGATCGGCTCCGCCAACCACCCAACGCGATCCCCAGAAGCGCGAGGGGTCCGACGATGGCGAACGTGAAGGGCATGACGCGGAGGAGAGATGCGTGCGAGCGGGCCCAGTCGTAGCTCAGGTTGTTCGGGATATCGTAGGCGGTCCAGTAGAGGCACGCCTTCTTGAGCAAGAGGGCCAGCGCCCTGGCTGGCTGCTGCTTCCAGAACTGAATCCCGCGGCGCATCCAGAATCGGTCCTGATCCACCAGATGCAGCGATCCGACGGTGCGGCGGGCGCCGGTCTCATCGACCTCGTCGGACTGCTCGTACCAGGTTCGCTCCCAGGCGATCCCAGAGAGGATCGGGTTGTAGCCGTCGGCGTTGGGGTTGTTGCCGGTGTAGAAGTTGATCCCGCCATTGTTGGAGATGGGCAGAAGGGTGCCGGTCACGACGGCATTGCGGGCCGTGATAGGCAGAATCATCACCACCAGGCCCAGCAGGAAGAGGCCGGCGAAGCGGCGTCGCTCTTCGGGCTCGACCGCGTTACGCAGCCAGACGAAGATGAGCGCCAGCACCAGTGGGGCGAAAAGCAGCAGATTGCCGCGGGTGAGGCCGAGCGCGCCCAACAGGAGGCCGACGCCGAACCATCTCAGCCCGGTGGGCTTGTCGAAGGAGGCGAGCAGCGCGAGCAGCAGGGAGGTCGCCAGTAGCGTTGACAGCGCGGTGTCGAGGAGTTCGCCGTCGTTGAAGATGCCGGGGCTGTAGAGAGCGAGCAGCAAGCCCGCGACGAGGCCGGCCCCGATGCCGAAGACGCGCGGCCCACCAGGTAGGTGAGCCCGCAGGTAGCCGCGCCCATCGTGAGCTGAAGTAGGCGCGCGACGAGGAGGCTGAAGTCGCCCTTTCCAACCAGTACCTTGGTCAAGGCCAGGAAGTACATGTAGAGGGGCGGCTTCGCCAGCACTTCAGTGTTGCCGATGCCCAGCGACTGCCGCAGAATCTCGGCCCACATGTTCTGGGTGCGCGAGTCGAGGATGGGATAGTAGAAGAAGGGCCAGTGGTGAATCTGGGCGAGGTAGATGAGGCGCGGCACGAAGGCGATGAGCGCGAGCGCCCAGAAGTGGAGGCGCCAGTCGGTAAGCCAGCGCGGGCCCGGTGCCGGCGCGGTCGGGTTGAACTCAACTGACGGTGCTTCGGTCATCGCTGCTCCTGGCCGGCCTGCTACGGCCGGCGGCGCCCCAGGGCAGACTGGGCGCGGGGGCGTCAAGCCTTCTCTCTGCGGTTAGATTCACTTCCCGGCGTGAGGTTTCCTGCGAGCACAGTGGGTGAAGGTCACACGTCGATGGCCGCGGAATGGAAATTGGCGTGGGTAGCAGCACATGATACTGGTCACAGGTGGGACGGGATTCGTCGGTAGACACATCGTCGCGCGCCTGATCTCGGCGGGAGGGAAGGTGCGCGTGCTGGCGCGGTCGCGGGTGGAGACGCCGGGCGCGGAGATGGCGGCGGGAGACATCCGTGACCTGTCGGCCGTAGCGCGGGCGGCGCGGGAATGTGAGGCGGTGATCCACCTGGTAGGGATCATCCGCGAGCAGGGCGATGCCACCTTCCGGCGGATGCACGTCGACGCCACGCGGACGGTGATCCAGGCCTGCCAGGAGGCCGGGGTGCCGCGGCTGGTGCATATGAGCGCGCTTGGGGCGCGGCCTGGGGCGAAGAGCGAGTATCACCGCACGAAGTGGGAGGCGGAGGAGTTGGTCCGCGCCTCCGGTCTGCCCGCGACCATCTTTCGCCCATCCGTCATCTTCGGCCCGGGCGGTGGCTTCGTGGCGGAACTGCGGAAACTCGTGCGGGGCGGACCGGTAATCCCCATCATCGGCGACGGGATGGCCCTGCTTCAGCCGATCTGGGTGGATGACGTCGCTTCCTGTCTCACCCAGGCAATCAACAAGCCCGAGGCGAGTGGGAAGGCCTACGAACTCGGCGGGCCGGAGACGTTCGGGTTCGAGCCGCTGATCGATCTCATCGCCGAGGCGGAAGGCATCAGCAAGCCCAAGGTACATCTGCCTGTGGCGCTGGTACGTCCCGCGGCAGCGACGCTGGGGCGCCTCTTTTCCCGCTTCCCTGTGACCTCGGACCAGCTCACCATGCTGCTCGAAGACAGCGTGTGCGACATCACCGCGATGCAGGAGACCTTCGGGATCCGGCCGGCCTCGCTGAGAGATCACGTGCAGGAGTAGCGGGCTTTGCTGAGAGATCACGTGCAGGAGTAGCAGGCCTCGCTCCGGTCGCACCCGGAGTCGTCTCCGGCAGACTTGCGCAGGACCACCCCTCGACGGAGCGAATTCTCGTTTCAGTGATTGCTTCCCAGGAGGCGGGATCATGGCAATTGGCAGCGACGCGTTCGTGATCTGGGCGATGGACTCGATGGAGAAGGCGCCCCAGCAGGGGGAGCCGGCGCGAGGAGGGGACGGCGTACGCATCGAGGCCTGCCGGAACGAGTTCACCTCCGCGCAGGTGGCGGTGAAGGCAATCAGGAAGCTGCGCGAGCTGCGGGTGGTTCCGTCGGTGCTCACCCACGAAAGCGGCTATAGGATCCCGGTGCAGGCGCGGTTCATCGGGTATGTGCCGATCGAGAAGAACACCCCAGACACGCCCGCGGAGGAGCTGTGCTGCACCGCGCCGACGCTGGTCCCCGATCCGCTGATGCTCGATGGGGCGATGACGGTCGAGAAGGGCAACACGCAGCCGGTCTGGTTCACGATCTTCGTACCTCCGGACGCGCCGGCCGGGGTGTGGCGAGGTATCATCGCGGCGCGAGACGGCGACACAGCGGCCCAGCTTTCGATGGAGTTGGTGGTTCATCCGGTCACGATCCCGAGCGAGCGCAACCTGTGGGTCACCAACTGGATGAACATGCACAACTTCGCCAAGTTCTACGGCACCGAGATGTGCTCGCCCCGGTTCTGGCAAGTGGTGGAGAACTTCGCGTGCAACCTGGCCGCCCATCGGCAGAACGTGATCTGAGTGCCCGCTGGACTCTGGTGCACATCTTCCAGGAGGCGGACGGGCGGCTTTCGCTTCGACTTCGCCGACTGGGACCGGTGGGTCGACGTCTTCGACCTCGCCGGCTGCAGCGAAGCTGATCGAGGGCGGGGCGCTGGCGCGGCGGGGCCTCGGCAAGTGGGAGACGCCCTGGTTCGACTGGCGTCGAGTTCAAGGTGACGAACCGCGCGACGGGTCGGAGGTGAAGCTCGACGCCGGAGACGGTGGTCGAGCAGCTGCTGAAGGCCGGTGGCCGCGCACCTAAGCAGCGCGGCTGGTTCGACCGCTACCTCCTGCACGTGGTGGATGAGCCCGCGCCACACACCGAGGAGGACTACAAGAAGAAGTCGGCGCTGGTCCACGAGTGGGTGCCGGGGGTGCGCTATCCTGGAGGCGATGAGCTGCCCGGACATGCGCGGCTACCTCGATATCTGGGTGCCCAACATCAACCACTTCGACGAGCACTTGGCCCGACTACCTCAGCCTGCGCGAGCGAGAGCGAGCTTCGAGCTGTGGTTCTACACCTGCATGTTCCCGACCGGGCGCTACCCGAACCGGTTCCTCGATTTCAGTCTGCTGAAGACGCGCATCCTGCACTGGATCAACTGGCGCTACCAGCTCACCGGCTACCTCCACTGGGGGCTCAACTTCTGGACTGAGAATCCCTTCGACCAGGACCGCATCCGTCGACGATCTGCCCTCCGGGCGACTGCTGGATCGTCTACCCTGGCGCCGACGGCCCGCTGGACTCGATGCGCTGGGAGCAGATGCGAGAAGGGCTGCAGGACTACGAACTGCTGCGGCTGCTCGATGTCCGCGCCAAGGAAACCGGCAGAGCCGCAGGCAAGGCGGATGCGATCTGCCAGGGGCTGTTCCGAACGCCGAAGGATTACGCGCACGACTACCGCGACCTGCGCGCGGCGAGGCGCGCCGCAGTCGACTCGCTCCTGGCGCTGGGGTAAAGCGCCGCCGGGCCGCTTCTGCTAGAATGGGGCTATCGAGCACTGGCTTGAGCAACGCCGACGCGCAGAGCGCGCCCCCGCCGGCATCTGCACCTGGGCGGTGGCGCGTTTCCCGCATGTCGCCCACGCGGCCGCGCTGGTGGCGCTGGCGCTGCTCGTCGGGGCCAGCTACAACGCCCTCAACCCCGAGGGCATTCGCTGGACGCTGTCGCCGGATGGGCGCGTGGGCCCTCCCCAGGGCGCTCGAATCCCGCCTGCCGGAGATCTCCGCCGCGGAGGCGCTCGCCATCCTGAAGGCGGGCGATGCCATCTTCGTCGATTCACGCGACGAGAAGGACTATCAGAAGGGTCACATCGCGGGCGCCATCAACATCCCGATGCGGAAGTGGACCGAGCAGGAGAAGCGCGTGCCGAAGCTCCTGCCGCGGGAGGCGAAGCTGGTGCTCTACTGCTACGGCGGCGCCTGCGGGCTGAGCACGCGCATGGGGAAGCGCCTGCTGGAGATGGGCTACCAACATCCCATCGTGCTGCGGCGGGGCTGGGCGGAGTGGACCGAGGCGAAGTACCCCACCGCGCACCAGCCAGAGGGGGCGGCGAAGTGATGCGCGCCGTCTGGCGAGTACTCACGAACCGGTGCGTGTTGCGCGTCGCGGGCGTCGTGATCGGCGCGGTCTTCATCTACGCCAGTTTGGACAAGATCGTGCACCCCGATCGCTTCGCCGACGTGGTGCACGAGTACGATATGCTGCCGCTCTTCGCCGTCAACGCCTTCGCGCTGGCGATGCCGTGGGCGGAACTGATCGCGGGAGTGGCGCTGGTCGTAGGGTGCTGGCGGCACGCGGGCGGACTGCTGACCGCGGCACTGTCGGTGGCCTTCATGGTGGCGATCGCGCAGGCCGAACTGCGGGGCCTGAAGATCGAGTGCGGCTGCTTCAGTGTGAGTGGGATGAGTGCGACCGAGGCAAGCTGGGGGCTATTCGCGAGAGACGCGTTTCTGCTGCTCGGGTCGATGCTGATATGGAGGAAAGGATAGGTAGATGGACCAGGCGTTGGCGGATCTGATCGCAATCTCACGGCGTGTCGGGGTGGACACCTCGCTGGTGCAGGGTGGTGGCGGGAACACCTCGGTGAAGACCGCCGACGGGAAGTACATGTACATCAAGGCCAGCGGCACGGCCATCAAGGATATCTCGCAGGACCGCGGCTGGCGCCGGCTACGAGTGGCTTCGGTGTGCGCGATCGTGCAAGACGAGTCGCTCGCCGGTCTCGACGACACCAACCGGGAGAATGAGATCGCGAACCGGCTCCGGCTGTGCTGCGACGACGAGGTCGCGGGTCGCACGTCGCGACCGTCGGTGGAGGCGCACCTGCACGCCTCCCTGGCGCGGTGTGTGGTGCATCTGCATCCGGTCGCAGTGGGGGCCTACGTCTGCGCGAAGAATGGGCGGGCGGCGCTGGAGAAGCTATTCGCGAGTGAGAAGCTGCCCCCGCTGTGGGTGCCGGACGCCGACCCGGGCTACATGCTGGCTGTGACGGTCTGCCGGCTGGTGAGCGACTATAAGCGCAAGCACGGCAAGGCGCCGTGGGCGCTGTTCCTGGAGAAGCATGGCCTGTTTGTGACCGCGGACTCGGCGGAGGAGGTGCTGCGCCGGGTGCGGAAGGTGATCGCCGTCTGCATCGCCGGGCTGCCGAAGGCGAAGTCCGGCAAGGAGAAGCAGGCGAAGCGGGAAGAGGTGGCAGCGGCCGGCCTCGCCATCCGGCGCGCGATCTGGGAGGCGACCGGCGCTTACCAATGCGTCCGCCGCTTCTCCGACGAGAACGTCGCCGCGTTCGTGGCGCGGCCCGACGCCAAGCAGCTTGCGGCCGCGCCTTCCATGACGCCGGATGAGATGGTCTACGCCAACGGGTCTCCGCTGTGGGTCGAGAGGCCGGACCCGGCGGCCATCCGCGCGAAGCTCGCGCGGCTGCTGGCGAAGGGTGAGAAACCCGCGGCCAGCTTCCTGCTGAAGAGCCTGGGGCTCTTCGTATCTGGTAATGCGGGCGCGCTGGAGAGCATCAAGGACGTGGTGACGGCCGCGCTGCAGGTGCGCGGCTACACCGCGAGTTTCGGCGGGGTGAACGCGCTGACGAAGCGCCAGCGCGACTTCATCCTCAACTGGGAATCGGAGAGCTTCCGCAAGAAGATCGCCGGCCTCTCGGGCGCGGGCGAGCTGGTCGGGCGCATCGCCGTCGTGACCGGGGCCGGGAGCGGGCTGGGGCGGAGCATCGCGGTCGGCCTGGCCGGCGCGGGGGCGGTGGTGGCGCTGGCGGACATCGACGTGAAAGCGGCGGAAGAGACGGCCGCGATCATCGCCAAGCAGTCCCCCTCCGCGGCGACGCTGGCCGCGAAGTGCAACGTCACCAGCGAGGCCGAGGTCGCGCGGGCTTTTCGATCTCCTCCTGGATCGCTGGGGCGGATTGGACGTGCTGGTGAACGCGGCCGGCATCGCGCCGCCCTACGCCCTGGTTGACATGCCACCGGCGAAGTGGCGCGCGGCGCTGGAGATCAACCTCACCGGCTACTTCCTGATGGCGCAGGCCGCCGCGAGAGTGATGATCCAGCAGGGTATGGGCGGGAGCATCATCAATCTCAGCTCGAAGTCCGGCCTGGAGGCGAGCAGAAACAACACCGCCTACAACGCGACCAAGGCGGGCGAGATTCACATGGCTCGGGGCTGGGCGCTGGAGCTGGGCGAGCACGGGATTCGCGTCAACTCCGTCGCTCCCGGCAACGTGTTCGAGGGCTCGAAGATCTGGAACCCGGAGTACATTCGCGGTCTGCGCGCCGCAAGTACGGGATCAAGCCCGAAGAGGTCATCCCCTACTACGTCAACAAGACCTCGCTGAAGCGGGAGAGTCAAGGGGCAGGACGTCGCCAACGCCGTCATCTACCTCTGCTCCGAGAAGGCCCGCACCGTCACCGGCCAGACGCTGGTCTGCGACAGCGGTCAGGTGATGGTGAGGTAGGGCCTAGCCGCGCGCGACGATGTGATACAGTGACGTCGGGCTGAGGGTGATCTCGACAGCTCCCGGTGGGTCGGTCGCTCTGGTCGCCACCGGCGCGGTGGTTGCATACCCGTTCTCATCGAGCGCGGTGACGCGAAGCTGCGCGGCCGCGCCGCGGAGAGTGATGTGGGCGGCGATCTTCCTCACCCCCAGCGGTGGGCCGCCCATGTGGGTGATGGTATTGCCCTCGGTGCGAAAGCCGTAGGGCCGCTCCTCGGCTATCGCCTGAATGAGGATGCGCGGCGAGGTGGCCAGCGGCCGATCGTCCAGCGAGATCACCTGGATCGACGCGTACTCGTTGTCACACGCGATAGTGACATCGCCCAGCTCGACCCGACCGGCCTTCCCGAGGAAGCCCGCGGCCCCTTGGCTGCGAGGTGTGTTCGCGGTCACCAGACCCGCGCCGTAGTCCCATCGCAGTTCGCCGGTAAGGCTGGTGACAACTCCCTGGTCGACCTTGAGATGGGCCGACAGATCGCGTGGCTGGTACTGCGAGCGTTCGCCGAACCCGCGGGCCACTCGGCCGACGTAGAACGTCAGTGGGTTCAGGCCGCCGGCCGCCGCGCCCTCCCCGGCCGGCGCGTTCTGCTTGCGGAACTCGTCGAGCGACGCCTCCGCCGAGAGACGCGACCCCTTGAGCGCGTAGAGGTCGTCCAGGCTCAGCATCTCGCGGGCGGCGTCGGCCTGAGCGACATCGCCGCGCCGGTACTGCAGCGCGGCGGCGGGGAACGCGCCCGCGATCACGGGGGAGCTGAGCGCGAACTTCTCCATCGACGCGTCGCGGAGGAAGTCGCTGCCCACGATGAACAAGTCGATGCCGTCGATCCCTTGCAGCGCGCCATAGGCGGAGGCGAGGAAGGTGGCGTCGGCGCGATAGCGATTCGGGTTCGTCCAGCCGATCTCAGAGATGGTCTGAGGATAGCCGTCGACCTGCACGAACCGCAGCGGCAGCTTGTCCGGAACGGTCACGCCTGCGACGCTCTCGAACGTCTGACCCACTCTGACCGAGTAGGATGCGCCCTCCCCTTCGTGGGGCGCGTCGAAGTAGCCGTGGGCGTCGATCACGTCTCCGGCGGTGTAGGTATACCGCTCTAGCGCATCCAGCAGCTCGGGGTCGGAGACCGTCCAGTTGCCGCAAGAGATCAGGTTCTGCGCGCCGAGATCGCCTCTGAAGTACCGAACCGTGTCCTCGTAGAAGCCGCGCTGCAGTTCGGTGAGAAAGCGCACCTGGTCGCTGACGCGCTTCCGCTTGCCGGCGTCACCAGCGGCGAGGCCGGCGCGGGTCATGTGCCAGGCCTCGTAGACGCCGACGCGCCCTGCCGCGGGGTCGTCCTCCGGCAGGCGCTCGGATCCCCAGGCCGCGAGCGCGCCTTCGGCCGAGCCGTAGCGCGCGATCAGCCAGGTCGCGAAGAGCGCCTCGAGTCGCTGCCACTGGAGCGGCGGAATGCTCTCCTTGCTGAACGTCCAGAAAAGGAAGCTGTCCTCGTTGATGATCTCGACGATGGCGACGGCCGGGTCCTTCCCCAGCGCCAGCCCCGTGTACGGGTTCGGCGTAGTCAGCAGGGCGCGGGCCCAACTGCGGTAGATGGCCTGCAAGCGCGCATCGAAGAACAGCAGCGCGAAGGGGATCTTGCTCTCGGCGCTCTCGTAGCCCTCGATGCCGAAGCCTGGCCCGACGTTGAGCCAGAGCGGGAAGTAGAAGCTAACGGTGGCGTAGATTCCCTCTCGCCTGAGCGCCGCGATGAGGTAGAAGACGTTGTCGAGCGCTTTCGCGTCGACCTGTGTCGGGTCATCTTCGCGGAAGATGGGGCTGTGGAAGCGCACCATGTTGACGCCGAGCTTGGCGAGGCGGCGGGCGAGGTAGTCAATGGAATCGTGCGGCTGCGCGACGTTCTCGCTGCCGACATTGGCGCCCCAGAAGCGGACCGGCTTTCCGTTCCCCAGGACGAACTGCGAGCCGGAACGGTGGACGAAACCGCTTTCACCCGCGACAGTCTCGTTCAGCGACCGAAGATCGAGCAGGGCCTCGGGCGTGAACGGGTCGAGGCCGGGCTCGGAGGGGAAGAAGCCTTCGTCGGCCAACCCGGAGCGCTCGCCGGGCTTCAGCCTGCCATTCGGGGCGAATGGCTTCTGTGTCAGCAGGAAGCAGTCGAAGGCGGCGGTGAGCGACTCGCCCGTCCCCGCCAACAGACGCAGTTCGAAGACATGCGCGCCACCGGGCAGCGACACCTTGCCGAGGAAGACCCAATTCACGCAGAGGTGAGGCGCGAGGTCGACGCTGTCGGCGAGCGCCACGTCCGCGCCGCAGGTCTGCCACTCACCCTCATCGAAGCGCCAGCGGAACGGGCCGTGCTTCCAGAATTTGCGCGCCCAAAGGCTGTAGGTCCCGGCCGATGGCATGTCGACGCGGTACTTCGCGTAGGCCTCGCCGCCGGGGTTTGGGCCGGTCGCGCTGAGCCAGTCGCCATTCGAGAGCAGGTGGCGCGTGTCGGGGAAGCCCGATGGCGAGAACGCGGACTGCGCCGGGAAGCTGGTCTCAATGGGTGCCTCGCCTTCCCACCAGACGTAGTCGGCGCTGCCACCAGCAGCGGAGGCTGGCGAGAACGCGCTTAGCGCCAGAATCGCGGCGATCATAGCGAGGTAGCCCACGGGCGTCCTGTCACGGCAGAGATTGCCTGATTATAGCATGAGCCGCGTTGTGCCTGGCGGTCGGTTGTTCCGGCAGGACTAAGCAGGTGAGCGCGCAGAAATCATGCCTACCCTAGCATCCAGGCGCCGGCGTGGCCCGGCGTGAGCATACTTCGGAGGCAGCGCAACTATGAGCGAAAACCAACCGGCCGATCCGACCGCATATGGCAAGGACCTGAAGGGCGACGCGCTGGACCAGCTCGCGGTCAACATCATTCGCGGGCTGGCGATGGACGCCACGCAGAAGGCGAAGTCGGGCCACCCCGGCATGCCGATGGGAATGGCCGACGCCGCCTATGTGCTGTGGACCAAGTTCCTGCAACAGACGCCCGCGGATCCTCGCTGGCCGGATCGAGATCGTTTCGTACTGTCCGCCGGCCACGGGTCGATGCTGATCTACTCGTTCATGCACCTGATGGGGTTCGGCCTGTCGGTGGACGACCTGATGCAATTCCGGCAGTGGGGCAGCATGACCCCGGGCCACCCCGAGATGCACCCGGAGATCGGCATCGAGACCACCACCGGGCCCCTGGGCCAGGGGTTCTCGAACGGCGTGGGCATGGCGCTGGCGGAGCGCATGCTGGCGGCGCATTTCAACGGGGACGAGAAGGTCGTCGATCACTTCACCTACGCCATCGTCAGCGACGGCGATATGATGGAGGGGATATCGCACGAGGCCGCCTCGCTCGCCGGCCATCTTGGGCTGGGCAAGCTGATCTACCTGTATGACGATAACCACATCAGCATCGAGGGCGACACGGAGTTGGCATTCACCGAGGATGTCGAGGGGCGATTCCTCGCCTATCACTGGCATGTCCAGCGGGTGGACGGGCATGACCGCCCCGCGATCAAGCAGGCCATCCGCGCCGCGCAGGCCGAGGATACGCGCCCCAGCCTCATCATCTGCCGCACCCACATCGGCTTCGGCAGCCCCCACAAGCAGGATACGGCCTCCGCCCACGGCGAGCCACTGGGCGAGGACGAGGTGAAGCTCACCAAGCAGGCCCTGGGGCTGCCCCTCGAGCCGACGTTCTTCATCCCTCAGGTAGTGCGTGACGTCTTCGCCAAGCGCCAGGACGAGGTGTCGAAGATCGCTGGCGATTGGCGGCGGCGCTTCGGCAAGTGGCGGCAAGCGCATCCGGAACTCGCGGCGCGCTGGGATATGCAGATGAGCCGGGAGCTACCGGCCGGACTCGCCGACCGGCTTCCCAAGTACGAGGCCGGCAAGGAAGTGGCGACGCGCAACGCCTCCGGTGAGGTGCTTCAGGTGCTGAGCGCGGAACTGCCAGGCCTGGTCGGCGGCTCGGCCGACCTGCATCCGTCCACGAAGACGCTCATCAAGAACGAGGCCGCGCTCTCCCGCGGCAGCTACGCGGGCCGTAACTTGCACTTCGGCGTGCGCGAACACGCGATGGGAGGGATGTGCAACGGGATCAGCCTGCACGGCGGCTTCATCCCCTACTGTGGCACGTTTTTCGTGTTCTACGATTACATGCGGCCCTCGGTGCGGCTCGCCTCCATCATGCGCCAGCACGTGATCTACGTCTACACCCACGACAGCGTGTTCCTCGGCGAGGATGGCCCCACCCACGAGCCGATCGAGCATCTTGCCGCGTTGCGCGCGACCCCGCATTTAACGGTGATCCGGCCCGCCGATGCGAGCGAAGTAGCGGTGGCCTGGATGGCCGCGCTCGAGCGCAAGGCGGGGCCGACGGCGCTGCTGCTGACCCGCCAGAATCTCCCCGTACTCGACCGCGCGACGCTGGCGCCCGCGGAACTGCTGCTCAAGGGTGGGTATATCCTCCGTGACGCGGCGAACCCGGAGATCATCCTGATCGCCTCCGGGTCGGAGGTGTCTGTCGTGCTCGGCGCGGCCGGGCTGCTGGAGCAGGAAGGCCGCCGCGTTCGGGTCGTCAACCTGGCAAGCTGGGAGTTGTTCGAGGAGCAATCGCAGCAGTATCGCGACCAGGTGCTGCCGCCATCGGTTCCGCTGCGACTGGCGGTGGAGGCGGCGGCAAGCTTCGGATGGGAACGGTACGTCGGCCTCAAGGGTGCGGTTCACGGCATCGACGACTTCGGTCACTCCGCTCCCTGGAAGGTGATCGCGCAGAAGCTAGGGTTCACGCCGGAGGCGATCGCAGCCCAGGCCCGCGAGATGCTGGCGAAGGGCTGAGTGCGAAGGATCGCGCACCTTGTTCGCTCCGGCAGAGGATGGCTCAACGGTAGATGGTGCTGCCCTTGTTGTGGGCATTGCTGGCCGGTCTCGCGCTAGCGCTGTCGTACGTGACAGGCGCGGCGAGCTTCGCCTGCGCCGGGTACCTGATGCTCGCCGTCCTGGCTATTGGGCTGGGGACGGCGCGGCTGGGGGAGCGGGGGCTGAGCGCGAGCCGCTACCTCTCCCGCGACCGGGTTGCCTTCGGCGAGCAGATTGACGTCGAGCTGGAGGTGGGGAACGGGAGCCGGCTGCCTTTGCTCTGGGCCTCCGCCGCGGAAACGCTCCCGGCCGGTCTTCAGGTTACCGGGGCCAGGGGTCGAGTGGGCCCGCTCGGGGCCAAGAGCACCGTTCGCCTCCGCTACTCACTCCAGGGGACGCGGCGCGGCTACTACCAGGTCGGGCCTACTGTCCTTCGCACCGGCGACATGTTCGGCCTCTCCGTCCGCGAGCGCGCCGGGGCTCCCGCCTCGAGTCTGATCGTCTTCCCCAGGATCGTGGCCATTCGCCACGCCCGATTCCCCTCGCGGCGCATCGGCGACGTTCGCACCAGGCACCGCGTGCTCGAGGACCAGACGCAAGTCGTCGGCATCCGCCCTTACCAGCGAACCGACGGCCTGAAGCGAGTGCACTGGCGCGCCACCGCGCATACTGGCCAGCTCCAGTCGAAGCTGTACGAGCTTTCCGCCCAGGTGGACACGATCATCGCGGTCAGCCTGCGGCGTAAAGACTACGCGGCCGCCCCCACGGAGGCCCAGGAATCGGTGGAGCTGGCGATGGTCGCAGCCGCTTCGATCGCCCAGCACGTACTCGACCGCAGGCAGCGAACCGGGCTGCTGGCAGTCGGGTGGGATCCGGCCGCAGATAGCGTGCAGGCGACCGTGCGCGTCCCTCCCGGGCGAGGGAGAGATCAGCTCGCGGCGATCCTCTCCGTACTCGGCCGCATGTCGCTGGGGAACTCGGAGTCGCTCGCCGGCGCCGTCAACCGCGAGAGGGAGACGCTGGCCTGGGGGTCGCTGGTAGTAGTGATCGCGCCGGAGGTGGATGACGAGTTGCTGCGCGCGGTGCTCGGGCTGCGCACCAGCGGGTTCGACGTCAACGTCATCCTGGTGGGCCGCGCGGCGGCGCTAGCCGCGGAGAGCGCCGGCCTCCAGGCGATGGGGATCACGGCCGCCTCGGTCAGATCGGAGGCGGATGTCCGTGGCCTCGGCATCTGACGCCATCCGGCCCCGCGCCCGCATGCGGCTGGAGACCTGGTCGTGGACCTCCTGGCTGCTGCTGGCGATCATCTCGTACCCGGCCGTGGTGGCGGCGCGGCTGTCGCCGTGGGCAGGGCTGGCAGGGGGCGCGCTCGCCGGCGGCTTCCTGGTGGCGCGGGCGGGCCTGGGCTACTATTCCAGGCGGGAGCTGGACCACTGGTCGCGCGGGCTGCTTGCGGCGGCCGGAGCGGCCGGGTTCGCCGGACTGGCAGCCGCCATGATTGACCAGAGCGAAGCGGCGGCGGTCAGCTTGGTGGTCGGACTGACCTTCTCGGAGATGGTGTTCGCCTGGTACTTCCTGCCTGCGATCGTGCGCGATGTCGAGGCGGCGGAGCAGAGCGCGGATCGACACTTCCAGCTTCTGCCGTTGGCCGGGAAAGGCGGCGCGCTGGTGCGGCCGTCTCTCGGGCTGGCACTGCTGCTGGGCTTTCTCATGCTCGGCGTGGGGGCCATCTGGCAGCGGGCGGAAACCTGGGCGCCACATCCGGGGCCGTGGTTCGTGGGGGTGGCGCTGCTGGCGCTGGGCCTGATGTTCGTGGAGCGCATGGGCAGCTTCGAGCGATCGGCGCGAGAGGGCAACCTGGAGATGCCCGCGGGGTCGTTCGGGCGCTGGATCGCGGCGGCCGCGCTGATATTGCTCATCGCCGGCCTGCTGGGGGCGGTGGGTCCGCGGCGGACGGCGCAGGAGGTGGAGCGCGACCGCCTCGCCGGCAACGCCGGGATCGAGACGCCCCAGGCGATCGGCAGGTCTATAGAGAGCGCTGCCAGCGCCGTCTCGAGTGTGACGAAGGATGCGTTCGCGTCGGCTAGCGGTGACCGGCGGCAGTTGACGATCTCACTGCTGCTGCTCCTGTTGCTGCTCCTCCTGATCTCGATCTACGTGCTGACGCGCACGCGAGCGGGGCGGTGGTTGATGGCGGTAATCGGCGCGGCCTTAGCGCGGATAGCAAAGGCCTGGCGCCGGTTCGCGGCGGCGGTGAAGCGCTTGTTCTCACGAAAGCCGAAGCCGGAGGAGGAGGCAGCAGCATTCAGGCCCGAGGCCATGCCAGACCCATTGTTCGATGTGTTCGACTACCCCGAGTTGGCCGGTGGGCTCTCGCCTCGGGAGCTGCTGATCCGTACCTACCACTTGCTGCTGAACTATGCCGAGATGCTGGGGCACGGGCGGCGTACCGGACAGACTCCGTTCGAGTATGCGCGGGAAATTGAAATCGAGTCTCCCCGGGTGCGAGACGGGCTGCGAGCGCTCACCTGGGGATACGCGGGCGCCATGTACGGGGGCCTCGGCGCCGCCCTGCCGGACCCCAGTGCGGTGCGGGTGGCCTGGCAGCAGACGGCGGAGGCGCTCAAGGGGGAGATGTCGCCGGAGGACTTCGAGTTGCGCCGGCGCGCCTATCTGGCCACGCGGCAGCTCGAGTGGGCATCGCGCCGATGAGCGCGGCGAAGGGTAGGCGAGCGCGCGGCACGAATCTGAGTTCCATACGCGAGGTGCTGAGATGAGAATGCAATGGTTGGCGCTGGTGGGCGGGGTGGGCGCGGTGATGCTGACGCTGCCCGTGACCGGGGACGCGGTCGCGGGGGCGGACAAGCCGCAGAGCCCCGGTCGGGTTGTCAGACGAGACTTCGGGAGGCCGCGCGCTGCCAGGCCTGGCCCTCCCGCCACCAGCCCGTCGCGGCTGCTCCCCAAGCGCGCCACGGCCGCCTGGGACCAGTCCAAGGAACAGACCATTGTCGGTGTCGTCTCGCAGCCGCCGGCCAAGGGGAGGCCCGCGGCGTTCTGCTCGATGGTGGTGAGCAGGAAGAGGTTCAAAGACGTCACCGCGCTGCTCGCTACGTGGTGGTACGTCGACAGCCTGGGGTTGAGGCCAAAGCAAGGTGACGAGGTCCAGGTTGTGGGCATGCTCCGCAAAGATAAGGGCGATAGGCGGCTCTCCGTGCGCGAAGTGACCTGGGGTGGTCGAGTCTATCGCTTCCGCTCGCCGGAGGGTCAGCCACTGTGGGCAGGTGCGGATACGGGGAGCTGGGTGGGATACACTGAGACCTGGGACGGCGAGAAGATCGAGACCATCAGCGGCGGAGTGCTGAACCTCACACAGAGCCTGCCGGATGGCAACCTGGTGGGGATGGGGCCAGGCGTCGAGATCAGAGTCGAGGCGGCGCCGCACGCGTTCAAGTCCGTCCAGTTGGGCCCGAAGTGGTACGTCTACCAGACGCTCCCTGGCCTGAAGGCTGGCGACCAAGTCACCGTGACCGGGTCGAGGGCGCTGTGGCGCAGCACGCATGCCCTGTTTGCGAGTGAAGTCGAGTGGGCCGGTAAGAAAGTGAAGCTGCGAGGGCTGGACGGAAGACCTGAGTGGCCCGGCGGGTGGCAGAACTGGTCGGGTTGGGGGCCGGGGTCTCCGTACCAGAAGCTGTTCGACGCGAAGAGAGTCGAGACGATCTCGGGCTCGGTGGTGGACGCGAAGCGGAACGCGCCGCAGCCAGGGCTGGGGCAGGGCACGATCATCACCGTGCTCGCCTCGGACGGGAGGCGGGTTTTCGTGCATCTCGCGCCCACCTGGTTCATCCAGCAGACCAAGGTGCGCGTTAGCCGAAAGGATCAGGTGACGGTATCCGGTGTCATCCTGCCTGGCGAGGGACGGCCGGTGATGATGGCCACGAGCATCACCCTCGGGGGGCGGCAGGTGCAGCTCAGGGACGCCCAGGGCGTGCCGGTCTGGCTGGCTGCGCCGCAACCGGCGCCGAGGCCTGAGCCCGCGGGATGATAGCCTCTCATCGGTAGTGAAGCCAGCGGCCCATGATCCACCGGCCAAACAGCGAAGCGGCGCCGAGGCGCCGCTTCGTTCACGTGAACCGTCTAGTGCGCGAGAGCTACTTCAGAGTGGAGGAAACCGCGACGAAAGTATAGCCCTTCGCCTTGATCCCCTGGACGATTTCCTGGAGCTTCGTGAAATCGTAGTACGGGTGGAAGTAGAAGCTGGCGAAGCCGTCTCTGACCACCAGGTTCTTGTCGGCGCAGCGGAGGATGTCATCGACGTACCACGCCCGGTAGCCGACCCAGGGATCGGGTTCGTAGTTGCCAAGGTTCTCTGGGATCACCTTCTGGGAGTAGATATCCTTCTGAATCACGTAGGGGAAGAGCTGGCCGCCGAAGTAGGATGGCGAGTCGGGATGCGGGCCCTTGAACCCCGTGTGCTTCACCGGGTCCTCGAAGTACAGCACGCGCTGGATGGTCAGCGGGAACCTGCTGGCGAACACTCTGTAATCGGCTCCCGAGGCCGCGTAGTGAGGGGTTTCCCAACCGATCGGGTAAAGCCCGCAAGCTCGCAGTTCCGCGAGCCCCTGATCGACACGCTTGCCGGTCCACTTCGAGGAGTCCTCTGGTACGGGGCCGGAGTAGACGGTTCCTCCCAGGCTATCGAGCTGAACCCGGTAGAACTCGAAGTCATCGCCGGTGACGCCCGTGTATGGGTTTGTGACTGACCCGTACTGGTGGGTGTATCCGTGAAGGATGATGCTTCCGCCCTTGCCCACCGCATACTTCAGAGCACTCACCAACGCCGGCTGCCAGGAGAGCTTGTCGCTATCCGGAACGCCGCTGTTGTAGTACCCGAGCGGATCGCGGTAAGCCGGGATCACGGAGAGCGCAAACGGCACGTTCTGACCATGGAGGTAGTCGGCTATCCGGATCAGGTCGGCGGGGTCGGTGGTGGTATCGATATCCTCGATCCGGACGATGGCTCGCTTGCTCCCGGCGTGGCTGCTGCCGAGCACATCGTGCAACACGTCGCAGAATACGATGTAACGGTCCTCTTCGCCCAGGTACGCGAAGGGCAGATCAGCCACGTACCAGAGATTGCCGCCGTGGACGATGTAGGGGATGGACAGCTCCTCACCCGTCGGTGTGACCCGGGTCGCGCTGGCGATCTCCTTGCAGAGCGTCGGGTAGATGATCGAGGTCCAGCCCAGCTCCGGGTCGGCCTGATACTTGGTGAAGGTCTGGCCCTCGTACTCGATTGTATCGTAACCGGTCTGGTCCAGGTAGTTGAACGCGAACCCAAACTTTGGGGTGAAGCGGGTGTCGTACCAGGCCAACTGCCAGATGTTGTACTTGAACCAGCAGATGGGCTTGGTGGAACTCATGACGTCGCGCAGGAAGGCCGCCGGCAGGGGCTCGTCGTAGGTGCTGCCCAGGTAGAAGGTGGCCGCGTACTTGCCGATGTCCCCGGCGGTGTAGGAGGTGACAGGGCTGGCCTTGTAGGACACCGGAAAGTGACCCAGCAAGTTCGCCAGCATCCTGGCATGGATCGCGCCGACCCACCCGTAGAGGCCCGTGCTGTCGTAGAGAACCAGCACCGAGGAACTCGCGGGTGGAGGTGGGGCTGCAGCGGCCTCTGGGGCAGTGGCGGCAGCTAAGACCAGGGCTGCCAGAAGAAGCAACACGAAGACGCGGAAATGAACGCACGGTACGTCCTCCTACAGTTCTCCGGCCGCCAACAGTGATCATAGCCAGGTGAGGCGTGTCCGACAACCCTCCTGGCACGACAGTCGTGGCCGTTCTCTGGGCTGACACCTGCCATGGTTTCGGCCAGGGCAGGGCGCGACCGCACGGAACGAGCGCGTTTGTGCGGCCCTAACTCTAGCATCACACTCCAGCGCCACAGATGTGCGCTTCGTTCTGCAGCCCTCTAGCCGCCTCTGCGGCTGATCCTCTGCGCGTAAGCCACTGCTTTCGCCACCGTGTCGGGGTTGATCCCCGCGTAGGCCTCTCCCCCCACGCCGAAGATGTAACCCCCGCCGGGAACCCCGATGGCGATGGCGCGGTCGATCACTGGGCGCGCAGTCTCGAAATCCCCGTAGAGGTCTTTGCAGTTCATCCCGCCCATCATGATCGTCTTTCCGGCAAGGGCCTTCTTGGCGGCGGCGATGTCGCTGAAACCGCCGATGTCCATGTCGGTGAGGTGCAGCTCGTCGGCGTAGATTCCGAAGAGGTGGTCGTTGGGGCCGTCCGCGTGCAGCGATCGCCCCTTTTGGCCGTACTTCTCGTAGATCTGGCGGTTGTACGGCAGCACTAGCTCCCGGTACATCTTCTCCGACACGAACGCGGAATGATCATCGGCCAGGCCGACAGAGGTCCGCTTCCTGCCGCTTATACTGTCGGAATAGTCCGCGCAGCGGAAGAATGTCTCCAGTAGCTTGTCGAAGAGCTGCCTGACCACGTCCGGGCAGTCATACATCCACTGGTAGATGCGCTCCGGCCCGGCCAGCGCACAGGCCGCGGAGAGGGGTGGATGGATGCCGAAGCCGCCGGAGACCGGCACGTCTATGTCCTTCTGCTTGGCGATCTCTCGCAGCTTGGCCAGCTCGCCGTAGACCCACTGCACGCCGGGGTTGGTGGCCGGGTCGGGAACCTGGAGCTTCTCCACATCGGAGGGGTCCTTGAGTAGGTGGCGGCTCCACGGAGACGTCCCCTCCGGCCGGACGATCTCGGCCCCGAACAGCAGGCCCTCGGCGAGAGGCCCGTAGTCGAGGTAAATGCCGAAGTAGGTCCGGTCATCGCCCAGGTTGTCCCAGGCCCACTGCTGACCCCTGACCTGGGCCTCGATGTTCAGCTCCCGACTCTGCATATACTCGGAGATGTTGAACCCGAACAGAGAGCAATAGAAGCTGCCGCCGACACCAATGTCGACCGGCACCTGGTCTGATTCCTCGAAGCGGTAGCAGGCCGCCAGCCGCTGCTTGGACTTCTCGATGCGGTCGTGATAGCGATCGTAGTCGAAGGAGAAGGCCATGGCATCCCTCCGCAAGGTGTGGGGGACGGGATTCGGTGAGAACCGGGATTTCACCTCGCCGGGGAACGCCCCGGAAGTGGTCCGCGGCCCTACTTGCTGATGCGCACCCGGCGCTTCGGCTCGACGCCGATGCTCTCGGAGCGCAGCTCGTATTGGCCGGCGAGCAAGTGCTGGAGCCGCCGCAGCCGCGAAGGCTGCGGGGCGAGTTCGATGGGCTCGGAGGTCTGGACCACACGGTCCGCGGCCAGTTGCGCCTCCTGTACCGCCACCTCCTCGGCGTTGATCCGGCTCAGGCGGAAAATCTCCCGCAGCGCGCCCAGAATCTGATGGTAGGTGTTCGAGCGCACCACGTGCACCGGCACGTGCATCGCGGTGGCATCGTGGAACTTCCCGGAGTCCCGACGCGCGTGGGCCTTGATGGTCAGCACCGCGTCCGCCTCGTCGCCGTGCTTCACGATCTGCGCCCGCAGGCCTAGGTCGGCCAGCGCCTTCTCGAGCTTGTCGCGGCTGATCCCATAGGGGAAGAGGCGAAGCTGGCGCCGGCCGAAGCCCGGGTAGGTAGGCTCTGCCGCCTCATACGGTGTGGACGCATACTCCTCAAAGGTCTCCACCTGCTGCGGCGGGATGATCTCCACCTCGCCCTCGACCGTGCGCACGCGAATCTCGGGCGCCGTCACCAGCCCGCGGAGAGCCCTGTCCACCACCTCTGCCACGTCATGGTGAATCGCCAGCTTGTTGATCTCCACGATCTCGATGAGGATGTCGAAGGTGGGTGGCGCTTTCCGCTCCAGCACCGTCTTCTGAGTGCCGCGGCGTCTCGCCTCGTCATCGCTGAGGGTGACGGCGTGAATGCCGCCGATGAGGTCGCTTAGGGTCGGGTTCGACATGATGTTATCGAGCGTGTTGCCGTGCACGGTGCCGATGAGTTGCACCCCGCGCTCGGCGATGGTGCGGGCCGCCAGCGCCTCCGCCTCGGTGCCGATCTCGTCGATCACGATCACCTCTGGCATGTGGTTCTCGACCGCCTCGATCATCACGGCGTGCTGAAGCTCGGGCCGGCGCACCTGCATCCGTCGCGCGCGTCCGATGCCGGGGTGGGGGATATCGCCGTCGCCCGCGATCTCGTTGCTGGTGTCGACCACCACCACGCGCTTGTTCAGCTCGTCTGCCAGCACCCGCGCCGCCTCCCGCAGTTTGGTCGTCTTGCCGATCCCCGGCCGCCCCAGGAAGAGCATGCTCTTCCCGGTCTCCACAATGTCGCGGATAATGTTGACGGTGCCGTAGATGGAGCGCCCGATGCGGCAGGTGAGACCGACGATGCGGCCCTGGCGGTTGCGGATGGCGGAAATGCGATGGAGGGTGCGCTCGATGCCGGCGCGGTTATCATCACTGAAAGCGCCCACCCGCGCCACGATATGCTCGATGTCCTCGCGGGTAACTACCTGGCTGGAGAGGCCGACCACATCCCCCGGAAACCGCGCCTCCGGCTCCCGACCCAGGTCGAGGACTACCTCCAGCAGGTCATCCCGCCGGTTGTGCTCCCGCAACGGCTTATCGATGCGCGGAGGAAGGGCTTGGTACAGCAGTTCGAGGTCGTCTGTGATCTTCAGCTCGGGCATGGTCGCGGCTCGTCGGAGGGGCTAGTGACAGCAACAGAATAGCACTATTCGCAGGTTACGGGAAGGCGGCCTGGGAGCGGCCGCGCTGCCCCTAAGGTTGCGAAAGCATCGTAGGGGCGTGATTCATCGCGCCCAGGGCGCAGCGAGTTGCGCCCCTACGAGGGCAGTGCCCTGCCACCCGAAAAGCGGGCCACACCCCTGCTGAACGTCTCCTTGACGCGGGACGCTACCCCCCGAACACCTCCCCTATCACCCCCAGCGCGTGGTCGATCTGCTCTGTCGTCACGTCGTGGTGGGTTACGAATCGCAGCCGGTACTCGCCCAGCGGGAGGCCCTGTACACCCTTCTCATTCAGCGGGGCCGCCAGCTTCGCCGCCGGCTGGCCCAGCAGGCTGGTATCGACGGAGACGATGTTGGTCTGGCAGGTCTCCATGTCGACCAACCCGGCATGGACGCGGTTGATCCCCTCTGCCAGTCGCCGCGCGTTCGCGTGGTCCTCTGCCAGTCGATCGACCATCGTCTGGAGCGCCACGATCCCCGCCGCCGCCATGTGCCCGATCTGCCGCACATTGCCACCGATGCGATGGCGCATGTCGCGCGCCCGCAAGATAAACGCTGCGCTCCCGCACAGCAGCGATCCGTAAGGCGCGCACAGCCCTTTGCTCAGACCGAACATCACCGAGCTACAACCCTTCGTCAACTCCGGCGCGGGGACGCCGAGCGCGATGGCGGCGTTGAAGATGCGCTCTCCGTCGAGATGCACGGCGATGCCATGCTTCTTCGCGAGGGCCCAGAGAGAGCGCATGTAGTCCACATCGAGACAGGCGCCGCCGGCGTTGTTGTGGGTGTTCTCGACTTCGATCAGCGCGGTGCGCGGCCGCAGCCGGCTCCCCGGCTGGATCTCCCGCTCGACCTGCTCCAGATCCATGCGCCCGGCCCGCCCGGGGAGGGGGCGTGGGAAGCCATGCGCGATAGCAGTTAGTTCCTCCCGCCTCGAAGCGCAGGAAATGGGATTCCCGTTCCGCCATCACCTCCTCGCCGGGCTTGAGGTGAGTCATGAACGCCACCAGGTTGGCCATGGTCCCGGAGGTGCAGAACAAGCCTGCTTCCTGACCGACCATCTCGGCGCCCATCTTCTCCAGGCGCTGCGCCGTGGGGTCGCCCTCTCGCCCGTCGTCGCCAACGATGGCCTCGGCCATCGCCCGCCGCATCTCCGGGGTCGGCTTGGTAACGCTGTCGCTGCGCAGATCGGCGATGGTCAGGTTGGGCATCAGTGGCCTCCGAGTTTGTGATAATGCCAGAGAGAGTCATCTCTTGGCGGGCCGCCCCCGCTTCCCCTTCCGCAGTAGGTCGAGGGGGGGGCCTGTCGCCCTCTTTTCGCGGCGGCGGTTGTGCGCCCGACGGGGAAGGAGGTATAATGCGGAAATCGAAGCGCAGGAGCGCTGACAGGAGGGCTCGCGCGTGCAGATCATCATGAAGGGCTATGGAGAGGTGAAGCTCACCAGCACCGGCGAGACGGTGCCCGGCGAAATCACGATCCATGCCGAGGGATGGGTGGCGGTGGCCCCGTTGCCGCCCGCAGACAGGTCCGAGGTTCGCTGGTTTCCGAACTGGCAGGTCGCGGAGGTGATCTGGCGGAAGAGTCTTGCCACCAGACCCGCGCGGCCGAAAGCGGCGTCGTGATCGCAGGCCGGCGCTGAGGCGGACCGGCGTATCGCACGGAAGGAGTCACCAGGCAGATCATGTTCCGAGTGAAAGTGATGGCAACAGGGCGGCTGGCCAAGAGCTCCCGCATCCAGGTGGAGGGCCTGGATGTGACGCTACCGGAGGGCGGCCGCGTCCGCGATCTGCTCAACGAAGTCGGTGTGTTCGATGACGAGGTGCGGGAAGTGGTCGTCAACGGACGTCGCGGCCGCCTCGATCAGGCCCTGCGCCGCGACGACAAGGTCGAGCTTCGCGCCTAGCTGAAATCCACGGCACGAGGGGATGTTGGCACGCCTGGCACAGTCGCCGGGCGTGCTTCGCTTTGGCCGGCACAGGGTCCGCCGCGTCACTCTATCACTCCCCGTCCACGAGACTGGTGCCAGCTGCGGGGGGCACAAAGCAAAACCGCCCGGTGACACCGGACGGTTCTGCCTGAGGATTCACCCTCATCGAGCTGTTGGTACATACCTTATACCGGCCACGTGTGTACGAAACATGACGGTTCCAAGGTGTTTCCTAGTATATTGGTAGAGTAACTAGGTAACGTATCGCGACCTTCCGAATCTTGATTGCAGCGGCCCAGATGAGGCCAAGCAGCGACCGCCCTTGCCGCGCAGGGCCGCTGAACTCTGCTATCCTGTTCCCGGCGCAGAGGGGGCAAGCGCTGGGCCTGGTTCATTCTGTATGGAGGAGCTGCTTGCACCATGACCAAGGATGTTCTGCTGGTTCCCACACGGATGCCATCGTGCCTCAGGTTCGGCTGGCCGGTGATCGGCTGTGCTCTGGCTCTGCTGGCGCCATCGCCGCGATTCGCTGGCGCTGCGGAGGCACCGCAATCTGCCAGCGTGGCTATCGGCCCCGCCTCCATCGAGGCGCTGGTGCAGGAGGCCGTCGGCAAGAGCGCGGAACTCGCTGCCCTCCAGGCGCGCATCAAGTCGGCCGAAGCGATGGTAGCGCCGGCGAGCGCGCTGCCCGATCCGATGGCCTCGGTGGGGGTAGTCAATATCCCCGTGCGCAGTGGCATTCGCCTCGATCAGGACACGATGAGCGGCCTCGAGGTCATGGTCGCGCAGGACCTGCCGCGGACGAAGAAGCGGCGGCTGTCGGGGCAGTCGCAGAGCCTGGAAGCGCGGATGCTGCAGGCGCGCTACGACGACAAGCGCAATAACCTCGTGAAGCTGGTGAAGCAGACCTACTTCGAGCTTCAGTATCTCGATGAGGCGATCCACACCACGGACCAGAACAAGCAGCTCTCCCAGGACATCCTCAAGTCTGCCGAGGCCCAGTACGCTACCGGCAGGGGCGTCCTCCAGGACGTCTTCCAGGCGCAGGGCCGCCTCTCCCAGATGCTCAATATGCTGGTTGAGATGCGCCAGGATCGAGCCATGACCGCGAGCAAACTGAACAAGCTGCTCTACCGCCCGCCCGCCGACCCCATCGCCGAGACGCCTCCGCTCACGCGCACCGAGATCACGCTGGAGGCGCAGGCGCTGGTCGACCGCGCCCTCACCGCCAGCCCCCAGCTTGCCGAAATGGGCGCCAAGCTCGGCCAGCAGGAGACCAAGCTCAACCTGGCGCGCCAGGAGATCAAGCCGGACTTCAAGGTCGAGTTCCGCTACATGTTCCGCCAACCGGTGGGCATGGACCCCATGAGCGGTACGGATATGTGGTCGGCGATCGTGGGCGTGAACCTCCCCTGGGTCTACCGGCGGCAGAAGGTGGATCAGGACGTGAAGGCCGCGCAGTCCGAGCAGACCGCGGCTGGCCAAGATATCGCGGCGATGCGTAACGAGCTGGGTCAGATGGTGCAGGAGAAGGTGATCGACGTCACCCGCGCCAATCAGCAGATTCACTGGTCGAGACCGCGCTGCTGCCCCAGGCGGAGGGCGCCATCGCCTCCTCCAAGGCCGCCTACCAGACCGGTCAGCTTCCCTTCGTCAGCCTGCTGGACAACCAGATGAACCTCTACACGCAGCAGCTTCGCCGCGCCGAACTGCTGGAGGGGCGAGAGAAGAGCCTGGCGGAGCTGGAATACCTGGTGGGAGGGGAGTTGGTGGGGGCGGCGACTCACTAGGCGCAACGGGAGCCCCCCTACTCCACGTCCCTCCCCGCGATGCCCCCGACGGTCAGGTTGGGGTCGGGCAGGCCAGTTGGTCGCGGGGCGCAGTTCCTTCGCATGCAGATAGCGGACGTGGCCGTCGACGAACAGGTAGTTCCTCGCGCCGCGCCAGTCCCACCAGCCCACGCTCGGCAAGGTGTGGTTCGTCAGCCACTCCGCCACCAGCGCCTTCTGCGCCGGGTAGGCCACGCTCGCCTCTCGCTGGGTGACGCACGGGAAGCGGTCGCGTTTCCAGAGGTCGGCGGTCGTCATCTCCGCGATCTGCGAGGGCGAGTGGTAGAAGGCGACCGAGTAGCCGTAGGAGGTCGAGTCGTACTTCTCGGGCGCGGTGGCATCGCTCGGGCAGATGAGGATGCGGGGCGTGGCGGTCGAGTGGAGCGGGTCCTGCGGCCGGTCGGGGTCGGGCGCGACCGGCTCCCCAAGGTACGGCGCCAGACACCAGCGCCATCGCCGCCCCATCCACAGATATGGGTCGCCGGTGTTCGGGAAGGCGCCGTCCCAGTCGGACAGGTACATGGAGAAGGCGATCCCGATCTGCCGCAGGTTCGAGGCGCAGGTAGCGCGGCGCGGCAGTTCCCGCGCGCCGAAGTAGACCGGCATGGTGATCGCGGCCAGCACACTGAGGATGGCGATGCTGACCGTCAGCTCGACCAGGCTGAAGCCGCGCCGTTTCAGACCGGCCTCAGGGGTAACTCTACAATTCCTATAGGAATGACTCCGCGGCAGCATGGAGGCGAAGTCTAGCGCGGCCTCGCGGGGCCGTCAAGGCTCCCCTTACGCAAACACGCCTCGGCCTCCGACCCGCCGCGCGGGGTTAGGGGTTACCAGAACGCCGGAAATGCCCCAAGGGCGCTGTGCCCGGCTCGGCTGGCAAGGAAACGCCCTGCTCCGGGTCGAAGAGTCCGGCCCATAGCACTCATCGACTGGACGAGAACCACAACGGAGGCAGGCATGGTTGGGCTCACCGAACGCGACCGCGAGATGTTCCGGCGGCAGATGCAGATTCCGGGCTTCGGAGAGGAGGCGCAGACCAAGCTCAAGAACTCCGCCGCGCTAGTCAGCCGCGTCGGCGGTTTGGGCGGCCCGGCCGCGCTCTATCTGGCGATGGCCGGCATCGGGAAGATCATCATCGCCCATTCCGGTGACCTCACCTGGTCGAACCTCAACCGGCAGCTCCTGATGCGCTACGATTCCGTCGGAAAGCCTCGCATCGACTGCGCGGGAGAGCTGTTCGAGCGCCTGAACCCCAATGTCGAGCTGGTCGCGATCGGTGAGAACGCGAGCGATGCGAATGCGAAGGAACTGGTCGCCCAGGTTGACGTGGTCTGCGACTGTCCGCCAAGCTTCGAGGAGCGCTATGCGCTCAACCGGGCCTGCGTCGAGCTGCGCAAGCCGATGATTGAGGCCGCCATGTATGGCATGGAGGGCAGCCTCACCACCCTGATCCCCGGCGAGACGCCGTGCCTCGCTTGCCTGGTGCCGGAGAAGCCGGCCTGGTGGCATCCGCTCGGCTTCCCGGTGCTCGGCGCGGTATCGGCCACGCTCGGGTGCTTCACCGCGGTGGAGGCGATCAAGGTAGTCACAGGCTTTGGCAAGCCGCTCAAGGGCCAGATGCTCACCTACGACGCGGACGAGATGGAGTTCCTGAAATTCCCGGTGAAGCGCCGGCCCGACTGCCCGGTCTGCGGGCATCTGTAGGGGGATTGGCGGGAACGGGCGATGGGAAAAGCGAAGAAGCCAGCGGCGAAGCCGTCCCCGCGGACCAAGGCGGCAGCGCCGAAAAAGCCAGTCAAGCCAACCACGCCGCGCGTCGACAAGGCGAGGCCAACCGCGCCGCGCGCAACCAAGGCGCAGCAGGCGGCGCCGCTGCTGCGCCCGGTTCCGCTGTATGAGTTCTCCCTCGGCGGGCTGACGGGCTATGTCCGCCTCACCGACCCGGGCCGCGGACTGGAGTTCTCCGGGGCCGCCGAGGGCAAGGCGCTCCCCGCGTTCTGCCAGGAGGCGCTCTCCCTCCGCCATTACTTCTCAGATCTTGGTAGTGGTCTGCTGGCCCCGCGGGAGTCGGCTCAGTGCGTTGGCAAGGTCGACGGAGACGCGGCCGTCTTCACCTATGCCGCGCTTCCGAACTGGCCGGTTACAGCAACGGTGCGCTACGAACTGCTGCCGTCAGGCGGCGCCGACGCGACCTTCAGTTTCGGTTTCGGCCAGAGTATCCCCGGGTTCGAGGCGGGCGTCGAGACTCTCTTGCCCAAGTCCCTGCCGGCGATCTATGTGCATACCGCGGGAAGCTGGATTCGCGCCCAGGTAGCGCCGCAGACGCTGCGCTTCTACCCTCGCAATGCCAGCGCGGCCGAACTCATGGCCGACGGACGGTGGGATCCGCTGCGAGGGCCGGCATGTCTCTGCTGGTCGAGCCCCACGGCTACGACTACCCCATCGTGGTGGCGCGGGACGAGCGCACGGGCTGGGCGCTGGTACACATGGCTCTCACGGAGGAGTGCGGGTCGATCTGGCTCAACGGCTCCGAGCGCGCTATCGGCATCGGGCTAATCGGGGCCGATGTCGCGGCCAAGCAGAAGCTCACCTGCCGGTTGCGCGTCGCCCTGTGCCGCGCCGCGAATCTCGACGACGCCCTCACCCCCTATCGGGAGTTCGTGCAGCAGGCGCGGGCGCGCCGCTGATAGTCCATGTGCCGTCCTGCCTGCTCCAGATCTTCACATAGGTCACGGGCCGCGTGACATTCCGCCCCTCGTACGCGTCGATCTTACAGGCACCAAGTCAGGCGAGGAGTCTACCTCTGTCCGGCGAGGCCGAGCAGTCCGTCTCCATCGGCGCGATCGAGCAGTACCGGCGCGCTCTAGTCGCCCTGGCGCTTGATCGCACCGGGCGATGGGATGTCGCGGAGGAGATCGCACAGCAGGCGATCGTCATCGCCTGGGAGCAGCGTGGGACGCTGCGAGAGCGAAGCGCCCTCGGCGCCTGGCTTCAGCGGATCGTCCTCAACCTGTGCGTCTCGTGGCAGCGCCGCGAGATTCGGACGCTCCCCCTGCCCGTGCGTGATCTCTCTGGTGCGAGCCAGCAGACCGTGATGGAGAGCGTCATGCGGCGCGAGACCATCCGGGACGCCCGGCTGGCGCTCGCGAACGTTCCGGTCAGGAGCAGGATGTCGCTACTGATGCACCTGTCGGGCTACAGCTATCGCGAGATTGGCGAATTCCTCGATCTGCCGGTGAGCACTTTCGGGGGCAGAATCGCAAGGGCCCGGGATCAGCTGAGGCGTGACTTGGCTGATCGGTTAGGGCTGAGCTTGGAAGAGAAGGGAGAGCCGGGGCGATGAAGATACTCGAACTTGAGGATCATGGGCCTGCACTGATCCTCTACACGCAGCAGCTCTCGGCGCTAGTCGATGCCGGCGTATCTCTGCAGACCTGTTTCTTCATGCTGCAACGAACCACGACTGACCCCGCGGTCGCGGCCGCCAATGCTTACCTAAGAACTGAGGTCGTCGAGAAAGAACGGACGCTGAGCCAAGCGATGACTGGTCTGCCCGACGTGTTCTCCCCGTTCTTCGTCGCGTTCGTGAAGGCCGGCGAGATCGGCGGCGTACTGGACGAGGCATTGGCCCACCTGGCGACCTGGCTCGAACGCGAACGCGCGGCGGCAGACCGACTTCGCAGCGCGTGGCTACTGGCCGAAGTGGCCGCAAAGATGCTGGGCAGGTCGGAGGACACCAGCGTCAGGGCCCAGCTGCCCGAATACCGGCGCATCGCCCGGATCGCCAGCTTCTGCCGGCTGTTCGAGATGTGTCTCACCGCGGGAGTGCCGCGCAACCTGGCTCTCACCACTGCTGCCGAGGTTCTCGGGGAGCCGGCCTTGGGCAAGCTGCAGGCGGCCGTCGCGAAGGTGGGCCCTGACCAGAGCATGGCCCCCGTTCTGGGGGAGGTTGAGGGACTCAGGCCCGTCGTCGTGGGGATGGCGGAGATCGGAGAGGAGTGTCAGTGCCTCGATCGCATGCTCCGCAAGGCCGCGGACTTCTACGACGCGGAGGCGGTGCACATCCTCCACGCAGGGACACGACCTGGCGACTAGGGCCCTTCGCGCTTCACGCCCTCTTCACCAGCCCCGACCACAGCAGGCGGCTGGCTCGCTCGAAGGGGCTGCGTATCAGGTGCCTCACCAGCTCCCGCATCGGGCGCGGGTTCTCCTCCGGCAGATGCGGGATGATGAAGAACACGTGCAGCAACCGCGCCACGATCGAGATCAGCATCAGCACGTGCAGGCCCCCGAAGGTGAGGCCGACCACATGCCACTGCAGGGGCTTCAGCGCTTGCGCCAGGGCGCCGCTCAGGCTCGGCGCGATCGCCCACCCCAGGCTGGCGGCGAAGGCGAGCATGGCCATAAAGGCCGACCGATTCTCTCGGGGGGTGAGCGAGAAGAACATGTTCATGTCGCCGATCTGAATCGCCCCGCCGAAGAACCCCCCGATGATGGCCGCCGCCGCGAGCAGCCAGTGATAGTGGGTCGGCGTCGCCAGCACCCAGAACACCGGGAAGGCGAGGCTCATCAGCGTGCCCAGCGTCACCAGCGGGCGAGAGCCGAATCGATCGCAGATGCCGCCCCACAGCGGCAGCGCGATGGCGGTGAACACCATCGGAATGGTCATCACGTAGATGTTCGACCAGAAGTTGCCGATCTTCAGGAACTCCAGGCTCATCAGCCAGAAGAACGGCCCCGCAATGCCGAACATGAACGACTCACTGAAGGCGTAGAGCAGATAGCCGCGAAACGGGCGGCTGCCCATCGGGCTGAGGACGACGTCGCGCAGGCGCCAGGGCGGTCCCTCGTGTTTGGGCATCGGCGGCTCGCGCACCGTCGAGAATAGCAGTATATCCCCCATCCCTAGCACCGCGGCGATGCTGAAGATGACGGTGAACACGGTGAAGCTGCTGTTGTGGTCGATGATCCACGACACCGCGGCTGACACGATCACGCCGGTGGTGGTGGCAAACGCGGCCCGCCTCCCCAGGTAACGGCCGCGGATGTTCTCCGGCACCATGTCGGCGAACCAGGAGAACCAGGCCGGGGTGCCAAGGTGGCCGAGCACCGACCCCACCATCATCAGGCCCAGCAGCGCCACCACTCGCGTCTGCGTATGATGCGCGGGGATCACCCACGGCAGCGCCGCCACCGCCAGCCACACTAGCCGGTTGCCGCTGTTGCTGCACATGAAGAGCAGCTTGCGGTGGCGCAGCTTCTCCACCCAGTACGAGCCTGGAAGCTGCGCCAGCACCGCCAGGAACGGCAGCGATGAGAGCAGCCCGAACATGAAGGTGGAGGCCCCAAGCTTGGTCCGGGCGAAGGTCACGAACGGCGCGCCCGACACCATATTCGCCCAGGCCGAGCCGAAGAGGCCCCACGCGATCGCCGCCACGACCAACGTGTGGCGCGTCTCGGCCGGGGAGAGGTGGTGTTCCTTATCGGGAATGTGCGGGGCTGGGTCGGCCGGCATTACTGCTTGCTTCCATGTCAGTGGGGATCAGCTAACTCTTCCGCTTCCCCCCGGCCTTGTCCTCTGGGGTTGCGCGATGAGCCATTCCGCGGCCGGGGGCTTGCGGAAGTACGCTAGGTGCGCGGCACACCGGCAATCGCTCGCGCCGAATCGAGGCGCAAGCACCGAGGCCCCCGGCAGCGATAGCACGGCCTGGTTGCGTGCGCACTCGACGCGCTCCCGCGTCGGGATCGTTACCACCTCGACGACCCGCGCCTTCGTCAGCAGGTAGTCGATGTGCCAGCGCCGCGTCTTTCGCTGGCGACAGTGCCGCGCCACTCGCGCTTCGAGACCGCCCATCGCGCTGCCCGTGTAGATGTAGCAGCCGGCCGGGAACGTGAATCGCCCCAGCCGGCCGACGCGAATCGTCGCCTGCTGGTCCAGGCACAGAATGAGGTGATAGACGCCAGGGGTGCGGCCCGCTCTCACCGGAATCGGACCTCGACCTTCACCGATGCCACCTCTCCTGGCCCGGCCGCGAACGGCGCGCGAAAGCTGCGCAGGGCTGTGAGTCGCCCGCTCGCCGTCACCGCCGCATCGGCGCACATGGCGACCTTCTGATCGAGACGCAGCACAGCCGCGGCGTTCCCGCGCCGCGTTTCGAACCCGTCGTTTCCCAGTTCGCGCAGGTTCAGGAACAGGAAGTTCGCCGGGGCGAACTCCACGAGTCGGCAGGCGCGGCGGAACGTGATCTCATCGCGGCAGATGAAACCATCCGGCTGGAAATCGAACTCGCGAGCGTGCCTCACGAGTGACGATTCGCCGATCAGCCCGCGATCGGTCAGTCGGTAGCGGAGCCGATCTCGGAACGAGTAGCGTCGACCGTCGGCGAGCGCGCCATAGGGGAAAGGCATCGCCTCGGGTGGCGCTGCCCGCTCGCTGCCGTAGCACGGGAACAACGAGACCCCGTCCACGCACACGTAGGGGAAGGCAAGATCGTTGGTCGACGCTCCCCCGGGGCGCGCGAGGACGGCGGTGTACCTCTCCTCGACGTGGATACGGAAACCCGGATACCGTGCATCCCTCGCGTCTGCGTCTTCCTCCAACCGCGGCATCCCCGGCGCGGCTGCCTTCATCAGCATGCACCCCAGGAACGGCAGGTAGTCCGCGTAGCGATTGTAGCTGTACCAGCCCGGCCGCGATTCCCAGGCCCACGGCTCCGGTGGCTCATCGCCGTTCAGCACGAGCGGGAAGGAGCCGTCGGGGCGCTGGAAGCTCATCAGGTGACCGAACGCGCGCGCGGCGGCAGCCCTGAGCGCCGCCTCCCCCGTCATCTGCGCGGCCGCCTCCAACAGATACAGCAGCGCCCCGTAGCCGAAGACCTGCTCCTGCCCCCGACCGAGGTAGAGCGCATCGCCGTTGGGGAGGACGAAGGGGGAGATGAACCGCGCCGCCCGCGTCGCGGCGAGCCCCGCCCATCGCCATCGTGTCTTGCGCCACAGGTCGGCCAGCAGCGCGCCGAAGAAGGCGTGATAGGCGAATGACCTCACCCCCGGTCGATCGGCGATGAAGCCAAACCTCATGTGCCTGAGCAGCGCGGTTCGCGCCTCCAGCTTCGCTTGCAGCGCCGAGGTCACGGAACCGTTGCGAACGCGACACACTGCCCTCAGCAGCATCCAGTTCGCCGAGTGGCGATGGCCGAATCGCACCCCGCGAAGCAGCGGCGCGATCCGATCCGACCCGAGGCGCTCCCGGCAGCCCAGCAGCGCGTAAGCGTTGAACTCACCGTGGCTGTCGGGAGGGCTCGCCGTCAGCCTCCCAACTGCCCGCTCTGCGTGCTCCGAGAACTCCGCTCCGAAATGCGACCAGAGCCACAGGGATGCCGCCACGCCGTAGTGATCCGGCCCCGGGAAGGCGCCCATGGGCTGCTGGCGGGAGGCCAGATAGGCCGCGACTCCGCGCGCCGCATCCTCGTATCGAGTCAGAGTGGGCATGACACGGGCTGACTACGCCGGGCGGCGGAGCAGTCCCTCTGCGCCCGATTCGGGCGTGAAGCCCGTCCTGTGGTCACACCCTGGGTTCGGAGAGGCGGGGCCGAATGTGGAAGGAGTGTATGGAAGACGATCCTTGGCCTGCCTGGGCGGTAGTGGTATCGCCCGGGGTTAGCCGTGGCCGAGGCGATGCAAGGCGAAAGGGAGAGCCGATGTGGGTTGAGCAGTACCTCGACAAGCTGGTGGCGAGACTGCAGCAGGTGAAGGCGAGCGAGGTCGGGGCGATGGAACGCGCCGCCGAGGCCATGACCCAGGCCATCACGAAGGGCGGCCTGGTCTATGTCTTCGGGTGCGGGCACAGCGCCGCGCTTGGCATGGACATCTTCTACCGCGCCGGCGGCCTCATGCTCGTGCAGCCGCTGTTCGACCGCAGGGTTCTCCTTGACCACCGACCAGTGACCGAGACTTCAGACTGGGAGCGCAAGGAAGGTTGGGCTCCGGCGCTCTTCGCGGAGTCCGGAGCACGCGCCGGCGACGCCATGATCGTGCTCTCGACCAGCGGGCGCAACGGCGCCCCCATCGATGTCGCGCTCTCCGCCAAGGCCGCCGGCCTCACCGTCATCGGGGTGACCTCGCTGGCCTACGCCGGATCGCTGCCATCGCGCCATTCGAGCGGCCAGCGGCTCCATGAGATCGCCGATATCGTGATCGACAACCACTCTACCTCCGGGGACGCGGAGATCGAGTTGCCCGGCCTCAACCAGAAGACGGGGCCGATGTCTACTGCTGTCGGCGCGGCGATTCTGCAGTCTCTCGTGGTCGAGACCGTCGGAAAGCTGCTCGCCCGCGGGGAGACTCCCCCCGTGTTCGTGAGCGCCAACCTTCCCGGCGGCGATGCACATAACGAGGAGACTCTTGCCCGGTATCGAGACCGGCTTCAGTACCTTCGATGATCCGGCGCGGCGCGCGGGGATGCGCCGCGTGGGATAGCAGCAAGAGTGTTGATGCAAACGACGGGCGCCTGGGGTAAGCGGCGACCTCTGGCGCCGGCATGCGGGAGAGGCAGTATGGCCATCATGCGAAAGACGGTGTATATGGCGCCGTACCTCCACTATCCACTGGTGGGGGCCGACGACCAGCGGACCAGCGCGGCCCGCGGGTTCGGGCGGATGCGGCGCAGGCTCGAGGCAGCTCGCCAGGACCAGGGATACCGGCTCACCCTGTCGGGACTAGCCGCGTTGCAGGCGTTCATGGCGGGCAACAGCGACGAGCGGGAATACCTGCGCCAGTTGCTCGACGCGGGAAGCTTCGACGTCAACGCGTTCTTCGTCGAGCCCGACGACGCCGTCGTGCAGGGCGAGTCGCTCATCCGCAACCTCCTGTATGGGCTGCTCTACGCCCGGGGCATACTCAATGTTCAGCCCAGCCTCATCATCGCCGACGGTAGCTCCGGCGGATGGCCCCAGTTGCCGCAGATTGCTGCCAAGCTCGGCTTCGAGGCGGTCATCTCGCCTGCGCCGGATGGCGCTTCCCCCCTCCACCTGCGCCTAGCTCCGGACGGTTCCGAACTGCTGGGGGTGAGAGTGGAGCCATCCCTGTGCCTCGGGCAGGCGGAACTGCTGCGACTGATCGAGACGACCGGCGCGGACGATTCCCCTTACATCAACCTGTATCGCGACGACGCGGCCGAGCCGCCGGACTGGATCTCGCATGGTCTGGACGACCTGTCGATCAGGGGGCTGATGGTTAGCACTCCCCGCCACTTCCTGTCCGAGACAAGGGAAGAGGCCCCGCAGCCGAGGGACCGAATGCCCATCATCGCCGACGTCGCCTCCCGCGGCGCCGGCGCGACGATGCCGCACGCTGACCTGAGACAGGCGGTCCGCCTTGCGGAAAACCGTTTGCTCGACGCCGAGAAGTGGGCCACCTTCGCCTCCTTGCTCGGGGCGCGCTACCCTGACCCCGCGTTCGGCCGGGCCTGGCGGCAGACGCTTCTCGGCCAGCAGCGAGACGCCCACACCGGCCTGCTTGGCGAAGCGCCCCTGGTGGATCTGCTGTCGGGATGCCGGGAGGCGCTGGACCTTGCGGCTGAGGTCGAGGAGAGGGCTCTCGACTACATCTCGGCCTCGATCGGCGCCCGCTCCGGGCGCCATGCGCCCGCGGACTCAGTCCCACTGGTCGTGTTCAACTCCCTCGGCTGGCAGCGGACCGATGTATGTGCTGCGAGAGCGCAGCTCGCGGGCGCCTTCGCCGCGGGCTTCAAGCTCCTCGATGAGCGCGGGAAAGAAGTCCCCACGCAGCTTATGGCCAGGCCGGTGAAGGCCGACCAGGGCTGGGCGGATTTCGTCTTCGTCGCCTCCGACGTACCCTCCATCGGGTACCGCACCTACTACCTGGCGCCCGCCGACAGCTTGCCGCCATCGGCCGAGACGGCGTTGGAGGATGTCATCGAGAGCGACCAGTTCTGCCTCGAGGCCGACCGGGGAGAGGGGGGCGGCCTGGTCAGGCTGTTCGACAAGCAGGCTCAGTGGGAGGCGTTGACCCGCGACGCGGGCCCTGCGAACGAAGTGATTGCTTTCGCTCAGAACCCCGATCCGGGGACGCCGGGGCTTGGGCTTACCGGGCGTATGGTGAGGGAGAGCGAGGAGTCGGCGGAGATGGCCGCGGTGTACGGCCCCGTCTTCAGCCAGCTTCTAATCAGCGGCGAGCTGCCTGGGAAGTGCCAGTTGCTGCAAGAGGTGACCATCTACCAGGGTCTGCGGCGCATAGATTTGCGCACCACGATCGAGGGCTACCGCGGCCGGAACGAGCTGCTAGCGCTCTCGTTCCCGCTCACCGCCGAAGGCCTGCCAACCTTCGAGGACCAATTCGCCGGGGTAGTCTCGCGGCCGTCGCAGGGATCGCTCGAGACCCAGGCCGGCGAGGTTCTATCGGGGCTCCGCTCGGCACGAAACTGGGTCGATGTCGGCCCCGGACCTTGCGTGAAGATCGTCGATCGGGGGCAGGTGACGGGAGTCGTTTCACTCGGCGCGCGGGTGCTGATCGTGTCGGGAGATAGGGACTGGACAGCGGTTCGCCCGCTGATGCAGGCGCTGCTCGGCAGGGGCATTTCCAGCGTTGCAGTTGCCGATGACGACACGGCGAAAGATACACCACCTTGTGACTTCGCCATCAGCCTCCGGCACGCGAATCTCTACGCGCAGTCCGCGATGGAGGCGACGCACGGAGTCCGGGAGAGGATCGACGAGGCGCTCAAGTCGGAGGAGTGGGCGGCGGTGCTGGTCCCCTGGATCGACCCCTCCCATCCCGAGCAGACGCTTCCGATGCTGGTGACCGACGCGGCGAACACGGTTTCACTCTCGCGGCTGGCCGGCCTGATCGCAGAGGCGATCACCGATGACCGCCTGCAAGTGCCGGCGTCGCATGATCTGTCGCGAATGGCGGGGCCCGCCAGCGAATATGGCGTGGCGCTGATTGGCCGGGGACTGACCGCGGCCCTCGACTCGGAACGACGGCTGATCGCCCCGCTCTTTGCCGCCCGCGGGACCGTCGCCGCCGACGAGTCGGCATTGGATACTCCGCTTGCCGCCGATCACAGGCCCCATGTGTTCGAGCATGCGCTGCTTCCCCACGCGGGCGACTGGCGCGCCGCCGGCGTCGTGCGCGCGGGCCTGGAGTTCAACCACCCCTTGCGCGCGGTGCTGGCTCAGGCCAACGAGAAGCCCGTCGCCGCGCCCTCTTTGCCAACCGCGTTCAGCCTGGTGGCCGTCGACTCGCCGGAGGTGGTGATCAGCGCCATCAAGGCCGTGGGCAACCCGGCCGCCGATCATACCTCCGCGCCCTCCACCCCTGGGACCGGCTTTCTGGTGCGCGCCTACGAGGCGCACGGCCGGCCCGTGAAGGCGCACGTCAGCTTCGGCCTGGAGCCGGAGGAGGCCTGGCTCGCCGACCTGATGGAGCAGAAGACCGAGGATCTCCCCCTGGCGCGCAACGGCTGGTCGCTGCCAGGCCTGCTCAAGCGCCGCGCTCAGTCGCCGGTCGTCCAACTCGATCTCGCAAGCTGCGGCCTCGCGACGTTCGGGGTGCGGCTGTCGCGGCCAGCCGAGGCCGGTGAGCCAGTGGACCTTGGCCCTGGCGTTGACGCCGCCACCCGGGCTCACTCGGAATACTGGGAGCACAACTCGGGCGCCGCCCCGCTGGGCAATCAGCCCCTGACCCTGTGGTTGGGCGGACCCATCCCGCGCGGCAAGAACACCCGCTTCACTCTCGCGCTGAGTAACGACAGCCGCGATCGGGAGATGAGTGGGAAGGTTCGCGTCATCGCTCCGCCGGGGTGGCCGCTGATCCCAAAGGAAGTGCCCTACCGCATCGCCCCGGCCTCCCAGGCTGTATACGAAGTGATGGTGGTGGTGCCGCCGGAGGCGACGCCATGCTTCCTACGGGCGGTCACCGAGGACGGCGACCGGGTGCTTCAGGACGTGGTTCCCATCGGCGACATCCAGCCGCTGGCGGTGTCGCTAAGGCGGGAGCAGGGCGCGTTCGTCATCGACGTGGAGAACCCCAACCACGACTTCGTCGAGGGCGAGGTGCAGCTCATCACGCCGGTGGAGGCCTGGGGGAAACTGTCCGAGGGTCTGGCGCTGGCGGAGGTGACTCCTCGCGCCTTCCCGCTCCGGCTGGAGGCGCAGCAGGAGCAGAGCTTCACGTTCCGCGCCGACGGGGACAGCGATTCCATGTGGGCGGTGGCCAAAGTGTCGTGGTATGGGAACGTGCAGTACGTGACGCTCGCCCCCTGAAATGGAAGCGGGGATCAGTCCCCTTCGCGCTCCTGGAGCTTCGCCTCCAGCTCTTTCACGCGCCGCTCTAGCTCCCGCACCGTTCGCAGCAACTGCGGTAACTTCGGCGTCGAAGCGTCGATCCGAAGCTGCTCCCAATGAGACCGCGCCGGGTCACCCCAGATGATCGCGCCCGCGGGCACGTCGCCGATGATGGCAGCTCGCGCTCCGGCCTGCACCCCGTCCCCCACCACCGCGTGATCCCGCGCCCCGGCCTGCCCGGCCATCACCACGTTGTCCCCGATGGTCACGCTGCCGGAAAGCCCCACCTGGCCGGCCAGTAGGCAGTTGCGGCCGATCTTGCAGTTGTGGGCGATGTGAACCAGATTGTCGATCTTCGTCCCTTCGCCGATCACAGTGGCGCCACTGGTGGCCCGGTCGATCGTCACTCCTGAGCCGATCTCGACATCGTCACCGATCACCACTGTCCCGACGTGAGGGATGCGCACGTGGGTCAGTCCATCGGCGACATAGCCGAAGCCGTCGCTGCCGATCACACTTCCCCCATGCACGATCACCCGCGCCCCCAGCGAGACGCCGGCGTAGATGGTCGCGTTCGAGTGGATCTCCGAGTCGGCGCCGATCCGAACCTCCGAGCCCAGGGAGACGAGTGGGTGAATCTGCGCGCCGCGGCCGACTACGCAGCCATCGCCGACCACGCAGTAGGCGCCGACCGAAATCCCCGCGGCCAGCGCGTCGGCCTCGGTCGATCCGCCCTCACCCGTCTGCACGTCTCGGCCGATCACGGCCGTAGGGTGAATGCCAGGGGGCATCCGCCGCGGCGGAAACAACAGAGCTAGGGCCCGCGCGAACCCCAGCCGCGGATTCGCCAGCCGCAGCAAGGGTTTGCGGCCCGGCGTCAGGTTAAGCGGGGCGATGAGCGCAAGCGCCTGGCTCTGTTCCCCTTCCGCGTGCCGCCGCTCGTTCTCGACGTAGGCCACGCAGCCGGGAGAGACGTTGTCCAGGCCGGAGACGCTCAATACCTGAGCCGCCGGGTCGCCCCCGACCAGCTCTGCCCCAAGTGCCTGCGCCAGTTCCCTCAAAGTCATCGGCATCCAAACCTTACGCCGGGCGCGAACAGGCAGCTGCCTGCCGGCGCCCGGTCGGCTGTGCTACTTTCCGGCCGGCGCGGCGCCGGTCGGCGGGGCCGTTGCGGCTGTCCCCGACACTGCGGGCGCCGGGGCCGGGGTCATGCTGATCGTAGGCATCGGCTGCTGGTTCAGCTTGGTGATCACGTCGTCCGTTATGTCGGTGCCACCGAAGAGAACGATCTCTCTCCGCAGCACCAGCGGCAGCTTCTTCTCGTCCGCCACCGCCTTCACCGCGGCATTGAAGCTGTCGGTGATGATCTTCATCAGCTCGTTCTGCTTCGCCTCGACCGCCCGCTGCACGTCCGACTGGATCGCGCTCAGCTCCTGCGTGCGCTGTTTGTAGGTGGTGTCGAGCTTCTGGTACTCCCCCTCTTCGTCGGCGGTCCGGTCTTTCTTCTGGCCCAGGTCCAACAGCCGTTTGCTCCGGTCGTCGGAGAGCTTCTCCAGGTCCGCCAGCTTCTTGTCGCGATCCGCGGTGGGCGCGGCGGTGGGCGAGGAGTAATCTAGGTACTCTCGCAGTTCCTGGTCGAACAGCATCCGGCTCTTCTGCCGGCGTAGCATCTGGGCTTCCTGCTGCTTCTGGAAATCGAGATACTGCTGGTTGAGCGTCTGCATGGCCTTGTACTCGCTCGATACCCGGTCGGTATCCACGATACCGACGCCGAGGGCGGGGGCCGGCGCCGCAGCTATTGCGGCGCTCAGCGGTACCACCACGCACACGATCAAGACCAGCCAGAAAGAGTAGTGCTTCATCACCTTCTCCTGTTGCCAGTGGCAGACTGGCGAGATCCTCAGAACATATTAGCAATGCCGAAGTGCGTTTCCGCTCCCTCGCTGCTGAACCCCAGGTCGAGTCTGATGGGCCCGACGGGAGTCTGGATGCGCACCCCCACTCCGTATCCGAGGTGCGCCTTGAGCTTCTTGTCGCCCTGGAAGAATGGATCGTTCCCGATCGGGCCTCCCCAGGCATCGCCGGCATCGACGAAGCCGACGCCCGTCAACTGCTTGCTCAGCGGGAAGCGGTATTCGGTGTTCAGTACCAGCATGTGCGAGCCGGCGAACCGGTCGATGCGGAAGCCGCGCAGCGTGTCCTGCCCACCGATCAGGAACTGTTCGAGGTAGGGCGCGTCGCCGGTCACGGTGCCTGCGATCAGGCGCGTCGCCCACACTCGCGGCAGCCCCTCCTTGTTCTTCCCAAGCGTGATATAGCGGCGGTTGTCCATCGAGTACTTGTTGAAATGCACCCCCCCGAAGAGCCCGGCGAACTCGCTGGAGAACTGGTGGTACTTCCCCGCCGCGGGGGTGCCCGGGTTATCTCGCGTGTCCGTCACCGAGGTCAGACTGACGCTGCGGACTTCCCTCGCGGCGAAGGACGGCCCAGAGAGGAACTTCGCCTCTTCCGTCGTCAGGTCCGATATCGACACATCGTCCCGCCGCAGGCCCAGGTAGAGTGTGGTGAAGTCGGAGAGCGGCCGGCCCAGCACCAGATTGCCGCCGGCGCGGCGCTCGCGGTAGAGGACATTCCTCCTCGCCCCGGTCGGGTCGGTGACAAACGCCTCTCGCAAGATGAACCGGTCGTAGACGCCGAAGTTAAGCCGCGTCTCCGGGCTCATGATCCACGGATTGCGGTAGCCGAACTCATAGCTGCGCCGGCCGCCGAACTCCCCTCTCACCGAGACTGACTGGCCGGTGCCGTGGAGGTTGGTCTTGCTCAGATCCACGAAGCCGATAATGCCCTGCACCGAGGTGTAGGCGCCACCCACCGTCGCTTGACCCGTCCGCTGCCTTTCCACCACGATGAAGATCAGGATGATCTTGCCGGGCTCCTCCCCCACTTCCGCGTCCGTGCGGACGCTCTCGAAGTACCCGGTGTCGCTGATCCGCTTTACGTCCGCCGACACTTGCTTGGCGTTATACACCTCCCCCGGCTTGACGTGGATGTACCGCTGGATGACGTAGGTCTTGGTGTAGGTGTTGCCGGTGATCTTGATAGACTCGATCACGCCCTCGGCGATATCCAGGGTGAGCACGCCCTGATCGGTGATCTGCTCCACCTGGAGCACGATGGCCAGGATGTGTCCCTTCGATCGGTACAGCTCCTCGATTGCCGCCGCGTCCTGCTCCAGCCGCCGCACGTTGTAGATGGCGCCGGGCTTGGTCTGCATCACCGCCAGCAACTGGTCGCGGGTCAGCATCTTGGCGCCGTTGAACTGGATATCCCGGATGACCGGGTTCTCTCTCACCCGGAAGATGAGCCGGACGCCGTTTTCGACCATCTCCCGCTCGGCCGAGACGGTCTGAAACCAACCCAGCTTCAGCACCGATTCCCGGTCATGGGCCAGTTGCTCTTCGCTGTAGAAGCCACCCACCTTACTGCTGATGGCGCCGATAATCTCGGTCGCCGCCACGTTGTCATTGCCAACCACGACGACGTCCACGATCGGCGTCGGCGCCGGAGTGGGGATGGCGGCGGCTGTCGGGACTGCTTCCGGCGCCAGGGTCGGTGTGGCCTGCACGGGAGCCGGCGAAACCTCCGGCTGAACCGGGGCTATCCCAGGGAGCGATAGCTCGGCCCCGCAGGCGAGTCCGGCCGCCAGGACAGTGGCCAAGGCGCAGAGCAGTAGCGTCAGCGTTGTGGTCTTCAAAGTCCACTCTCCTCCGGCCCGAAAGCCGGCCCCGTCATCATGATCGCAGATGCGGTACGTGTCCCTCGCCCGTTCCGATTGGTGGATCCCTCGCCCCCTAGGGCGACAGGTACGGCGCGAGCGCCTCGCGGAGCTGGCTGCGAGCGCGGAAAAGGCGGGACTTCACGGCTTTCTCCGAACAGCCGAGCGCCCGCCCGATCTCCTGATACGATAGCCCCTGCACATCCCGCAGCACGATCAGCTCCCGCAGGTCGGGACGGAGCGAGAGCAGGCATTTCTCCACCTGGCCCTGAAGTTCCTTGGCCTCGATCCGCTGGTGGGGTTCCTGACTGGTGTCTTCGATCTCGCGCGACGGCCCCTCCCCTTCGGGGTCGATGGGGCTGTCCAGCGAGAAGGAGTGCACTCGGCTGCGATGTTGCTGCTGTCGGAAGTAGTTCTTGCATAGGTTGAGTGCGATACGATAGAGCCATGTATACGGGTGCGCGTCTCCTCGAAAACGCTCATACCCGCGCAACGCGCGCACGAACGTCTCTGCGGTCAGGTCGGTGGCATCCTCGTAGTCGCCGACGAGCCGGTAGACGAGGTTGAAGATCTTCTGCTCGTAGGCCTGGAAGAGATCATCGAAAGCCTCGGTCACCGGATGGCCGTTGCGCTCGCCGTCCTGGGCTGGACGCTCGTCCACTGAAGGCCACCTGTCCTGCGCCGCTTCCAGGAGAGCCGCAGCCGTTCTGCGCTGCGATTCCCCGCTCACTGAGTGCGCTCGGAGTCGCTTCTCCACAGAGTCTCCTGCCCCGCGCGCGTCGATGGCCGACGTGACGTTACGCCAATGGCGCCACTGGCGCCTCGGAAATTCGACACGTGGGCAGGTCCGAAGTTCCTGGCTGAGTCTATCATATTTGCCTGGCAGCGGCAAATTGAGCCCCGCCACAGGGGGAGCAGCCGCCTCGGTCAGAAGCCCAGGCGAGCGCAGCTGGTTCTGCATCCCAGCACGTTTCGCCTGGACGGAGATCCGGGCGGTTATCTTCCGCAGTCGCTCACTTCCCTCGGAAGACTTCGAAGAACGTGCGCAGGTTCTCCTTCACCTTTGGCGTCAGTATCATGTTGTAGAACTGAACCACTAGGCCCCCGCCGATCGAGAGTTCCTCCTTCAGCAGGCGCACGTGGTCCAAGACGTCGGCGCGCGAGCCGGAGGCGTACACGCTTTGCACCGGGCAGCATCCCCAAAGCGTCAGGTCCCGACCGAATTCCCTCTTTACTTCTCTCAGGTTCATGCACTCGGGTTGTGCGGGGTTGATGGCGGTGACGCCGATCTCGATGAGCTGGGGAAGCAGGCCCGTGAGGTTGCCGTCGCTGTGGTATAGCACCTGGAGCGAAGGATTGACCGAGTGCGCGGCCCCGAGCACCGCCGCGTGGAATGGCTTGACCCGCTCGCGGTAGAGCGCCGGGCCTACCAGAAGACCTTGCTGGGTGGCAATGTCGTCTCCGATGCGCAGCACGTCTACGCCGGCCTCGGCGAAGCGCCGCGCCTGAAAGCGGCGGCGCTCGGCAATGTGCGCGAAGAGCGCCTCGACGTAGTCCGGCCGCTCGTAGAAATCCGTCAGCAGCCTCTCGATGCCGCGCATGCAGTAGGCGGTTTCGAGGATGGTCTGAGACATCTGGCCGACGACGACGTAGCCCTGCTGCTTCGCTTCTCGGACTCTCTGCTCCAGGTTCTGATGCCGCCACGGTTCCGTGACGTCGGGGAAGGGATAGCATCCCAGCTCTGCTGCCGATTCCACTCGCGCCAGAGGCTGGAAGTCCTTGTGTCCCGCGTGGAAGCCTTCGGCGGTCTTCAGGTCAATGCTCCCTACCCCCCAGTCGAATAGGTAGGCCTCCGCGGGGAGGTCTGGCAGGTACGCGCGAAAGCGCTCCCGATCTTCGCGCTCGCCGAACGTCAGATACTCGAAATCCCCCAGCAGGTAGAAGCGACGCAGGTCCGGGGGCAGATCCAGGGACTCGACAACGCTGGCAACCTCGCGGGACGAGGTGCTACCGATGCGGTCGAATAGCAGTCGGTCTGTCGCCTGATGAGAGAGCGCGAGCCGCGTTCTCTCCCGGCTCCTCTCCAATGACAATGCCGTCTCCTGACTGCCCCGGACGCGGCTGCAACCCTCTGCCCGGTCCCGCTGGGTGTTGATCGCCGTCCGCCCGCGATGGTGCCCTCCTCCGGAACTTCGACCCCATCTGCGGCGCGCCTTTCCAGCTCGCAAGGGGGCGGCCTGGGATCGGAAGGGAAGCCGTCAGGCTGGACGAGGCCTGGCGTACCTACAGAAGCGTGCCGCGCGGACTGGGGAGCGCCAAGACCACCGGCGCGTCGGTGCTAAGGGTGCGGACGCGGGCCCGTGCGCGGCGCTACCCGATCCCCTCGTGGCCCGGAGGGCGCTGTTCCGCTGCGGCCAGCCATCATCCGCTCTCCGATGAGCACGAATCCTGCCCAGTAGAAGGGAGCCGCGTAGCGTTTGTCGTGCCGCAGTTGCTGCCGCGCCAGGTGCAGGGCGGTAGCCCCGTCGCTGCCTCGTGCCAGCTCTCGGAAGAAGACTTCCGTGAGGAGGTTGGCGCTCGCGTCTTCGGCCTCCCACCGCGTGGCAAGAACGCTGCGGGCCCCCGCGTACTGGAAGGCGCGACCCATCGCCATCACTCCTTCGCCACTCACAATCTTGCCCGCGCCGGTATGGCAGGCCATCAGCGCCGCCACTTGCGCGCTCAGTGTCAACTGCATCACTTCCGTCATGGTGAGGTAGCCATCTTCGCCTTCGTCGGTATCCACCAGGCTGAGCACCAGGGCTGGCTGGCGAAGCCATGGCACATCGTCATCGAGTACGCCGTGAGTGGCGAAGACGAGAGCGCCGTAGTCTTCGAGGGGTTCGCGCTCGAGGGTCCGCTCGCGCGCTTCCTTCCCGACCAGGGGCCGCAACCGGTCACCGTAGACGGGCCGGAGCCGACCGACGATCTTGCCTGCCTCCGGCAGAGGCCGGAAGACACCATCCCCGTAGGCTTCTCGCAGGCTCTCCCTCACCTCCGAGCGTGCCTCCAGCGTGTCTTCGGCCTCCGGCGATCCCCCTTGGCCCCGGACGCGAGTGTCACTCGTGCCAAACACGGGGTCTGCCACCACCAATACCCGCTCCCCGCGGCCTGGCTTCTGCAGCCGCCGCACAATCGTCATTGCAGTGGCCGACTGCCAGTAGCTGAAGGTCCATGCCTCCCCCACGTACTGCGCTTCCTTCCCGCGCCTCTCCGAGATCAGGGCCTCCAGCGGCAGCAAACCCACTATCTCATCCGGGACGATGGCAACGTGCTCACCGGGCCTCACTTCTGCCAGCGCTGGCTGCAGAAGAAACTGATAGAGCTTCTCGCCAAGCGCCCGCGCCAGAGCCGACGCGGTTTCGTCGCTCTCACTTGGAGCACCAGCAACGGCGTCGCGGTAGGCCAGCGCCATCAGCGCCAGTTCCGGGCGGCTGAGGGGGATATCGAAGACTCTCTCCACCCGGCTCTGGCGGATCAGGAACAGGAAGCTCCGCGGCTCGGTGACCTCATAGACCAGCAGCGCCTCTCCCGGGTCGAGCGCCAGTTCGCTTGGGCGCAGCGGCTCAGGATACTGCATCGAAGCGTACTCGGGCCTTTCCTGGCGTATCCGAGCGATCAACTGCGCCTGGTCTGCCTGCAGCAGGTCGATCTGACGCCTGAGTTCCGGCTGGCCGGAATCCTCCTCCAGTTGCCTACCGAGCGCGGCGATCTCGCGCGACAACCGGTCCTCCTGCTGCCTGAGATCGCCCGGCAGACCCATCGATGCGCCCGACGGCGCTCGCCCCAGCAGCTCGACCAGCATCCGCGCCTTGGTGTGCTCGCTCCAGTAGTACGCTTCGTCGTCTCTGCCCATCTGGTGGTGGATCCGCACCAGTCCCTCATATGGTTCGAGCCGAGGGAAGCCGTAGTCCCTGGCGCTGAAGAAGCTGGCACGCTCAGCGGTCGGGACCGTCTGACGCGACTGCTCTATCAGCTTCGTCGCCTCCGTATAGGAGGAACCGGCCTGCTCCCACTGCTGCAGAGCTTCTTCAGCCAATCCCAGGCCGGTGCGCATCGCCGCCTGATAGGTAAGGCGAGAGGCCTCGATGCCGCTCTCGCGCGTTTGGAAGCGCTCGGCGGCCTTCGCGGGCTCGCCCGCGAGCAAGTGATATCTCCCCCAGCGGAGCGCGTCGTTAGCTTGCGTCAGCAGCGGGCGCGCCTCTGGCAGGCGGGCCTCATCCAGGTAGGTATCAGCCATGGCGCAGACCACGAGATGCGCGAGCCCTTCTTCCCCACGCCTGCTGAACACCGTCAGCGCTTGCTGGAAGCGTCCGCGTGCGCGCGCATACTGACCCGTGTCACTCAGCACCCGACCCAAGTCCATGAGCATGTAGGCCCCGGCCTCCTCTGTCTCGGCGTCCGGGTGCTTGATGCTGCGGAACACTGCCACTGACTGCTGGAGATAAGCCTCGGCTCTTGAGTATTGCCCCAGGTGGTACGCGGTCTCGCCCAGGTTCCCGAGTGTTATCGCCTCTTCTTTCCGCATCCCGAGGTCGCGCCACAGCCTCAACGCTTGCCGGTAGTTCCCGAGTGCCTTGTCATACTGGCCCAGGTCGTCGTACAGGACCCCGGTACCTGTGATCACCCCGGCGACATACTCACGTACCCCGAGCCCGCGCCAGGCCGCTAGGGAGGTCTTTGCATACTCGCTCGCCTCCTCATACCGGCCGCGCCTCTCGCTCAGCATGCCCAGGCGCTGCACCGTGAGGGCGTCATCTCGCACCAACCCGAGTCTCTGCCAGATCGCCCGCGACTGCTGGTAGCGGTCGTCGGACCTCTCATAGTGCGCCAGATCGCCCTCGGCGCCCGCCAGCGCCCATAGGGTGACGGCCTGATCCCGCTCCAGGCCGTGCGCGCGCCGGATGGCAAGGGACTGCTCATACCATGTGACCGCCTCCTGCGGTCTTCCCATCTCAGACGCCAGGTTGCCGAGGCCGTGGAGTGCACTGGACTCGTCCCGAGCCAGGCCCAGCCTGTGGTCGATCTCCAGCGCCTCTCGGTAGTACTCCTGAGCGCTGGGGAACTGACGCATATTGAGCGCGGCGCGCCCCAGGCCGAGGAGAGCCAGGGCCTCTCCCCGCTGGAGGCCCAACTCTCGGTAGGTGTGGAAAGCTTGCTCGAAGTACGTCGCCGCGTCGCGCGCTAGCCGCTCGGCCAGTAGATTCACATCCTCCGGCGTGACGGCCACGTAGCCCGGTAGATCGAGCTGTCGTGCGATGACCAGCGAGTCCGTGTAGTAGGACAGCGGTTTGTTCAGCTCCGACCGGCTGAGGAGGAGTCCGCCGATCTGGAGATACGCTTCGGCCTGTCCGCGCTCCAGATGCGACCCCTGGAAAATCGCAAGCGCCCGCTTGTACGCGGCTATGGCTTCGGTGAATCGACTGAGCTCCTGCTGCGCACGCCCCGCGACGAGGAGGCTGTTGGCCTCCTCCTGCTCGAGCCCGAGTTTGCGCCAGATCGCCAGCGCCTGGTCCCCGTATCCGATAGCCTGCTCGTACGGAGCGGTTTCGACTCCCAACCGGCCGGTCGCGGCGGGTGTACTCAATCCACTGGCAAGGCTCATACTGAGAGGCTTCCAGCGTCAGGGCGCCCAGCTCGTGCAGCGCCCGGCCCACCTCTCTCTCGTCGCCTAGTGTGCGCCAGATCGCGAGGGCCTGCTGGTAGGACTGCTCGGCCTGCGGATACTGCATGGCCTCCCGGAACTGCTGAGCCCGGAGGGAGAGCGCGCTCGCATCCTCGCTGCTCGCCGCTCCCGGTGCGGCCGCGCTTGCCAGCGCCAGAGCCAGGATGGCGACGACGATCAGCTCCAGGCGCCAGCACGGCTCCCTGGGGATCACTGTCTGTAGCATGTCATGTCCCCCTACGGTCTGTGACCGCCATGTGCTCAAGCGCGCGTGAAAAGCGACCCAGGGGCTGCGCCCGCCTGCTAGTAGTTGCAGGACCCTGTGCCGCAGACCCAGTTCAGGTCCTTCTTCCACTGCGCCACGCCAACGTCCGGATGCTCCCAGTACTGCCAGCTCGCCCCGCAGTGAGCGATCAGGTCCCGCGAGTTGCGCCACCTTGCATGGCCGTCGCAGAAGCCGGTGTTGATCCCTCCGAGGTGACGGGCGTTCTCGGGCCTTCGCACACTGGGCGTGCAGCTAGTGGCGCAAGCATCGGGCCAGGGCGTCTCCGGGCCGCACATCATCTCGCCGCCCGATGCCACATCGCTGACCAGAACTACGGTGGCCGGGTCCGATATGCGGCCCATGCGGACCGGCGTGATGTCCCCTTCGTAGGTGGCCATGTCACAGCCGTTCCAAGCGATGAGGTGGCTCACGTCGATGGTGACGCGGGTTCCCACCCACTCCTTTGGCCAGGGCATATAGCCCCTGGCGCAGGAGCCGCCGGCGTCCTCGCCGCAGAATCCCACCCCGTTCCAGTAGCCTCCGAAGGCCTCCTGGATGAGAGCAGGGTCCAGACCGCCGCTCTGCTCGTCGGGGTGCGCGCTGGGGCACTCCCAGACCCTTGGATCGTTGCTGGAGATGTAGTCATTCACTCGCACCGCGATAGGCTGCGAGAGCGGCATTGGGTCCTGTGAATACCACGAATGGCAGGGGAAGGCGTCGTCATAGTCGCCAGCGTACATCACGGTCGCCAGCGCGATCTGCCTGACGTTGCTCAAGCAAGTGAGTTGGCGCGCCTTCTCTCGCGCTTGCGCGAAGACAGGGAAGAGCAGGCCGGCCAGTACTGCGATGATCGCAATGACGACCAGCAACTCGATCAGCGTAAACCCATGCCGGCGCCTGTCCACCGCGCACCTCTCCCGCTCCCCAGGACTGGCCCTCGCCCGTGCCAGGCCGCGGCGCCCGTTCCTACGTCGGCCGTCCAGGAAGTCTAGGTCAGCTCGATCTTGGTGTCGCCATAGGCCAGCTCGCCGACGGCCATCACCTGCCAGCGCCCGCTGGTCAGCTTACTCGTGTTCAGGTCAAGCTGGTACCGCTGCGACTCCGGGTTCCACTGGAACGGGCTCGGGGAGAGCTGCTGCGAGATCGGCCCGAGGAGCACCCCGGAGAGCTTCGCCACGTAGAGTTTCAGGACGGCGCTGGGGTCGGCGATCAGATTGCCGCCGTCCTTCAGGAACGCCGTGAGCGGCAGCGGCGGGCCCACGTCGCCGTGCGGCGGGCCGACGGCGGACACATCGATGTGTTTCGGCACGTAGCCACTCGGCGCCACGGCGACGACGAAGCAGGAGTTCTTCGGGAACCAGCCCATGATGTGATAGCCGGGGTTGGGGGTGTGCTGGACCTTACCGTTGGTGATGTCGATCCATTCCTCGAAGGGATGGTCCAGGACGAGCATACGAACGTTGGACTTGGCGTCAGCGACGGGGACCGGGAGTTTGACCCGGAAGGACTGGATGTGGGAGGCCGTAGTCGTGATCTTGTGGCACGGGGCGCCCGTCGCGGCGCGAAAGCCCTTGGGGAGAGCCTGTGGCAGCAGAACCTGATCGAGTGTAGTCTCTCCCCCCTTCACCACCTCGTCGAACGTGACGCCTACGTCCGGGCTCAGATCAACAGGCACGTCCTTGCCTACTGGTGTATGGTGCGTGCTACCAGCCATCTACGCGCTCCTTTGCGTGAGATCGACCGTCGGCGCCTGGAACCAGGCGCAGGATATGTGGAGGCGAGTGCCGAGTCGCTCGGCGGGGATACTGCGGACGTTGGCTGGCGCGACGCGGCGCACGAGTAAGGCCTCCGGCCGGCCCTCTACTCTGGCCCGGTCGGTCATCCGCGAGCAACCCCGAACCGGCGGCGTCACCGCCAAGATCGTGTGAGTCGCGGTTACTGCGGGGGACGGGTGCCTCGCGCTCCTTCGCACTGTCTCACCCTGGCCCCGCGAATGGGTCATCGGCTAGGCCGAGACGTACACACGGAGGGAGAGTGGGGTGTTGCTGCGAAGGAGGGGTGGGAGTGTTGCGCTGTGGAACACAGGCTTATGCGGACGGGCTTCCTGGCCTCGTTGCCGACTCCTGCTTCCGCCCATGGACTGTCGCGTTTTCTTGTAGGCCTGGGCTACCATCCCCGTTGCGGGCCCACCCGCCCCGTGGCGCCTAGACGCCGCCTTCAGCCGCACTCTCTGTCGCGGCCAGGACGCGTCGAGTGGCGACCAGCAGCTCATCGATGCTGAAGGGCTTGGTCAGGTAGAAATCGACGCCGGTCGACCAGCCGCGAAGGACATCCTCATCCGCGGCGCGAGCGGTCAGCATGATCACCGGCAGGTCCTTGGTACCCTCCTGCCGCCGCAGCGCGCGCAAGGTCTCGAAACCATCCAGCACCGGCATGGCAATGTCGAGGATCACCAGATCGGGCCGGCTGGCATCCACCTGCACGAGACACTCAGCGCCATTGGTCGCGGTGGTCACCTCCAGACCCTCCCCCTCGAGCGCGAGCTGAACCATCTTCACTGTGGGCGGCTCATCGTCGACCACGAGTATGCGCTTCGCCACGTTCCCCTACCTCCTTTCGCCTACCGGTACGTCGGGCTTCCGGCGCCTGCGGGTTGAAGACCCGGCCGCGTGCAGCGGGAGCCAGAAAGAGAACCGCGCGCCGCTCCCGGGCTCGCTCTCGACCCAGATGCCCCCTCCATGAGCCTCTACTGCAAGCCGGCAGAAGGCCAGCCCCAGACCGACCGAGATCTTCTGCGCGCTCTTCCCGTCCGCAACCTGGACGAACTTGTCGAAGATCCGCTCCTGGTACTCCCGCGCGACTCCTGGCCCGTGGTCCTGCACGCTCACGACAACGGCGTCGCGTTCCCCCTCCCGATAGGCCTGCAACTCGACGGCGCTTCCCATGGGAGCGAACTTCGCAGCATTGCCCACCAGATTCACGACGATCCGGCGGAAGAGTTCGGAATCGGCCGGCACCGAAGGGAGGTCAGCTTCGACGGTCACCTCCATGCGCAGATCCTTTTCCAGGAGCTGGTAGCTCACGGCCACCAGCGCTTGCTCGATCTCGTGTCCCAGGTCGAGAGGTTCGCGATGAATGGTGACCTGTCCGGCCTCCATCTTGGCGACATCGAGGATCCCGGTGATCAGCACCGAGAGCCACCTGGTGCTTCCCATGGCGATCTGCACGAATTCCCGCTGGCGCTCGTCCAGTCGCTCTCGCGACAGCAGGTCGAGGAATCCCCTGATGCTGGTCAGCGGCCCGTGTAGGTCATGCGTCACCATGGCTGAAAGGTCGCGCAGGAGCTGATTGCGGTGCTCGGCGAGACGCCTCTGCGTCTCCGCCGCCGCCCGCTTCTCGAGGGCCACGACGACGTAGGCCGCGGTCGCGCCCAGGGCAAAGGGCGTGACGGGCACCTGGAGATGACGTGAGATGAAGAGCGCGAGGCAGGCCGCGGCCGAACCAATCACGATGATCAGGGCTACGACCAGACCCCAGGCCGGGCGCAGAGGTCGCAGCATGGCGCACGCGATCACGGTGAAGGCGAGCACGATGCCCGCCACCACAATCGGCGTCATTTCGCGCAAGTACACGCCTGAGAGCAGAGTCTCGACGGCGTTCGCCATGACCTCGACGCCGCGTGTCGGCCCGGCGCGCCTCGTGACGAGGTCGTCCGAAAACGGTGTCCCGAAGAAGTCGATGGACTTGCCCGCTGCGGTGACCCCCACCAGCACCACTCTGCCCGACAGCGCCTCCGGCGACTCGCTACCTGCGAAGATATCGGCTGCAGAGACCGTCGGTATCTGGTCGGTCCGCCGGAAGTCGATCAGGCTCACGAGAGGCCAGTGGGTCCGCCCCCCCACCTCCTGTGGGAGCCGGATCCAGTTGCCGTCCACGCGGACGCCGGCGCCGCGCTGGCCGAAGGCCGCCGTGGCCAGCGCGAGTGGGAGTGAGTAGAGTGTCCCATCGCCGCCCCCCACCGTCTGTCGCCAGGACCGGATGTAGCCATCGGTTCGGTCGGCAACCGCGTTCGAGAACCCCACCCGATCTCGCGCGACCCGGAAGACCGGCAGCGGCCACTCCATCTCAGGTTGCACGCCTGGGCTCACGCGCAGATTCGCGGCGACGAGCACCGTGCCCATCTCGGCCAGAGCCTTCCCCAGTTCCGGATCCGTCTCCCTATCCCGAGGGCGATCCAGCAGGACGTCTAGGCCTACTGCCACGGGCGCGGCCTCATCGATCTTGCGGAGCAACTCGGCGAGCCGCCGGCTTGGCCACGGCCATCCGCCCAGTTCCCGCAGAGATCGATCATCGATCTCCACGATCGCAACGTGCTCGGCCGGCATGTCAGACGTCGGCGAGAGCTGGAACCAGAGATCGTAGTTCCGTCTGTCCAGCGCAAGCGTCAGCCCGGTAAGATGGATGACGGCGATCAGCAGCCCGGCAAGCAGGCTGTGCGCGCAACATCCGAAGAAGGCTCGTCGATCTCGCGGAGATCCCACGTCACCAGCCTCCGCCTCTTTCTGGCGGCAGGATCGCTGACCTGGGCCGGGCCGCTTCGGGCCGGACTGGGAAGCCTGCTGGTCCTGGCCGGTCAGTCGTAGGCGAGCGCCTCAGAGGGCAGGCGCGGACTTGGTGGCCATCTCATACTCCGCCTGCGCCTCGGAGAACAGCCCATGGTCCTCGTACACACAGCCCGTGGCGAAGTGGAGCGGGGACTGCGGGCCGGCCTCCCCAAACGCATCGCGAACCCAGGCGAGTTCGCGGTCGAGGGAGGCGGCGGCGGCGGGCGTCATGACCTCGAACCAGCGAATTGGGGAGACCTCTGTGGCGGCCTGGGAGAGTACCGCCCATCCATATGGCTGACCGGGGGCGATCCCTGCTGAGGAGGGAACTGTGGTCGCGCTCCCGTGGGTGGTCTCCGTCCAGACGCGAGCGCCGTTGGAGTCCCACACCATCACGAGAGACTCGCCGGAGCCGGCCGATGGGTGGCGCCAGCTAAGACGGATAGCGCCAGCTCGGAGAAACTGGTCCGCCGGCTCCATCTTCCACTTGTCGCGGCGGGCGCGAGGGCCGCGGCTGCCGGAGGGAACCGACGCGATCGGGTCGGGGGTCTTCCTGCCTCGCGACAGCCTCTCGCACACAGTCCTGACCGCATGCCATGCATTGGCTCCGACAGACCGCGGGCGGGTGGGCGGCTTCGCGGGCTTTGGACGCGTCCGGGCTGGTACGAGACGGCTCGCTGCCGCCGGGGTCCTGGTCAGGATCTTGACGCTGTTGGCGGAGGAGGCAACGACAGCTCGCGCCTCAACCTTAGCTATCTGGCGGCGCTGCGGCTTCCGTGCGGCGCGTGCCTGCACGGCCAGCGGGAACGACAGAACCGACACCCAGACCCCCAGGCACAGCGCCCCCCCGATCACCCGATTCGGCACGTGCAAGGCCAGCATAGCCGATGACCTCCGACCAGTTCGGGAGAGTCGACTGCTGATCGCTCCTCGCGGTGCTCAGACCCCCTTCGCAGTGGAGACCAGTAGGTTCGCACAGGATGCTACCTGGGGTGCTTCGCTCCAGGTCCGCATTCGCCTTCCCCTCCCTGTTCGAACAGGAAGACACGCCTGCGACCGGGGAGATCCGCCTCCCGAGCAGCCGCGCGAGAGACGCGACCATGCTTCCTTGGCGGTCTAGAGGAACGTGTGGCGACCTCCCGGCGCCTGCCGCGGAGGTGCAATGAGTCGGCTACGGCCCCCAGCAGGGCGGGGGCTTGCATACTCCGCAGGGCGTGAGGGACTTCGCCAGAGCGTCAGCATGGGTGACGGCTATGATCTCTTGCCCAAGGAGAGAGCACTCGGTGCGATGGTAATGTTTTCCGAGGAGTGTCGTGTGGAACTGGTGCCAGGAAGGCCTTCCTGCCCAACCTTTGATGACAGCTCGCATGGCCTCATTCTCCCTTTCTTCCGAGCAGCGCTGGCTCAGCTCAGGAGGCGAGGCCCCACTTCCTAGGGCGAGCGCACACGGGGGTGCAGACTTCGTCTCAAGAGATCATTTCGGCAGCGGGCCCAGCACACCTGCCGCACCGACGCGGAGGAATGTTATCTATTCGCGCGGCTGCGCACCCTCCCCGGATGCTCCCCCAGCACAGAAAACCGCTCTCTCCAGGTGCTAACTGGTGACCCGATCAGCTTCGCGAATTCGCTGCGCGTGACGCGCCGAGTTACGGTGCGTACTCCACTTCGATATGGCTCCCGCAGCCGAGCACGCCCGCGCGGTTGCGCACCCGCATCTCCACCCGGTTCCGCCCCGGCCGGAGACGCCACTCGCAGGTGTCACCCGACTCCTCCCAGCCGCCGCCGGTGTTCACCAGGAACGTGTCGAAATCCGGCGTGACCGTGCCCATGACGACGCGGATGGTCCCCGCCTCCCCGGGCGCGGCCGCCCACCGCACCTGGTTGAGCGTCCACTCGATGTCGCTCCTGCGTCGCGTGTAGTTCCCGAAGCGCCATTGACGAGGCGTGCGCGCGTCCTGCCACAGCCGATAGTCCGTCCACGACCAGCCCAGGCCCTGGTAGAGCGGCTCCGGGAAGCGGCGGCCATAGTAGTTGTTGCGCGGCATCCAGTGCAGGTAGCCCCACTTGATATCCGGCCTCGGCGCCTCCGAACGGGGCGTCGGTTCGTCGCCCTTCCACAGCAGCAGACCCGGGCTGGGGCGCAGCTCGTCGAACGACGCGCCCCGCACGTCGATGCCGTCGGGGAAGTACGTGTCCAGTTGATCCTCGTGCAGTTCCAGCAGACTCGCCGGCCGGCCCGTCGCGCGATTCAGGTAGCACTCGTCCTGATGGGCGTCCATCATCACCCACTTGCCCAGATCGTTGGACCAGTACTCGTTGACCTCGTGGCCGCACACGCCCTCGCCCTTGAGCGTGATGTCCGGGAAGAACCCGAACCCGAAACGCGTCTGCCTCCCTAGCGCCAGCGCGCACTGCATGTAGACGATGGCATACTGCACGCAGATGCCGCGGCGGAGCTTCAGTATCTCGTGCGCGTCCCAGGCCGGGTACTCGGGCAGCGGCGGGTCGTACTTCCACTGCGCCGACACCCAGTGGCGCAGCGCGATCATCTGCTCCAGTTCGCTCCGCCCGCCGGCCACCACCTCATCGAGGCGGAACCGCTCCCGCAGCGCTACCAGTTGCGGCTCATCGAATCGCTCGTACTCGAAGGGAAAGCTGGTGTAGCGGATCTCCTCGTTGTGACTACCAGTCACCGTCAGCGCGCCGGCCCACTCCCGCTCCCGCGGTTCGACCTCGGCCTCTACCGTGACCGACTCCAGCGTGGGCGATGTGGTGGGCCTGCTTGTCAGCAGCGCCGCCCGCCACTGCACGAAGCGCGCGATGCTGCCCTTCACCGCGCCCGACCGGCTGCACGGCTGCCATTCGCTCCAGCGGGCCGCGTCGTACACCGGCGTCTCGCCGCTGCGGAGAGAGAACTCCACCCGCGTCCCCGCGGGGAGTTCTTTCTCCCGCGCACGCGCGCCGACTTGACGCGCACCTCGCTCGGGAGATCGCTGCCGCCGGCCGCCAGGGATGTCAGATCAATCACCGGGCCGATCAGCTCGCCTCGCGCCGCCCGCTGCTCCAGATGCAGCCGCACCATGAACTCGCCCATCTGACCGCCGTCGTCGCCGAGTCCCGCCGTCCATGTAGCCCCGCCGTCGGCCGAACGGAAGCTGCGGCTGGGGCGGTCACTCCGGGAGGGATCGTTGCGGAGTATGTCCTCCCTCTGAGCAACGGGAGCTTGCCATCCCTTCTCCCCGCGACACGAGAGCGCCACCTCGTTATCGCCTTCTCGCAGCCGCGCAGCCGGGATACGCACCACCGGCCAGTCGTAGCCCTGCTGGCCCTTGCGGCAGGTGAACGTGCGGCCGTTCACCGTAACCTCCAGCGGCGCCGCCTCGCCTCCCACTGGCCAGACACACAGCACGATCCAGGCGCGACGCGCAGGAGCGCGCTCCAGATGGAGGATCTTCCTCGCCTGAACCGGGCCGCGAATCGTCGTCGGAGCGGGGCGCCCGGGGCCGACGACGGTGCACGCGCCCGGGCCGTCGTCCTCCACCAGTGTCAGGTCGTAGAGCACGAGCGCGCGCCCCTCGGCGTCCAACTGCACGTTGTCGGCAAGCTGGCCCTGCTCGAACGCCTCCGCGATCGACGTCTCATCTCTCACCGTCACGGTCACCACTCCCTCACTCTCCCTCCACGACCACCTGCAGTCGCGCGGTAGCCGTGACCTCTCCTTCGGTGTGCTCAGCTTTCACCAGGTACTGGCCCGGCGCGGCGTAACGATGCACCGTCTGCGCGTAGCCATCCGGGGCCATCGCATCGCTGCCATCCGGCTTCACCGGGTTGCATGTCACCCTCACTGGCGGCGTCCCATCACCGAAGTCCCACACCGCGGCGCCCTCCACCGCGTTGAACACCCGCACCAGAAAAGTCACCGCATCGCCCGGCCTGATCGCCAGCGTCGGCGCGTAGGTGGCGTGGATGCCGGCCGGCATCCTGCCCTTCACCGGGTCGAACACCTGAACCACCGCGAAGTCGTAGTCCACGTGGCCGCTGGCATCGGAGACCTGCACGGTTTCGCTGTAGATGCCGGGCCGCGCATAGGTGCGCGTCACCTGCGCCTGGTCCGACGTGCCCCCGTCGCTGAGCGTCCACCGGTACCTTCGCGTGCCATCCTGGGACCAGGAGCGGGAGGCATCGAGCGTCACCACCTCGCCCGGGGAGGTCAGCGTGTGCGGCCGCGCCACCGCCAGCACCGGCGGGTGTTGCGCGCGCCGGTAGGCCTCCATCAGATACGCATACCCCTCCTCGGTGCCCCACTTGCCGGAGGGCTGCCGGGCGAAGATGCCGTAATGCAGGTGCGACCAGCCACCGCTGTCACCCTCCTTGCCGAGGATGCCGATCGGGTCGCCCTGGCGGAGACGCGCCCCCATTTCGATCCCTGGCGCGAAGCTCTTCAGATGGCAGTACCAGTGCATCCACCCCCGGCCATCGAGGACCACGATGCGCTCGTCCCGCGGGTCATACCACGACCCGACATCCTCCCGCTTCACTTTCCCCTTCGCCACGATCACCCCATCGGTCGCAGACACCACCTCGACCAGCCCCTCCGCGCCGCCGAGATCGAGGCCGTTGTGGTAGTAGATGCGCCCGCGACTGATATCCGGGGTGACGTCGACATAACAGGGCTCGTTCGCCATCTGCGTCATGCTCGCGAACCAGCGCTGCCGCGCGGGGTAGGTGAACGTGCCCGGTTCGATCCAGGGCGAACCGGCGGGCCAGATGCGCAGGCGCGCATCCTTCTCCAGCCCCCACGCATCGGAGCCGGTATTCCGGTAGTAGGCCTTGGTGATGGGGCAGTCTATCTGCACCTTCCCCACCGCCGTCGGCAGGTTGTAGTTGCCGCTGGGGAGCCACACCTCCTCCTCGCCGACCCGCACTCTCACCTTCGCCGCGACCACCGCGTCTGACAGCGGGTTAGTGGTCTCGGCCAGCTCCAGCAACTCCACCCGCACCGTCTCGCCGTTGCCGAGCTTCACCTGCGCGGCCTCTCCCACGCGCAGATCCACCACGCGCCGCAGCGGCTCCGCCGCCCGCTCCGCACCGTGCGAAAGCGTCGCCGCCAGGCCGAGGCAGAGCCAGAGGAACATCAGAGATACCGTGTCCTGCACCATGAACTCTCTCCCATCCCCACTGCTTCCACGCCGAACCCCGCGCTCCTATCCCTACCCGTTCCGCGCCAGGCAGCACCATCCGTCCCCACCCGCTCTGCGCCAGGCAGCACCCTCCGTCCCGGCCCGTTCCCGCGCCAGGCAGCACCCTCCGTCCCTACCAGCTCTGCGCCAGGCGCCGCCCGCCCATGACTGTCATTCCAGTCGGAGCTTCCTGGCTCTCTCTTCCCCTTACTTCTCCACCCACACCATACAAGGAGCTTCAGTCGCCTCCGGCGACTTGCCTCCTGCCACTCCCCTCCCGCTGTCATTGCGAGGGGCGTCCGTCCCCGCCCCGTGGCAATCTCGGTGTTCGTTCCCGCGCGTCGCCGTGCGGCCCTCCACCGACCAGTGGCGTGGGTTTGCCGCGAGCGCCAGCGAGTGGTAACCCGCGTTCACCCCGCAGGGGTGACTCCCGCGGCGAAGCCGCTAACTGCGTTCCTGTTGCTCGGTAGCTCGCCGCCGAGCCGCCTACCCATCCGGCAAGGACGCGCCTCCCCTCCGGAGAACAAGGTGAGACGGAGGCGAGTGCCAGTGAACAAGCTCATCACCGGAGTTGTTGTCGCCCTGTTGCTTTGCGTGGCCTGCGCGCAGGCGGCCGAATCCAAGCTCCTGCTCGGGTTCGAGTCGCAGTCTGATCTGCAGTCCTTCGAGGTGGATGGCGGCCCTGGCGTGCTCGCGGATGAGCACGCCACCCAGGGCGCGCACTCCGCTCGCTTCCGGGGCGACCAGTACCTGCGATTCCAGCAGTTGCCCCCCGACTGGAGCGGCTACGACGCCCTCGAAGTCGACGTCTTCGTCGATTCCCCGCAGCCGGCCTCCCTCTCCGTCCTCATCGGCGACCAGGCCTGGCTGGCGAACTCCTCCTACTGGAACCGCTACAATGCCTCCCTCGCTCTCCGACCTGGGGCGAACACGATCTCCATTCCTCTCGGCGGCCTCTACCGCGGCGAGGTCGGGTCGCGCAACAACGATCTCAAGACCGACATCGACGTCGCCCACATCATCCGTCTCGACCTCGGCTTCGAGCCCACCGCCCAGGGTCAGCCCGGGTCGGTCTACCTCGACAACCTCCGGCTGACCAAGTGGTCGCGCCCGACCACTGTCCACGCCTTCGATTTCGGCCCGCCCGGCCAGGCTATCGCCCCCGGGTTCACTCCGGTCTCACCCGACTCGGTCTACTCCGAAGAGACCGGCTGGGGGTGGGACCCGAAGGTGAAGCCGGACCGCGCCTGGGATGTGACCTTCCCGACGCGACTCCTTCAGGACAGCATAGACGTCGGCAACGCTACCTTTCGTGTCCGGCTCCGCCCTGGCAACTATCGCGTGCTCGTCTTCTTCGAATCCCTCGGCTACTGGGATGGCGAGGCGGCGCAGTTCACTCAGCGCGCCGTCTCCGGCCGCCACTGGAGCGTCACCCAGGAGCGCGGCGCCTGGGGCAAGCTCGACTTCGTCTCTCACTTCCAGGACACTGAGCCGCTGCCGGGCGCCGATCTCTGGGGCGTCTATCTCAGCTATCTCTTCCAGCCGGCCCAAGCGGATGTCTCTCTGCCTGATGGCCTCTTCGATCTGAAGGTCACTGCCGACGGCCCGAACGCCAAGCGCGTGGCGGCCCTCATAATCTACCCTCTGGACAACCCGCGGGCCGCCCAATGGGTGTCCGAGGCCCTCGCCGGCGAGCAGCAGGAGTTCCGCGCCCGCGCGGTCGAGCTGCCCCAGCCCCAGACTGAGAACCCCGTGCCCGTGACCGAAGCCGATCGCGGCCGCGGCTGCGTGGTCTTTGTGCCCGACATTGAGCAGGAGGTCTACCTCTCGACTCAGCCCACCGCGGGCCAGGTCAAGCTCGACTTCGATACCTTCGCCGCCCGCGGGCAGCTTGCGTCGCTGACCTTTGCCGTCCGGCCCCTGAGAGACTTGGGCGAGACCAAGATTGAGCTGTCCGACTTCATCGGCGGCGATGCCGTGATCCCCTCCGAGCGCATGACCGTCTCCATCGTGCGCCACCTGCCCACGCGGAGCTTCAACGGCCTCATGTATCGCATCGCGCCCCGCTACCTGGTGGCTGCGACGGAAACAAAGCTGCCCGCGAATCTCACCCGCCAGTTCTGGCTCACCCTTCGCGTGCCCAGGGACGCCGCCGCCGGAGACTATCGCGGCTCGGTGACGCTGACGCCCAAGCATGAGGACGCGTTCACGCTTCACCTCCGGCTGAAGATCCTGCCATTCGAGCTGGACGAGGCCGACTTCACCACCGGCTTCTTCGGCATCGAGCCCAACCTGCCGCCGGAGGTGCGGACCCGCGATGCGCTCCAGCGCGACATCTTCCGCCTGCTGCGCGAGCGCGGCATCACCTCCTTCAGCGGTGGCCCCGCCATCGAGTTCCGCGGCCTCGACGCCGACGGACAGCCGGAGCTGGACTTCGCCGCGGCCGACAAGTTCATCGCCGCCGCGAAGAAGGCCGGGTTCAGCCGCGAGTTCAACAACTACGGCGGCTTCATCGTCACCAACCTCTACGATCAGGGCTACGTCAAGGGCGAGACCGGCGCCGCCCTCGAGAAGGCGTACGGCCTGCCCTACGAAGAGATCGTGCGCCGGGTGTGGGCCGCCGTGCAGGCCCATGCCGAGCGGCAGGCCTGGCTGCCCTTCACCTATCACCTGTGCGACGAGACCCGCGTCCTCGGCATCGCCGAGCAGCAGCTCGATCTGATGAAGCTGTTCAAGCGCGTCTCCCCCTGGCTCCAGACCACCGGCAGCTACAGCGTCTCCGTCACCAGCGAGGAACCCCTGGAGGTGGTCTTGCAGGGCTTCCTCGGCGCGCTCGACGAGTCCATGCTCAACGACCACGACGAAGCGGTGATGGCGAGGGCGCGCCAGCTCGGCAAGCGCATCTCCATCTACAACCAGGGCCAGGGGCGCTACTCGTTCGGCCTCTATCAGTGGAGCGAGCGGGCGAAGGGCGTCGTCGGCCGCTATCAGTGGATCGCTTTCATCCGCCACGGCTACGAGTACCTTGACCTCGACGGTCGCGAGCCGGACACCGGTGTGATGTTCTACGCCTCTGACGGCCTGCGCTCCACGCCCTCGCTGGAGCGCGACGGCGAGGGGATGAACGACTTCCGCTACCTCCAGACGTTGGAGAACCTGGCCTCGAAGGCGGAGGAGATGGAGTTCGAGGAGGCCAAGCAGGCCGCCGCCTCGGCCCGCGAGTTCCTCGCCAAAGTCGCCGGAGCCGTCGCCCTCAACCAGCGCCAGAAGCCCGATGGGGTCGATCTCGACGCCCTCCGCCGGGAGGCCTCCGACCGCATCATCAGTCTGCGACGGACGATCGGAGAAACCACCAAGCGGGCCGCGCCTCCCAAAGCCCCGCCACCCGCGCCTGCGGCCCCGCCCAAACTGCCGCCGTTCCAGGGCTGAGCGGCCTGCGGCAGGACTGCCGCGCCCGCGGCCCGAAGTGGGGTGGGCACTATTGCCAGGAGAGAGACTATGGCGCGAATGCCGCTGGGTGCTATGCTGTCGATTCGGGACGATTTCGCCGCGCAGTTGGCGCGGCTCAAGGACGCCGGCTTCACCACCCTGCAGCTTAGCACCCCGCCCGCCGAGTATACGGCCGAGCCCAAGCTGGGGGAACTCAAGCGCGCCCTCGCTGGCGCGGGCCTGCAGGTCACCAGCGTCGCTGCCACCTATGCCGGCGAGAGCTACGCGGACATCGATGCCGTCCGCCGCACCGTCGGCCTGCTGCCGCCCCCGACCCGCGCCGCGCGCGTCGGTGACACCAAGCGCTGCGCCGACTTCGCGCACGCCGTCGGCGCCGCCAATGTCTCCTCCCATATCGGCTACATCCCCGAGGAAACCGCCGACCCGGATTACGCCGGCCTGGTGGCGGCGCTCCAGGAGATCTGCGACCACCTTAAGGGAAACCAGCAGAGCTTCAATCTCGAAACCGGTCAGGAGACCGCGAATCTGCTGAAGGAGTTCATCGCCGCCGTCGGGCGACCGAACCTCGGCGTGAACTTCGACCCGGCCAACATGATCATGTACGGTACTGGCGACCCCATCGACGCGCTCGCCGTCCTCGCGCCGTGGGTGCGAGGCGTCCACTGCAAGGATGGTGACTGGCCCAAGGGCGCCGGCCAGCTCGGCCAGGAGTGGCCGCTGGGCCAGGGCAAGGTCGGCCTGGAGCGGTTCCTGGCGAAGCTCAAAGAGATCGGCTACGCCGGCCCGCTCACCATCGAGCGCGAGGTCCCGGGCGAACAGCAGATGCTGGACTTCCTTGCCGGGAAGAAGCTGCTCGACGGGATCAAAGGGAGCCTTGGATTGCGCTGACGCCGCGGCCGGCACGCAGCCGCGTGTCGTGCAGTGGGCGCAGGTGCAGCAATCCGTCATCACTGCTGTGAGCGTTGCCGGGCGAGGAGCCTGCGATGAGAGCGAACTCTCAGGTCAATCAGAGCGTGCAGTTCCGACTCTTCTCCGACGACCAACTGGCAGAGCTACAGCGCGCCACGTTCCACCTGCTGGAGTACGTCGGCCTCGATGTCCACAGCGAGCGGGCCCGCGAGATCCTCGGCGAAGCCGGGGCCTGGGTGGACGGGCTGCGGGTGCGCCTCCCGTCACCTCTGGTGGAGCACTCCGCTCGCACCGCCCCTCGCAGCTTCACCGTGTTCAGCCGCGAAGGAAACCCGGCGAAGGACCTGCTGCTCGGGCCCGGTCGTTTCTACTACGGCCCCGGGCCGACTTGCCCCAACTTCCGCGACCCGCGCACCAACGAACGACGCAAGTTCACGCGAGCCGATGCTCGCGCCGTGGCCACCGTCTGCGACGCGCTGCCGGAGATCGACTTCGTCGAGAGCCTCGGCACCATCAGCGACGTGCGGCCGGAGCTGAGCGATAGCTACGAATTCGCCGACATGATCGCCTGCACCGGAAAGCCCATCGTCGCCTGGTCCTACGCCCTGGAAGGTTGCCGCGACATTCACCAGATGGCAGCCGCAGTTGCCGGCGGCGAGCAGGCCTTCCAGCGCAGGCCCAACTACATCTTCTACTGCGAACCGGTCTCACCGCTCGTCAGCAACCGGGAAGCGGCCGAGAAGGTCATCTACTGCGCCGAGCATCGGATACCGCTGATCTTCACCCCCTGCGTCATTGGCGGCGGCACCGGTCCCGCCACCCTTGCCGGCATCATCGTGCAGGCCGCCGCCGAGTCCCTGCTCGGCCTGGTTCTCAGCCAGCTCCTTCGCCCGGGTACCCCGTACTGTCTCGGCGGCGTGGTCTCGATCATGGACATGCGCGCCATGGTGATGGCCTACGGCGCTCCCGAGTTGTCGTTGCTTCAGGCCGGTCTCACCGAGCTGTCGCACTACCTCGGACTGCCCGTCTGGACGACTGGCGGATGCACCGACTCGAAGCTCGATGACGAGCAGGCCGCCATCGAGGGCGCGCTCTCCATCCTCCTCTCGGCGCTCTCCGGCGGAGACCTCTGTCACGACGTCGGCTACATCGAGTCCGGCCTGACCGGCTCCCTCCAGCACCTGGTGATGATGGCCGAAGCCATCTCCTTCGTGAAGCGGATCGCGCGCGGCATCGAAGTGACTCCCGAGACGCTCGCTCTCGATGTCATTGACTCTGTCGGCCCCGGCGGCCACTTCCTGGCCGAGGACCACACCCGGAAGCACTACCGCTCCGAATCCTGGTTCCCATCGCTGATGGATCGCACCCGCCGGCAGGATTGGGAGAAGAGCGGCGGAAGAACTATGGGCGACCGGGCGCAGGAGAAGCTCAATCGCCTGCTGACTGGCCCCGCACCCGTCCCCCTCGACCGGGGAGTCCAGGCGCAGATCGAAGTAGTTCTGGCCGAGGCCGAGAAGCGATATGCAGCCGCCACAGCCTAGCTGTTCAGCATGAGGAGAAACCCATGAGGATGAACTACCGTGCCAACGCCACCCCCCAGTTCCGCGTGCTCTCCGACGACCAGATCGAGGATATCTATCTGGCCGCGCTGCAGATACTCGATCAGACGGGCACGCGGGTCTACCACGCGGAGGGGCTGAGCCTGCTCCGCAAGGCCGGCTGCCGGGTCAGCGACGGCAACCTGGTGCGCATCCCCTCCGGCCTGGTGAAGGCCTCCCTGGCGACCTGCCCCGAGCGTGTCACCATCGCCGGCCGCGACCGCAGCAAGCGCATCACCCTCGAGTACAACCAGAGCTACTTCGGCACGGGTTCGGACTGCCCGTTCGTGCTCGACCCCTACACCGACGAGCGCCGCCCCTACACCTTCAAGGACATCTACAACGCCGCCAAGATCGCCGAGGCCCTGCCCAACATCGACTTCCACATGTCCCTCGGCCTCACCTCAGATGCGCCTCCCAAGACCTACGACCGGCATCAGCTCCTGGCGATGATGCAGGGTACCACCAAGCCCTTCGTCATCACCGCCGTCGACCGGGACGGCCTCGCCGATCAGTATGGAATGGCCTGCGCGGTTCTCGGCGGCGAGGATGAATTCGCGAAGGCCCCGCTGTTCGTGGTCTACATCGAGCCCTCCTCCCCTCTCAACAACTCCGAGACCGCGGTGGGCAAGCTCCTCTACTCGGCCGAGGTCGGCATCCCCGCCATCTACACCCCCTGCCCCATGGCCGGAGGCACCGCGCCCGCAACGCTCGCCGGGCTACTCGCCCAGTGCTATGCCGAGTGTCTGACCGGCGTCGTGCTGGCCCAGCTCAAGCGGCCGGGCGCCGCCGTCATCGTCGGCGGTGTCGTCTCCATCGTGGACATGAAGAGCACCATCCTCTCCTATGGCGCGCCCGAGATGTCCCTGCTCAGCGCCGCCTCCACCGACATCGCCAAGTGGCTCCGCCTGCCGATGTTCTCCACTGCGGGTTGCTCCGACGCCAAGTCTCTGGACCAGCAGGCCTCCATCGAGTCCGCCATCTCGGTGCTGATGGCCGCGCTTTCCGGCGCCAACCTGATCCACGATGTCGGCTATCTCGAGGCCGGTCTCAGCGGCTCCTTCGATATGCTCGTCATGTCCGACGAGATCATCAGCATGGTGAAGCGACTCATGCGCGGCATCACCGTGGACGATGAGCACCTGGCGACGAGCGTGATCGAGGGCGTCGGCCCCGGCGGCCACTTCCTCGCCGAAGACCACACCCTCAAGCACTTCCGGAGCGAGTTCTGGCTCCCCGCGCTGATCGACCGCAGCCGCTGGTCGGACTGGGAGGCGGGTGGATCCCTGACTCTGGGCCAGCGCGTGCGCCGGAAGGTCAAGGACATCATCGAGCGCTTCGAGCCCCAGCCCATCGACCCGAAGATCGAGAAGAAGCTGCGAGATATTATCGCCCAGGCCGAGGCGAGCCCGGCCGGCGGCGCGAAGAAGGCGGCCAAGAAGAAGGTGGCCCGGAAGTAGCGCGGCCCTCGCCGCCGAATCCTGTGTCGAATCCGGGGGCTGGTCCACTGGATCAGCCCCCGTTTGCCAGATGACGGAGGCTGCCGCGTGCGGCGCGCATACGCCTATACCCTCATCATAGTCGTGGTCTGGGGCGTCTCCCTCGTCCTCACCAAGGCGCTGCTGCTCGCTGCCCGCGGCGGAGTCACCCTCACCCCCCTTCAGGTCGCCTGCTACGCCATGGGGCCGGGATGGGTCTCGCTCCTTATCGTGCTCGCCATCCGCCGCCGGCTTCATCTCATCGGGAGCGTCTCATTCCGCGGCTGGCTGGTGTTGGCGGCCATGGGGTTCTTCGGCTGGGCCGGCTATCGGGTGGCGCTGAACTTCGCCTTCGTCCGCCTCCCCCTCCCCGATGCCATCATGATCAACTACCTCCACCCCGCGTTCGTCGTGCTCTTTCAGGGCGCCGGTTTCAGCGCCGTGGTTCGCCCTCTGACGCGATGGGAGATAGAGGGCAATCGCGCCCACCGGCCGAGTCCGGTCCAGCTCGGCCTCGGGTTCCTCGTCTGTCTTCTCGGCGTCGCGCTGATCGCCACCGAGGGCCGCCTCGCGCACTTGGGCCGCATCACCTCCGCCTGGGGCGCGCTCTCCGCGCTCTTCGCCGCCTTCGCCTGGGGCGTCTACTCTAACCTCGACCGCTTCGTGTCCACCCGGAAGGGCGCGCCCACCGGGCTCGCCGACATCTACACCTTCCTGTCCATGACTTTCGGCCTGCTGATGCTGGCGGCCGCGACCCTCGACACCTCCGAGCTGAGCTCAATCTCCGGGTTCACCGTGCCCCTCTACTTCGGCCCCTGGGGACCGGTCCACGCCGGCGCCTGGTGGCTCATCGTCATCATGGGGGTTGCGGTCTACTGTGGGAGCTACACCCTCTGGCTGTACGCGCTGGAGCGGGGCAGCCGCCTGGGGGAAGCGCACAAGCTCCCACCTCTCACCTACCTCACCCCCGTCGTCGGCATCACCCTCGGCTGGCTGGTATTGCGCGAGCCCTTCGGCCCCGGCTTCTGGCAGGGCGCCGCTCTCATCGCGCTCGGCAACGCCATCAACGGCTGGCCTCGGCGGGTCCAGCGCGCAACCTGAAGGGCGGTGGTTCGGCCTTCCCGGTGTCGAATTCCGACCGGTTTTCTAGGGAAACGCGGCGCCGCCTCCGGCTTCAGCCGCAGTTGCACTGCCCCAGGCAGGCTGCTATACTGAGGCCTGCCGGGGGTGAAATCACCCGCGGCCTGGGGCCGCGCCGGGGGCGCGGCTTGCCTCCGATTCGTTGCGCGCAAGCGTCCGCCGACGGCGGACGCCCGTGTGTGAGGCTGGCTGATCGCGCCACCTCATAGGGAGCGAAAGAGTGCGTATCGTCATCTTGGGCTGCGGGCGCGTCGGCTCCACGCTGGCCGCCATGTTGACCAAAGAGGGGCACCACGTCTCCGTGATCGACAGAGACCAGTCGGCCTTCGACAAGGCGGTGCAGCGACTGGGCCCCGATTTCACCAGGGAAACGGTGCGGGGAGTGGGGATCGACGAAGGAACCTTGCGTCAGGCGGGCATCGAAGAGGCGGATGTCTTCGTCAGCGTCACCAGCGGCGACAACACCAACATCGTCGCCGCGCAGATCGCCCAGCACAGATTCCAGGTTCCGAAGGTGCTGGCAAGGGTGTATGACCCGATTCGCGCCCAGGCCTATCGCGAAGCCGGGATCGAGACCGTCTGCACCACCGCCGTCGGCGCCGGCATGTTCCACGACATGCTGCTGGGCCGCCCGATGCGAAGCCTTCAGGAGTATATCGACGACGTGGGGCCGCATATCACCCGGCAGGAGTAGGCCGGCTGACGGCCGATGAGACGGCCGGAGCGCGGCCGACGCGCGGTCAGCGGAGCCGCCACCCGGGTTGGCGGCGGCTGGGAGCAGGTGCCATGTATGTGATCGTTGTGGGCGCAGGAAAAGTCGGATACCACCTCACGCGGACCCTGCTGGCAGAGGGCCACGAGGTGACGTTGATCGAGAAGGATGCCAGCCACGTCGCCGAGCTGGCCTCGGATTTCGGCGAGGCGATCGTCACCGGTGACGGCTGCGAGGTGCGCGTCATGCAGGACGTGGGCATGGGCCGCGCCGATGTGGTGGTGGCCCTGACCGGGCATGACGAGGACAATCTGGTGGTCTGCCAGATGGCGCAGCGCCAGTTTGGCGTACCCCGCCAGATCGCCCGGGTGAACAACCCGAAGAATGAACCCATCTTCCACCTCTTGGGCGTCACCGAGACGGTCGCCAGCACCCGCATCATCCAGAGCCTGATCGAGCAGGAAGTGGAGAGCGGGGAGTCGCTGCTGATGACGGCGCTGAAGATGGGGAAGATCGAGATCGTGGCCGTCAACCTGGGCCCGGGGTCGCCTGGGGCGCACCGCATGGTCAAGGACGTCCACCTTCGAGGCGAGTGCGTGCTGGCAGCTATCATCCGCGATGACCACATCCTGCTGCCCAGCGGCACCACCCTACTCGAGGCGGGGGATACTGTGATTGCGGTATCCACCCCGCAGGATCAGCAGGTTCTGAGGGAAGCTCTGGTGGGAACCGCGCAGCCCACGCGAACGCCTAAGTAGGCGCTCCGACTGGCGTGGTGACTCCCGGCTGAGCGGCCCGTGACACGTACGGAGGAGAGAGATTCATGAAGCTTGGAGTTCTGACCGGCGGAGGTGACTGCCCCGGCCTCAACCCAGCCATCCGCGCCATCGTCATGCGCGCGCTCGACTATGGCGACGAGCTTGTCGGGCTGCGCCAGGGCTGGAAGGGCTTGCTGGAGGCGGACGCCGGACCACTCACCCTTGAGATCGTCGAACCCATTATCAACCAGGGGGGAACGATCCTCGAGTCCTCCCGCACCAACCCGACGAAGGACGAAGAGCGGATCAACATCTGCCTCCAGAACGCCAAGAAACTGGGGCTGGACGCGCTCATCGCCCTCGGCGGCGAGGACACTCTGGGCGCCGCCCACAAGATGGGTCAGCACGGCCTGCCTTGCGTGGGCGTGCCCAAGACGATGGACAACGATCTCAGCGCCACCGACTACACTTTCGGATTCGACAGCGCGGTCTCGGTGGCGACAGACGCCGCCGACCGCCTGAAGGACACCGCCCGTTCCCATCGCCGCGTCCTGGTGCTAGAAGTCATGGGGCGCCACGCGGGCTGGGTAGCCCTGCATACCGGCGTATCCGCAGGCGCCGATTGGATCCTGATCCCAGAGGCGCCGCTCGACCTTCGAGAGATGGTCGATCACTTCAAGAAGCTGCAGCAGCGGGGCAAGCACTGGGGCCTGGTGGTGGCGTCCGAGGGAGTCAAGCTGCCGAAGCCCGCGGCCGCGCCGGCGTCGGCGACCAAGCATGAGAAGGACGATTACCAGCACGACCTGCTCAAGGGCGTGGGGGCTTACCTGGCCGCCCAGATCAAGGACCATGCCAACATCGACACGCGCGAAGTGGTGTTGGGCCATGTCGTCCGCGGCGGCGCGCCGACGCCTTTCGACCGCTGGCTGGGAACCCGCGTCGGCATCAAGGCCGTCGAGCTGGCGCATGAAGGCAAGTTCGACCACATGGCGGCGATGCAGGGCAACCAGATCGTGGGCGTGCCGCTGAAGGCGGCCGTCGGCGAACTTAAGACTGTACCCCTAGCGCTGTACGAAGAGGTGAAGACTCTCTTCAGCAAATAGCCTGTTTGCGGCGCGCCGGTCGGGCGGCCGGGAAGCGAAGCCGGCCGCCCCTACGCGGCAGGCGGCCAGGCCAGATTAGGAGGAACTCATGCCGTTGGTGACATCGAAGGAACTGCTTCAGGAGGCCCAGGCGGGCGGTTACGCCATTGGCGCCTTTAACGCGAACAACATGGAGTGCGTCCGGGCGGTGGTTGAGGCGGCGGAAGAGGAGCGCGCTCCGGTCATCCTTCAGGTCAGTCAGGGCGCCATCAAGTATGCGGGCCTGCAGATGGCGACGATGATGGTGAAGACGGCCGCGGAGGAGGCGAGCGTTCCCGTAGTGCTTCACCTGGACCACGGCACCAGCTTCCTGCAGAACGTGCAGTGCCTGCACGTGGGCTTCACCTCCCTCATGTATGACGGGTCGTCTCAGCCCATGGAGGAGAACATCGCCACCTCCGCTCGCATCTCCGAGATCGCCCACTGCTGCGGCCTGCCGGTCGAGGCCGAGCTGGGGAAGATCCCGCTGATCGAGGACTTCGTGACCGCGGACGAGGCGAACGCGCTGCGCGCCCGCACCTCGGCCGAACAGGTCGAGGCGCTTCGCAGCAAGGCCGGCGCGAAGGTCGAGTCGCTGATGGCCGATCCCGCGCAGGCGAAAGCGTTCGTCGAGCGGAGCGGCATCGACTCCCTCGCCGCCGCGGTCGGCTCCATCCACGGGATGTGGGGCGATATCTGGCCCCTGCGCCGAGACCGGATCGAGGCGCTGCGCGATGCCACCAGAGTGCCCCTGGTCTGCCACGGTAGCAGCGGGGTCGTTCGCAGCCCGCGCGGATGCGGAAGCCAAGGGCATCAAGCTGGCGGCGAATGAGTGCACGTTGGAAGAGGCCGTCAAGATCGGCATCTGCAAGGTCAACGTCGCTACCGCCGTAAGCATGGCCTTCCTCAGCGGCGCGAAGGATGCGTTCGCCAAGAAGCCCATGGAGAAGGACCTGCGCAAGATTCTGCTCCCGGGCCTGCAGGCGGCCAAGGAGCTGGTGCGCGGCTACATTCGACTCTTCGGCTCTGCTGGAAAGGCCGGCGGATCTTCCGCCATCGAGGCCAGTTCTGTTCAGCATGCCGAGTAACCATACCATTCACCCCGAGCGTTGGAGGTAACTGCGTTGCGATTCAGATTCATCTGGTACTGGCTGGCAGCGCTCGCCGCGCTACCAGGTCTGGCCTGCGCGTCAGAGCAGAACGTCGTGCTGCCCAAGTTCACGACTTCCGACTGGACGCTGATCTACCTCGTGCTGGCGTCGTCCTTCGTAGCGCTCTTCTACGGCGGCTACCTGGCCCGCAAGACCACCAAGCACGATCCCGGTTCTCAGGCGATGCAGGATGTCAGCGCCGCCATTCAGCAGGGCGCGATGGCCTACCTGAAGCAGCAGGTGCGAACCATGGTCTGGTTCGTCGCCATCATCGCCATCGGGCTCTTCTTCCTGTATCGAAACACCATCGGCCCCGGCCTCGCCGGTGGCATCTCTCTCGCCTTCCTGATGGGAGTCGCCGCCTCCTACGGCGCTGGCTTCGTCGGCATGGGGCTGGCGGTCCGGGCTAACACCCGGGTGGCGAACGCCGCCCTGACCAGCTTCAAGAGCGCGCTGGAGATCGCCTTCCAGGCCGGCACCGTCTCCGGCATGTTTACCACCGGTCTCGGCCTCCTGGGCGCCACCCTCATCATCATCATGTTCAAAGAGAACACGATGAAGGTGTTGATCGGCTTCGGCTTCGGCGGATGTCTCGCCGCGCTCTTCATGAGAATCGGCGGCGGCATCTTCACCAAGGCTGCGGACGTAGGCGCTGACCTGGTCGGCAAGGTCGAAGCAGGTATCCCCGAGGACGATCCCCGCAACGCCGCCACCATCGCCGACAACGTCGGCGACAACGTGGGCGACTGCGCCGGTATGGCAGCCGACGTCTTCGAGTCCTACGAGGTCACCCTGGTCGCCGCCATCATCCTGGGCGTGTTCGCCGCGCATCGGCCGGTGCCGCAGCTCGGCGTCAAGCTCATCGTCTACCCGCTGCTCGTCCGTGCCGTCGGCGTCTTCGCCTCCATCATCGGCACCTGGTTCGTGCGCGGCCGCGATGACGACTCCATGGACCCGATGCAGCCGATCAACGTCGGCTTCTGGACCTCCGCCGTCCTCGCCACCGTCGGCTTCGGAGTGGTCTCCTACTACTACCTGCGGCGCCGATTGGTGGAAGTACTTCGCTCGCCACCTTCATGGGCATCGTCCTGGTGCTCGTTATCGAGCGGCTGACCGAGTACTTCACCTCGACGGAGAAGCCGCCGGTCACCGAGATCGCGCTAGGCCACCCGCACCGGAACCGCGACCATGATCCTGACCGGGTTCGCGGAGGGCATGGAGTCGAGCGTGTGGGCGATCGTCGCCATCGCTGTCACCATCTTCGGCTCCTTCACCATCTTCGCCGGCCTCGACCCGGTGTTCGCGTTCTACGGCATCGCCCTCTCCGGTCTCGGCCTGCTGACCACCACCGGCTATCTGCTGGCGATGGACACCTTCGGCCCGATCTCCGACAACGCCAACGGCATCTTCGAGATGTCCGGCGCGCTGAAGGGCGAGGGCGGCAAGACGAACGAGCGCGCGCATCGCATCGTCGCCAGCCTCGACGCGGTCGGCAACACCACCAAGGCGCTGACCAAGGGGTTTGCGATCGCCACCGCGGTGATCGCCGCGACCGCTCTCTTCGGCTCGTTCGTCGCCGACGCCGGGCTGGGGAAGGTCGGCATCCAGCTCAACATGCCGGTGGTGTTCGTCGGACTGCTCATCGGCGGTGCGGTTCCGTTCCTGTTCTCCTCGTTCGCCATCCGCGCGGTCAGCCGCGCGGCCGGCCTGCTGGTGGAGGAAGTCCGCCGCCAGTTCCGCGAGATCCCGGGCATCATGGAAGGGACCGCGAAGCCGGACTACGCGCGCTGCGTCGCCATCTGCACCGCGGCCGCGCAGAAAGAGCTGATCGGCCCCGGACTGTTGGCGATCGCTACCCCACTGCTCGTCGGCTTTGGGCTCGGGCTTCGCCAACCGCGCTGACGGCGCCGCCGCGCTCGGCGGCTTCCTCGCCGGCGCCATCCTCACCGGTCAGCTGATGGCGGTTTTCCTGTCCAACACCGGCGGCGCGTGGGACAATGCCAAGAAGAAGATCGAAGACGGCATGTTCGGCGGCAAGGGCACCGAGTTCCACAAGGCCGCGGTCATCGGCGACACCGTCGGTGATCCGCTCAAGGACACCGCCGGTCCGGCGCTGAACCCGCTGATCAAGGTTATGAACCTGGTGGCGATTCTGGCCGTTCCGGTGGTCGCTCTCACCGAGATCTCCGTCACCACCCGGACCATCATCGTGGTGATCTGTCTGGCCTGTCTGGTAACGGCGGTTGCCTTCAGCAAGCGCAAGGGCGAGGCCGAGATCGCGGGATCGGCAGCGGAGGTCAAGGCGGCCTAGGCGGTGAGCGACTCGCTCCCGCCCGAAGGGAGGTGTCATGCCCGAGGAAGGGAAGCGCGTCCAGGCCTTCATCTTGTTGGAGGCCAAGCCGGGAAAGGCGCTGGGGGTCAGTCGGCAGATCGCCAAGATCCCCGGGGTGCGCGCCAGCTATGCCGTCACGGGGCCGTTCGACGTGATCGTGCATGTCGAGGCGCCTGACTTCAAGACCGTCGCGCAACTGGTGGTAGCGAGGATTCAGGCGATCACCAGCGTCGCTCGGACTCTGACCTGCATCGTGGTCGAGGGGAGCGGCGAAGCGCAGTAGCAGTAGTCGCGTCGTCAGGCGGGGCTCGCTTCAGCGGGCCCCGCCTTTCTTTCGGCGAGATGGGGTTGGCGTGATACAGAAAGCAGACCTGTTAGGGCTTCTGATCGACGAGTTGGCAGCTTTCCTGGGAGGGATCGGCCAGCCGTCCTACCGCGCGCGCCAGGTCTTCGCCTGGCTGCACCGCGGAGCGTCGTTCGAGGAGATGACCGACCTCCCAAAGGAGCTGCGCGACCGCCTCGGCGCGCTGGCGCAGGCCGGGACGCTGGAGACAGCGAGTACGGAGATCGCGGCTGATCGCTCCACCAAGTTTGGATTCCGGGCCGCCGATGGCGAGGTCGTCGAGACCGTCCTCATCCCCCACCGCGATCGCACCACCGTCTGCGTCTCCAGCCAGATCGGCTGCGCCTACGGCTGCCAGTTCTGCGCCACCGGTCAGCAGGGACTGACGCGCAGCCTGACCGCAGGTGAGATCGTGCACCAGGTGGTGCGCGTGCAGCGCGAAATCCACCCGCGGCGCGTCTCCAACGTCGTCTTCATGGGCATGGGAGAGCCTCTGGCCAACTATGCCGCGGTGATCAAGGCGGTGCGGGTGCTGAATCAGCCCGGGGGGCTGGGCATCGGAGCGCGCCACATCGCCGTTTCCACCTGCGGCCTGCCCGGCGAGATCAAGCGGCTCGCGGGCGAGGGCCTGGCGGTGGCGCTCGCCATCTCCCTCCATGCCGCCACAGACCCGGTCAGGAGCCAGCTCGCGCCCATCAACCGCAAGTACCCCATTGCGAGCGTGATTGAGGCGGCGAGGGAGTTCGCGGAGCGCACGGGGCGCAAGGTGACATTCCAGTACGTTGTCGTGCCGGGGGTGAACGACAGCGACGAGCAGGCGAGGCGGTTGGCGGCGCTGATGAAGGGTTTCCCGTCTATGGTCAACCTCATTCCGCGCAACCCCGTCGATGGCTCGCCGCCCCCGGACAGACACGCGGCCCCTCGGTTCGCCGCGCTGCTGGAGAAGATGGGAGTAGCGGTCGCGGTGCGCAGATCGCGGGGCGCCGAGGTGCTGGGCGCTTGTGGACAGTTGCGGAGCAGGCTCGACCGGGAAAAGCAAACCGGGCGGGCTCATGCCCGCCCGGCAGATCATCGTTCGGAGTAGGCGTCTACGGCTACCTGGCGGCTAAGATCAGCCCGCCCAGCAGAGTGAACGCCAGGAATGCGGACACGCCGGTCTTGCGGTCCTTGTGAGCAATCGCCTCGCGCACCGCGGAGCGGGGTCCGTTCTCGATCACCCTTACGTCCACGCCCTTCGTCACGTTCCCGGCCGGAACGCCCTTGTTCACGCGCACGATCGAGTCGCCATCCTTGACCGTGACGACGCAGCCCGAGCCGACCTTCTCGCCGTTGACCAGGAAGGCGACCTTCGCCTGTGGCCGGAGGCCCTGGCTGCTGCCAATCGTGATCCAGGCCTCGAGCGTCTCATCGCCATAGTAGTAGACGCTGCCCCTGGCGTTCACAATCAGACCCAGCTCTTCCATCACTTCGTCGCAGGCCTTGCCCGCGGCCTCTGCGTCGGACTTCCCCTCACACTCCGCCTTCGCCATGTACCGTAGGCCTGCCGTCGGCGCCGCCAGCTCGGCCGACAGACTCACCTGAGCCTTGTCCTTGCCGGCCGACGCGCTCTCTATGGTTGCTTCCAGCGCCCACGGCTGCGCGACTGATGCGCGAAGCTGCGGCATGGTCTGGGCTCGAGCGGTGAGAGTTTCGGTTACGACTCCGACGAGCGCTTCGCCCGTCGCCCCCGCGTCATTCTGGACGGCTACTGTCGGGGGTGCGAGATCAACGGTCGGTGGCGCCGCCGAGGCCAGCGCTCCCAGGCCAAGACATACGGCAACCGCCAGCAGGATGATCCCTCGCGTCTTCGTCCCCATGGTGTCCTCCTCAGCGGGCCGGCTCTCTCCGCTTGCTGGCCGCTTGCTTTGACAGAAGAGGCCTGCGGAAAGTATAATCCCGCGCAATCATCCGGGCTGAGGCATACGCGCACCCGGCCGTGAGCCGGTCCCTGTTCCGAGTGAGTTTATACCATATCCGGGCCGCATGTTGTACGGAGCCCTGTCATTGTCTCCGCGATCACCACACTGCCTTACGCTGATCTCCCGTTCGGCCTCCGAGACGCGTTCGCTCGGCCGAGCCGTCGCCGTTCACCTGGAGCCGGGTGATCTGCTCTGCCTTATCGGCGACCTGGGGGCCGGCAAGACCACCTTCGTGCAAGGTCTTTGCCAGGGTCTAGGGGTGCCTGAGCGGGCCACCAGCCCCAGCTTCACGCTGGTCCACGAGTATCGCGGACGCCTCCTGCTGTACCACCTCGACCTCTACCGGCTGGCGGGCGACCTGACGGAGATCGGCCTGGACGACATCCTGGGGGGCGAAGCTGCGGTCGCCGTAGAATGGGCCGGTAAGCTCCCCGAGCAGCTTGGGGGCGAATCCCTGGAGATCAACTTTGACTTCGACGACTCCCGCCGCAGCCTTCGACGGCTAACGATGCGGGCGAAGGGGCGGCGCGGGCGGCGCCTGCTGAAGCAGATAGGCGAGACGATCGGTGATAACCCTAGCCATTGAAACCGCTACGAACCACGCCAGCGTCGTGGTGGTCGAAGACGGCCGCGAGCTGCGCGGCCTGGCGGGAGGCGACCCACCAGGACCTCTGCCAGCGCCTGGCCCACGAGGCCAAGTTGGCCCTGGAGCGGGCAGGCCGTGGCTTCGGCGACTTGGGGCTGATCGCCGCCGGGATCGGCCCGGGCTCGTTCACCTCCGTACGGGTGGGGCTGGCGACCGCGAAAGGGTTCGCGCTCGCCCGCGACCTGCCGCTGGTCGGCGTGCCCTCGATGGCGGCGATGGCCTGGCAGGTGCGCGGTCGCCTCTCCGGTCTGATCTGCCCGATCATCGACGCGAAACGCGGCGAGCTTTACGCCGGGCTCTATCGCGTCGGCGCGGAACTGCCGGAGAGGGTGGTTGAGGAATGGGTGACGACGGCCGCCGACCTGGCCGCGCGGCTGGAGGCACGCGGAGAGCCCGTCGCGGTGATCGGTGATCCCGACCAGCTACCGGCCGCCGACGTCGCGCTCCTGGGCAATAGGATGTGCCCGGAGGCGGCCTGGCCGGATGCCGCGGCCGTCGCCGACCTGGCCGTCAGGCGCTTTGACGCCGGTGGCGGTGACGAGATCGGCCCGCTGCGGCCGATCTACGTGCGAATGTCTTACGCGGAGGAGAGCCGCCGACTTGACCTCGGACTGCGCTGACGCCAACTGGGCCGCCTCGGTGGTGATCGACCGGATGCGCAGGGAGGATGTGGAGGCAGTCCGCGAGATCGACCGCGTCTCCTTCCCTTCGTCGTGGAGCGCCGAGTCCTACCTGCGCGACCTGCGCAACCCGAACTCCTATTGCATCGTCGCCCGGTCCGGTGACGAGATCATCGGCTACGCGGGCATGTGGGTGATCGTGGACGAGGCCCACATCAGCACGCTTGCCGTGCGCCCCGATCGCAGAAGGTGCGGACTGGGGCGCCGCCTGCTCTCCCACCTGATCGACGCCGCTCACGAGCGCGGCGCCACCGAGATCACGCTGGAAGTCCGCGAGGCCAACGCTGCCGCCCGCGCCCTCTACGAGAGCTTCGGGTTCAAGTGCAAGGGTTTCATCCCCCGTTACTATGGGGACACGGATGAGAACGCGGTGGTAATGTCTCTGGGCCACTCCACCGGGGAGCCGACCGAGGAGTGGCTGGAGTGAGCCGAGAGTGTCGCAGATCCCATCCCCGCCGCCGCTCACCAGCCTGACAAGACCGCACCTCCTGTCCCTGGATTCGGATTGACGGTCAAGTGTGTCGGCTGGTAGAGTACAAGTGTGCCCCCACAGGACAGGTCCCTGAGTTGTGATCACGAACCGGCGCGGGAGCGCGCCGAACGGATGGTGAGCCGCCACCTCGCACGTGGGACATGCTGCCTCAACCCGGACCCGGTGACGGTCGAGCACGTGCTGATCGGACTCGCGCGCAATCTCGCCAACCACGGCAAGCCCTACTGCCCTTGTCGCGAGGTGTCCGGGGACCCAGCGAAGGACCGTCGGAACATCTGCCCCTGCCCTCAGCATGTGGCGGATATCGCCAGGGATGGGGTTTGCGAGTGCGGCATCTTCGCGAGCGCGGCCTATGCGGCCGCGCACTGCACGTCGGAAGATCAGACGAAGAAGGAGGCGTGATGGGATTCACCTTGGAGATCGGTGCAAAAGGCCCCGCATTCAGCCTCAAGGGGGTGGACGGGAAGATGCACAGCCTCGACGACTATGCCGGCAAGAAAGCCGTCGTCGTCATCGTGAGCTGCAATCACTGCCCCACTGTCATCCAGTGCGAGGGCCGCATGGTCCAGATTCAGAAGGACTACGCGGGCAAGGGCGTGCAGTTGGTCGTCATCAACGGCAACGAGACCGACGGCCACCCAACAGATGACTTCGCTAACATGGTCAGCCATGCCGCGGAGAAGGGGTACAGCTTCCCCTATCTGCGCGATGACTCCCAGGACATCGTTCGCGCCTATGGGGCGACTCGAACGCCCGAGGTCTTCCTGCTCGGCCCGGATCGGAAGCTTGCCTATCACGGCCGCATCGACGACAGCCCGGACGATGCGACGAAGGTGAAGCGGCAAGATCTAAGAGTGGCGCTCGACGAAGTGCTCGCCGGCAAGCCCGTGAGCGTGCCGAAGACGGAGCCGGTCGGCTGCACCGTCAAGTGGTGGGGCAAAGACCCCCACTGGATGCCGTCCGACGTATAGATGCCTGACGTGGGGGAGCCCGCCTGCGGGTTCCCCCCTCAGATTCGAATCGGGTACTTTCCGTACTTGAACGCGGCCTCTCGCATCGCGTTGTAGTTGGCCATCGGCACGTACTCGGTCACCGAGTTCGAGGAGCCGAGGCAGTAGCCGCCCCCCGGCGCAATGGTGCGAATCCGCTCTTTCACCTCCGCCTCGACCTCTGCGGGCGTGCCGCGGGTGAGGGTGTAGCCGAGGTCGAGGTTTCCCATCAGGCAGAGACGCCGGCCGTACTCCCGCTTGAGCTTCACGATATCCATCGCCTTCGGCTCGATCGGGTGCAGCGCGTTGAAGCCGCAGTCGACGATGTCCGGCAGCACGTCCGTCAGATCGCCATCGGAGTGGTAGATCAGCGGCAGGTCCCGCCGGGCGCAGTCGGCCGCCATCCGCTTGAACCACGGGAACAGACTCCGACGGAACACCTGCGGGTTGACCATGAGCCCGGTCGAGTAGGCGATATCATCCGGCATCCACACGCCGGCGACGCAGTCATACTGGATCAGGCGCTGGAAAATGCGATACTGAAGGTCGCCGATGCGCTCGAACATCGCCTCCACCAGACCGGGGTCCTCGTGGAGGGCGTAGGAGAATCCCTCGAATCCCATCATGATCCAGGCGGGTGTGAAGATCCACCCCTGGTAGGCGATAACCCTCATGCCCGGCGGCAGCAACGAGCCGATGGTCTCGAATGGGGTGTAGTCGAAATCCTCCGGCTCGGGCCACTGGAACCGTTCGAAGTCGGCGCGAGAGGCGATGATCCCCGTGTGCTCCTCCGCCCAGGCGCGCTCCTTCGAGCCATCGCCATAGACCGAGTATTGGCTGCGCTGCAAGTGGATCGAGGAGGAGACGCGGTCTCCGAGCTGGCGGCTCTCGTCGGAGCTGAACCCCATCGAGAACATCAGGCGGATGCCACAGGGCAGTGGCACGAAGTCGTAGCCCGCCTTGAACCAGAACTCGACTTCATCCTTGAGGCTGGCGATGGGCCGGCCCAGGAACGCGGCCTTCACCTCGCCGTCAATCCCGCCCTCGGCGAGCGGTACGCGATCCGGCTCCCCCTGAAGCATCAGGGCAGTGCGGACGCGGCTGAAATCGGGGGCCAACTCGATACCCATCAGTTCATCCCTTCGTGACCGTTTGCTTGGGCCGGTGGCGGCTCCACTTCCGCGCTCACCACCCGAATCTGTATCCCCTCCGGCAGCGTGGCGATCTTCACCGCCACCGCGGGGGAATCGTCGCGTTCCGCCAGCGCCTGAATCCAGAAGATGAGTTGGTCCTCCTCGATCATCTGGAGGGCGCCAATCTCGATCTTGATCGACTTCACGCGGCCGGCGCCATGCTCGGCGGCCGCTTTCTTCACGCTGGACCAGACATCCGAGGCGATGGAGAGTTCATGCACGGCGCGGCGCCTCGGCGGGCATAGCGGCCCTACACCAGCCCCAGCGCCGTCAGCACCTCGTCCATCCCTTCGCCTGTGAGGCCGTTCGTCTTCACCACGCGGAGTCCCGGTCGCATCACCTCGAGGTCGGCGATCGGCCGTGAGAGGTCCACCTTCACCGCCTCCGCGATATCGGTCTTGTTGAGCACGACGAGGTCGGCCGACTTGAACATCGCGGGGTGCTTCTCGATCACATGGGAGCCCTCGCTGGCCGACGCCACCACGATCCGCGCTTCCACACCCAGCGCGAAATGCGCGGGGCAGATCAGGTTCCCGACGTTCTCGATGAGTAGCACCTCGATGCCCGCTTGCAGCTTCTGGAGCGCCTGGTGTACCACCCTCGCATCGAGGTGGCACATCCCACCAGTGTTGATCTGGAGCACTTGCCGGGCCCCCCTGCCGGTCACCCGCTCGGCGTCGTAGGTGGTGGCGACATCGCCTGCGATCACGCCCACGGCGTGTCTGGCGCTCAGCCTCCCCACCAGCCCGGCGATCAGCGAGGTCTTCCCCGCGCCCACCGAGCCGGCGATATCGAAGGCGCGAATGCCCCGCTCTCGGAACCACTGCCGGTTGGTGCCGGCCAGCTCGTCCTGGCGCGCCTGGATGTCCTCGTCGATGAGGATCTCTACGCTGCCCTGCTCACTGGTCTCGAAGAGCCGCATTGCTTCCTCCACCCTCAGGATTCGGCGGGAGCGCGGGCATTCCTGGCTGTCGCGGCCGCACCGATAGACACATCGGCGGCTTTGAGGTACCTCCTTTGACCAGCTCAGGAGGGAAGACAGTACTGTGTTCGGAGAACGATCCAACAACATTGTCGGGGTTGCCGTCATCACCAGCGCGGTCGCGGCTCTGCTGGTCGCCGTCTTCGGCTGCGGCACGAGTTCCACCGCATCGACCTCAAACCAGAAGCCCAAGGCGGCCGTCCCCATGATCGAAAACTGCCAGGTCTTTCCGGCTGGCAACGCGTGGAACACCGATATCTCCGGGTATCCGGTGCATCCGAATTCCGCGAGCTTCGTCGCCAGCATCGGCGCGGGTGAGTCGCTCCATGAGGATTTCGGTACCGTCTACCAGGGCCATCCATCCGGGATCCCTTACGTCATCATCCACAAGGGCCAGCCCAGGGTGCCGGTGACGTTCGATTACGCGGACGAGAGCGATCCCGGGCCCTATCCGATCCCTGACAATGCCCCGATCGAGGGCGGCCCTAAGGCCGAAGGCGACCGGCACGTGCTGGCCGTCGATGTGGACGACTGCAAGCTCTACGAGCTATTCCATGCCTTCAAGACCGAGGATGGCTGGCACGCCGGGTCGGGAGCGATCTTCGACCTCAACTCCAATCAGCTCCGTCCCCTCGGCTGGACTTCGTGCGACGCGGCGGGCCTCCCCATCTTCCCTGGGCTGGTTCGCTACGACGAAGTGGTGGAGAAGGGCGAGGTAAGGCATGCGCTACGCTTCACGGCCCGCCGCTCACAGCGCGGCTACATCCTGCCCGCGACTCACTTCGCCAGTAGCAGCAAGGACCCCAATCTCCCGCCGATGGGGCTGCGGTTGCGGCTCAAGGCGGACTATGACACCTCTGGCTTGCCGAGAGAGGCCCGGGTCATCCTCACCGCCCTCAAGAAGTACGGCCTCATCCTCGCCGACAACGGCGGCGACTGGTACATCAGCGGGGCCCCCGACCCCCGCTGGAACGACGACGCCGTCCGCGCCATCCGCAAGGTCAAGGGCTCAGACTTCGAGGCGGTAGATACCGGGCCGATCCACACCGGATAGGGCCTCCACGGGCTGTAGCAAGCCGTTCTTGACCTCCTCCTGCCAGTGTGGTATGATGTATGCACATGATGTATACATCATGCTGGAGAATGACATGCCCACTCGCATGAAGCGGACCCAGATACTGTTCCCCGAGGAAGAGCTTCGGCGCTTGCAGCGCTACGCCGCGGCCAAGCACTGCTCGGTAGGCCATCTCGTGAGGGAGGCGGTCGCCAAGAGCTACGGCGATCCATCGATGCAGGCCCGCCTGGACGCGGTTCGGCGGATCGCTGCGATGTCACTGCCGGTCTCCGACTGGGAGCAGATGGAGGAAGAGATCGAGCGGGGCGCCCTTGATGACTGACCGCCCCTGCTTCGTTGACACATGCATTCCGATGTACGCTACAGGTGAGGAGAGCAAGTACCGCGACGTCTCTAATCAGATACTGCACGCAATCGCCAAACGAGAGGTTAGCGCGGTCTCCGACACCGAGGTGATCCAGGAGATTCTGTACCGTCACCATGCGATTGCCCAGCCCGCAGACGGAACGAAGCTTGCCTCTGACTTCCTCACTCTGATGGGCGACGGCATGCTTCCCGTTACCCGGGATGATGCTGAGCGCTTCGTGCAACTCTCCCGGAGTTATCCCTTCATCCGGCCTCGCGATCTCGTGCACGTCGCAGTGATGGTGGGAGCGGGGATCGATCAGATCCTCACCGCCGACGGGCACTTCGACGCGGTGCGTGAGGTGCGCCGGGTAGACCCCCTCGATTTCCACTGGTAGCTCCACCACACCGGGTCTTCCTCGACGCCGCCTACCGCGCCGGGCTCTCCTCGGTGTCGCCCACCACGGCCTCCTCTGCCGCGCAGGACCCGCCCCGCCTCCGCCGAATTTCCGAGATAGGCGCGTCGCGAGACGCGCCATTTCCCCGTCAAGGAGACCCTCGTGGACCCGATCGGAATCGGTATCATCGGACTCGGCGGGCGCGGTATGGACATGGTCACCAGCTTCAGCAAGGATATCCCCGGCGCGACCGTAGTGGCCGGGGCCGACGTCGTAGAGGGGAATCTTGAGAAAGCGCGGCAGCTCGTCGGCCCCGATCTCTTCACCTCGGCCGACCACCGCGAGGTCGTGAACCATCCCGACGTGCAAGCTGTGATCGTCACCAGCCCGGACAACTTCCACGAGGAGCACGGGCTGGCGGTGCTCGGGGCCCGCAAGCACTTGCTGCTAGAGAAGCCGATGGCGATCACGGTAGCGGGGTGTGATCGGCTTCTCGCCGCCCACAAGCAGACCGACGTCGTCTTCGGCCTGGGGTTGTGCATGCGCTACATGCCGCTCTTCGAGAAGATGAAGGAGATCATCGATTCCGGAGAGATCGGCGAAGTCAAGGCCTACTGGTGCAATCACTACGTCGGCCGCGGTGGGCACTACTACTTCCACGATTGGCACGTCGTCCGCCGCAACGCCACCGGCCTGATGCTCCAGAAGGGCACCCACGACCTCGACATGATGCACTTCCTCACCGGTCGCTACACACGCCGCGTCGTCGGCTTCGGTGGTCTCGACTACTATGGCGGAGACAAGCCCAACGATCTCCACTGCCCCGACTGCCCAGAGCAAGGCACGTGCCCGGAAGTGCAGCTCGGCTGGCCGCCGAGCTTCTCCCTCTGCGCCTTCCGCCAGGAAATCGACGTCGAGGACAATCACGTCGTCATCATGGAGCTCGAAGGCGGGATCAAAGCCGCCTACCAGGAGTGCCACTTCACGCCCGACTACCACCGTGACCACATGGCCATCGGCACCAAGGGGCGGGTCTACTGCGACGAGTCCAAGAACAACGTGATACTGAAGACCCGCCGTGGCCTGGCCGACGCCGTCTTCACGATCAAGTCGCGCGATGGTGACCACGGCGGCGGGGACTCGCGTATGTACCGCGACTTCATCCGCGCCATTCGTGAGGGGGGCACGATGCTCACTGACCCGCTCTCGGGTCGCATGAGTGTTGCCGCCGGCTGCGCCGCCCACGAGTCGATGCGCGCGGGCGGCAAGGTCATCGAGATCTCCCGGCCGACGATCTGAGGGCCGCCACAGTCAGGCCGATATGCTGCTTCCCAGAGGGCCCGCTCCGGCGGGCTCCCTTCTCACAGCTTCCTGAGATCGGAGTCTGTGTGCGGCTCCTCGCCTTTGGTTTCGGCCGGCGAGGGCTTCGGCTCGGGCAAGCCCAACTCCCGCAGTCTCTCCTGCGCCATGCCTCGCCACGTGCTGTAGGGGTATCCGCTTAGTAGCCTGCGGTAGCAGTCCGCTGCCTGCTCCGGGTCTTTGAGCTGAGTGCGTGCGATCTCCGCCGCCCGCATCAGCCCGGTCTCCGCGGTCTCCTGCCTCGGGTGCTCGACGGCGTGCTGCACGAAGAGTCGGCAGGCTTCCCGCGCTCTTCCAGCATCCTCTAGCGCGCACGCCAGCTCGAACTGCTGGTTCGCCGTGAGTTTCGATGGAATCCCGTACGCGGACACTGCCGCATACTCGGCCGCCGCCTCGGCGACTCGCCTCTGCTTGAGGAAGATGAACAGAGCTTTGGTGTGCGCCTCCTTTGCCTTGTCCGCCCGTGCGCTCACCTCATAGCTGCGACCCAGCGCCGCCCACGCGTCTCCGTCGTCCGAGTCCTGCACCACTATCTGCTGAAGCTCCCCCGCCTGCTCGTAGGCATCGTACGCGCTCCTCAGCTCGCGTCGCCCTGACACCAGGTCACCCCGTGGGACCTTCTTGTGTAGGCTTAGCGCGACCGCTCCCACCAGCCCGAACACGAACCCGCCCACGTGCGCCCAATGCGCCACCCCGCTGGCCGATCCGAGCGCCGACTGTAACGTGCCCTGCACGAACTCCCACCCCACCCAGAGGGCGAGGCCCGCCGGCGCGCCAACCTCCCAGATGCCCGTGCGCCACCAGAGCAGCCACCAGGAAAACACATACCAGACGCGTATCTTCGTCCGCACGAAGCAGATCGCGGCGAGGCCCATGATCCCCGCGATGGCGCCCGAGGCTCCGACCCGCGGCACACCCAGCGCCTGCGCCGACACCATCGAGCCCATCATCGCGTCGAGCGCCGTCGCCCCCAGGTCGCCGCCGAAGTAGAACAGCAGGAACATCTTGGGGCCGAGCACATCCTCGGTGATAGTGCCGAACAGCCAGAGGAAGAGCATGTTCCCGGCGAGGTGCATCAGGCCGGCATGCATGAACATTGAGATGAACCACGTGAACAGGCTGGGATGCGAGGGGACGAAACCCTCGGGAAGCGCGTCGGGGGAGAACACCTCGATAAGGAAGACGACCACATTGGCCACGATCAGGCCATAGGTTGCATACGGCACCCGCCAGCACGGCCGCGTCGTCCCCAGGGGGATGAAGAAGAACAAGCAAACCCCTCCGGCGCGCTGAGATCTGACCGCGAGTATACCGCTTCTGTGCCGCGCCTTACAGCATCCCGCGGGGGCTCACCCCCCAAACCACGACACCACCGGCACGTCGGCCATCGTCCGCAGCCCCGGCGCTGCGTCTACCACGACTGGGATCGTGTTGGTCAGGATTGCGCAGGTCGCCACGTCGCCGTTCACTCCACCGGGGATCGTGAAGCGCAGAGCAGGATCGCCGTCAATGATGACGGTGTCCTGAACATCCTCCTCGCCCAGGCAGGCGCGGAACTCCAGCCGGATCCGCTCCTCGCCGCCGACGAACCCGGAGCCGATTTGCTGCACCCCCCGCACCATCCCCGGCTTGACGGTGATCTCGGCGCTGCTCACCTCGGTCTCTGCGACCACGGGGCTGATCGCGTCCTCGGTCCGCTCCAGCTTCCACCCGAAGCGGGACGCGATCATCTGCATCGACTCGGTGAGGCCGACATGCCGCAGCGTTCCGGCCGCCTTCTTCTGATCGAACTGCTCCCGCGTCAGTCCGGCGCCGATCTTTTGCTGGAACGGCAGCCGCCGGGGACGCGCATCCTGGTAACGGCGCACCGTGACCTTTCTCACCTCCCGCACAATCGCCGTCAGCGCGATCGGCAGCAGGTCCATCAGGAAACCGGGATTGACCCCGGTGCCCAGCATCGACACGCCGGCGTCCTTCGCCAGCCGGTCGATCCGCGCGCTGACCTCGGGCGCGGCTTCCCAGGGGTAGGAGAGTTCCTCGCAGCTCGACACGATGTTGACCCTGTGTCTCAGCAGCTCGGCGATCTGCGGCTCAGCATCCGCTAGATGCGAGACCGTGGTCACGACCGCAGCGTCTACGTCCCCGCTTGCGAACGCATGGGCGATGTCGCCCTGCACCGTAACGCCGAGAGACCTCCCTAACCCGGCCACCTCCCCCAGATCGCGCCCAACCACGCGCGGGTCAACGTCCACCGCGGCCACCAGCCGCAGACTCGACCTCTCCAACAAGAACGGCGTCAGCCTCCGGCCGAGCGCGCCGAGGCCGACTTGTGCAATCCGCAATTCGCTGGGCATGGCGGTCTCCTCGCTTCGGCCTTTCGACCATCGCTGCGGGCCAACCTCCCATACCGATTGCGTGCAGCCCTGGACGGCCGCCTGCAAGCACTTGACGCGCGGCAGCAGAAAGGCTATGGTGGGCTAGCAGATATTCTGAATATCGGAAATACTGAAATGCGAACGTCAACCGTGCAAGTGCGGCAGAGGGGGGTCCTTACGCTCCCCGCCGCCATCCGTGAGAAGTACCGCCTCGAAGATGGCGATGCGCTGACTGTGATTGACCTCGACGGTGCGCTCGTGCTGTCGCCCAGGGTTTCATTGGTGCCGAAGCTGGCGGCCGAGATCGAGCGCCTGCGGCGCGAAGCCGGCGTCTCGGTGGATGCCCTGCTCGCGGACCTGCCTCGTGGGCGCAAGCCGAGGGGACGCAAGCGTGTCGAAGGGTGATCTGGTCCGGGTCTTCTTCGACGCCGATGTCCTGATTGCCGGATCGGCCTCGACCAGCGGCGCCAGCCACCTGCTCCTGCGCCTCTCCGAGGCCGGCGTGATCCGCGGGTTCACCTGTGCGCAGGCGCGGCGCGAGGTCGAGCGCAACCTGGCCAGTAAGCTGCCCCTGGCGCTGCCCGTCTTCCGCGCCCTTCTCACTGCCGCGCAGGTGCGCGTGACGCCAGACCCGACTGTCGATCCATCCGGCGGCCTGTTGCCCACCGTTCATCCCGATGACACGCCGATCCTGATGGCCGCCGCAGTCTGCGAGTGCCACTACCTCGCAACGTTCAACCTGCGCCACTATCGCGGCCATGGCCTCGGCGTCTCGGTGCTGAGGCCAGGGGATATCGTGGAGCGGGTCAAGCGCACACTCCTGAACATGGCCTGACCACCTGCTCTCGGCAGGTTTGCCAACCTCCCGTGCGAATCCCTGTGATATGCTCATCCTCGCCATCGAAACTAGCTGCGACGAGACCGCTGCCGCCGTCGCCCGCGGCCCGGGTGAGCGAGGCGTCGAGCTGCTCTCCAGCGTCGTCGCCTCGCAAGACGCGCTCCACGCGCCCTTCGGCGGTATCGTTCCCGAGGTAGCGTCACGCCGCCATCTGGAGGCGATCGTCCCCGTCATCAAGGAAGCTATGGGGCGCGCCGGCGTCGGTTGGGGCGACCTGGAGGGCCTCGCCGTCACCAACGGCCCCGGCCTCATCGGGTCGCTGGTCGTCGGAGTTTCGGTGGCGAAGGCCGTTGCCGAGGCGTTTGGCCTGCCCCTGGTAGGCGTTCATCACCTCGAGGGCCACATCTACGCCGCCGCGGTCGGGGAGCCCCTGCCCTTGCCTGCGGTGGCGCTGATCGCCTCTGGCGGCCACAGCCATCTCGTTGTGATGCGGGATCACGGCCAGTACGAAGTCATCGGCCGCACCCGCGACGACGCCGCAGGAGAAGCCTTCGAGAAGGGCGCTCGCCTGCTCGGCCTCCCCTACCCCGGCGCTCCCCAGCTCGCCGCGCTTGCCGACTCCTACCGGAGTCGGGTGCGTCCACTGCCGCGCGCCCGCATGCCCAATTCCTGGGACTTCAGCTTCAGCGGCGTGAAGACCGACCTCGCCAGGCGCGTCCGGCAGGCCCCTCCCTCCGACGAGGAGCGCGTTCAGTTGGCCGCGGCCTACCAGGAGTCGATAGCTCTGGCGCTCGCCGAGAAGGTGGTTCGCGCCGCTGAGGAGTGGGGCGGCCTCCCCATCATTCTCGTCGGCGGTGTTGCGCGGAATCGGCGGCTGCGCGAGCTGGTGGCAGAGAAGGCGAGTGCGCTAAGCATCTCCGTTCGCTTACCCGATCCCGACCTCTGCACCGATAATGCCGCGATGGTCGGCGCGGCCGGCCTCTACAAACTCACCATCGCAGGCCGCGACGGACACGCGCTCGATGTCTCGGCGAGTCCCCCCCTGCAGAGCTGGGATCCGGTTACGCGCGACTGAACTGCGCTTGCATTGGCATCTGAAGACCGCTAGGCAGGCACTGTGCCCGCGGTTCCACTCTCAAAAAAAGGCAAAAAACCCCCTCTTGCGCACTTGCAAATCCGGCGATGAGGTGATATACTCCGCCCTCGATAGGAGATCGCGGGATGAACACAGCAGACCTATCTACGCCCTATCCCGATCTCTCCAGAGCGGCAATAGCAACCAGGCTCTTCGCACATGAGGGGAGAAGCGCTCGTGGTTGTTATTGTCCCTATTGCATCTTGTCCCCACGCTGCGGAGCCGCCACGACCCACTTCGCGTCCTTGCGCAAGTTGCCGGCGCTCAGCTATGGGAGGGTGAAACTCAGCTAACGCGGCCGCAGACATAGCAGACATACCTGAAAGGTAGGCACAAGTCATCACAGGAGACATCGCAGCCATGGACGCAGCAGTCGCGCACCAGATTTGGAACTACATCGGCATGTTAGGGGTCGACCGAGAGACCGCTCGCGACCTCTACCAGGAGGCGGAAACCGCTATCTGGGAGGCTTCCGCCCACCGCGCCACCCACGAGTGCCACAGCTATCTCGTCAAGACCGGGATCGGGGCGATCCGTCACTGGCTCCGCGATCGCTACTCGATCATCCGCATCCCCGGCTACCTTCATGACCGTGGCCAGGCCTCCGAGCACATGAAGGTGATCCTCCCCCTCGAGGACATGAACGAGACCGTCGGGCATCACTTCGAAGATGATCTGCTCGAGCAGATCAACGTTGACTCCAAACGCGACGAAGTGATGAACCTGCTCGCTCAATTGACCCGGGCCGAGCGCCAGGTGATGGAGTCGCTGCTCGCCGGGCAGAGCATTCGTGAAATCGCACGCCGGCGACGGGTTCGCGTGGGATGCGTCTACGCGCAGCGCAGCAAGGCCATCACCAAGCTGCGCAAGCTGGTCGCCGAGAACGGGAACGGTCACCGTCCCCTGGCGATCGCCCAGGCCTCCTAGCGCTGGCAGGAGCGCAGCTTCCAGGCGCGTCAGGGACCTGACGCGCCTGCCGCCCTGGGCTTACCTGCTAACCGTCGTCCCCAGCATTCGATGGCGCCGGCCTCTGGCCACCGCCCCGCTCCGCGAAGCTCGTCAGGAAACGCATCCGGTCCGAAGCTACAGGATTGGATCGCTCCGGCGCCCTGCCGGTGCCCGGGTAGAAGCACTTCTCGCACTGGAAGCTTCCACTGTCTCCCGACCTCCCTACCAGGAAGAGCGGAATGCGTTCGAGAGGCCGCGCGCATCTGCTGCACCGCGGCCCGTCGGCCTTCGCAGGCGTGGGCGCCTTTGCCCTGCTGCTTGCTCTGGGGCGACTTGACTTCGTTCGTCTTGGGCTGCTTCTAGTTATCATGATTCCGACCCATCCCAGTATTCCCCCGATCTGGGCAGTTACTAACCATCCGGGTCGGCCAGATGGCCCATTCGTCGGCCCAACCGGCGTCTAGAGTTCGGCACAGTCGTGTCGGATTGGGGCCGCCAAGTCTGCTGCCCGGCGTGGGCCCCTGCGCAAGAGATAGCTCTCGGCCGGGAGCAGAGGAGTGGCGCCTGCCGCGCGAACCCCTACTCGGCGCGCTTCACGTTGCGGCTGATCCTCAACCCCCCTCCGCCACCCTCTTCGCCACCTCCGCCCACTCCCACAGCCGCTGCGGCTGGTAGCGGACGGTGCTAATATCCTTCAGAATCAGCTCCACCGGGCAGCCGTGGCGGGCGCAAGCCTCGACAGTCGCGTGAAGATCAGCCTCTACCGCCTTCGGGTCCCAGGGATCCCTGGCGAGGAAGGCCGGGCTGGGCTTCCGCGAGAAGACGAAGTCCCGCCCGATCTTCGCCGCGCCCCTCTCCAGGTCAACCCACGGGCTCATGGAGATCTTCCGGACGTTGGGCACGTTGCGGATGATGTCGATCTTCGCATCCAGTGGCTCGCAGCACCCGTAGTATCCCAGCCCGAATCGCGCGAACCACTTGACCGCGTAGTCTAGCCAGAACTCCTTGTGCATCGCCGGTGACACCGTTGCGAACACTTGCGCCATGCCGTAGGTCCACAAGTCCTTCGCTCGCGGCCTCTTCGGGTCGAAGCCCGGGGCGGGAAGCTCGTCGCTGAAAGCGCCGGTGCAGTGGATGGTTCGCTGCTCGTAGCCCAGCAGCCCCTGCTCTTCCAGTTGGTCGAGCCAGGAGAGATGCGCCTCGGTGAGGCGGGTGACCAGCCGGTGCACGAACTCCGGCCTGTCGATCAGGTCGAGGATGGCGTGCTCCGGGCTGCGCCAGCAAGTAATCTCGTCCCAGGGCGCGAACACCGGGAACTGCCCCTGCATGCGCACGCGGAGAATCCCGTCGAAGATCGCCTGCGCCTTCTCCTCCACCTCCGCGGTGGCCTTCTCATCGAGAGAAACCTCAGGCGCGCGGATCTTCTTCAGATCCTCTTCCGTCTGGAGCTGATCGATGTAGGCGTGACCGACCACATCATTGCGCGGATCGAGGACGGCGGTTCTCTCCAGGGTGTGAATACCGAAGCCCCCACCACGGATGGCCTTGGGGATCTCCACGACGGCTTCGACCACCATGTCCGCGCGCATGTGTCGCCAGCCGTAGAGTGCTCGCCGCAGGCCGGTCTCGATGCTGCGACAGAATTCATCCTCGGTCTGCAGCGTGAGTTCCCCCTCGACGTCCATCTCGTGCCAGGCGATCTGGTCGATCATTACCATGGGGCGCACCGGCCGCAGGCCGTTGAGGGCTTTCCACTGCGCGATTGTTTCCTGCTGCACCGGCAACGCCGCGATCTCCGCCACCTGCTCGGCCAATCCTCTCAGGATGATCTGATCCTTCCGACTCGTTGCCATCGGTCGAGTTCCTTCCCCAGCGTCTGGCTACTGCTACGCCGACATGGCTTCGAGTCGGGGCGTCGCCGCACCTCTCAGACGGAAGGCGGCACGAAGCTCCGCAAGTGGGCGGCTGCCTCCTCCGGCCGCATGGTGTTGATCCATATCCCCGTCCCCAACTCGAATCCGGCGGCAGTCGAGAGCCGCGGCAGTATCTCGATGTGCCAGTGCCAGTAGTCCTCGCAGCTATCGCGCAGCGGCGCTTCGTGGAGAACGAGGTTGTAGGCCGGATCATCGAGGCCCTGGTAGAGGGCGCTGAGTGTGGCATGGAGCGCCACCGCGAGCGGCCGTACCTGGTCGGGACCACCAGGTGTCAGCGCCGAGGAGTGGTGCTTGGGGACGATCCACGTTTCGAATGGCCAGCGAGACGCATACGGCTCGAACACCATGAAGGCCTCTGTCTCCAGCACCACCCGAACGCCCGCCTCGCGCTCCTTCTCGATAGTTTCGCAGTAGACGCAGTGCATGCGGTCGTCGTAATGGCGGCGCGCCTCCTCGACCTCAAAGCGGATGTTGGTGGGCACGATCGGGGTGGCTATGATCTGTGTGTGCGGATGCACCAGCGAGGAGCCGGCGGCGATGCCGTTGTTGCGGAAGAAGGCGACATAGCTGAGACGGCGATCCTGCTGCAGGTGGTTGAAGCGCTCGCCGGCGGCGACCAGGGCGCGGGTCATCTGGTCGACGTCGGTGGTGGCGGGGCTGGCGTTGTGCAGAGGGCTCTCGACCAGCACCTCATGCGCGCCGATGCCGGTGATGTTGGTGAACCAGTAAGGCTCTCGGATCGCCAGTTCGCCGTCGGGGCTCAGGGCAGCGAAGCGGTTCGGGATGACCCGCACTTGCCAGCCCGGCGAGTTCGGGGCGCCTTCGCCCATGCGGTAGAGTTCTGGCGGGGTCATGCTCTCGTTCCCCTGGCAGAACGGGCACTTTGGCGAGTACTCCGGCTGCTTCTCAGCGACTGGCTGTTGCTTCACCCAGTCGGCGGGGCGCTTCGCTCTCTCTGTTGCGATGATCACCCACCGTTTCGTCGCTTGGTCCTGCCTGATCTCCGACATCTCACGCCTCCTACCCATCAGCTCATAGAGCCACTGGCTGCTTTCCGTCAACCACCTCTGCGCGCGGCCTCCGCGCCAGGCAGACCATGAGCGCAAGGGCGAGCACCGCCACTTGTGTCCCGGCCCCCACCGGCCACTGAGCCGGGGTGAGGTTATGCTGGATGCGGTGATGGAACGCCACCAGCCACGCGGATCCGCCCCAGCTCTGAAACCAGGGGCCGAGCGGAGGGACGTACTCCACGAGGTCGATCAGAATGGCGAAGAGCGCGCTGCCCAGCATCACCCGGCGCGCGGGCTGCTTCATCGCGACCAGCCCGACCGCGAGCGCGCCGATGAGGAAATCGCTGACCCCTGCCGATGCTTCGAGGGGAGTCGGCCCGCCATGCGCGACGCCGAACAGGGCGTGGGAATCGATGTGGGGCACCGTGTCGAGCAGGAAGTGGCTGGCGAACGCGGCCGGATAGGCCGCCCACGGCCGGCGAAGGACGCGCCCGATCGCGGCCCCGACCATCATGTGAGGTGTCGCCATCATGGCTCCCGCTCCTTCACCTCATGCAACCCGCCTGCCGAGAAACTCGCCTGCTTCATCGCTCATTCGCCTCCGCTCGGCTTCACGATCACCGCTCGGGGAGGATTCTGCCACAATGACTGTCCGCCTAGAAGGGGCGGAGGGCCCACCAACCCGTCCCGCTTCCGTGGGACCTGGCCGCCGCGCAGAGGGGAAAGGGACCCGGCAGGAGAACTCGGCGGTGGCGTCGCTTACAGCGCGGAGAAGGGGTCATGGACGCGGCCAGAACTCGATCCGCTGCCTTCTTCATCCAGTACCTGCTCCTCCTGCTCGCCAGCCTGGCGTGGGTGCAGTTCGCCTTCGTCCGCCGCCGCATGGGCGACGGCAAGGTCAGCCTGTTCTACCTGCTGATCGCGGTCACCCTCTGCTACCTCGGAGTGCGCGCCTACCTCGTTCTCAGAAGGCGAATCGCGCCCAGGTGGGCCAACCTCTGGCTGTCGCTGGATCTGGTGGTCATCACCTGTGCAGTATATCTCACCGGCGGGCTAGACAGCGAGGCCGCGCTGCTCTATCTCTGGCCGATTGTCACCTCCTCCATACGGCGGCTGCCGCGCCGGACGGTCGCGGTCAGCATCGCCGGCGCCCTCCTGTACCTGATCGCGACCTGGCAGAATCACGGGAGCGAGAGGTACTGGGGCACGCTGCTGGTCCGGATGCTTGTGCTGGCGATGGCCACCTCGCTTGCGATCTACTACTCGCGCTCGGAATCGGCGCTGATCGAGGAGCTGACCAGGCTGCGGGAAGAGGTGGCGCTCTCCAACTACCGCACGCGCCTCTCCCAGGAGATGCATGACGGTATTCAGCACTATCTGGCGAGCATTGCGGTGCGGCTGGAGTTGGCGCGGAAGCTCATGCGCGCCGATCCGGCCGAAGCGGCCCGCATCGCCGTGGATCAGCGATTCGCGGTACGGCAGGCCTCGGCCGAGCTGCGCTATCTGGTGCGCCTGCTCCGGTCGCCTGGGCTGGAGCGAGAGGGCTTCGTAGACGCGCTCCGCCATCATCTGTCGCTCTTCACGGAAGGCTCCCCCATGTCGGTGTCGTTCGAGATCGACGGCGAGGCGACCGCGCTGCCTCCCGACGTCGCGCAGGCCGCGTTTCGCGTGATACAAGAGGCGCTGATGAACGTGGAGAAGCACGCGAAGGCGACCGAGGCGAAGGTCACGCTGAGCTTCGGCGCCGACTGCTTCGGGTGCGTCATCGCGGATAACGGCACGGGCTTCGATCCGGCCCCATCGTCGCAGACACCGGCGGTGGGGGGTGGATTCGGGCTGCCCGGGATGATGCAGCGCGCGGAGTCCGTGGGGGGGAAGGTCGAGGTATCGAGCGCGCCGGGCCAGGGAACGGTGGTGGAGTTCACCGTCCCGGTCGGCGGGTCGAATGATGCAGGGACAAAGGGTGCCTGAGATGACGAAGATAAGACTGCTGATCGCCGAGGATGAAACGGTCGTCCGCATGGCCCTGGCTCAACTGCTGGCCACGGAGCCGGACATCGAGGTGGTGGGGCAGGCGGCTGATGGCGAGAAGGCGGTGGACCTGGCGCGGCGGATGAAGCCGGCGGTGATGCTGACTGATCTGAGCATGCCCAGGCTGGACGGTATCGCCGCTATTCGGCAGGTCAAAGCGGAGCTGCCGGAGTGCGCGATCGTCGTGCTGACCATCCACCACGATGACGACCACCTGTTCGCGGCAATCAAGGCCGGCGCCTCCGGGTATGTGCTGAAGGACGCGCCACCGGAGCAGACGATGGAGGCGATCCGCGCCGCCGCCCGCGGCGAAGGGTTCATCGGCCCCTCCCTGGTGGGGCGAGTGCTGGAGGAGTTCGCGCGGGTGGCCCAGTTGCGCGCGGCGGCGAAAGAGGTGTTCGCCGAGCTGACTCGCCGGGAAATGGAGATCCTGGAGCTGCTCGGCAAGGGGCTCAGAAACAAGGACATCGCCGCTCGCCTGTTCCTGAGCGAGAAGACGGTGAAGAACCACATCTCGAGCATCTTCTCGAAACTGCAGGTGAATGATCGAACCCAGGCGGCGCTGATCGCCTCCAAGCATGGGCTGAGCGACACCCAGTAGTAGTCCCGGCCCCAGCCATCTCGCTGCTGTTCCTCCCCTGCTACAGGTCCCTGAAAGACGGGACCCTCCCCTGGTTCTCCCGCCTCATCCCCGTTCCCGCGGAAGACGGTATCGTGCTCCTGACGCTGATATCGGAATGCCGCAAACGGCGGATGAGAGGAGAAGATGATGAACGCAGTAGTGCTGGCAGCAGGGAGATCAGGGGACGACTTCCAGAAGGCGTTTGGCACCGAATACAAGTGCCTGGTCGAAGTGGCGGGGCGGCCCATCATCCAGTGGGTGATCGAGTCGCTCCGTGCGTCGTCGGCGATCGACCGCATCGTGGTGATCGGGCCGGAGCAAGCGCTCAGGGTAGCGGGCGTCACCGAGGAGATCATCCCGAACGACACTGGCTCCTACGCGGACAGCGTGGGCGCCGGCCTCCGCGCCGCCACGAGCAGCCAGGTGCTGCTGATCGCGGCCGATGTGCCGCTCCTGCAAGTGGATTCGCTGGACCGGTACATCGCCGACTGCCTTCGGGTCGATGCCGACGCCTGCTTCCCGGTCGTCTCCTGGGAGAGGATGCAGGACCGGCTCCCTGGCGCTCGCAAGACCTGGTATGACCTCCGCGACGGCAAGTTCACCAAGGGCAACGCCGTGGTCGCACGGCGCGAGGCGTTGCTCCAGCGACTGGATCGGGTCGAGGCGCTCTTCGGCAGCCGGAAGAAGAAGCAATGGGCAGGCCTGATCTGCCAGAGCTTCATGGGTCGCTTGGTCAGTCGGGTGTGCACGAGAGCGGAGGTGGAGGCGGCGCTGTCGAGTTACCTCGGGCTCCGCCTGCGCGCCGTAGTCTCCTCGCCTGAGCTGGCAGTGGATGTGGACGAGGTGACGGATGCCGCTTTCGTGAGCGGGGCGCTCGCGGAGCGCCTCGCGTGGAGCAGACGCGAGGCGCGCTCCCTTCAGCCGCTGTGGCGCGCGGTGGTTGGCGCCGGAAGGGCGGTCTGAGATGAAGATCGCCCTCTTCACCGAGGGATACAACCCCTTCGTCAACGGCGTCGTCACCAGCATCAAGACGCTGCGCAGCGCGCTGGAACGGCAGGGCCACGAGACGGTCATCTTCGTGCCGGGGTATCCGGGGCACGATGACCATGACCCGGGGGTCGTGCGGCTGCCGGGCCTGAGATGGCTGAAGTCGCACTACCCCTCGCTCTCCCCGCTCGCCCGGAACCTGGATGTGCTCGCCGGGCAGGGCTTCGACGTGGTGCACAGTCACCATCCCTTCACCATGGGGCGACTGGCGGCCCGCCTGGCGAAGAAGCATGGGCTGCCACTGATCTACACCCATCACACCATGCTGAACGAGTACGGGCAGTATGTGCCACTCCTGGAATCCGCGGGCAGACGCTGGCTGATCCGGCGCTACCTCGGGCACTGCGCCCAGGCCCATCGTGTCACCTCGGCGACCGAGGTGGTACGGCGGTTCCTGCAGAGCCAAGGTGTGCGCACCCCCGTCGACGTCGTGCCCGAGGGTGTCGTGATGATGCAGCCCTCCGAGGGAGCGCGAGCGCGCTTGCGGCAGCATCTTGGGGTGACGGATCGCACGGCCCTGCTGCTGTACGCGGGAAGGCTCGCCAGGGAGAAGCGCCTCGATATGCTGCTCCGGTCGGTCTCCCGCCTCGGCCGCGGACGCGACTACCACCTGTGCCTCGCAGGTGGGGGCCCGCAGGAGCGGCCGCTGCGGAAGCTGGCCTCCACGCTCGGCATCACCGACCGGGTCACGTTCCTGGGTTGGGTCGAGCACGCGCAGCTCGCAGACTACTACGCGGCTGCGGATCTGTTCGTGTTTCCCTCCCCGGCCGACGCCATGGGGATCGTGCTGGTGGAGGCGATGAGCGCGGGGCTTCCCTGTGTGGCGGTTGACAAGTACGGGCCCAGCGAAGTCGTGCTGGACGGGGTCACCGGTTTCCTCACGGAGTTTGACGAGCGGGATTTCGCTGAAGCCGTGCGATGGCTGCTCGACAACCCGTTCCTGCGCCACCGGATGGGAACCGCGGCCCGCCTCCGAGCCCGTGAGTTCGATCCCGATACTGCGGCCACCAGACTGGTGCGAGTCTTTGAGGAAGCGATCGCCGAAGGCGAGCAGGCGCGCGGGACCCTTGCCTGGCGGACGCTGTAAGGAGTCACTGCCATGATCGGCATCGGAAGCGACCACAACGGATTCGATCTCAAGGAGCGCCTGTGCGCTCACCTCGCCGCTCGGGGCGAGCGATTCCAGGACTTCGGCTGCTTCTCGCGCGCGCCGGTTGACTACCCCGACATCGCCGCCACGGTCGCCAATGCGGTGCAGTCCGGCTTCATCGCGCGCGGCCTGCTCGTGTGCGGGACCGGGCTGGGAATGGCGATAGCAGCCAACAAGGTGCCAGGAATCTACGCTGTCCCAGTAACGGACATCCGGACCGCGCGGGCTGGCGCGAGAGCGCAACAACGCGCATATCATCACCCTCGGCGCCACGGTCGTCTCGCTCGAACTGGCGGTGGAGATGATCGATGTGTGGCTGGAGGCGACCTTCCGCGGTGGGGATTCCGCGCGCAAGATCGCCAAGATCCGCGTGCTGGAGGAGCGATTCGCGGCTCCGGCCGCGGTGGGAGGGATGCGATGACGAGCGCTGGTGTGCTGCTGCTGGCCTATCTGATCGGTTCGGTTCCGTGCGGGTACCTGCTCATTCGCGCCCTCAAGGGCCTCGACGTGCGGGCCTACGGGTCCCACAACGTAGGTGCGATCAATGTCGCCCGGGTCGGAGGAGTCTGGCTAGGCCTCGTGACGCTCCTCGCGGACGCAGGGAAGGCCGCTGCCACCGTGATCGTACTCCGTGCGTTAGCGATGCCGGCGACCATCATCGCGGCCGCGGCCTTCCTGGCGATGCTGGGCCACTCCTACTCGGTGTGGTTCCTGATCCGCGAGCGCCGCTTCGCGGAGGGGAAGGGCGTAGCCTGCGCGCTGGGCGTGATGGTCGGCCTCGCTCTCATCCGCGTGCTCCCGTGGCGACTGGCGCTCGCGCCGCTCGGGCTGTGGGTGCTCGGCCTGCTCGCGCCCAGACTGCTCGCCGGGCGATGGTACTCCATCTCGCCCGTGACCATGGCGGTCAGCGCCTGCCTCCCCCTCTTCGTGTGGGCCGCCCACACCCCGAAACCCTACCTGCTCCTCTCGGTAGCGATGGCGGGCCTCATCCTGCTGCGCCACAGGAACAACATCAGGCGGCTGATCGCTGGAACCGAGCCCCGGCTGGGCGGGTCACCGGCCCGACCCGCGGGCGCTGCAGGAGCTGCTGGCCACGCCTGAGTCCCCGTTGCTTCGGTAGTTCTACTGCCGAAGCCCCTCCCTCCTCCCGTTCGGCGTTGTCATTGCGAAGGGCGGCCGTTGCCGCCCCGTGGCAATCTCGTCTTTCACCCAGAGCGCGAATCCCAACCGCGCCCTGCACTCGCGCCCGCCCCCACCGCCTTCCACCGGCCAGTGGCGTGGGTTTGCCGGCCGCGCAGCGGCCGGTAGCCCGCGTTCGCCCCGAAGGGGCGACTCCCGCGGCGAAGTGGCTAGGTCGCCGACGGCGACCGCCATGGCGGCCGAAGGCTTAGCTACCGCCCATCTGTGTTCATCTGCGCTTATCTGCGGTTCCGTCTTGGCCTTTGCCGTTCCCTCCGCCGTCAGGCGGCCTCCCTCCTATCTGCGTTCATCCGCGTTCATCGGCGTCTAGGAATCCACACCCTCTGCGCCCGGCGGCCAGCCGCTTGCTAAGGTGTCGAATTCCGCGACAGGCATGTCACAGGTCAGGAACGAAATCCCGACTCCCGGCATGGAGGGCGAGCAAGTGGCAACAGACAACCTCGAACTGACTCCCGATCAGCTCCGCGTAACCTGCGATCCGGATTCCCTCGGCTTCGAGACGACGGCGGAGCTGCCGCCCGAGTCCGACAGCGTGGGGCAGGAGCGGGCGCTGGCCGCGATTGACCTTGGCCTCGATATCGAGAGCCCCGGCTACAACATCTTCGCAGTGGGAGCGACCGGCACGGGGCGAATGTTCACGGTGCTATCGCGAGCGCAGGCCGCCGCCGCCCACCGGCCGACACCCTGCGACTGGTGCTACGTCCACAACTTCGATGACGCCCGCAGGCCGATAGCGATCCGCCTTCCGGCCGGCGCCGGCCCGACCTTCGCCCGCGAGGTGGAGCAACTGCTCCTGACCTGCAAGCAGGAGATCCCGCGCACCTTCGAGAGCGAGGCCTACGAGCAGCGGAAAGAAGAGGCGATCGGCGACGTCAAGACCGAGCGCGACCGCGTGCTGCGGCAGTTGGACGAGGAGGCGCGGGCGGAGGGGCTGATGATTCAGCCCACGCCGATGGGGCTGATCACCGTTCCCCTGCAGCAGGGCAAGCCCATGTCGCGAGAGCAGTTCGAGGAGCTGCCGGAGGAAGAGCGGACCGCGCTGAATGAAAAGATGGAGAAGCTGCGGGAGCGCATCGCCGATGGGCTGACGCAGGCCCGACAGCTCGAGAAGGAGGCCCGCAAGCGGGTCGAGGGGCTCGACGCCGAGATCGCGATGGCGGCGACCGGACACTACTTCGAGGAGCTGAAGGCCGCCTACCCCGGCTCCCCTGACGTCATCGCCTACCTCGATCGCATGGCGAAGGATGTGATCGAGAATCTGGATGATTTCCGCCCCGGGGAGGGCGGGCAGTCCGAGGGCCAGCAGCCGGATGGCACCCCGCCGCGCTATCGCGTCAACGTGCTCGTCACCAATCAGGATGGCGCGGGCGCGCCGGTCATCCAGGAGCAGAGCCCGACCTACTACAACTTGATGGGCCAGCTCGAATACCGGCCGGTCGCGGGCGGAGCGATCACCGACTTCACGCTGATCAAGCCAGGTGCGTTCCACCGGGCGAACGGCGGCTATCTGATCCTGCAGCGTGCTCGACGTGCTGCTCAATCCCTTCGCGTGGGAGGCGCTAAAGCGCACCCTCCGGAGTCGCGAGGCCGTCATCGAGAACATCGGGGAGCAGTATTCACCGGTCCCCGCAGCCACCCTCATCCCGCAGCCTATCCCGCTGGATATGAAGCTGATTCTGGTGGGCTCGCCCTACCTGTACTTCCTGCTCTATCATCTCGACGAGGAGTTCGGCAAGCTGTTCAAGGTGAAGGCCGACTTCGATACCGACATGAACGCGAGTGCGGAAGCGCGTCTCAGCTATGCGGCGTTCATGGCGGCCCATGCCCGCTCGCACTCGCTGCGGGAACTGAGCAAGGACGCGGTGGCGCGCATGATCGAGTTCGGGATGCGGCTGGCGGCCGACCAGGAGAAGCTGTCAGCGCGGTTCTCGGCCATCACGGACCTGCTGACCGAGGCGAACTACTGGGCGCAACGCGCCGGCTCGGCCCTCATCACGGCCGCGCACGTCGACCAGGCCCTGGAGCAGCGGGAGTACCGCAGCCGCCGCATCGCCGACCGGCTTTTCGAGTTCATCCGCCGCGGCGACCTGATCGTGGAAGTGGACGGCGAGGCCGTCGGTCAGGTGAATGGCCTCGCGGTGATGGACATGGGCGACTACATGTTCGGGCGGCCGTCGCGGATTACGGTACGGGTCACGCCGGGCCGCGCAGGGCTGGTGAACATCGAGCGCGAGGCGCGGCTGGGCGGCGACATCCTGCACAAGGCGGTGATGATTCTCACCGGCTACCTCGCCGGCACCTATGCCAGCGAAGCCCCGCTCTCGTTGACCGCGAGCCTGTCCTTCGAGCAGTCCTACGATATGGTGGAGGGAGACTCGGCCTCCTGCGCCGAGCTGTACGTGATCCTGTCGGCGCTGGCCGATGCTCCCATCCGGCAGGGAATAGCCGTCACCGGGTCCCTCGACCAGAACGGGAATGTGCAGCCGATCGGCGGCGCCATTCAGAAGATCGAGGGGTTCTACGAGACCTGCAAGCTGAAGGGACTGACGGGCCGTCAGGGCGTGATGATCCCCAGGCAGAACGTGAAGAACCTGATGCTGAAGCCGGAGATCGTCGAGGCGGTGCGGGAGGGCAAGTTCCACGTCTGGGCGGTCTCGAGTGTGGCCGAGGGCATCGAGATCCTCACCGGGATGAAGGCGGGCTCACAAGAGGAGCCGGACACCATCCACGGCCGGGCGGCGGCGAAGCTGCACAAGTTCTCGGAGGCCCTCATCGGATCGAAGGAAGAGAAGACGACGCAGGTGGTGGAAGTCACGCCCCGGCCGGAGCAGCCGCAGCCGCCGTCTCCACCTCCACCCCCGATTCCGCCGCACCGGAACTGACCACGCTACGGCGAGGCCGGCCCGGCTATCATTGTCACCCCGAGGGTCGCGCTGCCCGGAGGGCAGCGCGACCGTGGGGGTCTCGGCCGGACTCCAGCAACGAGATTGCCACGCGCGCCTCGGCGACTCTAGTCGTCGAGGCGGCTCGCAATGACAGCTTCCGGCCCCGCCCACCCCGGATAGCAGGCGCGACAGAAGGCGGGGTTGTGGTTGGCTCGCACCGCCTCGCGCAGTCGCTGCATTTCCGGCCCGTTCCAGGTGTCGGCGAAAGCATCGCGAGAGTCGGAGTTCAGCAGATCGCCCAGGATGATGCCCTCCGGCCCAGTGGCATAGGGGCAGGGAGCGACGCGCCCGGCGGCGGTGATGAAGGTCCGAGCCCACAGCCACTTACAGGCCCTGCCATCAGCCGGCGCGCTGGGCGGTGGCGGCGCGCTGGGGCAGTGGAATTCGAGCTTGGCCTCCTCGGCCAGGCGGCACGCCTCCGGCAGCACGCGCTCTAGATCCTCGGCCACCGCTCTGCGCTGACTCACCACCTGTTCCGCGGATTCGGAGCCAAAGTTGGTGAGCTTCGCGGTGCACAGCAGGCCATCGACTCCCCACTCGACGCACCGCTTCATCAGCGCGGGGATTTCGGGCGTCGCTTCCCGCTGGATCACATGCCACACGCGGACCTTCGGGTATCGCTTGCGACCGCGCTCGCGCATCAGCGCGCCGATGCCATCGGAGATGCGCTCCAGATCGGAGCCGGGTCGGAGCCGGGCGTGGGTTTCCGGGTCGGCGGCGTCGATCGAGATATTCAGGTGCTGAAGTCCGCAGGACAGCAGCTCTCGGCGCCGGTCGGGATCGAGCATGCTGCCGTTGATGGTGGTGAGCACCCGCACCCGACGGCGTCGCGCCTCCCGCACCATGTCGAAGAAATCCGGATTCAGCAGCGGCTCCCCCAGTCCCACAAGCTTGATGCGGTAGACGGTGGGCAACTGGTCGAGGACCCGGCGGAAGTCGGCCAGGGAGAGGTGAACGCGCGCGTCGGGCGCGCCCGGTCGGGCGACTGTCGGGCAGTGGGGGCAGCGGAAATTGCAGAAGGTGGTGGGCTCGATGTCCGCCCTTGCCGGCAGGGAGAAGGAGCGGACGGGCAGCTCGCGATAGGCCCGCTGGATTCGCCATACGTTCAGCAGCGTTCTGGCTAGCGGCATGCGCGGCCTCAGAATAACAACGAGAAGGTGATAGGTCGCACCCGCCAGACGCCGTCCTCCTGCACCAGCCAGATGCTGCCGTGCACGGTCCTGGGAATGATGCCGCCGAGCTTCAGGCGGGCGCTGAAGTCGACCCGGATGCTGCCCAACGTGGTGGGTTTGGCCTCCAGATCGACCCGGCCGAGGCTGACCCATTTGGGCGGCTTGCGGTGCACCTTCCACCATTGAAAGGTGAGGCCCTCCATGACGTCCCACTTCCCCCTCAGCCAGGCGCTGATGAAGTCCATCGCGGCGCGTCGCACCAGGGGCTCTTGCTTGCGGTCGGCCGCGGTGGGGCTCTTGTCGGGAAGGTCGGCCTCGGGAGGAAGCTCGTTGAACCAGTAGATCTGGCGCACGCGCCAGGATTTCCGCGTTCCCTTCCTCGACCAATCGCAGCACGATGATACCGCGGTTGGGCAGGTTCGGGTCGGTCATAGGGCCTTCGAAATCAATCGCCGCGGCGCGGCCATCGGCGCGGGGCCTGATCATCTGGGGCATCTTGCGGAAGGGGCTGGGCCCGTAGAGAGCTGATGCAGCCTTGGGGAGCAGGCGACTCACGGATTCCCGGTCATTCACGCTGAAGGCGGTGATGAAATCCCGCGCCACCCGTTCGGCGTCCGGCGGCAAAGACGCCGCGCGCCCAGTCGCGGGACAAGCGAAGGCCAGCGCCAGCAGCAAGATGGCGGTGTGAAGCCGATGCAAGATCATAACGTTTCCCATGTTACCCTGTTTGCTCCGGAAAACCAACAGGCCGGTCAGTTGGGCGGAAAGTTCGGAGTCCGTGGCGAAGAGGAAGGAGTCGGAGCCGCGAGGTATAAGGTTCAGGTAGCCTGTTGACGCTGGACAGGCGATTTCGGTCCAGCGTGGGGTGGATGGGCTGGTGACGCCTTGGCGCCATCAGTAGGCGGGAGCGGTTGACTGGGGATCACCTCGGCAGTGATACCACGGAAGCGCCCGTTCCGCCGTTACCCCGCGTCGGCCAATTCATCGTGTAGGAGGCAGTGAGGCCATTATGACAGTAGCGACGCGACCCACGTCGAGAACTCGACCGAGGGGTTCTGGCGAGGCGGGGGCGCGACGAATTCGTTGGTGGCACTATGTGCTCGCAGGGACCGCTTTGCTGACGCTGGCGGGCCTGGTCTACGGCGGGTATGCGATCTGGTACTCCATGACCCACGTTCGCACCAGTTACGCGCGGGTCAGTGGGTACGTGGTCACGCTCTCCGCGAAAGAGGACAGCCGGCTCCGCAAGCTGCTGGTCAGAACCGGCTCCATCGTCCACAAAGGAGAGCCCGTCGCGGTGCTCGACAATGCGGACATCAACGCCCAGGTGAATCAGGCGAAGGCCAGCCTGCAGGCCACGCAGAGCGCGCTCGAGCCGCGCCGAGGCCGACCTGGAGCTGACCATTCGCCAGAGCGCCGCGACCATCGAGCAGGCCCAGGCTCAGTTGAGCGCCTCGCAGGCGCGGCTTGACCAGGCCGAGCGAAGCCAGCCGGACGCGGTGAGGAAAGCGCGGGCTGACCTGGCGGCGGCGAAGGCGAGGCTGGCGCAGTTGCAGGCCGGGGCCCGACCTCAGGAGATCGAGCAGGCAAAGGCCGATCTGGCGGCCGCCGAGTCCCAGTCGGCGAACGCGGCCGCGGCGATGCGCCGAATGGAGAAGCTGCAGAAAGAGGGCGCGGTGTCGGCTCAGGCGCTGGATAGCGCTCGCACCGACCAGGAAGTGGCCCAGGCGACGGTGGCCCAGCGCAAGCAGAAGCTGAGCCTGGTGATGGCGGGCAGCCGGTCGGAGGACATCGAAGCGGCGCGGCAGGCCGTGGCTTCGGCGCAAGCAACGCTGGCGGTAGCGGTTGTGCAGAGCCCGGTGGCAACCCTCGCTGCGGAGAGTCGGCAGGCGGAGGCGGGAGTTAGGGCCGCCGAGTCGCTGGGTCGCAACGTCTCGCTGAAGGAACAGGATGTGCTGTCGCAGCGAGCGGCGGTGGCCGAGGCGAAGGCCGCGCTCGAGGCGGTGAAGGCGCGACTGTCCTACACTCAGCTAATGAGCAGCGAGAACGGCGTCGTGATTGCCGGTCAGGGCCCCAGCATCCACGAAGGAGAAGTGGTTCTCAGCGGAGCCCCGGTGGTTACCATCGTCTCCACCGACAGCCCGTTCTGGATCACCGCCTCGGTCTCCGAACTGCTGGTCTCGAAGGTCAGAGAGAAGCAGCCGGCGATCATCTACATCGACGCGTTCCAGCGTCGCGCCTTCAAGGGCGAGGTGCTCCAAGTCGGAGGCGCGACCGAGTATACGGCCAACGACACCCCCTGGTCGCTGAAGCAAGTGCCGATCAGGCTAACCCTCGACCCGGCCTCGGTCAGGGATGTGAAGGACCAACTCAAGCCGGGCATGAGCTGCCGGGTCTGGATAGACGTGCGGAAGTAGCCCCTCCTCCAATAAGGAAACCAGAGCGGCGCTCGCAGTTGCGGGCGCCGCTTGCGCGTCGGCGTCGGGTGTGACCCCGGAACCATGGTCGGCGCCTGCGCTCTACTCCTTGGGGTCACGCCTTGTCGTTGTAGGGGCGCAATTCATTGCGCCCTCCCCCTCCCGTTCAGCAGAGCCCTGGCCGCCTCCGGCGACTTGCTCCTGCCATCCCTCCGCACTGTCATTGCGAGCCCCGCCGAAGGCGGGGCGTGGCAATCTCGCCGTTGTCGTTGCCGTCCCCGTTCGGCAGGACCTTGGTCCTGCCATCCCTCCGCACTGTCATTGCGAGCCCCGCCGAAGGCGGGGCGTGGCAATCTCGCCGTTGCCGCCCCTCTCGCCGAAGGCGGCCTTCCCCTATCTGCGTTCATCCGCGCCTGCCCGCCTCTGGCGGGTTCATCGGCGGCTAAGCCTCCGCCGTTCCGCCCGCGTAGCGGGCCTCTCCATCCCCTGCGCTCTCCGCGTCTCTGCGGTGAATGCCGTTCCCGTTGCTTCGCTAGCTTGCCGCCAAAGCCGCGTCGCGCTAGAATGGCCCAACCAGGGGGATGGCGATGAGCCGATCAGATGACAACCATCTCAATGGCGCGCCCGTGAAGCCCAAGGACGGAGGGGCTTCGGCGGTGGCGGGGCGCCGGGGCAACGGAACTGCCGGGCTTGCCAGGGAGTTCGTCCATGTCGGTCAGCTGACCCGCACTTGGACGTTCCCCTAGACTGGAGTCATCGCACTTGGTGGTTGCACGTAGACGCTCTTCAGGTCGGTTAGGGTGCCTGCTCGCTGGCTTTGCCGTGTTGGTCGCATTTGGATGGCTTGGATGGCTGGGCAGTAGATGGTTCGCCGCGCCTCCGCGCCCTGCCAGCCTTGAGGATATCTCCACGCGCGCGCAGCTGCCACTGCCAGCGGGGGCGCGTCTGCACGAGTCGGTCTGCGACGAGTCGATTATGGGGGACCGGATCTGGGCGAAAATCGGGGCGCCCCCGGACACGGTCCTCCGGTTCGTGGAACAGTACCAGTCGGCAACCGGTGTCGAGTTCCGCGAGACTAGTCTGCGGGACATGTATGGGGTAGACCCCGCAGACGCCGCTCCTGCTTGGTGGCCGCCCTTGGGGAAGAGAGCACGCGTGGCTGTACGCCGGTTCGGTGAAGGTAAGTGGACCAGCGTTGCCATCACCGACTCTGCGCACGACGAGACCCTTGTGTACGTAGTCTGGGTGCACCTTAAGAACTAGGGCCACTATCTGTTGGTGCGGTAGCTTGCCGCCGGAGCGGGATGACGCTATCGTAGGCGCACCCGAGGGGGTGCGATGATCGGGCACCACAGCCGCCATTGCACCCTGAAGCCGGCGGGCTATGGGGAACTCATCTCCCAGGACGGCAGCTTCCATCACGGAGTCTACCCCGAGCGGAGCCGAGGGGATGCGCTGGGTTCCACCGTACAGCTGGCGAATGCGCCGCAGGCGGCCTCCCTCCTCTGCGCTCTCTGCGTCTCTGCGGTGAATCCCGTTCGCCCGCCATCGGCGTGCCCCCTCCCCTCTCCCTCCGCGGGGGTTGTCGCCGGCCGCCTCGCTGTGCTATAATCCAGGGCCACGTGGAGGTGCGATCAGTTGCCTAACATTAAGTCGGTGAAGAAAGACGTCATCCGCTCGCGCAGGCTGCGCGTGCGCAATCTCAACGTTCGATCCGAAGTCAAGACCATGATCCGCAAGGCGCGGGTGGCCATCCAGGGCGCCGACACCGGCGCGGCTAGCGAATCGGTGAAGGTCGCCAACCGGCTGCTCGACAAGGCCGCCACGAAGGGCATCATCCACAAGCGGCAGGCGGCCCGGCGCAAGTCGCGCCTGGCGCGTCGTCTCGCCAAGAAGCCCACCCCCTAGTCGCGCCGCACATCCCTCCGCAGTTCGCGAGGCCGGCTCCGCCGGCCTCTTTGTTTTCCTTTTTCGCCACGCTACTCCCGTCGGGTTCGAAACGCGCACATTCGCGCCTCGGCTGTGCCTCTCGCGGCGCATCATGCGTTGACCTGCGTTCCTTTCGCTGCTAAGATCGCACCTGAACGATGGCTGAGTGCACCATTTTCCCCACAATTGGAGTGACCTTCTCTTCCCGCGCGACTCCCGAACTACGCCGCGCCTATACCGGAGCCCTGGAGGCGCACGGCGCGAAGGTGGTGGAGATCGAGGCCGGCGCGGGCGAGCCGCCGATCACGAATCTGGATGGGCTGCTGTTGAGCGGAGGGGGGGACATCGACCCGGCTCTCTTCGGCCAGGCCAGGCACCCCAAGACCGATGGCGTCGATGCGGCGCGAGATGAGCTGGAACTCCGGTTAGCGCGGGAAGCGGTCGCCGCGGGGCTGCCGGTGTTCGGGATTTGCCGCGGGGCGCAGGTGTTCGGAGTGGCCTTTGGTGGGAATCTGACACAGGACATACCCGATCTTGTGCCTAACGCGCGCCAGCACGCCGACAGCACGCACGAAGTGAGGGTGCTGGCGGGCAGCCTGCTGGGCCGCCTCTTGGGAAGTGAGCGGCTGGAGGTGAACAGTTTCCACCACCAGGCGAACGGAATCACAGGCGGGGGGCTGCGGGCGGTGGCGTGGGCGGACGATAATGTGATAGAGGCCATCGAGGCGCCGGAGCCAGGTTTCGTCCTGGGGGTGCAGTGGCACCCGGAGCGGATGGTGGCCGATCCGGTTCAAGGCAAGTTGTTCGCGGCCTTCGTGGCAGCCGCCGCGGGGCGATCGCGAACCTAGCGCCAAGGGGGTGAACGGCGATGGGGTTGCGAGTTCTGGTATGCGCATCCGAGGTGGTCCCGTTTGCGAAGACGGGCGGACTGGCCGATGTCGCGGGCGCTCTGCCCAAGGCGTTGGCGGCGCTGGGCCACGATGTCCGAGTGGCCATGCCTCGCTACAGCGTGATCGATGGTAAGAAGTTCAAGCTCTCGCCGCTGGGCGCGCCGTTCCGGGTATCCCTGGGCGCGAACACCGAGGTGAGCGTTCTCGTCAGCGACGCCATCCCCGGCGTCAAGACGTACCTGATCGACAGCCCCAAGCACTTCGACCGCAAGAGCCTCTACGGGGATGCCGATGACGGCGAACGCTTCGCGCTCGTTCTCTCGTGCCGTGCTCGAGTTCCTGCGCAAGGGCGATTGGAAGCCCCAGGTCATCCACTGCCAATGACTGGCAGACCGGCCTCATGCCCGTCTACCTGAAGAGCAGCTACCGGGACGATCCCGCGCTCTCGCCCATTGCCACGCTCTATACCATTCACAACCTCGCCTACCAGGGCGTGTTCGGGCCGGAGGTGTTGAACCGGGTCGGGCTCGATCGTTCGCTCTTCACCATGGACGGCCTGGAGTTCTACGGGCAAGTGAACTTCATGAAGGGCGGGCTGGTGTTTGCTGACCTGCTGAGTACGGTCAGCGCGGCCTACGCCGGGAGATTCAGACCGCGGAGTACGGCGAGCGGCTCGAGGGAGTGCTGGCGAAGCGGAGCGCCGACCTGTTCGGCGTGGTGAACGGCATCGACTATGACGAGTGGAACCCCGCCACCGACCCGCTCCTTCCCGCGCGGTTCAGCGCCTCCGATCTCAAGGGAAAGGCGGCGAACAAGGCCGCGCTGCAGAAGAAGCTCGGGCTCCCCGATCGCCCGGATGCTCCCGTCTTCGGACTGGTGTCGCGGCTGGCAACGCAGAAGGGGCTGGATATCCTGAGCGAGGTGCTGCCGCACTTGCTCCAGCTCGATATCCAGTTCGCGCTGCTGGGCACGGGAGAGCACTACTACCACGACCTGCTGTCCGATGTCGCGAAAGCTCACCCGGAGAAGATGGGGCTGGTGCTGGGGTTCGACAACGCCCTGGCCCACCAGATCTACGCCGGCTCCGACTTCTTCCTGATGCCCTCGCGCTACGAGCCGTGCGGGCTGGGGCAGATGATCTGCCTCCGCTATGGGACCATCCCCATCGTGCGCCACACCGGCGGGCTGGCCGACACCGTCTCCGACTTCAACCCGCAGACGGAGGCCGGGAATGGCTTCTCGTTCCGGGAGCACAGTTCGGTGGCGCTCTTTGGTGCGATCTCCCGGGCCCTGCTCACTATGAGGGCAGCGCCGGCCTGGCAGAAGCTGGTGCAGAACGCGATGGCGTGCGGACTTCTCCTGGGGGCGCTCGGCCCAGGCCTACGTTGAGCTGTACCAGCGCGCCATCGACCGGCACGGGAGCTGAGAGAGATTGCCCGTCTACCAACCCAATTCAGCCGTGGGCAACTCTCGGGTGCTCGTCACGCTCGGCGCGAGCGGCGAGTTGATGAGCTTCTTCCATCCGCATATCGACTTCGCCCAGAACCTCCACCAGGGAATGCCGGCCGTCTACTTCCCCTCCTCCGGGAAGCTCGTCTGGACGTTTGACGCGAGCTGGGAGTCGAGCCAGAGCTACCTGGGCCGCACCAACATAGTCGAGACCCGACTGCGGCACCGGGAGTCCGGGCTGGCGATTACGATCACCGACTTCGTCCACCCGACGGAATCGACGCTCTTGCGCCGGTTCGAGGCGAGCAACGTCGGGGGCAGACCGCTCCGGGCGCAGCTCTTCCAGTACCTCGACCTGCAGCTCGGCGAAGTGCAGAACAAGAACGCCGTCCACTTCCACGCCGACCGCAACCTGGCGATCGCCTACTGGCGCAACATCTGCTTCGCCATCTCGGCGGACACTCTCGATGAATACGGCTGCGGACGAGGCGACACTCCCAGCAGCCGCGAAGCAGCAGATGGCCGGTGGGCATCTCAACCGGCAGCGCGGAGGAGATCGGTGACATCGACCTCGCGGTGGGCTGGAATCTGTCGCTGGCCCCCGGGCAGGGCGTGGCCCATGACCTCATCATCGCCGCGGAGACGAACGAGCTGGCGGCGGTGGAGCGCATCCTCACCTACCGCGATCTGGGATGGGAAGCCGCGCTGCGCTGGACGGAGAGTAAGGGGAGCGAGTTCGTCGCCCAGGCCCGGCAAGTAGATATCGACGCTGACCTGCGCGAGGCCTACTACCGCTGCTTGCTGGCGATGGACCTGCTGATCGACCCGGACGTCGGGTCCGTCCTCGCCGCTCCCGAGTTCGATCCCGCCTTCGAGCGCTCCGGCGGCTATGGCTACTGCTGGCCGCGGGACGCGGTAGAGGTCTGTCTCGCGTTGGATGCCGCCGGTTACCGGCGCTACCTGAGGCCTTTCCTATCGTGGGCAATGCACGCGCAGCGCCAGGAAGGCTACTGGGAGCAGAGATACTGGCTGAGCGGACAGCGGGGGCCGGCCTGGTGCACCGAACAGGATCGGCTTCAGATTGACCAGACAGCCTCGGTGCTGTTCGCCATGGGCCGGCATGCCCGGAGCCTGGAGGGAGAGGAGCGCGCCGAGTACGTCGCCGCGGTGGGCGAATCGGCCTTCCGGGCCGGCGCTTACCTGATCGCGCAGATCGACGACAAGACCGGCCTCCACGGGCCTGCCATCGACCTCTGGGAGATCTTCCGTGGCAGCTTCACCTACTCGAATGCGGCCATCAGCGCGGCACTTCGGGAGGGATCCTACCTCGCCCAGATCGCCGGCCGCAAAGAGATCGCCGAGGAGTACGCGCAGGTCGCGGCCGCCATCAAGGACGCGGTGATGTCGAAGCTCTGGCTGGGCGATACCTTCGCCCGCGGCTTCGACACAGATGGCCGCCTCGATCCGTCCGCCGACGCCTCGGCGTTGGGGTTGATCGTCCCGTTTGAGTTCCTCGACCTCGGCGACCCGGAGGAACTGGCGATCGCTCACCGGTGTGTCAACGCCCTGGTGCAGAAGCTGGGAGTGCGCTTCGGCGAGGCCGAGACTCTGCTGCGCTTCGATGGCGATGGGTACGCCGGCGGAGGGCCGGGCGCGCTCACCACGATCTGGCTGGCGCGGGCGCTGCTGCGTCTTTCGCTCGCCTGCGAACCCGGCTCGGAGCAGGCCGGAACCTATCGGGCGCGCGCGGTCGCCGCCATCCGCGCCGTGCTCGCGGCCGGCACCTCCACCGGGCTGCTGCCCGAGATGATGGGCGGGCACCCGGGCGACCACTGGGCCGTGCCTCACGCCTGGACCATGGGCAAGTTCGTGCTTGCCTGCCTGCTGCTGAACGAGCTGTCCTCCGTCGCGGAACCGGTCCGGGCGGCGGAGCAAGGGGTGGCCGGTAGCCCCTAGCGTCGCGGACCGGCGCGAACGACGTTCTCTTGAGTGCAGACTTTGGGCGAGGAGACCTCGACTGTGACTAATGCTCCATCTCAGGCCGCGGGCGCGTTCACCTTTGTGTTGCACGGGCACCTGCCCTACGTGCTGACCCACGGGAAGTGGCCCCATGGCTCGGACATGCTGTTCGAGTGCGCGGCGGAGAGCTACCTCCCGCTGCTCCAGGTGTTCGACCGGCTGGTCGCCGAGGGCATCTCGCCCAAGATCACGCTCGGCCTCACTCCGGTGCTCTGCGAGCAGTTGGCCGATCCAGACTTCGCCGGCCAGTTCGTCGACTACCTGGAGGCGAAGAGCAAGGTCGCGCAGGAGAACCGGGACGAGTTCAGGCAGCAAGGTGAAGCGGATTTCGTCGACCTCGCCGAGATGTGGCGCGCCCGTTTCCTCGCCGTCCGGGATAGCTTCCGGGACGAACACGGCGGAGACCTGATCGGGCAGCTTCCGGAAGCTCCAGGATGACGGCCACCTCGAGATCATCACCTCCGCGGCCACCCACGGGTATCTGCCGCTGATCGGCCGTGACGAGTCCGTGCAGGCCCAGGTGAAGCAGGCCGTCGCCTCCTACCGGCGCCACTTCGGGCGAGCGCCGCGAGGCTTCTGGCTCCCGGAATGCGCCTACCGACCGCGGTACGAGTGGGCCTCGCCCTTGCCGGAAGGAGGGCCCGCACCAGCCGCAACTCCGCAAAGGCGTCGAGGAGTTCCTCGCCGAGAACGGCATCGGCGTACTTCATCGTTGACACCGCGACGCTGATGGGGGGCGCCGCCGCCGGCGTCTACATGGAGCGCTTCCCCGGCCTGCAGCGGCTCTGGGAGCAGTTCCGCGCCAGCTACCGGCCGGGCGCGGTCAGCGTCGAGAAGTCCCCCCACGAAGTCTACCTGGTCGCCTCCGCCGCCGAGGATTGTCCCCCGGTGGCGGCGTTCACTCGCGACGAGCGCACCGGCATCCAGGTGTGGAGCGGCGACCAGGGCTACCCGGGGGATGGGTGGTACCTCGACTTTCACAAGAAGCACTTCCCGGGCGGTCACCGCTACTGGCGGGTCACGGCCCCAAGCTCCGACCTCGGCGCGAAAGAACGCTACCAACCCGAGCGGGCGGCGGAACGGGTGCCGGAGAACGCGGACCATTTCTGCTCGCTGGTGCACGAGCTGATGGTCGCGCACTACGATCGCACCGGCAAGCCTGGCATCTTGTGCGCTCCCTATGACGCCGAGCTCTTCGGCCACTGGTGGTTCGAAGGCCCGGACTGGCTCTACCACGTGCTGAAGGGGATCGACCGCAATCCGGCGGTGGATCTGGTTACTTGCCGCGAGTACCTGGAGGCCCATACCCCCGAGGTGGCCGTGTCGCTGCCGGAAAGCTCGTGGGGCCAGGGCGGATTCCACTGGATCTGGCTGAACGAGTGGACCTCGTGGATCTGGCGCGACGTCTACGCGGACGAGGCCGAGATGGCGCAGCTCGCGCAGTTGGCGGCGAGGTCCGACGGCGCGGTGGCGGACATTCTGAAGCAGGCGGCGAGAGAGCTGCTCCTGCTGGAGGCTTCCGACTGGCCATTCCTGATCTCCACCTGGACCGCGCGGGACTACGCGGAGCGGCGGGCGGCTTTCCACCACGAAGCCTTCACGCGATTGGCGGATATCGCGCGACGCGCGGCCGGTGGCGAGGGTCTAAGTGAAGCGGAACAGACGTTCCTGGCCGACTGCCGGGATCGGGATGCGGTGTTCCCCGACATCGACCTCAAGTGGTGGGAACGGGTGGAGCGGCCGGCGAAGCCGTGAGGCCGCGGCGATCGACCGCGCGCGAGTGAGAGGGGTAGGTAAGAGACCATGAAGAGGACCTCCGACGAGGGTGAAATTCGCGGGCTCCGCCGCCGGCTCTGGGTGGAGCGATCCATCTTCGTCGTCATCCTCGCCGGCGTGCTCGCCTTTCATTTCGGGAAGCTAGGCGTCCGGCGCGTGTGCGTGATTGCCATCGACGGGCATCCGACAGTAGTGGTGGCAAGCCGCTCCGACGCCAACCGGGTGCTCGATGAGATCAAGAAGAGCGCGGGCGTCTCCACCGAGGTTACGTTCTCGCACAAGGTGACGTTGCACTCGGTTTCGGCGGCCGGGGAGCGCGTGCTGGGCGATGCCCAGGCGATGACTATTCTGGCCGGGAAACTGGAGCCGGTGGTGCAGGCCTCCGCAGTTCTGGTGAATGGGGAGCTGGTCATCGGACTGCCGACCCGCACCGATGCCATCCGAACCCTGTCCAAGCTGATCCAGGAACTCTCGCCCAACGTCAGCGACATACAGGCAGCGTTCAAGGAGAGCGTGAAGATCGAGGACCGGCAAGTTCCAGCGGACCGGTTCGCGGCCTCCGCTGAAGCCGCGGTGGAGAAGGTGCTGAAGGCCTCTGCGCCCAAAGGCTCGCACGAGGTGAAGCCAGGGGAGACGGGCTGGAAGATCGCCCTGCTCTATCGCGTCCCCGTCAGCCGTCTCGCGGCGGCAAACCCGGAGGTGGACCTGGGCCGCATCCACGCAGGAGAGAAGCTGATGATTCCGGGCGAGTTGCCCCCGATCACCGTCGTGGCGCGAAGGGACGTGCGCGAAGAACTCGGCCCCGGGGTCAGCAAGACCACGCGCATCACCTATGAAAACGGAGCTGTGGTGAGCCGAGATGTGATCGGTCGGGAGCGCCCGCCTGCGTCCGCGAAACGGCGTGGGCGTAGCACCGACAAGCGGGTGGGGCTGTGAAAGCGCGCCGTCAACGGGCCAGCGCCGCGCGGCTGGTGGTGATACTGATTCTGCTCGCCCTGGCGATCGTGGCGCTGTATCGCCTGTTCTACGCCGTCCCACCGGCGCCCGCCCCCAAGGCCGTGCAGGCCTTGTGTGACACGATCCGCCACGCGTGATTGACTATGCTAACAACTGTCCGGTAAGGCCGCTTTCGGCCCGCGGGCATTTGTGGTAGAAACTGTACGTTCCACGGGCTAGCACCCGTGTTGAGATGCCGTAGTCGGCGGCGTAGCGACCGACTGGTGTAGGCCTGGAGCGCCCTTCCGCCTTACTGGAAGGGCGTTCTGCTGTCTGGATGAGGGACCATGAGCCCCGCCCGTGCGAGTTGGCGCTGTGCCCCTGCTCTGCCTTGCCAACGATTCGGGTGGGGCTCTCCATTTCAGCGGGAGGCAGGAGCGCCGGCTCCGAGGACGCTATGCCGCCACTGTCACCCCGAGGGAGACGCTGCCTCTGGGTAGCGGCGACCGTGGGGGTCTCGGCTGGATCAGGGCCACCAATCCAGGGAGGAGGCGGCCGTCTGTTGTCATTCCGAGCCGTCTGCCAAGGGCGGACGAGCGAGGAATCCGTTCCAGAGGTCGGCGTCCGCTGAAGCGGACGCCACTCCCCCACTGTCACCCCGAGGGAGACGCTGCCTCTGGGTAGCGGCGACCGTGGGGGTCTCGGCTGGATCAGGGCCACCAATCCAGGGAGGAGGCGGCCGTCTGTTGTCATTCCGAGCCGTCTGCCAAGGGCAGACGAGCGAGGAATCCGTTCCAGAAGTCGGCGTCCGCTGAGGCGGACGCCACTCCGATGAACGAAGGCCTCGCCCACAACTGCGCCGCCCTCACTCCAGCGTCGCGTGGCGGGCCTGCATCTCCCCGCTTGTCCTCCCCAGACTTCCCTGAAGCGCCAGCGCGATGGCGTCGAGCAGCACGAGGGCGCTCTGCTCGAACAGGGATCCGCCGAACTGCGCAGAGCCCTGGACAGGGACCAGCAGGGCCAGGTCTACGCTTCTGGCAAGGGGCGAGGCAGGATTCGCCGTCACCGCCAGCACCCTCCCCCCCTGATCGGCCGCCGAAGAGGCGTGAAGACAGGTAGCGGACGTCGTTCCCGAGCCGGAGACGGCGATCAGCAGGTCCCCTGGGCGAAACGCCGACGTGACCGTCTCCCCCACGACCTGCGCCTTCAGCCCCAAGTGCGCCAAGCGCATGGCGAAGCACCTGGCGACCAGCCCTGAGCGTCCCTCGCCGGTGACGAAGACAGACTGGGCTCCCAGAACGGCATCCCTTAACGCCTGCATCTCCTCCGCCCGCACCTGACTCAGGACGCGGCCCAGCTCGTCCGTGAGCACCTGTAACGCCTCTAGCGGCTTTTCTAGCATCTAGCCTTCTCCTGTCCCGGCCGGAATAGTGATTCCAGCAGAGCGAGTGCACTTCCTGGCATGGCCGGGGCTGACCGGGACCGGGAAGCCGCGTGGCGTGTCGCAACACGGACACCGATAGTGTCTGGGCGACCGCATTGTGGAATAACCGAACAGAGACGCAGGCCCAAGGGGGCGCTCACGCAACGGCGCTGCCTCCCTATGGTCGGGCGTCCTGGGCCTTGCTGGCGCCATGTCATGCAAGGTTCTCCGGGGACAGAAGTGGAGGCTTCATCGTGGTGACGACTGGCCCTCTGGGCCATCGAAGCCGGGGTTTTACGCTGATCGAGGTGCTGATCGTTATCGTCGTGATCGCGATCCTGAGCATGCTCGTCATTCCGCGGGCCATGGGCGCAAGGCGCACCGCCAAGGAAGCGCAACTCCGCGGTAACCTGAAGCAACTGCGCGACGCAGTAGAGCGCTTTGAGAGTACGACAGGGGCCTGGCCCCCGAGCGTGGTCGACGTCATGGCTCACGACGGCGCCTCCATCAGTGGCGACTCGGATGGCCAGGGGGGACAAGTGGACCGTATGTCGTACGACGGCCCGTATCTCCAGACGGGCGATGGGAACCTTCCGAAGGATCCCTTCACCGGGGCCTCAGACTGGGTCTACGATAACGCGTCGGGCGCGGTCCACAGCAACGCTACGCTCTCTGCGCTGGACGGTTCCCACTACAGCAACTGGTAGGGTGCCGGCCAACCTACCCGCCCGGACCCCTACTCCTGGGTCCGGTGCGTGTCCGCGTCTACCGTGACCTCGAACTCACAGATGCGGTCGCCCATGCCCCAGCACTTCGTCTCCCGCGCCTGAACCGTTCGCCCCAGGCGCGCCTCGAGGGCGCCGGCGAGCACGCCTCGCTCCAGGTGACAGACGGGCTTGCCGACCGAGGGCATTCCCTCACAGGTCGCGCAATCAGTCTCCGTGATGCGGGCGGAGTGGTCGGCGCAGGAAATGACCTGGAAGTACCCCAGCCCGGCCGCCGCCCACTTGGGGGAGAGCGCTTCGAGCAAGTCGCAAAGCCGATCGCCCGACAGGTTGGGAGCGACCGCGTCGGCGCCGAACTGCTGCCCGAGGGTGTAGAGCGTCGTGTCCATGTCTGGGCCCAGCTCCTGAAGGGCGAGCCGGACCGCCCGGAAGAGCACCTGCATCGCATGGCTCCGCTGGCTGGCGGAAGTGGCTGCGGAGTCGCGAAGCGCCTCCCTGAGTTCGCCCACCGCCTGGCGCACGCCCATGCTGACGTGGGCCGGATCCCTGAACAAGTCCACGAGGTTGATGGCGGCGACCTGCTCTGGCAGCACCACCTCGTTCGCACCGGAGCGGCGCAGCTTCATGATCGACGAGGCGCTGTGCGCGCGGCCGATGATGCGCAGGTGCGGGTTCAGGTCGTGGGCGCTCAGAGTGACGAAGACGTTGTCGGCGTCGGAGCCGAGGGCGACGATCAGCCCCCTCGCGCGCTCGACTCCCGCGCGATGCAGAATGTCCTCGTCGTCGGGATTGCCGAGCACGCTGGGGACGCCCTCCTCCAACCAGCGGGTGTAAACCGCGTCGTCATTGGTGATCGCGACGAATGGAAGCTCGCGCGCCCGGAGATTCTGGACGAGCATCGCGGCTAGCTCTCCGGAGGCGGCGACGACGATGTGGTCCTGAAGGCCCTGAATGGCTTGTTCGTTGCGTTCCATGGGACTCATCCCCCGAGATAGCGTGGTGATTAGCCTGGAGGCGAAGGTGCTGAGCACCACCACCACGGAGGTCAGCGTCACCGCCATCAGGACCGCGGTGACGATCTCGCCTGGGCGATGGCTCGGGAACACATTCCCGTACCCGACGGTCGTGATGGTTGCGAGAGTGAAGATTAGCGAAGTGAGGAAGTCCCAGCCCTCTAGCCGCTGGTAGAGGAGGGTGAAACCGATGATGAAAATGGTCAGCGCGGTCAGGGTGAGTCCGAGGGGACCCCAGACCGACCGGGCCGCGCGTTCCAGCAGTGGTTCTCGAGGTCGGTCTGCTATTCTTCCGGCTCCATGCCATCTGGCCATTCGACCGCGCCGGACTGCATCGATTCCAGGATCTCCAGCGCCTCCTGGAGCCGGTTTGCAGGGACCATGATGATCACGTAGTCCTCGGTGAGGCCGTCAGTGACGTGGCCGAGTTCACCGGTGATGGGTCCATGTCGCTGCAGCACAGCCGGCACCCCGTTCTCGGCCAGCACCGCGTGGACAATCTCCCCGGCGCTGGCGTCGGGAACCGTGCAGAGCCGGACGGGGCGGGTGCTCGGGCTGATCGGGCGCTCGGCCGGCGGGGTCCCGGAGACCAGATCGGCCTGGCAGTCCGGGCATCTGGCTACTCCCTGCCGGTATTCGAGTTTGCACACTGGGCAATAGGCCATATTCATCCCCCGCATGACAGTTCGGGAGACGCATCGCCGTTCCTGTGTCGGCCGTGACCACGGAGCAACAGGACCCCCGCTGCAGGGAGGAGACGCCACTCCCATGTCACCCCGAGGGAGGCGCTGCCCTCTGGGCAGTGGCGACCGTGGGGGTCTCGGCTGGGTCAGGGCCACCAGCATAGGGAGGAGGAGGCCGTCTGCTGTCATTCCGAGCCGTCTGCCGAAGGCAGACGAGCGAAGAATCCGTTCCGGAGGTCGCCGGTCGGAGCAGGACTGGAGAGCGGGCCGAGATTCCCTCAGCGCTGTGGATGGGCGTAACAGTAGAGGCAGCGATTGGGGCACGGCAGGTAGCTGCCAACGTCCAGGCTGGCCGTGCACCCACAAAGCTCCCGCTGCCCCCTGGCGCGGTCGGTGCGGCATGGCTCCTGCGCCGGATGGAGCGCCGTGAGCAGGTCGCCGTCGATGCAGCGCTGCCGCCCCTGCGCCACCTCACAGCAGGTCGTGAGAACCATCCCCAGGCTCCGAGCGACGGCAGACAGCTCTTCCAGAATGGCGGCGCGCTCCCCCTCGGGCGCCGCCTCCACCTCCACCCCAGCCGCAGCCAGTCGGCGCACCACCTTGGGGTAGAGCGTCACGAAAGAGGTGTGGACGACCGGAACGCCGGCGGCCGCCAGCGGCTCCGCCAGTGATCGGAAAAGGCGCGGATCGATGTTGCCGGCGCGCTCCTCCCCCCGCCGGGCGGAGATCAAGGGGTCATAGCGCCAATGCAGCCGCCGGGGGTCACCCACGAAGGCGACCAAGTCGCCCAGCAAGGCCAGCTGGGCGGCGGGAGGGGGCACGCTTGGCTCCAGAAAAGAGCCACCCAGCCCCGTGATCGTCCAGTGAACGAACACCTGCCCCGCCCCGGCGAGGGCGTCGCGAAGGCCCTGGTGTCGCAGCAGATTGGTCGCGTCCTTCGTCCAGATCACCACCGTGTGGACACTGTCTGGGCCGAGCTGGCGCAACCGCGCCGCCAGTTGCTCCGGATAGTGAGCAACCAGGTCCGTGCGGCGAGAGGCGCTGATGACTCGCTTCAGAGCTGGCTTGGTGGGCATGGAGTTCCCGTTACTTCGGTAGCTTGCTGCCGAAGCCCCTCCAGTACGCGTTGCTTCGGTAGCAGAGCTGCGGACCCACTGGACCGCAGCGAGGCAACGGGTTTCCCGTTGCCTCGGCCCGTGGCTGGGCATGGATGCCGCCACCCCGGTCCGCCTTCGGCGGACTCAGAGTTGTCGAAACAACGAGACGGCAGAGGCGTGATTCCCCTACTTGCTTCCCGCTGCACCGATCCAGCTGCTTCGGGTCAGGGAAAGCCCACCCGGCGGCGGCCCGTTCCAGAACGCTATCAAGTCTGCGCTCTCGCCTGTTGAGACCTCGTAGACTTCGAGATGAAAGGGGGCCCCCCACACTGAAATACCACTATAGAGCAATATGAACTCCCCGCCAGGGAACCACTGTGCCGAGAAGTACGGAATGGGCCAATGCACCAGTCTTCGGGCCGGGATACTGATGTTTGACGCGGCCGAGTGCACACCTTGCCGCCAGAGCAGCACCTGTCCAGTCGGCGAGTAGGCGACCACCTCGAAGTCATACGTCCTCTTCACAGTTCCCGTCTCAGTGTCAACTGCGATCGTCCGACCATCGAGAGCCAGCAACACATCCTGTCCCAAAGTCCACCAGACACCGGACACGCGTGGCTCGGGCGCGAGGGGGACAGTCAGCACTCTCACGATCTGGTGGCGCTGCGCGCTCACCAGTACCACCAGCGTCTCGGCTTGGCTGCCGCGCCCCTTACACGCAATGGCGACATACCGTCCGTCTGCTGACCACGCCGGTGACTCGCTGAGAACTTCCATGTCGGCGGGAAAGGACAATGATCCCACAACGCACGACGTTCTTAGGTCCAGGAATCGCAACTGCTTGAAGAGGGAGTCCTGGCTGTTCCTCAGCAGAAATGCGCATATCGTGCTCAATGGGTCTGTCGCGGGAGCCCCTATCTCCTCACCCCCTTGGGGATGATAGACAATAGAGATACTTCCGGTGCCGATGGCGGCTGCACACAAGTCGCCGGTCAACGGGTTCGTGAACAGGATTGTATCAAGCCCTGTTTCAGCGGCAGTGCCCAAGAAGCTGGCGGCCAGCACGTGCCTCGCGTGTTCGTCCATCTGCCACTTTGCGTATGCGATAGTGGCCAACAGACCCGCAGCTACGATGAGTCGCAGTGCCCAGCGCGTAGACATCAGGCGTGCGTCCCGCTACCTCGGCGCCCTGTGGCCAATGGTGAATGTCGCCACTCCGGTCCGCCTTCGGCGGGCCTGGGGGCCGCCAAAGCCCCTCCGTCCTCGGGCTGCACGGGTATGCCACTGAGGTGGTGGTCATCTGATCGGCTCATCGCCATCCCCCGGTCGACCTATTCCGGCGCGGTGCGACCTCGCCGCAGCACTGAACTCAGCCTCATAGCCGAACCTGCCAACAGGCCGGTCGGGAGGCCAGAGATGGCACCTCCGAGAGCCAGCAATGGCAGGGCAGAGCGGCCGGCGGCGGTATTCAATAAGGCTGCTACCCCGACCGACGCGACCGCTAAGCATAGCCAGGTCTTTCGGGCTCTGAGAAGGGCCCTCCACGCGGCCAGGTTCCATTCCCGCGCCACGAACTGACCAGCCCCAGCCCAGAGGACAAAGCCGGCCCATGCGAGGGCAGCTTCTGTCCCGGTGAACGGGCCGCCTCCAGGCATCAGTGAGAACCTCTGCAAGCTAGGAGCGCTGCGCGTCACCAGGTCCGATAGTATCCACGCACTCCAGACCGCAGTGAGGATCCACAGCAACCAGAGGGCGCCGCGATAAAGCATGCTCCCACTGCTTCGATAGGGCGCTGCCGAACCCCCTCCCTCCTTGCCCTTCACGTCCGCGCCATTGAGTTGATCGTCATCTGATCGGCTCATCGCCATCCCCCCGGTCGGCCCATTCTAGCCCGGCGTGGGTTCGGAGGCAAGCCCGTAGGGCAGGAGCTCGTCTCCTGCCATCCCTCCTCGCCCCTCCGGGGCGAACGCGGGTTACGGCGGTTCCCGCCGCAAACCCACGCCACTGAGCCCTGCTCTGCCCTCGGTGATCGCCGAAGCCCGACGTGAACTCAGGTACCGCACCTTGCTCGCGCCTGGTGTCTGTATTCGCCGTGCAGCATCCCACCGGCCAGTGGCGTGGGCTTGCCCGCCGGCCGTGAGGAGGGTTTGCCACGAGCGCCAGCGAGTGGTAACCCGCGTAGCCCGCCTCCGGCGGGCTCTCCTTCCGTACATAGGGGCGTGATCCGTCACGCCCTTCCTGCCCGTGTGTCGCCGGGCTTGCCCGCCTCTGGCGGGAGGGCGGCGATCCCGCGCCCCCACCCCTGGACCCATTCCACTTATGCCTATGCCCAAACCCACTGTACTAACCCCTTAATACACCCCGATCAAAGCCCATTCCCAGCCCTGGAATGCACGGCCCATTACCCCCCGGAATTCACCCAATCTCACCCTCTGTTAGGTGCATTCGATGCCCCCCATGCACCCCTGCTCTCAGACCCCCAAAAGCCCCCAGCTTCCCCTCTGACCCCTCTGAATTGCCCTAGGTGAAATAGTTAGGCCCTCCCCGAAAAAACCTCTGCTGCACGCATTTCGCGACACCTACTCAACCCGCCCCCCGCTCCTGGACCCATCCAGCCGCCTCCTGGGGCAAATCGCGAAATCCCCGCGTACGGAAATCGGCCCCATTTCAGCTTGCCTCTTGTACTATAAATGCCTTGCTTGCTTACCCGATTTCCCGCTTCCCGCCCCCTCCCTTCCCCTCCACGCCCCCGCCTCCCAGCCCACCCTCCGATTCCGTTCCGGCCCCCTCCCCCAAAAGGGCCGAAATGTTCCACGTGGAACATAGGTGCATCTTCGCGAAAACGCTACTTTGGGTGCCGCATTTCGCGGCCCGCGGCGCGCCTAGTTCGCCTTCGCCTGGGCCGTCATCTCCTGGCGCAGGAGCTTGAGGGCGGCGTTGGCCTGGGCGTCCTTCTCGCCGAGGGGGGGCGAGGCTCCAGCGTCGTGGTCTTGGGCTGCTCGACCACCAGGTCTGGGGCGATGCCCTTGTGGTCGATGTCTCGCAGCTTAGGGGTCAGGTAGCGGGCCGTGGTCAGCGTCGAGCGCGGAGCCGTCGCGCAGCGGGAAGACGGTCTGCACCAGGCCCTTGCCGAAGGTGGTGACGCCGACCAGCTTGCCGACCTTGTCGTCCTGGATGGCGCCGGCGAGAATCTCGGAGGCGCTGGCCGTGCCGTTATTCACGAGGACCACGAGGGGCAGTTCGATGCGGCGCGCTTCGGGCGTGGCCTGCGCACGTCCCGCTTGGGCTGGCCCCGCTCCTGGATGTAGACCACCGGATCCCTTGCCGACGAAGCTGGCTGGCGACCTCGACGCAGACCTCCAGCCCGCCGCCCGGATCGTTTCGCAGGTCGAGCAGCAGAGACCGCGCATGCCGTCGGCGCGGAGTTGCTTGAGGGCGCTCTTCACCAGATCCGGGCGTGGTGTCGTTGAAAGTGCTGATGTGGAGGTAGCCGATCTTCTCCGGCAGCATCTTGTACTCGACGCTGCTTCACGCTGATGACGGAGCGCGTGACCTTCACCTCCAGCGGCTCGGGGAGTCCCTCCCGGTTGACGAGAAGGCTCACGGCGGTGCCCGGCGCCCCTTTGATGTGGCGCACTGTCTCGTTGAGGGTGAGGGCCGCGGTCGGGGCATCGTCGACGTGAGAATCTGGTCGCCGGCCTTGAGCCCCTGGCGCTCGGCCGGGCTGTCGGGCAGCGGGGCGACGATGACGACCTGGTACTGCCGGGGATTGCTGATCTCGGTTCCGCACACGGGACAGCGCAGGCCCTCGGTTCCCTTCACCCGGGGAGCGGGAGCGGTCTTCACCTCTCGCACGCCCAACTCCGCCCCAATGCCCCCGAAGTGCCCCTCGTTCTCCTCGAGGAAGGAGCGATACTCCTCCGGGTCGAGGAAGCGGCTGTAGCGATCATTGTAGGGCTCGTCGCGGAGCACGGACAGCATCCCACGGATGGCGCCGTAGGTGAGTTCCTTATCGTTCTTGATGGGGGAAACATACTGCTTCCGAATGTGGGAAAGCACCTCCTGGAAGGTCTCCAGTGGGCGCAGGCTTACCCCGCCGTCGCCGCTCTGGTCGGCGCTGGCAGTGCTGGCAAGGGACAGCAGCCCGCGGGAGGCGAGATCCCCCCCAGGCAGCAGGGCCGCAAGCGATTGGAACTGGCGACCGGCCAGGAATGAGGTCACCATCATGGTGATGACCAGAAGCGCAACGACGAGCTGATAGCGCAGCCTCATGGGGTAACACCTCTCCCTATACTATACCGGAAAGTGGACGTCTTAGTCTGCACCCGGGAGACACGGATTGGGCATCGGCGCGGCAGCTAGCCGGCGACGGAAAAGCGAAGGGGAGCGTTCGCCTCTGGCGAGACAACGCTCCCCCGGTCATGTCGTCGGTACCGTCGAATCACGTTAGCGTTCGTTCGTCACAATGAGCAATCGCCCGGCGCCGCGTCGGCGCTTCCTCGGCTATTCCGAAACGTGAATGCGCATCACGCGCATATCCTGAACCGTGAACGCAATGCCTTCGTAAGTGAGGATGCAGTCGCGCGAGAACGCGACGGCCTGGGTGTCCGAGAATCCGGTGACGCCAGCGCCTGCGGCTGCGGCTGCGCCGGCCGCGCCCAGCGGCGGCAATCCGCCGCGGCCACCACCACCGCGGCCACCGCCACCACCACCTCTCATGCCGCCACCGCGACCACCGCCACCACGGCCTCCACCGCCGCCGCCACCACCGCGCCGGCCGCCGGTGAGGACCAACTCATATTGCTGGCTGATCGACGCGGGCGCCGAAGCGAGCGCAGGTCCGGCGGCCGAGGCCCGGCCGCCGCGTCCACCGCGGCCGCCACCGCCACGACCTCCACCGCCACCGCCACGACCTCCACCGCCACCACCACCTCGGCCGCCTCCGGCTCTCATTCCACCGCCGCCGCGACCGCCACCGCCCCGGCCGCCGCCACCCCGAGCACCGCCTCCGCGGCCACCGCCACCGCGGCCGCCACCGCCGGCCGCGCGCATGGCGCCGCCTGCGGCGCGGGCGCCGCCGCCACCGCCGCCTGGAGTGTAGATCTCAATCAGCGGAGGATAGCCGTACTTCCGGAGAACGTCGGCAAAGGTGCTTTGGAGCGCGATGCCGCGCTGGCTGCGCACCGGCGTCGGCTTGCCCTTGAGGTACTTATCGAACCCGGCGACGACTACATCTATCACCGCGGCATCGGAGCCTTCGCCATTGAGCACGATCCCGACCGCGACGCCCTTCTTCGACCGGTAGTCATAGAACCACTCCGCCTGGCCTGCGGCGAGGGAGCCAACGAGTACGGGGTTGACCCATACCGGCATCTCGGAGGGCGCCGCCTGGCCCCCGAACTGGGGCAGACCGGCCTGCGGGCGAGACATCGTCTGGTACATCATGCTGCCGCCGGTGCCGAGCAGGATGCCGTGGGGGGTCCCGAAGCGTCTGGTGAGTTCGCGGTAGGAGGCTCCTATGCGAACGCCCATCAGCCCATCCTCCACGGCCAGCGCGGGGCGGATGGAGCTTACCCCCACGCACACGACGAACAGGACCAGGAAGGCGCGGGCGAGGTCCCTGGGTAGAGCCAAGCAGCGAGTCACGCGCATGCTATCGTTCCTCCGATCGACGCGACGTGGCGATCATCTCTACAGATAACCTCGCAGTTCCTCTGGAGAGAGGCCTACCGGCGGCGCGGCTTCCGGCGCCGGGGTGGCCGGGGCCGCCTCGACCGCACCCGCGATCTCGGCGCCGATGGCGATGCGCGTTACGCGCATGCTTTCCAGAGTAAAGCGGACACCATGGTCAACGTAAGTCAGCTCGATGGCGTTCCCGAGCGACACGGTCTGATCGGGATAGCCATAGCGGGAGATCACGTCCATGTAGCTGCTGGCAAGTCCGATGTTGCGGGTAGTGCGCCCGGCGTTGTAAGGGAGAGTGCCGCTCAGGGTGATCGCCTTCACTTCACCGATCAGGGTGAGGCTCAGCACCATCACCGCGCCCGCGGCGCGCCGGTAATACCAGTACATCCCGGCCCCGCTGACGCTACCCCCACCGCCTCCGCGAGCGCCCGCCGCGCCGCCACCACCGCCGCGGCCACCGCGGCCACCACCCCCTCGGCCGCCGCCACCGCGTGCGCCGCCACCACGCCCACCACCGCGGCCACCGCCACCACCGCCGCGCATGCCGCCACCTCTACCACCGCCACCACGTCCACCCCCACCACCGCCGCGCATGCCACCGCCTCGGCCTCCACCGCCGCGCATACCGCCGGTGAGGCTCGGGCCAGTGGTCGCCCCCGTAGGTCCGGAGGGGCCGGAACGGCCCGCGCCACCGGCGCCACCCGCGCCCGCGCCACCGGTCTGGTCGGTAGTAGGGAGCGCGATAGTGCCGATCGGGCCGATGTAGTTGGGCTGGCCAAACCCAGGCCTGTCCAGGAGGCCTAATGCCCTCTCGCCCAAGCGAACGCCGGCCAATTGTCTCTCGACGGCCCACGCGCCGGAGCCAATGGTGACGCCGAGAATCAACAGGGCGAGAAAGATCCAGCAGGTTCTTCGCATGCAGCCGCCCTCCTTGGCCGCCTGGGGCGAGGCGCGCGGCCGAGGCTTTCCATCGTCAAGATTGTTGCCGGAGTCTAGCACAAAGCTAAATTCACTGTCAAACGTTTGCCTCGTCGCGAGCGCGGCCGTTTTCGCCGGGCAGAAGGCGCAACTCGTGGCGTTCTGGCCGAGATGGATAGTATCTATACTACTATGACGACCGTCGCGGGAATGGAGTTCCTGGAATGCTGGCCCGCGGGGAGGGACGGCATTCACCGCAAGGACGCCGAGAGCGCAGAGAAGACGGGATGGCAGGACCAAGGTCCTGCCCAACGGGAGAGTACAGGCGCGACGAACTGCGCCTCCATGGAGCCATCGCCCAGCCTTCGGGGTCTCACCCGTAGGCAGTTCCACCTTGACTGGTGGAGATGGCTGATAGTATAATCCGAGTAGACCGCGGTGGGGCTGTGGCGCAGTTGGGAGCGCGTTTCCTTGGCATGGAAGAGGTCGCGGGTTCGAATCCCGCCAGCTCCACCAGTCTTCGTCTGGAGGCCGGACGGAGGGCCGATCAGGCGATTGGGGCGGTCCCGTGGGCTGACCATATGCGAATGCGAGAAAACTGTGGCATGACGCCTAAGTCCGCTGGCCGGCGGGCTTTTTGTTTTCCGCCGCGTGGGCTGGGGCGCGGTCGCGTCCTCATCGCCCTGCTGGCGGTCACCACCTGGGGGGCGGTGTTCGCCGATGTCCACGGCGTGATGGCCGCTCCCGCCTCCACTCCCTATGACATTATGGTGATGGTTGCCGCGTCCGGCGGCAAGCCGGCCCAGGTGGCGATAAGCTACCCGGAAGCCATCGACCAGGCCTCGTTGCGCGCCGGGATCGCGGAGCTGGGACGGAGAGGGCGCTTCACGCCGGGGCAGGTGGTCATCCGCGACGCGCCGCTGGCCCAGCAGGTCGCCACTCCCGGCACCGATGCCCAGTTCGTTGCGCCGGGGTTCATCGATCCGAGCGGTCGCCTTCCGGTGGGTCCCATCATCCGATCTCTGCCGAAGTGGAACCATATGCGGCTGGTCTTCCTGCTGGATCCGAACTACCCGTTCTCGGGTCCCGCCGATGTGGCCGCCGATGGCCTGTCCGTGCGGCTGGTGAACCGCGTAGCAACCTATGAATACGATGTGGAAAGAATCAGTGGGAAGCTTTCCACCACGGGCGAGGCGAGCGACGCAGCGGACGCCGCGGCCGCGCAAGCGCCCGGGGCGGAGGGCAAGTCTCCGCGTGTGCCGGGCGTTAGCCACCAGGTGCTGCCGGCCGTGCTGATCGGCCTTCCCAGCGGCCTGTTGGCGGGGTGGCTGCTGCACGGCTGGCGAGGACGACGAGGTCGGACCCGCCGTGCGACCGGGGTTCGGCTTGATGGCTCGCAACCAACAACTGCAGGCAAGTCGGGCGGGTCGGGGCAAAGCGCCTGACGGGAACGGGGGTAGACGATGGAACTCGAGCAGCTGTGTCGTTTCGCAGTGGAGAGCCAGGCCTCGGACTTGTTCATCAAGTCCGGCAGCCCTCCCACCCTGCGCGTGCACGGGCGCATCGTGCCCACGGACCTGCCCGTGCTCGCGGATGAGGACACGGAGCGGCTCGCTCAGTCGGTCATGACGCGAGGAGCAGATCGACGCCTTCCAGCAGTACCACGAGCTGGACCTCGCCTTCACCATCACCGAGGTGGCGCGCTTCCGCTGCAACATCTACATGCAGCGAGGCGGCTACGCGATGGTGCTCCGCATCGTCCCCCTGGAGATCAAGTCCATCGAGGACCTGGGGCTGCCCAAGACTCTGGAGGACATGGTCAAGCCCAAGCAGGGCCTGGTGCTGGTGACCGGGCCGACCGGCTGCGGCAAGTCGACCACCCTCGCCGCCATGATCGACCTCATCAACCGCAGCCGCCACGCCAACGTCATCACCATCGAGGACCCGATCGAGTTCGTGCACGAGGATAAGCAGTCCATCGTCAGCCAACGGGAAGTGGGCATCGACACCGAGTCGTTCTACGACGCGATGAAGTACGTGGTGCGGGAAAGCCCGGACGTGATCCTGATCGGTGAAATGCGCGACGCGGAGACCATGCGCGTCGCCCTCGCCGCCTCCGAAACGGGCCACCTGGTGTTCTCCACCGTCCACACCACCAGCGCCGCCGACACCGTGGAGCGCATCGTCAGCATCTTCCCGCCGCACGAGAAGCAGCAGATCTGTCTCCGGCTGTCGCGGCAGCCTCCTCGGGCATCGTCTCGCAGAAGCTGGTCCCCCGCGCGGACGGCACGGGCCGGGTGGTGGCGGTGGAGGTGATGATCAACACCCCGACGGTCGCCAAGCTGATCGAAGAGGGCCGCACCTCCCAGATCTACTCCGCGATGAACGAAGGCGGGTACTGGGGCATGCAGACCATGAACCAGTCCCTCATGAAGTACTGGCGGGCGGGGGTGATCAGCGAGGAGGACGCGCATGGCCTACGCCGGCAACAGCACGGAACTGCGCCAGATGCTGCGCCGGGGCAGCGGCTAGCCGCCGATCCTGGACGACTTTCCACGGGGCGGGGCCCGCTCGGCCCCGCCCCTTCTTGTGGCCCCGGACGGAGAAGGGAACATGGCGGACGCGGCCGAGCGTAACACTGAGTATGTGCGCGGACCGGCGCCTGTATCTACCGCAACAGCGTGGCGGAGCGGGGCGTACCGAGAATAGCGGGACCGGCCCTGTCCCCCGGACGGCCCGGGTGGGACGTATCCACCGATCAAGGAGAGACGCAGGTGGAACGCTACCCGGTACCACTCGACGAGCTGCTGCGGCTGCTGGTGAAGAACGAGGGTTCCGACCTTCACCTCCGGGCCCGCGAGACCCCGATCTTCCGCGTCCACGGCGAGCTCCGCCGCACCAACTTCCCCCCCGATCCGGCCGAGCAGCTCCAGGACCATGCTCTACGAGATCATGGGCCCGGATCGCATCGCCCGCTTCGAGCGCGACCTGGAGTGCGACCTGGCCTACGGCGATCAAGGGTCTGGCGCGCTTCCGCGTCAACGTGTTCAAGCAGCAGAACAGCGTCGGGCGTGGTGATGCGACTCATCCCCATCCGGGTGAAGAGCATCGACGAGCTGGGCCTGCCGCCGGTGCTGAAGGAGATCGCGCATGCTCCCCCGCGGCCTGGTGCTGGTGACCGGGCCCACCGGCTCGGGCAAGTCCACCTCGCTGGCGGCGATGATCAACCACATCAACGAACACAAGCCGGTCCACATCATCACCATCGAGGACCCCATCGAGTTCATGCACACGGACAAGGTGGCGGCGGTGAACCAGCGCGAAGTGGAGATGGACACCCACACCTTCGCCGACGCGCTGCGGCACGTCATGCGCCAGAACCCGGATGTGATCCTGGTGGGCGAGATGCGAGACAACGAGACCATGCAGCTCGCCATCACCGCCGCCGAGACGGGCCACTTGGTGTTCTCCACCGTGCACACCACGGACGCGGCGCAGACCATCGACCGCATCGTGGACGTGTTCGAGCCGGAGCGCCAGGAGCAGATCCGCATGCAGTTGGCGGTCACGCTGCAGGCGGTCATCTCCATGACCCTGCATGCCCCGCATCGACAAGCCGTGGGCCGGATCGCCGCCTTCGAGATCATGATCGCCACCGCCGCCATCCGCAACATGATCCGGGAGCGCGAAGACCCACCAGATCTACGGCGCCATCCAGACCGGCGCCGACCTGGGGATGCAGACGCTGGACAACCACCTGCTGCGAGCTCTACCGGGACGGCATCGTCAGCTTCGAGATGGCGCTGTCCAAGTCGTCGAACCCCGCCGAGTTCACGGCCCGGGCGCGGCGCCGGGCGGAAGCCGCGAGGAGTTGCTGCGCGGCCGGCGCCCGGGGGAGGTGTGAGGGAGACGGCGAGTAGCCCACGGCCGAGAGCGTCGACTGCAGATCGATCGACGATCTGCTGCACACAGCGGTCGGCGCGGGATGCCTCGGACATCCACATCAAGGCGGAGATCGCCGCCGCTGTTCCGCATCTACGGGGAGCTCATCCCCACCGACCTGCCGCCGCTCTCCGCGGACGAGGCGCAGCGGCTCTCGTTCTCACGTGCTCTCCACCGTGAGGAGCGGGAGCACCTTCGAGCAGACCTGGGAACTCGACCTGGGCTACGACATCGACGGGCCTGGCCCGCTTCCGGGTGAACGTGTTCGTGCAGCGGGGGATGGTGGGCTCGGTCTTCCGGGTGATCCCGCTGCACATCCAGACCATCGAGGACCTGGGGCTGCCCGAGGTCTGCCGCTACTTCGCGGAGCGCCCCCGCGGCCTGATCCTGGTCACCGGCCCGGCCGGGTGCGGGAAGTCCACCACCCAGGCGGCGATCATCGACCACGTCAACAAGAACGATGCCGGTGCACATCGATGACGGTCGAGGACCCGATCGAGTTCGTGCACGAGCCGAGGCTGGCGCTGGTCAACCAGCGCGAACTGGGCCGGGACACCCGGAGCTTCGCCAACGCGCTGAAGTACGTGCTCCGGCAGGACCCCGACGTGATCCTGGTGGGTGAGATGCGCGACCTGGAGACGGTGCAGCTGGCCATCCGCGCGGCGGAAACCGGGCCACCTGGTGATCGGAACCCTGCACACCACGGACGCGGTGCAGACGGTGGACCGCGTCATCGACATCTTCCCCACCCACCAGCAGCAGCAGATCCGCATGCAGCTCTCGGTGAACCTGCTCGGGGTCGTCTCGCAGATCCTGGTGCGGCGCGCCGATGGCCGGGGCCGAGTGGCGGCCTTCGAGACTCTGGTGGCGATCTCCTCGGTGCGCAACTCGATCCGAGAGCGCAAGACGCACCAGATCGCCTCCGTCATCCAGACCGGCGCTCAGCATGGAATGATGAGTCTGGACCAGTCCATATCTCACCTCGTGCGCTCCGGCGTCATCACCTTCGAAGAGGGCGAGTCGAAGTCCAAGGACAAGGTCGAGTACCTGCAGCTCGTGCGCGCGGGCGAGACGGTAAGCGCGTAGCCGGTCCCGAACACTTCTTGCTACCCGCGTTTCACGCGCGGCGCTCCCTTGTCGCGCTGGCGAACGCGACTCCGGGGTGGGCGAGAGGAGGGGCCGCGCGTCGAAGAGAAGGGAAACGGGTCGCCACGCGAGGCTATTGGATACAAGGCGCGGCCAGACACGCTGAGGAGAAAGAACCACCCATGGGTGCAGTGATCGAGGCAACGGATCAGACGTTCGAGCAGGAGGTACTCAAGTCCGAGCTGCCGGTCTTGGTCGACTTCTGGGCTCCAGGTTGCCCGCCGTGCGCGGCGCTGGCGCCGATCCTGGAGAAGATCGCCGGCGAGATGAGCGCCAAGGCCAAGTTCGTGAAGGTGAACGCGGCCCAGGAGCGGCAGACCGCGGCCAAGTACCGCATTCAAGCGGTGCCGACCATCATGATCTTCAAGGGCGGCGAGGTGGCGGACAGCGCCATCGGCTTCCAGCCCGACCAGGAACTCCGCCGCCGCATCAACGCAGCTTCCGAGTGATGGCACTCGCGGCCGCGCCGCCAGCAACACGAGAAGAGAGTTCACCATAGCCCATGGGGTCACCGCCTAGGCCTGACAGCGTTTGGGATGTAGTGATTCTGGGCGGGGGGCCCGCCGGACTCACCTGCGCCATCTACTCCTGCCGCGGCAGATTCAGCACCCTCCTGCTGGAGCGCCTGATGCCCGGCGGCCAGGTGGTGCTGAACGACATCATCGAGAACTACCCCGGCTTCCCCGAAGGCTTGCCCGGCTACGAGCTGGCCGACCGCTTCCATCGCCACGCGGCAGAGATTCGGCGCCCAGATCGAGAATGTCGAGGTTACCGGAGTAGACACGTCGGCCCGGCCCTTCGGCGTGCAGTTGGCGAGTGGCGAATCGCGGCTGGCGCGCTCCATTCTCATCTCGACCGGCAGCCGGCCGCGCCGGCTCGGCGTGCCGGGGGAGAAGGAGTTCCTGGCGAAGGGGCTCTCCTACTGCGCCACCTGCGACGGCCCGCTTTTCGCCGACAAGCATCTGATGGTGGTCGGCGGCGGGGATACGGCGCTGGAGGAAGCGCTGTTCCTGGCCAACCTCGCGAGCAAGGTGACCGTCGTGCATCGCCGCGAGCAATTCCGAGGCGAGCGCATCCTGCAGGAGCGGGCGCTGGCTCACCCCAAGATCGAGTTCCTGCTGAGCCAGGTCGTGAGCGAGATCGTGGGCGAGGAGTCAGTGCGAGCGGCGCGGGTGCGGCAGGTGGTGACGCAGGAGGAACGCGAAGTGCCAGTAGACGGCATCTTCATCGCCGTGGGCTCGACTCCTCAGACCGACTTCCTGCCCCGCGAGCTGCGCCGCGATGGCGCGGGCTTTATCGAGACGGATGCCGACCTGATGACCAGCGTTCGCGGCATCTTCGCCGCGGGCGATGTTCGCGCGGGAGCCTATCGCCAGATTGCGTTCTCCGTCGGAGACGGCGCGCTCGCCTATCGCAGCATCTTCCGATACCTCGAAGAGGAGCAGCGCGTAGGGCATGACCTCCTCTCTGTTGGCGTCACATGCCCTGGCTCCGCCAGGGCACGGGCGTGACCCCAAGAGAGCGGAGCCAGGCTGCTGGCCGCAATCCGGGGGTCACACCCCTTGCGTAGGGCCGCGCTTTCTACCCGACTCGACGCGCGCAACGCCGGAGGAGAGACCATGAAATCCGTATACCTGCACGGGGTCCGCGACATTCGCGTCCACGAGGAGCCGATTCCAAAGCTCACCCGCCCCGACGAGGTGCTGGTGAAGATCTCGACGGTGGGGGTCTGCGGCTCGGACTGCCACTTCTACGACCGGGGCCGCATCGGCCGCTTCGTCGTTTCCGAGCCGCTGATCCTCGGACACGAGTGCGCGGGCGAGATCGTGGAGGTGGGGAAAGACGTCACTCACCTGGCGCCGGGCGATCTCGTCTGCATCGAGCCGGGCGTCCCGTGCCGGCGCTGTCGCAGGTGCCGGGAGGGTCGCTACAACCTGTGTGAGGTCGGCGTCTACTTCATGGCCGCTCCGCCCCGCGACCAGGGGGCTTTCCGCGAGTACCTGACCTGGCCGGCCGACTTCGTCTACAAGTTGCCGCCGGGGGTCAGCGTGGAGGACGGCGCCATGGTGGAGCCTCTCGCCGTCGGCCTGCATGCCTGTCGCAGAGGGGAAATCCGACCGGGACAGAGCGCAGCCGTGCTGGGAGCGGGGCCCATCGGGCTGCTGGCGCTCCAGGCGGCGGCCGCCTACGGGGCGTACCCGGTGTTTGCCACGGACGTGATCGACTTCCGCCTCGACCTGGTCCGCCGGCTCGGGGCGGAGGCCATCGACGGCCGGGAGGCCGATGTCCCGCAGCGCATCCGGGAGCTGACTGACGGCAAGGGCGCGGACGTGGTGATCGAGACGGCGGGAACCGTCGCCACCATCCGGCAAGCGATGGCGGCCGTGCGCAATGGCGGCGTGGTGGTGCTAGTCGGCCTTCCGCCCGAGGACGAGGCGAATCTGGCGGTGATGGACATGCTGCAGCGGGAGTACGATGTGCGTCCGGTCTTCCGCTACGCCAACTGCTACCCACCTGCGCTCTCCCTGATCGCCGCCGGCAAGATCGAGCTGGCGATGCTGCGGACACACGAGTACCCCCTCGCGCAGGCCGAAGAAGCGATGAAGAAGACGATCGAAGGGAAGGCGGAGGCGATCAAGGTGTTGGTGAGGCCGTAGGAGTGGCGTCCGCCTTTGGCGGACGGCTCGGAATGACAACCAACAGCCGCGCCCTACCTGAGCAGTGGTCCAGCCGAGACCCCCACGGTCGCCGCTGCCCAGAGGGTAGCGCCTCCCTGGGTGACAGTGCTGGCAGATCGGCTCCCGATACGCTGCTCCTGCGGGGCGCCCATTGCGTCAGTCTTCCGACGAATGTTGACCAGGGAGCAAGCGGCGAGTACAATCCAATTCAGAGTTTTCCCCTAGGATTTCGCCCCGGGCGAAAGGGTATGCGATTCCTGGGGGGAAGTTTGTGTAGGATTTCACGGACTTGGCGGCGTCTAGCATCCTCTGGGCGCAGGATGCGGGCCGCGCCCTCATCACATGACAGAACAGCTTTATGGGTAACCAATACAGCTACGTTGTCGTCTTTGCCGTCGTCGGGGTCGTGTTCATCGTCATCGCGCTGGTGATGGCGTGGATACTGCGCCCGCAGCCATCCGTCGCAGGCGAAGACCATTCCGTACGAGTGCGGCATCATCCCCACCGGTGACGCCTGGAGCCAGTTCAACATCCGCTTCTACATCTTCGCCCTGCTCTTCGTGCTGTTCGATGTGGAGGCCGCCTACCTCTACCCCTGGGCCGTTCGGGTGGGCAAGCTCGGCACCTACGCGGTAGTCGAGATGCTCGTTTTCCTGGTCATCCTCGCCTTCGGGCTTGGCTACGCGTGGCGGAAGGGTGGGCTGAAGTGGGAGTGAGCTCGCCTTCCGGTCGGCCGCTGCCGCCGGTCGAGCCGGACCTCGCGCCGACCCCCCTCGCCGCCGACTTTGTCGCCAAGCTGCCCGGGCGGGCGAATCTCGTGCTCACCACGTGGACGCGGTGCTGAACTGGGGCCGGGCCTCCTCGCTCTGGTATCTCACCTACGGGCTGGCCTGCTGCGCCATCGAGATGATGTGCACCGCCGCCTCCCGCTATGACCTCGACCGCTTCGGCCTGATCTTTCGCGGCACGCCCCGCCAGTCCGACCTGATGATCGTCTCCGGCACCGTCACCAAGAAGATGGCGCCGGTGCTCGCGCCAGCTCTACGAGCAGATGGCCGACCCCAAGTACGTCATCGCGATGGGCGGGTGCGCCTGCGCGGGCGGGCCCTTCCACGATTCCTACTTCACCGTGCAGGGCGTGGACCAGATCGTGCCGGTGGATATCTACATCGCCGGCTGCCCGCCCCGCCCGGAGGCGCTGATCGACGGCATCTTCGCAGCTGCAGGAGAAGATCAAGCACGGAGATCGCTGCGGGGCACAGACGGCATGAGGGAGCGACTGCAGGCGCAACTCGGCGAGGCGGTCGAGTCGGCCGAGCAGGTGGGCGAGGAGCTGCGCCTGCGCGTGCGGCCCCGGCCGTCGCTGATCGGCTCGGCGCGGCGATGCAAGGAGACTGGGGTTCACCTATCCCGTGCGATATCACCGCGGTGGACACCGGCACGGAGTTGCGGATGGTCTACCGGCTGCTGTCCATCCAGATGCCGGCAGCACGTGGTGCTGACGGTGGGCGCTGCCCCGCTCCGGCGGGCGGATCGCCTCGCTCACCAGCTGTCTACGGCGCCGCGGACTGGCTGGAGCGGGAGGTCTACGACCTCTTCGGGGTCCGCTTCGACGGTCACCCCGAACTGCGCCGGATTCTGCTGACCGACGACTGGGAAGGGCATCCTCTGCTCAAGTAGGGGCCTGGCAGTGCGCCAAGTGAGCATGAGCGAGCTCTCGGACTGACGCAGCAGACCGACACCGTCATCCTGAATATGGGTCCGCAGCACCCGAGCACGCACGGGGTGCTGCGGCTGGAGCTGACCTCGAGGGCGAGGTCGTGACCGACTGCCGCCCCGTCATCGGCTACCTCCACCGCGGGGTGGAGAAGATCGGCGAGGCCCGCACCTACCCGCAGTTCCTCCCCTATACCGACCGGCTCGACTACCTCAGCAGCGCCTCCAACAACCTGGCCTACGTGCAGGCGGTGGAGAAGCTGATCGGGTCTGGAGGTGCCGGAGCGGGCGAAGTACCTGCGGGTGATCCTGCTCGAGCTGAACCGGATCGCCAGCCACCTCATGTTCGTCGCCACCTTCGCCAACGACCTGGCCGCGACCACGGTCTTTCCTCTACTGCGCTGCGCGAGCGCGAGCCGATCATGGACCTGTTCGAGATGTGGACCGGGGCGCGCCTGACCCAGAGCGGGATGCGCATCGGCGGGGTCGCCTGGCCGACCTGCCGGACGGCTTCGTCGAGAAGGCGCGCGACTTCCTGCCGCCTCCTGCCCGCCCGGCTGGACGAGTACGACCGGCTTCTTCACCGGCAACCGCATCTTCGAAGTCCGCACCGAGGGGCGTGGGCATCCTGCCGCCCGAGGTCGGCGATCGACTACGCGTGCAGCGGCCCGACGCTCCGCGGGTCCGGCGTCGCCTTCGACCTGCGCCGGGCGGAGCCGTACGAGGTGTACGACCGGCTCGAGTTCGACGTGATCACGGATCCTCGGCTGCGACTGCCTGGGCCGCTACCTGGTGCGCATCCAGGAGATGCGCCAGAGCCTGCGGATCCTCGAGCAGTGCCTCGACCAGTTGCCCGAGGGCGAAGTGCTGCGCGAAAGTGCCCGCGTGCGATGCCGCCCACCGGCGGGCGAGGCCTACGGCCGGGTGGAGTCGCCGCGAGGCGAGTTCGGCTGCTACGTGGTGAGTGACGGCGGCGCCGAACCCGGTGCGGGTGCGGCTGCGGGCGCCGTCGTTCTTCCACCTGGCGGCGCTCCCGCAGATGCTCCGGGGCTGGAAGATCGGCGACGTGGTGGCCATCCTGGGCAGCATCGACATCGTGCTGGGCGAGGTCGACCGATGAGCGTGCCGGACGCCTACCAGACGCCTGATGACATGGTGGCTGGCCCGGGGATGGTATGGCTGGGTCGCCGAGGCGATCTGGATGGTGCTGATGGCGGCGGTCGTGATCGTGCTTCATCATGATCACCGTGCTGATCCTGGTGTGGCTGGAGCGCAAGGTCTCCGGCCGACCTGCAGAGCCGGGTCGGGCCCAACCGGGTGGGCGGCCGCTTCGGGCCTGCTGCAGACCGCGGCCGACGCGCTCAAGCTGCTGATGAAGGAAGACATCATCCCCGACGGGCGCGGACCGGGCGGTGTTCATTCTGGCGCCCTTCGTCGTGTTCGTGCCGACGCTGCTGGTCTTCCTGGTGGTGCCCTTCAGCGACAAGTGGATCGTGAAGGACCTGAACCTCGGCGTGCTGTTCGTCGATCGCCGTCTCGGCCTTCCCGGTGATCGGGCTGATCATGGCGGGGTGGGGCTCGAACAACAAGTACGCGGTGCTCGGGGCGATGCGCGCGGTGGCCGCAGAGGCCTGAGCTACGAGATCCCGCTGCGTGCTGGCCATGGTGTGCGTGGTGGTGGCGGCCGGCTCGCATGCGGGTCGGCGACATCGTGAGCGCGCAGCTCGGCGGCCACTGGTTCATCCTGCGCTTCCCGCTGCAGCTCGCCTTCGTCATCTACTTCATCACCGCCATGGCGGAAGTGAACCGCGTGCCCTTCGACCTGCCGGAGGCGGAGAGCGAGTTGGTCGCCGGATACTTCACCGAGTACTCGGGGATGCGCTTCGCCTTCTTCTTCCTGGCCGAGTTCGCGCATCTATTCTTCGTCGTCGGCCTTCGCCGTGACGCTCTTCTTCGGCGCCTGGGAGGGCCCGTGGCTGCCGCCCGGCGGTCTGGTTCCTGATCAAGAGCTACGCGCTCGTCATCGTCATCATGTGGATCCGCTGGACGGTGCCGCGACTGCGCATCGACCAGATCATGTCTTTCGCCTGGAAGCTGCTGGTGCCCGGCGAGCCTGGTCGCGGTGGCGCTCACCGGCGCTCGCGTGCGCGTGTACGGGAAGCTGATGATGGCGAAGCGCCACAACTGGCTGGTCGAGATTTTCACGGGCGCGTGGAGCATCGTCCAGGGATTGGCGGTGACGCTCCGCAACTGCCGCGCGGCCGCGCGTCACGGAGAACTACCCGGCGAAGCCGGCCCACGATCTAGCCCGCGCTGGCGAGGTCGGCTCATGCACCTGCGAGACGAAGAAGGCCGGCTCAAGTGCACCGCCTGTCTCGCCTGCCAGAAGGCCTGCCCCACGCTCGCCCTCCCGCACATCGAGGGGGACGAGAAGAAGGGCCGGGAGCGCCGCGTGAAGAGCTACGTGTGGGACGCGGGGCGCTGCCTCTTCTGCAACCTGTGCGTGGAGGCCTGCCCCTTCGACGCCATCGCGCTCGAGCCGGACTACAGCATCGTGGGCGAGACGCCGGAAGGACACGCAGCCGCTCACTGGATCGAGCTGCTCGAAGCATGTCCGCCGACGGCCGGAGGGAGAGCGTGATCGCGACCCTCTGGCCAGTGCCTGCAGTTCGCGGCGCTTTCTGGTATCCGTTCGCCTTCATCGTGCTTCGCCGCGGGGGCGCTGATCCCGGCGCTGCTGGTGGTGCTTGTCGCGCAACATCGTGCACTCCGCGCTGTGGCTGCTGGCCAGCCTGGCCAGCGTGGCCGGCCTCTATCCTGCTGCTGGGCGCGGAGTTGCTGGCGGCGATCCAGATCCTGGTCTACTGCGGCGGCATCGTGGTGCTGCTTCCTCTTCGCCATCATGCTGACCCCGGGGGTGGGCGACGCCGGATGTGCGCGCGCACAACCAGCAGCTGCTCTGGGGGCTCGATGGCCGCGGTGGCGCTGGCCGCGGTGTGCTCCACCTGCTGCGTCGACGAGGCCTGGCCGGTCGGCGCCGCCGGCGATGCCTGGCGGATGTGACCGGCCGGCTGGCCGACGCGCTGCTGAGCCCGTATGTGCTGGCCTTCGAAGTGGCCTCGGTGATCCTACTGGTCGCGATGATCGGCGCGATCGTCATCGTGCGTGCGGAGCCGAAGAATGACGGCCTCGACCCCGTCGTGCCCCCGTCCAGGCCTATCTGGTGGTGAGCATGCTGCTCTTCGCCATCGGCCTGGTGGCGGTGCTGGTGCGGCGCAACGCCATCGCGGTGCTGATGGGCGTCGAGCTGATGCTGAACGCGGCGAACATCAACTTCGTCGCCTTCTGGCGCTATCGGCGGCGGGCAGCAGATGGAGGGGCAGGTGTTCGCGGTGGTCGTGATCACCGCTCGCCGCGGCCGAAGCGGCGATCGCCCTGGCCATCATCCTGAATGTCTATCGCGGTTCAAGACCGTGAACGTCGATCAGATCGACCTGATGAAAGGATAGCGGGTGCTGGGCTGGGCTTCGAGCTACTTCCTCATCCCGGGCCTGCCGCTGCTCGCGTTCCTGCTCATCGCCGCCGTTCGCGATGCGCAAGGGCGACGAGCAGGCCGCGCCGGTCTTCATCATCGCCGCTCTGCTGGGCTCGCTCGGCTCACTGTCCGTGCGCTGCGCCTGCATCGCCGGCGGCACGCCGCAGCCGCCGGGATCGCCTCCCCTGGCTCCACGTCGGCAGCTCGACCCTCGACCTCGGCGTGCTCATCGACCACCTCTCCGCGGTGATGATGATCGTGGTCTGCACGGTCAGCCTGCTGGTGCAGATCTACTCCATCGGCTACATGAAGGGCGAGACGCGGCTACGGCCGCTACTTCGCCTACATGTCGCTCTTCACCGGCTCCATGCTCGGGCTGGTGATCTCCAACAACCTCGTCCAGACCTACATCTTCTGGGAGCTGGTCGGCCTCTGCTCCTACCTGCTGATCGGCTTCTGGTACCGCCGGCCCGCCGCCGCGGCGGCCGCGAAGAAGGCCTTCGTGGTGACCCGCTTCGGCGACCTCGGCTTCCTCGACCGGCGATCCTGGTGCTGTCCGCCTTGCCCGAGCCGGCAGCTTCGGCTTCGCGCGAGCTCGCGCACTCGATGCCGGCAGTGCCACGGGCGCTCGCCGTGGGCGCGATGACGGCGGTGGCGCTGCTGATCTTCTGCGGCGCGGTGGGCAAGTGCGCGCAGTTCCCGCTGCACATCTGGCTGCCCGACGCGATGGAAGGCCCGACGCCCGGTCAGCGCCCTGATCCACGCGGCGACGATGGTGGCGGCCGGCGTCTACCTGGTGGCGCGGACCTACTTCCTCTTCGCCGCCGCGCCGGCCGCGCTGCTGGTGGTGGCCATCATCGGCGCCATCACCCTCTTCCTCGCCGCGACCATGGGCGTGGCGGAGAACGACATCAAGCGGGTGCTGGCCTACTCGACCGTGAGCCAGCTCGGCTACATGATGCTGGCCCTGGGCGTGGGCGGGTACGTCGGCGGGCGTGTTCCACCTCACCACCCACGCCTTCTTCAAGGCGCTGCTCTTCCTCGCCGCGGGCAGCGTCATCCACGCCGTGCACACCAACGACATGTGGGAGATGGGCGGCCTGCGCAAGCGCATGCCGGTCACCGCCCTCACCTGTCTCCTCGGCGCGCTCGCGCTCGCCGGCATCTTCCCCTTCTCCGGCTTCTGGAGCAAGGACGAGATCCTGGCGGCGGCCTGGTCACTCGCACGCTGCCGGGGCACCAGATCTTCTTCGCGGTGGCCGTGCTCGCCGGCCTTCCTGACCGCCTTCTACATGTTCCGGCTCTGGTTCCTGACCTTCTGCGGCGAGCCCCGCACGGAGGCCGGCCCGGCACGCGCACGAGTCGCCGCGCGGTGATGACCGTGCCGCTGCTGATCCTCGGCACGCTGGCGGTGATCGCGGGCGGGCTGGTGCTGCCGTGTCCCGGGCACCGGGCTGGCTTCGGCGACTACCTCGAGCACGGCTGCCGGGCACGAGATACCGGAGAAGGCCTCGACTTCGTGATCGGCCTCTCCATCGCTCGCCGCGCTGGCCGGCATCGCCCTCGCCTGGGCGGCCTACCGTGAAGCGGTCGGTCTCCTCCGCCGCCTTCAACCGGCGCTTCCCGGCGGTGTACGCGCTTGCTCAAGAACGCCTGGTACCTCGAACCGGGCCTGGGAGCTGTTCGCCACCCGGGTCGTGCTCGCCGGCTCGCGGCCTCGCCGCCTGGTTCGACCGGCACGTGGTGGATGGGATGGTGAACGGGGTCGCCTGGCTGTGCGGCCGGGCCGGCGGATCGGCTGCGGCTGCTCCAGACCGGGCAGATGCAGTTCTACGCCGTCGGTCCTCGTGCTTCGGCGTGATCGCCGGCCTGCGTGGTCGTGTTCGCGGCCGCGGCGATCAGCGCCTGGCTCGTGGCGTGGGTGAGGTAGCCATGATCCGCTTCCCCTCCACGCACTCTCCATCATCGTGCTCACGCCGCTGGTCGCCGCGGTCGTGCTCATCATGCTCGTGCCGCGCACGCAACCTGCTCGCGGTCCGCATGACTCGGCGCCGTCGCGGCCGGCATCACGCTGATCCTCTCCGTCTGGCTCTGCTACGCCTACATCGCCAGCGGAACTGCACCGGCCTGCAGTTCGTCGGACCGCGCTGACTGGGTGCCGGGCGGTGGGGATCAGCTACTTCGTCGCCGCCGACGGCGTCAGCCTCGCGCTGGTGCTGCTCACCTCGGTCGTCATCTTCTGCGGGGTCTTCGCCTCCTGGACGGTGACCAACCGCACGAAGGAGTTCTACGCGCTGCTGCTCCTCCTGGTGACCGGCGTGTTCGGCGTGTTCGTCGCGCAGGACCTGTTCTTCTTCTTCCTGTTCTACGAGATCGCGGTGCTGCCGATGTACCTGCTGATCGGCATCTGGGGAACCGGGCCGAAGGAGTACTCGGCGATGAAGCTCACCCTCTACCTGCTGGTGGGCAGCGCCTTCATGCTGGTCGGCATGCTGGGCATGTACTTCGCGGCGCAGTCTGCCGGCGGGCACGGCTGCGCACCTTCGATCTGACGCGTGCTCTCCCACGCCGAGTACAGCCCACACCTTCCAGGCCGTGGCCTTCTTCCTGCTCTACATCGGGTTCGGCATCCTCGCCGGTATCTGGCCGCTGCACACCTGGTCGCCGGACGGCCACGCCTCCGCTCCCACCGCGGTCTCGATGCTGCACGCGGGCGTGCTGATGAAGCTCGGCGCCTACGGTCTGCTGCGGGTCGGCTTCGGCTGCCTGCCCGAGGGCGCGCACGAGCTGGGCCTGGCTGGTGGGCGGCGATCGCGGTGATCAACATCGTCTACGGCGCCTACGTGGCGATGGGGCAGAAGGACCTGAAGTACGTCATCGCCTATTCCTGCGTCAGCCACATGGGCGTGGTGATGCTGGGGCTGGCCGCCTACAACGAGATCGCCTTCACCGGCGCGGTGATGCAGATGGTCTCGCACGGGATCATGACCGGGCTCTTCTTCGCCCTGGTCGGGCTGGTCTACGAGAAGGCGCATACCCGCGACATCGAGGCGATGGGCGGCTTCGCGCGGCGCATGCCGGGGATCGCCATCGCCTTCACCATCGGCGGCCTGGCCTCGCTTCGGCCTGCCCGGCACGAGCGGGTTCGTGGCCGAGCTGCTGGTCTTCCTGGGCGCCTTCCGCGCCCACGCTGGCACTCCTGCCGATCCGCTGCTCTTCCCGATCTACGCCGATCGGCGCGGTGGTGGCGATCGTCATCACCGCGACCTACGTGCTGCGGCTGCTGCAGCGCATCTTCCACGGGCCGTTCGACGAAGCGAAGTACGGCGAGCTCACCAACGCCCGCACCACGGAGTGGGTGACGCTGGTGGTGCTCGGCGGGCTCGCTCATCCTGCTGGGCGTCTATCCCTCCTGGCTGACCGACCTGATCGGCGGCAGCCTGGGGCCGCTGCTGTGCGGGGCCTGACGAGGACTGGCATGGCGGAGTGCCTGAGACAACTGAGGCCGGAGCTGCTCGACCTGGGCGCGGCGCTGCTGGTGATCCTGGTCGACCTGGTCCAGGCCCGCGGCAGCCGCCGCTGGCATGGGCTGGCTCAGCGGGGCGCTTGGCCGTCGTGGCTGGTGGTCGTGCTCGCCGGCGAGTGGCGCACCTGGCGCAGCCCGTCGCCCTGTGGGGCGGCGTGGTGGTGATCGACCGGCTGGGGCTGATCTTCAAGGTGATCTTCCTGCTGGGCGTGGCGGTCGACGGCGATCGGCTCCGTCGACTTCGCCGCCGAGCGCTTCCGGCACGTCGGCGAGTACTACGGCCTGCTCTTCTTCTCCGCCCTGGGGATGATGCTGATGGCCTCCGCGGGCGATCTGCTCACCCTCTACCTCGGGCTGGAGCTGGCCACCCTCAGCCTCTACGTGCTCGTCGTCCTTCGACAAGGACCAGCCCGCGCTCGGGCGAGGCCGGGGCTGAAGTACATCATCCTCGGGGCGGCCGCCTCGGCCATCTACATCTACGGCGTCAGCCTCATCTACGGCAGCGCCGGCACCACGCTCTTCGCGGCGCTGCTGCAGGACATGGGTCGCTTCGGCGGAACGTGCACGCCGGGGATGCTCGTCGGCGGCGTCATGGTGCTGGCCGCGCTCGCCTTCAAGGTGGCCGCGGTGCCCTTCCACATGTGGGCGCCCGATGTCTACCAGGGCGCGCCCACGCCGGTCACGGCCTTCCTCTCCACCGCCTCCAAGGCGGCCGGCTTCGCCGCCCTGATCCGCGTCTTCTCGGGCCCGATCGGGGCCTCGGGGCCGAGCTGGGTGCCGCTGGTGATGCTGCTCGCCGGGCTCAGCATGGTGGTGGGCAACCTGCTCGCCATCCCCCAGCGCGAACATCAAGCGAATGCTCGCCTACTCCGGCATCGCCCAGGCCGGCTACGCGCTGGTCGGCCTGGCCGCGGTCAGCCTGCCAGGCCTGGGGACGCTGGCGACCATCTTCTTCCTCTTCCAGTACCTGTTCACCAACCTCGGCGCGTTCCTGATCGTCAGCCTGCGTCGGCGCGTCCGGCGGCGACGACGAGATCACGAGCTACAACGGCCTGAGTCGGCGCAACCCGGTGCTGGCCTTCGCGCATGCTGCTGCTGCTGCTCTCCCTGGGCGGCATCCCGCCGCTCTCCGGGTTCTGGGGCAAGGTGTTCGTGTTCTGGGCCGCCATCCAGAGCGGCCAGTACGGCCTCGTGCTCATCGGCGTGCTGGCCAGCGTGGTCTCGCTCTACTACTACCTGATGGTGGCCCGCGCCATGTACATCGAGCCCGCCGCCGGCCGACCCCCCGTTCGGCTGCAACTGCCGGCCGTGATCGCGATCATCATCTGCGTGCTCGTTGTGGTGGGGCTGGCCTACCCGGGACCGCTGATCTCCCTCGCTACGAAGGCCGCGGCCGGGTTCTTCTGATCCCTGCGAGCGGCCGCCATTACCCTCGGATCACTGGGCCCCCACGCACAGGCCGCCTCATCCTTGACACGGCCGCGAACGCCATGCTAGAATCGCGGCGCAGGAATAAGCTGGGCGGGACGAGTCTTTCCCGCGTGGCCTTCGGTCACAGGGTACCGGTTCGTGGGGCCCCATCGTCCAGAGGCCTAGGACGTCGGCCCTTCAAGCCGAAAACCGGGATTCGAATTCCCGTGGGGCTACCAGCTCTGTCTGGCGCGGTCGTTGACCGGTATGCGTGGGCGCATAGCTCAGCGGGAGAGCGCTTGCTTCACACGCAAGGGGTCGCTGGTTCAAATCCAGCTGTGCCCACCAGATGTGCGAGCCAGAGGGCGATCAGGGGCGACACGGGCGAATAGCTCAGTTGGTAGAGCGCTTGCTTTACACGCAAGTGGTCACAGGTTCGAGCCCTGTTTCGCCCACTATGGAACAAGCAGGGGAGCCCGTCTGCGGGCCTCCACAGAGAAGAGACGCGGAGCCGTAGTGCAGCTGGTTAGCACACTGGCCTGTCAAGCCAGAGGTCGCGGGTTCAAGTCCCGTCGGCTCCGCCACTCAATAGCGTCGTATACGCGTGGCCAAGCTGGTCGGCCGCGCGTCGAAGATGGGCGAGCTCAGCCCGGGCCGCCACGAACTGAAGATCGAGACTGCGTGCCGGGATAGCTCAGATGGTAGAGCACTGGACTGAAAATCCGGGTGTCCCCAGTTCAAGTCTGGGTCCCGGCACCAGGGGATGCGGCGACGGCAGAGATGCTGTCGCCTTTGCTGTTCGGGGCCGCGGGGAGTCTAGCCTTGGCGGAGCGGACCAGGTTCGGTGGAAAGAGGAGCGCAGGCTCCACGCCTGGAGTGCGAATGCTCGTCGCTTGCGCCAAGGTCAGGCAGCAGTGCGGACGACGGGTGGTAACGTTCGCGCTCGTCGGGCATCAGGCACTCACGACCCAGGTCGCTTGATCACCTCCTGCCGGCTAGCCGCCTGACTCACGCGCCGGTGAGACCTGCTTCGGTTCCGCGTCGAGCTCCTGGGGCCGCACCTTCGCACCCCTCACCCGCCCTGCCACATGTTCCGACAGCCCACGCATATCCCCCCTTTCCGTGCTCACGCGCGGAGTTGCGGTGCCGGACCGATGCGGGTGACCAGATGGTGACCCAAGCCTATCTGACGGGTTCGGGCTGGCCTGATATCTATGCCTACCGAGGCGGGTCTGTCTAGGGCAAGGCCGCAGACGACCCGATAGCTGGGGCGATCACCGTCAGGAGGAGTGGGGTCCGGCCGGTGAGTTGGGGATATGCGCAGCGGGCTTGGCGGGGGTCGCAGGAGCAGGGGCACTGAGTGGCCGGCTGCGGAGCTCGATATCAGCGCGCATGCCGCTTCTCTCGACGTCGATGCCCTTCACGACGGCGAACAGGGCACCCCCGCTACGGGGCGTACCATACAGATCATATGAGTCGTCGCCCCGCACCCAGCACCTGAACTGCCCTCGCCGGTCGGCTCTGCAAGCATAGCTCCGCCCCGATTTCTCTGAGACAGCCTCCACTCCCCCTGAAGTGGGCGTGCCATCGGGCATCAGCAGGCACCCCGCTAGGCTGGCCCGCGGCCTCCCACTCAGCGTTAGCCAGGCCAAGTGGCATGCCACCTCGACCGCGATCGCCGTCACCGCGATGGCGATCGCGAAGCTGCCGTCTGAGCGGTTTCCTGGAAGGGCCAGTACATGCCATGCAACTCCGCTAGCCAGAGCTGCGATCGACAGGAAAAGTATGAGCAGCTTCTGATGAGCCTGCCAAGCAAGTTCACCTCCTGCGGCGTGGCCAACATAGGACAGTATGAAGCAGAAGAGCAATATGATGCCGAGAGCCCATGGCAGACCTTTCTCTGTCTGGAGTCTCAGACTCAGGCGCCCTTTGTGGTCGCCTATCGCCGCGCTAGTGGCTGCCCATCTTGTACCGCCCAAGTTCTTGAGCACATACTCCGCGACGCTCTGGGGGTCGGGCCTGGTGCCGGTAGGCAAGGTGACTATGACCCGGTCCGGCAATCGAGTGCTCCCTAGGAAGCACTCGACAACCGCTGATCTCCTGACCATGCTGTGCTGGCTGAAATCCAGATCCAGCATGGCGCTCTGCAGATCTAGCACCTGTGCCGAGTTCACGTCACGGCAGTCAAGAACCACTCGGCTGGCGCCTTCTGCAGGGAAGACACAAACATAGGTGTTGTCGCCATCCTGAGCAGCGAGAGCAAGCGTCGACGGTGAAGTCTCTCGGGGAGTCCAGTTCAGTGCAGCCCCAAACGGCAGTAGGAGCAGAACTGGCTCAAGCTTGCCACCTGATTCAGACGTCAGCGTTAGCTCCACCAGCATCGACCGCGTCTCGTCAATAAGGGTCACGCCGAGATCCACGCGGTGTGGCTGCGTTCCCGCTTGCGTGGCCGCAAGCTAGTAGGACCGACACAGCTACCAGGAGCATCTGCGATCGGTACGGCAATAGCGTAGTGTCCCAGGGAGTGCTGTGCGCTACATGGAGAGCCAGAGGAGGCTCATGCTGAACACGAACGCCCATACCAGCAGTCCCAGGGCGGCGAGCGACCATGCAGCTGCCACCGACCACAGGACGCGCTTGTTGTGCCGCGCCATATGAGCGTGGTAGAAGTCGATGAGGTTGCCGAGATCGTCGCCTCTCGGAGCAACGCTCAATAGAGACCACATCATGTGAAGCCAACCCGTAAGCAACACCGAGGTTGCGACCGCTAACCAAGCGACGAGCTCGGCTAGGTCTCGGCTTGATACGCGGAAGCCCATGTCCCTTGGTACGAGACAGATAAGAACAGCGAGAAGAACAAATGACAGGGTGCTTGCTATCAAGAGCACCAGGCACTGCAGTTGCCGGCGCCGCTCGGCCTCAAGACGAGCCACTGGTTCTAGCCAGGTTCCTTCCTCACTCATGACTGCTTCCTTTCCCCAGAAGCATACGGCTCTCTTTCCGGCGGGTGCAGTTTGCCGCGACGGTGTCCTCCCCAAGAGCCTGTCCGTGTATTCCTGGGCGGTTCTCTTCCTCGCTTAGCCAGTGCCTACCTTCCTCCCATGGGAACCGTTTCGAGCTCCCTCCCCGCTCTGCTGTATCTGTCTTGGGCACCGGTGGTGTCTAATCCTAGGTGCCAGCCGGCGTCGGGAACTGATCCACCTTGCACTGGCAATGCCGGTCAGGTCCGGTATCTGAATCTCCCGCCTTGCTCCTCCAGCCTCTGTTCCACTGGGTCAGATCTCCACGCCGATCTCGCATCTGGCCGGGCTACGCTGGCACGCGGGCCGCCACCGAACTGAAGACGACGATTCGGTGCCGGGGTAGCTCAGATGGTAGAGCACTGGACTGAAAATCCGGGTGTCCCCAGTTCGATTCTGGGCCCCGGCACCATCCTTCGCCAAGGCTACGGATGGCGAGCCAGTTCATAGGAGGCGGCGGCAGAGATGCTGTCGCCTTTGCCGCGCTTCGGCGGCCACGGGCTACGGCTAGCCGCTGAACACTGAACTGCCGCTTTCCCTCCACCCCGCGAGCTCAGGACTGGTACCCGTCGCCGGCGCCCGAGCGCTTTGCCCCGGCCGGCGGACAGAGGAATCAGTCAGACCGCCGGCACCTCCCGCTCGTGTTGCTCGCGATAGCGTCCGGGAGTGCATCCGTAGGCCTTCACGAACGCACGATGGAGATGGCTGTGGTCGACGAACCCGGTTTGCTCGGAGATGGCCTTGAGAGGAAGGTCCGTGTGCGCCAGCAACTGCGCCACATGGCTGAGCCGCGCGGGAGATCGAATATGCCAAATGTCGTACCCATCGTCTGTCGGAACAGGAACTGGAAGTGGGTGATGCTCATAGAGCACACCGCGGCCGCCTCTTCGAGTCCCGTCCGCCGCGCCGGGCGGGACTGAACCAGATCGAGCGCGGGAGCCAAGCGGGAAAGGTTGCTCGCGCGGCAGGCCCGGAGCGAGGCCTGCTCCCGCGGGAGCTCCCATGACCGGAAGAGCGCGAGCAACAGGCCAAGCACGCCCTGGCGGACGGCGCTCCGCCACCCCGCGGGCGCACTCCGGAACTCCCATCCCACCTCGCGGGCGACGGAGGCCGCCTTCTGCCTGACCTCGTCCGTGTGGACCCAGGGCCGCGCGGCCGGCGCGGCCGCGAACAGACTCAGCCACGACACATCATCGAAGCTTTCATCGCCCAGAAACTGGGGAAGGAAGCAAACGAGCAGACGAAGGTTCCCGGTACCGCTCCAACGGTACGCATGGGGCTCCCAGGCGCTGACTAGCCAGACTTCGCCAGGTCCCAGCGTTACCCTAAAGTCGCCGAACCGCCTGTCGACCTCGCCGCGGATGACGATGCCGAGCTCGAACGGCTGGTGCATATCGGCACTGAACTCGCGAGCTGTGGGCTGGCGGTCCAGTCCCCCCGTTACCACCTCGCCAGGGGATAGCAGATCCATCACCTTCGGCAGCACGGGACCCTCCTGTGATGGTGCACGTGCTCCACCAGATTATACACACACCCCGACACGCCGTCCACTGACGGCGGCGCAAGCGCGCGTTACCCTGTGGGTGTTGCTGGAATTCGACCCGGCGTCCGCCCGGGATCACGAGCGAGGAGAGCGCTGTGGCAGGCCGAAGGATTGCCATCGTCGGTGGCGGGAGCGTGATGTGGACGCCGGTTATCCTGGCGAATCTGGCTGCAAACGAGCGCCTCGGGGGGTCACATATCGTGCTGCATGACGTTGATCCCGAAGCGCTCGCGCTCACCTATCGCTTCGCGTGGGCGCACCAGCGGCGGACCCCATCGGCCCTTACTTTCTCGCAGACTACGGGCCAGGCGGAAGCGCTTGAGGGCGCCGACTTTGTGATAGTCACGATCTCCACAGGCGGCCTCGAGGCCATGCGGCCGGACCTGGAGATTCCGGAGCGGTATGGCATTTTCCAGACCGTGGGAGACACCGTAGGTCCAGGGGGCATCTCCCGCGCCCTTCGCAATATCCCGGTCTTCCTCTCTCTGGCACAGGCAATGGAAGCGCGCTGCCCCGAGGCCTGGCTTCTCAATCTCTCGAACCCGCTCTCCGCACTGACGCGGGTGGTCGCCAAGGAAACGGGCATTCGCGCGCTCGGTCTCTGCCATGGCGTGGTGGGTGTCGCGCAGGAGTACGCGCAGTTCTTTGGGGTCGGGCTCGATCGCTGCGCGTATGTCAATTCCGGCGTGGATCACTGCGCCTGGTTCACCGAGTTCGTGGTGGACGGCCGCCCGGCCATCGATGTCCTGCGCGAAAGGGGCCTTGACGCGTGGCTCGCCAGGTCACCGGTCGAGGCGCAAGCCGATCCGGTTTTCGGTCCGCTGTACGGCCTGCGCTGTGGGCTGCTTCTCGGTCAGCAGCTCGGAGCTTTGCCGGCCATCGGGGACCGGCATATGGTGGAGTTCTTCCCTACCTTCCTTCAGGGGCTGGGGAACGTCGACAGGTATGGGCTGATCCGGACTACCATCGCGGATCGCGAACGGTACTACCAGAGCTACCGGTCCCGGCTGTTGAGTTGGCTCGATAGCCCGGAAGCAGTGTCTACGGAGGCAGCCAGTGGCCGCGAGGGTGATGATGTGGCCGCCTGGATTGTGGCGCTGTCTGGTGGGCCGGCCGTTGAGGACAATGTGAACGCGCCGAACGTCGGCCAGATTCCCGAACTCCCGCTGGGCGCAGTGGTTGAGACGCGCGGTCTGCTGGACGGCGCTGGCTTCCATCCCTTCACAAGATCGCTGCCCAAGCAGCTCGCGGCCGTCATCTACCCTCATGCCGTGAGGGGCGAACTCGTCGTCGAGGCCGGTGTGGAGGGCGACGGGGGCAAGGCGCTGGCCGCGCTCACGACAGATCCCCTGGTCGCAGGCGCCGAAACCGCGCGACCGATGCTCCGGGACATGTTGGCGGCCAATAGGAAGTGGCTCCCTCAGTTCGCGGTATGACGTTCACGGGTACGGCGGTCGCAGTACATCGGAAGGCAGGCGGAAGCAGGGCCGCAGTCGGGTGACGCGATCAGGTTGCGATGCTGGGACGGCGTCGCTCGGGCGCACGGCTACCGCCTAGAGACACCCCCGTCTCTCCGACAGAAAATACACATCGCCGAACACATCATCCATTGACCGGGCCAATGGGCCCGGGATAGGATTAGTAGTGCTTGGAATTACGGCCGCATATGTACGGAAGAGAGCGCCGGCCGTGCGGGCACTTGCCTGCACAAGGTCACCCGCGAAACCGGCCGCATGCGGTGGGATCGCTGGGGGCTCTGGCGAGGAGGTGATAGCAGGGCACACGCGGAGGCCGATGTGAACTGTCATTCTCGCCCAAGGAGAGATTCCCATGCGGAAGAGAGGCTTTACACTCATTGAACTCCTAGTCGTGATCGCGATCATTGCGATCCTCGCGGCCATGTTGTTCCCCGTATTCGCGCGCGCACGTGAGTCCGCGCGCAAGATTCAGTGCCTGGCGAATGTGAAGAACATCGCCACCGCCGTCCAGATGTACCTGTCCGACTATGACCGGTTCCCCACCAAGAACCACGATCAGGCGGAAATCCAGTGGCTTCAGGACAACACAAAGCGGGATGGCTGCGACCAATACAGCGCCCACCGGCTGAATGGGTCCAACCCGTTCCTGCGCTGGCAAGTGGTGCTGGACGAGTACGTGAAGAACCGGCAAGTATGGCAGTGCCCGAGCGTTCGTAACACCGAGTACGCCAAGTGGATCGTCCCTAGCTACACCAGTCCCTGGTGGCTGTACCTCACCCAGACCAGGGATCAGTGGGGTAGAAACGGGAACTGCGGCGGAGGCCCCTGCTGCCATGGTTGGCCCTCCGGCTGGGGCGGGACGGTCACTGATTCCATGGTGCAGGGAGCGGCTGGGGAAGAGACCGGCGCCTTCGGTTGCTCTATCGCCACCAACACCGGGAGCCTGTGGGAGCGGAAGTCGTCCGAGATGGAAGACCCGAGCGTGTGGGTCGTATGCGGCGACTCGCAGGGCGGGATGCAGATGTACACGGCGTTCACGAACGCCTATGCGAATGCCTGCTGCGTCGGGCTGACGGAAGAATACGATGACACCTGGATGAAGTACACGAGCACCGATCCCAGCTTCCGCCGGCCGTATGCCCCCCACCTGGGCGGAACCAATATGGGGTTTGCCGATGGGCATGCCGCTTGGTGGGACGCAGAACAGGCCATCTCGCAGGCGGGAGACGCCAGGTGCTGCACGAATGCGAACAACTACGACGGATGCTACAGCCCGCCGATGGCGGAGAACAGCAAGCTCCGGGGCCTCTGCCCTTGGGATACGCTGGAGTAATGTGGCCTGAAACGATGTGATTGCCGCCTGCGGCGGTCTTTCGAGACGCCGAGTCCATGGTGCATTCAGGGGGCGGAGCCCGTCGATAGCGGGCTCCGCCTCTCCTGCTACCTACCCCACCGCCAGTGAAGATGGCGGCCCCAGGGTTCGCCGTCTGCGGCCTCGGGTAGGCCGCACTGGCACGCGAGCCGACCGGGCGATCTACCTCCTACAGCAGCGGCGCCTCGGGGTGCTCTGACGACGGCGAGACGATGGCTTCGCGGGAGGTGTCGGCCGGCACGGGCGCATCGGGCTGGACCTCGGCGAAGGCCTTCGCCGCCCAGGTCTCCATCGCGTCGTAGTTGTCCTGCCAGGTGGTGTACATGACTCCGGCGATGCCAGTGATGTCGCGCGTCCGCTGCTTCCACTCCGCGATGACGGAGCCGCTCTTGTCGCCCTCACCGCCGTTGTCAGAGAGGATCTGCTTAAGTCCGCGGTCGGCGAAGAAGCGGCAGTTCGCGCCGAGCAGCGGGCTGTACCAGTTGATGATGCCCATGTCCGGGGCGAGGCCTTCCCAGGACCCGCGCATGGTGCCGTTGCAGAGGAAATAGCCGTCCACGGCATTCGCCATCGGATCGACCATATCGCCCCAGAGCCACATCTCCGCGCCGGGCTGCACCTCGCGGACGATCTGAGCGGAGCGTCGCAGGTGGTCGGCGAGGAGCTGCCCCGGAGTCATCCCGCGGCTCTGGCAGAGTTCGCACCAGTTGGCGACGCGGACCTCGTCGTAATCCATGAGGTAGCCCAGAGGGTGAAAGAGGTCCCTGAGCAAGGTGACCTGCTCTCTCCATTCGTCGTAGATCTTCTGTTCGCTGAGACAGCCGCTGTTCTTGAACTCGTAGATCATCGACGGGTGGTAGTAGCTGACCCGCAGTCGCTCTCCATCCTGGATGCGGGTGCCAGGTGTGAGGTGAACGACGGGCGGCTCATGGTAGGGATCGTGCACGTCAAAGCGCGGGTCCACAATCGGCGCGTAGTCTCTCCCCTCTTCATACTGGGTGCCGTTCTCACCGCGGACCGTGACGGGGCAGCCGGGACGGCTCAGCACGTTGATCAGAGGGATCTCCGCGAGGGTGAAGTCGTCCATCCAGAGCTGCCCGGACTGGCCGGGGAGATAGGCGCCCAGGGAGATGACCGCCTCGGAGTGCCCGAGGCTGTTGAAGATGACGTGATGCTCGGTCCATTCCTCGGATGACCTCACCCGCGTGTTCTGGAAGGTGAGCTGCTGGCGAGAATCTCGGATCGGTGACAGTAATCCCCACTCCCTGGCCGCTCGGCAGCAGGCCGACGGTACGCGTCCAGAGGGAGGCCCGGTAGTGCCGGAACGGTTGGAGGCGGACCCGCTGGGAGAGGTAGCAGTGCCCGGAGTCGGGGAGCATGTAGACGGAGGTCTTCCCGCCGTGCACCACCTTGTGCTCGACGAACGCGCGCTTGCCGGCGTCGGAGAAGAGCGTCCAGCCAGCGAAGTCGTCGCCGCGCACGCGCTCGAAACCCCCATTCGGCACGGTGGTCGGGTTGTCGGGCCGGAAGTGGAGAGCGCCATCGCCGGCGACGAAGAGCGCGTCGCGGACGGGCAGTCCCTCGGTGTAGTGAGTATCCATGGAGCGCCCCATTATGACCGGTATCAGCGCCAGGCCGTGGCGCTCGGCCGCCTCCTTCAGCTCGCGCGGACTCGCCGGGGCCAGCTTCGCGGGGAAGACCACACCATTGAAGCCGGCCGCCTGTGCCCTGGGGAAGCGCGCGATCATCCGCTCCACCTCGGTCGGTTTGGTCAGATCGGTCCAGAAGAATAGCCAGCGATGTGCCATGCTCAGTCCTCCACCGTATTGTCTTCAGTCGGCTCCGCCCGAAGCGGCGACACTGCTACGGCCCGTAAACCGGGAGCGCCCTCCCCGGGCGATAGTCCTCCCACCGCGGCGATTCCACTCCCGTAATCCCGAGGAGGATGGGACGCGCGTCGCTGGTGTAGCTCGGACCATAGGTCTCGGGCATGGCACGAGCGCCGCGCACAACCATGGACTCAATCACGATCTCGGGACGTGGGTTCGTCCATTCGAAGCCCCAGATCACGGCCGGCCTGCCATCTGGTAGGACGCCCGCCCGAATCTCGCGTGCGTGATAGAGCGGCGCATCATAGCGCGCCTCAAAACCGTAGTTCCACTCCAGCAGGTTCAGGCCGAAGCGGACCTCGGCCGTACGCGTGAGCCCATCCGCGTATCTCAGCTCGTACCAGCTCAGCAGTTCGGCTGCCTCGCGAGGTGTATTGGACTTCTCTCCAGCATCCCTGAGGTAGCCCCCCGTCCCGCTGGCGACCTGCCAGAAGATCAGGCTGGCATACTTACCGCCGATGGGGAGGGGCTGCGACGCGTGCGGATACCGATCGGCAGGCCGATGGAGGCGCTCGACGACGACGGCTGCGGGTCCGCCGCTCGCGTTTGGGTCGATGATCTCGTACGGGATGCCGGCCGACTCCTGTCGGCCCAGACTGAGCCCGCTCAGATCCCACTCCTCTGTCTTGAGCGAGGCGTTGCAGGCTTCGCGGATCGAGAGCACGCGCTTGCGTTTCTCCGCGACGGCCTCGCTCCACAGCCGCGGCTTCTCCCACCTCCGCCGCATCCGGTCCCGCAGCTTGGGGAGTTGCTGCGCCACCGCCTCCTGTGCTTCCACCCCGGGCCAGTGCGTGGACCAGAGCAGGTTCGCGGAGTAGAGCGCGGAGGGGTAGTGCGCGAGCCCCAGTTCGTAATCCTCCCAGGCGCACCAGGAGGAAGTTTCACCCCCGAACACACTCGGCTCCGCGCTGCGCTCCTGCCAGCCCTCAAACTTCTGCCCATAGAGGTTCCCGTAGATCTGCTTGAATCCCAGGTCGCGCAGCACGTTGTCCTGGTCGCTTGCGCCGGCCGACCAGTACCAGTTCAGCACGGTGATGTCGAGGCCACGCTCCGCGATCAGCTTGCCCGCGGACAGCGTCTCGGGCCACCGGTAGAGCACCTTCTCGCCCTGGCTGCGCCCGCCGGAGCCGGCCGCGGCGGGCAGGAGTTGATCCGCCCACATCCACGCGCCCAGGCCGCGCTCGCCCAGCCAGGAGGCGATGCGGATGACGTCTCCCGCGAACAGCTCGCCCGCGTCGCGCTCCCGACAGCGCGGGCACTGGCCGCCGGAGTACCACTCGTCGTGGCCGATGTGCACGCTGCGGCACTTGGTTAGCGCCAGGACCTCTGAGAGCACATCGAAGAGGATCTCATAGGACCTGGGGTTGAGCGGGCAGTAGGATTCCGGGTACTCCGCCTCGGGCAGCTCCGCGATCTCGCGGAAGGTGCTGGCCAGATAGTAGGAGTGGCTGAGCGACTGCACCTCCGGCACCGGATCGAGCAGGTACTCCCGCGCCCACGTGAAGAGCTGGCTCAGCTCATCCGGCTCGAGATAGCGGCCGTCGGCCAGGTGCGTATGGATCGAGTTCTGGAAAGTAGCGCCCGGGCCGAGGGGGCACTGCTCGTCGTAGAGTCGCTTGGTGTCACCCATCCCGCGCATCTCATCGACGAAGCGGCGCCAGCCGGTGGCGACCCGCGGTCGGCGGCGCAGGCGCACGCCGCCGGCCAGCTCGACGAACACGCCGTTGAACTTGTAGCGCACCAGAAAGTCCCGCAGATACCGTCGCGCGTAGCCGAGATGGTCCTGACCGGGCACGTACAGGTGCACCATGCGGATCGGCTTGTAGGGCCAGTCCCGCACCTCCGCGCCACGCACGACGATGTCGCGCCCGCGCCGCTCGCAGAGCTGCAGCAGGGTCGCCGCCGCATACTCCGCGCCGCGGTGATCTCGGCCGAGGATCTCAGCGCCCTGGGCGGTGACCTTCAGCAGGTAGCCCTCGGCCCCCGGGAGTTCCCGCGGCGCGCGCCCTGCGCCGGGTCGGCCCGCGATCTTGACGGAGATGGCGGCCTTCCCCTGGGGCGCGGCGCCGCGGACGATGGGCACGTCGAGTGTGAAGTCGTCCGCGAGCATGTCCGCGAGCAACTGCGCGGGCGCGAGATCGCTCTCCGTCGCCTGCGCCGGGACCACCAGCACGGCATTGCCCAGCGGCAGCGCGTCGCCGCGCAGCATCATCTCCTGTGGTATCGGCCAGACCGGGTGCTGCTGGTTCATCGTGTTACCTCCTACCGCGCTCGCGGCTGATCTGTTGTGCGTAGTTCACCACCTGGGCCAGCGTATCGGGGTTGACGCCGGCATAGGCTTCGCCGCCGACAGCGAGGATGAAGCCCCCGCCCGGCGCGCCGATGGCGACGGCTCGCTCGACTACAGGCTGCGCCGTGGCGAAGTCTCCGTATAGGTCCTTGCAGTTCAGCCCGCCCCAGATTACCGTCTTCCCGGCCAGGGCGGGCTTCGCCGCGGCGATGTCGCTGAAGCCGCCGATGTCCATCTCCGTCAGCTTCATCTCATCCGCATAGAGCGCGAAGAGGTGGTTGTTGGGGCCATCGGCGTGCAGGGTGCGCGCGTGCTTTCCATAGCGGTCATAGATAGCGCGGTTGTAGGGCATGACCATCTTCCGGTACATGTCCGCGGAGAGGAAGGCCGAGTTGTCGTCGGAGAGGTGGGCCGAGGTCCGCTGCCTCCCGCCGTGGAACACCTCGTCCTCGTAGTCCTTCACGCGGAAGTACGTCTCGAGCAGTTTATCGAAGAGAACCCCGATGATCTCGGGCTCCTCGTAGAGCCACCCGTAGATCCGCTGCGATCCCGCCAGCGCGCAGGCCGCCGACAGTGGAGGATGCATACTGAAGTGGCCTCCGACTGGAATCTCGATGCCTTTGCTCTTCGCTCAGCGCGCGCGTCGTCTCCAGTTCGCGGAGGATCCACTGCACGCCGGGGTTGGTCGCCGGGTCGGGCACTTGCAGTCGCGCGACGTCGTCCGGCGTGTGGATGATGTGCCTGGTCCACGGCGACGTTCCTGGCCGCCACTCGATCTCCGCGCCGAACAGCAGTCCCTCGAAGCTCGGCCCAACGTCCAGGTAGAGCCCGAAGTCGGTGCGGTCATCGTTGAGGCTATCCCAGGCCCACTGCTGGCCTCTGATCTGCACCTCCAGCGCCAGCTCGCGGTTCTGGTAGTACTCCGCGATGTCGAACCCGAGCATCCAGGCGTAGAAGCTGCCGCCGAGACCGATCTCGACCGGCACTTGGTCCGGCTCCTCGAATCGGCGCGCGGTCGCGAGTCGCTGCTGGGAACGCTCGATCCTGTCTCGGTAGTGGTCGTAGTCGAAGTGGAAACCCATCGCTGCCCTCCTGCCTCAGCGCGCCACCGCGCCGAAGGCGCCGATGTCGAGGCCCGCGCCCGTGGCGCGCGTCACTACCGTGGGAACCGCTTTCGTCGGTTCGCACTCGGGAATGGCAAGCTCGGGCTGCTGGTCCCCGTTCAGGTATCGAGGCTGGGGGAGCCCGGCCCCGCGCAGCGGTGAGCCCGGACGCGGGTGGTAGTCGTGCGCGGCCGAGTCGAGGAACCCCGGGTCGTCGCCGAAGACGCTGTTGGTGACGGTTTCGGGGACCTCCATCCCTCGCTGGAACCAGTTGTTGCTGCCAGTGACGGTGCCGGTGCCACGCAGATCTAGGAGATGGGTAGAAGGTCCTGCGAAGACGTTGTTGATGAGCACGACATTGCAGGTAGCCTTCGCCTGCGTAAAGAGATAGCGGTCATCGGGCTGGGTCGAGATGATGGTGTTGTTGACCAGAGTCAGCGTTCCACGTGAGCTGTCCACTCCATCACCCACACCGAGGAGGCGGCGCATTCCACCCGGGGTTACGCGCTTGATGATCACATTGCCGATCCAGAGGGTGTTGCCATCGTTATCGCTCGCTACCTCCACGCTGTAACCTGCATCCTCCTCGATCCAGTTGTAGGCGAGGATGGTGTTGCCCCCGCGACTCTTGAAGTTCTGCGCCTCGATGGAGTGATGGATATAGCAGTTGCGGATGGTCTGGTGGCGCGCGCCGAAGTAGAAGTTGTGGGTCGGGCCCTCTCCCTCCGGGGACTGGGTACCGTTGTGGTCCACTTCGCAGTTCTCGATCAGAATGTGGTCGGCGTTGTGGGTGGCGAACCAGCCCATCTCGTTGTGGTGGGAGTGGATACGCCGGGCGGTGATGTTGTCGCCCTGGAAGTAGATGGCGCCCGCGTTGTACCCGTAGGCCTTCTGATCTGGGAAGCGGGACCCCACCGCATTGCGAAGCTCCAGATCCTCGAACACGATGTCATGCGTTCCCTGCTCGAGGCGGAAGATGCCGCGATCGACGTTCACCTTGCTCGCGTCGAGCACCGGTGTCTTGCCGTCTCTCACCAGCCCGCGGATGGTGATCGGCTTGCCCGGCTCGCCGCTGCGGAGCACGTGGATGAAGCGCGAATCCAGGTGGTAGACGCCGGACTGGATCTCGATCACATCTCCGGGGTTCGCCTTCGCTTCACACCACTCGTGCAGCGCCTCAAGGTCACTGACCCGGTGCACCGCGGCGAAGGCCGAGGCGGCCATGGCCGTCAGCAACATCACCCAAACGAAGAGCACGCCAACCTCCTTCACCATTGTCCTCCCATGCTATCGCCGCCCACTCAGGCGGGATGCCCCGTCAGCGAGTTCACCGCCACCCATACCCCCTGGCTCGCCATGGTCCCCATGAGCAGCCCAATGGCCAGCGGGACCGAGTTTCGATACAGCTTCAGGTCGCCGTAGCGAATCGTCAAGCTCTTCCACACCCAGCCGATGAAGAGCGGCATCCAGTAGTACTGCATGCCCCAGCAGTTCGCTGCCAGATACCCGACAGGGTGGAACGGCCACCACCAGAACCGCACGCGCAGCACCGCGAGCAGAATCGCCACGCCTGCCCCTGAAACAGGCCCTCCAGGGCAGTCATGGCGGTGGGCGCGAACCACCGGGGGATGTACTGGAAGTAGGTCTGCTGCCACTCCGGGAAGGCCGGGCCCAGGTACTGCTGGAGCGCGTGGAACGGGAGCATCCAAGCGAGGATGGAGTGCGAGACCAGGGGCGCCCCCACCAGTACGATGCCGTAGATGGTGAGTAGCTCACCTCGGCTGAGCGGCTTCAGCCCGATGCGGCGCGGGAGCCAGTTGAGCCCGGTCAGGAGAAAGAGGATCACGTGCGGGGCCATTGCCGGCACCCCGGTCGCGAAAGCGTAGGTGGTGTTGTAGACCAATTCCCCAAAGAACGCGGCCGGGGCGATCAACGCGAGCAGACAGAAGGCAATGGCGGCCAGCGCGGGCCGTGGGGCCGCCGCGCTCCTCTCTCTCGGGCGAGGTGCGCGGCGCCAGTCCCTGGCCGGCAAGGCGGGTGCTAGGCACTACAGGCCATCCCTCGGTTCATGCTCGTAGAGGCAGCTTGGCGATTCGCCCTGAGGCGAGTCGGTCCCTCGGGCCGCGACGGAATATACACAGGTTGAGACACAAGGTTCACTGACGCCCTCTCACGAGGCCACTATCCTGGTGATCGGGTGAGATGCCAGGACGTGACTGGGCACGGCCAGAGGAGGCGGCGGCCCTCCTCGGCAGTCGGCACTGGGGCGGCGCAGGAACCCTATCGCATGACGAGGCGTTCAGCGCGGAGCAGCTTCTGCTGGACTGCGAGTTGCGGGATCACGTGGCGCGGCTCGTCGCGCGGAGTCGATCCCGAGTGTGACCCCACCTCGCTTCTCGCCGATGCGGCCGAGGGCATCCACGAGGGATACCTGGGGCTCGACACTACCGTGCGGCGGTTTCGCCAGGTATACTGGACGCCGCGGCTGTTTGAGCGACGCTCGCTCGCCGGCTGGTCCGCCGCAGGTTGTCCCGACCTCAGACGGGCCGTGCGGGCGATGGTCGCGGAGCGACTGAAGCAGTTCGACTACGCGCTCGACGCGGACCTGGGTCGCGAACTGGACCGCATCTACGCCCGCGCAGAACGCGAGCTCGCCTAGGTGGGAGACGCATGAAGATCCTGATTGTGACCGACATCGATGGCGTTGGAGGGGTGTTCTCCCTCAAGCAGAGCCGGCAGAAGACCACGGCGACCGAGGAGTTCTTCCACTACCACCAGGAGGCCCGGCGGCTGCTCACCGGCGAGACCAACGCGGCCGTGCAAGGCGCCATCGATGGCGGCTGCGATGACATCATCGTATGGGACGCGCACCAGAGGGGGCACAACCTCGTCGTCGAGGACCTCCATCCTGGGGCCCGTTACACTATCGGCGACGGCTATCGGATGTTCCCGGTTGACAGCTCATTCGAGGCGATGGCGATGGTCGGCATGCATGCCATGGCCGGCACACCGAACGGTCTGCTTGAGCACACCCAGGGCGCTGATGTTCACTTTTACTCGGTCAACGGAGTAGAGATGGGAGAGATCGGCCAGTTCGCGCTGGTGGCCGGCCACTATGGCGTCCCAGCAGTGTTCGTCTCCAGTGACGACGCGGGATGCGCGGAGGCCACGAAGCTGCTGGGAGATCGCATTGTCACCGTGTCCACAAAGCTGGGGCTGGCACGCGAGGCGGCGCTTCTCAAAGCCCCGGAGCTTTGCCGTACGCTCCTCCGTTCGGGCTTGAAGGAGGCGATGTCGCGTGTAGGCGACCCGGCGGTGCGGCCGTATAAGCTGACGCCACCCTACCACGTCATCTGGGAGACGATCGCGGACCGGACCCACATGCAGAGCGACGAGGAGCTGACCGAAGGGCGCACCCGTTTCGTCACCCGTCACGAACGCGTCCGCGATACCGTGCCCTACCTGGACTTCCGCGACCCTCTGTGATCCTCCGATCCGCGCCGCGCAGAGACTTCTGGTGCGGGGAGGCGGGCGGAGCGGACCGGCCTGCGATGGCCACGAAAGGACACCACCCTCTATGAATATCGAGCTGTTTGACATCCAATGCGGCTTTGGCGGCGTAACGCGGGGTGACCCGGTGGTGGTGACCGCGGAAGATGCCGTTGACGAGATGGCCCGTCTCTCGATTGCCGGGGCGCTCGTGCGGACGGCGCCCGAGACCGGGAGCAGCGACGCGCTGGCCTCGAACGCGGCTCTCTACGAGGCCAGCGCAGAACATCCTTCGCTGGTCCCGTGCCCTGCGGTGATTCCGAGCCGCAGTGCGGAGCTGCCGCACGAAGGGGACCAGATCGCGGCGCACCTCTCTCACGGGTGCGGCGCCGTGTGCATCCGCCCCGCGGCTGACCACTGGAGTCTGGTCCCCTGGGTGTCCGACACGCTGTTCGAGACACTGCAGGAGCGGCGCGTGCCGGTGGTCTGCATGGAGAGTCAGATCGGCCTCGACGCGGTGGGCGAGCTGGCCGGTCGGTTCCCCTCCTTGCCCCTCATCGTCGCCGGGGTGACCTACACCATGCAGCGCCTGCTGCTACCTCTGCTGCACACCTTCCCAGGCGTATACCTGTCGCTCGGCAGCAACTACACAGTGCACTATGGTATCGAAGAACTGGTGGAGGCAGTCGGGCCGGAACGACTGCTGTTCGGCACCGGATTCCCGCAGGCCGAGCCGATGACCGCCATCACGCAGCTCATGTATGCCGATCTCAGCGACGAAGCGAGACAACTCATCGGGGCGGCGAATGCGAAGCGGCTGCTCTCGGAGGTCCAGCGATGACCGACCTGCTCTCCTACGGCCGTACGGGACAACGTCTGCCGCTCCCCGGCATCATCGACATGCACACTCACCTGGGCCGGTTCGCCTACACGGTGCCAAAGCTCGAGGCCCAGAGCGTAGTTTCCGTCATGGACCGCATTGGCATCGAGAGCATCGTCTGCAGCCACGTCGAGTGCTGTCTAGGTGTCGATCCGGTGCGCGGCAATGAGGAGGTGCTCGCGGCTACGCGGGCCTTCCCCGGTCGCATCCTGGGCTATGTCGGCGTCTGGCCCTGGGAACCGGAGCGAGTGCGGACCGAGGTGGAACGCCACCTCGAAGCCGGCTTCGTGGGGCTCAAGATCTATAATGCCTTGATCCCCTACGCCGACCCCCGGTACGCGCCGGCCTACGAGCTGGCACACGAGCGCCGGCTTCCCGTGCTCTTCCACACCTGGGGCGGGGCCCAGGACTTCGCGCAGATCGCGGAGATCGCTGACCGCTACCCGGAGGCCTCCCTCCTGCTGGCGCATGCCGGGTCAGCCCATGAGGGGGAGTACATTCGGATGGCACGGGAACACCCGAACGTCTTCCTGGACACCGCCCTGAGCTTCAGCCCGCGCGGCTGTGTGGAGCGACTGGTGGCCGGAGTCGGCGTCGAGAAGGTCGTGTGGGGATCCGACGTCTACTGCTTCAGCCAGACGCAGCAGATCGGCAAGGTGCTCGGAGCGAAGATCCCCGACGAGGCCAAGTCGCAGATCCTGTCGGGCAACGCGCGGCGGCTGCTCGAACGGCGTCGGGACTGACCTTTCTGCCGGGCCAGGTACGGACTGGTGTAACCGGTGACATCACCACCGGTAGCGCGGCTGCGAGGGACGTCAGATCGCGCCCAAGTCATACGGGTTCTCAGTGCGTAGCATCACGAATGATGGCCCCGTCTTGTATCTGGACAATCCACTCCGCGCGCGGCGCGACGTTGGGGTCGGGCGTTACCATTGCCCTCGCCCGATCGTCTGCGCGATGTGAATGGGCAGGCCGTCGGGGTCGGCGCAGACCGCGCGGATGACTCCTTCATTCTCGCGGGGTGTGGGAGGCATCGTGAAGCGGATGCCTCGGGACTCGAGTTCCGCCACCGTCTGCGCGATGTCGGGAACCAGGAATTCGAGCGAACACGACCCCGCGCGTTTCGGCGCGCCCTCCGCCAGCGGCTCCGAGGCGAGGCCGCCACCGTGGAGGGCGAGGGTGGTGGCGCCGACCTCGAACTCCGACCAGTACTCGGACTCAAAGCGCAGCTTCAGACCAAGCGCATCCCGGTAGAAGCTGACCGAGCGCGCCATGTCGGAGACGAAGGTGATGACGTAGCCAATACGGTCGAGCATGGGGTCCCCTTTCCCGGTGCATGGCAGCTATCTTCCGCAGAGCGGGGCATCCGGTCCTGTGCCGCCCCGCCGCGCGTTGTCCATCGGAACGCGCAGGGCGGGGCGCTCACCTCCCACTGGCGAGGTCGGGGGGTCGGCGGCACGCGAGGTTTCCCTATCGAAGATAGCCGAGCGCCTTCAGTGTCTTCCGGGACTCCGCGCTCAACTCTTTGCGGGCCGCCAGGTGGGAGTATACGGGGCCGCGCGACAACTCGTGCTCCAGGTCCTGCAGCAATGAGGCGGCGATCTCTGGCTTCCGCTTGGCGAGGTTCACCCGCTCTTTGGGGTCTGCAGCAAGATCGTACAGCTCGAGCCCGACGCTTTTTCCTTGGCGCGACTCTGTCAGGATCAGCTTGTACTGCCCCTCGCGCCAGGCGAAGTCGTGGGTTTCCGGCGCCCGACGTTCAGAGAGTATGCCTCGTTTCGGATTGGCGCGGCGCCGGCCGAACACATAGGGGAGTAGCGACTCGCCCATTCCGTCGCGGGGCGGGCCCCCTCCTAGCAACTGCAAGATCGTGGGCATGACGTCAACTTGGGCTGCCGGCTGGCCAGAGAGTGAGGCGATCGGTCTGATCTGTGGGAACCGGACGGGCGACGGGAAGTGCATGATGAGCGGAATTCGCACCTGGTCTTCATAGGGCTTCTTGCCGTGCGCGACCGATCCACGGTCCCAGAACTCCTGGCCGTGGTCAGCGGTGACCACCACAAGTGTTCGATCAAGGGCTCCGGCGCGCCGCAGAGCCTCGAACACGCGGCCACTCGCCCTATCCGTGGAGAAAAGCGCGGCATCGAAGAGCGCGGTGACATCCTCTCGTTCAGCCGGCCCGAAGGCTTGAAGCCGCCACTGCCAGTCGGGTTCCACGTACTTCCACTCTGGCCGAAAACGCAGCACATCCTCTGGGGATGCCCTGTACGGAACGTGGGTATCGACGAAGAACAGCAAGGCAAACAAGCGCCTCGGCTTCTGGGTCTCATACCATCGCACGAAGTCTGCGGCAATAGGTTCAGCGCCGGGTAATGGCGACCACGGGAGGTCCTCGAACACGGAGAAGCCCTGGGCGAATCCTCGTTCGGCGGAGAGGTGCGGGTTGGCGATCTTCGCGTAGGTCTCGTAGCCCAGCGCGTGGAGGTCCTCGGCGAGTGTCTCCACCTGATCGGGCACCACTTCATCCGGCTCATAGTACCCGGTCTGCCACTGATACAGGCCTGTGAGCAACGCCGGTCCGCCTGCGCTGGTTACGGTCCCCTGCGCCACCGCGGTCTCGAAGAGCACGCCGCCCTTGCCGTGCGCCAGCGCCTTCCAGCTCGGAGTCGTTTCCCGCTGATACCCGTACGCGCTCGTGTGGTCGGCTCGGACGGCATCTGACACTAGCATTACGACGTCCAGGTCATGGCGCACGTTCCAATGACCCCAGCACGCGACCACAACCGCGCAGATCCCGAGCCCCGCCAAAGCCCTAGGCAACCCCCCGCGCTTCCAGACCACCGCCGCTGCGAGGCCGGCCGCTGTGCCTACCGACAGGTTCGCCGCGAACAGGCCCGCCGCCGCGACGAATCCTACGTACCGTAGGGGGCCGAAGTACTGGTATGCGGACAGGATCATGCCTGCGATCAGGCCTACGGCGACTCCCAGCATCCACCGGCGGCTCATCCCGGCTGTCCTCCTCGGAAGCCCTACCCGGGCGTTCCTGAAGGATTTCGTTCCTCGCCAGGTCGGCGTTATCCTTGCCTTCATGCTGCCGCCTCGAGCTTCCAGTTCCCGGACGGATAGGTCCTGGGCATCGTCTGGGAGTTCACTCGTTGTTCGCTCGGGTGTAGCTGGGCGCTGCTGCCTACAGAGGCCCAGCTCGCAACACCAGTCGCGCACTGGACTAGGGATCCGGGTGTCCCCAGTTCGATCCTGGGCCCCGGCACCAGGGGATGATAGGGCAGGAGCACGGCTCCTGCCCTTGCCGTCTGCCCGGTCGACCCACCCCCCAGAGGGGGAATCCCCACCCCTCCCCGCCGAATATGGTTTCGGTGTCGGCCCGCCCATCGCAGGGTGTGACTGAGTTCCTGTGGTCGTCACATGCCCTGGCGCTGCCAGGGCACGGGCGTGACCCCACGCGAGCGGAGAGAAGCTGCCGACCATAATCCTGGGGTCACACCCCGTCGCAAGGAGAGTGACATGCTGCGTGTGGAGATGCGCGATCACGACGTCGAGGCCCTCGGGGACGGCGTCTGCCGCGTCCTCGAACAGGTCGGGATGAAGTTCCAGAACGAGACGATCCTGGCCGCGCTGAGGAAGTGGGGGGCGACGGTCGATGACTCGACTCAGATCGCGAAGTTCCCCCGTCGCCTGCTCGACCGATTCGTCGCGGAGGTGCGGCGGGAATATCTCCGCCCTGCGACCGAGCAGGCCGGAGTGCAGTTCCACGCGCCGGATATGCCGCAGATCGAGACCCAGGTCGCGCAGTATCTCTACGACTATGACGCGGGCGAACGCCGGCCCGGTAAGAGCGCGGACTACGTCGAGTTCATCAAGCTCGGCGACAGGCTGCCGGGCGCTCCCGATGTCGGCCACTGCCTGCTGCTGACCGACGTCCCTCCCCTGGTGGAGCCGCTGGAAGCACTGCTGCTGCAGGCCGAGTATGCGCATCGCCCCCAGGGCGTGTTTGCCTGGAACGCGAGCCAGGCCGCCTACCTTCGCGATATGGGCGAGGCGCTGGGGATGGGGCGCGCCTACTCCTTTGGCGCGGTCTGCATCGCGCATCCCCTCCGGTTCGACCGCGCCGTCGCCGACCGGTACGTGATGATGATCGCGGAGGGGCATCGCGGCGGCCTTACCGCCATGCCCGTCGCCGGGCTGAGCACGCCGATCACCGTCGAGGGGTTCATCGTCGTCTCTACCGCCGAGCAGCTCGGCGCCTGGATCGCAGCGCGCGCCATGAACCCCAAAGCGCCCCTGGGGGGATCGGTCTGGTGTGGCACGCCGGACATGAAGACCGGCCACATCAGCTTCTCGAACTTCGATGCCATGTACTACAACATCGCCACCGTCCAGTTCACGCGGGACTGGTGTGGCGTGGAGATCGCCCCGAGCGGGCCCGATTACGCCAACGCCAAGCGCCCCGGCCTCTACGCGGTGCTCGAGAAGGCTTACAAGGCGATGGTCGTCGCCGCTTTCACGGGCGCCCACCCGAGCATTGGCGGCGGCATGGTGGATACGGGCAAGGTGCTCTCCGATGTGCAGCTTCTGCTGGAGCGCGACTGGACTGAGGGGTTGCAGCAGTTCGGCCGCTCGATCGCGGCGACCGAGGAGCGCATCGGTTTCCCAACTATCCTGGAAGTCGGCACGGGCGACGGCGCGAGCTACTTCCAGTCCGATCACACCGCGCTCAACTTCCGCGCCTCCCTCTGGCTTCCCGCGCTTCTCGATCGCACCGGGTGGAACGGGCCCGAGAGCGAGGCGCAGATTATGGCTCGCTACCGCGACAAGGTCCGCGCGCTCACGGCCGAGTACCAGAAGCCGGAAGGCCGGGAAAGCAAGCTCGCCGCCGCGCGGCGCGTGGTCGCGCGGGCGAGGAAAGAGCTGCTGAGTTAGGAGCGGCCGATAGGCGGCCATGCCCGCGATGAGGGTCCTGCTCGTCAACACCAATCGCGAGCGCTCCCCCCAGCCGGTGATCCCGCTGGGCCTCTGCCTGGTGGCCTCCGCGCTCTCCGCCCGCGGGCTACAGCCCGACGTCCTCGACCTCTGTTTCTCGCGGCGGCCAGAGTTGGATCTCGCACGCGAGTATCTCGGAAACCCGGCCCGATGTCATCGGCCTCTCGGTGCGCAATCTCGACAACGGCGACTATCTGCAGACGCGCGAGTACCTGCCCGACGCCGCGGCCCTGGTCCGGCTCTGCCGCGCAGTGTCTCGTGCCCCTATCGTCATCGGCGGCCCCGCCGTCAATGTCGCGCCAGGCCGGGCGCGGGAGATCATCGGCGCCGACTACGCCCTCGCCGGAGAGGGAGAGGAGGCGATGCCGGAGTTGCTGGATCGCCTCTCCGCCGGCGCGGATGTGTCCGATCTGCCCTATGTCTGTTCGCAGGGCGGCAACGCGGCTTCACTCGCCCGCGTGGGCGACGTCAACGCCATCCCGTTCTCCCAGGCCGGCCGCTGGCTCGACCTCAGGCGCTACCTGCGCTGGGGCGCGGCCTATCCCATCCAGACCAAGCGGGGCTGCCCCTTCGAGTGCATCTACTGCACCTATCGGTTCATCGAGGGCGGGGCTCATCGCCTGCGCTCGCCGGAGTCCGTCGCCGACGAGATCGTGGAGGCGAGGGACAAGTGGGGCGTGCGGAGCTTCGAGTTCGTGGACTCGGTGTTCGACTGCCCCACCGATCACGCGCTCGCGGTGTGCGAGGCGATCGCCCGCCGCGATCTCGGCGCTCGCCTTACCACCTCCAACCTCAACCCGGCGGGGGCGACGCCCGAGCTGCTGAAGCTCATGTGGCGCGCCGGCTTCCGGGCGGTCGTGTGCACGCCCGACAGCGGCTCCGACGAGATGCTGCTGCGCCTTCGCAAGGGCTTCACCGTCTCTCAGGCGGCGAGTGTCGCGGCCTCGGCGCGAGAGGCCGGCATCTCCGTCCTCTGGACCTTCCTTCTCGGCGGCCCGGGCGAGACCGAGAAGACCGTGGGCGAGACCATCAGCTTCATGGAAACCGCGCTCGATTCCCGCGATCGCATCCTGTGTACGGTCGGGCTGCGCGTTTACCCGGACACGGAACTCGCGCGCATTGCCGGCGCGGAGGGGGCGATTGCCGCGGACGCCGACCTCGTGAGGCCGACGTTCTACCTCTCGCCTCACATCTCGGCCGAGCGCGTGCAGCAGCTACTCGACGCCAGTTCCCGTTGGCCCCAGATGGTGCCCCTGAACGCCCTCCAGCAGCCCCTCGTCACCTGCGCGCTGCGGCTGCACGGCGCGCTCGGCCTGCGCGGCGCCCCCTGGCTCGCGGTGCCCATCTACAACCGCCTTCGTCGCGCGTTGGGAAGTGATCGCGCTCCCTGAAAGCGCGCGGGGGCAGGACGCGCTCTTCTCCACACCGAAGTCATACTTCTCCTATCACATACCCGAGGAAGAGCCGGCATGGCCATCACCGACGCGCACCAACTTCGACACGTCATCGACAAGGCTGTGAAGGACGTGAAGATCACGGACGTTCACACCCACATTTATCCGCCCTGCTTTGGTGAGCTGCTGCTGTGGGGAATCGACGAACTCGTCACCTATCACTATCTGATCGCCGAGACTTTCCGCTGGGTCGAGATGCCCTACGAGGATTACTGGAAGCTGCCCAAGCGAGAGCAAGCCGATCTCATCTGGAAGACGCTGTTCCGCGATAACTCTCCCGTCGCAGAATCCTGTCGCGGCGTCCTCACTGTTCTCCAGAAGCTCGGCCTCGATGTCTCCTCCCGCGACCTGCCGGCCTACCGCAACTACTTCGCGCAGACCACGGTCGAGGCCTACATCGACAAGGTCTTCGAGGTCGCCAACCTCAAAGACGTCATCATGACCAACGATCCGTTCGATGACGCCGAGCGCAAGGTGTGGCTGGAATCCTATCAGCCCGATCCGCGCTTCAAGGCCGCCCTCCGCATCGACGCGCTGCTCAACAACTGGAACCAGAACTGGAAGCGCCTGCTGGAGTGGGGCTATTCGGTCGAGCAGAAGCTGAGCGCCAGGACCATCTCCGAGGTGCGCCGCTTCCTCGAGGAGTGGGCGCTCCGCATGGACGCAGTCTACATGGCCGCTTCCCTGCCGCCCACCTTCACCATGCCCGAGGACTCGCCCCGGGGGTTGCTGGTGCGGGAATGCGTCCTCCCCGCCTCCCAGGAGATGAACCTCCCCTTCGCCATGATGATCGGCGTGAAGAAGCTCATCAACCCGCAGCTTCAGCTCGCCGGCGATGGCGTCGGCAAGGCGAGCATCGACACCGTCGAGTACCTCTGCGCCGAGTACCCGCGCAACAAGTTCCTCGTCACCATGCTCTCCCGCGAGAACCAGCACGAACTCGCCGTCGCCGCCCGCAAGTTCGGCAACCTGATGGTCTTCGGCTGCTGGTGGTTCCTCAACAACCCGAGCCTGATCGACGAGATCACCCGCATGCGCCTGGAACTGCTGGGACTGAGCTTCATCCCGCAGCACTCCGACGCCCGCGTGCTCGATCAGCTCGTCTACAAGTGGGAGCACTCCCGCCGCGTCATCGCGCATGCTCTCGCCGACAAGTACGCCGACCTGCTCGCCACTGGCTGGACCGTAACCGAGGACGAAATCACTCGCGATGTCGAGAAGCTTTTCGGTGGCAACCTCTGGGCCTTCCTGAAGAAGAGGCTGTAGCCCATGATCCCCGGCCTTCGTGAACTCATCTCGCAGTTGCCCAGCGCGCCCGCGCCTTTCGCCCACACCGCCTTCCCGTTCCCGGTGAACCAGGCCCTGTTCGGATCCGCGCCCGACCTCGACCGGCTCCGGCAGTCCGCGGTCGAACTCGACTCCGTTGACGCGCGACCCCAGGATGCGGCCTGGATCGCCCTCGCCGCGGCGGAGGTGGTCGAGTCGGCCCAGCCCGACAGGGACGAGTTTTTCACTTCCGACGGCGGCTTTCGAGGCGCGGTGTTTGGGGGGATCAAGTGGCGGCCCGGTTGGGCCCTGGTAATGGGTGAGGATCAGCAGCCCTATGCCCGCGCCTTCGGCGAGGCGGGGTTCATGGTCTACGTCACTCGCGCCGGCGTCGCGCCGGGCAAGCTTCTCGGTGATCGCGAGACCGCCTCCGTCTATTTCGCGCAACTGCTGGCGCGCTACGCGCTCGTCTACAGCGATGTCCAGCCCGCCGAGCTGCACGAGCTCACCCATTTCGTAGAGGATCACGGGCCGGGTGTGCTCATCGTCTCCGGCCCGATGAAGCCGATTGAGTCGCTCCTCTGCCTCGCGCTAATGCGCCTAGGCATGCGCGCCGTGGTCACGGCCGGCTTCCCCTGGGAGACCGGCGACCGCGTGGAGGTGGCTTCACCCGAGGAGGCGCTGGAAGCCTCCTCCTCTTTCCAGAACCTCCGTATCCGCGCGCAGGATCCCCTCGCCGCGCTTCCCGACTACGCCAACCCGGCCCACGAGCATGAGAAGTTCGAGCCTGTCGCCCGCCGCGGCGGTGGAGATAGCTTCATCTTCCTGCACCGCGAGGCCGCGGGCGAAGGCGTCGCCATCATCGGTGACGTGGGGCGCGAGTTCGGGATCACCGTCAGCATTGACGACCCCACGCTCGATGCCATCGCCGAGCAGGAACTCGAAGGCGCCGCGCTTGGCTACCTCAACCTGCTGGACGGAGTGAAGGTGGAGTCGGACAGCCCGCTAACCATCGCGCTGCGGGAAGACGCGGCTCCGCCGGCCGACCGGATGGCAGAGGTGATCCGGCGCGGGCTGCGCCTCGAATACCCGCGGCTGGGGCCGATCCAGGTGACCGTGATCGGTGATCCCGATAGCCTCGCGCGCAAGGCAGCCGAGGTCACTGCCTTGCGCGCCGGCCGGGAGGCGGACATCAGGAAGGCGCTGGCGGCCACGCCCGAGGTCGTCTACACGTGCGAGGCCTGCGCTCCCTTCAGCCGGGAACACGTCTGCGTCACCCACCCGGTCCGCACCCCCATGTGCGGCCGCAACTGGACCGAGATGCTCGTCGGGGCGCGCTACATGGGCGTCAGCTCCGGCCGGCCCTGGCGCCGCCGCGGTCGACCCGAGAACTGCTGCGCCGCCGTTCCGCTCGGCCGCGTGCTCGATCCCGTGAAGGGCGAGTACGAGGGCCTCAACGACTTCGTGCGCCAGGCCACCGGCGGGCGAATGCCGCGCGTCTTCCTCCACTCCGTGCGCGAGTTCGCCCACAGCTCCTGCGGATGCTTCTACGCTCTCGCCTGGTGGAGCGACGAGATGGGCGGCATCGGCCTCATGCATCGCGGCTTCGAAGGAGCCGCGCCCGATGGCGCCACCTGGAACGACCTCGCCAACCGCGCCGGCGGCAAACAGCAGCCCGGCATCACCGGCGTCGGCCTCGGCTACATGAAGTCGCCCACCTTCCTCCAGGGTGACGGAGGATGGAAGTTGGTGAAGTGGATGACGCGCAAGCTCCAGGACGAGTTGAAGGACGCGGTGCCCGCGGTCGCGGGCGTCGCCAGCGCGTAACCGGCGGGATGCCCGTTGCTTCGGTAGCTCTGCTGCCGAAGCCCCTCCCTCCCCCCGTTCGCCAGAAGCCGTGGTCGCCTCTGGCGACTTGCTTCTGCCACAGTAGCCTACCCCTGTGCCGCAGGGGTGGGGCCGTTCGCCCGCGCCAGCGGGCGCAATCCGCGTAATCTGCACGATCTGCGGATGAACGCCTCCGCCGTTCCTCCACCCCTTGCTCTCTCCCCGACGCAGGAATCCCGCCGCCCACGCCAAACCCCCTCACCGGCAATCTGCTGCGCCCCGAGGAGGGTCCGCGATGTTCATCGACTGGGTTTCGCTGCTGCTGATGAGCGCCATGTTCGGCTACTTCCTGCTGGCCGCATTCGTCTACCGCGGACTCGGCGAGGCCGATCACGCGAAATGGGCGCCCGGATTCCTGATGGTAGGGGTCATCTCGCTGGTGTTCGGCGGAGTGATGGTCATCCAGTGGCCGCTGCCGGGGCCTTTCAGTTCCGCCTACGGAGAGATGTCGGTGTTGCTCGGCATCGTCTTCCTCGGGGCGGGGGTGGCGATGGCCAAGGGCTGGAGTCTCGCCACCGTCACCTGGTTCGGCTTCTTCGCGGGTCTCGCCGCCATCACCGTCGGCGTCAGCTTCATTCTGCTCAAACTCACCCCCGCGCCCATCCCCTCCGGGGGCGGCCTCATCCTCTCCGGGCTGGCCGGCGTGCTCTCGCCACTGGGGTGGTACGCCAGGTCCAACAAGCATCTGCGGATCCTGGGGATGCTGCTGCTGATCGCCGTCGGCTGCGTCTGGGCAAACGTCGGGTACCGCGCGTACTGGGGCCACATGAAGATGTTCGGTAAGTGGATGCCGCCGTCGATGCAGCAGGCGGCTCCCGCTCCTCCCCACCCGCGATAGCTTACGCCAGAAAAAGGAAGAGCCCCGGCAAGCCGGGGCTCTTCGTCGAAGCTCTTCCCCTTGTCTAGAGGGGTCGAACCTTGGTTGCTCGCGGACCCTTAGGGCTGTGCTCGATCTGGAGCTCTACTTCCTGGCCCTCCCGCAGAGAGCGGAAGCCCTGCCCCTCGATCGCCGAGTGATGCACGAAGACATCTCCCTCAGCGGTTTCGATGAAGCCAAACCCCTTGGTGTCGCTGAACCACTTTACCTTGCCAGCAGTCATCTGCCGATCTCCTTTCCGAAAGCGACGAAGTTAGGAAGGAGGTCGGCGTTACTGATAGCCAACTCGCGGTCAGCGAGCGTTCTCCACCTGTGCTTCTGTGGCTTTCCGAATTGTCCACGCGTTGCCGCGTGGTCACTGTGATTCTATCGGAGGAGACTCGGAATGTCAACGGTATCGCCTCAGAATTCCGGAAGCGTCGATCAGAGGGAGCGAGCGCCGTCCCAGCGCCCAGCCAACGGCTTCTGCCGTTCCCCTAGTCCCGCGCCCCCCGCAACACCACCGCCGCCACCACCGCCCCGATCGTCAACAACACCGCCGCGCCGAAAAAGATATAAGAATGATGGATGTCCCACAGGAATCCCCCCAGCAGCGGCGCCAGGCCCGCGCCCGCGCCCTCCGCGGTGGCGACGATCCCCATCACTCCCCCGCGGCGGCTCTTCGGCGCCAGGCTCGACACCAACGCCAGCCACGCCGGTGTGCCGAACATGTAGCTCAGCACGCACACCACCGCTACCAACCAGAAGCTGATAACACCGTGGCAGAACGGAACCACCCAGAGCGCGGCCGCGGAGATCACCAGCGACGCCCGCACCGCCCGCGACCTTCCCCACTGGTCCGCCACATGCCCCAGCGGCAGCCCGAGCAACATCACCGGCAGCGCCATTAAGGCCAGCAGCAGCCCCGTCTTGGTGCCCGAGAGGCCCAGCTCCACCTTTATGTAAACGATCAGGAAATTCGCCAACGTCCACACGCTCAGCGTCATCAGCACCGTCACCAGCAGCACGATCGACAGCGGGTGATGGTGGATCTCGGCCGAATCCTCCCCCTCTACCTTCTCCGGCGGGTCGGCTGACTCGTCGCTATTGGTCTCCAGCGAGGACCGGCCAGGTAGGCCCAGATGGGCCATCAGCGCGCTCACCAACAGCAGCCCGCTCACGATATAGAACGGAACCCGGTTGCTGCCCGATAGGTCGGCCGAGAGGCCGCCGATCGCCGCTGCCGCCCCGATCGCTCCCAGGTAGACCGTGTTCACTACGCTCATCGCCGCCGCCCGTGAGCGATCCCGCACCAGATCTCCCACCATCGCGAACATCGGGGGCCAGAGCGCCGCCGCGCCCGCTCCGTCCACCGCCCGCAGCGGGAAGATCAGTGCCCATAGCCGCACCGGAAGCCGCGCCATGACGATGGGGTTCAACGCGATCAACAGGGGGCCGAACACGATGAATGGCTTGCGTCCCACGCGATCCGAAAGCCGGCCCAGGGGGAACTTCAGCACCATCTCGCTGAGCAGGAAAACCGTGGTCACACCCCCGACCGCCAGACCGGAGACGTGAAGGTCTTCGATCAGGTAGACCGGGAGGGCATAGACGCTGAGCAACGCGAAGGCCGTCTGGCTCGCGCCCGTAACGGCGGCGAGTCGGGCCAGCGGCGGATACTCTCGAAACAGCGCGAGGTAAGCACGGTCCAGCGCGCCCCTGGGCATCTGTCCCCCTACGGACGTTCCAGCGCAGCCACCAGGGTCATGCCCTTGGTCAGCGGCGTCTTTAGCCCCACCTCCTGCACCACACAGCGCCACCCCGGCGCCCAGCGATTCGGCGTGAACTGATCGTAGCAGTAGACGCTGGTTCCTCGCAGCCGGTTCGCGGCCACGAAGCACCTCCCCCAGAGCCCCCGGTGCGGCGCCGTAAGAATCACCGCCCGATCCGCCGCCGCGCACATCTTGTTGACGAAGGCCGCGGGGTCGTCCACATAGTCCAGCACGCCGATGGCCACCGCGACGTCGAACCGCCCCTCCACTGGCTTGGTCATGAAGTCGCAGTTCGCGACACTTACGTTCGCGACCCCCGCGCCATCCAGCTTCTCCCGCAGCAGCCCGGCCATCGTCGACGAATCCTCGACCGCCACGACTTCGCCGAACAGCCGCGCCAGCTCGATGGTGTAGAAGCCAGTGCCAGGCCCGATCTCCAGCGCCCGGCCCTCCGGGTTAGCGTAGGAGGAAACCAGATCGGCGACCGCCCTCGCCTCTTGTCGCCGGATCGACGAGATCACAGGCAGCGAGAGATTCAGCTCATACAGGCCGGCCCCGCGGTGATAGGGGTTGTTCGCGTTTCCTCCCGCGGGCCTCGCTCTCGACGGAGGGCACGTCAACCACCACCCCCGCCTTCCCCTTTTCCGGCCCCCGACTCCTCTGTGCCTGTCCCATCGCGCCCTTTCTTCCCGCCCCCCTCGCAGCCCCCCGCGAGGCCACCAACACTCTATACGGATTCCCTCCTCCTCAGGCCTCACCTCTCCCCGCCCCGCCGAGTCAATGCTATATACCGAGTCTTGCCGCCGCGTTACTGTCCCCCAGCGCCTTTCCTCCAGAGGTAACCCCCACCTCCAGCCAGAAACACTGTCTACACGCAGAGCCCGCCATTAGCGAGAGTATATGAGCGCATCCATCACTGGGGTTCACTTCCTCATCAGCTACGGCTGTCCCGCCGAGTGTGACCACTGCTTCATCTGGGGCAATCCTCGCCGCGACCGCGGCATGACCATCGAGAACATCGACGCGTTCCTCGACCAGATCATGGCCCTGGGAACAGTCACCTCGGTCTGCGGCGAAGGCGGCGAGTCGTTCACCAAGTACCCCGTGCTCTTGCACTTGATGAAGCGAGGGAAAGCGCTCGGGCTAGGGGTGTCGGCCCTCACCAACGCCTTCTGGGTCACCTCCCGCGAACTCGCCGAGCAGCGCCTCGCGGAACTCATGGAGGCCGGCCTCAGCAGCCTGGGGATCAGCACCGATGAGTGGCACCGCCAGTCCATCCCGGTCGAGCGAGTGGAGACTCTGCTTCAGGTGTGCGAGGCCGCCGGCCTCACCGCCTCCCGCATGGAGACCAAGATCGAAGGCGTCATGTACCGCGGCCGCGCCGCCGAACGCCTCGCCCCTGGCCGGCCCACCAAGCCGGTCGAGGAGCTGACCACCTGCCCTCACGAGCAGCTCGCCACGCCTGCCCGCGTTCACCTGGACTGCTATGGCAGCGTCCACCTCTGCCAGGGCCTCATCCTCGGCCGCGGCAATCTCAAGCAGGCCATCGAGAGCTACGATCCCGCCACCCACCCCATCGTCCGCCACCTCCTCAGCGGAGGCCCCCTCGCCCTCGCCCGCTTCGCGGCGGAGCTTGGTTACGAGATCGCGCCGGGCTACGTCGACGCCTGCAACCTCTGCTACCGCGTCCGCGAGTACCTCCGCCCCCACTATCCGGCCTTGCTTGGGCCGGATGAGATGTTCGGCCCCTGACCCTCCGCCGTTGCCGTCCCGTCCAGTTCCCGTTCGGCAGGAGCTTGCTCCTGCCACCCGATATACTCTGCGCTCTCGGCGTCTCCGCGGTGAATGCTGCCCCCCTCCCCCGCCCACCTCTCCACCTCATGAAAGAACGGCCGCGCCCGGCTGATGTAGTACCAGGCGAAGACCATGTAGGCCCCCAGCCACGACAGCGCGCCCCCCAGCGCGCCCAGCGCGGGGATCAGCACGAAGCTCAGCGGCACCCCCACGCTGAACCAGATCACATTCGCCTTCCCGATGTTGCCCGTGCGGTTCGACACCACGTTCGTCGACGACGCCACCCACCCGCTGATCATCAGAGGCATCGCCACCCCGATCACTCGCACCGCCGGCAGCGCCCCCATCTGCTCCCGTCCGAAGATCGCCGGCACCACCCACTGCCCCCCCAACGTCAGCGCCGCGCCGTAGGCCATCGCCACTCCGATTAGCACCCCCCGCGCCCGCGCCAGCGAGGTCAGCAGTTGCCGCGCCTCTCGGCTCGCGTACAGCCGCGCCCACTCCGGCAGCAGCACGATCATGCAGGCCTGATAGACCACTCCCATGTGACCCAGGAGGGTGAGCGCGATTTCGAACTGCCCCAGGGCCACGGTGCTCGCGCTCTTCGCCACCAGCAGTTTCATGATCGTCCGCGCCCCGAACCCCGCCAGCGGCACGATCCAGATCGGCAGCAGGAACGGCACGAGTTGGCGCAACTGTGGCCCCGCGCTCGCCCCCGGCCACAGCGATCCCAGCGCCTTCCGCGCCAGCCCCCCGCACATGATCGCCGAGCACAACCACCCCGCTGCGATCAGCGCCAGCAGCCCGGGCTGCCCCCAACGCCCGAAGCCGTGCGCCCCCCAGACCAAGAATGGGAAGACTGCGGCCGCCGAGAGCAGGTTCCCCGTCGCCCACCGCCGCGGCTGCTCCATGCCCTGAATGCAGGCCATGAAGTACAGGTTCAGCGGAGTGAGCAGGCAGAGGAAGATCGCCGCGATCAGCACGGGCCCGGCCAGCGCCGGAGCGTGGAATCGCGCGCTCAGCCATCCCGCGCCCAGCGCGCACCATCCCAACGCTAGCACGCTGGCCCCCAGTCGGCACCAGAGGCCGGCCGTGTAGTACCCACGCACCCGGCCCGGCGCGCCCTCCTCCCCCCGCTCCTCGCCTCCGCCAGGAACTTCGGGGTGCCGGACTCGACCGGGAATGCCGCCACCAACTGGAAGATCCCGGCGATGGTCAGCGCCAGCGCGTACTCGCCGAACCCCCGCGGCCCCAGCGCCCGCGCCAGCACCGCCGTCGCCCCGAATGTCAACGCCGTCTGCGAGATCAGCATCGCGCCGACCGGATACTTCACCCGCGCCGCCACCAACGTGTAAGCCGCGGGGTCGGTCATCTCCCTGACCAGCGCCCGCGCCGCCACCCCGATCGGCCTGCCTCGCATCTGCCCAGCTATCTCGATTCCCTCAACCACTCTCGTTGGTTACCGTCGCCGCCCGTTACCCCCCCATGCGGCAGATCCACTGCTACCAGTTCGGCTTGCCCACCGCGCCCACGTTGTCCTTCACCACCACCCCTTCCCCGTGCCCGCCCAGGTCCACCAACAATTCCTCCAGCGCTCCCCGCTGCAGCGTATTGTCCTTGATGATCGAGTGCTCCAGCTTCCCATACACGATCCCGCAGCGGGGCGAGTACTCGCCCTTGCCCCCGTCGTCGCGGCCCACCGTCATCGAGTTCCCCGAGAACACCAACCCCTCCACGTTCTCGAATCGCGCCTGCGCGCTATCGTGCTTCTCCAACTCTCGCCATGGCGCGCCGCTTCGGTAGATCATGTTTCCCGTCACCGGGAAGTGAGAGCAGCGACCATCCATCCCCAGCAGACTGATCCCCGGCCCGCCCGAGCGATCGATGTAGTTGTTGTTGATGTTGTAGTTGTTTCCGCCGTGGATGATGATCCCGCCCGCCCGGTTCCACTCGATCCGGTTCGCCACCAGCATCATCGAGGCGTTCTCCTCATACGCGCCATAGCCGGCCTCGCCATTCCCCGAGAACCAGTTGTCGAGCAGGAAGCCATCCCACCCCTTCAGCCACATCCCATTGCGCCAGTTGTAGCAGACCATCGAGTGCCGCATCGAGAAACACCAGATGCGGGTCAGGTGCACCCCATCCCCGGTGAACCAGCCGACCTGACACCTTTCGATGCGGAACGAGTCCTCACTCTTGTACTCGGGTTTGTCCACCAGGATTCCGTGGATCCCGTCACCGAGCTGCTGGCCATCGAGGCAGAGGCCATCCACCGTGCCGCCATTCGCCTCCGTCATGTCCAGCAAACACTTCGCCTTGTCATCCCCCAGGCGCAGCACCGAACCCCCCACCTTCGAGTAGCGCCACGTCGGGTCACCCACCAGCCCCGTCTGCGGGCGCAGCTTCACGGCCGAGCACAGGAACACGCCCTCCGGCACATACACCGTCGCCAGCTTCTCCGCCGCCGCGTCGATCGCGCGCTGGATCGCCGCCGTATCGTCCGTCTTCCCATCCCCCTTCGCCCCGAAGTCCCGCACATTGAACGACCGCGCCGCTCCGCTCATCTCCTCACTCTCCTCTCCCGGCCGCGGGAATCCCAGCGAAGGCGCCACCGCCGCCACCATCGCTCCCGCCGCCGTCACCCTCAGAAACTCCCGCCGCGTCAACCCCACGCCCCGCTCCATCCCTGAACCGCCGCCCAGTTCGTAGGGGCGCAATTCATTGCGCCCGCCTCCTCCCTTGTGTAGGGCGGGTATGCCGCAGGCATGCCCGCCGGCCGTTGCTGTCATCCTGAGCGTAGCGAAGGATCACGCCTTTCCCTCCTCTGCGCCCTCTGCGTCTCTGCGGTGAATGCCCCCTACCTCCCCTCCCGCACCGTCTCCAGCATCGCCTCCACATTCCCGATCGGCGTCCCCGGCACCAACGAATTCGACACCCCCACCACCGTCCGCCCGTACCGCTTCCCCTCCGCCAGCGCCTCCTCGGTCTCGCGGATCACATCATCCCGCGTCCCCAGATGCAGCGTGTGCGAAGAGATATTGCCCACCGTCGTCAGCTTCGGGAACCGGTCATGCAGCTTCCGCATATCCATCCCCGCCCGCCGGTCGATCTCATAGAACCCGTGCGTCCCGGCATAGTCGAAGATGTCGTCGGCCACCGGCCACAGATTCCCGTCGCTGGCGAAGAGGTGATAGACCCCGTGCTCGTTGCAGATATCCGTTACCTGCCGCAGCCGCGGCGCCATCAACTCGTGGAAATGGCGCGGGGAGTACATCGGCCCCTGGTTGGACGCGAAATCGCCCCCGCCAAAGAAGTACTTGAACCCCAGCGGAGCGAGCAACTCGATATTCCGCCGCGCATACTCCACCTGCAGATCGAGATTGCGCGCCACCAGGTCCGGACGCAGGATCAGCGCTTCGTACCAGGCCTCATTCCCTGCGTCCGCCAAGGGCAGGCTGATACCGTTCCCGTACATGCGGATGGCGTAGTCATCGCCCAGCAGCTTCATCGCCCGGATCTCGAAATCGTAGCGCTCCGCCTGCGGTCGGTAGTCGGCGATGCTCTTCTCCTCCGCCTCCAGGTCCTTCTCCATCTCCTCGAAGGTCAGCGCCGCCCGCGGCCGATACCAGAAGACATTGCACTGCTCGCTCGGCGGATCATATCGCAGCACCCGCCAGTTCGCCTCGTCCCCACTCTCGAAGAGATAGGTGTTCTCGTCGATGCGCCGCGTCGGCTTCGCGTTATAGCGCCAGAAGCTCGACCGCACGATATCATTCTCGAAGACGCGATTCAGGTCGATTGCGTCGCGGAACGACCGCTCCACGAACTCCGCATGTGCGTCCTCGCCCTGCCACCACGCCGCCACCTCCCGCCACTGCTGGATGCCTCCCCCGACATACGCCTCCCGCCCCAGCAGCGCCGACGCCACCTGTGACGATGCGTGAATGTGATGCACCGGAACCCGATCGCACTGCCGCCCCTCAAACGCCGCCGCCACCCGTTCCTTCGCAGTCATCTCCTCGCGCCTCCCAGCGCCGCATGGTTCATCCCGCCCCCTCCGTAGGGCAGGAGCTTGCTCCTGCCACCTCCCGCCGCAGGCGGGCCTAATCTGCGCAATCTGCGTAATCTGCGGTTACTGCCGTTGCTGTCCCTCCCGCCGTTGCTGTCATCCTGAGCGCAGCGAAGCTTGCCCGCCTCTGGCGGGGAACACGCCTTGCCGTTCCTCTGCTCCCTCGGCGTCTCTGCGGTGAATGCCGTCACCTCCCCTCCACTGCCGGCCCCATATGCGCCGGCGCCCGCAGCAGAAACACCAGCGGCAGCGACACCATGAACACCACACCGATCACATAGAACGCGTACTCGAACGACATCACCGCCGCCTGCTTCTGCGCCATCCCATTGAGCAGCGCCATCGCCTTCTGCCCCGCCTCCGCCGAACTCACCCCCCGCGACGCCAGCCCCTGCGCGATCGCCCGATAGCGCTGCGCGAACACCGGGTTGAACGGATCGAGGTGGCTCACCAACCGCGCCGCCACCACCTTCTGCTGACCCTCCAGCATGGTGGCGAAGATCGCGATGCCGAAGCTCCCGCCGAGCTGCCGCACCAGGTTGTACAGCGCCGTCGCGTTCGTCATCCGCGGCCGCGACACCGACGCCAGCGCACTCGTCGACAGCGAGACGAAGATCAGCGAGAATGCCATCCCCTGCCAGATCTGCGGGATCACCAACCCCGCGAAGCTCGTGTCCGCCGTGAAGCGCGCCATCTCCAGCGTCGCGAACGCGGAAAGGAATAGGCCCGATCCGATCATCAGCCGCGGGCCCACGCGGTTGTACAACCGGCCTGCAATCGGCATCCCCACCATCATCACCAGCGACCGCGGCAGCATCGCCATCCCGGACTGCAGCGCGTTGTATCCCAGCAACTCCTGCATGAACAGCGGCAGCAGGAACAGACTGCCGAACAGCGCCAGCCCCAGCACCCCGCCCAGTAGCGTCGCCGGAGGTGTAGGCGCTGTTCTTCGAGGATCGTCAGATCGACCGCCGGCCTCCGCCTCCGCAGCTCCCAGATCACGAACGCCACCAGCGTCCCGCACGCCACCAGGGTCAGCAGCGCGATGAGCGATGACTCGAACCAGTCGTCCGCCTGCCCCTCCGACAGCACCGTCTGGAGAGATGCCAGGCCCACTGTGAGCAGCACGATGCCGACGTAATCCATCTCTCGGATGTGCTGGCGCACCAGGTAGGGCGGGTCGTAGATGAACTCCAACGTCATGAACACCGTCACCGCCCCGATCGGCAGATTGATGTAGAAGATCCACGGCCACCCGTAGTTGTCGGTCAGCCATCCCGCCCAGCGTCGGCCCGATCGCCGGGCCCAGCAGGATCGCGAGCCCGAACATCCCCATCGCCATCGCCTGCTCGCGGGGCGGGAAGACCTCCCGCAGGATCGCCATCGCGATCGGTTGCATCAACCCCGCGCCGATTCCCTGGATGATCCGGAAGAAGACCAGCATGGTGAAATCGCGCGAGAGCCCGCAGAACAGCGAGGAGACGGTGAAGACGCAGCAGCGCGGTGATGTAGAGCCGCTTCCGGCCGAACACCGAGGACAGCCAGTCCGTCAGTGGCAGGATCACCACCACCGCCACCAGGTAGCCGGTTGCCACCCAACTGATCTCGGTCAGCGTCACCCCCAGGCTGGACCGAATCTTCGGCAGCGCGACGTTGACGATGCTCATGTCGATCGCCCCCATCAGCGTGCCAAGCACGATGGCACGACGTCATCACCCACCGGTTGACCCGATTCCGGCGTCCCGCGACCCGATCGTGCCTTTCGCGCCGCCTCCGCCATACCCCGCTACCCGACGTCTACCGTCGCCACCACGCTCATCCCCGCCCGCAGCTCCTGCTTCGGGCTCGCCTTCTCCTCCACCGTGATCCGCACCGGAACCCGCTGCACCACCTTCGTGAAGTTGCCCGATGCATTCTCCGGCGGCAGCAGGCTGAACACCGACCCCGTGCCCGGGCTGATCGATTCCACCTCGCCATAGAACGTCGCTCCCGGATATGCGTCCACCGTGAATGTCACCTTCTGCCCCGGGCCTGATTCGCTTGAGCTGCGTCTCCTTGAAGTTCGCCATCACGTGACTGTGCCAGTCTGGGCGCCACCGCCACCAGCGGCTGCCCGGGCGACACGTACTGGCCCTGCCTTCACGTTCTTCTCCGCCACCACGCCATCGATCGGCGACGACGATGCGCGTGTAGGAAAGGTTCAGCTTCGCCTGCTCCAGCCGCGCCTCGGCCGCCGCCACCATCGCCTTCGCGCTTCCCGCCTCCGACTGGCGCACCTTCACCTGCTCCGGGCTCGAGAGAGACGACTGCCTGCCGGCCATTGCCTGCTGCACCGCCGCTCGCGCCTGGGCCACCGCAGACTCTGCCGCCGCCGCGCCCTCTCTCGCCTGCGCTACCGCCAGCGTCGCTTGGCTCTGGCGCTCCCGCGCCTGCGCCACCGCTGCCTGCGCCGCGCTCAACTGCGCCTCCGCCGCCTCCACATTCGCCTGCGCGCTAACGCTTAGGGATGCCGCCGCGTCTCGCTGCTGGGTGCTCACCGCCCCCTGCTTGACCAGCGCCTCCATCCGCGCCGCGTCCTTCCGCGCCTGGTCCGCGTTCGCCCGCGCGCTCGTCACCCCCGCCTGCGCCGACGCCGCCTGCCTGCGCGCCATCTCCACCCCTGACTCGGCCGCCTTCTCGGCCGCCTGCACCGACTTCACCTGACTCCGCGCCGACGCGCTCTCGCTCTCGCTCATCGCCTCTCGCGCTTGCGCCGACGCTACTCCCGCCTCCGCCTGTGAGATCCCCGCTCCCCCCGTCCGCGCGGTGACGTTCACCGTTCCCGCCGCGGCCGCCGCTCCTGCCTTCGCCTGTGCCAGCGCCGCCACCGCCTGGTCGAGCGCCACCTGGTAGTCTCTAGGGTCGATCTCCGCCAACACCTGACCTGCTCGCACCGGGTCGTTCTCGCTGATCCCCACGCTCGCGATATGCCCTGCGATCCGCGCGCTCACCGGGTAGATATCCGGCTCCACCTGCGCGTCATCCGTAGTGACGTGCGCCTTGTTGAACGCCAGCCACCGGCCGCCCATGACCACACCCACCACCAGCACGACTATCGCGCCCACCGCGATCGCATGCGTGCGCGCCCGCTGCTTTCTTTGCAGCCCTACCGGGACCATCTCGCCTTCGTCGACGTCCACATTGCTGTTAGTGCCTGGGATTGTCTCGTTACTCAATTCACCCGTCCCTGATCACGTAACGGCCTGGCCCTATCGTTTCCCTGCCCAGACGCCCCTTCCCTGCGCTCACCGCCCCCGTCGCTTGCCAGCAGGGAAACCGGCCCCGCGGGTGGTAGGCAGAGCCACTGTTTCCTAGGAGCTATCTGATGAGCGCCAAGCCTCTTCCTTACTCCCGCCGTCAACTCCGCTCTCCCGGCCCGCCCCGGACCTTCCGCGGCCGCGATCTCGAGCAGATCGCTTTCCCCCTGGGCGGAATCGGCACGGGCTCCGTCTCCCTCGCCGGAAACGGATCCCTCCGCGACTGGGAGATCTTCAACCGGCCGGCCAAGGGCTCGAAGCTGCCCGGCGCCTTCGTCGCGCTCTGGGTCCAGCCCCAGTCCGGCCCCGCGCTGGCGCGGGTGGTGAAAGGCCCCGGCATCCTCACCGCTCTCGGTTCCGGAGACTCCGGTGATCGCTCCGCCGGTGGCGGCCTGGCTCACTTCCGGGGCTGCGCCTTCACCGGTCGCCTGCCCTTCGCCACCGTCGAGTTCCGCGAGCCCGGCTTCCCCCTCGCCGTCAGCCTTGAAGCCTTCAACCCGATGATCCCCCTCAACGATAAGGACTCCAGCCTTCCCGCGGCCATCCTTCTCTATACCCTCCGCAACGTCTCCCGCGGCCCGGTCAAGGTCTCCCTCTGCGCCAACCTCCCCAACGCCGTCGGCCGCCCCGAGTTAGGTGAGAACGTCAATGAGTTCGCGGCCGAGCCCGGCCTCCGCGGCCTCCGCTTGAGTTCCCGCAAGCACGCCCCCGATTCCCCCCTCCGTGGGACCATGTCCCTCGCCACCTCCTGGAAGAACGTCACCCACCTCAGCGCCTGGCCCGATGACTTCGGCCTCACCGGCCTCAATCGCTTCTGGGAGAGCTTCAGGACCTCCGGCCGCCTCCCCGATGTCGATGATGCCACCCCTTCTGCCGATGGCCAGAGCCGCATCGGCTCCCTCGCCCTCCACGCCAACCTCAAGCCCGGTCAGTCTGTCACCCTCCCCATCGTCATCGCCTGGCACTTCCCGAACTACCGGAGGCAGTTCGGCGAGGGCACGCCCGCGGGCGATCCCGTTTGGCGAAACTACTACGCGACCCAGTGGGAGGACGCCTGGGATGTCTCCCGCTACACCCTCAAGCACCTCGCGCGCCTGGAGCGCGACAGCCGCGCCTTCCAGGACGCGCTCTTCAGCTCCACCCTCCCCGCGCCCGTGATCGACGCCGTCGCCTCCCAGGCCACCATCCTCAAGACCACCACCTGCCTCCGGCTCACCGATGGCACCTTCTGGGCCTTCGAGGGATGCAACGACGCGCAGGGCTGCTGCGCCGGGACCTGCACCCACGTCTGGAACTACGCTCAGACCCTCGCCTACCTCTTCCCGGCGCTAGAGCGCAGCGCCCGCGTCGCCGACTACCGCTACGATCTCGCCGACGATGGCCACATGACCTTCCGCCTTCCCCTCCCCCTCGGCACCCCCGGCGGCCGCAGCTACCACGCCGCCGCCGACGGCCAGCACGGCGGCATCCTGCGCGCCTATCGCGAGTGGCTCGTCAGCGGCGATGACGCCTTCCTCCGCGAAGTCTGGCCCGCCATGAAGCAGGCGATGGCCTACACCTGGCGCCACTGGGACGCCGATCGCGACGGCGTCATGGAGGGCGTGCAGCACAACACCTACGACATCGAGTTCTGGGGCCCCAACTCCATGTGCGGCAGCTACTACCTCGCCGCCCTCCGCGCCATGGAAGAGATCGCCCTCCGCTTCGAGGAGAATGAGGCCGCCGCCGAATACCGCCGCCTCTTTGAGTCCGGCCGCGCCTGGATCGACGCCCACCTCTTCAACGGCGATTACTACGAACAGCGCGTCAACCCTCAGGCCCCCCGCGACCCCGACGGCCCCGGCCCCGTCCTCGGCGCCCATGGCGAGCCGCGCTTCCAGTACGGCCCCGGCTGTCTATCCGACCAGCTCATCGGCGAATGGTACGCCCGCATGCTCGACCTCAGCCCCCTGCTCGAGCCGCGCAACGTCGGCCGCGCCCTCGCCTCCGTCTTCCAGCACAACTGGCGCCACGACTTCTACGCCCACGACAATCCCCAGCGCATCTACGCCCTCGACGATGAGAAGGGCCTGATCCTCTGCTCCTGGCCTCGCGGCGGCCGCCCCGAGGACCCCTTCTACTACAGTGACGAAGTCTGGACCGGGATCGAGTATCAGGTGGCCTGCCACCTCATCTACGAGGGGATGCTCGACGAAGGCCTCGCCATCGTGAAGGGTGTGCGAGACCGCCACGACGGCTCCCTTCGCAACCCCTGGAACGAGATCGAGTGCGGCCACCACTACGCCCGCGCCATGGCCAGCTACTCGCTGCTGCTCGCCCTCAGCGGATTCCGCTACTCCGCCCCCCACCGGTCGATGGGATTCGACCCCGCTCTGAGCGCCGACGACTTCAAATGCTTCTGGAGCGTGGGATCGGGATGGGGAACCTACCGCCAGCGCCGCACCGCCTCCCGCTTCCGCGCCGACCTCACCCCCCTCCAGGGATCCCTTAGCCTCGGCCGCGTCGAGCTTTCCTCCGTCCTCCGCCGCGCCGCCACCATCAAGGCCACCCTCGGCGCCCGCTCCATCTCCATCGCCAGCCTCAGCGCCGACGCCATTGAATTCCCGCGCCCCATCACCCTCACCCCCCGCTCCCCCCTCACCCTCACCGCCTCCCGGTAGAAACAGCTGTCATTGCGAGGGGCAGCGACACGGTCTCTGCCCCGTGGCAATCTCGTCGTTGCTGTTCGTCATTGCTGCCACCCCCCGCCTTCGCCAGGAGGCCAAAAGCCGGTGAGGGGGTCTGGGGGACGAACGGCCAGTCGTCCCCCAGCGGGCCTCTGCCCGGCACAATCGTGCCGGGCAACAAATGCCAGTCGTACCGCCGTTCTCCGCGCTCTCCTCGCCTCTGCGGTGAATGCCGTTCGCCCTCCTCCGAAAGGTCCGCCCCCACCCCCACAGAAACTACCGCCAGCATCAACCGGGGTAGAGTCAGTGCTCCCACGCTTCTGGTCAATCCTTGCCAGCGGCTACCGCCGCTTCCAATCACACAACTGCCCCACCATGTGCGCGGCGGTCGCGTTCTACACACTGCTCTGGCTCATCCCTCTCCTGCTGCTCGCCACCACCATCTTCGGCCGGGTAGTGGGAGAGCAGGAAGCGCGTCAGCGCATCATCGACCTCATCCGCAGCGCCGCCCCCGGCTCCAGCACAGTGATGGTGACCGCCATCCGCAGCATCACCGCCCCTCAGGGCCGCTTCTTCATCACCGTCGTCGGCCTGTTGGGTCTGCTCTGGTCGGGGATGAACCTGCTCGGCAGCCTCTCCGCCTTCCTCACCCACGCCTGGACCGGATATCGCGCCCGTCGCACCTTCCTGCGCCAGCGCCTCTTCGCGCTCGCCATCCTCATTGGCGCCGGCCTGCTCTTCTGGCTCTCCGTCGTACTCACCAGCGTCGTCTCCTCGGTCAGCAAGAACCCCGAACTCGCGCGGCTGCTCGCCGGCCTCAGCGTCCCCGTCAGCGACCTCTTCTCCCTCCTCGCCAGCGTGCTCGTGTTCTTCCTGCTCTACCGCTTCCTCCCCGCCGCCAGGGTCGAGACCAGGGCCGCCCTCGTCGGCGCTGTCCTCGCCTCCCTCCTCTGGCACCTCTCCCGCGGCCTCTTCATGCTCCTCGTCGCCAACAGCACCCGCTACGGCCAGATCTACGGCCCCCTCGCCGGCGTCGTCATCTTCATGCTCTGGATCTTCTACACCAGCATGATCCTCTTCTACTGCGCCGAAGTCGCCGCCGTCTGGCAATCCCGCCGCGGCTGATACCCACCTCTCGGAGGCATGCCCTCGGCGTGCTTCTCCCTCCGTTCGTAGGGGCGTGATTCATCACGCCCTCCTCCCGTTCGGCAGGAGCCTTGGTCGCCTCCGGCGACTTGCTCCTGCCATCTGTCATTGCCACGGGGCGGCCGTTACCGCCCCGTGGCGATCTCGCCGTTGCCGTCCTGCTGTTGCTGTCATCCTGAGCGCAGCGAAGGATCACGCCTTTCCCGTTCTCTGCGTCCTCCGCGTCTCTGCGGTGAATGCCGTTTCGCCGTTCGGCACTCCCTGCTACAACCCGCCGGCCACTCCCCTCGCTGCCACCCACCGCCTTCGTCAGCAGCGCCAAAAGCCGGTGAGGGGGTCTGGGGGACGAACGGCCAGTCGTCCCCAGCGGGCCTCTGCCCGGCACAATCGTGCCGGGCGGTCAGCTCTAGCCGTTGCCGTTCTCCGCGTCCTCCTCGCCTCTGCGGTGAATGCCCCTCCCTCCCTCCGGGCAGGACCAGGATGGCCTGCGTGGAAGGCAGAGCGGCATGCAACGGGATAGCGAACACACCGCGCGCCGCGGGCACGACCGCAAGCGCGATCCCGCTCCCCGGCCCTGGCCTGGCTGGCATTACCTGCCTTTCCTCCTCGCCGCCGTTCCCCTCGTCTACCTCATCGCCATGGTCATCAGGTATCGGGTGGACGTCCTGTTCTGGGACGACTGGGCGCTGGTCCCCGCGGTGCAGAGAAGCTACGAGGGTAGCTTCGCCTGGCCCCAACTGTGGAAATGGTATGGCGAGCACCGTCTCTTCTTCCCCCGCGCCATCATGCTGCTCCTCGTCCGGGCCACCGGATGGAACGCCTCCTACGTGCTCGCGGCCACCCTGTTGTTCGCCTGCGGGGCCTTCGCGGCGCTCCTCTGGCAGTTCGAGCACACCCGGAAGAGCCTCGGCGACCGGGGGCCGAACTGGTCGCTCCCGGTCCTGTCGGTGCTGGTGTTTTCCTTCGCCCAATGGGAGAACTGGCTCTGGCAGTGGGAGGTCTGCTTCCTCCTGAACCTGTGCGCGGCGGTCTCGGGCCTGGTAGTGCTCGCCAGCGCTCCGCTGAGGTGGTGGCGGCTCCCGCTTGCCCTGGCGCTGGGCCTCATCGCCACCTACTCGATGGCCGCCGGCCTCGTCTACTGGCCCATGGGGCTGGCCGTGCTGGCCCTTCGCCCAGGCGCCGATCGCCGCGGGCAACGGCTCCAACTCGCCGGATGGGTGCTCTGCGCAGCCGTCGTCTACGCCTGCTACCTGCGCGGCTTTCGGCCCGTCCCCGGACGCACCCCCCTCGGCGCCTTCCTGACGGAGCCGTCCGCCTTCCTCCACTACTTCCTGGCCTACCTCGGCGCCCCCCTGAGCCACGGGCACGCGGTTCGCGCGGGGGCCGTGGGGTTGCTGACCTGGCTGGTGCTCTTGTTCGCGCTGCTGCGTCGGGGGCGAGTGAAACCGGAACTGCTCGCGCCCTACCTGGCGCTCTCCGGTTACGCGATAATCGCCGCCGCCATCACCAGCATGGGCCGGATGAACCTCGGCATTGAGCAGGCCCTGAGTTCGCGCTACGTCACCGTGAGCAATCTGCTCTGGATCTCCGACCTCGCCCTCCTCTATCTACTGGCGAAGACGGGCCCGCCTCCAGGCGAGAAGCGGTCAACTTGGTCCCTCTCTGCAGTCGCTGGCGTGATCGGCCTCGTCCTGCTCGCTGGCTGCGCGCTGCATCGCTCCCTGGTCGGCCGATCGGCCTTCATCAGCTTTAGCCACCAACTCGCCATCGGCCGCGCCGCCCTGCTGTCGGGGCAGGACGACGAAGCGCTGCGCACGATCAACGAAAACCCGAAGGCCGCGAGGGAAGCCGCGGAAGTGCTCAAGCGCTACCACCTCTCCGTCTACCGGCAGACCCGCGACTGACGGGGGAAGGAAGATGGTGGCATTCCGCCGCACACCACCCGGCGGTCCCTCCTGCGTTTCGCCCGCCATATGCGGACGCTGCTGCTTCTCCCGGCAGGGACCCCCCTCCGCCCGACAGAATAGCACTGCGCCGGCCCCCGCCGGCCCAATCTGTGTGCAGTCAGGAGAACCGATGCCGAAGATAGCCTTCGTTGGCGCTGGCAGCCTTGGCTTCACCCGCGGCCTCGTCATTGACATGATGTCGTGGCCCGACCTCGCCGAGTCCACCATCTCGCTGATCGACGTGAACGAGAAGCGCCTCCATTACGCCGAGCGCGCCGTCAATCGCATCATGGAAGTCGGCAAGTACCCCGCCAAAGTGCAGGCCACCACCGACCGCAAGCAGGGCCTCGAGGACGCCGATATCGTCATCACCACCATCCTCGCCCACGGCGTCGACGGCTTCCGCCCCGAGATCGAGATCCCGATGAAGTACGGCGTCGACTTCAACTGTCGGCGACAGCTACGGCACCGCCGCCATCTTCCGCGCGCTGCGCACCATCCCCATGATGCTCGACATCTGCCGGGACATGGAGAAGGTACGCCCCCAAAGCCTTCATGCTCAACTACACCAACCCCATGACCATGCTCTGCCGCGCGATGCAGCGCGAGACCACCGCCAAGGTGGTCGGCCTCTGCCACAGCGTGCAGGGCCTCGGCGGCGATGCTCGGCGCGCTGGATCGGCGCCCCCAAGGAGGAGATCGTCTGCGAGTGCGCCGGCATCAACCACCAGGCCTGGGCGCTCCGCTTCGAGTGGAACGGGAAGGACGCCTATCCGCTCCTGCGCAAGGCCATGGACAAGCCCGAGATCTACGTGCAAGGACATCGTCCGCAACGAGATGTTCAAGGCCCTCGGTTACTACGTCACCGAGTCCAGCGGCCACAACTCGGAGTACAACTGGTGGTTCCGCAAGCGCCCCGACCTGATCGAGAAGTACTGCACCCACGGCACTGACTGGAACCCTGGCGTGCATGGCTACATCCTCAATGAATACCAGAGCGGAGGCGCAGGAACCTGGCAGAAGTGACTGGAGGCCTACGCCGCCGGCAGAGTGGAGATCCACCTGGGCCGCTCCCACGAGTACGCCTCCGCCATCATCCGCGGCCTGCTCTTCGGCGAGATCTTCAAGTTCAACGGCAACATCCCCAACCAGGGCTGCATCACCAACCTGCCCTCCGACGCCTGCGTCGAAGTGCCCATGATCGCCGACAAGTCCGGCTTCCAGGGCATCGCCATGGGAGCCCTGCCCCACCAGCTCGCCGCCCTCAACCAAGTCCACACCAACATCGTCGAACTCACCGTCGAGGCCGCCCTCACCGGCGACCCCGAGCCCGTCTACCACGCCTGCTACCTCGACCCGGTGGCCGCTGCCAAGTGCTCCCTGGAAGAGATCAAGCTGATGACTGACGAACTGTTCAAGGTCCAGCAGCCCCTCATGCCCCAGTTCGCGAAGCTGAAGTTCTAGGAGTGTGTAGCACACGGGAGTCGAACCGCCGTTGCTTCGGTAGTTCTACTGCCGAAGCCCCTCCCGTCATCCGTGTCATTGCGAGGGGCAGCGGCAAAGCCGCTGCCCCGTGGCAATCTCGGTGTTCGCGTTGCTTCGGTAGTTCTACTGCCGAAGCCACCTCATCTGCGCAATCCTTGCCCGCCGGCCGTGTGGCGGGTGCGTGACGTGCAGATCAGCCCAGCCCCCAGGAGCCATGATGCCCTCTCTGCTCTACCGCCCCGATTGGGAAGACGCCCGCCAGCGCCTCACCACCTGGTGGAATGGCGGCGACATCGGCCGCCCCGCCATGAATATCACCGCGCCGCGGGAGACGCCTCACGAGGACATCGCCGCCCTCCCCGAGCCCGCGGGGTGGATCACCTACTACTCCACCCGGAACCTCCCCTATCGCGTCAATCTCGCCCTCCGCAGTTGCCTCCACACCGACTACTTCGCGGAGGCCGAGCCGGCCTACTCCTCCGGCGACCTCGCCCCCAACTGCCTCGCCCTCTACCTCGGCTGCCGCGGCCTCGAAACCCCCGACTCCGTCTGGTGCGTGCCCTTCATCGACGACCCGGAGCGCTATCAGTTCGGATACGACCCCGACAGCTTCTACTGGCAGTTCACCCTCGACGCCACCCGCCAAGTGCGGGCCCAGGCTACCGGCAAGTTCCTCGACCAGTTCCCCGATCTCATCGAAGGGCTCGACACCCTCGCCGCCATGCGCGGCACCCAACGTCTGCTGCAGGACCTGATCGACCGGCCCGCGTGGGTGCACAAGTCGCTGCGCGCCATCACCGATCTCTACTTCCGCTACTACGACGTGCTCTACGACCTCATCCGCGACGAGGTCGGCGGCAGTTGCTTCTGGATCTGGGCGCCGGGCCGGCTCACCAAGCTCCAGTGCGACTTCTCCCCCATGATCTCCCCGGCCATGTTCAACGAGTTCATGCTCCCCATTCTCACCGAGATGACCGAGCGCGTCTCCTACTCCCTCTACCACTGGGACGGCCCCGGCGCCCTCGTCCACACCGACGCCCTGCTTTCGATCCCGCGGCTCAGCATGATTCAGTGGCAACCGGGCGCGGGCAATGAGCCGCAGTGGCACCAGCGCTGGTGGCCGACCTTCCACAAACTCCTGGACGCGGGGAAGAAGCTCATCATCGGAGGCGGCGGCCGCCCCCAACTCCTCGCCCTCAAGCAAGAGTTCGGGCCGCAGTGCAAGCAAATGTGCCTCTCCGTCGGCGCCCAGAACAAGGCGGAAGCCGACGAGCTGATGGCCCTGATGGAGTGCTGAGTAGGCGCGGGATGGCCCGTAGGGCAGGGCTTGTCCCCTGCCATTCCGTCGGTCTCCGTAGGGCAGGAGGGAGAGGCACGCCGATGGCATGCCTACGCGGGTTATCCTTCGGACAAACCCACGCCACTGGCCGGTAGAGCACAAACCGGGCGTACTAGAGTGATAGACGCCAGCAGCCCACAACACGCGGGTTCACGCATGGCTTCGGCATTCACGAGAAGCAAAGCACAGCCCAGTGGCGTGGGTTTGCCGGCCGCGCAGCGGCCGGTAACCCGCGTTCGCCCCGCAGGGGCGACTCCCGCGGCGAAGCCGCTCTTGCAGCGAAGGCTTAGCCAACACATCGCTGGCGCCTCCCCCTCCAGTCACTCCCTCCTGAACTTGCTCCTGAGCTGCTCCTTCCCCGGACACCAGAACCACTGATACTCCCATCCGTGCTTGACCAGGCCTCTCCTCTGCGCGTTCTCCAGGATGTAGGCGGCCTTCTGGTAGAACTCAGACTCACCCCGTGCCGCCCGATCTGTTCTCTCTGACTGCCAGAGCGGCCCCTGCCGGCCCCGGAGTCGGTTGATCTCCCAGGCGGTAGTGCGCTTGACGCTGTGCAGCAGATGGCGCAGTGGATGCCAGACTCCCGGTGATCTCTCCATTGGTTGCGCCAGAATGTGGACGTGGTCTGGCATCACCACCAGGGCATGCACGAACCATCGCTTGGTATGCCAGAACAGGATCGTCCGCACGACAATGTCCCGTTCCTTCGGAACCAGCGCGGATAGGGGCGTTGCGGCACTGGAGTCGCGGTCTGCTCCAGGGTAGGTATCGTGAAGCCGGAACGTGAGGAAGTAGGCCGAGCCGCCCGCCTCCCAGTGCGGAAGGTAGCGGCGATAGATCGTCAACCCGTCGGTTACGCCCGAGTCGTCGCCTTCGTCATCCAGGTGCGACATCTCCCCTCCGGTTCGCGCTGGGCGATGCAAGGGCGTCCTCTTCCACACCGACCTATCGCTCATCCTGCTGCTGAGCGCCAGCCAGATCAACAGAGGAGGGAGAGGCACGCCAGTGGCGTGCCTACGCGGGTTGTCCTCCGGACAAACCCACGCCACTGGCCGGTGGCGCGCAAGTCGGGCGAACTAGAGTGACAAACGCCAGCAGCCCACAATACGCGGGTTCACGCATGGTTTCAGCACACATGAAGAGCAGAGCACTACTCAGTGGCCAGAGGCACGCCGATGGAGCGCAAGTCGGGCGAGCTAAAGTGACAAACGCCAGCAGCCCACGATACGCGGGTTCACGCAGTGCCCTGGCACACACAAAGAGCAAAGCACTGCTCAGTGGCGTGGGTTTGCCGGCCGCGCAGCGGCCGGTAACCCGCGTTCGCCCCGCAGGGGCGACTCCCGCGCCAGCACGCTCCGCGTACCTCTCCCTCCGACAGCCCCGCCCTGCGCCCGCCCCCTCCGCCTCCCACCGGCCAGTGGCGTGGGCTTGTGCGCCTCCGGCGCACTTGCCACGAGCGCCAGCAAGCGGTAACCCGCGTAGGCACGCTCCGCGTGCCTCTCCCTCCCGCATTCACTCACCCCTCCGCACTGCCGTTGCCGTACGCCCGCCATCGGCGGGCCCATTTGAGCCATCTGCGTTCATCCGCGCTCGCCCGCCTCTGGTGGGTTCATCGGCGTCTAGGAATCCCCGCCCTCTGAACCCGTTCCACTTATGCCTATGCCCAAACCCACTGTACTAACCCCTTAGTACACCTGATTTCCCGCCTCCCCGACGGGTGCCGGGAGTGCGCCGAAGACCCCCGAAATGCACCACTTTTCGGTCAATTTCGGTGTCGCGCGACCACAATGCACGAAATGCCCCTATCTGCCCCGCCAACCCCCATGGATTGCCCTACGACGAAATGTTGGCGCGGCGCGAAAAAAGATAGGTGCATCGCGCGTGCAGAAATGTATGCATCGGCGCGGCCCTCTACGGGCGATCTAGCCGCCTTCCTGGGCAGGTGATGCTATGCGCGGCGCGCGGAGGTGCATCTCCGCCCCCCTTCTGGCCTTGTAGGATCGTCTCGCCCCTTGACAGTATAAGCGCTTGCTTACTACGGGAAGCAAGAGGGTGAAAAGAGGCGTCGCCTCGCCCGAAATAGAGGGACCGCGAGCCCGAAGGCCAGGAGCCCTAGGCCCCCATCGGTGGCCGGGATGCAACCTACGGGCAGGCCCTGTCACCCGTCTCCTGCTATTGCCCCTAGATCAGTCGCGTCGATTCGCAGAAGAACTTCACCCGATCTAGTGATGTGCCGGGGGTGAGGGGGCTGCCGGTGGAGAGAACGAAGCGGTCGGGGCCGGCGACGTCGATCTGGCGCTTGACTTCGTCGAGTAGCTCCTGGTCGCTGGCCCGCTCGATGAACCACGCGTCCATGTTGCCGAAGATGACTTTCTCGGGCAGGGCCTTGCGCACGGTGGCGAGGTCGATGCCGTAGTTCTTCCGGTTCTCCTCGAAGATGAGGCCGGTGAAGGGGAGCCGGTTCAGGTCCTCCAGCAGCGGCATGAGGTTGCCGGAGAAGTAGAGCACGGTGCGGAAGCCCAGGCCCTCATACATCTCGATCGCCTGCTGGTCATAGGGGAAGGCGAACTCGCGGTACATCTTCGGGGAGATGATGTCGGCGGAGGCCATGCACTCTTCGATGAACATGAGGCTGAGGCCGAGCTTGCGCTCGGCGAGGAGGCGGGCGGAGGGGCCGGGCAAGCGGTTCTCGAGGATGCGGTGCACGAGATCGGGCTGCTCGATCAGCGCGGTCATCATGGCCTGGAAGCCGAAGAGCCCCTCGAGGCCGTTGTAGGGCGAGCTGCCATGGGTGTAGAGCGGCATGCTGTCGGGGTAGCGCTTCACCAGGGCGCGGGCGAGGTCGTAGCGCGGGGAATGCACCAGCGCCTCGGCCTGCCGGTCATCCGGGTTGGGGATCGGGTCGAGCTGATGCACGGGGCGGAAGGCGGCGCGCTGGATCGCCCGGCCTTCGGCGCGGTCCCAGAGGTCGGCATAGGAGAGGGAACGCTCGACGATCTCGGCCTCGTGCTGGGCGGCGCGGCTGGGCGGAATCCAGGAGGCGTGGCCGCTGGGGGAAAGCCAGAACAGGTCCTCGCCGCGGCGGGCGATGGCAAAGCCGCGGATCTCGTCTGGGGTGTCGTTGTGGGGCACGGAGAGCCAGGCGGGGCGGGGATAGCAGCGCTCGATGATGTCGACGTGAACCTCTAGCTCCACCGCCAGGTAGGTGTCGTAATCCACCGGCAGCAGGTCGGTGTGGGCGTTCTCGAGGTGATGCCACCACTTCCGCCAGTTGAGTTCGAGCCGGTGGAACTGGAGCGGGCCGAGCCCCTCGTAGCTGGGGGCGACGGGGACGAAGTCAGTCTGCTCCCCATGGAGCACCTGGGTTACGAGATCGTCGGATGCCAGAGAGCCCGCCATGTCATTCCTTCCGCCGCCAGGGTCGATCAGGCGGATATGATTCCCCGCCGGCGGCAGGATTCCCGCTTTCGGGCTCCGTAGATTAGGGCCGAATGGGAGTGGCATGACGGCACGAGCGCGCGCCGAGAGGAGGACGAGATGACCAGACCGCTGAGCGTGGTGGCGAGTGGATGGTGGGATTACACGACGCTGGACCGAGAGATCTTGGACGACGCCGCCAGGCTGACCGCGGAGGATATCCTTGGGCTGTCGCGCCCCGGCTTCGAGGTGGTGTTCTACGACACGCTGGAGAGCTTCTACCTGGCCGAGGCGCTGGAGTATATCGAGGCCTGGTCGCAGGCGACGGCGGATAAGCCGGCCGGCATCTGCGGCCCGATCGGGCCGACGGAGCAGTTGCCGCTGGTGGCGCAGTTAGTGAACGCGATGCAGCTCGACCTGCGGCACGCCCACTTCTGGGGCATGGACGAATGGTACCTGGGTGGGCGGGAAGTGCCGGCCACTCACCCGCTGTCCTTCGAGCGGGCCGACCGGGAGTTGTGCTTCAACCGGGTCGACCCCAAGCTGGTGATGCCGGACGCCAACCTGCACTTCCCGAAGGCGAACGCGCTGAAGGAATACACCGCGAGCTACGACCAGGTGCGGTGCGTGGTGATGCAGGGCGGGCAGGGCGAGGTCAAGCACTGGGCCTTCAACGACCCGCCGCGCCGCGAGGGCAGCTACACGGAGACGCCACCGCCGCCGGAGGTATACCTGAAGCAGACCGCGCGGGTAGTGGACCTCCACCCCATGACCATCATCCAGAACGCCCGCACTTCGGGAGGCGGGAAGGTGGCGGATGTTCCTACCCAGGCGCTGAGCGTGGGCCCCGTGGAGACGTGGAAATCCGAACGGGTGTCGATCTGGCAGGCCGGCAGCCACGACAATCCGTTCGGGATGCGGCTGACGGCGCTGATGATCTCGAAGAAGGTTCCGGATTCCGCGGTGCCGATGTCGCTGCTGGCGCTGCACCCGAATGTGCGGTTCAGCTTCTACGCGCCGGGGATTGGTAGCTGCGAGGCGGAGATGCATTAGGAGGACGAACGGCAACGGCGATCATCCGCAGATTGCGCAGATTACGCAGATGATGTTGGTGGCGCCCGCTAACGCGGGCGGAACGGCGAAGGCGAGATTGCCACGGGGCGGCAACGGCCGCCCCTCGCAATGACAGTGGGGGGCGGAGGCTTCGGCAGCAAGCTACCGAAGCGACGTGGAAGCCAACAGGTTACGGGAACTGAAGGGAGTTGGTGATGGCTAAGAAGTTGGCGTGGGGAACTATCGGCACGGGCTCGATTGCGAATGCGTTTGCGCAGGGTGTGTTGGCATCGAAGAAGGGCGTGCTGCTGGCGGCGGGTAGCCGGTCGCAGGAGTCGGCGGAGAAGTTCGCGGATCAGTACGGGATCCCGAAGCGATACGGCAGCTACGAGGCGCTGCTGGCCGACCCGGAGGTGCAGGCGGTCTATATCTCTACGCCGCACCCGATGCACGCGGAGTGGGCGATCAAGGCGGCGGAGGCGGGGAAGCACATCCTCTGCGAAAAGCCGATGGCGATGAACTACCCGCAAGCGATGGCGATGGTCGAGGCGGCGCGGGAAAACGATGTCTTCCTGATGGAAGCGTTCATGTATCGCTGCCATCCGCAGACGGCGAAGCTGGTGGAGTTGATCCGCGAGAAGGTCATCGGCGAGGTGCGGCTGATCCAGGCGACCTTCGGCTTCCACGCGGGCTTCAGCCCGGAGAGCCGGCTGTTCAAGAACGACTACGCGGGCGGCGGCATCCTGGACGTGGGCTGCTACCCGGTGTCGATGTCGCGCCTGATCGCGGGCGCGGCGCTGGGCAAGGATTTCGCCGACCCGATCGAGGTGAAGGGCGTCGGCCACCTGGGCGCGACGGGCGTGGACGAGTACGCCATCGGGATGCTGAAGTTCCCGGGCGACATCGTCGCCCAGGTGGCGACCGGCGTGCGGCTGAGCCTCGAGAACGTGGTGCGCATCTTCGGGTCGGAGGGGTCGATCTACCTGCCGACGCCGTGGATCGGCGGACCGCATGAAGGGGGGAACGCCAAGATCCTCGTCACCCGCGGCGGCGAGACGAAGACGATCTCGATTCGGGCGAATCGCTCGGCCTTCAGCTTCGAGGCCGACATGGTGGCATCGAGCTTGAAGCAGCGGCAGGCGCCGTCGCCGGCGATGAGCTGGGACGACACGCTGGGCAACATGCGCACGCTGGACCGGTGGCGGCAGGCGATCGGACTGCAGTACGGCTTCGAGAAGTGGGAGTCGGTGAAGCCGGTGGCCAACCGGCCGCTGGCGGTGCGAAAGGGCGCGAAGATGAAGTACGGCCGGATCGAGGGCGTCAGCAAGCAGGTCTCGCGCCTGATCATGGGGGTGGACAACCAGGGTACGATGACCCACGCCGCGGTGATGTTCGACGACTTCTTCGAGCGGGGCGGCAACTGCTTCGACACCGCCTACATCTACGGCGGCGGGAATCAGGAGAGGCTGCTGGGCCAGTGGGTGAAGAACCGCGGCGTCCGCGAGCAGGTGGTGATCATCGACAAGGGCGCACACACGCCGCACTGCACGCCCGCGTACCTGAAGAGCCACTGTCTGGAGAGCCTCGAACGCCTGCAGATGGACTACGTCGACATTCTGATGGCGCACCGGGACAACCCCGAGATTCCGGTGGGCGAGTTCATGGACGTGTTCAACGAGCACGCTGCAGGCGGGCCGGATCCGCGCCTTCGGCGGCTCGAACTGGTCGCTGGAGCGGATCGCGGCCGGCAACGAGTACGCGAAGGCAAAGGGGCTGGTCGGTTTCGCGGCGGTGAGCAACAACTTCAGCCTGGCGCGCATGGTGAGACCGGTGTGGGACGGTTGCATCGCCGCCTCGGACGCCGAGTCCCGCGCCTGGCTCACGCGGACGCAGTTGCCGCTGATGCCGTGGTCGAGCCAGGCCCGCGGCTTCTTTGTGGTCGGTGACCCCGGCTACCTGAAGGATGAGTCGCTGGCGACCTGCTGGTACAGCGACGACAACTTCCAGCGGCTGGCGCGGGCGAAGGAGCTGGCAGCCAAGAAGGGCGTGGAGCCGATCAACATCGCACTCGCCTATGTGCTGTGTCAGCCGTTCCCAACGTTCCCGCTGATCGGGCCGCGGTCGCTCGAGGAGACCAGCATCGCGTTCAAAGGGTTAGAGGTGAAGCTGACGCCGGATGAGTTGAGGTGGTTGAACCTGGAGGGGTAGGGAGGGGAACGGCGGGACGGCTTGCATCCATTGCCCGGCACAATTGTGCCGGGCAGAAGCCCGTTGGGGGGCGACTGGCGATTCGCCCCCTGGGGCTGTTCGCCCTGGAGCCGACGGGCGAACAGCTTCGCGCTGGTTGCTACCGGCATCGATGATGAGTTTCGCCCGCACCCCGTTGGGCGAAGCTCATCGGGCCCCCTCGCTCGCCTCTGGCGTTGCTGACGAAGGCGGGGGGTGGCAGCAGTGGAGTCGCAGCGGCGAGCAAGATACGAACGGCGAGACTGCTACGGGGCAGCGACGATGAAGTCGCTGCCCCTTTTGACTGCGGGTGGCGGGAATGCCTCAGTCGCCAGTGGCTCACGGCGGGGGGGACGGCTCGCGCCGCTACGGGCCGGCCTCTGGACACGGAGACCAGGAACCCCATCGGCGACCCGCCCTTGCGCTTCACCGACCTGTAGGATCATGCCCGTTCGGTCTGCTCTGAAGGGCTCGCCGTCGCTTCGACTGCCTGACACCGGTCCTCTTGTTGACCGGCAGACGGCCGGCGAGTACAGTAAGCGCCGGAGACACGGCCCAATGAGTCTGTTCAAGCGAGGACCAAAGGTCACCACCGAGGAGTTCTGCCGGGGGTTCTACGATGGCGAGGTGTTCGCTGCGACGATTGGGGGCGCAGACGCGTGGGTGCTGTTTTGTGGAGCTGCGTTGGACTTGGTCATCCGAGCAGACCCCTCATTTGGCATGGTGGACCGCCACCGATTCCAGAAAGAGCTGACGGCGTTACGAATGGAGATGTTCGCTCTCGCTTGGATGCACAGGCTTGGTCGGGCGGACGCGTCATTGCCGCAGAGCATCTTCACAAGGGCCTATCTAGAGGAAAGAGGCGACCTCCCCATGTGGGAGGCAATGGGTCAGTACAACCAGGTGGTGGCCCAGTCCATATCTGCGACGCACACCGGAGAGCAGGCAGGTGGACAGCGGGCCGAGTGTGCCAACGCCCAGAGGTTCGCCGCGTTCAAGAGCATGATTTCCAGAATGGGACCAGAGCCGACGAAGGAAGCTGGAGGGTGTGTCGCCCGTGTAGCCAACCGGATCGGGGCCAACGTAGGCGGGCCTGATTGTGTTCTCGTGAGACTGCTGAGTTCACGACTTGTGGAACGACTCGGGCGACAGGGAGGGCCAACCGAAGGGGCGTGGATTGGTCTGGGGGCAATTGTCCACGGCTTCTACAGAGGTTCCAGAGAAGCGATCGGCGAGGCGAACTTGGCGCGGCGCTGAGAGCATGCTCCGCGGGGGGGAAGCATTGCTGGTGGATACACATGCCTATAATGAGAGCGCCACTGATAGGCTACTGCTATCGAGATCGAGAACGTCAGCAGCGGTTCCCCCAGCCCTTGCGTTTCACCGACCTCGCGGCGCTGCTGGTCGAGCGTGCAGAGGTCCCGTTCCAGCTCCTCGAAGCGCAGAACTCGTATCTGCCTGCAACTGGCGTTTCGAGAGGTAAGGGCGGAGCGAGACTCACGGCGGCAAGCTCGGCGCTCGCCGCGTCGCGGGTCGAGTACAGGAAGCGACCAGTAGGGAGGGCGGAGGGCTCTCGGCCAGCTCTCTGCGGCAGGGGCGGCCGGCGGGGGAAGCGGCTCAGATAGCCCGCGTGGGACGGCGAAGTAGGGGCATCTCGGCGACGGGCGGACCGTTGATGCCCACCTCCCTTACTCCCTAGGTAGCCCCCTGTAGTCCCTACATTCGGTGGTGAACCTGTCGGGGTGTAGACAGAGCGTGCCCGCTTGCGCACAGCGTGTTGGTTGTCCCTCAAAGCGGAGGTAGGTCTTGCCGCTAGGCGCAAACTCAGGCGCGTCCCACGTCTTGTTGCAGAGCGGGGACCCAAGGCCTCGGTTGCCACAGACCCTGCACCCTCCCCTGGGACAGGTGGCGAAAACACAGCAGGAGCGGGTACCCTTGTCAGCTATGTCTCTCCGCGGGTTCCTCTTTCGTGCCATCTATCCCTCACCAGTCCCCGGTGATTCTCTCTTCGCCAGGCAGAGCTCGGTTGCCTGCTCCTCACTTGGCGACACGGGAGGGTAGGTCCCGCGTCACCGAGATCGAGAGCACCAGCAGTGGTCCCGGCCCCTGCGCTTCACCGACCCGCGGGTCTATGCTCCTTCAACCTGCCGATGTAGCCCCTATCGCGTCGCGCATAGACCGATCGAGAGAGGCACGCCAAGGGCGTGCCTCTCTTCGCTTCCTGGCCCCTCCACTAAGGTCGCCCCTTCGGTGGGCAACGGCCGCCGGAGGCGGGAGGGGCTTCGGCAGTCCCTGAGTCCGCGAGGCGGACCGGGATGGCGGCGTTCCGCCTAGCCACAGAACTACCGAAGCAACGGGAACGACGAGATTGCCACGGGGCAGCGACGATGAAGTCGCTGCCCCTCGCAATGACAGCGGTGGGAGAGCGGTGGCAGGAGACGAGCTCCTGCCCTACGGGCTCAGGATGACAACAACAGCGGAGGGGGCGGGCGTAAGTCGGCGGGGACACTGGGGGAATCCTCGCACACACTTCCTCGTCTGGGTGATTGACAGGGGTTGGGCCGCGGGATAGTGTTTAGCGTTGCGAAATATTCGGTGTGCGAAGTATGGGGGCAGACCCTTGGACAGAGAAGCCTTGCTGAATGAGATCGTGGAGGCGCTGCCGGAGATCATGCGGCGGTTGGTTCACAAGCGCTCCATCACGCCGAAGGAGATGGAACTGACGATGGCGCAGATGCGGGCGCTACGCACGATTACGGACAACCCCGACTGCACGATGGGGGAGCTGGCGAAGAAGCTCGGGATCGGCATGAGCACGGCGACGGGGCTGGTGGACCGGCTGGTGCAGCGAGGGGTGGTGAACCGGGAGGCGAGCTACGATGACCGGCGAGTGATCCGGGTGCGCCTGAGCGCGACGGGGAGGCGCACGCACAATGCGATTGTGAGGGGTGTTCGGCGGCGCATGGAGGCGGCGACTGGCAGTCTCTCAACGGCGGAACTGACGCGGATCGCGGCGAGCCTGAAGCTGTTCCGAGGGGCGCTGCGAGCGACGGATCGGGAGGAGAAATCGTGATGGGACAGATGCGGGCGCGAGGGATGCTCTTGCTGCTGGTGGCGGCGGCGCTGGCGATCGGCGCCTCGGGATTCGCGGCGCAGGAGGCGGCGCTGCCAGAGCTTCAGGTTCCGCCACTCCCGGCCGGGTTGGTGAATCAGATCCCACTGGAACGGGCGTTGACGCTGTCGGAGGCGATCTCGATCGCGTTGTACGCGCAGCCGCAACTGGCGCTGGCGCGTTACTCAGCGGAGGCGGCGCGGGGACGAGTGAAGCAGGCGGAGAGCGGCTACTTCCCCACGGTCAGCATCAGCGCGGCACACACCCGCACCGGGCCGAGCGCGAGCGGGCCCTCGGGGGTGTCGGTGGTAGGGGGATCGTTCACGAGCGGGGGCTACACGACGACCTTCTCGGGGAAGGAGCTGATCTGGGATTCCGGGGCGACGCCAGCATCGGTGGGTCAGGCGCGCAGCCAGGCCGAGTCGGCGCGGCGGGCGCTGGCGCAGACTCGCCTCGACACCATCAACCAAGTAAAGCAATCCTACTACATACTGCTCCAGAACCAGGAGCTACTGGGTGTGCAGCGGCAGAGCGTGGACGACCAGAAGGCTCACCTGGATCTGGCGAAGGCGAAATACGAGGCGGGGACAACGGCGCGGTCGGATGTGGTGAGGGCGGAGGCGGCGGTGGCGGACGCAGTGCTGAACCTGGCGTCGGCGCAGAACGCGGTGGCGGCGGCGCGAGTGACGCTGAACCTCGCCCTGGGGATGGATGTGAGGACGCCGACGCGGGTGGAGGAGACCCAGGAGAAGGCGCCGGCGGCCTGGGAGGCGGCGACGCTGGTGGAGCAGGCGCTGGCCGATCGGCCGGCGATGCAGCAATCGCGGGCCGATGCGGAGGCGGCGCGGGAGGCGTTGCGCGGAGCGCGAGCAAGCAATCGTCCCGGGCTGTTTCTGAACGGAAGCTACGGACTGCGGGGGAGCAGCTTTCCGCCGGGGGATCGGAGCTGGTCGTATGGGGTGAGCATGTCGTGGCCGCTGGTGGATGTGGGGCGGACGAGAGGCCGGGTTCAGGAGGCGGAGGCGAATCTGATGGGGGCGGAAGTGCGGCTGCGCCAGACGGAGTTGACCGTGGGCTCGGAGGTGGTGCAGGGGTATCTGAGCGTGCAGACGGCGCGGCAGAAAGTGACGGCGGCGGAGGCGGAGGTGGCGAGCGCGGAGGAGTCGCTGCGGCTGGCCACCGGTCGCTATGAGACGGGGGTGGCGGCTTACATCGAAGTGATCGATGCGGAGACGGCGGCGCTGACCGCGCGCACGAACCTGGTGAATGCGCGCTATGCGTTGAGCACCTCGCTGGCGGCGCTGGAGGCGGCGCTTGGCGGGGAGCAGGGAGAGTACCGATGACCGAAGCTGAGACCGGCGCAACCTCCGAGAGAGTGGCGCGGGGCCGCAACGCGGCGAGAGTGCGGGCGGCGAAGGGCCGGCGGCGACTGATGATAAACATCGCGATCGCGGTGATCGTGCTGGCGGTGATAGCCTTCGTGGTGATCCGGAGAGTAAATCGGCCGAACGGGGGCGCGGGTCTGGTGACGGGCACCGCGGAGCGGATGGACCTGACGCAGAGCGTATCGGCGACGGGTTCGGTGACGGCGCAGACGGGGGCGATGGTAAAGATCGGCTCGCAGATCACGGGGCGGATCAAGCGGCTCTTCGCCGACGTGGGTACGCAGATGAAAGCGGGCGACGTGATCGCAGAGCTGGACGTGCCGGACCTGCAAGCGCAGGTGCAGCAGGCGGAAGCGACGCTCGGGCTCAACCGGAACCGACTGGCGGAGCAGGTGGCGGGAGTGCAACTCCAGAGCACGCAATCGACGAGCGATCTGGAGCGGGCGCGGTCAGCGCTGGTGGCGACGCAGGCGAGCTACACCCAGGTGCAGCGGTCGGCCGATCTGCAGCGGGCGACGGCGGAGGCGGGGGTGAGGCAGGCAAAGGCGAATGCGGTGAACTCGGACGCCAGCCTGAAGCGGGCGCAGCAGCTTTTCGAGAAGGGGTATGTGGCGGCGGCGGAGGTGGACACGGCGAAGGCGCAGGCAGAGGTGAACGCGGCGCAGTTGTCGTCGGCGCAGGAGAACGTACGACTGGTGAGCGCGAAGGTGGACTCGGACCTGGAATCGGCGCGCCAGCAGGTGAAGCAGGCGGAGGCGGCGCTGCGGGCGTCGCAGGCGGGACTGGCCCAGAACGCGATCAAACAGCGGCAAGTGGCGGAGGCGGGGCAGTCGGTGAAGCAGTCGGAGGCGGCGCTGGCGCAGAGCCGAGCGCAGTTGGATAAGGCCCTTATCCGCACGCCGATCTCGGGGACGGTGCTGCAACTGACGCAGCAGCAGGGCGAGACGATTGCGGCCGGGCTATCGGCGCCGACGCTGATCTTGGTGGCCGATCTGAACCGGCTGCAGGTGGACGCGTTCGTGGATGAGACGGACATCGGCCGGGTGCGACTGGGGCAGACGGCGGAGATCACGCTGGACGCCTATCCCGACCAGAAATTCAAGGGTCGGGTAGCGAAAATCGCGTCGGGCGCGACGATGCAGCAGAACGTCGTCACCTATGATGTCACCATCGCGCTGGAGAACCCCGGGCGTTTCATGAAGCCGGACATGACGGCGACAGTCAATATCATCGTGGCGCGCCACGAGAATGTGCTGGCGGTTCCCATCGATGCGGTGAAGCAAGACAAGAAGGGGCCCACGGTGACGCTGATGACCGCGGGGCAGCGGGGGCAGTCGGAGTTCAAGCCGGCGAGCGTGAAGACGGGCATCAGCGATGGCGACCACACGGAGATCCTGGAGGGACTGAAGGAGGGGGACGTGGTGGTGGTGTCAGGCCAACTGCCAGGGCAGCAACGGCAGGATCAGGGCCCTAGCTTCTCGCCGTTCGGACCGGGGGGCAGAGGCCGGGGAGGCGGAGGCGGACGTGGCCGGTAACGGCGGCATCCCTCTCGATTCCAACGCGGCGGTCATCGATGGCCGCGGCCTGACGAAGGTCTACGACCTGGGGGCGGTGCAGGTGGAGGCCTTGCGGGGGGTGGACTTTCGCGTCGAGCGCGGCGAGTTCGTGGCGATCACGGGGCCGTCGGGCTCGGGCAAGTCGACGCTGATGCACATTCTGGGCTGCCTGGACCGGCCGACGGCGGGGTCATATCTGCTGGAGGGGGTGGAGGTCGGGGAGCTGGACGACATCGAGCTGGCGCGGATCAGGAACCAGCGCATCGGATTCGTGTTCCAGACGTTCAACTTGCTGCCGCGGACGACGGCGCTGGAGAACGTGGAGCTGCCGCTGGTGTATGCCCGCGCGCCGGAGCGGACGGAGCGAGCGCTGGACGCACTGGAACGAGTGGGCCTGGGCGATCGCGTCGACCACAGGCCCAGCGAGCTGTCGGGAGGCCAGCAGCAGCGAGTAGCGATCGCCCGGGCACTGGTCACGCAGCCGAGCTTGATCCTGGCGGATGAGCCGACGGGGAACCTTGCCACGAAGCAGGGCGAGGAGGTGATGGCGATTTTCCAGGAGCTGAACGAGGCCGGAATCACGATAGTCATCGTCACCCACGAGCCCGATATCGCACGGCACTGCAAGCGGATGGTCAGCATCAGGGACGGACTGGTGGAGGCGGACCTGCGGATCGAGGATCGGGTGTTCGCGCGCACGCTGCTGGCAAGTCAGTCTGGATTGGAGAAGACGCCATGAGCCTGTGGCAGAGTATGCGGCTGGCCTGGCGAGAGTTGGGCCGCAACAAGATGCGGACGGGGTTGACGATGTTGGGGGTGATCATCGGGGTGAGCGCGGTGATCACGATGGTGGCGCTGGGCGCAGGCGCCAGCGCGAAGGTGACCGAGAGCATTTCCTCTCTGGGCACGAACCTGCTGACGGTGATTCCCGGGAACCCGAAGATTCGGTTCGGCGGCCCCGGCGGGGGCGGGGGCGGCCAGGTGACGACGCTGACGGAAGACGATGCGAAGGCGATTGCGCGCCGCTTCCCGGAGACGATCGTGGGGGTGGCGCCGCAGGCCCGCGGCAGCGTGACCGTGAAGCTGGGAGACAAGAGCTGGCAGACGCAGTTGACCGGAACGACGCCCGATTTCCGGAACGTGAACAACTCGTTGGTGGATCGGGGGCGGTTTATCTCGCAGTCGGACGTGGATGGGCGGCTGAAGGTGGTGGTGCTGGGGCCGACGGTGGTGGAGCAGTTGCTGGGGAGCGCGAAGGCGGACCCGATGGGCATGAGCGTGCAGCTCAACCGTGTGGCGTTTCAGGTGGTCGGCGTGCTGAAGACTAAGGGGGCGGGGGCGTTCGGGCAGGATCAGGATGACACGGTGATCGTGCCGGTGAGCACCGCGCTGCGGCGGGTGTTCAACCGCACGAGTCTGAGTTCGATCGGGGTGGAGGCGAAGTCGAAGAGTGGGATGGACCTGGCGACCGAGCAGATCTCGCGCTTGCTGCGAGAGCGGCATCACATCCTCCCACCTTACGAGGACAACGACGATTTCTCCGTCCGGAGTCAGACGGGGCTGCTGGAGACGCTCCAGACTGCCACCGGCACCATGACCAATCTGCTGGCCGGCATTGCCGTGGTGTCGCTGATCGTGGGCGGCATCGGGATCATGAATATCATGCTGGTGTTGGTGACGGAGCGGACGCGGGAGATCGGCCTGCGGAAGGCGATGGGGGCGACGAACAAGGATATCCGGCTGCAGTTTCTGATCGAGTCGTGCGTGATCGCGGGGGTGGGAGGGCTGATCGGCGTGGGGACGGGAGCGCTGGGGGGGATTCTGCTGGGCAAGATGCTCCAGACTACGGCCGTGGTGACGCCGCAATCGGTGTTCGCGTCAGTGGGTGTGGCGGCGGCGACGGGGCTGTTCTTCGGTATCTGGCCGGCGCAGAAGGCGGCGCGGCTGAGCCCGATCGAGGCGCTGCGGTACGAGTAGGGGGGGGGAGGGCGGAGTCTTAGCCGCCGATGAACGCAGATGAACCCGCCAGAGGCGGGCAAGCGCAGATGAGGGGAGGCCGCCTGCGGCGGAGGAACGGCGACGACAGTAACCGCAGATTGCGCAGATTGCGCCCGCCTACCGGCGGGCGAACAGCGAGATTGCCACGGGGCAGCGACAGAGTCGCTGCCCCTCGCAATGACAGAGGGGGAGCGGGGAGTGGCAGGAGCAAGCTCCTGCCGAACGGGAGAGAGCGGAGGGAGTTGTCCCACAAACATTCCACCGCGCGGGGCGTGGCCGGTGATGGTCACAGGGAGAGTGGGGGCGCGTCCAGTATGTGGGGGGATGGCGCGCAGGTGGCAAGCGGTCGAACGTCCGGGGCGCGCTGACGCCAAGGTATTAGGGAAGCTCTGCCAGCGGAGGTCGATGGGTGCAGGAGTCAGCAGCCGCGGTGTGGCCGTTCGTGCTCTACGGCTTTCTGGTGTTTGTGGTGGTGGCGGGGATGCTGGCGCTGTCGCACTTCTTGGGGGAGCGGCATCGCGCGCTGGGCCGCAACATCCCCTATGAGTCCGGCATTACTCCCACTGGCAGCGCGCGTCTCCGCTACGGGATTCACTTCTACACGGTAGCGATCTTCTTTATCCTGTTCGATGTGGAGGCAGTGTTTCTGTTCGCGTGGGCGGTGGCGATGAGGGAGCTGGGGTGGGTCGGCTATGTGGAGATCGTGCTGTTCGTGGCGGTGCTGTTCCTGGGGTTGGTATATGTGTGGCGGCTGGGGGGGTTGGATTGGAGCCCGAGCCGGAGGCGGGGGCGCGGGCAGGAGGTGCCGGACGCCGATGAACGCGGATAAGGGGCGGGCGGGGTTCTTCATGTCGCGGGTGACGGACCTGCTGGCGTGGGGCAGGAAGAACTCGCTGTGGCCGTTCGGGTTCGGGACGTCGTGCTGTTTCGTGGAGATGATGACGAGCCTGACGAGCAAGCACGACCTCGCCCGGTTCGGGGCGGAGGTGATCCGGCAGACGCCGCGGGAGGCGGATGTGATGGTGGTCGCCGGGACGGTGTTCGTGAAGATCGCGCCGGTGATCAAGCGGCTGTATGACCAGATGATGGAGCCGAAGTGGGTGATCTCGATGGGGTCGTGCGCGAACTCGGGGGGGATGTACGATATCTACAGCGTGGTGCAGGGGGTGGATCTGTTCCTGCCGGTCGATGTATATATCCCCGGTTGTCCGCCGCGGCCGGAGGCGTTCATGGAGGGGTTGCTGCTGCTGCGGGAGGCGGTGGGGAAGGAGCGGCGGCCGTTGAGCTGGGTGGTGGGGCCGCAGGGGGTGGAGCGGAGGCCATTCACCGCAGAGACGCCGAGAGCGCAGAGGAGGCGGTGGCAGGAGCAAGTCGCCGGAGGCGACTGAAGCTCCTGCCGAACGGACCACAAGGCTGCCGAACGGATCACAGGACCTGTGAGTTGAGCGAGGGATGATAGCGGAAGAGCGCGGGGTGATTGAGGAGCTGAGGGCGCGGCTCGGGGAGGCGGAGGTGAGGCCGCAGGTGACCCGAGATGGGATACCCACGGCCTGGGTTCCGCGCGGGCGCGTGCACGAGGCGCTGGCGTATCTGAAGCACGAGGCGGCGAGGCCGTATCGCACGCTGTACGATTTGACGGCAATCGACGAGAGGGTGAGGATCGAGGCGCCGGAGGGGCAGGTCGAGTGCGACTTCGCGGTGATCTATCACCTGCTGTCGTACGAGCGGAATGAGGATGTGCGCCTGAAGACTCCCCTGTCCGACGGGCAGAGCGTGAGGAGCATCACGGACATCTGGCCGGCGGCGAACTGGTACGAGCGGGAGACGTTCGACATGTTCGGGATCGGGTTTGAGGGGCACCCGTTTCTGGAGCGGATTCTGATGCCGCGGTGGTGGCAGGGGTATCCGCTGCGCAAGGAGCATCCGGCGCGGGCGACGGAGATGGAGCCATATGCGCTGCCGGACTGGCGGGTGGAGGAGGAAGAGGCGGAGCTGCGGTTCAATCCGGAGCGCTACGGCCTCTCGCGCGCAAGCGAGCACTCGGACTTCATGTTCCTGAACATCGGCCCGCATCATCCCGGCACGCACGGGGTGCTGCGGATCGTGCTGCAACTCGACGGGGAGGAGATCATCGAGGCGCTGCCGGACATCGGCTATCACCACCGGGGGGTGGAGAAGATGGCCGAGCGGCAGACCTATCATACCTTCATCCCCTATCCCGACCGGGTCGACTACCTGGCGGGGGTGCAGAATGAGCTTCCGTATGTGCTGGCAGTGGAGAAGCTCGCGGGGATCGAAGTCCCGGCGCGAGCGCAGTGCACCCGGGTGATGTTGTGCGAGCTGTTCCGGATCATCAGCCACCTGGTTTTCCTGGGCACGCTCGGCACCGACGTCGGGTCGATGTCGCCGGTGTTCTTCACCTTCACGGATCGGGAGGAGGCGTTCTACATCATCGAGGCGATCTGCGGGGGGCGGATGCATCCGGAGTGGTTCCGCATCGGCGGGGTGGCGCAGGACTTGCCGGAGGGCTGGAAGGCGCTGGTGGATGGATTCGGGAAGCGGTTCCGCCCGCGGATCGACGAGTACGAGAAGATGCTGGTGGAGAACGCGATCTTCAAGGGGCGGACGGTGGGGGTGGGCGCGTACACGCCGGACGAGGCGATCGAGTGGGGGGTGACGGGGCCGAATCTGCGGGCGACGGGGGTGGACTGGGACTTCCGCAAGAAGCGGCCCTATTCGTCATATGAGCAGTTCGATTTCGAGGTGCCGGTGGGCCGCAACGGAGACTGCTACGACCGGACGGTGGTGCGCCTGGAGGAGATGAGGCAGAGCTTGCGGATCGTCGCGCAGGCGGCGGAGGGGATGCCGAAGGGCCACTACCAGAGCGATCATCCGCTGGCGATGCCGCCCCGCAAAGAAGGGACGATGGTGGCGATCGAAACGCTGATCCACCACTTCCTGGCGGTGAGCTGGGGGCACCCGATTCCCGCGGGCGAGGCGCATCAGGGCACGGAGATGCCGAAGGGGAACGCGGGTTACTACGTGATCAGCGATGGGGGCACGCACCCCTATCGTTTGCGAATCCGAGCACCGTCTTTCGCGCACATGCAGACGCTGCCGCGGCTGGCGCGCGGGTTCATGATATCGGACTTGCTGGCGATTCTGGGCAGCATCGATTTCGTGCTGGCCGACGTGGATCGTTAGGGGAGCGGGGCTGTGCTCACAGACCAGGAGAGACAGGAGGTAGAAGCGGAGGTGGCGAGGAGCTTCACCCGCCGAGCGGCCTGTGTGGGCGCGATGCGGATCGTCCAGGCGCGTCGGGGATGGGTATCGGATGAGGCCATCGGAGACCTGGCCGAGATGCTGGCGATGACAGTGGACGAGCTGGAGGCGGTAGCCACATTCTACAACCTGATCTTCCGGCACCCGGTGGGGAAGCACGTGGTGAAGGTGTGTGATGGCGCGGTGTGCTGGATGCTGGGGGGGCAGAGCCTGATGCAGCACCTGGAGGCCCGACTCGGGATCAAGGCGGGCGGCACGACCGCGGACGGGCTGGTGACGCTGTTGCCGATCTGCTGTGTGGGGGACTGCGACCACGCGCCGGTGATGGTGGTGGACGACACGATGGTGCGGGGCCTGACGCCGGAGAAGATCGACGAGCTGATCGCGAATGGCTTCGAGGTGGCGGGCTGATGGAGAAGGTGCTCACCGCAAACTTCCGGCCCGGGCAGCCGCCGATGAGCCTGCGCGAGTACGAGGCGGCGGGCGGGTACCAGGCGCTGCGCAAGGCGGTGAAGGAGCACACTCCGGCCGAGGCGGTGCAGGTGGTGGTGGATTCGAACCTGCGAGGGCGGGGGGGCGCGGGGTTTCCGACGGGGCAGAAGTGGGCGAACCTCCCTCCCTGCGAGACCTGCGAGCAGCCGCGCATCATGATCGCGAACCTCGATGAGATGGAGCCGGGGACGTTCAAGGATCGCTATCTGGTGGAGAACGACCCGCACCAGTTTGTGGAGGGCCTGCTCATCGCCTGCTACGCGTGCCGGTCGGAGCTGGCGTATGTGTTCGTGCGCGATGTGTATCGCACACCGGCGGCGGAACTGATCGAACAGGCCTTGGCGGAGGCGGAGCAGGCCGGGTATGTGGGCCGGAATGTGCTGGGATCGGGATGGAACTGTGAGATCCACGTGCACATGAGCGCGGGGCGGTACATCTGCGGGGAGGCGATGGGGATTCTGAACGCGATGGAGGGCCGGCGTGCGATCCCGCGCACCAAGCCGCCGTACGAAGTCGCCTCGGGCGCGTGGGGGAAGCCCACTGTCGTCAACAATGTGGAGACATACTGCTGCGTGCCGCACATCGTGTTGCGCGGGGCGGAGTGGTTCCGGGGGCTGGGCAAGGCGAAGGATGCGGGCACAAAGATCTACGGCGTGAGCGGGCGGGTGAAGCGGCCGGGGTCGTATGAGCTGCCGATGGGGACGACGCTGAACGAACTGCTCGACGAGGCCGGGGGGATGCAGGAGGGCTACCAGTTCAAGGCGGCGCTGCCGGGCGGCGCGTCGACGATGTATCTGGGAAGCCACGAGATGGACGTGCCGCTGGAGTTCGAGGCGCTGAAGGAGATCGACTGCTACTTTGGCACCGGCACCGCGATCGTGGTGGACGACCGCACCTGCATCGTCGGGCTGACGCACAACCTGCAGGCGTTCTACGCGCGGGAATCGTGCGGGTGGTGCACGCCCTGCCGCGATGGGCTGCCGTGGATCGAGAAGCTGTACCGGGACCAGGAGGAGGGGCGGGGGAAGCCGGGCGATATCGAGCTGCTGGGAGAGTTGGCGCACAGCATCGGCCGGAACACCTTCTGCGCGCTGGCGCTGGGCGCGACCGTATCCATCGAGAGCAGCATCCGCAAGTTCCGGGGTGAGTACGACGATCACATTCGGCTGGGCCGCTGCCCATTTCGGGACGGGCGTTGAGCATGGCGACCATTCACGTTGACGGCAGGGATTACGAGGCGCCAGCGGATCGCGATCTGCTGTCGGTGTTGATCGACCTCGGCATCAACCTCCCCTACTTCTGCTGGCACCCGGCGATGGGGTCGGTCGGGGCGTGCCGGCAGTGCGCGGTGAAGCTTTTCCACGGGGAGTCCGACACGCGCGGGCGGATAGTGATGGCGTGCATGACACCGGTGAGTGAGGGGATGCGGGTGGCGGTGATGGAGGCGGAGGTGATGGCATTCCGCCAGCGCGTGATCGAGTGGTTGATGGTGAATCACCCGCACGATTGCCCGGTATGTGACGAGGGTGGGGAGTGCCATCTGCAAGACATGACGGTGATGACGGGGCATGTGTACCGGCGCTATCGGGGCCGCAAGCGGACCTATCGGAACCAAAATCTGGGGCCGTTCATCAATCACGAGATGAACCGGTGCATTCAGTGCTATCGGTGCCTGCGGTTCTATCGCGATTTCGCGGGAGGCCGGGACTTCGACGCGATGGGCTCGAAGGATCACGTCTACTTCGGGCGTTTCGAGGAGGGGAAGCTGGAGTCCGAGTTCTCCGGCAACCTGGTGGAGATCTGCCCGACGGGCGTGTTCACCGACAAGACACTGAAGGCGCATTTCACGCGCAAGTGGGACATGGAAACGGCGCCGTCGGTGTGCGCGCACTGCGGGCTGGGGTGCAACATCATGGTGGGGGCGCGGTATGGGAAGCTGCGGCGGATCTACCCGCGATTTCACCCGGAGGTGAACCGGTATTTCATCTGCGACCGGGGGCGGTTCGGGTACGAGTTCGGGAACGACGAACGGCGGCTGCGGGAGCCGTGGTGCGGGCGGGGGGAGCAGCACGTGATCTCCTGGTCGGAGGCGATGCGGCAGGCGCAGGAGGCGTTGGGGTCGACGCGACGGATGCTGGGCATCGGCTCGCCGCGGGCCAGCCTGGAGGCGAACTACGCGCTGAGGTCGCTGGTGGGGGCGGACGCATTCTCGCCGGGGATGTCAGCGGTGGAGCAGGAGGGGGTGAGGCTGGCGATCGAGCTGCTGCGGGCGGGGCCGGCGCGGGTGGCGCGGCTGGCGGAAGTGGAGGCGGCGGACGCGGTCGTGATCTTCGGCACCGACCCGACGAACGAGGCGCCAATGCTGGACTACGCGATTCGCCAGGGGATCCAGGGGGCGCGGAGGGAGCTGGCGCACGAGGTGGGCATCCCGGACTGGAACGAGTATCCGCTGCGGAACCAGTTGCAGGAGCGGAGGGGGAAGCTGTTCATCGCGGCGGTGGCGGGGATGAAGCTGGAGGCCATCGCGGAGGAGGTGGCGCACGCGACGCCACCGGGGCTGGTGGCGCTGGCGAGGGAGGTGGAGGCGGCCGCGCGCGGAGACGGGGAAGCAACCCTCGCCGGTCGGATGGCGCAGGCGCTGAGGGAGGCGAAGCAGCCGCTGGTGGTGGTGAGCGTGGACGGCGGCGTGGAGCTGTTGCGAGCGGCGGCCGGAGTTGCGAACGCGGTGTCGTTGGGGAGAGAGGCGCCGTGTCTGCTCGCGGTGGTGGTTCCCGAATGCAACTCGATGGGCGTGGGGATGCTGGGAGGGCTGCCGCTGGAGGAGTTGCTGACTGAGCTTGAAACGGGCGAGGCGGACGGGCTGATCGTGCTCGAAAATGACCTGTTCCGACGGGCCGAGCCGGAGCGAGTGGCGCGGGCGCTGCGGGCGGCGCGGTCGTTGATCGTGATCGACCACTTGCCGAACCGAACGACGCGGGAGGCGGAGCTGGTGCTGCCCGCGACGATCTTCGCGGAGACAACGGGCACGCTCGTGAGCAGTGAGGGCCGGGCGCAGCGATACTACCGAGCGTTCGTCCCGGAGGGTGAGCCGCGGCCGTCGTGGCAGATACTGCGGGACTTGCTGCAGACGCAGCAACCGGGCGCGACGTGGGCGACGCAGGAGGAGGCGCTGGCGGCACTTGCGGAGGAGCGGCCGGAGTTCACGCCGGCGCTAGAGGCGGCACCAGCGGCGGGGTGGCGGGATCGGGTGGGCCAGAAGGTGGCGCGGGAGTCGCACCGTTACAGCGGCCGCACGGCGAAGGAGGCGGACCACAGCATCGTGGAGCCGGAACCGCCGAGCGACCCGGCGACGCCGTTCGCGTTCAGCATGGAGGGCAGCCAGGCGGAGCCGCCGGCGGCGTTGACGCCGCGGTACTGGTATCCGGGGTGGAACTCGGTGCAGGCGCTGTATCGGTCGAAGGTGGAGGCGGGGAGGCCGGAGGAGGGGGCGCCGGGGAGGCGATTGATCGAGCCGGAGGGTGGGCCGCGGGAAGAGCGTGGCGCGGAGTTGGCGGAGGCGCTGGGCGCGGGGGAAGTGTGGGTCGTGCCGCGGGCGGCGATCTTCGGCTCGGAGGAGTTGTCGCGGCTGGCGCCGGGGATCGTGTCGGTGATGCCGCCGGCGACGGCGCGGCTGAACCCGGAGGAGGCGGGGAGGCTGGGCGTGGTGGAGGGGGAGGCGGTGCGGGTGTGGGTGGCGGGCGCGGAGGGGAACGGCCCCACCCCTGCCTGCGGCAGAGGTAGGCTACTGGGTCGGGAGGAGGGCGGGGAGGATGGCAGGAGCAAGTCGCCGGAGGCGACTAAAGCTCCGGCCGATCGGGCGGAGGGCAGGGAGGATGGCAGGAGCAAGCTCCTGCCAAACGGGTTCACTGCGCTGCCAGTAAAGCTGGACGCGGGGGTGGCGCCGGGGGTAGTGGTCGTGCCGGCAGGCTATCCGGAGACGGAGGGAGTGACCGGGATCACGCGTGCCCGGATCGAGAAGGCGCCATGATCCTGCACCTGGTTCAGGTGGTGGTGATCCTGTTCGTGCTGCTGAATCTGCCGATCGGGCTGATTTGGATGGAGCGGCGGCTGCTGGGCGGGTTCCAGGATCGGTATGGCCCGAACCGAGTGGGGCCGTTCGGGCTGCTGCAGCCGGTGGCGGATGCGATCAAGCTGTTCATGAAGGAGGACTGGGTTCCGCCGTTCGCGGATCGCTATGTGTTCGTGGTGGCGCCCTCGATTGTGGTGGTGACGGTGCTGCTGGCGTTCGGGACGATTCCGTTCACGCGACACATCGCGGTGGCGGACCTGAACATCGGGCTGCTGTTCTTCCTGGCGATGGCGTCGCTGGGAGTGTACAGCATCGTGCTGTCGGGGTGGGCGTCGAACAGCAAGTACTCGCTGATGGGCGGGCTGCGGGCGGCGGCGCAGATGATTAGCTATGAGATTCCGATGGCGCTGTCGGTGGTGGGAGTGGTGATGCTGGCGGGGTCGCTGCGGCTGGGGGAGATCGTGGAGGCGCAGCGGCATCTGTGGTTCTGCGTGCCGCAAGTGGTAGGGCTGGCGATCTTCCTGATCGCGACGATTGCGGAGGCGAGGCGGATTCCGTTCGACCTGCCGGAGGCGGACAGCGAGATCGTGAGCGGATACCACACGGAGTACTCGAGCATGAAGTTCGGGCTGTTCTTCCTGGGCGAGTACCTGGATGTGGCGCTGGTGGCGGCGATGACGACGGTGCTGTTTCTGGGCGGGTGGCATGGGCCGTGGCTGCCGGGGCTGCTGTGGTTCGCGCTGAAGGCGGGCGCGGTGGTGATGGTGTTCGTCTGGGTGAGGAGCGTGCTGCCGCGGTTTCGGTTCGACCAACTGATGGATTTCGGATGGAAGGTGCTGCTGCCGATTTCGCTGCTGAACATCGTGGTGACAGGTTACTTCGCGCTGCTGGCGCGCCCGTGAGGCGCAGTGGCGGGAAGCTAGGAGACACGGGCCGGTGGGGTCGACGCTGAGAAGCTTGTGGCTGATCTTCCTTCATCTGTTCAGGAAGCGGGTCACGGTGCAGTACCCGGAGCAGAGGCCGCAGATTCCGCCGCGCTGGCGGGGGCGCATCATCCTGTCGCGCGATCCGGATGGCGGGGAGAGGTGTGTGGCCTGCTATCTGTGCGCAGTGGCCTGCCCGGTGGACTGCATCGCGCTGCAGGCGACGGAGGACGAGCATGGGCGGCGATACCCGGAGTTCTTCCGGATCAACTTCTCCCGCTGCATTTTCTGCGGGTGGTGCGAAGAGGCGTGCCCGACGTATGCGATCCAGCTCACGCCTGATTTCGAGATGAGTGAGTACGACCGCCGGAAGCTGGTGTACGAGAAGGAGGATCTGCTGATCGAGGGCGTGGGCAAGTATCCGGGATACAACTTCTACCGGCAGGCGGGGGTCTCGATCGAGGGCAAGGACAAGGGGGAGGCGGAGGACGAGCTTCCGCCGGTCGACCCGAGGAGTTTGCTGCCATGACCGCGGTGTGCTATGGAGCATGCGCGATCGCGCTGGTGGCGGCACTGCATGGTGATCACGCAGCGGCAACGCGATGCACGCGCTGCTGAGCCTGATCCTGATGCTGCTGGCGCTGGGCCTGGTGTTCTTCACGCTGGGCGCGCCGTTCGTGGCGGCGCTGCAGGTGGCGATCTACGCGGGCGCGGTGATGGTGCTGTTCGTGTTCGTGGTGATGATGCTGAACCTGGGCCAGACGGGAGAGCGCCGGGAACGGTGGTGGCTGGGGGCGGGAGTATGGGCGGCGCCGGCGTTGCTGGCGGCCGCGCTGCTGGCGCTTACCGGCTATGCGTTGAGCGGGGCGGGAGGGGCGCCGGCCGCGGGGGTGGTGGTGACGCCCAAGCAGGTGGGGCTCAGCCTGTATCGCGACTACCTGATCGCGGTGGAGCTGGCGTCGCTGCTGCTGGTGGCGGGCCTGGTGGGGGCATTCCACCTGGCGCCGCCGACGCGGCGGGGAGCGGAGGCAGCATCCGCGGCGACGGAGGCGGCCGATGACTGAGATTGCCGCGATTCCGACAGCGACGCTGCTCGGGATGGCGATGGCGCTGTTTCTGATCGGGCTGCTGGGGGTGATGGTCCGGCGCGATCTGCTGTTCGTGCTGATGTCGCTGGAGATCATGCTGAACGCGGCGGCGCTGGCGTTCGTGGCGGCGGCGGCGAAGTGGCGGCAGCCGGATGGGCAGGTGATGGTGTTGCTGGTGTTGGTGGCGGCCGCAGCGGAGGTGGGGGTGGGGTTGTCGATTGTGCTGCGGTTGTATCACAGGTTGGATACGGTGGATGGGGATGAGATCAGTGGGATGAGGGGGTGAGGGAGGCAACGGCAATTCATCCGCAGATTACACGGATTGGCTTCGCCGCGGGAGTCGCCCCTTCGGGGCGACCGCGGGTTACCGGCCGCTGCGCGGCCGGCAAACCCACGCCACTGGCCTGGGGAAGACTGGGAGGGAGGGCGCAGGGGCGGGGGAGAGTTGGGTCGCGCGCACTATGGTGAACGACGAGATTGCCACGCGCACCTTGGCTCCGGTCGGAGCCAAGGCGGCTCGCAATGACAGTGGAGTGAGTTGATGGAGTGGTTGTGGTTGGCGCCGGCGCTGCCGTTGTTCGGCGCGGTGATACTGGCGATCTTTGGGGGGCTGCTGCCGCGGCGGGAGGCGGCGGCGATCGGGTGCGCGTCGGTGGGGCTGTCATGGTTGACCAGCGTGTTCGTAGCCGTGAATTTCCTGCGGCATCACCAGGGCGCGTATCAGCAGACGCTTTTCCAGTGGATCGAGATCGGCTCGTTCCGGGCGGATATGGGGTTGTACCTGGATCAGCTTTCGCTGGTGATGGTGGTGACGGTGACGTTCGTCGGATTCCTCATTCACCTGTATTCGGTGGAGCATATGAGGGGGGAGGCGGACTACAGCCTGTTCTTCTGCTACCTGAATCTATTCGTCGGGAGCATGCTGGTGCTGGTGTTGGGCAGCAACCTGCTCTCGCTCTATCTGGGGTGGGAGGGGGTGGGGGTGTGCTCCTATCTGCTGATCGGGTTCCAGCATCGGGAGCGGTCGAACGGGCTGGCGGCGCAGAAGGCGTTCATCGTCACGCGCATCGGGGATACCTCGCTGGCGATCGGCCTATTTCTGCTGGTCTGGTGGACGGGGACGCTGGATATCCAGCAGGCGGCGCAAGTGGTGGGTGATCCGAGGCTGCACGTGGTGGCGGCGGCGGTGGGATTGTTCCTGCTGGGCGGTGCGGTAGGGAAGTCGGCGCAGATACCACTTCATACGTGGCTGCCGGACGCGATGGCGGGCCCGACGCCGGTGAGCGCGCTGATCCACGCGGCAACGATGGTGACGGCGGGCGTGTATCTGATTGCACGCACGGGGGCGATCTACCGGGCGGCGCCTGAGGTGATGCTGGTGGTGGCGTTGGTGGGCGCGGTGACGCTGGTCTACGCGGCCTGCTGCGCGCTGGCGCAGCGCGATATCAAGCGGGTCCTCGCCTACTCCACTATCAGCCAGATCGGATACATGTTCCTGGCGCTGGGGGTGGGCGCGTGGAGCGGGGCGATCTTCCATTTCGTGACTCACGCCTTCTTCAAGGCGTTGCTGTTTCTGTCGGCCGGGGTGGTGGTGCAGGCGCTGGGCGAGGAGCGGGACATCCACCGCATGGGTGGGCTGTGGCGCAAGCTGCCGTGGGCGGGGTGGAGCTTCCTGATAGGGGCGTGCTCGCTGGCGGCGCTGCCGCTGGTGACGGCCGGGTTCTACAGCAAGGATCAGATCATCTGGGCGAGTTGGGCGTCGGCGCAGGGGTCGTGGGCGCTCGGGCTGGCGGGGTTGGTGGGGAGCTTCCTGACGGCGCTCTACATCTTCCGGGTGTTCTTCCTGGTGTTCTTCGGGGAGCAGAAGCGGGAGGTCGAACGCGAGTCGGGCTTCCTGGTGAAGCTGCCGGTGGCGGCGTTAGCCTTCTTCTCTCTGGTGGCGGGGTTCGTGGGCGTGCCGCGGTTGCTGGGAGGATCGGATCTGGTCGAACGCTTCCTGTCGGCGGCGGTGGGGTCGGCAACGCCGACGGGGGCGGGGGGCGAAGGGGCGTTCCTCCTGCTGTCTGCGATAGAGACGTTGGCGGGGATCGGGCTCTGCTTCTGGATCTACCGGAGAGCACCGGCATGGGCGACTGTGGCGGGGAGGGCGGGATGGTTCGATGTGACGCGGCGGTTCCTGCTGGCCGGAGGCGGGTTCGATTGGCTGTATGACCGCGTATTCGTGCGGCCGTATGTGTTCGCGACGCGAGTGAACCGCGGTGGACGCGGTGGACACGGTCTACACCGGGATCGCGTTCGCGGCGTGGCTGAGCAATCGAATGCTGTCGGCGACGGAGTCGGGGCGGGTGCGGAACTACGCGACGGGGCTGCTGCTCGGGGCGGTGCTGGTAACGGTGATATTGCTGTTCAGGTAGACGGGGAGACGGCTTGCTGCTGACGCTGCTGATACTGATACCGTTTGCCGGCGGAATCGTCGCCTGGATCGCGGGCCGGCGCGCGAAGTGTCGCGCGGTGGGTGTCGCTGCTGGCCTGCGCGGCGCAGATGGTGGCGGCGGTGACGGTCTGGCGGTGGTCCGCAGCCACGGGTGTTCCGATGGAGGAAAGCGCGGCATGGATCCCCGCGTTCGGGATCAGCTACCATTTGGCGATGGACGGGCTGAGCTTCGTGCTGATCCTGCTGACGGGGTTCCTGGGGATGATCGCGGTGGCGTGCTCATGGCGGGAGATCGCCTCGCACGTGGGGGCGTTCCATTTCTCGCTGCTGGCGGTGCTGACGGGGGTGACGGGAGTATTCCTGGCCCGCGACCTGCTGCTGTTCTACCTGTTCTGGGAACTGATGCTGGTGCCGATGTACTTCCTGATCGGGTTGTGGGGGCACGAGCGGCGAGTCTACGCTTCCATCAAGTTCTTCCTGTTCACGTTCGTGGGCAGCACGCTGATGCTGGCGGCGATCCTGGGGTTGGTGTTCCTTCATCAGCGGGCGTCGGGGGCGATCACATTCGATCTGGCCGATCTGCTGGGTACTCCGCTGTCGCCGACGGAGTCGGCGTGGTTGATGCTGGGGTTCTTCGTGGCGTTCGCGGTGAAGCTGCCGGCGGTTCCGCTGCACGCGTGGCTGGCGGACGCGCATACGGAGGCGCCGACGGGGGGGAGCGTGCTGCTGGCGGGCCTGCTGCTAAAGACAGGGGCCTACGGGATGCTGCGGTTCGCGATCCCGCTCTTTCCGGAGACGGCGTGGAACTGCGCGCTGGTCGGATGCGTGCTGGGGGTGGTGGGGATTCTGTACGGGGCGATGCTGGCGTTCGCGCAGACCGACCTCAAGCGGATGGTGGCGTACAGCAGCATCAGCCACATGGGGTTTGTAATGCTCGGCGTATCCGTCCCAACGCTGATGTCGCTGCGAGGCGCGGTGGTGCAGATGGTGTGTCACGGGGTGAGCACGGGGGCGTTGTTCCTGCTGGCGGGGAGCATCCAGGAGCGCACGGGCACGCGGGAGCTGGGGAAGCTCGGCGGCCTGTGGCAGACCGCGCCGCGGCTGGGCGGATTCGTGGTGTTCTTCGCGCTGGCGGCGATGGGGCTGCCGGGGATGGGCAACTTCGTGGGCGAGTTCCTGGTGCTGCTGGGCGCGTTCGGCAACTTCCCGAAGGTGGCTATCGTCGGCGCGATCGGGTTCGTGCTGTCGACGGTGTATGCGGTGCGGCTGATTCAGGAGTCGGTGCACGGGCCGAACCGAGAGGGATGGAAGCTGCGGGATCTGGGCGCGCGGGAGATGATCGCGCTGGGGGCGATGGCGGTGGTGATCCTGTGGCTGGGGCTGTGGCCGAAGCCGCTGTTCACGGTGACGCTTGCGCCGCTAGCATCAGTGGAGCGGACGGTCTGGGAGGCGGCGGTCGCGAACTCGGTGGCACAAGGGAGGGGGCGATGAGCGGCCGCGACATCATCGCGTTGCTGCCGCTGATCATCACCGGCTATGGCGCGGTGGCGCTGCTGGTGGTGGGCGCGTTCTGGCGGAGCCATCGCGCGGTGTCCGCGATCTGCCTGATGGTGCTGGCGGCCGCGGCCGGATCGATGCTGCTGATTCCGATGGAGCCGCGGGCGGTGACGCTGCTGCTGCGGGTGGACCCGTTCGTCTACGCCTACATGCTGCTGTTTGTGTCGGGCGGGGCGGTGGTGGCGATCCTCTCGCACGACTATCTGGTTGGGCGGGAGGGCGGCAGCGAGAAGTATTACGCGCTGCTGCTGCTGGCGACGCTGGGGATGCTGACGCTGGTGGCGAGCGACCACTTCGTGTCGTTCTTCCTGGGGCTGGAGGTGCTGAGCGTTTCGCTGTATGGCCTGATCGCGTACTCGGTGCGGCGGCCCGCGTCGCTGGAGGCGGGCATGAAGTACCTGGTGCTGGCGGGGGCGGGGCTGGCGTTCGTGCTGTTGGGGATGGCGCTGGTTTACTCGGAGTTCGGGACGATGGCGTTCGGGCCACTGCGGGAGCGACTGGCGGGCGCGGCCGGCGACCCGTCGCCGCTGGCATCGCTGGGGATCGCGCTGATCATCGTCGGGTTCGGGTTCAAGCTGGCGGCCGTTCCCTTCCACACATGGGCGCCGGATGTCTATCAGGGGGCGCCGGCGCCGGTGAGCGCGCTGGTGGCAACGGGATCGAAGGCGGCGGCGTTCGCGCTGCTGATCCGGTTCGCGCAGGTGATCGGGCTCGACCAGAAGGCCTCGCTGTTTCTGCTGGTGGAGACGCTCGCAATCATCACCATGTTCGGGGGGAATCTGCTGGCTCTGCTGCAGCGGAACATCAAGCGGTTGCTGGCCTACTCGTCGATCGCGCACATGGGGTATCTGTTCATCCCGCTGCTGGCGGGAAGCACGGAGGGGGTGTCGTCGATCACGTTCTACTTCGTGGCGTACTTCATCACCACCATCGGCGCGTTCGGCGTGGTGTTGGTGTTGTCGGCGGGCGGCGAGGAGATGGAGGACCTGGAGGATTACCAGGGGCTGGGGTTGCGGCGGCCGTGGTTGGGGGCGGCGCTGGCGCTGATGATGCTGTCGCTGGCGGGCATTCCGCTGACGGTCGGGTTCATGGCGAAGCTCTACATCTTCGCGGCGGCGGCGCGCTCGCACCTGTGGCTGCTACTGGTGATCGGGGTGTTGAACAGCGGGGTGGCGGCGTATTACTACCTGCGGGTGCTGGCGGCGCTGTATCTGCGGCCGGCGAGGGAGGGGATGACGTGGCCCGCGGCGCGGTTGGCTAGCGCGGCCTGCCTGGTGATGCTGACGGGGCTGCTGGTGTTCTTCGGCATCTACCCGGGGCCGCTGATCGCGGTGACGCGGGCGGTGGTGCCGTAGGGGGACGGCGTTCACCGCAGAGGCGCAGAGAGCGCAGAGGAGGGAAAGGTCCGCTGGCGCGGCGGAACGGAGGAACGGCAACGGCAGTAACCGCAGATTACGCAGATTGCGCAGATTAGGCCCGCCTAACGGCGGGAGGGACAGCCCTACCCCTGCCTGCGGCAGGGGTAGGCTACTGGGGCGGGCGGAACGGCATTCACCGCAGAGGCGCGAGGAGTGCAGAGGGGATGGGATGGCAGGAGCAAGCTCCTGCCAAACGGGAGAAGGAGGGGCTTCGGCAGTAGAACTACCGAAGCAGCGGGCACGGCGGGATTCCTCACTTCCTGCTTCGCCAAGGCTTCGCAGGACGAGCCGCTCGGAATGACAGCAACGGCGGAACGGCAGCGGAGAGCGGGGCGCTGAAGGCAGTGCCGGAGCCGTCGCCGAAAGGACTGTTCTCGACGGAGTGGCAGGAGCGAGTCGCCGGAGGCGGACCAAGGCTCCTGCCGAACGGGTTAGGCGGGAGGATGTGAGATGATTCTGGACACGTTGGCAAACTGGCGGCTTTACGAAGGACTCTCGGAGCTTAGGCACGCGTTCGAGTTCCTGGGGAAAGGCGGGTTCGATCAGGGCGCGAGCCGGATCGAGATCGATGGCAGCCGGCTGTTCGCGCTGCCGCAGACGTACACCCCGAAGGCGCTGGCGGAGGGTCGGTTCGAGGCGCACCGGCGGTACGCGGATATCCAGTACGTGATCTCGGGGGCGGAGATGATGGGGTACGCGCCGCTGGAGGCGCTGGCAGTGGAGACGCCCTATGACGGCGAGAAGGATATTGAGTTCTATCACAAGCCGGAGGCGTTCTCGCGGCTGGTGGTGGCGGGGGGGTCGTTCGCGGTGTTCTACCCGCAGGACGGTCACATGCCGGGCATTAGAATCGGCGATGCAGACGGGGCGGTGCAGAAAGTCGTGATGAAGGTGTTGTTGCCGTAACTCGACGTGTCTGGGAGCGGACGGTGGCAGAAGAGAGATTCACATACGCGGTGACGGATGGGTGGTTGCGCGATCTGGCGTCGGAGCCGACTCCGAATGATCGGTGGCCATGCATCCGGTGGGATGACCAACTGCTGGCCGATCAGATCAGGTTCCTGGATGTGCAGGCGGAGATGGGGGTGACTTACAACCTGGCGTGGGGCCTGTTCGTGGACCGGTCGTGGCCGGTGCCGTTCGAGAACGTGATCGACGCGGCGCGGGAGAAGCGGCTGCACGCGTTCGTGGAGGCGGTGCACGCGCGGGGGCTGAAGCTGCTGCACGGGACAGGGATCTACTCGTGGGGATTCGACGAGGTGATCCGGACGGTGCCGGGGGTGTCGGAGGGGAACTCGCAGGCGATGTGCCTGTACAGCGAGGAGGCCTGGGACTGGCAGCGGCGGGCGCTCGATTTCATCATGGAGCAGCGCTGGGGGCTGGACGGCATCAGCATGCAGTCGGCGGACCAGGGGCGGTGCAACTGCGCGAAATGCAGCAAGCTGTCACCGGCGGAGCACCACGCGGCCCTGCTGATCCGGTGCGCGGAGTACGTGCGGGCGGCGAGGCCGGAGTGGGTGATCGGGCAGGCGTCGTGGGGGCTGCGGGTGGATGAGCCGGCCGAGTTCGAGCACCTGAAGCGGGTCTCGAAAGTGGTCGATTTCATGGTGGAGGTGCGGGAGCGGTCGGCCGAGATTGGCCGGCGGCCGGAGATCGCGCGGGAGCTGTCGTGCGCCTTCGGGTCGGTGGGGGGCGTGTTCATCGAGCCGCCGCAGCACTGGGACCGGCGGCGCTGGTTCGTGCCGTGTGGGCTGGGTTCGGCGCGGGCGCTGGCGAGGCTGTATGCGGACGGCGGGCGCGCGTGTGAGTACTTCTATCGCCCGTTCGCGAACCCGGGGGAAGAGGTGTCGTGGCGGACGGGGGCGCGGATACTGTCATCGGCCTCCACCTCACCGGAGGCCGCGCTGCGGGAGGCGGTGGGGGCGGTGTATGGGGTGAGCGGGGCGCGCTGGATGATCTCGCGGACTGGTACATCCGCGCCGAGAACGCCTACTTCTCGCGCTCGAACTTCGAGTTGGGGCATGGCTCGCTTTCGCTGGAGCCGCTGATCTGGAAGGAGAATCCGTCGGTGTCGGGCCCGCCGGTGTATCTGAAGGACCGGATGTCGGGGGAGCAGCGGGCCGGGTACGCGCGGGAGCTGAAGCAGCTCAAGGGCGAGCTAGAGAAGATGCGGATACCGAAGGAAGATACCAAGCGGCGGACGATCACGGGCATCGACGGGACGCTCGGCGAGATCGCTGGGATAGGCTAGGAGACAGAGCGATGGCGCTGCCGCAGTATCAGAGACTGGGAACGCAGTGGTTTGTGAGCGACGGGTACATCTGGGACGATCACCAGGTGAGCCTGCGACGAGAGAGCGGCGGTCCGCGGGAGTGCTCGTCGAAGCTGTTCATCTATAACCCACAGTCGAAGCCGGCGCGGGTGCAGGTGCGGATCTTCACCATCGATCGGGGGCCGAGTTCGTTCGAGGTGAAGGTGGGGCCGGGCAAGGTGGAGGAGGTCGAGCTGGCGACGCGGGAGGAGGTCCCGCACCGGCAGTCGTTCTGGATCGCGATCGAGTCGGACTTGCCGGTGCTGCCGCAGGCGCGCCACGAGGACTACACCTTCTGGGACCCGGTGCCGGACGCGATGGTGGCGGTCACTCCCTATCCGGGGCCGCTGAAGGACGAGACGAGCTGGGTGTTCCCGGACTGCTTCCAGGGCGGGGCGAAGAGCTGGCACGAGCGCGAGACCCTGAGCATCCTGAATCCTGGGAAGGAGAAGGTGTCGGTGAAGGTGCGCTACCTGATCCGCAACCGGGACCGGGGGGGCGAAGAGGAGATCACGATCCCGGCGGAGCGGGTGGCGATGCTGGAGGTGTGGGAGCGGGGGCCGAAGCTGCTGGGGAGCGAGAACGGGCCGGCGGTGCGAGTGGAGGGGGATTACGCGGTGCGGATCGACGCGAGCGGGCCGGTGATCGCGCAGACGACGCGGCGGGCGCGATGGCGGGGGTTTGCGCCGGTGATCGGCTCGCGCAGCACGATCGGGTTCCCGCTGCGCGGCGAGAGCAATGATCTCTGGTATTACCCAGGCGGCAACATCGTTGACCGCGGGATTCTGCCGCGGGCGAAAGAGAGCGAGCACCCCCTGGGCCAGTGCGACAACATGTGGAACTTGCTGTTCGTCAATAACCTGGAGGAGGCGAAGACGGCGCAGGTTCGCGCCACGTTCCACAAGCCGGATGGCTCGTCGAGCGCCTCTGACCCGATGCCGATCAAGCCGCTGAAGTCGATCCTGGAATGCTTGCACGGGAAGCCGTGGCTAGGCGCACATACGAGAATCAACGAACCCTTCGCGATCACGGTGACCTCGGACAGCTCGGTGGCGGCGGAGGTGTGCTGCGCCGAGTTCGAGATGTGGAGCCAAGTGTGCCCGGGCGCGATGACCGCGGTGAACATGTACCCCGGCCCGCTGACGAACGAGCGGGCGTGGTGGCTGGGCATCGGGCACACGGGCGGGGCGGACGACGTGAACCTGGAATGGGAGCAGACCTACTGCCTGTTCAATCCGGGGGCGAAGGCGGCTAAGGTCACGCTGCGCTGCCTGGGGCTGGCGGGAGGGGAGATCGCGCATACCCTCACACTGGGGCCGGGCGCGGTGGCGCACGTGAGGTCGAGTGAGATCGGCGGGCTGCCGATGGGGGCGGCATTCGCGGTGCGCGCGGAGGGAGATCAGCCGTTCTCCGCGCAGGTGATCGGGCGATCGTTCACGAGAGGTGAGGCGCACACGCGCGGCATCTACTCGTTCATGGGAGTTCCGATGGGGCTGGAGGCGTAGGGTGGCATTCTCCCTGGAGACCTATGGCCGGCGGTACCTGGAGGGCATGACGCGGTTATTCAACGCCGAGACCGCGGGGGAAGGGCATATCGCGAAGCTCGACCCGGAGCTGTTCGCGGCGCTGGTCGAAAGCAAGTCGGCATTCGATCCGAGCGGGCTGTTCGTGGCGGTCGAGCGCGGCGAGGTGGTAGGATGGGCGCACGCGTGCGTCGCGTTTCCCTCGGAGCCTTATCAGGAGGCGACGCAGCGGTTCCCGCAGATGCGGATGCTGATCTTCCCGCGGGACCGGAGCAAGGTGGGAGCGGCGCTGGTGGCGGAGGCGACGGAGTGGCTGAAGCGGTCGGGGCAGACGCAGCTACTGGCGCTCCACGCGCAGCGGGGCTATCCGTTCTACCGCGGGCTGTGGATGGGCGGGGAGCCGATGGGGCCGAACTCGCTGCCGCAGGTGCAGGTGGCGCTGGAGGTGGGGGGATACAAGAACGTGCAGGAGTCGATCTTCATGGCCGGCGAGATGACTTCGCCGCCGGAGGAGTACGCGGCGGCGGAACCGATCGAGCTGATCGACGAGCCGGCGGAGATGAAGCACGAGGGGATGCGCGAATCCTGGATCGGGTTCCAGCCGATGCGGACGCGGGCGATGCTCGGGGAGCAGGAGGCGGGCAACATGGGATGGGTGGTGCTGCCGCACGTGGCGAGCAAGCTGGGCGCGCCGGCGATGAACATCTGGGGCCTGGGGGTGAGGGAGGAGCATCGCCGGAAGGGGATTGCGGCGGCGCTGATCGCGCGGGCGATGCGATCGAGCTACGCGCAGGGGGCGCGGTTCTGCTCGGTCGGGACGCAGTTGTGGAACGCGCCGGCGCACGCGGCGTATGCCAAGTTCGGGTTCCTGCCATACTGCGTGCTGGTGGGGCGGACGCTGGATCTGGAGGCGGGGAAGTAGCGAGGGCGGCGGCGCAGGGCCAGCACCAGGGAAATCGCGGTCGACCGGCCAAGTAGGAAAGACCGGCGTCATGCCGGAGTCTCGTAGTTCACTGTGGGATGGAATGCCTGATAGTGCAACCGGCGTGGGGAGAGACCTGCGGCGATCCCTTCTGTTGTTCTTCGTGGTGGCGGCGGCGCTCGGCCTGACGAGCGGCATCTTCGAGACCACCTTCAACAACTTCGTGAACGACACGTTTCACATCTCGGCCCAGGCGCGAGGGAAGCTGGAGTTCCCGCGCGAGCTGCCGGGGTTCCTGGTGGCGATGATGGGGGGCGCGCTGTTCTTCCTCTCCGAGATCAAGCTGGGGACCTTTGCGGCGATGGCCACATCGCTCGGGATTATCGGTCTGGCCACCATGGGGACGGAGTGGGGCCCGATGATGGGGGCGATGGTTTTGTGGAGCGCGGGCAACCACATGCTGATGCCCGTGAACAACACCATCGCGCTGAGCCTGGCGGCGCCGAATCAGCGGGCGGCACGGCTGGGTCAGATCGGCGCCATCGGGATGGGGGCGACGATCGTGGGCTCGGGGCTGGTGTGGCTGGGGCTGGAGTACCTGCACTTCAGCTATCGGCTGACCTTCACGGTGGCGGCATGCGCGGCGATGGTGGCGGCGATTGCGCTGTCGCGGATGCCAGCGCTTCCGGCGCGGGGGAAGCAGCGGCCGAAGCTGGTGCTGAAGCGGCGGTACTCGCTGTATTATCTGCTGTGCGTCTTCTCCGGCGCGCGGAAGCAGATCTTCGTCACCTTTGGGCCGTGGGTTCTGATCAAGGTCTTCAGCGAGCCGGCGCCGACGATCGCGAAGCTGTGGATCGCGGCGTCGATCGTCGGGATCTTCTTCCAGCCGGCGCTGGGGAAGATCATCGACCGGTTCGGCGAGCGCAGAGTGCTGATGATGGATGCGGTGATGATCATCACTATCTGCCTGGGCTATGGATTCGCGAAGTCACTGCCCCTGGCCAAGCCGGTGCATCTAGTCTATGTCTGCTATGTGATCGACAACATCCTGTTCGCGGTGGGGATGGCGCGGGCGACGTACATGGACAGGATCGCGGAGCAGGAATCGGATATCCACGCGTCGCTCTCGGTGGGGGTGTCGATCGACCACGCGGTGTCGATGTCGATCCCGGCGGCGGGTGGATGGCTGTGGGTGAAGTACGGAGTCCCTCATGTGTTCGTGGCGGCGGCGGCGCTGGCGTTCTGCAACCTGATCGCGGCGAGCTTCGTAAAGGTGCCCGCGAAACACGTGGCGTTGGAGGCGCTTCCGGCGAGTGAGGTGACAGGCCCGGACTAGGCGAGGCCGCGCCGGGGGCGCGGTAATCGAGCAGGAGATGAGAGGATGGCCATGGGCAAGGGAAACGAGCGGTCGGCACGGCTTTTCGGGGAGGCGCAGCAGATCATACCGGGCGGGGTGAACAGCCCGGTGCGGGCGTTCAAGGCGGTGGGAGGGGAGCCGCGCTTCATCGCCAAGGGCGCGGGTGCGCGGACCTGGGACGCGGATGGGAACGAGTACATCGACTGCGTCGCCTCCTGGGGCCCGCTGATTCTGGGGCACGCGCGGCGGGAGGTAGTGGAGGCGGCCTGCGCGGCGGCGCGGCTGGGCACGACATTCGGCGCGCCGACGGAGCTGGAGGTGAAGCTGGCGAGGGCGCTGGTGGAGGCGCTCCCCTCGGTAGAGATGGTGCGACTGGTGAACTCGGGAACCGAGGCGGTAATGAGCGCGGTGCGGCTGGCGCGGGCTTTCACGAACCGGTCGAAGGTGGTGAAGTTCGAGGGGGGCTATCACGGGCACAGCGACGGTCTGCTGGCGAAGGCCGGGTCGGGGCTGGCGACGCTGAGCCTACCTGGCTCACCCGGGGTGCCGGCGGCGTGGGCGGCCGAGACGGTGGTGTTGCCGTACAACGACGCGGGGCAGTCGAGGAGTTGATGCGCGGGCACGGGGCCGAGATCGCCTGCATCGTGGTGGAACCGGTGGCGGGGAACATGGGGGTCGTTCCCCCGGCGGCCGGATTCCTGGAGGCGCTGCGACGGGCGACGGAGGCGGCGGGCGCGCTGCTGATCCTCGACGAGGTGATTACGGGGTTTCGGGTCGGGTATCACGGCGCGCAGGCGCTCTATGGCATCAAGCCCGACCTGACAGTGTTGGGGAAGATCATCGGCGGTGGGTTCCCGATCGGCGCGTTCGGGGGGCGGCGGGAGATCATGGAGATGCTGGCGCCGGCGGGGCCGGTGTACCAGGCGGGAACGCTCTCAGGCAACCCGGTGGCGTGCGCGGCGGGGCTGGAGATGCTGAACATCCTGAAGAACGAGAACCCCTACCCCGAGCTAGAGCGGCGGGGCGCGGCGCTGGCGGCGGGCCTGGCAGAGGCGGCGGCGAAGGCGGGAGTCCCGGCGACGATCAACCGCGTGGGGTCGATGATGACGCTGTTTTTCACGGCGACGGAAGTGACTGACTACGCCACCGCGGCGACGAGTGACACGGGGCGGTACGCGACCTTCTTCCGGGAACTGCTGGCGCGGGGCGTCTACTTCCCGCCGTCGCAGTTCGAGGCGGTGTTCGTGTCGGCAGCGCACCGCGACGAGGATATCGCGGGCATCTGCGAGGCGGCCGGGGAGGCGATGAGAGCGTCGGGAGCGGGATAGGGGCGTCGATCGACGTGGCGGTGGCGGCGGAAGGGGCCGGGCGGTCGTTCCCGAAGTGAGGCGGGGAGCGAGGCAATCCTCAAACCATACGGCGAGGAGTGGAGATGAAACCCATCAAGCTTGGAATCGTCGGTGTCGGGCAGATCGGGAAGTCACACCTGCGGAACTACGCGAAGATCGAGGGCGCCGAGATGGTGGCGGCGGCGGACGTGAACGAGGTGGAGTTGAAGCGGGTGGCGGAGGAGTTCGGCATCCCGAATACCTATACGGACTTCCGCGAGCTGCTGAAGCGAGATGACATCGTGGCGGTGGATGTGTGCCTGCACAACAACTTCCACGCGCCGGTGTCGATCGCGGCGCTGAAGGCGGGAAAGCACGTGTATTGCGAGAAGCCAATGGCGGGTTCGTACGTGGACGCCAAGGCGATGTACGATACCGCGAAGGAGCTGAAGAAGCACATCAGCATCCAGCTCAGCACGGTGTTCGCGAAGGAGACGAAGGCGGCGAAGCGGCTGATCGAGGCCGGGGAGCTGGGGAAGATCTACCACGGGCGTTCCACCGGTTTCCGCCGCCGGGGCCGGCCCTTCGTGGACGGCTACGGGACCTCTTCGTTCGTGCAGAAGAGCGTGGCGGCCGGCGGCGCGATGTACGACATGGGCGTATATCACATCGCGCAGATGCTCTATGTCCTGGGGATGCCGAAAGTGGAGCGGATCAGCGGCAAGATCTACCAGGAGACGGATATGTACCCGGACCGGCGGAAGAGCAGCGGGTACGACGTCGAGGAGCTGGGGATGGGATTCGTCAGGTGCGCCGACAACATCACCATGGACATGATCGAGTCCTGGGCGATCCACCTCGACGGATTCGAAGGGAGCAGCGTGGTCGGGAGCAAGGGAGGCGTGCGGCTGCGGCCGTTCGGCTTCTTCCGCACCGTAGGGGACATGGAGATGAACGGCACCTTCGATCTGGACGACGCCGATGTGCGATGGGGCCGATGCGTCGAGAACCACGCTGCCTACGCGTCGCCGCAGGCGCACTGGATCGCCGTACAGCAGGGGCTGGTGCCGCTGTTGCCGACGGCAGAGCTGGCGCTGGAGACGATGCTGATCAGCGAGGGCGTCTTCCTCTCCGACAAGCTGGGGCGAGAGGTGACGGCGGACGAGGTGCTGCAGGCCTCGAAGTCGACGGCCGTCAAGCTCTGAGCCGTCGGGCAGAGGGATATGAGTTCGGGAGTGGGGTCCGCGTGAGCGGACCCTTACTCTTAGCTGGGCTCTCCGCCTGCGGGCGGCGGGCCGGCAGTTGCAACCGGAGTGAGGTGACGCCATGAGCAAGCTTGCGCTACTCGGGGGTGAGGCGATTCGCACTCGGCCGTGGCTCTCCTGGCCCGATCCGCGCCAGGAGGATATCGAGGCGGTGGCGGGGGTGGTGCGCTCGGGGAAGTGGTGGTCGTATGATGGCGAGCACACGCGGCGATTCGAAGCGGAGTTCGCCGAGTACCACGATCCGCGCCATGGGATCACCGTCAACAGTGGGACGACGGCGCTGCAGGTGGCGCTGGAGGCGCTCGAGGTCGGGCCGGGGGATGAGGTGATCGTTCCGGCCTACACCTTCCAGGCGACGGCGACGAGTGTTTTCCTGGCGAACGCAATTGCGGTGTTTGCCGACATCGAGGCCGGCACCCTGAACATCGATCCGAAGTCGGTGGCGGCGGTGATGACGCGACGGACGCGGGCGATCGTCCCGGTGCACATCGCCGGTCTGCCGGCCGACATGGCGAAGCTAAGGGAGCTGGCGGAGCCGCGGGGGATCGCGCTGCTGGAGGATTGCGCGCAGGCGCATGGCGCGGTGTGGCAGGGGAAGAAGGTCGGCTCCATCGGAGGGACCGGCGCGTTCAGCTTCCAGGCGAGCAAGAATCTGCCGTCAGGGGAGGGGGGCATCATCGTCACCAATGACGACGAAGTGGCGGCGCGGGCGGCGGGGCTTCGGGACTGCGGCCGGGTGGAGGGGAGGCCGTTCTACGAGCACCATCTGCTGGGCTATAACTACCGGATCACGGAGATGCAGACGGCACTGCTTCGTTCGCGGTTGAAGCATCTGGAGGCCGAGACTGACTTGCGGTGGCGGAACGGGCGGCGGTTGACGGAGCGGCTGAGGGAGATCCCGGGGGTGGAGCCGCTAGACCCGGACCCCGGCACGGGCGATCGCCGCGCCTACCATCTCTATCCGGTCCGGATACGCTCGGAGCAACTCGGCGGACTGACCAGAGAGCGGTTCATGGAGGCGCTGTCGGCGGAAGGCATCCCCTGCACGGCGGGATACGGCCAGCCGCTCTACAAGAACCCCGTGTTCACCGAGGGCAACTTCCGGGGGCGGGGCTGCCCGGCCTCGTGCGGGCACTACGGGGCCCCGGTGGACTACCGGGAGGTGAGCTGCCCGACGACCGAGTTGCTGTGCCAGGAGGCGCTGTGGCTCTTCCACACTCTGCTTCTGGGTTCGGAGGCGGACGGTGACGATATCGCGAGGGCGTTCGCGAAGGTGGTAGAGCAACACAAGGACCTGCTGTAGGGCTTCGGGGGCAGGCTGTGGCAACCTCGGCCCTGCCGCAGCATTCCCCAGGTCGCGGCCGATGACAAGAGGAAATCGCGGGCGGTCGGAGAAGCGCCAACCTAGGCGCTCTGACTTGAGGGTGAGCTATCGTGTCCTCGGTGTTCTTCGATGCGAGTGCGCGGTTGGTCGAGCGGTTCTGCCAGGGGGACAAGGCCGCGTTCGACGCACTGGTCGCGTGCCACAGGCAGCGGGTCTATGCCGTCGTTCACCGGATGACCCGCGACCACGAGCGGGCGGAGGATATCACGGACGAGGTCTTTCTGGAGGCCTACCGCTGTCTGCCCAGTTTCCGATACCAGTCTAACTTCAGCACGTGGCTGCACCGGGTGGCGGTCAACGTCTGCCTGGAACGGCTGCGGAGCGAGAAGGGGAAGCGGCGGATGGCGGAAGTGCCGTTGCGCGGCGATGATGGAATCCCCCTGGTGGACCCGGTCGAAATGGCAATGAGCAAGAGAGCGCGCGGCGGATTGCGGAGGCGATCGAGTCGCTCGGCGAGCCGCATCGGACGACCGTCATGCTGTATTACCTGAAGCAACTTACCTGTGCCGAGATCGCCGCGGAGTTGGAGGTGCCCAGAAGCACCGTTAAGACGCGGCTGTTCTACGGGACCCGCGCGCTAAGGGACAAGCTTCGAGCGGAGGGGATCGTCGCTCCGCCGGTGTGAGGGGAATATGCACTGCGAACAGGCGCAACCTCAGCTGGTCGCCTTTCTGTTGGGCGAGTTGTCCGAACGAGAGGCAAACCGGATCGCATCCCACATCTCAGGGTGTGAGGGATGCCTCCTCGAGCTGGACTCGCTACGCGCCACCACCAACATTCTCTTCCGGTTCGGAGAGACGGAGCCGGCGCTCGTCGCCGGCGAGGGAGCGGTGGCGGAGCTGGCGGAGAGAGCGTATCGGAAACGGCGGGTCCGGATCGCGCCGTCGCTGCCGAAACTGCGCCGATGGGCCCCGGGACTGGCGGCGCTGACGGCGGCGGTGTTGCTGGTGGCGCTGCGCACCCCCAGGCCGGTCCCCTTCGCGCCCGGCGCACCGGCGTCCTCGACAACCCCGAGGGTGGCAAAGGCGGACGAAGGTCGGGCCGCGCCAGTGGATGGCGAGCGAGGAAGCGAGGCGGCGAGCGCGCCGCGGCTAGTGGCAACCGCGTCTTCCCAGGGACGTGTGGTCGGCACGGTCGTGTCGGCGAAGGGCAGGCCGCAGATCAAGACGTCGGAATCGGGGTGGGTGGCGTGCCGGACCGCGCAGGCAGTACCCAGCGGAGCCGCGGTGAAGACAGGCGATACGGGCCAGGTCGATATCGAACTCGCCGATGGGTCGCGGGTGAACCTGGATTTCGATACGACGGCCGAGTTCAAGCCCGACCAGGCCGAGGGGAAGTCGTCTCGCCCGGCCTCCCTCAGCCTGACCGAGGGGAAAATGTGGCTGCTGGTCGCTCCGGCCCAGGCCGGGCTGACAGTGGAAACCCCGGCGGCCAGGGCGAAGGCTCTCGGCACGCTGTTTTCGATCTCGGTGTCTCCGGAGCAGCACGCGACGCCGGCACTGGGAAAGGGGCCTTGGCCCGAGCCCACCTCTCGCACGAGTCTGACGGTGGTCAGAGGAAAGGTGCAGTTCTCGAACGAGTGGGGGATCGTGACGGCGGGCAGAGAGAGCTATACCGAGGCGACGGCCGGGAGGCCGCCCTCGCCCCCAAGAGGGCTGCAGCATCTGAGGACCGTCCGCCTTCAGACGCCCTGGGGTCAGACGACCTTCGAGGTGTGGGTAGCGGATAGACTGCGCCAGGAGGATGCCCTGAGGCGGGTGGCGGGATCACGGGCCTGGCTGGGCCTGACGACCGTACCGGGGTCGTCGCGGGTCGGGGAGGCGACGGCGCCGATCGTGACGAGTGTTACCCCAGGGTCGCCAGCCGCGGAGGCTGGCATCCAGCCGGGTGACAGGTTGGTTCGGATCGGCGATGTCGCGCTGGACTCGCCCGTCGACCTGGCCAAGGCGGAGATTCTGCTGGCGGCCGATCAGCCGGTCGAGGTGGTGGCAGAACGGGAGGGGAGGCCGACGACGGCTCGGATCACGCCGGTCACGCGTCGCGCCGGTGGAGAGGCGCGAGATGAGGCTCTGCTGGTAGAGGGAAACCGGGCGCTGGCGCTGGACAGGCCGATGGACGCGGAGCGGATCTACCGGTCGGCCATCAGGAAGGACGGAAGCGACGCGGCGGCCTGGAACAACCTCGGCGTGGTGACCCAGTTCGTGAGCGCGCCGGACCTGGCGGTGGGGTCGTTTCGGGAGGCGGTTCAGCTAGACCCGAGGGTGGCGCTCTATCACTTCAACTTCGGGATCTGCTATTCAGGGGTAGGGAATCTCGAACGCGCGCGGTCGGAGTTGGCGACCGCGGTGGCCGCCGATCCGGGATTCCCAGGTGGGCGCGCGATGCTGGGTAGGATGGAGGCGCTGGCCGGATATGCCGATGCGGCAACAGAGCAGGCAAAGGCGCTGGAATCCGCCCCCGAGACACGGGCGCAGGGGTACTTCCTGGCGGGGGAGATCCTGCGCATCAATGGCGACGCGAATGCGTCGGAGCAATGGTATCTGAAGGCGGCGGAGGCGGACCGCTACTACGTGGAGCCACCCACCGCGCTGGGTGCGGTGTACTACAACCAGGGAAAGCTCGACGAGGCGAAGCAGTGGCTGGACAAGGCGCTGGCCCTGGACCCGCTTTCCCTGCCGCACGCTGAACCGTATGGGCCTGGTGCTGACGAAGACGGACGACCTGAATGGAGCAGAGGCGGCGCTGAAGAAGGCCGCCCGGTTCTACCCGGACTCGGGAATCGTGTACAGCAACTTGGGCCGCGTATATCTGAAGAGGAACGCGCTGGGGCCGGCGCAGCGGCCTTCCGCCGGGGCCTGGAACTCGACCCCAGTTCGACGCTCTCTCACACGCTGATGGCGATCGGCTTGGAGGCGAGCAACCAGTTTGACGGAGCGAAGCGGGAGTACGAAACAGCGCTTCGCCTCGACCCGACCTATCAAGAGGGGTACCAGCGCCTGGCCGCGCTCCACCGCCAGCTGGGGGAAGTTAGCCTGGCCCGGCGCGGTGATGGAGAGAGCCCGGCGCTACGGTCTCTAGCCCTCCTGGCGCAGGATGTGACCCTCTTCCTGTAGCTACGCCCCCCCCCCCCCCCCGCTTCACCGCAGTTGCTCGGTTTTCCGCGACAGGGAGCAGCCGGCGGTGCTTATCCCACCTTTTTCTTGTACGAAACCGCCACACGGCGCGATTCGCGTGAACCGCCCACCCCGGAATCTGCAACAAACCAAATAGAGGGGGATATCTGGGGCGAGGCAAGCGGCATGAGGGCACGGTTGTTGTTGCTGGCGGTTGTCTGTCTGGCTCTGGCAGCGGTGGTGTGGGCATGTGACCCACCGGGCGGGGGAATCGGCAGCCCTCCGAGTGGAGCGACCGTCTCGGGGACGACCCCGATCCTGCTCACGGTAACGAGCGAGACCGAGGTCAAGGGTGTGGACATCTATCTGGATGGCAACTTGCTGGACTCGCTGACGGTGGCACCCTACGAGTACAAGTGGGACACCGCCAAGGCCGAGAACGGGGAACACGAGATCTCTGCGAAGGTGCGGGCGACCGATCGGCCCGACGGCGCAATCGCGGCGATCAAGGTTACCGTGAAGAACTAGGCGCAGACTGCGGGGCCGGCAGGGGAGACGCCGGCCCCGCAAGCGAGGTTGCAGTGCCTCGCGAGCAAGGTGGCGTGGGGGATCATGTCGCCGCCCTTCTCACCGTGACCGACGGCGGACATACGCCGGCTTTCCTCTCACCTCCCGCCAGAGGAGCGGAGGCCGCATCGGCTTCCGCGAGAGCCGCGGCGCTCGCCGTCGGTCACGCCCTTTCACAGCGAGCAGTGGGAACACTGCGAAGGGCAAGTAGGAGATCGGCGACTCCGGCCGGAATAGAGTCGTAACTCGTCGCCTGGGGCGGCGAAGCGCGATGGGCTGGGGAAAGAGCATGGAGACCGAGGCTTATCAGGGCTTTGTCCCGGTTACACTGCTGCTGCCGGGGCAGCGGGTCGAGGGGAAGGCCTGGAAGTTCGCGAACCGGCGCCTGCTTCAGCAGATTGAGGAAGACAAGCGGCAGTTCCTCCCGGTGGTGTCCGCCAGGATTTACGAGTCTGGCGTCGAGCAGGAGCCGGAGGAGATCCCGGTGCTGGCCGTTAGCACGCAGCGCATCCTGGCCATTATCCCCGGGGATGTCACCACGCCGATGGCGCAACGCCACGCGGGCGGAGACGAGGGCAACCCCCGCTAGGGGCCGACGCCCGACGATCCCTTACCGCGATCCCGGCCGAGGCCCCGACGGCCGGCGTTTCCCCTAACCCAGCCCAGACCCCGTGGCCAGCGCCTTCTTGCTGGCCCAGCCGAGACCCCCACGGTCGCCGCTTCCCTTCAGGAACCGCCTCCCTCGGGGTGACACTCGCGGGGCCGATGGGGCAGGGCGGCGCGGATTATTCTTGTTTTGGCGGGAGGCAAGAGGGGCCTTACCTGGAAATCATTGTGCGAGGCTGCACGGACTGGCCGACTCCCCAGCAACCGGCGCGCCGCGCGGACGGGCCGGACCGGACCCCGGACCTGGTACGCGAGACTGGGCGGGAGGGCAGGAGCACCGCCGAAGGGGCGGGCAGCGCCTGCGGGGCTTTCCCGCAGAAATCGTGGGAGGCAAAAGAATGGCAGACGCGGCTGGAAAGACGATCCTGATCGTGGAGGATGACCCGGACGCGGCGGACGCGCTCAAGATTCTGCTGGAGGAACGAGGGCTATGGGACGCTGCTGGCGTCCGATGCCACGAGCGGGCTGGCGGCGGCACGGCAGAAGAAGCCGACCCTGATTCTTCTGGATGTGATGATGCCGAGCGGCACGGAGGGGTTCCACTTCGTGTGGGACCTGAGGAAAGACCCCGATCCCACGGTCCGCGACCTCCCCATCATCGTCGTGACCGCGATCCAGTCGGTGACCGGCCTGAAGCTCCATCCGGAGCAGGGCGACAAGGAATACGGGCCGTACGAGTACCTCCCGGTGCAGGCGTTCCTGGACAAGACGGCCTCCTCGGCCGAGCTGATCGGGACGATCGAGCGGGTGCTGAAGAACCCGACGCAACTGCACAAGGAGGCGTGACCCTACTCTCTGGGTTGCCACTAGCCCTGAGTTCCACTCAGGGCATGGGTGTGACTGCACGGCAATGGTATCCGGATTCTGCCCAGAGACTGCAGTCCCACCCCACACAAGGACGCCGCGAGTTAGCGACACTCCGCCGCGCGGGGCGGGCGGCGGCAGCAACGATATGTCCAGGCCGACGGGGGCCGGCGGCTATAGCGAGTTGGAGGTCGAGGAGCTTACCGAGCGGATTTCGTGGCTGATCCGCTTGCGTTGGGTTGCGGCCACGGGGGTGGTCGTAACGGTGGCGGTGGCGTCCGGGCCGCTGGGGGTGCCGCTCGCGGTGAAGCAGCTCTACACGATGACCGCAGGGCTGGCAGTCTATAATGCGGCGCTGTGGACGATCAGCCGGAGGCTGCCGCCGAATCTTCATTCGGCTCACCTCGCCGCCTTCGCGAATCTGCAGCTCGGGATCGATCTGCTGTTCCTGACGGCGCTGCTTCACTTCTCGGGTGGGATCGAGAATCCGTTCTTCTGCTACTACGTCTTCCACATCGTGATCGCCAGCATTCTGCTGTCGCCTCGGGCCACCTATGTGCTGGCGGCGGTTGCGCTGGGCCTGTTCTCGCTGATGGTGATGATGGAGGAACGCGGCTCCCTGGCACATCACCATCTGGCGCTGGTGGGGCCTTCCATTTTCTACCGCCCGATTTACGTCGACGCGATCCTGTTCGTCATGGGTACGACGCTGGGCATCACGGCATTCCTGGCCACCTCGATCACCACGCGGTTGCGAGAGCGGGAGCGAGAAGTGGTGCAGCTCTCCCAGTCTCTGCGGCAACATGCAGACGAACTGGAGGAGTCCTACGAATCTCTGGCGCGGCTGGAAAGGAGCAAGTCGGCCTACCTGCATCGGGTGGCACACCACTTGCGTTCCCCTCTCGCGGCGCTGGAGAGGGTGCTGTCGGTGGTGGCGGAGGGGCGGACGGGGCCGCTGCCGGAGAAGGCCAAAGAGATGGTGGAGCGGTCGCGGCAGCGGGTGCGGGATATCCTGGATCTCGCGCACGACTTGCTGGCGCTGTCGCGGGCCAGGGAAGCGACACTGCAGAAGGACACGACGGTAGACCTGGCGCAGATCGCGGCGAATGTGGTGGGGGACTTCCAGCAGGCGGCGGCCGCGGAGTCGGTGTCGCTGGAATGGGAGGTTGAGCCGGGGTTGGCGCCAATCGTGGGCGATCCTGAGTCCATCTCCGAGCTGTTCGAGAATCTGCTATCAAATGCGGTGAAGTACACGCCGCCCGGTGGTCGAATAGAGGTGAAGGTTCGGAGGAGCGCCGGTCAAGTCGAGATCTCGGTCTCGGACACCGGTATCGGAATCCGAGAAGAGGACCTGCCTTCGATCTTCGAGGAGTTCTACCGGGCGGAGAACGCGCTGGGGGTCGGGCAAGGAGGGGACGGGGCTGGGCCTCTCGATCGTGCAGGCCATCGCGAAGGCGCATGGGGGAGAGGTGTCAGTGGAGAGCAAGGTGGGAGAAGGTACGACCTTCCGGGTGACGCTGTCGGCGGAAGGCCGGGAGCAGGTGTGAGCAGCCAGGCTATGTCATTTCCGATCTTTCTGAATCTGAGGGGTCGACTCTGCACCGTGATCGGCGGCGGCGAGGTGGCCGCGCGCAAGGCGGCGGCGCTACTGCGGGAGGGAGCGGAGGTGCGCGCGGTCGCGCCTGAGCTGAGCCGGGCGATGAGGGCGCTGCTGGTGAGCCCGAACCTGAGCCATGTGGCCCGCGAGTATGAGGAAGGGGACTTGCAAGGCAGCGTGCTCGCATTCGCGGCGACGGATAGCCCCGAGGTGAATGCGAGCGTGTATCGGGAGGCGGAGGCGAGCGGGATTCCGGTGAACGTGGCCGATGACCCGCCGCACTGCACGTTCTTCATGCCGGCGGTGGTGCACCGCAGCCCCATCGCCATCGCGATCTCGACGCAGGGCGCAAGCCCGGCGCTGGCGCGGCATCTCCGCGAGCGCATCGAGGAGGCAGTCCCGACCGGATACGCGCGTCTCGCGCGCATGCTGGGCCGACTGAGGCCGGAGCTGCTCTCCGGCATCCCCTCCGAGGAAGAGCGGAAGAAGCGGCTGCGAGAGGTACTGGAGAGCGGAGTGGTGGAGTTGTTGTCCAAGGGGAAGCTCGAGGAGGCGGAGGAGCTGACCCGGAAGCTGCTGGGGTTGGATCAGTGAGCGCCGACGAGGTGGTAAGAATCCGGATCGGGACGCGGGGGAGCAAGCTGGCGCTGGCCCAGTCGAACGGGGTGGCGCGGCTGCTGGAGAAGCTGGGCGCGGCGGTCGAGATCAGCGTGATTCGCACGTCGGGGGACGTGGGCGCGGAGCCCCTGTCGGAGAGCCCGACGGGCATCTTCGTGAGGGAGATCGAGCAGGCTCTGCTGAGCGGCGAAGTGGACCTGGCGATTCACAGTTTGAAGGACCTCCCGACAGAGAAGCGACCGGGGCTGACCATCTGCGCGATCCCGGAGCGGGCCGATCCGCACGACGCGCTGGTGACGCGGTCGGGCGGCGGACTGAGCGACCTGCTGCCAGGCAGTAAGGTGGCGACGTCCAGCCCGCGGCGGGCGGCGCAGTTGCGGGCGCACCGGCCTGACCTGGTGATGGTGGGCGTGCGGGGGAATGTCGACACCAGGCTCAGGAAGCTGGAGGAGGAGCAGTTCGACGCGGTGGTGCTGGCCTATGCGGGGCTGGCGCGGCTGGGCCTGCGGGATCGCGTGAGCGAGATCATCCCGTTCGAGGTGTGTCTGCCGGCGCCGGGGCAGGGCGCGCTGGCGCTGCAGACGCGATCGGATAGCGGGGAGGTGGGCGAACTGGTCAGGCGCCTGGATCACCCCCACACCCGGCTGGCAGTCACCGCGGAGCGGACGTTCCTGGCGGGGCTGGGCGCGGGCTGCACCGTTCCTGCGGGCGCGCTGGGTTTGGTGCAGGGAGAGTGGATGCGTCTCCAGGGCGTAGTCGCGGAGGCAACAGGGGCATCGGTGCTCAGGCGCGAGGTGACGGGGCCGGCGCAGGAGGCGGAGAGCATGGGGAGCGCGCTCGCGGATGAACTGCTGGGATTGGGGGCGCAAAGGATGGTCTCAGGGCAATGAAGCTGAAGGCGGGAACGGTCTATCTGGTGGGAGCGGGGCCCGGCGACCCGGGGCTGATTACGCGCCGGGGCCTGGAGATTCTGCGGGCCGCGGAGGTGGTGGTATACGATCGGCTGGCGAGCCCGGAGCTATTGCTGGAGGTGCGGAGCGACGCGGTCCTGCATTACGTCGGCAAGGCCTCGGCAGATCACACGCTGACCCAGGACGAGATCAACCAGTTACTGGTGGAGGAGGCGAAGGCGGGGCGGTTGGTGTGCCGGCTGAAGGGGGGCGACCCGTTCCTGTTCGGGAGGGGCGGCGAGGAGGCGGGCTTCCTGGTCGAGCACGGGCTGGGTTTCGAGATCGTGCCGGGGGTGACTTCCGCGCTGGCGGTCCCGGCCTATGCGGGGATTCCGGTCACGGATCGGCGGGCGGCGTCCACGCTGGCCATCGCCACCGGGCATGAGGAGGCGGACAAGGAGGAAGGGCAGGTCAACTGGCGCGGCCTGAGCGGGTCGGCGGATACGCTGGTGGTGTTGATGGGGGTGAGGAACCTGCGCGAGATCACGCAAGAGTTGCTCGTGGGCGGGCGCGACGGGACAACACCCGCGGCGGTGATTCGATGGGGCACGACGGGACGGCAGGAGGTGGTAGCCGCCACTCTGGAGACGATCACCGAGGAGGTAGCGCGGCAGACGCCTGCGGCCACCGGCCATCCTCGTGGTGGGAAAGTAGTGGGGCTGCGCGAGCGGCTCGATTGGTTTGGCAAGCGGCCCCTGCTGGGGATGCGGGTGCTGGTGACGCGGCCGCGGCACCAAGCAGCGGCGCTGGCGGAGTTGCTGAGGGAATCGGGCGCGGAACCGGTGGTGTGCCCGCTGACGCGGATCGAGCCGGTGGCAGTGGAAGCGGAGCGGGTTCGGGAACTGGTCGGCGGGGCGTGGGATTGGGTGGTCTTCACATCGGCGAACGGGGTGGCGTGCTTCGGGAAACTGCTGCGCGGGGCGGGGCTGGACTGGCGAGCGCTGGCCGGGGCGCGGCTGGGAGTGATGGGGCCGGGCACCGGGGCGGAACTGGAGAAGCGCGAACTGAAGGTGGACTTCTCACCCTCCGAGTCGGTGGCGGAGGCGCTGGCGGCAGAGCTGCCCGGTGTCACCGCGGGCACGCGAGTGCTGCTGGCGCGGGCGGAGGAGGCGCGGGAAGCGCTGCCCGAGCTGCTGGCGAAGCGGGGGGCGTCGGTCGAGGTGCTGGTGGTCTACCGCACCATGGATGACACAGCGGGCGCGGAGGCGGCTGCGGCGGCGCTGGCGGAGGGGGAAGTGAACGTGGTGACGGTGACGAGTTCGTCGTCCGTGCGGAAGCTGGTGGGACTGATGGGGGCGGAGGCGCTGGCGGACTGCCTGATCGCGTCGATCGGGCCGATCACCTCGCAGACGGCGCGGGAGCAGGGGCTGACGGTAGCGGTGGAGGCAACGCAGCACACCATCCCCGGCCTGGTGGCGGCGCTGCAGACGTACGCGAGCGAGCAGAAGCTGCGCGAGGGTGGAGCGGCGTGATAGAATGATGGCGCCGGCTGCGGCCGGCGAATCCGCAGGTGCGAGAGAGCATGATGCCGTCCAAGAGAGTCTATCAGGTCAGGCGGTGGGGGAACGCGCGTATCCCTGGCTGATCCAGCGGCCGAGGCGATTGAGGGCCACCTCCACTCTGCGCGAGATGGTGGCGGAAACGCGGCTGGATGCGCGGCAGTTCATCTACCCGGTGTTTGCGGTGTCAGGCAAGGGCCGATGCGAGGAGATCGAGGCGCTGCCGGGCCAGTGCCGCCGGTCGCCCGACTTGCTGGTGCGGGAGGCGGAAGAGGCGTGGCAGGAGGGGGTGCGCGGGTACTGATCTTCGGCGCCCCCGAGGCGAAGGACCCAAAGGGGCGAGAGGCGGCGAACCCGGCGGGGTCGGCGCAGGCGGCGGTGCGGGAGTTGAAGCGCGCGCTGCCGGAACTAGTGGTGATGACTGATGTGTGCCTGTGCGCTTACACGACTCATGGGCACTGCGGGATCATCGATGAGAACGGCGCGATCCTGAACGATCCGACGCTGGAGGTGCTGGCGGATACCGCGATCTCCCACGCGGAGGCGGGCGCGGATGTGGTGGCGCCGTCGGACATGATGGACGGCCGCGTAGGAGCGATCCGGCGCGCGCTGGATGGGGCGGGGCTGACCAACACCGCGATCATGGCCTACTCGGCAAAATACGCGTCGGCGTTCTACGGGCCGTTCCGGGAGGCGGTGGACTCGGCGCCGCAATTCGGGGATCGACGCTCGCATCAAATGGCGGTAGCGAATCGGCGGGAGGCGCGGCGGGAGGCGCGGCTGGATGCGGAGGAGGGCGCGGATATCGTGATGGTGAAGCCGGCGCTCTCGTACCTGGACATCATCGCGGATGTGCGGGCGGCGCTGGATCGCCCGGTGGCGGCCTACAATGTGAGCGGCGAGTACGCGATGGTGAAGGCGGCGGCGGCGCGGGGGTGGGTGGACGAGCGGGCCGTGACGCTGGAGATCTTGACCAGCATCGCGCGGGCGGGGGCCGATCTCATCCTCACCTATCACGCGCGAGACGCGGCGCGGTGGCTGAGAGAGCAGTGACGGTCGAGCTGGACCTGAGGGACAGGCGCCTGCTGACGACGGCGCAGGCTGCGTTTCCGCTGGAACTCCATCCGTACGCGGCGCTAGGCGCGGCCGCGGATATGGACGAGCGACAGACCATCGACCGGTTGGCCGCGTTGAAGGCCTCGCGAATCATCCGCCGCATCGGGCCGGTGTTCGAGCCGTCGGCGCTGGGGGTGGCGACGGAACTGGTGGCGGTGGAGGTCGATCCGGATCGACTCGAAGCGACGGGAGCGGCGATCGCCGAGTGGCCCCAGGTGACGCACTGCTACCAGCGCGATCATGTGGTGAACCTGTGGTTCGCGGGGGCGGCCGCATCGGGGGAATGGTTCGAGCGGGCGAAGCTGGAGGCGTTGTCGTGGGAGGGGGTGAGGGGCGTCTGGCGGCTGCCGACGCGGCGCCGGTTCAAGATCGGGGTGGTGTTCGACCTGGTGAGCGAGGGGGTTGCGGAAGTCGCGGTGACCTCGAAGTCGGCCGGTCCCAGCCGGGTTACGGCGGAGCCGGGCAGCGTCGACCTGAAGCTGCTACGGGCGCTGGAGACCGACCTGCCGATCTCAGCCAGGCCGTTTGCGGGTGCGGCCGGTGACCTGGGGATGAGCGAAGAGAATCTGCTGGCGGTCGTACGCGACTGGTTGGCGGCGGGGCGGATGCGGCGTTACGGAGCGCAGCTCAACCATCGGCGGCTGGGCTTCACGGCGAACGCGATGACGGTATGGGAAGCGCCGGCGAATGCGATTGAGGCCGCGGGCAAGATGATGGCGGCGGAGCAAGCGGTGACGCACTGCTACGAGCGGCCTGGGTTCGGGGGCTTTCCGTACAACCTGTATGCGATGATCCACGGGCGGTCGCCGGAGGGCTGCGCGGCAGTGGCGCAGCGGCTCGCCCGAACCTGTGGACTCGAAGCGCCGCTGCTCTTGTACTCCAGCCGCGAGTTCAAGAAGTCCACTCCTCCCCTCTCTCTGATTCTCGCGGCCGGCTGAGTCGCGGCGGGCGCGCCATGCGCGCGCTTCGGGCAGGTTCGCGAGCGCGGCAGAGGGAACTCGTGCGTATAACCCCAGCAGGCAAGGAGTGTCCCATGAGCGGCGCGAAGCGTCTCGGCGAGAATCCACCGTCGAACCCTAAGAACCCCCACCGTGGGCGTGTTCGCGACGTGCGATCCACGCATCGACGAGGCCTCGCGCAGGCGCGCGGCCAATATCGTGGAGATGGTGGCGAACGCGATCGCGAGTCGCGTGGCGCTCCCAGATGGGAAGCCGGTGCAGGTGGTGTACACCCCCGTGCTGGTGGACGGCGAGCTGCAGGCGGACGCAGTGGCGCGGCAGTTCCAGGCAGAGGGGGTGGACGTGCTGGTGTGCACGCCGGATACGTGGGCGTTTCCTCAGCTCAGCCTGATATCGCTGCTCGCTCAGTTCCCCGACGACACGCCGATCAACCTGGTCTGCGGCAACAGCGGGCCGAAGCCGGGAGTGGTGTTCACGCACGCGGCGAACGGTGCGATCTCGCAGTACGGGCGACTCTCTCATATCAACGTGGGCACGTGGCCGGACACGGGCGAACGGCCGGAGATGAGCGAGGCGACGGCGGTGGGGCTGGCCGACTGGGTGCTTCGCGGCCGTCACCTATCGCGCGCTCAAGGGCCGGCGCGTGGTGGTGTTCGGGCATGACTCGATGGGGATGGAGACGGCGCTGGCGCACGTGATCGCGACTCGCCGCGCGTTCGGGATCGAGATCACGCGCCTGGACATGAAACTGCTGGCGGACATGCTTCAGAAGAAGGCCTATCGGCCGGAGGAGCTGAAGGCGCTGCGGGCGTGGACCGACAAGCACGTGGGCAAGCGGGTGGAGGTGCGCGACGCGGGGGACGAGGAGCGGCTGAGCCAGAGCCTGGCGCTGTATCTGATCACGCGCGATCTACTGCGAGATCTGAACGCGGTGGGCGGGGGGTTCATGAGCCAGCTCGAATGGGGCTCGGACCCGCGGGGCATCCCGCTGCCAGTCGCCGACATCATGGAGTCGCTGCACAACTCGACCTTCGACCACGATGGCAAGAAGCAGCCGATGCCGTTCGCGACGGAGGCGGATGTGCAGGGCCTGCTGACGATGCTCGTCGTTCACCTACCTGGCCGGCGGCACTCCTCCCCTCTTCATGGATTTCCGCAAGGTGTGGGAGCCGTGGGAGATCAACCGACTGGCGGAGCAGATGGGCCTGGCGCAGGTCGAGCCGGAGGCGGTGTGGCGGAAGCGGGGTCTGGTGGACGGGGACAACTCCGGCAGCGCCGCGTTCGACTGGGTGGCGAAGCCAGGCGCGTCGATCGAGGAGATCATGGCGGGGGTGTCGATGCCGGCTGCGGACCCGGGGTACTTCCCGGGCGGGGGCAACTCGGTCACGTTCGTGTCGCCGGGGGGGATCGAGGGGATCGCGGGGCGGATGGCCTACAGCGCGCCGACGAATCTCTTCTCACTGATCTGGGATGAGGCGATGACAGTGGCGCTGCCGGAGAAGCTATCGCAGGCGGTGTGCAACACCTCGAACGCGACCTGGCCGCACACGTTCGTAGTGCCGAAGTACGCCACCATGGGCGAGTATAAGCAGTACGCGCCGGCCAACCACTTCCACATGAACTGGGGACTGACGCCGGCGCGGCTGGAGTACTGGATGGACCTGGCGAACGTGCTGTCGGTGACGCCGTGGCAGGCGAGGCCGGCCTATATCGAGGGGCTGGACCGGCCACTGCCGCTGCTGTATCTGCTGAATGGCGGCGAGACGAACACGAAGCTGATGCGTGCCCGGTGAGAACGATCAGGCCGCGGTGATCTCGCGGAAGCGCTGGTAGGCGGACTCCCAGGCCGCGTCCTGCTGGGGCTGGTAGGGATTCAGCGGGAAGGACTGCCTGACGACCTGCCGCAGCTCGGCGAGGGAGGACAGGAAGCCGAGGCCGATGGCCTGCACCAGGAGGTTGCCGATGGCGGTCGCCTCCATGGGGCCGGCGACCACGGGCAGGCCGGCGGCGTTCGCAGTGAACTGGCAGAGGGTCTCATTCTGGCTGCCACCGCCGATGATGTGAACCACCTCGATGGGCCGGGGCGAAAGCTCGCGAAGCTGGTCGAGCACCGTGCGTGACTTCGAGCGCGAGGCCCTCGAAGATGCAGCGAGCAAACTCGGCGGGGGATTGGGGCTGCGGCTGGCGGGTGCGCTCGCAGTAGCGGCGGATCGCCTCGGGCATGTCGGGCGGATTCACGAAAGCCAGGTCGTCGGGGTCAATGAACGACCGGAAGGCGGGGGCGTCTAGTGCCATCCGCGCCAACTCCTCGTAGCTGTAGGAGCGCTCCCGCGCCCAGGCGCGACGGCACTCCTGAAGCAGCCAGAGGCCGGTGACGTTCTTCAGCACGCGGAAGGTGCGGCCCACTCCACCCTCGTTGGTGACATTGGCTTCGAGCGCCTGGTCGTTGATGATGGGCTGGTCGCTCTCGATGCCGACGAGGGACCAGGTGCCGGAGCTGATGTAGGCCCAACCCTGGCCCTCGGCCGGCGCGGCGGCGACGGCCGATCCGGTGTCATGGCTGGCGGTGGCCACCACGGGTGTTTCGCCCAGGCCGGTCTCGCGGCGGACGGGTTCGCGCAGGCCGCCGATCACGGCGCCCGGCTCCAGCACCTCGGGCATGATGTCGAGGGAGAGCCCGATCGGGGAGAGCAGGTCGCGTTCCCAGGCGCTGGTGCGCGGGTTGTAGAGCTGGGAGGTGCTGGCGATGGAGAACTCGGACTTCTTCTCGCCGGTGAGGAAGTAGTTGAGCAGGTCGGGGATCATGAGCACGCGGTCGGCGACCTTGAGCAGGGGCGACTCGTCGCGGGCGAGGGCGTAGAGCTGGAAGAGGGTGTTGATGGGCATGATCTGGATGCCGGTCAGCTCGTAGACGCGCCGGCGCGGAACGAGTCGGAAGAACTCCTTGGGGGCGGTCTGGTGCCGCGCATCGCGGTAGGCGTAGGGCAGGCCGAGCAGACTCCCATCGGCGGCGAGCAGGCCGAAGTCCACACCCCAGGTGTCGAGCGCGATGCTCTCGGGCGCGATGCTCTCGGCGGCACAGGCGGTGAGGCCGCGCTTGAGTTCCTGGTAGAGCTGGGCGATGTTCCAGTGGAGATGACCGCTGATCTCGATCATCTCGTTGGGGAAGCGGCTGAGTTCGCGGATAGTGAGGCGGCCGGCATCGAGCACGCCCAGGATGGAGCGCCCGCTCGAAGCGCCGAGGTCGAATGCGAGGAAAGACTTGGCTGCCATGGGTTCTCCGCTACCTCCAGCGATCAGGCGCCGCACTCGGAGAGAAGCTGACGCTCGGCGGCGCGGGTCCACAGGCCGCGGTCGAGGAGCGCCGCCACCGCGGGGAGGCGGCCGCTCAACTCGTGCAACGTCACCAGGCCGAGATCGCGGCAGGATGGGTATACCACGATCTTGCCGCTGACACTTCGGTGCTCCACCGCGCGGAGACCGTCGATGGCGCCGGCCATGCCGCAGACGGCGGCGACCGAGAGGTTGGTGTCGAGTGCGCCGGCCTCGACCCGAGAGAGCACGGTCCTTATATCGGTGAGCGTCGATCCGCTGGTGCCGATGAAGTAGAGCCGCTGCGCGACGTATCGGTTGAGGTCAACCTCAACGCTGACATCGGCGGGAATGCCGGCGAAGATGTTGATGATGGCTTGCGCGTCGGAGCGGCCGACGGCTTCGGCGACCAGCGGCGCCACCGGCACCATGACGACGGTGTAGCTGAACAGCTTCCGCGGCGGGCCGGCCTTGGGGTCGTAGGCGGAGAAGGCGACGCCGTTGGCGGCGGCGAGGGGCGCGGCGATGCGTTCGAGCGCGGCGAGCCGCTCGGGTTCGAGGTCGCCCGCGCAGATGGTCAGGTTCTGGATCCCGAGGCAGATGTCTCGCACGACGTGCATCACGCCCATGGGACCGGCGGCGCCGACGATGTTGACGGTGTCGTCGGCCTGAATCTCGCCGGTCGCGGGAATGGTCTCCATCGCCGGCGCCGGATCGGAGCCGGCCGTGCCGATGATGCGGATGCCGCCGTAATGCACGCGGCCGACGGGAGTGGCCACCAGCCGGTCGATATGCCTGCCGCAAAGGGTTAGGTTGAGCAGGCCGCCGGGGCCGAGCTTCGGGAAGAGCAGCTCGATGATTTCGGCGCGGGAACCGCAATAGAGGATGTCGTCGAAAGCACCGTCGTTGAGGTCGGTGAGACTCGCCGCGTGCGGCTTGACCGGAAGCGCATCTGGAGCGGGATGAGGCGATGCCCAGGCGATATCGGCGGGGCTTCCGCAACGCTGGAGGTAACTGGTGAGCGCGCGGCTGTCGATGCTCTCATCGGCGACGATCAACATGCGCCCGCCTGGTTTCAGAATCTGTCGCTCTCTGGTGGCATAGGCGTCCTCGACGCAGGCCCAGGGTTCGACGAGCGCGATCGCCGAGGCGGAGAGGTCCTCGGCCGCGGGGATGAGCATGGACTCGCCGTCGGGGGAGGTGATGACGCGCTCGTCCATCACCACGAACTCCTGGAGCGCGCCTTCAAAGTTGTAGCCGAAGGCGGAGTTGGCGGCCGCGGTGGGCAGCCAGCGGTAATCGGTCTGCACCAGGTAGCGCTCGCCGGGCCGATGCTGCCGGACCGCGTCACCCACTTCCCAGATCCTCACCACCACCTCGTGGCCCGGAACGGTGGGGGCGTCGCCGGGCACGTAGCTCGAAACCTCGGCCAGCACCTCGGGCGCGATGCCGGAGGCGGCGACACTCTTGCGGGCGTGGTGGGAGAACTGCTTCAGCAGCTTGAGGTCAGAGAAACAGAGGCCCACGGCTTCCACGTGGCACAAGATCTGGTGGGGTCCGGGGTGGATGATGGGCTTCTGCGAGTTGAGTATGAGCGTATCGGGCCCGGTGAGCTGGACCGCGCTTTGCGTTTCGGGAGTGTCGAAGGTCAACCGAGTCTCCTCAGCACGTCGTCAGGGATGGCAGTGTCGGACAGCCCGCTGGCGGCGTCTTCTCTGCCGGCCTGCAACCGCCGCCCCGCCTCCTGGTAGAACTCGGCGCGGGCGGTGAGCTTCGGGAAGTGGCGGGAGGCCCATCCGCTCATATACCCGATCGCGGCGTGGCGCTGGAGCGCCGAGTGGGCGTAGACGGCAAAGGCGGCCTGCTGGAACGCGGGCAGCAGGGGCGCGAGTTCGGCGGAACCGAAGTCATCCACGAGTCTGTGGCCGGGGCTGTTCATCTCGGTGCCGGCGACCACGAGCAGGCCGAGATGCTGGGCCACTTCAACCACGTGGCGCAGATTCGCGAGCTTGGTGTCGGCATGGCCGGGCGTGTAGTTCCGGTCGGGGATGACGTTGATCGCCGCCACGCCGGTGCTCATCGCCACCTGGAGCAGCTCTTCGATGCGCTGCTCGCCGTCGGAAGTTCCGTCGAGCCAAGTGTGAGTGGGAATGCCGCCGGCGGCAAGGATGAACTGGTTGGTGGCGGCGAGCCAGGGGAAGGAGCCGCTGTCAGGCTGGGCATAGCCGGGCCCGCCCTTCTTCATGGTCTTCGCTCGGATCAGCAACTGGAGCTGGAAGCCGGCTGGCAAGTCGAACCCGCTCACGTCGGCGCTGAGTTTCTCGGCCCAGAAGTGGCTGAGCTGCGCCCGGTCGGGGAAGGTGGACTGGGCCCGGAGCGCGTAGGCGAGGCAGATGTGCCGCTCCGTGGCGTTGCCTGCGGGGGTGAGCGACATGACATCAGCTTCGTAATCGAGAACCACGGGGCTGAGGTAGTCGTTCACGCGCTCGGTCAGCTCGCGGTTCCTGCGCTCGGAGGTGCGGCGAAGATCGGAGATGAAGGTCTGCTGCGGGGGCTCAAGCCGGGCACTCGGGAAGCCCACGCCCATGTGATAGGAGATGCCGGGTTCGCCGGGCGAGTTCATCACGTAATCGGAAAACTCGGGGATATAGACACGCGTCTCCATACCCGCGCAGACCTTGAGTCCGAGCGCGGCGCCCGCGCTCAGGAACTCCTCGACGCCATCGAGCACATCGAAGTCGACGATGCCCGCGACCGCCAGGCCCACCTTGCGCGCGAGCCAGGCAAACTTGCTGGGCGAGTAGCCGTAGGGGTTGTAGGAGAAGAAGGTGTGGCAGTGGAGGTTGATGGCTTCTCCGGCCGGAGGCAGAGCGATGTCGCCGACGGCGGCCATCGCGTTCAGGGCGGCGAGGGAGGCGCCCCTCTCGGCGGCGTCGAAGCTGTCGAGCTTCGCTTCGAGGGCCGCGACCTCCGGCGGGACTGAGCTGCGGGGGCGAGCGCGCACTACAGCTTCACCTCACACTCCCAGAGATAACCGGAGCGGGAGGGGACATCGGTCTCGGCCACGTAGAGGTGCGAGTCGTCGACGATGGCGAGGTCGTGGGTGCGGTAGAGGGCCAGCCCGGTCTCGGTGTCGATGATCGGGCCCAGGTCGACGAAGCGGCCGGACTCGCGGTCGTAGGTGAAGAGGTAGGACAGATCGGTGTCACCCACCACGCCGAGGAGACGGCCGTCGGGCCAGATCTTCAGCCCCGGCATGCGCCGGGAGGCGTAGGGCTTTCCCAGGTACTTCACCTCGGCCGTCTTCGGGTCGAGCCGGAGGAGCGTGCCGCCGGTGGTGCCGAGGTAGAGGTAGCCGTCGCCGCCGTTGATCATGCAATCGACCGGACCAGAGCCTGGATACATCAGCCCTCCCATCTTGTTGCCGTCGGGGAGGCCGTGGTCGAAGAAGATGATCTTCTGTTGGGCCGGATCGTACTTGAATAGGTTGTGCGCGACGGAGTCCCAGGTGCCCCAGAGGCAGCCCTGGTCGTCGATGGCGGAGATGTGGGTGATACTCCCTATGTAGCCGAGGTCGTCGACTTGCCCGGTGGCGAGATGGTAGGCGAAGAGACAGAATACCGGATAGGTCTGGCCGTAGATCAGGCCGCGGGACTCATCGAGGGAGATGGTCTGGATGTAATCCCGCGCGATGGGGATGCCGAGCTTCTCGACCTTTGCTTGCTTCGGATGGTAGCGGAAAAGCGATCCGCCGGGGGCCTCCAGGCGCTTGTTCACGCCATGAAGGCAGGCGCTGGCGCCGTAGATGGCGCCGTCGGAGGCGAGTTCGAGGCTGCGGTGGACCTTGATCTCGAAGGGCTCGGCGACATCCTGATAGCGCAGCGATCGGAAGGTCTTGGAGACCGGATCGAAGGCGTGCAGGATGTCGGTGTTGAAGGCGGTCACGCCGCAGTAGAGCAGGCCGTCGTTGGGGTTCGCCAGCAGGCAAGTGAAGGCGATGTAGTTGTCGTTGAACTCCTGGGTCCGTTCCCGGTGGTCATCGACGTCGATGTTCTTGTCTTTGATGTCCCGGAGCACATGGTGGCGGACGCGCCTTATCATTCCAGTCTACTCTCTTCTGTGGCCGGTCAGGCCCGGCTGGTCTCAGCGATGTCGATCACGACGAGCTTGTAGATCTCCAGCGACGGAACGCGGATGACGCTCTTGTCGCCGTCACTCTCGGCCCGCAGGGCCTCCGGCCGGCCGGCGTCGGGGTCGAGCGCGGTGACCGACTGAATCCGCTTCCCACGAGGCAGGCGGACGATGATGTCGAGATCCCGGCGGGCGCGGGTGAGGTCGAAATTGACCAGATGGACCAGCAGGCGATTGCGGTCGGGCTGAGTGAGGAACTCGGTTACGACCGTCTCGGGCCCTTCGACGCGAACCGGCAGCCGGTCCTGGGAGGCCCACGCGATGGCCTGGCGCATGGCGCGCACGTTCAGCGGGAGCTTCCAGCTACCGCTGCCGAGGCCAGGCCAGTCGGAAATGTCGGTTTCGGTGAGGAGCGCGGGCAGGTAGGCGGCGCGGCCTTTGCCGTGGGGGTGTCGGGTGGCATGATGCGGATCGGCGCCGGGAGTCGCGTCCCGCCCCAGCACCTCCCGCAGACCGATCTCCGGCCGGCGGCGGCGCCACAGATCGTGGGTCGATACCTCCCCACTCGCCACCAGGCCACCACCTGATTTCACGTAGCGGCTCACCGCGGCGATCATCTCCTCGGACATGCAGTCGACATTCGGGAGCACCAGCACCTGGTACCTGGACAGGTCGAGGGCCGGCGGCGGACCGGGGCGAGCGGAAGCTGCGCCTTCGGCGCAGCCAATCTGCTCATCGAAGATGATGTCGAAGGGGAGCCCGGACTGGATCAGCGCCTGCTCCCAGAGGAGAGTGTGGTGATGAGGCGCGGTCATGCTGTAGGAGAGCGCGTAGCGCGAGCGCAGCAACGCGATGCCACCGACAGACTCGGTATCGGCGAAGTACTCGAAGTTGTCGCGGAAGAAGCGAATCTGCTGCTGCTTCACCTCGAAGGCGGAGGGCCAGTTCTCTTTCGGCTGCCCGGGCCGGTGGGGGCGCTTGGGGAAGCTCTCCTCGTCCGGCGGCATGGAGCCGACCATGCCGATAGTCTGACGGTTGAAGGCCATCGCCTGGGCCAGGCAGAGCTTGAGTTCGGCCGGGCTCTTCCCGTGCTGATAGGAGAAGATGACGTTGTCGAGGGTGCGGCCGATCTTGAACTCGCGGATGCGGGTGACGAGGACGCCATCGGGGGTGAGCTGGGGCCAGTGCTCATCCTCGGTCCACATGCAGTCGTTCTCTTCGGCGATCAGCGGCAGATCGAGCCCGCTCCAGAAGTAGCCGTTCTGGGTGAGCGGCATGAGGGTGTTGACCTCGACCGCGACCTCCGGGTTGAGGCGGCGGATGTGGCGACTGAGGCGATGGTGCATTTCGGTCAGCTTCTCGATGCGCCAGCGGGTCCACTCCTGCATGAGCGGATCCTTGATGATGCGGAGGAGGCGCGGCGAGTAGCGGTGGCTGGGGTGCTCGGCATAGACGGGGGGTAGCATCTGGCTCAGGTCGGAGAAGCCGAAGCGCTCCTTCGCCAGCTCGGGGTCGGCGTACTTGAGTTGCAGATAGCGGCGGAACTCCCCGGTGCACTTGTCACAGTAGCACTGGTAGCCCTCGAGGAACGGCATGACGCCATCGAAGTGGATGAGGTCTATGCCCAGATCGCGGATGGCGAAGGTCACTCGCTCCTCAGCCCAGGAGAGGTAGTCGTTGTTGCAGGGGCAGGCCTGGCGGCGGTAGTAGAGGGCGCCGCTGTCGTTATCGTTGTAGACGGGGTACTGCCCGTTGAGGTTGACCTGGAACCAGGAATCCCGCTGGTCGGGCGAGCCGGCCGGCCCGGCGGTGAGGCGGGCGACATCGCCGGGGGCGAGGCTGTCGATCTTGGGCTTCTCGACCAGCAAGGTCTCGTAGACGAGGGTATCGAGGCGGATGTAGACGCCCACTTTGATGCTGCGCTCGTGGCAGAGGCGGATCAACTGGCGCAGCGGCTCGTATTCCCACTCCTCCGCAGCCGGACCGAAGCCCTTGTGGTAGTGGGTGATGACCAGGTTCACGCCGAGATCGACCAGCTTGTCGACCGCTTCCTGGGAGTGCTCGCGCAGGTAGTGGTCCATAGCATCGACGCCGGCAAAGCCGCCGCGGCGCCGGTAGATCATCGGCTCCCAATGACCCACGAAGATCAGTCCGTCTTTCAGCCAGCTTGGGTGGCGCTGAGATGCCATCGTGACTCCTCGGCGAAGGTGCAGAAGACTGCTGTCTTGGTATTTCGGGCCGAGGGGAGGGCAACCTTCACCCGCGGGGGCGGGCGGAGTCAGCCAGCGGGTCGCGGATGGCGGAACTAGGGGGCGGCGCCGGTGACTGGCTGGGCGACGGGGGCGATGTCGACCTGGTGGCGGAACACGAGTTCGCCGCCGAGCCAGCCGACGTAGAGCACGACGGCAGCGCCAGCGAGCGTCAGAACATACCCAGACCAGGCCCCGGGGCGACGCCAGCGGAGGGTGAAGTTGAGGAGGAAGATGCTGATGAGGGCCAGGTTCACCAGTAGGTGGTCCCAGGCGATATTAAGAGCATCGCCAGTCATGGGGGCGGTGCGGTAGTCGATGATGCCGGCGGTGGCGGCCGCCAGCCAGCCGAGGATGCCGAAGCCGATGAGGGCGAGAGCGCACTTGGTCCAGAAGGGTCGCCGGGTAAGCAGAAAGATCACGTCGGCTCCCGCGGAGCCAATGAAGAAGGCGATGGGGAACGCGACCAGCATGGGGTGGATCGGGTGATGGAACACGGTGGCTGCGCCCTGCATACGACCGCCTCCTTGGCGTGATCTTCAGCAGGCTATAGGCTAATGGGCCGCGGCCGATCTGTCGAGGGCGTTGGGCCGACAATCGGCAGCAGACGACAGCGCCGAGATTGCCACGCGCGCCTCGGCTCCGACCGGAGCCGAGGCGGCTCGCAATGACAAGTAGGCTTCGGCAGCAAGCTACCGAAGCAACAACGCGCTCATCGGGCGAACTGGGGCAGCAGGTCGCGGGAGGCGGCGAGGAGTTCGTCGAGCATCTGCTGGGCCAGCTCCGGCCGGATCGCCATTTCGTCGAGCAGGAGCGCCTGGAGCGCCAGGTTGCGGTCGCCCTTCACGCCGGCCTCGACGACCAGCTCCTGCCAGGCGATGCGCTTCTGCAGGATGCCCATGAGCGAGAGGGGGGCCTCGCCGATCTGGATGCCACGGGCGCCGTAGCTGTCGGTCACGCCCTCGACCTCTAGGACCGCGTAGTCGGGGAGGTTCGACACCACGCCGCGGTTCGGGAGGTTGACGATGCGCACTTCGCGGCGGCCGGTGGCGATGGCGTCGATGAGGCTGGCGATCCCCTCGCCCCGGATCATGCTCTTCTCGGGCTCGGGCAGGCCGCGCCGGTCGAGGGACTGCTTGAATTCCTGAAGCTGCTGCTGGCGCTGCTGGGCGAGCTCGGCGGCGGAGGGCGCCGGCCCGGAGGCGGGCTTCTGGTCGCGGTAGCGCGGCCCGGTGGATTCACCGTACCCGTAGGGCATCTCCATGGGGTCCTTCACCTGCGCCAGGAAGGGGTAGAACTCCAACTCGTGCCCGTCTTCCTGGTAGGTGAGCCGGTAGCCGTAGATCTGGGAGAGCAGCTCGGACATCTCCTCGCCGTGGGGGGCTTTGCGGGCGGCGGCCTTCCGCATGACCTCCGGGTAGACGTCCTTGCCGTGGAGCAGAATGCGGGTGAACCAGTAGTAGTGGTTGGTGCCGATCCAGGCGGTCTCCAGCTCCTCGGGCTCGACGCCAAGAAGCTCGGCGACCTGCATGACGCCGCCCTGGACGCCGTGGCAGATGCCGATGACGCGCTCCAGCCCGCCGTACTTGAGCATGGCGCGGCAGAGCGGAGCCATAGGGTTGGAGTGATTGAGGACGACGACGTTGGGGCAACGCTTCTGCATCTCCCGGCAGATCGCCAGGTAGGCAGGGATGCTGCGCAGGCCCATCATCATGCCGGCCGGCCCACCGGTGTCGCCGACGATCTGGTAGATGCCGTAGCGGGCGGGGATCATCACGTCGGCGCTGTGGGCGGCGCTGCCATAGACACCGCCGAGGGAGGGCCCCGAGCCGCCGATGGAGGAGACCGCGAAGTCGGCGCCGTCGACGGCCTCGCCAAGATCGGCGCAGGCGCGAACGCGGACGCCGGTGCCGCTCATCTCGGCGAGCCGCTTGCCCAGGCCGGCCATCAACTCGGCCTTCTCGACATCCAGGTCATAGAGGGTGACCTCGCTTCCGGCGAGGCCGGGGGTGATGGCGAAATCCCCGAGGGCGCGCGGGAAGTAGTGGCTTCCGGCGCCGAGGCAGACGATCTTCCTAGCAGGCATTGACACTCTCCCAGGGGTGCGCGGCGACCGCTTCGGCGCCCTGCGCACTAGTGTTCATCGAGTACTACATTCGGCTTCTGACGCCCCTTAGCTTGGTCAGGAAGCAGAGGTCGCTGCGCGATCCCTCCACACTCAACCCAGCCATGAGGCCATTTATCGACAGGCTGTGGAAACTGCTGTGGATATCTCTTCTGCCATGGCGGACAGGCGCACACTCATGCTATGGGCCTGTCAGATTCCGGCCATCTTCTGTTCGCGCGACTAAGTGACAGACGCTTCTTTCGCTAGCTTGTCAACAGCTTCCGCGCCTTCGACTACTTCGATCTCGACGCCGGAGCTGATCTGCTGGCCGACCTCGAGGTCGATCACCCGGCCGGCGGCGCGCTCGGCGGCGCGGCCCATGGGGAGAACGGTTCCCGGCTCTAGCCCAAGGGTGTACTCCTTGTCGCCAAGCATCTTCCACTCGGTGAAGCAGGGCAGCTCGGAGGCCTTGTAGCGCAGCCGCAGTCCGAGGCCGCCGGTGCCGAGGCGACGATTGATGAGGGCGATGTTGACCTGGCCCTCCTTGCACGGCTTCATGGTGTGGAAGTACACCTTCTCGGCGTAACCGGTGACGGGGGCGTGCATCTTGGCGTAGTCTTCCTTGCCCTTCTCCGCCTCGGCGTCCCTGGGCTGAGAGGCAGTGGTGGGAAGGATCAGTTCGGCGTGCTCGTCGAGGAGCGGGAAGCCGGTGTTGATGTGGTAGAGGAGCATGAGGGGGGTGGTCCTGGCGCCGGTGTTGGTGATGGTGTCGCGCAGGGAGAACCCCGCGCCATCGCCATAGGCGGTGATGGTGCGCTTCATTTCCAGGCAGGGGCCGAACAGCCGCGCCTCGCGGATCAGCCCAGAGGCCCGCAGCAGCAGCCGGTCGCCCGACCACTCCTCGGTGATGCTGACCCGCTCGGCCTGGGCGGTGGAGATACGCCCGTGCAGGCCCAATTCCTCGCCCTGGTCGGTGTTGGGGGCGCCGGCCTGGGTGAGACCACAGGTGGTCAGCAGGCCGCCAAAGAACGTCCAGAGCCACTCGATGCCCTTGGGGTCGTAGTAGGGGGGTGCGACATCGCCGGCCGGGGAGCGCCAGCAGATGCTCATGCCCTTGTAGCGGGCCTCGCTGATGTCCATGGCACGATCCAGCAGGACGGTGAACTCGAGCCCGCGGGTGGTGCGGAAATCCAGGGCGCGAATGCCCTTGGCGAAGCCGTCGTTGAGCGTGTAGGACTTGATACCGCCGAACTGGGACGCGTGGCCGATGCGCTTCTCGGCCGCGTCTCGCTTGTAACCGAAGACCGCCATGACGTCCTCCCCTTTCGATGTCAGCCCCTCACAGGCGGTTATGGTTTGGCGCCGCGTGGCGGAAGTCCTTGCGGAGGATGTGACAGGCTCCGGCGTCGGACGCGCATGGGGAGGCCGCTGGGAACAGGGACGGTGCCCGGCTAGCCCGAACCAGAGACTGCCGGAAGACGGAATGGGCCTGTTGTGGTGGAGGGTGTCATGCTGCAGATGGAAGTGCCGGAGGCGGGGTGGCGGTTGGAGTCGGCCAACCTGGGGGCGCTCCAGGGGGTGATTGACGACGCGCTCGCGGAGGCGACCAGGGAGAACACTCCGGCGCGCATCTGGGCGCACGACCATACGGTCTGGAAGCCGGACCCCAAGGACATCAGCAACCGACTGGGCTGGCTCGGCATCGCTGAGGCGATGGCCGGGGTGACGCCGCGGCTGGGCCGGTTCGTGAAGGAGGTGCACCGGGCGGGCTTCCGGCGGGCGGTGCTGCTGGGGATGGGCGGCTCCAGCCTGGCGCCCGAAGTGTTCCGCAAGGTGTTCGGCGTGGCGGCAGACCATCTCGACCTGGCCGTGCTCGATAGCACCGACCCAGGCGCGGTGCTCGCCTGCGCCAGGAGCGGAAAGCCGGAGGAGAGCCTGTTCATCGTCTCGAGCAAGTCGGGGGGGACGGTCGAGCCGCTGTCATGCTTCAGCTTCCTCTACAACCGGACGGCAGAAGCGGTGGGGAAGGGCAAAGTCGGGGAGCATTTCGCGGCGATCACGGACCCAGGGAGCGGCCTGGCGGCGCTCGCCGACCGGTATGGATTTCGAGGGACGTTCCTGAACGACCCCAATATCGGAGGGCGTTTCTCCGCGCTCTCGTACTTCGGGCTCGTTCCCACGGCCCTGGTGGGGGTCGATGTGGACCGGGTACTGGCGGGAGCGATGGCGATGGCGCGCGGGTGCGGAGCGACAGCGCCCGCGGCAGACAATCCGGGGATGTGGTTGGGTGTGGTGTTGGCAGAGGCGGCAAAACTGGGCCGCGACAAGGCCACGCTCGTGTTCTCGCCTGCGATCGCCAGCTTCGGGGACTGGGTCGAGCAGTTGATCGCGGAGAGCACGGGCAAGGAAGGCAGGGGCATCCTGCCCGTGGTGAGGGAGCCGTTGGAATCGCCTGAGGCCTACGGGGATGACCGGCTGTTCCTGGAATTGCGCCTAGAGGGAGATGAGAGCGGCCGCGCTGAGGTGGCGGCGCTGGAGGCGGCGGGGCATCCAGTGGTGCGAATGAGCCTTCGAGACCGCTATGACCTGGGGGGGCAGTTCTTCTTGTGGGAGCTAGCCACCGCGGTCGCGGGGTACCGCCTGGGGATCAACCCGTTCGACCAGCCGGATGTGGAGCGGGCGAAAGAGCTGGCGCGGCAGATGGTCAAGGCGTACTCCCAGACCGGCGCGCTGCCAGAAGAGCAGGCGGCGGCGAGCTGGGGTGAAGTGCGCGCCTATGGTCCGGTTGCGGGCGGGACGCCGCGGGAGGCGCTGGCGGGGTTCGTGCGCGCCGCCCAGCCCGGTGCGTATGTGGCGCTGCAGGCCTATCTGCAACCGACCGAGGAGATGGACTGCGCGCTCGGGGCGCTGCGAACGCAGCTTCGCGACGAATCGCGGTTGGCGGTAACCGTCGGCTACGGGCCGCGCTTCCTGCATTCGGCCGGGCAGCTTCACAAGGGAGACGCGGGCAATGGGTTGTTCGTCCAGCTTACCGCGGATCACGCGGAGGATGCGCCCATCCCGGACGAGGCCGGAGCGGCGACCTCGTCGCTAAGCTTCGGCGTGCTGGAGGCGGCGCAGGCCCGGGGCGACTGGCAGGCGTTGGAGGCCGCGGGGAGAAGGGTCATCAGGTTCCACCTGGGGAGCGATGCGATCGGCGGGATCGAGAGGCTTACGGGGCGGTGAAGACAGACATCGGCAGACTGAAGCAAGAGGCGGCGCACAAGGCGGTCGAGTACATCGAGTCGGGCATGGTCGTGGGCCTGGGATATGGCAGCACGGCGCGGCTGGCGGTGAAGCATATCGGGCACCTGATCCGGACGGGCGAGCTGCGGGACATCGTCGGCGTTCCCTGCGCGAGGAAGGTGGAAGAAGAGGCGCAGCGCCTTGGAATCCCTCTGACGACGCTGGAGGAGCACCCGGTGATCGACCTGACGATCGACGGCGCGGACGAGGTGAGCCCGGCGCTGGATCTCATCAAGGGTGGGGGCGGGGCGCTGCTGCACGAGAAGATCGTCGCCCAAGCGAGCAAGCGGGAGATCATCGTGGTGGACGAACGCAAGCTGACGCCGGCGCTGGGGACGCGGTTCCCGGTGCCGGTGGAGGTGATCCCGTTCGGATGGAAGTCGCAGCTGGCCTATCTCGAATCCCTAGGGGCGAAGGTTGCGCTGCGGCCGGACGGCGACAACGGGCCTTTCCGAAGCGACAAGGGGAACTTCATCATCGACTGCGAGTTCGGCCCGATCGCCGATCCGGCGGCGCTGGCAGCGCGGATCAAGGCGCGCGCCGGGATCGTGGAGCACGGGATGTTTCTGGGCCTCGCCAGCGAGGTGATCGTGGCGCGCGCAGACGGCATCGAGCACATCAGGCGGCCCGGTCGCTGACGCCCATGCCGGACGCTGCTTCCCCCCGCATCCTCGGTGTTGGTATCGCCTGTCTTGACTACCTCTTCATGGCCCCTCGCGCCGAGTCGGGCGGCCAGGCGCGCCTGGCCGGCCACGCGATTCAGGGGGGAGGGCTGGTGGGAACGGCACTGGTGGCGGCGGCGCGGTTAGGGGCGAAAGCGGAGATCTGGACCTGGGTGGGAGACGACGCGGAGGGGCAGGAGGTGCTCACCGGCCTGCGCGAGGAGGGCGTCGATGTCTCACACGCCGAGCGCATCCGGGGGACGCGCACGCCGGTGAGCTTCATCCAGGTGGAGGAGCCGACTGGCGAGCGAACCATCTACCACGGGTCGCGGCTGGAGCCACCGCGGGCGGGGATCGAGGCGCTGAGGAACCGGCCGCTGGGGTGCGACGCGCTGGTGGTCGACGCGGTGTATGCGGAGGCGAGCCAGATCGCGGCGAGCCGGGCGCGGGCGGCCGAGCTTCCGGTGGTGGGCGACTTCTACCCGAGTCGGGAGACGGCCGGTCTCGTCGGGAATGTGAGCGCGCTGATCGTGTCGGCGAACGCGAGCGATCGGGCGATGCCGGGCGCGACGCGGGCGGAGCAGCTCCGCTGCCTCGCCAAGACAGGCGTGGACTTCATCGCGATCACCTGCGGGGCCGAGGGCTGCCACTACCTGGACGACGACTTCGGCTACCAGCCGGCGTTCGGGGTGAAGGTCGTCGACACTACCGGGGCCGGAGACGTGTTCCACGGCGCGTTCGCCTATGCCCTCGCCCGCCAGTGGCCCACGGTGCAAGCGACGGAGTTCGCATCGGCCGCGGCCGCGTTGAGCTGTCGCGCGCTCGGCGGCCGAGCGGCCGCGCCGACGCTGGAAGAGGTGGCGGCGCTGCTGCGCGAGCAGGGCTCGGACATCTGGGCACGGGTCAGCGGCTGAGTAGGACGAGCGCCCCTTCCTTCAGCTCGACGAAAGCCTGCGCACTCGTCTCCCCGAACTTCACGCGGGCGGCCTCCTCGGGGAAGGTCTGCGTGAACGATGAGCCCAGGTCGACCTTCTGCGCCACCAACGCGGCCATCTGATCGCGCGAGTAACCCTTCTGCTGGGCCAGCAACCGTAGAATCTCCACGTCCTGAGCCCCGCGACGCAGCGCGAAGACCCGGAGGCTGGCAACGGGCCCTTCATATCCGGCGAGGGTTCCGGGGACGATGAGGGCGGTGTCCTCGGGCCGGCGGAGTGACTCGGCCTCGCCCAGGGAATTCCACGGCAGCGCGCCGTTGAGCCCCAGCAGATAGGCCTTCAGGCACCAGAGGGCGGATTCGTGGTTGGCGGCGGCGATGTCGTTACAGGTTCCGTAGACGTGGGGATCGGGAAGGTGGCGGTAGTAGGCGCGGGCGAAGCCGGGGAGATCGAAGATCTCATTGTTGTAGTAGATGGTATCCATGAGCCCGTCGAGCTGGTCGTACTGCCACCAGGGGCTAGAGACGTCGCCGCGGAAGCGGAAGTGGGTGTTGCGCATACCCGTTAGGCCCGCCCTGTAGAGCTGGGCCCAGAAGCGGAGCGCCTGCCAGTCGTCCCGCCCTGAAGGCTCGTCGAGCGTCCAGTAGGTTCCGCCCCAGTCGTACTTGTTGTTCAGGTACATCTGGAAGTCGGTGCCGGTCCACCCCTGCTGCTCGGCATGGGAGACGATGTCCGCGGTGACGCGGGTGAAGGCCTGCCGATAGGGCGCGGGAAACGCGGTCTCGACCGGCGGCGCCTCGAGCATATGCTTGAGCATTACCGACTCTTCCTTCGAGGAGCCATGGAAGGGATAGTAGTCCCAGAGCGCCAGGGGCCAGTGCTCGAAGAGAGGCAGGTAGAGGGTCTTGACCGGCACTCCGGCGCGAGGGTTGTCGTTGAAGGCCGAGCCGTCGAGAAGGGGCCCGATCAGGCGGTCGAAGTCGGACCAGTCGGAGACGTGAGTGTCGCCTCCACCTCCGGCGAGCGCGGGGGCGTAGCCGGGGGTCATGTGGCCGCCCTGGCTGTAGGGCACGGTGTTGATGGTGCAGCGGTGGTAATGCGCGAGCCGGTGGGCGGCGTAGAAGTAGCTGCTGCCGACCTCGCCGCCGGGGGGCGAGTAGCTGTTCAGCTCCGGGTTGAAGCTGAGGGTGGCCGGGATGGTGACTGGATAGATGACGAGTTCGACGGGGAGGGAAATGGTGGGGGCGGTCTGCCCGCCGATCGTCAGTTGACCCAGGTAGGTTCCCGCAGCCACGTTGGGCACCGCGATGTCGACGTAGATGGCCTGCAGCCGCTGGCCGGGAATGGCGTTGTCACGCGCGGGAATGTCGATGGCTCCGGCGAGCGGGATGGCGTATTCCTCCTGCCAGCGGTCGCCGGCCAGTACGTACCAGACGCGGAAGAGACGGATACGGTCGCGCCTGATCTTCTCCTCAGCGCCTTGCAGGTCGCTGACCTGGATAGAGAGACCGCGCTGCGGCTCGGCAGACTCAAGGGCTAGCTGGAAAGCGGCGATCTCCCCTCTCGCCGCGGCCAGGCGCACCACGCCGCGGGCCCCGTCCCAGACCGCGTTCGCAGGCCGGAGATCGGCGGCGGGCTCGAACGCGGCCGCGCCAGTGATCGGGTCCACCTTCGTGACCTCGGGATAGGCCCAAAGGCGCAGCGCGCCGGAGGTCAGCGGGCCGCCGGAGGAAGGATGGAAGGAGGTCTCCGGCAGAGCCGGTGGCGAGGGGAAGGCGGCCGAGGCGCGGCCCGACATGGTCACCGGAGCAGAGACGACGCCGGTGTCGCTGACCGCGCGCAGTTCGAGGGTGACCTCTCCCTCACTCGGGAGATCTTCGAGCACGAAGGACTGGGGTTGACCGGCTGCCCCCGCGTAGGGCACGCGACAGGCGGAAACGTCAGCGCCGTTCATCCGCGCCAGGTAGCCGAGGGTGCGCGCGCCGGGGACAAGGCTGAGCTGCACCGCGCCGTGGGTGAGGGTCGCGCGGTCGGGCGCGGAGCAGACGGCGACGTTCGCGGGCGGATCGGGCGCGAGATCAGTGGCGTCGTCGGCGGTGACGGTGAGGTAGGGCGCGTAGGCGCCGGACTCGCGGGAGTGCACGTAGTTGTTGGCGGCGAGGCCGCCGCTGCCGCTCTCTTCCTCCAGCAGCAGGCCGCTGCTCAGGCCGGCGACGAGAGCCGAGATCAGGCGCGGATCGACTGGCACCTTCCACCAGCCATCGCCCTGATACTCGCGCTCGGCGTGGCAGTGAAGCGAGTTCCCGTTGCCCATGATGACATCCCAGAGCTTGGAGCCGGGATAGGCCCAGTCGCGCAGGCCGGAGCTGACCTGGTTGTAGGTGGCCCCGTGGCCGACGAGGTCGGCCTCGTAGGTCTGATCCTGCGAGCCCTCTTCCCACTTGCTTCCTACGGTCGAGAGGCCGATCTTGCGAAGGCAGTCGGGGCGGCCTGCGATCCCGAGGCGCGCGGTCTCTTGGGCCACCGCGTCGGGAACGTTGTGGACCCAGAGTTCGGCGGCGGTGACGCGCCTGCCGCGCAGGGAGGAGACGTCGAAGTCGAGCAGCGCGACCTCGGTGTTCCCCTTGAGCTTGAGCTGAGGGGTCCTGCCCATGCTGGTATCGAGTTCGTCGGGGTGGGCGGAGACCCAGACGTCGCGGGTCGCGACCAGCTTGACCATAGCGGGCCCTCCTCGATCGGCCTGGGATGACAGCGGCAGGGCCGTCAAGAGACAGACCGCCGCGGCGGATATGATGGCTTCACGCACGGGAGCACCTCGTGTCAGTGGATGTGCCGATGTGAGACTACGTCGCGGAGCGCCGCGCGCCTTCCAGCAGAGAGAAGAAGACCGAGCCCGCGGCGTGGGCAGCGGGCTCGGTCGAAGCACGTTGGGGCGCGTCGCGCCCCAGTCGCATTCATCTCAGCGGCCGGCGTCAGTCGTCCACCTGCCCCGGCAGCAGGTTCATCGGCAGGGCCGCCGGGCGAGGGCAGGTGCTCGTCAGCTCGACGTGCTTGCCCGTCCGGGAGGCGTCGTGGACGGCGTGCATGATGTCGAGCACGTGGAAGGCCAGGTCGCCGTTGGCGCGGTGGGGGCGGCCGGAGCGGCAGGGCGATGGCCATGTCGGCGACGCCGATGCCGCGGCAGTTCTCCGCGTAGCCGTGCGTGAGCGGCGACCTCGCTCCACTCGCTCGCTGTCCGCAGCGGCGTACCCTCACCGGGCCGCCGAAGGTGTTCGGGTCGGGGACGCTCAGCGATGCCCTCGGTGCCGTAGATCTCGATGCGAGGGCAGGTCGGCCGCCCAGACATCGAAGGTGGTGATGATGGTGCCGATGGCGCCGTTGGCGAAGTCGAGCACGCCGACGACGTGGGTGGGCACCTCGACCTTGATCACCGTGCCGTACTTCGGCTCGCTGGTGATGGTGCGCTCGGGGAAGGTGATGCGGGCGGAGCCGGTGACGCGCTTGCACCGGGCCGACCAGGTTGACCAGCGCGGTGAGGTAGTAGGGGCCCATGTCGAACATGGGGCCGCCGCCGACCTTGTAGTAGAACTCGGGATCCGGGATGCCAGCTCTCGTGGCCGTGGCAGATCATGAAGGCGGTGGCCGCGATGGGCTCGCCGATCCAGCCGTCGTCGATGAGCTTGCGGCAGGTCTGGATGCCCGCGCCCAGGAAGGTGTCGGGCGCGCAGCCGACCAGCACGCCCTTCTCCTTGGCCAGCCGCGAGCATCCTGCTTGCCGTCCTCGCGGGTCGATGGCGAGCGGCTTCTCGTTGTAGACGCTCTTGCCGGCCCCGAGCGCCTGGCAAGGCCACCTCGGCGTGGGCCTTGGGGATGGTCAGGTTGATGACGATCTCGATCTCGGGATCGGCGAGCAGTCTCCGTCGACGGTACAGCACCTTGATGGGCTCCCGTGCTTCGCGGCGGCTGAACTTCTCCGGCGATCGGTGCCGCGATCGGTGATCAGGTCGGCGACGGCGACGAGGTCGAGCGTCTCGAGCTTGTTGGCCATTGCTGGCAGTAGATGCCGCTGATGTTGCCGCAGCCGATGATGCCGATCTTCGACGGGGGTCCATGCATGCTCGCTTTCGCTCCTACTTGCTGGCCCAGAGCAGGCCGCGCTGCACGATCTCGCGTGCCTCCGGGACGTCGAAGTCCGTCGCGACGTGGCCGCAGGAGGAGTAGAAGACGCGGCCCGCGCCATACATCGCTTCCAGACCACCGGGCATCGACGTTGCCGCTCGATCCAGGAGGCGTGCTCGCCGCTGAAGGTGGTGGTGGCGAGCACCTCGTTGCCCGGATCGACGTGCACGTAGTACTGCTCGGAGTGCATGTCGAAGTCGGTCAGCCCCTTGGTGATGGGGTCGTCGTGGTTGGTGATGTTGACGCGGTAGTCGATCACGCCGCCCGGGTGCGCCACCCACTGGCCGCCGACCATGAACTGGTAGTCGATGTTGTTGCGGAAGGAGTCGCCCATGCCGCCGTGCCAGCCGGCGATGCCGACGCCGCCGTCGACCGCCTCCAGCAGGCCCTTCTCCTGCTCGTCGGTGATCGTGCCCATGGTCCACACCGGGACGATCAGCTCGAGCGACTTCATGTAGTCCTTCTCGAGGTAGACGTCGAGCGTGTCGGAGATGCGGACGTCGTAGCCCTGCTCCTGCAGGAAGGGGGCGAAGATATCCACGCACTGCTTCGGCTCGTGTCCGTCCCAGCCACCCCAGACCATCAGCGCTTTTCTCATGGTTGCACTCCAGGCGCGTCTGGATTTCCCGCCCTATTTCGGGGAAGTGAGGGTGAGTCCTGCCGAGGGGAGCGCAGAGGGCTACTAGCAGACGCGCCCGACGAGGCGGAAACAGGAGCCGTGGGGGAGATGCGCGACGTCGAGGCCGGGGAAGACGCGCTTTACGTAGGCGGTGAGCGCGACCATCCCGGCTTCCTCGGAGGTGCCGTGGTTCACTCGGATGATGGCGTGGCCGGCGTCGGCCGCGCACTGAATCCGTTCCCAGTACCAGTTCCCGTCGTCGCAGACGATGGAAACGTCGCAGCCCAGGGCTAGGTACTGAAGCGGGTCGCAATAGCAGCCGGTGCCAATGCCGACCTTCGAGACGAGGGCCGCGCCGTCGCCGACTACCTGGACGGCGGGCTCGCCGATGGAGGCGGTCCTCTCGGCGACCTGCCGGGCGAATGCGTCGAGAGCGATGGGCGTGATGTCGTAGCGCTGCTGGTAGCTGCCGGGGCCAACGGCGGCCGGCTTCTCGCCCAGCCCGAGGAATCTCGCCCAGGCCCAGGGTATGCCCACTTCCGGCATACCGTCCCAGACGTCGTGGCAGCGCAGGATCACCAGGCCGCTGTCCTCGATGAACTTGCGCTTGCGGGTGGCGATCTCGCCCCGCGGCGTCTGTGGGTCCCAGGCGGCGATGGTCTCGAGTTCGTTGCGGTGAGTCCAGAAAGTGGGCTCGTGGGTGATGAGCAGGTCGCACTTGCGATCGACCGCGGCGCGCACGGCCGGGAAGTCGCTCATCCACGAGACCAGCACGCGGCCGACCTCCTGCGTGGGATCGCCGATGATGACGCGGTCCACGGTCTGCGCGCGGTCCACCCAGTCGGCGGCGGACAGGAAGTGCTCCAGGATGTCGGCGGCAGTCATCTCGTGCCTCCCCTACGGCCTCCGCGGCTCGTTCCTCCCTGGTTCCCACCTCGGCTGTCGCCACCCCGCGAGCGCGATCCGCCGCCGCGCCCGCCACCGCGCGAACCCCCGCGGCTGCCGGAGCGCGATTCAGTGGCGCTGTCGCCCCGGCGACCACCGCGTTGGGCACGGCCACCGCCAGTAGCGCCGGGCCTAGCGCCGCCGCCCGGGCGGCGAGGTGGAGCCGGCGCCGAGGACATTATCAGGGGCGGCAGCGCCGTTGACTCACTGCCAATGCGGATCGGGAGCGGCGGCTTCGCCAGCTGCAAGAGCCGCACGCCCCCAGTCTGACTGTAGGCGACGGCAATCGCGACGTATTCGCCGGGGCTGACGTCGGTGAGCGTGAACTGCCCACTAGCATCGGTCACGCCCTGCGCGGTCGGCGCATCGACGAATGGGATGAGCTGCTCGCGGTCATCCAGCGCGACGGCGAGGGCCACCCTCACGCCCGCGATTCCCTTGCCCGCGTGCAGGAGCGTACCGGTCAGAGTCGGGTTGCGCGGTTGCGCCTGAGGCACGGGTGGGGCGTTCTTCCGCGCCAGGGCCTGCTCGCAGGCGCGCGCCGTCGCATCGGCGCGCAGCACGACCTCGCCCCCGCTCATGCCGTGCGGGCTGTGTTGGTGCTCGCTGGAGAACTGCCGCGACTGCTTGGCGGCGGCAAGGGCCTGTTGGTAGCGGGCGCGAGCGCCGTCGCGGTCGCCCAGGCGCTCGGCGGCGCGGGCGGCGGCCAGCAGCGCCTCCCCCTTCAGATCCCAGGCCGCCCACTGAGGAGGCGACGTCGGCGGCGTGGAGCGCCTCCTGCCACCGCCGCTGCGCAAGGTAGAGACGGCTCAGCGCGAGGCCCGCGTCGCTGGTCTCGGTAGCCCTCGGGAACTCCTTCACCAGCTTCTCGTAGTCGCCGACGGCAGCGCCGAAATCCAGCATCCTGACCGCCATCTGGCCCGCCTGGCTGAGCGCGGCGGGAGCGAAGGGGCTGGCGGGGTAGGCGGCCGCGAAATCCTCGAATGCCTTCACTCCTCCTGGCAGGTCATCCGGGATCAGATCGGGTTCGCGTGCGGGCTGATCGGCCCGGCGGACTTCGATGACCCAGAGCTGCTTGGCCGGCCTACGGCTGACGCTGCGCGCGATCTCGAAGGCCGCGTTGTCGGCCCAGATGCTCTTTGGGTAGCGCTGAACCAGCCGCGCCATGTTCGCCATCTCCTGCGGCGTGGGCAGGGGGGAACCGGCCCAGGTGAAGGAGGCCCCGGAGCCCGACTTCGCCTGCATGAAGAGGGCGAAGGCGGGGCCGAAGAGGCGGGCGATAGGCAGCGGGCCGTAGGTTTGGAACTGCTGCTTGTACCAGAAGTAAGACTGGCCCGGCGCGGCGCGCTCACTCCTGATTCCGTAGGTGATCTTGCAGGCGGCGCCGCTGGCGAGGTAGAGGAAGAGCACGAGCACGAGCGTGGCTCCGACGCGTACGGTGGTCGCCCATCGGCGCGGCCCGGGCGGACGGATGAGCAATCGGCGGTTCCACAGGTAGAGCAGGCCCGCCAGCGCGAGCAAGATGACCTTACCAGTGATCCACTGGTCGGAGAGGGGGCGGTTGGCGAGGAAGTCGCTGAAGCCGTGGAGCGTGACCAGGGGATTGAACTGATTCCCGAGGGCGAAGTCCAGCACCCAGTAGGCGGCGGCGGCAGCGAACCCAAGCAGCGGGGCCCGCGTGCCCGTCGCCACCGCCATGGAGAGGGAGGCGAGGAAGAGCAGTGATGGCAGCCCGGCGAGCAGCGCGCGCCCGAATGGGAAGGGCTTGAGGCCGAAGTAGTAGATGAGCAGGGCCGGCATGATCAGCGCCAGCACGAAGGAGAACATGGCGCTCAGGCGCACCAGCAGGATCTTCTCCAGCGAGACCGGGCGGACGATTACCAGCTCCCGCACGCCGGCCTGCTCGGGGGCCAGCGCATGGGCGCAGAGGAACGCGGCCAAGAGGGGGGCCACCAGCTCGGTGGTCTGGACCGCGCGCTCGGGGGTGAACATGCTGACGGTGGCCATGTTCCAGAGGAGAACGAGCTGCGCGGCCGCCACCGGGGTGACGATCAGCCAGTAGCTGTTACCCAGCAGGATGCGAAGGTTGTAGGACCAGAGGCCGCGGCTCTTCGTCTGGCCATTCTTGTCGGCCGGGGGTGTGGTCATGGCGCGGCCACCAGCTTGGTGAGTTCGCGATCGAGGGTGAGGATGGCGAGAGAGTCGACGCGCCGCGCCAACTTCCTCTTCCTGTCCAGCAATAGCAGCGTGGGGACCGATTTCACCTCATAGGCGAGGCCCAGCGGCGAATCGGACCAGGGCTCCCCGTCACCATAGTGCTGGCCGCGATCCCAGACGAGGGTGACGTCGGGCCCCGCTTCCCTGGCGAACGGGCCCACGGTCCCAGAGTCACTGTCCAGGCATACCGCGACGCACGCGATCCCCTCCTTCTTGTACTTCCGGGCCGCCTCTGCCAGCACCGCGATCACCCGGGCCGACTCGGGATCGGCCGGACTCCAGAAGGCGAGGACGACGGGCCGGCCGTCGAAGTCGCTGAGGGCGATGATGCGGTGCCGCCCGTCGTCGGCCCAGAAGCCGGGAGCGCGGTCGCTGCCCTCCAGGCGCTGAGCGGCGATGGCGGAGAGCACTTCGTCTCGATGGGAGAGGGTATCTTCACCGCTGAACGCGGCGCCCACGGCTGCTGACAGACCGGCTATCAGCAGCACCGCGGCGGCCCAGCCGAGGCGGATGCGAGGCGGCCCGGATCCCCGCACGGGGCGACCGTGAAGGGTGGCCGCGAGCCGCGACGATCCCCGCGGCGATGAGAGCCGCGGCGGGCCAGTGCTGGGTGATGGTCATGTCGGCCGCCTGAGGGATATGGGCGCGAGCGAGCGGGATGGCGATCCAGTAGAGAGCGGCTACCGCGCTGGCGAGGGGATTGGCGAGCAGCGAGGTCAGCGAGAATCCAAGGGCGGTGCTGAGGGCGAGCGGGGCGAGGCAGCGGGCGAAGGCGTCGGCGTAGGCGCCGAGATGCCAGGGCGTGCCCCCGGCGACCTGCTTGATCGCCGCCGCCGCCAGCATGATCGCAACCACGGTGAGGAACGAGAACCAGATGCCAAGGAACCGGGCGACGATCAGGTAGCCGCTGCTTCCCATGGACTTGGCGAATACGATCTCGGTGGCGGAGTCGCGCTTGTCGCGAGCCGCGGCAGAGCCTCCGATCAGAACCGCTAGCACGGCGAGGCCGCTGACGGCGAGCTTCCAGACGTGGTAGCTTGCCAGCGCTCCGGTGGCGCCCTCGGTGGAAGCGCGGCAGGATCGCGAACAGCGCGCCGACGACTGCGAGCGCCCGGAAGGCCGGCTCGCGGCAGGCGATCTGGTACTCGCGCCAGATCAGGCGAAGGCCCGCGGCGGCCTCGGCGCGGCCAGGGCCGGCCGGCCGGGCCGCGGCGAAGCCGCCCGCGCTCGCCTGGAACTCAGTAGAGGTCATTGGCGGCGCTTCCCGCTTCCTGCTTCATGACGTGCACGTAGGCGTCGTCCATGGTGGGCTCGGCGAGATAGCCCCGCGGGTGGGCCATCTGCTCGCAGATGGCGCGCACCTGCATGCCGGTCGCGGAGCGGAACACGCCAGTGACGAAATACTCCTTGCGGATGGGGCTCAGCTCTTCTTCGTCGATGTCGATGATCCAGGTGCGCCCGCGGAGCGGGGAGAGCAGCTCGGACGGACGCCCGGCGAAGAGCAGCTTGCCTTTGTGCAGGATAGCGAGCTGCTCGGCGCTGGCGGCGAGGTCGGCGACGATGTGAGTGGAGAGGATGATGATGCGGTCACCCGCCAGCTCGGCCCAGAGATTGCGCAAGCGAATCCGCTCCTCCGGGTCGAGGCCGGAGGTGGGCTCATCGACGATCAGTACCTTCGGATCGTTCAGCAGCGCCTGGGCAATCCCCAGTCGCTGCTTCATGCCACCGGAAAACGTCCCTACGCGTCTCCCCGCGAGCTGGGCCAGATTCACGCGGGAGAGGGCTTCGTCGATCCGGCGGCGACGGTCTTGCCTATCGGTGATGCGGCAGAGGAGGGCGAAGTAGTCGAGCGTCTCGTAGGCGGTGAGGTTCGGGTAGAAGCCGAACTCCTGGGGCATGTAGCCCAGCATCTCGCGTACCGCGGCTTTGTCGCGGTGTACGTCGTGACCGCCGACCGTCGCCTCACCGGAAGTGGGTTCGAGCAAGGTGGACAGGATGCGCATGAGCGTGGTCTTGCCGGAGCCATTGGGGCCGAGGAGGCCGTAGAGGCCGGAGGGGATGGTGAGGTTGAGGCCTTGCAGGCCAACTACCCCACCCGGATACACCTTGCGCAGGTTGCGTATCTCAATCTGCACTCAACGACCCTCCTGTGACTTCGCCTCCGGCCGCAACTCCCGGATGCAGTTGTTGCCGAAGTCGGCGATGTAGAGCTTGCCACCCGCCCCGGCCGCCAGCCCCGCGGGAAGAGAGAACATGGCCGCCCCGCCCTGTCCGTCGAAGAGCCCGGAGACCCCGGGCTTGCCAGCTACGGGGGTGAGTCGGTCGCCGGCCAGCCGGAAGAGGCAGTGGCCACCGGAGTCGGCAACATAGAGATCGACGCCGTCGGCCGCCAGGCCCGGAGGGCGCCTTCGGGCCCTTCTGCTTGCCGGCGAGCCGCCAGGGCTGAAGCGGTCCCTCGCGCGGCCCCATCCAGAGTTGTCCCTTGCCGGTGTCAGATACCCAGAGCCTATCACCAATGAGCGCCAGCTCGGTGGGCGAATCCATCTGCCCGCCGCTCACCGCGATCGTCGTCACCTGTCCCGCGGAGGAGCTCCGGCGCACGCAGTGGTTGCCGGCATCGGCGACATACACCGTCCCGGCGGCATCGATGGCCAGCCCCACCGGGTATCGGAACTGAGCCTGGGCCGCGGGTCCATCTTTGCTGCCGCCGCTGGCGCGCCCGATGTCATCCTTGGGAGTGTCGGAGCCGGCCAGAGTGGACACCGCGCCGTCCCGAGCGATGCGGCGGAGGCGGTGGTTGCCGGTATCGGAGACGAACAGGCTGCCGTCGGGCGCCAGGGTAATCGCGGCAGGACCGGAGAAACGCGTGGCCGCGCCGACGCCATCGGCGAACCCCTCGGTGGTCGTCCCGGCAAGGGTGGTGACGATGCCGTTTGCGGCGATCTTGCGGATACAGTTGTTGCGGCTGTCGGCGACGTAGACCGCGCCATCCCGGTCGACGGCCACGCTCGACGGGCCGCTGAAGAGGGACTCGGCGGCGGGACCATCGGCGTAGCCGGGCTGGCCTCCACCTGCGAGCGTGACCACGGCAGGGCCGGAGGCCTCTGCGGCGGTCTCCTCTGGTTTGCCGCCGGTCTTCGCGTTGGCCTTCGGCTGCACCTTCTCTTTGCCTCCGCCCACCAGGCCAAACCAGTAGCCGAGCATCACCACGGTGAGGGTGATCAGTATGCCCAGCACGCCGACGATTGGCGAGACTTCCTTCTTCACTTGCGCACCCGTTTCACGATGGGCTCGCGGCCCTCAGACCATGCGACGCGCTCCAGCAGGTGTCGGACTCTCGCCCACGAGGTCAAGGGACGCTCGGCCACGGCTAGCTGCTTGCGCCCCTGCAGCACCAGGTACTCCTCGTCTCCGATCACGGCCGAGTCCTGGATCCCGCCTGGGCGCTCATAGATGACCTGCTGCCCTCCCCGCGTGGAGGCGAGTCGCCAGAGCAGCTCCCCATCCTGCACGTAGGCGGTTCGCCCCGACCCCATGAGCGTGATGCTACGCCGGAGCCAATCGGCCACTACCTGTGGCTTTCCGCCGGCGAGCGGGAGTCGCCTGATCGCCTGGGTGTCACGGGTCATCGCCGATTCAGGCGAGAAGGAGGTCAGCAGGACTGCCTCCCCGAGGAGGATCGCTTGCTGCGCACCAGGTTCAGCGATCGCCTCGTTGACCTCGCCGCCAGCGACGGGCGCGCTGCGCACCGAGGTGGTCTGGCTGGCGTCACGCCCGCGCCTCTTGACCCACCAGATACGACCGTGGGAGGGCCCCAGCAGTTCCACCCGGCGCTCGCGGGCGGCAGTGGCGGGGACCGACATGGCGTCCACCGTCAGAGCAGCGACAACGACGGGCGAGGGAGACTTCCCGGACATCGCGCGGATCACGGTGACCGGCCCGGCGGCGGCGATGAAAGGCGCGGCGGGAACTGCAGCCGGCCTCTCTTCGACCAGGGCCGTCACTCCATCGCCCACGCTCACCTGGGCGATCTCGCCCCGCGTCTGCGCCAGTTCCTGGCGGCGGCCGCTGCGCAGGTCGATGGCCAGGAGCTTTGAGGCTGAATCGCCACGGATCGCGACCAGGGCTCTGCCGCCATCAATCCCGACACTCGTAAGGCCGGGGTCAGAGATGAGCACCCGCGGCTTCCGCCATCGGGTGGCGATGAACACCTGGCGCGCATCCTTGCCCTGCTCGATCCAGGCGACGCTCCCAGCGGAGCCGACGGGGGCGGAGACAGAACCGGAGGCGTGTGCCAGAACTCGCGGGCGGACGGACTCGCGAGAGGCGAGCCATACCAGGCCGGCGACGGCAACCAGAAGCGCGGCGAGAGTGAGGTTGCGGCGCATGAACCTTCCAGTACGCCGAGGCCTTCCAGGCGCTCAGCGGGGCTAGCCGGACACACAGGGGCGCAGCACGCTGCGCCCCACAACTGTCATTTCCGCGAGGGTTGCGCGGAGTCCTTTTGCGGCGCGGCGAGAGTGGAACTAGTAGCCGGTCTCCTGGTACGCCTTCATCGCGCTCTCGTTGTACTCCGCGCCGCCTGGGCGGTTCTGGCTCATGAAGACGTGGAGCGGCTTGCCCATCGCTTGCATCTTCTCGATCGCCTCGGCGCAGATCATCCAGCCGATGGTGACCTGGGCAACGCCGGAGATGGGGAGGGCCTTCTGCTCGTAACCAGGGACTTCGACGCAGGCGTCGCCGAAGGGAGCGCAGTTGTCGATGACGATGTCGGCGACGTCGCAGAGCTTCTTGCCGGAGGGATGCAGAGATGTCACCTGGGCGGTGTATTCCAGTGAGGTGATGCCGATCACCGTCGCGCCGATCTCCCTGGCGGCCAGGCACAGCTCGATCGGGTCGCGATTCTTCCCGCTCACAGAGGCGAGCATGATGACATCAGCGGCGCGCATCTGGCTGCGCTTGACGGCGAGGCGGACGACTTCGAGATCCGAGTCCTTGTCCTGCCCTCCGGGCCGGCCTTTGAGCTGCTCGGCGATAGGGCTTTCCACGTGGAGGCCGTAGGAGAAGACGCGGATGGCCATCAGACCGCCGGCGCGATTGGTCAGCTCCCGTTCGCCACCGTGGCCGATCTGGTAGACCCAGAAGGCGCCGCGATTGGCGAGGGCCTTGGCCACGGCGTCGGCGGCGCGCTGGATGTTGCCCATTTGCGTGGATTCGATCTTGGTTACGGTCTCGTGGACCGCAGCGGCGAACTTGCTTGCCAGCATCAGCGTCTCCCTGTGTCAGGTTGGGGCGGGAAGGAACAGCTTCTCAGTCTCGGCGAGCCGATCGACTAGCTCCGGCGTCCAGGCGACCTCCATCTGCTGGAGGCCGATGAGGGCAGCGCCGACCGCGGGTTGGACCCGCGGGACGCGAGCGACCATGCTTGGCGCGGCGGCGCGGATGCGCGCGCAGACGCGATCCCACCAGAGGCGACAGCGCTGCGCCACACCTCCGATGGGAATGATGGGCACCGGAGACTCGCGCAGACCCAGCTCGCCGATCATGTCAATGGCGAGGGTGGCCAGTTCGTCGGCCGCGCGCAACACGCACTCGCGGGCCACGCGATCTCCCTGCTCGGCTTCGGCGCTGACCGCGCGAGCGAGGGAGGCGATCTGCCTGCGATTGATGTTCTCGACGTAGATGAGATGGAACACCTTGTGCAGGTCGGCCACGCCCAGCGCTTGCGGAATCGCCTGCGCCAGGCTGGTGTGGCGCGACTCGGTCCAGCTCGAAGCGAAGGCCGCCCGCAGGCCGCGTAGGCCGATCTCGTAGGCGCTGCCATAGTCGTTTAGCACGGGGCCGGCGCCGCCCCAGTGCAGGTCGCGCCCATCGGGCGACCGCCCATGCACGAAGGAGCCGGTGCCGGAGAGCACCACCAGGCCCCATCGCTCCTGCACGGAGGCGTAGGCGGTGTCGATTTCGCTGGCGTCGAAGTAATGCACGACCTCGGCCGCGGCCTGCAATACCTCGCGAGCGGGCTCGTGGCGAGGGGTGTTGCCGATGACCCAGAGTTCGCCCACGCGCCGACCGCGAGCGCTCCGGCCACCGCGTCGCGAAGCGAGGCCGCGATCACGTCGGGCGGATCATAGAAGATGTGGATCGGCCCCCCGCGGCCCCAGCCGATCACCGCGCCCGTCTCGTCGACGAGCGCGGCGTCGCACTTGGAGCCGCCGCCATCTATGCCCAGCGCGTATCGCATCGCCCTTACTTCAGGAATAGCTCGATCACCGGAACTGTCACGTCCGGTTTGCGGATCGGAAGCTCGAGGGTGAGCAGGTCAGACTTGCGAGAGGGCTTCATCGAGCCGTAGTCCTCCTCCGGCGCCTGCTTCATCATCCTCACCTCGGAGGCGTCGTTGAGCAGCTGGGCGTACTCGACCTTGTCCGGCCAGCCCGTCCAGGTGCAGGTGCTTGAACGGCCAGGCGAAGACGTGGCACGTAGAGCCGCTTCGTGTCGGGGTTGTAGGTCAGCCGGCAGTCCTGCGGCGCGCTGAACTCCGCGGGCGCCTGCGTGCAGCCGTAGATCGAGCGGCTGTGCCGCTTCATCCACTCGCCCATGCCCGCGAGGCGGTCGAGGGCGCGCTCGTCGAACTCGCCGCGGCCGGTCGGGCCGACGTTCAGCAGCAGGTTGCCGCCCTTGCTGACGGTGTCGATCAGCATCTGGACCAGCTGGTCGACGCTCTTCCAGCTCGCCTCGTCGCGGTGGTAGCCCCAGGAGCCGGAGAAGGTCTGGCAGGCCTCCCACACGCACCGGCTGGCCGTCGACGGTCACCCATTCGCGCGGCTGGAACTGCTCGGGGGTCTTGATGTCCCAGCCGCCGGGGACGTCGAGCAGGTCGAGGCGGTCGTTGAGGATGATGTGCGGCTGCAGCTCGCGGATCAGCTTCAGCAGCTTCTCGCTCTGCCAGTCGTTCGCGGCCCTTGCCGGTGCCGTCCGGCTGGGATAGCTGAAGTCGAACCACAGGATGTCGATCTTGCCGAACTCGGTCAGCAGCTCGCGCACCTGGCCGTGCAGGTACTCGGCGTAGCTTGCTCTGGTCGCGCGCCTCGTTCAGCTTCGTCGCGGTCGGGGTGGTTGCGCATGGCGTGCGATGTCGATCGATGATGAAGTGCGGGTGGTGCCAGTCGATCAGCGAGTGGTAGAAGCCGACGTGCAGGCCCCTGGCGCGGAAGGCCTCGACCATCGGGCTGGAGCAGGTCGCGGCCGGCGGGGGTGTTGGTGGCCTTGTAGTCGGTGAGCTTGGTGTCCCAGAGGCAGAAGCCCTCGTGGTGCTTGGTGGTGATGACGAAGTACTTCATGCCGGCGTCGGCGGCCGCCTGCGCCCAGAGCTCCGGGTCGTAGAGGTCGGGGTCGAAGTGCTTGAAGTACTTCTCGTAGACCTCGTCGGGGATCTGCTCGTGCTGCTTCACCCACTCGTGCCGCGCCGGCAGGGCGTAGAGGCCCCAGTGGATGAACATGCCGAAGCGGTCGTGGACGAACCAGTTGGTGTCCGTTTGGGATGCGCCCATGGTAACTCCCTTCCTGCTAGACTACAGGGGGCGAGTTCCGCAGCGGGAGGGGAGGGTCCTGCCGGAAGAGGAGGGGACCCGCGATCACGGAAGCTTTCGGCAACGATGCTCTGGAGGTTTCGACTTGAGCCTGAGTGAGAGACTGCGGCAGGCGGCGACGGATCACCTCCCCTCCGCCCGGGACCTGCTCTGTGACCTGATCCGGTTCCCCAGCGTCTCGGGGCAGGAGGGGCCGGTTATCGACTATCTGCGGCAGCGCTGCGGGGAACTGAGCGGAGCGGCCGAACTCGTGCCGATGCCGGCCAGCATCACCGGCGACCCCGACTACAGCTTCGGGGATGCTCCTTTCGACTACGCCGATCGGCGGAATCTCGTGCTCCGGCGGCCGGGCGTGGGGGGCGGGAGAGGCCTGGTGATCTCCGCCCACCTCGACGTGGTGCCGGCGGCGGACTGGGCGGAGGCATTCGCGCCGCGGGTGGATGGCGACTGGGTGATCGGCCGCGGGGCCTGTGACGCGAAGGGCCAGGTGGCGACTGCGTGGTTGGCGCTGCGGGCGCTGGATGAATTGGGTCTCCGAACGAGGGGCGAGGTCGAGGCTCAGTTCGTGATCGAGGAGGAGGTCGGGGGCAACGGGGCGCTGGGCCTGATCCTCGCGGGGCACGTCGCCGACGCGGCGCTGGTGCTGGAGTCGACGAACCACCAGGTCCACCCGGCCAACCGCGGGGCGATCTGGTATCAGGTGAAAGTCACCGGTAAGTCGGTCCACATGGGCCGGATTCGCGAGGGCGTGAGCGCCCACGACAAGGCGATCCAGGTGATCGAGATCCTCCGGCGCTACGAGCAGCGGCTGATCGCGGAGAGCAGGGGCGTGCCTCTCTTCGAGCGATATGAGCAGCCGGTGCAGCTCAACGTGGGGATGGTGCGCGCCGGCGACTGGCCCGCCACGGTGCCGGGCGAGTGCGTGATCGAGGGTGGAGTCGGCTTCCTTCCCAACAAGCGAATGGCGGAGGTGAGGCGGGAGCTGGAGGAGGCGATCCGTCGGGAAGCGGACGAGTGGACGCGGGAGCACGTCGAGCTGACCTTCCCCAAGCTGCACAACGACGCCTACCAGACCGACCCCGGGCATCCATTCGTGAAGTCGGTGGCGGCGGCCTGCGAGCAGGCGGGGCTGCGCTCCGAGGTCTTCGGGTTCAACGTGAGCTGCGACGCCCGGCTCTACCATCACCGCGGAGGGATGCCGACGGTGGTGTTCGGCGCGGGCGACCCGGCGCAGGCGCACTCAGTGGGCGAGCGCAATTCGATGCGCGATATCTCTCAGGCAGCGGCGGCGCTGGCCCTGCTCATCGCGGAGTGGTGCGGGGTGGAGGCGTGAACGGGAGGGAGCGATCCCTGCGGGCGATCGGCGGGCAGGAGGTGGACTACCCCCGGCCTGGGCGCCGGTTATCTGCAGCACGCGCAGCGTCGAGGAAATCGTGGGGAGGGAGGATATCTGGTCCGACCCCGCGCAGGCCTATCTCGCCGCCTTCCGCGTGCTCAAGGTGGACTTCGTCAACCAGTTCATCGCCTATCGGCCGGGGGAGTTCGAAGGCCGCAGTGGAGTGGTGGACCACCGGCTGATGCCGATGGAGCCCGAGGAAGTGGCCGAGCAGATGCGGGCGCGCAGACTGCATCTCGCACGGGAGCTGCGCGAGCTGAACGAGCATCAGTTGGGGGAGCACTTCGCCGCCCAGGCGCTCGCAGGTCAGGCGATGCTGGGCGACGACATGCTCTGGATCCAGTACGATGGCGCGTTCAGCATGCCGACGATGGCCTACGGGGAACTCGGGTACGAGAACTACTTCGCCTTCCTCGCCACCTATCCCGAGGTCCAGGAGGAGATCTGGGCGCTGCAGGCAGACGTCTCCGCCCGCTACAATCGGGCCGTCGCGGCGGCGATGGGCAGGCACAAGCTGCCGAGGCTGGTGCGGCTGGATCACGACATGACTGACAACCGGGGTCCGATCGCCGGGATCGGAGTGATGGATCGCTACTACTTCCCCCACTTCAGGCGGGCGATTGCGCCGTTCGTGGAGGCAGGGGTGAGGCTGGTCTGGCACTCCGACGGTAACATCAACGACTTCATCCCGCGGCTGATCGAAGCCGGAGTGAACGGCTTCCAGGGATTCCAGGAAGAGCACGGGGTGGATTACGCTTCGCTCTGCCGGACCCGCGATCGGAACGGGGACCCGCTGATGATCTGGGGTAGCGTCTCGGTCACGACCGTGCTGCCTCGAGGTGCGCCGGAGGAGGTGCGGGCTGATGTGCGGCGCTGCTGGCGCGCGGCGCCCGAGCGCGGCTACGCGGTCGGCGCCAGCAGCAGTATCTGCCCCGACGTCCCTACGAGGAACATCCTGGCGATGTTTGACGAGCACACGAAGTGCCGGTACGCGTAGTCGTGGCCCGCGCGCCTAGCTCGCGACGCGGTGGACGAAGGCCAGGCTGCGGCCGGCACGCCCGGGCGATCTGCTCGTGCCAGGTAAGGACGACCTCTTCGTAGCTGCCTATTCGCGGAGACCAGCCTGCGGCGACCTCGTGCTTCTGCTCCATCGGCCCACTCCTCAGCTCGTGCGGACCCCATTGGGTCGGCTTACAGTGAATGCTACCATCACCTTGTTTCGGGCCGGTAAACGACGCGCGAAATCTCTGGCCAGCGTGTCCAGGGGGGGAGCGGCTCCGTTCGGCGTCGGCGGAGATCAGCTAACGCTAGCGGTGATGCCCTGGCGACAGGCGAGGTCGATGATGCCTTGGAGCTGATCGGAGGTCTGCGATTCGCCAGAGATCTCGTAGGGCTGGTCGAGCCACTCCCACTTCGCACCGGCACTGGTATTGTACGGCAGAAGTGAGACGGACTTGAGGCCTACCTGGCGCAGGAAGGAGAAAATCCCTTTCAGGTTCTCCTCGGTGTCGGTGAGTCCGGGGATGAGAGGGACGCGGACGATGGTTCGCTCGGCTGGCAGGCGCACCGCGTTGGCGAGGATCTGCCGGTTGGAGAGCGCCCGTCCAGCGTCGGTGCTCGGCGTCGTCGATGAGCTTGAGGTCGTAGAGCACGAGGTCGGCGTGCTGCACCAGGGGCGCAAGCTGCCGCCACTTGCAGGCGCCGCTGGTCTCGATGGCAGTGTGGAGGTCGGGCGGCAGCGCAGCCCTCCAGCACGGAGGCGGCGAACTCGGGCTGCGCGGTGACCTCGCCACCGGTCAGCGTCACGCCTCCCCCAGAGCGCTCGAAGAAGGGCCGCAGGTGAATCGCTTTCTTCACGAGCTCCGCCGCAGTCACGCGATATCCCTTGATCGCCAGCGCCCGGTTGGGGCAGCTCTCGACGCAGCGGCCGCAGGCGCTGGCACGGCGCTGCGGCGGAGGGTGTGAGAGCCGTTGTCGAGGAGGTGGACGCCATTCGCGGCAGACGGCGGCGCAGCTTCGGCAGAGGGTGCAGCGGTCGCGCAGGAAGATCAGCTCAGGGGCGGCGCGGCGCGACTCGGGGCTGTGGCACCACTGGCAGGCCAGCGGGCAGCCCTTGAGGTAGACGGCCATGCGGATGCCCGGGCCGTCGTGGACGGCGAAGGTGTCGACGTCGAAGATCAGGCCCTCGCGGCCGTCGCCTCAGGGCATCAGTGCCGCGACTCCTGGCGGCGGATGTGGTGCTCCTGCTGCTCGCGGCTGAGCATGGTGAAGTAGGCGCACCAGCCGCCCATGCGCACCCGCAGCGAGCGGTACTTCTCCGGCTCGCGCTGGGCCGCGCGCAGCTCCTCGGTGTCGGCGACGGTCAGCGTCATCATCGTGCCGCCGGTGTCGACGAAGCCGCGGACGCAGCGCCGGCCATGCGCGCCGTGCCCTCCTCGCCCTCGCACCAGCCGCCGCGCCAGGCGCAGGTCGAGCGGGCCGCCCGCGGGCAGGTTGCAGTCGTGCATCTTGGCATAGGAGAGGATGGCCGCGGGAAGGCCGTCCAGGTCGCGGCCCAGCGCCGGGGAGAAGTTCGAGGACACCGGCTCGCCCGGCGAGCCGGCCGTCGGGCGAGGCGCCCAGCCCCTCGCCGATGCCGATGTACCAGGAGAAGGTGCCGACGCCGCAGGGGAACTTGATCGCGGCCTCGGTGCGACCTCCGCGTGCCGCGCGACGATCGCGGTGAAGGCGTCGATCACGTCGCCGGCCCACGGCGTCGGCCGTCTCGTCGTCGTTGCCGTACTTCGGGCGCGGCCAGCAGCCGCTGGCGCAGGCGGCTCGTGCCCGTCGAAGTTGGCCTCCAGCGCGTCGCACAGCTCGGCCATCGTCGCCGCGCTGCTCCTCGAAGATCACCGTCTTGATCGCGGTCAGCGAGTCGATGGCGTGGGCCGCGCCCTCGGCCAGCATGCCGAAGGTGCGGTACTTCGCGCCGCCGGCGGTCATGTCGCGGCGAGAGGCGATGGCACCCGTCGATCAGCGCGCTGAGCAGCGGCACCGGGGCGATGATGCTGCGGTCGTTGAGCGTCGTCGACCACGTGCTGCACCACGCCGCCCGACCATCGCGTCGAGCTGCGCGCAGGAACGCCTGCCAGACCTCCTCGTAGCGAGGTGAAGCGCGCGCGGGTCGCCGGTGTCGGGGCCCTGCTGCGCAGCCGTCGAGCCGCGAGCGGCCGCGGTTGAGCGCCCACTCCAGGCAGAGCATCAGGCTGAGGCGCTGGAAGCGGAAGTCGGTGCGGCCGGGGATGATGACCTCCCAGCAGCCGTCGTTGGTGTAGTCGCGGGCGTCCGGGCGTGGGGATGCCGATGCGCTCCAGGGCGGGGATGATCGCCTCGTCGTTGAAGATGGCGGGCATGCCGCCGCCGTCCTTGAGCACCTCGCAGGCGTAGCCGAGCAGCTCCTGCGGGCGAGTCCGCGGTGCACGCGCACGGTCAGCAGCGGGTTGGTCATCTGGTTGCGGCGGTAGCTCTCCAGCAGCAGGAAGGTCAGCGGGTTGGTGCCGTCCGCGCCCGTCCGGGCGTCAGGCCGCCGACGACGATGTTCTGCAGCCAGTGGTTGGTGGCGTCGAGCGCAGTCGCGCTCGGTGCCGAGCTGCGAGGAGGTGTAGTGGCGGGTGCGCCGGCCGGGTCGATGCGGCTCCGGCTCGCGCGCCTCGGGCCGCTGCTCCTCGGTGGTCTTGGCGCGCTCGTTGAACTTCAGGCAGAAGCAGTCCGTCAGCTCCGCCGCGCGCGCCAGGTCGATGCGCCCGGCCGCCAGGTCGGCCTCCAGGTAGGGCCAGGCGTACTGGTCCAGCCGGCCCATCGCGTTGCCGTTCATGGTGGAGTGGAAGATCATGTGCAGCAGCCAGACCGACTGGAGCGCCTGCCAGAAGGTCTGCGCGGGCCCGGCCGGGCGCCTGGCGCAGGTTCGCGGCCATCTGCCGCAGCTCGGCCGCGCGGGCGGCGTCGGACTGCGGCCGCGGCTTCCGCCTCGCACGCGCTCGGCCAGCCGCGCGGCGAAGTCGCATCACGCCGTCCAGCGAGATGATCACGGAGTCGAGGAAGGCCGTCTCCTCGGGCGCGGCGGCCTGCGGCTAGCTCGCGCCTCGGCCTCCGCCCGGATGCCGCTGCAGGCCCTTCGCGCAGCAGCTGCGGGTAGTCCGGCACGATGTGGCCGAAGACGAGTGGATGCTCAGGCCGCGCTCGGCCGCCGCCTGCGCGCTCCGCCTCGGTGAGGTAGTCGGGGAAGCCCCACTCGGCATGGACGCGCGGCTCCTCCAGCGTCATCGAGCCGGCGAAGAGCTGGCCCTGCCCAGAGGTCGGTCGGCATGCGCTGACAGCTTCAGCGCCATCGGCGCGGGCCTTGCGCACCGGCAGCGGCTCGGACAGGAAGCTGTCGTCGATCCGCTTGGGGCAGTCCCAGCCGACGGCGGGATGCTCCATCGCCGTGCGGACGCGGCTCGCAGGTCGGCGACCCGTGGTGTATCCGGCCGATTGCTGATCCGTGAGAACACGTCGCTCTCCGCTATCCTGAGTAGGAAGCCTTGGCGGCCGCGACGGCGGCGTTGCCCGAGCCGCGCAGGATCGTCTCCAGCGCGCCCAGGGCCGCGGTGACATGCCGCTCGGTGGCGCTCTCGCCCATCAGGCCGATGCGCCAGGCCTTGCCCTTGAACTCGCCCAGGCCGCCGCCGATCTCGATGCCGATACTCGTCCAGCAGCCGCTTGCGGACCGCCGCCTCGTCGACGCCGTCGGGCGCGGCGACCGCGTTCAGCATCGGCAGCTGGTGCTTCGGGTCGGCGAGGTAGCTGATGCCCATCGCCTCCAGCCCGGCCTTCAGCGCCCGGTGGTGCCGCGTGTGCCGCTGCCAGCGGGCGGGCAGCCCTTCCTCCAGCACGATCCGCAGCGCCTCGTGCAGGGCGTAGTTCATGTTGATCGGCGCGGTGTGGTGGTAGAGCCGCTCGGAGCCCCAGTACTGCCGCACCATGTTCATGTCCAGGTACCAGCTCTGGACCTTGGTCTTGCGGTTCGCCGATCACCTGCTCCGCGGCCGCGCTGAAGGTGACGGGCGAGAGGCCCGGCGGGCAGGACAGGCACTTCTGCGTGCCGCTGTAGCAGGCGTCGATCTGCCAGCCATCGACGTCCACCTCCATGCCGGCGAGGCTGGTGACGGTGTCGACCAGGAGCAGCGCGCCGGTGTCGTGCACCACCTTGCTGATCTCGGCGATCGGCTGCGCGGCGCCGGTGGTGGTCTCGGCGTGGACGATGCCGACGACCTTGAACGGCCCGTGCTCGCGCGATGGCCTCCTCGACCTGGTCGGCGGTGAAGACCTGGCCCCAGGGCACCTCGATCGTGGTCACCTTGGCGCCGGCGCGCTCGGCGACGTCCTTCATGCGCTGGCCGAAGACGCCGTTCGACGCAGACCAGCATCTGTGTCGCCCGGCTCGATCAGGTTGACGACGCAGGTCTCCATGCCGGCCGAGCCGGTGCCGCTGACGGCGAGCGTCAGCTGGTTCTTGGTCTGGAAGACCGCCTGCAGCATCTCGCGGATGTCGTTGAGGATCGTGAGGAACTGCGGGTCGAGGTGGCCGACGGTGGGGCGGGCCATCGCCTCCAGCACGCGGGGGTTCACGTCGGAGGGCCCGGGCCCCATCAGCATTCGCGGCTTGATGTCACTCACATTCACGCGCATCTCCTTCGGTCACGATGATAGCAGGCGCGAGTCACATCCCAGCCGCGCGACACTCAGCATATCACCATCGGCTACCCGTTGGGAAGCGAGACGGCCCTTGGGTAGTGTACCGTAAAGTGTGTAGAAAGGGATTTGGCCAGGGAGAGGGTGTAAGACTCCACTGTTGAGCGCAAACACAACAGGAAGGAGGCTTACACCCATGGCGAGAGTTTCGGGATGGGAGCGGGAAGCCCTGTCGGAATGGCAGGAGGAGATGGGGCTGCACACCCAGGGAGAGTTGACCGCGGGGGCGCGGGAGCAGCTGCGGTGGATGATGGAGCTCACGCTGGAGAGCGAGATCACGCAGCGGCTGGGGGCGAGCCGCTATGGCCGCAGTAGCACCCGCCAGGATTGGCGCAATGGCTATCGGAAGCGGGATCTGGTGACGGAGCTGGGGCTGCTGGAGGGGTTGCGGGTGCCGCGCAGCCGCCAGGGCAGCTATCAGCCCGAAGTCTTTGGCCGCTACCAGCGCCGCCAGCCGCTGGTGAACCAGCTGATCCTGGAGATGTTCGTGGCGGGGGTGGCGACCCGGCGGGTGGGAGAGGTGCTGGAGGCCTTGTTGGGAGCGTGCCCGTCCGCCACCACGGTGAGCCGGATCGCCAAGCAGCTGGAGGCGCGGGTGCGCGCCTTCCACGCCCGCGCCCTGCCCGACCGGTGGCGGTTTCTGCTGCTGGATGGGGTGAGCATGAGCGTGAAGAGCGCCTCTGGGCTCAGCAAACGCCGGGTGTTGGTGGTGCTAGGCATCGACACCCAAGGCAAGCGGGAGCTGTTGGACTTCGCCCTGGCCGATGGCGAATCGGAAGCCCAGTGGAGTGCGCTGCTGCATCAGCGCTGGTTGCGCGGGCTCAAGGGAGAGCACCTGGACTTGGTGATCACCGACGGCGCCCCCGGGCTGATCGGGGCGCTCAAGTTCATCTATCCCTACGCCCGCCACCAACGCTGCTGGGTGCACAAGCTGCGCAACGTGGCCAATCAGGTGCGCCGCAAGGATCAGCCCCGAGTGATCGCCGGCGCCCGCACCATCTACCAATCCGCCACCCGACGACAGGCGCGGGCGGCCTTTCACCAGTGGCAAGCCTGCTGGCAGCGCAGCTACCCCAAAGCCGTCGCCTGCCTGGAGCAAGACTTGGAAGCACTGCTGGCTCATCTGGACTACCCAGCCTCCCTGCGCCCCAAACTGCGCACCACCAATGCCATCGAGCGCTGCTTTCGGGAGGTGCGTCGACGCACCCGGCCCATGTCGGCCTTCTGCAACGACGCCAGCTGCGAGCGCATCGTCTACGCCCTAATCGCCCATATGAACGCTCAGTGGAGCCGTAAACCGCTACCCGGATTTACACACAATACTTGACACTACCCGGCCCTTGTCTGCTTGCTGCCCACTGGATGCCCACTAGCTTCCGGGGTGCATCTCGTCGTCGGTCTGGTAGATGGCGGCGGTGCCGCGCGGCAGGTCGGCCATGTCGAAGGCGGGAGTGTAGGACTCGGCGAGGGCGACGTTCCTCGCCACCTCTTCCGGCCACCGCATGCCGAGGTTGGCGGTGTGCACGCGACTGTCGGAGAGCACGAACTTGAGGGCCACTTCGTACAGCTCCTCCTCCTTCCATTGCGGCGCGATATAGGAGGCCAGGCGCTGGAAGATCCCGGAGGTAAGGGGTCGCATCAGACACACGCCCATGTCGGCGGCCTTGGCGTCGTTGAGCACGTGCTCGGAGGCGGACTGATAGATGAGGTTGTAACGGACCTGGATGACGTCGAACTGGCCGCTGGCGATCAGCGGCCGCGCCGTCCAGGGCTCTTCCACGGTGAAACCGATGAAGCGAATGTTGCCCTTCTCCCGCTGGGCGATCAGCGCGTCGAGCAGCCCACCGTGGAGGATGCGGTTCACTTCGTCCGGTGTGTACATGCCGCCGTGGAACTGCATGACGTCGATGACGTTGGTGCGCAGGCGCTTCAGGGAGGCCTCGACGCTGGCGGTGATATCGGCGGCCTTGGCCTCACCCCAGTAGCCGGCCTTGCTCGCCAGCGTGAACCGGTCCCGCAGCCCCTGGGTGGCCTCGCCGATGATGGACTCGCTGTTGCCGTTGCCGTAGCTGGGAGCGGTGTCGATGTAGTTGATGCCCGCGTCGAGCGCGGCGCGAATGGTGCCGATGGCGATCTTTCGCCCCTCCGGCGTGAACGGGTCCCATCCCTTGGCCCTGTTCACCCCTCCGAAGGGGTATCCGCCGAGGGCGATGCGGGTGACTCCGAGGTTGGTGCGTCCGAAGCGTACGCGTGGGATCATCGTTACCTGCCTCTCCGCGTCAGAAGCCAGTTGTCATGCCCCGGCGCGATGGCGTCGGCCACCTCGGCCAGCCGCTCGATGGTGTGGCCGGCTTGCTCGATGTCGACGGAGTTGAAGAACCCCCGCCGGTCGCGCCAGAAGTCGCGCGTCATCACCGCGTCACCCGCGATCACCACCCACAACCCCTCGCACTCGAAGCGCAGGCTGTGGTGGTCGACGGTGTGGCCGGGGGTGGGGATCACCTCGATGCAGTCGAACAGGCGGGCCGATGCGGGCTCGACCTTCCGGCTATACTGGCCAGTTCCATTGATCTTCGCGGCCACTCCCTCCGCGGCGCACCAACGCGCGCCCGGGAAGTGCCGCAGCCCATAGTGATGGTCGCCGTGGTCGTGAGTCAGGAAGACTGTGTCGATCTGCTCCAGCTTCAGCCCGGAGCGCCGGTTCAGCTCGGCGGCCATGCGCTCGCCGTCCTCGCACGAGGGATCGACGAGCAGGCAGAACCCGTCGCCTCGGATCAGCGTGCTGGTGCAGAGGGTGGGCCGGGCCGGCTTGCTCTCGTCATCGCCCCAGTAGCGGTTACGGGAGAGGTTGCCGACGGTGATGAGATCCCAGCGAGTGACCATGCTCATTCCCTACTTCCTGGGCAGCCGCAGCTCGGCGCCCTGCGCCAGCAGCGCCTTCTGAAGGCGCTTCACGTCGAGGTCACGCGGCCTGATTTTCGTCTGGCAGGACAGCGCGGCCGCGGCTCCGGCGGCCTCGCCGATGGCGATGATCGGCACCATCGCGCGATGCGACTCGTAAGGCTGCTGCTCGCTCGAGATGCAGCGCCCGGCGACCAGTAATTGGTCGATCTTCTGCGGCACCAGAGAGCGGTATGGGATGTCGTAGCCCTCGTGCTCCAGATAGCGACGATAGCCGTAGTAGTCGATGATCGGGCAGGGGCTGATGGCGACGACGTCATCGAAGAGGCGGCCCGTGATGGCGTCGTCCGCGGTCAGCTTGTACTCGCCCTCGACGAACCGGGTCTGCCTGATGCCGATCGCCGGCGGCGTCTCGACCAGCTTGGCGTCGCTGAGTTCGGGGTGTTCCGCCTGCTTGGCCGCGAAATCGTCGTACACCTCCAGCCGGGCCTCGACCTCCGCCCGTGAGAGCTCGTCGCCGTCGTCTCCCTTGATGGCCCTGATCCGCGGCCCCCAGACCACCGCGTTCGAGCCGAAATCGCAGCTATGGACTCCCTCCGGCCTGACGGAGCCGAACTCGATGCGATACATCAACTGCTCGGTGAGCTTGTGCGGATCGTCCCGCTCGAACTGCCAGAACGGCGCGCCCGCCCGCGCCGCAACGTCAGCATCGCCGCTGGCGTCGACCACGACTTCGGCCCATCAGCGCCTGCCGGCCGGACTTGTTCTCGACGATCACGCCGCGGATGGCGCTATTGTCGACAATGCTATCGCAGAAGTAGGTGTGGAACATGAGGTCCACGCCGGCCTCGACACACATCTTCAGAGTGACGTACTTGAACTTCTCGGTGTCGATGGCATAGCTGTACTCCAGCTGCCCGGGCGTCGGTCGGGTAGGCCTTCTGCTGGTAGGGGCTCTGGCCCAGGCCGTCGATCTCCTTGAGCGAGAGCACGATCTCCTCGGCGATACCGCGCACCGTCTGGGTCGCGTCCGGCTCCACCTGGTTGCGGAAGCCATTGATGCAGGCCATCAGCGACGCGGTGGCGGTGCCGCCGAGATAGCCGAACTGCTCCACCAACACCGTCTTCGCGCCGCCTCGCGCGGAGGCGATGGCCGCGGCCAGACCGGCCGGGCCGCCCCCGACGACAATGACATCCGTCTCCCGCGCGACCGGGATTTCACGCGCCGGCTCTCGATGCATCTTCATGGCCACTCCTCACTAAGGGATCGGGTCGGGTCTCGGTTCGAGCAGCACGCCGGCCGCCTTGGCAGCGCGGCCCGGAGTTCCTGGACATCGACCTGAGACGGCCGCGTGCCAGCGCTGGGCCGCGAGGGCCGCGGCCGTGCCGGCCGCCTGCCCGGAGACCAGGCAGCAAACGGTGTTCCGGGTGCTGTTGTGCGCGACGGTGTCGACCGATGTCATGCGGCCGGCGACGAGCACGTTGTCGAGGCCGCGGGGAAGCAGGGAGCGGTAGGGGATGCCGTATGCTCCCGCCTCTCGCACGAAGTGCTCCGAGTTGTCGATGAACCCGAAGCAGCCGATCTGGTCGTCGAACTGCCGGCCCTCGGTGCAATCATCCTCGGTCAGGCTCGTACTCACACGATGACGGCTCGGGCGCGGCGCTGGCCGACGGTGGGCGCCGGGCCGGCGACATAGCAGTCCTCGCAGCCCTTCACGTGCTTGCGGAACAGCTCTGCCACATCGAACATCTTGCCGCGCAGGTCGGTCTCGGCCGTGGTCGAGCGCGTCGGCGTCGAGCCCGTCGTTGGGCCCGTAGTTGATGCAGTTGCAGTAGGTCAGCTCGCGCGGGCGAAGCGAGGACGACAGGAAGTAGCTCGGCGTCCACTCACCGGTCAGCTCTCTCAGCTTCGCAGATGCTGATGCCGAGGCGCACGAGGTCGGGGCGCTGCATCCCGGGCTTCACGGCATGGGCGAGCTGGGTGATGCAGGCCCCGTCGATCGAGGTCGGCCTCCATCGCGGCCAGATCGACGTTGCAGAGCCGGAAGGTGAACCCGGCCGAGTAGGCGCCCGGATCGTCCGCCGCGAAGGTCTGGCACTCGGCCCCGGCATAGGCGGCGAGGTCGCCGTCGCCAGTGCAATCGATATACTGCTTCGCCTGCAGCAGGCTGCGGCCGGCCTTGTTCCAGACCACCACCCCGCCGATGTGCCCGGCGCTTGCGGCGCACCTCGTCTACGAACCGTGTGCAGCAGCAGCCGCACGCCCGCCTCCAGGCACATCCGGGCGGCCGCGAGCTTGCAGACCTCAGGCTCGACGGGGGTGAGCATGCTGACGAAATCGCCGCCCCGCTCCATGCGCACATGCCCGAGGCCGCCGCCCATCGTCTGCACCCGGTCAACCAGCTCCTGGGCGATGCCCGCCACCACTCGCATCCGCTCCGCGCCGGGGTGCGCATCGAAGACGTTGAAGAAGCTGTGGAGCCCGGTGGCCCCGGTCACTCCCTGCCCGCCTAGCCATCCCGCCTGCTCGACCAGTATCGTTCTGGCGCCGGCCCGCGCAGAGGCGATGGCGGCGGCGATTCCGGCCATCCCGCCGCCCGCGACCAGCACGTCGCACGGATGGTATCGCGTCTCGTCTGTGGTCATGTTCTTCTCCCGTGAGGAGTTCAGGTGGTCAGGCGTCACCCCAGACGCTTCGCAGCACACGCTTGGGTCCCGAAGCGCTGAACTCGTAGAGGTCCACACCCATGCCGTCCGGGATCCCCCACAGCACCGCCACCTCGCGCCGGCCGTCACCATTGATGTCGGCGACTGTAAGAACCTGGGCCATCGCGAACTCGTTCCTTAGGAGATCATCGCCAGGCCGGGCGACGATGCTCAGTCTGAGCTTCCCTTCGGCTGTCCGCCATCCCACCACGATCAGCGCCGCACCTGGTTGGGGACCGGGCGCGAAGACAAGCAGACGTTCTCTGTGCCCGCTTCCATCCAGACCGACATCTGCGTTCTGGCGGATCCGCGCATCACGAGAAACCGGGACGCGCGCCTCTGTCAGTCCGCGTCGCATGGCCCTGGTCATCTCGTCATCCACGTTCGGCAGTGAGTCCAACCTGCGACGATCAACTGCGTACTCCCCTGATACTGCTATCCAGTCCCTGTGGCGGCTATCGCGCCCATCGCCGGTGGGCTTGATCAGGTCGGCGTAGTAGTGGCGCTCTCCATGCTCTCCCAGGCTTACGTGGGGTGCCTTCGTGGTCACGAGTATCGGATCGCGTCCGGTGTGGTAGAGAGCCCACTGGCCACCTCTAGGGAGAAGCTCTCTGAACACAGATTCGCTGCGCCTGGCCGCCGGGTCCCGCCAACCGGAGCGGCGCGACCAAGTGCCTATCAGTGCTACATCCCTGTAGTCGCAGTATCCGATGAGAACCTGCCGCGCCGGCAAGCGGTGTCGCGCCGCGCCACCCGGTGCCATGGTCCCACTTACCGAGAGTATCGGCCAACTTACCAGGCCTATCAGCAGTACGGTCAGCGCCAGGCCATGCCGCAGCTTACGGCGCTCCGGAAACCTACTGTCACACTCCCCTGACGGCCCCGCGCGTCCTCGCGGTCTATCACGCGTGCCGCCGACTCTCACCTGACCCTCCCCGGCCTCTGACAGGCCTCACTCATCAGTCGCAACTGCTCGCTAGCCCGGCCATGCTTCGCCTGGAAGGCGGAGTACAGCCCGTCTGCCGTCTCCTCGATGGTGCGCTGGTTGTTCGTGTACGGGTCCTGGCGAGTCGCCTCGTTCACCTGGTCGATCCACTTCCGGGGAATCGCCTGGCTCCCCGAAAGCGCGCCCGCCAGGCCGCCTGCGACGGCGGCGAGGCAGTCGGTGTCGCGGCCGAAGTTGACTGAGGTGAGGATGGCCTGCTCTCGGGTCGCCCTGGCTGATGGCGAACACCGCCAGGCCCTTGGCGACGATCTCATTCGCCTGCGACATGCCGTAGTTGAAGTAGTCGCCGCCCGGAGTAGGCTTCGTAGAACTCGTCGCGCATCGTCATCGGGTCGGTGTGCTCGACCGGCCAGCTCGAGGGCGTGGCTCGACCTCGCTCTCGATGGTGTCATAGCATCGCGTAGAGGCTCCCCGCCTCGGCGCGGTAGTGCACGAAACGAGCTCACCGCGTCGCAGCACCGAGTCCACCGTGGCGTCCGGCTTGCAGGCCTCGGCGATCGCGGCGTTGTAGAGGGCCGCCCAGCGCAGACCCGAACGCGATGGTGTTCAGGGCGTAGACCGTGCCCACCTCGAAGGCTGTCATCGGCCGCGCCCTCCGGGTCGCCGGCGTTGATCAGGCCCAGCGGATGGGAGGCGCGCGCCATGCGAGACCACGTTCGGGAAGGGCCAGAGCCGGCCCAGCTCGGCCGGCGGCACGCCCGCCCGTGCGAGCTCGAGCAGCGAGCGGTCGAAGCGCTCCTGCTTGTACTTCATCTTCTCGGGGTCGAGGTCGCGCAGCCAGACCCGCACCAGGTCGTGCGCGAGGATGCGATCCTGCTCTCTCGATGATGGCGGTGGCGATGAGCTTCTGGCGCTCGATGCCGTCCTCGGTCGTGCCGGGCAGCCGCGTCCAGTCGGTGCTGTCGGTGTAGTGCCGGTACGGCAGCAGCCTGTCGAGAAAGCCGTGGGCCGCGCTGATCTCCTCTCGCGACCACCCCTCCACCGGGGCTCCCATCGCAGAGCCGACCCACGAACCGGCGATGCATCCCGCGATCTTCTCTAGCAATGTAGGCATGAGCGTTCTCCCACAGCCGCATTTCGGCGGCGGAGGAGCGCTTCCCTTGACTGTCCTTTGGGCCTGCAGAATGAGCCTGGGGCCGGAGTTGGCTGCCAAGAGGACAGGAGGGCACGGACGCCCGCCAAACAGAGTCATGGCTGCCAGATTGCTGCACAGGAGATGCGCCATGCGCAAGGACTCGCCCACAGATGATCTGCGAAGAGAACATCGGCTCGTGTTGGCCGATCTGACGGAGGCGCAGGTGGCGCTGCAAGAGCTGAAGCCGGGCCCGGGCGCAGCCGGACCTGCCCAGACGCTTCGCTCCCGGCTAGGTCAGTTCCAGGAGGGCCTGCTGCTGCATTTCCAGCGGGAGGAGCAGTTCGTCTACCCGGAGGCGAGCCGGGCAGGGCTGCTGGGAGAGTTCATGAACTCGGAGGCGGAGGAGGACTTGCGCGCCCACCAGGTTATCTCCACCCGCACCGAAGAGCTGATCGCGGCCGCCAGGGGGATTGCGCAGGCGGGGGAGATCGACACACAGGCGCTCTCGCGCCTGCGCACCATCTTCGGCCTGACCCGTACGCTGCTGGAGCGCCACGCTTCGAAGGAAGACACGCTCATCTTTCCGATGATCGAAAGGGGCCTCAGCGCCGAGCAACTGATGGTGATGAAGGATCACCTGCGCGAGGCGAGCGCGGTTGGGGATCTGACCGGGCCGGGCGACCCGAAGTCGGGGCCTGGCCTGACGCGACTGAGCGGGCAGGACTGACCCTCGCCCTGCCGGAATATGCTCCGCCGAGAGGCGAGCCGTGAGTCGCCTCGGGCGGACCGGCCCGCGCGGCGTCCGCCCTACACGCAGGGAGATAGCGCCCCGTCATGACCCCCAAAGACAGAGTCATCATCCGCGATCTCGCCAAGCGTATCGCCGAGATCGCGGCCCGACCCGAGCAGGACGAGAAGCGCGAGATCTGGTACGCGCAAGCCGCGCTGAAGCCGATCCGGCCGCCTGTGTACTGCTCCCCCGAGGGGTCCTGGGAAGAGCTGCTGACCGAGTCCGACCTCGCCTGCGAGGAGGAGGACGCGCGGCGCGTCGAGCATGGGCTGCGCCGACGTATCTACGCTTCCGAGCATTTCCGCGACGACCAGGTGTGCGACCACACCTACACCGTCAACTACGCGGTCGAGATCGGCGGCTGGGGTGTCCACCAGACCTATGTCCGCCCGGAGGCGGCTCGCGGCGCTTACGTCTGGGACCCGCCGATCAAGACGCGTGCCGACCTCGACCGGCTTCGCAAGCCGACCGCGACCCACGATCCGGAGGGCAGCAAGCGCAACCTGGAGTCGGCGCAGGAGCTGGTCGGCGACATCCTCCAGGTCCGCCAGAAGGGCGGGGTGTGGATGCATACCGGCCTGATCGACGAGTGGACGCTGCTGCGCGGCATTAACCAGACATTCATGGACATGACGGACGATCCGGACATCGTGCACACCGGCATGCGATTCCTAATGGAGGGCACGCTGGCGGTGATGGACGCGATGGAGTCGCAGGGGCTGCTCACCCTCAACAACGGGAACGACTACTGCGGATCGGGGTCGTTCGGGTGGTGCCGCGATCTCCCCTCCCCCGGCTTTGACGGGCGCGTGCGGCTGCTCGACCTGTGGGGCTTTGCCGATGCCCAGACCTTCTCCGAGGTCTCGCCGGCGATGCACGAGGAGTTCGTGCTCGAGTATCAGCTCCCGCTGCTGAAGCGCTTCGGCCTCAACTACTACGGGTGCTGCGAGCCCCTCCACCTCAAGCTCGACATGCTCAAGCGCCGGGTGCCCCGGCTGCGCCGCGTCTCCATCTCCCCATGGGCGGATAAGCGCATGAGCGCGGAGAAGCTGGGATCGAAGATCATCTTCGGATGGAAGCCCAACCCGGCTTATCTGGCCGGGGTCGAGTTCGACGGCGACCTGGTGCGGCGCGACATCCGGGAAACGGTCGCGATCTGTGAGGAGTACGGGTGCGCGCTGGAGATGACCGTCAAAGACACGCACACCTGCAACCACCAGCCATGGCGGTTCGACGAATGGACACGCATCGCCATGGAGGAGTCGATGCGAGCGGCGGAGTGACCGCCGACGATCTGCCTACCGTGATGTCAGGGAGCGAGAGAAGATGAGAACGGGCATGGGGGTGTTGTGCGCGCTGGCGCTGGCGTTACTGGCGCAATCGGGGCTCCGCGCGGGGGCCGGCGCGGCCCCGCTCTTGAGCGTGCAACCCAAGGAGAGCAGTGAGCTGCTCGCCAACCCCGGCATGGGGTGGCAGACCTTCTACAAGTTCGCGGACGAGGATCCGAACCTAGCCGGGCTGCCCAGCGGATCGGCCTACATCCGGTTCTACTGGCGGGACCTGGAGCCAGTCGAGGGCAAGATCGACTTCGCCAAGCTCGACGGCATGCTCGCGCACGCCAAACGAGTGGGCCAGAAGATGGGCTTCCGCGTCATGATCGCCTGCACCGATTCCAGCATTCCCTCCGGCGCGCCCGACTGGCTGCGCGCCAAAGGCTGCAAGGGATACGAGTACAAGTATCAGGGCAAGGGCCGCACCTACTGGGTGCCGGATTTCGACGACCCCATTTTCAAGGAAGCGCATTTCCGGCTCATCCGGGAACTGGGCAAGAGGTATGACGGGCACCCCGACGTGGACTACGTCGATATCGGCTCGGTGGGTCTGTGGGGCGAGTGGCACATGAGCGAAACCGGCCTTCAGATGCCGCCGGCAAGAACGCGCCAGGAGATCATCGACGCCTATCTCAAGGCCTTCCCGCGCTCACTGAAGCTCGGGCTGATCGGTGACACCGAGTCCCTGAAGCACGCCCTCAGCGGCGGCTGCGGATGGCGCGCCGATTGCTTGGGCGACTACAGCAAGGGCTGGAACCACATGCAGAATGCCTACCCCAAGCTGGTCAAGGAGTCGGACGCGGAGAGCGCGTGGAAGCGCGCGCCGGTAGCCTGGGAGACGTGTGGGGACATGAACCACTGGGTGAAGCAAGGGTGGGATGTCCGCGGCATCTTCGACTACGCCCTGGCCTATCACGCCAGCTATGCGAACAACAAGTCGCAGCCCATCCCGGAGGGGAAGAAGCCGGAGGTGGAGCGGCTCATCCGCAAGCTGGGCTACCGGCTGGTGCTGCGGTCACTGGAGTACTCCCCGCAGATCGTGCGAGGCGGCAAGTTCGTCGCCAAGATGCAGTGGGAGAATACTGGCGTGGCACCCCCCTATCGCGACTACTACCTGGCATTCGAGTTCAGGAGCAAGCAGGGCAAGAGCCTGGTGGCGATGACGAAGGCCTCGATCAAGGGTTGGCTGCCCGGCAAGAAGACCGTCGCGGTGACCATCGCGATCCCGAAGCAGATACCGAGGGGGCAGTATGAGATCGCGCTCGGGGTAGTGGACCCGGTCACCAAGAAGCCCGCGGTGCGATTGGCGATCGAGGGCAGAGACAAGGACGGATGGTATCCGGTGAGCGCATTCGGGTCGAAGTAGCAGACGCGCCGGCAGTGTGCGACGAAGGGAGCTGAAGCGGTGAGGATCGAGCCCAAAGAGACCGACGAGCTGTTCGCCAACCCCCACATGGGATGGCAGACGTTTCACCATTTCGCCGACGATGACCCGGCGCTGGAGGGCCTGCCCAGCGGCGCGGCCTATGCCCGCTTCTACTGGAGGGCGCTGGAGCCGGCCGAGAAGGAGATCAACTTCGGCCTGCTCGACGATCTCCTCACACACGCTCACCGGGCGGGCCAGAAGCTCAGCTTCCGCGCCATGTGCACCGGCTCGCGGGAGTATATGGATTCGCCCCAGTGGCTCAAGGATAAGGGGTGCAAGGGATACGATTTCCACTACGAAGGCGGGAAGCATTGGGTGCCGGATTTCGAGGACCCGATTTTCCAAGAGGCGCACTTCCGCCTGCTCGCGGAACTGGGCGCGCGGCTATGACAACCATCCCGACGTCGATCACCTCGACCTCGGATCGGTGGGCCTGTGGGGCGAGTGGCACATGTCCGGCACGGGGGTGGAGATGCCTCTGCCGAAAACGCGTGCCGCGATCATCGACGCCTACTTCCAGGCTTTCCCCAACACTCTGAAGGTGATGCTGATCGGCGACCGGGAGGCGATGAAGCAGGCCACCGGCCGCGGCGCGGGCTGGCGCGCCGACTGCCTGGGCGACATGGGCGGATTCTCTCCCTGCTGGAACCACATGCGGGACGCCTACCCCGAGCAGGTCAAGGAGTCGGATGCGGAGGAGGTCTGGAAGGTGGCTCCGGTCGCCTGGGAAACCTGCTGGGACATGCGGAAGTGGGTCAAAGAGGGGTGGGAGGTGCGCCCCATCTTCGACTACGCGCTCGCCTACCACGGCAGCTACGTGAACAACAAGTCGGCGGCGATCCCGGAGGGCTTCCGGCCCGAGGTCGAGCGGCTGCTTCGGAAACTGGGCTACCGGCTCGTGCTGCGTTCGCTGGAGCATGCCGATCAGGCGAAGCTCGGTGCGGGCTTCGATGTGAAGATGGGATGGGAGAACGTGGGCGTCGCCCCCCCCTACGGCGACTATCGACTGGCTTTCCGCCTCACCGACGCGGCCGGCACGAGCGTGCCCCTGTTCTCGGCGACCTCCATCAAGGGTTGGCTGCCGGGCGCGGTTACCGCGTCGGAATCGTTCAAGTTCCCAGAGAGGCTGGCGAAGGGCAAGTGCCCGGCTGGCCGTCGGCATCGTTGACCCGCGCACCTCGAAGCCGGCCGTGCGGCTGGCGATCGAGGGCCGGGAGGCGGATGGCTGGTATCCGGTGAGCGTGGTAGAAGTGAAGTAGACTCCGGCCGGACCTGCTCGGAATGCCCCTGACAGACGGCAGAGGCTGGCTTGCTCCGCCACTCGGTGGGCGATCAGGCGCGACAACTGCTGCCCCCCTGTGTCTAAGCGTCCGGCGCGAGAGACTGAGCCGAGGGTCTGCCGAAGGGCTCCGGCTTCCGCTTATTGCCATTTTGCTGCTGCGGGAGGGAGTCGCCGTGTTCGAACCTGTGGTGAAGGGTGGGATCGTAATGATCCCGCTTCTGCTGTGCTCTGTCGTGGCCCTGATCGTTTCCATCGAGCGATGGCTATATTTGAAGAACGCGCGGGTGGACTGCGAGAAGCTGATGGGCAAGATCCGCGCCGCGCTGGAGCGCGGGTCGACCGAGGAAGCCAGGGGCGTGTGTGAAGCTACCGCCGGTCCGGTAGCGCGGGTGCTGGCCGCGACCCTCGCCCACTTCGACATGCCCAAGGACGATCTGCGCGAGGTGGCGCGGGAAGTGGCGATGACGGAGCAGCCGACCCTCGACGGGCATCTGCCCGTGCTCGCCACCATCGTGACCGTCTCCCCGCTGCTGGGGCTGCTGGGCACCATCTCCGGTCTGATCAAGATCTTCCACGCCATCGGTGGAGGGCGGGATGGGCGATCCATCGCTGCTGCCCGCGGGCATCGCGGAGGCGATGATCACCACCTTCACCGGACTGGCCATCGCAATCCCGTTCCTGGTGGTCTACAACTCGCTCTCGGCCCATGTCGAGGCGGTGACCCATGAGATCGAGCTGCGGGTGACCGAGTTGCTGAACATCCAGACCATGGCTGGGGCCCGGCTATGAGCCAGGAGTTCGTGCTTCCGCGCCGCCGTCGGCGCATCCGACCTTACCTCGATCTGACGGCGATGATCGATACGGTGTTCAACCTGTTGATCTTCTTCGCGGTGGCCTCGACGCTCGTGGGCAAGCCCCACACCGGCATGGACCTGCGGCTGCCGAAGGCGGCGACCGCGGCGCCGGTCCAGGACCGCGTCGTACTCTCCCTCAAGCCCGGCCAGCCGGTGCAGTTGAATGGCTCGCCGGTGGCGACGGAGGAGATCGGCGCCGCCCTCAATCGCCTCACCGGAGGCGATCTGGAGACTCAGATCGTGGTGATGCCGGACGAGACGGTCCCCTACTCCGACCTGGTCGGGGCGCTCGACCAGGTGCGCCTCGCCGACTACCATCGCATCGCGCTCGGCGGCCTCGCCGAAACCGAAGCCGGACCAGCGGAGGCAGTAGATTCGCAACATGATCGCAGCCGGTTCGACAGCAACCCGCGTCGCGCCCATGCCGGCCAATCGACGGTTTGGGATCGCCACCGCATCGTCGGTGATCGTCCACTCCATCGTGCTGGTGCTGGTCGGCATCTTCGGGGCCTCGCGGCCTGCCGTACTGCCCCAGGCGCTGATACCGATAGAGATCACCTCGGTCGCAGCGGAGATCACACCGACGCCGACCGAGACGACGACGAAGATCGAGACGAAGGCGGGGCCGGTGCAGAAGATGACGCTCGGCGGCGGGGGTGACCCGAAGGGCCCGCGCTCCGCCACCACCACGCCCGCGTTCAGGACGCTGGGCGCGAAGCGCGTTGCTTCCAGCGGCCACGGCAAACTGAAAGCCGCGCCGGCGCCCCCGAGGGTACTCACCTCGAAGGGCGGCAAGAGCCTTCCGGCCCCGTCGGCCAGGGCCGGGACCCGGCCGGCCCTGGAGGCAAGGCTGATGTCGAGGGCGGGCCCAGCTATGGGCCAGGGATCGCCGGCGGTGGTGGTCCGCTCGCGGTGTACCCGAAGAACGCCCTGGACCAGGACCTGGAGGGCACGGTCAGCCTCGCGGTCGCGGTGGGCGCTGACGGCTCGACCAAGTCGGTGACGGTGGCGAAGAGTTCCGGACATCAACTCCTAGATGACGCCGCCGTGCGCGCCCTCAAGAGCGGCTGGACGTTCAAGCCCGGCATGGACAAGGGAAAGCCCGCTGCGGGCAAGGTGATCGTGACATTCGTCTTCTCCGCAGGCGCGGTGAAGAGAGGTTAGGCCGTGCGCCATCACTCGCTCCACTATTGCATCGCACTAACGCTCGTCGCCCTGATCGTAGTCGGCGCGCAGGCGGCGGAGACGCCGGCCGGACCGACCATCAGCAATGAGTTCGTGCGCATCCGCGTCAACCCCGGGCCGCAGGAAACCGGCCGCCTCGCGGTCGACACCACCGGCGGCGATCCGTCGCGCTCTTCGGATGACAACAGGCCCCTCATCTACGGCAGCCGCCAGCCGTGGACGTCGTTCACCACCGTGCTGGTGGACGGGAAGCCGATGATCTTCGGCGGTCCCACTTCACGCAGGGCCGGCAAAGAGGTCGCGGTGGGATCGGTCAAGGATGGGCCTCGCGCCGACGGCGATACCGTAGTCTGTGTCAGTTCCCTCGGGGACCTGGAGGTGTCGCAGGAGCTGGGCTTCGCCCGCAGCCCCACCACGCGGGTCAAGGACGCGGCGCGGATCATCTATAGCATCACCAATCGGGGCGCTTCGGCCCACACGGTCGGGCTGCGGATCGTCCTCGATACCATGCTCGGATCGAACGACGGCGCGCCCCTGCGGGCGGGCGACAAGGCGATCACGACCGCGACTCAGCTCTCGGGCGGGCAGATTCCAGACTACTGGCAGGCCTTCGACTCGCTCTCGAAGCCGGAGGTGATCTCGCAGGGGACGCTTCGCGGCGCCGGCCTGACGCCGCCCGACCGGCTGGAGATGGTCGACTGGGGGACGCTCGCGGACTCGCCCTGGGACTTCCCCTTCCCGACAGGGGCGGACTTCACCCGGCGCGGCGAGCAGGAGCAGGACACCGCGGTGGCACTCTACTGGAACCCGCAGCCCCTTCAGCCCGGAGAGAAGCGCGGCTACGCGACGCTCTACGGCGTGGGCGGCATCTCACTGAGTCCGGCGCAGATGTCACTCGGCCTCACCGCGCCCACGGAGGTGGACTATCAGCACGAGGAGACGAAGCCGTTCACGGTCATCGCCTACCTCGAGAACAGCGGCGGGTTCGAGTCGCGCGGCACGGCCTGCACGCTGGAGTTGCCGAAGGGCCTGAAGCTGGCAGAGGGAGAGGCAACGGTGAAGCTCGGGCTGATGAAGCCCGGCGAGACGCGGCAGACGAGCTGGCGGGTGCTGCCCACCGGCGCCGCGAGCAGGCGCGCTCGATCTGGTCGCGAAAGCGACTTCCGAGAACCTGGAGCCGAACCAGGTCGAGCGAGAGATCACCGTCAATGCCGCGCCCCAAATCTCGCTGGCGCTCACCGCTCCTGAGAAGCTCGTCGTCACCTCGGAGAATCGCTACTCACCGAATCCATTCGAGATCAAGTGTAAGGCCTCCAACGTCGGGGGACAGGCCGCGACGAAACCTGGTAGCGACGCTGACCCTACCGGACGGGCTTCGTCTGTCGGAAGGGCCGCCTGCAGTGCAGGTGAAGGAGAAGCTGGAGCCGGGAGCAGCCGGTGAGTTCACCTGGCGGGTTACCGCGACCGGCCTGCCGGCGGGCGATCTGACCGCTTTGGTCAAGGCGACTGCGGCCGGCGCTAAGCCGTCGGAGGCGCGCCGCGCCATCGCCGTCCCCTGGCTCACGCCGGAGCTGCGCGTCTACCCCGCGGAGCAGTCGGTGCCGGTAACGACGGACGGTCAGCCCACGCTGGTGCCGATCGCAGTCCGGCTGGCCCCGGCGCGGGAGTTCACTGGCGGCCGGGTGACGGTCAGCTATGATAGCGCGGTGTTGGAGCCCCTGTATGTTTCCCGCGGAGAGGCCTTCGTAGACGCCGGCAGGCTGCTCTCTCCGTGGAGCGCGGGAGTGACGCAGGAAGGCCGGCTGGTGGGGATCGGTGGCGAGCGCTCGGAGGCCCCCACGCTCAACCTCCCCGAGGCGACGATGTTCACCATCGTCTTCCTGGTGAGGGGCCCTGGGGAAACCGCGATCGCCCTGGAGGAGACCTCGCTCCTGGGGCGCGCAGGGAAGACGGTAAAGCACCGCGCAGTCGGGGGTCATATCAAAGTGGAGGAGATAAGCCAATGAGAAGCACCCTGTCGGTACTGGTACTGAGCGCAATCGTCATCATGTTCCTCGTGGGCGGCGCGCTGGCCGCGCCCACGACGTCCGAGCCTGCAGGTGGAGCGCTCGCGAAGGCCGCCTCTCAGGCTGCGCCCAAAGAGGCCCCCGCGGGAGGGTCGGCGACCGCGGGCGAGCGTATCAACGCGCTGGAGAAAGAGAACATCATCCTGCGGGAGAGACCTGGGCAAGGCGCGACTGGACACACGAACCCAGCTCGAGGCCGCGGCCAAGCGCCAGGCGGAGGCCGTCGCCAGACTCCAGAAGCAGCTCGACGAGGCTAACGCGAAGGCGGAGGCCGATAGGCAGAAGAACGCCAAGCGCAACCGGTACCTGTGGTACGCCGTCGGCGCACTTGCCCTGGGGGTCGTACTGAGCAACTGAACCGCTGGTGTTCGCTGGTGGCGGCCAGGCCTGCGGGTGCGGCCGCCACACGAATCGCTTCCACCGCTTCATTCATCGCGGCCGCGCTCCGATAACTCCACATGGACGCGAAGCAAACCAGCAGAAGCTTCCGCCAGCCCGCAGGAAGCGGGCCGATGGTGAAAGGAGCGCCCAATGGAAGGCAAGCCCAGCGCCGGTCCCGCGCCGGCCCACCCCCGACTGCTGTCGGCGATCTGGCAAGGGAACGCTCTGGTCGTCGTGATGCGACTGGGGCTGAATCAGGTGGATATCAACGGTCGCGACTACCAGGGCCGCACCCCGCTGCACATCGCGGCCATGAGGGGGCATCGACAGATCGTCGAGGTGCTGCTCGCCAGAGGCGCCGACCCGAGCTTCCGCGATAATGATGGATGGACGCCTCTGCAATGGGCCATGACCGGCGGTCACGCCGACGTCGCCAGGCTTCTGCGCACCCGCAGCATGGTGTGAGCGCTCTCAGGCGGGCTTGGAGGGCGGTCGCCTGCCCTCCAAGCTGATGCGAGCGGGCCGGACGGAGGGCTCCGCTCGCTAGCTATTGGCTTTCCCGGAACAAGGATAATCCCGGCCTTCATTCAACCCCTCCTGTGTCGGTGACACCAGTCGCATGGGAGGCAAGATGCTGAAGGAGTTCCGGGATTTTGCGTTGCGGGGAAACGTCGTTGACATGGCCGTCGGCATCATCATTGGCGCCGCGTTCGGGGTTATCGTCCAGTCGCTGGTGGCCGATGTCATCATGCCGCCGATCGGGCTGCTGCTGGGCAAGGTCGACTTCGCCAATCTACACGCCGTACTCAAGGCCGGCTCCACGCCAGGCCCGTACCCGACTCTCGCCGAGGCCCATAGCGCCGGCGCGGTCACTCTGAACTACGGTCAGTTCATCAACCACATCTTCAGCTTCCTGATCGTCGCCTTCGCGGTCTTCCTCGTGGTCAAGCAGGTCAACCGGTTCCGCGCTCCCGCGCCGGCGCCCGCAACGAAGGACTGCCCGCGCTGCTTCTCGGCGATCGCCGTCAAGGCCACGCGTTGCCCTCACTGCACCTCCGATGTTGGCGCGGCGTAGGGGGTACCCCGGCCTCACGGCGCCGAGGGTGTGGCCGTTTGCTCTGAGTTCCCCCGCCGAGGGGTCACTTTATGTTCGGCCGCGAGAGCGGTATAATGAAGCGCCGGATCGAGTGATCGCATTACGGGGACAACATGACTGAAGAACGCAGTGCCAACCCTCCTCGCAAACCCCGCGTCTTGGTGGTCGAGGATGAGTTCGTCATCCTCCTCACGCTGAAGGTGCAACTGGAATCCATCGGCTGCGAGGTGGTCGGATCCGCGCGGGATGCCGATACCGCGGTGGACCTGGCGCGGACGCTGCGACCGGACATCGTGTTTATGGACGTGGGGCTGCCGGAGAAGGACGGCGTCGAGGCCACCCGGGCGATCATGGGAGAGTGTCCGACGAATATAGTCCTGGTCACAGCCTATGACGACGAGCGCGTGGACAAGGCCCTGGCGGCCGGCGCCCGCGTGGTGTTGACCAAGCCCATCGGGCAGGAGCAACTGGCGAGGGCGATCGCACAAATCCAGCAATTGGACGCCGGGCCAGCGGCCGGATGAGCAGGCCGGGGGCAGTAGGGCGGCCGCTATGTCTGCGGTTGTGGTCTCACGTGCGACATTGTCGGGAAATGGGCACTTTCGGTTGATTGCCGGGCTATCTAGGACTCTCTATAATTACAACAGGGCGGGGACTTGGGCCTCGGCAGGATGGGTGGGAGCGGGCCAATCTTGGGCCCCGACGGAGTGACGTTAGTCGCGGAGCAGGGTAACCTGAGTAGGATGATAGTGGGAGTCTAGCCGCAATGAGCGGGAGCTATCGTTCCGGGTCAGGTGATCCGCGATCCGCAGCTGGGCTGCGGGGAGGTGAGATAGATGTCCGAAAAGGGAGCTATGACGGTCCGTGAGGCCGGCCGCAAAGGTGGTCGCGCGACCAAGGCCAGGCACGGTCCGGAGTTCTACGAGTCCATCGGTCGCAAGGGCGGCGAAACCACCAAGAAGCGGCACGGCCCGCAATTCTATGAGAAGATCGGCCGCAAGGGCGGCCAGCGGGTTCGGCAGCTTGTTGCGCAGGCGAAGCGCGCTCAGGCCAGGTAGGCTCTCCCGGGAATACTGGCGGTTGGGATCAGGCTGACTTGAGTGGCCTGCTCCCACTTGTGGGGCTGCCCGCGTGTGGCAGCCCTTTCCGCATTTCGGGAACTGCCGTGTTGGCGTTCTCCGACGGCTCCCTGTGTTCGACGCCCTCGCCTAGATCTCGCGCCGCCCCTCGAGCGAACGCGTGATGGTGACATCATCGGCGTAGTCGAGGTCGCCGCCGACGGGCAAGCCCAGGGCTATCCGGCTGACTCTGACGCCGAGCGGCTTGAGCAGGCTCGCGAGGTAGGAGGCGGTGGCATCGCCCTCCACGGTGGGATTCGTGGCGAGGATGACCTCGACGATCTTCCCTCCCCTCACCCGATCGAGCAGTTCGGCGATGCGCAGCGCCTCCGGCCCGACACCATCCATGGGGGAGATCAGCCCTTGCAGCACGTGGTAGCGGCCCCGATGTCCCCCTGCCCGCTCCATCGCGAGCAGATCGCGAATGTCAGAAACGACGCAGAGCTGGCCCTCATCCCGGTGGGGATCCGCGCAGATCGAGCACATCTCCATGTCGGTGAAGCTGAAGCAGACGGGGCAGGGGTGAATGCTCTCCTTGACGCGCAGGATCGCCTCGGACAACGCCGCCGCGTCGTCCTGACTCACGCCGAGCAGATGCAGGGCCAAGCGTTGGGCCGTCTTGGGCCCAATGCCGGGAAGCTTCGCCAGTTCTTCGATCAGCCGCGCAAGCGGACGGGGGTAAGTGAGCATGGGTATCAGGTCGCGGGAGCTGGCTCGCGGCGCGGCTCAGAAGAGGCCGGGGATGCTTAGCCCGCCAGTGAGGCCGCCCAGCTTCTCCTCCTGGGTCTTCTTCGCGGTTTCGAGCGCCTCTCGCACGGCCGCCAGTACCAGATCCTGAAGCATCTCGACATCGTTGGGATCGACGGCCTCGGGCGAGATGGCGAGTTCGAGCAGTTCGCACGAGCCATTGGCGACCGCCTTGACCACGCCGCCTCCGGCGGTGCCTTCGATGCGCAGCGTGGCCAGCTCCTCCTGAGCCGCCTGCATCTCGCGTTGGAACTGCTCCATCTGCTTCATCAACTGCTTCTGAAGGGATCCTCCTCCAGGGATTCTCATGGGTGTTTCTCCTGTCTGACTAGTCCTCGACCTCGCTGCCCGGGAAGGTGGTGAGGGCGTCCTGAACTCGCTTGGGGTGAGAGCCTGATCTGGCGCGGCCATCGTCGGGGCCCAGCTCGCACTTGATCGTGAGCCGTTGTCCGAAGACCCGCGTGAGCGCCTCGGAGACAGCCTCCAGGAGCCTGGTGTCCTTCGATAGCTTCTCGTAGTGGAACTCATGTTTCTTTGAGAACATGAGCGTGAGCCGGTCCCCGTCGAGCGCGATGGGCGCAGCCTCGACGAGGATGGCCCCGAGCGAAACCTTGCGGCCCTTTCGCAGATCGCTCAGGAGGTCTTCCCAGCGCCGCTTGATCTCTGCCAGCGTGACCACGCCGGCCTCCTCGGGGGTCGCCTCATCGGCTCCGGCTGCGGCCGGCTCGGGCTCCGGCGCCGCGGGGGTCGGAGCCGACGCTTCCGCCTGCCGCGCGGGTTCGGGCTCGGCGCGGCGGGCCGGCGCGGGCGCGCTCTTCCCGCGCCCCTGCACCCGGCAGACTCGCACCGCGGCCAGCTCCACCAGCAGCCTGGGCTGGCTGGTGAACCGCAATTCGCGGTCGAGATCAGCGAGCAGATCGAGGGTGTGCGTGACCTCGTCCGTGGTGAGTAACTTCGCCTGCTCCTGGAGCCGCTTCACCGACTCCTCGGGGAGGGCGAGCGCCTCTTCGCCGCGCCGCTCGACGGCGAGGACGAGCAGGTTCCGGTAATGGGAGATCAGGTTGTTGACGAGCTGGCGCAGGTCCTTGCCCTCGGCAACGATGCGGTCGATCAGCCCCAGCGCGGCTCCGGTGTCCTTGCGCAGAAGCACATCGGTGAACTCCATCACCAGGTCGAGGTCGATACCACCCAGGATCTCGGCGACGATCTCTGGCGTGACCGGCCCCTCGGCATAGGCGATCGCCTGATCGAGAAGCGTCAGCGCGTCGCGCACCGAGCCATCGGCGGCGTGGGCGAGCATGGCGGCCGCCCGGTCGTCCACCGGGACCTGCTCCTTTTCGGAGATGCCACGAATGCAGCCCTCGATGTCGCGCACGCCGATGCGATGGAAATCGAACCGCTGGCAGCGAGAGAGAATGGTGGGCAGCACCCGGTGCGGCTCGGTGGTGGCGAGGACGAAGACGACGTGAGAGGGCGGTTCCTCCAGGGTCTTGAGGAACGCGTTGAAGGCCTCGCCGGTGAGCATGTGGACTTCGTCGATGATATAGACTTTGGTGCGAGCGTCGGCGGCAGCGAGGCCCACCCGTTCCCGCAGCTCGCGAATCTCGTCGATGCCGCGGTTGGAGGCGGCGTCGATCTCGATCACGTCGAGGGCGGAGCCGCCGATGATGCGCCGGCAGATCTCGCAGGTGCCGTCTGGCTCCGGTGTCGGTCCCTGTTCGCAGTTCAGGGCCATCGCCAGCACCCGCGCCGTGCTCGTCTTCCCCGTGCCGCGAGGCCCGCAGAACAGGTAGGCATGGGCGATCCGGCCGGCCTTGATGGCGTTGGTCAGGGTCTGCGTCACGTGGCGCTGACCGACCACCTCGGCGAAGCTGCGGGGCCGGTATTTGCGGTAGAGGGAAAGGTAGGGCATGGTGAGTCTCGAAGGTCGATTCGGCGGCGGTTCGCGCCGCTCCTGCCGCCGGCGGGAGCCCAGTGCGACGCGAAAGCGCGTTGCTGAGACGATCCGGGGGAACAGCCATGAGAAGCGCGAAGGCGGGGGGCAGCTTGAGTCGGCGGGAGTTCCTGGGAAAGGCCGCCACCGCGGCTGCGGCGGTCGGCGCGGCGTCAGCGATCCCGGGGGTCGGAAACAGCGGAACAACTGACGCGGTCGGGGCCGGCCGGGAAGCCGCGTCTGGTCGACCAGGAGGTAGACCCATGCTGCGAGTGCAAGGCAGTCAGGTTCAGATCGAAACCAGCACCCTTACCGCTACCATCGACAAGGGCTTCATCACTTCACTGAAGAGCAAGCAGACCGGCGAGGAGTTCTTCCGTGGGTTCGATGTCAGTAAGGGCCCGGCGCTGCAACTGCTCTACCGCGGCGGCGAGACCGTCCCCATCGACGAGAGCAAGTTCGGGAGCATCACCTGTCACCAGCTCTCCCCGGACAGAGCCGAGTTCGTGTTCCATAGCTGGGAGGGGGACGGCGTGATCGCGGTGTCCGCCGACGCGGAAACCGGCGACCTGCTGATCGAGCCGTCTGCTTACTCATCCCGGCCCGGGATTCGCGCCTGCCGGTGGAATGTGAGGGGGATCAGAGACGATCTCGAACTGGTGGCGCCGTTCTTCCAGGGCGCGAAGCTCAAGCTCGGTGATTCGTTGATCGCGGGCAGCCGTTGGAACTGGCCCTTCATGTGGGAGGCCGGGCTGGCGATCCTCCAGGGAGAGAAGAGCGGGTTCTGGGTCCACACCCAGGATGACCGCTATCGCTACAAGGCGTTGCAGGTGGGAGCCGAGTCGGAACCGCACACCATCGGGCTCGACTCGGAGGCCTACGGGCCGATCGACGCGAACCTGAGCGCGGGCGGGCTGTGCTGGCGGGTGAATGTGTACGAGGGCGACTGGAAGACGCCGGCCGGTCGCTATCGCGACTGGCTCTGGAAGGCCTATCATCTTGCCGAGGAGGAGCGGAAGCGCAGGGAATGGGTCCATCAGGTGGCGATGGCGATCTCCTGGTGCCCCGGCGACCCCGCGGTGCTGGACGCGCTGGCGGCGAAGGCAGACCCGAAGAAGGTGCTGCTGCACTTCCCCGACTGGAGGACCGACGGCTACGACGAGAACTACCCCAACTATGTGGCCAGCGATTCCGGCAAGCAGTTCATCACGAAGGCGCAGCAGATGGGGTTCCGTATCATGCCTCACTGCAACTCCGTGGACATGGACCCGAGCCACCCGGCCTACGCGCTGATCCGCGATTTCCAGTACCGTGATATTGAGGACAAGCGACTCCAGGGGTGGAGCTGGTGGGAGGGTCGCGGCATCGGCGTGCCGGAGTCGAACGCAGGGCGGGTCGGGCAGCAAGACAAGAAGGTGATGGTGAAGGTGCATCCCGGCCTGAGCGTGTGGCGGTCGATCCTGGGGGAGAACATCCTGAAGGCGGCGCAGGACCTGAAGCTCGAGTCCGTCTTCATCGATGTGACGCTGTGCTCGTGGAATCTGCACAACTCACTCGTCGAGGGCCTGACCTCCACCGAAGGGATGAAGCGGCTGATCGCGCACATCGGTGGCCTGGGCGATGGTCTGGTGGTGGGAGGCGAGGGGCTGAACGAGATCACCATGCAGGGGCAGTCGTTCGCGCAGGCACACCTGTTCCAGAGCTGGCAGGAGAGCGCCGAAGGGCTGGCGCGGGCGGGAGGCTGCGCGCTGAACGACTTCCTCTTCGGCAAGCTCTGCCGTACCTTCGGCTACTCTGGCCTCGGCGGCGGCACGCCCGAGGAAGAGCTGCGCATGCGCATCCACGACGAGCACGGCGCCATCCCGACCGTCACCATCGGCTCGGCCGAGGAGATCGAGCGGCCAAACCGGGCGGTGAAGAAGGTGCTGGAGAGGGCGGCGGGTTAGGCCGCCCCCCTGAGCCCTTCCGCGCCGCCGCTATCCTCCCAGCGCCACCTTCGTCTGCCCCCGTTCGAGCTTGAACGCGAGGACGACATCCTCGCCGTCACTCGCCCACGTCCCGGCCTTGAGCGCGAGCGGCCCGGCCGACCTCTTCAGGGGCTTGCCGTTGACAGACCACTTGCCCGGCCTGGCGCCGGCGAGGCGGAGGGTGAAGTTGGCGCAGCCCACCGCGGACTTGACCGCGCATCCCGCGGCGGTTTCCGTGATATCCACCATGGCGCGGGCGATCCACTGCTCGGCGATCTCGCTGGTCTTCATCCACAGGATGTTGGGAAGCCGATTGAGCCGCTGGACCACGGTCTTGAAGATGCGGAACCCGACCTCTTCTCCCTGGAAGTAGAACCCGGGCCAGTGCGAGACCATGATGGCGGGGCAGCCGGCGGCGATCAGCTCCGGCATGCGGCCGCCCTTCAGATCCTCGGTGATACACTGATCGGGGTGGCCGATGGCCTTGCGGTTGTTCCCCTCCCAGCCCGCGAACCAGTCGCCGGTGCCGGCGATGATCCCGGCGCAGCATTCGCCCTTCTTCTTGTCGAGCGAGTAGATCTTCGGGAAGGGCAGCGGGTCATCATTGTCAGCATAGACCTCGCAGAACAGGAACGGGGTCGGGTTCTTGTTGATCTGTTTCTGCGCCCAGAGGGTGGCCGCGGCGTAGTTATCGAGGTCGACGCGCTGAAAAGCGCCGGGGCTGGTCACGCCCTCGGCGGCGATGTCGCAGTTGTGCAGAATGCGCAGGGCGGCGGCGATGTAGGGCCCCAGTATTTCCTTGGGAATAGGCCGGTCGGCCCATTCGCCCTGCTCCCATTCGTCGGTCATCATCCAGTTGCTGAGATCGACTACCTTGCAGTGAGTAATCATCTCCGGGGTCAGGTCCCAGTTGGGGCAGATCACCTGCTTGGTGATCTTGATCCACTCGTCCACCTTCGACTTCGGGAACCCCGGCAGGCCCAGGTCGATGGTGCCGAGGCCGCCCGGCATGGGGACGTAGCTGAACTTCCCCCGCACCCCGTGCTCGGCGCACCACTCACCGAACTTGCGGACGAAAGCCGCGGGAATCTCGACGGGCATATCATTGGTGAGGCGGTTGTACTGCAGCCGAATCCAGAAATGGCTGAGGTTGACGACGGGGCAGGAGTCGTCGAGGATCATGCTCACCGGCACTCGGCAGAGCGGGTTCTCGATGGTGACCTTCATCGCGACCTCCCGGAATCGAAGCTGGCTCCAGGTTCGGCGGCGCGGCGCGGGGTCCTGCCCGTGTGGTTGCCGAGCAGGTGAACGACAGCGACGCGTCGCATAACCCGGCCGATGGGCACGACTACCCGCCGAGGTGCAGCGACATGGGCAGCAGAGAAGAGATCGTGGTTTCGACGGACTTCGAGAGCGCGAATCCCCAGACCGCCGCGGGCGTGAAGCGAGAGGGGCCGGCCACGTTCGTGGTCTACCCCACCCAGGAAGAGGACAACCCGAACTACAAGTTCCGCGTCGATACGCTGATCATCAACCAGGCCGACCAGCCGCGCCAGGTGACCCTCTACATCGACTGGCAGGACCCCACCTACATGGAGCCGCGGCACCACCTGTTCTTCCGTTCCGGGGACCACTGGCGGAGGGTCGGCGGTGAGATCGAGGGCACGATCGTGACGGTCTCGACGGAAGTCCCTCCAGGGGAGACCTGGGTTTCGATCAACCCGAAGTACAGCTACTCCGATCACCTGGCCGATATCGCGAGACTGCGTGCGACTCCACAAGTCTCGGTGCGCAGTATTGGCAAGAGCGCCCAGGGGCGGGATATCTTCGGCATTTCCGTGGCGCCGGATTCCGGGGCGTCGCGCCCCGTGGTGCTGATCGAGGGGGGCAACCACCCGTACGAGACCACCGGCGCCTACTGCATCGACGGCATGCTGACGTGGCTGCTCGGGCCGGGCAAGGAGTGGCAGAGCCGAGTGGCCGCGCACTTCATCCAGGTCTCGAACCCCGACGGCGTGGCCGGCGGCTGGTGCCGGCTCACCGGGCCAGGTGGAGTCGATGTATGCCACGAGTTCGGGACTTCCTCCGACCCGGCGTGCGTCGCCCTGCGCGGCTTCGCGCAGGAGCTGCGACCCCATGTCTACGTCAACATCCACGGGTGGATGTACAACGATCTCGATAACTTCCGCTACGAAGACCGAGAGGCGGCAGTGTACTTTCTGCCGCGCCTGCTCGGCGACACCGGCGGCCCGGAATGGCGCTGGCGGCTCCACAACACGCGACCCGAGGAGCCGCCCGCCACCAACACCTGGTGGATCAGGAAACACCTCGGCGCGCGCACCATCGGCTTCGATATCGCCTGGAACCGCCGTACCGACGACGGAATGCGCGCCTTGGGCGCGTCCCTGTTGGAGGCGGCCTGCGAGGCCGCGGTGGGCTTGCCGCGGCGGTAGCCAGGGCGGCTAGCGCTCCTCCGCCTCCAGTCTCTTCACTAGGTCCACCAGCTCGGAGGCGTCGAACGGATGCGTGAGGCAGAAGGCCGCCCCGCCCTGCCACGCCAGAAGGATGTCCCGCTGGTTGCCCCTGTCGATCAGGACGCCGTACTGCACGTTCTCCTTGGCCCAGGCGTCGACCTGGAGGAGCAGCAGCGCTTCCGTCCAGTGGGGTGTGCCGCAGCGCTTGTCGAGGATGAGCAGCCGCGCGCGCCGCGCCTGCACTGCCTCCAGCGCGGCCTCGCCATCGGGCGCGATAGTGACCTGGTAGCCGGCCTTCTCAAGCGCTTTCCGAACCTGCTCACGGATGGCCTCGTCCGGCTCGACCAAGAGAACTGCACGCGCCGGCGCCGATTCGTCGCTCAGTCCGAGCCGCTCCCTCTGCTCGTCGGTCATCATCTTCAGCATCTCCTTTCGGAGGCGCTCCCGCGCCCGGTGGAGGCGGCTCTTCACCGCGCCGGCGGAGAGCGACAGCACCTCCGCCAGCTCCTGGTGACTCAGCCCTTCGACGTAGAACAAGCGAAGCAGGCGTCGGCCTTCGGCGTCGATGTTGGTGAGCGCCTCCCTCAGGGGCAGCGTCGGCTCACCGTGCTTGGCCTCGCCGGACGCCGCTGCATCGCTCGCGGGTAGCTCATCCGGCCGTCCAGCCTGTTGGCGGAGGTGCATGCGGCACAGGTTCACGGCGATGCGGCTGAGCCAGGGGCGGAAGCGGTCGGGGTCTCGGAGCTGTTCGAGGCTGCGATACGCCTGCAGCAGAGCCTCCTGCACCAGGTCCTCTGCCGTCACTCGATCCCGCACCAACCGGAAGCAGAGGCCGTACACCCACGGGCGGCACCGCTCGGCAAGGTCGTCGAATGCCGAGCGATCGCCTGCGGCGGCCCTGACCACGATTGCTGTCTCCCAGCCCATGCGGGCCTGCCTCCACCAAGACAGATGCGATGCGGGTGCGCAGGGTTACGCGGTGTCAGACACTTCCTGCCCGGCGAGGCGCAGTCCTCCCCTGCTCCGTGGTTGCGCTGACCATCGCCTCGCGCTCAGCCTTGACAACTCTCCGTGCCCCCCGCTAATATACCTATGCGGCGCTGCCGCGCGTTTTGTCACGGCCAGTTCGCCGTAAGGGCGAGTGGCGGAATTGGTAGACGCGCAGGATTTAGGATCCTGTGGCGAGAGCCGTGGGAGTTCGATTCTCCCCTTGCCCACCAATCGTGCAGCAGGGCCCGGGTATGGGATCGGGCTTGGCGTTCTGCGGCAGGAGCCATCTCCTGCCGCGGTCAGTCAGGAACACGAGCGGGAATAGCTCCTGGCTGGCACAGACATGAGCGGGAGTAGCTCCTGGTTAGCCCGGGAGACGAGCGGGAGTAGCTCAGTGGTAGAGCGTCACCTTGCCAAGGTGAGGGTCGAGGGTTCAAGTCCCTTCTCCCGCTCCATCGTCGCAGTAGAGCGCCTGACGCGCTCTTGATGATCGGGGGCCTAGCCCCCTCCGGATCGGGTTCGCAGATCGGGTTTGCGTGCGGAAGATGGTCCCCTCCACGTGAACTCCCTTGGGCCTCGCCTGATCGCTCGGCGAGGTCTTCGTCTTGAGATGCCCGGATGCACGCGATTCAGGGCGTGGAGCCGCGCACATGCGGCCGAGGCCTAGCAGTCCCATGCGGGACGTGAGGAGTGCAGTAGTGACTGCTCCGGTGAAACAGCAACTGGACGTTGAGGTAGAGACAAATCAGCTCGACGGCGGACAGGTCGAGCTTGCCGTTCGGGTTCCACCCGAGCCGGTGACCAGAATCCGCGAGCAGGTCCTCGCCACCTTTGTCCGCCGTGCCAACATCCCGGGCTTTCGCAAAGGCAAGGCGCCGCGCGCCGTCGTCGAGCGCCACGTGGACCAGGAAGCTCTCGAGGAGCAGATCATCGAGTCGCTGCTGGAGGATGCCTACGAGGCCGCGCTGGAGAAGTCCGGCATCAAGGCTCTGGGCCGCATCCGCATCGCAGACCAGGAGCTGACCTCCGATGGCGCGCTGGCCTTCAAGGCGGTGGTGACGCCCAGGCCGGAAATCGCGCTGGGTGAATACAAGGGCCTGGGCGCAACCCGGCACATCACCCTCGTCACCGACGAGCAGGTCGAGCAGGAGCTGGAGCGGATTCGCTCCCGGCACGCCCGGTTCACGGAGCTTCCCGAGGGGGTTGGCATCGAGAAGGGCGATCTCGCCATCGTCGACTACGAGATGGTCGTGGATGGCGAGAAGCGCGAGGACGCTGGCGCCACCGGCTATCCGCTCGAGGTCGGCGCCGATCAGCTCTTCCCCGAACTCAATGACGCTCTCTTCGGCGCCCGGCCGGGTGAGAACCGCGAATTCGAGATCCCCTACCCGGAAAGCCACGCCGACGCGACCCTGGCCGGCAAGACCGCTCAGTTCCAGGTCACCGTCCAGCAGGCCCGCCGCCGCCAGCTTCCCGATCTCGACGATGAGTTCGCCAAGCAGGTCTCGGACCTGGAGACCATGGAGGCGCTGCGCAGTCGCGTTCGCGAGAATCTCGAAGCTATCGGCAAGGCGATGGCCGAAGAGGATGTGCGGGATCAGCTCATTCGGCTACTCGCTGAGTCCTCGACGCTGGATGTGCCCCAGGCCATCGTCAGTGGAGAGGTCGATCGGCGCATCGACGAGGCCACGGAGAGCCTGGAGCGTCGGAATATGACTCTTCACCAGTACCTGGGCCAGATCAACCGGTCATTCGAGGACTGGCGAGCCGATATCGAGGCCGATGCGCGACAGACCGCGCGTCGCGCCCTGATCCTCGACGAGATTGGCTCCCTCGAGAAGATCGAGGTGACCGACGAGGAGCTTCACGCCGAGATTCACCGCATCGCCGAATCGGAGCACATGGACGACGCGCGGGTCCACGAGCGTCTGCACGACTCCGCCGAGATGACCCGGCTCGCCAACCGGATCTATCACCGCAAGGTCATCCAGTTCCTGGTGGAGCATGCGGAGATCTCGGAGGAGATCACCGAGCCAACGTCAGATGAGCAGGCCGAGGCCCCCGAGGGCGAGCAAGAGCAGCCGGCCTAACTCCACATCTCTGAGGAGCCGACATGGTCTTCCGCGACTACGACCCCGCGCGCGACCGGGAAGCCGTCCGCCGCATCTGGCAGGAAGTCGGCTGGCATTCCAAGGACAAAGAAGAGGCGATGTACCTCACCATCGAGGCCGGCCCCGCCATGGTGGCCGAGGTCGATGGCGAGGCCGAGTGCCTGGTCCAGACCGTTCCCGGCGCGATTCGATACCTCCGCGAAGACCTCCCCTTCATCTGTGTGACCGGCGTCACCACCAGCCACGTCGCGCGCAAGCAGGGGTTCCCCAGGCAATTGGTCGCGACTCTGCTGGCGCGGGCTGTCGCGAACGGGGCCATCCTCGCCGGGCTCGGCATGTTCGAGCAGGGGTTCTACAACCAGCTCGGATTCGGGACCGGCGGCTATGAGCACTCGATGTCGTTCGATCCCGCTCAGCTCCGGGTGCCCATCAGAGCCCGGGTTCCCCGTCGCGTCACCAACAAGGACTGGGAGATGGTCCACGCCTGCCGGCTGGCTCGTCGCCGCGGGCATGGCAGCTGCAATCTGACCCCGCCGACGTTCACCCAGTCCGAGATGCTCTACACCCACGGCGGCTTCGGGCTGGGCTATTGCGACGGGCCGAACGGCGAACTCTCCCACCACGTCTGGTGCGGCTGCCACGGAGACATGGAGCGCGGTCCCTACGAGATCCCGTGGATGGCGTTCCAGACTCGCGAGCAGTTCCTGGAGCTGCTGGCCGTGATCAGAAACCTGGGTGACCAGGTGCGGCTCGTGAAGATGCGGGAGCTGCCCGGCATTCAGATGCAGGACCTGCTGGACAAGCCCCTCAAGCACCGGGAGGTGACCGAGAAGTCGAAGTTCGAGGTCGGCGCCGACTCGCTCGCCTATTGGCAGATGCGAATCTGCGACCTGGCGGCCTGCCTGGCGAAAACTCACCTGCGGTGCGACGAACTGCGATTCAACCTGGACCTGACCGATCCGTTGGCCAAGTACCTCGACGGGTCGGGCTGGCAGGGGGCAGGCGGGAAGTACCTCGTTACGCTGGGGGCGCAGTGCGCGGCCGAGAACGGCGACGACCCATCACTTCCCACTCTCATCGCGACAGTGCCGTCGTTCACCCGCCTCTGGCTGGGCGTGCGTCCGGCCACCGGGCTGGCGATCACGGACCACCTGTCCGGTCCCCAGGCCTTGCTCGAACAGCTCGACGAAGCGTTCCTGCTGCCCGAGCCCCATCCTGACTGGGATTTCTAGGCGCTCAGTTCAGGCCTCACGCCGGGCCAGCGGCTTGTTCATGCTCCCCGTGCGATAGCCCTCCAGGTCGAGGGTGATGTACAGATAGCCGAGCCCCTGAAGCTCGGCGACGATGCGCTCCCGGACCTCGGGTTCGATCAGCCGCGCCAGATCCTCTACCCCCACCTCGATGCGGGCGGTATCGCCATGATGTCGCACCCGCACCTGCCGGAACCCCATCTGCCGCAGCGCCTGTTCGGCCGCCCCGACCTGCCCCAGTCGCTCTCTCGTGATCTGAGTTCCGTAGGGGAACCGAGAGGCCAGGCAAGCGAAGGAGGGCTTGTCCCAAGTGGGAAGCCCCAGCTCACGCGAAAGCTCTCTGATCTCGGATTTCGTGAGACCCGCCTCCCGCAATGGGCTGCGGATACCCAGCTCGGAGGCCGCTCTCATGCCCGGCCGGTAGTCCCCGGTGTCATCCACATTGCTGCCGTCGGCCACCACCGGCAGCCCTTCTTCGCGGGCGATGGCGACCAGCTTCCCGAAAAGCTCCTGCTTGCAGTAGAAGCACCGCTCGGGCGGGTTGCTCGAGAACTGCTCCGACTCGATCTCGTCGGTGTGGATGGAGCGGAGCCGCGCGCCCATCTGCTCCGCCAGGCAGACCGCCTCCTCCACCTCCCCTGAGGGGTAGGTCTCGGAGCTGGCTGTTACCGCCAGGGCGCGATCTCCCAGCGCCTCCATCGCCACCTTCAGCAGCAGAGTGCTGTCCGCTCCGCCCGAGTACGCCACCAGCACCCCGCCGGTGTCCTGCAGTATGTCCTTCAGTTTCAGATACTTCGCCTTCAGTTCTTCCCGCACGTCATCTCCCCGATTGTGAGTGATCTCACTATTCTACCACCATCCTCCCTCGCCAACCACACCGCCACCGGATGCCGATGGGCGTGATTGAGGCGCACCTGACCCCTGATCTCCCCGCCGCGCTTGGCGCTCCCACTGAACAACGATGCCGCTGGCAGCATTGGACGCCCCCGCCCCATGCCCTACAATCGTGCGCGGGGCGCGGGTTCCCCATCGCACCCTCGGGGGCATGTTGTCGCCGCGCCACCAGGAGAGAGCACATGGCGACGGGCACGGGCGTACCATTCCGGATTCTGGGCATCTGCGGGAGTCTGCGCAGGGCCTCCTACAACCGCGGGCTGATGCGAGCGGCGGTGAAGGTGGCGCCCGAGGGTGTGAAGATCGAGGTGGCCGAGATCGGTGACCTGCCCCCTTTCAACCAGGACCAGGAGCAGAGCCCTCCTGAGGCGGTGGCGCGCCTGAAGGCAAGCATCCGCGCCGCCGACGCGCTCCTGATCGCCACCCCCGAGGCGAACTACTCCATCCCCGGCGTGCTCAAGAACGCCATCGATTGGGCCTCCCGCCCCCACGGCGACAGCGCCCTCGACGGCAAGCCGGTGGCCCTCATGGGCGCCACCACCGGCATGTCCGGCACCATGCGGGCCCAGCTCGCGCTGCGGCAGTGCTTCGTGTTCACCAACTCGCCGTGCCTGCTTCAGCCCGAGTGCCTCGTCCCCAACTGCACCGACAAGTTCGATGAGAACGGGAACCTGACCGACGACGTGACTCGCCAGCACGTGCAGAAGCTGATCCCGGCGCTGGTGGCGTGGACGAGAAAGGTGAAGGCCTAGCAGTTAGCGCGGGAGGCCCGCTATCGCTCCGGAAGCAGCCGCCCCACGCGCTTCAGGTGCCTGGCCAACTGCCGGCTCAGGCCGAACAGGAGCAGCATCGCCACCGCCGCGACCAGCGCCTCCGGGGCGAGCAGCGAGCGCACCCCGGCCGCCTTCCCCGCTTGCACCAGGAAGATCGCCAGCGGCAGCGCGAAGTTCCTCAGCGCGCGGGGGATCACCGTATCGGCGATGATGTTGCGGTTGCTCCACGAGAAGCCGTGCTCCGGCTTCGGCAGCGGCCACCGGAGCGGTAGCAACCGCGGAAGCCGCTGCTGGTAGGCGGGATAGGTGTCAGGGAAGAACGTGGTGAGGTGGCGCTCCTCGCCTGCCATCACGGGGATATACACCGCCAGCCACCACGGCAGCAGACCCGCGATGAGCGGCCACCACCCCGACATCAGGGCGATCCCGAAATCCACCAGCAAGTTCGCCGCGTAGAAGGGGTGGCGGACGAAACGATACGGCCCGCCCTGCGCCACCGCCTGGTCCTGCTGCAAGCATCCCTTGGAGTAGATCTGCAGCGCCGTCCCCAGCGCCAGCAGCGGCAGCCCCCACAGCAACGTGCGATGATCCGGGCGGCAGAACACGAGTGCCAGTAGTACCAGATATGTGCGCAGCCCGCCCCGATCCCACGGAGACCTCAATCGCGTGTCCTTTGCACCAAGCCTGCCCCCATCATACCGCGAGACGGGGCGGCGTGCCAGATGCAGTTCCCGGCCGGGCGGCCCCGGATGATGCGTACCAGGACTCACCCCCCGCGCGCATAGAACCTCATCCATTATGGACGCTGCTGCTGAGAAGGCGCCTCCGGCGGTACCCCCTCGCGCGCGCGGCGGCGTCACCGCGCGCGCGATCCTCATCGCGCTCTTCCTCACGCCCCCGAACGTCTTCTTCCTGGTGCGGGGAACCTGGCTGTTCGGCGGGATCACGGGCGACATGTCGCTCTTCACGAACACGGTCGGCGGCCTCTTCCTGGGCGTGCTGCTCAACCGCTGGCTGCGGCGCCGTCACCCGCACTGGGCCTTCTCCGCGGGCGAGCTGCTCACCATCTACCTCGCCCTCGCGCATCGGCACCGGCCTGACCTGCAGCATCTGGGACGTCGGCGGCGCCGCCCCCATCTACATGACCCACGCCTTCTGGTTCGCCACGCCCGCAGAACCGCTGGCAGGACCTGGTGTGGCCCAACCTGCCGACGTGGCTGACGGTGCAGGACCGCGACGTGCTGGAGGGCCTCTACTACGGGCAGGCCAGCCCGTACACCGCGGAGATCCTCCGGGCCTGGGCGACGCCGGCGCTGCTGGTGGACCGCTCCTGGTCAGCACCATCATGTGGGTGGGGCTCTGCCTGAACTCGATCCTGCGTCGCCGCTGGGCGGACGAAGAGAAGCTCGCCTTCCCGATGACCGTGCTGCCCGGTGCAGCTCGCCGATGAGCGCTACGCGCTCCTCGGCAGCAAGCTCTTCTGGGTCGGCGCCGGGCGTCGCGGGCGGCATCAGCATCTGGAACACGCTCGTCGCGCTCGTGCCCGCGCCTCTGCCGCGCATCCCCACCGGCTGGGACTTCTCCACCCTCATCGCCAACAACCGCCCCTGGAACTTCCTGCGCTTCCAGCAGCATCTCCTGGGATCCGTTCTCCATCGGGCTCACCTACCTCATCCCCCTCGACCTGGCCTTCTCCCTCTTCGTCTTCGGCGCGATCTGGGCGCTGCAGTACGTGGTCTTCGCCCAGCTTGGGCTGGTGCGTGAGTTCCTGGTCGGGATTCCCCTACGGCGAGCAGCAGACCGCGGGCGGGTTCATCGCCCTCGCGCTGGTCGCCCTCTGGCTCGACCGGCGCTTCCTGACGCGGGTGCTGCAGCGCGCCCTCGGGCTCTGCCCCCCGCTCCCGAACGAGGCGGAGGAGGGGCTCAGCTACCGCGCCGCGGCCCTCGGCGCGCTGGCCGGACTTGGCCGTGCTCTGGTGGCTCCTCCAGCGCGGCGGCATGGCGCCCTGGGTGACCGGCGTCTTCCTCGCCCACTACTTCCTGATGGTCATGGTGATGTGCCGGGTGCGCGCCCAACTCGGCCCGCCCAGCCACCAGTTCTATGGCGCCATGCCGGGCTGGGTGCTGCCGCACCGTGGCCGGCACCAGCGCCCTGGGGCCGCGCGCCCTGGGCATGCTCTACCTGCTGCGGCCCGCTGCTCCTGGAGCAGCGCAACCACCCCATGCCCAACCAGCTCGAGGGGCTGAAGATGGCGGAGGGCGGCCGCATGGAGCGGCGCCGCCTGGCCGCTGGTGATGGCCATCGTCCCGGTGGTGGCGCTGCTCGCCTTCTTCTGGGCCACCCTCCACACCGGCTACCACCTTGGGCATGGCTTCGGGGCACACCGTCGCTTGGTACACCCGTATCGGCGGCTGGGCCACCGACGAACTCCGCTCGGCATGCAGAGAACCCCGCCGGCCCCGACATCGGGCGGCATCGCTCGCGATCGCTGATCTCCTTCGTCGTCACCGCGGTGCTCTACTACCTCAAGCTGCAGTTCGCGTGGTGGCCGCTGCACCCGGTGGCCTACCCCATCTCCACCTCCAACACCATCGCCGGCATCACCCCCGCGCTCTTCCTCACCTGGCTGGTCAAGTCGCTCCTCCTCCGCTACGGCGGCCTCCACGCCCACCGCACCGCCCTCCCCTTCTTCCTCGGCCTCCTCGCCGGCGACGCCACGGTCGTCCTCCTGCGCGAACTCGCCTTTACCATCATCGGCCATCGGTGGTGATAGCATGATGCTGACGGGCAGGATTCCCCGGATCACCGCGGGAATTCCCCCCCAAGATTCGCCGGTAGGAGGCTTCTCCATGCACCTGGGGCTTCATCCGCTGATCCTCGTGTTGGTTGCGGTCGGACTCGCCGCCGTGAGCAGCGCCTCCGCCGCCGGCCGCCCGGAGTGGATGCCCGCCGCACAACCACTGCCCATCACTGGTCGCGTCGTGAACGTCAGCACCGTAGCCCAGCTGCGAGACGCCATCGCCAACGCCCAGGATGGCGACACCATCCTGGTGGCCGACGGTATCTACCAGCTCGACCGCTTCCTGGAGCTGACCGGGCGCACGAATGTCACGCTTCGCGGCGCGTCGGGCGATGCTTCGAAGGTGGAACTGCGGGGCATTGGGTGGGACGATACCGACCGCGATGACATCCTGCGCATTCAGGCCTGCACGCGCGTGACCGTTGCCTACCTCACCTTCGCCGAGTGCCACGCCTACGGGGTCAAGCTCGAACAGACGCCCTGGGAGGGCCGCCAGCTCGCGGACATCCACATCTACGCCTGCAACTTCCGCAACATCGGCACCCGCGCCATCAAAGGCACCGGCGGCGGTGGCGGCTTCGTGGATGGCGGCAGCATCCGCTACTGCAACTTCGAGAACACCAAGATTCCGCCAAAGACCTGGTTCATGGAGGGCGATTACATCACCGCCATCGACTGCATGCGCGTCAAGGATTGGGTGATCGCCGACAACTACTTCCACGATATCAGAGGCGCAAACGGGGGCGGCCGCGGGGCCATCTTCATCTGGGTTGAGTCGCGGCAAGTGACTTCCGAGCGCAACGTCTTCGTCAACTGCGACCGCTCGATCGCCTACGGCAACCCCTCCGGCTCCACCGAAACGCCGGCCCAACCGCACATGACCGACGGCACTATCCGCAACAACTTCATCGTCGCCGGCGCCGACACCGGCATCGAGCTGTCCTGGGTGAGGGGCGCGAAGGTGTACCACAACACGGTGCTCACCCCCGACGCGAACGGCAAGGGCATCCACTACCACTGGATGGAGATCTCCGGCGTCGAAATCGCGAACAACCTCGTCCGCGGCGACATCTTCGGCGACGAGGGCAACGTCAGCAAGCGGGATAACGTCTCCACCGGAGTTCCGGACTCTTGGTTCCGAGACCTCGCCTCCGGCGACCTGCATCTCGCCCCCGCAGCGCAGATAGCCAGAGTGGCGCGCCTCCCCGACTGCCCGGACGACTTCGAAGGCGCCGCCCGGCCAGCCCAGACCATGCCGGGGGCCGACGAGCCGTAGACGCCGCGAGTCCGCGGGCGCAGTGCGTCAGCCATCCCAGCCCCACCGCTCCCAGCGGATGAACTCCTCCCTCGAGATGCGGCTGCCGGGCTCCTTGAACGCGTCCTCCTTCGGATAGCCCATCGGCGTTATGCCTACCACCTCGGTGTCCTCCGGCACCCCCAGCAAATCCATCACCTTCTCATTCGCCTTCTCGCCGAGCACGCCGATCCAGCAAGTGCCCAGCCCTTCCGCCCGCGCCGCCAGGGTCAGATGATCGAGCACGAGCGTAGCATCCACGATGGTCTTGTAGTGCGGCTCCGCGCCCGGCAACCGCAGGTTCGCACCCCGCCCGCACGCGACGACGACGATCGGGGCCTCCCCGATGAACCCCTGACCCCCACACATCTCGGCCAGCTTCTGCCTCGCCTCAGGCTCGGCGACCAGGATGAGCCGGGTCGGCTGTCGGTTGCCCGCCGACGGGGCCACCCGCGCCGCGTCCAACACCCGCGCCAGCACCTCCTCCGGAATCGCATCGGGTCGATACGCGCGAACACTCCGCCGCGTCCTTATGACATCGTAGATATCCATCTGCAAGCCTCCTGTACTGCCTTGCTACCTGGGATTCGGCGGACGGGAGGGAGTGCCTTTGGGCTCCTCGGGCGGAGCCGCAGGCGCGCCGGTAGCTAGCTGATGCCTGGAGCAACCGCGCCGACTGACGTTACGTCGATTGCGCCGTCAGCCGCAACACCGCTTGCGCTTCCTGCCGCTCCCGCACGGGCAGAGACTGTTCCGATCTCGGCCCTTCATTCTGCGTACGGGCACGCCCACGGCAGTCGTACCAGGCTGCGGCGTTAGCTCAGGGTACTCCTTCTCTGTTGCCGCGAACCAGGCCGTCTGCTCCAGAAGCCCCAGTTCCTGTTGCAGGCGCCTCGCCTCCTTCTCATCGTCCTGAGTCCATATCCTCGCGTCGAGGTAAGCAGCATCCTCTGATCGCTCTGGGCCGGGTCCGACCTCCGTAGCAATGCCGATGATGTCCCTCAAGCGCGGATGCTTGAGCTTCACGGCCATGCAGTAGGCCTCCAGCAACTGCTTCCGGACGCCGCGATACTCGTCGTCGCTGACACCTGAAGGTCGTCCCAACAGCAGGAACACATAGCACGGATCGCGCGGCCTGGCCCGATCGGGCAGGACACAGCGGACCGCGCGCGATGATGCTGCTGGCGTATTGCGTATCAGGTCTAGGATCGCCCTGGCGAGCATCCGCCGCCTGATGCGAGGCTCGCGTGCCATGAATCGCATGATGCGTTCGTGGCTCTTGATATCGGCGTGGGCGATGCGATACTGGGTGTTCGTTAGGGCATGGTAGTTGAACTCTTCAATCAGCTCGTCCCACGCGTAGCTCACCCTATTAGCTGAAAGCTGGCGCGCGCGTTCCGGGCTGCTGACGAAGGCTTCCCAGAATCCCTCATCGATGGTGATGCTTTTGAAGCGCTTGGGGACGACGAAATCGTGGTCGCCTTGCTCGTTCAGGTACTTGACATAGTAGCCGAGTAGATCGTCTTCGCCTGCTGCCATGCTGAGGCGACCGCTCTGGATGAATGCCTCCTTCTTGGCAAGGTAGGCCGTGAAGTCGGAGATCGTATCCAGAGTCGTCAGCATAACGTCCAGCGAAGTGTCGTCAAGCACGTGGATGAAGCCTCTCGCTGGGTCGATCTGTCCGATGGTGAAGGGCGGGATGGCTGAGAAGTGCTCCTCGCCGATGAGCGAGGGCGCGATCATCAGAGTGCCGGTCCCACCGAGTTCCTGTCGGCACCTTGCGGACGCGCCGTGAGCTACTATGATGCGGTGTACCCGCGCGGTAGCTGCACTCGGGAGGTCGAGAGGGAACGGCTGCGTGCAGGCCGGGTCCAGGAACAGGCGATCTGGGTGTGTCCTGATCCACCTCTCTGCGCCCCATAGCTGCTTGGCCGACTGCAAAACGGCCCTGCGGAACCACCGAGACCAGTCCCTCCGCCGGTCGCCGCTATCCGGATACTCAACGGCCTTGTCGGAGAAGATGATGAGGTGATCCTCGAACACAACGAGGAGATCGCACACCTCCTTCGGAGCGCCGCTCGACAGCCCCTGATCTCTGAAGACGCGAGGGTAGCTCCAGAGCGACAGGAATGACTGTTCGGCCAGCCGGTTGAGGTAGCGCTCCGCGCTCGTCGCTCCCTCAGGGCGGTACACGTGTGGATTCGGCTGTTCGAGGCTGCCGTCCATGTGTTGGCCTCACGGAGCGTGTCTACTGGCAACGACCCAGGATGCACCAGATCGCTTGGGACTTCACCGAGGACGCCAGGACGCGCTCAGAGATGCACTCGTCAATGGTGCCCAGAACCACGCAGAGGTGACGCACCCCTCGGCTATTGGTGGAGGCTAGGGGATTCGAACCCCTGACTTCCTGCTTGCAAAGCAGGCGCTCTCCCAACTGAGCTAAGCCCCCACGCGGTTACACGGCAGAGCGTCGGGCCTCCCTCCAGCCCGACCACTCCCGAAGTATACCTGAACCGCCGCGGCTACTGCAACGCCTTCGCCTGGAGCGCCACCTTCTTGAAGGCGGCGATGTACTCGTCGATCTCCGCGGGGACGCACCGCTTGAACCAGGGAATCCCCATGCAGCGGTCACCCAGCGCCTCGGTGACCGGCAGCGTGCCCTTGCCCTGCCGCAAATCGCGGTCGGAGAAGGCGATGCGCGTGGGCTTGCCATCGCCGTAGATATCGGCGTCGTTGAACACCGGGTGCAGGTGCAGCGGGCGGTTCGCGGCGCGCCAGCTAGGCACGCCCTCCGCGGTCACTGCCTGGAAAAACTTGTCGATCAGCAGCCCCCCAAGCTCCTCCGGGCGATAGTGGCCCAGCGGATTGTACCAGCCGCCCATCGTCGAGCCCGAGCCCTTCGGCGGCCGGTGCGCGTGAAATCCGGGCACACCCTCCAATCCGTCCCAGAAGTAATTCATACCATCCTGAATCGCCTTCATCCGCTCCGGGTAGTGGCGAAGCTGCACCCGACCCATCGCCGTGCAAGTCTGATTCGCCCGGTGCTTGTACCCGCCCAGCGGCAGCCCCTTGAACGGCGTCAGCTCGGGCAGCGTCAAGTCGGCATCGGTCCGCTCGTAATGCCCCAGCGCCAGCGCCCGCTCGTAGATCACTCGATCATTGGTGCACAGCATCCCCGCCTCGCCGGTGGCGAACGACTTGCCCGACATCATCGACATCGCCCCGACGTCGCCGATGGAGCCGACGATGCGCCCCTTGTAGAGCGCGCCGTGCGCGTGGGAGACATCCTCGATCACCTTCAGCCCATGCTTGCGAGCGATCTCCATGATCGGGTCCATGTCCGCCGGGTGGCCGCAGTAGTGCACCGGCACGATCGCCTTGGTGCGGGGGGTGATGCGGTGCTCGATATCCTTCGGGTCGAGGCAGACTGAGTCCGCCTCGATCTCCGCGAAGACCACCGTCGCGCCCAGCGGCGAACGCGGGCAGCGCCGTCGCCCAGTAGGTGAGGCTGGGGGCGATGATCTCGTCCCCCCGACGCACGCCGCACCCGTACATCGCCGCCATCAGCGCCGCGGTGCCGTTGCAGAACGAGAGCGTGAACTCGCTCCCCTGGTAGGCGCCGTACTCCGCCTCGAACTTGCGGGTCACGCCGTCGCCGGACATGGCGCCCGCCCGCAGCACCTCCAGCACCGCCTGCTCGTCCTCGGCGGTGACGATGGGCCAGCCGAACAGGTGGGAGTGATCCTTCGTGATCGCCTTCGGCCCTCCCAGCACAGCCAGCTTCTGATCCGTCGCGCCACTGCTCATCACAAGCCTCCCGATCCGGGCGCGCCGCGCGCCCTGCCATCCTGCCCCTCTCCTTCTCCGGTCGGCGGCGGCACCCTCCCGGCGCGCCCCAAGAGGAAACGAGGGCCGACCGGCGCAAGTATCACCTGAGCCAACCGGCAACACTCTCACCGAGGACGGGCCTACCATGATCGACATCCATACCCATATCGGACGTTGGGGCTTGAAGAACGAGCCCCGGCTCGACGAACACGAACTGCTGCGCCAGATGGACCGACTGGGTATCGACAAGGCCGTCGTGCTTCCCCTCGGCATGACGCCCGAGTGCTTCATCACCGCCGGCTATACCGAGATCATCCTCGAAGTCCACCAGCGCCATCCCGACCGCTTCATCCCCTTCTGCAACCTGGACCCGCGCAGCGGCAACTTGCCCGACACCGACTTCTCCTGGCTGCTGAGCGAGTACAAGGCCGAGGGCTGCAAAGGGCTGGGAGAGCTGACCGCCAACATCCCCTTCGATGACCCGATGTGCATGAACCTCTACCACCACTGCGGGGAGGTCGGCCTGCCCGTCATCTTCCACCTCGCGGTGGCCGTAGCGCAAGGCCTGTACGGTGTCGTCGACGAGATGGGGATGCCCCGGCTGGAGCGAGCGCTGAAGGAGCGCCCGAAGACCGTCTTCATCGGCCACGCCATGGCCTTCTGGTCCGAGATCGCGTCAAACCTGGACGAAGCGACCCGCGGCGGCTACCCGGAGGGCAAGGTCGAAGGTCCCGGCCGCACCATCCAACTACTGAAGCAGTACCCCAACCTCTACGCCGACCTGTCCGCCGGCAGCGGCCTCAACGCCATCAGCCGCGACCCCGACTTCGGCTACTGGTTCCTCGAGGAATGCCAAGACAAACTGCTCTTCGGCACCGACATCTGTCACGTGAACCAGGAGATCGAGATCGTGGACTACCTCAACCAGGCGCGGGCGGACGGCAAGATCACCGAGACCTGCTACCGCAAGATCGCCCACGAGAATGCCGCGAAGCTGCTGGGGGTGTAGTTAGGTAGGGAGGGGAACGGGGCGCAGACTCACGAGGCCTCACCAGAAGTGCCTCCACGCGAATGCATGGCCGGATCCGTTCTTGAGATACCGCTCGAAGGCCTTCGCCTTGGCATCATCGGCGAAATGCAAGGCAACCACGACCTTCCAGGGCACATGTGCGGCCGTGTGAGGCGACTTGCCGGCATTGTGTTCCCCCAGCCGACGCCTGAAATCTCCTGTCGATCCCACATAGGTTCGCGAGGGGTGCGGGAGGCTGCGAAGGAGGTAGACGCATCGCATGGTTGCGGCCGCTTCACCGGCCGCCGACCTTTCCCCTGCTTGCTAAGCCTATGCATCAACTCACGTGACAGCTCTTGGGTTTTCGGCCGGCAGCCCTGCGTCGCCCTCGCTGCGCTTGGGCTATGCAGGGCATTCTGCTTCGCCTACGTCGCGTGGGGCATTGCGAGGGGTAAGTGCAGGCAAGGCTTGTTCTGCGTAGCTCCGACGAAGTCGGAGCGAAGCAGAATGGGCCCCGCTGGACTCGAACCAGCCGCCTCTGCCTTATCAGGGCAGCGCTCTAGCCAACTGAGCTAGGAGCCCACACGTCTTACGGTCTGAGGGTTCGGGGAACCCTCTGGGCTAGGAGCCCACGCCATAGAGTGCGCTTAGGGGATTCCGGGAATCCCTCCGGAGCCAGTAACCCTCGACACAAAAGAATACGAGAGGGGTTCTGGGAACCCCTCTCGCGATCGTAGAGGTTATGGCGTTCCTTGAGTAACTCAACAGTGTTCGGTGGTTGTGCATCGACCATAGAGTCTCAGTCACCGTTGGATGGCCCACAAACTGCCGATCCTAGACTAACGACCGGCACGCATCGCCCGGGCAAGCCCGAACGTCTACGTGTGGATCCTTTGATGACCGTTGGGTGGACTCTTAGAAAGGAGGTGATCCAGCCGCACCTTCCGATACGGCTACCTTGTTACGACTTCGTCCCCCTCGCTGCCCACACCTTCGGCGACTCCCTCCCTTGCGGGTTGGGCCATCGACTTCGGGTGCAGACAACTCTCAGGTGGCGTGACGGGCGGTGTGTACAAGGCCCGGGAACGTATTCACCGCAGTTTAGCTGACCTGCGGTTACTAGCGATTCCGACTTCATGCAGTCGAGTTGCAGACTGCAATCCGAACTGAGGACGTATTTTTGAGATTAGCTCCACCTCGCGGTATTGCTTCCCTTTGTTACACGTCCATTGTAGCATGTGTGTAGCCCAGGGCGTAAGGGCCATGCTGACTTGACGTCATCCCCACCTTCCTCCCGCTTACACGGGCAGTTTCCGAAGAGTTCCCGACTTTACGCTGGCAACATCGGATGAGGGTTGCGCTCGTTGCGGGACTTAACCCAACATCTCACGACACGAGCTGACGACAGCCATGCAACACCTGTCTTGGGGCTCCCTCGAAGGGCACTCCCGACTTTCATCAGGATTCCCCAGATGTCAAGCCTTGGTAAGGTTCTTCGGTTAGTGACGAATTAAACCACATGCTCCACCGCTTGTGCGGGCCCCCGTCAATTCCTTTGAGTTTCAACCTTGCGGCCGTACTCCCCAGGCGGGATACTTAATGCGTTAGCTGCGGCACTAGAGGGGTCGATACCTCTAACACCTAGTATCCATCGTTTACGGCTAGGACTACCGGGGTATCTAATCCCGTTCGCTCCCCTAGCTTTCGCACCTCAGCGTCAGGATATGGCCAGGAAGCCGCCTTCGCCACGGGTGTTCCTCCTGATATCTACGCATTTCACCGCTACACCAGGAATTCCACTTCCCTCTCCATACCTCAAGACTCCCAGTTTTGGAGGCAGTTCCGAGGTTGAGCCCGGAGATTTCACCCCCAACTTAAAAGCCCGCCTACGCGCGCTTTACGCCCAGTAAATTCGGACAACGCTCGCCCCCTACGTATTACCGCGGCTGCTGGCACGTAGTTAGCCGGGGCTTATTCGAGGGGTACCGTCATTTCTTCTTCCCCCTCAAAAGACCTTTACATCCCGAAAGACTTCATCCGTCACGCGGCGTCGCTGCGTCAGGCTTTCGCCCATTGCGCAAGATTCCTAATTGCTGCCCCCCGTAGGAGTCTGGGCCGTATCTCAGTCCCAGTCCGGCTGACCATCCTCTCAGACCAGCTACCCGTCGTCGCCTTGGTGGGCCGTTACCTCACCAACTAGCTGATAGGCCGCAAGCCCATCCTGAAGCGCATTGCTGCTTTAGAAGCGCCATCATGCGGTAGCGCTTCACATCCGGTATTAATCCCCCTTTCGGAGGGCTATCCCCCACTTCGGGGCAGGTTGCTTACGTGTTACGCGACCGTTCGCCGCTAGGCTTGAACGTCGCCGAAGCTCACTCAAACCTCGCTCGACTTGCATTTCTTAGGCACGCCGCAAGCGTTCGTCCTGAGCCAGGATCAAACTCTCCATTGAAAGTTTGTCTCTGAAGCAACCGCATGCGCTGAGCCAGCTCCCGAAGGATGCTCTGCGCCAACTACGGTTGCCAAAGGATTTACGCAAGCACGCACAACCATCCGAACACTGTTCAGTTCTCAAGGAACAAGGGAAGGAGCTTCACAGACAGCGATACCGTGAGAGGCCCGAACCTCTGCCCCTCCGGAGCAACCAGACTTTGAAGGTTCCCGAAGTGCAAGCGTATTCTGACAGAATCGCGCAGCCCTGTCAAGGCCGTCCGCAAGACTTTTCTTCCGCCCTGCTCATTCGCCCCACATCGAAGCGCCGCAAACCGCGCCCAGAAGCCGCCCATAGCCGCAGGGGGCTCCCTGCGTCAGTCGCGCCCCTCTGCCTGCCCTACCGTGCGGCGGCTTCCCTCAACTCGAACGCAATTGAGGCGGGCTCGGCCACGTGCTCGGAGGCATCGAGGACCTCGACCGAAACGATGTGACCCTCGCGATCGTAGTCAATGACAAGGCCTTCGCGTAGCTCGTCACTCTCGGCCACGGGCCCCGCCGCCAGTATCAGGCTCAGCGTGTCGGTTTCACGATCATAGATAACCTTCATGGCTCGACCTCCGGCTGCCAGTACTTCCCTACCTTCGAGGTCCTATAGACAGTGACGACAAACAGAGCGTCTGGATGCTGCTCTACCACAACTCGAAGCAACATCTGACTGCCCGATATGGGGTCATCGATTCGGGACTGGCAGATCACCCTTCCCCTCTGAGAGGATACCACTTGCTCCGGCACGAGGACAACCTTCCGGAGTAGTTCCTCCGGGATCTGTCGACGCTCCATCTCAAACCGTGCATGTTCGCTAATGACAACGGACTTCATTGCTCTGTAACCAGGCTGTGTGCCACTCAATGGATCAGCCGCGCCACCCGCCTCTTGCCTACCCGCAGTATCGCTCCCGGCTCCAGCCGAATCCCTTCCTGCGGGTCGCTGATCTGCCGGTCGCTCACGTGCACCGCGCCCGACTTCACCAGCCGCGTCGCCTCGCTCTTGGTCTTGGCCAGCCCCAGCCGGTGGATCGCCGTGGAGATCCACACCGGCCCGTCCCGCAGAATCCTCGGGTATCGCCACTTCCTCCGCCAGCGCCGCGTAGTCCTCCAGCGTCTGCGAGCGGGCGTGCGAGAACACCCGCAGGAAAGTCGCGTCCGCCGCCTCCGCCGCTTCCACGCTGTGGTAGAGCGTGACGATCTCCTTCGCCAGGCGGCGCTTCGCGTCCCGCGGGTTCAGCGCGCCCGACTTCATCTCCGCCAGCATCTGCTCGATCTCGGCCGCCGGGACGTCCGTGCAGAGCGAGAAGAAGTCCCCCATCACCTGGTCCGCCAGCGACATCACCTTCCCGTACATGTCGTCCGCCGGCTCCGTAACTCCGATGTAGTTGCCCAGCGACTTGCCCATCCGCCGCACCCCATCGGTGCCGACGAGGATGGGGAAGGTGATGATAACCTGGCCCAATGGCTGATCTAGCAGGGACGGATGAATCTGGAACGCCTGAGGCGATTCCGGGAGCACTCTCGATAGCTGATCCAGCAGACGCCCTGGCAACCCGAAAGTCGGCCCCCACGCGTGCCTCTCAGCAACCCTCCGGAGCCAGTCGATGGCGGAAGGCGACGCTGCTCTGCATGAGGAGACCACACGCGCAGCATTCCCCGCATGGAGGAGCTGGTGCCACGTCTGCTTCGATGGGCCCTCGATGAAGTCTCGAATGCGCCAAAACTCATCGCGCTGCAACTCCCGCCCCACCAGCAGGTTGAACTTCTGCTCCGTGCCGCCCAGCTCGATGTCGGACCTGATGGCCACCGAGTCGTATCCCTGGAAGATCGGGTAGAGCAGTTCATGAATGCCGATCGGCTGCTCCGACTTGTACCGCTGCTCGAAGTCGTCCCGCGCCAGCATCTGCGCCACCGTGTGCGTCGCGGCCAGCCGGAGGATCTGCTCCGGCGTCAGCTTGTTGCACCACTCCCCGTTGTACCGAATCTCGGTCTTCGCGGGGTCGAGGATCTTCTCCACCTGGCTGCGATAGTTGGCGACGTTCTTCTCCACCTGCTCCCGCGTCAACTGGGGCCTCCCCTCGGACCGGCCCGAGGGGTCGCCGATCATGCCGGTGAAATCGCCCACAATCAGGACTGCCACATGCCCCAGGTCCTGGAACAGCCGCAGCTTCCGCAGCACCACCGCGTGGCCCAAGTGAATATCTGGCCCGGTCGGATCGACCCCGAGCTTCACCCGCAGCGGCCGCCCTGAGGCGAGCTTCGCCGCCAGCTCCTCCTCCGGGATGATCTCGACGGTATGCTCGCGGATGCGCGCGAGTTGCTCCTTGATGGACAGCTTCATCTCGCCTTGTCACTCTTTCCTGACGGTTGGACCTTCAGATACCACGGCTCGCCCTTGGTGGCGTCTGCTGGCTGCACGCCGAGAAGCTCCCGCTTGCGATAGGCATCGATCATGCTCGTCACCGGTCGCCACTCCACATGGCCGTCCACGAAGGCGATGTTGCTGCCGCCGTGGTGGCGCGTGAAACGAGCGCGGAATGACGCTCGCCGCGTGAATTCCCCGGCCGCGCCGCACTTGCGCGACCACGAGCAGTTGTTATAGTCGGCCTTATCCCCCAGATCGGCGCAGTCCACCCGACAGGCATTGGCCCAGATGATCGAGCCCAGATTGGCCGCCATGCGGGCCGAATCCGCCCACAGCACGGTCTCGGAGGGACGTTCAATCCCCGAAATCCTCTGCGAACGCAGGGAATTGGTTGGCGCCCCCAGCGTGGCGCGGAAGCGATTCGCGTCGACGCGGCCGCCTTGTGCCGCGCTGTCCGTCACCGATCCGCCCCAACCCGGAGGGTAGACCGCCCCGCACGGGCCGTTCGGCCACCCCTTAGTGGTGATCGGCCTTGAGGTGATCCAGCCGGGTCGTGAGGGCCACCGTATGCCCGGTGCCAGGGGCCTCCACCCCCTCGCACAGGTAGACGCTGCGATCGCGCACGTAGGAGTCGAGCAGCACTGGCCAGCGCAGCCACGGATTCGCGTTGTCCGCGCCCCACTGGCACTTGTACGACCCCAGTTGCGGCTCGTGCGGCGGAAACTGGCCGTCATTGTCCGACACGTACATCAGCGTCGCCTGTGCCAATCGCGATAGATTGGTCAGGCACATCTGCTGCACCGACAGCTTCGCGCTGCGAGCGACACGCCCGCCCGCGATCAGGGCTATGGAAAGGCAGAGCGAGAGCAACACCGCGCCCCGGAACAGACGACGTCTGCCCATCGGCATCCTCCTCGGCCTGCGGGCCGCCGTGCGAATCCGGATACGGGCCAGCAGTGCTTTGCAGATACGACGCCAGAGCGCGATCACCTGTCGGCCCGGCCGACGGCAGTCGTGGGAGGCCTGGTCGCCACCGTTGTCCGGTTATCCGGACACGCACCGAAAGCGCGGTCGCCATCCGCACAGGAAGCGATCAGCCCGCGCCCAAACTGAAACGCCGCATCACAATTCAGAACCATGCACACGGAGCGGTGAACGTGAAGATCGATCGCCGGGAGTTTCTGCAACTGACAGGGCTGAGCGCGGTCGCGCTCTCCCTCGGGCGGATCGGCTTCTCGGCGCCAGGGAAAGGAGAAGACGGAGCGATGGCACACGAGCTTCCTGCACTGCCATACGCGTATGACGCGCTCGAGCCGTACTATGACGCCCAGACGGTGAAGCTGCACCACGACATCCACCATGCCGGCTACATCAAGGGATGGAACGACGCCGAAGCCCAGGTGCAGGCGATGCTGAAGTCGGGCGACTTCGCCGGCGCCAAGGTCGCGGCCAAGGCCCTCGCCTTCCATGGATCGGGCGCCATTCTGCACTCGATCTTCTGGACCAACATGAAGCCGGGCGGCGGTGGCGCCCCCGGCGGCGCTCTGGCCGCGGCAGTCGACGCCGCATTCGGGAGCTATGACGCCCTCAAGGGCCTGCTCCTGGCCTCCGCCAATGCCGTCGAAGGATCCGGCTGGGGCATTCTCGCCTACCGCAAGATGGACGACGCGCTGGTGGTGCTTCAGGCCGAGAAGCACGAGAACCTGACCCAGTGGGGAGCGACTCCTCTCCTCGCGCTCGATGTCTGGGAGCACGCCTACTACCTGAAGTATCAGAACAAGCGCCCCGAGTGGACCAAGACCTTCCTGGAGAGCTTGGTCAACTGGGATGATGTAGCACAGAGGTTGGCCGCGGCGAAGGCCTAGCAGGCGGCGGCAACTGGGTTTGGGGATGCGCGGGGGCGCCTCTGGCGCCCCCGCGTCGCGTCAGATGGCGCCCGGACAGGAGCGACGGTTCGCCGCAGGGAATCATCTCACCTGAGGCCCACTGGCTCTGATGGAAGAGGAAAAGCGAGGCGATCTGGTTTCCCACCTCGATGAGCTGCGGTCGCGGATCCTGCGGTCCGCGATCTACGCAGTCATTGCGGTCGCGCTCGTCTGGGTGTGCTACGCTCCCATCTATCGGGTACTGACCCGGCCCATCGAGCACGCCCTCAAGTCCGCCCACGGCGAACTCATCGTCACCCAGTTCATGGAGGGCTTCCTCGTCAAGTTCGAGGTCGCGCTCGTCGGCGGCATCATCCTCGCCGCGCCCTTCATCTACTTCGAACTCTGGGCCTTCGTCGCCCCTGGCCTCACCGGCAACGAGCGCCGCGCCATCCGCCCTCTGGTCCCCTTCTCGGGCCTGCTCTTCCTCGCGGGCGTCGCCATGGCCTACGCCATCACCGAGCCCTCCATCACCTGGCTGCTTCGCCTGAATCCACCCGACACCATCGCCCGCTACCGGCTGAACGAGAACCTGCTGCTGCTGCTCAAGTTCTATCTCGCCTTCGGCCTCGCGTTCCAGCTCCCCATCGTGCTGATTCTGCTGGCGAAGATCGGGATCGTGAACTCGCGGCTGCTGGGCAGCCGCTGGCGGGAGGCGACGGTGGCCATCTTCTTCATTGCCGCCGTCATCACGCCCACCTGGGACCCCATCACCATGACCGTATGCGCCCTGCCCATGTGCGGGCTCTACCTGGGCACCATCGGCATCATCAAGCTCATCGAGCGAGGGAAGCAGAAAGCCGTCCGCGCCGCGCAGGACATAAGCGCGGGCTAGCCTGGGGTCAGTACGCCTTGCTGCGGTGACGTACGCCGGTCACCCTCACGAGAGCCGGTCGATATCGCGATCGGCCCCCGGAGAGATTGCGACTCGCATCAGCGAAGCTTGCCCTCAGCGCGAAGGCGCTTGCCCAGGGCTGCGAGGGTGATGTCTTTGCCCTTGATGGACCTGGCCGCCTCCAGATGGCGAATGTCGTCTCGCTGCTCCGCCGCCTCGACCAGTTCCTCGTACTCCCGCATAGACAGCACGACACCTATGCGACGGCCTTTGTCGTTCACCAGGAAACGCCTGGTTGTCCGCTTCTCAGGCTTCGCTTTCGCAGTGATTGCCATAATACCAGCATTCTACCACCCTGCCGTCGACGGTCAAGCCGTCCGAACCGCGGGGTGTGACCGCAAACTCCGGGTGAACCGACCGCCCAAAGTTGTCATCCCGAGCGACTCGCAACCCGGAGGGGCGAGCTATGCGAGGGATCAGGACCAGCGGAGCCGACCGGAGGGAGGCGACTCTCTTCCTCCGAACCGCCCCACACCCAGAGAATCCGGTCGCACCCCAACCGCGGCCCGGCCCCGTCGCCTGCAGTGAGGGCTATCCCTCCGTCACCTTCCCCGCCACCGCCGCCTCGACATGCCCCTCGATCCGGTTCTTGAGCGCTCTCACCCGCGCCGTGTCCGGCCCCGCCCAGATGCCGATCTGCTGGGTGCGGGCCGCCCCGGAGCGCGTCTCTCGGATCACATTGTTCTCGAACAGCAGGTCGGCGGTGTGGCCCTCGATGTGGACGCCGTGGCCCCCGTTGTCCTCCACGATATTCTCGCGGAACACGTTGCGGCTGCCCGCGTTCGTGGGCTTCTCCCCGCGGAAGTAGATGCCGTGCGACTTGTTCCCTCTCACCACGTTCCCGACGAAGACGTTGTCGGTATCCTTGTGCCCGATGGAGACGCCGAACCGGCCGTTGTTGCAGAACTCGTTGTTCTCGAAGATCCCTTCCTGCGCCCGCCAGCAGAGGAAGAAGCCATCCTCATCATTGTGGTGGGACCTGCAGTTGCGGATGATCGGCCGCGCCGAACCGGTGCCCGGGTGGAAGCCAAGCCCGGTGATCTCGGTGATCTCGCAGCCCTCGACCGTGATATCCTGGGTGATCTGGAAGCTGATCCCGTCGCCGTTCCAATCCCGCACCAGGCAGTCCTTGACCCGGCACTTGCGGGCGCGGTGCAGGTAGATTCCTCCCGCGATGCACCCGTTGATGCGCAGGTTGTTCGCCCGGTTGCCGTCCACGCAGATGCCCTCCACCGTCACCCCATCGACATCGATGCCGGAGACCGGGGGAAAGGCGTTGAAGACGATCCCCCCCTTATCTCCGTCATAGTCCGACAGGAACCCCCGGTCCAGGAGGAGGACGTTGCCCTGCACCAAGGGGATGGTGGCAACGGTATCGATCCAGCCCCCGCCGCCGTCGTCCTGCACCACCACCCCCATTCCGACGCGGAAGCCGCTGGGATCCGTGACCGTCACCTTGCTCTGTCCATAGTCGGCGTCCACCGCGAACCCGCTGGAGACGCCATCACCCTTGCGCAGCACGGTGTCGGGGCCCGACCCGAGCAGACGGACGTTGCGGCCGCAGCTTCACGGAGTTGTACAACGTGTAGACGCCCGGGCCCAGCTCGACCGTACCTCCGCCCCACGCGGCCGCGGCCTCGATGGCCTGCTGGATGACCGTATTGGTGTTGCCGACGAAGTCTCCCTTGGAGGTCCGACCTGCACGCGATCATCGCGTCCTCCTATTGAGTCACAGCCGCCGGGGGCAGGAGCCCCGCCTCGCGGCAGGGAATTGGATTCCCGTCCCACGGCGGCAAGACCTGTTACCGCAGGATTCGAGGCTGAGAGTTTCCTCTGCGCGGTGGGAATAGCTCTTCTCCGAGGTCATTGCATGAAGCGGACGCAATCCGGCGCGCCCGGCGCAGATTCGGCGCGCCTTGAGACGACAACTGGAGCCTCCTCCCGCGGCGGCTGGTCGCTGCTCGTGTTCTTCCTGTTCTTCCTGTCCGGGCTTACCAGCCTGATCTACGAGGTGATCTGGGTCCGCAAGTTCGGCTTCGTTTTCGGCGTATCCACCTATGCCGTCAGCACCGTGCTCGCCGCCTTCTTCGCCGGCCTCGCCATCGGCAGCTACGTCGCCGGGCGCATCATCGACCGCACCAAGCTGCACCCGCTGGTGGTCTACGGCGTGATGGAGGGCCTCGTCGGCGTCTACGCCCTCCTGCTCCCTCTGCTGCTCGCCGGCGTCGAGGCCAGTTACCCCGCGATCTACACCCGCATCGGCGAGAGCTTCCAGCTCTTCACCCTCTACCGATTCCTCATCGCCTTCGTGCTGCTGGTCATCCCGACCATCCTCATGGGGGCTACGCTCCCGGTGCTGAGCAAGCTCATGGTGGACCGCGAGACCGTGCTCGGGTTCAACGTGGGAACGCTCTACGCCATCAACACCTTCGGCGCGGTGGCGGGCTCCGTCGGCGCCGGTTTCCTGCTCATTCCGGCGCTGGGGGTGCCGAAGCACCATCATCGTGGCCGCCATCGGCAACTTCCTGCTCTGGCCGCCTGCGCGCTCGCCATGAGCCGGCTGCGGCCTTCGCGGCCGCGGCCCCCTCCACTGCGGAGGCACCCGCGCGTGCAGCGCCATCGACCGGCGGCAGCGCCTGATTCTCGCCATCGCCTTCAGCGCCGGCCTCGCCATACTTGCCCTCGAGGTGGTCTGGACGCGGAGCCTGGTGCTGATCCTCGGACACACCACCTACGCCTTCGCCACCATGCTCACCGCGGTGCTCGTCGGCATCGCCCTCGGCAGCGCCCTCTTCGCCCGCCACGCCGACCGGATTGAGAACCGCAGCCGCCGTGGTGGCTGGGTTGCTCTTCACGGGAGGCTTCTGCGCGGTCCTCGGCCCAGGATCATCAACCGGCTGCCCTATGCTGTTCCTGAAACTCTCCGACTGGGCCGGGAGGCGTCTTCGGGTTGCTGATCGCCGCCCAGTTCGTGGTCTGCTTCCTGCTCGTCTTCATTCCCACGTTCCTGTCCGGCGCGAGCTTCCCGATCCTGATCCGCATGCACTCCCGCGGCGACGAAGAGGTCGGGCGCACCGTCGCCGACGTCTACGCGGTCAACACCTTCGGCGGCATCATCGGGTCGCTGGTCGGCGGGTTCGTGCTCATTCGGCTCTTTGGGCTTCAACTCCTCCCTCATCATCGCCGCCCTCTTCCTCATGCTGATCGGCGGGCCGCTGGCGATCGCGCTCGCCAAGCCCTGGTCGCGACCCCTGCGACTAACCACCGGCGCGGCCTGGTCGCGGCCGTGGTGCTTCTCGCCGTCTTCCATCCCCGCTTCGAGACCAAGCTGATCTTCGCCGGCTGGGGGCCGTTCGAGGGCGGCTACTTCGTGAATCGCACCGTCGGCTCCACTGTGGACGTAACCGACCGCTACATGCAGAAGCTGCTCTATCACAAGGAGGGCGTCAGTCCGCGGTCGACGTGCTGGAGACAGGCGTATGGCGAGCGCTCATCTCCGTCAACGCGCAGCCTGTCGCCACCACCTACCTCACGGACATGCGCGCCCTGAAGATGCTGGGCCACCTCCCCGTGCTGCTGCATCCCGACCCGAAGGACGTGCTCATCATCGGCATGGGCGCGGGCGTTTCGAGCGGCATCATCTGCACCTACCCCTCCGTCGAGCACGTTACCGTGGTGGAGCTTTCTGAGGAGGTTCCCGGCGGGACCGCCAAGTTCGCCGACTGGAACTTCGACGTCCTCCACAACCCGAAGGTCAAGGTCGTCATCAACGACGGCGCCAACTACGTCAAGGCGACCCAGAAGCAGTACGATATCATCAGCTCCGATCCGATCCACCCGTTCATCTCCGGCAACGGGATCCTCTACTCCTACGATCACTGGCAGAACTGCAAGAAGCGCCTCAAGGATGGCGGGGTGCTGGCCCAGTGGCTTCCGCTCTATCAGCTATCTCCGAGCGATTTCGCCTGCGTCATCCGCACTTTCCGGGATGTCTTCCCCGACGCCACCATGTGGTTCTCCGGCATCGACACCGTGCTCATCGGAACCAAGAGTAGCCTCAAGGTTGACCTCAAGCGCATGGGCGAGAAGATGGCCGCCCCGAAGATCACCGGCGACCTTCTCTCCATGGGCGTCCAGAAGCCGGCCGATATCCTCGGCTGGTATGTGGGGGGACCCGACCAGCTCGACGCCATGGGCGGGGATGCGCCGGACAACCGCGTCGAGTACCCCGTGCTGGAGTTCACCGCGCCCAAGGCCATCACCATCCGCGGCGTTGCCTCCACCATGCCCGCGCTCCTGACCGCGGTCGAGCAGCTTCCCGAGAATCAGGTGTGGCGCCAGCTCAACGATATGTGCACCAGTCCGCTCGACGGCGAAACCCTGCGCGATGCCGCCGTGGGGAGATTGGCCGGCCGGTGGCTGATGCGGGGCCAGCTCGAATACTCCTACAACAACCCGGACCAGTATCTGCAGGCCGCCGTCCAGGCCCAGATGCTCCGCCCGCAGGACACTTTCATCCGGCGCTTCCTGGCCGACGCGCTCTGGTGCGTCGGGAACCGCCAGTACGACGACGGCGATACGCGCCTCGCCTACGCCTCCTTCCGGGAGTCGTTTGCCGACGATCCAACCAATATGGACTCCCTCACCAGCGCCGCCTACACCGCCATGAACATGGGCGATCTCAATCTGGCGGAGCAGACCCTCAATCTGGCCTCTCCCTCCCAGCGCGAGGTATTCCAGGCCCTGGTCTACTATGGGCTAATCGCGCTCGCCCGCTCCGACTACGACGGCGCCCGCGCCTACTTCGAGAAGGCCGCGGCCCGCGACCAGGAGTCGCCGACCCTGCTCGTCGGCCTCGCGATCGTGGAACTCAAGGGCCGCAACACCGCGGCCGCGAGGCAGAACTTCGACCGCGCCATCCAGATCTCGACCCGCGGCCTGGAGACGCTCAACAGCATCGTCAGCCTCTGCTCGCAGCACGACCTCACCAGCGAAGCCCGCCGCTACGCGCCCGACCTGGAGGCGGTCGCCACCGAGGCCATCGCCGCCGATCCGGGGCGGCCGGGGCTCTATAGCTACCGCGCCCTCGCCTATCGCATCATGGGCGAGGATGCCAAGGCCGCCCGCGACGAGGCCTCCGCGCGCAGCCTCTACGGGTGGTACGACGAGTCGGGCCTGCCCCCCGTCGGTCAGCAGAACGGGAACTAGGCCCGGTGTGAGCGCAACCGCGGGTCGGGAGGCCGGGATCGAACGTCCGGGGCGCGCCGTCGCCGCCCTCGCCGTTGCCCACGGCGCCAACGACCTCTACATGGGCTTCCTGCCCGCGCTGCTCCCGCTCATCGTGGAGCGGATGGGCCTTAGCCTGGTCTTGGCCGGGGGGCTGGTGTCCATCGTCAACCTCGCCTCGCAGCTCACCCAGCCCCTCCTCGGCCATTCCGCCGATCGCATCGGCCGGCGCCTCCTCGTCATCATCGGCCCCCTCATCACCACCCTGGCGATGGCCTCGCTGGGCCTCATGACCAGCTACCAGGCGCTGCTGATTGCACTCCTCCTGGGCAGCTTCGGGAACTCGGCCTTCCACCCTCAGGGCGCGGCCCTCGCCGGCAAGATCGGGGCCATGCGCCGCGCCGCCGACAGCAGCGCCCAGCGCAGCGGAGCCGCCATGGCGATCTTCGCCGCCGGCGGCAACGTCGGCTACGGCCTGGGCCCGGTTCTGGTAATCGCGGTGGTGAACCACCTCGGCCAGCAGTTCACCTGGCTCACCATCCCCGTCGGCCTCGCCGCGGTCGCGTTTCTCGTCACCTCCCTGCCCGCCGCGGTCGATACGCCATCTCACGACGCTCCGTCCGATGCTTCCTCGACCGACCGAACCTGGCTCCGGCCCCTCATCATCTTGTGGCTGGTGGTGGCCCTGCGCGCCGCCGCCGCCATCATCTTCACCACCTTCGTGCCGCTGCTCATCTCGCGCCGCCACGAGCCCCTCATGCTGGGAGGGTGGGCGCTGCTGGGGTTCAGCCTGGCCGGCGTGCTCGGTGGTCTCATTGGCGGCCCGGCCTCAGATCGCCTGGGTCGCAGGTTGGTAACGATTGTGAGTATGCTCCTCGCCGCCCCGGCCTACTTCCTGTTCCTCCACGCCCACGGCGCCGCCTCCGTCGCGCTGCTGCTCGCCACCGGCGCCTGTCTCTTCGCCGGCCTGCCGGTGAACCTGGTGATGGCCCAGGAGCTACTGCCGCGCCGCGCCAGCCTGGTGTCGGGTCTGATGATGGGCTTCGCCTGGGCCGCGGGAGGGTTGAGCACCACCGTCGTGGGCGCGTTAGCCGATCGACTCGCCGTCACCCTTGGCCCCGCGGCAGGCCTGGCGCGAGCGATGGACGGAACCGCCCTCGTCTGCATCGCCGCCGCCGCCCTCGCTCTGCTGCTTCCCGAGACGCGCCGCGACGCATAGCACCCTCGCCCCCTGCTGTCATTGCGAGGGGCAGCGATCCACAGAGCTTCGCCGAGAGCAGCATCTCGGCGAAGCTCCAGAACCACGAGGCTCCGGCTAGCGGGCTTTGGCACATCGCATAGATGTGCGAAAGCCACCCGTCGCTGCCCCGTGGCAATCTCGTCGCTATCCGGCTGTCGCTCTGGCGATCAGAGAATCGTCTCTTGCTCCAGCAGTCGCTTCGCCCGCGGCATCCACGAATGGAGTTCTAGCGCCCGGCGCAACGCCGGCTCTGCTTCCTCCGGCTGCCCCGCAGCCTTCAGCGCCAGCCCCAACATCATCTGCGCTGCCGCTCCCTTAGGATCGGCCTCGGCCCGCTCCCGCGCCGCCTTCAGCTCCTGCTCCAGGGCCTCCTCCGCCTCCTGCGCCCTGCCGAGCTTTACCAGGCACAGCGCGCGGTAGATCGCCACGTCGAGCGCGCCGGTGTGCGACCGCCGCGGATAGGTCTCCGCCGCTGCCTCCTCCCGATGCGCCTTCGCCGCCGCCTTATCGCCCAGCTTCTCGCAGGCCAGCCCCGCGCACCAGCGCGCCCTCGCGTCCTCGGTCTGCGCGGGCTTGCCGATGCGCAGATTCTGCGGATAGAGCAGCGCCGCTTCGAAGTCCGCCCTCGCGCCTTTCAGGTCGCCGCCGTCGAGTTTCCCCGCGCCCCGGCCCAGATAGGCGTCTACATAGAGCCCGCGCATGCGGAACTCCGCCTCCCAACGATGGAAGGTGTGGCCGCTCAGCAGCGTCACCGCGCGATCCCAATCCCCCAGCTCCAAGCAGGCCGTGATCTGCTGCGTCGCCACCAGGCTGCGGCGATGCACCTCCGGCGGGGCCGCGTCGAGCACGGCCAGTCGCTCCTGCGGGTCCGCCTTCATCTCCCGCAGCACCTCTTCCAGCTCCAGGTACACCCGCTGATGAGTCGGCTTCTGCGCCGCCGCCCGTCTCAGCGCCGCCGCCGCCTTCGCCAGGCTCCGACCGACCTCGCGGTGGGCAAGGCCCAGGTTCCGATCCAGCACGACCGACTTCTCCCCGCTCTCCGCGGCCAGCTCCCACTCCCTCATCGCGGCCATGCGTCGCCCCTGGTGGTAGAGCAGCATCCCCAGGCAGTGGCGCGCCGCGCCCTCCTCCGGGTTCTGCGCGATGGCATGCCTCAGCGCGGCCTCCAGCTCCCAGTGATGGGGGAACACGTACTCGGAGGACAGCCACGAGCCCGAGGCGCGCTTCTTCTCGGCCTCTTCCTCTCGCCCCAGCATACTCAGCCAGTAGGCCTGCGCGTATTGCGCCAGGGGGCTCCCGCGCAGCGCCGGGACCTTCTTCCCGGCCGCCTCCAGCAGCGCCAGCGCGTCCTCGGTCAGTCCAGAGTTCACGTAGTCCAGCGCCAGCTCCAGCCACGGGTCAGCGTTATCGGGCAGCATCTCTCGCAACTCCCGCAGCGCCTTCGAGGCCGCTCGCGAGCGTTCCGTCGCCACCGCGCACAGGTACTGCTCCGCCGCCACCAACCGGTCGAGGGGCGCCATCTCGTGCGCCGCCGTCAGCACCGATTCCGCGGCCTCGATATCACCGTCCTTGCGCAGCGCGGCCGCCAGCAGCGCGAAGGCCCGCGTGTCCTCCGGATCGTAGCTCAGCGCCGCCGCCAGCATCGCCGCGCCCGGCTCCCACTCGCCCCGCCGCATGATCGACTGCGCCAGCTCGACCCGCGCCGCGTGTGCAAACTCCGGGCTGTGCGCGGCCCGGTGTAGCTCCACCTCCGCCTCTTCCACTCGGCCGGCGCGCGCCAGCGCCAGGCCCAAATAGTAGGCGGCGTCGGCGCGCTCGGGCGCTAGTGAGGCCGCGTTGCTGAGCCGGGAGACCGCCCCGTCGAGATCGGAGGGGATCTTAAGCCGTCCCACCGCCACCATCGCATCGACGCAGTTGGGATCCGCGTCCAGCGCCTCCTGGTAGGCGGCCAGCGCCGTCTCCCAACCCGCCGTCTCCTCGGTGTGCACGGCCTTGCGCAGCAGCGCTCCGGTGCTGTTCGACTCCGGCCCTTCTTCGGCCACTGTTGGCTGATGCAGCTTCACCGTCCTGGGCGACTGGCGCTCCGTGTATCTGATGATCTCGCCACCCGCGCCGTCCAGCACGATCAGCGTGTACGGGCCCTCCAACCACGACTGCTCGATCGGGACTTGCTTCCGCAGCGGCGCGTCGGGCGACAGGTCGGCCTCCATCTCGTGCAGTACGCGCTCGCCCGCGGCGATCCGCACCGAGGCCTTCTTCACCGGCCGCGTCACGACGACGCCGATGTCCGCGCTCCGCTCCTGCGTCGAGATGCGAACCGCCGCCTCCCGGTTCGCCCACGCGAACCCGCCGATGCCCTTCACCGGATACCAGCACTCGATCCAGTTCTGGGAGTCGTGCGGCGGCAACAGCCGGAACGTGCTCTGGTCCACGAACTTCCCGCTCTGAATCTCGCTGTACGGCCCGTCATCATCGCTCAACAGTGACGCCCACATCCGGCCGACGTCGGCCGTACCCCAGGTGAAGTACTTCTTGCCGAAGGAGTCGTGCACGTTCGCCACGTGGACCACCCCGGAGTCCGCGTCATCGTAGTAGACGCCGAAGAAGTCCTCCAGACTATCCAGCATGAAGGCATCCGCCGACCACCGGAACGCGTCGTACCGCGACAGGTCCCGGCCCTCGTGGATCGGCCAGTCGGTCTCGCCCTGCCAGGTGCGGGCCCGCGTCGCCGGATAGATCAGGCGCATATCGTCCCGCGCCGGCACCGCCGCGTTCGCCCAGAAATAGTAAGGGCGTGGCAGAGGCGTGCGGTTCGCCAGTCGTATCTCCGTCTCGATCAGACTCGACCCCGGGCGCAGCCTGATCCCCACCGCCCACGACATTCGATGCTTCTGCTCGACGTCGCCCACCCAGATGGTCGCCGCGCCATCCTCTTGCTTGACCAGCCGGCTATCCACCGGCGAGATGGTGGTGACGGTGTGCCCCCGCGGGAAGTTCCACTCCACCCCGCCGCTGATCCAGGCCCCTCGCAGCGCGATCAAGCCGGGCTTCACCACGTGGTTGTGGTAGAACAGCTCCTGCCCCGTCGCTTTGTCCACCGCCGAGTGCAAGTGCCCGCCCAGTGCTGGCAGCACCGTCAGCCGCAGATACTCATTCTCGACCACCAGCGCCCGGTAGCTGACCGTCCGAATCTCCTCCCCGAGATCGTCCATCATCGGGTACGGGTAGATGTCCCAGTGGGTCCTCCGCTGGAAAGGTGGGTACGGGTCCTCGGGACCCCACACATAGGTCTTGAGCTGGAGTTCCTCTTCTCGAATCTCTACTGGCACCAGCAGTCCTTTCCGCGATTCAGTCCGGCGATCCCTGTCTGCTCTCTTGCCAGCCCAGGCCGGCGCGATGCCTCCGATTTACGCCGCCCGGCGTCGCCACACCTGTCGCCTGCCGCCTGGGGAAGGCAGGAGCGCGCGCTGCCAGAGCGAAGTCACCTCCCTCATCATCTCGGAGGACAACGCCCATGACCCGATGCCTCGCGCTCGCCCCAATCATCCTGGTCGCGCTCTGTCTCGCGCTGCCGGCCTCCGCCCAATCCCGCCGCGGCGAGATGCGCGGCGCCTGGATGGGCGACGGCTACCACCGCGACTGGCCCGCCATCATGAAGTCCCTCAAAGAGAACGGCTTCAACGCCCTCTTCCCCAACCTCTGCGTCGGCGCCATGTCCTACTACCCCAGCAAGGTAATGGTCCAGGCGCCGGGCGGCACGCCCGGTAGAGACGAACTCGCCGAGGCCGCCAAGGCCGCCAAGCAGAATGGCATCGAACTCCACCTCTGGCGCATCAACTGGGCCCTCCGGGGCGTGCCCAAAGATACTATCGACAAGCTCGAATCCGAGGGGCGCCTCCAGCGCAACGCCCAGGGCAAACTCGGCCGCGACGATCCCGATGTCACCACCGACTGGCTCTGCCCCTCCAACCCGGAGAACCGCAAGCTCGAGAAGGAGGCGATGCTGGAGGCCGTTCGCAACTACGACCTCGCCGGCATCCAGTTCGACTACATGCGCTTCCCCAACGGGAACTACTGCTACTGCGATAACTGCAAGGCGCAATTTCAGAAGGACGCCAAAGTCACCGTCTCCCGCTGGCCCGAGGAAGTGCAGGAGGGCGGCCCCTACGTCGAGCAGTGGCGCGCCTGGCGTCGCGGCCTCATCACCAGCCTGGCGACCCAGATCAGCGAGGAGTGCCATCGCATCAAGCCCGGCATCTTCGTCTCCCTCGCCTCCTGGCCCAGCCTCGACGACGCCTACAACCAGGTGGCCCAGGACTGGACCTCCTGGGTCAAGAAGGGCCTGCTCGACTTCGTCTGCCCCATGGACTACACCGGCAGCAGAGATGATCTTGTCAACAATCAGCTCACCGGTCAGCTCGACAAAGTGCGCGGGACGATCCCCATCTACCCCGGCCTGGGCGCGTTCGTGATGAAGTCATCCTCCCAACTCGCCGACCAGATCGAGGCCACCCGAGACCTGGGCGCAGACGGGTTCCTGGCCTTCGCCTACTTCAGCGGCGACCTCGACAAGTGGCTGCCTGACCTGCACGCTTCAGTGACCGCAAGCGATCCTAACCCGATGCCCCACTGGGCTCCGCTCACCCGTTTCGCCTTCAAGGGGGCGGCCATCACCGGCGATCAGAAGGACTCCTCCACGCTCCGAACCGTGACCGCGGGCACCCGGTTCGAGGTCTCGGTGGCCATCGGCATCGCCCTTGTGCGCCCCTCCGGCGACGAGCAGGCGGGAGCGGAGCAGGCCGCCGCCGTGCTGCGCCAGGCGGCCAACCAGCGCCTGCCGGGCAGCAGCTATGACCCCGCGGTCTCCGAGCCCATCCCTCCCGAGCAGGGGCCGCGTATTTCCGGCCGCGTGGTGGCCGAACGTCCCGATGGCGACACCCTCTCCGTGCTCGGCGCCTTCGAGGGAGAGATGGGGTTGCCCAGCACCTTCCGCGCCTTCGCTCCCGAGGGCCCCTTCCGCATCGCCATCTACGGCACCGCGCCGCTCGCCGGCGGGAAGAGAGACTTCGTCAGCCGCAGTGTTCTGCTTACCGGCGTGAAGCCGGCCCCGGAGAAGCCGAACCCGCAGTAGCCCCCGGCCAACAATCGGGCAGGGCGCTTCCGCGCCCTGCCCGTTTCCGTTTGTGATCGCTGTGAGGCCTAGACGAACTGCGCCAGATACCGCTGCCCGGCGATGAAACCCTCCTCCACGCCGAACGCGCCATCCTCGTGCTCGATGCTCAGCACCCCGTTGTACCCGGCGCTGCGCAGGCGCGCGGCATACACGCCCCAGTTCACGTCTCCATATCCGGGGATGACATACCGCCACCAGCCGCCAGACTGATTGCCCAGCCAACGCAGCGCGTGCTGCTTGATCTCGACGTCCTTCGCGTGGGTGTGGAAGATGCGATCCTTGAACTTCTCCACCGCCTCCAGATAATCGATCCCCTGCCACAGCAGGTGCGAGGGATCGTAGTTCAGGCCCACGTTCGCATCCGGCACCACCTCGAACACCTGCTGCCAGTCCGCCAGGTTGCGGATGTTGGTCGCGAAGTAGTTCTCGAACGCGATCTTGATCTTCTTCTTCGCCGCGTACTTCGCCAGCGGCCGGAAGACGCCGGGGAAGTCCTCCGCAATCGTCCGGGTCCGATCCTTGCCCGGCATCGGGAAGCCCGCCAGCGTGCAGACTACGTCGATCCCCAGCATCGCCGCCGCGTCGATCACGCTCTCCATACCCTTGACAGTCGCAGCTCGGCGCGCCTTGTCCGGCTCCAGCAGATTGTCATAGTAGGCCAGGCTCGAGATGCGTACGCCCGCCTTCTTCAGCGACGCGTTGATCTGCTTCGCCTTCGCCGCCGTCAGCTTCGCGGTGTCGAGATGCCCGCCGCCCGGGCCCGCCACCACCTCCAGCGCCGTGATCTCGCTCTTCTTCGCAAACCCGATGATCCAGTCCAGCGTCTTCCCCCGCAGCGGGGCCGTCAGCAAACCGATCTCCATCGCCATCTCCTTGCCCGGCGCCTCAGGCGCCCATAGTGAAGGCGTGATCAGCACGCCCTTGCCGTACCCGGTTCCTACAACACTCCATGCCGATCATACACCTCTCGCAGCGTCTTCCCCTCCCGCAACTCCTGCCGCGAGAGCGATTCCTTTCCGACTTTCGCCTTTGCCAGTTCGAGCGCTTCCCGCTCCACCTGCTTGGGGATCACCACGATCCCATCGAAGTCGGCCACCATCAACTCGCCCGGATGCACCAGCACTTCCCCGCACTTCACCGGCACATCGTAGGCCATCACTCGCCCCCGGCCCTGCGAGTCCAGCGGCCGGATGCCCGCGCAGTACACCGGGAAGCCCATCTCGATGATCCGCACGCAGTCACGCACCTGGCTGTCGCAGACACACCCCACCGCGCCGTTCCGCTGCGCCACCGTGGTCATCAGCTCTCCCCACGGCGCGTTCGTCCCGGCATAGTCGGTGGAGTGCACGGCCACCTCTCCCGGCCGCAGCGAATCCATCGCCTCGATCTCCAGCCCGTATGGGTCCTCTTCGACCACGTAGTCGGTCTCCATCCACCGGAACGTTCTCGCCCGCCCCACGAACCCGCAGTGGCGGATGTCCGGCAGCAGCGGCCGCAGGCGCTGGTGCATCCCCTGTTGGCGATAGCCCAGCGAGTCGAGCACATCGCACAGCGCCGCCACGTACAGGTGCTCCCTTACGAACGCGAAGAGGGCCTCGTCCTTCTCGGGCATGGTCGTCAGCCTCCATCCCACACGAACGGCTCCATCACCTCCAGCACCTTGACCGCGATATCCGGGGCCTCCCGCTTCAGGAAGAAGATGAACGCCGCGGGGTTCTCCGAGTTCGCGGCCATCACGTCGTAATGGTTCGGGATGGCGAACCGCGGCCGCACCTTCGCCGTCAGCCGCGCCGCCTGGTGCACGTTGAGGTTGCCCCATTTCCCATTGATGCAGGTCAGCAAGACCTCGCATCCCTTCGGCGCCGCCATCAAGAGCACTTCCGAGAAATCCGTGTCCGCGGTGTGATAGAAACTCCGGCCGTTCGCGAATTGCACGAAGTACCCCGAGGTGTCCACCGCGCCCGGCTCGTTCGGGATGGCATAGACGCCGGTGATGGTCACGCCCTCCACCACCTCCGTCTCCCCCGAGTCGACGCGCCGGATATTCCCCTCCGGCACTCCCAGCTTCGCCAGTTTCCGGCAGGCCAGCCGCGGCGCGACGAAGATAGTGTCTTCCTTGTGCCGGTACCCGCCGATCGTTTCCGGGTCCAGGTGGTCGGTGTGATCGTGGGTCACGAGGTAGATATCGACCTTCAGGTCCTCCGGCGCGATCGGCGCGGGGAAGCGCCGCGTGGTCCCCGGGTCGCCGTGCCCCGCCGCATCGGTCAGATAGGGGTCGATGGCGAGGGTCCTTCCACCCGCCTTCGCCACATACCCCGCCTGCCCCAGAAACCACAGCCCGGCCTCCGCAGGCTTGAGTTCGTAGTCAAAGATCGTCTTCATGTCACCTCAATCCACTCTGTCATTCCGAGCGACTCGTCCTGCGAAGATTCAGTCGCCTCAGGCGACCTTGGCGAAGCAGGAAGCGAGGTTCACCCGCCGGCCGCTAGGCGGGCTTGCCCGCCTCTGGCGGGAATCTCGCCGTTGCCGTTCGCCCGCCGTTAGGCGGGCCAGATCTGCGCAATCTGCGTAATCTGCGGTTACTGCCGTTGCTGTTTCCGTTCGTGCTGCTCCGGTAGCTCTACTGCCGAAACTCCCACCGGCGCCCGTCACAGCACCCGATACTTGCCCACCATCTTCTCGTCCACCTCCACCCCCAGCCCCGGTCCCTCCGGCACCGGCAGGTACCCGTCCACCATCTTCACTTTGGGCTTGCACAACGTGTTCAGCAGCGAGGCCGATGACGTGTTGTACTCGATGTAAAGCGAGTCCATGAGATAGGCGTTCAGGTGAAGCGAGGCCGCTCTCAGAATGCCGGTCAGCCAGGCGTGTGGCGCGCATCCGATTTGCCTCCGCGTCGCCAGGTCGGCGATCTGCTTGCCCACCGTCAACCCGCCGCAGCGCGAGAGGTCCGGCTGCAGCACGTCGATCCGCCCTTCCTCCGCCGCTCGCTCGAACTCACCCAGCCCGGCCAGTTGCTCCCCCGCCGCCAGGCGCAGCGAGATCACTTGCTCTGCCACCCGGCCATAGCCCGCGAAGTTGTCCGGGTGCAGGAAATCCTCCAGCCAGAAGACGCCCAGCTCCTCCAGCTCCACCGCCAGCTTGATCCAGTCCCGCACTGGACGCGGCCGGAACGGGTCGTCGTAGCTCACCCCATACCAGCCCCCGTCCACCATCAGGTCGATCTCCGGTCCCGCCTCCTCCCGCGCCGCCTTCACCAGCGAGATATCGAGGTCCAGCTCGCGCCCGAACACACCCCAGCCGAACTTGATCGCCCTGAACCCGTGCTTCAAGTACTCCGCCACCGCCCGCTTCATGTCGTCCGGCGTCGGCCGGAACAGGGTCGAGGCGTAGGCCTTCACCCGATCCCGATACTTCGCGCCCAGCAGCTTGTGCACCGGCTGCCCCAGCGCCTTGCCCGTGATATCCCACAGCGCGATATCCGCGCCGCTGATCATCTGCACCCCCGCGCCTTGGCGGCCATAGTAGGCGAGATAGCGGTGCATCTTCTGCCACAGCCGCTCTCGCTCCAGCGGATCCTCGCCGATCAGCGCGCTCCGCAGTGACTCGAACCCGATCTGCCCGCCCGACGGCGCCTCCACGATCGCCTTGCCCACGTGCGGCTGGGTCTCGATGTCCGACCAGCCGACGATCCCCTCATCCGTCGTGATCTTGAGGAGCGAGATGAACCGCACCCCGTGCGCTTCCGTCGCCACCTTCGGGTCCGGGTAGTCCTTCCCCGTATCCAGCACCATCGCCTCAACATCGGTGATCTTCATCGTCTACCCCAAACCTTGATCGCTACTCTTATCGCCTGCCTCAGAACGTGATCGCCACTTTCATCGCCGCCCCATGCCGGCTCGCCGCCACCTCGAACGCCTCCCGGTACTGCTCGACCGGATACCGATGCGTCACCAGTTCGCCGAGCCGCAGGCTGCCGTCCGCCAGCAACCGCGCCGCCTCGTCGAGCATATCCAGGTCGTTGCATGCCCCCACGATCTCTAGCTCCTTCACGTGCACCGGAAACAGGTCAATCGGAGTCTGGCCCAACACCGCCGAGAACACCACCAGCCGGCCTCGCGGCACGAGCAGCTCCAGCCCCTGCGTCACGCCCGCGCCCGATCCCACCGCCAGAATCACCGCGTCATACCCCACATCCCCCGACGCCTCCCGCAGCGCCGCTACCGGGTCGGCCAAGCCCGTCGTGTTGATCCTCACTGCCGTTCCCGCCAGCCCCAATCGGAACTCGTGGTGCCCCGCGATCACCAGCCGCCCTAGGCCCAGGGGGCCGGCCAGCCGCGCCATCAGCGCCCCGAATGGCCCGTCGCCTACGATCAGCAGCTTGTCTCCCGCCCCCACCCGTGCTCGCGCCAGCGCCTCCAGGCACACGCAGATCGGCTCTGCCAGCGCCGCGGCCGCGAAGTCGACCGACTCGGGCAGCACCCGCGCTCGGTCGGCCCGCACCACGTAGCACTCGCCGAACGTGCCCGGCATGTTCAGCCCGAAATGCCCCATGTCCAGGCAAAGATGGCCGATCCCGTTGAGACAGCTTCGGCATCGCCCGCACGGATGCACCGGATGCGTCGCCACGCGATCGCCCACGCGGAACCCGGCCACTGCCGCGCCGACCTCCGCCACCACCCCCGCTCCCTCATGTCCCATCACCACCGGCAGCCTGATGCCGAATGGATTCTCTCGTATGTCGTTGAGATCGGAAGTGCAGATCAGCGCCGCGCCGGTCTTCACCAGCAGTTGGTCTGCCGCGCACCGCGGCCGCTCCACCTGCACCAGCTCTAGCCGCCCGATCCCCTCCAGGCGCAGCGCCTTCATGCCTTGATCCCCAGCAGCCCGAACGCGTCCCGCGCCAGCATTTCCTCGATCGCGGTTTCCGATATCCGCGGCAGGCCGCTCCCGCCGATGATGTGGTTGGCGTTCCTCACCCCTGCCACCGACTCGGCCGCCTTCGCGAACGGGTAATCCGTGCCGAACAGCAGCTTGTGCGTAACCCGATACTCCTGCGCCGCGATCATCAGGTTGTAAAACTGCCACGGGCGATAGTACAGCGCGGCGATGTCGGCGAACACGTGCGGGTGCTTCCGAATCACCACCAGGCACTCCTCGCAGAACGGGTGCCCCACGTGCGCCAGCGACATCCGCAGCTCCGGGTAGCGAATCGCCACTTCGTCCCACAGCCACGGCCGCCCGAACTCCAGCCGCGCCGCGTGGTTGAAGGTCGTGCCGGTGTGGAAGATCACCGGCAGCCCCCGCTCCTGGCAGTAGCTATACACCGGGTCGCACCGGCTGTCGCGGGGATCGAAGCCCGCATAGATCGGCCCCATCTTCACCCCGACCAGCCCGAGTTGCTCGATGGCGTGTTCGAGTTCCTCCCGGCATCCCGGCTGCGTCGGATCGCAGGAGGCGAAACCCGCCAGCTTCTGCGGCGCCTTCTTCACGAACGCCGCCACGAACTCATCCGGCACCCAGTACCCCGTCGCTTTCCCCTTCAGGCCAAACACCGCCACCTTCTCGAACGGCGCCATCTCCTCCATGAACGCCTCGAACCGCACCGTCAGGTCCAGCGGATGGCCGCGGGACAGATCGGTCTCGCGCACCGTTGCCGGGTCGAAGTGCAGGTTCTGATCCCAGACGTGGGTGTGGATGTTCTGCATCGCCGCCTCCTGCTACGGCAGCACGCGGGTACGGCTTGATCGCCAGCCGCTGCTGCATCGGCGCGAACGCCTCCGCGTGCGCGCACCCCGTCAGGTCCCCTCGATAGCGAGACTTGATGGCGCAGATCTCGCCCACCCCCGTGCCGAGCGTCACTTTCATCGCTTCCTCCTGCGACCGGTGGCAGCTCAGCAGCTCGGACTTCCTGCGCTCGAAGTCAGTGATATCGACATAGTGTGTGGCCGGGAAATCGATCGGCCCGTGCGGCTCGATCATGAAGATCGCTGGGTGCGCCGCCAGCGGAGGGGAGTCCGTCGGCAGCACCGGCAGTGGCGATTGCATCGCGCAGTGCCGCACCAGTAGATTCGTGGTGATGTGATCGAGATTGTAGTCCTTCTCGAAGTGCGTGAAGATCAGCTCCGCTCGCGTCTTCCGAATCGCCTCGATCAGCTTCATCCGCACCTCGGGCGTGTCATACAGAAACTCGTCCAGCTCGCCCAGGTTGAGATAGCTCCCGCCCGCCCCCGCCGCCAGCGCGCTCATCTCCTCGTGCCGGATGCGGGCCGCTTCCTCCCGCGCAATGTCGGGCCGCTGCGTGAAGCCCTTCGACCCATCCGTGAGCGTGATGAAGAACAGCGCGTCCCCCGCTCCCGGCACCTCAGCATCGTGCCCAGGCAGAACATCTCGTCGTCCTGGTGCGCCATGATCGAAACGACGTTCATCCTCGCCTCCCGTGTGTCCCGGGCCAGTTCTCCGGCCGCACTGGGCTGTCCTGTTGGCCGCGGCTTCCAACCCGTCCCGGCAGGACTTGCCCGGCCCGGCCCCAATCTCACCCCCATATCTCTCTCGGGAGTCTCACCATGAACCGATGGGCTGCCTCCGGCCTCCTGTTCCTGACTCTCCTGGCGATCATCGCCATCGCGCCCGCCATAGGCGCCCCCGGCAGACCCAAGCAGGCCGCGGCTTTCCCCACCTACACCTGGGAATCCCTGGGCCTCTCCGGGGGCGGCGGCATGTTCTCCCCTGCCATCAGCCCCATCGACCCCGACCTGATGATGCTGAGCTGCGATATGTCCGGCGCTTACATCTCCGAGGACGGCGGCCGCCACTGGCGCATGATCCACCACCTCCAGCTTCAGGGCAACACCCGCTGCCGCCCCGGCTTTGATCCCGGTGATAAGAACACCATCTACATGTCCGACGGCCGCACCGGCAAGTTGGAGGTCACTCATGACCGCGGCGTACACTGGTCCGCCATCGGTGACCTCCCCGCATCCCCGACCGGCCTCATCTACGTGAGCCCCGAGGACTCATCTGTCATGTTCACCGGCGCCGATGGCGCGATTTACCTGTCGCGCAATGCCGGTCAGCATTGGGGGAAATGCGACGGCCCCACCGGTGACGCCGTCGGCTTCCTCGCCGGCCCCCAGGGCGACTTCCTCGCCGCCACCGACCAGGGCATGTGGCGTTCGGACAACGGTGGCCAGACGTGGATGAAGAAGACCGGGGGCCTTCCCGCCGGCGAGATCCTGTCCTTCGCCGGCGGCAGCCGCGTCATCTCAACCAACCCCCTCCCCAACGGGCGCTACACGCGCAATGAGGATGCCATCCTCTACTGCGCCGTCACCAGTCGGGCCGAAAACGGCCAGCTCCTCGGCGGCGTCTACCGCTCCCGCGACCTGGGCGACCATTGGGAATCCGCCATGGGCAACGGCATCAACAAGGACACCCACGCCTACGGCGAGTACGCCGAGGGCCCGCTGCCGCAATACCACCACGTACTCACTACCAACACCGACCCGCGAATCGTGTACGCCTTCAACAGCGGCACCGGCTTCTGGCCGCCCCACTTCCCCACCGTCTACCGCAGCGATGACGCCGGAGAGAACTGGCGCGCCACCTTCTTCATCGACCCGCGCGGCAAAGAAGACAACGTCGGCCCCGACTGGTTCACCGTCTCCACCGGCCGCGCCGAGCCCTCCGTCCCCTTCGGCGCCGCCATCGCCGACTCCGACCCCGACCGCGTGCTCAGCGTCGGCACCTCCGTCTACGCCACCCAGGACGGCGGCAAGTCCTGGTTCTGCGCCAGCGCCCTCCTCGCCCCCGGCCAGCAGCCCAAGCCCGAGTGCGAGTGGGTAGACAACGGACTCAACATCACCACCACCTGGCACTACTACATCGACCCCTTCCAGCGCAATCGCCAGTACATCGCCTACACCGACCTCGGCTTCGCTCGCACTGTCGACTCCGGCAAGACCTGGATCTGGTGGACCGAGAAGACCTGGGCGCCCTGGAACAACACCTGCTACGAGATGGTTTTCGACCCCGATACCCCCGGCAAGATCTGGGGCGCCTTCTCCAATATCCATGACATCCCCAACGACAACATCATCTCCGGCCGTCACGGCTGCCGAGTACCCTGGCGGCGTCTGCCTCTCGACCAACTACGGCGCAGACCTGGACGGCCTTCGGCAAGGGACTGCCGGTCGCCCCCGCCACCTCCCTCGTCCTCGATCCACGGACTCCCAAGGCCGGCGCACCCTCTACGTTTCCATCTTCGATGACGGCGTGTACAAGTCCACCGATGATGGCCAGACGTGGGTGAAGAAGAGCGCAGGGCCTCGGCGACCCCAAGAACATGCGCGTCTATCGCCTCTTCCTGCACCCAGACGGCGCGCTCTTCGCTCTCATCACCGCCAAGCGCCAGGGCCGCGATTACCTGAAGGAAGGCGTCGGCCTTTATCGCTCCCGCGACGGCGGCGAGAACTGGGAGTGCATTACGAAATCGCTTGGCCTCCTCTGGCCCAAGGACTTCAGCGTCAGCCCCAAGTCCAGCAAGGTCATCTTCCTCGGCGCGGCCGATGCCGGCGGAACGAGCAGGGCGGCCTCTATCGCACCACCGACGGCGGCGAGACCTGGAAGCGCGTCGCCCGCAACAGGGCTCCGCAGCACTTCGGCGCCTACTTCCACCCGCAGCGGCCCGGCTGGGTCTACGCCACCCTCACCGAGGGCGCCCCCGGCCCCTCCCTCTGGCTGAGCAGGGACGGCGGCAGACACTGGAAGCGCCATCGATAGCTTCCCCTTCGACAACACCCAGCGCGTCGAATTCGACCCGAACGACCCGCCGTCATCTACGTCACCACCTTCGGGGCGAACGTCTTCCGGGGCCGGCTCGTCTCCCCGTGAATCTGACAAGGATGCAGCGCGGCTCACGGGGAAACCACCGCCAACCCGGATGATGTCTGCAGAAACTCCGGCCCCCGGAGGTGAGCGATATGAGCGAGGGACAGAACCCGTTTCACTGGCGCGGCATGGTGACCGACTCGGACGCCTTCATCGGGCGCGACCGGGAGACGACCGGCATCTACACGCGCCTGCGCACCCTCGGGTGCGTCTCCCTGGTCGGGGAGCGCCGAATCGGCAAGTCTTCTCTCCTCTATCAGACCTGGAGGCACGCCCAGGAACGCCTCGGCTCGGCCTGCCGACCCATCTTTGCCGACCTCCTTAGCGCCAAGCACCACACCCTCGACGGCCTGCTGGAGACCATCCTCAAGGGCGTCACCGGGGAGGAAAAGCCGGTCCCCAAGGGGTCGCCCGCCGAGAAGCTTGCTGCGCTCGAGGCCGCGGTCCGCAAGTCCCGCGCCTGGGGCGGGCAGCCCGTCGTCTTCCTCGATGAGTTCGAGGCCCTCGGCTCCCGCATCGAGCAGTTTGGCGACGATCTCCTCGAATCATGGCGCAGCCTCGCCAACGACGGCCAGCTGGCCTTCGTCGCCACCTCGGCGCGGCCGCTCGACGAGATCACGCAGGAATCCGGCTTTACCTCCAGCTTCTACAACGTCTTCGCCCAGATGCGGGTCGAGGGGTTCACCAACCAGGAGGCCAAGGCCTTCGCCGACCGCGCGGTGAGAATCGGCAAGCTGGAAACCGGAGATGCGGTGTTCGTCCAACGCGTCGGTGGCCAACACCCCCTCCGGCTTCAGGTCGCGGCCTGGCACGTGTTCGACGCCAGGTCATCGGGCCAGGTCGACTTCGGCCTCGCCCAGCAGCACGCCGAAGCCGAAATCGTCGGCATGATGGGCAAGCAGTAGTGGCGCGCGCATCGCTCCATTTCACCTTCCTCCCTGTCTGCGACCGCACTTCCCGGACCTGACGCACGAGAGGCCACTCGCGTGGGCGCTTACGAGTCGCTGGTCAACCTGTACCGCGTCTTCTGCCAGCCCACCTCCTTCCTGGCCGAGGCCAGGGCTTTACCCCTCATGCGGCGGCTCATCTTCATGCTCCGCATGGCCCCGGTCATGGTCATCACCGCCGCCGTCACCGTCGGCACCCTCTCCATCTTCCTCCAGACCTTCGGGATGCTCGTGCACTGGAAGCCCCAGGGCGTCTGGTGGGGGCCGGCCCTCGCCAGCGTCGCTTACGGCATCGGCGTCGGAACGCTCTGGAACGTCTCTGCCGGGGTCGCCTTCGGCGTCGTCTGGGGGCCTGCCCAGTGGCTCATCGTCGAGGTCATCCTGCCCGTCGTCCACTTCATCCCCGAGGATGTGAAGGTCTCCATCGGTAATGGCGCGCCCGTCGGCCTCGCCGCCGGCGTCGCGCTGGGGATTGCCGCCGGCACCGCCCGCACTTCGGTCTGGGGCCTGATCCTCGGCATCGGCTTCGGCGTGCTGATGGGGGGAGCAGGACGCCTGCCGGGCGCCCTCGCGCTCATGGCCTTCTTCTTCTTCGGCTACTTCCGCCTGGAATGGTACGTGCTAAGCATCGAGATGACGCTGGTGCAACTGATCCGTGCCTACCACCGGCCGGCCCGCGCCGCCGCCTATCTGCCGCGGCTCTCCCATCTACTGGTGCGAACCTATCTGGCCGCCTCTGCTCGGGCTCCGGTCACTCCTCTGCCTGGTCGGCGAACGTAGCTATGCCGAGGGCGTCGACGCCTGCCTCTTCATCATCTCCGAGCGCCCGACCCAGGCCCCCATCGCCCGCACCGCTCTCATGCAGATCGTCACCCGCCGCCTCGCCCGGCTCGACTCGATCCAGCAGATCGCCGCCGCCAGCAGCGAGGTCGAGCGGCCCATGGCCGGGGGGGTGCAGCATCCGGAGACCCTCCAGAAATCGCTGCCGGAGATGGAGGAACTCACCCGCTTTGCCGAGCAGCACCTGACGGCCACCCTCCCCTACAACCGAAAGCGCGCGCTCTACCGGCTCCGGGATGGCGCCGATGACCTCGCCCGCCGCCTCGCTCTCGAATCCGGCCCGGTGCCTCGCCTGCTGCTGGCCGTGACCCGGAGCTGGCGCGGCGTCGCCGAGGCGGAGCTGGCGAAGATGGGGGAGGCCGAAAAGGCCGCTGGTTTCGTGCACAACCCCTTCGTCTTCGGCCAGCCCATCGAGGAAACTGAGACCAACCTGTTCGTGGGTCGCCGCGACGTCGTGCGCGAAATCGAGGTCAGTCTCCTGGGTGGGACGGCCAAGCCCGCCCTCGTTCTCTGGGGCCCGCGCCGTATGGGGAAGACCTCCGTGCTGCTCCAACTTCCCCGCCTCCTGGGAAGCGAGTTCGTCCCCGCCTTCGTGGATGTGCAGGCGATGCAGGTCAGGGAGAGCATCGGCGCCTTCTTCCAGAGCATCACCGCCGCCGCTTCCGCCGCCCTCCGCCGCCGCGGGGTGCCATCGGCCACGCTCACCGCCGCCGATCTCGGCGACAGCCCCTTCACCGCCTTCGCCGGCTGGCTGGCGACGGTCGAGGAGCGCCTGGGTCCGGGCCGCCATCTGCTCCTCTGCCTTGACGAGTTCGAGCGCCTCGAAACCTCCATCCGCGAGGGGCGGCTTCCCCACGAACTGATGGACCAGATCCGCCACACCATTCAGCACCACGCCCGCATCGTCGTGCTTCTCGCCGGCTCCCACCGGCCCGACGAGCTGGAGCTGAACTGGCCCGACGCCCTCATCAGCACCAAGATGATCCGCGTCAGCTACCTCGCCGAAGAAGAGGCGCGGCAGCTCATCACCAAGCCCGTTCCGGACTTCGAGATCAGCTACGCCGCCGGCAGCGTCGCGCGCATCGCCGAGGTAACCCGCTGCCAGCCCTACCTCGTTCAGGCTCTCTGCTATGAGCTGGTCAACCATCTGAACATGGAGGGCCGGCGAGGCCTCCTCCGGGGACATCGACATCGTGGTCGAGAGGGCGCTCGAAAGCGCGCACCTCTACTTCGCCGAGATGTGGCGCCAGTTGGACGAGAACCAGCGCGCCATCCTGACGCGGTTGGCCGCTGCCCCACAGCCTCCTGAGACCCGCGAACTCGCCGCCTCCGGACTCTCCGAGGAGCAGACTGACGCCGACCTCCGCTGGCTCACTGCCAGGAGTATCGTCGAGAAGCCCACTTCCGGCGGTTGGCGCTTCCAGGTGCCCATGGTCGCCGCCTGGGTCAAAGCGCGAGGAGCTTAGCGCATGTTGCAGACGCCGCCGCTGCCCGAGTCCCTCACCCCCCGCGAGCGCGTCCGCCTCGCTCTCGATCACAAGGAGACCGACCGCATCCCCATTTGCCTGCTCTGCTCCGGCTTCGAGGGTACCACCGGGACGCGCCTTGCCGAATACCTCGGCGTCGACCGGGCCGGGCTGGATCGGTATGTCGACCGCTTCGTGGACCTCATCATCGCCAACCCGGGATATCGGGGCCCCAGCGCCCAGTACCGCGGGCCCACTCTCTTCCACGGCAGCGACGAGTATGAGGACGTCTGGGGAGTCCGGCGCAAGGCCATCTCCTACGGCGACAGCAACTACTACGAAGTCAACCACTACCCCCTCGCCGACGCCAGGGACATCGCCGACCTCGATCGCCATCGCTGGCCCCAGGCCGACTGGTGGGACTACTCTCCCCTCCCCGACCTGATCGCGCAGGCCACCGCCCATCGCGACTACGCCCTCTGCGTCTTCAGCGGCAACCTCTACGAGCGCGCCTGGTGGATGCGCGGCTACGAGCAGAGCCTGCTCGACATGATCGACCACCCCGAGCTTTTCCACGAGATCATGACCCGCGTCACCAACTTCTACATCGAGTTCACCCGCCGCACCCTCGAGGCCGCCGGCCGCGAGATAAAGCTCGCCTTCACCGCCGACGACATCGCCGGCCAGCGCGGGCTGCTCTTGTCCCTGCCCATGTGGGAAGAGCACATCAAGCCCCACCACGTGCGCATGAACAAGGTGATCCACGAGTACGGGACCAAGGTGGTCTACCACTCCGATGGCGCCGTCATGGATGCCATCCCCGGACTCATGGACATGGGCATTGACGTGCTCCAGGCGCTCCAGTTCAGCGCCGACGGCATGGACCCGGCGGTGATGAAGGAGCGCTACGGCGACCGCCTCTGCTTCGAGGGCGGCATCAGCGTCCAGACCACGCTTCCCTTCGGCTCGGTCGAAGACGTCGAGAACGAGGTCCGCGACTACATCCGCCTCCTCGGCAAGAGCGGCGGCTACATTCTGGGCCCCTCCCACGCCATCCAGTCCGGCACCCCGCCCGAGAATGTCGTCGCCATGTTCGAGACCGCCGTGCGCTGCCCGGTGGGCGGCCCCTGAAAGGCTCCCGCGTCTCCCCCGGCAGGATTCCTCCCCTCCCCCTCGAATTCTCATTCCGACTGGATGCAAGGGGGGCGGTCGCTCGTCTCTTCCTTTGCTGAGTGTCTCCAGGCTGCCCGCGGCCGGCGATCCCGCGCGCCGGTCGCGCGATCACCGGCGCCTCCAGGCCGGAAGATTTCCCTGCCCGGGCCGAAACCATTCGGGTGGCAGATGCGTCATATACTGTGAGGCGGAAAGCGTTCGATCAGCCCCCGTTTCACCTCGCCAACGATGAAGCTAGACGCACATTTGAGGTCGTCTATGAACCCAAGAAGCGCCTTAGCCGTTGCCATACTGATTGTCGCGTGCCTCCGCGTCACCGGAGCCCAGGCGGCCGGCTATCTCCAGCCAGAGTGGTCCGTCGGCCAGGACCAAGTCTCTCCGGAGCTGCTCGCGGTCACGCCCCCTCCCGCCGCTCCTGCCGAGCTGACGGTCGAGGAGGCGGTCGCCACCGCCCTCCAGCGCAACATCGGCTTCCGGCGCACCATCCAGGGCCTGCTCGCCAACCGCTCCGCGCTCTCGGTGGCGCTCCGCCGCTGGCAGTTGGAGCTTACCGGCAGCGTCACCCGCACCAGCAACGGCGAAACCACCACCGACAAGCAGCTCGGCGCCTCCCTCGACTACAGCGCGGTCACCGGGGCCCAGATTTCGGTCAGCGCCGAACTCGATCGCCTCGACTCCGAGGAGAAGCTCGACACCGTCAACGCTTCCCTGCGGCAGCCTCTCCTGGCCGGCGCCGGTCGCGCCTCCGCCGCCTATGAGGAAGTCCGGCTGGCGCGAAACGTCTACCGCGCCGCCCTCCTCTCCTACTTCGTCGATCGCCAGGACCTGATCATCTCGGTCCTCTCCGCCTACTTTAACGCCGTCGAACAGACCCAGCTAGCGGAGATCCAGGCCTCCAGCGTCCACCTTGCCGAGCAGGCCGTGCGCGATGCCCAGCTTCGTCTCGAGGCCGGCCTGATCGCCGAAATCGACGTCACTCGCGCCCAGTTCCGGCTCGCCCGCGCCCAAACCGACCAGGTGCTCCAGCGGCAGTCCGAGCAGGATGCGCTGGACGAACTCCTCTTCCTCCTTGGCTATGAGGTCGGTGGAAAGCCCAAGCTGGTGACTACCATCACCTATAGCCTCGCGCCCGTGGACATGGACACCGCCGTATCCCAGGCACTGCAGCGCCGGCCGGAAGTGCGTCTCGCCGATCTCACCATCGAGAACCGGGACGCTGCCCTGCGCATCAACCGCAGCAGCTCTCTGCCCACGCTGGACCTTGTCGCGGCCATCCAGCGCACCAGCAACGAACTCACCCAACGCAGCCGGAGCATCGGGCTGGAGGCCTCCGTTCCGGTCGCTTCCCGCGCTCTCACCGAAGCCGTGAGGCAGGCCTACTGGTCGCTCCTCGTCGCCCGTCAGGAGCGGGAGAACATCAGGCAGCAGGTAGCCCTGGAAGTGCGCTCTCAGGCTCGCGCCGCCGGAGCCGCCCAGGCCAACGTGGACATCAACACCAAGAACCTCGAAGTGGCCCAGCGGAGCCTTCAGATCGCTGGTAGAATGGTGGAGGAAGGACTCGCCACCAACCGTGACCTCCTCGACGCCCAGGATGAGCTTACGCGAAGCGGGATTTCTCTGGTCACGAGTCGAATCAACTACTATCTGAGCACCGTGCGTCTCCGCCGATCGATGGGCGCCGACGTGGGCGTCGATCTTCCCACAGGCCGCGTCGAGGCGCCGGCAGCTCCCGGTCCGGGCGCGGGGGGTGGAGGAGTATAGCGATGCCTCGGCGCCTGATCCGTCCGATCCTTGCCATCATCTGCGTGGGCCTGGCGATTTGGCAGGCCCGGCTCCTGCTCGCCCAACTGGGCGACCCCGACACCTCCGCCGAGGTCGAGACCGCCCAGACGGAGCGGGGCCCCTTCATCGTCGGCATCGCCCGTGAGGGTGGCCTCGAAAGCGCCAACATAGATTCCCTTCGCTCCCCCGGCATGGAGGCCACCATCAAGTGGATCGCCGATGATGGCACCCGGGTGAAGAAGGGCGACACCGTCGCCAAGCTCGACACCAGCGAGTACAAGTTCGAGGTCGATTCCGCCCGCCTCGACTACCAGAACAAGGCCGCTCAGATCGATCAGGAGAAGCGCAACAAGACCCGCGAGTACGATCAGTCGAAGCTCGATGTCGACAAGTCGCTTCGCTCCCTCGACGTGCTCTCCCGCTCTCTCCTCACCGAGACTCAGCAAGGCACCGCCCAGGTGGGCTATGACAAGTGGAACCTGACCTTCGCCGAGACTGACTACGACAAGCAGCAGCGCCTGAATCAGGTCGGCATCGTACCCACTACTGATGTCGAGCAGTCGCAGCGAACCGTCCGCAGCAAAGAGTACGCCCTCAACAAGTCGCAGAAGGATACCGGCTACCTCGACGCCCAGCACGGGGTCAAGCAGTCCCAGGCCTCTACCGATATCAACACCGCCAAGTTCAATGCAGACCTCTCTCAGCGCCGCATCGGAGAGGCCGTGAGGAGCGCCCGCGAGCAGGCCGATCTCAGCAAGCGCGAGCTGGACGACCGGCAGAAGAACCTCGACGAAGGCGACCTCAAAGCGCCCAGAGACGGCGTCGTCGTCCTGGGCACCACCTGGGACGAGGGGGGGCGCCGCCCCCTGCGTGAAGGCGACCGCACCTGGCATCACATGAAGATCGCCGACATCACCGAACTCGGCGCGCTCCAGGTCAACGTGCGCGTCGAAGAGGGCGCGGCCAGCCGGATCAAGGTGGGCCAGGAGGCCCGCATCACTGTCAAGGGCATCAGCAAGCGTGAGTTCAAGGGCAAGGTCTCCAGCATCGGCGCCGTCGCCCGGCAGCTCATGTTCTGGGAGGACCCGAACGCCGACACCAACACCCGCTACTTCGACCTCCTCGTCAAGGTCCTGGATGCTGATGTCGCCGTGGTCCGGCCGGGCATGAAAGCGAAGGTCCGCTTCGTCTTCGAGGTGGTTGACGATGCCGTCTATGTTCCCGTCAGCGCCGTCTTCGATCGCCCTCCTCGCGGCGAGTTCGTCTACGTGCAAGACGGGAGCCGGTTCGTCGAGCGCAAGGTCAATAGCGGCAAGCGGAACGACGAGGCCGTCGTCATCCTCGAAGGGCTGAAGAAGGGCGAACGCGTTGCCCTCAGCGACCCCACCAAAGTTGAGGCCCAGTGATGGCCGAGCACTCCCACGTCGTCCACACCGAAGACCTCTCCAAACAGTATCTCGCCGGGGCCGCCAGCGTCCATGCCCTGCGCGGTGTCTCCTTCGCCGTGAACCGAGGTGAGATGGTCGCCATCATGGGCCCCTCCGGCTCCGGCAAGACCACCATGCTCAACCTCCTGGGCTGCGTGGACCGGCCCACCCAGGGCCGCTACTGGCTCGATGGGGAGGACGCCAGCAGCCTCCCGGACGGCGAGCTCTCCCGCATTCGCAACGAGAAGATCGGGTTCATCTTCCAGACCTTCAACCTGCTCCCGCGGCTGACCGCGCTCGACAACGTCCGCCTGCCCCTGCTCTACTCCCGCAAGCGGATACCCAAAGAGGGCCCCCGGACCGCCCTCGAACGCGTCGGCCTCGCCGATCGTACTCACCATCGTCCCGACCAGCTCTCCGGCGGCCAGCAGCAGCGGGTGGCCATCGCCCGCGCCCTCGTCATGCAGCCCAGCATCGTCCTCGCCGACGAGCCTACCGGAAACCTCGACTCCCGCTCCGGCGAGGAGATCATGCAGATTCTCCAGCAACTCAACCGGGATGGCGTCACCATCCTGATCGTCACTCACGACCTCCGCGTGGCCCAGCATGCCACTCGCACGATCGAAATGCGGGACGGCCGCATCATCGCCGACCGGCCCGTGACCGACCGGCTGGAGGCGGGCCAGGTGCTGTCCGTCATGCCTACCCCCGAGCCCGAGCCGGTAGCAGGTGAGCCCCAATGAAGAAAACGCGCACTGGCGCCATCACCCTGGCGATCGCCGTCATCGGCATCGTTGCCGTCGCCAAGTGGCCGCGCGCCGAGAAGGCGAAGATCACCGTCCGCGATGTCCCCACCGTCTCCGCGGAGCCGGCCTCCTTCGACGTCACGCTCGCGGTAACCGGCGTGGTCGATGCTGCCAAAGCGGCCCCCGTCGTCAATATGTCTCAACGCACCCAGATCGTATGGCTTCAGACCGACGGTGTGCCCGTGAAGCCAGGCGATGTGATCATCCGGCTCAACGATGCCGAACTCAAGAAAGACGTCGCCAACCAAGAGCGGCAAGACGCGGAGGGCGCCAACCGCGCCCGGACCGAGATCGCCGACGGCACCAAGCGCATTCAGAATGCGGAGGCCGCGCTGGTGAAGGCCAAGGACGACCTGAAGCTCGCCCAAGTGCAGAATAAGGCCGCCGTCGATAAGGCCCAGGCCAAGATCGACTTCATGCAGAAAGAGGTCGAACTCGCCCAGGGCCAGCTCGATAAGCGGAAGCGGCTCTCCGACGAAAGGCTCATGCCCCTCCGGGAGCTTGAGCAAGCCCAGGACGAACTGCGCTCAAAGCAGTTCGGGCTGGAGAAGGGCAAGCGCGGCCTCGCGCAGGCCATTCAGGACGCGCAGGCCAACGAGAAGGCCAAGCAGCTCGAGATCCGCAAGGCCGAACTCGAAGTGGCCTCGGCGGAATCCGCCCTCGCCCAGTCGAAGGCCGAAGCCGAGCGCTCCCAGATCGTTCGCTCAGTCAAGCTGGGAGAAGCTCGCGACCAGCTCGCCCAGACTGTCGTCACCGCTCCCTCCGAGGGCATGCTCCTCACCGATCGGATGTGGGACATGGACGGACTGCGGCCGATCCGCATCGGCGACCAGGTGCACGAGGGGCAACGCCTCGCCAGCATCATCGACCCGGCCCAGATGCGCGTAAAGTGCGACATCAACGAGGGCGACATCGAGCGCGTGGAGGTCGGACAGAAGGCCTTCGTCCAGGTCCCTGCCATTGGCAATCGGCCTCTCAAGGGTGTCGTGAAGAGCATCGACAACCTGGCGCGAGAGCGCGGCTGGTGGGAAGGTGGCACCCCCGGAAAGCAGGTCTTCTCCGCCATCATCATCCTCACCAACGTGGACCGGCGGCTGCGTCCGGGCATGGGCGGCGCGGTCCAGATCACTCTCGAGCAGGCCACCAAGGGGCTGGCGGTTCCAGTCGAGGCGTTGTCCGAGAAGGAGGGCAAGCTCCGCGTCTACCGGCTCGGCGCCGGCGGCTATGAAGCGGTGCCCGTGAAGGTGATCGACCGGAACGAGATGACCGCCGCCGTCGAGAGCGCGCTCAAGCGCGGCGACAAGATCGCTCGTGAGCGGCCTCCCGCCGAACTGATCGCCGGAGCCAAGGAGCGCCGCAGATGAAGGTCCAGTTCGATAAGCCTGCACTCGTCTCGCGGCCCCGCGGCGCCGGCAAGCTCATCGGCAGCGGACTCACGCCCATCATCATGCTGGCTCTCCTGGTCGCCATCGGCGCCCGTATCGCGAACACCTCGCTCGCCAACAAGGCGAAGGCCGAGCGCCAGAAGGAGCAGGAGGTCATCGCCACCACCCCCGTCACGCAGGGCGACTTCGAGGTGGTCGTGACCGCCGTCGGGAAGCTGGAGGCCCTCAAGTCCAAGCAGGTCTCCTCCGAGATCCACGGTCAGATCGTCTCCGTCCTTCCCAATGGCGCCCGCGTCAAGAAAGATGACACCATCGCCGTGCTGGACGTGCCGAGAATGGCCCGGCGCACCCGCGACATGCAGGCGTCCTACGATGACTCCGTCGCGCAAGCGGTGCGGAAGAAGCGCGATCTCGCCGCCGAGGTCGAGCGCGCCAAGATCGGCCTGGACCAGGCCGAGAAGGACCTCGACCGGTTCAAGGTCTCTCAGCAAGCTGAGATCGACGACAAGAAGAGCCAGCAGGAGTTCGACGCGCAGGACCTGACCATCAACCGTACTCGCTTCGACCGCAAGCAGAAGCTCGCGAACGAAGCGCTGCTGCCAAAGCGAGAGGTGGAGCTTGCCACCGCCGACGTCAAGGCCAAGGAGTTCGGCCTGGAGCGGCAGACCAAAGACCTGGAGCTGACCGAGGCCAAGAAGGCCGCCGAACTGCTCGACAAGCAGGCCGCCGTCGACAAGGCCAAGTCCGACCTTGCCCGCGCCGAGGCCGCCCAGCAGGACGAGACGCGAAACGCCGACATGAACGTGGAGATCAACAAGAAGCAGCTCTCGCGGTCTCAGGACCAGCTCTCCAAGGCCGTCATCAAGTCCCCCAGCGAAGGGATCATCGTGCTCGGGGAGTCCGACCAGGCCGGCGGCGCCTCTCGCCCGCTCGAGCCGGGCGACCAGGTATGGGAAGGCATGAAGATTGCGACCATCCCCGACCTCTCCAACATGCTCGCTCGACTGGACCTCCCTCAAGAGCAGTCGCGATCTGTCAAACGCAAGCAGAAGGCCATCATCGTTGTCGACGCCATCCCCGGCCTCAAGTTCGAAGGTGACGTCTCCGAGGTTGCTCAGACTGCGAAGCAGTCCAGCATGCGCGGCACTGGCATCCCCACCGGAGAGCGCTCCTTCCCGACAAAGGTCGGCATCAAAGACACCAAGAAGGCCTCCCTGCGGCCGGGCATGACCGCCAGTGTGACCATCATCCTCGAGCGCGTCCCCAAGGCCATCAGCGTCCCCATCGAGTGCGTCTTCGACCGCGACGACCAGAAGATCGTCTACGTGCAGAAGGGGAGTTCGTTCCAGAGGGTCGACGTGGAGTTGGGTCCGCAGAATGAAGACAGAGTGGTCATCAAGCGCGGGCTGAAGCCCGGCGAACGAGTCGCCCTTCGCGACGTGGGCGAGCACGGCGCCCGGGCGGCGGTTACCAAGAAGAAGGGGCCGGCGGAGCTGCCTCTGTAGGCAAGCCGGAGCGTTGACTCACGTGCGATACTGGCGCACGGAGATGAACCTCTCGCCATAGGTGGAACTGAGTGAAGATCTGGGCCGCCATCCTAACTGGGATTAGCGAACTCCTCGGGCATAAGCTGCGCTCGCTGCTCACCATGCTCGGGGTGATCTTTGGCATCGCCTCCGTGATCGCCATGGTGTCCATCGGCGCCGGCGCCCGCCAGGAAGCCCTCGAGCAGATCAAGCTCATGGGCGTCAACGTCATCCAGATCAGCCGCAAGCCCCTCACCGGCGACCTCGCCCGAGACGCCGACAAAGACTCCCCCAACGGCCTCACCTACGGCGATGCCCTCGCCATCAAGACGCTCTACTCGGCCGCCCGCCTGGTGGTCCCCGTCTGTCGCGTGTTCGGCGATGCCCGCATCTCCGACAAGGCCATCCCCTCGAAGGTTTTCGGCACCAATGCCGACTACCCGGAGGTCTCCCGCTTCCGGGTCGCAGAGGGTCGGTTCCTCGACGCCCATGACATCTCCGCCGCGCTCCCCCGTCTGCGTCATCGGCTCGGACGTCAAGCGCGCCGCCTTCTTCCTCGAGGACGCGGTCGGCAAGAGCCTTCGCATCGGCAATCGCAACTTCCGCATCATCGGCGTCATGCAGGAGCGCTCCTACCAGGCCGGGCGCAGCCGCTTCGCCATGCGTGATATGAACCAGGACGTCTACATCCCCATCACCGTCGCCATGGACGACTTCCAGATCTACGTCGAGCAGGCCATCCCCATGGACATCGGCGGCTTCCGCTCCATGCTCGGAAAGATGACTCGCCGGCCTCCCACCAACCTCCGACCGGTCACCCAGGTGATCGTGCAGGTGCCCAACGAGGACCAAACCTGGGAAGCGGCCCTCGTCGCCCGGCGCATCCTCGACCGCCGCCATAAGAACATCCCGGACTACGAGATCACCATCCCGGCCGAACTGCTTCGCCAGAGCCGACAGACGCAGCGCATCTTCAACATCGTCATGGGCGCCATCGCCAGCATCTCCCTCCTGGTCGGCGGAATCGGCATCATGAACATCATGCTCGCCACCGTCACCCAGCGCCAGCGCGAGATCGGCATCCGCCGCTGCATCGGCGCCAGCCAGTCCGACATCGCCCGCCAGTTCCTGCTCGAGTGCCTCGTCATCACCAGCATCGGCGGCCTGGTCGGCATCGGCACCGGCATCGAGATGGCCCACCTGATCTCTAGATACGCGAACTGGCCCACCATCGTCTCCGGCCAGGCGGTGCTGCTATCGCTCGTCGTCGCCACCACCACCGGGATCGTCTTCGGCCTCTACCCGGCCATCCGCGCCGCCAGCATCCAGCCCATGGAAGCCCTGCGGTCGGGCTAAGCGCGACTGCCCCCAAGAGGGAATCGATCTCCTCTCGCCAAACCCTCCCCATCAGGGAGAGGGCCCCATACCACCCGCCTCGTGAGGAGAGTTCGCCGCCTTGCCTGACTACCTGGAGGTCATCCGCCCCATCACCGCCGGCCGCGTGCGCTTCGTGCTCTTCGACTTCGACGGCACCCTCTCGCTCCTCCGCGAGGGCTGGCGACAGGTCATGATCCCGATGATGGTCGAGGTGCTGCTCGACACCCCTCGCCCCGAGGAAGCGCCCGAACTCCTGACGTGCGTCACCAGCTACGTCGACGAACTCACTGGCAAGCAGACCATCTACCAGATGATCCGGCTGTGCGAGGAGATCGCCCAGCGCGGCGGCTCGCCCGACGATCCACTGGTCTACAAGAAGGCCTATCTCGCCCGCCTCTGGGAGCGGATCGAGGGCCGCGTCCTCGCCCTCGAGACCGGCGCGGCCTCTCCCGACGACTGGCTCGTACCTGGGGCGCGCGCCTTTCTCGACGCGCTCCTCGACCGGGGCGCCGTCCTCTACCTCGCCAGCGGCACCAACGAGGCGAACGTGCTGCGGGAGGCCAATGCGCTCGGCCTCAGCCGCTACTTCCCCAACCGTATCTTCGGCGCGCTCGACCGCTACTGGGAGTTCTCCAAGGCCAAGCTCATCGGGGAGATTCTGCAGACCCATGGCCTGCACGGCCCCGAGCTGGTCGGCATCGGCGATGGCTACGTCGAGATCGAGAACACGAAAGCCGTCGGCGGGATCGCCATCGGGGTCGCCTCCGAAGAGGCCCTCCGCGAAGGCATCAACGAATGGAAGCGCCAGCGCCTCATCCGCGCCGGCGCCGACGTCATCGTCCCCGATTTCCGCCAGCACCAGGCCCTCATCTCCCACCTCTGGCCGCCGGCCTGAGCCGCCGAAGGTTCCCCGTCCGCGCTCGCAGAACTACTTCTCCGACGTTCTCCCACCTCGCACCCCGGAGCCTATCGTCATGGAATGGTTCGACTGCAACGCCGGTTTCGGCATCCCCAGCGTCCCGTTGGGGAAATTCGCTTCCACCCCGCAGGAGTTGCTCGACGAGCTGGGCTTCTGCGGCGTCAACGACGCCCTCGTCTGGCACGCCGCGACCAAGGACGAATCCGCCCAGACCGGCAACCGTCTCGTGGTAGCCGAGACCAAAGACCACCCCGGCCTCCATCCCATCTGGGCGATCCTCCCCCTCGCCACCGGCGAGATGGGCCCGCTCGACGCGTGGTTCGCCGCCATGAAGGCCAACGGCGTGAAGGCCCTCTGCGCCTACCCCGAGAAACACCGCTACCTCCTCAACGGTCTCACCTTCGGGCCGCTCTTCGAGGAGATGTCCGCCCGCCATATCCCCCTCCTCCTCGATCGCGACTGGGGACGGATCACCGCGCTGCTAGCCGAGTTCCCTCACCTCACCATCGTTGCCCTCAACCACAGCAGTTGGGGTGACGACCGCAGCTTCCGCCCCCTCATCGAGCGCTACCGCCGCTTCTACATCGACACCTCGAGCTACGACCTGGACGGCGGAGTTGCCGACTTCGTCGCCCGCTATGGACCCGACCGCCTCCTCTACGGCAGCGCCTTCCCGGCGATGCAGATGGGAGGCTCGATCCTCACCGTCGCCCAGGCCGACATCAGCGATGATGCCAAGACCGCCATCGCGGCCGGGAACCTGCGCCGCCTGCTATTGGAGGTGAAGCTGTGAAGAACGAATCCGCCATCGCCAGGGAGTTCCTCGCCCACGGCCGCTCCGAGAGCTGCCCCATCATCGACATGCACGGCCACTATGGCACCTTCTCCGGGATCTATTTCCCGAACCCCCACGCCGACCGCATGCTCCTGAGCATGGACCGCGCCGGCGTCGCCTCCATCGTCTGCAGCTCCCACGCCGGCCTCAACGAGCAGGAGCGAGGCAATGCCGAGATGGCCCAGGTAGTGCGAGAGCATCCCGGCCGCTTCTACGGCTACCGCGTCATCAACCCCAACTACCCCGAGGCCGCCCAGCGCGAAGTCGACCGCTATCCCCGGGATCCCGGCTTCATCGGTTTCAAGTTCCACCCCAGCGGTCACAGCTACCCGATCACCGGTGAGCACTACGCGCCCGTGCTCGCCTACGCCAACGAACACAAGCTGATCGTCCTCAGCCACACCTGGGGGGACAGCCGGTACGACAACCCCGATCTCGTCGCCGAGGTGGCCGCCAAGTACCCTCAGGCGATCATCATCATGGGGCACTCCGGATACGGCGCTTGGGACAAGACCTTCGCCATCGCTCGGGAGCACGACAACATCTACCTCGATCTCTGCGCCGCCTACCGGGTCAACGGCGTCATCACCCGCATGGTCAACGAGGTCGGCTCCCATCGCATCGTCTTCGGCACCGATCAGCCCTGGTTCGGCCCCCACCACTGCGCCGGCGCCGTCTGCTTCTCCCGCATCACCGACGAGGATCGACACAACATCTTCCATCGCAACGCCGAGAAGCTCATGGAGCCGTTCCTGGTATCCTAGCGGAGCACGCGGTCCTGATGTCCTCGGGACCACGGTCTGCGAGGCGGCGCTGCGCTCTCCGGCTGCCACTCCCGGCATTCGTCAGTACGCCAGAGGCCGGCGAGGGGGCCTGGGGGACGAACGGCCAGTCGTCCCCCAGCGGGCTACTGCCCGGCACAATTGTGCCGGGCAATCGTCGTCCGCCGTTCTCCGCGCCCTCGGCGTCTCCGCGGTGAAGGCCGTTCTCTCCCCCTCACACCTCGAACTGCTTCAGCTCCTCCCACGTCCACGTCGCGCTCGAGAAGCCCGACTCCTCGAACTTCTTCAGCCGCGCCCGGTCCACCGTCACGCCCAGGCCCGGCGCGTCGGGCACTTGCAGGCAGCCATTCGCGTCCAGCCTGAACGGTTGCTCGATCGTCTCCTCCACCATCGGATTGCCGACGTTGAACTCCACGAACGAGCGCGTGTGCAGCGTCGAAACGAACTGGATATCCGTTGCCACACCCAGCGCCGTATTCCAGCCGTGCGGCACCAGCTCGATGCCATGCTCCTCCGCCATCCAGGCGATCCGCCGCAGCTCCGACAGCCCGCCGCACTTGGTCGCGTCGGGCTGCACGATGTCCATCGCCCGCCGCCCGAAGAACGGCACGAATGACTGTCGCCGCGTCAGCACCTCGCCGTGCGCGATCTTCACCGGCGACAGCTCCGTCAAGCGCGCATAGCCCTCGATGTCATCCGGCGTCAGCGGTTCCTCGTACCAGTACACATTGTACTGCGCCAACATCTTGGCGCGCTCCAGCGCGTCCTTCAACCGGTTCGTCCAGTACGGGTTGCTTCCGCCGGCATCGATCAGCAGCGTGGTCTCGTCGCCTGCGGCTTTGCGCGCGGTCGCGATCAGCTTCTCGTCGTCCGCCACGCTCTGCTGCCCGAACGGATCCCATCCCAACTTCATTGCCCTGAAGCTGCGCTGCTTCATCACCTCGATCCGCTGCGGCAGCGTCTCCACGGGATAGAACAGAATCGAGCCGTAAGCCTGCACCGCCGTCTGCATGCGCCCGCCCAACAGCACGTGCACCGGCTGGCCGAGCGCTTTCCCCGTCAGGTCCCAGAGCGCGATGTTGATGGCGCTGATGGCCTGCGTCATCGCCCCGCCCCGGCCGTGCCAGAAGGTGAGCTGGTGCAGCTTTTCGGTGACGCGCTCGATCTCCAGCGGGTTCTCGTTCAGCACGAACCGCTTCAGCCAGGTGAGCGCCCCCACCGCCTGCGGAGTCTGGGAAAAGACTGAGCCCCAGCCGGTCACTCCCTCGTCGGTGTGCAGTTCCACGAACACGTGATAGTTCGCGTCAGGCGTATGGATCGTCAGGTCCGTGATCTTCATGGTGTCCCTCCTAACAAAACGGCTGGGCAGTCGCGGTCCGCAACTGCCCAGCCGGGTCTCGACTCTCCGATACTACTGCTTCGCCAGTTCGGCCGCCGCCTTCTTCAGCGCGGTGACCCGCTTCTTCACGTCCGCCGCGTTCCAGGCGTAGTTGATGCCGCAGAACACCGCTCGGCTCAGCAGGTCCGTCGTCCTCGGGCACATGGTCTTCGTGTACTTGACCTTCGAGCCCTTGTTCTCGGCGAACTTGAATGGGTTCATCGCCGGGTGATGGTACCCGCGCTTCTCCAGGATCGGGTCCCAGTTCGAGTAGACGTGCCGGCCGCTGTCGATCGGCGAACCGGACCCCACGCCCTGCTTCTCCAGCAAGCGCATGAAGCTCCGCGCCTGCTTCCCGCTCTTGAAGGTCAGCCCGAGCGTGGTCGAGCACTCACCCTCGGGATCGTTCTGCTTCACCAGCTTCAGCCCCGAGTCGGCGATGCCGGCAACCACCTTCTTCTTGTTCGCCCGCAGCTTCGTCAGCAGGCCGTCGATCCGCTTGAGCTGAACTCGCAGCACCGCCGCCTGAATCTCGTTCATGCGGAAGGCCATCCCGATGAAGGGATCGATGCTCAGGTCGGCGCGATGGCCCCGGAACGCGGTGCCGGGATCGTGCATGATGATCGCCCGCTCGTAGATCGAGGGATCGTTCGTCACCACTCCCCCACCCTCGCCACAGGTGATGTTCTTGTAGTAGTTGAAGCTGAAGCCGCCTACATCGCCGATCGAGCCCAGCCGCTTGCCCTTGTAGGAGCCGCCGTCGGCCTGGCAGCCATCCTCCAGCACCTTCACCTTGTGCTTGCGCGCCACTCGCATGATGCCGTTCATGTCCGCCGGCAGCCCCACCATGTGGACCGGCATGATCGCCTTCGTCCGAGACGTGATCTTCGCCTCGACATCCGCCGGGTCGAGCATCAGCGACTCATCCACCTCGGCGATGATCGGGATGGCGCCTACCGCCACCACCGCCGCCGGGGTTGCCATGAACGTATAGGCCGGAACGATCACCTCGTCCCCGGGGCCCACGCCCAGCCCGGCCAGCGCGCAGATCAGCGCGCCCGTCCCGCTGGTCACCACCAGGGCATACTTCGTACCCGTCTTCTCAGCCAGCTCCTTCTCGAACGTCGCGCACTCGCTCCCGACACCGAATCGGAAGAGCTGCCCATTCATGATCACCCGCGCCGCTGCATCTGCTTCTTGCTTGCCAATCGTTAGCATCCGGTCTACCTCCGCCAGTCTCCATCAGGGGTCCTTTGCTCGGTTCGCCTCTCTCAAGGCCTTCCCCTGTTTCCATCCCCGGCTCTCTATCTCCTCGCGACGCGCCGCCGAGACCCAGAGTCTTCCGTCACGCTCCCTTCCCCCCTGTCGCGTATTGCCTCCCTTCACGTCGCCCCTCCCCTTGACGCCAGGCAAGCCATAGCCTATCAATAGTGCTAGCATAACCCTAGGAGGTGCGCATGAGAGCAGCCCTCTTGCTGGCCGCAATGATCGCCGTCTTCGTCTCGGCGGCGATGCTCCTCGCGTCGGATGAGATCTTCTCCAACAGCCCCCTTCCCTCGTTGGTCGCTCCCGCCGATAACCCTCAGACCGACGCCAAGATCAGCCTCGGAAAGCAGCTCTACTTCGACACCCGTCTCTCCGCCGACAACACCGTCAGCTGCGCCACTTGCCACGACCCGAAGACCGGATGGGCGAACCCCCACAAGACCGATACCGGCATCAAGGGCCAGGTCGGAAAGCGCAACTCCGGCTCCATCATCGCCGCTGCCTATATGAGATACCAGTTCTGGGACGGCCGCGCCGGATCGCTCGAAGAGCAGGCCCTCGGCCCGATCCACAATCCGATTGAGATGGGTGAGACCCTCGAAAACGTGGTGCGCAAACTCACCGCTATCCCCGGCTACCGGGAGGAGTTCCGCTCCGTGTTTGGCAGGGACCCTGACACCGATGGCATCGCCAAAGCCATCGCCTCCTTCGAGCGAACCATCTTGCCTGGACCCTCGCCCTATGACCGCTACCTCGAAGGCGAGAAGCACGCCATGAGCGCCTCCGCCCTGCGCGGCATGCACCTATTCGACGGCAAGGCGCACTGCATCACCTGCCACAGTGGCCCCGCCTTCTCCGACCAGTCGTTTCACAACCTGGGCGTCGGGATGAACGCGCCCGATCCCGATATCGGTCGGGAAGCGACCACCAAGGACCCGCGGGACCGCGGCAGGTTCAAGACCCTGGCCTCCGCAACGTCGCCGAGACCAATCCCTATCTGCACGACGGCTCGGAAGCGACGCTGATGGATGTGATCACCTTCTACAACAAGGGCGGCCTGCCGAACTCCAACCTCGATCCGCTCGTACAGCCACTGAATCTCACGCCGCGGGAGAAGGGCGATCTGGTGGCCTTCCTCGAGGCGCTCACTGGCCCCGTGCCGGAGGTGAGTCCGCCGGTGTTCCCGCCAGGCCCGACCCCTGAACTCACCGCGCCGGGAGGTGTCAAGTGAAAGCGCTGCGTTGGCTGACTCTCACTCTCTTGGCTGCGACACTCGTGAGCCTGCTCCCGGGCCCCTCCTGGGCCGTGCCTCCCTTCGCGCGCAAGTACGGGTTCGACTGCACCATGTGCCACGTGCAGTACCCCAAGCTGAATGACTTCGGGCAGGCCTACCGGGACAACGGCTATCGCATCATGGGCAAAGAGTCCCTCGACAAGACCGTCCTCGAGACCGCGCCACCCGTCGCCATGCGCACCAGCGTCGGCTACAACCACGACACCTTCGACAACCCCGGCGGCCCCGAGGATGATATTCGCGCCTTCCAGGTGAATGGCGTCGACAGCCTCGCGGGCGGCCTCTTCTCCGAGCGTTTCGGCTTCCTGATGGTCTACCTTCCGGAGATCGCCGGCTCTCGGCACGTCGCCGCGCAGACCGGCTCCCTCGAGATGGCGAACGTCGTCTACTCCATGGTCGATGCGCCTCTGCCTTTCACCCTCCGGCTCGGCCGCTTCGAGCCGGCCTATGTCACCTTCAGCGCCAAGCGCACCTTCACCGTCGCCCCCTATGACATCTACGACTTCGCAGGGCCAGAGGGCTTCGCTCTCGCCGACACTCAGGACGGCATCGAACTTGCCCGCGTCTTCCCGCAGGGGCTGAAACTGGCCGGTGGGTGGGTGAACGGAAGCGGCCGGCTGGATGACAGCGACTCGCCCCGCGACTTCTACCTCCGCGCCAGCAAGATGCTCGGCCCCGGCCAGGGGCAGGTGGTGGGCCATCGCGTCGGCGCCTTCCTCTACTCGGGACGCGCCCGCCCCTCTGACGGCGGCAGCCGCGAAGGCTTCCATCGCCTCGGGCTGGACGCGAGCCTCAACTTCGGCCAGACCAACCTCATGGCGCAGTACCTCAAGGGCAAGGATGACGCCGCGCTCAACGCCTTCGACCCCGCCCACGACTACGACCTATCGGGCGGCTTTGTCGAGGTGAACCACTCGCTCCCCGGCGACATCGTCACCTTCGGCCGCCTGGGCTGGGTCAATACTCCCTCCGAGCAGAACCACGACCAGCACGGCGCCACCATCGGCCTGCGCTATTATCCGGCCGTCAACGTCGCGCTCCACGCGGAGTTCTCCCGGCGGCAAGTGGATCACGGCGCCGACGACGGCCTATCCGACCTGACGGAGAACCTGTTCACGACCAGAGTCGATTTCGCGTTCTGACATGCAAGGCCATGAAACGGGGCGGCCGCATCGGCGGCCGCCCCAACGCGTCTGTCCACGAAGTTCGATGCTGCCCTACCCCATCGCCTCCACCGCCATCGTGTACCCGCCGCCGCCGCCATAGCAGATCGCCGAAAGGCCACGGCGGTGGCCGTAGCGCCGCATGGCGTAGAGCAGCGTGGTGGTGATCCGCGCGCCGGCCGCGCCGAGTGGATGACCTAGCGCGATCGCCCCTCCGTGCACGTTCAGCGCCATCCCCTTGAAGGCCTCATCGAATAACGGGAGCTGAATGCCGAAAGCTTCGTTCGCCTCGACGATGCCAAAGTCACTTGGCTGGCCTGCCGCCGCCAACCCCTGCCGCAGCTCTTCCGCCGACGTCACCGGCGCGCTCAGGAAATCCGCCGCCGTGCAGTCCACGCGGGCGAAGCCGATCACCCGCGCGATCGGTTGCACTCCGAGCGCGCGTGCGCGTTCGCCCGTGGTCAGCGCCAGCGCGGCCGCGCCATCCGCGGGGGTGGAGGAGTTGTAGGCCGAGGCGAGATCGTCGGAGTTCTCCGTCAGTTCCTTCTGAAGCACCTCCTCGGGCGCGAGATCGTCGTCCTTCACCTCGCCCGCCGGCGCGATCTCGTCGTGGAACCATCCCTGCGCGGTGGCTTCCCTCGCCTTGCGGTGACTCTCCGCGGCATAGCGGTTGATCTGCTCCGCGGTGTAGCCCTGCTTCGCCGCGAACTCCAGCGCGTACTGCCGCATGAACTTCTTCTCGTCCGGGCAGAACAGGCCGTCGTGGCTGGTCGGGTCGATGATCTCCGTCGCCTGAAGCTGCTCCTCCACGTTCTCCCTGAGCGCGAACCGGTAGGCCCCCGCCCGCTGCACCTTCAGCCGCCCGCCGCGCTGGTAGTGCTCCGAGTCGCGGCGGAACCGCGGCCGCAGCAGATACTGCGAGTTCGAGCGCGACTCCATGCCACCGGCCACCACGAGCTGCGCGCTGCCCGCCAGCAGCGACTCGATCCCGAGCGCCATCGCATCCATCGCCGATCCGCACACGGATTCGACGGACCGCGAGTGGATGGTGTGCGGCAGCCCCGCCCTCGTCGCGGCGGCTTTCGCGGGTGCGACGCCATAACCCGACGCCACCACCATGCCCATGTTGACGGTGTCCACCGCGGCGGCCTCGACGCCCGCTCTGGCGACGGCCGCGCCGATGGCGATCGACCCCAGGTCGATGGCGTCGAAGCCCGCCAACGCGCCGTCGAACCGCCCCAACGGCGTGCGCGCGGCAGACAGTATCACGATCTCTTTCGGCAGTATCAGATGCATCTGCTTTCCTATGCGAGGTGCGGCCTCGCTACCCGCCGAGCATCGCTCTGGCTTCGCGCGCCACCTTCTCCGGGCTGGGCAAGTTCTCCGACTCCAGTGTCTGCGCCATAGGCGGCGGGATGTCGTAGGCGGCGACGATCTTCGCCGGCCCCTTCAGGTACCTGAAGGCCGCTTCCTGGGCGCGATAGGCGATGTGCTCGCCGAAGCACCCCGTCTTCGGGGCCTGACAGACCACCATCAGCCGCCCGGTCTTCGCCACCGACCGGGCGATGGTGTCGGTGTCGAGCGGCATGAGCGTGCGCGGGTCGATCACCTCGACCCAGATACCGTCGGCCGCCAGCAGCTCCGCAGCCTGCAGGGCCACGTCCTGCATCTTCAGGTAAGCGACGATGGTGAGATCCGTGCCCTCTCGGCGCACCACGGCCTCGCCAATCGGCACGGTGTACTCGGTCTCTGGCACTTCGCCCTTGTCGGTGTATAGCAACTGGTGCTCGATGAAGATCACCGGGCTATCGTCGCGAATTGCGCTCTTGAGCAGACCTTTGGCGTCATAGGGGGTCGAAGGGGCGATCACCTTGAGCCCCGGCACCTGCGTAAGCATCGCCTCTAGGCTCTGCGAATGCTGCCCCGCGTAGCCCTTGCCCCCGCCGACGGTGGTGCGTATCACCAGCGGAAGGCAGGCCTTGCCCCCGAACATGTACCGCGTCTTGGCGATCTGGTTGGCCACCTGGTCCATCGCCAGCGGCATGAAGTCGATGTACATGATCTCGGCGACGGGGCGCAGGCCGGTCATGGCCGCGCCGGCCGCTACCCCCGCGATCGCCGCCTCGGAGATGGCGGTGTTGAACACGCGGCTTCTGCCAAAGGCGTCCAGCAGTCCCACAGTGACCTGAAATGCACCCCCGTAATCGGCCACATCCTCGCCATACACTATCACGCGACGGTCGCGCTCCATCTCCTCCGCAAGCGCCTCGCAGATGGCGTGGCGGACCATGATCTGGCCCTTGCTGTCTCGCCGGTAAGCTCGCATCGGCTTGAGCATCTGCGGGGTTCGCATATCGGCGGAGATGTCGCAAGAGCTGGTGTTGGCGAAGAGGCCCTCGCAGATAGCGCCGGGGTCGGGCTCGGCGCTGTGAGCGGCGAAATCCAGCGAGGCCGCCAGGCGCGCCTCCACCTTCGCGCGCAGCGCGGCGATCTCCGACTCGGTCATGACGCCGGCGCCGATAAGCTGCGCCTGGTAGCTGTCGATGCAGTCCCGCGAGCGCCAGGCCGCCTCCTCCTCGGGGCTGCGATACTTGACGCGCTGATCGCTGAGCGAGTGCCCGAGGTAGCGGTAGGTCATGCACTCCAGCAGCACCGGGCCTCGCTTGGTGCGGCAGAACTCCGCGGCCCGCGACACCGCGTCCCACACTGCGAGCGCATCCATGCCGTTGACCACCTCGGCGTGCAGGTTGTCGAACGCGTAGGCCGCGCCGCGGCGGGCCAGGTAGTCGATTCCGGTCACTTCGCCAGCCTGCTGGCCGGTCATACCGTACTGGTTGTTCTCGATGAGGTAGATCACCGGCAGGCCGAAGGGCAGTTGCGACATCGCCGCGAAGTTCAGCGACTCGTGGAAGATGCCGTTGTTCGTGGCGCCGTCGCCGAACAAGCAGGCCACCACGCGGTCGAGGCCGAGCTGCTGCATGGAAAGCCCAGCGCCGGTAGCGATGGCGAGCGAGCCACCCACGATGGCGTTCGCGCCGAGGTGATTGACGTGGAAATCGGCGATGTGCATGCCGCCACCGCGCCCCCGGCAGTAGCCCGTCTCCCGCCCCAGTAGCTCGGCCATAGTGCGCCCCAGGTGAAGCTGGAGTGCGGCGTCGAGCAGTTCCTCGCGAGAGCGACCGCGCTGGGGTTCATCAAGGAAACCAGCGAGCTGATCCGGGCTCATGGCCAGGATGGCATAGGCCCCCTTGGCGATGGAGTGGCCGTGGCCGCGGTGGGTCGAGGTGATGTAATCGTCGGCGCGCAGCGCGGCCATGGTGCCGACCGCGACCGCTTCCTGGCCGATCGACAGGTGCGTGGCCCCCGTGAACGAGAAGCCCTCGTAGGGCTTCACCGCGCCATCCTTGAGCGCGACCACCATCTGCTCGAAGGCGCGGACCGTCAGCATCCACTCGAACAGACCTATGGCGCGGTCTTTGCTGAGGCGACCCCCGATCTCATCCTTCAGCGCGCCCTGGTACTGGAATTTGGCGATTTCGCCAAGGCTGACCATACCCGGACTGAAGTCCGGCGTGACTTCCAGCTCTTTGACCATCTGTAAGTCCTCGCTTTCCCCACCACCTGGATTCGCCGTTCCACACACGTCTCCGCCTGTATTATATAGGGCCGTGTCAACACATAGCCCCTGTTACCGCCAAAGCGGGAACGGCCGCGCCATAGCTCTCCAGTTCGGCTGTCCAGTCCTGCAGCCGGCCCCGTTCGTCCATGTACGTCCTCACCGTCACCTTGACGGCGAGCGCCGAGAGCAGGCGCCGCTTCCCCTCCAGGTCGAGCCCGTCCAGATCGCCAGCGGCCTGCAGCGTACGTGCCGTCCAGTTCACGTTCTGCTCGTTGTGCTCGGCCTGCGCGATCTTGCGTTCCAGTTCTACCGCCTCGGACCGTAGGCCCTCCATATGGGTGTCGTGCTCATCCTTGGTCCTCGCGAAGTCCGCCGGGGAGTAGACGCCGGTTTCCAGGTATTCACGGGCCTGCCGCTCGCGTCCCTGCCAGCCTTTCATCTGCTCGCCCACGCGCACCAGCGTTCGCCGCCACTGAGGGAGCAGGTCGGCCTGCGTCTCTTGCGCGCAGCGCCGCAGCAGCTTGGGGTGGGAGGCCCACTCCCTGATCTGGCCCCAGATCTCCGCGTCGAGGTCGGCCGCGCGGATATGCTTGAGGTCGCACCCGTGACGGTGCTGCGCGGCGCTGTTGCAGGCGTAGTAGGCGTGTCGGGGGTCGGGCTGCCGGATGGTCAGGGTCCGCCCGCACCGGTCACAGGTGAGGAAGCCGGACAACAGGAACGACCGCTTGATCCGGCGCCGCTTCGCGCTTCGCCACCCCTGCGTCACCAGCTGCGCCGCCTGCCAGGTCGCCGCCTCTACGATCGGCGGAGGACAGAGCTTGGGATCGGCCAGCGTCTCCTCTCCCGTCTCCGGGTCGCGGTAGGTGACGAACCGGCCCATGTAGGCGGGGTTCGCGAGCAGCGCCTGCATCTCGCTACCCCACCACTCGCCCCCCTTCCGCCGCGGCACACCTTGCCGGGTCAGGGTCATGCAGATGCTGTTGACGTTATGGCCGGAAGCCGCCAGGTCGAAGATGCTACGGATGACCTCGGCCTCGTGTGGGATGATCTCAGGCCGCTTCAGCTCGCGGCTCCACCGGAACCCGAAGCCGCGCACCGCATCCCCGAACCCGCCCTGCCGCGCCTTCTCCCGTTTGCCGTCGCTGGTTCGCTCCTGGATCAGCTCTGACTCCATTTGTGCGAATACGCCGGTCATGCCCATCATCGCCCGGCCCATGGGGGTGGAGGTGTCAACCGACTCGGTAGCGGAGGCCAGCTCGACGCCACAGCTCGCAAGCTCCTCCCATAGCCGCAGCAGATCGGCCGCCTTGCGGGCCATCCGATCCAGCCGGTAGCAGACTACGACGTCGATCTCCCCAGCCTTCGCCGCCTGCCGCAACGCATTCATGCTGGGCCGGTCGAGCGTGCGGCCGGACTCGCCCAGGCCCTCGAACAAGGCGACGAGGTCGTGGCCCTTGCTCTCGCACAGGGCGCGGCAGCGAGTGCGCTGCATGTCCGGTCCCATGCCGCGCGCTTGCTCGTCGGAACTGACTCGGATGTAGCAGCCTGCTCTCACCTGTTGCCTCCCATGACAAGGGGCGGGGGCCAGTTGGCTTCAGAGGGGGAATCAGCCGACCAGCGCACCCGCCCCAAGATGATCCTGAGGGCACCACACGTCCGGGGATATCCTCGGAGGAGAGGAGGCACTCTGCAGCCAAGGCTGCAGAGCACACTTCGTCGTGCTATGGGCGAGTCCCTGCGCATGCCACCATCTCCCGCTCGCATGATGCCATAACCCCCCCACTTGTCAACGAGGAGGTTGCCCCATCGCTGGCGCTTCCGCCCACATCCCAGGCCACCCGCGGCGCCTGTCATGGAATGTCCTCCTCCCGTCCCTGATTCAGCGCCTGAGCGACGGCGCGGGCGCAGGCGGCGAACGCCTCCTCCTCCGAAACGCCGGAGGGTAGGCGCACGGTCACCCGGGGTCGCGGCCGCTCCTCCGCCGCCGGCTGGGGATGCTGCGCGGGCGCCGGGACCCCGAGCGCGGCGTAGAGGGAAGCCGGCGCGGGCCTGAGGCCCTGACACCAGCGGAAGGCGGCCACGTGGGAGGCACCCACCTTGGCCCCGAGCCGGCGATAACTCCAGCCTAGCCGACGGCGGGCGAGCTCGAGGGCGGTAGGGTCGACGTCGGCGCCCGCGTCGTGTGCTCTGTCCGTGGCAGTGAGTTGGCGCTGCAGTTGCCGCATCTCAGTCCTGGACCAGTTCCTCGTGCTCAACCCTTTGCGCTGAAAACTCGCCCCGAAAGTGCCTGCTCATTGCCGTGGATTCTGAAACTGAGAGGACTGTCCGATGGCCCGAAGGCGCTGTTTCTGGGACTCGGTCACCGTCCGCGTCTTCGGGCTGCCCTCCCGGCTGCCAGGGCCGCCAGGGAAACAACGCGCAATCATCGCCGCCGCAATCAGTGGTGTCGCCGGGCTGGCAGTGGCGGCAGTAGGTCACCACGAGGCCTTTGGTGGCCCGGCGACGGCCAGTCTTGCGGAATGGACAAGCCTGATAGAGGGGACAGATACGCGACTGGCAGTCGAAGGCCCCTCGGGCGCTGGTCAGGCCCAGGCAGTCCAGACAGAAGCGACGAACGCAGGCCGCGACCGTGGGTGCCGAGGGGCCACGCAGGTGGGCCAAGGCCGCTGTCCCCGAAGCCCGATCATCTTGATGATCTTGATCACCTTGGAAATGTTGGGCTCCGAGCAAGGCTATCAACATGATCAACATACTCAAGGTTATCAGCGTGATCATCACTCAGCCTCCTGGCGAGCCGGCAGCGACCAGTGCCAGACGCCGTCGGGCTTGATGGAGATGATCCCCAGCTTCGCCTTCACTCGGTTGACTGTGGGCTTGGAGAACCCCGCCCCTTCGGCTTCCGTGAACACCAAGTCAGCCGGCACGGGGCCCTCTGCTAGTAGATCGAGCAGGAAGCTCGCCGCCCTGTCGGCCGCGGTCTCGGAGTGGGGGGCCTCAGGTGCGGAGCCAAACACCACCTCGCCCGTCTTCGTGATCCTCATCCCGATGGGGTCGGAAGGCTTGGCAGCGAGGTTGTTCTTGATCTGGCTTAAGCGTCGCCATTGGCTCGTAGGGTCGGGCTGCGAGAGGGCCCAGATGGTCCGACACGTTTGCGCAACGGCCGTTGATCCTCGCACCATCTCCAGCGTGACGTCCACCTTCGGGTCCGCGTCGAAAGGTGTGCGTTTCCGCAGGTGATGGGTGAGAGAGGTGGGTTTGCCGACGTCACGAGCGACGCTAGCTAGCCACCCGGTGACCTCGCCGAAGGCGGCGCCTCTTTCATCCCGCGCACTCCGCCCTGATAGCGAGTCCACGACCACGTAGCCCACGTCGTCGCGAGCGGCAGCATCGGCTATGGCCAGGCGGTGATCGGGATCGTCGAGGTCGACGTCCGCCAGAGGGTCCTCGAACGGGGTGATGATGCGATCAAGGGGAAGCCCCCACCGCTTCGCCCGATCCAGGTTCATGGCCTGGCCGGCTTCGGTTTCACACCACAGCACCTTGGCGAGTGGGCTCGTGAACGGCGAGCCGTCAGGCCACGGATCGCCCCGCAGATAGCAGGCCGCAATGCGCAGTGCCAGGTTGCTCTTGCCGAGCTCCAGGCCCGCCGCGATCATGGTGAGAAAGCCGACTGCTAGCCAGCGGTCCCAGGCCCACTGAACCGGGCCAAGCACCCCCGCCATATCGGCCCACGTGCTGACTCTGCTCCCGGGCCCCGCTTCAGCCAAGAGTTCGGCCAGGGCCTCGGCTCCGTGTCTCACTAAGAAGTCGTCAAGCCCAACCTTATCAGCGCCATCTCCCGGGAGGAACAGCAGTCCCGTTCGCGCGCCGCGTCTGGCTAGCTCCTTCCCAAGCCTCTCAAGACCGTCCGCGGCCTGTTCGTTAGAACGCAGGTCGCTGTCGCCCACAATGGTGATGATCCGAGACTTCCACGCGATCTTGGCCAGGTCCGCAATGGGCGCCGACTTGCCATCGCCGCCATTCCTTAGCCATGCCCACGTGCCACCGATGCCCACACACGGAAAGCCGTCCTGCGTCGCTTTCAGCGACTTCTTCTCGCCTTCGGTCGCCAACATTCGCAGCTTCGGATCTTCTCGCCATCCCGGCGGCAAAGTCGGGGGAATGTAGAGGCGCGGGGACTCGCCCTTCCTCGTGAGGTAGCGCGCGGTATGGCCGTTCCTCGTGGCCAATGGCTGATCGAGCCGGACTCGCACGTAAGGCGAGCCATCCTTGTGGGTGAGGCCGGGATAGGGGACCGCGAGGCCGGGCCCCGCGTCCATGTCCAGGATGTCACGCGCCTCGGCCGTGCTGAGAGAGCGGAAGCCTGCGGCCGCGATGGTGTCGTCAGTGAGGCCGCTGCGACGCAGGTCGGCGAGGTGGTGTTCGTTGAGTCCGGTTGGTGCGCGCCCATCGGTTTGCATGCTCACGCTCACTCCAGGCCGGGCCGGCCTCCCGAGGGGTGAGCGCCCTCCCGGTGCACCGGCGGAGGCACGGCCCGGCAATCTGTAGGATCTAGTTTGAGAATACCAATGGTGGCGGTGCCGCAATGGCGAAAAGGTGGTGAGTAGACGCGAGTAGACGCGAGTTGCCGGGAAACGGAGGCTGGGCATGATTTGGCTCAAAGGGAAGGCGCCGGTACGAGTGCAGGAGGTGAAAGTTGTCCAAGAGGCGGGCGACTCTCGATTTCTCCTGCAGGCCCCAACCGACTTCAGGAATCGGCTGTGGCTCACTCTGAGAGGCGGAGAGGAGGGTGCGGAGTGTGTCGACCTAGTGCATGAGCCGCAGCCGTTTCAGACCCCTTACGTGGATCTTGCCGCGTACGGCAGGCGGCCGGACCACGCTGCGCACCTCCGGCCCCTCATCGGCGAGGCGGAGGGATTCGGGACCCGCTGGGGACTGCCAATGCTGCCACCGGGGTCCTTCCAGAAGTGGGCGTTCTGGGAGATCTACTGCTTCCCCCTAGGCGAGTTCCGACGGATGGCTTGCCTCGTGAGCGCCCTCGACCTGCTATTGAACGCGCGGTATGCAGACCGGGAAGGCACGCTCCTGAAGGCTCTGACGAAGGTGGCCGGAATGCCACAAGACAGGATCATCCCCTGGGGCGGGGACTGGGCGCAGCCAGAGGTGCTGCGAGGAGGAAAGTCCAGGGTCTGGTACTTCCAGACCGCATCAGGTCCCATGCTGACCGCTACGTGGAAGCCTGATCTCACCGTGCAGTTCACGGCGTCTGACATCCCCGAAGCATTCCAACGCGACCCTTACAACCCGATGCGACTCCTCCCATACAGACTTGGGACGCTCCAGTCCCCACTGGTATTCGAGCCTCCTCTACGATCTCTGCCTGAGATGCAGGAGTACTCGTGACCGGATACGCCTGGGCGTGAAGGCCTACGTTGAGACTGCAGGCCCGTCGCTGTGGTCATTCATCCTGGAGGAAGTGGGTGCAGCGCTACGACCGGGGAAACCGCACCGCTTATTGCTCCTACAGAGATCCTCAGGGCAGGCCTTGCGGTTCGCCATTGCCGCTGAGTGCCCCCTCCAATCGGCAGTACTGCAATCTGCATCAGGAGGTGCGCGCGCTGGAGCGCAAGCGCGCTTCCGCTACGAGGCGGCGACACCCGCCAAGCGGTGACGGGCCCACCCATAGGGAGCAGCGGTAGTGGACCGTGGACTGCCTGCAAGTGGCGAGGGAGTGTTCGGCGTACTTCCGTGAGCGCCATACGCTGTCGCTTCTCGGTGGGAGAACTCTTGTCTGGGCGCCTGATTCGTGGTATATTCTGATTGTAGGTAGAGATGTCTAGGCCCCTGGCCCTCGTGGGTTTGGGGTAGAGCCGACGGTGCACAGCCGGCGTCTGAGCTGAGGTAGGGAACTGAGCATTCCCGAACCTGAGCCCAGAGGCCGGCTTTGCCTTTGGCCAGGGAGAAGAGCTATGGACCACACGCCAGGACCTAGCACCGTTGGTATCTCGACGGAGCCACGCGAACTCGCGAGCTTGCGCCCTCACCCCCGCAACTACCGCCGCCACCCCGAGCACCAGCTTGCCATTCTACGGGAGAGCTTGCGGGTGCACGGCCAGCAGAAGCCGGTGGTCATCACTCCGGACGGCACCATCCTCGCGGGCCACGGCCTGGCGGAGGCGGCGAAGGCCGAAGGCTGGAGCGAGATCGGCTGCCACGTCTATGACGGCCCTTACCCGGAGGCGTTTCTGGCCATCGACAACCGCGCCTCCGATCTGGCAGAGGATGATGAGACCGCGCTGGCCGAACTCCTCCGCGATCTCGACGCCCAGCAGCAATTGTCCGCTGCCGGCTGGGGAGAAGACGACCTATCGGAGTTGCTGCTGCGGCTAGACGCGGAGGAGAAGGGTGATCGCGACGAGAGCTTCGACGCCGACCAGGCGATGGCGGAGGCGGAAGGGCAGCAGGGCCCCACTCGCGTGCAGCCCGGCGAGATTCGGCAACTGGGCCGACACCGACTGCTCTGTGGTGACGCGACCGACCCCGCGAACTGGGAGCGGCTGATGGCCGGCGAAGTCGCTCAGGCCACTTGCACCGACCCGCCTTACGCCATCAACTATCTCGGCGGAAGAGCGGCGCAGGAAGAACGCATCAGCGCCAGGCGCCGGGGAGCCGAGGGCCAGGAGGGCGACGCCTACTGGGACGACCTCACCGATGACGAGTACCGGCATCTGCTCATATCCAGCCTGAGCCTGGCTCACCAGCACTCGGACGAGAAGGCTCCGCTGTATCTGTGGTTCGCCAGCTCTCACCTCCGCGACGTGCTGGACTGCCTGGCCGAAACCGGCTGGCAGGAGCGAAATCTGCTGGTGTGGGTGAAGAACAACGGCGCGGGGGCCCTCTTCGCCCAATACAAGCACTGGTATGAGCCCTGCTTCTATGCCCACAAGCGCGGCCAGGCTCCCCGCTGGCATGGCCCGACCAACGAGCGCACGGTGTGGGAGCACGACAAGCCCGCGGTGAACGATCTCCATCCCACCATGAAGCCCCTGGCCCTGATCGAACGCAGCATCGCCAATGCCACTGAGTTGGGGCATCTGGTGGTCGATCCTTTCCTGGGATCGGGCACGGCCATCCTGGCGGCGGAGCGCACCGGCCGGAGATGCTATGGTTTCGACTTGGATGCCCGCTACTGCGATGTGATTCTGTCCCGGTGGGAGTCGTTCACCGGGGAGAAGGCGGTGAAGCGTAATGACTGAGCAGACCAAACACCCCGGGGGCCGGCCTCGCCGGGAGTTCGACCTGCGGCAAGTGGAAGAGCTGGCTCGCCTGGGCTGCACCGAGGAGGACATGGGGGCGGTGCTGGGGGTGAGTGCCGATACCATCCAGCGGCGCAAGCGGACTTCGGAGGAGTTTTGCGGCGCTATAAAAAGGGGCCAGGCGACCACGCGGAACTCGCTGCGTCGACTGCAACTGAAGAAAGCCCTGGACGGGAACGTCACCATGCTGATCTGGCTGGGCAAGCAGTTGCTGGGCCAGTCCGATCGCCAGTCCACGCTGCTGGGACAGGACCCGGAGAGTGCCGCGGTGCAGGTGGTGGTCTTGGAGCGGAGGGAGAAGCCAACGCCATGACCGGCAGCGCCAGCTACCGCGGTTGTTGGATGAGGAGGGAGGCGCAGGATGGCTGAGCGGGTGGAGCCGAGCAAGCATCCTGGAGGCCGGCCTCGGCTCCAGTTCGATCTGCGCCTGGTGGAGGATTTGGGCAAGATCCAGAGCACCCACGGCGAGCTGGCGGCGGTGCTGGGAGTGAGTGTCGATACCGTGGAGCGCCGACTCAAGGATGACGAGGAGTTCTGCGGCGCCTATCAAAGGGGCCTGGAGAACGGCAGATCCAGTCTGCGGCGCATCCAGTGGAAGGCCGCCCTTTCCGGCAACACCACCATGCAGATCTGGCTGGGCAAGCAATACCTGGGCCAGCGAGACTCCAAGCAAGAGCTCGAGTACCGCGACCAAACGGAAGCGATCCACGAGGTGGAGGAGTTGCGGGCGCTGATCGGGGTGCTGGCCAGCCCGCCCAACGCAGTCCGCGCGCTGCCTCTGCTTCCCCAGGCGCAACCGATCCCGACCGGGCGAGGTGGATGAGGGAAGGCGGAGAGGCGAATCGGAGGCGGCGCTGGTGGCCGACCTCGGGCTGGCGCCGGATGGTGGATGCAGCACTCGTTAGTTAGCGGCGCGCCTCTATTCCCGTAGCATGCGCCACGCCTTCGCCGCCATAGCCCTGGAGGCTGGCACTCCACTGCCTTGCGTACAGTGTGCGACTAGATCGCCGTCCACGTGGCGCTAGGCTCTGAACTGCCGGTTTGGGACGCCGACCATCCGGGCGGGGCAGGAGGGGGTAGGAGGAGAGGCGATTCCCTGTCTTTCCTTCGGCTGTGTTCAGGGCGGGCCCAGCTGAGTTCGCGCTCACAGGGCCGGAGGCGGGCGCGTACGTGTCATCGCAACGATGGGGCATGGGTGGGCGGCTGAGGGGCACAGCAGGAGTCAGCCCCAGGGAGTTCAGGCATGCCTGCAACGGTTTCGTGTACGTATGGCCCCGGCAACACGCCCGGTGAGATTCCCCTGCCAGAGTATGGAAGGTTCAGGTAGTGCAGGCGACCGAGATAGAGATTGTGTTGGCCGAAGCTGCGCTGGGAAGGGCTTGGAGCTATGCGCTCTCTGAAGGTGCTGGTGGTCGATGACGACCAGATCATCTGCACATTGCTTGGGGATGTACTCACGAAGTTGGGCCACCACGTCACCACCCACACTGCGCCCCGAGCCGCCCTGTCCGCGGCCGCCAGCCAGCAGTTCGATCTGGTGTTGCTTGATATCAGAATGCCCGACCTGGATGGCATTGAGGCCCTCAGGGCGATGCGCCCGCTCCTTCCGAAAGCCGAGTTCGTCATGATCACGGCCTCGGCGGATGATGAGCGCGTGGGTGATGCCTTGTCCTCTGGCGCCGGTCTCTGCCTGTTGAAGCCTTTCAACCCCGACATGGTAGAGCAGATCCTGGCCACCCTCTTCGGCGAGTAGCGTGCGCCCTCAGCAGGACTCCTCCGCCTTCCGCCGCCTCTGAGCGCTCTTCCCAAGTACGTCGATCCGGGCCGGGCCAGCCTGGATCCGCGGTGAAGGGCAGGCGGGATATGGAACGAGAGCAGTGCGGGCGCGAGATCGGACAACAGCAGTCGACCTATAGGGCCTCGCCAAGGGAGGTAGCTTGGCGAAGCTCGAGACGGCACAGGGCCCTGGCCAGCGGGCTTTCGCACATCTCCTCGATGTGCGAAGACCAATAGGGGGGCCGACGGCCTGAGACTGCTGCCGGTAGAAATCAGGAACGAGAATGGGACTGTTGGCTGTGCTCGCTCTCCTGGTGACGACCTCAGTCGCCTGGAGCTTCCCGACTTCGTCGAATATCATCCCCACGGCCGATATGCTCGACGCCGGCAGTCTGCGGGCCGAACTCGAGAATGACGGGGCTCCCCGTCTCTTCGGTACAACAGCCGAGAACTATGCGCTGTTCGAGTACGCACCGCAGCCCCGGCTCGAGCTTGGAGTTGATGTGTACTCAGCCGGCTCTTCGAATGACGTTGTGCTCAACGCGGAAATGGCTGCTCTGCCCAGAGCAGCGCAGGCGGCCCGCGCTCGCGCTCGGCTCCACGGAAGTCGGGGCTGGGTTCTCTCCGACTAGCTATCTAGTCGCGACGAAAGACGTCGGGCGGGGCCTAAGGTTCCACTTCGGCGGCGCCGCTTCCGGGGGCATCCACTCCGCGCTCTTCGGGGTCGAGCAGCAGGTCAGTGAGAAGGACTATCTGCTCGCAGACTATGCCAGTTGGTCTGCCGGCTACCAGAGTTTCGGCATCTATCGCGAGATCCACCCGGGCCTGGCTGTGAATCTCGCCTACGCCTGGCCCAATGCCCAAGGCGAACCCGGACTGACCATTCTCAATGTTGCTTGGATCCAGGCCCTGCAATGACACCTGCTGCGAAGGGCAAGGCGAGCCGCGCCGAGTGGCCGATTGGGCGCGAGAGGCACACGATGAATACGTCGCTCCATGCTATGACAAGGCGAGGCCGCACCTGGCTCGTCCCACTGGTCTTGTTGGGCGTGTACCTCCTGGGCACGGCGGTGCTAGTGCTGTTCAAGCCCGGGTCCGAGAAGGTGTTTCTCGCTTACTGGGATCCCATCGCGGTTCCGATCCAGCTCGGGGCGGTAGCCGCATGCTTCTGGTGCGCCCGGCAGATAAGGCGTCAGTCTCCCTGGCAGAGCCGCGGCTGGCTGCTGATAGGGGTTGCCGTCTTCATCTACATGCTGGGCGATCTCGTATGGACCTACTACGAGGTCATTCGGGGCGCCGAGGTCCCCACCCCGAGCTGGGCCGATCCCTTCTACATCATATTCTACATCCCGCTCGTGGCCGGCGTCATCTGCTTCTTCCGACCTCTCTCTCTTGCGAGCAAAGTGCGTCTTCTGCTGGACAGCGCCTTGCTCACAAGCGCCGCGGGGGTTCTCAGTTGGTACTACCTGGTGGGACCCCTGTGGAGCCAGTCCGAAGTCTCGGTGCTCGGCAAGAGCGTCAATATCGCCTACTGCGTGGGTGATCTCGCGGTGCTGGTGTGTGCGGCCGCGCTGGTGTCGACGGTGCGATTGGCGCGCGGAGCGAGACTGGCGATGGGGATCTTCGCCGCGGGTCTTCTCGCGATGTCAGTTGCCGATGCCATCTACTGGCTCTCCATCGCCAGCGGCAAGTACCAGAGCGGGCAATGGGGGGATCTGGGCTGGAACGTGGGGTGCTCGCTCATCGCCTGCGCCCCTCTCGTTGCAGCGCATGTGGCAGCCAGCTCGCCAGACGCCCTCTCGATGCTCTCTGTGGCTCCGGTTCGTGCTAGGCGGGGCGGATCCCTCACCCTTGTTCTGCCCTATCTGCTGGCCTTCACCGCATTCGTGTTCGTGTTGCGTGAGGATGTCAACCGGCAGGGCTTCGTCGGGTTGGGGGTCTTCGTGGTGGGCCTAGCGCTCATGGCTCTGGTCATAGTACGGCAGGTGTTCGCCTACTCCGAGAATATCCAGCTATACCGCGACGTCGGCCTGCTTAACGACCGGTTGGCTCGGTCCAACGCCGAACTCACCGAGGCCCACCGGCACGCGGAGGAGATGGCCGAGCGGGCGGAGGCGGCGACTGAGGCAAAGAGTCGATTCCTGGCGAACATGAGCCACGAGATCCGCACCCCTCTCAACGGGGTCATTGGCATGGCCAGCCTTCTGCTAGAGACGGAACTGGATGAGCAGCAGCAGAACTATGGCCGCACCATCGTCTACTCCGCTGATCTCCTGCTGAATCTCATCAACGATATCCTCGACTTCTCCAAGATCGAGGCCGGCATGATGGAGATAGAGCAGGTGTCTTTCGATCTGCGAGACACGTTGGAAAGCGCCCTGGAAACCTTCGCCGAGCAGGCTCAGAGGAAGAAGCTCGACTTGGTGTCGGATCTGTCATCCGAGTTGCCACAGTCCGTGCTGGGCGACAGCCACCGTCTGCGCCAGGTATTGAGCAATCTTCTCGGTAACGCGCTCAAGTTCACGGAGGAAGGGCAGGTCGTACTCAGGTGCCGATGGGAGGCGGCCGGCGAAGAGAAGGGGGTGGCCCACGTCTCGGTGGAAGACTCCGGCCCGGGCATCGATGCCGATGGACTCGCGCGGCTGTTCAAGTCTTTCTCCCAGGCGGATGCCTCGACCACGCGCAAGCACGGGGGCACAGGGCTGGGCCTGGCGATCTCTATGCGCTTGGTCGAACTGATGGGCGGGAAGATTGAGGTGGAGAGTGCTCTTGGCCATGGGACAACCTTCAGGTTTGCGCTTCCTTTCCAGTCCCAAGGCGCCGTGCAGCCATCATCGCGCATCAGAGGAATCCCCGATCTGCGAAGCTCACGAGTGATCATTGCCGACGATAATGCGACCAACCGCCAGGTCCTCCAGGCTCAGTTGAGTGACTGGGGGATCCCGAGCGAGGGCGCGGCTGATGGAACTCAGGCGCTCAACCTCCTGCGCGAGGCTGTGAAGCAAGAGAATCCCTTCCAGATCGCGCTCGTGGACCACCGGATGCCCGGCATGGACGGCCTGGAACTGGCGCGGGCAATTCGCGGCGATCCCAGGACCCGGGAGGTGGCCCTGGTCGTGCTCACATCGATTGGGTCTGATCTGGACCGGCAGCAGTACCAGGCCCTCGCGGTCTCCAGGTTCCTGACCAAGCCGGTACGGCAGTCGGCCCTGCTCGACGCACTCATGGACGCCCTGCACCTCTCACATGAGCGTCCTGACCAGCAGTCCCACTCTGCCTTGTTGCCTGCGTCCCATGCTCGTCCTCTGCCCCGCGACCTGCGCATTCTGTTGGCGGAGGACAACGAGACCAACCAGATGGTCGCGCGGGCGATACTCCAGAAGAACGGTCTAGAGTGCGACATTGCCGCCAACGGCGTCGAGGCGGTTGCGCTCGCTGCGAGCTGCAACTACGACCTCGTGCTGATGGACTGCCAGATGCCGGAGATGGATGGCTACACGGCCACGAGACGCATCCGAGACCAGGAATCGCGCACAGCCGGCACGCGCGTCCCCATCATCGCGCTGACGGCATCGGCGACTACTAGCGACCGAGAGGAGTGTCTCGCCGCGGGCATGGACGATTACCTGACCAAGCCGGTCACGCCGGAGAGTCTGGTCCAGATGATCGAGAATTGGGCCCCGTCGGTAGGGAGACTTCAGTCGCCAACTGCCCGGAGCAAGGCACTTCCCAGGCAGGAGGCCGACCCGCTGCCAGGCTCTTCAGACGCGACAAGTCCTTTCGAGTATGAGACTGCTCTGGAGCGTTGCGCAGGGAGTCCCGCGCTGCTGCGAGAGATCGTCGGGATGTTCGTCGAGAGCACGCCCCAGGAGCTGGCAGAGATCAGAGAAGCGCTGTCGCAGGGCGATGCGGAGGAAGTGTCGGCGCACGCCCACAAGCTGAAAGGAGGCGCGGCCACCCTGTCCGCGGGGCCATTGAGCGTTGCCGCGGCAGCCCTGGAGGAGACTGGCCGCAGTGGGGATCTTGCTGAGGCGCCGGAGCAGTTCAATCGCGTGAGGCGGGAGTTCGATCGCTTTGCTGTGCACGTAGAGGCACTACTTGCCGGAGAGAATGCCAGCGTCACCACGTGACCGACGAACTGGCATCAGAGCCGCGCTGGCCTGACGCGGTCGCGGGGCAATAGCCCAGCCTTCGGCTAAGGCGCTCGGCGAGTGGCCGGCAGATCCGCCACCTGCGCCCGCAGATCCTCCACCTCCAGATGCGTGTAGCGCTGAGTGGTGGTGACCCAGGCGTGGCCCAGCAGCTCCTGCACTGCTCGCAGGTTGGGCCGGGCGCGCAGGGCGTGGGTGGCGAACGAATGGCGCAGTACATGGGGCCCGGAGCGATCGGTGATACCGGCCGCCCGCAGGTAGCGGTTCACCAGCAGCGCGATGCCGCGCACCGAGAAGCGGTACCCGCTGCGATTCAGGAAGAGCGCAGGCTCGGCGTCCTCGCGATCAGCGAGATAGGCCAATAGCGCGTCGGCCGCGGGGCGGTTGATGGGCAGGCGGTGGAGCCTCCGCCCCTTGCCCACCACCTGCAGTGCGCCCCAGCCCTCGGTGGGCAGGTCCACATCCTCACGACTCAGTGCACACAGCTCCCCCACCCGCAGGCCGGTGTTGTAGAACAGCATCAGGATGGCGCGGTCTCTCCGGCCCGTGGGCGTGGTAGTGTCAGGCAGAGCTAGCAGGCGCTGGACCTCCTCGACCGTGAGATGCTTGGGCGCCAGCGGTGGACCCAGGCGGATGGAGCGTAGCGCCTGGGCGGGGTTTGTCTCCAGCCGGCCCTCCTCGAACAGGAAGCGACAGAAGGAGCGAGTGGCCGCAATGGCGCGGTTGATGGTGGAGGGTGATCGGCCGGCCTGCTGCTGGCGGCGGAAGCACTCCCGCAGATCCGCCGGCCGGACTTCGTTGAGCGGCCCAGGCAACGCCGCCAGCAGCGCCCCCAGATCTCTGCGATAGGCCCGCACCGAGTGAGCTGATCGCCCCTCCAGCGCCAGCGCTCCCAGGAACTCCTCCAACCCCTGCTGGTCTGACTGCCGATTCCGCCGCTGCTTGCTCGCCACCCTTGCCTCCCTTCTGGCTCTGGCCGTACTTCCGATAAGACACTAGGGAGGATGTTGGCCGCTCCGTCAAGGGGAATCTGCGGCTGGGAGTGCCGGATCGCGGCATTCCCAGCATTCCTCGCATCAGGCCGCCAGAACGGCGCGTCACGTCGGCTTGAGGGCGTCGCTTCCGAGCAAGGTAGAGGTGGGGGTGCGGTCCATTGCGCAGGGCGCGCCCAGCAGCGGCGTTCGCTGATGCTGCCGCGAGTCAGTGGGGTGGGAGCCCCGGGGAAGAGGGGGGAGTCCCCGAAGGCCGCACCACCCCATGTGTCATCTGTCCTTCGTCCGCGCCCACGCGGCGACAGCGCCGCGGACAGCAGGAAGTTGCGGCATCATCCGTGCAGCAACTGCGGCTCCGCCACCGGCGGGTGTCACCGTTAGGCGCCAACCCCCGTCGTTACTCCCGCCTCCGCGACATCGACCGGCCGCCCTGCGATCACGCGGCGGAAGTCGTCGCCATCCATCACCACCGAGACGGTGTGGCTGCCGGCGTTGAATGCGGCCTGGGAGACGGCTTGCAGCGAGCGATCCAGCAGTACGGGTAGCCCGAAGAGCATGCCAAAGGGAGGCACCGCGCCCGGGCGGCAGGCGGTCAGCTCCAGCAGCTCGTTCGCGGTGGCGAAGCGAACCCGTCGCGTACCCAGCGCCTGACGCAGGAGGGCGTTGTCCACCCGGCGGGAGCCGGCGATGACGAGCAGTGTGTACCGCGCGTCTTCCGCCTTCACTAACAGGGCCTTGGCGCCCGCGGCAGGCGAGGTCCCGCGCACAGCGGCCGCCTGCTCCGGTGTGAACACCGGCGCGTGCTCCAACACACGGTAGGTCGCCCCGGCCGCCTCCAGCAGTGCCAACAGCCGCTCAGTTACCAGCGTGGGCCCGGATTGTGTCTCCCGCTCAGGCATGATGCAGGGATTCCGCACCCGCAGCGCCTTGCCTGCTGCTCTGGGCACAGCAGTTGCGGCGGAGGGCCGCGAGGGCCTGCGATCTGCGCCCCCTGCTTCTCACTCGCCCCCTCCTCGCTTGACCTCCCTCCTGCAATCTCTTACAATTCCTCCGGCCGGCGCCTGCTGGCAGGGCCTCGGTTCCCATGAGGCGAGGGGTATGCGGAACCTTCGGGACGTTGTCGCCATGCATCAGGTCGCCGAGATGATCGGCGTCTGTTCCCACACGCTGCGCAGCTGGGGTCGGAGCGCGGAACCCAAGGCCGTCCCTAGCTCAGCCAACCCACGCCGATTGCCTTACGCCCGTCCAAGGATGTGTGAATGAGCCCTGAGACCCATTCCGAACTCGCCAGCTTCATCTGGAGCATCTGCAACCTGCTCCGTGGCCCGTACAAGCGGAACGAGTACCGCAAGGTCATCCTGCCGCTCACCGTGCTGCGCCGCTTCGACTGCCTGCTTGCCCCGACCAAGGCGCGGGTGCTGGAGAAGCACGCGGAGATCAAGGCCAAGCCGGAGAACGTCGTCCGCCGCCTCCTCGAGGATGTCACCGGCCGACCCTTCTACAACCTGTCCAAGCTCGACCTGCCCAAGCTGCTCGACGACCCGAACCAGCTCGCGCCGAACCTCAACAGCTACATCAACGGCTTCTCGCCGAACGTCCGCGACATCATGGAGCGGTTCGCCTTCGACCAGCAGATCGCCCGCATGGCCGAGAAGAACCTGCTCTACCAGGTCGTCAAGGCGTTCGCCGCGGATGGACCTGTCGCCCGGACGTGTGGACAACGTGCAGATGGGCTACGTCTTCGAGGAACTCATCCGGATCGGCGCAGAGCAGGCGAACGAGGAGGCCGGGGAGCACTTCACCCCGCGCGAGGTGATCAAGCTCATGGTCAACCTCCTCCTCTCGCCGGAGAAGGACCTGCGCCGCAGCCACGTGGTCAAGACCATCTACGACCCCGCCTGCGGCACCGGCGGCATGCTGTCGGTAGCCGAGAAGTACATCCGCGACCTGAACGCGGAGGCGCAGCCGCATCCTCTTCGGGCAGGACTGGAACGACGAGGCCTGGGCCGTCTGCAAGTCCGACATGCTCATCAAGGGCGAGGACGCCGACAACATCCGGCTGGGCGACACCTTCACCCAGGACGGCTTCGACCGCGACCGGGACGGCAAGAAGCTCACCTTCGACTACATGCTCGCCAATCCGCCCTTCGGCGTGGAGTGGAAGCAGCAGCAGCGGCTACATCGAGAAGGAGCGCGACACCCTCGGCTACGACGGGCGCTTCGGCGCGGGCACGCCTCGCATCAACGACGGCTCGCTCCTCTTCCTCCAGCACATGCTCTCCAAGATGCGCGAGCCCGAGGAGGGCGGCAGCCGCATCGGCATCGTCTTCAACGGCTCGCCCCTCTTCACCGGCGACGCTGGCAGCGGCGAGAGCAACATCCGCCAGTGGATCATCGAGAACGACTGGCTGGAGGCCATCGTCGCGCTGCCCGACCAGCTCTTCTACAACACCGGCATCTCCACCTACATCTGGGTGCTCACCAACCGCAAGGAGCCGGCAGCGCAAGGGCAAGATCCAGCTCATCGACGCGCGGCAGTTCTTCGTGAAGATGCGGAAGAGCCTGGGCAACAAGCGCAACAAGATCGGCGATGCGGCGAGAGGCGAGCCCGACCAGATCGGCGACATCGCCCGCATTCACGGCAGCTTCCAGGACGGCGAGACGCGCACGGTCAAGACGAACGGCGAGGAGAAGACGCTCGTCGTCAGCAAGGTCTTCGACAACGACGACTTCGGCTTCTCACAAAATCACCGTCGAGCGCCCGCTGCGACTGAACTTCCAGGCGACGTGCCGAGCGCATCGCGCGGCTGGAGGACGAGACCGCCTTCAGGAACCTCGCCACCAGCAACAAGAAGAACGAGGCGGTGCGCCTGCAGGAGATCGAGGAGGGCGAACGCCGACAGGAGCAGATCCGCGGGCTGCTCCGGGCTTTCGCCGAAGCGCATGGCGACATGCTGTATCGCGACCGGAAGGCCTTCCTCACCGACCTGCGCGAGCATGGACCGCGCTCGTGGTGTGCGCCTGACCGCCCCGGAGCTGAAGGCAGTGCTGAACGCCCTGGGCGAGCGCGACGAGACCGCCGAGATCTGCCGCGACCGGAACGGCAAGCCGGAGCCGGACCCCGACCTGCGCGACACCGAGACCGTGCCGCTCAAGGAGAGCATCGAGGAGTACTTCCAGCGCGAGGTGCTGCCCCACGTGCCCGATGCCTGGATCGACCATACCAAGACCAAGGTCGGCTACGAGATCCCGCTCAACCGCCACTTCTACCGCTACGAGCCGCCGCGCCCGCTGGAGGAGATCGAGGCGGACATCAAGAGCCCTGGAAGACGAAATCCTGGCGCTGCTCGCGGAGGTGACGGCGTGAGGTTGCCGCCCTACCCTAGGTACAAGCCCAGCGGCGTCGAGTGGCTCGGCGACGTTCCGGAGCACTGGGACGTCCGAAGGTCCGACGGCATGATCGCTACCGAGAAGCGTCACGTGCCGCCGCAGGAGTTCGCCGGGAAGGAGGTCTTCCACTACTCGATACCGGCGATCCAGGAACTCGGCACTGGAATGGTCGAGGACGGCGACTCCGTTGAGAGCGCAAAGCAAGCGGTCACCTTGCCTGTCGTGCTGGTCTCACGCCTGAACCCTCGCAAGGCAACCATCTGTCGGGCACAGCCAGCGCAGCAACTGACAATCGCCTCCACCGAGTTCGTCGCCCTCCAGGCACGGAGGTGCAACCTGCGCTTCCTAGAGTACCTGGTCTCCTCGGAACTGTTCCGTCAACGCCTTGACTCCTGGGTCCAGTCAGTGACGTGCAGCCACCAGCGTGCTGCCCCGGAACACATCTACCGGTTCTGGGCCGGGTGGCCCGGCGACGGCGAGCAGCGCGCCATCGCCGCCTTCCTTGACCGCGAGACGGCGCAGCTCGACACGCTGGTGGCGAAGAAGCGGGCGCTGATCGAACTCCTGAAGGAGAAGCGGAGCGCGCTGATCTCGCGGACCGTCACCCGCGGCCTCCCGTCTGGCGCTGCCCGCGCCGCCGGCCTCGATCCACACCCCAGGCTCAAGCCCTCCGGCGTCGAGTGGATCGGGGACGTGCCGGAGCATTGGGATATCAAGAAAGGTAGATTCCTGGGAACCCTGTTTGGGAGTGTGTCCCCTTCCGAAGACGACTATACCGACGACGATGGGGGAACGCCATTCGCCAAGGTCGATGACCTCAACTCCGTTGATTCCTCGCTCTGGCTGAGTACGACGACGTCGCGAGTGATCGGGGCTGCAGCGAGGCGGCGCACGACCATCCTGTTCCCGAAGAGGGGTGCTGCCATCTTCACAAACAAGGTGGCGATCACCGATGGAGCATGCCTCTTCGACCCGAACCTGATGGGATGGGAAATCCGTCCCCCGCATGAGACGAAGTTCGTGGCGTACTGCCTCATAGCCAGGCGGCTGGATGATCTTGCGGACGTGTCTACGGTGCCGCAGATCAACAACAAGCACATCTATCCCGCGCCCTTCCCGTCCCCACCTCAGCCAGAGCAGCGCGCCATCGCAGCCTTCCTTGGCCGCGAGACGGCGAAGCTCGATCAGATGGCGGCCAAGGTGGAGGCGGCGGCGGAACGGCTTCAGGAGTACCGCGCCGCCCTGATCACCGCGGCGGTGACGGGGAAGATAGATGTGAGAGGGGCCGTGGCATGAGCAAGCATGAGTACACAGCAGTACAGGCGCTTGATACCCTCATGGACAGGCTGCGCAAGCGCGACGAGCAACTCGCGGAGGAAGTGCAGGCGGCGATCGATGCCGGCAAGGATGTGACCAAGTTCGAACCGGGATTGTCAGGTGACAGGAAGCGCCGGACGTACCGCCGGGTCGAGCCGTTCACTCCGGAAGAGGCACTGCGCGTAGCTGTGGCAGCGCTGCAGGCGCTATTCGTTGAGCAGCCGCTCTTCGTCAATTCCTTGTCCGATAGCATGAGAGCAGCGGCGCTAGGAGGAGGCCCACGTGTGCGCAACGAGCCTGGGTCGGAAGTGGCGAAGTCTGGCACCGGTGAGCCGAAGTCGGTCGAGATCGAACTGCAGCCGGAGACGTGGGTCCTGAAGAGCGAACGGGAGACATTCCAGCTTGTTACGGTCGAAACCACTCAGATCGAAGAACAACGCCGCAACCTTGATCGGCTCAGGGAGCTAGCAGATTTCAGTGAGGACAACGATGGCGACACTAGCCGATCTTGAGACCGCGATTGATGCCCTTCTTGGCCACCCTCTGGGCGCAGGCCATTACAAGCTCGTCAAACATGTGAAGGAGAAGGCCTACGAGGCGTATGTCTTTGGCCTATGCCTTAGGGCGGCAAGCGAACTTGGCTCCATGCCGGTGCTCCGCGGCGTGAGTGTCGCACCGAACCCCTTCATCTTCCGGGGAGGGCCTGGGCAGATACACTCCCAGTACAAGAACTACGGCTATGCCGAGTTTTCGCTCAACGGTGAGGATTTCGAGATTCACGCAGGCGTTGAGTTCAGAGGGACGAGCAGGATGACGCATGAGCTGGATGTATGCATCATGAGGGCCGGCGCGGCCAGGGAATGCCGGCAGCACCCTGATGACCCCTCTGCTGCGAGTCTGATCGCCGCCTGGGAGTGCAAGTTCTACGCAGGCAACGTGGATAAGGTGCTGGGGAGAGCATTCGTCGGCCTGATGGATGACATGGGCACTAACCCGCGCCTGAGCGGCTTCTGCTCTAACTCTGCTCACCCACAGCTTCGACACTACTTTCAGCCGCAGCGACGTCCACACCCGCACTTCGGGCTGACTCCGCTTGATGCGTCAGGCGAGGCCATCTTCGTGAACCAGATCAAAGGTGCTCTGAGGAAGATGACGGCCGCATGACCGAGGGACTATGACCAGTCAGACCAGGGAAATGGCATTCGAGGCTGGTGTCGAGGAGGTGCTGCTCCAGCAGAGCGGTTGGCACCGCGGCACCAACGCTGAGTGGGATGTTGACCGCGCGCTCTTCCCGGCGCGCGTCTTTGCGTTCCTGCAGGAGACCCAGCCGAAGCTGTGGGCGGAGATGCAGGCGCTGCACGGCGCGGGCCTGGAGCCGCTGCTCCTCACCACGCTGGTGAAGGAACTCGACCTCAAGGGCACGCTGCACGTCCTGCGCCACGGGTTCAAGTTCTACGGCAAGACCTTCCGCCTCGCCTACTTCAAGCCCGCGCACGGGCTGAACGAGGAAGTGCTGGCGCTCTACGCGCAGAACCGGCTGACCGTGACCCGCCAGGTGCCGTGCCATCCCGGCAGGCAGCGACACGGTGGACCTGCGTCTTCGCCGTCAACGGCCTGCCCGTCGCCACCTGCGAGCTGAAGAATCCCGGCACGGGCCAGAACTGGCGGCACGCGGTGCGGCAGTACCAGCAGGACCGCGACCCGCGGGCGCCGCTCTTCGAGTTCAAGACGCGGGCGCTGGTGCACTTCGCCGCCGATCCGGACGAGGTGCACATGACCACCCGGCTCGGCAGAGAGGCGACGCACTTCCTGCCGTTCAACCGCGGCAGCCATCCGGGCGAGGTCCAGTGCGGCGCGGGCAATCCGCAGCATCCCTCCGGCTACCGTACCGGCTACTTCTGGGAGGAGGTGCTCGCAGCGCGACAGCTTCCTCGACATCCTCGGCCACTTCATGTTCATCGAGAAGCGGGAGGAGAAGGTCGACGACGGCCACGGCGGGCAGCGGCGTGTCGTCAAGGAGACGATGATCTTCCCGCGCTACCACCAGCTCGACGCGGTGCGGAAGATCGTGGCCGCCGCCCGCGAGGAAGGGCCGGGCCACAACTACCTCATCCAGCACTCCGCCGGCAGCGGCAAGACCAACAGCATCTCCTGGCTCTCGCACCGGCTGGCGAGCCTGCACGACGCCGGCGACCGGAAGGTCTTCGACTGCGTGATCGTCATCACCGACCGCCGCGTGCTCGACCAGCAGCTCCAGGACGCGATCTACCAGATCGAGCACGCCCAGGGCGTGGTCAAGGCGATCGACCAGGACTCGCAGCAGCTGGCGGCCGCGCTGGTCGACGGCACCAAGATCGTCATCACCACGCTGCAGAAGTTCCCGTTCGTCCTGCGCGGGCTGCTGCATGGCGGCCGGCGCGGAGAGCCGGGAGGCAGGCGACCGAGGAGCAGAAGCAGCAGGCGAAGGAGTGGGAGGCGGCGATCGCCACCCGCAGGTACGCGGTCATCGTGGACGAGGCCCACTCCAGCCAGACCGGCGAGACGGCGCGGGAGCTGAAGGCGATCCTCGGCGCAGCATGCGGCAGAGACCGAGGAGGGCGAGGCCGACTGGGAAGACGGGCTGAACCAGGTGATGCAGTCGCGCGGGCGGCAGCCGAACCTGAGCTTCTTCGCCTTCACCGCCACGCCCAAGGGCAAGACGCTGGAGCTGTTCGGCCGGCCGGGGCCGAGCGGCATGCCGGAAGCCTTCCACATCTACAGCATGCGCCAGGCCATCGAGGAGGGCTTCATCCTCGACGTGCTCACGAACTACACCACCTACGCCACCTACTACCGGCTGCTCAAGGCGGTCGAGGACGACCCGGAGCTGCCCAAGAAGAAGGCGGCGCGGGCGCTGGCCAAGTTCATGAGCCTGCACCCGCACAACATCGAGCAGAAGACCGAGGTGATGGTCGAGCACTTCCGCCGCAGCGTGAGGCACCGGCTGGGCGGGCGGGCGAAGGCGATGGTGGTCACCTCGTCGCGCCTGCACGCGGTGCGCTACATGCTGGCCTTCGAGCGCTACATCGCCGAGAACGGCTACACGGACATCCGCCCGCTGGTGGCCTTCAGCGGCACGGTGCAGGACCCGGAGACGGGGCTCGAGTACACCGAACCGGGCATGAACACGGACGTCGTCACCGGGCAAGCCGATCAGCGAGGCGCAGCTTGCCCGAGCGCTTCGACTCGCCCGACTACCAGATCCTGCTGGTCGCGAACAAGTACCAGACCGGCTTCGACCAGCCCCTGCTGCACACGATGTACGTGGACAAGCGGCTCGACGGCGTGCAGGCCGTGCAGACGCTGTCGCGGCTCAACCGGATGATCCCGGGCAAGGACGCGCCGTTCGTCCTCGACTTCGTCAACGACGCCGAGGACATCTACCGGGCCTTCAAGCCCTACTACGACAAGACCGAGCTGCAGGAGAGCGTCCGACCCGGCGCAGCTCGAGACGCTGAAGCACGAGCTCGACCAGGCGCAGGTCTACCACTGGAGCGAGGTCGAGGCCTTCGCCCAGGTCTTCTACAAGCCGATGGAGCGGCAGAGTCCGGCCGATCACGCCCACATGCAGCGGCACCTGCAGCCGGCCGTGGATCGCTTCAAGGCGTCGAGGAGGAGGAGAAACGGCAGGAGTTCCGCGACAAGCTGAGCGGATACGTGAAGGTGTACGCGTTCCTGAGCCAGATCATCCCCTACGCCGACCCCGACCTGGAGATGCTCTACAGCTTCGGCCGGTTCCTGCTCCCGCACCTGCCGGTCGACCGCGACGCGGCGATCATCAAGCTCGGCGACGAGGTCGAGCTGCAGTACTACCGGCTGGAGCGTATCTTCTCGGGTGCGATCGAGGTGCGGGAAGGTGACGCCCAGTACGTCAAGAGCCCGACCGACGTCGGCACGGGCAAGGCGAAGGACGAGAAGGCGCCGCTGTCCGAGATCATCGAGGTGCTGAACGAGCGCTTCGGCACGCAGTTCACCGAGGAGGACCGGCTCTTCTTCCAGCAGATCAAGGAGAGGGCGGTCCAGGACGATCGGGTCGTTCAGACTGCCCTCGCCAATCCGCTCGACAAGTTCGAGCTGGGCATCCGCAAGCTCATCGAGGACCTGATGATCGCGGCGCATGGCGGACAACGACAAGATCGTCACGCGCTACATGGCCGATCGCGAGTTCCAGGGATCGGCGTTCCCCATCCTGGCGAGGGAGATCTTCGAGGCGGTGAGAGCGGAGGCCGACATGCCGAGCCACGAAGTGTCCACCCCGCACGAAGCAGCCGAGGGCAGTGCTGGTGGCTGATGGATAGCCAGGACACGAACGCGGAGGGACGCAGATGCCTCGCGTTGTTCGCAACGCAGCGATAGGGCTTGTGACGTCGTGGCTGACGGGCCTCTCCAGTGGCCGCTTCAGTGCGCGCCAGGCGACCTCGCCGCACACCGATATCGAGGTGTTGGACGCGAGCACTGGGCGCGCGATTCCTCTCAAGGTGGCCGTCCGCGGGTTCAGCCAGTCCGACCGGGAGGGGAGGAATTTCCAGATCCGCCAGGGCGTACTGCGCCCCGCCCGAGACGGCATCATCGTCCTGCTCTACCTCAACGATGATGATCTCCCCCAACGGGGCGACTCGGTCAGGGCTGCCTGGGTGCTATCCTATCGCGAGTTCCTGTCTCAGGGCCTCACCGTCTCCAGCAACGGTGCCTACCAGTGCCGCCCTCGCTTCTCGTCGACCGACCGCGACGCATGGTCACCCTACCGCTGCTTCACAGAGCAGGCGCTCGTGGACCTGGTCACCACGCTGTGCGCCAGGCAGCCCGCAACCGGAGGAGAACTGCGATGATCTCCGCCAGTGATTTCCACACCTACTACCAGCCGCATGAATGCCGAAGGCGAGTCTGGCTCGAGGCCAAATGCCCGGAACTCAGGGCAGAACTGACTGAGTTCGAGCGAATCCTGCTTGAGAAGGGCAGGGCGCACGAGCAAGAGCACCTCGCGACCTTGGGCGCATACGTGTCGCCCGAGTACCCGTCAGGTGATCTTCAGGCCGGTATGCAGGCCACTTCCGCGCTTGTGGCGACGGGCGCACCTGTCATCTATCAAGGCGTGCTCATCTCCGCCGACGGCGGCATCTCCGGAAAACCAGACTTCCTGATACGAGAGGCCAATGCCTACGTCATCCGCGACGCCAAGCTTGCCCTGAGCATGGACCGTCATGCCGAGATCGCCGCGCAGATCAGCCTGTACGCGTACCTGGCGGAGGCTGTCGGCATGTCCGTGGCGCGGGGTGAGGTCGTCCTGGGTGACGGCAGCCTCCACACCGTCCAACTCGTCGATCCAGAGGAGTTGGTGAATGAGATCGCCGCGATGAAGGCCCCGGGAGCGGAGCCAGACGAGGCCGTGGGGTGGTCGAAGTGTGACACCTGCGGGTTCTTCGGGCATTGCTGGAAGCAGGCCGTCGACGCCCATGACCCGGCAGTCGTGCCCGACATTAGCCAATCCATGCGGAACGTCCTTCGCGACATGGGGATTGCACGGTACGATGACCTGCCAGCGATGATGCCAGTTGCCGGACTCGCCGAGGTGAAGGTGCCGTGGGGCGGCAAGGAGCGGCGCATCGGCGACAAGACTGCCGAGAAGGTAATCCGGCAGGTGCATGTCCTCATGTCGGCGGAGCTTGAAGTGGTGACACCACCCGAAGCCCCGCCACCCGGCCCGGTCGCCTACTTCGACGTTGAGTCCAATCCTTGGGATGTCGGAATGGAGACCATGGTCTATCTCTGGGGTTTGCTGCTCGATCGGGGCGATGACTCAGAGCCAGAGTACTGGGGCGGGATCGCCGAGAGTGGGCCGGACGGAGACCGTGATGCGTGGTTTGCCTTTCTGGGGAAGTCTCGCGATCTGATCGCGGAACTCGGCGACCTGTCGTTTGTCCACTACAGCCACTATGAACAGACACAGATGAAGGCCTACATTCAGCGATGGGGAGACCCGAACGGCGTGGCCGGACAGGTCCTTGGACTACTCTGGGACATGCAGAAGAAGGCCGTCAGCGGTCGCCTCTGCCTGCCGGTCCACTCCTATGGTCTGAAACAAGTTGAGAAGTGCGCCGGCTTCCCGCGCAGCCAGGCCGAGTACGGTTCCCTGTGGTCGGTCGGCCGGTACAACGCTTGGCTGCTGGCCAGCGACCCCGCGGAACGGGATGGCATACGCGACGAGCTTCTGAGCTACAACCGGGAGGATTGCCTCGCGATGCGACACGTGCTTGCCTGGGCTTTGCATCTTGTCTGAGCAACCGCCGCCGCCCACGACACGCGGGTGGGTGAAGCCGACGATGCCAGCATCCTCAAGCCCCGACAATGACCAGTGGATTGCTCACCTGCGGGAACGACTTGCTGAGCTTCTGCTGCAGGGAGCCCAACACACGCTTTCCCTCTGCGCTCCGCGGCGGAGTTGTGACAACGCGTACCCACTCCACCTCCTTTGCCAGGTTCTCAAAGGAGGTTATGAACTGTCCGGAGGAACGTTCAGCCAGCTTCGATCCGGTAATGCCGATGAGAACCCCCCTGCAATTGGACATCAGCCTTCGGCGAAGGGTCGGGTCATGTACAACATCGGAGAACATCCCTTCCGGGCACATTGCCATGCAAGAGAAAGCGCCGACGTCAAAGCGCTGACGCGTCACCCTCTCATACTCCTCTCCTTCAGTTCGCAGGGAGAGGTGATTGACCGTCCCTCCGATGACGGAGACGGTCAGATTAGGTGCCTGACTGGCAGCGAAGGCTGCCGGGAGGTTGCCGGTGTAGATGTGTGTGCGCCTTCGGCTCTTTATGAGGGCGAAGGTAAAAGCGTACGTGGTCGTCCCGGCGCCGACGTAGAGCGTCTGCGTCATTTGGTCCCCGACGGCTGGAAGGACCTCTACCAGTCGCTCTCCCACTCCCACCTTGTCCTCCCAGTTCAGGTCCAGCGCCTCTCCAAACCCACTGCGGGGGTCAATGGCATCCAGGCTGAGCCGTTCGGCCGTAGGCACGTACTCCGTGTACCCATACCGGTACCGCACCAGACCCGCCTCCTCAAGCTGCTTGAGATCGCGGCGGAGCTGGGCCGTCGAGATACGCAGGCGGCGCGCCATGTCCGCATATGCAGAAGATCGCAGCTCGCCCTTCTCCTTGAGGCGACCCCTCAGAAGGGCCAATCTTTCGTCCTTGCCAATGCCGCCTCTGGGCATGCGTTACCTCCCGGTTTGCAACAGTTTGCATCGTTGACCGCGCTATTGTGCTATAATATAGAAGAGCGGCGGGCGATTCCTCTCTGGCTGGGCAGGAACACCATTTGCGAGGATAGCACAAGCCGTTACAACACGCAACCGACTGGAGCCGGGAGGGGCGGTTGTGCGATAGAGGTGTTGCAGCCGCGATGGAGAACTCGGAGGGGCAGACCGAACATGGAGCAACTCGCTTGTTGACCGATCGGCTAAAGCGTCCATCCCTCGTAGCATCCAGGGACAGCGATGTGCTTTAGCCTTCGTGCCGACTTCGCAAGAGAACCACGTGCCCGGAGACCGGGCGCGTTCCTCGTTCGATTGGTTTCCTGCTGATGGATGCAACAGGGCCTCGCACGACCCACCACCTCCTGCGGGGCCGTGTTCTGCTATTGGCCGGCGGGCCGTGGTAGAGCGGCCACCGCCAGGCGCGTGGTAACGTGAGCCGGTGGTGAGGCAAGAGATGATAATGTTCGCAATGCTGTGCCGGTGCGGTTGTGGGCGCGGACATGGTGCGAGTTCGAAGCCGCGTCAAACTACCTGGGGGGCGTAACCATGCCTGACCAACTGACCACGGTTGTGGCTGCGTCATCTGCTGGCCGCGCGGTTGGTGGTAGTTCCGACTGCGTGATCCTGGCAGATATGGGATCAGGGCGGTCGAGGATCGAGATCCTCCAGGTCATAGAGAGCTTGTCATACTGCCCAGATGGGCACGTGGTCAAGATTCTGCTGGACATCATCTCCAGGAATAGCGGTGATAGCGCAGCAAGGTACCGCGTGGTTCATAGGGGAGGCGTAAAGGCTCATCTCCGTCGGTTTCCGGTTGCCGGGCAAGACGGCCCGCGTCAGGTCATCATCAGGCAGTTGTATGGAGGCCGCATTCGCGAGGAAGCCGCGGGCGCCATAGGCTTCCAATGCAGGCTGAACTGCGTTGGCGTCGACGATAACCACACGAACGTATCGCTGGACGGCCCTGGAGGATGTCTACAAGGTGTTGCAGATAGGATTATGCTTCACCCGGAGATAGGCGGTGCTGTACCAGATGCCGCCTTCACGTCATATGTGATCCCGCCACCCGACCTAGGGACCGCCATCGGGAAAGGCGAGGTCGCTATTTGCAGACTTGAGATGGAGATTCCGCCGCACAGTTACAAACGTCTGGTGGAGGGGCAGGAATACTTCTCGGTTGATAGCTACGCAAGGTTGATGAGAGACATCGTAGCCGTAGACCTGCCTGGAGCGCCTCCGGAGTACGACAGTTTCTACCGCGACCATTTGGCTCGCGCAGACACGGTTATTTCCCCCGTCGCCTACGATATCATCATCTTCCAGACGCCCGAGACAGATGGCTGTCCGGTTCAGGTGGAGTCCAGTAGCATGTGCGTCGATCGCGTCCGCCCGGCCGATCCGGAAGTCGCCGCGAGGCTAGAGAACGAGGTGCTCTGGTTCTTCGGGCAGAAGCAGGAATTTCACCTGCGCCTGCGCTTCACTGATTCGCGCTCGCGATCAGTCCCTTCACCTGGGAGTGCGTTCGCCGTACCAGCGTAGCTCTCTCTAGAGGGGGCACGCCAATTCGCAATCTGGTCTTTGCGGGGTATAACTGTGCCCGGCATACGAGTAAGCAGTTGGTAGATAATACTGGTGCTAGTCGCCTTGAGTCTGCACCTGCAAGTGGCGCTTCATTGCCGATGGAACCTATATGCCATGCCGTGCCCTTGCCAAAGGGCACCGATTGGTTTGGGCAGACGGCGTATTGCTTGAGGGCGAATGCCTACCTAAGACAACTGGAGCAAGCGCTGGATTCAGGAGATACGTCAAGAATTAGGATAATCCTTGACAGCAACGAGGACAGCGAGAAATCCGACAAGGACATCGAGACATTCGGCAAGGACATCGAGACATTCGGCAAGGACATCGAGCACGCTCAGTGTCCTCTGCTGTGTGGGCGTGTGATAGAGACCCTGAAACGCGTCATGTTCGCTGAAGGGATGGCTGAGCAGGGCTATGACAAGCGGTGCCAACAACTGATACGAGATGCATGGACCAGGGGGCGGGATATCATTAGGCCGCTCGCCAAGCGCCATCCCCATAAGGGAGCATTGAGCCCGGATGACTTTCTCAGAGGCTGGGGAGCAGACCTTATGCATGTCAAACTAGCATGGCTTCCCGCTTATGTCGGCATTCTGGGCTGTGAAGATCTCTATTCCTCTGCGAGCTTTAGCCCGGCGATCGACGAACTGCTTCCGCGTGCTTTGGACCCGTCAATGGACGCAATCGCCCTTCGAAAGGCGGCCAGCGCGCTGATGTACGAGGTGCTGGCTCCCATGGAGCGCTCAGCACGAGGCTGCCGACACTTGGTAGGATACCTCGAGAAGGCGACCGTGATTGCGACAGAGGCAGCCCTTCGGTCTTCCGGGGACCCGTTGCGCCTTGAACCCCTGGATGAACTGGCGAAGATAGTGACCTATCTAAGGGCGAAGCGCGCGCTGAGGAGCCTCGGTCAGGACGTCATTGATCGAATGCACAATGCGCTCTTCCGCCTGTATCGTCAAGCAGCGGAGGGAAGCACACCTGATGTGAGGTTGGAAGAAGTCCTGGCAAGGTTCATTCCTGCGCTAAGGGGTTATCGGTCTCGGACCCAGCGACATGTCACATCAGGCCAGGTGGAAGCCTCCTTGCGGATCCCAGGGAGTGATGAGGAGAAAGACTTGCGCTGCCATGTCGAGGATATCACATACGACGGACATGGTCTGCTGGTCCGGTTTATGGACGATGTCAAGGCGTGCAGACAGATGGGAGAAGGCCAGCCCATCCCGCGGACGCGCTTCTCCAACATTTTCGTCGGTCTCGACCTCGCTATCCAGGAATCTGTGACCTTCCGCGAAGTCCGGGCGACACTAGCGTCCCCCACTGCAGGCGAAGGGCCGATCCCCATCGACAAGGCATTGGTTGTCCGCGCATTCCGCTACCAATTCCCACAGCAGTATACCGGGCAGTACGGTGCCGCACTCTTCGTCCCGAATCCACCTCAAACCCTCATCAGACTGGCGCAGAGCTTCCCGCCGCGAGTGGGGCCTGGCGGGGGACCCCCGGCGGGCGGTGGGGCCCTGCTTCAAGCAACAGAGCCAAGTGGGCCGTCCGTGGCTGAACCTAGGCCGGCACCGTTCCCGATAGGCGGAGCGGGCATACTTGAGGGTCTCGGCGAGTGGCTGACGGATCTTGCCGACAGCATAGATGAGGGTGGGTACCAGACCTGCTGGACCGGTGACCAACCGGTCACTGAACCGAACATTGCTGCGCAGATCAGGCCTGGGCTGACTGACTACGTCACACGCCGCGGTGGGACCGTGGTTTACGAGCCCTGGACACCGAAGGGGCCGGCGGACTTCTGGATCAGCCACTACACGCACTCCGTAGCGCTGGAGTTGAAGAGGAGTCTCAACCCTAAGTGGGCACACGGCATCAGTGTGCAGTTGCCCACATACATGGGACAAAAGCAGGGGAAGCGAAGGAGCAGACAGGGGACTACCAGGCATGGGCTGTATCTGCTCTTGGCCTTCCAGGGGACCTTCAGGAGGGGATCAGCCCAGGCCGAAGCGCTGCGGGAGCTGCAGAACAGGGTCTGCCGCGAACTTGGGGTCTGCATCGACGTTGCCATTGTGAACTGTGACAGACCTGACCCTGGTGAGTCTGCGAGCCGACGGCCCGCGTTGCCGGTATCCGAAGAGCGACTGCAGTACTACCGGGGGCCGGAGGTGCCCTGAGGCCGTTTAGACTACAGAACGGGAGTAGGCCGTCCGGCCTGGCTACTCGCCAAGAGGTGACCACCCGAATGCGATGCTATCTCTCGCAAGCGATCACCGTGCTCAAGCAGCGGGAACTGCGGCAGTACCTGCAGTACTACGACTTCGTGGAGCGCTGTCTGACTGAGAAGCACCGGGTTAGAGTGTTCCACCCCATCAAGGAAGAGTCCAGCGTTTCCCCTTCTCGCATCTACTGGCGCGATCTCCGCGCCCTGGAAAGAGCTGATTTCGTTGTGGCCGAGGTCTCAGTCGTCTCCTGGGGCGTAGGCGAAGAGATCATCTATGCCATCCTCCGCGGCAAGCCGGTATTGGCGCTCCGCAATACTGCCTCGCAGTTCCGGCTCTCGGAAATGGTCAGCGGTGCTGGCCTTCGACTTCGGGACTATGACGGAAGCGATCCTGAGAACTGGCAGGTGCAGCTGACCCACCACATCGCCGAGTTCATGACCGAGCTGAAGGAATATCTCAGGCTTCGGCGGCGTCTGTGCGCCCGCATGCCGTGATGCTCAGAGATCAGGAGGCCATGCGATGCAGCGACTTCTGGTGAGCGTGAGGGGAAAGAACGAAGCCATTGAGGCCGTCAGAGGCGGAGCCCACATCATCGATGCTGAGTATCCCGGCTCTGCGCTTGGGACGCCGTACCCCTTGAACATCCACACCATTCGCAGCCATGTTCCTCTCGACAGGCTCGTGAGTACCAACATAGGTGAGAAGCAGTTCGTCTGGAGCACCGCGGCGCAAGCCGCGGTCGGAGTGGCCTTTGCTGGCGCTGACATCGTCAAGGTGGGACTGGCGGAACTGGATGCACGGAAGGCAGCGACTGTGATGTCCCGGATCGTGCGCCACGTCAGGTACTGGTTCCCCTGGAAGATCCTTGTGCCAGCTTTCTTCGCCGACAGTGAGCTGCGCTCCGTTCTTGATCCTGTGACCCAAGGGGTTCAGGTGGCCGTCAAGGCCAGCGCCCAAGGGGTGCTGATCGACACGTTCTTCAAGGAACGCGGCCGCGGGGTTCTCGACTACCTCGACATCAAAGAGGTAAAGGCTTTCGTCAAGACATGCCATGCCGCCGGGCTAGAGGCCTGGGTCGCGGGCTCTGTGACGAAGCCGCAACTGCCTCCTCTCTGGGACGTTGGCGTTGACGTCGTGTGCGTACGCGGCGCTGCCTGCGAAGCGGGCAAGGGACGGATGGGACAGGTGAAGGCATCTGCTGTGCGGAGTCTCGTTGCCACGATCCCGGCGGTGTGAGCCGGACCGCGGAGAGCCTTTCGGACGCCAGATGCCAGTCGCCGCCCCAATTGGACCACCCGGCCGCCGCCTGATGGGTACCACCTATTGGTGATTCCGGGTCGTTGCGCGTGATGGTCGACGATGACTGTTCCTGACCGCGTTCAGTGTCTGCTCAGGCCTGCAGCAGGACTGCTGCCCCCCACCACGCCGACACCATCTTGTCCGCGGGCCCTGGGGTGTCACTCGGTGGTAGACAACGGTAGATTCAGCTTCTCAAACAGAACCCTGTTCCGTTTCTTCGCATCGGTAATCAGCTTCGTGTATGAGATGATCTCGACGTAGGCGCGGTGGTTCGCGTTGTACCCGAAGTACCCCATTTCATCCGGCGTCAACGTAAGACTGCCATTCTCCGCCTGCTTCCTCAATGCCTCGGTCATGTCCGCGATGATGTACACGTAGAAGCTGGCACTGGTATGAACGCTTATCGGACGGCCATTTCCGTCCGTGACGGTGCCCCTTCGTATCTCGGAGATGTAATCGTAGACCTGTGCGAGAGGGTTATCCCTCTCGTCATACTGCGCGCGGACCGGCCGCTTCAGTTCGACGATAGTAACAGAGGAGTAGGGGGCCTCGCCATCCACGTATGCCACACGGTTGAAGACCGCAATGTCCGGGCGCAGGCTGCTTGAGCTGTCGATTGGCTCCATTGCCTTCAACGGCCTATCGGAGGCCAGATAAGCGTGGTAGGAGAGTCTCTCGTCGATTATCCACAGGTTCTGTGCCTCATACTCCTCTAGCGACTCGGAGGTGGCTCCCATCGGATAGATGATCCTGTGGATTTCGCTTTCGCGCGAGTACGTACCATCCTCACTCAATCCCAGGGATTTGGTAAGCAGTTCCAGGATCAGTCTTCGCTGGATTACGTAGCGCGCCAAGTCGCCTTGGCTAACCTCGCTCACCCTGGCCAGGACCCTCTCGACCTCGGCTGAGCGGTCCGGGGACCCGTCATAGCCCTGGATAGCCCTGCGAGCTTCTTCATTCATCTTGCTGCGAATGCTGTGGTCTATCTCGTAGAGCTTCACCTCAAGCTCATCATCCCCGAGATCCGGCGGGATTGAACCGATCTGCTCTGGTCTGGATTTGAGAACGTGACGGTATTGAGGCGCTTGGGTTTCTACATACTGCCGAACACGGCTGATCGTCCTTTCCCGTATCGGATCGATGTATGGCTTCAGGTACGACCTGGACTGCTCAATCACCGTTCCGTCAAGCTCATCCTCACATACGTCATACATGGTTTCCTGTTCACGGGTCCTAGGAAAAGTGAAGTTGGTCCGCTCCGGGTTGACATGCTCATCCAGGTAATCTCCCGACACATACGCGGCATATGTGAACGCGCGATGCCTCCCGTCGGTTTTCGCTGCGAGCTCCGGTATCTGCTTCATGATCTTGGTCGACCTGACGACTCGCCTGTGTGCGCAGTAATGAATCGTGGCGGGCATGTTCGTGTTGCTGTGCAGCCGCAGGTGCTTCACCTGAAATGGGGTCCCCCTAACGTGAAAGCCTGCATCGTGGGAATCCAGCACCAGCACCAGGCGGAACCGCGAATTCAGATGAACCGGCCCGCCGTAGTCATCCCGTACGTATATCGCAGGGCAGTCCTCGAGAGCCAAGTGTTCCAGGCAATGCTCTATTATCGAATCGGCGATCTCCTCAAGCTTCTTGGGGCACCCGCGCCGGTATTGCGGCTTGAAGCCCACCAGTTCCACAACGGTCTCGACAGGCTCTGCAACAGCTTCGCGGACTTTCTCGTCAGCGACTCCGTCCGCGCCAGTGCTGAACATGAACCTCCTCTCATGCCTCTGTCCGCCCTCTTCGAACACGCTCCTTACCCTCACGCTATCGAAGGCTTTCAGCCAGAGAAAACGACCCACCCCCTTGCCGCCCAACTCCTTCTTGAACGTGGTATCAGATGTGCTGAATGACTCGAGGTTGGCTCGGTTGAACCCAACCCCGTTGTCTCTGACGGCAAACCCGCTTACCGGCAAGGTATCAGATGGCGTCCCATCCAACGCTGATCCGGGCGAATCGCGTACCACATGGATGTCAATGCGCCCTCCGTCCGCATCGCCGTGTTCGTGCACCGCTTCGATGGAGTTCACCACCGCCTCATAGAGCGGAGCCAGACTTCTGTGAGGCGAGAGAACCATGTTGGCTACCCGACCGGCGACGTCTACACGCATCCTCTTACCCCTCCAGTTCCACGCAAGCGGGTGCAGATTCACCCCAATTCGCGGCCCAACTATAGCCCAAGATTGCTGAGTTGTCATGTCGTTTCCGTTGCCTCTCAAAGACGACAGCGAGGTCGTTGCGACTGTCAGCAGGTCAGTCCTGCTCCCTCAGCGCCGTCGCGCGGCCTTCTAGGCTTCGATCCGCGCGGATTCGTCGCGCCAGAGTCAAGCAGCCAGTGGTCATCGTTCACCTCCATGTCGACCTCTCTGGGAGTGGGTTCATAGGCCTCCAGCCAGGGACGGTGAGGTGGACAACTCCTGTTGCATGCTCTCCAGCGCCACAATTCCCGCCCGACAGTGGACGGCGGGGTCGCACTCTTCTGGAGGCACGAGTTCGCCCCGCCGTCCACTGGCTCCAGCATCCCCGCCGCGCGGACGGGCCCGCCCCCTCGCATGTCCCATAGAAGTAGTACGCTGTACCTACTTCTGTGGGACACCCCCATGAGGTCCGCCGCGAAGGCCTGGTTGGCAACAGCAGGCCAGGCCCAGCAGGACGTGAGGGAGCCGCAGCGCGTTCCGCGCGGGAGGCGAGATCGGAGCTGGCCGTCGGCGTTCACTTCGCATCGAACGCCTCCGCGGTGACGCCCGCCGGCCTGCGCGCAGACAAACCCTCCTCCGCCCGGGTTTCGACGCGGGCCACTAGGTCGCCAGTCACCTGTCCCCGCGGGGCGATCCAGGCTTGCGGGATCAGGAAAAGGCCCGCCACTTTCCGCCCTGTCCCGGGTATCCACCGCGGTTCGTGTTCGTCACCGGGGAAGCGGGCCACCACGCGCTCGATGAGGCGCACCACGGACCGCCCGTGGTTGCTGAGGTGCGTTCGCCACCGGCCGTCGGAGTTCGCCTTCACCACCTTCTCGCACTTGGTCACCTCCGCGATCTCGCGGGTGGTCCACGCGATCGGGTGGCGCAGGTCATATCCATTCCTGGTCGCGTGGCGCAGGAGCTCCTCCCAGAATGTCCGTTCATCGTCGGGCAGGTCGAGGGAGTTCAGCGCCTCGAAGGCCCACCCGTACCACGGCGAGAGCGCCACGCGACGCTCGAGGTGGCTCGTCATCTTCCAGAGGAATCGGCGGAAGCTGAGCACCCGCCGGTGGCGTTCTCTGCCGCCCGCGAGCGGGGTCACGATGGCACTATCACTGCACCCAGGGTTGAAGCACTGCCCGCGTAGGCGCCTATCCCGGCCGCGGAACACGCCGTAGCTGCGGGAGTGAGCGGCAGGCGGATTCTCGTGCCACGGGCAGAAGCCCAGCCACTGCTCGTCCCCTGCGGGCTCCAGGGAAGGAATGTACTTCTGCCATTCGGCGATGTCGTAGTCGCCATTCCCGGCCCTCAACTCCGGCACGTGAACAGGCGGCATGCGCTCGAACGTCGCGGCCGGCGGATGTGTTTCCCGCGCCTTCCTGTCGCTCTGCTTCCGCATGAACGCCACCATCCAGGCGGGGGCATCGGCGATCGGGTCGGAGGGGTGTCCGAGCCATCGCTTCTGGAAACTGGGCGGGATGAAGGCGAGCGCGCCGGGCCCAAGCAGTTCCAGTTTCGCAGCGCGCGGGTCGGCCTCTGGATCAAGATCGCTAACGTAGCGCCGGCTGACGTAGGGAAGAGCGTGGCGGTACCAATGGTGCGCCCGCGGCTGCCAGCAACATGCACTGTGCTAGGCAGGCCCTGCTCCTCGGCATATCCCGCCGCCTCTGGCGAGTCTGGGTCGGCTATCACCAGCCACCGCGGGATGATAATGGCGAGCCCGTTCGTCCGCCTTGCCCTGCTGACAATGGCCTGCTCGATCTCCTCCCAGGGGATGCGCTCATTGTCCAGGACGCGTGAGCACCAGCCGCCCTTCACCCACCTGATCTGCGGAACGCCCTTCCTGGTGGCAGTGCGGCAGACAGGAATGGCGGTGAGTCCGGCTTCCCAACAGAGGCGGGCGTGGGCAAGCGATTCCTTCGGAGTGGGCGGGTAGGGCAGGAAGCCACCGGTCGCCGATCTTATCTCCGGCGTCTACCGGTTGCCGCGGACGCGGTTCGCCGTTGCCGATGCTCGCGCCGTCCTGTGAGGACCTGGAACTCAGTGCCCTGATTGTCTCGTCGCGACCCGACACTGCCCGCACCTTGCCCCTCACGCGCGGGACCCCCGGCTCCGATGCCGAGGGTCCCGCTATGATCCGGTCTGCCTGGTTACCCGCGAAGAGGGACCCCGGCGATCGCGCCGCGGCCCCTCATTCAGATCCGTCCGGCTGACTGTGGTTGACGTTGTCCTGGCCAGGCTGGGATGCCAGTTAGCCGCTGCCTGCCGCCCGTCGCCGTTCCCTTAGCGCGTAGAGGCGACGGCATCGCCGCCGTCGCCTTCGTGGTTGCCTGGTACCGGGGCCGGGTAACGGGCCAACTGCTCTGTGCCAGGCCAGGGAGGCCGCTAGGATGGGCACACCGGCTGTTACCGGCCTTTGGCGACGGCCCACCTCATCCCAAGGGGTTTGGGGAAATAGCTAGGAAATTGCTTGCTTTCGACGGTGGCGAAATGGGCTCGTTTTGACGGATTCTGAGTGCACCTATGTGGAATGGGGGGTCGGCGGCCGGTGGCCATCCGATCCTGCTCATGCCCCTCCCTCCTCTGGCGCGGCCCTTTCTGCGCCGCCCGGAGCAAATGCCCGCCACCTGCCACTCCGGAAGGGGTCACTGTGGCCTTCACAGAATCCCGCAACGGGGGTTGCGAATGGCTGGTCATTCCTTCGTCGGACGTGAGCAGGAGATTTGTGACCTCAGGGCCGCCATCGCCGATCCGGAGGGCAAGCTCATCCTCCTCATCGGCCGCGAGGGCCGCGGCAAGAGTGCACTCCTGAGCCAACTGAATCGCCACCTTGCCGGTGATCGCGCCCACTTCTCGCTCCTCTATGAGCTTAACGATCAAGACATGTCGGATGCGTTCCTCGCCCGTCTGATGGACGACCTCCTCAACATCGGTGGGCTCACCAGGGGGACGCTTGTTCTGGGCGCACCCGAGCAAGCTCAGCGATGGCGCGAACTGCTCGATACGGCAACGGGCTTCGGGAAGCTCCCCCTGATTGGGCCCCTACTACAGCCGGTCTCAAGCGTTGCTGGCCTGCTGAAGCAGTTAGTACACAGTGATAAGCGGCCTATCCGGGAGCGGTTCCTCCATTTCCTTCGGAGCATCGCAGCGCGGCTGGAAAACGAGCGGCGCCTTGTCCTCATCTTCGACCCCGACAAGTACCTCGATAGGTCGGTAGAGGCGGATTGGAGAACGGTTGCCCAGCAGGTACCCGATCGGGTAACTGTCGTCTTCGCTCAGCGCCCCGACGACTGCCTCGCGAAGTCCGAGGCGTTCCTGACCTGCCGCGGAGTCCGGTGCGTTCCGAGGGACGAATTGGCATACCTTCCGCGCATGGAGAGCGACGATCTCGTTCGCTCGCACTGGTCTGACCGCGATGAGTGGCGCTCTCTTGCGCCGGAACCTCCTGGGGAGCTACTCGATCTGCTATGGCTCAAGTACGAGGGCTGGGCTCTGCCACTCATGATGGCGCTTGAGGACATGCCCCAGCGCCTCAAGAGTCTCCCTGAACTCCTGGCCGCGGCGGAGCGTATGCCTCCCGAGCTTGTGCGGCTCCTCGGCCTGCGGTTCAGGAATGCCGTGAAGGTCAGTGAGGACGCCGCCAAGGTGCTGCGCGGTCTGGCGACTATCGCGAGGCCGGCCTCCTACGGCCGCATCGCCGATCTCTACGGCGGAGGGACGGTAAGCGGAGAGCGGCTGGAGTACGTCTGCGTAGATCCCAGCGTAGCGCGATGCCTTACCCCTGCCGGGAATGGCACCATAGCCATATTCCACGCTGCAATGACTGAGTTCATTCTGGCCAATATGGCACCCGAGACGAAGCGCAGACTGCACGGCCGCGCCGCCGAGCTCTACGCCGCGGATCTCAGCGCCGACGCCCACGACCTGGACGCCCTTGATCGCTTGCCCGTGCACCTATGGGAGGCAGGCGACGATCACTCTTTCCTTAGTGCCGTTAACGACTTAGCTGCCACAAGGAGTCGCCTCCGGCTCCACCGGTCCGCTCTGCGGGACCAGCGGCGGGCACTCGAACTCTTCCGCCGACTCCCCCGGAAGAGCGAACCCTCTCTGGCCGTTGCCCTGAACAACATTGGCTCCATCCTTCGTGTGCTGGAGCAGTTCGCCGAGGCCCGGCAGATGCTAGAAGCGGCGCTGACCATTGACGAATGCCTTGCCCAACGCGATCCTGCTTCTCGCGAGCCGGCACTGGCGCAAACCCTGGCCAATCTAGGGAACGTGCTGCACGATATCGGAGAGCTGCACGAGGCGCGAAGTCTCTATGAGCGCTCCTACGCGATTCAGTGTCGCTTGGTGTCGGCGGATTCCGCCGCGCACGAGCCGCAGCTTGCCGGGATCCTGAACAACATGGGGGTCGTACTACACGGTCTCGGACACTTGCGGGAGGCCAGGTCGGCGCACCAGAAGTCCTGTGCCATTCGGCAACGCCTTGCCCAGGCCGAGCCTGAGGTCTATGAGCCAGACTATGCCACTAACCTAGGCAATCTGGGGGGCGTCCTGCACGATCTCGGCGAGCTAGATGAGGCACGCGTGACCGTCCGAGACGCTCTAGACGTATGGCGCCGCCTTTCACCAGTCGAGCCCGCTGCGCATGAGCCTGAGCTCGCCAGGTGCCTGATCGTGCTTGGTGCCGTGCTGATCACCGCCGGGGAACTGCCAGCAGCGGGGCAAGTGCTCGAGGAAGCGATTGCCACTTGGCGCCGTCTGGTTCAGGCCGACCCCCCTGTCTATGAGCCGAAGCTCGCACTTGCGCTTGTCGGTCGGGCGACAGTCGCCCACGATGCGGGCGACCTCGGCGCCGCTCAGAAGGCCTGCGATGAAGCTGTAGGTATCGGCCATCGTGTCGCCGCCCGCGAGCCATCAGCCCACACACGCGAGCTTGCCCTATTCGCCACCAGCCTATCGCATGTGCTTCGCGACCTTGGGCTGACTCAGCTCGCGGGCCGGTATGCGCGAGAGGCGGAGATCCTCTATCGTAGACTCGTCGACGAGATGCCTCCGCTACGCTACAACCTTGCCCTTGCGCTTGACGTGCTTGCCACCGTGCACGTCTCAGAAGGTCGGGTGGGAGATGCCAGGGCCGCCTTCGAGGAGTCACTGCCTGTGCTCACGGAGTTCGCATCAGCGACGCCTGTCGTGTACCTTCGGTCTCTCGATGAGGTGACGTCGAATGCCCAGCACTTCCTTGCTGGCATCGGCGAGCGGGTGCCATCTTGGCATGCTCTTCAGCGCGCCGTGGATACGATCAGCAGGCTGGAAGCAGCCGACTCTGCACTCGCGGAACGCTTGCGCCGCCTGCGCGCCAACCGTCCCTCTCCCCTCAGAGCGTAGGTTCATCCAGGCGCACTGCCCCAATACCCTTGCGGCGCGGACACTGGCCGAGGATGAAGGCTTCGTCCATTCCGGCGTGGAACGCCTCATTCTAGGAATCCGCCTTCTGCCCAGTGCGCTGCACAGCCCTACTCGTGGTATCCCCGGCGGTCACTGAGACTGCTCTCCTGGGCGACGCCGGGGAGGCAGCAGCCCCGGCCCGAGATGGCAGTGGGTGTCGATCACCAGTCCCGAGGGGCGCGTCATACCTGTCTCCTTCCGCACGCCGATGGTGCGAGGTTCACGGCTGTGCCTATCGGCGCGGCCCTGTGTTCTGGCCGCCGGGGAAAGGGTCCTGCCCCCGGCTGTCCCGGCGTTCCCGCCGCTTCGACCTCCTCCGCCGACGCCCCATCGGCTGGCGGAGACTGAGGTGCGTACCTGCCTGCTACCTTTGCTTTGCTGATCCCGTGAACGGCAGTGCTGTGGAGCGCGTGAGCGCAGGAAACCCTCGGCCCAGTTTCGGCACACTGCTGGGCTGTGGAACGGAGCACTGACTGGAGAGGTGGACGCACTGTGCGGAAGTGAAGGCCCTGGAGACGCGGTGGCGAATGGGTTAGCGCGCAGTCGGACCGCACAGTCCGCTGGCCTGTCGGTCGCCGATGGCGGAGGACGTGATGCACCGGACCGGAAGGCCCGAGGGCATAGTCTCCTCACTCCTTGATCCCAACACAGGGCGCAGTACCGTTGCGGGGGGCAGGTCGGACCGGCGCCGGATGAGTCTAGGCAGATGAGTGAAGGTCGTGATCGGCAGCGGCCGGTGCTCCCCGTTACTCCGCGTGCAGTGCTGGTCGGGGCGCTCGCGGTTGCCTTCTTCGCCGCGGTCAATCCATATGGCTCGTATATCAGAGGCACGTGGAGCGTAGGGTGGGGCTCCCTGGTCAGCAGTGCCATCGTGCTGCTGTTCGTTCTCGTCTCCATCAACGGGATCATCGTGCGAGTGCGCCCGAAGCTCGCCTTCACCCAGGCCGAACTCCTGGTAGTGTACGGCATGGTGATCGTGTGTGTCGAGTTCCTGGGAGGCGGCGGGATGCCGTACCTGCTCGGCTCGATCACCTATCCGATCTACTTCGCTACGCCATCGAATGACTGGCAGCATATCATCTGGCCGCACATTCCGTTCTGGCTGCGCCTGGGCAATCTGGAGGCGGCAGATTGGTTTTGGGAGGGGCTGCCCGAGGGGGTGGGGGTGCCGTGGCGGGTCTGGCTGACCCCGCTCCTCGCCTTGTCCTCGTTCACGATCGCGTTGATCGCGGCCATGTTCTGCCTGGGCGCGTTGCTCAGCCGAGACTGGATCGAGCGCCAGCGCCTCGCCTTCCCGCTGGTGGACGTTCCCCTCGCCATCACGGGCGCGGACCCGCAGCCGACGCTCCGTCACTCCCTGTTTGCCAATCGCTTCCTTTGGGCCGGCTTCGCCATTCCGTCGGCGCTGGCGATCATCGACTTCCTGCACAAACTGTATCCGAGCGTCCCCGCGACGCGCATCGAGGTGGATCTGGGTCGGTACTTTGCCGGCATGGGGCTGCCCTGGAGCGTGCTCTCCGGGCACTGGAGTGTTCGTGTCCACATCCTCTACAGCGTCATCGGGATCACGAGTCTCGTGCCGGGAGAGGTGTCCCTGAGCCTGTGGCTGTTTCACGTCCTGTTCAGGGTGCAGCAGCTCGTGTGGGCCGGCTTCGGGATTGCCGAGGAGGGCGGCACGGCCGCGATCAACATCAGCCCGCGCGCGTTCATCGCGTTCGAGGAGGCAGGCGGGTTCATCGCGCTCAGCATCTTCATCCTGTACCAGTCTCGCGGGGCCTTCGCCGCGGCCTGGCGGAGCCTGGTGCGAGGGGCACCCTCTGAGTCAGACCCGTACGAGCCCCTCGCCGGAAAGTGGGCGCTTCTCGGATTCATCATTGCGAACGGATTCATGCTCTGGTGGGCAGCGCGGGCGGGGATGAGCTTGTGGGCATTCGCTGGCCTGCTCGGGCTGTTCTACACCGTGCTGCTCGGAGCCTCGCGTCTGGTGGCGGCTGCGGGGGTGACATACGTGGATACGGGGGTGTTCCCGCGACAAGTGATGATGGGTACGGTCGGGGCATTACCGATCGGGTACCGCGCGCTCACCCTCTATTCCTACCTGTCCGTTATCTACATGTATGACCCGAACTCGCTGCTGATGCCGCAGATGATGAACAGCTTCAAGCTCATCCACACGGGACGGATTCGGGGCAAGCTGTTCTCACTGGCGGCGGCGCTGGCGGTGGTGGTGATGCTGGGGGTGGGTCTGCCTGCGCTGCTGTCGGCGGTCCACACGCGGGGGGCCCTGGCGGTGCCGCCGTGGAATCCGTTCACCTCCTACCCTGGGTGGGCGTTCGGGGAACTCGAGTCGAGCATACGTGGGCCGGAAGCGCCGAACAACTGGTACCGTCTCGCACTGGTGTTTGGGGCCGGTTTCGCCTGCGGGCTGGTTGCGCTGCACGCAAGGTTCCTCTGGTGGCCGGTCAGCCCGGTCGGCTTCCTGATCGCCAGCTCCTTCGAGACGATCCGGTCGCTCTGGGTCAACGTGTTCATCGCGTGGCTGATCAGCACGCTCGTTCGCCGGTACGGAGGCCTGCGGCTCTATCGCACGCTCAGGCCGGCGTTCCTTGGGTTGGTCCTGGGCGAGTACCTGACTGAGGGAGCGTTGAGCATCATCGCCACCATCTTCAGGATCAAGTGAACGGCGGCGCATCCCCGGCGGCGCGCTCGAGCCCGTAGCGCTACAGGTGCTGCGCTGGAAACACGGCTCTCCTTCCAGCGGCCAACTCGTACGAACCGGAGACGACTCGTAGGGTCTTGAGGTTGTCATCTCCGGTGGTCTCGGCCTCTCGCCCGGTCCGCAGGGATTCCAGCAGGCGGGCGTTGCAGGACACGATGCTCGCGTGCACCACCTGGTGCGTGGGATCCATTGCGTAGGTCAGGCGCCGGTAGGACCTCCCCGAAAGCCTCTGGCTCGGCAGATAGGTGGAGGCGTACCATAGCCTGCGATCGCGAGGTCCGGTCTCCACATAAGTGGAACTAGAGTCTGTCCGGCAACCGCGTGGCACGCTTGGGGTGGTGTCACATGCCCTCGACGCACACACCTGGAACTATCTTCCCGATACCTTGACCAGCGCGGGCGAAGCGCGATCGGGCTGGCTAGGTCGCAGCGCAAACTGCCACGCCCCTTCGGGCGCCGTCAGCGTCAGGATCTTATCCTCGCCCCGTTGAGCTATCGCGGCCCTGATGCGCGGCGCGTCGGAGACCGGGTGGGCCTCCAGCACCGTCACAAAGACTACCTGGCGACTAGCGGTACGATTGGACACCTTCAGCGCCTCAATCTCTCCTGCCGGCTTCCCGCTGGTCCCGATCAGTGACTGTCGCCAGCTCTGGCCCGAGACATCCTCGGGCGCGACTAACGTCAGCCGCAGCGCTCCATTCTTCCCCTGCACGTCGAACGTGTGCCTATCCTGCTGCTGGAATGGGAAGTCGGCGTGGAAGTTGAGCTCGAAGATGGAAGGCGAGGTCGCCTCGAACTCGTCCACGACGATCCAGCAGTCCGGCCTGAGATAGAGGACGTGGCGCAAGAACTTCTTCAGCCCGGCTGCGCCTTTGTAGGCATCCGTCACATCCCCGATCATGTAGTCGTACTCCTGGCCATGGTCGGCGCGGAGTAGCTTGGCTCCGCGCTTCTCGGCGCACAGTGCCGACCCATCGAACCAGGCTCCGCCTTCGCCCTCCTGACCGATGCCGTTGACTAGGGCCGTGTTCTGGAACGCGGTCGTCTTCCACGTGTAGCCATCGTCCACGATGAGCCAGTCACCGTGAGCAAACAGCAGGAATGATCCCGCGTCTGGGTGTACGTGACCGCCGCCGGGATCGTAGGAATACTTGGCAAGCGCGTGGTGTCCGATGAACGGGCCGCACTTGAATGCCATCAGCGACTCATCGCCGCCCCACGATGAACGCAGGTAGACGATGTCCAAGTCATCGAAACGCTTGAACTCAGGCAGGTCTGTCGGAGGTTGCGGCGCCACCGAGGGATCCTCCCACAGCAAGTTGAGGAAGGTCGCCGCGTTATTGCACAGCCCCACTCCCCTCAGTTCATCCGCGAGCCATTGTGCGTGCCCATCGCGGTACTCGGCCGCCAGCTTGCGCAGCATGTAGTCCGGCCCATACCAGTCGTAGCGGGGGCCGTCCGCGAAGGTCATGAGGTCCGACTCTCGCGTCCAGTGGCTTCGCGGGAGCATCGAGTAGAGCCGGAACGAAGCAGTGTGCTCAAACCAGGCGTTGCCCTTGAACAGATCCTCTCCTAGCAGGCCGCGCGCGAGGTCCATGAACTTCAGCAAGTACTCAACCCCGTAGGTCCAGTAGGGAACGCCTTCCTGGGAGGCGCCATCCGGCCCCAGTGACTCCATGGTGACTTGGGCTTTCTCAAGCGGTAGCAGCATCCATCCGTCTACTCCACTCACCTCCCCATAGAGCGCCAGGCCGGCCGCGGCGAGCCCGGTCATGTTCACCCACTGGTGGTTCTGCAGATATGAGTCGTGCCACCAGACCTGTCGGTTCAGCAGGCGCTCGTACATCCGTTGGCCTCGCCGCTCCAGGCACGCCCTTACCGTCGCCAGGGCCTCGCCATCCAGATCGTGATAGAGCCAGTCATAGGCCAGCGCCAATCCGTAGAGCTGATGCCCTGCGGCGAGATCCATACCGTCGATGTCACCCAGGCCCCAGGTGGGGTAGCCAGCGGAGGCGAGCATCCAGGCACGCGATGATTCCAGGTACTTCCTGTTTCCGGTCAGCAGGTAGGCGAGGGCCAGGTTCGGAATGGCGTTCCCCACTTCCCGCTGGTAGAGCTGCTCCTCGCCCGACCACTTGTCATCCGCGCGATACGCCGGCGGGCCATCCTCCACCAATCCGTCGGCCACCTGCTGGAGCTGTCTGAGAAGGGTCGCGTACGGCTCCTTGGTGAGTTGCTCCTTCAGCGCAGTCAGTCGGTCGGCCGTCAGATAGATCCGGGGATGCGCCTCCCGCAGTCGCGCGAGCGGCTGGGGCACCGTGCTGAAGCGGTACTTGTCACCGGCCGTGAACTGCTCGATCTCCATCACAGACACCTCATCCACGTATGCATCGATCTCTATCGGGCTGTCCGTTCCCTTCTCCAGAGCGATCCAGCCTCCCCGATCCCCTGGCGGGACTTCGAACTCCGCGGCCAACTCCTGCCAGTCTCCGGCCGCGAGGTCATATCGGTTGGTGGTGAGCTGAACTGACGCATTCCCCGTGCACTCGACCTTGAAGTGCGGAGCGATCGCGGGGCGAACGCTGACGACCTTCACCCGTCCGCGGAGGCGGTACTTGTGTCCCGCCTCCAACGCGAACTCTGGGCTTCTGGTGTAGTTCCAGGCCGCCTCTTGGCGCCCGCGCACGTGCAGGCACTTACCTCGGTCGGGGAGCGTCGCCACTTCGGCGGTCACTCCGGGAAGCGCCTGCCAGGCCTCGCCACTCGCGAACGCGGCCCTCGAACACGCGTCCCTGAGACGCCAGTAGGGGAGACACAAATGCCAAGAGGGCGACGAGAAGCAGTAACGAGCGTAGCCAGTAGACCATGAGATACTCTCCGGTTCCCCGCGAGGCGATGAGGGCATTGGGGCAAGATCAGGTGTTCCTCGCCAGTGCCGCAGACTCCTCGGCCTATCGCGGACGACTACCCTGACTGTCGCCGCCGATTGGGGGAGTGTTTCCGCGGCGGCGAGACCGGAATATGGGCTGCCGTCATCACCTCGCTCCGCCATCCTCTGCGCCTCTGCCAGCAGCAGCACTCCGTTCCATTCTTCACCCGTCGCTCTGGGCGGTAGGTGAGGGAGGTACGACTCCGGCACCACGACTAGACAGCCTGGACGGTGCGTAAAAGGATGCTTCTGGCACACGGCGTAGAGCTGATCGTCTGAGGGCATACCCCCTCCTGATCTCGAGCTGGGCGTTGCTCGTCCAGTCGAGTTTCCCCGCCTCGGGAGCGAGGCGTCTGCAGGCGCTCCGCCGGCACCGACTACTTCTGCATCAGACCCTCGCACTAACGCCGTCCCGGCAGTGTGAGTGCCGCTCCCGATGAAACCTCCGCTCCTTCCGGTTCGTATCCGTTGACTGAAGCGATCAGGCCGCACTGTGCTGTGCTTGATCGCTTCGTGCCTCCTGTGTGCTTCTCCAGGTTGTCACAGAAACCACGGGCGAGGGAGAACTCAGATGCCGTCTCCACGTTGCTTACTGCTGCTGCGGTTGGCGCTTTGCGCCGCCGGCCTCGTCGCGCTGGCTAGCGTCTGGGCGGACGACGGGGCGGTTCGTCCCAAGCCTCAAGGGACCGCGCCGACCATAAACGCGGTCTACGTAACCACACCCCCGGTGATCGACGGCAAACTCGATGACGACTGCTGGAAGCAGGCGGCCAGGCTCGGCGTCGAGTACGGAACACTAGTCGGATCGCCGGAGAGTGACGGCCGCTGGTTCCAGGGCGTCCTTACTACCTCCTACGACCTCACCTCGGAACGCAGCATCGGCGCCCGCGCCATCGTCCGCGGTGACGGTGTCACTGGATATGCCGCCTACCGGCAGGTCGTGCGGAGAGGCCTGGATATCTATGTGCTCGTCGGCGATCCTCGCTCGGACCGGACGGGCTTCTCCTCCCGCGTGATGGTGAAGCTGATCCGCACGCTCTAGCCAGTCCCTGCCAGACGCTACTGCCACCCTAGGCGATTCCCGCGCCTGCGGTTCCAGGATGTCGTGTCGCCACGTTAGGGATGGCAGACAGGAGCACGAGTAGCGGGAGCGGTTCGCGACTGCTGGGCAGCCCCCGGTGGGACTGCCCAGCGGCAAGACGTTGCAGGCGTTGGGTTGAGCGGCTTCCTACAGAGGCAGCCCGAGGGCTCTTGCCATGTAAACGGCCATCTGATCCCGGGTGCACTCATACTCGGGGTGGTAGAGCTTGTCGGGATAGCCGTGGGTCACGCCCTGAGCGGCGATGTACTCCACGTACTTGCTGGCCCATCCCCATTCGTTCGCAGCCGTCACGTCGGCGAAGGTGGCGGTGGTCGGCGGAGTGAAGCTGGACAGCAACGGCCGGTCCGCAAGCGGGGCAATGCAGCGAGCGACGAAGACGGCCATCTGGCCGCGGTTGACCACAGAGCCCGGCTCATACTTGCCTCCGGGCAGACCCATGACGATGCCCTGCTCGGCCGCATACTCGATATAGGTATAGGCCCAGTAGCCCGCGGGGACATCCGGGAAGGAGACCGTCGCCGGGTGAGTGGGCACGTACTCGTCGCCGCCGGCCAGTGCCCGCGACACGTAGACGGCCATCTGGTCCCGCGTGACCGGGAGGGATGGATTGTAGGTTGAGGCGCTGTACCCGTGGACGATCCCGGCGTCGAAGCAGGTGGCGATCTCAGCCGCGCCCCACGTGTCGCAGGTGACGTCGCTGAAGATCGCGATGGAGCGGAATACCGGGGCAGCCGCCTTGTTGGCGTCGATGGCGAAGGTCACGCTCCGGCTGGTGCCAGTCACGTCCCCCGACCACCCGCGGAATCCCATGCAGGAGTCCGGCACTGCTTCCAGCGTAACACTGGTGCCCTGGTAGAAGCTGCCTGACCAGGGGAGTGTCTGCGCCACGCCGTTTACCTTGACGGTTCCGCCGGAGCCAGTGAGGTTCAGAGTCGCGCTCGGCGAGGCCGAAGCTGGCGGTGACAGCGCTGTCACTGAACAGGGTGATATCGATGGGATTGGCCGCGCCGGTTACGTCGCCCGACCACTGATCGAACTGGTAGCCGAGGTCGGGAACGGCCTCAAGGTTCACGGCCGCACCATAGTCGTAGGTGGCGAAGTAAGGGAAGGTCTGGGGGATGCCATCGACGTTGAGGGAGCCGTGACTCCCCGAGACCGTCAGCGAGAGCAGGTTCACACCGAACTCCGCGACGACCGCGCGATCGCCGCTCATGGTGATCGCAGTCGGATTCTGGGCGCCGGTGAGGTCACCCGACCAGGCGGCGAACCCGAAGCCTGCGGCGGGTGTCGCCTCCAGGTTGACGACTTCGCCGGCGGCGAACAACCCGAGCCAGGGGAGGATCCTCGGGGCGCCATTCACCTTCACCGTGCCATTGGTGCCGGTGAGGGAGAGAATGTAGATGTTGATCCCAAAGCCGGCCTCGATGTCCTTGTCGTCGTCGATGACCACCACAGTGGGGTTGGCTGGTCCCGCCAGGTCACCTGACCAGGAGATGAAGTGTGAGTCGGCGCCTGGTGCGGCCTCCAGGGTGACGGTGTCGCCGTAGCTGTAGGTGCCGGACCAGGGAAGCGCGTGATCGACGCCGTCCACCCTGACGCTGCCATTCCCCACGCTGGATAGGTTAAGCGCGTACTGGTCGAGCGCGAACCCCGCAGTCACACTCTTGTCGGAGTCGATGAGCAGCGTGTCTGACTGGGAGGAACTGGAGAGGTCGCCTGACCACCCCGTGAAATGGGAACCGGTGTTGGGCACAGCCTCTAGCGTGACCGTGTTGTTGTAGGGAATGCTGACGGTGTCCGGGAGCGCATGGTACACCCCGTCCACCTTCACGCCGCCACCACTGCCCGAGAGCAGCAGCACGTAGGAGTCGAGGGCAAAGCCTACGGAAACGCTCTGATCGCCGTCCATGGCGATGAACTCGGGGTTCGTCGTGCCCGTGAGGCCACCGGCCCAGCCCGCGAAGTCGTAGCCGGAGTCGGGCACGGCCTCCAGTAGGACAGTGGTGCCGCCATCATATTCGCCGACCCAGGGCAGCGACTGCAGGACGCCATCCACCTTGATGCTGCCGTGGCCGGTCCCGCTGCCGATCGCCAGCCGATAGGTGTTCACCCCGAAGCTGGCGGAGATGTCCCTGTTCTTGTCGATAGTGATGATCTCAGGGTTCGCAGCCCCGGTCAGCGCACCCGACCAGCCGGCGAAATGATAGCCGGCATCCGCCTCCGCCTGTAGCACCACGCTCGCGCCGTAGTCGAAGGCGCCAGACCAGGGCAGCGACTGCGAGATGCCGTTCACCTTGACGGAGCCGTTGACGCCGGCCAGGGTCAGCGTGTACCGGTAGCGGCTGTTCGCGCTCACGGTGACGTTGTCCACGTAGCCGGCATCGCTGCCGGGCTTAGTGCTGAGCCGGAACCGGACGGCGAATTTGCTGTTGTTGGTCGCGCTGCGGGGGAGGGCGAACTCGTAGTAGCGGAGCTGGCCGTCGGCCTCCGCGCCACCGGTGCGCAGCTCCTTCAGGAGGGTCCAGGTGGACCCGTCGTACCAGAGGGCCTGGCAGACCGCTCCCTTGCGGCTGAGTTTGCCGGCGAGCCAGAAAGACACTGTGATGTCCTGCCAGCCGAAAGTAGATACCGTGCGCTGGATGCTGGAGATCTTCGGCTGGAGCTTGATGTCGTGAACGCCGATGACGGGACTGACGGTGTTCCAGGTCGGCGTGCCCGCGGTGGTCCACCCCCTGAAGGCGGACTCGAAGTTGTCGGCAAACACCACCGTGCTGCTGGCGCTGGCAGCGCCGGCGAACCAGCCGGCTACCAGCAGCGCGCAGAGGATCGCAATCAGGATCGATGCAGTGTTACCCCTTGCCATTCCTAACCTCATATCCGGGAACCCATAAGGATTTCCCACGGCCAGTGATGGCCATGGGTACTGGGATTCTCACACCATCGGGGCCAGAAGCTGCGCAGGGAGAGGAAATGGGTGTCTTTGCAGGACTACCTCCCGGCATCCGCCACACCCCCGTGGCGATATCGGCCTGGCGATGCCCGGATCGGCAGCGCGGGATCCAGGCGTCAGCAGCCTGCATGGCGTCAGCGCGTGCGCCCGGTATCGATCAGGCAGATCCGGCCCGCGGGCCGAGTGAGACTGGCGGACGGACAAGTCTGGCCGGGAGGGACGCGGGATGAGTGACGCTGGGCCGCGCCGTAGACCATCCTCCTAACCCACCCGTGTAGCCGGCCTGAGGGCCCCTCCGCTCCGGCCTACCGTTCGGGACGGATTCAGCGCGCTGGGCTCCGTCACGTGTGGATCAGGTCTCGAAGCAGCCGCTCCGCAACGATGATCACGGGCGGCCCCACATAGTCCAATCCCCGCTGGTCCGTCTCTCCCACCGCGTCGCATCCCAAGCAGGAGAGAGGGACGAACAGGGGCAGGAGAGGCTGCAGGAGCGCCCCGAGAGCCGGATGAGCTTCTGCTCAACACGCGCTGGACATATTGGGGCTCAGCCAGCATGCCAGGTTGAGCTCCTGCTGGCGACCGAGATTTGCCGGCCATAGCAGCGAGGGGCGACCTAGCATGCCCGGTTGGATTCAGATAGCAGGCGCCGCACATTCGCGTGCCCAATCGCTTCTCTAGCAGCGTCGGAGAGGTCCAGTCGGTCTAGCCGCTGCCTCAACTCCGCCGCGGTAGGAGGGCAGAATGGGAAGTCGGAGCCGAACATGATGCGGCTGTGACCGTAGCGCTTCACGTAGTCGGTGACCCACTCGGGAGCCGCATTGGAGATGTCGGTGAAGATATTGGGCCGCTCCCAGACCCCCACGGAGCACAGCCTTTCATAGCCCCCGTTCAGCAGGCCGCAGTGTGGGATGATCACCCTCACACCCGGCGCCAACTCGGTGATGAAGCGTGAGGTGTACTCCCATTCCTCCTCAAGACACACGACCAGGTTGCGGCGGCGAGTCTCTGCGATCGCTGCCGCGCATCGAGGATCATCATAGCGGTAGTGCGGCTCGTCAGCGTGCCGATGCCACTTGATCCCCAGGTGTCGGGGCGAGAGCTGATCGATGGCGAAGTCATTCCAGATGAAGAAGAACGGAAACACCTCGAAGCCGTCGCGCGCGAGCGAAAGCACGTACTCGTTGGAGTTTCGCCGCCGGAGCTGCCACGAGGGACCATCCTCAAAGTCGGGATCGAGGCGATCGTAGATCTCCGGCACAGGCGAGAACATCACCGCTCCCACGATCCCGGCTCCCTCCGCCCAACCCAGATAGTCCTCGAAAGCCTGTGGCTGTGGTTGACCGTTGCGCGGATCGGTCCGGGATTCGCTCCCACAGTGAACGTGAGCATCAATGATGGGCAGACTCATGGGTGTTGCTCCCTCCGCATCATGTCTCGGGTATCCGGTCAGGGTTCCTGCTAGGGTGACCCCGTTGAGCCCGAGGCAGGTGGATGGTAGCACGCCTGCAGATCGCCGAACACCCCATTCCCGGAAGGAACCGGCGCGACGGTGGCGCAAGAGTGCCAGCGCTCTTCCGGTCGTATGGATGCCATCGGATGAGCAGGGAGAGAGATCGTGGGGAGGGAGAGCGTTGGGATCGCCACGCTGACAGCTCAGCAGGTTACCTGCCCCAAGAGGCGTTCGATGGCCGTCAGGAGAATGGCCGGCGCTTCTCCCCCGACCTTTGACCACGGTCCTAGGCCGACTTCGTACCCGCCTTGCTCCCACGCCTCCGGGGGCGCGAGGTAGCCGAGGTAGCCGTTGGCACAAGTCACGGGGATGCCGACCCGCGGGGCGCATAGGGCTTTGATCTGGTAGCCGACGGCGCAGAATGCTTCCCCCGGGACTGCCGCCAGCACCGCGTCACCGATCCGGATGACCTGCACCTCCTCGCGAAACGGGCCGTTCCCCTCCGCGATCCTGACCAGTTCCTCTTCATCCGTGATCCCGGCCGCTTCCTCCGGGGTTGGGAGGGGCCGGGAAGGGAACTCGACTTCCGCGGAGGCGGCCCTCACCGTCGCCGGTTCGTCGCCGCGACTTACGGATAGGATAAGGCGCAGCACGTGCTCCGCGAGGGCTCGTCCCATGGGCTCCACATCTGCGAACTGCCGCGTCGCGCCGACGCTCGGGTCGATGTCGGCGCAGGCTCCAAGCAGGAACTGACACGAGCGAAGTGAAGGGGCCGACGCCTCCACGGCCGTGACCATCGCTCCCACGTAGTCCGCAGACACCAGCGGCTGCGCCTGCACGATCACCGGGTGGCAGGCGTAGTTCACCAGCGCCAGCTCCGGACCGTAGTCCGACGCGAAGACCAGCACCATCACCTCTTCGTCAAGGGCCTCCCCGCCACGGCGGTTGTAAGAGAGCCCAGGCGCCATCCCTCGGGCGATCCTCAGTTCAGCCTCGATGTTTGCCACGCAGGCCGTGATGGCACATCGCGCGAGCGTCGCTTGCAGCCCCTCCAGCCAGGCGTGCGCCTCGGGGTACGTCGCGCTGAGCGGCCGGAAGTTCAGCGTCTCGGCTGAGGAGTGGACGTGATTGCTCGCGAGCATGACATGCGATGCGGGGATACCGGTGGCCCGCTCGATGGTACGCTTCACCTCACCAGTAAAGCTCCTGCCCTTGCCGAGCAGCGAGTTGGCGAAGCCGATGGTGTCCGCACTCACGACCACGACGCGACTTCCACCGGCCTCGATGCACGCGGCCCGCGCGACGAGGGGATCGTGTACCCCACTGATCGGCGAGTGCCGCGGCGTGTGACTCAGGAACGGCATCCCCAGAGGAGGCGTAATGTCGGCCTTCGCGCAGCCTATGCGGTACATGGCTGCTCCTTGGCAACCTTCCGGATGATGCGCGCGGCTGCCTCCACGTCCTCTTCCTGCCAGCCCTCGTGCGGCCCGAGGATGATAGTCTCGAGCAACTCCCTCTCCGCGACCGGGCACAATCCCGGCGCGTACTCGACCGTCGTCCGACAGAAGGGAGCGGTGAACGGATAGCCTGACGTGCCGAAGGTCCGCTTCTCACAGAGCGCGTCCGCGCACAGGTAGATGGGCTTGCCCGTGTACCCCCATCCGCAGGACAGCCCTTCCGCACGCACCGCCAGCGCGAAGGACTCCGCCTCGCGGCCCGTCACTTGGATCGGGTAGGCCCAGTAAGAGTGGGAGCCGCCTTCGGTCACCGGCGCCGGGTTGATGCCGGGCAGGCCGGCGAGCAGCTCGGTGAGCCGGTTCCCGGCCCAGTTGCGGGCCCGCACGACCTGCTCCAGCTTGCGCATCTGCACGAGCCCCACGGCCGCCGTTAGCTCGTTCATCCGATAGTTCAGCCCGAGCGATGCATACCTACGCTGCCCAGCCTTACCGCGCGTCTGCCATCCCTTGTCCCGGAACAGCTCCATGCGTGCCGCCAGCTTCGCCGAGTTGGTGATCACGAGTCCGCCTTCACCCGCCGGTAGATGCTTGCTTTCCTGCATGGAGAAGCAGCCGATAGTCTCCGATCGTACCGACGTACCGGCCCTGGTACGAGGTGCAGTAGGCCTGGCAGCAGTCCTCGATCACGGGCACCCTGTGCTCCTGCGCGATGGCCATGATCGCGTCCATGTCACAGGGGTTCCCGAACAGATGCACCGGTACAATCGCCGCCGTCCGGTCCGTGATCTTGTGGGCTACATCCTCCGGATCCAGGTTATACGCCCCCGGCTTCCAATCCGCGAAGATGGGGATACAGCCCTGGTAGATCATCCCGGCAATGGTGCCGAAATCGGTCACCGGGGAGGTGATGACCTCGCTGCCGGGCTCCAGATCCAAGGCCGCGATGGCCGTATGCACGGCCGCGGTGCCCGAGGTGCAGGCAACCGCGTGACTCACGCCGTAGAGCCTCGCGAAGCCTTCCTCGAGCGCCCGCACGCGTGTCCCTTCCGGCCCGAAAAGCACCTGAGAGCGGATCGCCGCAGTTACCTCAGCAACATCGTCCTCGCCGTACGGGGTCCGCTCTGGGAAGTCCCTGATCGGCACGGACCGATCGGGAACGCGGTGTGCCATGAAGGCCTCCTCGGGGAGACTACTGCGGTACGCTCCGACCTCACCGGCTCAGACCCGCTGATAGTGGCGTCTGAGGCGCGGTGGCCGGAGCTGCCGGATTCGTCGCCGCCTGGGTATTGTAGCCAGCCAGAAGGCACAGGTCCACACCCGCGTCTGCAGCGCAGTTGCCTGTGGCGGCCCTTGACCCGGTGCTGCTGGCGGATTCCACCGACCGCGGCCGCACCTTGGTGCGGGAATGGACCAACCCGCATCCCGAGCGCCCACTCCGCGAGCTTGTCTTCGTACCGACGCCAGCGCTCCTGGAGATCGGGGCTCGCATCGTGGCGGTGACGGCGGCGGCTGGCCCGTAGGCGCGCTTTCGGGCCGCCCTGGCGCCTGGTAGAGCAGGCCTGGATGTGTGGCGAACCGGTCTGCGGGCTGGCCGCAGTCGTGCTGTTCTGGCGGCATCGCCAACGACGGTGCCGTCTGTCTCTGTCGAGGACCAGCGGAGTGAGAGAATCGGGAAGTCTCGCTCCTCAACGCAACGAATGCTGCCAGAGTGCATTGAATACTGAATGTCGAATTGGCGTATTCTATCGGGGGGCCCGGGCAGAGCTAGTGGCAAGGCGTATTCTGGCGGGAAGGAATCCCAGTATGGCTGACCTGAAGCCGCATCGCCGCCCTTACTGCTCACCCGCCCGTGACGCCGGCCTGAGGAGCCACACGCGCCCTTCGATGCCGCTTTTCCCTCGGCTTGGGATCACTGTCCAGGGGTGCGTCAATGAGGCGCGCAGCAGCCGCGACACGGCGGCGGTCACTGGAAGCCCCGCTGGGCCCTAACCCCGGCTCAGCATCCTCGTCCATCACTGGCGCGCTCGCCGCAAAGCTCCCATGCATTACCGTCTGTCAGCACCGTGCTGTCTCCATCCGGCACCCACAGGAACCTTCCCTAGCTACCGGCCGCTGGCGGCCCCTGGTACTTCCCATCCTCGTCGAGGATATGCGGGGTGATGATGATGATCACCTCGGTCTTCATCTGCCGCGAGCTCGATCTGCGGAACAGGTGGCCGAGGAGTGGGATACCGCCCAGGAGCGGGAGCTTGCTCGATGTGTGGCTCGTGAACTCGCTGGTGAGGCCGCCGATCACGATGCTCTGCCCGTCCTTCACCCGCAGGTTGGTGACGGCGCGACGGTAGGTGATCTCGGGAAGTCCGTTGACACCCTTACCCGTCACATCCCGCACATCGGGCTCGACCCGCGCGATGACCTCTCTCGTCTTCTCCACCACGGTGGGCGTGATGCGCAGCGAGATGCCCGAAGCTATCTGCTCCAGGGTGGTGTAGGGGAAGGTCACGGGGCCGGTGACGATGGAGAAGTATTTCTCCTGCCCCACCTCGATCTCCGCGGGCTGCCCTTCGGTGGTGGCTACCCGCGGGTTGGCTCGCAGTCGGGCCTTCCCTTTCTCGATCAGCGCGGTGAGCTGAGCCGTCTCGGTGAAGGAGAGTTCCGAGTAGGTCAGCGACCCGGCGGGCAGTGCCATCGAGGACTGACTACCCAGGTTCCCCGTGCCCTGATTCCCTCCCAGCGCCATCGATGCGGCCTGCGAGGCGAAGCGAACCCAGCGAGTCGCCCAGTCGACGCCGATCTCTTTCAGGGCATCCTCGCTGACCTCCATCACCACCGCCTCCAACATGACCTGGGTGCGAGGGCGGTCTATGAGCGCGAGATCGGCCTGGATGCGGTCGATGATGGGCCGGGGAGCGGTGACGAAGAGTCGAGTGCCGGTCACGGTCGCGCGGGCAGACGGCACTCTCTGCGTGGTCGCGCGCGTCCGGTCTCGCGTCATGTCTCGCTCGGGCTCCGCGGGCGCCGCCCCCTCCACGATCGCAAACTTCCCATAGGGGCCGGCGAGGTAGGCGGCGATCGCGTTGCCGTCGAGGTAGTTGAGCTCGATCACCTCGGTCTCGCTGAGCAGGTAGAAGTTCGGGTTCGCGGGATCGGGCGCGCCCACCAGGTAGTAGCCATCCATGTGCTTGAAGGCGAGCCCGTCCGACACCAGCACCATGCGAAGCGCCGCTTCTAGCGGCACGTCCCTGAGATCCGCGCTGATCGTGCCCTGCACGGTGGCATCGGGGATGATGATAACGCTGGCCTGGGCTGCGATATCCGAGAGCGCCTGGCGCAGATCGGTGTCGGCGAAGACGTTGGTGATCAGCGGCTCGCCGGCGGCGTTGTGGCGGATGTCGGGGGGAGGAGCGAGCGTGCTTGACACTGAAGACGGCTGCTGTGGGTTGTCGGAAGCCGGCGTGCTGTCGGGTGCCGCCTTCCCGCTGTCTGTGGTTCCGGCTGACCCGTCGGCATCGGGGGCGACAATAGGAGCCTTCGCCCCAGCCTTCGTACCAGCATGCGCTCGCGGCAGCGGAGTCGCGAGAATCACTGCGGCAAGCAGCACGTATCCCATCTTTGCCCAACGCGCGAGAGGCATATGCACCTTCCTGAAGCCACTGCCAGATGAGCTAGCGAACCGAAACCGCCAGTTCCTTCGTAACAATGCGACCATCTTCCAACGTGAAGGAGACTCGCGCCCGCGAGGCGCTGAGGCGCCAGGCAGGCCGCCTGTCGAGAGCGCCAACAGCCCACGACAGAGGGGCTGGCTACCGGGCCGATCACTTGGCTGTTCCCCTCCAGGGCGGGGCATCGAAGCGAACTGTCCGGCTTACTGGCGCCACCTTTTCGTCGGCCGCTGCTGAGACGGTAGCGTTGTAGTGCCCAGGACGGAGAACTACGTCGAGCGGAACGCTCAGAAGGCGGCTCTGGTTTGGCAACACGACCAGATCGCCTGCAGCGAGTCGCGTGGGGGACAGTGCGGTCTTCCCGCCCACATCAGCGACAGAGAGGGTTACAACGGGCCAGATCGCAACGTTGCCGCGGTTGACGATGTGTGCAGTCACCACGGACTTCTCGGTGTTGGGGTTCTGAACCCGTACCTCACCCAGGGCGCACGACGGTCTGAGAGCGCGGCCGACCGTAAGGCGAACCGTCGCGTAGACGGGGTAGAACGTGCCTGAAGGGGCTTGGGTGCTCCGCAAGCGGATGCAGGCGAAGTAGTCGCCGTCCGGCGTGCCCCTCGGGACAGACGCAGTCAGCCGTACGCTCTCGCGAGCGCCTGGCTGTATTTTCGCAGTGTCCCGGGAGAGCGAGAGCCATCTCGCTGCACTCCGGCCATGCTGGGGCGTGTCGATGGGGAACAGATCTTGGCCATCGGGCGAGAGCTGCCAATCCCGTGTCTTCAGCTCAAGATTGACCGGGTTCTTTGTTCTGTTGCTCACCATCAGCACGGCCGAGACCCGTCCCCCCGCAGGAGGCGATAGGGTGATCCCGTCTGTTGACAACTCGACTGGAGACACGATGCTCTCGATAACAGCACTGAGATCCCGCTCATTCAACGCAGGCAGCTCAGCCTGTTGCCCGTTCGATATGGCGAAGGGCAGTGTCTGGACACATCCCACTCGAGAGCCGGGAACGACGAACTTGGCGGTTGCCAGGTAAACCCCGTCAGGCAGGCGATTTCCTCCTCTCGCGACATACCTGCGGGCAGCTCCAGGAAGGACAGTTCCTGTGCCGCTATCGGCCTGCACTCGTGCGATGACGCTCCCGGCGGCGTTGCGGAGTTCGACCGTGCCCAGCACCTTCGCGTGCACGTTACCTTCATTCCTCACCAGGGCCTCTACCAGCCAGGTACCGCCCCTAAACCGGCCGCCCGACGCGGTCCCCACCCGCACACCAGCTGGCCTGAGGAGCACCTTCAGCCCAGATCCAGGTACGACCGCCATCACGGCGATGCCAAACGACTGCGACATCTGGATAGCAGCGGCGCGCTTTCCCAGGGTCAGAGAGCGGGGGGAGGGGGATTCCACTGTGATAAGCGCATAGTATCCGCCAGAGGCGACCCGGGGCGCGCGCAGGCGGCACTGGACCACCTGAGTCGCGCCGGGCGACAGAGTGAAGCTGCTCGGGCTCGCGGTGACCCAAGCCGCGCAGCCTCTGGCCGCGTTCGGAGGTGCGATGACGGGGAAGCCTTCAGGGGCTGCCGTCATGTTCTCAACTCTGACTGCGAACCGCCTGGATTCCGCCTCGGCATTGCTTACAACCACCGGGAATTCGGCAAGCCCGCCGACCCGGACCACGGGCCGCACAACGGACGGGGTCACCTGTATGCTGGCGCAGCTGACCCCACCGGCAAGGCATGCGCCTAGGAGACCTGCTCCCATCACGAAGGATGACCTTCCGGTGCGGCCCTCTCTAGTCGATTTTCTCACTGCTGCTCACCTGCTCTCTGGAGACTCAGCGGGGAGAGCCCGCCTTGACCGCGGGCCCTCCCCCGAGTCCAGGTAGTCGAGAGAGGCCTACAGATCTGGTACGACGATGATCTGGGGGTCGAGTTCGTAGACGCCATCGGGCTGATACGGATCCGGCGTCGCCGTGACCTTGAAGTTGTAGGCGTGGGCGCCCTTAGGCATGCGGCCAGGGCTGTACCATCCCCAGTTAGCGGAGCCTACTCCACCTGACCAGTCCATGGCGTAGAAGGGTCCACCGTCGACGTTGATCGCGAAGGTGATCGGGATTGCGTTCGTGTTGTCGCCGAGCCCGATCCCGCCGAAGCCGGCGCTGTCGGGCTTCGCCGTTAGGCCGCCCATGGCGTCCTTCTGAAAGTACAGATTCGAGCCTTTAGTGAGCTTGTCGGCCTCGAGCCAACCGCTCTTGCGGATGCCGACCCAGCACGGGTGGTTCTGCTCGATTGTTCCTGCCAAGTCCGCGCTCTGCGCAGCAAACGGCACCGCGCCCCAGTGGAATACGGCCTCAGTCTGCTGTGTCTGGCTGGCATACAGCTCCACGTACGCTTTGACGACTAGACCATCATCACCACCGGCACCGAGAGTCGGGACCCACCTACCATCGTCGTTGTCCCACCAGCCATGCCATGCCGATGAGCCGCCGACCGACGTCCAGTTCGTCTGGTAGTCGCCAATCAGGCCGGGCGCGTTCCCCTGGAGAGGGGAGCCAGCCAGGCCATCTTCCTGGCCGACGGTGGCCATCGCCATGCTCGCGCTCAGCGCGAGCACGACCAAAACCAACAATGCGATACGCATCGTTTTCGTCTCCTTTTGGATATGCGTCTTCCCGGACTCTGGGCCTCCGGGTGCGGCCCCCCGCACAACCGCGTGCGGGCTGGGTAAGATCAGTCTGTTGCGGCTTGCACTGCGAGGCCTCCGTATGGCATTCTCAGTGCGGATCGGGGTGGCTCAGTGACGGGGACCCGGCAAGGCGCTCGTCCTGGCTCCTCGATCCTCCTCTTTCCCTGCCTCCTCGCGGCACTTCACCTCCTTTCCTCAGTTCATCCGTCTGCGCACGCTGTCGCCTGCGGCGCCAATCTGCAAGCAGGGGAGACCGCGGGTCGTGTGGGTGCCCCTACCCGCCAGTGCTCCGTCCCCCCTGCTTTCATTCGCTTGGCTGACCCGCCGCCCCGGCTGTCGCCACGGGGAGGGTGAACTCCACCGCCCGGTTCACCGTCACCAGGCCGGCCGCTCGAAAGCGCGCCTCTGCCTGGTAGCGGCCGGGGGCGGCCCGCTTCGCATCCCAGCGCCCCGTGAAATCCCTGACCCCATCCGGCAGTACCGTGCCAGTTCCGCCATCCAGCTTCAACCGCCCCACTACTCGCTTCGCGCTGTCGCGGATCATGACCTCGCCAGAAGCGCGGAAATGGGCGTTGCCGCTGTTGCGCAGCGTCGCCGTGACGAGTACCTGCGCTCCCTCGCCGGCCGACAGCTTCACGTCCGCCACCTCTGCCTTTCGTCGCTCCGTGCGCGCCACCGTGATCATCAACACTGGCCCGGTGCGGGTCTCGATGCGCAGGCCGCTGCCCGCCAGCTCCGATTCCCGCTGGGCAGCGAACAGTAGCGCCCCGTACCTGCCGCCCGACTGCCCTCGCGGGACGCGCAGCCGGCATCTGACCTTCTTCTGCTCGCCTGGCTGTAGGTCAACCGCCTGGTCCTCGACAGTCACCCAAGGCGCCACCGACCACCTGTCCGATCCCGCGGGCCTAGGAATCGGGTCGCCGGCCTGATTGAGCGTCAGGTCGGCCATCTGCGCTTGCGCCCGGAACGGCCTGTCTCCATCATTCGTGATCGTGATATCGAAACTCCGGTCGCCGCCCTGAGCCATCGACAGCTCCACTAGCGGCGGAGATACGCTCAGCGCCACGGTCTCGCCAAGGCCCGCGCGGGCCAGCAGTAGTGTGACCCCACCCACCAGCAGCGCTATCGACAATCGATGTCCGGCGCAAGGCGCCAATGCTTTCGCTCTCAATCCTAGGGGGATGCAAGATAGGTGAACGAGACCGTGCCCGCGTACTGGCCGGGGCGGTCGGTCCAGTCGGTCTTCAGTCGGAACCGCAGCGTGTTGACCACAGTAAGGCTCTGCGGGCCACCCGCAGCTACCAGTCTTTCGACGCCCATACTCACATAGGCGGCGCCGGCGCCCTCGTCGGAGGCCGAAAGGGTGTTGTCATTGGAGGTGAAGATCCTGCTCGCAGGAATCGAGCCCGTAGCGTTGGCGAGCGCGGTTGCCGAGCAGTTCACAGTCCAGGAGCCGTAGTTGGTGGCGACCTGTACGTCTACCGCCTTGTCAGCGTCATACACGCCCGGCCCTCTGTCGGCGCTGAAGCTCACGAGATTGTCCGAGAGTTCGATGGTGAGGCAGGGCTCGAGGTGGGCGACCACGTTCAGCACGGGGCCGGGCAGCGTCTCGGCCGAGGCTACACCTGCTAGCCCCAACGCGACCAGGCAGATTACCAGATAGCAGAGCTTTGCTGTCATGCCAACCGTCTCCAACCTACGGCCGGACCACGGCCGTGAAGAGTATGTCGCCTTCGTAGACCCCAGGGGTATCGGACCAGTCGGTGAGTAGCCGCAGTTCGAGCGGCGTCGCGTAAGTGGGGACAGAGCCCTCCGCGATCAGGACAGGGGCCGTCATCGGAACGAAGCCCGGGCCGGCACCGACATCGGGCTGGGGCGCCGTGCTGCTGCTGCGCACAAACAGCCTATCGGGGCCGATCTGCCGTCGGCTCTGCTGCTCTGTCAGCGGGCTTGCCTCGGCCGATACCGACCACGGCCCGGACAGGCAGGTCACTCGCAGTTCGACCTGCTGATGGCCGTCGATCAGGCCTGGTCTTCCTTCCTGAAAGAACTCAACGGCGGAGGAGGAAAGGTCGATCCTGAGATCGACAACAGCCGGGAGCATTCCGGAGGCCTGTCTGGTCTCGGAAGCCTGAGCGAGCGAGGGGGCCAGCGTGTACGCGGTCAGCAGCAGGAGGGGGAGGACTGGAAGGCACCGGCGCGCGCCTGTGCTGGCGCGCCGGACGATTAGCAACAGGTACAGTGCGACTGACGCCACAGCTGGTACTCCCCCTGCTTACTCCTGGGCACAGATGGCCCTCGGGCTCTCACTGCGTCAGCACTCAACGTGGAAAAGGAGCAGCGTTACACGGCAGATACAGTATCACAGCCGCCAAGCGGCATGTTGCGCCTGTCCTCTTTCTGTTTTGAGATCCGCGCGGGCATAGACTGACCCGCTGGCAGCGCCAGACGGCCAGGCCAATGCTACAGATGGTAGATGAAGTGCTACGGCTAGACTGGGACTTGTACTGTCTGAGCAGGCCAAAGCCCGTGCTGCGAACGGCGTAAACTGCGGGGAAGGGGGAACTCAGCCTCACTTGGCGCCCGCCCCGCGCCAAGTAGTGAGGGTATGTTAGCGCGATCGGGGGTGAATGTCAAGCGTTCAGTAGGCCATCCAGCAACCTCGTCCCGCCGCCTGGTACGGACAGCCTGTCTTGAGTCCTTGTCGCGGCGCACGTGGAGCCGGCGCTCCATCTGGTCAAGAACGGCGCGGGCCAGGTTCGCGGCTTCGCAGACCCAAGACCAGCCCGCAGCATCGGCATCAGCGCCACCAGGTTGCGCGATTTCGTGGCGGACCCTAGGTTTGCTGGGGCCGGGGTTCTCTCGGCCATTTCGGGCGCGAGGGATCTCAGCATCTCCGCTTGTCTGACCCTCGGTTCGCCCAATGCCACTTAGGCGAACTCTATTGCGGGTTCGCGGGGCAGCTCCAGCAGAGACGCATTCTGTCCGTCTCTCGCGTCGACGATGCCTACGGCAGCGTCCCCCGCAGTAGCCGCCGACGCTGCCCGGCGTGCACTGGCGGCGCGGAGGATTTGGGGCAGGCGACATGAGCATTTAGGCGAGGGGTTCATCTGCCATCCGCGTGGCCACGCTGTGGCAGAAGTGGCAGGCAGCCCTTCATGCTGTTGCTGTGTCTGGTAGGACCCAGCTGATGCCTTCGAATCGGTGACGTTCACCAGCGGGATAGCGCTTTCTGCGTCTTCCATGCCCGAGGTGGGCCGTCAGGGGCTCACCAGCGGCGGTTCCAGCAGTCCAGTGCGTTCGCTCGGGGGCTTTGGCGCCATCGTCACCACGCCGCGGGGCGGCGACGGCCTCCCCCTCGCAATGACAGGAGGGAGAGGCTTCGGCAGCCCGCCAGAGGCGGATAGACCCCTAAGCTGCTAGAGGCGGCCGGGGTGGAGGCACTCATGTGGAGGTTCCACTGGAACCCGTAGCGGCGCACCGCGCTCCCGAACCCATCCGGAGGCGCCGCCCAAAGGTCCCATATGGTGGAACGTCCGAGACTCGCAGACCAGCTACCCGGCTGTCAGAGGTGTCCCGCTGCCATTTGACAGGGACTGTCAGTCGCGGCTTGGCGGGCCGCCGCGGACTTGGTCCTGAAGCTGGCGGCTGCGTTCCACTGCCACGTCGCTGAGTTCCAGGCCCAGTTCGCGCACCATCTGCATAATCGGGGTCTTCGGGTCGTTCGACCAGAAGATCCCGCCGTCCTCGGCCTCGCTGTAGCGGTACCCGACGGCGTTGCCGTAGCGGTCGGTGAGGGCTTTGCCGTTTTCGAGCTTCGGCTGCCAGTCGAGCAGCACGTAGCTCAGGTCGACCTGCTCTACGCACACGCTGGAGGGCTCCTTCGTCTGCGCAATCAGGTCGCCGGTGGGATCGAAGAACGAGGCGTTGTTGCGCCAGGTGCTCGACACTACAAAGTAACGGTGCTGGCGGGCCCGCACGCGGGGAGCCACGGTCTGCGGCGACTGCGAGGGCCAGACCACGATCTCCGCGCCCTTGCGCGCCAGCGTATCCCACCCGTCATCATAGGACATGTCATAGCAGACCTCGATGCCCAGCTTCCCGAAGTCACACTGGAAGACGGGGAAGTCCTTGCCCGGGCTGAGGCCGCCCTCCAGATTCCCGGCCGGCGCCGAGTCCACCAGATGCACCTTGCGGTAGATGCCGACCGGCTTCCCGGTGCGGTCGAGGAGCACGCCGACATTGGTGTAGATCCCCTTCGCCGGATCCTCGGCCAGGCCCATGGACACGACGATGTAGGTATGGTTCCTGCGGGCAGCGGCGCCCATGACGTCGAGCACCTTGCCCTCTAGCGGGAAAGTGATCTTCGCGGGCTCGCCCTCCAGCCCGCCGGTGACGGCGTTCTCGGGGAGCACGGCGAGGTCGAGGCCCCGGTCGTACCTTCGCTCCGCCTCCGCGGCCATCCGGTCGATGAAGCCGCTCAGCTCCTGAAGACGTGCGTCGAGTCCGGGGTAGTTGCTGTACATCGCGTGCATCATCGTGCCGATGACGACCTTGCGCGGCGGGGCGTCGGTGCTGGAATCGATCATGGTCCTCTCCTGTAACGCGGCCGCCGCTGGAAGGGCGAGAGCCGCGAGCGATGCCGCAAACATTGCCCATCTGGTGAACAACGACATGGTTACTTCCCTCCGATCAGGAACTCCGGGATCCGCGGCGACTCGAAGAAGGCCGGGATCTCCTCGTGCTCGGCGCCGGGAATGACGACTAGCTCGATCGACCCGCCCAGTTCCCGATAGCGGCGGGCGAGTTCGCCCGAGTGCAGGTCCAGCGGGACCACGCTGTCGTGGTCGCCATGTAGGTGCAGGATGGGCACCCTCGCCGCGGCCAGCGGCGCGAGCCGGAGCACGGGGTTGTGCTGAGAGAGAGCCGCCTGCAGCTCCTCCGGCGTCAGGCCGTAAGCCGGCGCGGCCTGCTCGACCCGGGGCCAGCCCGAGAGATCGCATACCGGGTAGATGCCGACGATGCGACGGACGGACTCCGGGTGCTCCGCCGCCCAGTTGTAGTGCATCAGCCCGCCGCGGCTCTGCGCGAGCAGGCAGGCTTTGGAGGAAAGGCCGTACCCCTTCACCAGGGCCTGGTGAAGCGCGGTGAAGCCGCGCCGGCCGTCAGGGCTGCCGGCAGACTCCCCCACATCGACGCCCGCGACCGCCATCCCGGCGGCAAGGCAGCGCGTCATGATCCACGCGTGTAGCTCAGACGGAAGGCGGCGAGTAGGGTCGGCCGGCGGCCCGGCCGGGGGAGTGTGTCCGCCAACGAAGCTCGGCGCGTACCACGCCCACTCCCGCTCGCTGCGTTCTCCCTCCGGAAGGATGGCGAAGCCGCGCCAGCCCTCGAATTCGAGGTCGATACGCCGCGCTCCGTACTGCTCGGAAATGCCTACCTCTTGCATCGTCCTTCTCCAGTTCACCGACGACCTGTGCGGGTGCTACTAGGCAGCAGGACAGTCTCAGGCAGCCCCTGAACGCTCCTGTCGCGCGCCCTCAGGAATGACACAACGGGGCCCATATCACCGTGGGCGAACAGCACCAGCCCCTCGGCGGCGGCGCTCTCTCCTGGCTGGAGCGTCCCGAAGTACGGGTCGGCATGGATGCAGGGGATGTTGGCGTTGCTGATCATGCTCTTCCCCGGGGTCCACCACACGACGAGCTTGCGCGTCGCGTCCAGTGACTCAACGATCGAGAGCGCCGAGTCCATGTCCTGCTCGATCAGCCCGCCCTGCTGCTCGGCTCGCGTGTCGCGCTGAGGGGAACCCTTGACGACACAACCCTTGAAGCTCGCCTTCGGGTCGGCCGTCCGCAGGTTTGCCAGCGAGACCAGCTTTCCGTCCAAGATGATGAAGCTGTGTTCGAAGTTGCCGGTCCAGGAGGGGAAGCCGGTCAGGCCTCGGTACTGCACGCACAGCAAAGGACGGATCGCCGGCAGGGCGCGTTGGCTGCCATTCGTGATGCGCATCGACAGGTGAATCCCACTGGTGCCGGGAGGGACCTCGTCCGGCGTCGCCACCCGCGCGGACGATTCCACCATGACTCCCTTCTCGTGCGGGCTCTCCACCGTGTACGACGCCTGCTTCGCGTCGGGGGAGATGACCCAGGGAATGGGGCCGTTCTCCCAGCCATCCCAGTGCCGCAGAATGCTCAGCCCCTGGGTGTCATACTCGAGGTGCTCCGGGAAGTTGATGAAGACGCTCCCGCCGCCGGCCCAAGGAGCGGTAGCGCTGAGGCCGTACTGCATGTGCTGCTCGCGGTCCGCGGCGCTGCGCCGCCCCGGATCTACGAAGAGGGTGATCCCGCTCGACTCCTGAGTCTGGTCCGGCATCTGGCGACTCCCTGAGGCTGGATCGGCGGCGTCCGTTGCCTGGGCCGTCCCCGCCATCGGGCCGACGTATTGGGTGGCGATGACGCGGTTATCTACCCAGTAGGTGGAGGTATTGGGGAAAGGCGTGCTCCGGTAGACCATGTCAAAGGCGCGCCCGATCCGGACGCTAACATCGTTGCGCCAGCGCATGTCCGCCTTCGCGTACACCGGCCTCCCGTCCAGCCAGAGCCGCAGCTCGCCATCGGGCTTGCCGGGGGTGTTCATCTTCACCATCATCTCCAGGCAGAACCACCGGTCAGCGGGGAACTCCACATCGATGGGCCAGTTGTCGCCCCAGGGCCCTTTCTGGTCGATGTGGTAGGGGTACCACATAGGCTTGCGGGGGTGGTCCTCCTCGGTGACAAGCGTGGCGCAAAAGTAGGGAAGCTCGGTAGGCCGGACCCCGGCGCTCCCGAGCGCTTTCCACTGCGGTAGGCCCGCCGCGACGCCCGAGATGCCGAAGAACCGGGTGTTGGCCGCACCCTCTTTGAAGCGCGCATAGACCCGGTGGTGCAACACCTCCACCGGCTCTTTCAGATCGAGGCTGAGGGTCGCACCCTCGGATCCCATCGGGCCCGTCTTTTCGAGGCTGTGGGCGCCGGCGAACGCCAGCGAGGGATCATCGGTCAGGTGGTAGCAGTCCCAGTCGGAGCAATCCCAGCCGCGCTTCCACTCGCTGTCCTCGTAATCGCTGAACGCCAGCACGGCCGAGTCGGAACCAAGGCCCCTGTCGCCCGGATACTTGGCCGCAAGGCCGCGCAGGGCGGCTGCGCGCTCTGCCGCCTCTGCAGGCGAGAGCGCGGCCGCCGCCAATAACACTGCCGTGACGAGTAGCAACCGATGCATCAGGCCCCCTGCTCCCTTCCCGCGAGCGACCAAGTAGTTTGGGCGCAGCGCCCACGCCTGCCCCCTGGCGACCTCGTCGGCCACCGCGCAAGACGCGCCAATCATAGCACAGACCGGCCTCTCGATCATCGGGCGACCCTTCGGGTAACCGGTAACACCCAGCGGGGAGAGCATTGCGTGGGGTCGCTAACGCGCTGACTAGTGCGACTCTGCAGTCTTACTACACCGGAAGTCACCGCCATGAGAGCAGCCATCTCCCTCCCCTACTCCTCTCAGCAAGGGGTGTCAGCGATCACCCAGAATTCCATGGCTGGGCGGCAGACGCGTTCGGGGGGCCAGGTGGGTTCGCGGACAGCGCGGACGTCCGCGTGCCGGCGCAACGATCGGGTGCGGGCCTGCGGCGCAGACCCCTATCGTGCCGCGAGACAGTCCGACACGGAGGCGCGCTCAGTGGGACTCTTGTACAAGCCGGATTGGGAAGAGGCGAAGCCGCGATTCCTCTCCTGGTGGAGTGGGGAGTACTTCGGGCGGTGCGCGATGTCAGTCCAAGCGCCCCGAACTGTGCAGCCGAGCCTGCGGCCGCCCGCTCGCCCCGCGGATCCCGTGGACCGGTGGACTGACCTCGACTACATCGCGGCGCTGAACGAGTACCGGCACGCGACTACCTTCTATGGCGGTGAGGCGTTCCCGATCTGGAACGGCGGCTACCCCGGTCACACGAGCATCCCTGCGTTCCTCGGATGCCCCGTGAGTCTCGACCATGCGACAGGGTGGTGGGATCCGGTTCTGACCGACGATGATTGGGAGGTCACGTCGGTGCGGCTGGATACGGATGGGCGGTGGTGGAAGTTCGCGGTGGACTTGCTGCGCACCGCGAGCCAGGCATCCGCGGGAAAGTCCATTCCCAGCATCGGCGCCCTGGGGGGGTGCGGCGACACGTTGGCGGCGTTGAGGGGAACCTGGAATCTGCTGCACGACTGCGTGGAACGGCCTGATCGTGTGCGAGCCTCCGAACTACACCTCATGACGCAGTGGTGCGAGGTGTACAGGACATTCCATGAGATCATCCGCAGTTCGGCCGGGGGGTCAACCTGCTGGTTCGAGCTGTGGTCTCCGGGGCGGTTCTACGCCTCCCAGTGTGACTTCTCATACATGATCTCGCCGCGGATGTTCCGGGACCTGTTCCTGCCAGCGCTGGCGATGCAGACGGAATTCCTGGATCACTCCGTCTATCACCTCGACGGGATCGGGGCGTTCCTGCACGTTCCGGCGCTGCTCGAGCTTCCGGGCATCCAGGCGATCCAGGTCCTGCCGGGGGCAGGAAAGCCCAGTCCGCTGCATTACCTAGACACGCTGAAGCAGGTGCAGGCAGGCGGGAAGAACCTACACATCTCGATCCCGCCGGAAGAGGTCGAGAAGGCCCTCTCGATTCTCAGCGCCAAAGGCCTGTTCATCGAGACTTCGTGCGCCTCCGAAGAAGAGGCGCGGGATCTGCTGAAGGCAGCAGCGCGCTGGTCGAAGCCCTAGCAGTGCGGCCCGAATTCGCGAACAAGGCGGCTCGGTGGCACCAGCGGTAGACTACGGCGAAGGGGAGCGCCTCCCAGGGCAGCCATTGGCCGGTGAGCAGCAGGCGCCGACGGCTCCCCCCGAGGTCGGTGTGCGTGGCATCGCGCTGGGGTGCGATCCCGCCTATGGTCTTCCTCTGTTCCGGCTCGCGGCTCGTGGCCCCGATGGGAGAGCTACTCCCCCCTCTGCCACGCGTACCGACCTGCCGGTGGGAAGCTGCAGCGCCCACTCGACGCCAACTCCCGCCATGAACTCCGTGTCGTGGCTCACTACGACCAGCGCGCCCTGGTACTGGGCGAGCGCGGCCGTGAGGCGCGCTCGCGAAGGCTGATCGAGATGATTCGTCGGCTCGTCGAGAAGCAGGCAGTTCGGCCTGGCGAGTATCAGCTTGCAGAGCGCCAGCCGCGCCCGTTCACCGCGGCTGAGGGTGCCGACCTTCTGGTTGAGCCGCTTCTAGCCGAAGAGGAAATGGGCAAGGGCGCTGCGCAGTTCCTGCGGCGTGCCGAAGCCCAGCGACTCGACCTCCTGCATGATGGTGCGATGGTCCTCCAGGTCCTCAAGTTCCTGGCGATACCAGCCCATCTCCAACTTCCTGCTCCGATGGACGCTTCCCGCGTCGGGCTGTAGGTCGCCGGCCAGGAGGCGCAGGAGGGTAGTCTTGCCGGCGCCGTTCTCGCCGACGATACCCATGCGGGTGATCGCTCCCACCTCTACCGAGACGCGGTTCAGCACCCGCTTGCCTGCGAACGACTTGCAGAGGTCCTGCGCCGTGAAGGCCGGCGCGTGCAGCGGCGTCTTTGCCGGGAAGGCGATCTTTACGTGCCGCGTCTTGGTTGGGACAGGCGCTTGCTTCTCCAGCCGCGCGACTACTTTCTCACGGGCATGCTTCAGTTTGTAGTTGCTCTGCATCGTGGCGGTGCGGATGATGCCTCGCTGCCGCTCGAGTTCGGCCTGGAGCTTCGTCGCCGCCCGCTGCTGGGCGAGGGCCTGCCGGGCGCTGATATTCACGAATCGCGAGTAGTTGCCGGGATAGGACTTCAGGTCCCCGGTTCGGCTGTCGAGCAGCATGATTCTGCCGACGACGCGATCGAGGAACGCGGGCAGGTGGGAGATCACGAGCACGGACTGAGGCACGGTCGAGAGGTAGTCTCCCAGCCAGCCCACCGCCTCTTCATCGATGTGGTTGGTCGGCTCGTCGAGCAGCAGGATGTCCGACTGCTGGAAGAGCAGCCGCGCGAGCGCCAGCCGGCTCTTCTGGCCACCGGAGAGGGTGGCGACTTTCTGGTCGAGATCGACGCGGTTCAGCCCCACGCCGACGAGGATGTTGAGAATGTCATCCTCGGCGTGATAGCCTTCCTTCTCGACGTACTGCTCCTCGAGCCGCACACGCTCGTCCATCAGCTCTGCGAGACGCGCCTGACCGATGGGGCCTGTCACCAGCGCGTCGATCTCGGTGAGCCGGATGGCGATCTCGTGCAGGCCTCGGCCATCGAGCATGAAGGACAGCACATCCTGCTCCCGCTGGCTGCCGCGCAGCGAGAGATGCTGCGGGATATAGCAGACGCTGTCCTTCCGTGGCCTGGTCAGCAGCACTTCGCCGTCGTCGGGCTGCAAGTCGCCGTGGATGACGCGCAAGATGCTGGTCTTCCCAACCCCGTTGTCGCCGACTAGCCCTACCTTCTCGCCATCGGCGATCGTGAACGACAGGTCGCGCACGATCTGTCGCTCGCCAAACGTGATCGTCAGCCTCCTCACCTGCAACATCGCCATTTCCTTGCTCTTCAACACTCCGCCACATCGGCGGGCGGTAATCTGTCGGTGGAATTGCGCCTCCTGCGATCGGTAGGGGTCGGCAAACGGAAAGACCGCAGGTCTGCTGATGCTTGCCTGGGGTCTTGGGTGCTTCGGGAACCGGATTTGGGAGCGCCCTAAGTGGGCGGACGAGCAGGCAAACATCTGTTCCAGCCCGCGAAGGCGCGCGGCGGGCGGCGTCAGCGGGGGGAGTGATGGCCAGAATGTACCTGCTGCTGTTCATTGCGCGGTCATGCTAGCATCCCACTAACCCCGTGTCAAGCAAGGCCGGGGCTACGGGCGGCTATTCCGCCGCGCCGGCCGCAGCCTGCGGCGAGGCCTTCCCAAGGGGTTTGGCGAAGAGTAAGGGAATTGCTTGCTTCTGGCGGCGAGTGGCCGAAACCGGGGAACATGCGGGTGTGGAACGAAGGCGCTTCGGCAGCAAGCTACCGAAGCAACGGAAAGAGGGCTGATGCACACATCGCTTCTGCCGCTGCTGTGTTGCCCTGTCTGCCGAGGCGGGTTGTGCGCATCGGGCCCGCCAGCGATCTCCGACCTGCAGGCCGGCTCGCTTCGCTGCATGTCATGTACCGCGGCCTACGACTTAGAGAACGGCATCCCGATCCTGGCGCCGCGGGAGGATCTGGACAGCTACGCTGACCGCTGGCCATCGGGTCTGGCGCACGAGCATCTGATGAGTCGGATTGAGCAGTGCCGGACCGAGTACACTGCCGGCGGCCCGTTCGCGGCCTGGGTGGACACCGCGGCTCATACACGCGGTGTGGTCCTCGATATCGCTACTGGCCCTGGCAGCTCGCTGCTCGGCGCGCTGGTCCCGCTGTTGACCGAGGAGACGCACGTGATCGCGACCGACGCGTCACTCTACCTGCTACCGCGACTGAAGGCGGCCTGGGAAACGCAGTCGGTCAGATCGCCAATCGACTTCGTCGCCATGGACGGGAATCGCTGGCCATTCGGCGACGGGGTGCTCGACGCCGTCACTTCCCTCCGCGGCTTCGGGTGCGTCTGGGATGATCCCGAGCGGAAGCAGTTGCCGCGGTTCGGGAATGCCTATCGGGAGGCCAGCCGCGCGCTGAAGGCCGGCGGTAGGGTGTTTGAGTTGTGCGGGCTGTTCGCCGAGGATTCAGAGACGGCCGCGATGCTGGAGGCGAACCAATGCATCAGCGCCTCGCGGGGGAAACTCGAATCCTTCTGGCGATCCCTCGGCCTGGAGGTCGAGTCGGCGGAGGAGTTACGCCGGGGACAGGGCCGGCTGGAACCCGGCGACGCTGTCCCCCTCAGCGAAAGCGATGTGTGGTGGGAGATGCTCTACGTGCTGCGCAAGGCCTTCTGAAGCGGAGTCGATGGGAGAAGGCAAGGGAATTGCTTGCTTTTGACGGTGGCGAGATGGGCGCGTTTTGACGAGTCTTGAGCGCTCCCATGTGACATGGGGGCCTCGGCAGCAAGCTACCGGAGCAACGGTCATCCATCCTTGCAGGATACGTGAGCTCCGAGCGAGGACGCCTCTCCGAGCCTTAGCAGCATTCTGCGGCTCCATCGTTCGAGCAGTTCGACGTACCAGCACGGCCTCGCCTCCCGGTCCTCGCGCGTCTCCCGCCAGTCCCGGACGACAGCGATCACTGATCTGTCGTCGTCGTCCGCCAGTTCCGCCAGCAGATCCTCCTTGCGGGCGAGGAAGCGGCCGGTCTGGGCGAGCTTCCACGCCTGCAACGCGTACACGCAGTACTTGAACGGATAGTGCAGTACGTGTACCTTCTGCGCCAGTTCGTGGGGATACAACAGGTAGTGCCGCGCTGCAGACAGGTTGTCCGAAGCCTTGCGTCGCACATCTTCGATCAGATCGGCGGCGCCTGGACACTCCGCGATACCGTCCAGACCCCCATGCAGGACCCGGCAGCCGTGGAAGCACTCGAGTAGCCCGGCGGGAGGCAGAGATCGCATCTCAGGGATGGAGTTCAGCACACCACTTGCATTCCGCCCGCCGCCCGGCATGCTATCGATCACCAACCGATAGGTCACCAGATCCGGAGGCTCGATCCGGTCGAGGACAACTATCGTATCGATATCGCTGCCGCTCACAGCTTCGCCGCGGGCCCAGCTCCCGTGGTGTCCGACGAACACCAGCCTGTCTCCGAACGCATCCCTTAGCCGGCTGACGAAGTCGCCGAGCCACGAGTCCACAGCGGATTGGTCCAGCATCCGGGCCTCCTACGAGAGGAATCACGCGTTCCGAGCGCAGATGGGTGCTACGAGTTACAGCAGTCGCTTCCTGCGCCTACGCCGCGCGGGGGTATGACCCTCTTCCCATGGCGATCGCGCGCCCTGGCGTCGCCGTCATCCAGGGGCGCCCACCTGGTAGAAGGTGTAGGTATTCTCCCACTGCGTCTGCTCTCCCGGGCGGAGCCGGAGGTCGATGAAGGGTTCGGGGCAGACGGCGGTTCCGACAGCGTAGACGTGAAGCCGCACGATGGGCTTGCTGCCTTTGATGCGCACTCCCGCGCCTGTCTTCAGGTTCTCGATGGTCGCTCCGTTGTCGCCCACCGCGTCTGAGAAGCCGCCGAGTTCGGCGTCCACCTCCTCCCCTTCCCGCAGCGTCTTGGGGAAGCTGATCGTGTCCCCGCGCACCTCCGCCAGCTTGCCCAGCTCGCTCTTCTCCTTGACCTGGAAGGGGAATCGCAGAGCGTAGTGCGGGCCGATCGGGTCCTCGTCGATGATCGTGAAGTTGTGGCAGTACTGGTTGGTGACGATGGGGCGGGAGCCAGTGTTCCGGAGGGTGTGGGAGATGATGAGTTCGGGGCAACCTAGCGCGAGGCCGATGCGCTTGGTGTAGTGGTACCCCCAGCCGCGGGCGTCTGTTAGCTGCTGATCGAACTCGACCCAGGTCTGGGCTTGGGTGATCTTCCACTCGGCCGGCGTGACGACCCGGTAGTCCTCTCCGAAGTGGTAGCCCGGCTCGGCCTTCTTCTCGAGCAGTCCGATGCCGATCTTGATGAAAGTGCCGCCCGGGGCGGCATCTTCATAGCCAAGTGGCCCCGGCGGGCCCAGGTCGCCCATGCCGAACTCTTCGGCCGGCCCGACCACATCATCGTTGCCCTCGGGATCGTGAGGCGTCTTCCATTCCCCGTAGTAGGTATGGCCCTGGTACTTCACCCGCGGCGATCAGCCCCGACCAGTCGAATCGCGGGCCTCGGTAGTAGCCGGCCTTGGGGTCGGGCAGCAGCACCACCGCCTCTAGCACGCCGTTCGAGATGGTTGTCTTCGGGAAGCTCGGCGATGCGAACGCGGCAGAGGCACAGGCAGGATCGCTTCGCAGCACGATCGCGGTGAGAACCAGAATCAGCAGCAGACGCGGGCAGATCGCCATCACGCTTCCTCCAACGGGCTCCTTCGGGATAACGTGGAATTCCCGTTTCGGGGGGCGCCTCCTCTGCCGGCGCGGGCGCAGGGCGGAGGGGAGTTTGGTTGGGCGCGGAGTAATGAAGGCGGATATCGCGGGCCGCAGCGGGGTGAGGGTGACGCAGGACGCTGAGAGATGGAGGAAGCATGGGCGCTGAAATCGTGGTGGCGGGACATATCTGCCTGGATATCATCCCCACGTTTGGGGGCGGGGCGCAGAGCCTGGCGGATATCCTGGTGCCGGGGAAGCTGGTGAACGTGGGGGCGGCGGTGATGGCCACCGGCGGTCCGGTCTCGAACACCGGCCTGGCGCTGCACCGGCTGGGCGTGCCGACGCGCCTGATGGGGAAGGTGGGCGACGATGTGATCGGGCACGCGATTCTCGAGATCGTGCGCGGCTACGGTCCGGAGCTGGCGAAGGGGATGCTGGTCACGCAGGAGTCGCCGAGCTCGTATACGGTGGTGATCAGCCCGCCGGGAGTCGATCGCATCTTCTTGCACTGCACCGGGGCAAACGATACGTTCGGCGCGGCCGACGTGCCATACGATGATCTGCGGGGCGCGAAGCTGTTCCACTTCGGCTATCCGCCGCTGATGAAGCGCATGTTCGCGGACGGAGGGGCGGAGCTGGTGGCGCTGCTGCGGGGGGTGAAGGAGCGCGGGGTTACCACCTCCCTCGACATGGCGAAACCCGATCCGGCGTCGGAGGCGGGGAAGGCGCCGTGGCGCGATATCCTGGCGCGGGCGCTGCCATTCGTGGATGTGTTCCTGCCGAGCGTGGATGAGATCTGTTCATGCTGGATCGGAAACGGTTCGATGCGATGGGGCCGGAGCTTCAGGCGCGACTGGATGGCGCGCTGCTGCGGGACCTATCCGACCAACTACTGGCGATGGGGGTGGCGGTGGTGGGGCTGAAGCTGGGATCGGAGGGGCTGTATCTGCGAACGACCAGCGACGCGGCGCGGCTGGAGGGGCTGGAGAGTTGCGGCCTGTCCGACCCGAAGGCGTGGCGCAGTCGGGAGCTACTAGCGCCGTGCTTCGAGGTGGAGGTGGAAGGCACGACCGGATCGGGAGATTGCACCATCGCCGGGTTCCTGGCCGGGCTGTCGCAGAGTCAGGGTCCAGAGGCGGCGGTGACGAGCGCGGTGGCGGTGGGCGCGTGCAACGTCGAGAAGGCGGATGCAACCAGCGGGATACGAAGCTGGACGGAGGTGCAGGCGCGCATTAGGTCGGGATGGCCGCGCAGACCGATGGGAGTGGCGCTCGATGGCTGGCAGTGGGAGGCCGGAAGCGCGGTGTGGCGCGGGCCCAGCGACGGGCGGTAGGGGGTAGGCGATGAAGCGGAGCGAGGTCAAGGAAGCGCAGGCGCGAGCGGCCGAGATGCTGGAGCGGGCCGGGATTGCACTGACACAGCAAGAGCGGGCCAGCATCGAGGTTGCGGATTTCGGCCTGGGGGAATTGGCGCGAACAGGGCTGGAGCTTGTCACGTATGTGAACACAGACCGGTACTGCGCCAAGGAGCTAGTGCTATTCGCCGGACAGACCTGTCCGGAACATCGACATCCGCCGGTGGCCGGCACCCCCGGGAAGATGGAGACATTCCGGTGCCGGGCGGGGAAGGTCTGGCTCTACGTGGAGGGCGAGAAGAGCGCGGAGATCTCCACGCGGGTGCCCGAGGGGAGTGAGAAGCACTACACCGTCTACCACGAGATCGAGCTCGACCCGGGGCAACAGTACACGATCGCGCCGGACACCTTGCATTGGTTCCAGGCGGGCGAAGAGGGGGCGATCGTGTCGGAGTTTTCGAGCACGAGCAGGGACGAGAGCGACGTGTTCACCGATCCGCGGATCAGGCGGGCGCCGGAGGTGGAGGGGTAGGGGAGCGGCCTCGCACCCGGGGGAGCAGAAACTGATATCGTCGGCCATCGCACGCTCAACGAAGGGGATGCCAGACTACTCCCTAGACTCGGAGCCCTCCGCTGCAGGGAGATCGGCGGGTGCCTTCTGAAAGATAAGGACGCTCGCCAGGGCGAGGTGTGGCCGCTTGATGTGCCGGAACCAGAACGTGTTGAAGCCATGGATGAGGGGGCGTAGCGGCCGGAGCGGCTTCCTCACATAGCACTCCGTGAAGTGACTCGCCCTGTGCGAGGCAAGGCGAAAGCCCTGAACCTGCAGCGTCCCGATCATCCACTGGACATTGGCGTATCTGACGAAGAGTTCGCCGAAGGGAGTAGAGACCCACCTCTCGATCCCCGGCGGCGCTACCGTCGCGAGCTGGTCGCCCTTCCCCAGCAACCGTCTCATCGCCCGTCGCAGACGGACATCCAGGGAGCGCATGTTGTTCTCGCTGAGCACCAGGAACCCAGCTGGCTTGACCACGCGCGCGAGTTCGAGGAGCGCCTTCTCCACCTCCGGGACGTGCATGAGCACGCCCCAGCAGAGCGCGTAGTCGAAGGTGTTGTCGGCATAGGGTAAAGAGGTGAGGCTTCCTTGTCGCGTACTGATCCTCTCCTCCAGGCCCTCCGCTCGCACGCGCTCCTGGGCGAGCCCGAGCGCCGCCTCGGAGAGGTCGACCGCCTCCACCCGGAGGCCGCGCTTCGCCAGACGGATCGCGTGGGCGCAGTTTCCGCAGCCAGCGTCCAGGACTACCGCATCGTGGGGAGGCGCGAGAAAACGCACGATATGGTCGAAGACCTCGTCATAGTGGCGCTCCGCCCCACGATCACCATAATACGTCGCGATCCACGACTGGTGGATCTGCTCGGACGCCAGCGTCTTCTCCACATCGGCTACGGAAAGTCGGCGCATCTGTTGCCCTAGCCCCCTCCTGAGTTGTTGGCCAGTCGCGTCTGCCGCGACATGCCCATGGTATGCGCAACAGTTCGCGCTGTCAACCGCCTGCACGACTTAGGTACCTAGGATCTGAGGAGAAGCGGCGGGGTGCGCCTCGCGCCTGGCGATCAGTGCGGCCCGTGCGAGGAGAGGAGGGCCTTCACGGTCAGCGCGAGGCCCAGGAGGGTGATGAAGTAGGCGCTGGCGATGGAGAGGCGCCTGGTCCACTCGCCGCGCTCAAGCCACTGCGAGGCGAATCCCGCGGTCCTGAGCGTGATCACTCCGATGCCCATGAGCACTAGCGCCAGCCCGAGACTGAAGCTGACCACGAGGAAGAGGCCTTTGAGAACGGCTCCGAGGCCCATGGCGGCAGGGATCAGGAGGAGCGCCGCCGGGCAGGGCACGATTCCCCCCGACACGCCCAGGGCGACGAGGGATCCGAGGCGGACCTCCGGGTGGTCGTGGGCGTCGCCGTGGTGGTGACGGTGATCGGGCGCGGCAGGGCTGTGCGCAGCGGAGTGTTTGTGGGGGTGTGGATGCGGGTGGTCCTCGTGGCTATGGTCGTTAGGCAGGTCGTGGGAGTGGCTGTGGCCATGGGAATGGGTGGGAGGCCCATACTTGGTGCGAGCGTAGATCATCCACAGCCCGACGCCGGTGACGAGCACCCCCGAACTGATGGACAGCCAGTGTTGGACCTGGTTCGGGACCAGGTAGGCGGCGGCCACCGTGGAGAGGATGGCCAGCACGAAGACGCTGGAGGTATGGGTGAGGGTGACGATTCCGCCGAGCAAGATGGCGTCGATGGTGCGGCCGCGAGAGCCGACCAGGTAGGCGGCGACGACGGTCTTGCCGTGACCAGGCTCCAGGGCGTGCGCCGCTCCCAGGCCGAACGCCGATAGCAGCATGAGCAGGTACCCCACGCGGTTTCTCGCTTTCCAGTATCGACCGCTAGAGCAGCCGTTTCAGGGCTTCGCGGAGTTCGGCCAGCGCTTGGTCGTAACTCCCCTTGCCGGCGGCCTCGACGAGGCAGCTCTCCATATGCTCCTCCACGATGATGCGGCTAACCTGGCGCAGCGCGGCCTGGACCGCGCTGATCTGGAGCAGCACCTCGGGGCAGGGCTTTCCTTCCTGCCACATGCGGCTCACTCCACGCAGGTGTCCCTCTGCGCGGGAGAGCCGCTTCGAGACGTTCTCGTGGATGCGCTCGTGAGTGTGGGGAGCGCTTGCGGATGGCATGATGGGCTCCTGCGATCTGTGTTCCATATCCCCTCCAGGGGGATGGGATACATGATACGGGCGATGGGATTGTCCGTCAAGAGGCCGGAGGGCATGGGCCGCGTATAGGGGTGGGAGCTGCGTGGCCAGGCCGTTGTTGCCTCAAGTAACCAAGCGCGCGCCTATCCGGTTGGTATACTTGCGGACGCGGCGGCCGGCGGGGACGGCGAGATTGCCACGCGCGTCTCGGCTCCAGAGGGAGCCGAGACGGCTCGCAATGACAGATGGCAGGAGCAAGCTCCTGCCGAACGGGAGAGGCACGATGGCGGAGCGGGCATTCAAGTATGTGGTCGTGGGCGGTGGACTGGCGGGGGCGTCGGCGGTGAAGGGGATCAGGGAGAGGGACGCGCAGGGCTCGACGGTGCTGATCGGAGCGGAGAAGCATATGCCCTATGACCGGCCGCCATTGAGCAAGAAGCTGTGGTTTGGGAAGACGACGGTCGAGAAGATCGGCATGCTCGACCGGGAGTACTGCGAGCAGAACGGCGTCGAGGTGGCGTTGGGGGCGCAGGTGGTCGCCATCGACGCCAGTGCGAAGACGGTGACGACGAACGGCGGCGAGGTGTATGGCTACGAGAAGCTGCTGCTGGCGACGGGCGGGGAGCCGCGGCGGCTGACCGTCCCCGGCGGCGATCTCGAAGGGATCTGCTATTACCGATACCTGGACGACTACCTGCGGATGAGGGAAGAGGCGGCGGAGGGGAAGTCCGCGGTGGTGGTGGGCGGGGGATTCATCGGCTCAGAGATGGCGGCGGCGCTGAGTGCCAACAAGGTCGAGGTGACGATGGTGTTCCCGTCTCCGTACCTGGTGAACCGCGTCTTCCCGGAGTACCTGGGGAAGGCGATTCAGCGGCACTATGAGGTGAAGGGCGTGAACGTGCTGGCGCGGGAGAAGCCGGCGTCCTTCGAGAAGCGCGGCGGCAAGTTCGTGATAAAGACCGAGAGCGGCCGCGAGATCGAATCGGACATGGTGATCGTGGGCGTGGGGATCGCGCCGGAGGTGAAGCTGGCGCAGGCGGCCGGTCTGCAGGCCGGCAACGGGATCGTGGTGAATGAACGCCTGGAGACTTCACACCCGGATATCTACGCCGCCGGCGACAACGCATTCTTCCCGTACTACGCGCTGGGGAAGCAGACGCGGGTGGAGCACTGGGACAACGCCATCAACCAGGGGAAGTGGGCGGGCTGGAACATGGCGGGGGCGCATGAGCCGTTCACCTACATGCCGTACTTCTACTCCGACCTGTTCGAGTTTGGGTACGAGGCGGTGGGTGAGGTGGACGCGTCGCTCGAGATGGTTACGGACTGGCAGAAAGAGAACGAGAAGGGCGTGATCTACTACCTGCCGCGAGGGGAAGATCAGGGGCGCGATGATGTGTGACGTGTGGGATAGGGTGGACGCGGCGCGGGAGCTGGTACTGGCGGGCGAGTGGGCGGACGCGCAGAGCGTGCAGGGGCTGATCCGGTGAGGAGTGGGAGATGAAGGCGCTGACGGAGCAGAAATGCAGGCCGTGCCAGGTAGGCGAGCCGCCGCTGTCGGCGGCGGAGGCGAAGGAGCTGGCGCGGGAGACGCCCGCGTGGTCGCTGACAGAGAAGGCGATCGAGCGGAGGTTCGAGTTCAAGGACTTCCGGGAGGCGATGGGGTTCGTGAACAAGGTGGCGGACATCGCCGAGGAGGAAGGGCATCACCCGGACATCTGGATTTCGTGGAACCGGGTGAAGCTGACGCTGACGACGCACAAGATAGGGGGGCTGTCGCGGAACGATTTCATCGTGGCGGCGAAGGTGGACCGGGTAGCGGGAGGGGGTCCGTAGACGACGAGGCGGAGCGGCAACGGCCCTCACCGCAGAGGCGCTGAGGGCGCAGAGTAGGAGATGGCAGGAGCAAGTCGCCGGAGGCGACTGAAGCTCCTGCCGAACTGAGGCAGCGCGGCTTCGGCAGCCCCTGAGTCCGCCGAAGGCGGACCGGGGTGGCGGCATTCCGCCTAGCCACAAGCTACCGAAGCAAGAGGGCGACGAAATTGCCGCGGGGCGGCAACGGCCGCCCCGCGCAATGACAAATGGGAGGGAAGCAGCAGCGGATGGATGAGAATGCACTGACGGGGAGGACGGCGCTGGTGACGGGAGCGGGGAAGCGGATCGGGCACGCGATCGCGGTGGCGTTGGCGGAGGAGGGGGTGAACGTGGTGGTTCACTACCGCACTTCCGCGCACGAGGCGCGGGAGCTGCAGCGCGAGCTGATGGAGCGCGGGGTGAAGTCGTGGCTGGTGCAGGCCGACTTCGAGACTCCATCGGAGTATGAGACGCTGATCGAGCGATCGCTGGGCATCGCCGGCGGGCTCGACATCCTCGTCAACAGCGCGTCGATCTTCCCCCCCAGCACACTGAAGGAGATGCAGCTCAAACACCTCGGGCAAGTGATGGAGGTGAACGCGTGGGCGCCGTTCGTGCTAAGCCGGGAGTTCGCGCGCCTGGTCGGGAAGGGGAAGATCGTCAACCTGCTGGATACGCGGGCGAGCGGGTATGACTGGGAGCACGTCGCATATCTGCTGAGCAAGAAGATGCTGGCCGAGCTGACGCGGATGTGCGCGGTGCAGTTCGCGCCCGACATCACCGTGAACGCAGTGGCGCCGGGGCTGGTTCTGCCGCCGCCGGGAGAGGACCAGGGCTACCTCGATAGGCTGACGCACACAGTGCCCCTGAAGCAGCACGGCGACCCCGATGACATCGCGGAGGCGGTGGTGTATCTGCTGAAGAGTGATTTCGTGACCGGCCAGGTGATCAACGTGGACGGGGGAAGGCACTTGCTTGAGTACAGCCATGGACCGCATCCTGATTAGCGATCTGAGCGCACGGTGCATCGTCGGGATCAACGAAGATGAGCGGCGCGAGCGGCAGGAGGTAGTGATCAACATCTCGCTCTACGCCGACTTGCGGAAGCCCGGGAGGAGTGACGAGTTCGCGGATGCGGTTGATTACCGGGCGGTGAAGAAGCGCGTGCTGGCGCTGGTGGAGGAGTCGCGCTGCTATCTGGTGGAGGCGCTGGCGGAAAGGGTGGCGGCGGCCTGCCTGGAGCATCCGGCGGTGGCGCGGGTGACAGTGAAAGTGGAGAAGCCGTCGGCACTGCGGTTCGCCAGGAGTGTGGGGGTGGAGATCACGCGAGAGCGGGAGTGAGGAAGGCAGCGGCGCGGGCATTTGTGGCGGTGGGGTCCAACATCGAACCGGCGCGCAAGGTGCGGGAGGCGCTGCGGCTGTTAGCGGCGCGGATGCGCGTGGTGGGAGTCTCCACCGTCTACCGGACGAAGGCGCTGGAGCGGCCGGAGCAGGAGGACTACTACAACTGCGTGGTCGAGGTGGAGACAGACGCGCCGCCGCTGGCGCTGAGGAGTGGGGCGCTGCGGAGGATTGAGGCGGCGCTGGGCAGGAAGAGAAGCGGGGACAGATTCGCGCCGCGGACGATCGACCTGGATCTGATTGCATACGAGGGGGTGGAGATGAAGACGGAGAGTCTCACCCTCCCGGACCCTGAGATTCTGGCATCGGCCATTCCTGGCGCTGCCATTGGCGGAGCTAGCGCCCGAGCTGGTACTGACGGGGGAGACGCGGGCGCGGGCGGTGGCGCAGACCATGGTTGGGAGTGGGATGACGCCTCTGATCGAGTACACGGAGCGACTGAGAAGGGACTGGCGGCATGAACATCCAGAAGGTTGAGGATCTGGTTCGGGAACTACTCACCGAAATGGGAGAGGACCCCATGCGGGAGGGGCTGCTGAAGACGCCGGAGCGGTTCGCCAAGGCGATGGCGTTTCTCACGTCGGGCTACCGCACCGACCCGGAGGAGTTAGTACACGGGGCCTGCTTCACGCAGGAAATGGACAGCATGGTGATCGTGCGGGACATCGAGATCTACAGCCTGTGCGAGCATCACATGCTGCCGTTCTTCGGGCGCTGCCACATCGGCTACATCCCCGGGGGTACGGTAGTTGGGGTGAGCAAGCTCGCCCGACTGGTCGACATGTACTCGCGGCGGCTCCAGATTCAGGAGCGACTGACGGAGCAGATCGCACACTCGATCATGGACAACATCGGGGCACAGGGCGTGGGCGTGATGATCGAGGCGCGGCACCTGTGCATGATGATGCGCGGGGTGGAGAAGCAGAACTCGCTGATGGTGACTTCGTCGGTGTTGGGGACGTTCCGCGAGTCCGCCACCACGCGGCAGGAGTTCCTGAGCCTGATCGGGAGGGCGCGGGAGGTGTAGCATCCGGACAGAATGGCAGGAGACAAGCTCCTGCCCAACGGTCATGGCGCAGGGCGGACGCGAAGGCGGCCGCCCTGCGATCGCGAGTGGTCGAGGGGCTACTTGCCCATCGACTTGAGGACTTTGAGGCAGCGGTCGACGCACTCGATCGGCGGGAAGGCGTAGCTCTCCTGCTCGACGATGTACCACTGGGAGCTGCCGGTGGTCTCGCAGATGCGGAAGAGGTCGTTCCAGCGGACGTCGCCTTCGCCGATGATGGCCTTGTCGTTGCCCTTGGAGTACTCCTTGAGATGCACGGTGAGGGCGCGGCCGGGGTAGCGCTCAAGGAACGGAACGGGGTCGGCGCTGCCGTGAAGGGCGTTGCCGGCGTCGATCTGCATGACAACGTCCTTCTTCGTGTTCCCGAAGAACGTGTCCCAGGGCATCTCACCATCGAGGGGCTTGAACTCGGTGTGGTGGTTGTGGTAGCCGGTGTACATGCCGAGGGGCTTGAGCTTGGCGGCGATCTCGTTGAAGATGGCGGCCGTCTCGAGCCAGGCGGCGCGGCTCTTGGTGCGCTCTTCCGAGAGGCCCGGGACGATGAGGAACTTGTTGCCAAGGGCCTGGTTGAACTCGACGGTGGCGGCGAACTGGTCGCCGAGGAGTGTGTCCAGGCCGATGTGAGTGCCGCAAACCTTGAGACCCAGATCGTCTACCATCTTGCGAAGCTCGGCGGCAGAGCGGTCGTAGTAACCGGCGAACTCGACGCCTTCATAGCCCATCTTGGCGACCGCCGCCAGAGAGCCGGGCAGGTCCTTCTTGCAGTCTTCCCGGATGGAGTAAAGCTGTAGTGCGATCGGTATTCGTGGCATCCTCGCCTCCTGAAGTGGGGTTCAGTGGTGCAAGTTCGGGTTGGGTTCGGGGAAGTCCTTGTGGCGCCGCTTTGGGTGTCAGCGCGACATGGCCGCAATTCGCGACCTTGAACTTGTGAGCGGACGAAGCTAGCATCGGAGGCAAGCCCTAGGCAGGAGGAGGTACCAGATGAGGTGGCGCGGGGAACTGACGGGAAGCTGGTGGACGGTGTTGCTGTTGGCAGCCGCCGGCCTGGTAGCGGTGAACACGGCGCAGGCTGGAGGGCGACGAGGGGGCATGGGGCCAGGGGGACGCGTGGCGCGACAACAGCGGGCGGCGCCTCCGCCGGGCGTGGTGGTGGGGACGGTAGTCGATATCACTGGCCATCTCGTGGCGGTGCAGGAAGACAGCAGTAAGACGATCCGGGTCGCCCAGACGGCGGGCGGGGTCCCGCCTGGGGTCGCCCCCGGCATGGCGGTGCAGGTAGCTGGTCACCAGAGGAGAGGACTGATCGAGGAGGCCGCGATCACGGTGACCGGCGGGCACGCCTGGCCCCCAGCGAAATCCCACAAGCCGGCTTCCGGCAAGGTCGAACACATTCTGTTCGTGATCCAGGAGAACCATACTTACGACAACTACTTCGGCACCTATCCCCGGGGGGAGGGATTCCCGCAGGGGCATACCGTCCCTCTGGGCCCCGGCCATCCGCAGGCAACGGCGCCGTTTCACTTCAGCTTCCCGCTCACGCACGACATCGGCCACCGGTACGAGCAGTGTCGCGCGGCCATGAACGAAGGCAAGATGGATGGCTTCGTCAGCGCGGAGGGAACCGTCGATACGCTGGGCTATTACGATCGGGCCGATCTGCCAAACTATTGGGCCTATGCGGATCGGTTCACGCTCTGCGACCGGTTCTTCTCCTCGCTCGCCGGGCCGTCGCTGCCGAACCATCTGTATACGGTTGCGGCGCAGTCGGGCGGAGTGGTGAGGAATATGAAGGACCCGCCCGCACAGGGGTTCAACTTCCCGACGATGGTGGACCTGCTGGGCAATTCGAGGATCAGTTGGAAGTACTACGAGGGATCGCCGTCGCCGCAGGCCTTCCATCTGTGGAACCCGCTGCCAGGATTCCCGAGCATCAAACAGGACCGGGAGCTGATGTCGCACCTGGTCTCGAACGTGGAGTACTTCCGAGACCTGCGCGATGGGACGTTGCCACAGGTGGCCTGGCTGATCCCGAGCATGGCGGAGAGCGAGCATCCACCTGTCAACCTGCAGGTCGGCATGTGGTACGTGACGACGCTGGCGAACGCGTTGATGAAGAGCCCCTACTGGGAGAACACCGTGATGGTCGTCACCTGGGACGACTATGGTGGCTTCTATGACCACGTCCCACCTCCTCAGGTGGACGACTACGGGTTTGGGCCGCGGGTGCCGACGCTGGTGATCTCTCCCCATGCCAGGCCCGGACACATCGATCACACGGTGTACGATTTCACTTCGGTGCTGAAGTACATCGAGGAGCGGTTCGAGCTGTCATCGTTGACGGCGCGGGACCGGGATGCGAACAGCTTGAGCCACGCGCTGAGCGTGGCGCGGCCAGCACCGGAGCCGTTCCTGATCGAGAAGCCGCTGGAGTAGAAGGCCCCCAGGGAAACCGGGGTCGCCATCTACAGACGAGGGTCCGCTCGCCATCGCGGAGAAGAGGGCGGGCATGGACGCGGGCATCGAGCAGCACAATCAGGAGGCGGCGCAGGCCTGGGCTGACTTCGACGCGGGCCGGCCGCGGCGGCCGCCCTGCGTGTTCAACATCAGCGGGCAGTTCTGGATGCTGACGCCGTGGACGAACACGCGTGGCTACACCTTCGAGCAGTACTTCCACAACCCGGCGGTCCAGTGGCAGATGCAGCTCGAACGCCAGCAGTGGGTGCGGGAGCAGCCCATCCAGGATGCGGAACTTGGGCGGCCGGAGCAGTGGGGCGGCCTGACGCCGGATTTCCAGAACACGTCGGAGGCGGAGTGGTTCGGGTGCCGGCTGGTCTTCCACGAGGGAGAGGTTCCCGACTCGATCCCGATGCTGCGCGAGCGGAAAGGCGAGCTGTCTGCGATGACCATCCCCGACCCCATCCGCGACCGGGTGCAGGGGCGGAAGCTGGAGTTCTACAAGTACTTCGAGGACAGGCGCGGGCGGGAGGAGTTCGCGGGCAGGCCGGTGGGGAAGTCGTCTCTCGGGGGAGCGGGCACGGATGGGCCGTTCACGGTGGCCTGCAATCTGCGCGGCACAACGGAGTTCTGCCTCGATCTCTATGAAGACCCCACGTTCGCGCGGGAACTGCTGGAGTTCGTGACCGAGGCGACGATCGTGCGGATCAAGGCGGTGATGGAGTTCAACGGCGCCGCGTACCCGCAGCAGGGATGGGGGTTCGCGGACGACAGCATCATGCTGCTGTCGGAGGCGCAGTACCGCGAGTTCGTGCTGCCGCATCACAAACGGCTGGTCGAGACGTTCTCGAAAGGCGGCCCGAACTCGATCCACCTGTGCGGAAGCGTGGCGCGGCTGCTGCCGCTGTTGCAGCGGGAGTTCAACATTCAGGATTTCGACCTGGGGTTTCCGGTAGACCTGGGACAGTTGCGAAAGGACCTGGGGCCGGGAGCGCTGCTGCGGGGGAACCTGCACCCGCGAGTTCTCCGAGATGGGCCGATCCCGCTGGTCGAGCAAGAGACGGAGCGGATTCTGAAGGGTGGGGCGATGGCGGGAGGGCGGTTCGTCTTCTGCGAGGGCAACAACGTCGCCCCGATGACCCCGACGGAGCACATGCGCGCGGCCTATGAGGTGGTGAAGGCGGTGGGAACGGACTGATGACCGAAGGAACAGCTATCGGCGAGTTGATCGACATCAACACCAGGCACGGCGGGCTGATCGACATCAATACGCGGTTCGGGCGCGACATGAAGCGAGGGGTAGTGACATCGCCCGAGGAGATAAAGCGCGCGGGCCGGCGGTGGGGAGTGACGGGCGCCTACACGTGCAGCTATCGCGCGATCCAGTTCGACTGCGAGGAGGGGAATCGGGAGACCCTGGAGCTGTGCGCGGCCGACAGCTACTTCCGGCCGGTCGCGGTTGCCTGCCCTACGGGGGTCTACTCACCGGTGCGAGTGGCGCGGCTGCGGGAACAGGGGTTCGCGATGGTGAGGCTGTTCCCGGAGGTGCACGGCTACACGGTGGATAGCGCAGCCTGCGCGCGACTGGTGGAGGCGCTGGATGGAATGGGGATGCCGGTGATGCTGCCGACGGTGGAGGCGGAACCGACGCGCATCTCCCACCTGCTCAGGGGCCGGGAGGGCGCTTTCATACTCTGTCGGAACCGCTACCACGTGCTGGGCGACCTGCTGGCCCTGGCCAAGTCGCTGCCCTCCGTCTGCGTCGAGACGAGCGACCTACTGACACCTGACGGAATCGCGGCCGCGGCGGAGGCGTTCTCACCTTCCCGGGTGCTGTGGGGATCGGGGTACCCGATGCTGAACGTAGGCTCCACGGTGATGGTACTGCGGGGATCGGGGTTGGGGGCCAAAGAGATGGAGATGGTGGCCTCCGGCAACGCGCGCCGGCTGCTGGAGGCAGGGCGATGAGGAAGTTCGATGTCCACACGCACTTCGGCCCCTGGAACAGCATCCCCATCGCGGCCTCGAGCGCGGCCGATCTGGTGAGGCTGCTGCGGTTGGTGGGAACCGAGAAGGCGGTGGTCAGCTCGGTGCGGGCGCTGCTGGACGACATGGTGGAGGGGAACCGGGTCACGCAAGAGGCGATCGAGCGGCACGAGATGCTCTACGGCTACATCTACGTCGACCCGCACCGAGTCAAGGAGTCGGTGCAGGAAGTGGAGGCGCGGGCCGGGTACCCCAAGTTCATCGGCGTGAAGAGTCGCGACGACTACCACGGCCGGCCGTACAATCACAGCAGCTATCGAGAGTCTTCGGCGCGATCAAGGCGCGGAAGCTGCCGACGCTGTTGCACACCTTCTCGGTAGGGTCGATGCGGGCGGCGATGGAGCTGGCGGCGGAATATGAGGCGCCGACGATTCTCACCCACATGGCGGGGCCGGACTGGCGTGGGTGCGAGACGCTGCTCGGGACGGACATCCCCGGCAACGTCTACCTCGATCCGGTGGCGAGCACGGCGGAGCCGGGGAGGTATGAGCTGGCGCTGCGACTGGTGGGCGAGGATCGGTTGCTGTTCGGAACCGATTGCACTCTCTTGCACCCCGGACTGTCCGTGGGCGCGATCGAGTCGTCGGAGCTGACGGAGGAGGTGAAACGGAAGGTCTACTGGGACAACGCGCAGCGCGTGTTCTTCCCAGGTGAGCAGTAGATAAATGGAGGCGAGCATGAAGATCGGGATTGTCGGAGCAGAGAACAGCCATACGGTAGCTATCGCGAAGACGCTGAACATCGAGAAGGCGGTGCCAGGGGTCGAGGTAACGCACGTCTGGGGTGAGACGGCCGAGTATGCGGAGAAGGCGGCCAAGGACGGGCAGATCCCCAACATCGTCCAGAACGCGCCCGATATGATCGGCGCGGTGGACGGCGTGGCGGTGGATCATCGGCACGCGAAGTTCCACCTACCGGCGGCAAAGCCGTTCGTGGAAGCCGGCGTACCGGTATTCGTGGACAAGCCCTTCTGCATCGATCTGAAAGAGGGCATCGATTTCGTGAAGCTGGCGCGCGCGAAGAGCGTGCCGATCAGCAGCTACAGCGTGCTCCCGCTGCAGCAGTCGGCGGCGGAGTTCAGGGAGGCGATGAAGGGCGTGGGCAAGCTGCGCTCATTCGTGACCGCGGGGCCGGTGGAGATCGAGAGCCAGCACGGCGGCGTCTACTTCTACGGCATTCATCAGGTGGACTTCATGCTGAGCCTGATGGAGGCGACTCCGCTCAGCGTCTCGACCACGCGGCAGGGAGATGACGGCATCGCTACCATCGCCTTCGACTCGGGCGCGTTCGGGATCGTGAACTGCCTCAAGGGCTGGTCGGGAGGTTTCACCGGGACGGTGTTCGGGGACGAGGGGGCGTATCACCACCACTCGGCCCTGGCCTGGGACAAGAACATCTACCTCACCGGGATTCGCACTTTCTGCCGAATGTTCGAGACGAAGCAGGAGCCGCTGAAGCCTTCGAGCTACCTGCGCCCGGTGGCCGTGTTGGCGGCGATGCAGGAGTCGTTCAACACGGGGAAGACGGTGGCGGTCGCGAGCGTGGAGATCTGAGGATCTGCCAGCAGAGCTGCCACCTGACGGGAGACGAACGGAGAGAGCGGTGCCACGTGCGATAAAGCTGGGCGTGATCGGGGCCGGGAGCGCGACGTTCTCGGTCGGGCTGGTGAGGGATGTGTGCCTGGCGAAGAGCCTGGCGGGAAGCCACGTCACCCTCATGGATGTGGACCGGGAGCGAGTCGAGATCATGCACCGGTTCGCGCAGAGGTATGCGAAGGAGTTGGGCGCGGAGGTGGCGTTCGAGTGCACGACGGACCGCGCCCGCGCGCTGGCGGAGGCGGACTACGTCATCAATACCGCGCAGGTCGGCGGGCACTCGCAGGTGGAGCAACTCCGCGCCTGGCAGCAGGAGCAGGGCTACTACCGCGGGATGTGGATGCACCGCATCATCCAAGTGCGGATGATGGTGTCGGTGGCGCGGGACATGGAGCGACTGTGCCCGGAGGCATGGCTGATTCAGGCCTCTAACCCGGTCTTCGAAGGCTGCACAGCGATGACGCGGGCGACCGGAGTGAAGGTCTGCGGCATCTGTCACGGGCACTTCCACTACCGCGAGGTGGCAAGGCGGATCGGGCTCGATCCGGACAAAGTGAAAGCGCAGGCGGTGGGCTTCAACCACGAGATCTGGCTGACCCACTTCGAGTATGAGGGGCGGGACGCGTACCACCTGATCGACGAGTGGGTGGCGAAGGAGTCCGAGAAGTTCTACGCCGACCATCATCCCAGCTATGGCGACAACCAGATGTCGCGGGCCGCGGTGGAGCTGTACAAGCTGACCGGCCTCTTCCCCATCGGCGACACGCCGCGCCGGGGAGGCTGGTGGTTCCACACCGATCTGGCGGCGAAGCAGAGGTGGTATGGCGAGCCGCTGGGAGGGTTCGACTCGGAGTTGGGATGGAGCATCTACCTCAAGGAGCTGGAGGAGGAGGTCGGTCGGATTCACGGCGCAGTGGCCGACGAGACGACTAAGCTTACGGAGGCCTTCCGGCCGCGGCCGACGGGCGAGCAACACTTCCCGCTGATCGACGCGCTGGAGAATGACTGCGAGGTGGAGCTGCAGGTCAACGTGCCCAACCGCGGCGCCATCGAAGGCGTGCCGGACGACGTGGTGGTGGAGGTGCCGGCGAAGTGTTCGCTTCGCGGCATCCAGCCGCGGCACGTGGGAAGGCTGCCGGAGACGGTGATGCTGACACACCTCTACCCGCGACTGCTGGAGGCGGAGCGACTGGTGTCGCTGGCGCTACGCCCGGATGAGCGGGTGCTGCTGAGCTTCGTGCTCGATGACCACCGGACGAAGTCGTGGGAGCAGGCGGCGAGATTCGTGCGGGAGGCGCTGGCGCGGCCGGAGTTCGCGGAGGTGGCGGCAGAGATGACGCGGGCTAAGCACCCGTTCCGGGGGTAGACGCGCCCGGCCCGGTGCTGATGAAGAACAGACAGGGAGCCCGGAAGGGCTCCCTGTCGTCGTGTAAAGGGAGGTTGCAGAGACGCTAGCGATGCGCCCGTCCCGGATCATGGCCGTCTGACGGCCGCTCCTGGAGGGCGCCGAAGTGCCGACGCTGGAAGCCTTGGGTCCGGGCCGTGTGCAGCGTTCCTAGGAGGCCATCGCTTCCGCCGTTGGGCCCCGCGGAGAAGTAGAGGAGGCGGATGCCATTGGTGGGCACCGGGCTCCTCTCCAGCCCCCAGATGCCGTCGATCTCCAACGCCCGGCCAACCTGATTCAGGAGCATGCCGAGAAAACGACCTGTGGTCAGATCGAAGGCGGAGATGTGGCCGTCGCCACTGTTCCCGACCAGGAGGGCGCGGCTGAAACTGCCGAAGGCGTCGGGCGCCATCACCAGGCCCCACGGGGAATTGAGCTTGCCGTTCGCGGCGAACACCGAGATCACGGTGCCATCGGGATCGAAGATGACGATGTAACCGTTGCCGAGGCCCGGCTGGTCGTACTTCCTATCCGGGAGCTGCTGCTTGGCGTAGGTGACGAACAGGCGGCCGCCGATGGTCCGGATGCCGAAGGGGGCGAACCCGGCGGGGATGTCGGCGGCGGTGAACTCATCGATGAGATTGAAGTCGGCATCGAACTTCTCGATGTAGCCGGAGTGGAAGTTGGTGGCGTAGAGGAAGCGCTCGCCCAGGTCGGCCTCGGCCATCGCGAGCCCCTTGTAGACCGCGCCGGTGGCGGAGCGATCCACCAGGAGCACAGCGTTCCTCAGGTCTATGGCAGGATGCCAGCCCGAGATGGTGCCGTCCTCCGTGTCGAAGAGGAGCCTGGCGGGCCGCGAGACTCCACCTTCAGTTAGGACGAAGTCATCGGTGCTGTTGAACACGATTCCCGTGGGCGCGGAGGGGCCGGCTTCCCCATCGGGAGGGGGGATGGTGATGACGAGCGACTGAGGGACGCCGAATCGGTCGAAGAGCGAGGCTACTCCGGCGCCGTTGTCGTTGACCCAGAACACCTCGCCGGTGCTGTTGAAGGTCATCCCCCACGCGTTCACCAGGAACGGGAGGGTGCGAAGGGCGACGTCGGGGGTGTTCGAGACGAGATTGACCTGGGTGATGCCTCCCGCCATGGCGGGACCTGCGGCGAGCGCGATGAGGGTAAGGACGACGGCAGCAGCCGTCGCGCAAAGGGAGCGGCGAAACCGGCCAAGCATTTGCATTCTCCTTTCCAGGCGCGTCTCTACCTCGGAGGCACCATCTTCCGCTGCCTGGAGTGGTTCCAGGTAGTAGTTCGGCTGTCAGGGGTATCGGGTGAAGGGCCGTTTGTACGCTAGGCCCACAGACCGGCGGACGGGAGGTAGCTTCGCGTCGGAGTCGAAGGCCAATGCCCACAGGGGCCTAGGGGCCTGAGCATCTCCTGGAGGCGGAATGAGGAAGGCTATGACGGTGAGAGCGCGGGTGGCGGCGGCACTCCGGCGGGAGCCGGTAGACCGGATCCCGTTCACGACATATCGGAGCCTGGCAGATTTCGGGGAGGAGTGGGCGCAACTCAGCGCGCTGGGAGTGGGCTACTCGGTGAGGGTGCCGCTGGCGGAGATCGAGCGGCCCAATGTCACGACCGACTCCTGCCGGTACGAGGAGAACGGTGTTCCCTATCGGCGGCATACAGTGCGAACGCCAGTGGGAGAGGTGTCGATGGTCTCGCGGCTGGAGGCGGCCTATGGCAGCGAATGGATCATCGAGAACTATGTGAAGACGCCTGATGACTATCGCACCGTCGAGTTCATGATCAAGGACACGGTCTACAAGCCCTCCTACGATCATTACCACGAGGAAGTGGCGAAGGTGGGGGAAGGTGGTTACGTCAGCGGGAACATGGGCTATTCGCCGCTGATGGAGATGCGAGTTCGACTGCTGGGACTGGAGCGCTTCTCGCTGGACATGTACGATCGGCCGGACCTGTTCTTCTCGCTCTACGAGACGATGCGGGCGAAGGAGCGGGAGGCTTACCCGATCCTGGCCGACGGCCCGGCGGACCTGGTGATCTACTGCGGCAATACCAGCCCTGAGATCATCGGCCGGGAGCGGTTCGAGAAGTACTGCGTGCCGTGCTACGACGAGCTGGGCGAGATGCTGCACGCGAAGGGGAAGTGGCTGGGATCGCACATGGACGCCAACAACGCGGAGTGGGCGGAGGTGGTGGCAGCTTCGCAGCTCGATGTGATCGAAGCCTTCACCCCGGCGCCGGATACCGACATGTCGGTGGCGGAGGCGCGGGCGGCATGGCCGGAGAAGACGCTTTGGATCAACTTCCCATCGTCTCTACACCTGGCCTCTCGCGAGCGGATACAGGAGCACACGCGGACGATGGTGCGGGAGTCGGGCGGCCGGGGGTTCATCGTCGGGATCACGGAGAACGTCCCCGAGCATGCGTGGCGGACGAGCATGCCGGCGATTGCGGAGGCGCTGGCTGAGATCAGCCCTGAGGGCTAGCGAAGTCTACCTTGGAGGTGTGGTGTGGCGAACCTGAAGATCGTGTTGGTCGGCGGGGGAAGTTTCTCATGGACGTACGGGGTGCTCAGCAATCTCATCGGCAATAAGCGGCTCGACGGGAGCACGGTGGTGCTGCACGACCTCAACCCGGAGCCGCTGGCGCTGACCTTCCGGTTGGCGCTGAGGTACAAGGAGACCACGGGGACGGGCATCGTTTTCGAATCGAGCACCGACCAGGCGGCGGCCTTCGAGGGCGCGGACTACGTGGTCGTGACCATCTCGACCGGCGGGCTGAGGACGATGCGCGTCGATCTGGAGGTACCCGAGAAGTACGGCATCTTCCAGACTGTCGGGGACACGGTGGGCCCGGGTGGTCTGTCGCGGTCGCTGCGCAATGTGCCGGTGTTCGTGAAGATCGGGCAGACGATGCGGAAGCGGTGCCCCGAGGCGTGGATGCTGAACGTCTCGAACCCCCTGTCGGCGCTGACGCGGGCAGTCACCAAGGAGACCGGGGTGAAGGCGCTCGGACTCTGCCACGGTGTGATCGGAGTGGCCCAGCAGTATGCCGAGTTCTTCGGGGCGGAACTGGCTGACTGCGAATACGTGAACACCGGCATCGACCACTGCTCCTGGTTCACGGACTTCCGCATCAAGGGGCGGTGCGCGCAGAAGATGCTGATCGAGAAGGGTGTGGATACCTGGCTCGCGAAGCCGCCGGCGGAGGCGAAAGAGGACGCGGTCTTCGGCCCGCTGTTCACGCTGCGCTGCGGCCTGATGCTGTGGCGGCAGTTCGGGGCGCTGCCGGCGATCGGGGACCGGCACATCACGGAATTCTTCCCGACCTTCCTGCAAGGCATGGACAACGTGAAGAAGTACGGCCTGGTCCGCACCACAATCGCCGACCGGGAGAACTACTACAAGAACGGGCGCGAGACCATTGAGCGGGCGGCCAGCGGCAAAGACAAGCTGCGACTGCGAGAGGCGACGGACGTGGTTGGGGAGCGGCAGGGAGATGATATCGCGGCGTGGATCTGTGCGCTGGAGGGAATGCACCTGATCGAGGACAACCTCAATGCCCCGAACCTCGGCCAGATCCCGGAGCTACCGGCGGGGGCGGTGGTGGAGACGCGGGGGGTGCTCGATGGCACGGGCTACCGGCCGCTGGTGAGCCCGCTGCCCAAGCAGCTGATCCCGGTAGTGCTGCCGCACGTGATCCGCGAGGACTTGACGGTGGAGGCGGCGATCGAGGGGAGTTTCGAGAAGGCGCTGGCGGCGTTGGCGAGCGACCCGCTGGTGAATGGCGTGGAGACCGCGCGGCCGATGCTGGAGGAGATGCTGGCGGCAAACAAGCAGTGGCTGCCGCAGTTCAAGATGTGATAGCTACCGGCACTCGCTTCGATCGGCGAGCAGAGAAGCACATAGAGTGGGCACTGGGCGGGCAGGAGTCGATCTCCTGCCCGTTTCCCTAGGGATTGATGATGATCTTGTTGCGCTCGGGGGAGGCCATGAGGTCAAGGGCTTCGTGGATCCGGGCGAGTGGGAAGCGGTGGGAGATCACCTGCTCCGTATCCACGAGGCCGGTCTCCATGAGCCGGATCGCCTTGGACATGGCGAGGGGGGTGGTGCCGAAGCTGGCATCCATGCGCCCCTCGAGGAAATGCGTCAGCCCGCCGTCGAGGCAGAACTGCTCGTGGGTGGTGATCCCGAAGACATTCCACCGGGTGCCGCGGCGGCGCAAATCGACCATCAGGCGGACGGCCTCGATGGGCCCGGCCGCTTCCACCACCAGGTCGGGGCCGTCGGGGATGATCTCGTAGACCCGCGGCTTGGCCTCCTCCCCTCTCGGGTTCACGGTGTGGGTGGCGCCGAGGCGGCGCGCGTTCCGGAGCGCGTAGTCACTGGTATCGATGGCGATGAGGCGGGCCGCGCCGGCGGCCTTCGCCACCAGCAGGCAGAGCAGCCCGATGCTGCCGACGCCGATGACGACGACATCGTCGCCGATGGTCATCTCGCTGTACTGGATCACGCCCTTCCAGGCGCCAGCGAGGGGCTCGGCAATGGCGGCGGCATCGAAAGAGATGCTTTCGGGTTTGGCGAACAGGCTGGACTCTTTGGTCAGCAGATACTCGGCGAAGGCGCCGGGGCGCACGTCGGGAGGTCCATCGCCGCCGGTGCAGAAGGCGTGCTCGCAGTAGTGAGTGTTGCCGGCGCGGCAGTGCCGACAGAGCCCGCAGTGGCCGAGAGGCTGGACGATCACGGGGTCTCCAACCGCGAACCGAGAGACGCCCGGCCCGATTTCGGCGACCACACCGCTGGGCTCGTGGCCGACGATGGTGGGGAAGCTGACGTTGCGGCGAATGCCCTTGATGGCTTTGTAGTCGGTGGCGCAGATGCCGCAGGAATGAACACGCACCACGACATCGCCGATTTCAGTGGCGCGCGGCGCGGGGATCCGCTCAAGTTCGAGCTGGTCGAAGTCGTGTAGCACGGCGGCGAGCATGGTCTTCATCGCGTTCTCTCCCACGGCGAGATTCGGGGAGCGCGTCCGGTCTCCCTACCCGCGCCGGTCGTGACCCCGAAACAGAAGCGGCGGGCCGAGTCGGCCCGCCGCGTAGAGACATCCTATACTCGGCCCGTTACTGGCCGAGTCGCAGGGTGTATTGCCTGTTCCCATCTTTGAGTGTGACGGTATTGCGGGTGACGGCCTGAACGCGCACTTTGCCGGGCAACTCGCTCCCCGGCTGCACGATGAAGTGGTCCTGTCCCCGACGCATGATGGCCATGGAGGGCGTCCCGACGATGATGCCGGTGAGGGCGAGAGCGTTGGCATCCCGGGTGGCCGGGAAGGGCGGCGGCTGGCCCGGGACGGTCGGAGTCAGCGGCGGCAGCACGAGGGGGTCCGGAGCGCTGGGGTGGCCGAGCCTACGGATGGTCCTGACAGGGGTGCTGTAGCCCGAGCGAGGGGGGGCTATCACCGGCAGAAATGGATCTCGTTCGGGCGGCGAGACCGGGGCCATGAGCGCGGCGATGGACGGGGAGATGAGAGGGGCGCCGGGGGTGGCAGCGGCGGCGGCATCTTGCCGCGCGTGCGCGGCGATGTGCTCGGCCTCCTGCTTGCGGTACTTCGAGGCGAGCCGGGCGTAGCTGACGCCGATGTATACCACCAGTCCTGTCAGGACGACAAAGAGCACGACGATCTTGGGAAGATCCTGCTTGTTGTATCTCATCTCAACTCCTGGTTCCCTGAGACCTCAACCGGTCGGGGCCGATTGGCTAGCCGATGTCGCTTGACCGGAGGAAGAGGCCGGGCTGGGCGCGAGTTCCTTCACGAGGTAGAGGTCTATGGTGATGTTGCCGTTGACCTGCGGGTAGCCATCCCGGCTGTCTGTCGCAAGGCTCATCTTTTCGACTGTAAGCAGTCGCCGATAGGACTCCAGCCTGCGCAGCAGATAGAACGACGAGACAAACGTGCCCGAGAAGCTCACGGTGTGCGGAACTCGCAGGATCACCGGCTGGGGCGGCCCCTGTGGGTTCGTCGTCGAATCCGATGCCTGGGACTGCCCGGCAGTCTGCTGACTGCTCGAAGCGGTGGCCTGGGCGTAGTCGGAACGCCGCACCAGGTTGAGCGTGTTCGTGGTGTCTTTGCAGAACGAGATCAGATCGGTGAGGAAGATCTGCTCTTCGTCGTTGGAGAGAATGCCGAACTTGTCGAAGCGGGCCCCGCCGACGGCGGGGCCGCCGATGATCTTGGCGTCCTCTATCTCTCTCTTCATACCGGTCAGCTCGTCAGTAGCCGCAGCGACGCGCTTGTCGAGGTCGCGGAGCCGATGCAGCCGGGGCGAGATGACGATCAGGAAGCAGAGCAGCGCCCCGATCAGAGCGGCGCCGGCGGCCGTCAACTGGGAGTATCGCCTAACTCGATCTCGGGCGGTCATGGCGTCACCTCCTTCGGCTGAGCGGGGGCAGGCGGCGCTAGCGCCGCCTGCGCCGAGGGCGGAACCACCAGCCCTCTGATGAGTCCGGCGTTGATCTGATAGCGGATCACGGTCCGTCCCCGGGCGTAGTTGGTGTCGGTGGTGAGCGAACCGAGGACGACGTTGCTCAGATAGGGGGAACCGGAGAGCGAGTCGATAGCTATGGGGATGGCCTCCCGGTTACTGGCGATCCCGACCAGGTTGATCTTCTGATCGTCGGGGGAGGTCAGCTGAGTCAGCCACATGTCGCGCGGCAGGCGTCGGGAGACGTCGACGAGGATCTGGGACCAGTGCACGGCGCGCTCTTTGGCGATGCGAGCAGTCTCTCGCTCGACGCTGGTCTTGAGCGCCTGCTCGGTGGCCCTGGCGGCACGAAGGACGTCCAGCTCCGGCTGGAGCTGGGCGATCTCCGCCTGTCTCTGGCTGAGCGCTTGCTCCTGCCTGGTGATGCGGTGACTGAGCGTCATCGCCCAGAAGATGGAGGCGGCGAGCACGAGGGCGATCCCGCCGACGCCGAGCTTGATGGCGCGCCTGGCCGGGGCCCAGGCAATGCGGGCCGGTGGCAGCAGGTTGATGGGGAGTGGGATGGCGTCGCCGCCGAGGCCGACGAGGGCGCTGCCACGGAAGAGGGCGAGAGTGAGCGTTCGGGAAACGGCAGCGGTGCTCTCCTCCACCTCTTTGGGCAGACGCAGCTCATAGAACGGTCGGCCCAGCTCCACCGGGAGCTGGAGCTGGCTGGAGAGATGGGAACACATGCCGTCGGCCTTAGGATGGTCGGCGGCGACGATCACCCGGTCGACGGCCCGCCCGGGGAACTGGTTCTGGAAGAAGCGGAAACAGTGGCTCAGCTCGGAGTAGAGCTGAGGCGGAGGGGTGAACGGGTCGACCTGCTCGGTGGGGGGCGACATCCAGTCGCCCTTCTCGGTCTGCTCGGGCAGGCCGGCGTTGGCGCTGTAGCAGAGCCGGAGCACCCCCCTATCGAAGATCATGACATCGGTCTTGACCTCGCCGACGACGGCGAGCGCCACCACCTGGTCGCCAACGATGCGTTCCGTGTAGCTCCTGGCAGCGGCGACGGCGGCAGACTCGACGGACACGAGGTCGAGGCCGGCGACGCGGGCGGCCTCCTGGCACTGCTCTACATTGGCAGTGCGGGAGGCGGCGAGCAGCACACTGGATTTCTCAACGCCGTCTTCCTCGATCTGCTCGATGACGGCGCAGTCGGCCGATACCGCGTGTTCGGCGAAGATGGCATAGCGCTCGGCCACCGAACGCACGGCCCCGAGCATGTCTTCGCGGGGCATCACGGGGAGCTTGATGAGCTGGGTGACACCCGACCCCTCGGGCAGCACGAAGACGGCCTTGCGAGCCGTGAGCCGCTTGGAGATCATGAACTCGTTGATGGCCCGCCCAAGCTGTTCGCCGCTGGCGATCTGGTTGGCATCGAACACGCCCTCAGGAGGCAGGATATCGCCGAGGGCTGACACCTGGAGAGCCCCCTCGACGAAGCGGACCTCCCCGGCGCCGATGTGCTTCGGCATGAGGACGATTGCGAGCAATGACTCGGTTTGTTCTGGCATAGCTTTCCTTCTACCGCGTGCTGATGTCAGCCGACACCGAACCAGGCGCGACGGGCCCTGGCGTGGCACTGTGCCGGCCGCGGCCGGTTCACATATTGCGCAGTTCCACCATCGACTGCACGGAACTCGAAAGGCGGCCCTGCTCTACCGTCAGCTTCACCTGGACCGCCACCGTCTGGTGGGCGAGATTCGTGGACACAAGTTGCTTCGTGATCAGGTCGCGTGCGTAGAATGAAAAGACCAGTTGGGTCACGCTGTCAGCGAGGACCTCGCCTCCGGTATAGCCGCTGCCGCCGATCTTGCGCTTCAGGGATCCCGCGTCCAGCCAGTAGCGATTGTGGATGATGTTGTTGCCTGCATCCTTGGGCGGCTCCAGATCGGGTCCTGGCGGCCCCGCGAAATCGATCCGATCGGGGTGCGCGCTGTCATAGTCGGCGAGGATGGCAGCCGCGCCGGTGAGAGTAGACGGAGAGGCATGCCGGAGCCGGGAGGTAATGTCGTCCATGGCTACCTGGGCCTTCCTGTCTACCTCCATCTGAGAACTGGTGGTCGCCTCCGTAGACACGCCGGCAACGAACATCTGGTGGAGGCCGATCATGATTAGCAGGCCAATGAACAGCGCCACCAGCACCTCGGTGATGGTGAAACCTCTGCTGCCCATGGCGGCGCTAGCTAGACCTCTACGTCTTATATGCCTCATACGCAGGCCGGCATCCACCGGGTCACACTCCCACCGGCGAGATGTAGGTGCTGAGGGCCACCATGGCAGAACTCGAGCCCTTCTGGTAGACGAGAACCTCTATCTTCTTCAATCCCTTGTGGCTGGCGTCGTCGGGCTCGATCTCGGTGACGGTCGTCTTGATCTGGAAGAAGGCATCGCCCGGGACGAGGTCGGCGGGGGTCGTGGTCTGCCCCACCAAGGCATAGCTGTAGCCGACGGCCTTCATGCTCTCGAGGGTCTGGCGGGCAATGCTGCTGGCGACCGCGGAGGTGGATGACTGACTGGTGGTGATGAGGGCCTGGGCGAAGCCAACCATGACCGGGAGCAGCACCACGGCCAGGATGGTGAGGGCAATGAGGATCTCGACCAGAGTGAGGCCGGCGGACCGGGTTGTCCGAAGTACGCGCATGTCAGAGCTCCCGGTAGGAATGAGGGACGGGCTGGATGGCGCCCATATCAGGTTCGTTGAACATGGGCGGGGGCGAAGAGCCCGGCTCGTAGCGCGGGCAGCTTGGATTGCTGGTGTCGAAGCCGTAGGTGACTCCGAAGTTACCGCTCAACGTGAGATCCGGTATGCCGTCACCGGCCGGGCCGACTCCACCAACGACGACACAGCCGGCCTGGTCGGCGGCCTTGGCGGTGAACGAGTGCCCTGCCCAGATCACGCCGGTGGTATGGAACGTCGACTGGTTCCCGATGTCGACGTCCCAGCCGGCGACAAGAGCCGGATAGACCGTGCGCGCGGCGCAGTCCTGGGCGTTCACAATCAAGGGATTCACACTCACCTGAACCTGCCCCTGCATACGAATGGAGCCGGTAGCGATGATAGTGCCGGTGACGGTGAGTTCGCCCAGCTTCGACTGTCCACCCTTGATCGTGACATCGCCGTTAACGTAGTAGAGACCGTTCAGGACGACCGCGTTGCCACCGGAGCAATCGATGATGACATCGAAGTTCTTGGTGCCAGAGGACTGGCAGACGTAGGCATCGGGGTAGGAAAGGCTCGGGAAGTAGGGATCGGGGACGTACCAGTTCGTGCCATGGGTGTGGCCTGTGCCCTGGTGGGAGGAGGCGCTTGGGTCATACCAGTATACGTGTCGATTTGCGACCGCGTAGAAAGGCCCATTCTTCGTGTAGGTAGCGCCATAGGGCAGGGCGTCCTGGGCGAGAGCGGCGATACGCCACTGATCCCATTGCGGGGTGGGAAGCTTCGGGCTGGCGCCCGGCCCGTGCTCATCGAGATAGTCGGAGGGGGTGATCGTGCCGGAAGCGCCACCGATGTTGGCGTAGGGGGGGAGCTGATACTCAGGGTCCGTGTCATTGGTGGTGTAGACGTGGTTCCAGGCCCAGTCGCCATTGGCGTCGATGTTCACCTGGATGGTGCGAGTGAGGTTGTAGATGGTGCCTGGCAGGCCGGTGTTGACGGTGCCGGCAGAGGTGAGGACGATGACGTCGTACCGGGTGAAGCCGCCCGGGCCGTAGGGCTGCCAGAAATTCCAGGTGATGGAATAGGAGCCGGCGGCACCGTGGTTGGTGATGGCGCCAGTGTAGGGCTGCGTCGGTGCGACGCCCGTCTTGTGCCACTGCGACACGAGTTGGTTCACCCCGGCCTCGGCGACGTAGATAGCCTCGGCGTACTCGTTGCGGGAGGTAGCGAGGTTGCGCGCCGAGACGGCCATGGCGAGCACGCCTACGATCAAAGTGGCGAGCACGAGCATGACCATTAGGGCGGCGATGAAAGCGAAGCCGCGCTGAGCAGCCGAAGGTGTATGTCTCTGCATCATGGTGCGTCTCCCTTCCCCGCAGACGGCGGGGCCGAGTTGCGGATACTACTGCGAACGCTACATTGAACCATGTCCGGACCCGGTCACGGGGCAGGTAATCACGACATTCCCCGGGATGGGGTTGGCGCTAACGGCGCATTGATAGTGGTAGTGGAGCGACCGGTCCGTATCCTGGGGGCAGCGCAATTCGCCATCAGGGAAGTAGGCCGGCGTTCCCAGGAATTGATCGAAGGCGGCCTGGTTGGCCGGATAAGTGCGACCGTTCTTCTCCCAGTAGATCTGTAGCGCGGAGTGGAGGGCGCGCATGTTATCCTGGCAGGCGAGCTGATCCGACATGGACTTGCCGCGATAGACCGAGAGGGTGCCGATCAGCAGCACCACTCCCGCCAGGATGATGACGGCGAGCAGCTCGATCAGCGTCCAGCCGGAGCGGCGATGGAAAAGCCTCGGTCGGGTCATTTGTGGCTCACCGCGTTGATCCATTCGCCATTCTCGAAGTGGTCATCAACATTGACGACGACGCCCACCTGGGGATTCCCAGGGGTAGGGTTGCCGACGGTACCGTCTTCGAGCACGGGGGTGAGCTGGTAGGGCACCCCGAACGGGCACTCGGGCATGCCGGTCAGGGGAGCGCCTACTACCCAACTGGGCGCCCGCCCCTGGACCATTTCGTCGACCGTCGTTGGCCACTTATGATTGCGGGAAAAGAAGGCCTGGGTGGAGGTGCTGATGATCCTGATCTGCGACTGGCACCCCCGAGTCCAGGCGTTGCGAACGGCCTGGAAGTAGCGAGGGAGAGCGATCAGCACCAGGGCGGCGATGATGACCAGGACCACCAGTAGCTCCACCAGGGTGAAGCCGCAGAGGCGCCTGCCCCGCGACGGCGTATTCTGTTGTCGCAGCCATGCTGCCGGCATCTTGCTCCTCAGAGCAGCGAACCTGCGCTTTCAGGAACTGCGAAGTCGGGGGCCTACGGGAGGCGAGGCCCGCTGGCCTCACCTCCCACGTTCATTAGGCCACGAGCCTTACGGCTCCACGTGCATGGTGGCTGTCTGCCACTCCTTAGCTGCGAAGTGGCTGGTCCAGTCCGTCTCGACACCCACCTGAGGGTTCGCACCGCTGACGTCCTGACTGGCGTCCTCTCCGACTGTCTTGAGGGCGTAAGGCACGCCCCAAGGGCAGATCGGGTTCTCAGTCAACTGTCCGCTCTTCTTGCCGGCAGATGACACGATCATCTCCGTGACACCAGCCTCGCCAGCCGGCGGCCACACCTTGTTCTGGGCGAAGTAGGCCTGCGCAGCCGTGTTGATGATCTTGAAGTTCGACTTGCAGGCGTTCAGTCGCCCGGCATAGATCGCCGCAAAGTAGCGGGGCAGAGCAATGGCAACCAACACCGCGATGATGATGATCACCACGAGCAGCTCCACCATGGTGAAGCCACGCCTGCGGCTCATCTTCTGGGTCCACCTTCTCATTCGATTCACCTCCTTCCGAGGTATGCGGTCTTTATCCACGCAGCGCCTTACGACGCCGGTAGCTGCTACTTACTGGGGAGACATGCCCGGCCTGCCCTTGAGGAGGGAGGTCAGGTTGAAGATCGGCATGTACATCGAGATCGCAACCACGCCCACGATGGCGCCGACGAAGAGGATGAGGACGAACTCCATGACCGGCATCAGACGCTTGACCGTGTACTCGATGTCCCGGTCGTAGAAGTCGGCGACCTTGTTCATCATGCCGCCGAGGTCGCCGGATTCCTCGCCAGCGGAGACCATCTGAATGACCATGGCGGGGAACTGGCCGCTCGCTTCGAGGGGCGCGGCCAGGACTTGACCCTCGGTGACGCGGACCGTAGCCAGCCGAAGGGCCGAGGCGATGACGTGGTTCTCGGCCACCATCGCGGCGTCTTCCAGCGCCTGGACGAGTGGCACGCCGGTGGTGATGAGCGTTCCCAGAACGCGGATGCAGCGGGAGATGCTCATCTTTCGGACCAGCCCGCCGAGCAGGGGGGCGCGGAGCTTCAGGGCGTCGGCTTTGGGCTTCCCCTTCTCCGAGCGCGCCCAGGCGCGAGTCCCGAAGAATCCGCCAATGAGAATGGCGAAGATCGCCCACCAGTACTTGACGAAGAAGGCCGAGACGGCGATCAGTGTCTTGGTGATCGACGGGAGATCGAGGGACGCGCTCTTGTAGACCTGAGCGAAGACCGGGATGACGAAGGCGAGCAGGAAGGCGACGATCGCCATGGCCAGGCCCACCACCAGAGTTGGGTAGACGAAGGCAGAGCGCACCTTCTGGCGCAGGTCGGCGTCCTTGTCCAACTGGACGGCGATGCGCTCGAGCGACACCTCCAGGAAGCCTCCGGACTCGCCGGCCTTGATCAGGCTGATCATGACGTGAGAGAAGATGTGAGGATAGCGCGCCAAGGAGACGGATAGAGACTGACCGTCCTGAACCCGCTGGCGGATATCGGTGATGGCATTCGCCAGCTCAGGGCTCTCCGTCTGATCCTTGAGCGCTCCGAGGCAGGCGATGAGGGGGATGCCGGAGCCAATCATGGCGGCGAACTGCCAGGAGAAGACCACCAGGTCGTCATGGCGGACGCGGCGAGGGAAGATCCCGAGCATCCGGCCGCTGGCCTCTCTGAGGGGCTCGACGGCCACGGGATAGTAGCCCATCTCGGTGACCTTGAGCTTGACCAGGCGCTCATTGTCGGCTACCAGCGATCCTCGAACGAGGGAGCCGGCGGAGTCACGGGCGCGATAGCGGAAGGTGGGCATTGACGATTACTCCTTCTCTACATAGACAACGCGCATGACTTCTTCGGGCGAAGTGGTTCCGTTCAGCACCTTGCGCAATCCGCTCTGCTGCATCGTGATCATGCCTTCGTTGATGGCGGCGTTCCTGATCTCGACAGAGGACTGCTTCTCGAGCACCATGCGCTTGAGCGGGTCGCTCATGCGGAGCACTTCGTAGACGCCGGTACGCCCGCGATAGCCGCGATTGCTGCAGACCGGGCACCCCGCGCCCCTTGCGAACCGGGCATGGGGGCGGTCCTCCTCCGGGACGCCGAGTTCCTCCAGCACCTTGGGGTCAGGCTCGTAGCTTACCTGGCAGTTCTTGCAGACTACGCGGACCAGCCGCTGGCCGATGACGCCGATGACGGAGGAGGCGATCAGGAAGGCCTCAATGCCCATGTCCAGCAGCCTGGGGAGCGCCGAGGCTGCATCGTTGGTGTGGAGAGAGCTGAGAACCAGGTGGCCGGTGAGGGCGGACTGGATGGCGATTTCGGCGGTCTCCCGATCACGAATCTCGCCCACCATGATGACGTCCGGGTCCTGACGCAGAATCGCGCGCAGCCCGCGAGCGAAGGTGATGCTGGCAGCGGGATTCACCTGGCTCTGGTTGACCCCGGCGAGCTGGTACTCGACCGGGTCTTCGATGGTGACGATGTTGGTGTCTCCGGTGTTGATCCGGTTGAGGGCGGTGTAGAGAGCCGTGGTCTTGCCGGAACCGGTGGGTCCGGTGGAGAGGAGCATGCCATAGGGCTTGCCGATGAGATGCTCGACGATGATCTGCTGCTCGGGCAGGAATCCCAGGTCCTCCAGCTCCAGCAAGACGGATGACTTGTCGAGAATCCTCATCACCACTTTCTCGCCGAACACGGTGAGGAGAGTGGCGACGCGGAGGTCGTAGCTGTTGCCGTTGCTGCCGACGGAGATGCGGCCATCCTGTGGCAGGCGTCGCTCGGCGATGTTCATCCCGGCCATGATCTTGATGCGGGAAATGACGGCCGACTGGAGGCGCTTGGGAATCTGCATCATCTCGTAGAGCACGCCGTCCACGCGGTAGCGGACGCGCACATCTTCTCGCGCGGCTCGACGTGGATGTCGCTGGCAGAGCCGGTGATGGCGCCCTGGACGATGGAATCGACGAGACGGACGACGGGAGCGTCTTCCACCATGCGTTCGAGGTCGCGCACGGTGATGCCGTTCGCTTCCTCCTGGAAGGAGTTGGAGGTGTCCTCGATCGCTTTGTAGGCGGCAACTCTCCCGTCGAAGATGGTGTTGGTGGCGAGCATCACGTCTTCTTCGGGAGCGAAGAACGGCTTCACCTGGAGCCCTGTGTAGAGGCGCAGCGCCTCGATGGCGGTCAGGTTCAGCGGGTCCGCCATGGCGACGCACAGGCCTTCGTCGTCTAGATCGAAGGGAAGCGCCTTGTGCAGCCGGACGAGGTTCTCCGGGAGCAGGGAGGCGATCTCCGGCGGGATGGTCTGCTCGGACAGCTCGACGAACGGAAGGCCAAGCTGATCCTTGAGCGCTCCCGCCAGGTCGCGCTTCTTGATGAAACCGCGCTTGAGCAAAATCTGGCCGAGGAATCCCTTGGTCTGGCGTTGCTCGGCCAGCGCCTTATCCAGGTCGGCCTGGGTAACGGTGCCGCGGGCGGTCAGGATCTCACCGAGTTTCTTTGCTTTTACCTTCACGCTAGCCTTACCGGTTCCCGGAGGGGCTGATACAACCGTGGTGGTGGGGGCATCTGACATTCGGTAACTCCGTCCTCTATTGGGTGCGGCCGAGGACTACCGCTAGGCCTCAGCGACCAGCGCGGTCCCGACCCCTTGGGGGCAGGAAGCGTGGTCTGCTCGACCGACAGAAGAGATGTCTGGGGAGTGGGGGTATCATCGGGAGTAGTGCCAGACCCAACAGGAAGATCGGATCTCTTCTCTGGATAGCAGGCCTCCATTGCTGTCCATACGCATTCCTATTGTAACCACATCCCGGATCAATGTTGCGACGCCCATATTCCGATCCTGGGCACGTCGGCTCTCGTTTGTCGGGTATTCGCGCCTTCCGGCGGGCCCGATCAGACCTGCTCCTCATCATCGAGCTGTTCCTCGGCCTCGCTGTCCTCGGGGACCAGCTCATCCGGCGCAGGCGCCTGGTGGCGGCTCATCTCCGCGATTCGGTCGGTGGCATTGCCATAGACCTCTCGCGCCCGACGGCCGTCGTGCGGGCCCACATATCCGCGTTCTTCCATGATATCGATGAGGCGAGCGGCGCGGGTATAGCCCAACTTGAACTTGCGCTGGAGCATGGAGGCAGAGGCATGCTTGGTTGCGAGGACGTACTCCAGCGCGGTGTCGAACATGGGGTCATCGGCTTCGTCCTTGCCGGAGATTACCACCGAGCCGGCGCTCTCGATCGCCGACTTCGAGTAGTGCGGCCGGCCCTGCTGCTTCAGGAAGCCGACTACGGCGTTGATGTCGCGCTCGCTGACGTAAGCGCCCTGAATCCGCACCGGCTTGCCAGTGGGGGCGTCCAGGGGCAGATAGAGCATGTCGCCGGACCCGACGAGCCTTTCGGCGCCGTTGACGTCCAAGATGGTACGAGAGTCCACCTGGGAGGCAACCGCGAAGGCGATACGGGAGGCGATATTCGCCTTGATGGTGCCGGTGATGACGTTGACCGAGGGGCGCTGGGTGGCGACGACGAGATGAATCCCGGTCGCTCGGGCAAGCTGGGCCAGGCGGCAGATAGAGGTCTCGAACTCGGTGGCAGCCTGCATCATCAGGTCGGCGAGTTCGTCGATGACGATGACGAGGTAGTAGAGCGGCTCCATCTCGTCGTCCATCCGGGCGCGCTCGTTCCAGCCGACGATATTGCGGACGCCGAGGTCGGCGAACTGCGAGTAGCGCAGCTCCATCTCGCGGATCGCCCAGCGGAGTAGGCCCGCGGCCTCCTTGGCGTCGTGGGCGACGGGAGCGGCGAGATGGGGGATGCCCTCGAACAGGCTCAGTTCGACCCGCTTGGGGTCGATCATGAGCATCTTGACCTCATCGGGGCGGGCCCGCATCAGGATGGTGGTGATGAGTGCATTCAGGCAGACGCTCTTGCCGGAGTTGGTGGCGCCAGCGATGAGCAGATGGGGCATAGTGGCGAGGTCGGCCATCATGGGGTGCCCGGAGATATCGCGACCCAGCGCGAAGGCGATCTTGGACTTGGCGCGGATGGCGGCCTCGGCCTCCATGATCTCGCGCAGGTGAACGAAGGTGACGTCGGTGTTTGGCACCTCGATGCCGATGACGCCCTTGCCCGGCACAGGGGCTTCCACCCGCACGGCGAGGGCGGAGAGGGCGTAGGCGAGATCGTCGGCGAGATTGGTGACGCGGCTGACGCGGACACCGGCAGGGAGGTGGATCTCATAGCGGGTGACCCGAGGCCCACGCTCGACGTCGACCACCCGGGCATCTATGCCGTAGCTGCCGAGCGCGTTTTCGAGAGTCTCCACGCTGGCAAGCGCTTCCTGCTGGGAATGTTTCTGGGAGGGAGCTTCCATCAGCAGCTCCAGGGCCGGCAGCTCGAAATCCTCGTAGCCCTTGCCGGGGGCGACGTCTGCGGACTCATCCTCCTCGGCGGCTGCTTCGGGAGTCTCGACCAGCCCCAGACTGGGCTGGACGGCCTCCTTCGGCTTGCTCTCCTTCGGCGGCTCAAGCTGAGGCGGGGGGGCCGGCGGCAGCAGTTTCGGCGGCTCGGGCGCGGGCCGCTTCGGGCGCGGCTGCTTGACCGGTACCGGAGCGGGGAGCGTTCGACGCGGCATGAGGCCCGCGACTGCGAATGCCGCCCTCAGGATGACCCTGATGGTCTGCTTCACCATGTGGCTGAGGGGGCTGTCGGTGATATAGCCGATGGCGCAGAAGGCGGCCAGTGAGAGCACCAGCACACCGAAAGTGCGGCCGAAGAGCGGGCGCAGCGCCTCCGAGAGGATAAGGCCGAAGAGGCCGCCGGGCTCGGAGCCGAAGTCGCGGCCGAGGATACCCACGCCCGGCGCGCAGAGCTGGGAGATGCCCAGGTAGATCCAAAGCAGTATGCCAAACCCAGTCGCCAGCCGGCCGAAGGCGAGGGATTCCCACTTCACCAACATCAGGCCTCCCAGCGCCAGGAGCCCGATGGCGACGAGCAGCGAGCCAGAGCGCCCCAGCAGGAAGGCGAGGACGGCGTTCAGAGCGGAGGCGATCAGGCCGTGGGGCCGGCCGGCGCTGAAGAGGAGCAGTAGCCCGAGGGTCGATACCCCGAGGCCGATGACCTCATAGCGCAGACGGCGACGGCGCGGCTCTACAGGCAGGGGGATAGGCTGGCGCGGCAGTCGCGCGGGCCGTGCCACCCCCAACTGCGGGTGATCTCCCATATTGACCTCTCGGCCGTGATCCGGCAGGGGCCTACCGCCCGCGACCCGGAGGTCGAGGGCATGACGCCTGCCTCTAGACTGTGTTGATCGGTCTTCGGTGAGACCAAGCAGAGGGGGCCGCGCAGCCTGCGGCGGCGACATCAGCGGTATCAGAAGCTGATGATCGCGCTCACCCTCCGCGATCCCGCGGGAAGGGGGCTACCCACGTTTGAAAGGCCAAGTAAGATACCATGTCCCGGCTCAGATGGCAATTGCGGAGGGTGAATTCGCCCGTGGAGAACGCGCACATATGCATTTGTGCAATCCGAAAGTCTGTGGGCGCTGATTTCGGCAGGGAAGGGCACTCAGGTCGGGGGCCAATCCGAACGAATCAACACATGAAGGCGCGTCCATCGGCCTGCAGGGGTGGGCGCGCGGTGGTGGATGTGGCATTATGAGATGAGCGGAGTGATCGAATGAGGCGGTCGGTGTGGCTGGTGCTGCTGGCGCTGTCCCTGGCGGGTTCGCCCGCGGGAGCTCAAGAGCAGCTCGCGCGGGCGCTATCACGCATGCCGGAGCTGGTGGGAAGGCCCCGGGAATACCAGCGCAAGGGGACAGAGAGCATTTACGCGATCGCGCGCCGGTTTGGGGTAAGCGCGAGCGCGATTCACAACGCCAATGAGGGGAGCCTGTCCCAGGGGGACGAGCGGCTGCTGATCCCGACTGAGCATGTGACTCCTCTGCCGAGCGCATCCGGAATTGTGATCAACCTGCCGGAGCGCAATCTCTACGTATACAAGGACGGCAGGGCGTCGCGGGTCTACCCGATCGCGATTGGGATGCGCGGCTGGGAGACCCCCACAGGCGACTTCAAGATCGCCAACAAGCGGAAGAACCCCACCTGGTTTCCCCCGAAGTGGGCGCTCCAAGAGGAGCCGGTGCCGCCGGGTCCGGGTAACCCACTTGGAGACAGGTGGATGGGGCTCTCGGCTCCCGGGTATGGCATTCACACGACCAATGCCCCAGCCTCCGTGGGGCGCTATGCCTCTCACGGCTGTATGCGCATGTATCCCGAGCAGGCGCATGAACTGTATCTGCAGGCTCCAGTGGGAATGCCCGTTAAGATCATCTACGAGCGGGCGGTGATCGGGTACAGCCCGGAGGATAGGATCGTCTATCTGTCCTACTACCCGGACCCATACCAGGATGGTGACGTGACGCCAGAGAGCGTGCGCGAGATGCTGAAGGACTACGGGCTGGGGAACGTGGCCGATCTCGACCTGATCGGCGATATCCTGAAGCGCACGAGTGGGGCGCCGATTCCGGTGGTGGGGTCTCGGGTGCGGGTAGAGGTGAATGGGAAGCCCGTGAAGTTCGCCCTCGCGCCGATGCCGGAGAATTCCGACTGGCTCGTGCCGGTGGGGCCACTGGCGGTCGCGTTGGGTGCAACCACACAGACCGGACCGGGGATGAACTACGTGGTCATCCGGCGAGGAGAGCGAGCGCGTCTTCCTCTCTCCCGGGAGCCGGGAAGCGCTGGTCAATGGCGTCTTGACCCAGCTCGACGTCGCTCCGCAACTAGCGGCCGGGTACCCGCTGGCGCCGATCAAGGCGACCGTCGAGGCACTGGGGGCCTCGGTCGGCTGGGACGAGGCGTCACAGACGCTGCTGGTGTGGGATGGGATGGAGAAGGTGATGGGGGGGAGGTAGTCTGCGGCAGTCGCCCGCAGACCGCGCCCTCCGCCATGCAAGACGGAAGCTCCGCTACCGGCTCTTCCCTCTTCCTGTGATGGGCCAGACGTCCTCCACGCGGCCTCCGCGGACGGCGTAGGCGGTGTCGTGCAGGTTCACGGTGGTACACCCATGGCTGGGGATGATCTCGATCTGATCGCCGGGTCGGAGGGTGGCGCCGGCTGACAACTCAAGGCGGGTGTGCTCCTCGGCAAGCTTCTGGAGCTGGACGCCGGGGCGGTCCTTGACCTCTGGCAGACCGAAGTCGGTGCTGAGAACCTTGGTCCCCGCGTCGCCGATGGCGACGCCTTCCCGAGGGGCGCTGATGACGGAGGCGAGCACGGTCATAGCGCACTTGAAGGGCGACCCCTGGTTGCGGAAGTTGGTGTCCATCAGCGCGTAGGAACCGGCCTGGATCTCGGTGATGCCGGGGACGCGGCCGGAGATGGCATAGGTGAGGGTGCCGCCGCCGCTGACCTCACTCACAGGCAGACCGTGGCTGCCAACATGGGCGGCGGCCACGACCACTTGGTCCATAGCCTTCCGACAGGCCTCTTCTCGCGCGGCCGTGTCTTTGATGCCCATGACGTGACCCTCGTAGCCCATGATGCCGCGGAACTCGAGGCCGGGCCGGTCGACGATCTGCCGCACCAAACGAAGCACTCCGTCCGGGCCGCTGACGCCGCAGCGACTCATGCCGACATCAATCTCGACCAGCACGCCGAGGGTGACGCCGCGCGCTTTCGCGGCGCGGGAGAGCGCGGCGACGTTCTCAGGATCATCCACCGCGACGCCGATGCGCGCTCGCTCGGCGAGCGCGACCAGGCGCGCGATCTTGGTGGGGCCGACGATCTGGTTGGCGACGAGAACATCTCTGATCCCGCCGTCCACCATGGCCTCGGCCTCGCCCAGCTTGGCCGCGCACACGCCCGGCGCACCGGCCGCGACCTGCATGCGGGCGATTTGCGGGATCTTGTGGGACTTGACGTGGGGCCGGAGGTGGGCGGGGCCGCCTCGGAAGAAAGCGGCCATCGTCTCAAGGTTCGCCTCAAGAAGGTCAAGATCGATCAGCAGAGCAGGGGTATCGAGTTCCTGAACCGGTTTGCCGATGTCAGGCTTCTTCATCGTTCGCTCCTGTATAGCTCGTGCTCGCCGTTCGCGCTCGGTGGCGGGAAGCTGATGGCGACGCCGGGAATGTCGGCACGATAGCAGTGGGCATCGTATGGTATTCGACGCGCGGGAGAGGCCGCGCCTGCTTTGGATGGCAGGAGCAAGCTCCTGCCGAACAGGACGCGGAGGGCGCGGCGGGATGGCGGCATCCGCGGATGGCGCCGCTTCGCCCACCTGCGGTGGGTGCACGGCAACGGCGGCGGAGCTAGCGCCGAATCAGGGCCTGGTAGGTATAGGTGATCTTCCGGCCTTCCTGGGGTTTGAGAGGGATGGTCCAGGTAAGCTCGTGCACGGGGTTCATGCGCTTCAGGCCCTGGGCCAGGGTCGAGTCCTTGGCCTTGGGGTCGGAGACTTGACCTCGCCGGAGAGAGTCTTCTTGATTTCGAGGGAGATGGCCTTGTCCTGGTAGTTGGTGACCCGCAGCTCTCCCTGGACGGTGACGCGATCGAAGTGATCGCCATAGAGCGCGACCGCGTCGCGCTCGCGGTTGGTCTCGGTTTCGCTCTGCTCCGCGCTGACGCTGGAGGCCTGGGTGATCCCCACGGTTGCCTTGGCGTTCGCCGGGGTGTAGCCAAGCTCGTCTTGTCCGGTGATCTGGCCGTCCTTGAGGACCTCGGCAGGGGCTGTGGTCCACGGCATCTTGGTGGTGTTAGTGAGTCGGAGGCTGTGCCAGACGGTCTCGTGCGGCTCCGGCTGGGGTTGAGGCTGTGAGTAATAGTCCGACTGGTTGATCTGGTCTGGGATCGTCCATTCGTAGAACTCAGTGTAGGGCACGGTCTCGGTGAAGAGCGGGAAGTAGCCAGTCTCACCCTGGGCGAGAGTGACGTCCTCGACTGGATAGAGGAACAGGTCCTCCGCCGCCTGGCCGGTGACAGCGGTTCCATAGGAGGGAGCAACCCCGATTTCCATCGGCCCGCCTCCGCCGCCGCGACCGCCACCGCGACCGCCGCCGGCGTATCCCACGGACTGAGTCATGACATTCGCCATCGCTCCGGGGCGGGCGCCGGCTCCGCCGAGTGCGTTCAGGAAGCTGGCCAGATCGGTCTTCATACCGATTGGGCTGGACACGTCCGAGAACTTGAGGTTGGGGAAGCCGGTGATGAGGTCGACGTGAGTGCCCTTCAGGTCCTCGGCCTCGTTGACGATCTCGGCCTTGGCGCTGAGGCGTGCCCGCTTCCCGTCGGAGATGTCAACGAGGTAGCTCGGGGCCCAGGTGATGCCCTTGGCGAGGTAGCTGACCGCGATCCAGTCGCCCGTCTTGGGGGTCGCGAAAGCGGCCTCGAGTTCGGCTCCGGGCGCTTCGGGCTCGAACTTGGGGGAGATTCAGACGATGGGAAACTGATGCGGGAGATGGACTGGGCCCCCACCGCGACGATGCCTCCCTCTGTCTTCACCAGCGCGTATGACAGCGAGTTCCAGCGCGTGTAGTATCCGGATCCCGGGTCGGTGCGGCCCATCGCGTAGGTGCCGACGGGTTGCGTCTCGGCGGAGCGATCGGAGGCGAGCGACAGGAGCGTTCCGCGGATCGGGGCCGTGGAGTCCGGGGTGGGCCAGATCACCACCTCCTTGCCGAGGTTGGCTCGCATGAGCCCGGGGAGGTCTCTCGCCGCGACTGGGGGTCCCTTGACCACGGCGCTGCCGCACGACGACGCTCTTCATACCAGCGGAAGCAGGGGCGCTCACCCAGAAGGTCCCGTGAGACGGCGCTGCGAAGGGCCCGAGCAGAGCGGCAGTCTGGGCGTCGGAGAGAGCGCCCTCGCGGCACGAAGAAGCCGAGGCCGTTCTTGAATAGCGCGGCGCGCTTCAGGTGGGTCTGGATCGCTGGCGGCTCGGTGGTCGCGAACGCGCAGAGGCAGCATAGGCTGAGCAGCAGACAGATGCCACTGAGGACTCTGGTCATCACCGTCCCTCCACGAGTGAGTTGGGTTCTGCTTCCCTTCCGTGTCCACAAGTCCTGTCATGAGTCCTCGCCTGCGGGAGGAGCGGGCGCAGGGAGTGGCAAAGCGGGAAGGCGCTGGATGGGCGACGGCTTGTTCGTTGTGGCGGACCGAGGGGTTCTGCTATACTCGTGATGGCCGGAACGGGCAGGGAAGGCTGGTGACCTTGAGGCTGGCAGTACGGGTGGTGACGGCAGCGCTGCTGTTGCTGGGGTGCGCTGCGGAGGGCTGGGCGGACACGATGGTGGTGGCCGGCCAGCGCCTGGAGTCACGCACGAGCTTCGTGACGGCCGCCGACGATGTTTTCGCTCCTCTTCTCCCGACGCTAGAACTCCTCGGGGCCAAGCACCAAGTGGCGACCGACGCGATCCGCATCACCACCGGGGCGCAGCAGGAAGTCGTGATCTCCCGCACCCGGCCGGAGGCGACGCGAGATGGGGTGCTGCGGGAGATGCCGGGCCTGCCCAGGAAGCAAGGCAAGGAGGTCCTCCTGCCGGCGAAGGCGGTGGGCTCGCTGCTCGGATGCGCGGTGAGATGGGACGGAGTCTCGCGCACGCTGTTCATTCACCCCTGGGTTCGGAAGTTCACACTCCAGACGCTGGCCGACCGGTACCGCGTGACGGTGGCGGCCGAGGCACCGATCAAGTATGAGTCAGGACGAGTGGAGGAGGGGACGCCGCGGCTGTTCATCGACCTGATGGACGCAGACTTGTCCAGCATACCTTCCGAGTTCAAGCTGGAGGGAAGCTACCTGCTCGGGGCCCGCATCAGCCAGAAGAGCCTGGCGCCCGCGGCCGACGGAGATGTGGTGCGGCTGGTGGTGGAGCTCTCGGAGTGGAAGCCCTATGACATCCGGCTGGGGGAGGGGAAGCGGACGCTGCAGATAGACTTCCCGCTGCCTGGCGCGGCGAAGGTGTCGCCGGAGGCGCCGCCGGTGGTCTTGTCAGGTTTGGGATTCAGGCGGGTGTCGCCGCGGCTAGCGGTGGTGACGGTCTCGACCTTCGGCAGAGCGACGTGCGAATCCGGCGTGAGCGACGACCCTCCGGCGATCTGGGTCGATATCGCGAGCGCTGAAAATCGCGTCTCGGGCCCGGTGCCCGAGATGCACGACAGGCTGGTGTCGTCGGTCTCGCTGGGGCCGTCGCCGGAGAAGCCCAATGCGCAGCGGCTGACGGTTGCGCTCACGGAGCCGACCGAGCACAGCCTGATTGCCGACCGGGGGGAGATCCGGCTGCTGTTGGGGCGGTTCGAGATGCGGGGGCTGACGGTGGTGGTCGATCCGGGTCACGGCGGGTCGGACACGGGAGCGATCGGGCGGTCCGGGCTGATGGAGAAGGACGTCAACCTCGATGTGGCGGAGCGTGTCGCCCGCATGCTCGAAGGGATGGGGGTGAGGGCGAGGCTGACGCGGGCGACAGATGCGGCTGTCATCCCCTGGTCCTCATCCAATCGGGACGAGCACCGGCGGGAGCTGTTCTCACGCTGCGCGATTGCGGACGAGTGCGGGGCCGACCTGTTCGTCTCTATCCACGCGAACGCGTGGAGTTCGAATCCGGGCGCGGTTCGCGGCACCGAGACCTACTACCGGAAAGAGGATAGCATCGCGTTCGCCCAGGTGATGCAGCAGGAGGTGGTCCGCGCTACCGGGCTTCACGATGGTGGCGCGATGCATCACCCCAAGCCGATCATCGTGTTGTATGGTACGCATGTACCGGCGGTGCTGGTGGAAGTGGCCTATCTGAGCAACAGCCTGGATGAGCGCAAGCTCGCCGACTCGGATTTCCGGGAGGAGGCGGCGCAGGGGATTGTGAATGGGATCAAGCGCTACGCGCAGGAAGCAGGCATCACGCCGAGGCCGGCAGCGTTGGACAGTCAGCCGCCGAAGGAAGTTGGCGCCCCCGGAGAACCTTAGAGCAATGGGACTGGCTGACTGACCCGAGCCACGATGATAGCGTGGCCGCAGGAGGAACTGATGAAGAGGATCTGTTTGCCGACAGTCGCGCTGGTCGTTCTCGCCTGGGCGGCAACCGCCTGGGCGCAGCCGCAAAGCCTGGTTGGGACAGTGGTGGCGATGCGCCCTGACCTGCGCAGGCCCGCCGAGATCGACGTGCGCGTGGATGCATCGGAAGCAAAGGAGATGGCGGCGCGCGTAGGTCAGACGCTGACGGTGGCCGTCGATAAGAGCTTCGCGTGGCCGGCGCAGGCCGGTCTGGGGGATGAGATCAGCGCCGACATCGAGCCGGCGGAGGGCGGCTGGACGCTGAAGTCGGTGAACCGGCTGGGCCGGGGCGAGTTCGTGAACCCGGGAGAGAACCCCTCGGTCGACGTCGGATCGCCGTCGGCCAAGGTGCTGGTGAAGCTCTTCGCGCCGCTGTACGCGGACTGCCACCGGAAGACGGCCGATCTGCTGCGAGGGATCGCCGAGCAGGAGCCGGACAAGGTTCGCCTACAGATTTTCGATGTGAGCGATCGGAACAACCCGGCGGCGCGCCAGGAGATGATGCGGGAGCGCCTGACCTGCGCCACGGTGCTGGTCAATAACCGCTATGAGTTCACGCTGAAGCGCGACGGCCAGGAACGCGCGGTGCAGCTCTTCCACAAGCCGAACGAACCCAACTCCAGCTACAACTCCGAGGACACGTTGGCGGTGGTCCAGCAGGAGATCGCACGGCTGTACCCACCCGCGAAGGCCGCGCCGACGGCGCGGCCGGTCTAGTCGCTCGGGCGCCTAACGCCCCCGCTTCGCCGGGGGGACGCCCTCGGGCTTGGCGCCGGGCTGCTGGGGCTGACCCGGCCTGGCGCCCCGACCCGTCGACTTAGCCTGTGGCGGCGGGGTGGGCTTGGGCTCATACTTCCAGTAGAACGTCAGCCCGGCCATCGGTAGGAGCTGGTTCACGTCCTTCTCGGCCTGCTTGTCTCTGGCGTCGAAGTTGATCCCTTCGACCATCACCGCGGCGTCGAGCAGGATGGCGCGACGACACGATTTCCAGGAGGCATCCGCCGCCTGGCCATAACCATAGCGAACGAGCAGGATGGCATCGTCGGGCGAGGTGATGGTGGTTCCCATGAGGGTGCGGGCGCCTCCGCTTTTCGCTCCAGGAGGGGGCTGCAAGCCAGGTGGGACGTTCTGCGCGGAGCTGCCAGCGGCGCCGGGAGCGCCGGGAGCGCCGGGCATGCCGGGGCAGCCGGCGAGCAGCGCCACCAGGAGCAGCCCGGCTATCAGCATCGCAATCCGAACGGTGATCTTCACGTTTTCATCGCCTCTCGTGCTCTCACTTGCGAGCGGAGCAGTCTCCTCCGTTCGTCAGCGGTCCAGGCTTTTCCTCGTCTTGCTCCTCGCGGCGTGCGATGTCGGCGGTGGGCGCAGGGAGAGACCCGGGGGAGGGAGTAATCGTCCGACAGGGATATTCAGACGAAGTGGAGGTAAGTGGTGGCTGCTAATGAAGACTTGATCCGAGTCCTGAATGAGGCGATCAGCTTGGAGTACGGCGCGTTGTTTCTGCTGCCACAGCACATCGCGCAGGTGCAGGATGACGAGACGAAGCGACAGCTGCGGCTGATCCTCGACATGGAGACCGAGCACGCCGAAAAGACGGCGCAGCTCATCTACTCGCTGGGGTCGGAGCCGAAGGCCGACTTGCCGCAACTCCGCGTGCGCTCGGGCCTGCGGGAGATCATCGAGGCGCACGTCGCAGGTGAGAAGCAGGCGATAGATGTGTACACCCGCGCGGAGGCGGCGGCCACCGAGCCGGAGATGAAGAAGATGCTGGCGGAGCTGCGGCGGGAAGAGGAAGGCCACCTGCGGCTGCTGGAACGGGTGATGGGGAGGGCGTAACCGCGCCGGCAGGCGCAGGGGCCTCAGTCTAGGCGCTTGACCAGTCGCCAGCTCTCGGTTCTGGGAGAGAAGCCGGCCGCGTCGCAGAATCTGCGGGCGGCGAGGTTGGCGGACTCGACCCAGACCATGGCGTGCTTCACACCCCGCTCCGCCTGGGCCCGCAGTTGCTCCTGGAGGAGGAAGCGGCCGATCCCTTGGCGGCGGTGGGGTTCAGCCACGTTCAGCTCTTCGAGGGTGATCCACTCGGAGTATCCGGGGCATCCCTCCAGGTAGGGCGGGACACCCCAGGCCTGACAGTCGCCAATCGCCGCCCCATCGCGGCACGCTTCCAGGCGCCATTCGAGCGAAGCCTCGCTGACCTCCCAGTGTAGCTCCCGGCGGCGGATCGGAGGATCCTCGGCCGGCTCGGGCAGGCTGATGTCGGAGGTGAGCATCACCCATCTGTCGATGGTCTCGAAGCCGGCGCGTTGTAGCCCACGGATAAGGTGCGGCCAGGTGTCGGGAAGGTTGAACCAGCCGATGCCAAAATCGCACCGCGTCGAGGCCCAAACCCGGCTGCAGCCCTGGCGGGTGGCTCGGGCGACAAGCTCGCCGATGAGTAGGTCAAGGGCCGCGTCGTCCTCGGGGTCGGCGAAGAGCCAGTTGAGGTGCGCCTCGAGCCGGGGCGGCTCGGGGTCGGTTCCGGGGGAGGGGTGGGCGTAGACCAGGCGGGCGGCGGCGGCAAGGCGCACCAATTCGGCTACGCACAGGGTCTCCTGTCCTGCTTGCTCACGGTCCGAATAGCGGAGGCGCCAGAAGCCATGCGCGCCGGACAGCACCGCTTCGACCTGCTGCGGCGACAACTGCCATCCGGGGGGCACCGCGCTGAGGTGGCTGTTCGCCAGGCGGGTGAGGTTTGACAGAAGCGTCGAACCGAACTCGGTGATCTCAAGACGGCGACTGCTCGGGAATGTCATCGCCAGATAACTCGGTGTTGTGGTGGATAGGTATCGCGGCGAGACCAGCTCTCGCTGTGGTCTGTCTCCCAGGAACTCGCGATAGAGTACCACCTCGCAGCCCGCTTGCCCAGCAGTGACGACCGGCTCGGAGCGTTGCGCGACGTATCTGACGACGGTGGTGGGCTGGGTCATGGAGATCACACGCCGGTCGAGCGCGACCCGGGGCGGGAGGCCGCGGGAGAGCAGCCGGATCTGGACCGCCTCGCCCTCAATCCTGGCGGAGATGCGCAGAGGCGCGCCCAGGGAGTTCACGACTCGGAGGTCGATGTTGGGGTAGGCAACGGCCGCGTCCTGGCCCGGGGGAACATAGCTGGCGGGCCAGTAGTGGCGATGGCGCTCGCGAATGGGAAGGCCGGCGAGCAGCGCGGCGTTGTAGAGAGTGCTGGAGGCCTGGCAGACTCCACCTCCCCAGTCTTGGGCCATCTCTCCGGAGTAGCTGACGGGAGCCTTACGATACCCGCGGTCCTGAGTCCAGGGCCCGACGGATTCATTGAACGAGAACTCTTTGCCAGGGGACACGGTGAGGCCATCGAGGGCCTGGACGGCCAGTTGCACGTTGTGCACCTGGGAGCGGGTGCGGCCGCGAAGGCTGGTGGCATAGGCGGCGATCTGGCGTTCGCCGGCGGGAAGGCGCGCCAACCAGAGCAGGAGACCTGCCAGGCCGAGGAGGGGCAGCGTCAGCAGAGCCAGCGCGAGGCGACGGCTCATCGCACCTCCATCCTCGCTTCCGCACCGGAGCCGCGCAGGTCCGGGTTATACATCGAGTAGACCTCGGTGGGCATCACGTGGTAGCTGCCCGGAATCTGGGGCCGGAGGTGATACTCGATGGTCGAGTTGCCCTTGGGCAGGCGGCGGGCGAAGATCGCCACCTTCTCGTCCCGCACGTCCAGGTTCGACCACCACCGATCCCACTCGGAGGAAGTGGCATCGGGCTGCTCGGCGACCTCACATCCCGCGGGGAGTGGATCCTCCACGATCACGTAGTCGTACTCGCGGGGCGCGCTGATGGTCAGGCGCGCCAGCACGGCATCGCCCGATCTGAACTCAGAGGACGGCCGCAGCGCCGGCCCGGTGGCGATGATCCCGGTGCGAGGGTCGCTCCTACTCTCCATCCGGTAGTACTGCCGATCGATGGAGATGCCCGCGTCGGTGATTAGCTCGGCCATGTCCTCCTGCCCAACGAACTGGCGGGAGATCAGCGTGTAGTAGAGATTGCCGGGGCCCTGCTTGTCGATGGTCAGAACGTTGTCGCCCTTGGGCAGCGACGCGCCGGAAACCTTGACCTCGACTTCGGGGGCGAAGAGGTCGGCCCGGGTGAACCGCCGCGCTGTCACCTGCTTGCCGTTGACGCTGATGCTCACCCGATAGTCGGGCGAAAGCTCCTGCGAACTCTTCAGGTAATCAGTAATGGCATAGAGCACAAAGGCCGTATCTCGGGTTGAGACCCAGTGATTACCCTCGCGGTTGAGCACCAGCCAGCGCACGGCCTTGGGCAACCGAGAATCGGAGGGGCGGAGCGAGTGCAGCGCCCTGAAGGCCACGGCCGTTGTCTCCGTGTCGCCGCCGCGGCCATCCGCGTCATTGCCCTTCCAGTAGAGGTGGGCCTGGGTCTGCTGCGCCTTTCCCCAGAGCCATTTGGCAGTCGCCGCCGCTGCTGGCTCTCTTCCTCGGGCCAGGAGGGCGGAGGTGAGGAGCGCGAGGGTGTAGCTGTCCAGTGATCTGAGATTGGCCGAGAGGGTGGAGAGCCCCACGTCCACGGCCTCGCCTTTCCCCGCCAGAGCCAGGACGTAGAGCACGTAGGCGCGCTCCCGCATGGCGGCGGAGTTCATCGACCCGGGCCGGATCGACCCAGGCTGTGCCGGCCCGAACTGCAACAGACTGGACTGCGTCATGGGTCGCGCCATCTGCGTCAGCCGATAGAGGCCGCTCTCCAGCACTCCCTCATTGATAGCGAAGCCGTTTTGCTTGGCCATCAGCAGACCGAAGACAACGTAGGCGGTCATCCACGGGTCGCTCTGGTCGTATTGCCACCATCCCCAGCCGCCGTCTCCGTGGTGATAGCTGTAGAGCCGACTGAGGCCGGTCTGCACCATGTCCGGCAGCCGCTTCTCGAGCTGGGCATTGGGGAGGTTGAGCTGGCGCAGGGCTCGGGCCACCATCACATCCGGCAGGAAAGAACTCATGGTCTGCTCGGTGCAGCCGTAGGGGTAGGTCGCGAGGTAGTCGAGCGCGCCGAGGATGACCGAGGCGAGCGAGGGCGCGAGCCGCACGCGCACATCGCTGGCGCCGGGCACCGAGTCCTGCCGGATGAGCACGTGCTCAGCGACCACGCCGGAAGCGGCGCTGCTGAAGCTGCGCCACTCCACTCGTTCCCGGCCATGCGGCACAACGGGAAGCGGGAGTTCGACCGCGTCAGAGAGGCCCCCCTCCGCTTGCAGGTAGGCGGTCACCGGCCCGGCGGTCGTTCCAGGAACCTCAACCTGCCAGTCCTGCCGCCGGATGGCATCGGAGGCGAGATCGAACCGCTGCTTCTCCCCTGACTTGGGCCGCTCCAGGAACGTAAGCCCCGGGGCCTGCAGCCACATCGACACGGCCTGCCTCGCCTTGGTGTAGTTGTGGGCGATGGCGGAGAGGGTGAACCGGTCATGCTGGGTGGCGAATCGCGGCATCTCCAGTCGTACCAGCAGGTCTTTGCTGCACTTGGCCTTCGCCACGGCTTCGCCCACCGCGGTGTCTATGGTGATGGCGCGGGCGGTGGCGCGCCAGGTGGTCAGAGTGTCGGGCATGGTGAACGAAACCCGCCCCTTGCCGTCCGCGCCGGTTACAAGCCGTCGGATTCCAGTAGGCGGTGTCGGGGAACTGCTTGCGCACCTTGATGCTGACGGGCTCTTTGTTGGCATCCAGGTAGATCTGAGAGAACGAGTAGGTGGTGCTGACCGAGTTCTCCCGCGGCGGGTAGAAGAACCGAAGCATGGGTTCGGTGGTGTCTTCCTGGATGGCGTAGACGGACTCATCCACGATGCCGAGGGACAGCTCGGCCGGCACTGGATGCCCCTGCCAGTCGGCGGTCAGCACGTCGTAGGTGGCGCGCTCACCCGGTGCGTAGAGGCTCTTGCTCGGCTTCACTGTCACCTGGAGCTGGCGCTCCTCGATGGAGACCCTGATCCGCTTCTCCTGGTTGGCGAACTGCTTGTTGCGGATGAGGTCGATGGAGAAGAAGAAGTTGGGCGCGTACTCCGGCTTGATCGGCACCGAGATCCGCGTGGAGCTGCCCTTCAGGGCGACGAGTCGGCGCTCGTAAAGGCGCGGCCCCTCGATGGTGACGAGCGCGGTGGCTCCCTTGAACTGTGTGTTCACAAGCAGCGTGGCGGTCTCGCCCTTGCGGTAGGAGGGCTTGTCGGCGATGATCTCCATCTCCGGGTATTGCATGGGGAGGTCGCAGTACTGCTCACCCGTCACCCAGAGATAGCCGCTCCCGATGATGCGGTTGCCGCGGTTGTCCCTGGCGCTGGCCTTGAAGGTGTAGCTGCCTTCTTTGCGCGGCGTGAAGCGGAAGGTGGCGAGGCCTTTGGCGTCGGTGGTGACGTCTTGCTTGGCATCCTCCTCGAATCGGGAGCGCGTGGCCGACCAGATCTCCCGGCCTGCGGTGATCGTCAGCCTCGCGTTGGGGATGGGGTGATGATCGTAGTCCTGAGCCTTCACTTCCACGGAGATCTCGTCGCCCGGCGAGGCCACGAACCTGGAGGGCTTCAGGGTGAGGAAGTACTCCCCTTGCGTCACTAGCACCGAGAGCTTCCCCGTCACCTGCTTGCGGCTGGGGTCGGTTACGGTCGCCTCGACGGTGTAATCGTTATCGCCGAGCTGCTGATCCTCGTCGCTCTCCTCCTGCCAGCGCGCAATGAGCGACTTCCTGGTCGCAATGGAGATGTGGGCCTCACCCTTGTCGTCAGTCCTGGTGGTTCCCTCCTGGACGGCGGCGCCGAGGTACTCGCCGCCCCCCTCCTCTGAGTAGGAATCTCCTCCGTCTCCTTCATCCTGTCCATAGGCATAGTGCGGATTGCGGTAGACGGAGTAGCTGACCTCCGCGCCGGCGACGGCGGCGCCGAAGTAGTACTGCGCGGAGAGATCGACCTTGATCTCCTCTCCGCGGACGTAGCGCTTCTTCTCGCTCGCGAGGTCGACGGTATACTCCGGCTTGCGGTACTCGGCGACCTTGAAGTAGGACTCGTAGGGCTTACCTGCTATCGTACTGACGAGGCGGTAGACGCCGGTGGCGGCCTCGTCGTTCAGGCGGAGCTGGCCGTCGAAGCCTCCGAATCGGTCGGTGGTCAGGTCGCCCTTGTAGACGAGGGTCTCACGCGAATCCCAGGCCTCCACCTTCACCGGCGCGGTGGAAGGGGGTTGGTACTTCTCATCGGCGAAGGTGCGAACGATGCCCTTGAAGCTCACCAGGTGGCCCGGTCGGTAGACCGGCCGGTTGGTGTAGGAGTAGACGCGGGTCTGCCCGTCGCCCTCCTCACCCCAGATGTGGTCGCGCAGGAAAGCGGACGAGCCGTCCTTATCGGCGCGAACCAGCAGGGACTGGTCCTCCCCCTTGGGCGCGAGACGGAGGCGAGTCTGGAAGATGCCATCCTTATCTGTCCGCCCGGACGAGCGCCCACCCTTCGCGATCGTGAACTCGACATCGGCGTCGGGGATCGGCTCGCCGGTCTTGAGGTCGACGACGTAGGAGAGGGCTTCGTTCCCCCAGCGCTTCATGATGAGGCCGAGGCGCGTCACCGTCACCCACGTGACCTGCACGCGGGAGTCGGCGCGGGCGACGATCAGGTAGATGCCCGGTTTCCCGCGCAGCGAGGGAAGATCGAACCGCTCCCGGAACAGCCCTTCGCTGTCGTGCCGTTTGATCGGCGCCGAGAACTCGCCCATGGGGGTGAGCGCGGGGTTCCCGCCGATGAACCACTGCTGCTGTCCCTCCTGGTACCTTCCGTGCAGTAGACCGTAGAGCGATCCCTCGGTCTTGCCGAACAAGGCCGACGAATCGATGCGGTAGAACTGGAAGCTCAGCACCTGGTTCGTGAGGAAGCCGCCGGCGATGACCTGCGGAGTCTCGTCGAGCGTGGCCGTGTGCCAGGGCGCGGTCATCTCAAAGAACGGAGTGACGGGGGAAAGCTCGAGCGCGACTTCCTTGGTGACGCCCTCCTGGATGGTGAGAGCAACGGGGCCGAGCTTGTGGGCGCGGGTCATGACCGTCAACTGGTAGTCGCCGGTAGGAAGGCGGCCGGTCTTGAAGCGGCCATCGGCCCGGGTGTAGAAGTCGTGCACGATGGAGGCGGAGGCCGCGCTCAACTGCAGGTGCGCCTTGGCGAGTGGTCGGCCGGTCTCCTCGGCGAGCACGATGCCCTGGAGGCGGCCCTCCGGCGTGCTCTGCAAGATGAGGTAGACGAGCATCCCCCCCAGCCAGAGCAGGGCCAGGATGGAAGGCAGAAGCCAGCGCGGAACGCGGGTCATATCTGGCTCCAGGGGCTGACCTGGCCCGCGGCTCCCGCGGCGCGACGAGAGGCGCGATGCGTGTGGAGCGCGAGCGCCACTACCCAGAGCACTACCAACGCGGCCACTCCGCCCGCGAGATAGGCCTTGTAGAGACGCGGCATGTCATAGAGGAATGAGAGGGACTGGCTGAACTGCACCGTCACGATGGCCATGCCGAGCGCGAGTAGGGCGGTAGGCGCCTGCCAGGGAGCCCACTTCTCGCTGGTCGCCACCAGCGCCACGAATCCCGCGCCGACGCCCTGCCGGGCGACCAGGCCGACCATCAGCCCGAGCAGCACGTCCTGGCCCCAGAAGGTGAGGAAGATGACGGGCGTGAGTGAGCCGAGCACACCCAACATGATGGTGCGGCCGATGCCGGCCTCCAGCAAGAGGGAGGAGTAGACGGCGGGGAGCAGCACGCCGATCACTGCGCCAACGACGGCGTAGTGAAGGGAGAGGTCGGACTGCCCGACGTGCATGCCCGGGCGCGCCAGGAAGAGTTCGAGGAGGAGGAAGTTCGCCCCCATCATCACCACCTGGAGAGGCAGGCGGGCGGCGAAAGCCCCCATCCCGAGGGCCGACCCGACCACCGCCCAGGCGGCGATGAGGGCGATAGCTACGCCGTAGCCGGCGAGGATCTTGAAGCTGACGATGAGCAGGAGGAGGGCGAGGATGACGCAGGTCCCTCCCACCTGAAGCCAGAGCGCCCAGTCCTGGGCTTCGCGCTCGGCGGTCATGGCGAGCCAGATGATGAGGGCGGCGGTCACCGCGCCGGTCAGCAAGAGAGTGACGACGGAGAGGGCCGGCTGGAGCTTGAGGCCGAGTACGCTGCCCAGGACGAGCGCGAGGGTCACGGAGAGGGTGGACGAGATCAGCAGGGAGGCAATGGGGAGCTTGGTGAGCGACTTGCTGGCGGAGGCGAGGTAGGAGATGATCTGGCCGAGGAGCCAGAAGGCGGCGAGAGCGAGGGGGAAGGCCCACCAGCCGCGCTGATCGCGGCTGTGGAAGTGGAAGACGCCGCGGGTGCAGGCTGCGGAGAGGATGACGGCCAGCGCCGCTCCCGCCTCCAGGGCGCGGGCGAGATCGAGCATGCGGCCAGCGCCGTAGGTGATGCGGAAGCAGCCGGCGACGAGGGTGAACCCGAGCGCGCAGCCCAGCATCGCCTCCACCGGATCGCCCTTGAAGATGAGCAGTGTGAGGGAGGAGGCGACGAGGGCCATTGAGGCCTGGAGGGCGTAGGGGAAGGGCCAGTAGGCAAGTCCGGGGTTGGGGATCCGGGAGCAGGCGAGCGCGCCCAGCAGCGCGGCCAGGCCGGCGATCAGGTAGCCCGCGCCCAGGTGCTGGCCCGACGAGAACGGCGGGTGCTTGAGTAGGGCGAGCAGGCCCAGCACGACGATCAGCAGAAGCGCGAGCGCGAATCCGCCTGTGATCCGCGGCCGCTCGCCGGAGCGGGCCGACGGCGTGATCATCTGGGGGACGAAGAACGAAAAGAGGGCCGCCACCGCCCCAATGGCGAGCCCGATAGCAGCGAGAATGACTTCGAGATTGAGCATGGCCGCCTCCCGCGGGGGCTATTGCATATCGGGAGGCAAATACCTGTAAGGATTGTGGGGCAAGAGGGAGGGGAAGGGAGGTGTCCGCAGATTGCGCAGATTATGGAACCGCAGATGAACGCAGATGAACATAGATAGCGCCCGCCTACGGCGGGCGGAACGGCAACGATGAGATTGCCACGGGACGGCAACGGCCGCCCCTCGCAATGACAGCGGAGGCGCTTCGGCAGTAGAACTACCGAAGCAACAAGAACGGGTTACGGAGCGGGCGGGAGGCGCTTGGCGAAGTGCGCGAGGAGGTGCACTTCCCGGAAGCCGAGGGCGGCGTGGGCGGTTCTGCTCACGGTGTTGTCGACATAGGCATCGGAGGCCATCTCCTGGCAGCCCCGTTCTCGCGCCCAGGCCTCCCCCGCGGCGACGAGTTGCGCCCCCACTCCCTGCCGACGGCAGTCGGGGTCAACGTACCATCCCTCCAGGTAGCCGACCGGGCTGGTAGTGCAGCCGTCCGCGGAGTCCCGCAGAGACACCTCCGCGAATCCACAGAGGCCGCCGTCCGGCCTCTCCGCCACGAACACGGTGTCGCGCTGGGGATTCGCGAGGGTGCGCGCGATTCCGTCGCGAAGCTCCTCGGCCGAGTGATTCGGCCACAACGCGATCCGCATGCGGAGCCACTCGGGTTCGTCGCCAGGTTGGAAGGGGCGGATGGGCATGGGGGTTGGCTCTGTCATATGGTCGTCAGATCGGCTTGGGCGCGGGGCGCGGGAGCAACCGGAAAGCCTGCCGCGGACTGTGGCTAGCCGCCGTTAGCACGCGAAGCCAACCCGAGCGCTGTACGCAGGACCGCGTGCGGCGGGTAGGGCGGTTCCTCGCACGATCACCGAGAGCTATCCGAGAAGCCGTTCTCCATGAAGTGACAGATTCGCGAGCTTCGACCTGCCGTTAGCGCTGATCGCGCGCTCCACATACTCCGGCAGCGGCAGGAATGCGTCTGCAGGAGCCAGAGAGTAACGGTATGAGCGGCCTCTCTCGCAGACGAACCCCGCATGGTTGATGCCGCGTTCATTGAGAAACTGCGAGGCATGGACGGCGCTTGCCGTGTCAACTGGGCTGGGAGCGGTGCAGCTATACCTGCTGGGGTCGCTGTTCGGGTGGTTATGGAACCACAAGACGGAGCTGCAGGCATCCTCGCGAGCGAACTGCGCTATGGCCTCCAAGGGAAGAACGCATGTGACCTGAGACTTATCCGGCCCCTTGTTCGCCCAGATCAGACGCACCCGGCCAGCCTTCTCTAGCGCGACTATCATCCACTCATGCTTCTTGTACTTGAGCAGGCCTGCCGCGATGGACGGAAATGAGGCGAGGTCCTCGTCAACAGGATAGAATCTGCCGTCGGCCTTCATCTTCTTCTTGAACTTCGGATCGACACTCACTTCCCCTCCCCGGTGTGAGAAGTACGCGCCGATGTCTCGCGTCCTGCGCTTAATGGCGAGCTGACGTACTTCATCCATGGTAAGGGGCCGCGAGTATAGGAATGCCAGTACCCCGGCGATCAGCAGACAGAAAGCGAGAATCAGTGCGAGCGCGAGCATGGCGCACCCCTCCAGCATCGTCCGGGTTCTGCGGACCTCCAGCCTTGACCTGCGAGGACAGTGCTCTGCATAGTAGTCGCCACCACCTCTCACACGACCGCGTTGGGGAAGTATGCCCGGGGGTTAGTGCGTTGTCTAGCAGTGGAGGCCTGCCGATTCGCCGGCACAGCACTCCCGCTCAGAAGTGCGAGAGGAGAGGTAGCGAGCGCCCCGGCAGACAGTGACCGGGGCAACGGCCTGCCACACGGCCCTCGCGCTCCTGCTCGCCTACTCTCCTACCTCGCCCGCGCCGCGAAGAGAACACGCACCATACCTTAAGCAGCTTCGCGATTCCAACCACTCGGCGCAAGCTGTTGGGCCTGCCCTCAGCAGTCGCCGTCCGAACCATTTCCCCTGGCGTTGCGCATCCGCCATTGCGGGGCATGTTCAAGGAAACGTCGCCGGGATGCTATCAGCTTCGGTGATCTCTTTTCCCGTCGCCCGCCCTCGGCCGCCTGGCCGCCGGCCGAATCTATGGCAGGCTCGCGATGTGCTGCCCCTGCTCGTCCAAGAGCACCAGGAGCGGGCTGCCGTCGGAAAACAGCGACAGCATGGCGCGCACTGCCTTCGCGTCATTGAGCACCAGGCTCGGGCTGCCGTCGGTGTCCAGCAACAGCATGGCGCGCCCTTCGCCCTTCGCGTCATTGAGCGCCAGGTTCGGGTTGCCGTCGGCGTCCAGCCTTAGCATGGCGCGCCCTTCGCCCTTCGCGTCTTTGAGCGCCAGGTTCGGGTTGCCGTCGGCGTCCAGCGACAGCCAAGCGCGCACCGCCTCTGCATCAAGGAGCACCAGGTTCGGGCTGCCGTCGGTGTCCAGCGACAGCCAGGCGCGCACCGCCTCTGCATCAAGGAGCACCAGGCTCGGGCGGCCGTCGGTGTCCAGCGACAGCATGGCGCGCACTGCCTCCGCGTCATGGAGCGCCAGTCTCGGGTTGCCGTCGGTGTCCAGCCTTAGCATGGCGCGCCCTTCGCCCTTCGCGTCATTGAGCGCCAGGTTCGGGTTGCCGTCGGTGTCCAGCGAAAGCATGGCGCGGACTGCCTCCGCGTCATGGAGCGCCAGGCTCGGGTTGCCGTCGGTGTCCAGCGACAGCATGGCGCGCACCGCCTCCGCGTCATGGAGCGCCAGGCTCGGGTTGCCGTCGGTGTCCAGCGACAGCATGGCGCGCACCGCCTCCGCGTCATGGAGCGCCAGGCTCGGGTTGCCGTCGGCGTCCAGCGACAGCATGGCGCGCACTGCCTCCGCGTCGCTGAGCGCCAGGCTCGGGTTGCCGTCGGTGTCCAGCCTTAGCATGGCGCGCACCGCCTCTGCATCAAGGAGCGCCAGGTTCGGGTTGCCGTCGGCGTCCAGCGACAGCACGGCGCGCACTGCCTCCGCGTCATGGAGCGCCAGGCTCGGGTTGCCGTCGGCGTCCAGCGACAGCATGGCGCGCACTTCGCCCTTCGCGTCATGGAGCGCCAGGTTCGGGTTGCCGTCGGCGTCCAGCGACAGCATGGCGCGCACTTCGCCCGTCCCATCCACCAGCTCAAATCGCTGCGCCCGCACCACCTCCGGCGCTACCATCTTCGCCTGGCCGTCACCGCCAGTCATATCGCTACAACCACGACCGCCCACTTGGCGCTACCCATACCTCTCGCTCCTCTGGCGCTGCCCTTTCTGCGCCGACCATCCAGGGTGTATGCCAGCGGCCTCTGCTGCTTCGTCAGCCTGCTACCGAAGCTAACCGCCGTTCTCTCTGCCGGAGGTGGGGGTCGAACCCACACGGGCCTCACGACCCGCGGGATTTTAAGTCCCGTGCGTCTGCCAGTTCCGCCACTCCGGCGCGGTGACCCTCACCGCGTACATTACCATATCCGCGAGGCCCCGGAAAGGCGTTTCCCGAGCATGGGGGCCCGGGAAACGGTGAGATTGCCACGGGGCGGCGACGGCCGCCCCTCGCAATGACAGCAACGGCAACGGCCCCACCCCTGCTTGCGCCGGGGTAGGCTACTGGCTCCGCTATTCCTTGCCGATGCGCTCGTAGGCCTCCAGGATGGCGGCGGAGATAAAGCGGTTGTCTTCGTCGGACATCATCGGGTGCATGGGGGCGCAGAAGAGCCGGGCGCCGACTTCGTCGGAGACGGGAAGCTGCTGGCCCTGGGTGTGCATCTTGACGAAGGTGACGGTCTGGTGGGCGGGCGGGTTGGCGACGACGGTGTCGACGCCGTACTCGTCGAGCAGCAGCTTCATCAGCTTGTCCCGCTTCTCACCCGCCCAGTCCTTGGGCACGAGGAGGGTGTAGAGGTAGTAGCTGTGCTCGTAGCCCTTGGGCTCGATGGGCAACTGGAGGCCGCAGCCTTCGAGCATTTCGTTGCGGGCGGAGGCGAGGCGGCGGCGACTCTCGATGAGGCCGGGGAGCCGGCCGAGCTGCACCATGCCGACGGCGGCCTGGACCTTGGTCATCTTGTAGTTGGAGCCCCAACCGGCGCCGCGCAGGTTCGGGTCGGCGTAGTGGATGGGATTGCCGAACTGGCGGATGCCCTGGAGGCGAGTGCGCAGGTCGGGGTCGTCGGTGGTGATGGCGCCGCCTTCACCGAGGGTGGTCATGTTCTTCTGGGTGTGGAAGCTGAAGATGTTCATCCACCCCTTCTTGCCGATTCGCGTTCCCTTGTAGCCGCCGCCGCAGGCGCGGGCGCCGTCGCCGATGACCTTGAGTGGACCGTGCTTGGGATGGGGGTGGCGATTGGCCAGCTCCAGCAGCCCATCCATGTCGGCGGAGAGGCCGTTCATGTGGGTGGGGAGGATGGCGCGGGTGTTGGGGGTGATCTTCTTCTCGACATCGTTGAGGTCGGGGTTGAGCGTCTGACGGTCGACCTCGCAGAGCACGAGTTTGCCGCCGCAGCCGATGATGGACATGAGGGAGGCGCGGAAGTTGATGGAGGGCGCGATCACCTCGTCGCCGGGCTGGAGGTCGAGACACATCACCGCCATATCGAGGCCGCCGCCGGCGCCGTTGATGGAGACGGAGTAATCGGTGCCGCAATACTTGGCGAAGGCGCTCTCGAAGTTCTCGATCTCCTCGCAGATGAAGCCGAAGCCTTCGGTGGGGTCCATGGAGTCGCGAATGGTCTTGACGACGACGGCGATCTCCTCCTCACCGTAGTAGCTGCCGAGCAGCGGCTCGCCGGGCCAGGCGATGGAGGGCCGCTTCTGCTTCAGAGCGTCTTGGCGTTCCTTTGCCGTCATCATCGTTCGGTTCTCCTCTCCTGATGGGCGCCGCGCGGCGCGCGCTTGATGGCTGACAGGTCGATCAGATAGCTAGCTTGAAGGTTATCAAGCCACCCGGTCGGCGTCAATGTACGGGTGTACGGGATTCCTGTATGATCGGCCAGCGTAAGAGGGGCGCTCTACCCCGCCGCCTTCTCCGCGGCGGCGAAGGCCTGCGCCATGGGCCCTCCGATCAGTGGGTCGATCCAGGAGGAGTAATCGCGCAGGATCGCCGGGAGGCGCTTCTCGTAGGCGGCGCGCATGGCCTTGATCGCCTTCTTGTCTCTGCTGATCCCGGCGAGGTGGGCCTGCGCGATCAGGGCGGCGTGCTCGGCATGGATCGCCACCAGCTCCAGGCTCTTGCGCACGACTGCGTCCTTCTCCACCTTCGCCAGAGCAGTGAATCGGCGCCGCGCGGCGCTCGCCTCAGTGGCGATCGCGGTCAGCTTCGCCCTGCCGGGGAGGGCGCGCTTGTGCTCGTACTCGCCGCCGGCCTTGAAGCCGTGGGCCATGTGAGCGAAGTACTTCTCAACCGCGTCGGCATGCTGGCCGAAGGCAGCGGACATGACCTTGCGGCGATGGGCGCGGAGGGGCTGAGCGCGATCCCAGAGCATGTCGGCCATGGCATTCGCCATGTAGGGCAAGGGGTAGAAGGCGCGCACGCACTGACAACTGATGAAGCCATCGATGCCCAGGCCCTTCAGGTCCTGCATGTCCTGGGCCATGGCGGCGCCGACATCCCGCCCCATACCGTCCTGCCAGACGGTCCACATCTGATGATAGTCGAAGAGGAAGCTGTCGGGGAGCTTGTGCTTCTTCCAGTCGCGCGCGACCTGGGCGTGCATGCGGTTGGTGCGAGGCAGCCGGCACTTGTTGAGCACCGGCCGGCCGCGGCTCAGCTCCTCATCGCACTTCGGATCATCGAGCGCGTGCTGGAAGCAACGGGTGATGGGCGCGTACATGAAGATCACATTGTCCTGGGTGACCTTCGTCTTCGACGGCGGCCAGAGCAGATCGACGTAGCCGAGGAAGACGACGCGGGTCGGCAGCTTCTCGGCCTTCAGCCGCGCGCCGATCTCGTTGACGACCACCGCGTACCAGTCGCTGGGGGTCCGCTTCCGGCAGGCGGCGCACTCGCACTTGTTGTTGTAGGAGTCCGACATCCAGACGTGGAGGGCATCGACCTCGCAGTGCTGGCGGGCGTAGGTCACCACTTCCTCGACCAGCGCCGCCCGCGCCTCGGGGTTGGAGTAGCAGAGCTCGGTGTTGATGGCAACGCCGTGCCACAGGTCGCCCTTGCCGTTGACCTGGGCGAGCCAGTCCTTGCGCACGCCCGTGGGGATCGCCTTCGTCTGCTCCCAGTCGTTCCCGCCATAGCCGGCGGCGGCGCTGGTCCAGCCGTGGCCGACGCGGTGCAGGATCATCCCGTACTCCTGCATCCGCGCGATTACGCGATCATCGAGAGCAAAGCAGTCCTCTTCGGTGAGCTTCTTCCGGCGGGTCGCCGAGTCCATCTCGACGCCCTCGTAGCCGCGCCGCCAGAAAACGCCCGCATGGCGGAACTGGAGCTGGAAGGAGTTCATCTTCTTCTTCGCCATCCAGTCGAGCAGGTCGAGAGTGTGCTCGAGCCGGGGCGCGCCCTCGATGCAGATGCCGCGATGGCGGTAGCTGGCCTTCTCCCGGATGGGCCGCTCCGGGAGCGCGAGGGTCTTGCTGCGCGGCAGCACCTCGCCGCCCGGGCCGGGGCGTAGGAAGATGGCGCCGAGTTCCTCCAGTAAGCGATAGGCGGCAAAGAGCACGCTGCGGGGGTTGGATCCGGCGAGATAGAGCACACCGCCCTTGGGGATCAGCGCGATCTCGTCGTCGAGCGGGCGCATGGTGGGCAGCGCGCCCAGGCCGAACGCTTTCAGGTGATCGGCGGAGCCCAGAACGATGGTGGGCTTCACCCCATCGGGCAGTCCGGCGCGGGGAGGGAGAGCAATCGCCGTCACATTGGCGAGTTTCGGCAGGTAACTGGCGAGTTCGGCAGCCGCCTTCGCGATCGGCCCCTCGAATCCCAACGGCTGGATGAGGATCGTCTTGCTTGCTGGCATCCGCGTGGACCCTTTCGGAGAGATGCAGCGCTAATGACCGTGGGCCCAGGATTCGCTCGCGCGGCCTCGCCTCCTCTTCCGGGGATGCGCGGGCCGCCCCCAAAGAGATGCGGGCGGAGCCCTCTGTCAAGGACTCCGCCCGCAGTGTCAGCTAGCAGCGAGTTCCGCTGCTTGTCTGCTCATGTGTAAGAGATCCCGCACCTACTGACCAGGCAGCTCCATCGGACCCAGGGGCGGGAGTTGACCCGCGTTCGCGGCGGCGATCATGGCATCGGCCGCCATCCAGGCCGCGTGGCCATCGGCGAACCCGATGTTGTTGCCGCCCAGATGGCGCGTGAACTTGTTGCGCCAGGAGGGGTCGGTCCAGAAGGCGTTGATCTGGTCGGAGGTGACTTCCTGTGGCGGCTCGCCATTTCCACCACAGTTGTCGGGCCGGTCTACGACGCGGTCCCAGATGACACGGCAGATCTCAGGATAAGCGACCTGCACGATGTCGTCGAAGTACCCGCTGATGCCCTTCTCGGCGATGACGACGGTCTTCGCCGGGTCATCGATGGCGGAAAGCTTCTTCTCGACTTCGCCGTAGACTCCGTGGGTGTCGCAGTAATCCAGCTCGGTGGCGCCTTGGTCAACGGTCGCCGAGTTTCCGTCGACGCCAGGGCAGCCGTCTACCAGGCCCAGGTTATCCGTGACGGTACCGGCCCAGCCCGGAGGCCAGGCTTCCTCGCAGGCGCAGGTGAAGCCGTTGCTCTGCAGTTCCTGGAACCAGTTCGCCTGCCCCCACACGCGTGCCGCAGCATGCACCCACTGCGCGCTCGGGCACCGCCAGATGTCGCGGTTCTTGACGTACTCATCAATGCAAACCTGCCATCGGAGGTAGGGGTTCACATTGGTGGGGTAAGTGCAGCAACCAGGGGTGGTGTCGCACCCAGCATCGTTGAAGAACTGAATCACTTCCGGGTTGTGTTCCCTCGGGGGATACCTGTCATAGTCCGTGAAGTACATCTGGAACGCCATGGCGATGTTCTTGACGTTCGACAGGCACTGGATCTTACGGGCCGATTCCCGCGGTGGCGAAAACCGGGAACAGCATTGCAGCCAAGATCGCGATGATCGCGATTACGACCAGCAGCTCGATAAGCGTGAAACCAGCTCGACGTCTCAGCATCCTCAGACCTCACACTGCAACAAGATGGCACTTCATTGGTCTCAACGTGGCACGGAGCACCGCCTGCTGAACCTGCTCTCGCCTCCTTTCGCGGAGTGGCACTCGTTCGGGTGCGCAACACAAGAACTCGGTCAGGAACGCGTAGCCACGGGAAAAGTCTAGCACAGAGGGGGCGAATCTGCCAGGGCAGGGAGTGGAAAGCAGCCTGAGGTGGCCCTAGGCCTCTTCCCCGTTGCCAGCGGCTCCAATCTGCGGTAGACTTGATCCCTGGGGATCACAGAGGACTCGACGGGCGCTTCTCTCACCCGCCGCTGGAGGGATCAGGTGAATTCGCTTACCTTGCTGGTCGGCGCGGCGTGCTGCTTTGCCCTGGGCTACCGCTTCTACTCCGCCTTCCTTGCGGCCAAGGTGGTGATGGTGAACGCGGAGCGCCGGACCCCTGCGCACGAGCTTCACGACGGGAAAGACTACGTCCCGACCAACCGCTACGTGCTCTTCGGCCATCACTTCGCCGCTATCTCCGGCGCAGGACCGCTGATCGGGCCAGTGCTGGCGGCGCAGTGGGGCGTGCTCCCCGGAGCGCTCTGGATCGTGATCGGCGCGGTGCTGGCCGGCGCGGTGCACGACTTCATCATCCTGGTGGCCTCGGTTCGCTGCCGCGGCCTGTCGCTTTCCGAGATCGCGGGCACGCACATCGGGCGGCTCGCTCGCATCGTCACCAGCATCGCCATCCTGTTCATCATCATGTGTTCCCTCGCCGGGCTGGCAATCTCGGTGGTAAAGGCGCTCTCCGACTCGATCTGGGGCACCTTCTCGATCGCCGCGACCATCCCCATCGCCCTGTTCGTGGGCTTCTACCTGCACGTCTTGCGGCCCGGGAAGGTGGCGGAGGCGAGTGTGATCGGGGTGAGCCTGGTGTTCGCCGCGGTGATCTTCGGCGCGGCCGTGCCGCAGACGCCGTGGGGGCACTACTTCCTGCTGACGGAGACGCAGCTCAAGCTGCTCCTGCCCGCCTACGGCTTTGTCGCCTCGGTGCTGCCGGTGTGGATGCTGCTCTGCCCGCGCGACTACCTCAGCTCCTATATGAAGATCGGAACGATCTGCCTCCTTGTCTATAGGCATTCTGGTGGTGCATCCACACCTGCGCATGCCGCTGACGACGGAGTTCATCGGGGGCGGGGGCGTGGTGGTTCCCGGAACGGTGTGGCCGTTCGTGTGCATCACCATCATGTGCGGGGCGATCTCGGGGTTCCACGCGCTGATCAGCTCCGGCACGACGCCGAAGATGATCGACTCCGAGGGCGATCTGCGCTTTATCGGCTATGGGGCGATGCTGATGGAGGGGTTCGTTGCCATCACGGCGCTGATCGCGGCGACGTCGCTACTCCCGTATGACTACTTCGCGATCAATGCGAAGTCGATCGAGCATGGTTCCGGCCTGGGCGGGAACGAACAGGGAACCTGCAGGCGCTGACGCAGATGGTCGGCGAGGAGCAGCTGGCGGGGCGCACGGGCGGCGCGGTGTCGCTGGCGGTGGGCATGGCGCAGATCTTCTCCGGCATCCCCGGGCATGAGGGGGCTGATGGCCTACTGGTACCACTTCGCCATCATGTTCGAGGCGCTGTTCATCCTCACGGCCGTGGACACGGGGACGCGGGTGGCACGGTTCATCGTGCACGAGTTTCTGCACCTGAGGGGAGGGGCGGAAGCTGGTCGGTCCAGCTATGCCAGTATCATCCTCACGAGCGGCCTCGCCTGTTTCTGCTGGGGGTACCTCCTCTACGGCAACGATATCATGAGCATCTGGCCTATGTTCGGTATCGCCAACCAGTTGCTGGCGGCGATCGCTTTGGCTATCGGCACGACCTTCATTCTGCGCATCTCGGTTCCGAAGTACGCTCTCACGACCGCGATTCCGCTGGTGTTCGTCTTCGTTACGACGCTCTACGCGGGGTGGCTCAACCTGACGACGAACTACCTGCCAAAACAGGCCTACCTGAACGCATTCCTGACGGCGGCGATGATGGTGATGGCAGTGATCATCGTCGCCACCTCAGTGGTAGCGTGGGCGCGGCTGCTGGGAGGTCGGGATGTGGCCGAGGCGACGGAGACTGCGGCCGAGGCGGCCTCGGCTGGGGGGAAGTAAGCGGGTACGAGGCCGGACCATCGTCGGGGGCAGTTCTCCGGCGCGGCGTCAACTGCTCGCGCGGCGTTCGTGCAGGACTCTCCGTCACCGCTGCGAATCACCCCAGGGCACACGAACCAGCACTGACTCCTGAGGAGTTGTGATGAGCCGTCTTCCCCTGCTGCTCGCGCTCGCCGCGCTCTGCGCGCTCGCGTCGACTCCCGCCGTCGCTCAGATCGCGGCGGATGACAGGGAGCGGCTGGTCCTGATCGATGGCAAGACCGTCGATGGCTGGCAGGCCACCGAGTCCAGCTTGAGCGCCACTGTCCTCGACGGCGTCGACGCGTTCCGCTTCGCCCTGACGGTCGACTGGAAGGCGGGCGAAGCCAACTACCCTATCGGATGGCCGCGCATCTCTCGGGAAATGCGGCCAGGTGATTGGCGGAAGTGGGAACAGATCCATCTGCGCGTCCTTGCCCGAACCGACAGGGGGTCATTCCCGGCAGAACCTCTGGGCCTCACCATCAGCACCGAAGGGCACAACTCCGGCTGGGAGAAGGAGGCGCAACCGCTCCAGGCCGGACAGTGGCAGGATTTCACTTTCGACCTGCGTGGTCTGGGGAATGCCGACAAGGTAAGCTCCGTCGGTGTGTTCATATCCGACGCCAGCTACGCGGATGGCACCAAGCTCGAGTTCTACATCAGTCGGCTCGAATTGCTGCGGTACCGACAGCCCACACTGCTGGCCTTCCAGCCAGTCGCGAGGGTTGCCTTTGCGGACGCGAAGGCGATCCCGCTAACCGTGCAGATGTTGGGAGTGGCGGCGGGCGCGACAGCGCCAGTGCAGATCGCGCTCATGGGAGAGCCCGGGGCAATCGCCTCTCACGTTGCGCAGGCCGCGGAGGGAGAGACGCAGTTGTCGCTGCCTCTGCCCGAGTTGCTGCCACCGGGCGAGTATACGCTCACGGTTTCGGTCGGGACGCACTCCCTCTCCGAGGGCGTCAAGCTGATCGCATCCCCGTGGCAGGAGGCGGCGCGATGAAGACTCTAGCTACTGCACTGGTCGCGTTCGTCGCGCTGGCGGCGCTGGCGATGCCGGCTGCCGCGCGAGTGCTGCTGTTCGATATGGGCACGGCGGATTCGCCGGTCTGGCCGGACGCGCGTAAGGTGACAGCCTCCGACGCGGGATGGACGAGCACGCGCGGCCTGGCAGAGCACGATGCGCCGGCGCAGGGGAGCCCGATCTGGACCAACGCGCTCGATGAGGATAGCTTGATGGGGACGGAGGCGAATTCCTTCCGCTTCCCCGCCGCGAAGGGTGAGTGGCAGGTCTACGTGCTATCCGGCTTCGGCGCCCGCTGGGAGCGCAGTTCCGCGCAGTACTGGGACTTCGACGTTACGGTCGGCGATGAAACCCGACGCTATCAACTGGAAGCGCCGGACTGGATCGGCCCTGTCCGCTTCGAGCACTATGTCTTCACCCCGGTCTCCACTGGTGAGATCGAGGTGAAGCTGACGCCGCGCAGCAAGTGGACGCTTTCGGGCCTCCTCGCCTGGCAGCCCGGGGATGACAAGGCAGCGCGGGAGCTGATCGCGCGGGTGGAGCAGTGGGCTCCGGAGGCCGAGATGGCGAAGTGGAAGCAAGACACGCGGCCTCCCACCGGTCCCGAGCCGAGCATCGACGCGGCCGATCGCGCGCGCGGCTTCTACGTGTGGCACCGCCACTGGGCGACGCCGATCTATCCGTGGACCAACCCCACGCCCGATGAGATCAACCCCATGCTCCGCATCTTCGCTTCGCCGGGCGAGTACGAGCCGCTGACATTCACCGTGAGGCCACTCGGGGCGGTCAGCCGCGCCGAGGTGGAAGTGGAGGCGATCGGCCCCGTGCCGGCGAGCGTGGTCGAGGTGCGTAAGGTGCGATTCCTGAAGGCGCGCCGCAACTACAGCGATAGTGGCCTCTATCGGATCGTGCCCGATATTCTCGACCGGTGGCAGCCTGGCCCGCTGACGGCCGGCGAGAACGCCACCTTCTGGCTCACCGTTCACATCCCCGATGACGCGACTGCTGGCATCTATCACAGCCGGATCAGATTCACCGCTGACGGTAAGCCGGTGGAGATCCCGGTCGTGCTACGTGTACTCGACGCGAAGCTCCTGGACGACCCGGGCCACACCTACGGCATCTACTACGACGACCCGGCGCTGCGGGCGTCCAACGCTCCCGACGCGGTTTCGCGCCAGTACTGGATCCACAAGTCCGAGATGGAGCACGCGGACATGGTCGCCCACGGGACGCGCAACATCGAGTTGGGCTGCTGGTCGGGCGCGGCCGACGCGAACGGGAAGTTCGATGAGATCGAGGAGTCGTTCCAGCGGCTGGACACTCAGCTCAAGACGGCAGCGCGATTCGCTTTCCAGCCACCCTATATGGTGAGCATCTCAACCGAGTCGATCTACGAGAAGTACATGAAGGAATCCCTGCAGTCACACCTCAAGGGTGTGAGGATGCCGCCGGAAGCGTTCTTCGCCGAACTGGCCGCACTGGTGCGGACCATCGAGGCGGAGCGTGTGCGGCGTGGTTGGCCGGAGTTCATCTACCAGCCGTTCGATGAGCCGAGCGCCGACCCGAACGTCGTCGGCTTCATGACCCGCGTCTACGGCACCGTGAAGTCGGTTGGTGTGCGCACGTACACCACAGCCGCGCCGGAGAAGCCGGGCTATCAGCCGTTCAAGCCGTTCGTGGATGTCTGGTGCACGCAGACGTTCCTGCCGGAGTACGACGAGGCCATCGCAGATATGAAGGCCGATCCCGGGCGGGAGTATTGGTGTTACCCGAACGACATCTCGGGGGAGAACGACCATACCCCGGTCGCCGGGGCCCGCATGACCTATGGCTTCGGGTTTTGGCGCTCAGGCTTCAGACGGCTGATCCCATGGATGTACCAGCACAACGGCGGCGATCCACTCAACTATCTGGACGACGGCATGATGGACTTCCTGGTGCGCAGCGAGCCGGACGGAACGCCGATTCCGGTCGCCCTCTGGGAGGCCTACCGCGAGGGCTATGACGATATGCGCTACCTGTATAGCCTCCAGCAGGCCATCGCCCGTGCCGGGGGATCAACGTCCGAGGAGATCCGCCAGGAGGCGGCCGCGGCTCAGCAGACGCTCGATGCGGTCTGGAACGCGGTCCCCGTTCGGCCCCAGTACCAGTATGGTGGCTTCTGGTCGCCGGATGAAATGGACGTATACCGCTGGATGGTGGCCGAGCACCTGGAGCGGCTGACGAAGCTGCTGCGCGAAGCGCTGCCGGCGAAGTAGCTCAACGGACTCCTACTCGGCCGGCTTGTAGGTCCAGTACTGGAGCTTGATGGCCGCCTTGGTGTTGGGCACGGGCCGATTGCGGTTGGGGAAGAAGGCGATCATGTCGAAGTTCGCCTCGTCCCATCGACGTAGCAGGTCGTCGAATCCCTCCGGGAAGACCGGCGCCTCCTCGAGCGCGATATCGGTCTCTCCGGCGAGCTGAGCCGCCGCGGCCTTGAGCAGCGCGGCGGGCGCGGCCGGCGCTTCGCCGAGCTGGACCTGGTGCGGAACGCGCCCCTTGGATTCGATCTCCTCTTCGGCCTCCCGGCAGGCGCGGGCGATGTCATCTGCGGTCAGGCGTAGGCCGGGCCTGGCCGCTTGGGCGGACGGCAACGCCGTGGGCCCCACCAGCCTGCGCAGCGGAATCTGATCGGCCTCCGGGTGGACGGCCGCCCAGATGATCGCGCCGAAGGCCTCTGCCAGACTGAGCGTGACCCAGTCCACGCGGAGGTAGCTCGATCGCAAGCGCACTGCCCTCGCCGCCTCCTGCACCTGGGCCCGAGACAGGAACGCGGGGTCTCGGGGCAACTGCTGCCAGATCTCGTCATAGGTGGTGAACTTCGCCCCGTACTTTTCCCGCGCATAGTCGACGAGGGCTCCCAGGTAGCGGAGGCGTTGATCTGTCTCCTCGGGGGAGACGCGGGGCGCGAGCTGATACGGTGGTCTGGTGGGCGGATTGGGATTGCCGAGGTAGTTGACAACGTCCCACCACTCGTCCGAGATGAAGCGGCAAGGGTGAAAGCGGATGTTGATCAGGTCCGCGCCGGCAGCGGAGAGCTTGTCGAGTTCCGCCGGGCCGCGGCCGGCGTAGGTGTGCTCCTCGGAGAGCAGTGGCAGCGAGACACAGAGCTGATTGCCGTACCAGGCGATGTGCCGCGTGTTCTCGTGGAGAGAGGGGCCATAGGCGAACACTCGCAGCCCGAGCCGGCGGAACGCCTCGGGAATCTGGGGGGCGGAGTCGCCGCACGTCCGCAGGTAGGTCGTCGGCCGCCGGCCGAAAAGCTCCTCGATCTCCGCCAGGCCGCGCGCTTCGGTGGCCACCAGCCATCGCACCGCCTCGTCCCAGTCGCACTCCTCGACGATCTCGGAGGCGAACCGCGGCTGATGCCTGTCGTCCGGGAAGAGGAAGTGGTTATCGGTGTGATAGCAGATGGCGTGGTGAGAGAGCGCCTCGATCACATCCGCCCGGCCCAGGTCGCGGATGAAGCGCGCCTTTTCGCCTACCAGACCGAAGCTGGCGCGGACGCCTCGTTCGGTGAGCGTCCGGCAGATGCGCAACAGCGCGTCGTTGGAAAGGGGATCAGTGAAGTCTTCGGTGTCGAAGCTGACGACGATTCTCATGAGCTACCCCGCCGGGCCGATGTACTTCGTGCTAACGGCCACGTTGTCGAACCACACTCGGTTCACCCGCGGGCTGTCGTGCAGGTAGAGCGAGATGCGGAAGCAGTGCACCTTCAGCTCCTCGATGTCCCGCCAACGAATGCCCTTCACGTGCACCACCTCTTTGCCATCCACCCAGGCCGCCTGCTCACCATCGGCCTTGCCGGGGGTATTGGTCTTCACCATCATCTCGATGCAGTACCAGCGATTGCGCTCCAGGATGAGGGGCGGGTCCGCGAAGAACATGTTGCCGTAATAGTTGCCCTGCCGGTCGGGCTTCATGTCCGGGAAGTAGCTGTAGAAGGCCCAGGCGCCAGGCGGCGGGTTCTTCCCGTAGTTGCTCCAGGGCTCGAACCCGGTGGTGAAACGATCTCTTCCGTTGGGTCGGGTGCCGGCGTGGCCAAAGGCAGCGAAGTAGTCGCCCGGGGGCCCGCCCATGAGCCGGTTGAAGTGCATGAAGTTGCCCTGGTCGAAATCCTCGGAGAACTTGCAGTACCATCTGGCGTAGACCTGATCGTAGCCCGGCATGAACCAGGTGGCGACCGATCCGCCTGTCTCCAGCCCGACCGGGCCGGTGATCTCCAGCGCGTGGGAGCCTCCAAACATACTTCCCGGCGCCGAGACCACCTTCAGGTTCGGGTTCCGCGAGTCATGGTTGCGATCATCCCACTTGCTGACATCGCCGGTCTCGAACCCATCGTAGAAGAAGACATCGGGATTGCTTGCCGCCGGGTCGGGCGGCTTCATTGAGTCCGCGTCTGCCAGGCCGACGGCCAAAAAGAGCGCGGCGCCGACCAGAAATGCCGAAAGCTGCTCCAACATCCCAGCTCCTCTCGATGCCCTGTGTGTAGATTGTCTGCTCACTTCGCCACGCGAGAGCGGAACCATTCCGCGGGGGAGGCCCGCCTGGAGAGGTGGCGAAGTCACCTGTCTGAGGACCAGGGTAGTGGAATCATCCCAGGAAGAGCTAACCAGTGACTCGCCCGCCGCGAGCGGCCGGAGGCGGCATCACCCCACGCGCGGTGGCACTGGCGTTCCTGCTCCTGATTGCTCTAGCGCCGGCCGGTCTGTACGCAGAACTGATCTATCGGGCGACATTCACCTTCTCCGCCGGCGCGCCGGGCATGGCGGCCTTGTTCGTGCTCTTCCTCCTCACGCTGCTGAACCCGGCGCTGGGCCGCGTCGGCCTGAGGGCCTTCAGCCGCCGGGAGTTGCTGGTTGTCTATGCGATCGTGCTGCTCGGCAGCCCGCTGGTAAGCCATGGCATTCTGCCCTGGCTGCTCCCCTACAACATCGCCCAGCAGTATCTCTCCCGCGCCATTCCGGAGTGGCAGTCCAGTTATCTGGCGGCCATCCCCACCTGGTTCGGGCCCACCGATCCGACCGCGGCCGAGGGGTACTTCCAGGGCCGCAGCGCCGTCCCGTGGTCGCTCTGGTGGGCGCCCCTGGCGGCCTGGCTCTCATTCCTGGGGGCGCTTTTCACCTGCACCCTCTGCCTGGTCGGCCTGCTGCAGAGGCAGTGGATCACCCATGAACGGCTCAGCTTCCCCATCGCACAGGTCCCGCTCGAACTGGTGCAGCCGGAGTCTTCGGCATTGAGGGGCGCTCGGCTCCCCACAAACTGGCCCTTCTGGGTCGGGTTCATCGTCCCGTGTGCGATCGGCCTGGTGAACAAGGCGTCCAGCTTGATCCCGGCCATCCCGTCGATCCCCATTAGCGGAGCCATGTTGATGCAGGCGCCCGGCATCGGGCCCCTCGCCGGGGTGGGCGCCATCACCCTCGAACTCACCCCCTGGGAGATCGCGATCGCCTATCTGATCCCCAAGGAACTCTCGTTCTCATGCTGGTTCTTCTGGTTCGTCCGCGTGGCGCTGACGGTGTCGGCCATCGCCTTCGGAGCGACGCCCGAATCCCCGGAGGGCTGGTATGGCAGCGGATTCCCCGCGCCTCACCATCAGGGCGGAGGCGCGGTGCTCGCGCTATCGCTGTGGACGCTGTGGGTCGCGCGGAGGCATCTGTTCCGCGCGGTGCGAGTGGCGTTCTCCTCCCGCTCGGAGCGGGCCGATGGGGAGGAGCCGATCGCCTATCGATGGGCGATCCTCGGCTTCATCGTCTCTTTCGCCTACCTGGTCTGCTTCTGTGTCCTCGCGGGCGCGCGCCCGCTGGTGGCGGCGGCGATGGTGGGACTGATCGTGACCTACTATGTGATGTGGGCCCGGATGCGCGCAGAGACCGGCCTTGGGTTCATCTTCTTCCCGTTCCGGGTCGATGAGATGCTGGTGGTGCCGTTCGGGAGCGCGATCTTCCGCCTGAAGGAAGTGATCCTGCTCTACGATCTGCGGTGGGCCTACTACCCCGGATCGTGCCAATCGTCGGAGGTGCTGACCGGGAATGCGCTCGATGCGCTCAAGATCGCGGATTCGGCGCGCATCCGGCCTCGGCCGTTGATGAAGGTGATGCTGGTCGGGTTCGCGCTGTCGCTGGTCGTCTGCGTCTATGTGATCTTCACCACCATGTATCACTACGGATTTCACAACACGCGGGGGAACACCGGGGGCTGGCTAGGGCCGCAGCTTCTCTTCATCGGCGGTCGCATCTTCGATATGATCACGAACCCAACCACGTTCGACATCAACGCGGTGATCGGCGTGCTGGTGGGAGGCGTGGTGGCGATTGGGCTGGGGGCGATGCGACTGCGATTCTGGTGGTGGCCGTTCCATCCCATCGGGTATCTCGCGGCGAGCTGCTGGGGGATGCACATCTTCTGGATGCCATTCTTCGTGGGGTGGTTGCTGAAGACGCTGGCGGTCCGGTATGGGGGTCTCCAGCTCTACCGCCGAACGGTGCCTCTGGCGATTGGCTTCATCGTTGGCGACTTCGTCAACCAGGGACTGTGGGTGGTGGTTTCGCTGATCACGAGGGGCGGGGTGTAGCAAGGCGCCGGGCGGCTGCGAGGAGCGTTTTTGGGATGTCTGGGCCCCGCGCATTTTCCTTCAATATTTCCTCTCCCAGGGTCTTGACGTGGTGGGAGTTGGCGAGTATCATCCCGTCACACATAAGCTTAAGTGGGGGCCGCCTTGCGTGAAGAAGCCCTGAGCGAGCTCCACCCGATGGCAGAGATACTGGCAAGCTGCCCCGGCATGACCAAAGAACAGGTCTACTACCTAGAGCAGCGCGGCTATCTGAAGCCAATCAAGCAACGCCACGGCAAAATCGAACGCAATCTCTACACCACAGAACAGGTCCAGCTTGTCCAGGCCATCTGGCGGCAGCGCCAGGAAGGGCTCTCCCCGAAGGAAGCCCACCAGCGTGCCCTCCGGGAGCAGTCTCGAGGCCAGCTGAGCATTTGGCCCGAGTAGGCGGGCACGCAGATGGGCACGCAAGAGCGAAGGGCCGGACCGGGGCGCGACCGGCGCTCTGACAGGTTGGTCGGCATGGAGGCGGCCGGTCCGGCCAGCCCCCGTTTGCTGATGGAGGAGGTAAGATTCGGGGTCAGTCACGACTCCGTCGAAGTGGCAGTGACCCTCAGCAGAGGTTCACTGCGCTTCACCGGGATCCGGGCTGACAAGGGCGGTTCTCAACCTACCTGGCAGCTTGCAGCGGCGGCGACTGTAGACTCGATCCAGCAACACCTCCAGCACTCAACGACAGCACAGCCAGCTCCACAGGTCCAACTACTCGACATAGCAACGGCCATAACAGGAACCGGACAAGAGGTCATTCTCGCAGCGATCAGACTCGTAGACGACAGCCGGCAGACGAACTTGCTGGGGTCGTCTCTGGTGCGAAACGATAGGTGCAGCACCGCAGTCGCCGCCGCTCTTGATGCCGTGAACCGCCGGTTGGTTCGCTTCATCCCTCCCGTTACAGGCCCACCTCCGTCCGCAGTGGCGCCGCGGACCGAAGAACGCGCGCCAAGCGAACCCGCTCCCGCTCTGAGACGGGAACGCATCCAGTTACCTGTCGAAGCCTCCCCTGCGCGTCCCGTCGCTCCGCCGGACGAGCCGCCGGTCGAACCGATGGAGTCGATCGTTCCGGTGCTTACCGAAGAGGCGGAATCAGGATCGAACGGTTCGGACAAGCCGTCGGTCGTGCTCCCTGAGATAGACCTATCGCTGGAGGGATCGGACGGCGAGCCGGGCCCCAACGGGGCCGACAAGGCCGAGACAGAGGAGTCGGAGACTGAGGCCGGCTTCGAAGTCCTCACCTTCCCGACGCTCCTTCGGGCCGACCTCGCGCTCGCGGTCGAGATCAGCCCAACTTCGGTGCGGGCGGTCGCAGTGGAGGCGGAGGGGAGGGTGCTGGCGGAAGAGCGACGGCCGAGTCGAGCGACGTCGGAGTCCGAGCAGACTCTCGAAGCCGCGATCGAAGCGGCGCGCGCCGTCGTGGCGGCGCTCAACTCCTCGGCCGACAGGCTGGCCGCCATCGGGGTTACCATGCCGGGGAGGCTGAGGCCGAGTGATGGTGTCTGCGTATCTTGCGGCGATTTCCCGGCCTGGCGCGAGGTCTCTCTTGCGGCGCCATTCTCCGCTGCCTTCGATCTCCCAGTTTCGCTGATCGGAACGACCCAGGCCGCGGCGCTGGCCGAGACGCGATTCGGCTCGGCCCAGGGGTTGTCGAATCTGCTCTTCGTGCGCATTGGGATCGACATCGACATCGCGGTGATCAGCAACGGCCGGCCGTTGATGCTGAACGAGGCGAGCCCGGGGCAGGTGGGTCACATGGTGGTAGCACCGGGGGGACCCCGCTGCTCGTGCGGCGAGATCGGATGCTGGCAGGCAGTCGCGGGGCGGGAGGCGCTGGTGGCGCGCGCGGTGCACGACATCGGCAGTGGTGTGCCGAGTGCTCTCTCGGCTGCTGCGGGCAATCGGCCGGGGGCGGTGACTCCCGCGCTGATCTGCCAGATCGCCGCGAGCGGCGACGGAGTCGCCCGCAACGCGCTCGAAGAGACGGGCCGCTATCTGGCGCTTGGCCTGGCGAACCTAGTCACGCTCTTCGATCCGGAGGCGGTGATCATCGATGCCATGCCCGCCGCGGTAGGGGTGGCCCTCCGGCACGCGGCGGAGGTCGCCCTGAAGGCCAGCCCGCGTTCCCACATCCTCTCCCGGTGCGTGCTGCTTGCGCCGGCGCTGGGGGATATGGGGCCGGCGCTGGGGGCGGCCGCCTGGGCCGTGCAGAATCACTCCCGGAAGCCCCGCGTCGTCGCTTAACAGGTGCACACAACTCGACGCCCCGCGCCCCGTCGTCTCCCACTACTGCTGAGCTACTGATCGACCAGGATCCGCCCGTCCCCCACAGGGATCACAAACCGGGTCCCGACCTCACCCGTGAAAGAGTCGCGGGCCGGCTTCTCGAGCTTCACCTCGTAGGGCTGCGCTGCGTCGGGCAGGTTCATCACCACCAGCGCCTTTTCATATCTGCGCTGCCAGACGTGCGCGCTGATCCTCTCGCCGGCCGCTTGCGGCTGGCCGATCTTCACATCGTATTCCGGATACCAGTCGTGCCGGTGGCTGGTGCTGTCGCTGAACAGGTAGTAGAAACCCCCCACGATCAACGCGTAACACATGGTCCAGTGGCGGGCGGCCGGGTCGCGCCTGATCTCTTTCCCCTTCTCCGCATCATTGGGCCAACCGGCGTGGTCGCGAACCTCCTCGAACCGTTCGATCAAGCTGATCCGCGGCTCCATCAGCAGCGCTTCGGTGCGCTGCATCATGCGGATGCGATCGTCCCAGCTCTCATTCGGCATCCACTCGCTTCGTGCGGGATGGCTCCATCCGGACTCGTACATGATGCCGTTGAGATAGGGAGAGATCCAGTCGAACGTGCCGATGTCGTAGCCCGCGTTCACGAAGATGAGGAACCTGTCGCCGACGACGTCACGAATGGTGCGGATGATCTTCACCCAGGGCTCCGGCTCATCGCGCAGGTTGTCGTAGAAGACGCCATCCACCACGCCCGCGCGGTAGAGCGCGAGGGCGCGTGCGATCATGCTTTCCTGGTAGTCCTTCCGGTACCAGTCCGCCCGGTAGGTGCGGGGCCAGAACTGCTGGCGTTTCCCATCGACCCGCAACCACCAGGGGTGGTCCTCGGGCAGTTGGTCCTCATTCCACTCATAGAAGCTGAGGTCTCCGATCAGCACCGCGTTCGGGTTGATCTTCCTGATCTCGGTGGCGCGCTTCCTCGCCTCCTCAATCGACGCCGGCGTGAACCCGGTGGACAGCACCTCGGGCTGCCTGTCCCATTCCAGGCCGAACGCGTTGACGCTGGTCATGACCAGGTTGTGCCGGGCCATGCCCTCCAGGGTGCGCTCTCCCCGAACCGGAGACCAACACATGCCGATACGCGGGAAGGGGGTGTTCGCTACCAAGGCGCGCTCCTTTCTGTTCTGGGCGGAAGTCCAGGAGGCAGGCCTCTCGATTCCGTCCAGGACCTGTGACTTCACCTGCTCCAGCTTCTTGACGGAGAGCCACCCGCGCAGCAGATAGCCGCTCTCGCTCAGGTTTGCAGGCGTCGGCTCCGATTCGGGTGTGACGCCGTTCACCTCTGCGGAGGGGTGCCCGTCGCCCTTCTGCAGCAGCGTCCCATCCCAGCTCATGCCAGGCCGCCGGGCTAGGATCTCGCCGCAGAAGTCAATGACCGGCAGTTGGTGCTTCTGGGCAAGCTGCCAGAGCGCATCGTTGTACTGCTCGGCGAGCTTGAGGTTATCGATGAGAGGAGGGATGGTGCTGAGAATGACCACCGTGCCGTGGGCGAGCAACCGCGAGACGATGGCCTCCATGTCCTTCGCGTAGTCGGCCTCCGGGCGCCCCTGCCAGGCGTCATTCGTGCCCAGCATGACGATGGCAACCTGGGGATCGTACTTGGTGATGATGTCGTCCAGTGGCGGCAGCAGCTTGAACCCGCCGGCCAGGTACTGGTCGGCTCGCACACCACCGGCGGCGGTGTAGCCGCCCCCTGCCCCTGTCTCTGCGTGAGTCAGCCACCACCCATCTCTGTCGCTCTCTTCCCCGCGGTGACTCCACCGCAGGACCGCATCGTCTTCCGCGGTCTTCCCCTTGCCGCCGCGGGCCCAGGCGGTGTAGGGACTGGCGAAGGTGATGGAGTCGCCGAGGTGGAGCACTACGCCCTCCCCGCCGGTGAACCTGGCCGCCACTTTCCGCATGGCGGCCTGGTAGTCCCAGCTCTCGGCACGGCCGAGGAAAGGCGCGTTCGGATTCGCATTCGCACTGCCCGATATCGCACACACGATCAACACTCCTAGCATGCCAACTAGTGATCTCACCGTCGTCGCCTTCCCGCTAGCCCAGGGATGCCGAGCGGATGCTACGCCTGAGCTATCACGTCGTGCATGTAGCGCTGAGCCAGGGCGACCTGGCGCTTGACCTCGTCGATCCCTTGCAGCTCATGGCTCTCGCTGAGGCAGGGGTGGCAGAACTCGTAGGTCAGATAGCCGTCGTAGCCGATCCCCTTAAGCGACTTTGCGAACGCGGGATAGTTGAAAGCGGGCCGCTTGGAGAAGCGAATCGGCCGCTGGACCGCTTTCCCTCCAACCTCGTCGAACTCGCCGCCGAAGTGGGAGTGCACCTGGAGCTTGCCAGTCGCCTTCACTGCCTCGGTGACATAGGCGTCGTCTTGCTGGGCGAACAGGGGACAGTCGATGCAGGCCTGGAGCGCGGGCGAGTTCACCTCGCGAACCATATCGAGCACATCTACGTAGTCCCGGATGAGCGGCTCGTGGTTCTGCAGCGCCAGCGTCACACCCATCTCACCGGCGAAGTCGGCGAGTTCGCGCAGGCAGTCCTTGCACCAGTTCCACATCTCCAGGAACGTGACATCCGGGCCCTGAGGCCAGTGGCGGCGCGTAATATCGTAGTTGGCGTTACCCTCTCGAACGGTGACGCCCCGCCAGGCGGCGAAGACTCTCAGCACCGGCGCGCCGAGATCCCGGGTAAGCTTGATCTGCTCTCGCGTCACTAGCAGTTCATTCTCGCGCTGCTCTACGATCGGGCTGGAAAAGCTGCTGTAGCCTGCCACCGCGGGAATGGCCAGTCCCAGTCTGGCGACTTCGGCGCGAAGCTTCTCCCTCGCCTTCGCGTCCAGGTCCATGGGACTGGCATGGGGGCGCTTGGCGCCCAGCTCCACACCATCGTAGCCCATGTCCTTTGCCAGCTTCAGGACCTCGGAGAGAGGCAGGCCGGGACCGTCATACCAGGCGCCAGAGAAGCTAACCGTGTAAAGGCCGACCTTCATCGCAGTCCTCCTGTGCCATGTGCTGATCGGCCTGTTCCCTCTCGCGGCGTGGCTTCCTGCCTCAAAGCGCGCGTCGGAACGGCGCGCAGAGTGGCGCAAATCAGGTGTTGGAGCGGCGCGCAAAATGGCTGGACGCCGGAAGGTTGAGAGGGCGAGTCTCTGGTATCAAATGGCGTCTGACTCGAGGAGGGGTTAGTACTTCGCCCGCTGGCCGATCACTGTGTGACCTCTGCGGCCGACTCACCCCAAACCCCAAGGCAAGCAGGCAGATGGGACAGAGGGAGAGCCAAGGTATGAGACAACGCCTGGAGGAAGCGCTGCGCCACACCGGCGCTGACTACGCGGAGATCAGGATCGAGCGCGCGGAGGGCACGTCGATCAGCTTTCGCGGCTCGGAGCTGGACAGCATTTCGTCGGCGAGCTCGTTGGGGGGCGTGGCGCGGGCCCTCGTGCGCGGCGGGTGGGGGATAGTCACTTTCAACGGCATCTCCGAGCTGCGGAGTAAGCTCGCGGAGGCGGTCGCCTGCGCCCGGCTGGTGGGATCGGAGAAGAGCCAACTGGCGGAGGTGGAGCCGGTGGCGCGGACCGTTCCTCCTCCCCACATGGAGCGCGATTTCCGGGAAGTGCCGCTGTCCGAGAAGAAGCAGAACGCTCAGTCGTACAACGATATCATGCTGAAGCGGCACCCGAAGATCAAGACGACCACCGTCAGCTATCGCGACGTATACCGCGAGGTCCATTTCGCCAACAGCGAGGGTAGCTACTTCGAGGAGACCAGGCCGGATGTCGTGCTCTACCTGGTGGCCGTCGCGAGAGATGGCAACCTGGTGCAGCGAGCGACGGAGAGCGTGGGCAAGGCGGCCGGGTTCGAGATCGCGCTGGGCCGGGAGGCGAAGGCGGAGGCGGCGGCCACGCGGGCGGTGGATCTGCTCCAGGCGCCGCCGGTGCAGGGGGGCGTTCACACTGTAGTGCTCAACCAGAAGCTGGGTGGGGTGTTCGCGCATGAGGCCTTCGGCCACCTCAGCGAATCGGACTTCGTCTATGAGAATGAGCAGATGCGGGCGCTGATGGTGCTGGGGAAGCAGTTCGGAACCGAGAAGCTGAACATCGTGGATGACGGGTCGCTGCCAGGCGGGCGCGGCACGCACCCGTTCGATGATGAGGGAGTGCCGACCCGAAAGAACTACCTGATCAAGAACGGCTCACTCGTCGGCCGTCTGCATAGCAGAGAGACCGCGGCGAAGATGGGGGAGGCGGCCACCGGCAATGCCCGCGCGGTCGCCTGGCGCTTCCCCCCGATCGTGCGCATGACGAATACCTACATTGAGCCTGGCGAGGCCTCGTTCGGGGATTTGGTGAAGGAGGTGAAGCTCGGGCTGTATGCCTGTGACATGCTGGGCGGGCAGACGATGATGGAGATGTTCACGTTCAGCGCCGCCCATGGGTACATGATCCGCGACGGGCAGGTGGCCGAGCTGGTACGCGATGTCGTGCTCACCGGGAATGTCTTCGAGACGTTGAAGAGCATCGACATGCTCGCCAACGATCTGGACTGGGCCGACGGTGGAGGAGGGTGCGGGAAGGGCGGTCAGTCTCCCCTCCCGGTAGGGCTGGGCAGCCCGCACGTGCGCATTCAGGGTTGCACCGTGGGAGGCCGACAGTGATCGAGAGGGCGCTTGAACTGGCGATGAAGACCGCGCGAGCGGCCGAGATCACCCACCATGAGGACAGGGATTCCAGCGCCGAGTACGACGATGATAAGCTGAAGCGGGTAAACGCCTCCCAGACCGCGGAGTTCGGGGTGCGGGTGATCGTTGGCGATCGGGTGGGGTGGAGCAGCGCCACCAGCGCGGACCAGCTCGTATCCGCGGTAGCGCGGGCGATCGAGCTGGCCGAGTTTGGGAGCGAGGCCAAGTTCGATTTCCCAGGCCCCGCCGAGCCGGCCGCGGTGAAGACCTACGACCCGGGGGTCGAGCGCATCTCCCGCGAGGAGCTGGTGGCCGCGGGGGCAGAGGCACTGGGACGGATCAAGGCCTACAACCCCGAGATCAAGGTCTCCGCGGAAGCCGGGTGGTCGGTCAGCCGCGGCCGGCTGGTGAATTCCAGCGGCCTCGACATCAGCGCGCAGTACAGCGACTACCTCGTCTACGTCTCCGGGATGCTGGTGCGGGGGACGGATATGCTCTTCGCCGGCAAGCTCAGTCAGTGGCGGACGAAAGGCGCTGACCCGAGGAAACTGGCGGATGATACCATCGGGCTGTTCCGACAAGCCGAGCGGATCGCCCCGGTTGCCAGCAAGGAGATGCCGGTGATCTTCACACCCCGCGGGATGCAGGTGCTGCTGTTCCTGCTGGCCCTCGGGGTGAACGGCAAGAACGTACTGAAAGGCGACTCGCCCCTGGCCCGCAGGCTCGGCGATCGGATTGCAGCCACGGGGTTCTCGCTGCGCGACGACGCCACGGTCGATTACGCCCCGCGCAGCGCGCCATATGATGGGGAAGGCGTGCCGCGACGCAAGAACGAGATCATCAAGGACGGCGTTCTCACCTGCTTCCTGTATGACCTCGACACGGCGGCCAAGGCCGGCGCGACGAGCACGGGAAACGGCCCCGGGTGCGGCGCCTCGAATCTCGTGGTGGCGCCGGGCGATGTGCCTTTCGAGGACCTGGTGAAGAGCACGGAAGAGGGGATCATCGTCGAGAACGTGCTGGGGCTAGGCCAGAGCAACGCCATCAATGGCGACTTCTCGGTCAACATCGCCCTGGGCTACAAGATCGAACGCGGCGAGATCGTCGGGCGAGTCAAGGACACCATGATCGCCGGCAACGTGTATGATGCTCTCCCGCGCGTCGGGGCCATCGGATCTGAGCAGGAATGGTTCGCTTCGACCTGCTCGCCCGCCGTCAAAGTGGCGGGGCTGAGTGTAGTGGCCAAGTCGTGATTCCTCGCAGTGAAGGGAGCGCCGGTGCCGGAGCGAAGCCGACTCGCAGTAGTCTGGAGCAGCGCAGACCCCGATGTCGCCCATCGGGCATGTTTCATGTACACGCACAACGCGAAAACGAGCCGCTGGTTCGATGAGGTCGAGTTGATCGTCTGGGGGCCTTCGGCGAGGCTTCTCGTCGGCGACAGAGACCTTCAGACGAAGGTGAAGGCGATGCTGGCGGACGGCGTAGCGGTGAGGGCCTGCATCGACTGTGCCGTCTCCTACGGCATCTCCGACCAACTCCTGGCGATGGGCATCGATGTCAGGGGCATGGGCGAGCCCCTGAGCAGTATGCTGAAGAGCGGCTGGAAGGTGCTGACCTTCTAGCTCGCTTCCAGCGAATCGCGAATCCACGCGAACACTCCGCTCCCGTCGTTCGTCCTATGGGTTGAGACTGCGATGAGCGAGTTCGAGACCTTCTATCGGCAGCATGTCGGGCTGGTGCAAGCCCTGGCAAGGGCGCGGTCCACGGACACGTGGCAGGCCGAAGACCTGACGCAGGAGGCGTTTCTTCGGGCCTGGCAGCATTTCGAGACTCTCCGCTCTCTCCCACCACCGGTCCAGCGGGCCTGGCTCTCACGCACCGTGCGCAACCTGTCCATCGACGCGTGGCGGCGGGCCGCGGCGGCGCCGGAGCTGCTCGGGATAGACGAGGCGGAGGCGGTGGGCGATCATCAGGTCGAACTCCACGTGGACCTGGCGCGGGCGATGGCGACGCTCGGCGAGGAAGATCGCGAGATCGTCACGCTGCGCTACCTTGGCGACCTGAACAGCCGCGAAATCGGGGAGGCCATGGGCATGCCGGAGGGTACCGTGCGACGGCGGCTGGCCGAGAGCAGGAAGATGCTGGCAGAGCATCTGGCGGCCTGGGCGCCGGCAGGAGAAGTGAGATGAGGCAGGATCAGCTCGACCAGGAACTCGGTCGGCTTTTCCACGAGGGTCTCGGGCTAACCGGCGAGCAGGAGGACGCGCTGTGGGCGCGCTTCCAGCAGAAGGCAGCGGGCGAGGTACAGGCCTGGGCCTTCTTCACCGTCGCCATGATCCGCAACGCGGCCAGACTGAGGCCTGCGGTGATGCGGGCAAGCTGGGCACATCGCGTCTCACACGTCAGCTAGACTGGACCAAGGAGACGAAGATGACCGAGGAACGCGAAGAAGAGCAGCAGCAGGAGCCGACCGCCGAGAGCGCAGGGTTGGTGCGCGGGATCCCGAGCAAGCGCATCCGGACGGCCGGCGTGCTGGATCTCCGCGGAGTCCCCGCCGAGGAAGTGGCGAAGATCGAGCACATCGAGATGGCCGGGGTGGTGCTCGCCGATGAGACGAACCGCGCCGCGCTTGGGAACGTGAAGATGAACCTGGCCGGGTCCGTGGTGGTGGTGCCGCCTGACCTGAAGGTCATCATCCAGCCGGAACTCGAGGTCTCGAAGGGGATGCTCGCGGGGATGGCGCCTGGCCAGAAGCTGATGATGGTGGGCAACGTGTTCTTCCGGCCGGAGGTCACGCCCGCCCTCGCCGCGGAGAAGTTCGAGGACCTGCGGATCGTTGGGATCATGGTCGCCTGCGAGGGAGTGGTCGGCGCTCTCTTCGGAAAGCTGGAGACCATCGGGATCACCGTGTCTCTCCCCGACGACGTCGGGAATGTGGTGCGCGCAGTCGGGCAGACCAGCCTGACAACGGACTATCTGTCTCGGCTCCCGGATGGCTCCACGTTCATCAACGTCGGGCAGACGAGCGTAGCGGACGGTGTCACCGAGGAGCTGTTGGGGCAGAAGATCGCCGCCTATCACAACGTCGGACAGACGACTGGCCCCGCGGGCCCTCTCAGCTTGCTTCAGTCGCGGTGCACCACGAATCTCGGGCAGTTCCAGCCGAGCCAGCCCGAGGAGGCGGGTGAGGAAGGGGGAGGCACGGTCAGCAACTTCGGAAAGCGCACGCTGACTCGGCGCTTCCTCGAACGCATCAAGGATAACTCGCAGTACGAGAACTTCGGCCGCACGGTGATCGACGCTGACGTGCCGGAGGAGCTCCTGACGCAGAAGATTCGCGGCTACCGGAATTTCGGCAAGACCGTCGGGCCGGGAAACCTGATCGCCGTGCTCGAGGACCGATGCACCGAGAACTTTGGAGTCTTCGCGGAGTCTCCCGACGACAATGATGATGACGACGACGAGTAAGGGCGGCGACTGCGGCAGGGCACGAGGCGACCCGCTTCGTGCCCTGTGGCCCTGCCGCTGACTCACATCTTGCCGGCCTCTTTCAGCGACACATATTTCCCGCCGCCGATGATGATATGATCGAGCAGGGGCACGCCCATGAGTTCGCCGGCCTGGCGGAGGCGGGAGGTGAGGGCGATGTCCTCTCGGCTCGGGCTCGGGTCTCCGCTGGGATGGTTGTGGCAGAGGATCAGGTTGGCGGAGCCGTGCGCAAGGGCCTCCTTGAAGATCTCGCGAGGGTGGGCGGGGCTGCCGGTGAGCGTGCCCACCGACAGTGTGTGAACGCGGATCACCTGATTGCGGGTGTCGAGAAAGACCGCGACCAGGCATTCCTGCTGCAGATACCGTAGGTCCTCCATCACCAGCTTCGCCGCGTCCTCGGCGCAGCTCACCGTGGGCCGCGGCCCCTCCGAGGAGGCGGCCAGGCGCTTTCCGATCTCGAAGGCGGCTTTGATCTGAGTGGCCTTCGCGAGCCCCATCCCAGAGAGGGCGGAGAGCTGTGGCAGGCGCGCTCGCGCCAGGCCGGCCAGGCCACCGAACTGGCTGAGCAGGCGCTCCGCCAAGCGCAGGGCCGACTCTCCCCGCGAACCGACCCTGAGTAGAATGGCGAGAAGCTCGGCGGTGGATAGGGCACTGGGACCATACTGCTCCATCCGTTCGCGCGGCCGCTCCTCGGCCGGCAAGTCGCGAATGACAGGACCGCGTTCGGCCATACAGAACCCCTCTCCTCGATAGCTCAGTGCTAGACTGGGACGCCGCCCGCGGCGCACCCGCAGCTAGCGGATTCTGCGTACTCCCCTGACTGCCCTACCACGCGCAGCAAGGGAGGCTGATGGTATGCACCCCTCACCCCGAATTGTGCTAGAATCCCGGGCGGGAGAGGAACGTGTTCGAGCTTACTGTAGAGATGCCGTTCTCGGCGGCCCATCGCATCTGCGGTCACTCCGGGCCTTGCGCCAATCTGCACGGCCACAATTACCGGGCGCTGATCACAGTGGCCGGGGATCGGCTCAACGAGCTGGGAATGTTGATCGACTTTGGGGAGCTGAAGCAGATGTGCGCGGAGGTGATCGCGCCGCTGGACCACAGCTACCTGAACGAGACTGCCGCCTTCGCCCAGGCGAACCCGACGGCGGAGGCGATAGCACAGCATATCTACCGCGAGCTGGTGCAGCGGCTAAGCGACAGCGCGGCCGGCATCAGAGTATCGCGGGTTACTGTCTTCGAGTCAGAGCGGTCATCTGCTTCGTTCCAGGAGTAGCACATGGCTACGGTCGTCCTTCTCAGCGCGGGTCTGGATTCAGCCGTCAACCTCAAGGAGGCGCTGGACCGCGAAGGAGTGGCGCTGGCGCTGACGTTCGACTATGGGCAGCGGGCCGCGACGAGGGAGGCCGCCTGTGCGGCCCTGATGTGCGACCGCCTCGGTGTTCGCCACCGGCTCATCTCGCTGCCGTGGCTGCGCGACCTATGCCAGAATGCCCTGGTCGGGGGCGGGGCGGTGCCGGAGGTAACCGCGGCCGAGTTGGACTCGGAGAAGGTGACGAGTGGGGAGACGGCGCGGGCGGTGTGGGTGCCGAATCGGAACGGCGTGTTCGTCGGCATCGCAGCCTCCTTCGCCGAGAGCCTGGGCGCCGGAACGGTGGTGGCGGGTTTCAACCGGGAGGAGGCGGCGACGTTCCCGGACAACAGCGCCGAATTCGTCGCAGCCACCAACGCCCAGCTCGGACTCTCCACCCGCACCGGGGTGAAGGTTCACAGCTACACCCAGGACGCTACCAAGTCCGAGATCGTCCGCCTGGGCCGCCGGATCGGCGCCCCCGTCGCGTGCGTCTGGAGCTGCTACCTGGGGTACCCGGAGCACTGCTGGCGGTGTGAGTCCTGCGCGAGGCTGGAGAGGGCGCTGCGGGAGGCGGGGGCCTGGGAGTGGTTTCACGCGCAGCGACGGTTGCCGTAGCCGGCGAGGGAGTTGGGGGAATGGTTCCGGCCCTGGTACCCAACCGGAGCGTGGTTTCCCTACTCAGCGCGATTCCCAGGGCCGGAACCTGGACGCGACAGCAACAGGGAGTCACACAGCTTGGGCGCGTCTCTTTTCCCTTGTTTCGCTGTGCGGTCCAGGGTTCCTCTTCGTGATACTACGGGATACCGCGCACTGAGGTGGTGCGGAAGTCCCAGTGGCCGATGCCCGGCGCCGTCTGAGCGCCCCCTGGCTACTTCCTTCGGCGAAGCTCTGCGGGCGGATTGGACGGCTCGGGCGCGGCTACGGAGAGAACTCCGGGAAGCGTGGCCAGTTGGCGTGAGACTTGCTCGGCCTGGGAGCGCAGGACAGGCAGCCAGCGTTTGATCTTCGCCTCGGTCATTCTCTCCACCGGCGCGGAGATGCCCAAGGAAGCGATGACGCGACCTTCGGCGTCCTTCAGGGAAACGGCCAGACCGCCTGCGCCGGGGACCGCCTCGCCCCGACTAGTAGCGTAGCCGCGTTCGCGGGTTCTGGTGACCTCCTCCAGCAACTGCCGCGAGGAGGTTATGGTCTGGTCTGTTACCCGCTCCAGACCGCCCTGCATCCAGGCCTGCAGCTCCTGGTCGGTCATGCCGGCAAGGTAGCACTTTCCGGCCGCGAGGGCGTGCATGGGCATGGGCGGGAACTGAGAGAGATGGACGCGAACCGGGTCTGACGACAGCGCCCAGGAGGCCAGGAGCATCCGCCTTCGCTCGATGTCGGGGATGGCCAGGCCGGTAGACTCGCCGACGGTCTCGGCGAATTGCTCCAGCAGCGATTGCAGCGCGTCGACGCCGGACCAACTGCGGCGAAGCTTCATCACAATATTGAGCCAGATCATGGGCTCCCAGAAGTACCGGTCGGTATGCTTATCCTTTGCGACCACATTCATGGACACCAGCGTCCTGAGTAGCCGCAGGACGGTGGTCTTGTGAAGCCCCAACTCCCTGCTGAGATCCGTCAGAGTCCGACCTTCGGGGGCCGTGAAAAGGGTCTCCATCATCCGAGACACCCGCTCCACAGACCTCACGGACTGGGTCCTCGGCGCCAGTTCGCTGGACGCCGGCGCCTTGGTGCTCGCGCTCTTTCCAGGCATGGTTCCTCCCCCTCGATACAACGAATAGCTGTTGGCCTACGCCGGCTGCGGCGGTGGTTCCTGCCACTCCGGGTAGGGCGAGCCCCAGACGGCACGCTGGCGGGGGACGCTCTGAACACACCGGACCTGCACGCGAGGGCATGTGACGCGCTTGACCAGCCGAGAGCAGGACTCTATGATTGCCGTGGGCGCAACGCGATGGCGCAGTGATCGCCCCGAGCCGAGAACCGCTAGGTGATCGCCCCTGGTACTCGCACCCGTCGTGCCCCACCCGGTCTAGCCAGTAGCGGGAGGGTGATGAAGTGCATGCTAACAAAGGAATCCCTATGACCTCCCGACTCTTTGCCTCGGCTATCATCCTCCTGGGTTCCCTCGTGGCGGCCGCAGCGGCCTCCGATCCGCCGGCTCCCCAAGTGCTGGTGGCCGATGTCAGGGAGGCCTCGTTGACGGATCGGCTGCTTGCGACGAGTCTGCAAGGGATAGCCAATCGGGGCCAGGGCGGGGCTAAGGTGTTCCTCATCACGAGTACGCAGGATGAGGACTGGCTTCGCTATGCTCTTCGGTTGTCTCCGGCGGAAGCCAGGACGGTCGCCCTGCCCGAGCTTCTCGAAGCAGTCAGGCCGGACCTGAAGGGGCAAGTGCTCTACGACGCGGGCGAGCCCTTCACGATCAACATCGCCACTACCGCCGCCGGGGTGCAGGACGCGGCCGTTTCCACCGTCGACCTGGGCCTGCCTACCTTGCTGGATCTGCGGCATCGCTGGAACTCTCCCGCGGAGGCCCGCCTATGGGCCGAGTCATCGCTGCTGCCCGAGTGCGATCGCAATCGAGCGGCGATTCTGGCTCCCGAGTCGACGCGCCTTCGCGACCTGTTGGTGCAGGCGAAGATGTTCGTGCTCGACCCGCCTGAGTCGGGCGAGCAGCAGTGGTTCGAGGATACCCTCACACGACTGGCCCCAGGCACGGCGATCTACGGTGACGCTCCCGATTTTGCGCTCGAAACGCTCAGCCGCACCTCGCATTTCCTCGTCCGCGGCTCTCGGGCGGCGAACCTGTCCTTCCTCTCCGGGCTTGACGCGGGCCGCTCCTTCTACCAGTACTTTGGCTATGTCGATCCGGGCGCGCCGCGCTACCTCGCCTTCATCTTTGACTGCTCCGATCTCGGCTTCGCCATCAATGATCTGCCTGCGCTCTGGGACCGGCCTAACCGCGGATCGCTTCCGCTTGGATGGGCCGTGCCATCGGCCATGTTGCAGGCAGCGCCCGCCGTCTTGCGCTCCTACTACGGGGACGTGTACCGATTCGGCGCGGACAGCTTTGTGCTCGGCCCGAGCGGAGCAGGGGAAATGGATGTGAGCGCGGCGGGCGCCCCCTTCACCTTCTTCCGGGCAACCGGGAAGGCAAGCGATCAGATGGACGCGGATGCGGCCCTGTTCTCCGCGCCTGCTGACCTCGCCGAGCTGGGGCCGGCGGTGTCGCGGCTGGCTGGGGAAACCGGCATTCGCGGTGCATTCGTGGTCGCGGCCACAGACTTCGAGCCCCTGCTGTTCGATGGCATACCCGTGATCTCGGCTCCGTGGGCAAATAGCGTAGCGGACGCCGTATCCTACCTCGACAATGTCCCCCTGGAGCGGCGGTTCGCAGCTCTCCGCCTGAACCCAAGCACACTCACCCCGGCAGATGCCGGCCACATCGCCGCGCATGTGGCGCGTCGGTACGTAGTCGTGACCCCAGAGCAGATGGTGGACCTGATGCGGTTGCCGGCGCAGGCGTCTCAGCCGGGCGAGGCAGCGGCCGCGGTGACATCGGTTCAGTATCCCGATCCGGCCGAGCCTGGTGATGCCGTTCCAGTAAAAGCGGCCATCACATCGATCGATCCACTGCTCTCAGCCGCTGTTATCTATCAGGCTCCCGCCAGCGCGCGTCCTTTCTACGAGGTCATGCACTCCACCGAGGATGGATATGCGGCGCAATTGCCGCCTCTGCGCTGCGGCGGAGAGATCGGCCTCAATGTGCGGGCAATCGACAGCGCGGGGAGAGCATCCTGGTCACCGACCTGGAAGATCAGTATTCCGCGTGTCGATAGCGATGGTGATGGGTTGAGTGATGCGGAGGAGGACTTCCTGCTCACTGACCCCAAGGCGACCGACACGGACGGGGATGGTCTGCTGGACGGGAATGACCCGACTCCGCTCCGTTTCGATCGGGTGATGGTTGACTACCTCGGGCCGATCTACCCCCCGAGCGACGCTCCCTACCTCCCGGAGCCAGGAGGAACGACGGCTAGCGCAGAGGGTCGGTTGATCCGCCCGGGCCAGGCATGCACCTATTGGCTGCCCGCGGTGAGCGTGCCTGATGGAGCGCCATCGGTGGTAGGCATTGACGGCTCCGGTCCGGCAGCGATCACGCTCTCGACCGACGGCTCAGTCTACGCAGGCCAGTTCTCGGGCAACCTGATCGGCGCCTGGCAAAGCTCGCTCATCCCCACTCCCCCGCCCGGGGGAGTGTTCGTGAAGCTGGCCTGTCCGGAGGGGGCGGCCGGGGAGCTGCGCCTGTGGAGTATCGGGCTGCTGTCAGTCCCAGAAGCGCCCTCCTTCGCCTCTCCTTCGGTGTACCCGCTGCACCCGGGACCAGGGCAGCAGGTGATAGTCTCTGCGACTGCGTTCAGCCCGAAAGGAATCGCTCACGTGGCGTTGACCTATCGGGTCGTTGGGGATGGTGAGATCACCATTCCCATGCACGAGGTAGGCGCGTCTCAGCGCTATGTGGCATCGATTCCACCCCTGGAGAACAGGGAGGGGGTCGACTGGTGGATCACCGCTCGAGATCCCGGTGGCCTAGCGCTCGGAACCCCTCCGGCCTTCCTCCCAGTCGGCTCACGGGCGAGAGAGACGGTGGCCTTGCTGAGCACCCGGGAGTTTGTGGGAGACTGGTCCCCTATCGCGGAGTGGAATGGCGCGGGCCGCCAGGCGAGCGCCTCCGGTCTGCGCGAGACGGCGTCGGCGAACCTGAATGAGGGCACCTACACAGTGTGGATCCTTGCCGGGGGCAGAGGCCAGGGCATTGGCGTCTACGCCGGAGACAGACGGGTGGGCGGCATTGATCCGAAGCAGCCGGACGGCTGGCAGCACGTAGGGCGAGTCAAACTGGACTCGGGGCGATGCAAGGTACAGGTGGTTTCGGAGGAGGTTCCGGGCGGCCCGCCAGGCGCCCAACCCCGATATGCCGAGGTGATCCTGACCGCCGACACGACTTTCCAGGCCCCATCGGGGCAACTGCTCGATGTCTACAACAGCCTGGCGCTGCTCTCGCCGCGGCCCGAAGAGGTGCTGACCGGTCGGGTCGACCTGTCAGCCACCGGGGCGGGCAATGTGACGGCAGTCGAGTTCTCATTGGACGGGCAGGTCTTGCGGCGTGTCACAGGCCCCCCGTTCACTTACTCCCTCAACACGCAGCGGATAGCCAATGGACCCCACACGCTGAAGGTAACCGGGTTCGACCGCAATGGCAGCACCGGTCTCGAGCTAACGCTCTTGGTCACTGTAGCCAACTAGGGCCTGCCGCGCCTCATTCCCGCTTCGTTGGTGTGGAATAAGCCCTTGGACGCGACCAGGCGCGCGTTCTATCCCCAGCAAGGCGGGCCCCGCGCGTGGCCCGGAAGTCAGCCAAGTGACCACTCAGCTAGCCCCTCGGCAGGCACCGGGCGGTTTTGGCCGCGGTAGGCGCACCAATAGGATCGCGGTAGTCCGGCACGCTACCCACTGGCCGTTCAAGGACTACGTCGACCCTTGGGGACCTGAGGAAAGCCTCGACGTCTGGACCTCGCAAGCTGTCAACGGCTTCCTGAATGCTGCCCAGGAGACCCTACTCGATCTGGTATGGCGATTCTGGCGACAAGGCGAGTCGCCGGAAGAGGTGGCCGACGACCTCATGGAGTGCGACGCGGTAGTGATGTTCACTCCGCGCGTGGAGCATTCGACGCTGACTCACGCGCTGGTCGAGCGAGGGGTTCCGGTGGTGCTGAGCTGGAACCGGGACCCGGATCCCCGGGTGGCTTGGGTGACCTGCGACAACCGGGGGGGGATCGCCCAGATCGTCCACCATTTCGCCCGTCTCGGACACGAGCACATCGGTTACTTCGGGGGGGACGGGAGCATCTCGGCGTTTGAGGAGCGGCGGGAAGGCTACCTCGCCGGGATGGCGCGCGAGGGCCTGACGGTCACCCCGGAGCTGCTGACTGAGCTGATCGCGGATGCCGAATCGGCCGAGATACGGGCCGCCGCGGCTCGTCTGTTGGGGCGCAGAGATCGCCCAACGGCACTGATCTGCGTGACGGACGAAGTGGCCATCGCCTCCATCGAGGTCGCCAATGAGATGAAGCTGCGGGTGCCCGAGGATCTGGCGGTCAGCGGCTTTGACGATGTCGATGAGGCGCTTCTGATTATCCCCCACCTCACCACCATTCGCCAGCCGACGACCGGCATTGCGTCGACGGCGTTCTACCTGGCAGCCTGCGCCGCGGTAGGCCAGGAACCGGAGATGGCGGGCTGGCAGGTCGAGATGCCTGTGACCCTGGTGGTAAGGGAGTCGTGTGGATCAGCTCCGACGATCAGGAGCTACGAGGGTGGCGACGCCGCCCACGCCGGGCCTCAGACAGTGCGGCAGGAACTCGAATGGCGTATGCGCCAGCTAGCGGCGATGAACCAGGAGATGAAGGAACTGCTGCACGTCGCCTCTCACGACCTCCGCTCCCCTCTGGTCACAATCCAGGGATTCGCGAGCACGCTGGAGCGCAAGTACGGAGAGGTGCTGGACGAGCGCGGGAAGGGCTACCTCCACCGCATCCGGCGTAGCGTGGACAACATGGGCGATCTGATCGACCAGCTACTGACGCTCTCCCGCGCCCACAACCAGCCGCTGAGCCTGAAACCGCTGCGGGCGCGAGAGGTGGTCCGCCGAGTGGTCGACGATCTCCAGGGGGAGATCACCCAGGTGAAGGCCAGGGTGCGGGTGGCGCGGCGGATGCCCACGGTGCTCGCCGACGAGGTGACGCTCTATCAGGTGTTCCTGAATCTGATTGGAAACGCGCTAAAGTACACCGACCCAAGCCGTCCGGCGCTGGTCTCCATTACCCATCAGAGCAGGCCGGAGGAGCATGAGTTTACGGTGCAGGACAACGGAGTCGGGATCGCACCCGAACATCGAGAGGAAGTGTTCCAGGCCTTCCGCCGTCTGGGCGAAGTGGAGGCCGAGGGTGTCGGGATTGGCCTGACGACAGTGAAACGCATCATTCTGCGGCACGGAGGACGAGTCTGGGTCGATTCCCAGAAGGGCCAGGGCTCGGCATTTCGTTTCACACTGCCGCGGAGGGAGAGGAACTTCGATGACGACGACAGTTCAGAGGGGGAAGGTCAAGATCAACGACATCCTGGTCATTGAGGACAACGAGGACCATCTGGCGCTAACCCTGGAGGCTCTGGAGGACGCGGGCATTCAGAACCCGGTCTCCACGGCCACCGGCGTCGCGGCCGCGCGGGCCAGCTTGCAGCGGTATGCGGAGGGCGCGCAGGCCGACGGCGAGGGGCTTCCATGCGTGATCCTGCTGGATGTCCGGCTGCCGGATGGATCCGGGATGGATGTGCTGCGGGAGATCAGGCAGCATCCCCTGCTGCGTGCCATCCCGGTGGTGGTCTTGACCAGCTCGGACGACACCCCGGATGTCCAAGCGGCATACCAGCTTGGCGCCAACAGCTACATCGTGAAGCCCATGCGATTCGAGGATTTCCATCACAAGGTGCAGGATGCCGGTCTCTACTGGGCAGTGATCAACCACCTCTACCAGAAGATGCCCGGCCAGTAGGCTGTGTAGGGCAGGTACCTATGAGAAAAGCCACCACTACGGTTCCGGCGCTGGCGCAGGGGGCGGATGACGTCCTGGTCGTCGCAGTCGTAGAAGATGACCCGAATCACGCGCTGCTCGCCACGGAGGCCCTGGAGGAGAGAGGGCATCGAGTAGTGGTCTTCGGGAGTGCGCGAGACGCGCTCTCGGCGCATCGAACCGGCGCCTGGGATGCGGTAGTCATCGACTACCGTCTTCCTGATATGACCGGGCTGGAAGCCCTCGACCGCTTCCTGGCGAAGCCGACCGCTCCCCCGATCGTGATGGTCACGGCCAGCGGGAATGAGGCCGTGGCGGTCTCGGCGATGAAGAAAGGCGCCAAAGACTATGTGGTGAAGACGGGCGCACATGGGGTGGACCTGGCGCGCTCGGTGGAGCTGGCCGTCGCCAAGCAGCGCCTGCACGACCTGCTGGCGTCGCAGCAAAGAGAGATCGAACGGCGCGCCGCCACCGACGGCCTCACAGGGCTGCTGAACCGCCACTCCCTCGACGACGAACTCGAGCAGGCTGCGGCTAGGGCCGCGCAGAGGGGTGAGCCATACACAGTGGCGATGCTGGACGTTGACTGCTTCAAGCAGATCAATGATGACTACGGCCACGCGGCGGGAGATGCCGTGCTCATAGAGGTGGCGAACGCGCTTCGGCGCTGCACGCGCAAGCGGGATCTGCTGGCCCGCTACGGAGGCGACGAGTTCGTCATCGTCATGCCAGGGGCCGATCGGAGCGCCTGCCTCTCCGTGATCGCGCGCATCCGAGAGGCGCTGCGCTCGGACCAGGCGTGTCTCCCCGGAATGCCCTCCACCTCGGTGAGCATCGGCGTCGCCGACTCGTCAACCGGAGATGGCAGGCCGGAAAGTGTGCTTTCCGAGGCCGATCGCGCGATGTACGCCGAAAAGGCGTCCGCTCATCAGGACCGCGGCGACTGAATCTCAATAGCGCAGTCGACGACCCCAGCGAGCTACCCTACGACAGTCACTTCCCGGCGGGCGCGCCCTTCCCGTATACCAGGGCGATCTCCTGGGCCACCGCTTTCCTCAGGTCCTGGCCGTCCAGTACCGCCCCATGTCCTGTGAGAAGTCGACGGTGTAGGGCTGTGGCTTGGCCTCGATGACGTAGTCCTTCTTGGTGTTGATCATCACGCCGGGCACTGTCATCTTTGCGTTCTCAAACGCCCGCTGCCCAGTTGGTGTCCGGTAGTTGGTGTACTTTATGTAGACCTTGCCTGGGTACTCCTTCACAAAGCCCTTCAGCAGGTCGATCAGGGGCTTGTGATCGTCGTCGATCGGGTAGAAGGCGACGATGCGAACCTTGGCGTCCTGCGCGCCCTCCTCGATAACCGGCTTCTCGGGTAGGGGGCTGGTGGTCGGATTCACCGAACTGGTGCGAGCCTTTTCGCCGCGGAACTGCTGGCCGGGAATCACCGGGCGGCCACAGCCGGTGAGAGCGGCTACACCAAGTCCCAAGAGAACTGCTGATACAAGATGCCGCTTGGTCATGCCAATCCTCCATCATGCCCGAGAAACCGCGCTCCGGGCGCACGCGGAGATCACTTCGAGAGACCGATTCCACAGCCACGCGCGAGCTTCCTGTTGCCGGGAGCGGTTTGGTGGCGAGGGACGCCGGGAAACGTTGACAATGACCTCCTGTTCCGCTATAGTTGTGTGAGGAACACTCGGATAGGGTCTAGTTCCTGACCACCGGCTGGCTCAAGTGGAACCCCCATTTGAGCCTTTTCGTTTTCCCCCGTCGGGCCGTGCCGCGCGCTATACCTACGGCCTGGCAGCCTGAGTGTAGGGCGCTAAGGCGCCCGGCAGTGGAGAGGATCGACGTGCCATCAACAGTCGTAGTAGGCAGTCAGTGGGGAGATGAAGGCAAAGGCCGCGTAGTGGACTTGCTGGCGGCCGATGCCGACCTGGTGGTTCGCTACCATGGCGGGAACAACGCGGGCCATACGGTCTGGGTGGGCGATCAGCGTTTTGCCTTCCATCTCATCCCCACGGGCGTGCTGCGAGGTAAGCTCTCGGTGCTGGGCGCGGGCATGGTGATCGATCTTTCCGTGCTGCTGCAGGAGGAGACCGACCTGGCCTCGCGCGGCGCTCCCGTGCAGGGCAACCTCCGCATCAGCGAAAACGCCCACCTGATCCTCCCCTATCACAAGATCATGGAGGGCGCCGAGGAAGAGCGGCGTGGGGCGCGAGCCATCGGCACCACGCGGCGCGGCATCGGTCCCGCCTATGAGGACAAGGTAGCCCGTCGCGGCCTTCGCGTCGGCGACCTGCGCAACCCAAAGGGGCTGCTGAGCAAGCTCGATGATGTCTTGGCGTACAAGAACGCCATCATCGAGAAGTGCTACGGGCTCCCGGCAGTAAACCGGGACGAGATCTACGAGGATCTCCGGGCGAAGTACGAGCACTTCAAGGAATGGATCGGCGATACCTCGGCCCTGGTGTTGGATTACCTTTCCAGTGGTAAGAACGTGCTCTTCGAGGGCGCGCACGGCACCATGTTGGACATCGACTGGGGCACCTACCCCTTCGTGACCAGCTCCAGCCCGCTCGCGGGCGCGGTGTCCTGTGGCTCCGGCGTCGGCCCGAAGTGGCTGGACCGAATTGTCGGAGTAGCGAAGGCTTACACCACCCGCGTGGGCGCCGGGCCGTTTCCGACCAGACAGGTGGCTGAGGTCGCCAAGACGATTCGGGAGCTGGGCAATGAGTACGGCACCACCACCGGACGCGAGCGCGACGTCGGCTGGCTGGACTGTGTAGTGCTGCGGAAGTCGGTGCGGTTGAATGGTCTGGACTCGCTGGCTATCACGCACTTGGACGTGCTGGATAGCTTCGACGAGATTCCCGTCTGTGTGAGCTATCGGTGCGAGGGTAAGGAAGTGCGCGACTTCCCGAATGACATCGACGTCCTGGACCGTTGCGAGCCGGTCTATGAGACTCTTCCTGGCTGGAAGTGCGATATCTCGGGGGTTCGCAGTTTCGCCGACCTGCCCGAGAACGCAAAGCGGTACGTGAACCGGGCGTCTGAGCTGGCCGGGGCGCCGATCTCTCACGTGCTGGTGGGCCGCCAGCGTGACCAATCCATCTTCGTCTAAGCTCAGGGTGCTTCCGCCTCGGGAGAAAATCGCACTCGTCCTCCAGCAATTGGGGCGGACGGGCAAGCGACCGACTCACGCCCAGCGCATGGACCCGCTCGACAGCCTAGTGCTGACCGTGCTCTCCCAGAACACGACAGACGCGAACTCCGGGCGGGCCTTCGAGCAACTGCGGTACCGATTCCCCACGTGGGAGCAGGTGGTTGCGGCAAGGACTTCGCAGGTGGCCGCGGCCATCCGCTCGGGCGGCCTCGCCGATATCAAGTCGGGCCGCATCAGACAGATCCTGCGCCACATCCAAGTGGATCACGGGAAGCTAACCCTCGATTCCCTTCGGAAGCTGCCGCCGGATGAAGTGCGGAGCTACCTGCTGAGCCTGCCGGGAGTGGGACGTAAGACGGCGGCGGTGGTCATGCTGTTCTCGCTGGATATGCCCGCGTTCCCGGTCGATACGCACGTACTGCGCGTCTCGAAGCGGCTCGGGCTGATCCCGCCGAAGACGACGATGGACGGCGCGCACGACCTGTTTGCGGAGGTGGTGGAGCCGAAGCAGATGGCGAGTCTGCATCTCGGACTGATTCGACATGGGAGAGAGGTGTGCGCGGCGCGATGGCCGCGCTGCCCGAAGTGCAGACTGCTCGACCTCTGCCCGCAGATCGGAGTGACTACTATCAACGCAGACGGAAAGCGAAAGCCATGAACGCGGATCGCGCGACAGAGCTGTTGCGTTCCTTTGCCGATCGCCGCGTGCTGCTGGTCGGCGACCTGATGATGGACGAATGGGCCTTCGGCAGCGTAGGCCGCATTTCGCCCGAGGCGCCGATCCCGGTGGTGAAGATGCCGCTGACGCCGGAGGCGCGGCGGGGGAAGCCGGGCGGGGCCGGCAATGTGGCGGCGATCCTGCTGGGGCTGGGCGCGTCGGTGAAGGTGGTCGGCGTGGTCGGTGACGACGAGAATGGCCAGCGGCTGCGCGCCGTGCTGGAGACGGGAGGCGCCGACATGTCGTCGGTACTTACCGACCCGACGCGACCCACGACCCACAAGTTGCGGATTATCGCCGGCCGGCAGCAGCTCTTGCGCGTAGACACAGAACTGACGGACCCGATCTCGGAGGGACTCGCCGGGCAGGTGCGGGACCAGGTCCGCGCGGCCATGAGCGGGGCCGATGTCGTGCTGGTGGCGGACTACGCCAAGGGCACTCTGACCGCGGCGTCGCTACCCCCGGAGATTATCACCGAAGCGCGGGCGGCGAAGATACCGTTCTGCGTCGACCCGAAACCGGCGAACATCGACCTCTTCCGCGGCGCTTACATGGTGAGCCCGAACGAGGCCGAGTGTCTGACCGCGGCCGGCAACACCGATCGCGTCGCGGCGCGTGTCTGGTTCGAGCAAGATGACATGGACGTGCCGCTGAAGGTGGTCTGGGCCGGCATCGCCCTGCGGAAGAAGCTGAAGGTCGATCTCGTCTTCGTGACCAGGGGCGACCAGGGCATCGTCGTGTTCGACCGCGACGGCGTGCACGAGATACCGACCGCCTCGGTCGAGGGGGAAGTAGGTGACGGAACCGGCTGCGGCGACGCCGCGATTGCCGCCTCGGCCTTGGCGCTGGCCTCGGGCGCCGATCTCTGGACGGCCGCCATCCTCGCCAACGCGGCGGGAGGAGTCGTCTCCCGCTTCGTCGGCGTCCACAGCCCCACCCCGGAAGAGATCGTCGAGTGGGTCGAGCGAAACTGGTGGAGTGGGCCGGGTCGGGGATAGCCGGAACGGGTGTCGGTGGGCGAGCGCTAAGCAGGGACCGGGGGTGACGCGGTGAGGCTGGGCTTCCACGTTCCCGTGAGCAACGGACTCGTCTGGGCCGCGCGGCACGCGCGGGAGATCCGATGTGACTGCCTTCAGATATTCGTGCGGAATGCTCGCGGCTGGCGGGGGCGCGCCTACCCGGAGCAAGAGGTTGATGAGTTCAGAGGGCTACTCGCCAAGTATGACCTCCACCCGCTGATCGTTCACTCCTGCTACCTGGTCAACCTCGCTTCGCCCAGGCGCGAGCTGCTGACGCGCTCTCGTCAGGCCGTGATTGATGACATGAAGCGGGCGGCCGCGCTGGGCGCGCAGGCCGTGAACGCGCATACGGGCTATGACATGGGTGCGGGCCTGGAGGCGGGGCTGCACACGCTGGCCGAGAGCGTGCGCCTGGTCCTGGCGAAGGCGCCGCCGGGAGTCGATCTGCTCCTGGAGAGCGCGGCTGGAGGAAGCCGCCACCTCGGTGGAGAGTGGGCGCACTTCGCGCGGCTGCTCGACGAACTCGACGGAGAGCCGCGACTGGGGTTCTGCTTCGACACCTGCCATGCTCACGCCGCGGGCTACCGGCTAGATGGGCCGCGCCGGGTGGGCGCGGCGCTGCGCGAATTCGACCGAGTGCTCGGACTGGATCGGTTGCGGCTGATCCACCTCAATGACTCCAAAGGGCCTCCCGGGGGCCTGCTCGATCGCCATCAGCACCTCGGGAAAGGCACCATCGGGGACGTGGGGCTCCAGGCGTTCCTCCGGCGGCGCGAGCTTCGCGACCGGTGCGCCATCCTGGAGACCCCTATTGACCGCCCCACCGATGACGCCAGAAACCTTCGGCACGCCCGAAGGCTGAGGGAGTCAGCCTCACGCCTCTAAGCAGCCACCCTGGAGGCCCGCTCGCGCAGGTGATCGGACCGGGCGGGTGGAATCAGGTGACGGAGAGAGGTGACGGACTATGGCCGGTGGTGGCGGCTACGACCTCGGGGAAATCCGCCGGCGCGCCGACATCGTAGAGATCATCTCCCCGCACGTGGCGCTGCGCAAGGCTGGACGGCGCTTGACCGGCCTCTGCCCTTTCCACCAGGAGCGCACCCCTTCATTCACGGTTGACCCCGAGAGCGGCCTCTGGCACTGCTTCGGGTGCAAGGCCGGGGGTGACCTGTTCCGGTTTGTGGAGATGATCGAGAAGGTCGACTTCGGGGAGGCGGTGGAGCTGCTGGCACGGCGGCTGGGGGTGCAGCCGCGAAGCCCCGAGCAGGCCGGACGCCAGCGCGACCGAGAGCGGTTGCTGGCGATCCACGAGGCAGCGTGCGCGTTCTTTCAGGCGCAGCTGAGGACGGAGACAGGGAAGCACGCCCGCGCCTATCTCGAACGCCGCGGCCTGTCGCCGGCTACCATCGAGGCGTTCTCCATCGGCTACGCGCCGCCGGGTTGGGATGGGCTGCTGATCGCGGTGGGCCGGAAGGGCTACCCTGGTCACGAGCTGGCGAAGGCGGGCCTCGTGATCGCGCGCGAGAACCGCGATGGGTTCTACGATCGGTTCCGCGACCGCGTCATCTTCCCGATACGAGATAGCTCCGGTCGAGTGATCGCGTTCGGCGGACGCTCGCTGGATGAGGAACAGCAGCCCAAGTACCTAAACTCTCCCGACAGCGCGCTCTTCCAGAAGGGACACGTGCTGTACGCGTTCGATCGCGCGCGTCGCGTGATGGGAGACGCGGGGCGGGCGATCATCGTCGAGGGTTACCTCGATGCCATCGCCTGCCACGATGCCGGTTTCGGCGAAACCGTGGCGACGATGGGCACGGCACTGACGCCCGACCATGTGGAGATGCTACGGCGCCGCGTCCCTCGCCTGGTGCTAGCCTTCGACGCCGACTCGGCCGGCATGGCCGCGGCGTTGAGGGGGAGGGAGTTGTTTCAGCAGTCCGGCATTGCCGTCCGGGTGCTCTCGCTCCCCGATGGACTCGACCCCGACCAGGTCGTCCGAGAGCGAAGCCAGGAGGCCTTCGCCGCGCTGATCGAGGCGGCGGTTCCGATGACTGAGTGGGAGCTGGCTCGCATCTACCAGCGGGTCGCCGCCGCGGATGAGGTGGCCCGCATGGAGGGGATGAAGGAGGCAGCCGCCGCCCTGGCGCGCCTGCCGGCGGCCATCGAACGAGAGCACTACATCCGCTGGGTGGTGGCGAAGTGGGGCGCCGGATCGCCTTCTCAGGCGGCGGCCATGGAGGCGGCGGTCCGGGAGGAAATCGCCCAGTTGGCCGCGAGGAGGCGCGAGACCGGGCGCCGAACAGAGCAGCCTGTTTCGGGTGCGGATGCGGATGATGTCAACAAGCAAGCCACCGCTCCCAGGAAGCTCGCAGGTACGCAAGCGATTCTGTTGGCAGCCCTGGTCAAGCATGGAGAACTCGGCAAGCCGTATCTGGAGCGGTTGTCCCCGGAGAGACTTCCCAGAAGGCGCACGGGACATCTTCACCGCCATCCGCAGTCTAGCTGGAGAGGGAGAGGAGATACTCCGCCCAGTCGGTCCTGGCGGCGCTCCCTGAGCAGGCGCGGTCCCTGCTGGCCCAGTTGATGCTGGGAGTCGTGCCGGACGAGCGGGTGGGGGAGGCGATGGCGAGCGCCGTTGCCCAGATCGTGGAGAGCCGCCTGAAACGGCAGGTGGCCGAGCTGAGTGAGCGCTTCCGGGAGGCGAAGTCGGCTGAGGAGCAGGAGCGAATTGGGAAGGAACTGGCGCAGATCGGAATAGAGCGGTCGAAACTGACGAAAAGGCGCACTATAGGCGAGGAGTAGGCTGGTTGTGCCGTCGGGCCACACGGGGTGCTGGGGGCGGTAGGGTCGGCAGGCACGGGGCAAGGGTGCGTCGAAGTGGCAAGCAGAGTGGATGAATACCATGCGACGTCGTGACCTGAGAGAATCGGAGGAAATGCAGAAGCTGCTCGAGCAGGGCCGCAAGCAGGGCGGGGTGCTGACCTATGCGGAGATCAACGACACGCTCGGCGAAGAGCAAGTCGACCCGGACCAGCTCGATGACATTCTGCAGATGGTGGGCGATGAGGGGATCAGAGTGATCGATAAGGCGGAGGAGCACGAGCACGAGGCGCGGGCTCCCGAGCCGCGCAGCACGCGCACGGCCGTCGCCGCCCCCGAGGAAGAGCTGCCCTCGGTCGAGGGCATCCCGCCCGACGACTCGGTTCGCATGTACCTGCGCGAGATCGGCCGGGTTCAGCTTCTGACGCCAGAGGAGGAGGTCGAACTCGCCAAGCGGCTCGAGCGCTCGACCATCCTCTCGAAGCTGCAAGCAATCTGGGATTACAGCATGAACGTGCTGAACCGGGAGCCGAAGCTCTCGGACGTGTCGGAGGCGATCGAGAACGTCTCCGACGCGGACCTTCGCGCGGAGATCGAGCTGATCGATCTCGTGGCGAAGCGCCTCCTCTCGCGGGGCGGCGTGACGGTAGACCAGCTCACCCCTCAGCGGGTGCATGACGAAGTGCAGATGTATCTGCAGCATCGACTCGACGAGCTGAAGACAAAGCGGCTCATTCTACTTCGGGATTACGCCGCGCCTGAGGAAGAGGGCAGCAGGATCGGCAAAGTGGAGTTGCAGCGCGCGCTCGCCGAATCGCGACAGCGGGCCGAGTCCTACCGTCGCCTGCGGCGCCGCCTTCAGCTGCGCCGGCTGCGGCAGGACCTCTTCGTTCGCAATGTGTGGGAGCAGTTCCGCGCGGAAGCGCGGGGTGAAGAAGAGGCCCCGCCACCCGTGGAGGACGATGCCGTTGGCCGGTACGATGGTCCCGCCATCTTGAGTCTCCCGGCGACTCAGCTCCGGCGGAATCTGCGGGTGCTGACGATCGCTAACCGTCGCGTGGGCACACCTCACCGCGAACCGACGCTGGACGAGATCGCCAAGTCCACAGAGCTTACCGTCGACAAGATCAACGAGATCCTCGACTGGGCGCACAAGCTCCTGTCGCAAGGGCGGGCGGCAAAGCACCAGCTTACCGAGGCGAACCTCCGGCTCGTGGTCAGTATTGCCAAGAAGTACAGCGGCCGCGGAATGTCGTTCCTCGACCTGATCCAGGAGGGGAACATCGGGCTGATCCGAGCGGTCGAGAAGTTCGACTACCGGAAGAAGTTCAAGTTCTCGACCTACGCGACCTGGTGGATTCGGCAGGCCATCACCCGCGCCATTGCCGACCAGGGTCGCACCATTCGCATCCCCGTGCACATGGTCGAAACCATCAACAAGCTGGTAAAGATCTCCCGCCAACTGCACCAGGAGCTGGGTCGCGAGCCCACCTGGGAGGAGATCGCGGAGGAGATGGAGGGGCCCTTCGAGACCCCGGAGGACAGGCAGAAGGCCGTCCAACGGGTGACCGAGATCTTCCGCATCGCCCCGGAGCCGCTCTCGCTGGAGACACCCATCGGCGAGGAGGAGAACTCTCACCTCGGCGACTTCATCGAGGACCAGGACGCAGTCTCCCCCGCTGACGCCGCTTCTACCCTGGTGCTCCGAGAGCAGCTCGAGGCCGTGCTCGACACCCTCACCGAGCGGGAGCGGGATGTGCTGAAGCTGCGGTTCGGCCTCGATGACGGCTATCAACGCACGCTTGAGGAAGTGGGCCACATTTTCAAGGTCACCCGCGAGCGCATCCGCCAGATCGAGGCGAAGGCGCTGAAGAAGCTCAAGCACCCCAGCAGAAGCCGCAAGCTTCGCGATTACCTCGACTAGCGCCTGCTAGGAGGCAAGCCATGCCAGTGCTCCGAAGCCGAGCTACCCTGATACTCTCGCTGGCGCTGATCGCCGCGGCCGCTTTCATCGTGGCCGCGCCGCTGCGCAAGCCGATCCGCGAGCAGATGCTGCTCGACGATAGGCCTGTGGTCGTCGACTACAAAACGGCGGCGACGGCGAAGGACCTGGGCCTGCCGTTCTACGGCAACGCCAAGGTCGGCGACACTTTCTCCTATCGCGTAACCACCACAGATGGCAAGTTCGTCACCTCCTACGCTTCGGCGCTACTCACCACCGCCGATCCAGCGGAGCGGGTGAGCGAGTACTATTCGGGCAAGCTGCCGGGCAGTCCCAAGGCTGAACTGCTCACCGACGAGCCCGGGAAGCGGTACGTGCTGGCGGTCGCCTCAGAAAAAGAAGTGCGCCGGGTGACAATCACGCCCGAGCCGAACGGGTGCCGCATCGAGTTGGTGCGCGCCTTCGGGAAGACGATTCCGCAGCAGCCACTGAAGCCGCGCGGCAAGGGACAGCAGGTCACCTGAGGCGAGCGGGCCGGCGCAGACCAGGGTCATTGCGTTATCCCCTGCGGAGTAGTGACCAGGGCGATAGCGCGTGGGGCATGCCAGGCGTGAGTGCGCAGGGCGGCGGCGATGTTGCGCACACCGGTCAGGCGAAAGAGTCCGATCACCAAGTTGCGCAAAGCGGCCATCACCTGGGGGGCAGCGCCGGTTCGGATCTGACAGCGGTCTTCGTCGAAGGTGACGTCGCGCACCCAATGCAGCCGGTTCTCGATTCCCCAGTGCCCCCGCACCAAGTGCAGCAGTTGGGCGGGCGTCGCCTGCTGGGGAGAGAGACTGGTAATGAGATAGGAGGTCTCGGTGGTGGTCTGCCCCTTGCGCCGACGCAGAGAGATGAGCCGGCCTACCTGGGCCAGACCAGGCCAGTGCGCCCATTCATTTAGCTCAGCCGACAGCGCCAGCTCCCGTACCTCAAGCCGATCCCCGTGTCGGTTCTTCTGGCGCACCGTGACCAGGGGGGAGACGGGCCGCTCGAACAGCAGCGCTACCCCGGCCTGCAGTTGCGGCTGATTTGCTTTCAGCCGGAAGAGCCACTCACCCCCTTTTTCTTGATCGTCCGGCAGATGTCTCTCTGAGCCAACAGAGCATCTCCTGTGACAATCTGACCCCTCAGGTCCAAGCTCTCCAGCGCCGCCCGTTGCGCTAACACTATCCCGCTGTGGGAGGCGTAGGCCGCGATCAGGTGCACCCCGGGCAGCTCTTCTCCGTGAATGCCTCGCAGCCTCTTGCCGTCTACGGCAATGCCCTGTCCTCTCTTCAGCCCCCGGTCCGCAAGCCACTGGCCCAGCACCGCCTCGAACGCCTCCACCTCCAAACGCACGAACAGCCGATGCAGCGTCGCCCCGTCCGGGGTGCGCATCCGCTTGATTCCCAGCGCCTCACACACCAGCTGCTGATGCTCCTGGCCCCACTGGCAGATGGCGTAGAGACTGCGCGCGCCACACGCCATCGCACATACCGCCAGCGCCAACATGCTGGCTGCCGGATAGCGCCGCCCCTGCCGACCTCGCGGGTCTGGCACCCGCCCCAACGCCTCCAGCAAACTCTCCTTCCGCCTCGCTGTTGTCATGGGAGCTGTCACCTCTTTCCCGACCGATCTGCTCCCTCAATACCTCCTCCTGACCCTATATCAAGATAACGCAATGACCCTGGGCGCAGACGGGCCGGCTTGACGGTCACTGTCGCGTCTGGTAGGATTCCATTGCCCCCGCCTCCGGCGGGCGGCTTCTGCTTCTTGGGGCCATAGTCGAGTGGGAAGACGCGTCCCTCGCACGGACGAGGCGGCGGTTCGAATCCGCCTGGCTCCACCACCGCCGCGGCGTTGCTCCCCCCGCCAGGATCTACGCCGAGCTGATCGTGGGACTGGCCTTTGAGCGCCCAGTCTCCCCCTACCGCTCCTTTCGGGATTCCCTCCCTGCTGGATGACAGCCAACACGCTGATCGCGCGCAGGACGGGCTAGCCAGACCGCTCGCCTCTGCTCGAACCATCTCAAATCCGCTCGAATCTGTGGAACAACCTGCCGGGGAGCAGGGGTGCATTCCCAGTGAGGGGGGTGGGTGATGGCGGAAGCGCAGGCGCTTTCCGGCCTCCAGAAGGCCGCGATCCTGTTGCTGGCCCTCGGCCGAGAGGCGTCGGCACAGCTAGTCTCCGGCCTCAGTCCCAGCGATATCGAACTGCTCGCGGGACAGATCGCACGCACCAAGGGCATCGACAGCGAGACCCGGTCGCGCGTGCTCCAGGAGTTTCAGACCTCCCTCGCCTCCGATCAGCCGGCCCCGGGGGGAATGGACTACGCGCGTGAGCTGCTGACCCAGACGTTGGGAGAGGAGCGGGCGTCCAGCGTCATCTCCAGACTCGAGTACACCTCGGACTCCGCCGGCTTCACTGTCGAGGGGGAGAAGGAAGCCGACCGGCTGGGCCGGCTGCTCCGCCACGAGCACCCTCAGATCGCAGCCGCAGTGCTGGCGCAGATGCCTCCGGCGCTGGCGGGGCGGGCGTTGGGCGGGCTCTCCAGGGATGGGCAACTGGAGGTCTCGCTGCGCCTGCTGGACATGGACCCGCCCGATCCCCGGGCGCTCCGACGCGTTGGGCAGGCGCTCAGAACCGGCATCATCTCCGAGCAGCCGGTCGCGCTCACCACCACTGACGGCACGCGCCGCCTCGCCGAAATCCTCAACTCCGCTGACTGGGAGATAGAGCAGCGCGTGATCACCGCCATCAACGACGTCGACCCGAACCTGTGCCAGCAGATTCGCGAGAAGATGTTCGTCTTCGACGATCTCATCGAACTCGACCCCAGGGACTTGCAGCTGGTGCTGCGCGGGGTCTCCCAGGATGACCTCCGCCAGGCCCTGCATGCCGCCAGCGAGAGGCTGAAGGAGTTCATCCTGGCGAACATGTCGGAGCGGGCGGCGGCGGCCCTCAAGGAGGACATGGAGACCGCCGGCGAGGTCAAGCCCAAACAGGCCAGGGCGGCGCAGCAGCGGATCGCCGCGATCGCCAGAGGACTCGCTCAAGAGGGCGCCATGACACTCCGAAAGTCGGGGGAGGAGAGCGCGGAAACGCCTGGCGAATCCGGAGAGGACGAGTCTGGCGAGACTGAGCTGCCCGCGCCGGCCACCGAGGGAACCGGAGATGGCAATGGATAGGAGGCGCGCGGCCGCCGTGATCCCGCCGGAGGCAGTTGCCGAGCATAGCCTCCGACCCTATGACTTCGTTCACCCGGACCGGCTCTCTCGGCGGCAGTTGCGGGCGCTGGAGGCGGTCCATCGGGAGGTCGCCGCCGCCATGGTGAGCCGAATGGTGATCGGCGAAGACGACCACGCGGAAGTGCAACTGGAGGCGATCAGCCAGCTCGGGGCGCAGGAGTTCGTGGCTAGCCTGCCGAGGCCGGCAGTGACCGCGGCGCTATCGCTTCTCCCCCTCTCCGGCGCCGGCCTGCTGCAGATCGACCTGGCGGTGGCGTTCGAAATGGTGAACCTCGCCATGGGGGGGCAGCGAGAGTCGGGCGAGATACTCCGCTCGCTCACCGATCTCGAGCAGGCCGTGCTATCCGACCATATCGCGCTGATCGCCGACTGCCTGTCGCAAGCGTGGCGGCGGCTGGGGATGATCGAGTTCGCCCCGGTGCTCCCGTCGCAGCCGCCCCACTTCAGCCTCTTTGGCCAGGCGCAGGACCCGCTTCTGCTGGCCCGCTTTCGGCTCAGGATGCGCAAGACCGTCGGGAGCCTATCGCTGGCGCTGCCGCTGATCCCACTGGAACAGGCGCGTCTGCTTGATGTCGAGCGCGCGCAGGCCGTATCGCTCACGGCCACCGGACCAGGTCAAATCACGCCGACGGCGCTGTCGAATCTGCCGGTCAGGTGCTCGGCACAGATAGTGGCGGTGCCCCTCACCCTCGCCGATCTCCGCAGGATCGCGGTCGGAGATGTGCTGCTCCTGGGTCCGGCTTCGGAAATGGCGGTGGAGCTGGTTAGCGGGAACGGGTGCCGCTTCCCCGCGAGGCTGATAGATGGCGGCCGACGCGTTACGTTGGAGTTGCAGAATCCACCTTCGACACATGGAGCACGCAGATGACTCAACAGATGGAACGAGAGGCGCCGACCACGGAGGCCCCTTCAGACATACCGGAGGCCGGCGGCGTCGCAGACGGCCTGGTCGAGCGCGGACGCCGGCCGGACGCGTCCGATCTGCTGGGGCGAGTCCAGGTAAGGGCCGCGGTAGAACTCGGCGCGACCGAGTTGCTGGTGAAAGATGTGGCCCGGCTCGGGCCGGGCGCGGTGGTTCAGCTCGACCGCTTGGTCGGCGAACCGGCCGACCTGGTCGTGAACGGGTTGGCCCTAGCGCGAGGCGATGTCGTGGTGGTGGACGACCACCTAGGACTTCGCATCACGGAGCTGATCGGGGAGAGCGACGCCGGTCGCGGCTAGACGCCTGCCGCTCGCCAGACCCCCAGCAACGCCTCCGCCGTGGTGTTGATCGCCTGCTCCGGCGTCATGCTGCGGAGCTTGGCGCTGAACGGCTCGGGGGTTACCGGTCCGGTGTAGCCGATGTCCTTGAGGCCCGTCAGGAAGGTGGCGAGGTCGATGACGCCAGACTCCCCGGGGAGTCTGCGCTCGTTGTCAATCTGCTCGTCAGGGCATCGCCCTTCCGCAGCATCATTGATGTGCACATCGACGACGAGGGCATCGCTCAGCCGGTGGATGTCGTCACGCGTGCCACCTGATGTATACCAGTGGAAGGCGTCGAACAGCAGGCCGACGTTCCCGGTGCCGATGGCCTCACAGAGCTTCAGCATGCCGTCCTGGGTGTGGAGGAACTCGTGGGCATGCCCCGTTCCGGAGGGTCTTGGTGCCCACGAACTCCAGGCCTAGCCGGCAGTTGTGCTCGGCGAGCACCTCGGCGCAGGCCCGCAGCCGGGAGCGGTGAAGCTCGAAGTTCTTCTCTAGGGTCAGGGCATCGGAGAACGGAACAATCCACGTCGAGCAGCGGTCGGCGCCGATCTGTTTCCCCGCCTTCGCCAGCTCGGGAAGCCGCGCCAGCCCCTGCTTGAACTTCTCCTCATCGGCTCGGAACTCGACCGGAAGCCCCCAGGAGGCCGGGAACAGCCGATTGGCCTCGAGCACGCGACGCACGCCGTCGGGATCGGCCGCGGCCGCGCCGATGTCCGTGCTGATCCCCCTGAAGCCAGCGGCTGCGGCCATCCGGGCCGCCTCATCAAATGGCACGTCAACGCCGATTGCGCCGGGACTCAACGCGGGATACATGCCGCCCTCCGTGCAGAATAGTTTGTGACCCAGATCACAGGCCGTCACCGGTACCCGCTCGCCCGCAGTTGCCGGGGTCGCAAGCGTAGCACAGGCCCACTGTCAGTTCAAGGTGAGGCCGCGATCCCTTGACCTAACTGTCCCTGAAATGGTATATTTGTCACCCTAATGCTAACAATAGGCACCTAAGTCACGGAGATGCCTTTATGCATCTGATGTCGATCGAAGAGCTGGCCGAGTATCTGGGCGAGAGCAAGCGGACCATCTACCGGTACCTCCAGTCGGGTGACTGCCCCCGGTACATCCGCCTCACCGCCCGCAACATCAAGTTCGACAAGCGGGACGTGGACGAGTGGCTGGAGTCGAAGAAGGTGGACCCGCGGAAGGAGAAGCCATGAGGTGCTGGCAAGTAGGCAGGTGGGTGCTGCTGGCGGTCTGGGCGCTGGCGATGGCAGTCCTCTTCGCCCGAACCTTCTCAGGCCCTGAGGACGCGTGGATCAGAGATGCGAGCGGCAGGTGGGTCGCTCACGGACACCCTCGCGGGCCCGCGCCTGCGGCGAGCTATCAGCCTCCGGCGTCGGAGCGCGCCGTTCCCATCGCGCTACTGGCGTTGGTCGGCGGAGGACTGATCGCGGCGACGCTGCTCAGCGGCCGATCCCCCGCCGGGGCCGATTCGCTCAACCGCGGCATCCGCTACTTCGGCGCCCTTAGCATCACCAGCACGGTGCTGGCGGTCGGCATCGCGGTTGGGCTGGTGGTGAGCGTGCTTTCCGGCCCTCGGCGCGGTGTTCGACGACCCCGCCCTCGTGGTGCTCTGTCTCATCGGGCTGGCGATGCTGCTCAAGATGCTGAGTTGGCACGCCGACAGCACGAAGAAGGTGCTGGAGGCGCACTTCGACCTGAAGCGACAGCTCGCGCTGCTTCAGGATATGGTAGAGCGGATGGGCGAGGCCAGGCGGAAGTGAGTGAGACACGAAACCGGGCGCGTGCAGGCTGCACGCGCCCGGCGTTCTGCTGCAGACCTCAGCGCACTCTCCAGCTCTTCTCCGCCGTCACCCCAGAGAACACATCGGTGACCTTGACGCGCCAGGTTCCGGCCGCGTCGTTCAGGGCGAGGCGGAAGCTCCCGCGGCCGGAGCCGCCACGGGTGTCGATATTGCGGCCGTAGCGTTGCCTCTTTCCATCGGGCCCGAACACTTCGACCTTGATCACGTGCCGGACGGCACGGGCGCCCCCGGTCTTCAGCCTGACCGCGTAGCCGATGGCGTCACCGCGCTGCCCCGGCGACAGCGACAGGGTGATGCCTCTGACCTCATAGGGAAGCCGCGCGTACAGCTTCGGGTCGGCGCCGCGCAGCGTCGCTCTGATCTCGCCGATGTGGCCTAGGTACTTGTCCGCCGCGCAGATCGTACCAGTGTCCCTCCTGCGGCAACGCGACGCGCACCGGCTCTGTCGGCTTCACGCCCTTCCTCACCTGGTAGCCCAATGTGCCATCGGTCTGAAGCTTGAACTCACCGGCAGTCTCCCGCAGCAGCCCGAGCAGTTCCACCTGCCCGGCTCGCCAGCTCACTCGCTCGACGGTTACCGGGTGTCGGCCGTCCGCCGCTTTGACGGTTGCGCGGGGCCGGAGCGCGGCCGCGGCCAGCGCCGCGCCGATGGCTTCCCGCAGCTTCCCGCCCTCTCGCTTGGACCTCAGTTTCGAGTACTCGTGGAACCACTTGTCGAGCCGGATGGCGCGGCCCCGGCCATAGCGGGGAGCGGCAAACAGATCGTCGAGCGCGCCCTGCGCCAGTTTCTTACCATGCCCATCGGTCTGGCCCGGCTGCACGTCCGCGATCAGCAGCCCGCCCGCCTTCACGAAGGCGCGAATCTGCGCCGCCTCCTTCTCGGAGAGCGCAATCGACCCTGGCAGCACCAGCGCCTTGAATCCGAGCTGGGACAGCTCGCCGCACTCGATGCGATCGTAGGCGACATAGTCGCACTGATAGCCAGCATCTTCGATCGCCTGCGTCCACCCCTCGCGGTTGCGGATGAAGCGGCCGAAACTGGCTGAGGTGCGAGTGCCATGCTCCAGGTCCTGGTACTTCAGCTTCCCGTCCTGAATCCACCAGACGTGCCCGCTCGCCATAGAGAAGTGAATGCCGATCTTGTCATGTTGCCGGCGCAGACCCATCACCGTGCGGCAGAGGCCCTCGTTGCGGAGTTCGCCGAACGCCTTCTCCATGGAGCGGCCCTGCCGCGTTCAGGCTGAGGTCGGGATCGACCACCGTGTAGCCCCAGAAGATCGACGCGCCCTGGTGGCCGTGGAAGAAGCGGTGCCAGATCTGGTGCTCCAGCGGCTCGCCGGAGAGCGAGTAGCCGGTGAACCCGGTGAGGATCATGTTCGGGTTGAATGAGCGGTGCATCTCGAGTTGGCCGCCGCCGTCATACGGCTGGAGATACTGGATGATCTTGTCCATCTGCGACCAGTCGCAGCCGTTGTGCGAGCCCGGTATCTGCGTGCCCGAGACGGTGACCAGGCCCTGCGGATCGACGCGCTGCGCTACATCACGCGCGTACTCGAACCCGGCCGCCAGCGTTCGGTTCATGAACATCCGATGGTCAACCCAGGGAGCGGGGTTCCCGCGCTGCTGCGCCTCCTCCCAGGTGACCGGCATCACCCTGTCCCAGCTCCGGTACCGCGTGTCCCACTCGGCGTTGAGCGCGTCGAGCGAGCGGTACTCCCGCTTCAGCCACTTGCGGAAGGCGACGAGCGTGGCCTCGCCCCAACACAGATCGAACGCGTCCTCGTAGCACGTGATGGACGACTCGTCGGCGATGAAGTAGGCCAGTGGGCTGTACTTCAGGATGGGCGGAATGCCCTTGCGCAGCGCGTTCGCGACGGGCTTCCGGAACTCATCGCGGTGGATGCAGGGAACGCGCTCCAGGTACTTGCGGTCCTTGGTCTGACCGTAGAGCTTCTTGCGCTCCAGGTAGGCCTGCCGCCGGAACCAGTAGACGCCGAAACCCGGCGGATGCATCGACACCGTGAGCGGGAAGCTCCATTCCGGATCGGAGGTGCTGGTGATGCCGGCCTTCCGGTACTGGTTCTCGATCAGCTCCGTCCACGGCCACAGCCCGCTGTGAAGCCAGGGAAGGACGACCTCATAATCGTTCCACTTCCGCCGCGGGGCGGTGAGCGCGACCTGCGCCTTAGCACCGCTCACAGACCGGCTTCCCTCCATCAGCCGGCACTTCACCCAGCCGAGATTCGAGAGCGCCTCCGGGCAGATGAGCCGGAAGCGAGCGGAGGCGCTCCTCACCGGCTGCGACTGCTGGGAGAGCAGCCGGCCTGTCAGATCCCAGAGTTCGGAGACGAGGGTGAGCCCGCGCGTCTTCCCTGCAAGCTTCACTTGACCAGTCAGCACTCCGCCGACGGCCACCGCGTCCGAGGCAGGCGTAACCTTCACCACCCGCGCCTCTCGGCGGACCTCGTACGTGCCCGTGCCCCAGTCCTGCTTCTTGCCGCCAGTGCTGACGATGACATCGACGAAGTGTCTTCCGCTCGCAGGAGCGCCCTGGGGGAGCGGGATGCTCAACGCGGTCTCGCCGCGCAGGTTCGCAGTTCTGGTCACTTCGGCCTCGACCCGGCGGTCGGCGTCGCGGAAGGTGACTGAGACTCGCGATGGCGCGGTCGGACCCGTGCTGGCGAAGCGTAGCGTTACCTCACCCGAGAGCTTGCCGGGCGCGTAACTGCGCGCGGACGGCTCGACTCCGAGCAACCGAACCTGCGGCTCCTTGCGCGCGGCCCACACTATGGATCGCATGAGCAGGCTGAACAGGTACTCCCAGAAGCTCTCGTCCAGTTCCCCGCGGCGCGCCTTCAGTTGGGGGAACAGCGCGTAGTTGTGGTACGCGAGGCCGACTACGCGACCCTTGCCGTATTCCTTGACCGCGACGACGGGCGCGCCGTCCTCGCCGGTAGCGAGGGCCCGCGTGCCGGCGCCAAGCTGGTACTTGTAGTGTTGGAGCGCCGGGTAGGGCAGCGCCTCGAACGGAACCCCATCGACCAGGTAGTGGTCGGCGGCCTTACGCCAAGGCGCCCCGGAGATCGCGGTTCGCGGGATCCGCGGGTATCCCTGGTCGATCCCCGCGCCCGGCTCGGTAAGCTTCGTCGCCTCCACGCCCACGATGGGTGACATCTGCCACAGGCTCTTGTCAGACTCGTCCTCACCCAGCTGGGGGTGGACCAACACCAGCCCCTCACCCGCCCGCACTCGCGCCTGGATCATCTGCCGGATCGGTGCCGGCATGTGATTCCATCCCAGGATGCTGTGCATCACCATCACATCGTATCGGGACTTGGCGGCCAGCTCTGACGCGAGCACGCGATAGCTCGGCTCGTAGTCCTTCGGCTCCCGGTCCTCGAAGTCGGAGTAGTAGCGGTCGATGGACCAGCGGTTGACATCCCAGTGGGGATCGATGCTGACCGCGCGCGGCTCCAATGTCAGCCGTTGCATCAACTCGACCAGGGTGCGTCCTTCGTGCACGCTGGAGATGCAAAATGCGCGGATCGGCCCCTTAGCATACGGGTCGGCCCACTTGATGTGGGGGGTGGCCAGGTCGCGAGTGTAGGTGATGTCCCACTGAGGCGGCTTCTGTGTCTTGGCAGGCGTCTTCGGCACGAGACTGCTCCTTGGGAGAGGCGTGCGCGTCGGTTCGTTACCGCGCGGTGGGAGTCCTGCCGCTTACCGGCGCCCTACTGCTCGCGAGATGATATCCCCGAGAGCGCGTAGAGGAAAGCCGCTTCCACCGCGGCGAGGGGGAGCAGACTCGACACGCCCGGAAGGCCGATGGCCAGGCCCAGGTTGCCGTGGAGCAGTTCGCCGATGGAGAACTTGGCCAGCGCGTCGGCAAGAGGTGTCTGGAGACCCTCCGGGACGAACGGGCTGTGCGCGGTCACGATCATAGTGAACGCGATCGAGATGATCGCGAGCACCTTGAAGGTGAACTGCCACCTGATAGCCGCGGGCGCGGCGGCGAAGATCAGGAACGGGATGACCGCGATCTGATAGCGGGGTCCGTAGGCACTGCCCGCAGTCCAGTTCTCGTAGCCGGCGCTCATGAGCAGCACGCCGATCCACAGCGCCGCGCACAACACAGCTTCGGCGCGACGTGCCCGGCCCAGAAGGAAGAACCCCGGGAGGGCCAGCAGCAGCACCGGACTGGCATAGAACAGGCCGCGCCAAGGACCCAGGGTGAGCTGATAGAGCGGCATTGGTTGGGGCAGATGCACTCCCAGCAGGCCGGCCGCATGCCGCGCGTGGAAGCTCGCCTGCACGTGGTGGAGGTGCGGGAAGACGAAGGGGCTCCCGAACGACGACCAGTTCGCGCTGAGCTGGAGAGAGATCGGGAGGGCCATGAACACGGCGAAAGCTACTGCGCGCCCGACTACGCTGATCGCCCGCGGCCGCTGTCCGCTCCGACCCAGCGCCGCCCAGATTGCGTAGATCCCCAGTCCACAGGCCATAGGCATGGTTGTAAAGTCCGAGATCGCCCCGAGGCCCGCCAGCGCTCCGGCCGCGATCGCTCGCCCCTGAGACCACTTCTCTCGCTGCCGCCAGAGCAGCAGGAATGAGCCAAAGGCGCAGACCGCGCCGAACTGGTGGCCGAAGAGTGCGGTCGAGTAGGGGAGCGCAAGCGTGCCGAATCCGTAGGCGAAGGCCAGCCACGCCCGCAGCGCGGCCGCCACCCCAAGCTCGGCCAAACAGAGGTAGAGAAGCGCTCCCAGGAGGGCGGAGGGCGCGGCATTGGTGAAGGCATTCGCCACCCGCAGCGCCAGCATCAGCGCCAGCCGCGGCGATACCCCGACCGCCTGCATCACCCGGCGGCTGGCCCAGTAGAATGGAACCGCCACCAGGCTGGGGCCGATCAGCTTGTCGCTGTAGAAGTGGCCCTGGTAGTAGGCCTCATCTCCCGTCCAGCCGGCATAGGGATCAATCGCCAGCGTGTGGTCATCGGCGAGGGCGACGATCTGCGCGTTCCTCGCCTCCACATTCCAGTTGCCGCCGCGGTAGAAGAAGAAGCAGTAGCAGCAGAACAGCGCCAGCGCGATCAGCCAGGCGCGCCGGATCTCCGCCCCTCTCTCGACCTGTGTCTCGTCTACCATTGTGCTTGCCATAGTAGGCTACCCCATGGCCGTCGTCAAGCCGGCCCCCGAAAGGGGCGCGACCGGACACGGCTAATAGGGGACGTGTGGGAACTATCACAACAGAGTGAGCCAACCATGCAAGAGATCAGGAGCCTGCTGAAAGAGCCGGACCTGGGCCGAGAGCCCAAGGAGCTTCCCTACCCCAGCTTGCTGAAGGAACTCTCTCGGCAGGCGATGGAGCGCCGCCCGCGCTATGACTACCGGGGGAAGTCGGCCGAGCAAGTGCGAGCGCGCGTCAGAGCCGTCCGGCGCGATCTCAGGCGCTGCCTCGGGTTACCGCCGCGAGCGCTGCCGGCGAAGCCCACGCGCGTCTCCGAGCGTCCGGCAGTCCAGTTCGACGGCTTCTCCATCAAGCCGGTGCTCATCGAGCGCGGAGAGGGGTGGTATGTCACCGCTCATCTCTATGTCCCCGACGGCCTCACCCAGCCAGCCCCCGCGGTGATGCACGTGCATGGCCACTCCTACGAGGGCAAGCAGGGCGCGTCCTACGCCCGCCGGTGCCGCGGGCTGGCGCGACATGGCTTCGTCTCCCTGTTCGTCGACTTCCCCGAGGCGAGCGAGCGCAAGGGCGCCGGGCACGCGCTCTGGTACCCCGTGCTCGCCAATATGCCCGTCCAGGCGATCATGGTGCAGGACAACTCGGCCGCGCTCACCTATCTCGCCGGCCTGCCCTTCGTGGACGAGAAGCGCATCGGGGTGACCGGAAGCTCGGGCGGAGGAAACCAGACCGCCTACTTCGCGGCGGCCGACGACCGGGTCGCCGCGGCCGCACCCTCGAACGCGCCGACCTTCATCTCCGAGCACTGCAACTCCGGTTCGGGCGCCTACTGCCACTGCGAAGCCCTGCCGGGGCTGATCGCGGCCGGCATCGAGTACCACGATCTGCTCGCCTGCCTAGCGCCGCGCCCGGTGCGAGTGTTCGCGGGAGTGCACGACCCGCTCTTCCCCATCGTGGGCGCGCGGCGCACGGTGCTGGAGGCCGATGTCGCCTATCGCAGCCTTGGCGCCAGGGACCGATGCACCATCGAGGAGCACTACTGCGAGCATGAGTGCCCCGACGCCTACCGGGAAGGCGTGTACCGCTTCTTCGAGCAGACGCTGAAGCGCCCGGGCGATCTCTCGGGGCCCGGGGACGAGGGCGATGATGTGGACGTCAAGCAGCCCCGCCTGCTCGCCATGCCGACCCGGCCCGCCAACTTCCACACCATCCCGGACCTGTACCGGGCGCGCCTGCGCGAGGTGCGCCCGCGGCGCATCGCCGCGGCCCAACTGAACCGACTGCTCGGCCGCGCGAAGAAGACGCCCAATCCCACGTGCTTGCTCCGCGTCGATGATAGGCGGTACTCCCGCGTGTTGCTCCAGACCGCGGACGGGGCGGCCCTTCCAGTGGTGATCCGGAAAGGCAAGGGTAAGGCCGCCATCGCCATCGCCGACAAGGGCAAGACGGAGGCGCTGCGAGTGGCGCGCAGCGGAAACACCGTGGTCGCGTTCGACTGGCGGGGCCAAGGCGAATCGGCGCCGCCCGAGCACAGCTACTGGGGACAGCGCGCCGCGCACTATATGGCATTCGCGGGGGAGCCGCTGCCGGGCGGGCGCGTGACCGATCTGCTGGCCGTGACGCAGTGGCTGCAGCAGGAAGGGATAGCAGTGGAAAAGGTCGTCGCCTTCGGCGGCGAGGCGGCGATGATCGCAAGCCTGGCGGCAACCATCGAGCCGCAACTGCCGCGGATCGAACTGCACGGCATGCCGAAGACCTTCGCCGACGCGCCGGGGCTGTCAGAGAAGATGTCCTTTACCGCCTGGGTCCCTGGGCTCGCGCTAGTGACGGATATCCCGCAGATGCTGGCCGGGCTAGGCAAACGCGCCAGAGTGAAGAGCTGGCTGAAGACCGGCAAGGAAGTCGCGAGAGAGGGCAGCGACTAAGGCCAGATTGGGGACAGGCGCGTTGACGCCGCGCCTGTCCTATCTGCTCAGTGGCTCGAACCTGCGGCCTCTACCTTCCGACGATAGGCCGCGGCGTCGAGCAGATCAACCGTCTTCTCCGGCTGGTCCGGTGTGAAGCGGACGATCCAGCCATCGCCGTAGGGCTGCTGGTTCACCAGTTCCGGCTCTTTCCCCAGCCGCTCGTTCACGGCCGCGATGGCGCCGGACACCGGCGCATACACGTAGGCGACAGCCTTCACCGACTCCAGCGCGCAGATTTCGTCGCCCGCGTTCAGGTGTTTCCCGACCTCGGGCAACTCCACGAACACGATATCGGTGAGTTCGCCCTGCGCGTAGTCGGAGATGCCGGCGGTGACGCCATCTGCGCTCCGCTGCATCCACTCGTGAGTGGCGGTATAGCTACGATCATCGGGAATGTTCACGACGCCCTCCGCTTGGCCTGAGCCCAACTTGGCCGCGTCTTCTTCGGTGTCAGGGGAAGCTTCGCCAGCGTCGCTCTCATCCGCTTTCCCCGGACTTCTATCTCTACTTCGTCGCCTGCGCCCAGGCCGGAGGCCAGGGAGATGTACCCCTGCCCGATCGCGGCCAGCAGGTTGTGCGAGTAGGTGCCGCTGGTCACGCTCCCGATCTGGCTGTCGCCGGAGAAGATGGCCGCGCCCTGCCGCGCGATGCCGCGTTCCGCGATCACGAAACCGATGCGACGCCGAGTGAGCTCCGCGCCCTCTAGCGCTGACTTGCCGACGAAATCACCGTTCCAGTCGACCGCCCAGCGCAGTCCGGCCTCCAACGGCGTGGTCTCCTCGGTGATGTCCTGCCCGGCGAGCGGGTAGCCCATCTCCTGGCGCAGCACGTCCCGCGCCGCGAGGCCCGCGGGCGCCAGGCCGCGCTCGCGGCCGAAGCTCAGCACCGTCTGCCACACCACCGGCGCGTCCTCCGCCGCGCCGAAGATCTCGAATCCGTCCTCGCCGGTGTAGCCCGTGCGGGAAACCAGCACATTCGCCTGCGCTATCCTCAGGCAAGCGAAGGTACCGAAGAGGTCGGGCAGCCTCCCCTGCACATTCGTGCTCCTGAGTATCTCCTCCGATCGCGGCCCTTGCAGCGCAACCCCGAAGCTGTGGCCGCGAAGGTCCTCGAGCGCCAAGCTCTCGCTGAACGTAAGGCGCTGCTTTAGCCAGTCCACATCCCTGTCGTGGTGAACTGCGTTGACCACCAGTCCGACTGCGGAGTCTGAGATCACCAGAAAGAACAGATCGTCGATGATCCCGCCGCTCTCATTGCACATCAGGGCATAGCCGCTGCGGCAGATCGGAACCGCAGGTACATTCCGCGTGAGCACCCGGCGCACTGCGGCCGCGGCTCCCGTGCCCAGCACATGCAGATTCCCCATGTGCGAGATATCGAAGAGGCCGGCCGCGCGGCGCGTCGCCTGCGCCTCCTCTGCCACCGAGGTGTACTCCACCGGCAGATGCCAGCCGGCAAACTCGGTCATCCTCGCGCCGGCTTCGGCATGTTCGGCCGCGAGCGGCGACTCACGCGGGGGCATCCGCACCCTCCGGCCGCCATCGCAGGTTCAGGTCCTTCGCCGCCGCCACCTCGTCCAATCGTCCCACCGACGTGCTGCGCGGCGACGCGTGCAGCAGTTCCGGATCGCTCTTCGCTTCCTCGGCGATCGCCAGCATGGCATCGGCGAACGCGTCGAGCGTCTCCAGGTTCTCGGTCTCTGTCGGTTCGATCATCAACGCCTCGGGAACGGTCAGTGGGAAGTAGACCGTCGGTGGGTGAAAGCCGAGGTCGATCAGGCGCTTGGCGATATCGAGGGCTCGCACCCCTAGCGCCTTCTGCCGCGAGGCCGACAGCACGAACTCGTGCATGCACCGGCCCGGTTGTGATGGCTCATAGGCCCCGGCCAGCCGCAGCTTCAGGTAGTTCGCCGCCAGCACCGCGTCTCCGCTCACTTCCCGCAGCCCCTCTGTTCCCAGCAGCCGCAGGTAGATGTAAGCCCGTAGGATCACCGAGCGCGTTCCCCGCGAAGGCGTTGAGCCTCCCGATACTGAGCGGGCGGGCGTCGTCCAACTCGAACTCCTCCGCGCCTTTGCGCACCAGCGGCACGGGTAGGAATGGCTCCAGCCTCTCCACCACCCCCACCGGCCCGGATCCCGGGCCGCCCCCGCCGTGCGGGGTGGAGAACGTCTTGTGCAGATTCAGGTGAACCACGTCGAAGCCCATGTCGCCGGGCCGGAAACGCCCCACCAGCGCATTGAAGTTAGCGCCGTCGTAGTAGGCCAGTCCGCCGGCCTCGTGCACCAGCCGACAGACCTCACGGATGTCCCGCTCGAAAAGGCCCAGGGTGTTAGGGTTCGTGAGCATGATCCCCGCCACGTCCGGGCCGAGTAGGCCGCGCAGGGCATCCAGATCGACCAGCCCGCCTCTCGACGGGCATGTCTTGACGTGGAAGCCGGCCAGCGCGGCGGTGGCGGGGTTGGTGCCATGGGCGCTGTCGGGCACGATTACCGTGTTGCGCCGGTCGCCGCGCTCGATGTGGTACTTGCGGATCATCAGCATCCCGCAAAGTTCGCCCTGCGCACCGGCCGCGGGCTGCAGGCCAAACCGCGCCACTCCACACAGCTGCGACAGCATTCGCTCCGTTTCGTAGAGCACCCTCAACCACCCCTGCGCGGCTCGCGCCGGCCGCAAGGGGTGCGCGGCCGAGAACTCAGGCCAGCCCGCGATCTGCTCCCCCGCCCGCGGGTTGTACTTCATCGAACATGAGCCCAACGGGTAGAACCCGACGTCCACCGCCCAGTTCTTCCGCGCGAGATTGGTGTAGTGCCGCACCACCTCCCCCTCTGTCACCTCTGGCAAGGCAGGGGGACGCTCGCGCAGCGCGCCGGTAGGGAGCTGCGCGATCAGTTCGGCTGCGCCCGGCCGCGCCGCAACATACTCGGTGCGTCTGCCGCGGCGGCTCTTCTCAAAGATGGTCCTCGCGCTCACGGCAAGACCTCCTCGAGCGCGGCCACCAACCTGTGAATGGCCGCCTCTGTGATGATCTCGGTGGCGCAGAACAGCATCTCATTTCGCCGTTCTGAGAACCATCGGCCCAGCGGCAATCCGGCGATGATGCCGTGATTCCAAAGCTCACGCTCCACGTCCTCCGCCGGGACTGGCAGTCGGAGCGCGAACTCGTTGAAGAACGGTCCGCCGAACACCAGCAAGCAGCCCGGCAGCGCGTCGAGGCGCTCGGCCAGTTGGTGGGCCGCGGTGAAGCTCCGCTCCGCAATCGTCCGCAGCCCGCCGGGGCCGACGAGTGACAGATAGATGGTGGCTGCCAACGCGCACAGTTGCTGGTTGGAGCAGATGTTGGAGGTGGCGCGCTCCCGGCGGATGTGTTGCTCGCGCGCCTGCAGGCTCATCACATATCCCCGCCGTCCCTGTTCGTCATGGGCCACCCCGGAGATGCGCCCCGGCATCTGTCGGACATGCTCCATGCGAGTGGCGAAAAGGCCCAGGTACGGGCCACCGTAGGAGAGTGGGATGCCGAGGGGCTGTCCCTCGCCCACCGCGATGTCCGCCTGCGCTTCTCCCGGACTGGTCAGCAGGCCCAGCGCGATGGGATAGGCGGCGACGACGAAGAGCGCGGGGTGTGCTGCCGTGATGCGTCCGACTTCCCTGATCGGCTCGATCAGCCCGAACACGTTCGGATTCTGCACCACCACCGCCGCGGTCTCCCCATCGACCAGCGCGGCCAGCGCCCCGGGGTCCGTGATGCCATCGGGCGCCGGCGCCAGCACGATCTCAGGATCGACGTTCGCAGTATAGGTGCGGACCACCTGGAGCCAGTGGGGGTGGATGGCGGAAGAGACGACGAGGCGGCGCTTCTGGGTGACCCGCATCGCCATCAGCGTTGCCTCCGCGAGCGCTGAGGCCCCGTCATACATGGAGGCGTTCGCCACTTCCATACCCATCAGCTCGCAGACCATCGTCTGGAACTCGTACATCGCCTGGAGCGTGCCTTGGCTGATCTCGGGCTGATAGGGGGTGTAGGCGGTAAGGAACTCGCCCCGCGAGACCAGATGTGAGACCGCGGACGGTATGTAGTGTTCATAGGCGCCTGCGCCACGGAAACACGGAGTCTGGTCAGGGCGGCCGTTCAGTCGAGCGATATCCCAGAGCTGGTGGCGGACCTCGGATTCACTGTGGGCGGGGAACTCCGCGATCTCGCCTGGCGGCAGGACCGCGCTTACCTCATCGAACAGGCTGTCGATGCCGGATAGGCCCAGCGCCCGGAGCATGGCAGCGATGTCTTCACGCGTGTGCGGCGCGAAACCCATCCGAAATCCCTCCGTTCTCCCGCTTCGGCTCTCCTGCGCTGCGACTGCCCGACCATAGCTCAGGAGGCTCTACCCGTGTGATATGCCATTGTCTTGGCGCCGAATCTAGTCCGCCGCGCGCGGGCTGTCAAGTAATGCGACCGCCCCGCGCGCCGCTGTCGCGTCTAGTGGACGGCAGGGGAACGCCGCCGCGGATGAGAAGATAGCGCAAAACCGCAGGGAGGCTGAGATACATGAAGATCGGCGCCATGACCACGTCGTTCCGCAAGCCTTTCCAGGAGAGCCTGGAGGCCGCGGCCGCGCTGGGTGTTGATGGAGTGCAGATCTGGGCTACGAACCTTACCTACTACGATCCGGATCACACGGTAGGGGAACTCGACCCCGACACCACCACCGAGAAGGAACGTCAGGACCTACTGGCCACGCTGAAGCGGCTGAACCTCGGCATCTCCGCGCTCTGCGGAGACCTTGGCCGCGGGTTCATCAAGCCCGACCACATTGCAGAGGATGTCGCCAAGACCAAACGCATGATGGACCTGTGTAAGCTGCTGGGGGTGAAGGTGCTGACCTCCCACATCGGGCGCATCCCCGACGACTCCAGTGACCCTGGCTATCGCGTCGCCGCGGAGGCGCTTGAGGAGATCGGCGCGCATGGCGATAGGATCGGCGTGACCTTCGCCAGCGAAACCGGTCCCGAGTCGGGAGCGGTGTTGGCGAAGTTCCTCAAGAGCCTGAAGACGAAATCGGTGATGGCCAACTACGATCCCGCCAACATCGTGATGCGCGGATTCGAGCCGGTCCAGGGCGCCTATGACCTCGCGGGCCTGATCGCCCACACGCACGCCAAGGACGGAATCGGCCCCGGCCCGAAGCGGGGAGAAGTGCCACTCGGTGAAGGCGAAGTGCCGTGGCCCAAGTACCTCCGCGCGCTCAAAGAGATCGGCTATGATGGCTACCTCACCATCGAGCGCGAGGTCGGCGCTAACCCCTCCGCTGACATCGCCACTGCAGTCACCTTCCTGAAGGGGCAATTGGCGGCGCTCTAGGCCACACGGAGGCGTATCACGCCGGAACAGCACCGGGAGAAGCCTGTTCGCGGGCTTCTCCCTGGCTCCTGCTTCCCTCCTGGCCGACACTGGCGGCGAACCCACAGAAGGACCCTCGGCTTCGCCGATGAAAAGAGTGATGGGAAGCCCGCCCACCGTGTCCGTTGTGCGATCCATTTGACTCTGCTAGGGAAGCCGGGCGGACCACGCGATTGATGACCAGGGCGGGAGGAGTAGATGATCATCATCTCGGTGGTGAAGGGGGAACAGTCCGGCCAGCGTTTCGAGTGTGATGAAGAAGTCATCACGCTGGGCCGGGGACCCTCGAATCGCATCACAGTCGAAGATCCTGTCGTGTCCTGGCAGCATGGCCAGATCACGCTGCACGACGGGCAGTATATCTACCGAGACCTCAACAGCACGAACGGATCGCTGATCGCGCGAGGCTCGCGGAGATGGAAGCTGGATCGGGTCGTTCCGGAGATGACCCTCGAGCCGGGCGACAAGATCATGTTGGGCAGTACCGTTCTCGAGGCGAGCATTGCGGCGCCCTCGGTGCTCCGCATGTTCACCACCAAAGCTCTCCGCCCTCAGCGCCCGGGGCTGCCAACCGCAGAGGTCGCCGAGATAGAGGGTATCTACAACAGCCTGCGGAGTGATCGCGAGACTCTACTAGCGATCTACGAGATGGAGCGGCGCATTCATCTCGAACTCGACCCCGAGCGGATCCGAGATCGCGTGTTGGAAGCCGTCCTCACCGCCTTCCGGGACGCATCGTCGGTATCGCTCGCCACCGTCGAACCCGGCTCGCTTCAGATAACCGGGGTCATATCTCTTGCCGCTCCCGGCCAGGAGGCTGGACCCGTGAGCCACGACGTGGCGAAGCAGGCTCTCGAGGAATTGCGGGCGGTGTGCTTCGAAGAAGTCGGGCCCGAGTCCTCGGGCGACGCGCCGCGATGTGGCATGTGCGCGCCGCTGTGGACGGGCAGCGAGATCTGCGGCGTACTCCAGGTATTCAGCTCCGCCAAGCCATCGTGCTTCTCCGAGCCACACCTGAATCTCTTCACGCTCTTCGCCAACCGTGCGGCCATCGCGCTGGCCAATGCCGACCTGAACGACGAGCGGCAGCGGACCTCTCACTTCCGGGAGCTGACCGACTATCTGGCGAACGAGCTTCGCTGCGCGGCCACTGGTCTGGTCGAGTGGTTGCGGCCTTTGGAAGAGGGCCAGTTCGGGGAGTTGCACGACCTGCAGTTCGAGGCCGTGCACACCGCCCGGCTCGGCGCCCAGATGGTCAGTACCATGGTCACAAGTATGACCGATCTGGCGCAATTGCGGGACCCCGACTGGGTGGTGCAACTCGAGCCGGTGAGGCTCGATAAGGCGGCGGAGGTGCCCCTGCGGCTTGCGAGCGAAATCGCCTCCTCCCAGGGCGTCGCGGAGCCCATCTACCGACCCGATCCGAACGTCTCGCTGGTGATGGCCAGCCCCGGGCTCCTGCAGCGGGTGATACTCAACCTGCTGCTCTTCGGCATGGCCTGGGGCGAGGCCTCAGTGCCGGTGGTGCTTACCTCCAGCCTCGAGAACGGGGCGGGACTGCTATCGGTCGAGTGGTCGGGCGACCAGATTCCCGAGAAGGACCGAGAGGGAGTCTTCGATCCGGAGACTCAGGCCCGCCTGTGGAAGAGCTTGGGCCGTCGCTCTGTCGGCATCGGACTCAGCTTCTGTAAACTGGCGACCGCGAAGATGGGCGGCAACATCTGGGTCGATGCCCTGGGATCGAAGAACGCTCTGAAGCTGGCCCTGTTCCTGTCGGTAATGAACTAGCCCCCCGTTCGGCCGTTCCCACGCAGAGCGGACGCCGTTGCGCCCGCTGGCCTTGCGGGCTAGTCGGCGCCGCGAGCGTCCTCCGCCGGAAGCTCGAAATCCCGGTACACCGAGAGAGCCCTTTGCAGGTCCTCGCGCCTCACGTAGATACGGAACGAGAGGTGCATGGGACTGCCAATGGGCGGCGGGAAGATCGTGTCATAGAAGCTGGCGTAAGGCGCGCCCGTGACCACCCGCGTGCGGATCCCCTGCGATCCGAGCGTGTCGGAGAGCAGCTTGGCGTGGATCTCCCCCTGGAGGGTGCAGAGCAGCGCCTCCTCGACCTCCTGGTAGCGCGACCCCGTTCCCTCGATTGGCGGCAGTGTCTCCACCAGCGCCGCGCCACACTCCGGGCAGTGCGTGAGCGCGGGCAGGTATTCGAATCGGCACGTGGGGCAGAAGGGCATGCTACCTCCCGTCTTCCTCCCCTGAGTACACCGTCTCCTCGGGTACGTCCGTGGGGCTCTCGAAGTCGATCCTGTAGCCGTCCGGGTCCGACAGAGACGTGACCCACATCGCGTTCCCGACGAACGGTTTCGAGGCGTGAATCCCTCGCGAGGTGGCATCGCGATAGATAGCCAGAACGTCCTCGCAGATGAAGCATACCGTCACCCCCGCGCCCACTTTCCCCTCGGGCGCCCACGAGTCGTGCCCCTCCTTCCGGAACTCCTGCAGCATCAGAGCTGCTCCCCCGGCCTGGAGCCAGCACCACTGAAGCTTTCCGTCAAGGACCCACTTGTTGGTCATCTGGAAGCCGAGACCGTCGACGTAGTAGCGGATGGACTCCTCGATGTTCGACACACCGAAGAAGGGCACCGCCTGCTTGACGTTCGTTTGGAAGCTCATTGGTCGAGTTCCTCACACGAGATCGGATCGGGGCAATCCGTACTGAGGGAGAGCGCTAGACCCCAGGTCAGAGGCCATCCTGACTTCTGTCACGAACACATCAGCACTGGCTTCCCGCACACCTCCCCAATCGAACATGGCCACAGCACATGCGGATCACGCGGTAGGGTGGCGGAGGGGGTGGGATTCGAACCCACGAGGGCTTGCGCCCCAACGGTTTTCAAGACCGTCTCCATCAACCGCTCGGACACCCCTCCGAGTCTCTCAAACACATGGCAGGAGCCTTGGTCGCCTCCGGCGACTTGCCTCCTGCCCGAAAGCTCACTACAAACATACCAACCCCGCCGGGGGGCGTCAAGAATACCGGCGTATGCTCATGATCACGCGGCCGATGATCTGGACGTCGGTGGCGACAATCGGCTGCATGGAGGCGTTCGCCGGCTCCAGGTAGATCCGGCTGCGCCGCCGCCGTAGGTATTTCACCGTTGCCTCATCGCCTAGCAAAGCCACCACGATGTCGCCGTCCTCAGCGTAAGGCTGCTGGCGCACCACCACGTAGTCGCCGTCGAAGATCCCCGCCTCGATCATCGAGTCGCCCTTCACGTTGAGCATGAAGCACTGGTCGTCCTTCACGATGTCCCGCGGCAGGGGGAAGACATCCTCGATGTTCTCCGCCGCCAGGATCGGCTGCCCGGCGGCCACCGTTCCCACGATTGGCACGGGAATCATGGGCACCGGCACCATCGTCGGGTTCTCGGCCTGCACGATTTCGATGGATCGCGCCTTGGTGGGGCTGCGCTTGATGAAGCCCTTTCGCTCCAGCGCCTCCAGGTGGCGCTGCACCGTGCAACTTGACCGCAATCCCAGCCGCTCGCCGATCTCCCGCACCGTCGGGGGATATCCCTTCTCCCTGGCGATATGGTGAATGCCCTCCAGGACTTTTCTCTGCCGATCAGTAATGCCGCGCATCCCGTTCTCCCTCCAGGTCCGGCTAATCCAATGCATGATACCACGTCTGCCGCGTCTTCACAAACAGCCGTTTGAGATATTTCCAGGAATCCTCTTGATAGCGAACTTCCGTGTGGTATTATCCTATCATCTCAAACCGATGTTTGCAAGGGGTGCAGGATGGTTAGGAAGCCGCGTTGGTCTCGGTGGGCGTTTCTTGGGGGGCTGGCAATGGCGCTGGGCGCGGTTCCCGGGGCCGCGCGGTCTAGCCGGGAGGCCGCGCCTCCCCCACCGCTAGTGGTGACAGTACGGCCCGGCGACAGCATCTGGACCATCGCCGAGAAGTATGGCGACCCCGGGCGCGATGTGCGGGAGATCGTGCATGCGATCATGCAGGCGAACGATGCCGATCCCGGCCAGCTTCAGGCCGGCTCGCGCCTTTCCATACCAGCCGAGTACGCCGCCCAGCAGCGCTAGCGCTGCTGTCTCTATGGCCGTAGTGATGCACCCGGCGACTGTGGTATTTCACAGCAGACTACCGAAGCATGGCAGGAGGCGGATGGTGCGAAAACTCACGATTGGTTTGGCGATTGTTGTTCTGCTGGCCGTCGCCGGCGCAGCGGGCGCGGCGCCCTCCCTGCTCGGGCCTACGGGCCTGATACTGACGCCGACGGCCGACACTGTCGGCATGACCGAGTTCAACCTTGGGGTTAGTGGCATCCGCTCGGACGACACCCCGGATGAGACGATCGCCTATGGCAACGTCGGCCTCGTGCCGGGTCTGGAAGTGGGGCTCTCCCACGTGAAGCTCGAGCATGAGGATGGCGAGACGCTGCTCAACGCGAAGCTCCGTCTCTTCCAGCCGCCCCTGGGAAGGTTCACCGTATCGGCCGGCATGATCGACGTGACCGACAGGTTCGACCGCACTTCGTATGTGGTCGTCAGCCACGTGCTTGGCGCCGGTGTCATCAGCCGCGTCGGGCCGGTTACCCTCCCCACGATTCACCTCGGCATTGGCAACGGACAACTCGATCGTGTGTTCGGCGGGGTTTCGACGGTCGTTAACCGGAAGGTCGAGGTGATGGCCGAATATGACGGGCAGCACGTCAATATCGGAGCGCGAGTTCCGTTGGCGCTGCGGTTCTCCGCCACCGTCGCCGCGCTCGACGGCACCCAGGAACTGGGCGCAGGGGTGTCCTTCTCTAGTCCCTGGTGAGCACGTCTGTAAACACAAACCCCTCCCGCTCCACTGTCTGACCAACCACGACGGGGATCGGGCGCTGGAAGTCAGGCGAGTTCCATACGAAGGTGTGGAACTCGCCGCGCTCTCCGCAGGGGTCTACTCCGGCCGGGAGATCCTCTAGGAACGCGTGGTCGAAAGCATGGCCGGCCATCTCCCGCGGCATCACGCGGGGATCGAGGCACGTCACATAAGCCCGGACTCCCGCTTCGATCATCTCCCCCGCCAGTTCGCAGCGTGTTCCTCCCCCACAACGGGAAGACCGGCTCGATGCCCGTGCCGCGAAGGCGCTCCTCTCGGTAGGCGCGCACATCCTCGAGGAACAGGTCGCCGAAGACCATCCTGGTGACGCCCGCATCTCTCGCCCTATCCATCGCCTCACGCATGGCCGCGCTGTACTGTTCATCCGAGCAGGGGGAAGAGATGAGCACGCGGTAGACGGGCAGCCCCAGTGAACTCGCTTGCGCGTCGAGCAGCTCATCCCGGACCGCATGCATGGACACACGTTGATAGGTCTCGGTGACGGTCGTGAGGAGTCCGGCGATCTCCAGCGCCCCCGTCTGCCGCGCCACGTGCAACGCCCATAGGCTGTCTTTGCCTGTGCTCCACGCTATCCATGCCTTCTCTGGTGCGGGATTCACGCGGAAGGCGGCCGGGTAAGCCGCGTCATGCGTCGCACTTCAGGATCGTTATGCATGAATCGGGGCACATGATCGCGCACTGGGCGCAGGCCGTGCACTTCTCAGGGCAGAGCGGGGCGGCCGGGTGGAATCCCCGCGCATTGATGTGCTTCGCCAGGCCCATGGAGTGGCGGGGGCAGACCGAGATGCAGAGACCGCATCCCTTGCAGATCTCTTCGTCGACAACGACTGTGGCGCGTGACTTCGTCTTGGGCACATTACTGGCTTCGACGGTCGGCGTCGCTTCCCTGCGCCCCCCTCTCCTGCCAGGGGAGCCGCACCGCCTGCGCTATCGGCAGCAAGGGCACGTCGACCGAACCCACCCCGCTGGTGAGCGATGGCTCAATCGCCAGCATCACCACGGGCTGCGCTAGCTCGGCCGCCACGCGCCTCACCACCGCCAGTCCCTGCATCACCTCCCCCGCCTGCGTCTCTGGGCCCAGGTTGGGGTTGGCAACGAGCCCGCTGATCTCCAGCTCGCAGGCGGCTTCGATCTCCCTCGCCTGCCGCCCGATCGCCTCCGCCGAGGCAGTGGTGGGGCGGAAGGGGTTCACCACCATCAGAAACTCGCGGCTGCGAGCGCGAATCAGGTCCCCATACCCGCGCAGCAACCGCGCCCCCTCCGCGTCGCCGCCCACGTCGAGCACCAGGTGCAGTGACTCGTCCGCCATCACCCCTCTGATCTCCGGGGAGAGCGCGGGCAACTCGAACGACGCAAGCCTTCCCTCCGGCGCCACCACGCGGAGGCCCAACCCGATAAGTTCCTCGCGGTAGTCGCCGACTCGGAAGTACGGCGTCACGATATCGAAATCCATGAGGCACACCTGCGCGCCGGCCTTCGTCGCCGCCAGCGCGTAGCTGATCGCGACCTCGGTCTTCCCACTGCCGAAGGCGCCGGTGAAGATGACCGCGCTCGCCTCCGACCAGAGACGCGAAAGGGTCATGGCGCGCCCTCCCCTCCGCTCGTCGGCAGTGGCAGCAGATGGTTGGTGCCCAGTTTGTCGAGGGCCCTCAGCGGGCGGCTGCGCGCGACGAGTTGCGAGAACGAGACTCGCTCGCACAGTAGGTGGAAAGCGGCCAGCACGATCACTGCCGCCAGCCGCTCGTCCGGCGACAGCGCCGAGACCAGCGCCAGTCCGGCAACACCGCCGAGCGCATTTGCCCCCACGTCACCCAGCATCACCCGGCCCGCGAACTCCGCTGGCGCAGCCCACTGCGGCCAGCGCCAGCGTTGGCCCCAGCAGATGAATCGAGCTGCGGGAGGCGGCGAGGGCGAGCGCGCCCATCACCGCGAATCCCTTGATAGCGCGCCCCGGCCGCAAGTCGAGCAGGTTGATCGTGTTCGCCGCCAACGCGATCAGCAGCGCATTCAGAACGGCGATCAACGGCTGATGCGGCGCGAGCCACGAGCCCGCCGCGAGACCCGCTGCCAGGCCTCCGCCGGCCTTGATCGCGCCCGTCGTCAGCTTCCCGTGCAGCAGCGCCGCGAGATGCCCGCGCAGTCCCCGCGCTTGCCGCCGTCGCGCGAAGAGATCGTCGAGCAGACCCACCGCGCCGAAGACCGCGACGACGACTAGCGCAGCCAGCCGCTCGCCGCGCGACAGCAAACTGAGTGGGATCATCAGCAGCGCCACGGCCGGGAACAGCAGGCCCGCGGCCGCAGGCAAGGAACGCCCGAGGTAGTTGAGCTTGCGCAGCCTCAGCCAGACGGTTGACGCCCATAGGCAGGGAAGCCATAGGATGAGGCCGCAGACGATCGCTCCCGCGAGCAGCGCTGATGCCGGTGGCGAGGCGAGCGCACCCAGCGCGACCACCAACGCCATCGCTGCTGTCCAGACCAAGGCGCGGACCGCTGTCCTCCCCGCCGGGAGCGCCGGCCAGCCCAGCCCGTAGGCCACCAGCATCAGATACCGGAGGATGTCTCTGAACTGCCGCGCCCGATGCGCCAACCCGGCCAGGGTCCTGCCGGTCGGCCGGTGTTCCAGAGGCAGCCGCACCTCTACCAGCGAGAGCCCCAGGTGCGCCGCCTCCGCGGTCATGGCCGTCTCCACCCCGAAGCGTGAGGCGAAGCCGAGATGCTTCATTACCTCCGCGCGCATCGCGCGCTGCCCCGAGAGCGGGGCCGTGACGCCGATTCCTCCCAGCAGCCGGATCGTCGCGTCGGCCAGCCCTCGCGCCAGCCCAAACCCGCCTCCGCCCGGAAGAGAGGAGAACTTGGCCACCGAGATCGCCGCCCCCTCGCGAACCGCCTCCAGCAACGGCCCTGCCAGCCGCGCCGAGACACCCAAGTCGGCATCGAGGAAGAGCACGAGCTCGTGCTCCGCGGCAGCCAGTCCCGCTGCCATTGCGCCCCCCTTGCCGACGTTCCGCGGCAGCGCCAGCACCACATCGGCCTCCGCCAGCCGCGCCGCCTCCGCGGTTCCGTCGGCCGATCCGTCGTCGACCACAATGACCTGGGACACCCCCGGGATCTCGCGCGCGGCCCTCACGGTTTCGCCGACGCTGTCGGCGCTGTGGTAGGCGGGGATGATGGCCGTTGCTGACATCGCTCAGGGACGGCCCGACGTGGAGAGGGCCGGCAGGAAACGATCCGCGGTGTCCTTCACGCCGAAATGGCCCTTCGCGCCGGCCAGGCAGAGGACGATCGCCATCCGCCCGGCTAACGTATCGGCGTTGTCCACGGTCGATATTCCTTTGGACTTGTACAGTGGGATCGAGGACTGCTCGGCGCCGCTGGACTCACACCCAACGACATGCACGCCGAGGCGAGTGAGCTCCGCGATCATCGGCACGTCGATCCGCTCGGGAGAGGCCTGAGCGCCGGTCGGGGCGCCGCCGACGAGTAGCACCGAATCCACGGGCAGGTCATAGTTCGAGTCCACGCTGGACTTCAGCAGTCCCAGCGATTGCAGCTCGGAGATCGCGTCCGACTGCCCTTGGGCCAGATCTCCCGCCATCCTTTCGGCGATCAAGCTCCTCATATGCACCCCCGGCGGAGGGTTGAGGTTGAAGCGCTGCGCGACCTTCTTCTGCACTGGATCCGGGAGCGCCACGAAGTCGCCGGTGACCGTTGTCGTGGAGACCAGCGTGGCCCCCGCCTGCTTCATCAACGCCCGCAGCAAGTCCGGCACCGGCTCGTGGCCGAAGTCGTGATCCAGGATGATCGCCACCCTCCGGCCCTGCAGTCGGTTGCGGATCACCCCGGCCACTGCCTCCTTGGCCAGCGAGTCGCACTGATCTTTCTCCTGCCGAAGCGCCTTCAGTTCGGCATCCTTGGTCTTCTGCACCTCGTTGAACTCCTGCTTGAGCTGAGCCACCGCCTTGTCGATGTACGCGGGATCCGGGGCCAGGCCGATCCCGACGAGGATGCCAAGCAGCAGCGCCACGAAGATCGCCACGAAGCTGCCGATGTGGTAGCGGTAGTCGATAGGCACCTATGTCTCCTCTGCCCAACCAGCGGCGAACGCCGCCGGTCGCAGACCCGTCAGTGCAGCGATCTGAAGAATGACAGTAGCCGCAGGCCCCAGAGATCGAGCACCGCGCGGATCGCGGGGGAGGCGCTCAGCAGCACCAGGATGATGATGCCGGCCACGATTCCCATGTACGCGAACAACCGCGCCGAAGCCGTCGATGGATAGAGGCGGCTGATCCCCTTTGCATCAACCAGGATCGACCCCACCTTCAGGCGCACCAGGAACGTGGAGGACATGCCTCCCCGCGATTTCTCCAGGAACTCCGTCAGCGAGAAATGCGTCCCCACCGCCGCGATCAGCTCGGCCTCCTGCTCGTAGGCCATCAGCATCGCCACATCCTCGCTCGTGCCCTGCGAGGAGATCGTGGTCGCAGGCAGCTTCATCATCTCCAGCCGTTGCAGTCCTGGCGCCGACCCATCCGGGTAGGCGTGGACGATCAGCTCGGCCCCCGAGCGCAGCGTCGCGTCAGATACGCTGTCCATGTCGCCGACGATGAGATCGGGAACGTAGCCCTCCTGCACCAGCAAGTCGGCGCCCCCGTCGACCCCGATCAGCGCCGGCCGCATCGCTCCGATGTAAGAGCGGATCACGCGCAGGTCTTGCCGCGCTCCCGTGCCCCGCACCACGATCAGACAGTGCCGGCCCCTGATCGAAGTCCGGAGCGCAGGCATATCCGTCGGCTGGAAGAGCAGGTACTGCTCGTTCGCCACGTAGCTCAGCGTGTTCTCGACGAAGCGCGCCAGCTCGGAGCTGAGGCCCTTCTTCGCCTCCTCCAGCGACCCCGCCAGCGCCCTATCTGTCATCACCTCGCCCGACGCGATCAGCGCGCCATCGGAGTAGACGGAGCCGTCGATGATCTCCAGCGCGTCTCCATCGCGCACCCGCTCGATCACATACTCGCCGACGTTGTCGATGAGCGGGATCCCGGAGTGCAGCACCATGCCGGGCCCGCGATGGGGGAAGCGCCCCGAGAGGGAGCGCTGCGCGTTGACCACTGCCGCCACTCGCCGTCCCACCAGCCCCGAGGCGCAGGGCGCGTCCAGGTCAGTGTGCGAGATCACCGCGATATCGCCTGGCTCCAGCCTGTGAATCAGGTTCTTGGTGCGCCGGTCAACTTTGGCTGGGCCGCGGATGCGCATCGTGTCCTACTACTATCGCTGGCCGAGCCAGCCGAGCTTGTCCCGAAGCTTGGCGTAGAAGCTCGTCGCCTCCGGGCAGAGCAGACGCGCCGGGAAGTCCGCCTCTCGCACCTCAACCCGGTCGCCCGCCACCAGGGCCATCCCCTGCTGCCCATCGGCGGTCAGACTCACGTCCTCTCCCCTCAGGTCCGGCAGAGTCAACTCGACCACTCGATCCGAGGACACGACCAGCGTGCGCGCCGACAGGGCATGAGCGCACACCGGTGCGATGATGATCGCCCGCACCGCCGGCGACACCACCGGCCCCCCAGCCGCTACCGCGTACCCCGTCGATCCGGTTGGGGTCGCGACGATCATGCCATCCGCCGGGAAATCCGACACCGGCTCTCCCGAGATGCTCGTTTGTAAGCGAAATAGACGGGCGAAGGCGCCTTTGCCCACGACGATGTCATTGAGAGCGATGAACGATCCCATCTGCTGGCCATTGCGCAGTACGCGCGCCGCTAGCATCATGCGCTCCTCGATGCGCAGGTGGCCGCGCATCGCCTCCGCCAGGGAATCGAGCATCCCCTCCTGCGGCAGCGATGCCAGGAATCCATATCCGCCCAGGTTGATGCCGAGCACCGGTTTGCCATGTGGAGCGCCGATACGAGTCGCCGCCAGAAACGTGCCGTCCCCTCCCATCGCGAGCAGGAAGTCGGCCTCTCGCGTGATCTCATCCACTTCCGCGGATAGCTGGGGAAGCGACAGCGCGGCCGCTTGGTCCGCCGGGAGCGCCGACTTGATGCCGTTGCTCTCGAACCAGGCAGAGACTTCTCGCACCGCGGCCGCTACCCGCGGCTTATGCAGCGCGGCCACGATGCCGACGCAGCGAACGGACTTCGGATCGAAGGAGGCGACCGATATGGATTCGCGGGAGGTAGCAGCCATGCTCTCAGTTCACTCCGTCACCAGTCGACCGAGATTGCGCTTCGCGTCCTTCATCTCCGGGTCGGCCGCCAGCGCCGCCCGGTACTCCGCGATCGCCTCATTCCGCTTTCCCTGGCGCTCATATACCACGCCCAGGTTGTTGTGCGCCGGCGCGTACTTCGGGTCGATCGCCAACGCCGCCTGGTAAGCCCCCACCGCCTGATCGAGCTGCCCGAACTCCTCGAAGATGATGCCCAGGTTGTTCTGCGCGATCACCTCCTTCGGCTTCAGCTTCAGCAGGGCCTCATACTCGCGCTTGGCCTCATCGTACTTGTGCAGCCGGAAGTAAGTGGAGGCGAGGGCTTCGTGTACCGCGGGATTGTCCGGAGACTTCTCGGCCAGCATCGACCAGACGCGAATGGCATCGGCTTCATTCTTCAGCTTCACATAGGCCAGCCCCAGATTGAACGCGGCCGCGTAGCTGTCGGGCGCAACCTTCAGGGCCGTGCCGAACTGCTTGGCGGCGGCCTCGGCATTACCGTCGTCGAGCTCCAGCGCGCCCAGGTTGATGAGCGCGTTCACCAACTCCGGGTTCAGGTCTACTGCCTTCTGGAACGCCCCCTTCGCTTCCGCCTTGGCGCCGAGCTGCCGGGCGCAGAGGCCGAGGTCATAGTAAGCAGTGGCATTGCTCCTGTCGAGGGCGACCACTTGGCGGAAGGCCGCCCACGCCAGCGCGTACTCCTTCCGGTCGTACCGGATCAGGCCGAGGTTGAGATAGGCCGCTGGATCTTTCGTCGTGCTGGCGAGACGCGAAAGGTGAGGCAGCGCCTCATCGCGTCGGCCCGCCGCCCGTAGCGCCGTCGCCAGGTTAAGCCGGAAAGAGGTGTTGTCCGGCTTCAGCGCCACCGCCTTGGCATAGGCCGTGATCGCCGCGGCGCCATCCCCCTTGCGCTCCTGGGCCACGCCGAGGTTGTTGAAGGCGTCGGCGTTGCTCGCGTCCAGCTCCACCGCTGCTGAGAACTCGCCCACCGCGTGGTCGAAATCATCCCGGGCGAGACACACCGTACCGAGGTTGTAGTGGGGAACCGCGTAGTGCGCCTGCAGGAAGATCGACTTCTGGTAATGCTCGATCGCCTGCTTGCTGTCCCCCATCGCCCAGTAGGCGCTGCCGAGGTTATTCTCCGCCTCCGGCATCTTGGGGTCGATGGCCAGCGCCTTGGTCAGGCTCTCTGCCGCCTCCTGGTAGCGCCCCGCCCTCAGCAGCGCTGAGCCGCGCCAGGCCTGCGCCCCGGCGTCCTTCGGCTGTTCCTTCACCGCGGCCGAAAACTGCTCCACCGCCGCCGCGAAATCGCCCTTATTGAAGGCCGCGATCCCCTGATCGAGAGCATCACTCGCCAGGCACGCGGTCGCGAAAGTCAGCGCCACTACCACCAACACAAGAGGGAGAAAACGGCCGCACATAGGCTCCACCAGTCCTTGCGTCCCCCCTGATCCCCGCCCCGACCGGCCCCAAATGCCGCCCGCGGCGCCCAACGCAGCGAGTGTAACACAGCCCCCTTCGGTTTTCAAGGTCGCGGCCCCGCGTGGCAGCAGGCTCTCCGCCCACCCCAAACGAGGATGCGACCCTCCCACGCAGAACCTCTTCCCTCACCGGTAGCAGACCGGACCCGCCGCCACCCTATAGGGCTTCGCCGAAAGAAGTAACCCGGCGAAGCTCCAGACGGCACAGGGCCTTGGCTAGCGGGCTTTCGCACATCACTTCGATGTGCGAAAGCCAATAGGAGTCCCAACATGAAACTCGCTTTCAGCACTCTCGGCTGCCCCGACTGGAGCGCCGACCAGATCATCGACGCCGCGCGCAGCAATGGCTACGACGGCGTCCAGTTGCGGTTCATGGATGGGGAGCGGGATATCAGGAAGGCGCTCGCGGCCTTCCCCGGCGGCCCCCGTGAGTTCCGCCGGAAGTTCGAGCGCGTGAATATCGCCCTCTGCTGCCTCGATACCTCCGTCGTCCTCACCGCCGACGAGTCCGGAGTGAGCGAGGGCGAGCAGATGATCGACCTCGCCCTCACCATCGGCGCGCCCTACCTCCGCGTCTTCGGCGGCGAGATCCCCGATGGCGAGACCCGCCCCGAGGCCACCAAGCGCGCCGCCGACAAGCTCGCCCGCCTGGGCCGCCGCGCCGCCCAGCGCGGCCTGCGCGTACTCCTCGAAACGCACGATGCTTTCTCCAGCGGCGCTCACGCCGCGCAGCTTCTGTCGGAAGCGGGGGACGAAGGCACTGGCGTGATCTGGGATTTCCATCACCCCGTGCGCATGGGCGAGACCCCCGCCCAGACCGCCCGCCTCATTGGCAGCCGCACCTATCACGTGCACGTGAAAGATGCCAAGAAGGACGGCGCCCTCACCCTCATGGGCGAGGGTGATATCCCCACCAAGGACTTGCTCGCCGAACTGCACAAGCTCGGCTACAAGGGATTCGTCTCGCTGGAGTGGGAGAAGGCCTGGCACCCGGAGATCGCCGAACCCGAGATCGCCTTCCCCCATGCCGCCCGCTACCTCAGCGACCTGTTCCGGGAGTTGGGCATCCCGCGGGGCTAGGGCGACAACCCCACCGTCGGCTGCGCATCGAACTTCGACACGCCCGCGCGGAGCCATCGGCCCACATTGCACGCGCACCAGTAATCCGTGTAGTATTGCCCTCCCGGGCCGCGGATCGCCAGCAGGCTCTCGAACCCGGCACTAACCTCGGGTCGACCGGAAAGGCCGCATCTGCACAGCGCTCCCAGAGCGGCCCCGGTCAGATAGATTGGCAGAAGCTCGATGCAGCTCACCTGCGGCTTCCTCTGCCAGCCGGATTCGGGATGCAGAGCCGCTTCGAACTCGACCTCTTCGTCCAGACGCTCGGAGTAGAACAACTTGCCCAGGGGAACTCGCGGCGCACCTGGGAAGAGCTCCTGATCGACAGGGCGCTGCTGCGCGAGCAACCGCCTACAGCCCTGACGGTTACCCACTTCTGGCCAGCCTGCGCAGCGCGGTGCGAGTGCGGGGTGGGGCGTCAAGCCACTCCAGCGCCAACGTGAGGAAACTGAGCGCGCCGCGGGCGGTGACGTAGCGGACCCACTGCTGGGGGTAGCGCACCCGCAGGGCGAGGGCCCAGAAGCTCACCAGGGCGAAGAGCCCCAGACGGGTAATGCGGTCCGTGCTCCGACTTTGGCAAGACTCCAAGGCGAAGCTCTGCTTGAGGTCCTTGAACATCTCCTCGATGCCCATGCGCAATCGGTAGTAACGCTTGGTCTCCGCCGCGGTGGCTAAGGTGGTGGCGATCAGCCAGGGCTCCAGCTGGTCCGCTTCCCACCACAGCAGCAGATTCAGCTTGGCGTGGGCGGGGCCGTAGTGCACATCTGTGAGGAAGTAGCAGTCGCCATGGTTGAGATCGGCGGCGAGCTGCTCCAGGCGATACTGCTGGTGGGCCATGGAGAAGAGCACCCGGCGAGGCACCCGGATGGCGAAGCAGATGCTGGGCTGTGCGGAGGCGCTCGAAGAAGGCGCTGGCGGCATAGCCGCGGTCGGCGATGAGCAGCAAGCGACTCCGCTGTCGCTTCCGAGAGCGATTCCCGGATCACGCTCAGGAGCCCCTCCCGGTAGGCCCACAGGCTCTTTTTGATCTTTCGGGGCTGGTAGGCATAGAGGGCGAGGGGCAGGGCGCGGCCCCGATACCAAGTGCCCGCGCCCAACAGCATCGCCCGGTCCTTGAGCCCCGTCTCGTCCAGAATGATCGGCACCCAGCCCTTCGCGTGCAGCCCGAAGGCGACCCGGGTGAGCGCCCTGACCACCTGCCGGGGATCTACCCCGCGATTGGAGAGAAACCGCCAGATGCGCTTCACCCGATACAACACGCGGGTGCGAGCTGTCCAGACCGCGGGCGATGCCGCAGAGGGTGAGCCGGCGCCGCCGCACTAGCCCCAGCGCCCCCAGCGCGAGCACGCGCTGACGGGTGACGCGCCAGGTCGGGAGTAAGGAGGAGACGAACTGCAGGAGCTCGTACTGTGACATGGGCTGCTCTCCGCGGTTGCGACTGGATTTGGGCTTGTCGCAACTTCGCGGATGATGCAGCCCTTCCTTCTTCCCTCCTCACCGAACTGGGTAACCGTCAGCCTACAGCCGTGGCGTATCGGTGGCTCCTCCGGCATCACTCCGCAGTCAAGCAGGTCCTGCAGCGACTGGGCCGTGGCCAGCACTAGTCCCTCCCACGAGCCATCCCGCCGCTGCTTGCTCAAGGACCTGCGGATTATACGCTTGGAGCGCTGGCAGTCTTCCTGGCGCGCCTTCCTCAGCGCCTTGCTTCTGGTCTTGATCCCTAGCGGGGTATCGAGAGACATGACCAGGGGCGTTGGGTCGTATGGGAGAGCATCCAGAAGCGCAGCCAGCCCCCCGTGCCGGGCGTAGGAGAGAAGCGCGAGGCACGCGCTCTCGGCCGCGCAGCCGGCCTGGAAGCAGCCATCGTCTCTCTGTCTCAAGGCGGCATACGGAAGGCTCTTCTTCAAGATCCTTCGCACTGAACGGAAACGGAAACGCGACGCCAACTCGATGAGGTGCCACTGCCCACCCCGGGTGTGGAGGAACCCGTCACCCCGCTGCCAATCGGCGACAAACGACCAGTACCTCCGTGCCACCTTCCCCAGCCGGTGGCGCGGATGGTACGACATCGCCGACATCACAAGATCAGGGCATCGCACTCGCCCGCCCTCCGCCCCGCTAGCTCTCCGCGAGCAGCTCCTTCGCCCGCTTGATCTGTTCCCGCACCCGCTCCGGCGCGGTTCCTCCGGGCGACTTCTTCGCCGCCACCGCCCCAGCGGGCGTGATGCACTTGGAGATGTCCTCGCCGAACTCCTTCGAGAACGACCGCCATTCGTCGAGCGACAGCTTCGCCAGGTCAATCCCCTCCCTCTCACAGTACTTCACCACCTGGCCGACGGTGCCGTGCGCCTCGCGGAAGCTCATACCTTTCCTGACCAGGTAATCCGCCACCTCAGTCGCGGTCGAGAATCCGCCCGCCGCCGCCTCGGCCATCTGTTCGGTGCTGAATGACGCACTCGCCAGCATGCCCTGTGATACCGCAAGCGAGGCCGACAGCGTATCCGCCGCCTCGAACAGCGCCTCCTTGTCTTCTTGCAGATCCTTGTTGTACGTCATCGGCAGCGCCTTCAGCGTCGTCAGCAGCGAGACCAGCCGCCCTACGACCCTCCCGACCTTCCCGCGCACCAGCTCCGCCGCATCGGGGTTGCGCTTCTGCGGCATGATGCTCGATCCCGTGCACCAAGCGTCATCGAGCTTGAGGAACCCGAACTCCACTGTCGACCAGAGCGCGATCTCATTGCAGAGCTGTGAGAGATGCGTCATGCAAATCGCCGCGACGCCCAGGAACTCCACCACGAAGTCGCGGTCCGATACCGCGTCCATGCTGTTCGGGCAGAGTCCGGCGAACCCGAGCTGCTGCGCCACAAAACTCGGGTCAATCGGGAAGCTCGTCCCGGCCAGCGCCGCTGCCCCCAGTGGGCAGAGATCGACGTGGGCGCGGCAGTCCGCCAGCCGCTCCCGATCCCGCTGGAACATGAAGAAGTACGCCATCAGGTGCTGCCCGAGCGTGACCGGCTGCGCCCGCTGCAAGTGCGTGTAGCCCGGCATCACCGCCTCGGCGTGTTGCTCCGCCAGCTCCATCAGCGTGCGCTGAAGGGCTGTCGTCTTCTCCCGCAGTTGGTCGATCTCATCGCGCAAGAACAGCCGCAGATCGAGCGCCACTTGGTCGTTGCGGCTGCGCGCCGTGTGCAGCTTTCCCGCCAGCGCGCCCACCTGCTCGCCCAGCAGCCGCTCGATCTCGGTGTGGATGTCCTCCGAGGCCGGGTCGAGCTTCAGTTCTCCGCTCGCCAGCCCGGCCCGCACCTTCCCCAGTCCGGCCTCGATCTGGCGCGCCTCATCGCCGCGCAGCACGCGGCAGTGCGCCAGCATCCGCACGTGCGCGATACTGCCGCTGATGTCGTGCTCCGCCAGCCTCCGGTCGAAAGACAGCGAGGCCGTGAAGTCCCGCGCCAGCGTGTCCGGATCCTTTGAGAAGCGCCCGCCCCAAAGCCGCATGGCGATTACTCTCCCTCGGTCTCGCGCCGCACCTGCTCCGCGATCTGTGCCGACAACCCCCACAGGCGGATGAACCCGACGCTCGCCTGCTGGTCGAACTTGTCGCCCTTGTCGTAGGTGGCCAGGTCGAAGCGATAGAGCGAGTTCGGAGACTTGCGCCCGGCGGGAATGCAGTTGCCCTTATGCAGCTTCATCCGCACCGTGCCCGAGACCGTCCGCTGCGTTTCATCCATGAACGCATCCAACGCCCGCCGCAGCGGACTATACCAGAGACCGTAGTACACCAAGTCGGCGTACTTCAGCTCGAGCATGCGCTTGTAGTGCGCAGCCTCGCGCTCCAGGCACAGCCCTTCGAGATCGCGGTGTGCCGCCAGCAGCACCACCGCCGCCGGACACTCGTAAGTCTCCCGCGACTTGATCCCGACCAGGCGGTTCTCGATCATGTCGATGCGGCCCACGCCATGCTCGCCCGCCAGCGCGTTCAGCCGCGCGATCAGCGTCGCCGGCGATAGCCTGTTCCCATCGAGGCTGACCGGCAGGCCCTGCTCGAACCCGATCTCGACGTAAGCCGGCTTGTCCGGCGCCGCCTCCGGGTCCTTCGTCCATTGGTGAACATCGCTCGTCGGCTCGAACCACGGGTCCTCTAGCGGCCCCGCCTCCGCGCTCTTGCCCCACAGGTTCGTGTCATAGCTATAGGGCGACTTCTTCGCCACCGGGATCGGGATGTCGTGCTGCTTGGCGTACTCGATCTCCTCGTCGCGGCTCATTCCCCACTCGCGGATGGGGGCGACGTGCTTGAGCCGCGGGAACAGACATGACCACGTTACCTCGAAGCGCACCTGGTCGTTCCCTTTGCCGGTCGCGCCATGTCCCACCGCGTCCGCCTGCTCGCGGATCGCCACTTCCCCCACGAGCTTCGCGATCAGCGGCCGGCCCAGCGCGGTCGAGAGCGGATAGCGATCCTCGTAGACCGCGTTCGCCTTCAGCGCCGGGAAGATGAAGTCGCGCGCGAATTCCTCCTTGGCGTCGATCACCTCGGAGCCGACCGCGCCGATCTTCAGCGCCTTGTCGCGGATACCGTCGTAGTCGCGCTCCTCGCCCAGGTCGATCGCCACCGCGTAGACATCCATCTTGTAATGCTCTTTGATCCAGCGGATGGCCACCGAAGTGTCCAACCCGCCCGAATATGCCAACACCAGCTTCGCCATGATGGTCTCCTAGCTGACTATGAACCCAGGATCAGACTCAACAGTGCCGCGCTGCGTATGCAGTCGGTTCTCCGCCTGCTCCCAGGCCGCGCACTGCTCGCTCTCCATCACCTCGTCCGTGATCTCCTCGCTGCGGTGCGCGGGGAGGCAGTGCAGCACGATCGCATCCGGCTTCGCCTGCTTCAGCAGCTCCATGTTTACCTGGAAGCCCTTGAAGTCGATCCGCCGTCGCCGCGACTGCTCCTCCATCCCTGCGCTCACCCAGACATCGGTCTCGATCACATCCGCCCCCGCCGCTGCCTGCTGCGGGTCATTCCAAACCGTGATCTTCGCCCCACTCACCTTCGCCAGCGCGGCCGCCGCCTGCAACACCTCCGCGTGCGGCTCATACGTCGCCGGCGTGGCGATGCGGATTCGCACCCCGAACATGGAGGCGATCAGCAGCAGCGAGTGGCATACGTTGTTGCCGTCTCCGATCCACGCCAGCTCGACCTCCGACAGCTTCCCCCTGCGCTCTTTGATCGTCATCAGGTCGGCCAGCGCCTGGCACGGGTGTTCGAGATTCGACATCGCGTTGATCACCGGCACCCCTGAGGAGGTGGCGAACTCCCGCAGGTACTCATGTGACGACAGCCGCGCGATGATCCCATCCACCATGCGGCCCAGCACCCGCGCCACGTCGCGCACCGGCTCCCGCTCGCCCAGCCGGATGTCGGCCGGGGCCAGGTAGATCGCGTGGGCCCCGAGCTGGTTGATCGCCACCTCGAAGCCAACTCGTGTCCGCAGGGATGATTTGTCGAAGAGCACCGCCAGACTCCGACCCCGCGCGATCGACGAGAGCTGCTCCGCGGAGACTCGGCCGGACTTCTGCTCGGCCGTCACCCGCAGCACCTCCTCGGCCTCCGCCGGAGTCAAATCGGCGACTGATAGGAAGCTTCTTCCCTTAAGAGACACCGCCATCATCACTCCCCTTGCTCGGCCCGACCTCTCCTCGCATCGCCCTGCTCATCGTCCACAGGAGATGAAACAGTATTGCCAACGAGATCCCTGCCCCGACCGCCAGCCGCACCCTCGCGGCAGCCGGCAGCTCCGCCAGCCGTGTCTCTAACTGCTGCGCTTCCCCCGCTGCGCTCCCACCCTCCGGCCTGCCGACCGTCGCCGAAAGAGAAGCGAAGATGGCGATCCAGAGAAGGCAGGCCACCCACAGTTCGATCACCGGCAACACGATCTGCCCCACCGTCGCTCCGCTCGCTCGCATCCGGAAGGCGATCAGCCCGCTCAGGAAACACAGATTGATCGCGACGACGACCAGGAAGCCCGTGTCCACTCTATGCTCGCGCCGCCGCTGCCATCGCCGCCTCCAACAGCTCCAGCCCGCGGTTCGCCTCCGGCTCGGTCAGCACCATCGGAGGCAGCAGTCGCAGCATCTGGTCGCCCACTGTGGTGATGAGAAGCCCCCGCGTCATGCACTCCTCCTTCACCCGCGCCGCGATGGCGCCGGTCAGGTCCACCGCGATCATGCACCCCCGCTCGCGCACTTCCTTGATCGGCAAGCCTTTCACTTGCATCGCCGCCAGCCCCTGCGCGATCCGCCTCCCCACACGCGCCGCGTTCTCCGGCAGCTTCTCCTGCTCGATCACCTCCAGCGTCGCCAGCGCCGCGGCCGACGGCAGCGCGCTGCCCCCGAAGGTGGAGGCATGGTCGCCCGGCTCGAACGCCGACGCCACCGGCTCCCGCGCGATCATCGCCCCGATCGGGAGCCCGCCGCCCAGCGCCTTCGCCAGCGTGATCACATCCGGCTGTATGCCATAGTGCTCGAAGGCGAACATCTTCCCCGTTCTGCCCAGCCCCGTCTGCACTTCGTCCAGCACCAGCGCCGCCCCGAACCTGTCGCACAGTTCCCGCGCTGCCGCCAGGTACTCGGGCGTCGCCGGATACACTCCGCTCTCTCCCAGGATCGGCTCCAGCAGGATCGCGGACGTCTTCTCGCTCACCGCTCTCTGCAGCGCCTCCACGTCGTTGAACGGCACGTGCACGAACCCCGCGGGTAGCGGCTGGAAGCCCTTGTGGTACTTCGGCTGTCCGGTCGCCGCCAGCGCCGCCAGCGTGCGGCCGTGGAACGACTTCAGCGCGCTCACGATTTCGTTCTTCTCTGGGCCCGCGGTCTTGAACGCGTGCTTGCGCGCCAGTTTGATCGCCGCTTCGTTCGCCTCCGCCCCGCTATTGCACAGGAAGCAGCGGCCGCCGAACAGCTTCGATAGCCGCTCGCCCAACCTGAGCTGCGGCTCAGTGTAGAAGTCATTCGAGACGTGGATCAGCGTGCGCGCCTGCTCGCAGATCGCCGCGGCCACCTTCGGGTGACAGTGCCCGACCCCGGTCACCGCCCGCCCGCCGCTCACGAAATCAAGGTACTCTTTCCCCTCCGTGTCCCACAGCCGCGCGCCTTCGCCCCGCGCCATCACCATCGGCATGCGGATAGGCACGTACAGGTTCAGTAGGTGCGCCCGCTCGAGCGCCTTCGCCTCATCGAGTCTCACGTCAACTCTCCACGCTACTCGTCGATATCGTCCGTCAGATCGTCCCCGTAATCGGTGTCCGCGTCCGCGTCTCCCAGATCATCGCCGAGGTCGTCGAAATCCTCACTCTTCGGCGTCCGCGCGATCCGCGAGATCAGCTTCGTCACCTTCTTCCCACCGCACTTCGGGCACTCCAGCTTCGCCTTCTCCGCCGTCATCCCAACCAGCAGGCTGAACCTCTTGCCGCAGGCATCACAGCGGTATTCAAAGAGCGGCATCTCCCATCACCTCACCACCATCGTCCCAATCCCGATGTCAGTGAACAGCTCCATCAGCAGCGCGTGTGGCAACCGCCCATCGATGATGTGGCAGCGCTTCACGCCCGCCGACAGCGCCGCCAGGCAGGCTTCCACCTTCGGGATCATCCCCGACTCGATCTCGCCCGACCCGATCATCTCCTTGGCGCGCCGAGCCGTCAACTCCGAGATCAGGCTCTCCGGCTCCGACCGGTCTGCCAGCACCCCGCGCACGTCCGTCAGCAGCATCAGCTTGCTCGCCTTCAGCGCGCCCGCAAATGCCCCTGCCAGATGGTCCGCATTGATGTTGTAGGTCTCCCCGTTCGGTCCCGGCGCGATCGGCGCGATAACTGGGATGAGGCCCTGCGCCACCAGCCCGTTCACCAGCTCCGACCTTATCTCGGCCACTTCCCCCACCATTCCCAGGTCGGTCGGCCCACTCAGCTTGCGCGCCAGCACCAGGTCTCCGTCCTTCCCGCTCAGCCCGATGGCACGCCCGCCTTGCTGCGCGATTGCCGCCACCAGGCCCGGATTCGTCTTCCCCGTTAGCACCATCTGCGCGATCTCGACCGTCTCCTCGTCGCTCACCCGCAGACCATCGACGAACTTCGGCTCCTTGCCGAGCTTCCGCATCATCTCGCTGATCTCAGGACCCCCGCCATGCACTACCACGGGGTTCAGGCCCACGTGCTCCAGCAGGACGATGTCCTTCAGCACCTGCGCGCGCAGGCCCTCGTCCACCATCGCCGCGCCGCCGTACTTGATCACCACCGTCTCCCCACGGAACTGGCGGAGATACGGCAGCGCCTCGATCAGCACCGCTGCCCGCTGCTGCAAGCTGTCCATATCGGGCTGGCCCTTGCTCTTCATCACCGCGCCCCCTACGTGTGGTATGCGGCGTTGATCTTCACGTACTTCGCCGTCAGATCGCACGTCCACACCGTCGCCTCGTGCGCGCCGGCGTGCAGGTCTAGTATGACCGTGACTTCCGGGCCGGCCACCGCCGCCTCGGCCGCGGCGGGCTCGTAGTCCGCCGCCGCTCCGCCCCGCACAACGCATACCTCTCCCAGATGCAGTTCGGTGGCATCCGCCCGGAAGCGAACCCCCGCTCGACCCGCCGCCATCATCACCCGGCCCCAGTTCGGGTCGCCCCCACCGATCGCGGTCTTTACCAGCGGCGAGTTGGCGATGGTGCGGGCGATCCGCACCGCCTCCTTCTCCGACTCCGCCCCGCGTACGCGCACCTCAATCAGCTTCGACGCGCCCTCGCCGTCGCGAGCGATCTCCCGCGCCAGGTGCGAGCACACTACGTCGAGCGCGGCCTGGAACCGGTGCAGGCCCCGCCGGCGCGTGATCATCCCCGCCTCTGCCTGCCGATTCGCCAGCAGCAATACCGCATCATTCGTGCTCGTGTCCCCGTCCACCGTGACGCGATTGAACGATCCCTCGACCGCGGATGCCAGGCTCGCCTGAAGCAAGTCCGGGGCCAGCTCGGCATCGGTGGTGATGAAGGCCAGCATGGTCGCCAGATGGGGAGCGATCATGCCCGACCCCTTTGCCATCCCGCCTACCCGCACCGGCCGCCCGGCCAGCTCGAACTCCACCGCCACCGACTTGGGCCGCGTGTCGGTGGTCATGATCGCGGCCGCCGCCTCGTCTCCGCCTTCCGGGTTCAGCGCCGCGGTTGCCTTTCCGATGCCGGCCTCGATCTTCTCCATCGGCAGCGCGTGCCCGATCACGCCCGTGGAGCATACCAAGATGGAGCGCGCCGACACGCCCAGCGCCTCGGCCGTCTGCTCCGCCATCGCGACCGCATCGTGGTAGCCCTGCGGCCCGGTGCAGGCATTCGCATTGCCGCTGTTCACAATCACCCCGTGCAGATTCCCCCGTCCCACCCGGTCCTTGCTCACCAGCACCGGAGCCGCCTGCACCCGATTGGTCGTGAACATCCCCGCGCCCACCGCGGGCGCCACGCTATAGACCAGCGCCATGTCGGGCCCGCGGCGCTTCAGGCCGCAGCGAACGCCCGACGCCTCGAACCCGCAGGGCGCGGTCACGCCGCCAGGGACCACGGGGAGCCCATTGATGCTGCCAAGCTCAATAGCTGAAAAAGGATCTCTGGAGTCAGACACGAGACGGCTCCTTGCGGGCGCCTGGCGCCGCGCTACTCTCTACGGATAGGCCGCCGGCGAATCCAGCGCCGTGACTTCGTCGATGCCCAGCATGACGTTCAGACACTGCACCATCTGCCCCGGCATCCCCTTGCCGAGGTTATCGATGGCCGAGACCACGATCGCGCGGCCGGTCGCGCGATCCAGGCCCAGGCCGATGAAGCAGTGATTCGTGCCCGTCGTCCACTTCGTGTGCGGCCACTGCCCCTCCGGCAGCACGTGCACGAATGGCTCGCCCGCGTACCTGCCATCGAGCGCCTTCCGCAGCGCCGCGCCATCGGCCTTCCCCACCGGCCTGGCATAGCACGTCATCAGTATCCCGCGCGTCATCGGCGCCAAATGCGGCGTGAAAGTCACGCCTGCCGGCGCTCCCCCGACCTCGCCCAGCACCTGCACCATCTCCGGCATGTGCCGGTGCCCGCCCACCGCGTAGGCCGACACATCCTCATTCGCCTCGGGGAAGTGGTAGGGCAGCTTGAGCGACGTCCGGCCCGCGCCCGACACCCCCGTCTTCCCATCGCAGATGATGTCCGCCGGGTCGATCAGCTTCTCCGCCACCAGCGGCGCCAGCGCCAGCACTGCCGCCGTGCTGTAGCACCCCGGCGCAGCCACCAGGCGCGCCGCCCTCATCACCTCCCGATACCACTCCGGGATGCCGAACACAGCATCCCTTAGTAGCTCCGGGTGGGTGTGCTCCAGCTGGTACCAGATCGGGTAAAGCGCGGGGTCCTTGAGCCGGAAATCCGGGCTCACGTCGATCACCCGAACGCCCGCCTCCAGCAGCTTCGGCGTCAGCTCCAGCGACTTCCCCGCCGGCACCGCCAGCAGCGCGAACTCGCACTCGGCGCCAACCGCGGCCGGATCCAGCCCGCGCAGCGTGGTCCCTAGTCCCCCCAGGTGCGGGTAGACGTCACACACCCGCTCGCCCGCATGGCTCTCCGAATGGAGATAGGCCAGCCGGACCTGAGGGTGGCTGCGGAGAATCCGTATGAGTTCGACGCCACCGTACCCGGTGGCCCCGATAATCGCTATGTTTCTCATCTTAGTGCGCCCTCGGTAAGCGCGATTATACTCACGTCCGACACACGGGGCAAGCCAGCCCCGCCCACCCCAAAAGCAACAAGCAGGCTCAAGGCGGGCCTGCTTGCGAACCGGCGGCCAGCACGCCAAAGGGACGGGGCCGTACCGCGTCGACCTCGACCGCCCGTCACTTGCCTGGTCTCCGAAGCGGCGCAGTGAACTGGTCAGTGGTCAGGTCAGCATCTCTGATCAGGCCCCGCAGCAGACCTCTGTCCAACTCGCGATGTCGCGGCGCCGAGAGCGTGATCGGAGATCCGTCCTTGTCCATCGCCACATGACTTCCTACTTGCCGCCTGGCCGACCAGCCGGCTCTCTGGAATGCCCGGATCGCGTCGTCGCCGGAGATGACCGGCAGCCTGGCCATCAGACAAGCACTTCCACGGAGCGGCGCTTCTTGCTTCTGCCGGCATCCCGCCGCGCCCGGTCATTGAGCGCCAGCAAGCAGGCAGTGATCGCCTCACGGATGTTGGCGTGGGCCTCCGCCTCTGTCCTCCCCTGCGTACGGCAACCCGGCAGAGAGGGGCAACTAGCGATGACCCACCCGTCTTCGCCCTGCTCGAGAATCACCGTCACTTCCATGTTGCGTACCACCTTCCCGGCATCATTCTACGCGGCCCCTGTTCGGGCGTCAACCCGGCCGGGTTGGACCCAGGCCCGTGCTCCTGCTGGCTCCGCAGACGCCAGGAGCCCCCAAAAGCAACAAGCAGGCTCAAGGCAGGCCTGCTTGCGAACACCAAACCCGATCCGGTTGGACCGGGTCGTTCAGGATCGTCGCGCGCCGATGAAGCGAGTCCAGTAGAACGAGTCCGACAACGAGTCGATCCCCACGCACCCACGGCGCGAGCTGGCGTGGATGAACTGCCCGTTCCCGATATACAGCGCCGTGTGGTTGATCCGGCCCGACCTATTGACGAAGTAGAGCCGGTCGCCCGGCAGCAACTCGTTGTAGTTCACAGGCCGGCCCACCTCGAACTGCGACGCCGCGGTGCGCGGCAGGCTGATGCCCCGCGACGCATGCGCGGTCTGCACCAGCAGCGAGCAATCTACATTCGCCGGCAGTGAGCCGCCGTAGCGATAGGGCACGCCGATGTACTTTGCCGCCTCTTCCACGATGTCGGGCCTGCCGCCCTGCAGCATCGCCTCGAACCGCTCCGCCGGGATGGCGTCGTTCGAGACCTCCAGGCAGTCCTTGTCGATCCACCCGATGCTGCCGTTCACCATCACCACGCCCCAGTGCGTCCCCCGTTCCACCTTCACCACGAGCTTCGTGCCGGTCCCCGGCTGATAGAGGAAGTCGCCGCCGTCCGGTTCGCTCGTGATCTGACCCGACTTGACCACCTTCGCATAGCGGGGCGGAAGCATCCGCGCCACCACCGTCCGAGGGGTCTCGCTCTCTTGACTGCTCGCCGCGCCAGGCAGCGGAATCGCCAGGTCCTGACCCGGCGTCAGGCCGCCCACCTGCGCGTTGAAGTTCCTGATCAGATCGGCCGAGATCCCGAAGCGCGCCGCGACGTTCTCCACCGTATCGCCCGGGCGCACCTGGTAGATCTCATAGGCGCCGCCCCAGCCTCCGATCGTGGGCTGCGCCCATACGCCCGACGTCAGTAGGGCCATCGCGGCCAACACCGCCGCGACCAGAGCGGCGGTGCGAGCATATCCGTTTGTCGCCGCTCCTGCGCGGCACCCCAGGTTACGCGAAGTGTGCATAGCCATCGCCCAAGTGATTGTTCCACATGCCGCAGGCAGTGGATCCCGGTTGCGCGCTTGCTAGCGCTTCTTGAACTGGAAGCCCCGGCGAGCCCGCCTCCGACCGTACTTCTTCGACTCTTTCACCCGCGGGTCGCGCGTCATCAAACCCGCCCGCCGCATCGGTGACCGCAGTTCGGAGTCCATCGCCACCAACGCCCTGGCGATGCCGTGCCGCATTGCTCCCGCCTGCCCAGCAATCCCGCCGCCCAGGCAGGTGATCCGCACGTTGATGCTGTCTAGCGTTCGCGAGATCTCCAGCGGCTCCTTCACCATCAGTTCGAGAGTCGTCCGCTTCACGTACTCGGCCAACGATACGCCATTGACCACAAACTGCCCGTCACCAGGCGTAATCCACACCTTGGAGGTGGCGTTCTTGCGGTGCCCTGTGCCGTAGAATTCCTGAGCCACGAGACCGTTCTCCTCTTACCCTTCTCTTGCGTGCGGCGGCCGGAACGCCACCGGCATCTGCGCCTCATGCGGGTGCTCGGCGCCAGCGTAGACCTTGAGCTTCTTTATCATGTCCCGGCCCAGCGCGGTGTGCGGGAGCATCCCCTTCACCGCCGCCCGGAACGCCCGCTCCGGGTCCTTCTGGAACAGCGCCCCGTAGGGCTCCGTCTTCAGCCCGCCCGGGTAGCCCGAGTGCCGGTAACGCATGGTCCGCTGCGCCTTGTTCCCGGTCAACACCAGCTCCGATGCGTTGATCACGATCACGAAATCACCGGTGTCTTCGTGCCGGGTGAAGGTCGGCCGGTGCTTGCCCCGGAGCACTGCCGCCACGTCGGCCGCCAGTCGCCCCACCACCTGCCCCTTCGCATCCATCAGGAGCCAGCGCTTCTCCACCTCGCCTGGCTTCGCCGAAAGGTTCTCTTGTTCGCAGTCCTCATCCCAGCCAATCCATTCTCAGTCGGCGCCCGCGGGGAGCCACTGCTCGCCCTCAGGCCGAACCGTCTATGTGATTGCCGACGGCACGCGGAGTCGGCTTCGGGCCTACCATCATCGCCATGCTGGTTCGGCGCTGCCAGCCACCCATTGCGCCGAACCCGTCGGCAATCACCCTACCGCGCCGCACCTCAGCGGCCATCGCCATATGATACCTGCATCAAGCACAGCCCGCAAGCCGGCGCCGGGCCCTTCGCCCCCGAAGGGCGCTCACCGCTCTTCAGAGCCGCCTGGAGCGCCTCTGAGGGCAGTTCCCCGCGCCCCGCCGCCAGCAGCCCGCTCACCATCAACCGCACCATCCGGTACAGGAAGCTATCCGCTTCCGCGGTGATCGTGATCCGCTCGCCCTGGCGGCTGCACTCCAAGCGCATCAGCGTCCGCTCGGTCGTCTGCGTCTCCGATCCGGCCGGCCTGGAAGGCCCGAAAGTCATGCCTTCCCACCAGCCCCGCCGCCGCTTCCGCCATCCGCTCGACTCGACAGCGCCGATGGCGCGATCAGCGCGAACCTGCCCAACAAAGGCGAGGGACGGTCGCGCTCGATCACCGTGTACGCGTACCGCCTGCTCCGCGCGCTCCGCCGCGGTGGAAGCCATCGCCCGCCACTTCACACCCCTGCACCTTCACATCCGACGGACAGCGCGGCGTTGAGCACCTCCGCCAGCCGCTCGATCGGCACCGGTCGCGTCGTCCCGAAGTTCACCACCTGCCCGGCGGCATGAACTCCTGCATCCGTCCGACCCGCCCCGATCACCTTCACCGGCTCCCGCAACAGCCGCGAGAACCGCTCCTCCAGCACTCCCTGCACCGTCCGCAACCGCGGCCTGGCGCTGGAACCCCTGGAAGTCCGTTCCGTCGTACTCCAGCGTCAGCTTGATGTTGCGCATGCGGCGGCCTCGGCCGACGCCTACGACTCCGGCGCCTGGTAGTCCACCAACTGCAGCTTCACCTGCTGCACGCCGTCGCCCACCGCGGTACCCGAGCCGCACGATGCGAGAGTACCCGCCCGGCCGATCCTGGTACTGTGGCGCCACGTGCTCGAACAGATGCTTCACCGAGTTCTCCACCGAGCCCGGCTTCCGGCCCGCCAGTCCGATCTTCTCCGCTTCACCGCCCGCAGGCGCCTCCCGGTGCGATCCCTCTTTCATCCGGACCAGCCCGGTCCTGCGGCATCAGCATCTGCCGCGCCAGCCGGCGATGATGGATGCTGTCCTGCCGCGCCAGCGTGATCAGCTTCTCGGCGACGCCGACGCGCCTCTTTGGCGCGAGTCTACGGTCGTCACGACGCTGCCGTGCCAGAGCAGAGAAGTCACCAGTTCCGCAAGAGGGCCATCCGCTGGTCGGTTGGAAGACCGAGCCGGCGCCCAGCTACTCTATGTCTCACCGGGGATAACCCTCCTACTCGTCGCTGTCTTCGTCGTCTTCGTCGCCGCCGACCGGCACTTCGCCGCCGCTCGTCAGCTTCAGGTCCATCGTCGCCAGTTTGTCCTTCACTTCTTGCAGTGACTTGCGCCCGAAGTTCCGGATCGCCATCAGATCGGCCTCGGTCCGCTGCGATCAACTCGCCGACCGTGGTGATGCCTTCCCGGCGCAAGCAGTTCGAGGTGCGCACCGAGAAGTCCAGATCCTCCACTCGGGTCTGAAGCTGCCGCGCGATCGCCGACTCCACCTCCGGCGCCCCGGCCAGCTCCTCTTCCTGCTGCTGGAAGTCGAAGAACAGGATCAGATAGCGGTCCAGAATCTTCGCCGCATCGCTGATCGCGTCCGCCGGGTCGATGGTGCCGTTCGTCGTCACCTCGAGCACCAGCCGATCGAAGTCCGTCAGATGTCCCACCCGCGTGGGCTCCACCCGGAAGCCGACGTTGCGCACGGGCGTGTAGATCGAGTCCACCGGAATCGCCCCGATGGGCCGGCGTGAAGCCTCATGCTCCTCCGCCGGGACATAGCCCCGTCCCCGCTCCACTTCCATCTGTACCGAGAGCCTCGCCTCCGGGCTGTCCAGGGTGGCGATGTGGAGGTCCTTGTTCACGATCTCCACGTCCGCTCGGGGCCTCGACGTCCGCCCCCAGCACTTCCCCGGGGCCGGTCCGATCGATGCGCAGGATGCGCGGCCCTTCGCTTGGGGGCCTGGGACATATCCACGCCCTCTGGCGCCTCGAGGATCCTGATCGCCAGTTCTTTCAGGTTGAGCAGGATCTCCGTCGTGTCCTCGACCACGCCCGGGATCGTGGAGAACTCGTGCAGCACACCCTCGATGGTCACGAAGGTGATCGCCGCGCCGGGGATCGACGACAACAGCACCCGGCGCAGCGCGTTCGCCCAGGGTCGTTCCATAGCCCCGCTCAAGCGGTTCGACCAGGAAGGAGCCGAAGCGCGGATCCTTGCCATCGTCCAGCCGCTCGATGCGAGGTGTTAATGTGTCTATAATCATCGGACTCCTCCCCCTGCTCTCTCTGTCTCAGGCTACCGGGAATAGAACTCGACCACCAGCTCTTCCTGAACCTGGGTGTCGATCTCCGCCCGCGTCGGCAGCGAGAGCACGCGGCCCCGCATGGCGTCCGCCTTCCGATCTGCAGCCAGACCGGCAATCGCCGCGACCCGGCCTTGCTCCACGGTCTGCACGATGAGGGGCCATCGTCCGGCTCTTCTCGGCGATCGAGACGGTGTCGTCCGTGCGAATCAGGTAGGACGGGACGTCCACCGGTTTGTCGTTCACCGTCACGTGGCCGTGCGCCGACCAACTGCCGCGCCGTGCGGCGCGAAGTGGCCAGCCCCAGCCGGTAGACCACGTTATCGAGGCGCCGCTCCAGCAGTTGCAGCAGCGTCTCTCCGGTGATGCCCGGCCGGCGCTCGGCTTCCGCGAAGTAGAGGCGGAACTGGCGCTCCAACACCCCGTAGATGCGCCGCAGCTTCTGCTTCTCCGCGCAACTGCAAGCCGTAAGTCGGATACTCGACGCCGGGCGTGAGTCTGTGTGCTGCTCGCCAGGCGCGTAGGCCCGCTTCTCCATCTCGCACTTGCGCGGAAAGCAGCGCTCGCCCTTCAGATAGAGTCTCACCCCTGCCCGGCGGCACTGCCGACAAACTGGTCCAGTGTATCGTGCCATATCAGCTCTTCCTAAGCCTTAACCGTTTAGATCCGGCGCCGACGCGGCGGCCGGCACCCGTTATGCGGAATGGGCGTGACGTCCCGAATGCTGCTGATCTCGAGCCCCGCCGTCTGGAGCGAGCGGATTGCCGTCTCCCGACCGCTGCCCGGGCCCTTTCACGTAGACGTCCACGCGCCGCATGCCGTATTCGATGGCCCTGCCGTGGCCGCCGTCTCTGCCGCCAAGCCGGGCCGCGAAAGGCGTGCTCTTCCTGGAACCCTTGAACCCCACCGACCCCGAGCTCGCCCAGGACAGCACGCCGCCCTCCGAGTCCGTGACGGTGATGATCGTGTTGTTGAACGTCGACTGGATATAGGCCCGGCCGCTGGCCGACACGCGGCGGTCCTTGCCGCTTCGGTCTGGCAGCTCCCTTACGCCCCATAGTCCGCTCTCCTCAGCCTCACGCTAGCTCCCGAGTTCAGCATCGTTACTTCTTTCGCCGCACGCCCACGGTCCGCTTCGGTGCCCTTCCGGGTACGGGCGTTCGTGCGCGTCCGCTGGCCCGCGTACCGGCAGACCGCGCCGGTGGCGGATGCCCCGGTAGCAGCCGATCTCGACCAGCCGCTGAATGTTGGCCCTGTACCTGTCCGCCGCAGGTCGCCTTCCACCTGCAGGTTGCGCTCGATGTAATCGCGCAGCCGGCGCGATCTCGTCCTCGGTCATATCCCGCACTCGGGTGTCCGGGCTGACGCCGGTCTCGCTTCAGAATCCGGCTGCTGGTCGTCCGGCCGATCCCGAAGATATAGGTCAGCGCGATTTCCAGCCGCTTCTCTCGCGGCAGGTCCACTCCGGCGATTCGTGCCATTCAGGCTTCTCCTTACCCTGTTCCGCCAGGGCTTCGCATACCAGCTAGGCGACCTTGCATGCCTACCCCCACCTCCGCCTGGGCCGCTCGGGCCCGCTCGGCGGCAGAGCGGCCTAGCCCTGCACCTGCTTGTGCTTCGGCTTCTCGCAGATCACGCGCACCTTGCCGTGCCGGCGGATGATCTTGCAGCGGTCACACATCCTCTTGACTGACGCTCGTCACCTTCATCGGACTTCTTCCTCCGCGGCCGGCTCGTCCGGCCGCCATCTCCCAGTGCCCTGCCGCTAGCCAACACCCACGGCCGGCTCGCCGCTCTCATTCCCTCGCGCCCGGCCCGGCGGCGCCTCCCGCTCCGTCAGCACCTCGCACCCTTCGGCGGTGATCGCCACCGTATGCTCGAAGTGCGCCGAAAGCGAACTGTCCCGCGTCCGGTACGTCCACCCGTCGCGGTCCTGCACCACCTCCCAGGCGCCTTCGTTCACCATCGGCTCGATCGCCAGGGTCATGCCCGCCACCAGCTCGGGAGACTCCGCCCGATCTCCCTCCGCGAAGTTCGGCACGTGCGGCGGCTCATGCATCTCTCGGCCTACGCCATGGCCCACCAGCTTCCGCACCACGCTGTAGCCGTGCGCTTCGACGTACTGCTGGACCGCCGCCGAGATGTCATAGACTCGGTTGCCCGGCCGCGCTTGCTCGATTCCCTTGTAAAGCGCCTCTCGCGTCACCCGCATCAGGCGCTGTGCCTCCTGCGTCAGTCGGCCCAACGCCCACGGTAGCCGCGCCATCGGCGATCATACCATCGACCGTCGCACCTACGTCGAAAGAGACGATCTGCCCCTTCCGTAGCTCCCGGTCGCTCGGTATCCCGTGCACCACTTCGTCATTGACCGAGACACAGATGTGAGCCGGATAGCCATACAGCTTGTAGAACGACGTCGTCTCCGCCGAAGCTCCGAATCGTCGCCTCGGCGATCCGATCCAGCTCTCGCGTCGTCACGCCGGGAACCGCCGCCACCGTCAGCCGGTCCAGCGTCAGCGCCACTACCTGACCCGCGCGGCGCATGCGCGCAATCTCTTCTTCGCTCTTCAGCGGAATCTCGTCCCTGCGCCCTCTCCGAGCTCGGCGCTTGGACGTCACTTCCGCCGCTCCACCATACCATCCAGTACGCGCCTGATCGCCGCCATCACGTTCTCGACTCCGATCGTCCCGTCGATCTCGTACAGCAGGCCCAGGTCGCGGTAGTAGGCCAGCAACGGCTCGGTCTGGGCGGAGTAAACCTCCAGCCGCTTCCGAACCACGTCTTCGGCTTCTCATCGGCCCGCTGCACCAGCGCCCCGCCGCAGCGGTCGCACACCCCCTCCACTTCCGGCGCCATGGTATCGATCTGATAGATGGCGTTGCACTGCGAGCAGGTTCGCCGCCCACGAAGCCGCCGCAGCATCTCCGCCTCCGGCACGTTCAGGTAGATCACCGCGTCCAAGTCCTGGGCGATCGCGCGCAGCCGGCGCTCCAGCTCCTCCGCCTGAGCTACCGTGCGCGGAAATCCGTCCAGCACGATACCCGCGCTGGGCGTCCGGCTCCGACATCCGCTTTGCCATCATGTCGAGGATCAACTCGTCCGGCACCAGGTCGCCCCGGTCCATATAGGGCTTCGCCCGCTGGCCCAGCTCGGTGCCTTCCTTCACATTCGCTCGCAGCAGGTCGCCGGAGGAGATATGAGCGATCTCCCACTTGTCCCGAAGCGCGCTCGCCTGCGTCCCCTTCCCGGATCCGGGAGGGCCGAACAACACCAGCCGCGTCATTCGATGAATCCTTCATACTGGCGCATCACTCTCGCTGCGGATCCACTGGACCGCAGCGGCCGGAATGCGCACCTGTTAGCGTCATTTTATGAAGCCTTCATACTGGCGCATCACGAAGTGCGCCTCGATCTGCTGTATCGTATCCAGCGCCACGCCCACCAAGATCAGCAGTGACGTACCGCCTACCACAGTGAAGCTGCTCACCCCGGTAATCCGGGGGACGTAGTAAGAGAGCAGGGCAATCACGCCCAGGAACAGCGCGCCCGCCAGCGTGATGCGACTCAACACCTTATCCAAATGCCGCTCCGTCGGCTTTCCAGGCCTGATCCCCGGGACGAAGCTGCCGTACTTCTTCAGATTGTCCGACACGTCTTGCACATTGAAGCTCACCGCGGTGTAGAAGTACGTGAAGAAGACCACCAGGAAGAAGTAGAGCGCCGATGCCACCGGGCTTTGGCCCGGGCTGAAGAACTCCGAGATCCGTCCCATCCAGATGCCCAGCGCGCCCTTCGCCCCCGACATGAAGTTGGCGATCTGCGCCGGGAGCAGGACCACCGCGATCGCGAAGATGATCGGGATCACGCCGGCGGTGTTCACGCGGATGGGCAGGAAACTGCTGCCGCCCGCCATAGACGCGCGTACCGACCACCCGCTTCGCCGACTGGATGGTGATCCGCCGCTCGCCCTTGGTGATGTAGATGATTCCCGCGATCGTCACCAGCCAAATGACCACCAGCAGGAAGATATTCCACCACGAGTAGATGCCGGCATGCCAGTTCTTGTAGGTGGCGCCGATATCGACCGGCATTCGGGCGACGATCCCCGCGAAGATGATCAGCGAGACCCCGTTCCCGATGCCCTTGTCCGTGATCTGCTCACCCAGCCACATCAGGAAGCAGGTGCCGCCCGTCAACGTGATGACGATCGGCACCAGCCCCAGTCCGCCCACCCTGAGGATCGAACCGCCGCCCGGCACCTGATACTGCCGGAGCATGGCGCAGGTCATCGCCGCCTGGAGGATCGCCAGGATGATGGTTAGCCAGCGCGTCCACTGAGAGATCTTCTTCCGCCCGCTCTCGCCCTCTTTCGCCAGCTCGGCGATGCGCGGGATCGCGATCCCCAGCAGCTGGAAGATGATCGAGGCGTTGATGTAGGGCATGATCCCCATCGCCAGGATCGAGAACTTTCGGAACGCGCCACCCGTGAACGCATCGAACAGGCCCAGCAGCCCGCCCTCCGTCAGCGCGGCCATCGCATTCTTGTCCACTCCCGGGATAGGAATGTGCAGGCCGACCACGTAGATCGCGAACATCCCGAACACATACAGGAGTCGCTTTCTTAGGTCCGGCAGCTTATATGCGGCAATTACTGGCGCCAGCACACTGGACACGTCAGATTACCTCCGCAGTCCCTCCGGCGGCCTCGATCTTCGCCTTCGCCGACGCGCTGAAGTGATGGGCGCGCACCGTCAGCGCCTTGTTCAGCTCGCCGTCGCCCAGCACGCGCACGCCGTCATGCACCTCGCGCACCACGCGCCGCTCCATCAGCAACTCCGGCGTCACCACCGTGCCGGCATCGAAACCTTCCAGCCGGCCGACGTTCACCTCGGCATACTCGCGGCGGCCGAACACGCCCAGGTTGCGCGCCGACTTTCCCATCCCCCGGCGCTTCCGCAGCCGCCGGTACAGCGGGGTCTGGCCGCCCTCGAACCCAGGGCGAACCTGCTCGCGGGCCTTCTGCCCCTTCATCCCCCGCGTCGAGGTCTTCCCGTGGCCGGAACCCATCCCCCGGCCCACTCGCTTCTTCCTATGCTTGGCCCCGGGCGCGGGGCGAAGATCACCGATGTGCATGTCCCATACCTCTAGCCAGACATCTGCCAGGCTGCTTCAGATCCAACTGCACGGCGCGAGCGAATTCCTACTCGCCCTTCTCCTCGCCGGTTTCCTCGCCGATCTCCTCGAACGCCACCAGATGGTGAAGTTTGCGCACCATCCCCCTGATCGACGGGGTGTCCGGTCGCACCACCGCGTGGTTCATCCGGGTCAGCCCCAGGATGCGGGCCGTCTCCTTCTGATCTTTCGGGTGGCCGATCACGCTGCGGCGAAGGGTGATGCGAAGCTGCTTCATCCCTCCACCTCCCCTTCCGTCTCCACTGCCACCGGCGCCTGCAGGCCCACCAGGTGATACCTGTCGCCGATCTCCTCTGGCTTCCGGCCCCGCCGCGCCGCCACGTCGCGGATGGTCTGCAGGCTCTGCAGGCCCTTTACCGTCGCCCGCGCGATGTTGATCGGATTGTCCGATCCCAGCGACTTAGAGAGCACGTCCTTGATTCCCACCGCCTCCACCACCGCGCGCACCGCGCCCCCCGCGATCACGCCCGTGCCGGGAGAGGCCGGCTTCAGCAGCACCCGCGCCGCCCCATATCGCATCTCGACCATGTGCGGAATGGTGCCGCCCAGGAGTTTGATCTTCACCATGCTCTTCTTTGCGTCTTCAGTTGCCTTTCGCACCGCCTCCGGCACCTCGGACGACTTGCCCAGGCCCACGCCAACCGTGCCGCGCTTGTCGCCGACTACCACCAGGGCGCTCCAACGCAACGTCCGGCCGCCCTTGTGCACCTTCTGCACCCGGTTCAGAGCGACCAGTTTCTCTTCAATCGCGTCGCCCGCCTCTTCCTCGACGCCGCGGGGCGCCCGATCGGGCCGATCCGACCTGCCTCCAGGCCGCTCCGGCCCTCCTCGCCCCGTTCTACCACCAAACCGATTCGTCAACATGCCAGCTCCTTAGGAAGCTGCATCAACACCAGGCCCACGCTCCGCATGCCGCCCGGTAAGGCTTTGACGCAGCCTGCACGACCGGTTCCACTACCCAATTCCAGACGATCGCATCAGGGCTTCCGGCGGCCCGGCGCGATGCGATCGCGTAGGCCCCGCTGCTCCTCAGTGCGACTTCAGTCCGCCCTAGAACTTCAGTCCCGCTTCGCGGGCGCCGTCGGCCAACGCCTTGACCCGGCCGTGATAGAGATAGCCCCCGCGATCGAACACCACCTCGGAGATCCCGGCCGCCAGCGCCCTCTCTCCGACGGCCTTGCCCACTGCCTTCGAGGCCGCCAGGTCCCGCTTCGAGCTTCCCTCGGCCAACAGTCCCGGCTCCCGGGAGTCTGCCTCGGCCAGCGTGCGCCCCGAGTCATCATCGATCAGCTGCGCGTACATGAAGCGCAGGCTGCGGAACGCGCACAACCTAGGGCGCGCCTGACTGCCCGAAACGCGCTTGCGGACGCGGCGATGGCGCCTGATGCGGGCGGTATCCTTATGATGAGCAATCACCTGCGTAACTCCCTGTTCTCATTGGCGGTCGCCAATCTATCACGCGCATGCCTGCGCTTATCACAAGCAGGCATGCGCCCTATCGGGCACTGGCCTGCGCCGCCTTACCAGCCTTACGTCGGACGCGCTCGCCCCGGTAGCGGAACCCTTTGCCCTTGTACGGCTCGGGCTTCTTCAGATCGCGCAGCCGGGCCGCGGTCAAGCCCAGCACCTCCTTGTCGATCCCCCGCAAGGTGAGGCGGACCGATAGGTAGCTGTTCTCCAGCGTCGGCACGAACGTCTCCATCTGCGCCGAGATGCCCTCCGGCAGGTCGAACAGCACGGGATGGGAGAATCCCAACTGCAGGGTCAGCTTCTGCCCCTGCGGCTGGATTCGAAAGCCCACTCCGTAGAGTTCCAACACTCGCTCGTATCCCTGGCTCACTCCCTGCACCATATTCGCCACCAGCGAACGGGTGAGACCGTGCAGCGCCCGGTGCTGCTGGCTGTCCGAAGGCCGGGAGACCAGGATGATCCCATCCTCCACGGCGAGCGAGATCGCTCCCGGCAACACCCGGGAGAGTTCTCCCTTCGGCCCCTTGACCGTGATCTGCTGGTCGCTCATGCCCGCCGTAACGCCGGCGGGAAGCAGTATTGGCGCTTTGCCTATGCGAGACATGACGACTTCCCCTTACCAGACATGACAGAGGACCTCGCCGCCCACTCTCCGGCGGCGCGCCTCCCGATCCGTCAACACTCCCTGCGAGGTGGACATCACCGCCACCCCCAGGCCGCCCATCACTCTGGGCACGTGCTCGGCATCCACATACACCCGCACCCCCGGCTTGCTCACCCGCTTCAGCCCCGGGATCACTCGCTCCCGGCTCGGGCTGTAGCGCAGATGGATGCGGATCTGCCCCTGTCGCTTGTCGTCCACCAGGTCGTACTTCTGGATGTACCCCTGGGCCTTCAGCACCTTGGCCAACTCCAGCTTCAGCTTCGAGGCCGGAATCAGTACGTGCTCGTGGCGCACCTGGTTGGCGTTGCGTATTCGAGTTAGCATATCAGCAATCTGATCGGTAACAGCCATCGGTCCTTTTCCTACCAGCTCGACTTCGTGACGCCCGGCAACAACCCCCGGTGCGCCATCTCTCGCAAGCATATCCGGCACATCCCGAACCGCCGGTAGTACGCCCGCGGTCGGCCGCAGAGCTTGCATCGGTTATACCCGCGCACCTTGAACTTCGGTGGGCGCTGCGACTTGACTATCAGTGACGTCTTCGCCATCCTAGCCTCCGCCCTCCTAAGCTTCCCGCAGCGGAAGACCGAACTCCCGCAGCAGCGCCAGGCACTCTTCGTCCGTCCTGGCCGTGGTCACGATGGTCACGTTCATGCCCTGCACCCGGGTGACCTTATCGATGTCGATCTCGGGGAAGACGCTCTGCTCTCTCAGCCCGAGGTTGTAGTTGCCCCGACCATCCACCGCCTCTGCCGGAAGGCCGCGGAAATCTCGGATGCGCGGCAATGCCAGGGTGACCAGCCGATCGAAGAACTCGTACATCCGGTCCCCGCGCAGCGTCACCTTGCACCCGACCGGGTTCTTCTCCCGCACCCGGAACTGCGCGATGGACCGCTTCGAGCGCCGCGATCACCGGTTGCTGCCCGGTGATGATCGCCAGGTCCTTCATCGCCGAATCCAGGATCTTCGGGTCCTGCGTCGCCGCGCCCACGCCCATGCTGACCACGATCTTCGAGAGCCGCGGCGCCTCCATGATCTGGCGATATCCGAATCGCCGGATCAGCGACGGCGCGATCTCCTGGAAATAACGGTCCTTGAAGCGCGGCCGCGGCGCCGGCTCTACCGTCACCTCAGGCTTTTCGTCCTTTTCCTTTTCCTTCTTACGAGCAGGCATCTGCGTCCTTTACCTGAATCCGTCAGTCGCTCTCAGTTGGTTGCCCCAGTCGCGAGTTGCCGAAGCAACTGCATCTCGCTGCCGAAGCCCGTCCTTACCGGATGGCGTCCACCGCCTCACCACATCGCCGGCACAGCCGCACCGGCTTTCCCTCCACCTCGCCCGACCGCACCTTCGCCGGATGGTCGCAGCGAGGGCAGACCAGCATGATATTCGCTACCGCGATCGGACCGGGCTGCTGAATGCGACCCGACTGCAGTTGCTGGGCACGCGACGCCCGGCCCCGCGGCCGGCTGTGCTTGGTCACCATGTTCACGCCCTCCACCACCACCCGCCGCTTATCCGGCATGATCCGCATCACCCGGCCCCGCTTCCCCGGCCGGCGATTCGCCTCTCTCCGCTGCGCTTCCGGGTCCAGCCGCGCCATCTCCTCCGGGGTCAATCGCGACTCCCGATCCTGTCCCGAGCGGACGAAGACCGTGTCGCCAACCTTGATATGCAGCTTTGCGGGCTGCGCCACAGCCTTGGCCTTGGCGGGCATCTAGATCACCTCCGGCGCCAGCGAAACGATCCGCATGAACTCTTTCTCTCGCAGCTCCCGCGCCACCGGACCGAACACCCGGGTCCCGCGCGGGTTGCGCTGCTCGCCGATGAGCACCACTGCGTTGTCGTCGAAGCGGATCACCGACCCGTCCAGCACGACGCAGCGGCTGCGTCTGTCGCACCACCACCGCCTGCGCCACCTCTCCCTTCAGGATCGGCGCGCCCGGCGTCACCTGCTTCACTGCCACCAGATGGTGTCGCCCACCCGGGCGTAACTGCTTGTGCGAGCCGCCCATCACCCGGATGCACTCCACGACTCTCGCGCCCGGAGTTGTCCGCCACCTTCAATCTTGTCCGCAGTTGGATCATGTCAAGTTCCCTGCCAAAGCGTCTGTCCCGGACTTCGCGCGGCCGCCCAAAAGGCGCCTGCGCCCGGCTACTGGTGCTTTTCCTTTTCCTTCTTGGCGGCCTCGACGACGCCTTGCTGAAGGTGCGCCGGCACCTCCTGATAGTGCGAGAACCGCATGCCATAGCTGCCGCGACCGCCGGTCAAGGAGCGCAATTCGGAGGCGTAGGTCGCCATCTCCGCCAGCGGCACCAGGCCCGCACCACCTGGTTGTCGCCCTTCGGCTCCATCCCCAGCACGCTGCCCCGCTTGGAGTTCGAGCGCGCCGATCACGTCGCCCATGAGCTCCGCCGGCACTCACCACTTCCACTTCCACCACCGGCTCGAGCAGCATCAGCCGGCCTCTTCCATCGCCCTTCTGCAAGGCGATGCTGGCCCGCCATCTTGAAGGCCATGTCGGAGGAGTCCACCGGGTGGGAGGACCCGTCATCCAGGGTGGCCCGGACATCGATCAATCGGGTACCCGGCGAGCATGCCCGTATCGAACGCTTCGCGGACCCCCTTCTCCACCGCCGGGATGAAGTTCCGCGGCACCGAACCGCCCTTCACCTCGTCCACAAACTCGAACCCGGTGCCCCGAGGCAGGGGCTCGAATCGCACCCAGACGTCGCCGAACTGACCCCGGCCGCCGGTCTGCTTCTTGTGCCGGCCCTGCACCCGCGACCGGCCCGCGGATGGTCTCCCGGTACGGGATCTTCGGGAGCGCCCGGTCTGCACCTCGACTCCGAACTTGCGCTGCAGCCGGCTACCGCGATCTCCAGGTGCAGATCGCCCATCCCGGAGAGGATCGTCTCCTTGGTGTCCGGAGTTGATGGCGTAGACCGGATGGTCGGATCTTCCTCCGACGAGCCGCGCCAGCGCGCTCCCCACCTTATCCTCGTCCGCCCGGGACTTCGCCGCGATGGCGAGACGAAAACACCGAAGCCGGGCAGATCGATCCCGCGGCAGCGTGATCGGCTTCGCTTCATCGCACAGCGTGTCACCGGTGACCGTCACTCGCAGCTTGGACACCAGGCCCATGTCGCCCGCCGCCACGACTCGGCACGCCCTGCCTGCTTGCGCCCCACCGGCACCAGCAGCGGGCCCGATCCGCTCTCGCTCCCCGCGGGTGCTGTTGTAGACCTGCGCGTCCGCCTGAAGAGCGTCCCGGAGAACACGCGGAAGTAGGTCAGTCGCCCCGCGTAAGGGTCGGCGGTGGTCTTGAACACCAGCGCGCTCATGGGCGCCTACGGTCTGACACGGTCGCTCTTCCTCCTCGCCGCTGCGAGGGTTCGTGCCCGCGGCCGTGCCGGCCCTCCTCCGGAGTCGGACAGATCGGCCACGATGGTATCGAGCAGGGCGCTGAATGCCCATCATCTTCGGCCGCGGCCACCGCCAGCGTGGGAACTACCTTCCCCGCCACGCGTCGCCGCCCGCAGCCCGCGCACGATCTCCTCCGGGAGTGAGCGTCTCCTCCTCCAGGTACTTCTCCATCAACTCGTCATCGGCCTCGGCCGCGGCTTCCATCAGCTTCTGCCCGGTACTCGGCCACAGCGGAGCGCCATGTCCTGCCGGGATCGCGGCCTTCGATTCCTTCCGTCCGTCGCCAGCGTAGGCGACGCCCTTCACCAGGTCCACCACGCCGCTATGTTCACCTGGATGCCGATGGGGAGGGACACCGCCACCGCGTTCCAGCCCAGGCGCTCCCGCACTTCCGCCAGCGTGCGGGCGAAATCCGTATGCTCTTTGTCCAGCTTGCGTGATCACCACCAGACGGGCCAGACCCTTCGTCCGCCGCCTGGCGCCGCGTAGCGCTCGGTCTGCACCCGCACCCCGGAGGTGCGTCCACGACGACCGACCGCCGCCGTCGGCCACGCGCAGCGCCGCAGTCACCTCGCCCCCGAAGTCGGCGAAGCCCGGCGTATCCAGCAGGTTGATCTTGCCGCCCTTCCCACTCGGCGGCAGGAAGGCCATCGAGATCGAGACTCTTCCGCTCGATCTCCTCCGGGTCGGAATCGGAGACGCGTGGTGCCCGCATCCACGGAGCCGAACCGCTCGATGGCGCCGCGTGGCAAACAGCATCGCCTCGGTCAGCGATGGTCTTGCCCGACTGGCCATGCCCGATCAGCGCCACGTTGCGCATCCGATCGATTCCGTCATGCTTTCATGCCCTCACGACGCCTCCTGACCATCCTGGAGCCCCCGGGGCGCCCTACTTCGCCTTCTCCAGATCACCGACACCACCGCCACCGCTTCGTCTTGCTGCAGCGGCCGGGACTCCACGATGCGGACCCGGTCGCCGACGCCGCATTCGTTCTGCTCGTCGTGCGCCTTGTAGCTGGCTTGCTGCGGCGGATCACCCGCTTGTACAGCGGGTGCCGCTCCAGGCGCTTCACCTCCACCACCACGGTCTTGTCCATGGCGTCGCTGGTGACCACGCCCTCGCGTACCTTCCGCCTGCCTGCTCGGCCATGCCCGTACTCTTCTCGTCGTACCGTCAGCCTGTGGCTGCTTCTCGCTCGTGCAGGATGGTCAGGATGCGGGCGATATTGCGTGCGCACCTCCCGGATCCGCCGCGGGTTATCCAGCTGCTGCGTGGCCGCCTGGAAGCGCAGGTTGAACTGCTCCTGCCGGTCCTTCTCCAGCTGCTCCCGCAACTCGGCCGGCGTCATCTCTCTAAGCGCTGCGCCTTCATCGCTTCCTCTCCTGCGATCTCGCTCGCGCAGTCACCAGGCGGGTCTTGATCGGCAGCTTGTGCGCCGCCTTCCGCAGCGCCTCTTTCGCCAGCTCCGGCGTCACGCCGCCCATCTCGAACAGCACCCGGCCCCGCTTCACCACCGCCACCCAGAACTCCGGGGAACCCTTGCCGCTTCCCATGCGGGTCTCGGCCGGCTTCGCCGTCACCGGCTTGTCCGGGAAGATGCGGATCCACACCTTGCCGGCGCGGCGTGATGTAGCGCGTCATGGCGACGCGGGCGGCCTCGATCTGCCGGCTGGTCATCCAGCAGTTCTCCAGCGCAACCAGACCGTACTCGCCGGAGACGATCGTGTTGCCGCGGGTGGCCTTACGCCTCCGCCGTGCCCCTCTGTTGCTTCCGAAACTTGACCTTCGACGGCATCAACATTGCTGTCGGCTCCTCTGACTTGCGCCTGCTCCGGCGCCGCCATGGACTCGTCCCCGACCGCCCCTTCGCCTCTCGCGCGCTGCGCGCCGGGCCGACCCGACGCCAACCGCGTCGCGGCTTCTCCCGGTGGGAGCGGTCGGCGCTGGGTCGGCCTCCGGCTGCGGCTGCTCCAGGCTTCGCATCTCCGGCAGGATGTCGCCGCGGTAGATCCACACCTTGATGCCGATGTTGCCGGACGGCGTACTTCGCCTCGGTGAAGCCGTAGTCGATGTCCGCGCGCAGCGTCTGCAGCGGGATCTTGCCGTCCCGGTCGCGCGTACTGGCGAGACATCTCCGCTCCGCCCAACCGCCCCGACAGAGCACGCGAATGCCCTTCGCTCCCGGCCTTCATGCGTGCGCTGCACCGCCTGGCGCACCGCTCGCTTGAAGGCGATCCGCCGCTCGATCTGGCCGGCGATGTTCTCCGCCACCAGATAGGCGTCCGATCTCGGGCTGGCGGATCTCCTGCACGTTGATGTGCACCTTGCGGCTTCACGATCCGCTCGATCTCGGCCCGGATATCCTCCACCCCGCGGCCGCCCCGGCCGATGATCAGTCCCCGGCTTCGCGGTGTGCAGGCGTCAGCTTGAGCATGTTCGGCGCCCGCTCGATCTCGATCCGGCTGATGCCCGCGTCCACGCTCGCGCCGCCCGCGGCCACCGCGCCTGCGCGGCCGCTTCTCGCCGCTGAAGCGCTCCCGGATGCATCCGACGGACCTTCGCTGGTCCTCCAGCACCCACTCGCTGGTAGGTCGCCCTTGCCGGGCGTACCAGCGGCTGTCCCAGTCCCGGATGATCCCGAGACGAAATCCGATCGGGTTTACCTTCTGTCCCATGCAGACTCTCCTCGCCCACCGCTCCTCGTCGCTCAACACCACGCCGATGTGGCTGATCCGCTTGCGGATCGTGGCCGACGCGGCCACCCGGAGGCGAACCGCCACCGCTTCATGGTCGGGCCCGCGTCCACATAGGCCCGCTCCACCCACAGCTCGTCCCGCGCCATGCCGTGGTTGTTCTCCGCGTTCGCGGCGGCCGAGTCCAGCACCTTGCGGATGACCCGCGCGGCGCGGTGCGGCAGCACGACCAGCAGCGCCTGCGCCTCCCTCAGGGGCAGGCCCTGGATCAGCTGGATGATCCGCCGCACCTTGCGTCGGCGACATCCGGATATAGCGAGCAATCGCCTTCGCTTGCATCCTGTGTCCTCAGTCCGTGTCCGTTCGTGTTCGGCATTCCTACTTCAGCGCGCTGCGAGCGCTCGGTGTGGTGCCCGTGGCCCCGGAAGTGGCGGGTGGGCGCGAACTCGCCCAGCTTGTGCCCCACCATGTTCTCGGTGATGAACACCGGAACGTGCTTGCGGCCGTCGTGCACCGCGATGGTGTGCCCGATCATGTCCGGCACGATCGTCGAGGCGCGGGACCAGATCTTGATGACGCGGCGCTCGCCGCGCGGCGTTCATCTGCGCGATCTTCTTCACCAGACTCGGGTGGATGAATGGGCCCTTCTTCAGCGATCTCGGCATCGCACTAACCTCGCTGCCGCCTTACTTGGCGCCTCGGCGCCGCACGATGAACTTGCTCTCGCCGGGTTCTTCGTCGTCCGCGTCTTGCTGGCCCAGGGTGGGCTTGCCCGCGGGGTCACCGGGCTCTTGCGGCCCACCGGGCTCTTGCCCTCGCCGCCCGCCGTGCGGATGGTCGCGCGGGCGACATCACCACGCCCCGCACGTGCGGCTTGCTTGCCCAGCCATCGCTTCCGACCGGCCTTGCCCAGCTTCACGTTGCTGTGATCCGGCGTTGCTCACCTGCCCGATCGTGGCGCGGCAGCCGATGTACACCATGCGCATCTCGCCCGAGGGCAGTCGCAGGGTGGCGAACTTGCCTTCCTTCGCCAGCAACTGCGCCCCGATCCCGGCGCTCCGGCAGAGCTGCCCGCCCGTGCCCGGCGCGCAGCTCGACGTTGTGCACCATGGTGCCGACCGGGATCGCCTGCAGCGGGAAGGCGTTGCCCGGGCGCACTTCCAGGGTCTCGCCCGCCCCGCGCCTTGCGCGCCGATCGCGGTCGCCGGACATCACCATGTCGCCTGGGCTCAACCCCTGCGGGAGCGAGGATGTAGCGCTTCTCGCCGTCCGCGTAGTGCAGCAGCGCGATGTCGCGCGGAGCGGTTGGGATCGTACTCCAGGCTCGCCACTTGCGCCGGGATCATGTCCTTGTCCCGCTTGAAGTCGATGATCCGGTAGCGCTGCTTGTGGCCGCCGCCCCGGAAGCGCACGCTGACCTGGCCCGGTGTTGTCCCGCGCCCCGCTTCGCTGCAGCGGCGCCAGACCAGGCTCTTCTCCGGTTCCTTGCCCGTCAGCTCGCTGCGGTCGTCCGCGCGTCATGAACCGCCGGCTGAGGCGTTACTGGTTTGTATCCCTTAATCGCCACGACTCTGCTCCTTCACCCATCATCGTCATGGCGCTCATCACAGGCCCTCGAAGGCAGGGATGGTGCCTGCGCTGCAGGGTCACGATCGCCTTCTTCCAGGAGACGGTGTGGCCCTCGGCGCGGCCGCGCGCGGCGGCGATAGCCGCCCATTCGCCTGCGCTTGCCCTGCACCATCATGGTGTTCACCTTCGACACCTCGCGTGCCCGGAGAAGAGCGTCTCCACCGCCTGCCGGATCTCGACCTTGTTAGCGTCCGGCGCCACCTCGAAGGTGTACTTGCGCCTGCGTCGTCTGGGTCACGCTCTTCTCCGTCAGGATCGGTCGAACCAGGATACTGCGTCGGTCTTTCATGCCAGCCGCGCCTCCAACTGCGGCATCGCGTCCGTGACGATCACCACTTTCCGCGCGGAGATCACGTCGTAGGCGTTCACCTCGCACTGCGGTGGTGATGTCGAGAGTCGGGGATGTTGCGGCCGCATCGGCGATGCACCAGCTCGGTCGTGCTCCGCAGCACCAGCAGCAGCGCCTCGCGGACACGCCGATCGCGTCAGCACCCTGACCAGCGCCTTGGTCTTGGCCTCCGTCAGCTCCAACGCTTCCACCAGCACGACGCTCGCCCGCCGCCGCCTGCGCGTTCAGCGCGGTGCGGAGCGCCGCCCCCTTCACGACCTGCGCCGGAGTCCGCTGGTCGATAGCTCCGCGGGCGCGGGCCGGTCGACCATGCCGCCGCCGACCCGGTTCGGGGGGTGCGGTCGCCGACGCGGGCCCGCCCGTGCCCTTCTGCCGCCACAGCTTCCGGGTGCTGCCGGCCACTTCGCCACGGGTCTTCGTGCTCGACGTGCCCTGGCGCTTCGCGGCCAGCTCGGCCGATCACGACCTGGTGCACCACGGCGGCGTTAGCCCCCTCGCCCGAAGATCGACTCCGGCAGCTCCATCTCGCCGGCCTGCGGCGCCGGTCTTATCGTATGACAGGGACAGCGTCGCCATGGTTACTCGCCCTCCTTGGCCTGTTTGCCGACGGGCGCCTGGCGAGTGACCAGCAGCAGGCTCCCGGTGGGGCCCGGCACCGCGCCGTGACGGCCAGCAGGTTCCGCGCTCTCGGTGTCCACCATCCACGATCCGCAGGCCCTGCACGGTGCGCCGCACGTTGCCCATGTGTCCCGGCTTCTTCACGCCCTTGAAGACCCGGGCCGCGTCCGTCGCGCCGCCGGAAGCCGGGCCGCCGGTGGGACATGGAGCCGTGGGTCGGCGGGCCGCCGCTGAAGTGGTAGCCGCTTCTGCACCCCGGCAAAGCCCTTGCCCTTGCTGGTGCCGCGGTCACGTCGACCATCTCGCCGACCGCGAACACGTCGGCCTCGATCTCGGTCGCCCACGGTGTAGGCGTCGGATCGCCCAGCCGCACTTCCGGCCAGGTGGCGGCAGGGAGGCACGGGCTTGCCGGCCTGCTTCGCGGCGGCCGCGAAGTGGCCCGCCTCGGGCTTGTTCAGGCGCTTCGCTTCGGCAGCTCCTCGTAACCCGAGCTGGACCGCGTCGTAGCCTTCCTTCGCCGCCGGTCTTGCGCTGCACGACGATGCACGGGCCGGCCGCGATGACGGTGACGGCGGACGGCCTGTCCGTCCTCGGCGAAGAGCTGCGTCATGCCTAGTTTGCGGCCCAACAGGGCCTTCTGGACAGCTTCAACGCAGTTCCTCTAATCGTCACCGACTGTCACCTGGCCCGTCGATGCCCGCTACAGTTTGATCTCGATGTCGACCCCGCCCGGCAGGTCGATGCGCATCAGCGCGTTGATCGTCTCCGGGCTCGGCTCCAGAATGTCGATCAGGCGCTTGTGCGTCCGCATCTCGAAGTGCTCCATCGACTCTTTGTCGATGAACGGGGAGCGAATCACGCAGTAGCGGTTGATCTCGGTCGGCAAGGGAATGGGTCCCGCGATGCGCGCCCCGGTGCGGCGCGCGGTATCCACGATGCGCGCCGCCGACTGATCCAGCACCCGGTGATCGAACGCCTGCAGTCGAATCCGTATCCGCTCGCCCTGGTCCCTTCCGCTCAGCCTTCCGCATTGACCTATCCTCCGGTATGCCCTTCGTGCCATCGTCGACACTGGCTACTCGATGACCTTGGTGACCACGCCGCGAACCGACGGTGCGGCCGCCTTCACGGATGGCGAAGCGCAGCGTCTCTTCCATCGCGATGGGCTGGATCAGCTCCACCGCCATGGTGATGTTGTCGCCCGGCATCACCATCTCCCGACCCTCCGGCAGCTTGATCACGCCGGTCACGTCGGTGGTGCGGAAGTAGAACTGCGGGCGATAGCCATCGAAGAAGGCCTTGTGCCGGCCCCCTTCCGCCTGGCTCAGCACGTACACCTCGGCCTCGAACTTGGTGTGCGGGGTGATGGAGCCCGGCTTCGCCAACACCTGGCCGCGCTCCACGTCCTTGCGGTCGATGCCGCGCAGCAGCACGCCCGACGTTGTCGCCCGCCTGGCCCTGATCCAGGATCTTGCGGAACATCTCCACGCCCGGTCGCCACCGTCTTGCGGGTCGGGTGCATGCCCGACGATCTCGACTTCGTCGCCGGTCTTCACCACGCCCCGCTCGATCCGGCCCGTCGCCACCGTGCCGCGGCCGGTGATGGTGAACACGTCCTCGACCGCCATCAGGAAGGGCAGATCCACCGGGCGGGCCGGGGTCGGGATGTACTCGTCCACCGCATCCATCAGCTTCCAGATCTGCCCGCACCACTGGCAGTCACGCTTCGCGCAGCCGCACTCCAGCGCCTTCACCGCGGAGCCCGGCGATGACCGGGATGTCGTCGCCGGGGAACTCGTACTTGGAGAGCAGGTCCCGCACCTCGATCTCCACCAGCTCCAGCAGCTCCGGGTCGTCCAGCATGTCGACCTTGTTCAGGAAGACCACGATCGACGGGCACGTTCACCTGGCGGGCCAGGAGGATGTGCTCCCGGGTCTGCGGCATGGGGCCGTCGGCGGCCGACACCACCAGGATGGCGCCGTCCATCTGCGCCGCCCCGGTGATCATGTTCTTGATGTAGTCGGCGTGCCCCGGGCAGTCCACGTGCGCGTAGTGGCGCTTCTCGGTCTCGTACTCGGCGTGGAAGATCTGGATGGTCAGACCCCGCTCCTTCTCCTCCGGCGCCGAGTCGATCTGCTCGTAGGCCAGCGCCTTGCGCCAGGCCGGCCTTCGCCAGCGTGTTGGTGATCGCCGACGTCAAGCGTCGTCTTGCCGTGGTCCACGTGCCCGATGGTGCCGATGTTTACGTGCGGCTTGGTCCGCTCAAACTTTGCCTTGCCCATCTCGAAGTAACCCCCTGTGGGTTAGTGTTCTTGTCAGGCCACCCTGACGGATTGCTGCTGCCAGGCAGCGTCCTCAGGCCCTGGTCGCGGACGTCCGGGAGCTCTCCGCGTAGTGCGAAGGCTCCATCGTATACGTGCCGCGGCCCTGCGTCAGGTTGCGCAGCGCGGTGGCGTACCCGAAGGCCGTCGCCAGCGGGACACGCGGCGGTGATGGTCTGCGTGCCGCCCGGGCGAGGCGTTCGATGCCCGAGCACGTGCGCCGCGCCGCGCGTTCAGGTCGCTCAGCACCTCGCCCATCTTGCTCCTCGGGACACACCACCTCCATCCGCATGATCGGTTCCAGCAGCACCGGCTGCGCCCGCCGCATCGCCTCCCGGAACCCGTCCGTGGCGGCCAGCTTGAAGGCCATCTCCGAGGAGTCCACCTCGTGCGACGAGCCGCCGACCAGCCTCACCTCGATGTCGATCACCGGGATAGCCGCCCAGCAGACCCGCTCGCAGCCGCCTCCCGCACTCCCGGCTTCGATGGCGCGGCATGAACTCCTGCGGGATCACCCCGCCCTTGGTCTGGTCCTCGAAGACCACGCCCGGCGCCCGGTTCGCGCGGCTCGCACCTCGAGCATGCACCCGGCCGTACTGCCCGTGGCCGCCGGTCTGCCGGATGTAGCTGCCCTCGGCCTTCGCCGCCGCCCGCACGGTCTCGCGATAGGCCACCTGCGGCCGGCCCATGTGCGCCTGCACCTGGAACTCTCGGCGCAGCCGGTCGGTGACGATGTCGAGGTGCAGCTCCCCCATGCCCGGAGATGATGATCTGCCCGCTGTCCGGGTCGGTGTGGAACTGGAAGGTCGGGTCCTCGCCGGAGAGCGCGCGCCAGCGCCTCCACCAGCTTCACTTCCTCCGCCCGGTTCTCCGGCTCCACCGCCACCGAGATCACCGGCTCCGGGAAGTGGATGTTCTCCAGCAGGATCGGCGCTCGTCGGTCGCACAGGGTGTCCCCCGTCGCTGGTGCGGTCCAGCCCCACCACCGCGACGATATCCCCTGCGTAGGCCTCCTGCAGCTGCTCCCGCCGGTTGGCGTGCATGCGCAGGATGCGCCCGACCCGCTGGCGACGTCTGCTTGGTGGAGTTGTACACCGCGCCGCCCCGCGTCAGCGTGCCGGAGTAGACTGCGCACGTAGAGCAACTGCCCGACGTTGCGGTCCACCGCCACCTTGAAGGCGAGCGCGGAAAGGGGCTCGTCGTCATCGGCGTCTCGCGGGAAACCGGCTCGTCCGTCTCGGGGTCGATGCCTTGCACCGGGGGAACGTCGAGGGGGAGGGGAGGTAATCGACGATCGCGTCCAACAGGGGCTGGACGCCCTTGTTGCGGTAGGAGGCGCCGCACAGCACCGGGACCATGGCGTAGCGAATGACGCCCCGGCGCAGGCCGCGGCGGATCTCCTCCTCGCGTCAGGTCCTCTCCCGCCAGATACTTGTCCATCAACTCTTCGTCGGTCTCCGCCGCCGCCTCCACCATCGCCTCTCGGAAGCGCCGCGCCAGCGGCAGCATCGCCTCCGGGATCGGCTCCTCGTTCGTGAAGTCCCGCCCCTCGTCGTCCAGCTAGACGATGGCCTTCATGCGTGATCAGGTCGATCACGCCCCGGAACTCCGCCTCCTGACCCACCGGCAGCTGCACCGCCACCGCGCGGCAGCCCAGCCGCTCTCGCATCATGTGAAGCACCCGGTGGAAGTCGGCCCCGGTGCGGTCCATCTTGTTCACGTAACGCGATGCGCGGCACGCCGTACTTATCGGCCTGCCGCCACACCGTCTCCGACTGAGGTTGAACGCCGGCGACCGCGCAGAAGACCGCAACCATGCCATCGAGCACCCGCAGGGACCGCTCCACCTCGACCGTGAAGTCCACGTGGCCGGGGGTGTCGATGATGTTGATGCGGTGCTCCCGCCAGTAGCACGTGGTGGCGGCCGCGGTGATGGTGATGCCGCGCTCCTGCTCCTGGGCCATCCAGTCCATGGTGGCCGCGCCCTCGTCCACCTCCCCGATGCGGTGAACTCGGCCCGTGTAGAACAGGATCCGTTCCGTGGTGGTGGTCTTGCCGGCGTCGATGTGCGCGGCAATACCGATATTACGCGTCTTGTCGAGCGAAAACTCGCGCGCCATAGGTCATCGATTTCTGTTCCGGCGGCCGCTCAGAAGCCGGCAGAGACTGTGCGGCTGCCCATAACCCGTGGCGTCCTCCGACGTCTGCGCAGGGCAACCCCGGCCGGTCGATGGCCTATGGCTCCCTGCCATCCGTCCCCGCTCAGCCGAGCTGCGGCGGACGCTTCTGAACTACCACCGGTAATGAGCGAAGGCCCGGTTGGCTTCCGCCATCCTGTGGGTGTCCTCTCGCTTCTTTACCGAAGCTGCCCTGGCCGGTCGGCGGCGTCCAGCAGCTCGCCCGCCAGCTTCTCCATCATCGTCCGGCCGCCGCGCGACCGGGCGCTTGTCACCAGCCACCGCAACGCCAGCGCCAGCTTGCGGGTCGGTCGCACTTCCACCGGCACCTGGTAGGTGGCGCCGCCCACTCGTCGAGGCTTCACTTCCACCTGCGGGCATCGATCGCCCGCAGGGCCTGCTCGTACACGCTCCAGCGGGTCCTTGCTCGCTGCGGTCCGGCCATCTGCGCCAGCGCGCCGTAGACGATCGGCCTCGGCCATGCTCTTCTTCCCCCGGCGCATGATCTGGTTGATCAGCCGGGACACCAACCGGCTTCCGTACACTACATCCGGACGCAGGTAGCCCGACTGCGTCACCGGTCCCTTTCTGGGCATAGCTCTCTGTGCTCCCTAGACGTCTGTGTGCTGCTGCGTGCTTCCAGCCGCTTCGCCAAGGAAACAGGAGGCTGCTCCCTGCGCGACGCAGGATGACGCCCCCTGCCAAACGCCTCTGCCTATTTCTTCGGCTTCTTCGTCCCGTAGCGGGACCGGCCCTGCTTGCGCTTCTCCACCCCGGAGGTGTCCAAGCACCCCACGGACGATGTGGTAGCGGATGCCGGGGAGGTCCTTCACCCGGCCGCCCGGATCAGCACCACCGAGTGCTCCTGCAGGTTGTGGCCCTCACCCGGGATGTAGGCCAGCACCTCGATCCGGTTGCTCAGTCGAACCCGGGCGACCTTGCGGAGCGCCGAGTTCGGCTTTCTTCGGAGGCGTGGTCTTGACCCGGGTGCAGACCCCTCGCTTGAGCGGGCCGGCCGCCCGCGCGTAGCGCCGAGTTCGAGGCGTTGAACTGCCACCCGAGGGCCCACCGCACGGTCGGCGTCGGCTTCCTGCGCCTTCCGCTGTCGTCCTTGACGCACCAATTGACTGATCGTCGGCATGCTCCACCTTATGGGGCAGGTCCGCCTTCCGGCGGACACCCGCAAATAGCGGGCGGTCACCTACCCGTGATCATTGGGGCGGTCAGCGTCCTGAGTCAGACGCCTCTCGTCAGACTACCGAATCTCGCCAAACGCAGTGATGGTTAGACTTTGACTCCTGGGCGCGGGGTGGGCACCCCGCTCGCGGCGCCATCATCTGCTATGTGCAGCCTCAACGGCTGCTATGTGCAAGCTTCGCCTACCGCGTCCAGCCTGCCGGACGCAGCAATAACGCGTCTCATGGACTGCCGCTCTCCTGGAATGGGGACCGGCCACCAGAGACGCAATAGGGAAGGGTATCAGAATCCCTGGTGCCTGTCAACCGGAGTACGGTCGTCAGATGACGGCGGGGCGGCGACTATTTCTGCAGCGTCATCGACCAACTGCGGCAGCGACACCGAATAATACCAGAATGAAGGAAATGTGACAAGAGCGGGAAACCCCCCACTTCCGCGGAGGCGCCGCGGTCTGGCGGAGCGGAACGTCTCCCCGCCCCGGAAAGGCAATGACCATCACCTCCGCAGCCACCGTCGTGATCCCCGCCCGCTACGGGTCCACCCGCTTCCGCGGCAAGCCTCTGGCAGACCTGTGGGGGAAGCCGATCATCCAGCACGTCTGGGAGCGCGCCGGCCGCGCTCGGCTGGTCGACCGCGTCATCATCGCCACCGATGATGAGCGCATCGCCCACGCCGCCCGCGACTTCGGCGCCGAAGTCGCCATGACCCGCCCCGACCACCCCAGCGGTACCGACCGCGTCGCCGAGGTCGCGCACACCCTCACCTCTGAGGTGATCGTCAACGTCCAGGGCGACGAGCCCCTGATGGATCCCGCCCACATCGACGCCGCCGCCAGGCCCCTGCTCATCGACCCGGCAATCCCTATGGGCACGCTCTGCTGCCCGATCGACGACATTGCCGACCTCGCCGACCCCAACGTGGTCAAGGTGGTGGTGGACCGGCAGGGCTTCGCCCTCTACTTCTCCCGCCTGCCCATTCCGTTCGTCCGGGACGAACACGCCGACGCCATCCGCTACCGCCACCTGGGCCTCTACGTCTACCGCCGCGGCTTCCTCCTCTCCCTCGCCGGCCTCGCCCCCACCCCCCTGGAGCAGGCCGAGCGCCTCGAACAGCTCCGTGTTCTCGAGCACGGCCATCGCCTCCGGGTCGCCATTGTCGACCACGCCTCCCCCGGCGTCGACACCCCCGCCGACCTGGAACGCCTGCGGGAGGCCGGGCCGGGGTAGGGGGAGGGCCGGCTGACCGTAGAGCAGGGGCCTTGGCCGCCTCCGGCGACTTGCCCCTGTCATCCCGCCGCCCGGGCAAGTGGCCCACCCTGCGCGGGCCGTTGCTGTCATCCTGAGCGCAGCGAAGGATCACGCCTTTGCCGTTCTCCGCGCTCTCCGCGTCTCTGCGGTGAACCCCTCGTAAGAGTTCAGTCTCCGTGAGAATGTGCACTGGATCGGAGGAATAGGTCCTATGTGGAGAATCTTGCGGCGGCGACTCGGGAAGAGCTGATTGCGATCATCGAAGCGCTGGCGGCGCGGGTGGCGGCGCTGGAGGAAGAGAATCGTCGCCTGCGCGGGGGTGGGGGCAAAGACGTACCGGCGTGGGTGAAACCGAATCGACCCAAGAAGGAGAAGGGGGAGCGCAAGCATCGTGCTCAGGCATGCGTGCGCCGCCGAGAAGAGCCCGATGAGATTCACGAGCATACGATGGAGCGCTGCCCGGACTGCGGGCGCAAGCTGGGCGGGGGCTGGAAGCATGGCAGCCACCAGGTAGTAGAGATCGTGTTGCCCCAAGTGAGAGTGATCGAGCACCGGGCGATAGCGCGCTGGTGCGGGGTGTGCCGGAAGCGATGGATACCCAGCTTGCAGGGCAGTGAGTTGGGAGTGCAGGGTCGGCGTCGCTTCGGGGTGAGCGTACAGAGCACGGTGGCGGCCTTGCATGGAGCCTTCCGAGTCCCGATGAAACAGATTCGCTGTTTGCTTGGGGAGCTGTGGGGATTGCGCATCAGCGATGGCGAGATCGTGGCTTTGCTGGATGGAGTAGCGCGGGCGGGCAGGCAGGAAATGGAGCGGCTCCATGATCGGGTGCGGGGCTCTCCGGTGGTATGCGTGGACGAGACGGGATGGCGCCAGGACGGGCAGAACGGATGGCTGTGGACCTTTGCGACCCCGCAAGTGCGCTACTTCCAGTACCGCAAGACGCGCTCGGGGACAGTAGCCGAGGAGGTGTTGGGCAAGGAGTTCAAAGGCAAGACGGTCTGCGACTTCTATGCTGCTTACAATCGGCTGCTCAACGAGATTCAGCGGTGCTGGGCGCACCTGCTACGGGACCTGCACGCGCTCAAGGAGAAGCAGGCGGACTGCCCCGACGCGATATCCTGGGCGGAGGCGGTGAAGGCTGTCTACGAAGAGGCGAAAACACAGTCGGCGCGTGCCAGCGCACTGGAGTTGAACCGGCTGCAGCGTCGCCGTCTGCGGGAGCGACTCGAAGCGCTGTTGGAGGCGATGGCGGGGCCGGTGGCGCGCAATCCGCACGCGCCCCACTGCGTGCTGGCGCAGCGGATCATGAAGCATCTGGGGGAGATGTTCGTCTTCGTCGAGCACCCGCAGGTGCCGGCTGACAACAACCTGGCCGAGCGCAGCCTGAGACCCGCGGTCATCGCCCGTAAGATCAGCGGCGGAACTCGCTCGGACAAAGGATCACAAACCAAGATGGCGTTGCTGAGCCACTTCGGGACCTGGACCCTCCAGAACCGAACTCTCCTCTCCGCCTGCCGCAACCTGCTGCTCGCCGGCTCCCCAGCCTGATCCCCAAAACCCATCCTCATCAACTCTGAACTCTTACCACCCCTCCCCCTAGCAGGTAACGCCCTGCTTGCCGCGGAACTGACTCTCCGAGGGGGATCGCCGTGCTCACCCGACTCCGCCAAATGCTGTCGCCCACCTCCGCCGTCGCCATCGAGGCCGACTCTGTCCCGCTTCCCGGGCCCTGGCCCGCGGGCCTGGCGCTGTCCCTGCACTCCCTGGAGAGCGACCAGGGGCGAACCCTCGTCGGCGATCTGCTCGACCGGTTCAAGTACGGTGGAGAGCGGCGGTTGGCGCGGCCTCTCGCCGTGGCGCTAGCAGCCACGCTGGGCGCCGATGGGCGCTTTGGGGAGGTCGATCTCATCGTCCACGTCCCGGCGACTACCCAACGCCTTCGCGTCCCGCCGACGTGCGACCTCGCCTGCGCCCTGGCGCGGGCGCTGCGACTGCGCTGCCTCCCCGGATTCATCATCTGCACCCGCCGCCTCGCCCATCAGAAAGACCTCTACCGACTGGAGGAGAAAGTGGCGAATGTGCAAGGCGCGTTCGGCGTCCGGCGAGCCGGGCTCATCAAGGAGAGGAAGCTGTTGCTGATCGACGATGTCTATGATAGCGGCGCCACTCTCGAGGAGTGCTGGCGCGCCCTGACGCAGGCGGGCGCGAGGGAAGTCATGGTGGCGGCGATCACCAAGACCCGCTATCGGAGAGAGCGATGAGTGAACGCGCCGCCTGGGTGGCGATCAGCGCCATCAGCGGACTGGGCCCAGCGCGGTTCCGCCGCCTCATCGAGCACTTCGGCTCGGCGCTGCCCGCGCTGGGGGCATCGCCGGACGAGATCGAGGCCGCGGGCCTCTCCCCGGAGATGGCCGCGCGGCTGACTCGAGATCCCGGCCCAACTCGAACAGGTTGAGGCCGACGTGCTCGCCCTCGACGAGCAGGGGGTGTGCCCGCTGATTTGGACTGACGCCGACTACCCCCAACGCCTGAGCGCCATCTCCTCCGCTCCACCCGTACTGTGGTGGACCGGGTCGGTCGACCCCAACGCGTCGCCCACGGTCGCCGTCGTCGGCAGCCGGGAGGTCTCGGAGGAGAGCGTCGCCTGGGCGCGCGCGGCTGGAGCGCAGCTCGGCGAGGCCGGCGTAGCGGTCATCAGCGGCCTGGCCGCTGGCATCGACGCCGCCGCCCATGAGGGCGCGCTCGACGCTGCGGGGCCGACCGTCGGCGTCTGTGGATGCGGAATCCTGACCGCGCTGAGCAAGGGCATCGGCGGCCTGGCGGGCCGAGTCGCCGAAGCCGGAGCCCTCTGCTCCGAGCTATCTCCCGCCGCCCCCCTCCTTCCCGCCTCCCTCTTCGCCCGCGACCGCATCATCGCCGGCCTCGCCGACGCGGTGGTAGTGGTCGAAGCGCGGCCCGACGGCGGCGCGGTTCATACCGCCAGATTCGCCCTCCAGATGGGCCCGCCCGGTCCACGTGGTCGACTGGCCCGGCCGTCAACCCGCCGGCAACAGCCAGCTCCTCGCAGACGGCGCCCAGCGCATCTCTTGCCCCACTGATCTGCTTTCGGCCCTAACCGGCCGGCCTGTCCTCTGAAGTACACACACCCACGCGCACGGCCGGCCCCCTCCTGGGTAGCACTCTGATGTAGCACAATATCACTCTGAGCATTACGTGCAAGGAGCCTACCAATGAGCTGGGGGCGACTGAGCATAGGTTTGGCGCTGGCCGGAGTCGCAGGAGTGACCTTCGGATGCGCTCTGGCCGCTGACAGGGCCGCGTGGTGGTGCGCAGGCGGCGCCACTCTGACGGCCGCCGTCCTCTTCATCCTCTCTGGATTCTACGCGCCGCGCCATTCCGAGCCGGTCACTGACAGGACCGCGCCCCGGATGGCGCTGCCGGAGGGGCCGCCGACTGCTCCCCTGCTGGGGGAGTTGCTGGTCCGGAGGACGCTGCTCAACCGGGGCCAGCTTGAGTGGGCGCTGGCGCAGCAGCGCGGCACGAGCAGGCTCCTCGGCAGCATCCTGGTGGAGTTGAGACTGATAACCCAGGCCGACCTGTCCAGCGTCCTGAAGGAGCAGCGCGCCGTGCGAGACGGACGCTACGTCTGGCGGGGCGCGTAACGGGTCGGGTGTGACGCTGGAGTTCAGGTAGCGGACACGCCTCCGCCCGGGGCGGCCGCACTCCCACCGCGGGCGATCTCCACTCCTCGTCGCGAATCGCGGCCTCGGCATGGCATTTATGGGGCTGGCCGACTCGACCTGGCGGGAGACTCGGAGCGAAGCGCTGGCTTTCCCCTAGGCCTCAAGCACTGCACTGTCGTTGGCCGCGACCGCAAATGGGTGATCGGGCCTTCTCGCTGAGCGGAGGCTCTCATGATGGAGAAGGCCCGATCCCTTTTCCACAGCCGCGTGCGGGCGCGGCTATGGTGCGGATTGGACGCTAGGTGGCGCTAGTCTCAGGCCAACCATCGCGCCAGCTTCGGCCGAATCTCGTTCAGCGTGAATGGTTTCCTCACACAATCCGTGGCCCCAGCCGACAGGTAGTCATTCAGCATCGACTTGGCCGCCACGCCGCTGACGATCACCACCTTGGTGCGGGGATCCTTGCATAGCTCCTGGCACACCAGCATCCCAGAAGTCTCGGAGCCGGGAAGGACGATGTCCAGCAGGACGAGGTCAAGCGAGGAGCGGCGCGCGATATGAAGCGCGGTGCCGCTGTCGGGGGCTTCGTGAATGCGACAGGTTACATCGAGTTCCGCGACGACTGCCTTGAGCAGCGCGCGGGTTGCGGCGTCATCGTCCACAATCAAGACGCTCGGCCCGGGGGGCCGAGGTTCATCTTCTATCAACGCGGTTCCCATGGTACTCCCCAGCACATAGCCGTCAGAAGAGCGAAATCGAACCCCTCATGCCTTCCCCCCCGGTGCTTCGTCTCGCTCCCATTTGTAATTCCACATATCACGCGGTTTTGCAGTGCGGAATTCCGTAGTGGCACTGCGTCCGGCGGAGATGTGCTCCCGGCCCCGGAATCCCGCGGAAGGCGGTGGCAGTTTCGCGGTGAACTGGCCTCGGAGAGATGGCGGTGGTCCAGGCGCATCTCGCTAGGGAAGAGGCCGCCGGCCGACCCTGAGGAATCATGCCTGATCACACTCCAACCAAGCCTGTCTGCGTCGGCCCTGTGCAAGTGGGCGGAGAGGGGCCGCTCGTCTTGATCGCCGGCCCCTGCATCATCGACGATGCCGAAACCGCTCTGCACATCGCTCGTGCCATCGCCCACGTGGCCGAGGAGTTCCGCATCCCCGTCATCTTCAAGGCCTCTTTCGACAAGGCCAACCGTATGAGCCTCGGCTCCTTTCGAGGGCCAGGGCCTGGCCGAGGGGATCGAGATCCTGAAGGCGGTGCGCGGCGAAACCGGACTGCCGGTCAACACCGATATCCACGAGTCCCACCAGGCCGAGCTGGTGGCGTCGGCGGTCGATATGCTCCAGATCCCGGCCCTCCTCTGCCGCCAGACCGACCTGGTGGTGGCCGCCGCGAAGACCGGCAGACCGGTGCTCATCAAGCGGGGCCAGTTCATGGCCCCCCAGGACATGGCCCCGATCGCGGTCAAGGCCGCCGCCTCCGGCTCCGGCGGCGTGCTCCTGGCGGAGCGAGGCGCCAGCTTCGGCTATGGCCGCCTGGTGGTCGATATGCGGAGCCTGGAGATCATGCGCCAGACCGGCTGCCCGGTCGTGTTCGACGCCACCCACAGCGTCCAGCTTCCCGGCGCCGCCGGGGGCGCGTCCGGGGGCGAGCGCCAGTTCGTGCCCGCGCTCGCCCGCGCCGCGGCCGCTGTGGGCATCGACGCGCTTTTCGTCGAAGTGCACCCGAACCCCGAGCAGGCCGGCTCGGACAGAGAGACCCAGTGGCCTCTCGAACAGTTGCCCGAACTCCTCGCCCAGGTGCTAGCCATCGATGCCGCCCGGCGCGCGGTGATGGAAGGGCCGTAGAGACGGGGTCACACCTCATGGAAGGAGCCTTGCAGTGAAGGTGGACGACGGGCTGCGCGCCCGGCTCAGGAGGATCCGCATGCTCGCCCTCGACGTAGACGGAGTGCTCACCCAGGGCGAGATTATCTATACCGACAGCGGAGAAGAAGCGAAGGCCTTCAATGTCAAGGACGGCCTCGGCATCCGCGTCGCGGCGGAGGCGGGCATCCGCGTGATGCTGGTCACAGGACGCGCCTCCTCCGTGGTGCAGCGGCGCGCTCGCGACCTGCGTATCACCAACTTCCTCCAGCGGATCGGCGACAAGGCCCACGCCCTCCGCACCGCCGCCGAGCAGGCGGGGCTGGCGCTCGAGGAAGTGGCGTTCATGGGCGATGACCTGAACGATTCCGAGGTGATGGGGATCTGTGGCGTCTCTTTCGCCCCTGCCGACGCCGTGCCCGAGGTGAGGGAGCAAGCCGATCTGGTCACCGAAGCCGCTGGCGGTCGCGGCGCCGCCCGCCAGGCGATCGAAGCCATCCTGCGCGCCCAGGGCCGCTGGGACGAGGCCGTGGCCCGGTACCTGGCCTCCCTCGCCGCCCGCGACCGCTCGCGAAGAACAGAGTAAGGTGGGCGGGCGCCGTACCCTCGGCGTCGGCCTCCGACCGCACTGCCGTCCGCTACTTCGGCACGAACACGAAGAACGGCCCCGCCTTCTCCTGCAGCCGGTAGCTGCCCAATATGCCCTGGACAATCCCGTCGGGCCAGCGCCCGGCCTTCCAGTCGTCACCAAGGCGGTGCAGCTCCTGCTCGTGCGCGTTGAACGGATCGAAGCGGGTGATGATCAGCGGGTAGCCGCCCGCACGCACCTTCGCGAATACCGACTCGGGATCCAGCGCCCGGCGGCGCGCCATCTGCGTGAACTCGAACGGCATCAGCGAATCCGGCTTGCCCGCCAGCGCCGCCAACCCCGTATCCTGGCAGATCACCTCGCCCGGCGTGGCGCGCATCAGCTCCGTCACCCGCGCGCTCGCGTTCCCGCTCGCCTCCTCCTGCGAAAGGCTGATGGCATACTCCAGATGGCGGTCGGTCCAGACCATCTGGATCGCCAGCGCGCCCCCCAGGGCCAACAGCGCCGCCGCCGGCAGCCCCGGCCCGCGTTCGCGAGAGATCGGCCCACAGCATCCCGAACATCATCGCCCCCACCACCATGGGCTCGATCAGGTAGTTGTGCGCCGAGCCGATCCGCCCGCCGGTGAGGAAGATCACGCAGGCGAAGGCGAAGAACACGAACAGCGGCCGTCGCTCCCGCCGCGCCGCGCACCAGGCCGCGCCCAGCAGTGTGATCGCGAAGTAGGCGGGGTAGGCGCGCAGCGGATACCAGATCAGCGACCACAACTGCTCCCACGACCAGGCCTTGCCCAGGGAGCTGGCGGTGTGCAGCGCGAGCTGATGCACCATCGCTCCCCGCGTCACCAGCGCCGCGCCTCCCAGCAGTAGTGCGATCAGCCCCACCTGCGCCGCGAACGCGCGCAGCGCCGGCCGCCAGCCGCGCTGTCGCGCGTCGCCCACAAAGGCCGCCCCCATCGCCGCCACATCCGTGCGCCGCGTGAACACGCCCAGCGCGAACAGCGGAATCCCCCCGAGGCGATGCCCCCCCGTGAAGACGCAATACCCGACCACCGCCAGCGCGATCGCCAGCAAGTCGATCCGCAGCAGCGTGGACCACACCATCACGTGCGGCATCGCCAGGATCAGACCCCCGGCCAGGAACGCCGCGAACCGGTGCTTGGTCTCGCGCCACACGACTGCGCCCGCGCAACCCGCGATCGCCAGCGTGCTCGCGAACGAGATCAGCCGGCCGAACAGAAAGCCCGGCCCTAGCAGCTTCACGCCCAGCGCGCACAGCAAGTAGTAGAGTGGCTCGTAGCTGGCGATGGCATAGGGCGGCCGGTTGACCGGGGGATACATCGTCTCCCCCTGCGCCACCCGCATCGCGATCTGAAGAATCGGCCCCTCGCCGTAGTCGATCTGATAGGGGAAGGACAGCGTGCGGTAGGCGCGCAGCGCGAAGAGGAGCACCTGCACTACCATCATCAGCCCCAGCATCACGGTGATGACAGGCAGCAGCGATGTGCCCGATTGCTCTCGTGTTGGGGCCGGCTCGGCCTTGTGTTTCTTGATCATCGCCTTGGGGCGGGCGCAACTGCGCGCGCCCATCTGCGTCCATCGGCGTTCATCGGCGTCTAGGTCTCCCCCGACAGACTAGCCAGGACCCGGCAGCACCTTCACCCTTCGTCCCTCGATCCGCAGCCGGCCCTGCGCGAACAACTGCACCGCCTTGGGCAGCAGCGCATGCTCATGCGGCAGAATCCGCGCTGCCAGTGTCTCCGGCGTATCATCCTCCTGCACCGACGCCGCCTCCTGCAGGATGATCGGCCCGCCATCGGTTTCGAGGGTGACGAAATGCACCGTCGCCCCCGACACCTTGCACCCGTAGTCCAGCACCGCCTGGTGCACGTGATGCCCCCACATCCCCGGCCCGCCGAACGATGGCAGCAGCGCCGGATGCACGTTCATCATCCGCCCCGCGAACGCGTCTACCAGCGCCGGCGTCATGATCCGCAGATACCCGGCCAGCACTACCAGCTCCACCCCATGCTGCTCCAACCGCTCCGCCATCGCCGCGTCGAACGCCTCCCGGGTGGGGAACCGCAACTTGTCGTGCCGGCTCAGCCAGTGCTCCGGGATGCCATGCTCGCGCGCCCGTTCCAGCGCGCCGCACTGTACATCACTGATCACCACCACCACCTCCGCGTCGAGCTTCCCCACCTCGCACGCGTCGATGGTCGCCTGCAGATTCGTCCCCCCGCCCGACGCCAACACCCCCACCCGCAGCTTCTTCCCCATCACTCCCTCCTCTCCCCGGCAGGCCCGCGATTCGACCGCGGGGAGGCCGCGCCCTGCCGGGAGGGGAGACATGGAACGGCATGGAAGACCTGCCTACTCTCGCACTTGCCGCAGGCGCGGCAGAGACAGGAGGGGGCCATGGACGTTTCCATCCCGAAGACGAATGCGACGATGACACGCTGCGAAGACCGCGTGCTCGTCTTCTGTGCAATCTCCCCATTCCATGTGGAGTTCGATAGGCCCGGCATCCGCCTTGCCAGAGAGAAGCCGGAAACCATCACTGAGTGCCAAGTCGAACTCATGAACAAGGCAATGGGTGCACGGAGCCCCTGGAACGCTTGGGAGAAGCTGCGTCTCGACGATCTCCGTGAGCTGTCGGATCTGGAGGAAGCGGATCTGATCGAGATGTCGGATGCGAAGTGGGCTGTGCAGCGACCTCTGCTCGAAGAACTCTACCGACGCCTGATGCAGAAAGGCATCGGTGCAACAGCGGCCACGAAAATCGCGTACCTTCACAGGCCCCGTCTCATCGCGATGGCCGATGCTAAGGTGTCCAGTTTCTTCTGCTGCGAGAAAGACCCGCACGTTCACCGAGCCATGAAGGTGGCGGAGGGGATCAGGGAGATCGGCCGGCATCGAGGGAATCTCGAAGCTCTCACCGCGATCCAGGCCAGTCTGATGGAGCGCATCATCGACTGCAAGCCCGTGGAAATGAGCAAGGTTCGCATCCTCGATGCTCTGATCTGGATGAGCCTTGATGAGGCCTTCAAGAGGCTGTGGCATGTCCTCGAGTGGGGCCCGTTGTGCGTGGCCGGTCCATCCTCCTAGGGTAGCTGTCATTCCGAGCGAAACGAGGAATCTCGTGTTCTTTCCGTTCGGTTGTCAGTAACCTACCCTTGCCGTAGGCAAGGGTGTGAGTGTTCCTCTGCGCTCTCTGCGTCTCTGCGGTGAATGCCGTCGCCCTTCCGTCGAAGGCGGCCACCCCTATCGGCGTTCATCTGCGCTCATCGGCGGCTAACTCCCTTCCACCCTCCGATGGAACTCCACATTCCACGGCCCATACGGGCAGCTCATGCACGAGCAGCTTTCGAGCGCCGGCAGCCGGTTCGGCAGGTCGCGCGCTTCCTCCCGGAATCGCCGATACGCCTCCCCCCCCCCGCCAGACCGCGGCGAATCCTCCATGCGAGAGGTCACCCACCACTCGCTCACACGCGCAACATGGGAAGTTGCGGCCGCTCGCCGTGACCAGCGCGAAGATATGCCCGATGTAGCAGGGCATGTCCGCGTAGAGATGGCCGCCTGGAGGCCGGGCACGTGGTTTGCGCCATCGCTCCCATCGTGCAGGCTCTCGGCCGCACTGTCACCTGGGATGGCGCCAACCGTCGCCTGCTGATACGCTGAGCCGCGCCGAGTGCTCAGCGGCCCCGCCGGCGTGAAGGCGGGTGGCGCTCTGGAGACGATCTGTCGCCACCGTCACTCCGAGGGAGGCGCTGCCCTCTGGGCAGCGGCGATGGTGGGTGCCTCGGCTAGACTCGCGATGGCGGTCTGGCTCCCCGATGGCACTCGGCCTCTCTAGACGGTGCTCCTGCATCAGTTGAGACTCCAGTTGACACCCCTCCCGCTGGCTGGTATGATGCGCGTCAAGATGCGTCAATTTCCCGACGCGCAACGTCATTGTTGAGCTGTGATGACGCCCGTCGCCCCCTGCGGGTTGCATCCGGCCCAGAGCCTGGTGAGTTACCAGGCTATCGCGGCTGAGGGGAGGGCATGGCCACATGGCCGACCTGCAGAATCGGGCTTCTGTCGCTGACGCCGAGACCATCATATCCCGGTTGCGAGGAGTCGTCTCCGCGTGGGTGGTGATCGACGAGCGCGGCGCAGTTACCGAGATCCACGTTCTATCCGACCAGAGTCGCCATCCCAAGCAGTTGAGTCGGGACATCGAGTCGGCGCTGTTCTCCGAGCTAGGGGTCCGAATCGATCACCGCAAGATCAGCATCGCCCAGATCCGCGGTCAGGAGGAGCCGCTCGTGGAGAGCCGACTCAAATTCCTGAGTATCGATTACTCGCTGGATCGCAGCACGGCTCGGGCGAGGGTCTCTGTTGGAAGGGGCGAGGAGAGTTACACCGGCTCAGCAGTGATGCCGGTTGGCGGTGAACTCGACCAGGAGCACCTGGTAGCGCGCGCCAGCCTCGGCGCGATCGAGGAGTTCCTGCGATCGAACAGCCTGGGCGACGTCCCGGGTCTGGAGTTGCGGGATTTCACGCGGTCGCAGATCAATGGCCATCCGTGCATCATGGTGACGGTCCGGGTGCTCGGGGGCCGGCAGCAGGAAGATCTCCTCGGGTCGGCGCTGGTGCGAGACGACTCGTGGAAGGCGGCCGCGCTGGCCGTGCTAGATGCGCTCAACAGGCGCCTTCCGGCGCTTTCCTCTTAGCGGCGTAGAAGCACCCCTTGACAACTGAGCGGATGCGAGCCGGGGCCCACTGAGGGTAGAACAACCGAGCGGAGCGGCTGCCTGTCTGCTTTAGCGGAATGCAGACAGAGCCCTGAGCTCCCGGAGGTGTTCCTGTGGGCAAATGGATGTTGGCGTTGTCGGCGCTGCTGGCGTTGGTTCTGGCAGGCGGCGCTCGTTTCGCTTGGCCGTAAGCTACAGTTTCGGACTGAGCAGCAGGTAGGCGAACGGCCCCGGCTCGCTACTTTTTCCCGCTGCTCTCAGCAACAGTCGAAGCAGAAGCCATGAGTGGCTCGTCGAAGCAATCATCGATCTACAACCTCGCCATCGGCGCCCTGGGCTGGGCGGTCCTGATCTGGCTGACCGTGGCGCGATGGCGAGAGGGAGTTCCCACCTCCCTGGCCTGGGATGTGGGATTCTTCCTCGCCCTGTCCATCCTGGTTGGGCTCCAACCCGTCCGGCTGCCGGGTCGCGGCGGCGCCGTCACTACTGTCGGTTTCGCGGTCGACTACGCCTGCCTCCTGATCTTCGGGCCGGCGGCGGCGGCCTGGATCGGCGCCATCAGCTTCCTCGTGCTCCTCCGGCGCAGCCCCTGGATTCGCTTGTTCTTCAACCAGGGCCAGCTGGCGCTATCGTTTGCCGGTGCGGGGCTCGCCTACCAGGCTCTCGGCGGACACTACGTGGCGTGGGCCCGGCCGGTTCCGTTCACCAAGATCAGCCTGGCTCTGCTCGCCGCCGCGGCCGTCTACTGCGCCATCTCCAGTCTGCTGATTGCCACCGCCATGGCGTTCTTCGAGCGGCGTTCCATGCTTGGACTGTGGGGGGTGAGCTTCCGCTGGGTGGCGCCCAGATCACTGGCGCTCGCGCCCTTTGGGCTGCTGATGGCGATGGTCTACCAGACCGAAGGGCTGGGTCTCTTTGCCGTCGCCCTCTTCCTGGTCCCGCTGGTGGGCGCGCGCTTCGTGTTCAAAGGCGCGATGGAGATGTTGGACGTCCATCGGCAGACAGTTTGGGCGCTCTCCAACGCGCTGGAGGCGTTTGACCCCTGGACCCGCAACCACTCCGAGCTCGTGACCCGATATGCCTTGCACATCGGCCGCGAGCTGGGGCTGTCCGAGACGCGGCTGGAGGCGTTGGAATGGGCCGGGCGGCTTCACGACATCGGCAAGTGCCGCCAAGACTGGGAGCCCATCATCCGGAAGCCTGGCCGTCCCAGCGACCAAGAGTGGGAAGTTATCAGGCAGCACCCCCTAGAGGGCAGCAGGCTGGCCGAGAAGATGGAGTTCCTGCCCCACACCGCCGGCATGGTCGCCGACATGGTGAAATCCCACCACGAGCGAGTGGATGGCTCCGGCTACCCAAGCGGTGAGACCGGCGACCGGCTTTCCCTCGAAGTGAAGATCCTTGGGGTCGCTGATGCCTTCGAGGCGATGACCGCCAGAAGGGCCTATCACCGGCAGCGCCCTCCTGAGGATGCGATCGCCGAGTTGCGACGATGCGCCGGAACCCAGTTCGATCCGCAGGTGGTGGAGACACTGGCTGCCCTCTGGGAGCGTGGGGAGATCCAGATAGACGAGCCGGCGGGCTACCCCATCCTGGTCACCGGGGCGCGGAGCACCGACCAGTGACCGGGCGCGGATCGAGCATCCCGGCGCGGCTCTACCTGATCCTCGTCCTCCTGCTAGGCGGTTTTGGGTTGGCCTGGTTGGTGTGGCAGTGGCGGTGGGGGGAGGTGGGGGCCTGGCAGTTGGCCTTGTTCATCGGGCTGGCGGGGGTGTTGGACCTGATGGTGGTGCCGGTGGCGGGAGGAGGGGGAGCGGCGGCCAGCTTCGGGGTGTACTTTGCCGGGTTGCTGGTGTTGGGTGCGGGACCTACCGCCTGCGTGGCCGCCATCGCCGGGTTGTGGTCGGAGGGGCTGGTGCGGCGCACTCCGCTGTTGCGCACTGGGTTCAATGCCGCCCATAGTGTGCTGTCGCTGCTGGCGGCGGGACAGGTGTACCGGTTGCTGGGGGGCAGGCTGGGCCAGGTGGAGTTGCCGGGGGGGCTGCCGGCGATGTTGGGGGCGATGCTGGCCTTGTGGCTGCTGGAGACCGGGTGGGCGAGTCTGGCGGTGGGGCTGGAGCGAGGGGGAAGGGTGTGGCGGAGGCTGCGGGGGAGCCTGGGGCCGATGCTGGCCTTGGATGGGGCCTTGGCGGCAGTGGGGCTGCTGTTGGCCCTGCTCTACCAGCATGGCTGGCATCTGCTGGGGGCGGGGGAAGGGCCTCAGCAGCCGGGGTTGCAGGGGGCCTTGTTGCTGGGGGCGGTGACGCTGATTCCACCGGGATTGCTCTACTACGCCTACCGGCTGCAAGGGCATCTGAGCCAGGTGTATGCCCAGAGCCTGCGCACCCTGGGCGCCTTGATGGAAGCCAAGGTGGAGGGAAGCCAGCCCGGACATGGGGAGCAGGTGGCGGCCCTGGCGGCGGCGATGGCACAGGCGCTGGAGCTGCCGGTGGGGCAGGTGGAGCAGATTCGGTATGCGGGTTACCTGCACGACATCGGGAAGGTGGGGGCGCCGGCGGAGCTGGAGGGGGGAGGGGGAGCGAGAGCAACCGCGGCGGTTGCATCCGGAGATCGGGGAGCAGATTCTGGCGCCGGTGGAGTTCCTGCAGCCGGCGGCGCAGATAGTGCGAGCCCACCACGAGCGGTGGGATGGGCTGGGATATCCAGACGGGCTGCGGGGGGAGCAGATTCCGGTGGGGGCGCGGCTGCTGAGCCTGGCCGACGCCTACCTGAGCCAGGCCACCACCCCGCTGGGGCCCGACCCCATCGCCCCGGACCGCCCCCTGGCTCGCTTGCGCCAGGCGGCCGGCTCCCGCTTCGATCCTAAGCTGGTGGAGATGCTGGGACGGTCGGTCGTCTAGGATCGACCGCTACTCCATCCCAACAGAACGCGGCGAGGCGCAGGCGCGATGCGCCCACGCCTCCATCCATCACTGGGAACTCACGTGTCGAGTGGCAGCCAGCCTCGATCGCGCATGGTAGCGACGAGTTCGCCCACCGCCACCACCTGCGCGGCGATCCGGTCGGTCACCTGGTGCTGGTCCGCGACTTCGCGCACGCGATGAAAAGCCACCTCCAGCTGCTCGGCCACAGTGTCGTAAGTCTCTTCAGCCTTGGTCATCGCCCCTGACTTGGCCTGACGCCACTCGACGTAGGAAGCGGTGACACCGCCGGCGTTAGCCAGGATGTCGGGCACTATCGGTATCCCGCGCGCGTTCAGTATCCTCTCTCCGCCGGCCGTCGTGGGGCCGTTCGCGGCCTCCACCACGAGCCGCGCCGCCACCTTCTGCGCGACCTCTTCAGTGATCACCGCCTCGATCGCCGCGGGGATGAGCATGTCGACTTCGAGCCCCAGCAGCTGCTCATTTGTGATCGGGTCTCCCTCACAGCCTGCGAGCCCTCCAGTGCGGAGCACATGGTCGCTCAAGCAGTCGATCGGAATGCCTGTGTCACAGTAGACACCGCCGGTGATGTCAGATACCGCGACCACTCTCGCGCCGCGCTCAGCCAGGAAGCGGCACGTCCACTCGCCCACATTTCCGAACCCCTGCACGGCAACGCGCAGTCCTGCGATGGGCTGATGCAGGAACACATCAGCGGAGAGCGCCGCGATGTGCGCGACACCGTGCCCGGTCGCCTCGCGCCGCCCCGGGAGGCCGCCTACGCGCGGGGGCTTTCCGGTAACCGATTCGGGGATGTGCGTCTCACCGTAGATGACGGCCATGTCCGAGGGATTGCTCCCGAGATCGGGCGCAGGCACGTAAGCGCCAGAAAGAAGCTCCCCCTGGATCATGTGAACATACTCTTTGATAAGCGCGGTCTTGTTCGCGCCCGGGAGCGAGGTGGTGTCGAGCCGGATGCCGGACTTCCCGCCACCGAAGGGGACCCCAACCAGCGCGGTCTTGTAAGTCATGAGTTCGGCCAGCTCGCGGGTATGCTCCTGCGTCACCGTCGGCCAGATCCTCAGCCCACCCTTGGCCGGGCCCCGCGCGGTGTTGTGGTAGACGACGTAGGCGTCGGCCTCCACCAGCCCCTCCGGGTAGAGGATGAGGTTGAGGCTGAAGGTGATCTCTTTCTCGCTCTTCTCCAGCAGGCGCTCGGCCGCCGGCGGGACATCGATGCACGCCTTTACCTGGTCGAAATCTACGCTGTGCACTTCCTGCTACCTCGTTCCTGTGATCGACTGCCAGCTGCCCGACCTGCTATGGACTGGTAGCTGGATCGTAGCTCTTTAGGTGCTTGATGATCGCCGCCAGCTTTTCCCCGCGCGCCCGGTTCAGCGTTTCCCCGCGCTCTTGGCTGGCAAGTTCCGGGCGGCCCTGGAAGCCCTTCGGCACGTTCCTGATCCATCCTACGCGGTAGTGCGCAGGTGCGAACTCCGGCCGGAGGTAAGGCCCTTCCTCGCCCTTCACCCGTGATATATCTACCATGCCAGGGGCTGCATCCCATACCTCGGAGGTTTCATCGGCGCCGCCGTGCCCATCCATGAGCCTGCGGGTCTCCCGGGGCTCCTCCGGCCCCGGCACGTCCCAGGAGTCAATCCGGAATACCTGATAGCCAACCGGCTTCCCGCTGGTCGTCTCCTCCAACAGTTCCCCCTGTAGCACCTCGAGGCACACCTGGCTGCCCCCATGGGCGACGAGGACGGCGATCTTCCGGAAGCCGTTGCGGGCACACTCCTCGAAGATCGCGCGGTACATGTCCATGACCACCCTAGGCGGAATGGAGATGGTACCGGGATAGCACTTCATCTGATCGTTGATGTTGTAGAAGATCGGGGGAAGCACGATGCACGGCTCGATCTCCGATGCCAGGCGGCAGATGCGGTTTGCGATCAGGGCATCGCATCCGGTCGGGTTCTGGGGCCCGTGCATCTCGACGCACCCGACAGGCAGCAGCGCCACATCGCACGTCTTCGCGAACTCGGCAATGTCCGGCCCACTCGACTCATGCCAGATCACGGCGCCTCCTCCTTGTGCTCCTGCTTGGGGATATCCAGCAACACCCGATCGCCCCACCTCCAGGTGCGCCTGGCGGGGAGTTGCTTCCAGAAGCTCTCGTCTTTCGCGGGAGCGATGAGTGCGATGGGAGAGGCGAGCAACTGCGCTCTCAGCTCCGCCTGCTGTCGGCCATCGAGAGTCATCACAGATCTCTGCAAGGCGAAGTTCACTGTCTCAGGGTGGGTGTCGTAGAGCACGATGCGGCTGCCAGGCAGCTCCTGCTGCGCCATCTCGGCCAGGCGAGCCGCGCCACCTCCGAGGTACGGTGAGAGTACTGGCAGGACACCGAACAGCAGCGCGGCCAGGATCGTCACTTGCCCCAGCGCCAAGAGACCAGCGCTGGTAGGAATGCTGTCAGCGCTGGCCAGACCGGCTCGGCGAAGCGCGTAGATCGCGCCCGCGATGATGACCACATATCCCGCCACCCAGAGGTAGGCCGGGGGCAGCAGCAGCGAGGCCTCCTGAGCCGCGCCGACGCGCGCTCCCACACGTGCCGCTGCTGCCGGCAGCAGGGAAACCGCGATGCCGAACAAGACGGCTCCGCCCAGCACGGCCAGCCATGGCCTACGCCCGGGGCATCGGTCGAGGGCGACCGCGGCCAGCAGCGCCAGGGGAGGGAAGAGCGGTGTCACGTATCCTGGCAGCTTGGTGCGGATCAGGGAGAACGGGATCAGTACACACAGGATCCACGTGATGCAGAGCGTGCGCCAGAACTCGGCGCGCTCACCCTCATCCTCGCATCGCGTGGCCCCGCCGGGTACGAACACCACCCAGGGGAAGAACGAGAAGAGAATGAGGGGAAGGTAGATCCAGAGCGGACCGCCATGCCCCTGCATGGGCTGGAGCATTCGCTTGACGTGCTCGTGCAGCAGTAGCGTCGAGCCGAAGGCTTCGCCGTGGCGGGCGCTCATCACGACGAACCAGGGAGCGGCAATGCCGATAGCAATGATCGCCGCCAGCAGCCCGGCGCCGATGCTCAGGGCACGCGAGCGGCCCAGCGGCGCGCGACGGATCGCCGTCCAGACCAGGTGCGCCGACGCGACCAGCAAAGGAATGAGACCCGCGGCGCCCTTCAGCAGCACCGCCAGGCCGATGCACGCGCCGAAGCCCACGGCTCCCGCCAGGCCGGTTCCTGCGCGCCATCGCTCGTAGCACAGCAGAGCCAGCACCGTCAGACACGTGAGAGGGACGTCCATAATCCCCATGCGCCCGATCATGGCCATCTGCAGCGACGTTACCAGGGCCAGGCCAGCAAGCATCCCAGCCCGCCGGCCCCAGACTCGGGCGCCGATGCTCGCAGTCAGCAGCACCGTCAGGATCGCCAGCAGCGCGGCGGGGAATCGCGCCGAGAACGGTGAGACGCCAAGGGCGCGATAGCTGATGGCGTCGAGCCAGTAGAGCAGAGGGGGCTTCTCGAGGAAGGGGCCGTCGTTCACCCGAGGTGTGATCCAGTCGCCGGTGACGAGCATCTCGCGCCCTGATTCGGCGTAGAGCGCTTCATCCCGGCCAAACAACGGCAACCGGCCCAGCCCGACCAGGAAGATCGCGGCTGCTACCGCGGCAAGCAGAAGAAATGGCAGCACTCGCGAAGCCGGCGTGCTCACGATCAGACCCCCTCTACCGCCGACGCGGCCGGGCCCTGCAGTCGCGCGTCCGCCATTCGCTTGACCCACTGGGCCGTCGCCATGCCCAGCATCGCCCCGGCCCATACATCGGAGGGGAAATGCCCCCCAACGACCACTCGCGCCGCGGCCACGATGACCGCGACTGCAATCAGTGGAATGCGCAGCCTGGGGAACCAGAAGCTCAGAGTGAGTGTGACGGCGAAGGTAGTGGCGCTCTCACCTGAGGGGAAGGACTGGAAGCTGTGTTCCCTCATGAACGCCAGCCACGAATCTGGACGGGGGTCGGTTACATAGGGGCGGGGTCGGTGTACGATCACCTTCAGAAGGTTCGCCGCGGCGCCCGAGGCCGCGAATGCCACCAGCCCCCACCCTCCCGCGCTCTTCACCCGCGGCCAGCGCCATGCTCCGACTGCAACCATAGGGATCAGCACCAGCGCCTGGGAGTAGCCGATCCCTAGCCAACGAATGGTGTGCTGAATCAGGCTTGCCGCGGGCGAGCCGTACATTGGCCGGAGCGCCGCCATCACCGGCCCATCCACCCCAAACGCAGCCACCAGGCCGCAGGCCAGCGCCGCCCACACCCAGAGGGCGATAGCCGGCCGTCTCAGGTTGGGCGGCTGCACTGGAGTAGTCACGCTCAATCGCTGCTCACGCATGCGCGAGCGCCCGGCGCTGATGCGGGCCGGGCGCTGCTATCAAAACGGGATCAGGCCCTGCTGCCCGCACCTACTTGCCCAGGGCGCGGTGGGTTTCCTTTAGCTGCTCGATGATCGGGATCTTCTGGGGGCACTTCGGCTCGCACTGCCCGCACTCGACGCAGGCGCCGGCGTTCAGGTTGTTCTCCTCGCCGAGCCAGCCATACCGCTGACGCGCGCCCTCGGTGAGACCGTATACCCGGTGCAGGTTCATGAGCTGGAAGCACTCCGGGATATTCACCCCGTTCGGGCATGGCATGCAATAGCCACACCCAGTGCAGTAGAGTTCGGCCAGCCGCTTGTTCTCCTCCAGCATGTCCAGCACTCGCTGCTTCTCGTCCGCGCTCAACGGCTCCTCGCGGCTGGCGGTAGCGGTGTTCTCCTCTACCATCTCGACCGTGTTCATGCCCGAGAGCGCCACCGTCACGTTGGGGTTGGCGAGCACGAACCGCAGTGCCACTTCCGGGCTGCTCTTGGTGCCGCCCGGGAGTATTCCCATGATGCGCTGCGACGGAAAGCCCAGCCTGCCGCCCGCTACCGGCCCCATCACGACGACGCCGAGCCCCTTCTCGTGCGCGTAGGCCATGCTTTCCTCGTTCGCCCGGTCGAGGAGGTTGTACTGACAGGTCACGACCTCGAAGTCGGGCGCGGCATTGATGATGTCGATCATGCGCTTCGCGTCATCGTGGAACGAGAACGCCAGATGCTTGACGAGGCCCTCTTCCTTTGCCTTGCGCGCCGCTTCCATGGCGCCGCCCGCGGCGAGCACCTCCTGGGCGCTATCCCAGCCCACCGAGTGCATATGGTAGATGTCGATATGGTCGATGTCCAGCCTGGAGAGGGACTGCTCCAGAATCCGCCGGCAGTCGTCGGCCTTCTTGGTGTACGGGTCCCAGGTCGGGTACTTGGTGGAGACCACCTTCCCCTCCCGGCGGCCCTTGAGCGCCTCTCCGATCACCGCCTCGCTCTCCGAGTTGCAGTAGCCGACGGCCGAGTCGAAGTAGTTCACTCCCAGGTCCATCGCCCGGTGGAGCGACGCGATGGCCAGGTCCTGATCGATGTGCTCGTCCTTCATCTTGAAGCGCATTCCGCCGAACCCCAAGGCCGATACCTTGAGCCCCGTGCTGCCCAATACCCGATACTGCATGCGAACCTCCGCTTGGTGAGATACCTCATTTGTCTCTTCCCCGCCGGGCACCCTCAAACCTAGCGGCCAGGCCCGGTCGCGGCCGCTTCTCGGCACAAAGCCACCCGGACTGGGCCGGTCGGAGTGGGGAAAGGCGATGCGCCCGATGTGCCGAAGTCGAGGCAGATGTCATCCTGGGCGCTCATCACGTAGGCCATGAACCAGCTTGATCGGATCCAGTCGCGGGGACTCACGTTGCGCGCCACGCTCATCGGGCTTTTCTGCGTGGCCTTGGTCTCTTTCATCACCCTCTGGGCCGAGCAGGTCATCAAGCGGGTTGCCATCGGGGTTCTGACCTTCCCACCCGTCGCCTTCGGGGTCTTCGTCTTTCTGATCGCCGCCAACCGATTGGTGCGTCGGATGCGTCCCGTCTGGGCGCTTCGCCCGGCCGAACTGGTGGTGGTCTACACGATGATGCTGCTGAGCGCGTGGACCTCCTCCCGCGGCGCGCCGGTGCGGCTGATTCCGCTGCTCTCCAGTCTCAACTACTACGCCGATCCCTCGAACAAGTGGCAGAACACGTTCTTCGGCTACATCCCGCAGCAGCTCGTGCCCTGGAACACCGGGGGCGATGCGCGCCAGTCCGTCATCCTCGCGCTCTACGAGGGCCTGCACTACGGTGAGCCCATTCCGTGGGGCGCTTGGATCGGCCCGCTCGCTCACTGGTTGGTGATCGTCCTGCTTATGTTCGGCGCTTCCATCTGCCTGGCGACGCTGCTCCGCTCCCAGTGGTCGGATAACGAGCGGCTGAGCTTCCCCTTGGCGCAGTTGCCCATGGAGATGCTGCGCGCGGAGGCGGGCGAACCGTTCTACCGCAACCGACTGCTTTATCTTGGGGCGGCGATTCCGGTGGTGATCCACCTGGTGAATCTCGCCCACAACATCGACCCCAACCTGCCGCAGATCACGCTCTCCTGGGACCTCCGCGAGCTGATCTTCAAGGGACCGCCGCTCAACCAGATCACGAATTTCCGCATCTACCTGCCGGTGTCGGCCATCGGCTTCCTGTTCCTGCTTCCCAGCGAGCTGCTGTTCAGCTTCTGGTTCTTCTACCTGGTGTTCGCGAAGGGACACGAGGCGATCGTGCTGCTGCTGGGCCAAACCCTCGACCGGCCGGGTCACGCCGACACGAGTCTGTACATGGCAAGCGCCGAGGCGGGCGGCTTCTTCGTGCTTGCCTCCTACCTGCTATACCTGACCAGGCCCGCCATTCTCAGCGGTTTCCGCGGCATCCTGGGGAAGCGCCTCGATCGATCGGAGGCGGGCGCCGATGAGATGCTCTCGTATCGCGCGGCCGTCGCCGGGCTGCTGCTCATCATCCTGGCCTCGGCCGCCTGGTTCACCACGACCGGCATGTCGTTCGGGCTGGCGCTACTCGAGGTGATCATCTACGTGCTGGTGATCTCTCTGGTCATCACCCGCGCCACCGCCGAAGGCGGGCTGCTGATGACCGAAATCGTGTTCACTCCACTGGACGTGTATGGGATGTTCGGCCGGCGGCAGATGCTCGGGGCGCGCAATCTCACCACCATCATCTATGCCACGGTGCCGTTCGCGGGTGATTGGCGGGGGCTGACGCTCCAGGGCATGATGGATACGCAGAAGATCGCGGACAGCGTCGGTCTGCGCCGCAAGCCTCTGCACGCGGCGCTCTGGATCGGCATGGTGGCGTCACTGGTGTGCGGTTTCGGCTTCCTGCTCTGGCTCAACTACCGCCAGGGGGCGTTGGGGCTGAGCGGCCAGTACTCTTGGCTGTCGGGGGTCTTCTACGAAGAGCACGCCGCCTTCCTCAACGGCGAGGAGCGGTTCAACGCCATGACGCCCATCAGCTTCGTGTTGGGGGCGGGCTTCACGGTGCTTCTGGCCTTAATGCGCCGGCAGTTCTGGTGGTGGCCGCTGCACCCGCTTGGGTTCGTCATGTGCGGCTCCTGGTCGCTGGTGGTCTATTGGTTCGCGATCCTGCTGGCCTGGCTGCTGAAGACTATCATCGTCCACTATGGCGGCCTCACCGGCTATACGAAGGCGCGGCCGTTTTTCCTGGGGCTGGTGTTCGGAGAGATGAGCATCGCGGTGGTGCTCACGCTGCTCGACGCCATCTGGCACATCCCGGCGCCATATATCGCGTTTGACTGAGAAACGGGTCTGCGGTCCCAGCTTCGGGCCGACGGGAGCAACAAACAGAGAGGGCAGCGGTTTCCCGCCGCCCTCTCGACATCGCGGTGTAGAGAAGAAACCTACTTGACTTCGGCGGTTCCGCCAGCGTCCTCAAGGGTCTTCTTGGCCGCGGCGGCGTCGTCCTTGTTGACGCCTTCCTTGACCGACTTGGGCACGCCCTCAACCAGCTCCTTGGCCTCTTTCAGCCCGAGGCTGGTGAGTTCGCGCACGGCCTTGATGACCTGGATCTTCTTCTCGCCGAACCCGGTGAGAATGACGTCGAACGCCGTCTTCTCCTCCGCCGCTTCGGCCGGAGCGGCCGCGGCGGCCGGCGCGGCCATCGCCATTGCGCTCACGCCGAACTTCTCCTGAATCGCCTTCACCAGCTCGTTCAGCTCGAGAACGTTCATCTCTTCGATCGCGGAGATGAACTCCTCAGTGGTTAGCTTCGCCATCTTCTCCTCCATGCGTTGGGCGGGGGCTTGCCCCTGCCATCATGAATGCGTTCCGTCGCTACGCGGCGAGGCGCCTCAGGCGCTCGCCTCTGCGGCCGGGGCGGCCGCCTCTTCCCGCTGCTTCACAATCGCCTGCAACGTCAGCATCAGGTCTCGCGGCACCGCTTGCAGGGTGCCTACGAGCTGGCTCAGCGGAGCCGATAGGACACCTGCCAGCCGTCCGATCAGCTCGATGCGCGACGGCAGCGCGGCCAGCTCCACCATCTGCGTGGCGTTGAACAACTGGGATTCCACCCAGCCCCCGCGGAACTCGAGCTGGTTGTGAGTCCTGGCGAACGCGCTCATCTCTTTGAGCACGCTCACCGCGTCGTTGGGCACGAACGTGACGGCGACCGGTCCCTCCATGTGGTCGGCCAGGCCGGCCCGCGCGTCATCGCCCAGGGCGCGCTTGAAGAGGGTCTTCTTGACCACCTTCGTCTTCGCGCCCAGCTTGCCCAGCGCCCGTCGAAGCTGGGTCATGTCCTTCACCGTCAGGCCCCGATAGCCCGTGACGATGATGTGCGGCTGGGCCGCCAGGACTTCCTCCAGCTCGGCGATCACCTGTCCCTTCTGTGCTTTACGCAATAGCCACCTCCTCGCGAAACATCTGCGACCTTGCGGCCGCCAGAAAAAGAAAACTCCCTCGCCGAAGCGAGGGAGGCAGTTGCGCCAAAGCGCGGTGAATCTGCTCCCTGCCTCGGCAGGCGCTCCTCACGGAGCCTTGGGCAGAACGGACGCGCCGCCCTGCACCTGCTGTCTCTGGCAGCCGAGCGCCCTTAGGCGCCCATCGGTTATGTTGTGCGGCGGGACTCCCGCCGGTACTGCCTGCTACACCACGTCGAGCCCCTTGTGGAGCCCTCAGTTCCCTACATCACTTCGGCTGCGGACTGGGCCTGGTTGGTGTCGATGAGGAGCGACGGACCCATGGTAGAACTGATCGAGATCTTGCGCAAGTACTGGCCCTTGGCGTTCGACGGTCGGGCTCGCAAGATGGCGCCCAAGAGCGCGGCGAAGTTCTCTTGGAGCTGTGTCGGCTGGTAGGAGACGCGGCCGATGGGAACCTGCAACACGCCGCCCCGGTCCATGCGGAACTGAACCCGCCCGCTCTTCAGATCGCGGACGATCGCGCCGACGTCGTCGCCTACGGTTCCCGCCTTCGGATTGGGCATGCGCGGGCCCAGCCGCTTCCCGAGACGCCCCACCACGCGCATCATGTCGCGGCTGGCGACCAGCACATCGAAATCCTTGTAGCCCGCCTCGATCTTCGCCACCAGCTCTTCGCCGCCCACTTCGTCGGCGCCGGCCGCTTCGGCCTGGGCGACCGCCTCGCCGCGGGCGAACACCAGGACGCGGGGAGACTTGCCGGGCCCGTGAGGCAGCGTCACGACGCCGCGCACCACTTGCTCACCCGACTTCGCGTCGACCCCAAGCTTAATCGCCACATCCACGGTCTCATCGAACTTGGCGGAGGCGCGCTCCTTCACCCGCTGAAGCGCTTCCTCAGGGGAGTAGACCTGCTCCTTCTCGAGCCCTTCCGCCGCCGCGGTAAATCGCTTGCCGTGTTTCATAGCCGTCCTACCCTTCGACCTTGAGGCCCATGCTCCGGGCGGTCCCCTCGACGATCTTTACCGCGGCCTCGACATCGTTGGCGTTGAGGTCGCGCATTTTGAGCTGGGCGATTTCCTTCACCTGAGCCGCAGTGACGGCGCCAGCCGTGGCCCGGCCCGCCTCACCCGACCCCTTCTCGACGCCGGCCGCTTTCCGCAGCAACTGGGAGGCAGGAGGCGTCTTCAGCTCAAAGGTGAAGGAGCGGTCCTCGTAGATCGTCACCTCGACAGGGACGATGGTGCCGACCTGCTGCGCGGTAGCCGCGTTATAGGACTTGATAAGTTCCATCAGGTTGATGCCATGGGGAGCGAGAGAGGGGCCGACCGGAGGCCCGGTGGTCGCCTTTCCCCCATTGATCTGCAGCTTGACTATCGCTCTAACCTTCTTCGCCATCGCCCACTCCGTCAGTCCAACTTCTCGACGTCGGCGAAGTCAACTTCCACCGGCGTCTCTCGCCCGAATATGGAGACCAACACCTTCAGCTTTTCGCGCTTGACGTCCACGTCCACGATCTTCCCATGGATGCCGTCAAACGGTTCGGAGGTGATCCGCACCGTCTCACCCACCAGCCAGGCCGCGCGGAGCACAGGCGTCTCTTCGCTCACCGTGCTCAGCAGCCGCTGGACCTCCTCGGGCTGCAGCGCCACCGGCTGCCGGTCCGGCCCAACGAAGCCCGTCACTCCCGCGGTATCGCGTATCAGGTGCCGGGTTCGGTCGTCCAGCTCCATCTCCACGATCACGTACCCGGGGAAGATCTTGTGTTTGCTGACCTGGCGCCGCCCCCGGCGAGTGCCGCGCAATTCCTCTTCGGTTGGGACCAGGATGCGACCCACACGGTCGCCCAGCCCCATAGAGGTGGCGCGTCTCTCTATGCTGACCTTCACCTTATCCTCGTGACCAGTGAAGGTGTGGACTACGTACCACTGCTTCGGCATATACTCTCTACGCTCTCGCGGCCCGGCTGTCCGCCTGCCGCGCCCGCCTCAGTTGCCCGTAACGCCTGAATCAGCCAGACCCGATCCGGCGGGCGAGCCGTCACTGCGGGAACAGCGGCCTGGTGACCTCCACCAGGATCTTGTCCCAGAAGAAGATGAACAGGCCCACCACTAGCACCACGACCACTACCAGGCCGGTCATCTTCGTCACGTCCTCACGGGTCGGCCAAATGACTTTCTGCAGTTCCAGCCAGGCATCCCGAAAGAATAATTTGATACGGGCGCCGCGCCCGGTCTTGGCTATCGCCACACGCCGCTCCTCTGCGACCGCTGTTGCGACTACAGGCTCCCGACCAGACCATCACCATACGGACAGAACAGCGCCGGGGGAGCGCCGTCTGAAGCCACGGAATGCCAGCATGCGATGGCAGGCCCGGCGGGACTCGAACCCACAACCACCGGTTTTGGAGACCGGCGCTCTACCAATTGGAGCTACGGGCCTGCATCTCTGCAGCTTGGCGACACACGCCCCGAAGCACGGGGAAGCCCCCGCGTGGGACGCGCGATCAGCGCCCAGCCCGCGCCGTGAGCCCTGTCTCTCTGTGCTCCGTATGCTTCCGGCACGCAGGACAGTACTTGCTCAACTTCATGCGGTCCGGGTCGTTGCGCTTGTTCTTGTAGCTGGTATAATTCCGGCTGCGGCACTCAGTGCACGCCCACCAGAAACCTCTGTCGTGAATCCGGCTCTGCCGTGGCAAGGCCGATACTCCCTTCATCTCAGATGGGGCCAAGAAAAACAGAGCCAGCCGCCAATTCCGCTCAAGCTGGCTCAACCCTGGGCTAATGTATCACATCACCCCAGCGGCGTCAAGTGTCATGCCACCCGGCCGATCGAGGACGCCGCACCAAACGGCCCACGAGCCCCGCGCTACCCCTCCCGCCCACACAGCGCTTGCACGCAGCGGGCGTTCTCGGCCACCTGGTCCCGATACTTCGGGAACATCCCGACCACTACCGCGTCGGTCGGCTTGATGCTCTGGAAAGCATAGGTGAAGGCGTGTCTGGTGTCGTCGGGCGTGAAGGTGTTGCGAGTGGCGGCGAGGATCTTGAAGCCCAGGCAAGGCTTCCTCACCTGGCGCACGACCGCGGTCATGAGGGCGGGGTCGCCTGCCTGGTACTGCTCCTGGGCGTAGGAGTGTTGCTGCACAGCCGGCGCGGTCTTGTAGCCCCGCGCCAGATTGTAGAAGCAGGACATGTAGAAATCAGTCTCCCAGCCCTTTTCCTCAGCGTATTCGATCACCTGGGGGATGTGGGTGCCGATGCCTGCCGGCAAGCCATGGTCGTGAATCGCCTTCAGGAAGTCGCGCACCTGATCGATCTTCCCCTCGTGCCAGGAGTTGTCGGTGTGGGTGCCGTGGTGGTAGATGGCGATGGGCTGGTAGGACGCGATCTGGCTGATGTTAGCGAAGATATCCCTGAATTCCGAGGCGGTCTGCGCGATCCACTGCATCTGGCCGCCGTTCTCGCGGTGCTCAAGGTACATCCGCATCTGGTGGCGGTCGCCCCGGGACTGCACGGTGTTGATGCCATGGCGCCAGCACTCGTCGAGCAACTCCTGAAGCCGCGGCATGGTGTAGTACCGGAGCATGTCCCAGTCCATCCTGGAGCTCCAGTGCGAGATCCCGCTGAGGGGATTGCCTCCTACGATGAGGCGGGTCACGTCGGCATTCCCGATCTTGATGGTCGGAAGCATACGGCTCCTCGTTTCCCGGTGCGGTAGCGCTACCATGATATCTCTACCCCGTTGGCCGCCTCTCACCTGCCCGACTGCCCCTGTTGGCACCGCAGAGGGGGCGAGAGGCGCGGCGGCCGGCCGAAGGCTAGGCGCTGTATCGCGCGCCTTCGGAATCGCGCGACCGCGCGGTCGCACTTATGCTATAATGCCGTGGTGATCGTGCTAGACGGGGAGCTAGCGGTGCCCTGCACCCGCAATCCGCTATAGCGGGGTTGAATTCCCGTCCGAGGTCGTGTCGTTTGGGGTCCGTGGGGGCGTAAGCGGTGTTGATGGTCGGGCCCTGCGCGGCGGATTCTTTGTGAACCCCGTCAGGTCCGGAAGGAAGCAGCGGTAAACAACGGAGTCCGGGTGCCGCAGATCGTCCGACCCGAGCTGGCTGCGTTCATTCCGCCCGGGTGGCACGTTCGACGGCGGGTGCACGATCACTTTCCTGCTTTCATAGCGCGTCCCCGCCGCGCGGTCGGTGGCGTGGGAATGCCCCTTGTCTGGCGGACGTCCGACTACCCGCGGCACATCCCTGATTCGATGGAGCTGGAACCCGGCTCCTCTGGCCCCGCCTTCCTGCTGTCAGGAGCCTGACACTCTTGGCCAACTGGCGACCTTGACGACCTGGCGCCTCATGGCCTAGCATCTTGGAAGTCACCTCGAGTGATTCTGCCAAAGCGGGAGTGTCCCGCAAGGAGGAGAGGTCATGAAGTCTGGGGGAGCCCTGGCGTTTCTGGCCGTCGTCGTATTCATCTCGCTGTGCCTGTCATCGCGGAATGCCTACGCCTACATAGACCCGGGCACAGGCAGCTATCTCTTCCAAATGGCGATGGCAAGCTTGCTTGCGGCAACCTTCGTTCTTAGAGCCTTCTGGGGCAGGATCAAGGCGGCCTTCAAAGGCATCCTTCTCCGGCAACAGAAGGCCGACGACGGTGACTGACGAGGCCCCGGTTGCCAGTTCATTCCGCGACCCCAGCGGCTTTGTCTTCTGGCGAGACGGCGAGCTGTTCCGGCAGGTCAATCTGGCCTACAAGGACGACTACGACCAGCTCATCGGCTCAGGCCTCTTTCGGGAACTCACCAGTCGGGGTCTGCTCATCCCCCATGAGGAGGTGGGCGGCGGCCCGGCGCAAGGTGAAGAGGCCTACCGGCTGATCAAGCCGGAGCTGATCCCCTTCATCTCCTATCCCTACGAATGGAGTTTCAGCCAGCTCAAGGACGCGGCGCTGGTCACTCTGATGGTCCAGAAGCAAGCGCTCGATGGTGGCATGTCGCTCAAGGACTGCAGCGGCTACAACATCCAGTTCAGGGATGGGCGCCCGCTGCTGATAGACTCCCTCTCCTTCGAGCGGTACCGGGAGGGACAACCCTGGGTGGCCTATCGCCAGTTCTGCCAGCATTTCCTGGCGCCGCTTGCGCTGATGAGCTACACCGATGTCAGACTGAGCCAGCTGCTGAAAACCCACCTCGATGGCATCCCACTGGATCTTGCCGCCTCGCTGCTGCCGGGCCGAACGCGTCTCGTCCCGTCGCTAGCCCTGCACATCCATATGCATGCCAAGAGCCAGACTCGCCACGCGACCACTGCGGCCAAGCCGCGCGGCAGGATGAGCCTGCTCGCTCAGCGGGGCCTGGTGAGCAGCCTGGAGGGAGCGGTCAGAAGGCTGGCATGGAAGCCCAGCGGCACCGAGTGGGCCGACTACTACTCCACCTCCAACTACTCCGATGGCGCCCTCGAACACAAGCAGCGACTGGTGGGGCAGTTCCTGGAGTCGCTGTCGCCGCGCAGCGTGTGGGATCTGGGCGCCAACACTGGTATGTTCAGTCGGCTCGCGGCCGAAAGGGGCATCCCGACCATCGCCTTCGATCTCGACCCGGCGGCCGTAGAGATCGACTACCTGGAGTGCAGGAAGAGCGGGCAGCGCAACCTGCTGCCCTTGCTCATGGACGTGACCAACCCAAGCCCTGCCATCGGCTGGTGCAATGAAGAGCGCTTGGCCCTGCTTCAGCGGGGGAGGGCGGACACCGCCCTGGCGCTGGCCCTGATCCACCATCTCGCCATCTCCAACAACCTCCCCCTGTCGAGGATAGCCGCGTTCTTCAGCGGCCTCTGCGACTCCCTGATCCTCGAGTTCGTGCCCAAGAGCGACTCTCAAGTGCAGCGACTGTTGGCCACCAGAGACGATATCTTCGGTGGCTATACACAACAGTCATGTGAAGCCGAGTTCGGCAGATACTTCGAGATCCGCGAGGCGGTTAGCATCAGCGGATCTGAGAGAACACTGTACCTGATGACTAGGCGGTGAAGCTGGCATGAAGAGATCCCTGCCCGTCCATCCCATCCTCATCGCGCTCTTTCCGGTCGCCTCCCTCTTCTCCTACAATGTGGGGGAGGTAGAGCCCCTCGAAACGCTGAGACCCGCGCTAGTGGTGCTGGCGCTTGTCCTCCTCCTCTGGCTTCTGCTTCGCCTGGCCACCAGAGATTCGCAGAAGGCCGCGCTGCTAACCTCTGCGCTCGTCCTGTTCTTCTTCTCCATCGAGAGGATTCTCCCCAAGGGCCTGCAGGTGGCAGATGTCACCATCCGACACCGCTACCTGACGCTCCTTGGCCTGGCAGCACTAGCGGCCATTGCTTACTGGTTGATGAGGGCGCGGGGAAGTATGGAGAAGGTGACGGCTTCCGCCAATGCCGCGGCGCTGATCCTGTTCCTGCTGCCCGTCGCCACCGCGACCTATGCTCTAACCCACGCTCACGGCAGGGCGCAGCCGTCCCCAGGCCTGGCCTCGGCCGCGGAAGCCCCTTCGGAGCGCCCTGACATTTACTACATCATCCTAGACTCCTACAACCGGGCGGATGTTCTGAAGCGCGTCTATGGCTACGACAACAGTGCGTTTCTGCGCGCTCTGGCCGAGAGGGGCTTCTACGTAGCCGACGAGAGCCGGCCCAACTACGGCCAGACCCTGCTCTCTCTCTCCTCTTCCCTCAACATGCGGTACCTCGACGACTGCGCAAGGCAGATGGGCGCGGAATCCAAGGACAAGACGCCCTTGGGCCAGATGATCCGTCACAGCGAAGTGGCGAGCGCCCTGAAGCGGCTGGGATACCGCATCGTGTCCTTTTCCACCGGCGTCTCTCAGACCGAGCTGACCGCGGCCGACGTCTACCTGGCCCCTCCCCACGCCGTAACGGAGTTCGAGGAAGCGCTCATCAGCACCACCCCCTTGTGGGTCGTGGAGACCCTCTTCCCGGAGGGCCCGGGGGCACTCTGGGGCTACAGCGCGCACCGGCGCCGCATCCTGTACACGCTCCACAACCTGCCCAAGATCCCCAGGACGGACTCGCCGCTGTTTGTCTTCGCCCACATCAACTCCCCCCACCATCCTTTCGTGTTCGATCCGAACGGCAAGCCGACGCGCCCGAACACACCGTTCTCCATAGACCTCCCGCCGAGGCCCAAGAGCGCGTACATAGCGGGCTATGATCGCCAGCTCACCTTCCTGAACCGCGAGGTGCTGAAAGTCGTGGACGGAATACTGGCCGGCTCCCCCAGGCCACCGGTCATCATCCTGCAGGGAGACCACGGAGGAGCATCGGTGGATTTCGATGCTGCCGGCAGTGGTACGCGCGACGTTACGGAGCGGTTCGCGATCCTGAACGCGTACCTGGTGCCTGCCAGGGCCCGTCGCCATCTGTACCCCAGCATCAGCCCAGTGAATACCTTCCGGCTGGTGCTTGATAGCTGCTTCGGGACGAAGCTGGGGCTGCTGCCGGACCGAACCTACTTCTCGGCTTACGACCGGCCCTACGATTTCACAGAGCTACCGCGGCCAGGGAAGCGCTGAGAGAGTGGGTAATGCTTCGCGGCCTCAGGGCTGAGGCCTGAACGCTCTAGCGCGAATCCCGTCCAGTGTTCGCCGCGCCTCTGGGGCAAGCCGGTGAACGCGGGAGAGTTGCCCGCAGCAGTAGTCGGCACACTTCGCGCAAGTCGTCACGCCACGCCCCAACGCGCAAGGCCGGATCGGACACTCGCGAGTGTGGTGGGCGGTGCGCTCGCTAACCGTGGTACAGCCATCGCACCAGATGTTTTCGGGCTCGAACGGAATGCCGTACTTCCGGCTCCACTCCGCCGCAACCGCCGCGATCGCGTTGGCGTCTTCTGCTCGCGTCGCCTTGTACGCTGCGCATTCGGTGCATATCAGACCGCAGGGGGCGACGATTTGGCGCATGTCAGGCCCTCCTGTTACGCCTCTGCCTTGCCCGCCCAGGTTCCCCATGGCGTCATCCCTGGCGTAGTACGTAGCACCTAGCCCCGCGGGGCTTCCCCCACCGCCTCCAGCAGCGTTCGCTGCTCCTCCGGGACGGGCGTGATGCGGTAGAGGAGGCGGGCTTGCTCGCGGGCCTTCTCCAGATTCCCTTCCTCGACATACAGCAGCCCCAGCGCGGTCCGGGCGCGAGCGGCGAACCGTTCCGCCGGCATCTCCCCCGGGTGTAGGCCGGCCTCAATCACTGTGATGGCATGCTGTCTCTGGGCGGGCGTCTGGAGCTGGTCGGGCTGGCCCAGGTAGAAGCGGGCCATCGACATGGCGCGGAGATACTGCGGGCGGGGATCAGTGGGATCGACGGCAATCGCCCGGTCGTAGGCCTCGATGGCCCTGGGGGTGGACTGGGGCAGGAAGGCGCGACCCCATCCCTCGACGATGCTGGGGAATGCTTCCCAGTACCGACCCAGAGCCGTCCGCTGCTGAGGGGTGACGTTGACCGCGCTCTCCCACGGCCTGGCGCGGCGCTGGAGCATCTCGCCTGCATTCTTGATCCCGATGGCGGTCGCGATCTCCACATCGAACTCGACGTAAGGCAGGTCGTCCCGATTCACCTGGGCTGAACTCGTGTAGTCGGCGAGCGCCTTCTCGTCGAGCAACAGCGTGCTCAGCATGCGCGCGGGATCATCTAGCTGCACCTCCGCCAGATCGCGCTTCACCGCGGGGAGGGCCATCTTCGCCGCCAGCGCACGCAGATCTACCTTCAGAGGCTCGGGTGTGGCCACCAGGGCGGCGTGGAAGGTGTTGCTGTACCACAGCGTGACGTTCGGAAAGACCGAGCGGAAAGTGGCGGCGAGGGTGCTGAACCGGCCCATGTTCGTCGGCACCCAGGCGCAGACCACACCCCCGGGGTTCAGCTTGCTCTTGCATAGCTCGTAGAACTCGCGAGTGTAGAGGTAGGGGCTGAAGCTGGGGTTGATGGCGTTGAACGAGATCACGTCGTAACGCTCGTTCGTGGTCAGCAGGTAGTTGCGCCCGTCCTCGGGGAGGAAGCGGAACTTGGGGTTGGAGAGGATGCCTTTGTTCTCGGAGACGAAGTACTCGGCGGCCTTGCGTTCGGCCGGCACCAGCTCGACGCAGTCCACGCGCTCCACCGGATACTGGGCGATCGACCACGCAGTGGAGCCGAGGCCGAACCCGATCACCAGCGCTTTCTTGGGGTTCTGCGCCAGCAGCATAGGCACGTGGGCCAGCATCTTGTGCACTACCACGTCGTCGTAGTCAGCGGCCGCGGTGGTGTCGCCATTCAGGTTCAGCTCCCGGCGGCCGCCCGGGTTGGTGATGACTGCCAGCGAAGCCTCGGGGCCCTCGTTGTAGTAGAGCACGTCGAGGTGCATGTTGAGGAAGTCGGACCAGTAGAGTATCGGCGGGCGAGGGTGCCAGAGAGGCGCATGCCGATCAGAAGGGCGAGCACCGAGATGACTGCGACGGCCGCCTTCAGCGCGGGACGCCATTGGCCCCAGGTAAGGACGACGATGCCGAGGGCGACGTTCACGGCGGCGACGGCGAGCACGCCTCGCTGTGCTCCCATCCAGGTCAACAGGCCGAACCCGGCAACCGCCGACCCGACCACGCAGCCCACGGTGTTAGCAGCGTAGAGCACGCCGAGCCGGCGCCCGAGCCGCTCTACTTCGCTGGTGTAGGCTCTGATCACCAGAGGCGTCACCGCGCCCATCATCAGCGTGGGGACAAGCATCAGCGCGAAGGCGGCCGCGAAGCGCGGCGCCGTCTCGCCTTCGCCGAACACCGCTCTGGCGGCATTGCTCAGTGGCAGCAGCCGGCCGATCAGGAGTAGGAGATAGGCCGCGGAGAGGCCGATGGCGAGTTCGAGGAGTCCGAAGACGGAGAGCCGATCGCGGGTTCGATCGGCGAACCGCCCCAGGGCGAAGCTTCCCAGGGCGAGGCCGACGAGGAAACAGGCCAGGATGGTGGTGAACGCGTAGATGGTCTGCCCGGTGAAGTAGACCAGCACGCGGGTCCACAGCACCTCGTAGGCGAGGGAGGTGGCGCCGGCGACCGCGAAACCGACCAGGAGCAGCCAGGCGGGGACGGGGTAGTCCGGTTGGCGCTCAGTGCGAGCGGATTCCCGGGGAGCGGGCTCGGGCACGGGCTCGGGGAGGCTGCGGGCCAGCCAGATGCAGACGAAGCCGACCAGCAGGTTGAGGGAGACGGCGACACGGGTGGTGTCGGCCGCGCCCAGCACGCGCAGCAGCACGAAACCCGCGGCGATGGTGCCCAGCACCCCTCCGATGGTGTTCATGCCGTAGAGCAGGCCCACCCCGGCCCCGATGCGCGCCCTTTCTCGCACCCAGAACCGGCTCATGGCGGGAAGCGTGCCGCCCATGAGAGCCGTGGGCACCAGCAGCACCGCGAAGCAGAGCAGATAGCGGAGGGTGACGAAGGTGGCCGTGCCGCGAGGGAGCGATCGCGCGAGCCCGATATAGGCGCTGTTCACGGCGTCGAACGCGTGAGGAAGCAGGAAGGCGCTGGCGCCGATGCCGAGTTCGAGTGCGCCGTAGAACGCCAGTGGCCGCCGACTGCGGTCGGCGCGGGCGCCCAGCAGCGCGCTACCCAGCGCCAGTCCACCCATGAAGGCCGCGAGCACGGTGGTGATAGCGCCGGTGGTGACGCCGAAGATCAGCGAGAGCTTCTTGGTCCAGATCAGCTCGTAAGCGAGGCCGGCGAAGCCGGAGAGGGTGAAGAGGCCGAGAATCAGTGCGGCGCGGCTGAGGCCAAGTCCGGCCGGCGCGATGCTGACGGGCGCGGGTGGCGCTGCTTTCTGCTTTCCGGTCGACTTGCGCGGCGGTCGGGTCACGAGCCGGTCCGCACCAGGTCTTCACTCAAGATCGTCGGGCACCAGTGCTTCTCGATGAACTCGATCACCAGCCGCGTGCCCTCTTCGTGATTGACGTACGGGCGCATGGCGGGGTTGTACATGGTGTCGGTCAGATCGCGAGCGAGAGCGATGTTGACGCCCCACCGCACCATCTGCTTGATGGCGAAGGAGCGGTGAAGCACGCACATGTTGGTGTGCACGCCGATGATCACGACCTGCTCTATCTCGCGGTGGCGCAGGAAGCTGTAGACCTCCTGTCCCCGGGCGGATATCACGTCCTCATCCGCGATCTCGATGGCGGCGTGCTGCCTGCTCCAGGCGGTGTACCAGGCCGTCTCGCCCGTGTCCGATCCCAGGTCGGAGTCGTCTATGGGCAGCGGCGGATCATCGTGGGGCAGCGTCTCGGGGAGAGCCACCTCGGGGAGGCCCAGTATGCGCTTCCGGGCCGGATGATCCGCATAGAAATCGATCACATCCGAGGGCGCGTGGATGATATGCGCGCCGAGGGAGCGGGCGGCCTTGACCACCTCATTCATCGGCCCCACCATATCGTTGAGCCGCTCGACCGCGCCCCGGCACCAGTGGCCATCCCACACGTCGCAGAGCAGGACGGCCACCTTCTCGGCCGGGAGCGACTTCGTGGTAACAACGCTCTCCCAGTGAGCCCGGCTGCGGTCGTCGCGCTTCAGGATCTGAGAGCGCAGGTTCAGCCGCAGCTCCTTGCCCTTCACCATCTCACCTTCCCTCCAGCAGCGACATCGCCATGATCTGCTCCGCCACCTCCATCGTCTTCAGCGCATCGGAGAAGTTGGAGCCGGGCTGCTTCCCGCTCTTCACGCAGTCTATGAACTCCCGGTGCTTGGCCTGGAAGCCGCCGTACACCCAGATCTCGTCGCTGCCGGCCACCTCCTTGGTGTCGTACTCCACGCCCTTGGTGTCGCCCTTGGCATAGAGGTGGCCCTTGCCTTCGTGCTCAGCGTCCACGCGGATGCCTGGGGCATGCATCTCCACGCGAAAGGTGCGGCTGCCGCTGGACCAACTCGTCAGCATGACCCCGGTGGCGTCATTGTCGAATTCGAGGAGGGCGGCCATGAAGTTGGTGTCGGGCACTTGCACGCGCTTGGTGAGGCTGTGTATGTGCTCGACCTCGCCTCCGCACATCCAGCGGATGGTATCGATGGCGTGGATGCCGTCATCGGTCATGCGATCCCGCGCCTCGAAGTACGGCTTGATCTCGAACTTGTAGAACTGGCAGACGGAATGCACCATGGGGCCGCGCTTCAGGCACTCCTTCCGCAGCTTCACCACCATCGGGCAGGTACGGCGCTGGAAGCTCACCTGGGTGGTGCAGTTGTGCTTGTCTGCCAGGTAGGCGAGGGTGCGGGCCTGGTGGATGGTGATCCCCATCGGCTTCTCGATGTAGAGGTTCAGGCCCTGCTGCAGGCACCAGACCCATAGGGGGTACATCTGGTCCGGATGGCCGATGACGTAGATGGCGTCGGGCGCCAGTTCCTCGACCATCTTCCGGTAATCGGAATACCGCTTCTCAATCCCATACTTGTCGGCGGTCTGGCTCAGTCGCGGCTCGCTGAGATCGCAGATGCCTGCGATCTCCACGTCGGGGAAAGAGGCCAGGGAGGGATAGTGGACTTGGTTCGCCATCGATCCCGCTCCCACCATTGCCACCTGCATCTTCTTCGTCTTGGCCGCCCTAGGTTTGCTCGCTCTTGCCATCTTCACTCTCCGTGCGCTCGATGGGGTCTTCTTTGCCCTAGGGCGGCGATTGTCCTCTGCCGAGGAGGTCCAGCGACTCTCGCAGAAGCTGGTGGAACAGGGCTATGGAGAGCTACGCTATGGTACTGGGACGTATAGCCATGGGGGCGGTCATCTTGCTCGTCGCGCTCGTTATGCCCGCGAGGGGTGGGGATTCACCGCTTCCAACAGCCGATGATTCCGGGAGGTCAGCAGTGAACTCGTCGCTGTCTTCAGATGCTCTCGTGATCCCGCAGCCGAACCCGCGCATCGCCGCGGGGGCGTGGCGGGGGACCCTGGATCGGCACCCGCGTCTGTTGGGGCTGGCCGGGTACGTTCAGGAGATGGCCAAGGCCAAGCCCGAGCTGTACCGGGAGCTGAAGTCAAGTGGGCATCTGGAGGCCAAAGGCATCGTCAACGCGGTCGAAGGCATTCCTCGCGAGGAGATCGACGGGCTGGTCAAGGACGCGCTCTCCGAACTCGACCAGGGCGTGACGAACCTCCATCAGGACACCTGGGTCTCGCTCACCAAGGTGGCGATGACCTATGACCTGTTCTACGACTCGATCTCGCCGGCCGACCGGCGGCGGATGATCGACTGGATCAACCCTCATCTCACCGGATACACCGACGACGAGACTGCGTTCCACAATTCCACCCCATCGAAGATGCTCTGCTACCTGCGGATCGCCTATGCCACCTGGGGCGATAACCCGAAGGCGAAGGAGTTCCGGGACTACGCGATCCACAAGCTCTACGAGCAGCTCCTGCTGCCCGTGCTCAACGAGTTCGGGGAGGGGGGTGGCTGGACGGAGTGTGGTTGGTATCAGCGCCATTCCCTGTGGCACATGGCGGAGGCGCTCGAGCTGGCGCGCCGGGTGGAAGGCTACGACGGGTTTGCCGAGGCGCCGAGGTTCTTCTACGAGCGCCTGGCCTACGAGATGCTCCAGCCCTACCCCAAGAACCGGCCGGATGACACAGAGCGATTCGCGGTGGAAGGCGATGGCTCGGATCGCTACTGGTCCGGCGATGAGTCCCCGCACCTGTTACGCGATCTGCTGGCGGAGTACTTCCGCGGCTCGGAGCTGGCGCGCTACGTTGCCAATCGGCCAGCGCGTGGCCCAGCATCCGGCGGCCCAGATCACCGAGTTCATCTGGGGGCCGCCGCACGACCAGGAACCACTGCCGATCGATGGGTTTCCGCTGGCGCATCTGGCGGCCGGGGTGGGAAAGGTCTACGCTCGCAGCGACTGGTCGCCCGATGCCACCTGGTTTCGCTTCGAGTGTGGCGACTTCTGGAACAACCACCAGCACTACGAGGTGGGCAACTTCGAGATCTTCCGCCGGGAGACATTGGCGTCCGAGAGCGGCGAGTACTACGACTACCTCTCGAACCACGATGTGAACTGGCTGATCCGGACCATCGCGCACAACTCGATGCTGGTCTATCAGCCCGGCGAGACCTGGAAGGACATGCGAGACGGAGGCCGCAACCCGGTCTACAACGACGGCGGCCAGGCGAAGAAGTGGGAGTGGACCGTCGGCGACCTGGACACCTGGAAGAGCAAGCGCCAGGATTTCACTGGCGGCCGCATCGTCGCCTATGAGAACCGGCCCGAGTATCTGTACGTGGCGGGCGATTGCACCGAGGCCTACTCGAGGAACGAAACTGAAGTCCTGGATTCGGCAGATCGTGTTCCTGCGCCCCGACACCTTCGTCATCTTCGACCGCGTCGTCAGCACCAAACCCGAGTACAAGAAAACATGGCTGCTGCACAGCGTTCGGGAGCCGAAGATCGACGGGCGGACCTTCACCATCCAGAACGGTGACGGCCGCCTGGTGGTGCAGAGCCTGCTGCCCCAAGAGCAGACGGTGCAGGTGATAGAGGGCTACACCTACGGGGGTCACACCTTTGCGCCGACCAAGGATCGCATGGCCGACACCGCGGGCAAGTGGCGGATCGAACTCTCCCCGCGAAAGAGCAGACCGAGGACTTGTTCCTGCACGTCATGACCACCGGCGACCCGCAGCCCGCCAGCCTGATCCCCGCCGCCGACGGCGTCGGGGTTCGCGTGGGCGACGCGGAAGTGGTGTTCACCGGCCAGGTGGGCGGCAGCCTGAAGACCGCGGGCGGCGCGTTCGAGCTGCGGGCTGAGGTGAAGAAGGGGAGGTATGAGTAAGGGGGTGCATACGGAAGGAACGCAGATCAACGCCGATACCCGCGGATGAACGCGGATCGGGCGGGCGGACGCCCGCCCGGAAGGGGGGAGAGAAAGGCAGCCCGTGATCGCAGCTGCTGGCACAACACTGCAGCCCACAGGAAGCACAAACAAGATAGAGGGCGGGCTAGAGCAGCGCGAGCAGTTCCTCTCGATGCTTCCAGAAGAAGTACAGCGCGGCACGTAGGGGCAGGGAAGGCTGAAAATCTTGGCCCCATTGACTCTTCCTTACCGTACGTGCCGTTAGCGCGAGTGTAGCGCTCAATACTCTGGCTCAGCTCCTTCTCGTCTGTAGGCTTGATAGGAAGGCGCACGAACCTCTTTCGGTTGTCGTCAATGGCACTGCTCGGGGAATCAACCCTGAAACCGGTCTCGGTGGGATCCACTATCTCCCAACTGTCTATTGCCAGCAAAGCGTCCTTACAGAACTGCTCCTCCGTTCCTTTGTACTTGGCAAAGAATGCCAACTGCGGCTTGCCACCGAACTCCCATTCACGGTAAGCCCCTATACAGACGAGTTGCTCGATATCCTTCGTCATCACGCGCAGTTCGTTCTCCATTTCCAGGTAGACGCGCTCAAAGGGGCACGGAGGCTTCGGAGGTTGTAGGCTGGCCCCAGGAAAGTCCACCGATGAGGACTGGGTTGGGCCGATGGTGTTGGGGCGAGTGCGTACAGCGCCCGAGCGGATCGGCAGCAGGATGGACCACTTCGTGTCAGGCCTGTCCGAATCACGAACCGCCAGCAGTGTGTCGACGCCCAGATGATTCGCGCAGTTCCGGCTGCCTGAGGCCATGTCAGGTGCGAACATATCGCGCAGGGGCTTCCCTGCCGTGAATCTCGGGTCCGTCGGCTTTAGCCAGAGCGAAGCGTTTGTCCTAACGTAGTCCCAGTAGTCAGCCCGCTCGAACTCTATCCTCAGTCCACTCCCTGCGGCTGTGGGGCTTATGTCAAACACGCGGGCTTTCGTTCTGTTGTAGAGCTTCCTACCGAGTGCAACGTGGTACCGAAGAAGCTCCTCATATAGGTTCTGGGGCACGTTCCGTGGGAGCAGGAAGTCCCTCGCCTCCAAGGGCGAGTTCTCGCTCCTTCGAACTTCGAGCACTAGGTCATCACTGCTGAGGAGAGCGTCTTCGAACACAACGGAGAACGGCAGCCTGTCAGATAGGAACTGAGTGGGGGTTTCCTGAGAGTAGTAGTTCAGCAGCGTTCGCGCTATACCGTCAACATCATGGGGGCACTGATCCTCAAGCTGTTCCGCTTCCATGGCGGCCTCCTCACCGGCATCTTCCCGCGCGCCCTGCCCCGAAACACGGACCGGTTCCATGTGAACGACTCTGGTCCTCTATGCTGGCCCTGCGGCACCCTCTGGCTCTTCGCAACAGCGCAGACGAGACACCCACAAACGCTCCCCGCAATGGCAGGAACGGCCAATTGCACTGTAGCCCGCAACCTCTGCTAGGAAGCGACGTCGGGGCGGCGGGATTTGAACCCACGACCTCCTGCGCCCAAGGCAGGCGCGCTACCAAGCTGCGCTACGCCCCGATGATGGTGCGGCTATGGCCGAACCGAGTATACCTGCGCGGGTGAGCAGAGTCAATCCGGGGCGGGGGCCGCCAGGTGTTCGCGTATCATCTGCGCCAGCAGGCGAAAGGCGCGGCCGCGATGGCTGATGCGGTGCTTCTGATGGGGGGTGAGATGCGCCATAGTCAGAGTGTATCCGTCGGGGATGAAGATGGGATCGTACCCGAATCCACCTGAACCCGATGGCTCCCGGGCGATGCGCCCCGGGCACGTCCCCTCTGCCAGCATCTCCTCGCCCTCGGGCTCGGCATAGGCGGCTGCGCAGCGGAAGCGGGCACGGCGCCGGTGGTCAGGCATTTCCGCCATCAGACCCAGCACCTTCCGGCAGCGGTCTTCGTCGGTGGCCTCCTCGCCGGCATAGCGGGCGGAGTGGATGCCCGGCTCTCCCCCGAGCGCCTCTATCTCCAGCCCTGAGTCATCGGCGATGGCAGGGAGGTGGGTGCGCTGCGCGGCGTGTTCGGCCTTCGCGGCGGCATTCGCGGCAAAGGTGGCTCCGGTTTCGGGGGGCAGTGTGATCTCGGGAAAGTCAGCCAGACTGATGACTTCGAAGTCCAGCCCCTCGTCGGCCAGAATCTGCGCTATCTCGGAGGCTTTGGCGCGATTGTGGCTGGCGACGACGAGGCGCTTGCGCTCACTCACGCACTACCCTCTTCCAGCGCCTTCTTCTGGAGGGCAATCAACTGCTTGATCCCGGTCTCGGCGAGGGAGAGCATGTCGTTCATGCGCTCGCGGCTGAAGGGCATCCCCTCCGCTGTGCCCTGCACCTCGACGAACTTGCCGCTGCCCGTCATTACCACGTTCATGTCGACGGCGGCCGCGCTGTCCTCGGGGTAGTTCAGGTCAAGCACGACCTCTCCCGACACGATGCCCACGCTCACCGCCGCCAGCGGCTCGAAGACGGGGATGCGCGGCAAGACACCCGACTTCTGCAGTCGCTTGAGCGCCTCCATCAGCGCCACATAGGCCCCCGTGACGGAGGCCGTCCGGGTGCCTCCATCCGCCTGGAGCACGTCGCAGTCCAACGTGATGGTGCGCTCGCCGAGGGCGTCGAGGTCCACGATCGCCCGCAGCGCGCGCCCCACCAGGCGCTGAATCTCATAGGTGCGGCCACTGCTCTGAATGCGGGAGCGCTGGGTGCGCTCGTGGCCGGCCCGCGGGAGCATCCCGTACTCGGCCGTGACCCAGCCGCGCTGACCGCCCATCATGAAGCGAGGGACTTCCGAGGCGACGGAGGCGGTGCAGATCACCACCGTATCGCCGAGTTCGATGAGACATGACCCTTCGGCATACTTGTTGTAGCCGGTGGCCATGCTCACCGGGCGCAGCTCGTTGTTGGCGCGGCCGTCGGGTCTAGGCATGCGCGCCCTAGCCCTGGGCCTTCTTGGGGATCCGCTTCAGCTTCAGCCGCGCGTAAGACGGCAGTGGGCCGCCGATGAGCGGCCTGGCGTACTCGATGAAGGCCGGGGTGACGTCGTTCCCTTCGGCGCTGATGAACTCGGCCGGCATGGGCCGCTCGGCGTTGGCCACCGCCTCCAGCGGCGCCAGGTCGGTCTCGCACCGGTACGGGTTCTGGCTCACTCGCTTGAGCACCACCATCTTGTCGGTGACGCCGTTGCAGGCGTTCGCCACCGCGGCCATGCCCACCATTCGCGCCTCTTCGGCGTCGACCTCGGACTGGGCGAGGCCGAACGAGCGCTGAATAGTCCCCGTCTTGTCGAACCGCGCCTTGATGCCCAGCTTCTCGGCGATGAGGTTCACCAGGTAATCGCCGATGCCGCCGAGCTGGCTATGGCCGAAGGAGTCGGTGCCGATGGTGTGCTTGAACGAAACCAGCACATTGCCTTCCGCGTCGCGCAGCCCCTCGCACACGGCCACCACGCAGCCGTTGCCGGTCTCCACCTGCTTCTTCACATCGGCCAGAAACTTGCCCTCGTCAAAGGGGCGCTCAGGCAGGTAGATAAGATGAGGCGGGTCGCCCGGAAGCTCGCGGGCGAGAGCGGTGGAAGCGGTGATCCAGCCTGCATTCCGGCCCATGGTCTCGACGATCTTGACCACATCGACAGTGTGCATGGCAGAAGTATCGAGCCCTGCGTCGCGAGTGGAGAGCGCGCTGAAACGAGCCACGCTGCCGTATCCGGGGCAGTGATCGGTATAGGCGAGGTCGTTGTCAACAGTCTTGGGGACGCCGATGGCCCGCATCTCCCAGCCGGCCTGCTGCGCCAACTGGCCCACCCGGTGGGTGGTGTCGGCCGAGTCGTTGCCGCCGATGTAGCAAAGGAAGCGGACGTTGTGTGCCTTGAAGATCGCCAGCAGGCGGTCGAAGTCAGCCGCGCTCAGCTTCTTCCGGCAGGAGCGGAGGGCGGCGGCAGGGGTGCGGGGGAGCAGGGCGAGGGTGTCCTCGGACTCGGCGCGCAGATCGGCGATCTCCTCCTTGAGCAGGCCCTCTACGCCGTTGACCGTACCGTAGATGTCGCCGATCTCGGAGTGCTTCTTCGCCTCCTCGATCACTCCCGCCAGGCTGGCGTTGATAACAGCCGTGGGGCCGCCGGACTGCCCGACGAGCAAGTTCCCTTTGAGTGCCATTGTCGATCTCCCAGGTGGTTACCGGCTAAGCCATCGGGTGATGGCATCGAAGTTCTGATTGCGGCTCGCCATCAACCGGTCGATGGCCATTTCCAGATCGGCGCCGCCGCGCACGACCATGTTCACCGCCAGCGCGAGTGACATCGGGTCGTCGTCACCGGGGAAGAGCACGCTCCGGCCCACCAGCGCGCCGCGCACGTTTGCCCGGGCGCGAATCGCGTCGGAAAACTGGGTCAGCATCGGGCTCGGGTCCTCGCCGGAGCCGCCGGCGACCACGACCAGCGGGAGGGTGGTGCTGCGAGCGACGCGGTCGAAACCTTCGCAGTAGGGGATTTCCAGCCAGAGGCCGCGCGAGGAATCTCCGAGCGCGGAAGCGACACCCATCACCTTCACGATGTCCACGACGCTCCGCTTCAGCCGCAGATGGCCGCTGACCTTGGTGACGGGGACGGGCTCGATGAACACTGGCAGACCGCGCTCATTGCATTGCGAGATGGCCTCGGCGCAGTAGGAGAGCGTGCGGTTCGTCAACTCCGGCTCCTCGAGGCAGATGCGCACCACGGCCTTGGCGCCGTCCATGCCCAGATCTTCGAGGGAGTCAGCGGTGAAGGAGGTGACGCGGTCATCCGTCTCCCAGGCGGATCCGGCCAGCCCCGAGCGGTTCATGGAACCGAGCAGCACCTTCTGGTCGAGGAAGGTTGGGCCACCCGCCTCCCGGACCAGCGCCTGGACGATCAGCAAGTCCTCGATGATGTCGGTGGTGGCGATGATGCCATCCAGGCCCGGGACCGTCATGATGCGAAGGACACGGCCGAGATACTGGTAGCGGTCCCCCATGGCGATGGGATTCTCGCCCACCGCGGTCAGCATTCTGGCGGGATGATCGGCGGCCAGCAGCACCAGTCGGCCGTCAGTCGCCAAGTCGCTGCGGCGCTTGCGGCGCTCCGCCTCCTGGAGTATCAACTGGGGCCGGCGCACGCGCACCTCGGTGATGCGGTCGAAGATCGACATCGGGAAGAACGCGCCGAGATCGAACGAGTATTCGCCTAGGTCGTAAGAGAGCAGCATGACGATAACACCTCCTCGTTAACCAGATAGGGCGGACGCTGGCCCTGCAGGCCGGCAACCGTGTTTTCCGCGGCCATGCGCGCCATGAGGGTACGCGTGGCCACGCTCGCGGACCCGACGTGCGGCAACAATACCACATTCTCCAGCCCCAAGAGTGGGCTATCTTGGGCCAGAGGTTCTGACTCAAACACATCCAGGCCGGCGGCGAAGATGACCCGCTCTCGCAGGGCCTGCGCCAGCGCGGATTCGTCCACAATCGGCCCCCGCGCGGAGTTGACCAGCACGGCCGTGGGCTTCATCAGCGCCAGTTCCTTCGCCGCGATGAGGTGGGGCGTCTCCGGCGTGAGCGGCGTGTGAATGGAGACGAAATCGGAGCGTTTCAGCAGCTCCGGCAGCGCCACGAACTCGGCGCCGATCTCCTGCTCCGCCTCAGGCTTGCGAACGGCTTCGGAGTACAGCACTGTCATGCCAAAGCCCTTCGCGCGGCGGGCTACCGCCTGGCCGATGCGGCCAAACCCGATGATGCCAAGGGTGGCGCCGTGGATATCCTGGCCGAGCAGCAACTGGGGCGACCAGCTCTTCCAGCGTCCTGCTCGCAGATAGCGATCGGCCTCTGCGATGCGCCGCCCGGCGGCCATGATCAGCGCCCAGGCGAGGTCGGCCGTCGTCTCCGTCAGCACGCCCGGGGTATTGCATACCATCACCTTGCGAGCGGTGGCGGCGGGGACGTCGATGTTGTCGTATCCGACCGCGACATTGCTGACGACCTTCAGGCGAGGGCAAGCCGCGAGCAGATCGGCGTCGATGCGGTCGGTGAGCAGACACACCAGGCCGTCGACGCCGCTCGCTTCCCTCAGCAGCACCTCGTATGGCGGGGGCAGATCCGGGTCGGGCCACACCGACACCTCAGCGACGTCGCGAAGCATCGCGACCGCCTCTTCGGCGATGGGCCGGGTGACGTAGACTCGATTCGCCAATTGCAGACCTCACGGAACGGCAGGGGAATGCACCTTGCGGCCGCGAGACGGCGCAAGGCCTGAGAGAACCCTACGGGGCGTCCACGCGAGTTTCGGCAACGCGAGGGGAAATCCCTCGTTTGCCGAGCGCGCTATCGTTGATGTGGCTTGAGCCGGCCCTGCGACCCCTACAGCCTCGACCAGGCCTGCGTGAGCGTACGCTTGGCGTTGGCTATCACCAGCGCGCTGCTCTCGCCTTCCATCGGACGCACCTCGAAGCTCATCACGGGCATCGTGGTGGGGGTATTGCGCTTGAAGTAGCCGGCGTAGATCAGGGCTTCCAGGAAGCGCTTCAGCTCCTCCACTCCGTTGGCTCCTCCGGAGAGGCCGAATCGCGGGTGCTGGTCGCCGTAGGCCGCGTGGCCGGGGTCGGAGACGACGCAGTTGCCGATGTGGACATGGATGAGGTGGTCCACTGCCGACAGGACCATCTCGTGGACGCTCTCCCGCAGCAGGGGCTGGTGGGAGAGATCGACGGTGAGGCCGAAGTTGCTGAATTCGGCGTAGACCGCCTCCGCCACTTCCGCCGCTTCCTTCGTAGGACCGATCAGGCTCCTCTTGTCGAGTGTCCGGTCGAAGTTCTCGAGGGAGATGGAGAGCATCCGGTCGCTGGACTTCTGCTGTGCGTCGGCGCAGAGCTGCTTCAGGGAGTCGATCAGCGCCGCGTGCTAGCCTTTGGACGATCGGCCTCGCCCGGATCCGGCCCACTGGAGACCGCCATGATCGCGGCTCCCAGCTCATAGGCCTGGTCGATCAGCGCCTTGCAGCCATCGACCGCCTGCTTGCGGCCGGCTGCATCGAGGGCGCATGGGTTCAGCTTCTGCTGCATCATCGGCGGCTGGGCGGCGAAGATGACGTCCAGGCCGGAGGTCGCTAGAACCTTCGCTGCCTTGGCGCGCACCTTATTGTCCTTGATCCAACTGACCTCGATAGCCGAGAAGAAAGAGTCGCCGGCGATCTGCTCAATCGTCTCGAGGATCGGACCTTCACCGGACATAGTCTGAGGAAAAGCCATCGGGTGCACGATTCCGATGTGGCAATACGCCTCGATTGGGTCCTGCATTGACCGCCTCCGTGATGCCGCAGCTTCCCGGCGCTGACAGCTCGGGACCTAGCTCGGCAGGTTGCGTATCCTAGCAACTGAGCGCGATAAGTGTCAATCCGCGCCGGCCTGCACGATCCGCCAACAGGCGCTAGCCCTCATACCACCGGTTGGGCATCGCCAGCGTGCCGTTCCAGAGGCCGCAGATCATGTCCTTTGACTCCTGGCAGTGCCGGATGACCTGCGTGATGTCGTGCCCCTGGATCTCGCAGACGACCGGTCCCGGGTAGCCGCTGTCCTTGAGCCTGCCATAGGTGCCGGGGAAATCGAGCAGGTTGTTCAGGTGAGGTGGCTGATGCTCCATGTACGCGCCCCAGTAGCTGTTGACGCCATTGTGGTGCACCACCGCGATCCGCCCCTGGAACGCGTCCATGAACCGGAAGTAGCCCTCATCGTCGCTGACCGCCATCCGGGCATGGCCGATGTCGAAGTTTATGCCCCAGCCCGGCACGCGGTCGCAGGCGTAATTCAGGGCCTCGAAGCTTCCGACCTCGTAGCCGATGGCCAGCCCGTGAGGGCGCACCTTCTCGATGGCGCGCTGGGCGAACTCCACGTTCCGCTCTCCTACCGTCGGCCGGCCGGCAAGCTGGCCGCGCCCGGCGCCGCCGGGATGGAACGTGATCGCCAGAGCCTTGAGCCGGATGGCGAACTCGACGCACTTGTCATAGTATTCCCAGGTGAGCCGCAGCAGGTGGCGGTTGATGCTCGCCAAATTCCAGTCCAAGTGGGGCGCGTGGATGGTGACCCACTTGAACACACTGAGAGCCTGGCTCAGGCGGTCGATCTCCGCGTCACTCGCCTCGAAGAGATCGACGCCGACGTTGGCGGCATTGCAGGGAGGGCCGAGCTGGGCCTGGTCGAGCGTCGGGACGATCTCAAAGCCGGCGAAACCGGCCTCGTGAACCATGTGGATGGCATCGAAGATGCTCTCGCCGTGGGTAGCAGGCAGGAAATGGGTCGAAATGCCGATGCGTTCCTCGATTGCAGGCACTGCTACCTCTCCTCGGGTCTGTCGTGAGTGCGCGTACTGCTCATGACAGCGACTCCAGGATCTCGTGCTCGAGCCCGGCGGAGGCGCCGCCGAAGTACCCTCTGCAGATCGCTCGCGCCTCGCCGTCTGACAGGGGCTTCGCCCACTGCGCGAGTTGGCGCATGTGGAACAGGAGACGGGTTCGATTCGGCCAGCGGATGGGGTGTAGTCCGTCCAGATCGGTCAGCAGATATCGCCTGGCGTCGCCTGTGCCGGTGACCAACACGTTCTTGACCAGATCGCGCAGGTACACGCCGCGGTCGTGCCAGAGGCACATGTGTCGGGCGAACTCCTCCAGCAGAGGGGCGCGGCCGTCGGCGGGTGTCTGCTTCAGCAGTACCGGGAAGGGGACCACCCCCTCCAGCCATTCCGTGACCAAGTACTCCACGATCCCGGTTTGGGCGGACCGCATCTGCGCGGTGCCGATCACCCGCGGAGTTGGCAGGCCCAGCTGCGGCAGCAGATGCCCGGCGCGCCACGAGCGATCGACCCGAGAGCACCGCAGCCGCCGTTCGAGACCATGAAACCGGCGCAGAGGCGGAAACTCCTTGACGAAAAGAGCACAGTCAGAGCCAGGCACTATGACCCGGGCGCAGCGGAAGTTGATTGTCCTTGCTCCATTGCCACTCCGGTAGTGGTCGACCGCCGCGCGCACCTGGTCCGGAGAGTGGCCTAGCGCGGCGCGAAGGCGGCAATCCGGAGATCTTCGCGCGGTGCGCGGCGCCCCCAGGCCCAGGTAGAAATGAGTGTTGAGCCAGAGATAGCTTCCGAGTTTCGTCGGTCGGCCGGCATCTCTGAGTTCGCTGCCCAACTCACTCATCTCGAGGCTGCCTCACGGCTCTGCCGCCCGGGTCTCTCGGCCACGGCCGGGGGGCGATCACCTCGCCCTCAAGCTCAGGCACCAGCGCGACCTGGAGCTGCTTCGCAAGCAGCAGCTTGGCAACGATGGGCCTGATCTCGCGGCGTTCCCACCCGAAGACCCAGGCAATGTCGGCCTCGGTAGTGGTCACGACATTCGATACGAACCGCACGATCAGGTCTTCCCGCGCCGCAGCCCGCGAGAGATGGTTCGCTTCGGCCCGCAGGTCCGGCCGTGCCCACCGCTCGACCAGCTCCCAGCGATGGTGGCTCCAACCCTCCGTGTCCCCGCCTGCGGCGGTGATCAGGAATCGCCGCTGGAGATCCACCAGCATCGCCTTGACGCGGCGTGTGTTCTGCTTGCTGCGGGGCGCGAACGCCACTCTGATCTCGCCCGTCATCATAGGTCCGTTCGTCTCGATCAGGTCCAGGATCCGCTTCTCGTCGCGATCCAGCAGGCCTTCCCGATAGAGCTGCTGATAGGGCTTTCGCTGCCCGTAGACCGCCCCGAAGTGTGGAAACCACTCCCAGGAGATGAAAGTGCCGCGGTTGCGCAGGAGGTGGCTGTAGTAGCAGGCCTTTCGTCCGGGGAGGGTCTGTTTCCAGTCCCACCAGGACCACTCCCGCGTGGTGGCGCGATGGATGCTGGGCAGCTCGGCGCCGGAAATCGGCATCAGCAGCAGGAAGCCGAGCTCGCGGATCAGGCGCAGCGCGCCCCGCTCATCGCCTATCTGGCGCGATGGCTCGGTCCGCCAGAGGTGGTGGCGGATGCGCTCGACCTCCTCAAGCGAAAAGCTGGGGGCGGCCATAATATCGTCATGTTAGCCCAGCGGCCGGCCGCCTCCTGCCTATCTGGGACATACAGAGGCTTGCTGGAGAGGAGCGCTGAGGGCAAAGCAGAACGCGAGAGTGGTAGGCAGTGAGCTAGGCGCGCATGAACCTTTCCGATCCTGACTACTACAACGAGCAAGCGAAGCAGCTATGGGAGAATGGCCGGCGGGACGAGGCCATCCGCTCCTGGCGCGAGGCCATTGCCGCTAACCCCGAGTCGGTGGAGGCGCTGACCTCCCTGGCCTGGGCGCTCGGGGAGCAGGAGACGGTCGAGGAGGCCCAGGCGCTGGCCGAACGCGCGGTCACCATCAACCCGGACGACCCTGGTTCACGCCGCGTGCTGGGGGAACTGCTGTTTCTTCAGGGGCGGTACGCGGATGCCGCCGAGCACTACCGGCACGGGCTGGAGCAGGACGCTGAGCAATCGGCCCTTGCCGCCTGCCTTCATCGAGACCTGGCCGACTCCTGCTACATGCTCGGCCAGTTCGAAGGCGCCCGGCAGGGGTACATCTCGGCCCTGTCCGCCGGCGGCGACCAGGCCTACTGCCGCCTTTGGCTGGGCTGGACCAAGCAGCAGCTCGGCGACAGGGATGGCGCCATGACGGAGTTTGGCGCCGCTTGCGAGCTGGCGCCTGACTGGCACGAGGCGCTCTACGCGGCCGGCCAGCTACTGTGCTCGCAGGGTCAGCATGCCCGAGCGCGGGAATGTCTGGAGCGGGCGTTGTCCCACTACCCTAGTGAGGATGAGGAGGGAAGAGCGGCCGCCACCTGCGAACTCGGAAACGCCACCCGCGGCCTCGGAGACTTGACGGCCGCGATCGACCTCTACCGGCAGTCGCTCACCCTCGACCCCACCCATCCCGTCGCCAGATTCAACCTTGGGCTCGCGTACGCCGAGCTGGGGGAATCTGAGGCGTCGCTGGCTGCGTTCGACGTCGCCGCCCAACTTGATCCGAGCGATGCCGACATCCAGGTGGAGCGGGGCCGGGCTCTGTTCGAGTTGGGCCGGCAGGCGGAGGCAATCGAGGCCTATCAGGCCGCGCTCGAGCTTCGGCCGGGGAACTCTGAGGCCTTCAGCGGGCTGGGCCTGACCTACTACTCACTGGGCGTATACGATACTGCTGTCGCGCACTACCTCCGCGTAGTCGAGTCCGAGCCGGTCGATCCCTGGCCCCAGTACAACCTGGCTGTCACATTCGATGCAGCCGGTAGGCGCGCGGAGGCCGACGCGGCCATGCGCCAGGCCTGGGAGTTGGTGGCAGGGGACCCCGAGGTCTGCATCGCGATGGCTCGCGCGCTCACGGCTCAGGGCCGGGATCCCGACTTCGCAATCAGCGTTGCGCGTCACGCCAGTGAACTGGCGCCGGAAGATGCCGAAGCGCACGACGTGCTGGCATCTGCGCTGTTCTCGGCCGGCAGGTACGAGAGCGCGCGCGGAGCCGCGCAAGAGGCAGTGCGCCTGATGCCGGAAGCGCCCGAGCATCACTACTGCCTCGGCCAGATTCAGCAGGCTCTGGGCAATCTGTCTTCGGCGAAAGGTAGCTTCCTACGCGCCGTCCACCTCTCCCCGGATTTCGAGGAGGCGCGAGAGGCCCTGCGCCGGCTGGAGCAGCGGCCCTGATCGCAAACGCCGTAGCGCCAGGATGGGGACTTAGCTCCGTCGTATCTGACACGCGCCCGGCAGTCTCCGGCCCGAGGGAAAGGTGGCGCCCGTGAGAGCTTTCCGCGATCGCTTCCAGGATTTCAGAGTCGGTTCCCTTCCCTTCGACTACACCGCGGTGGGCGAGTACCACTGCCTCGATCTTCCCCCGCTCCCTGGCGGCTGGGCAGACGCCACGAATCACACCGGCTGGGGTGGGCTGGGCAACTGGCAGGTCGTGGACGACCACGGTCGGCGCGTGATGCAGCAGGCTCGTCTACGCGCCGAGGGTATGCCCATCCTCTCCGCGGGCGATATCGGATGGCGCGACGTCATGGTTGAGGCGGAGGTGCGGCTGCTCTCCCCCAAGACCGAGGCCGGCGTCATGGTCCGGTACGCGAACAACCGCGCCCATTATTCGATTCGGCTCGACGGCCAGGGGAGGGCCCGCCTGGTCTATCGGCAGCACGAGAGCAAACGGGTGCTCGCCGAGACTCGGTGGCCGGCCGAGTTCGCCAACTACCACGCCCTGCGGATCGAGGTGAAGGGAAGCGCGATTCGCGCGCTACTCGATGGCAAGCCGCTGTTCGAGGCCGAGGATGCTGAACTGAGCCGCGGCCGCATCGGGCTGTTGGCGACCGGCCCGGCGAGGTTCGCCCGTGTCGAGGTGGACGTGGATGAGGCTGAGCGGGCGCGACTGGAGGCGGACGCGCGCGGCGGGAAGCGGCCGAACTGGAAGCCGCCTCCGCGCTCCAGCCCAGGCCGCGTCTCTGGCGCAAGATCGACACTCCCGAATTCGGCACGGGACGACACGTCCGCTTCGGGGATCTGGATGGCGACGGTCGGCTGGAACTAGTGCTGGCGCAGTATACAGATATGCTGAACGGCGGAGATTTCGCGTTCCTGAGTTGCCTGACTGCTATCGATCTCGACGGGAAGGTGCTGTGGCAGTGGGGCGAACCAAGCCGCCAGCACGGCATCATCCCCGCTGACCTCTGCTTCCAGGTACACGACTTCGATGGCGATGGACGGGCCGAGGTCGTCTGCTGCCGCGACTTCGAGATCTGCGTCCTCGACGGAATGACTGGCGATGTCAAGTACTCCGCGCCCACCCCAACCCCAGGCGCGATGGCCACCTGGCTTCGCGAGGACGACCTGTTCCGGATCCCCGGAGACAGTGTCTGCTTCGCCGACTTGGAAGGCATCGGCGCCCGGCGCAATCTGCTCGTGAAGGACCGTTACAGCAACCTCTGGGCCTACGACAGCCGGCTGAACCTGCTCTGGAAATGGCACGGGAACACTGGCCATTTCCCAGCGGTTGCGGACCTAGACGGCGACGGGCGGGACGAGGTCATGATCGGGCATACGCTGCTCGACCACGACGGCACAGAGCTGTGGCGCATCGATGTCGCGGACCATCAGGACGCCATCGCCATCGCCCCCATCGATCCCGACCAGCCGCACCCGCTGATCGCGCTCGCCTCCGGCGAAGGCGGGACGGTGGTCTGCGATCCGTCCGGCAGGATTCTCTGGCGCGACCAGACCGGGCACGTGCAGCGCCTCACCGCCGCCCGCGTGCGGGAGGATGTGCCCGGGCTGCAGATCATCACTAAGACCTTCTGGGGAAACCCCGATATCATCTGCCTCTACGACGCGAAGGGCCGGAGGCTCGAGTCAATCGAGCTTACGGGGGGTGGGGCAGTGCTCTCCCCGGTGAACTGGCGGGGAGATGGCACGGAGCTACTGCTCACCTCGGGAAGCCTGCGACTAGGCGGCCTGCTCGACGGGAGACTGCGCCGCGTGGTCTCATTCCCCGATGATGGGCATCCGACGCTCTGCGCCGAGGCGCTGGACCTGACCGGCGACCCCCGCGATGAGATCATGCTGTGGGACCTGGACAGCATGTGGATCTACACGCAGGATGCGCCGCCACCCGATGGCCCGAGCTATCGGCCGAGGAGGCAGCCACACTGCAATATGAGTGACTATCGCGCCGAATCTCTATTCCAGCATACGAGGCCAAATGAGATGATCAGACTCACGAGTGACCACTTCGTCGGCGAGATGAGCAAGGCGCACCCACCCATCTACAGCATCAAAGATGGCGAGAGCGTTGTCGTCGAGACTCTGGACTGCCAGGGAGGCATGGTGGGGAAAGATGGCATCCCCGCCAAGCAACGCGCCTTGGTCAACCCCGCCACCGGCCCCATCGAAATAAGGGGCAGCCAGCCGGGTGACGCGATCGCCGTAACCATCCGCAAGATCCGGCCCGCCGACTGGGGTTTCATCGGTGGAGGCGGCAAGGAGGGGGTGCCCTTCACCATCATCGAGATGAAGAATGACATAGCCTCCTATCCATGGGGGCTGCGGCTGCCTCTGGATCCCATGATTGGCGTGATGGGGTTAGCGCCGGCCGGCGACCCGGTGCCGACCACCACGCCGGGAGACCACGGCGGCAACTTGGACACGGCCGATCTGGGCGCGGGCGCGACCATCTTCCTGCCTGTCGCGATTCCCGGTGGTATGCTCGCCCTCGGCGATGTTCATGCTATCCAGGGCGATGGCGAATGCGGGGGAACGGGGATCGAGTGCGCGGCGGAGGTAACGCTGTCGGCGCGGATCGTGAAGAAGCCCCTCTGCGCGGCGCCCTACCTGGTGCGAGGCGACCGACTCATGCTCATCGCTTCGGCCGACACGCTTGACGAGGCGGCCTGGAAGGCGGTGGAGGACATGGCGAAGCTGCTATCCAAGCTCACCGGCCTCACCGACCCCGAAGCGCGCCGGCTGCTGTCGACCGCCGGAGAGATCAGAATTTCCCAGTTCGTGAACCCGAGGAAGACCTGCCGCGCGGTAATCCCGCGCGCGGCTATCGCGGATCACTGGCCCTTCTGAGCGGCTCCCGGCTCGCCGTCCGCGATAGCCTGCAAGATCGCTCGCCCCACCTGGCCAAGCGATTCGGCTGAGCACTTGTCAGGCGTGTCATCGGTGGTGTGCCAGTAGCGGTAGTCGAAGTCGATGACATCGACGCAGGGGATGCCTCGCGCGATAAGGGGCACGTGGTCGTCGATTACCGTCGGCCCCTCCTCGTCAACGAAGGCGGAGGACCCGGCGCGGTGGGCGGCGGCCCACACGCGCTTCACGACGTCACCGGCGGCGGCCAGCGAGTTGTGCTCCTGCTCGATCCTTAGATCCTTCGCGCCTACCATGTCGAGCAAGACGGCCCAATCCACACGTGGACCACCGAAGTGGGCCGCGTAGTAGCGCGATCCCAGGAGCATCTCGGCGACAGTTGACCCGTAGTCTTCGCCATCGAAGAGCACGATCGTCACTCGGTCAGTGGGCGGACGGCTCTTCAGCGCGCGGGCTATCTCCAGCAGGACAGCCACGCCCGAAGCGCCGTCATTCGCGCCGGGAACCGCCTGGCTCCGCTTCGCCGGATCGGGGTCCGAGTCCGCGGCGGGTCGGCTGTCCCAATGAGCGGAGAGCAAAACGTGCCGCTTGCCATGGGGGTTGAAGACAGCCTGGATGTTGACCAGAGCGACCGGCTTGCCCTTGACCATCTGGGTGAAGCGCTGGGTGGTGACGCGGTCGGTGCTGCGCCGCAATTCCGCGGCGAGCCATCTCGCGCACTGGTCGTGCGCCGCCGTCCCCGGCACCCGTGGGCCGAACGCGCACTGCGCGACCAGGTTCTGGAAGGCGCGTGGACCATCGAACTCGCGGGCCGTTGGCACCGCCGCGGGTGCGACGGTGAAGCAGGCGAGCAGTAGAGTGACCGCGCTCAACTTCCTCATGGCTGCCGTTCCGCCAGGCGGCCGCGGCGGTTCATTCCTGCACGTGAAGCTGGTTGATCTTCGTGGCGGGGTTCGCGCGCCGACAGAGCCGCAGACCCTCAAGGCGCGCAATCGCAATTTCGGCTAGGTAGAGTACCCGGCAGCCAGGCTCGAGATGCCCCATATAAGTCGTCTCCTTGATCGAGACGCACGTGTGCAGATGAGGCGTATGATCGGCGATGAGGCCGTCGATGCTCAGCAGCTCGATGGGACCCTCGTACTCGACGATCTGGTCGATCGATGGGTACCCGGTGTGGGTGATGTGATGGAGCCGCGCCCGGTCCAGCGTGCCGATGCCCGAGATCACGACCCCGGTGTGCACCCCCAGCTCTCTGGCCGCCTGAGAGATGGAGTCGAGCACATCGTCCCCCTGATCCAGCCGCAGCGCGATGACCTCGCCGACCTGACCACCCGGGAAGATCTCCATGGTTCCGCCTCTCCTATCGCACCGACTCGTCGCGCGGCCTGCCCAGTGACTCGTAGCTCGCGCGGCGCGCTCCTTGTCGGCTTCCAGCTCTTCGCGGGCGTAGCGCGCCACCTCGGCCGCGATGTCCTTCGGGACCACGATCACGCCGTCGTCATCGGCCACCACGATGTCGCCAGGCGCTACCCTCACGCCTCCGCAGTTCACGATCTGGTTGAGTGACTCGAACTCCAACCGGCCAATGACAGTGGTGCGAGCGGAAGTGCGGCACCAGACAGCGCACTGCTGCCGCGTCAACTCGGCTTTGTCGCGGCAGCCGCCATCGACCAGGACTCCTGCGACGCCCTTTTCCACCGCGGCCAGGCCGACGCTCGATCCCCAGAATCCTACCTCGAGGCCACTGAGGTCGAGCACCAGGAAATCGCCGGGTTCGAGGATATCCATGAAGGGGTAGGTGCACTTCTCGCGGTACCAGCGACCGGAGTAGTCCGCGTACTCCTCCGGGCTCATCTGGGGGACGATTTCGCTGGTCGCGACATAACGCGCGGTGACGGCCCGACCTGCGGCCCGTGCGCCTGGCCAGATGGAGCGAATGGCGGCGTCCACCAGGCCGACATCGCGCCGGCCAACGGCGTCCATGCCATCGGAGACGTCAGCGACTCGCAGCCCTCTGAACAGCTCGACCGCGTCGTCAGCCCTGGCCATTGCGCGCACTCCCGAGCGCAATCGGAACTGGGGAACACGTTCGCCGGCACGGAAACACCTCCCTGCCAAGGGCACGCACGGGCATCCGGCGCGACCTGCGGAAGGCGTCTCTTCTGGCCACACTACGCGGGAGTCATCCGGACGCAGAGGACGTCGCCGGCGACGCTAGGACGAGAAGCGCAGCAGGGAGGTCACGGTCGACCACACCCGCGCGAATCCCGATTTCTCCTGCTTCGCCGAGAGCGACGTGTTGCAGGACTGGCAGCGAATATGCGTGTAGGCGTTGTCTACGCCGCACTTCGGGCACTTAATGCCGACGAGATCACGCTGCCGGCGGACCCGCTCATAACGAACCGCCGACTTGGTTCCCATCTTGACTGGCAGAATCGCTTTGCACTGGGCGCACCGAGTCAATCCGACTTCGTTCTCTGTCTTGCACTTCGGACAAACCGTCATTTCCCCAGAACCTCCAAGGCATTTGCTGGCAAACTGAGTGCCATCGCTGGCGCCGCGCGGGCATTCCTACCACTCCGGGCGGGCGCGAGACCCCTCTCGCCACGGCCCGGCGCGAAGCCGACGAGAAGCCAGCCAACACTCTCGCTGGCTTTGCCTGAGCCACCCTGACCCGGAACCTCGGGCGCGGCATATCAGCGATACCACGCAGGGAGGGTACCCAAACGTTTTTCCACATTCGCCGCGGCTTCTGGACATCCTCCTGAACCGTGCCGGGAGCGACGAGAGGCCGCGAGAGGGATGAGATACGCCGGCGGGAACCCAGTCTGCGGGAGCGCTCAGAGTGCCCGCGGAAGTCGCCGATGGGCCTGGTTGCTCGGCAACTTCCAGGGGCTCTGAGTGTCGAAACCCCTGCCCACTACAGCCCAAGGAGCAATAGATGGCGCGCCTCTTCACCCCTACCGCCCTCCTCGGGGCAATCATTTGCGTCGCCGTTGCCTCCGCCCTCGCAGCCGCCCCTGTCGTATGCCCCCGAGTGGCGGCCCCTCCGGTCCTCGATGGCCATCTCGATGACTGGCCCGCGCTACCCCAGATGGTCATAGCCAGCCCGGATGAGTGGCATCCGGCGGACCCGCGGTACACCGAATACGGCGGGCCCGATGACATCTCGGCCGAGGTCCGCCTGGCCTGGGACAACAGCGCTCTCTACGTTGCCATAGAAACCCGCGATGACAACCTGGTGCGGGTCAACTCAGCCTCCGAGATCGACCGGGGGGACAGTGTCGTGCTCACCGCCTCCGGTGAGGGCTCGCAGACCCCAAGCCAGTTCGTGGTCGCGCTGCTGCGGAATGCTTCGCTGGTCTGGCGATCACAGCCGGCATCACGCGCCGGTGAGAGCAAGACGATAGGCCGGGCCATCTGGGCCCGCTCTGAGGAGGCCGGAGGGCTGCGGGTGACCTACGAGTTGTCGATCCCGTGGCCCGATCTCGCTCCCCTCCGCCCCATCCCCGGGCAGGAGTTCACCCTCTCCGTCTCGGTCTGTGATGACGATGGCCGAGGCATGAAAGGCTGCCTGGAGCAGACGCTGCCTGTCGTCTTCGCCGCCGACGGCGCGGGCCTTCCTGAGGGGCCGCCAAGGCCAGCATCGGTAGCCCCCTCTTTCGCCAGGCCGGACCTGGTGCGGTTCGACCGCAAGGCCTTCTCCATCCGCAATGCGCCGACTCTCCTTTTTGGCGGCCGCGTCGACTACGCGAGCCTGCCGAAGGCGGCCTGGGCAGATCGGCTGGATCTGCTGAAAGCGGCCGGCATGAACGCGGTGGATGTCACCGTCCCCTGGTCCCATCACCAGCCCAAACCAGGAGCGCCGAACCTGTCGGATCTGAGCGAGTTCCTCGACCTGTGCAAGCAGTCGGGGCTGCTCGTCCAGCTAGCCCTCGGCCCGTATGCAGGAGATGACTGGGAGGCCGGCGGGGTGCCCGGATGGGTGATCGCCCGGACCTCGGAGGAGGGCGAGCGCAAGCTGGTCGAAGCCTGGTATCGCACCCTGCTGTCAGCCGTCAAGCCGCAGCAGCTCACCGCCGGAGGTCCGGTCGCGGCGGTGGTGATCCGGCCGCTTCCCGACGCCTCCGGCGGCACCCAGGCCCGCGCTCTTCAGGCCCTGATCGAGCTGGTCCGGGGCGCGGGGATCGAAGTGCCTTTGCTTACCGCCAACGCTAGTGCCGCCCGTCAGAACACCAAGCGGAGCCTGTCGAATCTGCTCGACACGCTCGCGCTCTACCGGCCCACCTCGGCCGCGGACATGCTCCCGCAGTTGCGCGCGCTCTCGCGAGAGGAGAACGGCCCGACGGTGGTTTCCGCGCTCACCGGCAGCTACCGCGACCCCGCGTCAGCTCGGCGGAGCGCGTCCCGGGTGGAGGTGGCGCTCGCGGCCGGCTCGACCGCTGTTATGCTCGGCGACTTCGCACCGGGCCTCCAGCCAACGCGAGTCTACTCGCCCGATCTAGCGCCCGATTTCGGCGTGGTCGACCCGGCCGGAACGCGAACTGCGGGCTATCGGGAGATGAAGCTCATCGGCGACTTGCTCCGCGCCTTCGGACCTGAGATGGTCAGCGCGGTTCCGGCAGAGGGCGTGGTGAAGGCGGACGACCCAGGAGTGCGGGCGGCGGTTCGCCTATCGGAAAAGATGGGGTTCATCTTCGTGTGGGACGAGAAGGGGGCCGGCCTCCGGCAGGTCAGACTTACCTACACTCCCCCTGGCACCACCTCCGCAGTGAGCATCCCTGAGGCTGGCGCCATCACCCTCCCGGCGGGGTGCGCGAAGATGCTGGCCATGGACGTTCCGGTCGGGCGAGGCCTGCTGCGCTACTCCACCTCGGAAGTGGCGGGAGTACACAAGCTTGGGGACCGAACGCTGCTGGTGCTCTACGGCGATGCCGACACCCCCGGCGAGGTCGCGCTACGGCTGCCCGGGCCCCCGCTGGTGTTGGGCGAAGTGACCAGGCAGCGATGGGATGCTGAGAGAAGCACCCTCATCCTCGACTACTTCCATTCCCAGAAGGACCAGTATCTGCTCGTCGACGATCTCCAGATCGCCATACTCTCTCGCGAGCGCGCCGCGCTCGCGGGGCAGGCCGTCGGCGAATCCGGGATTGCCACCATCAGCGCGGGCGCGGCGGTGGCCGCGGGATCGGCCGGCCCATCGTCGCTCGAAGCCGCGCTCGATTGCCCACAGGGCGCAACCCCAGTGACGGTGGCGCTCCCCAAGCAACCCACCTCCATTACCGTTGACGGCAAGCCGGTGCCGTTCAGCTACACGGCCCCGGCTCGCGTGGCGGCGTTCACCATCAACACGCAGACCTTCGAGGAGGAGAATCGCGCCACCGGGATCGGAAAGCTGGGCCGAGTCATCATGGGCGGCCCCCCGAAGCTCGTCGCAGCCTTCGATCGCGGCTGGTTCATGCCCGACGGCGAAGCGCAGAGCGCGCCCTACCGCCCCGCGGCCTCGCTGAAGGGTGCGCCCGAGGGCCTCGGCCTCAGTCCCGGTTCCTTCGCGCGGATTCGCGCCAGTTTCGAGGCCGCGGCGCCGGCCCGCCTTTCCATCATGGGCGCGGATGACGCCAGGCTGGTCTTCGTCAACGGGAAGCTCGTGCCGGAACTCTCCGGATCGGGCCCCGAGCGCGAGGCCGACATCAGCGCGCTTCTGGGCAGCGCCTCGAACCGGCTCGAGATCATCCTCGACCTGGGGCCACGCGCAGATGGCCTGCCAGGGATTCGTCGCAACAAGCAGTTGCCCCAGGTGAGCATCACCGTGGGCGGAGCTACGGTCGCGCTCGCGAGCTGGGAGGTCTGCTCGGGCCTTGCCGGCGAGCAGGCCGGCTGGACGGCCGCGGATCTGGAGGTCGCGCAGTGGCACTACATCCGGTTCGGTCCCTGGCGCACCAAGGGTAGAGAGCTATCCGATGTCGCGGGCGTCGGCTGGTACCGAGTGCCCTTCGGGATCGCCCGTCCAGATGAGTGGCGCGTCCCCTACTATTTGACGCTGACGCTGCACGGCACAGCCGCACTCTACCTCAATGGCAACCGGTTCGCCGAATGCGCCGGCGATGGCAAGTACCGCCTGCCCCTGCCCCCGCCGCCCCTGGCGGTGGGAGACAACAACCTGCTGGCGGCCGCGGTCTACGGCGCGACCGTGGAAACCGGCCTCGATAGCATCGAGATCGCTGCCGATCAGCAGCAGATGACGCGGCGAAGGACGCTGGTCATCAAGTTCTGAGCCGCCGCGGTCAGACGCGACGTAGCAGATCGGGGGGAGCTCGAAAGGGTTCCCCCCTTCGTTGTGCTAGCGGGATAGCTCCAGCCGCCGACGTTCGGTGAAGTAGAAGTCGGCATCCGGCACCGCGTACACGACTCCCCTACACAGGAAAGACCCCTGCGGCGCCTGACTCGCAAGCTCCACCATCAGCGTTTCCGTCTCATCCACGGAGATGAACTCCGCGATAGTCATGTGCGCCGAGAACGGGTACCTCCGAGTCGTCGCTCCCGCGAATGCCGACGCGCCCTCCAGCGCCGCTCGGAGCGCGTCGAGCTCCGCCTGTGGCTTGATGGCGAGGCACACGCCGGGGTGGGGCAGGTAGTTCATGAGCGGGCCGTAGCGGATGGCGATGGGTGCGAGGCCAGAGGCAGTCGAGACGAGCCCATCCCAATCGGCATCGGTCAGCCCTCGCGGCAACGGGATGGTGAGGCTGATGTGCGCTTCGCAGTAGGACTGCCCACGGGGGTCATGTCTCGCCCGCAGCGCATTCACCTGTCCCCGCGGCGGGTCCGGTGGGAAGATGAGGAGGACCCCGAACCTGTACCCCCGCTGCCAGACCTCCCAGTGGCTCGTATCTGCGGCATAGGACGTGATCATCCCCGGGCCGTCTACGCTGAATCCGCTCCGATCGTCTGCCCCCATCCTGCCCTCCTCATGCGCCCAGTTCGAGCGCGTAAGTAGCCTTGTCCGAACCCTCCGGAAAGCCGCCGCGCTCTATGCCGCTGAGCTGGAATCCGCGTGCCGCATAAAAGGCTCGCGTCCTGGCGTATGGCTCGTAGTCATGTGTCGACGCGAGGGTGTCCACCAAGATGCGCTTGGCCCCGGCCTCCCGGGCGGCGTGCATCAGCCCGTCGATCAGGAGTGAGCCTATCCCTTGTCGATGCCGCTCCCGCACTACTGCCAGCCACTTGATATCACAGACATCGGCCCCCTTCAGCCAGAGCACGAAGCCGATGATAGTTCCATCCACTTCCGCCACCAGGCCTGCACACCGCGCGCAGTCGCGGCGGACCTCCTCAGGCACATCCTTGTTGAACCACTCGGGAAGATCGGTGACCAGGGAGACCAGCGCAGGTATGTCATCCTCGGTCATGGATCGCAGGGCCACATGGCTCATGTCTTCCTCCTCGCCACGAAGATCATCTCCGGGCTCTCGGCCATGAACTCGCTCCGGTCGAAGTTCCCATACAGCGCCTCGACCTCGAAGCCGCACGCCTCCAGCATCCACTCGAACTCGAGACGAAAGAAGTAGTGCATCTCGAGGACGTGCTTCCGCACGGTCTTCTCGCCGGCCGCCGACTGACACTCGTAGCGCCAGTCGCTGTGCAGCCTCTGGTCGCACCGGTCGAAGGATGTGATGGCCGACCAGGTCACCTTGGCGCCGTCCGGCCCGGCGAACTCCTCGGGTCCTTCGGTGAGCTCGCCCTCAGCATCACCCCGCACCAGCCGGGAAAGCCTCGGGTTGAAGACGTTGATGACGAGTCGGCCGTCTGGGAGCAGATGCTCGCGACAGCAGCGGAGGCAGCCTCTGTGCTCATCCCGGGTGAGCAGCGCCTGGAACGCGCGGAAGGGGATGGCGATGAGCGCGAACCGCGTGCCGAGTTCGAATGCGGTCATGTCGCCCAGCGCCAGCTTGACTCGCTCCTGCACCGCCGGTTCCTCGGCCGCCAGCTTGCGGCGGGCCACCGCCAGCATGTGCGGTGAGATGTCGATCCCCGTCACCTCCACTCCGCTTCGCGCAAGCGGCAGTGTCACCCGGCCCGTCCCGCACGCCAGCTCCAACACCGGACCGGGTGATTCGGCCGCCAGGCTGAGATAGAACGCTACGTCGCGCTCGCCCCAGCTCCGAGCCTGCTCGAAGTCATAGATCTCCGCCGTCCACGCGTCCTCGTATCTGTTCATATCGGGTCGAGTCATGGCAGTGTCTCCTTGGCGTCTCCGCCTGGCGCAGGCAGGGACAGCACGTATATCGCCTTGTCCAGTCCGTCGGGCCAACCATTCGGCTCAATGCTTTCGAGCACGAAGCCGGCCGCTTCGTAGAAGGCGCGAGTGGGGACGTAGGGAGCGTAGTCACAGGTATGGGCCACCGTCTGGAGGCGGATGAGTGATACCCCCGCGGCAGTGGCGCGAGCCAGCATCCATGCTAGCATGCGCCGGCCGACGCCGCGGCGATGCAGGCATTGCGCAACCGCCAGCCAGCAGATCTCCCATTCATCGGAGCGCGCCTCCCAGACGCACATGCCGATGATGTGGCCCTGGCCGTCTACGGCCATCACCCCGGGCGGCCCGACCACCTTACGCACGGTCTCGACCTCCTCCGGACTGAACCAGTCGGGTAGCGAGGCGATCAGCGCCGTCATGCTGGGAGCGTCATCGGAGGTCACTTCCCGCAGTTCCGCGTCACCCATCATCCTCTCCTCGCTGCGATCACTAGCGCCGCAGGCCACCCTCGGAACCGTTCGATGTCGTGCTCGGAAAGAATGCCGGCAATGCGCTCATCCACCACTGACTCGCGCAGGTCGGTGACCGCGAAGCCGCTCGCGAGCAGCGCCTGCACATACGCCTCCGTCAGGTTCAGGTGGTTCTCGATCCAATAGCGCGCCCTCCGGCCGGTCGAACGCGGTGCGCCAACCTATCAGTAGACAGAACGGATGGAAGTCCGAGATAACCCACGCGGCCGCCCGGCCGCAGCACCCGCGCCATCTCGCTCACAGCCGGCTGCAAATCAGGTAGGTGGCAGAAGGCGAGCGCAGAGACCACGAGGTCAAACCGCGCATCTTCGAACGGCAACGCGGATAGCTCTCCGAGCTTCAGGTCGATACTGAGCCCGTACTCGGCCGCTCTGCGCCTGGCGTGCGCCAGCATCTCTTCCGAGGCATCCACGCCGCAGACGCGCGCGCCGGCCTCGGCCAGCCTGAGGGCGTACCGTCCCGTCCCGCAGGCCGCGTCGAGCACGTTGAGATCGGCCACTTCGCCGATGAGTTCCAGCGTCACCGGCTCCTCCAGCGCGATCAGCGGGTTCGCCCCCGCTTCGCCGTCGTACTGCTCCGCCCACTCGGCATAGCCCTCGGCCACGCTCATCTCTACCGTCGGCCGATGCCACCGCTGGCCTGCGACCGCGGCCGCCCCCTCGGCCAGTTGCTCGGGCGGGAGCAGTGACTCGACCTGCTTCCCAAGGGCGGCGATCTCGGCCAGCACCAGGCCCGTGAGGTCAGCCGCATCTGGGTGGCAGGAGCAAGCTCCTGCCCAACGGGAGGCGGCTCCGCGCTGGAGCATCCGGCGCACCTGCAGCGCCTTGCTGAAGATGCCGTCGGTCAGACGCTCAACAGTATTGAGATCCATTGCCCCTCTCCTCGGCGGCGAGCACCTTGCGCATAGTCACCAGTCCGTCGCGAACCTCGTACCCCAACCGGGCATAGAAGCTGGCCGCCTGCTCATTGTCCCGGCCAGTGACCAACCTCACCCGCGATGCCCCCAGCTCGGCGAGACGCTCCTCAATCCGAGCCATGAGCCGCGCACCGATCCCTCTGCGCCTCCAGTTGGGCGCCACCGCCACCCGGTAGACCCAGGCCCAGCGGCCATCCCAACTCGCCATCGCAGTGCCGACGACGCGACCGTCTGCTACTGCGATGAGGAAGGGCCCGCAATCGTTGACGAGCTTGTAGTTAAGCGCTTCGGCCGAGTCGCAATCATCCGGGCCAAGCCCCACCTCGGACCAGAGCGCGATCACCTGGTCATAGTCGCTCGTCCAGTACGCGCGGATGGCGATGCCATCCGCGCCACTCGCCGCTGCCGACAAGCGCTGCGCCTCCCACTCCTCGCGCAGGATCGCCATGGTGACGATGTCGCGCCATTCGCCGCGCTTCCATCGCGCCTGGCGGAACAATCCTTCGTGCCGGAAGCCGCACTTCTGGTAGCAGCGAAGGCCGCAGCGCGTTGTCCGCGAAGGCATCGAGGTGGATGCGATGCAGGTTCAGCTCCGCGAACCCGATCCGTAGCACCTCTCGCAGCGCGGCCGTGCCGTAGCCCTTGCCCCAGGCGGACTTGTCGCCGATCACGATGCCGAATGCGCCGGTCTCCTGATAGCGGCCGAGCATCAGCGCGCAGTTCCCGATGTGTCGCCCCTCGACTTCGATCGCCCAGTGCCGGTCGGGATGCTCGGGGTCGCTGATCTTCCGGTACCACTTCTGCTCGCCCTCGAGCGTGCAGTTTCCGGACTCCGCGGCCGTGAACTCCGTCACCTCGGGGTCGTTGAACCACTCGACGTAATCCGGCAGATCGGCTTCGGTGACCGGTCTCAGTCGCACGCGACCGTCGCTCATCTTCTCTCCCTCTCTTCCAGGCAGGACGCGCTCGCGCCCGGCCCGGAAACGAAGAGACCGCAGGCTTCTGGGATTGCCTGCGGTCTCGCCCTTGGTTAGCGTGGATTGTGGCTGAAGCTATATTGGCGGACCAGCAGGCAGAAGGTATGGCGAGTCGCAACCGAGCCCATTCATGGGTCGGATGACGACGGCGTTAGTGAAGCTGTGCCTGCTGGCAGCACTCATGTTGGGGCAGAAGATACCAGTGCGGGGGCTGGCCGTCAAGCGCGGCGGCGCTCGTTACTGACCTATCACCCGCACCAGGTTCCCAACCGAGGACACCGGTCCGGTCGGGATTAGCGCCCGACAAGTGGAAGTGGTGGAGTAGACGGTGTTCTGCCGAACGCTCACCGGCCCCGAGGAGGCATCGGCGAGGATGCCCACCGCCCCCGCGCCCCAGATGATGTTGTCACGCACCGTCACCGCGCCTCCGGTGCTGAAGGCGCTCAGTCCCACTCCCGCGCCCGATGGCAGCAGGATCAGGTTGCCGCTGGCCACGCCGGAGCTGCTGTGAGGATATATCCCCTTGGGGGTGCCCAGCACCACGTTTCCTCGGACCACGCTGCCGACGTCATAGTAGTAGTCGATCCCGAGCTGGAGCACATACCGAATCACGTTGCTCTCGACGAGCGTTCCCGTGGATTGCTGGAGCCCGATCCCGCAGTGGTCCGCCCCCGCGGGCAGCCCGAGCACGTTTGCCTGCACATCGGTGACCATGTTGTCGCGGAACCTGCAGTTCAGCCCACCCAGCACGTACAGGCCGTCGCCGGCCGTGCGCTCAGTGGCGCAGTCCTCGACGCTGCAAGATACGTCCCCGCTGCGCAGATAGACCCCGATGTTGAGGGCGTCGGTCACGCGGCAGTAGCTCACCAGGATCGAGGCGGACTGGCTTACGTCAACGCCGGTCCAGCAGCGGTTCACGTCGATCCCCAGGACAGTCGTGTGGCTGCTTCCGGCCTCTACGTAAATCCCGGTCCCGAAGGTCTTCACCGCAGTAGGGGCGCCGCCGGAAAGCGTTCTCACCCAGATGCGGTTGCTTGCGGTCGCGGGTCCCCACGAGCCGAGCGCGAGGTTGCCGAGGCTGGTGGCCCCAACCGAGGTCGCCTTGAGCTTGGTGGTTCCGTCGTAGACTGCCCCCGTGACGGTTCCTTCGCCCAGGTCAGCGTAGTAGATCCCGGGCCACCCGGTGACGGCATGCCACAGGATGGAGGGTCGATCGCCCCGGACGACTGGTGCTGGTCCACCTCCGTACGCTCCCAGCGTGATCGGCGCGGTGGCCGTGCCCTTGGCCTTGAGCCGCACCTGTCCGTCAAAGACATCTCCTGCCCGCAGCAGGATGCTGTCTCCCGGCAGGAACGGGTAGCTCGAATACGCCTTGAGGTAGATCCGGTCCAGAGTGCGCCAGGGGGTGGTCGTCGAAGTGCCGGCGTTGGCGTTGTTGCCGGCCGTCGACAGGTAGTAGGTGGTGGCCTGGGCTGCCGAAGCCGTGGCCAATGCAACCAGCAGTACTGCCGCGAGCAAGGGGTTCCGCAAATGTGTCTCTCCCGGCGCAGCAGCGCCAACCGTTCCCTGTCGGAGGTGGGGACCCATCCCCTTGGCTCCGTCCAGGTTGTGGACGAGGGCTGGGTCCTGCGCTGGAGCAGACATCCGCCCGGGTGTCCAGATTGCAGATGCTGACACCGGTGGTGTCGTCGAAGCGGTTGCGGCCGGTCAACTGAGGGTGTGGCCTTCGGCTGCACCGTTCCTCAGCCATCATCGCCCGCTGAGAACGATCCGCCGAGTGCCGTCACTCTGGCCCAGTTAGCCGGGATACGCGAAAACGGCGCTGATCCAGGCCTGTATCCGCCCAAATCGCCGTCAAGGCCTCCACCGGCCTCACCGATAGCAACCACTTCCCCAGCGAGATGCCACCAGCGGCGAGATAATAGCTCCCCGAAATTCTCCCGGTGATTGTACCCACTTCCGGACAGTAAACACCTTCGACGGGAAATTCGCCGCTCGCGGGTTGCAAGACCTTCCTGCTCACCGCTACCTTACCCGTGCTCGTGTTCGTGCTCGTGCAGGTGCGCGTGGGGGTGCAGGTGCAGTTCGCCGTCGTGCCAGTGGGCATGGGCATGGACGAGGTTGACGGAGAGCAGCAGGTCGACGTTGCTCAGCACCTCGGCGGGCGCGCCAACGGCGGCGATTCGGTGGTCTTCGCCCAGTACGATCACGCGGTCGCCGATCTCAGGCACGATATGCAGATCGTGAGTCGCGGTCACCAGCGTCTTGCCGGCCCGTCGAAGCTCCTGGGCGATCTCCACGAACCAGCGCTGGAACCGTGGGTCGAGGCCGGCCGTCGGCTCGTCGAAGAGCACGACCTCGGGTGAGACCGCCAGTACCGCGGCGAGCGCCACCTTCTTCTTCTCGCCTCCGCTCAGCGCGTGGGGAGGCCGGTCGGCGACCGCGCGCAGGCCGAATAGGTCCAGCATATCGTCCACGCGCAGGCGAACCTGATCCGCTGGCAGATCGAGCTGGAGCGGGCCGAAAGCGATCTCGTCCCGCACGGTGGGGTTGAAGAGCATGGCGTCGGCGTCCTGGAACAGCACCCCGACGCGCTGCCGGAAACTCGCGACGAAGGCGCCATCCCGCAGCGCCGCTTCAGTGAGTGGGACGTCGAAGGCGCGCACCTCTCCCGCGCTCGGGAGCGCCAGTCCCGCCAGCAGACGCAGCAGCGTGGACTTGCCGGAGGCGTTCGCCCCCAGCACGATCAGGCTCTCCCCCGCAGGCACCGAGAGCGACGCCTCGGCCAGCCCGGGCCGGCCGTCGGGATAGGAGTAGCTGGCCGAACTCAGGCGGAAGACCTCATTCACCATGGCAGGTGCGCCACCCACACGCGATCGACCAGAAGCGAGAACCCGACCACGGCCAGCGCGCCTGCGACCCAGGCCGCCTCACCCGCGCGGAAGCGGGCCCCGATCAGCGCTTTGGGCTCGCCCCGATGGCCCCTCGCCCGCATTGCTTCGTAGACCTGCTCGCTCAGCCGCCGCGACTCCAGAAACAGCGCACCGATGCGACCGCCGACCCAACGGCGCTGCTCCGAGACGGCGCGAGGGGAGATCGTCCGTGCCCGCAGCGCCAGGTGCATGTCTTCGAACGAGCGGAGCAGGACGAACAGATAGCGATAGCTCATCGATAGGATGAACACGAATGGCGCAGTCACTGGCGTGTGCGCCGCCCTCAGCAATTCCTGCCAGCGGGTGGTCAGCGCCAGCGTCACCGCCAGCAAGACCCCGACTGAGATGCGCGTCACCACCAGGGCCGCCGCTGCCAATCCTTGTCGGGTGATGGAGAGTTCGGCAAGTGGCCCGTGGTGCGACCGATAGAGGATGACCAGCGGATCGCCCGGTGTGATCAGATTTAGCGCCGCCGGCAGCGCGACGATCATGAATGTCGCCGGCAGGAGCCACCATACGCGATTGAGCAGCACCCTGCCCCCGACTCCTGAAAGAGTGGCCGCAGTCCCAACGACGGCTCCCAGCAGCCAGAGCGAGGGCAAGTGGCGCAGGAAGCTCGCGGCCACCAGGAGACCTACGAACGTCAGCAGCTTGGTGCGCGCGTCCAGCGACTGCAGGAAGCCTGGCCGGCGCGCTACCTCCTCCGCCAACACCGTGTCGGAGACGAACCGCGCGCTCTCCCGCACCGCGCGATCGATGAAGTCGATCCTCCGCTGGCCCACAGTCGGCTTCACTTGCACTGGCTGAGAGAGCCAGGCTGGAAGCCGCGCCATTCCGTCCCGTCGATTCGGCCGCTCCAGTTCGGGGCTGATCGCGAGGGGCGCGCCTTCCGCTCTGTGCCGCCTGGCTAACCACCCTCCAGCCAGCCAGAAGGCGCTGCCGCAGGCGGCCGCGCCGAGCAGCGCAGAGAGGAAATACGCCAGGCTTTGGTAGGTGAGTGGCTTCCCGCCCCAGCTCTGCGGAGCGTAATCCGGGAGCGGCGCCTTCCAGAGATCGGCGAGCCGGCCGAGCTGCTGTGGAACAAAGCCGATCCTCCGGCCGATCTCCTGCGGCCCCCACTCTCCCCAGGCGCCGGTCGCCCCCAGCTTCGCCGGCAGCCATAGGCCCAGCGGCGTCAGCAGCGCGAGCGCGCCGACGACCCAGGCCAGCCGCCGCAAGCCTCTGCCTCCCGCGGCGCCACCGAACAGCTCCGGCTCGACGGCCGAGAGATGCCGCGACCGCCAGCGCCGTGATGCCAGCCTCCACGAACCCAAACAGCAGCAAGTGCTCGCCGGCCATCACCGGCACCGCGATCCCAAGACCGTAAGGGCAATAGAGCGGGCGTCCGTCCGCGGCGTGCGCGATCAGCGGCTGGATACCGAACATGATCGCGGTGGTGAGGGCAGCCGCGTTGAGCCCGACGTAGCCAGCAGCTCCGGCCGCGATCACGCGGCGCGTCGACCGCGCCGGCGCGCCTACTGCGAGCAGCCGATAGACCGCATAGCTGACGAACGGCATCACGAAGGCCATGTTGAAGCAGTTCGCGCCCAGCGCAGTGATGCCGCCGTCCTGAAACAGCAGCGCCTGCACCGCCAGCACCGCCGAGAGCACCAGCACCGCGGCCCATGGGCCCAGCACGATGGCGATGAGCGCGCCGCCGGTGGCATGCCCTGTTGAACCACCAGGGATGGGGATGTTGAACATCATCACCACGAAACTGAAGGCGGCGCAGATAGCGAGCAGCGGCGCTCTGCGGTCGCTCAAGGCGCGCCGCGCCCTCCGCCCCGCGAGCGCCCAGATGGGCAGCATTGCAAGGTAGGCGGCGCCATAGGTCTGCGGGCTGAGATAGCCTTCGGGGATGTGCACTCGCCAAGTCCTGCGCGTCCGTCCACAGCGTAGCCCGGACCGCGATGCGTAACCCAATTCTCTGTTTCGCGTTGCGCCCCTTCGGTTCGGGCAGGAGATCGGAGCACCTGGTCGTACAGGCTCTTATCGTCCGATGAATCCAAGCGGGAGGTCGGGATGCGATATAGCGCGACGAGCGTGATGCTGCCGCAGTTGACGATCGAGGAGCAGGCCGCGCTGCTTCAGAAACTAGGCTTCGATGGAATCGAGTGGCGTGTACGGCGAGTGTCTGCGGAGACCCGCAAGCAGCCCTTCAGTGAGTGGGGCGCGCATAGGAACGATCTGACGCCGGAGAACTTCGCCGCGAACGGCGCGCGCATGAGGAAGGTGGCGGCCGACCACGGAATCGCCATTGCAGGAATCGCCAGCAACCCCGATGCCACCGAACTCGAACACATCAAGCTGCTGGCGGAGGGCGCGCAGGCCAGCGGCGCCTCCTTCATTCGTGTCGGCTGCCCCCGTCGCTTTGACGCGTCAGTGCCCTACTCCGAACTCTACGATGAGTCCGTCGCCGCCTTCGGCAAGGTGCTCGACCTGGTCGCCCCCTATCAGGTGAAGGTCGCGCTCGAGATTCACGGTGGCACCATCCATGTCAGCGCTGCGCTCGCGCATCGCATCGTCTCCCACTTCTGCCCCGATCGCATGTGCGTGATCTATGACCCGCAGAACATGGTGATGGATGGATTCGAGACTACGGAGATCGGGCTCGAACTGCTCGGCAAGTACGTGGGCCACATCCACGCCGGCGGCCACCGGCCCGAGGCGAAGGGCAAGGACGAGCTGGGGACGGTGCAGTGGGAATGGCCTGGTGTGCCGATGGCGGAGGGGCTCTACAGTTACCCGCGGATGCTGAAGAAGCTGAAGGCGCTCGGCTACGCGCACTTCATCAGCATCGAGGACTTCCGCGACCTGCCAGTCGAGGCCAAGCTGAAGGAAGGCATCGACTATCTGAGAGCGGTCGAGGCGAAGCTCTAGCCTGGTGTTCGCCTTCGACTAGCGGCTTTCCGACAGCGCGCCGCCCTCCTCCGCGCGTTGCCGCGCCAATACGCTGTGGCGCCGCCCGTATCCGAAGTAGATCACGAACCCGATCGCCAGCCAGATCACCAGGCGCAGCCAGTTCTCGGCGGGCAGCGAGAACATCAGCAGCAAGCATAGCAGGATGCCAAGGATCGGGACCGCCGGCACCAGGGGCGCGCGGAATGGTCGCACCGCGTCGGGGTCGGTCCGCCTCATGATCAGCACCGCCGCGCATACCATCACGAACGCGAGCAGCGTGCCGATATTCACCAGTTCCGCCAGGATGCGTAGCGGAACGAACCCGGCCATGGCGGCGACGAACACCCCCGTCAGGATGGTCGCCTTCCACGGGGTGCGGAAGCGGGGGTGGACAGCGCCGAAGAACTTCACCGGCACCAGCCCGTCCCGCGCCATCGCCAGCCACACTCGCGGCTGACTCAGCATCAGCACCAGCAGCACCGACGTAATCCCGGCGGTCGCCCCCAGCGCCACCACGAACTGCGCCCACTTCAGCCCCACCGACTGGAACGCCTCCGCCACCGGTGCCTCCACGCTGATCTGGCCGTAAGGCACCATCCCCGTGAGTACCGCCGCCACCGCGATGTAGAGCACCGTGCATACGATCAGGGAAGCAATGATACCGATGGGAACATCCCGTTGGGGGTTGCGCGCCTCTTCGGCGTGAGTTGACACCGAATCGAACCCGATGTAAGCGAAGAAGATCACCGCCGCCCCCGCCAGCATGCCGATCGGCTCGCCCCCCTTTCCGGTCATGCCTGCGACCGCCTTGCCGAAGAAGCTGAACCCGCTGAGGCCGTACGGCGCGAAGGGATGCCAGTTGCGCGGGTCCACATAGAACGCGCCCACCACGATCACCATCAGCACGATCCCGACCTTCACGATCACCATGATGTTGTTGAAGGTGGCGCTCTCGCGGATGCCGATCACCAGGATCGCGGTCACGACCACGGCTACCAGGATCGCCGCCAGGTCCAGCACCGAGGCGGTAGTGACGATCCGTCCGGCCGCGGGATCGAAATCGAAGGGCGCGCCGCGCAGGGCCACAGGTAAGTGAACGTGAAGCAGCCCGAGCAGATTCTGGAAGTACTTCGACCAGCTATGGGCCACCGAGGCCGCCCCCACCGCGTACTCCAGGATCAGGTCCCACCCGATGATCCACGCGAACAGCTCGCCCAGCGTGGCATAGGCGTAGGTGTAAGCCGACCCGGCGACCGGCACCATAGAGGCGAACTCGGCGTAGCAGAGCGCGGCGAAAACGCACGCCACCCCCGCGACCACGAACGACAGGATCAGCGCGGGACCAGCCTTGTCGTGCGCGGCGATGCCGGTGAGGACGAAAATGCCGCCCCCGATCACGCACCCGATCCCGAGGCTGGTCAGCGAGAGCGGCCCCAGCACGCGGCGAAGCCGATTCTCCCCCTCCATCTCCGACAACAACAGAGAGATCGGTTTGCGGGCAAAGAGGGTCTTCATGGGCGCCTTTCGGAGGCGAAAGGTGGACTGCGGGGGGATTCCTTCTTCTCCCACGGAAGCCCTTCTCGCGGAAGGCGAACCTTTGGGAGCCGAGGTCCGACGCTCCCCTTGGCGCTTAGCTGGCTGCCCAGGTGCACACTCAGACGGGTCCGCTGTCGAGGATGTGAGTAGTGCCGTAGGAGCAGCGGCCTGTTCGCTCAGCTCCGTGCTACTCACCCCGGTATCTCCCTGAGCATATCCGGAGGGGTAGACTACCCTAGTGTCGCAGATTGGCGAACGGGAGCTTGCCATACTTGGCTTCGAAGTCCCGCAACAGCTTCTGCTCAGCGGCTTCATGGTCAGTGCACGGCTGCCATGCTATCAGTAGGGCGCCTGAGTTGGCGATCTGCCAGACTAGTCGCCCTCCCCAGTGGCCGACACGCCCTCCATCTCCGAAGCGGAGGAAGGTCTTGATCCGCTTCTTCAGCCCCAACGAGCTACCGACGTAGAGCAGGTCCGTATCGGGTACCCACTGGGCTTCCAGGAAGGCCCTAGGGACGGTCGGGTCCTTACCCTTGAAGTGTCCTCCCGGGTTCTGGTCAAGGAAGCTCACTACGAAGCCCTCGGGCAGCACAACGATGTACGTTCCAGACTCCGAGGTAACATCTCGACACTCGGTACGCCGAAGATCTCGTATGGCAATGAGACCCTCATATCCAGCACTAGACAGGCCTGCTCTGGTGAACTCCATCCTGCCCTCCCATGCCAGTGACGAAGATTCGGCAGTGTCTGCCAATGAGCGGTGAGTACCTCACGGACTGATAGTCTGGTATGCGGCGCTCTCTTGGACTCCGGTCTGGAGAGCGACTCCAGAGGTGCTCCCGGAACCGAGGCGTGCCAGACGTTGCTTCGTCAGGTCACGTGCCTCCGAGACGGTGCTACATGTTAGAAGAAGGTCGATCATCGCCCATACCCGGCCACTCGGATATATCTTCCCCGTCAGCACGTCGTGGCGTGGGACGATGGGCTCGCCGAGCATGTAGATAGCGTGCCTCCCCTTGTAGTCCGGGCTGATCTCAGGAATCCTCATGTGCAGGCGGTCAACGATCTCGTATCGCTCCACATGGTGGATGCTCTGTAGCTTCCGGTCGTACCGGAACCCCAGATAGTTGGGGGGCTCTAGGGGCCAGCCCTTCTTGGCGGGCGGGTGGAAGTAGCGGCGTTTCTTGTTGACGATGTCCCGCCAGGAGATGCTTGACCATTCTGGAGTGTCTGATGCGAGCGATACGACGTAGACGAGGTTCGACTCCTGATCCTGCATGGTCATGGCCCTCCTTAGGTATGCCCTCAGTTCGGCCAGCAGCTGCCGCTCGTGCAGCGATCTCCGGGTGGCAACACGGCTGGAAAGGGCGTCGATCTGTCTCCAGCTCCGGTAGTGGACTCGGACTCCGGATACCGCCTGTGGGAGATTCCGTGCCGCATAGTCTGGGGAGCACTCGGAGATCACCAGGATGGCAGCCTGCCCAGGTCCGGTGGTGAATCGTGCAGCATACTTGCCCAGCTGTTCACAATTGGGCAGATTCCAGCCCCGCTTTGCCTCGACTATGCAGTGGATGTGCTCCCCCTGGATCTCGACGTCAGTGTAACCACCGGATTCCGCTGCCTCCTGCAGGACGATGCTTGTTGCGGCACTGTGCTGGGCCTCCGGGAACACGTCACCTATGAGTCCGGCTCGAAACAGCGGGGATCGTGAGAGTGCCCAGCCTAAGCTAGCGGTTATGTCGTTCTCCCGGTAGCCGAGAAGCTCGAAGACGCTGGCGATCTCTCGGCCGTGGAGTTGGAGGGGACAGCTCGTAGGCATGGCTCAGCCACCTGCCCTGTGTGTGCTCACCAGATCGTTCTCGAAGCAACCGACGATCCAGCCTGTGCGGCCCTAGTGGCGCGGAACGGCAAGCCCAGTGTCACTGTGCTGTCAAGGGATTGATGCTGCATGGCACAGGGGCTGCCTGTTACTCCTGCACCATTTCCCCGAAGATCGCCTCTTTCGCCTCCTCGGGACTGAGTGGGCCCCGCACGATCTCCACTCCACCCCCCTCGGGCTTGCCCAACACAACGGCGGCGACGTAAGTCCATTCGGTCCGCAGGTAGGCGAAGAGGGTTGGGTAATCGTCGGACACCACGAACGAGTCGCCCCGCGGGTAGACAAGCAAGGACGGAGGCTTCTCAGCAAGCTGCTTCGCTCTGGCTTCGGTGAGTGCGGCGATAGCGGGGTGCACCTCGGGACTGTAGTCAGTGTCGAACGGAACGCAGCGGGTGAGAGGGAGTATGGCCAGGTAGACCTGGACCTTCCCTTCGACGGCCTCATGTATCAGTCTCAGGAGCGTTTCGTCGCTCTTTGGCGCTATCGAGGGGGCGCTCTTGAGCTTCACCCAGATCGACCTGTGCTCCCTCGCTCCGGCGGCACGGATCAGCGCCCGCAGGGCGTTTGCGATCCGACCACCTTGCCCGGTCATTTTCCCCAGGTCATCCGGCACCGCTTGCACCTCGAAGATGATGCTTCTCTCGCCCCCAATCTTGTTCACGACCACGCGCTCCGGCTCATCCACCAGGGACCGTACGATCATTGTGACGAGTTCTTGCATGGGTCTGTTCTCCCAGGTGCTCTCCCAAAGGGTCAGGGCTGGTCATGCCTGCTGTGGGCGGCGCCGTGCATGTGTCATGGAGCAGGCCGGCGATAGTAGCCTCGGGGTTCGGTCTCGATCCAGATCAGCATCTCAAGCACTCTCACGAGGGTGAGCCGATGGCCCTCGGCCTGCAGCCCGGCCGACAGCGCCTATAGCTGAGGCTTCGCCGCCAACAGATCGTCTCGGAAGCGCGGCCCAGCTGGAAGCCAGCCCCTGCCCCGTTCGGGCGGCAAGAAAAGCAAGCACGTCACTTGCTTTTCCTGCTTCGATGGGGTGAGCGAGGGGACTTGAACCCCCGGCCACCGGAGCCACAGTCCGGCGCTCTACCACTGAGCTACGCTCACCACGTCTGAAGGCAGCGGGGAAATGCTACCGCGCGAGGGGGAGGGAAGTCAAGCGGCGCGCGCATCGCCTACCCTCACGCGCATACCCCGACGCGAGGCCAGAGGTTGTCGCTCGCGGCGCGTCGTATACCCCGACTGTGCCCTGTGAGGCGCTATCTCACGCCTGGAGGTGATTCCATGACCTGGTGTTGGCTGGCGCCATGCCTGCTGGTGTTGACCTGCGCGGCGGCCGCAGCCGCCGGCCGAGCCCCATCGTTGCGCACTGAAGGCGGATTCACGTTGAACTTCTCCCCGGAGAGCGGAGGGCTGGCAGCCACTCCGCCCGGTGGGTTCTTTCTCCGGGATTTCGCGGCGAAGTCCGATCTCATGCAACCACTGGGGCCGATCGTGGAGCAAGCGGACGGCTCTCTGAAGCAGGAGGCGGAAGTCGCCGCGCTCCGACTGTGCCTCCGCGCCATCTACCGCGTCACAGGAGACGCCATCCGCATCGACGGTGAGGTCCAGGACCTGGAGGGCAAGGACCGGGCGATCACGGTGCGGTTCGCCTACCCCGTGGAAGCGGTCGAATGGCAGTGGCACGATGATCAGCGCACCTCCCGCAAGATCGAGGCCGGCCAGCAGTACGGCGCGTTCGTCGATCGGGGGGTGGGTTCCACGGGTGAGGCCTCCCGATGGCCGCTGGCCTGCATCAGCGGCGACAAAGAGGCGCTGGTCATCGGCGCTCCGCTCGACCTGCCGCGGCTGTGGCGGTTCGGCTATGACGCCGCGAAGCGCGAGTTCTATGCGGAAGTGGATCTGGGCCTGACGCCCGATACCAAGCGCTTCCCTTCCCGCGCCAGCTTCAGCCTGGTGCTCTACCGGAGCGACCCGGCATGGGGCTTCCGGTCGGCGCTGGAGCGCTACTACCGGCTCTTCCCCGACTGCTTCACGAAGCGCAACCAGAAAGAGGGCATATGGATGCCCTTCACCGACATCGCCACTGTGGAGGGCTGGCAAGACTTCGGGTTCCAGTTCAAGGAAGGCGACAACAACGTCCCCTTCGACCAGGAGCAGGGCATCTACAGCTTCTTCTACGTAGAGCCCTGGAGCAACTGGGTGCGCATGCCCAAGGAGATGGAGCGCACTCTCGAAAACGCCGTCAACCTGGCGAAGGAGCGGGCGGCGGAGGGCAGTCACAAGGACCAGGCCACTATCACGTCGGCGGTCGAAGGGCCGGGCGGAGGGTGGGCGGCGCGGATCGAGAACGAGCCGTGGTGTGATGGCGCGGTGATCTGCATCGACCCGAATCCCGAAGTGCCGTCTCAGCCAGGATTGGTGACGCAATTCGAGGACCTGTGGGACCGGATCGAGCGCGCCTTCGAGCGCAATCCGAACCTGACCGGGCTCTACCACGACAGCTTCGAGATGTACCTGTTCCCACGGGCGCGCAACTACCGGCGCGAGCACTTCCCGAATGTGAAGACCCCTCTCGTGTTCGACCGGGAAGGGCGCGTCTGCCAGACGGTGATGTTCGACATGGTGGATTTCGCCCACGAGATCGCAGACCGGATGTGGTCGCAGGGCAAGATGACCTTCGCCAACGGCGTTCCCTTCGAGACGCCCTGGGGAGCGGCCTATCTGGATGTGATGGGAACCGAGTTCGGCGGCAACAGCTCCGACGACATCATGAACTACTGGCGGGCGCTGTGCTACCAGCGCCCCTATCTGCTGCTGCTCAATACGGACTACAAGAAGTTCCCGGCCGAGGGGGTGACGGCCTACATGAAGCATGCCGCGGCCTATGGGTTCTTCCCGAGCTTCTTCAGTCACAACGCCTCGGAGGATCCATACTGGAAGGACCCGGCGCTCTACAACCGGGACCGGCCGATCTTCAAGAAGTACATCCCGATCATCTCCGCCCTGAGCGCGGCTGGTTGGGAGCCGGTGACATCCGCGCGATCAAGCAACCCAAAGGTCTACGTCGAGCGCTTCGGCAAGGCCGGGGGGCCGCTGTTCTTCACGCTGTTCAATGACAGCGAGCAGGTGCAGGAGGCGAAGATCGCGTTCGACCTGGCACAGGTGAAGCCGGGAGCGTCTGACCTGGCGCTCCGGGAACTCATCTCGACCGGCGCGCCCGCGGCGGTAGTCTCCGGCGGCATCGCCACGCTGCCAGTCATCCTTCAGCCCAGAGACGTGAAGGTGCTCAGGGTCGAGTGAGCGCAGACCGCCGAACCGATACTCCGGCCGGAGCGCGGCACCAGGAGGGACCTCCTTCGGCGCGGAGACGCGCGGCTGAGAGCCCGGTGGGAGCAAGGTCACGCGTCTGGCGCGGTTTCGTCGTCGGGCCTGATTCTGCTTCCGTTCAACGCCCTCTGGGTGCTCTACATGGAGCACATCGGCGCCCACGGCCCCATCCCCTCGACCATCTCGCTCTTCTTCAACGTCGTCTTCATGCTCTTCTTTCTGGCGCTGGGCAACGGCGCTGTCAGGCGGCTGCGGCCGCGCTGGGCGCTGAACCAGGGCGAGCTGATCATCGTCTACGTCATGCTCACCATCAGCACTGCTTCGGCCGGGCTGGACGGCATGCAGGTGCTGATCCCGGTGATGACGCACGGCTTCTGGTTCGCCAACCCGGAGAACCGCTATGACCAGATGCTGGAAGTGGTGCCGCGGTGGCTGGTGGTCGCCGACAAGCGCATTCTGTATGGCTACTACAATGGCTCCTCCAGCTTCTATCAGGGAGCCATCGTCCAGGCCTGGCTGACGCCGGTGCTGTGGTGGACCGGGTTCATCGTCGTGCTGGTGTTCGTGATGATCTGCCTCTCGGTGATCGTGCGCTCTCAGTGGGCCGACCGGGAGCGGTTGACCTTCCCCATCATCCAGCTCCCCCTGGCGGTGAGCGAACAGGGGACGCCCCTCTGGCGGAACCCGCTGCTGTGGATCGGCTTCGCACTGGCCGGCTCCATCGACCTCGTCAACGGCCTGCACTACCTCTACCCGGCCATTCCCTATCTCTCGATCGCGCCGACGCTGGACAGCGGCGGGTCGAACGACCTCATGAAGTACATCCCCGATATGCCGTGGGCCGGTATCGGCTGGCTGCCGGTCACGTTCTATCCGGCGGTGATCGGTATCTCGTTTCTGGTGCCGCTCGATCTGCTCTTCTCCTCCGTGTTCTTCTTCTGGTTCTGGAAGCTGATGTTCGTGATCGCCGCCGCCACCGGCATGAGCCAGGGCTACTCGGAGTCGGAGAAGACGGTCTTCCCGTACGTGAACGAGCAGATGTTCGGCGGCTACATCGCCATCGCGCTCGGACCCATGTTTGTGGGCCGGCGGTACTTCCGGGAGGTCGGCCTGCGGATCCTCGGGCGCAAGTCCGAGGTGGATGACAGCGAAGAAGGGATGAGCTACCGCACCGCGGCCATCGGCGTGGTGATCGGGGTCATTCTGCTAGTGCTGTTCGCGGTGCGCGGCGGGCTGTCGCTCCGGCTGGCGTCGCTCTTCTTCGTCATCTACTATCTGGTCTCGCTGGCGGTGGCGCGGGTGCGGGCTGAGTTCGGCTCCCCGGTGCACGACTTTCATCTCGCCGGCCCGGGCCAGACGATGACCTACGTGGCCGGCACGGCCAGCATGGGCCAGCGCGATCTGTCGATGCTGAGCGTGCTGTGGTGGTTCAACCGCGCCTACCGCTCCCACCCCATCGGCATCAGCATCGAGGGGGTGCAGATGGCGCACCGCAGCCGCTCTTCGAGCCGCGGCGCTGATCGCGGCGATCGTGCTGGCAACCTGCGCGGGCACCATCGCCGTGTTCTGGGGCTGGCTGCACTACGCCTACAGCATTGGGCGTCGGCTCCAAGTGGAACGGCGGCGACTCCCGCGGCGTGGAGATGTGCAGTATCTGCAGAACTGGGTTCAGAACCCGACGCAGCCCAATCCCGGGGCCTTCATCGGCATCAGCGCCGGTTTCGTCATCACCTTGCTGCTGGCCGTGGCGAGGACCGCCTTCATGGGCTGGCCGCTGCACCCCGTCGCCTACGCCCTCTCCGCGAGCTGGTCGATCCACCTGGTGTGGATGCCGATGCTGATCGCCTGGGTGGCGAAGGCGATGGTGCTGCGCTACGGCGGTCTGCGCCTCTATCGGCAGGTGCTGCCGCTTTTCTATGGGCTGATCCTGGGTGAGAGCGTGATCGGCTGCGGCTGGCCCATCGTCGGCCTGATTACGGGGATGCCGACCTATAGCTTCTGGGGGCTGTAGGGGGGGCACGCCATCGGCGTGCCTGCAGAATGACGGCGACGGCCCCACCCCTGCTGCGCAGGGGTAGGTTACTGGGCCCTCCTCGCCGCGCCCTTCCCCGTTCCTCCCCAATCGGCTAGAATGGCGCACCACCACGCGGGATGAGTGCATGTCGAGTTCGAGTGACGCCGAGGCTGTCCATGGGCAGCGAGAGACGGGCCGGAAACTGAACCGCAGCATCCGCCAGGCGCCCGCCGGGCGGGTCTGGCGCGGTTTCGTGATCGGCATTCTGCTGCTGCCGTTCAATGCCATCTGGCTGCTGTACACCGAGCACATCTACGTCTACGGCGTCATCCCCACCACGATCTCGCTGTTCTTCAACGTCATATTCATTCTCTTCTTCCTGGCGCTGGCGAATCTGTTCGCGCGCGCAGGTTCGCGCCGCGGCTGGCGCTGAACCAGACCGAGCTGATCATCGTCTATGTCATGCTCACCATCAGCAGCTCGGCGGTGGCGTATGACAACCTGCAGGTGCTGATCCCGTCGATCACCCATGCCTTCTGGTTCGCCAACCCCACCAACCGCTGGGACCAGGCGTTCTCGACGGCGCCGCCGTGGCTGGTGGTCTCGGACCCGAAGATACTGGAGGGCTATTTCAACGGCTCCTCCACCATGTACCAGTGGCCGATCATCTCGGCCTGGCTGAGCCCTACCTTCTGGTGGACGGGATTCGCGGTGGTGCTGATCTTCGTGATGATCTGCCTGTCGGTGCTGGTGCGCCAGCAGTGGGCGGACCGGGAGCGCCTGACCTTCCCCATCGTCCAGCTGCCGATGGCGCTCACCGAGCCGGACACGACGTTGTGGCGGAGCAAGCTGCTGTGGATCGGCTTCGCGCTGGCCGCCTCGGTGGATGTGATCAACGGCCTGCACTACCTCTATCCGGCGGTGCCGTATCTGCGGATCGCGCCCACGGTAGATAACTGGGGCGCGAATGACATCACCAGCCTGCTCCCCGACCTGCCCTGGCGCGCCGTGGGATGGCTGCCGGTGACGTTCTACCCGGCGGTGATCGGCATCGCCTTCCTGGTGCCGCTGGATATCCTGTTCTCGTGTATCTTCTTCTTCTTCCTCTGGAAGCTGATGTTCGTGCTGGCGGCGGCGATTGGGGTGAGCCAGGGGTGGGGAACGTCGACTGCGGAGTCGGTCTTCCCCTACGCCAACAACCAGATGTTCGGCGGCTACCTGGCGATCGCGGTCGGCCCGCTGCTGGTCGGGCGGAGCTACTTCCGAGCGGTCTGGCATCGCATCATCGGCCGGCATTCGGAAGTCAGCGATGAGGGGGAGGGGTTGAGCTATCGGGTGGCGGCCATCGGGATCGTCGTCGGCATCGGGCTGCTAGTGTGGTTCAGCGTGCACGGGGGGATGCGCCTGTGGCTGGCCGTCCCGTACTTCATCATCTACTATCTGCTGGCCCTCGCCGTGGCGCGGGTGCGGGCGGAATTCGGGTCGCCGGTGCATGATTTCCATCAGTCCGGCCCGGGGGTAAGCATTCCCGCGGTGCTGGGCACTGCCAACATGACTCGCCGCGATCTCAGCATGTTCGCCATGCTCTGGTGGCTGAACCGCGCCTACCGCGGACACCCCATCGGCCACACCATCGAGGGGCTTCAGATGTCAGCTCGCGCTAAGTCGCGCAGTCGGGTGATAGTAGTGGCGATGGTGCTGGCGGCGGGGCTGGGGATGATCGCCGGGTTCTGGGCGTGGATGCACTACGCCTACACGCTTGGGGTAGTGTCGAAGTGGAGCGGTTCGGACTGGCAGGGCACGGAGATCTGCGAGCAGCTTCAGTCCCAGCTCGACAACCCACACGGCTCCAACCTCGGCCTGTTGCTGGCGATGGCCGGGGGCTTCGGCGTTACGCTGCTGCTGGGCGCGGCCCGCACCGCGATCGTGGGCTGGCCGCTACACCCGGTGGCCTACGCGCTGGCGGCAAGCTGGTCGATCCACCTGGTGTGGATGCCGATGCTGATCGCCCTCCTCGTCAAGTCCTCGGTGCTCCGCTATGGCGGCCTGAGGCTCTACCGCCAGGCGCTGCCACTCTTCTTCGGCCTCATCCTGGGGGAAACCGTCGTCGGCATGGGCTGGACCCTCATCGGCATGGTCCTCAACACGCCGGTGTACGGGTTCTGGGGGTTGTAGGGGAGGTCAGACTGATGCCGCGGGCGGTGCAGGCGGTTGGTCGTCCAGCCCGACCAGAGCCCGGAAGTCCGGGTCGGAGCGGAGACTCTCAAGTTCAGGCTCGGTCTTGGCCTTGTCTTTGAGGAGCGGATCTAGCTGAACGGCCCCCCTCAGGTCAGCTAGTGCATCATCTCCCCTGCCGAGACTGGCAAGTGCACAGGCTCTGTTGTAGCGGGCATTACCTCGGTTGGGATCGATCCCCAGGGCGCGATCAAAGGCGGCGAGCGCCTCTTGATGCCTGCCCAGGCTCCAAAGCGCCGCTCCCCGGTTGCAGTGCGCGCCTGCATGATCGGGCTTGAGAGCGATGGCGCGGTCAGCGGCGGCGAGCGCCTCCTGATGCCTGCCCAGGCTCCAGAGTGCCGCTCCTCGGCCGCAGTGCGCGTCAGCAAGGTCGGGCCTGAGTTCGATGGCGCGGTCATAGGCGGCGAGCGCTTCTGCATTCCTGTCGAGTGCTGTCAGAACCACCCCCCGGTTGTAGTGCGCCTCGACATAGTCGGGCTTGAGTCCGATAGCACGGCCGCAGCACGCCAGCGCAGAGGCATAGTCTCCGCGGGTGAAGTAGTCATTGCCGCGGGCGAGGCAGGCCTTGGCGTCCAGAGGTAGGCCGAGGGCTTCGACGAGATCAAGGCGATGGCCCAAGTCCTCGAGCTGTTGCTTGTCGGCGGGGGACATATCCTTCGTCGGGTCCAGAGAGGAGAGAGAGCGGGCCTTCTCCTCGGTCTGGCGGACGAACTCGTCCATGCGCTTCACATACTCGTCTGCCTTCTCAGCGCTTTCGCGAACAGCAGTGACTGCCTGCTCAGCCTGGCTCACGCACTGCTGGGCCTGCGCTCTCATGTCGGCGAACTGCTCCTCGGCCTTGCGCCGTAGGTCTCCGAAGCTTCGGTAGCCAAGGAACGCGAGAACGCCTGCCAGAGCAGCGGCGAGCGCAAACAGCAGCTTGGCAAGGCTGATGGTTCGGTCGGCACTCTGGCTAGCCGTCTGGCCGGCCACAGCGGCGGCATTCACCGCCTGCTGCATCGCGTCAACGCGACCTGTGAGACGGTCGAGCGCGCGGGCCTCATCGGACAACTGCTGCTGGGGCTCGGCGCCCTTGGCGGGGGCCGCAGCATCAGTGCGCGCTGGCGCCTGCCCGGGGAAGCCCGGGCTGAGCGCCGAGAAGAGCATCACGAGGGATACGAAGACAACGAGCCGTAGTGTCCGCATGCGACCCCCTCCAGTTGTATGGGTGAACAGTTCGGAGAGACGGGAGCTTCTCCTGCAAGAATGGCAGCGAGAATCTAGGCTGACACCCCGCGGCCTCCCCAAACAAGAGGGGAGCCCGTTTAGGGCTCCCCCGGATACTCGTACACTCACCATCGGCCGCGCGGCACGTAGCCGCGGCGCGCTACAGCCCGGCGGCCTTCAGCACCTTTGGCACGTGGTGGCCCCAGCCGAGCGGCATGAGGTGGATGCCGCGGCAGAGAGGCTTGAAGCCGTCGATGAGTTCGGCGGCAATCTCGACGCTGACCGCGACCTGGTTGCCGCCCTTCTTGCCCTCGGCCTTGGCGGCCTTGTCGGCTTCACCGGCGGTGGCCATTCGCTTGATAAGCTCATCCGGCACGGTGACGCCGGCGACGTTGTTGTTCATGTAACGGGCCATGCCGGCGGACTTGAGCAGCACGATCCCGGCGAGGATGGGGACCTTGATATGGCTGACCTTGTCCATGAAATCTGCGAACTGGTTCACGTCGTAGACGGCCTGGGTCTGGATGAACTCGGCCCCGGCTTCGACCTTCTTCTCCAGCTTCATGATCTGCATGTCGAGCGGATTCCCGCCCGGCGTCACCACCGCGCCCAGGCAGAAGTCGGGCTTGCCCTCGAGCTCGTTCCCCATCATGTCGTGGCCCTCGTTGAGGCCCTTGGCCACTTTGAGCAGGCTGACCGAGTCGAGATCGTAGACGGCCTTCGCTCCCTTGTGGTCGCCCAGGGTGGGGTGATCTCCGGTGAGGCAGAGGACGTTCTCGACGCCCAGCACCCAGGCGGAGAGCAGGTCGCTCTGAAGCGCCAATCGGTTGCGGTCGCGGCACACCATCTGGAGCACCGGCTCGCAGCCCACGTCCTTGATGAGGTGGCAGGTGGCCATGGAACCGAGCCGCATCGCCGCGGCCTGGATATCTGTGACGTTGATGCCGTCGACCAGGGGGCCGAGGAGCTTGGACTCCTCGATCACGTGCTCTAGGTTGGTGCCCTTGGGCGGCCCCACCTCGGAGGTGACGACGAACTTGTCGGACTGGAGAACGGGGCGCAGGCTCATTCCTCTTTGCCCTCCCGGGAGAGTGTTCGCTGGCCAGGATGCACGAGCGCTTCTTTGGGCGCCGTGTAGGATTTCAGCGCGTCGAGGTTACCCTGCTCCTTGAGCTTGTTGTAGATGAGCAGCCAACCGCAATCGGTCTCGGGGTTGATCTCGCACTTGCCCTCGGCGGTGGTGCCGCCGCAGGGACCGTTCTGCAGGCCCTTGGAGCAGCGAGTGACGGAGCAGATGTAGCCGGTCTGCTCCAGGGTGCAGTTGCCGCAGGCGGAGCAGTACTCGCGGAACTGGCCGAAGCGCTCGACGCAGCCCAGGAAGAGGGTGTTCGTCGCCGCGTGCACGGGCTTGTCGGTCGCCTGGGCAGCGGTCTGGGCGCCGGTGCCACAGGACATGATGAGCATGGCGTCGGCGGCATCGATCTCCTGGCGGTGAGCGCGGAACTCCTTGCGGAGTCCGAGCAGGTGGCAACCCGGTTCGGCGACGAGCATACCGGTGATGGTCTTCCCGTGCTCGGCAAGCTTCGCTGCCATCGCCTTGAGCTGCTCCTCGCCGCCGACCTGCACCACGGTGGCGCAGTCGCTGCAGCCCACGAGGAAGAGCTTGTCCTGGCCCTCGATCGCCCCGAGGATTTCCTCCAGGGACTTGGGTTCACTGATCGTCATGGTTCACTCCTCAGAATCGACTTCCAGCGGGCGCGAACGCGCGCCCATCCACACTAGGCGCCAAGCTGCCAGCGGGTGGCCTCGACGGTGTTGCGCAGAAGGATCGCGGTGGTCACCACGCCGACGCCTCCGGGGACAGGGGTGATAGCGGCCGCCTTCTCGCTGGCCGCGGCGAAATCGACATCCCCATATGTACTAGTCTTCCCACTCTCCGCGTCTTTCACGCGGATGGTGGCGACATCGATCACGATCGCGCCCGGTTTCACCATGTCGCCCGTGATCAACCCCGGCTTCACGCCGACGGCGGTGACCAGGATATCGGCCTGCCGGGTGTGGGCCGCCAGGTCGCCCCTCTGACTGGTGCCGATGTGGCAGACGGTGACGGTGGCGCCGGCGAGCTTGTCGGTGTTCCCGGCGGCGTCCGCGGTGATGTACCTATCCATCAGCAGCAGGGCCACCGGCTTGCCCACGATTTCACTGCTGCCGACGACAACGGCTTCCTTGCCGTAGCAGTCCAGGCCGCTGCTGCGCAGCAGCTCGATCACGCTCATGGCGGTGCAGGGGGCGAGGCGAGGCTGGCCCAGTACGATGCGGCCGACGTTGGCGGGACTGACGCCGTCCACGTCTTTCTGCGGGTCGATCAGCGCCTGGGCGGCGGGACCGCTCAGGCCCTTGGGCAGCGGCATCAGCAGCAGAATGCCGTTCACCGACGGATTGCCGTTGACCTTACCGATCTCGGCCTCGAGCTCGGCCTGGGTGATCTCGGCGGGGAGCTGAGATAGCTCATAGGCGATCCCGACCTCCTCGCAGGCCTTCTGCTGCGCACCCGCGTAGAACTTGGCGCCGGGGTTGTCGCCGGCCAGCAGCGCGATCAGCTTCGGCGTGACGCCTTTCGCCTTCAGCGCCTCCACCTCGGCCTTCACCTTGGCGCGGATCGCCTCCGAGATGGGCTTGCCCTCTAGCAGCTTTGCGCTCATTTCCCGTTCACTCCGTCTCTCACGCGGTGGATAACCGCGTGCCAGATATCCCGACCCAGCTCCTCGCCTTCAGCAAGCAGGGGCTTCATGGCATCGAAGCTGGTGTCGACAAATGCCTTGTCCTTGATGTGAATCAGGTTGATCTCGGCGTTCAGGGTAGCGCACTCCATAGCGGCGAGGCCGAATCGCGCCGCCACCCCGACATCCGTGATCAGGTTCGGGTTACCCTTGTCCAACAGTTCCTTGGCGATCCGGAGCACGGCGTGGCAGGCCCGCACCGCCTCTACCGGCACCGCCGCCGAGGTCTTGAGGGCCGCCTGGATCGCCTCCTGGCGCGCGGCCTTCTGGTCGTCGGTGTCGCGGGGCAGCTTGTAGGCGGCGGCCACCTGGGCGTAGGCCTCGGTGTCGGCCTGGGTGAGTCGCTCCAGGTCGGCGCGCAGCTTCTCGCTCTGGGCGAGCAGCGCGCGCACCTCGGCGTCGACGGCCGCAAACTTCTCGCGCCCGACGGTGAAGTTGGCGACCATGCTGTTGAGCGCCGCTCCCAGCGCGCCCACCAGGGCCGCCGCACTGCCGCCGCCGGGGGTTGGTCCGCCCCCCGCGAGGGCGTCGGTATACGTCCTGAGCGGCTTCTCCAGATATCCCATAGTAGGCCGCGGCTCCTCTTGATGTCCCGTGGTAGGCCTCAGAACAGCCCGACGATCTTGCCGGTGTCGTCAATGTCAACGTCCACCGCGGCCGGGCGACTCGGCAGGCCCGGCATGGTGGAGAAGGTTCCCAGCAGCGGATATAGGAATCCCGCGCCGGCGCTGGGGCGGATGTCCCGGATGGGGATGCGGTAGTTGCTCGGCCGGCCCTTCACATTGCCGTCGTGCGAAAGCGAGAGGTGGGTCTTCGCCATGCAGATCGGAAGCTTGTCCAGGCCCCATCGCGTGAAGGCCTCGATCTTCCGCTCGGCGACGGTGTCGTAGTCCACGCCATCGGCGCCGTAAATCTTGGTGGCGATGGTCTCGATCTTCTCCTTGATGGAGGCGTCGTCGGGATAGAGGAGCTTGAACGTGCTCGGCTTCTCGCAGGCGGCGATCACCGCCTTGGCCAGCTCCGCGCCACCTTCGCCGCCCTTCGCCCAGACTTCGGAAAGGTAAGCGCCCTCGGCGCCAGCCGCCGCCGCTCGCTTGCGGATGAGCTCGATCTCGCGGTCGGTGTCCTGGGTGAACCGGTTCACCGCCACCACCACCGGGATTCCGAAGAGGCGGGCATTCTCGATGTGCTTTTCCAGGTTGGCGCAGCCCTTCTCGAGGGCCGGCAGATTCTCCTCGATCAGCTCCTTGGGCAGGGGCCGGCCCGGGCGGATATTGCCGACTCCGCCGTGCATCTTGAGCGCCCGCACGGTGGCCACGATCACCACGCAGTTCGGTGCCAGGCCACTCGCGCGGCACTTGATATCCATGAACTTCTCCATGCCGAGGTCGGCCCCAAAGCCGGACTCGGTGACCACGTATTCGCCGAGCTTTAGCGCGATCTGGTCGGCGATGATGGAGGAGTTCCCCTGGGCGATGTTGGCGAACGGCCCCGCGTGGACGAAGACGGGGGTGTTCTCGAGCGTCTGCATCAGGTTGGGCATGAGCGCGTCCTTGAGGAGGACGCACATGGCGCCGGCAGCCTTGAGCTGCTCGGCGGTCACCGGCTGACCGTCCCAGGTCTGGGCGAAGATGATGCGGCCGAGGCGCTGGCGCAGATCTTGAGGCTGGTAGCGAGCGCGAGGATAGCCATCACTTCGCTGGCGACGGTGATATCGAACCCGGTCTCGCGAACCGTGCGGTTCTCGCCACCCAAGCCGGCAACGATGTTGTAGACCGCCCACTTGTCGTTCAGGTCGATGACGCGCCGCCAGGAGATGGTGCGGGGGTCGATGTTGAGGCTGTTGCCGTGCTTGAGGTGGGCGTCGATCATGGCGGCGAGGAGGTTGTTGGCGATGCCGACCGCGTGTACGTCACCGGTCAGGTGGAGGTTGAAGTCCTCCATCGGGACCACCTGTGAATAGCCGCCGCCGGCCGCGCCGCCCTTGATCCCAAACACCGGTCCCAGGCTGGGTTGGCGGATGCAGGTCACGACCTTCTTGCCAAGGTGGCCGAGGGCCTGGGAGAGGCCGATAGTGGTGACGGTCTTCCCCTCGCCAAGGGGGGTGGGGGTGATGGCGGTAACATCGACGTACTTGCCGCTGGGGCGACCTTTGAGCCGCTGGAGAGTGTCGAGGTGGACCTTCGCTTTGTAGCGCCCGTAGAAATCGATCTCGTCTTCGGCGATACCGAGTCCTTCGGCGATCTGGAGAATAGGCCGCATGGTGGCGGCTTGTGCGATCTCAAGGTCGCTTTTCACGTTGCCTCCTGGGTGCCTCGAGCCTAGGGGCCCAAGCCTTTTCCGGATCAGCCCGCGTCCTGCGGGCCGGGTACTGCAATGGGCGGGGGGATTGATTCGTTACAGCGAACACAAACTCCTTGCCCCACGCTAGGAAATGCCGACGTCTAGCAAATCCGCGGCATCTGCTCGCCGACGTGGCGGCCGAGGATACGATGGGAGCCGAGGGCGGTCTGAAGCAGGACTCTTCCCTGGCTGCGCCCGGCTACGGCGCCGATCACCGCCGCATGCGTGCCATAGGGATGTGCGCGCAGAGCAGCAAGCGCCGCCGTGCTGTCCCTGCGCTGGACGATGGCTACCATCTTTCCTTCATTCGCGGCATACAGGGGATCCAGGCCGAGTAGCTCGCAGGCGGCCGCCACCGCGGGTTGCACGGGCACCGCAGATTCGCCGATCTCGATCTCGACCCGGGACTGGAGGGCGATCTCGTTGAGCGCGGTCGCCAGCCCGCCGCGGGTCGGGTCGCGCAAGACGTGAACGCCAGGCGCCGCTGCCAGCAAGTCCTGCACCATTCCAGCCAGCGGCGCGCAGTCGCTGATGATGTCGGATTCGAACTGGAAGCCCTCGCGCTGAGAGAGCACGGCCAGCCCGTGATCGCCGACCGGGCCGCTAACGAGCACGACGTCCCCAGGCTGAGCGTTGACGCCGGAAACAGTGATGCCCTCGGTGATCTGCCCCACCCCACTGGTGCAGATATAGAGCTTGTCGGCCTTGCCGCGGGGGACGACCTTGGTGTCGCCGGTGATGACGCGTACGCCGGCCTCCTGGGCCGCGCTGGCCATCGAGTCGACAATGCGCTCGAGGTCGGCGATGGGGAGGCCCTCTTCAAGAATGAACCCGGCGCTGATAGCGAGCGGCCTGGCGCCCGCGGTGGCCAGGTCGTTCACGGTCCCGCAGATGGCGAGCCGGCCGATGTCTCCACCGGGGAAGAAGATAGGATCGACGACAAACGCGTCGGTAGTGAACGCGACCCGGCCGGCAGCGTCGAGCTGGGCCGCGTCGTCGCCGGGCGGATCGCCGGTCCCGAGTCTGGCGGCGAAGACTTCCGCGATGAGGTCAGCCATGAGTTGGCCGCCATCACCGTGGGCGAGCAGAATGCGGTCGCGGCTCAACGCGCCACCTCGCTACCTCGGTAGCGGTAATGCGCCTGGCAGGCGCCCTCGCTGGAGACCATGCAGGCCCCTACCGGAGCCGCGGGGGTGCAGGTAGCGCCAAAGAGGGGACATTCGGGCGGGTCGATGAGGCCCCGAAGGACGTCCCCGCAGCGGCAGCCGCGGGGCTCCTCAGCCAGCGGAAGGTCCACCGCGAAGCGGCGGGCGGCGTCGAAATCGGCGAACTCGTCGGCCAACGCGAGCCCGCTGCCCGGAATCGCGCCGATGCCGCGCCAACGAGCGTCGCAGACCTGGAAGACGCGCGCGAGCAGCGTCCGGGCGCGCTCGTTCCCCTGTGGCCGCACTGCGCGGGAGTACTCGCTCTCAACCTCGGCGCGGCCTTCGGCGATCTGGCGCAACAGGAGTTCGATCGCTCGCAAAATGTCGGCGGGCTCGAAGCCGGCGACCACGCAGGGCTTGCCGCGCTGCGCGATGGGGCGATAGGCATCGCTGCCGATGATGACGCTGACGTGACCGGGGCAGAGAAAACCATCCACGTTCACGTCCGAGTCCAGCAAGGCGGTCATGGCAGGCGGGATGAGCTTGTGCGCGCAGAGGACGGAGAAGTTGCGCAAGCCGCGTTGCTTGGCCTCGGTGAGGGCGAGGGCGACGGCCGGCGCGGTAGTCTCGAAGCCAATGCCGAAGAACACGACCTGACGTTCCGGGAGATGGTCCGCCAGCGTGATCGCATCCATCGGTGAGTAGACCAGGCGTACGTCCGCGCCCGCGGCGCGGGCCTGCTCCAGGCTGCGCTGGCTCCCGGGCACCCGCAGCATGTCGCCGAACGTGGCCAGGGTGACGCCCTCGATGCCGCCGAGGGCGATGAAGCGGTCGATCTGATCCTGCGGGGTCACGCACACGGGGCAGCCGGGGCCGGAGATGAGGCGCACTCCCGCGGGAAGCGCCTGTCGCAGGCCGTGGCGAGCGATGGCTACGGTGTGCGTGCCGCACACCTCCATAAGAGTACAGGCGGGGACGGCCATCGCCCGCACTTCGCCGGCGAGTCGTCGCAACAGTTCAGGGTTCCGTAGCTGGCTCAGGCGTTCCACTGAGCATCTCCGAAAAAAGGCGCAGCGTCTCTTGCGCCTCGTGCGGGTCGAGTCGCTCGATGGCGACGCCGGCATGTACGATCACGTAATCACCCACCGCTACACCATCGACTAGGTCGATGCGCGCTTCGCGTCTCACGCCGGCCTCCTCGACCTGGGCGAGGTGGCCGGAGATGGAGACGACTCGCATCGGGATGGCAAGGCACATCAGGCTCGGCTCCTCGCGGCTGCGATCAAGGCTTGCCCCAGGCTCAGGCCGCCATCGTTGGCCGGCACTTCGCGATGGGTATGCGGTCTGAACCCGTCTCTCTCCAGCAGGCTGAGCAGGCGGGACAGCAGCCGCGCGTTCTGCATCACGCCTCCCGACAAGACCACGTCGCTGGGGCCGCCATTCGCCCGGGTCCGCCGACAGGCATCAAGGGTGAACGCGGCAACAGTCTCGTGGAAGCGCGCGGCGATCAACGCAATCTTTATCTTCTGCTCAAGGTCGGCCGCGACCTGCCGCAGGGCCGGCCTGGTGTCAATGGTGTCCTGGTCGAACTCGTAGCAGTACGGCTCGACAGGCCCAGTGATTCCTGCCGCCATGCTCTCCAGTTCCATCGCGGGCTGACCCTCGTAGGTGGCGAGCGGAGAGGCGCCGAGGAGCGATCCCACGGCGTCGAAGAACCGGCCCATGCTGGAGGCGAGGGGGCTGTTGATGCCGCGCTCAATCTGTCGCAGCACTACGCGCGCATCTGGTTCGCCGAGAGAGGGCAGCAGATGGCGGGAAAGGCCAGCCGCTTCGGAGGGGCCGAACGCGTCCACGAGGTAGCTGAGCGCGGTGCGGGCCGGATGCGTGATGGCGGCCTCGCCGCCGGGGAGCGGTACGGGTCGCAGGTGGAGAGCGCGAGAGAAGTCAACGCGACCGGCGACCAGGATCTCGCCGCCCCAGATCGTGCCGTCCAGCCCGTAGCCAGTGCCATCGTAGGCCACGCCGATCACGGGCCCGCTGAGTCCGGTCTCGGCCATCACGCTCGCGATGTGGGCGTGGTGATGCTGTACCGGTACGAGCTTCACCCCATCGAGCGACTGCGCGTACTGGGTCGATAGGTACTCCGGATGCAGGTCGTGGGCGACGATGACCGGAGTGGTTCGGAACAGCCGCTGGAAATGCGCGATCGCCTCGCCGAGGTAGTCCAGCGCCTCGACGCTGTCCAGGTCGCCGATGTGCTGACTCAGAATCGCCTCGCCCTCGCGCAGCAGGCAGAACGTGCTCTTGTGGTGGCCGCCGACGGCGAGGATCGGCGGGCAGGCGACGTCCACCGAGATCGAACGCGGCACGTAGCCCCGCGCCCGTCGTACCGGGATCAGCAGATTGCCCTCGCAGCGCACCACGGAATCGTCGCAGGGGACGGCGATCTCCCGGTTGTGCGAGAGGAAATGATCGGCGACGGGGCCGAGCTTGCGCTCCGCCTCCTCGTCGCGGTGCTCGATCGGCTCTTCGGCGAGGTTGCCGCTGGTCATCACCAGCGCCGGCGGGGACTGCGCGAGGAGCAGGCGGTGGAGGGGCGTGTACGGTAGCATCACGCCCACAGTCGACTGCCGGGGGGCGATGCCAGGCGCGAGGCCGTTGTCGGGCCGCGCCGGGAGAATGACTACCGGGCTTTCGGGAGAGGTGAGCAGCGCGGCCGCGCGATCGCTAACCACCGCCACGCGGCGGGCCTCAGGCAGGTCGCGCGCCATGATCGCGAAGGGCTTCTGCCCACGGCCCTTGCGAGTACGCAGTGCCTCGACCGCGGCCGGACTGCGGGCGTCGCAGGCGAGGTGATAGCCGCCCAGCCCCTTGATCGCCACGATCTTGCCATTGGCAAGGAGGCGAGCGACGCGGCTCAGCGCACCGGGCGCGGGCTCCCCGTCGAGCAGCAGCGCCGGGCCACAGGCAGGGCAGGCGATGGGTTCGGCATGGAAACGGCGGTCGTCGGGGTCGGCGTACTCGGACCCGCAATCGCGGCACATGGCGAAGGAAGCCATGGTGGTCTGGGGGCGGTCGTAGGGGATGCCCAGAACGATGCTGAAGCGGGGGCCGCAGTTGGTGCAGTTGGTGAAGGGGTAGCCGAACCGGCGGTCGGCGGGGTCGGCGATCTCGCGAGCGCAATCCGCGCAAAGCGCAACATCGGGCGGGATGAGCGCAGTGGGCTGCGCGCCTGGCGCGCTCTCCATGATGCGAAATCCGGTGGCTCCGGTCGGCGGCAGCGCAACCGTCTCCAAAGACGTGATGCGAGAGAGAGGAGGCGCTTCGCGGCCGATCCGGTCGATGAACTCCGCCACTGCCTTGGCTTCGCCCTCGACTTCGACCACCACGCCCTCGGGGGAGTTGTGCACCAGTCCGGCGAGGCCGATGGAGGTGGCGAGCCGGTACACGAAGGGTCGAAAGCCGACCCCCTGGACAGTGCCTCTGGCGGTGATTCGCGATCTGACGACGCTCACGTCGACCTCGAAGGGGCGCGCAATGCGCCCAGCTTGTCGGACTACGGCGGATCAGGCAACACCGGCACGCGCCAGCGGGGCAAGGGCCGGGCAAGCGTGAGCACGCGCACCTCGGCCGCGCCGGCGCGGTTCAGCGCGCGGGCGCAGTCGGTGAGAGTGGCGCCGGTTGTGTAGAGATCGTCGATCAGCAACACTCGCTGATCTGCCACCACCTCGGTCAGCGCCGCGGCGAAGGCGCCGCGCACGTTCGCGGCACGAGAGGGCGCGGGCAGGTCGACCTGAGGCGCGGTGGGGCGGGTGCGCACCAGGAGCGGTCTGACCGGTTTCCCTGTGACCTGAGACACGTGCTCAGCGAGCAACGCGGACTGGTTGAAGCCGCGCTCCCGGAGCCGCGAGGCGTGCAGCGGGACGGGGCAGATCACGTCAATCGTCTCGGGGGCCAGGTCTCCAGCGCCGTTGCCTAGGGCCTCCCCCATGATCGCTCCCAGGGGCTTGGCGAGCACGATCTGGCCATCGTATTTGAACCGGCGAATGGCATCGGCGAGGGGGCCGGTGTAGTGGGCGGCGGTGCGCACGATGCGGAACGGCAGGCGTCGGCCGCGGCAGTCCTCACACCTTGGCGCCCCGCGAGCGCGAGGATCGAACGCGACCCCACACACCTCGCACACCGGCGGCGCGATGTGCTCGACCTGTGCCAGACATTCGCCGCAGATCGGCTCCCGCCGCAGGCGGCCACAGGCCTCGCAGCGCGGTGGGTAGAGCAGGTCCAGAAAGCCGCGGAGGAGAGGGTTCATGGGCAGGGTATCACCGCGGCGCTCCAGCAACATCGGCGGCGGGCGGCTGAGGCCTGGTCAGCAGCATCCTCAACACGGGCGGGGCGAGTAGGCTAGTGAGGACGGACATGAGGATGATCTCGGAATAGATGGCGCTCGACATGACGCCGCGGGAGAGGCCTATGACGGCGACGACGATCCCCACTTCCCCTCTGGGCGCCATGCCGACGCCGATCGTAAGCGCCTCGCGCCTCCCCAGGGGCAGGGCCGCCAGGCCGCAGCCGATGAGCTTGCCGAGGATGGCGACGAGGGTGATGAGCAGCCCGAGCGGCAGCGCCTGCAGGGTCAGTAGGTTGGGAAGATCGACTTTCACCCCGATGAGTACGAAGAAGATCGGAACCAGGAACTCGTAGATCGGCTGCATGGAGTTCCGCAGTCGGGGCGCGTCGGGGATCTCGGCGAAGATGATGCCGGCGAAGAAGGCCCCGATGATGGCGGCGAGGCCGATAAGGTCGGCCAGCGCGGAGAAGGCGAAGCAGAGCACCATCGCGAGCGCAAAGACTGTGTCCCGCCCGGTGGCCTCGCCGAAGGACGAGAGCCTGGGGCTGAGGTGACGTACCGCCTGTCTCCCGACGACGAAGGCGAGCACGCAGAAGGCGACCGACTCGCCGACCAGCAGGCCGATCTGGGCCCCGGAGAGGGTGCCGGCAGCGAGGCCGGAGACCACCGCCAGCACGAGCATGCCCAGGATGTCGTCGAACACCGCAGCCCCCAGGATCACCTGAGCGACGCGCGTCTGTAGCGCCGACAGATCAGACATGACGCGAGCGGTGATGCCCACGCTGGTGGCGGTGAGAGCAGTGCCGACGAAGAGCGCCTCTGTGAGCGACCAGCCCAGACCTCGCATCAGCAGGTAGCCGCCCGCGAAGGGAACCACCACCCCCAGGGCGCCGACGGAGGCGGCATACCGGCCCACCTGCCAGAGGGAGCGCGGCTGGATCTCGAGGCCCACGATGAACAACAGAAACACCACGCCGAGTTGGGCGAACACCTCGTGGATAGCGGAGTCAGCTATCAGCCCTAAGAGATGTGGTCCGATGATGATCCCGGCGATGATCTCGCCGACGACGGCCGGCTGGCGTAGGAGCGCGAAAGCGGTTCCCCCTACGCGACCCGCGGCGAAGAGCAGGAATAGGTCGAAGAGCATCCTGCCGGTGTCGGACATGGCAATGAGGCCAGTTCTGTCGCGAGCGAGCCGGTCCTGCCGATCCTGTCGCGGGGTCGACAGTGGAAAGAGGATCGCACCCTGTCGCAGGGCTCAGCTTTACCCCCGCGAAGCGTTGTGTTAGAATTCGCCGGCCGAGCGCGCAGTGAGCGGCGTCGGCGTTCGGGGGCGACACGAGATGGTAACTCTGTCCGAGGCCAGATATCGCGATAAGGTGCACGGCGGGTGGCTCGGGAAGTTCATCGGCCTGGCTGTTGGCGCGCCGCTGGACGGACAGAAGCAGTCGCACGATCTCGATCCCAGCTACCTGGGGCAAATGCTGCCCGGCCGGCCGGAGCCAGGCCCGCCCCTGGATTTCCAGTTGGTCTGGCTGCGGGCTCTGCAAACCGTGGGGCCGCGTTTGACCGCGGATGATCTCTGCGCGGCCTGGCTTACGCATATCGCGTATGCGGATGGGGAGCTGGCCCACGCCACCTCGAACTTCCGACGCGGGCTGTGCCCGCCGCTGTCGGGGACGTTTGACAACCCCTATCAGGCGACCCTGGGCGCTATGGAGCGGACGGATTTCTGGGGGATGCTGCTGCCGGGAGATCCCAGAGAGGCGGTGCGGTTCGCGCGGCAGGACGCGATGCTCGATCACGCCGACACCGGCATCGAGGCCGCGGTGATGGTGGCGGCGATGGTGAGCGCGGCCTTCGTGGAGTCGGAACCGACGCGACTGGTAGAGGTGGCGCTGAGCCTCGCGCCGAGTGAGTCGCGGGTGGCGCGCGCGGTTCGCGACGTGGTGCGATGGCACGGCGAACTGGCCCAATGGTCGCGGACCCGGGAAATGCTGCTTCGCGCCTATGGCTCGGAGGACGTGCGCGACGGGGTGGTGGCGGCAGCGCTGGTGGCGCTGGCCTTGGTGCACGAGCGAGGAGATCTGTGGCGGACTCTGCTCACGGCGGCCAGGTGCGGATGGAGCACCCGGGCGACGTGTGGCGCGGCCGGGATGATCGTCGGCGCAGCGCTGGGCGCCTCCGCCATGCCGGCATTGCTGCGCGGCATCGTGGTCGATGAATTTGCGCCGGGCTGGGGGGTGACCGGACTGGGCGCGTCGCTCTCTATGATGGGGCTGGTGGAGCAGACGGTCGAGGTGGGTCGGGTGCTGGTTCGCTCGGAGCTTGCCGGCCGGGTGCAACTGGTGAACGAATCGCCGGAGGAGCAGTTGGTGCTGACCGCGCCCGACGCCTCGAGCCTGATCCGACAGATGGCGATGGGATCGTACGTCACCTCATTCCGGCGCGAGCCCCTGGAAGTGAGCATCGACTATGACATGCGGCCCACGATCGGGTACGACGCTCCCCGCAGGCTGGCGATCGGCATCACCAACACGGGCCTGAGGAGCGTGGACCTGCGCGCCCGAATCTCGGCGCCAATCGGCTTCATCGTCACCACCCAATCCGAGCAGGTGACGCTTCCCGAGGGGTCTTCGGTCTCGTTCATGGCAGCCCTGAGCGCGCCCGAGGAGCAGGCGAAGATCAGCGCCGCGAACCCGTGCACGCTCTTCGTCACCCTGGAAGACGCGACGGAGATGACGTTCCCCATCTCACTGGTCGGCGAGTCCCTCTGGTACGTGGCCGGGCCCTACGGCAGCTTCGACGACTCCCATACGCCGGAACAGGTCGGGATTCTGTCCGGCGAGACGCCGCTCGGCGGGGAAGGGTGGCGGCGGCTCTCGGTGGCAGAGCCATCGGTCAACTTGCTGGCGGGCATTGATGGGGACCAGGGGACGTACTACCTGGCCACGGACTACCATGTGCCCCGGGCGCGAGTCGCCAAGCTGAGGATCGGCTGCAATGACGGCGTCAAGGTCTGGGTGGGCGGCCGCGAGGCGCTCCGGCAGCACGAGCACCGCCCGATTTCGCCTGCCACCGCCGATGAATGCGATGTGGAACTGTGGCAGGGGTGGAATCGTGTCGTCGTGAAAATGGCGCAGTGTTCGCCACGCCGATTCCTGTCAGTGGTGCTGAAAGGCGCCGACCAGCACCTGCTGACCGAGGCCGTCAACACTGTGCCGAGAGGGTGATCCTCGGCTACTCCTCCTCCGGCTTCCCCAGGTGTCGCTCCAGCAGTTGCTCCAGACGGTTCGCGCTCAGGCCTTTGCCGCTCGCCACCACCTCCCCATCGACGATAACCGTGGGCGTCATCATCACCCCGCTGCGATCCGCCTCCTCGGAGAGGGCGTCGTACTTGCGGACGATGACGCGACCGGGGTGGCGTTCGGCGATGCGGCGCGCAATTCTCTCGGCTTGAATGCACTTGAGGCAGGGGAAGATCACCCCGAATTCCTTGATGCCGTAGAAGATCTTCACCTCTACGGCCCTACCCTCTTCCTTAGGCTGCGCCTCGGCGCCGGGGGTGACTCCACGGCCGGCGGCCGGCGCGCGAGATGCCATGTCGGGGATATTGAGGTGGGTCGCGGAGCGAGAGGACACCTCCTCGGGGCAGTGCTTGACCTCCCAGCACGGGATGAGGTCGAGGAGACGGCGAATCCCGGCCGTCGTCAGGCTGTGGCCGTGGATGAGTTCGGAGATGCAGCGAATCCAGATCAGGTCCTGGTCGCTGTAGAACCTCTGGTCGCCCTTACGAGCGGGCCGGATCAACCCCTCCTGCTCATAGATGCGCAGCGTGCGGGCGCTTAGCCCAACCTGCTGAGCCGCGGAGCTGATCGAATAGACGGCCTGGCTGCGGTCTCTTTCCATGGCTCATGACCTCATTTCCACCCCTCTGATGATCGCCCTGGCAGGAATTATTGTCAAGTCACTTCACACAAATTTCATGCCGCATATATGCCATCAATGCCCGAAACGGGCTAACCTAGTGGTCGGGAAAGGGCCCGCGATGAGGCGGGCCGTGGAGGAAGCCGATGGAGGAGCAGGACTTCAAAGTAGCGGTGCTGCCGTGCAATGGCATCGGCAGGCTGGTGTCGACGGTGGTGCGGCTCGCCGGCTATCGCATCCAGCAGATGCGGCCGGGCCAGGTGGTGCTGTTGAGCAGCGGCCGCCTGGCGGTGAGCGACCCGGAGCACAAGGCGCAGTTCGACCGCTATCCGGTGCTGGTGATCGACGGCTGCCGACCGCACTGCGCGAGCTTCCTGTGCGATGAACTGGGGAAGACGCCGGCGGCGCGGCTGTACGTGGCGGACGTGGCGGCGGAGGCCAAGATCTCGGTGGCGGGAGAGAAGCGTCGCGGTCTGACCGCCAAGGGGGAGAAGCTGGTGGAGGCGCTGGCCCAGAAGGCGGTGGCGGAGATTGACCGGATCATTGCCGATGAAATGCTGAGCACGCTGTAGGAGAATGAGGATGGCTGACAAGGTTTGCCTACAACCATGCCTGGGACTGCGCAAGGAGGCCGTGCTCGGCCGCCAGGCGCTTTACGTGGTGCACGAGGACCTGCGCCCGGACACCACCGTGTTGGGCTGCGGGCCTGCGCTGAACGCGAACGTGCAGGAGGACGTGGACTTCATCAACATGTTCCCGGTCATCGCGGTGGAGGCGTGCGAGCTGGACTGCGCCACCCGGCTGGTCGACAAGAAGGGGAAGAAGGCAGCGGTCACGCTGCGCGTCTCCGATATGGCCAAGGCGCTGAGCATCGACGTTTCTGCGCTGCCGGAGAACCACATAGATGTGAACGATCCCGCAGTGCAGGCAGTCGCGAAGCGGATCGCGGAGCAAGTGGACGCGCTGCTGAAGTAGGCGGCGGAAGGCTGAAGCTGGACATGCGACATTCGCTCCTTGGACAGTGCCTGGCGGAGTTCTTCGGCACCCTGATCCTGGTCTTCTTCGGGGTCGGGATCGTCAACGCGGCGGTGCTGGCCGGAGCGGTGCAGGGGCTGTGGCAGGTGGCGGCGGTGTGGGGTGGCGCGGTGGCGCTGGCGGTCTACGCCACCGGCGCGGTGAGCGGCGCACACCTGAACCCGGCGATCACCATGGCGATGGCGACCTGGCGCGGATTCCCTAAGGCGCGAGTTGCGCCGTACATCGTCGCCCAGGTGACAGGCGCATTCTGCGGATCACTGATCCTCTACGGGCTGTTCCACGGCCTGCTGCAGCACTTCGAGATGACGCACCACATCGTGCGCGGAGCGCCTGGGAGCGAGATGGCGGCGATGGTGTTCGGGGAGTACTTCCCGAACCCGGCGATGATCGGGACCAGCGCGGAGGCCTACCGGCAAGTGCCGCTGGTGACCGCGGTGCTGGCGGAGGCAATAGGGACGGCCTTCCTGGCGAGCTTCATCTTCGCGCTCGACCGAGCCGCGGAACCCGATGGCGCCGCGGCCGGCGGTGCCGATCTTCATCGGCGTGACGCTGGCGCTGATCATTACCATCATCGCTCCACTGACGCAGGCGGGGCTGAACCCGGCCCGGGATTTCGGCCCGCGGTTGGTCTCGTATCTGCTCGGGTACGGAGCCATCGCCATCCCCGGGCCCCGAGGCGGGTTCTTCGTGGTCTATATCCTGGCGCCGGTGTTTGGCGCGGTGCTCGGCGGCGGGGCCTACCAGGCGCTGGTGCGGCGGGCGCTGGCCGCCGAGGAGACAGCGGCGACGCCAGGCCCGCTGTTAAGCGACCATCAGGTGGCCGGGCTGCAGGAACGAGAGGCCGACCAGATTGCGGCTGAGGAGACTATGGGCGAAGCGAGATCAGATGTGATAGTCGTTCCGTGCGCAGCATCGGGGCATGTCGGCTGTGAGATCGCGCGCCGCGCGGTGGAACTGGTCGCGGCCGCGACGCCGGAGGTGGCGATTCGCGCGGCGGGAGAGTGCCCGCGCGGTACGAAGAGCCACGTCGTGGCGGTCGACGGATCGAGCAGTTGTCAGGCCTCCGCTGCTTTGCAGGAATGTGGGGTGCGTGTGGGCACGGTGGTTTCGGCGCCGGCCGCGCTAGCCCGCGCTGGCCTGGTGCGGCCGGGGATGGACCTCCGCGCTCGCACGGAGGAGCTGGCCCAGGCTCTCGCGTCCGCGGTGAGGGAGTCGCTGCGGGAGGTGCTGGCGCAGATCCGGGAGCGGCGCCGGTACGAGGAGGAGATGGCGCCGGTGATGTCGCGCTTCGACGGCATCTGGAGTAAGGTCGAGGCGCTGGTCTCACCCAATGGGGAGGTGTCAGACGAGGAGAAGTCGCGCATTGAGCTGCTGGCGCGTCGATCGCGCAATCTGTTCGTGAAGTTCGACGAGATCGTGCCGCCGAGCGAGTGGTCGGAGCCGCACGATCTGTTCCAGGACGCACTGCTCTGCATCGCCTATGCCTGCGAGGGTTGGATCGCCGGCGATGCTCACCGCTGGGACCAGAACCTGGAGAAGGCGCGGGTGCAGGTGCAGCCACTGATGCGGAGGCTGGGGTAGAAGCTCCGGCAGGAGGCAGGCTGCTCGCCGGGTAACTCGTGTGGGAGGAGGATCCCATGCGAGTTATCAACTGCCACGCCCACTTCCACGGTCCCGAAGAGGTCGAGGAGAAGCGCTCCCTCTGGGACTCCCTCGGCTATGAGAAGATCTGCATGAGCTTCAGCAACGACGACGTGCTGAAGCTCGCCAAGCGCTATCCCGGCTACATCATCCCCTTCTACCATCTGGACCTCGACCGCGAGCAGCCCGACGCGGTGGACCGGGCGAAGGAGCAGGGATTCCACGGCCTGAAGCTGATCGGGCCGAAGCTTCCCTACTCACATGAGAGCTACTTCCCGTTCTACGAGAAGGCGCAGGCGCTGGCGATGCCGGCGCTGATCCACACGGGCTTCCTCAGCTTCGAGATCGGCCTGATTCGGCAAGAGAACCTGCACCCGACCTACCTCATCACCATCGCCAGCTACTTCCCCAAGTTCCGAATGGTGGGCGCCCACCTCGGCAATCAGTGGCCGATGGAAGCGGTGGAAGCGATGGCCACCTGCGACAACGTGTGGTATGACATGAGCGGTGGGACCATTCGCAACTACCCGACATCGTGGTTCCGCTGGCTGTTCGAGCGGGTGGAGCGCAACCAGACCAACCAGCAGCCGAAGATCAACCTGGACCTCGTCGGCAAGCTGGTCTTCGGGTCGGATAATCCCGATGACACCATGGAGTTCTACCGCAACTTCATGTCGGCGTTGGCGATTCCCACGGAGACGCAGGAGAAGGTGTACCACGGCAATGCCTCGACCTGGTTGGGGCTGTAGCTGAAGCGGAAGAGGGAGACGGCCATGAAGCTGGTGCATGCCTCTGATGTCGAGCCGCAGGAGGTCGTGGAGCAGGGGGCCGCGGATGTCACTGTGCGCTGGCTGATCTCGCGGCCGGAGGGAGCGCCGACCTTCGCCATGCGGCTTTTCGAGCTGGCCCCGGGGGGACACACGCCGCAACACGAACACGCCTGGGAACACGAAGTCTACATCGTCGAGGGGCAGGCCGAGGTGAGGAGTCCGAACGGGCCCACGGCGCTGGCGGCGGGAGACGCGGTTCTGGTGCTGCCGAACGAGCCGCATCAGTTCCGAAACACCGGCGGCCGCAAGGCGAGGTTCTTGTGCATGATCCCCCTGGCGGAGTAGGTGGGGCGGGAGCGACCGATGGAGATCTGCTTCTTCCGGCACGGCGAAGCCGAACCGGCCGGCGCGACGGCCACTGACGCCGAGCGGCAGCTCACCGAAACCGGCCGGCTAGTTACGCGGCTGGTGGCGGAGATGCTCCGCCACGCGGGGCTCTCGTTCACCCGCCTCTACTCGAGCCCACTTATCCGCGCTCGCCAGACGGCCGACCTCCTGGCCGCGGCCTTCGGCCTCTCGGCGGAGGTGACGGCGCTCCTGCGAGCCGGGTGCGGGCTGGGCGATGTGCAGCAACTCCTCGCCGACCAACGCCAGGGGCGCTTCCTCCTGGTGGGCCACGAGCCGGATTGCGGGCAGATCGCGAGCCAGCTCATCGGCGGCGGCCGCATCCGGATGGCCACCAGCGGCATCGCCTGCGTGCAAGCTGATCGCATCGAGCCGGGCGCCGCCCGGCTGATGTGGCTGGTGACGCCAGAGGTGGCGCCCACAGTATAGGGACTGACAGGCCGCGTGTCCCCGCGCGGCAGCTACTTGCGAGTCACGGCCGCGATGAAGGCGCGCATGTACTCGGGCAGGTAGCCGTAGTACACGCTCGTTACCAGGGGCCCGTCTGTCACCGCGGCGTCTCGGACGTAGGTTCCTCCGGCGTTCGTGACGTCATCGGCCATGTCGCCCGGGCAGGCGATCTTGCGTCCGGCCACCACCCCCGCGGATACCAGCACCCACGGGCTATGGCAGATGGCGCCGACGGTCTTCTCCTGCGCAACCATGTCGCGAACCAACTGGCAGACGTCATCGCGGCTGCGGAGCGCAAGCGGCCCGTAGATGCCGCCTGGGATGTGAACCGCGTCGAGGTCATCGGCGCGAAGGTCGGATAGCGCGGCGGTGGTGTCGAAGGGCAGACCATCGGTCCCGTGCCGGCCTTCGCCGTAGATCGTCGACCCGGCCTCCGGACCCGCGACGATCACCTCCGCGCCGGCTTCCTTGAAGCGGTAATAGGGGAACAGAAATTCGTGCTCGTGGTACCCGGTGGCGATGAGGATGGCGATCCGCTTTCCCGACAGCTCCATGTCTGACCTCCGTGAGGGTGCTCGCACGTCAACTGTGATACTTCTGCGCCATCCCCGCACTTCCCCCAACGGCGGTTGGGTGCCTCCAGCCTACATCAACCAGGCGAATGTTCGCATGCCTGCACAAGGCCCCCGAATCGGCAGGAGCATGAGTCGAGTCTGCGGCGTATCATGCGGCAACATCCTGCAGGAGGAATGGCAATGAAGTCAAGCTGGAGAGTACTGGCGTTGGTGCTGGCGCTGCTGCTAGTGGCGGCGGTGGTGGCCTACGCGGCGCAACACCGCGGTGGCATGCGAGGTGGTGGCGGCGGCAGGGGGGGTATGCGGGGCGGAGACATGGGAGCGCCGGGCGGGAGGGGGGCTCGCGGCGGCATGAGTATGGGGTCGATGCACGGGATGGTGCTGACGTCGGCGGTCTCGGCGTCAGGAGAGAATGTCTACGTTCTCATCGGGACCCAGCTCATGAAGTACGATGCAAACCTGAACCTGATGAAGGAAGTCGATGTCAAGGTGGACTACACGAAAGCCTCCAAGATGATGGAGGAAATGCGGAAGCAGATGCCGGCGCCGCCGCCAGCGCCGGAGCCGGCCGGATAACTCGGTAGCGACGCAACGGAAGGTGAACGCGGCGCGGGCCGAGGCTACTGCCTCGGCCCGCGCCGCGAGTGTGCCGGATCACTGCAGCCCGCCGATGAGGAGGAAGGCCGCATCGCCGGTCGAAGGATTACTGCGATCGAGAACGAGTCGTTCATTCTCCCGGGCGTGGGCACGATGAAAGAAGAACTCGACTTCGAGACGGTGTTCGCAGCGCTTCCGAAGATCCGCTTCCCCTACGACAAGTCGCTGCCGGTGCGCGGGTGGCTGGTGCAGGGGCCGGGCCAGCAGGTCGCGTTCTGGCACTCGAAGGTGGCCTACGAAGGCACGGAGCACAGCCACCCGTATGCGGAGTGGGGGGTCGTGATCACGGGCTGGTGCGACATCATCACCCCGGAAGGAACGAGGCGCTATCAGGCGGGCGATGTGTTCCTTGTGAAGCCGAGCGTGCCTCACTCGTCGGTCACCTCCGATGACTATCGCTCGATGGATGTATTCTTTTCCCCGAGTCACCTTCAGGCCGAGCCTAGCGAGGAGAAGTGATGGCTGATTCAGCGCGCGCGGAGGCGTTCTTTGCGGCGGCGGTGCGTCGGGCGGGCATCGATGCGTTGGACTGGGTGTACCGGTTTGCCCAGGACGTGGATCCGAAGTCGCCGGAGTTCGGTGGTATCCAGAACTTCTACGACCCGATGCGGCGGAAGTTCCGCCGGAGCGGCCACGGGCTCTGCCTCACCTGGACGGCCTGTCTGGCGGGCTTCACCGGCCTCGCCGCCTATGATCTCACTGGCGATCCGTTCTACCTGGACCGGGTGAAGCTGATCGCCGGATACGTGAAGAGCAACCAGAACCTCGACTCCTCGGACAAGCTCCGTTACGGCACATTCGTCGTGAGCCGGGATCGGCGGTTCGTGGACGTGCCGGATGCGTCCTGGGCTGGAAATCTCTTCGTGCATCTGTACCGGAGAACCGGGGAGCAGGACTACCTGGATCGGGCGAAGCTGGCGGCCGACTGGTTGGTGGACCGTCGCGCGAATGGCGCACGGAGGGTTCACGACCTTCTACCTGCTGGACAGGGAGCAGCCGGTCGCCTACAGCCATGGCAGCGATGGGCAGCACGGCATCTTCCTGGCGCACCTCCACGCCGAAACCAAGGATGCGCGAGTACGCCGAGCCGCTGAAGCCGCTGGCGGACATGTTGAGCGGGCCGGGGCAGCACGAGAGCGGGGCCTACTACGCCAGCCTGCGCGCCGATGGCACGCCGGTGTTCGAGGGGTGGGACGAGAAGGAAGGGCACCCGCTGGTGGACGGGATCGAGAAGATCGTCACCGGTCCGCGGCAGAACTACTACGCCGCGCGTTTCCTGGTGGAGCAGTTCGGCCGAGACGGAAACCAGCGCTATCTGGACAGCGCGCTCCGCTGCTCACAGTGGTCGCTCGACTACTTCCGCCGGGATGGCTACTTTTCGGACTGGCTCACCTTCACCGATGGCACGTGGGTATCGGACGGCACCGCCGACGTTGCCTCGCCCGGCGCGATGACGCGGGTGTGGTTGGCGCTGAACGAGGTGGCCCCGGACGCGCGGCTGGATCGATGCTTGCCGCGAGGTGAGCGAATGGAGCCTGCGCTGGCAGCGCCGCCAGCCGCAAGATGCCGACCTGCACGGCGCCATCGTGGCGCAGCCGTTCCTGATCGCCTACTTCATCTCCTTCGCGGCCTGGGGGCTGTTGGAACTCGCGCAGCACTTCCAGCAGGCCGCGGGCAGCTAGGCCAGCAAGGTCTTCCGGGCGCGCTCCACGATGCGATCCAGCTCGCGGGTCACGTCCTCGGGGAGCGCATAGCTGTGCTTCGCGATCAGCTCCTTCGCCCGCGCCCGCGCCCGGTCTCTCAGGCTAAGTTTGCCGGCCTGGAGCCACTGGCTGAACGATGGTCGCTGGAAGAGGACGGGCCTGTCGGCGGTCTCCTGCCAGTTGTCGAGCGTGGAGTCGTGCTGCACGAAGCTGCCCCCGACGCCCACCTGCTTGATCGCGTCTACCGCCAGCGTCTCCCGATCGAAGCGTATCGGCTGGCAGGCGGCGCGGCAGTGCTGCACGATCTCGGCGTCGATCACCGCCTGCTCGGCCGAGTAGATCTCGTCGATGCCAAGCAGACCCGCGTTGGTGAAGTTGCGGGCGCCGGCGAGCGCGGCGGCCATGGTGTGACTCGCCTTCTCCGCCGCGGCCTGCGCATCGGGCCAGCAGGCATTCGTGAGCAGCGATTTCGCCACCACGGGGATCTTGTAGCGGGCGTTCAACTGCACCTGGAAGAGCGTGGCGATCACATCCCCCGGCGAGCCGTAGACGAAGCTTGCGGTCTTCATATCGAAGGGGTAGGCGCGGATGCTGTCGATCACGAGCGCCTGCACCGGAACGCTCGGGTTGAGCGCGTGAAGCAGCGCGCAGCCCGACCATAGCTCCGCCATGCTCTGGACGTAGGCGCCCGGCCAGAACACGGGCGCGGTGGCGCCGGCGATGGGCATGGTGGCGGCGAACATGGGCGGCTTCCGGTCGAGGAAGCGGTAGATGATCTCCAGCTCGGTCGGCGCCACGCGGAAGGGGCTCTTGATCCAGAGTTCGAGGCGGAAGGGCTTGCCCGCCGCCTGCGCCATCTCGTAGATGATCTCGGCCGATTCCGGCGTGGATTTCTCGTTCGCCTCGTAGTCGGTGCCGGAGATCCAGCGGCTGTTCTCCCAGGTAACCTTGTACTCCATGATCTCCTGGAGCGGCTCCGGCACGTCGGTGGGGCGCACGGAGGCGCTGCCCACGAAGCCGAGCGCGTCCTGGAGTTTGGTGAGCAGGCGCAGGTCCGCGAGCGTCGCGGGCCTGATCTCATCGCTGTCCATGTCGAGCACGTTTAACTCGTAGGCGCCGGACACGACCTGGAAGTCCGCCTTCTGCATCTCCTCGGGATAGCGGAGGTGAGCCAGGGTCTCCTCCACCAACTCGGGCGAGAAGAAGAGCGTGTCGCCGCGGGCGGTGACGCCATCGTGCTCGAGCGCGCGGCGGCGGATACCTTCGTGGGGAATCTGCAATCCCACCGTCTGGCACACGTCGAGCGCGGCCTGGTGCATCTCCTCGATCTGCCGGGCGGTGAGCCCTCCGGACAGCTTGTATCGAATCTTGGCCATCAACTTACTCCTTGCTCTGACCGCGGCAGACTATCTCTGCCTCCGGGACAGCATATGTATTTCTCGGTGGTGGTCGGGCAATCCTGGGAGATGCCCCGAGATGCGCCAAGGATTTCCGCGTGGCAAGGTGATCGCGTCGCCGAAGCGAATACGCTCCCGCGATCATGGCCGCCGCTCCCCCAATCCCACGCCGACGCAAGTGGGGCCTCGACAGCCCCTATCTCTTCCTGCTGCCCGCCGTGCTCATCTTCGGGGCGTTCACACTCTATCCGATTCTGCGATCGCTCTACCTGAGCTTCTACGACTACGAGTTCCTGCACCCGGAGCGGATGCACTGGGTCGGACTGGGGAACTATCGGGAGATCCTCCGCGACGAGCGGGTGACGCAATGGCCCGGGATCGTGCTCCCGAAGGGTTCCCTGTCGATCTGGCAGATCGTCTTCTACCCCTTCCTGGTAGCTCTGGCTAACCATCAACTCGCCCGGCGGGGCGTTCTGGAACACGTATCCGCTTCACGCTGATGTACGTCCCGGCGACGATCATTCTGCCGCTGTTCCTAGCGGTGCTGATCGAGCGGGCGGGCCGGTTCTCGACCTTCTTTCGAACGCTGAACTTCATCCCGGTAGTGGTCTCTGTTGCGGTGGTCTCGATCATCTGGATGTGGATCTACCACCCGGAGTATGGGGTGACGAACACGCTCCTCCGGATGATCCCCGGCATGGGCGAGGGATTCACCTGGCTCTCCGACCCCAAGCTGGCGATGCCGGCCATCGTCGCCATGTGCGTCTGGCATGGGCTGGGGTTCAACATGCTGCTCTTCCTGGTCGGGCTGCAGCGCATCCCGACGGAGCTGACTGAGGCCGCCACCGTCGACGGCGCCTCCGGGTGGCAGACGTTCACGCGGGATCACGCTGCCGCTGCTCAAGCCGACGATCTTCCTGATCGGCCTGCTGGCCGTCATCGGCGCGCTCAAGGTGTTCGGGCAGATGTTCATCATGACCAACGGAGGGCCGGGGGACTCGACGCTGTCGATGGTGCTCTACCTCTACAACATCGCCTTCCGCTATGGGAAGTTTCGGTTCGGCTACGCCTCCGCGCTCGCCTGGACGCTGGCGGTATTCATCTTCTTCGTGTCGCTGGTGGCCTTCCGGCTGTCGAAGGAGCGCGAGTGATGGCCATCAACGCGGATCGAGCCAGGCGGCTCGGCAACTCCAGCCTGCTGTACCTCGTGCTGCTGATCGTGAGCGCGCTCAGCGTACTGCCGTTCGTCTGGGTGGTGCTCTCGTCGCTGAAACCGTACGGCGAGCTTTACAGCAAGCACCTCGCTTTCTGGCCCCAGCATTGGACCCTCGACAACTACACCAAGATGATCGAGAAGATGGTGGGGTTCGGCTACTACTACCGCAACAGCATCCTCGTCTCCATCGGTACGGTAGTGCTGACGCTGTTCGCGGGCAGCCTGGCGGCGTATGCGCTGGCGCGGTTCCGCTTCCGGGGCGATCAGGCGATCCTGCTGGTCTTCCTGGGCACCATCATGGTGCCGGGAGAAGTGGGCCTGATCGGGCAATACGAGCTGCTGAGCGCCTACCACCTGCTGAATACCCTCACCGGGCTCACGCTGAGCTACACTGCGTTCAACCTGGCCCTCACCATCTTCATCATGCGGGGAGTGTTCGCGGCGGTCCCACAGGAGATGTTGGACGCGGCGCGAGTGGACGGGTGTAGCTGGTGGGAAAGCTTCTGGCAGATCATGGTGCCGATGGGCGCGAGCGGGCTGGCCGCGTCGGCGACGCTGGTTTTCTTGAACGCCTGGAACGAGTTCATCTTCGCGCTCACCATGAACAACTGGAGCGACGAGGCGCGGACGCTGCCAGTGGGGATTCAGCTCCTCCAGGGCCAGTGGCAGCACTGGGATTACGGCGTGCTCTTCGCCTCCGTAATGCTTTCGTTCTTGCCGGTGATCATCATGTTCCTGTTCCTACAAAAGACGTTCATGCGGGGACTGACGGCGGGGGCGATCAAGGGCTGAGATGCAGAAGTGGTTCTCCCTGACCCTGATCGCGCTCATGCTCCTCGGCTTCGCGGCCGAGCGGAGGCTGAACGTCTACCACCCGCGCCGCGGCGGCGTCACCACCGTGCGCGTGATGGTGGACTCGTGGCAGTACTCGGAGTTCATGACCCCGGACAAGGACCTGGAGCGCTGCATCCGCGCCTTCGAGAAGCGCCACCCGGAGATCAAGATCGATCTGCGGATCATGCCGGAGGCGAACGAGATCACCTTGATGCTGCCGTGGCGGGCGAAGATGACGCCCTTCGACCTGCTGCTGACCACCAACAATGAGACCATCACGCGCTATGCGGACGGCGGGTTCCTGGAGCCGCTGGAGCCGTGCTGAAGCCGGAGCTGGAGGCGGGACTGATCGGAGGAGTTCCTGCCCGGCTATCTGCAGTACTGCCGGCTGCGCGACCCGCAGACCGGGGAGGCGCACCTGTACGGGCTGCCGTGGCTGGGCGAGATCATGGCGCTCAACTACCGCAAGGACGTGCTCGCCGAGGACGGGTTCTCCGAGAAGGACGTGCCGGAGACCTACGAGCAACTCGAGCAGATCGCGCGGAAGCTGCGCAACCCGGCGAAGAAGCAGTTCGGCGCTCACCCTCGACCTCTCCACCTGGCTTCTTCACCCAGAACGCGTACGTGCCGATGCTGCGGGCCCTGCCGCGGTACGGTCACTGACGACAAGGGCCGGCTCGACGTGAGCAGCCCGGAGGCGCGCCAGACCTTCGAGACGCTGAAGCGCTGGTACACCAGCGGGCTGATGCCGAAGGGCGCGCTAACTCCCTACCAGTCGGCGGACGACTTCCGGGCGAAGATCGCGGTGTTCTTCCCCAACTGGCAGTCCCGCGGCTTCTGGGCGATCAGGGAGATGAAGGACGGGGAGAAGCACATCGGCATCGGCCCGGCGCCGGGAAGCAAGCGGACCGGCGCGCTGCTCGCGCACTACATCGGCGTGATCCCGAAGGCCTCACCGGTGGCGAGGGAAGCGGCGCGAGTGCTGCTGGAGGCGTTCTGCTACGACCTTCAGCCGGGTGTCGGCAAGGCCGGCAAGATGATCGTCATCAACTACCCCTACCAGCGGCAGCGGCCCGGCTACCAGCCCGCTCCTGTGCCCAGGAGATCGCCGCGCTTCGCTCGCTGGTCGACCCGAAGTACCGCCTGCCCGCGTGGATGCTCGCCCTGCGCCCCACCGTGGACAAGGGCTACTGCATCCCCGACCCGCTGACGTGGCAGCGCGTCTCCGACATCGTCGGCATCGAATTCCAGAAGTACCTGAACGAAGACATCCCCGCCGAGGAGGCGCTGGGGCGGGCGAAGCGGCAGATGGACGAGCTGTATCGGTAGCGTTGCTGCGAGGATCGGGGGTCCGCCGGCCCTAGAGGTCCTCTACCACGTACCTTACCGTCGCCTCTAGCTTCCCTCCCGGCGGGACGATGCTCATACCCGACACGTCCTTGAACCCCTTCGCGTGGACGTTCGGGGCGTCGGGGGCGCAGGTCAGGTTCTCGACACAGACAAACGGCCGGCCCTCTGGCGAGTAGCAGATCAGGTGCTTCATGTTCTCGCTCGCCGCGAGCTTCATCCTCAGACCGTCCTTCGGGAACACGACTTCAGCGTTCGCGCCCGGGTGACGCGGGTAGAAGACATCATCGATGAAGAGGTCGGCGAGCGAGACGTAGTTGCGTAGGTCGTACTTCGTGCCCGCAACGGGGATCAGGCCGCCCGTCGGAAGCTGGCTGACGGGATCGTCCTGCTCCAGGCGGTTGTCGGCGGGAAGCTTCACCGAAACGTCCGCGCGGTCGCCGGGAATCAGCCAGAACGGGTGGATGCCGTATCCCGCGGGCGCGTTCGCCTTTCCCTTGTTCTCGTAGCTGAAGGCCACCTCGAGACCGCGCGGGATGACCGTGTACGTGATGGTTACGCGACCGGGGAAGGGGTAGCCCTCGTGGATGGGGTGGCGCTCGTCGAAGTCGAGGGTCGCAGTCATGACGCGCCCGGAAGCGCTGACCTCGAACTCCTCGTCGCGGATCACGCCGTGGATGTTGACGATCTCGCCCCGCTTGCGCTGGACGATCTCCCTGCCCTCGAAGGTGTATCGCGACTGGGTGAGACGGCAGGGCGTCGGGAACATGTGGAAACAGCCGGTCATGTGGGGCTCGGGGGCCATCAAGCGCTCGCGGTCGAAGTGCATGAACTCGCGCCCGTCCACCCGCAGTGAAACCAAATTCGCGCCCATGCGGGGCAGCGCCTCGATGCGGACGGCATGCCCTTCGACGGTCGCCTCCAGGATGGCCGGCTCGAGATCGGCCTGCGTGAACTTCTTCATGTCAGCTCTCCGCTACTGCGTGGTCCAGCCGCCGTCGATGAAGAGGGCGCTGCCGGTGACGAACGAACTCGCCTCCGAGGCGAGGAAGAGCGCGGCGCCCATCAGCTCCTGGGGTTCACCCAACCGGCCCAGCGGCACCTGCCGCAGGAACTCCTTGAGGTAGGCCGGGTCGTTCAGGATGGGCCGGTTGATCGCCGTGCGGAAGGGCCCGGGGCAGAGCGCGTTGACGGTGACGCCGGAGGTGGCCAGGTCGAGCGCCATCGCGCGGGTGAGGCCCAGCATCCCGCCCTTCGACGAGCAATAGGCATCTCGCTGGGGAAGCCCGACGAAGGCGAGCATGGAGGCGACGTTCACGATACGACCCCAACCCTGTGATTTGAGGTGCCCGACCGCGGCCCGGCTGCAGCGCATGGCCCCGCTCAGGTTGGTGTCGATCACCGTTTCCCAGCTCTCGTCTTTGAGATCGGTGATCGATTCGCGGATGTTCACCCCCGCGTTGTTGACGAGGATGTGCAGCCCGCCGAGGTCGGCGATGGTCTTCGCGATCGCGGCCTCCACCAACTGCTGGTCGCGGACCTCGAGGGCAAAGCCGATACAGCGGCTGCCGGTCTGCTGTGAAAGCTCGGCCGCGTAACTGACGGCGCTCTCCTCGTCGCGGCTGGTCAGGGCCACCGTGGCCCCTGCCTCCGCGTAGGCTTGCGCGATCACTTGCCCCAGTCCCCGGCTGCCGCCGGTGATGAGCGCGACGCGGCCATTCAGACGAAACAGATCGAGCACAGGCATCAGGCTGCTCCAGGATCAGATCGTGGGATGATTGCTCTTCACGTGGTCGATGGTCGGCTGGCGATACTCACCGCAGAACTCGCAATCGGCGCGGTCGCACAGCAGCAGCGTGGGCTCCTCGTAGATCGCGTCCACCACGGCGGCGACCATCTCTCGACCGGGCATCCAGATCGTGTCGGCCAGGCCCACCTTGCCGCGGTGCAGCAGGGCCGCTTTCTGGTAGAGGCGCGCGACCTTCGAGTCTCTGCGGTAGAAGTCGCGGTCGCCGCCCGGAGACTTGGATACCTTGACGATGCAGGGCGCCCCGTCGGGACCCTTGACTAAGGCCTCCTCGGTCGAGAGATAGGGCAGGTCGAGCCAGTCCTCGACGGCGTGCAGCGTGGTGTTGCAGCGCACGTCCACACCCAGGAACATGATCTTCGCTCCCCAGTCGACGTATCGGCGATAGGGGCCGTCCTTGCCGAAAGTGGAGGTCTTGTCGTGGCCCTGCACCAGCTCCTCGGCGCGCCGGCCCAGGCCGGCGATGGAGTGAGTCGGGTGGGCGCTGCGGAACGCCCCTGGCCGCCGCCAGAGGGTGTCGCTGATCCGGCCCACCCGAGAGGGAGTCTCTTTCGGATCGAACGGGCCCCTGGTGTGCTCGTCGTGCGCGAAGTTCCACGACAGAGTCGGCACGCACATGAGGCCGTCGCTACCGAGCACATCCAGGAACGCGTCGATCACCGCATCGGCCCCGCCCTCCACCCAGCCGAGGCTGCTCATCGAGGCGTGCATGAAAATCACGTCGCCCTTGGCGATGCCGAGGGCCGAAAGGTCTTTGGCGATCTGCGCGCGGGTCACCGTGGCCTTGTCCTGCTGACTCATACTCAATCCTCCCGTGGGGTCTCTTGCTCGTTCGCCCCGCGTGGGGGGTAAGCCTGCCGCGGCGCAGAACTCGAAGCCCGAAGGCGAGGAGAGCAGATGACCTCTCGAGAGCGACTGCTGGCTGCGCTGCACGGCGAACTCCCCGACCGGCTGCCCTGGGCGCCGGAGTTCAACATCATGTTCTGTCGGCGCATCGTGCAGGAGATCCCCGGCGATCCCTTCCCGCCGGAGGACATCTACATCGAGGCCTGTCGGCGCATGCGCGCCGAGTGTCTCAAGCGCGTGGACGCGGTAGAGGTCAGTTACCCGAACGTGAGAGTGAGCGAGGCGCGGGAGGGAGACTTGATCACCCGCACCTACGAGACCCCGCTCGGAACCATGACCGCCCGGTCGCGGATGATCGGGGATATCGGCGGCGACATGGAGTTCGAGCACATGGTTCGCACGGTCGAGGACGTGCGGGCCTACCGCTTCCTATACGACGACGCGGTCTACCGCCCGCGGCATGACCTCGTCAAGGACCAACTCGCCCGTCTGGGGGATGCGGGAGTGGCCTCGATCTTCGGGCCTCCCACGCCGCTGCTCGACCTGATCATGTTCCAGATCAGGCTGCCCAACATCTACTTCCTGATGGACGACCACCCGGAAGAGATGGAGGCGCTGCTCACGGCGATGCACCGGCGCAACCTGGAGTACTACGAGCTGGCGGCCGCGGCGCCGGGGGAGGTAGTGCGGTCATTCGAGGACACCTCGACTACACTGATCTCGCCAACTCTCTATCGCCGCTACTGCCTGAAGCAACTCCAGGACTACCGCGACATCTGCCACGCTCGCGGGAAGCTGTTCGTGCCCCACATGTGTGGCCTGCTGAAAGGGGTGCTGCCGGAGCTGCGCGAGACCGGGCTGGACGGCATCGAGGCCCTTACTCCGCCGCCACTGGGCGATACGCCCATCGGCCTGGCGCGAGAGCAACTCGGGCCGGAGGTCACTCTCATCGGCGGCATCGACCCAACACAGTTCGTCGGCGCCACGCCGGACAAGACGCGGGCGATGATTCAGGACGTCATCTCACAGATGGGTGACGGCCGGCGGATGGTGCTGGGCCACGAGGAGGTCCACATCAAGGCCGACTTCGAGAGCGTGCGGGTGATCCCGGACCTGCTGGAGGAGTGCGCGAGCTTCGGATGATCCTCAGGCGGTCCCCAGCTTCTCCTTGATCGCGCGCCACCGCGGCTCGTGACTCTCGTGCTTGAACACCGGCTCGAAGCCCAGACTCAGGTAGAGGCAGATCGCCGGGACGCGCCAGTCGTCGGTCTCCAGCACGGCGCGGTTGAAGCCGCGCGCGCGGAGCCGATGCAGCACCGCCACGGTCACCGCCCTCCCCAGACCGTGCCCCTGGTGCTTGGGGTCGACGGCGACCATATGTACGTAGCCCATGTCCGCCGGGGCGCTTTTCCGGTAGACGGCGCAAGCTGTGCCCACGAGTTCCCCGTCCTTCTCGGCGAAGAACAGCCCCTCGGGATCGAAGCCGGCATCGCCTGCGGTGGACTGCCGGAACTCTTCCTCGGTGTAGTTGCCGCCAATCCAGGAGCTGATCAGGCGGCACCAATCGGCGGCATCGCCTTCCCGATAGCTGCGGATGGTGTAGCCGTCGCCGACGATGACGTCAGGCAGGTTCTCAAGCGAGTCTCGTACCATCATAAGCTGTGGTTGTCCCATAGTGAAACCGATGCTACCGGCAGGGCTGGGAACTGTCAAGCCGCGGTTCGATCTGGCAGGAACGGGGCTGCCGCGGGGCCAATAGTCAGGCTATCGCGCACCCCGCGATTACCCACTGGATTGGAGACAGGAAAGATGGCGCAGCAGGATTTCGGTCTGATCGGGCTGGCGGTGATGGGCCAGAACCTCGTGCTCAATATCGAAGAGAAGGGCTTTTCGGTCGCGGTCTTCAACCGGACGGCCGCGCGCACCGAGGAGTTCATGGCGGGCGAGGCCAAGGGCAAGAAGATCGTCCCGACCTACACCATCGAGGAATTCATGGCGTCGCTCAAGAAGCCGCGCCGGATCATGCTGATGGTGAAGGCCGGCTCGCCGGTAGACGAGTTCATTCAGTTGGTACTGCCGCACATGGAGAAGGGCGACCTGCTGCTCGATGGCGGCAACTCCTTCTTCCAGGACACCATCCGCCGCAACAAGACGCTGGCCGAGAAGGGATTCCTCTACATCGGCACCGGCGTGTCCGGTGGGGAAGAGGGCGCGCGACACGGCCCCAGCATCATGCCCGGCGGCCAGCAGGAAGCCTGGGATCTGGTGCAGCCCATCCTCACCAAGATCGCGGCCCAGGTGAACGGTGAACCGTGCTGCACTTATATCGGCGCTGACGGCGCGGGCCACTACGTGAAGATGGTCCACAATGGCATCGAATACGGCGACATGCAGCTTATCAGCGAAGCCTATTTCATCATGAAGAGTGCGCTGGGCATGAGCGCCGACGAGATGCACCAGGTCTTCGCCGAGTGGAACCGGGGTCCGCTGGACTCCTACCTGATCGAGATCACCCGCGATATTCTCGCCCGCAAGGACGAGGAGACGGGGAAGGCGCTGGTCGAGGTGATTCTAGACAAGGCCGGCCAGAAGGGCACAGGCAAGTGGGCCTCCCAGAACGCCCTCGATCTCGGGGTGTCAGTCCCGACGATCACCGAGGCCGTATTCGCCCGCTGTATCTCGGCCGTCAAAGAGGAGCGAGTCGCCGCCTCCAAGGTGCTATCGGGCCCGAATCCGGCCTACAAGGGCGACAAGGCGAGGTTCGTCGAGGCGATCCAGCAGGCGCTATACGCTTCGAAGATCTGTTCCTACGCTCAGGGCTTCGCGCTGATGAAGGAAGCGCGGCAAGGAGTACAAGTGGGAGCTGAACTTCGGGGATCTCGCCAAGATTTGGCGGGGCGGGTGCATCATTCGCGCCCAGTTCCTGCACCGCATCACCGAGGCCTATCAGCGCAACCCGAAACTCGCCAATCTCATGCTCGATCCGTTCTTCAAGGACATTCTGGAAAGCAGCCAGGAGCAGTGGCGCCACGTGCTCGCCACGGCGACCCAGCTCGGCCTGCCCATTCCCGGCGTTCGCCTCGGCGCTCGCCTACTTCGACTCCTATCGACGAGAGCAGGTGCCGGCGAACATGATCCAGGCGCAGCGGGACTACTTCGGCGCTCACACCTACGAGCGCCGGACAAGCCGGGCAGCTTCCACACGGAGTGGACGAAGTAGCATGGACGGCCCAACTCAGATTACCGGTCTCGGATACGAACACCGCTTGATGATCGATACGGAGATCGATCGCACGCTGAAACGCGCCCTGGAAGGGCTCTACATCACCGGGCGACGCGTGCTGGTCGTCATCCCCGACCACACTCGCACCGCGCCCATCGACCGCGTATTCCGGCTCATCTACGAAGCGCTGGCCGAGCGAAGGCGAAGAAGCTCGACTTCCTGGTGGCGCTCGGCACCCATCCGCCGATGCCGCAGGAGATGATCTACCAGCGGGTCGGGATCACCGCGGAAGAGCACCAGGAGCAGTTCCCGAAGGCGCAGTTCTTCAACCACCTCTGGAAGGACCCGGACGCGCTCACCGAGGTCGGCACGCTGACCAAGCGGCGAGGTGGGAGAGATCACCGAGGGCCGCTTCGAGATGGACGTGACCATCACCGTCAACAAGATGGTGTTCGACTACGACCTGCTCCTGATCGTCGGGCCGGTCTTCCCGCACGAGGTGGTCGGGCTTCTCCGGCGGCAACAAGTACCTCTTCCCCGGCATCGCGGGCCAGCAGATCATCGACTTCTTCCACTGGCTCGGCGCGGTGATCACCAACCCGGTGATCATCGGCAACAAGTGGACGCCGGTGCGCAAGCGTGGTGGACCGCGCGGCCGCCTGCTCACGACGCAGAAGCTACGCCATCTGCCTGGTGGTGAAGGGCGACGGCGCTGGCCGGGCTCTACTTCGGCACGCCCGAGGAGGCCTGGTCGCAGGCGGCCGACCTCTCCAACAAGCTCCACATCACCTACGAGGACCAGCCCTTCCACACCGTGCTCTCCTGCGCGCCGAAGATGTACGACGACATCTGGACCGCGCGGCAAGTGCATGTACAAGCTGGAGCCGGTGGTGGCCGACGGCGGCGACGCTCATCATCTACGCCCCGCACGTCACCGAGATCTCGGTCACCCACGGGCAGATCATCGAGCGAGATCGGCTACCACACCCGCGACTTCTTCCTGAAGCAGTGGGACAAGTACAGCAAGTACCCGTGGGGCGTGCTGGCGCACTCCACGCACGTGAAGGGCATCGGCAGCTACGAGGACGGCGTGGAGAAGCCGCGGGTGAACGTGATCCTCGCCACGCGGATCCCGCCGGAGATGTGCGCAGAAGATCAACCTCGGCTACCTGGACCCGCAAGACGATTCAACCCGGAGGACTACGCCAACCGCGAGGACGAAGGCATCCTGTTACGTGCCCAAGGCCGGCGAGATGCTGTATCGCCTGAAGAACGCCCCGCCGGAGTTGGGCGGAGGGCGCTAGGGCGGAGACAGCGGGCCATTCCCTTTGGCGGCCGGCCCCGGCTGGCCGCCAAGTCGCGTTAGCCGCCTTCCCGAAGGGCTTCGCTCGGGGGCGCAGAAATCGCATGGACAAAGGATACCTGACTGATGCTCTCATCTCTACTCAAGGCAACCACGATCACCCCTCCGCTCGCGGAAGCGGATGCGCGTAAGACTGCCGCCGGTCTCGCCGCCACCGGCTGGGAGGTCTATCCGCGCTCCATCGTCGCCGCCGACGGAGTCGTCTACTTCCTGGGGCGGCGCGGGATGGAGAAGCGGCTGTGTCTGTTGTGGAAGAGGAGCGCCGCCGGCCGCGGTCGCGGACTTCTGCGGCGAGCAGTCCCGCGTGGAGATCGGCGGGCGGGCGCTGTCGTTCCAGTGCGGCTATCTCGATCACCAGAACGCCGCCGCGCTGCGCAAGCACCTGCCGTTCGACCGCGCCGCAAGTGATCGGCGTGCAGGCCGCCATCGGGACTGGGCGACCGGCTGGGCACTGGCGACGCCGGCGCACGTCCGCGCGGTGCGCGGCACTGGCCTCCGCGCCGTTCTTCGCGCAGCAGTCGATCCGCGAGATGACCCGCACCGGCCGCACGCCCGAGCGAAGTGATGGACACGGCCACCTTCGGGCGTGTTCCAGGAGGGCTGGCGCGACGGCTTCGGCGCAGACGCCGACCACCTCAAGACGATCGGAAGACATCGACGCCACCATCGCCGCCGGCTTCACCATGTTCACCATCGATCCCGGCGATCACGTCGACAACGACGCGGCAGACGGATGACCTGCCGACGCTGGCAGGCGAAGTTCGCCGCCGCTGCCGTGGGGCGAGCTGGAAACGACACCGGAAGACGATGGAAGCGCGTCGTCATGCAGAGGCGGTGCGGCTCCCGGACGGCACCGTGGTGACGCTTCGACGAGGAGACGCTCTGCCGCGCGGCGGTGAAGTACGGCCGGGCGCTGGCCCACACCGCGAAGCATGTACCGCCACCTCGTTGCCAAGGCCGCGGGCGCGCCGTTCGAGCTGGAGATGTCGGTGGACGAGACGGCCACGCCGACCTCGGTGGCCGAGCACGTGTTCGTGGCGAGCGAGCTGAAGCGGCTGGGCGTGAAGTGGGTGAGTCTCGCGCCGCGCTTCGTCGGCGAGTTCGAGAAGGGCGTGGACTACATCGGCGACCTCGCGGAGTTCGAGCGCACCTTCGCCCAGCACGTGGCCGTGGCGCAGCACTTCGGCCCGTACAAGATCAGCATCCACTCCGGCAGCGACAAGTTCTCCATCTACCCCATCGCCGCGCGACCTCGCCGGCGGTCTGGTGCACCTGAAGACCGCCGGCACCAGCTACCTCGAGGCGCTGCGCGCCATCGCCAAGATCGATCCCGCGCTCTTCCGCGAGATCATGGCGTTCGCCATCGAGCGCTACCCGACCGACCGCGCCTCCTATCACGTGTCGGCCGATCTGGCGAAGGTGCCCGCGCCGGACAGCCTAAGCGACGCCGACCTCGCCGGCATCCTCGACCAGTTCGACACGCGGGAGACGCTGCACGTCACCTTCGGCTCGGTGCTGACGACCCAGGTGGATGGCAGGCCCCGGTTCCGCGACCGGTTCATGCAGGACGCTGGAGGAGAACGAGGAGATCCACTACGAAACCGTCCGCGCCCACATCGAGCGGCACGTGAAGCCGTTCGCAGCGGGCGTAACGAACTGGGGGCAAGCCCCCGCCCAACATTCCGAGGAGAGCTGAGCGAACATGAGTGATCCGCAGGCCCCGCTGAAGGATTTCCAACCGAAGCACGAGTTCTTCGTCGGCATCGATTCCGACGGCTGCGTCTTCGACACCATGGAGATCAAGCACAAGGAGTGCTTCATCCCCAACATCATCAAGTACTGGAACCTTCAGGCGGTCTCGAAGTACGCCCGCGAGGCCGGCGAGTTCGTCAACCTCTACTCGCAAGTAGCGGGGCATCAACCGCTGGCCCGCGCTGCTGATGGTCTTCGATCTGCTGGCGGAGCGGCGCCGAGGTCACAGCGCCGAGGCGTGCGCCTGCCGGACGTGCCGACGCTGCGCGACTGGGCGAAGACGGAGAAGAAGCTCGGCAACCCCGCGCTCAAGGCCGCGGTCGAGAAGACCGGCGATCCCGTGCTGAAGCAGGCCCTGGCCTGGAGCGAGGCCGTCAACGCCTCCATCGCCGACATCGTGCACGACGTCCCGCCCTTCCCCTTCGTGCGGGAGTCGCTGGAGGCGCTGGGCAACGTCGCCGACATGATGGTGCGTCTCCCAGACGCCGGGCGAGGCGCTGCACGCGGGAATGGGAAGAGCACGACATCGCCAAGTACGCCGCCGTCATCGCGGCCAGGAGATGGGCAGCAAGACCGAGCACCTGAAGCTCGGCGGCGGGCGGCAAGTATGCCGAAGGATCACGTGCTCATGATCGGCGACGCGCCGGGCGACTTCAAGGCCGCCCAGGCCAACGGCTTCCTCTTCTTCCCGGTCAACCCGGGCAGCGAGGACAAGTCCTGGCAGCGGTTCTACGAGGAGGCGATGGCACGTTCCTCGCGGGCACCTACGCCGGCGACTACGAGAGCGAAGCTGATCGCAGAGTTCGAGGCGCTGCTGCCGGACGTGCCGCCCTGGAAGCGGTAGCGCAGACTCAATAGGTCAGATCGGGCGGGAGCCTCAGGCTCCCGCCTTCTTCTTGAGCGCCTCGAGCTGCGCCCGCGAGCCCATCGCAATGATGCGGTCGCCGTCCACCAGCGTCCGGTCTGAGCTAGGGTTTGTGAAGAGCTGTTTCTGGCCGCTCATCACCGCGAGGATCATGGCCCCGCCTTCCTGCGCCAGCGCCGGATCCGATATCGCCTTCCCTACCAGGGGCGACTTCGTGGGCACGGTAATGGAGGCGATCTCCACATCCATATCGCCGCGGTGCAGCACCATCTCGAGGAAATCCGTCACCCCCGGCTCGGCCGCCGCGGACGCCAGGCTTCGCCCGCCCACAACGTAGGGGGAGAGCACGTGATTTGCCCCCGCTCTCATGAGCTTGTCCACCGCGCCTTCGAGGGAGGCGCGCGCCACGATGTAGAGCTTCGGGTTCAGCAGTCGGGCGCTCAGCACCACGAACACATTGTCCTCATCGGTGGCGCAGGCGGATATCAGCACCCGGGCCCGATCTATGCCCGCGCTCCTTAGCACCTCGTCCTCGGCCGCGTTCCCCTCCACGAAGGGCAGCCCTTCCTCGCGCAGGGCGATGAGCTGCGCCTCCTCGTTCTCGATCACCACCACCTGGAGCCGCCGCCGGAGCAGCTGAGTGACCGCTTCCTTCCCCATTCGGCCGTAACCGCAGACGATGTAGTGGTTGTGCATGGCGTTCACGATTCGCATCCTCCGTCGTTTCAGCACCTCGTTGGTCAACTGTTCGCCCAGCAGCAGGCTGGCCGCGCTGCGCACCGCGTAGGCGGCGATGACGATGCCGCTAACGGCCAATCCGATGGTGAAGGCGCGCCCGAACTGGCTGAGGGGGTGGACCTCCATGAAGCCGATGGTGGCGATGGTGATGACCGCCATGTAGATGCCATCGATCAGAGTCCACCGCTCGCCGCCGTAGTAGCTCTCCACGTTGACGTAGACAGCAGCCGCGAAGGCCACCAGCAGCAGGAGGAAGAGGAGGGCGATCCAGAATCGGCGCGCCGCCCGACTCAGGTCGGATAGGGGCATCAGCTTCTTGCGCCAGCCGTTTGCGAAGGACACGCCGTTCACCCCCGGAGCTGCGCGCCGCGGCCGGAATTCGGCCGGAGCAGCGGCTGCGCTACAGCTTCACCCGCCGCCCCTCTTCGGCCGAGACATAGGCGCCGTAAAGCGCGATGGCGACATCCCGTGCCAGCGTGAACCCGGAGATGGGGTCGCGGTCCTCGGCGATGGCGTTCACGAAGTCGGCGATCTCGTCGCGCGTAGCCCTGCATCCACGGCTCATCGGGCGACGGGTTGGTCCAACCGGCCTTGGTCTCGATCTTCTCGATGATGTACTCGTCGCCGAAGATGTGCGCGGCAGGGCGCGTAGGCCACGCACGGCGTCGTTCGGGTTGATGTTGGCCCGCAGCCGCGCGTTGGAGAGATAGCGCCTCCAGGTAGTTGTGCACCCCGCCGAGGGTGGTGTCGGCAGCCTTGATCTCGGCCACCGAGCCGTCCTCGAACTTGATGACCATGATCCCCCAGTCCTCGACGTCCTGCCAACCGGTCCTGAGGAAGTGCTCCGGCTCCTGCCTGGAAGGCGGCGATGTGGGTGAGGTTGCTCGACCTCGCGACATCACCGAAGCGGGGCGGATGGGCTTGCCGATGCTGCGCTCGCCCTCCTCCTGCTTGAGCTGCAGCACCGCGCCCAGCGGGTGCGAGCCCTTCAGCACTCAGCGAGCCCCCGCCGGCGGTGCGCCAGCGGTGCGCGTAGACTGGAGGTGGAGCCGGAGTGCGACTCCTCGGCCTCGATGCGGAGGATGGTGCCCGCCGGCGGCGTTGGCCAGGCGGCGCAGCTTCGTGAACGGCGGGCGCGTAGCACCAGTTCTCGGCATAGCAGAACTTCACGCCGGCCGGTTGCATGGCCGCGCAGGATGGCGTCGCACTCCTCGATCACCCGGTCCAGCATGTGCTGCTTCGGGACGGTGCTGGCCGACCAGCTCATCGGCCGGGGTATCGGGCTCGCCGAAGTAGCCCGTGAGGGGCTTCTCGCACGATGAGGTGCTTGCCGGCCTGCGCCGCCTCCAGCGCGCACTGGGTGTGCACGTGGTTCGGGCACCGCCAGGTCGACCGCGTCGAAGTCCGACGGCCGCAGCATCTCGGTGAGGCTGCCGAAGGCGTGCGGGATGCCGTGCTCGCGGCGAAGGCTGGCCGGCGCGCGTCCTGGCCGCGGCCGCACACCGCCACCACCTCGCAGCGATCCGGGCCGAGCTGCGCGGTAGCCCGGCATATGCAGCCCGGCCGCGAAACCGTGTCCGACGAGACCGACGCGAACCTTGGCCATAGATGGGCTTCCTCCTAGCGACTGCGTCGAGAATGCGACTTCGACGGCTCGACGCCGCCGCCTTCTTCGGCGCTCGACGTACGCGGCGTAGAGGACGATCATCACTTCCCGAGCCAGGCCGTGCGCCGGAGACGGGCTGCGGTCCTCGCGGATGGAGTTGACGTAGTCCGCGATCTCCTGCGGGTAGCCCTGCATCCAGTCCTCATCCGGGGAGGGCTGGGTCCAGCCGGCCTTGGTTTCGATCTTCTCGACGATGTACTCCGGCTCCGAAGATCTCCGGCGCCGGCGCGTAGGCGACGACAGGCATCGGTCGGGTTGATGTTGGCGCGCAGGCGGGCGTTGGAGAGATAGGCCTCGAGGTAGTTGTGCACGCCGCCGAGGGTGGTGTCGCGCGGCCTTCACTTCGGCCACCGAACCGTCCTCGAACTTGACGACGATGATGCCCCAGTCCTCGACGTCCTTCCACCCGGTGCGGAGGTACTTCGTCTCTTCCTTCTCGAAGGAGTCGATCCAGGTCAGGTTGCCGGTCTCGCAGATCACGGAGGCGGCGCGGATGGGCTTGCCGAACTTGGCCGGCCCTCCCGCGCCTTCAGCTCGAGCGCCGCGCCCAGCGGGTGCGAGCCCTTCACCATCAGCGAGCCGCCGCCGGAGAGCCGCCACTGCTTGGCGTAGTCGGCGTGCGAGCCGGAGTGCGACTCCTCCGCCTCGATGCGCAGGATGGTTCCCTTCGCCGACTTCGGCCAGCCGCCACAGCTTCACGAAGGAGGGCGCGTAGACCCAGTTCTCCGCGTAGCCGAACTTGATGCCGGAGGTCTTGACCGCCTCCATCACCTCGTCGCAGCGCTGCGATCACGATGTCCAGCATCGGCGCGCTTGGGCATCTTGCCGACCATCGCGTCCTTGGGCGTGTCGGGCTCGCCGAAGTAGCCGGTGAGGGGCTTCTCGCAGAACACGTGCTTGCCGGCCTTCGCCGCCTCGATGATGAACGGGGCATGCAGGTAGTTCGGCACGGCGAGATCGACCGCGTCGACCTTCGCACTTCGCCAGCATCTCGTCGAAGCTGTCGAAGACCTCGGGATGCCGTACTTGGCGGCGAAGTCGTCCGCCATGGACTTCGGCACGCCCACACCGCCACCACCTGGCAGTGCTCGGGCGCGAGCTGCTTGTAGCCGTAGATGTGGAGACTCGCCGAGAAGCCGCCGCCGGCCATTCCTATTCGCACCTGGGACATGGAGACTATCCTCCTCGGTATGTGGGCAGGGGCGAAGCGCGCCCACATTCCCGCTCGGGCAACCGCAGATGATCGCCCCTATCCGAACGGGACCTACTTGCTCTGGTAGACTTCGGGGTTGACGAAGAACTCGGGCCGCTGGCCGTCGAACACGGCGATGATGGCGTCCACTACCCCGTTGCCCATCGCCAGCAGCGCGCCTGGCGTGTTCGAAGAGTCGTGCGGCATGGTCACGGCGCGCTGGCACTTCAGCAGCCGGCTGTGCGTGGGCGGCTCGGTGGCGTAGACGTCGAGGCCCGCGCCGAAGATGCTGCCCGCTTCGAGCGCGTCGGCGAGGGCGTCTTCGTCGATGATCGCGCCCCGGGCGGTGTTGACGAGGATCGCGGTCGGCTTCATCAGAGCGATCTTCTCCGCGTTGATGAACTTGCGGGTCTCGTCGGAGAGCGGCATGTGCACCGAGACGAAGTCCGCCTCCCTCATCACCTGCTCGATGGAGTCGGCGCGCTCGATGCCATAGTCGGCCGCGAACTTCTCGTCGAAGTAGGGGTCGTAGGCGAGCACGCGCATGTCGAAGCCGTGGCAGCGCCGCGCCACGCCCTTGCCGATCCGCCCCAGGCCCAGCAGGCCGAGCGTCGCCTGGAAAATGTCGACGCCGTAGCTGTTCTCCCACTTCCCGGCCTTGGTGGTGCTGTCGCCATCGGGATGTGTCGGGCGACCGCCAGCATCAGCGCCAGCGCCATGTCGGCCACCGCCTCCGCGTTGGCGCCCGGGATGTTCGCTACGACGATGCCGCGGCGGGTGCACTCGGCCATGTCGACGCAGTCCATGCCCGCGCCATGGCGGGCGACGACCTTCAGGCTGGTCGGCGTCATCGAAGGCCGGCGGCGAACACTGGTCCACCCCCGCTGCGACGGCGTCGATCCCCTTCAGCAGGGGCCGCATCTCCTCGGCGGTCATGGGCCGCCCGTATGGGTTGTGGACGATCTCGTAGCCGGCCGGACGCAGTCTCTCCTCCGGCTCCCGCGACACTTCGCTGAACGAAGTCGCGGTGATCAGGACCTTCATGCGTCATCCTCCCTGGATCTGGTGCGACTACACGGTGCCGTCGAGCTGCACCATCTCGATGTTCTGGTTCGGGCAGCGGCGGAAGCACATTCCGCAGGCCACGCACTTCTCCTCGTCCATCTGGAAGGTAGACCCGGCCTGCCGCTCCACCGCGAAGTGAGAGCAGATGCGGAAGCAAAGCCCGCAGCCCTACGCCGCAGCCACAGCTCAGGCAGCGACTCGCCTCTCTGACCGCCTCTTCCTCGCTGAGCGCCGGGCGAGTAGGGCTCGAAGTCGGCTTCGCCTCTCGCCGGCCGGCGTGCCCGCAAGCGGCGCCCGCGGCTCGAACTCCAGGCCCTTCTGTCGCGCCAAGCACCTTGCTCCTTCGACACCTCTGTCAGCTCGGGATCGTAGCTGAGGAACGGCTCGCCATTCGTGAGGTAGCTGTCGATCGAGGCCGCGGCTCGCCTGTCCGGAAGCGACGGCCGCGATCACGGTATCCGGCCCGGTGGCCGCGTCACCGCCGACGAACACACCTGCAACTGCAGTGGCGCCGGTGTCGAGTTCACAGGCGAGTGTGCCGTCGGGGTTGACGGAGACTCCCTTGAACTCGCCACTCACCCCCTGCCCCAGCGCGTTGACCACCATGTCGCAGGGCAGTGAGAACTCGGTCTCGGTCACCGGATCCGGCCGGCGTCGGCCCGACGCTGTCGGGTTCGCCCAGCGTGTGGATCCGCATCTTCAGACCGACGACGTGGTTGCGCTTCTTCAGGATCTCGATCGGGGCGACGAGGTAGATGACGCGTACGCCCTCTTCCTCGGCCTCCAACACTTCCTCCGGCTCCGCCGGCATCTCATCCCGGGTGCGGCGGTAGCACAGGAAGACTTCCTTCGCGCCCAAGCGCCGCGCGGTGCGCGCGGTGTCGACCGCGGTGAAGCCGCCGCCGATCACCGCCACTCGTTCGCCCACGACCGTCTTCTTGCCGCGCCGGAAGTCGCACAGGAAGTCGACCGCGGAGACCACGCCTCTGGCATCCTCTCCTGGCACGTCGAGCTTGCGTCCCGCCCAGGCGCCGACGCCCAGGAAAGTGGCGTCGAACCCGTCGTCGCGCAGGCTGTCGAGGGTGAAGTCCTTACCCAGCCGCTTGTTGCACTTGACCTTCGCGCCGAGCGCCTTCAGCGCCTCGATCTCCGCGTCGAGCACCGCCTCGGGCAGCCGGAAGCTCGGGATGCCGTAGCGCAGCATCCCGCCCGGCTTCCTCTGCGGCCTCGAACACGGTGACGCCGTGGCCCGCCCGCGCCAGATCCCAGGCGCAGGCGATACCCGCCGGTCCGGAGCCGACCACCGCCACCTTCTTCCCGGTCTTGGGGAGACGGTCCACTTCCGGCTTCCAGCCCTGGGCCGCGCCATATTCCAGCACGAAACGCTTGATATCGCGGATGCGGATCGGCTCGTCCATGTCGCCTCGGGTGCACTTCTCCTCGCAGGGATGAGCGCAGATGTACCCGCACACCGACTGCAGGGGGTTCCGAGACGTAATCAGGCGGTAGGCTTGCTCGAAATCGCGGTCCGCGACGGCCTGCGACATACCCCTGGGCCGGCACCTGGTTCGGGCAGGCCGACTTGCAGGGCGCGGAGAGCTGGGGGTCCTTGACGCGGCCGTGGCCCGGGTAGAGCGTCAGCTCCTCGGACGAGGTCACCTGATCGACCAGCAGGTCGCGCATCGCCCCCCAGTCCGCGTATCCCATCTTGTCGAGGTAGGCCACGACTCCCTCGGTGATGTCACTCACGATCCCGTAGCCATGTGCCAGCACCGCAGTGCAGATGCCGATCAGATCGGCCCCGTAGAACGCCATCTCCACCGCGTCCTGCCAGGTCTCGCACGCCTCCGGTGGCGATCGCTCGCACCTGCGGGCCGCTGCGCTTCCTGATCTCGAAGACATCGCGCAGGGCCAGCGGCTTCGCCCAGGGGCCGGACATGCAGCTCAGCGACACCTGCTCTTGAAGGTGGTACACCGACTTCTTGGGGTTCCAGATATCGACGGGGGGGATGGCGAGACGGTTGGCGTTCGACCCGACGGCCACCGCGCCGGCGTCGTAGGCGGCCTTCGCAGAGAACTGGCAGCTTGGCGCCCTCCGGGCTGAGCTTCACGAACACGGGAATGGAGACGGCCTCGACCGTGGCCCGGACGATCTGGGCCACCGCCTCGGGGATCATCCCCAGAGACGCGCCGCTCATAGGCCCGCCTTCGTGCGCCTCGCCGGTGAGAGCGAGATTGAAGGACATGTTCGGGCAGCCCATGTTGAGTTCGAGCACGTGGCAACCCGCCTGCTCGAACACCTTCGCCATGTTCACCCAGCCCTCGACGCCCTTCTCGCCCGTGTAGCTGTAGTTCGCCATGATGACGAAGTCTTTGCTGACCCGGGGCAGGGAGTCCTGAACCAACTGCACCGCCTGGTCGAGCGCCAGGCGCTTTTCGGCCGTGAACGAGAGGAAGCCCTGGGGCTCGAAATAGCCGTAGCGCGGCTCGCGGTTGATGTATGGGGGTGGGTCGAAGGTCAGCTTGATGGAGGCCCCGGACCAGCCCAGCTCGCAGCCGCGTTCGAGCTGATCGGGCGAGTGCGTGGTGGGCCCGGAGGCAAGGAAGAATGGGTTCCTGAACGTTACTCCGGCGATGGTTACGGCGAGACGAGGATCGACAATGGCCTTGCGCATGGTCTGATCGGCGCTCCTTCTGGATCCCGCCCGGAAAGGAAAGAGGTGCGCAAAGCTCCGTGCGCACCTGGCGGCGGGGAACACGCCCATGATAGCATTTCGGGCCGGCCGGCCGCCACCCCTCGCGTGACAGTCCGCACCCGCCAGAGTGCTCAACACCGGGGAGGATATGCCTGCCGCGCCACAGAAGGAGCGGGCATTACCCCCGGTAGAGGATGCGAGGATGAGCAAACTGTCGATCAAGCCGGCCGGCGAGGGGCTGGATGCGGTAGCTCTCGGTGAAGTCATGATGCGCATCGACCCTGGTGACGTGCCGACCCGGCGGGCGCGGATCCGCCCGGATCTGGCATGGCGGCGGCGAAACCAACGTCGCCGAGGGGCTCAGCGCCTGTTTCGGGCTCAAGACCGCGGTCATCACCGCCCTGGTGGACGACGGCATCGGCCGCAACATCGAGAACCAGCTCCAGCGAGGCCGGCGTCGATACCTCGCACATCATCTGGTTCAACACCGAGCGGCAAGGGCAAGTTCTCGACCGACGGAAAGGGCACGCTGCACAACGGCGTCAACTTCACCTGGGCCGGCAAGGGCGTGCTGCCCTCGGTGACCGAGTACTACCGCGCCCACACGCCCGATCCGCGAACTGAAGCCGGGCGATGTGGACTGGAAGGCGTTCTTCGCGCAAGGGCGTGCGCTGGTTCCACACCGGCGGCATCTACACGCTGATCTCGCCCACCTCGTCGCAGTTGGCGCTGGAGGCGATGAAGGCGGCGGGCGAGCAGCGGCGTGTTCCGCTCCTTCGACCTCAACTACCGCTCCAAGGTGGAGCCGAACAAGGAGAAGGCCCGCGGAAATCAACCGCAGGATCGTCCGCGCATACCGACTTCCTGGTCGGCAACCAGAGCGACTTCTTCGACGCTCTGGGCTACGAGAGCCGGAAGGTCGCCACCAGCGACTCGTTCGACGTCTGGCTCGACGCCTACAGGAGATGCTGCGCGCGGTGGCGAAGGATTACCCGAACCTGAAGATCATCGGCACCCAGCTCCGGGCGGCGATCACCGCCGACCGCATCAGCTGGGGCGCGGTGCTGTACGACGTCGCCGAGGACAAGATGCACCTGGCAGCGGTGCGGGAGAACATCGAGATCGCGGACCGCACCGGCGGTGGCGACTCGTTCATGTCCGGCGTTGCCGCGGCGCTGATGAAGGGCAACGGCCCTGACATCGCCGTCGCAATGGGGCGCCGCGCACGGTATCCTGGTCCAGGAGACGCCCGGCGACACGACGATGATGACGCAGAAGGAAGTCGAGGCCGAGGTCGCCCGCGCGCAGAAGGGCGGAGGCGTCGAGCGCGCTGCGGTAGCGCACGCGTTGGGCAGGGCCGCTCCTGCCGCTCGTAGTCCACGCAATCGGAGAGGTCGCTATGGCTGAGTACAAGCGAGATCGCGCGCGCGTCGACGCGGCGCTGCGGAAGTCCGGGCATCGTGGTGGTGATGAACCGCGATCACGTGAAGAAGGCCGAGGACCTGGTCACGACGATGTGGGAGGTGTACCAGGTCGGCTATGTGGCCGAGTGCACGTTCCGCATCGACGCGGCGCTGATCGAGGAGGCGATGCAGGAACTGGTCAAGCGCCGCGCGCAGGCGCCGGCGGATCAAGCCCCTTCCTGCTCGGCGTTGGCAGCATCATCAACCCCAAGGAACTGGAGTCCGCCATCGCCATGGGCTTCGACATGATCGTCGCGCCCGGGCAACGTGATGGGCGGCTATGGCGAGGGCGAGGAGTTCGTGCGCATCGCCCACCAGGCGGGCGTGTTCGCCGCCCCGGCAATCCTGTCGCCGACCGAACTGCAGTACTTCATCGAGCGCGAGGATGGGCTCGAGCCGGACTGCGATCAAGATCTTCCCCGCGGGCGTGCATGGGCCGAGCGGCGTCGGCGACCTGCTGGCCCCGTACGTGCGAGACCGGCACAAGGGCCGCATCATCATGCCCACCGGCGGCGTGAACGTCGAGACCGGGCCGAAGTTCCAGGAGAACATCAGCAAGCGTGGCTACTTCCCCGTGCTCGGCATGTCCAGCCCGCTGGCGCTCGTCGGGAAGGCGAAGAAGCCAGGCGACGTAGGCGTCATTCGGCAGTCGCTGGCCGAGTTCAAGGAGAAGTTCAAGCCGTACGAGGCGTAGTCCGAAGCCATCTTGGGCAGCAGCGTGTCTCCGCTGGCCCTGATTCTGTGTGAAAGGCAGTGCGATGTGCAAAGCTGACAATCTCTTCACATTACCGGCAAAGTCGTCGCCATCACCGGCGCGGCTGGCGTGCATCTACGGAACCGTCGCCCAGCGGCCTCGCCGAGCGCGGGGCCAAGGTGGCTCTGCTGGACCTGCTCGCCGACAAGGCCCAGGAAGTGGCGGATAAGATCAAGGCGGACGGCGGCGAAGCCGTCGCCATCGCCTGCAACGTGCTCGATCCGGCCAGCATCCAGACCGCGCTCGACGGCGTCCTGAAGGCCTTCGGGCGAGTGGACGTGCTCATCAACGGCGCCGGGGGCAACCGCGCCGGGGCCACCGTGCCCGCGCGACGGGAAGTTCACCGACCTGGTGCTGGAGGAAGTCGACAAGGTCTTCGCTCTCAACTACAAGGGCACGTTCCTCCCCACCCAGGTCTTCTGCAAGTACTTCGCGCAGCAGCGGCAAGGGCATCGTGGTCAACACTTCCTCCATGTCCGCCATCACCCCGCTCACCAACGTGCCGGGCTACTCCAATGCTAAGGCCGCGGTGACGAACTTCACCCGCTGGCTCGCGGTGCAGACGAAGGTGGACTTCCCCGAGGCTGAGATTCGCGTCAACGAGATCGCGCCGGGCTTCCTCGACACCACCCAGAACCACCGGCTGCTCTTCGAGGAGGACGACAAGACCCTCACCCCGCGCGGCCACTCCATCATCGCCAAGACCCCCTGCGGGCGCTTCGGCGACCCGCGGGAACTGCTCGGGCCCATCCTTCTACTCATCTCCGACGCCGGCAGCTTCCTCCACGGCACGACCGTAGCCATAGACGGTGGGTTCTCCATCTACTCCGGCGTAGGTCCGTTGGACGAGAAGAAGCCCAAGGCGTAGCGCCGCCAGTTCTAGCAAGGCGCCGCGCTCCCGCCCGACTGCGCTTCGGGCGGCGGACTGTGTACGGCTTCCACTGCTTCGGATTCGGAGGGGAGGGCGAGATGCTTCGATCCGTGCTGGCTCGAATCTGCCTTCTGCTCGCGCTACTCGGGTGCGCGGCGCCGTCCCTGGCGGCGGGCGCCGCGGGCGCGCTCTCCTTGCGAATCGAAGCCGGGCAGCCCGCCGGGCTGAGCTTCGGTGGCGAGGCCCTGCCTGGCCAGGGGCCAGGCGGATTCTACGTCCAGATGTATCGCGCTCTCACCGGGCAGGACCTGCTGCGCGAGCACGGCCTGTCCGGGCTGCCGCGTCCCTTGCCCGACGCCTTCGCCATCGACACTGCTGTCTCTTGGCAAGGCAAGCCGACTCTGACCATCAAGCTTCCCGAGGGCCGCTCGGCCGACTCGGGAGCGCTCACTCTTCACGTCGACAAGGTGCAGCCCCATCACGTCTACCTGCTCCGCTTCGCTCACCGCGGACAGCGGCTGGGAGGCGAATTTCCGCCCATCCTTCACCTGCGCCAACTGGACGCGGAAGGCGGGCCGGTCGCGCCGCAGCTCAATATCGACCTCCTGGCCGGCAGCTATGACTGGAAGCAGGAGACGATAGCTGTACCCGCGGTGGAAGGCGCAGCCGGGTTCGAACTCATGCTCCATCACCCCACTGGCATGGGCCAGGTGTGGATCGGGGAAATCACGCTCCAGGAAGTGAAGCCACAGCCGGCCGTTCCCGTGCCGGGAACCTGGAGTGCAGGCGACAGCCCGCAGTTCACCGGGATCTTGCCCGGAACATCGATCACGCTGCGCGCGCGACCCGTATCGCTCGGAGCTACTGCCACCATCCTCGCGACGCTGTCGGCCCCTTCCGACTGGCTCCGGGGAAACCCGAAGGCGATGATCCTGAGCTTCCGCGTACCCCTGGCGGCGGTGGGCTGGCGATGGGGCGACTATCTGCGGCAGGAGCGGGTGATCGAGCCGGGCCGGAGCTACAGCTACTACCAACTGATCGGGCGCCGGCAGTTCCGCGAGGTGTCGCCGTTCCCGATGGCCGCTGTCGCCGGAACCGAGCACGGCATCGCGCTGATGGCTCCACTCAAGCCGACGCTTCTGAGCCGGTTCCGCTATGATGCCGGCGGCTATCTGTGCGTCGAGTTCGACCTTGGGATGGCGGACCGCGGGCAGGGCGCCACCGAGGAGGTCAGTCTCTCCTTCGACATTAGTCGTTTCGAGCCGAGATGGGGCTGGCGCGCCGCGCTCGCCGGCTACTACAGCCGCTACCCCGGACTCTTCGCCAGCGAAGCGCGAGAGGGCGGGTGGTGGATCGGCCCCAGCGACACGCTGAAGGGGCTGGGGGATTTCGGCCTGCGATACGCCGAGGCCCACTTCGCGCGTCCCGAGCCGACGCGGGCGAACACGGAGATGGGGCTCTACACCTGTTCCTACAGCGAGCCCTGGATGTGGCGCATCCTCGTAGACGAGGCTAACGACCTCACCCTCGCCAAGCCGGTCAACTCCTACCTTCCAGGGATCGAGCAGGAGGCGAAACTGCCCGCCTCCGTGATAGCCAGCCACGACTACTGGCCGGCGCCCCGGCGCGACTCGGCGCGAGCCTTCCTGAACTCTGCCGTCTTCGGGCCGGATGGCAAGTATCAGGAGAACGCGGCGCGAACCTACGACGGCGCCTTCATCGAGATGAATACCTCCTGCCTGCCAGGGATACGCAGCGAGCGCTGGGGAGACATGAACCGCGCCCAGCTCTCTTACCGCTACGAGACGCTCGAGGACGAGAAGCGCTGCGCCCAGGGAGGCGCCAAGCTCGACGGCGTCTACTTCGACTCGGTCGGCGACTGGTCCGATATCTCGGCGGAGGACCATCGCGTCGAGCATTTCCAGTTCACCTCCTATCCGCTTACCTTCAGCTACGCGACGGGCAAGCCGGTCGTGTCCGGCCTGGCGGCGATGGCCGAGTACATGGAGTTCATCCGCCGGAAGGGCTACGTCACCATGGCGAACTCCGACGCTACCTATGCCGCCTACGCGGCGCCCTTCCTCGACCTGATCGGCGCGGGGGAGAACTTCGGCGACGAGGTGGCCGCGGATGCCGCGCTGAGCCACGATCGAACCATCGCCCGCCGCAAGAGCGTCAGCTTCGGCAACAGCGGAGTGCTGTCAGCGACGCCTGAGGAGGCAGAGGCGCGTTTCCGACTCCTGCTCTTCTATCACATCTACCCGGGCATCTTCTTCTCGGACGAGGCCTCGCTGGAACGGGTCCGCCCACTCTATCAGCGGTACATCCCGCTGATGCAGAGGATGGGCGCGGCCGGCTGGGAACCGATTCCTTGGGCGGCTAGTGACGATGCCTCCCTCTGGGTCGAACGCTATGGTCCATCTGCCCGCGAATCGAACGCGCCCGCCTACTTTGCCGTCCGCAATCCGACGGAGGCGCCTCGCTCGGCCGTTCTCTCCATCGAGCCGCCCGGGTTCGGCCGGTCCGTCGCGCTGCCGATCGCCGTCTCCAACGCGCTCACCAAGCGCCCGATCCTGGGGCAGCGTTCCGTTGATAGACTGCTCGTGCCCATCACCGTGCCGGCACGAGACACGCTGGTCATCCGAGTCGACTGGCCGAGATAGCATCACTCACGAAGGAGCCGATCGCGATGAGAGTTGTGGTGCGCGGTGGAAGAGTCATCACCCCGCTCGAGACCATGGACGAAGCCGATGTGCTGATCGAGGAGGGCGCGATTCTCGCGGTCGGGCCGGGCCTGGCGCGGGGCGAGACCTGCGAGGTCATCGACGCCTCCGGCAAGATCGTCGCGCCTGGCCTCATTGACATACACGTGCACGGCAGCGCCGGCCACGACACCATGGACGGTACCCGAGCGGCGATCCAGGGCATGGCGAAGTACCTCGCAAGCCACGGCGTCACCTCGTTCTGCCCCACCACCATGACGGTCGCCGCGGCCGACATCATGCGGGCCGTGCAGGCCGTTCACGAGTGCCAGCAGCGCCCGATCGATGGCGCCCAACCACTGGGCGTTCACCTCGAGGGCCCGTATATCAACGTCACCAAGAAGGGGGCGCAGCCCGCGCAGCACGTGCAGACCGCGACGACGCTCGACTATCAGAGCTTCTTCTCCCTCGGCAACATCCGGCTGATCAGCCTCGCACCGGAGTTCGAGGAGAACAAACCGCTGATCGGTTACGCTCGCCGGCGGGGCGCTTCGGTCGCCGTCGGCCACTCCGCTGCGACCTTCGAGCAAGTCGTCGCCGCGGTGAAGCTGGGGCTCAACCAGGCGACTCACACCTTCAACCAGATGGAGGGCATCCACCACCGCAAACCGGGCACCGTCGGCGCGGCGCTGATGCTCGATGAGCTGTATGCGCAGGTCATTGCCGACGGGGTTCATCTCCACCCGGCCATCGTGAAGATGGTCATCCGCCTGAAAGCTCCGGAGAAAGCGGTGTTGATCACGGACGCGATCCGCGGCGCGGGAATGCCGGATGGCGAATACGAACTCGGCGGCCAGCCCATCGTCGTGAAGGAGGGCGCGGTCCGTCTGGCCGATGGCACGCTCGCGGGCAGCACGCTCACCATGGATCAGGCCGTGCGCAATGTCGCCGCCTTCGCCGACCGACCGCTCGCGGAATGCCTCCGGATGGCCACCCTCAACTCCGCCCGCGCCATCGGCGTCGCCACCCGCAAGGGCAGCCTGGAGCCGGGGAAGGACGCTGACATCGTGCTGCTTACACCCGAGATCGAGGTAGCGGCGACGATAGTGGGTGGGAGGGTCGTGTACGAGCGCTAGACCGGAATAGAGGTCACTCACGCCGCGGGCGTCCGCCGAACGGCGGCCCCCGCGTGCCAGACTGTCATTGCGAGCCGCCTTGGTTCCGGCCGGAGCCAAGGCGCGCGTGGCAATCTCGTCTGTCATTCCGAGCCGTCTGCCGAAGGCGGACGCGCGAGGAATCCGCTCCAAAGGTCGGCGTCCGCCAAGGCGGACGCCACTCCAATGGATTCCGCCCGCGTTCGGCGTCATTGACACTACTTCGTTCCGCCCTCTAGAATGCAGCGCCATGAGCGATCCCTCCGATCGGCCGCGGTGGCAGGTGCTGTTCAGTGTCTTCCTCGTCTCGTTCGCCGTGCTGGCCTTCGAGGTCAGCCTCACCCGCGTGTTCTCGGTCCTGTTCACCTATCACTTCGTGTTTCTGGCAGTATCTGGCGCGATCTGCGGCCTGGGCCTGGGAGGGTTCGGCTGGCATCTGCTGAGCCGGACGCGGCGTGAACCGCTGGATGCCGGCTGGCCCGCGCTTGCCTTCGCTCTGCTCATGCCAGGGAGCATCATCGCGCTCTTCGGGGCGGCCAATCTGCTCGCGGCAAACCCGTGGACCTGCCTCGTCATCCTCCTCCCCTTCGCCTGCGCGGGCGCTTTCCTCGCCGAGGTCTTTCGACAGCAGGCCGCCCACAGCGGGCGGCTCTACCAGGCCGACCTGGCCGGCGCCGCGATCGCGGCCGTGACCATCGTGCCGCTCATCGGTACTGCCGGGGCGCTCTACCTGGTGTTCTGTCTCGGCGGGCTGGCAGCGCTCGCGGCCGCTCTCTGGGGGGCGGCGAACCGGAGCCGCCTCCTGCTGATGGTAAGCGCTCTCTGTGGCATCGCGCTCTTCGCCTCCTGGCCCCTGAGCCAGGGCAGCGGCGCGCTGCAACTGCGCCCGCTCGCCGCACCCGCGCAGGACATCGAGAAGGACATGGTGCGCGATCTCTCGGACCCCAGACGCGCGGTGCTCATCGACACGGAATGGACCGCCTATGCCCGCACCGACCTGATCCGGTATGAGCTTCCTGACGAAGGCGCGTACGATCTGCAGCTCTTCACCGATGGCGGTACGCCCTCTACCATGGTACCGTTCAAGGGCGATCTGGACCAGGTGCGCTACCTTCGCGCCGACCTGCCGTTCCTGGCCTTCGACCTGTCGCCGCGCAGCGCCATGCTCTCGATCGGGCCCGGCGGAGGCATGGATTTGCTGTGGGGAAAGCTCGCGGGCTTCGATCGGATCGACGGGGTTGAGATCAACGATTCCGTCGCTCGCCTCATGGACCGGTACCGCAAGGTGAACGGTGATCTCTACCACCAGCCGGGGATCCGCGTCACCGTCGAGGACGGGCGCAGTTTCATCCGCCGCTCCACTCGGCAATACGACCTCATCAGCTCCTCTCTCACTCAGACCGCCACCACTTCCGCCGTGGGACTCTCGCTGGTCGAGTCTTACATCCACACCGTGCAAGCGTTCGATGACTACTACCAGCGCCTGACACCGGAGGGGCGCTACGCTCTGGTCACGCAGAGGCGGCCACTGCTGATGCGCGCCGCGCTCACCGCCGTTGAGGTGATGAAGCAGCGCGGCGTCGCGCCGGCCGAGGCTTGCCGTCACCTGCTCGCGGTCGCGGTGCCCAACGCGGAAGAGCTGCCCAGCCCGTACCGTTACCTCTTGGTCTGGAAGAAGTCGCCGTTCACGTCACAGGACCTGACCCCCGTCAGACGCGCGATCGGGGCGGGTGTGGCCGAGGCCATCTTCCTGCCCGGATCACAGGGCCAGTCGCTGCTCCACCAGATCGCCAATGGTGAAACCACACCGGCCCGAGTGCTGCAAGTACCCTTCAGGGAGGGCGACACTACCGTCGACATTCGCCCGGCCACGGACGACCGGCCCTTCTTCCTCGACCTGACTCCTGGCGTGCCGAGCGTGCTGATCTGGTTCCCCCTCATCAGTCTAGCGGGAAGCCTCCTCTACAGTGGCGCCCTGCTCGCGCGGAGCGGTGAGCGTCGCCGCGACACACAGGGTTGGCTCCTCTACTTCAGCGCGCTCGGCGTGGGCTTCATGCTGGTGGAGATCCCCCTGGTCCAGAAGCTGATCCTACTGCTGGGGCGTCCCACCCTGAGCCTGACCGCCATCCTCTTCTATCTCCTGATCGGGGCCAGCCTTGGGAGTCGCCTCAGCCAGGCCTGGCCGCGGGAGCGCATCGCCTCCCGCGTCGCCGCTGCCAGCGCGGCCATCTGCGCTCTCATCCTCGTCCACACACTGGTGCTGGGATGGGCGCTGCGCGTCCTCCTCCCTCTCTCGCTCCCCGTCCGTCTGCTCGCACTGGGGCTCTTGATCCTCCCGGTTGGACTGGTCCTTGGCATCCCGTTCCCGAGCGGCCTCCGCCTCATGTCTGTTCGGCGGCAAGCGGAGGTCCCGTGGATGTGGGGCGTGAACGGGATGATGTCCGTGACCGGCAGCGTGCTGGCGGTCATCATCGCCAAGCTCGTCGGCTTCAACGGCTGCCTCCTGGCCGCCGCCGCGCTCTATGCCGGCATCGGCCTTTTCGCGCGCGCAGGATATGGACGCTGCCTGAGCCCGTGCCGGTGGCGCCGCCCGGCGCCCGTAAAGCGCGGCCGAGAAAGCGAACCCGACAGTGAGACGCCGTCTCTTCGCTCCGCTGGCAGGCGCGTGTTGCACGGTTGTGATGCTGGCTGTGCTGAGGACCACGGTCGCGCCCGCGACCGCCTCGGCCCCCACCTCTCGAGAGGCAGCCGCCAACCCACAGCGACTCGCCGAGATCTACCGCCATCATCAGCGATTGGGAGACCGCCGCGGCTGGACTCCGCTGCATGATGCCGCGTTCCGAGGCGATGCCGAGGAGGCGGGGTTCCTGCTCTCGTGCGGCGCCAATGTGAACGCGAAGAGCGGCACGCTGCTGAACTGGACGCCTCTCTACGAGGCGGCATTTGCGGGCCATGAGGACGTGGTCAAGCTGCTCTTGTCCCGCGGCGCGGATGTGAACTGCCGCGATGACCACGGGCGCATCCCCTTGCATGGCGCGGCCTGGGTCGGGCATGCCGAGGTGGCGGAGCTGCTTCTGGCGCACGGCGCCAGGGTTGATGAACGAGACGATCGCGGGATGACCCCGCTCCAGACCGCCGCTGTGATTGGCCACGCGCCTGTCATGGCCATCCTACTCGACCATGGGGCGGATATCGGGTCCCGGGAGACTGCGAGTGGCTGGACCTCCCTCCATGGCGCCGCCGCCCGGGGCCTGTTGGAGGCGGCAGCGCTCCTACTAAAGAGAGGCGCCGACGTGAACGCCCGCGACCGCCATGGCCGCACACCTCTCCACCTTGCGGCGTGGGCGGGACAGACGGCGATGGCGAAGCTGCTTCTCGCCCATGGGGCAGACGTCAGCGCTCGCGACCAGCAGGGGAGAACGCCGATTGCCGCCGCGCAGGAACGCGGCAGCGGCGAGATCGTGGAGCTGCTCAGCAGCCGGCCATAGACTGGAGCCCACACCCGGGATCGAACCGGGGACCTTATCCTTACCAAGGATACGCTCTGCCAACTGAGCTATGTGGGCTCTCGACTCGCCTATTCGCCTGCGAGAAGCCCTATCCGGGCTCCTGCGCTGCATCTGCTCTCAATCCGCCATCGAAGCGCTTCTGGTGGGCGGGGAAGGATTCGAACCTCCGTAGGCTTCGCCGGCAGATTTACAGTCTGCTCCCTTTGTCCAGCTCGGGCACCCGCCCAATACGCACGGCGTCTCGGTAATCGTGATGTTATCATGGGGGCTGGGCCGCCGTCAACCATCACGCTCACGCCGCCAGGAGCACCGCTCCGCGGGACGGCCTGCCACCACTGTCACCCCGAGGGAGGCGCTGCCCTCTACAGAGCTTCGCCAAAAGAAGTAACTCGGCGAAGCTCCAGACGGCACAGGGCCTTGGCCAGCGGGCTTTCGCACATCGCTTCGATGTGCGAAGGCCAATAGGCAGCGGCGACCGTGGGGGTCTCGGCTGGATTCACAGGACGGGATCGCCATGCGCGCCTCGGCGCCTAAGCTTCTGGGGCAAGCAGACCTCTTCCCCCTCGCTACCACTCCCACTTCTTGAGCACGATCCCGCCGTCGCTGACGGCTGTGTCGCCGATCCAACTCCCCAGCAGCGCGCGCCTCCGATCACATCGTCCCAGTCATGCGCCTGCCGCTTCACCCGCGACCAGGCCACCCGCGCTGCCAGCGCGTACCAGAGAGCCCGGTGCTCGTGGTGGTACTCGCTGGCCACTGCGCGCCAACGCAAAGGCCAGCGTCGCGTCCCTGCTCGGGAAGCCATAGCCCGAGCCGTGGGCATGTCCCTCACCATGCGGGCGCGGGTCTTTGATCGTCCGCTTCAGGGACTCCACGCTCGCTGCGGTGACGATGGTCACATCCAGCGCCTGCTTCCACTGCGATGGCCGCTTCGCGTGCACGGTCAGCACATCGCGAGCGCCTTCAGGAGGCCGCGTCGCGGCCCCATCGGCGACGCAGGCAGTCGCGCAGACCATCAGCACGAACAGCGCGATGGCCAGCTTCATGGTCCATTCCTCGGCCTCGGCCGCGCGGTTATCGTAATGCGACCGACCTCTGTCCATCCCTCGTAGGCGTCTGTGTACAGCGGCGCGATCGCGACCGCCACCTTGTACTCGCCCGGGGCGGCGTTCGTGGGAATGACGAGATCGCCTCTCTGTTGGTAGCTCGTCTTCTCGGGCGACGCGGCCAGCCCCCACTGCCCGTAAACCACCGGGAAGGGCTGCACGAGTCGCTGCCTGCTGTCGCTGATCGCAACCGCCTGCGCGAGCGTCATTCCGGTCGGAAGCAGCGCCACGGCGAACTCCGCGCGCGGCAGCGGGCCCGCCAATCGCCATTCGGCGGTAAACCCGACCGCCTCCCCCTCCCCCGCCTCCGTTTTGTCCAGCGTGAACCTCGTCAGCGCCATCCCCGCTGCCGGGAAATCGGCGACAGTCGCGACCTCGCCCAGGCTGAGCTTCTCCGGCCGCTGGGCGTCCAGCCTCACCAGATCCTGACTCAGCCCAGAGAAGTACGGCGGCCCCGGAGCTTGGGTCTGCCTCAACCCATGGACGGCATAGATGGCGCGGTCCGGAAGTCGCTGCGCCAGCAGGTAGGCCAGCAGCGCGGTCTGTTCGTGTATCTCGGGTGTGCCTTCGCGGGCCCGCGGCCATACCTCCCGTATCGCCTCTCGCAGCTCCCTATCCTCGATCAGATCGAGGTACCACTCGTCCGCCTGGCCGGGTGCCGGCAGCCGGACGGTTCGAATGAGCGTTACGTCGCGGCGCAGCCTCTCCACGTTCTGAAGGTAGAGCGTGACGAAGCTCGGCTGATCGAAGTCCGAGAGAAACACCGCGTTGGGCGCCATCTGCGCCAATGCCACTGCCCACCTGTCTCTGTTTGCCCAGCGATTGTGGAAATCGCACCGCGCCCAGTTGGCCTGGGCGAGCGTGGCGCAGATCAGCAGCCCCACCACCGCGGGCGCGAACCGTCGCGCCTTGGCGAGCGCCGGGAGCGCGCCCAGCTTCGTCAGCCCGAGCGCGCCAGCGATGGCCAGCACCGGCCCAACGGGCGACATGAAGTGCTTGAGGTCCATCGCCTCCCCCCATTTGAGCACCCAGAGCGTGAGCGCGACACAGCCCACCCCCAGCGACACCGCAACCAGGGGCTCTCGCTTGCGCCACTCCACCCATCCCCAGACGATCAGCGGCAGGCCGAGGAGCGCGAGGATGAGCAAGCCAAGGGCCGATGGCGCGAGGAGTTCGGGGACCATCTTGATGGCGTATCCAACCATCTGATCGGGGCTGTTGGCGAGCGCAAACCCGAAGTACTGCTTGGCGAGCACGTGATACAGCAGCCTATCGAGGGTGGTGGGATCGGTCCAGTTTACGACCGGGTGCGCGAGCGCCCGCAGCCAGAGATATGCGTAGAAAGAGAATGGCGCCAGGAAGAGGGTCGCCGCGGCCAGGTAGTGGCGGAGACTCGAGCGCCTGGCAATCGCGTAGAGGAGCAGGCACAGATAGGCCGCCCCCATCATCGCCATGCCGACATGGCTGATCTGCGATACCGCGAAGCCGGCGAGCAGCAGCCAGCCGAGCACGTAGTACCGCTCGCGGCACTTCGGGGGCGTGACGATGATCGCGGCCAGAAAGGCCGGGGCGAGCACGAGGAACGAGGTGCGATGGTGCATCGCCGCGAACCCGACGGCGAGGCACAGCCACAGCAGCGACCTGACTGACCGCTCTCGATCCCACCGCCGCAGCGCCAGGATGCAGATCGCCACGAATAGGCCCGTGATCGCGTGCACCATGGCCCGTGCCAGATCAGACCAGGGCGGCTGCCAGAGCCCGAAAGCGAGGCCGGCGCAGAGCGCGGGTAGCGGCGCCCCGGTCAGGCCCAGCGCCGCCAGAGAGATCAGCGCGCCGGCCGCCGCAACGCCCACCGCGGACATCATCCCGACGCGATAGGCGCTAGTTCCGCCGAGAGGCAGGTAATCGAAGACCCGGCCGAGCAGCAACCAGAGCGGGTAGCCGGTCGGGTGCGGGATGCCCTGCACGTGAACCGCTGCCACCAGCTCGCCGCTGTCCTGATCGACCGCCGTGCGCAGCACCGTGGCTTGGTAGACCAGCAACAGCGCCACGAACACCGTCAGGCAGACGAGCAGTGTCGTCCGCTTCGATGGCGCAGGAGGTGGAGCGGGCGCGTTCTGGGGCTCCTCGGTTTTCCGTGGTCGGCGCGACTTGCGCATGACCAAAGCTTTCGGGGCTTCCCGCCCGCGTCCCTCCCAGGCCGGACGGGGGGCGCGGCGCCGCTACCGTATGAAGGCTCGCACCAACCCCTCGATGACCGTCCACAGGACGCCCACGAACTGGGTTCCGATGATGACCCCGATCGCCAGGGGAATGGTGCGCTGGTACAGGCGCAGACCGCCGTAGCGTATCACCAGCGACTTGAACATCCACCCGATGAACAGGGGCATGTACCACCACTGCGATCCCCAGACATTGGCGGCGATGTAACCCACCGGGTGGAACGGCCACCACCAGAAGCGAAGCCGCATCAGGCCGAGAAACAGCGTGAACACCACACCCGCCCCGAGTGCAATCAGCGCAATGGGGTCGAAGTGTGAGGGGTTGGTGATGTTCTCGTAGGTCTCGGTGCCGGTGCCGCGCACCATCCCCTCCAGCCAGCCCGTTGGGGTGTGGAGCTGCAAAATGCCCCAGTGGTAGCAGGCCCAGAGCACCAGGGGCGCGCCGATGCCAAGCGCCACCACGAAACCGATCACCATCGCTCCCGTCAGCCGCCGCGGCGAGATGCGCGCCGAATCGGCGATCTTCAGGCTGTCCAGCGCGCCGCCGGTGACGACCTCGCACGACTCTCCCCACCCGGGGAAAGTGGCCCAGCGCAGCACGCTGATGGTGACTAGCTCGGCGGGCCGGTAGGCCTGGCTGCCGAACGGTTGCAGCATCAGGTCGTTGACCTGATATGGGTAGCCGATGAAGCTCATGCCGGTCTCCGCGCGCAGCCGCGCCCAGACCATGTGCCACGCGATGATCAGTCCCACCAGCGCGATGCCCACTACCAGGCGCGCCCCGGCCGCCCAGCAGAAGTAGACCATGTAGGCATAGCACACCAGAAACACGCCCAGCACCAGGCGATAGGTGAACGGCTCGCCGGTGTCCCGGCCCTTCGACTCGCCGGTGAGGGCCATGCGGCCCACTCTCCTCAAGTGCTTCCAGGCCATCCACAATCCCCACCCGCCCAGCGCCAACAGCGCGCCCCCGCCCTGGTAGTAGGGCGCGGGGAAGGTGGTCCCGGACCATTCCTCCGGCTTGCGCGGGGTAGCGCCCGCCGCGATCGAAATCACCGTCAGCGCCACCCGCACGATCCAGAAGAACCACACCGAGAACGACAGCTCCTTCGGGATCAGATAGGCGAGCGCCATGATGTCCGGGTACATCACCAGCCAGATGTCCCCCAGCCCCGCCAGAGGACCGACCTTCTGCCAGGCGATCAGGACGGTCTCCCCCATCGGCAGCGCCGGAAACCACGGCAGGAAGCGGGGCAGGCGAGACTGGAGGTTGAGCCAGGCCGCAATCAGGAACCCCGCCCAGAACATCCACGAGACCGGCAGCCGGCCGATCCGCAGACCGCCCTCCTCTCCCTCTCGCACCGTCTCCAGCGGCACCATCGCGATGGGGAAGGTCAGGCGCTCGTTCCTGACCCACTGCTGCTTGAGCATCAGCAGCAAGCAGACGTTGGCGAGGAAGAGGGCGATGAAGAACGAACCCCAGGCGAGCAGCGGAACCGCCCACAGCGACCATGGCACCGGAGCGTGGCCCTGGAAGAACCCCTCCACCGCGGTCACATCCGTCGGGTAGAACCACGCCGGGATGTACTGGAAATAGGCCTTCTCCCACTGCAGCGCCGCCCGCCCGAAGTACTGCTGCCCGATCGAGCACGAGAGCCACCACAACAGAATGCCGTGCGACATCAGCGGCCCCCCGACGATCAGCACCGAGTAGACCGTCAGGATCTCCCGCCGAGTGAGCCCCAGCCAGCCGCGGCGAGCCAGAATAGGATTGAGCGCCACCAGCAGGAACAGCACCGCAAGCTGCGCGATGGGCGGTACCAGGGCCATGAAATTGTAGGCGAGATTGCGGACGAGTTCGACGTAGAGAGCGATCGGGAAAATCGCGAAGATGAGGGCGACTGCAATCAGGACCGCGCGTCGAGTGACACCGCCCGCTCGGCTCTCAGTCTCCTGTGGCGAGGACATCCAATGACTCCAGCAAGGGCGCGCGGCCGCATCAGCGACGGACCAGGGCGAAGTATCGAGGGGACTGCACCTCCCGCGCTAGCTACGGGATTCGGGGCGGCCCGGCCGCGCACCTCCCGTCAGGCAGAGCCGAGCGTGGAGACACGGGACGCAGCGGGCAACCCAACACCCCTGGAGCCGGCGGCAGGAATCGAACCCGCGACCAACTGATTACAAATCAGTCGCTCTACCTACTGAGCTACGCCGGCGCTGGCAGATACTGCTTTTCTCGTCTTAGAGGCATCCCAATGGCTTCTCGTGGCTATTGACGATGGCTGCCTCTTCCTGCTTCCCGTCCAGAGTATCGCTAATCAGTAGTACGCTTTCCGTACGCTCTTGAGCGCGCCATCTGCCCTCTGGCCGGCGCCGATTCTAGCATATCACCGTCGCCCTGTCACGCCCATTGCCACCCCGGTTTGAGAGCCATGAGCGCTACTCGCGGCTGAACAGCTTTCGGGCGATATCGGAGAGGCTGGCCCCTTCTTCCGCCACCGTCTCCTCGATCTCCGCGCGGCTGGGGAGGCCTCGCCGTTTGGCGCGCGGCAACCGGACCCCGCCCGCGATATCAGCTCTGGCGAATTCCCGGCGCCGCTCCTCGTCCGTGGCCACACCATAGCGCATCGTCATTAGGGGCGTCTTGAGGCCCAGGGCATCCATGAGGGCGGTGTGTGTCACCCCGGCCGCGGTAGCACTCAGACCGAAGTGATGCCGTAGCCTGTGAGGCATGACCAGCTTCGGGTCAAGGCCCGCCCTCTCGGCCGCCCTCCTCAGCATCAGGCGCACAGCATCGGTCGTCAGGCGTTGGCCTGCGCCCTCCATGTCGCCCTCAAGTCTCGTCTCGCGGTGGGCGGCAGCACGGCCTCCCTCGAGCGCCACGAACAGGGGGTCACTGTCCTCCAACTCAGGGAAGGCGCGCGCGCGAACGGCGAGCCATGCGGTCAGGGCTTCTGCTACCTCCGGCCGCGTGATCACCTTTCCGTCGCGGACCATGGACGGCAGATCCACTCTCCTGACGCGCCGGCCTCTGCTGGCTTCTGACCTTACAGTCACCCGGCCATCTCTGGGATTCAGGTCACCGGCGTTCAGGCCGCACACTTCTGACACCCGCAAGCCGCACAGCGCCATCAACTGTACGATCGCGAGGTTGCGGATGCCCATCGCAGTCGCCGGGCTGAAGGCGGAGAGCACGGCGTCGAGATCGTCTGACCGGGTGGCCTGCGGCTGCGAGCTCGGGTCCAGCCGGTAGCCCTTCACCCCCCGGACCACATCTTCTGGAAGCAGGCCCGTTTCGTGGCACCACCGCAGCAGCATCTTCGCGGAGTTGAGAGCCATCTGCTTGCCGCGCTGGCTGATCGGGCCTCGCGGTGTCACATATGCATCGAGCCAGGCGACGTACGCGCGCATGTGCTCCGGCGTGAAGCGATCGGGCGCCGCTATCCCCCGGTCCGTGGCGAAGGCGGCCACTCGCGTGCTCGAGCTGCTCCCGGTAGTGGGCCAGGGTGGCGGGCCGTAGGCCGGGATGGTCGGAGGCCCAGCCTGCTAGGAAGAGCTCGATCGCGCCCGACCAGTCGAGATCAGGCGGGGCCGCCGCGCCGTCTCTTCCAGCATGCCTGCCCGTATCGGGTTCGCAACCAGTGTCCATAGTGAGCGTCCGTGCGAATCGGTTGTACGCCGAAATCAGTAGGACGATAGTAGTGACGTTCCGTCCGTACGTCAAGTGATCGGCAGCCGCAAAGGCCGAGACGATGGCCACTGGCGGCCTATCCGCGCGCTCGCGGCAGGCGGTCAGGGCGGAAGTGGTGATTCCCGACGATGGCGCCAAAATACCACAAGATCTGCGGACCATGTATGCCGGCGTTGACAGAGGTAGACCTCAGTTTACAAATCAGTCGCTCTACCTACTGAGCTACGCCGGCGCTACTGCGCACACCATAGAGAGCCTGAGGCCTCCGCGCCCTCCAGCTTCCGGGCACTGACCGACTGAGCGAAAATCAGTTGGTCGTGACCGGCCACCCAAGAGCAGCCTGATTCTAGCAGGAAGGGGGCGGGGTGTCAGCAGCCGCGGGGCAGAGAGCAAGGACGGGCCAATCGGGCAGGCGGTTGCGGGAGCACCTCCGTGGGAGGTTCTCCCTTTGCTCTGATACCTTCTGATGAGCGCGGGCGAGCGCAGGGCCCCGCCTTGCGCGTTTCCTCGCGCCCAGTCGCCTATCCGTAGAACTGCGCCGCCAATTGTTCTGCCAGATCGCGCCGTACCGCCGGGTTACAGGCACACAGATCGTCGGCTGTGACGCGGTGCAGCGCGGCCTGCCGTTGCCGCAGTACCCGGATGATCGAGGGATCGATCTGGAGCACGCGTCTGGCCAGGTCCCGCGCCTGGAGGTAATTGGCCCCCTCGGGAGTGTACTGCGTCACCCTGTGCTTCTCTCGCAGGTACTCCTCCGCGAAGACCACGGCCAGCCCCTCCTCGAGAACAGTGGCCTTCACCCCATCGCTCGGAGCCAGTAGATGAACGCACTCGTGCGCCAACTCGTACCACGCCTCGATAGGGTCTGACTCACAGCGCCGGTTGAGCCGAATTACGATGCGCCGGTCGGAGTTGGGGTAGTAGAGTTCCGGGTTGCCAACGTGGAACTCTACCCCGAGAACGCTGTAGGAGCGGTCCCGCTCCCCAAACTGGGATTCGGCTCTCTGGACTATTTTGTCCACCTCGGCCGCCAGTGCGAAGCGCCAATTGCCATCACCCAGAGGGGGGGATAGAGGTCCCTGACCCGGAGTGCTCTGTGCCATGGAAGTGACCGTAGCTCCTCCTGCTGCAGCGCCCGAAGAGCCCGGGCGTGAGCCGCATGCTGCGCCGAGGCGACAGCGCAACCATCAGTAGACCACGACTGGCGCGCGACTGCAAGGGGAAAGAGTGACGCAGGCCGAAGGCGAAGGCAAGCGGCGACCACCGTGCCGCCCAGGGACTGATGGGGATGGGGACTATGACTACCCCGCTGTGGGCAGACTGATCCCCTCCGTAATATCCCGCCCTCGCGAACGCCCATCTCCGCTGCGAGTCGGCGAACTCCGAGTAGCGGGCGGTCATGATCGGGCTGCGGTGGCCCATGGCGCGCATCAGGGCGGTAGTGGGCACGCCGACCATCGCCGGTCACGCCTTGCGCCGCAGCAATTCTGTCCTGTGGTATAGGTACTCGGCCACCTGGATCATCCCCTTGGCCGCGCCCTTCATGGTGTTGTTGGAGAGCACCTGGTACTGGAGGCCGCCCGCGAACGCCTCGCTCGGCTCCAGCATCCCGATCGTGGTGGCCATGCCGCCATAGAGGTTGGCGTCGAAGTAGGGCTGCGGTGGTCGGTCGAGCACAACTATGGTCTGCCTCGGGCTCGAGGGCAGATCCCCGTACCTCTCGGCGCACGCCACGTTGAAGGCCTCATAGATGGCCCGTGCCTCCTCCGTCGAGCAAGGCCGCTCGGTTTCCACGAACACGGTCTCGAAGTGGCTACTCAGGGTCGGGACCCGAACGCACTGGCAGCCGAGGCGGAAGTCGGCCGGGGCGATGGCGTCACCGGACCAGATGCCGAGGATCTTCTTCGTCTCGGCCCTCACCTTCTCGACCTCCCCCTTGATGTGGCCGATCACGTTCCCCTCGAACATCAGAGGAGGGCTTGCCACCGGCTCCTCCACCTCAAGCGGCTGGGGAAGCGCAAGCTGCCGTTGCTCCTTCCACTGCTGGATGAGCCCATAGCCGCCCCCGGACACGGACTGGTAAGAGGACATCACCACCCGCCGGAGCCCGACTGCACGGTGCAGCGGGTAGAGGGACACCACCAGGCCTGTCGCCGTGCAGTTGGGGCCGGGGGCGATCCAGCCCTTCCAGCCGCGGCGCCGCTGCTGCTCCAGCAGCCGGAGATGACCGGCGGTCACCTCCAGCACCGCCACCGGGATATCCGGTTCATAGCGATAGGCCGAAGCCGTGCTCACCACCGGCGTGTGCTCGGCGTAGCGGGCCTCGTACTCCTTCGCCAGCTCCGAGGGCAGCGCCGAGCACGCCAGGTCCAGGGACTCACTGACCTCCTGCAGGTCCTGCACTGTCATCTCCAGCACCCGCGGCGATATCCCGGAGACATCGAGGATGCAGGCTGCGGCAAAAGGCTTGCCAGCGCTCCGCGAAGAGGCATAGAGGGCCGTAGTCTCGAACCACGGGTGCCCCTCCAGAGCCCGGACGAACTCCAGACCGGCCGCGCCGGTCGCTCCCAGCACGCCAACTCGCAGCTTCCCGGATCCATGTGCCATCGGGACTCTCTCCAGGGGTGTCGGGCGAGCGAAGACGGGATGTCGCGACACCGGCCCCGGCATGTTACCAGACGCACGGTGAGAGGGCAACGCAGGGCTGTGAGGAGGGCGCGATGCTCACGCGCGGAGGGCAGGCTGATGCCCTTAGTAATATCCGCCCTCGCGAACGCCCACCTCCGCTGGGAGTCGGCGAACTCCGAGTAGCGGGCGGTCATGATGGGGCTGCGGTGACCCATCGCGCGCATGAGGGCAGTGGTGGGCACCCCTGCCATGGCCGAGGTGAGACCGAAGTAATGGCGCAGCCGGTGCGGGGTGGCCAGCGCCGGGTCCACGCCAGCTTTCTCCGCGATGCGCATGAGAATGGTGCGCACCGCATCTGTGGACAGCCGCTCCCCCGGAGGCCACGCACCCGGACCTGCCTTCCCCGTCTCCTGATAGATGGCGAGTTGCTGGGCGGAGCCCAGCGTGATGAAGAGCGGGCCCTCCGCGCCCAGGTGCGGGCAGATGCGAGAGCGCGACTGCAGCCAGGAGGCCATCAGCCCGGCCACCTCCGGTTTCACCCTCTCCTCTCCCTCCACGATCGTCAGCGGCAGGTCCACAAAGCGGGTGCGCCGCCCCTTGGCGTTCTCCGCCCGGACCCGAATCCGGCCCGCCTCCAGGTCAAGATCGTTGCCGTTCAGGCCAACCATCTCCGCCACGCGCAGGCCGCAGAAGGCCATCACCTGGATCATCGCCAGGTTCCGTACACCCACGGGGCCGCTCAGATCCAGTGACGCCAGCATCTTCTCCAGCGCCGCACTCGGGGTGGCCCTGGGCTCCAGGTCCTTGTCGAGCCGGTACTTGGCGACGTGCTGGCAGATGTCCTCGGCGATGATCCGCTCCTGGTAGAGCCAGCCGAAGAACCGCCTCGCGGCGTCCAACGCCATCTGCTTGCCGCGGGGCGTGAGCGGCCTCTGGTGCTGGCTCACGAAGGCCTCCAGCCATCCCACGAAGGCCCTCAGGTCGTAGCGGCTGAAGTCGCCGACATTCGCGATTCCTCGCTCCCGGGCGAAGGCGGCGATGCGGGTCCGCAACTGATCCCGGTAGTGCCCCATGGTGCCGGGCCTGACGCCCGGATGGTCCGCGCCCCAACCGTCCAGGAAAAGCTGGATCGCCGCCTCCCACGTCAGGTCCCCGGCCGTCGGGTAGATCGCTCCCTGTGCGGCTGGAGGCTCATGTGCCGCTCCGGGCCGTCCGAACGCCAATGTCATCTTCTGACCTCCTTCGGACCTGTTTGCTGCAGTCAGCGTGTCATTGACGCTCTGTTAGCGGACGAAGTCAAGCGGATTGCTGCAGCCACGGGATCGTCCAGAGCCCGCCAGGCAGTCTGCCATGACGCCTGAAACCATACCCGTCTGGGCTGCCCCGGCCATCGACGAACGGGCCGCGCCCACTCCGAGCCGCGTATCCGACGCACGAGGGGCTGGGAAAGCGAGTTTGCCTGCACGCTCTGCGCCATGCCGCGGCGACCGCCTGGCTGCGGGCCGAGCTCGACCTCCGGGAAGCTCAGAAGCTGAAGGGGCACGCGAGCGCGTAGACGACCGAGGTCTATTCGCGTATCTTCGACGAGGACCTGGCGCGGAAGCAGCGCGGGCTGGCGCCGTTGGCAAGATTGCATCGGTCGCCTCGCTCCAGGGCCACGTAGTGATCCGGCACGGTCTCCCGGATGCTGCACTTCACCCTTGCCGCACAACGGAACGCGCGGAACAGCTCCCGGAGTCGTACTCAGCACCAGGGCTCACCTTGCTCACGGCGCGCTCAAGCGCACGGCGCATCTCTGGACTGAGGCGGTTCAGGGCCCCCCCTGATCTTCACACGCTTCATCGCCCCTAACAGACGCGCGGAAAAAGAGGGTCTTCCTTCGTCAGATGGAGACATAGCTCCGCCCGCACGAGTAGCCGGGGCCCTAGCAGCGCCGCGACTTCCGGTCTAGTGCCAGCATTCCGACCCCAGGTCACACTTCGCGTCATGCCACCCAGGCCGGCGACCAGTGGCGTCCCACAGTCGTGCCCCGGCCCGAATCGTGGTCAGAGAAGCCTATTGGTTGGATCGACTGGCGGCCACCTGGAGCTGTCGGGCTCGCCGTGCTTGCGATGATTCCGGCGTGCAGGTCGCATTGGGCACAAGGGCGAACACAGCGGAGATTGGAGGGGTCTAGCTTACGGCGCGATGCTCCCGTGACAGGTGGCATCGCCGACCGTCATGGCAGCCCTACTGCCCTGGCTCAGCATGGGCAGCGGGTGCCTCTGATCTGGAGCGATCGCTCATGCGCGGACACGTCGCGGCGAACCCGTGCCACCATGGCGAACAGTCCCATGTACAAGGCGGCTGCACGAAGGCGCGCCCCTTCCTGCGGTGGGCCGGCGGGAAGCAGAAGCTGGTGAGGGAGCTCATGCGCTACGTTCCTGCAGTCTACCAGCACTACTACGAACCGTTCCTTGGTGGTGGCGCACTCTACTTCGCGCTGCAACCCAGGCTAGCGACCCTCTCGGATATCAACGACGAACTGATGAACTGCTATCTGCAGGTGGCTGCCAGCCCCTCCAGGGTGAGCGCTGAGCTAGCCCGGTATGTGCGTGATGACTCTCGCTCGTTCTACAACCGTCTGAGGGACGAGAACACCTCGCGCATGTCAGGCACAAAGCGGGCAGCCAGGTTCATCTACCTCAACAAAGCCGCCTTCAACGGCATGTACCGCGTGAGCAAGGCAGGGCATTTCAATGTCCCGTACGGGCCGAGTGTTCGGGGGCCGGCCGTCCCGTCTCCACAAGCGCTTGTGGCTGCTAGCGACGCTCTCCGCGGTGTGACGGTCACTGCCGCCGATTTCGAGAAGATCCTGGCCACGGCATCAGAGGGCGACTTCGTGTACCTGGACCCGCCGTACCCGCCGTTGAGCAGAACCGCCTACTTCACTCACTACTCGCCGAGCAGGTTCGGGTGGGACGAGCAGGCGAGAGTAGCCAGAGCATACGCTGAGTTGGACCGGCGGCGGTGTCTGGTTATGCTATCGAACGCCGACCATGAGCGAGTGGTGTCGCTGTACAGAAGCTTCGAGGTGCATAGGCTTGAGGCGATCAGGTGGATTGGCTCGAACGGAGACAGGTTCAAGGCGAGGGAGATCGTGGTCACCAATTACTGCCCAGCGGAGGTCAGGTAGGTTGGCATTCGACTTTCACCGTCTCACGGGCCCGGGTGATTCTGTACAAGCCAACTTCTCGGGCCTATGCAACAGGCTGCTGATGCAGGAGTACCCCGATGCCAAGCCCGTGAATGGGAGAGGTGGGGATGAAGGCGTTGACACATTCGTCGGCGACTTCGGCGGACGGTGCCACATTTTCCAGCACAAGTATTTCCCGAACAGGCTGGCGGGAACCCAGCGGCGGCAGGTTGAGGCGTCACTGCATCGGGCCTTGTCCCGCCATCAGGTGGAGAAGTGGACCCTGGTCGTACCCATTGACCTGAACCCCGCTGAGCTGAAGTGGCTCCAGCGGCTGGAGGCGGGCTGCGGCGGCGTTGAGGTGGACTGGTGGGGGAAGACGAAGCTCCTCCAGTTGCTCGCCTCGCACCCAGAGATCGCCAAGGAATTCCAACTTGAGCCGACTGTCACACTACTGCTTGCAGGGACGAGAGTATCGATAAGCGCTGAATCTGAAGAAACCATTGCGGCCGTTTCGGTATTGCTGGTACGGGCAGTCGGAGTGTCCTCTGGCCAGCCTCCAAAGGATGTGATTGACGCGGTTGCCACGGATATCGTGACGCGCGCGAAACTCAAAGTGCTGGTGCTAGGGCCCGGGCAGACTGGTGGAGCCCTCTACCAGAAGAGGTGCGCGATACGCGATGAGCTTCGCAGGCTGGGGCATGACGCGGACTTCTGCGAGGATATCTGGTCTGCTGGCAAGCTCTCGGGCAGTGGCCTCAACCTGTCCGTGGCCGAACTCGTCACAGCACGCTCATATGACTACATTGTCTGCCTCATGGCCGGGCCGGGGGTTATTGGCGAGGTGCATGAGTTCGCGGCCCGCCCTGAACTGGCTTCGAAGATGCTGGTCTGCGTCGACCAGATCCACCAGAGCGGCTACAGTGCCCAAGGCATCCTCCGCATCTTGGAGGGAGCGAACGGGAGGCTGGATTGGTTCCAGAGCCCAACTGACATAGATGAGTGCTATCTGCTGGGACGCGTCTTGGAACAGGTTCAGAAGGTGGCGGACAGGAAGCAGTGGGTGATCGCCAACGGAGGAGGCCGGCCGTGAGCTCAAGTGCAAGCCTTAGGGACGCCAACAGACTGGTCTCCGAAGCGGCCGGCATCGTCTCTGCGCTCTCCAGTATCAGGAGCCTGATCGTCCTTCACCTGCTGAGAAGACGTGGCCCCCTGACGACCGATCAAGTCGTCGGCGAACTCGGCATGGCGCATGAGCACTTGGAGTGTGTGCTATCTGATCTCCTCGCCTGTGGGCTTGTCGAGCTCTCCGGTGACCGATTCTCTCTGACTCCAGCAGCTGGCCGTCGGATAGACTACGGGGCTGTGTCGCTTGATTTCTTGGTAGGACAGGTTGTCTCTAGCGATCCAGGGGCGCTCCCCAATTCCCTCCCTGGCAGCTTCCATATCCGAGAGCTGATAGGCAGAGGTGCTACCTCGTTTACTTTCCACGCGACTCATGCAGCGAGTCATCGCGACAGGGTACTGAAGGTCTTCATGCCAGGCGTGGTCACCTATGAGCAACTCGATGCTGCTCTGGCTCGGCGCTCCGAAGTCACTCATGGTGCACTGCCCGACGTGATAGACTGCGGCCTGTTGCAGATACTCCTGCCCACTGGCGAGACAGTCACCGTTTCCTGCGTAGTGCTCAAGTATGTGGAGTCTGGTGCGAAGACGTTCGCCGACTTCCTGAAGACAGTGGAGAACCCCAACCCACTTATGTTCGAACGCTTCGTGGAGCAGGTTGGTGGTGCCCTGGCCGCCATCGAGGAAGTGGGTCTGGAACACGGCGACCTGCACGAACGGAATATCCTGGTGACGCTGGGCAAGTCCTCGATGGCCCCTCCCGAGTTCTGGGTCATAGACTTCGTGGGCATTCCATCGGTAAGCTCACCGGAGCTTCACGCCCTGTCTGATCTCGCCAACTTCCGAAACCACCTGCTACGGGCGGCAGTGGCAGCTTGCGAGCAGTACACTGGGTATTCCGCGCGCCTGCTGCTGGGAGAACGGGTCCATCGCGTGCTGGATAAGCTCAGGAGGGACCAATATCGTAGCTTCGGCGAACTACTTGGGGACTACAACCGTGACGAGAACCAGATACCGGAAGAGCATTTCCAGACCCCGCGCCGCGAGCCCTTCCAGTGGCTCCGCGTCGAGTGGATTCCCACAGCAGATTGGTTGTTCAAGCTGTTCCATCCGGTGCCCTCCAGGTTTGACACTATCTCCCGGTTCGGCAATACGTGGATATCGGGGCCCCGGGGATGTGGCAAGTCCCACTACCTAAGAGTGATGGCGTTCCACCCGAACGCCGTTATCGATGCGGCGCACGACCACGAGCTTGCCGAGAAGATGCGTGAGCTTCATTACGATTACCGGAGCGCATTCGGCGTGCTCTTCGCGTGCAGACTGGGCGAGTTCAAGAGCTTCAGCCCCGACGCAATGGGGGCGTCTCGCTTTGACGCAGCGACACGGAGGTTCCTGAAGCACATCCTCGTCCTGAAGATCATCAACAAGACCCTCTACAACCTGAAGGAAGGTATGGAGGCCAACGCGCGGGTTGGTGGTACCCCTCTCGTAAGGCGGCCGCACAGCTATAGGGCGTTCATCGACTTCCTATCCGAGAGGATGGGCTCGATGTCCGTGATCGAGAGCCAGTCTCCAGGCGCGGTAGTGTTGCAGTGCCTCTCAATGTGCGCGGCCCGAGAGAACTCGGCAGTAGCCGTTTGGTATGACAAACGGCGACGCCCCGACACGAGGCTGCTGGACGAGTCTGACCTTGACGCCTTTTTCGCGGCCGTGCGCCAGACGTTCCCGGATCTCGGCGACACCCGCTTCTACATACTGGTGGACGACGCGAGCTACGGGAACATCCACTACGAGATGCAGAAAGTGCTCAACTCCCTCATCCGCGCGCCCCACTCGAACCACTGCTTCAAGGTCACATGCGACAAGTGGCTCTATACACTCGATACCGCTGATGGTCGCGCCATCGATCCCCGGCATGAGGTAACGTACGTGGACCTTGGCGAGATATCGACAAAGGCTCACCGCGATGAGCCGATCGACCTCTCCACGTACATGGCACAGGTGGTAGACCTGAGGTTGAAGGCTGACGGCTTCACCTCTGGGATTCGCGAATTGCTTGGGAAGTCGCAGGACCCCCGCACCTTCCTGTCTGCGCTAAGCCTGCCGGCCGCTCGGAGGCCGCGGAGGGGCGAGATATCGAGGCGAACTGAACCACGCGAGCATGCCCTCTATGCGGGCTGGAACATTGTCTATAGCTTGGCCCATGGTAGCGTGCGTACTCTCCTTGAGCTTATCGAGGCGATCTTCAAGGAGAATGGCGTGACCCGGGAAGTGCAGGCTATCCCGCCCGAAGGACAGGATGAGGTCGCCAGGAGGTTCTCCGAGCGCCAGTATAAGGCCCTTTTCATGTTGCCTGAGAAGTCAGGGGCAGGCGATCCCCTCGGCCCTCAGGCGCAGGCCGTGCTCTCAGCAATAGGCGAGATATCGCGGGAGTACCTGGAGCATTACGACACAGGCGAACACGGGCGATGGTACGAGACGATCTCGCTTGAGCGGCTGGACCGGGCCAAGCTGTGTCCAGAGGCAGCGGACGTTCTCTCACAGCTCGTCGAACATGGCCTGCTCCTTGACGAGGGGGTGACCTTCTCGCGGGCGCAGTTCGGCCTCTGCCAGCGGTACGACCTCAACAAGATATTCGCGCCCGCCTTCAGGACGACCTATCGTGTGCGGAATCACATGTACCTGAGCGCGGGGCGGCTTGAGCAACTCATGCTGCACCCTGACAGGTTCGTGGCGCAGCACAGGAAGAAGCTGGCCACGCTGGCAGTGAAGAGCATCGCCAGGAGAGAGCAGGTGTCCCTGTTCGGAGGTAGCCGCGATGACGCCGAGTGAGTTCGGCCAGCATCTGTTCGAGTTCGGCAACCAGCCGATCGGCGGTCTCCTCGTTTGTGCCGGGGGATTTGAGGAGAGGTCCCTTACGTTCCTGAAGAGACTGAGGAGGCCCCAGGCCGCGTTTGACGACTGCGTGGTTCTTCGGTATGAGAGCCAGCAGGGGGATAACGAGGCCAACTACCACCACCTGCGGGCACAGCTCTCGCGACTAGGGATGAGCAATCCGCATGTCGTGCCTATCACCTCTGACAACGCGGTCCTATCGGCCACCCAGATCCGCGAGTGCATCAGGGCAGTAACGTCCGCCCTGCAAAGGCGCTGCGCCTATGTTGATGTCTCTGCCATGACGCATCTCTGGGCGACTGTGGCGATCCACGCTTCGCTCTCGTGCGCGCTTGCTACGAACGTCATCTACACTGAAGCGGAGCGCTACTCGCCCTCTGAGAATGAGATGCCCGATGTCGTCAGCGCTTGGGCAGAGCGGAGGTACGAAGATGCGGCGAGGTTCCTGCAGAGCAAAGGGCTGAAGGAGGCTCACATCCTTCCGGAGTTCGGCGGCAACTTCCGGCCGGGCAGGGCCGCGTGCCTGGTCGTCTTCGTTGGGTATGAGCCGAACCGTATCGAGGGACTGGTGGATGCCTACGCGCCGGGAGCGCTCATAGTCCTGTACGGTGTCTCGCCACACGGCAGACTCAAGTGGCGGACTGACCTCTCGAAGGACCTGCACAGAGACCTATTCCTGAGATGGAAGACGCGTGAGGCAGAGGTATCGACCCTACTGGTGGATGAGGTGAGGACCAGGCTCGAAGAGGAGTTCGATGTGATCCGCGCCCAGTATGACGTAGCCATAACGCCCCAATGCAGCAAGATGCAGGCGCTGGCCGCCTACCTCTTCTGGCGTGACCATCCAGAGGTCCAACTGCTGTTCACGTCGCCGGTCCACTTCTCGCCGGAGCGCTACTCGCATGGTGCTGGGGAGACCTGGGTCTACGCCATCCCACCGAGGCCTTCGGCCTGAGCCAGCCGTGCGGCCCCCATGCGCCCTGCCAGTTGGCGCGGGCACATCTGAATCCAGATGGGACGGTCTGGTCCCTTCTTGGCACCCGAACTGCGTCGTGAGTAGCACCCACATGGCTGCATATTCCGACGCAATCCGGCCACCGATTCCGATTGAAAGCGGCCACTGATTCCGATCCAATCCGGCCACCCATTCCGGAGCAATCCGGCCAGGGCTGGAGTGAGGTGCGACGCGGGATAATCGACCAAGCGTAGGGTAAGCTGGACCTCTTTGGTTGGCTCAGAAGGCCGAGGAGGTGCAGATGCCCAGGGAGCGATTATCCATGCGTACGATCAGAGAAGTGCTGCGGCTGCGCTGGGAGGCGGGGCGGTCGCAGCGAGAGATCGGGATCAGCTGTCGGCTGGGCCGGAGCACGGTGCGGGACTACCTGCTGCGGGCGGAGGCGGCGGGGCTGAGCTGGCCCCTGCCCGAGGAGATGGACGAAGAGGCGCTGGAGCGGCTGCTCTTCCCAGCTCCGCCTGACGCGGTGCGTCACCGTCCCCTACCGGACTGGGCGGCGCTGCATCAGGAGCTACGGCGCAAAGGGATGACCCTGGGGCTGCTCTGGCAGGAGTACCGGGCCGCGCACCCCGATGGCTACGGCTACAGCCAATTCTGTGTCCATCTACCATCAGTGGGCGAGCACCTTGGAGCCGGTGCTGCGCCAGCACTATGTGGCGGGGGAGAAGCTGCTCGTGGACTACGCCGGCCCAACGGTGCCGGTGGTGGACCGCCACACCGGGGAGGTGCGCCAGGCGCAGGTCTTCGTGGCGGTGCTGGGCGCCAGCAACTACACCTATCGTCGAAGCCACCTGGACCCAAGGGCTGGCGGACTGGATCGGCTCGCACCGGCGCTGCCTGGAATTCCTGGGTGGGGTGCCGGCGCTGATCATCCCGGATAACATCAAGTCCGGTGTCACCTCCCCTTGCTTCTACGATCCCGATCTCAACCGCACCTACCAGAAGCTGGCCGAGCACTACGGCGCCGCGGTGGTGCCGGCCCGCATCCGCCGTCCCCGCGACAAGGCGAAAGCCGAAGCCGGGGTGCAGGGGGCAGAGCGCTGGATACTAGCGCGGCTGCGGCACCGGCGCTTCTTCTCCCTGGGGGAGCTGAATGAAGCCCTCCGGGAGCTCTTGGCGGAGTACAATCGCCGCCCCTTCCAGCAGCTGGAGGGCTGCCGGGAATCGCTCTTTCTTTCCCTGGACCGGCCCGCCCTCCGGCCCCTGCCCGCACAGCCCTACGAATATGCGCAGTGGAAGAAGGCGCGGGTCAACATCGACTACCACGTGGAGGTGGACCGGCACTGGTACTCCGTGCCCTATGCCCTCCTCCGCCAGCAGGTGGAGGTGTGCCTGAGCGCCCACACCGTGGAGATCCTGCACAAAGGCAAGCGGGTGGCCTCTCACCTGCGCTCCTTCTCCCAGGGCCGGCACACCACAGTGCTGGAGCACATGCCTCGCCACCACCGGGAGTATGTGCAGTGGAGTCCCCAGCGCCTGATCCACTGGGCAGAGCAGACTGGCCCCGCCGCCGCCCAAGTGGTGGAGCAGATCCTGGCCTCCCGCGCCCACCCCGTGCAGGGCTATCGGGCCTGCCTGGGCATCCTGCGGCTCGGCAAACAGCACGGAGCGGCCCGGCTGGAGGCGGCCTGTGCTCGCGCCCTGGCCCTGAACGCCCTCAGCTACCAGAGCATCAAGTCCATCCTCACCCACGGGCTGGAGAGACAACCGCTGCCGACCACGACTGCGCAGCGCACCGATTCAGCACGCCCACATCCGGGGCGCCCATTACTACGCACAGAAGGAGACCTCTCATGCTGCATCAGCCGACGCTGGATAAACTGCAGGAGCTGAAGCTCGCCGGCATGCTACGCGCCTACCAGGAACAGGAGCAGCTACCCGATTGTCAGGCCTTGAGCTTTGAGGAGCGGCTCGGGCTGCTGGTGGATCGCGAGCTGACCGAGCGCGCCAACCGCCGACTGGTCACCCGCCTGCGTTTCGCCCGGCTGCGTCAGGACGCGTGTCTGGAGGACATCGACTTCCGCCATCCCCGGGGGCTGGATCGCTCCGTGCTGCTGGGCTTGGCCGATGGCCGCTGGATCGCCCATCACGACAACTGCGTGATCGTCGGTCCCACCGGGGCCGGCAAGACTTACGTCGCCTGCGCCCTCGCCCAGCAAGCCTGCCGGGAGGGCTACTCCGTGCGCTATCTGCGCTTACCCCGGCTGCTCTCCGAGCTGACCATCGCCCGCGGCGACGGCCGCTATCCCAGGGTGCTGGCCTCTCTGGTCCGGACGGACCTGATCGTGCTCGATGACTGGGGCACGGCCGCGCTGGCACCGGAGCAGTCTCGGGAACTGCTGGAGATCCTGGAAGACCGCTACCAGCGCCGCTCCACCCTGGTCGCCTCTCAGCTGCCGATCGCCAACTGGCACGAGTACCTGGGCGATCCCACCCTCGCCGACGCCATCCTCGACCGGCTGGTGCACAACGCTCACACTATCACCCTGAAAGGGGAGTCCATGAGAAAACGCAACAAGCCCTTGCCGACGAACGAGAAAACAGGTACAACACAGAGCAAGTGAACGACCCCGCGTCGTCGCTTCGCTCCGACTCAAGCGGGCTGGTCGCTTTCAATCGGAACGGCCGGCCGGTTTCCTTCGGAACGCGTGATCACTTTCATCGGAATGCGCACATGGCCACGGAGCCTATCCGCGTGCAGCGCGAGGGGAGGCCAGCACCCGCTACTCATACCGGCACGGCCCCTATCCGCGACACCAGCAGGAACCCCGTTGCCATCGGCGGGCTATGCCTGAGGAGCTACTGCCCTTGCCTAATGCCCATCTCGCCAGCTTGTATGACAAGTGGCTTGCTTCTATGCTCTCCGCCGAGGGGGTCGGTGAATGCCGCCACTAACTTCCCGCGCTCGGACATGCCTCTCTCCCGGAAGGAGTCGCCGAGGAAGAATGCTTCCACGCTGAACCGGCAGCGTGCCCACTGCGCTAGGTTCCGTGGAATGGGCATCTCTGGCGCGAGTCGCTCGGGGACGAATCTCTCCGCGTGCCCGAGCCACTGCAGCGTGGGGTACTGGACAGGCACTGGCCGGCTACCAGAGTTCACGATCTCGACGATGAGAAGGGGCTCGCTCGCCATGTCGTCGGGATGTCCAGACATCCCCATACGGAGCGCCACCTTGAGATGAGGTCTGCTCTCCCTACGCGCAATCAGGAACTGCACTGCCTGCAGAACGCCAAGCGCGAGTGCCAAGAGCCAGCCGAGCCAGGGCAGCAGCATGGTTGTGAGCGGTCCGCCGCCAGAAGGTGCAGCCATCCCGTCTCCCTATTGGTCCGTGGCAAGGCTACCGCACGGGAGGTGCGAGTGTCAACGCCAATGGCGTCGGCGATGACCCGGAGACGTCAGGCCCGGGGCGTGCACGGCCCATAACACGACGCGAGTAGCGCCTCCGGCCATACCAGGCATACTCGGCTCGCGGACGGCTCGCCGTAGCGCCTTGCATTCCGGCTGCATCTCGTGCATACTGGAGCGAAATGCAAACGCGCGTATGATAGTTGCTCTCTGCCTGCGACAGCAGGGCCACCCGCGAAAGCATCGGGGCGGGGCGGTGAGAGGACGCGCGCGCAAGAGCAGAGAACCGTTGTGGGGGCCCACACGGTGGAGTCCGCCTCGCGAGGCCGTGGACGAGCGGCCGCGAGTGCGGTTGGGAGTCGATGGCCTTCTGGCCGCCGACCGCCAGAAGGAGCCGACGCCGGGTGAAAGGGCCATAGGGAACGATGATGAGAACTAGCAGCGTCGAGCTACCACTGGACACGATCTTCTTGGGCGATTGCCTCGACTTCCTTCACAGCCTGCCGGACGCGTGCGTCGACCTCGTCGTATCCTCTCCCCCGTACAACCTCGGTAAAGAGTATGAGGCGAGGAGGGCCCTTGATATCTACCTGCACGAGCAGGCCAAGGTCCTGGGCGAGTGTAGCCGCGTACTCACGCGCACGGGCTCGCTGTTCTGGCAGGTCGGCTCCTTCTCTGACAGCGGCGCGCTCATCCCGCTGGACATCCGCTTCTTCCCGATACTGGAGTCACTGGGACTGGTGCCCAGGAACAGGATCGCATGGGCACGGCAGCATGGGCTTCATGCCCGCCGAAAGTTCTCATGCCGCTACGAGACCATCCTATGGTTCACCAAGTCCGACGATTACGTGTTTGGCCTCGACGCGGTACGGGTGCCTCAGAAGTGGCAGAATAAGAAGCACTTCAAGGGCGACCGAAGGGGAGAGCTGTCGTGCCATCCAGATGGGAAGAACCCCGGAGATATCTGGGTCTTCCGCAACGTCAAACACAACCACGAAGAGCAGACGATCCACCCGTGTCAGTTCCCCGAGGACCTGATCGCGCGGATCATCCTCAGCGTTACTAACTCAGGGGATGTAGTCCTCGACCCGTATATGGGAGCCGGGACCGTTGCCGTAGTGGCCAGGGAGTACGGCAGGCAGTTCATGGGGGCCGAGCTGGAGAGTCGGTACCATGCAGTAGCTCTACGGCGTCTGAGTGGAGAGCCGGACGAGGACGGCTGCTTCCCTAACCTGAAGACACTGCGCCATCACGTCGAGAGGACTGGTGAACCCATCGGGAAGTTCCGCTTCGATGTGCAGGTGGGTGCCACGCCGACAGAACGGAGCCGAGCCAAGATCCATCCGGAGGAGCACCATCTGGAGGAGATGGAGAACCGGCTGCTTTACGAGGAGGATGCCTTCGCAGCAGACCTCCGGGGCGAGAAGCGCCCTGTGGACACCAAGCTCAATGGCGGAACCAGGAAACGAAGGAGGAGGGCAGCCACAGCGCCGCTGAGCCTGCCTGACCTGACCTCGCCCTGACAATCTACTCCCTCGCCACCGTGAGTCGGCAACGTCCTCTCCGTATCCCTTGCTGAATAGTGCATACACAGTCACGCCGCGACTCCACGGTCCGCGAGTAACGAGGGCTCCGGTACGAAGTGAACTCGGCCGGCACCCCAGTCCCGGGCTGCGCGAACAGGCCGACCAGTCTGATCGGGGCGTCGAAGACTCTGTACCTGGCCAGAGCCGCAAGTTGGCTGGCGGCCTGCTCGTAGTACAGCGTGCTGTTGGACGCAGGGAACATGCGAGCCTTGGTCACGATGACCACCGCGCCGGTCGCGTGACCTGCGAACTCCGTCCTGGACTTGAAGAGAGCTCCGATCGCAGCGTATTGTTCAGGAGGAACGGGTAGTTCGAGAACTGCACCTCGACGATCACGCCGCTCTTGCCGTAGTCGATGTCCTGTCCCAGGAAGCCGAACTCGGTGGGAATTGGCATCTTCGACGACCAGCCCAACTGCTGAAGTGCCGTCGAAATGTGCTCATTCGTGCCGACGGGGTCGAAGATAGGCCGGCCCTGAATTCCTGCCTGATCTGACGCCTTAAGGTGTAGCGGCATCGCTCGCAGCACCGCCTCCAGGCCAGCCCACTCACGAGTGTAGCTGCCCGCTAGCACGGCAGCAGCGGCGTTGAAGTCGGTGATCTCGAGTCGCATGGGCGGGCTCATCTCTCTGCAGACTGCGGCCATAACATCTGGATCCAGTGCTTCTGGCGGGGACCTAACGGAACCTTCTCGCTCGCCCGAGGGCAGACCCTTGGCCGAAGGGGGGAAGCGTGGGCGAAAGACGCCCTTGAGCCGCCCGAGGGAGTGGGCCGATAACCGGCGTTCTCTGTCGCGACAGGCACCCGTGTGGCAGAGTCGCCATCCTGATCTCCGCCGCCCGGCTCCCAGCAGTCCCGCACGCGCTGACATGCGCAGCCTGGGTGATGGATGATGACCTCTGGGACGCTCTGCCAGCGGGTGACCTGACGCCGTACACCGCCGCAGTTCCGAGATAGAGATCATGGTGCGCTGTGAGGTGAACTGGCCGGCGTTCCTGCTCCTGGGCGCCTTCCTATCGTTCTGGGCGGCAGGGCAAGGCATTGAGCATGCAGAATGCCGGTGAGTTGCTAGCGTCACGGTCTGGGCGGCGAAGACCCCTTCGCCGCCCATCTCGGCTTGCGTGGGCGGTCGGCTCAGAGTGGGTGTGTGTCGGCAAGCACGCGGCGACGCAGACGATCGCGGCCTGCGTGAGCTCAGTCAGTTGGGACCGCCGTCGCGCGCAGGCCTAGAGTCGGGCGACGCTGGGAGATCCGGCCGGTCAATCCGCCTCGCCACGGTGGCGGGAACCGCGCTCACAGTGCCTGGAGGCGGCTGGCTGGCGAGTGGAGGATGCGGGTGGACGGCGCTGACACTGAGATTCTCCGGCGATCCCTCTCGCAACTAGAGCGGCAGTTCGATGCGGTGAGGCGTGTTGCCTCCAGCCTGAGCACTGCCACCGAGATCGCGGATCTTGTTCGGGAAGCGCTGGAGGTCGGCCTCTCGCTGGCCGAGTCCGACGCCGGCTCCATCCTGCTCTATCACCCGGCGAAGCAGAAGCTTGTCTTCGAGTACGTCATAGGTGAGAAAGCTGACGAGTTGACGGGCGTGGCGCTCGATCCCGGGCAGGGCATTGCGGGAGCAGTCTTCGCGTCGGGCAAGACCTTCGTGTCCGAAGATGTCGCCTCGGAGCGCGCTCATCTGCGGGAGATGGATGACAGGTTTGGCTACACCACCCGCAGCATGGTGACGGTCCCTCTGCTGTTGTCAGAAGCGAGGCCGCTGGGCGTCATGCAGGTGCTGAACAAGCGCGGCGCGGGATTCGACGACGGCGACGTCAGGCTCATAGAGATCATCGCATCCCAGATCGCGGTGGCCCTCCAGACTGTCCGCCTTCACCAAGAGGCACGCTTGGCGACCGTGGTGCGCTTCATAGGCAATATCAGTCACGACGTGAAGAACATGGTAACTCCGGCGGTGGTGGGCGCCCAGACCCTCAAGCTGATCGCCGATAGCTGTTTCCGGGAGTTCGACAAGCGTCAGGAATGCCAGGGAGATGCCGGAGGCGACACAGCATCATTGTCCGATGCTCTCGCCGAACTGCGCCAGTCATATCCGGAGATCCTAGAGATGGTCCAAGAGGGATGCGACGCAGTACAGGAGCGCATGGCCCAGATTGCAGGCGCGGTAAAGGGGATTGTGTCCCCACCTCGCTTTGAGGCAACGGACATCCCTCAGGTTGCCCGGCGCATCGGATCCCTGCTGAGTCCTCAGGCGCAGCGGAAGGGGGTCACGCTAGCCATCGAGGGTGCCTGCGGATTGCCTCTGGCGTGGGTGGATGCAAGACAGGTCTACAACCTTCTCTACAACCTGGTGCTCAATGCCATCGACGCGTGCGACGAAGGCGACTCGATAGCGCTGCGCTTCGAGGGGCGGAGCGAGGGTGAGTTCCCGAGCGGGAATCGCTTCGCCATTGAGTGCGCTGATACGGGGCCGGGCATCCCAGAGGAGGTAAAGGCGCGTCTGTTCACGGACGAAGCCGTAAGCACGAAGCCGATGGGAACTGGCCTCGGCACGCGCATCATAAAGGATGTGGTGGACGCACATCGCGGAACGATTGAGCTACAGAGTGATGTTGGGGTTGGGACGAAGATCCGTTGCCTTCTGCCGCTAACCTCTACGCCAGCGCTCCCGGCGGCGCCCCCCGATCTGTGATCCAGCACTACCCGCAACAGGAGTCACCGAACTCATCATGAGAGAGATCGTCGTACCCACCTTCGTCTCTATGTCCCAACCCATACCGAGGACACTGGAGCAGATTGCCGAGATTGGCGTACGGTTGGTGGAGCTGCATGGCGACACGCCCGAGGAGCACATCGACCTAACCGATGCGGCTACCATCGAGGCCATCTCCGACGTCGTCCGCAGGCTGCCCCTCGAAGTACACTCGGTTCACTGCGCGTTCTCCCGCCCCAGCGAAGCGGCCTGGGATATCTCCCAGCCGGAAGCGCGCGCGAGCCGAGGCGATCCGCAACCGTGCGCGCGTGATCAGGGCCACGGCTCAACTGGGCGCCCGTCACGTCATCTTCCACCCGGGAGTGCGGGACTGCCGCGAAGAGCGGATGGCCCAGAGCCGGGCCAGCCTGGCTAGTCTCGCCGAGGTCGCGGCGCTTGCGGGAACCAGGATCGCGGTTGAGAACCTGCCGCCCCACCACCTCGGCGGGTCCCTGCGCGAAATGGAGCAACTGCTCGCAGGCCTCGATCCCGCCGTCGTTGGGTTCTGTCTGGACACCGGCCACGCGATGCTCGGGGGGGACCCATTGGGCGATTACGTTCGCACCCTGGGGCGGCGCATCTTCGCCATCCACTGGCACGGCAATGACCGCGTGGAGGACTCGCATCACTTCCCGCAGGTTGCCCAGGGCGAGTGGGACAGGTTCCTCGCAGATCTGGACGAGGTGGGGTGCTACGTGCCGATAACGATCGAGGCCGCTCCCCCCTCCAGCGTCCGGTTACGGGACGCGCTTGCTCCTGTGCGTGCAGTTCTGCAGGCGGAACGTGTGCCGCGGCCGGCGTGACCGCATCAGCGCCGACGCAGTTGGTGGGAAGGGATATTGTGAAAACACTGGCGAAGAGAAGGGCTTGCCACCAGGATCGTAGTATCTCCCGGTGACCAAGGAGGCGCTAGATGGCAAAGATTCTGGTGGTGGATGATGACCCGAAGATTTCGCGGGCGATGCAACTCGCTCTGGAGACCGCAGGTCACGAGGTAGCAGCCGCCGGCTCAAAGGAGGAGGGGGAGGGCGCACGCGGTAGAGCTCCATCCTGACCTGATGATCGTGGACGTCATGATGCCCGAAGGCACCGAGGGATTCCACCTGGTCTGGAAGCTGCGGCAGATGGAGGATGAGTCGCTGCGGAATACGCCGATCATCATGGCGACCGGCATCCACCAGACGACCCCGCTCCGCTTCTACCCGGAGCAAACCGATGGCAGCTACCAGCCCGGGGAGTACCTGCCAGTCCAGGCCTGGATCGACAAGCCGGTCAAGATTGATCTCCTGCTGGAGACGGTAGGGAAGCTTCTGAGCGGCTAGGATGGCCCGGGAGTAGGGTTGTCTGCTCCCGCGGCCGGGTCAGCAGCCCCCAAACGCAGTCCAGCTTACGACGCGGCGCCCCCTGGCGCCGCGTCCTTTTTGCCGCCAGCTTGGTAGGAGGGCAGCGAGAATTGCAGGAGGGTCTGTCCGGCCGGGGAGCCGCAGCTTAGCCTGTGGGCTGACACAGAACTTTCATACTTTGCATACCGCTTCAGTAGAGTTCTGAGTTGACAGGGGAGCGACGAGTAGGTATCATCTCTCTTGGTTTGCCAAGAGTTTCACAAATCACCCCACTTCATCATCGACGGGCAGGCGGCGGCTTGGCAGACCTCGGCATCGCGAAGGCGGAAGGCGAGAGGCGCGAAGTGCCGGCCCCGGGAGTGGATTGCGACCCTCTTTCGGAGGTCATTGGCTGATCTGCGGTGCCGGTGGTGGCGCGCAGGGGCGACGCCACCGCCAGCTCCCTGGTCTACTCAGCCCTTCTTCGCGGCCGCTCAGCGCGCGCCTTCGTGTGCCCATACTGTGAAGGAGGCGGGGAGATGCGTGGTGCTGCTCAGAAGTGCGCGCTGGTTGCGGTAGTCTTCACGATGTTGGCCCTCTGGGGAGTAACGCCTGCCGGGGCCACCTACACGAAGCTCTACTCGTTCCCCAATGCCACGGGCGCCAGCCAGACCTCAGTCAAGGCTATCACCAACGGCCTGGAGTCGGTCGTCGCGCAGACCTCCACCCCGGCCGGATGGTCCCCAGCGAAGATCGGGAGCACGGTGCTGAGTGGTGTATATAGCACCACGATCACCTTTGGCGGAACCGCCGTAACGAACGGCGGAAGCGTCACCGTCGGCTGGCAAACCGCTGACAATAGCTGCCGGCTGCGAGACCTCCGGTGGGGCGGCGGACAGGCCATCGTGCCGACCCAACTCGGCGGTGTCCCCGGTGGGGGGATGGTGCTGTATGACTTCCCAAACGCCGGCGACGTTACGGTGGTGATCACCAATGACACCACCGGGCCACTCACGCTGACGAACGTCGAATTCGGCACCTCCCAGACGGCGCTCACCCCCGAGCAACTCGCCATCCTGGCAAGCTCCGGCCTCGTGGCGCTGCGGGTGGATGTCATCGACCAGGCGATAGACGCGCTCTGGAACGAGGTGAACTACTACGGCTCCATCGGAGTGCTCCCCTCCCCGTCGGCCAACAGCCTTGAGGGAAAGCTGACGAATGCCGCGGCCTACAAGGACAGTGGCCTGACCGCCTATCTGTCTGGCAACAAGTCGAAAGCCTTGTTCCTCTGGCAGAAGGCCGCCCAGGCGATGCAGACGTTCATCTCCCAGGTCACCACGATGAGCGACAAGGGGAACCTGTCCTCGTCCCTCTATGCGCGCTGGATCACAGTAGGTGGCGAGGGCCTTCCGATGACGGCGCCTGAGATCCTCGACGCGCTCCTGGCGCTGCCAAACGGCGTGTCGCTGTTGAGCTACCCGGGGCTTCCCGCCGGCACCTCGCTGCCCGGCTACCTGAACCTCGATCCCGCCGGCTTCGTGGAGTGGCCGACTGCGGTGCTGAACCCGGGCGAGTATACCGCCTTTGTGGTGAGCGGCGTCGACCTTGGCTCGGGGCTGGTCCTCCGGGGAAGCGTGGGCGATGCCAACGGCGCCGACTACCTCGACTGGATAGAGCAGGGAGTCGCCGAGCCCTTTACCCCCGACCCGACCCCTCCGGTGATCACGGCCGCCGCCGCCACTCCGTCCTTCCTGTGGCCGCCGGATCACGGGATGATCAGCGTCGCACTGAGCGCAACCGTGGTCGATCCTGACTCTTACGCGGTCTGGTACGTCGCCGGCATCGCCAGCAACCAACCCGTGAGTGGGACCGGCAGCGGCGACACCGCGCCCGACTGGCAGCTCGACCCCAGCAATGTCCAGCACCTGTGGCTGCGTGAAGAGCGATCGGCAGTGATCCGACCCAGGTCCGCATCTACACGATCACGTTGAGGGCCGTGGATACGGCGGGGAATATCTCTGACCCGTACTATCTGCTCGTACCCGTAAACCACGACAACTCGACCTACTAGGACCCAAGATTCGGTAGCGCGCGGCTGCCTGGAACGGCCGCGCGCTACCCACACACTGGACAGGGATGAGCCTACCTCGCCAGGGGACGACGATCGGCCGGTTGCGGCGCGTGGTACTGAGCCGCCTGCTGATAGTAGCCGTGGTGCTGCTCGCGCTGGTTGCGATTGCCCCTTCGTCTAGCTTCATCGAAGTGCGCGCCCTCGATTTCCTATACGCGCTGAGACCGCCTCATCCGCCGGATAGCCGCGTCGCGATCGTCGATATCGGCAATGACCCAAGCGTCTACGAGAAGCTCCGGGATCCGCGACAACCCCACGCGTGGGTGCGAAGTTCCTCGACGGGCCTACGCGGAAGCTGTGCGCCGCCTCAGCCGCTGGGGCGCCAAGGTGATCGCCTTTGATCTCATGTTCCGGCGCAGTTGCGAGTATGAGGATGCGCAACTGGCGGATGCTTTTCGGCGAGCCGGGAACGTCGTTGTGGCGGCGTCCACCAAAGTTGAACCGGGAGCCGTAGGGCTGAAGGACCCGGTGGAACCCATCGGCAAAGCGGTGTGGGCGATAGGATCTCCGGTGGCGCACCAGCCAAACGAGGCGGTACGATCCGTGCCTATGGTGGTGCGGGATCGCGACCGTGGGCGCGAGTATCTGGCGCTGTCTCTGCTTGCCTACCAGCGTTTCATGGGCCTGAAGCCCTCGGATATGAGGTTGCGCGAAGGCAACTGGCTGGTGAGCGGCAGCCTTCGCGTGCCCCTGCTGTCAGGGGAGCGGATGACGCTGCTGCCATTCCCGGCGGCGCAGAGCAGTGACGAGGACGAGGGACGCGCGCGTTCCTCCGTAGAGGTCGTTCGGGGAAGCAATGTGGAGTTGGTCCCCGGGCTGAGGTCCTGGAACAGCCTGATGATCAACTGGGCCGGACCGCAGGGCACAATCAGGCCTCTCGCGCTCAGCGAACTGCTTGCGATGGGGGATGCGGAGGGACGCAAGCTGTTCGTGGGCAAAGCCGTGATCATTGGCCAGGAGGACTGGGACGTGCACTGGACCTCTCTGGGTGCGATGCCAGGTCTCGAGGTCCAGGCGAATACCCTCCAGACGCTGCTTTCGGGCGCCTTCATTCGCCCGATCTCCCCCTGGAGCATGCTCGGGCTGCTGGCCATCTTCATCTTGGTCGCCGAATCGGCAGTGCGGCGTTTCAGGGGGGCCCGAGGCGTGGGGTCCGTTCTCCTGCTGATGGTTCTGGGAGCGGTGCTGGCTCGTCAGTTGCTGGCGTCCCGAGGGACCTGGATGTATCTGTTCTACTGCGAACTCGGCATAGTTCTGACCTGGGGGATGACCAGCCTCGCGGAGAGCGGCCGAGCCACGGCGCTGCTGACACGCTTCATTCCATCGTTCATCGGCAGGCCGGAGCTGTCGGGCCTGGGTCCGGTGCGCACCATGGATGCGTCCATTCTGTTCTCGGATATCCGCGGCTACACGGGCGCGGCCGAGCAGCTGCCCGCGGCCCAGATGATGGCAATACTTACCGCCTATCACTCGGCCGTGGAAGACGTCATCGCCAAGTATGGCGGTACGATCGTGAAGACCCCGGGGGATGCGGTTCTCGCCGTCTTCTGGCGAGAGGTGAAGGGCCTCAACCACGCCACCTGCGCCTTCCTCTCCGGCCGGCAGATTCTCCGTGAACTCCCCGAGAAAGCGCGGCCTTGGAGGGAAGCCGGAGTGGAGCTCAACATCGGGATCGGAATCAACGCCGGCCCGGTAGCGATGGGACTTGTGGGGAAACGCCACCTCGAGCCCACGGTGATAGGGGATGCGGTCAATGTCGCCCAGCGTCTGGAGGCGCTTACCAAGACTCTGAAGCAGCCCCTCATCTTCAGCGAAAGCGTCCGCGAACTGCTGCCGCAAGGAGACCGCGGCGTGTACCTGGACGAGGTGCTCGTGAAGGGGAGACAGACGCCGCTCAAGGTGTACGGTCTCAGTGGCGCCGACGGCGCGGGATCGGAAGCGGAGCCATATGTCGGCGCGGCCTCCAAGGAGGAGAACTAGATGAGCTTGCGACCAGTTGTCGGGGCGCTAGGCCCTTGCCGTTCCCCCATCCGGGCGGTCTTCATCGCGCTCTGCCTGGTGTCACTGACCGCCACCGCGTTTGCTGCGAAGTCGGCCTTCGTGCTGCAGTCGGCGCGGGGGCAGGTGGAAGTCCAAGCGAGCGGCAAGGGCGGGTGGAAGGCCGTCGGAGGCGGCGCTCGTCAGGCCTCCGCGGGCGACCACGTCCGCACTGGCCGCAACGGCTCCGTCTACATCATTACCGACGACGGCGCCAGGATCGCGCTCGGCCCGGGGACGGAGGTCGTCCTCGAAGAAGCGAACCAGCCCCATGGGTGGCGAGTTGTGCTGGGCCGCGTGCTCACCTACTTCTCCGGCTCTCAGCGGCTGGAGGTGCGCACCCCGGGAGCGATCGCCGCGGCGGAGGGGACCGTCTTCCAGATCGACGTTGGGGATGACGGCGCCACCGTGCTGACGGTGGTCGAGGGGAAGGTTCAGTTCTACAACGAGCTGGGCAGCACGCTGGTGCTGGGCTCCCAGCAGAGCACGGCTGAGGTGGGCAAAGCGCCGACTCGGCCCATTGCCATCGACCCCGGGACTCTGACCGCCTGGGAAGCCGACACTCGGACCCTCCTCATCACCCCCGAGTATCCTCTGATCGGCACGAACGTCGAGCAGGTGGAACAGGAGCTGACGCGCCGCCAGCAGGCCGCCAAGGAACACCCCGACGAGGCCGCGGCCCATGCCTCCCTGGCCGAGGCGCTGCTTGACTTGCACCGAACGGAGGAAGCGACGGCCGAGGCCCAGCAGGCCGTGACGCTGAATCCTGACCTGGGCCGCGCCCACGGGGTGCTTGGATTTGCGCTGCTGCAGGCCGGTCGCCCGGCCGAAGCCAATGACCAGTTCGCGCTGGCGGCGAAGGCGGAGCCGGACCAAGGGCGATGGCCGCTCGGGATGGGGCTTGTGGCCCTGGGCCAGCGGGATGTCAGGCCGGCCCAGGAACTGCTGGCGCGGGCCGCGCAACTGGCGCCAAATGACCCGGCCCCCCAGGCCTATCTGACCGCCGCTTATCTCCGTACCGGCCGCCTCGAGCAGGCCCAGACCGCGGCCTCGGAGGCCGTCCGGCTGGGCCCCGACTCGGCGCTCGCCAACAGCTATCACTCCTACCTCTGTCTGGCTCAGGGGAATCCCGATGCCGCGGTATCCGCCGGCGGCAAGGCGGTGCAGGAAGCCCCGCAGTCCGCGTTGGCGCACGAAGCTCTAGGCACCGCACTTACCTTCGCGGGAAGGCCCTCCGAGGCCAGGCAGGAGCTTGACCGCGCTGTCGCGCTCAACCCGCTGTCGGCCGGCGCCCATCTAGCGCGGGCCAAGCTGCTGGCCACCTCCGGAGACCTTGAAGACGCGCTGCAGGAGGGGCAACTAGCGGTCAGTCTCGATCCCCAGAGCGCACCCGCTCGCAGCACGCTCGGACTGCTCTATCTCCTCAACCACGATCCGCAGCGAGCCGGGAATCAGTTCCGACAGGCGCTGACCCTGGAGCCCAGCCTCTCCGAGGCGCATACCGGCTGGGGGCGCGTGCTGTCCATGCGCGGTCGTTTCCGCGAGGCCGTCGAACAGCAGAAGCTGGCCGTGTCCCTGGATACCGACTCGGCGGCGGCCCAGAACAACCTGGGCGGCGTTTACGCTTCGCTGGGCGAGATGGAGAAAGCGCGCGAGCACCTGCTGCGCGCGGCCCAGTTGCAGCCGAACTGGGGCCTGCCCTACGCGAACCTCGCGGTGATCTACCTGGAACAGAATCTCTACCGGGAGGCCCTTGAAGCAGGAGAGCGAGCCGTCGCGCTGGGGGAGCACTCGGCCTTCACGCACACCGTGCTGGCGCGGATCTACGCGAAGCAGGGCCGAACGGATCGCGCGCTCAGCGAGCTGCGATACGCGACCGCGCTGGACGATCAATATCCCCAAGCGCACTTCCAGCTCGCCAGGCTGTATCTGGACCAGGGACGGTCGCGGGACGCGATCCGGGAGATTCTGAACTCCGTCACGATGGATCCCTCGGCTATGCTCGAGACCAGACAGTACGCGCGCACCGAAAACACCGTCGCGGCCGGCAGCTTCGGTCAGCTCCACTATGACGCTCGCCACAGCGGCCAGGCCTTTGAAGGGCGCGTGAGCTACTTCGTCAGCGGCCTGCTAGCCAGTGACGACGGCTATCGGCCGGTGAACCAGGACACGTCGGAGAAATTCCTGGAAGTGATCGCGGGGGATCAGCCCCAGCCCTCGCAGCAGCTCGTTCTCTTCGGGACCACGCTGGATCGCGATAGCGGTCTGCCCGGGCCGGCGGATGCCGGCTCCCTGGGAGACCCGGATGATCGGCAGACCTATAAGGGATACGATGCCGTCCTCGCCTACCGCCAGCGTCTCAGCCGCGGCGTCAGAGGCACCCTGAAGTACTCGTTCCGGAAGGCTGATCTGCGCTTCCTGAATCCTGACAGCTTGACCGGGGATGACGGGAACCCGTTCCTCTCTCTGCAGAACGAGAGCACCCAGAGCCTGCCGGAAATCCGCGTGGATGCCGCCCTCAGCGAGCGGTCTTCCCTCCGGTTGGGGTACGCCCGCCTGCGGAACGAGACGAGGAACCGCGGGGTCGCTTCGCTGTTCGATCCGGTTTCCGGCGACTTCTTCCCCGGCGCCTTCGCTTCTGACAGCGCCCCGGTCACCGACACTAGCTGGCTTGAGCTGGCGACTAGCCACAGGGAGGACCTCGATCTCACCTTGGGCGGGTACTGGGGGCGGGAGACCGGTTCCCGGCGCGTGCTCTCGCCGAAGCTCGTGGCGCTCTATCGCTCCGGTGCCTCCGCCTGGTGGTCACTGGCGGTGAGCCCCCTCTTCCGGAGCGATGTCTCCGAGCTGGCGCCGGTCGAAGCGCTGGCCGACCCGAAACAGCTGAGCTTCCGAGACTTCGCCGGCGGCGGAAGCGGCCGCTCCTATGAGGTGCAGTATCAGCGACAGGGAAGCCGGTCGAGCACCACGACGGCCTCCCTCACCTATCAGCAGGTGAGCGACCTCCTGATCGATATCAAAGACCCCGCGCTCACCGGGCTCCCGGGCCGGGTATTGCTGACTGACGGTCATCGCTGGGTGGCCGACGGGGCCTACGAGCGGTGGCTGACCGGCGCCGTCACCGGGCGCGCCTGGGTGCGCTGGCAGTCCAGCTCCGGAAGCTTCCCAGGCCTCGGGGCGACGGGTTCCGAGTGGCCTCGCACCCCCGACTGGCAGGCCGGCGGCAGAGTCGATTACATCGACGCCAGCGGGCTGCGGGTAGGACTCGAGGCCGTCGCCGTCGGCAGCAGCTTCGGGGACGCCGAGAATTCCCGGACGGTCGGAAGTTACTCTCTGCTCAACCTGAGAGTGCAGTTCCAGCAGAACCTGCACCGGAACTACTTCGTCACCGTCACCAATCTCACTGGGACCGACTATCAGACGTTCGCCGGATTCCCTCAGCCCGGCCGGGCCGTCATCGCGGGCCTGGAGTATCGTTACTGAGCACCAGCTCAAGGAGGGTAGAGATGAGCAATACCATGGGACGGCTCCACATCGTTGCGATCGCCTTGCTGGCCGCCGTCGCTACCAGCTCCTCCGAGTGCCGCGCACTCGACCCGATGAAGACGGTGCCGAGCCAAGTGGCGGCGGCCGTCTACGTTCAGGAGTGGGGGCAGATACTCTGGGGACTGGTCACGAGTCAGACCGCAACTCAGCCGTCGGTGTTCGGCGATCCGGTCTTCAACGACGACGGATCCGTTACCCAGGGGTTCACGGGCGCGGACGGGACGGAAGCCATCTTCACGTTCTATCCGGATGGATCGGCCCGCGCTGATCTGTTCCTTCCGGACGGTTCCTTCCAGACCGTGCTCCAGTCGTCGCCCACTTTCGACGGCATCTCCACGACCACCATCGACTGGAGCGTTGTCTCCAGCGACGGGCTTTCCGTCATCTACACCAGCTCCGTCGATGATCTGGGAACTCCATTTGACATCAGTGACGATACCACCGAGCTGATCGGTTCGTCCGTCCTTCCCGATGGGGTCACGCAGACATTTGAGGTCCTAACGGCCGCCGGGCAGACCGAGGTGCTCTCCACGCAGAGCGACGGCTCCACCTTCAGCTTGATCGTGCCCATGAGCCCGCCTGAATTCGCGCTGCCCGACCTCTCTGTGGAAGCCATTGGCTCCTATGCCGCCCCCGATTCCACCGTGGATTTCACGCTGGCGCCGACCGAGAGGAACCCCTTCCGCTGGGCCGCGCTGCTTACGGACGTGGGAGGGGGCGTGCTAGGCGCTTTCTCTCTGAATCCTGACTTCTCCGGCGCCGGCCAGTTGGAGCAGAGCAATGCCGCAGGCGAAACGCTGGCCGGCCTGGTGTCATGGTCCCGCGATGGGGACATTCAGGCCTACGACTTGAGCGGCCAGGACATACACATGGGCCCGACGGGAGCGGCTGTGGACTTCCTGGAGCACCGGTGGGAGACGCTGGCCGCGCTGATGGCTCCGGCCCCCGGCCTGGCCGCCTCCGTACCGCACGCGCGTCGCTTCCCGCGGGCGCCCCGCTCGCGCCTCTCGCAGCGGCGGTCGCTGGGATCGCTTCAACTCGACCCGCCCGCGGTAGAGCAGAAGCCCGCGCCATCGGCGCCCGCTCCTGCTGGCCCGACGCAAGGAGGCAGATCCGCGGCCCGGAGATAGGCAGGCCCGGCCGCCCCCGCGAGATCCGGTGCAGGGGCTGGGAGTTGGTAAGGTACCGAAGTGGCAGGCGACATCGAACAGACCGAGAGATCGCGACGAGGCACGGCGCTGCTGGCCGAGGAGATGCGCGCCACCATCGCGCCCGTGGAGGTGGCGGCCGGGGAGGTCGTTGCCCATCAGGGGGATGAGGGGAAGCACTTCTACCTGATAGCATCCGGGGCCCTGGACGTCGTCGTCGAGTCGGAGGAAGGTTCTCGGCTGCCGGTGGCTAGGCTGGGTCCAGGCAGCCACTTCGGGGAGATGTCTCTGCTCGCCGGGATGCCGGCCTCGGCCGATGTGGTCGCCTCCGAACCCAGCGTGCTCTACGGCCTCCCGCCCGAGGGGTTCAGCCAACTCATGCGTCGCAGGCCCGAGCTGGTAGAGTACCTGGCAGGCGAGCTAGCGGTCCGCCTGAAGCGGGCCAACACTCAGCTAGCCGCGCAACAGCGACGTCAGGACACTCTCAGCAAGCTCATCGGATCCCAGGAGGACTCGGGCTTCGAGAGCAACCTGCCGGGCCTCCGCAAGCTGTTGGCCACGGCCGTGGCGGAGGCCTGCGCCTCTGACCAGCCAGTCCTCATGATTGGCGAGAGAGGCGTCGGGAAGCGATCTCTGGCGAGGTATCTGCATGCCTCGGGCCCCCGCCGCGCCAAGTCCGTCTTCGTCCTGGACTGCCGGGAGTTGTCACCAGCCAGCGCCAGGGGCCAGCTCCTCGGAGATGCCGAGCCGGACCTTGTCAGTCGCTTCTCCGATCGCTTGGGCTACTTGCAGGCTGCCGACCGCGGCACCCTGATCCTGTCCCACGTCGACGCACTGCCGCCAGAGGCGCAGGACGATCTTGCCACCTTTCTGCGCTCCCATCGCGACCTCTCCGATGACACCCGCGTCGTCGTGCGGGTGATCGGCACCATCGAGAGCCGGCCCGGCGCGCCCGGTGGATCGTCCGGGCTGGGAGCAGCCTTGGCCCGGGCCTTCTCCGCAGGGCCAGCCATCGAGATAAAGCCCTTACGCGAGCGGAGACGCGACATCCTTCCCTTGGCTGAACGCTTCCTGCAGGACGCGGTCCGGGTAGGCCGGAAGCCGCCGAAGCGGCTGGGAGAGAGCGCCCGGCGCAAGCTCCTCTCCCATGAGTTCCGATCTGCCAACCTCGAGGAACTGCGGCAGGTTGTGTCCCTGGGCATCGACCTGTCCGATGGCGAGGAGGTTGTTGCGCAGCATCTCTTCTTCGGGGCCGGCCTCGGCTCCGAGCGGTCCCAGATCGACCTCCTTCGCTGGGCGCGACTTGAGCAGTTGCTGCTTCGAGGGCGCCTGCTGACGGGGGCGAGGATACTGGTGGCCCTGGTCTTCGCTGCGATCGTGGCCGCTTGTATCTCGGCGCCGACAACCCGCGCTGGACAGTTCGCGAACGCGATGGCCTGGGGCCTGTGGTGGCCGTCGCTGGTGGTCATGTTGGTGCTGCTGGGGAGAGTCTGGTGCGCGGTCTGTCCCCTCAGCAGCGGCGCCCAAGCGCTGCAGCGCGTCTCAGGCCGGCAGTTCGCCCCGAGCGACCGCCTGAAGGCGCTGGGCCCCGCCTTGGCGCTGGTCGGCTTCGCAACGATCATCTGGATAGAGCACGCGACCGGAATGGCCGAGCACCCGCGTTCCACCGCGATACTGCTACTGAGCCTGGCGGCGATCGCTGGCGCTCTGGGTTGGCTGTTCCAGCGCCACACCTGGTGTCGCTATCTCTGCCCACTGGGCGCCATGGGCGCCGTGTTCAGCACCGCTTCGGCCCTTCGTGTGCAGGCCCGTCGAGAGGTATGCCAGGGCTCCTGTACTGGCAATGAGTGCTACAAAGGGTCTGATAAGGTGTCAGGCTGTCCGATGTTCAACCATGCCCTCTTTCTGAACAGCGGCCAGCACTGCAAGCTCTGCCTGGAATGCCTTCGCGCCTGCCCCTCCCGTTCCGCGTGGCTCGTCGTGCAATCCCCGCTGAGAGACCTCTGGCAGTCTGACCTCTTCTCGATGGAAATCGCGCCGTTGACGGTGGTGGTGGGGCTGATGGCGCTCTTCCTGCTTGCGGCGCCGGTGATAGATGCGGGCGCGCCCCTCGGAGGCTGGTGGTTCGGGGGCGGAACGCTAGCCGCGGTCGCCTTCGGCCTGGCTCTGCAGTGGGCGTTTCGGGCCGCGGAGAAGCGAGGCGGCGATGATCGCGCCCGCGTGGGTGGCTCGGGTCATCTACGCCTACGTGCCGGTCGTAGCGGCGGCCCTGTTCTGCTTCCACATTCGGTCTCTGCCGTGGCTGGATCGGATATCCCTGCGCGTCGGCGGAAGCGAAAGGGTACTGCTCGGGGCATCCCTGTTGCAGGTTACGGAGGGCATGGTCGCTGGGATCGGGGGCGCGATGACGCTGTGGGGCCTGTGGCAGCTCTGTCGGCAGCGGCTCGGCCCCCGGCTTGTGCTGCCCGCGTTAGCGTGGATCCCGCTTGGCATCCTGGCAGTCGTCTACGTTGGGGTCGGGCTGCTACTGCCCGGGCGGGGTTAGTCAACAGCACGGCATCGAATTGCACGTGTTAGGAGAGGCGTGACGGGATGACGGTTCTTTCAGTCGGAGAGCAGCGCTCCTGGCAGAGGGCGCTAAACCTGCTTGTGCTGGTGGTCGCCGGGCATAGCGCCTCGCTCGGGCTCGCACTGCTTCTGTTCCCCCGATGGGCGCTCCAGTTCGTAGGGTGGCCCTACGACGGACAGGTGTTCTGGCCCAGCCAGGCCGGCCTGTTCCTGGTGATACTCGGGGTAGTGTACGCGTCGGCAATCCGCGTGCGCCCTGCCGTTTGGCTGCTGATCGGGTCCAAAGCAAGCGCGATTGTGTTCCTGCTCGTGAGTGTTGCCTGCCTCGAAGCCCCTCGCATCGCGGCCCTTCTGGGGGCCGCCGATGGCGCGATGGGACTTGCCGTAGCCCTCGTGTTCTGGCAACTCAAGCGCGTCGAGGCCCCAGAGTAGGGGAAGAGAAAGCCGCTCGGCAGGCTGCCGCTGCCCGGCCGCGAGCTGCCCCACTGCCTGAAGCCGTTTCCGCTCGCGCACGCGACACGCCGGGGCCCTCCGTGGGAAGAAGCGGAATGGAACCCGCCGGATGTGGTATCTGACATCAAGCGCAGGGAGTCCGGGGCCTGGCACGATGTATCATTGCCTCGGAACCTCCCACGGCGGCGCGCAGGGAGTTGCTTGTGCGGCCGCCATTGCGCCTGCAACTGAACAACATGGGCCACGCCGGCGCCAAGCCGACTGATCAGCTGGGCGTACGGGTAGGACGTACGAGAAGGCCTTCAGCGACAGTGAGTACAGGGTCGCCTGAAGGGCTTCTTTTGTCATTTCCAGGGGGCACCAGCTTGCACCGAACCAGGAGCAGCGCCAATGAAACGCACCCAGACGCAGTTGCAGATCGAGCAGGTCGCACCCCACACCCTGCGGCCGCACCCCCGTAACCCCCGCACCATCTCCCCCGCCCAGATGGCCGCGCTGGAGCGCAGTATCACCCAGTTCGGCCTGGTGGACCCGGTGGTGGTGAGGAAGGCCGATCGCACTGTGATCGGGGGCCACCAGCGGCTGGAGGCGGCCCGGAAGCTGGGCCTGAAGACCGTGCCCGTGGTCTTCGTCGACCTGTCGGAGGCCGAGGCCTCCCTGCTGAATATCGCCCTTAACAAGATCTCCGGCGACTGGGATCTGGAGCAGTTGGGCGAGATCCTCTCCGAGCTGCGCGACCTGCCCGACGTGGATGTCACCCTCACCGGCTTCGACAGCCAGGAGCTGGAGGATATGTTCGCGGAGATGGAGGCGGAGGGGGATCTCCCCGGCGACGGCGAGTACCTCGACGCCGACCGGCTCTCGCGGCTGGCCCATCCCAAGAGCACAGGCCGCGTTTCGCCCGGTCAGCTGTGGCTGCTGGGCCGGCACCGGCTGCTATGCGGAGACTGCCTGGAGCCAGGGGCACTGTCGCGCCTGTGCGCTGGCAGACGCGTGCCTCTGACAGTCACCGACCCTCCCTGCGGCATCGACTTTACCTCTCAGTCCAAGGGGAAGAAGGCGGCCATCGCCAACGATTCCACCGAGGGCTTCGAGTTGTTCCTGGAAAGAGCGCTGCCCGCGGTCAAGTCAGAGATGTCCGCCGGCGCCACCCTCTACTGGTTCGCAGCCGGGGGTGGCCCCAATACCGCCCTTGCCCAGGCCCTGCTCGCCATCTCCCACCACTTCACTCTCCAGAACCTCCTGGTCTGGGACAAAGAGACCCCTGGCCTGGGCTGGCGGTGGCGGAGGTCCTGGGAGGCGATCATCGAGGCCAGTGTAGGGAAGCCCTCCTGCTGGTATGGTGGCACACACCGGCGCAATGTGCTGCGCTGGCCCAAGCTCATCCCCGACGGAGAGGATCACCCCACCCCCAAGCCAGTGGAGCTGCTGGCCGATCTCATGCGTGCTTCCAGCCGCACCGGTCAGGTGGTGCTCGACCCCTTCGCCGGATCGGGTTCCACCCTCATCGCCGCTCATCTCACCGGGAGGGCCTGCTATGCCTGCGAACTCGAGCCCGGCTACTGCGAGCTGATCCTGGATCGCTGGGAACGGATGACGGGTTCACAGGCGCAACTGGAGGCCAGTGATGCGGGATGACTGGAGACGGCAGCGGGAGGAGCCGCCCCGCGCCCACGCCCTCTTCGAGCAGTATCTGGCACTGGGATCGGGCCGCAACCTGCGCACCCTCGCCCGGGGAAGCGGGGCCTCCTACTCCTACCTGAAGAAGCTCAGCCACCTGTGGCGGTGGCGGGAACGGGCCGCGGGCTGGCAGATCACACTGCGCCAGGCCAGCCAGGTGGAGGCGGCGGATCAGGTGGCGGAAGCGAGGAAGCGACAGATCCGGGATGCTCATACCTTGCTCCAGCTGTCTCGCGCCCAGTTGGCGCGATGGATCACCCGGGACGGGGAGGGGACGATGCGGCTGCTGCGCCGGCTCACCCCTCACCAGGCGGCCCGCTTCTGGCAGGCCGGCTACCGGGTGGAGCGCGGGCTGTTGCCTCCGATCACCCCAGAGAGGCCGATGAAGGTGGAGGACACCCTCCGGGAAGCCAGGTACCAGCGAGAGCGGGAAGAGGAGACGGAGAAGCCACGGCGCCGGCGCTGGGACCTGCGGGAGGAGATCTCCAGCTCCTCTTGCTGCTGCGCAAAGAGGGCCTGTCTGCGAGGGAGGTGCGGGAGCACCACGCCCGGCTGCTGCGCTGGCTGTGGCTGCCAGAAGAGAAGAGCTTATCACTGGAAGCGATCAACAAGGCTAACACTCAACGCCGCCTGAGGGGAGCACAGCATGGCCGAGAGCAGAGCAAGAGGACGAAGCCGCAGGCCACCCGGACATAGGCCCTGGGAACAGCAGCCCGGGGAGCTAGCGCAGGAGTTCGCGCAGTTCCGCGTCTACCTGAGCCTGGGCCCCGGCCGGTCGCTGGCGAAGGCAAGTGAGGAGTGCGGTCTCTCCCTCTCCTGGCTGAAGCGACTAAGCGGGCGCGGGAACTGGCTCTACCGGGCGCTAGCCTGGGACCGGGAGCAGTTCCTGCGTCGTCGGCGGGAGGAGTTGCAGGCCTGCCAAGAGACCCGAGAGCGGTTGCTCAAAGAGAGCGCCGATCTGCAGCGCATCGCCGGCATGGAGTTCCGCTCCTGGGTGCGGCGGGACGAACAGGGGGAGTTGCAGCTAGTGCGCGAACTCTCCCCGGGAGAGGCCATCCGCCTCTGGCAGGTGGGATGCGAGGCCCTGCAAGAGCTGCAGGGAGACCTAGTAGTGTCGGCCCACGAACGGTTTCTGCCCCAGGGCGAGGAGCAGCAAGGGGCTCGCATCCAGGCCGGCATCGAGCAAGCCACGGAGGCAGCGGCCCGCCACCTCTGCTACCACCACCACGCGGAGGTGGTCCAGGCGCTGCGCCGGGTGATCGCCGCCTGGGTCAGCTACTACTTCGCCCACCATCCGGACCCCGAGTCGATCCACACGGATGACCTCTGGCCCTGGGACCTGCCCTACGCGGAAGCCTGATCCGGACCATCCCGACACCTGACCGGTGAGGGCAAGGTAACCGACCATCCAAACTCCCAAATGGTGACTTCGGTTACCTCTTGGTCCAGTTTGGTGACCTTTCGGTGCCTTTGATCCGAGGGGGACGTCAGGTGACGACAGCGTCATTACAAATCAGTCGCTCTACCTACTGAGCTACGCCGGCGCGTGTGGCCTGATTCTAGCAGGAAGGGGGCGGGGTGTCAGGAGGCGTACGGACGCCGCGAGGCTCACTACCGCCACCTTCCTCCAATGGCGAGGTGATGAACGCAAGGAACTCCCGGCCCTGGCCCGTGACTCCGGCGAAGGCCCGGGTTGATGTAACCTGCGTGAACTGGTCTGCGGGCGGATAGACCTCAATGAACCCCCGACCTGCAAGATCTTTCAGCATCTGTAGGAGCTGCCAGCCGAGGATGTCTGTGAGCACAGGCGGCCACATCGGATGGAGCACTGCGGGAGGCTCCGAGAAGGGATCAACGAACATGAGGAGCTCCCCCCCGCTGGTGTTCACCTGCATCCACTCCCGCGTGAATGACAATGTTCCATTCACGGCCGCTAGGCGCCCCTCCTTTCTTGATCTCTCTACGACAGTGTCTACGAGCGACTGGGCCTCAGGCGCGACGCGTGCCTTCCCCAGAACCGACAGAAACCGCACATGCGAAGCAGTAAGGCTGTCAACAGCGTCCAGGAACATCGCCTGTACATCGTCTTCTAGTGCCAAACCCGCAGCGGTGTTCAACACGGCGCCACGGAGCGCCCGAAGCTTCTCTTCCCTGTGTGTGCGTCCAGCTATCTGTGTGGCCTGCAGCGTGGCGCTGACGAACGCTGCGTTCTCGCTGAGTTTCTGGTCTGTCAGGTCAACGACTTGCTCCTTCAGTCTGCTCAGGTCTTCCCCAAGCGTCGTGAGCCACTCGAGCCTCCTCCGGTCGACCGGGGAGCCCAGGACGTTCATGAGTTCCACGACAGGACCGCCAGCAACCGGAATCGCACTGATCCCGGCCTTCATGAGACGCAAGGCGAGGTCGGTTGTGCCCTCGTCAGGTGGCGGCGGCAGCCTCTCGTCGGCCATCCTATCGTCCCCCTTCACAGTCAGTACATTTGATGCGAACCAGCAGAGCTTCCACAGATGGCGCCCAGCGTATTGCACCGACGACCGCCGCACAGGTGCGCTGTACCTTATACGTCGGCGTCGAGCACGGCAATCTTGCCTCGGCGGGACTCAGGCATCAGCCCCGGGCCATCCTTGCGGCAGCCCAAGGACATCGCCCAGCGACCGCCCATGCACCGGCACCATCTGTCCGTTCTGGGGGACTGCCTGCGGCATCTGCCGGAGTTCGCAGCCACATGGCCGCTGCGCCCATGGGTTGTGGTACAGCCGCGTCTTCGCTACCGTCACGCTCCAATGATGCAGCTTCTCAGCGATGAACACAGCACTAACGCGGGTGTATCTGGGACCACCTGCGTCCGTCCATGCGCCATCAGGCTGCCTTCTCATCTGTGGCGCACCGGCGATCCCCTGTGGCCCTACCGCTATCGTACATTGCTCCGTTCCGAACAGCGCCTGCAGGATGTCGCTGTCGTCAACGAAGTCGTCCAGGACGTTCACCGCGATGACATACGGCCGGTCGAGTTCTCCATACCGGCCTGCTTTCTTGATGATAGCGCCCTTGATGGCATCCTTGCAGTTGGCGGCCCACATTCCGTAGACCCGAGATCCGATAGGACGTATACCCTCCTTGCCTCGGGACTCCGGCCCTTTCGGGATGGGGTAGAATTCGATGCGCCACCCATCGTGTTCATAGGGCCAGTGCGGAAGCGCCTCCAGTTTGCCGGTCTTCATGGCCTCGCCGAGTTCGTCTGGGTCGAGTCCCTTTAGCTTGTTTCTCAGGAAGTGCCTCATGTCCTTAGCACTGGGCGGGGTCGCCGGAGCACCGTGTAGTGTCATGCTGATGAAGAAGTTGGGGGATTCGAAGCTGTTCAGAGCGTTGTACACGTCTTCCTTTCGCCTGCGCGCGCTCGCATCTTCCGCTGACTCGCCGGTTGACACAATGGCCTCCATGTAGAAGTGCCCACACTGGGGAGAGCGAACCAGGAAGTCTGGGTGCTTCTCACCAGCGCCTGGCACGTCAGGATGGAGTGTCACCTGGCAGCCGAGTCCCAGGAGCATCTCATGCAGGATGAGTTCGAAGAAGGCGCTCTCCTCATTGTTTCTGACCCTCGCGTTAAGGTCATCCTGGCCGTCGGCCGGATACCGCAAGAACCAGGCCTCCAGCGTCTCGCGAATACGAGCGAACAAGGGTCTTGCAGAACGGTTCAGGTAATCGAAGTAACCTTCCCCCTCGAACGCTGGTCCGACGTATTCCCTCTGGATGTCATCGAAGAGTGACATGCTTCCCCCTGCAGTGCGAGATCTGGTGGCATGTTAGCACTGCCCGCCGATGACAACAAGTAATCACGATGACAGGTATGGAGACCGGCTTGGCTCCTGCCACTTCTGCGCGAGCTGTGCGCAAACGGCGGCGTCAGGCAGGGGCCTAGTCACCGAGTGAGCGCGGCAACGTGAGCACGGGGCAAGCTGACCCCCTTGGTAATCGCCGCCCTCGCGAACGCCCCCTCCCCTCCTCATCCGCGAACCCGGAGTATCGCGCAGCCATAGCCGGGCTGCGATGACCCATGGCGCGCATCAGGGCAGTGGTAGGTGCGTCCGCCATGGCCGAGGTCAGCCCGAAGTAGTGGCGCAGCCGGTGCGGGGTGGCCAGCGCCGGGTCCACGCCCGCCTTCCCCGCGATACGTGTGAGAATGGTGCGCACCGCATCCGTGGTCAGCCGCTCCCCAGGAGGCCACGCACCCGGACGTGCCTTCCCTGTCTCCTGATAGATGGCGAGTTGCTGGGCGGAGCCTAGCGTGATGAAGAGCGGTCCCTCCGCGCCTAGGTGTGGACAAATGCTGGAGCGCGACTGCAGCCAGGAGGCCATCAGCCCGGCCACCTCCGGCTTCACCCTCTCCTCTCCCTCCACGATCGTCAGCGGCAGGTCGACAAAGCGGGTGCGCCGCCCCTTGGCGTTCTCTGCCCGGACCCGGATCCGGCCCGCCTCCATGTCAAGGTCGCTGCCATTGAGGCCGACCATCTCTGCCACCCTCAGACCGCAGAAGGCCATCGCCTGGATCATCGCCAGGTTGCGCACCCCTACGGGGCTGCTGAGATCGAGTGACGCCAGCATCTTCTCCAGCGCCACGCTCGGGGTGGCCCTGGGCTCCAGGTCCTTGTCGAGCCGGTACTTGGCGACGTGCTGGCAGATGTCCTCGGAGATGATCCGTTCCTGGTAGAGCCAGCCGAGGAACCGCCTCGCGGCGTCCAGCGCCATCTGCTTGCCGCGGGGTGTGAGGGGCCTCTGGTGCTGGCTCACGAAGCTCTCCAGCCATCCCACGAAGGCCCTCAGGTCAAAGCGGCTGAAGTCGCCGACGTAGGCGATCCCGCGCTCATCGGCAAACACCGCAATGCGCGTGCGCAACTGATCCCGGTAGTGCCCCATAGTGCCGGGCCTGACGCCGGGGTGGTCCGCGCCCCAACCGTCCAGGAAAAGCTGGATCGCCGCCTCCCACGTCAGGTCCCCGGCCGTCGGGTAGATCGCTCCCTGTGCGGCTGGAGGCTCATGTGCCGCTCCGGGCCGTCCGAACGCCAATGTCATCTTCTGACCTCCTTCGGACCTGTTTGCTGCAGTCAGCGTGTCATTGACGCTCTGTTAGCGGACGAAGTCAAGCGGATTGTTGGGGGTTGATCGGTCGCGGGGTCAGTGGGTCACATCGGGGCCTCAACCACCGGCGGGGTGTGCCGGGTTAGCTCAGGAGGACGCCCCTGTCCAGCGCGAGCACTCCTCTTCCCTGCCAGTATCACGCTCTCAGCACCTCAGCTGCCCGGGCGAGCTGGCACAGCCGATTCCGCGGCTGGCCCCGTGCCCGTGCTGCCTCCACAAGCTCATCTGGCGCCCAGGCGTTACTGCCGCCCATTTCGTCGCTCTTCCCTTCTCCGGGCGCATCTCTCCCTGCTGACACCGAGGATGCGGGGGCAACAGCGAGAGACCGGAGGGGTGGAGTGTGCCCCTGGGCACGATGGTGGCGCGGCAGGTGTGGCGGATCTGACACTCCCAGGCTTCGACCTAACGCACTCAGAGGACGTAGCGACCGTCTGCTCGCGGCATCGGTATTGGGCCAGAGTGTGGAACGTACCCATGGGGAAAGCTTGTGCCGCGGCGCAGGGGTGTGCCGTAAGGAGGGATCCCATGCGCCTCTGGTGTGCCTTCCTGTTGACGCTCCTGGCGATAGGCTCGGCCTGGGCGAGTCCCTATCAGTACACTCTCGTCGACCAACAGTACCTCGCCGCGAACAAAGGGGTTCGCCTCTCCCTAGAGGGAGATAGCCTTGCCACCGTACCGCTCTGCCCTGGAGGTGGCCGACGGCATCTCCTGGCGTGTCCTGACTTCCCCGCCGGTTTCCAGACCGGCCGCGACCTACCAGGTCCACGCGGTGGTGGCGCCCAACCGGGCGCAGCTCTTCCTCGACGGCTCTGCTCGTCGCGGACAGTCCGGGCGGTTTCGTCCCCGCATCGGAGCCCGTGCGAGTAGACTACGGCGACGCCTTGGGCCGCTGGCGACCAGCGACTGGCTGTGTAGTGTCAGTAGCGTGTCCGTGGCGGTGCTGCGTGGCGGCGTCGAGGTAGGCCGGCAAGCAGTTCGACTTCGCGGCCGCCGCCGCCCGGCCCTTGCCGCTGCAGCTCTTCGAGCCGGGCTCCTCGGCGCAGGCGGAACTGGTCGTCCAGCCGGGCGACACGCTCGTGCTCGAGGTGAGGATGCGCCTGGAGAGCGCAGCCGTGGCCCCCTGGGCTCCCCTGATCGACCCCTACGGGCAGTGCATCTACGCGGACTGGCCGGAGAAGGTGCATACCGATGCCGACCTCGTGGCTGACCTCGCCTCTGAAGATGCGCGACTCGCCACCATGCCGCCCTCGCCGGACTACGACCAGTACGGCGGCTACCTCAAAGCGGGCTGGAGCCAGCCGCCCACCGGCTTCTTCCGCGTGCTCCAGCAGAACGGGTACTGGTGGCTGATCAGCCCGGAGGGCCACCCCTGCTTCTACGTGGGGCTGGCCGGTGCGCCTTCGCGTGACTGGCCGATGACGGAGGTGACGGGACGGGAGTCGCTCTTCGCCTGGCTGCCCCCACAGGAAGCGCCATGGGACAAGGCGTGGGGGCGCGACCCATTCGGTCTCGGCGAGCAGGCCGATTACGTGGCCTTCCGGAGTGCCAACCTGATCCGCAAGTACGCGGGTATTCCGCTCTGGTGGCAGCCGGCCGCGGATCGCGCGGCGCAGCGGATGGCGTCCTTTGGCTTCCTCGGGGGGAGCAAGTGGGACGCGCCCGAGGGCCTGTCCCGCTCGCCGGTGCTGACGCGTGCCAATACGCCGAACCTCGTGGCCCATCCGGATGTGTTCAACCCGGTCGTCCGTCAGGCGCTCTACGCCGACCTGTCCGCGCAGGTGCTGCCGTACGTGACCGACCCCTCCGTCATCGGCTGGGCCGTGGGCAACGAGCGCGACGAGTTCATCTTCGGTGAGGAGATCACCGCCATCCTCAAGATGGCTGCGACCGTCCCCGCAAAGCGAGCCCTGTGTGACTACGCCCTCGACAGCATCTACCACGGGTCGCTGCTCGCGCTCAATGCGGTCTGGAGGACCTCCGCGGCGACCCGGGCCCAGCTCTATACCGCCTCCCCGGTGCCTCCGGACGGGGATGTCGAGTCCCTGCGCCGCTACTACGCGGACCGCTACTACGCGCTCATCTACGCCACGTTGAAGGCGATCGACCCCAACCACCTCGTCTTCTCGCCCTACCTGTGTCCGCTCTGTCCGGATCACTGGGCGGACTGGGTGATCGTTGCCGATCACTGCGACGTGCTCGCCTACGATCACTACGCCTCCGCTTACGATGACGACAACCTGGCCTGGCTGGCGCGGACGCTGAACAAGCCGATGTTCCTGGGGGAGTTCTCCTTCCCCGTCGTGGTACGACGGCCGTCGGGGGTTTGGGCGGTACCGCGGTGTTCGCCCAGGATGATGCCGACGCCGGCGCAAGGTACGCCCAATGGCTCGCCGCCGCGGCCGCCGACCCCTACTGCATCGGAGTCAGCTACTTCGAGTACCGGGACCAGCCGCTCACCGGCCGGGGCCCGGGCGTCGGGGACCGGCTCCTCTACGGTGAGCGCTACGCCTTTGGGATCGTGACCGAAACGGACCGCGTGAAATGGGACCTGGTGGCGCCGATGCGGGAGGCCAACCTCCGGGCGAACGGCCTGCGGCTGGAGTCGGCGCAGCGGCTCACGGCGGACTTCGCGGCCGTGCCCACGGTGGGGGGACGTGCCCCTCACCGTCGCCTTCACCGACATCTCCTCCGGCTATCCCCATCGCCTGGTCATGGGATTTCGGCGACGGGAGCGCCTCGCAGGAACGGAATCCGGTGCACAGGTACGCCGTCCCCGGCTTCTACTCGGTGACCCTCACGGTGAGCAGCGCCAGCGCCACGGACAGCATCAACCGCAGCCCGTGTGTCGCCGTCAACACCCTGGTCGAGGACACTAGCGCGGCGATCAGCCTACACCGGCGCGTGGAGTGTCTACCCGAAGCTCGGCCTGCAGTTCCGGGCACTGCGCTACTTCGGCCAGACGGGGGCCGCCGCCCGTCTGGTGTTCTACGGGACGGGGCTCCGCTGGCAGACGGCGGGCGGCCCGACATGGGCGAAGCGCGCATCTACCTGGACGGCGTCGCCGTGGGATGGTGGATCTGTACCGGCTGAGGACCCAGATCGTCAGCCTTCTCTACGACAGGTCTGAGCCCTGGTCGGCATGAGGTGGCCGTCGAGGTGACGGGCCAGAAGAACCCCCGCTCCACCGGCTACACCGTCAGCGTGGACGCGCTCGAAGTGCTGAACTGACGGAGAGCCTACGCGCTTGGCTCAGGGCTAGCGGCCGTTCTGCGGTTCCCGGATGGAGCCGCCGGGGTGATGCGCCGCTGGGCTTTGGCAGTGCCGACCGGGCTTCGGACAGCCGGCGTGACCAGGTCACTGCAGTGCCGCAGCCGCAACTGACGGCAAGCGCCAGTTGTTGGAAGCCGTCTACCAGATGACGGAGGCGCGGTTACCGCCTTCCGCCGCCTCTCAAGACAGACTTCTTCGGCTTCGCGATGATGGCGGGAACGGGGCCTGACCGACTGCATCGCGGCTTCTGGCGCTGCTGCGTTCCTGCCCATCGCCTCTGTGCGCTCGGCAATCCCTACGGGCACGTCCTCCACGATTGCTGCGTGAAACTCAACCGTGAGATGGACAGGTTGCTTGAGTCAGTTGATGGCGATGCCTCCGTCATGGTGGTCTCGGATCACAGCGCGAAGGCTACCTCACGCTGGAAGAGCAGCTGAACACGCGGGGCCGGCTCACGCCCGATGTGGGACCGCCGGATCCGGGCGGCGAAATGCTATACTATGATATTGTGCCCACCGTCCTCCGTTTCCTCGGGGTCGATGCCCCGGCTGAGATGATCGGCACCCCATGCATCTGAGAGGTAGTCGAAGCGATGGCAAAGGGATTCACGCTGTGGTTCACCGGTCTGTCTGGATCGGGCAAGAGCACCCTCGCGCACGCGGTTAGCGAGACCTTACTCGAGCGTGGGATGAGGATGGAGATCCTCGATGGCGACGTGGTGCGCACGCACCTCAGCAAAGGCCTCGGGTTCTCGAAGGAGGATCGCGACACCAACATTCGCCGAATCGGTTGGGTGTGCCACCTCCTCACGCGCAATGACGTGGTCGCCATCGCCGCCGCCATCTCGCCCTACAGGGACATCCGCGACGAGAACCGCGCGCTCATCGGCCGCTTCGTGGAAGTCTACTGCCAGTGCGATCTCGAAACTCTCACCAAGCGCGATCCGAAAGGCCTCTACGAGAAGGCCCTCAAGGGCGAGATCAGTAACTTCACCGGCGTGAGCGATCCCTACGAGTCACCCGCCAGCGCGGAGGTCGTCGTCGATACCGCGAGGGAGTCACTGGAGGAGTCGACGCGCAAGATCATCGGCACCCTCGAGACCCTCGGCTACATTCCCGCAGGCGACGGGGCGGGCTATAGTGGGAAAGAGGAAGAGACGATCAAGGAGCGGCTACGCGAGCTGGGGTACATCTAGTCAGGTGTCTTTTCGGTCCCGCATCACCAGCGTCCAGACCTGTACGGCAGACGCCGCCGACCAGGAGGGCGCCAGCAGAGGTAAGGCGATGGCGCTCGCCTGCGAAGCTGCGCTCCGGAGAATCCAGACTGCTTACGGGCGTCATGAGGGCATGGGGACACCACGGGGGTGGCTCAGGCACTCGCTGAAGTCTCTACGCCGAGTTCGTCCGCCTTTGCCGGTGGTTGCCCGTCACTTCCACCCGCACCGGGCGAGCTTACCCCTCCGCTTCCTGAAGCCGCCTGCACGCCCCACGGCATACTGCCCCCAGCGCTCCTCTTGCTGACAGAGCTTCCGCCGGGTGCTACCGCCCTCGCGCCCGATGAGTCTCCCCAGAGAGGTCTAGGGCGGAATGCCCAGAAGTCTTGGGTACACAGGTGGGTCGATGCCGTTCGCCATGGTGCTTCCCTGAGCGAACAGCAGACGTGGCAGATGACGGCCAGGGAGAATGGAGTGGAGATAAGGGATTCTGGGATCAGCGCTCGGCGGACCTTGCGCCGCACGTTCCGCAAGCGCAGGAAGCTCATGCTGCTCATCTTCCTTCTGGTGATGGTCGGCGATGTCATCGGAATACTGGCAGTGATCCCAATGTGGGAAGCCACCTGCCGGGTCATCGTCACCCCCGGCGCGTACCACGATTTCTCGCCATTCACCTCGGGCGGGAGGCCAGCCGCGGCGTCTCAGACCTCTACTGGCCCGCTCGACGTCGTCGAGATGCTTCAGAACAGGCAGTTGGCAGCCGATCTGGTGCGTCGCTACGACCTCGACAAGATCCCGCCCACTAAGGGCTTCCGGGGTCGCGTGCAGCGGGCGGCCGACTGGTGCTCCGACCTGCCGAGCCTGATCCTCTCGGTGATCACCAGGACGCCGATGGTGAAGCTGACGCCTTTCGACCAGGCTGTCGACGATTTCGTTGATGACCGGGAGGATATCACCCAAGAGCAGGACACCAGCATTGTAAACATTGGTGTCTGGGGCGAATCACCACAAGTGGCGAACGCCCTGGCGAACTCCTTGGCGGAGGCGCTGCTTGAGCAGGAGAAAACGGCGAGCCAACAGCAGGCAGAGCAGGCCTACGCATATGAGCAGCAGGAGCTGAGCCGCGCCGAGGAGCGGTTGGCCAAGTCCGGCGCGCGCTGATGGCGTTCCGAAAGCGCGAGCACTTCTCGGATCCTCAGAAGGAGGCGGCCTCGGCGAGAGACCGGGTCGAGCAGCTTCGTGCAAAGTCCGATTCCGCCCAGGACGAGATCGCGAGCACCGAAGCCCGATTGGTGAAGATCAATCATCAGCTGGCCGGCGAGAAGAGCGTGATCGTCGCCTCCCAGGTGATGGCCACGAACCCCGTCGTGAAGCAGGTGCGCGCCGACCTGGTGCGTCAGGAGGTGGAGCTGGCCGGCCTGCTCCAGCGGAAGCAGGAGGCTCACCCCGAGGTCCAGCAGTTGCGCGCGGAGATGGAGCGGAACCGGGCGAAGCTCGCGTCGGAAGTCGAGCGGGCCCTTGATACGGAGACAACGAGCCCGAACCCGACGCGCCAGCAGTTGCTGCTGGACTCGCTAACGCTTGACGCCCATGCGCAGGGGCTGACCGCGGAGCGGCGGGTTCAGCTGGCTGCCACGGAGGCGGCGCGACGAGAGTTCGACGCGCTCGCCGCTAAGTCGGCGGAGTACGATCGCTTGAATGCAGATGTGACGACGGCGACGGAGGTGGCCAGCCAACTTCGCCTCTCGACGGAGCAGCTCGGGGCGCTCCGCAATACCGATACCTCCCTAAGCGGCACGGGAGTGCGCGTTGTCGAGCGCGCCGCCCTCCCCAACGAAGAGCCGCCCGACAGCCCGATGGCGCTCATCGATCTGGCTGCCGGTCTGGTGGCTGCGGTCGTGCTGGCTGTGGCGCTGGCGTTGCTAGTGGATTACTGGAAGGAGGAGCCGGTCGCCATAGGCCCGTCGGATGAGGCCGGGGCGCCGGCGCCTGTCCAGGGCGCTGCACGCTAGCGGGTCGTACCTGGAAGGCGACACCATGTCAGCTGCCGCGGGCGGCTTCGATGGGTAGGCGATGATCGTTTGGCCAAGGAAGTGTGACGCCCCACCCTGTCTGTGCGCACCTGCCGAGAAGGAGGCGTGGCGATGCCCCCCCCTGTCCGTGATGCCCGCACGCGCGAGCACCTGCCGGAACGGATGCCGATCCCCGCGTGGGGAAATTGTCTAGCCAAGCGTTGTGCAGACGTGATCGGGGCTTCGCTCCTGCTGCTTTCCTGCGTGCCCGCCTGGCCCCTGATCGCGCTCCTCATCAAGATCGAGTCTCCGGGGCCGGTCTTCATTCGCCAGTTCCGCGCGGGGCGTCTAGCAGAACCGTTCCTGATCTTCAAGTTCCGCTCCATGCGAGAAGTCTCGGAGGCGGATGAGCTGGCCGTGGCTTCGCTCCCGCGAAAGGCCCGACATGCGCCCCGCACCACGAAGTTCGGAAATGTGCTGCGCCGCACCAGCCTGGATGAGATCCCCCAGCTCCTCAACGTGTTCCTCGGCCACATGAGCCTGGTGGGGCCCAGGCCACTCGTCTTCGAGGATGTGGAGGACCCCTACCAGATCGCACCGGCAGAGAGCGAGGTCGGGCCCGCCCTGCTCCAGCGGTGGCGGGAGGTCCGGTGCCAAGTGCGCCCGGGGATGACCGGTTTGTGGCAGGTAAGCGGGCGCAGCTCTCTGCCGCTGGATGGGTGGCTGCGGTACGACACCGAGTACGTGGAGAGCTGCTCGCTCGCCCTCGACCTGCACCTGCTGTGGCGGACCGTGACAGTGGTGCTCAAGGGGATCGGCGCCTCCTGACCCAGGCGCGAAGCGGTGGACCGGCGAGGGAAGTGAGGAACAGGGGTGCCCAGTCTCAGTTACCGGCCGTACCAGCCTGAAGATGCCGAAGGGCTGTGCCGTCTGCAAGCGGATGTCTTCGGCACCACCCGAACGCCGGAGTACTGGCACTGGAAGTATCGCGCGAACCCGGCTGGGAGCGATCACACCTGGGTGGCGGAGGACACGGATGCCAAGCGCATTGTTGGGATGAACGGGCTGGTTCCGATCCGGATCGGCGTCTCCGGAGAGCAGGTGATCGCCTACCAGTCTCTGGACATTGCAGTGCTGGAGGAGTACCGTCGCCACTTCGTTCACTTCGAGATCGCCAGGCGGCAGGGCGACGGGGACTGCGCCTTCGTTTTCGCCTTCGGTGAGACCGTCACCATCAAGGTCTCGACCGCGCTGATGGGCTATGTGGCGGTGGGGCCTACCCCGCGTGTCGTCAGGCCACTCTCTCTCCAGGCAGGCGTGCCGCCGCGCTGGCGGGGAGTGGCGCGCCTCGCCGATCCGATCTTCCGGGTGGCCGGGCGCGTGGGCGGTGCGTCCCCGCCACGCGGCGTCACCATCGCGGCCGTGCGCCGCTTTGACGAGCGCTACGATCGCTTCTGGAACGAGGAGGCGAAGCGGCATCCGCTGGCGGTGTGGCGTGACGCCGACTACCTGAACTGGCGCTATCTTGATGGCCCGGGGCAAGACTACGAGGCCTATGGGATGGAGCGCGACGGCCAGGTGTTGGGGTTCTCCGTCCTCCGACAGGCCGAAGTTGATGGGCGGGCACGAGGACGGATACTCGAGCTGGTCGCCACCGAGGACGATCCGGCACTCACGCGGGCGCTCCTCGCCCATGCCTTGCGTCGGTTCAATGAGCAGAGATTGGAGATGGCCGCCGCCTGGGTGCTAGCGGGCGATCCGCGGTGGGCCGAGCTGAAGGCCCTAGGGTTCAGATCGCGGCCCCGCCCGGGCCGGCAGATGGTCGTGCGCCCGGTCAGCAACCTGGTGCCGGCCGAGCTGATAGTGCGCCCCGAGCACTGGAGGATATCGTGGGGCGACAGCGTTGACGACTGACCGGTCTCGGCCTGCATGACGGCCCTGGCATGGCTGATACGCCACGGGCTGCAGAGGCAGGCGTTGGAGGTATGGCCGGTGGCATGGCGAACACTTGACCCGAGCCGGAGCTGCGCCTCCAGTGCGACAGCACCCGCCGGGGCCGGGGAGAGCGGGCCCGTGCGAGGCCGCCCGTAGGCGGGCCTGGAGAGTCCGAGAGAGATGGAGAGGGTGCACCAGGACAGCCCAAGACCGGCCTCGTGGAGGCGTGGTATCCTCGCCACGGCTGCGGTCGTCGTCTGCCTGGCGGCCGGCGCGAGCACCGGTCTTCTTGCCCTCCCGGCACTCGTTGGCATTGGCTGCGCCATCGTGCTGGCGCTGCTGTTCATCAAGCCCGAGTGGGCCCTTCCCCTCGCGCTGTTCGCCATTCCCTTCGACCTGCTGGGTCACATCACGCAGGATGGGAGCGTCACCGTCGCGAAGCTCCTGGTTGTCCTCACGCTCGCCATCTGGATCGGCCGTACGCTGCTGTTGAAGGACCGATACCCGCTGATCACCCTCACCCATCCGGTGGCGTTGCTGATGATCGCCTTTGTCGGGATGAACCTTCTCAGCTTCGTGAATATAGTGCAGCTCAAGCCCGCCGCCATCTTCCTACTGCGCCGCATGAACGTCGTGGTGCTGGCTCTACTGATCCCCATCGCGCTGCGGGACCAGCGCTCCAGGGACCGCGCGCTCATGTGGATGACCCTCGCCAGCATCCCCATTGGCTTCTTCGGCCTGTACGAACTGGTCACCGGAAGGCCCATCCTCGCCCTCGTGTCGTACCGCAGCCAGGACCAACTGCTGCTCCTCTCCGGGGCGCAATGGCGGATCCATGGCACGTTCGACGATGGTCCCTTCCATGCCATCTACATCGTCACGGCCTTGAGCCTGGCGATCTCTTGGCTCCTGAGGACACCCAATCGCTGGGTGAAGGTCGGCCTCTGCGGGCTACTGCTGCTGCTCTTCGTGAACCTCATCGGTACCGCCTCCCGCGGTGGGTTGGTGGCTTTCGCTATTGTGCTTTTCATCTTCTGGCTGGGCTATGGGGGGAAGCGGCGGTGGCTGCTGGCCGGCGGGGCTGTCGCGTTGGCGGCGGCCGTTCTGCTGGTCGCGCTTACGCTCCCGCAGGTTCCCGTCCACCGCTACCTCCAGGTCAGCTCGGAGGACGACCCGACGACCCAGATTCGTCTGGGCCTCTACGATGTCGCCATCGGGATGGTGGAGGACCACCCGCTGCTGGGCATCGGCACCGGCCAGTGGGGTCGGGAGTCTCACCGCTACTACAGCAGTGGCACGTTCCGGTCCACCACCTACATGCCGCATAACACCTACCTCCAGGTTGCGGCTGAGAATGGCTTGCTCGGGCTGGCGATGTACATACTCCTGCTTGCGGTGGTGCTCTACTACTTCCTGCGTGCGCTGCACCGGAGTTCCGGCAAAGATGAGCGCCTGGCCATCCTGGCCACGTTGGGGACGTTCCTTGCCTTCGCCGCCTTCGCGACCACATCGAACGTGCTGGAAAACGAGACCTATTGGGTCTTCGCAGCCTTCAGCATGGTGGTATCGGGACCACAGGGCCTGCTGGCGGAGGCGGAAACCGATGGCCGTTGAGGCGCGCCGGCGGCCGATAGTCGTGGCGCACCTGCTGGGCGGGCAAGAGCGCGGCGGGATCGTGACACATCTGCTCTCCCTAGCGCGGAACCTTGACTCGGAGCAGTTCTCTCTCCGGGCGGTGGTGTTCCGCCGCGGGCTCGAGACGCAGCTCAGCGAGGCCGGGATCCCTACGCAGCTTATCGCCAAGCGTCGGCGCGGCGACCCGACGTTGGTGGTGCGATTGGCGCAACACCTGCGCTGCACTAGGCCCGACATCGTCCACACCCACAGTGTGACCTCGAACCTATATGGGAGAGTGGCGGCACGATGCAGCCGGGCACCGGCGGTGGTCACTACGGTACACGGGTTCGTTGGCGACATCCTTCGCCAGAATCCTGGGGTGCCGTCGCTGGTCGCAGCGCCGCTAGCGCTCTTGGATCTCCGGTTGAGCTTTCTCTCTGACCGGCTAATCACGGTATCGGAGGCCATCTCCGCGGATCTCGTGCGCCGGGGTGCGAGCCGCGCGAGGGTGGTTGCGATCCCCAACGGGGTTGACGCATCTCGCTTCCGGGTCGCACAGGAAGTCCGGCACCGGGTCAGGGCAAGCCTTGGAGTCCCGCCCTCCGCCCCGCTGATCGGCACCGTCGGGTCGCTGGTTCCTCTCAGGAACCATGCGCTACTGCTCTCTGCGGCGGGCCTTGTCCTCGCCGCGGAGCCGGAGGCGCGATTCGTTCTGGTCGGAGAGGGCAGCGAGGGTCCGCGATTGCGAGCGATAGCGCGAGAGCTGAGCCTGGAGGAACGGGTCATCTTCACCGGCGAGAGAAACGATATCCCGGAGGTACTGTCAGCACTCGACATCTTCGCGCTGAGTTGCGATACGGAAGGCTTTGGCCTCGCGGCGCTCGAGGCGATGGCCGCAGGCCGGCCCATCGTGGCCACCCGTGTGGGCGCCCTGCCTGAACTCATCGAGGAGGAGAAGAACGGACTCCTGGTGCCGCGAGGAGACGCCCCTGCTCTCGCCGACGCGCTGCTGCGGCTGATTCGGGATAAGGCACTGGCGGGGCGCCTGGGCCGGGCAGCCCGTGCGCGAGCCGAGACAGACTACTCGGCCGCGCGCAACGCGGCAGCGCATGGCGGACCTCTACCTGGAGGTGCTGGGGCGGGGCGTGCCCCTGCATGAGGCACAGGCCTCCGCGCGAGGCGCCGGCGATGAATGATGCAGACGTCAGGGCGGGGGCCCGCCGGACGCGACTGCTCCTCGTTGGGCTGGATGGAGGCACGCTCAACCTGATCCTCCCGTGGGCCGAGCAGGGAAAGTTGCCGGTGCTTTCGGGACTACTCTCGCGAGGCTGTTCGGGCGTACTGCAGTCCACCATCCACCCTATCACCCCCCAGGCCTGGACCACGTTTATGACCGGGGTGAACGCGGGTAAGCACGGCATCTATGGGTTCACCTCCCGAAGGCCCGGCAGCTACCAATCCACCCTCGTCAACGCGGCCTCCGTCCACTGCCCTACCATCTGGCGCCTGCTGAGTGATGCGGGGTTGCAGGTGGGCGTGGTCGGCATGCCGTTCACCTACCCGCCGGAATCGGTCAACGGATACATACTGTCCGGTTTCGACGCGCCCATCTCTGACGCCCGAGCCTTCTCGCCCCCGGAGCTTTATGACGAGATCACGCAGCGCGTCGGGCCCTACCTGCTTCATGAAACCTTCCCTGTCGGAAGGAAGTACGACCTGGCGGCCTACGCAGGCGACCTGCGCCGGAGCGTTCGCAACCGCGCTGACATCTGCCTCTACCTCCTATCTACCCGACCCACTGACGTGTTCTCGGTCGTGTTCACGGCCACTGACCACGTCCAGCATCTGTTCTGGCGCCAGATGGAGCGAGGCGAGGGCGCGGCTGGCGAACTTGTTCTAGAGACGTACCGGGAGGTGGACGCAATGCTGGGCCGCCTGCTCGAGGCGGTGGGACCGGAGGCGAATGTCATCATCATGTCCGATCACGGGGCCGGCCTGCTGGAGCGAGTGTTCTACCTGGACCAGTGGTTGGAGGACAACGGGTGGCTATGCCGACTTGGCGGCCGCCGTTCCGCCGGGATTCGTCGCGCCTCCGGGCTGCTGAAGCGGGTGCTGCCGAAACGGGCGCGCCTGTACCTGCGCTCCCGTAGTCCGTGGCTGCGGGAGAAGGGCCGAGGGCTAGGCGAGTCTTCCCAAGTGGACTGGACGCGCACCGCGGCCTACTCGGAAGGTATGTACGGGAATCTGTTCGTCAACCTGCGGGGCCGGGAGCCGGAGGGGATCATCAACCCCGGGGCCGAGTACGACCGACTGCTGTCCACCATGACGGAGGAACTCCTGAAGCTAAGAGACCCCGCCACCAGAGGCCCCGTGGTCTCTCGCGTCTTCCGCAAGGAGGAACTCTACTCGGGCCCGTATGCCGCGCTTGCCCCCGACTTGCTCATCGGCTGGCGCGACTATGCCTACTTCACCAGCAAACGAGCGGAGGTGCATGGGGGCTCTTGGTTTGGTGACGAGCTGAGGATAGATGCCTCCGATTACCCCCATACCGGCACGCATCGGCTTGAGGGGACGCTGGTCATGGCCGGTCCCGCGTTTCGCCGCGGCCATCGTCTGTCGGCTTCGCTGCTCGATCTGGGCCCGACCATCTTCGAGCTGCTCGGGCTCCCGGTGCCGTCGCACATGGAGGGGCGGCCGCTGCGAGAAGCGATGGCCGCCGCGGTTGAAGGCCAACAGTGAAGCCGGGGGCGCGGGAAGTCGCGGCTATCAGTGGGGCGTTGGAGGAGAATCGATATGGACGAAGTGGGCGGCGCGGCGATGGGCCAGGAGACGGTCGGCGAGGGCGGGGGCCGGGTGCTGCTGGTCGGCCTGGATGGGGCCACCTTCGCGATGCTGGATCCCTGGATCGAGCGTGGGCTCCTGCCTAACCTGCAGAAGCTGATCGCGGAGGGAACCCGGGCGCTACTGCAGTCGGTGATCCCGCCGATTACCGGCCCGGCGTGGGTCTCTTTCTCAACCGGCGTACATCCTGGCAAGCACGGGATATTCGACTTCCGCAAGCGGGTGCCGGGCCGGCCTGAGCGGCAACTCATCAGCGCCCTCGACGTGCAGGTACCCACGGTCTGGGAGATGCTGGCAGAGGCCGGCCTCCCGGTGGGCCTCATCAACCTGCCGGTCACCTACCCGCCCTCGGACCGCACGAGCTTCCATCTCACCGACATGCTCACGCCACCCTCGGCGGCCAGCTTCTGCCACCCGCCATCGCTCTATGAGGAGCTGCGGCCGACTCTGGGAGAGTACCTGATTGACGTGCCGGAGGAGCCAACGCGAGGGCCGAAAGACATAGGCCGGTTCCTGGAGGCACTCGCGGACTGCACCCGGCAGCGCACCCGTTACGCGGAGCACCTACTCCGCACCCGCCCATGGAAGGTGGCGACCGTCGTCTACATCGGCCCTGACCGAATCCAGCATCCGCTGTGGGACGTGCTCGCCGGGGAGCTGGCTGTCTTCCCGCGGAACGCCGAGACGCGCGAGATCAGGGAGCAGGCGGAGCGCTACGTGACGCTGCTCGATGCCTGCGTCGGGCAGCTGCTGGCCGCGGTGCCCCCCGACACCGATGTGTTCGTGGTCTCGGACCACGGTTTCGGACCGCTACGGAAGCGACTCAAGATCAACCAGTGGTTGGCCCGAAACGGATTGCTGGTTCCGTCCCGGCGCCGGGGGAAGATCGGTCGGCTACTCGTGGCGGCCGATGTCCTGCGCCTGAGGCGGCGAGTCGGGGTGGCGCTGGCGCAGCTGCGGTCACGGCGCGCGAAGGCGCCACGGGATTGGCAGCGGCCGTTCTGGCGGTGGATCAACTGGGCGAAGACACGCGCCTACGCGGCTTCCGTCACCGAAATGGGCGTCTACGTCAACCTCCAGGGGAGAGAGGTGTACGGGAGCGTCCCTCCGGACGAGTATGAGCAAGTGCGAGACGAGATCCTCGCTTGCCTCCGGAAGCTCCGGGACCCGCAGACTGGCGAACCGATGCTCACGCTGGCCGCTCGTCGGGAGGAGGTTTTTTCCGGCGGGCACTACGGCGACGCGCCGGACATCATATTTGGGCTCCAGGACGGGGAATGCATCATGGACATACGCCTGGAGGGGCCCCTCTTCGAACCGGCATCCCGGTCTGCCTGGACAGGCATGCATCGGTTCGATGGGGTACTCATCGCCTGGGGCCCGCGCATCCGCGGCGGCGCGGCCTTGGCAAAGGCGGAGATTGTGGACATCGCGCCCACAGTGCTCCACCTCTGCGGGCTGGCGGCGCCCTCCCACATGGATGGCAGGGCTCTCACGCAGTTGTTCGCAGACGGTGTGCCAGCGCCGACGCAGGAGGTGAAGGGAGGTCCACTCTCCCGGGTGGGGGCGAGACCCTCTATAGCGAGGAGGAGACGCGGGAGGTCGAGGCGCGGCTGCGGGATCTGGGCTACCTCTGATACCTGCCCGCAGCCCCCTGCGTACAGGTATGCATGGCCGGGCACCAGCCGCCGCTGGCCTACTGCGAAGACAGGCCGAAGGCTCTCGCCACGAACACCGCCATCTGGTCCCGCGTGCACTTGGCATGGGCGCGGTAGGTGCCGTCATCGTAGCCAGTGCTGATAGCTCGGCTGGGATCCGCAATGTACTCTACGTAGCGGTAGGCCCAGGAGTCAGTCGCGACATCTCGGAAGGTGGCGGTGGCTGGGCCTGGCGGCACCATCTCATCCCCTCCGGCCACGGCCCGCGTGCTAGGAAGACTGCCATCTGCGCTCGGTCCAGCTCGGTCCTGGGGAGGTAGGTGCCGTCATCGTAGCCCTTCACCACACGGTGCGCCGCGACGTACTCGATGTACCTGAAGGCCCAGAAGTCCACGGGCACGTCCGGGAAAGTGGCCGTCGCGTAGTCGGTGGGAACGAGGCTGTCGCCGCCGGCGAGGGCGCGGGAGATGTACACTGCCATCTGGTCCCGTTGCACGACTTCATCCGGCCGATAGGTGTCGTCGTCGTAGCCCTTCACGATCTGCGCGTCAGAGCAGGCGACGATCTCATCTGCGGCCCAGTGGCCCCAGGGGACGTCAGCAAATGGGCCGCGGCTGGCCACCGATCGCCACTCCGCCGCCGAGAGATTGGCCTCCCGCATGCGGTTTACCAGCGGCCACTTCGGCCGGTCTGTCACCGTGACTGCGCCAAAGGCGTAGTGCTCACCATAGACGAGTTCCGCGCCGCTTCCGGGCCCACGCCCGGTGAGGGGCTGGTCTCTGTACTGGAACCAGCTCAAGCCAACGCACGAAGGGTCCTTTGCCGCCGCCTTCACCCAGTCGTAGTAGTGCTGGCCGGCATCGGCCTCGTCCTCAACCCAGGAGGAAGGGTACAGCCCGTAGCCGCGTTCGAAGCCGTAGGTCGGAGGGAAGGAGAACTCGCCACAGAACGTCGGCACACCGATCCCTGCCTTCAGGCGCGCCATGTCAGCATCCTCGTAATCCATGGCATAGCGATCATAGCCCATCAGATCACAGTGACGCGCCTGGATGTACCAGTCCTGCTCACTCCCCCACCAGCCGGGATAGGACCAGGGGGCGATGACCAGGTGGTTCGGGTCAATCCCCTTGATGATGTCGTAGATAGCTCCGTACCACTGGTCAGCGTACCAGCAACGCAACGTCTCTACGTCAGTTTCTGGCAGGATGGGTCTCGCCGCGTAGAGATCGTCTCGGCTAGCCAGGGTCACTCCCCAGGCCTCGGCGAGCGTGGCGAGAGAGCCCGTATACATCTGGTCCAAGGCATGGTCGAGGAGCGCGCGCTTGGCCGGCGTATCCGGCGGCACTGCCCAGTATCTGCCTGATCTCATCGCGAGTGATCAGTGCGCTGTACTCATTCCGATAGGACCAACCGAGGACCTGGGGATCGTCTCGTCTGTGGTTCGATCTGAGCGGCCAGCTCGTCTTCGGAACAGCCCGCGCACCACTGGATCGAAGAGGTCCGGGTGGCCGACCAGATCAGTCGTGCTCGACGTGCGAAGGACAGGGGTCAGGGTCACCCCGTAGGGAGCATCCCACTTGCCGCCGCCGCTGAAGCCCCAGGAGCGGAGGCGGCTCCGGCCCATCTCAGCCGAGTCGACCCACCAGTCCGCTTCGCCATACTTGCGGATCAGGTTGGCCGTGGAGAAGACGACGCCGTCCACCGATGGCCCGAGCCCCCGGGGATCCTGGATCCAGGGCCGCATCCCACGGCTCCTCTTGGGGTGGGAGCCAGTCGAAAAGAGACTCCCGCCCAGTCACCGGTGTGGCCGGGCCGCGTACGTTATCCATACCGATGTAGAAGCAGGGATTGCCCTCCGGCGAGATCAGCCACCAGTAGCCGCCGAGCTTGACCGTACGGAAGAACCCCGTTGCCTGCTTCCCTCCAGCCGGCCTTCAGGTACCCGCCGTACTGGTCGAAGTCGGCAGACGCCGGCATCTCGCCCAAGGCCGCTTCGTCTGCTGCGCGGTCAGCAGCCAGGTCGCCATCGGTGTGCACCTTCTCCGGGAAGTCGGCCTGAACGGCACTGTCCGTAGGCGTCGACGAGAGGAGACCAGGCGTCGAGGTCACGGGGCTCGAAGTGAAGAGTAGCATCTATCACCAGGGAGTCGCCAGGCTTGGCCTGCATCGCGGCCCGCCGAGGGGGGCCCGGGCTCGAAGAGAGGCAAGGGCATGCGCTGCGCGTCCGCGCTGAGGGCGAACTCCTGACGCTCCACCTCTGCGCCCTCTCGGACGAGCGTAACAGTCGAGCTTGCTGACGACGGCCACCCAGTCTCCCGGCGAGTCGTCCCAGGAGGCCTGCTGCGTGACCGTCAAGCGTCGTCGACGCGGGCTCCCAGCCGCCGGGGCTATCAGAGATCAGGGCGTCGTCGAGGAGCAGTTCCGGCCCCGGTCGGTGCGATGATGGCGCCGAGCTTGTAGTCGCGTCCGAACTGGAAGCCGGAGGCGCTGGCTCCCGAACGCCAACGTTGGCCATCGGCCACCCAGAGCGTAGCCTGCAGCGTCGGCGAGCGTGCGCCCCTCCAGACCCAGGCAGTAACCACTGCGTCCCAGGGTAGTTGTTCTGGCCGGCCAGGGTAGAAGCTGACGGTAGGGCTCGGCGCTAGCCACAGCCGGGAGCGGGGCGATCCTGCACACTAGCAGCGCAGCCACAACGAGGGGCCACCGAAGCGCCAACATCCCCTCTGGGGGCCATAGTGAGGGGAGTCGGTTCGACGCTCATCCCGGTTGCTCTCACCTTGCTGCACCGCCGCAGGTACACTGGAGTTGTTCCACAAAGCGCGCGGGTTTGGCAGCAGGGGAGCGGCAGAGCTGGTGTAGCGGGCCGACCGGAGAGGCGCCCCCGGCCGCCGGATCCTGGGGTGAGGGGGAGTTGGCGCCGTCGTCCCGATGTCAGCTTGCCAGGCCGTGGGACTCCAGCTCATCGATGGCGTGGTCGAGCAGGTCTTCAGGACGCTGGTTGGTGAGCCACGGAGCGAGGTCGGCGAGCCCCTCTTCGAGCGTAACCTCTGCCTGGAAGCCCAGTAGCTGCTCTGCGCTCGTCACATCGGCGTAGCAGTGCCTGATATCGCCGGCGCGGCACTTGCCGGGGAGGTCGAGATCGACATCCGCGCCGAGGATGCGTGTCAGCGCTTCGGCGAAGCGGCGCACCGTGGTCGCCTGGCCAGTGCCGACATTCAGGGCTTGGTAGGCGGCGTTGGGCGCGGTCAGCGCACACACATTCGCGCGCGCCAGGTCGGACACGTGCACGAAATCCCGCGTCTGCAGGCCGTCCTCGAAGATGATAGGCGACCGACCGTTCAGTATGCGGGAGGCGCAGATGGCCGCGAGGCCCGTGTATGGATTGGACAGCGCCTGCCGAGGACCGTATGCGTTGAAGTAACGAAGGGCCGTGGTGGGGAGCCCATACGCCTCACCTACCGAAAGGCACAGCTCCTCCTGATCGCGTTTGGTGATAGCGTAGGGTGAACTTGGCCGGAGCGGCTTCGACTCGCGGGTGGGCCGCGGCGCGAGGACGGAGGCGCAGCACCGGGCAGATCTGTTCCCACTCCCGCCGCGCCAATCGGTCGCCGTCTCGGAGCTTGGGATAGGCCGGTCCGCACGTCTGACAGACGTATTCCCCTTCACCATAGAGCGACATGGAGGAGGCGACAAGGAGTCGGTCTACGCCGGTCTTCTCACACACGATGGCCTCCAAGAGCGTCGCCGTGCCGACGCAGTTGGCTTCCACGTACCTGCGGATTTCGTACATCGACTGGGCGACACCGACCGCGGCCGCCAGGTGAATCACTGCGCTGACGCCGCGCAGCGCGCGGCGTAGGAGGTCGGCATCCCTGACATCGCCGCGGACGAACTCGGCCTCGGGGCTTAGGTACGTCGGTGGCGTGTCGCGGCCGCCATGGACCTGGGGTTCCAGGCTGTCGAGCACTCTCGCCTGGTGGCCCGCCAGGAGCAGCGCGTCCACAGTGTGCGAACCTATGAACCCCGCCCCGCCCGTCACAAGCACTCTCATTGCAGCTCCTCTACCAGGTACACCGATTGGTCAGCTACGCCCTGTGCACGCCTGGCGGGCTGCCGATAAGGCCCGTATGCTCCACCCCTCGCGATCGGCGGCACGCCTGAGTGCGCGAGGCGTTCGCCGCTCCTGCTTCCGCACAAGAGGGACCGCTCGCGGAGCCCTCTCTCCCCCATGGCCGGTCAGAGCTGAAGGGGTGGCACTGCACGCGGCGTGCCCTCCGCTGACGGAGGTCTCATCAATCCGCCCCTGGTACCGATTCGGCGAGCGCTCCTATTTCGGCGCCTGCGTCTCCGGGGCGCACCGCGAGCGCGCGCTGCAGCCTCCTGATCGAACCGCGCGGGACGGCCCGCAGCAGACAGCAGAGCCCCGCGAACACCGCCAGCCCGGCCACGGCGCCGACGACGGGGCGATCCGCGCCCGCCATCCAGATCACCGCGGCCATCGCGACTCCCGGGAGTACCAGTCTCCCGAACAGCTGCCAGATCCCCGGGACTGTCAGGTCCCGCTGCACCAGGTAGAGGGTGAGTCCAAAGCACACCCATTCGGCGCTGATCGTCCCGAAACATGCTCCCCGCACCCCCAGGGGTGGAATGAGCACGGTGTCTATAATTCCGTTCCAGAGCACTGTGACCGCCATGGCGAGAACGGCGATCCTCTCGCGGCCGAGCGCCACCAGCGCGAGAAACAGCACGGCGCTTGGGAGCGCGGTCACACACGCCACCGAGACCAGGCGCAGGGCAACAACCGAGTCCCTGAACTCCGGCCCGACCACCATCATCAGCAAGGGAGCAGCAAACGCGGCCGCCAGGCCGGCGCCCGCGATGGAGATCACCAGGAGGAGCCGTAGGAGACACTCGATGGCCGTGCGTAGGTCCTCCCGCCGCGTCTTCGCGAGGAAGGATATCCGCGGCAGGAGGGCGACCGCGAGCAAACGGGAGACGTCCGTGGCCTGCAGCGCGACGCGGTAGGCGACAGAAAAGAGCGCCGCCGGCGCCGCCCCGGCAAGTGCTGCCAGCAGCCACACATCGATCCGCGTATAGGAACGCTGGAGCGTTCCGCCCACCCCCATGGGCAGCACGCTCCTCAAGATTTCCCGCCAGCGTCCGAAGTCAATGCTCAGCTTGGGCTTCACCAGGTAGCGCCTCAGCAGCAGCTGTGCCACCCCAGCAACCACGAAGTTGGGCACGGCCAGGGCCGCCAGAGTGCCGGCCACTCCCGCGTTCAAGCCGGATCGCCGCTACCGTCAGGGCGATGGAGAGCAAGGCGGTGACTCCGCCCATGAGCAGGTTGTACTCATTCCGCTCGTAAGCGATGAGGATCGCGCGCGGGACGGAAATCCAGATGCCCGAGAGGGTCAGGAGGATGGCTGCGTAGGAGGCGAGTTCGAGACTGGCGTTGAGGGGGAGCAGGTGCACGATGAGCGCTGCCCCCAGGCCGGCGCCCAGGCCCAGCGCCCAGCGAAGTGTCAGCACGTTGCCCAGATAGGAGGAGATGCCCTCGGGATCTCGCGCGATGGTCCGGACGATGTGGATGTTGAGGCCCCCCGCGAACAGAGGCAGCGCGAACATCGCCGTTGAGCGCAGCACTGACTGCTGGCCGAAGCGGGCGACACCGAGGTAGCGGGCGGTCAGGGCCACCATCACCAGCTCGCTGGCAATGCCGACGACCTGACTGAGCCCGAGGAACGCGACGTTCTTCCTAATCCCTGGCACGCTTCGTCGATCCTATGGCTGCGAGCCGAGTTGGTGCCCGCGCACCCCGTGCGCCTCTTCAGGACGGCTGAGGACGCGGCTCACTAGGGCTCCCAGCGACGGAGCGCCGCCACTGCGTTCTGCCCGCCGATGCCCCGGCTGATGGTGACGGCGGCACGGAGGTCGGCCTGGCGAGCGTGAACCCGAGCGAAATCGAACGTCGAACTCCGGATCAGGCTCGTCCAGGTTGAGTGTGGGCGGGACCGTCTGGTGCTGCAGCGCGAGCACGATGGCCCCGAACTCCACCGCCCCGGACGCCGCCAGCAGGTGGCCGAGTGCAGCCTTCAGCCCGGAGACCAGAGGGCGCTCGCTGCCCCCCGCCAAACACCTGGCGCAGCGCCCGCGGCTTCGGTCCGATCGCCGGTGAGCGTTGCGGTGCCGCAGGCATTGACGTAGCCCACCTCCTCGGGAGCCAGCCCTGCCTGCCGTAGGGCGCTCTCCGGATGCCTCGCGCCAGTGCTTCACCGTCCGGATCCGTCTGCAACAGGCCCCGCGCGTCGCACGTCTCGGCGTACCCCGACAGCTCGGCGATGATGCTGGCGCCCCGGTTCAGTGCGCTCTCCAGACTCCTCCAGGACGATCACCGCGGCGCCTTCCCCCAGCACGAAACCGTCGCGGCGCCGATCGAAGGGCTTCACCGCCTGTGATGGTTCGCCTGTCCATCGGGAGAGCAGTCCGAGCGCGTGCAGGTCCGCGTAGTCCCACCGGTTGGCCGCCGCATCCTGGGCTCCGGCGAGAGCCCACTCGACCCGTCCCTCCTGGATCGCCGCGATAGGCCGCCCCAATGGCCCCCAATCCCACTTCCCCGGAGCCGATGAGGTTTGCCCCGCTTCCCTTGACTGAATGCAGGACGGAGAGGGCGAAGAGGCAGCCGTTCGGCATGCCGGTAACGAGGGTGAGTGGCGGTATCAACGGATACCCCAGCTCGCCGAGCCGGGTGGAACTGATGTGGCCCTGCTCGTCCATCGAGGCCACGGATGCCTCCCTCAGCATCTCGTAGGCCATCAGCTCCTTCCTCGTGCCCACAAACGCGCCACGCCGCTCAGGGGCGGGGGCGATCGGGCCCGCCTCGGTCACCGCCATCTGCGCGGCCGCCAGTGCGTAGCGATCGCTGTCGCACATGACCCTGAGCAACTTCCGGTCCGGCACCAGGGAGCGGACATCGAACTGGGGGAGCCGGGCCACCGCGTGGCGCGGCTCGCCCTCCTGGTTCAGGAAGTTCACGCGCGTCACTGCACTGCGGCCCTGGGCAAGCGCCGACCAGAAATCCGCGGCCCCGAGCCCAAGGGGAGTGACCAACCCGAGGCCGGTTATCACCACGCGTCGTCTGGTCACAGGCGAGACGCCCCATCCGTTGGCCCACGGCCGAGCACGATGACCGCGTTGCCTCCACCGAAGCCGAAGGAGTTCGACATCGCCACCGGGACATCGGCTTTGCGGGCGCTTCCCGGCACATAGTCGAGATCGCACTCCGGATCCGGGTGTTTACGAGGTTGATGGTGGGTGGCACGATGCCGTCTCGCATGGCAAGAACCGACAGCACCGCCTCCAGCCCCCCAGCCGCTGCGATCAGATGCCCGGTCATCGACTTGGTGGAGCTGACCGGTATCGCATGACGCGTGCTCCCCAAAGACCGACTTGATGGCCCGTGTCTCCGAGTGATCGTTATCCGGAGTGGAGGTCCCGTGGGCGTTGATGTAGCGCACATCCTCCGGGCGCAGGCCCGCGTCCTCGATCGCCCGGGACATGGCCTGCACGGCTCCCGCCCCGTCGGGCGGCGTGTCGGTGATCCGGAACGCGTCGAGCGAACTCCCGTAGCCCAGCAGTTCGGCGTGCACCCTCGCCTCCCGGCGCCGGGCGTGGGTGAGTTCCTCCAGCACCACTATCCCTGCCCCTTCCCCCATCACGAAGCCGTCGCGCTCCGCGTCGAAGGGGCGACTTGCCCTCTGGGGATCGCGGTTGCGGGTCGAGACTGCCCCGATGGTGGCGAACAGCAGGATGTCCCACTCCGTGATCATCGAGTCGAAGCCGCCCGACACAACGACGTCGGCCTCTCCCCGGCGGATGAGATCTGGCCGCGAGACCGATGGCCTGAGTGCCGGAGGCGCAGGCCACGTAGACGCTCACATTCGGACCTTGGGCGCCGAGTTCTGCGGCGATCTGCGCCGTGCCGGTGGGCGAGGCGTCCCGCACGCAGAGGAACGGGTCCATCACCGCGTGCTCTGGAGGAATGGCCTGCTCGTAGACGTGGATGATCCCCTCTGAGCGCGCCAGGGAGGGTGCGTCCATGCAGCTTCCCAGCACGACCCCGACGCGATCACGGCTGGGTGGAGTCCGGAACCCCGCGTCCTCCCAGGCCATCTTGGCCGCCGCGAGGCCGAAGCTGGCGGGACGAGACAGAACGCGGCGCGCGGCGCGCGACCGAATATAGCGGTCGCCGCGAACCCCTTCACCTCAGCTGCGAACTGCACGGGGAACGTTGAGGCGTCAAAGCGCGTGATGGGCCCGACCCCACTGCGGCCGGCCACCGCGGCCTGCCAGGTCTCCTCCGCGGTGAGGCCCAGAGGAGAGATCGCGCCGAGACCGGTCACCGCCACCCGGCGCCGGTCACTCGGACCCCCGGCCGGCATCTCTCTTGATGCCCTCGCGCTCACTGCGAGAGCCCCATTCCCCCCGCGACTCTTAGCACTTCGCCGGTAATGTAGCTGGCGTCATCTGAGGCGAGGAACAGCACTGCCCTGGCGATCTCCTCGGCACGGGCGAACCGCCTGAGCGGGATGCGCCTGACGAGGCTGTCGCGTCGACGCTCGAGGGGTTTGGCCATCAGCTCTGTCTCAACCACGCCGGGCGCGATCGCGTTGACCCGGATACCGAAGCGCGCGAGTTCCGCGGCCGCGGACTTGGTCAAGCTGTTGATGGCGCCCTTCGAGGCCGCGTAGTTGGTCGCGCCGATGTTCCCCAGGTCCGCCACGACGGAGGAAAGACTGACGATCGCCCCTCCCGACTCCATCATATGTGGGGCCGCCGCTTTGATGCAGTTAAACGCGCTCCGCACGTTGGCCTCGAAGACATGGTCCCAGTCCTCGCTCGGCATCTCGATGAGCAAGGCGTCCTTGCTCACTCCGGCGTTGTTCACAAGGATGTCGAGCCGGCCGAACGTGGCTACCGTCTCCCGGATCAGCGCCTCGGCGTCGCCAGGTTCAGCCACGTCGGCGACCACGGCATAGGCCCGACCCCCAGCCTCCCGGACGGCCCTCACGGTCTCCCCTGGATCGGTGCCATTGGGGCGGCCATTCACGACCACCGTCGCTCCCGCCTGGGCCAAGGTGACGGAGATCGTCCGGCCCAGCCCCCGAGCCGCCCCGGTGACAATGGCCACCCTTTCTGCCAAACGCGCATCACTCATCCCAGATGTCAGCTTGGTAGCCTCCGCTCAACCCAGATAGCAGTCGCGCGACGTCACCGGCGACCGCGCCTGCCCGTCGCGCCATTCGCTTGCGGCACCGGCCGACGCGCCCGCCAGAGATCACCACCAGACGACGGCCGCGGTCACGGCGCGCAGCACGTCAGACCACGTCAACCCCTCCGCCAGGAACTTCTCCGGGATGGTAAGCACATCTCCAGGAGCGAGCACCGGGTCCGCATCTTTGGTATTCGGATCCGTCAGTGCGCGCGCGCGACATCTATCTGCTGCGACGCCGTGATGCCATCCTTCGTGTGCCTTAGAAGCGCCTTCCCGAGGTCGGCCCGCACGGTAGGACCGCCGGCCAGGCTGACGTACTCGCTCAGACGTTGCCCCTGGCGATAGTCGATCGCCCCGGGACTCCTCACCGCCCCGATCACAGCCACCGGCACCGCTCTTCCCACCCAGATGGTATCACCCGGGCTGAGAACGGGGTTTGAGGCGTCCGCGGCATCCCCCGCAGAAGGTGGGCCATCGGTGGGCGCAGCTCCGGGTCGCAGCGGCGCGTTGAGGTCTAGCTTGGCAGTGCCGACGCTCGCGCCGGCAACGGAGGTGATGGCTACGTTATGGAGGTCTGCGTTCGCCGTGGGGCCGCCGGCCCGCCCGAGGTAATCGAGGAGACGAAATCGTGGGTCATAGGGAACTGGGCCCGGCGCGTTCACACTGCCCTCGACGTACACGCGCAGTGGCGTCTGCGGGGTGCAGGAGAGCGACACCTGGGGGTCTTTCAGGAAGCGCCCGCAGGCCTCTGTCACCTCTTTGGTGGCGGCCGGGACCGACTTTCCCAGCAACTGGATGGTGCCCACCAGGGGAAGCGAAATCGTGCCGTCTGGCATCACTACCGCATCGGTGGTGAGGGAGGGCTCCCCCCATACCCATAGCTGGATGCGGTCGCCTACGTGCAGCAGGTACTCATTCGACGGGCTCCCGGGAGCGGCGGACAGATCCGCGGGCGCGCTTGGCGGGCCCGCGGGAGTCGCGAGGGCGCCCACGGGAGTGATCTCTCGCGCCGCGGCGTCTTCGGTGGCAAGCGCGTCGCAACCACCGGGCAGGGCGAGGCCGCATAGCAGGAACAGGACGGCCAAGCGCTCAACCCGGGAGGCCAGAAGTCTTCCGAAGGCGTTCATCCGCCATCCCTCCATCCACTCCGGCAAGCGGCGTGCCGAATCGGTCCTGGGAGCGGTCTCTTCGATCGCGTCTCTGGCCCGCCGCGGGGAAGTGTTTCCATGTTCGCCGCCGCCTCTGTCGCACCTCTCGTGCTGACTCAGAATGGCCGCTCGCAGTTACTGCTGGAGTAGGGCAGGAGCCCTCCTATCTGCTCTGAGGGCCCAGGGGCCCATGCTTCATGAGGATGGTCTCCGCGGCGCAGCAGACGGAGCTGGAGGGGCTGCGCCCCAGCTCCCCGCCCGGCCCCCGGACTCGTTCCCATCGTACTCAACTCGTGCCATCTTGCGGAGGCAGGACCGCGAACACCGGCAGAGAAGCCTCACGAGACCGGGGTGCTCGCGGCACCATCGGCATACGGTGTCAGGAGGTAAGCCCATGTCCCGCACGAGGAAGAGGGATTCGCGCTGTCCTGCGATGGTATTGGCCGTTGTCGTCGCCGCAGTGCTGCTTCTCGCGCCCGCCGCAACGGCGGCAGTCGGCCGAGAGAAGGTGCTGATCGGGTTCCGGGGGAGGCCCAACACGGCGGCGCTGATGGCGCTGGGAGCCCGCGTGCTTCACACCTACGATCTGGTCCCGGCCGTGGCCGCAGAGGTGCCTTCGGCTCGGCTCGGCGCCCTGAAGGCCCTCCGGGGCGTCGTCTATGTGGAGCCGGATTACCCTATCTATGCCACCGGGCTGGTGGCGGCGCCTCAGGCTCCCATCGATTCCGCACCGCTGTCGGTCCTGAGCGTACAGGTGCTCCCTTGGGGCATCACGCGGATCGGCGCTCCCCAGGCGTGGCTCGGCACCCCCGAGCAGCCGGGGAACCTGGGCACGGACGTAGCGGTGGCGATCCTCGATACCGGCATTGACTACACGCACCCCGACCTGGCCGGCAACTACGTCTCCGGGTACGACTTCGTGAACGATGACTGGGATCCCCTGGACGATAACGGGCACGGCACGCACGTGGCGGGGACGATCGCCGCGCAGGATGATGGTCCGAACTCAGGCGGCGGGAATGTGACGGGGATCTCGGTGGTCGGAGTCGGCCCGCAGATCGCGCTCTATGCCGCGAAGATCCTCGACCGTGAGGGCACCGGGAGCACGAGCGACGCGGTGGCGGCGCTGGATGTGGCGGCCAGATATGGTATGCGGGTCGTGAACATGAGCTTCGGCTCGCCGTTCTCGAGCAGGACGTTTCAGTCCGCGTGCGCGCGAGCCTACTCGGCAGGGGTGGTGCTGGTGGCGGCGGCCGGCAACGAGGCGGCGCCGTGGCTGGATGTCCCGGCCCGCTACTCCAGCGTGATTTCGGTCGGCGCCACCGACGCGCATGACAAGCATCCCACTTTCAGCAACACAAGTAGGAACCTGGCGCTGTGCGCTCCCGGCGTGGCCGTTTTGTCCACGATGCCGACGTACCTTGTGCGGCTGAACCAGTGGCCCTACGGGTACCAGACGTACTACGACTATCTGGACGGCACCTCCATGGCCACCCCTCATGTGAGCGGCGCGGCGGCGCTGGTGATCGCGGCGCATCCCGAGTTGTCAGCTTCGCAGGTCCGCGCTCGATTGGTGAGCACCGCCACCGACCTGGGCGCCGTGGGCCGGGACAGCCTGTTCGGCTACGGCCTCGTCAACGCCTTTGCAGCCCAACAGTAGCTTCGCGGACGACAGGGGAATCACCACATGCTGGACCTTACCGGGCGCAAAGCGCTAGTGATGGGGGTAGCGAATGATAGCAGCGTCGCCTGGGGAGTCGCGCAGAGCCTGGCCCAGGCCGGGGCCCAGTTGGCGCTGAGCTTCTTGCCAGACGCGCGAGGCCGCTCCGAGGCCCGAGTCCGACGCCTGGCGGAGCCTCTGGGCTGCGAGCTCTACCTCCCGTGCGATGTCCGGCAGGATGGGGAGGTGGAAGCGCTCTTCGAGGCGCTGCGGGCGCGATGGGGCGCGCTGGACGTGCTGGTTCACTCCATCGCGGCGGCCCGCACTGCTGATCTTGCCGGTGAGTTCACCGCGGTCTCACGCGAGGGGTTCGCGTTCGCCAACGAGGTAAGCTGTTACTCTCTCATTGCCGCGGCTCGGGGCGCCCGCTCGCTCATGGAAGGCAGACCTGGCAGCATTGTGACGGTCAGCTACCTTGGGTCCCAGCGGGCGATCGCAAACTACAATGTGATGGGGGTCGCCAAGGCTGCGCTGGAGTCGGCGGTGCGCTACCTGGCGCTAGAGCTTGGCCCGGCTGGGATACGCGTGAACGCGGTCTCTCCGGGCCCACTCGAGACGCTGTCGTCGTCCGTGATTGCCGGCTTTCCCGAGATGATGAAGAGAACGGTGGAGCACGCGCCCCTACGAAGGAACGTGACCACGCGGGAGGTAGGCGATGCGGCGGCGTTTCTCTGCAGCGACCTGGCGCGGGGGATCACCGGCCAAGTGCTGTATGTGGACGCGGGATTCAGTATCACCGCCGGAGTGTGAGGCCCGGAAGCGTCACCGGAGCGAAGCGTGCGGGGCTCCCCGCGCAGGCTGCCGCGCTTGGCTGGCTACGGATCGGCCGCGAACGTTGCGCTCCGCAGGCCCACGGCCCGCGCTCCCCCTACTCGGCCCTCGCAGGAGAGAGTGGCGGTCCGCTCGCCGGTTTGGGTGAGGCGCGCTTCGATCAGCAGGAGGTCGCCCGGGCACACGCGCCGCTGGAAGCGGACGACCTGCATCGCTGTTGGTCGCCAGGTGGTACCGGGCTGAGAGCTGGCCGCCAGTAAGGTGCGACAGACCTCCAGCATGCTCTGGACAAGAAGCACCCCGGGCACGATCGGGGTGCGCCGGAAGTGATTGACGAACACGCTGTCTGTCATCACGACGCACTTGCGCGCGGCCGCCATCTCGCCGGGCACGAGTGCCTCTACGACATCATAGGGGACCCACGGATAGGCCGCCTGACTGCTCGCCGAGTCAGTGGCGGCCGGGGGGGGGAGGGGCGATGGCATGTCGGGCAACGCGGCTCCGTCGCGATACAGCGCGCGGTAATGCTGGCGCGTCAGCTCCGGGTTCTCCCATTCGACCGCGTTGACGAAGAGGAAGAGGCCTCCCTCCGCGCGGAGCACAAGCTCCCCTCGACACGACACCTCGCTGTTGACCTCGACGCCATCTTCAGACCAGCTGTCCACCTCCACCGTGACGTCCAGCCGCTCACCCACACGGGCGGGCCCGGCGATCGTAACGCGGCGCCAGGCCCCGGGGACCAACCGCGTGGTGAAATCGCTCGTGACGACGGCAATCCATCCGATCGCCTGGTTGACGGACTCTAACACCAGCGCGGGAGCGAGAACCAGACCCGCGTCAGGGCGGTGCTCTAGCACCGGATCGAGCAGAGAGACCAGTTTGGCGGCCCTGATGCTCTTCCGAGGCACTACCTCGGTGATCCGGTCAAGCAGATAGAACCTCACCATTCCTCCCAGACTTCGCGCCGACCGATGCCACGTTCAGAACGGCAATCGCGATCACACACTCGCCGGCGCTCCCAGTGGAACCAGCCACAGACGCGCTTCCCGCCTCCTCCGCGAGCTGCTGCGCCCTCCCATGCAGGCTGATACGCGGCGCGGACAGGCGGCCCAACGCCTCGACCTCGATGAACTGCACGCCCGATCCCCAGCCCGTGCCCAGCGCCTTGAGGGTGGCCTCCTTCAGCGCCCAACGGGTGGCGAGATAGAGGTCGCGACGCTCGGCCTCTGCGGCGGCCATCTCGCGCTCGGTGAAGATCTCGCCCAGAGACGACTGGTTGCGCCGCAGGAATCTCACGAAGTGCGACAGATCCACCACATCAATGCCGATGCCCAGACAGACATCGGGGGGCGCAGGCGTCACCCACGCTCCCCCGTGAGCTCCAGGCGTCTGCTGGCCGGGAGGGACATCCCCGCGCCCACTCGGTGGCGCGACGGCCTCATGCCGGTAGCCGACTCTTCACCCAGTTAGCCAAGTCTTGAACCGTGATCTTCTCGAAGAGAGCGTCGTTGAACCCCGGCTCGGCCTTGCCCTCCGTCGCGCCGACACCGCCTAGCTCCCGCTGGGCGTCGGCCAGAGTTATCTCGATGCCAAAACCTCTTTTCAGCTGGAACATCAGGTCTACCACATCCAGTGAAGTCGCCTCCAGATCCCCCACCAGCTTCGCACCGGGCGTAACTTCCTCGACATCCAGGCCTAGCACTTCGGCTAGCGCTTGCACTGTCTTCCCAAATACGTCGTCTGCAGTCAACCCAACTCCTCCTACACCGTTGTAGCCACGCCATCATCCCGGTTCCCCTCTGAATGCCCGTCGTATGCGCTCCATCCGAGATGGTGGACACCCACCCCTATTCTCATTTCCTGAGTACGGGCCCGGTATCCTGCCGGACGGGCTGCATTTCCAGCAGCCCCCGCAGATGGCAGCTTTCGTGACGGCCTACTCCGCGGACGTACGGCGCAGGGGGCGGGGCGACGCCCGTGCGCCGCCGGCCCGGGGTGGCATCGCCACTGTCGCGCTGGCGCCCTGGCGCCGCGCACAGGCCGCTTATTCCATGAGCGGCGCTACTTCACAAAGTGAACTGGCGATGGCCGCACCGGCCCTGGCATGCCAAACCGGCCTGGCAGCAGGCGTTCAGCCTCCGGGAAGCAGGCTGTCTCAGACAAGGAGATGAGCGCGTGGCGGCCAAGATTAACAGTTGTTCGCTTGATTGCAGCCGGGCGGGAGGTGACAGTGGGCCGGGTCGAGGGGAAGGTAGCCGTCGTGACGGGCGGGGCGAGCGGCATCGGCCGAGCCACCTGTCTGCTGCTGGCCGAAGAGCGGGCTAGAGTCGCCGTCGCTGACGTCGACTCGGAGGGGGGCCGCGCGGTGGCAGAGGAGATCATCGGGCGGGGCGGTGAAGCTGCCTCCTACGCCATCGACGTGTCGGACGAGGATCAGGTTCGGAGGGGGTTTCAGGAGATCGTGCTCCGCTTCGGCCGCATCGACATCTTGGTGAACAATGCAGGTATCGCGGGGGCGAACAAGCCGACCCACGAGTTGGAGGAGGCGGAGTGGGACGCGGTTTTCGCCGTTGATGTCAAAGGCGTCTTCTTCTGCACCAAGCATGCCATCCCGCTGATGCGGGAGGCCGGGGGTGGGAGCATCGTCAACGTCTCCTCCGCCTATGGCCTCGTGAGCGACGCGAATGTTCCGCCCTACCACGCCGCCAAAGGCGCGGTCACACTCATGACCAAGACGGATGCGTTGCTCTACGCGCGAGACCGGATACGCGTGAACTCGGTCCACCCCGGTCACGTCGCAACGCCGATTCATGAGTGGGTGCGGAATTCGTCGGAGGTGGACCGGCAGCGCATCATCAAGCTGCTCGCGATGGACTACCCCTTGGGGCATATCGGCGAGGTAGAGGACGTCGCCTACGGCATCCTCTACCTCGCTTCCGACGAAGCGAAGTTCGTGACCGGAGCGCAGCTGGTTATCGACGGGGGCTACACTTCCCGCTGAAGAGGCGGCGCCGGTCGCCCTCCCACCTTCCGCCGCCCGCGCCCGATTGGCTGCACAACGCCACTGCCTGTGCCGACGCTGTAGGACTCCGGGCCCGAAGGCGGAATCCGGGTTGTCATGAGTCCGGGTCGGCTGGACGGCGGGTCCGTCTCTCTGGGGGTGTTCCGCAACCCTGATCCGGGCTCCTGGCCTTGCCCCGACTGGGCTGTGCTGCGTTCCAGTGAGTACGGCGACGGCCGGGGACAGAGGCGCAGATAGGGAGGCGCCAGATCCCAGTCAATGCACTCCGGGTGAGCCCTGAGGTCGCCCGACCCATCGCGGGGCTCCCTCGATGGGCCCTCCCAGCAGTTGCTGACCGCAGTTGACCCAGCTTCTTTGCATCAGCACGACACGAAGCAGTCGTTCGCCCGACGCAGCACCCATCCCCGGCGCGGGACCGTTCTGCGAGGAGGTGATGGAGACGATGCTGAGCGTGGAGGAGCTGGTGAGTTGGCGGGACGCGATTCGCGCCTGGGAGCCGGTGGGGGAGGTCTCGGAGCTAGCAGAGACCATGGCGGCGATTGACCCGGCCGAACGGGCCCAGATCCGGCCGTTCCTGCCGGACGCCGAGAGTCTGGGGGAGAGATCGAGAGACTGCTCAGCGGACCTTCTCGGTGAGCCGGGCCTGCCAGCCCGCCCTCGATCCGGGCCCCAGAGGCGAAGCCCAGGAAACCGGCTGCGGAAAACGGCCGGGCTAGCCTGGGCCGTTAGCGCGGGTCGGCGCGCCGCAGGGCTATCGCCGCGTTCTGGCCCCCGATCCCTCGGTTCATGGCGAGCGCGATGTCGACTGAGGCAGGCCGGGCCTGGTTCGGTACGCAGTCGAAGTGGCACTCGGCGTCTGGTGACTGGAGATTGAGGGTCGGCGGGATGAGTTGGTGGCAGAGGGAGAGCAGTGTGGCGCCGAGTTCGACTGCGCCCGAGGCCGCCAACAGGTGGCCGATGGCGCCCTTGATGCCACTGACCAGCGGCCGGCGACGCAGACCGCCAAGCGCCGTCTCGAGGGCCCGCAATTCAGTCAGGTCGCCCATAGGTGTGGCGCTCGCATACGCGTTGACGTAGTCCACGTCAGACGGTTCGATTCCGCCGTCTCGGAGCGCGCCCAATAGGGCAGCGGCGAGCGCGGAGCCATCCGCCCTCGGCGTGAGCGGGCCGGAGGCGTCGCACGTCGCCGCGAAGCCAACTATCTCGCCCCAGATCCGGGCGCCCCGCGCCATGGCCGCCGACCGCTCTTCCAGTACGACCATCCCTGCTCCCTCGCCAAGCGCGAAGCCATCGCGGGAGCGATCGAAGGGACGTACGGCTCGCAGCGGGTCACCCGTGCGCAAGGACAGCATGCCAAGGCGATGGAAATCGGCATAAACCCAGCGGTTCACCCCACCGTCGTAACCGCCCGCCAGGGCCCAGTCTGCCTCTCCCTCTCGAATCGCCCAGTAGGCTTCCCCGATGGCTGCCAAGGCGGCCTCGCCGGAGCTGAGGAAGTTCGTGTTGGTGCCGGTGATGGATTGGAGGACCGAGGCGGCAAACAGCCCCCCGTTCGAGAGGGCCGTCAGCATAGACAGCGGAGGGATCAGAGAAACACCTTGTATCCCCAGCAGTTTGGCGCTGATCTCGCCGGTCTCATCCCGAGAGGCGCGGGCCGCGTCGAATAGGAACTCGGCTGGGCAGAGCGCTTGGCCGGTGCCGATGAATGCACCCTTCCGAGCGGTGGGGATGCCGGCGTCGCCTGAATCATCAACGGCCATCTGGGCGGCGGTGAGCCCAAACTGGGCGGTGCGGGACATGACCCGCAGTATCTTCCGGTTGGGCACGTAGGGCCGGATGTCGTACAAGGGAACCGGCGCCCCGAGCTGCTTGGGCTCCCCCGACCCACCGTCCAGGTGGAGGCGGGTCACGGCGCTCCGGCCCTCGACCAGCGCAGTCCAGAAGTCCTCAGGCCCGAGGCCAAGGGGAGTTACCAGGCCCAGGCCGGTGACGACGACCCGCCGTTCACTCACCGAAGGCACTCCCTCTTGGCTCGTGCGGAGGGCCCCGCTGCCCGGCGCAATGCGAGGGCTGCGTTCGTTCCCCCGAAGCCGAACGAGTTGGACATGGCGACCGTGACCTCGCGCTTGCGTGCGGTCTTGGGTACGTAGTCGAGGTCACATTCGGGATCCGGATGCTCGAGGTTGATGGTGGGAGGGAGGGTTCCGTCTCGGAGCGCGAGTACGGTTAGCGCCGCCTCCAATCCTCCGGCCGCGGAGATGAGATGGCCCGTCATCGATTTCGTGGAACTGACAGCCATGCGGTACGCATGATCCCCAAACACCGACTTGATGGCGCGGGTCTCGGAGATGTCATTGTCCCTCGTGGAAGTGCCGTGGGCGTTCACGTACTCCACCTCCTCCGGGGCCAGCCCCGCCTCGTCGAGGGCCCGCTGCATGGCCAGCGCCGCACCCTCCCCGTTAGGCGGCGAGTCCGTGATGTGGTAGGCGTCCAGGGAGGTGCCGCTCCCCACCACCTCCGCATAGATCGACGCGCCCCGCGCCTCGGCGTGGGAGAGCTCCTCCAACACCAGCACTCCCGCGCCCTCTCCCATGACGAACCCGTCGCGGTCTCTATCGAAGGGACGGCTGGCGCGGGAGGGCTCGTCGTTGCGAGTCGAGAGCGCGTTGATCAGCTAGAAGAGCAGAATGTACCATTCGTTTACCATCGAGTCGTAGCCGCCGGCGAGAACCACATCTGCCTCGCCCCGACGCACCGCCGCGTCGCCATCCCTATCGCCTGTGTGCCAGAGGCGCAGGCAACGTAGATGGTGTTTGCCCGGCCCCGGGCCCCGATCTCCTCCGCGATCTGGGCCGTGCCGGTATGCGACGCCCGGCGAGCGGGCCCAAACGGGTCCTCGTCAGCCAGCTCGGGCGGAACATCCTCATCCAGCACGCGGCACCAGGCGCTGGATTCCTGCAACGTGGGCGCGGTCACACAACTGCCGAGGATGACGCCGACCCGGTCGCCGTCGACCTCCTCGCCAAACCCGGCATCGTCCCAGGCCATTCTTGCCGCGCCCAGCCCAAACCCGGCCGCCCGCGAGAGCAACCGCTGCACTCGGCGCGTCCGCGCGTGTTCGGTAACCGAGTAGCCTCTTACCTCGGCGGCGACGCGAACCGGGAACGTCGACGCGTCGAACACTGTGATCGGCCCGATGCCGCTCTTTCCGGAGACGACGGCTTCCCAGGTCCGTTCGGCGTTGAGACCGAGTGGGGAGATCACCCCGATCCCGGTGACAACTGTGCGGCGGCGGTTGTTGCGATCCATTGGTCTGGCTCTTCCTGCCGTGGGAATCCAGCGACGCCGGGAATAGGCACGAGGGATTTCGTTCGACTCACTGCCAAGCGAGTCCTGTTCCCGCGATGGGTGTCAGGCAACCGCAGCGGGGCCATCGGCCCTGGGCCCCGCCCGCCGCGAAGCAGGCGGCGCACGCCCGCGTAGTGGCCGAAGGCTCCGGTAACACGCGCGCGGAAGCCCCGGAGCGTCGTTGTGCGCAGAACCACGAACCGGCGGAGATCCCAGAGGTGGTCGCGGCCGCGGTTCAGGTCCGGCCGAAGACCGCAGGCGCCTTCGTAGCCGGCCGCACGAGTCGCCTCTGTCACCCCGGCGTCATAGTCGCCATAGGGGTAGCAGCACACGGGCGCGGGGCGGCCCAGTCGGGCCTCCATCGTATCACGCGCTGCCCGAAGCTCCCGCGCCAACTCCTCCTTCGGAACGCGGGTGAGGCGCCTATGGCTCGCGCCGTGCGGGTGGAAATGGAAGCCTGCGTCCTGAAGCTCCCGCATCTCCTCCCACGAGAGCACCGTCTCGCCGGAGGCCAGGCCGTCCGCGTCCCAATCGGTCTGGCGACCCACATAATCCGTTGGCACGAACACAGAGGCGGCCAGGCCCAGTTCCCGGAGCACGGGCGAGGCCGCGGTGAGCAAAGATCGGTACCCGTCATCGAAGGTGAGCGCCACCCAGCGGTCGGGAACCGGATCGCCGCTAGCAAGCTTGGAGACGACCTCCCCTATTCCAACGGCCTGGTAGTCCCAAGCCCGAAGGAGTGCCATCTGCCGCCGGAAGACGGGCGGCGTGACCGTGGCGAGGGCCGGATCGTCCGCGATCCGATGGTAGCAAAGGATGGGGATACCAGGCCGAGAGAAAAGCCTCGCCCAGCCCATGCAGGCGAGTAGCAGCGATTCCGGCAACACGTTTCGAGCGCCTCTTGGGGTCACGCAGCCGTCCAGTCGTGGCGAAAGCACTTCGGGCAGGCCCTGCCTTGGCACCGCGGGCTCCGCGCGGGGCGCAAGCACCGTAACCGTCTGCACTTCGCGTAGCCTGCGCGAGCCGCGGCGGCACGCCGAGGCCATAGCATGATTCGCCGCGCATGACTGCCAGCCCTCTACGGCGCCTGGGCGCAGACCGGTGGGCCTCTGGCCCCGCAGACGGAGGGCCGCCCGCACGGCCTGCGAGGTAGGGGCAAGGCAACCCACGATCGGGTCGTCTCCAGCCAAAGATGCCTGCGATCCCCGGGAGGGCGGAAGGATGCCAGCCCGAGACTACGGAAACACTGATATGGGGCGCTCTGGCGCAGATCCGGCGCGGAGTAGAGGCGCGCGGGCCCGCCGACATGCCTCCTCTGCTGACGGTTCGGTAGAAGATCCGATCCGCATCGCGCTGGCGGGAGCGGCGATCAGGGCGGCTCCGTCAGCAATGCGCCGATTGCCCTCCCTCGGTCGCAGTCAGGGCGGGGCTGTACCAGCAGTCCAGCGAGGTGCTGGAGGAAGATGCCGGACTAGTGATAGGCAACGCGAATCAGTGGTTGATGGCCGCTTGTATAGCCGCGCTGCTCACGGTCTCCGTCGGCGGAGAGACGGCACGAGGGCCCGACGCGACCAAGCAGGTGACCATAGAGGGCTCGCCCTTCGGGCTCTTCTACGGCTTGACTCCCAACAAAGGGCGCCCGACGCCTAAGTACCTTCGCGAGCTCGGCGTACACTGGACGCGGCAGACCCTCGACTGGCGGGCGGTAGAGCCGAAGCGAGGCAACTTCCAGTGGGATCTGGTGGACGCCACGGTCAAGCTGGTCGATGACTCTGAGCGGGCCGGTTTCCCCATCAATATGCTGGTGACGGTGCGGGCACGCGCCCCCTGGGCGGCGCTCGGGGGCCGGGGTTCGAAAACCGCCCAGGCAACGGTGCCCCCGGCGAACCGTGACGACTACTATCGGTTCGTGAACGCGGTGGTGCGGCGCGCCCGCGGTCGCGTGCGCTACTGGCAGATCGAGAACGAGGTGCAGTACCAGGTGTTCTGGCACGGGACGCCGGAGCAGTACCTGGACCTGCTCCGCACCGGCTACCGAGCGGTGAAGGACGCAGACCCGAACGCGCAGGTAGTGCTGGCCGGGATCGGAGACCTCGCCTGGCTGATGCCCATGGTGCGGGACGAAGTGACGGCCGGATATGGCGACCAGGCGCTGGCGCAGTACCGTGAATGGGCGAGGGGGAACAGCCTGGCTGCGACCAGGAAGAGCCCTTCCAATCCGCAGCAACTGCTCGCCGGTGTGAAGCCATACGACAAGATGAGCGAGTTCACCCATCGACTGCTCCGGTCCGACGCGGCGCGCTTCTACGATGTTGTGGATCTGCACGCCTACCACCCATGCTCCCTCATCCCCGCGGGGGTCCGCTGGCTGCGCGCGGTGATGGCGCATCAGGGCTACTCCAAGCCGATTTGGATCACGGAGACGTCGGGGCCGAGTTACCCGGAGCTATGGCCGAGCGAACAGGAGGGGGAACGCCGAGAGGCCGAGGAGGTCGTCAAGCGCTACGTGCTGGCCATCGCGTCCGGGGTGGAGCGCGTCTTCTGGTACGCGCTGCAAGCACCTCCTCACCAGGCGCAGGGCAAGTGGTCGCGCACCGGCCTGCTTCGACAAGACGGGTCCAAGCGGCCGGCGTTCTCCGCCTTGGGACTCGCGGTGAAGAGGCTCGACGGTGCCCGCGAGGTTCGCACCTTGAGCGCTGGCGGCGGCGTTCAGGCCTTTGAGTTTGTGCGGCCCGGAGGCTCAGTGTATGTCCTCTGGTCGGACGGCGGCGCCACCACGCGGGTGCCCACTGGGCCGGTGCGGGTGGAGATCACCGACGCGCTTGGCGCTCGCACGACCCAAGAGAGCCAGAAGGATGTACTGGAGCTACGCCTATCAGCGCGGCCGATCTTCGTGAGGCCGCTCGGCGCAGTGGGGAAGGCTTCCGGGGATGCAGCCGCGACAGAGACGGCGCGCGCGGGTCCATCACAAGTCTCCCGTGAGGCCCCCAGCACCTCGCCTGAGGCCGACGGTCGCGAGCGCCCTGCGGTTTCCACCGGGTGCGGCAGCCCGAGGAGCTACGCGAGCAAGAGCTTTGCAGGAGCCCTATCCGCAGAGGGCGCAGACTGGTGATGGCAGGGCAAGCGCCGCGCCAGAGACGGGTGGCGATGCTGTTCTCCCGGGGCTTCTTCCCGGATGCCGCGGGGCACAAGGAGGCCCGCGACCTGGTCGGAGGCGGGTACGAGGTTACCATTCTCGCCTGGGACCGGGAGTGTCGCCTGGCTTCGCGACAGGAGCTCGATGGCTTCATCGTAGAGCGGCTCCACTTACGAGCGCTGCTGGGGAAGGGCCTCGCCCAACTACACCGCTGGGCGAGGTTCTGGCTCTGGCTGGGGCGCACGCTGGTGCGGCGACGGTATGACATCATCCACGCCAACGACCTCGATACCTTGCCAATCGGGTGGCTCGCGGCCAGGATGACGGGGGCGAAGCTCGTTTTTGACGCGCGGGAGCCGAACTACTACGCCTACTGGTCCCAGCCCCTATACCGGGCCTCTCAGGCGCTTGAGCGATTCCTGGTTCTCCGCTCTGACAATGTGCTCGTGTGCAATGAGTACCAGATCGGAAACTACGGGTCTTGGGGCGCGCACCACACCACGCTTATTCCGAACTACCCACCCCTGGCGATGGCGACTAACGTCGCGCCGCCCCTTCCGGCCACTGGAGAGGTGACACTGGGCCGGATCGGCGCGATCTACCAGGATACCGGCATCGAGGAGATCGTGGAAGCCGTCCACCTGCTCCTCGGCCGGGGGAGAAAGGTCAGGCTCTTCCTCGCCGGACGCCTGGTGGATAGCTACCGGGACCGGCTGACGGCCCTACTTCGCCCGCTGGGAGACAAGGTGGAACTGCGCGGGGCCTTTACGCACGATACCATCACCGACCTCTACCGGCACTGCCATATCACGATCCCGGCCTACCGACCAAGCCCCTGGTTCAAGCATATCACGCCGGTGAAGTTCTTCGAGTCGATTGCCCACGGAGTGCCGGTCGTCGCCACCGACATCGGGGGCATCGGTGATATGATCCGTGAGTCTGGGTGCGGCCGCGTGCTCGTCTGAGCCGAGCGCCGAGGGCATAGCCTCGGCGGTGGAGGCGTTGCTGAGCCAGCCCGGGCTGCTCGGAGAGATGGGCGAGAGAGGCCTGGCCGCGGTGCGTGAGAAGTACAACTGGGACCTTCTCACCCCGAGACTGCTGGCGATGTACCGGGGGCTCGACGGATGATCGGCGCCGCGCGCCGGGACGCCCGGAAGCGAGTGTGCGTTATTGGGCTTGACGGGGCTACGTTTGACCTAATCCGCCCTTTGGCGGCACAGGGGCGATTGCCGGTTCTTGCCCGTCTCCTCCAAGAGGGGGCTTCAGGCCCTCTGCTCACTGTGCCGGCGCTGAACAGCGCGGCCGCCTGGAGTTCCTTCATTACCGGCACCAACCCTGGTCGGCACGGCATCTTCGACTTCTACTCTCCGGTTCGTAACAGCTATCGCATCCGGTTCGTGAACGGCGGGGATCGGCACGGCGAGAGCCTCTGGGGCCTGCTGAGCCGCGAGGGCCGAAGCGTTGGCGTCATCAATGTCCCCATGACCTTCCCGGCGGAACGGGTGAGCGGATTCGTGCTCGCGGGGCTCGATGCGCCCGGGGTGGGGAGCCCGGGCTTCGCGTATCCTCCAGAGCTGGTGGAGGAACTCAGGAGGGCGGTGGGTGGCTATACGTTGGCTCCCGGCATGGTCGGCTACATGCTGGCCTCCAGAGAGGCGGAGGGGCTGCGACAGCTGGAGGCGTGCACGCGGCTGCGCTTGGCCTCGGCCCTCCATCTGATACGCGCGCGGGAGTGGGACTTCTTCATGGTCGTGTTCAGTGCAGTGGACTCGGTCCAGCACTGCTTCTGGAAGTACATGGACCCGGGATCCAGCGGGCCGACCGAGGAGGAGCGCCGCCGCTTCGGCGACGCCATCCCCCGCACCTACGCGGCGCTGGACGAAGCCGTGGGGCGGATCTGGGAGGAGCTTCCACAGGGTACGACTCTGGTGGTAATGTCGGACCATGGGGCAGGGCCGCGCCACCTGGCGGCGCGGCAACTCAACCCCTGGCTGCAAAGCATCGGGCTGCTGCGTTTTGCCCCTCCCCGCCGTGGGTGGCGGCCCGCCCTCACCGCGGCGGCGCGCGCGGCTTACACGCGCCTGGAACGGATCCCCGCGCGCGGCCTGAAGGAATTCCTGGTGCGGATCGCGCCTGGGCTGAGAGACCGGGTGCGGTCAAACCTTCATGGTGGCCGGCGTAGATTGGGCCAACACTCAGGCCTTCGCCGACCCGGTGGGCAGCACCATCCGACTCAACCTGGCCGGCCGCGATCCTTCTGGTACGGTGTCTCCCGGCCGGGAGAGCGAAGAGCTGATCGCGCTGATAGCCCAGCGCCTTCTCGACTGTACTGATGCCGCGACGGGAGAGGCCGCGGTCGAGGCGGTGCTGCGCCGCGAAGAGGCCTACCAGGGGCCCTACGTTGCAGAGGCCCCGGAACTGACTATCCAGTGGAACCGCCGGATACCGGTGGACAGGCTTGCCTCCTCCGTGGCCGATGCGGGAGACTTCCCTGTTGAGCAGTTCCGGGCCATTAGCGGCGACCACCGGCCGGAAGGCATCCTCCTGATGGCCGGTCCGGGCATTGCGCCGGGGCGCGCCATTGAGGGCGCCTCGATCATGGACCTGTTCCCGACCATTCTGGACCTGCTGGAGGTCCCGATTCCCGTGGGTCTCGACGGGCAGGTTCTCCGCGCAGCCTTCGCGGGCAGATCGCCACACACCACTACGGTCGGCGCGGGTCGCTCTGACGAGCGCCGCGCCACCGGAGCAGCATCACTACACCTCGGAGGAGGAGGAGGAGATTAGGCAGCGCCTGCGCGGCCTCGGCTACCTCGAATAGCCCTGTGAGTCCATCCGTAGTGTTGAAGAGGCCCTGTCGCCTCCCACCCTGAGGTCGAGGATCTATATCCCATGATTTCTGTCGTGATCGTGTGCACCAATGAGCGAGAGTTGCTGCGGATCTGCCTTTCCTCCATCTTCGCCGCGCCGCCGCAGGAGCCGATCGAGGTGATCGTGGTGGACAACGCGTCCACGGATGGCTCTGCCGAGATGGTGACGGAGTGTTTCCCTTCCTGCCGCATCATCACCAATCAGCAGCGCCTCGGTTTCGCACCCAACAACAACATCGGCCTGCGGGAGGCCAGCGGGCGGTATCTCTTCCTCATCAACTCCGACGCCTGGGTGAAGCCAGACACCATGAGCACGTTGGTCGCATTCATGGACGCTCACCCCCGGGTCGGCATCTGCGGGCCCCGGGTGCTGAACCCGGACGGCACCCTCCAGCTCTCCTGCCGGAAGTTCCCCACGGTGCGGTCGGTGCTCATGCGCCGTGTTCCAGTAGTCCGCCGACTGCTGCCATCGCGCATTCTGAGTGAGCACATGATGGAAGAGTGGGACCACAACTCCGACCGGCCGGTGGACTGGTTGCTGTCGGCCTGCCTGCTGGTCAGACGAGAGGCGGTTGATGACGTGGGGACGATGGATGACGCCTACTTCCTCTACGCGGAGGATGTGGACTGGTGCTGGCGAATGTGGCAGCGTGCGTGGGAAGTCTACTACGTGCCCGAGGCCGAGGCCTTCCACCACTACCGCCGATTCAGCGCCAGGAACCAGTTCAGCAGGAAAACTCTGATCCACATGCGCAGCCTGATGCACTTTTGGCGGAAGAACCGAGTGCCGCTGTCCAAGATGCTCTGACCTGTCCTCACTGCCTCCGAGAGTAGGAACCGGGGCGCGGGCAGGGAATAAGCACGATGTGGACAAGGGCGGCGGCCTAGGGGGGGCGGATGGGTTCTTGGAGCCACGAGTTTCGTTACGGGGAGGGCGAGGAATGCGGATCAAGAGGCTGCTCTCCGCGAAGTGGTGGGTGGGTCCTCCGCCCGGGCCCGTAGCAGCCATACGCCACCGGCAGGCCATACGAGCAGCGGCGGAGCCTGCTGGCTCAGTTCAGGAAGACGGACCAAGACTGCCAGTCCCGCGGGCTTACTCCGCGGATCGAGTGTCCGATCTGTGGGCACAAAGGCTGGTCGTTCTACCCCTTCGGCGCCCGCCGGCTGGCCCAGAATCAGCAGGGCCGCGCGGTTTCCCCCCATAGTGGCTTTCACTCCGTCCCCGCGGCGGGCCCTGCCGATGGCATGAGCCGGCCTCGGGAGCCGGCCCACTTGGTGCGCTACGATGCGGAATGCCCAGGCTGCGGCGCGTGGGAACGACACCGACTGATCAGGGTCGTGCTCGGCGAACTGGGAATGCAGGCATGGGAGGGTCCGCTTCTGCATTTCGCTCCCGAGCCACATCTGGGGGCGGTCCTGCAGAGCATTCGCGGAGTGGACTACCGCACTGCAGACCTCTACGACCCGAGTGTTGATCACCAGGTCGACATCCAGGACCTCCCTTTCGGCGACAACAGCTGGGCGTACATTGTCTGCAGCCATGTGCTGGAGCACATACCGGACGATGAGCGAGCCCTGGCTGAGCTGCGCCGCGTGCTCCGGCCGGGTGGCATTCTGGTGCTCTGCGTTCCGTGTGTGCCGTTCTACGAGGAGTCGCGGCTAACAGTTAGCCACGAGCCAGGGACACTCCTTAGGTCCCTGCACGGGCACTACCGCACCTACGGTCTTGACTTCGTGGAGCGGGCGGGCCGGCACTTCACCGTGGAGAACCGGAGCGCGGAAGTGAGGTCGGCGCCGGAGGTCCTGCGGTTCGGCCTGATGATGTGGTCTGTCGTCTCGGACATGCTGTTGGTCTGCCGCAGATGACCGATGGTCCTCTCGAAAGGACCCGTGCGGCGGCGCCCTCCGGGCTGGTGATCGGTTAGTGCGAGGAGTCCTCAGCGATCCGGAAGCTGTGGTTCACTTGCCCGTCGGCCTGAGCGGCCAGGCGTCGCGTCGGCCGGAGCGCGATGCGAGGATGGACGCGACCGGTTGTCAACCCGGGCCTGAGCGGCGCACCTGCGGCCGCGGCTTCGGCGCTATCTTTGGGCTTTGCCTGCGGGAGGGAAACGCGTGGCTGCTTCCTCGATGCTGATCCTGGGGGCCGGGCTGGCCGGCCTTTCTGCCGCCTATCATCTGGAGACCGACTATGATCTCTACGAGGCGGAGGCTCGTCCGGGCGGCCTCTGCCGGTCCCTGCAGCTAGACGGGTTCACCTTCGATTCGGCCGTACACGTCCTCTACAGCAGAGATGCTTACGCGACCGGGCTGATCGAGCACCTCCTCGGAGAGGACCTGCTGACGGTGGAGCGCAGCTCCTGGGTCTTCTCCCATGGGGTCTACACCCTCTACCCCTTCCAGGCGAACACCTACGGGCTGCCGGCGCAGGTGCGCGCGGAATGCATCCTCGGCCTCTTCGCGGCCCAACTGGAGGCCCGCGGGCGGACCGATCCGCCGAAGGACTTCGGGGACTGGATCCAGCGGACCTTTGGCTCAGGGATCGCAGACCACTTCATGACCCCCCTCAACCGGAAGATCTGGGGCGTTGACCCGGAGGAGATGGGCTGGGAGTGGGTGGTCGGGCGCATACCCGTGCCGCGGATCGAGGAGGTGGTGCTGGGCGCGATCGAGGCGAGCAGCACCCAGCATGGACCGAATGCGGTGTTCTGGTACCCGGCGCGGGGCGGGATGGAGTCCCTCGCACGCGCCTTCCTCCCCTTCGTGGAGCCGGTACGGCTGGGGGCACGGATCGTGAAGGTCCGGCCGGAGAAGCACGAGGTGACCCTCGCGGACGGGACCGCGAGGGGCTACGAGAAGCTCATCTCGTCCGCGCCGCTGCCGCAGTTGGTCGCTATGACCGAAGGCGCGCCCGAGCGGGTACGCGAGGCCGCGGCCACACTTCGCGGCAATCGCGTGCTTGCCGTCCACTTGGGTATCGATCGGCCGGAGCTGTCGGCCAAGCACTGGGTGTACTACCCGGAGCCGCAGTTCATCTTCCAGCGCATCAGCTTCCCCTCGAACTTCGCCCCGGGCCTCTCGCCGCCTGGCACCAGCTCGATCACCGCAGAGGTGACCTCCACCCGCGACTGGGAGAGCGAGGAACTGATCGGCCGCGTCGCCTCAGACCTTCGGCTCGCCGGCGTGCTCGCGGCAGGAGACCGGATACGCGTCGCCTATGTACAGGAGCTAGCGCCCGCCTATGTGGTCTACCGACCCGATCATCAGGAGCAGATGAGCGCACTCCGCGAGTACCTGGAGTGCCAGGACATCTTCCCCTGCGGGCGGTTCGGCGATTGGGAGTATCTGAACATGGATCACGCCATTCTGAGCGGGAAGCGGGCCGCCGAGTCGGCCGCTGGCAGGCCGCTTCCGGGGCGGCATCTGCGCGCCGCGCGGTGAGCCCGGTTGGCCGGTGCAGGCCAGTAGCGCGGCGGTGTGGGCCCGGCTTGCGCTCTTGCGGGTCGCTCGGAGGGTGCCGGCTCCGCCCGATCCTGGGAGCCATGGTGCAGTTACAGCAGCAGGTAGTGTTACCCCTACACGGAACACCACTGTGTGCCCAATGACCGAGGCAGATCGGCCGCTGAGTCGCCCACAGCCGGCGCTTACCAGGAGAGCGCGCTCTTCGCATTGAGCGGCGCTTCGGCCGATGAAGTGCGGGAGGGGCTCTGCTCCCTGAGACGTGCTGCGGAGCAGACCGGCGACGAAAAGCTGGGCGTCTTGGCCGCCCAGCGCGGCCCTCAGAACCGCCCTGAACATCCAGTTCGCGCGGCCGTCGTCTGCACCTCGCTGGAGGAACTTGCCGCTCGAACTGGCGCCCTGGAGAACCTCCTCGCGGATGAGGGCTCCGGGGAGGGCCAGCTCGCAGGAGGACCCAAGGACGGTTTCTGGCTCGGCAAGGGCCTACCCCAGCTTCGCGTCGCGTTTCTGTTCCCCGGCCAGGGCTCCCAACAGGTGAACATGGCGCGTCGCCTGGTCGAGCGTTTCTCCTGGGCGAGGAGCCTGGTAGAGCAGGCCGACACCTGGGTTCAGGAGGCCGGGGGCGAGTCCGTCAGCGAGCTTGTGTTCCGGCCCCATGGGCGGGCCGCGGACAAGCAACAGAGCGATGAGTGGTATCGCCAGCTCAGTCAGACGGAGACCGCCCAGCCGGCCGTCTGTCTCGCCTCCCTGCTTTGGGCCACGCATCTTGGTCGTCTCGGCCTGGAGCCTACTGCGGTGGGCGGGCACAGCCTGGGAGAACTAACCGCGTTTTGCGCGGCGGGGGCCTTCGATGCGCGTGACCTACTGCGCCTCGCGACCGTTCGAGGGAAGGCGATGGCGACGCAGCAAGACGCCGCCGGGACCATGGCCAGCCTGGCCTGCTCGCGCGAGCAGGCAGAGGCCATCCTCAGGCAAGTGGATGCCTATGTGACGCTGGCCAATATCAACAGCCCACGGCAGTCAGTGGTCTCGGGCGAGCAACGCGGCATTCAGGAGGCCCTGCTGATCGCTGAGAAGGCCGGGATCGCGGGTCGCGAGCTGGCCGTATCGAACGCCTTCCACTCCCGCCTGGTCGGAGAGGCCGCGGAGCACATGCGCACGCACGCGCCCATTCCAGAGACCCTTCACGAGACCACCTCGCTGCTGCTTTCTGGGATGGACGGACGACGCGTCCCTCTGGGCACTGACCTGCGGCAGTACTTCTCCCGCCAGGTCCTTTCCCAGGTCGATTTTGCCGCGCTGCTGCAGTCCGTGGTGAAGGCGTGTGACGTGATGCTGGAGGTCGGCCCCGGCAGAGTGCTGTCTGGCCTGGTGCGCCAGAACCTTGGGGCCGGTGGGCCCTCCTGCCTTCCGGTCGAGTCACTGGCTGGCTCCGACCGTGACCTCCACGCCATCCTGGCCACCCTCTTCGTGCACCGTCACGTCATCAACTGGCAGGAGCTCTAGGGCGGCCGCGTCAAGCCTCATCCTGTCCGCGAAGCGGGCGATAGGCACGATCCGGTTGCGGCACCCTGTGAGCAGCAGATCGCCATCTACGAGCCTACCGCCTGGAGCGAGGGGCCGGATAAGCGCTCCTGAAGGACGCCTACGGGGCGTTCTCGGGAGTAGCCGTCATCCCGGCGACTTCGTGCAGTTCGGTGCAGTCCGCGTTCATTCCAGCTGATCGCGACCACCGCTTGTTGGCCTACTTCGAGGGGGTTGCAGACAGCGTCATTGCAAATCAGTCGCTCTACCTACTGAGCTACGCCGGCATGTGTGACCATATTCTAGCAGGAAGAAGGCGGGGTGTCAGTAGCAGAGAGGCGGCGCCGAAGAGGCAACGGACAGGCGGCCTGCGTAGAGTAGTTCGTAGGGAATGAGCTTCACCCCCTGCCAGGCACATCACCGCTTGAACCGCCGGTTCAGGGCTAGCAAGAACAACGCGATCAGAGCAGGCCCGATGATGCCCTCCGCCACTGACACGAAGCGCCCTTCCATATGCACAGGCTGATAGGGTTTATCTGGTCGGAGCAGGAAGCACATGCCCGAGTACAGCAAACTGGGCCAGAACCCCCCGACGATGTGCGGCGTCCCCGAGGGCGGGACAACCTGGATGGCGAGAGCAGGAAGCTTAGCGAATGCCGCCGCAAAGACGAGGATTACCAAGCCGATCACTCCGAGGGCTCGAAGGTAGCTTTCACCATACCCGCTAAGCACGCGGTAAAGCCAGAGGAACACCGGACGGCCTTTGCCTACGCGGCGTCGCATTTCCATCTCGCCGAAGTGGAAGTCGCCAGCAAGGATGGGGTCCCGTTGCTCTTCGTAGTTGTACTTCAGCTGCCGGTAAAGCCAGCCGATCATGGCGTAGTCTTTCCTGCCGTTCGGTTCCGACCTCAGTTCATCCCATACGGCGGGACGGCCGCCCTGTCGTTCGGCCCACTTCACGTCGACGAAATTGACCTTCCGCACGTCGGTCTGGAGGAACCGCGCCCGTTTCAGGCAGACGTGCTGGAAGTCAACCAAGTGCGGTCGCTCGAAGCGGGCGACCTCGAACCCTGCGTCCCGTCGGTCGGAGAAGATCCTATCGTCCCCGTACCCGACGAATAACGCTGCGTCACGGAATGTGACACCTGTGAAATGGACCGCACCGTGGAATTTCGCACGCTTGAAGTCAACAGAGCGCTCGAACGTCGCTCCAGTGAAGTGCGTATCGCATTGGGAGGACGGGTCGCATAGCTGGAAGACGGCGTGCGCGAACTCTGCCCTGCCCTGAAACTGCGCTTCTAAGAAGTGCGCATAGTCCCCGAACTTAGCCATCCTGAAGTCGGCCTCGTTCTCGAACACCACATAGTCGAAGTTGGCATCGCCGATGAACTCAGCGTTCCGGAAGTCGGCTCCACCCCTGAACGTCGTGCCCTCGAACACCGCAGCGTCTCGAAATGCCGAGCCGCCGAACTTGATGGGAGACTCGAACTCCCGATCCCTGAAGTCCACTTCGGCTGGGAACACGAAACCGCAGAAGTCGTATTCCTTCGCGCGCAGCATTTCCCCAATCTCAGACTGGAATGAATCGGGGTCTTTGTCAGGCTTCTTTGAGTGGCAGATACACCGCCCACTGTCGTCGTCTTTGCAGGCATCTCGCCCGCATACTCGGCCTGACCCATAGGAGCACTTGGCGTTGTCGTGTTCGTCTCTGCACATGGCCATGGCATGACCCTCCCTACTCGATCATATGACGCAGATTACAGGCCCCAATCGGCCAGCCGCATACCGGCCATACGTAGTCTACGAGACGAACAACCTGGGGTCAACAGACCACCCACCCGATTGCCCCAGGGCAGGAGCCTTGGTTGCCTCCGGTGACCTCGGTAGCCTCCGGCTACTTGCCTCCTGCCATCCCTCCGCGACCGCCGCCGGGAGGGCGGCGCCATGCGCGGGTCAATCAGCGCGGAGAGGTGGCCGCACCGGCAGTGGGCAGCCTCACGCCCCCCCGCGCGAACTCCGCGCGCCGCCTCCACGCCGACTTTCCTCCCGATGACGCTGTCTCTTGGGACCATACGGGCCCATCCCGAGGCATCCGCCCGCGGTTGTCGCCTATCAGGACACGACTTCCTCACGACCCGTGCCATAGTGCAATACCTCCAGTGCAATGGGCACAGCAGGTGAATGCCCGAGACAGGATGCGAGGAGACGGCAACCATGGCAAAGGTTCTGAGCTGCAAAGACGTAGGCGTAGCGTGCGACTGGCACGCCTGTGCTGCGACCGAAGAGGAGCTCCTCCGGCAGGCCGCGATCCACGCCAAGGCTGAGCATGGCATGGCGGAGATCAACGCCGAGATGCTCACCAAGGTGAAGGCGGCCATCAAAGAGGGCCCCTGCCCAACTGCGACTCACTGAAGCGCTCATCGTCGCGCGGGCGCCCGTGTCTCTCGGGCCGATAGCGGCCGGCATCCGAGCGTCGATCCGCTCCGGCCGGGTGCCGGCCGCCGTTGGGCGGCCTCGGGTGAAGGGGACCAGGGCCTAACCGGCGAAGATAATGTTGTGCTCGGACACTGACGATCGCATATCTTCCGTCGGTGCTGCAGTCCGGGCTGGCTCTGTGCGCCGACCGAATGGGCATGGTTGTGGGATCAAAGGGGCTGAGCCCTGCAGAGCGGGTGGCGTCGCTAAGCGCTGCCGGGGCGGCGTTACTAGGCATCGCGGGACTGGCGGGCTGGGGCCTTGGGCTGCCCCGGCTCACGCGCATTTCTCCGCAGTACAAGGCGATCGCCCCGAGCGTGGCGGTCGCGCTCTTCCTTTTTGGTGCTATCCTGATCCGGCAGGCCCGTGGGCGCCTGAGCCGCGTCGAACGGACGCTGGCCACCGTCGTGGCCGCGTTGGTCTCCCTCTTCGGCCTGCTGGAGGTCATCGGGTTCTTCGCCGGCGCGGATCTGAACCTCGAGGACGCGCTGACTCGGTACCTCGCCCGATCGCTCTCGATCCCGTTCGATCCCATGTCGCCGGTGGCAGGCGCACTGCTGTTCCTGGTGGGGGCGGCCCTGCTGGTCCTCCTGCTCCCGCCACCCGCGGCAGAAAGCCGCCGGAGCCTGGGCAGCGCCGCCGGCCTGCTCGGCCTTGCGTCTGGCACGGTCGCTTCCGTGTTCGTGCTGGGCTATGCCTACCGCGAGCCACTGCTCTACGGTAGTCGGGCGATTCCCATCGCGGCCACCGCCGCCCTCGGCAGTCTGCTGCTCAGCATCGGGGTAGTGGCCGCCGCAGGTCAGAGCCACTGGCCTCTGCGGGCCTTGGCTGGCGTCTCCGCCCGCGCCCGGCTGCTTCGCACCTTCGTCCCTCTCACTGTCTTCGTCGTTCTCGCCAGCTTCATCGTGCACGATCAGGCCGACGCCTTTCACCACCTCAATCACGCGCTGCTGGCGTCGCTGGTGGGAACGGTGTCCGCACTGATGGCAGGCATCGTGGTGTCCCGGGTGGCGCAGGCCATCGGTGAGTCGCTCGACCGCGCGCAGCAAGCGCAGCAGCAGGCCGAGCACGCGCTGGCCCAACAGCAGCGCGCCCGCGCCGAGCGGGCGGAGACGCTGAACGTAGAGATCAGCCACCGGGTGAAGAACAACCTGGCGACGGCGGCCGGTCTGCTGCAGATGCAGATCGTGGGCCAGTCCGACCCCCAGGTGGTGGGTGTGCTCCAGGATACCATCGCCCGCCTCTATGCTTTTGCCAACGTGCACGAGCAGTTGGTGGCCACGCTCGGCGCCGAGATCGAGCTGCTGGGCGCCCTGCGAGGCATCGCGGACAGCATTCAGAGCGTGTTCCCGAGGGAGGATGTGGTGGTGTCCATTGAGGGCGGCAAGGTCGCTTGCCCCGCCAAGACCGCGACCGCCCTGTGCCTGGTCGTCAACGAGCTCATGACCAACGCCATCAAACACGGCGCTCCCGGCTCGGAGGGCCGGCTGGAGGTAGCGGTGCGACTGGCGCGGGAGGCCGGCAAGCTGGAGTTGTCGGTGTGGAACTCCGGCAATCCAGTGCCGACGGGCCTCGACCCCAGCAAGCAGCAGGGCATGGGCCTCAGGCTGGTGCAGAGCCTGGTGGTGGGCCAGTACCGCGGCTCCTTCGCCCTGCAGCCGGACAACGGCGGCAGCCTGGCGCGGGTGATATTGAGTGACGAGACGCTGCGCAGAAGCGCCTGATGCCAGCGCCGCGCCGCAGCAAACGGGCCGGAGGCCTCGCACCGCTAGGCGCCCGGTGTACCGGGGCCTGTGCGCTCACCGCGCCACAATCCCAATAAGGTCGCATGGTATCTGCACTGCGGCTGGGATGGAACCTGTACGCTTGGTGTGAGATGCCGCTGAGGACAGTGATCGCAGAAGACGAGTTCCTGGTAGCGCTGCAGTTGCGCAGTCAATTGGAGTCTTGTGGGTACGAGGTGGTTGGCGCCGCGACCCACTGGGGCCGGGGCGGTTGAGCTGTGCCGGACCCACGGCCCCGATGTCGTCTTCATGGACGTCCAGATGCCGGAGATGGACGGACTGGAGGCGACCCGCATGCTGATGGAGACCTGCCCGACCTGCGTGGTGGTGGTGACAGGCAGGGCGCAACTCGATCAGGTGGTCGAGCAGGCTGGGGGAATGGGCTATGCGCAGAAGCCGCTGCTGACCGCCGCGATCGCCGAGCTGGTGACGACTGCGCGGCAGCGATTCGCTCACTTTGCGCGGGTCCGTGAGAGCGCACTGGACGGCTGCGAGGCGCTCGCCACGTGGCGAGCCGTGCGGCAGGCGGTGAAGATGTTGATGAACACGAGGGGCCTGTCAGAGGGAGACGCCCACCGGGATCTGCACCGCAGCGCCTGGGAGGGCGGGACCACGCTGAGAGCGACCGCGGATGAGGTGGTCGGCCGGGGCTGACAGCGACCGATCCGGCCGTGTTGAGCCCTCCTCCTGCGCGGGGCTCCTCCGAGTTTCGCGCCACTACCGCGGCCTCGCGCGCACTCGCCCTGGACTCCACCCCGAGCTTTCCCCGCGCCATCCACCACGCGGTCTTGGTACTGGTGCCGGGCATCTACCGTGGCATCGTTCCCGCCCTGGTGTATGCCAAGACGATCTCTCCAGACCCGGAGGCGGTGTTCGTGGCAGTACACCCGGAGGACACGCGGGTCAGGACAGGCTGCAGGTATCAAGCAACCTTGCGACCGCGCTGGAACCGCTCAGACGAGCAACCTAGCCCCGGAATGACAGTGCGACGGAGCGCGTGAACGCGGACGTGGGGCATGCGCAGATCCGGTTCCATCACGAAGCCTTGCCGGTGCAGAGCAGCCAGATGAGAAGTCCCCCTGCCAGGGACATGAGCACCACCGTGAGCCCCCCGAGGGTATTGGAGAGCCATCCGTTGGCATTCTTGCCAACGATCTTGCGGTTGTTGCAGATGAACAGCAACAGAACGATCAGCGGAGGCGCGACCAAGGCGTTGAGAACGGCCGAATAGAGAAGGGCCTTGACCGGGCTGATCGCCCGCACGAAGTTAAGCAGGTAACCCACGACGATGACCAAGGCGATTGTGGCGTAGAAGCCCTTTGCGCGACTGAATCGCCGGTAGAGACCGTACCGCCATCCTGCGGTCTCCGCAACCGCATAGGCGGCCGAACCGGCAAGGGTCGGAACAGCCAGTAACCCAACACCCAGGATGCCCAGAGTGAACAGCCAGTAGGCCGACGCGCCGAGCGGCAAGAGCGCACGGGCTGCGTCCTCCGCGGTGTTGATATCGGTCTTGCCGGAGGCGTGCAGCGTTGCCGCCGTGGAGACGATGATGAAGACGGTGATGATCTGCGAGAAGATCATCCCGACCGCCGTGTCGGCGCGAACCGCGCGTATCTCCGAGCGTCTGATACGGCTTGCGCGGTGGCCGGCATCGTCGGTGAGGCCATCGGCGATGTCGTCCTCGACCTGTTCTTCGGCTTGCCAGAAGAAGAGATAGGGTGAGATGGTCGTGCCCAGGAATCCCACGACGGTAAGAACATACTCCGGCTTCAAGCTCCAATGCGGGACTACCATGTGGTGGACGACCGAAGACCAGTCCACATGGACATTGGGCAGCACCGCAATGACCACATACGCCAGCATCGACAAGCAAGCATACTTCAGGAACTTGACGTAGTGCTTATACGAGATGGTAACCTGGGCCACCACCATTCCGATCGTCAGCAGCGTCGCCCACAGCGCGAAGGGCCATCCGAAGAGCATCTTCAGAGAGGCGGCCATGACGTTGATGTCAGCATAGACGTTGAACGTGTTCGCCCCGAGCAAGAGCATGAGCACGCCATACAGCAGCCACTTAGGGTAGTGCTCCTTGATGATGGCAGACAGTCCCTTGCTCGTGAGGAGGGCGACGCGGCCGCACATCTCCTGCACGGCGATCATGAGCGGCAGACACAGGGGAGCCAGCCAGAGCAGCTGGTAACCGAACTGCGCTCCGGCGACGGAGTACGTGCCTATGCCGGAAGGGTCGTCATCCGCCGCGCCGGTGACCAGGCCCGGGCCAATCCTGAGAAGCGGCCTACGCTCGTGGGACGGCTGTTCTCGGCTCTCCGCTTGTGCGTTCTGGACGTCCGCATGGTCGTCAACGACGCCCTGCGCAACAGACGCGGCGTCCGTTGCCTCCAGGACGTCGCCAAGCTTCTCTGCTGGTTGCTGCTTCACAGACTGTGCCCCATTCGTGGCCAAAGGTTCTGACGACTCCCTCCCACCCGATTCCTATGGAACAGCCCTGCTGCCGATGACACGAGCGGCGGCGCTCGCCTTTCGGTGAGCGCCGCCACCTCGTTGATGCCTGGCCCCAGGCGCAGACCGCGCCCGATGCCACCAACGTTCAGGTTATCAACACCACCAGGAGAATCACCAGGAGCACCGTGGTCGTATCCAAGGACCCGCTGGCCCCAGCGGCCCGAAGCGAGCTCAGATCCGCGGCGATGGCGTGGACTTCTTCGTCGGTGAGTAGGGCCACCCGGTCGCCGGCCTTCTTCTCGGTGAGACCGAAGTCCATGAGCTTGGCCTTGATCAGGTCGCGCTCGGCCGCTATGGTCGTGCTATCCGCAGCGGCGGTGGTGGCGCAGGTGGCCTGAGACGGCACCGGGGCCGCCAGGGCCAGTGGCGCAGACATCGCCAGCGCCAGGGCCACCATCACTGTCCATGCTACGAGCTTTGCAGGTTTCAACGATTCATCTCTCCTTTCGTCCAACCGTGGTAGTGTATGGTAGAACAGCCCGCCTCGCGGGGCTGGAACGATCGCCGTTTCGCTTCCTTCGCTCCTGGTGCACGGCCGTCAAGTGCTCCTCCATGGGATCGCGGAGCTTGGGGTCCTTCGCCGCCGGCTCCCTGAGGGATGATTCCAGAGCATTGGTCGTTGCCTCCTCATCCCCTGTTCGATAACAGACACACCCTAGGGCATCAAGTCCATGGGCGCGGTGACCGTGTGCGCTCACCGCCCACCGGTTGCTGCCATTCAGGTCTGCGGTTCCACCTGCGTCGGCGCCCCCAGTTGCGGCCAGAATCGCAGCATCACCACTTTCATCACCGCGGCCGCCGGAACGGCCAGGACCACACCCACGAACCCGAGCAATACTCCACCCGCGAGCAGGGTGAAGATCGCGGTCAGTGGATGCAACCCCACCCGACGGCCCACCAGTTTGGGGTAGAGAATCTGGTCAGCGATCAGATTTCCAGCCACCATGATCGCAAGCACTACCAAGATGAAGCCAAGCTTCTTGCCGCTTACCACCATGATCAGTCCCGAGATCACGACAGCGGTCGGATATCCTACGTAGGGAACGCCATAGAGCAGGCCGGTCATTACCCCGAGCAGGATAGAGAAAGGCACTCCGGCAACGGTCAGCACGGTCACCACATAGAGCGCAACAATGCCAGCCAGCATCGCCGTCCCTAGCAGATAGCGGCCGGCCATCTGGTTGATGTCGCGAAGCATCTCTCGCCCGGCCTCACGCCGCCGCTCCGGCAGCGCGAGCATCAGGTGTCGGCCTAGGGCGTGATAGTCGCGCAGCAGCCAGAAGGTGACCACCGGGGTGATGATCAGCAGCGACACGATCACCAGAGAGCGGTTCAGCCATCCCGGGCCCGCGTTGAGTAGGCTGAGTGCGTAGGCTTGCACCTCGTCCCCCGCCTTCGCGAAGACCGCGCTTACATCACGGGGCAGCAATCCCACGAGTCGGCCCCAGATCTTCGCCGTGTGCTGCAAGCCCTGATAGAACTCGTGGCCCTTCTGCGCGTAGGTCTGATAGTCGGTCGCGAGCTGCCTTGCCTGCTCCGCCGAGGTCGGCACTACTAGCAGCATCACAACCACGAAGATCACCAGGAACCCGCCGAAAACGACCCCGATGGCCTGGGCGCGACGCCAGCCGCGCTGCTGCAGGGCGTCAATGCCCGGGTTCAGCAGGTAGGCGATCACCGCTCCCATGGCAAAGGGCAACAGGATACCCCGAACGCGGTGGAGCAACCAGATCGCTAGCAGCCCGGCCACCAACGCCCAGAGCCACCGTGGCCACTCCAGCAAGCTTACCTCCGGTTCCTCTGATCCTCCCTGACGCGCCAGCCCCCGCACCGTCGCCGCATGGATGATCGTGATTGCATAGGTGAGCACCACTACAGCGATCAGCGCCACAGTAGCCGTTGACAGATCCAATGCAGTAGCTCCGCGGAATCAGATATGACCAGACTCAGGCCTGACTTGCCACGTACTGAGCCGAGATGCAGAGCGGCGGTGAGCCCGACTCGCGCCGCCGCTGGGCCGGCCCACGCGGTTCCGTGCTCGGTTGGCAGCGAGATCAGGTCCCGAGAGGACGCAGGCGACCGCCTGGACTCGTGCCGCGTGGCGACTCCGGTTCCTCCCCGGCCAAAACCTGCTGCAGGACGCCGGCGAGCTGCATGGGCTCGAACGGCTTGGTGAGGAGGGCGGCCGCCCCTAGCTCCATCACCTGCTGGTGTACCTCCGGCTCCTGCGCGCCGGTGATCACCACTACTGGGATCTGAGCCGACTTCGGGTTCCGCTTCATCTCTCCCAGGGCCTCGAATCCGTCCATGAACGGCATGGAGAGGTCGAGGCAGATGAGATCGTACCCTCCCTGGGCCGCCTTCGCCCGACCCTGTCCGCCATCACTGCAGTAGTCAAGGACGTGCTCCACTCTAGCCATCTCAAGAGCAACCTCTATCATGCGGGCGACGGGTGGGTCATCGTCGATCACCAGAATCCTCTTCATCTAGCAGCCCCTTGCTGACTTTTCTGCCTTCTTCGGGTTCCCTCCGGCCCCCTGGACCGGCTCGGGACCCGCTAAGGTACGGATTCTCTCCGGGGCAGAGTGAACCAGAACGTGCTTCCTCTGCCCTCCTCGCTGTCCACTCCAACCTGGCCGCCATGGGCCTCGACGGCGAGCTTGCAGAACGTGAGGCCGATACCCGTGGAGTACCTCTGCCTATTGGCAGGATTCTCGACCTGACCGAACTTCTCGAAGATCCTCTCCCGGTACTCGGGTGGGATCCCTGGCCCCGTGTCCTGCACGAGGACGCGCACTGCATCAGCGCTGGGTTCGATGCTTACAGTGACCCGACCATCGTCCGGCGTGAACTTCAGGGCATTGCCCAGCAGGTTCTGGAACACCCGGGCGATGAGCTCGGCGTCGGCCATGACCGTCACCGGCTCGTCGGTGCCACTCAGCATGAGCTGTCGGTCGCCCTTCAGTGGCTCCACCTTGGCGAGGGCCTCTCTGGCGATCGTGAGCAGCTCACACTGGGTCAGGTTGAGCTTCATCTCTCCGGCTTCCATCTTACTCACGTCCAGAAGCGAACTCACCATCTCCACGAGGTCCTCGGTAGAAGCGAGTGCCGTCTGGACGAACTCCCGCCCCTGCTCTGACAGGCGCTCTCCCTCGAGCGTCTCCAGCGTTTGCAGGAAGCCGTAGATGGCCGTGAGCGGCGTTCGCATGTCATGCACTACCATGTGCACAAGGTCATCCCGGAGTTCCTCGAGCTTGCGAAGTTGTTCGTTGCTTTCCTGTATCAGGCGTTTCTGTCGGCGGAGTTCCAGGTGGGTCGCCACCCGCGCCTGGACCTCTTCAAACTGAAACGGCTTAGTCACGTAGTCGACGCCGCCGACCTTGAAGGCCTTGACCTTGTCCATGGTTTCGTTGAGCGCGCTGATGAAGATCACGGGAATCTCCGATAGCTGCTCATCCGCTTTCAGGCACTCACACACCTCATAGCCATTCATCTCCGGCATGATGATGTCGAGGAGAATCAGGTCGGGGGGGTCATGCTTGGCCGTTTGGAGGGCGAACTCTCCGCTGGAAACGGGCCTGACTTTGTACCCCCGCTCCTTGAGCATCCCCGTCAGGAGGTGCAGGTTTGCAGGAGTATCGTCAACGACAATGATGCTCGGCACAGGTTGGTGAACCGTCGAGTTCTCCATCACGCTCTTGCTCCGGACTGCAGTACATCTAGCAGGCCCTGGTAGTCAAATGCGTCCAGGAACTGCCGCAGCCTCTGTGCAGCTGCGACTGTCGTAGCGCTCGACTTCATCGGTCAACGTCAGCAGTTGGTCGAGGTCGGCATTCATCGCCGCTTCGCGCATCCGGCCAATCAGCTCATCGGGCAGGGCCGCCAGGACTTCCGGTGTCAGGGCGCCTGTCGCGCCAGCCTCCGACACGGCCTCACCGGCGCTGAACGTTCTGGACACCAGGCAGTGTCTGCACTGACTCATTCCCCTGTTCTGCAGAAACGAGCGCCACGTTCAGCGTGTCCATGAACTCATCGACCTTGATGGGCTTGGTGAGATAGCGGAAGAATCCCGCCGCCAGGCCCTTCTCGATGTCGCGTGGTATTGCATTGGCGCTGATGGCCACGACGGGGATGTGCGCCGTTGCCGGGTCTTCGCGCAGGATTCTCAGGGCTTCGATGCCGCTGATGCCAGGCAGGTTGATGTCCATCAGGATCACATCCGGCTGCGAGGCGCGCGCAAGCTCGATGCCGAGATTCCCGTCTCCCGCGCTCAGCAGGCGCATATCGGGGCGTCGCGCGATGAGTTGCTCGACCAGCTGCAGGTTAGCCGGGTTGTCCTCTACATAGAGCAGGCTGCGCAGCCGCGCACCGCTCGGCACTTGCGGCTGGTGCAACTGCTGAGGGTTCGGCTCCTCCAACTGCAGGCTGTGGCGCAACATCCGAGATCAGTTCGATCCAGAACACGCTTCCCTCCCCGACGGTGCTTTCCACGCCGATCACGCCCCCCATCAGTCTCTACCAGTCGCTTGGACACCACCAGGCCGATGCCCGTGCCTTCCTCGGCGCCGCCTGCTTGTCCGAGACGGTTGAACGGCTGGAAAAGCTGCGCCAGCTTCTCCGGAGGCAGTCCCTCGCCAGTGTCCTTGACGCTGATGCGAATGCGTTCCGGGGCGCTCGCAGTGCAGTCCACGACGACCGTTCCCCCGACCTGGTTGTACTTGATCGCGTTGGAGAGAAGGTTGATGAGAATCTGCTTCACCCGGGTCCGATCGGCATTGACAAACCAAGGGATGTCGAACTGGGGGAAGGTCATGTGGATGCCACGCTTCTGCGCCTGCGGTTCCATCATGGCCTGGCATTCGAGCATGACTTCGGCCAGCGACACCGGTTCGGGCGACAGCGACAGCTTCCCGGACTCGATCATCGCGAGATCGAGGATCTCGTTGATCAGCTTCAGCAGATACCATCCCGCCTGGAGAATCTGGTCAATGCTTGCCTGCTGGGAGGGCGTCGGCCCCGGGGAACTGGACTCCATCAGCTGGGCGAAACCGAGGATCGCATTGAGCGGGCTGCGAAGCTCATGGCTCATGCGGGAAAGGAAATCCGACTTCGCCAGGTTGGCCTTTTCCGCCACGGACTTGGCGTTTGTCATTGCCGCTTCGACTTGCCTGCGCTCGGTTAGGTCCCGGGTCAGTTTGGCGAAGCCGCGCAGATTGCCGAATTGGTCCCGGATTGCCGTGAAGACCACGTTCGCCCAGAAGGTTGATCCGTCTTTGCGCACCCGCCATCCTTCGTTCTCGAATCGTCCCTTGCCCGCCGCCTCTTCCAGGTCGCGCTGGGGTTTGTCACCTTTGATGTCTCCACTGGTATAGAACCTTGAGAAGTGCTGGCCGAGGATCTCGTCCGCGCGATAACCCCTGATCCGCTCCGCTCCGGCGTTCCAGCTCACCACCCGCCCATCAGGGTCTAGCATGACAATGGCGTAGTCGGTCACACTCTCCACCATCAACCGGAAGCTTTCCTCGGTCCATCGCAGTTCATCTTCTACCTGCTTGCGCGCGGTGTTATCGGTGCCGATCAACAGGTAGCCGATGATTGCGCCCTGGGCGTCGCGCAGCGCCGTGACCGACACGACCGCCGGAAAGCGGCTGCCGTCCTTGCGGATGTAGGTCAGCTCGTAGATGTCCTCGATCCCGCGTGAGGCCTTGAAGACCAACGCCTCGAAGCCCGGCGTGATCGTGGTTCCCAGCTCGAGGCTCAACGCTTTGGCGCGCGCGATCACCTCCTGGGGATCGGAGATGTCGGCCGGGGTGATCTTGTCCAGCACTTCGGCGGCCGAGTAGCCCAGCATGCGCTCCGCGCCGACGTTGAAGATCTGGATGACGCCCTTCGCGTCGGTGGCGATACTGGAGAAGTTGGCGCTGTTGAAAATCGCGCTCTGCAGGGCCCCCGCTTTGAGCAGGGCCTCTTCCGCCTGCTTGCGCGCGGTGTTGTCGGTGCCGATCAGCAGATAGCCGATGATTGCGTCCTGCGCGTCGCGCAGCGCCGTGACCGACACGACCGCCGGGAAGCGGCTGCCGTCCTTGCGGATGTAGGTCAGCTCGTAGATGTCCTCGATCCCGCGCGAGGCCTTGAAGACCAACGCCTCGAAGCCCGGCGTGATCGTGGTTCCCAGCTCGAGGCTCAACGCTTTGGCGCGGGCGATCACTTCCTGTGGATCGGAAATGTCGGCCGGGGTGATCTTGTTCACCACATCGGCGGCCGCGTAGCCCAGCATGCGCTCCGCGCCGACGTTGAATATCTGGATGACGCCCTTCGCGTCGGTGGCGATACTGGAGAAGTTGGCGCTGTTGAAAATCGCGGCTCTGCAGGGCCCCCGCTTTGAGCAGGGCCTCTTCCGCCTGCTTGCGCGCGGTGTTGTCGGTGCCGATCAGCAGATAGCCGATGATTGCATCTTGAGCGTCGCGCAGCGCCGTGACCGACACGACCGCCGGGAAGCGGCTGCCGTCCTTGCGGATGTAGGTCAGCTCGTAGATGTCCTCGATCCCGCGCGAGGCTTTGAAGACCAATGCCTCGAAGCCCGGCGTGATCGTGGTTCCCAGCTCGAGGCTCAACGCTTTGGCGCGCGCGATCACTTCCTGTGGATCAGAAATGTCGGCCGGGGTGATCTTGTTCACCACATCGGCGGCTACGTAGCCCAGCATGCGCTCCGCGCCGACGTTGAATACCTGAATGACGCCTTTCTCGTCGGTGGCGATACTGGAGAAGTTGGCGCTGTTGAGAATCGCGGTCTGCAAGGCCCCTGTTACGAGCGCCCCTCTGCCCCCTGCGATGCGCTGGTGACGGAGGGCATCCTGCAACTGGTCCGGGCTAATGGAGCCCGCCTCGATCAGTATTTCTCCCAACTGCTTGATCTCTGGTTGCATATGTCCAGCACCTCTCCGCCCGATAGGATCGGCATCAGTCTGCACTTGTCGTTAGCGAAACGCAAAAGGATAGCGAAGGGTCTTCGAACTCCTGCCGCGGGCCCGGTCACGGGCCAGAGCAGACGCGGAGCCGAGTGGCAAATGCCTCTCGGCTCCGCGTTCGCAGCTACCCGAATGCGCTACCGCGCTTCCTGCCCCGCCACGATGCGCTGCGCCTCGACCGTCGACAGCCAGACCTGCTGGTCCTTGAAGGCGGTCCACTTCAGGTACCCAGCCCGGGACATGTAGTTGGTCTCCGCCGCAAACGGCTGGAGGCCGGAGACGTCCGGGTACGCACCTGCAGCCGTGGTCGCCTGGGCCTGCGCGGCGGCCGGCTGCGCGGTGGCGCCTAAGACCATTACCGATAACACCATCATCATCAACAACATCCCTAACGCTTTCATCATGTGCTGCTCTCCTATCTAATCTGGGCATCTCTTCGCCCTTGCATCACTCATCTTGGCCCAGGGCAAGCGCGGGCCGAGCCCGCTGCCCACTTGCTCTGCCTTCCCGCGACTTTGCTCACCTGCCTCTGGCTCTTCCCTTCCCGGACGGGCCGGAGCTTCGCCGGGAGCCGACGCCCCCTCCCTTCCCAGTCTTGTGCGACTTGGCCCCGGCGCTCGGCACGGCGATGACCGACGACGAGCCTTGCTTCTTGCTCAGCCCCGGAGGCATGGTGACGTCCCCATGCTTCGCCCAACCTGTCTTCCGGCCGCGATTCCAGCCGGGCGGCCGACGGCCGACCGTCGCTACTCCCCAGCCGGTTGGGCCCTTGATCCTCACTTGAGAGTTCGCTTGATCCCACTCCACTGGGATGCCGTAGGTCCTCCTGAGGACCTCCGTGGGAAGGAACAGCCTTCCTCCCACAACCATCGGCGCCGCTGAGAGCGCAACAGGCTGACCGTCGAGCAGCGCGTTACGGCTCCCTGGTGTCAGGGCGAGCTGCTTCCCGTTGTAGGCGAGAGCGGCCTGGCCCTTCGCCGAGTCCCACACTAACTGAGCGCCTAGGAAACTGGCCACGCTCTGCACGGGCATATAGCTGCTGCTCCCAGACAAGAACGGCATCGCCCCAAGCGTGTCTATGACCAGATTGTCGGCGCCGGCGGACATGCCCGCGAAGCTCACCACCATCGTGAGCAGTACAGCCCCAATGACGACTCTCTTGCTCATCGCTTCTCCTCGTCTCAGTGCAATCTCGCGTTGAGGCGCGGCCTCTCTAGGAGGGGACGTGCATAGCCACGGTGCGGGTCTTGCTGACCCATACGACGCGCGTTCCCGTCGCCAACGCCAGGAAATGGAGCGGGGCAAACACCACGCCGTCGCGCACCTGCGCCGGCGCCTCCAGGTCCTCCCTGTCCCCATTCAGCAACGCGTAGGGATCACCGATCTTGAGATCCAGCTCTCCCTCACTGGTATCAACGCGCACGGTCTGCAGCTGCTCGTCGTAGTTGTAGCCGACCCGCGCCTCACCCATGACAGGCGCGAGCGGCACGAGGACGACACCACCTTCCTCGAACGGCTGGGCGTTGGGAAAGGAAACGGCCCGTCCAGCCATGGTGCACTCCGATTTCCTGCGAAGGGGAGACTGACCGCAGGTGGCGGCACCTGGAGGTAGTCTCCGCGGGCCACCACAAAGGCGCGGCTCGGATGGTACGTCAGTTGCTGGTCGAGTCGCACGCCGAACTCGGTGCCCTCGGCGACAGCCACATCCGTCGGCTGCGTCTTCTTCCTGTCGTACTCACTGTAGAGGTAGCCGGCGGCGGCGCCCAGCAAAGTGCCTTCGATGGTGTGCTTCTGTCACTTGCCGAGGATCAGTCCGACCCCCGCGCCGATGCCGATGAACTTCAGGCGATCGTTGCTCTTCTTGTCCCTCGCGACGAGATGCCCGTCAGACGTCTGCATCACCATCTTCTCGTCCAGCGAGATCAGCGACCCCTCGACATTCACTCTCTGTCCGTTGGGCAGAAGTACGTCGCGAAAGGCCAGATCGAGCATGCCCGGTTGCCCGTTGCCGGCCTGCTGCACGGCCGACACGACGCCCTCAATCTTCGTCCCGCGGGGGAATTCGGCATCCCCGTCGTAGGCAGAACGGACGGTCACGGTTACCGGGCCGCCCTGGCGATCCGTTGCAGAACTCAGAGCCTTGTCTAGCCTGACCGGGATCACAGTCCCCTGAGGTATGACCATGGTCTGGCCCTGCTTGGCCGGCTTTGCCGCTGCTTTGGGCGCGGCGACGGGGTCCTGACCGGTGGTGGTGATGGATGCCGTCTGTGTGGCCTCAAGCCACTTGACGTCGGCCCCGAGCGCCTCGCTGACGAAGCGCAGCGGCACCATCGTTGATCCGTTCAGGATCATGGCCGGGGCATCCAGGAGCACGGTCTGTCCATTGACGGTCGCGCGAGGGTCGCCAATGGTGAGTCGCACGTCGGTGTCGCCCTTGGTCGCAGCGATCGTACTGGTGTCGGCGTCCCAGTTCACCTGCGCCCCCAAAGACTCGAAAATGCCCCGCAGCGGCACCATCGTTCTGCCACTTACACGGGTCGGGGGTACCCTAAAGGACAGCGGGCGCCCGTTCACCTCGACCTGTATCGCTGCCATACCCGAAGTGATGGTAAGCAGCAACACGCCGAGCAACACTCCTGCTTTACTGAGATGGCGTATCATGGATCGTTTCCTCTTTCTTTCTCATTCGTTCGTTCTTGCGTTTGGGCAAGCCACGTGCGGACACTGGCGGCTAGGCCTACCCCTTGCCGTTGCCAGAGCGATCTCGCGGATGCCCGCCAGAGGTGACAGGCAGCTCGCCGATCACGGTAAGCGCGCTAGCGGCGCCTCAGGACAACATCCTTCGGCACCTCGGTGACGAGTGTGTCGCCGACCTTGATGTCAACGGCCTTGCCGGTAACGAAGTAGCCGCCGATGAGCCCGACCGGACCAAGGACGGCTGCGCCGCCCGCCGTCGCGCCCGCGGCCTGCGCGCTCTTCCTACCGCTTACCTCCTCGCCTTTGCCGCCAGCCTCCAGCGCGACCTTCTTTCCAGTGACTGACTGCACTGGTTGGAGGACAATGCGCATCTCGGCGTTAATGCCAAAGCGCTTGCGCTTTGAGACCTTGCTGATGACGCCCTGGATCCGGCGCGCCGCGGCCGATGACCTTCTGCCCGCCGACCAGCACGTCATCCTTGACGTGGAGACGGACCCGCTGACCGACTTTGGTGGTCTTGGAGTTCAGCGCCTGATCGAAGGCCACTGTGACCTTCGTGCCCTTCGGGATCACCAGTCGCCCGCGGCTCACGTGCGCGCTGGCACTGCGCGGCTTTGCTGTGACCTTCTTTCCCTGGGAGGCGGCCGGCCGTGCCGCGCTGGCGATCGCGGTGATCGAAAGCAGCAACACCCCTGACAGCATCCCTATCCTACCGAGACGGCGTGTCTCTCCCATGATCGTTTCCTCTTTCTCTCGCTTCTGTTCGTTCTTGCTTCCCGGCGAATCGCCGCATGAGCTGCGCTCGCCCTCGTTTCCTGGGACGAGCATGTCCCCTTCGTGGTTCGCACTCCCCCCCCCCCAGGATGGCGGCTCGCGGGCAGACCCCGCAGCCTTAGCTAGATTGTGTCCAGGCTGTCGAGCGCAACCGGCAGCTTGGGTCGGTCATCTCTTGGCTTCCGTGCCAACGGAAGCGCTCAGATCGCGCGTCTCCCCTGCAAGAGGTTGACCACGATCACGATGAGGGCCACCACCAGCAGAATGTGGACGAGCCCTCCGCCGATGGGGAAGGCAAACGCTCCGAGCAGCCACAGGATCAGCAGAATCACCGCGATCGTCCATAGCATACGAGTCTCCTTTCGAAATGCTCTGGCTGTTACTAGCTAGTGACAGCCGCAGTAGCCGGGACCAGCCGCCATTCGCCGCCTCGACAACTGCGTGACAGATGGACCGCATGTGCCTACTGGCAGCTCCGGCGCGCCGCTCGACTCAGGCGGTCATGGTACCGCTCCCGTCCGTGCAACGTCTCCCGGTCTCCGTCGGCGCTCATCTGCAATGGTGGCTACTTGCCCGTTCCCGTGTTCTGGTCGGACGTTGTCGGAGCAGCCGCTGCGCCAGGGGCGCCAGCCGCCCCGGCCGCGCCGGAAGACCCAGCTGCGCCAGCGGCCCCAGCCGCTCCCGCAGCCCCTTCTGTGCCGGTAGTCCCGGTCTCACCGGTAGTCCCAGTCTCACCGGTAGCCCCAGCCGCCCCGGACGATCCCGCCGCCCCCGGAGTTCCTGCCTGTCCTTGTTGTCCCTGTTGTCCTTGCTGGCCAGGCTGTCCCTGGTTCGGGACGACTATTGTCGTCGCGGGCGTCTGCAGGGCCTGGCTCCTGGCCGGCTCCATGTACCCGAACCAGACTACCAGGGCAACGACCGCAACTAGCACGACCATCATCATCATGAACCACATCGACATGTACCAAGCTTGCTGGGAGGCTATCTCGGACTCGCTGCGATAGCTCATCTCTCTCTCCTTACCCGAGCAGCCGCACCACGATCTGCGGAGCAGTCTGCTCGCCTCGCGTACATTCTATGCTAGCGTGAGCCCCTGGGATATCACCGATTGGGTGGCTTCTTGGCTCCGCCAGTGGGCCGAGCGGGGGGTCCCCCAGGAGAGGGAGAAGCGGCCGCAGTTCATGGGAGAGCACTGCAGGCCGCCAGGTAGCGCTGTCGCCCGGTAACCATGTAGCCGGCCCGCACACCCGGAGCTAAGGAGATGGTCGGAGCCAGGGGGTTCCCGGGGCCACTCGTCCCACGAACAGGTCACTCAATCCCATCAGCGGCCCCAGCCCACCGGTCAGATCAACTCTCCACTTGCCATTCTCTTTGGCAAGGGCAAGCGCCAGCCTAAGTGATTGGACCGACTGCCCTTGCTTGAGGGTCTGGTCGATCGCCACCGTGGCCCGGTCGCCGGCCACCTCAACCGCCGTCGCCCGCCAGGACAACTCGCTGGGCGGCCCGGTCCTTGTCGTGGTCTCGCTCCGTCTGTCCTGCTGCGCGAGGGGGGCCAGGAGTGGCTGCGTCTCCGCCGTGCAGAGCTCCCGCGTCCGGTCGATGTCCCCTTCGTAGATAGCGCGCATGAAGGCCTTTGCCGTCGCTCTCGGCGAGTTGAGGATGACCATGTCCACGACCTGGTAGTACCAGGCGCCGGCCACCATCACTCCCAGCACTACCAGGGAGACCAGCCAACCGGGGAGGCTTGAGGGCCGCTTGAGCTTCACCGGAAGCCGGCGCACCAGCCTTGACGGCCGCCACGCGGAAGGAGGTGGCTCATACGCGGGAGTCGCGGAAGGACCAGGGGGCGGAGACGCGAGCTCCGACCCTTCACCGAGAGGCTGCAACGAGTCCATTCCACTACCTCCTGTCGGGGCGGTTGATCCATGACTCATCCATGGCCTAAAGTGCATCATCGGCCTATCGCGGACAGGGGGCGGCTCGCGCCGCCCCCTGTCAACTACGTGCGGCCCCTGGGGCCGCCTGTCAACAGTTGATACTAATAGCCCGCCCCCAGCGGCACACTATAGCCGAGGCGGAAGAAGAAGTTCTGGTCGTCCAGGCCGAAGCCCACCGGATCGGCGTTGGTGGTGCCGACTTCGGCATTGAACTCCTTGGAGAGGGCCAGCCGCAACACCGCCGACATGACCGCCTTCGAATCGAGGGTGTCATCCTTCCAGCGGTACTCGAGACCTAGCCCGCTGCCGCGGGGGGACATGAGCTCGAGACCGACGAAGGGCCTGGTAAGGTTTTCGGATTCGCTAAAGGACTGGCCGAAGGCGCTGGCAGACGCTTTCGCCCTCATGTACATCAGGCCGGCGCTGAGCGAGCGTGTGCGTGCTGGCTCCAGGCGCAAGGTCCTTGGTGGCGACCAGGTAGGCCTTCGTCACCTTCTCGTCAACCCCAACATCAACTATCCCAAGGCTCTCGTCGTACATTGCGAGCGAGGTGTTCAGCTTCTGGTAGCTGGCGCCGAGGGCGAGTGAAATACCTGCCTGGGGCTCCTTAGTCAACGCGAGCTTGCCCCCGACACCCCACATATGGGCGTCATCACCATCTTTGATGGTCGAATAGGCTCCCCAAAGCTCGGCCTTGTCGGCGATGCCCGCCAGGGCTTGGAACGACCACACGGTGTCGTCCTCCTGGTACATGCCTTCGCCTGCTGTGAGCTTCTGGTAGCTCAGAGCCGTTTCCAGGGAGCGGGGTGCAATCAGGGCGTTCGGCACGGTGACGATTCCTGTCGGTCCACCCAGCGAAGGCATCGGGAACCCAGCGCCGGTGGCGGCGGGGACTCTGGCGGCGGGGGTCTCCGGGCCGCGGACCGCACCCTTGGCCTCCAGGGCGTCCACCCGCTTGGTGAGTTTGTCCAGGTCAGAGCGAAGGGCCCGGAGTTCGGGCGCGAACTCACTTGCCAGTCGATCCAACAGAGCCTGCTGCTCGGCGGTCAGGCCGCCGCCAGCGCCCGCCGGCCCCGGAGGTCCAGCAGGTCCCGGCACCCCCTTCATCTCCTCGAGACGGCCCATAATCCGCGCGATCGCCTGCGCGAACTCGTACCGAGTCATGGGCTGCTTGCCCTTGAACTGGCCGTCTGGATACCCCTCCATCAGCCCCGCCTCGGCCAGCTTGTTCACCGCGTTGTACGCCCAGTGATCGAGCGGGACGTCGGTGAAGGGCTGCGCTGCAAGCGCGGGTGCTGCCAGCGCCCCGGCCAAGATCAGCAGGGCGCCAAGTACGAATCCTACTCTACGCATCGCTTCCTCCTTCAGTAGTTACCGTCTTCCGATGCTACTCAGCGAAGTAGCGACGCTCTTCGCTACGTAGCACGAGGTAGCACGGAGAAGCGATCGCGCAGACGGGCTTGCCGGGAGTTCCCAAGTTGCCTCTCGATGCAGCTGCCTGCCTGTCGCCTATCCGCCCGCGAGCTCTGCCCTTCCGGCCCGGCCATGCGCCTCTCCAAACCCATCTCCCTTCTGGCGCAGAGAACCGCGGAGACCATCACGGCAGCTTGATTATGGGACAACCTACCTCGCGGACATACTACGCTAGTGGCAGCCCCTGCCATATCGCCCATTCGGACAGTTCTTGGCTCCGCCAATGGGCCGAGCATGGCCTCTGCCACCAAGCAGAGGGGCGGCTCCAGCAGTGAGCACAGCAGTGGGGTCGCGAGGCAGCGGTGGGGGGAGCGGAAGGGAGACGTTAGCTACAGCCGCAGGATGCCACGCCTGAGGGCGATGGTCACAGCCTGCGTGCGATCCGCGGCGGCCAGCTTGGCGAGGATCGAGCTGACGTGGGTCTTGACCGTGCCCTCGCTGATGGACAGGACGACTGCGATCTCCTTGTTGCCCTTGCCGTCGGCTACTAGCTGTAGCACCTGGATCTTCGCGGCGCGTCAGTCCCGAAGTGGTCAGGCGATCTGCGAGTTTCGCGGCGATCAGGGGGGGAATGATGGTCTGCCCCTCATGCACGGCACGGACGCACTTCAGCAGGTCGTCCCGCGGCGCGTCCTTGAGAAGGTAGGCCTTCGCGCCCGCTCGCAGACCTCGGTAGATGTCCTCGTCCTCGTCGAAGGTCGTGAGTACGATGAGGCGAGCCGTAGGGATCTTCTGTCGGATCGCCGTAATCGCCTCCACCCCGTCCATCTCCGGCATCCGCAGGTCCAGCAGAGCAACATCAGGGCGGTGGCGGAGGAACTCCTCCACGGCTTCCCGGCCGTTGCTCACCTCGGCGACCACCACCATGTCCGGCCGGCGGTTGATCAGCGCCACCAACCCTTCGCGTACCACGGGGTGGTCATCGGCGATAAGGATCCTCACACGATTCGTCTTCGGCATGCAGGTGCCCCCAGGAAGCGGCGCTTTCCGCTTGCTCACGTCGTGTCCCGCGCAGGCTCACCGCTCTCGCGATCTCCAGGCTCAGGACCTAGTACAGGTACCAGCACCACCACGCGGGTTCCCTGTCCCTGGTTGGCTGTCGATGATCAGTTCTCCCCCCATGCGCTCAGCTCGCTCTGTCATGCTGAGGAAACCGAAGCCGTGGGAGTGGGGCTGCTGAGAGGGGTCGAATCCCTGGCCGTCGTCCTCCACCCGCAGTTCCACCTGCTGGGGGCCAGACGACCAGCGCGACGCGGATGTGCTCGCCTGCGCGTGTCTGCGCGCGTTAGCCAGGGCTTCCTGGCAGAGGCGCATCAGGTTGCTCTCAGTGTCGGGCGGCAGCCGGGGAGGAACTCCGTGGTGGGAGAACTCGATCTCGACCGAGGATTCGCTGAACCAGATCGCCGACGAGGGAGGCAAGCGCGGACACGAGGTCGCCCCGTTCCAGGGCTTGCGGACGCAGGTCCCATACGGAGCGACGGGCCTCGGCAAGGCCCTCCCGCGCGAGTTCCCGGGCCCGGAGCAGGTGTCGCGCGCGCCGCCTCCAGATCGTCGGCCAGGGCATCCTCTGCAACCTCCAGCTGAATGACGACGCCCGTGAAGCCCTGGGCGAGGGTATCGTGGATCTCCCGCGCGATTCGGGTCCGCTCCTCCAGCACGACGGTTACCTGTTTCTCCTCCGCTCGCACGCGCTCGGCCATCTCTGCCTGCAAGCTCTGGTTGGCTTGAGCCAGTTCCGCAGTGCGATCCTGAACCCGGATCTCCAGCTCCGCCTGCAGCCTATACAGCGCCTCTTCGGCACGCTTCCGCTCAGTGATGTCCTCGATGGCGAGCAGGATCATCGGAGTGCCGCGCCCCTTCTTGCTCCAGGCGGCGGGCGTTGAGCAGCATCGTCCTGGAACCGGCGTCGGGCGCCTCGCACTGCACCTCGAAGTCCTCGAACTGAGTGCGGCCCGGAAGCACCTCCTCCAGCAGATGCCTCAGGGCGGGGAGGTCCCACTGCCCGTCCCCCAGTTCGTAGATGAGCTTGCCCTCGGTCGCACCGGAACCGGTCTGGAAGGCCCGGTAGAAGGCTGCGCTGGCGGAGATCACGCGCAGCTCGGCATCCAGCACCACCAAGGGCTCCCGGACAGTAGCGATAATGCTCTCCGCGTAGGCCCGCGTACTCCGGAGGGACTCCTCGACGTGCTTGAGCCGCGACACGTCGGCGAGGGTGACCACCACGCCATCGACGCTGACCATCAGAGGTACGATAGGGGAACACACGCATCGTGTACCACGCCCCTTCGCGCCCGACTACCTCTCTCTCGACTGCGACTGAGGTTCTGAGCACCGCTTCCGTGTCGGCGGCAAGGTCGGTGCCGGTGAAGTTCTGGGAGAGGTGATGGATGGGCCGGCCCAGGTCCGAGGCAATCAGGTTCAGCAGCCCTTCCGCCGCCGGCGTGAACCGCCGGATGCGCAGCTCCCTTGTCCAGGAAGATGGTGGCGATCTCCGTGGCGTCGAACAGGTTCAGGATGTCGTTGTTGGTAGCCGATCAGCTCCTCCATCTTCTCGCCCAGCTGCGTGTTGAGCGTCGTCAGCTCCTCATTCAGCGACTGCAGTTCCTCCTTGCGAGGCCTCCAGCTCCTCGTTCGTGGACTGCAGCTCCTCGTTGACCGAGACGGCCTCTTCGTGGATGGCCAGCATCTGCTCGTTGGAGGCCTCGAACTCGACGGTGGCGGCCAGCAGCTCCGCTCGGCTTGCCCTGAGTTCGGCTTCGAGCTGCTCGACCAGGGCCGCGCCCTCCAGCCCTGCCTCCCTCGCGGCGAGTGGGGCGACGGCCGCTGCGATCTCGGACGCCTCCTGGAAGATCACGGCCAGCAGCGGGTCAGTGCTGCCGGTCGGCAGGTAGGGCGTGATCGTCACGTCCACGGCCGCGGAGCCTCCATCCGTGACGAGCGGCAACCCGCGCGAGGTGCACCGCCGCGTTCTGCTCGACCGCCTGGCGCACTCCCACGCGCAGCCGCCCGGAGAGCCGTGGGCGGGCCATGGAGAAGAGGTTCAGGTCCGCCCTCCCGGTGGGATGCGCGCAGGTACTTGCTCGGACTGGCCATAGAAGGAGACGATCGTAGCCCCTGGCGTCGATCAGGACGAGGCTCGCGCCGAAGTGATCGAGGAGAATCTGCGGAGGCAGAGAGAGGAGCGCCGGCTGCTGACTGCGGGGCATCTGCTCGCGCGCGCCCCGTCGCCGGCGTCGCCCCGAACCCGACCTCGAATCGGCCGAGGGCGTGGTGGGGGACGGCGCTGCGCTGGTAGAGTCTCGCCCTTCTTCGTGATCGCGTGAAGAACCCCGTCTGCCGCATGACGCTGTCGGACTTGCCCAAGAACAGGTAGCCGCCCTCGTGGAGCGCGAACGCGAAGAGCGAGAGAACCTTGTCCTGCGCCTCGGGACTGAAGTAGATGAGGAGGTTGCGGCAACTGATGAGGTCCAGGTTTGAGAAAGGTGGGGCGGTGAGCAGGTTCTGTGTCGTGAAGACGACTGCCTCGCGGAGTTGCTTAGCGGCACGGTAGCCGCCCTCAACCTTGACGAAGAACCGCTCCAGGAGGTCGGCCGGCACCTCTTCAGCAACGCTGCTAGGATACACACCGGCGCGGGCGAGCGGCGAGCGCCTCCTCGTCGATGTCCGAGGCGAACACGTTGACCGGACGCGTCTCTGCCGGCGGCCTCCAGTCTCCGCGAACAGCAGCATGGCGATGGAGTAGGCCTCCTCCCCGGTCGCGCAGCCCGGCACCCAGACGCGCAGCGGCGTCCCCTCCTCCTTCGCCCGCACCAGCGGCGCTGATCGCCTGCTCGCGCAGCTCCTCGAAGGCTTCTCTGTCGCGGAAGAAGCTGGTGACGCCGATCAACATGTCCTGCGAGAGTCGCGTCACCTCCTCCGGGTCCTCCTGGAGCAGCCGCAGGTAATCGGCCAGCGTGGCGACCTGTCCGAGGCCCATCCGCCGCTCGATTCGGCGCAACAGAGTGCCCCGTTTGTAGCCGCGGAAGTCGCCCTTGGCCTGGCGCACGAGCAAGGCGAGAACGGCGGTGACGGCTTCCTCGGCGTCATCCTCTCCTGCAAGAGCGAGTCCCTCGTCGCTGGGTTGGCCGTGCCGAACGTGGGACAGCAGAGCTTGCGGCCATCTCCCCGGGTGGGAGCACGTGATCCACCAGGCCGGTGGCGATGGCGCTCCGGGGCATGGCGTCGAACTCGGCCGACTCGGGGTCCTGCGCCGAGGATGAGTCCGCCTGCGCCCCGGATCGCCCGGACGCCGAGGGTGCCATCCGAGCCGGTTCCGGAGAGGACGATGCCGACCGCGGCCTCTCCGAGGCCTTCGGCGAGTGAACGGAAGAGCAGGTCGATGGGCATGCGCACGGTACGCCCTGGGTCCGGCTTCTGCAGATGGAGCAGGCCTTCGTGGAGGGTCAGATACGCGCCTGGAGGGATAGTGTAGACGCAGTCGGGTTGCACCGGCAGGCCCTCCTCGGCTTCGGTCACCGGCATCGCCGTCTGCTTGGCGAGCAGCTCGGCCATATGGCTCTTCTGCGTCGGGTCCAGATGCTGGACGATGAGGAACGCCATCCCGGTGCCGGCGGGAACCGCCGAGAGGAATGCCTTCAGTGCCTCCAGGCCACCCGCCGACGCCCCGACTCCGACGACAGGGAATCCGACGCGGGGCTGGGATTCACAGGCGGCGGAGTCCGCCTCGGCCGATCGCCGCGGGGCGCGGATGCTTTCGCACGGGTCCTCGACTGCTGCCTCGGGGGCCCTGCCCTCGGGTCTCTCGCCATGCCATCTTCTCCAATCGCGCCCGTACTGCCCAGCAACCCATCTGTCCGGTGAGGCGCTACCCCCCCCTCAGTTGTGGTATTCCCTGCACTCGCCAACGCGCCTGTTCTGGGATGCTGTCAAGGATGAAGAAGGATGCAGGTAACCTCCGCTCTGCTGGAGGTCTCCCAGGACTGCTTCCCGGGCGCCCGACACCCGCACCGAGTGTCAGGGCTTCACCCCGACCAGCTGCCAGACCGGGGCCACGTTCAGGGCGAGCGCCATGACCGCAGCGCCTTCTCCGCCAAGGACGGCCTGTCCGAGTTGGTGTCCTTGCTGGAGGACTGCGGAAGCTATCCCCTGTGGGTGATCTCCTACGGCAACGCGGTGGAGGGCTCGGGGAAGGTGAAGCAGGCCGTCGCGACAAACGCCGGGGGGAGTAGCCGCCCTGATCTTCGCCGCCGGACTCCGAGCGGCCTTAGCCGCGTCTGACATGCACCTGCCCGATCGCTGCTCGCCTGGCTGGGCTGGAACCGCCATTGGGCCATCCTGGGTGGCCGAGGACCACGGGTCTGAGCGGCTCCATCGCCGCGTAGCAAGGACCCACTTCCCGAGCCCCGGACCGCCATCTACGGACTCGCCGCTTGAGCCGAAGCCGTGGGCTCGACGCTTGGGAGAACGCCTGTCATGGCGCTACCACGCGGCCTCAGCACACGCGGATAGTCCTGTAGACGCCTGAGACACCCGCGGCGGCTCTTGACAACGTTTGTGACATCTTGCACAATATCACGTCGTGATATATCACGGCGTGATACTTAGTCTCCGATGCGAGGCTGCCATGGACGCCGCGAGCATTGCCGACGTGGCGGAAGTGCGTCACGAGCTGGGGATCAGCCAAGCGCAGTTGGCTGATCTGATGGGAGTCTCGGCCAGAGCAGTGCAAAGCTGGGAGCAAGGCTGGAGGCATCCCAGCCCGGCGCTGGAGAAGTCATTGCTCCTGCTGCTCATGGCGGTACGTCAGGCCGAGGAGTTCGGGTCTCGTCGCTGTTGGGATACCATTGGCTGCCCAGCCGAAGAGCGGGCGAGGTGCTTGGCTTACCGCTCGCGGCAGGGCCACCTGTGCTGGTTCCTTACTGGAAACGTCTGCCAAGGTGAGCGGCTACGAACCTGGTCGGATAAGAAGGCGAAGTGCAATTCCTGCTCTTTCTTCAAAGCCCTGCTAACCGCCTCCGGTCCGGCGCCTTCGCGGTAGAGCCGCGCGGAACTTGCCCGTAGCGATTGCGACAGTGTCCGCGGCACCGTCGGATGGACGCTAGCTGTCCGGGTTGATCCGAACGGCCCTCCCGGCCTAACAGATTGATCCGGGGACTACAAGGGCTCGTGACTGGCGCGATCTAGCGCGTCCAGCAATGCGAGGAGGCGGAGTGAGCAGGGGCGGGCTGCATCTCGTTTGCGTTGGAGTAAACCACTCCAGCGCGCCGGTTGAGGTTCGGGAGCGCGTCAGTTTCAGCGGCGACCGGCTGTTGTCCGCGATCGCCGAGATCCGTGACCTGCCTGGGGTGCAGCAGGCGGCCCTCCTTTCCACCTGCAATCGCACCGAGCTCTACCTTTCCCCCGCAACTGTCAGCGCGGGCTCTGCGCGCGGGTGGCTGATGGCAAGATCGGGGCTGGAGTCCGATCTGATCTCGCCGCACATCTACGAGCTCGAGGACCGTGACGTGGCCGGGCATCTGTGCGGCGTGGCGTCAGGGCTGAACTCGCAGGTGATGGGCGAGTCGGAGATCCTGGGCCAGGTGAAGGCCGCGGCGGAGGCGGCCAAGAGCATCGGCGCGCTCGGACCCGAGCTGGAGAAGCTGTTCGCCGCCGCGCTCAAGGCCGGCAAACGCGTCCGAAGCGAGACGGCCATCGGACGGGGCGCGTTCTCCCTGGGCCACTGCGCGGTCGACGCCGCCAAGCAGGTCTTCGCCGCCGTCGCGGGGCGCACGGTACTGGTGCTGGGTGCAGGCAAGATGGCCGAGAGCACTGCCCGCCACCTCCGGGCGCAGGGGGCGGACCCCATCGTGGTGGCAAATCGCGCCCACGCTCGGGCGGAGGAGCTGGCCGCGGCCCTCGGTGGCAGGGCCATCCGGTACGACCAGTTGGGCCTCGCCCTGCTGGAGGCCGACATTGTCATCACCTCGACTGCCGCCCCGCACTTCGTGCTTCTGACCGAACACGTTCTCGAAGCCATGGCTCATCGCAAGGGCCGCGATCTGCTGATCGTGGACATCGCGGTGCCGCGCGATGTGGATCCCCAGGTCTCGGAGATTCCGGGCGTTCATCTCTACGATATCGATGACCTGGGCGCTGCCGCGCGGTCCGCGGCTGGCTGCCGGGAGGCTGAGGTGCGGACCGCCAGGGATCTCTCCCAGGAGACCGCCGACGAGTTCTGGCAGTGGCTGGCCGCCCGGGAGGCGGTTCCGCTGCTGGCGGCGCTGCAGGAGCACTTCGAGCGCGTGCAGGGAGAGCAGCTGGCGCGGTTTGCCGGGAAGATGGCGCGTCTCTCCCCGTCAGATCGGGCCTGGGTGGAGCAACTGGCAACGGGCATCATCAGGCGTCTCCTCCATGAGCCAGCGGTGATTCTCAAAGACGAACTGGCGCGGGGCAACGCCGGCATCCTCGATGCCATCGCTTGCATCTTCGACCTCGGCGATGGAATCGCAGACGGCGACGCGGGCCGTCCTCGACGATCCCGATCGCGTGGGATCCATGCCCCCGCGGCGACTGCTCGGAAGCGTGCCAGGCCCCAGGGCTCTGCGATCCCTCAGGCGGTGGCCCCGCGCCGCGGGATGGTCATGGTTCAGGCAGCGCCATCAGCGATGGACGCGAAGGAGCAATCATGAGACGCATCATGTGCCATCTCGTCGTGATCGGCGTCGCCGTCGGCCTCATGCTCTTGGTGCGGCCGGCGCCGACGCGTGCGCAGGGGACGCCGGCCGCGACCTATACGGGGGCCGCGAGCTGCCTCTGTCACGCCGATCCCATCCAGAAGAGCTGGCGGAAGAGCAAACACGCGAGGGCCTTCGAGCTGCTCCAGCTGGCCGGTCAGGAGAAGAACGAGAAGTGCCTGCCGTGCCACACCACGGGCTATGGCCGGGGCGGCTACGGCACGCCCGGCGTGACCGCGAACCTGGAGGGCGTGCAGTGCGAGGAATGCCACGGGCCGGCGGCGCCGCACGCTTCGACCGCTGACAAGACCAAGGTGACCCGGACACCGTCGGCAGTCGTGTGCGCGCGCTGTCATATGGACTCAGGAATCCATGCGACGCCGTAAGAGGAATCCCAACCTATCGAATCCGGAGGGCTGTATGAGACTGTTCTGTCGACTACTGGTACTTGTCGGGGCGCTGGGGATAGTCGTCGCCGTGCCTGCCGGCGCGGCCCCGGATACGGCCGCGCTTCAAGGTCTGAAGGAACGGCTCAGGCAAAGAGTTCATCCCGCGGCCGGACCGCGTACGCGGCAGTTCAAGGCCCAGGACGGATTGCCGGCTGGGAGCGGGCCTTACCACAACGGATCCTACCTGCACTGCAGCGACTGCCACATCATGCACGCCAGCAAGGACGGGGTCGGCTTCAACGGCAGCGCCTCTAGCCCGGCCGGCTACTCCGGGCTGCTGCGCGCGGCCACCTCCCTCGAAGTTTGCCTCACCTGCCACGACGGGGTGTCCGGTATCCCCGATGTGGTTGGCGCAGACACCAACGGCATGACCGACCGCGCCGGGGGCGCTTTCGCGGCAGCTGGCACAGTCAACCCCAACGGCCACAACCTGGGACCCGCGGCGACCGACCTTTGCGTCCGCTGTCATTTCGGAGGCGATATGCAGACCGCCGAGGTGACCTGTGTCGACTGCCACGATCCACACGGTAACGGTCGGTCGCGGAATCTGCAGTGGGCCTCCTGGCCAGAGGGCACTCCCCCTCTGGGACTGTTCGTGGATCCCAACGCGAGCGGGACCACCCGATATGAGGCCTCCCACGTTGCCTATGGGACCGATGGCACCGACAACCTGAGGGAGGTCACCAATATCTGCGTTGACTGCCATCATGTGCTTTCAGGAGCCTACTACACCGACCCGAACGGCAACGGGCACTACGAGAAGCACCCGGTCTCCGAAACTGAGCGGGGAGCAGTCGTGCCGGTCTCCCTGGGGGACGCGGGTGGAGCCACGGACTCCGCGCACTGGGTGGCCGGAAGTGGCGCCGGCTTCGATGTGCCTCGGGTCCGATTCCTGGTCAACCCCGCGACCAACTACTCCTCGGCGACGGCGGTTTCCAGCCAGAGCAACGTGTTCTGCCTGACCTGTCACAGAGCCCACGGCTCGGCGAACGGCAGCAGCATTGTCTGGCCAGGCAATGGAGACGGCAGCGTAGGCCCCAGCGGCTGCGACCAATGTCACAAGAAGAGCGCCTAGCCAGATGAGGCGAGATCGGCGTAGGAATCCAGGGATATGACAAGACCGTCAACCAACGGTATCAGGAGCGCGGTAGTAGGAGTTGCGGTGGTCGCCGCGCTGGTGATGGCGCTGGGCACGCGCTCCCGCGGTGCGGGCGCCCCTGAGCCTCCTGCCGCCGCCCCTGCGGCCACCTATATCGGGTCCGAGGCCTGCAAGGCGTGCCACGCCGCGGTGGCCCAGAAGTGGGATGCCGCCGCCCACGGAAAGGCCCTCTCCGACACCAGTCTCCCTCCCGAAGCGCGAGGGTGCGAAGCGTGTCACGGCCCGGGTAGCGGACACGCAGGCAGCATGGGGAAGAACCCCATCGGCGAGAGCTTCTCCCAGGCCCCGGCCGATCGCATCGAGCAGGCCTGTGGCAAGTGCCATCTGCCGGACAAGTCCGGCGCGACCTCCGCTGCTCCCGCCCTGAGTGCGAAGTACTGGCACCGGACCTCGCACGCGCGCCAGGGCACTTCGTGCCTGACGTGCCACCAGGCTCACGGCGATTCCCAGCGCCTGCTCCGGAAACCTCCGTCGGAACTCTGCCGCGAGTGCCACCCCCAGGTCATCAACAAGCCCGATGGATACACGCACCGGCCGGTTGCTGAAGGGCAGTGCCTGCTCTGCCACACCCCGCACGGGGGGCCGGCCAGGCATAACCTCCTGGACAAGGTGTCGGACGCCTGTCTCGCCTGCCACAAGCCCGGTGCGCCGGGGTTCGCGGCGGCCCACTCCGGCTACGCCGTCGAGCAGGGCGATTGCCTCTCCTGTCACAACCCGCACTCGTTCGACAAGGGTAGCGCGCTGTTGGGAAAGACCGAACACGCGCCCTTCGCCGCGCGCCAATGCGCGGTTTGCCACGGATCGCCTGTCCCCGGGGCCGCTCCCCAGCTAGTCAAGCCCGCCAAGGACCTCTGCCTTGGCTGCCACCCGGCCGCAAAGGCTACCTCGGATGTCGGCGCCACCGGCGAGCCGCTGGTGAAGCATCCCCCCGTAGAGCAGGGGCTATGCACCCAGTGCCACAACCCGCACGCCTCCGACCAGCCCAAGCAAATGCGCGATCGTACCGACTATGTGTGCTTTGCCTGCCACTCCACCATCGAAGAGGACACTCAGTCGCGCTATCAGCATAGCCCGGTTAGTTCAGGCGATTGCCTGCTCTGCCACCGGGGGCATGGCTCCCCCCAGCCCCACCTGCTAACGCAAGAGTCAGTGGCTCTCTGCAACAGTTGCCACAAGACTCAGGGCAGCTTCTCCCATCCGGTAGGCACCTGGAAGGGGAAGCCCATACACGACCCCAACACCAAGCAGATCATGACCTGCGCGAGATGCCACGCGGTGCACGGCTCGCAGCTCCCCTCTATCCTGGCGAAAGAGGAAGACACGCTCTGCCGGGGATGCCACAAGACATGAGGAGCCATCTCCTGCTAGCTCTGGTGGCCACCTGCGCGCTCCCGCTAGTCCGGGCTGAGGCCGGGGCGGAGGTGGCCGACTCGGTGGGGCTCCAGTTCCTGTTCTCGGTCTCCTCCTCTGCGCCGAACGCGAGCTTCTCGAACCCTCAGGGTTTGGGATTCGATGCGGATCGATCCGAGATCTACGTGGCCGATACCGGCAACGACCAGATCGTGGTGCTGAGCCGATCCGGTGTGCCGGTCTTCCGTTTCCGCCACTGGGTCCGAGACCACCAGGGCGAGCGCATCCAGGGCGAACCGCACGCGGTGTTGCCCTGTGGGGGAGGGATGCTGCTGATAACCGACGGGCTCTCAGATCAGGTCGATCAGGTTGACCTACAGGGCCGGCCCGTGCGCGCCATCAATGTAACCCAACTGTTAGGGCGGCCCGGTAGAGCCAGCCCGGGGCGAATGGCAAGGGACGACGACGGCAACCTCTATCTAGTTGACACCGGCACAAATAGTGTCCTGGTGCTTGACCCGCAGGGCCAACTGCTGCGCCGCATTGGCAAACATGGCAAGGGCGAGGGCCAGTTCGAGATGATCGCCGACGTGGCCGTGGGCGTGGACCGAACCGTGTTCATGCTGGACAGCGTTGGCACCCCGGTGGTCCAGTCGTTCGATGGAAAGGGGAGGTGGTTGTCGGGGTTCGGCCGACACAGCGACAAGCCCCAGGACTTCCATTTCCCCGCAGCTTTGACGATGGACGCAGACGGGCGCCTCTGGGTAGCGGATGCATTCTCCCACGAGGTGAAAGCCTATAGCGCCTCGGGCCAGTTCCTTGCCGGTTTCGGCGGCATGGGGACCGGGCCGGGCCAATTCTTCTTTCCCTCCGATCTGGTGGCTTCGCCGGACGGCGTGCTCTACGTGCTGGAGAAAGCCGGAAGGCGTCTGCAAGCATTTCAGATCGTGCGTTCGGTCGCACCGAGAGAGGAGGTGAAGCCGCTCCCCACACCCTAGGCGGTTATCCGAATCTGTGACGCGGTTCATCACACATGCAAGGAGGCGAGGAACCCAAAGTGAGAATGATCCATAAGAGCCTTTCGCTCCTGCTTGCAGGCATGGTAGCGATGGCGCTGATATCCGGTGGGGCAGCGGTGGCGGGAGACTACCATACCGCCGCCACCCTGCACTGCTCGGATTGCCACATTATGCACGCGAGCAAGGACGGTACCCTCTACAACGGCGGGGCCGGAAACGACAAGCTGCTCCAGGGGGCAAGCGTGAACGCGCTGTGCCTGACCTGCCACGACAACAACGCAGGCGTCCCGGATGTGGTGGCTACCGGCGGAACCGTCACCACCCCCGGCGATACCCTGATCCAGGACTACAACAGCGTTGACCCCTATGGGAACGGCGCGGGCTCTTTCCAGGGCGATTACGCCACGGCTTCCTCCGGAGTGGGCCACAACCTGTACGCGACCAGCGCGTTGACGGCTATCCAGGGAACCTGGACCAGCGACCCGACTGGAATGAAGTGTTCCGACTGCCATTCGGTGCATAGCGCCACCAACTGGCGTAACCTCAAGACCAAGCCGGGCGGCATCGCCACCGCGATCACCATCGCGGCCGGCACCCAGGTCTTCGAGGACGTGGCCTTCACCGCGCCCCCGGCGAGCACCGGCCAGGTCCGCGACCACTACAAGGCCAGCAACGTCGGCTTTGCCGACACAGCTAACATCGTGAGTTGGTGCGTAGGCTGCCACACGAACATCACTAGCAGCGCCACCACGAAGCACCCCCAGAGCGTGGCGGTCAGCGCCATCAGCGATGCTGGCGCCCACTGGACCGGCGGCACTGGGGTTGGCTTCGGAACCACGGTTGGCGACGGCACTGCAGGCATCCCCCGGGTTCGTTTCGGACAGACCGGGGCCAGCTACGCGGCGGTCACGACCGCTGCCGCTACCAACCAGGTGTTCTGCCTGACCTGCCACAAGGGTCATGGCAGCAAGTACGACTCCACCTTGGTCTGGCCGCACTATGAAGGCGGCGCAGACCAGACGTCTGCTTGTGGCCAGTGCCACAACAAGGGCGCATAAGCAAGCAGACCACGAATGGCTATTGAGCACGGCCCCAGGCGCAATCGCGCCTGGGGCCGCTACCCTCCCCGCGGAATGAAAGGTTAGTTCGAGGAAGATGAAGTGGGTTCACCGCACCAGCCTGCTTGCGGCTTGGTTGGCCCTGAGTCTGACCGCCGGGGGGGCGGCATCTGTCGCGTCGTCCGGGCCCAACGGGGGCGGCCACCCCCTTTGGTCGCCAGACGGTAAGCGGATCGCCTTCCAGTCGGCGACGCCGAACTCGCCGGTGAACGTCTGGGTGACAAGCACCGCGGGCGGCGCGCCCCGCCAGCTTACGCGGCTCGGAGCCAGGCTGCTCGGCTGGTCAGCCGACTCCCACTCGATCTACTGCCAGACCATGCGCGACGGAGGTTCCGCGTTCCAATCCGTTGACGTTACGACCGGCCGCGAGCGAGCCATTCTTCCCTTCCTTTCCAAAGATGTCACCGAAGTCGCGTTCTCCCCTGACCGCAAGCTGGTGGCCTACCTCCAACCGCGCAAGGACGAGCGGGACCTATGGCTCGCCCGCCCAAACGGGGCGGGCCGGCGCCAGCTCTCCGATGGCCTCAGCGTGCGGAGCATGGATTGGTCCCACGACGGTAGGAAGCTCGTCTTCGACGCGGGAGGAGTGGTCGGCGAGACGACATATGTCGTCGCTGTCGGCGGCAAGAGCAAGCCGAAGGCTGTGTTCAAGGGCATCGGGAGTTACCCCAGCTGGTCCCCGGATGGCAGCCGCATCGCGATGGTGGGGATGCACGCCCTCTCCATCGTAAGCAAGGATGGCAGCAACAGCCGGAGGCTGCACATCAGCCAGACGGACCGGCACGCGCTCGATTGGTCACCCAATGGCGCCTATCTCGCCTATACCTCTGTGGAGAAAGACCTACTCGGCATCTCCATGGTGGACGTGACCTCGGGTAAGGTCATCCGCGTTTCCTCGGGATGGACCTCCGCGGGATTCCCCCACTGGTCTCCCGATGGCCGCTTCCTCGTGTTCGAGGGGGCCAAGAAGGACGATCCCGGCAACAACCTCTACCTCCTCGAGATCCACCGGCAGCAGCGGAGTCAGCTCACCACAGCCTCTGCCTCCTCCTGGGGTGGGAAGTGGTCCGGAGACAGCAAGTCGCTATTCCTCATCTCCAACGCCACCGGTGGTGGCGCCTTCCAGCTCTGTCGCAGCAACTCCGACGGGCGGTCGCTCCGCGCCCTGATGCCCATCGACCCTACCAGGCCCCTGCAGCTCCGGTGGCCTCGGCGATCCAAGCATGGCGCGCTGGTCATCGGGAACGAGATCAGGATCCTGGAGCCCTCGGGCGACTCCCGCCTGGTCGTCACCAGTGAGCACCCTACGTGGGCAGATCTCTCACCCACCGGAGATACCCTCGCCTATGTGAAGTGGCAGCAGCATAAGCCTTCTCTGGTGTTGCGCAACATCAGCAAGAAGTCAGAGACAGAGTTGCTGCCTTCCCCGGAGGCCGGGCAGGCCTACAGCCTGGTCGCCTGGTCGCCTCGGGCCCGGGAAATCGCCTTCGTGCGAAACGGGCAAGTGTGCAAGGTCCCCGCTGCCGGGGGCTCAGTGTCCGTGCTGTTCAGCCCTGGCAAGGCGGACGCGGGGGCCGTGCTGCTGCAACCGGCCTGGTCGCCGGACGGAAAGTGGATCGCCTTCGCGTGGGTGCGCCGCGACGGCGGCCAGCGCCTGGAGATTCGCGCGGTCAGTAGTGATGGAAAGCGCGCGGTCACGATCGCAAGTGCCCCCTTCAGAACCGAAGGGGGCCTGTACGCGGATCCGCTGGCCGACTCCTGCGCCTGGTCTCCCGATGGGAAATGGCTCGTCTCCGGCCAGGAGTTGGAGGGGCGCCCTGCTCTCTACCTGGCCCCGGTCGGGAAGAGCGGGGTTGGCCGCTCCCGACTCCTGCGACGATCCGCCGCCTATCCGGCCTGGCTCCGCGATGGCGCCGCGCTCACCTACACCACCCTCGGCGGCGGCAGAGAGGCGATCCGACTCACGGCTCCGAGCGGCAACAAGGACCGGCCCTTGCGGCTCCAGCCGGCCAAGCCGCCGGCAGGCAAGAAGGGAAGTCCGCGACGGAAGTGATGCGAGTATCTGCGAGAGTAGCGGGCGCAGCCGCTTGTGTGCTCCTGGCAACCCTCCCCCGCCTGGGCCACGCCGTTCCGACGCGCGACTTGTCGGTGCGCCTGCTGCTCTCGGTTCCCGGGTACTCGCCCGAGCGGCCCTTTCAGCGACCTACCGCGCTCGCGCTGGATGCACGCGAGCGCGTTCTCTACGTTGCCGATCCGGGAGAGCATCGCATCGTGGCCTTCAGCCTCCAGGGCGTGCCTACCTTCGTAATCGAGGCCGGCCCCGGCTTCAGCCCCGTCGCGCTCGCTGCCGGAGGAGACGGCCGACTCTTGGCGGCAGACGAGAGTTCGGGGTCGGTGAAGGCCTTCGACCGATCCCAGAAGCTTGTCTCCGAGCTGGATCTCTCGGCGTTCCGAGTTGCAGACCCGGTCAAGGTGAGCCACATCACGCTGGACAAGGATGGCAAGCTCTACGTCGTCGATCAGGGCAACAGCCAGGTGCTGGTCTTCGATCGGGAGCAGCATCTGGTACTGAGATTCGGGTCCAGAGGCAATGGCCCCGGCCAGTTCAAGGTTCCCCAGGGCCTGGCGATCGACCATTTCGGCCGCATCTACGTGAGCGACTCGCTGGCCGCGCCGGTCCAGGTGTTCGACTCGGCCGGGAAGTACCTGCACCAGTTCGGGGTCCGCAGCAGCGACCCCGATGGGCTCCTCTCGCCGACTGCCATCTGCACCGATCGCTTCGACCAGCTCTGGCTGGTCGATACCCATCGGCACCACGTCACGGTTTACGATCGCTTCGGATTCCCAGTACGGGAATTCGGGGAGTTCGGCCAGATCAGCGGGAGGCTCTTCTACCCGATAGACATCGCCCTGGACACCCTGGGGCGTATCTACCTGCTGGAGCTTCAGGCCCGTCGCCTCCAGGTCTTCACCTTCGACAATCCGCTTCGCAAGTTCGAGCCATGACCGCGATGCGACGCCTCAACGGCGGGCTAGCGCGAGCAGCGGGCCTCCTCCTCACGGCCGCGCTGAGTCTGCTCGCCCCGGGGGCCCCCGTCTCCGGGGGCAATTGGCACACGGGCGATCGGTTGCACTGCGCCGATTGCCATGTCATGCACGCCTCTCGCCGCGGCCTCGCCTATGGCGGCGCTCCCTCCAGTCCCGCCGGGTACCAGAAGCTGCTGCGCGCGTCCACTGCCTCGGAGTTGTGCCTGATGTGCCACGAGGGAGGATCGGGGGCCGCAGATTCGCCTCCGGACGTAATGGGCCCGGCCTCCTATGAGACCCCCTCCCTTGAACGGGCCGGAGGAGCTTTCCAGGCTGCTGTCGGAGTAGCCACGCCGAATGGCCACGACCTCGCGGTGGCCGGCGAGGCCGCGCCAGGCGGGACTTGGTCAGCTGGCAGCGCCGGTCTGTCCTGCGTGGACTGCCACAACCCGCACGGAAACGCCCACTACCGGAACCTGGTTCCTGTCCCGGGCAACGCCTCCTCTGACCGGCTTGTTACGGCGATCAGCGAGACCTCCCTCAGCCCCACCTCAGCCCGCTATTCCGTCGCCAATATCCGGTATACCAGCAGCGCCCAGGGACTAGCGGTCTGGTGCCAGGGGTGCCATACCAACTTCCACGGGCAGCCCGGTGACACGAACCTGGGCGGGGCGGTGGGCGGCGACATCCCCGGCTCGAGCAGCTACTGGTTCCGCCACCCCACGATGGGTGTAACGATCGCGCAGGGGGTGACGAACAAGCGCCTCGACAGCAACTACTGGTTCACGGGCGCGCTGTCGCGCGTGCCAGTCGTGTCCCCCTCTGGCCTTATCCCGGGATCGTCCGGGGGCAGTGACAACGAGGTGTTCTGCGGCTCCTGCCACAAGGCCCACGGCTCTCCTCATCGGGCGGCGCTCATCTGGGATGACCCCACGACTGCTGCCCTCGAGGATGGCGCTTCCGCGACTCAGACCTGTCAGACCTGCCACTATCGGTGAGCTAGCGAATGATCTCCCACCGCAGAATATGGACGCGGATCAGTTTCGGCTGCGCGGTGTCGGCGCTGCTCCTGCTCGCCTGGTGCTGCCAGCGCGGCTGGAGCGCCGGCGGAGCATACTCGGCCTCAGGCCACGCCAGCGCCACCACCGGGGTGAACCGGCTTCCCACTCTCTACGGCCGGGGAGAGTGCGGCCACTGCCACGAGGCCCATGCCAGCACCGACGCCGACCCAACCCTCTACCCCTACAGCCTGTTCGCCGCGGAGGAGAATGTCTGCTGGGCGTGCCACGACGGCACCACGACCTACGCGGCCAACGCCAAGGCGCCGTTCTCCCTCACCCCGGCCAACACCGGCACCGATTACTACAAGCATCCCGTGTCCAACCTCTACAGCGGTCTCACCCCAAGCCTTCACCGGGCCGGCGAGAGCGCCGCCTCCGCCTTCAGTGGCGGGAGCCGACACGCCGAATGCACTGACTGCCACGACCCCCATTCGGCCAGGAATAACGGGAGCGCAGGCAACAGCACTCACACTCCCGGCGGGATCAATGGCAATCGCCTTTCCGGAGCCCTGCTGGGCGCGACCGGTCTGGTGGTCAGCTCCTGGCAGGCTGCAGGCCAGCCATTCCAGGGCGCCTCCCGCTCTTTCCAGGCGCTCACGAGCACCACCAGCAACTACGAGTGGCAGCTCTGCTTCAAGTGTCATTCCTCCTTTGCGACGCTGCCAACCTACGCGGCCGTTGGCAGCGGCAGCTTCAAGGCGAACAAGATCACCAGCCTTGCCATCGGCCAGATACGCGAATACCAGGATGTGGGGCAAGCTTTCAACCCCGGTAACCTGGCCTTCCATCCAGTGACGACTCAGGGCCGGAACGCAACGATCCCGGCCGGGTCCTTCGTGAGCCCGTGGTCCGCCACCAGCACCATGTACTGCAGCGACTGCCACAGCAAGGCGGTGGGGAGCAGCGGCGCCGCGGGGCCCCATGGTTCCACCAACATGCATGTGTTGGAGCGGCCCCTCTACCTGCAGGAGAATCGTCACTACAGCGATCCCGCTTGGCATATTCCCATCGGGCAGGACCCGAACGAACTCTGCTTCAAGTGTCACCGCTGGCAGACCTATGTGCAACTGGCAGGGACTTCCGGGGCCGATCCGGCCACTAACACCGGGTTCCGCAGCGGCAGCAGTAACTACCACAGCCTGCATATGGGAAAGGCCGCCGGAGTCACCTGCTACACCTGCCACGATATCCACGGGACGAACAAGGAGCACCTCATCAACTTCAACCTCGATTTCGTGACTCCCGGCTTGGGCCGAGATAGCCAGACGTCCTACCTACACACCAGCACTGGCGGATCGTGCTACCTGACTTGCCACAGCATGTCACACACCCCCGAAAGCTACACGCGCTGACATGACACACCGCTGGCACGGGTATCGAGAGAGCGCGGAGGCAAGGCCCCGACCGAAGACCGCCGGAGCGGCGATGCTTCTGCCTCTGCTCGCCTGGTGCCTGGTGGCGAGTCCGGCGGGGGCACAACAGGTGTCCCTGCAGAGCCAGTGCGAGTACCGCCTGACAGAGACCAAGTCAGCCGACGGGCGCCTGGACTCGTCGGCCACCTTGACGCCCTTCTACGTGCTCACTCTGCGCGGCCCGGTCAAAGGCGGCACGAAAATCTACCTGGATCTGGGGCTAACGGGGTACTCCAGCAATAGCCCAACGGCGAGCGTGGACCAGCGCAATCTTCGACTGAACCTGATGGCTCAGGGCACGCGTCTCAACCTGGTGGCCACGCTGACCCGCGACAGCAACCGGGTCAGCCTCGCGCGGCCCGAGGCGGGGGACCAGGTATCACTCGTCACCGCAGACAGCTACGCGGTATCCGGGGTGCTATCATATCCCAGCTACCCAACGCTCAGTCTGCAGTACCAGAAGAGCATCATCTGGCCGGACCAGGGCGGCAAGCTGAACACCGCCAGCCATCTCCTCGGCGCCAACTACGAGTGGGGTCCATTCCGGATCACCGCCGACGACACGAAACAGGAAGCCGGGTTTTCAGGAGCATCGGCGACGGCCCGGACCTATGGCCTCAACTTCAGCGAGTCCGCGCTGCCTACTCTTCGACTGAGCGTTGACCACTATTCAACCATCGCCGAGATGATGACCCAGGGCGCTCAGTCAGGCACGTCGTCTCAGGTGACAAGGGCGCGGGTGTCCGCCCTGCCGACACCGTTCCTCACGCTCGACGCCGATCTCGCCCTGTCCACCAGCTCACAAGATGCCGGCCTGGGCGGAGGCCAGGGCTTCAACGGCAAGGAGAGTTCAGTCTACCTGCGCTCGGAGGTCATCCCGGGAGTGCAGCTCGACTTCTCCACCAGCTCTCGCGCGAGCCATTCGGCTCTGGTAACCACCTCCTCGAGCCAGAGCTCCGGGAGTCTGTCCGCCCAGTTGTTTCCCAGCACCAGCCTGCTCGCGAACTGGACGCGATCCGCCGCGCAGGACAGCCTCGGCAGCGCCGCCGGTGACCAGCGAGGGGGCACTCTCTCCCTCGTGAGCGAGCTCTCCCCCGAAACTGACCTCTCCGCCAGCTACGGGCGCACCCGGCAGGGGTTTGCTGATGTGCAACAGGATATCGTCTCCGCCGACCTTGGCCTCACGCACCAGGTTGATCCGACGCTCGCGTTGGGCGCGAGTTACCACCAGTACCGGCAGGCCACCCTGAGGGCCAGCGGCCCCAGCCAGAGCGCGCTCAACGCGCTTCAGCTCGACGCGACCTGGCTGCCCGATGCCCTCTGGGGCCTTCGCTTCGGGCTCGGAGTGGCGCGCGACCGGGGCGACAGTAAGGGGCTATCGCTGATCCCTTCCTTCGACTTGCGGTGGGCGATGGACCCGGCCACTACCGTCACGCTGCGGTACACGCTGCGCACCATTCGGGAGAGCCTAGTGCAGGAGGGCGGATCCATTACCAGCACCAACCAAACCAGCACTGGGCTCACCGGACGCCTCACCCACACGCTTCCGAATGGGGGCGCGTTTCAGGTGGCTTACGACTACCAGAAAGGGCTCCTGGGGCCGTTTGTCTGGCAGAAGGTGCTCCAGTTCCAGTACACGAGGACCTACTGAGGCGCGAGGCGCGCCACCGGTGTCCGTACAGGGAGTAGGAATATGTCGATGCGGAATCTCATCTGGATATCATGCGCCTTGCTGCTGCTCGCATGCGCGGGGTGCAAAGAGGGAGGACCTGCCACCAGCGGCTACCTGGCCAAGACCCAGGAAGGACGAGTCCGTCTGGTGGTCCTTCCCTTCGAGAGCGCCGGTCTTCAGTCCGAGAACGCGGGTCAGATCGTGAGTCAGGAGATGGTAACCGCGCTGCTGGCGACCGGGATGTTCGACGTAGCTGATCCGGGCGCGGTCTACCAGGCCATGGTGGACGCGGGCCTGCGCAACGGCAACGGGTATGGCCTGGGGCCTGCCGCCATGGACAAGCTCCAGGAGAAGCTCGGGCCCGTCCGCGTCTTCCTCGTCGGCATCGTGCAGGAGTTCGGCGAAGTGAGGGTCGGCCCGGCCAGCTACCCGTCGATCTCCATCAACGCGCGTCTGCTCGACGGGCAGACCGGCGCCATCCTGTGGTCCGGCAGCGTCAGTCGTACCGGGGCCGATACCGAGAAGTTCTTCGGGCTGGGTGCCGTCCATTCCACCGGACGCCTCGCCAGGATCGCGGTTCGGGATCTGGTCGGCAGCGTCAACCGGAGGGAGCTGGCGAAGATACTGCAGGCCTCACCCGGGGCCGCGCCCTCCGCTGCCCAGGCGCACGCTCTGCCCACCTCCTCCCTTCGCCGGACCGGGACCGAACGCTACTTCGATGAGAACGCTAGCTATCCGGAGGCCGCGCTGCGGGGCTTGCTCGTGGATATCGCCGGGATGACCAGGAGCGCGGTCGACTACCGCGAGCATCATTACTCGATCGTGGAAGCCTCCTACCAGACCCAGAACACCACCATCGGCATCAAGCTTATCGACTACCGGAAGGCCAGTGCGGCGAAGGACTTCGTGAAGCTCGACCACCCGGACGAAGCCGAAGGGACGTTCGAGGGACTGCCGGCCTACGCCGCGCCGTCGCCGGCGCAGAGGCCCGGCGGCTACCACCTGGACGTCGCGGTGGGCCGCTTCGGCCTCTATGCCCAGGGGCCCAGCGAGAGGAAGACCGAGATCGAGACGGTAGCGCGGGCGCTGATCGATGCCATGCAGTAACTGACTCGCGCCGCTCGTGGCTGCGAATGACAGTGGGTACCCGCGAAGCCCTGTGGACCTGGCTGCTGAAGCAGTTGGTGCGCGACGGATGCCTGCGGCGCGAGCCGGACGCCAGCCGCCGTTGGGCGGCCTCGGGTGAAGGGGACGAGGGCCTAACCGGCGAAGATAACTATGTGTCCGGACACTGACGACCGCATATTTTCCGTCGGTGCTGCAGTCCGGGCCTGACTTCATCTGAGGGTATCAGAGGGCATGGTTGTGGGTTCGAAGGGGCTGAGCCCTGCAGAGCGCGTGGCGTCGCTTAGCGCTGCCGGGGCGGCGTTACCAGGCATCGCGGGACTGGCGGGCTGGGGCCGGGGCTGACCCGGCGGCGGTGGGCGCTCTATCCCTGCCAGAGATGAGCGGACCTGCGGGTCATTGCCGACCTCGCGGGGTCGCTGCCAGGGCCCTCTCGTAGAGCGCGACAATGTCATCCTCGCCTGGCAGCCGTGGATTGTTGGCGGGGCTGCCGCTGGCCAGCGCATCTTTCGCCATCTGCGGCGCGGCCTGCCGCACCTGCTCCGCCCCGCCGGCCGCCTCGGCCAGGCCGGGTAACCCCAGGTCCCGGCAGAGCGCCGCCACCTCCGCCGCCCCGGCGCGGGCCGCCTCGTCATCGGACAGCCCTTCGACCTCGCACCCCAGGGCGCGGGCGATTTCGGAGTAGTGGCGCCCCGCGGTCTCCAATGTCCAGGCCATCACCGTCGGCAGCAGGATCGCATTGGCCAGCCCATGTGGGACGTGGAAGTAGGCCCCGAGCGGCCGCGCCATGCCGTGCACCAGGCACACTGAGGAGTTGCTGAAGGCGAGGCCGGCCTCGAGCTGCCCCAGCATCATCGCGTCCCGAGCCTCCTTGTCCGAGCCGTCCGCGAAGGCGCGGCGCAGCTGCCCGGCGATCAGCCTGATGGACGATAGCGCCAGCAGCGACGAATAGGGGTTGGCACGCTGAGAGACATGCGCCTCGATGGCATGGGTCAGCGCATCGAGGCCGGTGTGCGCGGTTACATGGGGCGGGCAGGAGTCGGTGAGCTCAGGATCGTCGATGGCCGCGTCCGGGATGAGCCGCGGGTCCGAGATCAGCATCTTCACCTTCGTGTCCGGGTCTGTGATGATGCAGGCGCGGGTGACCTCGCTGCCGGTGCCGGCGGTCGTAGGGATGCACACCAGGGGTGGTCGGTCGGCCGCCAGACGCCGGGGCGCCACGTAGTCGCGGATGTGGCCCGGGTTCGTCGACATCACCGCGACCGCCTTTGCGGTGTCGATCGCGCTCCCCCCGCCGATGGCAATGACGCCATCCCCGCCGAATGCCCGGTACTCGGCAAGGCCCTCCTCCACGTGGCGCACGAGCGGTTCGCCGTCCACGCCGCTGTACCCGCCCACCTCCAGGCCGGCCTGTCGGCAGAGGTCGCACAGCCGGTCGACCTGCCCGATGCGCGCCAGGTGGGAATCCGCGACGATGAGCGCCCGGCGAATCCCCAGCGCCCGCGCATCGGTCGGCGCCTGAACGAGCACACCCCGCCCCACGCGGATCAGGTGCGGCGTCCGGAACTCGAAGGCAGCGGCCATGAGCCCTCCTCCCCATCACCGCATCTGCTTCGACGGGCCGCCCCCTTCGCCTCGCGGATACTGCGCGATGGCCGCGCTGGAGCGCAGCCTCACCCAGCTCGGCCTGGTGGACCCGGTGGTGGTGAGAAAGGCCGACCGCACCGTGATCGGCGGCCACCCGCGGCTGGAAGCCGCGCACCCGAGAGGCCAGCTCCGTCACGTGCCGCCGAGGGTGCGACGGCACGCAACCGTCCGACGCACCAGATCGGAGATCCTTCCCTCGCCAAACCCGGCGACGACCGTCTTCACCGTATCCTTCAGCGGGGCGATCCATCGCTGGTCCAGCCCCTCATAGCCGATGGCCGCGCCGCAGATGCTGCCAGCAGTGCCGCCGTTGCAGTCCGTGTCTAGGCCGCACATGGCGGCCGTAGTGATGGTCTTGGTGAAGTCCAGTTGGCCGTGCAGCAGCGAGAGCACCACTATGGCGAGGTTGTTGCTAGTGGCGGCGAAGTACATGTGACCATAGTGCTCGTAGATGCGATCGCAGGTCGCGATCCAGTCGCCGGCCTCGGCATACCACTGTTGCACGTTCCGCACCGCCTCGGCCAACCGGGAATGGCGCGGGATGCACGACAGCCCGCCCGCGATGATGGTCTCGGCCGAGGGGATCGAGGAGAGCGCCGCGCTGATGCAGCCGCTGACGAACATCCCTCCGTAGATGCCGTTCTTCACCAGGTTGAGGGAGCACATCCGGTGGATGTGCCGGGCCCCCGCCCGCGGGTGGGACGGCGTCAAGTACCCCCAGAGGTCGGCCTTGAGTTGCCCCGCAATGCACTCCCTCCACGGTTCGAGCTGGAGGGCGAACTCCTCTACCTGCTCCTCCACACTGCGGTCGGCCGTGAGGTTTACCATCTGGTAGTACACCTGCCGTTCAGCGAACCAGAGCCAGTGGTAGGGGATGTTGTTCAGCAGGCTCCAGCCGACATCGGCCTTTGTGAACGCCAGCCCCTTCTGCTCTACCAGCAGGAGAGAAAGGATGGTGTAGTGGATGTCGTCATCAGGCTGCACGAACTGGACGTGACCCCGCGCGGAGGGGAGGCAATCCATGCGCAGCGTGCGGCCCAGCTTCTCGGAGCGCATGGGAACCCAGTCGTTCAGGGGATAAGCGTCGAGGCTTTCCAGATACTCCCTGATCTCTAGCCGATTGAGGCCGACCTCCAGGGGTTTGCCTAACACGATACCCGCGCAGCGGCCATACCAGGCCCCCTTGATCCGCTCCGCATACTCCGCTTCGCTCACTGGGTCGAGTGCCGGCGCCGACTCGGCTTCGGCGAGGATAGCTTCGAAGTCGTCCGGCTCCACATAGGGGAAGTCCGGCCGCAGCCCCTTCTCCCGGACCTTCCAAAGCCGCCGGTATGCTCGCTCCCAGTCGCGTTCGGTCAGGCCTGCGCCGGCCGGCCGCTTCCCCGACACCGGATATCCCTCCTCCGCGAGCTGTATGCGCTCCGCCTCGTAGAGCGTCTTCCAATTCCCGTTCCCTGGCATATCCCGCCTCCGATCACTTGGGCTGCACTGCGAGGGCAATGGCCGCAGCCACACCCCATGCTGTCTGGAGGTTCATCTGGCTCCCGGGACGCTCCTGCCTCCCGCCGTCCCTGCCCCGCGGCGATGGAACCGTCCAGACCGGTGTTTCCGGACTCTGCTCGATCCGAACTGGCAAGGCCGGTTCCGTCGCCGTCCGATAGCTACCGCCTGATCTGTAGCACGATCCCGCTCGATACCCCATCGGTGGCGATCTCGCGCGTCTACACCCCTAGCAGCGCGTGCGACAGCACGGTCCCGATCAGTCCCACGCTGGCGGTGCCCACGATCAGCCCCAGGAAGAAGGGCAGCGCCTTGCTGGTGCGCGCGCAGGCCGCCGTAGCGCAGCAGCACCGCCTTGAGCGACCCAGGTGATGGTGATGGCCGGCAGCATGGCATCGATGGTCCAGCTGAAGGCGAGCGGGAAGGCCATGCGGGTGCAGCGGGAAGGAGGGCAGTCGCAGCTTGAGGGCCATCAGAAGGAGCGGCGATGGCCGCGCCGATGCCGATGCTGATGGTGCCGCTCCAGTTGGGCCCGGCCGGGTCGCGCACCCACACATCCACCTTGCTCGGAGGCATCGTTGCAGATGGCCAGCAGGTCGGCGGGGGCCTTCGCGCCCAGCCCGAACCGGTAGCCGATGTGCAGGTTGGCCCAGAAGTAGCAGAGCATGATGAGCGGCACCGCGAGGGCAAGCGCCCAGGCGAGGTGCCGCGCCCGCATCGCGCCCCGCTCCGCCATCCGCAGCCCCTCCAGTTGGATGGGCGCCGGGTTCGAGTTCTGCTCGTACCATGAAGGGGCGCATCATGGCCATCAGCCCGAGGCCCCGCGGGCCGATCGGCCGGCGTGCCGGGGAACTGGGTGAGCACGTACTCCGGCATGGTGCCGAACATCCAGTGGGCGGGCGGCCCGATCTGCGCCCGCATCCGTACCATCGCCATCATCATGGTGAAGTAGAGCAGGAGGAAGGCGGCCGTGATGCGGCGCCGTCATGCCGCTGCGGCTGTAGAACCACCACAGGAACCCCAGCCCACCGACCAGCCCCAACACCGCGGTGCGGTAGCTGAGCCCCTCCTCCCGATCGTCGAGCACGGAGGAGAGTGCCGAGCGCTTTGCGCAGCACCTGCGCCAGGTAGCGCCGATCCAGCCAGACCACCGAGGCCATCACCGCGAGGTAGGCGCCGATGTTCTGCTGGTCGCCATAGGGGAACCCGCCCCAGGGACTGGTCAGCCAGCCCCCCATCCGGCAGATGCATGTACTCCGCCTTCCAGAACAGGTTGAAGACGATCAGCGAGAAGGCGAAGTCCAGCGGCATCAGGTAGCAGAGCCCGATCTCCCACGGACCCCAGTAGAGGGCGATGCCCCGGATGGCATCCCAGGGAGGGTTGTTGGCTGATGAAGCTCTCGATCTCCACCGCGGTGGTGATCGCAGGTATCGCCGGCAGGAACTGGTGGATGATGCCCAGCACCCCGATCGCGCCGGAGACGGCGAACCCCACCCACCACAGCCGGTCTCGGAACAGCCGGTCCTCCGGGTCGGCCAGCTGCAGCGGCACGGTCGTCATGGGGAAGGCCAGCTTCTCCTCCTCCGACCACCGGCGCCGGACGATGACGCCCAGACAGAGCGTCACCCACAGCGTCGCCGTGAGCCACGCCGTCCACCACAGGGCCGGAGCCGTCCAGGCGCGCAGCACCTGCCATCCGGTAGGCGCGTGCTGCCGCCGAAGGCGAATCCCTCCAGCGCCTCCCGGTCGGTGACCACCAGGCCGTGGGGCAGGATAGGGCAGGACGGTCTCCGCCCAGCCGTTCTCGGGACTGGCCGCCCAGGTCGGGTAGGCGATGTTGGCCGCGAGCGACCTGCCCCACTGCCAGATGCCGCCCGTGATGCACATGCGGTGGCGACGACGAGGTAGATGGCGATCAGTTCGCCCGGCGAGAGGGTCCACTGGGGCGGTCGACGTCGCAGCAGGGCATTGACCGCGGTCAACAGGGCAAGCACCGCCAACGGCGACGCCGTTCAGGGAGTCCGCCGCGCCATTGCCGCCCTCGAGCCAGTCGCCCCACACCGCGAAGAGGGTGAGGGCGGGCACGAGCAGCAGCCCGATGACGATGGCCCGCACCCGGAGCGGATGCCCCCGCCTGGCCGCGGCTGTTACTCCGGGCGACTCCTGCTCGCCGTCGACCGAGGGACGAGGCCTCACCTCAGCTCGCCCACTCCTGCGGCTCCGCCCGAATCTCCCGCCCCTCCCGTACGGCCTGCTGGCAGAGCAGACTCAGATAGTGATCCTGGCAGGCCTCCGCGAGGGAGTAGCACTCCCGGCCCGTCCGCACGTACTCGTCCATCCTGGCGAGACAGGTGGCGATGGCAAGCTCGTCGTCAGGGAAGCGACGCGGGTGTGAAGTCATTGCAGTGGACCCATTCGCCGCCCGCCTGTATCCCCTTGAGGTAGAAGCCGTCCAGGTCCCCGTTCGCGCCCGTAACAACTCGACACAGGTCGGCCGACATCGGGGTGCGGAAGTCCTTGAGATACGAAATGGTGTCGTTGGCGATCTCGCCTCGTTCACCGCGGAGGAGAATGCGGCGATTGCGGATCCAGCCGAAGTACTGGTCGCCCGTGAAGTCCAGCACCCCCAGGCGGTCGCCCCAGTCGAGGAAGATGATGTCCTGCTCGGAGTCGCGGACTATCTCCCGCGCTGGGAGGCCCTGCCGTCCGGCGCCGGCCACGATCGGGGCGGCGAACCGCTTTCCGCTGATGGTCGGTGACTCGAACCCGATCCCGAGGAACCTCCGAAGGAGGCTGATCCCGTGGTACCCGTGAGCCACTGACACCTGCGCATGGGTAGGCCGGCCGAGCAGCCCTCGTTCGATCAGCGCCGTGCAGGCCAGGTGATGGGGCTGGGCCCAGTACTGCTCGGCCACCTGGATGCGGGCGCCCTGGCGGGTGAGCGCAGCCACGGCGCGGAGCCCCTCCAGGTCAGGCGCAGGCGGGGTCTCGGACAGCACCGGCACGCCCTGCGCGGCCAGCTCCTGGAGCAGAGGCGGGTTGGCCGGCCAGCCCACAGAGGTCACCACGAAGGACGGGGATGTCTGCAGCAGCTCCGCCGTGTTCGCGCAGGCGCGCACGCCCCAGGTCTGCTCGAAGGCCTTGCGGCGTTCCGGATTACGGACGACGACCCCGCTCACCCGGAACCGGCTGGGTAGGGCCCTCGCAATGCGCAGATAGAACTCGCTGCGCCAGCCGGCCCCAACGATCCCGAACTCGATGCTGCTCACCTCTGGCCTCCGATTCGCGGGGGTAGATGGCGGCCGTCCCGGCCGCCGCCAGCCCTGCCCGCCTTGAGCTTGCAGGGCGGTTCCATTGCCGCGTGGCAACCACATCTACGTGAAGCTGGATGCCCTTCCATGACAAACCAGGGGGGGAGAGCCTGGCGGCGCTCTCCCCCCGTGCATGTTGCTACCCTAGCCCTTACGACCCCTCTCCGCAGCCCCAGTCCGGGGCGTCACTCGCACACACAGTACCTGCAGAAGCAGCCATCGCAGCAGGCGGCGCCGCGGAGGTCCCCGAAGGTGTCCTGCTTGTTCCGCTGGCCTCCGTGGGAGTTGGCGTAGATGGCATCGGCCGCCATCCAGGCCGCGTGGCCGTCCATGAAGCCCATATTGCTGCCCCCCAGATGGCGAGTGTACCGCTGCCTCATGGAGCTGTCGCTCCAGAACTTGAGCTGCGCCTCATGGGTAAGGCCGCATTGCTGACTATCCGAGCAGTTCGCCCAGTCCGCACCACAGGTGGGATCGGCCTCGACCTTGCAGACATCTGGGTAAACCAGGTCGGAGAGCTTCATGTATTCGGCCCTGACGCCCGCGTCGCCGCACACGATAAACTTCGCGGGATCCTCCACTGAACCGGGCTTTAGATCGCGGTAGTAGGCGGAGGTGGTGCCAACCGTCTGCTCGAAGGCATTGGCGACCGCTTCGCTGGGACCTGCCCTGGCAAAGCCGGTCCGGCCCTGGAGGACCGAGTCGGTGATGCTCCCGCCCCATCCCGGCGGGAAAGTATCACTGCCCCCGAAGGCGTCCGATGGGCACGTTTCTCCCCCCGAGTTGGCGACCCAGTAAGCGAACCAGTCCGTGCCGGCGGCGATGGCCATCGCTCCGTTCGCGTACTTGGCGCTCGGGCAGCGCCAGACGTCGCGGTTCTTGGTGTACTCGTCCAAGATCACAGGCCAGCGCAGGTAGGGGTTCTTGCCGGTGGCAGAGGGTGCGCTATCGCAGAAGACGTCGAGCACCTCCTGCCGATGCTCCGCAGGGGCCAGCCGATCATAGTCGGTAAGATACATCTGAAACGCCATCGCGACGTTCTTCACGTTCGACAGGCACTGAATCTTGCGGGCCGATTCCCGGGCCCTCGCGAACACAGGGAACAGCATCGCGGCAAGAATCGCAATGATCGCGATTACCACAAGCAACTCGATCAGCGTGAATCCCTTGCGACTTGGCGTAACCATCATGGCTCTGCCTCCTCCTAAGCTAGACCTCGACCTGGCCCCTCGCGGACGACACCCCTACCCTGTACTGCCTTTCCTCGCTCATCAATGCCCCTTGGGCTTCTAGGACTCTTGCACTATACCCCTGAATCCCTGGGGGGAGAATGCTCAATTCGGTTGATTACTTGACCTATTCGGTTGTATGCTGGTGGTAGACTTCGGAGCGGCCGGGCGTCGCCACTCCTCTTTCCCGTTGCCGTGAGGAGGACCTAGAGTGAGCAGTTCATGGACGCAGGATGACGCGAGCCAGGTGGTAGTTACGGCGCTGGGCGTTCGCTGGGTCCACGAGTTGGGCTACACCGTCGACCGGCCCCACGGGCTGGACGAATATGTCCTGCTGCGCTTCTACAGCCCGATGCTGGTGCGCACTGCTGCTGGGCTAGTAAACGGGGAACCAGACGACTGCCTGCTATACGCTCCCCGTTTCCCGCAGTGGTTCTCCGGGCGCGGTGTGGGCCACGCGGACGATCACATGCACGTGGACGGACCGGGGGTGTCCGAGCTGGTCAGCCGTTTCCGATTGCCCGTGAACAGGCTCTTCCGGCCCCGAGAGGCCGACTTCATTCCGCCGATGCTCACGGCGATAAGCCGAGAGCTGCACCGAAGGGAGCCGTTCTGGGAGCGCTCTGTTCGGACCCTGGTCGAGACGCTCTTGCTGAGGCTCGGGCGGCTGACAAACGAGCACGAGCAATCCGGGCTGAAGCCGGCCGATCTAACCCATGCCGAGGCGCTCCGGACCATACGCATGCAGGTCCACGAGCGGCTGGAGGAGCGGTGGACAGTGGCGCGCATGGCCGGACTGGCCAACCTCAGCGTTTCCCGCTTCGGCGTGCTCTATCGATCGCTCTTTGGCACGAGTCCTATCGAGGATCTCATCGACGCCGCGATTGGCCAGGGCGCGCCTGCTGCTTGCGAACGCAGCTCTGTCAGTTGGAGAGGCGGCGGCTGAGTCGGGGTTCAGTAACGCCTGCTACTTCAGCCGCCTCTTTCAACGTCGGGTTGGCTGCACCCCCAGGGACTACTACCGCCGCGGCTCCGCGGAGAGAGCCGGCGCACCGTAAGTGCCGCCCGCGAAGCTCACTGTCCTTGGTGTTCCGGAGCCCCTCCGGGCCTCAGCTCAGCGGAGATGGCGTGCCGCCCGGTGGGATGGTAGCCGTACCTCTTGCCGCTCCCTCGTCAGCTCGTCATGGGAGGATGCCCAGCTTCACGCCTGGCACCTCTCCCTGCGGGTAGCACCCCATCCGCAGAAGAGGGCTGTCAGCCGGCACGCGGTAGTCTCTGGTGAGCGGATCCGCGAACCCGGCCTCCGCGGCCGCGCTTCCCTGCTCCAGCGCCAGCTCCCCGCGCATCTCGTCGAGGCTCGCGTACTGGCGGTTCCGGCCTCGCGGAGACCCCCAGTGGAACAGGCCCTGCCCCGGAGCCGCATGGTAGAGGTTATCGTGATGCCCCAGCTTCAGCTTCTCCAGCGATAGCCCGCGTGGCTGTCGTCCGCTCTCGTCCGCCTCCATCGCGGACGCCTCCTGCGCAGCCGCCGGCCAGTGGCGCTGGTCCTGGATCTCGAAGCATCCCCACATCTGGGCCATCTGATTGTAGGCGAGGTAGTTGTGGTGGATGTCCCCGTCATGACTCCACACCGGGCGGTCCTCACTGTCCTCGATCAGCGGAGTCTCCCGCGGGTTCTCCCGGTAGCTGATCCCCGACCAGTTCCCCACGATCAGGTTGCGCGTGATAACGCAGCCCGGTGAGTTGGCGACCGCGATGCCGGTCAGCAGCCCCCCGGCCGCTGGGGCGCCCGTGAAACCGTTGCCGACGATGACATTGTCGTGCGCGTGCAGCCGATAGGAGATCTCGTAGAAGATGCCGGCCTCCTCGTTATCCGCGATCAAGCAGTTGCGCACCACGCAATCCTCGTTGCCGATGTCAAACCAGATGCCCGAGCCGCGGTTCTCCACGAACACGCTCTTCTCGAAGACCACGCCTCTGGCCAGCGCGATCTTGTTCCCGCCCGCCTCCCAGTGGCGGTAGAACCGCTTCGTGTTGTTGTTGCGGACGAGGCATTCCGTGAGGAGCAGATGGTGCGGCCGCCCTCCCCCGAAGCCGAGCTGACCGTTGTCCTGGAAGGCGCACCTCCGCGCCACCAGGTGCTGCCCCGTGAAGCTGACGCCGCAGGCATTGGCCCTCTCGAAGCTGCAGTCTTCGACCACCCCGTGATCCCCGCGTAGCTGCACCGCGCCCATCTGCGCGTGGTTGGCCGCGTACCGGAAGCGCAAGCCGCGCAGATGCAGGTGGTCGCCCCGGGACTCCCAGAGCCGGCTCCGCGTCGCCGCCTCCACTCGCACCCTCCCGTTGAGAGGCTCGTTGCCATGGCCCCAGGCGTAGAGCTGCTTCGCGTCGAGGTCAACGTAGAATGAGCCGCGGGAGAGGTGCTTCCGGTCCAGCACCTGCCGCAGCAGGTACCCGTCCACGATCACCTGCTCCGCCCTTCCGGTCAGCAGGTGGTAGTCATCTGATGGGTGCGTGAGCGAGGCCCGCGCCAGGAACACGTGAGGCCAGGAGGTCCGGTAAATGTGCTGCCTGCGATCCGCCTTCTCCCAGTCGGCGATCTCGTCGGCCCCGGTAATCATCACCCGCTCCCCGGGAGCAGCGACGAAGCGGATCGGTTGCTCCGCGGTGCCGCTTGCCTCCACGATCACGTGCTCGCGGTAGGTGCCTCCGTGGATGATGACGGTGTCTCCGGCCGCGACCCGCGCCGCGGCGGCACTGATGGTGCGGAGCTGCGCCTCCGGCGCGATCCCGGGGATGTCGGCGGGTGCTACGTGCCACGTCTGCATCACTGTCTCTCCTGCTTTGGGTTCACAACCCCCCCTCGGAGGCCTGGGTTGCTCGGCGTTGTTTTTCTACGCGTTCGCCTGCGCCGGGATCGGAAAGCGCAGGCGCGCTCCCGCGTCGGGTGGCCTCATGGCGTCGGCGACGACGTCTGCTCGTGGTCTCGCGTGAGGTGTGCAGTCAACTGCGCGAAGAGATCCTCCGGCGGGTCGAAGGGCAGGTCGACGGGCCGGCTCCATACGCCGCTCGCGTAGACCCCCAGAATCGCGTTCCACTGGGCCAGGGTTCGTGTCAGGCAGGTGTCGGCCGGCCTGGCATCGTCCTCCAGCCAGGAGATGGTGGCCTGCGTCAGGTTCGCCTGCGCCTGGTCGTTGTGGGCCTCCCATTCCGCCATGCTCATCGTCTCGCCCGACTCCAGGCCTTCCGGCGACGCGATCTCCCACCGGCCGAACTCCTCGAACAGCACCCGGCCTCGCTCGCAGTAGGCGGCCACGCGGCAGTGGGAATACCGGCCGATGGCCTCATAGGAGGTCGATACCAGGGGCGCGGCCGGCCCGAGGACGAAGCTGCAGCCGACCCCGTTCTCGAAGGCCAGATACGCGGCGGCGCCGCGGGGGCCGGGCTGGGTGCTCCCGAGTTCATCCGCGCCGTGCACTGCTCCAGACGCTCGGCGGGCCGGCGATTCGCCGTTGAGCGACATCGCCCAGTCCAGCACGTGCACCCCCTGGTCGCACAGGCTGGACACGGCCGTCGCCTCCAGAAGCAGAGGTCGGCCCAGTCGCCCGGAGGCCAGCGCCTCCCGGCACCGGCTCATGTGGGGGGAGTACCGCCACTGCGCCCCGACGCTGACCTTCGTCTCGGTGCTCTCGGCCAGGGCGCAGAGGGCGCGCCAGTCGCGCACCTCCAGCGAGATCGGCTTCTCCACGATGCAGGCCGGCACGCCCAGCTCGCTCACCATCTGGAGCTGCTCAACTCGTGTGCCGGGGCGAGTGACGAGGTGGACCAGGTCCGGCTTTTCCCGCTCGATCATCTCCACTGGATCGCGATAGCCCCGCAGCCCATACTTGGTCTCGAAGGACATCCGCCGGTCGTCGAGTCGATCGCAGCAGGCGACGACCTCGACGGTGTCGAGCAGACGATAGGCCGACAGGTGTCCATGCGAGCGCGGGCCACAACCGACAACCGCCGCGCGATACTTGCTCATCTGCCACCTCCTGATCCGCCGTGCCGCTCTTCCCACGGATGGAGAATGACCTTCCCGCATTGGCCGCTCACCTGCAGTTCGAACGCTTGCTGCGCCTCGGCGAGGGGGAAGGTATGGGTGATCATGAGGTCGAGCAGTGGGCCGCGGTCGGCGATCACCTGCATGAGGTGGGGCGTGTCCGCAAGGTTGTAGTGCCACGCTCCACGCAAGGTGAGTCCCTTGCTGATCACATCTTGCCAGCCGTGGAGGGTGAATTCGCCGCTGCCGCCTACCACGGCCACCTGCCCCTTGCGCCGTACCGCTCGCACGCAGGACACGACAGATGCACCCACTCCCGAGCACTCGACTGCCTTGGTCGCGCCGAGGCCCCCGGTACGGTCCTTCACCTGCTCCCCCAGGTCCGCGCCGCTGGGATCCAGCACTTCCTCCGCTCCGAGCCGCTTCGCCAGCGCCGCGCGGTAGGGGTTGCTCTCCACACCGATCACCCGCGCCCCGCGGTGCACCGCGTTCACCACTGCGCCGAGGCCCACCGGCCCCAATCCCGCCACGAGCAAGGTGTCGAAGCTCCCTACCTGCATCAGTTGCATCGCCCCGAAGGTCGGGCCCAGCCCGCAGCAGGCCATGCTCGCGTGATCGTAGGACATGCCGTCGGGGATGGGCACCAGGAGCCAGTCCTGCTTGAGGAGGTACTCCGCGTAGGTCGGGTTGCCGTGGGCGTAGTCGGTCTCCCGTTCCAGGTCGAGGGTGTGCTCACAGTGGATGTAGTCGCCCTGAAGGCAGAGCGCGCACCGGCCGCATGGCAACTGCGGCATCACCACCACCCGGTCGCCGACCTTTACCTTCCCCGGCTGGGCCACCTCCACCACTTCCCCTGCTGCTTCGTGACCGAAGGGCTGGTGCATCTGCCCGGCGGCGAACGCACGGTACTCGGTGCACATGGGGGCGGCGTGCACCTTCACCACCACAAACTCACCCCGCGCCTGCGGGTCCGGCGCCTCGACCAGCTCGGACCGCCTTTCCCCCGTGATGGCAACGCACTTCATCCTGCCCACCTCTCTCTACTTCGCCCGCGACATCTTCACCGTGAAGGCCTGGTCACACGCCCTGCAGACCACCGGGGCAAGTCGCCCGATCCCCCATAGCACCGATGCCAGTGGTCAGAGCCAGCCGCGCCTCGGCCTACCCGGAGGCCAGCCTCCGCCGTGTAAACGTTTGCACTCTATGGGATGCCGAGTGGCCTGTCAAGTCACCTCCAGTGGCCACTTCCTGCATAAGCCGGGCGCACCCTCGGCGGTTGATCCGTGCTCTGGGTCCCTCTGCCAGCAGTCGGCCCTACGAGTTTGGCCTGGGGGAATCCTTCCGCGGTGGCCAAACCTCCACGGCGTCTCTGGCAGGTCCTTGGGCGCTGCCTCGGCGAAGGGAGCTTGCCGAACGGGTTGGATGCACTGACGCCTGAGCCCTGTGTGCTCGGGCGACGTGTGGGAGAACGGCGGTGGCTGAGAAGGCTGACCTTCGTGTGGCTGTGGTTGGGCTCGGATTCGGAGCCGAGTTCGTGCCCATCTACCTGCACCACCCCAACGTCGCGGCGGTTGCCATCTGCGACCAGGACGCGACGCGCCTCCGCGAAGTCGGAGATCGCTTCCGAATCTCGCACCGGCTGCGCCGCTTCGAAGAGGTGATTGCCTGTCCGGACATCGACGCGGTGCACCTTGTCACCGGCATTCCGCTGCACGCAGAGCAGTCCGTCGCCGTGCTCGCGTCCGGCAAGCACTGTGCTTGTACCGTGCCGATGGCGACGAGTATCGAAGGGCTGAGCGCGATCGTCGCGGCGCAGCGGGAGTCCGGCCGGAACTACATGATGATGGAGACCGCGGTCTACACGCGGCACTACCTGTACGTGAAGGCGATGCTGGAGCGCGGGGAGATGGGGGCCGATTCAGTTCCTGCGAGGCGCCCACTACCAGGACATGGAAGCCTGGCCTCCCTACTGGGCCGGGCTGCCGCCGATGCACTACGCCACCCATGCAGTCGCGCCCCTGTTGGCCCTTGCCGGGGGGCGGGCCACCAGCGTCTGCTGCTTTGGGTCCGGGAGCATGCGCCCGGAGCTGCGGCAGCAATACGGCAATCCATTCCCCGTCGAGACCGCCATCTTGCAGTTGGAGGGGACCGGTGTCGCGGCCGAGGTGACCAGATCGCTCTTCCACACCGCCAAGGCGTATCTCGAGTCCTTCGCCGTGCTCTGTGAGAAGGTGAGCTTCGAATGGGCCGTCACCGACGACAGTCCGCCGGTGCTGCACCGCATGGGCGAGCTGCGGCCAGGCCACCGCCGGCCCGTGACCGTGGAGCAGGTTGAGCCGCCCGACCGCGCCGACCTGCTGCCGCCTTCAATCGCGCGCTTCACGAAGCGCACGGTGTACGACGAATCCGACCCTCATCTGTCCTTCCTGCAGGGGGGTGGACACCACGGCTCCCATCCCCACCTCGTGCACGAGTTCGTGCTGAGCATCGTGGAGCAGCGGCCGCCCTGGATCGACGCGGTCACTGCGGCGAACTGGACTGCGCCTGGCATCTGCGCACACGAGTCGGCGATGAGCGGCGGAAGCCAGGTGCAGGTTCCCTGCTTCGCCGAGGGCGGGGCGGCTTCCGGGCCGTCAGGGGTGGCCGCACGAGGCACCGCGCAGGGGAGTTCGCCCTGTTGCCGATGGCTGCGCTTGGGGCCGCCTAGGTTGCTGGATCCCCTGTGGCGCGCCCGGGTGCCAGTCAGGTGAGGCCGAGCACCTGAGCCGCAGTCCCGCCCAGCACCTTCGCCCGGTCCGCGGCATCGGGAAAGGCTCCTTCGAGCACGAACAGGAAGTTGCGGTAGAGATTCCTCTGGGATCGCGGCGAAGTGGTCCGTCCCGAACAGCACCTTCTCCACCCCGATCCGGCTGGCGACCGAGAGCAGGTGGCAGTCATCGATGGTCGTCATGGCCAGATCGACGAAGAGGTTGTCGTGCTTCGCCACGGGATCGATGGAGGTGAAGTACAGGTTCTGGAAGCCGCCGCCGTGCGCGATGATGATGGGCACCGACGGATACCTCGCCGCGAGCATGGCGAAGTGCTCGGGCATCGCGCCCATCGTCGTCATGCCGTGGCAGATGACCGGGAGGCTTCGGCCGGTCTCGTGCTGCAGCTCCACCAGCGTCTCCATCAGCTCGCTGCCGATCAGGGTGGGCACCGTGAAGCAGTGCACTTCGGGGTGCAGCTTGATCCCCTGCAGCCCCAGCTCAGTCACGCACCGCCGCAGCTCTCGCGTCGGCCAGGTTCGGCATGCCGGTGCCCGCGTCGCCGGCGAACTGGGGGTTGAGGCAGGCGAACCCAATGAGCCTGTCCGGATGCGCCCGCTGGGCCTCGGCGATGTAGTCGTTGGTGTGATAGTAGTTATCCGGATCCGGCCGCGACCAGTTGGAGGGACATGGGAAAACCACCGCCTTGCTAATGCCCGCTTCGTCCATCATCGAGACGAGTTCCTCCGCCAGCAGCCCCGGCCCGAGATGGCAGTGGGTGTCGATCACCAGTCCCGAGGGGCGCGTCATACCTGTCTCCTTCCGCCCGCCGATGGTGCGAGGTTCACGGCTGTGCCTATCGGCGCGGCCCTGTGTTCTGGCCGCCGGGGAAAGGGTCCTGCCCCCGGCTGTCCCGGCGTTCCCGCCGCTTCGACCTCCTCCGCCGACGCCCCATCAACTGGCGGAGACTGAGACGCGTACCTGCCTGCTAACCGAAGCCGCCCTACTCGAGATGGTGACCTCGGCTACCCTCTCCGCCCGACGCCGATCGGGCGGCGTTGATTCGGTAGGCTGCGCGCCTCAGTCGGTGATGAAGCAGATCGCGTCCCTGTCCAGGAACCTGGACTTGCTGTTCTCCTCCAGAATGAGCTGCGCGTCGGTGGGCGTCACCACGGGGTAGATGCGCACCGCATCCCCCGTGCCTGCTGCGCCGACGGCCTTGATCAGCAGGGGATTGCCGCCTACGCGGTCTGATCTCCTCGCCTCTTCGAGGGAGATCTGGTAGCTGACCAGGCCGCGTTCCAGGGCGAGGCTGACGTCGGTGTCCTTGGTTGCTTTCCAGACGTCCTCTCCCACGTTACTGACGATCTTGGGCCACATGCCGCGTTTGACATCCAGGCCGCGGCAATCGACGATGACGCCGGTGAATGGCCCGATCTGAGCGCTGGCGGTGGGATCAGCCCCGGGTGGGGCCGAAGGTGCGGCCGCGATGGGGGCGCCGGGCAGGGCCGACATCCATTCGAAGGACCCATCGCTGAAAGCCACGCAGACTTGGCCGCCGTGGTTGGCGGCCGCGCGGTCGCCGAGAACGGGCGCGCGCGCGGTCGGCCACGTGGAGACCAGCAGCACGTAGCCTCCGCTGTCGTCGATCTGCGTGCGATCGGTCAGCTCCCTTCCGGAGCCGGGGCAGGCGAAGGCCGCAACGCGGTCCACGTAGGCTCCGTAGAAGAGGCGGGAGAGGCGGTCGGGGAGGGCGCCCCCGCTCTCAGCGCTGTAGGCGCGCAGCGCCTCGAGCAACTGCTTCTCGTTCGCTTCGCAGGCGGCGCGCCCTTGGGTCAGCGCGGCCGGGGAGGCTTGCGGCTTGGCGGCGGCAGGAGCAGCCTTCTCCCCGCGAGTGAGCGGGCCGCTCTCCCCGGCGCGAGCAGGAGGAGCGACATCAGGGAGAGCGCGCGGAGCAGGCGGATGGGGGATCTCATGCCGCGCCTCCTCTCACGCTGCCTGCCGGAGAGGCGGCACCGGCAGCGGCCGCCAGGCCACCGGCTTTGGCTTTGGCTTCGTCTTCACTGGGGCGGGGGCCACGTTCCCGGTCGCCGGGCGAGGAGCGGCGGGGGCACGGATGGAGCCGGTGACGGCGTTGGGGAGTGGCGGGAAATGCTTCTGCATGATCGCGCGCAGATGCTGCTTGCGCACGTTCAGGGCCGTCAGCGCGTCGGCGATCTTCCGCTCGGCCTCCGGACCGCTGCCATAGACCTTGCGGAGCACCCCGGTCATCTGCTCGTCGCTGAGGCCCTCGATCTTTGCGACCATGTCGCCCATGTCCTGGAAGGCGATCTTCCGTTCGAGATTCTCCGATCTCCGGATGGAGTTGGCCTACGCCCGTTACGTTGGTCTCCATCGCCCGCTGCCGCGAACGTGTCGAACTCCTCGGGGGAGAGGCCCCGCGCTCGTCCCTCGGCCAGATCGGCCATCCCGTGGTCGATCGAGAGCACGCGCCCGTCCTGGGTGTAGTAGTAGTTTCCCATATGGCGATCGTGGTCGCCGAGGAAGGCGCTGAAGGCCTTGTCCTGCGCGATCTCTCGCTTGGCGTAGAGGAACTCGGCCTCGCTGGCTTTGAGGAAGTTATCGCCATCGATGTAGCGGATGGCGATACCCTCGACCTCCTCGCCATTCGGGCCGCGGACTTTGACGCGGGTCACGGCGGGAACATCCAGACCGAGGATCTTGCCGAACTCGTAGGCTGCCACCTCGCCATCCAGATCGACGCCCCCCTGCAGCGACATGGGTTTGAAGATGGCGATCGGCTCGCCCTTGGAGTTGAACATCTTGCGGGGTTTGGTGAAGCTCGCCTCTCCGGTCTCGTAGGTAACGGCTTCCGTCTGCTTCCACGGAATCGTCTCCAGGTGGGCGGTTTCCTCGGGTGTGAACGACTCCCCCACTTTGCGGTTGCCGGGGACGCTGGCGCGGGCGGCGCGCTCCCGCCCCACCTTCTCGACCTCGTCGATCAGCTTGAGCCGACCCTGAATGCGTTCGATCTCCTCGGGCGCCAGGTCTTTGCCGAGTTCGAGCGCGGCCTGATAGCGCTGGCGGGCGAGCTTGTAGTTGCGGCGGAGGAAGGCATCCTCGGCGGAGGACGCACGCGGCCGCCTCCAGTGGCGGCTGCGGCTCGCGGCTGGGTAGCCGCGCCGGCGCTCGCCGGGGCGGTCGTGACCGCCTTGCCGGCTTTGAGGCGCTCGCCGACCTGCTTGGTGGTGGTAAGATTCTTGGCGGCGGCCTCGGCGTCATCGGACGCCTGCTGTTCGAGCTTGCGCAGGTACTCCAGGTTCTTCCTGGTGCGGGCGGCATCTCCGGCGCCCCCGGCCTTCAGCGTGTCCTGCAGCACCTCTTGCTTGTGGGCCTCGAGGGCCACCCCGGAGTCGGCGGCAGGGTCGGCGGCGGACTTCAGGGTGGTCTGGGCGCGCTCCTCGACCTCTTTGGCGCCGGCCCGCAGCTCCTGCGCAGTGCTCTGAGTGACGCCGCCGGACTTCATCTCCTCGAGGGCCTGCTCGGCCTTCCTCAAGTAGGGCTCGGAAGGCAGTCGGACTTCCTGGGACTTGGCGAGGGAGCGACTGAGGCGAGTGGTGAGCGCGTCCACCTGGTCCGGCTTGATGCCGTAACGCTTCAGCAGACGGGCCGCGCCCTCCAGGTCGCCCATCCCGAAGGAGGCGAGGATCTCCGCGGCGATCTCGCCCGGCCGGCCCCCGAGGCGCCCGCCGGCCTGAATCATGCCCTCCTGGATGAGGAGTTGGGCCAGCATCTTGGAGACGAAACCGGTGGTCTCATCGAAGCGCAGTAGGTCCTGGATCACGGCCGCACCGGCCCGCGTCTGGCTCATCCGGCGAGCCATCTCCTCGAGCTTGAGGGTGGAGGCGAAGCCTTCGCCGAGACTGCGGGCCCGGGCCAGCTCCTCCGCTTTCATCAGGCGGACGGTGGCGAGCTTGCCCCCGGAGCTGATGATGGCGGAGGGCGCGAACGTCATCATGACGTTGGCGATGTTGGCGGCGTCTCCGGCCCAGTCGGTCCAGGTCTGGTCGAAGGCGTCGGTGGCGAAGTACGACACGCCGCGGTCCGAATCGAACTCCTCCTTGGTGGGGGCCAGCAGGCGCTTGACGTCGGCGTTCTGATAGGCCATGGCCATGGACTTACGCATGCGGAAGGCGTCAGCATCGGTGATCTCGGCCTTGTAGTGATCCTTGAGCGCCTCCGCCAGTTCCTTGTTGGTCATCTTCTGCATCCGCCCCAGGGTGATGCCCTTGTTGCGGAGGCGGATGATGATCTCGAGGCCGGCGTGCTCGATGACGGCCTCCTCCATCGCGCTGATGGCGAAATCGGCAAGGCTTTCGGGTTTGCCGCCGATCGCGCTCGCCGAGGTGGTGATGCCGGTGGTGAGCAGATCCTTGAGGTAGTTGAACCCTCCTGGCTCACCATGGGCCGAGACCGCCTCCTCGAACTTCGCGCGCACCTCGGCGGCGTCGCCCAGGGTCTTCGCGGAAATGGCCTTGAGATAGCCGACCTCGATGCCGCGCAGCATGGCCTGGCTGGCGGTGTCGTCGGGGTTCGCGTCCAGCGCCTTGTGGAGGGCGTACAGAGCGAGGCGGGGCTCGCCGTTGTGGGTGTAGTCGGCGGCGCGCAGGCGGTAGACCACACCGGGCTGCACCTTCCGCGCGATGAGATCGCGGGCGATCTCCTGGAACTTCTCTCGCTGCCCGGAGGCGAGGTAGAGCTGGAGCGGCAGCACCTCGGATCTGTCGTCGAGGGTGGCCTTGATCGCCTCCAGCTTGCTCTTCATGTCAGGGGAGACGGCCTTGTCGAGAGCCAGGCCCGCCTGCAGGGTCAGCTCCTTGTACTCCAGGGAGACCTGAGCGATGAGCTTGTCCTGGGCCTCGAGGATGGTGGCGAGTTGGGCGCGGAGCTTGGGCAGCTTCTCTGCCGCCTCCTCCCGCTCCACCTGATAGAGGCCTTCGTCTGCCATCGCGGCCTGCAGGACGCGGATTTGCTCCCGGAGATCGACGGCCGCGAGGCCCTGGAGATGGATCTCGACCCCGGCCTGCGCCAGTCGTCGCTCCATGCGGGAGATGCGATCGTAGAGCTTTAGGAGCCGGTCGTTTTCGTCCTCCTGTTCGGTCTTCGGGGGGGCTTCCACCTTGGGCTTGGGAGCGGGAGGTGGAGGCGGAGGAGGAGGGGCAGGCGCCGCCTCGTCGATCCACTCCGCCAGACCGTCGTATCGATAGGAGACGCTGCCGCTGGGCGCGCCTTCGGCGCTGAGGCTAAAGTAGCCGCTGAGGCCGACCCAAGCTCCGGTGTTGGTCTCGGTGGGTTCGAGGAAGGCTTCGGGTGCTTGGTCAATGGGACCCTGGCCGGACCGATCCCACTCCCCGCCGGCCGGGGTGACCCGGTAGGTGGCCTTGGCCCACTCTTCATCCCAACCCTGAATCGGTGCATAGGTCACGCCGGCCGACAAGGTCTTTGTCACCGACGACCCTGGCCCAAGCGTAACCTCGACCTGATCGATGACATCAGCCGTGTGAAGGCCGGGTTTGTACTGAAGCTCGATGCCGTTCTGCCAGGTGCCGCGAAGCACGGCCTTGTAGGTTCCGCCGCGTTGGGAGGAAAAGGTGACGTTGGCGACCGCCTTCACGGTGAGCCCGGCGCTCGGCCTGAACGACGGCGGCGCCGTAACCTGTACGACGGCGCTGTCCCCCTCCATCTTCACGAGCTTCAGCGTCGGTTCGCGACGTCGGGCCTCACAAGTCTGCGGCAGTGAGAACAGGAGCTGGATCAGCGCGAGGCCACAGAAGAGCAGGGATACCCACCAGCGAGAAACACCAGTACGGGCAGTGATAGTGTGATCTCCTCTCTCCGCGGCGGTCAAGATCTGCCCGGATCCGGCGCGCGTCTTTGGCTGCGTGTCGGCGCCTCCAGAACTGAGCGCTCTCGGCATTCGACGTTTGAGATCCACGCTCGTATATTCCATAGCCGCGTGAACACCCTCCCGGAAGAGGGGACGGTACGCGGAGGCGCTGCCGGAGGGTCTCCGATGGTCGCGTGCGCGAGCCTCGTAGACAGGCCCAGAGGACTGTCAGCGGCGTCTCATAGCCGTTCGACACTCAGCTAGAGCTCGACGCGATCCCGCCCCTTCTGTTTGGCCCGCAGGAGTGCTTCGTCAGCCCGGTGGCGCCGCGCCTCGGGGGGGGATGCGTGAAGCGCGTCTGCCACGCCGAAGCTGGCCGACCCGCGTCAGGGCTTGGTTGCTGGGAGAATGTTCTGGTTGAGCCGGAACAGGTTGGTCGGGATCGTACCTGGTCTTGAGCTCGACCAGCCGCGTCGTAGTTCCCGCCGTAGGCCGCCCGGACCCGATCCTGTTCGTCCTGCTGTCATGAAGTTGACGTACACCGCACCCGTGGCGAAGGGCGCCGCCGCCTGGAAGAGCTCGCGCGCCCAGCCGATGCAGGCCGCGTCCTTCGCCGGGTCCTCCCATCGACCGTGCACGTTCATCACGAACTGGGCGTCTCGGTGCCCGTAGGCCGTGGCCTCGGACGGGACCCGGCTGACGGCCCCGCCCAGCTGCGCGAAGGCGATCTCCGTCTGCGGGTCGGGGATCCGGTGCGCATAGTCCACCAGCACGTCGATGAGGCCGTCGCTCAGCTCTCGGAAGTCGTGGGACTTCCAGTAGTTCCGCATGCCTGGCGCCAGGAGCGGATCGAGGATGGCCTGCCAGGCCGTATAGGGGTGCGGCGCGACCAGGTCCACCAGCGGTTCGCGGAACTCGCGCAGCGGCGCCGCCACGCGCTCGCCCTCCTCTACGCTGCCGGAGTGGCAGACCGCCAGGGCGAGGATCTCCTTGCCATGCCACTCCACGGGCACGAAAGGCACGGGCGGGGCCTTCCGCAGCACGAACCAGCAGACGAACTCCTCCGGGGCGTGCTTGACGGAAGTCGCGATAGAAGTGGAGCACCTCCCGGGCTGCCTCCAAGGGATGGATGATGAGGCCCGACAGCACCTCGGGGCCGACTGCTGTGCAGCCGGAACTCGAAGGAGGTCACCACCCCGAAGTTCCCGCCGCCACCGCGGATCGCCCAGAAGAGATCCGGGTTGTCCGTCTCGCTCGCCTTCACCATGTCGCCGGTCGGCGGTGACCACGTCGGCGGAGAGGAGGTTGTCGATGGACAGCCCGAGTCTGCGGCTCAACCAGCCGAAGCCCCCGCCGAGCGTCAGCCCGGCGACTCCGGTGGTGGAGTTGATCCCCAGGGGAGTCGCGAGACCGAACGCCTGGGCCTCGTGATCGAACTCGCCCAGAGTCACCCCCGGCTCCACCCGGGCGGTCCGGCTCGACGGGATCCACCCGGACCGACTTCATCGGCGAGAGGTCAATCATCAGGCCGCCGTCGCAGACCGCGTTGCCGGCGATGTTGTGTCCGCCACCGCGCACCGCCACGAGCAAGTCGTGCTCTCGGGCGAAGCGGACCGCTTGGATCACGTCGGCGGCGCCTGCGCACCGCGCGATCAGCGCCGGTCGGCGGTCGATCATGGCGTTCCAGATCGTCCGCGCCTCATCGTATCCCTGGGAATCGGGTGTGAGCAGTCGGCCGCGCAAGGTCTTTCCGAAGGCCTCGACGACCTCCGCCTTGAGCGTCGTGTCCTTGCCCGTGACGCGTTCTGACCTTGCAGGTCCGGCATACTGCGCCTCCTCCTGGGTCTCTCGGCACGCCCGCGCAGGGAACGAGACCTCGGCCAGCGTGGCCACCCTCTTCGCGCGTGCACGTTAGTGTACCGGCTCCATCCCGCCCCGTGTGTCACGCTCCGCGGCCGTCGCGTTCGACGGGCACACACTGGGGCCATTCAGTAGGGAAGGAACCTCGGTCGCCTCCGGCGGCCTTGGTAGCCTCCGGCTACTTGCCTCCTGCCCTCCCTGCACGGGCGCCGCCGCGGGGTCGGCGTGGCAGAAAGCCGAGGATCGCCGAAACCTCCTGCCAGCCCTCCCCGTAGGCCATAGAGACCGAGACGGGCCGCCAGGGAGTCGCTGCCTGAAAGGAGAAGCGAGAGAGTGTCGAGGCAGAGACGGGGCCATCTACCCGCCGGAACGAACCGACCAAAACCCGAGACGTGGAGAGAGCGCTGCGAATGCGACGCCTGAAGATCCTGCTCCTGGCCGTAGTGCTGCCCCTGGCGCTCCTGGGGGGCGCCGGCTTCATGGTCGCAAAGGCCCGCGACAAAGGCAAGCCTCTGCGCACCGCCCCGGTCGAGCGCGGTGACGTGGTAGTGGCCGTACGCGAGACGGGAGCCATCGAGCCGATCAAGCGCGTCGAGGTGAAGTCCAAGGTGGCCGGGCAGCTCGCGGAGCTGGCCGTCGAAGAGGGCGACCGCGTAGAGAAGGGGCAGTTGATCGCGCGGCTCACAGTGCCGGAAGTGGAGGCCCAGCGCGACCAGGTGCAGGCCCAACTCGAGGCGGCGCGGGCGCGCGTCTTGCAGGCCCAGCTTACGCTCCAGCAGAACCCCGCCCTCATTGCTTCCCAGATTGATCAGGCGAATGCCGGCGTGCGCTCGGCGGAGGCCTCCCTCAAGGAAACCCAGGCCCGGCGCAAGGACGCGGAGAGGGTGTACGAGAACAAGCGCCAGCTCTTTCAGATGGGTGGCTACGTCGCGCAGAACGACGTAGACTCCGCGAAGATGGCGATCGATGTCGCGGCTCAGCAGGAGGCTTCGGCGGCGGAGCGGGTGAGCGAGCAGAAGGCGGCCTTGGTGGCGGCTCAGGCGCGGCAGACCGAAGTGGCCATGAATCGTGCGCGGGTGGCCGAAGCCGAAGCCTCCGTGCGACAGATCCAGGACGCGCTCACTGAGACCGAGTCGAAGCTGACCGACGCGGTGATCCGGGCCCCCTGCTCCGGTGTCATCATCTCCCGGCAAGTGCGTGAGGGAGAGGTGATCACTGCCACTTCCTACTACGGCTCGGGCGCCCCACTGGTGGTCATCGGCGATGTCACCACCATGCTGGTCAAGGTCAACCTGAACGAAGTGGATATCGATAAGGTGCACCTGGGCCAGCAGGTGCAGATCAAAGCCGACGCGCTGGGCGGGCGGAGTTTCGCTGGCAAGGTGACGCGCATCTCGCCGGCTTCGGCCGGGGCCGCGACCCAGGCTGCCGGCAGCGGCGGCGGGAGCGGCGAGACTATCGTGCGCTTCCCGGTCGAGATCACGGTGTCGGGAGACCACGGTGACCTCAAGCCGGGGATGACAGCCAACGTTGAGATCCTCTGCAAGCGCGCGCGGGGCGTGCTGTGGGTGCCGAACGACTCGGTCTTCCAGAAGAGCGGCAAGTCCTACGTGAGCATCGTCACTGGGCAGCCGGAGGAAAAAGGGAAGGACAAGCCGCGACCAAGCCAGGCGCAGCCGGCGCCACCCACGCGTCAGGCAAGGCTGCGAAGCCAAAGACCGAAGACCGGCTGGTAACGGTCGGGCTGGTCAACGACATCCGGTCTGAGATCCGGTCCGGGGTGAAGCTCGGCGAGAAGGTGGAGCTGGGCAAGTCGGGCGTCCCGGAACGCAAGAAGATCGACATCCACAGTGGCCCGGACAGCGAGGAATAGCCGGCGATGAGGCGCCGCCTCCTGTCCATCCTGCTGCGACTCCTCACGGGCGCGGGCTTCTTCCAGAGCCTGCGCATCGCGCTCGGCTGCCTCACCTCCAACAAGCTGCGCTCCATCCTCACCATGCTCGGGGTGATCATCGGGGTCACCTCCGTCATCGTCATGGTCTCCATCATTGGCGGCGCTCGCGATCAGGTCGTCAAGGAGTTCGAGGAGATGGGATCGCGGCTGGTCATCATCTTCTTCTCGCCGGAGGAGCGGAAGAAGGGAGAGGGCAAGTCCCACGTCGAGTTCCTGGACAACGACGATGCCGATGCCATCCGCCGCGGCTGCTCGCTCGTGTCGGAGGTCTCGCCCGAGATGCCCATGAGCGACACCACGTTCGAGGTGGGCGGCGAGGAAGTCAAAGGAACGCTGACGGGCTGCCAGCCGGAGTATGCCGCGCTTGCACAACGTCAAGCTGCAGGCCGGGCGCTTCTTCTCCCGCGCCGACTATGACTCCTGGAACAAGGTGTGCGTCATCGGGACCACGATCAAGGAGAAACTCTGGCCGGACAGTGACCCGATCGGCCAGACGCTGCGCGCGCGGGGAGAGTCGTTCATCGTCATCGGGCTGGCCAAGAAGAAGGGCCGCGCCATGGGGGAGGACCCGGACAAGATGGTGCTCGCCCCACTGACGACGCTGCAGAAGCGCGTGAGCGGCGACAAGCGCGTGTGGGTGATCTGGGCGCAGACCAAGCGACGTCGAACAGACGGAGGAAGCGGCCGACCAGATTTGGGCTCTCCTCATGCGGCGGCACGGGAACCAGCCGGACTTCACCGTGGACTCCCAGTCCCGCATCCTCCAGGCCGTGGACAAGATCCTGGCCATCTTCGCGCTGGTCTTCGGCGGCGTCGCCGGGTTGTCGTTACTGGTGGGCGGCATCGGGATCATGAATATCATGCTCGTGTCCGTCACGGAGCGCACGCGAGAGATCGGGCTCCGCAAGGCGGTGGGAGCGAAGCGGCGCCATATCCTCGTGCAATTCCTCACCGAGTCCATGACGCTTTCCGGTGTGGGCGGGCTGATCGGCGTGGGGTGCGGGTACGGCATCTCACGCATCGTGGACATCGCGAGTAAGGGCGAAATGCACACCCAGGTGCCGCTCTTCGTCTCTATCGGGGCCTTCTGCTTCGCCTGCTCGGTGGGCGTGTTCTTCGGGATTTACCCGGCCTACCGAGCGTCGAAGCTTGACCCGATCGAGGCCCTGCGGCACGAGTAAGAGGCCCTTCCGAGCGTCGCGGGGCGCGGGGATTCGCTCGCCAGACCTCCGCATCTCGGGACTGAACGAGAGGCCACACAGGAGATACGTATGCGGTTCAGGGGACTCGGCGCGGCGTGGGCCGCGCTTGCAGTGATCGCATTTGGGACGGCTTGGGCGGCGGAGCTGCCGGAACGGCCCCTCACGCTGCAGGACTGCTGGGTACTCGCCCGGGAGCGCAGCCCGTCGCTGGTGCTCGCGCAGCAGCGCGTGTACGTGTCGGAGGCCGGCGTGCAGCGCGTCGCAGCCCAATACTTCCCGACGGCAACGCTCTTCGCCAACTATGGGCGGAACGGCGGGTCGTCGTTCGTGCAGGGCTCCGCCGGCACGATCCCCGTCGCGGTATCGGGGACGCGACACGAGTCAGCGGTGCTGCTGAGCGAGACACTCTGGACGCTGGGGCGGCGCGAGTCTTCGTTGAGCGCGCGGCACTCGCTGCGGGCCTCCTCCGCCGATGCCCAGACCACGGAGCAGAGCGTCGCGCTCACCGTAGCTCAGCTCTACTACCAGGCGCTGGCGGCCGAGGCGCTGGTGAAGGTATCCGAGGCCACGCTGACGGCCTCCCGCGATCACGGGAAGCTGGTGAGCGCGCGGGTCTCGGTGGGCGAGGGAGCGCCTGTGGACATCGCCCCCGCCGAGGCGGACGTGGCGAATGCCGAGTTCTCCCTGCTGCAGTCGGAGAACAGCTCGGCCCTGGCGAAGGCGCGACTGAAGAACGGGATCGGGCTGCCGGCGACCTATGACCTCCACCTCGCTGCGTCAGGCCCCCCTTCTGGGTGCGAGACTGTCCCGACCTTGGCGGAGGCCGTGCGCGCCGCCCTCCAGACGCGGCCGGAGATGGTCTCCGCGCGGGACTCGGTCGACGCCGCCCGGCAGCAGTTGCGCGCCGCAGAGATCCAGCGGAACGGCACGCTCGCGCTTACCAGCCAGTATGATCGAGGCATCGCAGGGCCGCAGAAAGGGGCGTCGTGGTCGGCCGTGGTGTCGCTGAGCGGTTTCCTCTTCGACGCCGGCGCCCGCGAAGCCGATGTCGTCACCGCCCGCGCGAATCTTGCGACCCTTCAGGCGCAGGAGCAGCAGACGGCCAACCAGGTGGGGCTGGAGGTGGAGACGGCGCAGCTTGACCTGGACACCACGCGCAGAAGTCTACAGACCGCGGAGAAGGCGGTCACCAGTGCGCAAGCGCAGTTGTCCGCGGCCGAGGGGAAGTACCAGCGGGGCGTCGGCATCTTCGTGGAGGTGCTCGACGCGCAGCGGACCGTCGCCCAGGCGCGGACCAATCAGGTGCAGGCCCGCTACGACTGCCAGACGGCGATCGTGGCGCTTCAGCGCGCGATGGGGCAGTTGGCGCTCCCGACAGGACAGACGCAGCCATGATGCAAGTGACCGACCTCCACAAGGAATACCGCACCGGTCGCGTCCGGGTTCCCGCGCTGCGCGGGGTCTCGCTGACAGTGGAGGCGGGCGAACTCGTCGCCGTCATGGGTCCCTCCGGCTCCGGCAAGTCCACTTTCATGAACATCATCGGCTGCCTCGACCGGCCCACCACGGGCGCCTACTCGCTCGACGGCATGGAAGTGTCCAAGCTCTCCGAGAACGAACTCGCCGACGTGCGCAGCGCGCGCATCGGCTTCGTGTTCCAGACCTTCAACCTGCTCCCGCGCATGAACGCCTGGCGCAATGTGGAGATCCCCTTGCTCTACTCCGGCGCGGGCCGCAGGCGCGATCGCGCGGAGAAGGCCCTCGCCACGGTGGGGCTGACGCACCGGGCCTCGCACCGCCCCTCGGAAATGTCCGGCGGCGAGCAGCAGCGGGTGGCGATCGCCCGCGCCCTCATCAACGACGCTCCCATCATCCTCGCCGACGAACCCACCGGCAACCTGGACTCGCGCACCGGCGAGGGCATCATGGCCATCTTGCAGGACCTGAACCGGCAGGGCAAGACCATCGTCCTGGTGACGCACGAACTCGACATCGCCCGCCACACCAAGCGCGTCGTACGCTTCCGCGACGGCCGCATCGTCGGCGATGAACCCGTCACTGACCCCCTCGACGCGCGCGAAATGCTGGCCGCCCTGCCCGTTGAAGAGGACGACGACCTCATCCAGTAGTTCAGTCCTTGGGGCGTGGTTCCCCGGGGGCCGACGGCCATGTCAGGCGGGCGAGCTGGCGATCCCATACCGGCAGGGAAGATGCTACCCAGCCTGAATTCGTCGTCCTGAAAGCGAGATGAGATATGGACAGACTGCTCCTGACGGTTTTCTGCTTCGTGTTAGGTATGGTGCTTGCAGACGCGGCGAGCGGGGCCGAAGGCGGGCTGAGAGGGGGCAAGATACTGCTGCTCGGCGACTCGCTGCTCGACTGCCACGAAGGCGATGACCGCATCGAGCGCCCCATGCGGGAGAAGCTGGCGGCGCTCCATCCCGGGGTGGCGTGGGAGGTGGTGAACCTCGCGCGTGGCGGCATGTGGATCGGCCCCGCGGACGCGACTACCGCGGAGGGCGTCGCGGAGCCGCTCTTCGAGACGGAGACGACTGGATGGTACTTCCAGGTCCTGGAGCGCTGCCCCACTGCCGACGCCATCATCATCGAGTTCTCCGGCAACGACAGCAAAGTCTATCCGCCAGAGGTCTTCCGAGAGAAGCTGAGTGCTCTCTGCGATCGCCTGGCGAAGGATTACCCCGGGGCGAAAGTCGTGCTGGCGACGGGCATGTACCTCGACCCGAACCACTCCGTCGGCTACCGGCGCACCCCCTCCATGGTGAAGGACTGGCAGCAGGGCGAGAGCCGGAACAAGTACCTCCGGCCATACTTCGAAGAGACTCGAAGCCTCGCGAAAGAACGTGGGTTCGGTCTGGCCGACATTTGCGCGCGCATCAAGGCCGAGACCGACGCCGGCAACTGGGACCTGCGCGTGAGGTCTGACGACACGTTGGACGCCTCCAAGGATGCCGCGCACGTGGGCGACCTGGGCTGGTTCGACAACATCCACCCCAACCTCCGCGGTACCGATGTGATGGCGGACACGCTGGTCAAGACGCTCCTGGGGGTAGACGGACTCAAGCCGTATCCACGGGAGGGGTGTAGTTAGCGTCGAACGGAGCGCGATCCTGAAGCGTGACGGCGCTGGCCTTGAGGGCCTCGGCCCCCCCAGTGCAGGAACGCCCCTCCCTCCGCTGGAATTTCAGTACCTTGTAGGGCAGGAGCTTGCCTCCTGCCATCCCCCTACGAGCGGCGCCGCGCGGCGCCGGGCAGGAGGTAGGTATGGCCGAAGCTTCAGCCGGGAGCCACGTCTGCGAAAGCTGTGGCGCCACGACCACCGGGACGGGCCATCTGTGCCGGCCCTTCTCGTCGGTCAAGCCGTATGTCTGCGAGTACTGCGGGGCGGAGACGGATGACCCGCGCCACATGTGCTACGAGCAGGTCGAGCACCTCAAGTTCCAGTGCACCCACTGCGGCCGCCTCGCCGCCAAAGGCGCCGCGCTCTGTCACCCCAAGCGGATACCGGGCTCATGAGCAGTCCGCCCGCCATCCCCTTGCGTCGTCTCGGTAAGACCGGCCTCCAGGTCACCGTCGTCGGCTTCGGCGGCATCCCCATCCAGATCGTGGAAGAGGACGTCGCCATCGCCACCGTGCGCCGCGCCTTCGACCTGGGCGTGAACTTCTTCGACACCGCGCGGGGCTACAGCAACTCCGAGGAGCGCATCGGCAAAGCCCTCGCCGGCCGCACCTACTTCATCGCCTCCAAGTCGGGGGCGCGGAATGCCGATGGCATCCTCGAGCACCTCGATACCTCGCTCGCCAACCTTCAGCGCGCGCAGCTCGATCTCTATCAGCTCCACGGCGTCAACGACGATGAGGCCCTGGACCAGGTGCTGGCCCCGGGCGGCGCGGTGGAGGGGCTCAAGCGCGCTAAGGCCGAGGGCAAGATCGCCCATATCGGCATCACCGGCCATCGTGTGGAGACCCTGATGCACGCGGTCGAGCGGTGCGAAGAGTTCGCCACCGTTCAGATCCCCTTCAACCCGGTGGAGAGCGAGATCCTCGGCACGCTCATCCCTCTCTGTCGGAAGCGCGACGTGGGCGTCATCGCCATGAAGCCGGTCGGCGGGGGAAACTTCACCAACGCGCCCCTCGCCGTCAAGTGGTGCATCAACCAGCCCATCTCCGTCGCCATCCCGGGGGTTGCCAGTCCCGTCGAGGCGGAAGAGGACATCTCGGTGGCCTTCGGCGACATCTCTCTCACCGAGGCCGAGCAGGCCGAGTGCGCCCGCATGAAGAGCGAACTCGACCAGCGCACGTGTCGCCGCTGCCGCTACTGCGAGCCCTGCCCGAATGGAGTGCAGATCGGCACCCTCCTGCATGGTCGCAGCATCGTGCGCCGCATGGGCCCGGGTCGCTTCAAGGAGTGGGGCTCCGCCACCGCCATCGCCAGCGCGGATGCCTGCACCGAATGCGGCATCTGCATCACCAAGTGCCCCTACGAACTCCCCATCCCCGAACTCGTGCGCGAGGTGATCGCGTTCTATCGGACGATACCGGAGTTGCTGGAGTAGGCTGCAACTCGCCTGACGAATGCAAAACGCAGGGCAGCGCGCGCTGCCCTGCGTTGTCGTCCCTGGGTGTCCGCTATCTGCCCGTCAGCTTCGCTGCCAGCTCCGCCACCCGCTTCCCGAGCTTCTCGCACTCCTTGACGCTTTGCGCGTCGGGCGCGCCGAACGCCACCGGGCCATAGTGCGAGCCATTGGCATCGCCCTGCACGATCATCCCGTGAATCAGCAGCGCCTTCACGATGTCGAGCACGGTGGTCTCGGTGCCGCCGCCGATGGCGCCGGAGGAGGCGAAGGCCCCGCCCACCTTGCCGACCAGCTTCCCGTGATACTTCACGCTCTGGTCGATGAACGTCTTCAGCTCGGCCGCCATGGTGCCATAGTAGACCGGCGATCCCATCACGATCCCGTCGCACTTGGGAAGATCGTCTACTGATACTTCCTCCACCGCGCGCAAGTCAACTTCGACGCCGGCCACCCGCCTCGCGCCCGCCGCTACCGCCTCCGCCATCTTCTCGGTGTTGCCGCTTCGGCTGAAGTAAGTGATGAGGACTTTCGCCATGTCTCGCCTCCAGTGGTTGCCTGCGCTCGCGTTCTGGTTTCGCACCCGGCGGCCGATCTCCTCGCCTTCTCCCCGCACATCACCCCTCCAGCAGGACCCCGCCTCCCGCGGCGGAACCTTCCTCATATCACCCTGGCTGAGGACGTAGGTTCCTCTGCTTCGGCCGTAACCATCACCAGAGAGGTACGTTCATGGGTTTCCGCGATATGCTCGTCTTCGTCTCCCTGGCCGCCGCGTTGACGGCGGGCTGCGCCCGCGCCGACGTCTCCATCCGGCCGGGCAAGCTCGTGCTGGAGGCGCCGACCATCCACTCCCTTGGCGTCAGGTGGTATGTCAGTGGCGACGATAACGGTAACGCCGAGATCGCCGTCAGCTTCCGCCAGAAGGGCGAGCGCGAGTGGCGACAGGGGATGTCGCTCTTCCGCGTGGGCACGGGGCCCGACAGTCAGGAGGGAGAAGCGCGCCTGGAAGGCGGAGATCGTGAGTCGTGGCCCTATCCCCTCGGCAACATCTTCGCCGGCAGCGTGCTCGACCTGAAGGCCGATACGCCCTATGAGATCAAGCTGGCGCTCTCGGACCCGGACGGTGGCACGGCGAGCCGGATTCTCCAGGCGCACACGCGGGCGGTGCCGGAGGCGCCGAGACCCGTGCGAACCCTACACGTCATCCCCGGCGACGGCGGCGGATCGGGAACCCAGGCCGACCCCCTGCCGCGGGCTGGTGGCGGCGAATGCCGTGGCCGCGCCCGGAGACCTCCTCCTGGTTCACGCCGGGGTCTACCCTGGCACCTTCGTGACCGACAAGAGCGGCGCCTCAGATAAGCCCATCGTCTGGCGTGGGGCGGGTGATGGCGAGGCCGTGATCGACGGGCAGGGCGAGCCCCGCGGAGTCAGCGCGAATCAGACTCGCTACGTCTTCTTCCAGGATCTGAGCATCCGCAACTCCCAGTACGCCTTCGTCGCGCACGGCGCGTCCTACCTTGTCATTCAGCGCTGCCACTTCTACCAGAACGAGTTCGGCTTCACCGCCCACAACAACGAACCGCTGATGCAGGGCTTCTACGTCGCGGACAACCTGTTCGAAGGGCCGAGCACCTGGCCCCGCACCAAAGGCATCGAGGACGCCCGCGCCATCCAGGTCTCCGGCGAAGGGCACGACATCTGCTACAACCGCATCCGCGGCTTCGGCGATGGCATCGACATCATGGGCTCGCCGACCGGGCGCGCCATCGACTTCTACCACAACGACATCTCCGAGTGCACGGACGACGCCATCGAACTCGATTACGGGCAGAGCAACGTGCGCGCCTTCCGCAATCGCATCACCAACTGCTTCGAGGGCATCAGCACCCAGCCGCTCTACGGCGGCCCGGCCTACATCTACCGCAACGCGATGTACAACCTCGAGTACACGCCGTTCAAGATGCACAACAACCCATCCGGCGGGCTCTATCTGCACAACACCATCGTGAAATCCGGTATGCCGTGGCCGTTGTACACCTCCGCCGAAGTCCGAAACGCCTACTCCCGCAACAACTTGTTCCTCGGCACCCAGGCGGAGTATGCGATGGAGTTCACCGCCCCCATGGTCAACTGCAACTTCGACTACGACGGTTTCGGGGGAGGGCCCTTCGAGCTGTTCGCGAAGTGGAACGAGAAGCGCTTCGCCACCCTCGACGACTTCCGCCGCGATAGCGGCATCGAAGGTCATGCCACCTTCGTAGACCCGGCCGCCGCGTTCGCCAACGGGATCACTCCCCCCGAGGACCTGAAGCAGCAGTTTCCCGTCGCGGCCAATGACCTTCGGCTGAAGACCGGCTCCGCGGCCATCGACGCAGGCGTGTTCCTGCCCAACCTCGACCAGGGGTACACCGGCGCCGCGCCGGACCTGGGCGCGTACGAGTACGGGCAGCCCTATCCACACTACGGGCCGAGAGAGACCCCCTCCGGCGGGGGCGGCTGAAGGCAGCGGCTTCAGAGGGCCGTCGCGGGGAGCTGCCCGCGGCCGCGCCTTAGCGGCGCCCTACAGCGGTCGCTTCGCCGGCACCCCCGGCCGCCTGGGATACCGCGCCGGCGTTGGCGCCACCTTGTCGATGAGCAGCAGCGCTCTTTCGCCCATCCCCAGTGGCAGCGAGAGTCGCGTCTCGCTGGTGAATCGTCCCCCGAGCGCCTCCAGCGCCCGCACGCTCGCGGCTATCTCGCCGCTGCCCTCCGGCCCCTTGTAGGCCAGCATCTGGCCCCCGACTCGCGCCAGCGGTAAGCAGTACTCGAGCAGCGCCGGCAGCGGCGCCACGGCTCTGCTCACCACCAGGTCGTAGGCCTCGCGGTGCTCCGGTCTCTGCCCCGCCTCCTCCGCCCGTGCCACGACCACCGCTGCATTCGGCAGGTCTAGCTCCTGCAGCACGGTTTCGAGGAATGCCGCCCGTTTGCGACTGGACTCGATCAGGACGAACTCCGCGCTCGGCCTGACCGCCGCGAGCACGATCCCCGGGAAGCCGCCGCCGGAACCAACATCGGCGACGCGCTCGCCGGGTCGGATCTCCCGCGCCAGCAGGCCGGTCAACGCGTCGATGAAGTGCTTGCTAGCAATCTCGGAGGGGTCGGAGATGGTGGTGAGGCCGGCCTGCTCGTTGTGCCGCATGACGAGTTCGAGATGACGCTGGAAGCGCGCGATCTCGGCCTCTGAGATCGCGATGCCGAGGCCGGCCGCGCCCGTAAGCAGCGCGTTCCGCCAGCGCTCGTTCGCCTCTGGGGAGATGGTCATGGGGAAGCGAGGCGCGTGCAGGTCATGGCCGGGCCTGGCCGCAGCCGGGAATCAGCGGCTGCGCCGAGGCGAGACGATGATGACGCGGTCCGGGTCCTCGCCCTCGCTACGCGTGCTGACCCCGGGGTCGTCGGCGAGCGCCATGTGTACGATCCGCCGCTCCCTCGGAATGAGCGCTTCGAGCCGCACCTCGCGGCCGCTGCGCTTGGCCCGCTCGGCCGCATTCTGCGCCATCGCGGTCAGGGCGCGCTCCCGGCGCTCGCGATACCCCTCGGCGTCGAGGATGACCTTCTTCCTCAACTCGGCGGGCTGCTCGCGATTCGCGATCATGGCGGTGAGCAACTGCAGCGCCGCCAGCGTCTGCCCCCGCTTGCCGATCAATAGGCCCAGGTCGTCCCCGCCGCGGATGTTGATCTGAACGCCTTCCTCATCATCCGAGGTGATCTCTGGGGTTCCCTGGATCCCCATGTGACCCAGGATCGTGGACAGCACCTCGATCGCCTTATCGGCGACACCGGGGTTGACGGTCACCCGCACCTTGGCTTCGGTGTGCCCCAGGATCCCCAGCAACCCGCGGGATTCCTCTGCGAGGACCTCTACCTGCACCTGGTCTCGCTCCACCCCGAGTGCCTTCAGCGCCTTCTGGACCGCTTCTTCGACGTTCCGGCCGGTTTGCTCGATAGCCCTCATCAGTGTGCGCCTCCCTAACCCCCCGTCCCGAGGCCTCCAACTGAGAGACGGGCTGCAGCCATGCCGCAGCGTGCGAACAGCCTTCCTGTACCGAAGACTGCGCCCCTGGCGCAGTCCGAAGATGCTACCGCCGCTTCTTCTTCTTGCTGCTCGAACTTCCCTGCGACAGCTTCTGAATCGCCGCCGGCGGGGGGCCCGTCGGCGCCGGAGGGGCGTCGTTGCTGGGCCCTGCTGTTGCCGTTGCCACTGCCAGCGCCTGCTGCGGGCGCATGATCAACCACTGATGCCCGGTCATGAGGATGTTCTGGAGCAACCAGTAGAGGATGAAAGCAGCCGGCAGGCCCTTCAGCACCAGTAGCAGCAGCACCGGCATCATGTACGCCATCATCTTCTGCTGCTGTTGCTGCTCGGGCGTCGCCGATGGCTGCGCCAGCAGCTTCTGCGAGAAGTACATGCTGACCCCGTAGAGAATTAGCAGCGGACCGGGCAGAGCCATGCCGTTCAGCGACAGCACGTCTGGGTCGGCCAGGCTCTTGATGTAGATGAAATGCACGCCCTCGAACTGGAACACGTAGTAGCGGATTGCGTAGTAGACCCAGATCAGGACCGGGAACTGGATCAGCATCGGCAGACAGGAGCTGGCCGGGTTGACCTTGTGCGCTCTGAACAGCTCCATCTGCGCCCGCCCCATCGCCGCCTTGTCGTCCTTGTACTTCTCTTGCAGCTTCTTGAGTTCGGGCTGGACCACTTGCATGGCGCGCATCGACTTGAACTGCGCCGCGGTAAGCGGAGTGGTGATCAGTTTCGCGAGCACCGCGATCAGGATGATTGCCAGGATGTATGGGTAGCTCTTCCGGGCCGCCCCCGCGGCCTCCAGCCCACCTCCGCACATCTTCACCAGAAAGGCCATCGCCTTGTAGGAGGTTCTGCTCCGGTAGTAGCCGTCGAGCCGCTGGTAGGCCTGGTAGCGCAGGTCCACCGTCTCCCAGGAAACGAGAGGGAACGATGCCACCGCGGGTTGCCGCAGCAGCACTTTGCTTTCGGTCGGCGAATTGTAGACCTGCTCCAGCGCCTTGATCGCCTTCGTGCGCTCCGCCTGGGCGAGCAGAGTGGCTTCCTGCCTCTGCCCCGCTCCCCCGCTGGCATCCTGCGCCTGCGCCTCTGCCTGCTCCGTTCGATACTCTGCGATCTGCACCAGTCGGAACTGCGCGATCGAGCTGTAAGTGCCTCGCGTCGCCTGCGCGTAGTTCGTCTCCGCGTCCGCGAAGTCGCCCCGCCGCTCCCAACAGTAGGCGACGAGCAGGCGCTTCCGCATCGCCTCCTGCTGCACCGTACGGTCCTTGCTCTGGGCCGCCGCCTCGACCTCCTGCTGGAGCTCGGTCAACCGCGCCTCGACCGCCGGGCGGTCAGCCCGATCGAGTTCCTCGAACTGGTCGCGCAGCAGCGTAAGCTGGTCGATCGGGAGCGGGGTCACGCCCGGACCGAAACACCCTGTGAGCAGTGGCAGGGCCAGCAACAGGGCGAGCAGTCGCAATCTCCTCATCTGCTCCCCCCACCGGCGAGGTGCGCCGGATACGAGTGTCCATCTGGCTCCCGCCGCGCCTCTTCCGCCCATGGGCCGGGGTCATAGCCGCCGGGCGAGAAGGGGTTGCACCTCAGCAGCCGCCACGCGGCCAGCAAGCCTCCGCGGAGCAGACCCCGCGGCGGAGATCGCGCGCGCCGCATACTCGGAGCAGGTGGGGTAGTAGCGACAGGTCTTTGGCTTCAGCATGCTGAGGCGCTGCTGGTAGACGCGCACCAGGTAGATGGCGGCCCGCGCCAGGCCTCCGGGGCGGCTGGAGTTGCCGGTCGGCGATGCATTCATGCGGAAGCGACTGCCTTTGTGCCCAGCCATCGGATATCGACCATCACGCAATCGCTGCCTTTCCGGGGAGCACGCCGGCCTCGTGGAACAGCGCCGAGAGCGCACGTACGCGATCGGCATGCGGGGTGCTCAGGATACTCGCTCGCGCGATCAGGACGATGTCCCAGGGGCCCCCGGATTCGCCCACCGCCGCCCGACACGACTCGCGTAACAGCCGCTTCGCTCGGCTGCGCCGCACCGCGTTCCCTAGCTTCCGGTTCGCCACGACCGCCACTCGCGTCCGCGTCGCGACACTCTCGTCAGGCCCCCTCCTCCGAACCTGGGCAACGACCCACGCGCCGTAGAGCCGCCGGCCTTCCTCGAATACCTTCTCCAGGTCTCTCTTCCGGCGGAGGCGATCCAATCCAGGGCCTCTATCTGGAGGGCCCCGACGCCAGGCGGATCCGACCCTTCTCCCGGCGGCGGCGCAGCACGTTGCGCCCGCCCACGGTCTTCATCCGAGCGCGGAATCCGTGCGTCCGCAGCCTTCGGCGTCGGTGCGGCTGAAATGTCCTTTTCATAGGGCCCTCCCGTGCTTGCCGTAAGGCAGGAGCGCAGCTCCCGCCCGATCATACCGCTCTAAGTGAAAGACGCCCGGCCAAACAGGCCGGGGCCATGAACCTGGGCCGCGCCCAGGGCGACCCGTAGTATAGCACAGGCCCCAGGCCCGCGGCAAGCGCCGGGCCGAGCTGGAGCGGTGTGCCAGGGGATGGTCTGCCGCAACTGTCACCCCGAGGGAGGCGCTGCCCTCTGGGCAGTGGCGACCGTGGGGGTCTCGGCTGGATTCGCGAGACGGAGCCATCCCCGTCAGGAGAGCCGCTCTGGGGGGGGCCGTTCTGTTGTCATTCCGAGCCGTCTGCCGAAGGCGGGCGCGCGAGGAGTCCATTCCAGAGGTCGGCGTCCGCCCAGGCGGGCGCCACTCCGATGTCACCCCGAGGGAGGTGCTGCCTCTGGGCAGCGGCGACCGTGGGGGTCTCGGCTGGGTCAGAGCCACCGCCCTGGGGAGCAGGCGGCCGCCCACTGTCATTCCGAGCCGTCCGCCGGAGGCGGGCGCGCGAGGAATCCGTTCCAGAGATCGGCGTCCGCCGGGGCGGATGCCACTCCCACGCCGTCATTCCGAGCCGTCTGCCGAAGGCGGGCGCGCGAGGAGTCCATTCCAGAGGTCGGCGTCCGCCCAGGCGGGCGCCACTCCTATACGAGTTCCTCGCGCTCCTCAGATGACCGCACGCGGTGGGCCGCCTTTCGGTGCTCCCGGTACTCTGCAGGCGTGCAGGCAAACTGCTTGACGAACTGGCGGTGCAGGTGGCTGGCGTCCACGAAGCCGGCGTCGGCGGCGATGGCCGCGGTCGTCCGGTCGGTGTTCAGCATCTGCTGGGCCGCGAACGAGAGCCGGGTCCGGAGGCAGAATGTCCGGAAGCTCGTGCCGATCACCCGTTTGAACAGAAGGTGGAAGCGGGACGGACTCAGGTCGCAGGCCGCCGCTACCTCGTCCAGGCCGATCCGGCGACGGGGACGGGAATGGATCAGGTTCAGCGCGGGCATGATCCGAGAGAGGCTGTCCACGCCCACATCCCCACTGGCCCTGAGCGTCGCCATTTCCTGCCAGTTGCGGCTCAGCTCGACCATCAGATGGAGCAGCTCGTGGCGGACCACATCCTCCCAATAGGGCCGTTTGGCGACCACCTCGCGGTGTAGGGAGTGCCCTATCTCCAGCACCCGCTTCCGGAGTCCGGGCGAGGACGCGCGCGGCCGTTGATCCGGTGGCACGCTGAAAAGCGTCGGCCAGGGCATGTCGCCGATCATCTCCTCCCCGATGAACTCCGGCGAGAACACCACGGCGATGCTCAGCACGCCCGCGGAGGCTACGCGCCAACCGTGCGGCTCCCAGACCCCACAGAGCCAGACCTCCCCCGCCTCGTAGCCCGCCGCGAGTCCACTGTAGTGGATCTCATGCCGCCCGTTCAGCACGATCCCGATCTCGGCGCCGGGATGAGCGTGAATGTCCAGAGAGTCGTCATCCTGGCCGTTCCCCACCCCAGCCCAGAACAGGCTCGTTCCTGGGCGGTCCTGCTCGTATCTGGGAGTTCTGAATGACCCGGGCCTCATCCTCACTCCTCCCGTTCAGGCAACTTCGGCGACAAGATTATACAAGACCTCACATCGTTTGTACATCCCGGCCTCTTGAGCGCGCGGTACAATGAATGCTGTGGATCACTGGCCGGCATGGTCGAACGGGAACGGCCGGAAAGGAGGCGCGACAGGACCCGTAAGCCATGCTGTGCCGATGCACCCGGTACCTACCCTAGTTGAGAAGGAGAAGCGCCGATGCTGGCCCGACGCAAGAGAGGCTTTACTCTCATCGAGTTACTGGTGGTGATCGCAATCATTGCGATCCTGGCTGCTATGTTGTTCCCTGTCTTCGCTCGCGCCCGGGAGTCCGCGCGCAAGATTCAGTGCCTGTCGAACGTGAAGAACGTCGCGCTGGCCGTGCAGATGTACCTGTCCGACTACGACCGGTTCCCGACGGGCGAGCACAACGCCGATGTGCTCGCGTGGTTCGAGGACAAGGGCTGCGATGTTACCCCTGGTTGCTGCCCGAACCCGACCCTCGCCAATCCGTACCTCCGATGGCCCGTCGTCTTCGACGAGTACACGAAGAACCGCGACATCTGGCGTTGCCCGAGCGCCAAGACCGCGGCTACCGCGGCCTGGATCGTTCCCGCCGGCGACTGGTTCGTGAACCTGCAGAACGCGAACTGCTCCTGCGTCTGCCAGCTCGACTGGCCGAGCGGGTGGGGCGGCACGGTCACCGACAGCTTCGCTGACGGCGCCTACGCCGACCTCGACGCCGGCTCCTTCGAGGTGGACTACTCGGTCCCGGCCCGGCAGGACACCGACCTGAAGACCTCTCAGATGAACGACCCGACCCGGCACATGGTCCTGGTCGAGCGCAGCATCAAGCCCGACTGGTGGGGGGTTGAGCAGATTGCCTATCCCGAGATCTGCCGCGTCTTCTGGGGAAGCATCCTGAATCGCCCCGAAAGCTGCGCACCAACCTGCAGCTTCGGGTCGGACAGCGACTGTGGCCCTCCGGATCAGGAGTCGACCGACATCGCGAAGTGGATCAACGACTTCTGGGGCAACCCCGATCTGCGGAAGAAGTACGCCCGCCACATGGGCGGCAACAACATCGGCTTCGCCGATGGCCACGCGGCCTGGTGGGCGGCCGACGCGATGATCGCGGCCGCCAACGCCAATCCTCCTCAGATTGAGTCGGTAGGCAGCCAAGACCTGCCGTAGCCGGCCTGGCAGATCGACACCGCGATACGCGGTATCAGCCTAACAGAGAGCGGAGCGCCACCCGGCGCTCCGCTCCCCTTTCGTCAGCCCCCACCCCGCGCCCGTTGTTGCTGTCATTGCGAGGGGCGGCGGTCCCATCGCCGCCCCGTGGCAATCTCGGTGCTCGCTCTCCCGCGCCCGCCCCCCCAACCCCACCGGCCAGCGGCGTGGATTTGCTACTTCGGTAGTTCCACTGCCGAAGCCCCTCCCGTTCCCGTTGCTTCGGTAGTTCTGCTGCCCGTTCGGCAGGAGCCTTGGTCGCCTCGGGCGACTCGCTCCTGCCACTCCCTCCTCCACTGTCATTGCGAGGGGCGGCGATCCAGTCGCCGCCCCGTGGCAATCTCGGTGTTCGCTCTCCCGCGCCCGCCCCTCCGCCCCCCACCGGCCAGTGGCGTGGGTTCGCGGCGGGAACCGCCGTAACCCGCGTTCGCCCCAAAGGGGCGACTCCCGCGGCGGAGTGGCAATCTCGCCGTTCCTCCGCCGAAGGCGGCCTCACCTTCTCCGCGTCCTCTGCACCTCTGCGGTGAATGCCGTTCTCTCCCTTGCCCCCCTCCCGCCCTCCCGCTATACTACCCCCCGTGGACCAGCAAATGCGCGAGATCGACGTCCTCATCCGCGCCCGCTACTCCCTGCTCTACGTCGTCTCCTGGGAGGAGCGCAGAGTGCTGGCTGCGCTCCAGGAAATCGTCATGGGCCAGAACAAGCAGTTCTACACCTGGTCCGAGACCACCGGCCTGCGCAGCGCCACCAAGCAGCTCACTCCAGGGGCGGCCGACGTTCGCTCCCGCGATCCCCTCGCCGTCCTCGATTCCGTTCGCGCCAATGGCGAGGCCGCCGTCTACGTGCTCAAGGACTTCCACGTCTTCCTCTCCCCCAGCTACCCCCACGCCAGCGCCGTCATTCGCAAGCTGCGCGACCTCGCCGACTCCCTCCACGTCGCCTATACGACTCTGATCTTGCTTTCCCCCATGCTCCAGTTGCCCGAGGAGCTGCAGAAGGACGTCACCGTCATCGACTACGCGCTGCCGGGGCTGCGCGATCTGGACGGCCTGCTCACCCGCGCTGCCGATTCTGTCCGCGGTCAGGAGGGCATCAACGTCGAACTCACCGGCGAGCAGAAGGAGCGCCTCCTCAAGGCCGCCCTCGGCCTCACCCTCACCGAGGCCGAGAACGTCTTCGCCCGCTGTCTGGTCGAGAAAGGCAGCTTCGACGTCGACCTCATCGTCGCCGAGAAACAGCAGCTCATCCGCAAGTCAGGGGTGCTGGAGTACTTCGAGTCCAGCGAACAGGTCGAGGACATCGGCGGCATGGAGATCCTCAAGGCCTGGCTGAAGAATCGCGCCCTCGCCTTCACCGAGAAGGCCCAGCGCTTCGGCCTCCCCTCGCCCCGCGGCATGCTCCTGCTCGGCGTGCAGGGCTGCGGCAAGAGCCTCACCGCTAAGGCCGTCGCCCACCTCTGGCGCCTGCCCCTGCTCCGGCTCGACGTCGGCCGCATCTTCGCCGGCCTGGTGGGATCGTCAGAGGAGAACATCCGCCGCGCCATTCAGATGGCCGAAACCGTCTCCCCCTGCGTGCTTTGGCTCGACGAGATCGAAAAGGGCCTCGCGGGTGTGCAGTCCTCGGGGCTTGCTGACGCGGGAGTCACCGCTCGCGTCTTCGCCACCCTCAACACCTGGATGCAGGAGAAAACCAAGCCCGTGTTCGTGGTGGCCACCGCCAACGACATCAGCCAGCTTCCCCCCGAGCTGCTCCGCAAAGGCCGCTTCGACGAGATCTTCTTCGTCGATCTCCCCGCCGAGTCCGAGCGCAGAGAGATCTTCGCCATCCACCTCGCCAAGCGCAAGCGCGACGCCGCTACCTTCGACCTCGACGCCCTCGCCGCCACTGCCGACGGCTTCTCCGGGGCCGAGATCGAACAGGTCGTCATCTCCGGCCTGCTCGCGGCTTTCGAGCAGGATCGCGACGTCACCACCGACGACCTCCTCACCGCCATCAAGCAGACCGTCCCGCTCTCCGTCACCATGCGCGAGGACATCGACTACGTCCGCCGCTGGGCCAAGGGCCGCGCCCGCCCCTCCTCTCGCTTCGGCCTCGCCGACATCGAACCCGACGGCCTCCGCCCCGCCGGCCCCGGCGAGACCACCACCTCCCTCCACCCCGGCATCTGGGACCGCTGACCTCCCCCGTTCGGCAGGACCCTTGGTCGCCTCCGGCGACTTGGTCCTGCCACTCCCTCCCTCCTGTCATTGCGAGGGCCGGTGCGGAGCACCGGCCCGTGGCAATCTCGGTGTTCTTCCCCGCTCCGCCGTGCGGCCCGCCACCGGCCAGTGGCGTGGGTTTGCCGGCCGCGCAGCGGCCGGTAACCCGCGTTCGCCCCGAAGGGACGACTCTCGCGGCGAAGCCGCCTATCCGCGTCTATCGGCGCTTGCCCGCCGAAGCTCTAGTCGCCTCAGGCGACCCTGGCGAAGGAGGGTTCCCCGTTGCTTCGGTAGTTCTACTGCCGAGGTCCCTCCCGTTCCCCGTTGCTTCGGTAGTTCTGTGGCTAGGCAGAATGCCGCCACCCCGGTCCGCCTTCGGCGGACTTAGGGGCTGCCGAAGCCCCTCCGGCCCGTAGGGCAGGGGCTTGTCCCCTGCCATTCCCCTGCTTCACGCCCAGTAGCCCACCCCTGCCGCAGGCAGGGGTGGGGCCGTCTGCCGTCGTTGTCATCCTGAGGCGGAGCCGAAGGATCCCGCCTTCCGCGGCGGGCGGATGCCCGCCGCAATCTGCGTAATCTGCGCAATCTGCGGTTACTGCCGTTGCCGTTCCGCCCACTGCCCCCCCTCCCGCTGCCACCCCATGCCTTCGCCAGGACCGCAGAAGCCGGTGAGGGGGTCTGGGGGACGAACGGCCAGTCGTCCCCCAGCGGGCTCTGCCCGGCACAATTGTGCCGGGCATCCGCCCCTCGCCGTTGCCGCTTGCCCGCCTCCGGCGGGTTTCCGCCGCCGCAGGCGGCCTCCCCCTCCCCGCCGAATACCTCCCCCGTGACCGACTCCCGCTTCCAATTCCTCGAGATCGGCGGCAAGCTCCGTCGGCCCATCCCGGCCGCGGTGGATATCGCGCCCCCGGCCGCGCCCCGCGTCTCCTTCCGCCTCGCCGAGACCATCGGCGCCTTCGGGGCCGAGCTGGGTGAGTTTAGCTGCCCCGCCGGCATCGCCCTCGACCAGGAGAACAACCTCTACGTCGCCGACTCCTGCAACCATCGCCTCCAGAAGATCACCCCCGAGGGTGACGTCTATGGGCTGGGCGGGCCCGACCTGCTGCTCCATCCCCAGGGCGTCGCCGTCGACGGCTCCCGCTTCATGTACATCATCGAGCAAGGCGCGAATCGCCTTCAGAAGTTCGGCCCCGAGGGGCAGTTCATCTTCGCCCTCGGCGGGCCGGCCGCCAGCCGCGCCCGCTTCGCCTCCCCCACCGCCATCAGCCTCGATGCCTACCATCACATCTACATCGCCGACACCGACAATAACCGGGTGACCTCTTACATCGCCACCGGCCTCTGGTTCATGGACTACGTCAGCCCCTCCAAGGAGATCGCGTTCTCTCGGCCTCAAGGCGTGGCCGTGGATCTCGAGGGGCGCATCTACATCGCCGACACCATGAATCACCGCATCATCCGCCTCGCCGCCAACGCAAAGCTCGACCGCGTCATCGGCGAACCCGGCCCCGAGTTCGGCCAGCTTTCTGAGCCCTGCGGCCTCGCCCTCGACCCCGACGGCGGGCTCTGGGTCGCCGACACCGGCAACGACCGCATTCAGAAGTTCACCACCGACGGCGAGGCCGTCTGCTGCTTCCCCGAGGACCGCACCCCCGACACCGAACTCCACTCCCCCCGCGCCGTCGCCATCGATTCCGCGGGGGACATCTACATCTCCGACACCCTCAACCACCGCCTCCTCCGCCTCACCCCCACGGGAGCAGACTGGTGAGCCGCCCCTCCTCCCGTTCGGCAGGAGCCTTGGTCGCCTCCGGCGACTTGCTCCTGCCACTCCCTCCCTCCTGTCATTGCGAGGGGCAGCGACCCCGTCGCTGCCCCGTGGCAATCTCGCCGCCGCCGTCGCTGTCATCCCGAGCGACTCGCCACCCCGAGCCGAGCGAGGGGGCGAGTTATGCGAGGGATCAAGACCTGCGGAGCCGACCAGCGGGAGGCGACTCCCGCCGCGCGGCCGCTCCGCGCTTGCCCGCCTCCGGCGACTTGCTCCTGCCACTCCCTCCCTCCTGTCATTGCGAGGGGCAGCGACCCCGTCGCCGCCCCGTGGCAATCCCGCCGTTCGGCCGTTGCCGTTCCGCCCGCGTTAGCGGGCGCCAATCTGTGCCATCTGTGGCTAGGTCGCCAGTGGCGACCGCCATGGCGGCCGAAGGCTTAGCCACGCAATCTGCGGTTACTGCCGTTGCCGTTCCCGCCGCAGGCGGCCTCCCTCCTCTGCGTTCTCCGCGCCTCTGCGGTGAAGGCCGTTCCTCCCTCCCATGACCCACCACTTCCTCGACCATGACATCGCCTACACCGGCGCCCAACTCCGCTCCGGCTGGGTGGCCGAGGCCACCGGCCTCGCCGGCGACGCCGCCGTCGCCTTCCTCGGCCCCTGCGACGTGCGGCCTGAATACATGGTGGATCGCGTCGACCTCGAAGCCGGCGCGCGCATCTTCAGCCCGCGCATGCTCCACCTCATCGTCGAGCACCCCGGCGTGGATCTGCAGACCATCACCCTCCGCCAGCGCCTGCTGATGGCCCTCGCCGGAGAGATCATCAACGCCCGACTTGGCGAAGCCCTCCTCCGCCGCGACGGCGACGACCTCTACCTGCGCGACCGCAAGCTCTCCATCTCCGTCGCCACTGTTTCCCCCACCTCCGGCCTCCTCCACTCCGGCTTCAATATCCGCGGCGAAGGCGCCCCCGTCCCCGCCATCGGCCTCGAAGAACTCGGGATCGACCCGCGCCGCTTCGCGGACCAACTGCTACGTGCCTACGCCTCCGAAATCGACTCCGCGCAGCACGCCTCACAGAAAGTGAAACCAGTCCCCTAGCCTATGCCCCCCACTGTCATTGCGAGGGGCAGCGCCGTTCGCTGCCCCGTGGCAATCTCGTCGTTCACCACTGTGCACGGGATCCAGCTCGCCCTTGCTACTTGTCCGCCCCCTTCGCCTCCCACCGGCCAGTGGCGTGGGTTTGCCGGCCGCGCAGCGGCCGGTAACCCGCGTAGGCACGCTCGCGGCGTGCCTCTCCCGCGGCGAAGCCGCCCATCCGCGTCTATCTGCGTCCATCTGCGGTTACCGTTCCCTCCCCCCCGGCAGGACCTAGCCCCCGCCCCACCAAATCCCTCCCCCATGACCGCCCCCATCACCGAACTCTTCTCCTCCATCCAGGGCGAAGGCCTCCTCGTCGGCGAGCGCCAGCTCTTCCTCCGCTTCGCCGGCTGTAACCTCTGCTGCGCCTACTGCGACACCCCCGGCGCCCAACAAGCCCCGCCCGCCGCCCGCCTCCAGCGCGTAGGGCAGGAGCTTGTCTCCTGCCATTCGGCTCCCCCGCCCCCGCCGGCCTTCGACCACCTCCCCAATCCCCTCACCACCTCCCAACTCACCGACGCCATCCGCCGCCTCACTCGCCCCCAGCCCGGCCTCCACCACTCCGTCGCCCTCACTGGCGGCGAACCCCTCCTGCATGCCGCCTTCCTCGCCGAGCTTCTCCCTCTGCTCGGCGACCTGGGGCTCCAGGCTTACCTCGAAACCAATGGCACCCTCGCCGACGAGTTGGTGACCATCATCCCCCACCTCGACACCATCTGCGCCGACATCAAGCTCCCCTCCTCGACCCGCGAGGCCCCTCAGTGGGAAGCCCACGAGCGCTTCGCCCTCGCCCTCGCCGCCCACGAAGACCCCTCCCGTCTTGACTTCTGGAAGTGCGTGGTCACCGCCGATGCCACCGACGACGAGATCGAACTCGCCGCCCAACTTCTCGCCGTCATCAACCCCGAGTCCGCCCTCATCCTCCAGCCCGTCACCCCGCATCGCCTGGAGATCACCGCGCCCGCCCCTCATCACATGCTTCACCTCCAGGCCATCGCCAAGCGCCACCTCCCCACCGTCCGCATCATCCCCCAAACCCACCTCCTCGGCGGCTACCTCTGAACGCCTCGCCGACGGGAGCTGATCTCTAGAGGACTGGGCGAGAGAAGAAATGCGCAACCTGGAACACCAGCGCGTGCCGGCCTAGGTCCGACAGGGATAGCAGGCGCCTGTCTAGTGACAGGGCCGCGGGCAGCATTGTTGCCAGAAAGCTTAGGTGCGCGAAGGACTCCGGGAAGCCTAGATCAGGGTGCTCTGGGAGGTACACAAGATAGTTGACTTGCCGGCGCCTCACAGCCTGTCGACGATCCGTGTTTGGGATGGTCCCAAGCGGCATAACCGGGGCCACCGTCACAAGCCCCCGTTGTGCGATGTCGCAGGACTGGCTGACGACGATGACAGTCTCCTGCGCACACTCAATGAGACACAACTCCAGCCCCGCGGCAAACGCGCCGTTGATGGAGGCGGCATCCTTGGTCGTATACTGACCGGGGCCAAGGGCCACTGCGATGGACGCTCCAGGCGAGGATGGGCGCGGTATGATCACTCCGCGGAAGACATCTCCCTGAAGGATCGCTTCGGGCTGGGCTTGGGGCGAATACACAGGAGAGGGCTTAGCCTAAGCCGACCGCGGCTGTGGTGCGGGCTCAAGCAGGGGCCAGAGCTCGCGTCGCAGGTCCTCGTTCGACGGGGAAGCAGAGCCCTCCGGAATGGACATGCCTGCTTTGCCGCGGACAACGACGGGGGCCATCGACAGGCTGATGGCCGAGGGCAGAGCGTAGATGACTGGCCTATCAGACAGGAAGGTAGTAGTGACCTCGTGCCACTTCGGCTCAACCACCACTCCGCTCCTGAGCTCGGGCCGAGACTCTACCGCTTCGCTGCACGGGAAGAAAAGCTCGTACTCGCTCGTAGCCATTATGCCGCTCCTGCCACGGACACCAGACTCCACACTCGTCCGACTATTCTCTCTATCACCCTCCCCTCCTCCTGCGCGCGTAGCAGAAGTTCGCGCCCGATAGCGCGAGTACCCTTTGAGTCGATAAACGCCGCGTTCCTCAGGGGGGCTACCTCTTCGCCGGGCCCTTTATACTGGGCCCGCCACTGGCGCTGATAATACCCGTACAGCTCATCCATGGCCGACTCTAGCGGAGCATCGGCGTAAGTCACCGGTAGCCCCAACTCGTCTCTTGCCTCCCGCCGGCTTATGCAGAACCTATGGGAACGATACCCCCCTCCGAGCTGTCCGCATATCCTGTCAATGCGCCGCTTGTCGTGCTTAGGGTGCATGTGGGATTCCAGCATCTTCCTCGTTATCAGCTCGGACAGCAGGTGCGACTCCTCAAGAGCCCCGATCGCTAGTGGGTGGACGTACTCGAAGAGCCTTGCCAGAACGTCAGAAGGCATTCCTTTCTCTGCCTTGCCTTGCCGCGCGAGGAAATCCATCAGATGCCTCAGGTCCTGGACAGACACCCGGAGCGGCTGCCCGTCCCTTCCCTGGGGAAGCAGCGGATGCTCTCGGCTCGGATCCACAGGGCCAAGCTCCCCAAACTGACCCATCACGATTTCATCCGCTCCGAGAGCTATGTGAGTTGCGCCACTATGGGCGAGGTGAGGGATCAGCACACCGAGATGCTTGGCCGAATCTCGGAGGACGCTCACTATTCTCCATGGCACCTCAGTGATGCCCCCGCGGCTGTAGAGGAATACATCCACCTCCTTCGGACGACCGAGGCCCCGGACGACGTCATAGAACGGGCGCAGCAGGTCAAAATCCAGAGGGAAGGTGTCGCCGAATACGAGGGCAAGCAGAGGCCTTCCGCGCTGAGACTCGATCTTCTCTATCAGACCAGCGTTCGGCTCAAGCGGAAGCTGTGAGATGTCAACCTTAGCCGCCGCCGGCGCTGAGTGCCCCGGTTGGTTGGCAACTGAGTCAGCAGCCAAACCGGACCTCCCTCGTGTGACAGTGGATCTGCGCTACGACGCGCTCTACAGGGCCCTCTCCCCACCCCTGTAGTATACCACAAGTGCCGCAGTTCCGCGAGCGGGACCGCTGGGGGACGAACGGCCAGTCGTCCCCCAGCGGGCTATTGCCCGGCACAACTGTGCCGGGCAGCCGTTCCCGGCCGTTCACGCCTTACCCACCGTCTTGATCTCGATCTCCCCTGACTCCAGCCGCGGCCGCACCTGTCCGCCCAGCGCCTCCGCGACCTCCCTCACCGGCGCCACCACCCGATCGTCGCGCAGGAAGCCTTCCGCCACTCGCTCACCATCCACCAGAATCGCGATCGACTGCGCCGGCGCCGCCAGATCCACCAGCTCGAAATGCATCGGATCGGGAGTGCGCCAATCGCCGCCCCACGCGAACCCCTGACCGCGCGAACGCCGCGATCAGCCGCTCCTCCTGCTTCCCCTTTGCGCCCAGCGGGAACAGCCGCGCGTTCACGTCCACCGCGATCCCCCAGGTATGTCGCGATAGGGCCCGCTTCGGATCCCGGCCCATGTGCCGCGCGAAGAAGCACCCGTCGAAGGTGTTGATGAGATGGCCCAGCGACCGCGCCTTCAGGTCCTCCAGCGCCCGCTTCAGCGCCGGTGCCGCCAGCCGGTGGCAGTGGATCGTCGCGAGGGGCCGGCCCTTCCCCTCGCGCAGCTCGAACGGCGGCGCGAACGACACGATGTTCTGTCGCTCCCACTCCCCCAAAATCACGACCCGGCCCCTCGCGGCTGGGTCATCTCTGAACGCAAACTTCCCAAACGTCCTCTCCACCCACTGCTGATCGCGCACCACCTCTCACTCCTCCTCTATCGTGCTGTCGCCGTTCCTGTTGCTTCGGTAGCTTGCTGCCGAAGCTGCCGTTCATCCCGTTCGGCAGGACCCTTGGTCGCCTCCGGCGACTCGGTCTTGCCACCTCCCCTCCCGCTGTCCTTGCGAGGGGCGGCGATTCCGTTGCTGCCTCCATCTGTCATTGCGAGACCCGCCGAAGGCGGGGCGTGGCAATCTCGCCGTTTCCGGTAACCCGCCGGTAGGCGGGCCTAATCTGCGCAATCTGCGTAATCTGCGGTTACTGCCGTTCGGCCGTTCGCCTCTCACCTCTCACCTCACGCCTTCCCTCCCAGATGCGCCGAGATCTGGTCCAGCGTCCCGAGCAGCCGATCCTGCCATCGCCGCTGATCCTCCGCATGACTGGTCAGCGACACATCGAACCGCGCCAACGCCTCCGTCACGTGGCTCATGTGGTTCTGCACCACCTGCCCGAAGCCGTCGCTCAGCGACTTCGCCGACGCCGCCTGCGCATCGAGCTGCTCCTTCATCCCCTGCACCGTCGCGTCGTGCGAGACCATCATCCGTCGCAGCGTCCAGTAGAACAACCACGCCATCGCCCCCGCCAGGCCATACTCCTTCAGCACCGCCAGCATATCAAGTGGGTTCCCTGTCACCTTCCACCTCTCTACTCTCTCGCCGCGTTCGCGGCGTCCACCGGCATCACTCTCACCCCGATCCGGCCATCCGGCGCGATGAAAGGAACCCCGCGCCAGTCCACCCGCTCCTCCTTCATCACCTCCAGCACTCGCTGCACCCGCCGCCCGAACCGCTCCTGCCTCATCCTCTCGATCGCCTCATCATCCAACACCCTCTCCTCACTCACACCCGCCTTCTTTCTGGTTGTCATTGCGAGGGGCAGCGACCCCGTCGCTGCCCCGTGGCAATCTCGCCTTTGCCGTTCTCTGCGCCCTCGGCGTCTCTGCGGTGAATATCATTTCGCCCGCCATCGGCGGGCGCCAATCTGCGCAATCTGCGTAATCTGCGGTTACTGCCGTCCGGCCGTTCTCTGCGCCCTCGGCGTCTCTGCGGTGAATTCCGTTCCTCCTTCCGCTGCCACCCCCCGCCATCGCCAGGACCGCAGAAGCCGGTGAGGGGGTCTGGAGGACGAACGGCCAGTCGTCCCCCAGCGGGCTACTGCCCGGCACAATCGTGCCGGGCAAGCCGTTCGCCGTTCTCTGCGTCATCTGCGCAATCTGCGGATGGATCGCCGTTCCCTCCCCCCCTCACGCGCAGACCATCACCTTGCGCGCCGTCCCTCCCGCGTCCTTGATCGTGATGTAGCCGGCGAACGCCTCCGCCGCCTTCGCCGCGTAGGTGCCCACCCGCAGGTTGGCCGAAAACAGCGCCTCGCTATCGAACGTCACCATGTGCGCGGCGGTGTTCTCCCTGATGTGGTCGGCCGAAAGCCCCCCGCTCGCGTAGAGAGCACCCAAGCAGTTGATGAATTGGCTCGCGTCCGCATCGTTCGGATAGAAGGTAATGAGATCAGTCCCATCCGGAGAGGCGATGGCGAAGTATTTGCCGTTCACTAGCGTTCGCAGAACCAGCCTTGTGGTCGCGTCGTCCCCATCCACCTCGAACTGCCAGGCCCGGTCGGTGTTGAACTTGAGCAGCACATCATCGTTCGCGGAGTTGCCGGTGCCAACGACGAATCCGCCGCTGCCCACTGCGTTCACACCAGACACGCTCAGGAGCCCTGTCGCCGAGAGGGTCATAAGCTGCGTCCATGCTGAGGTGGCGAACGCCCCGGCCGCCGCCGCCTTGTGCCTCCACACGAACCCCGTATCGACGATCCCCGCCATCCAGCCGGGATGATCCGTTGTGTCTCGCCCCCAGGAGCCTTCGCCCGCCACCTTGGGAGAGTGCAGCGTGTTCCCCTCGTACCAGACATTCCGCAGGATGCCCGTGAAGCAGTCCGGGTCTTCGTGCCCGCTCTGGCTCAGTCTGCCATACGGCGGACTGCCCGCCCCGTCGATCTCGCAGTTCATCCCGCCCATCACGAAGTTCCGGTGCATCGTCATCATGAAGCCGAGTTCCCACCCGCCCCCATCGGTGTAGTCGGCGATGGGGTTCGCCGCGTTCGTGGCCCGCCACCAAGCCACGCCGCCCAGGCTTCCCGGTTCATGCGGGATGCCATTCTTCGAGTACAGCCCGATCAGATAGGCGTACTTCGCGGTGTCGATGCGATCCCAGTGATCGCCCGCCGCGTCGTACTCCGCGTTGATCGCCCAGAAGAAGTCCCCGTCCTTCTCGAACAGCCGCGTGCGCGAGGTGGCGCTCGCGTCGATGGCGTCGAAGTTCACCCGCTTCAGGTGGCCTGTCGCCAGCCCGCCAGGATAGCCCGCCGCCCCCAGGAACCGGCCCAGATCGTCGTGCGCCGATTGCGAGAAGTGGAAATACTGGCTCGCCGTCCCGCCCTGCAGATCGGGCATGGTGTTGTGCAGCTTGGCGAAGAAGTCCACCCAGGCCGTGCCATCCCACCCCCGCCACGCCCCCAGCGTCTCATCGAAGTAGATCGTGCTCTTCTGCGGGTCCTCGGGCGCCGCCTCCGATATTGCGAACACCCCTATCCCCGCCGAATCGGCCGACGCGTCGCCCGCCATGCTGGGGCCCACGATCCAGGGCGCGCTCGCCTGCCCCGCCTCATACTGAATCGCCACCCAGTCCCCCACCCGCGGCACATACCCCGAGATGATGGGCACCCCTTTCAGCGTCAGCGGGTTCCCCTGCGCGTCCGCGCTCACCCGCACCTCCGCCTCGTTTCCCATCACCGCAGAGACCTGCCCCCGCTCGAACAACCTCCGCGCCCGCCGCTGATACGGATCCGTCGCCGCCAACTGCCCAAACAAATCCGGCCCCACCCCCGACCGCAGCTCCGATGTCATCCCAGCCCTCCTCCGTAGGGGCGTGACTCGTCACGCCCGCGTCATCCCGTTGGGCAGGAGCCTTGGTCGCCTCCGGCGACTTGCCCCCTGCCATCCCGCTGTCATTGCGAGGGGCGGCGGCCTCGTCGCTGCCCCGTGGCAATCCCGCCGTTCACCATTGCGCCTACGCTCCACAGTGTGCTGGCCTCTCGTCCGCCGTGCGGCGCTCCTTCGGCCAGTGGCGTGGGTTTGCCGGCTGCGCAGCAGCCGGTAACCCGCGTTCGCCCCGAAAGGGCGACTCCCGCGGCGAAGCCGCCAATCCGCCTTATCTACGCCATCTGCGGATGGAATGCCGTTGCCGTTCCCGCCCCCGCGAAAGGCCCCCTCCGTGGTACAATGCAAGCAGTGCGCCGCTTCCCGCCACGTCCCGGACCGGAGAACGCAACCATTGACCGCCATCCTGCAAGCCAAGCGCAGCGAACTCATAGACCTCTGTCGAGAGCGCCACGTCCTGCGCCTGGAGGTCTTTGGCTCCGCCACTACGGCCGCTTTCGACACCCTCACCAGCGACCTGGACTTCGTCGTGGAATTTCAGCCGCTGCCCCCAGGCGAACGCGCCAACGCCTACTTCGGACTTCTTGAGGACTTGCAGGCGCTCTTCCAACGACCCGTTGACCTGGTCATGGCGCGGGCGATCACCAATCCCTACTTCCGCCGCGCTATCGAGTCCACGCGCGAGGTGCTCTATGCGGCTTGAGGCGCGGAAACTTCTGGAGGATGTGCGAGTCGCCGGCGACCTCATAGTCGGCTTCGTCACCAGCAAGGACCTGGCAGACTACAACGCCGACCCACTCCTGCGCTCGGCCGTTGAGCGCCAGTTCGAGGTGATCGGAGAGGCCCTCAACCGGCTCGCCAGGAATGACCCGGAAGTGACCGGGAAGATCACCCACTCCGCCCGCGTCATCGCCTTCCGCAACATCCTCATCCACGGCTATGACCTAGTGGATCACGAAGTTGTCTGGGATGTCATCGAAACCCATCTGCCCCTCCTCCGAGAAGAGGTGCGCAATCTGCTCCATAGCGACGAGGACTGATCTCACCCCCGCGCCCTTGCCCGCCTTGGGCGGCAGTCCCGCCTTTGCCGTCTCGCCGTTGCTGTCATCCTGAGCGTAGCGAAGCTTGCCCGCCTCTGGCGGGGATCACGCCTTGCCGTTCTCTGCGTTCGGAGCCTGCCCTCCGCAGCCTTGGCGAAGGAGGGCGCCTCTGCGGTGAACTCCGTTCCCCCTCCCCGCTGCCACCCCACGCCCTCGTCAGCAACGCCAAAGGCGAGCGAGGGGGCTTGGGGGGCGAATCGCCGGTCGCCCCCCAACGGGCTACTGCCCGGCACAATTGTGCCGGGCAAGTCGTTCGCCGTTCTCCGCGCTCGGAGCCTGCCCTCCGAAGCTTCAGTCGCCTCAGGCGACCTTGGCGAAGGAGGGCGCCTCTGCGGTGAACTCCGTTCCCCCTCCCCGCTGCCACCCCACGCCCTCGTCAGCAACGCCAAAGGCGAGCGAGGGGGCTTGGGGGGCGAATCGCCGGTCGCCCCCCAATCGCGGGCTCTGCCCGCCAGGATACTGGCGGGCAGGCCGTTGCCGTTCTCCGCGCTCGGAGCCTGCCCTCCGAAGCTTCAGTCGCCTCAGGCGACCTTGGCGAAGGAGGGCGTCTCTGCGGTGAATCACAAATCCACCCACGCCACCTCGCTCGCCCAGCTCTCGAAGTCGCTTCCCGGGTCATAGTACGTGACCTCGTAGAACACCCGCCCCGTCATCCGCGCCGTCCCGTAGTCGACCCAGCCTGCCGGCCCCGACCCTGGCTGCGTGCGCGTCCCGGCCAGCGCGAACGGCCCCGTGCTCACCTGCGAGCGATAGATGTTGTAGCAAGTGTTCGGCGGCGCGGCCATCCCCGGCGTCCACGTCAGCTTCGGGCGATGCACCCCCCAGATCGTGAACGTCTGCGCGCTCAAGCTCCGCGGCTGCCAGGCCTCCTCCGCCTGGGTGGGTTGGCCGCCGCTGCTGGGCGCGCATGGCGCCGGGCCGGCGAACTCGCCCAGTATCCCGCCCTCCGTGTAGGCCGCCACCTTGAACCAATAGGTCTGCGCGTTGGTCAGACTCGCCACCACTGCCGGAGGTGTCCCCACGGTCGCGCACTCCGTATAGCTGCCTCCCATGCTGTTCGCTCGAAACACCCCATAGCCGGCCACCGCCGGCTCCTCCGGCTGCTCCGCCCAGCCGAGAGAGACGCCGTTCAGCATCGGCGTCGCCGTCAGGCTCTCGGGCGCGGACACCGCCTGGCTCCGATAGCCCCGCAGCTCCAGCGCCATCGTGTGCTCGCCATGCCGGTGGCCGGTCTGCCGATGTGTGACCGCCTCCACTCGGTACAGCCGATCCGGCCCCGAGCGTGTGCACCCGCTCTCCACCACCGTCACCACCCGCCCCGGCCGCATGAACACATCGCCGACCACCACCCCCGACCCCGTCGGCTGCACCCAGCTATAGTCCCGCCGGATCGCGTTCGCCAACTGCCGCGCCAGCTTCGCCGTCCGCGCCACCGGCTCGAACAGCGTGAATAGGCGCGGGCCATAGCGAGCGATGCTTTCCGCGTCTTCCACTGTCGCGGAGATGTCCTGATTGCGCGCGTCCCGGCTCTTCACCACGATCCGGTTGCGCAGGTTGATCCCCGAGACAGATGGTTCCCACCCGAGCAAGTCGCGGTCGGCCAGATACGTCTCCTCCGCCGTCTGCGTCGTCCCTTCGAGATCGTGGAACGTGAACACGCCATCATCATCCGCCTCGAACACCCAGCCGATCATCTTCGCCAGTTGCGCGGAGGCGTCCAGCACGCTCGCGTTCTGTTCCGTCCACTTCGGCATCGTGAACCCCGTGGCGTCGAGCGTGTAGTCCTTCGCCTCCAGGCCCGCCTCGTAGCGCGGGCTCGTCAGCAGGTCCTCGACGATCGCCTCGATCGACAGGTTCTCGTACTGGTCGAACACCTCCACGAACCGATCCGCCAGCCGCTTCGTCATGTCCCGCACCTGCCCCAGCCGGATCAGCCCGCGGTCCGTCGCCTGCTGCGTGATGTCATCGCCAAGCAGGCCGGTGAACGTCGTCTTCAGCCAGTCCACCATGGTCGACGCGTCGTACAGCGCCACTTCATCCGCGCACACCCACGCCCCCGGCTTCGGGTAGAAGTTGAAAGTCACGCGGGACACATCGCGCTGGTTCAGATCCAGCCCGTAGAGGTACTGCCGTTGCCCCGACGGATCGTCCCGCAGATGGCTCACCGCCAGCGGCGCGGTGTACGTCCCCGCGCTTCCGACCAGCGTCACTGAGGCCGAACTCGGCAGCAGCACGTTCGCCCCCACCTTCGTCAGCAGGCTGGCCGCGACCGACCGGATCGATCGCGCCGGCGACAAGCTGAACGTCACCGTCGCCGCGCTCTGCCACCCCACCCAGGCATCGTCGTTCTCATTTCCGCGGCTGGCCGAATCCGCCATCTGTCAGCTCCCCGCCCCGCAGCGTGTTCGGCCTGGTCGGCGCGGGACTACACGCGTACGTCATCCCATAGGCCAGGTTCGGGTGCAGCTCCACCCCCTGGCGAATCCGGATCACGCGACCCTCGTCCAGCAGTGGATCGAACTTGCTGCTGACATCGTAGTTCCAACTGCTCACCGCGTTGTCGCGCGCCAACCTCCCGTCCGCGTTGTCCAGCGACAGGTCCGCGGTGGCCACCGCCTTCAGTCGCCTGGTGATGGTGAACGGAAAGAGCAAGCGGTCAGACAGATCCCACCACGCGTTGTCTCGCTGGAACTCCAGCCGCGCCAGCGGCCGCGCCTCCGCCGAGAGCTGATTCGCCTTCACCTCCATCTCGCTCGGCTGATAGCCCTGCGCCGTCAGCCGCGGGTAGCTCCGATAGCGCTCGTAGGGCCGCCCGTTTTCCGTCACCCGCAGCTCCACCTCCAGCCCCTCGGGCGTGCCCATGAGGAAGCAGAGAGAGAAGAGATCCTCGGAGAAGCTCTTCGGGCCATACAGCATAGGATCGGTCGGCGTCGCCGTCATCCGCGCCTGACCCCCCACGAAGCCCCCGCTCGTGGCCTCACTCGGTGTCGATAGCCGCTGCGTGGTGATCGCCGCCCCCTCGCCGAACCAGGTGCTGACCTTGAACAGCGGCACCGTGTATGGCGGAACCATCCCCTCGCTCACATTCCACCACTGGTTCGAGCCCACCAACCGGTACTGCAGCCGCCGCGCCGCCGAGAGATAATGGTCGCCCGTGTGCTGCGACTGCACCCGCAACAGAAAACGCGCCCCCGGCGCCACCGCCGGCAGATTGCTGTCCTCCCCCCGCCGCGCCGACTCCCCCGCCGGCGTCCCATCATCATTGAACCACTGAAAATGCGTCTGCTTCATCGGAGAAGTCGGCATCTGTTCCCTCCACTGTGTCGTCGCCGTCGCCGTTCACCACTGTGCCTCTGCCCCATGACGTGCCGGCCCTTCATCCGCCGTTCTGCACATCACCGGCCAGTGGCGTGGGTTTGCCGGCGGCGCAGCAGCCGGTAACCCGCGTAGGCACGCCCTGGGCGTGCCTCTCCCTGCCGCCGTTGCTGCCACCCCCCACTCTCGTCAGCAACGCCGAAAGCGAGTGAGGGGGTTTGGGGGGCGAATCGCTGGTCGCCCCCCAAGCGCGGGCTCTGCCCGCCAGGATTCTGGCGGGCAGGCCGTTGCCGTTCCGCGCCGTGAATCACCCCTCCCCAAACCCCGCCGCCGGCACCACCACACTATTCAGCCGCAGCACCCTCCCCAGCTCGCCCGCGAAGGCCCGCGCCGCCCGCTCCCCCGCCTCCGTGTCGCTGCCGCGAATCTGCACCGCGCCCGGCGACAGCGTCACGATCGCCGCGATCGGCGCCGGTCCGCCCGCGGGCGAGAACCACGCGGGCATCGAAGACCTGGCCTGCTGGCCGACACCGGCCGTCAGGTTATAGAGATAGGCCTGCTCCTCGAACCCTTCCGGGCTGTTGAGCCACTGCCGCGCGAGCTGCTCCTGCTGCTTCGCCTGTTCGTCGCCTCCGCCATCGCCGCCGAACAGCCCCCCGACCATCCCGCCCAGAAACGCCCCGACCGGGCCGCCGACCGCATAGCCGATGGCCCCGCCGATGGTGCCATACAACTGCGCCCGCTCGCCCTGCCCGGTGACGCTCGCGCCCATCCGCCCATAGCCAGTGCCGGGAATGCTCCGGCCCGCTGGCAGCCCGAACAATGACGATGATCCCGTCGCCTGCTCCGGCCCGCCCAACAGGCTATCGCGGCGCAACGCCCGCAGGAACCCCGCCTCGATCGCGTCCGCCGTCAGCTCTCGGGCGCGACTATCGGCCCCGCCGAGTCCGGGCGCCAACGCCTCCGCCGCCGCCAGCATCGCCCGTGATGCCGACACCATGCCCTCCGCCGCCTCCCTCAGTTCCGCCCCGCCCACCAGCGGCCCCATCGGCGTCATCCCATCGCTCACGAAATCACCCTCTGCCATCTCTCCGCCCCCGTGTCTCTGTAGTAGACCAACTACAGCCGTTCGGCAGGAGCCCTGGTCGCCTCCGGCGACTTGCTCCTGCCACCGCCCTCCACTGTCATTGCGAGGCGCTGCGACCCCGTCGCTGCCCCGTGGCAATCTCGTCGTCCGGCCTCGCCGCTCGGACGTAGGGGCGTGATTCATCACGCCCGAGAAGAGAGGGCGCCATGAATGGCGCCCCTACCAGACCTTGCTCTGCGTAACCGTTCGGCAGGAGCCCTGGTCGCCTCCGGCGACTTGCTCCTGCCACTGCTTCCCCGCTGTCATCCTGAGGCGCAGCCGAAGCCTGCCCGCCTCTGGCGGGGATCTCGCCCTTTCGCGGCGGGCGAATGCCCGCCGCCATCTGCGTCCTCTGCGCCATCTGCGGATCACGTCGTCCCGCCGTCACCCCTCCAACCCCGCGATCGCCTCCTTCAACCACCACGGCAACCCCATCAGCGCCGGGTCGAGGGGATGGAGATAGACGCCGGGATAGCGCCGGCAGATGAGATCGTTCCGCCGGAACCCCGGGTGTGCGCTCAACCTTTTGGGAGTGAACCCACTTCGGCCGGCTCCAGCGCGTGGTAGGCCCGGCGAAGCTGGTCCTTCACCTCCGGGTGCAGGCCCTGCGCTGCCTCGACGCAGTCGAAATACTGGCGGTCGTGGTCCTCCACGCGACGCACCGCCCGCAGCAGCACCCAGTCATCGCAGGTGCGGGCGAAGGCCTGCCAGCACTCGGCGTCGATCCGCCGCGGCCGCGCCAGGGCCGCCAGTTCCGCGCGGTCCATCGCCAGCAGCTCGGCCCGCCGCGCCTCCAGCGCCTCCTGCAGCTTCGCCGCGCGGGCCTCGGCCCGCGACCCGCAGTCCCGCGCGTGCGCCTCCACGCGCCGCGCGAAATCCCCGTCGCTCTCCCGCGCCGCGTGATCCTGCTGAGGCGCGACCGGATCGGGCAACTCGCGCCGCAGCCGCGCCTCCATCTGCGGCCGCTCCGCGTCGAGCGCGGGTTCGGCCAGATCGGCGGCGGGCGACAGCAATAGCGCCTCGCTCAACGCCTCCCCTCGTTCCGTGCCGGGCCGGAACTCCAGCAGCTTCCGCTGCATCGCCTCGTGCCCGCGCTCGATCGCCTCCGTGCGATCGCCCAGCGTCTGCACCCACACCTCCTCATATCCACCGCCGACCTCCACCCTCGCCACCCGGCCCCAGATGCCGAGCTGAGTGAGATCGACCCGCTCGCCAGTAGGTTGTCTGACTGCTTCCATGTCACCCTCTCTGTCCGCCGTTATCCGTTCGGCAGGAGCTTGTCTCCTGCCATCACTTTCCTTGCGCCCGGAGCCTGCCCGCTGAAACGCCCCGCTGCCACCCCTCGCCCTCGTCAGCAACGCCAAAGGCGAGTGAGGGGGGTTGGGGGGCGAATCGCTAGTCGCCCCCCAATGGGCTACTGCCCGGCACAATCGTGCCGGGCAAGTCGTTTGCCGTTCTCTGCGCCCTCGGCGCCTCTGCGGTGAATCCCGTCCCCTCCCCTCAATACCCCGCCCGCGCATTCCACAGCCGCACCCGCGCATCCAGCGGCGGCTGCTGACTGGTGTCGAGCAGCGCCTCGAACCCGATGTCGTACACCAACCGCCCCGGGGCCAGCGGCGCGTTCGCCGAGAAGTAGCGCGTGTGCGGCAGCGCGACCTCGATCCCGTAGCCCCAGGTGCCGACGACACTCGCCCCCGACACCCGCAGGTTGAGATTGGTCGGCGTGCCGTTGACGAAAGCTTCGCGGGCGGTGGTGGACTCGAAGGCAAGCGTGAACCGCCCGCCCGCCGAGAACGCGCCCGCCGGCAGCTTCGCCAGCTTCCCGGCCGAGCCCGCCGTCCAGATGTCATCCACCAGGCTGTTGCCAAACCGCACCAGCAGATCTTCCATCGCCAGCGGCTGCCCGTCCGCGGTGGCGGTGAAGCCCACGTAATGCAGCGGCTGATCGGGAGTGTAGGTCGGAACGGTCGGGGTGAGCAGGTTCTCCTCCAGCCCGCGGCAATCCAGATCCGCCGACAGGCTCCGGCCCGGCGAGAGGGAGAGGGAGAGCTGATTCGCCCTTACCCCCGTCACCCGCCGGCTGGTCAGCCCGCCCATGTTCTGCTCCACCACCAGCGACGGCAGCGACGTCGTGTCGCACCGCGTGAAGGTGTGCTCGTACACCGCGTTCCCGCCCGATGACGCCACCAGCGTCGTCGTCACCGTGCCGAAGGTCGCCTTCAGCACCTCGCCCATCGCGCCCGCGCACACATCGAAGCTGATCGGTCCCGAGCACATCATCGCGCCGGCCCGCACCCGCCTCCGCGCCCGCGTCCCGCGCACCGCGTTCATCACCTCATATCCGATGACCGGCTTCACCTCCGCGTGCGTCACCTCCAGATACGCGCTCGGCGCCGCGGCCACGCCCCAGGTTGATTCCAGCGCCAACCCCACCGCGCCCAATTGACCCATTCGAGACATGATGACCTCCTAATGTCGAGCGGGCCTGCGCTCCGCAGGCCCGCCAGTCCGCGTTGCTTCGGTAGTTCTATGGCTAGGCATGAATGCTGCCACCCCGCGCTCTTGCCAGCAGGCCAGAAGCCGGTGAGGGGGTCTGTGGGACGAACGGCCAGTCGTCCCCCAGCGGGCTTCCGCCCGGCACAGTTGTGCCGGGCAATGAGTGCTAGCCGTACCGCCGTGCTCTCCTCACCCCACCCGCTGCTCGCACGTCACCAGGATCGCCGCCTGCGCCTGCCAGTACGCCCCCGCCTTCGTCCGCGCCCGGCGCACCATCCGCGTCGCCGCGCACCTGACCAACCCGCCCAGGGTCGGCATCGCCCGCAGCGCGTTCTCGATCGCCTCCACGTAGCCGAACAGCAGGTCCTCGCAGACCTGCCCGCTCTCCAGCGACCGCACCGCCACGTGCACCTCGAACTGGTAGCTGTGATCGCGGGAATTGCTCGCCCACCGCGCCTGCTCCCCGCCGGCCGGGTCGGCGAAGAACACCCCGGCCGCGGGGAACTGCGTCGCCGGCAATCGGGCGAACGCCTCCCGATCTCTCACCACCACCTTCACCTCTTGCAGCGCCGGCGCCGTCACCAGCGCCGTGCAGATCGCCTCGCGAATCGGCACGAAGCGAGCCGATATCGGATCGGACATGCCCACCTCCGTTCTGCCGTCCTGATGTAAGGGCGGGACTTGTCCCGCCCGAAGAGAGAAGGGCGCCATGAATGGCGCCCCTACTAGACTCTACTCTGCGAACTCCGCGTCTCTGCGGTGAATGCCGTCCCCTCTGCCCTACTGCGCGTCCCCCCTCACCAGCTCCCCGCCGCTCGCGGTGCGCCCCTCGTACTCCGCCTCACCCCCGCGCCGCGGCTGGCGATAGGAATACTGATAGCTCACCAGCGCCCTCTGCCCCGGGCCGATGCGGCCGCCGTCCAGGCGCGCCACCCTCCCTCGCGATGATCCAACCGGTAGTCCTTCACCGCCTCGGGCTGGTAGCCGGACTCATAGTCCGCCCGATCCTCGCAGTAGGTGAGGCTGCCGGCCTCGTCGGTGATGATGACGGAGCCGAGCAGCAGGCCGCGGTGCGCGAGCTGCGCCCAATCGCCATCGCCCTCCGGGAACGTCGCCGCCTCCGCCGTCACCGCCACTATCCCGAGGTCCAGCTCGCCCTGCCGTAGCAGTGCGAGACCGGCTTCGAGTTCGCGGCGGTAGGGGTCCGGCGTTTCCGTCGGCTGGTTGCCGAGCTGAAGCGCCCGCCGCGCCCGCGCCAGCGCCCCGATGGCGCAGAGATCGCGAATCCGCGCCGGCGCCGGGTCGAAGGGCGTCTCATATCCCCCCGCCCGCGCCGCCTCCTCGATCTCCCCCTCCGCCTCCGCAATGCAGGTAGTCAGGTTCAGACTGCCCGAAGACACATCGGGGATGACCTGCGCCGTCATCCCCACCGCTCGCAAACGCACGTCAGTTGGTGTGCAATATGGCATAGGAGCCTCCTTGAGGTGTCGGAGCCGCCGCGGGGCTGCTGGCCCTCGTGCGGCCGGTTATTCTCAAACTGCACGGAAAGTGAGGATAGCGCCAACTGTTATTCGCATCTATAGCCAAGAACACGAATAACGCTAGATGTTATTCGCAATATATGGCATAGTTGCGAATAAGAACGTGACATCAGTATCAGGAGCAGCACTGTGGATCCGCGCGATTTCCCCAGCCAACGCGCCGGGCGGGTGGTACGAGTGCCCAGCCCGGGAGGCGATTACCACGCCTTCGTCCCGGCCCTACTGCCGCCGGATACCGCCTGGGATCGAGCGCTCATCTCCTCCCTGGCCGAGGCCGACTACGCACTGGGACGGCTGGCTGGCACTGAACCCATCCCCGCCGAGGCCCAGCTCAGTCTTTCCCTTCTCGCCCATCAGGAAGCTGTGGTCTCCTCTCGCATCGAGGGCACCCACGCGTCACTAACCGACGTGTACCGCTACGAGGTGGATCGGCCCGGTGCGACAGAGGCGGCCGCCGATGTGCAGGAGGTGCACAACTACCTTGAGGCCCTGCAGTACGGCCTGACACGGCGCGGGAGTCTACCTCTCAGCCTGCGCCTCATCCGAGAGCTGCACGAACGTCTCATGCGCGGCGTTCGCGGTGACCGCCACACTCCCGGCGAGTTCCGGCGCAGCCCCAACTGGATCGGCCCCGTCGGGAGTTCCCTCTCGAACGCCCCCTTCGTGCCCCCGCCGGTCGAAGAGATGCATCGCGCTCTCGATGATTTCGAGAAGTTCCTGCACGCGCCATCGGATCTCCGGCCCCTGGCGCGGCTGGCCGTCGCGCACTACCAGTTCGAGGCCGTTCACCCGTTTCTCGACGGGAACGGTCGCGTTGGCCGGCTGCTCGTGACCCTCTTACTCTGCATGTGGGAACTGCTGCCGGCCCCCTCGCTGCACCTGAGCGTATACTTCGAAGCCCATCGACGCGACTACTATGACCTGCTGCTGCGGGTGAGTCAGCGAGGTGACTGGGAAGCGTGGCTCGCCTTCTTCCTCACAGCAGTGAGAGCGCAGGCGGAGGATGCCATTGCCCGCACGCGAAGACTGCACGCGGTACGGGCCATGTACCACGAGCGTACCCGGGCCGCCTCCGCGACGGCCCGGTCGTTCCGCGCCGTCGATGCCCTGTTCGCCCATCCCGTGACAACTGTGAACGCCCTTGCGGAGTCGCTCGGCGTCAGCTACGACACGGCCCAGCGCCAATTGCGGCAGCTCGAGCGCGCCGGCCTGGTCCGCGAGGTCACCGGCAAGGCCCGCAATCGCGTCTTCGTCGCCCACGAGATCCTCCGCGCTATCGAGGAGCCGCTGCCTCCTCAAACCCAAACTCCTCCTCCCCCCGCGCCTCCCGCAGCTGCCGCGTGAGTTCCCGGTCGAGGAACTCGCGCGCCTCCGCTTCGTCCAACGCGAGCCGGCGCTGGGGTTCGGTTCGGCCGGGGCCCGCGTCCGCCGAAGCCTTAGCGAAGGCGGATGCTCCTGCCAAGCGCCGGCCGCCATTGCCGATCTCCAGCGAGTACCGCACTTCGATCCCCTCGCCCAGCAGCTCCAGCGCGGTCTGGTAGAGCGGGAAGCTGTACCCGTGAAGCGGGTCGTCGGGCGAGGTGAAGTGCGCCCGATGCATCTCGATGGCGCGGTTCAGATAGGCGCGGGCCTTCTCGCTCATCACCCCGTGCGTGCGTTCCAGATCGTACCGCGCCAGGTGGATCAGATCGCGCGCCAGGAATACCAGGCCGAGCCGCCGACTCGGATGGCGCTTGCGATCTTTCATCAGCATCGGAAGGTTGCGCAGGAATCGCTTGCGCCGAATCTCCTCGGTGATGTAACCGTCGTGCACGATATGCACGTCGCCCAGCGCCACCGCGGGCGTGATGCCCTCGTTCAGCGCTAACTCGGGGTGCTCGTGCACGCAGCCGAAGAAGCGAATGCCGCGGTGGTTGCGGAACAGTCGCACTGGCACGTCCGGCTTGAACTGGGCGTCGATGGCGTGATGGTGCTGTCGGATCACATATCCGTGGTACATGTTCTCGCGCAGGTACTTGCCCAGCTTCTCCCCGCCCACCAGGTGCTCGTCCGCATCGATCCACAGCACCCAATCCTTCGTCGCCCGCCGGATGCTCTCGTTGCGCGCGGCGGCGAAGTCGTCTTCCCAGGGAATCTCGCACACCTGGTCGGTGTACTCGCGGGCGATCTCGCGGGTGCGATCGGTCGATCCCGTGTCACAGATGATGATCTCGTCCGCAATCGACTTCACCGAATCGAGGCAGCGATAGAGCGTGCCCTGCGCATTCTTCACGATCATGCAGACCGACACGGTCTGCCGGGCCGGCGCCGCGGTCCCCTCACCAGCCTCCGGCCCTCCCTCCGTTCGGCCGGAGCTCTCGTCCGCCGAAGCCTCGGCGAAGGCGGATGCTCCTGCCACCAACCGTGCAAACTCCCCCTCCCATTCCTCCGCAATCGCGCTCCACTGATACCGCTCCTCGACCCGCCTTCGCGCGGCCGCGCTCATCGCGCGATACCGTTCGCCATCAGCGAGCAGCCCGACCACGGCCGAGGCAAACGCCGCCGCGTACTCCTCGCTCCGCGGATCGCCGGGGACCAGCACCCCCGTCTCGCCATCGGCGACACTCTCCTTCAGCGCGCAGTAGCGAGACGTCACCATCGGTGTGCCGCAGGCCGCCGCCTCCAGCGCGCTGATGCAGCTCACCTCCGGGAAGGCGCAGGGGTAGACCACCAGCGCCGAGCCCGCAAGCTCGCGATAGAGGTCGCGCTTGCTCAGCGCCCCGAGCAGCTCGACATCGGGCAGCGCCGCCGCGGTCTGCCGCAGCGCGTCGAGGTAGTCCGCCATCTGCCGGTCCGCGCCGGGGTTCGCGTAGTGCGCCACCGCCAGCTTCAGCTCCGGCCGGCGCGCCTTGATCGCCGGCCACATCTCCAGCAGCGCCTCCAGCCCGCGCTCGGGCCGGCTGGTGTAGATCACCCGGTTCAAGTCGCGCGCGACCCCGGCGATGGCCTCATCGACCAGCGCGAGATCGACCCCGTTTCGCGTCACCAGGTATCTGTCTTCGGGCACGTCGAGGTGTCGCATGAACTGCTGCCGGTGGAACTCCGACAGCACGAGCAGCCGGTCCACCTTGTACATCAGCGACATCACATACTGCGCCGCCTCCTTGGTCACCGTGTCGTGGTTCCAGAGCACGTTGACCTTCGACTGCACCGGCGCCGTCAGCCCCCGCAGGTGGCGGCAGCAGATGAAGACATCGCACGCCCCCTCCTCGACGAACTGCGGGAAGTCGGCGAGGTCGCGGTAGGCGACGGTGTCATACTCGCCCGGCCGCGGGCAGGGGCAGAACACCCGCACCCCGTGCCCCCGCCGCGCCAGCTCGCGGGCCATGAACACCACCGCGCTCTCCGACCCACCCAGCGACCCCTCGAACGGCGTCGCCCCATCGAACGACAGACCTTCGGTGTAGATGACTATCTGCAACGGAATCCTCCATCGCGAAAGTGATCGCAGGGGGCTCAGTTCGTCCCAACTCGTAGGGGCGTGATTCATCACGCCCAAGGCGCAGTGAACTGCGCCCCTACCCGCACTGGCGGGCCGCAGAGCGCGGACATGCCCGCGCCCGCAGCCCAAAAGCAAGCGGCGGGCACCGAGTGGTACCCGCCGCGTATTCGCGCAATCTGCGTAATCTGTGGAGCTAACCCATCAGCTCAGGAACTCCAGCAGCAGCTCCCGACTCGCGGGTCTTGGCTCCGGCTCCCTGCCCTGCTCTAGGAACGTCTCGATGTAGCTCGCCGTTGCCGCCATGAGGTCATCGATGGCCTCCTCGACAGTCCCTGCGCACGTGGCAACGTTGTACTCGCAGCAGAGCGCCGAATACTGGTCGCCGTCTCTCGCGACCAGGAGGGTCACGAAGTAGTCCCGACTGGGTGTGGTCATCTTCGGGTGTTGCGCTCCGCCCGCGCATGTTCAAGACTTCGGCCGAGGTCCTCTACCCTCACACGCAACCCAGCTGAGCGGATTCTCGATTCGTGCTATGGCCTGGAAATGAGGGTGTCCGAAGTGCTCGTCAGCTGTGTATATCACCGAAACCAGGCCTCGCAACGGAAGCGCCACCAGATAGTCGTAAAGGTGGATGTTTGATGCTCTGCTCAGGCCGAACGCCTCCTCAGTGATCCCAGTGCCGTGGGGAACAACAGTGCAGCGTTCTGACCGGAAAAGATCAAAGACTGTCTGGCGGGCGTGCCCAGACACACCAACCTTGCGCAGGACCTCTAGTACCTCACAGACCTGGTACTCGCTCAGCATGAGCGGCTTGGTGGCATCAGCCAATAGAGCGTCAAGAAAGGCCTTGGCTTCGCGGTTCAGGTCAGCCCCAGCGGGTATTCTCGGTTGGCAGAAGGCGTACTCCCAGATGTTTGTGTCAACCCCCACCCCATCAGACACTGTCGCCTTCAGCCTCCAACACTTCGTCTAGACTGACCTCTATCGGGGGCTGGCGAAGGCTTTCGCGAACCCTAGCCGCGGCCCCGCCATCCCCACGGTGAGCTGATATGAAGACTCGGTAACCTGAGCTGCGCGACGGCGCCTCCTCGAGGCCTAGCCCACTCGCAGCGGGAGGGGTCGAGGTATACAGCACTACCGAACCACCCTCGGTGATCGACCCCAAGTCGGAGGCCAGATAGCCGGCAGTGCCAGTATGCCTTGGGCTGATTGGTGACTCAACTCTTCCGAAATTCATTGCGGCCCTCCTCCCAGGCCCTGGATCGTCGCAGCCTCACCGTGAACCTGCTTCCGCTGCACGAAGGCCAGGCCGCCCTCACGGGTTATGGTTGCTACGTCTACCGGTCCCCCGCATCCCCTTATACCCACGGTCAGACGCTGTGCTTCCACGGTCGTCTTCAGAAAGAGAATCGCAAGGTCAACGCAGTCCTGCAGCGGCATGGCCTGCAACGGGAGCTCCAAGCTGAGAGGCCGCAGTGCATCCTTGAGCTTCACCACATCGGCACTAGCTAGGCTGAGGGCCTGCTGCACGACTGCCAGTACACGCTCATCGTAGCCCTGAAGCAGCCTGTCCACGACCTCTCGCTGGCCACCCCATGTGATCCCGAACTCACCTGGACCGGAGTGCTGCTCAGTCGGATCTGCCGCGTTCGGAATTTCTGAGACGTACACCCTCCCATACGGCTCTTTCTCATTGAAGCCGGCCACTACTAGCGTGATCCCCGGGCCAATAAAGCCTTCGGGCATCGTCTCGGCCCAACGCTGCTTGTAGAAGTCAGACAGCTGGCGCGCGAAATCACCGATCGGAAGCCGATCACCAGAGAGCTTCTCCTCGAACTCCGGGACGAAGCTGTAGGCCGATCGCAGACCGATACCGCCAAGCCCATACGTGACGACGCCCACGGCGCTGTTCGGTCTGCTGAAACCAAACACTTTGGTCGCGTTGTCAAAGCTGGCGTGAATGGGTGGTGCGCCCGGCGGCGCGAAGGTCAAGGTCAGGCGGCTCTCCGCTGCCATCACAAGCCCTTCAGGCCCCTTTATGACTACTCCAAGAGACATGCTATGACTGATCTCCTGACCGCGCTGTCTGGGTCATCTGAGGGTTCGAACTCCGGCCTAATCTGTCATCTGGAGGAGCGCACATGGGGCATGCAGCGCAGCAGCACAGGCGACAATGGCGAAGCTGGGCTGGGAGGCAGAATCAGTACCCTAGCGTTCCATAGTGATTTTCGGTCTGCCCACAGTCCGAGTTTAGCCCAAACCACCTGTTCTTGGCAAGCCCGGCCCTCTCTTCAGGCTGTATTCCATGTCCGCTCCTCAGCCGGCTCATCCCGGCAGCGGGCACTCCAGCCCCCTACCCCGCCCCCCGCTCCGCCAGCATCCTCACTGCGTTCCCGCCCAGGATCTTTGCTTTCGCTTCATCGCCGAAGCCCGACTTCTGCACCCGGGCGATGACGCCGGCGGGGTCGTTGATGGTGTAGTCGCTGCCGAACAGCACCCGGTCGGGGCCGGCGCACTGCACCGCCAGCTCGAAGATGCCCATGCGCTGGTAGCCGTGACCGCAGATGTCCAGGCACAGGTTCCTGTGCTTGGCGGCCAGCTCGCACCGCTCCCGGCACTCGTCCCGCGAGTCGCCGAGGTGGGCGAGCACGAACGTCACCTTCGGGAACTCGCCGCAGATGCGATCCATCTCCGTCCCCTCGGAGTGAATCTGCACCACCAGGTTCAGGTCGCTCGCCAGCGCCATGGCTCTGGCGAAGTCCTCGGTGTCATAGCTGTACCCGCCGACGTATCCGCACAGCTCGCCCATCCACACCAGGCCGAGTTCATCGTGGCAGCGCCGCATCTCCGCCAGTGCGTCGCCGCCGAGGTCGGTGTTGATGAGGAACGCGGGCGTCAGCATCGGATACTCCCGCGCCGCCTGCACCGCCTCGTCATTCCCCGCGATCATCTCCGCGGTGGTCTTCGCCAGCTCCCCGCGCATGGAGTTGGCGATCGCGCGGTCCACGCCGCAGCGCTTCAGATACTCGATCGCCGCCGCGGTGTCCGGCGTGCACGGCGCCCATTCCCAGACCTGGTCGATCCCCGTCGAGGGGAGATGCACGTGGCAATCGACGATCATGACTCCTCTTTTCGCGAGTGAGGGCGAAATTCCCCGCTCCGCTCGGGATGACTGCTCCCGCCCGCAGGTGGGGGTTCCCCTACCCTTCGCCACCACGCGTTCCCGTCCTCGCATGTGGGCCCGCCCGAGGGCGGGCCCACACCGATGGCCCGAAGGCCGCGAGGAGGGAGTTCCACAAGGCAGGAGCGTGTCTCCCGCCCCGGGCCCTAGCCGAGCCCCTGCAACAGTCCGTGCGCGTTCTCGTTGCGCAGTTCGAGGGTGTACTCACCCACGAGCTGGCCCCGCGCGTAGTCGCCGCCCTTGGCCAGCTCCTCGTAGCGGAAGGAACGGCCGGCGAGCGGGACGACCTTGATGCGGCTGGAGTCGAGCGTCAACAGCATGTCATCGGGCAGCCAGCGGTTCATCACCACTCGCTGGGAACCGAAGTCGCTCTCGTAGACCTCGACGACGTTGCGATAGGCGTTGGCGTCGTTGGTCACGTGGATGCGGCTGTTGTTCCAGCTCGAGATGATCCGCTTCTGCTTGGGCGGTGCGACGATCAGGTCGACGTCGCGGCTGCCCCGGCTGTAGCAGGACTGAAGGAGATTGCCGAGCGCGGACTCGGTGAGAGTAGCCGCGCTCATCACGTTGGTCGAGAGCGAGCAGACGATGCCCGCCATGGTGCGGCGCGCGCTGTCCGAGCCGATCGTCGCCACGTCGGTGCGGCCCAGGAGAATGGTCTTCTCCAGGTCGCGCAGCAGCTCGCGCAGCCGCATCACCTTCGCGTCCGCCAGCTTGTCGCCGGTGGTGACCCAGCCCACCGCCTGCGCGGTGCCGGAGAGCTTCACCCCGACCTTCATGATCTGGCAGTAGTTGGCCTTGCGGACCTGGCGGGTGGTGCGATCCTCGTCGGTGTCCTCGCCCTCCAGGGCGGCGTTGCCGATGATGGTCATGGCCGCGCCCGCGCTGTGCGCCTCCGCCGCGGTGGCGCCGTAGCCGCGGGTGACGCCGATAGTCGTGGTGTCCGAAACGCCGGTCACCAGCAGCACCTCCTTGTCGAGCTGAACCAGGTCGCCGACCCGGAAGTAACCCGGGTGGGCGACGGTCAGCACCCCCGCGCCGGTCGCCGAAGCCACCGCCGTGGAGACCACGTCCGTGGTCGGGTTCAGAGAGTCCTCCAGCCACTCGTGCTTCACGTTGGTGGCGGGCTGGTCGCTGGTCCCGACGACCTCCAGCAGAGGCGTCTCGAAGGGGGCCAGAAACGCGACGAGATCGGAGATATCCTCTCCGATCCCTTCGAAGTTGTCGTAGGTTGCCAAACCGTTGAATGGCATTCACACGCTCCTTGTAGTGGTTGTCTGGTCCGGCGGGACGTGACTCATCACGCCCGCAGGACTACCGCTTGGTCTTCACCCTCTCGCGAAGGTGCGCGTACTCGCGCAGCGCGCGGCGATCTCCCCGGGCGGCGTCGGAGGCGAGGCGTTCGAGGTGCTTGTCATCGCCGCCGGCCGGGTTCGGGGGATTGGTGTTGGTGAGGCCTCGCGGCCGGGGCCGCGAGAGCTTCTCCGCGATCGGCTTCAGCTTCTCGAGGTAGCCGGACACGATCTCGGGTTCGCCCTCGGGAACGAGGTCGAGCAGTTCGCTCGGTAGGCCCGAGCGGGCGAAGAGGTCGAGCCGCTCGGCCCGCCATTCCGCCTCCAGGGCGCGGGTGGTCGCCTCCGCGCGCTCGTGCAGGGCCTGGCTGACTTCGGCCTCGCGCTCGGCGCGGGCCGCGGCCAGCTCCTTCTCCAGCTTCTCCGCCTGCCGCCGCCAGTAGAACTCCTGCTTCTCCAGCGGCGACTGCGGGGAGGTGCGCTTCGACGGATCCGACTCCGCCAAAGACTGAGGCGTCCGCTCCTCTGCGGACGCCTCGTTTCCGTCGTTCTCCTGCGGCCCTTGCGGGCGCTCAGGGTGCTTGGTCATCGGGTCATCTCCTTGGTCTATTGGTCTGTAGATGAATGCGAATGCGGCAGGCGTCATTGCCTGCCGCACAGTTCATGTTATCCACGCTATCTGCGGATACTACTCGGGCTTCTTCTTCCGCGTCCGCCGCATCTTCTTCAGCAGCTCCACGTCCTCGCCCCAGTGCTCGATGATGACTTCCTCGGGCACTTTGGCGAAGATGTAGTTGATGACGATGCCGAAGAGGAGGATGTCATCGAGGTAGCCCGCCCCTGGTAACCAGTCCGGGATCAGGTCGACGGGCGAGGCGAGGTACAGCGCCATCCCCCCCAATGCCGCCTTCGCCGTCCACGGCACGCGGGGATCGCGCGCCAGGTGGTAGACCAGCTTGGCCACGCGCGGGATGAGCTGGAGGACGGTGGGTTTCTTCGGTTGTTCGTCTTGTGGAGGCGCTTCGCTCACGTTCCCACTTTCGCGGAAGCCCCGTCAACCGGCGCTTCCGCATCCGCCTTCCGCAGTTCCTTGTCTACTTCCTCTATCCCCCGTTCGGCGGCGACGGTCTCGCGGGACTTGATGCGCAGGACCTGGTTCTCCATCTGCAGGACCCGGAGTTGGCGCTCGTCGTCCACCGGCAGCACCGGGTCGCCGATGATGCGGTGGGTGGTGTCGCCGAAATTGCCGCTGCCCTGCATCTCGAGGATGCGGAGGGCCATGCGGTTGGCGCGCTCCAGGGCGGTGAAGTAGTTGCCGCGCATCTCGTTCACTTTCCGGATCAGCTCGATCAGGTGCAGCGAAGTCGAGTAGCCGCTGATGTCCTGCCGGTCGCGCAGGCCGGAGAGTGTCAGTTCCGGCGTGTTGCGCTCGATGGAGGTTTCGATGCGGTCGAGGAAGGCGAGCACGTCGGGGAGGTTGCCGCGCCACTCCAGGAACTCGAACTGCCCCTCGGGGTTGGGCACCCACCACACCGTCGCCACGGGGCGGCCCGCTTCGTCCACGGTCTGCTTGCGCAGCGACCCCCGCTCCATGCCGCGGCCGATGATAACCGGGTCGGCGTAGAGTTTGACGATCTCGATCAAGAAGCTGGCGATCTCGTTCACCGCGTCGATGGTGGGCAGCAGGCTGTGGAACGAACAGAGCCCGAACTCGTCGCCGATGTCGAGGTTGCGGATGTGCACGATGGGGATGAAGCCCAGGGGATTCGGATAGGTTGCCGCCACCCGCTCCGGGTCGCGCTCGTCGTAGATCAGCACCTCCTCGGCGGTGATGACCTCCTTGTGGATCTGCCGGCCGTGCACGTATTCGATCTTGCAGGCGAGCATTCGCTTGCGGTCATGCGGATCGTAGCGCGGCGAGACCGCGTCCGGCGGGAGGAGATTCAGCAGCACCGGCGCATCGGCATCAGGCTCGGGGTTCATCTCCCAGGGGCGGTTGTCCACCACCTTGATGAAGGCGTCGCCGCAGCAGGCGCCGTAGCGGGCGAGCAGGTACTTCTCCTGCTGGAACCCGCTCCATTGCCAGAGACGGTTGATCGCCTGCTCGACCTCAGGCTCGGCCTGCACCTGGAGCCGCTCGCCCATGGCGAAGCGGGCGTCGGTGTCGACGATCTTGGTGACCTGGTTGAAGATGGAGCGCATCTTCGCGTAGAGGCCCGGCCGCGGCTCGTCGTAGGGGTGATTCTGATAGTAGCGCCAGTTGCGCCGATAGCGCAGGCTGCGGGTGTAGTCGGTCTCCCGCAGCGACAGGATCGCTTGTTCGACAGGGTTGAGAGTAAGCATGGGTCACCTCGCTGAGTTTGTTTCACCGCAGAGACGCCCGCCTGCGCCAAGGTCGCCTGAGGCGACTGAAGCTTCGCAGGACGAGTCGCTCGGAATGACAGCAACGGCAACGGCAACGACGAGATTCCCGCCAGAGGCGGGCAGGGCCACGGGGCGGGAACGGCCGCCCCTCGCAATTACAGACGTCGGCCTACCGCAGGCCCATTCCCTCCGTTTGCACGCCGCCGGACCAGAGGTTGGCGACGAGGTAGCGGAGGGCGTCGGGCCCGTGGTCGCGCTGTTTGTCGATCTGATCGGAGTCTTCGCGATAGGCGTAGCTGCTCAGCTCGGCGATCAGGTTGACGCAGCTCTGGTCGATGTGCAGCCGGGGGCGAGTGCCACCGGGCGGCCGCAAGAGCTTGCGGACGGCGAGCAGGCCCTCCTCGACGGTGGAGCGCTTGCCCACGGCGGGGAGGCCGGCGGCGCGAAGCTCCGCGATCTCGGAACGGCCCGACGGGTCGCAGTACCAGGCCTGCACGCCGTAACGCTGGCAGGCTGGCCAGTAGACATCCCGCGCCAGCGCGGCCGCGGATTGGTGGGTGTGGTAGTGTTCGCGGATCACGAACACTTCCTCGGAGGGGCTGACCTGGACGATCAGCGCCACCGACGGGTTGACGTACCCGAAGTCCTGCCCGGCGTAGGTCGGCCAGTCCGGCTGATACTCATACCGACCGACATGGATCGCGGGATCGAACTCGCGGTAGACGAGGGCGGAGGAGCCGATGAAGTCGCACTCGTACTCCTGGGCCCACTGCTCGTCGGTGAACCGGGGTCGCTCCCGCTGATACCAACTGTCCATCTCGCCGAACTGGCGTCGCTCCTCGGGATCCGGGCACTCGAAGCCGACCGGGTTGTACTCGGGGCAGTCGGACCAGTGCAGGCGAACTCGCTGGAAGCGGTTGAGCCCGAGGCCCGCGTCCTGCCAGAGCCGGTAGAAGGCGTTGCTCCTGCCATAGGGCGTCGATACCACGGTCAGCCTGCCGCCGCGGGCGGCGCAGGGCGCGACCGCCTGGTAGATGCGCTCCGCCCAGGGCATGTGCGCGAACTCGTCGAGGTAGACGGCGGTGGCGGCGAAGGTGCGCCCGGTGTCCTCGGTGGCCGGCAGGCTGCGGATCACGGAATCGTTGCCAAGCTGAAGCTCGGTCTCGTTCCGGCGGATGACCGGAGGTAGGTTGTGATCCGACGCCATAAGCTGGTAGACCAGGCGCTGCAGGTGCTGCGCGGCCGGCAGGTTGCGACTGACGAAGAGCACGGTGGCGCCGTCGATGTGCTTGGCCAGGAAAAGCGCCTCCCCTGCGATGAGCTGGGAGACGCCGATCTGGCGAGCCTTGACGATGATGCGCTGGGAGGACCGGGAGGCGAGCAGCCGGCGCTGGTACGGATAGAGATCAAACGGAATCGCTCCCCTCGTCGGATGGATGATCCTCCGCCTGCCAAGGTAGTCGGCCGGCAGGTAGTCCCGGCCCAGCCGGCTCCTGGTCTGAGCGCGCAGGAGATCGAGCCGAGCGGGCGTGAGCTTCGGCCAACAGCCCAGCCATTTCGGCAGCGATATCGGAAGGCAGGGATTGCAGTCCCCGCTCGAGTTCGTCGAGACTAGCATCGTCGTCCCCGTCCGCATGGTCAAGCCCCTCCGTAAGTGAATTGCCGAGCATCTTGACGATGAGCCCGGCGGCTCGGATATCTCCCCCCTTGGCGGCATCGAGCAGCACCCGGTAGACATCGGGCGCCTCGGCGCGCAGCATCTCCAACACGGTGCCGCGAGTGGGCGGCGCTGGCGGGCCGGGCGGATCGGCGGCCCGACCGCGCGCCTTCTCGGCGAGCTTCTCCTTCGCTCGCAGACGGCGAACGGTATCGACGTTGAGGCCGACCTCGGCGGCCACTTTCGGGGCCGACTTGCCGGCGGCGAGGAGTTCGAGGGCGCGCTGTTTGCGGGCGCGCAGTTCGGCTGGTTGGTGTCGCATGGTACCTCCGATCGGTTGACCGCAGATGGCAGCAACGGCATTCACCGCAGAGACGCCCTCCTTCGCCAAGGTCGCCTGAGGCGACTGAAGCTTCGGAGGGCAGGCTCCGTTCGCGGAGCAGAAACGGCGACGGGCAGGAGCGTTGCTCCTGCCCGTCAGATTCGGCCTGTTGTTCGCGGTATCCGCCTGAGCGTGCGGAGGTGGGCTCAGGTCCGCCTGCCTGCACACGTCTCCGCCTACAGTATACAGGGTCGTGTCAAGGGTTTTGAGGAAATGGCTAGGAAATTGCTTGCTTTTGACGGTGGCGAAAAGTGGCTGTTTTTGACGAGTTTCGCGCGCACATATGTGGAATCGGAGGGGGGGCGGCAACGGCATTCACCGCAGAGGCGCAGAGCACGCAGAGGAGATGGGATGGCAGGAGCATCCGCCTGCGCTGAGGCTTCGGCGGACGATGCTCCTGCAGAACGGAGGAAGGCCGGGCGCAATGAACTGCGCCCCTACGGGAGGCAACGGCCGCCGGAGGCGGAGGGGGGGAAGGCCTCCTGTGGCGGAGGAGCGACGGGATTCCCGCCAGAGGCGGGCAAGCCTGCCAGAGGCAGGTGAACCTCGCTTCCTGCTTCTCCAAGGCTTCGCAGGACGGGCCGCTCGGAATGACAGCCGGGAGGGACGGCGGGCATGCCTGCGGCATACCCGCCCTACACAACGGCAACGGCGAGATTGCCACGCGCGCCATGGCTCCGGTCGGAGCCATGGCGGCTCGCAATGACAGCAACGGCCCCGCCTCTGTCAGGTTGGGGGCTTGCGACGTTCGCCCTCCGCACGGCCGGCGGGCAAGCCATCCTAACGGCCGGCTAGCAAGCCTGCGGCGAGCCGTCGCATTACTGCCAGACTGCAGGGCGAGGCCGCGGAGGGGAGGGCAGGGGACAAGCCCCTGCCCTACGGCTCGCAATGACAGCGGGGAGACGGTGGCAGGAGCAAGTCGCCGGGGGCGACCAAGGCTCCTGCCGAACGGGAGGGAGGGCGGGATGAATCCCGCCCCTACACGGAGGGGCTTCGGCAGTAGAACTACCGAAGCAACCAGGGACGAGAGGAGGGCGGGGGCGCGGAGCAGGTCGCCGGAGGCGACCAAGGCTCCTGCCCAACGGTGGCGGGCTGTGCTATCATGCTGGGCGCGAGGCGCGGGATGGGTGAGGTGAGGTATCGGGCGGGAACGAGGGGGGATCTGATGGGGATCGGGCAGGTGTATCTGCGCGCGTTCTCGATCACATTGGAGCAGCTCGCGGCGCCCGCGCTTTCACCGCTGGCGGTGGCCGATGTGGCGGGGGCGTGCCTGCTGGCCGAGCCCGATGGCATCGGCGTCGCGGAGGTGGAAGGCCGGGTGGTGGGCTATATCATCGCGGTGATGGAGGTGAACCGGGTGCGCTGGTCGGCGCTCCGGCGCGGGCTGCCGCTGGTGTGGTTGTGGCGTTGGATGCGGGGGCGGTATGGGCTGCCGCTGGGGGCGGTGAGGCACGTGATCTCGGACAAGCTGAGCTTCTGGCGGGCGGCGCGATTGCCGGGCGCGCGCTGCCCTCGCATCCTGTCGATCGCGGTGGACCCGGACTGGCAGGGCCGGGGGGTGGCGAAGGGCCTGCTGCCGCCGGTGCTGGCGCGGCTGCGGGCGGGGGGCGGAGAGTGCGTGCGGCTGGAGGTGCGGCCGGAGAACGAGGCGGCGCTCCGGCTCTATCGGGGATTCGGGTTCGAGGTGGTGGGGCGATACACGGACAGCAGGGGACCGTGGGAGGTCATGACGTTGCAGTTCGACGGGACGCGGTAGATGTGGAAGGTGCGCCACTGGCGCCGACTGCTGATCGTGCTGGCGGCGATCGGGTGCGGGTTCGGCGTCTACTGGTGGGGGGTCAGCTACTTCGCCTGGCAGCGGGCGTTGAAGGCGGCGGGCCTGGAGGGGGAGATGACGCCGCCGGGCCGGGGGGAGCGGGTGCTGGTGGTGGCCCCGCACCCGGACGACGAGTCGCTGGGTTGCGCGGGGCTGATTAGACAGGGGGTCGAGAACGGCGCGGACGTGTACGTGCTGGTGATGACCAACGGGGATGCGAACGAGTGGGCGGTGGCCTTCGGCGAGCGGGAGCTTCCCTGGAACCCGCGCAACATGATCAGCCTGGGCGAGACGCGGCGGGCCGAAAGCCGGCGGGCGATGGAAGCGCTGGGCCTGCCGCCGGATCACCTCTACTTCCTGGGCTACCCAAACAACGGCCTGGTCGCGCTCTGGCGGCCGGAGCACTGGCTGCGCTCGGATCGCTACCGGTCTCCCTACACCCACGTCGATCGGTCGCCATATGCGACGTCGATGACGCCAGGGGCGGCCTATTGCGGCGAGCAGGTGTTCTCGGATGTGCTCTCGGTGATGACGCGGGTGCAGCCCTCCCGAATCTACGTGACGCATCCCCGCGATGTGCATCCGGATCACTGGGCGACGAACGCATTCGTGAGCTATGCGCTGGCGACGGCGGCGATGCGCGGGGCGGAGTGGGCAAAGACGGCGCAGTTGTGGGGGTACCTGGTGCACTGGCCGCGATACCCGGCGCCGATGCGGAGCAGGCCGGGGCTGGACCTGCTGCCTCCCCCGGAGTTGTCGGGCGGTGATGATCCCTGGTATCGCCTGGAGCTGACGCAGGAGCAGGTGAAGCTGAAGATGGCGGCGGTGCGAACCTATCGCTCGCAGGAGCCCTGGTTCGACCGGCTGATGCTCACTTTCCCGCGACAGGACGAGATCTTCGAGGCGCTGCCGGTGACGCAGTCGACCGGCTCGCTGAGCTGGCAGGACATCAAGGGCCACCACCGGAGCATGGGCGGGGCGGAGGTGAAGGGCCTGCGGCTCGACATCGGACGCGACCTGATGGCGCGGGCGGAACTAACGACGACGGCGAAGCGAATCCCATCGCGCGGCTACATCTGCCTGGACCTGCGGACGTGGAACGCGAAGCTGAGCCCGGTGATCACGACGCTGTACGTCAGGAACCGGGAGGTGATCGCCTTCCGCCTGGAGGGGGCGGCCGAACCCAGGCGGGTGCTGGCGAAGGCGCAGACCACGCCGGGGAAGGTGGTAGTGAGCCGGCTGCCGCTGCCGGCGGGGAGCCTGGCGCGCCAGGAACTGCTCGTGGTGTGCTATGGGAGCGTGAACGACAAGCAGACGGCGACGGCGGTGATCGGGAGGGTGAGGTTCGCGGAGGGGAGCGGGGAGGGTTGAGAGGGGGAGGGGAGGGGAACGGCGATCATATGTAGATCACACGGAACCAGCCCAAAGAAATACTTCTTGACACCTGGCTGGGCATATGGCATGTATAGATTAGCTCATCCACCAGGTGTGGAAGGAGCAACGGCGCCGTCCTCCGGGCGGCGTCAGTTTCGTTGTTCCTGCGCTCTCTGCCATTCCCTCTCCAGTTGTCTGCGCCTGTTCGAGTACTCGACGTGATAGGCTGTCCACAGCAGGACATAGCCTGTCCGTTCGCGCAGTACTAGCACGTAGCTGAAATCGGCCGTCGAAAGGACAACCCCCGTCTCGCTGCCGCGCTTGTTTCGCCAGCACCTGACAAGATCGGGATTGGCGCAGTCCAGCATCGCGCGAGGCCAACGGATCCGCTCGCAGCGCCTTAGATCGGGCGCATCACCACCGGAGATAAGGTGCCAGTAAGTGTACTCTCGTCCGTTGCGGAGCGGATTCCATTGCAGCCTCACGACACTGCCCTCAAAGGTGGGCTGCGATGCTACGAAATCCGCGTAGAAGCAGTCGTACACCGCGTTCTCGTAGACTTCCCAGTCGCCGCCGAACTCCTCCAGGCAGATCAGTGGCGGAAGCCAGTCCGTGGGGCTCACGCGCTGGCCTCCCGTGGGTCCCACTGGAAGATGTTGACCTTCTCCTCCCGGAGCAGGGTTGTCTTCCTGAGGTCGTATCCCGACAATCCCTGCATGCGCTCTACCAGCGTGGCCTTGGCCTGGCTGGAATCCAGACCTCGGTTTGCATAGGAGACTATGCCAGTTAGCAGGTCTGCTAACTGCAGTTGCTCGATTTCGTGTGACCGTACGGTCTGTACTCTGGAGATGATCGTCCTGTCGAAGTCATAGATGCTGTTGCAGAGGATATCGTGAAGACTACGCATCCTCGCAGCACTGCGAGTATCCTTGATGTCGAGGTAGATCGAGTATGTTAGGGACGGCGACAGCAGTACTGAAAGAAGCTGGAAGTACATCTTGTAGTACCAGGTGTCGTGCGTCTGCTTGAAGCGGTCATGACGCAGCCTGTGCTTGTCTCTTGCCACCAACGCGCGGAAGTGCAGATCGGGTCTGCTGAAGAAGTACGCGAGCAGCGCCTCGTAGAAGGGCAGCCCGCCGGGCGACACTTTGGTCCACTTGATCTCGAAGCTCCGCGAGAGTCCGTGACGTTCCTTGAGCTCGCGAATATCCTCGGCGATTGCCCTTGCTTCCGCCGCAGGGCACCAGCTGGCCCCGAGAACCATGGTGGTCTGGTGGTCGTTCTCGAGATGGCAGCTCTCATCGCAGTAGATGTTAATGAGTTCACTCATCATCTTTCACCATTGCTGGGCCATGGTACCATCAGCAATTCCTCTCGTCCACCACCCGCACGGCTTTGCCTTCGCGGCGCGGGATGGTGCCGGGTTCGACGAGTTCGATGCGGGGGCGGACGAGGATCTCGTCGCGGAGGGCGTGGGCGATGCGCTCCTGGAGCTGGAGCAGCTCATCGACTTCGCCGTGGAAGAGGTCGGGGGTGACTTCGACTTTGACGGTGAGGCGGTCGGTGTAGCCGTCGCGGTCGAGGACGATGAGGTAGTTGTGGCCGACCTCGGGCAGGGACATGAGGACGCGCTCGATCTGCATGGGGAAGATGTTGACGCCCTTGACGATGAACATGTCGTCGGTGCGGCCGTGGATGCGGGTGAGGCGGCGATGGGTGCGGCCGCAGGGGCAGAGGCCGGGCACGAAAGAGGTGAGGTCGCGGGTGCGATAGCGGAGCAGCGGCATCGCCTCGCGGGTGAGCGAGGTGAGCACCAGCTCGCCCTCCTCCCCCTCTGCCACCGGCTCGCCGGATTCGGGATCGACGATCTCGACGAGGTAGGCATCCTCCCACAGGTGGAGGCCCTGCTCGGGGCACTCGAAGGCGACGCCGGGGCCGCTGCATCTCGGAGAGGCCGTAGCAGTTGTAGAAGGGGATGCCCCAGGCCTCTTGCAGCCGCGCGACGCGCCCCCTCCGTGTACGGCTCGGCGCCGCCGACGGCGAAGCGCAGGTGGAGGTCGCGCTTGGGCTCACGCCCATCTCCTCGAACGTGCCGAGCAGGGCCAGGGCGTAGCTGGGGATGATGTGGAGGGCGGCGGTGCCGGAAGATGCGCATGAACTCGATCTGGCGATGGCTGTTGCCGGCGCCGATGGGGATGACGAAGGCGCCGAGCTTCTCGGCCCCGTAGTGCAAGCCCAGCCCCCCGGTGAAGAGGCCGTAGCTCATCATGTTCTGGAAGACGTCGCCGGGGCGCAGGCCGACCATGTGGAGCGACCGCGCGACCAACTCGGCCCAGCTTGTCGATGTCGGCGTGCGGGTGGAAGACCGCGGTGGCCATGCCGGTGGTGCCGGAGGAGTGGTGCATGCGCACCACTTTGTCTCTGGGGACGGCGAGCAGGCCGAAGGGGTAGCCGTCGCGCAGGTCCTGCTTCTCGGTGAAGGGGAAGCGGCGGAGGTCGTCGAGCGACCGAATCGACTCCGGGCCTAGGTTCATCTCGGCGAAAAGCCGGGAGTAGTGGAGGGAATAGGCGGCCTGGGCGATGGAGGCGCGGAGGCGGTCGAGCTGAAGGGCGCGGAGGGCGTCCGCGGGGGCAGTCTCAACGGGATCGTAGGGTGAGGCGTGTGGCATCAGTCGTTCCTCAATCTGGGCAAGCGGGGGCCGCGCTCCTGCTCTGTTGTAGATGGGGTACAACGCGGCGGGGCGGCGTCCCTGCCTGGGAGGGGCGGCGGGGGAGAGGTGGGAGGGGGCGAGGGCTGGAAAGCTCTGAGTATGAGGGCTGAAAAGAGGTCGAGCAGCACGAAGGTGGGGGCGAAAACCGAGTCGGACTTAGGAGCCGGCAGGCAGAGCATGCCGACGGTGGAGTCGGTGGCGCGAGCGGCGAGGATGCTGCGCCTGCTGTGTCAGGCGGGGGACGGGATCGCGCTGTCGGAGGTGAGCGCGGACCTCGGCCTGCACAAGACGACGGCGCTGCGGTTGCTGCGGACGCTGGTGGCGGAACGGATGGCACGGAAAGACCCAGAGACCGGTCGCTATCACATGGACACCGGTTTGTGGCTGGGGGCGGCGCGGGCAGCCGAGGAGGCGCTGTCATTCCGGGCCTCCGTGCAGGAGCTACTGCGGGCGTTGGCGGAGGAGACGGGGGCGACGGCTTTCGTGATGATCCCGGACGGGATGAGGCGGCGGATGGTGCCGACGGTGTGGTCGCTGCCGGATCGGCCGGTGCGGATGGACCCGAGCGCCACCACTAGCGAGATGCAGACCATGCACGCCAACGGCGGAGGGAAGTGTTACCTGGCGAGTCTGCCGGAGGCAGAGCTGCGGGAGTGGCTCAGCAGTGGCCTTCCCCGACTCACCTTGAAGACGATCACATCGCCGGAGAAGCTCCTGGCAGAGTTGGACCAGGTGCGGAAGCAGGGCTACGCGCTGAACCAGCAGGAGGCGGAGCTGGGGAGTTCGGGGGTGGCGGTGCCGGTGCAAGATCAGTCGGGAGTGGTGGTGGCGTCGCTGTCGTTCGCGGTGATGCCGGAGGATCTGACGGAGACGAACCTCGGGAAGTGGGTGCCGCAGTTGAAGCGAACCGCGGAGCAGCTTTCGCAGTTGTTCGGCGGGGGGCGCAGTCCGAGGCGAAAGAGGGGGTGACGGCGGGGGGCGCGCGAGGGGACGAGATGGTTAGCCGCCGATGAACGCAGATGAACGCGGATGGGGGAGAGGCCGCCTGCGGCGGAGGGACGGAACGGCGATCATCCGCAGATTGCGCAGATGGCACAGATTACGCAGATTAGGCCCGCCTGCGGCGGAGGAGCGGCGGGATTCCTCGCCTGCGCTCGGAATGACAGCGGCGGCAAGACGGCAACGGCGGGATTGCCACGCCGCGCCTTGGCTCCGATCGGAGCCAAGGCGGCTCGCAATGACAGGAACGGCGGAGGGAGAGCCCGCTTCCAGCGGGCTACGCGGGTTACCACTCGCTGGTGCTCGTGGCAAACCCACGCCACTGAACGGTGGAGGGCCGCACGGCGACGCGCAGCTGGCGGACGCGGGCAAGGTGCGGCACTCGGGCTCACGGAGGAGATGGAATGGCAGGAGCAAGCTCCTGCCGAACGGGAGGGGGCGGGCGCAATGAATTGCGTCCCTACGGGAGGGGATTCGGCAGCAAGCTACCAAAACAACTAAGCCACAGGCTGCCGGAGCAACGGGAATCCCTAGCCGTCAGTTTCGCTGTGCGAAACTATATTGCGTTCCCGCGTGATATGTGGTACAAGACGTCTGCGCCAGTGGGGAAGCAGGCGCCAGGCTGCAGTTGCTAGCTCCAATACCGATTTCGCAGGCCCGGTATGGAGACCCGAGCTGATTTGAGCTGTAACGTAGCGCTCCGTGAGGGCGCCGGGCCTGCGATCTCTGATCGACAGTCTAGTGACTCGCGGCTCGCGGAGAAGCTGGCAGGGGACAAGTGGCTAAGCCTGCTTCGCAGGCCGCCATCCCGGCCGACTATGGCGGCCTAGGGACCCCTGCCCTACGGGCCTCGTTGCTCGCGGCGGCCTACCCTGTCTTCACCAGTCCCTTGAGCCGATCTAGGGCGGCGGCATGGTGGGGCCAGGGGAGGGCCCAATCCTTGAGTCTCTGACAGACGAACTCCCCGCACTGGCTGCAAGAGACGAGACGCTTTTCGTCCACGCAGCACTTCCGTATCCCGCAATCCCCCGACCACTGTTTGGCGCGATCGCCGCGGCAGCCGGCGCATTCGCCGCGGGCGAGGACGTCGCACTTCGCGCAGTCGATGCCGCAGGGGGCGAGGGCGGCCGCGGCGGCGGTGTTGGCGTCCGGCTTGCCCCAGTGAGAAACGGCCTGGGCGAGGGCCTCGGTGGCCTTGGCTTCGGCGGCCTGGGCGGCACGCAGGGGTTCGATGGCCTGGGCGCGGACCGTGGGGTCGTTGACCTTCCCCTCGGCATCGGGGAAGGGGAAGAGATCGGCGACGTTCTCCATGGCGGTGACGACATCGCCATAGGCGGCGACGGCGCGACCGAGGGGTTCGGCGACACGCGAGTTGCGGGCGGCGAGGCGGGTGAGGAATTCGCGCGCCATGCGCTTGAGGTCGGTCCAACACTGGGTGTTGTAGCTGTTGCCGAAGGGATCGGGTCTGCCGGACTGGAGGGCGGCGATCCAGCGATCGTAAGCGGCCTGACCGTTGGCGTAGGAGGGATTGCTCTGGCGGAGGTTCAGCATATCGAGGGCGTGATGGATGGCGTTGAGGTCGGCCTGCTCGCGGTTCATCTGGAGCGCGCTGGGGAAGCCGAGCACATAGGCGCCGCTGGGGGTGGATAGCTCCGCGAAGGGGATGGGGGGCTGGGCCTCGCCCATCGATTCCTTGAAGGTGGAGACGAGGTACTTACCATCTTCGACGCCGACGGCGATGCCGAACTCGGGGAGGTAGGTTCCCCAGATGACGCAGGGGCGGCCGGCCGCGACCTCGTCGAGACGCGACCTCGAAGGCGGCGCGCAGTTCGGCCGCGACGAGGGGCGCGCTCGCGGGATCGTCCTTGATCTCGCACTTGCAGCGGGCGCCCATGAAAGTGAGGGTGGAACGGCCGAGGCTGCGAATGCCCGGGAGCAGCAGACTCCAGTCGAAGGCGGTGGGGCCGGAGACGTCGATGTCATTGGCGATGTTGGTGAGGAAGGCGTAGCCGGTGTAGCCGGCGACATCGGAGTTGTCGCAGGCGAGGCCGAGAGCTTTCAGGCACCCCGTGACGGAGGAGACCCAGGAGATCCAGGAGGGATCGTACTTTGCGGTGATGGGCGACTTGGCCGGCTGCTCGGAAGGCTGAGCCGCGGCGGCCAGTCTGCCACCAGCGATGGCGACAGCGCCGAGGCCGACGGCGGCCTGGCCGGTGCGGCGGAGGAAGCTGCGGCGGGCGAAATCGGTCATAGCGATCCTTTGGAGGCCTGGCGTTATCCGCAGATTAGGCAGATGACGCGGATATCCTTGGGCGGCCGGGGGCAAGGGAGGTGGGGATTCCTGGACGCAGATGAACGCCGATGAACCTCGCCGCGGGAGTCGCCCCTTCGGGGCGAACGTGGGTTACGGCGGTACCCGCCGCGAACCCACGCCACTGGTCGGTGGAGGACCGTACGGCGGAGGAGAGGGGGTGAAGGGGTCAGTCTGCCGCGCGGCAATCTCTTCGCCGCTATGGGTGCTTCCCAATGTACTCTATCTCGATCTCGCGAGTGTTATCGTTGACCGTGTAGAATACCCGCCAGGCATCAGGAAGGCGCCTATACTCGTGATGGCACCGGCGGTTCCTTCCCGCGATCTTCCCCTTGATGTGCTCGCGGGCCTTCGGGTATCTGCGGTCATGCTTCGGGTGGGTGCCGAGTTCCTGCCGGACCTGCAGTTGGAGGTCTAGGGGGAGCCCCTCCCACGCAGCAGAGGCCTTCGATGTGATCAGGCGGATCGTATACACAGCGCGGGATCAGCGCCCTTGCGCTGCTCGCGCTGAATCCGCTTCGTCAAACGCCTCGTCCAGCGCTCGTGACAGTTCCGGCTTGAGCTTGATCTCCACCGTCTCCTCCCAGTCAGCGAGCGCTCGCCCGAGGGGCTCAAAGGAGTGTGTCTGGCACGCCTGCACCACGGCCTTGGCGATATCTTCGTCAAACCACGCACGCTCTTCTTCGTCCAGGTGGCCTACGATGAAGTCGAAGAGCTTGTTGCCCGTCCGCGTCGTGTAGATCGATATTCCGGGAGGGGCCGGGTGCTCCGTGTTGGTCGTGAGGATCCGCTGCGTTCCCGCAGTCCCACGTTCAGTGCCAGCCTCTTCGGAAAAGAGCGGCGGTGGTGTTGACGCCTGCCGCACTTCCTGTAGGGTGGTCATGCCGTCTACTCCTCCGCTTCTGTCGGGGAGATCAGCTTCTCCCTGTTGGCCTTGGCCTGCTGTAGGGCCGCTACCAATGGATCAAGAAGCGTGGTCGCGATTACAACGCGGCACACGGCTCGGGCTTCCACCGGCCCCTGGGAGTCTTGGCCGGGGGTTACCTGGTCCGGGACCAGAAGATGGAAGAAGGTGAGAACGTGGTCATGCAGGCTTGTCTTTATGTCCACGTAGTTAGCATACACTCCAGACGCCAACTCTGGGGGTACCGCGACACGTGCTGCCGGCTGTGGTGGCCGTGAAGGCATCTGTCCGCGCTCCTTGCCCGGGCTCCTCTACGGATCGCCCCTATGATAACGCGCTTGTGGGGGTTTTTCCATCCCCCAGCGCAAAAACTAAGGAAGACTCCTTCCGCGCAGCGCCGTCCGCTGCCGATTCTGGCCTCCGTACCCGCGCTTCCCCTACAGCTAGATACCCCACAGACACGCAATGTCGCGCCTAGCCCGCACCAGCCCGTCACAACTACCGCTTGCGCGCCTTCACACATGGACTGACCCACCACTCGGTGGCGGGCTGGCCCCAGGGCTGGGCGATGATCTGTAGGGACGCGGTTCACCACGTCGAGGGCGCAACCAGTTGCGCCCCTACCGGGAGGGGCTTCGGCAGTAGAACTACCGAAGCAACGGGGAGACATCAGGCGTAGCTGTGTTCTCTCTCCACCTCGGCGATGGATTCCTCGATGATCTCCAGGCCCTTGAGGGCGAGTTCGGGCTGCATGATGATGGGGGGCGACATGCGCAGGATGTGGCCGGCGGGAATCCAGGCCAGGCCCTTGCGGAAGGCCTTCTGGTAGACCAGCTTGCCGGCTTCGTCGAAGGGTTCCTTGGTGGCGCGGTCCTTGACCAGCTCGATGCCGAGCAGACAGCCCTTTGCCGCGGACGTCGCCGATGATGGGGTGGCGCGCCTTCATCTCCTGCATGCGCGCCAGCATGAGGTCGCCGAGCATGGCGGCATGGGCGAGCAGGTTCTCCTCCTCGATCACCTCGATGGAGGCGAGGGCGGCGGCGCAGGCCATCGGGTTGCCGCCGTAGCTGGTGGAGGCGCTGATCTTCTCGACGGTGTCCGCGTGCCGCTCGCGCACGACCATGCGCGGTCACCGGGAAGCCGTTGCCGAAGCCCTTTGCCGAGGGTCACCACGTCGGGCAGCACGTCCCCAGTGCTCCATGCACAGCCACTTGCCGGTGCGGCCCATGCAGGTGAGCACTTCGTCGGCCATCAGCAGGATGCCGCGCTGCGTCGCAGAAGCGGCGCAGCTTGGGGAAGAAGTCGTCGGGCGGGAAGACCGAGCCGGCCCAGCCCTGCACCGGCTCGAGCACGAAGGCGGCGACCTTGCCGGCGGTGCCCTTCGCGAGGTACTCGTCGTAGAACGTGAGGTAGGCGTCGGTGTCGATGGTGCCGTCGGCCTTGGTCCACAGCGGGCGGTAGGGATCGGGGCGCGGCACCATGTGGAAGCCCGGGGCGCGGGTCGGCCCGTCGCTCTGCTTGAACACGGCGCAGCTCACCGCGCCGAGGGTCTTGCCGTGGAAGTCGCGGAAGCAGGAGATGAACTCCCACTTGCCGGTGGCGGCGCGGCAGACGCGCAGGCCGGCCTCGACGGCGGTGGTGCCGCTGTCGTAGAGCTGCATGCCGCTGAGGTCGCCGGGCAGGACCTCGGCCAGCTTCTCCAGCAGCGCGAGCTTGATCGGGGTGGTGAAGTCGTGGCAGTTCATCAGCGTTGTGCGCGTAGCTTCGCGACGGCCTCGCTGACCTTCGGGATGGCAGTGCCCGAGGCTGGTGACGTAGATGCCGGAGGAGAAGTCGAGGTAGGTGTTGCCGTCGACGTCGGTGAGCGTGACGCCGTGACCCTTTTCGAAGACGACCGGGAAGAGGCGGACCTGGCTGGAGTAGCCTTTCATGTGGCGGGCGGCGCGGGCGTGCATCTCGCGCGAGCGGGGGCCGGGAATCTCGCTGGTGACGAGGTGAGGGATGGCGGCCGGGTCGAGATGGGACCAGGAGGGGGTGGTCATGGGTGGCTCCTTAGGGTGGGAGGTGGGAGGGAGGGCAACGCCGGAATCCGCAGATGACGCAGATGGCACAGATGCGCCCGCCGGTGGCGGGCGGAGGAACGGCGGGACGGCAACGGCGAGATTGCCACGGGGCGGCAGACGGCGCCGCCCCTCGCAATGACAGCGGGGGTAGGGTGGGCTGGCATATCATGGTTCGGTGAGGCCGAACTGGGCGGCGGCGGCTTCGGCTTTGGCGCCTTCGCGCACGACGGCGCAGAGGGCGGACTGGAAGCGCTTGGGGTCGGGGACTTGAAGGGCGTTGCGCCCAAACACGACGCCCTGGGCGCCATCTCGCACTTCGCGCTCGGCGAGATGGAGGGCCTGCAGCTGAGTCGGGGTCTTCTCCGCGCCGAGGGCGAGGATGGGGACGGGGCAGCCGGCGACGACGTCGGGGAAGCGATGGGTGTAGAACGTCTTGATGAGGTCCGCGCCGAGTTCGGCGAGGATGCGGGCGCCGGTGCGGACCTGATCGTGCATCTCTTCGGGGGTGAGTTCGTTGCTGCGGGGTGGGAAGAACTCGCCGAGGATCGGCACTCCGAATCGGCGGGCATCGGCGATGTAACGCGAGAAGATCTCGACGTTGCGGGCGTCGCGCTCTTCACTTCCGGTCTTGAGGGTGAGCGACGCGAGCACGATGTCGGCGCCGCGGGCGATGGCTTCTTCGATGGTGACGACGGGCGCGGTGGCGGCGTCCTGGTAGCCCCAGTGGAAGGCGTAGACGGAGGACCAGTTGGCCCGCACGACGGCGAGGGGGCCGCCGCGCTGGGTGAAGAGGCCGGCGCAGTGCACGATCATCCCCGGTGATAGGAGCACGCCGTCGACGATGGGGTTGATGGCCTGGGCGAGGGTGGCGGGGAGGTCGATGAGACCAGGGATGGGGCCGTCGAACTCGCCGTGGTCGGCAGCGACGATGACGGCCTTGCCGTGGGAGAAGAGACGCTCTAGCCTGAGGTCGCGACCGGTCATGGGCAGGCTCCGCGGGGGCGTTGACTGGGGCCTCTACTTGGGCGCGGCAGGGAGGGGTCCCTGCTGGAGGGGCGCGGAGGGGGGAAACGGCAGGGATTGGCGCCCGGCACAATTATGCCGGGCCAAAGCCCGTTGGGGGACGACTGGCCGTTCGTCCCCCAAAACCCCCTCGCCGCCTTCTGGCGTACTGGCGAAGGCAAGGGTGGCAGCGGGATGCACGGCCGCGCACCTATACGCGACGCGGATTCAGCGCCGGAAGAACTTCTTACGCGGGCGCTTGGCGGCGCGCTTGGCCGCTCCGACGGCGCGGCGCTGCTGCAGGCAGGCGCGGCAGGCACGGGGCGGAGGATAGCCTTGCCGCGCGTCCGAGGCCTGCTCGGAGGCCGAGTAGAGGAAGGGCTGTCCGCACACCTCGCAGATGAGTTCTTGACCCGGCGTCTCTACCAACGACGACCACCGCCACCACCGCCGCCGCGTCCACCGCCACCACCGAATCCACCACGCCCGCCACCGCCACCACCACTGCGCTCGCCCCGCGGCCGCGCTTCATTGACGGTGATGGCGCGACCCTCGACGTTCTTGCCGTTCATGGCGAGGATGGCATCGGCCGCCTTCTCGGCTGGGACGTCGACGAAGCCGAAGCCTTTGTCGCCGATGAGGCGGACTTCGGTGGGCTCGTACTCTGCGAACAGCTCTCGCAGGGCGCTCTCCGTGACGGAGTAGCTGAGGTTTCCGACATATAGGCTCTTCGTGGCCATGGGGCCTCCTTGCGCCCGGGTCTGGCCCCGCGGCAGCGATGCACGACGATGAGACAACGGCCCGACTTGACGGCCGAGGCGTCGGCTGTCGGTCTGCGTGCCAGAACGCAGCATGCCAGGAGAGACGCCCTCGGAACTCGCAGCCATGCGAGAGGGGCGGCTCGCCGGACCCGGACGCCGAACTACAGGCGCTCACCGGACCGAGCGGGAAGCAGGCGGGAAGGCCGGATCAGAGCATCTTGCCGGCCGACGAGGTGACTTGCCCCTGGGCGCGCCCCCATGGCGCACGAGCGCCGGCTGGGCCGGCGGCGGATGTGCCAATGGCCAGGTTCATGGTAGCGGAATCGGTGGGTGGCGTCAAACGGGATGTGGGCAGTGGTGTGCGGGAGATCGCCGAAGGACGGCGGGGGCCGCCTGCAGCGGGAGGGAACGGGAGTGACTGCAGAGGCGCGGAGAGCGCAGAGACGATGGGATGGCAGGAGCAAGCTCCTGCCGAACGGGAGGACGGAGGGGCTTCGGCAGCAGAACTACCGAAGCAACGGTGACCGCGGAGGGGCTTCGGCAGTAGGACTACCGAAGCAACGGTGGCCAAGGGGGGGTGAAACCTTGGGGGAAGCTCCATCGTAGTGGGAGATAGCGCCGCGATGGGGCGAGGGGCGGCGGCTCCAGGACGTGGGAGGGAGGCTGGACGATGGCTCGCACCTGGATATGGATTGGTGAGGGATGGGAGCTGGCGGTATCGAGCTGGCCCGCCTTCGCGCTACTGACGCTGGCGTGTTTCGCGCTGATGTCGCTGGCCAGCCATGTCAGCGAGGGCGCGTTTGCGATCTTCCTACTGGGGCCAGTGCAGGCGGCGGCGCTGGCGGTGGCGCTACACTATGCTCGCACGCGGCAGTTCGACTGGAACCGGGTGCAGGAGGTGACGCCAGTATTCGTGCCGACGATGCTGGTGGGGATCCTGGTCGCGGCGTTCTGCCTCCTGGGGTGGGTCTTCCTGGTGGTCCCCGGGCTGGTAGTGATGGGGCTGTATCTGTTTCCGCTGCTGCTGGTGGTGGACCGGAAGCTGCCGTTCTGGGAGGCGATGGAGGAAAGCAGGCGGAAGGCGCAGGAGGACACGGTGGGGTTCTTGGGGTTTGTGTCGGCGCTGATCTGTGTGAACCTGCTCGGCGCGGCCTGTCTGGGGATAGGGCTGGCGCTCAGCTTGCCTGTCACCTGGTGCGCGATCGCGGTGGCCTATCGCGAGCTGTGGGCGGAGGAGCCGGCGCAAGCACCAGGCCGGCCAGAGCAGCCGCAACTCGCGAATGGGGTGTGCCCGACGCAGTCCTAGCGGGCGGTTACGCGGAGGTCTCTACGCGGTTGCGGCCATTGTTCTTGGCGCGATAGAGGGCGCTGTCGGCGCGCTGAGTCATGGTGTCGATGGTGTCGCCGGGGTGGTCGGTGGCGACTCCGAGACTGATGGTGACGGGCCGGCCCTGGTCGCCATTGGCTTTGGCGGTCTGGGCAACTGACTCCCGCAGCCGCTCCGCGATGGCGGCGGCTTCCTGGGAGCCGGTCTCCGGCAGGATTACCAGGAACTCCTCCCCACCATAGCGCCCAACGACATCGTAGGCGCGCAGCAAGCTTGCGATCCGACTGGTGACCTTCCTGAGAACGTCGTCGCCGATCTTATGGCCATAGGTGTCGTTGACAGCTTTGAAGTGATCGATGTCGACCATGATGCAACTGAGGGGATGCTGGCCTCTGACGTGGCGGTTCAGTTCGTTGGCGAAGTGGTGCTGGACCTGCCTGCGGTTGTAGGCGCCGGTGAGGGGGTCGATGGTGGCCAGGATCTGGAGCAAGCGCCGGGCCTGGGAGAGCTGTTTGCGGAGGCGGCCAAAGAGGCTGAAGATGAGCGTGAGCAGCAGGGCGATGGTGATAGCGGCAAGCGCCGCAACGATGGCGGAGTTGCGCTTCATCGTCCGTTCGAGGTCGTGCGTGTCGAACTCGACGCTGATGCCGCCGCGGACGTCCCCGACCTTGTAGCCCTGCTTGGCGTGGCACTGAAGACAGCTTGCCTCGGTGATGAGGGGGGCCATGTAGCCGAAGTAGTTGTCGCCGCCGACGATCCGGTTCCAGGACCGTTCCTTCTCTCCCCTTTCGAAGGCGCGGAGGGCGTTGGCCTCAATGGCGTCGGGTTTGTTCGCAGGGTTCAGCGGGCGTAGGCTGGTGATATGGAAGCCATGGCTCCCTGATGCCTTCGCGATCTCCGAGAATCTCGCGGGTCATGAGGGCGGGGTTCTTCTTGGTATAGACCTTCCCATTGGCGGAGGTGATGTCGGGATGCTCCAGGTAGGGGTTGGACTTCATCGCAGGCTTCTTCTCGACATAGACGCCGCCGTAGGAGGAATTCCACTTCCGGGCCATGAGGACAACCGCGATATCGCTGCGGGCCTGGGAGAGCAGGGCCTGGCGCATAAGGTCGCGGTTGCTGAGGGCCACGCCCAGGAAGACGGCGGAGAGGCAGAGGCCGATCACGAGCGCGGTGGCGAGGCCGAAGGCGCGGTAGCTTCTCGACTCGGTGTGTAGCTCGGGTGCGACATTGTCGGGCTGGGAGTCGGTCGCCAATTCCGATGTCCTGGGGACGGGCCTACCTCGAGCCAGGCCACCCAATCGGTTGCGGCCGGGGAGACTCGTCACAGTGCAGGACACCAGAAGGAGATTGCTGCCAGCGGGAAGTTGCGAGGAGTTGGAGCCCGCTGCTGTCCGGCATTCAACTGACTATTCCACACACAGGCAGGCCAGACACATGCGGCCGAGGTGGTGTGTGGCTTCGGCGCGACACAGCAAGGTGGGGTAGGGACGCCGCGGGAGGGCGGTTCAGGGCAATCGGAAGGGTCGGCTGAGCGCCGACTCCTTCTTCGTTAGTGTCAGAGGGCCGTTGTCCCCTGGTCAGTTACGACCGGTAACGGTGGTCTTGGTAGTGGCTCTGGATCGGCTGATCGGAGCTGCCGAAGGCCAAAGGAGCCGCGGGCCTGGCGTTCTGCTGCCGGATCCAGGTCGTCAGATGCTGAGCGGCCTGCCGACGCTCCTGAGGAGCGATGGTGCGAATGGCTCGCTCAGCCTGCGGCCCACGGAAGGCGGCCTTGGGTAGGGTGTCGAGGAGGCGCGGGGCGCTCGGCCCAGGCCCAGAGGACAGCGCCGTGGGGATTGGGTCTGCGGACGGGGGCGTGGAGTTCGAGGAGGCGGAGGCCGGCGCGACGGAAGAGCAGCGAGATGGTGGCGGGGTCGAAGATGAAGGTGTGCTCGGAGGGGTTGAGGTAGGGCCAGCCGTCTCCGAAGAAGCGGCTGGCCTCGCACTGGGAGTTAGGAGTCTCAACGAACACGACCCCCTCGGGCCGCGAGCGCGGACTTCACCGCCGCCAGGGTGCGAACGGGATCCGCGAAATGCTCAATGCTGTGGATCAGCAGCACGGCATCGAATGACTCATCGGGCAGAGCTGCTTCCTCGAGGGTGGAGGGCACGATCTCGAACCCGAGCTTCTCGGCGGCGTAGCTAGCGGCGAAGGGTGCAGGCTCCACTCCCACAACGGCCCATCCTCGACGGCGCGCGGCTTCGAGAGCGAAGCCCGGACCACATCCGACGTCGAGCAATCGCCCGGGCGGGGCGTACTCCTCGAGCTTCGCCAGGAGCGGTTCGTAGTAGGCGACGAACTCCTCCAGGGAGTCGATGTAGGGCTTCTTGCTCCAGGTCAGCTCGCGGAACTCCGGGTCGGCGGCCGGGCGGAAGCTGGGCTGCGGGTCGGCCTCGACCCGGCTGAACCAGACTCCGCAGCGGGGGCACTCCCACAGCATCCACGGGGGTTGGCGCAGACGCACGGAGGTCTCCGCGGAGCCGCAGAGGCGGCAACCGGGTTGGGCCTCGGAGGGTTTTCGGCGAAGACGTGCTAACACTCGATCCCTTATCCTCAGGGCTGAGGCGCGGTCCAGCGGAGTTCTTCGCTCTAGCGCCGCGCGTTCCCTCCGTGGGTTGCGCGGCTAGGAGGCGGCGAGGAGGTCGCTTACGGTGACGAAGCGATAGCCGGCCTTGCGCAGGCGGCGGATGATCTCGGGGAGGGCCTGGGCGGTGTGCCAGCCGCGGCCGTTGACGTGCATGATGACGATCGAACCGTTGCGGGAGCGGCGCACGACGGTGTCGATGAGCCGGGCGGCGGTGGCGCGGTGACTGGGGTCGCCAGACACGACCTCCCACTGCACGGTGGTCAGCCCCAGCTCGCCGGCGATGCGGAGCACGCGCGGGTCGTACTCACCATAGGGGGCGCGAAATAGCCGGCCGCGCTGGCCGGTGAGTCGCAGCAAGATGGCCTGCGTTTTCGCGATCTGGGCCCGAACCTGGGCGTCGGTCTGGCGAGTGAGATGGGGATGCAGATAGGAGTGATTGCCAAGTTCGGAAAGAGGGTCGCGGCCGAGGGCGCGCGTGACGGCGGGGTGACTCTCCATCCACTTGCCACCCAGGAAGAAGGTGGCGGGGGTGCGGGTGGCGCGGAGGATGCGGACGATTCCGGCATCGTAGCCGGTGGGCTTACGCGTTTGGCAGGCGTCGAAGGTGAGGGCGATCAGGGGAAGGGAACGCGAGCCATGACATACGGGGCCGGAGGAGGCGGCGCGACCGGGCGCGACGAGGAGGGTGGCCGCGGCAAGGGCGGTGGCGATGCGCGCGAGCGGCCTGAGTTGGGGGTGGCGCGGGTTCATGGATTGGGGGCTGAGCTTCGCTCGCGGGGAGGGGTTCTCCTATGGAGGAGGGCAACGACGATTCGTCCGCAGATTGCGCAGATTCCGCAGATAGCCCAGTACACGCCCGCCTACCGGCGGGCGGAAGAATGGCGGGATTCCTGCCTGGGGCGGGCAAGCTTCACTGCGCCTCAGGATGACAGCATCGCGCGATGGCGCGAGGTCGTGAATGCCGGAGCGCCGATCTCGCCTACGGGGAGATGGAGCGGGCGGCGGAAAGGGCGGAGAGGATGTGGTGGGGGGAGGCGGGCTTGCGGAGGTAGTCGCTGACGCCGAGGGAGCGGACGGATTTCTCCAGATCGGTGTCGGTGCTGCCAGTGAGGATGACGACGGGGATGCCGCTGCGCATGATGTTCCGGAGGAAGGAGAGGACATCGGCGCCGCTCTCCAGGGGGAGGCCAAGGTCGAGGAGGACGAGGTGGGGGTTTTCGGGCTCGGGAGCAGTGAGCGCGACCATGGCAGCGACGCCGTTGCGGGCCGGGACGACCTCGTAGCCGTGGCGCGTGAGGAGCTCGACGAGCACGTTGATGACTTCGGCTTCGTCCTCAACCACCAGGACGCGGGTGGGCCGGGACACTGGCAAGTCTAGCCTGTCGTCAGAAGACATGAGAGCTATCCCCCAGCTTGTCAATCGTCACGGCCTGCGCCGTGGGTGATGCAGATACAGCGGCCCGGGAGGTGCTCACTGGGCGGAAAGACAGCGCCCAGACGAGGGCCGGTATCCCGCATGGACATAGGTACCACGTTTGGCGCAGTTTGCACATGGAAACCGCTGCCTTCCGCCGCCCAGGGCCGAGGTGACGGAGCGCCAGCGCCGGCCGCGGGGCCAGCGCCGGCCGCGGCTAGCGCGCGGCGACCGGTGCGGTCTCGGCGCGCAGCGCGGCGTCGACGACCTCGACAAGTCTACGGGCAGACACGGGCTTCGCCAGGAACTGGCTGATCTCAAGGCCGCGGGCGTGGATCTCGTCTTCGCCGTCGGGCCGGCCGGTCAGTACCACGACAGGGGTGCGCATGGTGGGGCCGTTCTTGCGCAGGACGGTGAGGAACTCAACTCCGCCGTACCTGGGAAGGCCGAGGTCGAGGACGATGAGGGCCGGGCGATGGCCGTCGGGGGCCATGATGGCGGCAACGGCCTCGCTCTCGTCTGCGGCGACGCCGACACGATAGCCGGCGCCTTCGAGGACGTCGGCGAGGAGCGCGCCGACCTCGGGGTCGTCGTCGATGACAAGGACGTAGAGGCGATCGGGAGCGTCTCTCCCGCGAAGGCGCTTCTGCGCATGCAAGGCCCGCTCGAGCTGTCGGGGCGCCAGCGCTCCCATGCCGATCAGGATGCGGCCAAGGGGCTCACCGCTCCGGGTCTGGCGATGCATGGCCTCGCCCAGATCCTCGGAGGTGATTGCTCCGTTCGCCAGCAGAAGCTGACCCAGGAGAACGATGTCTCCGCGTTCGCTCATATCGATGCTAGCTCTTTCCTCTGTGGGAGGCAGGGCCTCCGCACCCATCAAGGGGAACACCCGGGGGTGGGCGAGGATCGCGCGAGGGCGAGCGCCAGGCGCGGCACAAGCCCGTCCCCAAGCTTACTTTCCACGATTCGGAGGCAAATAGGGGGGGAGGAGAGGCGGTCTTTGCTCAGGGTGGGGGAGCGGCGTCCCCGGCAGAGGCGCCCTCCTTCGCCAAGGTCGCCTGAGGCGACTGAAGCTTCGGAGGGCAGGCTCCGGGCGCAGAGGAACGGCAAGGCGTGATCCCCGCCAGAGGCGGGCAAGCTTCGTGGCTAGGCCTTCGGCCGCCATGGCGGTCGCTGTTGGCGACCTAGCCACTGCGCTCAGGATGACGGCAACGGCGAGATTGCCACGCGCACCTCGGCTCCGGTCGGAGCCGAGGCGGCTCGCAATGACAATGGCGCGGGCGGGGAACTGAGGTAGGCATGAGGGCGGGGCGGGGAGAAGTATCGGGGATGGCGTTTGTGCGCTCAGGATGGAAGGCAAGGAGGAGTAGCGGTGGCTAAGATTGCGTTCGTCGGCGCGGGGAGCCTGGGCTTCACGCGCACCCTGGTCGCGGACATGATGTCGTATCCGGAGCTGGCGGATGCGACGCATCTCGCTCATCGATATCGATGCGGAGCGGTTGACCTACGCGAAGAACGCGGTGGATCGGATCATGCAGGTCGGGAACTACCCGGCCAAGGTGGAGGCCACCACGGACCGCAGTGGGGGGCTGAAGGACGCCGACATCGTCATCATCACGATCCTCGTCCACGGGCCAGACGGCGTGCCGGGCGGAGATCGAGATCCCGATGAAGTACGGGATCGACTTCAACGTGGGCGATAGCTACGGCACGGCCGCGGTCTTCCGAACGCTGCGCACGCTGCCCGCCGATGCTGGACATCTGCCGGGATGTGGAGCGCTATGCGCCGGACGGCCTACGTGTTCAACTACACCAATCCGATGAGCATGCTCTGCCGCGGCATCAACCAGGCGACCTCGGTGAAGCTGGTCGGGCTATGCCACAGCGTGCAGGGCATGGGGGAGTACCTGGGGGACTTCATCGGCGCGCGGCCGGAGGAGATCGTCTGCGAGTGCGCGGGCATCAACCACCAGGCGTGGGCGCTGCGCTTCGAGCGCAACGGTGAGGACGCCTATCCCGAGCTGCAGAGGCGCTGGGCGAGCCGAAGAACTTCAGGGAAGACCCGGTGCGCAACGAGATGTTCCTGATGCTGGGCTACTTCCCCACGGAATCGAGCCGGCATAACTCCGAGTACAACTGGTGGTTCCGCAAGCGCCCGGACCTGATGGAGCAGTACTTCAAGGAGGGCGGCGAGTGGACCGAGGGCCGGCATGGCGTGGTGCTGAGCCGCTATCGCCGGGAGCAGTGGGAGAAGGAGCTGAAGGCCTACGCGGACGGGACAGTGAAGATCCACCTGGGCCGCTCGAACGAGTATGCTTCCCAGATCGCGCTGGCCCTGCTGCACGGGCAGACCTGCAAGTTCAACGCCACGGTGCCGAACGATGGACTGATCACCAACCTACCGGATCAGTGTTCGGTGGAGGTGCCGGTGGTGGCGGACAAGTCGGGCCTGAGCCCGGTGCGGGTGGGCGATCTGCCGCAGCAGTGCGCGGCGCTGAACGTGGTGAACACCACGGTGGTGGAGTTCGCGGTGGAGGCGGCGCTCAACTAGCGACCCGACGGCGCTGTCTACCGGGCCTGCTGCTTCGATCCGCTGGCGGCGGCGATGTGCTCGCTGCCGGAGATCAAGAAGATGGTCACGGAGTTGCTCGAAGCGCAGCGGCCGTTCCTGCCGCAGCTTCAAGCATGTGACGTAGGGGGGGAACGGCGGTACGGCTAGCACATGTTGCCCGGCACGATTGTGCCGGGCAGAAGCCCGCTGGGGGACGACCGGCCGTTCGTCCCCCAGACCCCCTCGCCGGCTTCTGGCGTCCTGTCGAGAGCGCGGGGTGGCAGCACTCATGCCTAGCCACAACACTACCGAGGAAACGGGTACGGGCGCACTATGAGCCGCCTGGAGTCAGCGTAGCCGCTGACTCCAGGCGGCTTGCTATTGGGGTGATCACCAACGGAAGAAGCGGTAGGGGTCGTCCCACTCCTCGGGCTGGTCGAGGTAGAGGCCGTCGAGCCAGCGCTTCTCGGGATTCACGATGGTCACTGGGATCACTGGGTCGTGGAAGCGGTCGAGGAGGGGGGTGGCGAGGGAGACTCCCATGTTGCCCAGGACGCGGTTCACCAGGAAGCCGGAGCGGCGATGGGTCCACTTCAGGTTGTGCTGCTTCTGGTAGTCGAACTCCCAGGGAACGAGCTGGCAGAAGACGACGTTCGCACGGTCGCCCACGGCGAGGACGCCGTTGCCGACGACGGAGGCGCCACCGGACAAGAGCGATAGCTGCCGCGGGTCGCGGTTGACGACGTCGGCGGGCCCGACACCGGCGAGCGGCGAACTCGAAGCGAAGGGCTCGAAGAAGGCGGAGATGTGCTCCTCCTTCTTCATGGTGACGTGGAAGGGCAGGAAGGCGTTCGCGTTCGCTTCATCGAGGCCGAGGGCGAGCAGTTGTCCGCCCGCGGCGAGCCAGGAGGCGATGGGCGCGGCGCTGCTCTGAAGAGTCGCGCCGCCACCGGGGCCGACGACCAGCACGCTCGTCGGCGGGGAGTTCACCGCCCGCGTAGTCGCGCGGCGATGACGCCGGCGGCCTCGAGATACGGCGCGGCCGGCGGGATCGCCGACGTAGAGGGCGGCCTGCTCGGGGGCCGGCTGCCAGGCGGAAGCGTACTGGAGGAGGTTCCGCGCGAGGGTCTCGGCGGCGGGATCGATCTCGGTGCGCCCGGTCACGTCCATCTGGCAGAAGAGGACCATCCCCTTGCCCTCGCGGTACTCCATCAGCGGGCTGTACTGCAGGCTGAAGCCGCCGTCGACGAGCGGGCAGGAAGTTGCCGCGGGCGGGCTTCTCGATCAGCACGGAGGCGACGTTGCCGCGGTTGCCGCAGCGCCAGAGCCGGGTGACGTCGATATCGCACCACTTCACTGACGGGCGACGCCGTTGAACATGTCATCGTCCATTTCGTACTTCAGGCGCGGCGGGAGGAGGGTCGCCTCGCCGCGCCAGTCGCGGAGGTGCTCCGACCTGAAGCCCGGCGAGCAGCGGGTGGTCCGGCACGCGGGGGAAGACCTGGCGCAGCCCGTACTCCTGGATCGCGGAAGCCGAGGCGCTTCTCCAGCACCTCGGAGGTCTGCTCGAAGACGATCACCTTCAGCCCGTCGCGCACGCGGCCGAGGTCGGGGCCGGGCGCCGTCGACGGTGAGCGCGCCCTTGCCGATGATGAGCAGGTCGTAGCGGGAGAGATCGGCGCCGGCGTCGACGGGGTGGCAGTTGACGCCGCAGACGCGCGCAGCAGGTCCGCGGTCTCGCCCTTCGGGATCGAAGAGAGCGATGTTCGGCCTGCGCTTTGGGGAGCGGCACGGCGGGCAGCACGTGGAGGGCGAAGGAGTCGGTCTGCGTCTCGCCGGTGCTGAAGCTGGGCGGTCGCGGTGAGCTGGTAGGCGCCGGGGGCGAGATCGGCCGGCAGGTGCAGGCGGAGGGGGAGGCGGGCCTGGTCGCCGGTGGGGACGCGGGTCGTCCCGTGGCCGGCGATGGGCACCGGCAGACCGAGCGACCATTCCCAGTCGCAGGTGACGGGGAGGCGAGAGTTGTTGATGAGGATGAGCTGCTTCTCGACCGTCTCGCCGGGGAGGAAGTTGTGGTCCTTGCTGGTGAAGCGGGCGGGCTTGCCGGCGAGGTAGGCGAGCAGCGGCATGTTGTTGCGGATGGTGGCGATGCGCGTCGGCCGTGGGCGACCCAGTCCGAGCGCTCGTAGGCGAAGGGCATGTTGCTCGAACTGCCGGTCGATGTAGTCGGGGCTGAAGCCGGGCCGCTGGAGGTGCTCCCAGTCCACGGGCAGGTCGCGCCGCTTCTGGTCGACGCCTTCGCGCAGTCGCCAGAAGGGGCTGTAATCCCAGGGCGAGTTGGCGGACACGCCCCAGGTGCGGAAGGCGCGCCAGTTGTCCGTGGTGTAGTCGGCGATGACCTGTGCCGATCATCGAAGTCGCGATGATCCGAGCTGGTGGGGGTAGTCCCAGCGGTTCCAGAGCTTGCCCTCGCGGAACTGCGCGGCCTCCCAGCGGAGGTTCTTCTTCTCCGCCTCGCGACATGCGGAAGGCGCGGTCGCCGAGGAACTGGGCGTTCCACTCGGCGACGCAGAACTCCCAGGGGACGGTCGGCGCTGCCGAAGGTGCGCGTGCCCTTGTACCAGCCGCGGTACATGGCCCAGTCCCAGGTCATGGGCGCGGCGTACTCGCAGAGTGAAGAGGGGCTTCACGCCCGACCGTGGCCCAGTGCTCGAACCAGTCGGACATCTCCTGGATGGGGACGAAGTTGGGGTAGAAGTTGATGGTGTGCATCGAGCCGAGGTTGCCGGAGGAGTGGTGGTAGACGATGCGGCTCGGGTCGAAGCGCTTGACGATGGCCTCGGCGCGCAGTGGCGCGCACGGCGCCGCTCGCTCGACCATCGGCTCCGCGCGGCGCCTGGATGCCGTCGATCAGGTCCGGGTTCATGTCCTCGTTGTAGCCGGTGCCGTTGTGGCTCATGGCGTAGGCACACGACGGAGGGGTGGTTGCCGGCGACGCGGACGTAGAAGGCGGCGTGCTCGGCGTAGCCGTTGCTCTGGTCGGCGTCGGGGGCCTCCCAGTCGTAGTGGCCGAAGTGGGGCTGGGAGAAGGCCACCAGCATGCCGACGTCGTCGGCGGCGCGGAGGATCTCCTCGAAGCTGAGATGGGAGCCGGGCTCGCAGCCGTAGTTGTGGGCGTAGACGAAGTTGATGCCGAAGCGCTGGAAGCGCTGCATGGATCTCCGTCGCCGCCTCGTAGGTGGCCGCGCCGGCGCTGACCTGCGGCATTGTCGATGGGCTCGACGGAGAGGAAGATGCGGTTGCCGTTGAGGTAGAAGTCGCGTGCCGTCGATCCAGAACTCGCGGAAGCCGAAGCGCACCGGGAGGGCCGTGTCCACGTCCTTGCCGTCGACGGCGAGGAGGGAGAGGCTGAAGCTGGTAGGTGTTCTCCGGGGTGTGGGTGTCCCACAGCTTCTCCGGCCGCCACTGGTCGGTGAAGGTGATGCGGCCGTTGGCGAGGTCGACCGCGCTGAACGGCGGGCTGCTGAACTCGCGCACACGTGGTCGCCGTCGGTGACCTGGGCGCGGAGGAGGTAGGGCGCCGGCCGCGAGGCCAGCCAGACCGCGTCGACGGTGATCTCCCCTTGCGCACGGAGGTGTCGACCTTCACGTCGGCGATGCGGGCGCGCTGGGGACGCCGACGAGGTAGACGTCGCCGCACAGTCCGCGGCGCTCGACCGAGCCCTTCACTTCTTTGGCGGAGGCGGTGTCGCTGTAGGAGAGCATGACGCCCTTGAGCGGCATCGCGACGACGAAGAGGCTGAGCAGGTACTTGCCGCCCGGCTGGCAGGCAGAGGTGAGGTCCACCTCGCCGCCGGGGAAGCGCGATCTCGCCCACTTGCTTGCCATCGAGGTAGACCGCGGCGTAGGAGTTCAGGTACTCCATGGAGAGCGTGACGCGGCGGCCGGTCCAGTCGGCGGGGATGGTGATCTCGCGCTGATACCAGGCGGCGGTGATCTCGCCGAGGTTGGCGTTCCGCCAACTCGGGTCGGGGTGGACCGTCTGGCTCTCGATCTGCATGTAGTCGCTGGTACCTGGCCAACAACCGGGAACCTTGAAGTAGCCCCACTTCCCCGTGGGCACCGCGTTGGCGGTGGGCGCGGCTGGCTGCCACTGCCAGAGGCCGTTGACAGAGACGCGAGCGCGAGTGGGCGTGATCTCCTGATAGGCCTTCGCCAGGTCCCACTCGGGCCGCACCCCCGCGGGCAACGGCGTCGCCGCGGGCGGGGAGGCTCCGCCCGCACCCCAGCCGACGCCTGATCCCGCGGCGGCCAGGGCGCTGGCGGCCGCGACCTGCTGTAGGAACTCACGCCTCGATAGGCCGCTGCCTGAATCGCTGCTCATCTCGCTCTCCACATCTGCTGGACGTGATCGGGGTGACGACGCGGATCAGTGGCCGCGCTTGTCGCCCCAGGCTTCGGCCTCCATGGCGGTGAGGCCGCTGTAGTTCGCCAGGTCTAGGTCCTCGTTCTGCCTGCGAAAATCCTTCAGGGCCTGCCAGGCGCGATTGAGTTCGGTCTTATCTCCACTCGTGCGGGAGGCTTCGTAGGCGCGCTGGGCGATCAGGGTGAGGTCGGCGTGCTGAAGGCCCTTGGCGAGCCAGTCGACGCGGGCCGAGGCCGTTTTGTCGCCGGCGGCGGCCTGCCGGGCCTTGTCCATGATCTCCCAGGCGTGGCGCATGACCTCGGGGGGGTAGAGCTTGGTGCCGGCTTCGCGCAGGAACCGGGTGCCGGCCTCGGGGGCATCGTCGCCCCCGGATACGGTCTCACAGTAGTTGAAGTACTCTTTGACGGCATCCCGGGCCGGGCCGAAGGCGGCGCAGTATTCGTCGATGACGCTCTCGACGGAGGCGTCGGGGTGGTTCAGCATCGCCGCCAGCATGTAGAGCGTCGGGCCTTGGGTGGCGAACTGCCCGGTGAGCGAATCAAAGTCAGCGCCCTTCATGGCGTGGTGCATGGCGAACTTGAGATCTTCGCCGAGGGTGCGGGCGTAGAAGACGGGAAGGTTGTGGCCCACGAGGGTCAGGTTGGGTCTGAGGAAGAGGCTGGCGCCGGCGTCCGACCAGCCCTGCCAGTCCGCGCGGAACAGGTCGGACTCTTTCTTTCGGTAGGGGAACATGATGGCGGGGACGACGCCGCCGAGCAGGTTGCGGTTGACCTTCTCGCGCAGGGGCGGCTTCCGGTAGTTGTCGTAGACATACATGACAACCTTCACGTCGGGCCGAATCTGGGCCGCGAGCTGGTAGACGGAGTTGGCGTACCTGGCGTAGCGATCGGAGAGGGAGCCGAGCTGGAGCATCCAGAGCCAGGGCTTGTTCTCCTTGTCTGCGTAGATCCGCTTCGCCGCCTCCAACCTGTTATTGAAGTCGATGCCATCGGTCGGATTCGGCACATCCCAGGCCATGCAATTGTCGCAGGTGCACCCGGCCCAGCCATCGTTCTCGCAGATGTTGAGGAACTCGGGCGCGCCCTTGGCCTGCCAGTCGGCGATGATCTGCTTCCAGAGGGCGGGCTGGGAGACGCACATGCTGATGTACTGGAATTCCTCGGGATCGGTCTCCTCCGTCCCTCGCACCCCGTTGGGGAGCAGGCGGAAGTACTCGGGGTGGGTGTCGCGGTACTTCACCCACCAGTCGGAGAAGGCGTGGCCATAGCCGAGGCCGGAACGGCGGCCGAATCTCTGCCGTCGGAGCCACTGCGCTTCGTCCTGATAGTACTGCTGGTACTTCGCCTCGGAGGAGTAATCGTCGAGAGTCCCGCTCGGTTCACCACCGCACTGATTGCCCAGGCCCGTGCGCCATTCCTTGAACCAGAGGAGGGGTTCGACATCGGCGTTGAGATCGGGGAGGGAGATGCTCTCCTGGGAGGGGATCACCTCACCGAGCTTGCCCGGCCACAGCCAGCGGACGCCGAGGTCGTTCTCGAGGAGATCGTAGACGCCGAAGAGGGTGCCGGCGCGGGTGCCCCGGAGCAGGGGATCGCCGTCGGAGTCTTGGCCGGAGAGGTAGAGGTCGCCACCGACCGTCTTGAGGACGTACCCGTTGTCGGGCAGGTGGGAGGGGTCAACACCCGCCGCCCTTGCGGCGCGGCAGTTGCCCAGGTAGATATGAGCGCCGGAGGGGAGGTCCGCGACCTCGGAGATGATGGCGAGGCTAGCGCCGGTGGAGGAGGCGATGTGGTGCTGCAGCTCCTGGGCCGCGTAGGTCTCTACCGGCAGGGGCTGCGCGGGGATGACGATCGATGCCACCGGCTTGCCCTTCTCAACCAGATTGGCAGCATCACTCGGCAGCGCGAAGGCAGTGGCAGCCATGCAGACAACTCCCACAAGGAGCAGCGTTCTCAGTGTGAGCATGATGGGCCCTCGATTCCAGCGGCCGTCGCCGGTCGCACCCAGAGAGGCCTTCGCCCAGAACGGCCGCGTACCTCCGTACCTGCGCGAGGGACCCCCTGCCTCCTGCCTCGCTTACGACGCCGGCTGGGCTGGCGCGCGGCGGGCGAGAGCGCGCGCCACGGCCGGGCCGATCACGCCGGCCATTCTGGTGAAGCCCAGGTCGGTGGGGTGGGTGCCGTCGACCGTGCCCTCACCGTCGGTCCCCAGGAGGTTGTCTCCCGGCACATAGAGGAGTTCGGGGCAGCCTTCCGCGAGGAGTTGGTCGTAGGCCTTCCGGAATCGCGCGTTCATATCGCGAACGCCACTGTTGTTGCCGCCGAAGGCGCGAGTAGTCTGGTAGGTGATGTTCTCGACGAGGATGATGGGAGTGGTTGGCCGGCGCTTGCGGATGGTCCGGACCAGGTTGAGCGTCTTCTCCGTGATCGGCTCATCGTGCATGTTGGGGAGCGCGTCGATGACATAGGCGGCCGGGTCGAGTTCGGCGAGCAGGTCGCAGATGACGGGCTCCATCCGGGCGCTGCCGGAGAAGCCGAGGTTCACCGTCTCGCAGTCGAGGGTGCGACCGATGATCGCAAGGTAGGCCATGCCGGGCCGGGAGGCGCAGCCTCCGTGCACGATGCTGGTGCCGTAGTAGACGACGGTCCGGCCGCTGGCGCTGGGCACGATCTCGAACGAGGAGCCGGCGGCGAGGCCGAGGTGGAGGGAGGTGACGCGGTTGAACAGGGGGAGATAGAGCAGGAACGTCCGCCGGGTCTTGGGCTGGTTGTCGAAGGCGAGCCACTCGTTGTCCTGACCGCCATCGGGGCGGCCGGTTCCCATGTAGGCCCAAGTGCTGTCAGCGGTCTGGACGTAGAGGTCGAGGCCGCTGGTTCCGGTGGCGGCCATGTGAGTCATGGCAAAGGCCGGCTCGCCGAGGCTCCAGCGCACCCGAAGGGTGTCGGAGTCGGTGGCGAAGCGGATCGCCAGGCCCGCGCTGTGCTTCGATAGCCCTTTGACGTCGTCACTCACCTGACCCAGGGCGCGAGCTGGGAGCCGGTCGAAGAAGCTCTCGGTGTCGCTCCAGGCGCGCCCCTCGATGTTGAGGGTGGTGGCGTCGCGCCAGACGAGTGTCTCGTCGGCCCGGGCGGCGGAGTGCAGCAGGAGCACACAGGCGCAGGCTGTAAGGAGCGTTGCGAACAGGTTCATGGGCGGCCTCCAGAGGGTTCGCCGCCGATGGCGGCCAGGAGGTCTTCGCTCAGAAGGGCCGCATACCTCCGCCCGCGGGGGATAGATCGTTGGGCGGGCAGGGGGAAGCGGCCGGCGGTGGTAGTGATGGGGTGACGCTCTCGATTTCACGGGTGGAGGAGGCCGATGCTGCGAGTGGGATGGGCGAAACGGGACATGACGCCGGATCGGCCGGCGATGCTTCAGGGCCAGATGCACCGGCGGATCGCGCAGGGGGCGCTGGACCGGCTGATGGTGACGGCGTTGGCGCTGGAGGGAGGCGAACCAGCGGACTGCGCGATCATCATCGCGTGCGATCTCACGTTCGCCTCCGACGGACTGCACCGGTTGGTGCGCGAGCAGGTGGGGCAGCGCCTGCCGGCCGTGCCCGCCGACAAGATCTTCCTGACCGCGACCCATACGCACACGTCGGTGGTGCTGGACGACGGGTCCTATGAGCGGCCGGGCGGGGAGGTGATGACGCCGCCGGAATGCACGACGTGGGTGGCCGCGCGGGCCACGGAGGCGGCGATGGAGGCGTGGGAGACGCGCGCTCCGCAGGCGGTGGGGGCGGCCTTTGGCCACGCGGTGGTGGGACACAACCGGCGCGTGGTCTACGCGGATGGGACGGCCCAGATGTATGGCCGGACGGACCGCGAGGACTTCGTCTGGATCGAGGGCTATGAGGACCACAGCCTGGACCTGCTGTTCACCTGGGATGCCGGCAGCAAGCTGACCGGGGTGGTGCTCGACATTCCGTGCCCATCGCAGGTGGACGAGCACCTGGAGCAGTATTCGGCGGACTTCTGGCACGACATCCGGTGCGAACTGCAGGCGCGATTCGGCGAGGGGTTGCAGGTGCTGTCGCTGTGCGGGGCGGGAGGCGACATCTCTCCGCACTTCGTGATCTACCGGCGGGAAGAGGAGGCGATGCGACGACGGCGAGGGGTGTCGGAGCGCCGGGAGATCGCGGTGCGCGTGGCCGACGGGGTGTCGCGCGCGCTCGACTGCACCAAGCCGATGGCATCGGATATTCCCTTCGCACACGTGGTGCGTCGGGTCGGGCTGAGCCCACGCCGGAGCACGAGGGAAGAGCGGGAGTTCGCCAAGGGCGAGTATGAGCGCGCGGCACAGAGTTTCCCGGCCGATTCCTGGTGGCCGACGCGGTTGCGCGCGGTGGCCGATGGTCTGCAGCCTACCGAGCCGGTGCCGGTGGAGATTCACGTGCTGCGGATCGGCGACCTGGTGCTGGCGACGAATCCGTTCGAGCTGTTCCTGGACTACGGATTGCGGATCAAGGCGCGCAGCCCGGCTCCGCAGACGGCCATCATCCAGCTTGCGGCCGGAAGGGGCTCCTATCTTCCGACCGAGAGAGCAGTCCGCGGGGGTGGGTACGGGGCGATGCCAGCGGTGTCGATGGTCGGCCCGGAGGGCGGGCAGGAGCTGGTCGAGGAGACATTGGGGATGATTGGGGAGGTGTGGGGGGGGGCTGGATAGCGGCTGCGGACAGGAGCGACACGCGGGGAATCTTGGGTGACAGCAACAGACGCCGATAGCAGGCGCGTGCAGAGATGGCTGCGCCGCTGCCTCGGGCAGGGGCAGCTTGAGCTGGAGAGCTTCCAGCGTCTGCACGGGTACTCGAACTGTGAACTGGTGGCCTGCGAGACGGATCAGGGCCCGGTGGTGCTGAAGCGGTATGCGCCCGGCTTCGTGGACTACTCTCGCCTTGGGCCCATTGCCACCGCACGGAAACACACGCTGGTACTGCAGGAACTTCCTGCCTTCGGCGTCCCCACGCCGCGTTTCCGTGGTTTCGCCGCGCACAGGAAACAGGCCGCGCTGGCGATGGAGTGGATAGCCGCGGAACCGATTACCGCGGTCGGCCGCCTGGAAGCGGCGCGCATCCTGGCGCGGCTGCATTCCATCTCCCTCGCGAATCTGAGCGAGGAACTCGTCGGTCTGGCGAACCGGTCAACCCCGAACCACGACCGGATCGGTGCGGCGCCGGAGGAACCGTCGCTGAGGGAGACGACGCTTCAGCACGGAGACTACTTCTCCATCAACTTCGCCGCCTCCGGCGGAGCCGTGCGCGTGCTCGACTGGGACTTCTTTGCCTGCGGGGACCCGATGTGGGACCTGGCGTTCCTGCTCAAGGCGGACGCGGTCAAGGAAGAGCGGGAGGGGATCGACGTAGAGGGCATCATGGGCGCGTACCGGGAGGTGCGCCCCTTCGACTCCGCCCGGCTCGACTGGCACCTGGCCTGTTTTCGGACCTACTGGCAGAAGCGAGAGCGGGGCGGTTAGCTCGACGTCGGCAGTGTGAGAATCGCGCGCGTACCCTTGCCTTCGACGCTTTCGATGCGTAGGTCGCCGCGGTGGGCCTGGGCGAGGGCGCGGGCGATGCGGAGGCCGAGGCCGCTGTGACGGCCGCCGGGGGTGCGGGCGGCGTCGCCGCGGAAGAAGGGGTCGAAGAGGTAGGGCAGGTGGTCGGCGGCGATGCCGCGCCCGGTGTCGGCCACGGTGAGAATGACGGGATCCCCAGGCTCGACGGTCACCCGCACTTCCGCGCCTTCGCCGGCGTGACTGATGGCGTTGTCGAGCAGGTTGTCGAGGATCTGGGCGAGGCGGTGGGGGTCGACGGAGATCAGCACGGGCGCGCCCGGTTCGGTCTGATGGAGGATCATCCCCGCGGCGTCGGCGGCTTCGCGGTGGAGGCGCACGGCGTCGGCGATGACGGCTCGCAGATCGAGCTGCTGGGGGTAGAGGGGAAGCTCGTCGAGGTCGAGGCGGGCGAGTTCGAGGAGATCGTTGACGAGCCGCTCCATGCGTTCGGCGCTGTCGGCGATGGCGCGGACGGCGCGTTCGCTCCGCTCAGGGCCGCTGGCGACGCCATCGCGGAGGGCCTCGGCCATGGTTTTCAGCCGGGCGACGGGGCTGCGCAGCTCGTGCGCGACGTCGGCCAGCAACTGCTGACGGCGGCGCGCGTCGGCTTCGAGTTCGCGAATCTGCTCCTCGATGCGGTGGGCCATCTGGTTCATGCTGACGGCGACGCGGCCGAACTCATCGTCTCCCTTGACGGGAATCCGGTGGTCGAGTTCGCCGGATCGCAGCGCGCGGGCGCCTTCGGCAAGGACGATGAGGGGGCGGGTGAATCTCCTGCTCAGCCAGATGCCGGCGGCCAGAGAGAGCAGCAGGCCGACGCCAAGGTTGATGAGAAGCCGCGGGTCGCGCCAGAAGGATCGGGGCCCGCGCCCTGGTGGCGGACCGCCGTGGCCGCGTTCCCCGGGGGGAGGGGGGCCGCGATGGCCGCCGAGTTCATCGCCCTGCCTCCCCGGTGGCCAGGCGCGACGGTCCTCTCCCGGAGGGGGCGGCGGCTCACCGTTGGGCCGCTGCTCCTGGCCGGTAATCCCCGGAGGCGCGGGCGGTGGGCCCGGACCCGGCCCGCGGCGCAGGAAGCCCAGCCGCATGAGCTGGAAGATGAGCGCTCCGCCCAGGAGCCAGCTCGAGCGCGACCACCCCGACCATGGTCAGGGTGACGCGCTGCCCGACGCTAAGCCTCGGGACGAAACGCATAGCCCACTCCTCTGACGGTAGCGACGGGGCAAGGGTTCAGGCCCGCGGCGGTCAGCTTCTCCCGCAGCCGGTAGATATGCGAGTCCACGAGCCGGAGGTCGCCGGAGAAGTCATCACCCCAGACCAGGTCGGCAAGCTGATCGCGGGACATGACGATGGCGGGACGCCGGACGAGCGCGAGAAGAAGGTCGAACTCGAGCGCGGAGAGCGAAACTTCGGCATTGTTGACGAGCACCTGGCGCTGCTCCGGCAGGACCTGGAGGCCTGGGAATGCGAGGGTCGCGCCGGCGGTATCGCCGGCGCGACGCAGAAGCGCCTTTACCCGCGCCACCAGCTCCATGGCGCCGAAGGGCTTGGTGACATAGTCATCGGCCCCGGTGTTGAGCGCGCGGACTTTGTCGGCCTCTCCGCCGCGCGCCGAGAGCATCATGATCGGCACTCGGGAGGTAGCGCGGATGGCGCGACAGAGGTCGAAGCCGTTCATGCCCGGCATCATGATGTCGATGATGACGGCATCGGGGCGCTCGGCGCGGAAGGTCTCGATCGCCTCGGTTCCGTTGGCGACGCGAAGGGAGCGGAATCCTTCCGCTTCGAGATACCAACTGACGGCCTCGGTCAGCTCCGGATCGTCATCGACGATGAGTATGAGCGGCTGCACCGACATGCGGTTTGCCCTGTCCTTTTCGGCTACACGATACCCGGCGCCGCGCGCTGGGTCAAGGTGGCCGTTCGCGGGCGCATTGGATTGCGCCCCTCAGCACAGCGAACGGCAACGACGAGATTGCCACGCCCCACCTTCGGCGGGGCTCGCAATGACAACTCAGAGAGCGGGCGCAATGAATTGCGCCCCTACAGGACGGAATCCTGTCACCCAGCAGAGAGGGTCACACCCGTTCGCGGGCGGGCTAGGCGGATAGCCCGAACGCCCTCGCGATGAATACTGCCATCTGGTCGCGGGTGACCGTCTGGCGAGGATGGTAGCCGTCGCTATATCCGCTGGCGATGCCGTGGGCTTTGCAGTACTCGATGTAGGAGTAGGCCCAGTAGTCTGCGGGGACATCGGCGAAGCTCGGCGAGCTGGGCGGTAGGTAGCCGGCGAGGCCGGCATCACCCTTGGGGGTGACGATGGAGCGGGAAAGGAAGACGGCCATCTGCGCCCGATCCACGGTCTCCCTCGGGTGGTAGCCGTCGGCATAGCCCTGGACGATGCTCTGCGCCTTGGCGTATTCGACGCAGTCATAGGCCCAGTAGTCGAGAGGCACGTCGGCGAAGGTGGGGGACGCGGGGCCGGGCGGCACGCCGGCGCCGCTACCGACAAGGGCGCGGGAGATGTAGACGGCCATCTGGTCGCGAGTGACGGCGCCCTCGGGCTGGTAGCTGCCGTCGGGATAGCCGCCAGCGATCCCCGCCTCGAAACAGGCCTCGATGTCGCGGTAGGCCCAGTTGTCCCAGTTCACATCGCCGAAGAGGGGAACGAACGCGTACCCGGTGGCGCCATAGCCAACCTCGGTGGGGAGCCCGATGGCACCGGCGGTGACGTAACCCCCATCGCCCTCGGGGTCGGCGAGGAATTCGGCGCTGGCGACGACTCCCGCGGTGGAGGATCGGGGAGAGACGTCGAGGGAGACGAAGAGATCGGCGAGCCGGCCGCCCGGCAGGGCGGGGGACAGGTCAGTCAGATCGACGGCGATCCGCTGCGAGCTATTCACGGCGAGTTGCAGTCCACCGGAGTAGTGCAGTACCGGAGCGGTGAGCACGTTGGGGGCGGAGGGGAGGCCGGAGCCGCCGCGCAGGTTCAGGTCGCCGCGCTGGGGATGGTCGAGCCCGACGAGAGCGTAGACCTTCGGGCGATACTGGGGGAGATCGTCGGTGGAGAGGACATCGTAGATGAATCGGCCCTCGAGAAGAGCGTTGTAGGCGATCCAGAAGAACCCCTTGCTGGCGCCGGAGCGGTTGGCGACGCCCCAGGTGTTGCCCCAGCTATTGGCGATGAGGAAGGCTCCCTGGTGGATCAGCCCATCGCGCTGGTCCCGGTAGGTCTTGGCATCGTCGTACCCGACGAGGGTCACGGCATGGCCACCAAGGAGGCGGCCGCCCGGCGCACAGAGGACGTCGCTGTCAACCCCGGTCCCGCGCGGGTAGTCAGTATAGAGGTTATCGAAGATGTCGATGGACACGACGGCGAGACGCCCGTTGGCGAGGAGCTGTTTCACCGCTTCGAGTCCGTCGAGAGTGCGGCCGGAGATTCGATAGACGTTCTTCGTGCGCCGGCTGAGCGCGTCGACCCAGGCCGCCTCGGAGGGCCAGGAGGAGTAGTCGCTCACGTCGTAGGGCTTGAGGGAGAGGCTGCTGCAGCCGGTGACGTCGAGCGTTGCCATCGCGTAATCGAGATAGGCGCCCGCGTCGACACCGTCATTCAGCAAGGGGTAGAGGAAGCTGGGGCTGCAGGCGTGCGCGGGATCGCCCGCCGAGACATCGATGCCCTCGTCCATGGCCTGAGTATAGGTGTCATAGTAGTAGCCGGCGGCCCAGCCGACGCAGGAATTCTGGTACCCCTGGTTGCCGATGGGCGGGAACCAGGGAGGGCGCTGTTGTCGACGGCCGCGGGGCGAGTGACAGTGAGCGTGGTCGCGTCTGCGGAGGAGAGCTGGCCCTCTTTCTGCGCGCGGGCGCGGGACAGGGCGTTGGGCTGGACCTGATGCACCTGCGCGTACACGGCGTTCACATAGGCCTGCTCGTCAGGGGTACCGGGGCGGGCTCCGAGGCCCCTACTCAGCGAGTCTGCGGAAGCGGAACCAATGGCCAGGATCAGTGAGAGCAGGACCAGCAGAGCGATCTCGGATCGGTTTCCCATCGTCGCGTCTCCCGTCGCCTTCCCCTGTTGCCCGTGGTGCGGATGCATCTATGGGCTGCGGAGTCGAGAGCGGTCGGGAGCCAGGTGCGAGGCGGGGAGTTCACGAAGTGATCACTGACTCCCGACCGGTCGGCACTATCACCGTACCCGACGAGTTTCGCGCTTGTATGGAGCCCCCATGGATTCTCGGTGGAGCGGGCGCGAATGGCACACGCGGCCCTCGGTCGTGAAGAGCGCACATGCGGCCGTCACATTCACGAAGGATGCACCGACGCGCGATGGTGGCGCCACGATCCCTCCACACTGCGGGGGTAGAGTCTGGACACCGTGCTCACGAGGAGGCGTGCTGATGCAAGCCGGAAGTCGAGCATGGAATCCGGTGGAAAGGTGGACGACGATGAGCAGGATCCGATTTCTCTACAGAAGGGCCCGCCGCTATCCGCTCCTGATGGTTGCGGCACTCGCCCTCAGCATGGCCGGTGGACTGACTGCGGTTGCGCGGGCAGAGACCGACCCGGCTGGCAAGCCCAGTCGGGGGCAGCTCGGTGAGGACTTGACCAGACTCGGCATCGTGGTGATGGCGAACCAGACGCCGATCACCGCGGCCGAGGCGAAGGCCTTGCTCCCGGTGCTGGAGAGCATTCAGGCGCAGCTCGACCAGCCGAGGCAGAGGGGTGAGGCGCGGGACGATGCGGGAGCGGTTGACCTGGACGCGCAACTGCGCGCGGCGCTTTCCCCGGAGCTGCAAGCGGCGGTCGATGCCGTGCGGCTGCTCACGCCGGCGGGGCCTCCCAGGATGGCTGGGCCACAGGGCGGCCCGGGCGGAAGACGGCGGGGCGGCCCCGATGACGGCGCGGGCGGGCCGGGGATGCGCGGACGGCGCGGCGGAGGTGGCCCGGATGAAACTGGTGGTGGTCGCGGGCATGGTGGCCGCGGTGGACATGGGGGACGCGGCGGTGGCGGTCGCGGCGGACCCGGTGGAGGTGGCGGTCGGGGCCACGGCGGACCGGGTGGACCGATGGGTATGCGGATGCTGGGCCCGCTAGTCGACTTCTTCAAGACCACTGCGGCCGGGTAGCGCAAAGGCGTAGCCGGACCGAGTGGCGGAACCGAACGGGGTCGAGCGAAAGCTCGACCCCGTTCACTTCATGGGGGGAAGGGCACTACCGCCTCTTGCCGCAGCCGGTTTCCTCATTGATGCGCACGAGATAGCGGGCGATGCTTTCGATGCCGGCCTCCCACAACGCCTCGCCCAGCTCGGGTGTGGCCAGGCTAGGGTCGCCGAAGGCGCCGGTATCGGTGATCTCATCAGTGCGCCACACCCACCCGGGCTGCCGATCTCGCTTCAGCGTGGGCTTCACCATCTTGTCTCGCTTCACGAGATGGGGCCGGTCGGCGAGCATTTCGGCGGTCTCGGTGGCGGCGGCGTGCACTCCCATGGGCTCGTCGGGAAGGATGCCAGCCTCCCGGAGCCGGGTCAGCTCGGACTGGAAGTAGGAATCGTTCCACCCGGGCTGCAGGTAGAACCTGACCTCGCGGTTGGCGCGAGTCATCTCCTCCGTCAGCTTGTAGCGCGCGACCTCGATGGAATGCTCGTTGCCGCCGTTGCCGTTGCAGACCATGATGGCGCGGAAGCCCCAGTCGGCAACGGCGAGCATGATGTCGGAAAGCGCGGCGAGGTAGGTCTCGAAGCGAAACGAGATGGTGCCGGGGAACTTCATGTGGATGAAGGACTGGCCGTAGGGGAGCGTGGGAAGCACGAGCACGTTGAGCCCATACTTGTCCCGCGCCCGCTGGGCGCCATCGGCCGCCAGCCTCTCGGCCAACCGCGCGTCTACATCCACCGGCAGCATGGGCCCATGCTGCTCGATCGCGCCCGCGGGAAGGACGACGATGTAGTCCTCCCGCGCGGCCTGCGCGATATCCTCCCAGGTGCATTCACCCCAGAGCAGTCGCATCGCTAACTCCATTCTCTCGTTGAGCTTAGGTCGCCGCGACCGCGGCGCGCAGTGCGCGGTGCGCGGCGCCAAATGTCTCCTGCACTTCCTCAGGCGAGGCGGCGCCGGCGAGCACGATGTCGACCTCGGGCCGGGCGAGCGCGTACTCCATCGCCTCGGCTGGCGGGATGCGCGCCATGGCGAGGGGCTTCATGCCGATCACCGTCAGGTCGGCGCGGCCGAGGGCACTCAGCGCGTCCTCGGGACAGGGGCACATGCGCCATCCGATCTTGTTCACGGGCGTGTTTACCACGCCCACGTCGTAGTCGGCCATAGCGGGAACCGTCTCGCCGGCATTGTGGGTGGAGGCTCCGGAAACAAGGCCCAGGGCCCGCATGCGAGACATGTGCTCGGCGAACTCAGGGGCGAAGTCGCCCGTGGCCTTGCGGTAGAGAGCATCGGTGATCTGCCCGTGGAGCACGCCGACCTGGGCGTTCGCCCGGCGCAGTATGTCCGGATGGTCAGCGAAGTCCGCTCCCAGGATGACGACAGTGGGAATCTGCCGGCCTTTGGTCTCGCAGGCGCGTTGGAGGGCGGTGACGATCAGCGCGGCACGAGGCCCTTCGAGGGACAGCATCATGCCACCAACGCCGGCGTCGAGCGCGGCGGCGATGACCTCTTCGATCCGCGCCGGATCGAGGAACTTCTCGGCATACGAGGCCGCTCGGGCCTCGCTGTAGTACGAGTAGCCGAGGAACGGATTGTGGCCGAGGATGACCCGGCTGAACTCCCGGTCTTCGATCTTCACCTTGGGGAACGCGGCGATCTCAGGCATTGGTCTCTCTCTCGGTTCGCGTTATCGATAGTCCCGGAAAGCTTCGGCCAGCTTGTCCATGCCCTGGGCCATCACCCCTCCGTCCGAGCCCAGGCCGATGAAGGTGAAGCCGGCCGCGATGGTGTCGGGCACCTGGGCGGCATTGCCCAGGAGGATGCCGGCGGCTTTTCCGGCTCGCTTGCACGCATCCGAAACCTTCGCCAGCGCGGCCTTGAACCTGGGGTGGTCGTACTGAAGCGTGATCCCCATGCTGACGCTGAGGTCCATGGGGCCGATGAAGAGCACGTCCACTCCGTCCACGGCGGCGATCTCGTCGGCGCGGGCGACCGTCGCCTCGGTCTCGACTTGGGCCACCGTGAGCAGCCCCTGGTTGGCCGCGGCGAAGTAGTCCTTGAAGTCTCGACCGAAGTTGCAGGCGCGGTTGAGGCTGGCGACGCCCCTGATGCCATCCGGTGGATAGCGCATGGCCGCGACCGCCTGCCTGGCCTCGTCGGGGGTGGTGACGTAGGGAACGATCACCCCGGAAATCCCGAGATCCAGCACTCGCTTGAACTGGGGAGCCTCATTCCAGGCGACCCGGGCGAGTGGGGCCGCGGCGGTGGCCGAAACCGCCTGCACCTGGTGCACGCAGCTCTCGTGATCGCCCGCGCCGTGCTCCAGGTCGATCAGCACCCAGTCGAAGCCGGCGTTGCCCGCGATCTCGGCGGTGAGGGGTGACCCCAGGTTGAGCCAGGTGCCGATCACCAGCTCGCGTTTCAGCACCCTCTGGCGGATCCATTTCATGGCAGTCTCGTTTCAGTGCGTCGGAATCGAGGGCCGCTCAGCGCGCCCCTTACACTCCAGTCCTATTCGCTCGCGAGGGAACCCTTTCCCTCCGGCGAAGGCTGTCGCGACGGATCGCCTTGTGCGTGGAGGCTGACTATGAAGGTGTTGGTGACAGGCGCGAGTGGACGCTTCGGACGGCACCTCGTTGCCGAACTCGAAGGGGCGGGCCACGAGCTGGCGCTGATGTCTCGCTCCCGGCCGGAGGGAGCGGCGCGCTGGCCCTGGGTGGAGGGCGATATCACTAGCTTCGATGACTGCCTGCGCGCGACCGAAGGCGGAATCGAGGCGATTCAGCACGTGGCGGCCAACCCCTGGGCGAGCGATCATCCGGAGTCGAGGGCCCACTATGAGGAGCGCGGCGTGCCGTTCGACGACACCATGCGCACCAACATCATGGGCACGTACTATCTGCTGCAGGCCGCGCGGAAGCGGGACATCGGCCTCATGGTGATGACGGGGAGCAACTGCGCGCTGGGCCATGGCGGACGGATCAGCGGCACCGAGTTTCCCGTGAAGTACCTGCCCATCGATGAGGAGCACCCGTCGGACGTGGAGGATTCCTACTCCTATAGTAAGCTGGTGGGAGAGGAGCTGCTCGCCTCTTACTCCAGGGCCTATGGCATGCGGACCTATGTCCTGCGTTCGGCCGGCATCTGCGATGCGAAGCGCAGGCGGGAGATGACGCGGAACGCGGGGCCCGCAGACGGCTGGGACCCGTGGATGTGGGCGTGGATCGCGAGCGAGGACCTGGCTTCCGCCCATCGGCTGCTGATGGAGAAGGCCGCGGCGCTGCCCAAGCACGATGTCTACTTCTGCAACAACGATGATACCACCGCGCTCGAGCCGAGCCTGGAGCTGGTGAAGCGGTACAAGCCGGAGTATCTGCCGCTGTGCAAGGGCCTGGAAGGCCACGCCGGCTTCCTCTCGAACCGCCGTCTTCGCAGCACTGGTTGGGAGCCGCGGCAGTCGTGGCGGGAGGGCAAGGAGGCGAGTTGATGGCCAAGCCACTCGGGATGGGAGTAGTGGGCGCGGGAGCGATCGCGCTGCGAGGGATCCTCAACCATCTATCGATCGAAGACATCCACGATCGCGTGAAGCCCGTGGCGGTGTGCGATCCGTTCCCCGGCCGGGCGAAGGCGGCGGCCGAGAAGTTCGGGGCCGCTCGCTGGTACGAGACCTATGAGGAACTGCTGGCCGACCCTGCGGTGGACGCGGTCAGCCTCTGCTCTCCCATCGGACTCCATTACCAGCAAGGCGTGCAAGCGATCGAAGCGGGGAAGCATATTCACTTCAACAAGACCATGGCGATCACCGTCGCCGAGTGCGACGACCTGATCGCCCGCGCGGCCACACGCGACCTCCGTCTCGTCGCTTCCCCCGGCATGATGCTCCATCCGCATAATCAGCGGATCAGGGAGGCGGTGCGCAGCGGGGCGATCGGACAGCTAATCTGGGCGATCACGGGCGTCAGCGGCGTCGCCGACTACCACCTGGGAGAGGAGTTCCGCGCCGACGATGGCGTGCTCACCTCCATCGACCCGACCTGGTACTTCCGCAAACCCGGGGGCGGGCCGCTGTACGACGTGATCGTCTACTGTCTGCATAATCTCACGGGGATCCTCGGCCCGGCCCACCGCGTCACCGCCCTCTCCGGGCTGGCCGTGAAGGAGCGCGAGTTCCGCGGCGCTAGTATCGCCTGCGATATGGATGACAACACGTTCATGCTGCTGGATTTCGGCGATGCGGCCTACGCGGTGGTCTATGGCTCGGTTGCGGGTTCGGTCACGCAGGGCTTCCTGCCCACGCTCTTCGGCACCCGCGGCTCCGTCGTCGGGATCGAAGTCAACGGGGAGTCCATGCGCCGAGAGGGCGATGGCATGCCGCACTGGACCGGGCCGCACGGGGAGATGCCGGAGGCGCATGTGTACGAGGACATGATGCAGTTGGTGGATTGGGTGAGGGAGGGGAAGCCGTCCATCGCCAACGCCGAGCACGCGCGCCACGTGATTGACATCTTCGAGTCGGCCTATCGCTCCGCGGAGACGGGCAAGACGCAGGACCTGGTGACGGCGGGGAGGCCCTGGTAGAACTTCCTCAGCCGCACTCCCCTACGGCCGTACGATGCTCAACTGGTGGATCTGGACGCCTCCGGGCTGGTCGGGAGCGCCGTCGCGGATCCTGATGTAGATCGCGCCGGAATCCAGCATTGACTGGCTGAGGTCAATCGTGACTACCGGCACACCGGCGTGCTCTTCGATAGTCTTCTGGTCATACTTGTCTCGGGCGCGTATCACGTCGGTGAAGGCGCCGGGCTTGCCGTGGTCATCTATCGCGTAGCTTACGAGGAAGTCGCCAAGCACCCACACCAGCACCCGGTCGCCGCGATATTCGGGCTTCAGAGGCAGGCGATAGGTGGCCTCGGCACTCCCTTCGAGGAGTCGCCCGACGGGCTCCGAGCGCGAGCCGCGGTCCTCGTAGAGATACGGTCCCTCGGCCTCCTTACTGTTCGTGCGGAGGTCAAGCGGATAGTGGGAGCGGTCGTCCTTCACGAAGATATCCAACTGACGACGGAGGCGCGCCAGGCGGGCCTGCTCTGCGTCGTCGAGTGCGGCGACTTCGATCCGCCTCCAGGCCGCGGTTCCCCAGCCGGTGGTTGGGTCAGCCGAGGAGAGCGCGACATAGACAGTGCGGGAGGGGTTGTCCTTCAGGTAGGGTGTCAGGTCGACCGGGTAGTCCTGCTTGTTCTGGTCAAGGTAGACCTTCCGCCCGAAGAGCTTCGGGATGTTGATTTCCTCGTGGAACTCTCCCGGCATGCCCCCGGCATCACTGGCGACGGCCAGGATGAACGAGCCCCAGGCATCAACAGTGAAGTCCGCTCCGGTGACGTCCGGGGGAATGGTGAAGCTGTAGACCATACTCTTGTCCACCCACGCGACCCGTGCTCGTTCGAGCACCACAGTGCCGCGGTCAAGGAACTTGGACTTCTCCTCGTCTGGGGTATCGGGGAGGAACGAGAAGAGAACCCGGCGCGGCGCGGCCGCAGCAGGGGCGGGCCCAGGGACGGCGACCGCGGTTTGCCCCACAGCATACTGCTGGCCCCGGGATGGGAAGCCTTCCGGCACGCGAAAGGCCTCGACCCAGGCGAAGAACGCTTCTCCGCCCTCGGGATTGTCGAGCCTCACGTAAGCGACATGGCTCGCGCCCAGGAAGGGCGTGAGGTCGAAGGTGTAGCTGTCGTAGTTGGAGGCGTCATTCAGCGACCGTCCAGCGATCGCTACCAGGTCCGCCACGACCTTGAAGGGGCCGGGCTTGCCGTTCGCGTCGGAGGCGAGGCTGATACGGAGCGTGTTTGCGCCCGACACGACTGCGTCGGCGTGCGCCACGTTCGCGGGGACGGGGAGGCGGTAGGTGATGTGGCCGCCTGCCTGGATGCGCCGGATCCGCTGGTCCCAGTCGTTCTTGACGGCCTGGACTGCTGCCCTATCCGACTCGACAAGGTACTGACGCTCCCGGGGAGAGTCATTCGGGATAATCTCAATGAAGCACAGAGGTGTGAGGTCGATGGCCTGCGCGTAGGAATAGCTGACCTCGGCCTTTCCCTGCGCCGGCACCGGCAGGTTCCATGTGAACACATCCTTCTTTCCTACATCGGGCTGCAGGCTGAACTCGTAGGTTGGCCGCTGCTCGGTGTCCGAGCTGTAGTCATAGGGATTGCGCAGATGCTCGGCCAGCCGGACGGCCAGGGGATCCTCCCGCGTGCTTTCCACCTCGAACGTGATCTTGTGCTGGGTGTCCCAGGTCTGGGGCCGGGGGATGGTCTCCTCTCGGCGTCGCACCGTCAGACCCCGGACGGAGCTGACCGCGATCACCGCAGTGTCGCCTGCTTTGGTCCACGCCAGATAGCCATCCCCCACGGCGGTGGATCCCTCCGAGACTGCTACCTTCCCTTCGGGGAGCGCGTTGCCCGTCGTGTTCGCGAAGCTATAGATGGCCTGCGCCCGCTGCGGGGAGGGGGACTCCGACAGGTCGCGCTCTCCACGCGCCGGCTGGGTATCCCACCGGTAGGTGCGAGCGGCAGTGACGTCGGCGGAGATGAGCGGCACCTGACGGGTCGAGCCGACAGGCAGGTCGGGGGCGGGAAGCTCGACCATCACGTGCAGCGCTCCCTGGTCCACCTCGCCAGCGTGCCCGTAATCGGCCATCATATCTGCGTACCACTGGTAGTCGGAGAAGTCAGCGAAGCTCTCGGATGACTCCCTGGCGCTGGCCACCCGACCGCTCATCAGTTGCAGCTTGGCCCCGGCCAGGTCGATGGCCTTGTTGGTCAGGCTGGCCTGCACCTGGAGGCGGGCCCGCTGGGCCGAGAACTGGAGCGACATCGCAGGCGTCCAGGAGAGGCCGCCGGTGCGGAAGCGAAGCTGCACCGGCGTTCCGGGGCGCGCCTTCGGCACTCGCGCCTGGTAGCGCAGTAGCTCGCGGGGCTGGTTCCCCTTAGCCGGAGCATACACCGGCTGGAGGACGGCCGAGAGGCTGGCCCCGCCTTGGGCGGCCTGCACGCTATTCGCCACCAGGAGCTTGGGGAGATCGAAGCTGGCTTTGGGCCCGGCCGATGCGACGGAGGCGACGATCTCGGCCGGTGCGGAGACGTAGAGAACGGCCTCCTGCACTTTCAGCGACGCCGACCAAGCGGCCGGGGCGGTGACCAACAGCGCTACGCTCGCCGCGAGGATAGCCTTGAATGGCCGCATGGCGCGGGCTCCTTGGAGGGAACGGCCGCCCCTTTCCGCGGGAGGCACACCTTGCTCTTCCCGCGGGTCTCGTCTTCTGGCGGTGTCCCCTCGGATAGATGATTGAGGCCCCAGCCGCAGCGGAAGGCCGGGCTGGCGCTGCCCGTATCATGGGCCGTTTGCCCGTCCTCGTCAATAGGAATCGGACACTTGCACGAGGAACGGCAACGGCGGAGGCTTAGCCGCCGATGGACGCAGATGAACACAGATGGCCGCCCGCTGGCGCGGGCGGAACGACAACGACGAGATTGCCACGCCCCGCCTTCGGCGGGGCTCGCAATGACAACAGGGGGCTTCGGTAGCCCCTAAGTCCGCCAAAGGCGGACCGGGATGGCGGCTCTGGCCGCGGAGTGAGAAGGTGGGATGGGGAAGCTGGTCACGGATCTGGAGGAGATCGGTCGTTACTGCGAGGGGCGGGAAGAGGAGTATGATGCTTTCCGCGCCTTCCTGAAGGGTGAGTTGGACTGGGAAGGCGAGGAGCTGGACCGGGTGGTGCACGAGATCGCCCGCGCGGTGTACGCCGCCATCGACTGCACGGCTTGCGCGAATTGCTGCCGGACGATGGCGGTGAGCATGAACACGCTGGATGTGGAGCGGCTGGCGGCCCACCTGGGGCTGAGCGAGACGGAACTCGAGGACCGCTATCTCACCATCACACCGGATCGGCAGCGGCTGATGCAGTCGCTCTCTTGCTCGTTCCTGCTGGGGTTGGTGTGCTCGGTCTATGAAGTGAGGCCGAAGGATTGCCGCGACTTCCCCCATCTACTGAAACCAGACTTCCGGTCGCGCACGCTGTCGGTATTCGTGAACGCGCCCGACTGCCCGATCGTGTTCAACTTCCTGGAGCGGCTGAAGCGCGCGACGGGGTTCGGATAGCAGGCTGGAGTACGCAACGGGGTTCGGATTGCGGACGGTCAGGCGCGGAACGCGGCGCGGCCAATTCGTTTGCCGAACCGCGCGAGAAGGCGCCCCAGGGCCGGGTGGCGGGCGATGAACCCGGCGAGTCCGGGATAGACCGCGTGCAACGCCTCCCAGAGCTTGACTTCGCCGGTTGCCTTCTTGATGCGAGCGGCCTCGGCCGCGATGATGAGCGGCTGAGGGAAGAGCATGAGGAGAGAGCGCCATCGGAAGGCGCGCCACAGCAGGGCCCGCGGGACGAAGGGCATGCCCGCCAGGTAGATCAGGCTGTGCCAGTAGGATGACTTGCGGCTGCGGGAGGAGAGGCCCGACTTCCAGAGGAAGGACTCGAAGCGCATGGGGAGCGGCTGATTGGCTCGCGAGACTTCCTCTCGTCTGATCTTCCCCTCGGCCAGCGCCCGGTCGGTGAGGGCCGCGCCAGGCAGGAAGCTGAGGCTGTGAATGCTGAGATCGAAGGGCTGCGGCAACTGCATAACGAGCTGGAAAGTGCCGCGCAGATTCTCCTCGCTCAGCCAGGGGATGTCCACGATGAAGTCATATCCCACTTCGACGCCATGCCGCTTGAGAATCTCGGCGGAGCGCAGGATGGCGGCGTCTGTTTCCCGGCGGTTGAGCACCTCGCGCCGGACCTGTTGGGATCCGCTCTCGACCCCCAACACCACCTTGGCGAGGCCGGCGCGCTTGAGCTTCTCGATCGACTTCTCGATCAGCAGGCCGGGGTGGGACCAGATGCTGAAGGGCAGCCCGATCTCCCGGGGGAAGCGCTCGCAGAACTCGTCGAGCCACCCCTCCGGCGCGCGCACCGCGAAGACTTCGTCCCAGAACTGAATCTGCTGTATCCCCGGATGGCGAAGCCGGGCCTGCTTGATCTCCTCGATGATGTGTCCGACGCCGCGATATCGGCGCGGCTTTCCCTTGCCCGCGTAGAGCACGCGCCGCAGCCACGGCCCGGCGCAGAAGGTGCAGTTGAACGGGCAGGCCATGCGGGAGGCAGTGGTGTGATAGAGAGGGATGCGGGTGGCGGGGTCGATCCGCTCCACCTGGTCATCTTCGATGCGATAGGAGTCGGGGTCGCCGAAGGTCACGGGGGGCAGCGAATCCAGGTCGTCATCGAGAGGCCGAACGTCATTCTCCCGGACGCGCCCGTCCGCCCTCACCCACAGGTTTGGGATGGCCTCGGTGGGCCTGCCCGCGGCGATGGCGTCGGCCAACTCGACCAGCGCGGCCTCCCCTTCGCCCCGGCAGATGAAGTCGGCGTGCTCCAGCGCTTCCCCAGGCAGCACGGAGGGATGGGCGCCACCGAAGACGACCTTGACGCCGGTACGCGCCCGGATCTTGTCGGCCAGGTCGTAGGCGAGATCGGCGACGAGAGAGGAAGTCACACTGATGCCGACCAGATCGGGTTGGAGGTCGCCGAGCAGGGAAAACAGCAGCTCTTCCTCCCGCGGTGTGACCGGGCGGAAGACGTCCCAGCGGAACTCCTTGAAGAAGATGAGGGAGCAGCGATGCCCCGCCGCCCGGAGGCTGGCGCAGAGCTGGCGCACCCCGAGCGACTCGCTGAGGTAGAGCGACATCAGGCAGACATTGGCCTGGCGGTCGCGGGCGCCCGGGTCGGCTGACTTGTCGGCTGTGGCTTCGATGGCGCTATCCCTCTTCGTTCTACCCGTGGGTCAGAGGAGCCAACCCGAGCGGTGAGGATCGGGCGGACGAGGGAGGGAGTTCCAGCGCGCGAAGGGGTCTTCCTGCCGAGTCAGACTGCCTGGCATTGGGTACGATACCGGCAGCCCGTCAGGAGCTATGGCGATGGCGATTCAGCCAGCAGCATCACTCGTCCCATGGGGCACATGGGCGCCCCTGGGTGTTGTAATCCTCCTGTGCCAGATAGCGATTACCCGGCTGACGCTTAGGCCTGGCGGGCGGCGTTTGCTGCTCTCTGCCGCTGCCCTTTTGCTAGCAGATATCTTGGTCGCCCTCCTCGTGCGCGTCTGCACCGCCAGCATGGGCGCCATGGATTACTCGGAGCGTTTTTTCGCGTGGCGGCTGTGGTTTCTCGCGCTCACGATGGCATTGGTTCCCTTGCCGATTGGGCTCTGGGCAGTAGCTCTGCGCCTGTCGAATGGGCCGGCCCGCCATGGCTCGCGTCCCCCCGTCATCAACCCGATTTTCCTTGCCGCGCTCCTCTCCTGGGTAGCAGCCGTCCTGGCCGCGTTCGTCGCTGGTGGGGACTTGAGTTTCGTCCCTCGCCCGGCACAGATCACCGAGATGGGGGTCGAGCTGCGTGGCCTGCCGCGGCAGTTCGAAGGATTTCGAATTGCAGTTCTCTCGGATCACCACATCGGGAGCCTGATGACCCCTGCGCGGGGACGTCGTCGACTGGACTCACTCGACCGCGTCCGGCCGGACCTGATAGTCGACACCGGCGACATCACAGAGATGGACCCCAGGTACCAGGCGGAGGCGGCAGCCATCCTGGGCGAACACAGGGCGCGCTATGGGAGCTACGCGGTGTCGGGCAACTTCGATGTCGTGTGCGGCACTGACTCGCTGCGCCAGCAACTTGGGAAGCACGGCGTCACCTATCTGGAGAACGTGGCGACGCGGATCTCAAGGGGCGGCGCCGACCTGTGGCTCGTGGGCCTTGGCGACCCCTGGACCGGCCAGGCCGATCTCGGCAAGGCGCTGGCCAAGGTTCCACCATCCGCTACGAGGATCGTCCTCTCTCACAGTCCCGACATCATCGAGGATGCCGTGGCCCGGCGTGTTCCTCTGGTCGTCTCGGGGCATCTGCATGGCGGGCAGATCGTCGCGCCGTTTGGCGGGCCGATCGTGGGGATGTCGCGGTTCGGGACGCGGTTTGCCTCCGGCCGGTTCGCGCTTGGAGAGACGCAACTTGTGGTATCGCGTGGGCTGGGTGAGGAGGCCGTCCCGCTCCGACTGTTCTGTCGGCCCGAGATCGTTGTGATCACCCTTCGCAGAGGGCCGGAACCTGCCGAAAACGGGCAGTGACTTCATCTCAGAATCGCGACCTTCTGTGGAAAGAGTTCATTGCTGGTTAACAAGAGAATAGGCTGCAAGGCTTCTGGGTCCTAGTGCCGCCGTGGTCTCGCCTGAGGTGGCGGGAAGCGGCGGGAGGACGCACCAGGCTGCCGAAGAGGTTAGGCTCGTTCCGAGTCAGGAAGGCTCGGGTGGGCATGACTTCTGCGGCAGCCTTTTTTCGTGGCCGTGGACGTAGGCGCTATTCTGCACAGGGGTGGCATGGAAGCCACCGCCTGAAAGGAGGTCGAGTTGCGGACATTGCACTGGTCGGACGGAGTGTTCCCGGCCCCACGGGCGCTGCCAGCTCGGCCGGTGCGACAGGTCCGCCCCATGAACCCCTCTGTGGTCTCTGGCCACCGGTGGCAGTGGAACCCTCCCGCACTCACCATGGCTCTCAGCCTTGGCGTGAGCGTCACCGAAGTGGCCGCAAACGAGTGTCCCGCGGTGGACGGGGCGCAAAGTGGCCGCCGCCAGCCCCTAGCCGCGGGCCCAATCTAAAGACGGCGCAACTCCCTCCCGCGCCATGTCTAGCCCGGCGTTCGTCCCCGACGCCGGGTTAGACGCGTCTGAGGGGGGCTGGCCGGACGGAATCCGCAGTTGGCGTGGCTAGACCTTCGGTGGCTAAGCCCGAAGGGCCGCCATCCCGGCTCTGCCTAGGGACCGCCATGGCGGTCGCCACTGGCGACCTAGCCACAGATGGCAAGGATGGGCGGCTTCGCCTCGGGAGTCGCCTCCCTCCGGTCGGCTCCGCTGGCCTTGATCCCTCGCATAACTCACCCCTCCGCTGCAGGGCTGGGAGGTTGCGACGTTCGCCCGCCACACGGCCGGCGGGCAAGCCTGCGGCGATCCGTCGCATTGCCACCAGACTGCAGCTCGTAGGCCGAGGCCGCTTACGCGGCCTCGACTCGCTGCCAGTCTCCGTGCGTTCTGCCTGCGGCAGAGCCGCACGGGGGGTTGGCGAGTCGCTCGGGATGACAACCTTGGGCGGTCGGTTCACCCAGAGTTTGTAGTCGCGCCCGCGTTCGCTCTGTCCTTGACACCGGCCGGGCCTCGTGATAGGATGAATGGGCCGGGTGAATAGCCGCCCGCGGTCGACTCGTCGACCGGGGGCGTTTGCTTTTGCTCTGCCGGAACCCACCAAGTTGCACTGCGGTCCCACGCGCCTATGAACAGAGATGTGTCGCGTATTAGGGTTGTGATCCTCGACCTCGATGGAGTGATCTATCGGGGGAAGACCGCCATCACCGGCGCGAAGGAGACCACGGAATGGCTCCGGGAGCGCAGGTACCAGACCTACTACTTCACGAATAACTCCACCCGCAGCCGGGAGAGCTACATCGACCTGCTCGCGGGCTTCGGAATCGAGTCCGATGCCGAGCATATCGTCACCTCCGCCTCCCTGACCTGCCGTTACTTCCGCGATATCGGGGCGCTCGACGGCAAGCCGAAACCCACGGTGCTCGTGGTTGGCGAGGGGGGGCTGGCGGCGGAGCTGAAGGCGGCGGGGTTGAGAGTGGTGAGGCGGCCCGGGAAGCGGCCCATCGACTATGTGGTGGTGGGCATGGACCGGAAGTTCACCTATCGCAAGCTGCTCGAGGCGCAGCAGGCAGTGCTCGGCGGGGCGAAGCTCATCGCCACCAACCGCGACGCCACCTACCCGGTGGAGGGAAACGTGATCCCCGGCGGCGGCAGCATCGTGGCGGCGGTCGCCGCCGCGTCGGAGCGCGAGCCGCTCCTCATCGGCAAGCCCTCCGCAGTGGTCGGGCGAACTGATCGCCCACCACGCCGGCGTGTCGGCCGACGAGGCGCTGATGGTCGGCGACCGGCTCGAAACCGACATCGAGATGGGCCGGCGAGCGGGGCTGTGGACCTGCATGGTGCTCACCGGCATCAGCAAGGATCGGAGATCGAGAGCCTGCCGCCGGAGAGCAGGCCGCACTGGGTCATCCCCGGCATCGGGAAGCTCGCCCGAGCTGCTCTCCGGGCAGCCGGGTCCCCAGCATCCCTCACGAGGAGACGGCATGACAGAGCGCGTGCCCGTCGCCCTCACCATCGCCGGCTCGGACTCCGGCGGCGGCGCGGGCATCGAGATGGACCTGAAGGTGTTCGCCGCGCTCGATGTCTTCGGCGCTTGCGCCATCACCGCCCTGACCGCTCAGAACAGCGTCTCCGTGCGAGGCGCCTGGGAAGTGCCGACCGACTTCGTAGTCGCCCAGACTCGAAGCCGTGCTCGATGACCTCCCTGTCGCCGCCGCCAAGACCGGAATGCTCTCCTCCGCAGCCGTGGTGCGGGCGGTGGTGGGAGCGCTCCGGGAGCGCTCGTCCTCTCTGCAGCTCGTGGTAGACCCGGTCGTGGTCGCCAAGGATGGCAGCCGCCTGCTTTCCGACGATGGCATCGCGGCGGTGCGGGAGGAGCTGATCCCGCTGGCCACCATCATCACTCCCAACATCCCGGAGGCGGAAGCAGCTTTCGGGGAGGCGAATCGAATCGGAAGAGGACGCCAGGCGGGCGGCGGAGAAGCTCCGGTCTTTGGGGTGTGACTGGGTGTTGGTCAAGGGCGGGCATCTCCAAGGCCAGACGTCACCGATTTCCTCCTGGGCCCCGGTCGAGCGCAGGCCCTATCCTCACCCCGATTTCCCGGCGGTCCCTTCCACGGCACAGGCTGCGCGTCTCTCGGCCGCCATCGCCGCCTATCTCGCCCGCGGCGAGTCCCTCCCCGAGGCCGTGAGCGCGGCCCGCGATTTCGTTCAGGAGTTGCTGGGCCACGCCCAGCGGCTCGGCCAGGGTTCCCTGCTCCTTCATCCCACCGGAGGCGCGCATGCGGCGCGCTCAATGCAGCAGCCAAAGGACAAGCAATCATGAGCAAGAGAAAGTTCATCTTCGTCACCGGCGGCGTGGTCTCATCAGTCGGCAAGGGCATCACCACCGCCTGTCTGGGGCGGCTCCTCAAGGACCGCGGGCTCAAGGTCACGATCCAGAAGATCGACCCCTATCTCAACGTCGACGCGGGGACGATGAGCCCGTTCCAGCACGGCGAGGTGTTCGTCACCGACGACGGCGCGGAGACCGACCTCGACCTGGGGCATTACGAGCGGTTCGTCGATCTGAACCTCACGCACTCAGCAACGTGACCATCGGGCAGGTGTACGGCGCGGTGATCGCAAGGAGCGCGCGGGGCGAGTACCTGGGGCAGACCGTGCAGGTCATCCCGCATCTCACCGACGAGATCAAGTGCCGCATCCGCGAGATCGGCGAAGCGAGGCCTCGGCCGACGTCGTGATCTGCGAGATCGGCGGCACCGTCGGCGACATCGAGGGCCAGCCCTTCCTCGAGGCGATCCGCCAGATGCGCCGAGAGCTGGGCCTCGAGAACACGCCTCTTCGTCCACGTCACGCTGATCCCCTACGTCGGCCCGTCCGGGGAGACCAAGACCAAGCCGACGCAGCACAGCGTGCGCGACCTGCGCAACATCGGCATTCAGCCCGACATCCTGCTCTGCCGGACCCGGCGTCCGCTCTCGGAGGAGATGCGCGACAAGCTCAGCCTGTTCTGCGACGTGGCGCCGGAGGCGGTGATCGAGGGCCGATGGACACCGATATCGATCTACGAGCTTCCGCTCATCTTCGAGGAGCAGGGCCTGGGCGAGCTGGTGGCGAAGCGCCTCGGGCTCGACGGCAAGCCCGATCACTCCGAGTGGGAGCAGATGGTGTCGCGGCTGCGGAACCCGGACAAGCACCGTGAAGATCGCCATGGTCGGCAAGTACATGGCGCTCCAGGACGCCTACATCAGCGTGACCGAGGCGATCCGGCACGGCGGCATCGCCAACGACGCCCGCAGGTCGAGGTGACGCGCGTCGACTCCGAGGAGATCGAGAAGGAGGGCGCGGAGAAGCTGCTGGCGGGCGTGTCACGGCGTGCTGGTGCCCGGCGGCTACGGCGACCGCGGCGTCGAGGGCAAGATCATGGCGATCAGGTACGCCCGCGAGAGCAAAGTTCCCTTCCTGGGCTCTGCCTGGGGATGCAGTGCGCGGTGATCGAGTTCGCCCGCAGCGTCTGCGGCTGGGGGGATGCGAACAGCACCGAGTTCAACCCCAAGACCGAGCACCCCGTGCTCGACCTGCTCCCGGGGCAGAAGCATGACGGCAGAGAAGGGCGCGACCCAGCGGCTGGGCGCGTACCCGATGCGGATCATGCCCGGCACCGAGGCGCGCAAGGTCTACGGCATCGGCGCGCGTCAACGAGCGCCATCGCCATCGCTATGAGGTGAACAACAAGTTCCGCTCGGAACTCGAGGACCGCGGCCTGGTCGTCGCGGGCGTCAACCCCGAGAGCGACCTGGTCGAGATGATCGAACTCCCCGATCACCCGTTCTTCCTGGCCAGCCAGTTCCACCCGGAGTTCCGGTCCCGACCCAACCGCGCCCACCCGCTCTTCCGCGAGTTCGTGAAGGCGGCTCTCAAGTACGCCGGGTGAAGGAGTCGTTGGGTCAGGAGACGCGCTACTGTGATTTCCCCATTTGAGGTCGGAGTATGAAGGCGAGAGTGGACGAGGCGGAGACGCTCAGGCGGTGCCAGCACGAGTGTCAGAGCCGGTGTTGCCGCTACATTACCATGGTCATCAACGCCCCGAAGCGGAAGTGCGATTTCGATGAGCTGAGCTGGTTTCTCGCGCACGAGAACATCAGCGTCTATGTCGAATCCCGCCGTTGGCACCTGGAGGTGCAGAACCCCTGCAAGCATCTGGGCAGCGACAATCTCTGCCAGATCTATGAGACTCGCCCGGGCGTCTGCCGCGAGTATGAGAGCGACTCGTGCGAGTATCCCGTAAGGCCCGTTCATAGCCTCCAGTTCGACACCCAGGAGGCACTCGAAAGCTGGCGCGCGGAACGGGAGGCGGCAAAGCGCGAGCGCCAGCGAGGTCGGCAGATGAAGGCCGCCCCGTAACCGGCCCTGCGCGCGGGCCGGCAGTCGCGGACAACAGCAGCCAACAGCAGCTGACAGCAGCTAACACGTCAGGAGAACCATCGTGGCTAAGCCGAAGGTCTTCGTCGCTCCCGCAGGCAAACTCCAGGAGCAGCTTTTCCCGCCCGCGTGCGCGAGGCGCTGGCGGCGTTTGCCGACCCGATATACAACCCCAAAGAGGGCCATCTGACGGCCGCGGATCTGGCGGCCCAGGCCTCTGACTGCGAGGCCATCATCACCGGTTGGGGCTCTCCGAAGCTCGACGCGGAGATTCTCGATACCGCGAGGAAGCTGCGCATCGTCTCGCACGCGGCGGGGAGCGTGAAGTTCCTCCTCCCGGAGCAGCCGGCCGATTTCTTCCGCCGCGGGCTCCGCATGTCGTGCGCCACGCCGATGATGTCGCGCTATGTTGCCGAGCTGTCGCTGTGCCTGGCCATCGCCGCCCTCCGCCGCATCTCGCAGTTTCGGGAGGAGGTCAAGGGCAGCGACGTGTGGTGGGGCACTCACCACCCGCTCTACCCCGACACCCTGATCGAGCAGCGCGTCGGCATGGTCGGCCTGGGGCTCATCACCTGGGAGTTCGTCCGCCTGGTGAAGCCCTTCGGGTGTGAGCTGTGGTGCTACAGCAAGCACGGGGACCGCGAGCGAGCCGCAGCGGAGGGCATCAAGATGGTGGAACTCGACGATCTGCTGCGGGAGTGCCCGGTTATCTTTCTCTTCGCCGCCGTCCGACCCGACACGATCGGGATGATCAGTCGGGAGAAGCTCGCGCTGATTCAGGACGGCGCGGTGCTGGTGAACACGGCGCGGGGGATACTGATCGACGAGGCCGCGCTGATCGATGAGCTGAAGGCGGGCCGGCTGTGGGCCGGGCTCGACGTCACCTACCCGGAGCCACCGCCCGCCGATAGCCCGCTGCGCAACATGCCCAACGTCCTTCTCACTCCTCATGTCGGCGGCCCCACCCCCAGCCGCTATTGGGAGATGGCCGCCTTCGCGGTCGAGGACCTGCGCCGCTTCTTCGCCGGCGAGCCCCTGAAGGGAGAGGTGACGGAGAAGCGGTTGGAGGGAATGGCGTAGCGGCCGTCTCGGGAGCGACTTCAGTGCTTTGGGAAGCTATCTCAGCCCTCCTGGCGAAGTCCTGAGATAGCTTCCTTGTACAAGCAACAGGCCGCTGGCGCGAATGCGCCCGCGGCCTGCGTTGTTCCCCTGGCGGATCTACTTACGCGGCGTGCTTGGCTACCGCGTGCTTCTTCGCAGCGGACTTCCTCGACGCGGGCTTCTTGGCCGACGCGGCGACCTTGCCTTTGCCGGCGCTCTTCGCGGCGCTGCAGCTCGCGCCCTTCGTCTTGCTGTGGCTGCAGGTGGCATCCTTGGCGCCGCTGTGCGTCCCGGTGCAAGTGCCATCCTTGTGGAGGCTACAGCTACCACTGGTGGCAGCGGTCTTCGCCTTGCCGGCAGGGCTGGCGGTGGTCTTTGCCTTGCTGGCGCCAGCGGCGATCTTGCCGGCGGACTTCGCATGATTGCTCTGGTCCGCGGCCACAGCCAGGACGGTCCAGGCCAGCAGCAGCGCCATTGCGATAGCTACCAGCAGCACGATTCTCGACACACCTCTCATCTCATCCTCCTTGCGGGATCCAGCGTGGACATCAGTTTCAACCTAAATCCTAGTCAACAGATATGAAATCATCTGGGCGCTTGTCTGACGATCCGAAGAACTTCCTGCCCGTGTCGCGAGATGGGCCATTCTGTTCATGTTAAGTGGCGATGGAACACCCGTGACAGCCCTGCGCAGGTGCCTGTGAGTCCTGCGCATACTACCATACGAAACCTGTGGGCGGCGCCTCCGGGCGCCGTTCTCTCGGGGGCGAGCGCGTGCCGCCACAAGCGCGCTTCCATCTCCGACAACATGGCCAAGATGAGTGGGACGGCCCGCAGCGAAGAGCTGTCCCTGCAAGGCAAGGCTTCGCAACTGATGGTTGGGAGGTTCACTGGTGGCACGCGACCTGGTGATCTGTGCTGTTGGCGACTTCTGCCCCCGTCCTCGGCCTGGCATGTCAGCGGCGCAGGAACTCTTCGCCGGTGTGGACGGCCTGCTCGCCCAGGCGGACCTAAGGGTGGTAAACGTCGAGGTGCCATTGACGAGAAGGAGGCGCCCGATCACGAAGTCCGGACCCCACCTAGTTGCGCCACCAGAGGTCGCCGACCTGCTCAAGGGCTGCTTTGAGATCGCGCTGCTGGCCAACAACCACATTCTCGATCACGGCCCCCGCGCGGCCTTGGAAACTATCGAGGCCCTGCATCACCGCGGTCTGCGCACCGTCGGCGCGGGTGAGGATCACCGGCAGGCCTCGCGGCCGCTCATCATCAGTGCCAAGGGCTTCTCGATTGCCATCCTCAATGCGGGCGAGCACGAATTCGGGCTGGCCGGGCGGGATTCGGCGGGTGGCGCCGGGCTAGAGCCGTTCGATCTGGTCCGCCGCATCATCGAACTGCGGGCAAGGCACGACATCGTACTGGTATTCACCCACGGCGGCAATGAGATGAACCCGCCCCCGAGTCCTCGGGTGGTCGCTATGAACCGGGCCCTCGCGGAGGCCGGGGCCAGTGCGGTGATCAACACGCATCCCCATGTCCCCCAGGCCGTCGAGACTTGGAAGGGCACGCCGATCGCCTACAGCCTGGGCAACTTCGTCTTCGACAGCCGCCTAGTCGAACTCGACGACCACGAGCGGCTCTGGTGGGTAGGCATGCCAGTGCTGGTGAAGTTCACAGAGGCCGGCGGCCGCATCAAGGCTTCACTGACCCCGGTCTTTACCAGACTGGACCAGGCCTCAGGTCGCCTTCAGGTGATCGGCGGCAAGGAGCGCTCGCAACTCACGAAGTGGCTTCGAGAGGTGTCTCGGGTCCTGAAGGACGAGCAGCTGATTCAGGAGTACTTCGACGCCTGGACGACTGTGCACGGCGCTTCCTACTACGGCTCCATGAAGGACTACGCGTCCGATGTCTCGTCACCCCAGGGCCGCAAAGCGTATGCGGGCTTCCGCAACCTTTGGACTTGCGAGGCTCACAACGAACTGATTACCAGGTTTGCGGAGATGAAGCTCGACGGCCGGCTGAAAGCGGCCACGTCTCGCCTCGGAACGCTTCGCAAGTGGATGGCGGGGGATCTTGCAGGCTAGGTGCAGCCTCGCGCGAGGAGACTTGGGTGCGGCAGCTCGGGAGTGGAGCGCATGGGTATGAAGCGCGTTGTCTGCGGTGCGGTCGTTCTGATGCTGGGGTTGATGCTCTGGACGGTCGGGCAACGGGTCCATGGAGAGAGCGCTAACATGATCCTCAACGGCGATTTCGCAGTCGACTCCGATGGCGATGGGATGGCAGACCACTGGCAGTTTTCCGGCGACGCGAATGTCAAGGTCACCTGGACGCGAGATGTGGGGGCGGATGGAGGCTATTCCCAGAGGATCACGTGCACGCAATTCGCGGCGAAGTCGCCGAGTAGCCACGCCATGCTTGCGCAGGCGAATGCCTTCGCCTTGCACCGAGGCCAGTGGTACCGCCTGAGCCTCAGCGCCAAGGGAGAGCTCGCGAGTAGGGCGGCCAACATCGGGATCAGTGACATGAAGACCTGGGACTCATGCGGGCTGAGCGATGTGTTTCGCGTCGGGCCGGAGTGGCGGCCGCAGAGCTTCCTCTTCCGCGCGAACCGCGAGATCTCGACCGACCTCCGCCTCCAGATCTGGTTCACCGAGGTCGGTTCGCTCTGGATAGATGAGGTGCGACTGGAGGAGGTCCCGGTCGGCTCTGCCGCCACCACGCGGCGATACACCGAAGTCGTGCCGAGCATTGGGTCGAAGAATCTGGTCCCGAACGGCAGCTTTGAGTGCGGCACGAGCGGGTGGGGGAGCATAGCCCGAGGCGTCGATTGGGGTGACAGCGGTCTGATCACGCGGTTCGGCGAAGTCGACGACGAAGCGTCCGACGATGGGGCGAGCAGCTTCCGCATCGACATTGACAAGGCCACCGCGCCCGTGCTTGCGTTTGATTACTTCGACGTCGAGCAGCGCCCGGTGCATAGGGCGCTGGTGGCGAACCGCGGGTGGATAGGCGTGACGCCGGGGCAGGAGTACACGCTTTCGGCCTATGTCAAAGCTGACCCCGCCGACACCCCGTGTGTGCTGGCGGCTCAGGAGGCATTTGGGGGTCTTCAGACGCATGAGTTCGAGGCCGGCGGCGAGTGGCGGCGAGTCACCTTCACGTTCAGGCCGCAGGCAGACCAGGTGTTCGTCGCCGCAGGACCGGACCTGACGGATTCCCCCCTGCAGAAGGCGACAGCCTGGGTTGACGCGGTCCAACTGGAGGTGGGCTCCGAGGCGACGAGGTACGAGCCGCGGTCTCCGGTGGAGGTCGGACTGCAATGGGAGCGTCCCGGTCACCTGTTCTCGTCGCCAGAGGACGCGCGTGCGATCGTGACCGTGTACAACGCGGGAACGGCAGCGGCCCGAGTTCGCGTGGACGCAGCCGTCACCGACTTCTTCGACAGAGAGGCGGCGAGGCCGCGTCTGGAGGTCGAAGTCCCGCCAGGGCGAGGGGTGCAGCAAGTCCTGGCGCTCGGGGTAGAGCACAAGGGCTTTTACCGCATCAAGTTGCGGGCCGAGCCAGGAGTCGTACTTCCCATCACAGCCGAACGCTGCGGCGTGATCGACGCGCACCCAGACGCGAATGGCCTCTTCGGGATGAACCATTCGTATGCGGCGCCCGAACTCCTCACACTCAGCAGGGAGATCGGCCTGACGTGGATGAGGGACTGGTCGCTGAAGTGGCAGGCGGTGGAGCCAGAGAGGGGGAGATTCGATTTCTCCCGGATGGACTTCCAGATCGACCGGATCGTGGACCACGGGCTCAACGTCGATGCGCTGCTTCCGTTCCCCTCGAGTGACTGGAGCAGCAGCGCGCCCCCCGACGTCAGCTCGAGCCAGGACATGGGCGAGCATGCGCGGATGGCCTACAAGCCGAGGGACCTAGACGAGTTCGCGGATTACGTGCGCGAGACGGTCAAGCGCTATGCGAACCGCGTGCATGTGTGGGAGATACTCAACGAACCGCTGTACACCGGCTACGCGGTGCCGAGGTCGACCGGGCATACGGTTCAGGACTACGTGGCCCTGCTCAGAACCGCCTACCAGGTGATCAAGGAAGCAGACCCGGAGGCGTTCGTGATTGGCGGCGTGGCCGACGACCCGGATGGGATCGTACAGGAGTTCATCCCGGCCGGCGGGCTGGACTGGCTGGATGGAATCAACATCCACATCTACCCGGTCATCCGCCAGCCGGAGAGCTATCTGAGCGGTCTGGAGAAACTGAACGCGATGATGCAGCAACTGGGGAGGCCCCGGCCGATCTACTTCACCGAGGGCGCTTACTACGGCGAGGACGACCTGCCGTTCAGACCGTTCAGCCCTGGGGACTCGCTGATGAGGCCGCTCGATAGTGAGCTCGAATGCGCGACCTACCAGACGAGATTCAACGTCATCCTGATGTCGCAGAACGTGAAGATGATCATCTATCACGCCGGCACCGGCGGATCACTGCATAACCCGTCGGTGGGCGGGATCTTCTTCGAGTGGGATGGGGCCCCCAGGAAGATGGCGGTTTCACAGTCAGTTATGACGTCGCTGTTCGGCGCTGACACCACGTGCATCGGCTCGGCCCTGGATCAGGTGCGAAGCTTCACGTTCCACTCGCGGGGCCGAACCGTAGTCGCGATCTGGGACGAGAAGTACCAGCAGCTCGCGCTCTCCCCTCCCCGCGGGGCAGCGGTCGTGGACTTGGCCGGGGCCCAGGTGACGGGGGCACGCGTGATCATCGATGAGACCCCGCATTACGTCGTCTTCGACGAGGAGAAGTCGATCGGGCAGGTGAGGGACATGCTGAGGGGAGGCATCGCGAAGGCGTGACTGGGAGCGAGGACGGCGCAAGCTATCCCGGCTGCGCGGCGATCGGACCGCAAAGACCAACGCTCCCCCCGTCCTTCGGTGGACGCGGGTCTAGTCGCTCCCATGACGCGTGAAGATCGCATCCTGCCATCCCGGCATTGGCATAGCCTATCCGGATCGGGCGGCGCGTGAAGGTTGTAGGTCAGGACTAGGGAACCGACAGGCAGCGGACAACGACGAAGGAGACGCGATGGGACGCGCAGGCCGGAGGCATTCCCAGACTGTCATCACCCTCGCGATCCTCATCTGGATGGTAGGTCCCGTGTACTCGCAACAGCCATCGACCGTTAGCCTTGCCGACTGGGAGGCGCGCCGGTACCCGGTGACTCACCCGGCGACGGTCATCAAGCCCGCTGACCTGGCGCGGGCCAGAGAGAACACAGCCAGGTATGCCTGGGCGCGAGACTACGTGGAGTCGACGCGCCGCCGCGCAGACGCGATCCTCCTCACCATCACCCCTGAGTACCTGGCCACGCAGGGTGGAGCGCACCACGCCCGGAGGCACGGGGCCCTGCCCCGCGTGTCGGGCCAAGGGCCTCCCCTGGCACCCCAATGGCCAGTGGTCGTGGTCGGCGGACCAGCCGGACCAGCTCACCTGCGAGGTGTGCGGGACCGTCTTCCCGAACCATGAGTTCCCGGAGAGCATCGTCCTGCAGAGCACCTGGGACCCGGAGCAGAAGTTCGGCTTTGTCGGCGGCGAGCCGTTCGACTGTTTCGGCTACGCCTCCCGCCCGAGCCTCACTGGCATCATCCGCGCCCGCAAGCTCGACCACGTCACCGACCAGCTCAGCACGCTGGCCCAGGCCTATGCGCTAACCGGGGACGTCCGGCTACGCGCGTGCCGCCAGGGCAATCCTGCTGCGACTCGCGGAGGTGCTGCCGAAGTACCTGGTGCGCGCCGGCTACACCTACGGCGAGTACGCGGATACGGACCCGCACGTGGCCGCCGCCCACATCGAGGATCTCGCCCAACGACGAACTGGTCTACCCGCCCAACGTGCCCGACCGCAAGCTTCATACCGGCTACTGGTCGGCGAGCCGGGTCGGCACCTCCGGCATGGACGGCTGGTGGGTCTCCACCGTGACGCGGGCCTACGATCTGGTGTGCTCGGCCCGGCAAAGAGGCGCGCCGGTCTTCTCGGAGGCCGACCGGTACTGTATCGAGCGAGACGTGCTCGCTCGAGAGCGCCTACCTCGCCGCCTGTGACCCCGGCATCAACAACAAGTCGGTGGGCAACCGCGCCGGAGCGGCGATGGTGGGCCTGTGCACCGGCTACCCGCCACTGGTGCACTTCGGGCTGGACGGCTTCCGCAAGACCGTCGATGGCTGGTTCCTGCCCGACGGCGGAACGTCGGAGTCTCCCGCCTATGCCATGATGACCATGAGCGGCATCGAGGACTTCGGGCTGATGTTCCGCGACTACTCGGACCCGCCTGGCTACGTGCCCGAGGAGGGAACGGCCCGGCTGGAGCGCTTCGACGCCTGCCGCGACACGCGCTATGGCGACTGCTGGCAGGACCTCCTCTGGACCTTGCAGGGAGATCTGCACTGGCCGCCTTCGGCCGACTCCTATCGCAGCACGGCACTGGACGCGGATTACGCGGAGTTGATCGCGGCCGAGTACCCGACCGAGGAGCACGTCGCACTCCTGCAGGAGACTCGCAGGCAGGGATCTAGCCGACGCATCGCCAGAGCGCGCCATCTTCTACCGGGAGCCGGGGCTGGAATCCCGCCAGATCGGGCCCGTTCGCGCTGCCCGACATCGTGTTCCCATTCCTAGCCCAGGGATACCTGCGGAACGGGCCCGAGGGGTCGCGACGGCCTGGTGCTGCTGAATGCCAGCGACTTCGGCGGCCACCACCACCTTGACAGCCTGGACCTCTACTACTGGAAGGACGGCCACGAGCTTCTCTCCGACCTGGGGTACCTGTGGGACCACCCAGACTCCTACCAGACTCGCAAGACCCTCTCTCACAACACGGTGCTGGTAGATGGGGCCGACCAGAGGGGCAAGGGCCGCGGCGGAAGCTTCCACTTGTTCGCCGTCACTCCAGAGGTCAAAGTCATGGAGGCCTCCTCGCGGGCCTACGAGGAGACGAGTGTCTACCGACGCACGTGCGTTCAGGTGGACCACGGGGCGGAGGGTTCGTATCTGCTGGACATCTTCCGCGTCCAGGGCGGAGGGAAACGGCAATACGTCTTTCACGGTCCGGGGACCGACTATCAAGTCACCGGTCCGGACCTCGTGCCCGCGACGGATTCCCCGGGCCTGTCACTGGAGGAACCGCGCCAGGCCTCGGGCGTCGGGCCGTGGCATCTCACGTGGACGCTCGGGGATGACTACGCCCTGACCGCCTTCGCGCCCGGCGGCCCAGGAGAGACCGTGCTACTTGGGGAGGGCTGGGGCCAGCGCGATCATCGCAACACCGACCGAGGGGCGACGCTGCCGTATGTCGTCCGCACCTGTGAGGGGCCGGAGCTGGACCAGTTCGTCACCGTGTTCGCAGGCGCTCCGAAGGGCCGGGAACTGGTGAAGGCCGTACGCCTCCTCCCGCTCCTGCCGGGTGCTCCTCGCGACGCCATCGCGGTGGAGATCGATACCATCGCGGGGTCAGATGTGGTCGTCTCGATGCTCACCCCGGCGCCACTGGTCCTGTCCACAGCGCTCGGAGAGGTGACGACCGACGGCCGCCTGGCGGCGCTGCTGGGGGCCGCGGGCAGGCCCACTCGTGGCCTGCCTGGCGGGCGGCACGGAACTCTCTGCTGGCGGGGTAACCGTGAGTTGCCCGGCGGCCCGCTACACGGGAGAGGTCCTCGGGAACGCCAGTGGGCGCGGCGAGTCCCACTATGTGCTGAAGGGGCACCTGGTCGGAGATCAGAGCCTGGTCGGGCAGACCCTCCTGATCCAGGACGGAGCCACTACTCGCGCCTACCCGATCCGCGGCATCCACGCGGAGAATGGACAGACTACGGTCTACACCAAACGCGACGACGTCGGCTTCGAGGCGCGCCCTGCCGCCACGTGGGAGCTCGTCCCGGTCCTATCCTGGAGGCAGCCCTGAGAGCGTCGGCGCGGAGAGTTCCATGGGCCAGCGGGAAGGCACCGGTCAATGAGAAGCCAGGTACGTCCGGAGTAGAGCTGAGCAAGAGGGCGGATAGGCCTCACTATGCTAACACTCAACGCGGAGCAGAGGAGTAGGCGCGATGAAGAGCAGGCTGCACCTCGCGTTGGCCGTCTTGCTGCTGACCATCGCCACGGTGGCCTGGGCAGACCCGCCGCCGACTGACGTCCAGATCTGGGATACTGGGACGCTGTTGCGCGCCCCGGTTGACCCTACCGAACGACATGGATGGCGCGCCGCCGACGGGAAGAGCCCGCGGCAGGGCGACTTGGTGGCTGAGACCAGCTCTCTCACCGTAGTGTTCGTGTCTAGCCTAGGCCGAGTCCTGGTCTATGCCAAAGACGACCCGGTGTGTCAGGCGCTGGTATCACCCACCAGCCTACAGGGAAAGGCGGCCACCCTCGCTCGCGTCATGGTCTCTGAGGGCGAGGAGAACCCGGTTGTGGTGTACGCCGTCTTCTCGGCCAAGGAAACGAGCGAACCGGTAGCTGTCACCTTTTCCTTCGGGGAAGGAGGTGTGCTCGGCATCTGGCCCCAGGACAGCGCGCGCAACGTCACTATCTCAGCTCCCATCGAACTCGCGCTGGTGCCAAGCTTCGTCGGCGATGATCTCATCTATGACCCACAGGCCTACCCGTCCGCGCCCTTCCTCGCCCTGGCGTCGGAGCATGTCCTGCTCGGCTTGCTGAAGGGTGGTAACAGCGAACTGGTCATGACTTGGCAGGACGACATTCCATCCGTACACTTGCTGACGACGCCTGGAGCCCCGGGTGCTACCGGGCTGAGCTTCGAGGGTGGCAAGGGCGTCTTCCTCGCAGTGCTCGAGGCCTCTGGCATCTGGCATCGTGAGCAGCTGACCCCTGACTATCTGGAGCGAGATGTGGCCCTCTCGTGGAAGCCTCCCTTCCCCGCGATCTGGCTCCCCCAGCTCTACGAAGATGAGGTGAAGACCACCTTCGAGTTCCGCAGTGAGACGGAAGACACGTGGCGAGGCGGCGTTGGCTCCTACACCTTTCCCACCTGGTTCTCGGGCGGCAAGACGATGCTTACCCTAGGCAAGAAGATCCCCCCCGAAGGCGAGGCGGTGATCTACTGCCTCGAACGCGGCAACGAAACGCCGCACTCTATACTGACCTCGTTTGACGTTGTCTCGCGCACCCTTACCGGCGACGTTCTCGCCTCCCTCCTCGATGTCGAGGGACGGCCCGCCTGGTACCCGCATCGGCCTGACTCCGTGATCGGCGGCGCCACCTGTGGCGTCACCGATGCATTCCTCAGGATCTTCCGCAGTGGGCAGGAGGTGGAGAAGAAGTACCTTATCGAAGGCGGGGTTGAAGATATGTATGCCTACCTGGAGGGCATGTTCGGCCGCGACGCGCGTTTCTACCCCTTCGCCCAGGATATGGTCGCCCACCTCGAAGCGCAGGAGAAGGCCAACCCAGGGCTCGCGCCGTGGCTGCGCGAGATGCGCGCTACCGCAGAGGAGATCGTCACCACCTATGACAATGCCCGCGACACCATTCGTGACATCAACTACGCGCACGAGTTGGGCGCCAAGACCGTCGCACTTACTGTCAGTAAGCGCCCGCGTAACCTGCAGCATATGATCGAGCTGAAGCAGGATTGGACCGGTATGGGTGGCGCGCTGGAGGAGTTGGCGAGGCGTGAGCACACCCTCACACGCAAGCTCTACCAGCAGGCCGGCTATGGCGTCGTCACGCACCCAGAGGCCATGTCGATCGCGGAGGAAATCCGAAAGCGTACCAAGCAGTGTCTCGAGAAGCCGGAAAGCTACGAGAATCTGGGCCAACTACTAGGCGCACGTCCTCAACAATCCGGCGAAAGGCCTCCTCTTTGGGACCAGCGACCCCCGGTCACTGGTCCCAGGCGATCTCGGCGGCCACCGCGCGAGTCGCCCAGGGGCAGCACGAAGCCCCACACCTAGCGGCGCGTCCCTTGCCCTCCTCCGGGCGCCTCGGGCGACCGCGCGCCGCCCTCACTGTACCGCGGCGGTCGCCGCCATCACGCTGGCGCCCACCTCCAGCGTGGCTCGCTCCGGTGCGAACACCAGCTCGCTGATCATCCTCTCGGGGTGCGGATTCTGCCACTCCTCCACCAGGAAGCGCTTCCCCATCCGGTCTACAAGCCAGACTGGGTCCGTCAGCCCGATTGGCAGCACCTCCGGCTCGGGCGATAGCGCCTCCCGACCATACCGGCAGGGGATGCTCGCCGTCGTCCCGTCCGCATATCGCACCAGCCACTTGCCCAACGTCGCGCCCGGTGAGCTCCTGCGGCCGCTGCTCACGGCCAGATACAGCGCCGCGCATCGCGCTCCGACGGGGAGACGCTTGCTTCGTTCCGCCAGCGCCTCGTCGAGGTACTGCCGCTTACCGCCCTTCTCCACCAGCAGCCGGATCGCGTCCCCGGGTTGCAGCGCCGACAACGCCGTCGCTTGCGGGTCGCCACCGCCTCGCGGCGCGGAAAGCACATATCCGTCCTCCGGGATCGCGGTGTCGCCCGCGCCCTCGCGCACAGCCGCCACCTTCCCGCCGCGCACGACCACCTCAACTCCGGACGCGTCAGTTTGGGTGTGCCCCTCCCCAGATCCAGGGCGGTAGAGTACCACCTGCCCGGCCTCTCGTGCGGTGTTTTCGCCGTTGATGGCTACCACCTGCAATCCCGGTAGCTCGGCGAAGAGCGCCATCGGCTCGCTACCGCCGATCCACCTCCCTGCGCGTCGAGCACCGCTACCCGATCGCCTGGATGCAGCGCTCGCAGTTGCCGGCCTTTGCTCCGACCACCATGTGCCGACAGCACGAAGCCGCCGGGCGGCACTGCGTGGTCGCCCGACTCGCCTCCTATCACCTCCAGTACTGCGCCCTCGGACCCGACCAGCACTTCGGTGCCGTAGTTGTTAGTGCCCGTCTTCTCCCGGGGGGCGGCGTAGAGAATGAGTTGCCCCCGGCTCCTCTCCGTGTTCACGCCGTCCAGGGCCAACTCGACCCCGCCGGGAAGCCGCACCCGAGCCGCACCCACCGCCAGGTCTAGTGGCTTGCTGCTCTCCGGCAGCGGCTCAATCGACACCGGCGGCCCGCTCGCCAGGGGCACGCCGTAGCACCGCGCATCGGCTCCCGAGGCCGGCCGAGGGCCGCTCGGCGTGAGTATCAGCGCCTTGGCTCCCGGCATCGTCACCGCTCGGCGCCGCCAGAGCGCTCCGTTGGTTGCGTGCTGCGCGGCCTGCTTCAGCTCTGCCTCGGGCGCCACTCCCGGCCCCGCCACACGTGCACTCCAGGCCGCCTGCGCGTAGAGGGCTATGACCGGGCTCGACTGAGGATCCCCGAAGCACTCAGGTGGATCGGACCACAGCGTGCCTAGCGTTGGCGCCTTCCGCGTCTGCGCGTAGCGTACGAACGAGAACGGCGTCTCCCATGGGCTCGCCCACACCTCGAAGCCCTGCGCCTGCAGGTAGTCCAGCGCCGGATAGGTCGGCAGCGGATCGTAGAACCAGTAATCCAGGATCACGTCCTTCGGAATCCGGCCCAGCGCGGCCGCCGTGTTCTGCGGCGGACCCCCATTTGCCGGTCCGGCCGGCCCGCCGATCTCCTCGCTCAGGCTCTGCGCGATCAGCATGTCGTGCCAGATCACCAGCTTCACGCCGCGCGCCTTCAGGAAATCGTCGACCCGCTCGATGTGCCTCGCGATCAGACTTGTGACGTCGTCGCCTTGCGCGGAGAGCCAGGTGAACAGCTCCCACGCCTCGTCCATGCCGCAGTGGAAGTACTCCACCGGGCCGTAAACATCCAGCATCTCCTGCAAGATGGGATACACGAACTCCTGATAGGTCTCGTCGTGGCGAATGTCGATGCCGTCATGCTGCGTGTAGGGATCCTTCTTGTACGCGCGATCCAGGTGGCCGAACATGTTCAGGTAAGCGATCGGCTTCAGCCCGAGGCTGCGCCCATACTCGATCACCGCCCGCGCGTCCGCCTTCGAGAACCGGCCTCCTTCCGCGATGGTGGGATCGAAGTCGAGCACCACCTGCGGCCCGAATTCCAGCGCGAAGTAAGTGATGTGCATCCGCGCCATCAGCTCCAATGTGCGCCTGTAGTCATCGAGGGTGGGCACCCAGGCCCCCTGGAACATGAGGGCCCGGAACTGGGTATCCGGCCAGTCCCGGATCGTGGGAATCGCGACCGTGTAGCCGTCCGCGGCCGGTCGCGCTTGCCCCAGCAGCGTCGCCAGCGTATGCACCGCCCAGAAGGAACCCTGGGCATCGTGGGATCGCAGCAGCACCCCGCCGACGGAGGGTTCGACGGTGTACTCCTCGGGCCTGGTCAGAGCTTCCGGCTCCAGGGCGAGGCGGAGGAGAGTACCGCCTGCGCCTCCTGCCGCCGCCGGGCCGAAGAGGTCCTCCACTTGCTGCCGCAGCAGCGCGGCCGGAGCCTCCAGTGCCGCCGGAGCCTCGATCTGGATCGGCAGGCGGACTCGCGTGTCGACTGGCCGAGAGACCTCCCGGGGTCGCGGCCACAGCAGCGAAACCGGGTCGTCCAGCGAACTCGGGGCCTGCGTAGCTCCGGCGGTGGAGGAAGCTGGCTGCCCCTCCGCCGCCGCGGCCGGCAGCACCGCCAGCGAGCAGACCGCCGCGGCGGCGATCAGGAGTACCGTCAGTCGAAGCTTCTCCCTGGTGATGATCATCTCTCGGCTCCCTCCGTTCCCATTGCTTGCGCTTCAGGCTCGCAGGCTTCCCGTCCCGGCCTCCCGCCGCGCCGTCCAGCCGTCATCCGACTCTCGGGGTCTTCCTGGAGCCCCGACCCTGCTATTCCTGTCCCTCGTGCCTATACCTGTGTTGTGCGATCGGAGGTGGATGCGGCCGCACAGCGCGCTGGGCTATCGTCCGCCGGCGCCAGAAGCGTTCCAACCCACGGCGCGGATGGCGGAGGCAAACCTATCACGGTTCTCGGCCGCGTATGACCCAGGACTAACACAAGCCCTGGTATCACCCATGGGGGCAGGTCATGGCAAAGGGAAATGCCTTCAGCATGAGCCCAGTCCTCCTTGGAACGATCCTGGTTCTTCGCTCCGGTGCCCGTCCATCCTTGCTCTGACGGGATCTCCGCTATTCCGTGGGGCCCCGCCTAACCAGAGAACAGTCACACACGGTGCCGACTGACATCTCTTTCTGTCCGATGATGCGAGCGGTGAGGTTCGCAGCCTGCCAGCATCACCACGTTCGTCTCGCGCGACTGGACCCCCGACCAACGACCCCGGCCGAGTGGCAGCCGGAGTCGGGGTGCCTCAGGCCGGCTTCACGGGCGGCTGACACCCACACGCGGCGCCAAGACGCGCTCCGCCAGACCTAAGAGGAGGGCTTCCGTATGGCGGCCCTGGTTCCTCCCCTGCGACGCTGGGCCTGGCACGGGCCGATGCCTGCGCATGTTGCAGGACCTCCGCCGATGCGCCGGCGAATGGGGGAAGGAACTGCTGCGGCACTGCTCTGCGGCCGCCGCGGATGGGAGATACCTCATGACCCAGCAAGCTGGGCTGGTCTGCCACACTTTCCCCCCGCTGCGGGTCGAGGAGACGGGGGCGGAGGTCGTCGTCTCCGGCGGCACGTTTCGCTTCGTGTTTGCCAAGTCGAACGGGCTGATCACGTCAGTGCGGACGCTCGGTCGGGAGTGGCTCTCTCGCCGGCCCGTGCCGAATCTCTGGTGCAGCGCGGCTGTCGATCCGCGGAAAGGTCGATGGGAGGCGGCGCGTGAGACCCGGGCGGAGGTGCACGTGCGCGAGCAGACCGGCGAACACGTGGTGATCGAGGCACGCGGCCGCTACCTCTCGGGGACCGGCGCTCTGGCGCCGCTCCGCTACCATCTCACGTACGCCATCGACTGCGACGGCGTGGTGCAAGTGGACGTGGAGAACACCGGGACCGAGCGCGGGGCGCTGCGGTGGCTGGTCTTCTCGGCCGCTGCAGTGAAACGCGGCATGGTGGATTTCTACTCCCATATTGGCGACCTCGCCACCACCGAGGACACTGGCGGCTGGGTGACGCATCTGCTTCCGCAAGCCGCTGAACCGCAGGTGCTCCAGGCCGCGCGAATCCTGCCATGGCTGCAACTTGGGAACGACGCTACGGGCCTCGACCTCGTGATGGACGACGCGGAAGAGATCTCTCACGGATGGACCGACTCGGCTCCGCTGGCTGACCCGCTGGGTCGGCCGGGCACGAGCTTCGTGCTCGAGGCCGACGGCGGCCGCGTGAGCTGGACCTACTTCAGCATTCGCAACCTCTTCACGCCCGTGCGAGCGGGCTGGCGTCGGTACAACCGGTTCTACCTATCTCCGTTCCAGCCAAGCCCTACCAGCCTCAGCTCGCCGAGCTGCGAGTGCACTGGCTCGGACCACATCAGTGGCATGACAAGGGCTTCTCCTACCCCTCCGACGATGAGATCGCCGGGCTTGCGCGCCGGGGCATCAACGTCATCGTCGGTGGCGCGAACTGGCGGTCCGGCGATTACGCTCACCCCGACGACCCCAGCGAGATCCGCCGCGTGATCGCGGCCTGCCACGACCACGGCATCCGCATCATCCCGTACATCACCTTCACCGACCTCGAGCACGACACGCCCGCCTTCCCCGACCACGGCCAGGAGTGGCAGATCGAGCCGGTCGCCGAGTTCCACCACCAGACGAATCTGATGTGCTACGGCGCGGAAGGATGGCGCGAGCACTGGAAGCACGAGGTAGACACCATCCTGGAGCGCTTCGACTTCGATGGGCTGTACATCGATTTCTGGGTAGGCAAGATGGCCTGCCGCAACCTGCTGCACGGCTGCGGCCACAAGTACCCGCGCTTCACTCTCCCCGGGCTCCGCGAGATGGCCTGGCACGCCTTCCGCGGCGTCAAAGCAAAGGGCGCAGGCCAGTTCATCCTCTCCAACACCAATCTGTTCGCGGGAGCGCTGATCAACAACCTGGTGGACATCCGGCTGCCCGGGGAGTGGGCGAACATCGAGGAAACGCCGGAGGAGCTGGTCCGCGGGCACCTCAACTCTCGCCGCCTGGGGTGCAACGCGCTCCTGCTCCGACGCCCCGAGGTGTCCCTCCGGTCGGTCAGCTTCTCGCTGCGCTGCCAGAGCCCCATGGTGCTGACGCACGGCCGGTCGGCGGAAGCGATGCCAGAGCTGCTGATGCGCTACGCCGAACTGCTGCGCTTCTTCGGCATCGGAGGCGCCGAGACTCAGAGCGCCTTCAAACAGGACGGCAACCTGGAGTGGTCGGCCTCAGACGGGACCGTCTACTGCTCCCAGGGCCACCGCGGCACGCTGGTCGTCCTCGCCAACCTCAACCGCGCCAGGACCCAGGGCACGCTTCGCATCGCCAAGCCGACGGCCATCGGCATCTCGCCGCGGAAGCCTTACCTCGTGTATCGCCCTGACCGGGGGCAACTGGCCGGAGACGCGCCAATCCTGGGCCGGGAACTCCGGTCCTTCGATCTCTCTCTCCGCCCGTACGAGCCCGCGTTGTTCTTCCTCGCGCCCTGCCTGGGCCGTCCACAGGTGCTGTGGGCCACCCACTCAGATGGAATCGAGGAACGAGCAGTACGACGGCCGTGGAGGTGGCCTCTCGTTCACTGTCAAGGGCGCTCCCGGCAGTCGTTCCGAGGTGACGGTGTACGCGGGCGAAGTCAGAGTCGCCGCCTGTTCGCAGGGCAATGCGGAGGTTCGCCCTCGGCGCCGCGGGAGGCTTGCTACCATGGAGGCGGCGTGCAACGAGCCAGTACATGCGGCCTTCGCACCGGGAGCCCAGGCGCGCCGCTAGCGAGGGGCCGCGGGCAAGGCGCTGGTGCTCCTGCTTGGGATAACGCTCGGAGTGTCCCCAGCCAGTCCAGCGCACCATGTCTTTGCAGACAACGCGGGCGATATCTGCTACTTCGCACCGCTCGCGGGCTTATCATTTCTGTCACGTGCAGCGGAGGGGGCGGGATTCGAACCCGCGAGGGACCTTTCAGCCCCTACGCGATTTCCAGTCGCGCTCCTTAGACCAACTCGGACACCCCTCCGGGGGTGGGGAAGTGCGGAGGGCAGAAGCGCTGGCTCTGCCCTCGATCGCGGACGCGTCGAGTATATCCGCGCCCCGCGGTCGACGTCAAGCTGAACCAGCGCGGGCAGCGATCAGTCGCTGGTAGACGTCTTCGATCTTCGTGACCATCTGCTCCAGGTCGAACGCCTCTTGCACGCGGCGCTTTCCCGCTTCCCCCATCGCCCGCGCTTGCTCGGGATCGGACATGAGGCGTTCGAGGGAGAGGGCGAGCTCCTCGGGGTCTCCGGGCGCCACCAGCAGGCCCGTCTCACCGTCGACCACGACCTCGGGGGTTCCGCCTACGCGGCAGGCGACCACCGGCTTCGCCAGCGCCATCGCCTCCAGCGCGGAGAGTGACAGGCCCTCCTGAACCGAGGGGAGCACGAAGATGTCGGCGGCGCGGAGGAAGGGCAGCACATCGCGATGGAAGCCGCAGAAGGTGACGCGCTCGCCCAGCCCGCGCTCCTCGGCCTCTCGCTGGAGCTGCGCCAGCAGGGCCCCCGTTCCCACCACCAGTAGTCGCAGCTCGCGCCATCTCTCATTCCGCGAGAGCGTTTCGACCGCCTCCAGCAGGTAGCGGTGGCCCTTCTGCGGCGCCAGCCGGCCTACCGTGACCAGCACCGGCGCCTGCTCGGGTAGGCCCCACTGCGCCCGAACATCGACGCCACTCGCCTGGGGGTGAGACATGGCCCGCAGATCGACTCCGTTGTGGATCACGGTGATGCGGTCGGCAGGCAGGCCCTGGGCCACCAGGTGTTGCTTGACGGCGTTTGAGACCGCGATGATGGCGCGGGCCCAGTTGAAGCAGGTGCGAGTGTTGAGGCCGTGCACGGTGGCGAGCGCGGGGATGCCGGCCAGCCGCGCCGCCCAGCTCCCCAGCAGACTGGCGGTGGAGAGGTGGGTGTGGATCACCTGGATGCGCTCGCGGCGCAGCCACACCGCGAGCCGCGCCAGCATGACCGGGTCGAACTTGCCCATCGTGATCGGGTCGCGCAGCGGCAGCCCGCGTGCCAGCAGCTCCCGCGCCAGGGGCCGACCGCGGGGGCAGATCACGGTGACGGCGTGGCCCCGCTCTTTCAGCTTCTCGGCGAGGGCCGCGACGTGCACCTCCGCGCCGCCGATCTGGGAGGGCGTAATGTACTGGGCGATCCGCAGGCGCTCGCCCGTCATCGGGCGCGCTCCGCCCGCCACAGCTTGTAGGCGAATCGCGGGGTCACATTGTAGCGCCGAATGTTCACTCGCGGCAGGGCCAGCCGGTCGTCACCGGACCGCGCGGAGGCGCGGCGGGTGGAGCAGGCGAGTTCGTAGCCGGCCTCCTCGGTCATCTCTCGAATTCGCTGGTCCCATTCGCCATAGGGGTAGGCGAGGGTGCGGCAGCGCTCACCCAGTTGCTGTTCGAATCGCAGGCGGGATTCGACGATCTCGCGCTTGACGGCATCGGGCGCGAGCTGGGTTAGGTGGGCGTGAGACAGCGTGTGGGAGCCGAACTCGATGCCCTGGGCGCGCATCTCGCGGATTTCCGGGAGGCTCAGCATGGGCTCTGCCACGTCGCCGATCGCCTGCTCCCAGGTGTTGTCGGACCCGAGCGCCCCCACGACGAGGAAGATGGTGGCGGTCATCCCGCGCTCGGCCAGCGCCGGGAAGGCGTGCTCATGGAGGCAGCGGTAGCCGTCATCGAAGGTGATGACCACGGGGCCCGGTCGCGTCGCTTCGCCGTCCGGGGCGGGACTGGCGCCGGCCCACAGGCGCGGGAGGTCGAGCAGAGACACGGTGGCGTAGCCGCGGGAGAGCAGGTAGTCGAGGTGACGTCGGAAGAGGCCAGGCGAGACGTACTGCCCGGGCACCCTCGCCCCGCGAGGCGGCCGGCCGATCTTGTGATACAGGAGTATGGGGATTCCGGTGTCCGCGATCACCAACGCTATCGATTCTGCTCTGCCTCGGCGCCATCCTACCGAACGAACGTCGGCCGAGGCAGGGGGCAAAAGTGACCGGCCCGGTGTTGCCACCGGGCCGGTCGGTCGATTACGAGGTTGGCCTCGTCAGATCACGCCAAGGGTGCTTACGTACCCTTGAGGGTGATGTTGTCGATCCAACCCAGATTGTCGATACCGGCCGCCGTCATCTTCACCCGGAGCCAGAAGTTCGGGTTCCGGGAAGCGGAGGACGGCAGATCAACGCTGACTTCCTCTAGCTCGATGTCTCCGGCATCCATATCCTCGACATCGGACAGAGTCCCACCATCGACGTCATTCCAGTTCACACCACCATCGGTGGAGTACTGGATCGCGAAGGTGTCATCAGCGCTGAGGTTGCTCGCGGCGATCCAGAAGGTGAGGTTGAGATTCTGCCACCCAGTGGTGGCGATATGCCGCCTCATCTCCTGAGTCTGGACGAGCAGGACGCCCTGGTCGTCGTCGAACGTTACGCTGTCGTCAATGACCGGGCCGGTCGCAGGCAGACCCGAGACCTTCCAGCCATCCACGCCGGTCGAATCGAGCGGCAGGAAGCTGAAGTCGAAGTTGTCCACGAAGAACCGACCGTAGGATCGGTACGCAGGCTGACGGAGCGACTCAGCCATCTTCACCGCGGAGGGTCCACTCGGGACGGTGACGCTGGTGACGAGCACGAAGTCACCGTGCATCGGGTCAGCAAGCGCCTCCGACGTGGTCGCGGTCGCGGCGGGCAGCAACTGGTAGAAGGTCAGATACGGATTACCTGCGTCCAGCGCGTCCGCAGCAAAAGTAGCGATCTCGGCGTCATCCAGCGGGAAGGTGAAGGTGCGCTCGGCGGGCGCCGGAACAGTCGGCGTCTCGGCATCGCGCAACTCCATCGTCAGCACGAAGCTGTCGGTTCCCGGTAGCGGAGCGATGCCGTCGCCGCCCAGACGCATTGCGTCGAGGGCGACGTAGGCGATGTTGCTGTTGTCCCAGCCATCAGCAGTATCAACCTGCGGATAGCCGATCCACGTCGGGAAGGCGACCATAGCCGGCTCGGTGACCCAAACTTCGGGCGAGAGAGCGACTCCGGTGATCGCGGGACCGGCAATCATGACCGCGGTCGCCTGCTCGCGCATGAATGCGCGCCAGACGAACACGGCCAACTGGGATCGGGTAACGCTGTCCAACGGGGCGAACGTGCCACCCGGCGGCGAGGCGATACCCTGGACGACGTCAGCCTTCCAGCAAGCGTTGATGAAAGGCAGGAACGGGTTCGGCACGCTGGTGCCAGGAGTGGTGCCAGGGATGTCGAGAGCGACGTCGGCGAACGGAAGATCGCCCTCGTCGTCCTGGTAGGTCTGCCACTCGGCCTTGACAGCAGCAGCAGTGTCGCCATTACCAGGCAGATCGGCGCCAAGGGCCATGAACTTGGTCATGCCCTGGCGGTCGACCGGATTGTCGGGTGCGAAGGTGGTGAAGTCCGGCGGGATACCGTTGACGATCCCGGCCTTCTGGACGGCCTCGATGTAGGCGGCTGCCCAGTAGGTGCTCTCGGACGGCGGGTTGCCGAATCCCTGCACGGGGACGTCCTTGAAGACGAACCCCGGCGGATCGCTGATCGGCAGTGCCTTGGCGTTCACGATGTAGACGGCCAGCGCACCACGGCTGACGACGTCCTCGGGCAGGTAGATGTTCGGACCTGCCTCTGCCGCGATGCCCTTGACGACGTAGGGCACACGACCGGCCAGCTCTTCGATCCAGTACCGAGCCCAGTACGGGTTGTTGTCTGCATCGAGCTGGACATCCGGGAAGCGGCTGATCTGAACGAGACCCTTCGGAACGTCAGGGCCGTGCTCGGCAACGGGATCGTTCTCGAGCATGTCGAGGTAAAGCGGGACCGGCTCCTCATTCATGTCGAAGAAGAACCAGTTCACGCCGGTGACGCTGGTGTCGGCATCGCCAGGAGACGTCGGGGTGCCATCATCGTCCGCCGTCAGGTAAGCGATGGTCGAAACCGGCGGAGCGACGAGGTCGGCAGAGATGTCGACCGTAGCGGCCGGGTCCACGACGTCTTCGAGGTTGACCGAGCCAACATCATAGCGCTCGATCAGGTTCGGTACCACGGTTGAGGTGATCGGGTCGGCATACTCGTCGGCGACGGTGCCGACGCCAGCCTCGTCCGCAGGACCGGCGACCTCATTGACGAAGAAATCCTCGTCCCAGTAGCCGGTGCCCATGTTCCTCAGGGTCATATCGGCGGTCCGGTCATCCTGCCCCCAGAACATGGCGAGCGGGAAGTCGTAGCTGTCCTCGACGGACTTCCAAGCCAGGGTTCCCTGCTTGAAAGCGATATCGTCGATGCTCCAGCCGCCGAACTCGGTGGCCTGCTGCCCAACGCCCGGGACGAAGTTGTCCGTCGGGCCCATCGCGAAGCGGACACGCACGGCGGCATCGTCATCCGGACCCATGCCGTCGGCGAATTCGGACAGGTCGATGGTCTCTTCTGTCCATTCGGTGTCGAACAGGTTGGCGGGCGGGACGCTGGCCTCATTCTGGAAAACGTAGGCCCACTTCACGCCCTCGAGGTAGATATCGCCGATCTGCGCGGTATCGGTCGTCATCAGGGCGCCAGTCGTCACCACGCTGATCTGGAAGTTGGCGTTATCGTCACTCTTCGGGTCGGTGGCGAGTGCCTGGGCCGGGAGAGTGAGGTCATAGGTGTCCATGTCATTGGCGCCGTCAAGGCTGACCGCTGGATCGAAATCGCTCCAGATCAGCTTGCCGTCGATATCCTTGTCCCCGTCCGTCCACTTGACCGCCAGCGTCGCGCCGCCGGTCGAGAAGTCGGTCGCCAGATCGATCGTTCCAACGAGACCGTAGTGCTCGCTGGAATCAATCGCGGCGGCGACGCGGACGGGACCGTCCAGGTCGATGACTTCATCATCGGTGTTGACCACCGCGTCGCCGTTGCCGGAGACGGTGTAGTCGCCGATCGTGTCATCAGAGAAGTCGGACTGGAACAGCTCCTCCGGGGTCTCGCTGTCATTGTTGACCTGAATGGAAGCGTGATCGGAGGCAGCGTCTTCGACCGCCAGCCAGCGGAAGAAGTTCAGCTTGACAGCCCGGCTACCCGAGAAGTCCATCACGGGGGAGGTGGCGAACTCGGCGATCTGGTTGCGAGCGTAGTTGCCATTGACAACATAGCCCAACACCAGGGTGCCGGTGTTCGCCTCTTCCGGATCGACGCCCGTGCGGTCTGCATAGGCGCTGGCCAGGGGCTGACCGCTAGCGTTCGCCGCGGCCGGGGTGCCGACTGCCCAACCGGTCTGGAGATCCCAGTCGGCGGTGAGGTCGTTGGTGCCGCCTAGCAGCCAACTCGCGGTGGTGTCATCAGCGCTGGCGTTGATCGCGACAGCGTTGATGTTCCAACCGCCGAACTCGACAGAGCCATCCGAGATCAGTCCGAAGCGGACCTGAACAGCCGACTCATTGTCCGCGACCGCGGAAATGTCGACTGTCGTCTCCGAGAACGCGGTATCGAGGGTATCGTCCTCGGCCGAGTTCTGCCAGACGACGACCCAGTCGCCGCCATTGGAGACCTCGACAGTGGCCTGGTCGAACTTGTTCGCCTGAATGTCCAACCATGCGTTGAACGTCAGGGTGGTTCCGACCTTGCCGCTGCAGTCCACCTCTTCGCTGGTCGCGAATTCCTCCGCGTCAGCGCTATAGTTCCCTTCGAGGTTGGTGCCCAGAACGTTGCCGACTGAGGAAGGCGGATCTTTACCGACGCCAGTGTCGGGGTCTCCACCTTCGCCCAACGGTACGCCGAAGGCCCAGTCTCCTTCCAGGGTCCATCCCGGGTTCTCACTGCTGATATCCCAGGACTGTACTTCCTGCGTCGCGGCGAAAGCCGGAGCCATAAATAGCACCAGGCTCGCGCACAGCAACGCTAACAACAGGTACGTCTTCTTCGACATGCCTCGCCTCCTTGACAGGGTGGCACATCTACCAGATTTCACAGCCAGCCCAAGACGCGCTCCGAGGCATGGAAACGCGACCTGGAGTACGACAGACGGTTGCGGTACCACCTCCTCTCTCTCACGCGATCTGACGCGCGAAACGTGGGCGAGCCCCTGGCCGATTCCGACCTGGGTTGGACCCAGCCCGACGGGCTGCTCGGTCTCTTCGCCGTGAAGTTATCAGAGCACTAGATGATAAGAAGAAGTTCGGCCAGACTCTTCAGCGGCGATCCGAGTTTTTTCCCATCGGCGTATCGGGTTCGGCAGAGTCACTCTCTGTCCCGTGTCTCGGTGACAGATCCCCCTCCTGGAGCGCGAGAGCGAGAGGGAGAAACGGAGGATTGCGGTGACTGCGAAGAATAGTGTGCAGTATATATGAACGCTCCCGTGACCCGCCGCCCGTCGGCCCACCTCCCCAGCACGTTCTGACACAACAGACACTGAAGCGTCATAACTTAGCACACAACGGCCGCGACGTCAATACCCGCTCCCGGGGGATTTCCGGGGCCCAGACGGCGTTTCCGGGCTTCCACCGCAGGGAGCCAAGGGGGCCCAGGCAGTGCAATCACAGGGCGTGGCGCACAAAGGTTCCGCGAGGGCCGCCAGCGAATCTTAGTGAATGCCACGCGAAGCGTCGGGCCTGAGCACAGTTGCCGCTGGCCCTGTTGGTTTGGCACGCCACGCCTGGTGGCTACACTTGGTGGGGCATGATGGGAAGCCGTTTCGGGGATCTTGTCCACGTCGGGGGCCCTGTTGCTGTCCATGAATCTACTTCGGCGTAACTGGTCGGCTGCTTTCATCGGCACGGGCTTGGCCTTGATGCTGGTGTTCATCACTTGGGTGGCCTATCTGGACGGAGGCACCCAGGGGAGTCTCATCCACTTCTTCTATATCCCGATCGTGCTCGCCAGCTATCTGCTGGGAGAATCTCGGCGGGATCGTGACCGCGTTCGCGGCGGCCCTGCTGGCGGCGGTGCTGCCCCTGCGGGTGGAAGACAACACCCCGCAGCCGATCCAGGACGTGGTCATCCGCGCCATTCTGTTCTACTTCATCGGCCTGATCACGGCGCAGTTGTTCGCCAAGCTGGAGGAGCGCAGAGCGGACGCCGCCAGTCTGGTGGAGGTCTCCCGCTCGGTAAACGCGTCGCTGCGGCCCAACCAGGTGCTGCGCACCATCACCGAGGCGGCGGTCCATATCACCGCGGCGAAGGCTTGCTCCATCCGGCTTCTCAGCCGGGAGAAGACCGAGCTGACGGCGGCGGCCAGCTACGGCCTCAGCCTCGACTACCTCGCCAAGGGGCCGGTGCGGCTGGCCGAGAGCGGCGTGGACCGCGAGGTGATCGTGGGCCGCACTGTGAGCATCCTCGATGTGCGCCATGACCCGCGGTTCCGGTACCGGGAGGAGGCGGCGACCGAGGGCCTGGTCTCGCTCCTGTGTCTACCTCTGCGCCGGGGTGACCAGGTATCGGGCGTGCTCCGCGTCTACTCGGGCAGCCGGCACATCTGGTCGCGGCGGGAGCAGCGGCTGTTGCGAGCATTCGCCGACCAGGCGTCAGTGGCGCTCGACAACGCGAGGCTGCACGAGAACCTGCGCCGGAGCTATTTTGAGACGGTGAGCGCGCTGGCCCGCGCCATCGAGGCGAAAGACCCATACACCATGGGCCACTCGGAGCGTGTGACCGACTACGCTCTCCAACTCGGGCGGGCGATGGAACTCTCCGCCGAGCAGATGGAGACGCTGCGGTTCGCGGCCACGCTTCACGATATCGGCAAGATCGGGTTGACGGACGAGTCCCTGGCCCGTTCCACCCACCTGGACATGACGGACGAGATTCTGGTGCGGATGCACCCGCTGATCGGCATCAGCATCCTGCAGCCGGTGGAGTTCCTGGCCCCTGCCCTGGAGCCGGTGCGATTTCACCACGAGCGGTGGGACGGCAAGGGCTACCCAGAGGGCAGATCTGGGGAGGAGATCCCGCTGCTGGCGCGGGTGCTGGCGGTGGCAAACACCTACGATCGCTTGCAGACCGGCTCGCCAAACCGGCCAGGCCTCGAGCAACGGCAGGCGATCAAGGAGCTGCAGCGGCTGGCCGGCACGGCCCTGGATCCCCACCTTACGGAACTGTTCGTGCACGCCCTGGAGTCGATCCCCTCGGAAAGACGGTAGGCGTCAAACGGAAAGGCGGGCGTAGATCACGCCCGCCCGGTTTCTGTCGTAGCCCATTCACCCCAAGCTCGTAGCGCCGCGCGCTTCCCTCAGTCCGGCTTGCTGGCAGCAGCGGGCACTTTCTCGTCCGCGCTGGCCGTCTTCTTGTCCGCGCTGATCGCCTCTTTGTCCGCGCCGGTCGCCTTCTTGTCGTCGGACCGGCCGGACTTGCCGTAGTCTGTGCAGTGCCATCCGGAGCCCTTGAAGATGACCCCTACCGCGCCGATGGTCTTGCGGCCGGTGCCGCGGCACTCGGGGCAGGGCGCCGACTGGCGCTCGCTCACCTTGCGGTTACGCTGGAATCGATGATCGCAATCCTCACAAAGATATTCATAGATAGGCATGGTCTCTCGCCTCGAGGGCGCTCGCGGCGCCCGGTATCGGCTTCACACCTCCTTGATCGTCAGGCCCTGACGGGCGATCTTGAATGGCATCACCGTCGCGCCGGCCTTGGTCAGGGCGGCCTCGACCGCGGTTCTCTTCTCGGGGGGAGCTACGGTGATCATGCACCCGCCGCCGCCGGCGCCGCAGATCTTAGAGGCGAACGCGCCCGCCTCCTTGGCCGCCGTCACCATCCCGTCGATGGCGGGGGTGGTGACACCGTCGGCAAGCTGCTTGCGGTGCTGCCACTCCTCATCGAGGAGTTCGACGAATCGATCGAGATCGAAGGCGATCAGCGCTTGGCGCATGTCGTCGGCCGTGCGGCGGATGATCTGCAGGCTCTCCCGGGAGTTTCCCGCGTTGTCCATGAAGCGCTTGAGCATACTCCAGTTGTTGGCGCCCGAGAAGTGGGAATGGCCGGTGAAGCTAAGGATGATGCGCGCTTCCAGCTCCGTTAGCTGCTTCTCATCCTCGAGCAGTTGCTCCTGGCGCCACCCGTCTACGCTGAAATGGAATCCGTTCACGCCGCCATAGAGCGCGGCGAGGTAGTCTTGCTTGCCGGTGGGGATGCCGATGGACTGGGCCTCGAGGTTGGCGCCGATGTCGACGAACTGTTTCGGGTCCATCTGGGTGCGGTTGAGGCGGTCCAGGGCCCCGCTGAGGGCGATGAGGAGCGAGGACGAACCGCCTAGCCCGGACCCGTATGGGGTGGAGTTGTGGGTGGTGACATTCACCCCGGTCTTGGGGGCGTAGAACCGGACGACGCGGGCGACGAAGGCGAGATCCTGGTCGAGAGGGAGCTGGTCTACGGAGGGCGCGGAGAGTTCCTTGCCCGTGTCCAGGGACTTAAGGCGGACCTCGGAGTCGTGCCTGGTCTCGATCCAGACGTTGCTGTAGATGTCGATGGCGGCGTTGTTGGTAACCCCCCCGTCCAGGAAGAGGTAGAGGGGATAGAGATCGAGGGTGCCGCCGGAGAGGTCGATCCTGGTAGGGGTTCTCGCCTCGACAACCATTCCTGTGTCCTCCCACAAAAGCGCAATCCGCCCGAACCTACCGGAACCCCTGCGAGAGCCCCGACGGAGGCGGAAATGAAGCTGCGGCCTCGCCGCGCGCTTCCACTAGGAGTATATCGCCGGCCGCGTCGCCACGTCAAGTGGCGCGGGGAGCAGCTTCGGACACCCACCTCCTCTTGCCCCGGCCGCCTGCCATGTGCTAGACTCCCCCAGACAACTGCACACCGGCGTCGATGGGGAGGAGTAGGCGGGTCGGCCCCGCCAGAGAGGAGCGCTCGTCGGCTGAGAGGCGCTCTCGCAAGGCAGCCCGCCGAAGTTCGCCCCGGAGCCGCGCCGCTGAACGGTGACTAACCTATTAGGCAGCGCCGACTGTCCCTCGTTACCGGGGCTGTGAGAGGTCGGCCGCGCAAGCGCGGCCGGCAATCTGGGTGGTACCGCGGAGGCCTCGGCTTTCGTCCCTAGCGACGAGCCGGGGCGTTTCTGTTTGTGGAGAGAGCATATGACCGACCTTACCGCCGAAGACATCCTGAACCTTGCCAGCCGGGCCGAAGGCGAAATCGCGGCCGCGGCCTCCCCGCAGGAGTTGGAGGAGGTCCGCGTCTCCTACCTGGGGAGAGATGGACAGCTCACGGTGGCACTGCGCGGCCTGGGTAAGCTGCCCGCGGAGGAGAGGCCCAGGGCGGGCGCGGCGGCCAACGAGGCCAGGCAGCGCACGGAGGCCGCGCTGGCTCGGCGACGAGAGGAACTCAAGTCACTCGCTTCCGCCCAGGCCGCGGCGGCCGACCAGCTCGATGTCACTCTCCCTGGCCGCGGGCCTGAGATCGGGCACCGCCACCCGCTGATGATGACCCTGGAGCGGATCTGCGACATCTTCGTCGGGATGGGCTACGAGGTGGTGACCGGCCCCGAGGTGGAGTGGTCCGACGCTGAACTGGACCGCGCTCGAACTACCCGCCCGATCATCCCGCGATGGATGAGCAGGACAGCTTCTACGTCAGCGAGGAGGTGATGCTGCGCACGCACACCTCCCCGGTGCAGATTCGCGCGATGCGCGCTCGCCACGCCGAGAGCTGCCCGGTGCGCACGCTGGACTGGCGGTTCCCGCCGTTGCAGACGCTCTCCCAATGCCGCTGCACCCCGGCGCCGACGCGAGTGGTGGTCCCCGGACGCACCTATCGCCGGGAGAGCGTCACGCTCACCCACAACGATATCTTCAATCAGCTCGAATGCCTGCTGGTGGATGAGGGTATCACCTTCGCCGATCTCAAGGGCACGATGGCGACATTCGTGAAGGAGTACTTCGGGCCGAGGATCCCGGTGCGGTTCCGCCCCGACTTCTTCCCCTTCACCGAGCCCAGCGCCGATTTCTCGGTAGGCTGCGAGCTCTGCATGGGAAGCGGCTGCCGGTTCTGCAAGGACAGCGGCTGGGTGGAGATCGGCGGCTCGGGACTGGTGCACCCGAACGTGCTCATCGCGGGCGGCTACGACCCCGACAAGGTGAGCGGCTTCGCCTTTGGGTTTGGCATCGACCGGCTGGCTCAGAGGCGCTACAACATCGAGCACATCCGGACGCTCTACGAGAACGATATGCGCTTCCTGCGCCAGTTCTGATCGGGTGCTCGGCGAGGACGAGAGGCGCGGCGCTTGCGCCCGTCACCCGCAGATGACCACGGGAACGCATGCCACTTCACTCACCCGAAAAGCAATACGATCTGATCGCCGACCTCTACGACGGCTACCCGGGCGACTACCTGGAGGACGTGCTCTTCTACGTAGAGGAGGGCAAGAAGTCGCGGACGCCCGTGCTCGAGATCGGCGTAGGCACGGGGCGGTTGGCGCTCTGTCTGGCCGCGGTGGGTGTGGACGTGGTCGGGATCGACTCCTCGTCGGCGATGCTGCACCGGTTGGCGGACAAGCGCGCGGAGTTGCCGGAGATGGCGCCACGGGTGCAGGTGATCGCGGCGGATATGCGCGACTTCGCGCTCCGCCAGCGATTCGAAGTGGCGCTGCTGCCGTTCCGCACGTTCCTCTATATGCTCACGCTCGCTGACCAGCAGGCGGCGCTGAGGAACATCAGGCAGCACCTGGAGCCCGGCGGCTCCCTGGTGATGAGCTTCTTCGTGCCGCCGAGAGGTCTGCTGCGACAGGGCCGCACGCCGCGGCAGGAGATGACCCGCTTCCCTTCGCCCGACGGCAATGGCGAGGTGGTAGCGTTCGACTGGGCCGAGTTCGTGCGGCCGCGCCGGCAGGTGGTGTCACATATCACCTATGAGTGGCGGGATGGCGATGGACATGCGACGCGCCAGCTCGATCACACGATGGTGGCGCGATACGTGTTCCCGGAGGAGGTGCCTCCGCTGCTGGAGAGTTTCGGCTACCGCGTCATCGCCTCCTATGGATCGTTCGGCCGGGCGCCGCTGACGGCCAAGTCGCGGGAGCAGATCTGGGTGGCGCAGCCGGTGCAGGGGAAGTAGGGATGGGCTAGGTGTCGCGGGTAGACGCCTGCTATGGTCGCTGAAAGGCTGAGACTATGCGCTTGCCGGTAGACTGGATGAATGAGTACGTTCCCAACGACCTTTCGCTGAGGGATCTGGCGGATACGCTCACCAACGTCGGCCTGGAGGTCGAGGCGATCGAGGCCGCCGGGGGCACGGCCGTTTTCGACATCAAGGTGCTGTCGAACCGCGGCGACTGCCTGTCGGTGCTCGGCATCGCCAGGGAACTCTCGGTCGCGCTGCGCACGCCGATCGCGTCTGTAGGGGCGTCGTCTCAGGCGCTGCCCGAAATCGGCCCGACCGCCTCCGAACTGGTGTCCGTGAAACTGGCGGACCCGAAGTCGTGCCCGCGCTACTCGGCGCGCATCGTGCGGGGGGTAAGGATCGGCCCCTCCCCTGCCTGGGCGCAGCGCCGACTCGAACTGAGCGGGATGCGGCCCATCAGCAACGTGGTGGACGCCACCAACCTGGTGATGCTGGAGCTGGGCCAGCCGCTGCACGCGTTCGACTACGCGCTGCTACGCTCGCACGAAGGCTCCCCTACTCCCACCATCATCGTCCGCCGCGCTAAAGAAAATGAGCGCTTTGTTACTATCGACGGGGAGGAGCGCACGCTCAACCCGGAGATACTGGTGATCGCCGATGCCGAGCGGGCGGTGGCACTGGCGGGGATCATGGGCGGGAGCAGCACGGAGATCCACGACGGCACTACCGAGGTGCTGCTGGAGTCGGCTCACTTCGATCCGCGCACGACTCGGCGCGGGGCCCGCTCGCTGGGAATGAGCACGGAAGCGTCCTATCGGTTCGAACGCGGCGTCGACCCGAACGGCACGCTGCGCGCGCTGGATCGCGTCTGCGAGCTGATCGCCGAGTTCTCGCCGGAACCGGTGGAGATCGCGCAGGGCGTGGTTGACGCCTACCCCAAGCGGATTCGGGAAGCCACGATCAGGCTGCGGCCCAAGCGCGCCAACGCGCTACTGGGCGTGAACCTGAGCGCCGAGGAGATGGCGGAGCACCTGCGGCGGCTGCAGCTAGAGGTGACCGGGAAGAGCGTGCTGAACGTGAAAGCGCCCACTTTTCGCCAGGATCTGAGGCACGAGATCGACCTGGTGGAAGAGGTGGCGCGCGCCTATGGCTATCATAGCATTCCGGAGGCGCTCCCGAGGTCGAGCGCCGGCGTGGGCCGCTTGCCGGCCGAGGTGGCCTTCGAGCGGGAGGCGCGGGCCATCATGCGCGGACTCGGCCTCAGCGAGACGGTCACGTCGAGCCTGGAAGGACCGGAGGCGCTGCCGCGACTGGGCATCTATGGAGACCATGCGCTTGCTTGTCCGGTTGTCATCAGCAACGCGAAGACGGTGGACCGCTCCCAACTCCGCACCACGCTCCTCACGTCCATGCTCGATGTGGTGGCCTATAACCGACGCCATGGCGTCGCCGATGTCAGCCTCTTCGACGTGGGCCGCGTCTACTGGCATCGCGGCGGGGAGGTCCTGCCCGAGCAGCCGCAACACCTGGGCATCGCCGGCACGGGGATCCTGTACCGGGGCCGTTGGGCGGCGAAGGGTGGCTCGGAGCGGTGGGATTTCTACGCTCTCAAAGGGATGGTCGAGGCCCTGGTGCAGCGCGTGGCGATGCGGTCGGCCGAGTACTCGCCTCACTCCGAGATCTACCTCCGGCTCGGCCGCGCGGCGCGGCTGGAGATCGAGGGAGAGGTGATCGGCTGCTTCGGGGAACTGGCCGAGGCGGTGCGCGAGGCCCACGACCTGCCCGATCCGATCTACGTGGCGGAGATCGACCTGGACGCCCTGCAGCGGCACGCGGCCTCACCTCGGTATGAGGTGGTCGGCCGCTTCCCGGCGGTCTCGCGCGACGTCGCCTTCCTGGTCGCGCGGGAGGTTCCGGCACAGCGCGCCGAGGCGCTCATCAAGGTGGCGGCCGGCGTCGATCTCGAATCCATCTCCCTGTTCGACGCCTATGAGGGCAAGCCACTGCCCCCGGGCCAGCGCAACCTCGCCTTCTCCCTCGCCTTCCGGGCCGGCGATCGCACCCTCACCGACGAGGGTGTCGAAGAGTGCATGAACCGGGTGCGAGCGGCGCTGCGGGAACAACTGGGAGCGACGATCCGCGAGTAGCGGGCCGCCGCAAGCGCCGTCCGCCCGCCTGAGAAAACGACGCTGGGATGCCCACCCGGGGCATCCCAGCGCAAATCTGTTCCAGCGAAACTACCCGGTGGGGGTCGGACTACTCGTCGTCCTCCCCCTCCTTGCCTTCCTCACAGCCTCTGTGCACAATGCCGCGCGCCTTCGTGGCGGCCACTCCGCCGAACTTCTTCGCGCCCTCCTTGACCCGCTCTCGGGTCTCCTCACCCGCCTCGGGGGCGAAGATGATGCCAACGGCGGCGCCGACCAGCGCACCGACGAGCATACCGGCCAGGAAGTTGCTCCTCATATCGGCCTCCTATCCCTGGGAAATCGCATCTCACTATCGGCAGCAGGATGTTACCCACCCCGCCGAGAGGCGTCAATCCCTCGCTGTCGCTGTTATTCCACAGACCGCGTTGCGAAGCGCGACCTCGCTGCCCGTAGGCTTGCTGCGGCTCGCCCGTTCTGTTAGATTTGGGTCGTGGCGGGTGCGCTGTGTGATTCCTAAGCAACCGCTCGCATATTCGCCCGGTTAGTAAGCAACCGCTTGTATACTATACGGGTCAGCGCAAGAACGAGAGCTAGTAGATTAGGAGTGAGCTGGTGAACGAGCAACCGATCAGAGATGGCGTGCATGGGATGGTGCCGCGGGAACGGATGACGGCCTCCGCGCGGAAGCTTCGGGACACTTACGCCATCACCCCCGGCGCACCGCTGTTCCGCAAGGAGTTCGGCTTCTACTGCCTGGAGCGATGGGCCGAGCAGGGGATGCCGCAGGACGTGCCGCAGGCGGAGCTGTTCAACTACGACCCGCCGGGCGACTATCATCTGGGCGAGCTGGGGTGGTGTGAGGCCGCGTTCTGCCCGGCCTACGAAGTGAAGGTGCTGGAAGATCGAGGCGACTACGAGCTGGTGCAGGACTTCGCAGGACGCCACGTGCTGTACTTCAGGGGCCGCCGGGATGGGTTCATGCCCGAGTACGTGGACCACCCGGTGAAGGACTGGAAGACGTGGGAGGAAGACGTCAAGTGGCGTCTCGACCTGACCAGCCCGGAGCGATTCGCGGATCTCGATCAGCGGATGGCGGAGGCGAAGGCGGCCGCCGGGCAGGGGCTGGTGATGGTGCAGATGATTGGCGGCGGGTACATGTACCTGCGCAGCCTGATGGGCCCCATGGGGCTGTTGTACGCCTTCTACGACCAGCCGGACCTGATCCACGACTGCATGAAGGCGTGGCTCGAACTGGCTGACCTGATGACCGCGAAGCACCAGGAGCATGTCACCTTCGACCAGGTGTTCTTCGGCGAGGACATCTGCTACAAGGTCGGCCCGCTGATTTCGCCGGACATGATCCGCGAGTTCCTGTTCCCCTACTATCAGCAGATCCTGACCAACATTCGCGCGCGGCAGGTTGATCGGAGCCGGCATCTCTTCGTTCACCTGGACACCGATGGCTACGCGCCGTCAGTGATCCCGCTCTATCAGGAGATCGGGATGGATGTGATGTCTCCGTTCGAGGTGGCGGCCGGTTGCGACGTGGTTGCAGTCGGGCGCGAGTACCCGGGGCTGGTGATGTCCGGGGGGATAGACAAGCGAGTGCTTGCTAAGTCGAAGCGAGACATCGACGAGTACCTCGAACGGATCATCCCGCCGATGAGAGCCCGCGGCGGCTACATCCCCACCTCCGATCACGGCGTGCCAGAGGAAGTCCCCTACACGAACTATCTCTATTACCGGAAGCGGTGCGTGGAGCTGGGCGGGTAGCGGGGCGGTTGGGGTGAGCATCGCGGGAAACGGCGGGATTCCTCGACTCGCACTACGTGCTCGCTCGGAATGACAGCAGCGGCATTCGCGCCGCGTCCCGTCTTGACAGCATCGCGAAACCGGCCTAGAATGGCGCCATCCTCGTCATGGTGGAAGCCCAGTGGGCCGCGTCATCGCAGTCGTAAACCAGAAAGGCGGCGTCGGGAAGACCACCACCTCCATTAACCTCGGCGCTTGTTTGGCCGACCTCGGCAAGCGAGTGCTGCTGGTTGACATGGACCCCCAGGGCAACTCGACCAGCGGGCTCGGAGTCGACAAGTCCGCTCTTGCCGCTTCCATCTATGACTGCCTGAGTGACTCGCGTCCCCTCGAATCGACCACCGTTCAGACATCGACGGCCGGCCTCGACCTGGTTCCGGCGACGGTCGATCTGGCTGGCGCCGAGGTCGAGCTGGTAAGCGCGCTGGCGCGGGAGAGCCGGCTGCGGAGCTGCCTGGCGCCGGCGGTGGAGCGGTATGACTACGTGTTACTGGATAGCCCACCTTCCCTCGGCCTGCTCACGGTCAACTGCCTGGTGGCGGCCGAGTCGGTCATCATCCCGATTCAGTGCGAGTTCTATGCCCTTGAGGGGCTGACCCAACTCCGCACTACCCTGGGTCTGGTGGCGCGAATGCTGAACCCGACGCTGGAGGTGTTCGGCGTCGTGCTCACTATGTTCGACGGAAGAACCCGGCTCTCGGGGGAGGTGGCGGACGAGGTGCGCAAGCACTTCCCGGGGAGAGTCTTCCGATCGGTGATACCCCGGAGCGTCAAGCTATCCGAGGCGCCGATCTATGGACAGCCGATTGTCCGATACACGCCGGGCAGCAGAGGCGCAGACGCTTACGCGGCCCTGGCAAAGGAGGTGAGTGAAGTTGGAGAACCGCAAGGGACTCAGATCATTGATACCGACGGGAATGCTGGCGGAGGCGGAGAGCAGCATCCAGGAAGTGCCGCTGGAGCGAGTGCGGCCGAATCAGTATCAGCCCCGGACCCAGGCGCGGGAGGAGGGGATAGAGGAGCTGGTGGAGTCGATCCGGACCCACGGCATCATCCAGCCCCTGATCGTTCGGAAGCGGGGGGCGGAGCTGGAGCTGATAGCCGGGGAGCGGAGGCTGGAGGCGGCGAGGCGAGTGGGGATGCAGCGGGTGCCGGTGGTGGTGCGGGAGGCGAGCGACCAGGAGATGCTGGAGCTAGCGCTGGTGGAGAACCTTCAGCGGGAGGATATCAGCCCGATTGACGCCGCGGAAGCTTACTCGCGGTTGGTAAGAGAGTTTTCCATGACGCAGGAGCAGGTAGCCGAGCGGGTGGGGAAGAGCCGGTCGGCGGTGACGAACAGCATTCGGCTGCTGAATCTGCCGCCGCTGATGCAGGACAGCATTCGCCAGGGACGCCTGGAAGAGGGTCACGGGAAGATTCTGGCCGGGATTGACGATGATCGGGCGCGGCTGCGCCTCTTCCGGAGCATCATCCGTCGCGGGCTCTCGGTGAGGGATGCGTCTCTGCTGGCCGACAAGCTTACCGGTCTGGGGAGGCCGGCGGCGAAGTCCGGCGCGATCGTCCTGCTCGATCCGAACACACAGGACCTGGAAGACAGGCTGCGGCGGACCCTGAGCGCCCAGGTGAAGATCAAGCCGAAGGGGAAGGGCGGGACGGTAGAGGTGACTTACGTCGACTGGAAAGACTTGGATCGGATCTCATGGCAGTTGCTGGGGGAGAGCGAAGGAGGCGGGATTCCGGCTTAGCTCGACTGCCCATTGGTTACGCAGATAACGGACCGCGCAGCTCGCGTGGTCCGTTTCTGCGTCTTAAGCACCTCAAACTGCTCTAGGTCGCATTTCCACGCGATGTTCCACGTGGAACATTCTTAGGTAAGCCTAAATTCCAGGATCCGCCCTCCCCCGTGTCTCCGGCAGCGACCCGACTCCTGGGCGCGCTCGGGCCCATTCGAGCGCTCGCTCAACTCCAGCCGCGCGGCTGTCGAACATGATGAGCATGGGACGCCGCGGCCGGTAGATAGACAAACGCTTACTAGGTGTGCTCGACCTGGGTCCCAGATTCCATCGTGCTGGCAGGGGTAGAGGGAGATAAAGGAGTTGGCGCGCGACGCCACAGAGGCGATGGGATGGTGGCACTTGCACGGGGAGGGCGTGGCCCGCGCGCTTGACCGCTCGTTACGAATCGCCCCGGCACGCGAGGGCACGCAAGAAGCAGGTAGCGGATCCACCCGCGGAGCCGACGCGCTCCCTGGCCACGCGGCGGCCGACGGATGGTCAGCACGGTAGCGACTCGCGGAGCCGATTGCTCTCGACGAGTCGAAAGGGAATGGGCGGAGCGCGCTAGGCGTCCCGCCCATTCCTGTTGGCGATCTCATATCACATGTATGTCGGCGTGAGGCTCAGTTGTCAGCGGGGGATGAGATCGCCACTGTAGCCGTCGATGTTCTCAGTTGCAGCAACGTTAGGACGCGCGACTCAGGTAGCTTCCTGCCTCTGCCACTCCGGTTCCAGGGTTTCATTTTCGAGCGATTCAGCAAGTCCAGCGGACCGCACAAGAGTGCCGGAGGCGCGAACCGGCTTGGAGGTTCAGCGCGCTTCGCCGTCCCAAGGGTACCCTCACGGCGGGAGTACGCACCGTATGTGCGCATCAGCTTTCTGTATGATGCTACCATAACATCCGCAAATATGCGTTGCACTAGATGAAACGCCGACAGTCGGACAGGCCTCCTTCTTGGATATTGACCAGGCGCGCGAGCAGGCCGAATGGCAATTAACCGATTGTCTGAGTAGCATCTTGCGTGTTGGCCGCGGATGCAATAGAATCGGGCGAAGAGTGCGCTTGCCCGGGCGATGGGATGCCCGGAATGGAGGGGCCTGATGGATTGGGCGCTGGTTGCCTATTGGGTGTGCTTCCTGTGCGGCACGACATTCGCCCTCGTCTCGGCCGTAATGAGCGGCCTGTTCGGCTTCGGGCACGGGGGCGATGTGGGGGGGGCGCATTTCGAGGTCAGCCACGACTATGGCGCGGATGGGGGCGGGGCCGCAGGCGGGCATGGCGACGCGTTCTCCACTGAGGCGCAGATGGAGTCGCCGATCGCGCCGCTCTCGCCGGCCACCATCAGCGTGTTCATGGCGACCTTTGGCGGCGTCGGCATCATCCTCACCAGCCTCTTCCATTTGAGCCTCTTGCTGACACTCCCGGCTTCGGCCGCGGCCGCCTTCTCCGTAGCGTGGGTCGTGTTCCTGGTCTTCTACCACTTCTTCACCGCGGTGCAGGCATCAAGCGAGCCGCGCATGGCGGAGGCGATCGGGCTGAAGGCGGAGGTGACGGTGCCGATCCCGGTGGACGGGTTGGGTGAGGTAGCTTTCGTGGCGCGTGGCCTGCGGGTGACATCCCCCGCGCGCTCGCAGGACGGGGTGGAGCTGGGCCGGCACGATGCGGTGAAGATCGTACGGCAGGTCGGCAGCGCGCTCTATGTGGCGAAGCTGGGCGAGGGAGAAGCGGGCGCAGGTCCGGAGGTGGCGGCGCCGGACTTCAGGGACTGAGTGAGTGGGAGCCCACGAAGGGCTCTTTCGGAGCAGAACGGTTCGCATAGGAGGCGGGTATGTCCACAGTCTTCCCAACGCCGGGGCAGTTGATCCCGGTGATCGTCGGCGGCGTAGTGGCGGTGGTGATTCTGTTCATTGTCGTCTACGCCAGCCGGTACGTGAAGGCCGGGCCGAACGAGGTGCTGGTGATCTCGGGTCGGCGCCGGCAGATGCTGACCTCGGATGGGCGCCAGGAGTCGGTGGGCTTCCGCATCCGCGTGGGCGGAGGCGCGTTCGTGTGGCCCATCTTCGAGCGCGTCGATATCCTCTCGCTCGAGCTGATGACGCTGGAGGTGAAGACGCCGGAGGTCTACACCGAGCAGGGCGTGCCGATCATGGTGGACGGGGTGGCGCAGATGAAGGTGCAGGGCACCGACCTGGCGATTCGCAACGCAGCCGAGCGCTTCCTGGGCATGAGCAGACAGGAGATCGCGAACATCGCCCTGCAGACGCTCGAAGGCCATCTGCGCGCGATCCTGGGCACCATGACGGTGGAGCAGGTCTACAAGAACCGGGACATGTTCGCGCAGCGAGTGCAGGAAGTGTCGGCGTGCGACCTCGCGAACATGGGTCTGGTGATCGACTCGTTCACCATCCGCGACATCCGCGACACCCACGGCTACCTGGAGGCGTTGGGGCGGCCGCGGATCGCGCAGGTGAAGCGGGACGCCACCATCGGGGAGGCGGAGGCGACGCGGGACGCGACGATCCGCTCGGCGCAGGCGAAGCAGGAGGGGGAGACGGCCCGCTTCATCGCCGAGACGAAGATCGCGGAAGCGAATCGAAACTACGAGATGCAGTTGGCGGACTACAAGGCCTCCGTGCAGGAGAAGACGGCGGCGCCGACCTGGCCTACGATCTGCAGAAGTTCAAGACGCAGCAGGCAGTGCGGGTGGAGGAAGTTCAGGTCCAGGTGATCGAGAAGCAGAAGCAGATCGAGGTGCAGGAGAACGAAATCCTGCGCCGAGAGAAAGAGCTGGTGGCGACGATCGAGAAGCCGGCGATGGCGGAGAGGCAGCGGATTCAGACGCTGGCGGAAGCGGAGCAGTTCCGGCTGAGCACCACCGCCTCCGGTCAGGCGGAGGCGACCCGGGCCATCGGCACCGCGGAAGCCGACGCGAACAAGGCGAGAGGTCTGGCGCAGGCCGATATCATCAAGGCCCAGGGCTTCTCCGAAGCCGAGGCGATGGAGAAGAAGGCCGACGCCTGGCAGCAGTACAACGAGGCGGCGATCGCGCAGATGTTCATCGACAAGCTGCCCGAGATGGCGACGGCGGTATCCGCGCCGCTCGCCAAGACCGAGAAGATCATAGTGATCTCGCAGGGCGACGGGCAGCACGGCGCGGGCGCGAGCAAAGTGACGCGGGACGTGACGGACATCATCGCCCAGTTGCCGGCGGTGATCGAGGCGCTGACGGGAGTGAAGCTCCAGGAGATGGTGGAGATGCTGCCGCGAGTCCGGCAGGAGAAGGTGGAGGGGGACCAGCCGACAGCGTGAGCGGAGGTGGATTCCGCTAACCACATAGACTGTGCAGAACCGCCGCCCGCCGAAAGGCGGGCGGTGTGGTCAGTATCTGCAGTCCGCGAGGGTGGTATAGACTAGTGGGGACGACGGGGAGAGGTCAGCGATGAAGTGGTTGCGGGTTGCCGGGGCGATCATGCTGATTGGCGCGTGCAGTTCGCTGGCCGGCGCCGGGGAGCGGGGGCCGGTGCAGAGGCGGGCGCTGTCGCTGCGTGTGTTGCAGGCGAAGCTGAAAGAGGCGGCGCCGAAGGGGCGGGCGACGCGGGACTTGGTGGAACTGGCGGGTATCACGCGCGTCACCGGCTACGTGGTGGACGAGAAGCGGCGGGATCTGATCCTGCTGGGCGAGGTGGAGGAGGGGGCGCCCGCGCTGCACACCGAGGACCTGGTGGTGGCCTTCCGGAGCGCGTGGATGAAGTACGCCAAGCGGCAGGGCCGCAACATCTACTACGAGGACCCCGGCTGTTCCATCGACCCCAACCCGGAGGTGATCCGACAGCTCAGCGAGATTGGGCGGGACCAGGTGGATGAACCGGCGATGGACCAGTGGTGCGCGATCTGCGATGAGCCGCAGCAGGTGCGAGTGATGGGGGTGCCCTTCGATAGCCGGTTCGCCAAGGTGATGGTAGATGCCGACTACTTGATGAAGCGGCTGGTCGATGGGTCAGTGGACACGGGGATCGCCGGGTTCCAGAGCCTGTCCGGCTTGCGGCAGGCGAAGGTGGAGGAGAAGCTGGCGAAGGGCGCGACATCCAGTGGCGGCCTGTCGATGAACAGGTTCTGGTTCTACCCGGGGGAGGCGAAGTTCCACGAGGAGGAGGGGGTGGTCAGCATCGACGCCTGCCCGGTGACGCTGCTGACCGAGGAGCAGCACCTGACCAGGGAGGGGGTGAAGGGGCTGAACCGACCGGACCCGCTGGCCCAACAGTTCGCGGAGAGCTTCTCTGCGCACTACGCCGAGATCGCCGAGCAACGGCCCATCTACACCGAACTGGAGGGATTGCTCCGGCTCTCGGCGCTGGCGAAGCTGGTGAAGTATCAGAATGAGCGCGTGGACCTCGACGTGCTGATGAACCGCCTGGCGCCGCCGACGGTGAAGGTCGGCCGGACGCTGCCGGGGATCTCGCGGGTGCTGACAGTGGAGCGACGGAGAGACACGGCGGATGGCTACGAGACGCTGACGATGTGGATGCCGTCGTGCGGCGGCGTGAACATGGGGCTGAAGATCGGGCCGCGCAATTTCAAGCGAACGACGCCGCGGGCGAGCGGTGGCAAAGGCGCCGGCGGCTCGAAACAGCAGCAGGGGCGCGCCGGCAGCAAGCTGCCGCAGCAGCCGAGCAAGAAGTCGGCGGTGCTGAAGGCGAGGCCGTCGCCGGACTCGCTGTCGTGGGACCTGGGGCCAGGGGAGAGATGGCAGTAGGGTGCGACCCTCTCTCTATGGTCACCACGTGCCCTGGCACCGCCAGGGCATGGGCGTGACCCCTAGGGAGCGAAGTGAGGCTGCTGACTGTGGTTCTGGGGTCACACCCTGGCAGTAGGACGTATGAGTCGCGCCCTTACAGCGTGACGGGTCTTCCGCTTCTGATGGACTGCCCGGCAGCAAGGCAGATGGCAACGGCTTGCTTGGAGGCTTCCGGCGGCACGCGAGCGGGCCGTTCCCCCTTCTCGATGCACTCCAGGAAGTACTTGATCTCGAGGAAGTAGCCGCCGAGGTTGTCGATGTTGATGCCGGTGTTGCCGCCTTCCGGGGCGGCGATCTGCTGCGGCTGCGGGTGCTCGGAGCCGCCGTCGGCCGGGCACACCAAGACGCCGGTGGGGCTGGCGGAGGAGAGGGCGACGCTGCCGCCTTCGAGGTCGACTCGGAGGGCGGTGGTGAAGGGGAAGTCCGGGCCGCGCACCCAGGAAGTCTGGGCGAAAGCAACGGCGCCGCCGGGGAAGCCAGTAGTGCTGGTGAACGAGGTATCCGCGCCGACGCTCCCCGAGAAGGTTCCGAAGGCCGATACCGTCGTGGGCCGGCCGAGCAGGGATCCGATGAAGTCGATATCGTGGACGTGCAGATCGAGGATGGCGCCGCCGCTGCGCGCGGGGTCGCTGAACCAGTGCTGCCAACTCCACATGGGCCGACCTCCGACGCGGGTGGCGCTCACCGAGAGCACCCGGCCGAAGCGGCCGGAGTCGACGACCTCCTTCACCAGGGCGTAGTCGGGAGAGAACCGCAGCACCTGTGCGATCATGAGTTGGACGCCGGCCGTGTCGGCGGCCGCGATCATCCGGTCGCAATCGGCGACGGACAAGGCCATGGGCTTCTCGCAGAGGACGTGGCGCTTCGCGCTTGCGAACGCCACGGCGGCCTCGGCGTGGAGGTAGGTCGGCAGACAGATGTCGACCAGGTCGATGTCGGCGGAGGCGAGCATTGCCTGGTAGCTGTCGAACACCTGGATCTGGTGGCTCTCAACGAACCGGTCTCTGCGCTCCGGCTCCAGGTCAGCGCCCGCGACGAGTTGTGTATTCGGCAGCGCGGCGTAGCAGCGGGCGTGCACACCTCCCATGCCACCGAGACCGGCAATCCCAACGCGAATCATGATCGAGTTTCCTTGCGCGCGTAGTGGGGCCGGCTATTCGGGGGGGGCGCGGCCGGTACCTGCGGAGGGCGGCGATGCCGCGTCGGGCAAGCATCGCGGCGATCCCTAGACCCTGGCGAGGATGCGCTCGGCGAGGGCGCGGCGACGGAGGTCGTACTTGTCTCCCGTGGGCGCGCGCTTGATAGCGCGCGCAACCGCGGGCGCGGCGTGCTGTAGCTCGGCGCGGGCCGCGGGGAGGTCGATCTCGCTGAGGGCGAGGAGGGTGTAGTGGAAGGGGAAGACGCTCCAGCGGCCGGTGTCGGCGCGGCGCGACTTGAGCGTGGTCAGCCCGGCGGCGAGGCGGCGCTCGGCGTGGCCAATCCCGCCGGCCGCCAGGTGCCGCCAGAGCGAGACGCTGCATCGGCCGCAGCAGTACATCCCGCGGCGGTCGCCGCGGGCGTCCGCATCGTCCAGTCGACGGATCATCTCAGCGCTAGCGCTTGCCAGCGCTCTCTCTCCAATGGGAGAGTCGAGGAGGAGGAGCGTGCGGCAGGCCTCCTCGCCGAAGATATGGCCCAGCCCAGCGCCGGAGCGGATCCATTCACCGGTGAAGACCTGGGCGCCGTGGATGAGGTCGTCGCGCGTCGGAGCGGGCATCCCGGCGTAGGAGCGGGGCTCCCCGATTCGGCCGGCGATGTAGGCGGCCGCCTCGGCGCGGTCGGCCCTGGTAATGGGTCGAGAGAAGAAGAAGGCATCGTCGATGGCGTCGACGGTGGCGACGAGCGAATCGGGAGTGACGAGAGGCATAGCGACCTCCTATCTCGGCTAGTGGGGGAGTTCGAGGCGCGGGCGCGGTGTCCTCGCGCGGCCGACAGCCATGCAAACAGCGGCGGGCGGGGCGGGGCCCCTCCCGCAGTGATCACCTGGCCCCGGACTAGGACGCGAGCAGACCGCGCAGGTAGGCGATTCCGGCCTGGGCTTCGGCGCAGGGGGAGATGTCCATGTCGCCGCCGTGCTCGACGGAGAGGCAGGTGAGCTTGTTCCCGCGGAGCAGCATCTGGACCAGCTCCTTCACGGGCACGATCCCGTCGCCGAGAACGGTGTGTTGCCACCCTTTGTCGCCGCGCACGCCGTCCTTGAGATGCGCGTGGCGGACGCGGGGAAGGAACTCCGGCAGAGGGGCGAGCGCGTCCTGTCCCGAGATCGTGAAATTGCCGCCATCGTAGCAGAGACAGAACTCCGGTCTATCGACCGCCGCGAGCAGCGCGCGGAGGTGCTCCGGCCGGCGGCACATGGCGGCCGCATAGCCCATCTGCTCGACCATCAGATCGATGCCGAGCGCGTTGGCGCGGGGGAGCGCTTCCTGTATCCCGGTGGCTACCCAAGGGAGCGCCTGCTCGAAGGTGATCCCGTCACTGAGGGAGCCGGGGATGACCATGATGCCGGTGGCGCCGAAGCTCTTCGCGATCTCGGCCCAGCGGATCAGTTCGTCGGGCTGCGCGGCGCGCACCGCGGGGTCGGGATCGGTGAGTCTCACGCGAACGTCGAAGCAGGAGACGCCCAGGTCGTACTTGGCGAACAGGTCCTTCGCCTTCTCCAGGACGCCGTCGAGGAAGATGATGCTAGGCTCGAAGCTATCGGCTCCGCCTTCTTTGCAGCAGCGGATGACATCCTCGTGGGACATCTGCCCGTTTGCGACGGCTCGCTCGAATGCAAGCGACATGACGCTGATCTGCACGGCTGCCTCCGGTGAGAGCTATGGCGCTGAGCGCGTTGGGGGATGGGGTTCTGCGTCGCTATGGACAGTTCCCGCCAGGGGTCGGCGCGGAAGGCGTTCGGGAAGCAGCCGCGGAATAGACGAGTCCGCGGGGGCGACGGGAGAAAGCGTGATGGCGGATAAGCTAGCGATCGACGGCGGGACACCCGCCAGCGGGAAGCCGTTCCCGATGTGGCCGCAGTTCGACCCGAAGTGTTTCGATGCGGTGGCGGCGATTCTGAAGAGCGGCAAGGTGAACTACTGGACCGGGCCCATCGGGATGCAGTTCGAGCAGGCCTTGGCCGACTGGTGCGGCGCGAAGTTCGGCATCTCCACCGCAACGGCACCAGCGCGCTGCACACCGCGCTCGTCGGGACTCGGGCATCGGGCCCGGGCGACGAGGTGATCGTGCCGTCGTATACCTTCATCGCCACTTCGTTCTCCGTCTGCCAGGCCGGCGCGGTTCCGGTGTTCGCGGACGTGGAGAAGGACAGCCACACGCTCGATCCGGCGGATGTGGAGAAGAAGATCTCGGACCGAGACCAAGGCGATTATGCCGGTGCATCTGTACGGCGTGATGTCCAACATGGGGCCGCTCCTGGAGATCGCGCGGAAGCATGGCCTGAGGATCGTCGAGGACTGCGCGCAGGCGCACGGCGGCGAGTGCGAAGGCAAGAAGGCCGGAACCATCGGCGACATCGGCGCGTTCAGCTTCTGCCAGAGCAAGCACTTCACCACCGGCGGCGAGGGCGGCGCGGTGATCACCGACGATCGAGGACGTCGCCTGGCTCTGTCGCTCCTTCCGCGACCACGGCTACGATGTCAAGGAGCGGCTGCGCCTGCTGGAACTGGAAGCGAAGCTGCCGTACATCCACAACATGGTGGGCTTCAACTACCGCATGACGGAGATGCAGTCGCAGATCGGGCTGATCGAGCTGGCGCGGTTCGACACCTGGAACCTGACGAACCGGCGGCGCAATGCGGGAGCACTTGCTGAAGCGACTGCAGGGCGTGACGCAGATCCAGCACCTGCCGCTCGATACCAAGGAGCGCGAGAACGCCTTCTGGCTGTTCCCGATCGTGTTGGATACCAACCAGTTGCGGCGGGACGCGCGGGCGGTGGTGAAGGCGCTGGAGGCCGAGGGAGTGCCGGCGGGTCCGGTGCTGTGGCCGCAGTGCTACAAGGAGCGCGCCTACCAGGAGCACAACGGATTCGGCCGGCTGAAGTACCCGTTCGAGTCTCCGGCGACGCGACCGGAGGCGGTGCGATATGACGAAGTGTTCTGCCCGAACGCCGCCTGGCTGGAGGATCGGACGTTCTGGGTCCCCTGCCACCCGGTGTATGAGGTCGAGCACATGGAGCAACTGGGCGCGGCGATCGAGAAGGTGCTAACGGCGTACGCGAAGTGATGCCGGCGGCTGATGCCGGCCCTGCTCGGCAGAACGGAGAAAGTGAGATGAAACAGGTCAAGTGGGGAGTGATCGGCGCGGGCGGGATCGCCATGCGCCGGACGATCCCGGGCGCGACCGAGTTCTCGAAAATCGGGAAGCTGGTGGCGCTGATGGACGTGCGCAAGGAGGCGGCGGAAGAGGCCGCAAAGCGCTTCGGCGTGCCGCGGGCGTATGGCACCGAGGCCGAACTGCTGGCCGACCCGGAGGTGCAGGCGGTCTACATCGCCACTCCGGTGCATCTGCACCTCCCGTGCATCCTGGCGGCGGCGAAGGCTGGCAAGCACGTGCTGTGCGAGAAGCCGTTGGCGATGGACTCGGCGGAGGCGGAGCAGGCGGTGGCGGCGTGCGAGAAGGCCGGGGTGCTGCTGGGCTGCGCTTTCATGATGCGCTTCCATCAGCTCAATACCGCGGCGCGCGATCTGGTGGCGCGGGGCGAGTTGGGGAAGATCGTCGCCGGGCGGGCGCAGTTGGTCTGCTGGTACCCGCCGATCCCGGGCGCCTGGCGGCAGGTGCAGAAGACCGGCGGGGGCGGCGCGCTGTATGACCTCACGAGCCACTGCATCGACCTACTCGAGTTCATATCCGGGAGTAGAGTGAAGAGCCTGTCGGCGATCGTTCAGACGCTGGTTCATGCCTACGATGTGGATGACTCCTCGACCGTGATCATGAAGATGGAGAACGGCGCGCAGATGATCGCGGACGGGTTCTTCTGCGTGCCGGACGCGGCGAGCCGGAGCCTGCTCGAGATCTACGGGACCGGCGGTGCGCTGTATGGACAGGGGACGCTGGGCCAGGTGGCCGGGGGCAGGATCGAGGCGGTGCTCTCGAATCAGGCCGGCTATGACGCGCAGCAGGACGAGAAGCAGAGCGAGCGCACCTTCGAACTCGAGGGCGAGCAGGTGAACATGTACGCGTGCGAGATCGACCAAGTCTCGCAGGCGATCCTGGAGGGGGGGAAGCCGTTCTGCAATGGCGAGGACGCGCTCCGGAACATGAGGATCCTGGAGGCCTGTCTGCGCTCCGCGAAGGAAGGGCGGGAGGTAGCGGTCAGGTAAGTATCACCCACCCGTGCTGTGCATGGGTCGGCTACGGTTCGATGGCGATGCGCCGGGCTTGCTTCGAGCTTTCGATGGCGGCGAAGACCATCGCCAGTGACTTGATGTTGTCGTGGCACTCGGTCTGGGGCCGGTCGCCGGTGCGGAGGAAGGAGAGCATCTCGCGGAGGGCGCCGTGCAAGCCGGTGAAGGGCACGGCGGCGGGCGGGATGCTCACGTCCTCCAGCGGGCGGGTGAAGCCTTCATCTCCCGCGACGACCTGGGCCTGCGGGTCCTGATCGTGCTCGTACAGCAGCGTGCCCCGGTCCCCGATGATGCGCCAGTTGCCGTTCCAACTGGTGTGGAACCCCTCGGCGCACCAGCTTCCGCGGTAGGTGAAGACGACGCCGTCGGTCATCTCGAAGATGCAGCTCGCCGCGACGTCCCCCTGGTACCACGACCCCTTCGGGTTGAACTCGTGAGCATAGACCGCGACCGGGTCGGCGCCGGTCATGAAGCGGGCGAGGTCGAAGTGGTGGATGGCCATGTCGAGGATGAGGGGGCTGGGCATCTCGTCGCGGAAGCCGCCGAAGTGCGCCCCGAGGTAGAAGTCGCAGTTGATGGTGGTGACGCGGCCGACCGCGCCCGAGGCGAGGGCTCGGCGAACGGTCTCATGCCTGGGGTCCCAGCGGCGGGACTGCCTGACCATGTAGAGCTTCCCGGTCTCCTCGGCGGCGCGCACCATCCGGCGGGCCTCGTCCATGGTAGCGGCCATCGGCTTCTCGCTGACGACGTGACAGCCGGCGCGCAGGGCCATGGTCGTCACTTCGCAGTGCGCCTCGGGAACGGTGAGATCGATGACGAAATCGGGGCGGTGGCGGGCGAGCGCGGAGGCGAGGTCGGTGGTGGCTTCCGCGCTGATCCCGAACTTGCCGATCTGCTGCTGCGCGGCTTCGAGGCGGAGATCGACGACCGCGGCGATCTCGACCTGCTCCTCTTTCAGCGGCGGAAACCAGGCGTTGGAGATGCCGCCAGCTCCAACGACGATAGCGCGCTCGGGCATGGTGGGGGCCTCCGGAGCCTGGTATTCGGAAGGGGGCGGGGGGATTCCTGGGGGGGAGCTTCGCGATCTGCACTTGTGGCCAGATGGCGATCCGCATGGCGAAGGTGCCTGGGTTGCCGGTGTGGGCAGGATGAGCATCCGCGGATTGCACGGAAGCGGGTTCCTGCCCGACTATGAAGGGGGGACCACCGCCACGAGGAATCTGCACCACATTCTGCATATCACCTGTTGCTCACAGCGTGGGGGAGGGAGAACTCGATGCATCCAGATGAAGTGGCCCAATACCTTGCGAACACTATGTCTGTCGCTACAGCCGACGGGCTTCTGACTCCCGCAGAGGAATTGGCTCTTGCGAATATAGCTGCGGGAATCGGAGCAAAGAGGAGGGATGTCCAGAACGCCCGAACGTGGGCAGCCGATGGGAGCTTCCAGCCGCAACTAACGGGGCGCTACTCCCAGCAGATCGGCAATCTCGAGGACATGATCTTCCTAGCGCTCGCAGATGGTCCCGTACAGGAACCAGCGAGACGTGTGATCGTCGCGTTCGCGTGGGATATCGGTGCCACACAGGAGCAGGTGGACCGAATAACCGCAGAGGCCACTAGCCGCGCCAGGGCGCAAGTCGACGGGCTCGCCTGCCCCAAGTGCGGGGCGCAATCCCAGCTAGGTGCGAAGTTCTGCGCTGGCTGCGGAGAAGCACTGCAGGCAGTGCCGAGTGCTAGGCCGGCTAGCTCTGCATTCGAGTACCCGTCCAGTGGTGTTGCGATCGAGTTCTCTGAGAGCACAGCAGCCTCTTTCCCTGCAGGCCTCGCAGAAGCGCAGACAGCTCCTGTGTTCCAGGAGATACTCAGAGAGAAGAAGCGGTGGTACCTGGCGGGGTGGCCCTCTGGGAATGTCGGCGACAGCTTGCCGCTAGTCAAGTGCTTGAAGGGTATGCGCAATCGTAAAGTCTACGTGGATGGACAGGACCATTCGTGGGATGAGGTGTTTGGCTTTCTCTGGTGCTTGGAGCAGAGAAATGCAGCATACAGGCCCATCGAGTTCTGCTTCGGTGGAGAAGAGAAGCGTCCCAACCTCTGGGGATGCAAGCAGCTTTCGATGGAATGGACGGAGTGGGCTGAGTGGTTCTCGTATGGGAGATTCGCTGGCAACGACGTGTTCTGTTTCGACAAAGAGCGCATAGTTCACGAACTGAATGTACATCTTCATAAGGTTCGATACTGCCCGTACATAAGGCCGCGTCTAGTCGAAGCCGTTCTCCGCCATATCCCGGACAGGGTGAGGATCATACGGCGCGAGGGATGGGACCACAGGGAGAGCTATCAACAGACACCCAATAGTATCAAGCTCGTCAAGCGCGAGGACTACGGAGGAGTGACTATGACCAATGAGTTCTACTCCGATGGAGTGGTACCGATTGGCTTCGCAGTTGCCAATGCCATTCTGAGCAAGGCACTTGCTGAGTGTGACATCCGCGATGTCGAAGTGAGTCTGGTCTTGCCCTAACCTGACATCCCATCAGACTTGCTTGTGCGCGCTGACGTGGGGGTGGGCGTATCAGCTTCCCTACGGCCTCTCCGCCTTGGTCCTGCCTTTCGGCACTGATATCCTTACGCGCTGGCGCAGGCTTCTGCTCCGGTACCTAGGTCGAGAGCGCCACGAGCAGCCTCAAGTCTCTTCCCGCGCCTCACGCCGCGCCCATACTCCGTCAGACCGGTGCTGGAGGTATCAGCGGGCGATTGCCTAGGTAGCAGGATGCCGATCTAATGGCAGGCCGTACTGTGGGTTCTGGCGCGGGATGCGGAACAAAGGTAGTGGAGGTCGTGTCTCGCCGGATTGGGGGCGTTGGGCTGCGCCCGGCGCCTGCTTGGTGAGGGACGATCTGAGACACTGGAGGTAGCGCCGACACAGTAGAACGCCGATGTACGCGGTGAGGCTGGGCTCTCTGGTGGCGGCCCAGACTGGTTGCGGCTCGTGGGAAGCAAGGCAGGTTGGCACACGCGGCGTTAGCGGCGTGACCCCGGGACCGCAGGGAGGTGGCGTTCCATGGCGTGGTGCAAGGCAAGTCTCCTGTGTTTGATGGCACTGGCAGTACTGGTGGCGGCAGGTACCGCACAGGCGGTGCCGCTGCCCTTTGTCGATGGATTTGAGAGTTCGGCCCTGTCGACCTACCCGAGCAGTCACGGGTGGATCACGCTATCGGCCGGCAAGAGCGGGTATGTGTCCAACCTCGCCGCGCACGCCGGTGGGGCGAAGTCGTTCCGGCTGGATAGCTGGCCCTGGGCCGTGCGCACGGATTACCTGCGGCTGGATGTGGTCCCCGACACGGTGAGCTACGAGGCCGCAGTGTACGTTGATCCCAGTCGCGGGAAAGTGGGGCTGGCCGGCTTCGTGCTCGGCCCCGAGCGCGATGGCGAACTATTTCCAGGTCGATGCGCGGACCCAGCGAGTCGGTTTCGTCGGCGCAAGTGCGATCGACCTCGGCGCCTACACCCCTGGCACGTGGTGCCTGGTCCACGCGGATCTGGATTTCAAGCTGCTCAAGGGTGACCTATATGTGAACGGCATTCTGGCCGCGGCGGACGTAGGCATCGTCCCGAAGGGCACCGTCAAGACCTGGGGTGTCAGTTCCCCGACCACGTCGATGAGCGGGTCGTTCTTGGGGAACGTCATCTACTTCGACGACATGCTGATCGAGGAGCGGGTGAAGGTCATCGCGGTGACCGTGGATATCAAGCCCGGTGTCTATCCCAACGTCATCAATCTTGGATCCCGTGGTGTGGTCCCCGTGGCAATCCTCTCCGACGCGGGGTTCGACGCCACTCAAATCGATCCATCGACCGTCACCGTTGGCGGCGCTCCAATCGCGATGAGGGGGAAGCAGCGATCCAAGGCGATGACGCACGAAGAGGATGTCAATGGCGACGGCCTGGTCGATCTGCTGATCCAGGTCGAGACGCGTACGCTGACCGTGCCCGAGGACGGCTATATCGTCGTCACTGGGAGCCTGTTCGATGGAACCGAATTTGAGGGCGGAGATGACGTAGTGCTGGTTCCCTGAGAGCACATCTTCCGCCTGGCGATTTCGATCGCAGAGAGGCCTCACCTGGGTTTGGGTGGGGTCTCTGCGCGTCTGCTGCTAGTAGCCCCATGGCAGCCATACTCCGGGGCCGGCGGCCGGCAGGACGAATTCCTGCAAGCGGACATCGCGGTCATGCAGAGAGTCCATGAGCGCGTCGGCCAGATGATCGGCGCAGAGGCGTAGGAGGCCGGTCGGAGGGCTGGAGGTGTCGGTATAGCGGGACCAGCCCGGGTCTTCTTGGAACGCCAACAGCCGCTGGCTGGAGCGGGTTGGAACCCACAGCCAAGGGGCGTGCTCGCCGCACTGCGCGCAGGGGGATTTGGTGGAGGCGAGTAGACGCTGGGCGTGGGTAGGCCACTGCGTCGTTTCGGGGAACTCATACAGTTCCGGGAGAGCGTAGGGCACGAAGCAGGCCGCGTCTCGGAACGGCTGGAAGACTATCCATTCGCCGGTCGCGACGACGAGTCCGCTGTGGACGGCGCGACCCAGGCAGAGGTAGCAGTAGGCCGCTCCGGCCGAGGGCTCGCACTCGCGCTCCGGGGCCAAGCGCACCTGCGCGTCGCCGCCACACCGGCACGGGCGAGACAAGGGGTCCGGAGCGCCAAACAGGCGCTTTAGCCAGCTCGCCATCGCATCTCCCTCCGTCGCGATCTGTCATCCAGACGTTGTCTGCTGGGATTCGGTGGGCCAGAGGAGATTCCCCCATTGGGGCGCTGGCGGACAAGGTTTGCGCCTGGCGTTAGCGAACCCGCGCCTTACCCCAAAGGGGAGGTGGATGGTCATGAGAATATGCGGATGGCTGGCGTTGGCGATGCTGGTGGCACTGGGGGCGGCGCTGGTGCTGCCTGCCTTCGGCGACGAGCCGATCGATCAGCCCTACTATGGGCAGCTGAGCGCCGGGGCTGGCGAGGCAGCGGATCGCCTAGTGGTGACCTTCCAGCCGGGGGTGACCGAGGCGCAGGCGCTGCGGATCCACCGCGGCCGGGGAGCGCGTCTGATCGAGCGCGGCTATGGCAACGCCTTCCACGTGGTGCGTGTGCCGGCCTGGGCGCGAGACAGAGCGCTGGCCGGGTACCGGCAGCGGCCGGAGGTGGCCACGGCCGAGCCGGATCACGTTGCCACCGCGTTGCTTACTCCCAACGACCCGTACTTCTTCCCCTATCAGTGGAACTTCTACAACCATGGCGTGACCAGTGGCCAGGCGGCCTCTAACTTCGGCGTGCGGGCGCAGAGCGCGTGGAACACAACTAGCGGCACAGGCGTAATCGTAGCCGTGATCGACACGGGTATCGCCTACGAGAACTACGGGAAGAAGTTCAAGCGAGCGCCGGATCTCGCGGGAACGCAGTTCGTGGCGGGCTACAATTTCGTCAACAACACTGCTCATGCGAACGATGACAATGGGCACGGGACGCACGTCGCGGGCACCATCGCCCAGACCACGAACAACAGCCTGGGGACGGCCGGGATCGCCTTCGGCGCGAAGTTGATGCCGGTGAAGGTGCTGGCGAAGAACGGTTCAGGTTGGGATACGTGGATCGCCAGCGGGATCAGATTTGCGACCGACAATGGCGCGAAGGTCATCAATCTCAGCCTTGGCGGGCCCGGCGATGATACGACACTGCATGACGCGATCGCCTACGCCTACAACCATGGCGTCACCATCGTGGCGGCGGCCGGCAATGAGAGCAGCACGTTCCTCGGGTATCCGGCGGGCTACAATACCGAGGTGATCGCGGTAGGCGCTACGCGCTTCGACGGGCAGCTTGCCTTCTACTCGAACTCCGGGCCGGATGTCGACCTGGTGGCGCCAGGCGGGGACATGTCTGTGGACCAGAACGGCGACGGTAAGGGCGACGGGATTCTGCAGCAAACATTCGGGCCCAACCCGAGCAAGTTCGGGTACTACTTCTACCAGGGCACGTCGATGGCGACTCCGCATGTCTCTGCAGTCGCGGCGCTGGTGCGCGCAGCGCACCCGGCCTACACCCGCGCTCAGGTGCGAGCGGCCCTCGAGTCCAAGGCCGACGACCTCGGCGCCCCTGGCAAGGACAACCTCTACGGGTGGGGACTGGTAGACGCGACCGCGGCGCTCACTTACTGAGCGGCCGCGGTCGATGGCGCGGGTTCCCGGCCCCAGGCTAGGTGACGACTGTGGCCGCTTCGGTGGCGCGCTGGACCGCGCGAGCTGCGAACGCGGCGGAGACGACCGCCAGGACGGCGCTGGCCGTGACGGCGGTGAAGCTTACGGCGGAGATGTACTCCGGATTGGCGGCGATGGCGAGGCCGATGCCGGCCAGCGGGCTGAGGGCCATGATGAGGTACATCAGCGCGTCCTCACCATTGGCAATCACGCTCAATGAGAGCGCGATGAGCAGCGGCAGCGCCCAGCACGCGAACAGCAGCAACAGGAAGTAGGAGTTGCTGTTCTTCCCGAACACGAGATCGAACGACTGCTTCGCCAGGCCGAAGAACAGCACCGCGCAGGCTCCCACGAACGCACCCACGATGACCCGCATGACCTGTACGTGCGGCCCCGGCAGGATCGTAGAAGCGACGACCCCAGCGACCAGGAAGATGGCGGCGAAGGCGGCGACCGTCGCTGGGTTCGCGGCTCGTTCCTCCCAGTTGGATGGCTGCGAGAACCCCAGCTTGCGCGCGTGACGGACGGCCCTGGCAAAGGCGCCCGCATCGGGGGTCACGAGGGCGACGAAGACACAGCCCAACAGGGCAAGCCCGTAGGTGAGCGCAATGCCGCCCAGTTCAGGCGATCCGCCGTGGGGGGAGGAGTCGAGCATGGCGAGGCCGGCCGGAGCGTCGGAGAGCAAGAGCAGCGCCATCACGGAGTAGAAGCTGATGGCGTCGAGCTTGGTGAGCGGATAGGCCAGCTCGTGGCGCATCTTCCGCGTGATTGCCACCAATAGGAAGACCAGGATCGGCAACTGGTGCAGCAGGCAAACCAGGAGCGCCGGCGCGGGGTAACCCAGAATGGTAGTGTTGATGTGAGGCGCCGTGGTGGCCGCGTCCTTCCCCAGGGCAGCCGTGAGCGGAATGATAGTGAGGCTGCCGGCAGCCTGCATCATCCACCCCATGTGCAGGAAGATGATCAGCATGAGGGTGAGGGTAGTGCTGCTGGTGCGCTTGGGCAGGGCAAGGCCGGCGAGAATGGCGATCGCATAGTACAGCGGAGAGAGGAGCAGCAGGTCCGCCGTCACCGCCAGCCAGGGCAGGAGCGCGTGGTCGGCCTGGGCGGCCAGCACCAGCGCGAACGGAAGCGTGCAGGCGAACAGGACGAACTCACGCACCGGCGCGCCGAGTAGGAAGCCCAGCGATAGGGCAAGCGGTCGCTGGGGCGATATGCGATGGAAGTCGAGCATGCCGCTTTCCCTGGCGGTGGACACGGCCGCCGCCACGGCCGAGGAGCCGACGAGGAACAGCAGCAATCCCTGGAACGTGATCAGACCCATCAGCCCGCCCCTCGGGTCTTCGCCGGCCATGGAAGCCCAGGTGATGCAGGCGCAGATCGCCGCCACCATCAACACCAGCGGGATGAGGTGCTGCGGGCGCAGTCGCGAGCGGAGGTGCTTGACGAGGACCGGGTTCTGCAGCACGAGGTCATCCATCATCATGACACCTCCTTGGCGCCGACTTTGAGGAACACATCCTCGAGATCCTCTTTCCTGCGCCCGAACGAGGCCACCCGCACCCCGGCCGTCACCAGATTCCGGAGGAGGTCGCTCAGTTCTTCCGCGCCGCCATCGAACCCGAACACGAGGGCAGCGCCCTCGCGCCGAAGGGAGCTGACCCGCGGGTCAGCCTCCAGCAGATTGGCGCAGGCCGCATCATCTCCGAGCGGCTCGACCCAGGCTTCGGCCCGGCCCAGCACGCGTTCGGCCACCTCCTCCACCCGGCCGGACACCATCATCCTCCCCTTCTCCATGATGCCGATGGAGGTGCAGAACTCAGACATCTCCGCAAGCACGTGGGAGGAGATGAGCACCGTCTTTCCTTCGGAGCCGAGTCGCCGCAGGATGTCCTTCAGCAGGGCGCGGCCGTAGGGGTCGAGCCAGGCGGCGGGCTCATCGAGAAGCACGATCCGCGGCTCCGGGATCAGCGTCTTGGCGATGAGAAGTCGCTGGCGCATGCCGCGGGAGAGGGTGGCAGTCATGGCCTCCCGCTTCTCGGTCAGGTCCACGAGTTCCAGCTGCCTATCGATGGCCTCGCGGCGTCGGTCCGGCGGGATGAGGTAGCTGGCGGCAAAGAGGTCGAGGAACTCCCAGACCGTGAGGTCCTCGTAGACCGGCGCGAAGTCGGGCATGAAGCCGACCAGGCGCACGGCCTCTTCCCGATGGGTGCTCAGGTCGAGGCCGTTGAGGTGCACTTCCCCATAGGTGGGCTCCAGCAGGCCGACGACGGTCCGCAGCGTGGTGGTCTTGCCCGCGCCGTTCGGCCCGACGAGGCCGTAGACCTCGCCCGCGGGGATATCGAGAGACAGATCGCGTACCGCGCAGACGTCATCATAGTCGACGCGCAGATCACGGACTTGAATCATCATCCCCTCCCGGGGTGCCGAAAGATCAGGCCTCGCTCGGGTAATGCCATGCGGCACGGCCGCTATTGCATAAGACGGAGGCGGAAGCCGGAAGGTTTCACTCGCGCGAAGCGCGGGCTACGGTTTCCCGAAGTCGCGGATGGCGCGGACGATCTCCGGGTAGCTGGTGCGCCACACCCCGGGTGGGACGTTCTCGGAGATCTGGATCTGGAGGCGGCCGGTGTGGCCGGCCTCGCTGAGAATCTCCATCGTCCGCTGGTAGATGGCCTCAGGTTCCCGCAGGTGGACGGAGGAGGGGTAGTTGATGCACAGCCGCATCTCGGGCCACATGGCGGCCGCCTGGGCCGGGCTGGTGTCATTGTCGGGCGGGGGAGAGAAGGAGTCGATGCCGCGGAGGCCGGACTCGCCGATGGCCTTCCAGACCGGCTTCAGATCGCCGTCGAGATGGGCGTAGACCGGCAGGCCGATCTCGTTGCAGATGCCGACCAGCTCCTGATAGAGCGGCAGGCAGTACTTGCGGAAGTACTTCCCGCCAATGGCGGGGGCGGTGAGGTTGTCGGGGATGACGATGTAGGGGATCTTCGCCCTGGGGACAAGTTGGAAGACCTTGCGCTCGTTCTCGGCCATGGCCGAGGTGACTTCCTCGATGATGTCGGGGCAGTCGACGAGGTGCAGCCCCAGGTCGAGCAGCGAAACCCACTCGATCCAGAGCTGCTGATACGGGGTGCGCTGGACGGAGACGTGGCAGAAACCGTCGTCACCTAGCTTGGCATTGTACTGGTCGATCTCGTCCAGGTTGTCGTGGAGCACCGCGTCCCTGAGATAGGCGAGCAGCACGGCGTAGTCCTTCGGCTCCTTGACGAAGTGCGTTCGGTATCCCTCGACGCCGTAGGTCTGCTGGTAGATGCGCTCCTCGGTCAGGCTGCCGGCCGGGGTGTGCATGGTATAGCGAGCGCCGCGCCGGCCATCGAAGCTGACCTCTTCGCGCGCGATGCGGCAGTTCGGGTGCTCCCACCGATAGATCGACTGCCAGCGCAGAATGCCCATGTTGTCGCGGCCGAGCACAGCCCAGGCTTCTTCATTGGGCGCGCCGTTGTTGTCGTACTGGACGAACGGGACGCGGTCATGCTCTTCGCCTCGCACCACCGCCAGCATTCGCTCGCGCATTGTCATCGGGTTCGCCTCCACCGGACAGATCGGTTCACGACGATCATCTTTCGCCGCCGGTGATAGGCTGTTCCTGTGGGGCGGGAGATCCGCCGCTGGCCGGCGAAGCACGAGGGCGCAGTTGCCACGAGGCGAGCTGCGAGGCTATCGCTTACGTAACGGCGGGCTGGGGATTGGAGATAGGTAGTGACCGCGTCGAGCGTGTATCCACTTGAGTTCAAGCCAGACCTAGCGGAAGCGGCGGAGCGCTGGAACGCCTTCTATGCCGGGGAGATCATCGATCGGCCGGTGGTCTGCGTCACGGCGCCGCTGGGCCCGGACCCTCGGGTAGGGGACGGGGACAGATACCGTGACCGCGTGTTCGGCGACATGGACCAGCTCCTCGACCGGGCGCTGGTAGATGCCTCCCGCACCTATTGGGGTGGGGAGGAGATCCCTGTGTTCAACCCCAGCTTCGGGCCGGATGAGGTCGCGGTGTTCTGCGGATCGGATGCCGATTTCAGGTGGAGCGAGGACTCCGGCGATACGAACTGGTCCGTGCCGTACATCCACGACTGGGAGCAGGCGCTACCCATTACGCTCAGGACGAACCACCCCCTGTGGCAGCGCATGCTCGCGCTGTACCGCCGGGCGGCGGAACGGTTAGAGGGGAAGATGCTCATCAGCTCGCTCGACCTGCACACGAACATGGACCTACTGGCGGCGGCGCGGGGGCCGGATCGTCTTTGTATCGACCTGATGGAGAGGCCCGAAGTCATCGACGAGGCGATGAAGTCGGCGCGAGCCGTCTTCCCGCAGGTGTGGGAGGCGTGCGCCGAGGCCGGGAAGATGAAGGAGCGCGGCTACTGCCAGGGGATGTACTCCATGGAGGGGGTGGCGATGCTGCAGTGCGATTTCAGCTGCATGATCAGCCCAACGATGTTCGCCCGGTGGGTGCTGCCGGCGCTGGAGGAAGAGGCCGGGATCGTGCGGCACGCCTACTACCACTGGGACGGCCCGACCGCGCAGATTCACACCGAAGCGCTGTGCGCGAGCGCCGGGCTGCACACGATGTCATACGTCCCCGGCGACGGGCGCGGGTCGCACATCGACTATCTGGACCTGCTGAAGCGGGTGCAGTCGCTCGGGAAGCCGGTGGCGTTCTCGGGTTCGCCCGAGGAGTGCAAAGCAGCCCACCGCGAACTGCGGCCGGAAAAGGTGCAGTACGGGACCTGGTCTGGTAGCCCTCAAGAGGCGGAGAACCTGCTGCAATGGTTCGTGGACAACACCTGAGGGGCTTCTGAGTGGTTGCGCGCTGGTGGAGCGGCCGGCCCCAGGCGGGGCTGGGGCAGCAAGGCAAGCGCTGGGTGTGACCCTGCTTCCATGGTCACACTCGGGCAAGCGCAAGCGCTTCATGGCCTACAAGAACGGGCTGGTATCTGGTATAATCCCGGCGAATGGCGGCGGCCTGGGTCCTTACCGACGCGTGGCGCTTGGTCGAGAAGCAACGGCCAATCTGCCATCTCTGGCTGCTGCGGAAACAGTTTGGCCATCCGGAGGACCAGCAGGGGATTGGCCGTGAGTGGGGGAATGGCAAGGGGCCTCTGGGTGGTTAGGCGCGTGATGGCGTCGGGACCGTTACCTGGTTGCCTGCAGTGCAAGGAGGTGCGGCTGCCATGAAGCTGGGCGACATCGAGCTGCAGTTCCGGCCGGACCGCACGGCAATAGTGCAGGGCACCGAGAATCCGTCGGTGCGCGTCTGCGTCACGGCGCGGCCTGCCGGATCGCAGACGCTCGAGAGGCAGCCGATCACCCTCGCGGTTCTCCTTGACTGCAGCGGGACGATGCGCAGCTTCCGGATGGAGGCTGATGAGGCCCAGCGATGGATCCAGACCGCGAGCAGCCGTTCCGAACTGCGGGTGGTCGAGTCGGACCGACGGATCGTGCATCAGTTGACCGGGCAGACGCTGCAGGACGTGCGCACCTCCGCCCGGTGTTCCCTGGCGGTAGCGGCGTCGGCGCTCGAAATGCTGGCCGCCGAGATGCGCGACAACGATGTCTGCTGCCTGGTGGGGTTCGCCACAAAGGCCGGGATTCTCTTCGACGGCCGACGCCGGTTCCTCCGCGGTTCGTTCCGCGACATCCTCAAGCAGATTCAGCAGCAGCCCTCCTCCCCTGGTCTTGGCGACGGGACCCGCATGCAGGAAGCATGTCGGATCGCAGGATCCCTGCTCCACGGCGATTCCACCGCCCGGCGGATGCGTCGCCTCGTGCTGATCACCGACGGCATCGTCGAAGATGAGCAGGAGACGCTCCGCGAACTGGAGGAGATCCGCAACGACAAGGTTTCCGTGACCACTATCGGCATCGGTCAGGAGTTCAACGAGGAGTTCCTGACGCGAGTGGCCGACTGGACCGGCGGCACCTATCACTATGCTCCCACCGCGGAGGGCGTCGAGAAGCGTCTGAGGGAGGACGCGGGCGTGCTCCAGGCAGTGGCGGCGACCGATCTCACCGTCTCCGCACGCGGTATGAATGGCGCGGTGGTGACGTGTGTGACCCAGCTTATCCCGCAGACGAGGATGTTCGAGGAGATCCGACTGCGAGAGGACTGGTACCAGGTGGATGTGGGCGAAGTTGCTGGCGGCGTAGGTGTGTCGCTGATGAGCGAGTTCTCGCTGCCGTGGCTGGCGGCCGGGCAACACGCCGTGGGGGAGATCGAGCTGGAATGGCGAGACGCTTCCACAGGAACCATGCAGAAGAGCGGTCACATGGTTTCGATGAACTGCGTGGCGCCGAACGCCCCTATTCCTGAGGTGGACGCCGAGGTGGAGGAGATGTTCATGCGCCTCGAGGTCTACCGGGCCGAGCGGAGCGCGCAGTGGGCCCAGGAGAGTGGGCGGCCGGGGGTGGCCACGGTGCGGTTGCGGGAGGCGAGCACCATCCTGCGCCACCTGGGTGAGCCCGAATGGGCGAAGCGCTTCGAACAGCAGGCCGATGACCTGGAAACGAACCAGCCGGACTCGGATCGCACGAAGGCGCTGAAGGACTGGGTGCGCCGCCTCGCCCAGCGCAAAGAGGAAGAAGGGGAGGACGTAGGGGGCGCGCAACGGGGTCTGCCGGGATCGAAGAGGACGCAGTGTTGGGCAGGAGGATGTGTCTCCTGCCTTTTCCGCGTGCCCGGCTGGGCGGCTTTCGAAGGCCTACTTGCCCCTGGTGAATCGCCGGCCGAGGTCGTGCCACAGGGAGGCGCGGACGCGAACGGTGAGGTGGACCTCCGCCTTGGCTCCCGCGGGCTCGGACTGGAAGCTGATCGTCAGCGTGTGAACCCCGCTGCGCACGTCGCGAAGCGGCCGTACCGCGACCTCGGCGCGTTCGCCCGGCGCTAGCTGGCATTCCGCAGGGGCTATGTGGACGATTCCGGCCCGGGAAGCGCGGATAGTTACGCGCCCCGGTTCGCCACCTGCGTTCACCAGCTTCACAGTCAGATGCTGCGTGGTCTGGCGCGTTACCGTCAACTCGGCGCGGGTTGGGTTGACCGACAGCGAAACGGGTCGGCTGGTGGGGCGGCTGAGCCGGCAGGTGATGGTGCTGTCGCCGGAGGAGCTGGCGACGAGGATGTGGGCTTCCCTTTCGGTCGCCAGCGCCGCGGCATCGGCCACCACGCGTATCGCGCAGGCGTTGCCATCGAACGGGAGCTGCTCTGCCTTCTGTCCGTCAGGCCGCAGGAAAGCGATCCCGGGGTGGTCCGAGCTGAGCGTCCCGGAGAGGGTGCCACCGCCGGCATTGGTGAGGACGATGACGCGTTCCTGCTGGCCTCGGCCGGAAGAGAGGTCGAAATCGAGGGCTGACTCGCGAACCACCAACTGCGGGGGAACGACCTGCTGGAGATCGAGCAGCATTTCCTGAGCGGTGGCGTAGCGCGCGTCGAGATCGTAGGAGAGGGCCCGGGCGGCAGGGGTCGCCAGCTCCGGGCAGTGGGCGGTAACCTCGGAGACCGCCTGCGCGATCATCTCCTGATCCCGCTTGTCCATCCGGCTCTGGTCGAGCGCCTGGTTCGTCACTAGCTGGTGGATGGTGCACCCGAGCGCGAAGATATCCAGGCGGCGGTCGGAGCTGATGTCGTCGACCTCGACCATCTCCCGCAACTCGGGGGCCATGTATCCGGGAGTCCCGGCAATGGCGCCCATGGCCAGGTGCCGCAAGGCCCAGGCCCCGTGAGGCGAGCCGGCGCCCCCGGCCGCGAACCTCGCCGATCCGAGGTCGAGGAGGATCGCCAGGCCGCCGTCGCCCTGCTTCACGTTCGCGGGTTTCACGTCGTGGTGCACCAGGTTGCGGGAGTGGAGAGAGGTGAGGGCGCGGGCGATCTGCAGCACCAGCGGCGCCACTTCCGATGGGGGCACGGGCCCGAGGCGGTTCATCCGATCCTGGAGGGACTCCCCGGGGACGAACTCCTGCACCAGGTAGTTCATGCCGTCGGTGGAAAAGGCCTCGACCAGCGCCGGCAGGTGCGGATCGAGCCTGAGACCCCACAAGACCTCGCGTTCGTGGAGATAGGTCTCGTGGAGTTCCTGGCGCTCGGTCACCGTGATGCCGGGGATGAACTCCTTGATCGCCACGGGAACATCGCGGCTGGCGGCCGCGGAGTAGACGACTGAGTACCCCCCCTCCCCTATCACATCGTTGACGCGGTAGGTATCCTGCCCGGTGAGTATCTGGCCAGGGATGAGGACGGTACGATCGAACCTACGGCGACGAACCTGCATCCTGGCCTCCTGCCAGGTGGACAGTTAGCACAGAAAGCCGGCCGACAGCAATGCGGTCACCGTCCTTCAGCCCGTGCAGCTGACCCGGCGCGAGCTTCTGCCCATTCAGCCACGTGCCATTCGTGCTGCTCTGGTCGACGAGGGAGAGCTTTCCCCCGTCCAGCGCATCTCGGCATGCTGGCGGGAGACGGAGTCGTCCTGCTCCAGGTCGATGTCCGGGGGAGTCGCCTGCCCGGGAGCAGTCCGCCCGATAGTGACAACCGGGGTGGAGAAGCGCAGCTCTCGCCGCGCGACGCCAATCTGCAGTTCCACACGGAAAGTCTTGGCCTGCGGCCCCAGTTGGTCCATGGCAGCCATATCGGCACTCCCCCTGCGGAGGTGCGGTCGCCTGACGCCACCGTCGAGGCTTCGGAACCGCCTCCGGGAAAGCTAGACAACCTGCTAGGCAATTGATTGTACTGGATCGCGCCAGGAAATCCTTCTGCCTGCGCGGGACCGGCGTCTCCGGACTCGCGGATACGGCCCGAAAGGGGGGTCACCTAACGGGTGTGGGTACGGAGGGAGGATCGCGCCCCTAACGGGTGTGTGCACGGAGGGGGAATCGCGCTGCTAACGCGTGTGTTTGTAGTCCAGCGAGATGATGCGGGTCATGAGCGATGGGGAGAAGCAGTCGCGGGTCGGACACCCTTCGGGGTCAACCACTTGACCGTCGAGGCGACAGAGGAGATGGGCCTGGCGGAACAGGGCGCCTTGATCGTCGTTGAACCCGGTGGTTCCCCTGAGGTCGAGGCTCGCACACCGCTGCCAAAGCTCAGGGTAGTTGCACCCTTCGCACGCGGAAAGCGTCGTGCCCCCCCGCGCGGCGTCCTGGCCCAGAGGCACGCGGCACCGGTATCCGCCCGTCAACACTTCCTCCCGCAGCTCGCACTGTCGATCCTGGTGAGGCTCCAGCAGATCACCCCGCGGCGAGTCGCAGACTACGGAGCGGCTGGATGCCAGGCCCATGCTGAGATCGAGCGCGGCCATGCGGAAGGCGGCGCGGAGCATGATCCGCTTGAGTTGGTCGGGGTCCTGCTCGAACATCTGGCGCACCTGGCGGTGACGGGTGTTCACCTCCACTGCCTTCTGCGACCGGCCGGACAGAATCGGGACGGTGACGACACAGCCACACCGCCGGCGGCTCTTCCAGAGATGGCCGGAAAGCTCGAACCGCCGCCCCCGGGGGCCGATCATCTCGCAGCGGAATACCCTCTCGTCCCAGGCCTCCTCGGCGTCCGGCCCGAGGCTGGTCCCCCGCAGTCGGGCCAGCACTTTGCCAACGCTGCCACGATACCATCGATGTAGGAACGAGTCCTGGAAGACCCGGCGGAGGGCCTCGGCCCGGGCGATCTCGTCGCTGTCCAACGCCCCCGGGATGACGTCGGGCGGGGGGCCCACCGCGATGGTCTCGGTGATGATCTCCCCGTCGGGGACAGTCTCGTCGACGCGGAGCGCGGTTTCCTCCGTCTCGCGCCGGCCGCCAAGCAGGCGGTTCCCGAGGCGCTGCGCTCCGGTCGCAACCCACAAAATCGGAAGGCTGAGGAGGTGGCCCAGCCGACTCTCGCGGGGCTGCGGTTTGCCGCTATCGGGCTTCCGTTCCTCGGTTGGGGAGAGCTGTATCACGGGGGCCCGCTCGTCGACCGTGATCACCTGCGCGGTGGTCTCGGGTGGCCTGTCGAGGACCAGCGCGAGCAACCCCCCCGTCAAGCCCGTGATGATTCCGGCCAGCGTGTTCACGAGCATCAGGAAGATCGACCAGATGCCACGCAGCAACCCGATCACAACCCACCAGGGAGCATAGCCGACGTATGTCAGCAGGCGCAGCGAGCGCAGCCACAGCGAGTAGTCGGCCACCGGCGCCACCGTGATCGCCGTCACGACGACCGGGCCGCCAACCTCCCTGGACTGCCATTCACGCCTGATCCACCCTCGCGCCTGGGTCGGCCAGGCGTGGGGAAGTCGGATGTCAGACGCGATCGCGGCGAATAGCAGGGCAGGGATCGCGCCCATGGCGGCCGACGGGAGGCCGCGAATCAGGACTGCGGTGGGGGCCTGCGCCAGGTAGCCGACCACGGAGGTGGCGGCGAGGGCAGCGCTCGCGCATAGCCATAGGGAGTGAACGGGACCCACCAGCATCCCGGTGTGAGCGACGGTGGGGAGTTGCAGGCTGAGAAATAGGCCGATGGTTGCGAAAAGCGCCACTGCGACCGCGCTGAGATACGGAGACGCGGCGCTGCTCGGGAGCCAGGCAAGGACCATGCACGCGGCCGTCGCGGCCAGGATGCCCAGGACGGCTCGGTCGAGGCTGAGACGCCCGACCGGCCAGGCGTCGGCCCCAACCAGCCCCGCGAAGGCTGCCACCGCCATCCAGGCCACCGGCCGCAGCGACGTTGCGCTGGGGAGAATCGTCCAGACCAGAATCGCGCCGGCGCCGCCGGAAAGCAGAGCCATGGAGTGAAGCCGAGTGAGGCCTAGCACCTCCTCCCGGTGACGGCCGGCGATGAACGCCGATGACGCAAGGAGCGCGAGGGCGGCCGTCCCGATCACCTGTGCCCACATCAGATCTGTGGCAGTGGACGGCGAGGCGTGCTGCGCGGATATCTCCCACAGGTTCGGCAGTCGCAGGCCGATGCGGTCGAACCCGACGGGAAGGACGGAGGCGATCAAGACGGAGATGGAAGCGACGCGGAGCACAATCTTTCCGTACAGCGCCGACAGCAGCAACGCGCCGAGCGCGGCCGGGACGGCGGCGCCTAGCAGCGCGAACGTGACGTCGTCGGGGTAAGAGCCCGCGCGGGCGGCCGCCCAAGCGCCTAGGCCGCCGATGAGGTAGACGCAGACGAACGTCCCCGGCCGAAGTGAGCCGGCATAGGCGCCCGCCAAGGCCAGGCCGGCGAGCACGCCGGCGGCGACAAGGTAGGCCGCAAACGCCGCGGGAAGGCGCGGCCGCGGCGGCCGGGTCGGGATGGATGAATACCTCTCCCGCTACTGCCAGCGCGAACAGCACCGCGAATACGCTTCCCAGGCGGCCGACCGCGGACCGCCTCCCGCGGAGCCGGGGCCAGAGGGCGGCGCCAAACAGCAGGCCCACGAAGACTCCCCCCTGACCCCACGAGAGGGTCGCGCCGGCGTGCCCACGCGGGTACAGCCGGCAGCCAAGGACCACTATGCTGAAGGCAATGAGCGCCACCGCTGACAGGCCGAAGGCGGCAAAGAGGGGAGAAGCGACATCCTCGCGTTTGCGCTTGGTCGCGCTCATCTAGGTCCCCAGAGGCCTCCCGTACTCATCGCGGAGGGGTCTCGCGAGCGGGGCGCTGCGCCTGGCGTGTGGCGAGGGCGAGCTGAGAGAACTCGGAGGGGTGCTTGGCCCTCAGCAGCGCCTCCTCATAGTCCACCTTCCCCGCACGAACGAGCTGCGCCAGGAACTGGTCGAGTGAGACCATGCCCGTGCGAGTTCCGGTCTGAATGGCCGAGGGAATCTGGTAGATCTTATTGTCGCGAATGGCAGAGGCCACTGCGGAGGTGTTGGCCATCACCTCAAAGGCGGCGATCCGGCCCTCACCATCTGCGCGCCGGACGAGCGTCTGCCCGATGACTCCAACCAGGTTGGTGGCCACCTGCATGCGCACCTGGTCGTGCTGGTGGGTGGGGAAAATGTCGACGATGCGGTTGATCGTCTCCGCCGCATCCATGGTGTGGAGCGTGCTGATCACCAGGTGTCCGGTCTCGGCGGCGGTGATCGCCAGGCCGACGGTCTCCAGGTCGCGCATTTCGCCCACCAGGATCACATCCGGGTCTTCCCGCAGCGCGTTGCGCAGCGCCTGACCGAAGGAGGCCGTATCGACTCCCAGTTCCCGCTGGCTGATGATGGCCTTCTTGTTCTGATGCACGAATTCGATCGGGTCCTCGACGGTGATGATGTGGCAGGGATAGCGTTCATTGATGGCGTCGAGCATGGCGGCCTGGGTGGTGGACTTGCCCGAGCCGACGGATCCTGTGACCAGCACCAGCCCTCGCACGCGCGTCATGAAACTCTGCGCGAGCTCGGGCAGGCCGAGTTCGGCCATGGTGCGCATCTGCACGGGGATGACTCGCAGCACGGTCTCGATGGTGCCGCGCTGCCGGAACACGTTCAACCGGTAGCGGCCCCGGCCGGGGATCTCGTAGCCCATGTCGAGCTCCCAGACGTCGCGGAAGCGGTCCCAGTTGCGCCTGCCAACTGCCGCCGAGAGCATCTCCTCCAGCTCGAAGGAGGAGAGGGGCGCGAGATCGGTCGGCCTCAGGTCCCCATTGATGCGCACGAGCGGCGGCCGATCGGCCTTGAGGTGCACATCGGAGGCTCCCAGTTCCGCCGCGAATCCCAGATACTCATCGAGGTTCGGCATTCACTGGCCTTCCTGCATCATTCCGGGACGCTCACGACGGGAGCGCGGCCCGGGTGTCGGTGAGCGGGGCTACCGCTGGACGCGCTTCGCCGTCGGCTCCTGGGTCTCTGGCATCGGCCCCAGGATGCCGTGCGCGCGGCGGCGGAAATCGTCCGGGTTCATGCTCTTCGCCAAAGCCTGGTCGAAAGTGATCTTACCTTCGCGGCAGAGGGTCACCAGGTGTGAGTCCATCAACTGCATGCCGTGTTCCGAGCCCGATTCGATCACTCCGTAGAGCTGGTGGGTGCGACGCTCACGGATGATGTTCCGGACCGCGGGGGTGGCGACCATGATCTCGAAGGCGGCCACTCGACCGGGCCGGTCGGCGCGCTGGACGAGAGTCTGGGAGATGACCGCCTGAAGAGTCAGCGCGAGCTGGGTTCGAATCTGCTGCTGGCGCTGGGGCTCGAAGACGTCGACGATGCGGTCGACGGTCTGCGCGGCATCGGTGGTGTGGACCGTAGAGAGCACCAGGTGGCCTAGCTCGGCCGCGGTGATGGTCAGTTGGATGGTTTCGAGGTCGCGCATTTCGCCGACCAGGATGACGTCCGGGTTCTGCCGCATGACGTGGCGCAACGCGTCCCCGAAGGACCGGGTGTCGACGCCCACCTCGCGCTGGCTGATCGACGATAGCTTGTCCGGGTGGGAGAACTCGATGGGGTCCTCGATGGTGATGACGTGCGCCTCGCGGTGCTCGTTGAGACGGTCCACCATGGCCGCCAGTGTCGTGGACTTCCCGCTCCCCGTCGGGCCGGTGACCAGCACCAGGCCTCGCGCGGCCATCGCGAGATCCCGCAGAATCGGGGGCAGGCCGAGTTCCTCGATCGTCTGGATCCGTAGCGGGATGAGGCGGAGAGCGGCCGAGACCCAGCCGCGTTCCCAGTAGACGTTCACTCGGAAACGCGCCATTCCGGCGACTTCGTAGGCCAAATCCACCTCAGAGCCCGATTCGAGCCGCTCGCGCTGGACGGGATTCAGCATGCCGAAAGCAAGCTCCGCGACTTCCTCCCGGCTCAGGGGAGGGCGCGAGGTCCTGACCAGATCTCCATGAACGCGGTAGATCGGCGGCTCGCCAGCCCTGAGGTGAAGGTCGGACCCTTCCCGCTCGACGAGTTGCTGCAGAAGGAGGTCAAGATCGATCATCGACGTGGTTCACCGGTCCGGTCAGATGGGGGCGTTGCGGCTTCGCCTGGCGAGGCCGATGCAGACTTGGGGACGTGCACGACGCGCCCGCTGCCAGGCCCGCCGCCCGGCCACTGAGTGCGCTGCGATGGGACCAGGATGAGCGGGGCCTTCCAGGTCTGGAGTTGATGCCGGATGTCGTCGGAGGTGATAGAGCCGTAGGCTGCCGCTTCGGTGCTCCACCAGGGGATCAGCATCGGGAATAGGGCTCGCTCGCGGGCGCGCGTGATCCTGCCGGCCACCGAAATGGGGAAGCTGTTCACCCGCTTGTTGTGGGTGCGCACCGATTCGTTATAGCGGTCGCGCATCGGAGCGAGGTGGCTGTCGACTACGCGGATAGACTCCATCACCTTCCCCAGTTCGGGGTCGAGGCGGAACTTGGCGTCGCGATGGAACTGCTCGACTGCGGTCTGGACCGTCAGCACCAGGCTGTTCTGCACGGCCGCATGGGTGTGGGGGTCGTTGGTCTCCTCCATGCGGTGCAGCAGGTACTGGATATCCTCGACCAGCTTGGTATTCGCCCGGAGCACGACGCGCAGGCGCTCGTTGAGCTGGCTAACTAGCTGGCTGCGCCCACGGAGCTGGAAGTAGATGTCATCCCACTGGCTGTTGATCTTTTCCGACTGACGGCGGAGCCAGAAGCAGCAGCCGGTGACGCTGGCCCCGACTCCCGCCGCGGTGGCGGCGATCGCGACACCCAGATCTGTTGCGCCCATCTCTCCCATGCTTGATCTCAACTCTGCGGCGCCCCTGCATGGGGCTTCCGCCTATGGCTACAGCGGGTGCTGCCACACTACATTCGCAGAGTATCGGGCTCTCGGGAGAGGGAACTCAGAATGATCGGAGGGCTACTTGCCGGCCCTCCGGCCCGCGGCCAATCTGTCCTAACCCACTGCTCTCAGCCGAATATCGTATGCCTCCTGAGGGCGACAGCTCGCGCCAGCAGAGACAGTGGAAATCGTTCACAGGCGAAATCGGCGTCGGCCGCGGCTGCGTTGTATCGGGCCAGGTCCAGCCGGATATGCTGGAGGGCGCGATCCAGGCGTTCGGCCGCTTCCCCGATCTGAATCGACATGGCAGCGGCCGCCCGCCGGGCGGCGTCCGTGTGCTCGCGGAATAGGACCCGCGTCTCGCCGGCCGCCTGCAGGCGTTCTCGAAGTGACCCGCGTCCCTTCAGGACCTCTAATAGGCTTTCCAGCGCGTCGCCGATCTCGCGCCATTCCCGCAATCCCAGGCTCTGGAGAGCATGTTGCCAGTCTTCAGCAGCGTCGGCCAGAGTGGCGAGGTCGCGACGGACTCGCTCCTCCCTCGTCTGCACCACAGCCCTGATACCGTGCAGGTAGAAGGTGGCGATGGGCACCCAGAGGAGGAACACCGCTAGCAGCCACATCTCCATAGCTAGCCCCGCCTTCTTGCTCTCGCGTTCCCGCCAAGCAGACGCGAACAGTGCCACGACGACACGCCCACAGGCGACAACCCATCTCGCCATGCGTGCGGTTGACTGCTAACCTGGCGGCCGCGCGAACGCGCGTCGCGCCCTTCAGCGTGGAGCGATCGGCAGGTGAGAGAGGAGCACGGTTGGGGCCGCGATCGCTCCCGCCTCCGCGGCCTTCCAGGGCTGCCAGCGCGCAACCAGGCAGACTGCGCCTGACCGCAGCAACCGAGCGGAGTATACCAGCGGCCCGCGACGCATGTCAAGTTCGGCGAGCCCGCAGGCGCGACCGCGGGGCCTGGGTCGCGAACAGCACCATTTCTGTGCGGCCGAACCCGTTCGTTGGGCGAGTCGTGGCGGATGTGGCATTAGGAGAGTCGGACACGCCTCTGCGTGCCCCTGGTCCGCGCTGCGTTCGGTCCACCCCGAGCGCAGCGCTTTTCTTTGCTAGGGACCGGCGGGAACTACCTCGAACCCCTGCTCGGCGAAGTGGCGATCGAAGGTGAAGGCCTGGCTGATCCCCACTCTATGCATGAACTGGAAGCTTACGCAGTCAACCAGGCTGAGATCGCGCCGACCCGCTGCGACTAGACTGATGACGGCGGGATCGTGAAGTACGGGTGTCACCCACTCCAGTGTGACGAGGGGCAGCAGATCCAGAAGGAGGTCCCTGGCGGCCTGTAGGCCGAGCCTTCTCTGCGCGGTGGCCGCCGCTTCCAGTGTCACATAGCTCGTGGTGAGAAGGCTATCACCCTCCAACAGGAGCTGTCGCCAACATGCCGCCGCCGGGAGATGGTGCGCGTCTTCGGCATTAAGGAGCGCCAGAAACGCGGAGGAATCGACAAACACGCTCACGACGTCGCTTCCTCATCTGCGGCTGGCTCCGCGAAGTAATCGTCGTGGCGTTCAGACAGGTCGCGGGGGCCCCGATATCTCCCGACGACTGCCAGGGCACGCCGTTTCCGCTCCTCCGAACTCATCTCCCGCGAGGCCGTGATGATGCTGTCCACCCCCTCGCGCACCAGTTCGGCCACCGAAACCCTCCTTTCGGCCGCCATCCGCTTCAGCTCTGATGCCTGCTTCTCAGTCAACTGGATCTGCGTCCGAACCATGTCATCTTACCTCATTACATCACTCTTGGCATCATGATAACACCGGATGCGGTCATTGGCAACCCTTATCACAGCCACCGATCGAACCACAGATAGGCCTTGTGTCGCATTTCGTCGGTGAACTCGTGGCCCGCGGGAGACTCGAATAGCTCCAGGGCCTCACCCGCCCCGAGGCGGCGGTAGAGCATCCCGGCGCGGGACACCACGTCCCTGGCGCCGGAGATGGGAAAGCCGCGGTCCTTGGCTCCTGAAAGCGCCAGGAAAGGCCGAGGCGCGATCAACGAGACGACTTCCGGTTGGTCGCCCCACTTGAGGATCGCTGGCACGTACCATCCGTAGTTGTGGTACCATTCGGCCGCTAACACGGCCGCGTAGGTCGTCACCCCGCAGCTTGCCGCCCCCGCCTTGATGCGGGGCTCAAGCGCCATCGACCACCAGGTTTCGCAGGCCCCGAGGGAATGACCGATCATGCCGATGCGCGCCTCGTCCACCTCCGGCCGAGTGGAGAGGTAGTCGATGGCGCGCATCACGTCCCAGATCATCTTGCCCTGAAGGGTGAGGCCGTGCAGCAGCAGGTCGTGCGCCAGAAACCGTTCATAGTCGGGCCCGGAGAGCCGCGGATGCGCGCGCTCCTCGAAGCCGATGCAGTCGGGAGAGAGGGTGATGTAGCCGCGGGCGCAGAGTTCAGAGGCGTACGCCTGCTGCGGATTGCCCGCCCAGCCCAGGATTTCGCTCTTCCCCAGTTCGAACTGGCCGGCGTGCTGGTGGTGGCAGAGCACGGCTGGCACAGGCGGGGTGCGCCCTTTCGGGATGAGCATGACCGCCGGCACGATATCGCCGGGCTCGGCCTCGTAGCGGATCCACTCGACGAAGCGATCCTTCAGCTCCTCGCGTTTCGTGACTACCGCGTTCAGAGGAGTCCTTCCGGGGAATCCACCCAACAGGCGAATGAGCTGGCGGCGTTTCGCCTTCAGCCAGGCGGCGTGGTCGGCCGCAGATGGGAGGGACAGCAGGTTACTCGATTTCGGCAGCATGTCAGCGCACCTCTAGCAGCACGTCTTCCCACCTGGCAGCACGCAGGTGGAAGGCGGCGGCCACCGCGGGGTGGGTGACGTGGCCGCGGGCGGTGTTCAGCCCCCGCGCTAGCGCGGGATTCCCCTGCAGAGCCCCCTCCAGCCCCTTGTCGGCGATTTCGAGCGCCCAGGGGAGGGTGGCGTTGGTGAGCGCATAGGTGGAAGTGCGGGGCACTGCTGCGGGGATGTTTGGCACGCCATAGTGGATGACGCCGTTGACCGCGTAGGTCGGCTCGGAGTAGCTAGTGGCATGGATCGTCTCCACGCAGCCTCCCTGATCTACGGAGATATCGACGATCACCGATCCCGGTTTCATCTTGCGTACCATCTCCCGCGTCACCAGTTTGGGCGCTCGCGCACCCGCCACGAGCACCGCGCCGATGAGCAAATCGGCATAGCTGGCGGAGCGCTCGATGGAGTAGGCATTCGCATAGACCGTGATCACATTGCCGCTCAAGACGTCATCGAGGTACTTCAGTCGGTCGTGGTTGATGTCGAGAATGGTGACATGAGCGCCCATGCCGACGGCCACCTTGGCCGCGTTCGCTCCCGCCACGCCACATCCCAGGATCACCACCTCGGCCGGCGGAACGCCGGGCACGCCGCCGAGCAGAGTGCCGCGGCCCCCCTGCTGCGCCTCCAGCAGCCGGGCTCCGATCTGGACGGACATCTTGCCAGCGATCTCGCTCATGGGGACCAGGAGGGGCAGCGCGCCGCTTTCGGTCTGCACCGTTTCGTAGCCCAACGCGGTCACTCCGGCGGCGAGCAGCGCGTGTACGAGGTCACGGGAGGAAGCAAGGTGGAGGTAGGTGAACAGAACCTGGCCCGACTGCAGCATGGGGTACTCGGGTGGGAGCGGCTCCTTGACCTTGAGCACGAGCTGGGCCTTGGCGTAGATCTGCCCCGCCTCGGCGATCACGCGCGCTCCAGCGCGGCGGAACTCAGTGTCCGAGATCCGGCTTCCTTCGCCGGCCTGGGTCTCCACCAGCACCTGGTGGCCGTGGTCGCGGAAGGCGCGCACCCCGGCCGGTGTGATGGCGACCCTCTCTTCCCCATCTTTGATCTCTCTTGGCACCCCGATGATCATGTCCTAGGCGCCTCCGGGCCCACCTGGAAGCGATTCGTCGCGGCGGAGTTGTGGTCCTCTGGCTGAACATTTTGGCCGTGTTGTCCTCAAACAGGATTGCCTGGGGGCTGGAATGGGCTATAATAGGTCCTTGGGTTAGGGCGCGACTATCTGGTCGCTTGCCGTGTCTAACTCTGCTAAGACTGATCGTCCTGAGATGGGCGCGGGGACAATTGCGGGCGCGGGATCGAGATCTCCATGAAGCTGGCCCTGATTTGACGCGTGTGGGCGCCAGGGGGTGCTGAGAGCGTTAGCGTCGGCTCCGGCTGACAGCGAGATAGCACTGGACGCGTGACGCGGGTTCGCGCTTCTGCAACACGGGGCCGATTAGATGCCCCGGACGGGACGTGGCATATCTATCTGCCGTTCGCGGGCGCGCTGCGGTCGCAGTGGCGTCTGCGGGTGGCGTGATGAACAACTGAATAGCATGCTCTCTAGGCTGCCGAGCGGCAGACGGCTTTGTGCGCCGGAAAGGAGGTGGGTTCAAAGACGCACACGTGGGCCGCGAAGCAGCAGACTGGGCGAGAGCCGAGGTGTTGGCGAATCTGCGCGAGAGGTAACTAGGACGCTCCGTGCAGACCGTTGCGCTTCGGTTCCGCCGATCGAGACGTACACATTCAAGGAGGAACAGATGCGTAGAGTAGGGTTTGTACTGGGAGCGCTGATTATTATCGCCGGCGCCCTGGTTCCTGCCTTCGCGCAGCAGCCTTTCAGTGATGTCCCGCTCGACCACTGGGCATACAATGCCGTCAACAAGCTGGCCGAGACCGGACTGATCGAGGGCTACCCGGACGGAACCTTCAAGGGCAAGCAGCCCCTGACCCGTTACGAGTTTGCGCAGGCAATCGCACGACTGATGGACCGCGTCGAGCAGATGGCAAAGCAGCCCGGACCTCCGGGACCTGCGGGCCCTGCTGGGGCGGCCGGTGGCGGCGGACTGACGGCCGAGCAGCAGGCGCTGCTGGACCGTTTGGCCAAGGAGTTCCAGCCGGAACTCAAGGCGCTCCGCTCCGACCTGGACAATCTGACCAAGCGCGTCGAAGAGCTCGAGGCGAAGCCGGGCACGAAGGGCCCCGTCATCACCGTCAGTGGTGACATCGTCTTCCGCGCCGGCCTGTACGGCACCAAGCTTGGCACGCAGGAAGTCGAGTCCACGGGTTATCCGTACTTCGGCGAGCTTCAGAGCACGGAGAACGGCGACATCGCTCCCTACGGCGGGATCAACCTTCCGGACTTCGATTCCCGAACCGGGCTCTGGGGCGATCAGGTGGGATTCCCTGGCGGGCCTAGCTTCTTCGCCAGCATTCCCATCACCGACGCCCTGAAGGACTCCTTCAAGGCTGCGGATTTCCTCACCCAGCGCACCCGGATTGATCTCAAGGGCTCGCTGAACGACTCGACCAACGTCAAGGTTCAGCTCTGGACTGACCCGCTCAACAACAACTCGCTGGGTGATGTGCTCGGCGCGGAGATCGTGGGCGGACCGAACCAGTTCGCGGGCAACGGCACGATGGACACCGTGAATATCCGCGAGGCCTGGTTCGATTATCACGGCCGCTTCCTGGCTCCGGTTGACGTCACCGTTGGTAAGCAGTTCGTGAAGCGGGGCCTGGGCCTCCTCATGGACAACAACCTTGACGGCATCAAGGGCCTCAAGCTGGACTGGAACAACGACAAGCCGTTCTCCTGGGGCATCTTCTGGGGGATGCTCGACCGCGAGCAGTTCTTCGGCGCCAGCGCCGGCTCGCTCGGGCTTCCGGGCCTGGCGATGTACAGCGCAGGCATGTACACCCCGAAGACCAACGGGCAGGACAACTACAACCTGTATTACGCCGACATGAAGCTGATGAAGAACTGGGACCTGGGCGTGAGCTGGCTCCAGAGCGGCTTCAACAAGGAACAGGGCTGGAGCGCGGACCTCGATGGCAAGGCTCTGGGCCTGGACTGGTACGGCGAGTTCGCTCAGCTTCGCAAGTGGCCGACCGGCCTCAAGTTCATCGACTCGGATGAGGACGGCACCAAGGACGCGGGCGAGCTGAGCATCGAAGATGCCGGCCGCAATGCCTGGCTGGGCGGCGTCAAGTGGCAGAACACTTGGCTCGGCCTGACCGGCGAGTACGGCCGGATCGATCCCGGCTATGCTTTCTCACCGCAGGGCATGGGATGGGATTCGGTCTTCATGGGCGGCGCGTTCAACCTGCCGCTCTCCGCGCTGCATCCGCTGGCCGAAGTCAGCGCGCATGACATCAACTGGGTCGACCGCTCGCTCTTCCTCGATCCGACCAACATCGCCAAGGGTTGGCACATCGCTGCCGACTTCCCGACGCTGTTGGGCAAGGAAAACGGGCTGAAGGTCACCTATGCGAACGGCAAGGCGTACAATCCGGAGTTCCTGAGCTGGATGTTCTTCAATGGCACCGATTCTCAGGGCGCCGCGATCGCCAAGCCTGGCAAGTGGGTTGACGCGGATCCAGTCTGGACTGTCCAGCTCACTCGGCAGCTCTCCAGCAACGTCACTGCGAAGTTGCTCTACGGCCGCCGCGAAGTCGACAAGGTCATGTCCAAGCAGCAGGTGCCGGTTACGACCTCTGTCGTGGGCACGAACGTCGTCGACGTGTTCGCCATCAACGATGCGATTCAGGTCATCCGCGCCGAGCTCTCGGTAGCCTTCTAGGCCTGACCAGACGCGTCGTGGACGTACCCGACAACCCCCCGGAAATCTCCGGGGGGTTGTCTTTTCTGGGGTGTTTCGCGGGCCACCAAACGCGGTACAATAAGGCGCACGTACGGACGAGGACCTATGGTCGGGCTGCCCTCCGCTTGATGGCGGTACGGCGGAACAGGAGACGGGTGAGATGAAACGCTTCCATGTAGCTCACTCAGTTCAGACTGGTCTTGTCGCCGCGGTCCTCTTCGCCGGCCTCTCCCTGGCGCCGTCGGTGTCCTGGGCGGGGCGAGGGAACCAGGACCGAGATAGGGGCGACAGCAAGCAGCAGGAAAAGACGGCTCGCGGCAACCAGGCCGCGAGAGACGCCACCCCTGCCGCTCGCGTGGAGCAGGGCCGTCAGGCGGGCCGCGAGCAGGCGCCCGCAGGCAACCCCGCTCCCCAACGGAACATTTCCCCTCCGGCCTTTTCGCGCCAGGAGCGGACGCCGGTGAGCCGGTGGGAAATCCGGCCTACCGCGCCCAACAACGGTCAGCAGCAGGCCCCCGGCGCGGTTCGCCAGTCCCCTGGCTATATGCGCCAGCAGCCGGCTCCCGAGGTCCAGACCCCCTATCAGCCGCCTCAGGCGTCAACCCCGCGAGGGAATGCCTGGGGTCGGCAGACCGGCGGGGACCAACAGAGCAACGGCAACCAGACCTATCGCCAGCCGCGCAGGTCATCGACCCCGCAGGCTAGCGTCGATGGTGGAACCCGCGGCTTCGATCAGCCGAAACTCGAACGCGGCACCGGCTCCGGCCAGGAACCGTATCAGCGCAACCGTCCGGCCAAGCGGGTGGCGACCCCGCAGGCTAGCGTCGATGGTGGAACCCGCGGCTTCGATCAGCCGAAACTCGAACGCGGCACCGGCTCCGGCCAGAATCCGTACCAGCTCTACCGCCCGACCAAGAGGGCGGCGACCCCTGATACCTCGATTCGTGGTGGGGCTACCCGCGGTGACGGCACGGCTGCCCCTGATAACGGCGCAGTCGTCCGGAGGAATCGCGGCAACACTTCCGGTCAGCAGCCAGGCACGGTACAGCGGGGGCCGCAGGACATGCCCAAGCTCAGCCGGCCCGGTACCAGCAACCGCGCACCTCAGGCAACGCGCGGCGTGGGCGGGAAGAACCCAGGAAGCGCAGTGGGCAGGCCGACCGCGCCGACGACCGATCGTGCGTTCAAAGTGCCCCGGGCCACCTTCCGCGGTCCCGAGAGCGACCAACTCGTGCGAACCGTGCCGAAGGGAGACGCATCCCGCTTGCAGACCCGGATGCGCGATCGCATCCGCCAGGAGAACCAGCAGCTCGGCAACTGGGATGCCAAGGGCAGGATGACCCACGACGTGGTCGGCAACCCGGTGCCTTCGGAAGCGGTGGTGTTCAACCGCACCAATGTCGTCAACAACAACATCACGATCAACTACACCAATATCGTCAACAACTACGGGACGCCGCGCTTCGGCTTCGTGTTTGCGCCGCGGTTCGACGGGGACTTCGGGCACCACCGTCACCACTCGGTGATCGTGATCAACTTCTTCTACCCGTACTACTACTCGGACCCGTACTTCGTCGGGTTCTGGTATCCGGGGTACTACCCGGCAGTGTACTCGTTCTACGGCTGGACCCCGGCGTGGGTCTATCCGACCCGAGTCTACTACGCTCCGGCCGAGTACTACTACACGCCGCCGGCAACCCCGTACCGGTACTACACTAACTACGGGCTCGACTACGCCAGCGCCGATCGCGCGATCAGCGATATCCGGCAGGCCTGGCTGAATAGCGACATCGGATCGCTGACCGGGCATCTGACCGATCAGCTCGACATCCGCGTGTACTTCGATGGCGAGTACTCCTACACGACCACGACGGATGACTTCTACCAGATGACGCTGGACACGCTGACGACGACTCAGACGGTGGAGATGGACTTCGACAACCCGATCTGGATCTCGAGCCATGAGGTCTTCGTCACCGGGCGGCAGGTGTTCTATGATCCCGATGGCGACAGGCACGAGGTGTATGTGTCGTTCCGGCTGCGCCAGCTTGGCGGCGCATGGTATCTGGTGGCAATCGGGAGTTCGCTCAACCCGATCCAGCACCAGTACAGCGACTTCAGGTACGACAACTAGGCGGAACAAGCCGTTCGTCTGCGCTTCGATGCACCTCTGCGCCCGCCTGATGGCGGGCGCAGAGCATTTGTGGGGCCTGCCGGGACGCGCAGAGGCAGGGCGCCTTCGCCCTGCCTCACAGGTGCGGCCTCTGCGTTCCTGTTGGCCGGTGCGCTACCGCATGGCCTGCCCGTAGCGCTCGGCGGAGGCGAACTCCTCCATCGGCATGCGCGGGCGCTGGTCGGGCTTGTCGGCAGGAGTGCCCAGCGGGGTGAGGGCGATAACCCGCACCTCCTCGGGCACGCCGAGCACTTCCTTCACCTTCGCTTCCTCGAACGCTCCCACCCAGCAGGTGCCGTAGCCCAGCGCCGTCGCGGCCACGATCATGTTCTGGAGTGCGATCGCCACATCGACGGGATACCACTTCTCGTTGACGGCGGGCTTACCCAGGGCGGCGATGATGGCCCCGGCGTCGGCCATCCAGGTCTGCCCGGAGCAGGCCTCGGCCAAGCGCTTCTTCTGGCCCTCTTCGCGCACCACGACGAAATGCCAGGGCTGGCGGTTGGCCGCGGAGGGGGCCTGCCTCCCGGCCTCCAGCACGGTTCTCAAGTTATCGTCTGATATCGGCTTGGCCGCATACTTTCGGATGCTGCGTCTCTGCATAATCGCGGTGATTGTGTCCACGCTCATCTCCTATGGCTCGAGATCGGCTCCACCAGCACGGCCGCCTACTTCTCCCGCACCTTGCCCAGCACCTCGCGCAGCCGCGCCACTGGGATCGCCCCCTCGCGCAACACCTGGGGTGGCGTGGTCAGGAAGGTGAGCACGGTGGATTCCCGGCCGACCGGCGCAGGTCCCGCGTCGAGGATCAGCGGCACGAGCCCGCGAAGCTGCGAGAGCGCTTCCTCCGCGGTGCGAGCGGGGGGCCGACCGCTGATGTTGGCGCTGGTGCTGGCCAACGGCACACCGGCCGCGCCCGCCACCTGGCGAGGCACCACGTGCGATGGCAGGCGCAACCCAACGCCCTGCAGGCCGGCGCAGACGGGTGCGGTCATCTCCCGGCAACTTCCGACGATGATGGTGAGCGGCCCCGGCCAGAACTGCTGCATGGCGAGTACCGCCAGCTCGGGCACTTCTCGCACGCACACGCTCACTTGCGCCGTGTCGTGGAGCAGCAACGCCAGAGGAAGCTCTCGGTCGCGCTGCTTGACCTGGTAGATGGCGTCGACCGCCTGCTGCTGCCCGGGGTCGCAGACCAGGCCGTAGACGGTGTCAGTCGGCAGCACCACCAGCCCTCCCGACCGGATGATCTCCGCCGCGGCCTTGATGGCCTGGGGATCGGGATCGTGAGGGTCGACGGGTACTACTCGTGTGTCGATTCTTAGCACCTGCCTAGCCCTTTCGCCGGCCGAACACGACCCGGTCAATCCCCGCGTAGTCGCGCAGCACGCTCACCTCGGCCAGTCCTTGTCTGGTCAGCAGGTTCTGCACTTCTGCGGCCTGCCCTAGGCCCACCTCGAACAAGACGAAGCCCCCTGTGCGAAGATGGGCCAAGAGTTGCTCCCCGAGTTGGCGGACCAGGGTCATCCCATCCTCGCCACCATCGAGCGCTCCCCGCGGCTCGAAGTCGCGCGACCTCCGGCTGGAGGTCGGGGAACTCGCCGCGGCGGATGTAGGGCAGGTTGGCGAGCACGCAGTCGAACTCTCCCCTGATGCCGGAAAGAAGGTCGCTGCAGACGAGGCCTACGCGATCGGCCACGCCATGGGCGAGCGCGTTCTCTCGGGTGAGGCGCAGCGCATCCCTGGAGATATCGACCGCGACCGCCCGCAGGCCTGGGAGGAGCTTCGCGAGCGTTACCACAATCGCCCCGGAGCCCGCGCCAACGTCCAGAGCCGTTTCCGCCTGGCTCGCCCGGGCGTACTCGATGGCCGCTTCTACCAGGATCTCGGTCTCGGGACGCGGGATGATGGCGGCGGAAGTGACGCGGAAGGAGAGACCGTAGAACTCCGCGCGGCCGAGGAGATAGGGGAGCGGCTCGCGCTTCTGCCGGCGGGCGAGCAGGGAATCGAGCCGCGCGGCCTGGTCGGGGGTAAGGCGCTCATCGGGGTGCAGGAAGAGCCACTCGCGGCTGCGGCCGGTAACCTCACCGACGAGGAGTTCGGCCTCCAGGCGGGACTCATCGATTCCGGCGGAGGCGAGGGCGGCGGCGCAGCGGGCCATAACCTGGGAGATTGCTGGCATCAGCACCTGGGAGCGGCCGGCTTCCGGTTCGCGGCTATCCCGCGCCCGCGCGGCTCATTCGCTCGGTCCGTTCGTGCTCCTGAAGGGCATCGAGCACGGCGGCGATGTCACCATCCATGATCGTCGCGAGGTTGTGCCAGTTGCGGCCCAGCCGGTGGTCGGTGAGGCGGCACTGGGGATAGTTGTAGGTGCGAATCTTCTCGCTGCGGTCGCCGCTGCCGACCTGATCGCGCCGGGACTGGGCGATCTCGGCGTCCTGCTTCGCGTCGCCGATCTCGTAGAGGCGGGCGCGCAGCACGCGCAGCGCCTTCTCCCGGTTCTGAAGCTGGGAGCGCTCGTCCTGACAAGCTACCACGAGGCCGGTCGGCTTGTGGGTGATGCGCACCGCGGTCTCGTTCTTCTGCACGTTCTGCCCGCCGGCGCCTGCTGACCGGTAGGTATCGAGCTGCAGATCGGCCGGGTTGATCTCGATCTCGACCTCCTCCACTTCCGGCAATACGGCCACCGTCGCGGCGGAGGTGTGGATGCGACCCGAGCTTTCCGTCACGGGGACGCGCTGCACGCGATGGACCCCGCTTTCATGTTTCAGCCGCCCGAACGCGCGCCGGCCCTTCATCGAGACGACGACTTCCTTGTAGCCGCCCATCTCGCCCGGGTTCTGGCTCATGATCTCGGTCTTCCATCCGGCCTGTTCGGCGTGGCGCAAGTACATGCGGAGCAGGTCGCCGGCGAATAGAGCGGCTTCCTCGCCGCCGGTTCCGGCTCTGATCTCGAGGATGCAGTCGCGGTCGTCGTCGGGGTCGCGGGGCGCGAGTTCCTCCTCCAGGCGCGCGGCTAGCTCTGCCTCCCGCTCCTTCAGGCGGGCCAGCTCCTGTTCGAGGTCGGGATCACTCGCTTCCGCCAGTAGCGCCTCGGCCTCGGAGATGTCGCCCTCGACCCGCTGGTACTCGCGGAAGCCATCGACCACCGGCTCGAGGCCGCGCGCGAGCGCGGCCGATCTCGCGCATCTTTCGCGGGTCGGCTAACACGTCGGGCTGCCCAAGCTGCTCGCCCAGCTCGTCGTACTGGCGAGCCAGCTCCGGCAGTCTACCTCGCAGCGCTTCGTTCAGCATGGGTCAGCACCGCGGCCGGGGCTTCACGCCTGGGCCCCATCGAGTTCCAATGCCCCATCGAGCGCCTTGATGGCGACCTCCACCTGGTCCGACGTCGGCTCCTTGGTGGTGATCTTCTGCAGCAGCATTCCCGGCCACACCAGCGCATTCAAAACAGGCGACGCCTTGTGCTTTCCTGCCAGGCGGATCAGCTCATAGGCGATGCCGGCGACGATGGGCAGCACGACCAACCGGGAGAGCAACCGCAATGCCAGGGAAGGCCAGCCCATCAGCGCGTGCACCAGGATCCCGACGAACAGCACCATGAAGATGAAGCTCGTGCCACAGCGCTGGTGCAGGGTATCGTACGGCTCTGTGTCGGCCACGCTGTACCTGCCTGTCGCCCTCGTAGGCGTGGATCACCTTGTGCTCGGCGCCATGGTACTGGAACACCCGGCGCATGTCCGGCATGAGCGATGTGGCGGAGATGAAGATCACGAAGAAGAGCAGTCGGACTAGCCCTTCGACCAGATTCATGGTGAATGGGTTCAGGTGCATCCGTTGGATGGCGGCGCTGGGCGCAAGGACGAAGCCGCCAACCGCGATGGAGAGAGCGACCGCGATCGAGATGGCGTAGTGGAACGGCGTCGGCGGAGCGATGCCCTCGCCGTGGGAGGCGGCGTCAGCGGAGGCGATGAGCGAGCGGTAGCCGATGATCAGGGCGTCGATCAAGGCCGGGGTGCCACGCAGTACCGGGAGGTTCAGGAGCCAGTGGCGACGGCTGAGGGGCACCCAGGTGTGCTTCTCGACCTGAATCCCGCCATCTACCAACCGAAATGCGGTGGCATACCCGCGGCGGCCCCGGATCATCACCCCCTCGATCACCGCCTGCCCCCCGTAGGAGAAATGCTGGCCGGAGGGCGCGTTCGTGCTCGGCTGGGGAGGCGTGGGCGGTAGGTTTCTGCTCGTCCTGCAAGATGGAAGCCCCGTACCCACAAAATCGCCGCCCGCGAACGTGCGTGGGCGGCAGAGAGAACGCGAAACCCGGCTAGCGCTTAGCGGCGGCCTTGGCCTGGGCAGGAGGCTTGGTCTGCTTCGCCTTCGCCTCTTCCGCCTGCTTCTGGTAGCGCACGTAGCGCTGCTGGAACCGCTCCACTCGCCCTTCGGTATCGACGATCTTCTGACGGCCGGTGTAGAACGGATGGCACTGAGAGCAGATGTCGACCCTGACCTCCGCCACGGTGGCGCGGGTCACGAACTGATTCCCGCAGGCGCAGGTGGCGCGAGCAGGCACGTATTTCGGATGGATCTTATCCTTCATTCCTCGACTCCTGAGGTGACACCCGGACGACTGCGGGGGAACAACGTGACCCGAGACGCCCCCACCCAGGCCCATGATACCGGAAGCCGGGTCGCGATGTCAACGCCCGCGGGTGGGCGGCCAGCGGCAACGCCATCCGCTGGGGGTGAATCAGATGTGTTTTGGCAGCCAGGGGAACCTTCCGGCCGGGGTTCAGGCTCGGTAGACGTGGTCTCCGGGACGCACTTTCCCGGCCACCTTGACCCCGACAGAGGCTCCCGGGCCTGCCTGTGTTACCGGCTGGTGCTCGACCTGCATGGAGCCGATGGTGCAGGCAAGGTCGGTGGTGTGGCCCACGATGTGGACATGGTCGCCCACGGCGAGGCGGTCGGTGAGGTGGATGGCCATGACGTTGATGTGGCCAAAGTAGTGGGTGACTTCGCCGACGGGCTTGTCTTCCGGCGCCCCCTTCTCAACCATGGCAGCACCCCTTTCGAGGCGTTTCTGCAGGTCACATTCACCAGCCCTCGGCCGCCGCCTGTAGGCATCTGGGGGGCGAATGTGGCAATTCTGACCAATGGGGTGGGCTGGAGGCGTGCCAAGCGGCGGTGGGAAAGCGGCTGCGGGCATGCGCGAGGCCCTTTTGCTGCCCCGGAATGTGGAATAGGCCCGCGGTTGTGGGTTGCAGAGGCGCCGAAGCGGTGCGGCGCCGACGTTGTCGCGTCCCGGCGTCATGTCGGCGCTAGTTCGGCGCGATGACCGATACAGCCCAGCTAGCGACGTCTCGAAGCAGTGGAATAGCATCGGAGCCGTGCCTCTACCTGCTGATGCTTGCGCACAGCAGAGTGTGGGAGGCGGGGGTCCGGCGTCAGTTTTCGGCGCGATGCTTTCGCGTCGCTCATTGCTCTGTCTGGCAGGATGTTAGGTGTAGCGTTGTGCGCGGGAGGTAGTTGTTGTGGGTGAGATTCTGGTGACCCTCTCGAAGGGCGGGCCGGTGATGGTGCCGCTGGCGATCTGCTCGATGCTAGCGGCGACTGTGATCGTCGAGCGCTACCTGGTGCTGCGGAACGCCGATCGGGGGGGATCAGACCTGATCGGCGCCATCAGGCGCGCTCTCCGCAGTGGAGACGGCGAAGAGGCGCTAGCGCGGTGCGAAGAGACAGGTGGCCCGGTGGCCAATGTGCTGGCGGCGGGCCTGCGAGCCTACCTCATGGGCGGACCCATCACAGAAGCGATGGAAGAGCAGGTGTTGGCTGACCAGAGGGCGCTGAACCGTCGGCTGACGGTGCTCGACACGGTGGTGACGCTGGCGCCGCTGTTGGGCCTGCTCGGGACCGTGCTGGGGATGATCACGTCGTTCCAGATCATCGCGGTGAATGGGACCAGTCACCCCACGGGGATCACGGGCGGGGTGGCCGAGGCGCTGATTGCAACCGCGAGCGGCCTCGCCATCGCCATCTTCAGCTTGATCGGCTACAACTGGTGCCGGGACAAGCTGCGACAGGTGACCGAGGAGATAGAGTTTCGAGCGACCCAGCTCGAGCATCTGCTGAAGACCGCCGACGACCGGGAGAGGGTGCCCCTTGCGCGTTAAGCGGCGCCCGGTCGAGAAGGCTCGCATCGAGCTCATACCCATGATCGACACCATGGCGTTCCTGCTGGTGTTCTTCATGATCGCGTCGCTGGCGATGACGAGGCAGGCGGGGCTTCCGGTCAGCCTGCCTTCGGCAAGCTCCGCCAGCCCGCAGACGTGGGGCGACCGGTCGCTGGTGGTAACGCTGGACCGGGAGGGGCGAGTCTTCCTCGACAAGCGGCAGATCGCTCGCGGGGAGCTGGGGCAGGAGCTGAAGGCGCGCCTTGATAAGCGCCCGGAGCTGATGGTGGTGATAAACGCCGACGCCGGGCTTCTCCACGGCGATGTGATACGAGCGATGGACGCGGTAAAGAGGGCTGGGGCGGCGCACATGGCGATCGCCACCAAGCCGGTGGAGGAGAGCAGAGGCACGCAATGAGCGGCCGTACCCGCGACCAGTTCCTGGGCTGGGCGTTCACGGTGGCCCTGCTGCTGCACGGCCTGGCGCTGGCAACTGCGTCGCGGTTCCCGACAGGAACTGGAGCCGATGGTGACCTGGAGCAAATCCAGGTGTTCAGCCGGCAAGCTCCGATTGTGGCCTCTCCCATCGATCTGGTTGACCTGACCGCGTCGCAGCAACTCGACGAGGCGCCCGCGGTATCGCTACCGTCGGTTCCTCCGCCGCGCCCGACGCGTCAGACGGAGGCGCCGCCGAGCAGGCCGCGGCCTGAACCGCTGCCAAGCCCGGCGAGAGGCCAAGCGGCTAGTCCGGGCGCGGCCCAGCCAAGGGCGGCGGTCCCGGAGCGGCCCGCGCCTGCGGCGACGGCTGGCGGAGGTGGTGGCGGGGGCTGGATCGACCTCGGATCGCGCAGCTCGCGCGGCGAGGCCCCGATGGGGCCGAGCGGGGGGACGCCCGCGGGCGGTGTGCCTGGCGCAGGAACGGGAGCCGGAAGCGGGTCGGGCGCAGGTTCGGGCAGTGGGAGTGGAGGCGGGAACGGGAGTGGCACAGGCGCCGGCCAAGGCCCAGCCGCGGGATCCGGCGGAGGCGAGGGAGAGCCGGCAGGCAAGCCGTTCGTCTCACGGGTGGCCGACCGGGCAGAGCCGGTGGTAGCGGCGAAGGGGACGCTTCGCTATCCCTCGGCCGCCCAGGAAGAGGGCGTCGAAGGCACGGTCAAGCTGAAGGTCCTGGTTTCGGAGACGGGGTCAGTGGCAGAGGTGCAGGTGGTGTCGTCAAGCGGTGACAAGCGGCTCGACGCGGCGGCCAAGGAGTGGGTTTCGAACTGGCGCTATCGGCCGGCGGCTCAGGACGGGAAGCCGCGCCGGGTTTACACGAATGCTGTAGTGGAGTTCGAACTCAAGTAGCAAGGGGGGCTCAATAGGAGCAAGGTAGTTCCGAAAACTCGGAATGGCAGTGATAGGGGATCTCTCGACAGTTGGCTAGCGGCGAAGCGAGCGGCCCCACGAGCTGGGGGAAGCAGCAGGTTAGATCGGCGGGAGGAGCAGCAAAGATGATAGCACCCAGCATGAAACGCAGTTGTTACCTCGCAGTGGCGCTGGTGTTGGCGGCAGTCAGCGGCTCGGCCTGGGGAGCGGTCACGGGATTGATCTCGGGGACGGTGACCGATTCCCAGACAAAGGCGCCCCTTTCGGGGGCCAATGTCCTGGTGGTCGGGCTGGACGTGAGCACAATCACCGACCTGCAGGGGCGGTTTGTCATCACAGACATCCCCCCTGGCAGCTACTCGGTGAATGTGGGCATGGTTGGGTATGTGGAGGCCCAGGTCTCCGACCTGACGGTGGTGCAGGGACAGGCCGCCTCGGTAGAGGTGAAGCTCGACCCCACGGTGGTGGAAGCCGCCGGGGCGCGGGCGAAGATCACCGCCCCGCGGGTGGCGCTGCGCCGGGATGTCACGGCTGCGGAATACGTGGTGACGCAGGCTGATGAGCAGTTGACGCTGTCGCAGCCCAATGACCGGTATCAGTTCCCGGGGCTCGTGTTCTCCCAGCCCGGCGTGGTGCCCGACAACACCCTCTACCCACATATCCGGGGCGCGCGAGCGAACCAGGTGGGCTACTATCTGGATGGCATCCCCATTACAGAGCCGAACTCGAACGTCTTCGCTACCAACGTCGTGTCGATTGGGTTGGATCGCCTCGAACTGTTCACCGGAGGCTATCCGGTGGAGTACGGCGGGTTCACCGGCGGCATCATCAACCAGGTCGTCAAGCGGGGCGACCAGATGCGCGGCCGCATGGTGGACATCAGCGTGGGCACGCCCTACAACTTCGGCGGCCTGACCTTCGAGGCCGGGGACGTGACTGACCGCGCCGACTGGTATTACGGCCTGTACACCTGGCACACCAACTTCAACGAGAACCTTTTCACCTCGTCGGCGCCGACGGTCTCGGATCACATCGCGAAAGTGATCTATGACCTCAACGATAGAGATAGCGTGAGCGTCCTCTCGGCGCATGGCTATGCCCGCTACCAGTTCCCGTTCACCCGGGAACTGACATTCGACCCCGGCACCGGGACCTGGGATACGAAGGTGCCTATCGATGACTCCGATTTCGGCCGACAGGGGCACGATATCGACGGCGTTACCCTCAACCACCGAGTGAGCCCGACGGCCTTCTGGAGCGTGCGGATCGCGCGGCTGCGCCACTTCGTGGAGCTGGAACTGGGCGACCCGGAGAACCTGTTCTGGCAGCATCGAAACGAGCGGATGCTGGTCGGTCAGCTCGACTACCAGCAGCAGGTGGGAGCGCACCGGCTGGGCGCAGGGGTCTGGCAGCTGAACAGCGACAACCGGAACCGCTATAGCGTGTTCGGAACGCAGTTCAGCCCGTTCGGCCTGCTCGATTCGGTCTCGAACAATGACACCAAGAACACCCAGGCCTACCTCGGGGATACGTGGGAGATCGGACGCCGCCTCACCCTGAACCTGGGTGGGCGCTATGACAAGATGACCTACGAGCGTCCGAACCCCGGGGCCGGTGATCTGGATTTACACCAGACCAGCGGGAGAGCGGGCGCGACCTATGTGGTCTCGCCGCGCGTGATGGTGCGCAGCTCTTACGGCCGCTACGTGGAGTTCCCTCGCGCGAACCTGATCGCCGCCGAGTTCCAGCCTCACCCGAGCGAGAATCCGATGTTCACCGACCTGGGCCTGACCTGGGACGCGGCGTTCTTCCCATTCTTCCCCGCCAAGCCGCAGATCGACCGCGGCCGGGATCTGGGGGTGGAGTGGAAGGCCGATCCCAACAGCCTGGTGACGGCCACCTGGTTCCACCGGGACAGCCGCCAGATGACGCAGCGCTGGCAAGGCGTGCTGCACGACGCCGAGGGCAATCCGATCACTGACGCGAGCGGAAACCTGATTCCGTCGGATCGGCTTTCGGATTTCGATCCGAACGCGCCGACCTGGTTTGCGGGCAATGGAACCGGCACCTCCCGCGGCGTCGAGCTGAAGCTGGACCGGAAGATGAGCCGCAAGCTTCGCGGTTGGCTCTCCTACACGCGGATGGAGGCGAAGGCGACTAGCCCGCAGGATAACGTCTATCCATTCGGATTCGGGGCCCTGAACCTGACCGACTCAGCCAGCCTGGCGCAGGAATTCCCGGTGGACTGGAATCAGCGAAGGACCCTCGCCACCGCCGCGCGCTACCAGATGGGTAAGCTTACGGTGAACCCGTGGCTGATCATGGGGAGTGGCTTCCCGTACGGGCAGAGCGGGCTCGACGCCGGTGGGAGCGATCCTGCGCACGTCCCCAACCCTGACTTCAACCCCGATGATCCGAACAGCCTGGAGGAATTGGTGGTGCCGCAGAACTACGTCGACCCCAATGACCCGAGCAAGGGGTTCCGCTCCCCCAACTCCTTCCAGACCGGCAATAACCTAACGGTGAGCCTGAACCTGGCCTACGAGATCGGGCCGCAGAGGCAGGCCTACGTGCAGATCTTCAACATCTTCGGCCGGGATGACGTCACCAGCAACGTGATCTTCCATCCGCGGACGGGAGCCATCATCGGCCGAGTCGTGGGCAACGCGGTGAGCTACGTGCCGTTCTCACGCACTCCGCCGCGCTTCATCGCCTTCGGGATCCGACAGGAGTTCTAACCGGAGGCCAAGGCGCTGAGCAGAACGACACGGGGACCCGTCCAGCGGACGGGTCCCCGTTTTCCTATCGACTATCCACCGGGGCGGGGCGCCGGCATGGGCGGGGCCGGCCGCCTGGTGGGCATGGGCTGGCCGCCCGGTCCCATCCTGCGACCGGGGACTGCGGTCTTCCCGGCCGCGGGGGGCGGGCTGGGAGGCCCTTCCTTCACGTCGAAGGGGGGCTTCATCGTCACCGCGCGTGACCGATCCATCGGCAAAGGCGACGAGGTTTCCCTCGGCATGGCGCGGAGGCTTGGGCCAGCTCGCGCCGAGGTCGGCGGGATTATCCCCATGCAGTGCTGACTCGTAGATCAACACCGTCAGGTTCGGGTTGGCGATCTGATTCATGCGCTTTCCCGCCAGATTCCGGTTCATGGCGTAGCTGACCCCGGCTTGCGGGTCGTTGGGGCAGTGGAATGTCGTCCCCTGGAGGAGGAAGGGCTTGATCTGCTGGATCCACTTGTCGGGATTGGGCAGCATTCCGCCCGAGGTGTTGGCGTACATCTGGATACCGCGCACGAGACGCTGGATCTGCTCCTCACAGGCCGACTGGTCAGCCATCGCGATCGCCTGCTTCATGGGGTCCTGGGAAGAGATGTCGACCGGCACGGTTGGGCGCGCAAGGTCAACCGTCCAACCGGGGCCCGTGCGTGTGGCGCGCAGCACCAGGTTCACAGGGACGCGCGCCGTCACCGTTACCTCGGCCCGGTTGCCCTCGGTCTTGGCGCTGGTCACCTTGAAGTCTTTGGCCTCGTTGGCGAGAAGGGCGCGCAGCAACGGCATGCTCGCCTCCTGCACCTGTCGCACGCGGCTCAACTCGGTCTCGGCGCGGAGCGCTTCCAGGAAGTCCGACGCGGCCTGGCGGCCGTTGGCCTCATCGGTGGCCTGAAGGTCTACCGCCCAGCCGGAGGCATCCTTCACCAGCACCACGCTCTCGGCGATCTCGACGTTGCCGCTGACTTCGACGAGCGCCTCCCCGGCATGGACGACGACATTGCTGATCTTCGCGGCCGGTTCGCTGGTGGCCATGGCGCGGATGATGGCGTTTGCCGGCGGCTTGCGCATGGCGGGTCGCTTCTGATCGAGGCTCTGCTCCCACTCGGCCAGCGAGACCGCCGCGCGAGAGCTTGCCGACAGCAGATCGTAAGCGGCCTTCTTCTGACCGCCGGCCATCGCGTTGGCAAAGGCCGCGGCGGCATCTTCGGCGCTCCCGATCTGCGGAGAAGCGGGCGCGGCGGACGCCTGGCTTACCCCCACTATCGCGAGGGACAGACTGAGGATCAGGAGAAACGCTAGGCCCCTGCACGTCATACCTCTTGCCTCCTTACGGTTCAGGATCGAAGAATAGGGGGCGCGTCTAGAGCGATGCGCCCCGTGGTCGCACGGTGAGACAGACCGGCGGAAAGACGTATTTCACGGAGGTCTGACACCCGGGAGAGCATTTGGTTACGGCTCCAGCAGCGCCTGCCGCGCGGCAGCCTGTTCGGCCTGCTTCTTGCTTTTCCCAACGCCGCTGCCAAGCACCTGTCCCGCAACGCGCACCTCGGCGACGAAGGTGCGGTCGTGGTCGGGACCGGACTGGTCGATCACCCGATAGGTGGGCGGGGTGCGGTGAAGCTCCTGGATCTTCTCCTGGAGGAGCGTCTTGTAGTCCAGTTCGTGTTCGTCGCGCTCGATGGCGCGGAGCCGCTCATCTAGGAGCCCGAGTATCAGGCGCCTGGCAATCCCCATCCCCCGGTCGAGGTAGATAGCGGCAAAGACGGCCTCCAGGGCATCGGCGAGGATCGAGACCCGCTTCCTGCCGCCGCTCTGTTCCTCCCCGCGGGAGAGAATAAGGTACCGGCCCAGCTCCAGATCGGCGGCCACTTTCGCGAGGACTGTCTCGGAGACCGCGACAGCCTTGAGCTTGGTCAGCTCGCCTTCGGCCAGGTCCGGGTGCAGGCGGTAGAGGTGGGCCGCCACGGTCAGCCCCAGCACCGCGTCGCCCAGGAACTCCAGCCGCTCGTTGCAGGACAGGCCCAGCTCCTGTTGCGCGGACTTGTGGGTCAGCGCCTGCCGCAGCAGGTCCGGGTGATGAAGCTCTACTTCCAGCCGCTCCGCAAGCTGGCCTGGGGGGAGCGGACCGGCGGTCTTGGGAGCGCCGGAGGCGCGAGGGGCACGCTCGGCCGCCGGGTCAACCGCTGGTTTCTTCTCGGCTCTGGGGGCCTTCGGCCCGGGTTTCTTCCCTGTCGGTGCGGTCATCAGTCTGGCCTATTGGGCAACATGCTACGGGTCGGGACCACGTCAGTCCCGCGGTTCAGTCTGATCCAGGTGGCAGCTTGAGCATCAGGGATAGCTCGTCGAGCTGCTGCTGCGACACCTCGGAGGGCGCGCCCATCATGGTGTCTACGCCCGCGGTGTTCTTGGCGAACGCGATCACGTCGCGGATGCTTTCCTCGCCGCAAGCCATCGCCACCATGCGATCGAATCCGAAGGCGATGCCGCCGTGAGGCGGCGCGCCGTACTGGAAGGCTTCTAGGAGGAAGCCGAAGCGCCGCTCCGCTTCCTCCGGAGACATCTGGATCACCCCCAGCACCTTCTCCTGGATCTCGCGCCTGTGGATACGGACGCTTCCCGAGGCGATCTCAGCGCCGTTGAGCACGATATCATAGAGGGTCGCGCGCACCTTGATGGGGTCGGTGTCCAGGTATGGCAGATCTTCCGGGTGGGGCATGCTGAAGGGATGGTGCATGGGCTCGATCCGGTCCTCCTCCCGGTTGTAGGAGAAGAGCGGGAAATCGGTGACCCTGATGCCATGCCACAGAGACTCGTCAACGAGACTGAGCTTACGCCCAAGCTGGAGGCGGAGGCGGCCCAGTGCGGTACAGGCGATCTCCCATTCGGCGCCCACCACGAGCAACAGATCGCCGGCCTGCGCGTCGGTCGCTTTCCGCAAGCCGGCCAGCTCCTCAGGAGACAGGAACTTGGCGATCGGGCCCTTCAGCTCATCTTCGCCAACCTGGAACCAGGCGAGGCCGGCCGCGCCGGCCTGCTTGGCCACGCCCTCGAACTCGTCCAGTTCGCGCCGGGGGAAGGAGGCGCCCCCTGGGATGCGTAGCTCACGCACCGTTCCGCCATCGGACAGCGTCTGGCTGAAGCCGCGGAACTTGGTCTGCGCGAACACCGCGTCGAGGATGGTCAACTCTAGACCGAACCGTGTGTCGGGCTTATCGCTGCCGTAGAGGTCCATGGCCTGCTGGTAGGTGAGCCGCCGGAAGGGGACGGGGACATCGATGCCGACCCGTTGGTAGATATGCCGGGTCAGCTCCTCGGCCAGGTCGAGCACATCGGACTGCTCGATGAAGGAAAGCTCGATATCGATCTGAGTGAACTCGGGCTGTCGGTCGGCGCGCTGGTCCTCGTCTCGCAGGCAGCGCGCCATCTGGTAGTAGCGCTCCATCCCGCTCACCATGAGAAGCTGCTTGAGCAACTGCGGGGACTGGGGGAGCGCGTAGAAGTGGCCAGGTCGGGTGCGGGCGGGGACGATGTAGTCGCGCGCGCCCTCGGGCGTGGATCGGATCAGCAGGGGCGTCTCGATCTCCATGAAGCCACGCTCATCCAGGAACTCGCGGGTGGCGCGGGTCATGGCGTGCCGCATCTGGAGGTTGCGGAGCATACGGCGGGTGCGCAGATCGAGATAGCGATAGCGCAGGCGGACCGCCTCATCTACCCGGGTAGCCCCGTCGATCACGAAGGGCGGAGTCTTCGCCGGGTTCAAGATCTCGACTTCACTGGCCTTCACCTCGATCTCCCCGGTAGGCAGATCAGGGTTCACGGCGCTCTCCGGCCGCGCCCCGACGACGCCGGTCACCTGAACCACGAACTCCGAGCGGAGGGTGTGGGCGATGGCGTGGGCCTCGGGCGCGGCCCCGGGGTCGAACACGACCTGGGCAATGCCGGAGCGGTCGCGCAGATCGATGAAGATGAGCCCGCCGTGGTCGCGCGTCGACGCCACCCAGCCCGCGAGGGTGACCGTCTGGGCAACGTGCTCTTTGCGAAGCTCTCCACAGGGATGAGTGCGTTTCATGTCGGTCTGTATCCTCAGCCTCAGCGCACGGCGCGGGCGACTTGCTCGACCGCCTCCGCGCGGGGGATGCTGTTCTGCTCGCCTGTTTCCATGTCGCGCAGTGTGACCTGGCCGGCCGCCAACTCGTCCTCACCGATGAGGAGGGTGAACCTGGCGCCCAGTCGCGAGGCCTCTCGCATCTGCGTGCGCAGGCTGCGGTGCGCGAAGTCCAGGTCGGCGGCAAGGCCCGCGGCGCGGAGGTCCATCACCAACTGGAGCGCGGGCGCGCGGGCCTCTTCCCCGGCCGCCGCAAGGTACACATCGAGCGCCGGAGCCGCCTGCGCCTCGCCGCCGCCGGAGGCATCCATCACCATCAGCAGTCGCTCGATCCCGGAACCGAAGCCGATGCCGGGAGTCGCGGGGCCGCCAAGCATCTCGGCCAGGCCGTCATATCGCCCGCCGCCCATGAGGACGTCTTTCGCCCCCAAGCCGGAGTGGATAACCTCGAAGGCGGTTCGGCTGTAGTAGTCGAGCCCGCGAACGATGGTGGGGTCGACCTGGTACGGGATGCCCAGCGCATCCAGGGTGGCGCGGACGCCGGCGAAGTGCTCCCGGCAATCGGAGCACAGGAGGTCGAGTGCACTCGGAGCGCCCGCGCGCAGTTCCACATCATGGGGGACCTTGCAGTCCAGGATGCGCAGCGGATTCGTCTGATAGCGCGCCTGGCAGAAATCGCACATCTCCGCGATCACGGGCTGGAAGAAGGCCCTTAGCGCTTCCTGGAAGGCCGGCCGGCACTGGGGGCAGCCGATGCTGCTGAGGTGAGTCACCCCGCCCTGGATGTCAACCGCGCCGAGGAAGTCGTGGTAGAGCACGATCACCTCGGCGTCGATGTCGGGCCCGGGGGCGCCGATGGCTTCGATGCCGAGCTGGTGGTGCTGGCGGAGGCGTCCGGCCTGGGGGCGCTCATAGCGGAAGATGGGAGTGATGTAGTACAGCTTCTGCACCCCGCCGGCCTGGGCGAGGTTGTGCTCGAGATAGGCGCGCACCACCGGCGCGGTGCCTTCGGCCCGGAGGGTGATGCTACGGCCCCCGCGGTCCTCGAAGGTGTACATTTGCTTGCCGACGAGTTCGGTGCCTTCGCCCACACCTCGGGTGAAGAGTTCGGTTTCCTCAAAGGTTGGCGTGCGAATCTCGCGGTATCCGAAGCGCCGGCAGGCGTCGCGAAACGCCGCCTCAAGGCGCTGCCAGCGCCACGAGACTTGCGGAAGGACGTCCTGGGTGCCGCGGGGGGCCTTGTACTTGAGCGCCATGCTTCTCACCATGCAGAGGAAGGTACCTAGTTCGGCGGGGCCGGGCCGAGTCCTTCCCCTGGCCGCGCCTCGCCGGCTCGCCATGTACTGCACCGGAGCGAGGGCGCTTGCCTTGACACGGCCGCGAGGGCGCCGATATACTGACCTCAGAGCCAGTGCGGACGGAGTGGGATGCTCCAGAGACTGCGATCAGACATTCAGGCGGCGCTGGACCGCGATCCGGCGGCGCGGAGCTGGATCGAGGTTCTGCTCCTCTATCCGGGTCTGCACGCCATCACCCTGCACCGGGTAGCTCACTGGCTGTGGCGGCACCAACTGCGGCTGATGGCGCGTCTCCTGTCGCAGGCGAATCGAGCCATCACCGGCATCGAGATTCACCCCGGCGCCACGATAGGCCGCGGACTGTTCATCGACCACGGTATGGGAACGGTGATCGGCGAGACCTCCGAGATCGGCGACAGTTGCACGCTCTACCAGGGCGTGACGCTGGGTGGAACCGGAAAAGAGCACGGCAAGCGCCACCCGACGCTGGGCAACAACGTGGTAGTGGGGGTAGGCGCCAGCGTACTGGGCTCTATCACCATCGGCGACAACTGCCTGATCGGCGCCGGGGCCGTTGTGCTGCGGCCGGTGCCGGCGAACTGCACTGCGGTCGGGGTGCCGGCGAAGGTGGTACGCGAGAACGGTCAGCCGGTGCGCGGCGGACTCGATCTCGGGCGGCACTCCGGTCGATCCTTGCGAGCAGTGCATGGGGGAGATCAACGCCCGCTTCGAGGAGCTGGAGCGGCGATTGACTGAGTTGCTCCGCGATCGCGCGCAGGCCGGGATCGCCGACGGCGATCCCGCATCGAGGCCGTAGCTCCGGGCCGCGAATCCCGTCGCCACTTCGACCGACGCGGTGAGGCGGGGCATCAGCATTCATCGGGGCAGCAGGCGAGGCGCCCCATCACTCTTGGCTTGAGGGAGACGGATGGCCATAAACGTCTACAACACCTTGACGCGCCAGAAGGAAGAGCTCACCCCGCGCGATCCCGGCAAGATCGGTATGTACGTCTGCGGGGTGACCCCCTATGCTCCGGCGCACGTCGGCCATGCCCGCTCCGCGGTGGTGTTCGATGTGGTGCGCCGCTGGCTGATCTACCGCGGTTTCGAAGTCACCTACGTCTACAACATAACCGATGTCGAAGACAAGATCATCGCCGCCTCCCAGCGGGAGCGATGCAGTTGGCGGGAGATCGCAGATCGGTACACGACGAGCTACCTGGGCGAGTTGCGACAGCTCAGCGTGCTTCCCGCGTCTCAGATGCCACGGGCCAGCGAGCATGTCGCCGAGATCATCGCCCTGGTGCAGCGCCTGATCGACTGCGGCGTCGCCTATGAGATCAGCGGCGACGTCGCCTTCCATGTCCCCGGATTCAAGGCCTATGGCCGGCTCTCCCGGCGGGATCTGGACTCGCAGATCACGGGGGCGCGGGTGGAGGAGGATCAGCGAAAGCGCGACTCCCGGGATTTCTTCCTGTGGAAAGCGGCGAAGCCGGACGAGCCGAGCTGGGATAGCCCTTGGGGGCCGGGACGGCCGGGCTGGCATATCGAGTGCTCGGCGATGAGCGAGCAGTACCTGGGAAAGGGCTTCGATATCCACGGTGGTGGATCGGACCTCATGTTCCCGCACCATGAGAACGAGATCGCGCAGTCGGAGGCCTGCTGGGGCGCGCCGTTTGCCCGCGTGTGGATGCACAATGGGATGGTCCAGTTTATCTCCGGCGAGACCGCCGAGGCCGGCAAGATGAGCAAGTCGATGGGGAACGTGGTGGCCATCAGGAGCGCGCTGGAGCGGGTGGGCGGCCCGGCCTTGCGCTACTACTGCATCGCCGCGCAGTATTCCAGCGACATCATCTTCCGGGAATCCGAGTTGGGGCAGGCCCAGAGCGCCCTGGAAAGATTGCGGATCGGTAACCAGACGCTCGATCGGTTGCTCTCGACGCCCACCAGGCCGGGGGGTGAGGACCTGATCGAGTTGGGGGCGGCCCGGGTCCGAACCGAGCGGGACTTCGAGGAGGCGATGGACGACGACTTCAGCACCCCTCGCGCCCTGGCGTCGCTACATGGACTCGTCGGCCTGGCCAACCAGGTAGGGGCGCGCGCCGGTGTCAGCTTCGGCGCTTCGGAGGTTGGCAAACAGGCACTGCGAGAGGCGAGCCGGACGCTGGTGCGGCTCGGCGGGGCCCTTGGCTTGAGCCTGGAGCAGATGCCAGTGGAGCGCGGGCTGTCTGCCGACCTGGTCGAACTGCTGGTCGAGGTTCGAGAGAGGGCCCGACAGGTGGGCCAGTATGAGCTGGCCGATGGCATCAGGATGCGGCTCGCGGGAGCTGGGGATATTGCTGGAAGACCGGCCGCAGGGCACCACCTGGCGGAGCCGGTAGACGCAGCAGTCGGCTGCGGTCTTTCGGGCGGCCGAACCCTGATTGGCACGAATAGACACGAAAAAGTCGGGATATTTGCACAATTTGTTGCAGCAACCTGTAGGAGGGGGGCTATTGACTCGGTTTCTTGGATCGCGTATAATGGGTTCATTCGGGGCAGTAAGGCGAGCCGACACTGCAGCAGGCCCCGAGACTGTAGCGAACCACCGACGAGCTACCCGGCACGACCGGGCGCGGGAGGCGCTTATCGACCAATGTGCAATACGCAGCCGATGTATCCCCTACCAGACCTGAGTCCGTGAGCAGTGCGACTTCCATTTCCTGGCATTGCGACTACTAAAGGTGGAGGCGGCGTCTAATGCCCGATACTGGCATGCAGGATATGTCCATGAGCTTTCATGGCATGCTTGACGAAGAGGTGGTGCGATATGCCAAAGGCGGCAGCATCAGGGCCACCGAGCATCTACTGACCAAGTACCGCAGCATCGTCGAAGGTAAAGCTCGCTCCTACTTTCTCATCGGGGCCGATCACGAGGACATTGTCCAGGAGGGGATGATCGGTCTGTTCAAGGCGATAAGGGACTTTCGGAACGACAAGCTCCTGCCGTTCCGGGCCTTCGCCGAGTTGTGCATCAGCCGTCAGATCTTCACCGCCATCAAGGCGGCGACCCGACAGAAGCACATACCCCTGAACTCATACGTCTCACTTCATGCCAGCCTTTTCGACTCCGATTCCGACCGGACCCTGCTCGACACCCTCGCCGAGTCCGACAAGCAGGACCCCGAGCAGTTGGTGATTACGCAGCAGTTCTCGGACGATCTGCGCCATCGTATCAAGCGCGATCTGAGCGATCTGGAGTCGGCGGTGCTTCGCGGCCACCTGGAGGGGAAGTCCTACCAGGAGATCGCGGCAGGAGCTGCACCGGCGAGTGAAATCGATCGATAACGCCCTGCAGCGGGCGAAGCGGAAAATCGGAAAGAGCATTCGGAAGATGATGGCGGCGGCGTAAGAACCCGCGGTGCGGGTTGCGCGGGATGCTCCGGATATGGGACTTACGCAGGGCGGGGCTTCCCGCCCTGTTCTGTTTCGGGGGTAGGCGCCGGTGGCGATGCGGATACCTGACGGCCATCCACTTCGCGTCCTGTTCGGGGAGGCCTCGAACTGGGCCTTTCAGCATGGGAATTTCCCGTCCCCAGAGGCGCGGGATGCAAAGCTCAGGCGCTATCTCGCCGAGGAGCTACTCACGCGATTTCTGCACGTCGACCAGCTCTACCGACTGAGAGACGCGCGGGGCCGGCCGCTGGCGGATGTCGCGGAGATGCTGCTCGAAGGTGAGGGTTCGGGCGTTTCATCGGAGTTGCGAGCGCTGTCTCTTCAGCGCCACGTGGGCGACTACACGCTCTTCATCCTCGGCCTCTTTCCAGAGAGCCTGCAGCGGCTGCGGCGCGACTGGTCCCGCAAGGACTCCGTGATGGTGCAACTGGGAAACTTGGTGGTGCCGTTCCGAGATCCCGGAGAGTACTACCAGGAGGCGGGACGGAGAGCCTACCGGCGAGCGGCGGAGATCAGCCGGGAGGCGGGCGTCGAAGATGCCGATGTGTTCGAGAAGCTCGCACTTTTCTACCGCACCTATGAGCAGGTGATGAACCTCATCCGCATCTACCTCGATGCCAGCCCGGTGTTCGGAGAGCACAAGGGGATCCTCTCCTAGCCCGGACGTCGGTCCCGGCTGCGGCGCGCTCCGAGAGGAGCTAGCGCTTACCCGCGGAAATGATAGGACGCCATGGGCCGGCGTCCTCGCTGGGGATTCCTCGCTGTGCTCTGGGGCGCTTCGGTCCTCCTGTCTTGGGGCAGTTCGGCGCCTGCCATTCCCCTTGCCTCCGCGACGGCGGCCGAGCCGAGCTACCTCGCGAGCGCAGCCTCTCTTCCCGAGCCCAACGACCCCGCCTACAGCGCGTCGCTGGGCGATCCGGGGGTGCAGTGGCCGCTGCGCCAGATAGGCGCTCACGCGGCCTGGCAGCGCTTCTCGAGTCGCTACTTCGATGCTGCCACCCGCCCCCAGGGGACGCCAATCGTGGCGATTGTCGACACGGGCGTAGATGAGGGACACCCCGAGTTCCTGAACCTTGGAGCGGTGAGTGCGGAGGTGAGCGATGGGGGGCAGCTCATGCTCTCCGCCGCTCGGACATTCCTCTCTTCCAGCGGTAGTGACCCGCAGCCCGGCGCGCATGACGAGCACGGGCATGGGACACACCTCGCCGGGCTAATCGCGGCGGCCACAAACAATGTGACCGGGATCGCTGCGGTCGCCTATCCGGCACGGCTTCTTCCTCTGAAGGTAGCGGGGGCTTCCGGAGGTGTGCTGCAAGCCGATGTCGCTGGCGCGGTCACCTATGCGGCTGACCTGGGGGCCTCCGTCATCCTCATCGGCGTCACTTTCGCCGACTGGTCCCAGACGCTGCAAACCGCCGTAGACTACGCGTGGGATCGCGGCTGCCTGGTGGTGGCTCCGGCTGGGGACACCGGCGATGACCAGATGACTTTCCCCGGGGCCTATCCGCACGTTTTCGCGGTCGCGGCGTCAACAGTGCAGGGGCAGATCGCTGTCTACTCCACCCGAGGGACGGCCGCGCTGGCCGCGCCGGGGGGTGATGACACCATCGGCGTCTATTCGACGCTACCGACCTATGCTTGCACCCTACGGACTGACCTGTCCACCCCCGCGTATGGATGGCTCGCCGGCACCCCAATGGCGGCGGCGCACGCGGCGGGCGCGGCGGCTCTGTACGCGGCGGCAACGGGGTCGAGACCGCGTACCGGGGATGAGGGCAGGACGATCTGGCGCGCGCTACAGCAGAGCGCGGTGGCTCTCGATGGAGCGCCCGGCTGGGACGCGAGCAGCGGCTACGGTCTGCTTTCGGCCGACCGGTTGCTAGCGGGCGAGGGGGCAGCGGGCCCCAGGACCGGAAGCATCGTCGGGCGCGTGTTGCTCGATAGCGCGCCGGGGGTCGGGGCCGTCGTCACTGCGACAGATGAAGCGTCCGGCTGGCAGGCGATGGCATCTACGAGCTGGCCCGCCGGGGCCTATCGCATCGCTGGCATCCCCACAGGCAGCTACACCGTGACCGCTGATCTCGGCGGCAAGGTGGGAGCGTGGGAGTGGGTCGACGTGCTGCCCGGATGTGACGCGCCGGGAGTGGATTTCGCGCTGGGCAGCCCACTTGCAGACGCGGTCCTGGTCGGATCAGCAGTCCCCGCGACGACGACATGCGGCAAGCCGTTCACCATCTCGGTCACCTTCCAGAACATGGGAGCCGCGACCTGGACACGGGGAGGCGGCTACCAGTTGCTGTGGCTGCCGGGCGAGCGCGCGCTCTGCCTCGATCCTGACCACGTGAACCTGCCGAGCGCCGATCCGGTGAAGCCGGGGGAAGCAGTCACGTTCTCGGTCGCGGCGCAGGCCCCGGAGCGATGGGGCAGTTACGAGACTTCCTGGCAGATGGCGCAGCAGGGAGGTGTCGGGCGGTTCGGGCCAGTGGTCAAGGGGACGGTGGGGGTGACTTCGTTCGTGGACGTGGGCGTGGATCATTGGGCGGTCGCCTGGGTGGAGGCGGCGAAGGCCGCGGGCGTGGTCTCGGGCTACGACAATGGCTATTACGATCCCAAGGGCCCGGTCACGCGCGCCCAGATGGCGGTGTATCTCGCTCGCGCGCTGGTGGGAGAAGCGGCAGTTCCATCAGAGGCCACGGCCGGGGAGCCGCGCTTCGCCGACGTGGCGGAGGATTACTGGGCATTCAAGTACGTGCAGTTGATAGGCGCGCTCGGCATCGCCGAGGGGTACTCGGGAAACGAGTATCGGCCTGAAGTCGTAGTCAACCGCGGGCAGATGGCGATCTTCGTGGCGCGAGCGACCGCGACGCCTACCGGCGGAGACGACCTCGGCGGCTACCAGCCACCGGTCGCGCCCAGCTTCGAAGATGTGCAGAAGGATCATTGGGCCTACCGGTACGTCGAGTACGTCAAGTCCCGCGGCGTCGCCTCCGGCTATCCGGACAAGCTATACCATCCCGGAGATGATTGCACCCGTGATCAGATGGCGGTGTATGTGGTGAGGGCGTTCGGGTTGGCGATGTAGCAGGGCGACATCGGGCAGGAGCAAGCTCCTTGCCCAACGAACAGCGCCTGACTGGGCCGGAGTTAGCTACGGGAACCGTGGGCTCGATCTCCGCGAGAGGAAGACCATGTCAGAGAGGCAAGAAGAGCGCCCCGTGGAGTACCTTGAGGAAAGCGAAGAGCTCGTTGGCTACAGGACGAAGATCTGGAGGAAGGACGCGTTCCAGATCACGGGCTACACGCTCATTATTCCAGCCAACGCTGACAGGCAGACAATACCCCAATTCGTGAGTGAGCTGATGGCCGACGGGAGTATTGAGGAGCTGACGAAAGCCTCTTCGGTTCCACCCTGGGGTTTGGGGTTGGGATCATGGGACCCCGAGTGCGAACCAGGCGGAATGCGGTACACCGTCTGTATCGAGGAGACGGAACATACGGACCTGCGTCACCTCACCACGAAGCACCCGCTCCATACCCAGAGGTTCGAAGCGTGTGACTGGATGTGCTTTGAGATGAACGATAACGATGACCAATTCTGGAAGAGCAATCCTTACACGATGTTGAAGAAGCTCGGATATCGCTTCCACCTACGCGTGGGAGTTCACTTCGATGCCTTCCCGCCCGACTTCGACCCCGAGAAGAACCCGAAGGTCGAATTCTGGATTTCCGTCGCCAAGGAGTCTGAGGAGTGCGACACCTGCTCCGTCAGAGAGGACTGCGCTCGGATTCAGCCCTTCGAATAGCGAGGCCGTCGCCGTGGCCACCTCCTATGGCGCCCAGATCGTGAACGCCAGCATCGGGTCCAGCCCTTCGGTTCCACCAACCCGCAATACCATGCTACTTCAGGCTCCCGATGTAGGTTTGACAAGGGGCTTGTCCAGAGCTGCGCCACGGAGGTCGCGTTGTTAGTGCAACCGGCCATGGCACGGGAAGGGGCGTCAGGCGGGCCGCCTGAATCCAGGCCTATCAGACCGCGAGGCGCGGTACTTCAGGAGGATGGTCATGGCTAATCCCGTTATCCACTTCGAGATCCCGGCGAATGACTTGGAGCGGCTGAGGAAGTTCTACGCGGACCTGTTCGGGTGGGGCATGAAGACTAGCCCGGACATGCCCGGGTACGTGATGGTGGAGACGGTGACGGACGGCATGGGTATCAGTGGGGGCATCATGAAGAAGCAGATGCCCACACAGCCTCCCGTGAACTACGTGGCAGTCAAGTCCGTGGCAGACTACGCAGTTAAGCTGACTCAGCTCGGAGGCCAGATCGTAGTACCCAAGACGCCGATACCGAAGATGGGCTATTTCGCGGTAGGCCTCGATCCGGAGGGGAACCCGATCGGTCTGTTCGAGATGGATTCAGACGCGGCATGAGGGGAAGCGGGGCCGAGTAGCAGTAAGCTCTCCCGCGGCACCGGAATCGGGAACGCTGGCAGCGGCCTACCCCTGTCTCTGCCTCTCGGCGATCCCTCGCAGGAGGCACTGAGCGGGCAACTGCAGTGGGTCGCCCTTCTTGCGGGAGATCTGGTAGAGCCTCGGCAGCGCGCGCTGGACCGACACCCCCGAATCGAGGTCGAAGCCGATTGGGGATGGGACGCTCTGCCACAGCTTCTACGGCATCAGCGCGAACTCGATTCGTAGCTGCTCATTCGGTGAGCGGCCTATGAACTCGCGCTGGATGGTGGCGAGAACTGAACGTTGCCCGGCGAAGGGAAGGAGATCACAGGCCTCGTCGAACGTGACCCATCGGGACTCGTCGTGTTCGTCGTTCAGTACGACTGGTCCGTCAGCGGCGACGAAGGCGATGAAGACCGGCACTATCTCAATACGGTCCTGGCTGATGTCATAGAACTGCTCGCAGACATCGGCCGAGTAGAGACGCTCGGGAACGAGGCCGGTTTCCTCTCTGAGCTCGCGAAGTGCGGTCTGCCACGCCTTCTCTCCTGGCTCGACAGCCCCCGCCACCTGACACCATATGCCCTGAAGGCTTTCCATATCAGAGCGCCGGAGTAGGAGTACTTCAGGGATTCCGGACGCGGATCTTAGGACGAACACTGAGACGCCGTAGGAAGCGATATGGATTCCCGTCCGAGGATCTGGCATAGCGAGATATGGTAGCAGCCACGATGCGAGCCGACAAGTGGTCTGCATCTCCGTGGCGCGGTCTACGCGGCGGCGTGCGCAGCACGCCGCGCGGGCAGGTCTTCGCCCCCCTCGCTGGAACCAAGCCGTGGGCGGGACGAGGCCCGGGGGAGGCGAGGATGCGGAAGAAGGTCTGGTACACGCAAGAGGAGATCGTGGCGGGGCCGAAGGTGGACGGCCTGGATGAGCCGTTTCACGTTCACTTCCACTTCGTGCCGCCGCGGCCGGCGGACCTATGCGTAACCCTGGACCCGGTGTCGCACGAGCCGAACGCGATGGCCGGAACGGTGGGCCCGCTGACGTGGACGCCCTACACGCTCTGCCTGCACATCGCCCGGAACGAGTCCAGCGATACTTACCGTAACCTGATCGCGACCCGCGAATGCGTGATCGCGTTCCCCACCAAACAGCAAGTCCGCGAGACCTGGATCCTCAACATGGGCCTGCCGCGCGGGATCGACGAGATGGAGGTGGCGCGGCTGACCCCGCTCCCATCGAAGTGGGTGGCGCCACCGGGGATCGCAGAATGCCCGGTGAACCTGGAGTGCAAGGTGGAGTTCTGGAAGGACTATTACTCGCACGGCATCTTCTTCTGCAAGGTGCTCGGGGGGAGCATCGACGAGGAGATGCAGACCTGGCCCCGCGAACGGGTGATGAATCACTACCCGACCTACGAGGTGGACGACGTTCGGAACAAGTGGGGCGGGCACGTGGAGCGGCTGGGAGTGCTGGCGGAGCTGTACGACACGCCGGTCTTCCCGGTGGGGGTGAAGGAAGGGTGGTGGCCCGGCGGGATCGAGGCGTGGATCTCGCAGCTCGAAGAAGAGGGGCTCCTGAGCCGCGAGGAAGCCAAGAAGATGTCTGACTGGCAGATCGCGTTCGAGTCGAGCTTCGAGGAGCTGGAGTCACCGGCGCGGGCGACGGCGCGGGTGAAGCTGACGCGCGCCTGCGAGCTGATCGCCTGGGAGGAGTGGGAGACGGTGCGGAAGCACTTCCGGGAGGGGTAGGCGCAGCGGACGAAGCGCGGCCCGCGAGCCTGCTACGGCCCGTCCTCTTCACCGTCCACATCCACGGCGCGGCGGATCATTTCGGCGCGCAGCCGGTCCATCTCGGCGTTGTCGCCACGCGCGGAGGCCTGGTCGAACTGCTCGTCCAATGACACGGGGAGATTCCGGTCGCGCCGCAGGAGTTCGACCAGGGCGCCAATGTGCTGGACCATGTGAGAGCACAGGTCCTGGTTCTCCCCCTCCTCGTCGGAGTAGTGCTCGGCGTGCTGGTGCCCGAACTGCTCGATGCCGCGCTGCGCGCGATAGAGTTCATTGGCCGCCTGCTCCGGCCCGTTGTGTTCCAAGTCCCACATGGCCTGCGCGATGGCCCGGTCCCGCTCTATCCAGGGCCACCACCGGACGTAACTCCACTTGGCGTCATCCTCCGCGTTCGAGCGCTGGACGAGGTTCGAGATGCCCAGGTTGTGCTCGGCATCCTCCCGCGCCTGGTGGTAGTCCTCGATCAGGAAGCAGAAGTTGCGGCGCACGTAGTACTGCCAGGTCTCGTCGCGCAGAATCGAGAGGTCGTCCTCGCTGAGTTCGATGGCTTCGCCGCCGCGGTCGCGCAGATGGTGGTCGAGCAGGGAGTCCTCGCCGTAAGGTCGCTCGCCGTCGGGCCGGCCGGTGCGAGTGTATTCCCGGCTGAGGAGGGTTTGCCCGCGCACATCGCCGGTGGGCGAGAGGACGGTGCATACCTCGGCAAAGGCGATCCGCTCCCTCCCCAGGCGCTCCACCTTGTCGACGAGGAGGTAGCGCGGGTCACGGTACAGCCGCTGGAAGAAGGCGCGGACGGTGGCGGGCAGCTCGTCTCGTTCGTCTTCGTCGTGTTCGTGCACCCGGGATCTCCCGGCTGTGGGCAGTGTGCTCACAGCGTAACTCGGACTTCGGCGTGGGGCCATGTTCGCCCTTCGTTACCTTGACCCTGGGTAGAGGGTGGTGTTATGCTTTCGGGACTTCCGCCTTCTGGAGAGAATGATGGCCCGTAGCCTACGTCTCAGCCTGGTCGTGGTCGCTCTCGCTCTGCTCGGGGCAAGGGCCGGCTACTGCCTGCAGACACCCACCCTCCCAGTGTCACAAGTGAAAGCTGGGCAGCGCGCGGTCGCCAAGTCCGTGTTCCGCGGCACCAAGATCGAATCGTTCCACATCGAGATCATCGGGGTTCTCCACAAGTACGACGGCACCCGCGACCTCATCCTGGGCAAGGTGCTCGACGGGCCGGTAGCGGCCCGCAAGAGCGGGATCATCGCCGGCATGAGTGGCAGCCCGGTCTATATCGGCGGGAAGCTGATCGGGGCCGTCGCCTATGCCTGGTCCTGGAGCAAAGAGCCCATCGCCGGGATCACCCCCATCGGCGAGATGCTGGAGGCCTGGCAGACCAGGCCCGGCGCCAAGGTGTCGGCCGACGGGAGTGGGCTCGACCGCCCCATCGAGGTGGCCGGTCACGCCGTGAGCCGGGTACGCGTCGGGTCCGGACTCGGGCAGCCGGAGTTGCCGGGGACCATGACGCTGACACCTCTGAGCGGGTTCGTGCAGGCCTCGGGGTTCAACCAACGGGCGCTCGGGCAGTTGTCTGAGCTGCTCTCTCCGTACGGATTGCAGGTGGTGGCGGGAGCGTCGGGCGGCACCGAATCCATGCGACCTCCGCTGGTTGCGGGCGCGTCGCTGGGAGCGCAACTGGTGGGGGGGGACTTCGATATCAGCGCCCTCGGGACGATTACGCTGGTCGAGGGGAAGCGCGTGCTCGCCTTCGGGCACCCGCTCTTCGGTCTGGGCGACATCGACGTGCCGATGTCAGGTGGCTACGTCTATGACATTATGCCCAGCCTGGCCGTCTCGAATAAGATCATGACGGGGACGCAGGTGATCGGTCGCGTGTCGCGGGACACCCAGACGGCGATAGCCGGTGACGTGGGCGCCAAGTCCGACCTGCTGCCTATGACGATTGAGGTGACCGACCGCGACCTGAAGAAGTCGCGCCAGTTCCACGTCACGATCGCCCGCCTCCGGGAGATGACGCCTAGCCTCGCCGGCATGTTGGTGATGACCGCCATCGACGAGACCCGCGGCCGCATGTCGCGCGGCACTGCGCGTGTGATCACCGAGGTCCAGGCCGAGGGCCGCCCGATGATGCGGCGGGAGGATTTCAACTACAGCGAGGGCGATGTCGCCATGACCGCGATGATGGCGGTGATGCGACCCCTCTCCATGTTTGCGGAGAGCCCCTTCGGCAAGCTGCGGTTCCGCCAGGTGCGGGTGCGCGTCGAAGTGCAGCAGGAGCGGAAGACCGCGAGCATCGAGCGCGTGACTATTCCCCACTCTCGCGTCAAGGCGGGAGATGAAGTGGCGCTCGCGATCACCTTGCGGCCCTACGGCGCCGACCCGGTGGAAGTTCCAGTGAAGTTAAAGCTGCCGCTGGACCTGCCGCGGGGACAGGTACGGCTAGTGGTTGCCGGCGGCGGTGATTCGGACGAGGCCCGCGCCTCCATCGGCGCGCCGAAGCCCGCTCCGATCTCCCTCGGGCAGTTGATCGATCGCTATGTGACGCAGGATTCGCGACAGGACCTGGTGGTGCAGGCGGCGCTGACCCGCGGCGGGGTGGCCTTGCTGGGGGAGGAACTCCCCGACTTGCCGCGAGGGTCACTGGAGGCGCTCCGCGCCGTGCATCCGACCGACCTAAGGCCGGCGACGTTGGTGATGAAGACCTCCGTGCCCACCGAGTGGGCCCTATCCGGCCGCCAGATGGTCACTCTGTCGGTGGAGAGCAGCATTGCACCGGCTGCCCCCGCTCCTCCCTCGCCACCGGGGCGCGAGCCTCAGCAACCAGGAGGAGCGCCCGAGGAGGACGGGCAGATCCAGGAGGAGTTCGACGCGGCTGAGATGGGAGGAGCCGCATTGCTGTCCGGGCCGGGGCTCCTGACTGCCAATCCGACCGCGGCCGGGCCGAACCAGCCCGCCAAGAAGGAGCCGCCGAAGGAGAAGGAGGAGGAGAGCAAGCCCCTTACCCACGCTCCCCAGGCCTGGGTGCAAGAGAATTCGACCGACTATGCTCAGGCCAAGCTCAATGATGTCGCCCTGGCCGATGATGGCCGCGTGACCCTGGGACTGAATCGCGTCGATCTGGCGACGGTTCCGGCGGATGTGATCTGGAGCCTGGCGGTTCGCGACGGGAACGTCTTCGTCGGCTCCGGTACTGAGGGCGCGGTCTACAAGATCACGGAGAAGGGAGAGGTCTCCAAGTTCTTCGCTACGGGAGAGATGAATGTCAACGCTCTCGCCTTCGACGGAGAGGGCAATCTCTACGCGGGAACTTCGCCTCGCGGCAAGCTGTTCAAGATCGCTCCCGATGGCACCGGCAAAGTACTCTACGATTCGGAGAGCGCTCACCTGTGGTGCCTCGCAGTTGGCCCGGACGGAAAGGTCTATGCGGCCGCGGGTTCGCCGGCCAGAGTCTACGTGATCGACCCGGTGGGAGCGGGGAAGGTGTTGTCCGAGCTTCCTGGGACGAATGTGCTATCCCTCGTTCGTGCGCCCTCGGGCGATCTGTACGCAGGAACGGCCGACAGTGGCGTGGTGTTCTGCGTGCGTCCGGATGGGACCGCGACGGCCATTGGGCACGTGCCCTCCAACGAAGTGAGCGCCCTCGCATGGGACGAGAAGGGCGGCTTGCTCGCCGGCGCATCACCGGTCGGCGACATCTACAGGATGCAACCCGGCGGCCCGTTGAAGCTGTACGCGGAGACCAGCGAGAAGCAGATACATGGACTGGCGCTGATGCCGAACGGTGACTTGATCGCGGCCACCGGCCCAGCCGGCATCCTCCTGCGCGTCGGCGCTGATGCCAGGCCGGAAACGATCCTCAGGCCCGAGTCCGGGATCGCCACCGCGCTCGCGGTGGCAGATGGGACTATCTATCTGGGCAGCACCGGACCCTCCATGGTGCGGAAGCTGGGGCCGGGCTATGCGCCCTCGGGAACGCTCGAGTCGGCCGTCCTCGACGCCGAGCGTCCAGCCCGCTGGGGGCACGCCGAAACGGTGACGCAAGCGCCCCCGGGCACCTCTGTGACGGTGGAGACGCGGTCGGGAGACTCTCCCAACCCAGAGGACAACTGGACTGCTTGGGCGCCAACATCGGAGGGGTTGGTGGCGAGCCCGCAGGCCAACCACCTGCAGTTCCGGATGAAGCTGAGCACTACCGACCCGAAGCTCACGCCGGTGGTGCAGCAAGTGCGCATTGCCTATCAGCCTGCCAACCTCTCACCTTCGGTCGCGCTGAAGGCGCCCGGTTCGGGCGAGCGGATTCAGAAGAAGTACACTGTGAAGTGGGAGGCGCGCGATCCCGACAAGGACACGTTGGTTTTCACACTGGCTGCTTCCACGATCTGGGCAGGAACTGGGCGACCCTCAAGCGGGACCTGACGGAGCCGAAGTTCGAATGGGATACGACCCCCACTGGCGACGGCCAGTTGCTGCTTCGGGTCACGGCGAGCGATCGGCAGAGCGAACCGGCAGACCCGGAAGAGGATTATGACTCGGTCGTGGTCTGGGTAGACAACACACCTCCGCAGGTGATGCTGCTGAGGAGTTCGCTGACTGTCTCCGGATCTCGAACGGTCGCCGTCAAGGGCGACGCCACCGACAAGTTGTCGGCGATCCGGAGTGTCGAGTACCGGGTAGACGAGGGCGAGTGGCGATCTCTGCCGCTCTCCGCCATCGACTCCCTGACGAGCAGTTTCTCCCTCGAAACGGACCCGCTCGCACCCGGCAAGCACACCGTGGAGGCGCGCGCCTTCGACGCGGCGGGGAATCTCGGCAGCGACAAGGTAGAGGCCGAGGTGAAGGGCGCGGCGACACCGGCGGCCAAGGAACCGGCGAAGGAGAAGCCGAAGCCGGCGGAGCCGGAGAAGCCAGGGAAGGCAGGCTAAGCGGGTGTGTTACCTTCGTCTGGCATGGCGCAAGCGCAAGCGGCGCAACTGCCCGGTCAGCCCCGTCCGTGCGGCTGACGGTGCGGCACCGTCTAGCCGAATGTAGATCTCGCGCGCAGTCTCTTCGTCGACCGCCACCTGGCCCTGGCCCAGGTCGAAGACGTAGGAGGGCGACCTCTGCCGGAGCGCAACCCGCGCCCCGGGGATCGCGCCCATCGTCAGCAACCGCTGAAGGAAGTCGCGCCGCTGGCTCTGGATGTAGGCGATCACCCCGCTCTGCCCGGGTTCGAGGTCGGCGAGGGCCGATACCACCCGGCTCGCCTCTTCTGCGCCCGCCCGGCAGCATTCGCCCTCCGGGATTGGGCTTCCGTGCGGACAGGCCCGGGGATGGCCGAGCAACGTGCAGATCCGGTCGTCGATGCCCCGCCTCAGCAGGTGCTCGAACCGGCAGGCCGCTTCGGTCGCCACGTCGTCACCGACCTTCAGCACATCTTCCAGTAGCCGCTCCGCCAGGCGTTCTCGCCGCACCACCCCGGCGGCCTCGATGGTTCCGGCCGCCGTGAGGCGCAAGACCCCCGCACTCTCCTGCACCAGGCCTGCTTCCGCCAGCTCGCGCATGGGGACGGGGTCGGGGGATAGCTCCCCCACCGGCACGTGGTCCGCCCCTCCCTCCTCGCGCGCCATCCAGAGCGCGCTCAGGAGTTCTTCGGCCGGTTCGGTTAGCTCGAGTTCTGTCATCAGATCTGCACCCTGAGTGAAGTCAAGACGAGGTTGAGGAGGTATCCGACGGATAGCGCGAACGGCAGGATGATGGCCCCGACGGCGAGGGCAGCGCGTAGGCCGCGCTCCTTCTGCATCACCAGGAACTGCGCCAGGCAGGGGATGAACAGAGTGAGCGTGACCATCGCCACCAGTAGCGCCGGGCCGGAGAGCGCGCCGCTGGCGTGAACATCGAAGATGCGAGCCGCGCCATAGTCGCGACGCAGGAAGCCGAACAGGAAGGCGTCAGCGGCCGCGTCCGGCAGCCCGATAGCATGCACGAGCGGACGGAGGGCGGCGACCAGCAGCGGGAAGAGATGGGTGAGCTGACCCAGCCAGATGAGGACGCTCACCAGCAGGAAGAGTGGTATCACCTCGGCCGCGTACCACTTGAGTCTGGCATAGGTCTTCAGCCCCACGTTGCGCAGCGAAGGGAGGCGCAAAGGCGGGATCTCGAGATAGAAGCGCGACCCTTCGCCCGGCAGGATACGCGAGGCCAGAAATCCCGAGAGCAGGAAGACGCCGAGCATCACACCGGCCCAGATCAGCAGGCCCAGGGGATGACCGGAGAGAAGGCCCAAGATGACCCCAAGCTGAGCCGAGCACGGAATGGCGAGAGCCAACAGGAAGGTGGCGATGATGCGCTCCCGCCGGGTCTCCAGCATACGCGTCACCACTGTCGCCATGGTGTCGCACCCGAGGCCCAGCACAATCGGTATCACGGCCCGGCCGGATAGGCCGATGCGTTTGAACAGGCGGTCCACCATCAGCGCGAGGCGAGGCAGGTAGCCGCTGTCCTCGAGCACGGCGAACATCAGGAAGAAGGCGCCTACCAGCGGGAGGATGATGGCGAAGGCATAGCGCATGCCGAGGGTCAGCACCCCGAATTCACCCACTAGCAGCGATGACCAGGTGGGCCACGGGATCAGCCGATGGAAGAAGGCGTCGAGCGCGGGGTTGATGTGCTGGCCGAACAGACGCTTGTCGAGGGCGTCGACGAGCACCCCCGCGCCGAACTTCCCGACCACCAGGTACATCATAAGGAGTGCGAGCAACAGCACCGGAACCCCCGCCACGGGATGGACCGTGAGGCGGCCTAGAATATCGGCGAACGCGGGACGGGCCGCTCCCGTCTCCCTGGTGAAGGCGCGCTTGGCGATGGCGTCGGCCGCCTTCTGCCTGGCCACGGCTATCGGCATGGAAAGTGACTGTGGGTACCAGGCCTCGGTCTCGGCGATGACCCGGTCGATGGCCACCATGGCGTCGGCATCTCCGTGCAGGACGTGAGACCTGGCTCCGGTGTCGCGCTGCAGGAGCAGCAGCGCGAGGGCGCGGCGCGACAGCGTGTAGCTGCCTTTGAGCAGCTCCGTGATGCGCGTGACCGCGTTCTCGATCGGTTGCGGGTACTGCACGGTGAGGCTGGAGGGATTGGGGATCGGGCCGGAGACGATGGTATTGAGGCGCGGGAGCCCGACACCGGTGGTTGCGGAGGTGGCGACCGCTGGTATCCCCAAGTCGATCTGGAGCGCGTCGACGTCGATCCCCATCCCGAGGCGGTCGGCCTCGTCGATCACGTTGACGTCGAGCGCGACGGGCAGACCGGTCTCGATGAGCTGCAAGGTCAGCGGCAACATGCGGCGCAGGTGCTTGGCGTCGATCACGTGCAACACCAGGTCCGGGCGCTCGTCGAAGAGGATGCTCTGGGAAACTCTTTCGTCTTCGGAAACCGGCGCCAGGGAGTAGGAGCCCGGGCAGTCGGCGATCTCGAGCGCAACGTCGCCGATGCGGGCGCGACCCCGGGTCACCTCGACGGTGGTACCGGGGTAGTTGGAGACCACGGCATAGGCGCCGGTGAGGTGGTTGAAGATCAGGCTCTTCCCAACGTTCGGGGATCCGAACAGGGTGAGCTTGCGGCTGCTGACGCGGGCGCGAACGGGCAGGCGGTGCAACCGCAGCCGCGCTGGCCGGTGACGAGACCTTTGACGAACTCCAGGGCGCGGGTGGTCATGTCTGCCCTCCCCCGCGGCGGGTGGACGCGGATGGTTTCAGCAACGGCCAGGCCGAGAGTGCGGGTCTCGCCCCCGGATTCGAGAACGACTGTGCCCGCGGCCGTGCTTCTGCCCCTCACTACTACTTCGGCGCCCGGCAGCAGGCCCTGCTCGCCCAGGTGCAGCAGCACCTCCGGTGATTCGTTGTTGAGTCGGGCGATCAGCAGCGGCACATTGAGGGGCGCGCTCGAGCAGGGAGAGCGTACGATCCGGGGCATGAAGCTCGATGGGATGACCATGTGGACAGGCCTCCGGCGCACCCAGGGCATCGGAAATGCGCTGCTCGAGTTGTGGGGAGACCACGTGTTCGAGCCGGCAGGCCTCGTCATGGACTTCCGAGAGAGGGACCTTGAGGATGTCTGTGAGCAACCGCTCCGCCAACCGATGGCGGCGGATCAAATCGTGGGCGCGTTGCTGACCTTCGTCGGTGAGAACGATATCACGGTAACGACGGTAGCTGATGAAACCCAGTTCCCGCAACCGACGGAGCATACCGGTAACCGATGCTGGGGTGACGCTAAGGCGGCGGGCCAGCGAGGTGGTGGAGGCGCCAGAGGCATCCTCGCTCAACCGGTGAATGGCTTCCAGATACTCCTCCACGCTCTCGGAAAGCAAGTGCGTCTTTGGCATTCGCTCGTCCTTTAGGTGTACCAAACCTCTTATTTAGGTGCACCTAAGATATACCATGGACGCGGTTCCGTCAAGCGCGCGGGGCCGACGGGCCACTGGGAGGCCGAGATGTAGGGGGAGAGAGGCGCCGGGAATGGGCTACTACGAGCCCCAGCGGGCCCAAAACGCGGCAGGAACGGCCTGGGAGCCGCTCCTGCCATTCACCCTGTTAAGGAGGCGAGGGTGCCTATTCGACTCGGAGCCGATCTCGCCGGAACTCCAGCGAGTTGTACTCTATTGGTTTGACAGGAAATTCCGGGAAAAGTTCCATGTGAACGACCCCTTTGTCCAACACGAGGGCGGAACCGACCAACTCGCTCCCCCGCAGCTCATAGAGCATGCCCGATCCCGGCGTATCCTTGGGCTTCCGGGTGGCGGACCCCACCTTGTTGAGCCAGCGCTGCACGACGGTCGCGTTCGGCGAGTGGTGCGAGTCCTTCTCCCGAACCTGGTGATCATCACCCTCGTCCCGGTCGAGGGCATCGATGACATAGGACTCCAGCAGTTGGGGCCAGATCTGGCGGAAGAGGGCGGGCGAGCTGAAGAGATCGGCGGTCAGAATCTCGTCGTCGATCACGGCCACTACCCCGCAGGCCTTCGGGTTGTCCTCGGCGAGATCGGTGAGAGCGTGCAGATAGGGCTTCATCCGGTCTCTCACCTCCGCGCTGTCGTGAACTGACTTCAGGGCGCCAGTCGGGCTGGGCGCGCGGAGGCGCTGTTGCTGCTCCGCCACCTTCGACCAGACCGCGCTCTGGCCCCCACCGGCCCGACCCCCTCCCCCGGCCGCACCTCTGATGTCGGAGCCGGCGAGAGAGTGGCCCGCCGAGAAGCCCTCCCCTGCGCCGGACCAGCGGCCGTGTTCGACGCAGAAGACGGGGATAATGAGATCGGCGCCGGGCGGCAGGACGAGGTCGCTGCCGACGATCCGGTCCTGCTTCCCGCCCCGCAGCATCTCTCCCGCCATCACGAAGACGGGAGACTTCGCCTTGTTCCTGACCCGCAATCGATTGACCTCCGAGTCTTTCAGCTCCGAGATCTCGATCAGGCCCATCGCCACTGCTTTGTCGAGCGGCAGGTCGACGTTGGGGCGCTTCACTCCGGGAGCGACGACGGGGAAGAGGGTGAGGTTGTGGTGACTGCGGCCTGAGTCTACCCGCGTGTGTCGGGCGAAGTCGGAGATGGCGTCGCCGCCGACCCAGTCCGACCACTTCCTCTTCCCGGCGTCGGGCACAATCGTGGTCTTAGTTCGCCGCGGCGAGGCGGCAAAGCCGGCGGCCGCAAGCAAGACGGTGAGAGACAGTACCGCTGCGAATCTGGCTTTCATGGCGTCCTCCACTGGTGAGCGGAGGGGGCCGCATGAAGCGGCCCCCTCCGGGCTCTGCGCTAGTTCACCGAGAGCTGCACCGGCTTGGCCGTCGCCTTGATCTCGGGGTTGTAGTAGCGGTAGACCGTGGAGGCCGGTGTCGCGGCCTTGATGGGGAACTTCGCCCGCAAGCGGTAGGTGAAGGTCGAGCGGCTTGCGGGGGGCCAGCTTGTCGAGGTAGACGATGATCTGGCGGGCGGCGACGGTGAACTTCTTGATGGCCTTCTGCTCCACCAGCTTCTGGAAGTCCTCGGTCATCACCTCGAACCCAGGCGGCGATCCCGAGGTCGATCACCACCATCTTCGCGGTGCGCGGGTCGTTGTTCACCACGCTGGACGGTGGCGGTGAGGATGTCATTGGTGGCCAGCGTGGTGCGGTCGTAGTTCACGTCGATAGTGAGCGGCTCCTGCGGGCGGTCGCTTGACCAGCTCCCAGGGGAGGTAGTACTTGGCGACGATCTGGTAGAGCGCGCTGCCCTTGCCCTTCAGGGTGATGCGCACGTCGTTCTGCGCCCTCGTGGATGAGCTGCTCGCGCGTCCACCTGCCGCACCACTTCGTAGTCTGCCTGGGTGATGCGGAAGGAGCCGGCCTGCTTGCCGTTCACCTCGACGCGTCACGGTGGCGTCGATCTCCTGCGCGGCCTTGCGTGAGCGAGAGCAGCAGCGTCTTCAGCGCCCACACCGTCGCCTGCGTCGTCTGCCAGGTGCCGAAGCTGTCCTTGCGACTGGATCAGGTAGGTGATCGCCTTGTTGGTCAGGTCCACGTAGCGGCCCGACTTGACCAGCGCGTAGGTCGCCAGCGCCGGTCGTCTCTAGGTCGGCCGACTCATTCTGGGCGGAGGTGAAGGTCGGCGTCTCGGACTTCCAGTAGGCGGTCTTGTCGTCCACCACGGCGAGCTTGGCGAGCGCCGCGATCACCTCGCCGACGGTCTTGGAGTCGGGCCTGCCGCTGAGATAGGCGTTGGCGATCACGGCCAGCGCGTACGGGTCCTTCGCCTCCTCCCAGTGCGCGTCGAGGTAGCCGAAGGCCTGGCTCAGCGCCTCGCCCTTGTAGCCGGACTCGGCGAGCGCCCAGGTGATGTAGGCGGTGGTGCGGAGTGCGTCGGTCTGGCGGTTGATGATGCCCTCGGCGATGCCGCCCTGGTCGGGCTCCCAGGTGCCGTCCTTCTGCTGGAGGCCGGCGAGCCAGTTCTGCGTGCGAGTGATCACGCTCTCGTCGACCTCGTGCACCCGGCTCATGTCGCGGAACTCGAGCAGCCCGTAGGCGGTCAGCACCTTGTGCGCGGGCGCGTCGCCGAACCAGGAGAAGCCGCCGCCCTTGACCTCGAAGGAAAGCAGTCGCTGGTAGCCGACGTTGATGTACTGCTCGGCCTTCATCTGCACGTCGGGCTTGGCCTGCTTGGTGGACTTCAGGTAGTCCATCACCAGCACGTTCGGGTAGGTCACCGAGCTGGTCTGCTCGAAGCAGCCGAAGGGCATGCGCAGCAGCGAGTCCAGCCCTTCGACGGCCTGGCTGAAGCAGGCCCGGGGTAGATCTTCACCAAGATGGTGGAGGCGTCCGGCGATGGCCTGGCTCGGGGATGGTGACCTGCTTTCTCGACCGTCCCGTCGAGCCGGTCGTTCCAGGTGTCGCGGTGCTCCTCGCCATCCGGCAGCACCTCGATCTGGCGCTTGATGGCGTCGGAGAGCTTGCGTGCCGCGGGCGTGGACGGTCAGCGACGTGCATGCCGATCTTCTTCGCCCGAATGCGGAAGTAGACGACCTTGATGTCGGAGGCGCCGATGTCGAGCGACTTCTCGGCCTCATCGTTCACCAGCTCGAACCAGGGCTGCTTCTCCAGCGTCAGCTTCACCGTCTGCTGCGCCGGGCAGGTAGTTGTAGACGGCGATCGGGATGGAGATCTCGTCGTTCTGGGTCAGCGCCACCGGCAGGTCGATGTCGATGAAGAAGTCCTGGAACACCCGCAGCCCGGCTGGTGGCGCTGCCGAGCTGGCCCCGCTGCGAGGAGGCCAGCGCCTGCAGCCGCCAGGTGGTGATGGAGTCGGCCATCTGTCACCGTCGCCGTCGCCTGCCCGCGCTCGTCGGTGATCAGCGCCGGGTTGACGTACATGGTCTCGGGGAAGAACTGCCGCAGGCGGACCTGGGGCTGGGCCGCGACGGGCGCATTGGTCGGCGCAGGAGCCGCCTCCTGTGCCATCCGTGCAGCCGGCAGGGCGAGTGCGTCCATCTCCATGGCGTTCTTGAACATGATGCCGCCCCCGCCTCTCCCGCCTGCCGCGTTCGCCGCCGAAGCCACCGCCCTTGCCGAGGCCTCCTCCGTCCTTGCGCCCACTGGCCGACGCCCAGTATGTCGTCCTTGGTATCCCACTTGCCGTCGGGGCCGGCGGAGTCGAGGGAGCAGTTGGCGTCCCACCAGTGGACGCGATAGGGATTGCCCCAGCGGTCGCGCAGGTCGCGCTTCTTGAGCAGGCCCTCGTCCACGAGTACGGAGATATCTCCGTTGTTGCTCGAGGTAAGTGCGGTGGCTCTGATAGTATTTCTGAAGGGCGCGGTCGATCCGCTCCGCGTCGCGGCCGATCTCCTGCGCCCACGCCTCCATCGCCTTCTCGACCTTGTCGTCGTAGGTGTTGACGGTCAGCGTGTACGGGTCGCTCTGCTCAGCGGCGGCGAAGAGCACGGCCGCCGCGCGCTGTGCTCGAGCGCGTCGTCCTTGGCTGGCGTCGGCCCCTCGAAGGGCAGCTTTCCCGTGATGATGCCCTCAGGCGTGAACCCGTGGACCTCGTAGCGCGGCTTCAGCAGTTCCTTCTCGAGGGCGAAGTAGACTCGCTCCAGGCCCGGCTGCATCTCCTGGAGGGCGAAGACGCTCTCGTCGACGATGGTCACGCCCAGCGCGGCCAGCGTGGGCTTCCCCTTCTGGTCTCGCACCGCGAACTGCAGCTTGGCGCCGTCGCCGGGACGGTAGCCCTTCTGGTCCGGGCGCACCTCCACCACGAGGTCATCGGCGGGGGACACGTAGAGCCGCCGGGTGTCCCGGATGATGTTCTCGTCCGGCAGGATCTGGTAGGCATGGACTTCCAGCGTGCCCGGCCAGGTCGTGGGTCAGTGGCAACGAGAAGATCGCCCGGCCCCCCTCGAGATCGACGGCCTGCGTCAGGACAGTCTGGCGGTCGCGGATGACGTCGACATAGGTGGTGCCCTTCTGCTTGGTCGAGATGACCGTGAACGCCACTGCTTCGCCCACCTTGGCGAGAGCGCGATCGGCGCGGAGGATCAGCGCCTGGGTTCCGCCGTTCGTCGGCAGCTCCACTTCGCGTCGCGCGATCCGGCCCGATGGATCGCGAACCTCCACTCTGGCTTTCTGGATATCGCCCGCCGGGGGGATGCGCGCATCGAAGATGCCGGCTTCATCAGTCGTGCCGTGGACAGAGGGGAGCGCCTTGCCAGCCCCCGAGAGCGGCTCCAGGGAGACCGCGGCCTGCGGAACCGGCTTCCCGTCCGGAGTCGATACCAGCACATAGACGAGGTTCTCGAGTTGCGCCCGCAGTTCACCCGACTCCGGGACGACGGTGATCAGCAGCGGATCCTTTGCCACCGGAACCGTCTGCGTGACCTTCTCAGTGTGCTCGGCCCGGTCGGTCACTTCGACATCCATCTTCACGAACGTATTGCCCTGCTCGAGCGGCTGACCGACGAGGTAGGCGGGCAGCTCCGCTTCGAACTTGTAGAGCCCGGTAGCGTCGGTCTTGCCCTTGATCTCAGCGAACTCGGTGAAGGCCACATCGAAGCTCGAGAGGGTGATGGTGACGTCCGATTGCGAGGCGGGCTTGCCGAAGAAATAGTCGCACTGGACTTTGCCCGTGAGGGTTTCGCCAGGCAGGTAGTAGGGCTTATCCGCCGCCAACGCTACCTTGAACTTGGGCAGCACGTAGCGCTTGACCTCCACCGTGCGCTCGGCGCGGCCCTCCGCCATGACCGCGCGGATGGTATAGGAGCCGAGGTTGATCTCATCAGCAAGGACGAAATCGGCCGACACGAGCCCAAACTTGGAGGCCGGAAGAGTCTCCTTGAAGACTTTGTTCCCCTTGGCGTCCTCGACCTCCAGCGTCACCTTTTCGCCGGCCGTGGGAGTGAGCGCCGGGCGCCGCAGCGCCAAGGCCCGCAGGTGAATCGTCTGCCCGGGCTGGTAGAGGGGTTTGTCGGCGGTGAGTAGGACCTGCGTCTCCCGCTTGATCGTTACGCTGCGCTTCACCGTCTCGTTGCCGAGCCCGGAGACGACATGAACAGAGAGCTCATACGTACCCGGCGCCACATCTGGAACAGCAAACCGGGCATCCAGCGTGCCGTGCTTCAACTGACCGCTGAGGAGTCTCTGCGCACCTTTCCCTTGAGGATCGGTAGGAGTGATGGAGATATGAACTGCTGCGTTTACCGGCGCTCCCGTCCGATGATCCGCCACGATGACGCGAAGCGCTACCGGTCCTCCTGCTAGCCAGGTGGTCTGGCCTCGAATGACGGTCTCCAGAGGCGAGATATCATCCGCTGAGAAGGACAGATTGGCTCCTAGTGCGATCGCAAGGATCACCCCTAGGCTGCCAATCACAAGCCATTTCCTGAGGATCGAAGGTGAAGGTCTCATCTGAAGCTGCTCGCTTTCTCGCAGGAGGCACTACGCCCGGTTAGACAAGAGAAAGCCTACTAAGGTTCCGCGAGGTACCGACACGAGGGGAAAACGGAGCACGCTGTGGAGGGTGAGTCGCCGTCTGAACCGATAGTCTATTTCAAGAACTAATAACGATAACACTAAGCGTGTTAGGCCCAGGGAAGAGAGGAATGGTTCAGCCTTCAGCACGCTTTTCTCATGCTCCAGGGAAGCGCCTAACCTGGGGATGGCTGTGGACTAGGCGAGCGCTATCAACCGGAACAGGGAATCGCCAGCTATCCACACGCCAGTCCACCACGAACCCACAGGGAAATGCACGCGTTCAGACTTCGGAGCGGAGCTTCGCGCCAAGCTCATTCACCAATGCTTGGACCGAACTGTCATCGAGCCGCTTGCGGATCCTCGAACAAGCGTGCATGACCGTGGAGTGGTCTTTCCCGCCGAAGGCCCGTGCAATGCTAGGGAATGACGCGCTCAACAGCTCGCGGCAAAGGTACATGGCCATCTGGCGCGCGTGCACGATCTCCTGCGTCCGCGTGTTGGCGGTAAGCTGGGGCACCGAGAGACCGAAGTGCTCGGCGACTAACTGCTGGATGCGGGAGATGCTGAGAGGCTGCTGGTGAGTGTCGAGAGAATGGTCCCGGAGCTGCTCCATCGCTAGCCGCAGGTTGATCTCGGCCTCGGTGAGGGAGGCCGCGGCAAGCACCTTGATGAGAGCCCCTTCGAGCACGCGGATGTTGGACTTCACCACGCTGGCGATGTAGCGCAGCACATCCTCGGGAACATCGACGCGGTCGGCCTGCGCCCTTCGCGCCAGGATGGCCATGCGGGTCTCGAAGTCCGGCGGCTTGATGTCCGCGATCAGGCCCCACTCGAAGCGGGAGCGAAGCCGGTCATCCATAACCTGAAGCTCTTTGGGGGGGCGGTCGCTGGTGATCACGACCTGCCGGCCGGTCTCGCAGAGCGTGTTGAAGACCTGGAAGAACTCGGACTCGGTCCGCTCCTTGGCGGCGATGAACTGGATGTCATCGACCAACCAGAGGTCCACCTCGCGATACTTCTTGCGGAAGGCCCCGAAGCGGTCGTCTCGGATGGAGGAAACGACGTGGAAGGTGAAGGTATCACCCGAGACATACTGCACGCGAAGGTCGGGTTTGGCGGCCGCGGCCTGATGGCCGATGGCCTGCATCAGATGGGTCTTCCCGAGACCGACTCCGCCGTACAGGAACAACGGGTTGTACGAGTTTCCGGGCTTGTTCGCGACGGCTTGCGCGGCGGCCTGGGCGAACTGATTGCCCTTGCCCACCACGAAGCTGCCGAAGGTGTACTTCGGGTTGAGGGGGGTGGTGACCAGCGCATCATTGTCCACGGGTCGCGTCGCGCGCGGCGGTTGTCGCCTGGGCGCCGGCGCCTGGCTCTCCAGCTCCAGATCGAGCTGGGCCAGCTCGAAGCCGATCTTGAGAGGTCTACCGACGACCTGCTCAACGGCGGCCTCAATCGGCTTCAGCCCCTTCTTCTTCAGCCAATCCCGAGCAAACTCGGTAGCAACGCTCAGTTCGAGCCTGTCCCCGTCCAAGGACCGAGGGCGGACTTGCCTGATCGAACTCTCGAAAGAGGGCCGGGAGAGTTTGCTTCCCAGCGCCTTCAGAACCTGCTCCCACACCTCATGCACAGACGGCTGCGCCTCCCGCATGCGTCCCCCTTGGTCAGTCGCTTGAACCAGCCCCATGGCGTTCGCCCGCCACCCCAGGGCCACAGCGCGGCATTGGCCAGTGTCGGATTGTTCCCGGCGGACACCGGGCAGGAGGGAGCAGTCCCAGGTGGGATGCTAATGTGGATTAGTCAGGCAAGCGTGGGTGGAACCGGGATATTAGTAAGAAGATAAGTGCTGTTTTTTCTGTCGTCTTGCCGAACGCCCTCGCCCCTACTGCTCAACTCTATCGACATCAGGGACCCGGTAAGGCAGGTGCTTCGCTAGCACACTAATCCACAACGATATTCACAACTGTGGATAACTCTCCTAACCTGCACGGGACCTTCATGTTATGGCTCAATCCGACGGCGGAAAGATAACACATCACCCAGCGATTGTCCAGCGCGATTTTCACTACCTAACCTAAAGGTCAATAGGCCGACAAGCAAGCACCCGCGAGCAACACAAACCGGTACTCCGAGCAGGACGATTTCCCTTCGCCCTGGTACACTCAAAATGCGCTTCTCAACCCGCGAAGAAAGGCTCTACCATGACCAGCCCACTGATGTATCTTGCGGTGACTGTCCTCCTCACGCTGTGCTACTCACTCGCTAGCGGTGCATCACAAGCGGCTCCGCGATTCAGCGTCGCGGTGGAGATGGAGGAGAACGTGTACTCCGATACGACACCCGATAACGGCGCCGGCCCGCTCTGGTCATACGGGTCAAGCTGTATCGCGCGAGTTGGAGATCAGGTTCTCATCAGCGGCACCAATACGATACCGGATGCGAAGCCGCTGAACAACGTGCGGTGGCAGCTCTTTGAGCACGTGAGCAAGGGATGGGAAGTGGCCGCGGCGGGGACCGGCCGGACCCGCGAACCGTGCCCCCTCGCGTGCTTCCACGAAGGGCCGTTCTTCCTCTCGGATAACCCCACGCTGACCGGGCCCGACGAGCGCGACGGACCCGCGCGTCCGGCGATTGTGGAGTTCTCCCCCAAGGACCCTAGAACGCCGTTGGAGACGCCACAGCCGGTTTGGAACGGGAATCCGCCGTTCACCGAGCACTCCTATCGGAGCTTCGCCGCAGATGGGAAGAGCAGCGAGTTGATCCTCTTCCAGAACGTCGGCTACACCCATGCGGAATGGAGCTTCCGGGACCGCACCGGCAAGTGGTCAGCGCAGGGCCAGCTCAAGTGGCCGTGGGGAAGCGAGTACCCCGAGCCGGGACCGATCCGCGTCTGCTATCCGACGGTAGCGTTGAAGGACAGAGCGGCCTACTTCTGTGGAGTCAGCGATATCGTCGAGCCCTATCCAGCGTGGCGCGCCTACAAGAAAGAGATCAGCGGCCGCGACTGGGACTACGATTTCCGCCGCCTCTTCTTCACCTGGAGCGATGACATCACCACCGGGGAGTTCCACGACTGGGTCGAGGTCTCCAGCCGCGACAAGACCAGCGGCTGGATCATGCCGGCCGACCTGTGGGTAGGGCCCGACGGAGCTGTGCATTTGCTGTGGACAGAGCGCGCCATCAATGAGCGGATGCGGGAGAAGTTCTTCCCCGATGCAAAGCAGTCGGAAGCGTTGATGTATGCGGTGGTGAGGAACGGCAAAGTCGAAACCAAGCGGCCGATTCAGATCATCGCGGAAGGGCAAACCGGAGAGAAGCCTGGGAATGGCCGCTTCCAAGTCACCGACGACGGCCGACTGTTCGTGATCTACTATGTCCGCGGAACCTCCGCCGAGGGCCAGGACGTTTCGCAGGACCGGGTGGTGGAGCTGCTTCCGGACGGCGCGCAGAGCGAGCCGGTGGCGGCGCCCCTGAAGCGACCGTTCACGCGATTCTACACCGCGACCTGGAGAAACGGCTCGGCTCCCTCCCATCTGATCGATATCTACGGCACTCAGACTGACTCCGAAAGCGCCCTGGCCTACGCGCGCATCCGCATCAGGTAGCGTACCGGCGGCTGCCGGCCGCTGGCGGGGAGCTGGCATCGGCGCTTCCCGGGAGGCGCCCGCGCTCCGCCCTGACCGGCTGGCCACGGGCGTGACCCCGCGGAAAGCGGAATGGGGCTGCTGGCCACAATTTCGGGGTCACACTTCCGGCGCCAGGGTTGCATTGCAGGCCCCGGTGTAGTACAATTGCGCCATACCACAGAGCCGAGAGCAGAGAGTCGGCAGGAATTATCTCTCAGGGGTTGACAAGGGATGCTTTGGGCAGTATCCTAAAGGTTCTTGCCGACATGCGCGGGGGAGTTGACGGTTTCGGCCGGCGATAGTGAAAAAGCCGCTTCGCCACCCTTCTAAGCCTCATCTCGACCAATAAGATTCGAGCCGGTTCTTGCGTGCTGGCGGCGCGTCTGGACCGGCGATTGGCGCGTCTGACGCTGGAGCTATGCTGGGGCTGGCGAGACGAAGGGGCCGGGCAGACGCGGGCAGAGCCTGCGTTGTGGGCGGCGGTTATCCGATACGGGGAGACTTGTATGGGCATTGCTAGTATCAGAGTACGGGGCCGATCGCCCCGCCGCACGGAAGTCGTCGCAGAAATCCCGAACCTGATCGAAATCCAGCTCGACTCCTACCACTGGTTCCACGGAGGGACTGCGGGAGCTGTTCCGGTCAGCTTCTCCCCCATCGAGGATTTCACCGGCAACCTGGCGCTCTCGTTCTGCGACCCCTCGGACGATGAGCCCAAGTACAGCCTGGGCGAACCCAAGTACGACATCTACGAGTGCCGGGATCGGGACGCCACCTTCGAGGCGCCCCTGAAGGCGCGGGTGTGGCTGCACAACCGGCGCACCGGTGAGATCAAGGAGTCCGAGGTCTACCTCGGCGAGCTCCCGATCATGACCGAGAACGGCACCTTCGTCATCAACGGAGCCGAGCGCTGCGTGGTCAGCCAGCTCGCCCGTTCCCCTGGCGTCTACTTCCGCGACACCATCGACTTCAGCGGCCGCATCCTCTACAGCGCCCAGGTGATCCCGAGCGAGGGCGCCTGGCTCGACATCGATTCCGACGCCAACGAGACTGGTCTCGGTGAAGATCGGGCAGGCGCACAAGTTCCCGGTGACCACGCTGCTGCGCGCGCTGCACGGCATCAACCTGGCCCCCGGCAGCGAGAAGCTGCGGTGCTCCACCGACGCCGACCTCATGCGCCTCTTCGGCCAGCCGGAGAAGCCGGAGAAGATCGCCACCGAGCGACGCTGGTGGGGCGGCGGGTCTGGGAGCGGGTGGTGGATACGGACACCGGCGAAGTGATCGCGGAGGCCGGGCAGCGGCTCAGACCGAGCACGTGGCCCAGCAGATCGTGCGAGCTGGCGCCCGAGAGCCTGCAGCTCGCAGTGCTGCATCCGCTGCATCGACCAGACCATGGAGCGGACCCGACCCATACCGAGGAAGAGGCGCTGATCGACATCTACCGGCGAGAGCGGCCCGGGCGACCCGGTGACGCCGGAGATCGCCCGCAACCGCCTTGCCGGGCTGTTCGCGGACAACCGCCGCTACGACCTGGCGCGGGTGGGCCGCTACAAGCTGAACAAGAAGCTCGGCCTCGAGCTTGCCCGAGAGCGTGCGCACGCTCACCAAGGAAGACATCATCGCCATCCTGCGCTACCTGATCCGCCTGGGCGAAGGCGATGACGAACGCCACGCGTGGACGAGATCGACCACCTGATGAACAAGCGCGTGCGGTGCGTGGGCGAGCTGCTGCAGAACCAGTTCCGCATCGGCTTCCTGCGCATGGAGCGCATCTGCCGGGAGCGCATGACCAGCCTCGACCCGGAGCAGGTGACCCCGCAGTCGATCATCAGCACCAAGCCGATCTCCGCGGCCATCAAGAGCTTCTTCGGCTCCAGCCAGTTGTGCCAGTTCATGGACCAGACCAACCCGCTGGCCGAGCTGACGCACAAGCGGCGCCTGTCGCGCCCTGGGCCCGGGCGGTCTGAGCCGCCAGAGCGCGAAGCTGGAAGTCCGCGACGTCCACCACTCCCACTATGGGCGCATCTGCCCCATCGAGACGCCGGAAGGCCCGAACATCGGTCTCATCGGCTCGCTGGCGGTCCACGCCCGCCTGGACGAGTACGGCTTCCTCGAGACGCCGTACCGCGGGGTGAAGAACGGCGTGGTGACGGACGAGATCGTCTACCTGACCGCGGACGAGGAGGACGACTACCGCATCGCCCCCGCCTCGGTGCCGGTCGACGACAAGGGCAAGATCATCGGCGGACGCGGTGAGCGTGCGCTACCGGGACTCCTACCCGCAGGTGCCGCCGACGGAGATCGACTTCATGGACCTGTCGCCGAAGCAGATCGTGTCCGTGGCGACCTGCCTGATTCCCGTTCCTGGAGAACGACGACGCCAACCGCGCGCTGATGGGATCGAACATGCAGCGCCAGGCGGTGCCGCTGCTGCGAGTCGGAAGCGCCGTTCGTCGAGACCGGCGTGGAGGGCCGGGCGGCGCGAGACTCGGGCGCGGTCATCCTGGCGCGGGCCGACGGGCATGGTCACAGCGGTGACCGCCGACCGCATCGAAGTGACGCGGCCGGACGGGGCGGTGGACGACTACCGGCTGCAGAACTTCGTCGGCTCCAACCAGGCGCACCTGCATCAACCAGAAGCCGATCGTGCAGCCAGCGGGCAGTTCGTGCTGCGAGGGCGACGTGCTCGCCGACGGGCCCTGCACCGACCAGGGCGAACTGGCGCTGGGCCGCAACATCCTGGTGGCCTTCATGCCCTGGGAGGGCTACAACTACGAAGACGCCATCGTGCTCAGCGAGCGGCTGGTGCGGGACGACGTCTTCACCTCCATCCACATCGAGAAGTACGAGATCGAGGCCCGCGACACCAAGGTCGGGCCGGAAGAGATCACCCGGGACATCCCGAACGTCGGCGACGAGGCCCTGAAGGACCTGGACGAGGACGGCGTCATCCGCGTCGGCGCCGAGGTGCGGGCGGAGGACATCCTGGTCGGCAAGGTGGCGCCGAAGGGTCAGGAAGAGCTGACCGCGGAAGAGAAGCTGGTCCGCGCCATCTTCGGCAAGAAGGCCGAGGAGATGCGCGACGCCTCGCTGCGCGTGCCGCACGGCGAGAAGGGCAGGGTGGTGGACGTCAAGCGCTTCTCCCGCCTCAAGTACCGCTGCCAGAAGTGCGACGCCGAGTACCAGGTCGGCAAGAACCAGCACCGGCACTACTGCGACCGCTGCGGCGGCGAACTGAAGCGCGAGCCCGGCGATGAGCTGCTCCCGGGCGTGAACCAGTTGGTGCGGGTCTACGTCGCGCAGAAGCGCAAGATCATGGAAGGCGACAAGCTCGCCGGACGCCACGGCAACAAGGGCGTCGTCTCCAAGATCCTGCCCGATGGAGGACATGCCGTTCCTGCCGGACGGCACCCCGGTGGACATCGTGCTCAACCCGCTGGGCGTGCCGTCCCGTATGAACATCGGGCAGATCCTGGAGACCCACCTGGGCCTGGTGGCGGCAGGAGTTGGGCGTCGTCCTTCGAGAACCCGATCTTCGAGGGCGCGACCGACAAGGAGATCCTCGAGCTACTTCAAGGTCGGCGGCGGAGCGGTTCCGCAAGCGCGTCGCTGCAGCAAGTACGTGCGTCGAGGACATTGCGCCTCGATGGAGAGTCGACTGGTGGCGCACCGTCCTGGATCAGGAGGCGCGGACTACGAGGCGCTGCTGCACTGCGCTCACCCGCTGGCTCGCCCAGGGCGACCCGGCGAAGCTGGAGGCAGCGGCCGATTGGGTGGCGGTGGACCCGGCGGAGTGGGCAGCAGATCGCACGGCGCAGAGGCCCGGGCGAAGCTACGTGGTCGAGCAGCATCAGGCAAGCGGGTCGACGAGGTGATCGGCTTCGACCCGGACACGGGCAAGTACTGGCTCTTCGACGGCCGCACCGGCGAGCACGTTCAACCAGCCGATCACGGTGGGCCAGATCTACATCATGAAGCTGGTCCACCTGGTGGAGGACAAGATCCACGCCCGCTCGACGGGACCGTACTCCCTGGTCACCCAGCAGCCGCTGGGCGGCAAGGCGCAGTTCGGCGGCCAGCGCTTCGGCGAGATGGAAGTGTGGGCGCTGGAGGCCTACGGCGCGGCCCACACGCTGCAGGAGATCCTCACCATCAAGTCCGACGACGTGCTACGGCCGCGTGAAGACCTACGAGTCCATCGTCAAGGGCGAGCCGATCATGGAGCCGGGGATCCCGGAGTCCTTCAAGATCCTGATCAAGGAACTCCAGAGCCTGGGGCTGCAGCTCACCGTCGAGTCGAAAGAAGCGCGAGCCGGTGAGCCTCGACGCCGCAGGACGGGGAAGAGGCGATGGCCTAGCGGCCAGGCGACGGGCTCGACGCTTCACCTCGGGCGGACCGCGCGCACGCGTCGGTTGGGCTGAGGATAGGGTTAAGTGAGGAGCAAACGCATGGTTGATAGCACCAAGTTCGATCAGATTCGCCTCGGGCTGGCCTCCCCGGAGGAGATCCGGCGGTGGTCGCAGGGCGAGGTGAAGAAGCCCGAGACCATCAACTACCGCACGTTCAAGCCGGAGCCGGATGGGCTGTTCTGCGAGCGGATCTTCGGCCCGATCCGGGACTGGGAGTGCCACTGCGGCAAGTACCGGAAGATCAAGTTCCGGGCATCATCTGCGACCGCTGCGGCGTCGAGGTGACGCGCGCCAAGGTGCGCCGCGAGCGGATGGGGCACATCGAGCTGGCCGCCCCGGTCTGCCACATCTGGTACCTCAAGGGCGTTCCCAGCCCGATGAGCCTGCTGCTCGAACATCTCCCCGCGGCCGCTGGAGAAGGTGGTCTACTTCGCCTCCTACATCGTCACCCACGTGGATTACGACCTGCTGACCAAGAGCGTCGACCGGATCAGGGACGTGGTGGAGCGCGCAGCAGGCCTGCCGTCGACGCGGCAGCGGCGGCAACCGTGGACGACGATCAAGGCGCGAGCGGGATGACCGGCTGGCGAAGCTGAAGCCAGGCGAGCTCGACGAAGAGGTGGAGCCGGGCGACATCGCCGAGTGGGCCGAGGCGCGGGTCAAAGAAGAGGAGCGGGCTGGCGGAGGAGCGCAAGACCGAGCTCGGAGCCGGGCATGCAAGCTGCTGCTGGGCGCCAAGCTCGACGCCGACCCGGGGCTGACCAAGCAGCAGCTGATCACCGAGACCGAGTACCGCGCCATCAACCGGGTGGTGGACGCGCTGATCGCGGAGCACGGCCGGGACTACGAGCAGCTGTTCCAGCGCCGGCCTGGGCGCGGCCGCGATCCGCGAACTGCTGAAGGAGATCGACCTCGAGGAGCTGTGCCGCGAGCTGCGCCAGGAGATCCGCGAGACGACCGGGCCCGAAGCGGGCCCGCGCGATCAAGCGGCTGGAGGTCGTCGGAGGCGTTCCGCAAGTCGCAGAACCGGCCGGAGTGGATGATCCTGGACGTCGTGCCGGTGATCCCGCCGGAACTGCGCCCGATGGTGCAGCTCGACGGCGGCCGCTTCGCCACCTCCGACCTGAACGACCTCTACCGGCGCATCATCAACCGCAACAACCGGCTGAAGAAGATCAAGGAGCTGCACGCGCCGGAGTCGATCATCAACCACGAGAAGCGCCTGCTGCAGGAAGCGGTGGACGCGCTGATCGACAACGGCCGGCGCAGCCGGCCGGTGACCGGCTCGAACAACCGGCCGCTGAAGTCGCTCTCCGACATGCTCAAGGGCAAGGAAGGCCGCTTCCGCAAGAACCTGCTCGGCAAGCGCGTCGACTACTCCGGCCGCTCCGTCATCGTGGTCGGCCCGCACCTCAAGCTGCACCAGTGCGGTCTGCCGAAGGAGATGGCGCTGGAGCTCTTCAAGCCCTTCGTGATGAAGCGGCTGGTGGAGCGGGGCTTCACGACCAACATCAAGACCGCGAAGAGGATGGTCGACCGGATGCGGCCCGAGGTCTGGGACGCGCTGGAAGAGGTCATCCAGGAGCACCCGGTCATGCTCAACCGCGCGCCGACCCTGCACCGGCTGGGCATCCAGGCCTTCGAGCCGATGCTGGTGGACGGCAAGGCGATCCAGATTCACCCGCTGGTCTGCCACGCCTTCAACGCGGACTTCGACGGCGACCAGATGGCGGTGCACGTGCCGCTGTCGACGGCGGCGCAGGCCGAGGCGCGCATCCTGATGCTGTCCACCGACAACCTGTTCTCGCCGGCGGACGGCAAGCCGATGGTGGCGCCGATCCGCGACATCGTCCTGGGCTGCTACTACCTGACCCAGAAGCGGGACGGGAGCGAAGGGCTCGGGCAAGGACTTCGCGAACCCGCACGGATGCGCGAGCTCGCCTACGAGATGGGCGAGCTCGACCTGCACGCCGACATCCGGGTGCGCATCGACGGCGCGCTGATCAACACCACCGTGGGGCGGATCATCTTCAACGAGGTGCTGCCGCCGAAGCTGCGCTACCTGGACCGCGTGGTCGACGACAAGGAGCTGGGCCGGCTCGTCCGCGAGTGCTACCGGCACTACGGGACGGCGCGCACCGTGCAGCTGCGTGGACGACCTGAAGGAGCTCGGCTTCCGGTACGCGACCATCGCCGGCATCACCATCTCCATGACCGACATGGACGTGCCGCGGGCTCGCCGCGACGAGATCATCGCCGCGCACCGAAGACGAAGTCGCGCCGGATCAACGAGAACTATCGCGAAGGGTCTGATCACCGCGGGCGAGCGCTCGGACAGCGTCTGCCGGCTGTGGAACCAGGCGGCGGACGAAGTGTCGCAAGGCGATCCTGAGCAACATCGACCCGTTCAACCCGATCTTCATGATGGCGAACTCCGGCGCCCGAGGCACGCCGCGACAGATCTCCAGATCGCGGGCATGCGCGGCCTCATGGCCGACCCGTTCGGCCGCTTCATCGAGGACCTGCCGATCAAGTCGAACTTCCACGAAGGCCTGAACGTGCTGGAGTACTTCGTCTCCACCCACGGCGCGCGCAAGGGTCTGGCGGACACCGCGCTGCGCACCGCGGACGCGGGCTACCTGACCCGGCGGCTGGTGGACGTGGCGCAGGACGTGATCGTCCGCGAGCTCGACTGCGGCACGGCCAACGGCATCACCGTGGCGGCGATCCGCGATGGCGTCGGAAGAGATCGAGACGCTGGAGCGGCGGATCGATGGACGGGTCGTGCCGCAGGACGTCGTCGACCCGCGGATGACCGGATCATCCTGAAGGCCGGGCACGAAGTCAGCGACAACACCGACCAGCCCTGCCCGAGCTGCACCGGCGATCTCCAGAACCACTACCACTGCCGCGCCTGCGGCGCGATGCTGAGACGAAGCAGAGGATCGTCGATCTCTACCTCGAGGCCCAGACCAGCAGCGAGGACTCGGAGCGGATCGCAGGCAGCGACGACGCTGACGATCGAGGCTGCCGTGGCCGAGGAAGCCGAGGAAGAGGAACTGGAAGAGGCCGCGGAGGAGGAGGAGGATGCCGAGGAAGACGTACCGGCCCCACGCGGCGCCGAGCCTGGTGCCGAGCACGCTCCTGCTGGAGGAGGTCGACCTGCCCGAAGTGCCACAGCGACCTCGAGCTGGTGAAGATCTGCGGGAGCTGCGGCGAGCAGATTCGCAGCTCGCGACGCTCATGCCTGCGCTGACGGCAATCCAGCGCGTGGTGGAGGAGTGCGAGGCCTTCCAGCGGGCGGTGAAGCGCCTGCAAGGAGGGCGAGCCCGCCGCCGGTCGACCTGGTCGAACCCGTTCAGGCCGGCGAAACCCTGGTCGAAGCAAGGCGAAATCCGTGCGCGGCACCGCGCGGCCGAAGCTGCGGAGGCTGGCGCAGGAGCTGTGGGACAAGGGCGGCCTGGCGCGGGGCGAGGTGACGGTGCGCTCGCCGCTGACCTGCGAGATGGCGCAGGGCATCTGCGCTCGACTGCTACGGTCGTGACTTCGCCACCAACCGGATGGTCGAAGTGGGCGAGGCGGTCGGCATCATCGCCGCCCAGTCCATCGGCGAGCCGGGCACGCAGCTCACCATGCGCACCTTCCACACCGGCGGCGTCGCCGGCCAGTACCTGACCGGCGTCGCCCAGGTGAAAGAGAAGAAGAAGGATACGCCTGAAGCAGTTCTGGGGCGATGTGAAGGCCGGCATCGTCCGGCTGAGCCCGAGGGACGAGACCGCGAAGAAGCCGGTGAAGACCCGGGCCCGGCGCCACCAAGAAGCGGCGAGAGCAAGCGGCGTCACGCCTCGACACCGAGCAGAGACGCGTTATCCAGCAGCTCGTGCGGGTGATGGAAGAGCAGGTCAAGGGTCTGCTGCGCGTCGTCGAGCTGTTCGAAGCGCGCCGGCCCAAGGGTCAGGCGATCGTGTCCGAGGTCGACGGCGATCGTGGCTCGCATCGAGACGCCCGGCGTGAAGTGGGTCGATCATCCACTCCGAGCAGCCGGTCGACGCGGAGCACCCGGAGCGGCTGTACGGCGAAGTGCTGGCCGAGGACATCACGCAACCGCGACGGCACCGCTGATCGCAGCCGCCGGCCAGGAGTTGACGCCGCAACTGCTGGCGCCGCTCCTGCAGGCGAAGGTCACCCGGGTGAAGATCGAGCGCCGTCACCTGGTGCCCTACCGCGGCGTCTTGCCGGTGAAGGAAGGCGACTTCAGGTCCGCGCCGGCGACGCGCTGACGGAAGGACCGCTGGATCCGCAGAAGGTGCTCCAGATGCAGGGCGTGCGCGCCGTCCAGGAGTACCTGGTGCGGGAGATCCAGACGGTCTACCGATCCCACGGGAGTCGACATCAACGACAAGCACATCGAAGTGATCGTACGCCAGATGCTGCGCAAGCGGCGCATCGCTGGAGTCGGGCGACACCGAGTTGCTGCCCGGGCAAGATCTACGACCGGTTCTTCTTCGAAGAGGTCAACCGGCGAGATCGAGGAGCGGGGCGGCACCGAGGCCACCGCCGAATGGGTGCTGCTCGGAATCACCGAGGCCTCCCTGGCGACGGACAGCTTCCTGTCGGCGGCTTCCTTCCAGAAGACGACGCGGGTGCTCACCGAGGCCGCAATCCAGGGCAAGGTGGACAATCTGATCGGCCTGAAGGAGAACGTGATCATCGGGCGGCTGATCCCGGCCGGCACCGGGCATGGTCAACTACCGTCACCTGCGGGTGCAGGGACCTCCGGGAGAGGCCGCGATCTACGTCTCGCCGACTCGCGCCGAGGCCGATCTCCTGCGCTCTGCGTTTGGCGAGCCCGATCTGGTCGGGCCCGAGGAAGAGCTGATCCGCGATCTGGCGGGCGCGAACCCGCCTGAGGGCGACGAGGATGAAGGCGAGGACGAGGGGGAGGGCCCCTCCGAGGACTCGGCGATCTAGCCCCGCGGTTTGACTGGACGTTCGCAGCCCCCGTCGCCAACGGCGGGGGCTGTTGCTTTGGCCTGGTGTGGCGAGAGATCAGCTACCGCGCAAACGGCGCCCGTCGGCCCAGCGCGCGACGGATCGCGGTGAAGTGCTGACTGGCGCTGGCCGCCGTCTCATCGGTCAGCGGGGCAGAGCTGTATCGCGCGAGCAGGAACAGTTCGGTGAGAGCGGCGATGGCAGGCAGCGCGGGATCGAGGGCCGCGGCTTTCGCGCGCGAGGCGAGGCCGAATCGGGAGCGGCGCTCGGGAAGAGGCACAAACCGGGCCGTCGGTGGCTGGCTGTCGGCCGGCTGCTGCCTATCGTCGAGCGAGGGCGCGCGCAGCTCCGATAGGAACTCCAGGGGGGTCTGCCAGGGCCGGCGCGCGCGCCCGTGACGGCGCAGCAGCAGTAGTAGCTGAGCGTAGGTGCGGATCACCTGGTAACGCGCACCCGATGTGGGCAGATTGTGCCCAAGCGCGGAGAGGTGCAATCGCATCCCCCTCATACGAAGCGCCAGCGAGATCATCGCCGCTAGCGCCAGGCCGGCCGCAACGATAGGCACGCTAGGATGGTCCTGGGCGAGGAAGCGCAAGTTCAGCACGGATCGCCGCAGCGGCGGAATAGGGGACTCGCCTCCCGCCGGGGTAGCGTCGGCGGACACCCATCCCCACGGCTCCAGGTAGGCCTCCACCCATACGTGGGCGTCGGATTCCCGCATCTGGAAATTGGGTTCGGCCGGCCCCCTGGGGTTGTCAGGCCGCGGTCGCATGACCTGGGCGCCACTCGTGTCATCGCCGTAAGCAAAGCCCGTGACCAGCCGCGTGGGTATACCCACCGCCCGCGCCATGATGGCTAGCGAAGTGGCGAAGAGGTCGCAGTAGCCGCGCTTGCTCTTGAACAGAAAGAAGTCGGCCGCATCGCGGCCGGGGGGAGCCGCGGGAGGATCGAGGGTGTAGACGTAGTTCTGCTGGAGATAGGCGCGGAGGGCCATCAGCTTGCGCTGAGGGCTCGGCTCGCGGCCGGCGACTTCCCGGGCCAGGTCGGCCACGCGCCTGGAGCCGAAAGGAATCTGCAGATAGGCCCTGGGTAGCAGCACCGCAGAGGGCGCGGGAGGGTAGGGGTTGCCTTGGACTTCCAGGGGAGACGAAACCACCTGGTAGTAGCTCCCGTCTGCCCAGTTGCCTCCAGGAGCTTCCACACATCCGTAGGCGTCAACCCGCAAGGGGCCGCGACGCGTGGACCCGCGCACGGCCAGACTCTGGATCTGCCCCGGGCTGTAGAAGACGGAAGGCATGGAAGTGTCGACCCGCACCAGATGCGTCTCGGTCCTGGAGCCTGGCTGGGGAGCGAACTCGTCTGCGATGTTCAGCACCCCGCGGGTCAGAGGGCGTTCCACAGGAGCGGAAACGGTATCAGAGGAGGGAGGGGCGGAGTCCTCTTCGGGGGCCTCGGTGCGGAGCCAAGACTGACCGCTGAAGTGGTCGTATATCTGGCCGCGCCAGAGAGGCTCGAACGTGCCCCAGATGGTTAGCCGGGGGGCGTGGCCGGGAGCGGTCGGTCCCCTGCCGACGGGCAAGACAGAGGTATTCCTAGCTCGTCCTCCCCCCATGGTCCCGAACTGCCGCAAGGGAGAGGGCACTACGGCGACGCGGGCGAGGAACTGCCATCGGTACTCGGCAACGCAGTAGGAGATGGGGAGGAAGAGGACATAGGCGACGAAGATGATCAGCGCGATGGTGATGGCCAGCGCATACCAGTGCTTCCTTCGCCACTGCCCGAGCCGCCAGCGGGCATCGGTCCTGCCGCCCGCGCGGATCATCCCGGAGAGCAGCATGCCGTGGCCCATGGCGATCAGCGCGGCAGGAAGGAAGAGGGCGAAGCACACTCCCACCACAGGGGCCTCGCCCTGGCCGCCGGCGAGGCCGAAGATGGCAAGCGCGGGTACCAGCGAGAATGCCATGTAGTCATATCTGACGAGCACGTAGCTGAAGGCGATGGGGAGCATCGACATCCGAAGGGCGATCATGAGCCCGACTTCGACCTGCGCCAGGAGCAGCGAACTCTCGTCCATCGCCAGCTCGCGCTCCACCAGGAGGCTGAAGGCAGCGGCCGCGGCGAGCCCGAGCGGAGCGCCTGCCAGCACGGCCATCGGGCCCCGGTCGCGCAGCCGCCAACTCACGACTCCGCCGGCACAGACCAGGGCGACGCCGACGAGAGCGATCTGCACGCTGCCACTTGCCAGGCTTGCCACGAGCGGCGCGGTGGCGAGCGCGACCGTGATGGAGACGTAGAGGACCGCCTCATCGAAGCTCGTCACTCGGTCGGATCTGGTTCTGGCTTTGGTCTGCTGCATATCGGGCCGCTGATCGCTAGCGATCGAGAAGGAAGGAGCCACTCAGGGCGTTCTGCAAGCTCTCGCCTCTCCGAATGATTGCCGTCATTGCGCCTGCTGCGTCGAGATCGGCCGCCGCAACATGCCGCGGGGCCCTGGGGTCGAAGCTGATCGGGTCGATGAGCGCGGTGGAGACGCGAATCCGCTGGTTCCCCAGGGAGCGGATGACCCCCGCCAGCATCGGGTCAGGCGCGCACGTCACCACACAGGCGGACCCCCCGGTCGGGATACGCGCGCCGGCCCACTCCAGCAACTGCGAGATCGGCACCGCGCCATCCGCCTTCAGTCGGGCCAGATGCTCCAGCGCCAAGTACTCCTGATCAAGTCGATCGAGTTCGATCCAGATCGGGCCGGACGCCGAGGCAAAGGCAAGCGAGGCGGCCCCGTGATGTCCCAGAGCCCAGTGGATGAGGGAAGCTGCGGCCCGGATCGCGACCTCGAAAGTGGTGTCGATGCCGGCGCCGAACTCCGACCCGGCGACGGCATCCAGGACCACGGTCAGACTCCGCGACGCCCCTCGCTCGAACTCGATTACGGTTAGGCGGTTGTGGTGCGCGGTAGCAGGCCAATGGATGCGCCGCAGTTCATCGCCGGGCTGGTAATCGCGGATGCCGTAGAACTCCAGCCCTGACTCCGACGCCTGGGAACGCTCTCCCCCCACCTGCGCGGGGTCAGAGACGTTGTCGGACACCTCCAGGTCACTCAGAAGCACGGGCCGAGGATAGACGACGACCTCACCCGTCGCCTGGGAGGTGGAGGTTCGCTGGAAGACTCCGAACGGATCTGACACCGACACCCGGAGGGGGCCGGTCCGGTAGACGCCGCGCTTGACGGCGTAGGCTTCGTAGGTGAGTCGCACCTTCTCGCCGGGCCAAAGGGCCGGCAGTACAAACTCGAGGGGCTGGTCGGAGCGCATGTGCTCGGGAAGCCGGTCGGATACCGTGAGCAGAAAGCGGGGCAGGCGGCCCTGGTTCACCAACTCCGCCGTGACGGACAAGGGCTCGTGCTCGAAGACCCGATCGGCCGCTTCCCTCCGCCACGACAGGGAGCGGGCGGAAAGGCGGGAGCTGGCATAGCTGACCACCAGCGTCCCCAGGAGGGCCCCGACCATGAAGTGGACCGCGAGCGCGTTGTAGACGAGGCCGACCAGCGCCATGCCCGCGGCGCACGTCATCAGCGTCAGGAACTGGAAGCTCATCAGCACCTCTGGGAGGGAGACGCGCCGCCCGAAGCGGCCGCGGCACCATCCGCGCTACCCGATCACGCGACCTGTTGCGACGGAGCCGAAACCGGCCCTGCTAAGGCGTGCGCAGTCGCGCCGGCAACCGATCGTAGCGCACGAGATCGGCGAGAGTCTCGCGGCGTACGATGAGATCGGCCCGACCGCCCGAGACAGTGACCGCCGCGGGACGCGTGAGGCGATTGTAGTTGCTCGCCATGGAGTAATTGTACGCCCCGGTGGTCTGCACTGCCAAGATGTCTCCCGGAGCTATCTCTGGCGTTTCCAGCTCTGATATCAGTGTGTCGGTCTCGCAGTGCTTGCCGGAGACGGTCACGGTGCGGGTGATCGGCTGCTGGGCCTTGTTGGCGACGATCGCCTCATACTTGGCGTCATAGAGCGCCGGCCGGGGGTTGTCGGAGAGGCCGCCATCGACGGAGACATAGGTGCGGATGCCAGGGATATCCTTGACCACACCCACGGTATAGAGAGTCGTGCCAGCTTCGCCGACGACGCGGCGGCCTGGCTCCTGGATCAGGCGAGGTAGGGGAAGGTTGCGCAGTTCGCATCGCTCTTTGACCGCGCTGGTGACGGCTTCGGCATATTCGTCGAGGGTCGGCGGCTGATCGCCGGAGCGGTAGCGCACGCCGATGCCACCGCCGAGATCGAGGTCATCCAGCACCACGCCGAGCGAGTCCCGCACCTGGGCGGCGAAGTCCACCATCATCGCCACCGCTTCGCGGAAGGAATCGAGCTCCAGAATCTGGGAGCCGATATGGCAGTTCACTCCGTGCAAACGCAGATTCGGGGCTTGCAGTACCTTGGCCACGGCTTCCATCGCGGCGCCACCGGCTAGCGAGAACCCGAACTTCGTATCCACCTTGCCAGTCTGGATGTGAGTGTGGGTGTTCGCGGTGACGCCGGGAGCGACCCGGACCAGCACATCGAGCTGCGCCCCGTGCTGGGCCGCGATCTCCTGGAGAGAGTCGATCTCGTCGAGGTGGTCTATGCCGAGGCGGCCCACGCCGTTGGCGACGGCCATCTCCATTTCCGCGCGCGACTTGTTGCTGCCGTGCATGAAGATGTGGCTTGGCGCGACCCCGGCATGGAGCGCGGTGTGCAGCTCCCCGCCCGAGGACACATCGACACCCAGGCCTTCCTGGTCGACGATGCGGCAGACGGCCGCGGTGGTGAACGCCTTGCTCGAGAAGGAGATGTGGACGTTGGGGTAGCGGGACTCGAAGGCGCGGCGGAACGTGCGGCAGTTCTCGCGCACCAAGTCCTCGTCCAGGACATAGAGCGGCGTGCCGTACTTGCGCGCGAGCTTGACGGTGTCGCATCCGCCGATCTCGAGATGGCCGTGTCTGTTGACTCGCTGCGTCCCCAGCAACATCGTATCTGCCTCCCACAAAGTCAGCGCCAGACACGCAGGTTGCGGTCTGGCGCTGTGGTTCTCGCTAGTTGGTCGGGCTCATCAACCTGGCGCGAACACACGAACGCCGTGCAGGCGCTTCATCTTGGTAGTGTTCATGTCCACAACGGCGTTCATGGTCTCAGAGCCCTTAGGATTCGATGATATCGGAGCGAATGGGAAAAGTCAACCGCGCGGGAGGCGGTTCAAGCCCTCCGCGCTCCGTTGGCTGCGGCTACGGCCCAAGCTTCTCCACGACCCCCGCGACTTTGGCGTAGTGCCGCTTGAGCGAGGGGTAGAGGGCGCGGTAGACGGGATAGAACTTGCTGTAGATCGTCGAAGCCTGGCGGTGGGGCTGGGTCGGCTCCTTGGTGCGAACCGTGGCGGCGCAGGCGGCAGGGACGTCGGGCCAGATGCCGGCCCCGACTCCGCCCAGCACGGCCGCTCCGAAGGCCGCCCCCTCATCGATGGCCATCCGCACCAGGGGAGTCCGGAAGACATCGGACTGCATCTGCCGCCAGAAGGCGCTGCGCGATCCGCCGCCGGTGTTGCGCACCTCGGTGATGGGGAGCTTCATCTCCCGCAGGATCTCCAGCGAGTCGCGCATGGCATAGCAGATCCCCTCCATGACCGCGCGGGCCATATGGGCCTTGGTATGCCGCAGCCCCAACCCCATGAAGACGCCGCGCGCGTGCGGGTCGGGGTGCGGGGTGCGCTCGCCGGTGAGATAGGGCAGGAAGATCAGGCCCTCGGCGCCGATGGGGGCGGTCGAGGCCGCGGCGGTGATGATCTCGTAGGGATCGACGCCCTTGACCGCGGCTTCCGCCTTCTCTTCCCCGCACAGGACGTCTCGGAACCAGCGCAGCGACCCGCCCGCGGAGAGCACCACACCCATCGCGTGCCACTGGCCGGGGACGGCGTGACAGAAGGTGTGCACGCGCAGCTTGGGGTCGAGCTTAGGCTCGTTCATGGGAGAAAACACGGTGCCGGAGGTGCCGACGCTGACCTGCACGATCCCTTCGGCGATGGCCCCATTGCCGACAGCGGAGCAGGCGTTGTCGCCCCCTCCACCGGCGATGGGAAGGCCCACCGGCAGGCCGGTCTCGGCCGCGGCGGACTGGCAGATGGCCGTGGAAGCGACGGGGGACTCGTACACCTTTGGCAGCATATCGGTAGTCAAGCCAAGGCCCGCGAGCATGACATCGGACCACTGGCGCTTGCCGACGTTGAGAAGCGAGGTGCCGGCCGCGTCCGACACTTCGGTGGCGAACTCGCCCGAGAGGCGGAAGCGGATGTAGTCCTTGGGCAGGAGGATCATGCGGAGGCGGGCGTAGAGGTCGGGCTCATTGTCGCGCAGCCAGACGATCTTCGGGGCTTGGAAGCCGGTGAGGACGGGGTTCAGCGTCTCCTCGACGACCTTGTCGAAGCCGATGGTGTCATGGATCCAGGCGCACTGGGCGGCGGTGCGCTGGTCGCACCAGAGGAGCGCCTCGCGGAGGACGTTGTGGTCCTTGTCCAGGAAAACCGAGCCGTGCTGCTGTCCCGAGAGGCCGAGGCCGCGGATCTCCTCGGGCCGCGCGCCGGAGGCGGAGATGGCGCGCCGAATGGCGGCCACCGCCCCGCGCCACCAGTCCTGTGGGTCCTGCTCCGCCCAGCCGGGGCGGGGCGTGTGGAGCGGATACTCCTCGGTGGCGCTGGCAACGACCGCGCCGGCCGGGTCGATCAGCAACGCCTTAGTCCCGGTGGTACCGACATCGATGCCGAGGATGTAGTCAGCCATGGAGCGACCTCGCGTGTGTGATGCGCGTCTATTCGCCCGAGGGAGAGGCGCGCCCTGCTGAATAGGGGCTACCGACGGCGGCCGGATAGGAAGCTCGTGGGCCAGGCGACGATCTGAAGCGCGAACAGCATGAGGACGGAATTGCGGGCGACCATGGGCCAGCCGACGCGATCACCGAAGATGGGGAGGAAGCAGCCGCACTCGATGTCGATGCCGCGCATCATCACCAGGGCAGCGGCGCCGATGAACACCGCGAGCAGGCCTCCGAGAAGGGCGGCGGCGCTGCGCGGGAGGAGGCCGATGGCGAGCAGGACGCCGGGGATGAACTCGACCCACGCAAAGACGACTCCGGCCAGGTTGACGAGGTCAGGGTGGAGGATGCGGTAACCGTAGACGAGGCGCGCGACCTCGTCGGGACGGAAGAGCTTAGTCGTGTTGGCGTAGACGAACGCGCCCCCAAGCAAGAGCCGGCAAAGATGGCCGGTGAGCGGATGGGAGAGCACGCGCTTCACGGCTGGTCTCCCTGCTTGCGCGGATAGACGGCGCGCCAGGCCTCCCAACCGCGGTCGAACACGCCGACCGAGCTGGGGATCAGATCGCGCAGCTTCTCCGCGACCTCGACCGCGTCGCTGCACTCCACGCTTCGGCAGTAGACGATGATGGACTTGGCCGACTCGATGCGGTCGGCGAAGCCGGGGAAGCGCGAGTCGAAATCCTTCGCGGGCAAGTTGAGCGCGCCGGGAATGTGACCCCGCGCGTATTCCTCCGGGCTGCGAGCATCGATGAAGAGCGAGGACTGCGACTGGAAGGCCGCGTAGGCCTGCTCAGGGGAGATGGACCTGAGGCCCGCTGGCAGCGGGAGAGCGGCCTGCTCCTGCACCAGCGCGGGTGGGAAGAGTGGCACGCCTCGGGGTGAGAAGTGGTTGGCGATCAGGCCCAGCGCCGCGCTGGCGGCGAGGAGGCACAGCGATCCCACAAGCACGCCGGCGATGGTCCTCTGACCAGCATCAGCGAGAAGGTGGAGTGGGCTTCGTTTCGGGCTGTCCGGCTTTGCCATAGACGGTGATCCGCAGATCGCTGACGTGCTTGAGGTCGGTGCGGACGACGATGGAGCTGTAGACGCGCTCGGGCTGCGAAAAAGGCCCGAAGTGAATCCTCAGGCGGTACCCGCCCTGCTTGTCTTTCAGCGCCTCCGGCGTATCAACGCGCACATTCCTGTGGTCCGACCGGACCTCAAGAATGCGGAAGCTCTTCACATCCACAGGCCGGATGGTCACAGTCCGTTCGACCATCCGCCCCAGGCCCACGTTCCCAAACAGGACACTACTCGGCGAGATCTCCACTTCCTGCTTGACCAGGCCGGTGATGGTCAGCGTCACTTTCGGCTGGGCGGGATCGTTGGATTCGACGTAGATGCTTTTGCTGATCGCGCCCTTCATCCGCCCGGAGCGGAAGGTGACTCTGATGGGCGCGGTCGCTCCCGGCGCGATCTCCTTCTCTGGGGGAAGCACGGCGGTGCAACCGCAGGAACTCGTCACCTTATCGATCTTGAGCGGCGCGTCTCCGGTGTTCCGCGCCATGAACTCATGGTCGACTCGGCCCTCCTGGAATATCGTACCGAAGTCGAAGGTAAGCTGGTCAAAGTGGATGCCGGGCGCCGCCGAGGCCGCCGGGGAGAGCAGAGCGAATGCGGCCATCAGAGCGAATAGGACGATACCGGACTGCGCGAATCGCGAGAGTGCGTGCATCTCGTTCTCCCAACGAGCGGGGGTCATGCTATCCGCGGGCAAAGTGGTCGAACCCGGAACCGGGCGTGATCGGCTGTCCATCTGGGCCGAGGAAGGACACGCCGAGCTGCTCCGTGATCTCACCTACCGCGGTCACCTGGGCGCCTGTGGCTTGCGACACCACAGCCGCGATCTGCGCCACGGCCGACGGCGGGCAGGTGAAGAGCAGCTCGTAATCCTCTCCTCCCGCGGTTGCCATTTCCAGGGCTAGTCTGCCAATCCTGCGGGCGAGTGAGGCGCAGGCGGGATCAACCGGGATGCGGTCACACCAGACCCTGGCCCCTACGCCGCTCTCGGCGCAGAGGCGCGGCAGATCGGCGGCGAGGCCGTCGCTCAGGTCCATCATCGCCGTCGCCAGCCGGGCCTGAGCGATGGCGCGGGCCTCAGACACACGAGGTCTGGGCTCATGGTGGGCCTGAAGGGCGCGGGTGACCTCGGGGCTGCCATCCTGCGATACGCCCCGCTGCAACACGGCGAGGCCGGCGGCGGAGGCGCCGAGGGCGCCCGTCACGAGAATGGCGTCGCCCGGACGCGCTCCGCGGCGGCGCAGCATCAGGTCTTCCTCGACCCAGCCGGCGAGAGAGACATCTACCACGATTGGACCCGGGGAACCGACCAGATCGCCACCGACGAGCGAGGCGCCGTAGGCCGAGGCGGCCGCAACGAGGCCCTCGGCGAGCTGCTCGGGGACGTCGGCGGGGAGATCGCCGGGGGCAGCGAGGGAGGCGACGGCCGCGGCCGGATCTCCGCCCATCGCCGCGATATCACTGATGCTCTGGGCCATCGCCTTCCAACCAATCTGCCATGGGGTGGCCCACTCGCGGCGGAAGTGCGTGCCCTCGGTCATCATGTCACAGGTGAGCAGAAGCAGCCGGCCGCTTTCGGAGCGGATGGCAGCGGCGTCATCACCGGGACCGACGACGACGGAACTGCTGAGCGCGGCGTCGGCAAGCTCGCGAAAGCGCGCGACCAGGCGATTCTCGCCGGCCTTGCGCAAGGGCTGGCCGGGCGTAAGCTTCATGGGCGACTCGCGGCCGGCTTGCCGAGCAGAGCGAAGACGCAGTAGGGGCCGCACATGGAGCAGGTGGCGCCCCCTTCACCGCCGGGTTGATGGCGAGATCGCGCCTTCTCGGGGTCGAGAGCAAGGCGGAACTGGCCTTCCCAGTCGAGACTGGCGCGGGCCCGGGCCATCTCGTCATCGCGGGCGCGGGCCTTCGACCCCAGGCGGACTATGTCCGCGGCATGCCCGGCGATGCGGGTGGCAATCACGCCCTCCCGAACCTCCTCGACAGTCGGCAAGCCCAGGTGTTCGGCGGGGGTGAGGTAGCAGAGGAAGTCCGCGCCGGCCATGCCAGCCACCGCGCCGCCGATCGCGCCGACAATGTGGTCATAGCCCGCCCCGATGTCGGTGACCAGCGGGCCCAGCACGTAGAACGGTGCGCCGTGGCAAAGACGCTTCTGGAGCACGACGTTGGCGACCACCTGGTCGAGTGGCAGGTGGCCCGGCCCCTCGACCATGGCTTGCACGCCCGCGGCGCGGGAGCGCAGCACCAGTTCGCCCAGAATCGCGGTCTCGGCGATCTGCGCGCGGTCCGAGCCATCGGCGAGGCAGCCGGGACGCAGGCCGTCGCCGAGGCTGAGGGTGACGTCGTGCCGGCGGCAGATCTCCAGCAGATCGTCGAAGCGATCGTAGAGCGGGTTCTCGCGGCCATGGTCGCGCATCCAGCAGATGGTGAAGGCGCCGCCGCGGCTGACCACGCCGGTGATGCGGCTGCCGTCGAGCGCCAGCTTCGAGGTCTCTTGCGTCACGCCGCAGTGCACGGTGATGAAGTCTACGCCATCCTCCGCGTGCTTGCGAACCACGTCGAAGAGGTCATCCTCGGTCATGGCGGTGACGCCGCCGCGCGCCTGGGCTTCCACCGAGGCGCAGTAAATGGGAACGGTGCCGACGGGCAGCGGCGAGGCGGCGACGACCTCTCGCCTGATCGCGTCGAGGTCGCCGGCCGTGCTCAGGTCCATCACCGCGTCGGCTCCGACTTCGAGGGCAGCGCGAAGGCGAGCTATTGCCTGCTCTGGCGATGGGTCCGTCGCCGAGGTGCCGATATTGGCATTCACCTTGATGCGGAGCCCGGCGCCGATAGCTAGTGGGCGCAGGGAAGAGTGATTGTGATTGGCGGGCAACACGATCGTGCCGTCGGCCAGGCCGCAACGAATCTGCTCGACGGGGACGCTCTCGGCGGCCGCGGCGGCCTCCATCTCGGGGGAGATTCGTCCCTCGCGTGCTATCTCAAGTTGGGTCAACTTACGCTCCTCACGGCTTCCGCGCGGCGCGGATAGCTTCGATCAGGCCGACGGTCGCTTTCACCATGTCTTCGGCCTCGGAAACGGCGGAGATGACGGCCACCCCATCTGCGCCGGCGCCGATCACGGCGCTCACATTGTCGCGGTTGATGCCGCCGATGGCAAGCGCGGGAAGGCCGACACTGGCCTTGATATTGGCGATGGGCGACAGCCCGATGGCTGTTCCCGCATCCTCCTTGGAAGCCGTGGCATACACCGGCCCGACGCCGAGATAGCTGGCGCCCTCGGCCTCGGCGCGCCGGGCCGCTTCCACCGTGTTGGCCGAGGCGCCGATGATCGCCTCTGGCCCGAGCAGTCGGCGCGCCTCGGCGATGGGCAGGTCATCCTGGCCCAGGTGAACACCGTCGGCCTCTGCTGCCAGGGCGATGTCCAGGCGGTCATTGACCACGAACACGGCCTGGTACTCGCGGCACAGTTGCCGTATCTGCCGGCCCAGTTCCAGCAACGCCCGCGAACTCAGCCCCTTGTCGCGGAGTTGCAGGAAACGGCAGCCGCCATCGAGGGCGGCCTGGGCTACATCGAGGTGTCCCCGGCCGAAGCGGGCCGAGCGCGAAGTGATGACACAGAGATCGAACGGCGCGGCCATCGGGCTCACCCTCGCGCCGCGTGCTCGGCGCGCGACTTCAGGTCGAGATAGAGGGCGTGAGTGATGACGAGGTGCGCGTCCTCGATCTGCTGCATGCTCTCGGCCGGCACGACCAGGCAGAAATCCGCCAAGGCGGGCATCTCGCCGCCATCGCGACCGGTAATCGCGATGGATGTCGCGCCCATCTCTCTGGCGACCTGCATGGCGCGCAACACATTCGGAGAGCGGCCGCTTCCACTGAAGGCGAGTAGCACATCACCGGGGCGGGCCAGGTTCCGCAGGGGCTCGGAGAAGATGCAGTCATAGCCCATGTCGTTGGCGTAGGCGGTGAGGATGGGCACGCTGTCAACGAGCGAGAGCGCCCGATAGCGCCGGGCCCTGGCAGGCAACTCGACGCCCTTGGACAGGTCCTCGACGAAATGGGAGGCGGTGGCGCTGCTGCCGCCGTTGCCGCAGGCGAAGATCTGGGCATCGGCGCAGTACGCCTGCCAGAGGCGGTCGGCGATCGCGGCCAGCGACTCGCGGGGTGTCTGCGCGAGGAGCTGAGCGACCTGGTCGAGGTAGTCGGGCATAAACGCGTTCCCTGCTGTGGTGAAGGGCAGGAGCCCTGCTCCTGCCCCAGATATCCTGCAATCAGTATAGGCGCGGCCGGAATCGGGTGTCAAGAAAAGCGGAGCCTACTCACGGTCACCCGCCGTCTGAGACGCTTCAGAACGCCTCTACCCGCGTCATCGACAGGATCTCGCGGTACCGGTCGGCGATCTCCTCCTGCGTCAGCCGCAGCAGCCGGTCCAGCGAGAAGTCCTCCACCGCGAACGAAGCCATCACCGTCCCGCAGACCATCGCCTTCCGCACCGCCGCGTCATCCAGCTCACCGCAGCGCGCCAGATAGCCCATCAGCCCCCCGGCGAAGGTGTCTCCCGCCCCCGTTGGGTCCTTCACCTCCTCCAGCGGGTAGCCAGGCGCCACGAAATACCCCTCCTGCGACAGCATCATCGCCCCGTGCTCCCCCTTCTTCACGATCACCACCCCCGGCCCCAGGTTCATGATTTGCCGGGCGCAGGCCAGCAGGTTCGGCTGCCCCACCAGCTCCCTCGCCTCCGCCTCATTCACCAGCGCGATGTCGCATCGCGCCAGCACCTTCAGCACCGCCTCGTGCGCGTGCTCGATCCAGTAATTCATGGTGTCGCAGGCCACCAGCTTCGGCCGTCTCACCTGGTCCAGCACCGAGAGCTGCAGCACCGGGTCGATATTGGCGAGGAACACATACGGCGAATGCCGATAGTCCTCCGGCAGCGTCGGCCGGAACGTCTCGAACACGTTCAGGGCGGTTTCCAGCGTATGCGCCTGGTTCAGGTCATACTCGTAGTACCCCTTCCAGCGGAAAGTCTTCCCCGGCGCCCGCTCCAACCCGGCGAGGTCGATTCCCCGGCTGGCGAACCTGGAGACATGCCTCCCCGGGAAATCCTCCCCGATCACCGCCACCATCCGCGGCGACGTGAAAAAGCTCGCCGACACCGAGGCATAGCTCGCCGCTCCCCCCAGTTCCTCCTCCACCTCCCCGAACGGCGTCCGCACGCTGTCCAGCGCCACCGACCCCACTGTCAACATCGGACCACCCATCTGACCCGAACCTGCGCTCATATCTGCTCTTCTCCTACGCTCCATGCAGTGAATGTCGGCGGGAAACAGCCATCGCTTCAGCGTCGCGTTCACTGTCATTCTACGCCCCTCGGCCGCAGCCTCCACCGCCCGTCCTCGCCGCGCCGCTCGGCAAAGGTCTCCTCCTCCTCTTGACCATTCGCCCCAAAAGTGTTACGTTTTTATGAAGCTGGGCATCGGTCGGACTCACTCCCGCTGTGCGACATTGCACCTTGGTGTGTGATCATGACGATGGATGGGGACAAGACTCGTCGCGGAGTAGGTCGCAGCCTCCCACGCAATCGCGCCTCCTCTATCCTTCACGCAGCCCGCTGCAATCGCGCCGCCTCCGCCCCGCACGCAACCCGTCGCCTCTCCGTCTCATCGCCAGCGCACCCCCTCGTCCCCTATCGCCGCTCTCGCCGTTTGTCTGTTGATCTCCTTGGCTCTTGCGCCCTGGCCCCCAGGGCTTGCAGGCTGACCCGTCCCGGAAGGAGGTGAATCCAGGTCGGCTGACGTTGGTGCACCAACGCTCTCGTTACTACGGAGAAGGAGGCATCTACGTGAGATCACGCAGGACCGGCTTTACACTTATTGAGCTGTTGGTGGTGATCGCGATTATCGCGATTCTCGCCGCAATGCTGTTCCCCGTGTTCGCACGGGCCCGTGAATCCGCTCGCAAGATTCAGTGCCTGTCGAACGTGAAGAACATCGCCCTCGCCGTGCAGATGTACCTGACGGATTACGATCGATTCCCTGGCAACGAACACCGCGCCGAGGTGCGAAGCGTCTACGTTGACGCCTGCGGCTGCGATGAGGGGGCCGATTGCCGCGCGACCGAGGCTAACCCTTATCTCCGCTGGCCGGTGGTTTTCGACGAGTACGTGAAGAACCGCGATGTCTGGCGCTGCCCCAGTGCCAGGTTCGCCAAGACCTTCGGCGTTTACGGCAATCCGGACTGGTGGAAAGAGTGGCAGGACAACCCCGACTACCAGTTCTGCAGCCTCACCGGTTGCAGCACCCCCTTCCCGTCCGGATGGGGAGGCAGCGTCACCGACTCCATCACCATGGGCGGGGTCTGCGCCGGCCCTGATACCGGTGGCTTTGACCAGTCCATCGGCGTCACCAAGAACGCCAAGGACCTGAAGACCAGCCAGATGAACGACCCGGCCAAATACGTCATCTGTGGTGACGCCGGGACCATGGTGAACTCTCTCGACCGTATGTCCTGGTATGCCTACCCGGACTTCTGCCGCATCGAGTGCGCCTCGTGCTATCCGACGAACGGCATCTCCTGGGAGAACTGCTCCTGGACAGTCGACTGCGGCGCCGGCGACCCGCGGTTCCAGACCGACGCCAACTACCGCAAGGAGCACGCCAACCCACGTCACCTCGGCGGCAGCAACCTCGGTTTTGCCGACGGCCATGCCGCTTGGCTGAACGCCGAAACCATCCTCTTTGGCGGACCGCCGTCCGAATGGCTCCCGCAGACCTCCACCCCTCTGCTTGACGGCCCCGGCTCCTGCGGCTTCGGGCCACCGAACTCGCGTTCCTAAGTGACCTTGCGGCTCTGGCGGACGCGGCTGTGCCCGCAGCTTCCCGCCGAGGCCGTCGCTGAACCGGGCGGAGCGCCACCCGGCGCTCCGCCCAAGTCCTCTCCCCGCTTGCGGGGAGTAGAGAAGGAGGTGATATTCGTCGGCTGGCTGGCAACCTGAGGCCCGTACTAGAGCTGTCAGCTTCGATCCTACACGCATTTGAGGTGAGATCATGCTCAGACGGAAGTACGGTTTCACGCTGATCGAGTTGCTGGTCGTGATCGCGATCATTGCGATCCTCGCAGCCATGCTGTTCCCGGTTTTCGCGCGGGCGCGAGAGTCTGCGCGCAAGATTCAGTGCCTGTCGAACGTCAAGAACATCGCCATGGCGGTGCAGATCTATTTCTCCGACTTCGACCGGTTCCCACCCGCCGAGTCCAACGGCAACGTCAATGCCTGGTTCGACAACTGCGGCGGCGACACTCGCCCCGGATGCTGCTCCACGCAGGCCAACCCCTACCTGCGCTGGCCCGTAATCTTCGATGAGTACGTCAAGAACCGGGACGTATGGCGCTGCCCCAGCGCGAAGCGGTCCGGATTCCCGGCATCCGTCATGCCCTACTCCGATTGGTTCCAGCAGATGTCTGATCCCGCCAAGCACTACGGCGCTTGCTGCGACAACTGGCCAGTTGGCTGGGGTGGAACCGCCACCGACTCGGACCAGAATGGCGCCTGCCAGAAACCCAGCGCCAACACCGGCGCGGTCGAGTTCGGAGTCGCCATCTACGAGTACAACCTCAACAAGCCGATGTCTACCGTCGGCGACCCTACTCACTACGTCGTTGTCGGCGACGCCTGCAACGAGCCGTGGTGGGGCAAGATCGAGCAGATGGCCTATCCCGACATCTGCCGCGTCGTGTGGGGCAACGATGTGGACCGAGGTTGCGGCGCCGACTGGGTGAACTGCTCCGACACCCAGAGCTGCGGCATCTCCAATGAGGAGATCAACAAGTTCTGGACCGACGCCACCTACCGCAGCAAGTACGCCCGCCATCTCGGCGGCAGCAACATCGGCTTCATGGATGGCCACGCCTCCTGGATGCCCGCGGACGCGATAATCTCCGCGGCCGGGAACCGCCACAATCCCAACCCGACTTCGGGCATTGTCACCGCCCCCGGCGGGGGTAGTCATCTCACCGGCGGGACAGCCACCCTGGAAGGGGTGAACTGCCAGTGTCTGCCGGAAGGCATGTGAACCGGCTCCGAAGTAGGATCGATGGGTTGATCCGATAGGAACTGACCGAACACCGGGCGGAGCGTCACCCGGCGCTCCGCCCGAGTCCTCTCCCCGCTCGCGGGGAGTGTGAAAGGAGGTAACTCTCGATCGGCTGGCAATCTCTGACCGTACATGAGCTGTCGATGTCGATCCTATGTACATCCTGAGGTGAGACTATGCTCAGACGTAAGTACGGATTCACCCTGATCGAGTTGCTAGTCGTGATCGCGATCATTGCGATCCTCGCAGCCATGTTGTTCCCCGTCTTCGCGCGGGCAAGGGAATCTGCGCGCAAGATCCAGTGCCTGTCGAACGTCAAGAACATCGCCATGGCGATACAGATCTACTTCTCCGACTTCGACCGGTTCCCACCGCCCGAGACCAACGGCAACGTCAATGCCTGGTTCGATGACTGCGGCGGCGACACTCGCCCCGGCTGTTGCTCCACCCAGGCCAACCCCTATCTGCGCTGGCCTGTGGTCTTCGACGAGTACACCAAGAACCGCGATGTCTGGCGCTGTCCCAGCGCGAAGATGGCCGCCTACCCGGCATCCATTATGCCCGCTGGCGACTGGTTCAAGCTGTTCAGCAGTTCCGATAGGCACTACGGCGCCTGCTGTGACAACTGGCCGGTGGGCTGGGGCGGCACCGCCACCGACACCAACCAGAACGTCTGCGCCGACGGTCAGAAGCCGGGCGAGAGCACTGGCTCCGTCGAATTCGGCATCGCCTGTTTCGAGCATCTCCAGGGCAAGTCGCTGTCTCTGGTCAACGATCCCGCCAAGCACGTCGTCGTCAACGACGCTCCCAACACGCCTTGGTGGGGCATGGTCGAGCAGATGGCCTTCCCCGATATCTGCCGCGTCCGCTGGGGCGGCGCCATCGACTACGGCTGCGCCGCCGACTGGGTCAACTGCTCCGACACTCAGAGCTGCGGCATTGACATCAAAGAGATCAACAAGTTCTGGACCGACTCCTCCTACCGCAAGAAGTACGCTCGCCACTTGGGTGGCAGCAACATTGGCTTTGCCGACGGCCACGCCACCTGGATGCCCGCCGACGCGATCATCGCCGCCGCCGGGAACCACAAGAATCCGAACCCGTACGCCACCCTCGTCTTGGGTTCCGGCGCGGCCGCGCCTCCCTCTGGCAGCACTGGCACGATTCCCTCCTTCGAGGGCGTCAACTGCCAGTGTCTGCCGGAATCCATGTGGTGATCCGGCGTCAGTAGACCTCACGTTTGGGCTGTAGCAGTGCCGGGCGGAGCGCCTCCGGGCGCTCCGCCCCAACCCCCAAAGCCTGCCGCCAGGCAGGTGGGGGCACTGGATCGCCGAATGAGTTGTGTTAGGCTCTGAAGGAAACAGGAGGTGTTACCGTGGCGTACCGCAGGAAAGGTTTCACTCTCATTGAGCTGTTGGTGGTGATCGCCATCATCGCCATCCTCGCAGCCATGCTGTTCCCCGTGTTCGCGCGGGCGCGGGAATCGGCACGCAAGATTCAGTGCCTTTCGAATGTGAAGAACATCGCCATCGCTGTCCAGATGTACCTGTCGGACTACGACAAGTTCCCCCCGAGCGAGCACCGCTCCGACATCGTAAGCTTCTACACGGACATGGGTGACTGTCCCGCCAACATCCAAGGCGCCAAGAACAACCCGTACCTCAAGTGGCCGGTCGTGCTGGACGAGTACACGAAGAACCGAGACGTCTGGCGCTGTCCCTCCGCTCGCGTCACCGAGAGCATCCGCGTCCTCAACCCGATGGGCGGCGACTGGTGGGTGCGGACCCAGGAGCTTTACGACTCCAACGGCGCCTGCTCGCCTTTCATGCAGTGCGGCTCCCCCTACCCGCCCGGCTGGGGTGGAACTGTCACCGATAGCTTCCTCCAGCAGGCCTGCGGTGGTGTCGGTCAGATCGAGCGCGGCCTGAACGGGTTCAACGAGAACCTCGACCTGAAGACTTCCCAGCTCGAAGACCCGGCCCGCTGGCTGGTGGTGACGGAGGTCCAGGGCAACGACACCTGGAGCACTTTCGTCCTCGCCTATGGTGACTGGTGCAAGCTCGGCTGCGCCACTCCCCAAGAGGAGTACGGCTGCCTGAGTGACGTGCAATGGGAGAACTGCAGTTGGACCCAGCAGTGCGGCGCCGGCGATCCGAAGTACGGAACCGACGCCACCGCCCGCAAGCCTTTCGCCCGCCACATGGGCGGCACCAACCTCGGCTTCGCCGATGGACATGCTGCCTGGATGCCCAGCGAATCCGTCCTCACCGGCGGTCGCGACGAACGCTGGTTCATCCCGGAGGGCCGGAAGAACCAGAACCCGGCCATCATCGGGCCGGTCGGCCTCTGCATGATGCCCTACCTGTAGGCCGGAATCCCGAGTTCGCATCTCACTGCTCCGCCCGGCGTGGAGCGTGCGACCGAGACCGAGCGGAGCGCCGCCCTGGCGCTCCGCTCGCACCTACGACCCGGCTGGCCGGTTTCCCACGGCCCCCATCGGTGAAACCCGAAGCTGTAGTTCCCCGTATACTCACACGGGAATAGTGTGGCCCGGAGGCAGGAGATGCGCGTGGTCAAGCTGATGATAGCGGTGCTGGTAGTGATGGGGCTGGTGTACGCCACGATCTGGGCCTGGCGGACGACGGCGGAACGGGCGCGCAGCTACGCGGAGGAGCTGATCACTATGGACAGCGAGCTGACCCTGAAGGAGACCAGCCGGGCGACGAGTGTATTCGACCTCGCCGGCGCGAAGACGCTAACGATTGGGAACGATTTCGGTCCGGTGGAAGTGTCGGCGGGCGGGCCGAAGGTTGAGGTGCAGCAGTTCGTCTATACCGGGCAGAATGACAGTGCGCGAAAGCTGGCCAAGGAGTTCTCGGTGGTCGGCGCGCCGGATGGAGCGGGCGGTCTCAGGATCAGCGTCAAGGGTGCGGAGCAGGGCCGCGACACGAGTCGGACATGGATCGGCCTCGGCAAGTCCCCGGCGCAGCCCAGAGTGCGAGTGAAGCTGGTGGTGAAGGCGCCGCCAGGGGTGGCGCTGCGGGTGGAGGCGAAGTCGGGCGAGGTGAAGGTGGCGGGGATGGGGGCGACGGTAGCTGCGTCCACGGGGTCGGGCGGGATCTCGCTCGAAAGCATCAGGGGCGCGGTCACCGCGGAGACGGGATCGGGGTCGATTGGTGGGAAGAACCTCCTGGGTGGGGTGGCGGCAGAGACCGGAAGCGGGTCGATCGACCTGACGATGGTCCGGGGCCGGGCTTCGGCGAAGGCAGGCAGCGGCGGGCTGACGCTGTCGGACGTAGACGGAGACGAGATCGCGGCGAACACGGGGAGCGGTGAGATTCAGATGTCCGAGGTCTCGGCCGGCAGCATCAAGGCGGAGACTTCGAGCGGGGGAATAGAGGTGAGGGTGCACCGGCCCTTCACCGGCCAGATGCGGCTGGAAACGGGCAGCGGGGAAGTGACGCTGGCGCTGCCGGCCGGGTCGGATTGCCGGGTTGACGCCCACACGTCGTCGGGTGGAATCGACAATGGGCTGCCGCTGCAATCGGTTTCCACGTCCCGGGGCAAGCTGACGGGGACGATGGGCGCGGGCCGGGGGAGCGTGGAGATGAGCACGGGGAGCGGGGGTATTTCGCTGCAGGCGGCGGAGTAGGGCGGAGGGACGGCAGAGGCGGTATCCGCAGATTACGCTGATCCCCGTCGCCGACGGCGGGCGGAGACGAAACGGGGCGGCGACGAAGTCGCCGCCCCGTGCGATTGCAGCAACGACTGGCAGGAGCGAGTCGCCGGAGGCGACCAAGGCTCCTGCCGAACGGGTGGCCGCGTTACGGAAGCTCCCTCAGCCCGGACAGCGCTTCGGCGAGGTCGCGGGCGCGGGCGAGGTCGGTGAAGCTCAGGAAGAACACAGACTCGGCGCTCTGCCGCGCTTCCAGCGTCCCGCTGCGCCCGGCCCAAAGGAAGTAGCCCTCTTTGCCGCAGACGTTGGCGCCCAGGCCCTGGCTTCTGGCGTCTCCCAGGTGGCAGGCGGCGACGGCCGCCTGGTCTGCCTTCCGGCTCTCGGCGACGACCCAGCGATGCGTGCCGAAGCCACCGCCGAACTCGCACATGAGGCGGGAGGTGTCGGCGCAGTCGGCGCCGGTGAGGAGCGCATCGGAGTAGCTCCCGCCGAGCAGGGGCCAGATCTGGACACCGGCGTCGGCCCAGCCGGAGATATCGGCGCGGCGGGAGGTGCGCACGGCGATGGCGATGATATCGCTGCCCGGCGCGAGCAGGTAGTCGATGGCGAGGGTGTCGTGGCGGCCCCGCTCGTGCTTGGGCGAGCAGGTGACGCGCACGCCCTGCCATACGACGCCCTGGCTGCCGCGGCGCTTGATCTCCCGCGCCGCGAACTTCTCCTGTGACAGATCGCGTCCCATGGACCCGAGGTGGGGCTCGATGCCGCCGTGCCACGGGTTCATCCAGGAGAGGGGTCGAGCGTCGGGATAGGCCGAGTGGAGCATCTCCTGACCGCCCCGCTCCAGGGAGATGGCCGCGCCCATGAACTCGGGCGCGATGGTGAGGGCCAGCGCCCCGTTCTCGATGCGATGGAGTTCGCCTCGCTCCCCCGCGGCGCTCACCGTCACCGCCGACCGCGGATCGCCGAGGACGATGACGGCGTCGCGTCCGCGATAGAGCACGCGGTCGATCTGGGCCGCGCTATCGACGAAGTAACCACCCTCGGGCAGACTGGCGCGACGAGAGACGGAGACCTTGCGCGACATTCCCTTGGCCTCGTTCACCTTGGTGAAGCCGGCGCTCTTGGGAGTGATGCGGAGCCCATTGGGCGGTGTGGCGCGAAGCTCGCCGCTGAGTTCGAGGCGGCCGACGGAGTCGACGACCAGGCGGGCCGCGGCCTCTTCGCCATGCAGGACCAGCGGGCTGGGGCGCAGGCCGAACGCGAGCGGCGGCCGCGTCTCGGGCTGGCCCACGGTGCGGTAGACGCGCGGGCCGTACAGGTTCTGCCACCAGCGGCGGACGGTAAGATGATCGCCGTCGCCGACGAAGATGCGGATGGGCTCGGCCGTCACCGACTGGCCGGGCTCGATAGGCGGGAGTTCGTGCTCGATCTGGTTCCACCAGCCGAAGTTGTGCACGCGATGGGCGGCGGTCCAGAACAGGCCCGCGGCCATGCCGGGTTCGTCTTCCATCGCCACCCAGGTCTCGAGCCAGGCGGAGGCATCTTGGGCCGGGTTATGCTCGGGCCCCGAGCGACCCGGGCCGCCGCGGCTGCGGACCAGGCCCTTGGCGCTGAGGGTAGTGATCCAGTCGCCTCGGAGCTGCGCGTTGCGCTTGATGCGCCCCTCGAAGCGGGAACCGGAGCCGTTCACGATGGTGTCCGAGACCTCCACGACGGGGAGGTTCGAGAGCGTGATGCGGCGTTCGAGCCAGATGCCGGGCCGATACACCGACTCGGTGGTGAGCACCGCGACAACGCAGCCGGGCTCCTGCTCGACGCGGGCCTCGCAGGGCCGATCGAAGAAGTCCTCCCAGGCAAAGGGAGGCCCGATCTCCGGGCCAGTCACGGCGGCCGCCTCCCACCGGTTGTGGATCTTCTCGCCGATGATGGTCCAGCCGCCGCGCCGGCTGACGTTGACGTGAAGGAGCGCGGACTGCAGGAACACGTGCTCCTTTTCGACGTGGCCGCTGATCTCGCCGGGGTGGCCGAAGTGCACATGGAGGTCGGCAGTCTCGGGCCGGAGGGCCTGCTTGCCGCGGCCGACTTCGGCGTCGATCTTCAGCTCCACGGGCCCGGACTGAGCCGCGGTCAACGTGACCGGCATCTCCACCGCGCCCTTGGCGGGAATCTCTATCGTGTGCTTGGCGCGGTCCATGGTCAGGCCGGCGGCGCCGCGCAGGCGCACCGTGGCTTTCGCGGGGCGATCCATTTCGTCGATGGCCTGCACGAGAACGCGCTCCGGCCGGCCCGGCCGCAGATCGTGGCCGACGGCGTCCATCTCGAAGCGGACGGCCTGCTTCACCTCGAAGCCGGCCTCCAGTCGGATGGGCATCCCGTTGAGGATGATGTCGGTGCGGATGATCGGGGCCCGCGGCTCCTGTTCCTTCTCCCGCAGGTCGGGGTCGATGTCGAACTGCGCGGAGAGGTCGGCCTGCTTGTCGACGCGCAGGAGCTGCTTGTGGTCGAGCTTGACCCCGTCATCGGCGGAGGCAACGAGCGCGATCTCCAGCGGGCGGGGGCCGTGGTTGACGATCTGCCAGCGGATGGTGTGCGGGAGGCCGGCGACGAGCTTCTCATCCTCGAGGAAGCAGGCGACGAGGAAGTCGTTGGTTTCGATCTCCAGCAGGCCCCAGGACTGGCGGTCGTAGATCATCCGCAGGCGGTCGCCACCCTCTTCCCAGAGGTAGGGATAGACCCGCGCCTTCCCGCGCTTGTGGTCGTCAGCGGTGAGCGAAAGGTCGCGCTTGATGGTGCGATACCAGTCGTGCTTCTGGAAGTACTCCTGGGCCACCGGATGGCGGCGCGCGCCGGGGGTGAAGTTCTGCATTAGTACGCCCCAGGGCTCGTCGGGGGCCCACATGAAACCGGACTTCTTATAGAGCGGCACGGCCTTAAGGTTGCCGGGCCAGGTATGGAGGTCGACGCGGGCTATGCCCAGTTCGTAGACGCGCTCGACCGAGCTGAGCAGCACCGCTTTCCCGATGCCCTTGCCGTGATAATCCGGGTGGGCGTTGAGCAGGGGGATGTAGGCGCGGTTGCGCTCATTGGGTCGGGCGGCGCAGTTGCAGAAGGCGACCATCTCGTTGCCGACCTCGGCGACGAACGCGCCCAACAGCTTCTGCTCGCGCACGCGGGCGGCGGCCTCCTCCGGGGTCGTGGGGTCCCAGCCACCGCCAGGCCAGCCGCGGCCGGACTCGTTCATCAAGCGGGCGAGCTTCTCGGGATCGCCTTTGCGCCAATCTTTGGTGAGATCACGAATGCGAATGGCCATGCTGGCCCCTCCTTGAGATAGCTATCAACTAACCGGTTTCGGCGCTTCGGCGCCGGTGTCCAGACCATCCACGATCGCCTGCAAGAACTGGGGGTGATACTTGCCGAAGTTCTTGCCGGCTTCGTTGCGCGTCATCACGATCACGAGGTCGTTTACCGGATCGACCAGGAAGGTCGCGCTCGAAGCCGCCCCGTGGCCGAAGGTGCTGGTGCTGAGGCCGGGGATCTCGCCATAGGTCCACAGCCCGATCCCGCAGCTCGACCTGTCATCGTGGCCCAGGGTCTTGGTCATGGGCTGGGGCAGCATCTTCGCGAAGGTGTCATCGCGATAGAACCGCAGGTTGCCATAAGCGCCGCGGTTGAGCATCATCTGGCCGACCTTGGCGATGTCCAGAGGGACGCTGCGGGAATCTCCCATCGTCCCCATGACTTCGGTATGGTCGCAGCCCAGCGGGCCGAGCAGGTGCTGGTGGAAGAAGACGGGGATGATCTCCCCGCTCACCACCTCGATGATCTTCCCGCCCAAGCCCAGGCCTACGCCGTTGTAGATCCGGTTCTCCCCTACTCGTAGAAACGGGTAGTAGTCGGCAACGACTTCGACCATGTCGCTCATGTCGTCGCCCCAGTGCTCCATCTCCGGGAACCCGGAGGTGTGGGTATAGAGGTGGCGGACGAGGAGCGGTCTGACGGGATGGCGATCTCGCAGGGGCGGCAGGTACCTCTCCGCCGGATCGTCGAGACTCACCAGCCCCTGGTCCACCAGCATCATCATAAGGTTGGCCGACAGGGTCTTGGTGATGGAGGCCATCCAGCTCTTGGTGGAGGTGGTCATAGGCTGACCGTCGCGCTCGCCGTAGGCCTTGTGGAGCACGATGACACCATGCCGGGCGACGAGGGCCGCGAACCCCTGATCGCTGTCCGCTGCCCAGGCCTGGAGGACGGCGTCGATCTTGTCGGCGGCGCCGGGCTTCATGCCGGCCTCGGTGAGCGTGCCCTCACGCAGGACGGTGGCGGGCCTGCCCTCGACCGGGCGCGGGCCCACGAACGGGCTCGGGTAAGTGGTGTCAGCGCCGTAGCGTATTCTCTTGAGGCCGAGCCACCAGCGTCGATCCAGGGCCATGGCGTCGGCCCACTTGGGGGCCTTCTGCCCGGTGGGCTTCATCTCGTACCAGCCGGCGAGGAGTGCCGGCACATGCCAGTCGCGACCGCTGGCGTCAACCAGGCTCCACTTCAGCATGTCGGCGAAGTCGGGGGCTTCGGCCGCCAGCACCTCGGGGGAAATCCCCAGCTCCTTCGGCAGCTTCGCGGTGGCGTCAAGTCGGCCGAACCACCAGCTATAGGGCTGGGGCTGCCGGAACAACGTCCGGAAACGGGTGATGGTCGGGCCGCCGCGCAAGGGCTTGACCGTAACGACGGCGCCGTAGCGGCCGGGGGTCTCGGCCTTCTGGACCACATTGTAGTCCCTGTCGTAGTAGGTCACGCTGGTCGTGTAAGGCCCGATCAGGTCCTCGGCGAGGGAGGGCTGCTCGAAATCGCACGACGGGAAATCGGTCCCGTCGAACACGTAGGGAGTGAAGCGCAGATTGGCCTCCCCCAGCGCCTTGGGCTTGAGCACGGTGGCTTCGAGCGGCGGGACGAAGAGGCCGACGCGGGTGTCGCCGGCATAGATCTCCAGCGGGCCGTAGCTGCGGTCATCCGGTGACAGTGGGATGGCGACGGTGGCTTTGCCCAGCCCCTCCTCGCCGCGTGCTACTTTGCTGCTTCCCAGGCCACGGCCCTGGTCGGTGATGGTGACGGTCTTGCCGATCAGGTCGCCGGTGGTGCGGACGGCGACGAGGGTGCGCTTGTTATGCTCAGGGGTGACGGAAACAGCGTCCGCGAGCACGGCCGGGCTCGACTCCCGGGCCAGGCGCAGGTGGATCGCGGGCGTTCCCTGAAAGGTCGGGCGCCAGGAGGATTGCGTGGTCTCGGCCTTGCCGTCGATGTTGAGCGCGTAGGCCTCGAGGGAGATGTCAGCCCCTTCCGCGGGAGTGACCGGAAAGTCGCGCCAGGGGATGAGGGCCTCGATGGCATAGCCGCCGGGGATTGCCTTGGAGGCGGCCTCGATATCGGCGGCGGCAGCCAGGTCTCGCTCCCCGTTCGGGTTACCGGGGTAGACGGTCGGCTTCTCGCGGGGGGGTTGGTCCCGGGGCTGAGATCGACCTTGAACGTGGGCGCGGGGGCCTCGTACCAGAGATTGCCATGGAGCCTGATGCCGTCGCGGCCATTCGCCTGAGCTTGCTCCGTCGCCTCGGACACGTCCTGGTCTTTGATCTCGAAGAAGGCGAGGAGCCCGCGGTCGTTCCACCCCAGCCGGTAGCGCGCGGAGAAGCCGTCGTCGGGGAGGGCCTTGCCATCGGACACGCGCAGCAGAGCGACGCGGAATCCCCGCTCTCCCCAATCGGCGGCGCTGCCGTCGATGGCGATCGCGTCCACGAAGGGGACCAGGATCACTGGCGCGCGGTCATCCTTGGCGAGCGCCAGGGCGGGCGCGCCGAGCAGACAGGCGGCCGCCAGTCCCACTAGGAGCTTCGCACAGGTTCGCAACATCATCAGAGGCCTCCCTCTTACCGCGATTGGAGCGACATTGCTGTCTTGGGAGCCGGTCAGGGACCGACCCGCGGCGGCACGCAGAAACACAAAACCGCGGGCTCGGATGGCCCACGGCTCCGGGTGCTTGGGGAACAGGGACTAGAGCTAGACGCGAGTCTCCCCGGAGGTCGGGCAGGTTTGCGAGCATCTTGTGAGCTTGTTCACGAGGCCACCTCCTGGGGATTCTCCGCTCAGTGGCTTCCGCACATCGAGGTGATGTGCGAAAGCCCGTTAGCCGATACCTTGTGCTTCTGGAGCTTCGCCGAATCACTTCCTTCGGCGAAACTCTATGAGCGAAGTGGGGCAGATGATACCGGAAGGAAGGGAGCGCGTCAAGGGTTCGGGGGAGGGAGGAAAGGCGGCATCCGCAGATGGCACGCTCGCGTGGGCGATTGCGTTCGGGTCCTCGGGGTACTGCTTGTGTGTGTCTGAGCGTTCGGGCATAGGGACAGGATACCGCGGACGCCGCAGCGCAACTAGTGCTATTCTCCGGCGTGACGATCCTCTGGTGTCAGCGGCAACCGCTTTCGTATCTGTGGGTAGTTAAGCACCTGTGGTTTCAGTCCGACGTTCCGAATGGAGGCCTTATACTTCCTGCCCCACAGGTTGGTGACAACCAGCTCATATACCGTTCCGACCGCGCCGAGACCATCGACCGATACTCCTGCGAACGTATATAACATCCTCCCGCGCACGATCCCACCCTTCGGAATGGGCTGCAGTTGCACCTTGATGTTGAGGGCGTCTGATCCTGAAACCGTCTCCGCGTGGCCGTTTGGAAGGTTGATCGTGAGTGAGTCAGGCAAGGTCTGGGCCTCCCCAGGAACCGGGACACTGCCCGGCACCTGGGCGGTGAACCGCATTCCGGACACGACGCTTGGTGCCCCTGTATTGGATACAGCGGCGATCACAGAGGTGAAAGTGATCGAGTTGCCCTGAGGGTCCTTTCCCGTACCCGACATTACCTCTTCCAGGACTACGTGGAAGCACGACATCCCGTCCTGCCGAGACAGCGCAGAGATGAAGGTTACCGCCAGGAACACAAGCGCCAACATGGACGCCCAGAACAGGTACTCTCTCCGCGGAGCTACCGCGAACGAGTAGAGTGCCAACTTGAGCATACCCGTAGTGATGGCGGCCCACATCAGCCTGACCACTACGTTCTTCGGGGAGAATTCATCCTTCAGGAAGCCCCTCATCTCGAGCGCAATGTACTCCTCTTCGCCGCCATGAGTCAAGGGTCGTCCCATGTCTCCTTCCAGGCTTACCCGCTACCGGGAAGGCGGCGTTTGCCTCACGGGCGATTGCGAGGGGTGGGGCCACCTGCTACACTCGTGATGTGATAGTACGCGGGGCTAAGCCATCGCAGGAGAGGGGCAAGCGCGCGCTGTTGATCGTCGCGGTCGACGACGCGGCGGCCGGGCGCGCGATTGGCCTGCTGCGCGAGCAGCTTCCCGGGGTGCGTATAACCGCGATCACGCGGCCGGAGGCGGTAGTTTTCGCGGACGAGCGGATCGCGGCGGGTGTGCGCGGGGCCTATGGGTTCAGTATCACTCCCGCGCTGATCCGCGCGGTGGGCCGAAGGTTCGATGTGGCATGGGCGCTGGTAGGGGGCCTCGATGATCCGGCCTACCGGCGAGTGGCTCTGCTGCTGCGACTGGCGCGGGCCGAGGAAAAGCTGGCGCTGACGCCGGACGGCGCGAGCGCGAGTCTGACGGAGTGGCTGAGGCGGGCGGGCATCTCGCTGAGCGGAGGTGCTCTGCGGAGTGGCGCGCGCAGACTCCTTGGCCCCTATCGCCGGGCGCGTGCCAACCGACTGCTGCACGGCCCGCGACCGCCATGGGGGTTCAAGCGGGTCAACATCGGGATCAGCGACCGCTGCAACCACCGCTGCATCATGTGCTCCGAGCATTCCCCCTATTGCGCCGACGGCGGGCGGCGGATGGCGGCGGAGGGGGTGCTGGCGGAGCGCGACTTCGGGTTGATGGAAGCAGCGACGTACCACGCGCTGATCCGCGACCTGGCCGAGATGGGGACGCGGGAGATCGAGTTGTGCGGGCTGGGCGAGCCGCTGGTGCATCCGCAGTCCTTCGAGTTCGCGGAGGCGGCCGAAGCGGCCGGCCTCTGGGTGCGACTGGTCACGAACGCGGGCCTGCTGAACGAGGAGCGGGCGCGGCTGCTGGTGGCAATGGGGCTGGACGAACTGCACATCAGCCTGAACGCGGGAAGCGCGGAGACCTACGCGCAGGTGCATGGGGTTTCCCCGGAGGTGTTTGGGCGGGTGGTGAACGCGATCAGAGCGGTGCGCGCGGCGCGGGAGGAGGCCGGATCGGGGCGGCCAGTGATCGAGGTGTCGTTCGTGGTGCAGCGGGCCAATCTCGCTGAGCCGCTGGCCTGGGCGCAGCAGATGGCGGAGGCGGGCGCGGATGTCCTCACTTTCAGCGGGCTTGGGCTGGCGCCGGCGGGGGCGCCGGTCACCTTGGATGCCGCGCAGATGGCGGAGGCGAGGCGGAACGTGGCGGAGGCCGAGGCCTGGGCGAAGTCGCGGGGGTTGGAGGTGCGCGGGACGTTCGGCGCGCTGGCGGAAACGGGCTCGGCCTTCACCGGCCATCTCTACGCGGACATGCCCTGCTACATCGGGCACATCTTCGCGCTGGTCACGGCGAGCGGCCGCATCTTCCCCTGCTGTGCTTGTGAGCGGGTAGTGGGCGACCTGTCGCAGGGAGGCTTCGCCGCGGCCTGGCGGGGGGAGGCATATCGGCGATTCCGGGAGGAAGCGCGCGACCTGCCGAACCGGCAGCCGGCGCTGGAGGGTTGCTCGTGCATGAGCTGCCCGTATGGGCCGTGGAATGTCGAGTTCCACCGGAGGGTGGAGGGGGCTTAGCTGCGGACAGAGGGCGGTCGCCCTCGGCGGAAAGCAGCGCAGCACCGGGCTCGCCGCTTCTGGCCTGCCCAATGTCACCCATGGTAGGCGCCTGCATGCAGGGCAGCATCGTCACAGAGCAGAACACCTGTTGCCATGAGCGACCAGCTTCTGCCGACCGAGGAGCACCGCGACTTGTCCGGCGTGATCGAGGCGGTGCGCCACCACAACGCCGATGATGGGTGGACGGTCGCGCGCCTGCGCGTCGCCGAGGGCGAAAGTGGGGCGGGAAGCGTCGTCTCGGTGGTGGGCAACATCTCCAGCGCCCGCGAGGGGATGGAGGTCAAGCTCTGGGGGCTGTGGGTCACTCACCCGGTGTATGGAGATCAGTTCCGATTCCAGCGCTACGAGGTCGCGCAGCCACTCACCGCCGACGCCATCAAGCGATTCCTCTCTGGCGGTTCGATCAAGGGGATCGGCCCGGCGACGGCAGAGCTGCTCGTGTCGCAGTTTGGAAACGATACGCTCACCGCGCTCGCCGACCCCGAGCAGCTTCGCCAGGTCCCGGGAATCGGCCGCAAGAAGGCGCAGTCGATTGCCGATGAGTGGAAGCGCCAGCAGGAGTCCGACAGCCAGGGAATCCTCATGCGCTTGCAGGGCATGGGGATCAGCGCTGCCCACGCCATCCGCATCCACAAGCACTACGGCAGCGATGCTGCTGTGATCGTCGAGCACAACCCCTACCAGCTCGCGCTGGAGGTCGAGGGCATCGGCTTCCGGACCGCGGACCGGATCGCCCAGACTATCGGCGTACCGCTCAGCTCGCCGTTCCGGCTTCAGGCCGGGTTGGCCCACGCCCTGCAGGAGATGGCCTCCCAGGGCCACTGCTTCATGCCGAAGGACCGTCTTTTCGAGTACTCCGCGAAGCTGCTCGAGTGCGACGACGCCGACAGTCTCGAGGACGCCTACCAGGCCCTCGTCGAACGCGAGTGGGTGGTGGTCGAGGAGGCGCCCGAACTGCGGCTGCTGGGCGGACCGGCCGAGGGCGAGCCGCGCCAGGCAGTCTATCTGCCCCGGCTCCATCGCGCCGAGCATGAAGTGGCGCGGCACCTGCGCCGCCTTCAGCAGGCCTCCGCGCAAGCAAAGGCGACCGACCAGTCGCTTTCGACCTGGCTGGAAGGTGACCGGAGAGTGGGAGAGACGGAGCTTTCCGAGCAGCAAGCCCAGGCCGTCCGGCTGGCGCTCACCGAGAAGGTGTTGGTGCTGACCGGCGGCCCCGGCGTCGGCAAGACCACTGTCACCCGCGCCATCGTCGATGTGTTCGAGAACTCCGGCTGCTCCGTCACCCTCGCCAGCCCCACCGGCCGCGCCTCGAAGAAGCTCTCCGAGGTCACGGGTCGCCCCGCGCAGACCATCCACCGCCTCCTCGAGATCGACCCCGGCTCCTGGCAGTTCCGGCGCAATGAGGAGCGCCCACTCAGCGCCGACGTGGTCATCATCGACGAATCCTCCATGCTCGATATCGAGCTGACACTAGCGCTGGTGCGAGCGATCCCCGACACGGCGCGGCTGATCCTCGTGGGGGATGTAGATCAGCTCCCCTCCGTCGGCCCCGGCCTGGTGCTGCGCGATCTCATCGAGTCCAAGGCCGCCCCCGTGGCGAGGCTGACGGAGATCTTCCGGCAGGACCGGGAGAGCCAGATCGTGATGAACGCCTACCGCATCAACGAGGGCCGCGTGCCCGAGTTTCACACTCCGCCAAAGCCGGGAGATGACTGCACCTTCGTCTCCGAGACCGACCCCGAGGCCCTGGTGCGGCGCGTGGTAGAGGTGGTGGGAGATGAGCTAATACAGGAGGGCTTCGACGGGTCCGACATCCAGGTGCTGACCCCCATGAACAAGCGCAACCTCGGCACCGTCCAACTCAACCAAGTGCTGCAGGAAGCGCTCAACCCACCTCATCCCACCAAGCCCGAGGTGAAGCGCGGCGAGAAGGTCATCCGCGAGGGCGACCGGGTGCTCCAGACCGTCAACAACTACGAGAAGGAAGTCTTCAACGGTGACGTCGGCACCGTGCTGGGCGTCTATCCCGCCGACCACAAGGTCGCCGTGCAATTTCTGGACCAGTCCGCCTGGTACAGCTTCGACGAACTCGACGAGATCGAACTCGCCTACGCCCTCACCGTCCACAAGGCCCAGGGCAGCGAGTATCCGGCTGTCGTGCTCATCTGCCACACTAGCCAGTACATCATGCTCCAGCGCAACCTGCTCTATACCGGGCTGACGCGCGCCCGCCGCAAGTGCGTCTTCGTCGGCAACCGCCAGGCGATCTGGACCTCCGTGCACAACAACAAGCCGCTGCGGAGGTATACGCGGCTCAAGCAGTTGCTGGCGGGGTGAGGCGAACGCGAGGGGAGCCCTCATGCTTCTGTTTCTGGACATGCCAGTCACGGCATGCTACCTTTCCTTCGGTCTTGCTCCGTGTTCCAGAGGGGCCAAGCGTGCAGGTATCTCGACCGCCCGTTCAGCAGATTCGGTAGAGGAGGGAAGCGATGCCAAGGCGTCCTCACAAGTCCCCTGAGAAAGCCAGCGCGTTGAGACAACCTGACCTATGGCGAGAGCGACCTGAGGTCGTCAGGCGGTTCATCGAGCAGCGCCCCGACTACGAGTGCCTCTGCACCGAGGTTCAGTATGTCCTTCAGAAGCGACTCGGCGCAAAGGGAATCGAGGTCTCCGCGGTCACCTCTCGCGCCAAGACACTCGAGAGCTTCATGGAGAAGGTCCAGCGGAAAGAGTACGCTGACCCTTTCTCGGGGATCACCGACTTCGCCGGCGTCCGGGTAGTGTGCCTCTACGCGCCCGACACGCGGCTCATTGATGAGGTTATCCAAGAGGAGTTTGATGTTGTCGAGAAGGTCGACAGCCTCAATGAGAGGGACTCAGACCGGTTTGGGTACGGCGCGATCCAGTATGTCGTAAAGCTCGGCAAGGTTATGTCGGGGGCAAGGTATGAGGACCTGAGGCACCTTGTCTGTGAGGTGCAGGTCAGGACCGTGCTACAGGACGCTTGGGCGATCGTCGCCCACCACCTCACGTACAAGCGGGAATCGGAAGTGCCGAAGGCTCTCCAACGCAAGCTGAATGGCCTAGTGGGGCTGTTTGAGACGGCGGACAATCAGTTTGATCAGATCCGGCGCGAGCGCGAGGAGTACGTCTCTGAAATGCGCGAATCATCTTCGTCAGGGGCGTCCTTCCTAGCGCACGAGGTGAACTCAGACAGTCTGAGGGAGTTCCTGGCGTGGAAACTCTCCGACCTTCCCACCGAAGCGTTTGACGGCCAGCTCAGGCTCATCGAGGGAGCGATGGTGTTCGACCAGTACCGAAGCCTGAAGGACATCGACGACATGCTGGAACAGACGTCCCAACAGAGGGATGTGCTGCGGGCAACTCTCCCAGGCATCATGAAGGTAGCCGGCAGCGTGCCGGCCAGCATAGAGTTAGCCTGGGCGCTGCTTCTACGCGACGACGGCTTTTACAAGAGGAGCGTGGACCACATGATGATTACACCCGACTGGGCATCGGCCATCTCGTCTCTCAGAGCACGGAGCTGACTTCTCCATGGGTTCCCAGTAATGCCCAGGTCCACCAACACCCTCAACGACCTCACCGGCAAAGAGTGGATCAAGTTCACGCGGACCTGGTTCGTGTGCGATTCGCCGCGCTACTGGCGGAACAAGGACACGGAGCTGCACCCCGCCCGCTTCCCCGAGGAGATGGTGGCGGAGTTCCTCTGCGCTTCTTCACCAAGCGCGGCGGGTGCGGTGCTCGATCCGTTCGCGGGCTCGGGGGCGACGCTGGTGGCCTGCGCGGAGAACGAGCCGGGTCGGCGTCGGCGTCGAGCTGAGCCCGCGCTACGCCGCGCACTGCGGAGCGGCGAGTCGAGGGACGCTGCCGCCGCCCCAGATCGTGCTCCGCGGCGACGCGCGCGAGGCTGGGACAGACGGCCTTCTGGGACGAGCCACCGCGAGCAGCTGGAGGCGGCGGGCATCGCCTTCCGGCGCGGCCTGCCGCAGTTCGACTTCGTCATCACCTCCCCGCCCTACTGGCGGATGCTGCGCACCAGCCGCGGCGGGGTGTTCTCGAAGCACAAGCAGCGCGCCGCGCAGGGCCTGGACACGGTCTACTCGGAGAGCGCCCGACGACCTCGGCAACATCACGGACTACGACGAGTTCGTCGAGTCGCGCTGGCGGCAGGTCTTCGACGGGCTGCAGCAAGTGCGTCAAGGCAGGCAAGTACCTTGTCGTCGTCGTGCAGAACCTCCGCGACCCGGAGGGCGAGGTCCGGCCCCTGGCCTGGGACCTGGCGCGGCGCATCAGCGGCGCACGCGCTGGCAGTTCCAGGGCGAGCGCATCTGGTGCCAGAACACCAAGCCCCTCGGCATCTGGGGCTACCCGAAGGTGTTCGTGCCGAACTACCATCACCACTACTGTCTGATCTTCCGGAAGCGTAGTGCGGATGAGGGGACAGCTACCGCAGTACTGATGCTGGTGGCACTGCGCAGGCGGTCGTTGGTGTATCGGTGCTGCCGCGGCGTGGCCAGACGACGGAGCGAGGAGACCCGATGACTGCAACTGAGATGGAAGCGAAGATCGTTGCCGCGGGACGGCCGCGGTCTGTTCTTCCAGGCCGAGGAGCTGGCGCGGCTGCGGGAGGCGATTCAGACCACGCACCGCGAGGAGTGGGAGCAGCTGAAGGCATCCGTCGACGCGCGTGCTCGACGAGGACGCCGCCGGAGAACCGCGCCTATCGAGGGCGACCCCACCCGGCCCGGCACGCCGAACGACGAGATGCTGTGGCAGCGCGTGTTCGGCTACCGCGTGCCCGCCGCTGGCCCTGGTGGCCCTGCTCGACCCCGACCCGAAGTACTTCGCGGCCACGCGCGCAAGTGGGCGCTGAAGCCCGGCGAGTATCCCCTGTGGGGCGCGGGCATCTTCGAGGGCACCGACCTCGCCGCGGGGCACGAGCTGTACGGCATCTGGCGATCGCCTACGACTGGCTCTACGACCGCTGGTCGCCGGAGGACCGGGAGCGGCTGAAGCAGATCCTCGCCGAGCACGGCCAGGTGATGTACGAGGCCGCCGACCGGCGTCAACGACCGCGGCTGGTGGAAGGACACCTGGCGGCAGAACCACGCCTGGTGCAACTACGCGGCGCTTGGCGTGACCGCGGTGGCGCTCGCCGGCGACGTCCCCGGGATGGGCGAGTGGCTGGCGAAGGCCGAGTGGGGCTACCAGCACATCGTCGCCGAGCTGCCCGAGGAGGGCGCCTACGAAGAGGGCGTGCCCTACTGGGGCTATGGCATGGAGTCGCTGGTGCGCTACATCACCGCCGTGCGGCCCTACGTCGACACCGACTTCTACGCCTCGCCCTATCTGCGCAAGACCCACCTCTTCCGCCTCTACCTGGCCGGCCCCGAGCATGGGTAGCATCGCCAACTTCGGCGACGGCCCGACGCGGGACTGGCACTCCATCGCGCCCCTCATGTACCGCCTCGCGGCCGAGTACCGCGGCCCGCTCGCGCAGTGGCTGGCGGAGGCGCCTGCCCCGCGCGCAACGATCCGGACACGCGCGATGTACGATCTGCTCTGGTACGATCCGACGCTGCCGCGCCGAAGTGCCCGTCGACCATGCCCGACCTGGCACGCCTTCAGCGAGACCGGCTTCGCCGGCGCCCGCACGGGTTGGGGCGACGACGCCATCACCCTGCACCTCCGCAGCGGCAAGGCCGATGTCTCCCACTCCCACCTCGACGTCAACGACTTCCTGCTCAACGTCGGCGGCGAGTGGCTGCTGCGCGACTACGGCTACGGCAAGGTCGGCCCGGGCTACTTCAACCAGGAGGTCGACTACTTCAGCAACGACACCGTCGGCCACAACTGCCTCGTCATCGGCGGGAGGAACCAGCGCAAGGACGACGCACAGCATCGGCGTCATCACCGACGCGCAGCGAAGAGGACGGCGTCGTCTGGTTCCGCTCCGACGCCACCAAGTGCTATGAGGGGGCCGAGTCGGTGGTGCGGGAATGGGCTCTGGTCAATCCCCACGCGGGCACCGGGAAATGGGGCTATCTGGTGGTGCGCGATCGAGCGAAGGTCGCGACTGACTCAGCCTTCGAATTCGTGCTTCAGCCCGGCGGGCCAGTGACGGTCACGGAGGTGCAAGTGGTAAGCGCGCCCGCGGGCGGGGCGAGCGCCGGGCGCTGCACCGGCGACCGGTTCGTGATCCGCGGTGAGAAGGCCTGGCTCGCCGGGCGCGTGCTCGTGCCGAGTGGCGTCATCGTGAGCGTCGAGGCCGGCATCGGCGATCACATCAACGTGAAGGAGCCCCTCACGCTGCGCATCGCCGCTGCTTCCTCGTCGAAGGAAGTGGAGTTCGTCGTGGTGTTCGTTCCGCTCGCCGATGGCGAATCCGCGCCCGAGATCGCCCCGCTCGGCGGCGGCAAGTCCGGCGCTCGCATCGGGGATGAGCGCATCGTGTTCGACCCCGACGGCCGCCGCGCTCCACACCGGGAGTGAGCGCTCTACTGTCACCCCGAGGGAGGCGCTGCCTCTCGGGCAGCGGCGACCGTGGGGGTCTCGGGCGGGCTCAAAGACGGGACTGCCACGCGCCTTGAGCTGAAGCGCGACGACCGCGGAGCAGCCCCGCCCCGCGGCCGTCGCTTCTTCCCCTCGCTGCGCCGAAGGCTATGGGTAGAGCCGCGTCCGGCTACCCGTCTTTGCGTCCGTTGCCTGGAGATACTTGTGCCCAGACGGTCCGGCAAGCGTGATGACCCTACCGGTGTCATCGACAGTCACGTAGTCATTCGCGCCTGCGAACTCGACTGACTCACCCGCTGACGGGAACGGCCGCACCTTACCGTCGTTGCTCACTATCGCTGGACCCACGGGTGGCCGGCAGGCGCACCTTCGCCACGAAACCGATGCCGGACCAGCCTCCCGCGTCGGGTACCTGAACCGGTCGATCTCCCCACTTTCGCTCCGGGTAGATCAATAGGCCCTCCGAGCCAGGCAGCACCTCTATCGCGGCCGCCGCGGACAGTCCCTCCGCCACCGGCGCCAGCCCCTCCTCCCCGGGCCGCCAGCGCATCAGCCGGGCGCGCGTCTCCGACTCGGGCAGGAGGGCATACAACGCCTTGCCGTCACGCGACCAGGTGAAGTGCGGCGCGGTCGGGAGCGACTTCGCCCAAAGGCCGACCGTCGCATTCCCGTCCGCGTGTAGGGCGCGGATCGCGACGCAGACATCTACGGAAATATCATCCAGCCAGCTGTGCCCGTGCTCCATGTGCTTGACCTGGCGCTTCTCTGAGTGCCAGCTCGTGACCACCAGCCATCGGCCGTCAGGCGACAGGCTGTTCGCGGGGAGCGACCCCTTGGCACCAGTCGGGTACACCAGGTCGAGACCCTCGGGCGCCTTTCCGTCAAGCGTGACGCGGTAGATACGATCGCGCTCGGTGGCGAAGATCACGTTCTCGGTCGGCGACCAGGCCCAGTCATCGCCTCTCTGCGGTTTCACCGCGAGGTCACGCACCTCGGACCCATCCGGCTTCATGGCATAGAAGCCTGTGGTCGAGTTGCCGAAGGAGGGCCCGCTAAAGTAAGTCGTCGTGAATGCCAGGTAGTCTCCGCCATGCGACCATCTCATGTCGCCGATATGGGCGCCGTCCTTCTTGAGGAGAGGCGCGGGCACGTCCTGGAACAGCCACCTTCCCTGCTTCAGATCGTAGATCGCCAGCTTCTCCGGGAAGTACTTCCACGACTGCACGCCCCAGGTCAGCCCCAACGGCCCACTAGCGATAGCCGCTAGGCGACCGTCCGGCGAGATCGCCATCTGGAAGTACGGATCGCCGAAGCCCTTGCGCACGCGCAACACCTCCCGACCGGCCTTCAGGTCGAGCAGCACGCCATAGTCACTGCGATAGAGTGGCGCCCCTCCCCACAGCACGTCCATCTGCGCGCCGATCTCCGGTTCCGCGCCGCGGTGGTGCCACGCCCCGTGCGGCAACCCTCGCTGGTACGGAGCCGCGTCCCCCCCGCGATCACACCCAGCAAACGCGATCCGGGCGACTCCGCGACCGTCTGTATCTCCCGCACCCCCGCCCGCGAGTAGCGCGTGGCGGCGCGGCCGACGCCTCCGACCAGCGCCAGTGTGATCAGTAGTCCCAACACCAGCGCCGGTACGCCGAAGGCGTGCTTGCGCAGCGATTGCAGCAGCTCCCCGCGACTGATGGCGACGGCCGAGGCGAACAGCACCGCCGGCGCCACCACCAGCCCCCACAGCGCCTGCTCCAGGATCGGGTTGTAGCCCAGCAGCAGCCCGCCGAGATTGCTCCACACTATTCCCAGTCCGAGAGTCAGCGCGCCGCCGAAGATCAGCGTCGCCACCAGCGCCGCGATGGTGTAGGACGCCACCGACGACATGAACGCCGACACCGCGAACAGGTACACCAGAGCCAGGCACATGTCAGGCAGGTAAGGTGACACTGGCAGTATTCGGTAGACCTGCGGCAAGAGCAGCCGGCTCAACCCCAGGATGATGACGGCCCCGATCGCCACTAGCCCCAGCCCCCCCAGCATCTTGCCCAGCCAGATGCGACGGCGCGACAGGGGCAGCGCCAGCAGCACCGGAGTGGTGTTGTGCTCGGTCTCTCCCGCGAACAGGCCGATCCCGGCCAGCACCGCGACCACCAGGGGAGCCACCAGCATCGCCACTGCAAAGCCGGTCATGATCGGGCTAGGGCCCCCCGTATACTGCCAGTCGGTAAGTGCGATCTCGTCCGCGAAGTACCGGTTCGCCACCGTGTAACCGGCGGCCAGCAGCAGCGCGATCGCGGCGCTGAATACCAGCAGCGGGCGTCCCTGTCTGAACTCTTTCAGGATCAGTGATCTCATCGCTATCCCGCCTCAGGGGTAGATCTTCGTGATGCTGCCGTTCGTGACGTCGATGGCCTCGATCTCGGGAACCTCGCTTCGCAACGATCGCACGACTATGCGGCCCTCGGTGTCGATCGTCAGGAACTCGTTCCCGCGCGGGAGATCGCGCAGCTTGCCCGGCAGCGGCGCAAAGCGGCCCTGGGGGCCAACCCAGTAGGCCACGTGCTCGGCCCACACCAGCGGGCCCCCGTCCCTCAGCGGCGCGATCCGCTGCACCTTGATGCCGGCGGGAATGGCGACCGGAACCGCCTTCTCCTGCCCAGGCTGCCATCGGGCGAGGGCAAGGAAGCCGTTGTAGTAGCGGGCGAGGTAGAGGTAGCGCCCATCCTGCGACCAAACGAGTTCATTCGGCTGGGAATCGGAGCCGATCAGAACCTGTCTCGAATCATCGTAGGTCGCCGCCAGTGTCACCGACACGTTCTGCACCGGCTTCGCGGATTCGGCCGCTTCGGCCGTCTCGCCCCACTGCTTTCGCATGGGGGCAGCGCGTGTCACCAGCCATTGCCCATCAGGTGACACTACCAGCGGGCCAAACCTCCAGACCTGGCCCTTGGGGAGGGCCGCGTTCGGCAGTGAGAACTGCCACGTCTTCTCAGGCTCACCCTCGGCGACGGGGCGGCGCGTGACCTGCCCCTTCTGGTTCATGGTGTAGATTGCGCCGCCATCTGCCGCCCACGCCCAGCCCGCCATCGGGAGGGGGAATGCCCCCTGCTCCGACTCCCACAGCGTCATCTTCCTCGCGACGCTGCCGTCGGGGCGGAATACGAGCAGGGCAGTGCCCTCTATCGGCTCCTGCGGCTGGCGCGGCTCGCGTCCGGCCCCAGTACGGACATACTCGGTCTGGAGCGCCAGGAGGTTCCCCTTGGGAGACCAGGTGAGGGCGTAGACGGACCGGCCATGCATCTCCTCGACTGCTGCCGGCAGGCCGGAGTAGACCTGGCGGTGTTGCTGCAGGTCCCAGATATCGAGGTGGCGGCTGCCGAACGTTCCACCTGGAGCGGCAACACAGAACCGACCGTCCGGCGAGATCACGGTCTCTGTTTCGTAGTTATGTGGGGCCTGCGTGACGAGCAGCTCCCGGCCCGTCTTCAGGTCCAGCACCACAGAGTGGTTAGCGCGGTAGTGTCCCTCGCCCCGCTTCCATCCGGCATCGGTCCGCTCAAACGGCGCCGGCGAGCCCCGCACGATCAGCTCGAGCGCGGCGCTCGGCGTGTTGGGCCTGCGGCCGTAGCTTTGGCCCTGCGTCTCGACCGCCATCACCTTGGACCGCTGGTAGCGGTAGGCCCAGCGCACCGCCCCGGTGTAGGCGAGCAGCGTGACTGCGATCCCCACCACGAGGCTGCCCAGCGCCAGCCCCCATCTGCGCCGCGCCACCAGCAACTCGCCGCGAGTGAAGGTGATCGCCGATGCCAACAAGAGCGCGGGCACAAGAATCAGCTGGACTAGCACCAGGTCGAGCATGTCGTCGTAGCCCAGCGCGCCGCCCACGTATTGCAGGAACAGCGCGCCTCCGATGAACAACGTCGCCGTGACCACCACCGACGCCATCAGCACGCTGATCACGCGCTGGAACACCGTGGAGCAGAACAGCGTGACGGCGAACACGAGGAGCACGGCCACCGCGATATCCGGCACGTAAGGCGTGATGTTTATCTCCCGCGGTATCTCCGGCAGCACCAGGCAGAGCGGCACGATCAGCAGCAGCGCAGAGGAGAGGGCGATCGCCAGCCCCGCCAGCCCCTTGCCCAGCCAGATGCGGGCGCGGCTCACCGGCAAGCCGAGCAGGAAGGACAGCGTTCCCCTACCCGTCTCCAGCGAGAACACCCCCGCGGTGGAGACCAACACCATGACGCCGCTCGCCAGCAGCATGAGGAAGCCGCAGAAGGCGTTCAGCTCCTTCTCATCGTGGATGGTCTTCACGTAGTTGCGGGTCCACAGTAGGTACAGCACCGCAATCGCCGCCGATAGCAGGAAGCCCACCCATACCAGCAAGTGGTTCTGGCGGAACTCCTTGGCGAGTATCGATCTCATGCCAGCGCCTCTGCCGACGCGTTGATGGCCGGCTTGCCCCCGCCCACCTGCGGCTGGGCCAGGTCGATGAAGATGTCCTCCAGGCTCAGGTCCACCACCTCGACTCGTCGGCCGGCCGCCGAGAGCGAGTCGAGCAGCGCCGGCGCGTAGTCGGCGACCGTGAACTGCGTCTCCCGCGCGGCGCGCGTGACGTTCAGCGCGGTCGATGGCAGCTCTGGCGGAGGCCCGTCCAGGTGCTCGATGCGGATGCGCTTCACCCTCGCCTTCAGGTCCTCGAGCGTGGACTCCCAGAACAGCTTCCCCTTGATGAGGAAGCCGACGTAGTCGCAGATGCGCTCCATGTCGGCGATGTCTTGCCCGGTGATCAGCACCGTGCGGTTCTCGGCATGCATCACGTCGATCACGTTGCGCAGCACCTCCCGCCGGGAGATCGGATCCAGACCCGTCAGCGCCTCGTCCAGGACCAGCAGATCCGGCTCGTGGCCGATGGCGACCGCCAGCGCCGCCAGGGTGCGCTGACCCCGGGACAGGTTCTGGATCTTGTCAGTGAGTTCGATGCCCACCGGCGCCAGCACCGCCCTGACTGCCTCAGGGTCCCATTTCGGATAGCACCCACCCACGAACCGCGCCAGCTCATTCACCGTCATCCAGTCCCACAGCGGCTGCAGCGCCGCCACGTGCCCGACCCGCTGGCGCACCGCCACGGAATCGCGCACGATGTCATGCCCCAGCACCGTGCCCGAGCCTGATGTAGGGTTCATAAGGTTGAGCAGACAGCGCACGAAAGTGGTCTTCCCCGCGCCGTTGGGCCCCATCAGGCCGTAGATCGATCCGACTGGAACGTGAGCGGAGACGCCGTCGAGCGCGAGCTTGCGCCCGAATCGCCTGGTGAGCCCGTCAGTGGCAACTGCGTACTTGCCGGCAGGGGATGACGTCCTGGTGTCGTCGCTCATGGCTGATCCTTCCTCTCTAGCTGCGGGCCGCCAGCGTCTTCTGACACAGCGCGAGGATCGCGCCGTCGGGGAAGCCCAGACCGCGCGCCTCCACGATCACTTCCCGCATCCGCCCGCGCACGAGCCGCTCGCGCTCCGATTGGGTCATCACTGCCGCGCCGGCAGCGACAAACGCGCCGTGGCCGCGCCGCGTCTCTATCAGGCCGTCGCGCTCCAGATCGCGGTAGGCGCGGGCGGCCGTGTTCGGGTTGATGAGAAGCTGCGAAGCGACCTCCCGCACCGATGGAAGCTGATCGCCCGGCGCCAACACGCCCGTTGCGACCTGGCGCTTGATCTGCAGTATCACCTGCAGGTAAATCGGCACCGCGGATTTCGGATCGATCGAGTTCAGCATAGGCCTGCCTGCCCACTGTACTAGTGTATTAGTGTATTAGTACACTAGCATAGTACCACATATCCGGGGATTCGCAAGGGGGTAGGCTCACATTTCCCGGCCGGCCTGGTGGGCAAGCCGAACCCGGGGGTGCGAGGCCTGCCGACAGGCGCCTGCGCGCCCCCAGGCGAAGGAGGAGGTGAGAGATTCACCCAATGAGCCCTACGGCATGACCGAACACCTCCATCACGACGGCACCAACGCGCCGAAGGCCGACCAGCGGCGCTGGCGGCGCATGCTCTACAGCATGTGGTTGGCGATGTTCTTCGTGTTTCTGGAGTGGACGTTCGCCATGACCTTCCTGCCCGTGTTCCTGCAGCAGGATATCGGGCTCAAGTTCCACCAGGCCGAGTATTGGACCGGCCTCATGATGGCGCTGCCGTCGCTGGCGATGTTCCTGGCGCAGCCGCTCTGGGGGCTGTACGCCGACCGGCACGGGCGCAAGCCCATCGTCATCATCAGCGTGGTCTGCACCTCCCTGCTGCGGTCGCTGTGGGCTTTCGCGCACACCCCGCTGACGCTGGTGCTGCTGGGGATAGGGGCCGGCATCCTCGGCTCCGGGGTGATCGTGGGCCAGGCCATCATCGCCGCGGAGACGCCTCGGGAGCGCATGGGCGAGGCGATGGGGAAGCTCCAGACGTCGATGACCGTGGGCTTCCTGATAGGCCCGGTGGTGGGGCAGGCCTGCGCCAGCCTGATCGGGCCGCGGCCCACCTTCATGTTGCAGGCGCTCTTCGCGCTGATCGGCGCGCTGACGGTGTGGCTGATGGTGGACGAGCGGTTCGAGAAGCCCGAGCAGGTGGAGAAGGTGACACTGCTGGGCGCGGTCACCCGCGACCTGCGCCCGCTGGTGGGAAACCGGCAGCTTCAGGCGTTGTGGGTGATGGCGTTCGTGGTGTTCTTCGGCTTCTCCTCGATGTGGCCGATCATGACCTACTTCGTGCAGTACCTCGGCATCCCCATGAACAAGGTGGCGGCCTACGCCGCCTACATCATGTTCGTGACCGGGCTGCTGCAGACATTCGCCGCGCCCTTCTTCGGCAAGCTGGGGGATCGCATCGGGCAGAAGCGGGTGCTGGTGGGCACCACCGCGGTGTGCGGCCTGGCGCTGATCCCGCACTACTTCGTGAGGACCTACGCCCAGTTCTTCGCGCTGCGCATCTGCGCCACCGCGCCCGGCTCCGGCATCAACCCGACCACCGCCGCGCTGGTCGCGCGCACCATGCCGCGCTCGAAATACGGCGGCGCCTACGGCGTGTTGGCGAGCGCCCGCGCCCTTTCCGGCTCCGTCGGCCCCCTCATCGGCGGCGGCCTCGCCGCCTTCGTAGGCATCCGCTGGGTCTTCGTCTGGACCGGCGCCCTGACGCTACTGGCGTCGCTGTGGGCGATGGGAGCGGTGAAGGAGGGGGCAAGCGGAGGAGCGAGGGCTGAGAAAGGAGAGGGGGTAGAGCGAGCCGAGCTTACCCCTCCCTCACAACGCTCCGACGGGGATCGAGATAGCTGATCCGGAAAGCGGAAGCGACCGCTCGGCGAGGCAGACCACGCCGCCTGGGCCTACCGGCATTCCCAACTTCTCCAGCGTTCGGAAGTGCCGGACATCCGCGGGGCCGGGAGAGGCGGTCTTCTTGAACTCCAGCGGGTACACCGTCTCGTCCTGGACGATCAGGAGGTCGATCTCCCGCCCGTCTCTGTCCCGGTAGTAGAAGAACGGCGCCCGGCGGCCATGGTGCCAGTAGCTCTTCAGCAGTTCCGATAGTATCCACGTCTCCAGGATCGCGCCGGACATCGCCCCTGCTTCGAGAGTCTCGGAGCTTGACCACTCCGTTAGGTACGCGCAGAGGCCGGTATCGAGGAAGTAGAGTTTCGGCCGCTTGACTAGGCGCTTGTTGAGGTTGCTGTGATACGGTTCCAGGAGATAGATCACCCCCGAGGCCTGCATGATCGAGAGCCAACTCTTCGCCGTGTTGACCGCGATGTCGGCATCGCGAGCGAACTGCGCCAGGTTGAGCAACTGCCCCGTGCGCGCGGCGGCGATGCGCAGGAAGCGCAGGAATGCCATCTCGTCGCCGACTCGCGCCAGGTCGCGCACATCTCGCTGCAGATAGGTCTGAAGGTAGGAGCTGAAGAACAGGTCTCGGTCCATCTCCGCATTGAGCGCGATGGCCGGGAAGGAGCCGCGCCAGATCAGGCGATACAGCTCTCCCAGAGAAAGCCGGCCGCCGCTGCGCTCCCGCTCGGCGACTAGAGAAGCGGTGGGGAGGAACGGGCGATCGCCGCCTCCCTTCCCCAGCAGCTCCCTGCGGGACAGCCCGAGGAGGCTCACTACTGCGACCCGGCCGGCCAGCGACTCGGAGACGCCGCGCATCAGGTGGAACTGCTGCGAACCCGTCAGCCAGAACGCGCCCGCCCGGTGATCTCGGTCCACCTCCATCTTGATGTAGGGGAGCAGCCCGGGCGCGTACTGGATCTCGTCGACCAGAAGTGGGGGGCGAAACCGCTGGAGGAAGAGCGCCGGATCGCGTCGGCGCCAGATCAAGGACTAGCGGATCATCCAGCGTCACATAGGAGCGTGAAGCATCGCTGATGTGGCGCAGGAAGGTGGTCTTCCCGACCTGCCTGGCCCCCGTTACAAGCAGGGCGGGGAACTGCTCCGACGCGGCAAGCGCAAAGGGCTCGAGCGTTCGCGAACGATACATGTCGCCACCTAGCATCGGCTATTATGCAGTGCGATTGCAATATAGCCGAAAAGGTACGGGGAGTCAAGTACCGGCGCCCTTACCCTCGTGGCGTCGCTATGGGCGATGGGAGCGGTGAAGGAGGGGGCGAGTGGAGGAGCGAGGGTTGAGAGAGGGGAGGGGGAAACATCGGCTAGTTTGCAGCGCGACTGCAAGACAGCCGAAGGGGCGTTGCGGGGCCGGGGCCATCACCCGGTCGAGAGGCCGACGCTCCAGTTGCGGGCGTACTCAATGTAGCCTATGGACCGCGCCAGCCCGACGGAGGCGGTGTTCTCAAGTGATGTACCGTGCAGGCAGACCCGGCCTCGGCGCTGCATTTCCCGTGTCCAGGCCGCCAACACTGCTCGGCCATACCCACGGCGGCGGTACTCCGCCGCCACCTCTATACCGTCCTCGGCGACCAGTTGGGCCATGTCTGCCACTGATGGCTCGTGCGTCATCACCTCCGCCACGGACGTCTCTCCCAGGAATAGCGCGAAAGCCTCGCTTCGTGCCGCGCAGGGGTGCTCCGCTGCTGCTCCATACAGGCGAGGGCCGGGCCACCTGTCCCTGTCCGCCGCGGTGAGCAGGCGCACCTCGCCGCCACCGACCACCTCAGGCGCGTTCCCTGGGTGGTAGAGCTTGATACCTACATCCTCCGGGCCTTTCGGTGGGTTGCCCAACGGCCTGCCCGGCAGTGCCGAGGCGACTGCGTTGTGCAGCTGCTCCATGAGATCGCCCCCGAGCACGGCGTCGGGATCTCGGCCCAAGGCAAGGCGAGACACCTCGGCCAGCGCGGCCGGATGGACGGATACCAGAGCACGGTTCCCGAAATGCACCGCCCACAACAGGCGAATGAACCCGTATCCCAGCTCCGCATAGGTCCGGCGATCGCAGGTCGCCACAGCCAGTTGGCCCGGCCTAAGGTCGGCGACGGTCACGCCCGTCCTGACGGAGATGAAGCGATCCACAACCTGGCGTGCACAGTCTGACATCACGCTTCCTCCAGTCCCAGCAGTCTCGCCGCGTTTCCTCCCATCACAGCAGCGCGATCGGGATCATCGAGCTTCAGGCGATCCATGGCCTGCAGCGCCTCTTCCTGCCGGTCGTCACTCCCGAAGAGCACTCGCCGCGCGCCGACTGCTTGCACCGTCTGCTCGATCTCCTTCAGCCAGTCCTCCTCTTCCTGGCTTCCGGAGAAGCCCTCATTCACCCAGGCCGCGGTGTCGAGGTAGATGTTGGGATAGCCGAGGAGGCGCGCTGGCTCCGTGAGGGCCAGGTCACCGCCGAGGTGCGCCAGCACCAGTGTCACCTCCTCCATACCATCGAGGTACTCCGGGGTAAGCATGGGGCGGGGGTTCTGCACCTGGCGAGTGAGACCGCGGTAGGCCTCGGGATTGCCGTAGTGCGCTACTCGCCAGTCGTCGGCCAAAGGTGTGTCGTAGGGCCCGTGCAGGCAATCGAAGACGATGGGAATGCCCAGAGAGCGGGCCCGCTTCACTACGGCCCGCGTCTCCGGCGATCCGAAGGCGCAGCCATCATGCCAGCCGTAGAGCTTGAGACCCTTCAGGCCCAGCTCCTCGACGGCGCGGGTCAGCTCGTCGCAGGCCGCCTCTCCCTCCAGCGGGAATACGTGTGCGAAGCCGATGAGGTGCGGCGCGTGCTTCGCGATCAGGCGTGCTGTCCAATTGTTGTCCCCGAAGGGACCGAACACGACCGACCGGTGTACACCCAGCCGGAGCATATCGTCCAACCACCCCTCCCACAGGTCCTCGCCGAGGCCGGTGGTGTGGGTGGGCAGCTCGGCGTGAGCGCGAAGGGGCAGCTGCGTGACCGACTCGTCATAGGGGTGTGTATGCATATCAATGACCATCTAGGGGCCTCCTGGTGGGAACGGTGAGTGTGCAACCAAGAACAAAGCCGTCGCTCATACGGGAGATGAGCGACGGCCAATGACGTCACAGTATTCGGCATGACAGAACACTCCAGCAGCGCCTTTCGCTGCCGGTTGGGCATCGCTCACGGTAGATTGGAGCTACGCCTTACCCAGTCATGACCGGGGGAACTATAGATTGGTGAAGGAGCGCTGTCAACGACGACAGCAGCCATCTAGCCAGCGGCCCTCCCCCCCTACCCCTCCGGCGGGACGATGTCGGGCTGTCCATCCCCCGCCACCCGCCTCTCCTTGTCGGTCATCGCCTTCACTTCGAGCCACGCGTCCCGAATGGAATCGGTGAGAGTCGCGGCCCAGCGCCTCATTTCCTCGGCCTCGTACAACGATGGATTGAGCCGCAGTTGCTTCGCCCGAGGAAGCAGCTTCCGCCATTCCCCCTCGGCGTGTTCGGCGGCCCAGTCGGCAGCCTCACTCTTGGAACTCAGCGCCCCGCACTTCAGCCACTGGAGTGACCTCGCGGCCATCAGCAGCCAGTCCACCGAGTGAAGCGACCCGCCGTGTCCGTAGCGTAGTCCGTCCTCGCACGCAGCCAAGGTGTCGCGCAACAGGTCGTCACGCTTCGGCTCGGGGAACTCCGGCCTGATGTCCTCGCCCCACACCACGATCCCCCGCTCCCGGATAATCTTGAGCACGAACCACCCCAGCTTGCTCCTATCCCATGACCGCTCACCACTCGTACCCCACCAGAGAGCCTTGCCGGGAACGGACGGGTCGAGCATCCTTCTGGGAAGAAACGCTCCCTCCACCATGGCGCCTAACACCCCGTACCCCCCGGCCCGCAGGGAAGCCCGAGCGCTGGTCAGTTGCTGGCAGAGATCACCCTCCAAGTCGCACGCGGTCACTGCCACGAAGTCGAGATCGCCGTATCCTGGGGCAAGGTCGTCAAACGCGATTCCGCCGTGCAGCACCACGCTGACCAGTTGCTGTCCAAGCACAGCCCGGACCGTTCGGACGAACCCGGATAGCACGAGGTCGATTTGTGGGTCGGCGAAGTGCGCGGTTGGAGCCACGGGCGATCCGGGCACATCCATGGATATGCACCCTCCGTGCTAAGCTGCTGAAGAACGGGAGTCGCCGGGCGCCTCCGGCGCGCCCTCCTCCGCCACTCGCTTCTCCGCGATCTCCACGTAATGCGGGTCGATGTCAACGCCGATCCAGTGGCGGCCGAGCTGGCTGGCGGCGACGCAGGTGGAGCCGGAGCCGCAGAAGGGGTCGAGGACGAGGGCGCCTTTCCAGGAGTAGAGTTTGATGACCCGGCGGGGCAGCTCGATGGGGAAGGGCGCGGGGTGGCCGGCCTTCTTGGCGGAGCCGGTGGGGAAGTTCCAGATGCTCTTGGTGAGGGCGGTGAACTCCTCGCTGGTGAGGTCGGTCTCGCCCTTGCGCTGCTCCAGGCCGAACTGGTCCTTGCAGAACACGATGATGTATTCGTGCACGTCCCGCAGGGTCGGGTTGCTCGGCTTCCGCCAGCTTCCCCAGGCGGTCGAGACACCCACCGAGGCGGCCTTGTCCCAGATCACCTGCCCGCGCATGAGGAAACCGAGGTCGCGAAGCTGGAGCGTGATAAACGATTGCAGGGGCAGATAGGGCTGGCGATCCACGCCGGCGACATTCACGCAAATTCGCGCCCCTGGGCGCATCACCCGCTGACACTCGGCCCACACATCGCGTAGCAACTGTAGATACTCCTCCAGCGGCAGCGCGTCATTGTGGTTCTTGTAGTTCTTCCCGACGTTGTAGGGCGGCGAGCAGATCACCAGGTCCACCACCCCATCCTCGATCATGTCCAGCCGCCGCGAGTCGGCGCAGTAGATGCGGTCAGCGACGGTGCGAGAGCCGACGATGGGTTGGGGGGTGTCTGCTGTCATGGCTGGTGTGACGAAGTGCTTCGACGGGAGCGGGGGCGCGACCTGCGGGGGGCGCCCCCGCAAGGCGCGCGGGGCCGGTTTGCAGAAGGTCTGTAAGGGAACTCCCATGCGCCTCTTCATCATTCGCCACGCCGAACCCGAGCCGTTGTCCGCCGTCCGCCCTGATGCGGAGCGGGGGTTGAGCGCGCTCGGGCGGGAGCAGGCGGGGCGGCTGCCAGTCGCCTTTGCGGGGGTGGCGCTGGATGGGATTGTCTCCTCCACCATGGCGCGCGCGGCGCAGACGGCGGCGCCGCTGGCGGAGGCGCTGGGGCTGCCTTTGCAGCAGGAAGCCAATCTCGTGGAGGTCAACCTTGGGTCGTTGACGCCCTGGGGGCCGCCGGAATGGGCCCGCTGGGGCGAGGTCACGGGGCGCTGGGCGAGCGGGGACCTGTCCGTTCCCTGCCCCCAGGGGGAGAGCCTGACGGATGTCATGACCCGGGCCGAGCCGGCGATCGAGCGGCTCCTGGGCACGCCCTGTCCCCAGGGGCTCGCCTTCGTGGGCCACGCCGTCGTCAACAGCGTCATTCTCTGGGCCCTCTGCCCCGAGCTGGCCCCCACCCTGGGGCAGAACTTGGGTCACAGCCACGCCGGGGTCTGGGAGATCGAGGGCGAGGGGCGGTCATTCCGGGTGGTGCGGCGGAATGATGTTAGCCACCTTGAGACGCCTCTGGACGCGGCCTAGACTGCCTGTGCCTGTCCACAAGGCGCGGACCATCTCTGTGTCGAACTGCACGAACTGTTCGTAGCCCAGAAACGACGGGGTCTTCCACGTGTCGGCAATCCACAGACGGAGGGTTTTCATATGATCGGCAAGCAGATTCGCATCGAGCGCATTATGAACCGCGACACCGGGCGGACGGTGATCGTGCCGATGGATCATGGGGTGACGGCGGGGCCGATCCGCGGCCTGGAAGATATGCGCGAGACCGTCACCAAGGTGGTGAACGGGGGCGCGAACGCTATCCTGATGCACAAAGGGATGGTGCAGGCGGGGCACCGGCGAGGCGGGCGGGATATCGGCCTGATCGTGCACCTATCGGCCGGCACCACGCTCAGCCCCGAGCCGAACACGAAGGTGCCGGTGTGTACGGTGGAGGAGGCGATCAAGCTGGGCGCCGACGCGGTCTCGATTCACGTGAACCTGGGCGCGGACACGGACGCGGACATGGTGCGCGATTTCGGCCAGACTTCCCAGAGCTGCATGACCTGGGGCATACCGCTGCTGGCGATGATCTACACCCGTGGCAAGAACATCAAGAGTGAGTTCGACGCGAAGTACGTAAAGCACGCGGCCCGACTAGGGGCGGAGCTGGGCGCGGACATCGTGAAGGTAAACTACACCGGCTCACCGGGCAGTTTCCACGAGGTGGTCGCCGGCTGTCCCGTGCCGGTGGTGATCGCGGGCGGAGAGAAGGTGGAGACGGACGAGGAGCTGCTCCAGATGGTGGAGGGGGCGCTGAAGGCGGGGAGCGCGGGCGCCTCCATCGGGCGCAACGCTTTCCAGCACGCCGATCCCGAGGGGATGATGCGGGCGATCAGCATGATCGTGCACGAGAACGCCTCGGTGAAGGAAGCGAAGAAGCTCCTGGCCTCGCGAAAATGAAGCGGATCTGGGTGCGAGTCGAGCCGTGGGACAAGGCGCTGGCGATCGCCGCGGTGGAGAGCGGCGCGGACGCGGTGGTAGTGGCCGCGGGCGACTCGGCGCGGGTCAAGGAACTGGCCGCCATCGCCACCGTCGCCCCCGATGGCGACATCAAGCCCGGCCAGGACGTCTTCTGGGCCGAGATCAAGGGCAAGGCAGACGAGGAAGCCGCTGCCACCAGCCATCTCGACAAGCCCCTGGTGCTGAAGACGACCGACTGGACGGTGATCCCCCTGGAGAATCTCGTGGCGCGGCGCGGGGGGCTGATGGCGGAAGTGGCGGGCGCGGAGCAGGCGCGACTCGCGGTCCAGATTCTGGAGAAGGGCGTGGACGGGGTGGTGCTGGACACGCGCTCTGCGGACGAAATCCGCAAGACCGTGGAGCTGGTGCACGCGCTCTCGCCGAAGGTCGCGCTCGACGGCGGCGAAGATCGTCACCGTGCGGCCTCTGGGAATGGGGGATCGCGCCTGCATTGACACCTGCACGAGCATGAGCCCGGGAGAGGGGATGCTCGTCGGGAACACGGGCGAGGCCTTCTTCCTGGTGCATTCGGAAAGCCTGGAGAATCCTTATGTAGCTGCGCGCCCCTTCCGGGTGAACGTGGGCGCGGTGCATGCTTATGTGCTGCTGCCCGAGGGTGGCACTAAGTACCTGTCCGAGCTGAAGACGGGGGACGAGGTGCTGCTGGTGGGATTCGACGGGAAGACGGCCGTGGGCTATGTGGGCCGGAACAAGATCGAGCGGCGTCCCCTGCTGTTGGTCGAGGCCGAGGCGGACGGCAAGCGGGCCTCACTTGTCCTTCAGAACGCGGAGACGATCAGGCTCACCACCCCACAGGGAGAGGCCGCCTCCGTGGCCACGCTCAAGCCCGGCGACGAGGTGCTGGTGCACCTGGCCGCCGGCGGCCGGCACTTCGGCATGGCAATCGCGGAGACGATCACCGAGAAGTGAGCTAGTACGTGCCTCCGCCTCCCGCGGGGCGGATGGTGAACGGGCTCTTCAGGCCGAACTCGTGCGGCACGCCCTCCTGGTTCGTCGCGCTCACGACCAGTAGGTAATCCCCCGGATCCAATCCATCCGCGATCTCCCATTGTACGGTGTAGTACGGGTAGCCGGAGCTGGCTGCATGGTCGCGTGCCAGTTGGATCGTGCCAGCGTCGAGGTGCACGGTATGTGCGTAGGGGAAGGAGACCAGCTTCTCCGGTTCGGCGGCGGGCCGCAGCTCGAACCTCACGTCGAAGGTCTGGCCGCTGGGGGTGAGCGAGGGGTCGAGCCGCATCGCGTCCAGGGTGACGTAGGCGAATCCGGGGCCGGCGGCGGAGCCTTCCGTAATGCTCATCCAAGGGCCATCCAGCGTGTCGGCCAGCTCCTTCACGGCCGGCCCGGCGAGAGCGACGGGCGCGCCGCTGGGCTGGATGAACCCGCGATAGATGAAGACGGCAATCTGCTCCCGGGTAAGCTCCCAGCCGGGCGGCGTAGTTCCCATCGTCGAAGCCCTGCACGATGTGATGATCGGCGCAGGCCTGGATGTACTTCGCCGCCCAGTGGTTCCTGGGCACGTCGAGGAATGGAGCCTTGGTCACGGTGGGGAGTTCGAGCTTCATGGCCTTCGCCATGAAGACCGCCATCTGGTCGCGCGTCACGATGTTGCCGGGCCAGTAGTTGCCGTCCGGGTACCCCTGCACCACGCCGTGATCCACGCAGGCCTTGATCTCCGGCGCGGCCCAGTGCTTGGCGGGCACGTCCGGGAATACCGGCCCGGTAGGAGTCGCGAGGTCGTAGTCGGTGCCGCGAGCGATGTAGACCGCCATGGCATCGCGGCCCACTTTCACCAGCGGGCGGTAGTCGGAGGCTCCGAACCCCGACACGATGACCGGCGCCCGGCCGGCGCACTCCTCGACGTAGAAGCGCGCCCACTCCGAGTTGGTGGATTTCTGCACGTCCTGGAAGCGGCTGACGGTGATCTCATCGGTGATGCGCTCGCCTGGGATCGGCGTCGCCAGCAGCGACAGAATCCAGTCGCCGCTGGCCCCGTCGGTCCGGCCTGGGTCCGTTGGCGTCGCGTTCTGTGGGTAGGAAAGCGTCGTCCAGGGAGGCCCCATGATGTCGAAGTCAACGGCGATGCCGCCTCCGGGCGCAACGTCGCCGAGCAAGGAAGCGGCCTCGATCTGCCAGCGGTCGTTCTCGGTCGCAGGCGCCAACTGGTACCCCTGCATGGCATGCCAGGTGGTCGTCCCGGTGTTGACGAGGCCGACGGTGCAGGCGCCCTTCTGGCCCCACGCCAGCGGCTGCGACAGGACTCCGCTCACATCGTACTCGGCGCCTTCCAGGGAAGCCGGCATGCGCATCAGCGTATCGGCGATGCGAGCGCGGTAGCCATCCAGGGCCTGCTCCGCCTGAGTCAAGCACCCCGGCCCCTCGGCGATGCCGGCGAGGTGCTGGGAGCGATAGGCTGCGTCGACGGCGTAGGCCGGCGCGGCGCTCTTGATCTCCGCCAACAGGGCGTCGGCGTCGTCCGCCCACGCTACCATCTGGGACAGGTTGGTCTCCCGCGCCTCTCGCGATAGACGCTCCAGGGTTGCGGCATACCGGTAGTCCCAGATTCCCTGGCTTCCCCATTCGTATTTGAGAGTCGGCACCGGGCCGACGGGTGACGGATACGTGTAGCGCCAGTGGTTGTTGAATGGGCTATAGGGGAACGGGTCGAAGATGCCACCGTCGAGCCAGTCGTAGTGCCACTCCCAGACGCCGCCGCCGCGCTTGCGCCCACTGGTTCCGTAGCCCGCGTACTTGAGCTGATAGAAACCATAGACGAAGCGCAGGTCGCCTCCGGTGTTGTAGAACCAGTTCGGCTTCTCATCGGCGACCGCTCCGGCGATGAGCCCGGCAGACAAGGGCCAGGGGTGAGTCTGCATGATGTCGAGGGCATCGGCGAAGGGAGTATAGTCCACGCCCTCCTCTTCATCCGCCATCACCGTCACCGTTGTCACCGCCCCGGGGACCTGCTGGGCGAGGAGGCAGTAGGACATGGTGTCCGCGAAGTTGCGGTTCCAGGAGGCGATCATGCTTTCCCGCGGCTCATCCACCAGGTACATCGCGAGGGGCGCGTCGTTCACGCCACTCCAGGTCACTACCCCCGCCAGCGCCTGCTTATAGGTGGCGTTGAAGGTGGCGCTGAATTCGGGGACCTCGCCCATGAGCTGGTTAGCGATACCGAGCGTGCCCACCTGACCTAGCCAGTCGCCGCCGAAGCCCATATCTCTCATGGCGGCGAGATAACGGTCCATCTCGCTCGTTTCCATCTTCACGAGGTTCCCAAGTCCATCTAGTGTGACCTTGGGGCCGGGGAACTGAAGCGCGTTGTAGCCGTGTCTCCTCATGTCCACGAAGTCGGCCCGCAGCATGGCATCGCCGGCGCCGACGAGAGCGGGGAAGTCGTCAAAGCAGTAGCGCTCATCGGGCGACATGTAGTACCAGCCAAAGGCCATGTCGTCTGCCGGATCGAGCTGGATAGGCCAGACCTCGAGCGTCAGCGGGATGGGGAGCTGTCCCGCCGATGACTTCAGAGTTACAGTTCCGGTGTACGTGCCCGGGGCCGCGCTCATCGGAACGTGGAGCGTCAGCCAGGACTGCTTCGTGACCTGGGCCGGAACCGGTATCGGGAAGCTCTTCTGAAGTAGCCGCGGCTTCCACGTCAGCACGCCGGAGCCGAAGAACTCCGAGTCGGGCGTCGCCAGGTAGCGGACATACTGCGCCTCGATCTCGGAGGCGTCGATGGTATGACCCAACCCATTGGTGAGGTCGCCGACTTCGATGGTCACGTTGGTCAGATTCACCAAGGGCCGGATGGCGAAGGTCACGGGTCGGTACTCCCCCAGGGAGGCGGAGGCCGACAGCGCCAGCGTGGGCGGCGGCGAAGGCGGCAGCGTGTCCGGATAGCACGGATCCATGGTGGCGACGGGCCATATCGCGTAGCTTCTCGTGACCTCGTCCGGCATGGGCTCGAAGGTCAGGTTCTGGGGTGGGTTGATGTAGTAGGAGGACTCGAACTGCGTCTGTTGGTCCTTTTCGAGGACGGCGATCCGCCCTTCCATCTCCGACGTCACGGCGGTGGGGTACACGATCAGGGCGTAGACCCACGCGCTGGTGAAGTGCAGGTCGACGGCGCCATCGGCCACTGTCGTCGGGAAGGTGTAGGCGGGATAGTTGGCGGCCTCATACTGCTCCCAGGCAGGGCTGCTGAGTGGGTAGTCATCTTCCAGGCCGCGGTAGTAGAAGTCCGTGCTGTAGAAACGTGTCGCATCCATCGGGACATTCACTTTGAGTTCATGTTCGGCCCAGATCTGCCATCCCCGCACCGGCATATTGCTGGAGTTCCCGGAGCGGGCAATGACGTAGACCTGGTAGGCGCCGTTTGGCACACTGACGCGGAAATCGAAATCGGAGCCGTTCGGGAAGCACCGGTTGCTGCACGGGATGCCGCGCACGTAGTCCCGGGTGAGGTTGTCGGGGCCCCCCTGGTCCTCGCTATACCGGGGCTGATCGTCCGTGAAGCCGAACGGCTTCGTGCTGGCGTCTACCGGATAGGTGTCTGAGGCCGAGACACCAAAGAAGTCCCGCCAGCGCGGCGACGAGGTTGGCCCGAAATCGAACTTCCAGATGTTCCTCGCGGCGTCGAACTGAGGGTCATCCTGTACGGTTTCCAGGCGGATGTAATCGACGTACATGGTGATCGGAGAACTGAAACCCGAGATCCAGAAATTGAAACGCTGGATGTCCGCCGGGTCGACGTAGCCGCTATCATTGCGGGCCAGGTTCCAGAGATCCACCTCGACGACGTTAGGCCCTGGGATAAGCGCTTTGCCGAAGTATGCCCGGTTGCCGTAGCCGGGCTGTGAATCCGATATCTCGAGGTTGAACATCACCGCGAAGCTGTTCGGGTTGTAGATGTCCATCTTGACGACATCATAGGCCGACCAGTCGTGGGAGGCGAACAGCGCCAGTGTCATGCCAGGATAGGAGACGGCGGGAAGGTCCATCTTGCAGCCATAGACGCCGCTGGTGGCATGGGTGGAAGGCGCGGGAAAGCGTGGCCGGGGAGGGCGCGCCGGAGTCCGGGTTGCCGGGATTGCAGGGGTCGATGCATCCTGTCGCCTCCCACTGAGCCAGATCCCCATCGGTCTCGAAGCTGGAGATCACGTACTCCGCCGCGCAGGAGACCGCCGCCGAAAGCGCGAGCACCACCAGAAACGCAATGCCGACACGCACTCCGCGCATCCTCGCCTCCAGGCCCAGTATCGGCCTCGCGTCGCCGCGCGGTCTCACAGGTCACAGCGTCGGGTATCCAGCTCAACGGGAAGCGCGACGCAAGCGGGGCTATCTTACGCCGGAGGCGGCGCGCGCGAGCAAGAGTGCGGGCCATCTCAGGGCCGGGGCGGGCGATCGGAAGCCGGCGACAGAGCTTCGGCGAGATCGTCCAGGAAGCTCAACAGGCTGCCCGCCTCCGCCTCTCGTGGCACACCCACTGGCGAGGTCTTAGCCGATCGATCACGCCCCGGTTGGCCCGCTCCATCAGCATGGGCTGCGCTCCCACGCTCCGTGGCGCTCTCCAGGTCGGAGATGAGCGCCTCCAGCTGCTCACTGCGCCCGCGGGATGCCACCGAGGCCGGCTTGGCTCGCCTGACGACTGGTAGATCGGCAGCGGGCATGCCGCCATTCCGATCGATGTCCAGTGCTCCGACTGCGTCTGGTTTCGCGGCTCTCAGCCGCTCGCACTCGGCGGCTGCAGTCTGACACTCGGCCCGGACGATGGCGAGGAGTCGCTCCAACCGCCGCAGGCGCTGCGTCGCGCGCCGCCGCAGTTCCGCCATCGGCGGGGCCGCCGGCCCCCCGCGCGGTGGCTGCGTCGGTTCGATCGACGCGACGGGTCCGGTTTTCGGGTCCTGGCGCGACCTTGTGGCCTCGCGCTTGCGTCTCGGTTTGCTGTGCTGCGGCATGGGCTCCCTCCAGGTGGCACGCGGGCGCATGGCCCTGGGAAGTGGTGGGAAGACAGGGGGCACCGCCCGTTCCGGGGGCGGCGGATCCAGCCTAGCCTGCAGGTGGGCTGAGGTCAAGCCCGCTTGGGGCGCCGGGTCCGAAGTTCGTCACAAAGCCCCAGCCGTCAGCGCGGGGTGGCAGGAAGGATTTCCGCGTTTTCCGCGGCGACGAGGGAACATTTCCGCCCTCCCGTTCGTCTCATGGAGTGACTCCTCCCAGAGCATCTGCCGCTCCACCGCGCGCAGCCCTGAAACCAAATCATCCCGCCAAACGTATCAGTAGGCGACAGGCTCCGGGAGGGTCGGGCAATGGCACGGACGCATACTCACATGAAGAAGCAACGAAACGACAGAGAGAGATTGGAGGCCTTGTTGGCCGCCGATTCCGCGTCCTATCAGATCAGCGCGGAGGAGGCCGCCATGCTGGGCCAGTCAGGACTGCCTTTGCCGGCCGACCAGCCGGAACGGGAGCGCGCGAACGCGGCTCAGGCCGATGCTTCGCTCCCGACCGGTCACAGCCCGGAATGCCCACGGGCGCGGGCGGCCCAACAGTTGGCGCGTCAGGCCGAGGAGGAGGCCAGGAAGTACCTCCACCTGGCCGCTTCCGTCACCGCCGATCTGAAGACGAACCGGATCCGGCAGCGAATTGGATGGTTGCTGACAGATGGGGCGAGCGGGGAGACGCCTGAGTAACCCGCCTGCTTACTCAGCTAGCGGGAGTGTTCCAGGGCGGTCCGCAAGGGCCGCCCTGAAGCTTTTCGGGCCGGGCCGCGCGGCCTCGCATCTGGGTCGCACAACTGACCGCCTCGCTTGACACTGGTGGGCAAACAGGTAGAATACGGGCTGCGCAGCAGTTCACTCACAGTGAGCATTCAAGCCGTCGCAACAGTCGTTCCGACCAACGCCGCCGAGCGCGGCGACTCAATGCAGGGAGTCAGAGAACATGGGCAAGGCGAAGTTTGAGCGGACCAAGCCGCATGTAAACGTAGGCACGATCGGGCATGTGGATCACGGCAAGACCACGCTGACGTCAGCGATCACGAACACCTTGGCGAAGGCGGGATTGGCGAAGGCGCTGGCCTATGAGCAGATCGACTCGGCGCCGGAGGAGAAGGAGCGGGGCCTGACGATCCAGATCTTCCACGCCGAATACGAGACCGAGAAGCGCCATTATGCGCACGTGGACTGCCCGGGGCATGCCGACTACATCAAGAACATGATCACGGGAGCGGCGCAGATGGACGGCGCCATCCTGGTGGTGTCGGCCGCCGACGGCCCCATGCCCCAGACCCGGGAGCACATCCTGCTGGCCCGGCAGGTGAACGTGCCGGCGATCGTGGTGTTTCTGAACAAGATCGACATGCTGGACGACCCGGAGCTGCTGGAGCTGGTGGAGATCGAGGTGCGGGACCTGCTGGGCAAGTACGAGTTCCCGGCGGATGACATCCCGGTAATCGTGGGCTCGGCGGTGAAGGTGTTGGAGTGTGGCTGCGCGAAGCGGGATTGCCAGTGGTGTGGGGCGATCTGGAAGCTGATGGATGCGGTAGACAGCTACATTCCGACCCCGGAGCGGGCGGTGGATCAGCCGTTCCTGCTGGCGATCGAGGACGTGTTCACCATCACCGGGCGGGGGACGGTGGTGACGGGCCGGATCGAGCGGGGGGTGGTGAAGGTAGGGGAAGAGGTAGAGATCGTCGGGCTGCACCCGGAGACCCGCAAGACGGTGGCGACGGGAGTGGAGATGTTCCGCAAGCTGCTGGATCAGGGGCAGGCGGGAGATAACGTCGGGGTGCTGCTGCGGGGGATCGACCGCAAGGACGTGGAGCGGGGCCAGGTGCTGGCGAAGCCGGGCTCGATCCCGCCCCACACCAAGTTCGAGGCGAATGTGTACGTGCTGAGCCAGGCGGAAGGGGGCCGGCACAAGGCGTTCTTCGATGGCTATCGGCCCCAGTTCTACTTCCGGACCACGGATGTGACGGGCGTGATCAAGCTGCCGGAGGGCCGGGAGATGGTGATGCCCGGGGACAACGTGACCATGGAAGTGGAGTTGATCCAGCCGATTGCGATGGAAGAGGGGCTGCGGTTTGCGATTCGAGAAGGCGGCCGCACGGTGGGCGCCGGTGTCGTCGTGAAGGTGGTGCAGTAGATCGAACGGGAGGGAGAACCCCTTCTGTTTGTGCCGGATATCGAGGCGCGGCCGCACCGGCCGCGCCTCGTGCGTTGGCCGTCGGCAGGCGCAGCCCGGTACACGTCGAAAGCCGCACTGTCGATATCACGGTCATACCGGGGGATAGCGATGCGCAGCGCCGTGAGATGGGGAAGCCGGGGTCCGCTGGTCCTGCTTGGCGCGCTCTCGTTGGCGACGCTGGCGGCCGGCACGATGGTCAGGGCCGGTTCCGCCCCGGGCGAGGCCAGGGTGATGCTGCGCGGGATTGCCGAAGCGATCGGCATGTATGACACCGATGGCGACCGCGCTCAGTGCCTGGGCCACGTGAAGCAGATCGCCAGGGCCGTTCAGATGTACCTGAACGACTATGGCAAGCTCCCTCCGGAGGAGGATAAGGAGGCCGCTGGCTGTGAGCAGGTCACGGCCGCGAACCCATATCTGAGATGGCCGGTGGTGCTGGATGACTATATCAAGTCCCGTTCCGCCTGGGACTGCCCGACGGCCCGGATTGGCGCGGGAGCGCGGTGGATCGTCCCGGGCCCCGACTGGCGGCGCGGCATGAGACAGGACGAGGGCAAATCAGGGAAGCCATCAGTGCCGGGCCTCTGCACTGGCGCCTGGCCCTCCGGCTGGGGCGGCAGCATCACCAACTCGGCGGCGCAGGGGAAGATGGCCATCCCCGGCGATCCTCCGAAGGGCACCGGTGCGTTCCGCCAGAGCATCGGCTATGCCGCCTCCTATGGACTGGCTCGCGCCGAGGTATCCGATCCGGCCTGGTTCGTCGTCTGCGGCGACAGCCAAATGGAGACGATCCTCTCTCCCGCGGCGCTGGCCTTCCCAGATGTGTGCAAAGCCGGGAAGGGTTCGGGCGATGACTCCGAGGGCTGCAGCGCGGACTGGGTGAACTGCCCCCAGACCAAGACCTGTGGGCTCTCGGAGAAGGCGAAGAAGCAGTTCTGGGCGGACGCGACCTTTCGGAGGAGCTTCGCCCGCCACCTTGGCGGCACCAACATCGGATATCTGGACGGCCACGCAAGCTGGATGTCGGCGGAGGACATCCTCACTGACTCTCCGACCTCGAAGGATACGAAGAAGGGCAGGCTGCGCGGTATCAAGTGCCTCTGCCTGGGGCAGCCCGAGGACGAGACGGATTCCGAAGGGGAGGAATGAGTTTCTTCCGCCGCTGGGCTGAGGAGCGCATCTACAAGAAGACGATGCAGATCGCGGTGTCCGAGTTGCGGCGGGCGGCGCGGACGGCGAACCCACTGGAGAAGCTCGTCTCCCTGGACATCGCCGAGCAGAAGCTGAAGGACGCCGCTTGGCTCCGGCCCGATCGAGTGGCTGACGAGTACCGGGTCGGGCTGCAGCAGATCGAGCAGAGTCGCCTGAAGACGCTGCGAGAGCAGGCCGGGCCAGCCGTCACGCGACTGCTGGACACCGCCGAAGGGGAGGGCGCCACCAAGGCCCTGGTGTTGCAGGCGGCCGCCCATCTGCTCGCGTTCATGTACCACTACCTGCCCGACGAGCCCGAGGTGGACGCTCTGAGCGCGCGCTTCCGGGCGCTGGGTGGCAAGCAGCAGGCCTACCAACAGATCAGGGCTCTGTCCGAGTTCTACCATCGAGTCGAGGATAGGGGCCCGTGAAGGGATCGCTCCCGCCGGCATCGCGAGCGGCGACCAGGGGTGGTATCTCCAATAAGTGGAGGGACGCCGCGCGACGTCCCTCATTTCACCTTCGTAGGAGGAAGTAATGACAGGCGACGCTGGGGGGAGATCGAGCACCGAGGAGAAGCGCGTGTTGATCCTCGATGACGATGACACCACGCGACTTCTGCTCCGCACTGTAGTGGAGGGGTTGACCGTTCCCTGTGTGATCTATGAAGTGACCGACGGAGATGCCGCGATCCAGTTTGCGCGCAGGAACAGGCCGGATCTGGCGCTGATCGACATAGTGCTACCGGGGTCCGAGGCCTCAGGGGTGACTGTCTGTAGGGAGCTTTGCCGCGACTCGCGCACCAAGGTCGTGATCGTGAGCGGGCAGGCCAGCGATGCCATCACCCAGGCGGCCCTGGCGGCCGGCGCTCAGGCCTATGTCAGGAAGCCGTTTTCCGTCGACGAGATGAGAGCGAAGCTCGAAGCGATGCTAGCGGACTGAGACGGGAGTTGCGCGGTCGCCGAATGCGTGGAGGTAAGCAGTGAGTTCCCGCGATGAGACTGCCGCAAGGGCGCTCCAGGCAGGCGCGGCCGAAACCACGATCACGCCTGCCTCGGGTGCGGACCTGAGCGGGTATGCCGCCCGAGAGGGCCCGTCGACCGACGTCCATGATGACCTGTGGTGCCGCGCGGTCGTGCTCGACGATGGCGTGACGCGAGTCGCGCTCATCTCCCTCGACTTACTCGGCATCGACTTCGAGTTGGACGCGGCGATCCGGGCCGCGGTAACAAGCCGCGCGCGCATCCACCCCAAGGGCATCCTGATCAACTGCAGCCACACCCACGCGGGCCCGGCAGTGGTGAACCTGACAGGCCTAGGACTCCCCGATCCCAGTTACGTCGAGAAGCTTCCCGCGTGGACGGCAGAGACAGTCGGCCGAGCTTGCGCGCGGCTGGAGCCGGCAGAGGCCGGGTACGGCGAAGCGCCGGTCTCCGTCGGCATCAACCGTCGCGAGCGGACGGCTGATGGCGCCATCACGATAGGCCGCAACCTGGAGGGGGTCCACGACGACCGAGTGCGCGTGTTGAGCATCACCCGCCCGACAGGGGAGCCGATCGCGCTGCTGTTCAGCCACGCCGCGCATGGCACCACGCTGGGCGGCGCCAATCGCTCCGTATCGTCGGAGTGGATGGGAGAGGCGTGCCGCCGGCTCAAGGACGGGCTCGGGGGAGACGCGGTAGCTATGTTCCTGCAGGGCTGTTGCGGGGAGATCAACCCCGACCACGTCGGGACCTCTTTCGCGGAAGTGGCGCGGCTGGGCGGCGTCATGGCCGATGCAATTGCGGGCGCACGAGCGAACAGCAGGCCCGTGTCTCTGACCGGCCTCAGGGCGCGGTCGGAGATGATCGGGCTTCCGCTGCAGGACCCACCCACCATTGAGGCCGCGCGGGCCGACCTCGAGAAACGCCGCCAGGAGTCGGCGCGGGCACGCGCCAGCGGCGCCGGCGCCTACTGGGCCCGGGCGCTGGAGGGGCAGGTGAAGCACTCCCAGTGGATCCTCGGCCTCTCCGAACGGGGCGAGAAGGGAATGAAGCTGCCGTTCGCGGTGCAAGCGCTGGCGCTAGGCGAGGTGGTCCTGGTGGGGCTATCCGGGGAGGTGTTCTTCGAGCTGGCGCAGGAGATCGAGGCGGCCTCGCCGTTCCCGCACACCGTGGTGTTGGGGTACGCGAACGGCTGCACGGGGTACGTGCCCACCGCCGAGGCGGTCGCCGAGGGCGGATATGAAGGCGACGACTCTTTCCGGTGGTACGGAACCCTACGGCTCGCTCCTGGGGCCGGGGGTGAGATGGTCGCAGCCGCGGTCAGGATGCTGGAAACCCTCGAATAGGGGTTCGCTGCACCCTTGTCGGATCAGCCCGAGGGTGCTATAATCCGGTCAACAGCATAGGGCGAGAACGTAACCGGGGCACGACAACCGCCAATACCTTCCACCCGCGGCATGATCGGTACCTACGCGAGCAGGCCGCAGCTTCAGCCTCATTCATACTTAATCCCGAGGAGAGCTCGTCCCGCGAGCTCGCCAGGGGGGAAGGTAGGGCGTGATGAACAAGCCGCCGGCTCCGCCGACGCTCATCTACGACCACTCGTCAGACGCGGAGGAACAGCTCTGGGATCGGCTACACGCTCGCTCTCAGACATCGCCGGAGTTGCGGGTGATTGTCCACCTGAAGTCTGGCGCGACTCTCGTTGGCCGGCTCCGCTACTACGACAACTTCCACCTGACCGTTGCCGCGGAAGGTCAGTTGCGCGACGTGCTCTACCGCGACGTGGCGCACATTCTCCAGGCGTCTGAGGCGATGTAGGCCACCAGGGCATCCGCTACACCAAGCTAGGTGACTTCTGGCGGGCGCGTCTGCGCCCGCCTTTCGCATGGGTGGAGGCCCCCGCGTCAGCCGCGCCCCACGTTGAGCCCGGCCGCACCGGAACGCGCGCTCAGTCCTGAGGGCGCATCTGCGGGAAGAGGATCACGTCGCGGATAGAGGGAGCGTCGGTGAAGACCATGACCAGGCGGTCGATGCCGATGCCGAGGCCCCCGGTGGGGGGCATGCCATACTCGAGCGCGCGCAGGAAGTCCTCGTCCATCGGATGGGCCTCGGCGTCACCAGCGGCGCGGGCGCGGGCCTGCTGCTCGAAACGACGGCGCTGCTCGTCCGGGTCGTTCAGCTCCGAGAAGGCGTTCCCGAGTTCCACTCCGGCGATGAACACTTCGAAGCGCTCGGCGAGATCGGGGTTGTCGGCGCGGGCCTTGGCCAGCGGCGAAATCGGCGTCGGGTAGTCGATCACAAAGGTGGGTTCGACCAGAGTAGGCTGAACGAACTCCTCGAAGATGTTGTTCACCATTGTGCTCAGGTGAAGGTCCTCTCCCGACGGCAGCCCGAGGCGGGCACACGCCGCCCGCGTCTGTTCCTGTGACTGCAGCTCCTCGGGGGAGACGCCGGCCTGCTCGGCGATCGATTCGAGCATACCGATCCGCCGCCAGGGCGGCGTCAGATCGGCCTCTTTGCCCTGGAAGGTCACCTTCAGCGTACCTAGCGCTTCCTGAGCGGCGTGCGCGACCATGCTCTCGGTGAGCGCCATCACCTCGCGGTAGTCGGCGTAGGCCTGGTAGAGTTCGAGCAGGGTGTACTCGGGGTTGTGGCTGGTGGAGATGCCCTCGTTGCGCAGCACGCGGCCGATCTCGTAAACCTTCTCCAGGCCGCCCACGATCAGCCGCTTCAGGTAGAGCTCGGTGGCGATCCTGAGGTGGAGATCGAGATCGAGCGCATTGTGGTGAGTGGTGAAGGGACGAGCCAGCGCGCCTCCGGCGATGGAGTGCAGCAGCGGCGTCTCCACCTCCAGGAAGCCACGCTCGTCGAGGAACCGGCGGATGGCGCTGACCACCTTGGTGCGGATCATGAACACCCGCCGACTGTCCTCATTCGCCACCAGGTCCAGGTAGCGCTGGCGATAGCGGACCTCGACATCGCGCAGGCCGTGCCACTTCTCGGGCGGGGGGCGGAGGGCTTTTGCCAGCAGGGCGTAGGAAGCAACCTCGACCGTGACCTCGCCGGTGCGGGTTCGGAGCACCGTCCCCGATGCCCCCAACAGATCGCCAGTGTCGAGATCGGCGAGGGCTTCATACTGCTCCGGCCCGAGCTTGTCCAGCTTGAGCAGCAACTGGATGCGGCCGGAAACGTCGGTGAGATCGGCGAAGGTGGCTTTCCCGTGTCGGCGCTGCGCGCCCAGGCGACCGGCGACACTAGCCCCAGCGCCTTCGAGAGATGCGAACGACTCGTGGATCTCGGCGGCTAAGTGGGTGCGGTCGAACCGGGTACTGAGAAACGGATCGCGGCCGGCCGCTCGCAGGCGGGCAAGCTTCTCACGGCGCTGGCGCACCAGCTCGTTCTCGTCTCGTCCCCCGTCGCCCGTTTCGGTCACTGTGGATTGCCTCGTGCAGCAGAATAACCCGGAAGGACTCGCGGAAGGCAGTTATCTCTTCTCGCCAGGGGGCAGAGATGGTCCGGCGGGAAGCTCAGCCGCCGATCGAGATGATAACGTAGGAGCGCGGCCCGCCAGGAGTCTGCACCTCTACCGTCTCACCTGCCGCGTGTTCGATCAAGGCTTCACCCAGAGGAGACTGGTTCGAGATGCGGTGCTCGGCCGGGTCCGCCTCCAGCGCGCCCACGATGTAGTAGTCGGTTTCCTCGCCAGTGGATACGTCGCGGAGTCGCACTCGCGCACCGACCGAGACCCGACCGTCGTTGTGGGGACCTTCGACGATGACGGCGTTGTGCAGAATGTACTGAAGCGTCTCGATGCGGCCCTCGATCTGGGCCTGCTCGGCTTTCGCCGCCTCCAGCTCCGAGTTCTCGCCGATCTCGCCGAACTGCTTGGCCTCACGGATGCGATCGGCCACGCGCTTGCGCTCGACCGACTTAAGCTCCTCGAGCTCGACCGTCAGCCGCTTCAGACCCTCCGCCGTCAGGACCGTCTCCTGCTTCGCCATCTCGCTACCCCCAGCTGCGCCCTACGCATACTCGCGCCCGAAAGCTCGGCGCCTGCTCTCCGTGCACTCCATCCGCCTCCCGCCGTCGCCTCGCGCAGAGAGGCGCAGTAGGCGAAACACAAGCACTGACCTTCTCCTGAGTGCCAGAAGCGATCAGTGCCTTCCCATAGGGTCGTATGGATCAAGAGGAACCTACCACAAAAGGGGGCTGAAGTCAATCCGGAACGTGCGGACGCCACGCCAAGGGACCCCAGGGAGGAAGCAGACGCCGGCTCTTGGCGCCTATCCTGAGCCCTCTTGGGTTGCCGCTCGGCTACGACATGTTCCGCCAGCGCGACCGGTCCGAGTTTCCGCGATCTCGCCAGTTGGTATCCTCTTGGTACAGCATACGGATGCTGCCGGACAATGGGAAAGCGGCTTTGTTGTGTCAGCCGTGATGACTGCAGTTCTCCACTGGGCGCGCCCCTCGGGCGCGCCTTCCCACTTCGGGTGAGGGTCTGGCCTGGCCCGGCCTTCCCCCGCGGTTTGCAGGGCCATCTCCGGGTTCGCAGTGGCGGATCCCGGCGAGAGGAGGTTCGCTACCCATGAGGAGACGAACCGGGTTCACGCTGATCGAGTTGCTGGTGGTGATATCCATCATCTCGATCCTAGCGGGCATGCTGTTCCCAGTCTTCTCCCGCGCCCGGGAATCGGCGCGGAAGATCCAGTGCCTGTCGAACGTCAAGAACATCGCCATGGCAGTTCAGATGTACCTATCGGACTACGACCGGCTGTGGCCCTACGAGCACCGCGCGGAAGTGGTATCGGGGTTCTACGAAGTCAAGCCGGACGCGAGCACGGACTGCGCCAAGCAGAACCTGGCACGGGCCAACCCCTATCTGAGGGTGCCCGTCGTCCTGGAGGAGTACATCAAGAACCGCGACATCTGGCGCTGCCCGAGCGCCAAGATGACCATCAACTTCGGCGTGCTCAACCCACGCGGCGGAGACTGGTGGGCGCTGATGCAGGATGGTTCGAGCTGGGGTCAGTACGGCCTCGGGCCCTGCGGACACAGCTTCCCGCCGGGATGGGGCGGTGATGTCACGGACTCGCTGCTGCAGCAGCGGGAAGCCAACAACCGGGCCGGGGAAGGCTCGGGCTTCGACCAGTCGTTGATGACCACTGGGGCCCGGGAGACGAAGACGGGCCAGATGGATGACCCCGCCAAGTTCATGGTGGTGTCGGATGGCAGCACCTCCGACTACGCCTGGGCCGGCTTCGACATCGCCTACCCTGACCTCTGCAAGCTGGGCTGCGCCGGGCCGGGCTGCAGCGGCCCGAGCGCGGACTGGACGAACTGCTCGTGGACGCAGAGCTGCGGCGCGGGTGACCAGCGGTTCGTCACCGACCTCCAGTACCGGAAGGTGAACGCCGGCGCTCGTCACCTCGGTGGTGTGAACATTGGGTTCGCCGATGGGCACGCGCAGTGGTTCAGCTCGGAAGCGATCCTTTCGGGCCTGCCAGACGCGCCAGGACGGCAGGTGACCCCCGAGGAGCGCCAGGCCCACGCCGACCGCAACAACATCATCACCGGAGGAATCCAGGGCCTATGTGCTCTGCCAGAGCTTCGGTAACCAGACGTGCGTGTTGACGCAAACGGGGCGGAGCATCGCGAGATGCTCCGCCCCTGGTTTCCGGCTGGTCTGTGGCCACCGGGGCCGGCGCAGGCGCGGTTGACGGCGCTGGCGTCGCGAGTGCATATTGGCATCTGGGCAGGGGGCGGAATCCTCCTGGAACACACCGAGGAAGGGGGAGGCGATGCGACTCCTTGAGCTGCGCCGCCATTCCACACGCACACCAGACACAGAGCATCTGTCACAGACGGGTGTCACACGGGCACGCCGCGCTGGCGAGTCCATGGGGCCGTTCGCGCGCGTGGTGACCAGCCCCTCGTTGCGGACGTACGAGACCGCGATCGCGATGGGGTTCGCGGTGGATGAGCGCTACCTCCCTGTCCCGCTCTCTGAGGCCGAATGGGACGCCCTGGGCCAGATGATGCCGCCAGGCACGCCGTTCCCGGTGCGCGCGCAGACCCTGAGCACCGCTCCACTTGGTCGGAGATTCGCCGACGCTCTCCGGGAACAGTGGACTTCACTTGCCAGCCGAGCGCGCGATCAGGAATGCGTCCTGGTCGTCACGCATGGAGGGTACATCGATAGTAGCGCGGTGGCTTGTCTGCCCGACGCGCCTCATGCAGCCTGGGGGGAGTGCTTTGCGCACTGCGAAGGCATCCGTCTGACCTATGAACAGGGCCGGTTCATGAGCGGGACGGTGCTACGGGTCCCGTGAGGACGCCGCGGATGGTGTTAGACACCCTCCTTGCGTCGTGTTAGAATGCGCGTGTGTCCGCTGATCGCACGCAACTGAAGGACGCGTCCCGCATCGTCATCAAGCTCGGCTCGAAGGTGGTTACGACGGCCGAGGGGGCGGTGGATGAGGCGCATCTGGCCCACCTGGCGGAGCAGATCGTCGCACTGCATCGCGCCGGCAAGCAGGTAGTGCTGGTGACCAGCGGCGCCATCCGCACCGGGCGCCACAGCCTCGGCATCCTCGACCAAAGCCTCGACCTTCCGGCGCGCCAGGCGACAGCCGCGGTGGGCCAGATCGAGCTGATGTGGCGCTATCGCGAAATCTTCGGGCGCTTTGGCCAGCCCATCGCGCAGGTGCTGCTGACCCAGGCCGAGTTCGCTGACTATCGCCGCTATCTACATCTCCGCAACACCCTGGGCACGCTGCTGACCGAGTACCACGTGATCCCGGTGCTGAACGAGAACGACTCGGTATCAGCGGAGGGCGTGCAGATCGGGGAGAACGATCGGCTGGCGGCGGTGGTGGCGTCGAAGCTGGACGCGGATCTGCTGCTGTCGCTGTCCGACGTGGCCGGCTGTTTCAGCGGCGATCCGCACCACGACCCTCACGCGAAGCTGATCCCGGTGGTGCGGGAGATCACGCACGAGATGCAGGAGTCCGCCCGCGATTCGGCCGGGCCGGCAGGTCGCGGTGGGATGCGCACGAAGGTGGAGTCGGCGAAGCTGGCGATGAGCGCGGGGGTCATTATGGTGATCGCCAACGGCCGCGAGCCCTCGGTGATTCACCGCATCATGGCGGGAGAGGATATCGGCACCATCTTCCTGCCGAAGCCGGCGAAGATGCGGTCGCGGAAGCGCTGGATCGGTTTCGCGCGGGTGCCGAAGGGGAAGCTGTTGGTGGACGCAGGCGCGGCGGCGGCGGTGCTGACGGCAGGCAAGAGCCTGCTGCCAGTGGGCGTGGTGGGGGTAGAGGGGGATTTTCAGTCGGGGGACATGGTATCTGTGGTGATGGACGAGAATGGGGTGTCGCGCGAGATCGCGCGGGGCCTGGTGAACTATGCCGCCGATGATCTGCGCAAGATCCAGCAGTGCAAGTCGAAGGAGATCGTGAAGCGCCTGGGGCATCGCGATTTTGACGAGGCTATCCACCGGGATAACCTGGTGGTGCTGTAAAGCGCAGGGTGGGAGCAGGTAGAGGATGATGGTTCCCCGCGGTAAGCGGATACTGATGCGAGGAAATGAGGCGATCGTGCGGGCGGCGCTGGATGCCGGCTGTCGCGCTTTCTTCGGCTATCCGATCACCCCCCAGAACCAGATCCCCGACGAGTTCGCCAGGCACATGCCGGAGGAGGGGGGCGTGTTCCTCCAGGCCGAGAGCGAACTGGCGGCGATCAACATGGTCTACGGCGCGGCGGCGGCAGGGGTGCGGGCGATGACGGCTTCCTCTAGCCCCGGGGTCAGCCTGAAGCAGGAAGGCATCTCCTATCTCGCCGAGGCCGAGCTTCCCTGCGTGGTGGTGAACATCATGCGCGGCGGCTCGGGTCTGGGCAACATCGCGCCGTCGCAGTCCGACTACTTCCAGGCGGTGAAGGGCGGCGGGCACGGCGACTACCACACGCTGGTCTTCGCCGGCTGGTCGGTGCAGGAGATGTACGATCTGACGCGGCAGGCTTTCGAGATCGCCGACCGCTATCGTAACCCCGTGCTCATCCTCGGCGACGCCATGTTGGGGCAGATGATGGAGCCCGTGGTGCTCCCCGAGGAAGTCGTCGACCCGGCGAAGCTGCCGCGAAAACCGTGGGCGACCGATGGCGCGAAAGGCCGCAAGCGCAATATCATCAACTCGCTCTACATCTATGCCCCCGACCTGGAGCGGGTGAACTTGCGCATCCAGGCGCGCTATGATGACGCCGCCAAGCGTGAGGTCCGGTTTCAGACCGAGAGCTGTGACGATGCGGAGGTGGCGGTGGTCGCCTATGGCACCGCCGCACGCGTGGCGGTGAGCGCGGTCGAGCAGGCGCGGGAGCGTGGGCTGAAGGCCGGCCTCTTCCGGCCGATCAGCCTCTTTCCGTTCCCGATGAAAGAGATCGCGGCGCGGGCCGAGCGCGTCAAGCACATCTTGGTGGTGGAGCTGAGTCTGGGGCAGATGGTCGAGGACGTGGAGCGGGCGGTGGTCGGCCGGTGCCCGGTGCATTTCCTCGGCCGGACGGGCGGCATCATCATCACCCCCGCGGAGATTCTGTCGGAGATCGAAGGGCTAGGGGTGGAGGCGAAGGCATAGATGGAGCGTCAGCCGGGTCAGCAAGTGGTGTGGGAGCGGCCGCAGGCGCTGGAGCCCGTGCGCATGCACTACTGCCCAGGGTGCACGCACGGGATCGCGCACCGCATCGTCGCCCAGATGCTGGACGAGTTCGGCCTGGTGGACCGGGCGGTGGGAATGGCGCCGGTTGGGTGTGCCGTATTCGCCTACGACTACTTCTCCTGCGACATGGTGGAAGCGGCCCACGGCCGGGCGCCGGCGGTGGCGACGGGGATCAAGCGGGTGCGCCCCGACCTCTTCGTGTTCACCTACCAGGGCGACGGTGACCTCGCCTCCATTGGGATGAGCGAGACCATTCACGCCGCGGCCCGGGGCGAGAACATCACCATCATCTTCATCAACAACGCGGTCTACGGTATGACGGGCGGCCAGATGGCGCCCACGACGCTGCCGGGCCAGAGGACCTCGACGACTCCCCTCGGCCGAGACACGAAACTCGCTGGCAACCCCATCCGGGTGTGCGAGCTACTGAGCGCGCTGGACGGCCCCGCCTACATTGCCCGCGTCACCGTCACCAACCCGCGGCACGTGCGAGAGGCAACGAAGGCGGTGCGCAAAGCCTTCCGCGCGCAGATCGACGGCCTTGGCTTCTCCCTGGTCGAGATTCTCTCCACCTGCCCGACGCGCTGGGCGATGGGGCCAGACAAGGCGATGTCCTGGCTGGAAGAGCACATGATTCCGTACTACCCGCTGAAGGAGTTTGTGGTAGCGGAGCCGCTGCGGGAGAAGCCATGACCGCAGAACCCCTTCTTCACGGAGTGGTGATCGCAGGCTTCGGCGGGCAGGGGGTGGTGCTGGCCGGCAAGCTGCTGGCTAACGCCGCGCTGGCCGAGGGACACCAGGTGGTGTGGGCGCCGTCTTACGGGCCGGAGATGCGCGGAGGCGAGGTGCACTGTACGGTCATCATCTCCTCCCGGCGCATCGGGTCGCCGGAGGTCTCTGTCGCCGATACGCTGCTGATCATGGACCGCAGCTCGCTGCGGAAGTTCGCCCGTCTGGTGAAGCCGGACGGGCTCCTGGTCCTCAACAGCTCGCTCATCCCCGACGAGATCGGCGCGAACGGGTGTCAGGTGTTGCGCGTTCCGGCGAACGAGATCGCCGAGGAGATGGGCGACATCAGAATCGCCAACGTCGTCATGCTCGGCGCCTTCCTCGGCGAGCGGCCGGTGATCCCCCCTGCCAGCCTGGAGGACGCCATCCGCACGGTAGGGCACGAAGCGGGGAGCAAGCCCGCGGTGATCGAGCTGAATATCCAGGCATTCGCCAGGGGGATAGAGCTGGCGCGGGGGGCGTAGCCCCTGCAGAGATGCGCCTGCCGGACGGTGCCTTCGCACACTCACCCGCAACGGAGACCCGCATGAGCATTGCCACGTCGGAAACCACCCTCGTCCGCGACCTCGCCAAGCAGCTTGCCGAGATCGCCGCGCTCCCCATTCAGCAGGAGAAGGCCGAACTGTGGCGGCGGCTCAACCGGCTCGACCCTGTACGCCCGATGGTGTGGCTCCAGATGCTGGAGGGCAGCGCCTGGCCGGACACGGGGATCGATGACACGCTGCAGTGCGCGGACCGCTTCCTGCGCCGTCAGGAGCAACTGCTGCGTCGGCTGCTCTACCAATGGGAACACCAGCGGGCCGACATGGTGTTCGAGGATGTCGTGCATGTGCCTATCGCCATCCACGACACCGAGTTCGGCATCGAGGTGAAAAGCGAGGACCCCGATCACTGGTTTGGGGCGTCGCGGTACCTCGCGACGATCGAAGCCGAAGACGATATCGAGAAGATACAGACGCCTCAGATCACCGTCGACTGGGAGGAGACGGAGCGCAGGTACCAGCGGCACTGCGACCTATATGGCGGCATCCTGCGGGTGGAGAAGATCGGGCGACACGATTTCTGGTTCTCCATCTTCGACACATTCATCCAGTGGCGGGGGCTCGAGCAGGCGTTCCTGGACATGTTGGACCGCCCCGCGTGGCTACACCGGGTAATGCAGCGGATGACGGACGGGCACGCGGCCGAGCTGGACGCGCTGGAAGCACAGGGCGCGCTCGGCCTGAACAACGGGAACGTGCGAGTGGGGTCGCAGGGGCTCGGGTTCACCGACGAGCTGCCGCAGCCTGACTTCGACGGGCGCGTCCGCGTCCAGGACCTGTGGGGCCACGCTTCCACCCAGATCTTCGCCGATGTCTCCCCGGCGATGCACGAGGAGTTCGCGCTGCGATACGAGGCGCAACTGCTCAACCGATTCGGCCTCAGCAGCTACGGGTGCTGTGAGCCGCTGCACCGAAAGGTCGAGATCTCCCGGAAGCACCTGCCGAAGCTGCGCATCATCTCCATGAGCCCCTGGGTGAACGTGGAGGAGGGCGCGGCAGCGGTCGGCAAGGAGCTGATCTTCGCCTACAAGCCGAATCCGGCGATCATGGCCGGCGACACCTGGGATGTGGAAACGGTGCGGGCGGACCTGCGGCGAGTGCTGGAGGCAACGCGGGGCTGCGCCGTAGCCATCCTGATGAAGGACCTGCACACCTGCCACGGCCGCCCCGAGCGCATGTCGGACTGGGCGCGGATAGCAGTGGAACTGGCGGAGGAGTACGCGCGCTAGCGTCCGTTCGCTGTTACTTGCTGCGCAGTGATGCCAGGAACTCCGCTGGGGTCTGGATCGGGATGCCTCGAAACCGACCCAGGGCGAGTAAGTGACGGTCGCCCGAGGCAATCACGTCGGCCTGCGCCGCGACCGCACACTCCAGGAACATGTCGTCGTCAGGGTCGGCGACGACAGTGAGCTGGTGCACCGGGTACACGAACAGTATATGTCTCTCCTCGGCCACCAGCAGCAAGAACTCATGGAGTTCGGATTCGACGTCGGGGAAGCGTGCGAGCACTTCGAGATACTCGGCAGTGATGTCGTCGGAGAGGCACAGCAGGAATCCACCTTGTCGCCAGTGGTCCATGATCTCTCGGCAGCGGTTGCCAAGGATGCCAGAGACAACGACGTTCGTGTCGAGCACAACCCTAAGCACGCGGAGCAACCCGCCGCTGACGCCTCGCTTCGCGCACTTCCTCGATCAGCCGCGGCACATCATCAGGACCGTAGCCAGCGCTCTCTGCCTTCTGGCGAATCCGCTCCATCAGTGACTCGAAGCGTCGCGCGAACTCCTCCCGCGACTCACTGCGAATCTCCAGCCACAGCTTGATATCGTCCGCACGGAACCGCCACTCCCGGCCGATCTTGAAACCCGGCAGCCGCTTCTGCCGCGCGAATCGCAGGACAGTGACCGGGTGCAGTTTGAGGTAGGCCGCCACTTCCTCAACTGTCAGCAGCTCCGGGAGTTGTACCGTCATCGTCTGCTCCGTCTGTCAGGTATACCAGCAGACAGTATTATACCATATATAGACGTACTATGGAAATCTTTATAGAACTTTACAGAGCCTAACACGTTACCTCCTCCCCTTTCGCTCCTTCTCCAGGAAGAGCTGGGTCTTGAGAATGAGCACACAAGAGGCGGCGTGGGTGATCTCTCCCTTGAGGAACGGCGCGGAGGACATCCTCGAAGGGCATCGTCACCACCTCCAGCTTCTCGCCGGCCTGAGGCAGCCGGTGGGAGTGAGAGAGCTTCCTGGCGAGAAAAGTGTGGTTGGGGGAGTTGATGATGGTGGTGAAGGGATTGAGCACGCCCATGTCCACCCACTCTAGGGCGATGAGACCGGCTTCCTCGCTCAGCTCCCGCAGGCCCGCGGTCTCGGCGTTCTCCCCCGACTCGATGGCGCCGCTGATCGCCTCCAGCGACTCCTGTCCGATGCCGTACTTGAACTCCTTCACCAGGTGAACGTCGCCGTTCTCCTCCATGGGCAGCACGGTGACCCCGGCGCGCATCGCCACGACGCTGAAGAGAGACTCCTCCCCGCCGAGTCGCTGGACGCGATCCTCCCGCAGTTTGAGCCACTGGTTCTCGTAGATCGGCTTGGAGTGCAAAATCGTGTACGGGCCGACATAGCGGCCCCCTGGGGTAGTCATGACCACCTCTCCTGATTGCAGATTCCTGGCAGAGCAGCGTCGCCCACGTGCCAGCGGCTACTCAGCCTCGACCGTATCGATGCGCTCGATGGCGAAGAACACGGGCCGGTAGCCGTCGGTGCAGCAAGTGACGGTCACACCGGGCCTGCTTCCCACGAAGTCCCCGCCCCGGCGAGCGTAAGCACGTACTTCTGAATATCGCACCAGGCCCAGCTACAGAAGCCCTCAGGCATCGCACAGCATTTTCCCACCAGGAACCCCCCACCCTCTCGGAAAGCGTCGCACGGCTCCCAGACGTGAGTGCCGTACTTCTCCAGGAAATCGTCGAAGCGGGTGCGCCTCAGCACCGTGATCTTCACCGTCGCCGCCATCATCGCGCCTCCACACCGCAGTCGGGCTGGCCTGCTGGTGCCGGGTGGCCTTCGACAGGAGAGGGCGCCCAGCCTGCGCATCGGCGGAGGCGAAAAAAGGTCGATTTCGGCGTAGGAAGCCTGGAAGGGCGTTAGAAGGTTCCAGGGGCGTATGGTAAGGTTCTTCAGAGGCGGCGAGGCGGTGGCCTCGCCCCGTCCGTGAGGACGAGGAGACGGGCCGGGGCTGTCGCTTCGGCAGACGCGAAACACCGGGGGCACTTGAACCCCAGATCAAAGGAGGCGTGCGAACAATGGACGTGGTGCTGGTCACCAAGAACGGGATGGTCAAGCGGACCTCAGTCGAGGAATTCAGGACGCAGGGTCGGGGTGGCGGCGGCATCGGCGCGATGGCGGTGAACGAAGGCGACGCGGTGGTGGGTGCGGTCGGGCTGAGCGCCCAGAGCGTGATGGTCGTCACCGCCGGCGGCCGTGCCATTCGCTTCGCTGCCGACGACCTGCGCCAGATGGGCCGCGGCGCCCAGGGCGTGCGAGCCATCCGGCTGAACGAGGGCGACAAGGTCGTCGCCGTCGTAGCTCTCTAACCGGGATATCTCGCTGGATCCAACATAACCTGCGCAAGCAGGGGAGATAGCGCGCGCCGTGGAGAGACGATCTCCACGGCGCGCTGGCTTTGCGGGGGGTCGCGATGATGCCATCCGCTACTTGACCACCAACTCCTTCGGCAGCGGCTTCCCCGTAAGCTGGGGGATGAACTCCTCCAGCCGGCCGATACGCTTGGAGAGTGGGGGGTGGCTTTGCAGGAGCCAGGTGATGCGGGAGGGGTCGCCCTCTTTGGTGTAGAGGTACTCCAGCAGTTTCAGCAAGCCCGGAGCCTCGTAGCCGGCCTTGGAGGCGTAGATGGTGCCGTAGTGGTCGGCCTCGTACTCCTTGTCGCGGTAGCCTTCGCGCAGTTCCAGATTGAGCGCGAGCTTGGCGGCCTGCTGCACTGAGGCCGCGCTCTTCCCCGTCACGAGTTCGACTAGCAGCCCCTCTTGCATCGCCTTCTCGATAGCCGCTTTGCCGTGGTGGTGGGCGGCATGAGTGACCTCGTGGCCAATGACGCCGGCGAGTTCACCGTCATCCTTGGCGTAATCCATCAGCCCCTTGGTGGCGTAAACGAACCCGCCCGGCAGCGCCACCGCATTGACTTCCTTCTGGTTGAGAATCTTGAACGTCCACGGGAAGCTCGGCTCCTCTGACACCGCGGCCAACCGCTTGCCAATGGTATTCAGCCGCGCCAGTTGCACGGGATCGTTCACCACCCCGTTCTGCTTCTCCAGATCGGCCGCGCCCTGTTGGCCTATCTGGATCTCCGTGCCGCGGTCGAGCTGAAGGACGTTGTCGCAGCCGACGACTGCAACGACGGCCATCATCGCGAGTAAGTAGATCGGTTTCATCGACGGACCTCCGGTCGTGTTCCTTTGAGATTGGCGAACTCTAGCTCAGTTGCCATTCTTGCCATTCAGGTCCTGTCTCCAAGCCACACAAACGGCGCCGTGCGCCCCAGATCACTCCGCCAGCACCACCTTCGGCGGCTCCTGCTTCCCGCTGATGCGCTCGGGTGGGTTGACATTGAAGGCCGTGCGCCGCGGGCGCGGCCAGTCGGGACCGTAGTCCCGACCGAACTCGAACGGCCCGATGTCCGGCGCTCCGATGGCATCATCGTTGTAGCCTGGGATGCGCGCGCCGGTGTCAATCGCCGGGCTGCCGGGCCGCAGCGTGAAGTCCAGCCCGAGCGGGTCCCGAATGCCTACCGCGCTTGGGTCCTGGAAGAGCAGCCCTCCGTTCCGGAGCAGTGCGTCCAGGATCGGCTTGTCTCCCTGGGGCGTTGCCACCAGGTTGTGGCCGGCCTGGAAGAACTCCTCCGGCCCCACCGGCCCGGTCGGCCGCTTCAGGCGCTTGCTGAACACGAAGATGTTGTTGGTGAGATCGAACGTCTTGAGCCACTCCTGCGGCCACTCTTTCTCGTTCCAGTACGGCTCCGCCGACTCCACCCAGAAAAGGTTGTGGTAGTAGTAGAAGCCATGCCCCTTCTCATAGCATTTGGACTTGATGAGAGTCCATGGATTCCACCCGGTGTCGTCGTACCCGTAGATGACATTGCGGTAGACGTACTGCGGCCCCTCCAGCTCGGCCTGCTGGTGCGAGATAGGCGCGGAGGGGCAGCTCAGCAGCAGATTATCGTGGAACCGGAGGTTCCTCGAGGCCCACCCTTCCTTCCAGCCCTCCATCTCCACACAGTTGTCATAGCAGTGGAGGTAGACGTTGTGGTGGCTCTCGCTGTCGTCGAACGAGCCGAGGTTTTCGCCGTCGAATAGCTCGTGGCTGAAGTTGTAGCGGAACTCGCAGTTAGCCGGCGGCTGCTCCATCCCGTAGGCGAAGTCGGCAATCCCGAACTCGTACCAGTTCGAGGGCTGGTAGTCCTTGACCAGCGGATAGGTCAGGATCTGGCCGCCGTTGCGCTGTCGCACTTCGTCGGAGAACTCAGTGAACCCGGGGTAGGTGTGCTCGCACCATTCCACTAAGCTGTCCGACGGCAGCCCCAGCCCAGCCCTGGTATACTCGAACACGCAGTTTCTCACCACTGCGTGGGGGCTCGCCGGGTCGAACTGAATGCCAAAGGTCCCGGATGCCTGGACCCGAAGGCCATCGATGATCAGGCCGGGGGAGTTGTGCACCCGCACGGCAGCCGTCTGACCCGGTTCGCCCCAGAAGGGCGGCGAGAGGATGATCTTCTCGCCATTGGGATCGGCGTCCCCAGGCAGCTTGACGTAGACTTGCCCCTCCGCGCACACGATCCCGCTCTTCGGACCGTTCACCTCCCCGTAGGAGCCGTTCGTCTTCACCCGCGCCGCCTTCAGATCGGCCAGCGATATGTACCGATAGAGGAAGTGGCCCTTCCACCCTCCGAACAACACCGGGCCGTGCGGCGCGCGGTAGATGCCGTCACCTGCGGCCTCCCACTTCACCCGGCCCCGCGCGGCCTCAGGCCAGGCAGCGCTGATGGTCGCCTTCCCGCGCGGCTCGGCCAGTATCCAGATCGGCTTCTCGAGACTGCTGGGCAGGTTCTCGATCACCAGGGGCGCGTGGTAGTACTCGCCCGGCATGACCACCAGCGTGTCTCCGCCGCGCAGAGCCTTCAGCGCTTCCGGTAACGTCCGGAAAGCGGTCTGCGGCGTCTTGCCATCGGCCGAGTCGCTGCCGGTCAGCGCGCTCACATACCACCGTGGCTCCGCCGAGGCGCGGCCTCCGCCCCACACCGCTGCCATCCCTATCACTGTGAGCGCGACAACGAGTCTTCGAAGCATCTCGGCAACCTCACTGCTTGTTAGTGCAACAACTGCAGGAGTTAGGCGTGGGGCGAGGACAGCCCTGCGTGGCAATGCAGAGCGGAATGGTAGGGAAAACCGCCCGACGCGCCTAATACCTTGTGAGACCAGGGAGGACAGCATGGACGGAGGCGCGATGAGGCAGCAGCTCGAACGGCTGCGGGCAGTTGCGTTGAGGCGCAAGCTGGAGTTCGCGGAAATGCGGTTCGCGACCTCGCGCAGCAGCAGCCTGGTGCTGCAGGACGGGCGCGCCGACCGGATGGGGGCGGGGGAACGGGCCGGAATCGGCGTGCGAGTGCTCCTGGCGGGCGCCTGGGGGTTCGCCAGCTCCGAGTCCACCCTCCTCGATGATTGGGTGTCCTGCCTCGACTCGGCGATTGACATGGCGAAGGTATCGGCGCAGCGGCTGCTGGAGCCGGTCGTGCTGGCGGAAGCTCCCCCCGTAGTGGACGAGATTCACGCCTCTTTCGAGATTGATCCCACCACGGTGCCGCTGGAGCGGAAGCTGGCCGCGGTGCGGGGGTACGAGGAAGCATCCGCCTGCCATGCCTGCGACCATCTGGCCAACGTGATCACCGGCTATAGCGACGCGCGGCAGCTCGAGATCGTATGCAACACCCGCGGCACGCTGGTCTCCATCGAGACCGCGCGCACCATGATCTCGCACTCCATCACCGCGCAGAACGGATCGGTTCGCCAGCGGGCGAGTGAACGGCGGGCGCGTCAGAGCGGATTCGAGCTGGTGGAGGGGACCTCGGGAGAGGAGTTCAGCGCCAAGGCGGCCGAGCGGGCGCTGTCACTGCTTTCCGCGCCCCCGGCCCCCGCGGGCAGGTTCCCCGCCATCTTCCATCCGTCCATCGCCGGCCTGCTGGTGCATGAGGCGATCGGGCACAACACCGAGGCCGACCTAGTGCTCACCGGGCAATCTATCTTGGGCGGAAAGCTCGGCACGCAGGTCGCCGCCGAGTGTATCTCCATCGTCGACGATTCGACCATCCCGCGCTCCTGGGGCTCCTACGCCTACGATTCCGAGGGCGTCCCCGGGCAGCGGCGCGTGCTGGTCGAGAACGGCGTGCTGAAGGGCTTCCTGCACTCGCTGGAGACGGCGGCGAAGATGGGAGTCGCGCCGGGCGGCTCGGCGCGCGGCAGACGGGTTCCAGCACCGGCCCATCGTGCGCATGAGCAACACCATGATCCTTCCGGGCGAGAGTTCGCTCGAAGACTCTCATGCGCGATATCGACCTCGGGATTCTCCTGCGGGGCGGGCAGTGGGGTTACGTGCAGTGCGAGAAGGGGCAATACACCTGCCACGCGGGCGAGGGGATCATGATCCGCGATGGGCAGCCTGCGGAGCAGGTGCGAGATGTCTCCATCTCGGGGATGACGCTCGATACGCTGGCGAACGTGCTCGGGGTGAGCAAGGACTTCGAGCTGGAAATGCCGGGCAACTGCGGGAAGAACGGGCAGAGCATGCCGGTGAACGGCGGCGGGCCGTATATCAAGGTGAAGGATGTAGTGGTGGGAGGTCAGGCGTGAGCGCCGACACGGAGCGCGTGCTGAAGATCGCCGAGATCGCCTGTGAAGCGGCGATCCGCGCCGGCGCCGAGTACGCCGACGCCGCGGCCCAGCATGGGCAGTCGCGCGTCGGTGTCGGTCGAGAAGAACGCGATCAAGTCCAGCGACGCCCGGCAGTGGGGCGCAGTGTCGGTGCGCGCGTTCTTCGCCGGCGCCACCGGCTGGTCGAGCGCCTCCGGCCTCTCCGAGGAAGCGGCGCGAAGCGCGGGCGCGCAGGCGGCCGAGCTGGCCCGCGCCGCAGAACCTGACCCGGATTTCGTGGACCTGGTGAGTCCCGAGGACTGCCGGTAGTGGACGGGCTCTACGACCCGCGGCTGGCCGAGGTCACCAGCGACCAGATCGCGGCCTGGGTGACAGGGAACATCGACTCCGCGTTGGCGGTCGCGGGGGACGCCGTCGTGCAGGGCGGCGCGGGTGTGAGGTGGAGCCAATGGGCGCTGGTGAATAACCTCGGGGTGCACGTCTCCCAGCGCAGCACCAGCGCCTCGGTGTCGGCCGAAGTGGTCATCCGGCGGGGCGACGACGTCGGCTCGTTCTACGATTGGGACTCCGCGCGATCGCTCGCCGACCTGGTCCCGGAGAATCTTGGGGCGACCGCGGCGGAAGAGGCGCTCAACTACCTGAAGAGCCGCGTGATCAAGACCGCCACTCTGCCCGTCGTGCTCGGCCCGCGCTCGGGCATGGCGCTCCTGGGCAGCCTCTGCGGCGCGGCGAGCGCGGAGGAAGTGCAGCGCAACCGCTCCTTCCTGGTCGGCAAGCTGGGCGAACAGGTCGCCTCCGAGCACGTGACCCTCGTGGACGACCCGCTGATCCCCAGCGGCCTCGGGTCCGGGACGTGTGACGGTGATGGCTTCCCGCATCGGCGACTGACCCTCGTGGAGCGGGGGGTGCTGAAGACCTACCTGCACAACCACTACACCGCCCGCAAGGGGAATGCCGAGAACACGGGGCACTCCACCCGCGGCGGCATCTCCTCCACCAATGTCATCCCGACCCTGGGGGCGAAGACCGCGGCCGAGATCATCGCCGAGGTGGACGACGGCATCTACGTCACCCTCGGCCGCCTCTCCCCCGACACCGCCTCCGGCCAGGTCTCGGCGCTGGTGGACGCCGGCTTCCGCATCCGCAAGGGCAAGCTCGCCCACCCGCTCAAGAACACCATGGTCGCCGGCCACGGGCTGGAGATGCTGGCGAACATCGACGCCATCTCCTCCGACTACCGCGCCGAGCCGGGGATGGTGCTGCCGACGGTGCGGGTGCAGGGAGTGAGGGTCGCAGGAGGAGGGTAGGGGGCGTACAGCAGCGGACCACTGATGGGGTTCCGCCTGGACAGCGCAGCCTACTCCGGCTCTGGCTTCTTCCTACTGCGGCGAGCGTCCCCGATCTCCGGGTAGAAGACCGCAACTAGCAAAGCGATCGCGAGCGTGGCGATCAGCAACGCCTTCAGCCACCACGGCCCGCCTTTGTAGTACACCGCGCACGCGAGAATCATGCCTATCGGTAGGTAGGTCCAGGCCAGCGCGACGGGCCAGTGACGCCGGGAGTCCCTGATCACAGAAGGTACTTCGGCTGCTGCCCAGACTAGCGAAAGCAGCTCGAGGAGTGCCCAACCGACGGCCACTGCCGCTCCGATTACCGTGAGGAGGACTCGGAGCATCTCTCCCTCTGCTACCTCACCACCAGCTCCCCATCCGCGCTCAGCGGCCCGCTGGTATCGAGGTGGCCGCCGATGCTGTCGAGGGGTTTGCCGTCGACCAGAATCTGGGCCTGCTTGACGCCGGGGAGTGAGGTGAGGGTGTTGACGGTGGCATAGACGATGACGCCTTCGTTGTCCGATCCGCCCTGGAAGTTGCTTACCAGCTCCCCGCTGAAGTCGGCGATGGCGATGCCGTCTTCCACCCGAATGTGGTGCAGTTGTGTTCCCGCGGGCAGAGGATGGGTGCAGCCCGCAGGGAGATCGCCACGGATGAGTTCGACCAGCGCGCCCTGCGCGGGGGACTCGGCCGACACCTCGCGGTCCACCGGCGCCAGCCGCTCTTTCCCACCCACGATGCGGGCGAAGTAGATGCGCGCGGTGAGGGTGCGCGCGGATGGCGTCGCGTCGGCGCGGGGGCGAGTGGTGGCGTTGGTCGTACCGCGCGGGCGACCCGGCGCGTGGCCGGAGCTTGCGGAACCCGGGGTAAAGGCGGGTGAAGGAGAGCCCTACGCCCACGAGGAGGATGAGAAGCACCACGGCCACGGCGGGACCGCGGGATTGGCGTCTTTTCTTCTTTCGGCTCATTCGGTGGCGTCGGCCTGCGGTGGAGTCTGCTGCAAGAAACGAATCACGCCCTGGAGTATAGCACGCGCCGTGCGCTCCCGGAAGTTCGGATTGGTGAGCTTCTCCCGGTCGCTCTCGTGGTTGATGAAGGCGGTTTCGACCAGTATCCCCGGCCCGGTGGTGCGGCGGATGACGGCGAAGTTGGCGTTGCGGATGCCGTTGTCCTGGGTGCCCAGGGAGGCGATCATCTCCTTCTGCACCAGCTTCGCCAGCTCGATGCTGTTGTCGTGGTCGTAGTAGACGCTGGTGCCGCTGAGCGTGTCGGGCGTGGGGCACGAGTTGCAGTGTACGCTCACGAAGGTGTCGGCCTTCAGATCATTGGCGGCCGCGGCGCGGCCCTGGAGGGTGATGAAAGTGTCGTCGCTCCGGGTCATGGTGACGGCCGCGCCCTCGGATCGGAGCAGCCGCGACAGCCGTAGCCCGATGTCGAGCACCACATCCTTCTCATACGGCGCCTCAGGCGGAGAGCCGGGCTTGGCCGGCGCGCCGACATCCTTGCCGCCGTGACCGGGATCCACCACGATCCGCTTGCCCTTCAGCCGGCCGGCCGGATGATAGGTTGGCGGGGGCAGCGCCCAGTTCTGCGCGCCGATGACCAGCACCAGGTCATCACCGTCGCAGTAGAAGCTGTGCGGCAGCGATTCGCGCAGCTCGACCACGACGCGCGACACTGGCTTGCCGTCGGCGTCGGCCTGGGGCGCGGTGCGTATCTGTAGGATCGGCCCTTCACCGAGTTCTTGGCGAGAGTAGGGCTCGGCGAACTGAGCATCTGAGAGATCGGCGTAAACCCGCGGTGGGTCATTGAGGCTGGCCTCGTGGCGCGCCGAGCGCGGCCGCGCCGGGGATCACCACCACCGCGCCCTTGCCGGTGTGCTTGATGACCGGGGCGCCAAGAGATATGGGACCGCTCCCGGTGTCGAAGACGATCAGCATCTCGTCTGACTTGTCGCCCCCGACCTGCTTCCAGTTCGGCGGTGCCGAATCGAGGTCGAGCACCAGCCGCGCGGTGTCGGGACTGTACTGCCCGACGCGCTGCCTGCCGAACGCCGGTGGCATCTAGCGGCAGAGTCGCGGGATGGTCCGCGGCCAGCGCGGCGCCGGCAAGATCGAAGATCAGGCGAGGGGGGTTCTCGAGAGTGAAGGATTGCAGATCGAGCTTCGCCGCGTCTGAGGCAATGATGGCGATGGCCGGCTTGCCGCCGACGCGCCGGACCTCCACGCGGGCAGAGCCGGCCGCCCGGACCGGGCGGCCGCATATCGCCGTTAGTGCAATGAGCGCCGCGACCTGGCTGCGGCGCACTAGTCCCATCCCGCGCATTGGCGACTTCCCCACTTGTTTATGCCATAAGAGGACCCATAAACCCAATCGGCATCGTGAGACACCGCCTGGAGCCATCGGCGGCGCCGGCCCACCGGAAAAGGGGATGGCAGTAGGCATATGTGGAAAACGGTAGACATGAGTTGGAGCATCGCGCGGTGGTGGCGAGCGGACCGGGAGTACCGGGAGGCATTTCGCCTCTGGCGCTCCTCAAAGCCGGGAGAGGCGGCGAAGGCCTTCGACCGCGTGATTGAGGCCTTCCCCAAGCACGCCCGCGCCCACACCCAGCGCGCGCTGGCGCTCGCCGCGGCCGGAAACACCTCGGAAGCGGTGCGCGCGGCCCGGCAGGCGGCCGACCTCTCGCCCAGGAGCCACGTGCCCCCGCTGGCGCTGGGGCGCGTCCAGTACGACGCGGGACGCTACGAGGAGGCTCGCAAGGCCTTCGCCGCGGCCGCCAAGCTCGACCCCGAGAACAAGCTGGTGCAGGCCTACCTGGGGCTGGCGTTGCTGGCAATGGGCAAGCTCAAAGAAGGGGCGGAACTGCTCAAGGCGCACTTGCTTTACGCCAACGAGGGCATGGAGGGCCGGCTGCTCACCCTCGCCGAGAAGTGTCTGTGGGAGCGCCGCGACCAGGCGCGGCCGCTGGAGGACCAGCTCACCTTAGATGAGGGCGGGCGTGACACCAGGCCCGCGGGGTTCGGGCTGCGGTTCGCCTCCGCGCTGCGGAAGGTGATGCTGCTCCCGCTGGCGGCGATTCGCGGGCGGAAGGCCCGCTTCTCGCTCCTCGCCGAGGAAGCCATGTCGGTGATGGACCTGGAGGGCGCGGCCGCCGCGCTGGCAGAGGTCGGCAAGGCCGGCGCCGACCCCGAGTGGGTCGCCATGTCCCTCGCGGGCATTCACATGCAGATGAAGAAGCCCCAGGCGGCGATGGAGCAGCTCGCGAAGCTCCCGAAGGAAGCGTGGGAGGATCCCGGCCTGGCGGCGCTGATCGGGGAGGCGCTGTTCGAGGCCGGCCGGTACGCCGAGGCCCGTGAACCTCTGACGCTGGCAGCGACCCACTTCACTCGGGAGTTCGCCCCCAGCTACTACCGCGGCCTGGTTGAGATCGCTCTGGGTCAGCCGCAGAACGCCACCCCGTGGTTCACCCAGGCCTGCGAACGCCTCAACCCCCACATCGCTGAGAAGCGCCTGGCGGAGATGCTGCGAGTGGCGCAGGGCTAGCCCGTGGCCACCGTGCGCGTCCTCAAGACCGGCTACGCCGTTGCGGAAACCGGCGACGCCGTCCACGCCGACTGCACCATCACGCTGGTCCGGAGCACCGTGAACGTACTCGTCGACACCGGTAACCCCGCTGACGGTGAGGAACTGGTGTGCCTGCTGGCGGCCGAGGGGCTGTCGCCGAGCGATATCGGCGTCGTGGTCTGCACCCACGGGCACACCGATCACACGGGTGGCAACGCGCGCTTCCCGCGGGCGCAGTTCATTGTCGGGCAGGACATCTCCCGGGGCGACCTGTTCACCATCCACGACTTCGCCCGCTCCCCCTATGTGATAGATAATGACGTGCAGGTGATCCCCACCCCCGGCCATTCCGGCCAGGATGTCAGCGTGTTGGTGAAGACGGCGGAGGGGCTGGTGGCAGTAGTTGGCGATCTGTTCGAGAACGAGGACGACCGCGCCGACCCGGTGCGCTGGCGGAAGTGGAGCCTCAACCCGCGCCTCCACGCCCGCAGCCGGGAAAGTGCGTTGGGGATCGCTGACTTCATCGTGCCAGGGCATGGGGGGATGTTCCGGGTGGGGGCGGAAGGCCCCGAGGAGGCGCGACCCGATGAAGACCGCAGCTAAGACGGTGGACGACTATCTGCGTCGTCCCTACACAATACAGTTGCGGCGGTACGGGGACGGGACGTTCTTCGCGGAAGTCGCGGAACTGCCAGGGTGCGTAACAGAAGCCGACAGCGCGGATGAAGCCCTGGATATGATCAGAGACGCGATGACCGGCTGGATCGAAGTGGCTCTGTCAGAAGGGCTCGCGATCCCCGAGCCCGCGGCCGAGACGGAGTACAGCGGCCGCTTCCTGGTGCGAACACCCAAGAGTCTGCACCGCGACCTTGCCCAGCGGGCGCGAGCCGAAGGCGCGAGTCTGAACCAGTTCGTCGTCACCACGCTCAGCCGCGCCCTTGGAGGGAGAGGCGAGGTCAAGCCTCGAAAACGTAGATCAACTCCCCCTTCACCGCCTTCGCGAAGAAAGCCTGATTCACGATCTTCCGGGTGAAGGTCTTCACCAGCCGCATCCCCACGCGACGCACTGATCGCGCACTGCTTCATGGATTCCCTCGGCCGATTCGCCGATGACGATGGCGAAGTGGCCGTCGAGGACCTGCACGAGTTGGGCGATGACAGCGTCCATGTCGGGCAGGTAGTCCTGGGCGCGACGGCCGATCTCGGCGGGTCCTGGGGCGGGGAGGCCGAGCAGGCCGAACGACAGCTTGTGCATCCCCTGGTAGTTCTGCGCGCTCCAATAGGGCGGCGAGGTGATGGCAAGCTGCGCGCGGCGGCCCAGGGAGGCGAGATCGCGGGCGTCGTGCGGGATCGGATCGGCGTGGCCTGTGCCGGTGGCGTGAAGATCGGCGAGGGCGGCCTGCATTCGTTTCAGTTGTGACGCCAGGCGCTGGAACGGCTTGATCTCGCGGGTCTCGTTGTCCACCAGCACGTGGTAGTGCTTCTTATCCGTGTAGCGCGGCGTCTTCGGGAGCGAGGGAAGCGTCCGGTCCATGCGGGCGTTGCTCATACCCTTCAGCAAGTCGGAGGTGCCGACCTCCGCGAAGTTGCAGGTAGCATCGTCGAGCCGTTTGGCGCGGTTGAGGATGGCGCGGATGGCCCGGGCGACATCATCCCGGAACCAGACCTCACTGCCCTCGAACAGCTTCGCTGATTTCGCGCGGTGTCTCTCAGGATCGGCCTTCGCCTGATCGAGCCAGGCGATGAACGCGTCGAGCGCGGCCTCGTCGATGCGCGCGGTCTTGGCCCGGGCGATTTTCACCGCCAGCGGGTTGATGTCCGTTCCCCAGGAGTCGTAGCCCATCCGCGCCGCCTCGACCAGGGTGGTGCCGGAGCCCATGAATGGGTCGAGGATGATGTCGCCGGGCCGCGCATACATCTCGATCAAGCGGCGGGGAATCTGCGGGATGAACTTCGCCGTCCAGTGATGGAAGAAGTGGGTCGAGGCCTGCGTGTGCTTGTAGGTCAGGTGAGCGAAATCCCAGTCGGTGTCAGCGCAATGCATAGCGGTCCTGTCTATGATGATCGTCCCGTACGCAGGCTCTCCCAGCGTGTGCGGTCAAGGACGTAGTCGAACTCCACGACGCACCCCTCGCCCCAGGCGTTCCTGTACTTCCCGTCGCTCTCTGGAGTACGTACGAACCCGGCCTTGCCGAGCATGGTCTGGCTCGCTAGGTTGAACTCCATCGCCCCGCCACCAATGCAGTCCAGCCCAAGGCAGCCAAAGCCATAGTCGAGCAGCAGCCCAGCCGCCTCTGTTCCGTAGCCTCGGCCCCGCCGGTCCGCGCACAGCAGCACCATCAACTCCGGCCGCGACGTCGCGCGGCCCAGACTGCCATAGCCGACGAAGGCACCGTCGGTGAGGGAGGCGATCACGCACTCGAACCAAGTGGTGGGGCCTGTGGGGTCGTCGCGCTCTCGCTGCCACTCCTCGAAGGTCGGCTCGGCGTCACGGCAGTTGAGGTTCCGCTGGACATCCGGGTCACGCCAGAGGTCGAATAGGGGCCGCTCATCGTCGGGCCGGATCGGGCTCAGCCCGACGTGGCGGCCAGTGACCAGGTATCGACGAGCATCACTGGCTGTGGACTGGCCCATCGCCTGGCCTTCCTGTGCCCGAGGGGGCTGTCATGCTTTCCCGATCCACGTATGCCAATCCTCCTCCACGCGTCCCGTCGCCCGATACCGCTCCATCGCCAGGGAGCAGGGGCAGAGGCGTTCCTCCGGGGTGGTGGTGAAGAGCGCGGCGCCGATGTCGAAGAAGCGCGCGACCGCGCCTTCTACGGCTTCGCTCTCGGCCTTCTCCAGTAGCCCCTCGAACAGCTCCCCCGGTCTGTGCGGCAGCTCTCGCACTCCCTCCGCGAGGTTGGTGATATAGCAGATCGGCAGATAGCACATCTCCAGTTCGCGGCGCCAGGAACGACCTCCGGGGCGATGGTCATCCCGACCATGTCCGCGCCCCAGGTGCGATAGAGCTTGATCTCGGCCGGCGTCTCCAGGCGGGGGCCCTGGGTGCAGATGTACACGCCGAAGTCGCGATAGGTGAGCCGCAGGCCGGTCATCGCCCGCTCCACCGCGCCCCGCATCTCCGGGCAGAAGACGGGGCTCTGGCGGATGAAACCCAACCCGGTTCCCTTGAAGAAGCTCGACTCGCGGCCGTGCGTGTGGTCGATCACATCGTGCGGCAGCACGTATTCGCCGGGGCGGAGGGAAGCGTTGATCGCGCCGGGCCCGGTCCAGGCGACGATGCGGGAGACGCCCTGCTCCTTGAGCGCGTAGATGTTGGCGCGGTAGTTCACCCAGGGCGCGGCGATGTCGTAACCCGTCTCCCCATGGCGCGGGCAGGAAGAGGAAATGCGCCTCGCGCATGCGCACTCGATAGATCGGCGCGGAGAGCCCGAACGGCGTCGGAACCGGGCCGCAGCCGGTTCACGCGTCGCGCCTGCTCCTTCAGTAGCTTGTGGGCGCTGCTGCCGCCGATCATGGCGATCGCGTCGCGAGTCATAGCACCTCCAGTAAGCCGTACTACGTGTTTCGAGTCGCCGGCGTGAAGCCGGCTCGCCGGATCAACTGCGCCAGCTCCTCGGCCGACATGCGGAACGTCACGCCCGCGGCGCGCACCACATTCTCCTCGATCATGGTGCTGCCGAGGTCGTTGGCCCCGAAGGCCAGCGCAAGCTGGCCAATCTTCGCGCCCTGTGTCACCCAGGAGGCCTGAAGGTTGGGCACGTTGTCCAGCATCAGTCGGGAGACGGCGAGCGTGCGCAGGTAGTCGTGCGCGCCCGCGGCCTCGCCGCCGAGAGCGGTGTTGGTGGGCTGGAAGCTCCACGGGATGAATGCGGTGAAGACGCCGGTCTCGTCCTGAAGCTCGCGGATCCGCAGCAGGTGCTGCACTCGATGCTCGATCGTTTCGACGTGCCCGAACACCATGGTGGCGGTGGCGTGCATGCCGAGCGCGTGCACGGCGCGCATCACGTCGAACCACTCGCCGACAGTGCACTTACGCGGACTGATGGCCGGAGCGGACGTCATCGCACAGAATCTCCGCGCCGCCGCCGGGGAGGGAGTCGAGCCCGGCCGCGTGGAGGCGGGAGAGCGTGTCTTGGCGAGCTCAGTACGGAGAGGCGCGACAGATGCACGATCTCCGGAGCGGGAGCGAGTGGATGGTGACGCCGGGGATACCGCGCCTTGATCGCCCGGAACGTTTCCTCGAACCAAGTGAGTGGGCAGATCGGGATGGAGGCCGCCCTGGAGCAGATCTGGGTTGCGCCCACCGCGACAGCTTCCTCGACCTTGCGCGAGGACCTCCGTCGCGGGAGAGCACGTACCCCTCGGGGTGGCCCGGCGGGCGGAAGAAGGCGCAGAACCGGCAGCCGGAGATGCAGATATTGGTAGTAGTTGATGTTGCGGTCGATGACGAAGGTGCGATGGGGTTCCGGGTGCAGTCGGCGGCAGGCCGCGTCGGCGGCCGCGCCGAGGAGGGCGAGAGGCGCGGAGAAGAGCGCGACGACCTCGTTCTCGGTCAGCCGGTGACCGGAAACGGCTCGCTCAAGCGCTAGCATCGGCGAACTTGACAGGCCCTGCATCAGGGATCAGCTTCCGCTCCACGCACAGTTGCCGGAATCGCTCCAGCCCCATCTGCTCGGGCTTGTCCAGGTCGTAATGCATGTAGTCGCGGAGGTAGGCCAGGCACTGGTCGCGGCTCAGCCCGACCCCGGCGCATTCCTCCTCCGCCACCTTCTCGAGGTTCGAGAGTCCGATGCGCTTCGCCTCCGCGATCAGGGAAGCGAGCGCCGCGGTATCGGCCCCGGGCGCGCTCCCCACAGCGCGAACACGAAGGGCAGCCCGGTGAGCCGCGCCCACTCCTCGCCCAGATCGGTTACCACGAGACCGGTGCTGCTGGCGCGCATGCAGGGGTCCCCAATTAGCAGCGCGGCATCCGCGCTGTTCAGCATCATCGTGAGATCGGGCGCCATCGTCACATAGCTGGGGTGGCATCCCTGGAGCGCCAGCACGACGCGGGTGAGCGCGGCCGAGGTGTGGGAACTGGCATCGAGCGCCACCGTCGCGGCGCGGCGCAGTGGGATACGAGAGAAGAGCCTGACGCTGTAGGCCGCGCCGCGGGAGGCGATGCAGGAGCCGGGGAGCACCGGCAGTTCCGGGTTGCTCAACACGTCGAAAGTCGGCAGCACGGCCGCTTCCACCTCGCCTGCCTCTAGCAGAGGCAGCAACTGGGCCGGCACCCTCTGCACCCAGTTGGTGTCGCCCAGTTCGCGCAGGCCGTAACGGAACGGGCTGGTGTTGAGGTAGCTGACCAGGCCGAGAGGGCCGTTCGTCATGCCGACACCTCCACTTGCCGGTAGAGCGTGTCGCGCTCCACCGCCTCCCGACCTGCGCCCGCGATCACCGCGCGCAGCTCGTCGCTGCTGATTGCCTCCGGCGTCTCCGCGCCGGCGGCATGGGTGATGCGCTCCTCGACCACCGTGCCGTCCACATCATCGGCTCCGAACGCCAGCGCGACCTGCGCAGTCTTCAACCCCACCATGATCCAGAACACCTTGATGTGGGGAATGTTGTCCAGCAGCAGCCGGCTCACCGCGATCATTCGCAGATCGTCATACGCCGTCCTGCCCGCGGTTTCGCCGGCAAGCTCCGTGTTCCCCGGATGGAAGGCGAGGGGGATGAAGGCCAGGAAGCCGCCGGTCTCGTCCTGCAGTTCGCGCAGGCGCAGCAGATGATCGACGACCTCCTCGGGCCGCTCGATGTGACCGTAGAGCATGGTGCATTGCTGTGCAGGCCGAGTTCGTGCGCGGTGCGCATCACCTCCAGCCACCCCTCGGCGGAGAGCTTCTTCGGGCAGAGCGCCGCGCGCACCCGCGGCGCGAACACCTCGGCGCCACCCCCGGGCAGCGAACCGAGCCCGGCCTCGCGCAATTGCTCCAGGCACTCGCGCACCGATACGCCTGAAACCTCTGCGATGTGCGCGATCTCGACCGCGGTGAAGGCCTGGAGATGCACCTCGGGGAAGCGCGCGTGCAGCTTCCCAAGCAGTTCGGTGTAGTAGTCCAGCCCCAGCGTGGGGTGACACCCTCCGACGATATGGAACTCGCTGACCCGCCCGCCGCGAAACGACTCGGCTTTCCGCAGGCATTCCTCTACCGAAAGCAGGTAGGCCCCCTCTTCGCCCTCGGCCCGCGAGAAGGCGCAGAACCGGCAGCGGTTGACGCAGATGTTAGTGTAGTTGATGTGGCGGTTGACGATGTAGTAGGTGCGATCGCCGTGCCAGCGCTCGCGCGCCTGGTTCGCCAGCGCCCCAACCGCGGCCAGGTGCGGGCTGGAGATCAGGCGCAGGCCCTCCTCGCGCGACAGCCGCTCGCCGGCGGCTATCTTCTCGGCGATGTCGGACAGATTGGCTTGTTGAAACAGGTACTCGGTCATGGTAGCGCCGCGTGTGGTATCCGAGTCGTCCGCGATGGCCCGGATGCAGTCCGGCGAGATGGCGCCTTTCACCAACACCTCTGGCGTCCAGAACGCGTCTGGAGTGTATTCCTGGAGTGGCACGGAAGCAATGCGGTAGGCCTCGGCGATCAGCCGGGCGGCCTCAACGTTCCTCCGCTTCCCATTGGAGCCTTGCAGATACATCATGGCGATGCCGGCCAGGTCCATCTCCGCGACCAGGCAGCGGTCCTCATCCACCGTCACCTCCAGGTAGACGTGGTCCGGCCGCTGGCCACCTGCGCTCATCCTGTCGTCCTCTCGGCGCAACCAGCAGTAGACCACACCACGCCGCATCTCGAGGCCGAGGTCGTCGAAGTCTGAAGCGGCCTTCAGGCCGGCCTCGAGCGCCTCGCTTAGTTCCGATCTGTGCACTGAATGCAGGAGCTTGACCTGCTTACCCATACGTTAGTCTCATATCGGCATGCGACTGCTAATGTACACCACATCCGCCGCCGCGAAGAGGAACAGCACGACGCTGAAGACCCCGTTGGCGAAGAAGGAGGCGATCTCGGCGCGGCTGAGATCGTTGGGGCGCACGACGTGGTGCTCATACCAGATCACCGGGATGAGCAGGATCACGCCCAGCGAAGTAGAGCACGCCCAGGTGGGCGACCTGGCCGAAGAGCGCCAGCAGCCAGAAGGTCACCACGTGGTTGGCGGTGGAGACCACCAGCGCGTACTTCGCCCCCCACCGCGCCGGCAGCGAGAACAGCTGGTGCTTGCGGTCGAACTCGATGTCCTGGCAAGCATAGATGATGTCGAACCCCGCGGTCCACGTGACCACGGCCAGGCACAGGATGATCGGCGGCAGCTCGATCCGCCCGCGGACCGCGATCCAGGCGCCGACGGGCGCCATCCCGAGGCAGAGTCCCAGCACCCAGTGGGTCCAGGCCGTGAAGCGTTTGGTGTAGGAGTAGCCCAACAGCAGCGCCAGCGCGAAGGGAGACAGCGCGAGCGCAAGCCGGTTGAGCATTGCCGCGGACAGGAAGTAGGCGCCGGCCGAGCAGATCATCACCACCCAGAGCTGACGCGTGCGAAGCGCGCCGGTGACCAGCGCGCGCTCCTTCGTGCGCGGGTTCAGCGCGGTCGTAGCGAAGGTCGGCGAGTCGGTTGAAGGCCATCGCCGCGGTGCGAGCGCCGACCATCGCCACCAGGATCCACGCCAGCACGCGCCAGTAGGGCCAGCCCATCGCTGCCACAAACGCGGACATCAGCGCGAAGGGCAGCGCAAAGGCGGTATGCTCGAAACGAATGGCCTTCAGCAGGATAAGTGTCTTGCGGGTCATGGAGGCACGTCGGCCAACGTCATCGGGGCGTCCCTTCAGGGGTGCTCCTGCTCTCTACATCCTGAGAATACTGCCCCCGCGACCGCCATTCCTACTGCTTGGCCAGGCGAACCTCGGCCTGACCTCTGGCTCCCGAGCTGCTCCTCACCCTCCCCATCGACCTGGGTGTTCGACCCGCAGGCCGATCTGGTCCAGTACGCGGGCGACGAAGAAGTCGACCATCTCCTCGATGCTCTTGGGGTTGGCGTAGAAGGCGGGATTCGCCGGCATAATCACCGCGCCGGCCTCGGCGAGGCGCACGAAGTTGCGCAGGTCGATCAAGCTGAAGGGCGACTCGCGCAGCACCAGCACCAGGGGCCGGCGCTCCTTGAGGCAGACCGCCGCGGCGCGGTGGATGAGGGTGTCGGCCAGACCCGCGCAGATGTGGCCGCAGACGTTCAGCGATGCGGGGACGACGATCATCGCGTCCGGCGCCGCCGAGCCGCTGGCGTAGCGGGAGTAGAAGTCATCGGGCTGGTAGAGCCGGACGTGGGACAGCACCTCGGCCGGCGGGCCGTTGATCTGGAAGGCATCGAAGTCCATCCCCCACCCGAGTTCGTGCGCGGCGATCTCGGCGCCGTGCGTGCTCAGCACCAGGTCGATGCGAGGGACCAGGCCGACCGCCTTCCGCAGCAAGCGGTCGGCGTAGATGGCGCCGCTGGCGCCGGTGACGGCGACGAACAGCTCCTTGATCTCCCTCATCTCTTCTCCTCCAGCCCCAAGGTTGCCACAGCGCGCGTCACCCGCTCGTGCACCTCCGGGCTCATCTCGATCGCCTCCGGCCACGGCCGGGTGAAGCCTTCCCCGGGCCACTTGCGAGTGGCGTCGATCCCCATCTTCGAGCCGAGGCCGGGAAGCGGCGAGGCGTGGTCGAGGATATCGACCGGCCCCCGCACGAAGCAGACGTCGCGCTCCGGGTCGATGTGGTTCCCCACCCGCCAGAGTACCTCGGACAGGTCCTGCACATTCACGTCCTCGTCGAACACCACGATGATCTTTGTGAACATCATCTGCCCCAGCCCCCACAGCGCGTGCATCACCTTGAGCGCGTGACCGGGGTAGCGCTTGCGGATGCGGACCAGCGCCAGGTTGTGGAACACGCCCTCGATCGGCAGGTTGATGTCGACGATCTCGGGCAGCTGCATCCGCAGCAGCGGCAGGAAGATGCGCTCGGTGGCCTTCGCCAGGAAGCAGTCCTCCTTGGGCGGCGGGCCGACGATGGTGGCGGGGTAGATCGGCTGCTCGCGCCGGGTGAGGGCGGTGAGGTGGAACACCGGGAACTCGTCGGCGAGGGAGTAGTAACCGGTGTGATCGCCGAACGGGCCCTTCCGTCCGCAGTTCCCCGGGATCCACATAGCCTTCGAGCACGAACTCGGCATCGGCCGGTACTTCCAGGTCGCAGGTCTGGCACTTCACCATCTCCACCGGCTGCCGGCGCAGGAAGCCGGCGAAGAGCATCTCGTCGAACTCCTCGGGCAGCGGAGCGGTGGCCGCGTAGATCACCGCCGGATCGCCGCCCAGCGCCACCGCCACCGGCATCCGCTCCCCCGCGCCTCGTACTCGCGATAGTGCTGCGCGCCCACCTTGTGGGGGTGCCAGTGCATGCCCGTCGTCCGATCATCGTAGACCTGCATGCGGTACATGCCGACGTTGCGCTGGCCGGTCTCGGGGTGGCGAGTGAAGACCAGGGGCAGCGTGAGAAGCGGCCCCCGTCCTGGGGCCAGCACTTCAGAATCGGCAGATCGGAGAGCCGCGGGGTCTCTTCGACTACCTGCTGGCAAAGCGCGCGCCCGACTGTCTTCGGCGCCCAGTTCGACATCTCGATCAGCCGGGGAAGGGCGCGGAGCTTGTCCAGCAGCGTGCTGGGTGGCTCGGCCCGCAGCAGTTCCTCCACCCGCGTCCCGATCTCGTCGAGGTTGGAGACGCCCAGCGCGAACGCCGTGCGCGCCGCCGTGCCGAACAGGTTGATGGCGAACGGGTACCGCGCGCCCTTTGGTGATGTGAACCGCAGCGCCGGGCCGCCCGCCGCGCACCACCCGATCCGCGATCTCGGTGATCTCCAGCTCCGGATCGACCGGCGCGTCGATGGTGCGCAGTTCCCCGCGCTTCTCCAGCGCGGCCAGGTAATCCTGAAGGCCGTCGAATGGCATAGATTACTACTACCGTCGGGCCAGGGTTTCACCTGCCGCACGGCTGTGCCAGTGTCCGCCCGCCTGCGGCCATTCCCCTCCTGGCAGGTTTCGCCCACACCCCAAAGAACGAGGTCCTACCACCCCAAGCCTGGAGGCCCCAGTTGGCGAACCACGCAGCACGATTCCTGACCGCTTTCGACAAGTGGCAGATGCCTGAGGGCCTGCCGCGCCCGCGGCTGTTCATCCCGTCGCCGTATCGCGACGCGCTCCGTTCCTTGCCCGCGCGCGATCCCGCCGAGTGGAACCGGCTGAAAGAGGCCGCAGAGAAAGCGGTGAGCCCAAACTGGGGACGAAACGTCGGAAGCGTCGCCGACCTGGGTCTGGCCTTCCTGATATCGGGCGACAGGCGCTACGCCGAGACAGTGGTCGCCGGCATCGAGACGACGATCGCCGAAGAGGAGTGGATTCACAGCACCCACAAGCCCCGCGGCATGATCATGGACCTGGTGATGGCGCACAAGGGCGCCCGCGTTGCCTGGGCCTATGATTGGCTCTACGATTACCTGACCCCGGAGCAGCGGGAGCGCTGGCGTCATGCCGTGCTCACCCGCGCGCTGGGGATCTTCCTCCCCGATCACCGCGAAGGCAAGGACTGGTGGACCCACGTCACCCACAACTGGCGGGCGGTGATCTGCGGCCAGATGGGCTGGGCCGCCATCTGCCTGGCGGGAGAGTGGCCGGAGGCGCGGGAATCCCTGCGCGAGTCACTCACCGGCGTCGCCGCGACCCTCGACGCGAACCCCAAGGACGGCAGCTATGTCGAGGGGCCGGGCTACTGGAGTTCGGGAATGTCGCAGACCGCCTGGTTCGCCGAGGCCCTGCGCTCTTTCACGGGCGGCGCCGTCGACCTGTTCCAGCACCCGATCCTCAAGAAGACCGGGCACTGGGGCTTCTGGATGACCACGCCTGATCTCGGGTCGTTCTGCTTCGGAGACAACAGGTACCGGCCGGTGTCGGGTGTGCTGATCTCGTTGCTCGCGGCGCGCACCAAGGACCCCCACGGGCAGTGGCTGGCGGAACGCCTGGGCGACTGGCACCCACTCCGCCAAGTCTGGCGCCAGGACGCGCCAGCGCCGAAGGCCCCGGATGACCTTCCGCTCATCAAGCATTACGCCGGCGCGGGCACCACGGTGATGCGCTCCGACTGGTCAGACCAGGCGATCTACGTCGGCCTCAAGACCGGCGAGACGAGGGCGAACCATTCTCACCTCGACATCAACTCCATCGTACTCACCGCGTTCGGGAAGCCGCTGTTGGTCGATCCCGGCGGCTGGCATTACGATCACGGCGGCGGGTTCTTTGACACGGGCGAGCACCGATGGGACTACCCCGGCAACGATACCGTCGCCCACAACACCATTCTCATCGAGGGTCGCGGTCAGGTATATGGGAGGAATCGCCGCGGCAAGGTGACTCACCTCGAGTCCACCAGCGACTTCGACTACGCGGTCGGCGAGGCCGCTTCGGCCTATGGCCCGGCGGTGTCGCGCTTCGATCGGCATCTCATCTTCTCCCGCCGCGGCTACGTGATACTGATCGATGACATCGAGACCAAGCAGCGCGAGCGCGTGCAGTGGCTCTTCCATCCCGGCGGTGCGATGAACCTCGATGGGCTGAACACAGGCCGCATCACCATCATTAACGAAGGCGCCGCGCTCGACCTCGATCTGCTCCGGCCCGACCCTCAGGAAGGCCGGACCTCTCAGCGTGTGGAGCTGGCCTCGCATTACTATCCCTCCTGGGATCCCAAGCCCGAGGTGGTTGAACAGGGATTCCCCTACCTGTCGGTTGGAACGCTGCATCGAAGCCAGTCGTGCGGGCTCGTGGCGGTGCTGCGGCCGCGCCGGGCCGACTCCGCCCCCGCCGCGCCGGCTCGTATCATCAGCCGCGAGGGAGGCGTGGTCGAGATCATCGTGCCCAGGGAGGGAGCCGATGATCGCTGGCTGATCGACCTCAGGGCGAGGAAGGCAAACCCCGCCTGAAGCCCCTGAACGGGCACAGAAGCCCTTCTCGGTTGACAACCGGGTTCGCGGCGACTACAATGGCTCTCACGTTGGCGCCCCGTCTGGGGCGCTAACGTGCCTCAAGCGTTCACGTAGCAACCAACATGGACGCGATGCTCAGATCCCCAAGGAGGTTCGGCGATGCTGAAGCCGTTAGGTGATCGCATTCTGATCCGCCCGAGCGAGGGCGACGAGCGGACCGCAGGAGGAATCCTTCTCCCGGATACCGCGCGGAAGAAGCCGCAGGAGGGAAAGGTCCTTGCCGTTGGCAGCGGCAAGCTGAACAAGGACGGCAAGCGCGTCGCGTCCGTGGTCAAGGTCGGCGAGCTCGTTATCTATTCGAAGTGGTCGGGGACCGAAGTGAAGATCGGCGGCGAGGAGTTGATCCTCGTCGATGAAGAGTCGATCCTCGCAGTGAAAGAGTAACGCGCGGTCGTCGCTTCCCCCCTTTCGTCTGTTAGCATGAAGCCATATCGCATCCGTCATCGTGCGCATTCGACGCAATGAAATCGTAGCCAACGCGCGCGCGTTCGCAGCGATGCGCGCGGAGGATGACTTCGATGAAAAACTTTTTTGCAGGCGAGTGCGAAAATGGTTAGAACGTATGGCATAATGCAACAGATTCATCGCGCGGACGCGCGCGAGAGATGGCCGCAGAGGCGGTAGGCCATTCACTAACGTACCGCGCCGAAAGGACCTGAGCCCGGGCGCAGGTGATGCGAACCACTTAGCATTCGCGGTGCGCAGAAAGGGGGGCAACAAAGTTGCCAGCAAAGAAGAAGGCGGCGAAGAAGGCGGCGAAGAAAGTCGCCAAGAAGGCGAAGAAGAAGTAAGCAGTATCAGGATGTGATGTGAAGAGAATCGGGCGAGCAGCGATGCTCGCCCGATTCCCTATTTCGGTGGCCGCGCCTGCGCGTGACGTGTCACTTCGGCAAGTGCAGCCAGAACAGCGGATCGACCGCTTCGTGGTACGCGTAGACCGCGTAGTGGAGGTGGGGCCCGGTGGCGATACCCGTAGCGCCAACGCGGCCGATGACCTGCCCCCGCGCGACCGCATCTCCCGGACTGACATCGATCTCCGACAGGTGCAGATATAGACTCGATGTGCCCTGCCCGTGATCGACGATGATCGTCTTCCCGTGAAGCTGGAACGACTCATCGGCCAGGCTTACGACACCGGCGGCCGCGGCCTTGACGGGTGTGCCCTGTTTGCCCGCGATATCGACCCCTCTGTGCCGGTAGTCGAAGTGCCCGTTGACGTAGCGCTGAAGCCCGTACTCGGTCGTAATCCGCCCCTTCAGCGGCATCAGGAAATCGCCCTTCCAGAGCCTCTCAGGGGTCACCTTATCCAGAGCCGCCCCTATCAGCCGGTACTCCCGCGTGGTATCCGGGGCGCTGTACTTCCGCTCCTGTTTCGCTGACAGTCGCAGCTTCTGAATGCCGAACCTGCGCGGCCCGATCTCCACCGGAACGGTGCTGCTCCCGCCGCTCCCATCGGCGTACTTCCAGTAGATCGTCGCGTGGTGTCCGCCGGCGTGCACACTGGCCGCCACCGGAAGAACGAGCTGGTAGACACCGCTATCCGAAAGGAACTGATACCCGCGGCCGCGCCACGAGCAGGAGGCGCGGGCGAGCTGCGCCTCCGGAGTCAGCGTGATGAACAGCACCTCGCCCGGGCGCGGGTGTTCGGGGAGGATCGTAACCTCGGGCGCGCAGAACGCGACTCCGGTCGCCAGCGTGAGGAAGACCACGGCGATGAGAGAGAAGCAGCGCGACTTCACCTTGGTCGCACCACGAACTTCTCTATCATGTGATGGGGATGATACGACTCCTTCGCCTTGCGCAGCCCGGTGACGCCCATGTCCTGCTCGCGGTTCACATAGGGAGTGTGCGGCCATGCCTGCTCCAGGTACTGCTGATTGATGACTTGATAGAGGCCGTGGAAAGCGGCGTTCGCCTTCTCGATATGAATCACCACCGTCTCGGGATTGAGCAGCTCGCCAAGCGCGAAAGCCTCGACCTTCCCATCGGCCTCAATGCAACCACCGGTGATCCCGAGTGATGCGAATTGCTGCAGCGACTCTTTCACCGCACGATTTTCACTCCGCAATGTCGCAACCAGGTCACAATGCTTTTCGTCGCACCACTGGTCCTGCAGCTCGATGCACGCCGGCGCCAACTCCGCGGTGAGCGGTCGATAGGTGAACTGGTACTGCTTCGCGAACTGCTCGAAGTGGTTGCGCTTCTTGTGATACCGGTTGCCGCGCAGCTCGATCAGGTCCTGCACCTGATACACGTAATCCCACTGATCGCGGTCCGAAGCGATCTCGAACTCCTCCTCGGTGATGCCAAGTCGCTGCAGATCCTCCGCCGTCGCCCGCGCCATGCGCGAGGCATGCCCCTGCTCGGACAGGTGATCGAGACAGCGGCGCACCACGCGCGCGTCCGCGCCCGGCCCGATGGGAGGGAACACGAACGAGTCCTCGGGATCGGCGCGCCAGGAGAAGGTGGCGATGGCATCGCCGACGCGCGCGAGTCGAAGCTGGTACGCATCGCGCCAGATCAGCAGGTTGGTGAAGGTGAACTCGGACTGCCTGGGGCCGAGCGCGGCCAGCAGCCCGTGAAGGACCTCGCGGTCCTCTCGTTCCAACGGGCGCATCTCAGGCAATACGGGGATGGCTGCGTTCACACCCACCTGCCCCAGGAAAGTGAGCGACAGGGGTTGACAATCCTATCAAATGTGGTATATGATAACCACTGATAAGTGTTGATAAGCCGTCGCAGTCCCAGGAAAGGAGCCCGACATGGGCCAGAAGCAGCTTTCCACGGAAGATGCAGGCGACGTTATCTGGGTTTGCCGCCGCCTGGCGGCCGCCCTTCAGGAGGGGGCCACGATCTTGCACGCCCTGGACTCCCTCCTGCCCACCGCGCGTTCGGGCCGCAAGGAGCTGGTGGCAGCCATGCGGCAGGGCCTGGTCGGCGAAGGCAACGCCGCGCTCGGGCTCATCCCTCTTGGACTCCCCTCCTTCGTCTGGGGCACCATCCTCAATGGCGAACGACGAGGAGCTACAGCCTTGGGCCTGACGCGGGTGGCAGACCGGCTGGAGATCGAGCGCGTGGCCGGGCCGGCCAGGGATAAGCGGCTGCACGCCTATTCCCTCGCCCTCGGCCGTCTGGGGGTAATGCTTCAGGAATGGGTGCCGATCCTCACGGCGCTGGAGGCCGCGGCGGATTCGATCCCCTCGCCCGAGGCGCGGGATGCCATGCTCGCCGCGCGGGACGCGGTGCGCGAAGGCGTCGAACTCAGCCAGGCGCTCTCGCGAGTCGCCGCGGGCCTTCCGACCGCGGCCATCGACATGATACGCGACGCCGAAAAGGCCGGCCGGCTGGCCGAGGTCCTCTCCGTCGTGTCCGACTACCTGCAGGACGAGGCCGGAGGGAGCGCCGCTCCCAAGTGAAAGGAGAAGCACTGAGATGCGCAAACCAAGGAAAGCGAAGGCAGAGCAGCCATCGGAGCAGACGACCGATGACGTGCTCGACCTCACCGCCGCGGCGGAGTTCCTGAAGGTCAGCAAGCCGACCTTCTACCGTTGGCTCGCCCAGGAGCGGATCAAGGGGTTCAAGGCCGGCACCCAGTGGCGCTTTTACCGCAAGGACCTTCAGCAGTTTCTGGAGACCGAGGAACCGGTCGAGTTGCAGGAGCCCGCCGGGATCAGGCAGGCGGTCGACAAGGCGCGCAAGGAACGCGGCCTGCCGGCTATCGACTGGACTCAGGTAACCGGCGACGACGACGGAGTGCAGAGCGCGGCCGCCCTCTTCTGGAACACCATCTTCAAGGAAGCCGTGCATGCCCGCGCCAGCGATATCCACCTCGATCTCAACCAAGACCAGATGCTGCTCCGCTACCGCGTCGACGGTGTGCTGAACGAGGCGCTCACGCTGCCCCGAGAGGTCGCCAGACCCCTGGTAGCGCGCCTCAAGCTGATGGGCGATACCGACATCAGCGAGCGCCGCGTGCCCCAGGATGGCCGGATTATCACGAGTCTGGAGGGGATGGAGATCGACTTCCGCACCATCACCCTGCCGTCGATGTGGGGAGAGGCGGCGGTTATCCGCATCTTCGACCAGGGCAGCGTTCTCGTCGGACTCGACCGGCTCGGCTTCTCGCCCGAGGTCAGGGAGCGGTTCGAGCGAAAGCTGCGCGACCCCAATGGGATGCTGATCTTCGTCGGCCCCACAGGGTCTGGCAAGACGACCACCCTCTACTCCGCGCTTAGCACCTTCGACGCGATGAAGAGGAAGATCGTCACTATCGAGGACCCGGTACTTTACCGGATGCGGAACGTGATGCAGGTCCACGTGAACCGGAAGATGGGGCTGACCCATGCGGTCGCCATGCGCTTCTTCCAGCGCTCCGACCCGGACATCATCGTCGTGGGCGAGATCGAGGATCTGGCCACGGCCGAGAGCTGCATACAGGCGGCGCTAACGGGCCACCAGGTGCTCACCACCATGCGCCCCCTCGACGTGCCCAGCACCATCACTCGCCTCCTCGACATGGGCGCCGAGCCCTTCCTCATCGGCGCCGCGGTGACCACGGTACTGGCGCAGCGGTTGGCGCGCAAGCTCTGTCAGAAGTGCAAGCAACCCTACCAGCCCGCGCCGGCTGTGACCGAGCACCTCAAGTCGCTCTCCGGCCTCGACCTCGCCGGATCGACCCTCTACCGCGCCAAGAGCTGCTCGGAATGCAACCCCTCCGGCTACCGGGGCCGCATCTCTCTCTTCGAGCTACTCGAGATGAACGATCGGCTGCGGGAGATGACCGTGCGCCGCGCTAACACGGCCGAACTGCGCCAGGCCGCGATGGAATCCGGCATGGTCACCATGGTTCAGGACGGCCTGCGCAAAGCCATGGAGGGCGTCACCACCATCGAGGAAGTCATGCGCGTCCTGGGCACTGACCGCGCCGCCTAGGCATCAGCGGCCCGACTGGAGCGCACCTGCCGGAAAATGCCGCGCCGCCCTTGACAGCAAACACAAGTTTGCTATAATGGCGCCCGCGAGAAAACGCGGGGAAGCCATTGACGCGGCGCGACGGGTTTGATATAGTGCGGTTCTTCTTCTCGTCTCTCCGAGCAGCGCACACGCCGCTCCGAATCCCAACCGCACGGCCGAACACTCCGCATCGTTCCTGCGTCTGGTCTTCCGTAGACCACAACCGCTAGAGGAGATCACGTGCCTCATCAGTACCGGCAAACTCTCTGCGTATTGTGCCTGGCCCTGGCGCTTGCCCTGGGTTCTGCGTTCGCCTGGCCCGCCCAGGAGCCAGTTACGGTTCAGCCGGTGCTGGCCGAGGAGGCGAGGCCGACCGGCGCGGCCGCTACTGACCAGCCGAAACCCGCGAATGGCAAGGCGAAGAGAACCCCACCCCAGATCGCGGCGGTCTGCGTGGAAACGCCCCCCGTCATCGACGGCAAGCTCGACGACGCCTGCTGGACCCAGGCCTCTCGGCTCGAGGGCTTCTTCCCTCCCGACGTCGAGGAGCCCAACCCCGAGGAGACCATCGGCCTGATCTGCGTCGACAAGCAGGCGATCTACGTCGGCTTCATCTGCAAGGACCGGACTCCCGAAGACATCAAGGGCGTGGAGACGCGGCGCAACGGCAGTCTCTGGGAGGACGATGCCGTCGAGTTCTACGTCGATCCCTGGAATCGGCACCAGGAGTCCTACTCCTTCCGCCTGAACGCCCGCGGCACGCAGGCCGAGGACATCCCCGGCGGCTCCGCCACCAAGATCGAGTGGCGGGGCGACTGGAAGGGCGCGGCTGTCCGCACCCCCGAGGGCTGGACCGCGGAAATGGAGATCCCGTTCTCGATTCTCCGCTATCCGCCGGGGCAGACCACCTTCGGTTTCCTCCTGTCTCGCCACTTCGCCAAGGAACGGCTCTGGGTGTTGCACCCGATCACCGGCGGCAAGAGCTTCGATTTCAGCCTGGCCGACGATCTCGTCGGCCTGCGCCCTCCGCCCTACAAGCCCCGGCCCATCTTCATGCCCTATGTTACGCTGGATTTCGGCGACGCCGTCGGCAAACGCCAGAACGCCGGCCTCGACGTCCAGTACCGGATGACGAACGGCCTCACCGCACTGGGTGTGATCCGACCTGATTTCAAGCAGATCGAAGACGCGGTCGAGCCGATCTCGTTCTCCTATACCGAGAGACACCTCCCCGACCCCCGGCCCTTCTTCCAGACCGGCCAGGGCTACCTGCCCGGAGACATGATGCTCTACACCCGGCGCATCGAGGAGTTCGACGCAGGCGGCAAGCTCTATGGCACCGTCGGCAACGAGAGCATCGGCCTGCTCGACGCCTCCCGGCTGGGCGAGGAGAATGCCCTCGCCGCGCAGTGGCGACACACCTTCAACCCGGATGCCGACGTCACCCTCAGGGCCGTCTCCCATACCCTCGAGGGCGAGCCCGACAACACCGTCATCGGGCTGGACACCTTCCGCCGCTGGCGCTGCCCGAAGGGAGAAGACGGCCTGGGGCTAGCCTATCGCGCCGCGCGCACGGAAGGAGTGGAGGCCGGCGCCCTCTACGAAGCCTTCGGCTTCCACTTCCGCGGCAGCGGAGAGCCGAACTGGGACTGGAACCTCCGCCGGGTGACGCCGGAGTTCGAGCCGCGCCTGGGGTACTACTACGACCAGAACAGCGTCGGCGGGCGGTTCCGCTATGGCAAGTGGACCCACTATGAGAAGGGCGCGGTCGAATGGCAGGGCTGGGACGTCAACACCGAGTACTTCCCGCGCATCGACAAGAACGCGTTCGATGAGGACGGCGAGCCGCTCGGCCCCGTCCTCCGTACGGGGATCTCTCCCGGCTACAACATGAGTTTCCGCAACGGGCGCTTTGTCGGCTTCGGCCTCACCCGCGGCCGCGAGCGCGGCTTCGACAACTCCGAAGCGCGCCTGAACTACGGCTGGAACAACAGCGACATCTACCGCCGAGGCGGGGCGTTCGTGCTCAAGGGGACGCGCGCCGGCGGCGACTACACCTACTACACTCTCGACCAGGGCTTCCGGCCGCTGAAGGCCCTCTCCGTCAATCTTCACGGGGAGTACAGCCACCTCGAGCCGCCGTCTCCCGACGCCGAGCACGTCTACCAGGCCGTCGTTACGCTGGCCTACGACCTGACCACGGAAAAGTGCATCTCCGCCCGCGTCATCACGCGGGACGCCGGCACCACCGTGTTCCTCGCTTACCGGCAGGTGGTGCGCCGCGGCATGGACGCCTACATCCTCGTTGGCGACCCCGACCCCGACCGCACGGGGTTCACCAAGCGCGCCGCGGTGAAGCTGATCTGGGCGTTCTAGCGCAGCGGTGGGCCCGCAGCTAGGCTTCTAGCGCGTGGCCCACTCGCGCGTTCGCGCCGACTAGCCCGAATGCCCGGAAGTACTTGTGCATGACCGCGGCGATGGCGGTCAGCACCGCTGACTCGCCCTCTGCCCCCGCCTCTCGCAGGTTGGCATACAGCCTCGCCCGCGCCGCCAGCACCCCCGGCTGGGTCCAGACATAACGGCAGCCCGTCCGCACCAGCCAGCCCTGCCGCTCGGCCGAGAGCTGATCGAAGGACAGCCCCTGTTCGTCGGCCAGCCGCCACTTCTCCCAGCGGCCGCTTGCCACTACCGCGTCGCGCAGCGCCTCCGTGATGCCGGATCTCTCACGCACCTTGCCGCCGGCGATCAGTTCCCCCTCCCTCGCGGCGAGTTGCTGCAGCGCCGCGTACTCCGCCTCCGTGAACTCGGGACCGACATTCGCGCCGCCCATGCCCGCTTTCGGGTAGTCCTCGGGGTTCGACACAGAGTCGCTGTAGTGACCCTTGATGACCGACCCATAGGGAGCGGCGGCCTCCGTCAGTTGCCGCGCCACCACCGGGTCGAACTCGGTGGTGTGCAGATCGGTGCCGACCTTCCCGACCACGAAGCAGGGCCACACCTCGCCCGACCCGCTCTCCGCCAGCCCGTGCTTGAGGCCATCTAGGAACTGTCGGAACACCGATAGGTCGGCCAGCCCGCCGTGCACCTCTTCGGTCCCGACCTCATAGCTCACCGGCGGCAGGCCGCGCTCGCGCCGGTGGGTCTCCGCGAACGCGATCAGCTCCAGCGTGCGGGAGACCACCAACTCGATCGGCATCGGCGCGCCGGGCGGCCGCGTCCGATCCACCGTCGGGTCAACGTGCAGCAGATCGTACCCCGCGTCGAGGCAGGCCGCCAGCGAGTCCTTCACCCCCTGCATCGCCCGCTCCAGCGGCCACTTCTCACGAGTCTGGATATCCTTCAGCCAGGGGCCGCCGTGGTCCAGCCCCACCACGACCGGACCCGCGTAGCCATACTCATCCACCAGGCCGCGGGTCAGGCGTACGAAGTCCAGCTGCGTCCAGCCGGTGTACCCGCCATCGAGATCGACCTGGTTCAGCGTCGCGGCGAAGAACAGCGGCGCCTCCGCCTCTTTTGCCGCTAGCACTGCCGCCTTCACCACCGCCTCGGAATTCGGGCAGATGGCCAGTATGGTCGGAACCGGCTCGCCGGGGGCGGCGCTCTCCCGCAGCGCCCGTAGCATCACATCGGCAACAGGTCGGCCCAGCGCATCGGCCTTCTGTCGGATCCGGCTATTGTCGGCACGCACCATCGCCCACACCTCACATCGTCATCACTACCGCTGACCGAACCTTCGCCAGGCCGATTGCTCCTCCCTCGCCTCCCTCGGCCGCCGGCCAGAGCGAAGCGGCGGGCCGATCGGCCCGCCGCTCGTACCCCTGCGTGGTCCTGAAGATGTCGCTAAGCGACCGCTTCCACTGCCGTCAGTTCGGGGATCTTGTTCTTGAGCACGCGCTCCACCCCGAGCTGTAGCGTAAACTGTGCCATCGGGCAGCCGTGGCAAGCCCCCGTCAGCCTGACCTTGGCGACGCCCTCCTCGGTCACCTCGACCAACTCTACGTCGCCGCCGTCCTGCTGAAGTGCAGGCCTGATCTCCGCCAGTGCCGCCTCGACTTTCTCTTTCATGAAAGGCTCCTCTTTTCCTCCGCCGCCCGTCGGCGGCGGTATTGCCCGCCCTAGTTTACCCCGAAAACCTGGTCCGCCTGTCGCCTTTGTCGCCCATCTACCCCACTGCGACACGTCTCCGCGGCTGAGTGATCCTCTCACTTGCCCGCGGCCGGCGCCTTTGGCTCTCGCACGAACTCCCACTGCTTGTAGATCTCCTGCACCTCGGGTGTCTTCAGGAAATCCAGCAGCATCTTACCGCCCTCGGGGTTCTTCGCGCCCTTGACCACCGCGCCCTCACACCAGAACTCCTGGTAGAGATTCGAGGGGATGTGGCCGACCAGCTTCAGGCTCTTGGGCAGACCCGGAGGCGCATCCTTCACATGCACTTCCACCGAGCATGGATAGTAGGCCACCGCGGCATCTACCTTGCCCTCTGCCGCCAGGTCTTTGCTGTCCGCCGCGAACTGCGGCAGCATCACCTTGCCCTTCACCTTGTCCCAGATGCCGAGCTTCTCCAGCGCTTCCTGGGTGTGGAGACCCACCCCATTCTCTTTGGGATTGGGGACGGCGATCGACTTCACACTCGGCTTCGCGAAGTCCTCGATGCCATTCACCCCGCCCGGATTTGCGATCGGGACGACGATCGCCAGTGAGTTCTCTGCGATCTTCCGCCGCGTTCCCGGCTCGAGCATCCCGGCCTTCTCGAGCTGGTTCATCTCCAGATCGGCCATGGAGAGGAAAGCATCCGGCTTGGCCTTGCCGTCGATCACCTTCCTGGTCATGGTGACGATGTTCTCTTGCACCCAGTCGACCTTCACCCCAGGGTGCTTCTCCTCAAAGAGCCTGTAGATCTTCGAGAATGGACCCACCTGCCCGCACGGCACCAGGACCTCGATCGTCCCCTTGGCCGCCGTGGCCGGCTCGGCCGCTATCGGCTTGCTCTCGCTCTTCCCCGCCGGCTGCTGCTTGGCGCATCCCGCCATCAGCGCCGCGAGCGCGACGGTTACCAGCATCGACCAACGCCCGATCCGCATCTTGGTTCTTCCTTCCAGGCCGTGTCTCACAACCGCCTCTGTCAGCCCGAGCCGGAGCCCGTCTCCCGCCCGATCCTATCCCTACCCTACGCACCTATGCTAACAGACCAGTGAAGAAATTGCGACCCTTCTACGGCGTGCCAGGCCCCGGCGGGAACTACCGCCTGCTCGCCAGCGTCTAATCCCTGGCGTAGTGAGGGCGGCAGTACTCGCAGCGAGGAGGAACTCCTATGAGTTCTCAGGTCTCCGCACCCCGCGTCTCGCAGACGCGCCGTTATCTTCTCATCGGGCTAGCCGTGCTGATCGTCGTCCTGGCCGCGCTGATCCTGATTCCCAGCTTCTCCCGCAGTCGGGAGAACGCGCGCGTGGCCTCAGACGGATTCGCTCCCGTCACCGCTCCGGCCTCTATGGCCGAGGCCCGCTATGCCTCCAAGTCGATCGGCACCGGAGGTGGTGGACGGGCCGGTGGCAGGGGAGGGGGCGGCGGTGGCGGCATGAGGGGCGGCGGCGGCCCTGCCGAGGCCGGCTTCGAGGCCGAAGCGCCTGTTCCCAGCATCCCCACCGCGGCTCTGCCCTGGCCCTCCGGCCCCATGCTCATTCGTACGGCCACTCTTCAGGTGCGCGTCGACGATGTCGCCACCGCGCACGAGGAGGTGGCGCGGATCGCCCGCGCGGCTCAGGGCTACATCGCGGAGACGACTTTCAACTCCGAGAGCGGCCCGGCCTCCGCCAGCATCACCATTCGCGTTCCAAGCCAGGGGCTGGACAGCGTCATCGACCGGGTATCGAAGCTCGGCAAGCTCCTCAGCAAGCACATCAACGCCCAGGAGGTGACGGAGGAGTACGTCGACCTCGGCTCCCGCCGCCGCAACCTGGAGAAGGAGGAGCAGCGGCTGATAGAGCTGCTCCAGCGCGCCGGAAAGATGCGCGACCTGCTCGAAGTGGAGCAAACCCTCGCCCGCGTGCGCGGCCAGATCGAGCAGATCTCCGGCCGCATGCGCTACCTGGAGAACCGCGTTAGCCTCTCGACCGTGACCGTCATGCTCGAAGGCCCACAACCCAGGCCGGGCACAGGAAGCCCTACCTGGGCCGCCACTGATGTCGTGCGCGAAGCGGCCCGATCGCTGCTCGCGACTGGCCGCAGCCTGGCCACCCTCGCCATCTGGCTCGGCGTCTACAGCCCGGTGTGGGCCCCCCTCGCGATCCTGCTCATCTGGCTGATCCGAAGGACCTCCCCGCGTCGCCTGGAGACGCCCGCCGCAGGTTCCTGAACTGCTTTCATGCCCCCCGAGCGTGCCGTGACGGGGCTGGGTTCGGATTGACTCCGGGCCCGGCCCCGTGCTATTATCCAGGGCCTCAAAGGGGGGTGTCCGCCGCGGGCGAGGAGCGCCTTTCGGCCGCGGCCTAGCCCTTCCCTCACCGCGAAAGGAGCGCCTGCCGTGAGAGTCACCGCGCGTGTGCTTCTCATCCTTGCCAGTCTGCTGATTGCGGTCGCCGCCGCCGCCGATACGCCGGCCCCGACCGTCGCCATCACCACGCCGGAGCCCGGCATCACCATCGCCGCGGACTCCGTCTCCATCGAAGCCACCTACTCCGCGCCCGAAGAGAGCGCGATCCTACAGGTCGATCTGTTCATCGACGAGGTCGTCGTCGAGTCGCGCCTGGTCGACCCACCGCAGGCCTCCGGCTCCGTCTCCTTCATCTGGGGCGCCTCCCACTACCTCGACGGCACTCACCGCGTCCAGGTATCCGCCACCGACTCCGAGGGGCGTCTCGGGTCGGCCCAGATACGCGTGCTGCTGGGCCGCAACCAGCCGAACCCGCCAGTCCGCATCAGCGCGCCGCTCACTGGCGGTACCGTCTCCGGCCTCACCTCTGTCGATATCGACCCGGGCCAGCGCGGCCTGGTAAAGTACGTGATCTTCCTCGTCGACGATGTCTTCAAGGCGATGAGCAACGTCTCGCCGTTCGGCTATCTGTGGGACACGACCCGCTACCTCAATGGGCTGCACCGGCTGCAGACGAAGGTCTACTTCAAGTCCGGCGGTGAGTCGCTCTCGCCCCTGGTCGAAGTGCGTGTCGACAACCCCGGCGGCGCCACCACCCTGCAGCAGCCGAAGCCCGCGGCGGTTCCCGTTCCCTCCCCCGAGCCGAGTCAGCCGCCGGCCCGCGCAACCGAGCCCGCCCTCCCCGCACCCATGCGCACCGAGAGCCTGTCATCTCCTCCGGAGGCGATTCAAGTAGCCGAGGCCGCCGTCGCGACACCTGGCACCGCGCCCTTCATCAGCCCTACCGGGGATCTGGTGATCCCCGCTCCGCCCAAGCCGGTAGAGGTTGCGCCGACCGCGCCCGTGGCAGTCGAACAGAGCGCGCCCGCGCCGCCAGCTGCCCCCGTCGCTCCGATTGCGCCCGAGAAGCCTACCGCGGTGTCGGCGATCGCCGCGCCCGCGCCCGTCGCCAGCATTGCCGAACCGGCCACCCCCACGCGGCCCGGACCTCAGCCCGCTCCCATCGCGATCGCGCTCCTGCCCGCAGGCGAAGCGCCTGTTCCGCCGGCCCAGGTCACCGTCCCCGAGGCCGCGCTGCCCGCGCCCGCCGCGACCAGCCCGGTCGGCCTCGCCTCCCGCCCCTCGCAGGCGGGTACGCAGATCGCCATGCTTCCGCCCAAGGTGGAAACGAAGGCGCCCGCTCCCAAGATGGCGCCGGCGCCGGTCATCGCCGAGAGCATCTACACCGTTCAGCCCAACGACTGCCTGTGGACGGTCGCTGCCGCTTACCACGTGTCGGTGGCGAAGCTGATGGAACTCAACGACATCGCTGCGCCGGGCGTGATCCGCCCCGGCCAGCGCCTGCGCGTGCCCTCGACTCAGATCTACTGCGATGGCAAGCAGATAGCAACAGACGCCGTCCCGATCGTCGCTGACGGGCGAGCCATCGTCCCGCTGCGTGCAGTCGTCGAGAGCGCCGGAGGCACTGTGACCTGGGCGCCTGCTGACAGGCAGGTCGACGCCAGCCTCAACCGTCACCAGGTCACCGTCACCATTGGCAGCAAGACTGCGAAGCTCGATGGCGGCGAGGTGGCGATGGCCTCTCCCGCGACGCTGGCAGGGAGCCGCACCCTGGTCCCGCTGCGGTTCCTGGGCGAGGCCTTCGACCTGGTGCTCGAATACCAGGCAGGCCTCATTCGAATCGCTAGTCGCTAGCGCCGCGCCCTATCGTGTACGTAGACGGCAGGCCTGCCGTGCGGTCGCGCACGCTAGCCTGCCGGGGATTCCACTTATGTAGAGGGATTGCCCGAGCGGAAGCCGAAACCTAGTCCGCTGTGATCTCTGGCACGGGGGAATGGCCGATGCGAATCACCTGCAACCGAAGAGTCCTGCACGAGGCGCTGCAGCATGTCAGCCGGGTCGTATCCGGGCGCACCACGCTGCCCATTCTCGGCAATGTGCTGCTCGAGGCGAAGGGCGAAGAGCTGCGGATCGTCGCCTATGACATGGAGATCGGCGCCCAGAGCACCGTCGCCATCCAGTCCCAGGAGCAGGGCGCGCTGACCGTGCCCGCCCGCGTGCTGGTCGATGTGGTCGCCAGCTTACCCGATGCCACCGTCGAGATGCAGAGCCAGGATCGCAGCATTCTCGCGCTGAGCTGCGGGCGCTCCGAATACACCATGAACGGTCTCCCGGCCGAGGAGTATCCCAATCTGCCCGAGGTGACCGGCGACCTCGCCATCGAAATCACCCAGGCCGCCATGCGGGACCTGATCCGCAGCACCATCTTTGCCGCCTCCCGCGACGAAACCCGCGCCATCCTCACCGGCGTGCTGCTGGAGCGTGATGGCGACAGCGTGAAGATGGTGGCCACCGACAGCTACCGGCTTGCCGTCAAGACCGCGGGCGGGGACCAGGTGAAGATCAAGGGCGGGGACGAAAAGTGGCAAGCGATCATCCCGGCGCGAGCCCTGCAAGAGCTGAATCGAATGCTGGATCCGGCGGCCGTAGACACGCCGGTGAAGATCACCGCGGGCGAGCAGCAGATCATGTTTGCGGTCGGCCCTTACCTGCTGATCTCGAGACTGATCGAGGGGCAGTTCCCGAACTACGGGCGGCTGCTTGCCGGCGAGCCGGACCGCGTGCTCAGCGTCGGCCGCGATGACCTGCTCGGCGCCATCAAGCGCGCCGCCATCGTCGCCCGCGCCGAGGCCAGCAAGCTCATGTTCCGCGCCGCCAACGGCACCCTCACCATCAGCGCCGAGAGCGGTGACGTGGGCCGCGCCCACGAGGAGCTTCCGGTCACGCTGGAGGGAGCCGAGATCGAGATCGCCTTCAACTCCGAGTACCTGACCGATGCCCTCGGCGTGATGGAGTCGGAGAACGTAGTGTGGTATCTGACCAGCCCTGAGAGCCCCGGGCTGGTGAAGCGCTCCGATGACCCGGACTACATCTATGTTGTGATGCCGATGCGATTGTGATGCGGCCGGCAGGCTAGCTCGCCGATATCGGGTCTCGACCCTTGGGCAGGAGCTTCGGTCGCCTCTAGCGACTTGTCTCCTGCCCATTTCCGTGAGAGTATGTCCATATGCACCTGCATCGCCTCCAGCTTCACGACTTCCGCAACTGGGCGCGCCTGGATGCCGAACTCCCGCCGGGCACGGTCGTGTTTCACGGGCCCAACGGGGCCGGCAAGACGAGTCTGCTGGAGGCGATCTGCCTCACCGCCACCGGTGACTCTCCCCGCTCCCACGACTCCCAGGAGATGATCCGACTGGGCGAGGAAGTGGCCTTCGCCCGTACCGACTTCCACGGCGCCGACAGCCGGACGCGACTGGAGGCCGCCGTCGCCCGCACCGGCCAGAGGCAGCTCAAAGTCAATGGCGCGCCGAAGCGCCGCGCGGATCTGATCGGGCTGGCCCCGGTGGTCTACTTCTCGGCCGATGACATCGGCGTGGTCAAAGGTGAGCCCGCGGCACGGCGCCGCCTCATCGACACCGAACTCTCCGCCATCAGCCGGCCCTACTACTCCCAACTCCTCCGCTACCGCCGCTCGCTCGAACAGCGCAACAGCCTGCTCCGAGAGATCAGGGCCGGTCGCGCCCAATCGGTTACGCTCAGCGCCTGGGATCGGGCTCTGGCGCGGTACGGAGCGGAAATCACACTGAGACGACGGGAGTTCATCGCCTCCCTCGCGCCCCACTCAGCCGGGGTCCACGCTTCACTTACTGGCAAGGAAGCAGACTTCTTGGTGGAGTATCGACCCTCAATTGCGCTGCCAATCGAACAAACTCTCTTCGCTGGTGAGGAGGGGAGCGACTCGCTGGCGGAAAAGATGTCCATTCACCTCGAGTCCAGGTTGAGAGAGGAGCGGCAGGCCGACATTGCCCGCGGCTCCACCACTTCCGGACCGCATAGAGATGACATCGAGGTGCTTCTCAGGGGCGAGCCGGCGCGGTCGTTCGGGTCCCAGGGCGAGCAGCGCACCTGCGCGGTGGCCCTTCGCCTCGGGTTGGCCGCGGTGATCCGGCAAGTTGTGGGGGAGAGCCCAGTGTTGCTGTTGGACGATGTGCTATCAGAGCTAGATGCGCGCTATCGCGCCGGCGTATTCGCGGCCTGCGAGCAGGCCGAGCAAGTCATCATCACCTGCTGCGATCCGGCGGACATCCCGCGCTCGGCGCAGCAAGCGGCGTCGTTCGAGGTCAGCAATGGGCAGCTCGTCTGATCCCAAGAGGGCCATCCGCGAGCCATCGGCGCTGGCGCCCCTGCTGGAGGGGGTGCTGGTGAACCTCGACCTGCGCTCCAGATTCCAGGAACACCTGGCGGTGCTGGCCTGGCCCCAGATTGTGGGCAAGGTCATCAGCTCCCACGTGTGGGCCGAGACGGTGCGCGATGGCGTGCTCATCGTCGCCACCGACACCTCCGCCTGGGCGCAGGAGCTGCATATGCGCCGCCACGATCTGCTGGAGCGGGTGGCAGAGCAAGTTGGCAAAGACCTGATTCGAGATATCCACTTTCGCACCGGCGGGCGGGGCCGGGGCCGTGCCAAGAAGGAAGAGCCGGTTCGCCCGCGGCCCGCCGACATGAGGCTGTCCAGCGACCAGGCCGAAGAGATTCAGGAAGCCGCGGCCAAGATCGAAGACCCCGTGTTGCGGGCGCGAGCAGCGCGCGCTTTCACCGCGCTGACCCGCATCGAGGAATGGCGGCGAGAGACCGGATGGCGCCGGTGCGCCCGCTGTGGAAACTGGCAGCGGGCCGGCCGGCAGTGGTGCGCCTCCTGCACCTATTCGAGGGGCCGCCGGGGAAAGAAGTGATGGGAACAGCGGGACCGCGCCGAGTGCTGATGCTGTCGTGGGAGTACCCGCCGCGCATAGTCGGCGGGATCGCGCGCCACGTCTTTGGGCTCGCGCAGGCCCTGGCCCGCGCCGGCGCCGAAGTCGACGTGCTTACCGCGCACCACCCTGGGGCCCCCGATGTGGAGGTCACATCGGTTGGGGACGGCCGGGTGCGCGTGCTGCGGGCCGCTCCAAATCCGGTGAACCCCATCGACTTCATCTCGGATATCCACCAGCTCAACTTCCTGCTGCTCGAGCGACTCCTGAGCGAAGGCGATCTTGGCTACGATCTGCTCCATGCCCATGACTGGCTGGTCGCATTCGCCGCCCGTACCCTGAAGCATGGGCGCCGAATCCCGCTGGTCGGCACCATTCACGCCACCGAGGCCGGCCGCAACAACGGCCTTCACACTCCCGGTCAGAGCTACATCCACTCGCTCGAATGGCTGCTCACCTATGATGCCTGGCGCGTCATCTGCTGCTCTCAGGCGATGGTCTCGGAGGTGACCGGCAGCTTGCACGTGCCGGTCGACAAGCTGCGCATCGTGCCCAACGGCATCGAGCCCGAACGCCTCCAGTGCGCCGACACTCCGAAGCAGCTCGCCGCCTTCCGCGCCCGGTGGGCCGCGCCGGCGGAGAAGATCGTCTTCTTCGTGGGCCGGCTGGTGCGAGAGAAAGGTGCGGAGGTGTTGATCGACGCCATGCCGGAGGTAGTCGCGGCCCACCCGGAGGCGAAGTTCGTGGTCGCCGGCGGCGGCGGGTACGGTCACCTCTACCAGCGGGCGGCCGCGCTGGGCCTTGGGCACAAGGTTTCGTTCGCCGGCTTCCTGCCCGAGGACGACCTGCCGCGGATGTACGCCATCGCGTCGGTGGCGGCGTTCCCCAGCCTTTACGAACCGTTCGGCATCGTCGCCCTGGAAGCGATGGCGGCCGGGGTGCCGGTGGTCACCTCCGACATCGGCGGCTTCCGGGAAGTCGTGCGGCACGGGGCGAACGGCCTGCAGACCTGGGCGAACAACCCGCATTCCCTCGCCTGGGGCATCAACCAAGTGCTCTCTAGCCCCGAGCTTGCCGCCAAGCTGCGGGCCGGCGGGCGGAGGGATGCGCGTCGCATCTATGGGTGGGATGGGATAGCCAAGCAGACCGAAATCGTCTATCGAGAGGTCATCTCGGAAGCGGCAGAGGCCGCGGTTCCGCCGCGCTCTGCCCACCTCCGGGCCCGGGATCAGGCCTCGCTACCTGGTGTCGGCGGAAGCATCGAACAGAAGTTGATTCTGCAGTCGCTCCCAGGTTCCGATCCGGGCCTGGTGAGCGCTACGGGGGGAAGTAAGATGGTTTCAGCGGTGGTGATGGCGGGAGGAGAAGGGGCCAGGTTGCGGCCCCTCACATGCGATCTGCCCAAGCCGATGGCGCCGGTAGCGAACCGGCCCATCATGGATCACATCATGTCTCTGCTTCAGCGCCTCGGCGTCACCGAGGCCTATGCGACCCTCCACTACCTGGCAGATGAGGTCGAGAGCTACTTCGGCGACGGCTCCGACTTCGGGATGAAGCTCGAGTACTTGGTCGAGGACGTCCCCCTGGGCACCGCGGGCAGCGTGCGCCGGCTGATGGGCAAGCTGAGTGACACTTTCGTCATCATCAGCGGCGACGCGCTCACCGACTTCGATCTGAGGCCGGCGATCGAGTTCCACCGCGCCCGGGGCGCAGTCGCCACGCTGGTGCTGACTCGGGTGACGAATCCGCTCGAATACGGCGTCGTCATCACCGAACCCGACGGCCGGGTGCGGCACTTCCTGGAGAAGCCAAGCGCCGGCGAAGTCTTCTCTGACACCGTCAACACCGGCATCTACATCCTCGAACCCCACGTGCTCGCCCGCGTCGACCCCAACCGTCCCACTGACTTCAGCCAGCACCTCTTCCCCGCCCTTCTCGCCGACGGCGAGCCCCTTTGCGGCTACGTCGCCGAAGGGTACTGGACCGACATCGGCAACCTCGAACAGTACCGCGCCGCCAACCAGGACTGCCTGCGGGGCGCGGTGTCTGTCGATCTGCCGGGGGATCTTCTGTCCGAGGGCATTCACGTGGGCAGCGACACCCGCATCCATCCGGACGCGCGCCTCGTGCCCCCGGTGCTGATCGGACACGGGTGCAGCATCGACGAAGGCGCGCAGATCGGGCCCTTCTCCATTATCGGCGATAACTGCGTGGTCGAGCCGGGAGTGCTCGTGGACCACTCCGTCGTCTGGAGCGGCACTTACCTGGGGTCGGGCACGCGGGTGAATGCCGCCACCATTTGCCGCAACGTGATCGCCAAGCGACACGTGACCGTCAACGAGGGCGCGGTGATAGGCGACCGGTGCGTGCTGGAAGACGGCACCACGGTCATGCCGCGCATCCGCATCTGGCCCGACAAAGTCACCGAGAAGGGCTCGAAAGTCACCATGAGCCTGATCTGGGGGACGAAGTGGCCGGGCGCGCTCTTCGGGCAGAGTGGGGTGAGCGGGCTGGCGAATGTCGAGATCACGCCCGAGTTCGCGGCGCGACTCGGGGCCGCCTTTGGCGCCTACCTCGAGACCGGCGCGCAGGTGATCACCAGCCGCGACTCGCATCACGTCTCCCGCATGACGAAGCGGGCCATTATCGCCGGCCTCATGTCCGTGGGCGCGAACGTGCTCGACTTGCGCACCATGCCCGGCGCCGTCTCCCGTCACATGGCCAACATCTCCGGCGCGAACGGCGGTGTGCACGTTTCGGTTTCGCCCTCTGACCCCACCCAGACGCTGATCGAGTTCTTCGACGGCAGCGGCAAGAATCTCGACCGCACGGCCGACCGCAGGGTCGAGAACATCTTCTTCCGGGAGGACTTTCGACGTGCCCCTCGCGACGCGGTCGGAAACCTGGAATTCCTGGGGCGCACGGTCGAGTACTACACCGAGGACTTCCTCAACTTCCTCGACGCCGACTTCATCCGCCGGCGCGCTCCCAAGCTGGTGGTCGATTACGCCTTCGGGCCGCTCTGCCTGCTTATGCCGCTGGTGCTGGGGCGACTCGGTTGCGAGTCCACCGGCGTCAACGCTTTCGTCGACCCCACCCGATCCCACGAGGCCTGGCTCCGTCGAGAGCATCGCATGGGTGAGCTGGCCGAGGTGGTTCACGTGCTTCGCGCCGACCTCGGCATCATCATGGGCGGCCACGGCGACCGTTTCGCCGCCTCCGATGAGAAGGGCGCCAAGGTCATGGGCGACGACCTACTCCTGTGCTTCATCGACCTGGTGCTGTCTCACAATGGTTCCGGCTCGCGGATCGCCGTGCCGTTCAGCGCCACCTCCGGCGTGGAGGAGGTCTGTCAGCGCTACGGAGCGACCGCCATCCGCACCAAGGCCGACCCCGGCTCCCTCATGGAGATCGCCGGCCGCGACCCCGACCTCGTCTTCGCGGGGACATCGACGGTGGGTTCATCTTTCCGCGCTTCCTGCCGGCCTTCGACGCCATGCTCGCGCTCGGCAAGCTGCTGGAGCTACTGGCGATGAGTGGCCAGACGTTGAGCGCGGTCTGCGAGCGCATCCCGAAGTACTATCGCGCCTCCCGCGAAGTCGAATGCCCCTGGGAGCAGAAGGGTACGGTCATGCGCCGGCTGCATGAGGCCGCAGAAGGCCTGCCGGTCGAGCAACTCGACGGGATCAAGGTGCAGTTCCCCGAGGGCTGGGTGCTGGCCCTGCCCGACATCTCCGACTCCCTCTTCCACGTCCGCGCCGAGAGCCGAGACCACCACACCGCCGACACCCTCGCGGAGAAGTTCGCCGTCGAAATCCAGCGGCTGCAAGCAGACCTGTAGGGGTGTGATCCATGGATCACACCCGCCCTCCCCCCGTTCGGCAGGAGCTCGCTCCTGCCACTCCCTCCCCGTTGTCATTGCGAGGGGCGGCCGTTGCCGCCCCGTGGCAATCTCGCCGTTGCCGTTCCCGCCTTGCCCCGCGCCTTGATTTCCTCCCCCCGCGCGTCTACCATTGGCCCCAGGTGAACCCTGATGGACAAGACATGGACGGCCACGATCGAGCGCGTCGACGACTACCGCTGGCGCCTCCCCCGCGGCTCCAAGCCCGGGATGAGGACCGATGGCATCGTCTACGCCTCCGCCGAGATGATGCAGGCGATCAAGTCGGACAACTCCCTCGAGCAGGTCGCCAACGTCGCCTGCCTGCCGGGCATCGTCGGCCTGTCGATGGCTATGCCCGACATCCACTATGGCTACGGCTTCCCCATCGGCGGAGTGGCGGCCACTGACGTCGAGGACGGGCGTGATCTCTCCGGGCGGCGTCGGCTACGACATCAACTGCGGCGTCCGGCTGCTGCGGACCAGTCTCACCCGCGCTCAGGTCGAGCCGCGCGTCAAGGACATCGTGAACCAGATGTTCGTCGATGTCCCCTCCGGCGTGGGCAGCAAGGGCAAGGTGCGCGTCGATGCCCGCGTGTTGAACCAGGCGCTGGTGAAAGGCGCGCAGTGGGCCATCGACGAAGGCATGGGCTGGCCCCACGACGCCGACCACATCGAGAGCAACGGGCGCATCGAGAACGCCGATCCCGACTGCGTCTCCGAGCGCGCCAAGGAGCGCGGCCGCCCTCAGCTCGGCACCCTCGGCGCGGGCAACCACTTCCTCGAGGTGCAGTACGTCGACGAGATCTTCGACCCGGAAACCGCCACCGCGCTGGGCCTCACCGACCTGAACCAGGTCACGGTGATGATCCATACCGGCTCCCGCGGGCTCGGCTACCAGGTCTGCGACGACTACCTCGCGGTGATGCAGCGCGCGATCCAGAAGTACGGGATCGAACTGCCCGATCGCCAGCTTGCCTGCGCGCCCGTGCAGTCGCCCGAGGGGAAAGACTACCTCGCGGCGATGGCCGCCGCCGCCAACTACGCCTGGGCGAACCGCCAGTGCATCACCCACTGGACGCGGGAGGCCTTCGAGCGGGTCTTCGGGAAGGGCGCGCACAAGCTCGGCATGGAGATCATCTACGACGTCGCGCACAACATCGCCAAGCTCGAGGAGCACCCCGTGGACGGCGTGACCAAGCGGCTCTGCGTGCACCGCAAGGGCGCCACCCGCGCCTTCGGTCCGGGGCACCCGCAGCTTCTCCCCCTCCATCGAAAGCTCGGCCAGCCGGTGATCGTGCCGGGCGACATGGGCACCGCCTCCTATCTCCTCGTCGGCACTGCGCAGGCGATGCGCGAGACCTGGGGCTCCACCTGCCACGGCGCGGGCCGGGTGATGAGTCGCCACGCCGCCATCAAGAACGCTCGCGGCAGAGATATCGCGCAGGAACTCGCCGCGCAGGGCGTCTACGCCAAAGCCGCCTGCCGCGAGGGCCTCGCCGAGGAAATGCCCGAGGCCTACAAGGACGTGCACCAGGTCGTCCGCGTCTGCGCTGGCGCGGGCATCTCCAAGCTGGTAGCGATGCTGAAGCCGATGGGCGTGATGAAAGGATAGTGCGTGGAAGCGTGGGTGTGAGGCGGGCGAAGGCGCTCCGTAAGGCGCAGCCGCCCTGGTACCAGCAAGATGGGGTGACGCTCTACTGCGCGGATGCCCGCGCCATGCCCGAGATCGCTGACGAGTCGGTGGATCTGGTCGTCACCTCCCCGCCCTACTGGGACATCAAGAACTACCGCGCCAGAGGCCAGATGGGCCTCGGCCAGAGCTATGAGGACTACTGGGCCGAACTCGGTAAGGTGCTATCCGAGTGCCGGCGCGTGCTCCGGCCGGGCCGCTCCCTGGCGATCGTCATTGGCACCCGCATCTCCGACGGCGAACTCAAGCATATCCCAGCCGATCTCATCCAGCGCATGCCGGCGGTCGGGTTCACCCTCCGCAAAGAGATCATCTGGGTCAAGCCCAAAGGCACCCAGGGGCTCTGGCAGCGAGGCACCACCCAGTTCCTGAAGGACAAGCCCTTCCCCGGCTGCCTCAACCTGAACATCCAGCACGAGTTCATCCTCATCTTCGCCCGCGAAGGCGCGGCCGTACCGGACGCCTCGCGCCGGCTCTCCGAGGAGTTCATCAAGGAAGTGTCGTGGAGCGTGTGGCCCCTGCCCGTGTCCGGCGTCAAAGGCCACCCCGCGCCGTTCCCCGAGTCCATTCCAAAGCGCCTGATCGAACTCTACACCAGCCCCGGCGAGACCGTTCTCGACCCCTTCCTCGGCTCCGGCACCACCGCTGTCGCCGCCCGCGCCTCAGGCCGCCTCTGCCTCGGCTACGAAATCGGGGAGCAGCATTGCGAACTGGCGAGGAAGCGGTTGGAGAAGATGGGTATGGCCGCGGGCGGTGCCGCCGAGTCGGCGCGTTGCCCCTCCGCCTCACCGCTTCTCCGATAGGACTCGCCCCTACCTCCGTTGAAGTCTGATCGCGCATGCTCGACCTCCTCCAACGCGCATACCTCTCAGTCTTCCGCCGCTACCCACTGCTGGGCCGCCTGGCGCTGCTGGTCGTCCTCGGGGAGGTGGTGCAGTCCTCCGTTAACAACTTCTCCCTGCCGTTCTACGTCCTCGACGACCTGCACCAGCCCGGCCGCGTGCTGGGCAAGCTGATCTCCACCTTCCTGGTGGCGGAAATGCTGCTGAAGCTTCCCTTCGGCCACCTCTCCGACCATCACGGCCGGCGCCGCTATGTGATGCTCGGGGTGATGATGTCGGCCGCCACCGCAGCGGCAATCTGTATCATCCCCACCGCCATCTTCGTCGCCCTCCCGATGCTGATCTACCTGGTGCTCATGCCCATGCGGGCGATCGACGGCACGGGCGCGGCCTCTCTCTGGCCCCCGCTATTCGCCGCTGTGCCGGACAACGTTCCCAGCGCGGAGCGCGGCGTGGCAATGAGCGTGATGAACACCGGCTACATGACCGGCATCGCGCTCGGCCCCGCCCTGGCGGGCGCGGCCATCTGGCTCTGGAAGACGCAGAGCTACCGCCCGGACCTGGATGGCAAGGCCCCCTTCTTCATGGTGCTGCTGGCAGCCGTGGTCGGAATGATCGTCGCCTCGAAGTTCGTAGAGACTAAGACCTACGAGTCCCATGCCGCCAGGCCCGAACTCGGCGACTGGCCTCGCGGTGGGATCGTGGCGATCATCATCATCATCACCATGGGCGAGACCTTTGCCACCGCCACCCTCGCCCCCTATCTGGCGCCCTTCGTGCAGCGTGTGGTCGGCATCCCGCGCCAGCACATCGGGTTTCTCCTGCTCGCCTTCTTCCTGCCGGCCGGGCTGCTCGGCATGCCACTCGGCCACATCGGAGACCGCTGGCCGAAGCGCCGCGTCGTGCAAGTCGCCCTCTGCATCGCGGCCGCGGGCCTGTGGCTGGTGTCCCGCGCCGGGTCGATTCACGCCCTCGCACTGGGGGGCACCGTGGTCGCGCTCGGCTTCATGCTCGGCGTGCCATCCTGGCTAGCGCTGATTGCCGACCTGGCGCCGAAGGGCAGAGCCGGTCGCGTGATGGGCCTGATGGCCACCGCCCAGGGCGCGGGCGCCTTCCTCGGGCCCTTGGCGGGCGGCTACCTCTGGGACATCAACATCCGCTACCCGTTCTACGTCGCCTCCGCGCTGCTCACCCTCTCTGCCCTGGTCGCCCTGTTCTTCCTCGGCCGCGCCGCCGCGGAATCCTAGACCGTCCCTTTCTCCTCTCTCCCTTCCCCCGCGGGCAGGCGCGCGGCTCGCAGGAGCGAAATCAAAGGTTAATATGCTACTCGACATCGGGCTGCTGTTCATTAGCTTTCTCGTCATCATCGCCGGCGCCGAGCTTTTCACGAACGGAGTCGAATGGCTCGGCGTCCGTCTGCGGCTGTCTGAGGGCGCCGTCGGGAGCGTACTCGCGGCGGTTGGCACCGCCCTGCCCGAGACTACCATCCCCTTCGTGGCGCTAATCTTCTTCAAGGAGAAGGAGAGCCAGGAGATCGGCCTCGGCGCCATCTTGGGCGCCCCCTTCATGCTCGCCACGCTCGCCTTTTTCGTCACCGCACTGGCGGCCTGGGTCTACCGCCGGCGGCGCGAGAACGGCTGGCGGCTGCGGGTGAACCGGCATATACTCACTCGGGACCTCGGCTTCTTCCTCCCGCTCTACGCCTTTGCCATCGCCGCCAGCTTCCTCCCCGACCCACACCACGGCCGCTTCCTGGTGGCCGTGGTGTTGCTCGTGGCGTATGCTTACTATGTTTATCTGAACCTGCGCGAGTCAGCCGAGGGCGAAAAGGAGGAGCCGCTGATGCTCCACGTCGTGTGGAGCTGGCTCCCCCTGATCCGGCCGGTGCCCAACCGGGAAGAGCACCTCGCGCGGCGCGAGGCCATCAACGGCGCTGAACCCCGGCTGCAAGCGGTGGCCTTCCAGGTGCTGCTCGCTCTCGCCTTGATCCTGGCCGGAGCCTACAAGTTCGTCGGCGCCACCCAGGATATCTGCATCCTGATCGGCTTCTCGCCTCTCCTCTTCGCGCTCATCGTCGCCCCGATTGCGACCGAACTCCCGGAGAAACTGAACTCCGTGATCTGGGTGCGGCAGGGAAAAGACACGCTGGCTCTGGGAAACATCACCGGAGCTATGGTATTCCAGGCTACGTTCCCCGTCACGGTGGGCATCCTGCTGACACCGTGGCATTTCCGCGCGCTCCCGACCGGGGATGCCGCGCTGCTCTCAGCGGGGATCGCGCTCGCGAGCGGCCTGCTGGTGCTGGTGCGAGTGAGGTCAGGGAGATCCCAGACCATGGCGCCCTGGCCTCTGGCGGCCGGGTTGCTCGGGTGGCTGCTGTTTGTGGGATACGTGTTCGTGACGCGTTAGCTTCGGATCGCGAGGTGGCCCCGGAGTATGCTGCTCGATGCGGCCGTGCTGGCATTCATCATCGCTGCCTTCGCCGGAGGCCGAGTAAGCCGGGTGAAGGCGCTCGACTTCAAGGCCCCCAGTCTGTTCATCTTCGCCGCCATGGGGAAGATGGCCGTCGCCATCCTGGGGGCTCGGGGTTCCTCCCTGGCCCCTCTTATCGGCGGCCCCATCAATGTCGCCGCCTATGTCTTTCTGTGCGCCGCGCTAGCCCTCAACTTCCACCTCTGGGGCATGCGTCTGGCCGCGCTCGGCGTGTTCCTCAACCTCATCGTGGTCTTCGCCAATGGCGGCGCCATGCCCGTCGACCGCGATCTGGCCGTGCGCTATGGCAGCCCGGCCATGGTTAGGCTGCTGGACTCCCCCAACTACATCAACCACAAACCGGTCACTCCCCGGACCAAGTTTCGCCCACTGGCCGACGTACTGCGCCTCCCCCTCCTCGTGCCGCGCCCCACCTTCTTCACGCCCGGCAGCATCGGTGACGTGCTGGTCACCATCGGCGCCTGCTGGCTCATCCTCTCCGCCTTGGGAACTTTCGGACTAGGTAGACCAGAGCCGCCCGAAGAAGTCCCAGCAGAGGATGCCGGCGAGCCCCAGGTGTAGGGCAAAGGCGCTCGCCCGCCGAAACTCCCCCCGGAACGGGCGAACCCATGAAGCTTTCCGGCGCCGACTATGAGAAGGCAAAGGACTTCACGTGCCTCGGCGCGTGGTGCCTGCTGTCTGGCCCGGAGAACCACCTCAAGCGCAAAGCCGTCGGGCGCATGCGCGAGGAGGTGTCCCAACCAGGCGAGGAGGTGAGCTGGGAGGTGCTCGACGGTCCCAGCGTCACCGCCCGGGACCTCCTGAACCGCTGCCAGACCGGCGCCCTCTTCGGCGGTCCGCGAGTGATCGTCATATCCTCCGCCGACCGCATCGACGGCGACGAGCAGGATAAGCTGGTCAAAGCGGTCGGCGCGCTTCCGGCCGGCGTCTCGGTGATTCTCATCACCGCCGAGACCGGAGACCGCAACCGGCGCCGCGCCATCAGAGCCAAGCTCCAGCGCGCCATCGAGCAGCACGGGCTGGTCATCGAGTTCCCGGCCATGCGCGTCCCCGAGGCCACCGCCTGGGCGATCGCACAGGCGAAAGTGCGGGGGAAGCGGCTGGAGCCCGCGGCTGCGCGGAAGCTGGCCGAGCAGAGGGTCGGCACCGGGCTCGCCGAACTCGAATCGGAAGTCGAGAAGCTCTCCCTTTACGTGGGCGACGAGGCGGCCATCACCAATGCCGACGTTGACGCCGTCACCCCCCGGCTGCTCGAAGAGGACGTGTGGGGGTTGATGGACGCGGTCCGGCAGCGCAGCCCGGCCCGCGCTGTCGCCATCCTCCGCGATCTGCTGACCGTGCGGCGCGAAGACCCGACCCGCCTCCTCGGCCTGCTCGCCCAGTCGGTGCGATTGGTGTGGCAGACCAAGCTGCTCATGGATCACGGTTGGCGGCCGGGAAGAGAGCCGAGCGAGGAAGTCCTCAGCCTGCTCCCTCAGGACGCGCGGAAGAACGCCCTCGCCCAGTTCTCCCGCCTGAACTGGTTGGCGCAGCGCAGCATGAGGCAGGCCGGCGCGCTCTCCTGGGAGCAGCTCACCCGCGCCATGCAGGCCCTGCTCGCCTGCGACCTCGCCCTCAAAGGTATCCAGGGAAAGGTCGGCGACGACCCCCTCGCCCTCGAACTGCTCGTGATCCAGCTCTGCACCGACATCGAAATGCCGGTCTGGCAAGGCGCGAGGAGAGAGTAGGGCATTCCCGTCGCCCTCGCCTGGCTGCGCGACACCCTCGTCCCCCTACCCAAACCCCCACGGCTGATCGTACTGCTTCCTGACCTTCGCGATCGGCGCGCCTACCACCTCGATCCTCTCGGCCCGCAGTTCCCCCAGCCCGCGGTCGGCGCAGTGCCGCAGGTGCTTCACCTTCGCGGGGTCGATGCCCATCACCCGCGCCCCGACCGCGTCGGTGGCCACCGGATCGACGCCCGCGATGATCACGTCGGTCTTCACCGGCGCGCCCGTGTTCTCGTGCTTCTCGCCCCCGATCAGCCCGTCGATCACGCACAACCGGTATGGCAGCACGCTCGCCAGATCGCACAGCCGCTCGTCGAGGTCCTGGTGCATGATCGTCTTATCGACCGTGATCGCCCCCATCAGGTTCTTGATCCCGAGGGTCACATAGGCCATACAGTGGCACTTCAGCTTCGGCAGGTTGATGATGCAGTCGGCCTCGACCATGGTCTTCGAGAGCGCAATCTCGCGCAACGACATCGCGTCCGGGATCTTCACTGTCACGCTCTCGTCGTCGAACACGTTCAGCAGCTTCGCGCCGTAGCGTTTCGCGATCCCCGGCAGCCCGACCATCTGGAACGCCCGGTCGGTCTTCGCCTTCGAGCATCCGCCTTCCGCCACCGTGATCTTGGCGACGCCCAGGTCGCGCAGCCACCCGATCACGGCCTCGATCACGCGGGCATCGGTGGTGATGCCGGTGTCCGGCATCCTCGGCTCGACATAGTTCGGTTTCAGCACCACCCGATCATCGGGGCGAACCAGCTTGTCGGCGTCGATCTGCGCCAGCGCCTCCCGCACCAGCGCGCCGGCATCCTCCCCGTGCGCGATCGCCACCCGCGCCATAGCCATCACCGCCTCCTGCCTCAGTGGATAGATCGCGGGACCCCGGCGCTACTTCTGCATCCGCGCCCCGAGCACCAGTACGTCATCCTTGCCCAGGTCGCGACCCCCTGCCAGCAGCGCCCAGTCGCGCGCCCCAGTGGCGCCTCCAGCAGCACGTCGGCCCGCACGGAGTTCGGGTCGAACAGGTCGATGCTCAGCCGGTTGCGATGGGGCAGGGCGAAGTCGAATCCCATCCCCAGGCGGGAGCGGACCAGCCCGTACCGGAGCGCGCCCAGGCGCAGGCGCTCCCCCACCTGCACATTCGCGTTGCTCTCTTCCCCGATATCATCCACGCCGACGCGCAGGAAGCGGCCGGGAACCTGGGGGTAGCTGAAGTCGAGATTTCCCGTCGAGAAGCTCCGGCCTGCCCCGCCGCTGTAGAGCACGCGGAAATCCGCATGCACGCTCGGCGGCTTCAGGCTCTCCTGAAGCCCTGCCACTGTGGCGGTAAGCTGCTCCGCATCCTTCGCCACCTTTGGCACCGCGGGCGCCGCCTTCTTCAGTTCGCCGGAGAACACCTCCATGTCCGCGCCGATCTTCTTCAGCGAGATCGCCGCGTCGTGGACCGCCGCCAGCGATTCGCGTAGCTCCTGCTTCGTTTCCGGGGCGGAGGTCAGCTCGTCCAGACTGCCCGTGATCTCGGCCAGGTGCTTGCTCAGCTCCCGTACGTTGCCGGCCGTCGCCTCCATGTCGTCCAACGCCGACCCCTCGGCGATGGTCTGGCGAATCTTGCTCGTGGTCTCCTGCAGATCCGACGAGGCCTGGCCCAACTCGGCGAGAATCCGCGTCGCCTCGGGTTCCGTCCTCTCGGCCAGCGTCGCCGTGATCTCGGCCACCCGCGATCCCGCGTCGGCAGCATTTGCGAAGCTCTCCAGCGCCCGCTGCACTCCCGCCAGGAGGTCCTTGTTCCCGAGCACCTCCTGCAACCGCTCCGCCGTGCCCTGGAAACTCGCCATCACTCCCTGCGCGCTCCTGAGCATATCCGCCAGATCCGGGGCCGCCACGCCCGCGACCTTCGCCTGGTCTGCCAACAGTAGCCCCTCGGCGCCTGCCGCGGTCGGGATCACCTCGATGGATCGCTCCTGAAACACTCCGGCCGCCGCGATCTGAAACGTGTAGTTCTTGAACACCGGATACTGCTTGTCGATCACCAGCATCACCTGCGCTTTCAGCGGCGGCGGTGTGATGCCGACCTTGACCACCTCCCCGATCTTCTTCCCCACCATTCGCACCGGATCGCCCTGTTGCAGCCCACGCGCGTTGGCGAAAGTGACGAAGACCGTATAGGTGTGCCTCCCGCTCAGGCTCCCCCGCACGTAGTAAGCAAACACGGCCAGCAGCGCGATCGCCAGGAGGGTAATCAGCCCGACTTTGACCTCTGCCCCGTGTCTCACTCTCCTACCTCCCCGTCATTCCTCCTCCCCGGTCATCGGCCCTTCCGTGCTGCCGGAGAGGAACTGCTGCACCGCCGGATTCCCGCTCGCCTCCAGATCCTGCATCTTGCCCGTCATCAGGAACGCTCCCCTGTGCAGCAGCACTGCTCGGTCTGACACCCGTCGCAGGCTCTGCACATCGTGGGAGACGATCAGTGTGCTGACGCCCACCTGCTCGCACAGACGCAGAATCAGGTTGTCTATCGCCGCCGAGGAGATCGGGTCCAGCCCGGCCGTCGGCTCATCATACAGCATAATCGTCGGCTCCAGGGCCAGCGCCCGCGCGATGCCGACGCGTTTACGCATCCCGCCTGATAGCTGCGCCGGCATCAGGCTCTCGCTGCCGCTCATGTCCACCATTTCGAGTAGCTCCCGCACCCGCCCTGCCATCTCCCGCTCGGGAAGGCGCCGATGCTCCACCAGGCCGAAGGCCACGTTCTCCCCCACTGTCATGGAGTCGAACAGCGCCCCTCCCTGGAACACCATCCCCATGTCCAGCCGCACGCTATCGAGCTGCTCTTCGCTCAGGCCCACGATATCGCGCCCTCTCACCAGAATCCGGCCGGACTCCGGTCGCGCCAGTCCCATCACCAGGCGCAGCAACGTCGTCTTCCCCGTGCCGCTGCGGCCCATGATGCCCACGATCTCGCCCCGGCCAACGGTGAGGTCGACACCGTCCAGTATCACCTTGCCATCGACGGCATAGTGGACCTGTTCGAGCTGAATGGGAAGGGGTTGCGTGCTCATAGTCTGTCAGGGATGGAAAAACAGCATGGTGAGGAGTAGATTCGCGACGTAGATGAAGACGATGCTGAGCACCACCGCGCTGATCGTCGCGCGTCCCACCCCCTCCGCGCCGCCGGTCGTGCGCAGCCCCTGGCGGCATCCCACCAGCGCGATGATCGCCCCGAAGAAGAATCCCTTCGCCACCCCTCCATAGAGATCATCGGTGCCCAACCACTGCTGAATCGAGCTGACATAGGCCCCGGTAGTGATGCCCTCGTTCGGGGAAATGAGATAGGCCCCCAGGATACCGGTGGCATCCCCGATCACCGTCAGCACCGGCAGCATGATCACGCATGCCACCAGGCGAGGGACCACCAGGTAGTGCATCGGGTTCACCGCCAGCGCGTGGAGCGCGTCGATCTGCTCGGTCACCACCATGGTCCCAAGCTGGGCGGCGAAAGCCGACCCCACTCGCGCCGCCACCACCACGCCGCACAGCGCCGGCCCCAGCTCCCGAGCGATGGCAACCGCCGTGCTGCCGCCGTAGTAGCTGGTGGCCCCAAACTGCACCAGGTAACGCGCGGTGCTGAACCCCCAGGCCATCCCCACGAACAGCATCGTCACCATCACGATGGGGAGCGAGTCGGTGCCCGCGATGGACATCTGCTGCAGCGTGCGTCGCAGACCCAGGCGACCGTGAGCGAGGTGCCCGGCGGCGCTCGCCAGCAACAGCACTTGGTCCCCTACGAAGGCCACGGCCGCCACCGCCTGCCGGCCCAGGGCTGTGACCATCTTCTACTCCTCGCCCGACCCCGGGGCGTGACCCCAGGAACCCGGTCACACCCTCGGCCCAGCTCTTCCCCGCCTACCCCACCAGCGACAGGAAATACCTGTGTATCCGCATGTCCTCAGTCAACTCCGGGTGGAACGAGAGCGCCAGCAGGTTCCGCTCCTGCGCGGCCACAATGCGACCGCCGCTCCTGGCGAGCGCCTTCACTCCCGGCCCCACCGACTTGATGATCGGCGCCCGGATGAACACCGCCCTTACCGGGCCGCTATTGACGCCCTCGAACTCAAGATCGGTCTCGAAGCTGTCCACCTGTCGGCCGAAGGCGTTCCGCTCCACGATAATATCCATCAGCCCGAGGCTAGGCTGGTCTTCCGCCGCCGCTTCGATCTTCTTCGCCATCAGGATCATCCCGGCGCACGTGCCCAGCAGAGGCTTGCCGGCGCCGGCGTGCGCTCGCACCGCATCGAGCAGGCCGTACCGCACCATCAGCTTCCCGATCGTCGTGCTCTCACCCCCCGGGATAATCAGCGCGTCGCAAGCCGCGATCTCCTCGACCGTCCGCACCCCCAGCGCCTCTACTTCCATCCGCCGCAGTGTCGCCAGATGCTCCCGCGACGCCCCCTGAACCGCCAACACTCCTACTCGCACGAACAACCTCCTCCCCCGCGCCCCCCGTCGGCGCGGGTCCGACCGAACGATCCGGGCACTCAGCTGAAATCCCTCCGTTACTGGCCGGCCGCCGGGCTCCCTACCCGTTCTTGTCCCACGATTGCGGCGCCAACAGCGGCAGCACGATCGGCATCGTCGCGATCAGCCCCCCTCCGATGATCCACTTGTACACCCATCCCGGAAGGCTGGGGTGGGAGGACAACCCGGTCATGCCAATCGCCATCCCTATTCCCAACCAGATCCCCGCTACGGCGATCCCTCTTCCGACCATGTCGTCTCTCCTATTACTGCGATGTTTGTCAGAAGAACTGAACGCTTGCCCGGACCGTGGCGGCCCGCCCCTTCAGGATGGGCTACCACCCTCGCGTCTGCAGCAGATCCTTCTCGTCGATCTTCGAGATGTCGAGGCCCGGCATGGCCTCGCCGATGCCCTCCGAAACTCGCGCCACCACCTCCGGCTTGTCGTAGTAGGTGGTCGCCTCCACGATCGCCTTGGCCCGCGCCGCCGGATCGTTGGACTTGAAGATCCCCGAGCCCACGAACACCGCCTCCGCGCCGAGCTGCATCATCAGCGATGCGTCCGCGGGAGTGGCGATCCCGCCGGCCGAGAAGTTCGGCACCGGCAGCTTGCCGATGCGGGCCACCTCACACCACCAGGTCGTACGGCGCGCCCAGCTCCTTCGCCGCCGTCATCAGCTCCTCCGCCGGCAGCAGTCGTCAGGCGTCGCATGTCGACCATCACCGTGCGCATGTGGCGCACCGCCTCGACGATGTTGCCGGTGCCGGCCTCGCCCTTGGTGCGGATCATCGCCGCGCCCTCGCCGATGCGCCGCAGCGCCTCGCCGAGATTGCGGCAGCCGCACACGAACGGCACCTTGAACAGGTGCTTGTCGATGTGGTACTGGTCGTCCGCCGGGGTGAGCACTTCGCTCTCGTCGATGAAGTCCACGCCCAGCGCCTCCAGCACCTGCGCCTCCGCGAAGTGCCCGATGCGCGCCTTCGCCATCACCGGGATGGTGACCGCGGCCATGATCTCTCGGATCTTCACCGGGTCGGCCATGCGGGCCACGCCGCCCTGTCGCGCGAATATCAGCCGGCACCCGCTCCAGCGCCATCACCGCCGCCGCGCCGGCCTCCTCCGCGATCTTCGCCTGCTCCGCGGTGGTGACGTCCATGATCACCCCGCCCTTGAGCATCTCGGCCAGCCCTACCTTATTCCGCCATGTGGAGCGCTCTGCTTCCGCCATCCCGCGACCTCCATACCATTCGTCGATAAGGTTATACTACGAACAACGGGCCTCGTCGATCGGGTCATCTTATGAACAACGCGCCCACAAGCGCAGAATGGGCGCGGCTCACGGCTCTTGCATCCCTATCTTAGTACGGCCGCCGCACTGTGGCAAGAGCCGGACGCGACTGAGAGCAGCGTTGCGCGTACGTTGGTTCGCGAAGGGCAGACTACTGCCCTGGCGGGAGTGCGGGCTGCGTGCCGCTGAAGCACCGGCATCAGATACGCGAAGCCCTGTGACTGTCACGCCTTCCGCGTTCAGGTCCATGCCAGGGCCCCGAACACTGCCGGGACGGAGCACAGACACCGATATTCCCCAACCCCAGGCCCCGGTGGCGCATCCGCTCTGACAACAGATGTGACATAGAGGATGACATTTCCTATGACAAAATTTCCCAAAGAATTCCTGCAAATTCCCGCAAAACTCTCTTAAGACCATCTATAATGCCATTGTACGTGATGTCATTAGTGACAACATTACCGGCGAATTGGCGGAGAATAATCCGCGCAGCAGAGCGGCACTATGAGACCACACATCCCTGGCTCACCTTCCACGTTGACCTCCACGCGGCCGACTACAGGCTGTGGATGGCGCTGGGAGAGGCCTGCTCGAAGTGCGAGCACATCGCCGGCGTCCCCCTGCTCCCCGGCGTGGCGAAGCGGCTTCACGCCGTCTTCCTGGCGAAGGGCGCCTGGGCGACCACTGCCATCGAGGGCAACACGCTCTCCGAGGAAGAAGTTCGGCAATACCTGGAGGGAGAGCTGAAGCTCCCTCCCTCAAAGGAGTACTTGGCCAGGGAGATAGACAACGTTGTCAACGCGGCCAACCTGATCTGGAACCGGGTGGTGGCCGATGAGCACGTCGCGCTGCGGCCGGAGCACATCGAGGAGTACAACCGCACCGTCCTCGCGGGGCTCGAGCTGGAGGAGGGGGTGGTGCCCGGTCAGATCCGCACTCACTCTGTAGGAGTCGGCCCCTACCTGGGCGCCCCACCGGAGGACTGTGAGTATCTGCTCGCGCGGCTCTGCGCCTGGCTGGATGAGTCCGCATTCCTGCCGTCCGGCGGCAGCGCCCTCATGATGGGCATCCTGAGGGCCGTGCTCGCGCACCTCTACCTCGCCTGGATCCATCCCTTTGGCGATGGCAATGGCCGCACCGCGCGGCTCGTCGAGTTCCAGATCCTGGTGTCCGCCGGGGTCTCTTCGGCCGCGGCTCATCTGCTGAGCAATCACTACAACCAGACCCGGCCCGAGTACTACCGCCAGCTCGATCAGGCGAGCCGCTCCGGCGGCGATGTGCTGGCCTTCCTCCGCTACGCGATCGAGGGCTTCGTGGAGGGCTTGAGAGAGCAACTGAAAGTAGTGCAGGATCAGCAACTCACCATTACCTGGCGAGACCACGTGTACCGAACCTTCGACGACAAGCCAGGCGCGTCTCATGCCAGGCAGCGCGATCTGGTGATCGACTTGTCCAAAGAGTTGAATCCTGTGCCCCCCAACAAGATGCCAGAGCTCAGCGCGCGGGTGGCCAGGGCCTATGCCACGCGCACCCAGAGGACCCTGTTTCGGGACCTGCGAGAGGTGATGCGAATGGGGCTAGTCGTGCACACCCCACAAGGTTTCCGCGCCAACCGGGAGATGATCCTGGCCTTCCTCCCGGCACGACGCAATCCGGGCAGATAGCCGCTCATGGCCGAAGCGGGAAGGCCCCCCCTACAGCCCCGTCAGCACCCCGATAATCGGCATGCCCACTGCGCCCCAGATGATGTCGAACACCCCCGTCTGCAGCAGCACTAGCAGAACGATGAACCCCAGCGGCGCCGCCCGCTCGACCACATGGGGGTCCGGGACGTTCAGCAGTCTGACCGCCACGTGGGACCCGTCCAAAGGCGGAATCGGGAGCAGGTTGAAGAGCATCAGCACGATGTTGATGGTGACGCCGATCAGGCAGAATCGCCCCACCGTGATCGCCAGCTCGTTGCCGGTGGCGTGCACCGCCACCACCGCCGCTCGCACCAGGATCGCCCACGCCGCCGCCTGCGCCAGGTTTGCGACCGGCCCGGCCAGGCTCACCAGCATATCGTCCCGCCGCGGGTTGCGTAGGCGGCTTGGGACCACTGGTACCGGCTTCGCCCAACCAAAGCCCATGCCGGCAAAGCTGGAGACGATGAAGAAGATGGTGCCGATAGGATCGAGATGGGCCAGCGGTGACATCGTCAGCCGCCCGGCCCGCTTTGCCGTGTCATCCCCCAGCCGGTAGGCCACGTACCCGTGCGCCACCTCGTGGATGATGATCGCCAGCAGGAAGGCCGGCACACTCACGATGAGATGGGTTAGGTTATCCCCCATGAAGCCGCGCTTCCCCCTCGCTCATGGCACGGCCGGCACGGGCACTTGGTCAAGCACCTCCGCCACGATCTGCTCGGCGTCGGCCTGACGCACTCGGGCCTCGGGCTTCAGGAACAACCGGTGGCATAGCACCGGAGACGCAACCGCCTTGATGTCGTCCGGCAGCACGAAATCCCGCCCCTGGAGCGCGGCCCGTGCCTGGCCCGACCGCAGCAGCCCCAGCGAGGCCCGCGGGCTCGCCCCCAGGCTCAGCATCGGGTGCTCTCGCGTCGCCCACACCAGATCCACCAGGTACTGCTTGAGCGATGGCTCGATGAAGACGTCCTTCACGTTCTCCTGCATCGCCAGCACTTCTTCCATCTCCACCACCGGCTTCACCGAGTAGATCGGGTGCCGCTTCATCTGGCGATCCAGCACCGTCACCTCGTCCTCGGGCGCCGGGTAGCCGATCTTGATCCTCATCAGGAACCGGTCGAGCTGCGCCTCCGGCAGCGGATAGGTGCCGCGGTATTCGACCGGGTTCTCGGTGGCCATCACGAAGAAAGGCCTTGTCAGCAGCTTCGTCTCGCCGTCGACCGTGACCTGAAACTCCTCCATGCACTCCAGCAGGCTGGATTGCGTCTTCGGAGTAGCCCGGTTGATCTCGTCCGCCAGCAGGATGTTGGTGAAGACCGGCCCCTCCCGGAAGCTGAACTCCGCCGTCTTCTGGTTGAAGATGGAGGTGCCCGTGATGTCCGCCGGCAGCAGGTCAGGCGTGAACTGGATTCGTCGGTAGGTCGCCCCCAACGCCCCCGCCAGCGCCTTCGCCAGCATCGTCTTTCCGACCCCTGGGATGTCCTCAATCAGGATATGCCCGTTACACAGCAGGCCGATGACCACCTGCTCCACCGCTTGGCGTTTCCCGACGATGACCGTTTCGATCTCACTGATAATCGCTTGCGCCCGTTCCGAGGTCCAACTCGCTCTTTCCAATGGCCGCCTGCCTGTTGTGTCGCGGAATAGCTGCTGCGGGTCCCAAAGGCGATTATAGCACGCCCTCCGCTGCTCAACAACGACGCCCCCCCAGGTGGCAACCCGGAGAGAGGGGTCACACTCCCCGGGTGGGTGCAGCCTCAGAGGCTGGGCCCACTGTTGTCATTCCGAGCGAGCGCGCAGCGCGAAACGAGGAATCCCGTCGTTTTCGATCCCCACAGACCGCCCCGCCCCCCGCCTGCCAGAGCCCTGGCCGGAACCTTGACTTCGCGTCCAAATAAGCATTAGACTAGACATACTAAGGATTATCTGCATCGAGCAAAAGGAGGTGGGCGCGACAGATAACCGACCGCGTTTCGGACTTGAGCCCTGAGCTGTGTGATCCCCTTCAGCCATCCGGAGGTAACCGGAATGAATTCGCGGCGACGTAGTGGTTTCACGCTGATCGAATTACTGGTCGTGATCGCGATCATTGCGATCCTCGCAGCCATGTTGTTCCCCGTCTTCGCGCGAGCGCGGGAATCCGCTCGCAAGATCCAGTGCCTGTCGAACGTCAAGAACATCGCCATGGCGTTCCAGATCTACTTGTCGGACTACGACAAGTTCCCCCCTCACGAACATCGCCAGGATGTCGAAGCCTACTTCAACTCCGGCGAGACCTTGGACTGGTGCACCCCGCTTCCCAACCAGCGGGTAGACGGCGCCAACCCCTTCCTGCGCTGGCCGGTGATTCTGGACGAGTACACCAAGAACCGGGACATCTGGCGCTGCCCCAGCGCTAAGTCCGAGAGCGGCCCCACCGCTATCCTTCCCACCAACTGGCTTACTGCCATGAAGAACGCCGGCGTCGCCGTCTTTGGCACCGATAGTGGCGCTGGGCAAGCCGGTGGCGTCGGGGTCGTCTGTGGGGCGAACGTCTTCCCGCCCGGCTGGGGCGGCATCCTCACCAACTCCCTCGTCCAGTTCGATGTCCGCAACTCGAACCTCGGTGGCGAGCGCCTCGGCTTCGTGGAGAGCATCGGGACCAGCGCCTATGTGCTGAAGGAAGTCAAGACCTCGCAGGTTGACGACGTGTCCCATCTCATCGTCTGCGCCGACTCCAGCCTCCCCGAGTACTGGTCCCTCGGCCTTGTCGTCTTCCCCGACGATTGCTATACCGTCTGCGGCTCCGAGGACGAGGGCTGCTGCAACTCCGGCTCCGACGAGTATGCGGGGGCCATTCCCGCCTACCTCAAGCACCGGCTGTATGAGGACGGCACCATCGGCAGCGCCCACAGCCGGCACATGGGCGGCAGCAACCTCGGCTTTGCTGATGGCCATGCCGCCTGGATGAAGGGTCAGGCCATTCTCGCCTCCAGCAACTGGCAGAGCGGTGGCCAGGGCGGCACTTACCAGTCCGGCGGCGACGGCACGCTGCTGATGACTGCCGGCAAGCCGACCAGCGTGTGGGGAGGCTGCCTCTGCGAGTACGGATACTAGACCCGATCGGCCCGGGCTCCACTGCTCCGGCCGCTCCGAGACGATTACGCGAAGACGGAGCGCCTCTCGGCGCTCCGTCCTGCTATCGAGGCGTAGACGAGTATCCGGGCGCACAAGGACTTCCGGCGCGCAAGGGCTAAGACTCTAATGGGAATGCCACCTCAACTGAGGGGAAACGCGAATGCCAGTTCTGGACAGCATCCACACCCGCGAGCAGGCAGTTGAGTTCCTGGAGGGGTATGCGCTTGACCGTAGGGACGAACTCGACCAGCGCAGTACTGCAGCGCCCCTACTGAAGAGCTATCTCCTGGAGACGACGCCGCAGCCGGAGCGGCAGAGCGACCTGCCCTACGTCTTCGGGGCCGCTGGCCTGCGCCTCGACGTCATCGACGACAGTCTGTTCAAGGTGTGGAGCCCGACGCTTCTTCGCTACATAGGCATGGCTGAACTGCTCATCCCTCGATATCCGGTTTTCTACACCAATGAGCACGCGAAGGATGCCGATGTGTGGGTTCGCGACTTCGTGGACGCGACGCCGCTCCTTGATCGCCTGTGGCTCAGTGGTCGCACTTTCTACAAGCTATGGGCGACTGTGGTAAGGATCAACCCTGGCACAAGGTACGGCCGGATAGTATTCGAGCATGAGAGTGTCTTCGAGGGAAGCACTGACCGGTATGACTCAGAAGAGCCCGAGGCGGACGAGGCAGAACCCGAAGAGGCCGAGCTGGCCCAGGTAAGGGAGCGAGCGGAAGGAGACCAACCTGTCCGTGAAAGGCGTACCTCACGCTTTGCTGTAGTGGACCGGCTTGACGTGCTCAGCCGCAAGCTTCCCACGCTCCGAGGTATCTACGAGCCCCTCTACTCGATATCGCAACTCAGATTCCCGTCGATAGGGCGCGGCGGGCATGACTTCTACTACAACGGGAAGGTCACCAATCGCAGTGACAATTTCGCCGACCATAGAGCTCATCTTCTGTACGTGTTGAAGGTCTACAAGGATGCTACCGAGAGCGCTGAGAGGGCTGCTTGGTACGAGCAGGAGACGGTTACGGCACCATCAGCTAGCAGCTTCACGACTCTGCGGGGTGCTCCCGTTGTCCTTAGGTTCTCAACAGAGCTGCCGCAGGCAGTCTTCGACCAACTGGTCAGGTCGACGTTCGGCAGGAAGCAGAACCGGTTCAGACTCTGGGGTGTCCCGATCTTCATCACCCCAAGCACCGTGCACGTGTATGGTGCCGATCGCCACCTCTGGCAGCCCATATTCCTCGAGATCACTCGCCGGCACCTGGTTGCCGTGCTCCCCCGAGGCACCTGTGGGAATACGATCCATCGCCTAGTGTCCAATGTCCAGCGATTCGTTGACCCGTCTGTTAGTGCTTGGGTAGGCGACCAGCCCTACGATGACCTTATCGGCAGTGCAACAGACCGACAGCGAGGGGATGTCCATGACCGCAGCCGAAGTCGTCTCTGACCCCATAGGTCAGATCAACCTTATCCTCTGGGCAACGCAGCCGTTGCCAGGCGAGTACTCCCTGCGGCCGGTCTTCAGGGAAGCCGGCTACCGCCTGCTTTACATCGCTCCGCCCATGCCACTGATCCCATCGCTCCGTGATCGACTCGGACAGGTGGGACTCAGCTATCGAGATGCGGCACAACCAGACCTCCTCCTAGAAAGACCCGGTGAGGGCCGCTATCTCGTACTGGAGTGCAAACGGACCATGTTCGGCATAGCCTCTTCGGCTGCCGAGCAGGCCCGCTCACTTCTGCTGCAGACAGGTGAGCAGTTCAGCACGGCGGTTGCCATGTCTGCCGAGGGCTGCCACCAAACGAGCGTCGTTTACATCAGCAAGCACTGCGAGTCCCCGAACCCAGCTGAAGGTCTGGGCGCGATAAGGGCCGAGTTGGAGGGCAAAGGCTTCATCACAGCGCCAACCGGGTTGCTGTGCCTGGAGTCTCGGTCTGATGGTATCTATCTGAGAGACCAGTACCACCCAGGGGTCATCCCTGAGGAGCTGGCCGCCGTCGTAGGTCAGAGCGTCAGGGTTCGCGAAGTGGCAGATGGCGAATCGCCTCTGCCGCTGATGCTGATCCCTTGGGATCCCAGCGTAGATCAGGGTAGCCCGGTTGCGCAGGTGGGCAGACAGACCCTCTGCCATCGCGTGTTGTCTCTCCTCGCGACTCGAATCGGGCAGGCTGAGTCCCAATCAGAGATCGAGGTGGTGTTCGACGAGCTGCTGGACGAGGCAACTTTCCGCTTCTACGAACGCTGGAGGGCCATGAACCGAGGGGTGGCCAGGGTCCTTAGAGCGTTTGTCGGAGAGGGGATCCACGGTGCTTTGGGCGATCTAGGTGGCATAGAGATCGCGATCTTGAGGGGGCCTACCCCGGGCGGCGCATTCGCATACTTGACACTGCCGCCAAGGAAGCCGCTCTCGCTTCCATAGCCGATTACCTGAAGGGGAAGTGTCCCGATCTCGCGCTCGCGGACCAGGGCGTTCTCTTTGATCAGTCTGAGTAGCGGCCCGCGCCTGGGTTCAGCGCTGGGGGTCTATGGCAGAGGGCACGTCCCCCCCCTACTCCACCTCCGGCGGCAATAGGCTGACGCCCTTGTACCGTTCGTAGAGGCGGATGATGTCGAGCTTGGTTTCCGGTGAGAGCTGCTCGTTAGGGCGGCTGCCGAAGCCGAGTTCGGGGTCGCGGCAGACCACCCCGAAGGCCTGCTGGACCGCCTCCTCTCGGCTCAGGCCGACGCCCGCTGCATCGGTGGTGTCGTAGGGGCGGAGGAAGTAGGGGAGCGGCCGCCCCAGCACGCGGCCGTACTTCTCCAGAGTGGACTGCTTCACCCACACCTGCTTCTCGGCGTACGAGACCGCCCGCTGGCTCATCTCAATCCGCTCCGCCAGTTCCTGCTGGGTGAGGTCCAGCGCCTCTCGCGCCTCTCTGACCCTTCTGCCGACATTTACCTCTGGCATGCTAAACGCCCTCCCAGCCTAACTCCCGGCATTTCAGCCCCCCGGCTCAGCTCCCGGTCCAGCGGCCCCTTCGCCCCAGAAACAGCAGCGCTAGTGCAACCGCCAATCCCTCACTATAGAACCATACCACATTCTACTACTGCTGGCATATACCCTTTTCCCCATACTTCTGGCCAATTTGAGACAACAGGACTAGATTTCTGGTCCTAGGTCTTGACATTGAATACATATTACAGTATATTATGATACGTCGAAGCTTCTGGGGAAGATCGAGGAGCACATGCAGAGAGGGAGGGCGCTGTCTTCGAGCAGCACTGGCTTCTATCAACTGAAAGAGCTTGAGGAGAGTGCAGCCATGAGAGCCGTCAAGGAGCCGCCGCGAAGAGTCGCAAGGATCAGGAAGGTCCCAATCTACCACGAGGGGGCCTTCAATGCCATCGTCTCAGCCGCGCAGAGCGCCGGCCCGTGCCTGTCCTACCGGGGCAGGTCCTGGCAGCCTATCGAGGATAGTCCCTCGTTCGGCCTGTATCTGCCATCCGCCGCCAGGCTCCGGCTGATACAGGAACGCGTCGAATACTACGAATTCCGCTTCTACAGCCGCCTGCTCCAGTCCCATTTCGGTCAGGACGGAACGCTCCGCCCGCACACTCAGCTCAGACGCGCCCCCAACGGCGCGCTGACCTCCCAGACAGCCGCCTCGACAGCGGGGCTGGCCGGCGGAGGGGTGGGCCGTGGTTAGCAGCGGCGAGATCCTGCCCAGGTTAGTCACCAGGTATCTGGAGCTGGCCGATCGCTGCTACCGGGTATCGGTGGTCGTGCACGACCCAAATGGGCGCTTCCAGAGGGGCCACCGGGGGCCGCGCGCCCATCCCGCGCTGCTCAAGAAGGCCGACCTCGACGCCGCGCTCGCCCGTGTCTATGAGCGCTTTTTCGCCGGCGCGCTCGCCCCGCCGGATGCGACCTCCACTTCCACTTCGAACAGCCTGCCCCAGGGCAGCGAAACTCGCACGTGCTCGGCCCGCCCGGCCTCGGCCCCGAGCAGATCGGAGTAGATCAGATGGGCAAGTGGCTTCAGTTCAGCGCAGACCAGTCGCTCGATCTCAGGGTGAGCATCGCCCAACATGAAGGGGTTCGCGCCCATCTCCTGCGCCTGCTGTGCGGCCTGCTGGCGCACGCAGCTCTGGTACCCCCAGTCGTCGAGGAGCCGGCAGGCGATGAAGTCCCGGGCCGCATCGGCGGCCTCCCCGCGGCGCGGGTCCCCCTCTGCGCCATCGCTCCAGGCCGCGTGGCAGAGCTGGCTAATGACGGTGCCGAGAGTGTTGCCCGCGGTGTTCCAGGCGGCGAAGGCATCGAGGTGCGCGGCGCCACCGGTGCGCCTGAGGACGGCGATCAGCTCGGGGTCCGCACCGTTGGCATAGGCGAGATCGGCGAGGCCGATGCCCGCGCCGGAGGCGCGCGCGGCGCGCATCTGCTCGACCAGGGACTCCGCCTGAGCGGCGAGGGCCGGCGATCCGCCCTCCACCGGGGCCTCCGCGATGTCACCCTGGGGCTCCCGCGGGGTGTGGATGAAGAGGACGGCGTCCGCCTCTGCCGGCGGAGTCAGTCGCGCTCCGGCCGCATGCACCTGGCTCTCGACGCTCCGGGTGATAGGCTGATGCTCGTAGCGCGGGATCGCCTGCGCGCCCTCGTCGGAGGCGTAGCAGATGCCGATATGGAGCGGCCGCGGGGCCGCCTGATTGTGGTGGCGAGCCAGCAGCACCAGGCCCACTTCATCCGCGCCGGGATGGATGGCGACACGCTCGGTGAGACGGCGCTCCTCCACCTGGGCGCGCAGGGCCAGCAGTTCCGGGAGGTGGATGCCGACGGGGGCCGAGTCCTCCTGCGCCAGCACGAGGTAGTCGATGACGCCCTCGGCGGCGAGGCCGATCGCCTGGGAATTGATGGTGTGGTTGCGGCGGCGCGCCGACAGATAGGTGGAGAGCGCGGCGGGCCCAAGCTGGGCGACCGCGGCCTCGAGATCACGGCGCGCGGACTCCTCGCCGAGGCGTTCGACGCGGTCGACGAGCTGCGAATAGGCCTGGATCGCCTGGTGCGCGGCCAGGGAAGCGGCATCGGTCACCGTGGCTCCCAGGCGCATGACGATGCTGAAGGCGAAGATGGTGAGGTCGGGCCGGCGGCGGCGCAGCTCACGCAGGCATTTGAGCCGCTCCCGCGCCAGTTCAGTGGTCACCGCGGGTGTGCGGGAGGCGACCAGGCCGCCGAAGCAGAGCATGTCAAGCGAGACCACCAGTCGGTCCGCGGCGCATCCTTGCAGCCAGTCGGCGATCGCGTCGCAGTTGCCGGGCTGCGTGAACCACCCGAGCGCGTCGCGGGGCGGCAGGAGCAGCTCACAGCCCGAGATGGGCGCAAGTTGCTGCGGGAACAGGCGGTTGCAGGGCCGGTCATCAAGCGGCACGAGGGCAATGGCCGGAGCGATGATGGCTATCCTCCTGAAGCACGCGACATTCTAACGACAGAGAAGCCTCTGTCAAGGGTGCGAGCCGGGCCAGCCGCGCGCTGGCTGACAGGATTCCGGCCCCGCGACAGCAAAAGCAGTATCAGTGTAGGTGAGGTGTCGGCCGGGGGTGACGACGTGAGCTGTTGGCATGCCGGCTGGCGAAGGGCGAGCGATAGGCTATGGGCATGCTGTTGAGTGAGAAGCTGCACGTCGAGGCGCGCGAGGGCTATGTGCTGGTGATCGATCCGGGCGCGCCTTCGTGGCTGGCGACGAATGAGGATGGGGCCTGGGCGCTGCGGCAACTGCGCGCGGGGAAGACACAGGACCAGGCTAGCTATCAGTACGCGAGGCGCACGGGCGCGAGCCTGGGCCGGGCGGCTCACCTGATCGAGCGGTTTGCGGAGGAGGCGACGGCCTTCATCGCGCCCGCTCCCCGCGCGCCCTATCGCGGGCGCGCACACTACCTCCAACCGGATCGCCTGAAGGAGGTCTGGCTGCACGTCACCGACCGCTGCAACCTCGCCTGCCGCCATTGTCTGGTCTCGTCAGGCCCCAACCGCGAGGACGGAATTCCCGCGGAGGCGCTGCGGCGGTCCATCCGCGCAGGCTGCGATCTGGGGGCGGAGACCTTCTACCTGACGGGTGGCGAACCCCTGCTGCGGCGCGATCTGCCGGAGCTGCTGGGTGAGGTGATGGACTGCGGCGCCACCGCGGTGGTGATGACGAATGGCACGCGGCTCGACGACGAACTCGCCGGCCGACTGGCGGCGCTGCCGCGAGAGCGGCTGTACCTGCAGGTGAGCCTCGACGGGTCTACGGCGGAGCGCAATGACGCGCTGCGCTCGCGGGGCAGCTTCGAGGGAGCGGCGGGCGGCATCAGGCGGGCGGTAGCGGCCGAGCTGAACGTCACGGTGGCGACGGTGGCGCTGAAGCGGAACCTGGATGATCTCACGGAAACCGCGAAGCTGGCGCACGGACTGGGCGTGCGGCAGATGCACCTGATGTGGCAGCAGGCGCGGGAGCGCGGCGCGCGGATGGCGCGGGCGCCACTGCGCGGGCTGCAGCGCGCCGTAGCCGGACTCATGACGCAGGCGGACGAGATGGGCCTGGTCATCGACAACATCGAGAACGTGCGCCGGATCGTGAACGGCGATCCGAACGTGAAGTACGATCTGTCGAATGCGTGCTGGGATAGCTTGGCGATCCACGGTGACGGCCGAGTGTTCCCCTCGGCCTGCCTGGTGGGCATCGCGTCGGAGGCGGGTGGGTCGCTCCAGCAGTCATCGCTCAGGGATATCTGGCTCAGGTCGGAGCGGTTCGACGCGCACCGCGGGAAGAGCGTGGTGGACTTGCCGGAGGTGGCGCGCGACCCGCTGCTGTTCCTGCACGGCGGTGGCGATCCCGAGCAGGCGTTCTTCGCGGGGATGGCGGATCAACGGCGAGATTGCCACGGGGCGGGAACGGCCGCCCCTCGCAATGACAGTGGTGGAGTCGATCCCTACCTGCCGCTGCATCGGATGGTGGCGCGGACGGTGATCGATGCCACGGTGGCGGAGCGGAAGCGGCTGATCGGCGAGACCGCGCCCGGACCCGTGGTGTACCACATCATGGGAGAGGATGGGTTCGGCTGCCCGAGCGAGGCCGGCGTCAAGAATGGCGGCGAGCATTCGGTGGATTTCGTGCACTCGAACTGCGTGCTGATCCAGGACGTGGTGGCGAAGACGCGAGCACAGATCCAGCGCTATTACGGCGAGGCGGCGCACGAACCGAAAACCGAGATCTGCTCGCCGGTGGCGATCGATCCGCGCTATCTCTCGCACATCCCCGAGGAGGTGGTGGCGCGCTCCTACGGCTGCGGCAGCCCCGTCTTCGCGGCCGAGCTGGAACCGGGCGAGACGGTGGTGGACCTGGGCTCGGGCGCGGGGATGGAGTGCTTCGTGGCCTCCCGGCTGGTGGGGGAGGAGGGCGCGTGATCGGGCTGGACATGACGGAGGAAATGCTGGCGTTCGCCAGCGGCGCGCGCCCCGGAGTGGCGGAGCGGCTGGGGTATGATAACGTGCGCTTCGAGCGCGGTCTGCTGGAGAGCATCCCGCTGACCGATGGTTACGCCGACGCGGTAATCTCGAACTGCGTCATCAACCTGTCGCCGGAGAAGTTGCGGGTGATGGCGGAGGTGAGGCGGGTGCTGAAGCCCGGCGGGCGGGTGGTGATCAGCGACGTGGTGAGCGAGCGCCCGCTGCCCGGGAAGATCAGGTTCAACCCGCGGCTGCAGGGGGAGTGCATCGCGGGGGCGTTGACCGAGGCGAAGCTGCTGCGGGTGCTGGAGAAGCTGGGGTTCGAGGGCGTCGAGGCCTTGAGCCGGACGCCCTGGCGAACGGTGGAGGGGATCAGGTTCGACAGCGTGACGGTGAGAGCGTGGAAGCCCGGCGGGACTCGCGCGATGGCGGCGCATCGCGCAGCGCCGCTGACCCTGGTAACCGCGACCCCGCACGCGCGGCATCTGCAGGACTGCATGGTGTGTGGCGCGCGATTGGAGTACCTGCGCGCAGAGGAACGGATGGCCTGCCACTACTGTGGGGAGGTGGCGGCGGCGAATGCGCGATGCAAGGCGGGACACTACGTGTGTGACGACTGCCATACCGGCGATTATCTCGATTTCATTCGATCTTACTGCGCCCGGTCGACGGAGACCGATCCGGTGGCGCTGTTCCTGGCGATGCGCAAGTCGAGCCTGTTCCCAGTGCACGGGCCGGAGCACCACGCGCTGGTGCCGGCGGCCTTCCTGACAGCCTACCGGAATCGGTTCGGCGAGCTGTCGCCGGAGCAGTTCGAGGCGGCGCTGGAGCGGGCGAGCAAGCTGCCGGGAGGGACCTGCGCGTTCTGGGGCGGGTGCGCGGCGGCCCTCGGAATGGGGGTGGCCTACTCGGTGATCCTGGGCGCAACGCCGATCCGGGGCGAGCCGCGCGGGGTGGTGCAGATGGTGGTGAGCCGGATGCTGGCGGAGATCGGCCGCATGGGCGCGGCGCGATGCTGCCGGCGAGAGAGCTACCTGGTGCTGAAGATGGGGTGCGAGATGTCGGGCGAGTATCTGCCGCACGCGCTGGAGACGGAGGCGGTCGCGGTCTGCGATCAGGTGGCGCTGAACCACGAGTGCCTGGAGGAGGGGTGCATGCTGTTTCCGGGGTAGGGGGAGGGGACGGCAGTATCCGCAGGTTGCGCAGATGGCGCAGATAAGTCGGGAACGGCCTTTACCGCGGAGACGCGGAGAGCGCTGAGAAGGTTCGCCGCCTTCGGCGGGGGTGGTGCAAACGGAAGGAACGCCGATGAATGCGGGTACCCGCGGATAGACGCAGATGCGGCGGAAACTGCGTGTCCGCTGCGAAACGGAATGGCAGGAGCAAGCCGCCGGAGGCGACCAAGGCTCCTGCCGAACGGATCGACCGGGCAGGAGACAAGTTACCGAAACTGCGTGTCCGTCGCGGAACGGAATGGCAGGAGACAAGCTCCTGCCCTACGGCTCGGGATGACGGTGGGAGAGTTGAGAGGAGATGATAGTGCTTGAGGGGTTGAGGGAGCGGGTGTGCCGCCTCAATCAGGAACTGGAAAAGCAGGGGCTGGTGACGATGACCAGCGGGAATGTGAGCGGCCGCGACCCGGAGACCGGTTTGGTGGTGATCAAACCGAGCGGGGTGGCGTACGAGAAGCTGACGCCTGAGAATATGGTGGTGGTGACGCGGGAGGGGAAGGTGGCGGAGGGGACACTGAAACCATCGGTCGATACCGCCACTCACTTGTATGTCTATCGACAGCGCGCGGAGATCAACGGGGTGGTGCACACGCACTCGAACTACGCGACCGTGTTTGCGGCGGCGGGCAAAGGTATCCCCTGCGCGCTGACGGCGATGGCAGATGAGTTCGGCGGGGCGATTCCGCTGGGGCCGTACGCGGCGATCGGGGAGGAGGAGATCGGGAAGGCGATCGTGGAGCATATCGGGGGGTCGAAAGCTATCCTGATGCGCAACCACGGGGTGTTCACGATCGGGGCCTCGCCGGAGGCGGCGGTGAAGAGCGCGGTGATGGTGGAGGACGCGGCGCGGACGTGCTATCTGGCGATGCAGATCGGGGAGCTGAGCGAGATTCCGGCGGATGAGGTGGCGCGGGCGCACAAGAGGTATAGGGAGAAGTATGGGCAGGGGTGAGGGAACGGCAGCGGCAGGAACGACAACGGCGGGAACGGCAACGGCAGGAACCGCAGATTACGCAGATTGCGCAGATTAGGAATGGGTGAGAGGGACAGCCGGACGTTCGAGATCATCGGCGCCGCGATGGAGGTGCACAAGGAGCTTGGGTGTGGCTTTCTTGAGCCAGTGTACCAGGAAGCGCTGGCCATCGAACTGGGTCAGCGAGGCATTCCATATCGCCGGGAAGTCGAACTGCCGATCGACTACAAGGGGGTCACAATAGACTCTACCTACCGGGCCGACTTCGTGTGCTTCGACACCGTCCTGCTCGAACTCAAGGCGACCCGAGAGACCGGGGTCGTGGAAGAGGCGCAGGTGATCAACTATCTGAAAGCGGGCCGGTTGGCGGTGGGGCTGCTGCTGAACTTCGGGAGAGCATCGCTACAGTACCGGCGATTCGCCAACACGGAAGGTTGATGACACTGGAACGGTACGAGCGGCAGGAACGGCAGGGATTAATGCCCGGCACGGTTGTGCCGGGCAGGAGCCCGCTGGGGGACGACTGGCCGTTCGTCCCCCAGACCCCCTCACCGGCTTCTGGCGTCCTGGCGAGGGCGAAGGGTGGTAGCGGGTAGTGGCGGAGGCGTTCATCGCGATGCAGTGTTGACCGTGGAGATAGAGAAGCGGAAACAGCGGGCGTGATGAATCACGCCCCTACGGAACAGCAACAGACATAGCAGTGCTTGACACGAGGGAACGGAGTACGAAGAGCAATGCCTGACGTTATCTACCTCGATGGGGAGTTCGTGAAGCCGGAGAAGGCAGTGGTGTCGATCTATGACCGCGGGTTTCTGTTCGGGGACGCGGTGTATGAGGCGCTGCGGAGCTATGAGGGGCGCATCTGGGGGATGGAGCGGCACCTGCAGCGGCTCCGGGGCAGCCTGAAAGAGATCGACATGGGATATGTCGATGTGAATCTGATCGGGGAGATCATCGAGCGGGCGAACCGGCGAAGCGAGTTCCCGAACGCGACGATCTATCTTCAGATCACCCGCGGGGTGCAGCCGCGCAAGCACGCCTACACCCACGATCTCATTCCCACGGTGCTGGTGACGGTGAAGGATATCACGCCGGCGCTGGAGCGGATCAACTTCGAGGGCGAGGCGGGGGTCACGGCGCCCGATCTGCGGTGGAAGCGGCGCGATATCAAGTCCACGAATCTGCTGCCCAATATCCTGGCGCACACGGGCGCGATCGAGCTGGGCGCGCACGAGGCGATTCTGGTGGATGACGATGGCACGGTGACCGAGGCGGCATCCATGATGGTGGCGTGCGTGGAGAAGGGATGCGTGCTGACCAGTCCGCTGGGGCCGGCGATTCTGCCGAGCATTACGCGGCAGTTCGCGATGGAGATCGCGCAGGACGAGGGCATCCCGGTGCGGGAGGAGCGGGTGCCGCTGACGCGGTTCCGCAAGGCGGAGGAGGCCTTCCTGGGAAGCACGAGCCATGAGGTGTGCCCGCTGGTGAAGCTGGATGGGGAGCGGATCGGCGACGGCAAAGCCGGGCCCGTGACGCGGCGGCTGATGGAGGGGTTCAAGCGGAGGGTGGTGGCGGGGGATGATGGGGTGAGGGGAAAGGGCTGAACGGCTTAGCGGCATTGCCCGGCACAATTGTGCCGGGCAGAAGCCCGCTGGGGGACGACTGGCCGTTCGTCCCCCAGACCCCCTCACCGGCTTCTCCAGTCCTGGCGAGAGCAGCGGGTGGCAGCGAGGGGAAAGGAAGCATCCACGGGCAGCAGCGTTGCCAAGAGGGAGTTAGCGGCTGGTTATAGAACAAGCGTTTCCATGGGCGAGGGGAAGGATAACGAGGGCGGGAGAGAGCTTCGGCAGCAAGCTACCGAAGCAACAGAGGAGGTGGCAGGAGCAAGCTCCTGCCGAACGGGAGGGCCGCCCGCTAGCGTGGGCGGAACGGCGGGATTCCTCGCTTCCTGCTTCGCCAAGGCTTCGCGGGACGAGTCGCTCGGAATGACAGCTTGCGGCGTGGTCGGGGACCTGGTGGAGATGGCGGAGGCGCCGGCGGTAGTGTCGCTGGGGTGGTTGGAGGGAGTGAGGGGGCGGCTACGGGCCGGCGAGGGGGCATCGGCCGAGGTGGGGTCGCTGCTGAGCGGATACTCGCTGCAAGACCCGGAGACGCGGGCGGCATTCGAGGCGATCACGCGGTCGCTGGGGCGGAGCGAGGAGCGGGGGGACGCGTTTCTGATCTCGGGGGTGTACGGGGCGGGGAAGTCGCACTTGCTGGCGGCGCTGACGCTGCTGGGGGGACATCCGCAGGAGGCGTGGCCCCATTTCCTGACCACCCATGCTGGTTACGATCGCATCGCCGCAGCACATGGCCGGCCGCGGTTGGTGGTGGCGATCGCACTCGATGAACACTCCGCAACCCACTCGCTAGAACACATCGTGTTGTCGCGCCTGGAGGAGGAGTTGGCGCGGGGGCATGGGGTACGGGTGGCGCTGACGGAGGAGTCGCATCTGCTGGACCTGGTGGAGCGGTATGTGGTTCCGCAGGTGGGGGAGCAGTTGGACGCGGCGGCGTTCTCCTTCGCCAAGGCTTCGGAGAATGGAACGGCGGGGGCCCTCGCTTCCTGCTCCGCCAAGGCTTCGCAGGACGGGTCGCTCGGAATGACAGCGACGGCGAAACGCCAACGACGAGATTCCCGCCAGAGGCGGGCAAGGCCACAGGCGGCAGACGGCGCCGCGCCTCGCAATGACATTGGGGAGGAAGTGGCAGGAGCAAGCTCCTGCCGAACGGGAACGAGCGACGGGCCGGAGGGGAAGCTCCGGCAGTCCCTAAGCCCGCCGGAGGCGGACCGGGATGGCGGCGTCCCGCCTAGCCACAAGCGACAAGCAACGGGGGCGTGGCGCGAGCTGCGCGAGGGCGACGCGGCGAGGGCGGCGGAGGTGGCGCTGGCATTCATCGAGGAGACGGAGTTCCCGCTGGATTGGCGACGGTCGCGGGCGGAGGCGTGGGGCGCGCTGCGGCGAGCGTTGGAGACGAACGGGATCGATGGGCCGCTGATATTGCTGGATGAGCTGGGGCTGTTTCTGGCCGGGAAGGATCGGCGGGGGCTGAACGCGGACGCATCGTTCTTGCAGTACGTGGCGCAGCGGGCGTCGGGGGAGGGGTGCTGGTTGGTGGCGGTGACGCAGCGGGGGCTGGAGGAAGTCGGGGACATCGACCGGCGGACGCTGCGGCAGTTGCGGGATCGGTTCCGGCCGAGCTTCACGCTGAGCCTGGCGGACCTGGGTTGGGTGGTGCGGGACCGACTGGCTCCGCGGCGGGAGGGGTTCGAGGCGGGGGTGCGCGAGGTGTGGGCGCGGCTGTGGCGGTCGGGGGCAGCCGGGACTGCGATAGCAGGCCAGGGCCGAGATTGCCACGGGGCGGCAACGGCCGCCCCTCGCAATGACAGGAGAGAAGAGGTGGCAGGAGCAAGCTCCTGCCGAACGGGAGGGGCGGGGGCGCTTCGGCAGCAAGCTACCGAAGCAACGGGAACGGGCACTGGGGGTGACAGCAAAGAGGTCTCTGATGGCCTCGCCAGAGCGAGTCTGTTTGCACCCGAGGAGCTGGCGCGGTCGTATCCGCTGAACCCACTGTGTCTGGAGGCGCTGCGGCGGGCGGCGGAGGCGGCGCTGTCGCAGACGCGGAGCGCGGTGCGGTTGCTGCAAGAGATCGCGCGGGAGGTAGACTGGCCGGCGCGGCCGGCAGAGCGGCTGATCACGCCGGAGGTGGTGTTCGACTGCTTCCGGGGTGAGATGGAGATGAGCGCGGCGGGGCGGAAGCTGGGGCACGCGTATGAGGTGGTGATGGCGAATGCCGAGCGAATACTGCCGGGGCGGGGGGCGGAGATCGCGGCGGTGATGAAGACGCTGTGCCTGCTGGGACTGGGGGAGATGCGCTGGCCGACGAAGCAGGTGCGGGCGAGTCTGGTGGGGAGCGAAGCCGCGCGATGGCAGGGGGAGGGACTACGGGAGGTGTCGGGCGTGCTGTACCGTTATGGTCTGTACGTGGAGAGGGCGCGGGGCGAGGGGGAGGATGATGACGCGTACTATGTAGATGTCTCGACCGACGCCTCGGAGCGGATACGGCAGCGGCTGAATGAGCTGGTGGCGGAGATGGGGCCGGATGACTCGCGAGTGGAGAGGGCGGCGCTGGAGGCGTGCCGGGAGGAGGGGTTCCCGCTTTCGGGGCTGCTGGAGCCCAGGAGTCTCGGGGTGGAGTGGTGGCACGCGTGGAGGTCCGTGAACGCGGTGTGCCGCGATCTGTCGGGGATCACCGCGGGGGAACTGCGGAACCTGGGCGGGGCGCTCGCAGCATCGGGGTCGAGGGAGGACGGGTGGCTGTTCCTGGCCTCGCCGTGGGCGAACAGCGAGGAGCAGGCGCGGGTGTTGGCGGCCGCGGTGGAGGGGATGGAGGGTCGCTTCGCAGTGGGGTTGCTGGCGTGGCTGCCGCGACAGCTGAGTGAGGGGGAGCGCGAGCAACTGGTGGAGCATGCGGCGCTGACGCGGATGGTGAGCGATCCGACAGTGGCGAGGCCGCGGGACCGGGAGATCAGAGGACGGGTGCGAGCGCGTTGGGAGGAGTCGGAGGCGCGGGTGCGGGGGATGCTGCGGCGCGCGTACTACGAGGGGCGGGTGATCGGGGGCGGCGAGGAGATGAGGGCGGAGCGACTGGCGCCGCTGGCGGGACGGTGGGAGGAGACGCTGACGGCGATCTTCGATGGCGCGTTCCGAAGGCTGTTCCCGCGATTCCCGGAGATCGCGCCGGAGCGGAGGCTGGCGGGGCGGGTGCAGACGAATCAGATCATCGACCAGTTCATCCGGCCGGGGGAGGTGGCGCTGCCGCCGGCATCGGCGCTGGAGGCGAATCTGGTCGCGTATGCCGCGCCATTGGGACTGATGGAGGGGGGCGACCGGCATTTCCGGCTGGCGCTGGCGCGACGCGGAACTGGTGGGCGCGGCGGTGGAGGCGGCGCCGGCGCGGGCCGGCGGGGAGGGGATCGAGCCGGAGGAAGTGGCGCGGTTCGACGAGTTGGCGGGGCGGCTGGGGAAGAGCGAATGGGGAGTGACGCGGGAGCAGTGCGAGCTGCTGGTCGCGGCGTTGGTGAAGACCGGATACCTGGTGGGCCTCGACGCGTTTCTGCAGCCGGTGCGGTTGGAGGTGATCGCCGCGCCGCTGGGGGAGAACCTGCCGTATGTGATGAGGGGAGAGGCGCTGGAGGGGAGGGTCGGGGAGGCGGCGCGGGAGCTATGGGCGGCCGTGTGCGGGGCGGACGGCTCGGCGTGGGATCTGCCGACGCAGGAGCGGGCCTGGTCAGAGATGGTGAAGTGGGCGGCGGGGATGATGGCCGAGGGATACCGGACTGCACTGGGGCGAGCGGCAGAGGCGCTCGGGCAGTCGCAGGAGGAGTGGGCCTGGGCGGAGGAAGCACTGGCGCGAGCGGAGGCGTTGGCGCGTCGGGTCGATGGGATGCTGACATCCTGGCAAGGTTTGGCGCGGTTGGTGGCGGCGGAGGCGATGCCCGGGGGAGTGGGCGAGTGCAGCCGCGAAGTAGAGAGGTGGCGGAGGTGCGAGCGATTCCTGGGCGACGGGTTCGCGTCGATCGCGCAACTGCGGCGGATGATCGGGGACGAGAGGGTGCAGTGCGCGGAGGGGTCGCTGCTGGCGCGGGAAAGGGAGGCAGTGCTGGCCGCGTTTCGGTCGACCGCGCGACTGGTGGCGCACGCGGAGGAGGTACGGTCGCAGGCGACGCGCTGGCTGGAGGCGTATGGGCGGCACTATCTGGCATGGCACAGCGCGGCGTATGCGGCAGGGCGGTTCGCGGAGCTGGCGCGGCTAAGGCAGTTGGTGACGCTGGAGGCGGCGCGGCGGCTGGCGCGGGCGGGGATAGCGAGCGAAGAGGGGGAACGCGTTGAAACGGAGACCGCGGCCGGGCTGGCGCGACGATGCTCGGCGGTGGAGCCGCTGCCGACGGGCGCGGTGGTGTGCCCGAGCTGTGGGCTGAGGCTGGGAGATGAAGTGACGCTGCCGGAGGCGGCGGAGCTGGCGAGGAGGGCAGAGGCAGCGCTGGCGGCGCAGATGGAGGAACTGGCGGGGAACGCGGAACTGCTGGGGCGGAGATCGGCCGGGTGTGGTGATGAGCGGTTGGCTGCGGCGGTGGCGAGATTGTTGTCGGCGGGCCCGGCCGAGGTAGTGGCGGGCGCGCTGAGCGAGGAGGTGGCGGCGTGGGTACGGGCGCAGTTGGGGCAGCCGCGGGCGGCGCGGCGGGAGCTGGCAGACCTGGCGGAAATGCTGCGCGGGAAGGAGATGCCGCGGCGGGAGGTGGTGCGGAGGGTAGAGGAGTGGCTGGGTGGCGGGGAGGATGAGGTCGTGGAGGTGGTGTGAGGAGGGAGAACGGCCTTCACCGCAGAGACGCCCGCCTTCGCCAAGGTCGCCTGAGGCGACTGAAGCTTCGGCGGACAGGCTCCGGGCGCGGAGTGGGGAAGCCGCCTACGGCGGAGGGAACGGCGGGATCGCCACGGGGCAGCGCGCGGGCTGCCCCTCGCGATGACAGTGGGGGAGGGGATGGCAGGAGCAAGCTCCTGCCGAACGGATGCAGAGGAGAGGCGCACAGGTTATCCCTCACTCTGCGAATCGCGGCGGGGCGGCGTCGATGGGGCAAGCTCTCCTGCACTCGTCGCAGGAGATGATGCCATGGGGTGAGAGGCGCATATCGGCTGTGCCTGGGCCCCGGGGGCCGTGCCGCTGCTCGCAGCGTTGGCGGTCGTAGCCTGACTCGGACAGCGCGGCTGACGGGCAGGCAGAGAGGCAGCGCGCGCAGTCCTGACATGGGGAGAAGATGACCGGCGCGTCGGGCGGCAGTGTCGCGTCTGTGACCACCGTTCTCAAGTAGAGCCACGGGCCCCACTGAGGATGGATCAACAGGTTGTTCCGGCCAAGGATGCCGAGGCCGGCGAGCGCTCCTGCTTTCTTGTAGGAAATGCGATGTCTGGGGCCGTCGTTGCCGTAGCGCGCGTTGCGCGCGATCTCGGCCTTGTGACTCGCCGCCCGCAGCATCTCCACCACTAGCCAGCAGGTGTTGCGCAGCAGAGCGTCGCCTAGAGTGGCAGCGACAAGTGATTCCTCGCGGCTGGTCGCCGACCGAAACGCGACCGTCTGGACCGGGTCAACGATTCGCTGGGCGAGGACGACGACAGAGCCAACGGGGCCGAAGCTGCGGCCGAGATCGCCCAGCTCCTCCTCGGTGAAGGCATCGCCCGGCGCGATGCCGATGGCGTCCGCGGCGCTCGCGCCTGCCAGCGCTCTGATAGCAGCAGGCAGTGTGTCGGACCAGGCCAATTGGTTCATCGCGACACCCCCCGTCCGAGATCGGGTCTGCTTGTGGTACTTACGGCGCGGGAGGCTGCGTTCCCCTCTGGCGTCTGGGAGGGGAGGGGGACCGCCCTGCGCCCCCCGATGGCGGGCGAACGGCATTCACCGCAGAGGCGCCCTCCTTCGCCAAGGTCGCCTGAGGCGACTGAAGCTTCGGAGGGCAGGCTCCGGGCGCAGAGGAGATGGGATGGCAGGACCGAGGTCCTGCCAAACGGGAGGAGGTGGGTGCGGGGGGCGAATGCCGAAATCGCTACCGGCGGCAACGGCCGCTCCTCGCAATGACAGCATGGGACGGCGAGCGCGATGGATGCGCTCCTGCAGGAGGGGCTTCGGCAGTAGAACTACCGAAGCAACCGGAACGGGAGGATGGCGGGCGCGGAGTGCGTACACCGAGATTCCCGCCAGAGGCGGGCAAGGCCACGGGGCGGCAACGGCCGCTCCTCGCAATGACAGCATGGGACGGCGAGCGCGATGGATGCGCTCCTGCGGGAGGGGCTTCGGCAGTAGAACTACCGAAGCAACCGGAACGGGAGGATGGCGGGCGCGGAGTGCGAACACCGAGATTCCCGCCAGAGGCGGGCAAGGCCACGGGGCGGCAACGGCCGCCCCTCGCAATGACAGCAGGAGACGGCGGGCGCAACAGATTGCGCTCCTGCAGGAGGGGCTTCGGCAGTAGAACTACCGAAGCAACGAAAATGACAGTGGGCCGGAGCGGCGAGGCGAGGCCACGGGGTGATAGCAGCCGCGCCTTGCGGTGACGGTGGGGAGGGGATGTGGGCTGGGGTGGGTATATAGGGGTTGGTGCTGTTGTAGGCTTCGGGCGACCGTGCATAGTCTCGTGCTGAGTGTGCAATGAGGCCAACTGAGGTTTCTGACCCCTCGGAGTCCAGGGATTCCGAGGGGGGAATAGCGGTACTAGAGCCCAATGGGGAGGGGTCCGGCGCGGCTGTGCTCTTAGCTCCCGAGGCCGAGGAACAGGCGCCGCGGTCGCCGGAGGCGGGGTCAGGGCGGGGGCGGGTGCTTTCACTCGATGTCTTCCGCGGGATCGCGGTCGGCGGGATGCTCTTGGTCAACAACAAGGCGCTCGGGCCTTGGACGCCATCGCACTTGACCCATGCCGGTTGGAACGAGGGGGTGCACTTCGCCGATCTGGTCTACCCGTGGTTTCTGCTGATTGTGGGGGTGGCGATTCCGTTCTCGCCGCGGACGCAGCGGCCGCTCTTCTCCTATCTCTACGAGGTGCTGAAACGCGCGGCGGCGCTGGTGCTGCTGGGCTGCCTGGTGAACTCAAGCTACGCGCGACATCCCATGTTTGATCTGGGGGTGCTGCAGCTCATCGGGTTCGCGTATCTTGGGGGCGCGCTGCTGTATCGGGTTCCGCTCCGGCCGCGGCTGGCGATTGCGGCGGGGTTGCTGGTGGGGCACTGGTCGTTGCTGCGCTTTCTGCCAGTTCCCGGCGCGGGCGCTGGGATCTTCGGTCGGGAGCAGAATGCAGTCGCCTATCTGAATCAGACCTACCTGGCGCGGTGGGAGCTAGAGAACCTGCCGGCGGTCCTGACGACGACCGCGCTGGTGGTGATCGGGGTCGGGCTCGGGGAGTTGCTGCGAACGGAATTCGTGGGGCCGCGGCGGAAGGTGGGGACGCTGCTCGCCGTCGGCCTAGCCCTCTCCCTGGCGGGGTGGCTGTGGAGTTTCGATGTGCCCCTCAACAAGCGGCTGTGGACATCGCCGTACATACTGCTCACGGCGGGGTGGGGCGCGGCGCTGCTGGGGCTGCTCTACTTCGCGACTGACATGAAGCACCTGCGAGCCTGGGCGTTCCCCCTGGTGGTGATGGGGAGGAACGCGATCACGGCATTCGTGGCGCCGATACTGGTGAACATCTACATCCTGGGCGGGTGGGGGTGGTCGCTGCCTGGCGGGAGATTCGAGTCGCTGCAAGAGGCGTGGGTGAAGCTGTACACGGGGCCGATGGGCGCGGGGTTGGGGGGATTGCTGTATACTCTTTCCTACCTGGCGGCGTGGTGGCTGGTGTTGTTCTGGATGTACCGGAGGAAGGTGTTCCTGCGGGTGTAGAGGGGGAGGGCGGTAGTCGTAGCCGCCGATGAACGCGGATGAACCCGCCGGAGGCGGGCAAGCGCAGATGGATGCAGATGGCCGCCTGCTGGCGCGGGCGGGATTCCTCGCTACGCTCGGAATGACAGCAGGGCCGAGGCAACGGGCACGGAGGGGCTTCGGCAGTAGAACTACCGAAGCAACGGGCAAGCAACCTGGAAGGCGCGATCCTTCAGTACGCTGACAGTGATGGGCGGGGATGAAGGTACTGAGTCTGCTGCGAAGCCTATTTGATGTGGCGTTGATCGCAGTGGTGGTGGCGCTGCTGGTGCGCCATCCCGCGCCCGAGGCTGACTTTGGCCCCGTCACGGAGGTGGCGACGAAGGAGAAGTTGGTCGCCCTCACCTATGACGATGGGCCGCATCCGGATTTCACGCCGGAGAATCTTGCGCATCCTCGACAAGCATCAGGTGAAGGCGACGTTCTTCATGATCGGGGAGCGGATGGAGAAGTATCCCGAGATCGTGAAGGAAGCGGTGGCGCAGGGACACGCGGTTGGCAATCACACCTACTCGCATCCTCACGATCTGGAGTCGCTTACCTCGGACCAGGTGATCCGCGAACTCGACGATTGCGAGCAGGTGATCGAGCGAATGGTAGGGCACCGGACGCATCTGTTCCGGCCGCCGCGGGGGTTGCTGAACGGGACGGTGCTGAGGATCGCGAAGGACGAGAGGTACCGGACCATCCTGTGGACCGTGTCCGCGGATCATCACGATGCACCAACACCGGAGGCGATGGCGGCGCGGGTGCTGAAGCACGCGCAGCCGGGGGCGATCATTCTGGCGCACGATGGGACCTTTGCCTCGCGGATCAACGATGTGAGGGCGACACCGCTGATCATCGAGGAACTGAAGCGGCAGGGGTACCGGTTCGTGACGGTGCCGGAGCTGTTGGAGGCGGGGGGAAGTAGGGGGGCCGGAAGGGCGAGAGGCCGAACGGCAACGGCAGTAACCGCAGATTACACAGATTCACGCCCGCCTAGCGGCGGGCGAAGGGAAACGGCGGGATTCCCGCCAGAGGCAGGTGAACCTCGCTTCCTGCTTCGCCAAGGTCGCCTGAGGCGACTGAAGCTTCGCAGGACGAGCCGCTCGGAATGACAGCAACGGCGAACGGCAATGGCGGGAGGGATGGCAGGAGCAAGTCGTCCGAGGCGACCAAGGCTCCTGCCGAACGGGCACGGAGGGACTTCGGCACCAAGGTACCGAAGCAACGCGGCCTACGCTTCGCAGTACTCTCGACGCACCTGCAGCATCAGCTCGTAGTTCTCCAGCGGGACGCCGGTGAAGATGCAGTTGCTGGTGGCGTAGATGTAGGCGCCGGTGGAGACGCCGCCGTGGTCTAGGCAGTAGCGGGCGCTCTCGACGATTTTCTCGGGCGGGCCTTGCTGAACGTAGGCGAGGTTGACGTTGCCGATGAGGCAGAGCTGGTTCCCCACGATCTCCCGCACCTTCCTGATGTCCACCCCGGCCATGGGATCGAGGGAGTGGAGCGCGTCTGGGCCGGCGGCCACGAGCTGATCGAGGATGGGCATGATGTCGCCGTCGGTGTGCTTGACGGTGAAGGCGCCGGCGGCGCGGAAGGCGTCGATGATGCGTTTCAGGAAGGGCGTGACGAAGCGGCGGAACATGCGCGGCGAGAGGAAAGGGCCGTCGTTGAAGCAGTAGTCGGCGCACATGAAGATGACCTCGGCGCCGGCCTGGATGAGGGGTAGGCCGCGGGCGATGGCGTCATCGGCGTGGCGGCCGGCATCCTCCAACGCCTGATCGGCGCGCTCGGTGAAGTAGACGGCCTGCTCCATCATGCTCTCGCCGTCGGGGATGCTGAAGGTGCCGTCGACGAAGGCGGAGAGCATATAGGTGTTGCCGGAAATCTCGCGGAGATACTCGAAGCTGCGGGCCTGGTCTTCGGGTTCGAGCCAGTGGAGGCCGGTAATGACGGAGTGGTCGAAGCGCTGGGCGACCTTGACCCAGTGGTCGGCGTTGCGCTTGAGGAGGTCCTGGCGCTTGGCGCCGGTGACGCCTTCGAGGTGTTTGGCGCGGAGGGCGGGGAAGCCGAAGATCTCCTCGGAGAGTTGGAACTCGAGTTCGAGGTGAGGGACGAGGCCCTCGGGCTTCTGTCTGCTCAGGGCGGCGATGGCGGTTTGGCGTGGGGTCATGGGTGGTCATCACCCTCTATCGGTGGCGGAGGCGCTTGCGGCGCGGGGCAGTGTGCGCAGTATCTCCGGGCCTGCGGCTTGTTGTGCCACTGACCTGGATTCCAGATGACCGGGCATCCCAGCTTCTCATACTCCCCGGTACCGGGAGATAGGTTCCATGTCGTATGCCAAGGCTTGCCGAGGAAGTCCTGGTAGTGGAGGACCAGTACACCTGACTCGGAAGTCCATTTGCCGAGCGGCGAAACGTTAGCCCGCAACCGCACTTCCTGCCCGGGGGCAACAAACTGGGTGCGAGGCTCGAGATAGTCGTCCCTAACCTTGGCGAGATCATGGTCAAGGCGCCAGGAGCAGACTCTGATGTTGAATGCGCATCCGCGGCCGGCGTTCTTGAGAATGACCCTGCCGGCAAAAGCCGGCAAGGGGTAGGTACCGTCCCGGGCCCATGCTGGGACCAATACGGGCCCAAGCTCCGCGAGGGCTAGCAGTTCATCTGTACGCGTCTGCGCTCCCTGAAGGGCGAGCTGAGTCGCTGAGAGTTGCTTCTGGGTGTCCATGATCTCCGCTTGATCTTGCATGATCTCGGCCTGACGAGCATAGACTCGCCAGATGAGGTACGCAACACCCAGCCCGAGAAGAGCAGCTATCGCCTGAACTTCCGCGGCGTTACATCCGATCCAGTCCCAAAGAGCCGCGGCGCCTGCATAGATCCGCATCTGTTCCCCCTACCGATAGCTTGGTTGGCACCAGTATAGCACAGGTCCGCTCGACGCAATGCGTTGCGCTCGCTCGGAATGACAGCCGAGGCCCGGGCGGACCGGCGGGCATCCACCTTCGCGAAGGTCGCCGGAGGCGACTGAAGCTTCGGCGGATACCCGCCCTACACCCGGCAACGGCCGCGCGGCGGGAGTCGCCTCCCGCTGGTCGGCTCCGCAGGTCTTGATCCCTCGCATAACTCGCCCCCTCGCTCTGCGGGGCTGGGTGGTTGCGACGTTCGCCCGCCACACGGCCGGCGGGCAAGCCTGCGGCGATCCGTCGCATTGCCACCAGACTGCAGCTCGTAGACCGAGGCCGCTTACGCGGCCTCGACTCGCTGCCAGTCTCCGTGCGTTCTGCCTGCGGCAGAGCCGCACGGGGGGTGGCGAGTCGCTCGGGATGACAGCAACGGCCGGCGACGATATCACGCTTGGCCGACTTGGCGGACCTTGACGAACTCTCCGGTCTCGGCGGATTGCTTGGCGGCGAGGCAGGAGTAGACGCTCTGGATGCCGGTCCAGATGGGGGTGCGGGATTCGGCTTTGCCCTGGATGAGGTCGATGAAGTTGTAGGCGAGGACGAGGTCGCCGCCGAAGTGGCTGAGCCCTTCGCCGCCGACGGTCTTGTCGGTGAACGGGGCGTGGTGGCGGACCCGCTTCAACTCATTGGTGTACCAGTCGAAGCCGATGGTGCCGTGGTAGCCGCTGACAGTAGCGCCCCGGGCGCCGGAGTCGCGGCGACTGTAGAACACCTGGCTGTAGACACCGTGGGCACCGGAGGCGAACTCGATCACAGCGCTGGAGGAGTCTTCGTTCATGCCGGTCTCGGGGGAGCCGCAGTCTTCGCCGAAGAGGCAGGGGTGGTCGCGGGTGGTTCCGCCGGAAAGGTTGCGGGTGCGATTGCGGGGGCTCTCCAGGCAGGTGTCGGCTTCGTCGCATTGGGAGCAGACGAGGCCGGCCGGCTTGTTGCCGCCGAAGATGCGGCCATAACAGGCCATGGCGGCGACGCGGCTGATGCTCGCGCCCATCAGGAACATCATGTAGTCGAAGTCGTGGGTGGCCTTCTGGATGAAGAGGCCCTGGGTGACGGGGAAGTCGCGATAGTGCCCATCCCAGTAGCCGGTGCCGTACGGGACGTAGTTCACGGCCATGATGTGCTCGGGGCTGCCGACGGCGCCTTCCTTTAGGTACTGACGGGCGAGGTCGCAGAGCGGGGAGACGCGCAGGGGGAAGCTCACCACCACGCGGCACTTCGACTTCTCGAAGGCCTTCTCGAGCGCAGTGGCCTGCGCCATCGAGTGGGAGACGGGCTTCTCGAGAAAGAGGGGGAGGTCGTGCTTGGCGGCCTCGATGGCGAAGGGGGTATGGAGGTGGCAGCGGGTGCCGATGGCGAGGGCGTCGGGCTTCGCCTTACTCACCATCTCATCCAGAGTCGAGTAGAAGACGGCGCCCTGGTCGCACTCATCGAGGCGCTTGCGGGCGGCTTCCTCGTTCGGGTCGACGATGCCGACGATGCGCAGGTCAGGCGCGACTTCGCGCAGGGGGTACTTGATCATGTGGCTGATGCGATTGCCGTGGCCGACGACGCCTAGTCTGATCATGGCTCACTCCTCAACGGTTAGGTCAGAGTTCGCCGTGACCGGCGCGAAATCCCGTTGGGGGCTGGAATCGAAAGCAGTACCGTGGGCCAGGACGCAGAAGTAGGGCGGTCGGAGATGCACCGAGGAGCAGGGAGATGCCATTCAGAGTCGGTCTGGTCGGGCTGCATAGGGCGACGGGTTTCGCACACGCGTTCAGGCTGTTGCCGGAGGTGGAGTTGACCGCGGCCTGCGACATCGACCCGGAGACGCTGGCGGCGGCGAGTGATGAGCTGGGGATCGAGAAGCGCTTCACGAGCTTCGATGAGTTCATCGACTGCGGGCTGGACGCGGTGGTGGTCTCCACGCCGATGCCGTTCCATGCGCCGCAGGCGGCGGCTGCGCTGAGGCGCGGAATCCACGTGCTCTCCGAGGTGCCGGCGATCGTCGACCTGGCGCAGGCGTGGGAGCTGGTGGAGGCGGCGCGCTCGTCCTCTGCGATCTACATGATGGCGGAGAATTACTGCTACATCAAGTCGGTGGGTGTCGTGCGGGAGATGGCGCGCCAGGGCCTATTCGGCACCCCTTACTATGGCGAAGGGGAGTACCTGCACGAACTGAAGGAGCTGAACGAGATCACACCGTGGCGGCGGGTGTGGCAGACCGGCATCGACGGCATGACCTATGGCACGCACTCGCTAGGGCCGCTGCTGTGGTGGTTCGGGGAGCGGGTGGTGTCGGTGAGCGGATTCGGCAGCGGGCATCACTATCGGGACCCGCGGGGCGCGGAGTACGAGCAAGAAGACACCTGCATGATGTTGTGCAAGACCGAGCGGGGCGGGCTGCTGCGAGTGCGAGTCGACATGCTATCGAATCGCCCCCACCTGATGACCTACTACTCGCTGCAGGGGACGAAGGGGTGTTACGAGGGGCGCGGGGCGGTGGCGATGTGGACAAGATCTGGCTGGCGGACCACAGCGATAACCCCAACAAGTGGCGTCCGCTGTCGGAGCTGGCGGGGGACTTCACTCCGGCGAACTGGCGGAAGTGGGAGGAGCAGGCGAGGAAGGCCGGACACGGGGGCGGCGATCTGCTGCAAGTGCTGGACTTCACGGCCGCGGCGCGGGAGGGCGCGCAGCTCGAGATTGATCTCTACGCGTCACTCGACTTCTCGCTGCCAGGCCTGGTGTCGCAGGAGTCGATCCTGCACGAGGGAGCGCCGCTGCCGGTGCCGGATTTCCGAGAGATCAAGCGTTTCCCGGAGGATCTTCCGGCGGCGCTGAAGGGATCGTCGATCATGGTGCGCGCGACGCCGGATGGCCAGCCGGCCTGGTTGAGGTAGGAGGATGCAGACCTTCGGCATCGGGTTCATCGGGTTCGGGTTCATGGGGCGCGCCCACTCCTATGGGCATGTGAACTTGCCGCTGTTCTACGATCCGCCGCCCTGTCGGACGCGATTCGTGGGGGTGGCGACTTCGCGGCCCGAGACGGCAGAGGCGGCGCGGCGGACGATGGGTTTCGAGGTGGTGACGACGGACTGGCGGGAGTTGCTGGATCGCGACGACATCCAGATCATCCACGTCTGCACCCCCAACGCGTTCCACAAGGAGCAGGTGCTGGCGGCGCTAGCGGCAGGCAAGCATGTGTACTGTGACAAGCCGCTGTGCACTACCCGCGCCGGGGCCGACGAGATTGCGACCGCGCTCCGGGGGACGAAGGTCACGCACCAGATGGCGCTGCACAATCGCTTCTTTCCGGCGACGCTGCGGGCGAAGCAGTTGATGGAGAGCGGTTTCGTCGGAGAAGTGCTGTCGCTCCGCGGCGCGTACCTACACTCCGGCAGCGTCGACCCGGCGGCGCCGATGAAGTGGAAGCTGAACGCGGAGATGAGCGGGGGCGGGGTGCTGCTCGATCTCGGCTCCCATGCGCTCGACCTGCTGCAGCACCTGGTCGGGCCGCTCACGGTCAGCTCCTGCGCGACTCACATCGCTTTCCCCGAGCGAGCGCTGCCAGGGGAAGGCCGAACGGCTCCGGTAAAGGCGGAGGACGCGGTGGTGATGACCGTGCGGGCGGCGAATGGGGCGCTGGGGCAGGTCGAGGCCTCAAAGATCGCCACCGGGGCGATGGACGAGCTGAGCATAGAGGTCAACGGGACGAAGGGCGCGCTGCGGTTCGACCTGATGCAGCCGAACTACCTGTGGGTGTACGATCAGACGGCGCCGGCCGACCAGCGGGGATGGAGGGCGCTGGAGACGGTGCAGACGTATCCGCCACCGGCGGCGTTTCCGCCGCCCAAGGTGGGGATCGGCTGGCTGCGGGCGCACGCGGCCTGCCTGCACAACTTCCTGTGCCGCGGTGGCGGAGGGGCGACCGGCCGAGCCCGGCCTGGAGGTAGGGGCGCAGCTTCAGCATCTGATGGCAGATGGATATGAGCTTGCCGGCATCGGCTGAACTGCTGCTGGGGATCGACGTCGGCACGAGCGTGCTGAAGGCCGGCGTCTACGGGCGCGACGGCGTCTGCCTCGGCAGCGGGGAGGCGCGACAGGGAGTGGTGAGTCCCGAGCCGGGATGGGCGGAGCAGAGCCCACTGTTATGGTGGCGGGGGGCGAAGAGGGCGGTGCGGCAGGCGCTGCGCGCGGCGGGAGTCAGCGGGGCGGCGGTGGCGGCGGTCGGCCTCTCCACCCAGGGCGGAACGATTGCGCTGTTCGATGGCGCGGGCGCGCCGCTGATGCCGGCGATGGTCTGGTGCGACCGGCGGCAACTTGGCACAGAGGGCGATGAGTTGGCGGCGGCCGAGCACTTCGACCTCACCGGAAACGCCGACAGGCACATGACGCCGGCGGCAATCGCCTGGCTGAAGGCGAACCGAGGACAGCATTTCGCGCGGGCGCGCCGGATCGGGTACGTGCCGGACTACATGACGTTTCGGCTGACCGGGGCGTGGGTCAACGATCCGACGAACCTGTCGATCTCGAATCTGCTCGATCTGTCCACGCTGGACATTCCCATGCCTGTGCTCGACAGACTTGGTGTCAAACGTTCCCTATTCGCTGAGACGCGGAGGCCGGGGGAAGTGGCCGGGCATCTGTTGCCCACGGCAGCGCGGGAGCTGGGTTTGCGCGCAGGAATACCGGTGGCGACGCCCGCGCACGACCAGTACGCGGCGGCGCTGGGCGCGGGTTGCACGTGGGAGGGCGACCTGCTGCTGTCGTGCGGCACGGCCTGGGTGCTGTTGCTAACGACGGGACAGCCGATCATCGACAGGGACAGCTCTTTCATCGCCGGCCCGCACACGGAGCCCGGGCGGTGGGGGCTGCTGGGGGCGATCTCAAGCGGCAGCGCGACGCTGGACGCGGTGCTCGCGCTGACCGGCGCGAAGCGCGATTTCGGTCGGATCAACGAGGCCGTGGCCGGTGTTCCGCCGGGCAGCGATGGGGTGATAGTGATACCGCATCTGCTGGGCCGAACGCTTCCGACACGCGACGCGGAGGCGCGGGGCGCCGTCCTCGGACTGGGGCCGGGCCTGGGCCGGGAGCAACTGTGGCGAGCGGCGATGGAGGGGTTGGCGTGTGAGACGCGGGCGGCCTGCGATTACCTGCGGCAGAGGGGCGCGGTGATCAGCGAACTGCGAATGGTCGGGGGCGCGGCGCGCAGCCCGGTGTGGCCCGACATCGTCGCCGCAGTTCTTGGCGTGCCAACGCTGACTCACGCAGGCGGGGACTTGGCAGTGCGAGGGGCGGCATGTTTGGCGGCCCGCGCGGCGGGAGGGGGCGAGCTTCCGGACAGCGCAGTGTGGGAACGGCACGATCCGGCGCCGGAGTGGCGAGAGGCGTATGACGCGCTGTATAGTCGGTACTGCGAGGCCATCGGGCGGCTCGAACATGAGTGAGACGCGGGAGTACGACGAGATAGACCAGCGAGTGTGGGAGACGGAGCTGGAGCACCGGCTCCCCGCGCGCATCTATGACGCGCACTCGCACGCCTGGCGCGCGCAGGAGCACCGGGCGATGGCAGAGCGCGGACCCATCTCTGCCTTCCACGGTGGAGGAGTATCCGCTGGAGGCGCTGCGCGGCGCCCACCAGCGGCTGTTCCCGGGCCGCGAGGTGGGGGGCCTGGTGTTTGGGTCGGGAGACCGCGGGACCGACTACGAAGCGCAGAACAGGTGGCTGGCGGAGGCGGCTCGGGCAGCGGGCTACGAGAGCCTGATGTACGCCGCGGCCCGAATGGGAGGAGGCCGAGCTAGAGCGGCAGCTCGATCTGGGCCACCTTGGATTCAAGCCGTATTGGTTCCTGGCGGGGGACTCGCTCGACGCGGTCGATCTCGATGACATGATCTCGCCCGCGATGCTGCGGGTGGCGCAGCGGCGGCGACTCATCATCATGACGCACATTCCGAAGAGCGGGCGACTCGCTGACCCGGCGAACCGGGCAGGGCTGCGGCGACTCTCCGCGGCGGCGCCGGAGGCGCAGCTGGTGTTGGCGCATATCGGCCGGAGCTACTTCCCGGAGGCGATGGAGGGGTTCGAGGAGATCATCGATCTGCCCAACCTGTGGATGGACTGCTCGATGGTGCAGGACTGGGAGGTGATCGCGCGGGCGCTGTCGGCATTTCCGCGCGACCGAGTGCTGTTCGGCCTGGACCTGCCGATCGCGGAGGTGAAGGGGAAGCTGATCTCGGTGAATGGGCAGCGGCACTTCTTCACCAAGCACCCGTACCCCTGGTCCGTGCACGCGGAGCCGGGCGGGTACGAGGTGCGCTGCACGCTGTTCGCGTACGAGATCGTGCGGGCGCTGCTGAGGGGGGCGGGGGCGGCCGGGCTGACGCAACGCGAAGTCAACGCCATCTTCTGGGACAACGCGCAACGCCTGATCTCGTCGGCCGGAGCGCGGGGATGAACGGTGAGGATGCGATGAGGAATCGACCGCTGGTCGCGCTGCTGCCGCTGTATCTCGAACTCTACGACCGGGCGCTGCCGGACTTGTTGGCGCGGCAGCAGGCGTTCCTGGAGAGAGCGGCGTCCTTCGTGGAGGCGCGGGGCGCGCAGGTGATGGCGCTCCCGGTGTGCCGCACGTTGACGCAGACATCGGCCGCGGTGGCCGATGCGGAGAGGCAGGGGGCGGCGGGAATCGTCACGCTCCACCTCGCCTACTCGCCGTCGCTGGAGTCGGCTCCGGCGCTGATGGAGACCGCGCTGCCGATCCTCCTGCTCGACGTGACTCCGTCGCCGCGGTTCGGCGCGGAGGCGACGGTCGGCGATGTGCTGGAGAATCATGGGATTCATGGGGTGCAGGATCTGGCGAGCGTGCTGCGACGGCACGGGCGACGGTACACGGTGGCCGCGGGCGCGCCTGATTCAGAGCGGATTGCGGACACGCTGTCGGCATGGCTGCGCGCGGCGCAGGCGCGCCAGACGCTACGGCGGATGAAGGTGGCGCTGATCGGGGAGGCGTTCCGGGGCATGGGGGACTTCGACGTCAGCGCCGAGTTTCTGAGGCGGTCGGCCGGGCCGGAGATCGTGAGCATCGACGTGAAGCAGGTCGGCGCACGCTGCGCGGGGGTAACGGAGGCGGAGATCGAGAGGGAGCGAGAGGCCGACCAGGCCGCGTTCGACCTGGTCGGTTGCAGCAGCGAGTGCCTGGATCGCGCGAACCGGGTGGGCCTGGCGCTGCGAGGAGCGCTGGAGGAAGCCGGTGCGGGCGCGTTCTCGATGAACTTCGGGGTGTTCGATCGCGCGCTGGGCACGGCGACCGTGCCGTTCCTGGAAGCGAGCAAGGCGATGGCGCGCGGGATGGGGTACGCGGGGGAGGGGGATGTGCTGACGGCGTCGCTGGTGGCCGCGCTGAGCGCGGGCTACGGCGCGACGACGTTCACGGAGATGTTCTGCCCGGACTGGGAGGGGGGACGGGTGTTCATGAGCCACATGGGCGAGTGCAACCCGACGCTGGCGAAGGGCCGGCCGAAGCTGATCGAGAAGGACTACGCCTTCGGCCCGGCCGACAATCCGGCGGTGCTGGTATTCCCGCTGTGGCCGGGGCCGGCGGCGCTGGTGAACCTGGCACCGCGGAAGGATACGCTGGCGCTGATCGCGGCGGACGTCGAGATAGATGACACGGACCTGGTCCCGGCTCTCTCGCAGTCGCCGCACTTCTGGATCGCGCCGCCCGGCGGCGATGTCGCGCGCTTCCTGGAGGCCTACAGCGAGGCCGGGGGGACGCACCACCTGGCGTTGACGCCGGGGCTGCGGGCGGCCGATCTGGAGCTGCTGGCGGGGGTGATGGGCTGGGAGTTCGCACGGTTGGCCTGAGGCGCTGGCCGGCCGCGAGCAGTGCAGGGAATCGGGGCGGGCCAGGGAAGGTCGGAGGTGACGCACTTCCGTACCTCCGGGGGCAACTGCCATGAGAATGCGACTGTTCCTCCCGCTGTGTATTGCTCTGATCGCCGGGGCCGTTGCGGCCCACGCCACCCCGCTTGCCGTGCAAGAGGCTGCGCTGTATGTGGGCGCGCCGGCGGAGGTGAGGACACAACAGCCCGGAGCATCACGCGACCGGCGACGCCTATGCGGCGCCAAGAAGGGGGATACCATGAGGGATGCGGCATTTCGATGGTGGTTCGTGCTAGCGGGACTGACATGCCTGCTGGCAGCGATGGGGCCTGCTACCTGCCAGCAGCCCCTGCCGGAGCCAACGGAAACGGTGGTCGCGACGGTCGATCCCGCGACCTGGGCGAAGGTGATGGACCGCAATGAGAGACATCTTCCCAGGTACAACCTCCAGGTGTTCAGCGCGCCGGCCCCCGGCGAGCCAGTCTCCTGGGGCGTGCAGAGGTACGACGTAGAGAACGACACCCGCGGCATGCTGAAGTACATCCCGATCATCGCGCCGGACTACAATCCGCGCACTGACTGGCAGTGTTTCGTTAACGAGAAGCCGGCGACGATGGAGGAGAGGGAGGGCCTCCGGTACCTTCTTCTGGAGGGCAAGGAATACGGGCCGTTCGGCGAGGACGAGCGGCCGTACTATCTGCGCCGGCGGCCGCCAGCTTTCCAGGCGGTGAAGAAGGACGGCAAGTCCTGTCTGTCATCACCGGGGAAGCAGTACGGCCCGTTCGATGAGCTAGGGAGGATCGCCGACAACGGCCAGCGCGTCATCTTCTGGTTCCGGCGCGGCGAGCAATGGTACGCGGCGGTCGATGACAAGGAGTTCGGGCCGTACGACTACAAGCCCGCCTGGGAGGAGTTGCGGCTTGAGTTCAGCCAGGACGGCAAGAGGTTCGCGTTCACCGCGCGGCGCCCGGCGGGCTGGTATCTCGTGGTGGACGGACAGGAGTATGGGCCGTATGAGTTGCCGCGCTACCACAGCAAGTTCCCGTTCAGTTCCGACAACGCGCACTTCGCCCTCACCACGCGCCGGGGTGGGCAGTGGTGGCTGCTGGTAGACGGCAAGGAGATCGGCCCCCTGGAGGCTGAGCCCTGGTGGGAGTTCCAGGGGCCGAACCTCTGCTACATCGCCAAACAGCGAGGGGTATTCCACATCGTACTGGGCGACAAGGAGTGGGGGCCGTACGAAGAGGTAGAGGCCTCCTTCCGCCCAGAGAGTGGTGTAGGCGAACCGCCCCGGAGGGCATTCCGCGTGAAGCGCGGGGGGGCCTGGTATGCGGTATCGAGGGATCTGGAGCTAGGGCCATTCGAGGAGATACATGCCTGCGGCCTCAGCCCTGATGGCAGCCGGCTGATCGCGTTCGCCACGCGTGGGGGCAAGTGGTATGCGGTGATGGAGGGGAGGGAGTACGGCCCCTATGACAGGCTAGTTCCGAGGAGTTCGGGGGACGTTGTGAGGGTAGCCTTCTCCACACGCGGGCGGTCACGTTGCCTACGCCGCGTGGCGAGGGGGGCAGTGGCTGCTGGTCGTGGATGGCAAGGAATACCCGTCGGGCTACGGTGAACTGAACCCGCAGGATCTCAGTACCGCGATCACCTTCAGCCCGGACGACCAGCGGGCAGTGCTGGCATTCCGGATCGGCCAGACGCGCTGGCCCCGCTCGAACCAGTTCCTGATGGTGACAGCCCCTGGAGGGCGCATCGAGCCGTTGTGGTTCAGGGAGGGGGGTGGCCAGGGTCTCTCTTCAGCGATTTCGGACTGGTGGGAAGCGAGATTCCCGGTCTGGCATCAGAACTCGGGCAAGCTGATGGGGATCGTGCGTTCCAGCCCGACGGCGGACAACTTCTGGATAGAGGGCCAACTCGGGAAGACCTACCAGGAGATCTACAGCGAGTCGCTCCGGCTGGACGGGCCGGATGCCGTCACCTTCGTGGCCGGCAACGAAGGCAAGCTGCTGTTCGTGCGGCAATCGCTGAAGTAGGCAGCGATGCGCGGTCGGCGCTACCTGATTTCGTCCAGAGTCACCAGGGCCACGCTATCGGCAGGCATAAGCACCTGGCAGTAGAAGCTCCCGTGGGTGCTGACCTCGCGGCGCTCCAGGGGCAGTAGCTCGATCTCCTGCTCGGACCAGCGGCGGGCGGAGTCGATGCGGTAGACGGTGAGCAGCTTGCGCCCTGGGGTGATCCCTGAGAAGCGCGGGATGGCCAGCAGCTCGCGCGATCCCTGCAGGTTGAAGTTCACCAGCAGGGCGGAGGTGCGAGTTCCCCGCGAGCGGCCACCACACGCAGGTCCGGATCATCCGAGGCGGCGCGGATGCGCTCTTCTCCCATGCGGCTCAGCATCTGGTAGACGAAGTACTGCGGCCGCACTTCCTCGCCGACGCCGAAGAAGCCGAAGCGATGGGGGACCTGGTTCCAGTGGGTCTCCATCATCCGCAGGCCGGATTCGGAGAAGAACGACTGGAACGGCTCGGCGTAGAACGTCTGGTCCCAGACGTGATAGTAGAAGGACCAGTCGAGGCCGGCCTCGGTCATGGCGAGAGTGGAAGCCGCGATGTCGGCGGCGCGGCGGGGCGCGAAGGCCAGGTCCTCGAAGGACACCGGATCGAACCCCTTGCTCCACTCGGTGACCAGCATCTCGGGCCGCTTGCCCGGCCAGTCCGCGAGCAGCATTTTCCCCTTCTCGGCCCCCAGGGCGTGTCGCCGCGGGTCGTCGTGGTAGATGTGCCAGGAGATGAAGTCGAGCTGGGTCTTGCTCTCGCGGCAGAGCTTCACCAGTCCCGGCAGCGGCTCGTTGTCGACCCAGCAGGCGGCGGGGCCGCCAACTCTGGCGGCCGGAAAGGCCTCCAGCACCGGCTTGATGGTCTGGGTGTAATACTCGAAGTACTCCTTCGGATCGGCGATGAGGTAGGGGCAGCCGCCGTTCTCGCCGATGTCGGTCTCGTTACCGACTTCCCAGTAGGTGACGATCGGCTTCTCGACCGAGTAGCGCTTGACCAGCTCGAAGATGACGCGCTGCCACTCCGCCCAGTCCGTGGGCCGCCAGATGGTGTGGTCAACCTTGGGGTAGAGAACCTTGGGCTTGATGCAGATGCAGGCGACGACCTTGGCTCCGGTGCGGGCGAGGGCGTCCATGAACGGGTCGAGCAAGGACCAATCGAACCGGCCGTGGTCGGGATAGATGTCGAAATGCTCCTGGAGGAAGATGCGAATGAGCCGCGGCTTGAGCTTGGCCAGGCCGGTCACCACGCGCGGAGGCAGGGGGATGGTGTTGATGCCGCCGTGGCTCAGCGCGTGCCGCCACCACTCAAAGTCGCCGAGGCGGTCCTGGGCGTCGATGGTCACATCTCGCTGGGGGATCGATCGGTAGTCGCTCATGGTTTGGGCTCCTCTGTGGTCAGGCCGCGCCGCCCCGGAGGGACAGCGCCAGCGCTTCGATTTCCTCGGCTTCGCCGTCGAGCACGACGGCACGGCAAGGGGCGGTGCAGACGCCCTCGATCTTCATGGGCATGACGATCAGGAAGACGCGCTGGTGCGCGATCTGGTGGACGTTCTCGATCTCGGCCAGAATCGGCATGTGAGCGCGGAAGAGTTCGACGAAGACGCCGGTGGGGTTCTCGAAGCCAGTGTCGTACTTGGGCAGGGTCGCGCCGAGCAGCGCGATCTTCTTCTCGACCATCCAGACGCCGGCGGAGCGGGAGAACCAGCGATCCTGGCGGCCCTGGGTGTCGACGATCAGCGCGTCGCCAGGACGAACCTCCTCGCACAGCGCCGCAACGATCTCATCAGGCTCGATCACTCCGCCGCGCGGGCGTCGAGCCGCGCCACCAGGGCTAGCAGGAAGAGCTTCTCGATCGGCACGTCACAGGTGAGCGCGCCCCCGCGGAAGAGGTGCGCGTCGGTCTCGAAGTAGCAGCCGAAATGGGAGCGGAACGCGAACCGGTACTCCTCGCAGGGGAAGCCCTCGTACACGGGCAGGTCGGCCGGTATCTCGCAGGCGATCTCCTCGCCGCAGCGCAGTGGTTTCGAGATGTCGATGATCCGCATGAAGCTACTTTCTCGTTCAGCGCTCGTAAGCGCCGAGATCGAATCCCTTGCCCTGCGGGCGCGGCGCGCCGTCCAGGTCTGTCTTCGGGGCGTGCTCTGCGACACCGGCGTCGATGGCGGGAGAACCGGGCTGCAGGTGGAAGTCGCGCTTCGCGACATCAAGGAACAGAGGGTCCTTGCCCGCGATGTTGCCGATGACCTGACACGCGCCCTTGTCCTCATCGTCCTTCAGGGCACCGCCAAAGACGAGGTTGTGGCGGATGGTGACGTGCTGGATCTCGGCGTCGACGAAGTTGATGGCGCTCTCGACGACGGGCTGATAGAAGATGTTGTTCTGGATGAGCACGTTGTGGCAGGGCTGCCAGAGGACGATGTGGCCGCGCTTGTTGCCGAAGGCGAAGACGTTGTTGCTGATCACCAGGTCATCGACGGTGTGATAGCCGGCGACCTGCACTCCCCATCCGGCGTTCATGTCGTAGAAGATGTTGTTGGTGATGGCGTTGTGCTTGCCACAGGTGTAGATGCCGTGGTCGAGGTTGAAGAGGACGCTTGGGGGGCCGGTGCGGCCGATGTGGTGGAAGACATTACCGTCGTACACATGATAGCTGGTGTCGGAGTTGTCGTAGATCCCGTCGAGTCCGTAGTGGGTGGTGGTGTCTATGTTGCCGATGTGATGGAAGTGGCAGCCGCGGATGGTGATGTGGTCGGCGCCGGAGTTGCTGGTGATGCCGTGGGAGCCGAACTCCCTGAACTCGAACCCTTCCAGCGTGATGTAGCGCGAGCCGCGGGCGAAGGACCAGCCGTACTTCACGGCGTCGTTGTTGCCGTCGAGCACGGCCTGCCACTTGTGCTCGGCGCGGAAGGTGATGGGCTTGCCCGGTTCGCCGGCGCAGCGCACGGTGACCAGGCAGCTATCCTCTTCCGAGCCAGTACCAGTGTAGGTCCCATCACGGACGATCACGGTGTCGCCGGGTTTGGCGATGTCGGCGGCCTTCTGAAGGGTGGCGAAGGGATGATCGGCCGAACCGTCGTTGGTGTCGGCCCCGTTGGTAGCGACAAAAAAGCTCACACTGCCTCCCGCCCAGCTTAGCGTACAGAGCGCACATAGGAACAGGCAAGCGGCTATCTTCGTCATGGTCCTCTCGATCCTCTGCTCGGGACGGGACATCAGCTCGCGTCCATCATGGCCCAGAAGCCATCCACCAGCTCCCGGAACGCGGGTCCACCGGGGTCGGTGGCGATGATCACGCGCCCGGCGAATGACCGGCAGCGCAGGAGGGAGAGCAGCTCCTTCACCTCGCCGTTGCCCCGCGCCGGCAGGACGTGGGAGCCGGCGAAGGTGGCGTCGGAGAGGTAGAGGGCGCCGATGTAGCGCCGGAACGGGCCGTGATTCACGATGTCGAGGAACGGCTTCTCTCCCGCGAGGGCAAAGGCGGCCGGACTGAAGGCGACGACGGCGCCCGCGCCCGCCGCCTCCAGCAGGCGCAGGCACACGCCCGAGTTGAAGCTGGTGTTCTCGAACAGCACCTGCAACTCCGCAGCGGCCGCGGCATCGAGGAACGGCCGCAGATCGGGAGGGAAGGGGACGATGACCGCGCTCGCGCCCAGTTGCCTCACGTATGGGAGGGCGTCAGCGAAGGTCGCCTCGTCCGGCCATAGGCAGACCGCGCCGATGGTAATGCCCTCCGCGGCGAAGGTCTCGGCGGCCCGCTGCCGTCGCGGCTCGGGCACAGCCCAGATTGGCTGCCCATAGAGCCGGTCGAGAACGAGGTCGGAGATGCCGGCGCGGTTCAGCTCGTCGGCGATCTCGTCGGGATAGGGTGAGACCGCGGAGGCGAGGGCACTGAGAGTGAAGCTCTCCTCCCGGAGACGGGCCAGCCGGATCCGGCGGCGCTGCTCCACGCAGTCGGCGCAGTTGGGATTATCGCAGAGCACGAGGGCGGGATCATACTGAAACCCCTCCAGCATGAGGTCGTGCATCTTCCGGGCGTCGATCAGCCGCGCCACCGCGCCGCCAACCTTGCCCATGACCTGGGCGCCCGATCGCCGCAACGCCGGGTCGAGGCCGATGAAGTCGCGGTGGGGGCCGGGGTTGAGCTTGAGGTGGATCATCTGCACCTGGCCCGCCGCGTCGAGGTAGGTGGCGTCGCGGTCGGTGAGGTAGGAGGCCTCCACGATCTGCTCGATGGTATGCATGGTGGTGTTACGGTCGTTGTCGACGCCGAGCAGAAGGATCTTGCCGCCGAACTCTATCAGCCGGCCGAAGGGAGTCTCCGGACCGGAGGAGGTGGGGCTCTCGATGTGATCCTTCAGCAGCGCGTCGGCCTGAGGCCCGATGGCATTCACGGGATGGGTGGCGTGGAAGCCGCGCACCACGCCGGGCCAGGTTCGGAATCGTTCGGAGATGACGCCCATTTTCGAGGGCAGGTTGGGGTCGTAGGGCTGCATCCAGTGGAAGCTGGGGAAGGCAAGCGTTCCGGACGGGCCGAGGACTTCGAGCAGGGCCTCGATGACGGAGTCGGCGCCGCCCTCAACGCGGCCGATGCTCGAGAGCGAGCTGTGCACGAGAACGATGTCGCCTGGCTGCAGCCCCAGGCGTTTCAGGTCGGCGACGAGCTGCTCTTTGCGGATGGCGGGTGCGGCCATGGATGAACTCCCAGGGAACTGGTCAGCCGGATCGCCCGCCCGGCCTTCGTGAGTTTCCGTCCCGGCGCGCGGCTGACCTGCTGAGTTAGGGCGCGAGTGGTTTGCGGGCGACGTTGGACGGATGGGCCGACAAAGGCGGCCTTGCCGCGCAACTCTGTCGCCGGCAGGCTGGTCAGGACGCATTCCACCTTGCTACCATCCCGCGCGAGCGCGTTTCACAGGAGGACAAGGACATGACGACCGATCCGGTGTGCGGAATGGAAGTGGACGAGAAGACGGCTCCGGCAAAGTCCGTGTACAACGGGAAGACGTACTACTTCTGCGCGGCCGGCTGCAAGGAGGAATTCGACGAGGACCCGGAGGGGTACATCGAGGCGGAGGGGGAGAGCTGAGGCGAGGGAAGCGCTTCGAGTAGGAGTGGCGTCCGCCCAGCCGGACGCCGACTTCGGGAATGGATTCCTCTCTCGTCTGCCTCTGGCGGACGGCTCGGAATGACAGTAAGCGGCCTCCTCCTCCTCAGAGGGCCCGGCCGAGACCCCCACGGTCGCCGCTGCCCAGAGGGCAGCGCCTCCCTCGGGGTGACGTGGGAGTGGCGTCCGCCTCGGAATGACAGTAAGCGGCCTCCTCCTCCTTACAGCGGTGGCCCTGTGTTCGCGGCCGCAAGGAATCCCTTTGCCATGCTGGAACAGGGCCCCAACTCAGGCACGCGGAGGTAGGCGATGGCGATCGAGATGTGGGTTACGCACTCGCTGGACAAGCTCTTTCCCGAAAGCGTCAAGCCCGCGGGGGCGGCACAGCAGATCGCGCTGAAGGCCGCGCGCAACGAGACCGAGGATGCGCAGATCGCGCTCCAGATCCCGAACGGGCTAGAGATCCCGAAGGCGAGTTTTTCGCTGCCCGATCTGGTCGGGCCAAAGGGGAAGATCCCCCGCAAGCATCTCTCCGCTTCGTGGGTCTGGTATGTCTATGTGCTCAACAATCCGCCGGCCAACCGCGACCCGTCGAGCTATCTCCGCAAGGCGCCGGCGTTCTTCCCCGACGCCTTCCTCGAAGCAAAGACGGTGTGCCTGCGGGATGGCTGGACCCAGTCGCTGTGGGTCTCGATCACGGTCCCGAAGGGGACGCCGGCGGGCGAGTACAAGGGTGTGGTGGGCATCGACCTGGTGGACAAGAAGAGCGAGAAGCACCACTTCGAGGTGCCGGTCACGCTGACGGTGTGGCCATTCACGCTGCCGGACAGGCTCCACCTACACCACACGGATTGGTTCTGGCCGCTCACGCTGTCCAGCTACTACCATCTGGAACCGTGGTCGGAGCCGCACTGGGAGTGGATCGAGAAGGCGGCAATCGACCTGGCGCGCCACCACAACGACGTCATCCTGACGCCGTTAGTGGACCTGGTGGGCCGAACCAAGACGGCGTCGGGGCTGAAGTATGATTTCACGCGCCTGGATCGGTGGGTGAAGCTGTTCAAGCAGCACGGCGTGGACTGGATCGAGGGGGCGCACGTGGCCGGACGCGGCGGGGGCTGGGAGAGCGATTTCGTGTGGCGGCGGTTCGGCGTCAATGACGCCTCGGGCAAGCCGATCGACACTTCCCGCGACGCGATGACCGAGGCGGAGTTCGAGCCGTATGTGGAGGGTTTCCTGAAAGCGATCCACGCGCAGATCAAGAAGATGGGATGGGGCGACAAGTACGTGCAGCACGTCGCCGACGAGCCGATCCCGGCGAATGAGAAGAGCTGGGTGAAGCTGGCGGGCAAGGTGCGGGCGTGGCTGCCGGGAGTGCTCACCATCGACGCGGTGGAGACGGATTCGCTCGAAGGCTACGTGGACTGGCGGGTGCCGCAGATTCAGGAGATCACGCCGGAGCGGAAGCGACACCCGAAGGAGGATCTGTGGAGTTACACCTGCCTGGTGCCGCAGGGCCATTACCCCAACCGCTTCCTGGACTACCCTTCGATCCGCAATCGCATCCTGTTCTGGTTGTCGTGGAGCTACGATCTGAAGGGCTTCCTGCATTGGGGCTACAACTCATGGCGGGCCTGGCAGGGAGTTCCGTCTCCCATCGACATTTCGCCCTGGCAGGACGCCAGCGCCGGGAGCATCTACTGCGCTGACAGGAATCCACTCCCCGCGGGCGATCCGCATATCGTCTATCCGGGCAAGCACGAGATCTGCTCGAGCATTCGTTGGGAAGTGGTGCGGAAGGGGTTCGAGGATTTCGAGTACCTGTATCTACTGCAGCGGGCCGCGGAGAGTGGTAAGGGCGATGCCCGCGCGCGAGCAGCGGCGAAGAAGCTGCTCTCCCGCGTGCGCACGGAGATCGCGGCGACACCGTTGCAGCACACCAGGGATGACTGTGAGCTGCTGGCGGTGCGGGAGCAGGCCGGGGAGTTGCTGGCGAAGCTGATCGCGGAGTAGGAGGGGAAACGGCATTCACCGCGGAGACGCAGAGGGGATGGCAGTGGCAGGAGCAAGTCGCCGGAGGCGACCAAGGCTCCTGCCGAACGGATATCGGAAGCGGCGAGATTCCCGCCAGAGGCGGGCAAGGCCACGGGGCAGCGACAGCAGGGTCGCCGCCCCTCGCAATGACAGCGGAGGCGGCGGGCGGCGCGACTAGACAGGACAGCGGGCGTATTCGTCGTCGATGCGCTGGGTGAGGTGGGTGAGGATGCGCTGGATGAGCTGTTCGCCGATTTCGGCGGAGGCTCCGGCGCGAAGATCGTTGCTGAACTGCCAGGGACCCTTGGGGGAGCGAAAGCCCCAGTGGTTCTCGCGGTAGGGGTACTCGTACGGGATCTCGATCTCGGTGCGGAACTTGTCCATCTGGACGAGCTGCGGGTAGAGCGCCATCATGAGCGAGGTCTCGTACTTGTCGGCGTGATCGGCGCCGCAACCCAGGCCGGTGAAATCCGCGCCTTCATACTCGGGCTGGGCGATGATGCGGACCTTGCTGTGGGCCATATACTCGGCGGCGGCCTCGGTGATGGTCTCTACTTGATAGGGCCCATAGTGGCCGGTCAGGAAGACAATCAGCTTCGCTCCCATCTTCTCAAGGTTGACGAAGAACTCGGTTGCGATCTGCTTGACGAGGGGCTTGCTGAAGGTAATGGTACCGGTCATCTCGTCGAAGCCGACGACGCCGAACCAGTTCTGGGGCAGGAGGATGGCGCCCGCCTTCTCCGCGAGCCGCTCAGCTATCCCCCGCATCTTGAGTGCGTCGGTGCCAAGGGGCAGATGGTCGCCGTGCCACTCGAGGATGCCGGTGGTCAGCAAGAAGATAGGCCGTCGGGAAACGGCTTCACGGAGTTCGGCCGGAGTCATCTCTTCGGCTTTGAACTTACAGGGCATGGGACTGTCTCCTGGGTGTAGGTTTCCGCGGCGCTGGCACTCCGTCCTTTGCGGCCGTGTTGGGACGTGCGATGGCAGGGGCCGGCCCCCTTCTGCGGCTCGGCTCCGACGCGCGTTCAGGTAGCGCGAAATATTCGCAAGCGATTTCACAATTGAGACAGGAAAGCATGGTTGGCGAGGGAAGAATAACCATAGCGGTCTAGTATGGATTTAGTCCTGGCCGGGTAGCCGGGGGGTAGGTCAGGGACTACGGACGTTGCGGGATTAGCCTCGTGGAATGCTGTCCTCGCATGGTACTAGCTTCAGTTCCGGCCGCTCAATCGGCGGGCGGATTCCGGTTGGCATCACCGCTGCTTGCGTCTCACCCGCAGTTCGGTCTTGCACGATCGGAGATGAGACGCGTCTGCCCCGGATCGCTCGTGACGGACAATACGGGTGCACGGGAGGGGCTATGATCACGGCTTATGTGGTGTCCAGTGAGCCATTCGCCGGCAAGACGCTGACCTGCCTCGCGCTCGGCACCCGCTGGCGCCGGCGCGGCCTCAGCGTGGGCTACATGAAGCCATTGGGGTCGCTCTCCACCCTCGTGGAGGGGGAGGTGACCGACGGCGATGCGAGCTTCGTCGCGACCCAGCTTGATTGCAGCGCCCCGCCTTCGCAGCTCTGTCCGGTGATGATGGGTTCGGAGCTGTGCCACGAGGACCCGGTGGCCTTGCAAGGCCGGGTGAGGGAAGCCTTCGCCAGCGTCTCCAAGGGGCGGGATCTGATGCTGCTGGGAGGGCTGGGATCGGTGTTCAGCCGCGGCAGCAGTTGCGGGCTCTCCGCGACCTCCATCGCCGAACTCCTCGATGCGAAGGCGGTGCTGGTCACCCGCGCCGACTCCTTCCTCGCTGTGGACAGCGTCACCGCCACCGCGGAGCTGCTCGGCAAGAGGCTGGCCGGCGTGATTCTGAACCGGGTGCGCGACTCGGAGCGCAAGGACATCGAGAGCGAGGTGCTTCCCTGCCTGGCGAGGCGAGGCCTGCCGGTCTTGGGGATACTGCCGGACGACCCGCTACTGAGTTCGGTGAGTGTGGAGGAGATCGCGAAAGCGACCGGCGGGGAGTTCCTGACGGGCGAGGAGGGGTCGGACGGGCTAGTGGAGGATTTCGTGGTGGGCGCGATGGGGGTGGACAGCGCGCTGCGCTATTTCCGCAAGACTGGCCCGCAAGTGCGTCATCACCGGGGGCGACAGGACGGACGTACAGTTCGCGGCGCTCGAGACCCCGACGAAGTGCCTGATCCTCACCGGTTCACTGCAGCCCAGTCACCGAGTGTTGGCGAGGGCGGATGAACTGCGGGTGCCGGTGCTTCTGGTCAAGGATGATACGCTGACGACCATCGGGACGATCGAGCAGATGCTAGGGAAGCAGCGGGTGAGAGAGCATACGAAGATCGATCACGCGCTGGCGATGTTCGAGCGGAACCTGGCGCTGGACAAGCTGGACGCAGCCCTCGGGCTGTAGGGGATCACTATCCGGGGCCGTCGGGCGGCGGCTCCTTCCGATGAGATGAAGTAGTGAGACTGAAGCTGGCAGTTGCAGGAAAAGGCGGGGTAGGCAAGACGACCCTGAGCGCAACTCTGGCGCGGGCGCTGGCGCGGAGGGGTGAGCGGGTGGTGGCCGTCGATGCCGACCCGAATAATTGCCTGGGACGCGCGCTTGGTTTCCCCGAATCGACGCTGCGCCTGGTGAAGCCCCTATCGGAGATGCGAGAGGAACTTGCGGCCCTGGCCGGCACCGGCGAAGGCGGCGGTTTCTTCTCCATCAACCCCCCGGTCGAGCAGTTGCTCTCGGACTACCAGATCGAGCACGATGGCGTTACGCTGCTGGTTATGGGCACGATCGACGAGCCCGGGGCCGGGTGTGTATGCCCCGAGAGCGCGGTGCTCAAGGCGCTGGTGCGGCATCTGGTCGGCCTCGAACAGACCGCGGTGATCATGGACATGGAAGCTGGGCTCGAACACCTGGGACGGGGGACCGCGCGGCACATCGGGGCGCTGCTGATCGTGACGGAACCGGCTCCGGCGAGCGTGCGGACGGCGACGCGGATCGGGCGGCTGGCGCGGGGGCTGGGGCTGCGGGTGGCGGGCGTGGTGGTTAACAAGACGAACGCGCCAGATGACGAGGAGAAGGTGCGCCCATACCTGGAGGAGGTGGACATCATCGCCTCCCTGCCTTTCGACCCGGCGATCGCGGCCTCGGAATCGGCGGTTCCCAGCGGCCCGTACGCCCAGGCAGTCGAGAAGCTGCTGGCAGATGTCAGCGCCATGGCGGCGGGAGCGCGGGCCTGAGCATGGGCAAGACCATCGCCATCACTGGTAAGGGCGGAGTGGGGAAGACCACCGTTTCGGCGTTGGTGGTGAAGCTGCTGGTGGAAGCCAAGCAGGGAGCGGTGCTGGCAGTCGATGCCGACCCGAATGTGAACCTGAACGCGGCGCTGGGCGTGACGGTGGAGAGCACGGTTGGCGATGTGAGGGAAGAGGGGCTGGACCGCACGGCGCAGCTTCCGGGCGGGATGGCGAAGACCGAGTTCCTGCGGATGCGGGTGATGCAGGCGCTGGTCGAGTGCCACGGCTTCGATCTACTGGCGATGGGAAGGCCGGAGGGGCCTGGGTGCTACTGCTTCGCCAACTCCATCTTGCGAGCGTGCGTCGACCAGATCGGAAAGCAGTACGCCTACCTGGTGATCGACTGTGAAGCGGGTCTGGAGCATCTGAGCCGCAGAACGGCCGGAGATATCGACCTACTGGTGGTGCTGTCCGACCCGAGCATCCGGTCGCTGGAAACGGCGAAGCGGGTGATGGAGCTGGTGGACGAACTGAAGACGAAGGTCGGACAGAAGGTGTTCGCATTCACCCGGGTGGCAGACGGGATACCTCCCGCGCTGCTGGCGGCATCGCGGGAGCGCGGGCTGCCGGACCCGATCGCGATTCCGGATGACCCCGAGGTGGCGCGGCTGGATGCGGCGGGGGAACCGCTGGTCGGCATTCCGGAAGGCAGTCGGTTGCTGGAGAGCGTGAGGAGTCTGCTGCGACGGAGCGGCGTGCTGCCTCCGGGATAGAGCCGCGGCGCAGGCGACGCGACTCTTGCTGAGTAACCTATAGAGAGAGCGATAGGCAGCTTGCAGAGCAGGCGCAATGGTGATCGTGAAATTCCTGCCGGAATCGGCAGGTGAACGAAAGAGGCGGACGAAAGCAGTCGGGCGCAACACACTTACACCCTCAATCGCAGCACTTCGTGCGATCCCGACGTTCACCTGGCTGATGAGCATTGCTGTCTGCGCGTGACGCGTGGAGAAGGAGTGTGACCTTGGCCAAGGTCATCGTAGTGGACGCGAGCAAGTGTTACGCCTGTCTCGGCTGCGTGGTGGAATGCGCTTACCACCAGGCCGGGGCGGACGCGAATCTTCCCCTGAGTTCGGGAGTGCTTTCCTACGCCGGGTGCGCCGTGGTGGCGGTGGCGGAGGAGCCGGTCCCGCTGGTCTGCAATCACTGCGAAGACGCCCCCTGCCTCCAGGTGTGCCCGACGAGCGCGATCCACCGCGACCCCGCGGGCGGGCCGGTGTTGCTGGACGCGGAGCGATGCATCGGCTGCAAGGCCTGCGTGATGGCGTGCCCCTTCGGCATGATTCAGATCCGGCACGATGCGGCGAGCGCCCTGAAGTGCGACCTCTGCGGAGAGCGCACGGCGCAGGGGCGGCTGCCGGCGTGCGTCACGGCTTGCCCCACCGGCGCGCTAGAGCTGAAGGAACTCAACGATGTGATCGCGGAGGCGCGACGACGCGCGGCAGCGGCGTTGGCGCGCAACCAGACCTAGACGAGGCCCATATTTGGTGGTCATTTTCCATGCAGATTGAGACCGCTCACCCCGACTATCAGGTTGGCACGAAGATCGTGATCGAGCGATATAGCTGCGATCCGGGCTTCCTGATTCCAATACTCCAGGACCTCCAGCGCGATTTCGGCTATGTGCCGAGGGAGGCGATGGAGATCGTGTCGGAGACGCTGCGCATCCCGCTCAGCCAGTGCTACGCGGTAGCGACGTTCTACACCTCGATCAGCCTGGCGCCGCGCGGGCAGCACGTGATCACGCTCTGCCTGGGCACGGTCTGCTATCTGAAGGGCGCGAAGGAGATCGGGGAGAGCATTCAGCGGCTGCTGGAGGTAAAGCCCGGCGGCACAACTCAGGATCGAGTCTTCACCTTCGCGCCGGTGAACTGCCTGGGCGCGTGCGCGCTGGCTCCGGTGATGGTGATCGACGACGAGTATTTCGACAAAGTCAAGCTGCGGCAGATTCCAGATATCCTCGCGAAGTATCGTACGCAGGAGAACGGTCGTTCCGATGGCGATTAGCACGGCAATGAGCGCCGAAGCGCTCGCGCGCTGGCGCGAAGATATCATCGCCCGGACCAGGGCGGACGCGCTCACGGTAACGGTCTGCCTGGGCACAGGCTGCGGGGCGAAAGGGGGAGCGCGCGTCTTCGAGGCGCTGAAGGCGGCGGTCCTGAACCTGGGCGGCCGCCCCGAGGTGCGGCTGAAGCCGACAGGGTGCCACGGGTTCTGTGAACGGGGCCCGATCGTCGTGATCTCTCCGGACGAGACCCTCTACCAGAATGTGCGGGTGGAGGACGTCCCGGAGATCGTGGAGGAGACGCTGGTGAAGGGGCGGGTGGTGGAGCGCCTGCTCTACGAAGACCCGGTCACCGGTGATAAGGGGAAGACCAGCCGCGACATCCCGTTCTACAGCAAGCAGATGCGGTTGGTGCTGCGCCACAACGGGGTGATGGACCCGAGCAGCATCGAGGATTACATCGCTCACGGCGGGTACGCGAGTCTGGCGAAGGCGCTGACGACGATGACGCCGGAGCAGGTGATTCAGGAGGTCGATGTCTCGGGGCTGCGGGGGCGGGGCGGCGGCGGATTCCCGACGGGGCGCAAGTGGCGCTCGGGACGGGAGGCGCACGGCGACACCAGGTACGTGATCTGCAACGGTGACGAGGGCGACCCGGGAGCGTTCATGGATCGCTCGATCATGGAGGCGAATCCTCATGCCGTGATCGAGGGGATGATCATCGGCGCCTATGCGATCGGCTCCCACCAGGGGTTCATCTACGTGCGGAACGAGTACCCGCTGGCGGTGTTGCGACTGATGAAGGCGCTGGATGATGCGCGCGAGCACGGCCTGCTGGGGGAGCACATTCTCGGCACCGACTTCTCGTTCGGCATCCGCATCAACCGCGGGGGCGGGGCCTTTGTGTGCGGTGAGTCCACGGCGCTGATGGCATCGCTGGAGGGGAGGCCGGGAGAGCCGCGGGCCAAGTACGTGCACTCGGTCGAGGTCGGCCTGCACGGCCAGCCGACGGTTCTGAACAACGTGGAGACGTGGGCGAATGTACCGCTGATCATCGACAAGGGAGGGGCCTGGTTCGCCTCCATCGGCACCGAGGGCAGTAAGGGAACGAAGGTGTTCTCGCTGGTGGGTAAGGTTCTCAACACGGGGCTGGTGGAAGTGCCGATGGGGATGACGCTGCGGGAGATCGTGTTCGGCATTGGCGGCGGCGTTCCGGACGGGAAGGCGTTCAAGGCGGTGCAGACCGGAGGTCCCTCCGGGGGATGTATTCCCGAGCAGTTCCTCGACACCCCGGTGGATTTCGACCGGCTGACCGACCTGGGGTCGATGATGGGGTCGGGCGGGTTGATCGTGATGGATGAAGACACCTGCATGGTGAACGTGGCCCGCTACTTCCTTGAGTTCCTCCAGAAGGAGTCGTGCGGCAAGTGCACGACCTGCCGGGAGGGGGTCTCGCAGATGCTCTTTCTGCTCAACCGGATCTGCGCGGGCGAAGGGCAGGAGGGGGATGTCGAGCTGTTGCTCGATCTCTGCGGACTGCTCGAAGACGCGGCCCTGTGTGGCCTGGGCACGACGGCCTGCAACCCGGTGAGGAGCACGGTCAGGTACTTCCGCGACGAGTACGACGCGCATATCCGGGACCATCGCTGCCCGGCGCGCGAATGCCGCGGCCTGTTCCGGTACGAGATCATGGCGGAGAAGTGTCGCGGGTGCATGGCGTGCGCGAAGGAGTGCCCGCAGGAGGCGATCACGGGGGAGCGGAGGAAGCCGCACGTGATCGACGAGGCGAAGTGCGTGCACTGTGGAGTCTGCTTCGCCGCCTGCCGGTTCGACAGCATCGCGAAGGTATGAGAGCCCTACCGGGCTGAGAAGAGACGACGCGAATGGCGCTGAGGATAGACGGACAGGAAGTGGAGGCGAGACCGGGCGAGACCGTGCTGGAGGCGGCGCGGTCGGCCGGGATCGACATCCCGACGCTCTGCTACCATCCGGCGGTGGCGACCTATGGGGCCTGCCGGGTGTGCCTGGTGGAGGTGACGGTGCGCGGGCGGAAGCGGCTGGTGACTTCGTGCTGCTATCCCGCCAGCGACGGCCTCGAGGTCTCCACCACCAGCGAGCGGGTGCAGAAGGCGCGGAGGGGCGTGGTGGAGTTGCTGCTGGCGCGGGCGCCGGAATCGGAGTCATTGCGGGCGCTGGCGGCTTCGATGGGGATTACCGAATCACGATTTCCGACGGTCACGCAGGGGGTGCGCGACTGCATTCTGTGCGGGCTCTGCGTCACCGTGTGCCGCGAGGTGATGGGGGCGGCGGCGATCTCGTTTGCGAACCGTGGGGTGGATCGGGTGGTCTCGCCGCCTTTCCACGAATCATCGGAGGCCTGCCTGGGGTGCGGGGCTTGCGCGGCGGTGTGCCCGGTGCATGCGATCGAGGTGCGACAGGACGGAGACGAAGTGGAGATCGCGCCGTTCAAGAACCGGAGGCCGGCTTTGCGCTGCCAGCAATGTGGGCAGCCGATCAGCGGACTGGCGTTCGGCGAGAAGCTGCGGGACAAGCTGGGCGAGAAGCTGGCGCTCGCGGTGTTCACCTGCACGGCGTGCAAGCGGAAGGCGGCGGCGTTGGTCGCCAAGAAGGCAGCGCCAGCGAGGGCGAGCTGGGCCAAGCCGGACGCGGCGCGGAGATAGGGGGGTGGCCCCTCTTCTATGGTCATGACGTGCCCTGGCACTGCCAGGGCACGGGCGTGACCCCAGGGAGCGGAGCGTAAGCGCCGACCATGATCCTGGGGTCACACCCTGGAGATAACATGTGCGAGTCCAAGGTGTACCTGGCGACAGATGACGGCGAGCAGCTCGTGCTCGAGGATGTGACCATGATCCGCCCCGAGCAGGGCGGGTATCGGCTGGTCAACCTGTTCGGGGAGCAGCGGCAGATTCAATGCCGCATCCGTGAGATCGACTTGCTGAAGCACCGGATCGTGATGGAGCCGGTGGCCGACGAACCAGCAACGCAGGAGTGATGGGAGTCCACGCGATGAGCGACAACGGGAAGCGGATGAGAGATGCGGCGAGCGAGAAGATGGTGGAGCGGGCCACCGCGGCCGGGATGGTAACGGCCTTCGATCGCTACGAGGGACAGCAGCCGCAATGTCGGTTCGGCGGTGAGGGAATCTGCTGCCGCATCTGCAACATGGGACCGTGCCGGGTGATCACCACGGCCGGGGAGACGCGGCTGGGCGTATGCGGCGCGAACGCCGACACGATCGCCGCGCGCAATCTGGTGCGCATGATCGCGGCCGGGACGGCCGCGCACTCGGACCACGGCAGAGACGTGGCGCACACTTTCCTGATGATGGCGCGGGGCGAGGCGAAGGACTACCGGATCAAGGATCCGGTGAAGCTGCGACGGGTGGCGCCGGACTATGGCGTCGATCCGAACGGCAAGTCGCCGGAGCAGATCGCGGAGGCGGTCGGATTGAGCGCGCTCTCCCAGTTCGGGCAGCAGGAAGGGGAGCTGAAACTGCTGGGTCGAGCGCCACAGAAGCGGCAGCAGGTGTGGAGGCGACTCGGCGTGGCTCCCCGGGGAATCGACCGGGAGGTCGTGGAGTGCATGCACCGGACGACGATGGGAGTCGATGCCGAGTACCGGAACCTGCTGCTGCACGGGGTGAGGACCATGCCTGGCCGACGGATGGGGCGGTTCGATGATCGCCACCGATCTCCAGGACGTGATGCTCGGCTCGCCGCTGCCGATCCGGGCGAAGGTCAACCTGGGGGTGTTGAGCAGCGACAAGGTCAACATCGTCATCCACGGGCACGAGCCGATTCTGTCGGACATGATCGTGGAGGCGTCCCGCGACCCGGAGCTGGTGAAACTGGCGCAGGCGAACGGCGCGCTCGGGATCCAGCTCAGCGGCATCTGCTGCACCGCCAATGAGGTGCTGATGCGGAAGGGCGTGCCATCGGCGGGCCAGTTCCTGCAGCAGGAGTTGGCGATTGCCACCGGCGCGGTGGAGGCGATGGTGGTGGATGTGCAGTGCCTGATGCCATCGCTGCCGGAGGCGGCGAAGTGCTTCCACACCGAACTCATCACCACGTCGCCGAAGGGGCGGATGCCGGGGGTGCGCCACATAGAGTTCGACGAGAAGCGGGCGATGGAGGTGGCGCGGGAGATCGTGACCGCGGGGATCGAGCAGTTCCCGAAGCGGAAGCGAGATGCCGTCAGCATCCCCCAGGACAGCATGGACCTGGTGGCCGGTTTCACCGCCGACTACGTCTTCCAACTGCTGGGCGGAAGGTTCCGACCCTCCTACCGGCCGCTGAACAACGGCATCATCGAGGGGCGGCTGCGTGGCGTCGCGGGCGTCGTCGGGATGCTGCAACCCGAACTTCCAACCCGTGGAGTCGGGGCACGTCGAGATGGTGAAGGAGCTGATCCGCAACGACGTACTAGTGGTCCAAACCGGCTGCTCGGCTATCGCCTGCGCGAAAGAGGGCCTGCTGGTTCCCGAGGCGGCAGCGAAGTATGCGGGCCAGCGGGCTGCAGGAGATCTGCGAGGCGGTCGGCATCCCGCCGGTGCTGCACATCGGCGCCTGCGTGGACAACAGCCGCATTCTGATGGCCTGCTGCGAGATGCTGAAGGAAGGCGGTCTGGGCGAGGACTTCAGCGACCTGCCGGTGGCGGGCGCGGCGCCGGAGTGGATGTCCGAGAAGGCGGTGGCGATCGGCATGTACGTGGTCGGCTCCGGGCATCTTCACCGTGATCGGAACCCCGCTGCCGGTGCGAGGGTCGGCGGCGGTCTATGACTACCTGACCAGGGAATGGTCGAGGACTTCGGCGCGACCTGGGCCTTCGAGAAGGACCCGGTGGCGGCGGCGCGGCTGATGATCGCGCACATGGACGAGAAGCGGGCCGGGCTGAAGCTGCGGCCGATGATGTATGAGCCGCGAGAAGCGGTGGCGGTGTAGGTCGGTAAACGAGACGGGCCAGGTAGACGGAAGGAGCGGCTGAGTAATGTCTAGGCTAGTAGCGGCGGCAGCGATACGTGGATCCCATGATGTTGTTGGGCGGGCGGAGGAGCGGCTGGCGGCAGCCATCGCCAAGTACGGCGAGAGCCAGCGGTTGGAGTTCCCCGAGACCGCGTTCTCCTTGCCGATGGCCAACGCGCTCTTGGGCCTGGATGTCGCCACTCTGGGGCGAGGCGCGAGAGGTGATGGAGACGGCGAAGTCGCTGCTGATGGAGGAGCCATCCGAGTCGCTGTGGCTGCCCTATCTCCCGGGCACGCTCGACGCGGGCAGTGGCGACGCTGTTCGCCGAGGAGCTATCGAGGCTCTCGGCTACCTGGAGGGCGAGTGACCCGAAGCCGAAGGCTGGCACGGGTTCATCTCCGACACCATCCTGCGCACGCTGGGCATTCAGCTCGTGGACGGCCGACTGCCGGGCTTCGCCGCCATCGTGGGCGCGGCGCCGGACACGGATACCGCGGTGCAGGTGATCCGCGAGTTGCAGAAGCGCAACATCCTCGCCTTCCTGGTCGGCAACGATAACGGCCGGACGATGCGAGACCAGTTGATCGAGGCGCGGCATTCTTCCGGCCGACGCCTCGGAGACCGAAGACGGCGATCTGAAGAAGGCCTGGTGGGGGCGATACATCGTGCCGCTGGGCCCCGACACCGAGTCGCTGATCTACGCGCTGAACTGGGCGATTCGCGGCGCGCTGACCTTCGGCGGCCACCAGAAGGGCGACTGGAAGAAGTGCCTGCAGTACTGTCGAGAGCGCATCTTCGCCTTCGGGCTCGGGCTGGGCGATCTGGACGATATCAAGTACGCCAGCGGCGCCGGCGCGATCAACATGGGCTTCCCGGTGATCGCCGACACGAAGGGTCCGGAGATCCGGCCGACGGGCGTGACGCACGTACGAGGCGCTGGTGCGCGAACTCGACCACGATCGGATCGTGGAGACCTGTGTCGAGGTACGCGGGGTCAAAGTCAGCGTCTCGAAGATCGACATCCCGGTGCCGGTGGCGGCGGCATTCGAGGGCGAGACGGTGCGCCGCGACGACATGCAGGTGCAGTTCGGCGGCAAGTACACGCACCGCGTTCGAGTACCTGCGGATGAAGTCGCTGGACCAGGTGGAGGACGGGAAGATCGAGCTGATCGGGGCCGACTGCGACGCGGTGGACACGGGCGGCGCGATGCCGCTGGGCTTCCTGATCGAGGTGGCGGGCCGGAAGATGCAGGAGGACTTCGAGCCGATCCTGGAGCGGCAGATCCACACCTTCGTGAACCACGCCATGGGTGTGTTCCACATGGGGCAGCGGGACATGAACTGGGTCCGCATCTCGAAGGACGCGTTCAAGGCGGGGCTGCGGCTGAAGCACTTTGGCGAACTGCTGCGGGCCGAGTATCTGCAGCGGTTCCCGGCGCTGGTGGACAAGGTGCAGGTGACGATCCTCACCGACGAATCGAAGATGGCGCCGGTGCTGGAGCAGGCGCACGAGGTCTGGAAGCACCGCGACGCCCGAGTGGCGGGCATGACCGACGAGAGCGTGGATACGTTCTACTCCTGCACGCTCTGCCAGTCGTACGCGCCGAACCACGTGTGCATCATCAGCCCGGAGCGGCTGGGGCTGTGCGGGGCCTACAACTGGCTGGATGGCCGCGCCGCCTTCGAGATCAACCCGGTGGGGGCGAACCAACCGGTGCTCAAGGGCCGGGTGATCGACGCGCTGAAGGGGCAGTGGGAGGGCGTCAACGAGTTCGTGAACGACACCTCGAACAAGAGCGTGGAGCGGTTCAACGCCTACTCGCTGATGGAAGACCCGATGACCTCGTGCGGATGCTTCGAGTGCATCATGGCGATCCTGCCCGACCTGTCGGGGATGGCGCGACGGTGTGATGATCGTGAATCGCGAATACCCCGGGATGACGCCGAGCGGGATGCCCTTCACCACGCTGGCCGGGAGCGTCGGCGGCGGCCTGCAGACGCCGGGATTCCTGGGCATCGGGCGGCTGTACATCGTGAGCCGCAAGTTCATCGCGGCGGAGGGTGGCTTGGCGCGAGTCCTGTGGATGCCCAAAGAGCTGAAGGAAGCGCTGGCGGACCGCATCAACGAGCGGGCGCAAGAGCTGGGCCTGGAGGGCTTCTACGACAGGATCGGCGACGAAACGATCGCAACCACCGTCGAGGAGCTTACGCCGTGGCTGGAAGAGGTGAAGCATCCGGCGCTGGAGATGGAGCCGCTGCTGTAAGCGGGCGCAGGTAGCACGAGCGGAGGCAGAGCCGTGGCTTTGACCGGGATAGACATTTTCAAGCAGTTGCCGAAGACGAACTGCCGCGAATGCGGACAGCCGACCTGCCTGGCGTTCGCCATGAAGCTGGCGCAGAAGCAGGCCTCGCTGGACCAGTGCCCCCACGTCTCGGAGGAGGCGAAGGCCGCGCTGGCGGGGGCCTCGGCGCCACCGATCAAGCTGATCACCATCGGGGTCGGCGAGCGCAAGCTCGAGATCGGGAACGAGACCGTGCTCTTCCGCCACGAGGAGACGTTCCACCACCCAACCGGGCTGGCCGTGACGGTCGATGCGAGTCTCCCCGAGGCGGAGCTGGCGGAGCGAGTGAAGGAGGCGGCGCAGGTGGGGTTCGAGCGCGTCGGCCAGACGCTCTGCCTGAGCGCGATCGCGCTGAAGGGGGAGGGCGAGGCCTTCGTGAAGGCGGCGAAGGTGGTGGCCGACTCGGAGCTGCCAGTCATATTGATGAATGAGGACCCGGGGGTCATGGGCCAGGCGCTGGCGGTCTGTGCCGCGAAGCGACCTCTGATCTACGCCGCGACCGCCGAGAACGTGGAAGCGATGGCCGCGCTGGCCAAGCAGCACAACTGCCCGCTGGCGATACGGGGCAGCGACCTGTCGTCGCTGGCGGAGTTGTCGGAGAAGGCGCAAGCAGCGGGCGCGACAGACCTGGTGCTGGATTCCGGGGCGCGGACGGCGGCGGCAATGCTGGCCGATGAGACCGCGATCCGGCGGGCGGCGATCAAGAAGCGATTCCGGCCTCTGGGCTTTCCGACGATCGGGTTCGCGGCCGCCGATGACGATGGCATGCGGCCCTTCCTGGCCGCCACGCAGATCATGAAGTACGCCGGCCTGGTGGTGCTCGACGGGCTGACCGCGCCGGAGCTGCTGGCTCTGCTTACGGTCCGCCAGAACATCTTCACCGATCCACAGAAGCCCATCCAGATTCAGGAGGGGCTGTATACCATTCGGGATGCCGGGGGAGAACTCGCCGGTGCTCGTGACGACGAACTTCTCCCTCACGTACTTCACGGTGGAAGGGGATGTGGAGGCGAGCCGGGTGCCGGCGTGGGTGGTAGTGGTGAACACCGAAGGCACGTCGGTGCTGACCGCGTGGGCGGCGGAGAAGTTCACGGCCGAGATCATCGCGCAGAAGGTGAAGGACTTCGACGTCGGCAGCAAGGTGAAGCACCGCAAGCTGATCCTACCCGGCCACGTCGCGGTGCTCAGCGGCAAGCTCGAGGAAGCGCTGGGCCAGGAATGGAAGGTGCTCGTCGGACCGCGCGAGTCGTCGGGAATCCCTTCGTTCCTGCGGTCGTCGTGGACGGCATAGCAGCAGGCAGTAAATGGGGCCGCGGCCGAGCGCGCAGGCCGGGCGCTGATCTGAGATGAACACGCATATCGTTGTTTTCCAGCCTGACGGCGCCTGTGTCGAGGTAGAGACCGGAACGACCATCCTGGAGGCCGCGGCCGCGGCCGGGGTGGCGCTCGACTCTGCCTGCGGTGGCCAGGGGACCTGCGGGAAGTGCAAAGTGCTGGTGGTCTTAGGCCGCGCCAGTGGTCGGCCCGGCGACCAGCTAACCCGCGAGGAAGTGAACCGGGGGATGGCGCTGGCCTGCCAGGCGGCGATAGACGATGACCTCGTGGTGGAGATACCAACTGAATCGCAGCGGGGCGACCTCAGGATTCTGACAGAGGAAGTCCAGACGGGCGCCTCCGGCCTCTGCGGGGCCGATGTGCCCCTGGCGCAGCGGATGTCGGTGCAGGTCCCTCGGCCGGAGCTTGGGGGCGATGGAGGTGACGCGGAGCGATTCCTGGGAAGCCTGCGGGCCAACCTGGGGGAGAGCTTTGCGGACATCTCGCTCGACCTGAGCGCCCTGCGGGAGCTGCCGCAGACCCTACGCGAGCAGGACTGGCAGGTCGACGCGCTGGTGGGGGATTTCGATGGGAAGGGGCGCGTCATCGAGGTCGCTCCGAGCGCAGAGGTCTCCGACTACGGGCTGGCGGTCGATATCGGGACGACGACCATCGTCGTTTATCTGATCGACCTGAGCAACGGTGGCTTCGTGGACTCGTGCGCGCACTTGAGCGACCAAGTGGCGTTCGGGGAGGACGTGATCTCGCGCATCATCCACGCGCAGGAACACGAGGAGGGGCTGCGCGAGCTATGCGACGCGGTCCGCGAGACGATCAACCGCTGCATCACCTCGGCGATGGAGGAACACGGGATCGCGCCGGAGCGAATCGTTGCCGCGGCCTGCGTCGGGAACACGGTTATGACCCACCTGCTGCTCGCCATCGACCCCGCGGGCATCAGACGGGACCCATATGTGCCCGCAGTGCGCCTGCTGCCCACGCTGCGTGGCAGTGACGTGGGGCTCCGCATCAACCCGTCGGCGCCGGTGTACCTGGCGCCCTGTGTCAGCAGCTACGTGGGCGGAGACGTGACTGCCGGGGTGCTGGCGACGGGGATGGCGGAGTCGCCGAAGCTGACGCTGTTCATCGACCTCGGGACCAACGGCGAGATCGTCGTGGGTAACCAGGATTGGCTGATGTGCTGCTCCTGCTCGGCGGGGCCGGCGTTCGAAGGATCGGGACTCGAGTATGGGATGTACGCGACCATCGGAGCGATGGAGCGGATCTCATACGATCCCGTTACGGATCGCGTGGCCTACCGGACGATCGGGGACGCGAAGCCCAGGGGGATCTGCGGATCGGGCCTGGTGGACGCGCTGGCGGAGCTACTCAGGGCGGGGGCGATCGACCGCGCGGGCCGGGTGAATCTCGGATTTACGAGCCCGCGGGTGCGGGTGCGGAACGAGCGGCCCGAGTTCGTGCTGGTATGGGGGGAAGAGGTGGGCCGGGAGGATGATATCTCGCTGGGCGAGGACGACATCCAGAATCTGATCCGTTCGAAGTCCGCGGTCTACTCGGGCGTCGCGACGCTGCTGGAAACGCTGGGGATGGAGGCCGGCCAGGTGGAGAGGGTATTGCTGGCGGGTGGGTTCGGGAACTACATCGATGCCGAGAACGCGGTGACGATCGGGCTGCTCCCGGATGTTCCCCTGGATCGGATCCAGTTCGTGGGAAACACCGCGATCGCGGGAGCGCGACTGACGCTGCTTCGCGGGAGGCGCGGCGGCGCACCCTGGAGCTGGCGGGCCGCATGACCAACTTCGAGCTGAGCACGGTCGCAGGCTACATGGACCGGTATGTGTCCGGTCTCTTCCTGCCGCACACCAACCTGTCTCTGTTCCCATCAGTAGCGAAGCAACTGGCGGCGCGCACATGACCCCTTCCCTGTACCTCACCTCCGTCAACGCGTTCGCCGGCAAGTCACTGGCGGCGCTGGCGATCGGCCTCCAACTGCGGGAGCAGGGGTACAGCGTGGGCTACTTCAAGCCCCTCGGGACGTTGCCCCATTCGGTGCGCGGCGTGGTCACGGATGAGGACGCCTATTTCATCACGCAGCGCCTGAACCCCGATGCCCCGCTGGACTGCATCTGCCCGGTGCTGATCACGCCGGAGCTGATGATCCGCGCGCTAAGCGGGGAACTCGGCGAGATGGCCGACCGGATCAGGGGATGCTACGAGAGATTGGCGGCGGATCGCGAAGTGGTGATCATCGGAGGAGTGGGGACGCTGGCGCGCGGCTCGCTGTTCGGGCTGTCGGCGCCCGCGGTGGCGGAGCTGCTCGACACAAAGGTGTTGGCGCTCGCCAAGTACGTTTCGCCGGCCTCCGCGGAGGAAGTGCTGCTGGCGCGGCGGATGCTGGGGGACCGGTTCCTGGGAGCGGTCTTCAACTTCGTGGGCCCCGCAGAGGAGGAGACGCTGCGCGGCGATATGGAGCATTATCTGGAGAGGCACGGGATACCGGTGATGGGGATACTTCCCCACGATGAACTCCTGAGCGCGGTCACCGTGAGGGAGCTGGCCGAGCATCTGCCGGCGAAGGTGTTGTGCTGCGAGAAGGCATTGGATGAATTGGTCGTGCACTTCGCGATCGGGGCGATGGGGGTGGCCAGCGCGGCGCGGTACTTCCGGCAGCTTGCGGATAAGGCCGTGATCACCGGAGGCGACCGGGCCGACATCCAGCTTGCGGCGCTGCAGACGCCCACCAAAGCGATCGTGCTCACCGGCAACATCTACCCGAGCGCGCCGATCGTGAGAAGGGCCCAGCAGCTCGGGGTGGCGCTGCTGCTGGCTCCGCACGACACGCTTTCCACCGTCGAGCGAGTGGATCAGGTGGTGGGCCGGATGCGGGTGCGGGAGAGCGCCAAGGTGGACCGGGGGAAGGCGCTGTTCGAGAAGCACGTGGACCTGAACCGAATCTGCCGCGCCATCGGCCTGAGAGCGTCGGGCGGCGCGAGCTAGGGACGCATCAGAGGACTGGGAAGGGGAGAGCTACGATGCCATTCGAGATGCCAGTCGAAAAGTGGGCCGGGTCGGTCAACACGGTGACCATCGGGGCGACCGCAGAGAGCGGCGGGACCCGGAAGTCGGTCGTGACCGTGGGCGGGGAGACCGGGCTTCCCTTCCTGCACTTCGAGGGCAAGACGCCCTATCGCCCGGTGGTCGCGATGGAGGTGATGGATGTGCCTCCGCCCGAGTTGCCACCAGCCCTGGCGGAGGTGATCGGCGACGTGGCCGGGGATCCCGCGGCCTGGGCCGCCAAGTGCGCGGGCGAGTTTGGAGCGGACATGGTGTGCCTGCGCCTGGCGGGCGCGCATCCGGATCGCGAGAACCGCTCGGCGGAGGACTGCGCGCGGGTGGTCAAGTCAGTGCTGGAGGCAGTCAGCGTGCCGCTGATTGTGCTGGGGTGCGGCCAGGCGGACAAGGATAACGAGGTGATGCCGCGGGCGAGCGAGGCGGCGGCCCACGAGAACTGTCTGCTCGGCACGGCCACCCAGGACAACTACAAGACCATTACCGCCGCCTGTCTGGCCGACGGGCACAAGCTGATCTCCGAAGCGCCGCTGGACATCAACATTCAGAAGCAGGTGAACATACTCGTCTCCGACGCCGGCATGGATCTCTCCCGGATCGTCATGTATCAATCGACCGGCGGCCTCGGGTACGGCATGGAGTATGCCTACTCCATCATGGAGCGAACCCGGTTGGCGGCGTTGTCGGGTGACAAGATGCTGTCCATGCCGCTGCTGGCCGTGCTAGGGAACGAGTGCTGGAAGGTGAAGGAGGCGCGCCTGCCTGAGGAGTCGGCCCCGACCTGGGGGTCGGCGGCCGAGAGGGGTGTGTTGTGGGAGGCGGCCACTGCGGCCTGCTTCCTGCACGGAGGCACGCATATCTTCGTGATGTGGCACCCACGCGCGGTGAAGCAATTGCGCGCGATGGTCGATTCTCTGATGGGCGAGGGAGCCTGATCCATGTATGCCATTGGCGAACGAATCAATGGGATGTTCAAGTCCGTCGGCGCCGCGATCCGCGAGCAGAATCCAGCGCCGATCCAGGAGTTGGCGCGCAAGCAACTGGCGGCCGGCGCCAATGCGCTCGATGTGAACGTGGGGCCGGCGGCGGCCGATCCGCTGGTGGCCATGGAATGGCTGGTGAAGGTCATCCGGGAAGTGACGAGACGCGCCGCTGGCGATCGACACGACGAAACCGGATGTGATGAGGCGCGGTCTGGAAAAGGCGGGCCCTGGGTCTATCATCAACTCGACGAAGGGCCAGCAGGAGCAGCTCGACATCTTCATCCCCATGGCGGTCGAGCTGCAGGCCTCAGTGATCGCGCTGACGATCGACGAGGCCGGCATTCCGCGGGATGCCAACGGCCGCGCCGAGATCGCGCTGCGGGCGGTGGCGTCGGCGATGGAGCACGGCCTCGACACGGAAAGGCTGATGATCGACGCGGTCATCCTGCCGGTGAACGTGGCGCAGCCGACGGCGGGACACGTGCTGGAGGCGATCCGGAATGTGAAGCTGCTGGCCGACCCCACGCCGAAAACGGTGCTGGGACTGAGCAATGTCTCTCAGGGGACGCAGCAGCGGCCGCTGATCAACCGCACCTACCTAGTGATGGCCCTTACGGCGGGCCTGGATGCGGCCATCGTCGACGTGCTCGACTCGGAGATGATGGACGCGATGATCACCTCGGAGTTGCTGCTGAACCAAGCGGTGTACTGCGATGATTTCCTGCGAGCCTACCGCTCGCGATAGGCGGGGGATAAGGAGCTGGGATGCGGGTTGAGGTAGTCCATACGGGTGGGCGGTACGCCGAGCGCGTGATCGCCTACCTCTCGTCGATGGCTCCGGGAACTGTGACCGCGTTCCAGGTCCCGAAAGCGCTGCCGCCAGTGCTGGACGATCCAACCGAGTTCCTGCCGCCGGAGCTGGGGAAGGCGGAGGTGATCGTCGCGATCCACATCCACCCGGAGCTGCTGCTGGAGATTCCTTCGCAGGTTTCGGGGGGCCCGGTGCGGGCGCTGATCGCGCCGATTGAGGACCCGAACTGGGTCAAGCCGGGCCTGCAACGCCAGGTGACACTCGCCTGCGCCCAGCACGGGATCGAGTCGGCCTTCCCGAAGCCGTTCTGCTCGCTGACTCCGTCCACTCCGGCATTGGAGGAGTTCTGCGAGCAGTACAAGGTCGGTCGACCGGCACTCAAGATTACCGCGGTCGACGGCAAGGTGGTAGCGGTCGAAGTGTTGCGCGGGTCTCCGTGCGGGCTCACCGCGTTCGTGGCGGAGCAGTTGGTGGGGCTCCCGGCCGATGAAAGCCTGCCAAAGCGGGCGGGCGAGTTTCACCACGCCTATCCTTGTCTTGCGACCATGAACACCAACCCGGCGACGGGGGACACGGTTTTGCATGCGTCGCTGGCGATACTGATCGAGCAGATCGCCGAGGCCCTGCGCCGAGCCTCCTGAGGGGGCGGGCTGGGTAGCGCGGTCTCACTTCACGTAGCCAAGCGCGCGTAGCTCATCGCGGGCCTTCTCGCTCAGAGGAATACTTGGCGCGGGCCCCCGGCTGGACTGCCCAGCATCCTGCGCGCTGAGCCATTGCGCTATCAGCTGCTCATCGTAGGCCGCTCTCACTGGCATTTGCTTCAGCAGATTCTGGTGCTCGCGTGGGTCTTCCGAAGTGTGCCAGAGCCCCAGTTGCGCGGGATGAGCTGCACTGTCCGGCCTGCCAGACAGATCAACGATCCGCTTGTACCCATCCTCATCTATGACGGCGGCAAGCTCGGCGCCCTGGGCCGTGGGGCGCAACATCCGCTCATAGGCGAAGACAGGATGGCTCTCAGAACCGGTGGCGGCATGCTCCAGGTCTCTGCCCGGAAGCTCGTAGCCGGAATCCACGGTCAGACCCAACTCCTTCAGCAGGGACGGGGCCACATCGATAAGGCTCACGGGGGCGGCCACTCGCTGGCCAGTGTTCCTGCCGCCAGGGAAGTGGATCACGAGCGGAACATGCATCTCCTCAACGTTCAGCCCGTTCCCGTGCTGCAGAGTCGCGTGCTCACCAAAGGCCTCTCCATGATCGGCCAGGAGAATGATCAGCGCGTTATGGTAGCGACCCTCTTTCCTCAGCACGCGCAACCAGTCGCCAAACGCTCGGTCTGCCTTCCACACTCGTGCGTCGTAGAAGTCGGTGAGGCGGCCGACGTCCCGGGAAGCGAGAGCGGGCCAGGTGCTTTCCGCGGCACGCAGGGCCCCAACCGATCCGTCACGGCCGCCTTCGGATCCGCGACTAAAGCGCCGCAGACTCTCCGGTCTTGGCACATAGGGTGAGTGCGTCTCGACCACGTGAATGTAGGCAAAGCAGGGCTTTCCTGGGGGCAGGCTCCGCACGAACTCGGCCGCACGGGCACCGATCCACTCGGCCGAGGCGCCGTTTCGGAACACAAACCGGTCAAACCCCCGGCCGAAGCCGACGTCGCTCTTGATGTTACCATTGGCGGAGGCCGCGAACGTCTTGTAGCCGGCATCGTGCAGCACCTCGGGAACGAAGACAGGCCACCGGGGCAGCGCTTGAAGGATCGATAGCACTCCATGCACTCGGGGCCAGAGTCCCGTGAGGAGGGAGGCAACTACGGGACCAGTCCAACTCGCCACCGTCTGGGCATCTTCGAACGGCACTGAGTCTCGCGCGAAGGCATCTATGTTTGGCGATGTGGGCCTGGCGTACCCGTAGCAGCCCAAATGGTCCGGCCTGAGCGCATCAATGAGATAAATGAACACGTCGGGCGGCCGCGTGGTCGGCCGAAAGTGAACGGAGAGCGGCTTCGGTGCCCCGGGCGGCCTTGGCGGACCTGGCCGAGACTCTGAGAATCCCGGGGCCGAGACGGGACGCAGACGGACCCGCAGCTTGGCCCCCGGCGGCACGCGGAGAACGTGCCATAGCGGGCCGTCACCGCTCCAGGCAAGCACGTCACTCCCGTTGGAAATGGAATGGATGCTGGGACCCAGTGAGCCGAGGCGCCGATCGCGGCCTGCGCGACTCCGCCAGCTGGCAAACGGCAGAGGACGAGTCGATCCATCTGTGACCAACTCGAGCGAGCAGGCCGCCTCGCCGATGCGGCCCTGGGTCCACCGCGAGGTGACTCCACTCTCCACATCGATCCGCGCCAGATCTCCTGCCCAGCTCCGCAGATCGATCTCGTGCGTGAGCGGGCAGTCCTCGCCGCGGTAGACGCGGCTGATCGTGTCGCGGGCTACCCGCCCTTGGTCATCGGTGGTGATCGAGATGGCGGCCGTGAGCCTCCTGTCGGCCCAAGGCCTGAGCCCCAGCACAACAGCCCCAGCGAGGACAATGGTCGCGAGCCAGAAACTTCGTGGCGGTGGCATACTGTCTTCCCCGCGCGATCCTGCCTGGCCTACCAGGCTGGACGATCGGGATGCCAGCAGTTTCCCCAGGAGGGCCTGCTTCACCTCTGCACGAGGCGGTCAGGGCGTCGGCCCAGGCAGGCCAGCGGGCATCGGTGCTTCCGGAGGGTTGAGGGGCGGGAAACGAGTCGTGGGGGGTTCGAGCCTGCGACCTTGGGGCTAGGGGTCCGCTGATCTGCCAACTGGGCGAGACGCCATCGCCTCGAGCGCCGGTCGCCGTGGGCAGGAATGCGCCTCCGCGACGTGAACCTCAAGACATGTGCTAAGAGCACTCGTCTGGGAGGCTGATGGTATGTGGCCGCGTGCCTCGGTCCACGGAAAACCTAATCCCCATCGGCTGCTGGCAGCCGCGCTCCTGGTGGCACTTGGCGCCGCGGGGTGCGGCCGTCGCGATCCGACTCCCGCGGAGTCAGGCGCGCCGGTCACTCTGGCGCAGGGGCAGGTGTTCCGCTTCGTCGATCATTTCCGCGGTGGAGCGGCCCCTGACGGGATCCGGCGGAGCGCGGACGGCCTCCTCCGGATCGCGCTCAACGGCGCTCATCAGCCCGTGCTCTGCGCCCCTGCGCCCTATGTTCTCAAACAGAAGCTGCGGGTGCCGGCCGGCGCCCAGCTCCGTACCGCATTCGGCATAGTCCCGAACGCTAGCAGGGCGGGCCCCGGCGTCCGCTTCACGGTAACGCTTCGGCGGGACGGCAAGTCCACGGAGCTACTGTCGGCGGTGCTCACGGGGCGGCAGACCCCCGATGCGCCCAACTGGACGCCGATCACGATGCCGCTGCCCGAGGGAGAGATCGAGCTTGAGCTGACAACCGGACTCGCCGGTGACGCCAAGGGGGGTGAGATGAGGGTTCCGGCGGCGGCACGGGCTCTCTGGGCCAACCCTATGGTGCTGGCGCCCGCGACGGGCTCGCGGCCGAACATAGTGTTAGTGCTTCTGGATGATCTCCGCGCCGACCACATTGGGTGCTACGGCTACAGCCGCGACACGAGTCCGTTCCTGGATGAACTGGCCTCTCGCGGCGTCTTGTTCAGTGATGCCACCTCGCCGGCGACCTCGACGTTTCCATCGACCAGGGGGATACTGACGTCGAGCCACCAGTTCGTCAGGGCTATCCCGGGAGCAGAGGGGGCGAATCCAACCGACGATGGCAGTGCGCCTCTGCGGCAGGCCGCGGCGTGGCCAGTGTCGCTCCAGGGCGAGCTCCGCAGGGGTGGCTACGAAGCGCTGGCCTGCGTGGGTGGAGGCTACCTCGATCCGGCGCTCAGCTTCGATGCCGGCTTTGACTGGTATTGGACTCCCGCCGGGACGCCGAAGCTGCCCGATCAGCTGGCGGCGCTTAAGCGGCGGCTGCAAGGCCGGGGGAGGGACCCATTCCTCCTGCTCCTGCACACCTACGAGGTCCATGACTACTTCAGGGCCTGGCGCCACGACCTGGACCGGTTCGACCGCGGCTACCGCGGACGGCTGACCGACCCGGACCAGATCCAGGAGGCGCTCTATGCCGGCCCGAAGGGTCTCTCGTCCGCCGATCTGCAGTACCTGCGCGATCTCTATGATGGTGAGATCTGGCATACCGACCGTCTGCTGAAGACCTTCTTCGACTGGCTGCTCGCCCAGGAGTGGGCGACGAACACGATCCTCGTGATCGCCGCCGACCATGGGGAAGCGTTCGGAGAACACGGGGTCCTGAGGCACGGGGGCACGCCCTATCGAGAGGTGACCCATGTCCCTCTGATCTTCTACCGGTCGGATGGCCACTGGGGCGCGCGCAAGGTCGAACAGCCGGTGTCGCTCCTAGACCTGACTCCCACTCTGCTGGAGCTGGCTGGTGTGTCGAAGCCGGAGGCGATGGCGGGCAGCTCGCTGGCGCCGCTGATAGAAGGTGGGGCGAGCCAGGCGCGGCCGATATTCGCGGGCAGTCAGACCGGCTGGACGGTACGAAAGGATCCCTGGTGGTATGTAAGCGAGCCGAGGGACCGGTCTGAAGAGCTGTACCACATGGGCCGCGACCCGGCTCAGAAGCGCGACCTAGCCGCGACATCTCCCCGCGAACTTGCGGAGATGCGAGACCTGCTGGCGCGTTTCGCAATGCAGGCCGCCGATGGATGCCGCCTTGTGGTTACCGGCCCGCGCCGCGAGCCACTAACCATTGAACTGGAATCCAGCGCCGGGTTCGCCTACGTCGACGGCCCCCTGGGCCGACCCGATGAACCGGTCAGCATCGGAGCTGTGGTCCCCTCGGTGACGCAGCCCCCTGAGAAGAGCGGCAGTGGAGCCGGGCAGCGCGTGCAGTTACGCCTGCCAGCAGGCAGCGACCCACAGGTGGTCCGGTTCGATGCTGCGGAAGAGGGGGCGACGATCTCGGTGACGGCTCGGAGCGGCGCAACCCCGGTCAGCGCGGCGCGCTTCCACCTCGGCAGAAGCGGCGGGCCCGCCTCGGGGCTGCCAGTGGTGATCGCGGCCAATACCCGCGCCGCACTGGTCTCAGACCGGCCCCCCGTTCCACCCAACGTCAATGATTGGGGCATCTGGGTATGGCTGCCATCGTCCGCAGTCGAAACGCCGTCGCGGAAGACCGACCGGAAGGCTTTGCCGGAGAGCGTGAAAGAGCAGCTCAGGTCACTGGGGTACATGCGGTAGCGGAGTGGGTCACTGTTACTCGTCTTCCCAGATGCTTTCCGGCGGCGATGGTATCTCTGCCCCTGGTTCAGCAGCAGTGTCAGGAGCCTGTGCACCCTTTGCCAACCCATGCTTCTCCAGGATTAGTCGGATCAGGTTGTAGTACTCGTAGAACAGGTACTCAATGAGGGCGGGATCGTCGATTACCGTAGTCCCGTACTCGTGGTGCCGGAGGTTGCAGTTGTTCTCGATGTCGGTAAGTGCTCGAAAGAGTTGCGCGAAGTAAGAGCTGATGTCGGCATCGGCGGAGAGCTGGGCTATGACCTTCTGCGCGCTCTGCTTCTTGTCGGTTCCGTGGAGGGTCTTCACCCTCTCGAAGGCGTCAACGAGAGTCTGGACTGCCTCCAGTCTTCTCTTCCCCGAGCGGGCGTGGAAGTCCTCAACGGAAGTAGACATCAGCTTGATGAGGTAAGTGTCGTCGGTCGCGAGGTCGATCCCCATCAGTCGTCGGTCGAGCACTTCGGAGCCCACCAGGATGATCTGGCCCTTCTGGAGCTGGTAGGGATGGTGGAAGTTACTGAGCATCCTGTTGATGTCCACGGTGTACTGGTACCGGCCCTTTGGGATGTCGTATTCGTCGGCCTGCCGTTGTCCGCACTGGGAGCAGCGCCATGAGGACACCGGCTGCGCTACGTGGTTGAAAAAGAACTGCAGGAGGTCGAGAATCGTGTAGGTCGGGATCTCGTCGGTAGGGGTCATCGGCCACACGTTGGTTCCCAGCTCCTCGACTAGACGTGCCGAGATGGCCCGATCGTCCCTGCCGCCAGCGCACTGCCCGCACCCAAGCGGGAACGCGTTGCACAGGTAGCCCTCGGCTGTTAGCCGGTTTGTTAGCGCGCTAAAGGCAGCACGGAATCTCTGCCCGATCTCACGGTCGGGCTCCTCCGATTGCTGCTTCTTGCGTTGCGAGTAGTACTGCGAGCCCACAAGCCCTCCCGATTCACTGACAACCGTCACGGGCGCCAGGGATCTTCGGCCCACACGCTGGATTATGTCAGGGACTGCTTCGCGTCCCGACGATAGCACTGCCTCTTGGTCTGGGGCAAGTGGAACAGGGATTGACGCCTGGCGTCCGATAGCTTGCCTCCTGTGCCAGTCAGGGGAAAGCGCGATCCCTTGGGGAGCTTGGAGTACCCCAGGGACAGACGCTGGTCTAGAAGAGCCAGCGAGCACCTGGCTTTCCTAAGGGCGGAAGTGGGTCGTGAAGGATTCGAACCTTCGACCTTGGGATTAAGAGTCCCCTGCTCTACCAGCTGAGCTAACGACCCGTACAGGAGGCCAGGAGGCGCAACGGAGTCCGCAGAGCGGACTCCGCAAGCGTCACTTAGCGGCTTTCGCTCATCGAAGTGATGAGCGAAAGCCCGCCAGCCGATACCTGGTGCCCGTTGGAGCTTCGCCGAATCGCCGCTCCCGGCGAAGCTCCCTAGGCTAACATACGCGCCAACCGTAGTCAAGCAATGGGAGGCGGCGCTTTTCCGATGGTGAGGCTCAGGCAGTTAGTCGGTGTGCCCCACGTCTTCGGTCCCGTGGTCGTGCTCAGTCCCCTGCCAGAAATCCGCGGGTCGGTCGGCGGAGAGGGGGGACATGGCGCGCAGCTTCTCCACGATCGGCGGATAGACGGCCAGGAAATGGTCGGCATCGGCGATGGTGTTGCCGCGGCCGACGCTGATGCGAAGGGAGCCGTGCGCGAGGTCGTGGGGCAGGCCGATGGCGAGCAGCACGTGCGACGCCTCCAGCGATCCGGAGGTGCAGGCGGAGCCGGAGGAGGCGGCGATGCCCTCGAAGTCGAGGTTGAGCAGCATGGACTCGCCCTCGACGTAACGCACGCAGAAGCTGGCGTTGTTGGGCAGCCGCCGGGTCGGGTGGCCGGTGAGGATGGAGTCCGGCACGGTGGCGAGGACCCCCTGCGATGATCCGGTCGCGCAGCTCCCGGCTGTGCTCGATCTCCCAATCCAGGTCGCGCACCGCCAGGCGGGCGGCTTCACCAAGGCCCACGATGCCGGGGACGTTCTCGGTGCTGGATCGCCGGCCGCGCTCGTGCCCGCCGCCGTGGATCAGCGGCGAGATCCGCACGCCCTTGCGGACGAAAAGCGCGCCGACGCCCTTGGGGCCGTAGAACTTGTGCGCGGAGAGCGAAAGCAGGTCGATGTTCAAGTCTCTCACGTTGAAGGGCACGTGCCCGACGGTCTGCACGGCGTCGGTGTGGAGGAGCACATCGCGCTCCCGGCAGATGGCGCCGATCTCGGCCATGGGCTCGATGGTCCCGATCTCGTTGTTGGCGTGCATGATCGAGACCAGGATGGTCTTGTCGGTGATCGCCTGGCGGACATCGTCCGGGTCGACGAGGCCGTGGGAGTCGACGGGCAGATAGGTAACCTGGACGCCTCGCTTCTCGAGGAACTGGGCGGTGTGCAGCACCGCGTGGTGCTCGATGGCGGAGGTGATGATGTGGTTGCCCTTCTTCTCGCGGGCAAGGCTGATCCCAAACAGGGCCTGGTTGTCGGCCTCGGTTCCGCTGCCGGTGAAGACGATCTCTTCCGGGAGCGCGCTTAGCAGGGCTGCTACCTGACCCCGGGCAAGGTCCATGCCCTCGGCCGCCTCCTGCCCGGAGCGGTGAATGCTGGATGGGTTACCCCACTTCTCGCGGAAGTAGGGCAGCATGGCATCGACGACCTCCGGGCGCACCGGGGTGGTCGCGGCGTGATCGAAATAGATCGGACTCGGCACGACGGGCCTCCTGGAAACTCGTTCACGACACTCGCAGCAATGCTACCCCAAGCTCAGGGGTCGATCACGCGCCCAATGGCCTCAGGATGGGCTGACGGAGGCCTCCAGTTGCTTCAGATAGACAAGAGCGTCCTTGAGCTTGGTCTTGGTGTCGACTTCCGAGAAGTCTTCGAAGGAGAGCCAGCCGTCATACCCGGTCTTCTTGAGGGCCGCCACGATGGCCGTCCAATCGGCCTGCCCCAGCTTGATCGGGACCATCTTCCACTGCCACTTGGCAACGCCGTCCTCTTCGCCGGTCTTCGCCCAAGCGCAGTTCTTGGCGTGGACATGACTGAGGTAAGGCCCGAGCAGCTCGAGGGCCATTTGGACGTTCTCCATGCCCTCCACGACCATGTTCGCGGGGTCGAAGATGACGCCGATCTCTTCGGGGCTGAAGTGGGAGACGATCCGATGGGCGAGGCCCGCGGAGGGGGTGATGTTGCCCATGTGCATCTCGATACAGGCCTGCACGCGGTACTTGCGGGCGAGGATGGCGACGGTCTCGAAGTCGCGCACCAACCGCTCGTACAGATCCTGGTAGGGGCGGGAGCCGTCGTAGCGGGGCGCGCCGACCCGCATCTTGGTCGAGCCGACGGCGGCAGCGGCGCGCATCACCGCCTCGACGACGTCGGGGCGGTCACACCCCATGTAGGTGCCCAACACCGGCATCGCGAGGCCGTGCCGGTCGGCGATCTCCTTGGCGCGCTTGAGGTCGGCGTCGATGTTGTCCTCATCGACCGTAGAACGATTCCCGCTCCAGTAGTTGATCTTCTCGATCGGCTCGGCTGACTTCTTGGTCACGCGCCACTCGAGGCCGTCGAAACCGAGGGAGGCCGCCAGGGCGGCGGTCTCTTCGAGGTTGAGTTCGGGGCACATCACAGTAAAGACCGAGTACTTCCAGGCCATTGGCTTCTCCATCGCGTTAGGGTTGACGGGCAATTCGGCGCCATGTGTGGCCTCTCCTGCCCCGCTATCCCCCCTCGACCGCGGGGACGATGGCGAGCGCGTCGCCGTCCTCCAGGGGGGTCTGCTCGCCCTGCCGGGAACGGATGTCCTCGGAGTTGAGGAAGACGAGGATGAACGGGCGGAGTTCGCCCGATTCGGTCCGGAGGAGCGAGCGGAGGCCAGGGTAGCGCCGCTCCAAGGCCGAGAGCGCGGCGCCGACGGTCTCACCTTTGACGCGCGCTCGACGCCGGCCGCCGGTGACATCCTCGAACGATGCCGGCAGGTTGACCTCAACTCCAGGCACGGCGCCGGATGCTCCTCTCCCCGCGGCTAGGACACGACTTCTACGCGGGGCGGATGGGCGAAGTCGTGGTAGCGCGCGGCGACCTGGGCCTCGTCGGTTCCTCCCCGGTGCAGGTAGACACGATAGCGGAAGTCGAGGGAGGCGCCGCGGGGCAGGAGGTGGCTGCCGTCAACAGCGGGGTCGGCATAGAAATCGTGCCAGCCGAATGGGTTGGCGGTATACATGCCATAGTCCCGCACGTGCCAGTAAGTGGGGTGGCGGAAGCTGGAAGGGTGGTCGAACACAGCGATGCCGAGGCGCTCACCGCCGATCTCCCCCACATAGTCGCACCACTGGGCCCGCTTGCCCCAGGACTCGGCCTCGCCGACACCGCCGAAGGAGTTCTCGATGCGGCCGCCGTGGTCTCCGTCCATGGCGGTGGCCACCCGGAACGAGAGTATCCCACCCTCCTTGGTGTCGCCGAAGCGGACATCGCACTCGGTGGCGGTGAAGCGCACCTCGAAGTCGAAGACGCGGATGTCTCCCGGAACGGCATAGGCGGTGAGGGCCCGCTTCTCCTCGATCACTTTGTTCTGCTTGACGTCAGTCCAATCAGTCGACGCCGCCAGCCGGCCCAGCACCGGCCCGCTCTCGGCGGCGAGGATCTCGCGATGGAGCTGGAAGGCATGGTTCGCGCCCTCGCTCCAGTTGTCGGTCCGGTTGACGTCTCCATGGGCCACCCAGAGGGAGCGATGGTGGTGGTGGTCGCTGGTCTCGCCTGGCACATCGTCGGTGATGGGCCAGCTCCGAGTGACGCGCGCCCCTCCGGGCCCGAGCACGGGGAAGAAGCAGGGCCGGGCGGGATTGCCGGTGTACCGGTAGGTGGTGAGCAGGTCTCCGTTGACTTTCACATCGACCTGGCCCGCCTTGTCGTCGGACACGGTGACTGCGTCCGCCGCAGGCGGCTTGTCGGTCAGCTCGGCAGTGAGGCGCAGAGAACCCCCTGCGGGAAGGTCTGGCAGCACGAACGCGATCCGGACGCCCGCATCGGCCCCGCACCCACACCCGAAGGGATGGGGAGCGCAGACCTGCGCGGCCAGTTTCGCTCCGCCTTCCGTCGTCAGCGTAACGGCGCGGGGCTGCTTGCCGGCCTGCTGAGGCAGCTTCACCGTCACCGGGCAGCTCTTGCGCGCGTGCGGTCCGGCCTGGACGACCAGATCAAACTTCGCCATGGATGCAACCTCCGTTCTCTGTGTAGGTACGGCGATATGGTGGCAACGGCGCTTTACTCGGGCCGGCAGCTCTTCAGATAGCGCAGCGACTGCTGCACGATAGTGTCGATGTCGGTGGCGAACTTGAACGGCTCGGCCGAGACGTAGCCGCGATAGCCGACTTCGCTCAGCGCGGCCAGGATGGGCCGGAAATCCGTCTCTCCGCATCCCGGCGCCTGCAGATTGGCGTCGTTCGCATGGAAGTGCCCGAGGATATCGGCGTGCTTGCGGATCAGGGCGGGGATGGGATCGGGCTCACTCACCATCGCCTTCACATCGAGGAGCAGGCGGAAGTTGGGGTGGCCGATTTCCTCGACCATCCGCCTGCCGTCGGCCGCGCTCAAGATGAAATCCGTCTCGGCGGTAGTGAGTGGCTCAAGGCAGATCGTCACGCCGCGCAGGACAGGGTCGGCAGCACTTCGGTGAAGGTCTCGACGGCCCAGCGCCAAGCATCCTGCTCCCCAGCGCCCGCCGAGCCGCCTCGCTGCCTGGGGGAGCCGAAGACCATGACAGCGCCCCCCAGGTCTCCACAGAAGTCCGCGAGATGGCGAAGGTAGTCAGCGGTGCGAGCGCGAACGGCGGCGTCAGGATGGCTGATATGCAGCCCCTCGGGCTTCACCAGCAGCCAGTGGAGGCCGACCACGTCGAGGCCGGCGTCTCCGGCCGCACGTCTGAGTTCAACGCGGGCCTGGGGGGACAGGCTCCTCACGTCGTCGGCAAGGGTATAGGGCGCGATCTCCACGGCGTCATAGCCGGCCTGGGCGATGGTGGCGCACTGGCCGCTCCAGGGGCGGTCGCCGAAGCCTTCGTTGCAGAACGCGAAGCGCATACTCAGTACATCCTCTGGCATCGCGGCTTCGACGGGGCCAGGGTCAGTCCTGCCCGGTGTGGAGGAGGCGGGGTCAGCCTTCGGAGCGGCGGCGGACAGAGAGGGCGCGTTGCTCCTCCCGCTTGGCCTCGCGGTCGGCGATGGCCTGCCGCTTGTCCCACTCCCGGCGGCCGCGGGCCAGGCCTAGCTCCACCTTGGCGAATCCACGTTCGAGGTAGAGCTTCAGCGGGACGATGGTCAGCCCGCGCTCCACGGCCCGCCCCAGCAGGCGGTTGATCTCACGCCGATGCAGAAGCAGCTTGCGCGTCCGCCGAGTAGAGGGGTTATCCCGGCTGCCAGGCTCGTAGGGGCTGATGTGCATGTTGTGGAGCCAGGCCTCGCCCCGCTCGACAGCGGCGTAGGCATCTTTGATCTCCGCCCGGTGGGCCGCGCACGGACTTGATCTCCGTGCCCGTCAGCACCAGGCCGGCGTCAACTGTCTCCATAATATCATAGTCATGCCGCGCCCGCCGATTGACGGTCACGGTTTCCCGATCTGGCATTTCAGGCTCCGCTGCTAGTATAGGCCCGACCTTGGCCGGGGTCAAGCTGGCAGGGGCGGGGTCGGGCTTGTCAGGTTCCGGGCACATGTGGCGCCTGGGGCCAGAAGGGGAAAGCCGCCGGCACCTGAAGCCTGAGAACGGCCCGTAGTTGCCAGGAGGGCCGAGGTGGGCATCCAAGGGCTGGTCCGCCTTTGGACGCGCGGGCCGAAGCGTGGTATACAGGTACCACGGCGGCTCTTCGGGGCTCCGCCGGACGCTGTCTGTGGCCTTGGACAGGGGCCTGCAGCAAGTCTTGGGTAGTTCGCTAGGCAGGAGGGTGAGAATGCGTCGCATGAACAAACGGCAGTCTCTGGTCGCTGGGCTGTTGATCCTGGCGATGGTTATCTCCGTTACCGGCATCTTCGCCGCCTCGGGCGCGAGTGCCAAGATAACCGCGCCGCGGGCGGGGGCCAAGGTGGGCGGGGTCCTGCAGATCAATGCCTCGGTGAAGAACGTAGGGAAGGTGGCGTACGTCATCCTGGGCGTGGACCAGGACCGACCGTTCTCGAGTAACGCCGCCCCCTTCACGTTTGAGGTCGACACTACCGCGCTTTCGGATGGCGCGCATCGCATCTTCGTCGAGGCCTATGACAACTATGGCCTGGTCGCAACATCGAAAGTGATAACGGTCTATGTGAAGAACGGTTCGGCTCCCGCGCCTATGGTGCAGGCGCGCAAGGCGCCGGCGACGCGGGTGGCGGCGAAACCCAGGTCGGCCGCGCCGGTGGCCAAGGCAACTCCGGCCTCGCCGACCGCGAAGGCCGTTCAGCCCTCTCCGGCAACGCGAGTGGCTGGCGGGGCAAGCACCGGGGCGGTGACGGCTGACGAACTCGCCGACGCCGGCAGCACCTCGGCGACGGCTCCCACGCTCTCCGGGCGGGGCCCGACGCCAGAGCCTAGCCATTCCACTCAGGTCGCGAGGATGTCACCGGCCAGACCCTCCGCGGCCGAGACGGGCACTCGCATGAGCTTCGCCTCCGGGGCCGCCAGCGATCTGCCGCCGGCGGTGAGGGGCGGCGAGGGCCGGTTGCGGGGTCACACCCTGGTGATGAATGGTCAGCCGGTGCAGTTCTCGGTGGGTCCGTTCATCGAGTCGGGCCGGATGCAGGTCGGATTCCGGGGCATGTTCCAGCACCTGGGCGCCAGAATAACCTGGCAGCAGCAGGCGCGGGTCGCCCGCAGCGTGAAGGGGTCGCACACGGTCGAGATCGCGGTGGGATCCAATCTGGCGAAGGTGAACGGGAAGACCGTCGACATGGGCACCGCGGCGAGCATCCGTGAGTCCAGAATGATGATCCCGCTGCGGTTCTTCGCGCAGGTGACAGGCGCGGCGCTGAACTGGGACCACAGCACGAAGGTGGCGAACCTGAAGGTTGACAATCGGGCGCTGGCCGAGCGACCATCTGGCGAGTAGACTCGCTTAGCCCTTTTCTATATCACCACCAACAGCTCGAGGGTGTGCCGACGACAGGCGGCGCACCCTCGAGCCGCTTCTGAGGGAGGGGAGCCGCGCGCGGGCGCCGAAGCAGGCTCAGTTGCCCAACTCCACCGGAGGTCTGACCCACGGCACGCTGCTACAAGCATTCCGATCGCGAAACAGAGGTCTCCTGCGGCCGGTGCGAGAGGCCACTGTGTCCTGACTGCGTTCAGTTCGGCCCAACAGGTGTCCGCTGCGGCGATTGCCTGCGCATGCCGCGCAGGGCGATGGGGCTGGCCACGGGCCGCCAGATGCTGCGGGCCGCGGTCTTCGCGCTGCTGGTAGCGGCGCCGCTCGGCCTGCTCCTGGGTTTGCTTCGCTGGCTGAGCCTGATAGTGGCGATCCTCCTCGGCCTCGCCATCGGGTCGGCCGCGCTGGTGGGGTCGGGACGGCACCGCGAGACCTCGATCCAGGCGATCGCAGCGGGGATGGCGTTGGTGAGCATGGTAATCGCGGGCGCCGTCATGTGGGCGTCGATCCCCGGGTACACAGGTTTCGGGTGGCTAGCCGGCATGTTCTCTCATGCGGGCTTCGTGATACCGTTGTTGGTGGCAATCATCGCCGCAGTCGCTCGCTTTCGGTTCTGAAGGGGTGGCATGGACGCGACTCCCGGTACGCTCTATCTCGTCGGAACGCCAATCGGCAACCTGGAGGACATCACGCTGCGCGCGGTGCGAGTGCTGCGGGAGGTGGGCCTCATCGCGGCCGAGGACACGCGGGTGACGCGGGTGTTGCTTCAGCGCTACGAAATCCATACCCGGCTGATCAGCTACCACGAACACAGCGGCCCAGGACGGCTGCAGGAGATACTGGAGGCGCTGAGGCGGCGCGAGAGCGTAGCCTTTGTGTCGGACGCAGGCATGCCCGGAGTGAGCGACCCCGGAGCCAAGCTGGTGAAGGCCTGCGCCGATGCTGCGATCCCGGTATCGGTCGTCGCCCGGGCCGACGGCCGCGTCCGCAGCGCTGGCGCTATCGGGCTTGCCGATGAAGGAGCACCTGTTCCTGGGTTTTCTGCCAAGCCGCGCGGGGCAGAGGCGGGAGGCCCTCCGCCGAGTGAAGGGGCAGGTCGGCGCGCTGGTCCTGTTCGAGGCGCCACACCGGGTGCGAGAGAGCCTGGAGGATATGCAGGAGGTGCTGGGCGATAGGCCCGCGGCCTGCTGCCGGGAGCTGACGAAGCGCTTCGAGGAAGTGGTGCGCGGCACGATCTCGGAGTTGGGGGCGCACTTCGCCGAGCATGAGCCGCGAGGCGAGTTCACGATCGTCGTGGCCGGGGCGCCGGCGCATGCGGAGGAGGGTGATCTTGGGTCAGCGCTCGAGGAAGCTCAGGAGCTGATCGCCGCCGGGCTGTCGGCCAGCCGCGCGGTAACGCACGTGGCGAAGAGGCGAGGGGTTGCGAAGAGCGCGCTCTATCGCGCGGTGCTGGACCAGGGGCGCGGTGATGAGGGCTGATGCGAAGCGAGGGAACTCTCTCGACGGCCGCACCTGGACCCGGCACTCAATCAGCATCTGGAGCGATATACGCAAGTCGAAGGAAGAACTGGCGCTGAAGCACCCCGCGCTCTTCCCGATGGAGCTGCCGAAGCGTGTGATCGAGTGCTTCCTGCCACCAGAGGGGAGAGTCGTGCTCGACCCCTTCTGCGGCCTCGGCTCAACCGTGCTTGCCGCGCACGAGTTGGGCCGCGCCGGTGTCGGTCTCGACATCAGCCCGGAGTACATCGAGGCCGCGAAGCAACGGCTGGGCGAGTGTGGCGAGTGTCGGCTGATCTGCGCCGACGCCTCCGGTCTCGCCTCGCACGTCGCGCCGGAGTCGGTCGATCTGGTGGTCACCTCACCACCCTACTGGAACGTGCTGACTCGCCGGCGCTCGGCGGACCGGAAGGAGACGAGGCACTACGGGGAGCGGGAGGATGATCTCGGACGGGTAGAGAGCTACGAGGAGTTCATCTCGCGGCTCGCCGGGGTCTTCTCGGGCGTGCAGAAGGCGCTCCGCCCGGGCGGATACTGCGTAGTGGTGATCATGGACCTTCGGCAGAAGAACCGCTTCTACCCCTTCCACTCCGACCTCGCCGGCGCCATGCAGGGCCTCGGCTATCTGCTGGACGACATCATCATCTGGGATCGCCGGCACGAGTACAACAACTTCCGCCCACTTGGGTATCCTTCCGTCTTCCGGGTCAACAAGGCGCACGAATTCGTGATGGTGTTCCAGAAGCCCCAAGAGGGATGAGACAGATCGCGCCGGCGTGCGATAGCGCGAACGAGGGGTCCGAGTCTACTTCCTCACCCTGAAGATCAGCGCCAACCCGATCGCCGCGGTCGCAAAGTTCGGCAGCCACGCCGCCCACCACCGGGCAGGTGGCCCTGCTGGGCGACGATGGCGAGGTAGTTGCCGACCACGTAGTAGGCGAAGCCGATGAGGATGGCGACCCCCAGGCCGATAGCAGAACTGCCGCGATGGGAGCGCATCCCCAGCGGGGGGGCGATCAGCGCGAAGACGAGGCAGGCGAAGGGGATGGCGAACTTCTGGTGCAGCAGCACCTCCAGGTCCCGCGCCGGCCGATGCTGGCGGAGAATGAACCGGATGCGCTGCTGGAGCTCGCGGTAGGTCATCTCGTTCGGGTCGCGGCCTTGCTCGACGATCTGGTTGGGGCTGGTGTGGAAGTCAACGACGGTGCGCTCGAAGGTGGTGCCGGCCAGCTCGTCAGGCCGGAGGGACTTGTGGCTTCCGTTGATGAGCAGCCACTTCCCAGTGTCCTCCTGCCATCGGCCTCGCTCGGCTACCGTCACGGCCCGCGGTTCGCCCTTCTCGAACCAGATGATGGTGGGGCGGACCATCTCCCCTGAGCCCACGTCGAGCCGGTCAGCATAAACCAGGCGCTTGACCTGGTTGCCGTCCATGTCCTTCAGGAACACCGATTCCTGAATGCTCTTGCCAGAACGGACAGAGGCCTCCTGGACGATATCCTCGGCCCGGCGGTTGCAGGCCGGAACGACGAGTTCGTTGAAGGCGGCGGTGGTGATCGAGATCAGCAGCCCACCCGCGACCATCGGGATCACCAGTCGCCGAAAGCCGATGCCTCCCGCGTACATCGCCACCAGTTCGCTATCTCCGCTCAAGCGACCGAAGGTGATGAGGATCGCCACCAACGTCGCCAGCGGGAAGGTGTAGACGATGTTCCCCGGCAGCCAGAGCAGGAACAGTTCGCTGGCGGTCCAGAGGCTGAGCCCGTAGTCGCTGATGAGCTGAGTGAGTTTGAACAGAATGCCGGCCGAGACGAACAGCAGCACGAAGGCCAGCATGCCGAACAGAAATGGCCCCGAGGTCTGCCGGATGAGATAGCGATCAACAGTCTTCATGTCATCTGGAACCGGTCGCCGAGATAGAAGCGGCGGGCAGCGGGATCATCGACCAGCTGCTTTGAGGTCCCCGACGTCAGGATCTTGCCCTCGTAGATGATGTAGCTGCGGTCGGTGATGGCGAGTGTCTCGCGCACGTTGTGGTCGGTGATCATCATCCCAAGGTTGCGGGAGCGCAACTCGCAGGACGATGTCCTGAAGCTCGGCGACGGCGATGGGATCGATGCCGGTGAAGGGCTCGTCGAGGAGGAGATAGCGCGGCTCCCTGGCGAGGGCGCGGGCGATCTCGGTGCGCCGGCGCTCGCCGCCGGACACCACGCCCGCGGGGGCATCCCGCACCTTCTCCAGATGGAACTCGCGCAGCAACTGCTCGAGCCGCTCTCGGCGCTCCGAGGCGGAGATGGGGACCCACTCCAGGATGGCGGCGATGTTCTCCGCGACGGTCAGATGGCGGAAGGCCGAGTTCTCCTGCGCCAAGTAGCCGATGCCCAGGCGGGCGCGGCGATACATGGGGGTGTGGGTGATATCGGACGCGTCGAGTGCGACGGAGCCCTGGTTGGCGAAGACGAGACCCACCAGCATGTAGAAGGTCGTGGTCTTGCCGGCGCCGTTCGGCCCGAGGAGGCCCACCGTCTCGCCGGGTCGGACCTGCAGGCTCACCCCGTCGACTACCGAGCGGCGGCCATAGCGCTTGACCAGGCCCTGACCGACCAGGCTCACTTCTGTTCTTCCTGTTTGCCAGAGGCGGCCGGCTTCTCCGGCTCTACCCACTCCACGCGCACCGGCTCGCCGCCGCGCTCGAATCTGAACTGCTGCGTCTTCACTTCGTAGATCATCTTATCGGCCACCACAGTGAGGACGGCCTTCGTGGTCTGGTTGGTGCCGTTGAACTTGACGCCGCCGCGGATCACGCCTTGCCCGGCCTTCGCATCGTAGGTGCCCGACGCAGCGGAACCGACGACCTTCCACTCGGTCTTGTCGCTGGCGAGGTAGCGCCCGTGAAGCACGAGGTTGCCGGTGGCCTCGAGCGCGGTCGAAGTCACGCCCGCCCTTGCCGGTGGGCCACATCTTAAGGGTATCGCAGGTGACGGTCATCTCCGGGCCGGTCATGGTGACGCCGTTGGAGAACTCCCAGGGGCCGCCGATTGTGCCTTCGAGCCGCTTCGCCTCGACGGTGTACTTGCCGAATCGGGCCGCGCTGAGGGCTGGCCGGCTGCGGCTGCCCCGCCGCTGCCATCGCGGCCAATACCGCCACCAACCCGGCGGCCAGAAGACCGCGCCGGATGGCTGTTCTCATCGCTTCGCTCCTCCGCCCAGACTCAGTTGCTTCGCGTTCGGCTGAAAGGTTAGTTTCGTGCGCCCCGGAGAGACAACCTTCCCGGAGTCGAGGTCGTAGTCTACCCGATCCGCCTCCAGGAGCCAATCGTCCGAGGTGATGCGCACATCGCCTTTGAGCGCGACGTGGCCGGCCTGCTTGTCGATGTCTCCGGTCGCCGCGCTCATGTTGACGGGCGCTCGACCCTTCTGCCGATACACACCGTCGGCGGGGGAAAGAGAGAACGGACCTTCCGTCGTCTTCGCATTCACCTTGGCCGATCGCGCCTCGAAGGTCCAGTTTCCCTTGGGGTCGGCAATGCGGACGACGGAGCCGCCGAACTCCAAGGAGGGCGAGGGGGGCTTGTCCGGAGGGTTCGCGGGCGGCGTCTCGACGCGCCTCCCGCCGCAGCCGAAGAGCGCCAGCAGCGCCACGGCGCACCAGATCCGGCTGAGCGCTCTCATGGTTGCGCACCAGCGGAAGGAGGTATGGGGATCTGGAACTGCGGCGATATCCATACGAACAGTCCGCCCGCGGCCAGCAGCATCAGCAGGGAGATGCCAGTGATCAGCGCCGCCGGTGCGAACCGCCTGGGGACGAGCCCTTCCAGGCCCAGACAGAAGGCGACCGAGGCCGCTGGCAGGGCGGGGAAGAGATAGCGCGCTTGGGCCTGGAAGAAGGACAGGTTGAAGCGGATGAAGCTCGCCAGCAGGAGCAGGCCCAGCAGAACGGATATCCCCCAGGCCTGACGTTGCCAATCGGCCAGCCTGCCCACGACCAGATAGCGGAGGAAACTCACACCCTCCGCCAGTCCCTTCGTCCCGAAGATCAGGTAGACCCAGTAGGGGTAGAAGACGAACCGGTTCCCGTAGACAGGCCCGAACACGCCGAGGACGCTGGCGAGCGTCCAGGCGACCACCTCAGCAAGGTACAGGGAAGGGGAGAGGTGCTGGAATTGCATCATCTGCTGAGGTGATGGGCGGTCGCGGAAGGCGCTGAGGAAGGCTTTCTGGGCCAGGAGATCGCCATACAGCGCCTGGTTCCGGAGCAGCCACCAGCCCGCGACCAGCAGCGCCACCACCGTGGTGGCCGCCATGTCCCGGGCCAGTCTTCGCCAATCGAAGCCATCCGGACCGCGGGCGGCCAGGGCGAACGCGACCCAGGCCACCGGAAGCAGCAGGGCGGCCAGGGACTTGGTAAGGATGCCGAGGCCGATGAGCAATCCGATAGCAGTGGCTGCGGAAGCGGAGGGCCGTTCGCGCTGCTGGCTGCGATGGGAGGCAGCCGCCCGCAGGTAGTAGACCACGAACAGGAGTGCGGCGGCGGCGAAGACCTCCGCCAGCACGTCGTTGCCGGCAGTGCCGGCGAGGGCCAGGTGCATCGGTAGGAAGGCGACAACGGCCGTCGCCGCCGCCGGCACCCAGGGGTGGTCGGGCGCCAGCGCCCGGCCGAGGGCGAAGGTGAGGTAGAGCAGCGCGATCCCGATGATGATGTTGGCGAAGCGGACGGTCTGCTCGGCGACCTGCCCGCGTGGTGACATCAGATAGGCCGGCAGCGAGATCAGGTAGTAGAGCGGAGGCTGGTGGAACTCGTAGTCCGCCCCTGGGTTCTCCCGGCTGAACACCGGCAGACTGTGGTGGTCGGCCAGCCAGGTGATGTAACGGATATGCGCGGTTTCGTCGGGGCCCTTCCCCAGAGGGATGTTGGTAGCGTAGAGCGCGGCCACGAAGACGTATCCGACGATGATCCACCGGAGAAGGCGGCGCGCTCGGCGCTCGGCGTCACCCGCCGGCGCCGCCGGAGTGGTGGCTACGGCTGGCTGGGCTTTCCGCTTTCGGCGAGTTCCCATAGGCTGAGTGTACCATACATTCCAAGCGGTCGTATCCGGCCCTCCGCTTCCATCCCGGCGAGGTCGGTTTCGAGCGCGGCCTTCTTCTCTGTCATGCCCTGCAGCACCGACACGCCGATGAGGAGATGGGTCGCCCCTAGCCGTTTGAAGGCCGCCAGCAGCGTATCCGGCGTCGCCAGATCGGCCTGGGCGAAGATCTCGGCGTGGCTGCCCAGCAGGAAGCTGCGATCGAGATAGAAGAGGCGGGGTTCGTCACCGAAGACGATGATACGGGCGTCAGGCGGGGTGGCTCGGTTGATGGCGTCCAGCGTGCGATAGACGACGGAAGTGCTCTGGAGGTAGTCTGACTGCGACTCCGCGCCGGTGACGACACGCCAGGACGGGGCGGCCAGGCTGAAGTCGGCGTAAAGCGCAGACAGAAACCCGAGCAGCAGCACCAATCCCGCCCCTGCCGAGAGCAGCCCGCGGCGCTCAAGCAGGCGCGAAGCGGCCAGTCCGGCGCAGGCGCACAGGCCAGGCAGGATGGGGAGCAGGTAGCGGCCGTTCTGGCTCATCGCGAACCAGATCGCGGTGTAGACGAGGGCGAACCAGAGGGCCAGCCGCCCCGATGTCCCCACCCGGCGTGTGACCAGAAGCGTAGGGACCAAGGCCAGCAGCGCCGGCCCGAAGACCCAGATGAGAACGCTGATCGGCCGCAGTTGGCTCGGGAGGTCGAAGAAGCGGTACGAGTTCATCGTCAGATTCCAGGGAAGGGCGAGGAAGGCGAGCGGGCCGCCTCCCATGCCGAATTCCTTCTGCGCGGCGGTGTAGAGAACGGCGCGGCTAGCAGTCCAGTACTTGCCGCCAAACACTTCGTAGAAGAACGGGTACACCGGGTTGCCAGTCCAGAGGTAGGACTTGAGGTACCACGGGCAAGCGACAAGAGTGGAGATGACGAGGAACCCCAGAAGCGGAAGCGCGACGCCTTCGCGGGACCGATCGCGGGCTCTGGCGAGAGTCGCCAGCGCTACAAAGATCAGCACAGCTCCCGCGAGCATCTTCGTGCCGAGCGCGAGGCCGCACATGATCGCGGCGACCCACAGCCACCCGTTCCCCTGGACCGAGCCGCGTCCTTCCGCCCATCGGGTAAGCGCGAAGATCGCCAGGAACGCGTAGAGCGCGAAGGCAAGCTCGTTGTAGGCGACCATCATCTCCCAGGCGACGAGGGGAACGGCGGCGAGAATGGCCGCGCCAAGCCAGCCGGCGCGTGCTCCCCAGGCCCTTCGCGCGAAGGCGAACACGGCACAAATGACGAGCCACCCGCAACCGAAGTGGAAGAGCTTGGCCAGCGACTGGTCGCGGAGCGTCAGCCCAAGCAGGTAGAGCATCTCGAGTGTGAACGGGAAGTTCGAGTGGGAGAGCCAGGGGATCGGATGGATACGGCCGTCGTGGAGGTACAGCTTCGGGATGGTCAGATGGTAGACGAGGCCGTCATAGTCGATATCACCCGAGGGGGCGAGCGTGCCGATGAGTGTGAAGACCACCGCCGCGACCAGGAAGAGCAAGACAGCGAATACCGACCAGTTCCAGCGCGCTCGTCGCAGGCCGGCGATAGCCTCGCGCCCTAACCGCGCAACATGACGCCAGCCTAGCAGGCCGAGGAGAACGATGACGGCGACGAAAGCCCAGACCTTGATGAGCCCGAGCAAGCCGAGCGCCAAGATCAGATAGGAGAGCACCCCCAGGCCGAGGGCGATGGCGAAGGGGATTTCCTCGGCCGACGTCTCGGGCCGCGCGCCGAGACGGCGCAGCGCGGCAGCGCCGAAGCCGAAGCAGGCCCAGAGGATGGCAATCCAGATCAGGAGGGATAGCATAACCACACGCGGAGCCTGACTTTCGACACCTGCCACCAGTCCCCTACGAGCGTTGCCGTTCGGACGTCGGCAGGAGGCGACTCGCCGGCGACGTATAGTCAGGCGTTGGTGGAAGAACTCGCGCTCCGAGGGCACACATGGAAGCCCCAGACGTCCTTCAGGTCTCCGTTTCCCAGCAGCACTGGGCGAAACCCCTGGACCGACTGCTTCGGTCGACGCTCGATCATATCTCACTCGCCGCCGACGAGGGAAGCGACGTTATTCTCTTCCCAGAGGCTAATCTGACCGGGTACGATTTCCCCTATCTCCTCACCCTCGACCAGTCGCAGGTGCTCAACGCGCTGGCTAAGGTACAGGAGGCGGCGCGGCAGCATCACCTCTGGGTGATCTGTGGCACTGTCCAGCGCCGCAGAGCCGGGGAGAAGCTGCTCAACATCGCTCACGTCATCGACGCGGATGGCAGTGTCGTGCACGAATACGCGAAGATCCAGATGGCGGGAAGCGACGAGCAGACCTACTGCCGGCCGGGCAACAAGCTATCCCTCTTCGACGTCAAGGGGTTCCCGGCCACCATGGTCATCTGCCGCGATGGCCGCCATCCCGAGCTCTACCGCCTGCCCGTGATCGCAGGGGCGCGCATTCTTTTCCAGCCATCCTGCTCGACGGAGTCGATCGAAGGGGTGTACTGGAAGCGCGCTTCGGGCCGGGCGACGCAGCCCGCAGGGCCCAACTCTTACATCTACCACTGCTGCGCCAACACGGTAGGCCAGGACTACCACGGGTGCCAGACTTCGACCGGCGGCTCCTTCATCAAGCACCCCACCGGCCTCTCGCTGGTCGAGGCCGATGCCTATAGCGAGACAGTGGTCACGGCGCGGCTCGACATGGCGGCCGCCGACGGCCGCTATGCCCTCGCCAGCGCCGAGCATCCGGAGTTCCTGCGTCCGCACTATCAGCGGATTATCCAGGAAATCGTAGCCCGCAAGGATGACGTGCCTGAGTAGATCCGCTAAGGAGCGACCAGTTGGCTGATCGTTGGGTTGGAGTTCTACAGAGGGACCTAGCGCCGCGCGGCATCGCCATTGCCTTCATCATCGCGTTGGCCTGGCTGACCTACGTGCTCATCCGCCGCGCGCTGCTCGGCGCCATGCGCGCCGCCAGCACCCGCGTTGAGGACACGGCTCACGGACAGCGCATCAAGACCCTGGTGCTGCTGCTGCTCAGCATCACCAAGTATGTGGTGATCTTCGTGGCGGCGCTCATGATCCTGCAGAAGCTCGACCTCAACCTCTACCCGGTGCTGGCAGGCGCGGGCGTCGTCGGTCTCGCGGTAGGTTTCGGGGCGCAGAACCTGGTGCGCGATGTCGTCTCCGGCTTCTTCATCATCATGGAGGGCCAGTACGCGGTCGGGGACCTGGTTGAGATCAACGGGGCATTCGGCCGGGTGGAGGAGGTGGGGCTGCGCGTCACCAGGATTCAGGACCCGAACGGCGAGATCCGCCATTTCCCGAATGGCAGCATCACCGCGGCGAACAACTACACGCAACATTACGTCGCCTACATCGTGACAGTCCCATTCGCACGCGACGCCGCCGGCGATCCTGCCGAGCTGGTGCGCGCCGTCTTGGGGGATTTCGAGCGCGAGTTCGGAGTCTTCACCGAACCGCCGGCCATCGGTACGTCGGAGGAGCTATCGACCTATGGGCGGCTGATCCGCGCCGAGATCCGCTGCGTCCCGGGCCGCCAGTCGATCATCGACCAGAAGCTCCCCGGCCGGGTCGCCGCCGCGCTCGAGCGCGCGGGCCATGCACTGCCACCGGGAACAGATGTGGGAATCGCCCTCCGTCCGCTCCCGCTGCCTTCGCACTAGGCCCGGAGCACCTGCCCCTGCGCCTCCAGTCGCGCCTGGAGTTCGCTTACGTCTACTGCGTCCGGCGCGATCCCTTGCTCTTTCGCCAGCGCCGCCGCGAGCCCGCACGCCATTCCCAGGTTCATCATCACTGGCTCCATTCGCAGCGTGCCGTAGCCGGCATGGGTTGCGCTCAAGCACACCGGCACGAGCAGTCGCGACGGCGACTGTGGGAGCAGGCAGCCATACGGGATCTCGTATGGCTTGGTCCAGCACATGAAGAACCCCTCAGGCGCGGGCGCTCGCTGCCCGATCCGGTACCACTGGGTGGCGTGGGAGTCCAGGGGATAGCTGCCCACCGCAACCGAGTCTGGCTTGCGGGCGGTGGCGCGCGCGTCGTGCTCCGTGAAGATGTGACGGCCCACCAGCCTTCTCGCCTCGCGGACGTAGAGCTGCTCGGGCCATCCGCCGCCGCTCGAAAACTCGTCGGCGCACAGACCGAAGCGCGTGGCCTCCCGCCTCAGGTCATCAGGCACAGCCCCGTCGGTCTGCAGGAAGTAGAGCAGCCCGTGCTGGTAGTCGCGGTGTCGCTGGGCGATCGCCCGCCGCTGCTCCCAATCCCCCTCGATATAGCCGCCGTTCTCTTCTATGAAGTCCATCGACTGCCAGCAGAACCCCCAGTTGTTCACGTCCCACTTGCGGTTCGGCAGCACGCCCAGCAATAGTACGTCCTTGAGCTGTCTCGGCTCGGCCTCCAGGTAGGCCTCCAGCAGTCGGAACCGCTCGCGGTCATAGCTCTCCGGCCGCGCGATGGGCAGCAGATTCTCCGGGTCGTTGGTGACACAGAGGCGGAAGCAGTAGGCCTGGATGCGGTCGTCTCCTTCTCCCGTCCCCTCGTCCGTCGCTCGGCCGCCTTTGGGGTCCCAGAAGAGGTGACCCGCGTACTCCTCACCATAGTCTGCCCGCGCTTCCCGGCCCACGCGATACCCGGCGCCGGCCGCCGCGAGCAGGTCACCCTCATAGCTGGCATCGACGAAACACCCGCCCTCGACCTGCTCCTCTCCCTCCGGCGCACTGAAGGTGACCGACTTCAGCTCACCGCGATCGCCGCGCGCGGCGGAGACGGTCCGGCGGAGGCGTACCTCTACGCCTGCCTCGGTGAGCATCTCGTCGAGAATCGAGAGCGCGACCTTTGGCTCGAAACGCTCACCACCGCGGCAGTCCTGCACTTGCTGGGAGGCTTCGCCGAAGCTGTCCCGATAGTGGCTCACGACCCGTCCCATGAACTCCCGGAAGAGCCCCCCGACCGTCTCCGGACGCCCGAGGTCGGTGCGGCTCAGCCCGCCGGTGACCATGCCGCCGATTTGCCCCAGCGGCTCCGCCACCAGCACGCGCAGCCCGGCCCGGGCCGCCGCGACTGCGGCGCCGATGCCTGCGGGAGAGCCACCATAGACTACCAAGTCGTAGTCTGCCATCGGCCTAGCGCCAGCGCTCGCGATAAGCGAACTCGTCGCGCGAGATCCGGCCCTGCGGTTCGGTGAAGGGATCGCCCTCCGGGTATCCCAGCGGCGTCAAGGCCACCACATCCACATCCTCCGGCAGGTGGAAGTACTGCTTGAGCGCGGCGTTGCTGAAGGAGCCGATCCAGCACGTACCCAGCCCTTCGGCCCTTGCCGCCAGTGTCAGGTGGTCGACGGCGATGGTCACGTCCACGATCACCGCGCCATGACCCATCCACTCGCCTCTGTTGTACTTGAGATCCTTCCCACAGGCGACGATCACCACCGGCGCGGTTCCCACGAAGGCCTGGCCGTGGCACATCCCCACCAGGTCCTTCCGCGTCTTCTCGTCGGTCACCACGATCAGTCGCGTCGGTTGGCGGTTGCTGCCGGAGGGAGCGATGCGCGCCGCGTCCAGCACCCTGTTCAGCACCTCCTCCGGGATCGGGTCCGGCTTGTACGATCGCACACTCCTCCTCGTCCGCATCGCCTCATAGAGATCCATGCGTTCCTCCTTCTGCCGGTATGAGCATCAGAACTTGCTCGCGGCCACGATGCCGATGGCCACCAGGGAGGCGCTCACCAGGAGCCCGACCGTAAGGTGTTCCCCGAGCACAACCGCGCTCAGCCCAACTCCCACCAGCGGCGCAATGAAGCCGAAGATCGCCACCCTACTGGCGGCATGCTTCTCGATCAGCAGGGTCCAGATAGTGAAGCACAGGGTACCGATCACTAGCCCCTGGTAGAGCACGGCGGCCACCTCTGCCGCTCCCGGCCGCGCCGACATCAGTCCTTCGAACCCCAGGCTGTAGCCCAGGAAGACGAGACCCCCGGCCACCATCTGCCACAGCACCACCCGATTCGTGTCGACTCGAGCTACCGCATGCTTCAGGAACACCACCTGCGCGGCGAGCACGAACGCGCTGAAGAGCTGCACTGCATCCCCCTGCAACTCCCGGCCGTGCCAGCTCCCCCACTCTCCCGCGAACAGCGCCACGATCCCACCGAACGCCGCGATCAGGCCGACCATCTTCCCTGCGCTTGCCCTCTCCCCAGGTATCAGGAAATGGGCCATGGCGACGACGAGGAACGGATAGGTATGCAGCAGCACGATGGAATGCCCGGCCGTGCCCCAGTAAACGCCAAGCGTGAAGGTCGCGATCTGCACGATGAAGAGCACGGCGGTGACGGCCAGCCACACCCACTCCCCCCGCTGCGGCCAAGCGCGCACTCTCCGCAGCCCGCACCAGGCCCACACCCCGAGGGCGGCAATGGCGAACCGCAGCCCCGACGAGCCTATCGGCGGAAATGCGCGCATGGCGATCTTCAACGCGGTGGGATTGGTCCCCCACAGGGCAGTGATCATCGTCGCCAGCAGCGCCGAGCTACTGCTGAGAGGCGCGCTTGCGTGCCCCGTTTCGACTACACTCTCCTCGGCCAGCAACTCACTCATGGCAAGTCCGTTTGTATGTGCTCAGCAGGACTTGCCCTCTTCTGCCGCGGGCCCACCGTCCCCTTTGGCAGGTGAAGGGCGCGTGTCGATGGAAAACATGAATAGACCACGCTCTCTACCATCGCATCACCGCTAGGAGTGCCAGTGGAAGGCCCTCGTCTCGTGCGTCGCAATGAGGTTCCCGACCTCTCCAATCTGCTGTGTGAAGTCTTCGGCTTCGATGGCATCTACGACAAGGCAGCGTTCACGAAAGGCCTGCTGCGCCCCGTCCAGCTCCGTGGAGGGACGGTTGTCGTCGAAGACGGGAGGCCCGTCTCTTACATTCTGAATGTGGTCGACGAAGTCTCGGTGTACGGCTGCCGCTTCAAGGTGGCCAGTATCGGCGGCGTGGGCACCGACAAGGCCTACCGCAACCGCGGCTATGCCGGCCAGGTGCTCGCCGAGACGATCCGCGCTACCACTGCCGCGGGCGCCCGCGTGATGATCGTGTCAGGCAACCGCAGCCTCTATGAGCGCAACCACTGCGTGCCCGTAGGTGACTTGCTGGCCGCCAGCATCAGCCGCGAGCAGATGCCACCCCCGGACCCGAGCCTCGCCGTCCGCCGCTTCTCGGTTGAGGATTGGGGCGCGCTGTCGCCCTTGAGCGCCGCCGAGCCCGTCCGATTCGTGCGCCCCTCCGACTTCCTCGCGAAGTGCTGCTGCTGGTGGGATGTGTCGCGGCCGGAGGTCTGGGTCGTGTCGGGCGCGGATGGGCCGCTCGCCTACCTCTCCCTCCTCCCTCCCTGGCGGCGCGAGGAGCAGAGCACGCGCTCGGTGGGCGATTACGGCGGCTCGCGCGCCGCCATACTCGGCGCTCTGTCGCTCATCTGCAAGACTGGCGGGATCAGCTCGGTCAGCTTCCGGCTCCCCAGACAGGATCGCGAGCTCTCCTATCTGCTGTCGAGTCAAGGCTTCGCCCTCAAGCCAACCACTTTCTCCGGCACGCATCGCATTCTGAACCTGCCGGGTCTCATGCGCGATCTGCGTCCTTATCTCGCGGCGCGCCTGCCTGGGAGCCAGCTCAGGCGGCTCAGCTTCGACCAGAGCGGGGAGAGTTGCGCTATCGCCCTGGGCTCCGAGCGATTGGACGTGGATCTCTCGGCCGCCGCCCGCCTAGTGCTCGGAGGGAAGGGCGCGCCTCAAGTCGGCGGAGAACTTGGGGAAGTGTTGCGGGCAGTCTTTCCGCTCCCATTTCCGATGCCCGGCTTCAACTACGTATGATCCAGCAAGGAGACAGCATGAGCGAACCTCGCGTGCCCAGGCCGGAGGAACTCGACGACCTCAGCGATCTCTCGGCGATCAGCTTTGGCTTCGAGCCGCGCCGGCCGGGGGAGCGGCGGAGGCGCCACTCTGGTCACGGGAGATCGGAGTCCCGCATCATTGCCATGGATGGGAAGCCTGTCTCGCACATCAGGATCGTCTACAACCACCTCTCCATCGAAGGGGCGAAGGTCAAGGTCGCCAGCTTCGGCGGCGTCTGCACTCATCCCGATTACCGCGAGCGCGGCATCGCCAGCCGCTTGCTGAACCACTGCCTGAGTGAAGTGATAGAGGCGGGGGCAAAGCTACTTATCATCTCGGGAATGCGCGGCCTCTACCGGCGCATCGACTCGGTTCCGGTCGGGCCGGTATGGACGGCGAGCCTCAAGGCCGATTCCTTGCCGCGCGCCACAGCGGGGCTAACCGCTCGGGCCGCGGAAGCCTCCGACTGGCCCGCGCTGGCCGTGCTGCATCAGGCCGAGCCGGTGCGATTCCTGCGATCATCTCGGTTCTACGCGGGGGCGACGGCGGGAGGTTACAGCCGCGCGTACGTGATTGAGCACGACGGCGCGCCTGTCTCCTACCTCTGCCTCTCCCGCATCTGGGATCTGCCGCATGACGCGCCCGTCCGTCGCTTCCGAGAGTACGCGGGGTCGCGCGCGGCCCTGCTCGCCGGCCTGCCCGCGGTGTTCAAGGCCACCGGGCTGTCGGAGATCCAGATCGAGTTCGCGACGTATGATCGCGAGTTCTCATACCTGGCCACGAGCCACGGGATTCCGCTGGAGCCCGATACCATCTACAGTCACACCATCCGTCTGCTCGATCTTCCCGGGCTGATGCGCGCGCTCCGCCCGTATCTCCAGGCGCGGCTGTCGCCGTCCGACCTGCGCGGGCTAGGCGTCGAGCAGGCCGATGGCGTCTGCCGGTTCTCCCTCGCGGGTGAGTGGGCTGAACTGAACCTGTCGCAGGCTGGATTCGTCGTGCTGGGAGGCCAGGAGGCGCCCGAAATCGGTGGCGCCCTGGGGCGGCTGACCTCCGCCATCTTCCCGGTTCCCGTCCCGCTGCCAGGCCTCAACTACGCCTGAGGCCGCGCTGGTCGCCGCGTTGACGCTCTGCGCTGTTTTCGATAACATCAGTGATGGCAGAACAGGTTGCTGCCATTGCCATGGGCGGCGCTCCGGCGCGGCCCGAGTTTGGCCTACCCAACCTTTTTTCTGTGGAGGCGGGTGACTGTATGGATTTCACCTTCAACGAAGATCAACAGGCCGTCATTGACGCGGTCAAGGAATTCTGCGCCGAGGAGCTGGCTCCGAAAGCCAAGGAAACCGATGAGGCCTGTCGCTGGCCGGCTGAGAACGTCGCGAAGCTCGGCGAACTCGACCTCATGGGCATCCCCGTGCCCGAGGAGTACGGCGGCCTGGGCATGGACTTCCTGACCTGGGCGGCGGTCGGCGAGGAGCTGTCTCGCGGCCTGCACCACCACCGGCGCGGTCTACGGCGCGCACATGCTCTGCGTCTATCCGATCATGCTCTTCGGCACCGAAGAGCAGAAGAAGAAGTACCTGACTCCGCTCGCCAAGGGCGAGCACGATCGGCGCCTTCGGCCTCACCGAGCCGGACGCCGGCTCCGACGCGGCCGCGGTCGCGCACCAAGGCCGACAGGGACGGCGATCACTACATCCTCAACGGCACCAAGATCTTCATCACCAACGGCGGCGAGGCCGAGACCTACGTCATCATCGCCAACGTCGACCCCTCCAAGAGGCGCGCGCGGGCTGACCGCCTTCATCGTCGAGAAGGGCACACCCGGCTTCGAGTTCGGCAAGAACGAGAAGAAGATGGCCTACCAGTCGCTGCCGAACCGGGAGCTGATCTTCACCGACTGCCGCGTGCCGAAAGAGAACATCCTCGGGCGCGAGCGACGGCGGCTTCCGGGTCGCGATGCGCACGCTCGGCGTGGGTCGCATCGGCATGGCGATCGGGCGCGGTCGGGTTGGCGCAGGCCGCGCTCGAAGCCGCCGTCCCCTACTCCAAGCAGCGAGAGCAGTTCGGCAAACCCATCTCCAGCTTCCAGGCGATCCAGTTCATGCTCGCCGACATGGCGACGGAGGTCGACGCTGCGCGGCTGCTGACCTGGCGCGCGGCCTGGCTGAAGGATCAGGGCAAGCCCTTCGAGAAGGAAGCGGCGATGGCGAAGCTGTACGCCTCCGAGGCCGCGATGCGCGTCACCACCAAGGCCGTGCAGATCTTCGGCGGCTACGGCTACACCAAGGAGTTCCCGGTCGAGCGCTACATGCGAGAGGCGAAGCTCTTCGAGATCGTCGAAGGCACCTCCGAGATTCAGCGCCTGGTGATCGCCAACCACGTCCTTCGAGGAGTCCGGGCGAGTGAACATCGTCGTCTGCATCAAGCAAGTCCCCGAGACCACGGAAGTCAGGGTTGATCCGAAGACCAACGCCCTCATCCGCGAGGGCGTGAAGAGCATCATCAACCCGTTCGACGAGAACGCCATCGAGGCGGCGCTGCAGTTGAGAGAGGCGCACGGCGGGAAGGTCACCGTCATCTGCATGGGCCCGCCCCAGGCCGATGAGGCGCTGCGCCACTCGCTCGCCATGGGCGCGGACGAAGCCATCCTGCTCTGCGACCTGGCCGTCGCGCGGCAGCGACACCCTCGCCACCTCCTACACCCTCGCCCTGGTGATTCGCAAGATCGGCGACTACGACCTGATCCTCTGCGGCAAGCAGGCCATCGACGGCGACACCGGGCAGGTCGGGCCCGGGCTGGCGGAGCGGCTGGGCCTGCCGCAGGTCACCTTCGCCATCGGGCTGGAGGTGGCTAGACGGGAAGCTCCGCGCCCGCCGCGTGCTGGATGACTTCTTCGAGGTGGTCGAGGTCAGGCTGCCCGCGGTCGTCACCGTCGTGAAGCAGATCAACGAGCCGCGTCATCCCAGGCATGAAGAACGTGCTCAAGGCGAAGAAGGCCCAGATCACCAAGTGGACGGCTCGCCGACATCGACGCCGATCCCACGCAGACCGGCTTCGACGGCTCGCCCACCCACGGTGATCAAGGTGTGGCCGCCGGAGCGGCGCAGCGGCGGGACAGATGCTCGAAGGCGACCCCAGACGAAGTCGTAGCGGCGCTGGCCGAGGCCATCAAGGAACTGAACATCGCGGTCGGCAGCTAGGGCTTAGCCAACACCGCTTCCGGAGAATTCATGGCTGTCAAACTCATTGCCGAGAACTGCACCGGCTGCCGCCTCTGCCTGCGCGCCTGCCCCTACGGGGCCATCGATATCGTTGAGGACAGGGCCAGCTTCAACGACAACTGCACCCAGTGCGGGGCCTGTGCCTCGGCCTGCAAGTTCGGCGCGATTCTGCTCGAGGTCACCTTCACCCGCGACGTGGACACGACCCAATATCGCGGTCTGTGGGTGATGGCGGAGCACCTGCATGGCGAGTTCCGTCGCGGCACCTACGAGCTGCTCGGCGAAGGGCCGCGAGCTGGCCGACAAGCTCGGCACGGAACTCTCCGCGGTGCTGCTAGGCGACCAGGTGGAGGGGCTGGTGGCGGTCCTCATCGCGCACGGCGCAGACAAGGTCTACCTGGCGCAGGACCCGGTGCTGGCCCACTACCGCACCGGCCCCTACACCGACGTGCTCGCGGGGATGATCAACCAGTACAAGCCAGAGATCGTGTTAGTCTCGGCAACCCCGCAGGGCCGCGACCTCGCGCCGCGCGTGGCGGCCCGGATCGGCGGCCGGCCTCACCGCGGACTGCACCGGCCTCGACATCGACGAGGCGGAGGGGCTGCTGGTGCAGACTCGCCCCGCCTTCGGCGGCAACCTGATGGCGACCATCGTCTGCCGCCAGGCGCGGCCGCAGATGGCGACGGTGCGGCCAGGGGTGATGAAGGCGCTGGACCCGGAGGCGTCTCGCCAGGGCGAAGTCGTGACGATCCCGGTGCAGCTCGACGAGCGGGCGGTGCTCACCAAGATCGTCGAGATCATCCAGCAGGAGGACGAGGGGCAGGTCAACCTACAGGACGCCCAGATCATCGTCTCCGGCGGCCGCGGGCTGGGCAAACCAGAGAACTTCGCGCTGATCCGTGAGCTGGCCGAGGCGCTGGGCGGAGCGGTGGGCGCCTCCCGCGCCGCGGTGGACGCCGGCTGGATTCCGGCCTACCACCAGGTGGGTCAGACCGGCCGTACCGTGCAGCCCAAGGCTCTACATCGCCTGCGGCATCTCCGGGGCGGTGCAGCACCTGGCCGGCATGGGCAGTTCGGACGTGCATCGTCGCCATCAACAAGGACCCCCTCGCGCCAATCTTCGGCATCGCCACCTACGGCGTTGTAGGCGATCTCTTCGAGGTTGTTCCCGCACTTACGAAGAAGCTGCGGGAGGTGCTGTAGGGCCGGCGGCGCAGCGCGCGGACGTTGGTGTTCCCTATCGGGGAATGCGGTCCGTCAGTCTACACAGGTGAGGCGATACGAGCATGAAGCGAGTTACCTTCTTCGCCGGGCTCTTGGCGTTGGTGCTGTTTGCCTGCTCGGGATGCGGCATCAAGGAAGACAAACGGAACGCTTCTGAGGGCGGGCTCTCCGGCTCGGTCATGGACAATGTGCGCTGGGTCCAGATCAAGGTGAGCAAGGCCGCGTTCGAGCCCAACCGCGTCCTGGTGAGGAAAGGTGACGAGGCGCGGCTGAAGATCGTGTCCTCCGACGCTGACGGCAGCTTCACCATCCCCAGCCTGAAGGTCGAGGCGAAGGTCGTGTCAGGGAAGACGTCGCTGGTAGACTTGACCCCGGGGTCATGGGGGGATTTCACGTTCTACCTGAAGGCCGGTCCCGGGTCCCCGGAAGTTAAGGGCACGTTGGTCGTCGTACCATAGTCCGCGGCATCGACACCACCCTCGGGGAGCGCGGCATGCCCGATCTACGCTTCGGCGCTGCCATCAACTGCATCGACGGGAGGGCCCAAGAGCCGGTGGCGCGCTGGCTCAAAGCGCGCTACCACCTCGACCACGTCGACGTGATCACTGAGCCGGGGGCGGAGGGGGCGCTGCTGGCGCAGCCCGACCTCGCCGAGCAGATCAGATCGAAGGTTCTCCTGTCCCTCCAGCGCCACGCCGCGAGCGTCGTCGCCATCGCGGCACACCACGACTGCCTCGCAAACCCGGTTCCGGCAAGTGAGCACCAGGAGCAGATTCGCAGGTGCACGGCAATGCTGCGCCTCTCCTGGGGCCTGCCCGTCACCATAGTAGGGCTATGGGTGAACGAACGCTGGGAGGTGGAAGAGGTCGGCGCTTGACGTGCCGGCCACCGCCACTGGCTACTCTTCGGGCTCCGGCTGCTCCAGTTCGATCTCGAAGTCGGCCTCGGCCATGGTGCGGATGATCTCCCGGTAGCGGTCGAGCACCGGGCGCGCCGTTCCCAGGTCGAAGTAGTGCCCACAAGAACAGGCGTTCGGCACTTGCTCGGTCAGCAGGTCGACGCGGGTGACCTTCTCGCAGGCCTCGCAGACCAGGCGGATGCGATGCAGCTCGGAGAGCCCTAGGGCGTCTGCCTGCTGCGCCGCCGGCTGACCGGCAAGGAGCCGTTGCGCGTCGGTTAGGCGCGATGCGGGCACGAACAGCGTCAGCCCCCGGGGCCGGCGCACGACCGGTATGCCGGCGACCCGCAACTGCGCCTCGATCAGGTCTGCCTGGATGGGATCCTCTATCTGACAGAGTTCCTCCGGGCGCATGGAGGCGGGGTCGAGGGTGGCGCCTTGCTGCAGCCATCCGACCAGTTCCGCTCCGCAGTCAGCGCAGCGGCTGGCGTCGCCTACGTATTCGGTGCGGCAGTTCGGGCAGAACGGCATTTGCTTCCCCCTTGCAGTCAGGTAGTAGAGTTGGGTCTAGCGGTGACGGCGGCTGCTATGATTGCCGCCGTGGTCTTTGCTCTCGGTCTGCGCACGGGCGGCCCGGGCCGAGGGCGCGGGCCACAAGGTTTCGTAAAGGACCCAGGTGGTGACGCCGCCGGCGATTGGGTCCTGCTCGGCGCACGTGACCACCGGCGTGAGCAAGTCCACGCGCTGCGACAGGTCGGGGAAATCAGATGGGCGAATCGCCAGGTAGGAGGGTTGGGCTTTCTCCATGAACGCCAGCAGGTTCGCATCGGGCGACCCGGGGCCGCGCAGGCCCCGCAATGCCTGGCGGTCGATGCTACCGCCCAGATCGACCATCCGGCGGCGGGAGAAAAAGCCGATGGCACCGACTTCGCGGCTGGCGACGGAGGCGTCCGGCGCGGTGTGGTCGGCCACCCAACGCCCAAGGTATCCCTGAAGATCGTTCTGCTTCTTCACCAGGAAACTGTGCTGCTGCCAGGCCGCGCCATGAGCGAACCAGGTCAGCACAGTCAGCCCCAGGAGCACGCACGCGATGCCCACTCCGAAGACGATCCGGGCCGCTCTCGTCTTCGATCTTTGCACGAACCCGTCACCCGCTCGCTTGAGGGCAAAAAGGCCCGCGGTGGCGAGTACGACCACCACCGGGGTGAGGTAGGCGGCAGCGAAGGTGGCGTTCTGCCGATCCAGGTAGCGCCAAATCATCCCGGGCGCGAGCAGCAGCGCCAGAGGAGACAAGACGAGCAAGAAGCTGGGATGGCGGGAGGCGCTTCGCGCCGCGGCCAGGGCTACCACTGGCAAGCCCAACAGAGCTGCGCACAGCAGAAGAGGGTTGCCAGCCCAGAGATCGCTCAGGACCGCCACCATCCATACCAGGGGCGATTGCGCCCGGAGCGCCATCACCGGCTGCTGCCAGAGCGGGCCCCCCGCGCGAGCATTGAACAGCAGATAGGGCACAAGCAGAACGCCTGCGCCAATGGCCTCAGGAAGGCTGCAAGCCAGCGCGCTCCGGAATCGCCCGCCCGGCAGCCCGTGCCGCGCAGCCACCAACCAGCGATCGAGCGCCAGTAGCGGAAGGAGGAGGATCAGTTCCGGCCGCGTCAGCGCCGCCAGCGCGGCAACGACAACCAGCGCGGTCCGCTGCCGCCGCACCCCCTCCCAGCTTCCGGCCTGCCAGTAACAGAGCGCCGCCAGCAGCATGCCGCCCAACGCGCCTTCGGTACCGCCCGCGGCCGACGCCAGCAGCAGCGGGCTCGAAGCGACAAGCAGGCCTGCCAGGAATGCGAACCGCCAGTCGCCCAGCAGGTCCAGTGTGATCCGCCAGGTCAGGAATGCCGCCAGGACGATGCACAGTGCGCCGAGCGCCTTGGCGGCGAGTACGTAGCCGAGGAGATACCCAAGGATGCCGAGCGGAAGCACCCAGGCCGGGGCCGCGGCGCCGGCGACGGGAGTTCCAGGGTTGAAGCTGAGCAGTTGCCCTGACGCGAGATTGCGCGCGAATACCGCGCGCACCCAGCCTGCGTCTGAGGAGAGACCGAAGCTCGCCATCCCCCACCACTCGCCGCCCGCATAGACCATCGCCAGGAGCGATGTCAGAGAGGCGAAAAGGGCGAAACTGGCGAGCGTCGCCCCATAGGGAGGGGGCGACGCCAGAGCATTGCGCAGCTTGATGTTGTTAGGAATCTGAATCTGCGATGTCATGGCCGAACCGCGGAGACCGCGGTAGGCGAGATTATAACCGGGCACCGAAGAAGGGTCAAACGCGGGCGTAGAGCAGACGCATCTGGCTTCGCAGGAGATAGCATGACGCGTGGATCAGGCCTTCGACTCGGCCCCTGCTTCGCGCTCATGCTTTACGTGCCGCCAGACCCACCAGGCGATCCCTGCCAGGATCGCCGCTAGAATCACGATATCGAACTCGTGGAAGTAGCTGCGGAGATCCTCCCAGTGCTTGCCGAGACGGTAGCCGACATAGGAGAGCCCCAGGCACCAGGGGAAGGAGCCGAGGAAGGTGTAAACCACAAACCGCCTGAACGGCATGCGGGCGATCCCCGCGGGCAGTGAGATAAAGGTGCGGATGACGGGCAGCAGGCGGGAGAAGAACACGGTCGAGTCGCCATAGCGGTCGAACCAGTGGTCGGCCTGCTCCAGGTCCTTCGCGGAGATCAGCAGATAGCGTCGGTAGCGGCGCACCACCTTGCGGCCGCCCCAGTATCCCACCCAGTAGGCGGCCGCCGACCCGATGACGCACCCTATCGCGCCGGCTAGCCCGGTGAGCCAGAGGTCGAACCTCCCCTGCCACACCAGGAAACCGGAGAAGGGCATGATCACCTCAGATGGCAGAGGGATGCAGGCCGATTCGATGGCCATCATGGCGGCAATGCCCAGGTAGCCGGCCGAGGAGATCGCGATGGTGATGAAAGCGGTTAGCGCGGCAAGTATCTTGGAGGCCACGTCATACCGCTTCTGGGCGAGGCTCGCGTCACCTTTCCAGCGCGGTCTCCGGCAGACCGTCGCGCGGAGAGGCTAGCTCCTACGAGGGGTGAGCCGCGGGCAATCGCACCAAGGTGCTCGGGTCCTCGGGATGACGCCGCGGAGCCGGGCGCCCCAGTGCGGCAAGGGGGCTGCCATCGGCATCGGAGAGCACAGTCAGCCGACGCAGGGCCTCATCCACCGTGTCCCTGGTGAGGGGGCCGTGCTCCCGGTGGCCCGGGTAGATCGCCTGCGCCTTCAGACGGGGCAGACGCAGCAGGGATGATCGGTAATCGCTAACGCACGAGCCCCAGTGCACGTCCATCCACCCAATACCGCCATCGGCGAAGATGATGTCCCCGACGAAGAGGTCAGGTCCCACCTGCCAGGCGACAGAGTCGGCGGTGTGCCCTGGGAGGTGATGCACATCTATCGTCAGGTTCCCGACCTCAACGGTATCGCCTTCATCGACCGTGTAGTCCACCAGCTCGCGCGGGATGGGTTCAGAGGCGGTGCAGTGAGCCAGGCGCTCTACGGCCAGCCGGTGAGCTACCACCCGCGGCGATAGCTCCTTGCGCAGGCGGCCGAGTGCCTGGCAGTGGTCGCTGTGGTGATGCGTAATGAAGACGGCGGCGATCTTCCCAGGGTCGATACCGTCGGCCCTGAGGCAGTCGAGCTTGGCTGGCAGTCCGGGTGCACTGCCGCAGTCTACCAGCGCGTAGCCCTCGCCGCAGTCGAGCGCGTAGATGACTTCACCAGACGACTCGACTCGGTAGATGCCCGACGCAATCTGCATGGCTGCTCCTCGCGTGCCCGGACGTGCGATTCTGTTCGCTCTCCATCCGGGTCGCCCTTCTGCTCAGGTTCCGGCAAGCTGCAGGGCAAGGATGGGCAACTCAGAGGGCAGGACGTAGCACGACGATCTCGGTCGGCTCGGGCAGGTTTTCTTTGGTGACCTCGATCGCGGACCCATCGACCCTCCGCACTCTGGGTTTCCCCGACAGGAAGTCGTCGACGGGAGCCAGGTCGAACCCGACCTTGGGCGTCTTGTAGTGCATCGGAATGGCGATGCGAGGCTTCAGGCGCGCAACCACCGCGGAGGCCGCGACCGCGCCGATGGTGAAAGTGCCTCCCACCGGAACCATGAGTACGTCGATCGGTCCCAGGCGGGCCGAATCCTCGGGCGATATCTGCTCGCCCAGATCGCCGAGATGGCAGAGGACGATCCCGTCAGCCCCGATCAGCCGCGCGGTGTTCTTGCCCCGCTCTGCCCCCGAGTTCGAGTCGTGGTAGGTGTCGAGCGCGCGAAAGACCACTCCGCGGTGCGTCTCGTCTCCGGACCGGCGCACTACGATCGGATCGCCCGGTACCATCTTCGCGTAGTTGTGGTCAGCGTGGTCATGGCTGATGACGACGATGTCCGCCGGCTCGTTCAGAGGCCCGTAGCCGATAGCGCCCCCGAACCCGCCTGGCTCATAGGGGTCGGTTACGATCCTGACGCCGTCGGCAGTAGTGATGAGAAAGGCTGCGTGCCCCAGAAACTCAATCTTCATCCTGGTCCTCCGAAGCAACGTGGCCACCAGCGCGGCAGGTGAGGCCGCAGATGCCTACCCGCCCAGACTGGTCAGGGTCGATCGCAGCACTTCGGCGCTGTGGAGCAACCCCTTGTGCTCATCCGGAGACAGACGGGGAGTCAGGACCTCCAGTATGCCTCTCCGCCCGACGCGGGTCGGAAGGCTGAAAGCCACGCCGCGGTGTTCATCGGAGCTGTGCAGGCTCGAAACCGGAAGCACTTCACCCGTGTCGTCGAGGACCGCCGTGACGACTTGTCTGACGGCTACTCCCACCGCATAGCCTGCCCCACCCTTCAGCCGCAGACACTCGGCGCCGGCCGAGCGGGTAGCGTCGAAGGCCTGCCGGGCGGCCTCCGGCGAGTACTCCGGCAGCGCCTCGATCGGAACGCCATCATAGGCCAGCAGTGAGTAGGCCGGAGCCATCGAATCACCGTGCTCTCCGAGGATGAGCGCCTCCACCTTCGCCGGGTCCACCCCCATGCGCTCGCCGAGAAGCGATCGGAAGCGTAGTGTGTCCAGAACCGTTCCCAGCCCAATCACCCGGGAGACGGGCCATCCCAGTTCGGTGGCGGCAACGTAGGTCAGGATGTCCACAGGGTTGGTCACGACGAGTAAGATCGCATCATCCGGCAGGTCGGCGACGCGGAGTTCGCCGAGGATCTGTCGGAACACCTCGAGGTTTCGCTCGATCAGGTGGAGGCGGGACTCGTCGGGTTTCCGACGCAGCCCGGCCGTCACGATCACGATATCGGATCCGGAAATGGCCTCGTAGCCGCCGGCTCGGATGCTGGGGCCGCCGGCGCCGGCCCGGCCATGGGTTAGGTCGAGCGCCTCTCCCTGGGCGGCCTCGGCGGCGACGTCGAGCAGCACGATCTCCGACCCGCAGCCCCCAAGCTGGAGCGCGTAGGCGGTGTTCGACCCGACGCGGCCTGCGCTGCCGATGATGCTGATCTTGCCGGTCATGATTCTGTATCTGCCTCCTGTGGAGGCGGGGCGGACGGAACCGCGCCGGCCTCGCGCGCCTCTTCCTGAAATGCATAGACGCTGTGATTGTGGATCGACTCCAGACTCTCACAGCTCACCTGGAACCAGGTGATGCGGGGGTCGGCCCGCAGCAGGCCGACAACATCGCGCAACACGTCCTCTACGAATTTCGGGTTCTCGTAGGCCCTCTCGGTGACGAGCTTCTCGTCTTCCCGCTTCAACAGCGGGTAGATCTCCGCGCTTCCCTGGCGCTCAAGCATCGAAACCAGATCCTCGATCCACACCATGACCTCTGGCTGGTAGCGCAGCCGGGCGCGGATAACGGCGCGCTGGTTGTGTGCGCCATGGCGCGAGATCTCCTTGCTGCACGGGCAGCAGATGGTCACCGGCACTACGACGCCGAGCGTGAAGGAGTAGTCATCACCCGCGAGCACGCCCTCGAAGGTGCAGTCGTAGTCGAGTGCGCTCTCGCTTCCGCTGATGGGGGCGCGCTTGGTGACGAAGTACTTGAACGCGACATCGATGCGAGCGCTTCCCGCCTCCAGCCGCTCGCACGCCTCCTTGAGCATTTCCCTCAGGTCGGGCTTGCTGATGGGCTTCTGGCTCCAGCGGAAGAGGATATCCACGAGCCGACTCATGTGAGTGCCGCGGAAGTGGTGAGGAAGCTCTACGCCGAGGTCGATCCGCGCCAGGACGTTGTCGAATCCCGCGCCCTTCCGGCGAACCCGCACCGGAAGGTGCACCTCTTTCACCCCCACCAACTGCACTGTGATCCCGCGCGTGTCGGCGCTGGCGGCAACGTCTCTCATGGAATCCTCTCGTGCTTGGGCGACCCCATCCCCACCGCGCAACTGACGGCGTGCCCGACCGCTGATCTACTCGTTGTCGGCGGCCGACGAATCCCGGAAGAGGAGGCGGCCGCAGTTCTCACAGGTAAGCGTATCTCGGTCGGCCTGGAGGGACTTCAGCGTTTCCGAGGGCAGCGCGACGCGACAACCCGGGCAGGTAGCGCCCGTCACCCTGACGAGTCCCAGGTTCGCTTGCCGGGCGCGGAGTTGCTCGTAACGCTTCAACAACTGCACCGGTACTTGCCCGGCCATTGCGGCCCGCTTGCGCTCGATCTCGGCGATCTCAGTGCGCAGCCGACTGCTGGTGGCGGCATATTGCCCCTGCACTTGAGCGAGGCGCGCCCGCATCTCCGCCAGCCGCGTCTCCTGCGCCTTCAGTTCGGCTCGCTCCTGCTCTAGCGAGTCCATCAACTCCAGCATCCGATCCTCGATCTTGCCAATCTCGCGAGACAGCATCTGCACTTCGTCCTCGAGATCGGAAAGCTGCCTGGGATTGCGCACCGTGCCGCCGTAGAGCTGAGACTTGAACTTTGCCCGCTTCTCCTCCAACGTCTTCATCGCCAGGTCCCTATCCAGCGACTCCGCTTCCGTGGCGTGGTGGCGGGCGAGCAGCTTGGACGACTCGGACTCGGCCGCCGCGATCTCCGCCTGCAGACTCGCGCCGGTGTCGAGGCCGGCCAGCGCCTGACGCAAGGAGGCGATTTCGGTATCGAACTGCTGGACTCCATACAGGATAGCCAGTTCCTGGCTCACGAGGGCCTCCACGGCGCATGACATCCGAAGTGTCGGTGTCTCAGGTTCGGCGCGCTCGCGGGGCTATCCTGCCCCAGGAACAGGGGCAGGGGACGGGCTGCAGAACGTGTAGCGCCATGGATGAGCCCGTGATCGGCATCTCGGCGGACGATCTGACCGGCGCGGCCGACACCGCGGCCGCGCTCGCCCGGCCCGGCCACGCGATACCGGTGGCGCTCGACGGCCACCCTAGAGAAGAGGCCGGGAAGCGGGCGTTCGCGGTCACGACGAACACGCGCGCCTGCCCGCCCGGAATGGTCTACGAGCTGGCGCTGGAGAGCATCCGGGCGCTCAAGGCGGCCGGCGCCGGGATCATCTACAAGAAAGTGGACTCGAACCTCAGAGGGAGTATCGGCGCCGAACTCGCCGCCGTCGTCGAAGCGATGGGCGGGCCGGTGCTTTTCGCGCCCGCGTTTCCGGCTCGCGAGCGGACGACCGTGCAGGGCATCTGCCTGGTGTGCGGCACTCCGGTGGCCGAGACCGAAATGGCGCAGGATCCCGAGGCTCCGGTTACGGAATCAGACGTCATCGCCCTCCTGCGCGGCCAGCGCGAGGACCTGGAGATTTATGCCTGCCCGCTCTCGGTGGTGCGCGCCGGGCCGCGGGCGTTGCGAATGAGCACACCGGATCGGGGCGTGCTGGTGATCGACGCCGAGACCGATTCCGACCTCGATCTGGTTTCCGAGGTAGCCCTCTCTCTCGATCCGGCCCCGGCCTTGGCGGGGTCCGCGGGCCTCGCTGGCGCCCTAGCCCGTCGCCTCTGGGGGCCGGCCGCCTCCCCCCGGTGGCCTGCCGAAAGGTTCGGCCACGCTCTCGCCATCCTGGCCAGTTCGAGCGCGATGCTCGCGGCCCAGGTCGAGACTACGGCGAAGGTGGGCTTCGCCACCATCCCCTTCCCCTGTCAGCGCCTGACTCGCGGAGACCAGCCGTTGCCCGAACTCGCGCAGGCCATCGAATCGGCCACCGACGAACTGCGGGCGGGGCGAGATGCCGTCGTCTACGCCACCGGCGCGATGCCACTGGCGGAGCGGCCGGTCGAGTTGATAGTGGAGCACCTGGCCCACCTTGCCTACGTGGTGGCGCGCGAGGCAGAGCCCAACGGCCTGCTGGTTGGCGGTGGATCAACCGCCCAGGCAGTGCTGGGAGCGCTGGGCGTGGAGGCACTGGAAATCGACGACGAACCCATCCCGGGGATCGCTGGAGGGCTGATCGTGGGTGGCCAACTCGCCGGGCATCCCATTGCGCTCAAGCCCGGCGCGGCCGGAGCGGAGACCGCGATCGTGCAGCTTCTTGACTACCTCAGCCATCGGAGCCAGGCGGAGCGAGTTCCAGCGCGTGGAGGCCCAAGGATGAGCGTCGCACGCCGTCCTCTGCTCGCCATCACCATGGGCGACCCGGCGGGGATCGGGCCGGAGGTGATCGTCTCCGCGCTTGCGAAGCGACGCGTCAGGGCGATCTGCCGGCCACTGGTGATCGGTGATGCGCGTATCCTCAGACGCGCAGCCGCGGCGGTGGGGAAGCGGATGGGGCTTCGCCAGATCAGGGCCGCGGAGGAAGCCGCGCAATATCCGCAGAGCGCCTGCCTGCTCGACCTTGCCAACGCCGATCCCTCGGAGGTCCCGTTCGGCCAGCTCTCAATGGCGGCGGGCCGGGTGGCCGCGGATTACATCACGCGCGCCGTCGAACTCGCCCGGAGCGGCGCGGTCGATGCCATCGTCACCGCTCCCATCAACAAGGAGGCGCTGCGACTGGCGGGGGTGCCGCACCCCGGCCATACCGAGATGCTGGCCTCCCTCTGCGGGGGATGCAAGGTCGCCATGATGCTGGTGCATGGGCCGATGCGGGTGGCTCACGTCACCACGCACGTTTCCGTCCGCCAGGCCTGCGACCGGGTGAACCGCGAGCGGGTGCTGGCGGTCATCAGGCTGACCGACGAGGCGCTGCGGCGAATGCGCCCCTCGCGCCGGAGGATCGCCGTAGGCGGCCTGAACCCGCACGCGGGTGAATCGGGGCTTTTCGGTGACGAAGAGATCCGGGAGATCGCCCCCGCCATCGCCGACGCGCAGGTCGGCGGCATCGATGCCATCGGCCCGCTTCCGCCCGACACCGTGTTCGCCCGCCAGCGCGGCGGCGAGTTCGACGCAGTGGTGGCGATGCTGCACGATCATGGGCACATCGCAGTGAAGACGGTCGGGTTCGTGCCCGATGCGCGGGGCCGGATGCAGGCCGGCGGCGTAAACGTCACCCTCGGCCTGCCCATCATCCGCACCTCCGTCGACCACGGCACCGCCTTCGAGATCGCCGGCAAGGGCATCGCCGACCCGACCAGCATGGTGGACGCGATCACCCTCGCGGCGGAGATGGCGGCGGGCTAGCGTTGCTCCAACGGGCAGGACGCCGGCCCTAGCCTGTCGAAGCCTTCCCCGCTACTGGAGATAGACTATGCCCTCTTGCCGCTTGTTCCCGTCCATGATCGCAAGCGACCTGGCGCACCTCGCCGATGAGGTCGCCGGGGTTGCCGCCGCAGGTGTGGATGGCATCCATTTCGACGTGATGGACGGGAATTTCGTGCCCAATATCACCCTCGGTCAGGACCTGATCCGCGCCGCGCGGCCGCTGACCGAGCTGCCGTTCGACGTTCACTTGATGGTCACCCAGCCCGACGTGCTGATCCCAGGGATGGTACAAGCCGGCGCCAATCGCGTCTCGGTTCACCCGGAGATCGGCGGCCACCTTCAGCGCACCCTCACTCTCATCCGCAGCCTGGGCGCGACGCCGGGGGTGGCGATCAACCCCGCCACGTCCCCCGAGGCGATAGAGTGGGTGCTGGACGATCTGGAATATGTGCTGGTGATGTCGGTCAACCCCGGCTTTTCCGGTCAGGCCTTCATACCCGCCTCGATCCGCAAGATTGAGGCGCTGCGCGCGCTGATCGCGAGGTCGGGCCGCAAGATCGGCATCATGGTGGATGGCGGCGTCGTTCCGGAGAACATCGCGACGCTGGTGGCGGCCGGGGCGAACGATCTCGTGACCGGCGCGGGGCTTTTCGCGCATCGGCCGCTGGCGGCGCGGGTGAAGCAGTACCGGGACGCGGCGGCATGACCGAGCGCCAGCTCGAACGCCTGCTGCGCGATGTGCGGGCCGGCAAGATGCCCGTAACCGACGCGGTGGCCCGGCTGCGCTCGCTGCCTTTCGAGGATCTGGGTTTCGCCAAGGTCGATCACCATCGCGAGCTGAGAACCGGTTTTCCCGAGGTGATCTACTGCGCGGGGAAGACCACCGACCAGATCATCCGCATCGCCCAGCGCATTGCCAAGCGTCACGCCGTCGTGCTGGCGACGCGGTGCAGCCAAGAAGTGTACGGGGCCGCGGCGGAGGCGTTCCCCGATGCCGTCTATCACGACGTGGCGCGCATCATGGTGATCGGCAAGCCTCCCCGCCCATCCTCGGCCGCGCGACCCGTAGCCGTGGTCAGCGCTGGGACCGCCGATGTGCCGGTCGCGGAAGAGGCGGCGATCACCGCCGAGACGATGGGATGTCGAGTCGAGCGCATCTACGATGTCGGAGTCGCCGGGCTACACCGGCTGCTGAGCCACCGCGAGGCGCTCGATCGGGCTCGCATCATCATTGTTGTCGCTGGGATGGAGGGGGCGCTGGCGAGCGTGGTGGGAGGACTGGTATCGGCGCCGGTGATCGCGGTTCCCACCTCTGTGGGATACGGCGCGAGCTTCCAGGGACTGGCCGCGCTCCTGACCATGCTGAACTCGTGCGCCTCGGGGGTGACGGTGGTGAACATCGACAATGGTTTCGGCGCGGGCTACTTCGCCGCGCTGTTGATGAAGCAGGAGCGCCGCAAGTGAGGGTCGTTTCGGGGCCCGCTGAGAAGTCCGCCCACGGCCAAGATTGCCACGCGGGGGAGTTACTAGATGACCATCGCTTACCTTGACTGCTTCTCTGGCGTCAGCGGGAACATGCTGCTGGGCGCGCTGCTGGACGCAGGCCTCGCCTTGGATGACCTCAAGGCGGATCTGGCGCGTCTGCCGCTCTCGGGGTATGAGATCCGCGCAGAGCGGGTGACCAAGCGCGGGATCTCAGCCACCCACCTCACAGTCGAGGTTACTCCCGAGCACGCGCACCGCGGCCTCAGGGACGTCCTTGCTATCATCGACCAGGCCGGCCTCCCGGGCGCAGTCAGCGACCGGTCGCGGCGCATCTTCACCCGCCTCGCCGAGGCCGAAGCGCGTGTCCACGGGCAACCTGTGGAGGAGGTGCATTTCCACGAAGTCGGAGCGGTCGATGCTATCGTCGACGTGGTCGGCGCCTGCTGCGGGCTGCATCGCTTGGGGATAGAGAGGGTGAGCGCTTCTCCCCTCCCGCTGGGGGGCGGGTGGGTCGAGACCGCTCACGGCAGACTGCCCGTGCCTGCCCCGGCGACGGTGGAACTCCTGGAAGGTGTCCCTGCCTACGGTGGCCCGATCGAAGAGGAGTTGGTGACTCCCACTGGCGCGGCCATCCTGACCACCGTCGCGACCTCCTTCGGCCCCATGCCTCCCATGACCATTCGGTCGGTCGGGTGGGGCGCGGGCACGAAGGAGATGGCCCACCCGAACGTGCTGCGCATCTTCGTGGGCGAATCTGCAGCCCAGCCTCGCGCCCAGAGCCTGGTCGCAATCGAGACCAACCTCGACGACATGAACCCGGAGTTCTTCGAGTACCTGATGGATCGACTCTTCACGGCTGGCGCTCTCGACGTCTTCTATACGCCCATAGTGATGAAGAAATCCCGTCCGGCGACTCTGATATCGGTGCTGGCGGAGGCCAACCAGGCGAGCGCCCTACAGGAAGTCATCTTCCGAGAGACGACTACGCTCGGCGTGCGATCCTACGATGTATCCCGGTTGTGCCTCGAACGCGATTGGCGGGAGGTGCAGACCGAGTACGGCCCGGTGCGGATGAAGGTCGGGCTCTCTGACGGGGAGATCGTCACCGCCGCTCCCGAGTATGAGGACTGCCGGCGGCTGGCCCGGGAGAGTGGGACGCCTGTCAAGACGGTGTACCAGGCGGCTCAGTCCGCCTTCGAGAAGAGCAAGTCCGGGGGATGAAGATGAAGGTCCGCCTCGCGCTGTTCCTGGTGCTGGTGGCGGCCGCGGTCATTGCCGTCGCCGTGTGGAAGCTCCCTAGCCCGCGCCCGCCGGCGCGCCCAGCGCCGCCCCGTCCCTCGGCTCCCGCGAAGCCGTCGCTATCGGCATCGGAGGCCGTGCAAGCCTATCTCCAGGCATTGGGGAAGAAGGATTTCCACGCCGCCTACAGCTCTCTGTCGCAGGCGTCCCAGCAGGCCCACCCCTACGAGGATTTTTCCGCTCGCGGCGAGAAGAGCGGTGTCCCCAGCTACGACCTGGCGCAGGCCAAGGAGAAGCCGGGCGTAGGCGGCCGGGTAGTGGTGACGCTACCCATCGCGGAGGATGTGGCAGAGGCGGATTTCACGCTGGTGACGGAGGGCGGCGAGTGGAAGGTGGTGTTCATCGGCGGCGCGCCGTCCTTCCCCTATCCTGAGTGAAGACGCCGAATCTCGGTGGGCGGGAGGAGAAACCTGCGCGTCAAGCGAAGGTTGAGGACTGGGTGCGGGCGCAGTTGGGCAAGCACCCGATTCGTTTCCCGATCCCTTTTCTGTTACCGCCCTGAGCTTTCCTGATGCGCCGTTGGGGCCAGGGTCTACGGAGGCAAATCCATGAAGATCATCTTGCTGGAGGACGTTCGGGGGGTTGGCGAAGCCGGGGTTGTAGCCAATGTCGCCGATGGCTACGCACGCAACTTCCTGTTCCCAAAGAAGCTGGCTCTTTCCGCCACTCCGGGGAACCTGAAGAACCTCGAGCAGCACCGCCGCGCCATCAAGACCAAGCAGCTCGCCGAGGCCCGCACGGCCTCCGCGGTGGCCGAGCGGCTCTCGGGGATCACCCTCAAGCTCAAGGTGAAGGCGGGCGAGGCCGGCAAGCTCTACGGGTCCATCACCAACACCATGGTCGCGGAAGCCTTGGCCACCGAGCACGGCCTGCAGATCGACCGACACGATATCGAGTTCCCGCATCCCATCAAGCTGCTTGGCGCGCATGAGGCCAAGATCCACCTGCACAAGGACACCGACGCCACGCTGGCGATTGAGGTCGAGCCGGAGAACGAGGCCGAAAGCTAGGTCGGAGGAGGCGGACCGTGAGTGCTCCGCTGCTGGAACGGGTGCCTCCGCAGAGCCTGGAGGCGGAACAGGCGACGCTCGGGGCCATGCTCACCGAGCGGGAGGCGATCGCGCGGGTCGTCGACGTGCTCGACCCCGATGACTTCTACAGCCCACAGCACCAAGTGCTGTACCGCGTCATGATCGACCTCTTCAACGATAGCGAGCCGGTCGACCTAGTAACCCTGCAAGCGCGCCTGCAGGACCGCGGACAGCTCGACCAGGTCGGTGGAACGCCCTATCTGATCTCCCTCCAGGAGGCCTCGCCAACTGCGGCTGCGGTCAGTCATTACGCGCGCATCGTCCGGGAGAAGTCGACGCTGCGCGGTCTTATCCGAGCGGCCGGCGAGATCCGCAATATGGCCCAGTCGCCGGGAGATGAAAGCGTCGAGACCATACTCGACCGGTGCGAGCAGGAGGTTTTCGCCGTCAGCGAGCGCACCATCACCCCCGCCTTCACGCCGATTCGCGAACTGCTCGGGGAGACCTACGACCGCATCGACGAGATGCAGGAGACCGCATCGGCCGGGCACCGGGCTGGCCAGCGGCTACGACGACCTGGACAGCCTGACCTCTGGGCTACAGCCATCAGACCTCGTGGTGGTCGCCGCGCGGCCGTCCATGGGAAAGACCGCGCTCGTGATCAACATCGGCAGCCACATCGCGAAGACCCAGAACAAGACGGTGGCGGTGTTCAGCCTGGAAATGGCAAAGGAGCAGCTCGCGCTCCGACTGCTATGCTCCGAAGCCCGCGTGAACCAGCAGAACGTCCGACAGGGCTATCTGGAGCGTGGGGACATGGACCGGATAGCCATCGCCGCCAGCGATCTCTACAAGGCGCCCATGTACTTCGATGACACGCCGTCGATGTAGGTGCTCCAGATGCGGGGCAAGTCGCGTCGGCTGCGAGCCGAGCACGGCCTGGACATGATCATCGTCGACTACCTGCAACTGGTCTCCGGGTACGGGCATTTCGAGAACCGCAACCAGGAGATCTCCCAGGTGGCGCGGGCGCTGAAGGCGCTCGCCCGGGAGCTGAAGATACCGGTCATCGCGCTCTCCCAGTTGAGCCGCGCCGTGGAAGCGCGCGGTCACCCTCACCGACCGATGTTGTCGGACCTGCGGGAAAGTGGTTCCATCGAGCAGGAGGCGGACGTGGTCTGCTTCATCTACCGCCCTGCCTACTACGCCAAGTATGATGACAGGGAGATGCAAGCCGCGGGCTATCTGGACACGGATCAGCACATTGCAGAGATAATCGTCGCCAAGCAGCGCAACGGGCCCACGGGAACGGTGCGTCTCGCCTGGCTGGACGAGTACGTGCGCTTCGAGAATCTCGAGGAGCGCTTCGTCTCCCCAGAGGGCGAGTAGGTGACTCCACGCCTCGCGGCCAGTCTGACTACGATCGTCGGGCTGTCCATGCTCGCCGGCTGGCTGACGCGCGTTCCGCAATCGCGCCTACCTCGGGTGGATGGGCCTCTCCTTCATGGCGGTGTCCGGCTACCTGATGGCGTACGACGCGGCCCAGAATGCCAGGACGTATTCGCTGCCGGTCGGAGGCGCGGCCCTGGTCCAGAAACTGTGCCTGCTGGTCTGCGCGATCACGTTCGTGCTGGCGGTGACCGCGGCGGTTCGGGAGACGAGGCGGCGCCTGCGCGAGATCAAAGAGAGCCACCAGGCGGCAGAAGAGGCGCTGCTTGCGATGCTGAAGTCCTCCGCGGCGAAAGAGGCGGTGGAGGGCGAGGGGAAAGACGTCGACGCTGACAACGGGACTGGAACCTGATGGGACGGGGCCGGGGGTGACGGTGACATGAAATCGCGGTCTTCGCATTCTGGTGGTCGGGTCGGGCGGACGCGAGCACGCGCTGGTGTGGAAGCTGGCGCAGAGCCCACGCGTGGCGCAGGTGTTCTGCGCGCCGGGCAACGCGGGCATCGCGCAGCAGGCGACGTGCGTCCCCGTCTCCGCCACCGACCTCCCGGCGCTGGCCGACTTCGCCGAGCAGGAGCGGATCGATCTCACCGTGGTAGGCCCGGAGGCTCCCCTGGCGGCCGGCGTCATCGACCTGTTCCAGCAGCGGGGCCTGCGGGCGTTCGGGCCGACCCGCGGCGCTGCCCTCCTGGAGAGCAGCAAGATCTGGAGCAAGGACTTCTTCGCCCGGCACGACCTGCCCACCGGCTGCTTTGCCACCTTCGACCGACCCAGAAGAGGCGCTGGGATACCTTATCCGACCAGGAGTTCCCCCTCGCCGTGAAGGCCGACGGGCTGGCCGCGGGCAAAGGGGTGACCATCGCGCAGACGCGGGAGGAAGCGCAGGAAGCGGTCCGCGATTCCCTGGTGCGGGGCGTGTTCGGGGAGTCCGGGAAGCGCGTCGTGATCGAGGAGTTCCTGCGAGGGCCCGGAGTATCCCTGATGGCGCTCTCCGACGGCAAGCGACTCTATCGTCTGCCTCCCGCCCAGGACCACAAGCAGCATTCAACGACGGCGACCAGGGCCCCAACACGGGCGGGATGGGGGCCTACTCCCCGGTGCCGTTCTTCACCGAGGACCTGTACGAGGAGGCTCGTGGAGGGACCATCCTGCGCCCACCCTCCACGCGCTGGCAGCGGAGAGGCGGCCCTTCGTGGGCTGCCTGTACGCGGGGCTGGTGCTGACCGAGGAGGGGCCGAAGCTGCTGGAGTACAACTGCCGCTTCGGCGACCCGGAGACGCAGGTGGTGCTGCCCCGACTGGAGGCCGACCTGGTCGACCTACTGGAGGCGGCGACGAGGGAGAGCTACCCGAGACGCCGCGCCCTCTTCCGGCCGGGCTGCAGTCTGCGTGGTGATGGCCTCGGGGGGCTATCCGGGAGAGTACGAAACGGGTAAGATGATAGACGGACTGGACCGGGCCTCGGAACTGGGTGACGTAGTGGTTTTCCACGCCGCCACAAAGAGAACGGACGAAGGGTTGGTGACCGCCGGCGGGCGCGTGCTGGGCGTGACGGGTGTCGGCGACAGCTGCTGCCGCGATCGAGACGGCCTACCGCGGTGTGCAGCAAGATCGGCTTCGAGGGGGCGCACTGCCGCACCGACATCGGCCGACGGGCCATGCAGGAGGCTTGAAAGTGAGAGGACGACGATCAAGGTGTTCACGGGCAGCGGGAACTCCGACCTGGCGCAGGAGATCTGCGACCACCTGGGCATCCCGCTGGGGAAGGCCGACATCCGACGCTTCTCCAACGAGAACATCTTCGTCCAGATTCAGGAGAACGTGCGGGAGCGCGACGTCTTCGTCGTGCAACCGCTCTCCGCCCGGTGAGCGAGAACCTGGTCGAACTGCTGATCATGATGGACGCCCTGCGCTCGGCCTCCGCCCGCCGCATCACCGCGGTGGTTCCGTACTACTCCTACGCCCGCTCGGACAAGAAGGACAAGCCGCGCATCTCCATCACCGGCCGGCTGATCGCCGACCTGATGGTCACGGCCGGCGCGAACCGCCTCCTCACCATGACCCTGCACTCCGAGCAGGTGCAGGGCTTCTTCCGATGCCAGGCGGACCACCTCTCGGCGACGCCGATCCTGTGCGACTACTTCCGCTCGCTGAACCTGGAGAACTGCGTCGCGCTGGCCACGGATGCGGGCTCGGCCCGCCGCGCCGGGTCCTACGCGACGCGGCTGAACATCCCGCTGGCCTTCATCGACAAGCGCCGGGTCAGCGACGAGCGGGTGGAGGTGCGGGCGGTGGTCGGCGACGTGGTGGGCAAGACCGTGATCTGCTTCGACGACGAGATCGCCACGCGGCGGCTCCCTGCTGGAGGCGGTGAAGCTGCTGCAGAAGATCGGGGTGCGAGGATCTCTACGTCGGCGCCACCCACGGCGTACTGACCGGCGACGCGGTGCACGCGGATCAGCTCCTCACCGATTAAGCAGGTGGTGATCACCAACACCGTGCCCCTGCCGCCCGAGAAGAAGTGCGAGAAGATCGTCCAGCTCTCCGTCGCCCCCCTCTTCGGGGAAGCCATCCGCCGCATCCATACGGGCGAGTCGGTGAGCGAGATTTTCGAGTGAGCCGGCGACCTCCGCCGCCGCTCCGGCGAGGGAACTCCATGGCTCAGCCAACCCAGCCCCTGGTGGCCGTGATCCTGGGCAGCGCCTCCGACTGCGCGATCGTGAAGGGGCCATGAGCGCTGCGGGAGCTCGGCATTCCGCACGAGATGCACGTGGCCTCCGCGCACCGCACGCCGGATCGCGTGGCGCAGTTGGCGAGGAGGCGCGCGGGCGGGGCGTCAAGGTCATCATCGCCGCGGCCGGGCGCGCGGCGCATCTGGCGGGGGCGGTGGCGGCGAACACGACGCTCCCGGTGATCGGCATCCCCATCGCCGGCGGCCCGCTGCGGCGGCCTGGATGCGCTGCTTGTCGACGGTGCAGATGCCGAGTGGCATTCCGGTCGCGACGGTCGCCATCAACGGTGCGCGCAACGCGGCCCTGCTCGCGGCCGAGATCATCGGCGTGACGCGACTGGCGGAAGTGGCCGCCAGGCTGGAGCTGCTGAAGCGGCCGAGATGGCCGCGCAGGTGGAGGCGGCGGTCTGCGAAGCTGCAGGAGACGGACATGATCGACCGCTACTCCTACCCCGAGATGCGGCCCTCTGGGACGGCGGAGAGCCGCTACCGCAAGTGGCTGGAAGTCGAGATCCTGATCGCCGAGGGGTGGGCCGAGATCGGCCGCATGCCCAAGGAAGCGGCGGAGGCGCTGCGGCGCAACGGCGACAAGCTGCTCGAACCGGCTTCGACTTCGGCGTCGGTGGTGCAGCGCATCCTCGAACTGGAGGGCGACGTGCCCGGGTTCGAGCCCAAGCCCGGCCAGCCGGTCATCCGGCACGACTCTGATCGCCTTCCTCACCGCGGTTTCCGAGCACCTGGGCGAGGAGAAGGCCTACCTGCACTTCGGCGTGACCTCCTATGACACGGAGGACACCGCGACGTGTCTGCTGCTGCGCGACTCCTGCGATCTGATCGAGAAGGACGTGGAGGCCCTGGCGGAGGCGATCCGCGCGCAGTTCGCGGAGCACAAGTGGACGCCGATGATCGGGCGCACCCACGGGGTGCAGGCGGAGCCGATCACCTTCGGGCTCAAGCTCGGCGGTGTGGCTGGCCGAACTCGAGCGCGATCGAGACGCCTGGGCCAGGCGCGGGAGAGCGTGTCCGTGGGCATGGCCTCGGGGCCGGTCGGCAGCTACGGGACCGTCGACCCGCGGGTAGAGGAGTACGTCTGCCGGCAGCTCGGCCTCGAAGCTGCCGAAGGCGACCAGCCAGATCGTGCAGCGGGACCGGCACGCGCACTACATCACCACGCTGGCCATCCTCGCCGGGATCGCTGGAGCGCTTCGCCACCGAGGTGCGCAACCTGCAGCGCACGGAGATCCTGGAGGTGGAAGAGCCCTTCCGCAAGGGCCAGCGCGGGCTCCTCCTCCATGCCGCACAAGCGCAACCCGATGACCTGCGAGCGCGTCACCGGGCTGGCGCGGATCGTGCGGTCCTACGTGACGCCGGCGCTGGAGAACATGGCGACGTGGCACGAGCGCGACCTGACCAACTCCAGCGTCGAGCGGCTCATCCTCCCGGACGCGAGCATGCTCATCGACTACATGCTGCGCAAGTTCACCGACGTGGTCGCGGGGATGGTCGTCTATCCCGAGAACATGCTGGCCAACCTGGACGAAGCTCAAGGGCCTGGTCATGTCCGAGCACGTGATGCTCGCGCTGGTGGACAAGGGCCTGGGCAAGGACGAGGCCTACCGCACCGTGCAGGGCGTGGCGATGCGGGCCTGGGAGAGCGAAGGGCGACTTCCGCGAGATGATCGCTAGGGAACCCGCCGTCGAGGAGAGACTGAGCCAGGCTGAGTTGGACGCCTGCTTCGACTACACTCACCACCTGAAGCAGATCGCCCGCGCCTACGAACGGCTGCAAGTGGACAGGGATTGCGAGCAGATCACCGGCTGGCCCGTCTACGAGCCAGTCTTCGCGGATGACCCGGACGGGCCGCAGGAAACAGAGCTAGAGAGCTAGAGCAGGCGCACACGATCGGCGCCAAGAAGGCAGATCCTAGTCGGCTGTGTCAGGATCCTCGGAGGCGGCCTCTCGCAGAGAGATGCCGCGCTCGGAGGCGCTCCGACCGAGACTGGCGAGGGCCTCCTCCTCGGAGGGCCCCCCGGCTGCGACCAGGTCGCGCACCCTCTGCTGCACTACCCCCCAGTCCCCCAATGCTTGGCATGGGCTGGCCGCCTCGGTCCAGACTCTCATGAAGAACTGGAACCGGCGGCGGGAAGCGTCGACCAGAAGGGGAATCTGGTGTGCTAGCAGCGGCTTCACCACGTAGCTCATGGCCCCTGCCTGCTCGGCTTCTTCCCTCAACTGACCTCTGCCCGTGACTATCACGACGCAGGTGGGAAACGACTCCATCAGCGTGCGCGTCGCCTGGAGACCGTCCATACCCGGCATCTGGACGTCCATCAGAACCAGATCCGGAGGCGCCAACGCGCAGGCCTCAAGCGCCTCCGTTCCGGTGCCAACGGTAGCCACTACCTCATGGCCGTGCGACTCAACCTGGCTGCGCAGCGCCATCGCCGTCAGCCATTCATCTTCTGCGATCAGCACCCGTATCGGCATCGAGACTCCTGACGCCCTCGCTTGGATCTCAGTTCGGTAACCCGAAGAAGCTCACAACTCGCCACAGGCTAAGCCCGCCCGGTCCGCGTCATCACTCCCCGGACGCCTCGGCGCCAGCGTCCCGGATCTGGGCAGAAGAGCCAGCCTCGAGCACCCGCAAGTCTATGATAGCCTCCGCAAGTGTCCCTCGGTTGTGCGGACTCATGACAAATGTGCCTCCCAGCTGACCTGTTATTACCCCATGCACAAGCCTAAGTCCTAACCCATGTTGCTTCATTACGTCAAATCCTGCCTCAACCTCATTGCCTGTATTCCACACTGTCAGCCTTAGCTTGCCTGACTGTCGTGACAGACTGACATCTATCTCCAGGTTCCCGTCGTCCGTAGCCCCGTGCTTGATGGCGTTGGTGACTAGCTCGTTGGCGACCATGGCGATGACCGCGCCCACCTTGGAGGATGCATAAATCACGTCACCACTCACCGAGAGCCTGGCCTTCCCCTTCGAGAAAGTGCTGACGACGATCTCGCCGATGCGCTTCATGACATCCGACAGTTCGACCTGGCCTGGCTGGCCTTCGTAGAGGTGCTCGTGAACGACGGAGAGGGAGGATATGCGGCCGATGGCATCCCTCACTTGGGCTGCCGCCTGGCTTCCCGGAGGCTGATTGGCTAGCTGCATCTGCAGGACAGATGCGAGCAGCATCAGGTTGTTCTTCATGCGATGGTTGATCTCGGCCGCCACAGTCTCGGCCATTTCGGCGCGCATGCGCTCGGCCGCCAGCCGTTCCTCACGGGCCCGGACTTGCTCCGTCGCATCGACGATGGAAACCACGACTCCGTAGATCGATCCGTGCTCATCCCGGACTGGGGCGGCGGCCCAGTCCCAGTAGGAGGTGCGACCAGGTCTCCGCTTCGGCTCCCACGCCAGCTCAGCAAACCGGACCACCTCTCCGGTCTTCCAGACCTGCTTGACCGCGGCCACGGCCTCGGGGGACTCGACGATCTCCTCGTAGTGGCGACCGATCAGGTCTGCCATCGACATCCCGGCGCGCTCGCAGTAGGCATTGTTCACTCGAACGTAGGTCAGATCAGTGTCAAGGTAAGCGAGGTACACCTGCGCGTGCTCCTGAATCGCCTCCAGCAGACCCGCGTTCTCCGCTCGCTCGCGCTCAACCTGGAGCAGTCTTTCACGCTCGTCGTCCCGTTGCTGCAACTCTCCCGCCATAGAGTTCAGGGCGCGCGCTAGGCTTACCATCTCCACCGGGCCCGACTCCTCGGTCCGGCGACCAAGGTCGCCCTGCCCTAGGCGGACCGCGTGCTCACTCAGCCGCTGGATCCTCAGCGCAATCCCTTTGGCAATGGCGGAAGCCAGGAGAAAGGCCAAGAGGGCGGCCCCGGTGATGACGATCGCGTTCCTGGTGATCTGCTGACGGATCGGAGCAGTAGCCTGGGCCGATGGTCTCCCTGCCCCCGCCGCCCAGCCGATGGACTTGATCGGGGTGGTAGAGATGAAGCGATCCTGTGACTCGTAGGTGGCAAAGATTCTCGCTGAAGCCCTCTCTGCCCGCGAGCGCCTGATGCACGGGCGCGTAGAGCTTCCCCGATTCGCGCTGCTCCAGAGTCATGTGTACCGGAGGATATCGGTAGACCAGCCAGCCGCTCTTGTCGATCAGGGAGAAAGCGCCGCTCCGTGCCCGGTCGATCTTGAGCCGGTCGGTTAGCTTGTCGGGGTCGATCGCGGCCGCCACCACGCCCCGCGGCACCCCCTCATCGTCGCGCACCGCGGAAGCGATGGTGAATACGCCCTCCCCGGGCTGACTGCTCCTGGTGACGTTCGTCACGACTGCGTCCTGCCCAGCCTTGGCGGAATGGAACCAGTCGGCCGCTGCCCAGTCTTGGCCTACCAGCTTAGGGATGCTGGAGGCGAGTACGCGCCCCTGCGGGTCGATCCAGCTCAGTGCGGCGATGGCCGGATACTGCTTGTCTACGTTGGTAAGGAAACGGTTCGCCCGCGCCGGTGGAAGCGAGGGGGATTGGAGCAGCGCTTCACCGACGGCCGTTTCCTCTCGGTGCACATCCCTCAGGTACGACTCGAAAAGCCCCGCGGCGGCCCGAGCCACCTCGAGATTCGACAGGAACTCGTCCTCCCGCGCCGCTCGGAACTCCTGGTAGTAGATCGCTGCCTGCACCAGCAGCACCGGCACTAGCGCCGCGAGCAAAAGCAGGAAGAGCAGATTCCGAATGCTCCCAGGATGGTCCTGACGCCGCCTGCCTCGAGCCATCTCCGCCTAGTTCTCCCTCAAGTGACACTCGGTGTCAGCCAAGGATGCCAGCTCCGGGACGTATCGCCCAGCCGAGGAAGCCGCCGAGGCCGATCACAGCACCCCAGCAGGCGAAGAAGACACCAAGGCCGAACAGCATTCGGCTTCCCGCCAAGCTGGCGACGGCGAACAGCGCGATGGCCAGGCTGAAGAGCGCCTCTACCCAGTGGAACTGGTCGTTCTGCAGCTCGAGGCGCGCATAGTGCTTGCGGGCCTCTTCCGCGGCGGCCTGCGCCTCCCCCTTTTCCTTGTCGTAGCGGGCTATCTCCCCCTGCCATTTCCGAAGGCTTCGATCCACCTCGCCGAGCGCGGAACCGGACAAGGCCGAGGTCCTCTTCTGGAGTTCCCACTGCTCGACCTGGCCCTGGAAGAGATGCTGCTTGATGCTCTTCGACTGGTAGTAGTTCCACTGGTCGAGTTCCTGGGCCTGAGCCGCCAGCATGCGCTCGACGGTCTTCTCGTTCTTGATCTTGCCCAGAGTCATCAGCACGGCCACGATCGCCACCGACACCGCGATCATACGATTGAACCGGTGGCGACCATGCTCGAGGATCGCCTCCGTCTTCTCTGCCGTTTCCATGCCTTCCATCGCCCAATCCTCGTGCACCGAGAGATCGGCCCCGGGTCTCAGCGGCCCACTGGTGACACCATGGGGGTGTTCGCCCAGTGCCCGGTCCTGTCCTGGCGCCACCGCCTCCCCTGCCGGCCTGAGGAGGAACCAGGCCCCGTGCCGTGGAAACTTATGCTGTCGCTCGCCGGTCCCGGTTATCCTGGGCGGCGGGCGCTCTTTCTCAAAGCCAGCGCGAGCAGTCAAGTGCCCGCGTACGTAGGAGGCAGTACCGTGGCGCAATCGACGAAGAACCCGAAGCCGGTGCGGCCGGTGAAGACCAAGTACCGCACCATCCGCACCGCGATTCCCGCACCGGAATCCATCCCCATCCTCGAGAAGCTCCGCCTGGACGAGCCACAGTCCATGCAGGGGCAGCCGCCGATCTTCTGGGACCGCGCCGAGGGCTTCCAGGTCTACGACGCCTGGGGCAACACCTGGATCGACTGGAGTTCCGGCGTGCTGGTGGCGAACGCCGGCCACGGTCGCCCGGAGATCGTCGCAGGCCATCTGTCGCCGAGGCGCAGCAAGTCGCTGCTCCACAACTACTGCTTCCCCAGCGAGGTGCGGGCCAAGCTGGTGCAGCAAGCTCTCCGAGCTCGCGCCCAAGGCCGCTGGAGAAGGTCTTCCTGCTCACCACCGGCGCGGAGACCACGGAGTGCGCCATCAAGCTTGCCCGCACCCACGGCCGGGCCGTCGGCGGCGAACAAGAAGATCGCCATCGTCAGCTTCGAGAACGCCTTCCACGGCCGCACCCTGGGCGCGCAGATGATCGGCGGCATCCCGGCGCTCAAGGAATGGATCGTCAACCTCGATCCCGGACATGGTGCAGGTGCCCTTCCCCGACGGCTTCCGCAACCAGGACACCAGCTTCGAGGGCTTCCTGAAGGCGCTGGAGGCGAAGGGCTTCGGCCCGGATCGCATCGCGGGCGTGATCAGCGAGACCTACCAGGGCGGCAGCCTGCGCGCTTCTGGCCGAGCGAGTACGCGCAGAAGATGCGCGGCCTGGTGCACGAAGCACGACATCGTCCTCACCATGGACGAAGTGCAGGCCGGCTTCGGCCGCACCGGCACGATGTGGGGCTTCGAGCACTACGGCATCGTGCCCGACATCGCTCTGCTGCGGCAAGGGCATCACGAGCGGGCCTGCCGCTCTCCGCCGTCATCGGCCGGGCCGACCTGATGGACCAGTACCCGCCGGGCTAGCATGACCAGCACCCACACCGGCAACCCGGTCTGCGTCGCCGCCGCGCTCGCCAACCTCGACATCATCGTGAACGAGAAGCCTGCCGAAGAAGGCGGCGAAGGTGGGCGCGGTGCTCGACGCGGAGCTGGAGAAGATCAAGAGCGCGCATCCCGACAGTCTGCGGCGCCGTCATGGGCAAGGGCATGGTGGCGGGCTACACATCGTCAAGCCGGGCACGCATGGAGCCGGATGGCGAGCTGGCCGAACGCCATCGTGATCTCTGCATCGAGAAGGGGCTGCTGATGTTCCACCCCGTTGGGCTCGGGCGGCAACCGTGAAGATCGCCCCGCCGCTCATCACCCCCGAGGAGGCGGTGAAGGAAGGGCTCGAACGTGCTCGCGGAGGCAATTCAGGAGGCATCGGCATGAGCTGGGATAAGCGACTCAACGTACTCCTCATCGGCGGCGGCATGATCAGCCAGGAAGTGGTCATCCCGACGCTGCTACAGGAGCGCCGCGGGGCGTGATCGGCGACATCGCACGTCTCCGCGCTGAACTCGAACATCATCAAGCAGTGCCAGGACCTGTTCCCGGGCGGGCAGTTCTCCGGCTATCCCGATCCCGCCAAGTACGCGCCGACCGAGAACCAGCCCACCCTCTATCGCGAGGCGATGGCGAAGCTGGGCGAGCACGGCGTGGTCGTCGTCGCCACCCCGGATCACCTGCACACCGACATGACGCTGGAGGCGATCGAGGCCGGCTACGACGTGGTGGTGATGAAGCCGCTCTGCCTCAAGGTGAACGAGGCGCATCAGGTGATCGAGTTGGCGGAGAAGAAGAAGCGCTACGTGGCGACCGACTACCACAAGCGCATGCGACCGCGCGGTGCGCCTGGCCCGCTATCGGGTGCGCAAGGGCGACTTGGGCGAGATGCTTCACGGGCACGCCTGGATCGAAGAGCCGAAGTACATGCCGCTCAAGTTCTTCGGTCTGTGGGCGGCGAAGTCCAGCCCCTTCGAGTACGTCGGCGTGCACTACGTGGACGCCTGGTACTTCATCACCGGCCTCACCCCCAAGCGCGTCGCCGCCTGGGGGCAGAAGAAGTTCCTCCCCTCCAAGGGCAGCGACGCCTACGACGCGGTGCAGGCCGTGGTCGAGTGGAACGACGGCTCCGTGCTCTGGATTCAGACCTCCTGGGTCTGCTCGGACAAGAACTCCGCCATGACCAACCAGGGGCTCCAGATCAGCGGCACCATGGGCGAGTACTGGGCCGACCACAAGTTCCGCAACCTGCACATCCTCACCGAGGATGAGGGCTTCCAGCAGATCAACCCCAACTTCTTCAAGCACTACAATAGCTGGGAAGAGGACGACGACATCGAGTACGTCGGCTACGGTTTCGAGAGCATCTCCCGCTGGCTGCGCGACATCCAGCGCTCCTGCATGTCGAGACCGACGGCATGTCGAAGGCAGACGCGCTCGCCTATCGCGACAAGCAGCTCAAGCCACTGGGAGGCCGGGCAGCGCCCCCTCCCCCGCCAGGCCCTCATCGGCGTCGCCGTCAACGACGCCGTGCGCATGAGCCTCGCGAACAACAACGCCTACGTGTCATTTGACGAGAACTGGACGCCGGGACTGGCGTAGCCGAGCGTCTGGCACTACAGGCTGAACGCGAACCGGGCAGGGGCTTCGCCCCTGCCCGATCTTTCTGTGTTCCACACTCCCGCGGCCGTTACTTCACCTCCAGCACCACCGGCTTCCACGGGTCGAGCGCGATGTCGATGCTTTCGGCGCGCGCGAACTCGCGGCCCGACAGCAACTCCTTCACCTCCACTGGCTGCGCGAACTCCACCTTCAGCCGCTCCGGTTTCTCGAAGAGCGCGTTGTCGGTGAACCCGAGTTCTCCCAGTTCGCTCACCGCGTACTCCGGGTTGCGCATGATGGCGACGTACCGTCGACCCTCTCCCCGGTAGGTGATGACCTCGCACCCGACCGGCGCACCCTGGTTCCCGGTAACGGAGACCGCGGGCACGATGCCGGCCTTGCTGAAGATGTCGCCGACGATCGCTCTCAGCTCGCCACCTTTCCCGACCAGCCGGTCCTTCGGGTAGTCGATGGGCGAGATGTTCAGGTACACCGTTCTGCCCTTGTCGAGCCCGCGCTCCAGCACCACCGGCACGTTCTCCGCGATGGTCTTGTCCTCGAGTGAGGTGGTGACCACGGCCGCCGGCTTTCCCATCACCATGCGGATACCGAGTTCGGCCGGGCCGAGCGGGATATGTCTCTTGTCCACTGTGAAGCCGACTCCCGCGGTGGTCTCCGGCAATCGGACCATCCCCCCGGCCGACCGCGACACTCCGAAGAACCCGTCGAGGATGCCGGCCTTCCTGCGCTTTCCGTGCTCATCGAACACACCCGGCAGGAAGTCCGCCACCACCGTCCCGCCGCTGCGGACGAACTCCTTGATCTGCGCCGCCTCCTCATCGCCGATCGCCAGTGACTCCGGCAGCACCAGCGCGGTGTAGCCGAGCTCCGCCAGCTTGCCTTCAGCAATCTGCTGTGAGGAGGCGAAGTCGTACTGCAACCCCAAGTCCTCGATCAGCTTCATCCAGCCGTTGCGTACCCGCGCGACGCTAGAATGCACGCTCTCGTAGGACGAGAACCGGCGCACCCAGGTGTCGCCATCGGCGCGGGAGTCGATCATCCATGCCGCCTGCACCGAGGGATGGGAGTAGTGAATCGCAATCTTCGCACGATCGTGTTTCGCGTTCATGATCGCCGTCGCCGCCGGGCCTTGCAGCTCGGCGAACAGCTCCGACATGCCAGCCACCCACGGCTGCGGCGTCAGCTCGGGGGACTTGTAGTCGAACCAGTCGCTGCTGCACCAGATGATCGCGCCGCGGTCGCCGTTCAGCAGCAGGTGCCAGAGCCGCCTGCTCGCGGGTTTGGCATCGTGCTCGAAGATCGTGGCGTAGGTGGGCGTGCGCGGGGGCAGGAACGACCGGAAGATGGCGTGCGAGCCGCCGATATCATACGGCTCGACCCAGTCGAGCGCGTGCGACAGCCGCCACAGATCATAGCCGCCAAACGCGGCCGGCATCTGCGTCCCTTCCATCCCGGCCGGGGTCTTCGGGTCGATCTCGTGGAGCCAGCGCCGGAACTGATCGACCGTACCCGCGTAGGTGATGTCCATGAACGTCCTATGGTCGGCCCACGGCGAGTAGTTCTCGCTCGGATTACTCTCCCGGTCCTTGATCTCGTACGTCGTCATCGGCTGGACATCGCTCCACATGGCGAAGCTTGTCTCCCACTCCGCGTTCAGCCGCTCCAGCGATCCATACTGCTGTTTGAGCCACTCGCGAAACGCGTTCAGGGTATAGTCGGAGAAGCAGTAGTCCATCGGGCTGGCGAAGCTGGTGATCGAGCATTCGTCGCCGATGTCGTAGAGCAGGGGGTTGAGGTCGGCGTACTGCCGCGCCGTGCCCTGCAGAATGCCTTTCGCCTTCTCGAGATAGGCGGGGTCGTGCAGGCAGGGCTTCCGGATCAGGTAGCGCTTGTCGTGCGTCGTCGTGTACCCGTTCCAGTCGTCCTCGTAGACCTTGTGTGCCTCGTGCAGGAACCCGATGCGGTGGATATTCTCGACGTAGAAGTCCAGCCCGTGCTGTCGCGCGACCTCGGGAGATTCGCCCCGGTCAACCTGCATCGCGGTCACGTGCAGGTCGCGGATTCGCTGGAAGAACAGGCCCTGGTTGTCCGTCACCCCGTCCAGCACCCACATGATGACCTGATACTTGACCGGGGGCGCGGGTGCGGGATCCGCCGCCCGCGAGCAGCCCAATAGGGCCATGGAGAATGCCATAATGCCAAGCGCGGTGGAAAAGCAAAGGCGCATCGTGGGCGTCCCCTTCCGCTCCGGCGGCTACGCCCGGAGAGCCATTTCAGGGCTCTGCTTTCGCAGGGCGGGAGCATGTCTCCTGCTCCCGAAGGCCGGCGCTCGCGGCTCCTGGGGGCAGGTGCGTCAACCCACGCAGCGAAAGGACCTCGACCTGCATCGGGAGGAACCTCAGTGACCGATATCAGCTTCGACCAGGTGATCCGCAGCCGCCGCACCACTCGCGCCTACCGGGCCGATCCTGTGCCCGAGAGCGTGCTTCAGGAACTCGCGGAGATCGCCACCCTTGCGCCAACCGGGATGAACGTGCAGCCTTGGCGCTTCAGCGTCGTCACCAACCGCGCCACCCTCAAGAGCGTGAGCGATGCGGTCAAGCGCATCGGGCTGGCGATGGTGCCCAAGATCCCGGAGATGGAGCGCTTCCGCCCCGCCTTCGAGAACCCCGACTATGAGATTCTTCTACGGGGCGCCGGCCCTCGTGGTGATCCAGGGCGACCGGCGCAGCCCCATCGCCTCCCTGGACTGCCTGTTGGCGGCCGAGAACCTGATCCTCGCCGCCCATGCCAAGGGCCTGGGCACCTGCTTCATGGGGTTCGTAATGCTGGCGAAGGACAACGAGGAACTCCGCCGCGCCCTCGCGGTGGAGGAGGGTTACGACATCGTCGCGCCCATCATCGCAGGGTACTCTGACGCCATCCCGCAGACCCCTCCCGACCGCCGTCCGCCGGAGATCACCTGGGTACGGTAGGCCGCCGCGGGACGCCGGGAGCACCGATTCCGGGGCCGGGCCAAAGACAGAGAAGCGGGGCAGCAGCCTGGCGACATTGGGCCGCGTAACCACCGCTTCTCTCATCCGAAAGGAGACGACGTAGGCCCTTCTTTCCATACCTGGCCCCCTGCGTGAGATGCAGCGCGCCCAAATGCAGAGCCGGTCGGGCTTCCGCCCGACCGGCTCTCTCTTTGCGCAATCAGCCGATGACCCCGCCGCTACCGCGAGTCGCTCGACCCGACCTTGTCTTTCACCACCGCCTGCGCGGCAGCCAGTCGGGCGATGGGTACGCGGAACGGTGAGCAGCTCACGTAGTTTAGCCCGATCCGGTGGCAGAACTCGACGGACTTGGGATCTCCGCCGTGCTCGCCGCAGATGCCCAGCTCGATGTTCGGCCGGGTCTGGCGGCCCAGCGCCACCGCCATCTCCATCAGCTTGCCGACGCCGATCTGGTCCAGCGTCTGGAACGGGTTCTCGGGGAGAATCTTGTCCTCGACGAACTTCAGCAGGAACTTACCCTCCGCGTCGTCGCGGGAGAACCCGAAGCAGGTCTGGGTCAGGTCGTTGGTGCCGAAGGAGAAGAACTCGGCCTGGGTCGCGATCTCGTTCGCGGTCAGCGCCGCCCGCGGGATCTCGATCATGGTGCCGAACTTGTAGTCGATCCTCATGCCCTTCTTCTGCATCGCGTCCTTCGCCACTGGCTCCAGCCGCTCGCGGATGAAGTTCAGCTCGTTGATGTGGCTGATCAGCGGGATCATGATCTTCACGTGAACATCGACGCCCGCCTTCGCGCACTGGCAGGCCGCCTCGATGATCGCCCGCGTCTGCATCTCTACGATCTCGGGCATGATGATGCTCAGCCGGCAGCCGCGCAGGCCCAGCATCGGGTTCATCTCGCGCATACCTTCGACCGCGTGCAGCATCTCCCGCAGGGCCTTGAGCTTCGGCGACTTCGGCGTCTTGGTCTCGAGTCGCGTCACCTGGACCAGCAGTTCCTCGTAGGAGGGCAGGAACTCATGCAGCGGCGGATCAATCAGGCGGATCACCACAGGGAGCCCGTCCATCGCCTTGAGAATGCCCACGAAGTCCTTGCGCTGGAACGGCAGCAGCTCTTTGAGGGCGGCGGTGCGCTCCTTCGAGTCCTTCGCCAGGATCATCCTCTGCACGATCGGCAAGCGCTCGGTCTCCATGAACATGTGCTCGGTGCGGCACAGGCCGATGCCCTGCGCGCCGAAGCTGCGAGCGCGGATGGCGTCCCGCGGGTAGTCGGCATTCGCCCACACCTCCAGCCGGCGGATTTCGTCGGCCCAGGCGAGGAGCGTGGTCAGCTGCTTCTCCTTGTTCAGGTCGGGAACCGAGGTCGGAATGAGGCCCGCGAAGACCTCGCCCGTCGTCCCGTCGATGGAGATCGGCTCGCCCTCTTTGAGGGTCTTGCCGTCCACGCTGAACATGCGCTTGGCTTCGTCGACGCGGATAGATTCGCAGCCCGCCACACACGGCAGCCCGAGGCCTCGGGCCACCACCGCAGCATGGCTGGTGGCGCCGCCGCGGGCGGTCAGGATACCCTTGGAGGCAAGCATGCCGTGAACGTCGTCCGGTGTGGTTTCGGGTCGGACCAGCACCACCGCCTTGCCCGATCCGCCCAGCTCGGCCGCCCTGTCGGCGGTGAAGATAGCAGCGCCGGAGGCTGCGCCCGGAGAGGCGTTCAGGCCCTTGGCAAGCAAGCGGCCGTCCTTCTTCGCCTTCTCGATCTCTTTCAGGTCGAAGGCCGGGAGCAGAAGCTGGTTGATCTGGTCGGGCTCGACCCGCATCACCGCCTCTTCTTTGTTGATCAGCCTCTCGGCCACCATCTCGACCGCGATCCGCACCGCGGCGCGGGCGGTGCGCTTGCCAACGCGGCACTGGAGGATGAACAGACGGCCCTTCTCGATTGTGAATTCGATGTCCATAGCATCGCGGTAGTGCTTCTCGATCCGCGTCGCCAGGTCCACGAACTCCCGGTAGATTCGCGCGTTCTCCTTCTCCAGCTCGGCGATCTTGATCGGGGTGCGCACGCCGGCCACCACGTCCTCGCCCTGCGCGTTCATCAGGAATTCGCCGTAGACTACCTTCTCGCCCGTGGCGACATCGCGGGTGAAGGCGACGCCGGTGCCGGAGTCATTGCCCATGTTCCCGAAGACCATGGTCTGAACGTTGACCGCGGTGCCCAGGTCGTGCGGAATCTTGTAGTAGTTGCGATAGGCCATCGCCCGCGGGATATTCCAGGAGTTGAAGACCGCCTTGATCGCGGTTTCGAGCTGCTCCATCGGATCGGTCGGGAAATCCCGCTTCATCTGCTTCTTGAAGAAGGCCTTGAACTGCGATACCAGCTCCTTCAGATCCTCCGAAGTGAGGTCGGTGTCCTGGGTGACCCGGCGCTTCTTCTTCATCGCGTCCATCATCTTGTCGAAGTTGGATCGCTCGAGGTGAAGCGCGACCGACGAGAACATCATGATGAAGCGGCGGTAGGAGTCCCACGCAAACCGCGCGTTGCCCGTCAGCTTGATCATCCCCTCCAGAGTCCGGTCGTTCAGGCCCAGGTTGAGGATGGTCTCCATCATGCCCGGCATCGACATCTTGGCGCCCGATCGAACGGACACAAGCAGCGGATTCGCGGGATTGCCGAATCCCTTGCCCGTGTCCTGCTCGACCTTGCTCAGCGCCTTCCGCACCTCGTCCATCATGCCGTCGGGCATCCGGGCCAGCTTCAGGTACTCGTTGCAGGTCTCGGTCGTGATGGTGAAGCCGGGAGGCACCGGCAGCCCCAGATTGCTCATCTCTGCCAGGTTGGCGCCCTTGCCACCCAGCAGATCCTTCATGTCCTTGTTCCCCTCAGGAAATAGGTAAACTCGCTTAGCCACGGTGCAACAGCTCCTTTCGAACTCACTGTGTCATGAATAAGCCGCGACCCGCGCGCAACTTGCGCACGGCTCGTGGGGCATCTACCAGATTCCCCCCATCGATCTCCAATCCCTGCGCATCGGGCGAGCCGGCCCCCGGCCGGTCCCCGTCAGCGCCTACCCCGTTCCCCCAAACTCCTCCACATATCGGTCCAGCCGTTCCCGCAGCGCCTGCTCTGCATCGACGTCGTAGATTCGCGCCAAGTCTGCCGCTGCCAGCAGCATCTCCCCCAGGCTCCACTCGGGCTTACCTGTGGCGGCTCCCGCGGCCTCGACGATCGCCGACCTGGCTTCCTCCGCCCCTCGCGCCGCCCCTGCTCGCGCCGCCCGTCTCAGTACCATCTGGGCCCGCGCCAGCGCCGGCATGGCCTTCGGTATGTCGGCCATCTGATCGGCGTGGGTCTGGCTGCGCTGCTCCCGCTTCAGGCTCTCCCACTCCTCCACCACGGCCTCGGCGGTCTCGACCGACCTATCGCCGAAGACGTGCGGGTGGCGCACCGTCAGCTTCGCGTGCAACCCCTCGATCACATCCCCGATGTCGAACTGCCCGGCCTCCTCCGCCAACTGCGCGTGGAAGATCACCTGAAGCAGTAGGTCGCCCAGCTCTCCGCACAGCGCTTCGGGATCATCCCTGTCGATCGCGTCGAGCACCTCATAGGCCTCCTCCAGTAGGCAACGGCGGAGGCTCCGATGATCCTGCTCGCGGTCCCAGGGACAGCCTTTCGGGCTGCGCAGGAGCGCCATGATCTCGACGAGGTCGGCAAACTCGGCGACCTTTTTCGGCTTCGTGCTCTCGTCCATGCCTACACTCGATTGCGCCTGGGGCCGAGCAAGGCGGGGCCGCCAAGCGTCCGGCCCCGCACTCGCGTGTTCTCTCGCTCTGGCGCGGGAACCTACCTGCCTCCCGCCCGTCCACCCGGGGACGCCTGTCCCTGCGGCATGGGTCCACCCGGCGCCTGGCCTTGCGGCATCCCCATCGTCGGGGACTGCTGCTGCGCCTTCGCCCTCGCCTCGGCGCGCTTTCGGTATTCCTCTTCTACTGGCTTGTAGCGCGGAGCGACCACCTCGATCTTAGCCTTGGACCGAAGGTTCTCGAAGAACTGCTGGAGCTGGAACTGATAGGTCGGATCGTTCAGCATCCAGTCCTCGATCACATCCTGGTTGTCCTGGAGGGTGATCGCGTGCGGAGTGATGCGCTTATCGACCATCAGGAGCTGCCACTGATCGGGCTGCTTAGGAGGCGTCTGGCCCTTCGGCATCGGCGGCGCCGGACGCACGTACGACATGGGCTGGCTGATCTCACCCGGTTTCAGTGCAAATAGCACCTTCTCGAGTTCCGCGTTGGGGGCCTCCCCCATCCCGCTGCCTTTGCCCTTGATCCACCAGCCGCGCATTCCGCCGCGGGTTCTGGTCATGGGATCCAGCGAGCGCTCTTCGGCGATCTTGCCGAACTGCTCTGCGGTTACCGGCTTCCCGCCGGCGGCCTTCATCAGTTCATTCCGGATCGCGTCCGCCTCCGACTGGGTGGCGACCACGAGCTGGCGGTAGATCACTGAATCGTTGTTGTGGGGAATGTCGTTCAGTCGCGCCTTGTTGGAGTCGAAGTACCGCTGGCGATCCTGATCGGTCAGCACCAGCCTGGCGGTGAGCATCTGGATCGTCACCCGATCCAAGATGTCCTGGCTCGTCTGTCCTGTATCCGTGAGCCACACTTCATAGCCCTTGCCGGTGCCGGCGAGAATATAGTCCTTGAGCCCTTCGATCCGCGTCCCCAACTCCTTGGAATCGATCTTGATACCGCGCTTCTCCGCCTCGCCTCGAATGAGTTGGCGGACGATCAGCGACTCCAAGGCTTGACGTCCGGCATTGCCGTTATCCGAGAGCTCCAGCGCCTCGCAGAGTTGGCCCTGCGTGATCGGCTTCCCGTCCACCTTCGCGATCACCTGGCCTCCGCTGCCACCTCCGCCGAAGCCACCGCCGCCTCGGCTACAGCCGACCACCAGCAACGCGGCGAGTGCTAGCACCGAGATGAGTCCGAACAGTCTGGGGGCATATCTGCGAGTCACGCTCGTCCTTTCCTGAGGCCGCGGAGTAACCACGGCGTCACCGAACGCGCGAACCGGCGCGGACCAGGCCGACCTTGTGCGCGCGCGAACGGCCCGCCCGCTCTCGCGGACAGGCCGTCTCGCCCGGCTTTCCGAACCGCCGGGCTGGCCTTTGGAGCGCACTGAACGCTCTCTCGGATTCTAGACCCGGGGGCGGCGAAAGTCAAGGACGCGGCGCGGCGCCCGGCGGCGATCCCGCCCGCTCGTTCGCCCTCTATTGCACCATGATCTCGATGAATGGTGGCTCCGGAATCTGGTTGATAGCGTACACTGGGGTCCGGGCCGAGTTCACCGTCTTCACCACTTGCAGATACGAGTAGCTGCCCTCGGTCCAGATACGCACGATGCCATCGGCCGCCGTCCGCAGCTTCTCCATCTGGTCGACCGGAGCGATCTTTGGGCTCACCACTCCCAGCAGGACTACCTGTCCCTGCCGGCAGCTAGAGGCGATCTTCAGGAGCTCTGATGGCCCCTCCCCCTCCGGCAGCAGCGCCAGCAGGCGGGAGATGTCGACCTGAACTCTGATCGGGCGGCTGGCCTTCTTGCAGATGCGGTCGATTTCGGACCCAAGGTGCCCCTTCTTCAGCATCTGCTCATCGCAGCAGATGCCCTCGGGGCACATCAGAACGACCTGGCCGCTCTCGACCCCCTGGTCCAGCGCTTTGTCTTTGCCGGCGGTCCGCATCAATGCCCGCCATCGCGACTTCTCGCCGCTCTGGCCGGCTATCCGCACATAGGTATCGCCCGCCTCCAGCGCCTCGCTCGCGAATCCCGTATCGAGCACGTCCTGGTGCATCGAAGCGTCGATCTCCATCAGATAGAAGCTGCCATAGGGCATCCCGCCTCCGAGCAGGTCATCCAGTTGCTGGATGCCCGTCGAAACCGCCTCCTCGAATCGGTAGTACGGCTTCTGGAACGGAGGCAGCACGCGGATGCCCTTCTCCGTGAAGAAGAACAGACTGGGAACCGGAATGTGGGGCGTGCCGCGACTCTTCAACACCTCGAGGAACCGCATGTGCGAGTCCCCCACATAGGAGCGACTGAGCACGATCAGCCCATCGGCGACGAACTCCTCCGGACTGGTGCCGACCTCCTCCTGCTCCCGCAGCTCGCGCAGCAGCATCGCCGTCAGCGACTCCCGCTTGAGGGCGTTGACCAGCCCGTAGACGGCCTCTCGGAACTGGCGATGGTCGTGATTGCTGTCCTGGAGGTGACTGACGCTGTCCACCACCACTCTTCGCGCCCCGATCTCCGTGATCATCTCGTTCACCAGGCCCTGATCACGGACGATGTCCTGCTGGAGCACCTCGGGCGACGTGAACAACACCTTGAGCTTCCCCTGCTCCTCCAGCGCGCGGAAATCCCAGCCGAAATTCGCCGCGTCACGGTAGATGCGCTGCGGGAACTCCTCGAAGGTGATGAAGAGGCCGTTCTCCTGGAATCGAGTGATCCCGTTGTAGAGGAACTGCATCCCCAGGCTCGTCTTGCCCGACCCGGGCGCGCCCGCAACCAGCACCGCATCCCCCCGCAGGAACCCTCCATATAGCAGGTCGTCGAGGCCCTCGATCCCAGTTCTCACGCGATCCATACGTCGTTCTCCTGAGGCGCTGAAAAGATGAGAATACCGCGGGTCGCCTACTCCCGCTCACTACGACAGTTGCACACCAATACCCACCCTACCCAGAGCACATTCTTGGGCGCTGGCCGGAACATCCAGCGCGATTCCGCGGCAACCACCTGGTGCGGTACAGACGGTCTCAGCGCCGGCGCGGGATGTAACGGTAGACGTCGGCGCCGGGGTACTTGATCTTCTGGATGAAGTGCCTCTGCTCCAGCAAGTCCAGCTCTTGCTGCACCGCGTCCACCTCGCGCCCCACACGAAGCGCGATCTGGCGCGCCGTATTGACCGTATAGGGGTTTGACTCGAGGAATGAGATCAGCTTCTCCAGGCCGCCCAGCGAGGCCGCCATGCGCCCCAACTCCCCACTGACGCGGTACGTGCGCAGCCCTCTGCGAATCCTGTCGGCGAGTTGGGTGAGCTTGTCCGAGCGCGTGGAGGCTAGCCGCTGCAGTTCATCGTCCGGCATCTTGGCCAGCTCCTGCCGCTCCCGATCCCGCCGCGCCAGGAACGACTCCGCCTCCGCCACCGCCCCCTCCAGGCTATACCCCTGGTCGAGAGCCTGCTTGATCAGGCTCACCTTCTCGATCGCCGCGTAGTCGTACGTCCGGCTGCCGCTCCGATCGGTCGGCTGGATGATGCCTTTGTCCGTCCAGTAGGATAATTGCCGGATCGAAACCCCACACAGGTGCGCGGCCTGACCAATGCCAAGCTCCAGCCGCTCAAGCAGTTTGCTGAGGTCTACCGGTTTGACAGATAATGCGCCCCGTTCGCGCATAGCATCCGGCATTCTTGTCTCCTTGGCTTGCCAGGGATGTCCAAATTCCCCCGCCCCATGCCGCACAACCGTCGAAACGGCGTGATACTAGCACAACGGTGTTGGCGAGTCAATACATGCTTGAGTGAAGATCTGCGCTTGGTGAGACTGAGTTGTGGGGATTTCAGGCAGGGGGTGGAGGAGAGCAACCGTTGCTGAAGGGAGGATGGGAGCTGGCGGCCGCAACCCTGTCATGCAGCGCTACCGATGCGCTCTCTCCCCTCGCGGACGAGTCGAGTGATCTCATCTCGTAGTTGGGCCTGGCTCCTGCCAGGCGCCAAGGCCCTCAGGTCGAGTCCGTAGCTGCCGCCGGGGCCGCGGTGAGTGAAGCGCACCTCCAGTTCGGGATGCACCAGCGCGGCCGCGGCGAGCGTGTCCTCGATGCGGCCCAGGGGGGCGCGGTCGATGCTTGAGAGCTGGAACTCAGCGGCAATGGTAGTCCCCTGACCCGGCTCGCTCTTCACGCTCAGGCTGCCGTCGGCCTGCTCGGCCGCGCCCGCGAGAAGCGCCAACCCCAGGCCGACGGAGCGGGTGGTGCGGGACGTGGTGAACGGGTCGGCCGCGGTGGCGGCGATCTCCGGCGCCATTCCCTGCCCATCGTCAGCCACGGTGACGCGCAACCGGTCGCCGGGGGCGTCCTCCTCGACCGTTACCTCCACCTTGGTCGCGCCCGCGGCGGCGGAGTTCTCGATCAAGTCCAGCACGTGAAGTGAGATCTCTTTCATACCGCGAGGCCGGTGCGGAAACTGCCCTCGGTCAGACTCCTGCGCAGGCCCTCGATGGTGACACTGTTGGTGTCAAAGACGGTGTAGCGGCTGCCGATCTCGTCCAGTTGGTGAGCGTCGCTGCTAGCTACCCGGCCCCTTACCAACCCTCCGGGACCGCACTCCAGACCGTCCAGGCAGAGGCCGGGCGGAACGAAGCCGAGCACCGCGAGCAGCCCGTGAGCGCGTCGATCGGCATGGGCGCCGAGCGTCAGGCCCCCGCGCTGCCGGACTGCTGCCGCCACCTCCTCTGCGGAAAGGTCCGTGGCGGCGAAGAGCGGCTTTCGCTCGTACCCGACGAATGCGCCCTCGCGGTCCAGCAGGAACTGGTCGCCGAACGAGTGCGAGCCGCTGGGCAGCGAGAGCGAGGGGAGGTGGTCATACACCAGCGCCTGCATCGCGAGCGCCTGCTCGAGATGGTCGAAGAGGCACAGCAGATGCACGCTCTCGCGAGTCTCTACCTCCAGTCCCGGCTTCACCACCAGGCCGGTGTCAGCGGCCGCCTCGAGGATCGCTTGGGCATTGCCCGCGGAGTTGTGATCCGCGACGCCCAGAAGGTCGAGTCCGCGCTCACGGCAGCGGGCCACCACGAGCGGAGGGATCATCTCGGAGTCGGCGCAAGCGCTTAGCGCGGTGTGGACGTGAAGATCGGCTCGCCAGGCAGGCACCCGATGGCTCTCTTTCCCAGACGAGATCCAGGCTACCGCAGGAACGTCACAGACCACAGGCCGGCTCGAGTGTTCGCACTACACCTCGCCGGCAGCAGGAATCGTGCTATCTCACTCCCAGGGTGTAGAGTCGCCCCGCGACCGTGAACGCGGTCTCGGGAGTGGTGAGGATGCTCACGCCCTGTTCCCTGGCCCTATCGAGGGTGGCCTTCTCCGGTGTTTGGCCGCCGGCGATGATGACCGCGGCCAAGTCCAGCAGCTCCGCCACGCCAACAATATTCGGATGCACCTGGATCGTGACCCAGACGTTCCCCGCGCGGGCATTGGCCATGGCGTAAGAGAGCAGGTCGGAGACGCAGCCCCCTGTTACCTCCCGATCGGCCCTCCCGTCACTAGTGCAGGGAGTGAGATCCAGCTCTCTAGTGATGTCCGCTAGCTGCACAACTCGCTCCTTTCACACCCTCGTCGGGGCGGGGGAAGAAGGCCATCTCCACCTTCGTGCCAACGCCGACCTGACTGTGCACCCGGAACTCGTCGGCACACCGCTCCATGTTTGCGAACCCAAGACCGGCGCCGAACCCCATCGCGCGCGCCTTCTCCGGGGCGGTGGAGAAGCCAGGCAAGAGAGCCTGGGAGACATCGACAATCCCCGGGCCGCGATCATTCGCCACCACGTCCACCCGCTCCCCCTCGATGACGATCAGCACCTCCCCGGAAACGGCGTGGATGCAGATGTTCATCTCCGCCTCATAGGTAGCGATCGCTATCCGCCGCGCCAGCTCGGCCGGGGCGGACTGAGCGGCGAGACGCCGCTTGACGTCAGAAGCGGCGCGCCCGGCCAGGTAGTAGGCCCCGCCAAGTACCGGATAGGTATGTGAAAAGCTCTGGAGCCGGAGCAAGGCGGCCTCCGTCAGGCGCAGTGAGCGGCAGCGCTGTCCCTGGCCGGGATCACCCCGGGAAGACCACGGGAATGAAGACGGCCGCAGCAATCGTACAGGGAGTGAGGCGAAACGAGAAGGGGGAGGCCCGCGGCGCGTGCCAGTTCCACCGCCTCTTCGTCAGGCTTCTTGCCGCGAACGAACACAATCGCCACGATATCCATCAGCTGGGCAGTTCTGACCACCGCGGGCTGAGTCAGACCGGTCAGCAGCAACATACCAGGCTTCCCAAAGAAGAGCAGATCGCTGATGATGTCGCATCCGCCGGCCGCGGTCGCCTCCCTGCCCAGCAGGTCCTCGCCGACGAGTACCGCTGCCTCCACCGCTTCGGCTATCTCCGAAAGCTTCACCAGCAACTCCCTCGCTTCGTGAAAATGGTCACAAGCTTGTGAAAAAGCTCACAAATGCTACCACGGCCCTATCTGGCTGTCAAGATATGTCACAGGCTCGGAGCCGATGTACTCGGTTGCCACATGGCCGCCCTTGCTGTGCATAGTGCGAGGTGGTATAAGGGAGGCCGTTCCAACAGGAGTAGCTGTGCATCGCCCCGGTGCTCCACTCACGGCTACGCAGGAGAGGTGAGATGAGGAAGGCATGGTTGGTGCTGGCGCTGCTGGCGGTGAGCACGCGATTGTCTGCGGCAGAGAACCAGGCCTACCTGGCGATCTTGGCAGAGACCCGGGTGCACAAGATGGCGGGTATGCCGGCGATCTCGGAGCTGCCGCCGGGTCTAGACCTCTCCACTATGCCGGGGCTCGCGAGCATGCTGAGCGGCGCGCCCGAGAGGAGCCTCGAGGTGCGGCTGTGGTCTCCGGGCATCGCCCCCGCAGATGCTGCAGCCTCGGTCGCCCCGCCAGCCGGCCTACAGCTGGGGAAGAAGCTCGATCTCTCCCTGTACCGGCCACAAGCGGATGCGAAGTCTGCGCCTTCGGGTCCCGGCGAGTTCGACCCCGACTCCATCAAGGGCTTCACGATCAAGATCTACTGGGGCTCGTCCGACACGGTGAAGACAGGCCAGCCAAAGGTGATCAAGTGGGAGGGCCTCACCGCCGAGCAGAAGCAGGCCATGAAGAAGCAGGCGTCGGAGAGTAGCGCCGGCGGCGCCTACTTCTACAAACCCAACTGGACGACCGGCTACTGGCCGACTCCGAAGCAGCCCGGCAAGATCGCGGCGGGAGCCTCCCTGGTCGGCGATTACGCGCTGACCACCAGCTATACCGGCAACGTGACTATCAGCGCTCCGCCGGACGTGAACTTCCTAGCTCCGTTCGACCTCACCAGCCCTAAGCTCGATGCGGCTGTCCCACTGGAAAAACCCATCGCACTCGCCTGGAAGCAGATTCCCAATGCGCTGGGCCTGCATGCCGCCGTCTTCGGCATGGAAGGGAAGAACACGCTCACTCTATGGAGTTCGTCTGAGGTCTACACCGATGACATGCTGACGGACTGGGGTTACCTGCAGATGTCGAGGGTGCGCGAACTGGTCGACCTTACAGCCATGATGATGGGCGACCGAACCAGCGTGACTGTGCCCGCCGGCATCTTCGCAAACAGCGATGTCGCGATGCTGACGATGGTCGGCTATGGCCCGGGCGCCGCCCTGGACCAGGGCCAGCCGCTACCGCGCATCCAGACGAAGACAACGTTGAGCGCGACGCTGGGCGGCAAGGCGATGTCGGGTCTGGGCGGCCTGGGAGGCACGGGAGAGGTTGGGGACACCGGCGACGCGGGCTTCTAGCCTGCCATTCGCCTGAGGAGGGTCACAGCGTCCCGTACTCGGCGGCCGTCGCCAGGATGGTCAGCACGTTCAACGCGAACATGAGCAGGCAGGCCAATGCCAGCCCCAGCTTGGCCCAGCGGCCTTCGCCAAGAAGAGAGCTCAGGCCCCTGGCAGCGGTCAGCGCCAGCAGCGGCAGCACGCAGACCAGGTAGCGTCCCCCGCTGGTTCCCATTCGCCAGTCCACCGTCATCACGTTTCGGAGCAGCCCCAGGAGAACGACGAGCGCCGTCGCCAACCAGATGATCAGGCACACCGCCTCGTATCGCGGCACCGGGATCTGCTTGCGGCGCGCCAGAGCGAGTACCAGCCCACCCGCCGCCAGCGCCACCAAACAGACCAGGAATCTCGTCAGCAGGGCCACATCGAGGTGGCGCGCGACCACGTCGACGGGAATGAAGGCGAACTGGAATACCCGCTCCGGCAAGGCGCTCAGGAGAATCGCTCGCTGTTCCTCCGGAAGGCCGAGCAGGGGGTAGATGTAGGGGTAGACGAATGGCGAGCCGTAGATCAGCCACTTGTGCAAGGACCACCAGGCGGCAATCGCGATCGTGATGGCGAGCACGGCGGCTACGTTTCGGAGCCGTCGGGTCCAGGTCTGCGCGCCCGGTTCCAGCCCCACCACGAGCAGGGATAGCGGGACAAGAGCGACCGCGGTTTCTTTCGCATTCATGGCGAGGCCGAGGAGCGCGCCCAGCAAGAGCAGATCCCGCGTGCGCGCGCCGAACCGGAGCATTCGCGCCCAGCTCAAAGCCGCCGCGGCGAAGGTGACGGTGAGCAGCGAGTCGTTGTTGATCACACCGCTCACGTAAGTGAACATGGGCGTGAAAGCGATGAGCGCGGTTCCGCTGAGCCAGATCTCTGGGCGGCCCGGGAAGACGGTGCGCGCCGTCGCCCAGATGAGTAGCAACGCAGCAGCACCGAAGACCACTGAGAGCAGCCGCACCGGCCGCACGGGGCCGGGGGCAACGAAGCGCTGTTGCGCGCCGGTTTGGTTGGTGAACGTCACGACCTGATCGGGCAGCGCGCGAAAAGCGCGCCAGACGAGCGCGGCAAGAGCGTAGTAGAGCGGCGGCTGGTGGGATTCGTGCGTTCGCGCCGCGCCAGGAACGTACGCATTCTCCTCTTCCCCGTGGGTCAATGTGGGGAACCGGCCATCCAGCGCGAGCGACTCGACATAGATGATGTGGCCGGGCTCATCCGGCCCCCACTGGAGTCGTGTGGCGAGCGACTGGAGGGTGGCGAGCGCGCAGAAGGCGACCAAGATCGCCGCCAGACCGACCCACGCAAACCGGGGAGCACCGCTGCTCTGCTGCGTCACCTCGCTGTCGTTCTGGCGGCAGCGCAAAGAATCCTCCCGTGCCAGCGGCAGGGCGGCCCGGCAGGTTGCCGGAAACTGAACGCATGCCCCTCATTCACGTCTTCGATCTGGGGAAGGTCCTAGTCGACTACGACTTCAGTCTGTTCGAACGGCGGCTGGCGGCTGCGTGCCGGCAAGGCGCTCCCGTCATGGAGGTGGTAGGTCGGCACCTGGATCGCATCCGACCTGAGATCGGGGGCGACTTCGACTCCGTGCACCCCCTGCTGGTCCGGGATCTGGAACTGGCGATGACCATGGAAGAACTGCGCCTGGCGTGGAATGACATCTTCACTCCTATCCCCGGGATGGCGGAGCTGGTGGCCGAGACCCCAAGGCCACGCTACCTGCTTTCAACTATCAATGAACCACACGCGACCTGGATCCGGGAGCGATTCGGGCATATCCTTGAGCTCTTCGACCACTGCTTCCTGTCGAACGAGATCGGGCTGGCGAAGCCAGATATGGCGCTTTTCCGCCACGTGGAGCGGGAGACCGGGGTGGAGCCCGGCCGGCTGCTGTTTGTGGACGATCTGGCGGAGAACGTGATGGCGGCGCGGGCCGCCGGGTGGCGCGCTATCCAGTTCACCGGGGTTGAGGAATGCCGCAGGCAAATTGCCCAGGCGGCGGCTGAGGATGCCACAGAATCGACGTCCAAATGACCACAATTCTCCCCAGCGGTGGGCCGGCGTTAGCTTGACCCTGGCGAGGCTTGACGGGTATACTTCACCTGAGCTGGCAGCGCGGGGATAGCTCAGTTGGTAGAGCGCTAGCCTTCCAAGCTGGATGTCGCGGGTTCGAGTCCCGTTCCCCGCTCCAGGTTAGCGTCCACCCATCATCGAGAAGAGGGCGGATGACCGCTCTCGGCCGGTCTAAGGAGGCTGGAACTCATGGGACCCGGTGAGAAGAAGGTAGCGATTGGTTTGGTGGTAGTGCTGGCCGCCCTGGTGGGAGCCTACATCCTCCTGCCTGACTTGGGCAAGCGGCCGAACGATCTGGCGGCGATGATGCCGCCGGGAATGGCGCAGCCTCAGGGCGGCGCCCAGATGGCGAAGGCGCCCGGTGGAGCCAAGGGGGCCGGAAGGCGCGGCAGGCGCTGATGCAAGCTGTGCGACCGGTCAGACCGGGAGCGGGACGGCCAAGACGCAGGAGTTCGGCAAGGCCGGCGCGAAGGTCGAGGTGCTTGCCCTGATCCCGGTGGCGCATGGCTGCCATGCCAAGTCCGAGGCGGAGCTGAAGAAGGCCTATCAGGCGCATCCCAACGACATCCATCTGACGATTGTCGATTCCCAGGGGCCTGACGCGGCGAAGTATCGGAGCAAGGTGAAGGTCAACTGGACCGTCATCAGCATCAATGGCAAGTCGCAGTTCTCCCTGAATGGCAAGGAACTTGCGCTCGAGAAGGCGGAGGGCATGAGCTACACGCCCGCCGACCTGATTCCGATCATCGAGCAGCAGCTCAAGAGCGGCTCGCCAAGCAAAGCGTAACAGCAGACCGTCACGGAAGCGCATGCGCCCGTAGCTCAGTTGGATAGAGCGGCTGCCTTCTAAGCAGCGGGTCGCAGGTTCGAATCCTGCCGGGCGTGCCACAAGATAGCGGTCGCGAAAAGCGAGGCATTGCCTCGCTTTTCGCTGGCCAGAGACTGCTGCGAACACCGCAGCAAAGGGGTACACATGGCAGCTATGACGTCGCGGCGAACGTCTGTTGGCAGTTCTGAATCACGCTGAGCCGGATCACGTCCCGTTCCTGTTCAATCTGTTCGACTTGCCCCAGGAGGCGCTTCCGGCGCACCTGCGCCACAGCGACGAAGTGGAGCGGGCGGAGCGGTTCGTTGCAGCTGGTCTCGACGATACCCTTGGGACCTCCGTGCCCGTGGCGCATCCATCCCGATGTGACCACGCGGGTGTGGAAGGATCAGCCGGCGGGCGAGTCCTACCCGCTCATCCATAAGGCCTACCAGACGCCCAAGGGTGAGCTGATGCAGGTGGTGCGCCAGAGTGAAGACTGGCCGCATGGTGACGATGTGGCGATGCTGTCGGACCACAATGTCCCCCGCTCGAAGCGATTCCTGGTCGAGGAAGAGACGGACCTGGAGAAGCTGCCCTACCTTCTCAGCGTGCCTTCGGACGACGAGATGGCGGATTTCCGACGCTACGCTAGAGAACTGCGGAAGTCGGCGGACAGGATCGGAGTTGCGATCGAAGGCCACTGCGGCGGCTTCGGCGATATGGCGGTCTGGCTGTGTGGGGCGGAGAACTTCATGATCGCCTGCCACGAGCGGCCGGCGTTCGCCCACGAGCTGCTGCGCCTGGTGCACGAGCGGGAGATGGCGGGCGTGAAGCTGTTGCTCGACACGGGCGTGTGTGACCTCATCTCCCATCGCGCTTGGTACGAGTCGCCGGCGTTCTGGTCGCCCGCGCTTCACCGCGCGTTCCTGTTCGCCAAGGTGAAGGAAGAGGTCGATCTCGTTCACCAGGCGGGCTGCAAGTATCAGTATGTGCAGACCATCCGCCCGCAGAGCTTCCTGCGCGAGTACCTGGACCTGGGCATCGACGCGCTCTGGGGAGTCGATCCCGTGCAGGGCGCGGCCGACCTCGCGGCGGTGAAGAAGGGGTGCGGGGACCGGATCTGCCTGATTGGCGGCGTCAACTCCTATGTCACGGTGGGGCGGGGCAGCCGCGAGGAAGTGCGATCGGCGGTGAGTGAGGCCATGCGAACCCTCGCCCCCGGCGGCGGCTTCGCGCTACTTCTGGTTGACTCGGTGGACAAGAGCGTTCCCTGGTCGTGGGTCGAGTGGGTGATCGAGGACTGGCGGGAGATGGGAACCTATCCGCTTCGGTGAGCGCCGGAGAGATGTGACCTGCCTGCTACCGCCTGCACGTGCCCTATGCGCGATGGATCGCGGATCGTGCTGCGACACGGCCACTGCCCGGCCTTTGGACTCACCCCCTGCCTGAAATCGCCTCTTGACAGCCCCGCCGAACGATGGTAAAGTAACCTGTGAAAGTTTTCACAGGCTCGCCAGGCAGTTCCTGCCTTCGCCCCTGTTGGCCGTCCCTGCGTTCGGACGCGTCTGCGCCAGAAAGGGCTTTTGGAAGCGATTTGAGCCCACAGTGGCTCTGAGAGGCAGCCCTGGAGTGATCCGGCCAGCAGGTGGAGGAGTCGAAGGGGAGGGCGGGGCAATTCGTGAGGATTATCACGAACTGGACGCCTGACTGGGATGGACTGGCCCTAACTGGGTGACGGCTGAAACGTCAACGTCAGGAGAAGGAGCGATGGGAGAGGTTCGCACCTGCGGTTGCGCCGGAGATCAGGTGGTGGCTGAGGAGGAACTCTGGGCCGGGCTGGACCGGATCATCGCGGAGCACAAGGATCAGCCGGGGGCTCTGGTTCAGGTGCTCCAGAAGGCCCAGGACTTGTTCGGCTACCTCCCGACCGAAGTGCAGGAGCGTGTCGCCGCCGGCCTGAGCGTGCCGGTGAGCGAAGTGTATGGCGTGGTCTCGTTCTACTCGTACTTCACCATGGTCCCTCGCGGCAAACATACCATTCGCGTCTGTCTGGGCACGGCGTGTTATGTGCGCGGCGGGCGTAAGGTGCTCGACCAGATCAAGGGTGACCTTGACGTCGAGGTTTCCGGCACCACCGAGGACCGCAACTTCAGCCTGGAGGTGGTCCGCTGCATCGGCGCCTGCGGTCTCGCGCCCGTCTTTACCGTCGATGACGACATCTACCGGAGAGTCAAGCCCAGCAAAGTCGGCGAGCTGGTGGCCAAGTACCGGAACGGAGCCGCCCCGCGAGGCGGGGACTCCGCCTAGGAGTTCAGCACCTGAGGCGCAAGCCTGGCGCGCGATAGGCGCGGGATCTACCCGAGGAGGTCTCACCTGATGGCTGCGTACCGATCACACGTGATAGTCTGCGCTGGGGCCGGATGCGTGTCGTCCGGGTGTCGCGGCGGTATCTGAGGCATTGCGCTCCGAGTTGATCCGCCAAGGCCTCGGCGATGAGATCAAGGTGGTGGAGACCGGTTGCGTCGGCTCCTGCGACCTGGGCCCGGTCATCATCGCCTATCCCGAGGGCGTGTTCTACCAGAGGCTGAAGGCCGAGGACGTCCCCGAGATCGTCGAGGAGCATCTGCTCAAGGGACGGTCGTCGAGCGGCTGCTCTACCGCCGGCACGGCCACGGGTGAGCTGCTCCCCACGCTCGACCAGATCGATTTCTTCGCCAAGCAGCAGAAGATCGTGCTCCGCAACTGCGGCGTGATCGACCCCGCAGACATCGAGGAGTACATCGCCCGCGACGGCTACCAGGCGCTGGCGAAGGTGCTCACCGAGATGACCCCAGAGCAGGTGATCGAGGAGGTGAAGGCCTCCGGCCTGCGCGGCCGGGGCGGCGCGGGCTTCCCCACGGGCATGAAGTGGGAGTTCGTGCGCAAGGCGCAGGGCGACCCGAAGTACGTGGTCTGCAACGCCGACGAGGGCGACCCGGGCGCGTTCATGGACCGCAGCGTGCTGGAGGGCGATCCGCACAGCGTGATCGAGGCGATGGCGATCGCCGGCTACGCGATCGGCGCCAACCAAGGGCTATGTCTACGTGCGGGCCGAGTATCCGCTGGCGGTCGAGCGTCTCGCCCACGCCATCAGGCAGGCGCGCGAGCAGGGCCTGCTGGGCGAAGAACATCCTCGGCACGGGCTTCGACTTCGACCTCGACATCCGCATGGGCGCCGGCGCCTTCGTCTGCGGCGAGGAGACGGCGCTGATGGCCTCCATCGAAGGGCGCCGCGGCGAGCCGCGGCCCCGGCCGCCGTTCCCGGCGCAGGCGGGCCTGTGGGGCAAGCCCACCCTGCTCAACAACGTCGAGACCTACGCCAACATCGCCCCGATCATCCTCAAGGGCGCGGCCTGGTTTGCGGGCTTCGGCACCGAGAAGAGCAAGGGCACGAAGGTCTTCGCCCTCGCCGGCGAGATCAACAACACCGGCCTGGTCGAAGTGCCGATGGGCACGACGCTGGGGACGATCATCTACGACATCGGCGGCGGCATCCGCAACGAGCGCAAGTTCAAGGCCGCGCAGAGTCGGCGGACCGTCGGGCGGCTGCATCCCCAAGGAGCATCTGAACATCCCGGTCGACTACGAGTCCCTGAAGGAGCTGGGCGCGATCATGGGCTCCGGCGGCCTGATCGTGATGGACGAGGACACCTGCATGGTGGACCTCGCCCGCTTCTTCCTGCGACTTCATCCAGGACGAGTCCTGCGGCAAGTGCACCCCCTGCCGCATCGGCACCAAGCGGATGCTCGAGATCCTGAACCCGCATCACCGAGGGCGAGAGGCCGGGAGGGCGATATCGAGCTGCTGAGGAGCTGGGCGCGCAGATCGCGGAATCCGCGCTCTGCGGCCTGGGGCAGACCGCGCCGAACCCGGTGCTCTCGACTATCCGCTACTTCCGCGACGAGTACGAAGCGCACATTCGCGAGAAGCGCTGCCCGGCGGTAGTGTGCAAGGCGCTCTATCGAGCCCCTTGTGAGCACACCTGCCCGGCGGGCATCAACGTCCCGATCTACATCGGCCAAATCGCTCTCGGCAAGTTCGACGAGGCGCTAGCCAGCATCCAGTCCACCATGCCCTTCGCCGCGGTCTGCGGCCGAGTCTGCCACCATCCGTGCGAGGCGAAGTGCCTGCGCGGGCAGATCGACGAGCCGCTGGCGGTAGGCGCGCTGAAGCGATTCGCGGCCGACTACGCGGCCGCCAACAACGGCAAGTCTCGTCTCACTCGGCCCGAGCCGAACGGCCACCGCGCAGCCGTGGTGGGCGGTGGGCCGGCCGGGCTGAGCGCAGCCTGGGAGCTGGCGCGACGCGGCTATCAGGTGAAGCTCTACGAGGCCCTGCCCGTGCTCGGCGGCATGCTCTCGGTAGGCATCCCGGAGTACCGCTTGCCGAAGAAGTCGCTCCAGAAAGAGATCGACGACATCCTCGCGCTCGGCGTAGAGATCCAGACCGGCGTGCGGTTCGGACAGGATATCTCTCTGGATGAGCTGCTGAGCGCGGGCTACGATGCCATCTTCCTCGGCGTCGGCGCCTGGAAGAGCACTGCCCTGGGAATCGCCGGAGAGAATCTGCCCGGCGTGATCCACGCCATCGAGTTCCTGCGCGATGCGAACCTGGCGCTGATGGATAAGGGCAAGATGCCCAAGATCGGCAAGAAGGTGGCGGTGGTCGGTGGCGGCAATGCCGCTATCGATGCCGCCCGCACCGCCCTGCGCATGGGCGCTAAGGAAGTCCACATCGTCTACCGGCGCACCCAGGAAGAGATGCCGGCACAGGCCAAGGAAATCGCCGAGGCCGCCCACGAGGGCGTCCAGATGCACTTCCTGGCCGCCCCGAAAGCGATCGCCGGCGAGAAGAAGGTCAGCGGCCTGGCGTGCTATCAGATGGAACTGCGGGAGTTCGATCGCAGCGGCCGGCGCCGGCCAGTACAGGTCGAAGGCGCCGAGTTCACGCTCGATGTCGACACCGTGATCGTCGCCATCGGACAGTCGGTCGAAGGCGTAGTGGCCGATTCCTCCGTCGGAGTCGACCGCTGGGGCCAGATCGCCGTTGATCCGACCACCCTTGCCACCAACATCCCCGGCGTCTACGCCGGTGGGGACGCGGTGACCGGTCCCAGCACCGTCATCGAGGCGGTAGCGCAAGGACTCAAGGCGGCGCGGGCGATCGACGAGCAGGTGCGCGGCATTCCGGCCGAAGCAGTGGTGCTGGAGGACGAGCGCGGCGCGCTCGCCGAGGATGAGGAAGTGGCCGAGAAACCACGCGTGATGATGCCCGAGATGCTCGTGTGCGATCGAGTGAAGTGCTTCTCCGAGGTGGAACTGGGCTACTCGCCCGAGGCCGCCCAGGAGGAGGCGAACCGCTGTCTCAAGTGCCATCTCGCCGTCCAGTAAGCAGGGAGGACACCATGAAGAGCGTCGATGATCTGAACAAACTCAGGGAGCGCGCCCGAAACGCCCTCAATCTGCGCAACGGCGAGGCCTCGGCACGAGTGGTGATCGCGATGGGCACGTGCGGCATTGCCGCGGGCGCCCGCGACGTGCTGCTGGCGGTTGTCGATGAGTTGTCGGCGCGAGGGATCACGGATGTTGTGGTGACCCAGAGCGGGTGCCGAGGCTTATGCGAGCGAGAGCCGATGATGGAGGTGCAAAAGCCAGGCCTACCCATCGTCACCTACGGCGACCTCGACCCGGAGAAGGCAAGGGCCATCGTCGCCGAGCACATCGGGCAGGGCGCCATCGTGGAAGAGTGGGTCATCACCCAGGCTAGCCGGCCGAAGCCCAGCGCGTAACTAAAGGAGATCCCGGTGGAGAAGATCACCCTTACCATAAACAACAAGCAGGTCGAAGCCGAATCCGGTATGACCGTACTAGAAGCGGCGCGGCAGGCCGGGGTCTACATCCCGACTCTCTGCTATCATCGCGACCTCGCGCCGGAGGGCCACTGCCGGGTCTGCCTGGTGGAGATCAAGGGCCAGCGCACGCTGCAGCCGGCCTGCAACTTCCCGGCCGCCAACGGCATGGAGATCAGCACGCATTCGCACACGGTGCGCGACGCGCGCCGGCTGGTCTGTCGAGCTGCTGCTCTCCAATCACCCGAACGAGTGCCTCACCTGCGTCCGCAGCCGCAACTGCGAGCTGCAGGCCCTCGCCAAGGAAATGGGCATCCGCGAGAACCGCTTCGAGGGCGACCGCACGGTGAGCGAAGTGGATCAGAGCAGCTTCATTACCCGCGACAACGAGAAGTGTATCCTCTGCCGCCGCTGTGTGAGAGTCTGCCAGGGCGTGCAGAGCGTGGCCGCCCTCTCCGCCGGAGAGCGGGGCTGGGAAACCGTGGTCGGCCCTGCCTTCGGGCGGGAGATGGCCGACGTGATCTGCGTCAACTGCGGCCAGTGCATCAACTACTGCCCGACCGGCGCGCTGAGGGAGCGAGACAGCATCCAGGGAGTGTGGGCGGCGTTGCGCGATCCCGACAAGTTCGTGGTGGTGCAGACCGCGCCCGCTGTTCGAGTGGCGCCTGGGCGAGGACTTGGGCATGGCGCCGGGGCGCTGGTAACCGGCAAGATGGTGGCGGCCCTGCGTGAATTGGGCTTCGACCGCGTCTTCGACACCGACTTCACCGCCGACCTCACGATCATGGAGGAAGGGAACGAGCTGATCAAGCGGGTCACCGAGGGTGGGGAACTGCCGATCATCACCTCCTGCTGCCCGGGGTGGATCAAGTTCGCCGAGCACTTCTACCCGGATCTGCTCGACAACCTGTCCACCTGCAAGTCACCGCAGCAGATGTTCGGCGCGATCGCGAAGACCTATTACGCCGAGAAGGCGGGCATGGACCCGGCGAAGATGGTCGTGGTCTCGATCATGCCGTGTACGGCGAAGAAGTTCGAGTGCGAGCGGCCCGAGATGAACTCGTCGGGCTACAAGGACGTGGACTTCGTGCTCACCACCCGGGAGCTAGCGCAGATGATGCGCGAGGCGTCGGTCGATCTGTCACAGTTGCCGCGAAGAGCGACTATGACGATCCCCTGGGGCAGTCGACCGGCGCGGCCGTGATCTTCGGGGCCACCGGTGGTGTGATGGAAGCGGCGCTGCGCACGGCCTACGAGGTGATCACGGGCGAGACGCTGGGTAACGTGAACTTCGAGGCGGTGCGCGGGCTCGAGGGCATCAAGGAAGCCACCATCCCTGTAGGCGATCTTCAGGTGAAGGTGGCGGTAGCGCACACGCTGGGCAAGGCGCGGCAGTTGCTCGACCAGATCCGGGAAGGCAAGTCGCCTTACCACTTCATCGAGATGATGGCCTGCCCCGGCGGATGCCTGGCGGGCGGCGGACAGCCGATCCCGGTGAACGACGAGATTCGTATGGCGCGGGCGAAGTCGATCTACCAGGCGGACGCGCGAAATGCCGATCCGCAAGTCGCACGAGAACCCGGTCGATCAAGGTGATCTACGAGGAGTTCCTGGAGGAGCCGCTCGGCCACAAGTCGCACGAGCTGCTTCACACCCACTACACTCCTCGCCCCGCGGAAGTGCCGCAGAAGCTACAGGAAGCCGAGGGCGGCAACGGGAAGAGCGCCACGGGAGCGGCCAGACCGGCGGCCGCCAGGGGCGCGTAGACTTCGGCAGTTGGCTGCGGTAGGAACCGGGGTGGATCATGTCGGTGATGTCGGCAAAGGATGCAGTCATCCCCGAGCTTGGGCTCGGGGCGGTTGAGGAGTTGTTGCGCCACCCGGCGGTGCTCGATGATTTCCGTCTGACGGACATACTCGCCAAGGCGCGGTCGCTGGCGGGCCTGGAACTGGCCGAAGCGGCCGCGCTGCTGCGGTGACCGACCCCGAGGCGCGGGAGCTGATCTTCGCCGCCGCCCGAGAGGTCAAAGAGCGCATCTACGGCCGCCGCGTCGTCCTGTTCGCTCCCCTCTACGCCAGCAACGAGTGCGGCAACAACTGCCTCTACTGCGCGTTCCGGCGCGACAACCACGACCTGATCCGCAGCACGCTCACTCAGGAGGAGATCGCGGCGGAGATCCGCGTGCTCGAGGACATGGGGCACAAGCGGGTGTTGCTGGTGCTTGGCGAGAGCGGCGGTTCCGGCGCCGACTACGCGGTGAAGGCGATTGAGACGACCTACGCGACGCGATCGGGTCGCGGCGAGATGCGCCGCGCGAACGTGAACATGGCGCCGCTTCCGGTCGAGGGGTTCCGCGCGCTGAAGGCGGCGGGCCTCGGCACCTACCAGTGCTTCCAGGAGACCTACCACCCCGAACAGTACCGCTACTTGCACCCCTCCGGACCGAAGGCGAATTACGATTGGCGGCTGGGCGTGTTCGACCGGGCTTTCGCGGGTGGTGTTGACGACATCGGCATGGGAGTGCTCTTCGGCCTCTACGACTACCGATTCGACCTGCTGGCGCTGCTGGCGCACGCGCGTTACCTCGATCAACGGTACGGAATTGGCCCACATACCATCTCCTTCCCGCGCATCGAGCCGGCGCAGAACGCGCCTGCGGCCGCGCATATCCCATACCCGGTCCCGGATGAGGCAATGCCGCTGATCGTGGCGGTGATCCGCCTGGCCGTGCCCTACACTGGGATCATCATGAGCACGCGGAGAGGCCCCGGACATGCGGCGCGCAGCTGCTCGGCCTGGGCGTCTCGCAGATCTCGGCCGCCTCGCGGGTCTACCCAGGCGGCTACGCCGACGGTCGCGCCACACGTGGAAGAGGGCGAGCAGTTCTGTCTGGGTGACACGCGCCCGGTGGATGACGTCATCCGCGATCTGTGCGAGCACGGCTACCTGCCGAGCTTCTGCACCGCCTGCTATCGGCTCGGGCGCACCGGCCGCGACTTCATGGAGATCGCCAAGCCAGGTGACATCCAGACCTTCTGCACGCCGAATGCCTTGCTGACCTTCCAGGAGTACCTGATCGACTATGCCAGTCCGGAGACCCGCGAGGTGGGCGAACGGCTGGTGACGGAACTGCTCGGGGAAGTGACCCCCGCTTTGAGGCCAACGATCGAGAAGCGCCTAGCGGAGATCAGGGCGGGGGACGAGAGATCTGTACCTGTGAATGCTGCAGCCAAGCGGGTCCTACGCAACCTGGCGGAGCGCCATTGCGCGGCGACGCGGGATGAGCTAGCGCTGCTGCTGGGGGTCTGGTGACCCCGAAGCAGACGGAGCTGTTCGCCGCCGCCGACCGCGTGCGGGCCGACGCCATCGGCGACGAAGTTCAGCTTCGCGCCCTCATCGAGTTCTCCAACTACTGCTGGCGCAACTGCCACTACTGCGGCCTGCGCGATGGCAACGCCGCGCTGCTCGCGTTATCGCATGACGCGGGAGGAGATCATCGAAGCGGCGCGGGATGCCGCCGCGCTGGGCTATGGCACAGTGGTGCTGCAGTCCGGCGAAGATCAGTACTACGCGGCCGATCTGCTCGCGGCCGTGCTACGCACCATCAAGGCGGAGAACGATCTCGCCATCACCCTGTCCATTGGCGAGCGTAGCGAGGAGGAGTACGCGCGACTGCGGTATGCCGGCGCGGATCGCTTCCTGCTGCGCATCGAGACCTCGTCGCCGGATCTCTATCGCGAGCTGCACCCGGATCTCGGACTGGCAGGCGCGGCTGGAGTGCCTGCACTCCCTGCGGCGGCTCGGCTATCAGGTGGGCTCGGGGGTGATGATCGGACTGCCGGGGCAGACGCCTGAAATGCTGGCAGACGACCTGCTCTTCCTGCAGTCGCTTGACCTCGACATGATCGGTGTCGGGCCTTTCATCCCGCACCCCGCGACGCCGCTGGCGGACGCGGCCGGCGGAACGCTCGGACCTGGCGCTGCGGTTCGTCGCCTGTCTGCGGCTGCTCTGCCCGGAGGCGCTGATCCCGGCGACCACCGCGCTGGGCGCGCTGCACCCGGAGGGGCGGCAGCGGGCGCTGCGGGCCGGGGCGAACGTGCTGATGCCGAACTGCACGCCGATGGAGTACCGCGAGCGCTATCAGCTCTACCCCGGGAAGATCTGCACGGGCGAGGCCGCGGCCGAGTGTCGCCAGCTGCGTGGAGGCGATGGTCGTCTCGCTGGGGCGGACGGTGGCGCAGAGGCCTCGGTCACAGCCGGCGCGCGCTCAGCATCCGGAGCGGTGGCGAGTTAGCTATGACCACCCGGACCGAACACGATCTGCTTGGGGCGATGGAAGTGCCGGCCGACGCCTACTACGGCATCCACACCGCGCGGGCGATGGAGAACTTCCCGCTCTCCGGTCTGCGCTTGCACCCCGAGCTGATCCGCGCGCTGGCGGTGGTGAAGAAGGCGGCCGCGCTTGACGAACCAGCGCACCGGGGCTGCTCCCGGAGGACAAGGCGCAGGCCATCTGCCAGGCCTGCGACGAAATCGCCGAAGGGCGGTGCGCGGATCAGTTCCCCGTCGATCCGTTCCAGGGCGGCGCGGGCACCTCGCACCAACATGAACGTGAACGAGGTGATCGCGAACCGCGCGATCGAGCTCCTCGGCGGCGCGAAGGGCGACTACGCCATCGATCCACCCGAACGACGACGTGAACCTGTCGCAGTCCACGAACGACGTCTTCCCGACCGCGGTGAAGCTGGCGGCGATCCGCCTGCTGCTGCCCGTGATCGAGGACATGACCCGCCTGCAGGGCGCGCTCAGGAGAAGGAAGCGGAGTTCGCGGGCGTGCTCAAGGTGGGCCGCACCGAGATGCAGGACGCGGTGCCGATCACGCTGGGGCAGGAGTTCTCGGCCTGGGCGCAGGCGGTGCAGCGGGACTGGTGGCGGCTGCACGTGGTGGAGGAGAAGCTGCGCCAGGTGAACCTCGGCGGCACCGCGGTGGGCACGGGGCTGAACGCGGACCGCGGTACGTGCTGACCGTGGTCGATGTCCTGCGCGACCTGACCGGCCTGGGGCTGGCGCGGGCCGAGAACATGATCGACGTGACGCAGAACGCCGACGTGTTCGTCGGAGGTCTCGGGACTGCTGAAGACGGCGGCGGTGAACCTGGCGAAGATCGCGGCGGACCTGCGGCTGCTATCGTCCGGGCCGCGCGCCGGCTTCGGGGAGATCGCCCTGCCGGAGATGCAGGCCGGCTCCTCCATCATGCCGGGCAAGGTGAACCCGGTGATCACCGAGGCCGTGACGCAGTGCGCCTACCAGGTGATGGCGAACGACCTGGCGATCACGCTGGCGGCGCAGGCGGGGCAGCTGGAGCTGAACGCCTTCCTCCCGCTGATCGCGCACAACCTGTTCCAGCAGCTCGACCTGCTGCACGGCGCGCGTGCACGATGTTCATCGATCACTGCATCGTCCGGCATCCGGGTGAACCGTGATTTCTGCCGCCGACAGGTCGAGGAGAGCTTACGGACTGGTGGTGGCGGTGGCGCCATACATCGGGTACGAAGTGGCCTCGGAGGTCGCGCGAGAGGCGCATCGGACGGGCCGCGCGGTGAAGCAGGTGCTGCTCGACCGGGGCTTGTTCGACGAGGAGGAACTCGACGTCATCCTGGCGCCGCAGGAGATGACGAAGCCCGGCATACCCGGGGCCAGGAAACTGAAGGAACGAGGACGACGCCCAGACCGGCGCGCCCTCGGGAGCCGCAGACATGACGCAGACGCTGAACGAAACTCCAACTGGCAGCCGCCTGCACATCGCCATCTTCGGGCGGCGTAACGCGGGGAAGTCGAGCCTGATCAACGCGCTGACGAACCAGCAGGCGGCCATCGTCTCCGAGGTGGCCGGCACGACCACCGACCCGGTGCGCAAGTCGATGGAGATTCTGCCGATCGGCCCGGTGGTGATCATCGACACCGCGGGGATCGACGACACCGGGCCGCTGGGCGAGGCGCGGATCGCTGCGCACGCTGCGCGTGCTCGAACAGACCGACCTCGCGCTGCTGGTGCTCGATCCGACGGTCGGGCGCCGATGGCTACGAGGAGGACCTGGCGAAGCGCATCGGAGCGCGAGGGCGTGCCGCTGGTCGCGGTGGTCAACAAGATCGACATCCACCCCGACGATGGGGAGATGGTGGCCTGGGCGCGGGAGGGCAACCTCCCCGTCGCCTCGGTCAGCGCGGTGACGCGCGAGGGGATCGAGCAGCTCAAGCAGACGATGATCAGAGCACGCGCCGCCATCCTGGGCGGAGCCGAGCATTCTGGGCGACCTGATCCGGCCTGGCGATACGGTGGTGATGTGCATTCCCATCGATAAGGCGGCCCCCAAGGGGCGGCTGATCCTCCCGCAGGTGATGGCGATTCGCGACGTGCTCGACCACGACGCCTGCGCGGTGATGGTGAAGGAGCGGGAGCTGAAGCTCACTCTCGCCAATCTTGGCAAGCCTCCCAGGCTGGTGATCACGGATAGCCAGGCGCTCCTGAAGGCCGCCGCCGATACGCCCAAGGGAGTGCTGTTCACCTCCTTCTCGATCCTGTTCGCGCGCTACAAGGGGGACCTGGAGGAGATGGTCCGCGGCGCCATGAGCATCGCTCGCCTCCAACCGGGGGACAAGGTGCTGATCGCCGAGGCCTGCACCCACCATCGCCAGCCGGACGACATCGGCAAGGTGCAGATTCCCCGCTGGTTGCGGCAGATGGTGGGGGGCGATCTGGAATTCCACTGGAGTTCGGGCGGAGACTTCCCGCCTGACCTGGGTACCTACCAGCTGGTAGTGCACTGCGGAGCCTGCATGATAAACCGGCAGGAGATGCTCTCCCGCATCGGCCGCGCCCGGGAGGCCGGCGTGCCCATCGTGAACTACGGAGTGCTGCTGGCCACCGTGCACGGACTGCTGCAGCGGGCGCTGGAGCCGTTCCCCGCGGCGCGATCGCTCATCGATCAGGAAGAGGACTTGTGAGCACGAAGCGAACTGAACAAGCCATCTCCGCAGCCCCCGCGCAGGCCGCGCCCGCGGCCCCGGTCACATCGCAGCGCCAGGCCCGCAATCGCATGGCCGCCTGCGGCGATGTGCCGCGCGAGGTCTGCGAGCGATACCTCTCGAGTCTGCTGCGCGGGCGCGGTCGGACAGGCTGGCGATGCGACGAGTGGCGCGGCAGAACTGCGCGATCTTCCAGTGCATCGAGGAGCGAGGACTAGTCTCGTGTCTTCAGTGTCGGGAGGGCCCGGCCGGATGCGTCTTCCACGAGCAACTGGATCGCATCTGCCCCGCGGAGGCGGGCCCCGACGAGTCGCAGCCCTGGCGGCTGAAAGCCCACCCGACGGAGGCGGCCGAAACGGCTGATACCGGCCGCTCGAAGCCGCAGGTCCCCGAGCGCTCTATCGCGCGCCTCCGCTGGTACCTGGCCGCGCTCCAGCAATTCCGGCGCGCGGGCATAGATGTGGTATCGTCGGCTGATATCGCGGCCAAGGTCGGGGTAAGCTCCTCACTGGTGCGCAGAGACCTCTGCTACTTCGGTCAATTCGGCACTCCGAGCCTCGGCTACCATGTGGACGAGCTGTCGAACGAAGTGCTGGGGCTCTTCCGCGCCGATGACGACCGCCGGGTGGCCTGGGTGGGCGTTGAACGGCTGGTTGGCGATCCCAGTGCGCTGCAGCAGTTCGCCGAGCACGACTGGCAGGTGATTGCTGCTTTCGACCCGGACCTCGACCGAGTCGGCGCCCAGATCGGGAATCTTCAGGTAATGCACACCTCCGCCATCGAGCAGGTTACGCGCAACCTTCGGGTCAACACGGCGGTGCTGGCAGTGCGCGAGTCGGTTGCTCAGGCGACGGCCGAACAGCTCGTGTCGGCCGGTGTCGACGCCATCCTGAACCTGACTCCGGTGCCCCTGGCGCTGCCGGCGCGAGTGGCGGTCCAGCAGGCTGATCTCGCCACTCAGCTCATGCTGCTCTCCTACTATGCGCGTCTCGCGAGGACGGCAGAGGACAAGTAGATGATCGGCGTCGTCACCACAATCGGTGAGAAGTGCCGTCGCTGCTATACCTGCGTAAGGCATTGCCCGGCGAAGGCGATCAGAGTCCAGGATGGTCAGGCGAAGGTGCTCCCCGAGCGCTGCGTCGGATGTGGGAACTGCATCCGAGTCTGCTCGCAAGGGGCGAAGATGGTCGACAGCCAGGCGCTGCCGATGACGATCGACATGATCGCAGCCGGAGATCGCGTGGTTGCCTGCCTGGCGCCGTCATTCCCGGTAGCGTTCCCGGAGATCAAGCCCAGGCAGATCATCACCGGGCTGCGGCAACTGGGGTTCTCCGCGGTCATGGAAGTCGCCGTAGGGGCCGAACTGGTGGGCCGCGCCTACCGGAAGCTGGTGGAGGAGCACCCGGAGAAACGCCCTCTCATCACCTCGCCCTGCCCGGCCTTGGTCGGCTACATAGAGCGCTATCTGCCTGAGCTGCTCCCGGCGCTGGCGCCCGTGGTGTCCCCCATGATCGCTCTCGGGAGGCTGATCAAGCAGCGCCTCGACCCTGGGGCCAAGGTGGTCTTCATCGGCCCTTGCGTCGCCAAGAAGGCGGAGGCCCGCGACCCGATGGTGGCAGGCGCGGTTGACGCCGCGTTGACATTCAAGGAATTCCGCGATTGGTTCGAGGGAGAAGGGGTCGACCTGCAATCCCTTCCCGAGGGTGAGTTCGATGGCCCGAGGCCAGACGTCGGACGCATATTCCCCGTTTCGGGTGGGCTGCTGCGCACCGCCACTCTGTCCTCCGACATCCTCAACAACGACATCGTCGTCACCGAGGGAGTGGACCGAACTACCGAGCTGCTCCGCGACCTGGGCAAGGATGGCATCGACGCCCGGTTCTTCGACCTATTGTTCTGCGAGGGGTGTATCAAGGGGCCGTTCGCCGCGGACCACAAGAACGCGGTCGCGCTCAAGCAGGCGGTGGCGAGGTACACGGCCGAGGAGGCGGCACGCACGGTTCCGTCGTCGCTGGATGAGTACGACGACCTCGATCTTTCCCGTGGTTTCACGGACGAGCACATCCCCGCGCCCATCCCGACAGAGGATGAGATCCGGGTCATTCTGGCCCAGACTAACAAGCTCAGCTCGGAGGATGAGCTGAATTGCGGCGCCTGCGGCTACCCTTCTTGCCGGGACAAGGCCATCGCCGTGTACAACGGGTTGGCCGAGTCGGAGATGTGCCTGCCCTACCTCATCGACCAGCTTCAGCACACCATCGCCGAGCTGAATACCTCGCGGCGAGAGTTGCTCGAGGCCGAGGAACAGCTCATCCATTCCGAGAAACTCGCCTCTATGGGCCAGCTCGCGGCGGGAGTCGCGCACGAGATCAACAACCCTCTAGGGACGGTCCTGATCTACGCTCACATGCTGTTGAAGGAGATGAAGGGGGAGGACCCGCGCCGCCAGGACCTCGAGATGATCACCCGCGAGGCCGACCGGTGCCGCAATATCGTGAGCGGCCTGCTCGACTTCTCGCGTCAGAACAAGCCGCTGAACCGCCTTACCGACGTGAATACGCTGCTGAGCGAGACGCTTTCCCTGGTGACGAAGCAGGAGCAGATGCCTCAGGTGACGGTCGAGACGCAACTCGCGCCCGACCTCCCAAGCACCGTGCTCGACTCCGAGCAGATGAAGCAGGCCTTCATCAACATCCTCAAGAACGCCGGGGAAGCCATGCCTGAAGGCGGCACGCTGACCGTCAGCACCTCCCTCAGCGCCGACGGCAAGTCGATCGCGGTTCGGTTTTCCGACACGGGATGTGGCATACCTGAAGCGAACTTGGAGCGCATCTTCCACCCGTTCTTCACGACGAAGCAGATCGGGAGAGGCACGGGTTTGGGGTTATCGATCGTCTATGGCATCGTGAAGATGCACCGGGGCGGAATATCGGTCGATAGCCGCGTCGGGGCCGGTTCCACGTTCACCATCGCACTGCCAGTGGTCGCATCCGCGGAGGGAAATGGATACTGATGGGTGAGCGCAAGCGCGTGCTCCTCGTGGATGACGATGCCGACTTCCTGAATGCGGTGCGGATGACGCTCGAGGCCGCGGGCTACGACGTGATCTCGGCGCACACCGCCAAAGACGCGATCGCCCTTCTGCCGCGAGTCGCGGGTGCACGTCGCGGTCCTCGATCTCATGATGGAGGAGCCCGACTCGGGGATTACGGTGGCGCATTTCCTACGCCGGCAGCCCGAGATGACCGGCATTCCCGTGATCTTGGCAACGGCCGTGACCGAGAAGACTGGCTTCCGCGTGCCGATGGAGGACGCCGATGACCGCGAATGGCTCAAGGTCGATGCTTGGGTGGACAAACCCGTCAGCCCGGCTGTCCTGCTCCGGGAGATAGAGCGCTTGAGTGGTGGCTAGACGGCCCGGCCGTATCCTGGTGGTAGACGATGAAGTCGGCATGCGCGAGGGGTGCCGGCGCATTCTCTCCCCCGAGGGCCATGAAGTCGTTGCCGCCGAGTCTGCCGAGGAGGCCCTCGCTACCTTCGTCCCAGGCTCGCGCGATCTGGCGCTCGTAGATCTGCGCATGCCCGGCATGTCCGGGATCGAACTCCTCGCCAGACTGCAGCAGGAGGACCCGGACCTGGTATGCGTGATGATCACCGCCTACGCCACGCTCGAGACCGCGGTCGAGGCCACCAAGAGCGGCGCCTACGACTATCTCGCCAAGCCCTTCACCCCCGATGAACTGATTTTCGTCGTCGACAAAGCGCTCCAGCATCGCTGGTTACGACTGGAGACGGCCCAGCTTCGGGCGGAAGCCGAGCGCAATCTGCTGCTGGTAAACGCCGAGCAATCGCGCACCAGAACCGTGATCCAGAGCATGGCAGACGGAGTGCTGGTGACCAACCGGGAGGGAAGTGTCGTCCTTTTCAATCCCTCACTGCTGCGCCTGCTGAGCATCAAGGGCGAACTCCCCGCCGTCGGTCAGCCCCCCTCGCGAGCGCTCTTCCCCGAGACGCTGCTGGGCTGGATGGAGCAGGCGCCAACCGATGTCGAGGCGACGATGGTGGCGCACGAACTCCCCGGCGGTCCCCCTAACCTGGCCGCCAACATTGCCCTGGTACGGGATGAAGCCGGTGAGCCGCTGGGCGTAGTGACGGTCGTGCGCGATATTACGGAGCTGAAGACGCTCCAGCAGGCAATGAGCGACTTCGTCTCCATGGTGGCGCATGAGTTGCGGTCGCCGCTGGGCGCCATTGCGCAGTACCTCGATGTGCTGCGGGCGGGGATCGTCAAGGACCCGGAGAAGGAACAGCAGATTCTCTTCCGCTGCCGAGAGCGGATTGGGGGGCTTTCCCAGCTCGTTCGGGACCTGCTCGACTTCTCCGTGCTGCAGAAGCGGGGGCAGATAGAGCGTTCTGTTGCGCCCCTAGACCTTTCCGAGGCGATCCGCGAGACCGTGGAGTTCATGGCCCCACAGGCCGCTGAGAAGAAGGTTACGATGAGCGCCGATCTGCCGTCTCATCTCCCTCTGGTCGAGGCCGATCGGTCAGAGATGAGTCGCCTCTTTACGAACCTGGTGAGCAATGCCATCAAGTACAGTCGCGAGGGCGGCTCCGTAAGCGTCATCGCTCGGGCTACGGACGGCTACCTTGCGGTCGAGGTGACGGACACCGGTCTGGGAATCCCACGGCACGCGCAGGATCGGCTTGGTGAGGCGTTCTTCCGGGTGAAGACGTCCGAGACCGCGCAGATCACCGGCACGGGCCTCGGGCTGTCTATCTGCAAGCAGATCATCGCCGCCCACGACGGACACCTCGAGATCGAGAGCGAGGAAGGAAAGGGGAGCACCTTTCGCGTGCTGCTGCCTCGCCAGGACGCGGTCCGCTGAGAATCTCGGCGGCGCCGCCGGCTACCCAGTCTTTCCACCATCCAACTGCTTGAGGTAGCCTACCAGATCGTCGAGATCGCGCTCCGGCATGGTCCAGCGCGGCATCGTCATGTCGAGCTTCCCATTCCCCGGGTCGAGCCCCTTTGCGATGGCGCGCTTAATCGTCGCATCCGTGTAGGGCGGGTGGTCCATGTGCTCCTCGGGCTTCATAAGCACGCCGTAGCGGATGTCCGGGGGCACAGCGGTGCCCATCATTACCGGCTTGCCTCCCTTGCCGTCGGGACCGTGGCAGTCGACGCAGCTCCCGCCATGCATCGCCACCCAGGATGGCCCGCCCTCAACGCCTGCCCGTTTCCCAGCATCATCCACGCCTGTCCAGTAGATGCGCTCCCCATTGGACTTGTAGGTCGCGGGTCTGGGGGCCGGCATCATCATGCCGCCCATCTTGCCCGAGCCCATCGCGCTTCCGACCGGCGCGGGGCTGGGCCGACTGCCTCCGGGTCTGACTGCGAACAGAGCGGCAGCCACGATCACTGCCGCCACCACGAGCGCCACCACCAGCCAGCCACGGTCCTTCATCCCGACCTCCCTGCCTAGCGCGACTGGTTCGCTGCCGCCCGGTGCTACCAAGCGCGCGCTTCCTAGTATAGGGTGGCCGCCCCGGGTATGGTAGCAGAGGCGTCTCCCAAATGTACGCTTTCACGCCCAGCGTAAGGCCAAGGGCACATCGCCCAACTAGGTTGGGTTTCCCGACTTCACAAGCGCCCGCGCTCGGTGTAGCCTAGGCGGCGACAATGGTGGCGAAGGAGGAGACGCATGAAGACTGCTTCCTGGCGTCTGGTGCTCACGGCGCTGATCCCCTGCTGCTTGGGGTGCGGTGGCGCTCGGGTCGAGCCGCCTACTGCTGCCGCGAACGCCGCCCAGCCACGCGCCAAGACTTCGGCCTGGTCGCTCACCAGCAAGGCCTTCCGCGAGGGCGAGCGGATACCCGTCAGGTACACGGCCGATGGCGCGAACGTGTCCCCCGATCTGGAATGGACTGCTCCCCCGGCGGGCGCCGTTGAGCTGGCGCTGATCTGCGATGACCCGGACGCGCCGCGTGGCACCTGGGTGCACTGGGTGATGTATGCTCTGCCGGCCAACCGGCGGTCGCTGCCCGAAGCTGTTCCGAAGACCGAGATGCTGCCGAAGCTCAGCGGTGCGAAGCAGGGGCGGGGCAGCTCGGGGTCTGTGGGGTACGACGGACCGTCTCCCCCGAAGGGTCCGACCCATCACTACTACTTCCGACTCTACGCCCTGAGCGCCAAGGTGACACTGCCGCCGCGTGCGCAGCGGGCCGACCTCGATCGAGCGATGAAGGGTCACGTGCTGGCGCAGATCGAACTGATGGGGGCTTACTCACGCTAGGGGATCGATACGCGGAGGCGCAAGAGCGACCTAGGACCCTTACAAAAGGGTGGGCCCCCGTGCGTCAGAGGGGGATTTAGCACGAGGGCCCCGTCTGCAGTTGGCGCAGACGTCTTGATTTTCCCGGTAACTCCCTGGTCGAAACCTAGGAGTCACGCTTTTTTCAGTATCGCGCTCCGCCGCACCTGCCGGAATCGCTAATCCTCCCACAGCAGGGAGGGGTCCTGCGGGGGCGAACGGCCCCTTAAGACCAATAAAGGCTTCTGCTCACCCTTCCGCACTCCTTCCTGGGCCAGGAAAAACTGAGGCTGCGAATGGACATTGTCGCCAAATCCCTACTGGGGGCGGCCCTGATTGCCGCGATGCTGCTCTTCGCTCGGCGCGGGGATTACGTGGTGACCGGGCTGCTGGTCTCAGTGCCGGCAGTCTCTCTCTACACGTGGTGGTGCATAGGCAGCGAGCAGGGCTCCCAGGCGCTCCGCGTCGCGGTCCGAGCGGCCATGTGGAGCGCGATTCCGTGGGTCCTTTACCTTTTCGTAGTCTACCTGCTGGCGGGTCGGCTTCCGCTCTGGGCCACGCTCCTCTGCGGTGTGCTATCCTATCTCGCGATCGCCTCTGTCTTCATGCTCATCATGAGCGCTCGCGCCTAGCGGCCACCGATTCCCGACTCAGCCATCCTTCAGCGCCTGGTGCAGGGCGACTGCTGCCAGGATGAACCAGGAGCAGTTCGGCACCCAGGTCTCGTTCGTCCACCAGTCGCCATCCACGCCGCGCCATTGGGCCTCCTCGGACGGCGACCGAAGGTCGAGATAGGGGAAGTCCCAGGGGTAGGTGGGGCCGGAGTAGGTGAGGCGCGGGGCACCCATCGAGACGAAGCCGTTCACCACGCCACCGGGCTGCTCGCCGGTGCGGTGCCCCTCGCCGAACGATAGCCCAGTGTGGTAGATGCCGAGCTGCTTGTGCCCGATGCCGCAGACCAAGCTGGTAGCACGCGGGATTCTGCCCCAACACCCACTGCATCTGTCGTTCCGCCAGCGCCAGCAGCTCGGGGCGACGCAACTCGCCGCGACGCCCGCGACGCCACTACCGCCAGCGAGAGCAGCGCGCAGTTGTAGCCGTGGAACATGTGGACGAAGTTGACTGGATCGGGCGCGAAGGTCCACTCCATCATTTGCCCAAACGGGGTCCGCCCGCACAGATCAGTGGCAAGGTCCATAGCGAGGCCCAGCGCACCCCGGACAGAGCTGGCCTGCGGCCCATCCGGGAAGAGTTCCAGGTAATCGAGCAGCGCGTGCAGGTAGATGAACGGATTCGGAATGTAGTCCACCCCGCAGGCCTCGTGCGAGATACAGTAGCGGCTCTTGTGCGGGCGAGAGATCGGGGAGCTTGGCCCGCTCCTCCCGCGGCGCCCCCAGCACCTGCTCGCGGTAGTCCTCGCAGCTCCTCGGGAACGGGAAGACGCCCTCAGGCTTCTGCTGGGCGAGGATGTGGGCGACGCGAGTCTCCAGGTCATCCCCCAGATCCTCGCTCGCGCCGTGACGGTAGAGCGCCGCGTCCAGGAGAGCGAAAGAGGCATGCCACCTCAGATACTCGGCATCGGGTGGATCGGTCAGGTGATGCTGATCCCAGGTCAGGCGCGCCGTAGCGAGACAGCGGCCGGCGAACTCGTCATCATACCCGCGCAAGGACACGCGCGAGATCGGCAAGCGAACTCGATACCAGGGCCGAGGTGAACTCGGGGCCGTAGGTCGGGATCTCGCAGATGCGCTCGTGGGGATCGGGCAGCCCTCGCTCATCCCCGCTGTTCCGGATGTTGTCCGTCTCCTCGTGGAGGGGCACATTCACCCACCCGATACCGCGAGATCACCCCCAGTGGGAACAGCCCTTCCGGGCTAACGGTCTTCAGCAGGAAGCGCGCCTCCCAGCAGGCCTCCGAGAGTGGGTCCGGCAAAACCTCGCCCAGGTTGCGCAATTCGCTTGGTTCCACCCGATGCAGGCGCGCCAGCGCCCACAGCGCCAGGTACGACCAGCAGATGTACTTGTGGTTGTCGCCGGCATCGTGCCAACCGCCAGTGAGGTCGGCCTCGCCGGTGATGGTCCACTCACCGCCCGGCCCCAGTCTGCGGTTGTGGGTGCGCCCGATCAGCGCGTCATCGAGGTGGCAGGCCTGGTGCCAGCCCGGGATTTCCACTCCGCAGCGCTGGGTGTAGTACCAGCCAAGCGTCAGGTTTGGCAGCGACAGGTAGATGTCAGAGCTGATCTCGAACTCCGGAGATTCGGCCTGGTGGCCGTCCGCTAAGGCCACACGAAGCCGGTACCGACCGGGCCGCTCGACACCGGAGAAGTCAGCATTCCAGTACTCACGGCCCCAGACGTACTCTCCCCAGCGGATGAGATGCCCGGAATGGACCACCTGCTCGCCAGAGAGCAGTTCGAATCGCCCTCCCTGAGCGCGCTCCCGCGCCGCGATCACGGCGACCTTGCTCCCATTGGCATGGAACCCGGCCGGGAGGATCACCTCCACCGGAATGGCGCCGAGCCCGTCGAGATACGGGTAGTCGAAGCTGGTCTCGCCATCGCCCTGAAGCACAACCTGGACACGGTTGGCGACCACCGGGCTGATCCCGCCGACTGTCACGCGCTGCCAGTCCGGGGCGTCGAATCTCTCAGACCAGATGTAGCTCACCTCGGCAAGCTGATCGAATCTGGGGGTTCCATCCGGCGAGGACCAGACGCGCCGCTCCGTGGGTTGGCCGGCGTCCGCGCCCTTCAGGGGGCGACCTTCCCGCACCCACGCCAGCCCGATCCGCCCGCGGCCCTTCACATCGCATTCCAGCAGGTAAGGGCGCTCGGGCTCAATATGCCTCGGCGCGCAACGGCAGGTGGCAGGATCGGAAAAGCTGATCGTAAGAGGCGATCCTGCGCCCACCCCAGGGAGACGCAGGCGTGGGCGCCCTTCTCCGCCGTCGAGTTGCCAGAGCGCTTCGTCCGCCGGGCAGAGGTTGACGGTGGCGCTGCGGATTCCAGGCATAGCGTCTCCTCACAACAGGACTTCTCGCTGATTCGGCAGCGCCGGTCCGCGTCCTGCGATAGCGCGGGCAGGGAACCCGCGCCAGGCAGGGAATCGGCCATTCGAGTGGGCGCACGGAGAGGATACTGCATGTTCAGGGATCTGCTATCTTTGCTGCGGCCAGCGTTGGACGGCCAACGCGTGATCGAGGACGCGGAAGCTATCCAACGTCTCGACCGCTGGTTCACGTTTTCGGCGTTCCAGGAGAGCGCACGGTACAGCGCCGGCCGGCTGCGGGAGGCCGGCCTCAGCGATGTCGATATCATCCAGGCTCCGGCCGACGGCCGCAGCCTGTTCGCCGACTGGATGATGCCGCTGGCCTGGGAGGCGGAGGGGGCGACGTTCGATGTGCTAGCGGCTGGCAGTAGCGCGCAGCGCATCGCCGACCGCGCGGAAACGCCGCAGTGCCTCGCCATGTGGAGCGCGCCGACGCCGGCCGGGGGAGTCGAGGGTGAGATCGTCTGGATAGCCGATGCCGCCGACCCCGAAGGTTTCCCGCCAGAGGGAATCCGCGGCAAGATCGTCTTCACGTCTGCGAGCCCGCACCAGGCAAAGCAGGTCGTATCCGAGCGCGGCGGCATCGGCATCATCTCTGATATCCCACGGATGCCGGAGGCAGTTTCGTGGATCAACTCGTGGAGCGATAACCCCGGCGGGTGGGCCTTCCACGCGGACGACACGCCCGGGTGGGCCTTCGTGATCTCCCCGAAGCAGGGAGATCAGTTGCGGGCGCGCCTACAGGGTGGAGAGAAGCTGCGGGGCCGCGCGGTAGTGCGGACCAGCCTCAGCGTCGGCGCACTCCCGACAGTCACCGGCGTCATCCCCGGGACGGGCAGGGAAGAGGTGCTGATGCTGGGGCACCAGTTCGAGCAGGGCGCGATCGACAACGCCTCGGGCGTGGCAGCCATGATGGAGGCAATGCGCGCGCTTCAGCAGTTGATCGCCCAGGGGAAGCTCGCGCCTCCCCGGCGCACCATCCGCTGTCTGTTCGTCTCCGAGTGCTACACCACGTTCTACTGGACGGAGACCAGCCGCGCGGCGCGGCGAACCATCGCCGCGCTCTGCCTCGATTCGCCCGCGGGCGATCCGCGGCTGATGACGAGGCCGCTGACGATCTTTGGCGAGCCGCACGCGAACATGAGCTATGTCGATGCGCTTCTCGCCGAACTGGCGCGGGAGGTAATGCCGGCGGTGCCCAGCTACCCGTGGCGCGGGGATGGCTTCTTCTCGGCCACCGACAACCTGATCGCCGACCCCAGCATCGGCATTCCGTGCCCCTGGCTCGGCGCGCACAGTCGCACCTGGCACACCTCCGCCGACACCATGGATCTCCTCGACCCGCGGCAGCTCAGGGTGGTGGCGCAGATGACCGCTGCCTACGCCTACCTCATCGCCACGGCCGACGGGGCGCGGGCGCTCGACCTCGCTCACCTCGCGGCAGCCCGCGGGAAGACAGCGCTGGCGGCGGCCGGAACGGCGGAGGTGGCGCAGGCCAAGAACAGCGACCTCGACGACGCGATGTTTCAGCTTGCCTATCTGGCGGACCGGCAGGCGGAGGCGGTTGGGTCAGTGGTGGCGCTAGCCCCGCCGTCGGAAAGGCGAGCGGTGCGGGCCCAGGTGCGCGCGTTGCAGCGGGAGGTGCGCCGCGCCGGGAGAGCGGAGGCGGATGCCCTGGCGCGGCGGGCCGGGAGACCGAAGCACGCCCCGCGGCGTTGGCTCTCGACCCCGCGCTGTCGGCGATACGCCCACGCCGACTGGTGCGAGGCCCCCTGACCTTCGACCGCATACCGCTGCCCGAGCGGGGCGGCAGGCCCGACCCGCGCTGGTCGTTCGCCCTGTTCTCACTGCTCGGCTGGTGCGATGGGAAGCGATCGCTGGCGGAGGCATGCCACCTGGCGGGACGCGAGCTGCGCGGGACACGAACGCTCACCCCGGATGAGATTGCCAAGCAGATCGACCCGAGCGCGGATAGCGATACTCGACTACTTCGAATTCCTGCGCAGGCACGGGTACGTGGACTGGTGAGTCCTTGAGGCGCGCCATCATCTTCCATACCTCCGATCTGCACAATCGCCTGAGGCCGGCTGCCGCGGAGCGGATCGCGGCGCTGAAGCGCGGGCATCCCGGCGCGCTGCTACTCGACGCGGGGGATGCGATCGCGGCCGGGAACCTGGGCTTCTCACCTGGAGGCGAACCGATACTGCGCCTGATGGCAGAAGTCGGCTACGACGCGATGGCAATGGGGAATCGGGAGTCCCACCCGAACCGCGCGGTACTCAGCAAGAAGTTGCGGGACGCATCGTTCCCGATTCTGGCCGCGAACCTCACGCCCAGTCGGCCGCCCTTGCCGCCGACGGTGAAGCCGTATGTGATCTTCCTCGGCCCGCCGCGGGTCGCCGTGATCGGCCTGGCGCCACAGATCACGAAGCCGAGATCAGCCTGGGCGCGCGTGACCAGCTTCACGTTCGAGGATCCCGTCGCGGTCGTCTCTGGACTCGCGCCGACGGCTCAAACGTGAGGCCGACCTGGTAGTCTGCCTATCGCACTCCGGCTTTCGCATCGACCGGGAGCTGGCGGCGATCCCGGAGGTCGACCTGGTGCTGGGTGGGCACAGCCATCGGGATTTCGTGGAGCAGGAGCCGGGGAAGGCGATGGTCGTGCACCCCGGGCATCATGGCAGCCACGTTTCGAGGGCGGAGATCACGGGCAGGGATGAGGTGAAGGCAGAGCTGATCCGGCTGGAGGGCGGGGGATGAAGAAGCGAAACGACAGCCCGAACGACAGGATTCCTCGCTCCGCTCAGGAGGATAGCGGGGGTCTGCTCGACCGTTGGTGGGTGCAGCTATTGGTGACGGGGTGGATGCTGCTCGTGGTGGTGGCGTATTTCCGTCTGCAGTTGCTGAGGATAGTGGAAGTCGCACCGAGATAGGCGAAGGCCCCTAGAGCACGCGAACGCGGCCGGGAAACGCGTCTCCCGGCCGCGTAGGTTTCCGTTTCATTCAGGTCTTGCGGCTACTTCTTCGCAACCTTCTTCTTGGCGGCCTTCTTCGCCGACTTGTACATGGTATCCGTGACCCGCTGCTCGACGACGACCTTCTTGGTCTTCGACTTGCGGACGAGTTCGGCCATTAACTCCTCGTACTCGTTGGCGTTGATCGGGATCTTGACGGTCTTCTTGCGGTAGCTCGACAGGATCATCGCATCGGCCAGTTCGAGGGAGTAGATGCCCTCGGCCCCCGGCGTGAGCAGCGGCTCGTTGCGCAGGATGGAGTTGCAGAAGTTCCGCGTCACGGCGATATGGCCCTGCTCGCGGTCCTTCAGCGGGAACCTCTACCAGCTTCGCACTCGGGAGAGGCCCACATGGACTTGTTTTCGACGGTGAACTTGCCAAGGGGCGGGATGACCTCCCAGAAGTGCAGCGTCTCTTTGTCCCAGCCGCGGCTTTCGATCAGGATCTTGCCCTTGTCGCCGCAGATCTCGATGCGGGTGCACTGGGGGGTGTCGTTCACGCCGGCGTAGATGTAGCCGTGGGCGCCGTTCGCGTATTCGAGATTGGCGAAGGCCTCGTCCTCGACCTCGATGTCGTGCATGCGAATGCGGGTCTGGCCGGTGACGGTCTTCGGCCGGCCGGTGAGCCAGGTGAAGATGTCGAGCATATGGGGGGCCTGGTTGAGCAGCACACCGCCACCCTCGCCCTTCCACGTGGCGCGCCAGCCGCCGGAATCGTAGTAGGCCTGGCTGCGATAGTAGGCGATGATCATGTTGACGCGGCGCAACTCGCCGAGCCGGCCCTTCTCGATCAGATCCTTGGCCGCCTGATACTCGGGCTTGTGACGAAGCTGGAACATGACCGCGAACTTGCAGCCGCTCTTCTCCGCCGCGCGGATCATCTGGTTAACGGGTTTGATGGTGACGCCGATAGGCTTCTCGGAGAGCACGTGGATGCCCCGCTTGAAGGCGTCAATGGCGATCGGCGGGTGGAAGTAGTGCGGCGTCGCGATCAAGATCGCGTCGACCAACCCCGAGTCGAGGAGATCGGTATGGTTCGTGAAGTGGGGTACGCCCCACTTCTCGCCTACGGTCTTCGCCACCTTGGGCGCGATATCGCAGACACAGGTCAACTCGGCCACATCCAGCTTGCCGGGCCCCAGGTAATCGCAGTGTCCCTGCCCCATGCCTCCGACGCCAACCACACCTATGCGGACCTTCTTAGCCATCGCTGATCGCCTCCTACCGGGAATCCAGTGCGCCTGTTGTGACAGGGGGTGTTTCTGCGTTCGCCGCGCCGCTCCCTCCTGGTTTCCGAAGGCCGCCTGACAGGAGATCGCTGGCCGGAGCGGGAACCGTGGGCACAAACGTCGCACCCATGGTGGCAGCAGCATGTCCTCGCGGATACTTGGCTCGCAACTGGTGGAGTGGCCGGGAGTGAGGCCGGAACGTCCCCGTCTCGGGTTCAGACCCGATGGCACGCCCGGCGCCAGGACGATCTCTCGGGTGAGGGAACTCTGCCGCGCCGACGAGACGTTCCGAGGCTACTTCCTACCCGCTCTCGCCCTGGCCGAGGAGCGGATGGGGCAAGGCAAGCTGGATGAGCCGCTGCTCGCCGCGTCTTGCTGGGTCGCAACCGGTGAGGAGCGATTCGCCGAGGCCGCGATCGATCTGCTGCTCTCCGGCGAGATCACTGCAACGCCGACCGCGTCCTACTACTCGAACGTCTGGGAGTATAGCCTGGCTTACGACTGGCTCTTCGGGCATCCTCTGATGACAGAGGAGCGCAGGTGGCGAATCGAGGAGCGTATCGGCAATGTGCTTGCGGCTGAGTTCGATGAGATCGACGGGAACTACCCCTGCGTCTGGCATGGCCGGACGCAGTTGGCGAACAACATCCTCGTGTCCGCGCTGTCGTTGTCGCTCCACCCGAGGCGGGAGGAGTTTCAGCAGCGGGCGCTGGCTCACTTCGCCGAGGCGCTGCGGGCGCTGGCGCTTCCGCAGGGCTGGCCGGAAGGCCCCGGCTACTGGATCCACAACCGCGCCTTCCCCTTCGCGCTAGGGGCGGACTGCGCCCTCACGGCCACCGGCCAGGACACCGTCGGCGGCATCAGTATCAGGGAGACTATCCGGCAGACTGCCCTGTGGCAACTCTACATGCTACAGCCGAGCGGCAAGTTCGTGCGCCTGGGAGACACTTGGGAGGTCGGCCTCCCAACGGGTCCCGGGCTGTGGCAGCCCGTGCAGGACTACTACGCGCGGATCACGGGTGACCCCGGTGTGGTCGCTGCGGCCGACCACTTCCGCACGCTCTGCGGGACACACTACCACCCTGGGCGATATGGGTGGAGCGCCGTGCTGGCGTACGAGCCCGATCTGCCGATGCCCACCGACTATGATCGGGAAAGGCCCGCGCGGTTCCTGAACTCGCATCTGCCGCGGAGCCGCGTCTTTGGACGCGAGCACCTGGGCGAGGCCTACTTCGTCGAGCGCTGGGGCGACCCCGAGGCGATGTGGATGAGCTTCAAGGCCGGCGATGTTCTCGCCCATCACGCGCACTACGACCAGGGAAGCTTCACCATCGCCCGCGGGTCGCCGCTCGCGGTGCACAGTGGGACCTATGGTGATTACTTCGGCGACTACCGGCTCGGCTACTTCATCCAGACGGTCTCGAAGAACAGCCTCCTGATACATGCGCCGGGAGAGTTCGGCAACTGGGCCCGCGACGCGGAGCACTTCGACGAGATCACCGGAGGTCAGCGCGTGGTCATGCCGACCGGATGCCGCATCCATTCGGTGAACGACTGGCTGCGGCAGTTGGGGCATGGGCACTACCAGGCCGGCGATATTCTCGCCTTCGCCTCCATCCCGGACACGTTCGACTACGTCGCGGCCGACATCAGCGCGGCCTACAACTCGACGAGCTACGCCGAGGCCGGCAACATCGCCAAGGTGTCATCCGTGGTCCGCAAGCTCGCCTATCTCCGGCGCCCAGGCGCGGTCGTGATCTTCGACCGCGTTGAGACGACCGATCCCGCCTTCACGACGCGCTGGCTGCTGCATACACCCGGCCGGCCCGAGTCTGATGGCGAGCGTCAGATCGAGGGGGAATCGCGAGATGCCGGGATCTTCGTGACCGATGCCCGCTGGCTGACGATGGCGTTCGAGAAGGGGAAGCTGTTCCACCAGGCCATGCTGCCGGAAAGCGCGGAGATTCGGAAGATCGGCGGCCCCCACTATCTCGGCTACGTCGAACGCGCGGGCAGAGGCGAGAACCTGGTGATGGCCACGACGCGGCCGGAGGCCCCGCCGGCCGAGTATGGCGTCTGGCGCACAGAGGTGACTGACACCGGCGGGGGCACTCAACACCTGTTCCTCAATGCTCTCTGGCCGCGGCTGGCCTTGGAGCCGACTCCTGCGCCGGCGCGAGCGCTCGACTGCGATCTGCCCGCGATCGCGGTTGCCATCGAAGACTCGGTTGTCATCGTCTCGTTGAGCGGCCGACTCTCGGGACCGATCTCGTACGAAGCTCCCGAGGGCGTTTCCGAGCATCTGGCCGCGGATCTCACCCCGCGGTCGAGTTGGCGGATCGAATCGGGTGGGAACTCGTGGATCGGATTCGCGTCGGAGGACGGCGTGCTCAGCTTCAGCGGAGGCTCAGGACCTATTCGGCTCGCGCCGGCGTCACCCAGAGGTGGTGATGGCCACCAGTAGCGACTGGCTTTCGCAGATCGGAGCGATGTGCGAAAGCCCACTAGCCGAGGCCCTGTGCTTTCTGGAGCTCCGCCGACCTACTTCTTCCGGCGAAGCTCTGTGGGCAGGACGGCGGCGCGGGCTGACGAAGTCGGGCCTGCTATGACTGCCGACGAACTCGCTAAGCTGCTGGCGCAGGCGTTCTCCGGCCGCCAGTTGTTTCTGGTAGGTGGCAGCTTGCGCGACCAACTGCTTGGCCGCGACAGCAAGGACCTCGACCTCGCCACAGATGCTGAGCCACAAGAGATTCGGGAGCGCGTCAGGGCGCTCGCCGATGATCTCTGGTCGATAGGGGAGAAGTTCGGCACGATCGGGCTGAACAAGGGTGGATTCAGGGCAGAGATCACCACCTTCCGCGCCGACACCTACGATCGCGTCACCCGCAAGCCAGAGGTGTCTTTCGGCGACGACATCGTCGAAGACCTAGGGCGCCGTGACTTCACCATCAACGCCATCGCCCGCAACCTGCACACGGCCGAACTGCTCGATCCTTTCGGGGGCCGAGAGGACCTGAAGGCAAGACTGGTCCGCTTCGCGGGCGACCCGCTGACTCGCATCGCCGAGGATCCACTGCGGATGCTGCGGGCGGTGCGGTTCTGCGCGCAACTGGGATTCGAACTCGACCCGGTGGGGGCGGCGGCGATTGCCGAGCGCGCAGACGAGCTGCGGCGCATCTCCTGGGAGCGCGTACGAGACGAGTTGGATGGGGTCATGCTCTCAGAACGACCGCGGGATGGTCTGCGGCTGATGATTGGTCTCGGTCTGGCGCGGCGCGTGTTGCCGGAGCTGCTGGTTCTCCATCTCCCCGAGCCGGGCCGGCATCACATGAAGGACGTGCTGGAGCACACGCTCGATACAGTGCAGTTCGCGCCGGCCGAGAAGCTGCTGCGATATGCGGCGCTGCTCCACGACATCTGCAAACCGGAGACATACCACGAGGATGAGACGGGCGTGCACTTCTACCGCCACGAGAGCCTGGGCGCGGCGAAGGCGCGGGACATCCTGGCGCGGCTCAAGCAGCCCTCGGCCTTCATCGGCCAGGTGGCGAAGCTGGTGGAGGATCATCTGCGCGTGCCCTTCTACGCGTCGGAGTGGTCGGACTCGGCGATCCGGCGCCTGATGTTCGACCTGGGGGATCAGCTCGAGGCGGCGCTGGCGCTGGCGGATGCAGATGTGCAGGCGAGCGATCCCTCCGACTACTCAGAGTTCCAGCAGCGACTCCAGGAGCTGCGCGGGCGCGTGGCACAGGTGGGAGAGGCGGCCGAGCTGGCGCGCATGAAGCCTCTGCTCAACGGGCAGGAGGTGATGGCTCTGCTTGGGCTAGAGGCGGGACCGAGAGTGGGCGAGGCGCTCCGGTTCCTCCTGGATCAGCAGATCGAGGGGAAGATCATGACGAGGCAAGAGGCGGAGGAGGCAGTGCGTATCTGGTTCGGCGGCCGCGGAGCCTGACGGCTCAGAGAGCTTCGCGCCGTCTCGTCGCCGATGCCCTGAGCCTTCCGGCCGTTGCCCCTACCAATCGGGCCACGCTCGACAAGGATCCGCGCTGCCACCTACTTTGCGGCGAGAGCTGTCCCCAAGTAGTATGGCCAGACGATGATCGCCAGCACTGCCTTCCAGACGTGGGGGTGGAGGTACCCCAGAGTAAAGAGCCAGCCGGCGGCCCAGAGCGTACCGCCCCCGCAGGCACCGGCTCCACATCTGCTGCTAGCCATAGGAACGCCTCCTTATCTCTGTTTGCCATGCCGCAACTCGGTTCGGTGACATAGCTTGGGACCGCTCCAGGAACCTTCCCCGTCCCGGTAGCACCTTCCTTGCTCCTCCCAAACATCTGTGCTATACTTCCGCCATCTCCGCAGCAAGGTAGGGTGCGGTGGCGACAGACTTCTCCGAGTTCCTGGAACAGCTCACTTCCTCCCGGCGCTACCAGGGCCAGGTAGTCCACGTTCAGGAGATTCCGGCGCGGGAGGCGGCGTATGGAAGCCTCACCACCCCTCTCCCCGAGCCACTGCAACGCGCGCTCGGAAAGCTGGGGATCGGACAACTCTACCAGCACCAGGCGGAGGCGGTCGATCATGTGCGCCAGGGCAAGCACACCGCAATCGTGACCTCGACGGCGAGCGGAAAGACGCTCTGCTACAACCTGCCCGTGCTCGAAACGCTGCTCGGCGACCCGGGCGCGAAAGCGCTTTATCTCTTCCCGACGAAAGCGCTGGCGCAGGACCAGGTGCGTGGGCTGAGGCGACTGGCCGACGCCGATCCCGCTCTGGACGGGCTGGTGCGCGGCGGGCACGTATGACGGCGACACTCCTGCTACCACCCGGCGCAAGCTGCGCAATGACGGCAACGTCATAATGTCGAACCCCGACATGCTCCATCAGGGCATCCTGCCCTACCACAGTCGTTGGGGCAGCTTCTTCTCCGATCTGAAGTACGTGGTGGTGGATGAGATCCACTCCTACCGAGGCGTGTTCGGCTCGAACGTCGCGAACGTGCTGCGGCGACTGAACCGTATCTGCCGTCACTATGGCTCAGAGCCGACCTATGTGATGTGCTCGGCGACCATCGCCAACCCCCAGGAACTCGCCGGCCGGCTCATTGGACTGCCGGTGGAACTGGTGGAATGCGACGGATCGCCGAAGGGGTCGAAGCGCTTCGCGCTCTGGAACCCGCCCTTCATCGACAGCGCCAAGATGGAGCGAAGGTCGAGTAATGAGGAGGCGCACGACCTGCTGGTGGCGCTGTTGCGCCAGGGCGTGCAGACCATCGCCTTCGCCCGCACCCGCGTCGTGGCGGAGTTGCTCTATCGCTACACCGCAGAGACGCTTGAGAAGTACAACCCCCTGCTTGCGGATTCGATTCGCCCCTATCGCGCGGGTTATCTGCCGGAGGAGCGCCGGGAGATCGAGCGGCGGCTCTTCTCGGGCGAGCTGCTGGGCGTGACGAGCACGAATGCGCTGGAACTGGGCATCGACGTGGGCAGCCTCGACGCCTCGGTGATCGTGAGTTATCCGGGAACCATCGCCTCCCTCTGGCAGCAGGCGGGGCGGGCCGGCCGCGGGGCCGACGGATCGCTGGTGGTATTGGTCGCCTACAACGATCCGCTCGATCAGTACCTGATGCAGACCCCGGAGTTCATCTTCGGTCGCTCGCCGGAGCACGCGGTGATCGACCCGGAGAACCCCTACATCCTCGCCGGACACCTGCGCTGTGCCGCATTCGAGCTGCCGGTGCGCGAGGAGGAAGCGGAGATCTTCGGCGAGCATACTTCGGCCATCGCCCAGATCCTCGGGGACCTGGGACAGATGAAACAGATCGACCGCGCCTGGTACTGGTCGAGCACCGATTACCCCGCCGCCCAGATGAGCCTGCGCTGCGCCTCGGATGGCACCTACAGCATCATGGACAGCAAGAACCAGAACCGGGTGCTGGGTACCGTCGATGCTATCAGCGCGCCCGAAACGGTCTATCCCGGCGGAGTCTACCTGCACGAGGGCGACACCTACTTGGTGCGCGGGCTGGACCTCGAGGCGCGGGCGGCCTATGTCGAGCGCCAAGAGGTAGACTACTACACGCAGGCGATTCTGGACTCGAGCATCCGTGCGGGCGAGGTACGCGGCGGAGAAGGAGTGGAGCCAGGGGCGGCTACGCTTCGGTGATGCCACTGTGACCTGGCGTACCAGCGCCTTCAAGAAGATCAAGTTCTACACCCAGGAGAACATCGGTTGGTCGGTGCTCGACCTGCCCGCGCAGCACCTGGAGACAGCTTCCTGTTGGTTCACACCGCCGCAGGAGGCGCTGGCGCTACCGGCCAAGCATGGGCTGAAGCCGATCGAGGGGATGGTCGGCATCAGAAACGTGGCCGTGAACATGCTGCCGCTGCTAGCGATGTGCGACCGGCTTGACGTCGGGGGGATCGTCAACTCGAGCAACACCGGCAGCCCCACCATCTTCCTCTATGACCGCTATCCCGGTGGCATGGGGTTTTCCGAGCGGGGCTTCGAGCTGTTCGCAGAGCTGATGGAGCACTGCCTGAAGACTATAGAGAACTGTCCCTGCGAGGGCGGATGCCCGTCTTGCGTTGGTCTGCCAGTGACCCAGCCGGCACAGCAGATGGACCCCGATCTCGGGCACGGCTACCCGATCCCGGACAAGGAAGCCGCGCTAGTCCTGCTCCACCACCTGCTGGGCCGTGAGCCCTACCTCCCGCGGCAGCATCGTCAGGCGCGCAAGACCAAACATCTCCCTGCCCCGCCCCCGAAGACCGAGGCGCCGGAGGTGGTGTCGGAGGCGGATCAGCTCACGCGGCGCTTGCGAAATGTCCGGAGGCCGCGGGTGGGGCTGTAGGACCATGCCTTGACTGCACCCTAGCGCCACTATAAACTGAGCGCAATGAGCGGCGTGATGCTATCCGATGACCTGAGAGTGCGTCTTTCGTCGCTGCGCCGGGGGCGGCCGCAGCCGGACGAAGCGCGCGTCACAGGGCCGCCGGAGCCGCGCTTTTCGTCGAACCTTCTGGACTGCTTTCCCGAGGGCGTGGTGTGCGAAACCGCCCGTGGCGGGGTATTCGCTTGCGAGATCCCACTGAGCGAGATCCACTCGGACGCGCAGGGGCTCAGGGATCGCTACTTTGGGGCCTTCGAGGCCCTCGCGGGGCGCGGAGAGGATGAGTCCGTTCCCCGCCATCTGAGGGTGCTTGGCGCCGGCAATCCTGACACGACGGCGCTCATCGATACCGAGACCGCGGGGTTCCACGGGCGCCCTCTGTTTCTGATCGGCCTTGTCTATTGTCAGGGTGATGACCTGATGCTCACCCAGTATTTCGCCCGTGACTACGCCGAAGAGGCGGCCCTGTTGGCGAAGTTCGCCGACCTGCTGCCACAGGTTAGCCTGCTGATCTCGTTCAACGGCAAGGCCTTCGACTGGCCGTTCATTCGAGACCGCATGGTATACCATCGGCTGCGAGCCGAGGCCGCGTTCGATCACCTGGACCTGCTCCACGCGTCACGCCAGCGATGGCGGGATCAACTTCCCAACTGCCAGCTCAAGACGCTGGAGCGCTATCTCTGCGGCCGATGGCGCAATGGCGATGTCCCTTCGCAGGAGATACCTCAGCGCTATCATAGCTATGTACGGGAGCAGGACGCGCGGCTGATCGCCCCCGTGTTTCACCACAATCGACTCGATCTGATCACCATGATCGAACTACTCGTCGCGCTGAACTGACGGAGAGCGCGGCTATCATCCCGCTTAAGGCGGGTGGAGGCGGACCATGCCTGGACGAGAAGCGCAGGACCAAGGCCCAGCCCCGGCCCCACGGCCGGCCACTTACTACGACGTGCTCGACCTCGATCGCGACGCCACCGCGGAGGAGATCAAGGCGGCCTACTACGATCTAGCTCGCCAGTATCACCCGGACGTTACCTCCGGAGACCCGGAGAAAGCTCAGTACTTCGCGCTGATCAACGAGGCCTACCGCACTCTCAGCGACCAGCAGCGGCGATACCAGTACGACCGCGCGCTTCCGAAGAAGACCTACCCGCTGCGGCATCCGACGCCACAGAAGGTGTGGAGGGAGGCGACCGACGTCGTCCTGATCCGCTCGGACCGGTTCGGCCCTCTCAACCAATCCATGCAGGCGGCCGTGCCAATCGTCATTGACGGCGACCTGGTGATACTGGCTTTTCCGGGAAGCGAGCGGCATCTCTCTGGGCATCTCGAGACCGCAGCCAACCGCAACTCGATCCTCAACGCGCTGGAGCTGGTCGCCGGGCGGCGGCTGAGCTTCCGAGTCATCGACGGGAACTCGGCCGAGGACTGGGAGGTGCTGAAGGAGGCCGAAAGCAAGAGCAGAGCGGCGGCCGCGGGCTCAGTGTCCGAGCACGTCAGTGGCGTGCCTGCACCCCGCCCGGGCGCCGGGGAGGGCCCGTGGGACGAGCTGGTTCAGCGCATGCACCGACAGTACCAGCAACTCCCGAAGAGACAGTATCCGCAGACGAAGGCGCGCTTCCTGCGGGAGGCGGTGGGCCTGGATCGCACACACCGATGAAGATTTGCGACTTGATGCCGCGGGCAACGAGGATGCTCACGAGCGTCATCTGGCTCGTGCCATAGAGCGACTTGGCTCCATCCTCGAAATGCCCGCAATTATGGTGGCGATTGAGCTCGACGCCCTCAAACGCTCGGGAGAGGTCTGAGCGGTGGCCGGCCGTCTCCTGCAACTGCTGGCGCGTAGACCTGCTCTGATCGTCAGCCTCCCCTCCAATTCGCCCGAGCTCGCCCGGGCAGCCGCAGAGGGCGGAGCCGACGCGCTGAAGGTGCATCTGCACGTAAGGCACGAGGCCTCCGGCACTCAGTTTGGCGCCCTCGCTGCCGAGCGCGCCAACCTGGAGGGAATCCTGGGGGTGGGGCTGCCCACCGGGGTCGTTCCAGGAGCGGGGGATGATCTACCGACGCCGGAGGAGATGCGCGAGCTGGCGGCGATGGGGGTGGATTTCTTCGACCTCTACGCCCACGATATGCCGGCCTGGATGATCGGGTTCGAGGGGATGACCCGCGCCATCGCGGTCAGCGACTCGTGGACCGCAGCCAGCATAAAGGAGTACGCCGGCCTGAGGTTTGAGCTGCTGGAGGCCGCGGTTGTGCCCCACGGGGGCTATGGCAAGCCGCTCTCAGTGGGGGATATCGCCGCCTATCGGCAGGTCCGCGCTGCGACTAACCTGCCCATCATCGTGCCGACGCAGCGCGCTATCCGACCCGAGGAGGTGGCGACGCTGGTGAAATCCGCTGGGGTCAACGCCATCATGATCGGCGTGATCGTCGCGGGCCGCGAGTCGTCTTCCCTGCGGGCTGCGACCAAGCGTTTCGCCTCCGCCTTGGCCGAGTTGGCATAGGCGCGTCCGGCCCACACAAGCGACTGATTGACACCGGGCGGTGATTGCTCTATCCTCCCTGCGGCCCACGGGACCAGGCCGGCGCTCATGCATCTCGTGAAACTCCTAGCCCAACTGCTGCGACCCCAGCGACGCCGCATCGCCCTGTTGCTGGCCGTTATCTTCTTCGCCACGCTCGTCGAGGTGGCACTCTTCCCGGCGTTGGTGGGCGCGCTCTTCAGTGTGTTCGAGCCCAAGGAGATCAGGCTGCGGCCGTGGATGGCCGGGTACCCGATCTTCGTGCGAGGGGCGCACTGGCTCGACGGGCTGTTCCGCGGGACGACCGAGACGCGGCTGCGAACCTTGGCCTTCCTGATTGCGGCCACGCTGATCATGGCGGCGATCAGGGCATTGCTGGCATACAGTCGCGACTACCTCGGCCAGTACACGGGAGGCAGAGCGCTGATCGACCTGCGGATGCGACTCTTTGCGCGACTCCAGCATCTCTCGCTCGCGTTCTACGAGTCGCAGCGCGTTGGCGACCTCATGTCCCGGTTGACCACGGACGTCGCCCTGGTGCAGCAGTTGGTCAGCGCGGACATGACCAACTACATCGCCGCGCCCGCCATCGTATCGGCCGGCCTGGTGATGATGCTAGTGCTGAACTGGAAGCTCACACTGTTCATCCTGGTATTCGCGCCGCTGACGACCTACGTGATCTCCCGCACCGGCCGGCGCATCGGCCGGCTGACGCGCAGCCAGCAGGAACGAATCGCCGACATCAACGCCCGCCTCCACGAACGCCTGGCGTCAATCCGGGTGATCCAATCCTTCGCGGTGAGAGCTATGAGATCGAGCAGTTCGGGCGACTAAACGAGGACAGCTTCGGGGCGGTGATGCGAGTGGCGCGGGTAGCGGCCCTGTCCCCGCAACTGGTCCAATTCCTCTCTACCTCCGCGTTCGCCATCGCCGCCGCCTACGCGGGGGTGCTCATCGTCAAGGGCCAACTCGACGTGACCTCGCTCATGGTCTACTTCACGGTGACGCAGCGCGTCGGCGTCTACTTCGTCAAGTTCGGAGCCCTCAACCTGCGAGTGCATCAGTCGCTGGCCGCGCTCGGACGGGTGGCCGAGGTGATCGGCCGTGAGCCCGAGGTCCAAGAGCGACCCGATGCCGAGGTATTGCCGCCCATCGAAGGTCGCATCTCGCTCCGGGGCGTGAGCTTCCGTTACCCCGAGGGAGACGCCGTCCTGACGAGCGTCGACGTGGAGGCGGCACCTGGTCAAGTGGTGGCTCTGGTCGGCCCGTCGGGCGCGGGGAAGACGAGTCTGGCTAACCTAGTCATGCGCTTCTACGATCCGGAAGAAGGCCGAGTCGAGATAGACGGACACGACGTCCGTGGGGTGACGCTGCACTCGCTGCGCTCGCAGATCGGGCTGGTGCCGCAAGACACGATTCTCTTCGGAGGGACGATCGAGGAGAACATACTCTACGGGCGCTTCGGGGCAACGTCAGATGAGGTGATCGCGGCCGCCATGGCGGCGAACGCGCACCAGTTCATCAGCGGGCTCCCTCGGGGTTACCTGACTGAAGTGGGAGAGCGCGGGGTGAAGCTCTCGGGGGGCCAGCGCCAGCGGATCGCCATCGCCCGCGCAGTGCTGAAGGACCCGCGCATCCTGATTCTGGACGAAGCGACCAGCGCGCTCGACTCGGAGTCGGAGGCGCTGGTGCAGGATGCGCTCGACAGGCTGATGAAGGGGAGGACGACGCTCGTGATCGCCCATCGCCTGTCAACGATCCGTCGGGCCCATCGCATTCTCGTCCTCTCCGAGGGCCCGGATAGTCGAGGCGGGGACGCACGACGAGCTGATCGCGGGGAAGGAAGATACGCTCGCCTGTACCGGTCATATGGTGAAGCGCAGGCGAGTCCCGGCTGAGCAGGAGCAAGCGCGGCATGGATGAGGGAAGAAGCGGCGCGGGTATGGGCAAGGCACCTCGCTCGCAGCCCATCGATCTCTCGATCATCATCATCAACTGGAACACGGCCGATTACCTGGCCGGGTGCCTGAATTCTCTGGCGAACTGCGGTCTGGACGGGCTGTCCGCGGAAGTCTGGGTCATAGACAACGCCTCCACCGACGGCAGTGCCGATCTCGTTCGCAGCCGCTATCCGTGGGTTCGTCTCGAAGTGAACGAGTCCAACCTGGGATTCTCCGCAGCGAATAACGCGGTGATGCGGAAAGCGGAGGGACGCGTCTTCTTCCTACTGAATGCTGACATGATGATCCCGCCGGGAACCACCGCGAGCCTGTTCTCGCGTATTGACGCTGCCCCCGACGTCGGCGCCGCCGCATGTCGCCAGGTGGACGCGCAGGGCAGCACGCTCGAATCGTGCATGTTCGACTACATGGATGGCAGGATCCCGGGCTCAGTGGACCTCCCTCACACATCGGATGACCGGCAGTGGATCGATGCCGCCTGGGTGTGGGGATCTGGAGTGATGGTGCGCCGGGAGGTGTTCGAGCGAATCGGCGGGTTCGACGAGCGCTTCTTCATGTACTATGAAGACCTGGAGTGGTGCTGGCGCATCCGGCGCGCGGGCTGGCGCGTGCGGTACTGCGACGACATTCACCTGCAACACTTCGTGCGCCGCAGCACATCCCGAGCTCCTGCCCGGACGACCGCCACGCGCTTGGTCACCGGCGAACTCGCACTGATGCAGCACTTCATGTCTCCCCGACGCTTCCGATACTTCCTGATCGGCAGATTCGTCTACTCGCTTCGCGGCATCGCGTTCTACCGCCTGATGCTCGCGCTGGCGCCGTGCGAGAAGTATCACACGAAGTATCTGCGGTATCTCACGAACGTGAGGGTCATCGCGATGCGGAGCCCGATGGCTCAGGGGATAAGGCGCCGATGGAGGCGGCTGCTGGGCCGAGGCGGTCATGGCTCGCCGGGGGTGTCAGGCAGCTAGACGGCGCCGGGCACTGCGTCCGGCTTCCGTGCGCCCTTGCGCGCGGCCCGGCGCTCCTTCACCTGCGACATGAAGGAGACGATCTTCGCGTCCCGGCTGGAGTCGACGAAGCCGTCGTAGTCCAGGTTCAGGAACGGGATGTTGCCGTGGTCGACGGCGGAAGGCCTGGGAGAGCATGGTGACGGTCATGCCCGGCATGCAGTTGAACGGGGATCACGTTGACGATGCCGTCCAGCCCCCGATTCGCGAAGTCCTCGCCTTGCCCATGCTGCAGATGGCCTCGCCGCCGAAGGTGGGGTGGACGTAGCGCGACCCTTCGTCGATGATCTCCTTCGGGCCGATGTCGTCGAAGTCCGTCGAGGTAGGGCAGCGTGGCGGCGAACAGGTGGTGCTCGTCGCGGGCCGCGATGCGGTCGATCAGTGAGCGCGCTGAGCACATCCTGCAAGTCCGCTCACGCTCCGCAGTCGCGCCAGCGGTCGCCTGCCAGCAGCAGTGCTCGATGCAGTTGGCAGTAGCTGAAGAACTCGGTCATGGGGGCCAGCCAGACCTCCGCGCCGGCGCTGCTCGAGCTTGCGCATGATCTCCTGGTTCGCGCCGTCGTGGAGGCGCACGAAGAACTCGCCGACCAGTCCGACCAGCGGGCGAGGCTGCGCTCCCGTTGCGCCGCGGCACGGCCGCGAAGTCCCGCTGCGCCTGCCGCAGCAGGTCCTCGATCGGCCTCCGTGTGGTCGGCCCAGCAGCGAAGCGCAGCCTGCCCTGGCGCAGCGTGATCGCGTGCCGCTGCGCGGGCATGAGATCGCATAGCTTCTTCAGATAGCGATCGAAGATCGGCGTCGCTCATGCCCGCCACGAACTCGTAGGGCCGGGTGTGCAGGCGCATCTTCTCCAGCATGTCGTGCGCCGAGCAGCCCAGCCCAGGCCGTGAGCAGGAACGTCGATGCCCAGCCCGCCGTCCGCGCTGCGGTTGCCCAGGGTGACGATGTCCACCTCCGGCAGCCCCAGCTTGTCGAGGATCCGCCGCTGCAGCATGTAGTACATGCCGAACCGGCACGGGCCCTCGGACTTGCCCTGGAAGAAGGCCTCCTCTGGCGGCGTCGAAGTCCGGCGCCTGCGACCCGGTCGAGCATGTCCTCCGTGGTCACCAGCATGGGCAGGCAGACGTCCTCGGAGATGGCCGCGCCGCGCCAGGTTCAGCCCCGGGTCGGGCGAGCGCGGCAGCGCCTCCGCGTCGATGCCGTAGGCCCGCAGCGCGGCCGCCAGCACCTCCGCGCCGTGCGCAGGCGCGCGGGAGCCACAGGCGCCGGTCCGTCCAGCTGCAGTGATCGGCGTATCGTCGGTGCGGATGAGCGCTCGCTGCTTGCCGCCGTTCCTTGCTCACCGCGGTGTCGGCGAAGGCCTCCATGCGGGTGATCACGCCGGCGTCCGCGGTGTGCTCGTCGATCTGCATCACGTAGCACGGCTCGCCGATCTCGTCCTTGAAGAACGGGTTGGCGAACGAGTCCGGGCCGCAGGCGAAGTAGGTCAGCACCACCGCGCGCAGCCGCGGGTCGCGGGCGATCAGCCGCGCGGCCACCAGCTTCTTCTGGATCTGGCGGGAGTAGGCGTTGGGCCAGGCGTCGGAGATGTCCTGCTTGTCCAGCGGCAGGAAGTCCTGCGGGATCGCCAGTGATCCCCAGGTCCTGGATCTTCTTGCCGATGTCCATGTTCACCGCCGGGTCGTAGGCGGTGTAGGGCCGGCCGATCACGACGAAGGCGCGCTGGTCCGTGCCCAGGCTCTCCAGCACCTCGCGGCCGCGCGCCTCGACCTTGCTGGCGGAACTCCTGCAGCGCCGCCAGTCCCGTCGTCGACAGCGCCTGTCGGTCTTCGGCCGGACTCTTCCCCAGCTCCTCGGCCAGCTTCGCCGAACACGCGTCGCAGGTGCCGCTCGCCCGCGCTTGAAGAAGAGCCGCGGGCCGCAGCAGTGTCGGGCCCCCGCTCATCCAGGTCGCAGCGCGGCCGCGATCACCTCCGGCGCCGCCTGACGTAGGGGCAGGTCTGGCTCTGGCGCAGGTTCGGGTTCGGCTGCTCCGTGTCGCATACGCCGGGGAGGAAGAGGTAGTCGACGCCCTTCTCGATCAGGTCCGCGACGTGCCCGTGCGCGACCTTGAAGCGGGAAGCACGGCTCGCCTGCCACGGCGTTGAGGCCCTCTGGCGATGATCTCCTTGTTGGTCGGCGTCGGACGGGCACGACCTCGAAGCCCGAGCCGCTGGAAGAACGCGCGGTAGAGCGGGTAGTACTCCGCGAACATCAGCCCGCGCGGGACGCCGACGGTGGCGAGCGCCGGCGGGCGCTTCCTGCTTCCGTCCCTTCCATCAGCATCTGCTCGCGCTCGGCGAACAGGTCGGGCAGGTCCTCGCCCAGGTCCTTCTTGTGCGCCGCGCTGTACTTCTCGCAGCGGTCGTTGTAGAAGTACTTCGGGCCCGTCCGTCCATCTGGAAGGTGTTCACGTCGCAGCGGTTCGCGCAGCGCTTGCACTCGAAGGAGCGATACTCGGTACTTGCCCGTCGGCGACCTGCCTCGAAGCCGCGGAAGCTGCTCTTCGCCGGGCGCTGGCGGTAGGCGAGCCGTCGCCGCGCCGATCGCGCCGGTGATGTGCGGGTAGGGCGGCACCACGATCTTCCGGCCCAGCACCGTCTCGAAGGCCGCGACCATGCCCTTGTTGAACGCCACCGCGCCCTGGAACGCGACCTTCTCGCCGATCTCGCGGCTGGCCGACGTTCTTGTGCAGGTAGTTCTTCACGCTGGCCAGGCAGATCCCCGCGCAGAGGTCCTCGACCGGCACGTTGTTCTGCTGGTAGTAGACCATCGCCGACTCGGAGAAGACGGTGCAGGTCCAGTCCAGGTCGGGCGGGCGCGTCGCCTTCAGCGCGGTCGGCCCGAACTCGGTCGAGGTCCAGGCCCAGCCGCGCGGCCTGCTTCTCCAGGAACGCGCCGGTGCCGGCCGCGCAGGCCTTGTTCATCTCGAAGTCGATGATCACGTCGCCGTCGAGGCGGATGTACTTGGAGTCCTGCCCGCCGATCTCGAAGATGGACTCGATCTCGGGCGTGAAGGCCCGCGCCCCCTGCGCCTGGGCGGTGATCTCGTTCTTGACCAGGTCGGCGCCGATGTAGTCGCCGGTCAGATAGCGGCCGGAGCCGGTGGTGGCGGCGAAGATCTCGCCGATCGTGAAGCCCGGCGTCCTGCACCTGCCGCTGAATCTGGCCAGCGGTGTCGCGCACCGCGGCGAGCGGATCGCCGTCCGTGCGGCGGTAGTAGCTCGCGAGCACGCGCGACCTGCCCTCGACCTCCGTCACCAGCGCCGCCTTGGTGCTCACCGAGCCGATGTCCACGCCCAGCGCGGCCACCGGGATGTGGCGGGGCAGGTCGTCGTTGCGTTCCTCGTCCGGCTGGCAGCATGCTGCGAGTCGGTCCGATGCCGCAGCGGGTCCGTCGCCCGGGTACTCCAGGGGCTTCTGCGAGTTGCGCTCTCCAGCAGCGGCCAGCGCCGTCGCGACAGGTCACCTCGCGCGTCGGCTCGCAGCGCCGCGCCGATCGCGCCCAGCGTCCGGTTGTGCTCCGGGACGAAGATGCGCCCTGCTCCAGGTCCAGTTCCTCGCCAGGTACTTCCGCACCGCGGGGTTCTGCGAGACGCCGCCGATGAAGAGCATCTTGTCCGCGAACTCCTTGCCGCGAGCGATGGCCGAGCGGTAGTTGCGGCAGATCGCCTGGTGGATGCCGGCGGCGATGCGCTCGCGCGGCGTGCCCTTCTGGTAGAGGTGGACGATATCGGACTCGGTGAACACCGCGCAGCGGCCGGAGAGGGTCGCCGGGTTCTCGGTCTCGAGGGCGACCCGGGCGAACTCCTCGATGGATGCAGTAGTTGAGCCGGCGCGCCATGTGGTCGAGGAACGACCCGCTGCCGGCGGCGCACTTGTTGCCGAGGTTCGCGTCATCAAGCAGCAGCCGGCCCGCGGTCTCGTCCCAGGTGAATCGGAGGTATCTCTGCGACTCCCGGCCCATCTCGATGACGGTGCGGACCTCGGGATAGAGCAGGTTGCAGGCGGCCGCGATCGCGTTGGGCTCATCGACGGGCTCCAGTCCAGGAGCGAGGCCACTTGCGGCGCGCCAGTGCCGGTGAGGCCGACCGCGATGGAGGAGATGCCCATCGCCGACACGCGTCGACAGGATCTCCTTGACTCGCTCGAGGGGCCTGCCCCTGACCGGGGCTACTCCGAGGTCTTCGACCTCGGCGCCTCTGAGCAGGACGGCCTTGACCGTCTCCGCGCCGACGTCAATCCCCAGGCGCGGCTCCACTGGAGACACGCCAACTGGGGAATCCTCGGAGGATCGGCTGGTCGGTAGCTGGGCCATCTTTGGTGGTCTGCTGCGGTTAGCCTACTTTGGTTACTGCCCGGGAAACAGTCATCGCCTCACCGCTCAGAGATGATAGCTAAGCATACCGCGTATGTCAACCAATCGATGGCGCAGATGCGCCCCGACGCCGTGTCAGCCCTACGAAAGAAGAGGCAGTGGCGCGGGTAGGCTGCGCCACTGCCGGACTCATAGCTACAGCGGGATTGGCTACGCGAGCTTCATCTTGACCGGCTTCCCGGTCTCGGCCGACTTGTTAGCGCCCACTGTGACCTCGGTCGTCTTCAGGGCGTCGAAGTAGTCAGATTCTGATGGCCGAGCGGTCACCGGTGCGGATGGCGTGGATGAAGGCCTGGTCGATGTTCATCGCCTGCGGCCCTAGCGCGACCGAGCCGGCCTCCTCCGGGACGATCTTCACTTCGCTGCCATACCGCAGCATCATGTCCTTCATGATGACGTCCAGGCTGCTCTGTCCCCCACCCTTGGTGAGGGCGCAGCTCGCCGAGAAGTAGCCCGTGGCGCCGTTCTTGAACTTCAGCAGGACGACCTGGGCGTCCGGGATGTCGAGGTTCTCGACGTCCTTCAGCGCGTTCAGGGAGTAACGCGCGCAAACCTCGGTGATATCGCCGGCAAGATAGCGCATCAGGTCGACGTTGTGGGTGGCCTGCTCGTGAAGCATGCCGCCGGAGCGCTCCATCACCCGCCACCAGTGATCGGTACCGCCCGCCACGCCCCCCCAGCGGTTGCCGGCGACCATGGCGATGGTCTTTCCCTTCAGGAACTCGCGGGCGGCGGTGGCAGCGGGGGTATAGCGGAGCTGGTAGCCGACGCAGGATATAATCTTCGCCTTCTTGATGGCCTTGGCGATCTCCTTCCCCTGCTCCATGGTCATCACGATGGGCTTTTCGACGAAGAGATGGACGCCCTTCTGGGCGGCGATGGTCTCGGCGTCGGTGTGAGCGTTCGGAGGAAGGCAGACGTACAGCGCGTCGAGCTTCTCCCGCTCCAGCATCTCGTGGTGATCACTGTAGACGCTGCCCCCGAACTTCTGGCTGGCCTCCTCCGCCCGCGACCTCTGAGTGTCGCACATCGCCGCGAACTCGACCCCCTCGATGTCCTTCAGTTGCGGCATATGGAAACCGGAAGCTATGCCGCCCGTGCCTACAAAGCCTACTCTGACTCGATCAGCCATCGGTACGCCTCCCTGCCTAGTTCTGTCTTCGAGCGTCCACCGATGGCGGACGCGTGCGCAACCATCCACACCAGGGGCTGCGGCCGGGCCGCAACTCCAGCGGCTTGGCCTTCGCCATGGTGCTAGGGGTTCCTCTTCTCCCCGTGTCCGGGGGAGGACCCGCGCCCGCACGGGAAGAAGGCCCCCGCATCTACGCGACACGGGAGAGAGCGGCATGGCACACCTACGGGCGGGAGCGGCTCGCAGCACCATCACCCCGAACATCGGCTGTCATATCGCCGGGTACTATGAGGACCGCATCGCGACCGATGTCCGCGACGAGCTTTACGCCAAGTCTCTGGTCCTCGAGTCGGGCGATACGTCCCTCGCCATCTGCGTCTGCGATATCATCTCCCTCGCCGCGGAAGACATCGACAAGGCGAAGGCCCGCGCCCAGGAACTCACTGGCATCCCGAAGGAGAACATGCTGGTAGCAGCCACCCATACCCACTATGGTCCGGCGACCGACTCCCTGTTTGCAGTGCCGCGAGAAGAAGAGTACATGGAGTGGCTCCCGGGCCGTATCGCCGACAGCATCAAGCGCGCCCAGAACCGTCTCCGTCCAGCGGTCGTGGGCCACACTTCCGCCATTTGCGCCGGCGAGGTACTCAACCGGCGCTTCTGGATGAAGGACGGAAGCGTAGTGATGAACCCCGGCGATAGCCCGGATATTGTGAGGCCGGCCGGGCCCATCGACCCGGAGGTGGGCATCCTGGTTGCGCTCGACACCGACCGCACCCCGATTGCGCTGCTGGCGAACTATGCCCTGCATTACGTTGGCGGACCGAGCGCGCTCGACACCATCATCCATGCCGACTACTTCGGGGCCTTCGATCGCGCGATTCAGCGGATCGCAGGGGCCGAGTTCGTGGGCATCATGATGAATGGCTGCTGCGGCGATATCAACCACATCGACGTGACGCGCGGCTACCACTATCCTCACATCTTCTCGGAGATCGACCGGGTGGCCGACGTCGTTGCCGGGGCCGCCTACCAGGCCTGGCGCGGCATCCGCGACTACGAGAACGAGCCGATGCTTGCCGTGGCGAACCAGGCCCATCCCTATCGCCGGAGAGAGGTCACGCCTTCACGCCTCGCTGAAGCAAAGGCGCGGCTCGAGCAGGTAAGGAAGGAAGGTCTGCGCGGGTCCGCCACCTCCAACCCGGATTTCCTTTTCGATGTCACAGCGGAGAGGATCGCCGGTACTCCCGCCATCTGGCAGATGCCGATCCAGGCATTGCGCATCGGTGACCTGGGCCTGGCGGCGTTGCACTCCGAGGTATTCGTGGAGATCGGGCTCGACATCAAGCGTCGCTCTCCCTTTGCGCGCACGCTGGTCGGAGAGCTGGCGAATGCCGACACCAACGGATACGTGCCCACCGATAGGGCCTACGACGAAGGTTCCTACGAGGTGTGGTCCACCCCGGCCCAGCGTGGCACTGGTGAGCAGATGGCCGACGTCGCGGTAGAGCTGCTGGAACAGATCTCGGCCCGCTAGCGCCGGTGTCGCCGCGGCGCGACATTCCGTCCTCAGCGCGCCAAGGGCGCCGAAGCACGTCCCAGGGATGCCAGACAGACGCGGGAAGACCTTCGCCAGACACACCCAAAGGAGGTGAGGGCAACCATGTGCGCAACCTGCGGCTGTCTGACCACGAAGCAGGCCGCCCCGGAAGACGGCACCTACAAGTGCTTGGAGTGCGACAAGACGGGGGGCTCGGTCAAGGTCACTGTGAAGAAGGGCGACGCCATGCCCAACTGCTCGGCATGTGGCGAGAAAGAGGGACACTGGGTCAAGGCTTAGGGGCCCGGGGAAGAAGCGAATCCGTAGGATGGTACCAGGGCTGAACTCCAACATCGGGAGCGGGCCGAAAGGTATGGTTAGCGGGCTGTCGAAGGGGTAGCCGGTTGCAGCCGGACCTGCTGCCACGTAGGGCCGCGGCATGGGATGTCGCGGCCGTAGTCTCGCCGCTCCCGGATGACTGGGGAGCATCGCAATACTGGCATTCCTGCCAGGGGCATATCATGTGTCCACCGCCCTCGCCAAGGGCCGGCGGGATGCTAGGGCTTGGCACGCCTGCTAAGCCGGATGCAAGGGAGGGCATCTGGTGCCTGAAACGACGCCTAGCTGGAACCGCGAAATCGAGTTCATGGCTCCTGCCGCGCTGAGGGAGCTGCAGTCCAAGCGGCTTCGTGCGGCGGTCAAACGAGCCTACACCCGGGTGCCGCATTACCGAGCGAAGCTCGACGCGGCCGGGGTGAAGCCGTCCCAGATCAAGAGCATTGACGACATCCATCTCCTTCCGTTCACCACCAAAGACGATCTGCGGGAGAACTACCCCTTCGGCATGTTCGCGGTCCCGATGGAAGAAGTCGTCCGGATTCACGCCTCCTCGGGCACTACGGGGAAATCGACTGTTGTCGGCTACACTCGCAAGGATGTGGCCACCTGGGCCGAGGTGATGGCGAGAACGCTGGCCGCAGGCGGGACGCACCAGGGAGACGTGCTGCAGAACAGCTACGGATACGGATTGTTCACGGGAGGCCTGGGCGCGCACTACGGCGCGGAGCTGATAGGGGCCTCGGTTATCCCGACCTCCGGGGGGCAGACGCAGCGCCAGGTGCAGATCATGCAGGATTTCGGCGCTACAGTGCTCTGCTGCACGCCGTCGTACGCGCTGGTGATCGCGGAGGCGGGCCGGGAGATGGGCGTCGACTGGGAGAAGATGCCGCTGCGAGTGGGCTTCTTCGGGGCCGAGCCCTGGTCGCAAACGATGCGGGCCGAGATCGAGAACGCGCTCAAGGTGCATGCGCTCGATATCTATGGCCTCTCGGAGATCATTGGCCCCGGGGTCGGGTTCGAGTGCCTGCAGAAGGACGGCCTGCATCTGAACGAGGACCATTTCTACCCCGAGGTGATCAACCCCGAGACGGGGGAGTCGGTGGGGCCGGGAGAGCGCGGCGAGGTGGTGTTCACGGCCTTCACGAAGGAGGCGCTCCCGCTGCTGCGCTATCGCACCCGCGACCTCACCCGGTTCATCCCCGAGCCATGTCCCTGTGGACGCTCGCTGCGGCGAATGGAGCGGGTCACCGGGCGCAGCGACGATATGCTCATCATCCGGGGCGTCAATGTGTTCCCATCGCAGATCGAGCAGGTGCTGATGGGGGTGGAGGGGACGACACCGAACTACCTGCTGGTGGTGGACCGCAAGCCGCGGCAGATGGATGAGCTGGAGGTGCAGGTGGAGGTGTCGCCGGAGCGATTCTCGGACGAGATCGCGAAGCTGGAAGCGGTGGCCGATCGCATCCGGAGCGGGATCGAGAGCGTCCTCGGCTTGCACGTGACCGTGAGGCTGGTGGAGCCGAAGACGATAGAGCGCAGCATGGGGAAGGCGAAACGCGTCGTTGACCGGAGGGACCTGGGCAAATGACAGCGGTGCAGATTTCCGTTTTCCTGGAGAACAAGTCGGGTCGGCTGGCGGAGGTGACGCGATCGCTGGCGAGTGCGGGCGTCAATATCCGCGCGCTCTCGCTGGCAGAGACGATAGACTACGGGGTGCTGCGGCTGATCGTCGACAAGCCGAAAGAGGCGAAGGCGGCCCTCACCCAGGCCGGGTTCACGGTGAGCGAGACCGAGGTGATCGCGGTCGAGATGCCCGACAGGCCGGGCGGCCTGGCGGAGATCGTGGACATGCTGACCAAGCGCGGCCTCAACATCGAGTACCTCTACGCGTTCGTTGGTCAGAGAGGTGAGAACGCGGTCGTGATCATTCGCATCGACACCATACCGGAGGCGATTGCAGCGCTGCAGACAGGCGGCGCGCGGGTGCTTTCCGCGGCCGAGCTGAGTGGAATATAGCGGCCTTACCGGCCGCGAGAGGGTTCTGTCCGGCCCTCCGGTTCGCATCGCATCACTACGACCAAGGGAGGTCGAGGCAATGATGAGACGGGCGACTCATCTGCTGATGGTGACGGTCACACTGGGCCTGCTGGCCTGTGCGGTAGCGCAGGCGAAGCCGGCGAAAGCGCCGACAGGCGCGCCGTACAAGATCGGGGCGATCTTCTCCATTACCGGCGATGCGTCTTCGCTGGGAATCCCCGAGCGAAATACCGCGCAGATGCTGGAGAAGATGATCAACGGGAACGGTGGCATCAAGGGCCACCCGCTGCAGATCGTCATCGAGGACGACCGCGGTGAGCCAGCCGAGGCGCTGAACGCGGCGAAGCGCTTGATCGAGAAGGACAAGGTGCTGGCGATCATTGGGCCCAGCCGCACGGGGACCACCATGGCGCTGATCAGCTACATGGAGAAGATGCAGGTCCCGCTGATCTCGTGCGCCGCGGGCATCGAGATCGTCGAGCCGGTGAAGAAGTGGGTGTTCAAGACGCCGCAGTCCGATCGCATGGCGGTGCAGAAGATCGTGCAGTACCTGAAGTCGAAGAAGATCAACCGCGTTGCCTCGCTCTCCGACAACACCGCCTTCGGCAAGGGCGGACTGCGCGAGATCGAGAAGCTCTTCCCGGCGGCCGGCATCAAGGTGGTGGCCAAGGAGGAGTACGGGCCGAAGGACACCTCCGTGGAGACTCAGTTGACGAAGGTCAAGGGCACCGATGCCCAGGCAGTCGTCTGCTGGGGTACGCCTCCTGGCCCCGCGATCGTGGCCAAGAACATGAAGCAGCTAGGCATCCGCATCCCGCTGATCTGCAGCCACGGGGTGGCGAACGCCACTTTCCTGAATCTAGCGGGAACCTCGGCGAACGGTGTGGTGCTACCGGCAGGGCGCCTGCTGGTTGTCGATCAGATACCCGCGAAGCAGCCTCAGAGGAAGCTGCTCAAGGATTACGCGACTCGCTATCAGGCAGCCTACGGCAAGCCCGCGGACACTTTCGGCGGTCATGCCTGGGACGCGGTTCTCCTGGTTTCCAGGGCGCTTCGCGAAGTGGGACCGGACCGGGCGAAGATGCGCGCGAGCATCGAGAAGACGAAGAAGTTCGTCGGCACTGGCGGCATCTTCAGCTTCACGCCAGCGGACCATAACGGCCTCAACCAGGATGCCTTTGTGATGGTTCAGGTCGTCGATGGGAAGTGGAAGCTGCTGAAGTAGCTGGTAGGTCGAGCGGTCCGCGCGAGGACCGCTGCGGGAAGACAGAGTACGCGGAGGGCGGCGACAATGGCCGCCCTCCGCGGAATGCTGTCGACGATGGCGAGAGCTGAAGACACCTCTGTGATGGTCGAGATTGCCAACGGCAAATGGAAACTGGTGCAATAGGCGCTTGCGAAGCGCACCACGCGCCTGGTCGCGACGACTGAGCCTCGCGGCCCCTTCTAGGGGCCGTCCTTCTCTGCGCGCCTGGGGCCACGAGCGGACCCGCGCATGACCTCCTCGGCGCTGGTTCAGTTCCTGATCTCTGGCATCACCCTGGGCAGCATCTATGGCATGATCGCCCTGGGTTTCGCGCTGATCTACAACGCCACCGGCATCGTGAACTTCGCCCAGGGCGAGTTCGTGACGCTCGGCGCGCTCGCTGCCATCTCTCTGTCGGCGGCCGGATGGCCGATGCCTGTCGCCGTGCTGGCCGCGGTGGCCGCGGTGACGGTGCTGGGCGCGGTGCTGGAGTGGGGGGCGATCAGGCCCGCGCGCAAGGCCTCAGTGATCACCCTGATCATCATCACGATTGGGGCGTCGATCTTGCTTCGCGGCGCTGCCATGTGGCTGTGGGGCCCCGACGCTCTGCCCATGCGGCCCTTCTCGGGCGAGGAACCGATCGCCATCGGTCAGGCGAGCATTCTGCCCCAGCACCTCTGGATCATGGGGATCGTGCTGGCGACGATGGTGACGCTGCGGGTGCTGGCCGAGAAGACCCAGGCAGGGAAGGCGATGCGGGCGTGCGCTGTGAATCGGGAGGCGGCGCGGCTGGTCGGAATCCCGGCGGAACGGATGGTGCGACTTGCGTTCGCGCTCAGCGGTATGCTGGGAGGCCTGGCGGGCGCGATCATCGCTCCGCTCGCCATGGGCCAATACGACATGGGCATCATGCTCGGGCTGAAGGGGTTCGCGGCGGCGATCCTGGGCGGCATCGGCAACCCGTTCGGCGCGGTGTTGGGCGGACTGCTGCTGGGGACACTCGAGTCGCTGGGCGCGGGCCTGAGTCCGCCGGGATGGTCGGGCTACAAGGACGCGATCGCTTTTGCAATCATGCTGGTAGTGCTCATGGCCAAGCCGACGGGGCTGCTGGGAAAAGGAGGGCGATCGTCGAGCGCGCCCGGTCAGGGCTCGCCCGCCCTGCGGCCGGGAGCGCTACCGCGAATGCGGCCGGCCTGGTTCACGCTCGCGGCGATGGTCGCCGCGGCCCTTCCGGTAGTGCTGCAAGGGGATTACGCGCTGCATCTGGCGGTTGCCATTGGCATCAACGCGATCGTCGTCCTGGGCCTGAACCTGCTGATGGGATATGCTGGGCAGGTGTCGCTGGGGCAGGCCGCGTTCGTCGGGATCGGAGCCTATGCCTCCGCCATCCTGGGCTCGAAAACCGGCCTCTCGCCCTGGCTAGGGCTGCTCACAGGCGTTGGGCTGAGTGCGATTGTCGCGGCCGTGGTCGGGGTTCCGATGCTGCGGCTGCGCGGGCACTACCTGGCGATGGGTACGCTGGGCTTCGGGATGATCGTGCATATCGTGATGGTGCAGTGGGAGGGGCTGACGACGGGCACCACCGGCATCAGCAGCTTCGCCCCACTGTCGGTCGCGGGGGTGAAGCTCGACAGCGAAATCCGCATGTACTATCTGGTGGCCGCGATCTGCCTGGTCGGGCTGGCGATGGCGTCCAACATCATCAACTCGCGGGTCGGGCGGGCGATGCGGGCGGTGCACACCAGCGAGGCGGCGGCGGGCACCTCGGGGGTCGATATCTCCCGGTACAAGCTTCAGGTGTTCGTGATCTCTGCGGGCCTCGCCGGCCTCGCCGGCAGCTTGTATGCGCACCACACCGGCTACGTGAATCCCGACAGCTTCGGGTTCGGCTACTCGATCCAGCTACTGGTAATGGTCGTCCTTGGTGGCATGGCGAGCATCTGGGGAGCCATTTTCGGCGCCGGGGCGGTGTCACTGCTGGCCGAGTTCCTGCGGGCGCGACAGGAGCTGAGCCCGGTGATCTTCGGGCTCGTGCTGATGGCCGTGATGGTGTTCCTGCCGGATGGTCTATGGAGAGGCGGGTCGAATCTGGTGGCCCGGATTCTGGGCCGGAGAGCCCAATCCGAGGAGGGATAGGGGAGGTCGGTCACCTGCCCCTGGCAAGGACGATGGAAGCGCCAGCACTACAACTCGACAGCGCCACGAAACGCTTCGGCGGTCTGGTGGCGGTGGACAACTTGAGCCTCCAGGTTTCCGCGGGTCAGATCAAGGCTCTGATCGGCCCCAATGGCGCCGGCAAGACCACGGTGTTCAACCTGATCACGGCGATTCATGGCCTCGATGGCGGCCAGATTCTGGTGAATGGCGCGCGCGTGAGCGGCCTGCCGTCGCACCGGATCGCGGCCCTGAGGGTGGCGCGCACGTTCCAGAACGTCGAACTCTTCACCAATATGAGTGTGCTCGAAAACGTGATGGTAGGCGCCCACGTGCGGACGAGCGCGGGACTGGCAAGTGCGTCTCTGCGGCTGCCTGGCATGCTCCGGGAAGAGGTCGGGATGGCCCTAAAGGCGCTCGACTGCCTGCGCCTGGTGGGGCTGGGGGGGGTGCCTCCCGAGCAGGACGCGCGCTCCCTGGCCTTCGGCCAGCAGCGGCTACTGGAGGTGGCGCGCGGGCTGGCCGCCGACCCCAAGCTACTGCTGCTCGACGAGCCGGCGGCCGGGCTTTCGACCGCCGAGACCGCAAAGCTGGCCGAGCTGGTGAAGCGCATCCGCGAGCTGGGAGTGACCGTGCTGCTGGTCGACCATGACATGGACCTGGTGATGCGGGTGTCGGACGAGGTAGTGGTTTTGGACCATGGGGTGAAGATCGCAGAGGGCACGCCGCGCGAGGTGCAGCACAACGCCAAAGTGATCGCTGCCTATCTGGGCGAGAGCGAGCCGGCGCAGGGCGGGGATGATGGCCCGCAGCCTACGGGCCAGGAGAACTGACGTGCTCGTGCTCACCAGCGTCGTCACCTACTATGCGAGCGTTCAGGCGCTAAAGGGCATCTCGCTGCATGTGAACAAGGGTGAGATCGTGGCTCTGATTGGGGCGAACGGCGCGGGCAAGACGACGACACTGAAGTCGATCTCGGGTCTGCTGGCGCCGCGGCGGGGGAGCGTGACTTTCGATGCCCAATCGATCGCCGGGCGTCCGCCGGAGGCCATCGTCCGGGCGGGAATCAGCCAGGTGCCGGAGGGCAGACAGGTCTTCGGCCCCCTCTCGGTGCGCGACAATCTCATGCTCGGGGCCTATCACCTCAGCCTGCGCGCGAAGCGGGCGCGCATGAGAGACAATCTGGAGGAGATCTACGGGATGTTTCCCGTGCTGCGGGATCGCGCTCAGCAGCCCGCAGGCACGCTGTCGGGAGGCGAGCAGCAGATGCTGGCCATCGGCCGCGCGCTGATGGCCGAGCCGCGATTCCTGCTGCTCGATGAGCCTTCGCTCGGACTGGCGCCCCGGATGGCGCGGGTGATCTTCGATGCCATTCCCGCTTTCCGCGACCGCGGGTTGACGGTGCTGCTCGTCGAGCAGAACGCGCGCGCCGCCCTGCAGATTGCGGACCGGGCGTATGTGATGGAGACGGGAAGAGTCGTCATGGAAGGGCCTGCCCAGGAGCTGCTGAACCAGCGGGAGGTGCAGCGCGCCTACCTGGGCCGGGGCTACCAGCAGGTGTGGGAAGATGGCTAACAGGTATATTCGCCCTATGTCGTCAATACCGGAGGTGCGCGATGCCGATCTGGAACCCGCGCAGTGAGACCATGCCGCGGGTCGATCTCGAGCAGCTTCAGCTCGAGCGGCTCCAAGTAACCGCGAATCGCGCCTGGGAGGGGGTCCCGTTCTACCGGCGCCGGTTCGAATCGCTGGGAATCATGCCCGAGCAGATTCGGTCGCTCGATGACCTGCGGCAGCTTCCGTTCACGACGAAGGAAGACCTGAGCGGTGGCTATCCCTACGATATGCTCGCGGTGCCGCTGCGAGAGGTAGTGCGAATCCATGCTTCCTCTGGGACGACCGCCACGCCCACAGTGGCCGGCTACACCAAGAACGACCTGCGCCATTGGCGGGAGCTATCGGCGCGGGTGCTGTCCGCGGGGGGGATGACGAAGGACGATGTCATCCAGATTTCCTTCACCTATGGGCTACTTACAGATGCTTTCGGCCTGCACCAGGGAGCAGAGGAGATCGGCGCTTCGGTGATCCCCGTTTCCGCGGGCGCGGTCGATCAGCAGATCAGCATCATGCAGGACTTCCGGACTACCGCGCTCGTCGGCACCCCCTCTTACGCGCTCCAGATCGCTGAAGCGCTGGAAGAGAAAGGGATCCCGCGGAGCAGTCTGCACTTGCGTTGGGGCATGCTCGGGGGCGAGCCCTGGACGGAAGCCGCTCGCGCCAGGATCGAAGGTCAACTGGGCATCTCGGCGACGGACAACTACCGGGTCTCCGAGGTGATGGGGCCGGGGATCTCGGGGGAGTGCGAGCAGCACAAGGCCGGCCTGCACATCAACGAGGACCATTTCCTGTGCGAGATCATCGATCCGACATCGTGCGAAGTCCTGCCCGCGGGGGAGATGGGTGAGCTGGTCATCACCACACTCACCAAGGAGGCGCTGCCCATCATCCGCTATCGCACGCGTGACCTGACCTCCCTCGATCCGACGCCCTGCGCGTGCGGCAGGACGACGGCGCGGATGTCGCGGGTATCCGGACGGACAGATGACGTGGTGATTGTGGAGGGGGTCAAGCTCTTTCCGGCGCAGATCGAGGCGGCCCTGCTCGGCGTGGAGGGGGTGGAGCCGCACTATCGGGTACTGATCGAGCGGGCGGGAGCGACCGACCGGATCGAGGTGCAGATCGAGGTGTCGAGCGCCTTGCTGACCGGGGACGTGCGCCACCTGATGCGCATCCAGAACCAGTTGCGGCAGAAACTAGAGGGCGCGATCGGGCTGCCCGCAGAGGTGAAGCTCGTCGAGGCCAGAACGTTGGGGCGAGAGGGGACGGGCAGGATCGTAGATCGGAGGAGAAGCGAACACCGCTATCCGGCCCGACCGGACCCGGGCTAAGGATACGGCGGCCCAAGTGGGCGGCCGAACTCACAAAGGGAGGTGGTTGACGGAAAAGATGAGGATTCACTGGTTGATCTGCGCCATGGTTGCACTGTGCCTGCTGCCCGCGATGCTGTGGGCGGCCGACGGGCAAGCTGGCCCGCCTGCAGTCGAAGTGCACGGCTGGATGCTCACCCGATACTACTCTGATGCCACCGTGAACGACACAAGGGACAGCTCCGGTGTCATCAGCAATGAGAAGGATGACAGCCGGCTGAGATGGGAGCGCATTTCGCTGAGCGGGTTGGCGAGGCTCGAAGAAGGTAAGTCGGCGTATGGGGAAATCTACATCCACCCGTGGCTGCCGAATACCGACCCGTCATTCCTGTACCTGGAGAGCCTGTACCTGGACGTGCCGGCTGGCCCGGGCGCGAAGTTCCGCGTCGGCAAGGGCCGGAACATGACGTTCGGTATCGTGCCCGCCTATGGTATCAGGAAGACCTCTAACTATGGTCCACTGGAGGAAGCATTCACCATGGACCGCGCGCTGGGTATCCAGTACCTGCAGACCAAGGGGAAGGATAGCCTGGGCTTCGCCATCCTCAACGGCCAGCGCCCGGGGACCAGGTACATCGGGATGACCGCGGACATGCAGCTCGCGACCGGCGGGCTTACGCGCACAACGGTGGCGCACCTGACCGACCGCGATGTTCCCAATGATAGGTCTGGGACCCTCGGTGTCAGCGCTCGCTATGGCCGCCAGTTGTCCGCCTCCCTCAACGGCGGAGTTTCGGCGAAGGCGAGCGCCATCGATGCGACCGACAGAGCGTTCTTGGCGAAGAAGTTCGCCACCTACAACGGCACCAGCTCGACGCTTCACCGCTACGGGGTTGACCTCACCCACTCGACGCTGCCCTTTTACGGCACTGCCCAGTACTACGTGGGCGATACAGGCAACATCCGCAGCAGCGGTTGGGAAATCCTCCTCGGCGTCGAGCCGAGCCCGAAGAGCACGAGCCCGTGGCGCGAGCTGAGCGGCGCCTGCAAGGGCCTTTTCGTGCGCTATGGCAAGATGAAGATCGATGTCCCGAAGACGCTCGATCCGATCACCTGGGACACGAATCAGCTGGCGCTCTCCTATGTCTATCCGCTCCGGGTCAAGAGCATCAGCTCGCTGCCGAAGTGGATTCAGATCGAGTATGAGCGCAACCGCGAGGAGACCCCGGCGGGCATGAGCCAGATCCCGAACAACGTGCTGTTCGTGGAGCTGTTCAGCGCCTTCTAGGAAGAGAGAGCAAGCTGCTCCCGTGCGTGCGGGAGCGCGGGGAACGGTGCCAGGGCGGCCGCTGCCGCCCTGGCGCTGCTTGTGGTAGGATATAGGGAGGCGGAGTTGACGGACCGCCGAGCCACATCGAGGATGGCCTCCATGAAATGCACAGCGAAAATCGCCGCCGGTGTCTGTGGCTTCACGACAGAGGTGGTGGCCGCATCGCCGGATGAACAGATGGTGACGCTTTCGATCACTACCGACTGCCAGAAGATCGCGGGACTGGCGGAGGCGCTCGCGGGCAGAGAGATCGACGGATACGATGAAATCGCGGCGGGCTTTGAGGGGGTGGTGATGACGGCCGCGAGGCAGAATCTTTCGGGCTGCTGCGCGGGGTGCGCGGTGCTCTCCGGGGTGTTCAAGGCGGTGCAGGTGGCGGCGAGAGTGGCGCTGCCAAGGGACATCTCCATCAGCATCTCGGCGGGGTAGCGACCATGGTCAGGCCCGCGGGCGCGGGTGATGTGCCAGAGGCGAAGCGCCTGTTAGAGGCGGCCGGCCTACCGACGGCCGGGCTGGATGACCATCTCGCGGACCTCTACGTACTGGAAGCGGACGGGGACATCCTGGGGGCGGTGGCCTTCGAGGCCTATCCGCCCTGGGTGCTCCTTCGCTCTCTGGTAGTTTCCGAGGCCGCCCGCGGCCAGGGGCACGGCCGCGAGCTCATGCGGTTCGTGCTCGGCCTGGCGAGACGGCGTGGCTTCTGCGAAGCTTATGCCCTGACGACCACCATCCCGGACTGGCTCTCCCGGTTGGGGTTCGAGAAGATAGCGAGAGAGGACCTGCCGGCGGCGCTGGGAGCTTCCGCCGAGCTGCAGGGAGCGTGCCCCATCACCGCGAAGGCGTTCCGCCTGAAGCTATAGCCGATCCTCAGGGCCCGCGCCACGTTGCGCGGACGCGCAGGACCGGTGTGGTTGCCGCCGAATCCAGAGGCCGACGGAGTACACTTCATTGTCCCCATGAGGGCGGCTTATGCCGGAACTGCCAGAGGCCGAAACCGTCCGGAGCCAGCTTGAGAGAGAGATCGTCGGCGCGAGAATCAAGCGCCTCCAGGTACACGTCGCGCGCACGGCTCGCGGACATGATTCCCACGCCGAACTGGCAGCACTCGTCGAGGGTCGCCGCATCGTGCGCGTCGGCCGGCGCGGCAAGGCGGTGCTGCTCTTCCTGAACTCGAAGCATCCCTCCACGCTGATCATCCGGCTGGGCATGACCGGCCTGGTCCGGGTCGTCTCATCCCAAGAGCCCATGGAGAAGCATGCCGCGGCCGTGTTCGAGCTGGCCGATCGGCGTCAGATCCGGCTGGTGGACCAGCGAACGTTCGGCTCGGTCGCGGCGCGGCCGGGACACGATGTCAACGCGATGCCGGAGTTCTGCGCGTACGGCCCCGAGCCGTTCTCCGAGGAGTTCACCCCCGAGTATCTGAAAGAGGCCTTCTCCCGGCGGAGCGCGAACATCGAGTCGGTGCTGATGAACCAGAACGTCATCGCCGGCATCGGCAAGATCTACGCCGATGGATATCTGCTTTCGGGCCGGAGTGCGGCCCGGCCGGTCGGCGAACAGGCTCACCGGCCCGATGAGACAGCGGATCTGGGCGGCGACGCGGGAGATACTGCGCAAGGCGATCGACCGGGGCGGAACTTCGGCGATGGACGAGAGCTTCGCCGATGTCTATGGCCGGCCCGGGCGATTCAGGAGGATGCTCAGGGTCTACCAGCGCACCGGTCAGCCCTGCCGCGTGTGCGGCGCCATCATTCGCCGCACGAGGCTGCCGGGCGGCCGCGGTCTGCACTGGTGCCCAGACTGCCAGAAGTGAGGGGAGCGCCAGCACCGGCAGCGAAGGAGCCGCGATGATCTACGTAGGCACTTCGGGTTTCAAGTTCGACGACTGGAAGGGCCACTTCTACCCAGATGGTCTGAAGGACAAAGAGTGGCTCGAGTACTACAGCCAGCGGTTCAACTGCCTGGAGATCAACTCCACCTACTACCGGCTGATGCACCCGGCGACGTTCTTCCATATGGCGAACAAGGTGCCGGAGCGCTTCGAGTTCACGGTGAAGACCTACCGCTCCCTTACTCACGAGGCCGGGACCGATAACGCGGCGGATTTCACTGCCTTCATCGACTCAATCCGCCCGCTGGCGGAGGCGAGGAAGTTCGGCTGCGTTCTCGCGCAGTTCCCGACTTCGTTCCACAACACGCCCGGCAGCCGCGCTTACCTCTCCCACCTCTGCGACCGTTTTTCCGAATACCCCCTGGTAGTCGAATTCCGCAATAGAGAGTGGGTGAAGGACGAAGTCATCCAGTTTCTGCGGGAGCGGGAGGTGGGGTGGTGCGCGGTGGATGAACCTCAGTTCCGCAGCCTGATGCCGCCCGTCGTCGAGGCTACCTCGCCCATCGGCTATGTGCGTTTCCACGGCCGCAACGCCAAGCAGTGGTGGTCGAAGGACGGCAAACTGCGCTACGACTACCTCTACACCAAGGACGAGCTGCAGGAATGGGTTCCCAAGATCACGGACCTGGCGCAGCAGACGCAGAAGGTATACGTCTTCATGAATAACTGCTATCAGGGGAAAGCGGCTACCAACGCGGTCGAACTGCGCGGCCTGCTTGAGGAAACCGGCGCGGCCATGAGCTGACGGGGCTGGCTACTCGGTGAGTCGCCTTGCAGCCTTCTCCAACACCGTTATGAGAAGCAGCACTGGCAGCACCGCAACTCCCAGGAGTCGGGGGAGAAGGACGCTGGGATGCATGCTGAGGTAGCTGGAGTCTTCATCACACAGTAGAACGCGCCAGATAAGACAGGCCGCAGACATCATCCCCGTAGAGCATATCAGCCAATCGAACCAGCGCGGCGCCCGCGGCGTTAGGTCCCTGCCTCCGGCCATGTAGCTATTCCTCCGAAGTAGTGCGATGAGTGCGGTGACTGTGCAGGGACAGCCCCGGCCGGGACGGACCAGAGCCAGGGTGCTGTCGCGAGTTCCTATACCTCGCGCGGGGCCGGGACTCTAACAACGGGGCTGGGAGCGGATTCTGCGGGGCTACGGCTTCAGGACGGACTGCTCGCGCTGGAACGACTCTCGCCTGTTCTGGCGGTACATCCGATCGGCAATCGCCTCGATAGGCGCCCGGTCATCGGTGAGGGGCTGGCCCATCGCGGTGGCTGGGGAGAGATGGGGGCCGTTGCCCCCAAGCACTTCGCGGGCAATCTCAGTCACCCCTGGGTGCCCCACGGCCTGGGCGGCTCGCAGCAGATTCGAGATAGATAGGTCGCCACCCCCCGCGAGTAGCACCGCTCCGGACTGACGCGAGATCCGGGTAACCGTGAAGACCTTCGGAAACACCGCCTGGACGGTAGCTACCAGCCGGCCCAACAGAACAGGGTCGTCCGGCTTCCACCAGGCGACATTGATCGACAACACCGCCTGGGGTCCCATACGGTCGCGGAGCTGCCGGAAGAACTCCGTGGTGACCAGATGGAACGGGATATCCGAACCCTGATAGGCGTCCACGATCACCCAGTCATAGGGCTCCGCGGCGGCGGCGAGGAAGGCGCGGCCGTCGGTGACGTACACGTGGAGATTCGCCTCATCCATGGCGAAGTAGCTGCGCCCGAGGTCGACGATCGCGGGGTCGATCTCGACGCCGTCGATGTCGAAGAGCCCGTAGGCAGCGGTGATCTGCTTCGAGACAGTTCCTGCTCCGAGGCCGACGATAGCACGCGGCGGAGCCACTCGGCCGGCGGCTGCGAGCGCAGCAGCGGAGCCAGCAGCAGGTAGTCGTAGTACTGCCCGGTGCGGAACTCGCCCGGTACGTAAGCGAGAACGCGCCCCAGTCGACGATCAGCAGCCGAGCGGGCCCGGCCTGCACCACGTGCAGGTAGTTGTAGGGCGACTCGCGCTCGACGATCGCCCCCTTGCATGGGGAGCATGGGCGGCAGCGGCAGCGGCCAAGCAGGAACATGGCTCCGGCGGCCGGCAGGAAGCCGCGCTCGGCGCCAGCAGGAGCAGGGCGGCGACGACCAGCAGCGCGCCGAAGGCCATGATCGAGTGGCGCACCCCCAAGCGGGTGATCAGTGACCAGCGCCGGCAGGAAGGTGCCCACCACGCTGCCCATCGCCGAGACCGCGTAGACGCGACCCGAGGCTGCGTCCTGTGCGCCCGAGATCGCTGATGCTGAGCTTCATCGCGAACGGGCAGACGCAGCCCAGAGCACGTCGGGCAGTGAGAACAGCGGCGAGCGATGCCGACGCAGAGAGCCGGGAAGTAGCCCTGCCTTGGGGGTAAGGCCCCAGGCCGCACTGCAGCACCGGGCGTGCTGACCAGCGGCAGCGATCATGCTGGCGATCCCGGCCAGCCAGCACGATCGTCCCCTAGCACGTTGCGGGAGGGCGCGGCGATCGGCCAGCGCGCCTCCGAGGTAGTAGCCGGCGGTCAGGAAGATCATGACCAGACCGATCAGGCTCGTCCAGACGGAGAGGGTGCTTCCGAAGTAAGGCGCGATGAGCCGGGAAGCCGACATCTCCAGGCCCATGACGGCGACCCCGCTGGAAAACACCAGCCAGAGCAGCGTTCGCACGCGGGCCCACCCGGACGGGAGCCGCCAGCGCCCTCACCAGCGAGCGCCCCGAGGAGTTCTTAGTTCGACGGATCACTGTCGGCTGCCGAGTAGACACTCCCCAGCGCCTACAGTGCCTGAACGGAAACGCCGGCCCTCGCTGGACGAGGGCCGCGCTGCGAATCGTCTGCTATTCCACTGTTACGCTCTTCGCCAGGTTGCGGGGCTGGTCGATCTCGCAGTCCGAGCATGTCGGCCACGTGGTAGGCGTAGAGCTGCATCGGGATGCCGGCCAGGACCGGGGAGAGGATCTCGTCCGTCTTCGGGATGCGGATCACGTCGTCCGCGTACTTGGCAATCTCCGTCATCGCCCTCATTGGCGATGGCGATCACCTTGCCGCTGCGGGCGCGGATCTCCTGGAGATTGCTCGAGGCTCTTCTCGTAGTGCGTGCCGTGCACCACCGTGGACATCACCGCGCACTCGCTGGTGACGAGAGCGAGCGGGCCGTGCTTCATCTCGCCCGCGGCATAGCCCTCGGCGTCGATGTAGGCGATCTCCTTGAGCTTGAGCGCGCCTTCCATGGCGGTGGAGTAGTTCGAGCCGCGGCCCAGGTAGAGGTAGCGCTTGCAGCCGCAGTACTTCTCCGCCAGCGCCTTGACGTGGTCGGCCTCCGTCTTCAGAAACTCGGCGGCCTGGTCGGGGAGCTCCTTGATCGCGCGCAGCAACGCGGCGGGCCTGCGCCGGCTTGAGGGTCTCGCGGACGAGCTCGGCGAGCTGCATGGTGAAGAGCAGCACCGCCATGATCTGGCTGGTGTAGGCCTTGGTGGAGGCGACGCCGATCTCCGGGACCGGCCTGGATGTAGAGCAACGCCATCCGACTCGCGGGCGACGGAGCTGCCGATGACGTTCGTCACCGCGAGCACCTTCGCGCCCCGGCGGCGCGCCATGCGGATCGCCTGCAGCGTGTCCGCGGTTTCGCCGGACTGGCTGATGGCGATACCCAGGGTGTCCTTGTCGAACATGCACTCGCGGTTCTGCAACTCGGAGGCGACGTCCACGACCACCGGCACGCCGCACAGCTGCTCGATCGCATACTGCCCGGCCATGCCGGCGTAGGAGGCGGTGCCGCAGGCGATGATGACGACCTTCTTCACTGCGCTTGAGGAAGCGTCCGTGAGGCCGGTCCTCGAAGATCGAGCGCATTGTGGCGGCCGACGATGCGCTGTCGCCGATGGTCTGGCGCAAGGCGTCCGGCTGCTCGAAGATCTCCTTGATCATGAAGTGCTTGTTGCCGCCCTTTTCCGCCGCCTTCGCGTCCCACTTGCACCTGGAATACGGGCTTCTTCACCGCCTTGCCGTCGATGGTCTTGACGTCGATGCCCTTGCGCGGTCACGACGACCATCTCGCCGTTATCGATCAGGTAGGCCTGGCGGGTGAAGGAGAGGATGGCGGGGATGTCGGAGGCGATGAAGTTCTCCTGCCGTCCTCGCCCAGGCCCGCCACCAGCGGGCTAGTACTGGCGCGCGGCGACGATCAGGCCCGGGCTCCTGCTCGGTGATCGCGACGACTGCGTAGGAACCGCGGACGTCCTTGCAGCGTCCGGCGCATCGCCTTCTCGAGGTCGCCCTTGTAGTACTTCTCGAGCAGGTGCGGGAGGACTTCTGTGTCGGTCTGGGAGCGGAAGGTGTGGCCCTCGGCCTGCAGCTTCTCGCGCAGCTCCAGGTAGTTCTCGATGATGCCGTTGTGCACTACGGCGATGTGGCCCTGGCAGCTCCGTAGTGCGGGTGAGAGTTCCGCACCGACGGCGGTCCGTGGGTGGCCCAGCGGGTGTGTCCGATGCCGGACTCGCCCATGGGCTTGTTCCTTGGCGAGCTACGCCCGGCGAGCACCGAGAGCTTGCCCTGCGCCTTGACGACCTCGATCTTGCCGTCAACCTGCACGGCCACGCCGGCGGAGTCATATCCGCGATACTCCAGGCGCCTTAATCCCTCCAACAGCACCTCGACGGTGTCCCTGCCACCGAGGTAGCCAACAATACCGCACATATGCACTTGCCTCCACGTGACTTAAGCGGCCCATGAGGACCGCTTAGAGAATCGCCCAGCCGCCTATCAGCCGCGCGTACAGCCGGACCAGCTTCTCGGCCATCCGACCCGCAGAAAATTCTTCGGCACGGGAGCGCGCCTGACCTGCCAGTTTTCCCCTGAGAATCTTCGGAGTCAAGCAGGGAAGCCATTCCCTGGGCGAAGGCCTCCGTGTTGGGATCGGTCAGCACGCCATCGATCCCATCTCTGATCACATCCTCCACCGCCCCAGACCGGACGGCGACCGCCGGGCATCCCAGCGCCATCGCTTCCAGCACCGAAACGCCCTGGGTGTCGGTTAGGGAGGCGAAAGCGAAGACCTCCGACTCGGCAAGGCAGTCAAACACCTCCGGCCGAGGGAGATAGCCGGTGAAGTGAACCCGCTCCGCAATCCCAAGCGACTCGGATAGCCTCCTACAGTGGGCGTGCCACGGCCCACCGCCGATCAGCAGCAGGTGAGCTTCGGGGGACCGGCGCGCGAGGATAGCGAACGCCTCGATCAGCAGATCCAGGTTTTTCTCCCTGGCTATGCGGCCCGTGTAGGCCACCACGGGCACATCCGGCGGTATCCCGAATCGTTCCCGTGTGGGGTGTCGCTCGCCGGTATTGATCATCTCCAGGTCGATGCCGGTGGGGATTACCTCGATCGGGCGCCTAACTCCGTAGGACCGGAGAACGTCCGCCACCGAGCGAGTCGGCACCACGACGCAGTCGGTCGAGTTCGAGAACTCGCGGCTCACCCAGACGGCGAGCGCCTGAACCAAGGGACGGGGCAAGGGGATATAGTGGGCATAGGCGCGGATGAGAGTATGGTATGTTAGTAGTAACGGGCGCCCCAATCGCCTGGCCAATCTGCGCGCCTCTCGACCCGTGAAGAATGGATGCTGGGCGTGCACGATGTCAGGCGGATGGGCCGCGATGACGCTTGCCAGAAATCGGGAGCCGAAGGGAATTGCGAGCGGATAGCGGGGGCGAGTGGGAAGGGCAATCGAGGGCAGTCGGTGCACGTTCGCCTCCGGGTCAGCATAGCCCGGGTAGGACGGTGCATAGATATGGACCTCGTGGCCTTGCTTCTCCAGCTCTCTGGCGAACGTCTCCACCGAGACTACGACGCCGTTGACGATGGGATGATAGCACTCGGTGAAGAGAGCAATTCGCATGGCTGGCAGCCGACGCTCGGCAACCGTACCGTATCACGAAGGCGGAGAGCGCGTCAACCGAGCGAGGGTCCGACTCGGCTGGGCACGGGCGGGGAGAGATGAAGCGATGTCGCGGATGAGAGTCCCGGCGGTGGCAGGCGGCTTCTACGAGGCTACGCCAGCGAAGCTGGCAGCGTCTCTCCGCGAGTGCTTCCTGCATCCGCTGGGACCCGGGTCCTTGCCGGCAACCTCCAACGGCAGCGCACGGCGCGTTTCGGCGCTGGTCAGTCCGCACGCCGGCTATATGTATTCCGGCCCGTGCGCCGCGAACGGGTTCGCCGCCCTGGCCGCGGATGGCGTCCCCGAGACCATCGTCATCCTCGGCCCGAGCCACCACTCCGTTGATCGCCGCGCCGCGCTCTCCACTGCTGACGCGTGGCGCACGCCGCTGGGCGAGGTGAAGCTCGATGCCGAACTCGCCGAGGCCCTCCTCCAGTGCGATCTGATCGTGGCCGACGAAGGAGCGCACCGATCGGAGCACTCTCTCGAGGTCCAGGTCCCATTCCTGCAGTTTATCTTCGGTGAGCGCATGCCGACCATCTGCCCTCTCTGTGTCCGGTCGCACCCTATGCGCTCTCTCGACCAAGTGACGTCAGACGCTTTGACCCTTGGGCGCATTCTGGCCTCCGCCGTCGGTCCGCGTCACGCGGTGGTGATCGCGAGTACAGACTTCTCTCATCAGATGCCGCAGAAGTCTGCCGAGACGATGGATCGGATGGCGCTCGACCGGATCCTGGCGATGGACCCGGCCGGACTACTCGAGGTGGTAGCCAGAGAGGGCATATCCATGTGCGGCCCCGGACCGGTAGCCATCGCGCTATACTACTGCCAGGCGCGGGGAGATCACGAGGCCGAGCTGCTTCGCTACTACACCTCCGGTGATATCAGCGGTGAGAGATCGGCCGTTGTGGGCTATGGTTCTGTCGTGCTGCGCGCGAAGGCCCCCTCCGGGTGAGTATCGACGCCTCGCGCGGATACGAAAGGTGACCCAACATGATGTGGACTGACATCGCAGCGCTCTTGCTGATCGTCGGGATCGCGTGGGCCGAGAGTCAGAGGGGGTTCGGCCGCTCGATATTCGACTTCGTGGGGGCAATCATAATCCTGAAGGTCGCGGATCTGCTGGCAGGCCCGGTGGCAAAGGCGGCGCCCCTGCTCGCCGAACCCAGTGGGAATCAGGCCTTCTGGTACGCGGCTCTCTTCTTGGTGCTGGCCGCGCTCGTCATCCTCGGCACCAAGGTCATCTACGACACCACGCTGCTCTCGCTCGACGTGCTCGACCCGGTGGTCGGAGCCATTCTCGGCATTGCAATAGGGATGATCGTCGGACACGTGCTCCTGCGCACGTTGATGATAGGGTACGGAGCCGGCCCCGATGCCGACATGTTGGCGAGCAGCCTCATGGGGCAGGAGCTGCTGAAGCTGCGAACCTACCATACAGTGGTGAATGCCCTGCAGAACCTGGGCAACTGGTAGGCCTACTCCTCGGGCAGGCGCCGAATCTTGGCGATGATCTCTGTGGTAGAGGCACCGCCGACGCGGCCGGCAAGGGCGACGCGACCACCGTAGCTCTCCACGAAGGCTCGCTCTTCCTGGTGGACGGTGCTGAGGTCGTAGTCTCCGCCCTTCACCCAGACCTCAGGTCGCAGCGCCTGGATCGTCGGCAGGGAGCTCAGCTCCGGGAAGATCACCACCAGGTCGACGCAGGTAAGAGCGGCCAGGATCTCGGCGCGCTCTTGCTCGGGCATGATGGGCCTCCCTGGTCCCTTCAGCCGTCGCGCAGAATCATCGCTGTTGATCCCGACGACTAAGGCATCGGCCTGGTCGCGGGCAAACGCGAGCGTGCGCACATGCCCGGCGTGAATCAGGTCGAAACAGCCATTCGTATAGGCTACGGTCTTCCCGGCGTGACGCCATTCCGCCGCACATCCCTGCGCTTCGGGCACCGAGACGATCTTTAGCGCGCCCGTCGGCCGGCACCCATTGGTCATCCCTCACCCGCCTTCCCGGCCGTGAATCCGGCCACTGCCGCGCTCAACCGTGCCCAGTCAACATAGAGCGCACTGCGCGTCCCGCGGGCAAACAGCGAAGGCCCCAGCCGCAGCAGAACACCTAGCGCGGCCGGTACGGCTATCCGGAGAGCCAGCAGTTGCGCCCGGCCGGCCGAATAGTGCTTCCGGTAGAAACGCAGCCGCGATGACGTTACGCGGCCCGCCCTCTCCGCGGCGTTCACCTGCCCCGAGCTTCCGCCCAACTCGTGTTGCGCCGAGGCATCGCTCACGCTTACCACCCGCCACCCTCTCGCTCGCGCCCGATAGCACCAGTCGACGTCCTCGTAGTACATGAAGTACCCGGGGTCGAGATACCCGATCTCCTCAATCATCTTGCGACGCGCCAGCAGGCAGGCCCCCGACACCCAGGCAACGTCTCTGACGCTCCTGTCCGCTGCCGCGATCATCCGCCGGCGCGCGCCGGGAAAGGAGGTCTCGTAACCCGGAGCGGACTTGCCTTCAGCGTCGACGCTGGGGCAGCCGGCAATGCCGATCGTCGCGTCGGCTCGCGTCACAGCGAGCAGACGGTGAAGCGAGGCAGCGTCGATCTGAGCATCCGGGTTCAGCAGCAGCGTGAAGTCTCCCCCGGCTTCCGACAGCGCCGAATTGACTGCCCTGGCGAACCCCTCATTCGTCGAGTTGCGAATCACGCGCGCCTCAGAGAAGCTGGCCACCGCGGCTTCTGCCGAGCCGTCCATCGAAGCGTTATCCACCAGCCAGATCTCGGCTTCCAGGCCTGCGGTCGCCGCCTCCAGGGAGTGCAGACATGAGCGCAAGAGGTCGCCGCCGTTCCAGTTGACGACGATGGCAGAGAGGTTAACCGCCCCGCGGTTCATCATTCCCCCTGCACTGGTCCTCCCAGATGCGGATATCCTTGGCGGCCGCGTAGATGGCCGTCATCAGAGAGACCACCAGGCCGGGAGCGCCGTCGAGGAATCCGCACTGCAGCAGATAGGCTCTCCAGAAGCGCAAGGGAGGGTGAAGCATCATGTAGATTGGGGAAACCCGAACCCCCTGCCGGCGCGCCTCAGATGCGTTCCAGTCCGCGTAGCGGCGCAGCTTCCGCCAGTAATCGTCAAGCGACCGGTAGGAGTAGTGCAGCAAGCAGCCCTGGAGTCTCCCGACGGCCCCGTCAACGACGAGTTGCTCGTGGATCTGGCGCTCGCGGTACTGTCCTTTCCCCCTCCGCACCAGCCTCAGCACCCAGTCGTTCTGCCAACCTGAGTGACGGATCTCCCGGCCCAGGAGGAAGTTGCGTCGCTTAGTCTCGTAGCCAACGCGAGCGTCGGAGCTGCCGACGAGTTGCCTGATCTCGGCGGCCAGCTCCCCTGTCACCAGTTCATCTGCATCGACGAACAGCACCCAGTCACCCGAGGCCTGCTCCACCGCCCAATTCTTCTGGGCTGATGGCGAGATGTACTCATGTTGAAGCACCTTGGCGCCGCGCATCCGCGCCACTTCCACGGTTCGATCGGCGCTAAACGAGTCGACGACCAGCACCTCATCGGCGAACCCGAGCCGGTCCAGGCAGTCGCCGATGCAGGCCTCTTCGTTCAGCGTAGTCACGATAGCCGTGAGAGACACGTCAGTCCTCTGCGAGCACATCGCGATACACGGCCAGCACACGATCGACGACCGGGCCGCGATCGAACTGCGCTAGCGCGGTTTCCCTACCGGCCCGGCCCAGAGTCTGCGCCAGCTCCGGCTTCTCCAGCAGCGCAGTCACCGCCGCCGCCAGTGCCAGGTGGTCGCCAGCAGGCACCAGCAGGCCGGTCACACCATCCACCACCGACTCGCGCAGGCCACCCACGCTGCTTGCCACCACCGGCTTTGCCATCGCCATCGCCTCTAGCGCGGCGACCCCAAGTCCCTCCGACAGCGATGGCATCGCGAACACGTCGGCAGCCGCGAGCACAGGCCGCACGTCGGCCATGAAGCCTATGAATGAGACCGCGGGAGCCAGCCCCAACGTCTCCGACTCCTTCTGCAGTGCCTCCTTCCGGTCCCCCTCCCCACATATCACCAGCCGCGCCCCGGACACATCGGCCATCACCTTCGCCATCGCCCGCAGGAGCACGATGTGCCCCTTCTCCGAGGTGAGACGGCCCACCGATACCACCGTTGGGCCTTCGTTCCGCGCCACCGCAACTGTCGCCGGATCGAAGAACCGGCAGTCCACAAAGTCGGGGATCACGCACAACAGGTTCGCGGGCGCCCCCGCCTCCAGCAGTCGCCGCCGAGCGGCCTCCGACACACAGATTACCCGATCGCAGAGGAACTCGTAGGATCGGGCCCGTTTTGGCCCGGCGATGGGGAAGTCGGTGCGCCGGGTGATGACAACGCGCGGCCTGCCACGGTTAAGTCTGCCGACACCCAATCGACCGGCCGCCCACAGCGCAGGCACCTGCGCCGCCGAGTCGTGCAGGTGAATGATGTCTGGTCCAAGCTGGCGAAGCCGGGCCCGCAACCGTGCTGATCTCAGCACGCCTGCCAACCCGCGCAGTGGGATCGCCTCCCAGGATAGCCTGGTGGCTGCCAGCCGCTCGGCCAGCGCGCCCCCGGGCTGGGCGAGGAAATGCACCTTCTCACTACGCTCGGCGAGCGCCAATGCCAGTCCCAAGGACTGCGCCTGTCCTCCCCCCACATGCGGCCCGAGTCGATGTGAACGATGGAAGGCACAGTCTACCCGCCTGCCGCTGCGATGTCAGACTTCCCGCGTTCGCGCGCCAGTATCCGTAGCACCGCTGCCATCACCTCATCGGCCGAGATGCCGGCCATACACGGCCTGTCCACACACGTCGGCGTCATGCACGGCGCGCAGGGCTGTCGGTGGAATACGATTTCGTGGCCCTTTCCCATGGGGCCAGTTCTGGTGGGGTCCGTGGGCCCAAAAATGCCGACCACAGGGACGCCTAGCGCGGCCGCCACGTGCATCGGACCCGAATCGATCCCGATCAGCAGATCGCATCGCGATAGCACGGCCGCCAGTTGGGCCGGAGTCGTCCGTCCTGCCAGATTCCGGGCCCGGTCCTGCAGCCCCGATGAGATGGCATCACCCACCGCCACGTCTTTTCCGCCCCCCACTACGATCAGGCGGGCATCCAGCTCCGCAGCCAACTGCGCGCCGGCCCGGGTGAAACCTTCCACGCTCCACGACTTGTAAGGTCGATCGGCCGATTCCCCTGGCGCCAAGGCAACCAGCGGACCATTGCCCGCGAGGCCGGCTTCGGCGAGCGTTCGCGCGCCAGCTGCCCCGTCGGCCTCGCTCAACCGCACCAGCCCAACGTAGTCTGTCTCCCCGGGGGTCAGCCCAAGGCTGCGCAGCAGGTGCATCACCTTGCTCGGGCAGGGGATGCCACGCTCCTGCACTCTGTGATTCAGCAGACGGCAGAGGTCGGAATCGACGTATCCGATTCGTTGCCGCGCGCCCGAGAGTCGAGCGCAGATCGCCATCGTCGCTGATTGGGAGAAAGCGATCGCCAGGTCTGGCCGCAGTCGTCGCAGTTGCCGCGCCAGCGCGACCGCTCTTAGCGGCCCACCGGGAGGCCGGGGGATGATATCATCCACGAATCCGCTTTCCGCCAGTAGCCCGATCAGGTGTGGTCGCAACACGCTGGTGATGCGCGCCTGGGGAAATGCCTCCCGCAGGGCTTTCAGCGCCGGCAGCGTGAACATCAGGTCGCCGATCTGGTTGAGGTGGAAGACGAGAATACTCCGCACCTCCGGCCGAGCGCAAAGCGCTCCTCGGTATATGGCCTCTACCTGTTCGCCGAGGCGCGGGACAGAGTATCGTTCCTCCGCGGCCTGGCGGCCAAACCGCCCTAGCTCGGCTGCGGCACCGCTATCGGTCAGGATGGCTGCAAGATCGGCCGCCATCTCGTCCGCGGTGATAGGCCCGGCCTCCTCGTGGTCGGCGAAGCAAGTCTGCTCGGCCCTGGCGAGGCTATCTGCCGTAACGGGGCCGAGGTAGCCGCCCTTCCCAGCCGCCACCACCGGCTTGCCCGAGGCCATCGCTTCCAGGGCCACGCTTGCCGTCCCAACAACGACCGACGACAGCCCCAGCAGCTGTGGGATGTCGGCCCGGCCGCCCAGCCAGGTGACTGCCTGCCGCCCAAGGCGTTCGTTTGCCACTCTAGCGGAGGCCGCTACCGTCTCCTCCTCCGGCCCCTGCCCCACCAGCAGTAGCTCCACACCCGGAACCGCTCGATCCAGTGCCCCCATCGCTTCGATCAGGGCCAGCGCCACCGGCGCTTTGCTGTGGCTGAAGCGGCTGACATGTACGATCCGGGGCGCGCCGGGTGCCAGGCCGCACTCGATCTCGAGTCTCGCGTCGGGCTCACTCGGCCGGAACCGCTCACAATCCACGCCGATGAGGCCGAGGACGACGCGGGCTTCGGGGAGGCCGAATCCGTCGACCAGGTTGCGCCGGCTAGCCTCGCTAACTACGACAACGCGCCTGCTCCAGTAGAAGACCCCGTGGCGGTTGACGGGATTGCGCGTTCCGTGCACTGTCAACACATAGGGCACGCCCACCAGGCGGCAGGCCAGCGAGGAAACCATTCCGGCACGCCAGTTGTGGGCATTCACCAGATCCACCTGCTCGCGCTCGATGAGCAGGCGCAGCGCGCGCAGCCCTGACAGCGTGCGACTGCCGGTGAAGTCGATGGGGAAGTGCTCAATGCCGAGCGCCTCTAGGCCGGGCACGAGCTGACCTCCGCTGGAGGCGATCAGAACGCGATGGCCGCGCTGCTGTAAGGCGGTGGCGAGTCGGATGGCATAGCTTTCGACGCCGCCATAATTCAGCCAGGAAAGCACCTGGAGAATCGTCAGGCCGGATTCGTGCTCGCGCGCTGGCACGCGTCACCTCCGGGGGCCGGCTGATGGAGCAGCCAACGCGCAGCACTGACAACCGGCTCGGGCGCGACTGCCTCCATGCACTTCAGGGGATGGCAGGTGCGGCGCCGGCAGGGCCTGCACGGGAGATCGGGTACCACCTTGGCGTGCACGCTTCCGTACGGCCCCAGTCGCTTCGCGTCCGTGGGCCCGAAAATCGCCACTGTTGGAGCACCCATCGCCGAGGCGATGTACATGGGCCCAGTCTCGTTCGACACCACCACGCGGCAGCGCCGGAAGAGTGCGGCGAGCTGCTTCAGCGTCGTCTTCCCCGTCAGATCCAGTATCGGAGTCTTCGCCGACGCGGCGATCTCGGCGGCCAGTGCAGCGTCGCTGTTCGCGCCCACCACCACGCTGGTACACCCCTCCTCTTCGGCCAGGAGGTCGGCCACCGCCGCAAACTTCGCGGGAGGCCAACGCTTCGAGAGCCACCGCGCCCCGGGGATGAGCGCGACCAGATTTACACTGTCTCCCAGCAGGCCGTCGACGGCTCGCTCATCGCTCTCCGAGATTGCGATGCTGAACTCGACGGGCGTCGTGGGCGCGCCGACCGCCGCGGCGAAGCCGAGGTAGACATCGACCGCATGCAGGTCGCGACGGTCCGGGACTATCGATAGGTTGTTCAGCAGGAAAGCGCCCTCCTGGCGGTTGCGGAACCCGATGCGCGCGGGTGCGCCGCTGAGCCGGGCCACCAGCGCGGTCTTGAACAGTCCTTGCATGTCCAGGGCAAGCTCAAACCGGCGCTCCCGGAGAGCGCGCGCCAGGCGCTGAGGCTCGCGGAGAGGCGGCAGCGAGCGGCAACCCGGCCTGTCGGCTTGTCCGCCGAGCACTAGGGTCTCGCTCAGATGGGGATTGCCGGCAACAACATCGGCAGCCGCGGGCTTAACCGCCCAGGCAATGTAGGCTTCCGGGAATCGCCGTCGCAGAGCAACCGCGACCGGCAGCGACTGAACGACATCGCCGATCGAGCTCAGTTTCACGATTAGTATGCTCTGAACGCGCTCAGGGATCTTCACGCGCTGTGCTCCTGAGGCGGACGGCTCTTCCACCGCTTGTGCAGCCAGAACCACTGCTCCGGGTGCTCCCGGATGTGCTGTTCGATGATCTTGGTGTAGCGCGCGGTGTTCTCCAGCAGGTCGCGGTCGCGGTTCCCTGTGCGGATCAGAAGGACTGGTTCGCCGACGCGAGCGCTGTGCCTATCATCTGCGTTCCTCCAGCCAAACGTAGGCAGCACGGCCGCGCCCGTCCTGAGCGCGAACGCGGCAGCGCCCGCCGCAGTCGAGGCGAGGTGGCCGAAGAAATCCACGAATACGCCATCGTCGCCGGCGTTCTGGTCCATCAGTATCCCAACTACCTGGTTGTCACGCAGCGCCGCGAGCGACCGACGGACGGCGACTTCCTGGTGGAGCACGCGGATGCCACCAGTTTCGCGAGTGCGTCGAATGTAGTTGGTGAGAGCGTCGTCACGCTGTGCACGTGCGATCACATTGAGCGGGTAGCCTTGCGCGGCGACACGCGTGCCCACCATCTCCCAGTTCCCGAGATGGCCGGTGAGCAAGATCGCCCCATTGCCGGCCTCCAGCGCCCTGTCGAGGTGCTCAAAGCCCTGCATGTCGACGGCGCGCTTGAGGTCTTCCACGCTCAGGGCGGGCAGGCGGATGAACTCCATCAGGCACTTGCCGAGGTGACGATAGCAGGCGATCGCGATGCGCCGAAGCTCCTCTTCGCTCTTCTCATCGCCGAAGGCGAGGCGCAAGTTAGCAAGGACGAGGTGGAAATGGCGAGGTGAGATGAACCTGAGCATGCCACCGATCGCCCCCCCCATCCGATAGGCGGTGCGCTCCGGGATGGTGCGGTAATCCACGGGCCATCCACAGCAGCACCGCGTTCCCAAGCCGGGTCTGCATCCGGCGCTGCCACTGGTACAGGGCGGAGCGGTTGCCGAGGCCGTAGACAGAGGCTAGATCTTGTTCTTCGCGCGGCAGCAGGCACGTCAACTCCTCAGACAGGGACGATCCCTCGGGTCGGCCGGCCAGCTGGACACCCAGCGCCCAGCCTGGCCTGCTCAAGGCCTCCTCCGGGATCCTGACCGCGTCCTTCTCCGTGGTGACGATCCATTCCGCCCCGTTCAGCTTCTCCAGTGCCGTGCGCAGCTCATCGACTCGGTACTGGTGATGGTCCGGGAATCTGACCCGGGCCGTCACCTCAGCCCCCAACCGCTCCAAGCTGCGCTCGAAGGCGAGGGGGTTGCCGAGGCTGGAGAGCGCGGAGATCTTGCGGCCGCTCAATGCTTCCAGCTCGATCTCCTCATCCACGGCGAGGCTGCGGAGGCAGACTGGCTGATGCACCGCCTCCCACAGCCGGGCGTTCGGCGCGAGCCGCTCAACGCGACCCCGAATCGCCTCCAGGTCCACCCTCCTCACCAGGTCCGAATGCGTTAGCCAGACGGCGTCGGCGCGAGCGAGGTGTGACGGTGGCTCACGAAGGAGCCCTCGCGGCACCAGGAAATCATACCCGAAGGGCGAGAGCGCGTCCACCAGCACGATGTCCAGGTCGCGGGCGAGCCGCTGGTACTGGAACCCATCATCGAGCACGATGGCATCGGCCCCGAGCTTCTCCAGCGCCAGGGCGCCGGTCCGGCGGCGGTCCCGCCCTACGAGAACGAACACCTCCGGGAGCGCGCGAGAGATCATATAGGGCTCGTCGCCGGCCACGTCTGCGGGAAGCAGCGGCCCGAACCCCTCAGAGACAATCACCGCCTTCTTCTCGCCGGTACCCCGGTAGCCGCGGCTGAGGTAGGCGACGCGGCGTCCATGCTCCGAGAGCCATCGCGCAACCGCCAGCGCGGCGGTGGTCTTGCCAGTACCGCCGAGGGTCAGGTTCCCGACGCTAACCACCAGGACCGGGAATCGGGTGCGCCGGGCAACCCCCATCCGGTAGCCGGCGATATGCAGCTTGAGCGCCACCCCGTACGCAACCGACAAGGCGCGCAGTCCGGCCGCCCAGACACGTTCGCTCGGGGCCCTGGCTTCGCCACGCGCGATCCTCATCCACAAGCTGTCATCGGGTAGCATCATTGCGTACTCTCAAGAGCGAGTAAGCGCTGTGCCGCCTCGATGCACCGCGCCGCCGCGCCGCGCTGCTGCGCGATCAGGGAGGAGGCGGTGCGAGCAATGCCGGCCTGCAACTCTGGGTCCTCGGCAATCCGCAGAAACTGCTCCGCCAGTTCGTGCGCGCCGGTTACGCGGAAGCCAACATGAGATGCTAGCACTAGATCGGCGACATCGGCGCAGTTCTCAGTGTGAGGCCCGAAGAGCACGGCGCGACCGGCCGCGGTCGGCTCCAGCAGGCTGTGCCCGCCAATCGGCACCAGACTGCCGCCGACGAACCCCACCGTAGCGAAGCCATAGGAAGCTCGCAGCTCCCCCATGGTGTCGAGGATCACCACGGCCTCCGACTGGGATGGGTTGTCGGTCCGTCTGACTACCGAGAACCCCTGTTCAGCAACCAGCGCGGAGACCGCGGGCACGTGCTCCAGGTGTCGGGGGGCGAGCAGCAGCCTCACCCCCGGCATCCGGGCGCGAACGAGACGGAACGCCTCTATCACCACCTCCTCTTCGCCCGCATGCGTGCTTCCCGCGACGAGCCAGGGCTCGCCACTCGCGACGCCGAGATCGCGTTTGAGTTCCGCCTCTGCCGCCGGGTCTCGGTTCGCCATGCTGTCAACCTTGGTGTTGCCGCCGATCAGCACCCGGGTTGAGGGCACGGAAAGAGCAGAGAGGCGCGATGCATCCTGTGACGATTGCACGCAGATCAGGTCAGGCAGCCGATAGAGCCATCTGACGAACCCTGGGGCCCACTTCGACCGACTGATGGTTCGATCGGAGACGCGGCCATTCACGACCAGGACCCTCGTTCCGATAAGCCTGGCGAGGCCCAGGAAATTGGGCCACAATTCCTTCTCTGTGACCACAAGCAGTTGAGGTCTGATGCGCGCGAACGCGCGCGCCATGCAGAACAACCCGTCGAGAGGGAGATAAAAGAAGGCATCGACGCCACGGCAGCTCTTCGCGGCTACCGTCATGCCCGCGGCGGTAATCGTGGACATCCCGATTCGCGCTGAGGGGAAGGCGGCTCTCAGGGCCTCCACGACGGGCCTGGCCGCCGCCACCTCGCCTGCCGAAACCGCGTGCACCCAGATCACCAGCGGGCGCTTCTCGAGCGCCCCTCCGCCCGATCGGGCCGCAACAGCGCCCAGCCGGGGGACCAGGCCAAGACGATGCCGCCAGCAGCCGAGCGGCTTGCGCCGGGCCAACCACCGCCAGGAAAGCCAGATCGCCACCAGCGGGGCTAGCACCAGCAGCAGCGCGTCGTAGCACAGAAGCTCGACGGCAAGCCGCCACTTGTCGCCCCAACCACGCCCCCTTGTCTCAGTTCGCGGCGCCTTTGCCAGTGGGCTCATGAGGTGGCCGAGGCCTCCTGCGGCGGGAGATGAAGCTGGGCCTCGTAGAGGCGGCGATAGGCACCGGCCCTGCCCATGAGATCGTGGTGGCTGCCGTCCTCCACGATCTGCCCTTCGGACAGCACCAGGATACGGTCGGCGCGCTGGATAGTGGAGAGGCGATGAGCTATCACCAGCGTCGTTCGTCCCTGCATCAGCCGCTCCAGGGCGGTCTGCACTAGCGCTTCCGACTCCGCGTCGAGCGCGCTCGGTGGCCTCGTCGAGAATGAGGATGCGCGGGTCCCGTAGCAGCGCGGCGGGCGATGGCGATCCGCTGCCTCTGGCCCCCCGAGAGCTTGGCCCCGCGCTCGCCAATGGGAGAGCCATAGCCCCGCGGGAACGAGACGATGAAGGCATGGGCGTTGGCGGCGGACGCAGCCTCCTCGATTTCGGCCATCTCGGCCTCAGGAAGCCCGTAGGCGATGTTCTCGGCGATGCTGCCGCCGAACAATATCGGTTCCTGGGGAACAATCCCGATCTGAGAGCGAAGCGAGCGCAGGGTCACGCTCTTGATGTCGACACCATCGATCTCGATGGTCCCTGCCGAGGGGTCGTAGAACCGCGGGATGAGGCTGGCGAGACTGGTCTTCCCCGAACCACTGGCGCCCACCAGTGCCACTACCTGTCCCGGCTCCACCAGTAGGCTCACCCCTCGTAGAACGGGTTCGCCATCTCGGTAATGGAACGCAACGTCGCGGAACGCGATATGCCCCTCGATACGGCTCAACCGCTCCGCACCGGGTGCTTCGGGCACTTCCTCGTGAGTGTCGAGGATCTCGAAGATGCGATCTCCCGCCGCCGCGCCCTGTTGGGCCGAGAGCCAGATCTTCCCCAGCAGACCCAGCTTGCTTCCGAGGCTCTGTCCGGCGTAGGCGAAGGCCACCAAAGTCGGCAGGCTGAGCGGGCCTTTGATGGCAAAGTAGCCCGCGACGCAGATCAGGATGAGCAACCCCACGCCACCGATAAGCTCGACCAGCGGCACCAGCACGGAAGCAACAGCGGCGACGCGGATATTCACGCGGTAGTTACCGTCGTTGATTTCCCGGAATCGCTCCGCCTCGCGGTCTTCCATGCTGAAGAGCTGGACTGTTTCTACGCCCGCGATCCGCTCTTGCAGGAACGAGTTCAGTTGCCCCAGCTGGCGCTGCGTTTCCCGCCCCAGCCGGCGCAACCGCTCGCCGGAGCGGGCGATGAGGAATGAGATGAGGGGAACGCAGGTGAGGGCGAAGAGCGTGAGCCGCCACTCCAGCGAGAACATGAGGGCCATCGCCACGGTCGCGGTAATCGGACCCCGGGCCGCGTCCACCAGATCGTTGCCGAGCATCCGCTGAAGCACCGCGACATCATTGCTGACCCGCGAGAGAAGGTCCCCCGTCTCCCGGGCCCGATAGAACGCCAAAGACTGCCTCAGCAGGTGGTCGTACAAGCGCCGGCGCAGGTCCCGGATCACCCCCTGCGCGAAATGCTGAGACAGGTAGCTGCGTCCGAACGCGAAGATGCTCTTGGCAACCCAGGCGGCGAGCATGACCAGAGCGAAGATGAGGAGGCTGTGGAGCTGCTGCTGCTGCGTATCCGAGTGCACCCATCCGAGGCGCTGGATCCAGTCAACGCGGGCCTTCGAGCCAAGGGCGGAGGCGGCCATGGACGGCGCAATCGCGAGCAGGAGGAAGGCCAGCAGCACCGGGATGGCGGCGTTCTCGATCAGCGCCTCTCCGAAGAGGGAAGCGAGCGCGCCGTAAGCCGACCAGCGGCGCGCCCGCGCCTGCGAGAGCAGTCTTCGCAGCACGCGAATGGAGTGAACGCGGACCGGGTTACCTTCGGGCGACTGGGTCGGCAACGCGTCTTTCCTCAATAAGTTCCAGCACCATCTCGGCCGTTCGCGCCGAGGCGCCGGGCGAGCCGAGCGCAGCTACGACGGCGCCCAGCTCGGCGCTGATCCGGGCCCGCTCACGCTCGTCACGGAGCAGGGAAGCGACCTCCCGGGCGATGCTGTCCGGGTTCGCCTCCGACCCCAATAGCTCCCGCACGACCTCTCTACCGGCAATGATGTTTGGCATGGCGGCGAACCGCTGCCCGCCCAGGAGGCCGCGTAGCAGGCGGTACTGAAGGGTGGTGGCTCTGCTGGCCCGGTACACGACAACCATGGGAGTACGCAGACAGGAGAACTCGAGGGTCACACTCCCTGAGCAGACAACTGCGGCCTGCGCCAGTTGCAGCGCGTTATAGTCCATTCCATCGAGGGGCCGCGCCTGAACCCCGACTGATGTCAAAGGCCCGAGGGTCCGATCGCGGTCCAGCGACGAGGCGACAGGCACCAGCAGTTGCAGCCCGGGGAAGTGCTGCATCAGCCTGCTCGCGGCGTGCGCCAACACCGGCAGCAGGTAGTGAATCTCCTGGCTTCGGCTGCCCGGGGCGATCGCCACGACCGGCCGTGTCAGGTCGATGCCGTAACGCTTCGCCGCCTCCTCGCGGGAGATGTCGGGGTGGGCGTACTCCACCACCGGGTGGCCCACCCACTCCACTCTCGCTCGACCTCCCTGCAGCAGATCGCGCGACCAGGGGAAGGGGGTGGCGATCATGTCAACAGCGTCTCGGATCTCGATGCTCTTGGGGCGCTTTCGCCACGATCCAGGCGGAAAGTAGTAGAGCGTCGGCAGACCCATCGACCGGGCCTGGTGGGCGAAGCGCATGTTAACCGCGCCGGCATCTATCAGCACCAGCGCCGATGGCGGGGATGCGCGAAGCCAGGAGTGGATAACGCGAAGCGAACGCATCACGCGGGGAACCTTCGACAGCGCCTCAAAGACCCCGATGGCGCCCCAGGTGGAGCTGTCGGCGATAAGCTGCACGCCGGCTGAAGCCATCCGTCTCCCGCCGACACCGCGGAGGCGGAGATCGCCGCTGCGGGTGCGCAGGGCATCTGCCAAGCGCGCCCCCGCCCAGTCGCCGGAGGCCTCGCCAGCCGAGATGAAGACCGAAGCCGTCTCTCGCTCCGCCCGCCGGTCTGCCGGCACGCTCCCGTCCGCGAGCGGTTCGGCGGCACTCACTAGCTGGCTACTTCCTGCTGCCGGCCGACGCGACCATTCCGCGTGCGATGGAGGAAGTCGACCAGGTAGCGGACCTCTTCGAAGTTGCCAAGCTCGGAGCTTACCTGTTCCAGCGCTCGCGCCATCTCAAGCCCGGAGCGGTAGATCAGACGAAACGCCCTCTGAATCGCTTGACGGGCCTCTGGCGCTATCCCGGCGCGGCGAAGGCCGACCACATTGGGCCCGATAACTCGCGCCGGCTTCCCGTCGACCAGGCTGAATGGTGGAACGTCCTGGCTGAGCTTAGAGTAGCCGCTGACCATGGCCATCTTGCCCACGCGGACTAGCTGGTGGGAGCCAACCATGCCGCCGATGATGACCCGGTCCTCAAGGATTACGTGCCCGCTCATGCCTGAGAGGGTAGCGATCATTACGTGATTCCCGACCTGGCAGTTGTGGCCCAGGTGGGTGACGGCCATTAGCATGCAGTCGCTTCCGACGCTGGTGACGTTTCCCTCGCCACTGGCACGGTGGATGGTCACGTGCTCCCGGATGATGTTGCGGTCGCCGATGATGACCCGCGTGGGTTCGCCATGGTAATGCAAGTCCTGAGGCGGCGACCCGATGGCCGCGCCGAAGTGGAACTGGCAGTTGGCGCCGACAGTCGTGTACTCCAACAGAGCGTGCGCGTCGATCGCCGTTCCCGGGCCGATGACACAGCCCTTCCGGATGATCGAGAACGGGCCGACCTCAACGTCGTCAGCAAGCTCGCAGTCGCGATCAACGATCGCTGTTGGGTGGAGCTTCGCCACCTTACCCCTCCTGCGCGTCCGCGGCCGCCAAGGTCTTGGGTCCCTGTTCTCGGCGCAACGCGAAGAGGTACTCGCCTTCGGCGACTACCTGGCCGTCCACCTTGCCCACGACCTTGACCCGGCCGATGTCGCCCTTGGTCTTGTCGAGGACCACTTCAGTGATGAGCTGGTCACCCGGGTAGACCTGGCGACGGAACCGCAGCTTGTCGATGCCGGCGAAGAGCGCCAGCTTCCCCTCGTTACCGGTGGTGGCGAGCAGAAGGATGCCCCCAACCTGGGCCATCGCCTCAACAATCAGCACGCCCGGCATGATAGGGTTGCCGGGGAAGTGACCGTTGAAGAAGTCCTCATTCACCGTCACATTCTTGAGCCCCACCGCCCTCTTGCCAGGCTCGAGTTCGAGTATCTTATCTACCAAGAGGAACGGATATCGGTGTGGCAGGATGGCCTGAATCTGGTTGATGTCCATCATCTCAGTCTCTCCTCGTCCAGAGTAGGTGCTGGAGCCATGGGCCGGTCACCCGCCAGCGCATTCAGCCTGGCCCATGCTCTACCGGCTGCTCGAGCGAAGCCTGGATGGCCTTCGCCAGCGCCACATTGAGCCTATGCCCCGGCCGCACCGCGATCACTTGCGCCTGCAGTCTGCGCCCGCATAGGGATAGGTCCCCGAGCAGGTCGAGCGCCTTGTGGCGGACCACTTCGTCAGCGAAGCGCAGCGGTCCCGAATAACCTTGTGGGCCTACCGTGAAAGCATTTTCCGCGCCTCCGCCCTTCGCCAGCCCGGCGGCGCGGAGCTGCTCCAGTTCGTGCTGGAAAGCGAAGGTGCGAGCGGGGGCGATCTCGGCGGCGAACCTCCGTGCAGCTCCGGGAAGCCAGATGATCTGGCGCCCGACCACAGTGTCGGCGTAGTCGACGGCCACGGTCAGCGACAGGGCCGATCTCGATGGGATCGCCATCGCCCACGAACTGCCTTCGCCCAGCCACACGGGGGCCCTCAGAGCTCCCGCCTCCCGCTGTCGGCCGAGGCGCTTCTTCCCGGCCTGCCTGATCAGGGCGACCCACCCGCGGGCACTGCCGTCGTCGGCGGGCACTTCAGGACCATCGATCTCCAACCTGGCATTGTCTACGCCCAGGGCATAGAGGACGGCCAGTAAGTGCTCCACGGCGCGAACGCCAGCCTCGCCCCGGCCCAGGGAAGTTGCGCGTTCGGTATCGACCACAGAATCGGCAAGGGCGGGGATCTCCACGCCAGAACTGGTCACGAACACGATGCCCGTGTCCGGCGGCGCGGGCAGCAACGCCAAGGCTGCCTCGGCGCCGGTGTGCAGCCCGACCCCACGCTTCTGGACTGCTCGCGCGACCGTGGTCTGTTCAGCGATATTGCCCATGGAGTCTGCACGTCTGGGACCGAACGGGGAGGTCCGGTTCACGGCGAGCGGCACGCCTGAGAGTCGAATTCCGACCTCGATGAACGCCGCCAACGCCCGCCATTCTAACACGCCCGCGAGAGGGTGTAAAGGAACGCGCGTGGGCGCTCGACTTGAGCCTGTGGTCTCTTCCGGCGCCTATACGGCGAGCGCGTGGGCAGGATTGGACGGTGATGGGTGGAAGGCCCTTCATATGCCAATTCAGTGTCGGCGGCTGTTGCTGGTGGCCGTGGGACTGCTAGGGTCATACGCAGCGGGCTTCGCTGCTGGCGCTGAAGGGTCGCGTCCGCCTCTCCCCGATGCCGCGGTCACGCTAGCCGCGCGGGGAAGCGATCTCCGAGCGGGCGACAAGATCGAACTGACGGTCGTGGTCCGCAACGACGGTGCTGCGCCAATGCCGCCCGTACCCGTGGCACTGACGGCAGATGGGCGCCGGTACGCGGAATGGATGCTGCCCAAGGAGCTGCCTCCTGGCGGGAGCGCCGAGTGGCGCACGACGTTCGTTGGGGCCAGAGGCATGCACCTGCTGTCGGTGGCCATGGACCCCTTTGACGATGTCGTGGAGGCCAGTAGGAGCAACAACACAGCCTTCCTGAGCATCGGGCTGGCCGACGCCCGCGCGCCGTTCCCGTGGCTGGCGCTGTTGTTCGGAGCGCTCTTTTTCGCGCTCGGCATGGGCGCGGGAGGTCTCCTCCGCCGACCAGACGCGACGAGGAGTCGTCTCCGGCAGAAGGCGGCGGCGCGCCCACGACGGTAGAGCATGCGAGCCCTGGTGCTGTCTCCGCCATGTCGGCGGCGGCCGGAATGACAAGAAGGAGTAGTAGATGGCGAAGCCGGGAGACTTGCTGGTAGCCCTCGTCGAACGCTTCCGCCCTGAAGAGGCGGATGGCTTCTCGGCGATCTATCAGCTCAACTTGAGTGGGGATGGCGGCGGGACCTGGTACCTCAGCGTCGCCGATCGCCAGTGCTCGCTCGACGCTGGCGTCTCGTCGCACTGTGACGTTACTATCACTATGTCGGCGCAGGACTGGGTCGACCTGCTCTCGGGGAAGCTCGACGGGTACACCGCGTTCTTCCAGGGCCGAGTCGATGTGCAGGGCGATCTGGCGTTGGTGTTGAGGCTGCAGGAGATGTTCGGGTTCTGAGATCGGCGCGATCTGACCGGAAAGAAGCGAGGCAGCCCGGGATGGCTGCCTCGCTCTATCATTCGGCTAGTCCCAGGCTCAGAGCGCCGGAGTCGGCGGCTGGGGCACATGAGCGGCTTCCCGCTCAGCCGCCGCCCGCCTTGGCGCGCGCGCTTCTCCCTTGGGGCGATCATGGAGGGCGATGTTGAGCACCTCGTCCATCGTCTCGACGAAGCGGAACTTGAGGTCGCGCTGCACGTGAGCGGGAATCTCCTCCAGATCGCGCTCGATTCTCCTTGGGTAGGACCACCATCTTCAGCCCCGCACGATGGGCCGCCAGCACCTTTTCCTTGATCCCGCCGACGGGCAGCACCTTGCCTCGTAGTGTGATCTCCCCGGTCATCGCGAGGTTGCGGTCGACAGGTCTCCGGGTCAGGGCTGAGATGAGCGCGGTGGCCATGGTGATACCGGCTGACGGGCCGTCCTTGGGAATCTGGCCGGCGGGCACGTGGATATGGACGTCCGTGTTGCGGTAGAAGTCCTCGTTGATCCCCAGGTCGGCGGCGCGAGCGCGGGCATAGCTGAACGCGGCCTTGCCAGATTCCTGCATCACGTCACCCAGGTGACCCGTGAGCAGCAACCCCCCGCGTCCCTTCATGAGGCTGACCTCGATGAACAGGATGTCGCCGCCGAACTCAGTCCATCCCAGCCCGGTGGCAACCCCAATCTCATCTTCCTTCTCGGCGACGCCAAATCGGAAGCGTGGCTGGCCCAGGTAGTTCCGGATGGAGTGACCGGTGATACGGGCGGCCTTGATCTTCTCCTGGGCGACACCCTTCGCGACTTTCCGACAGACCGATGCCACTTCGCGTTCGAGATTGCGGACGCCGGCCTCCCGCGTGTAATGGCGGACGACCGAGCGCAGCCCGGCCTCGGTGAAGGTAAGCTGCTTGGGCGCCAGGCCATGGTTCTTGAGCTGCTTCGGGACCAGGAAGAGCTGGGCGATCTTCAGCTTCTCCTCCTCGATGTAGCCGGGGAACTCAATGACCTCCATCCGGTCGCGGAGGGCTGGCGGAATCGGGTCCATCAGGTTGCCAGTGGTGATGAACATGACCTCGGAGAGATCGAGTGGCACCTCGAGGTAGTGGTCGCTGAAGGCGTAGTTCTGCTCGGGATCCAGCACCTCGAGCAGAGCCGACGCCGGGTCCCCGCGGAAGTCTATTCCGATCTTGTCCACCTCATCCATCATAAACACGGGGTTGCGGGTGCCGGCCGTCTTCAGGCCCTGCACGATGCGACCGGGAAGAGCGCCGACGTAGGTGCGGCGATGGCCGCGAATCTCGCCCTCATCGCGCACGCCGCCGAGCGAGATGCGCACGAACTTGCGCCCCGTGGCGCGGGCGATGGACCGGCCGATCGATGTCTTTCCCACTCCCGGCGGCCCGATGAAGCAGAGGATCGGCCCCTTCAGCTCGGAGGCAAGCTTGCGGACCGCCAGGAACTCGAGCACGCGCTCCTTGACCTTTTTCAGCCCGTAGTGGTCTTCATTGAGGATGCGCTCAGCGGCGATGATGTCGAGCTTCTCCTCGCTGCGAACGCTCCAGGGCATGGCGAGGAGCCAGTCGAGGTAGGTGCGGACCACCACGACCTCAGGGGAGGCCGCGGGCATCCGCTCCAGGCGCTCGATCTCCTTGAGCGCCCGTTCCTCGACCTCCTGGGGCATCTTGGCCGCGGTGATGCGGCTGCGGAGATCCTCGATCTCGCCGGAGCGCTCGTCCCGCTCTCCCAGCTCCTGCTGAATGGCCTTCATCTTCTCCCGCAGATAGAACTCCTTCTGGGAGTTCCTCCAGCTCTTTCTTGACGCGGGAGCTGATCTTGCGCTCGACTTCGAGAATCTCGATCTCGCGGTTCAGGACGTTGGCGAGCGTTTCGAGGCGCTCGCGCTGGTTGGCCGCCTCCAGGATATGCTGCTTCACCTCGACGGGGATTTGAGTGTAGTAGGCGATCAGGTCCGCCAGGCGGCCGGGGTCGCTCATGCGACGAGCGGTCTCCAGAGCTTCGGCCGGCAGGTTCTTCCCCAGGTTGATGAGGCGCTCGAACTGGGCGACGACGTTGCGCACCAGGGCCTCGGTCTCGATCCCCGGCTCTTCCACCTCGGGCAGGGAGCTGATGCTCGCGCGCAGGTATGGGTCGGTCTGCACAAAGCTCTTGATGCGAACGCGCTCAAACCCCTCAATCATCACCCTGATGGTGCCATCGGGTAGTCTCAGAAGCTGCACCACCTCGGCCAGCGTGCCGATGGCATAGACATCCTCCGGACCGGGGTCGTCCACATCAATGTTGCGCTGCGCCACCAGGACGATCCGTCGCTCCTCCTTCATCGCCGCCTCAAGCGCTTCCACCGAGCGGGGACGGCCGACGAAGAGCGGCACGACGAGGTAGGGGTAGATCACGGCGCCGCGCGTGGGCAGGATGGGCGCCTCTTCGGGAACGACTCTGCTCTTGCCCTCAACGTCCTCGGGAGCGAGGACCTTAGTCTCTATCATCTCGGCCATGAAGGCCTCCTTCCTGGAGCGCATTTCATGGCTCGCTCGTCACTGCTTCAGTCACCCGAGGACATGAAATGCACCTGCAGGCGCCGCCTCGCCAACGCGCCATGCTCTCACCTGTCTATGAGGGTCGGTGAGTAATCTGTTGCTCAGGAGAGCAGCGGGTTCAGCCCGCCCTCCGCTCCTGAGCTTCGGGCGCGGGCGGGGTTTCCCTCTCCGGGCGAGGCGCTTCGCTCTCGATCGCGCCCGTCAGCCGGGCCGGCTTCTGACGCCGCACCGCTTCAGCCGTCACCAGGCACCTTCCGGTCCCGCGACGGGAGGGAACCTCGTACATAATGTCCAGCATGACCTCTTCGATGATCGTTCGCAGCGCCCGGGCGCCCGTCCCGCGCGTGAGCGCTTGGTCGGCGATCTCCTCCAGGGCGTCCTGGGAGAACTCCAGGTCGACGCCGTCCCATTCCAGGTATTTGCGGTACTGCTGAACGAGCGCGTTCTTGGGCTCCACCAGAATACGAAGCAGGGCCGGCTTGCCCAGCGGCTCCAGCGTTGCCACAACCGGCAAGCGACCGATGAACTCCGGGATGAACCCGAACTTCAGCAGGTCGTCGGGCAGCACTTTCCTCAGCACTTCCCCGAGCGGCAGATCCGGAGTCCGGTTCGAACTCTGACGGAAGCCGAACGGCTTCTGCTCGTTGGTCCGCCGTCGGATGGTCTCATCCAGACCCTCGAAGGTGCCGCCGCAGATGAACAGGATGTCGGTCGAGTCCATCTGGATGTACTCTTGCTGAGGGTGCTTGCGCCCGCCCTGCGGCGGGATATTCGCCAGCGTGCCCTCCAGAATCTTCAGGAGAGCCTGCTGCACCCCTTCGCCGCTCACATCGCGGGTGATAGACCGGTTCTCGCTCTTCCGAGCGATCTTGTCGATTTCGTCGATGTAGACGATGCCCCGCTGGGCCCGCGCCACATTGCCGTCGGCCGCCTGGTAGAGCTTCAGCAGGATGTTCTCAACGTCCTCGCCCACATAGCCAGCCTCTGTCAGAGTGGTGGCGTCCGTGATACAGAACGGCACGTCCAGAATCCTGGCCAGAGTCTGGGCGAGAAGGGTCTTGCCACTGCCGGTGGGCCCGATGAGCAGAATGTTGCTCTTCTGCAGCTCGACCGGGTCCTCTTCCTGCTGCATCTGGATGCGTTTGTAGTGATTATAGACGGCGACCGAGAGCACGCGCCGGGCGTGTTCCTGCCCGATGACGAACTCGCTAAGTGACTGGTAGATCTCCTTGGGAGCGGGGATAGGGAACTCAAAGAGCTTGTCCTTCTCCATAACGGCAGGCCGCTGCTCGTCCTGAAGAAGCTCGTGGCAGAGAGCGGTGCATTCGGCGCAGATGAACACGCCGTCGCCCGCGATCAAGCGGCCCCCGACGTCGCTCTGCGACTTGCCACAGAAGGAGCACTGCGGCTCCGGCTTACGTGTTCGCATCAACTTCCTCCCGGCTGATCAGCTCGGTTACTCTTTGGGTTTCCTCGCCTTGGCCGCCGGCATCTCGAGGACTTCGTCCACGATGCCATAGGCCTTGGCCTCTTCGGCGCTCATCCAGTAGTCTCGCTCGGTGTCGCGCTTGATCGTGTCTACGTCCTGGTCGGTGTGATAGGCCAGAATCTCGTTGATGCGATCGCGCGTCCGAAGCAGCTCGCGAGTGAAGATCTCGATCTCCGTGACCTGCCCGTAGGCCCCGCTGAGAGGCTGGTGGATCAGCACACGGGAGTTCGGCAGGGCTTTGCGCTTGCCGCGAGTCCCCGCCGCCAGCAAGACCGCAGCCATGCTGCAGGCCTTGCCCACGCAGTAGGTATGGATCTGGGGCTTGATGACCTGCATAGTATCGTAGATGGCGAGCCCGGCCGGCACCTCGCCCCCGTTGCTGTTGATATAGAGCTCAATGTCCTTCTCAGTGTCCTCGCTCTGCAGGTAGAACAACTGGGCGATCACCAGGCTGGCGACGAGGTCATTGATGTCGCTGCCGATGAAGATGAGGCGATCCTGCAACAACCGGGAGAACAGGTCCCATGACCTCTCCCCGCGCGGCGTCTGTTCCACTACGCTTGGGACGTAAAGCATCGATTCCTCCTAGAGTGCACCCGTCGCTCGTGCCTGAGACAGGTCTAGCAGGGCAGTGCGAAACGGGGACGAGACAAGCATACCCAGAAACCCAAACAGCCTCACCATTGCCGCGTACGTATGCAGCCACCCTACGACAGGTCCCCGTCGCAGGGGTGCCGCGGCCCGACCACGGTGCAGTATCTTTACCATGTCCTGCCTGGTTATACCTCTGGAACGCTTCGCGGCGAGGGTCGCGCCATCGGCACAGCCGCTCCTCACACGCCCCAGGAAGGTTCAGAGGGGCGTTTCGCCGAAGGCGGCTGTCGCTTCTGCGAACAATGGGTGGAAGCCGTGGGAGGAAGGGCATGTTGAGGATCGCGCTGCTGGGAGCAGGGTCGCACTCGGAGATCGTGCACGGGCCGTCGCTGGCGCGGTACGCCAGCGAGCACTCCGGCGAGATCGAGTTGGTGGCGGTGTGTGACCTGCGAGAGGAGAGGGCGCGGCTGTTCTGCGAGCGGTTCGGGTTCGCCCGCGCCTACACCAACCTCGACCAGATGCTGGACACGGAGCGGCCGGATGCCTGCTGGGTGGTCTCGCCGATCACCCTGACGCGGGAACTGGCCGGGCGGGTGATGGGGCGCGGCCTGCCGACCTTTTTCGAGAAGCCGCCGGGGGCGAACCTGCGGGAGGGCGCGAGAGCTGGCCGACATCTCCGACCGCTCCGGCGCGCCGAACATGGTGGCGTTCAACCGACGCTGGGCGCCGTGCACGCGGAAGGCGCTCGACTGGGCGAAGGAGCACGGGCCATTCGAGTATCTCTATGCGCGCATGTTGCGCACGCAGCGCGCGGAAGAGGGCTTTGCGTACGGCACTGGGATTCATCTGCTAGACTGCGTGCGAACGCTAGCCGGGGCGGCGATGGGAGGGATCGTGTCGGTGGAGACGACGCGAGTCGAGCCGACAGCGGGGATCTACAATTTCCACGTGGATTTGCACCTACGATCCGGCGCAACTGGTCGCTGCGACATCCTGCCGACGTGTGGGCTGGTAGATGAGACCTACACACTCTTCGGCCGGGACCGGCTGATCACGTACACGCTGCCGTGGTTCTCGGCCGATGGGCGGGCCGAGCTGTACGTCGACGGGAAGCTCACTGAGTCCGAGACCTGGCCGGCGAGGCCCGCGCACGTGAGCAGCGGGTTCTACGGGGAAGCGACAGAGTTCATCTCGGCGTTGCAGGAAGGTCGGAAACCCTCGCCGTCGCCGCGGGAGGCGGTGGATTCGGTGGCGCTGGCGGAGGCGGTGCAGGAGGGGAGAGGAATCGAGTTCGGGTAAGCGGTAGGCCCCTAAGCGCTGCACCAGTAGGTACGGAACTCCTCGAGCGCGCAGCAAAGGGCGTCGACGTTCTCGGCCGGGGTGGGGGGGTAGATGCCGGCGATGAACATGAGGCCACCCTGGGGAGAACCGAGCTTCACCACTTCCTCACGGACAAGCTCTCTGATCTCCTTACGCGTGCCGAAGGGGACGATGCTCTGACGGTCGATGTCGAGGCAGATGCAGACGCGGCCCTTGACGTGCTTGGCGAGGGTGTCGATGCCGTTGGCGAGGTCCTGGGGGTTCAAGATGGTGACGCCGCAGACGAGCAGGTCGTCCACCAGCTCCATGATATAGCCGTCGCTGTGCAGGAACACCTGCGCGCCGGCCTTGCGGCAGAGCTCCATGAGGCGGCGGTAGGCGGGCGCGATCCACTTGCGGAAGGTGGCGGGGCTGACGACGGAGGCGCGCTGGGTGCCGAGGTCCTCGCCGAAGTCCACCACGTCGACGCCTGCTGTCAGCCACTCCTGCACCAACTGCTGGTTGTGGTCGGTCACGATCTCGATCAACCGCTCCAGCTCCGGTGGACCTTCCATCAGGTCGGCCATCAGTTGCTCGAAGCCGCGGAGATACCAGAGCCGCATGAGCAGGAAACCGTGCGACATGCCGCCGAAGGCGACTTCACCGGCGGCCTGGGCGCTGATCACGCGCTCGCGTTCCTCCCTCCGACGGTCTTCGTCGAACGCCGACTCGGGGGCGCGGTACCCCGCGAGCGTGCTCCACTCGGCGAGCGGGTGCTCGACCACCTGCCCCTCGAGGCCGCTCCAGGTGTTATCCCAGACGCAGCCCCAGGCATCGGTGTAGCGTTCGCCCTGGCGGTGGGCCGGGCCGTGCTCCCAGTGGTCGAAGTCGCGCTGCCCTCTGCGGAATCCCGGGAAGTGGAGCGGATGGCGGACGAGAACGTCCTCCAATTCCTCGCGCAGAGAGACCCAGGAGGCGGGGGAGATGGAGACACTGGACGGAATCCACTCGCCGCCCTGGAGAGCGGCGGTGCGGAGGTGGTTCTCGCGGCTCGTCATCAGGGCTCCTGCGCGCCGAAGGCGGCGATGGCCTCCCGCATGCGGGAGGGAATGTCTATGCCGGCCGGGCAGCGCTCGAGGCAGTCGCCGCACTCCTCACAGGCGTCGGGCGGGATGGCAAGCTCGTCGAACAGCTCCTTGCCCATGAAGCGCTGGTCTTCAGGATAGCTCTGGTGCATGTAGAGGGCGCGGAAGACCTTGGGGATGTCGATGCCCTGGCGGCAGGGGGCGCAGTAGCCACAGCTCAGGCAAAGCTGGCCGTAGCGCATCTCCTTCTTCATGGCAGCGATGGTCTCGAAGAGGTGGCGCCGCGCGGCTTCGCTGTATTCATGCGCGGTCGTCATAGCTCGGAAGTTCTCGTCCACCTGCTGAGGGCTGATCATGCCGGGGATCACGGTGGTGACGTGGAGGTTAGCGGCAATGCCGCGCAGCGTACCGGCGACGACAGGGTCGAGGCCGTCCGGCTTCGGCGATCCCGGCGGCGAGATCAGCAAGCCGCCCGACAGGGGCTTCATGATGATGATGCCCATGTCGTGCTTGGCGGCGAGCGGGATCAGCTCCGGTCCGGTACCCTCTTCGTCGATCGGGTTGTAGGCGAGCATGATGGTCTCGAAGAGGTCTGACTCGATGGCGCGGCGGATGGCGGCGTGATGGCGGTGCATAGTGATGCCGTAATGGCGAATCTTGCCCTGGTCCTTCGCCTTCCGAAACGCCTCCAGCGCTCCTCCCGGCGCCAGCACCTGGTCCAGCACATCGCCATCGCACACCCAATGCGACTGGTAGAGGTCGATGTGATCTGTCTGGAGGTTCTTCAGGCTGGTCTCCAGTTCGCCCATCGCTTCCTTCGCGGTGCGCTTGCCGGTCTTGGTGGCGATGTAGACCTCTTGGCGACGGCGCTTGAGCACCGGGCCGATCTTCACCTCGCTATCACCGTAGCCGCGAGCGGTGTCGATAAAGTTGACGCCAAGGTCGAGGGCGCGATTCAGCGAGTCTTCCGCCTCCTGCGCGGAGATGTGCGGGAACTTGATGGCCCCGAAGCCGAAAACAGTCACCTCGATCCCGGTCTTGCCGAGTCGTCGCTTCTCGAGTTTCGCAGACATACCGCTCTCCTACTGACTACTGAATCGCGCATAGTGCTATGGCCGGCGACACCGGGGGTGATGCTACCCGCGCACGCCTACCGCTTGGAAGATCAGCGACTGGATGAGGCCCATCACCGCGCTGCCGACAATCAGCCCCAGGAAGAACGGCAAGGCGCGCCGGTGAGAGTGCAGCCCGCCATACCGCAATAGGAGTGTCTTCGCCGTCCAGCTTATCACAATGGCCGGAAGCATGGAGTCGATGGGATAGCAGAACGCCAGCGGGAAAGCAACCGGGTGCAGCGGCCACCAGGAGAACTGCAGCTTGACCGCCAGAAGCGCCAGCGTGCCGAAGAAGCCCAGCCCAATCGCCTCGACCCCACCCCAGTTAGCGCTGCCGGGACTGCGGAGCCACTCCGCGAGCTTGTTGGAGCTTTCCTGCGCGACGAAGATCATGCTCCGGCTCACCTTGGCCGTGCCTAGCCCAAGCTGATAGCCGAAGTGGAGATTGGCCCAGAAGTAGAAGAGCATGCCGAGCGGGACGATGCCGATCATCAGCCAGGCGAGAGGGGTCGGGTTGACGGAGGCGCGCTCCATCATCCGCAGCGCCTCTAACTGGGCCGGGGCCGGGTTCGGGCGCTGTTCTCCCATGTAGGGCCGCATCATCGCGAGGGTGCCGAGGGCACGCGTCCCCAGGGCGCGAGTGCCGGGGAACTCGGTGAGAGCGAACTCCGGCATGGTGCCATACATCTCGTGGTTGGGCGGACCCAGGTGGGCCCGCATGCGGCTCATCGCCATCGCCATGGCGAAGTACAGGAAGAGGAAGTACCCGGCCACCGCGTGGCTCATCCCGCCGCGGTAGAGGAAGTACCAGAGGAACGCGATGCCGGCGAGGGCTCCGAACACTGCAAGCCGGTAGCTGATGGCCTCCTCACTATCATCAGCCACTGAGCGCAGCCCGATCGCTTTTCGGAACACCTGGATCAAGTAGCGCCGGTCGAGCCAGACCACGGAAGCCATCAGCCCGAGGTAGCATCCGATGGTCTGCTGGTCCCCGTACGGGAAGCCGCCGTATCCACTGGTGGTCCATCCAAGGACGCGGGTGACAACGTACTCGGCCCGCCAGAAGATGTTGAACACGATCATGGAGAAGGCGAGATCGACGGGCATCAGATAAGAGAGGCCGATCGCCCAGGGGTCCCAGCCGAGGGTGGGCGTGCGAAGCACGTCCCAGGGCTTGTTATTGGTGATGAAGGTCTCAATGCTCACGCTGGTGGGAATCGTGGGAACGGCCGGGACGAACCGGGCGATGGTGCCAAGCGCGACGATCCCTGCGGAGATCGCCACCCCAGTCCACCACAGCGGGTTCTGGACCAACCCAGCGCGGGCCTCGGTCATCTGCAGCGGAAGCACCGTCATTGGGAAGGGGAGTTGCTCCTCCCGCGACCACCTACGCCGGACGATGACGTTCAGACAGAGCGAGACCCAGAGCAGGGCTGTCGCCCAGGCCGTCCACCAGATGGCGGGCTGCAGCCAGGCGAGGATGATCGATCGCCGATAGGGGGTGCTTTCGCCCATGAAGAAGCCCGCGAGCGCCTCGCGGTTGGACACCGTGAGGAAGCTTGGAAGGTTGGGCCAGATGACCTCGACCCACTGATTCTCGTGGCTCGCGTTCCAGATCGGCCAGGCGATGACGGTAGCGACGGAGCAGTTCCAATCCCAAACGTCGGCCGACAGCCCGACGGTGATGACCAGGGACACATAGACCGCGATCACCTCTCCCTGGGAGAAGGCCCAAGTCGGCCGCCAGCGCCTTAGGCCATGGTTGGCGGCGGTGAAGAGCGCGAGCCCGGCGACCGCAGGGGAGATCAGCGAGTCGATCGCTCCGGTGCCGCCCGCCACCCAGTTCGAGTAGACCAGGAAGACCATGGCAGCGGGCACCAAGATGAGCGCGGCGACGATGGCACGCGCCCTGATGGTGTATAACCGCTTGGGCCTGTCTTTCGCCTGGGCGGACATGTCCGATGCGCGGCCCGGACCCCCACCGGCGGCTTCCGTCTGATCCCCAACAGCCATGGTGGCCCCCACTTTCGGTGCTGGTGAGCGCAACGCCTCTCGCGGTAGGGCAGGCGGGATCGCTGTCGAACTACCCTAGAAATTAGGCGGCCCAGCGCTCGCCCTCGGAGAAGATGTGAACCACAACGATCAGAACGCGAGTCCCTCTCCCGACACGGGATGGATGACGTCGCCCCCAGTGGCGCGGGTGCAGACTGCCGCCAGTAAGCTGCGCTTCCTGCTTGCCATCCCCGCGGTCGCGATCGTGGTGGCACTCGCCGACCGTCCACCGATGTGGCCGGGAGTGCTGGTGGCGCTGCTGGGTGAGTCCATCCAGGTGTGGGCCTCGGCCCACCTGCGCAAGAACGTAGATGTGGTGATGTCCGGCCCATACGCGTTCGTGCGCAACCCGATGTACACGGGCCGGTTCTTCGTTGGTTTGGGCCTAACGCTGCTGACCTGGCGCTGGTTTCTGATCGTCCCCTATGTCGCCATCTTCGCGCTCTACGCGCAGGCGCGGGTGCTGGGGGAGGAGGCACACCTGCGCGGGTTGTTCGGGGAGCGCTATCAGGCCTATTGCGACGGGGTTCGGCGGTGGCTGCCCACGCCGCCCCGGCAGCGATTCTCCGATGCGCGGTGGTCGTGGGCCTGCGTCTTCCGCAACCACGAGTTGCGGGTAGCCGCGGCGGTGGCGATCGGGCTACTGCTGATCAAATGGCGGATGATAGCCTTCGGGCCGGTACGGGGATGGTGACGGCTGCGCGCCCGGCCGGGAAGAGCGGCATTTGGGGCTGATCGCGCGTCTGAGGCGAGTCCACGTCCACTTCGCGCTGGCGCTGCTGGCTTTGGCGCTAGCGCGGCCCACCGCGACCACCAACATCATCGGGACCATTCTCGTCGTTGCTGGGATGCTCGTGCGAATCTGGGCGGCCGGCGTGCTGGAGAAGGGCGGCGGCCTCTGCACGCGCGGCCCCTACTCGTGGGTGCGCCACCCACTCTACCTGGGCAGCTCCATTGGTGCGCTCGGGATCTGCATCATGGCGAATTCGCTCTGGGGCTGGGCGGTGATCCTGCCGGTGTTCGCCGCGTTGTATGCGGCGCAGATGATGTATGAGGAGCAGCGGTTGCGGGCAGATTTTGGGGAGGCGCATCGGGAATGGGCTCGCGATGTGCCGCTGATCGTCCCACGATTCCGCCGAGGCGCTTTCGGCGCATGGCAGCCGCGACGCGTGCTGGTGAACCGCGAGCAGAACCACATCGTCGTCACCAGTCTCCTCGTGCTGCTGTTCTATCTCCGTCATCTCTGGCCGCAGGTGTAGCATGAGGGCCTCGCTGCGGCTCGGGGCAATCGCGGGCCTCGCCCTTCTGGTGTGCGGCTGCGCGCACCAGTCGCGCCAGGTCGAGCTGGAGTTCTGGCTGGCCGACTTCAACCAGGCGACCCGCGACCTGATCGACAAGCAACTCGTGCCGCAGTTCGAGGCCGCGCACCCCGGCGTCAAGGTCAATACGCAGTACATCTCCTGGGCCCATCTGGACGAGAAGCTCACCATCAGCTTCGCCGGAGGCGTGGCCCCCGATGTCTTCCAGGTGGGCGCGGAGTATGTGGGGGGACTGGCTTACCGCGGGATGGCCGAGCCTCTAGATGAGCGTGTCGCGGCGCTGGGGCGCGAAGGACGACTTCTTTCCTGCCTCCTGGAGCACATGCATCTACCAGGGGCATGTCTACGGCTTGCCCTACCTTTCCGCACCGAGAGTGCTGCTCTACCGTAAGGACCTGCTCAGGGCGGCCGGCTTCGACCATCCTCCTGATACCTGGGAAGAGCTGGCCGCCGCGGCGCAGCGTATGACCGCGCGCGAGGGTGCGATCACCAAGCAGGCGGGGATAAACCTGCCGGTTTCGTGGCAGTTGTTCGTCGAGTTCCTGTGGGAGAACGGCGGCCAGATACTCAGCGACGACGGTCGGCGCTCGGCGCTCGCCAGCCCGGAGGCGGCGGAAGCGCTCCAGTTCTACGTGGATCTATACAGCAAGTACCGCGTCTGTCCGACCGCGGGGATGCCGCAGATCGGCGGTTCCGTGCCGGTGTTCGCTTCGCAGAAGGCGGCGATGGAGATCAACAACCAGTTCGGCGTGTACAACGTCAGCAAGTACGCGCCGGAACTGCTGCCGCAGGTGGGGGTGGCGCCGACGCCCAGGCGGAAGCAGCGGGTGGTCTCCGTCTACACCGACTGGCTGGCGATGTCCCCGCAGAGCGCACACAAGGATCTGGCCTGGGAGCTGATGACGTTCCTGATGGAGCCGAAGAACCTCGCTGCCTACAACGCCACGCTCTTCTTCATCCCGCCGCGACGCTCGGCAGTAGAGGCGGCGGAGTTCATGGAGAAGACGCCGCAGCTTCGGGAGTTCGTATCCTTGATGGATAGCTACGGACGGTCGCTGCCGGCGATCCCGGAGTGGTTCGAGATTCGGACCGGCCTCCAGTCCGCGATCTCAGCGGCAATCTACGGCACCAAGACGCCGGAACAGGCGCTGGGCGACTACTCGCGGGAACTCGACGCGCTGTTGGCGGAGCGAACGGGAGCCAGCGATGGCCGCTAGCGCCGCCCGCCGCGAAGAGCGCACCGCCTACCTCTTCCTTGCCCCGGGGCTGGCGCTGTTCTTCGTGTTCGTGCTGGTGCCGGTGGTGGCGGCGTTCTACCTGTCTTTCTGCCGTTACGACATTATCCACTCGCCCAACTGGATCGGGCTGACGAACTACCAGCGGATCGGCCGCGATGTAGCGGATCATGGCGTGTTCTACCTCTCGCTCCGCAACACCGCGCAGTATGCCATCGGCACCATTCCGCTCGGGATGGCTCTCGCGCTGACGCTGGCGCTGCTGGTGAACGTGGGCCTGCGCGGTGTGAGCATCTACAGGACGACCTACTACCTCCCTGTGGTCACCAGCCTGGTGGCGATCTCGATGGTATGGATGTGGCTCTACGACCCGAACTACGGGCTGCTGAACTACCTGCTGGAGCTGGTCTCGCGGGCGGCGAGCGTGGTGATGCAGAGGCACATCTCGCTGCCACCACAGACTTGGCTGGCGAATCCGAAGCAGGCGATGCCGGCGATCGTGCTCATGTCCATCTGGCGGGGCCTGGGCTACAACATGGTGATCTACCTGGCCGGCCTGCAGGGCATCCCGGAGCACCTGTACGAAGCGGCGAAGCTGGACGGCGCGACGCCGTGGCAGCGGTTCAAGGCGATCACCTGGCCTCTGCTGAAGCCCACCACCGCGTTCATCTTCGTGGTCTCGGTGATCGGCGCGTCGCAGGTATTCGCACAGGTGTACGTGATGACGAATGGCGGCCCTAACAACGCCACCACGACGATCGTGCATCAGATCTTCCAGAACGCGTTCAGCTTCATGAAGATGGGCTATGCCTCGGCAATGGCGTTCGTACTCTTCGGGATCATCTTCGTGCTGTCGCTGGTGAATCTGCGGCTGCTGCGAGGCGGCGAGGTGGAGTATACGTAGTGTTGATGCAAAGCGACTGGGTGGTTGACACATGAGGCTGACCGCGCCAAGGAAACTGGTCCTCCATATCCTTCTCGCCGCGGGCGCGGCGACAACGGTTCTGCCGTTCCTGTGGATGCTCTCCACCTCGCTGAAGCCCGAGCCGGAGATCTTCCGTTTCCCGCCGGCCTGGCTCCCACATCTGTGGAAGTGGGGGAACTACCGGGAGGCGATGGCAGCGGCGCCATTTGGGCGGTACTTTCTCAACACGATCATCTACGCCGCGGCGGTCACGTGCTCGAACCTGGTGCTGTGCTCGATGGCGGCCTATGCGTTCGCCCGGCTGCGCTTCCGCGGGCGGAGCCTGCTGTTCATCCTAACACTCGGCACGATGATGGTGCCGGGGCAGGTGACGATGGTGCCGGTGTTCATCTTGCTGAAACGGTGGCCGCTGCTAGGCGGGAACGATCTGCTGGGAATCGGCGGACACGGGCTGCTCAACACGTATGTGGGGCTGGTGCTGCCGGGCGCGGTGGGAGCGTTCGGCATCTTCCTGCTGCGGCAGTTCTTCATGACGCTGCCGCGGGAGCTGGAGGACGCGGCGCGCATCGACGGCTGCTCCGAGGCGGGCATCTACTGGCGCATCATCCTGCCGTTGTCCGCTCCCGCGCTGGCGACGCTGGGCATCTTCACCTTCACTGCGGCCTGGAACGAGTTCCTGTGGCCCCTGCTAATCACCAGCGAGGACTCCATGCGCACTCTCCAGCTAGGGCTGCAGGTGTTCCAGACCCAGTACACCACGCGGTGGGACCTGCTGATGGCAGGGACGGTGGTGGTGACGATCCCCGTGCTGCTGATCTTCCTGGCGGGGCAGAGGTACTTCACACGGGGGATTGCGCTGAGTGGGATGAAGGGGTAGGCTGGTACGGATCGCCTGCGCTCTGCAGCGACAGGGCGAGAGGAGCAATCATGCACCGGATCACGCGCGCCTGTCTTCTATCCGTCCCTCTCATCGTCATGTTAGTGTCTGCTCATGCCGCCGAGCCGCGGTTCAACCCCAAGTCGCCCTCGTTCGCGACGCTGTTCAGCGCCTTCAATGAGAACTACAAGCAGGCGCTGTATGCCACGCAGCAGGGGGAAGAGGATCGGTCGGTGGGCGAGTTGGCGGCGACGCGGCTGACGTGGGAGATGGTGCTGCTGCGGTACTACGAGGCCCCGCCGGAGGCGTACCGGAAGGACACGAGGTGGAAGGCCGACCTGGCGACGGTTAGCGGATATATAGATGCCGCCGAGGCGCAGTTACATGCGGGGAACCTGGCTGAGGCGCACGCGGCGCTGGAGCCGATCCGCCGCCTGTGGGCGGACATCAACGAGCGCAACGGGCTGCGCCGGTTCGGCGACGCGCTGACCAGATTCCACGAGGTGATGGAGCCGGCAGTGCTGGCGGGGAAGACTACAGATGAGGCCAGCCTGGCCGCCTTTCAGGCGAAGCTGGAGGCGCTGACCACGGGATGGAGGAAGGTGCAGCACTTCGGGTTCCTGCCGAAGCGAGACCAGGACAAGAAGCGCTTCAAGGAACTGATGGCCGCGGAGACTCTCGCCATCGGGAATCTGACGCAGGCAGCGGAGGCGAAGGACTGCGCCGGGATTCAAAGGGTGGCGCCAGAGGTGAAGAACGCCTTCGCTGAGCTGTACCTGGCATTCGGCTAGCGCAGGGCTGGCGGCTTGCTCCCCAGGAAGAAGGCGTAAGTCGCCTTCGGCTGCACCGGGATCGTGAACTCGCGCGTCTCCTTTGCCACCACCCGGCCCTCTGCAAACAGGTCGTAGACGTTCGTGCGCCGCGGCAAGCTGATGGTTCGCGTCTTGCCGGGCCGCCAGTTGGTGTGCAGCACGATCAGCCGATCGTTGGCGTAGAGCGTGTCATCCGTATCGAGGTAGAGGTGCGCTCCGGAGAAGCGCGCTGAGACCGCGCAGGAACTCCGAGGTCATCGCCAGCGCGCCCGCGTAGACGCTCGTCCAGTCCTTTCCCTGCTTCGCCGCGAACCCCACGTAGCGATGGTCATCGTTGCTCTTCGGCTTCGGACCGCGGCGGCTGGTAGCGACTGGCGCGGGCAGGTCGTCGAACGCGTAGTAGCCCAACGAGATCGCGTCAGCATCGTCCACGCAGAAGATCGGCGAAACCGGGATGACCGGCGGGAATGCCGGATTGTCCTGGCTGCCAACTGAGAGCGAACTGCGCAGGTAGCGGGGGAAGCACCCGAACATGTGCCCGACGGGCAACGCGTTCACCAGCGGATGATCCCGGTCTGAGGTGATGACCACCGTGGGCCGGCGGGCGTCGATCTCCTTGAAGTCCATGCCGATGAGATCGGCCATGTTGTCGACCGATGCGGTCGCCTTCGCGTCATCGTTGATGAAACCGGTGGCGTGCGGGAAGAAGAGCACGTGCCCGTCGCGCCGAAGCCGTTTCACCGCGCGGCGCTGGGCCTCGGTCACTCGATAAGTGTTCAGGAAGACGTACAGCTTGTAGTCAGGCAGATCGGGCCGGCGCACATGATCGAAGAGGTAGATGTCGTGGGGGCAGCCGATGCGATTGATCTCGTGGATCAGCAGGCGATGGCCCTGGGCGCCGAGCAGCGTATTGTCACCGCGGGTATACGGGATCGACCCTTCATCCACGAACACGGCCACCTCGGCGGCTGAGCGCGGGCGCGCCTTCTGGACAGCAGCGCCGATACGCTGTAATTCCTCGAACATCCCAAAGAACCAAGGCTCGCTGAACCACTGCTGCTGGAAGTCCCAGTACCAACCCAGGACGCCCTTGGCAAAGGTGTGGAGGATACTGCGCGAGATGGTGTCTCGCGACTCCTTCCGGGTGTAGGCGTGCGAATGCGCCCCGGCCTTCTTCGCGACGGTGTGCGGTCGCGTGTCCTCCTCGGTGAAGAAGAGTTTGTTCAGCAGGCGCAGCGAATCGACCAGATGGTGAACCGGAGTCGGCATCCCTGCCTTGCGCGATTCGTAGCAAGTCGGGCCGGCATAGAAGTCGACGCTGGGGTCTTCCATCACCCGCTGCCACTCGTGGTCCCGCGCTCCCACCTCCATGGGCGGCTCGTGGAAGATGCCAACGAGTCGGCCCTCGGCGCCCCGCTTCGCCGCCGCGCAGGTGGCGTGGATGCGATCGCCGATATTCCGCATGTAGCAGGTCTGGAAGTCGATCACGTGACGGCCCAGTGAGGGGTCGAAGAAGTCGCCATGGGTGGGGCTGGTCTGCTCTTCCATGGTCGGAGGGAGGGCAGTGTCGAGCGTGACATCGGCCCGCTTCCAGGCCTTGCGCAGCGCGGAGTCGGTCCGGTACTTGCGGCGAAGCCACTCGCGGAACCCGTCCGTGACAACCGGCGCGTAGTCCATTTGTGTCGACCGCGGGAACGGAATCCACTCCTGGGCGGCTCCGGCCTCGAGGAAGAAGCCGATGATGCGGTCGGCCAGGGGGTGCTCGCGGACGAACTTGGTGTGCGCCTTCACTTGGCGCACGCCTTCCTTCTCGAACTCCTTCGAGAAGAGCGAATAGGGGATGGTAATGATGCCACCGTGGTAGGGGTCGACGCCGGGCGTCAAGGGACCATCGGTGTCGTGGGCGATATCACCAGGATGAGCCTTCGCCCACTCGGGGCCGACCGCCAGGTACATGCCGAGGATGAGGAGTATATCGTCGCGGAAGCCGAGGATAGTGCGAACCTTCTCGTCAACGACTCGCCAGTACTCGGACTCGGGCTGGTCCCAGCGACGCAGGTGGGTCATGAAGAAGATGCGGTGGCCGGAGTCCGCGAACTTCTTCATGTACGCGAAGTCATCATGGATGCGGTTGCGGTAGGTGATGGTCGGAACGGCCTCGCCATTGACATAGAGGCGAGGGATGTCGTTGATCTTGCGAATCTCCACCTTCGGCGCGACCGTCTTCATGGCAGCCTCCGCGTGATGAGATGCCGGCTACAGCTTCCCGTGTTCCTCGACGGCCTCGATGAATGCCACAATGTTATCCCATGGCACCTCGGGCTCGAGTACGTGCGTGGGAGCGAGCAGCAGGCCCTCCGGCCCGACGGTCTCGATCCGCTCCTTAACGACGCGGCGCACCTCGTCTGGTGTGCCGAAAGGCATGGTGGTCTGAGTGCCGATGGTGCCCCAGAAGGCGAGCCGGTCACCGTACTTGCGCTTGATCTCGGCCGGGTCCATGCACTCCGGCTGCACGGGATTGAGGATATCGAGGCCGATCTCGATCAGGTCCGGTATGATCGGATCGACGTCGCCGTCGGTGTGGTAGTAGATAAGTAGGTCCGGCTTGATGCGTTTCGCGGCGGCGATCTGCGCGGCCACCCGCGGCTTAATCCACTTCCGCCACATCTCGGGGCTCATGATCATGGCGCGCTGGGAGCCGACATCGTCGCCGAGCGAGAGGATGTCGATGCCGACGGTCGCCAGCCGCTCGGAGGCCTCGACCATCACGTTGTTGATGGTGTCGAGGATGGCGACGGCGACGTCGGGATTGTCGAAGAAGTCGATAAGGAGCTGTTCCTGGCCCCGCAGGTACCAGGCCTGTTCGAAGAGCTGACAGGTAGGGCCGGCGCCGACAGCAAAGCCGCGGTTTCGCCACGCCCTGACCTGCTCGGGGATGTGCTGCCAGCGATAGGGGGCCAGCACGTCAGGCCAGGGGTAGGCCGCGATATCTCTGGGTGTCTGCGCGTCCCGCAGCGGGTGGATCATCTTCCAGAAGTGGTAGAACCCCGCGGAGACGTACCCCACGCCCCATTCGTCATTGCTATGGAGGCGCTCGACGCCGGCGAAGTAGGAGGCGAAATCGCGATGGTTGCGCGTGGGGGAGATGCCTACGTGCCGCGGCTCGAGGCGGAAGTACTCGGAGGGGCTCTCCGAACCCGTCCGAGCCTTGAATTCCTCTTCGAGGGCAGGGGTGAAGGACAGCGTCTTCGGGATGCGATCGGGCCGCTGCCGACGCATGGCTGTGAGGACGCGCTCACGGGGGGACATCTCACTGGTCACTGCTGCACTCGCCTCTCGTCTAGCCGGAGCCTCCCCACCCGGTCAGGGCCGCCTCGAGCCCTACGCAGGCTCCTATCGCCAGAGAATGCCCGTCGAGTTCGGCAACCGGCCATCGGAGTCCTGCCGCAGAGGGGGGACTCCAATGGAGCGACGTGAGGTTGCCGACCATGATCTTGGCGTCACACCCCCGCGGTCTCATTGCAGCATGAGGGGCCATTTGCTAGAATCAGGACGGAACAGGGGCTGGAGATATGAGCGTTTCGGACACTCCCTCGGGCTCGGGAGCGCGTTTGGTGGGGATGATCATCTTTGCCATCGGCATCGCGCTGATGCTCCTCGTCTTCGTGCTCGCAGCCATGACGTTCAGTCAGCTTCCGCAGCTCATTGGGGGCGGCAAAGCTGCGCCGCAGGGCATCGTGTCGGTGCTGACCATCGCCGCCGTTCGTGGCGGCCTACTGCTGGTGATGGCCTACGTCAGCTCGCTGCTGGCGTCGAAGGGTTTGGAGCTGTACGCAGTCAGCAGGGGGGGGAAGTGAGCGACCTTCTGGTCGTGGATGTTGGCAACACCACGACTCGCGCCGGGGTATGGCGGGAAGGGGAAGTGCAGCAGGTCTCGGTGGTGTCAACGCTCCGTATCCTCGAGAGCGTCGATACCAACGCCGAACTGGACGCCATCGCTGAGGATCTGGGACTCCGCCTGCTGAACGTCGCGATCTCCTCGGTCGTTCCATCGGCCGAGCTGATCTGGGCACGGTGGTGTCAGGAGCAGGGCCTGCCCTTCCTGACCATCCGCGGCGATACTCCGACACCGCTAACCAGTCGCTATGCCGAGCCTGGCCGACTCGGCCCCGATCGGATGGCTAACGCGGTGGGAGCGGTTCGCCGGCTTGGCGCGCCAGTGATCGTGGCCGGCCTGGGAACCGCGACTGTCGTAGATGCGGTGTCGGCTAAGGGCGAGTTCCTCGGTGGTGCGATCGCGGTTGGGCTCGAAACCGGATTGGCGGCGCTAGCGGACAGAACCGCAGCGTTGCCCCGCGTTGAACCTGACTCCCCGATCACTCCGGTCGGCCGCGATACCGAGCAGTGCCTACAGGTCGGCGCAGTGCTGGGCACCGCGGCAGCGGTGGAGGGGCTGGCGACTCGTCTGCGCGAAGTGATAGGGGAAAAGGCGCCACTCGCCCTCACGGGCGGGCACGCGGAGCGAGTTTCGGCTGCGCTTCGGCTGGAGCACAGCGTCTTCCCGTACTTGACGCTTGAGGGCATCGGCGCGATCTGGGAACACAGCATCCGGGGCCGCTGATGAGAATCGGTCGCTTCGACATCGATCCCCCGCTGGCGCTGGCGCCCATGTCTGGTATCACGGACTCGTCATTCCGACTGCTCTGCCGAGAGGCCGGGGCGGCTCTGACCTACACCGGCCTTATCAGCGCTAATGCGCTCCGCTACCATAGCGAGAAGACAAGGGCTCTGCTCGACTTCTCGGCATCAGACCATCCGGTCGCAGCCCAGTTGTTCGGCGCTGATCCCGAGATCGTCGCGGCGGCCGCGGTCCATGCGATCGCGTCCGGGGCTGATGCGATCGACATCAACATGGGATGTTCGGTGCCCAAGGTGGTGCGGGCGCAGGGCGGCGTGGCGCTGATGGCGGACCCGGGGCGAGCGGAAGCGATGGTGAGAGCGACAGTGGCAGTGGCGGGCAGTACCCCGGTCGGGGTGAAGATGCGCACGGGCTGGCGCGAGCGGGGAGAAGACGCGGTGATCTTCGCGCGGCGCCTGGAAGGGTCGGGGGCGGCCTTCATCTCCCTGCACCCACGATGGGCCGGCCAGGGGTTCCGGGGGTTGGCTGACTGGGCGGTGATTCGGCTGGTCAAGGAAGCCATCGCGGTCCCCGTGATAGGAAACGGCGACATCCACGGCGCCCCCGACGCGCTTCGCATGGTGCAGGAGACGGGATGTGACGGCGTGATGATCGGCCGGGCCGCGCTGGGCAACCCGTGGGTCTTCGCGCAGGTCGCCGCCGTGCTGAGCGACCGACCGGTTCCCCCGCGGCCGACTGTTCGGGAGCGGGTGCGGTTAGCCGCGCGCCATGTTTGCCTCACCGTCTCTGAGTATGGAGAGGTGCCGGGTGTCCGCGTGATGCGGAAGCATGTGGCGTGGTATCTTCGCGGGATGCCAAATGCTGCCAGTCTGCGGGAACGGGCGAACAGGGCGAGAACTGAGGCCGAGATGCTGCTCGTCTTGGAGCAAGCCGAGCAGGCCGAACTGAGGCCTGTGCCGGTGTCCTCGGAGGAGAGGCGATGAAGCGGGTGGTGAGCGTTAGCCTCGGCTCGTCGCAGCGCAATAAGTCGGTGGAAATGTCGTTTGCGGGCATACCATTCCAGGTCGAGCGCGTGGGTACCGACGGCAGCGTCCGCAAGGCAGAGGACCTGATCGCTGGCTATGATGGCAAGGTGGACGCAATCGGCCTCGGGGGAGTCGATCGTTACCTCGTCCTCCCCGGCGGGCGCAGGTACGAGTTACGCGACGCGGCGCGAATGGCTCGCAACGCGCGCAGGACACCGGTCGTGGATGGCGGCGGCATCAAGCGCGTCCTCGAGCCGGTGCTGCTGAAGCGCCTGGTCGAGCAAGGTGAACTCGTGGTCTCGGGCAAGCGAGTGCTGCTGATGTCGAGCGTCGATCGGCCAGGCATGGCGACCGCTTTCCCCGACCTCGGCGCAACTATGGTCTACGGTGACCTGATCTACGCGGTCGGCATTCCGGTCCCGATGCGCCATCTCTGGCAGATCGTCCTCGCGGGCAGCCTCTTCCTGCCGCTGCTGCGACGACTGCCGGTATCAGTGCTCTATCCTACAGGAAGCAGCCAGGAGTCGACCCGCACCAAGTACCCGAAGTACTTCCGGGAGGCGGACATCATTGCCGGGGACTTCGTCCTTATCCGCCGCTACATGCCGGACGACCTGGGGGGAAAGATCGTCGTCACCAATACCACGCGCACCAGGGATGTAGAGGAGTTGCGCAAGCGAGGGGTGGCGCGCCTGATCACGCTCACTCCCGCGATAGGCGGAGAGAGTTTCGGCACGAACGTGATGGAAGGCGTGATCGTCGCGCTCTCCGGCAAGCGGCCCGAGGAGCTGACAGCCGACGACTACCTGGCGCAGGCTGAGAGGATGAGCTGGAGGCCGGGTATCACTGACTTGACGTAGGGGTGGGCGGCGCGGCCACGCGGTCTTCCAGCCATCCAGAAAGGCGGAACTTGGGCGAATTCGGCTTCATCATACACCCCGTATCCGGCGCCAGAGATGCGGCGCGGAAGTACCCGCTGCTGGGGCTGCTGCCGGAGTCGGTCATCGAGAAGCTGCTGAAGCACATGGCGCCCAAGCCTGTCTCGGAGATTACGGGCGTGCAGAGCCTCACGGGCGCAGAGGCGCATGGCTGGTTCGTGGGATGCCCTCTCACCCCCAGGCAGTTCGTAGAGCTACCCACCGATTTCGTGCTCGCCAAGATCATCCACGCGGCGCGGGTGGCGCAGGAGCTGGGCGCGAAAGTGGTTGGCCTAGGCGCGATGACCTCTGTGGTGGGGGACGCGGGCGTGACCATCGCCGAGAACGTGGACATCGCCGTTACCACGGGCAACAGCTACACCGTGTGGACCGCAGTGGAGGGGGCGCGGAAGGCGGCCGAGTTGATGGGCACCGACCCGGCACAGGCTCAAGTGGCAGTGATCGGCGCGACGGGGTCGATTGGGCAGGTGTGTGTGGAGATCATGGCGGAGGAGTCGCCCGTGGTCACGCTCATCGGGCGCAACGAAAAGCGGTTGGCCGAGCTGGCTTCACGCGTGGACGGGAAGGCGACTATCAACTACACCACCGATGCCGCGGCCGGGCTTCGCGACGCCGATATCGTCATCACCGTAACCAGCGCGATCGATACGGTGGTGCCTGGTGAGGCGCTCAAACCGGGCGCGGTGGTGTGTGACGTGGCGCGCCCGCGGGACGTCTCGAAACAGGTCGTCAGGTCCCGGCCCGACGTGCTGGTGATCGAGGGAGGAGCTGTGGAGGTGCCGGGTAACGTCGATTTCCACCTCAACTTCGGCTTCCCACCGAGGACCTCGTACGCCTGCATGGCCGAGACCATCATTCTAGCGCTCGAAGAGCGGTATGAGAGTTTCAGCCTGGGGCGCGACCTGTCGTTGGCGCGAGTCCGGGAGATCGCGGCACTCGCCGCCAAGCATGGCTTCAAGCTGGCGGGCTTCCGCAGCTTTGAGCGGCAGGTGACGCAGGAATACATCGAGGGGGTCAAGAAGGCGGCGGGCAGGGCATGAGCAGGTCGCCCCGCTCGCGCCTGTTCGTCTCCGATCTGGATGGTACGCTGCTCGGCCCCGACGCCCGCATCTCCGACTTCACTCGGCGCGAGCTGACCCGACTGCTGGACGCGGGGCTACCGTTCACCGTCGCCAGCGCGCGCAGCGTAGTCTCTATGCAGCTGATTCTTGGCGACCTGCCGCTGTCACTTCCCGTGATCGAGTTCAACGGGGCGTTCATCTCAGACCTGAAGACCGGGGCGCATCGCGCCTGCTACCCCCTCGCTCCCGAGATCGTGTCGGAGGTGGTTGCCCACGCCGAGCGCGAAGGGGTCCCGCCGTTCATCTCCAGCTTCGACGGGCGCCAGGACCGCCTCTACTACACCAACGTGCGGAACGCGGGCATGGGGTGGTACGTCGAGAACCGGCGGGCTGCGGGCGATTCGCGGCTTGCTCGTGTCCCAGACCTTACTCCCCATCTGCAGGAGCAGGTGGTCTGCCTTACGCTAACTGCGGAGCGAGATCGACTCACCCCATTGGGCGACTGGGTGAGATCGGGCTACGGTGCGCGTGTTCAAGTACTGCTCATGGGGAACGCGCACAGCCGCGGCTGGCACTGGCTCACCATCCACGACGCGAAGGCGACCAAGGCGAACGCGCTGATGACTGTTGCCGCCGACTGTGGTGTCGCGCTTGAGAATGTCACTGTGTTTGGCGACCACGTGAACGACATCCCCATGTTCGCAGTTGCTGGCCATGCTGTTGCCATGGCGAACGCGGAAGAGGAAGCCAAGCGCCACGCGCACGAGATCATCGGCAGCAACGAGGGCGACAGTGTCGTCAAGTACCTGCGAGCAGCCTGGCTTGCATCGGAGGGGTGAGCGGGCCGTCGGCACGCCTTCACCGCGCCAGTAGGAGTACGATCAGCTGCGCCGCGATCACCCTCAGTACCATAGTGAGAGGGTAGACGGTAGCGTAGGCGAGAGTGGTCTCCTCGGAGTGCGTGGTGGAGATGGCGAAGGCGAGGGAGGCGGGATTGGTCATGCTGCCAGCCAGCAATCCACAGGCCGAGGCATAGCTCGTCCGGATCAACAGGCGGGAAACGACCACCGCGATCAGCAGCGGCGCCAGCGTGATCACCGCGCCCAGCGCCATCCAGTGCAGGCCGTCTCCTTGCGTCACTGTACGCACGAAGCCGCCGCCGGAGCGAATGCCGACGCACGCCAGGAAGAGCACAATTCCGAACTCGCGCATCAGGTCCGCTGCGGCCACCGGAAGGCGCCAGTCCAGCGGCCCGATGCGACCAACCGCGCCCAGCACGATCGCCACCAGAGAGGGCCTCCGGCCAGACCCAGCCGTAACGGGACGGGGAGTCCGCTCACCGACACGGGAAGGCTGCCCAGCAGCACTCCCAGCGCGATCCCCAGGAAGATGGGCAGTACGCTCAGCCGCTCGGGCTGGGCCGGGGGGTCGGCTGCGGTCGGCCCGGTTCGGCCCGCGGCGGGTGCCACTGCGGCCTTCGGGAACAGCCCGCGCACGGCGATCATCGAGAAGATGATGCCAAGCACGCCAAATGGGTAGGTGACAGCATAGCCCAGCCCGGGCAGCTCACCCAGGCTGTTGGTGTAGCTCGGCAACTGGCGCAGCGCGGCCTGCGCCGCGCCCAAGCTGGGCGTGTTCGTGGTTGCGCCGGAGAACATTCCCGCCGCCACCGGCATCTCGATGCCGAGGAGCTTGCTGGCCATCACTGCCAGCACCGCACCGGCCGCCACCACCAGGGCTGCGGTCACGTTCAGCCAGAGGCCGTGTTGGCGCAGGGATGGCAGGAAACCGGGTCCGACCTCGATGCCAACCGCGTAGACGAAGAGGATGAGGCCGAGATCGCGCGGCGAACTCCAGCACCGGCGGCGCGAGGGCCGCTCCTAAGTGCCCGAAGAGCAGGCCGGCGAAGAGCACGCCCGCGATGCCAAGCCTAATCCCGCGGATCTGCACCGCTCCCAGCATGAGCCCGAGAGCGGCGGCAAGGCCGAGGATGAGCACCGAACTCGCGACGGAGGTGGAGCCAAACAGGTCAACCAGCCAGTTCACAGGGATGGAGTTCTCAGAGCGCGGGGCTGGCTCCTGCCTGCCGGCCTCATGGGAGAAGCTTCGCCGCTTCGTCGTCGACCCACCAGACCAACTCGCCAGCTATCGGGCGGACAGCGGAAGCCGGGCAGGTAAGCGGGTCGGATTCGCCAGAGAGAGCGTTCCTCAGCGCCTCCGCCTTGCTCGATCCGGCCACCAGGAAGTGGGCATGAGCGGCGTGGTTGATAACCGGCAGGGTGAGAGTGATGCGGTGCGAAGGCTCAGTTGGCGCATCCGCCGCGACGGCCCACCGCGCTTCCTCGGCCAGCGCCGGAGACCTGGGGAAGAGGGAGGCAGTGTGGCCGTCCGTTCCCAGGCCGAGTAGGATCAGATCGAATCGAGGCCATGAATCGAGGAAGTGCGCTCGCAGCACTCTCTCATACTGTCTCGCCGCCTCCTCTGCGCTCGGGAGGTCCGTTGGGATAGGGTGGACGTTCTCCCTGGGCACAGGCGAGCCGGCCAGCCAAGCGCCGTTCGCCAGGCCGTAGTTACTGCGGCGGTCGTGGTGGGGCACATATCGCTCATCCACCCAGAAGATCTCAGCCCGAGCCCAGGGGATGCGCGCATGGTACTCGCGCGCCAGCAGCCCGAAGAGCGCCTGCGGCGTTTCCCCGCCAGACAGCGCGAGGGAAAACCAACCATGGGCCGAGACCGCGGATGCAGCGATGCGTGCCAGGTTCTCTGCTACCACCCGGCTCAGCGATTGCAGGTCAGAGCAGGTCCTGACTTCGCCCCTACTGGGGAGACACATCCCACTCTCTCCCGTCCAACAGCCGGTCCGCTTCCGGCGGACCCCAGGTGCCCGCTGGGTAAGGGTAGACCGGCGGCCTCTTCTTCAGCAGTGGGTCGTACAGCGCCCAGGCCGCCTCCACCGCGTCCGCGCGCACGAAGAGGGTCTGATCCCCCAGCATCAGGTCGAGCAGGACTGTCTCGTAAGCCTCCGGGAGCCGCCCGAACACATCGGAGTAGCGAAAGCTCAGCCGCTCCCTCTTGAGTGTGAAGGGCTGGCCGGGCGCCTTCACCTCGAAGCTGAGCTCAAATCCCTCATGCGGCTCAACCATGATGAAGAGACGATTGCAGCGGATGTCACACGAGAAGGGAGCGAAGCAGGCTAGCACCGGGCACTTGAAATCAACGACCACCTGTGTCGTCCTGACAGGGAGTCGCTTCCCCGTACGGAGGAGGAACGGCACGCCCTGCCAGCGCCAGTTATTGATACTAGCTCTCAATGCGACAAAGGTCTCTGTCTCGGTGTCGGGCGCCACGCCACTCTCCTCACGGTACCCCGCAGACACCTGCCCGTCCACGGTCGCGCCCGTGTACTGTCCGAGCACAACATCGTCGCTCCCGATCGGCGAGATCGAACGCAGCACCTTGACCTTTTCGTCGTGGACCATGCCGGACTCGAGCGTGGGCGGAATCTCCATCGCGATCAGAGAGAGCAGTTGGGTCAGATGATTCTGGACCATATCGCGCAGGGCGCCAGCCTTGTCATAGTAGTCGGCCCGCGCCGACACCCCGATGCTCTCCGCGACCGTAATCTGGACACTGTCGATGCGATCTCGGTTCCAGAGTGACTCGAAAATGGCGTTGGCGAACCGGAACACCATCAGGTTCTGCACGGTTTCCTTTGCCAGGTAGTGATCGATCCGGTAGATCTGTGGCTCTCTGAAGTAGCGGAGTAGCAGGGCGTTTGCAGCTTCGGCCGATTCCAGGTCGTGCCCGAAGGGCTTCTCCACGACAACCCGGGTCCAGCCAGGGGAGGAGTTCAGCCCGGCTTCCCCGAGCCCGGCTATCGCGCTCTCCAGGGCGGCAGGAGGGAGCGCCAGGTAGAAGATGCGATTCCCCGGCAGACCATGCGCGCGCTCCAGGGCCGCGATCTCCCCAGATAACGCGCGGTAGTCATCTGCCGTGCCTTCGTGAACCGAGCGATAGTGGAGGCAGTCGTGGCACCAGAACGCCCCTGGAGAGGAGGCATCCGCCGAGACGCCGGCCTCAATCACGGCCTCCCCGGCCAGCGCCTGGTAGGCGGCGTCACCCATCTCCTTGCGACCGACCGCCAGCACGTGGCTGCCCGCCAGCCTGCCGTGCTCAGCCAGCCGATACAGCGCCGGGAAGAGCTTCCTGCGCATGAGATCGCCAGACCCGCCCAGTACCACAAAGAGATGGGGGTCAACCCACACTTCGGCCATGCTTTCCTCCTCCAAGGCGGCCTAGCTACCCCTCGCGAGCGCGAATCCCTGTGTCGATCGAGGGCGCGACGGCCTTGCAAGCGCGATTGGCGCTCGATGCCGACCTACGAACCACGGTGCGGCGCGGGAGACCCCGGCTCGGCGCGGTCTTCGCCTTGCCACCGCTGTCGCGCTTTGCTATAATCCCGAAGCTCTACGAATGAGCTGCAGGAAGCCGCTCCAGAGCGCATCTGGGGCTTCTTGGCGCGGGTCGCGGGTGCTGCCATGGCGCGAGTGCTGTTCCGAAACCTTAGCAAACGGTTCAAGAACGTCGTCGCGGTTGACGACCTCACCCTTGAGGTCAACGATACCGAGTTCCTGGTTCTGGTGGGTCCCTCGGGCTGCGGCAAGACAACGGCGCTACGCTGCCTGGCCGGACTGGAGGAAGCGAGCTCCGGCGAGATCTACATCGGCGACCGCCTGGTCAACGACGTCTCGCCCAAAGACCGAGACATCGCTATGGTCTTCCAGAACTACGCCCTCTATCCACACATGAATGTCTATGACAATATGGCCTTCGGCCTCAAGCTCAGGAAGTACCCGAGGCCCGAAATCCAGCGTCGGGTGCAGCAGGCAGCGGAGATGCTGGGAATTGAGGGCCTGCTCGACCGCAAACCCCGGCAGCTCTCCGGCGGTCAGCGGCAGCGAGTGGCGCTGGGGCGAGCCATCGTCAGGGAGCCGAAGGTCTTCCTGATGGACGAGCCGCTCTCGAACCTGGATGCGAAGCTTCGAGTGCAGACGCGCGCCGAGCTGATTCGGCTGCACCGGCGCCTGGGGATTACCACGATCTACGTCACCCACGACCAGGTCGAGGCCATGACCATGGGCGATCGGATCTCTGTGCTCAGCAATGGGAAGCTGCAGCAGATTGACACGCCCCTGGAGCTTTACAACCGCCCCGCCAACCTGTTCGTGGCCGGGTTCATCGGGAGCCCGGCGATGAACTTCATCCCCGGCGCGCTGGAGGGCGTGGACAGTGCCGTCTACTTCCGCGCTGACCCGCTCTCGCTCCGGCTGCCGCGTGAACGCTCCGAAAAGGCGCGCGCGAGGCTGGGGCAGCGGGTCATCTTCGGAGTGCGCCCAGACAGCATCTACGACCGCGAGCTGAGTCCGGCAACGGCGGTCGACGGCGAGAACACCGCCACGCTTAGCGTCGACGTGACAGAGCCCATGGGGTCGACAGTCTACGCCTACCTTACGGCGGGAACCCATTCGTTGGTCGCCGACCTGAAGGCCGAGACGAAGGCCAGCGATGGACAGCCCCTGGCAGTGGTCTTCGATATGGCGAAGTCACATCTGTTCGACCCGGAGACGGAGCTGGCCCTCTTCTGAGTAGGGGGACGGGGGTAGATCCAGAAGCAGAATCGCCGGGGACCTGGGCACAGGCGGCCTGAACCGCGCGCGTTCCTCTGCGCGCCGCGGGTCCTTCGCAGAGGTATCCTGTGCGGAGCACGGCTAGGTACAAGGGTGAACACTATGATGAGAAGCGCACGCTGGTTGATAGTCGTCGCCTGCCTGCTTCTCGGCGCTAGCGCGCACGCGCAGCAGCTATCCGGGGCCGCCACTGCGCGCAAGGACGCGAATGTGCTGGTCATCGGAGGCCGACCGACGGTTCTGATGTGGGCGCGCGGCCTGGACAGCACCGTCGACCTGGACACATATGTCGCCTCCGGCTTCAACACCGCCTATGTGCTGATCTCCAGTCCATCTGACGCGGACCTCGCTACAGCATCTGCCCTCATGACCGCCGCCGAGGCGAAGGGCCTGTTCGTGGTGGCCGCGGTCACGCCATCTGCTATCCAGAACGCTGACGGCGGAGATATGGCGCCCGACCCTACCTCCTCCGCCTACGTCAAAGCTGTATCGGATCTGGTGCCAAAACTCGTCGACCAGTTTGGCAAGCATACGGGCCTTATCGGCTGGTCGATTGAGGCCGTCGAGCCAGACCGATTCCCGTGGTCGGATAGCGGCTTCGGCGCCTTCCTCAGCGGCTGGTACCAGGGATCGCTCTCTCGACTTAACGATTCCTGGGGCGCGAGTTTCGAGGATTGGGATCAAGTGACATACGGAGGCGCCCGCGACGTGGATGCGGATCGGGCCGCTGGGCTTGGTCGGGCCAGCATCGATCTGGCCCTCTACCGAAGGGACGCCTACGCCGACGCCCTCGACCTCTGGGCGAACGCACTGCGCGCGGCAGATCCCGGCCGTCTGATCCTCGCCTCCGCTCTGCCGGATTACCGCTCGATCATCAGCGTACGCAACACCTTCGATGGAATGGTCCTTAACACGTACCCGAACTCCGCCGAGCAGGACTTCCTGACCCACAATGTGCACTCGGTGGACATCGCGCGGCGCGGCAACCAGTTCTCCGCCATTCCAACCTTCTGGGTGGACAGCAATGTGGACGCGAATCGCACCGCCAACTGGATGAACGAGGCCTTGCTGCACGGGGCCGCGGGCCTGGCTCTGTCGGACTGGTTGGTGGTGAAGGACTCGGAAGACCTCCAGGCGACGATGAAGCTGGCCGCCGACGCGTTCCGAGAGGGCGGTGATTTCCCGCGGGCCCCGCTGGCTCGCGCCGCGATTCTGTACGACCCCATTGCCGGTGGAGCCCAGAGGAACGGGCAGGGGCTGTACGGGTACCTCGATGGGCTGACACCGAACGAGCCGACTGCCCTGTTCGCAATCGCGAGGATGGGCACGCGCTACGGGCAACTGGATGTACTGTCGGAGGAGTCGCTGGGTCAGGCCAACCTGCAGCAGTACAGTGTGATCTTCGTTCCCATGGCCCTCTACATGCCCGACGACGTTCAGGTGGCGCTGAACGCCTTCGTGCTCCAGGGCGGGGCGCTGGTGGTGGACGCGGGCGCGGGCATGTACCAGGGGGATGGCACCATCAACTCGATGCCGCCGATGCTGTCCGAACTGCTGGGCATGCGCTACACCGAGGTCGCCGAAGGCGACCAGCCGGGCGAACTCGGATCTCTCGGCAAGCCCGGTGAAGTGGGGCCACCCGGAATCGCCGTCCCGGTGGGCCCCGGGGAAGCAGGGCTGGAGATCGACCCGGACGTTGCCAAGTTCGCCGACATCCTGGGACAGTTCCTGACCAGACCCGATGCCAGGAAGTACCTGGGTGCAGACTTCGTGGGCGACAGCGGTCCCGGGTTTCGCGTGCGAGGGCTGGGCCGCGGCTTTGCCGTCTATGCTCCAGCGTTCCTCTATGACAATTGGGACAGCGCAGACCAGTACTTCGACGAGTTCCATCAGCGCATGCTTTCCTGGAGGTACGATCTGGAGGTGATTCAGCCGGACGCGCTCTGGCTTTCCACCGTGGGAGCCGCCGAATACGCCGACGGCGCTATCGGGCTGGTATCCCCGTCCAGCGCCGCCGCTATCGTCGACGTCTACGGCGGGGGCAATCAGGCCTACCTGGTACCGCAGGGAGCGGTCCGATACCCGAACCCAGGAGAGCAGAATCGCGTCGAACTGCTCTTCTCGGGGGAGCCGCTGGCCGCAGCTCGACCGGTTCCGATCTACATCCGGACCCCGGATGAGGGCGCGGTGGTGACGGTTTCCATCGCCCGGTACGACGCCGGAGGCATCGAGTTCCTCGTCAATGGCGACGGTGCGACTGCGAACGCCACCGGAGATGGCATCCTGGTAAGCGGCGGGGCCCTGACCAACGTCGAGATAGAGATTCGCGACGGCGTCTACCGCCTACCCAGCGGTTCCATGCACCACATGGTCGTAGAGGGGGGACTCCGGGGCCGCCAAGCCGAAGAGACTATCATGCCCAACGCCGATACCGGCTACCTCGTTGTGACCGTGCCCGTCCGATCAGCGCGGATCACCGTGCAACCCGAGCCGGCGAGGTAACCAGTCACTGGACGGCCCTGCGCCGCGCGGTTACCCGATGCTAGGAAGAGATATGCCGTTGACACCTGAGGAAGTTGAGCACGTGGCCCTGCTCGGCCGGCTGGAACTCACCAGCGACGAGCGCGAGAGGTTCACGGACCAGCTCAATTCCATACTCGAGCACTTCGCGCAGCTTGGCCAGCTCGACACCACTGGGGTGCCGGCGATGTCGCACGCGATCGCGATGTCCAATGTCCTGAGGGAGGACACGCCAGCGCCGTCTCTCCCACCGGAGGAAGCTCTCCAGAATGCGCCGGATCAGGCGAGCGGCTGTTTTCGCGTGCCGTGGGTGATCGAATGAGCCAGCCTGTCGAGCTTTGCGAACTCACCGCCCACGAGCTCTCCGACCTTCTGACAAGCAAGCAGGTGTCGGCGCGCGAGGCGCTCGGTTCCGTGTGGGACCGCATAGCCTCTGCCGACGAAGCCCTTCACAGTTACATTCTGCTAACCCGCGAGGTGGCTGAGCAGCAGGCGGCGGCAGTCGACGAGCGGCGCGCCAAGGGGGAGGAACTGCCCACGCTCGCCGGCGTTCCGATCGCGCTGAAGGATATCTACTGCACGAAGGGCATCGAGACCACGTGCTGTTCCCGGATCCTGGCGGGCTTCGTGCCTCCCTATGACGCTCACGTGATCGAGCGCTGCCGGGAGCACGGCCTGGTGTTCCTGGGGAAGACCAACATGGATGAGTTCGCGATGGGGTCCTCCACGGAGAACTCGTCGCGGGGGGTGACGCGCAATCCCTGGGATCTGGATCGGGTTCCCGGCGGATCAAGCGGAGGCTCGGCGGCCTCGGTAGCGGCGTCAGAGACCATCGTATCGATGGGCACCGACACCGGAGGCTCCATCCGGCAGCCGGCAAGTCTCTGCGGTGTGGTGGGGATGAAGCCGACCTACGGCCGCGTCTCCCGCTACGGAGTGATCGCCTTCGCCAGTTCCCTCGACCAGGTGGGCCCGATCACCAAGGATGTTCGAGACTGCGCCTTGATGCTGAACATGCTTGCTGGCTATGACCCGCGGGATTCCACCTCCATCAACACCCCCGTGCCCGATTACACCCGGGCTCTGAAGCCGGACGTGAACGGCCTACGCATCGGCCTGGTCAAGGAGTTCATGGAGTACCAGGGCGTCGGCGTAGACGCCGAGGTCGGATCGGCGATCCGGGCGGCGGTGACGCGCCTGGAGGAGCTGGGCGCCACCTGCGACGAGGTTTCGCTGCCTTACCTCAACTATTCGATCCCCGTTTATTACATCATCGCTCCCGCCGAGGCCAGCTCAAATCTTGCCCGGTTCGACGGCGTGCAGTACGGCCACCGCACCCGGGAGAAGGTTGCCGATATTATCGAGATGTACCGCAAGACCCGGGACGAAGGGTTCGGGTCTGAGGTCAAGCGCCGGATCATGCTCGGCACCTACGCCTTGAGCGTGGGCTATTACGACGCCTACTACCTGAAGGCCGGCCAGGTTCGCACTCTCATCCGACAGGATTTCGACCGTGCTTTCGAACAGCACGATCTACTCGTCGGCCCGGTCAGCCCTACCGTTGCCTTTCGGCTGGGCGAGAAGACAGAGGACCCGGTGGCGATGTACCTGTCTGATGTGTGCACGATACCCGTGAATCTGGGCGGGTTGCCGGGGATGTCGGTTCCATGTGGATTCTCCCGCGAGGGGATGCCCATAGGGCTCCACATCGTGGGGAAGCCGCTGGGCGAAGAGACGATGCTTCGTGCCGCCTATGCATTTGAGCAGAGCGGAGATTTCCACCGACGGAGCGCCGTTCCGGTAGAGACTCGAAATGGGCGGCGCTGCGCAGTGGCACGCGCCTGACCGGCCTCGCGGAGAGCGATACCGGTCTTCGGAAGGGAATGAAGGTTAGTATGAACCGTAAGCCAGGCATACCGCGACTGCAGGTCGCTCTCGACTTCCTCGAGCTGGATCGCGCGCTCAAGGTGGCCTCCGAGGCCGCAGAGGGAGGAGCCGACATCCTGGAGGCAGGCACGCCCCTGATCAAGAGCGTGGGGCTGGATGCAGTTCGCAGACTGCGATCCGGGTTTCCGGGGCTGGTCATCGCCGCCGACATGAAGGTCATGGACGCGGGCCGCATCGAGGTGGAATCGGCGGCAAAGGCGGGAGCACACCACGTTCACATCTTGGCGGCCGCCGCCGGACGCGACGATCGTCGAGTGTGTTGAGGCAGGACGGGAGTATGGCGTCAAGATCGTCGCCGACCTTCTCGGCGCCGCCGATCCCATCGGGAGAGCTCAGCAGATGGCCGCGCTGGGGGTGGATTCGCTTGATGTACATGTCGCCATCGACATGCAGATGCGCGGCGAGGACCCATTCGAGCTACTGCGCGCAGTGGCAGCAGCAGTCGACATTCCGCTCTGCGTGGCCGGTGGCATCAACTCCGAGAACGCCGTCCAGGCCGTCGAGGCCGGGGCCTCCATCGTCATCGTCGGTGGTGCAATCGCCAAGGCGTCCGACGCCAAACAGGCCACTGCCGAGATAAAGCGGGCCATCACTCAGAGAGTGAGCATCCCAACCACTCTCTTCAAGCGCGCCTCCGGAGAGGGGATTCGCAAGGTTCTCCTGACGATCTCCGCGGCGAATCTTTCTGACGCCATGCATCGCCGAGGCGTCCTGCCGGGCTTGCGGCCGATTGCGCCCGGCATGAAGATGGCCGGGCCGGCCTTCACGGTGCGGACCGCGCCGGGCGACTATGCTAAGCCCGTAGAGGCGATAGACCTGGCCCAGCCCGGCGACGTGCTCGTTATCGATGCCGGCGGCGTGCCGCCCGCGATCTGGGGTGAGATGGCCTCCCGCAGCGCCATGAACAAAGGGATAGCAGGCGTCGTCATTCACGGCGCCATTCGCGATAGCGGCGACATTCGTGCGCTGGGCTTCCCGGCATTCGCTCGCCACATTTGCCCGAACGCGGGCGAGCCGAAGGGATTTGGCGAGACCGGCGTTTCCATCGTGATCTCCGGCGAGGTTGTCAGTCCGGGGGACTGGATACTCGGAGATGATGACGGGATCGCCAGGATACCTCGCGATCAGGCCGCGGAATGGGCGAACCGGGGGATGGATGTGTATGAGCGAGAGAGCCGCGTCCGGGAAGAGATCATCCAGGGCGGCACCTACGGCGAGCTTGCCGAACTCCAGAAGTGGGAGAAGCCGCGCTAGGAGATGCAGTGGGTGCCTTTCGCTCTGCCCAGAAGAGCAACGTGATGAGAATCGCCATCGTGGGTCCCGGAAGCATTGGCTGCCTGTTTGGGGGGCTGCTGAGCCAGGGCGGGCATGACGTTTGGCTGGTCGACCGGCACGCCGAGCGGGCCCACCTGCTGGATCGCCGCGGTATCTGGGTCTCTGGAGTCTCGGGTGAGTTTCGGTCCCCAGTGCATGCCACCAACCAGCCCCGCGACGTCGGCGCGGCAGATCTGGTGCTGATCGCTGTGAAGTCCTATGACACCGCTGCCGCCGCAGTGACCGCGCAGTCGATGGTCACCCCGGAGACGAGTGTACTCACCCTCCAGAATGGGCTGGGCAATCTCGAGACATTGCAGCAGGCGCTCGGCGCGGACCGGGTGATTGCAGGCGTCACCTCGCAGGCAGCCACCCTCATCGCCCCCGGACAGGTCCATCACGCCGGAGTCGGTATGACGGTGATAGGCGAGCCGTCGGGTGAGGTGAGCGAGCGACTGACCGCAACAGAGAGCGCGTTCTCAGAGGCAGGAGTGCAGGTAGAGCTGACTACGCAGCTCCCCTCCGTGATGTGGGCTAAGCTGGCCGTGAACGCGGGGATCAACGCGGTGGCGACGCTGGCTCAGGTGCGCAATGGGGGTATCATGGAGTCGGCGAGCCTGCGACAGGTGCTGCGATCTGTCGTTTCCGAGGTCGAGCAGGTAGCGCAGGCCAAGAGCATCCGTCTGCCGCGGTCGGACATGGTTCTGCACGCCGAAGAGACATGCCAGCGGACCGCCAATAACCTGAACTCGATGCTTCAGGATTACTACCGGCAGCGGCGGACAGAAGTCGACGCCATCAACGGAGCGGTGGTCCGCGAGGGAGCTGCGGTAGGTGTGCCGACGCCCGTGAACCGGGCGCTGGCAGACCTCATTCGGGGCCTGGAGGAGACTTACGCGGCCAGGGTGGCGCGCTGAGAAGCGGGTGCGGTCCTCTCTTGGTGGTCATCGCGCCCTGGCGCCGCCAGGGCGCGGACTGACTCCGAGGGAGTGAGGTGAGGTCGCCGGCCACGATTCGGGGATCACACCCCTGGGAACTGTGGGAATCAGCCGTTAGGAAGGAAGATGCATGATAATCGTCGGTGAGCGGATCAATGGTACCGGTCGGCGGATCCGGGAGGCTGTCACCAACCGGGACGCAGACCTGATCAGGCAGGAGGCCACGCGACAGGCGGAGGCAGGCGCGAGCTACATCGATGTCAACGCCGGCACGAATCCCGAGCGCGAGCCCGAGGACATGATCTGGTTGGTAAAGACAGTACAAAGCGTCACCGACAAACCACTGTGCATAGACTCTCCAAACCCCGAGGCGCTTCGCGTGGGGCTCGAGAACCATCGCGGGCAGGCGCTGGTCAACTCGGCGAGCGCAGAGGAGGGGCGCATGCGGCCGGTCTTCGTGCTCGCTCACGAGCACGGCGCCAGACTGGTGGGGCTCGCGCTGGACGACGCGGGGTTGCCGAAGACGGCTCAGCAGCGCGTCGACATCGCCCGGAGGCTGGGGGACACAGCGGCCTCCGTGGGGCTCGCCATCTCGGACCTGTTCATCGATCCGCTCGCACGTGCGGTAGGGCTCGAGAATGATCAGGGCGCCGCATTCCTGGATGCGGTCTCTGGTATCATGGAGGCGCTGCCGGGCATCCATGTCATCTGCGGCCTCAGCAACATCTCTTTCCAGATGCCCGCGTGGAAGCTGCTGAACCGCACCTTCCTCGCCATGGCGATGGCGAGGGGGATGGACGCGGCGATCCTTGATCCGCTTGATGAATCCCTGATGGCAGTGGCCTGCGCGAGTGAAGCTCTGTTGGGTCGCGATGACATGTGCATGGACTACATCCAGGCTTTCCGCGCAGGGCGGCTGGAACCCGCTCCCAAGACGTAGCCGATTCCCAGGGAAGACAGCATCGCGATCAGCCGCGCGTCTGGCGCGGTTTGCGCGAGATGGACGTGATGTGAGCCGCGCCTGTGGCGTGGTGTCGGCGCGGAAGACGCCGTCGCTGGACACATACCAGATAGGAACAATAGATTGATCGCACAGGACTTCGCTCTGAAGCACTTCTTCGCGCCGGCTTCCGTGGCCGTAGTCGGCGCCTCTGCCCAGGCCGGGAAGATCGGCCACGATATCATCCGCAACCTACAGACATCAGGCTTCACCGGCGCGATCTACCCGATCAACCCGAAGTCGCCTGAGATCCTGGGGCTCAAGGCCTACCCCAGCGTTCTCGATGCCGATGGTGAAATCGATCTGGCAGTCATCGTCATCCCTGCGGGCGCGGTGCTGCCGGTGATGGAGGAGTGCGCGCAGAAGCGCATCGATTCCGTCATCATCATCACCGCAGGGTTCAAGGAGTCAGGGCCTGAAGGGATCGAGCTGGAGAAGGAGCTCGCCCGGATCGCCAAGAGGGCCGGCATCCGAGTAGTTGGGCCCAATTGCCTGGGTATCATCGCCACCGGCTCCGGCCTCAATGCCTCTTTCGCTTCGGTCTTCCCAAAGGCGGGTTCGCTGGCGCTGATGTCGCAATCGGGTGCGCTGGCGACGGCCATCCTCGACTGGTCGGTCCAGAATGGCATCGGCTACTCGAAGTTCGTCAGCTTTGGCAACGGCGTGGATGTAGGCGTAGTGGACCTTCTCCGCGCCTGGGAGGATGACCCCGAGACGCGGGTCATTGTCGCTTACATGGAGGGGCTGCCCAACGGCCCTGAGTTCATGCGAGTCGCCAGGGAAGTGTCGCAGAAGAAGCCCGTGATCGTGGTGAAGTCAGGGAACACGCAGTCCGGCGCCCGCGCGGTCTCTTCCCACACCGGCAGCTTGGCTGGATCCGGCGAGGCCTACACGGCCGCCTTCAAGCAGTGCGGCGTTATTCGCGCCCACTCGGTGGAAGAGCTTTTCGATCTGGCCGTCGCCTTTGCCTATCAGGAGATCCCCAGGAGCCGGCGGGTCGCGATTCTCACCAATGCCGGCGGCCCGGGCATCATGGCCACCGACGCCGTGGAGACCGCTGGCTTGGAGCTGGCCCCCATCGGCGCCGATACCGTGGCGAAGCTACGCACCAAGCTCCCTCCCGCCTCCAACTTCCACAACCCGGTCGACTGTCTTGGCGATGCCGGCGCCGATCGCTACAACTTCACTGCCAATACGGTGCTGGCAGACCCCAACGTCGACGCCGCGCTCGCTGTCCTCACCCCGCAGACCTCCACTCAGCCCTACGAGACGGCTGAGGGGCTGGCTGCGGCTGCCGCCGAGTACCGGAAACCGATGCTGGCCTGCTTCATGGGTGGCGGTGCCATGACCAGCGCGATCGAGCTGCTGGGCGGCCATCGGGTTCCCAACTACCCCTACCCCGAGCGCGCGGTGCAGGCCCTCGCCACCATGGTGCGCTACCGGGAGTGGCGAGAGGAGCCGGAGGACCCCATCGAAAGGTTCCCGGCCGACATCGAGGCGGTGAAGGCCATCTTCCGAAGTGCCCGCGCGGAAGGGCGCGTGAATCTGGGAGAGGTAGAGGCACGGGAGGTACTGCAGGCCTACGGCGTGCACATGCCGCAGAGCCAGGTGGCACAGAACGCGGAGGAGGCTGCCCGAATCGCCGACGAGATCGGCTATCCGATCGTCATGAAGATCGTCTCTCCGGACATCCTGCACAAGTCGGATCTCGGTGGCGTACGAGTGGGGATTCGCAGTCGGCAGGAGGCGATGGATGTGTTCGAGCTGATGATGCTCCGCATCCGCCGCTATGCGCCGAACGCCGATCTGCGAGGCGTCTCCGTTCAGGAGATGGTGCAGACCGGGCGAGAGGTGATCCTGGGAAGCACGCGCGATCCCCAGTTCGGGCCCCTGGTGATGTTCGGTCTCGGCGGCATCTACGTAGAAGTGCTGAAGGACGTCAGTTTCCGTGTGGCGCCGTTTGGGCGGCGGCACGCGTGGATGATGATCGACGAGATCCGCTCTGCGCCCCTTCTGCGTGGCGCGCGGGGAGAGCGGCCCTGCGATCTCGATGCCATCGTCACCTCCCTGCTAATCCTGTCACAGCTCGTCACCGATTTCCCCGAGATCGTCGAGATGGATGTGAACCCTCTGAAGGTCGGAGAGCCTGGCCAAGGCGCGGTAGCCGTGGACGCGCGCATTACTATCACCGAACAGTCGCACTAGGAGAGTCCCATGATCGCGCTCTACGTGGCTTCCACCGAACCCTATCTTGGCAAGACGCTCACCTGCGTTACCCTCGGCAAGCACTGGCAGCGCAGGGGGCTGCGCGTTGGCTACTTCAAACCGCTCGGCGTGGTATCTGACAGCGCGGAGCATGGAGCCTCCGATGAAGACGCGAAATTCGTGGCCCGGGAGCTGAATCTCGAGGCCCCTCTCGCCCAGTTGTGCCCGATCATGCTGGGGCGTCAGGCCTGTCCGCTAGACGAGGATGCCGCCTGTGGGCAGATCATGGAAGGCTACGCCGTGGCCTCTGACAGGAAGGACGTAGTGCTGGTCGGAGGTTCGGGTTCCTTCCTGAGTCGGGGCGCCGCCCTCGGGCTGGCCGGCCCCGCTGTGGCGGAGATGCTGGGCGCCAAGACCCTCCTGGTCGCCCGCTGCGAGTCCTATCTCGACGTCGACAGCATCGTCGCGGCGCGGCGCGCTGCCGGCTCCCGGTTCCTGGGAGCGGCGCTGAATCGCGTCCCCGTGCGCCAGCGGGAAAGTGTGGAGCGCGAGATCGTCCCTTGCCTCGACCGGCTCGGCGTCACCGTACTCGGTGTGCTCCCCGACGACCCGGTGCTGCGCTCGGTTAGCGTCCAGGAACTCACCGAGGCCATCGGCGGTGAGATGCTGGTCGGCTCCCAGGCTGCGGACGAGCTGATCGAGAGCTTCGTGGTCGGCGCCATGGGCGTGGACTCGGCTCTGCGCTACTTCCGCCAGACGCCCCGCAAGTGCGTGATCACCGGGGGTGACCGGAGCGATGTCCAGCTCGCCGCCCTGGAGACACCGACCCGCTGTCTGGTCCTTACCGGCGGATTTGACCCGAATCCGGCTGTGCTGGGACGCGCCCACGATCTGGGTATCCCCGTTGTACTGGTGCGCGAGGACACACTCACGACGGTGTCGGTCATCGAGCAGCTTCTGGGCAGGCTGCGCCTGCGCGAGTCCAAGAAGATCGACCACGCGCTGGGCGAGTTCGAGAGCCATCTGAACCTGGAGCTGCTCGACAGCCTGCTGGGCCTTGGCTGATGTCCTTGTCCGGTCCGGTGCGCGTTGTCGGTGTCATCTCCCTGGGTTGCCCCAAGAACCTGGTCGACACCGAAGTCATGCTCGGGTTGCTCCGAGCGGCCGGGTTCGCGATCACCGGCGATGTGAAGCAGGCCGACCTGCTTATCGTGAACACCTGCTGCTTCATCGGCGCCGCCCGCGATGAGTCGGCGGAGGAGCTTAGGAAGGTGGCCGAGCTGCGCCGTTCCGGCGCGATCAGCGCGCTCATCTGCGCCGGGTGCTGGCCCGAGCGCGACGCCGCGCTGCTCCGCGAGCAGTTCCCTGAGATCGACGCCCTCATGGGGCCCGGCGATGTTGGAGACGTCGTTTCTATCGCGAACTCGGCCCTGTCGGGCAGCGCCGCCGAGCGCATCCTTTCCCCGCCCCTGTACCTGTTCGATGGCTCCGCCCCCCGGCTCCGCGCCACCCCGCCTTGGACCGCCTACCTGAAGATCGCCGAGGGCTGCGACCATCGCTGCCGGTTCTGCATCATCCCGCGGCTTCGCGGGCCCTATCGCAGCCGGCCCCTCGCATCCATCGTCGCCGAAGCGAGACAACTGGCGGACGATGGCGTCAGAGAGCTGAACCTGATCGCCCAGGATGTCACCGCCTATGGCAGGGACGTCCAGGGGCCTGACATTGCCGATCTGCTCGCGGCGCTCGCTGACGTCGACGGCCTGCGGTGGATCCGCCTGCTCTACAGCTTCCCGAATCGCGTCACGCCCCGCCTGATCGAGGTGATGGCCACCCGACTGACGATATGCAAGTACATCGACGTACCGCTCCAGCACGCCGACCGCGAGGTACTCGGGCGAATGGGGAGGCCTGGCGGCGCCGACGAATTCCTGAAGCTCGTGGCCGATCTCCGGGCCGCGATGCCGGACATCGCCATCCGCAGCACTTTCCTCGTCGGTTTCCCTGGCGAGAGCGAGGAGGCTTTCGAGCATCTGATCGAGTTTCTCGAAGCGGCCCAGCTCGACCGCGCCGGCGCCTTCCCCTATTCCCGAGAGCCCGGCACTCCCGCCGCCGAGATGCCCGACCAGGTGCCGCAGGAGGTGGCGCAGGAGCGCTACCACCGGCTGATGACGAGCCAGCAGGCGATCTCGCTCGCCCGGAATCGCCGATGGCTGGGCCGGCAGATCGAAGTGCTCATTGAGTCCCATGGCCAGGGCAGGAACCAGTGGATCGGCCGCAGCTTCCGCGATGCGCCTGAGATCGACGGTTCGGTGCTGGTCAATGCCCGTCGGCGCTTGCGTCCTGGCCAATTCGTCCCGACCACCGTGGTCGACGCGCAGCCCTATGACTTGGTGGCCAAGGCATAGCGGCCTGCTCCCGTTCCGGTAGCGCCCCCGCCTACGCTCCAGCTGGGCAGGACCAAGGAGAGCCAGGCCAGCTCAGATCAGCTTCACCAGCTCGGGCAGCCACGCATCAAAGCCGGGGGTGTCGTAGGTGAAGGTGCAGAACCCCGATGCGCCCACCTCTCGCGCAGCTCTGATCTGCTCCGCCAGCTCCTTGGGAGAAGGCAGCAGGAAGGCGCCGAGCCCGGCGTAGACAGGGGCCTTGCCGGCTGCAAATCCCACTTGCTGCTGCACCGCCCGGCGCACGCACACCAAGTCGGTGTTGTAGTCCATCGGGCAGATCAGGTCCAACCACCCCTGCTCTACCCACTGGAACCAGTCCTGGGCGACATCGCGCAGAGCCCCCCAGGTACTGCCCCAGGAGGCCAGCGAAACCTTCGCCGATGGCTTGAGGCGGCGCGCCTCCTCGGCGATCTCCTTCACCAGAGAAGAGATCAGATCGCGGCGGAAATCGGCCCAGGCCGATACCCACGGCCCTTTGTCATGCCAGCCGGTTCCCAGAACCTCCTCGGGATAGCCGACGTTCTTGGCGCCTGCCTTCGCCTCGAACTGGGACTTGCAGCGGGGGCAGAAGCAGAACTGACGGTTGGGAAAGCGCATGTAGTCGAAGTGAACACCGTCGACATCGTACCGCGAGATCATCTCCAGCATCGCACGCTTCTCGATCTCTCGGTTGCGCTCGTCCGAGGGGCACATCCAGTGGCAGCCCTGGCCGGCCTCAGGCGCCGGCTTACCCTCCGGGTCTAGCTGCACTCGGCCGTCCCGAACGTACTCATCCAGTCGTTCCTGAGGGGCGCGCCACATCGCCCAGTTGATCCGCCAAGCATGCACCTCGATTCCGTGGTCTCGAGCGGCCTTCAGGCACAGGGACAACTCGTCCCGCCGCGGTAGCTCTGTTTGCTCACCCCGCCACTTGGGCGCCACCCAGGGGAGCACCTCACTCTCATACATCGCCGTGCCGCCGGTGCTCATGCACGGGAAGATCTTTGTGAACCCATGCTTGCTGAGATTCGCCATGATCGCCTGCCAGTCGCGCCCCGGCCGGTCCTGCATCCACGTCGCTCGCACGAACTTGCCAGCCATCGCTCCGCTCCTTGACCGCAGGTGCATCCACCCGCTCGCAGTCTCCAGATCCACACCGCCGCCGGGACGCCACGCCCCGGGCCAGGCGGCTCAGCGCAGATCGTCTCGGTGCTCCTTCATGAACCGGGAGCGCACGTCGCCTAGCCATGGGTCCGTGCCCCGGCTATTTAGGTCGATCTCGACGACGGCGATGCCGTCCTTGCCCTCGCCCGTTACGGCCGCGTCAGCCACCACCTTCCCTTCACGGTCTATCACCCAGCTCGGCGCGTCGTAGCCGCAACTGACGATATACACCTGGTTCTCGATCGCTCGCGCCTTCATCAGCGTTTCGTTGCCGCCCCAGATCGGTAGAAAGATGATCTCCGCTCCCTTCAGCGCCATCTTCTGCGTCGGCTCGACGTACTGCACGTCCCAGCAGATCATCATGCCGATGGTGCCGAAGTCGGTCTCGAAGACAGGGGCGTCCTCGCCCGGAGTGACTCCGCCCTCGATCTCCTCCCGCGGCACATAGAGCTTGCGGTACTTGCCGACGAGTTGCCCTTTGCGGTCGAGCAGAATGGCGGTGTTGTATACGCCGCTCCCATCTCGCTCGTTGTAGCAGGCCACGAGATAGCAGTTATGTTTCTTGGCGAGCTCGCCCAGCCGTTCGGAAGTCGGCCCGGGGATGGGCTCGGCCACGCTGGCATACGACAGCGCCGTGCCCACCATGGTCATGCCTTCCGGCAGGCAGATGATGTCCGGGCTCTGGAGGGCCGCCCGGTCGATCCACGCGCCGAACTCCTCCGTGTTCTCCCGCGCTGACTTGTTGCTCTCAGGCCGGTGATGGATGGTGGCAACCTTCACCCGCCGGGCACTCGGAGCGTCGACCTGCCGAAGGCTTACCTCATCCCACCATACGCTGCCTCCAGGACTCCATCCGAAGAGCAGCTCCATCCGGACCTTTGCGGCATCGCTCGGCGCCGGAACGACCGCCCACACGTGCTTCCAGCCCCCACCTGCCTCCTCAACGTGGTACACGTAGTCAGGCTGCCCGGCCCGCTCACCGTCCTGGTTGCGCCAGTCAAGACGCGCAACTACCGTCCGGCGCTCTTCCATCACCGGTGTTGCGCGGTAGTAAGCGTCGAATCGGTGCCAGGTCCCGGGTTGAATGTCGTCTGCCGTGAGCGTCCACCCGCCGTACTGCACCCCCTCCCGGCAGTCGATCCGTAGAGAACCGTCGCCCCCGCTGCGGGATACCTGAGGATCGACGGAGCAGTCGGGCTGGATTTCGGCGCGGGGCGAGCATGGCTGCCACGCAAGGCCGGTCTGTGGGAATGCCTGGTAGTCGAGTGGTAGCATCTTCGCGACCTCCCCTTTCACCTCGGAACAGAGCATGATAGCTGCCGCAAAGAGCCAGAGGCGCACCCAGTTGGCGGCCGCTGAACGGTCTCCCGGAAGCCACGAGCGAAAACACCGAATCAGTCGGGTGAGGGATGAGACCATGGACTCAACCTGTACCTCAGCATTGCGTTCTGGCAGGGCCCAATGGGCTCTGCGCCGTCCCGCCGGGGCCGTCTTCGGCAGCTCGCGACGGTTCCCCTGCGGCCCCAGATGGGCATGCCGTGTCTGGCTCCTGGCAGGCGAGAAGGGGCGCGTATGCAAGCGACCGAAATGCGATCCGACGGCGACGCGAGCATTTGCACGCTCGTGTCAAGAGGATGAATTGATGCTACAGTTGCCCCAAGCTCTCGCCAGCTACCGGATCGGGAAGATCACCGAGGTCGACCCGGCTGGGGGCACGGCCGGCAAGTGCTGGCGAGTCACTACAGATGCGGGCCGCTTCTTCCTCCGGTGTCGGGGGCCGCGCACGAGTTCGACAGAGGCCATGGAGTTCGACCATGGGCTTCGCCGTCACCTGCTGGCGCGGGATGTGCCAACTGCCGCGCCGATCGCGACCCAGTCCGGTGAAACCTGGGTTAGCGTGGAAGGCCGCGCCTTCGAACTCTATCCGTTCATCGAAGGCCGACGCTTCGGTGGTAGCCTCGCCGAGCTGACCGAGGCAGCGTCTGCATCGGCCGGTTTCCACCAGGCCGCCGCCGGCTACCCCGCAAGGGGCAGCTACAGCCCTGTCCCCGCGCAGTTCGCGGTTGCTGCTCCTGCGGTCGGCGGCAGTGAGCGGCTCGACGACCCCGAGCTGATACTGGCGGCATTCGAGCAGATCGCATCCGGCGAGCCGTCGATGCGCTACGCGGTGGAACAGGCCGGCCGGCTGGCGGAGGCCTACAGCGCGGCCGCTTACCAGGCCCTGCCGCGCTGGCTCATCCACGGCGACTACCACCCGGGGAACCTGCTGTTCTCGGATTCCGGGAAGGTGGCCGGCATCTTCGATCTCGACTGGGCGTGCGAGCACACCAGAAGCAGGGATCTCGCCGATGCCGTCTACTTCTTCGCCACCGTGCGCTCCGGGCCGCTGGACGATTCGCGAATCGAGTCCTTGACCGATGCCGCTGAACCTGATCTCGACCGGGCGCGCCTGTTCCTGGAAACCTACCGTCAGGTGTCGCCGGGAACCCCGATCGAGGCCCAGGCCATTCCGCTGGCTCTCACCGCAAGGTGGCTGGCGATGCGGCTCGAAGGATCAGCGAAGGTGCCGGCGGACAGAAGGGTCTGGTTCATCACGCGAGATCTCGAGCGACCTCTGGAGTGGCTGGCGCGTCACGTGGAGGAGCTGGTGGGATGCATGCTCTGACCGTCTGGATAGCAGGCGCCGATTGCGCCGCAGTTGTGCTGATCGCATAGACCGATAGGAGGCCGAAAGTGCCGGGAAAGCGGATGGTAGCAGCAGTCATGGGGAATGGACACATTGGGCTTGTCGAGGAGGAAATCCCTCCTTTGCGTCCCGGCACGGTGCTCGTCGAGGTGCACAGCTCCCTGGTGAGCCCCGGCACCGAGGTGGGAGGATGGCGGGGCCTGCGGAAGCAGCTGGACAGCCCGAACCCGAACGCCAAGCCGCGGCCGTTTGGCTACTCAAACGCCGGCATCGTCCGCGAAGTCGGGCCGGGGGCAGAGGAGTTCAAGGCGGGCGACCGCGTAGCCTGCATCGGGGGAGGTTTCGCCCAGCACACCGATCACGCGGTGGTCCCGCATCACCTGTGCGTCGCGCTTCCGGCGAACGTCACGTTCGCGCAGGGCTCCTACGCGATGCTCGCGGCGACCGCCATCCACGCGCTGCGCCGGGGCGAGCCCGAGTTCGGCGAGTTCGTGGCCATCGTCGGCCTGGGAATTGTCGGCCAGCTCGCGGCCCAGCTGCATCAGCTCGCAGGAGGCTATGTCATCGGCTGGGACACTATCCCATTCCGCACCGGCATGGCGATGAAGAGGGGTATCAACGCGGTGGCCCTGGTGGGCGTTGACGACGAGATCGCGCTTACCAAGGCATTCACCCGAGGTTATGGCCTCGACGGCGCGGTCTTTGCCTTTGGGGGCGACGGCACGAAAGCGCTGGCCTCCATCAGGGAGTGCCTGAAGCAGACCTCCGATGGGCACAGGATGGGTCGCATCGTCAATGTCGGGGGTGCCCGCCTCGACTACGTGTTTGGCCTCAGCAATGCCGACATCCGAGAGGCCTCCCGCACCGGCCCGGGCTACCACGATGACGACTGGGAGGTTGGGCCTGCCTATCCCCCAGTGGTCATGAGGTGGACCACACGCACGAATCTCGAACTCGCCATGCGCCTTATCTCAGAAGGCAGACTGAAGGTCGACTGCCTGACGACCCACACTATCCCGCTCCAGGAGGTCGACGCGCGAATATCAGCGGCCCTCACCGATCCCGACAGCATCCTCGGGGTGGTGTTCGAGATGGAGCGCTAGCCCTCAGGAGATGGCTCTCAGGCGGAGCGTTGAGCCGGAGACTGGCAGAACACTCCCGTCGGCGCTCTGATAGCGGCGGATGGACCGCATTCCCTCGTCAGCAGCACATCGTCAAGGCTGCCGAGGGCGGTGGCGAGGGCCCTGTTGGCGCTCAGCGTCTGCGGCCTTTCCTGAGCGACGCCGGTTGCCGACCTCTGGCTGCAGGATAGCCGGGGCCAGCCTTCCGGAAATCGACAAATCCCCGCTCCACGTCGACGGACGTCAACTCTACGCGGATTCGGTCGCCGACATCGATGCCTCGGAACCCGCGTACCAGCCTTCCCTCCACAGGCGGATCGAGGAGCCGCACCCAGGTGCCTTTCGAGGAAGCGCCTGTGACGAAGCCGTCGAACTGCCGGCCAATCTGCTCTTCGAGGAGCAGCGCCGCGGCGGACTTCCCTACCTGTCGTTCGACCTTGTTGGCAGCGTCCTCCGCCTCCGTGCAGTGCTGAGCGAGAGTGTCGAGGTCGTCCTTGCTATACGGTGAAGCTCCCCCTCCAATGGCGGCCTTCAGCAGGCGCTGAGTGATCAGATCGGTGTACCGACGATTCGGAGCCGTGGAGTGGGTGTAGTCCTTGACCGCGAGGCCGAAGTGTCCGGGGACGGGGTCACCGGGAAGCTCAGCGATGTACTCGCCGGGTCCCAGGAGCTTGATAACCGAGAGTGATAGATCGGGGAACCGGAGGGGATCGGCGGCCCTGCGCTTGGTAAGGAAGTCCTCCAGCGCCTTGGAGTCCGGGTCGCCGGGAAGCCTGGTCCCGTAGGTCGTGCGCGATCTCTTCGATCCGATCCCATCGTTTCGGCGTACGGACGACACGGCGGATCGACGGGAATGATCGTGACGAGAGGTAGCGGGCGATCACGCCGTTGGCCGCGATCATGAAGTCCTCAATAATATCCTTGGCGCGATTCCTCTCTTCCACCTCGAGGCCACGGAGCTGGCCATCATCGAATACCGGTCTCGCCTCCACCGTCTGAAGGCTGAGCGCGCCGTGGATATGCCGCAGATTCCTCATGCTCTGCGCGATCTGGTCCTGCAACCGCAGGTTCTCGTCCAGTCCGTCCACGGCGGCGATCGCCTCGGGCCTGGCGCCGCCCCCGTCCAGCCATGCAGCCACGCTGTTGTAGGCCAGTTTCGCGTGATTGCGGACATGCGCCCGATAGACACAGGAGTCCTGAAGCGACCCATCCGCGCCGATCACCATCTCAACGACGATGGAGAGGCGCTCCCCTTGCAGGTTCAGGGAGGTGAGGTCGGTGGATAGCTTCTCCGGGAGCATGGGGAAGATCTCGGCCGCGGTGTAGACAGACGTTGTGTTCTGGCGAGCGTGCCTGTCTATTGCTGACCCATTCCCGACGAGCGAGTCCACGTCTGCTACCGCAACCCAGATCCTGACGCTGCCGCCTGCAACCGCTTCGGCGACCGTGAGCTGATCCAGATCGAGGGAGTCATCGTTGTCGATGGATGCCCAGGCAAGCTCCCTGAGATCGCGGACCGTCCCTTCAGACGTAACAGCCGGTTTCTCGATCCTACTGAGCTCGGCGAGGGTTTCGGCGGAGAAGTCAGGCAGCAGCCCTCTCTCGAGCATCGCCCTGCGAGCGATGCTCCGCAGGATCTCACGGTGCTGGCTGTCATGGTCGTTCATAGGATGTCCTTTACACTCCCTTGCAGAGGCCAGGTGTCAGTCGACATCTAGCACTAACCCACCATCGGCGTCGAGGAGGTCTGGGGAGAACGGCGCGAAGCAGCACGCCGTCACCCACGATCCCTGCGGCGCCGGAGAGCGCGGCCCCTACTTGGGCTCGACGCGCTCTACTCCGAACAGCACCGGCCGATAGCCATCGGTGCAGCAGGCTACGGTCATGCCCGTCCGGGAACCGAGGAAGTTGCCTCCGCGGCAGAGCGTAAGCACGTACTTCTGTATGTCCGCCCACGCCCAACTGCAGAAGCCCTCGGGCATGTTCGCACCCTTGGAGAGGAACACCTGGCCCTCCGTGAAGCGTTCGCAGAGCGGCCAGATGGAATCGGCGTACTGCTCCAACGCCTCCCGCTGGAGGGTGCGCTTCAGTACGGTGATGCGGACGTCAGCATCCATCCCCTCATGGCCCTCTGGATGCACCTCTGTTCCTCTCCTCCGGCAGTCCGTGCCGGTTGCTTTGCACATGCCAGGCTTCCTACAGTCAGGTCGGCTCGATTCGCTCGATCGCGAAGATCACGGGTCGGTATCCAGCGCTGCAGCAGGCGACGTTCGTACCGGGTCGGCGGCCATCATGGTTGCCGCCGCGAGCGACGACGAGCACGTACTTGTGTACGTCCGCCCAGGCCCAGGTGCAGAACCCCTCGGGCATGTTCGCGCCAGTCGAGATGAGCACTTGCCCCTCCGTGAGACGCTCGCAGGGACGCAAGGCACCCTCGGCATACGGCCCCGCCACATCCGCTTGCAGGGAACACCTCAAGACGGTGATTCTGACGTCGGCATTCACGGCCATGGCAGTCCAGGTCAGATGGCGTTGTAGGGGCGTGATTCATCACGCCCAGGGCGCACTGGATGGCGCTCCCACCAGACTACCGCCCGGCCCTGGGCCCGGGAGACCGGCCGGGGCCGTCTCAGGCGCCTTCGGCCGCGGCACTCTCGCTGAACTCATCCACCAGTGTAGTCATGAGTTCCTTGACCGTAAGGATGCGGTCCACCCTCCACGCGTTGGCGCCGGCAAAGGCGAACCCGTGAGCCATATCCCCCTGCATCGCCTTCACGAGCGCTCTGGCGATGCAGTAAGGAGCGGTCTGAGGGTCACAGTTTGTGAGGCATCGGAAGGGGCAGACGAACGGCTTCTTCAGACCGCGTGCGACGTCGTCTGTGAACTGGTTCCGTATCGCTCGACCCGGCAGGCCCACCGGGCTGTCGATGATGACGATGTCATCCTTCGAGCTTCTGACGTACGCCCTCTTGAATTCGTCGGAAGCATCACTCTCCACGGTCGCGGCGAAGCGGGTGCCGAGCTGAACGCCCTTTGCACCCAGCGAGAACACACGGCGGATGTCAGCGCCCGTGAATATCCCGCCCGCTGCGATCACCGGGATCGCCTTCTCGTGGACAATCTCCATGCGCGCGGCCTCGGCGACGATCGCGGGCAGAAGGGCATCAAGCGAGTACGCGGGGTCTGACAACTGCTCCTTGCGGAACCCCAGATGCCCTCCGGCGAGAGGGCCTTCGACGACCACCGCGTCGGGGACGGTTGCATAGCGCCTGGACCAGAGCTGGAAGATGATCTTCATCGCTCGAAGCGAAGAGACGATAACCACGAAACGGGTTGGAATCTCCTTCGCCACCCGCGCCACGGAGATCGGCAACCTGGGCAGCCCTGCTCCCAGCAGCAGGAGGTCGGCCCCGCTCTCCACCGCCGTCTCCATCAGGGCAGCGTGGTCGGAAACGGCCGACATCACGTTGACGCCGATGGCGCCATCCGATGCCGCCCTGGCGCGACTGATCTCCTCGCGGAGCACCTCCGCGTTGGCCGACACGAAGTTGCGGTCGAGGCCCTTGGTGATCGCTCCCAGCCCAACAGACGCGATCACACCTATGCCTCCTGCTCTTGCTACAGCGCCCGCCAGCCCACTCCGGGAGACCCCGACCCCCATTCCCCCCTGGATGATCGGCAGCGCTACTTTGAGTGAACCTATCTGGAGGGAAGGGATTATCGGCCCACACTCTCTCAACATCTGGTCGTGATGTCCAAGAACCCGTCAGGCGCCCAAGACGTTCGGGGCGCCTCTCTCATAGTATTCTCTCCCCCTCGCGTAACCCCTGCGCTGGGAAGCAGTGCGGGTGACAAGCCGTGGAACGGAGGCTGGGGCGCTCCAGACAGCAGCCCTTGGGAGGCAACTCTTGCGGCCTCCCACTGACCGTCCTGCAGCTGACGCGCTGTTGACCTACCCCGCCGGCCGCGACGGCACTTTCCGGATTCCGGCCCCGACCGTTCCTGCCAGGATGCGTCCTGGACTGACTCCTGCCTCGACGTTCGATAGAACGCGTCCAATACACAGCAGGAGTCAAGCTGAGCCCTGAGAGCAGAGAGGTTGAGGTTGGGCTGAGCGAGTGCTGTTATCCCCAGTGTATGGAGGCGGCGGCCGGAGTTGAACCGGCGTATAAAGGTTTTGCAGACCTCTGCCTTACCACTTGGCTACGCCGCCAGGAGAGTGTGGAGCGGAAAACGGGATTCGAACCCGCGACCCACAGCTTGGGAAGCTGTTGCTCTACCAACTGAGCTATTTCCGCCCGCCAGATGCTGCGCGAAGCACACTTCACGCCCTGTTAGTCTAGCATCTCAACATCGGTTGTCAAGAGTGAGCGGTTTGCCGGCGTCAGCACCATACGAGCCGCGACGTGAGGTGGTTCGGCCTACCTGCGCTGGCGCGGGAGGAACTCCCGGGTGGCGGAGCGTGCGTAGGTAGTTCACAGTGTGCCAGCGCCGCTCGACGGCGACGGTACTCTCTAGGACCGGGTCGTGGCCAGTCCCGGTGACCATCGCCCGGGCGAGCGCACCGTCGGACATCGCCGCCACTTTCGCCGAGGTGAGATCGGCCGGCGGTGGCACGTAGCTCTCACCAACCGGGCCAGGGGCGCGGCCATCGACGCCGTGGCACATCAGGCAGTAGTAGCCGTAGTAGAGGCGCCCGCGTTCCACAGACTGGGGTGAGGGCCTGACCGGGTTTGCCACCGCGGAGGCCTGCTGTTGGGCCGCTCCGGGCGCGCCAGGGCCGGAAAAGGGGACCTGGTTTGGCGGCGCGTCGGGCATCGCTTTCTCGAAAGGCTTCACAGATGGCTGGTCTACCATCCGCGGGAAGCACGAGAACGGCTGCGAGCTGATGCCGAATCCCATCGCCGCGAACAGGGCTAGAGAGAGGAGTTTCATTTCGCGCGCTTCCCCACGACTGGCTTCGGCAGATCGACTTGCCTAGGAGCTTTCGTCGAAGCTGACGCCGGCTGTGTGCTCGAATAGGTCTCCGCGGGGACCAAAGGGGCCACCCGATACTGCCAGGTTTGCCCCCGATCGCCAATCGTCCAGATGGCGATGACCACCCTGGCGATCATGATCGCCACGAGAACAGCGATGACCATCCAGGCAACGATGGTCTGGCGCCTTGCGTCACGCGGCGTCTCCTTGGCCTCACTCAGCATCTCGCAACAGTCCCTTACTCAGTAGACGATCTTCGCCAGCCACATGAACAGCGAGTAGGCGATTGTGAAGACGAGGATGGCGATGTACAGCAGGATCAGTATCCCCGGGATGCGTCCGTTCGCGACCCTGATGTCCGCGGCGAACTCCTCCACCTCGGACTCCGCCTCGTCGGGCCTGCGCGGGAGCCCTGTCCGGTAGAAGCCGAGGTAGAGCGCGAACGCGATCACCAGCCCGGAGGCCAGCATCACATAGAGCCAGCGCAGCCAGTTGACCTCGAAGGCCTGCACTTCAGCCGCTCCCCTGATTCCTGTCGGCAGCGTTCCCGTCGCTCTCCGGGCACTCGAGTGGCAGGCGCCGCGCCCGTTGCTGATCGCGAAACTGGCCTGAGCGCACCGCCCACACAAACAGGCCCGAGAAGAGCGTCACGCCGATGATCGCGTACAGAATCCAGATGGTCAGCAGGTCCATCAGGGCCCTCCTGCCTCGCCCTTTGGCGGCGCGTACGGAAGCGTCGGGTTGGGCGGCGTGATATAGGCCGCGTCCAGCCCGAAGGGAGGCGTCCGGTAATCGGTGCGGCCGACGAAGTTGACGGCGATGAAGTTGGAGACATCCCAGATCTTCGCCGATTCCAGGTCCTTCTTGAAGTACGGCATGGCGGTGCCGACGATTCCGTTCATCACCTGGTAGTAGAGCAGACCCCCGACGTATCTCCCCTCCGGCAGTCTTCCGTTCAGGCTCGTGAAGTCCAGTGGCGGAGGCAGCAGGTTGGCCGCCGCGGGGCCCTTCCCATCGCCGACTGCACCGTGGCAGCTCACGCAGAAGATTTCGTAGACCTCTTTGCCGCGCGCCAGGCGCGCCCTCCTCAGCCGGATAGGGGTTGGGCATGTTGCGCCAGACGGCAGGTATCCTCGCATGCAGCCAGTTCACGTTGTAGTCAGGGCCCTCTTGTAGGCGGCGACCGCCTCTTTCTTCCAGTAGCTCTGGCGGGCGACGCGGTAGTCAGCGCCGGTTCCACCCAAGCTCTGCACATAGTCGGTGAGGAGTCCGATGCTCTCCGGCCCGAGGAAGGCGAACCTCGGCATCAGCGACAGCGGGCGCGTCGACCGCGGGTTCAGGAAGTGGGCAAGATGCCAGTCGTTGGGGTGCTCTCCCCCTCCTCCGACAGATCGGATCCCGTGCGCTCAGACCCGAGCAGGTGCGGCTCCTGGCCCTTGTAGTCACCGGGCTGCGCGATGCGCTCGGCGCCAACGTCCCAATCCTGGGGCCGGACATACTGCGAGTGGCAGTAGGTGCAGCCGTTGGCGATGTAGAGCAGCCGCCCCTTCCGCTCACGCTCGCCCAGCGGCCGCCAAGTGTCGGATGGCTGCTGGGAGATGGTCTTGGTCGGCATTACCACGACGGCGAGGAACGCCGCCCAGATCACCGCCAGCGACCCGAAGATCAGAACTGAAGGATTCATCCTCATGCCTGGAGCGGCTCCCCGCGGCACGAGAGTCATCACCACATTGTAGAGGCCGATGAACGCCCCGATGATGATCAGCACGCCCGACGCCAGCCGCAGCCCCATGTATGGAGCGATCAGCGGCAGCGCCCGGTAGATGGTCTCCCCGCTGATCCACGCCGCCCCCTGAATAAGCCCGGCGATGGTCAGCACGACGAAGAACCCGAGCAACCCCACCGAGATCAGCCAGAACTGCAGATTCGCCAGGTTCATACTGTAGACCCGGCGTCCAGTAACCAGGGGCAGGACGTACCAGAGGCCGCCCAGCGCGATCATCCCCGAGAAGCCGAGCACGGCGATGTGAGCGTGCCCGATCACCCAGTTGTTGAAGTGCGTGTAGCGCTGCACCGAGGGCAGCGACTGGATCGGCCCCTGAATGCAGGTGATGAGATACCAGACGCTCCCCGCGAACACGAACTTCCCTGGCACGCTGCGTGTGAAGTTCCCTAGGCTATCCTTCGTAGTCAGCCACAGGTTCACGAGCACAGTCGAACACGGGGATGAGCATCCCAATGCTGTCGATGATCGAGATGGTCTTCAGCCAGGTCGGCACCGGCGCCTGAATCAGGTGGTGCGTGCCGATGTGCGTGTAGAAGGCGAGCAGAGTCCAGAAGCCGATGAGCGAGAGCGTGTGGCTATATAGTGGCGCATTCGCCACCCGCGGCACGATGTAGTAGGCGATAGCGACCGCCAGTGGCGTCAGGAATAGCCCGAAGATGTTGTGTCCGTAGAACCAGAGCCAGATCGCGTCCACCGTGCCGGTAAGGGCGCCGGTCGCGGGCCGCCACATGACATTGCCCGGCGGGTAGAAGGCGGCCGTCCAGAGCACCGCCCCGACGATGTACCAGACCGAGACATAGAGCAGGTTCTCCTTGCGGTTCAGCACTGTCATAAGGAGCACGTATAGCAGCAACACCAGCGCCAGCAGCAGCAGCGCTTTCACCGGGTAGATCAGTTCCGCGTACTCGCGTCCCTGGGTGTACCCTAACGGCAGGCTGACGGCCACTCCCAGCATTGCCAGGTTGTAGACCCACATGGAGAGATTCGCCAGTCGCTCTCCATAGAGGCGTGTGCGCAGCATCACCGGGACGATATAGAGCGCCGAACCAAGGCTCATCATGCCCACGAAGGCGAACAGCACCAGATTGGTGTGGGCCGGGCGCACCCGCCCGAACTCCAGCACCGCGATGTTGCGAAGCGTATCCGGCGAGAAGAGCTGGATGGCGGAGAACAGCCCCCCCAAGACGGCAATGCAGAGCCAGGCCGCTCCCGAGACCAGGTAGCAGCGAGCCGCGCTGTGTTCCTCATTCGATAGCAGTTGCACTAGGCCGACCTCAGGCTCACGGGATCAGTAGTGACAGGTGGTGCATAGCACCGGCGCATCGTTCTTTCGGTGGCAATCGACGCAGAATCCCATCTCCATCGGCATTGCCTGTATGATCCGATCCATGCTCTTCACGTTCCCGTGGCACTCGCCGCAGTCAACTCCACCGGCGAGGTGCATCTCGTGGCTGAAGTGCGCGTAGTCAGGCAGCATGTAGACGCGCCGCCACGGGATGGGCTCGCTGCGATCGAAGTATCCGCGCAGGGCACGGACCGGCTCGAAGTCCTTCGCGATCACATTGTGGCAGAGCAAGCATTTCCGCACCTCAGGCATCCCCGCGCTGGGGGAGCGGTCCGCGCCATCGTGGCAGAACAAGCAGCTTATCCCACGCACGCCGGCATGAATCCTATGGCTGATTGGGATGGGCTGGGCTGCGCCCACCGGGTACGGCCAGAGCGCGCTCCAGGTGAAGGCTAGCAGCAATCCGCCCGCGACGATGGCGCACGCGGCCAACAAGAGCGTCCTCCGCCTCCGAAGCAACCAGTGTCTCGCCGCGCTCACTGCCATTCCCCTCGCTCTCTTGCCATCTGCGCGTCGAGTGGGCCGGACATGGGCGCGCGGGCGAGGGCAGGCGCAGCCGTAATCACCAGCAGCCCGAGGAAACCCAGCCCGATCAAGGGCTCGAGTATTGGGAATCCCTCGCCTCGCGGCGCCAGCGATGGCGTCACCAGCAGATAGCGCTCAAACCACATGGCCAGCAGCACCAGCGCCGCAACTCCGAACAGCGTTCGCGGGTTCTCCTTCATCTCCCGCATTACCAGCAGCAGGAATGGCCCCAGGTAGCAGGCCCCGAGAGCGATCCAGCAAAGCGTCCCCCACGGCTGAAGGCGCAACCTCGGGATGGCAAAGATCGTTTCCTGCGGCAAGTTCTCGTACCAGATCACGAGGGCCTGGGCGAAGAGGAAGTAGGTCATCACCATGGCGAAAGCCATCAGCAGGTTGCCCATATCCTGGAACTGCTGGGTCCGGACAGTCACCCCGAGCCAGCCCCTCAGCAGCACCAGCGTGACGATGAGCGCGGCCATCCCTCCATAGAGCCCACCGGCGAGGTAGTACCACCCGAAGAGGGAGCTACTCCAACCGGGCGTCAGCGACATAACCAGATCGAAGGCGATCAGCGTCGCCACCGCCGCGTAGATCAGCGCCAGCAGCACGCCTACTGTCGAGAGCCGGCGACCGGCGCGCCGCAGCGCGGCAGCCTCCGACGCCTCGTCGCCTGCAGACAGCGCGCGATCCGATCTCAGCCGCGTGCGGGCGAAGACCGACGCCAGAACGAACAGGACCAGCAGGCCGATCCCGTCTCTGAGGAAGACGAACGGGGCGTTAAGCCATATCCCGATGTCGCCAACACTGGCGCTCAGCCATGAGAGGTAATGACTCCGGCCCAGGAAGAGGACCGCAAAGAGGAGCACCGAGACGCCGAGGAAGCCGACCGCCGCGTGCCCCAAGCGCGTGATCGGAGCGCTCCATGTGGTCCGTGATAGCTGGAACGCAACCGCCCACATGAATGTGCCCTGAGCAATGCTGGTCCAGAAGAGGAAGTTGATGAGCAGAGCACGCCAGGCCGGCGCGGGGTGCGGCGACACTGCCCCAAGGCCGAAGGAGATTGCGCCGACGGCGATGCCCAAGACGGACACGCCGTATATCCACGCAGGAACAGGCCTGGGTAGGGAGCCTGTCTCAGTCGTCATCGGCGGCTCACTGCTCATGCACTTCCTCTGCGCCCGCATCTCGTAGCAGTTGGTCGACTGCCGCAAGCTGTTCCGCATCACAGTGAACGGCGATGGCGAACTTGTCCACCTGCACCCGCGGGTCGTAGGCCTCACGCGGCGACCTCGGTGACAGTCGAGCTAGCGCGAAGATCGCCGCCACTGTGGCCAGACCCCCCAGAAGAATCGTCAGCTCGAAGCCGATCACACAATAGGGCAGCCAGTTCGCCGGCCATTTCCCTCCAACCATCAGGCCGTAGAGCAGCGCGCTGCCAATGCACATCCAGAATCCAAGCGCCGCGCCGGTCAGCGCCGCCACCAGCGTGACGAACCGAACCGGGCTGCCCTGCTTGGGCAGGAGCCGCCAAGCTGCCGCCAGTCCGGTTGGGGAGTAGGTAGTGATATCGCGCAGCCCCGCCTCCTGCAGCCGTTTGAGGGCGGAGACGTATGACGCCACATCGCCAAACACCGAGAGCACGCGGCTCCTCTCGTTCCTGGTCACAGGGCCGCCTCCACTGCTTCCTCCAGCCGCGACTCCTTGCTCTCCGCGATAGACACAAACGGAAGATGCTTGGAGTAGAGGAGGAACCAGAACAGGAACCAGCAGAGCGCGGCCGCGGTGATGCTGACCTCGACCCATGTCGGACGGTAAAGGCCCCAGTTGTGTGGGATGAAGTCGTGAGCGAGTGAGTCGATGATGATGACAAACCGCTCCAGCCACATTCCCACGATCACCAGTAGAGAGATCACGAACAGGGGCAGCAGCCTGGTGCGCGCCCACCTGAAGCCGAAGAGGGCCGGCGCCACCACATTGCACACAATGGTTCCCCAGTAGGCCCAGGCATATGGCCCGAAGGCGCGCCAGGCCGAGAACTGGCGCTCGAAGACGTCCCCGCTGTACCAGGCGATGAACGGCTCGATGGCATAGGCGTAGCCGAGGATAGCTCCGGTAAGGATCATCAGCAGCGCGGCCTGTTCGAGATGCCTGACCTGGATTATATGCTTCAGGTGCAGCAGGCCGCGGGCCGGTATCAGCAGCAGGATCACCATCGCCAGGCCGGAATGAATCGCTCCCGCCACGAAGTAGGGGGCGAAGATGGTGGTGTGCCAACCCGGTAGCAGCGACATGGCGAAGTCCCACGACACCACGCTGTGCACGGAGATCACCAGCGGCGTGGCCAGCGCGGCCAGGCACATGTAGCCCCTTAGGTAGTGGCGCCACTGGTCGTGCTCGCCTGTCCAGCCCAGCGCCAGCAGCCGGTAGACCCTGTCGTCGCCGGCCGGTCGCGTCGTCCCGCGCAGCCGCCAGATCGGGGATCATCCCGGAGTACCAGAAGAGATGCTGATCGTCAGGTAGGTCGTCACCGCGACCACATCCCACACCAGCGGCGACTTGAAATTCGGCCACAGGTGGCGCTGGTTGGGGTAGGGGAGGATGAACCAGAAGACCCAGACCCGGCCCAGGTGGATCAGCGGGAACAGCCCCGCGGTCATCACCGCGAAGACCGTCATCGCTTCGGCGCTGCGGTAGATGGCTGTGCCGCCATCGCGCCCGGAACAGATAGAGGATGGCCGAGATCAGCGTGCCGGCGTGACCGATCCCGATCCAGAACACGAAGTTCGCGATGTAGATGCCCCACCCGACCGGGTGTGTCGATCCCCGCGACCCCCATGCCGCTGCTGATCTGATAGGCCCAGCAGCACGCCCCCCAGACGATCACCATCAGCAGACCGCCGACGGCGATCCAGTAGGCGCGCGACGGCTTCGTCAGAAAGGCCCTCAGCACATCGCGGTTGTAGTCTCCGAGAGCGACTTCGCTCATGTCCTCACGCCGGCTCCGAATCGTTGACCACCCGCTTCAGGTAGATCACGGCTGGCTTGGTGTTGAGGTCCTGGAGCACCTGGAAACGCCGCGGCTCATTCGCGATCAGCCGCGACACGCGCGAGTTCGGGTCCATCAGATCGCCGAAGGTGAATACACTTGCAGGGCAGGTCTGCGCGCAGGCCGGCGTGATCTCCCCATCTCGCAGTGGCCGCGCCTCTTTCTTCGCCTGCTGCTCGGCCGCGTTGATCCGCTGCACGCAGAAGGTGCACTTCTCCATCACTCCCCGGCTGCGGACGGTAACATCCGGGTTGAGCTGCCAGGTCAGCGCCTCCGGCCAGTCATTGTTGCGCCAGTTGAAGCGCCGCACCTTGTACGGGCAGTTGTTGCGAGCAGTACCGCGTGCCGATACAGCGGTTGTAGACCTGGGCATTGAGGCCCTCCGCCGTGTGGGAAGAGGCGAAGACCGGGCAGACCGGCTCGCATGGCGCCGCGTCGCAGTGCTGGCAGAAGCAGTGGCAGCAGGAGCGCGGGAGCGACCTCTGAGCTCCAGTCGTAGTAGCGGTCGACCCAGATCCACTCCATCTCGCGGCCCTGGCGCATCCGATCTTTGCCGACTACCGCGATGTTGCTCTCCGCGTAGCACGCCACCATGCAGGCCTCACAGCCCACGCAGCGACTGATGTCCACTGCCATCGCCCAGCGGTGGCCGACGTGCTCGTGCGGCGGGTACAGGTCGCGCTCCGGCGAGAAACCCTTCGGCAGGGGCCAGTTCAGTGGCTCCGGCCGCACTCGATGAAGCTCCGACAGGCGAATCGCGCTGACAATGTCCCGGCCGTGCTGATGAACCCCGCCATCCGTAGTGACGACCGCATCAACGGCGAAGCGCCCCGTGATCTCGGCTGCCGGGAACGGCGCGATCCTCTCGCCGCCTGCGGGAAGCAGCTCGAACGCGTTCGCTCCCCGGTTGGTGGCGTACCGTCCATAGGCGCGATGGCCCTGCCCCCACTGGATAGCGAGCGTCCCCGGCGCCATTCCTTCATACAGGAACACGGGGGCACGCACCTTGCCCGCCTCCGCCGCGATCTCCACCACCTGGTCGGCACTCACGCCCAGTTCCGCCGCGGTCTTCGGGTGCATCTCCAACCACGATCCCCAGACCGCGTGGTTCACTACATCTGGGATCTCCTGCAGCCACCTCTTGTTCGCGCCTCTGCCGTCGAAGAGCATCGCGGACGGGTAGATGTGCAACGCAGGCCCGCGCCGTATCTCCGGCGGCGAGAAGCTGATCGGCGCCTTCACCGCGAGCGCGGGAGCGGCGGCCTCAGCGTCTCGCTCCGGCCATATCCCACCGCGTTGGACTGCTGATTCCCAGGACTCGTCGCCCTGCTGCCTACGCCAGCACTCCTGCACGTAGTCGTAGTAGCTGGCTGTGCCGAAGGCAGACCGCGGGTCCACATTCGCGGCCGCGGCAAGCGCCATCATCACGTCGCCTGCAGACTTCGTGCCGTGCCTCGTTCCCATCACGGGCTGCATGATGCTGGTGACGCCGGTCTCTGATTCGTACCCACCCCACGATTCGAGCGGCGTGTTGACGGGGAGGGCCCACGAGGCGAGCGCGGCCGTTTCGTCCGCCGCGGTCGCGAGGCTAACCACCGTCCGCACGCTCTTCAGCGCCTCCGGGAAGCGATGGTCCGGCGATAGTGAGTAGACGGGATTGGCGCCGATGATGACGAGTGCATCAATGCCGCCAGCCCCGAGTTCCTCCACGAACTCCTTGATCTCCGCGGCTCTGGCTGTCTGTCCCAAGGCGTGCACGCGCCGGAAGTCGACCGCCGAAGTGTGAGCTGCCGCGTTCAGCAGGTTCGCGGCGGCCGCCGTCTCAGTTACCGAACGGCCGCCCGGGACAGGCGATCCCGCAAGCGCCAGCGGGGTCTTCGCGGCGGAGAACAGTCGCGCGAGCCGCTCGATCTTCTCCCGTGGAACGCCAATCATCTGGCAAACCTGCTCGACGCTGAGACCACCCGGCAGACGCGCTGCTGCCAGCGTTTCCGCGATTCCTGGCAGACGGGCCATCTGGAGCATCAGCAGCGCCACCCAGCGCTCGTCACCTGGTGCTACCAGGATGTGTTCATCCGCACTGAATGCCGTCATGGAGAGGCGGGGGCCGATGTAGACGAACTTGCTCATCTCCCCACCTGCCGGGGCTCGACGCTGAGCGAAGCGGCGAGTCCACTTGACCGGGGAGATCCATGTCTCCAGGAAGTCCGCGCCAAACGAGACGATGAGGTCGCTCTGGTCCAGCCGATAGTCGGGGATTGCGTCCTTGCCGAAAACCAGCCGGTTCGCGTCTCGCAGTGGCTCGTAGCTGAACGGCTCGTAGACCAAGTAGCGATCCGATCCGAACGCGCGCAACCAATCCCGAATCAGCGAGGCAAGGCTGCCCGACTGGAGATCAGAGATCACAGCCACCCTCCCGGAACCCCTCGCTGAGGCGAGCGCCCTCCCGATCTCCGCCAGCGCGCCATCCCACTCTGCCGGACGCTGCCGCCCGGCTGTCTCACTCCGGAGTGGACTGATCAAGCGATCGGGGTCATACTGTCCCTGGACAGCGGCCTGACCCCGTCCGCAGAGCGTCCCTGCATTGATCGGATGCAGCGGATTACCTTCGGCCTTGATCGCTCGTCCCTCGCGGTTCTTCACGATCTGACCGCAGCCCGCGGGGCACTCGCGGCAACTCGTCGCGTACCAGGTGGCGACACCCGGAACGAGTTGGTCCTGGGGAACCAGAAACGGTATCAGCTTGTCGAACTGGTGGGGCTCCGACCAGAGGCTGATGGTCGTGCCGCCGATCACCAGCTTCAGGAAGTCTCGACGCAGCATGCAGGAACTCGGGCTCGCATGAGAGCTGGATGTCTGGGCGGATTTGACGGCGCGGCAGACAATCCCTGTTCCATTGCGCGAACCAGACGCGCCATTCCGGTACAAGCGTCTCCACCAGTAGCAGGGAGACGCCTCGGCATGCGACGAAGGAGAGGCCAACTCCACTTGCGCTTGCGCTACGGGGAATCCCGACGTGACCTACCTCTGGCTTGGCGTTCTCGCGGGCCTGACTGCAACGCCGCATTGCGCCGGCATGTGCGGCGCATTCCCCCTGCATCTGGCCCACGGTGACATCGATAGTGAGCGGCGCCGCGCACGGAGCACTCCTGCGCTGTCCAGACTGCTGCTCTACCTCCTCGGCAAGACCATCACCTACGCCTTTCTCGGCTGCCTGGCGGCCCTCTTCGGATCGTGGGCGCTGAAAGCGGATGTGCTATCCCGCTACCAGAACCTGTATGCCCGCGCCCTCGGTGTAGTGATGATCGCCTTTGGCCTTGCTATGCTCGGGGTTCTCCCGTCCGTCCGCCTCCCCATCAGAGGCGCGCAGGAGTGGGGGTTTCTGCGCAACATGTATGCCGCGTTCTTCCAGTCGCCGGGGCCCGCGGCGGGGCTGTTGCTTGGCGTAGCCACCGGCTTCCTGCCATGCCCTATCACCATCTCCCTCGCGGCCGCGGCCGCCGCCACTCGCTCCATCCCGATGGGGCTAGTGATCATGGCCGGTCTCGGGATTGGCACTTCGGTGGGATTGCTGTTCATAGGGCTGTCAGGCGCCATGCTGGATGCGCACGTAAGGAGGATCAGCCTCCATGTGGCCGGGGTAATCGTCGTGCTGCTCGGACTCATCACGCTCATGCGGCCGACCCCGATGCTGCACCGCATCCTGCCGCAGCCGCTTCGCCTGGGAAGTAACGTCACCATCGACGAAGCCCGCGGGTAGGAATCAGGCATGGCGCGGTCACTCTGCCACCACTGCGGGCTGCCGGTCGGCGCACTCGGCTACCAGAGCGCAGGGAAGTCGTTCTGCTGCTACGGCTGCCACCTCGCCTGGCGCATCGTCGGCGACCAGGCGCAGGCCGGCCCCCTCGCCGGCGTCATCATCCGTTTCGGCATTGCCGCGGTGTTGGCGATGAACGTGATGATGATCAGCCTGCTGCTCTACTCCGATGCTCTCGCGGGCATCGGCGACCAGGCGACACATGCCTTCCGCTGGGTGCTTCTTGGGCTCTCCCTTCCCGTGCTGATGATCCTCGGCGTACCGTTCTCCATCGGCGCGGTCGACAATCTTTGGCGCGGCCGCATCTCGATGGACGCGCTGATCCTTATCGGGTCCCTCGCCGGCTTCGGAGTGAGCGCAGTGCACGTGGTGAGGGGCAGCGGGCACATCTACTTCGACACCGCCACTATGCTGCTCGTGCTCGTCACGCTCGGGAAGCTGCTTGAGGCCTCGGCGCGGGTGGAGGCCTCGCGCGCGCTACGCGGCCTTGTTGAGTTGGCGCCCGCGATGGCGCGCATCGTGACTGGAACCGGTGAGGAGGAGCTGCCGGTCGAGCGCGTCAGACCCGGTGACGCCGTACGCATACGCCCGGCTGAACGTGTGCCGGTGGATGGCATCATCCGCGAGGGCCACTCCGCCGTTCAGGAAGCGGCGCTCACCGGTGAATTCAGCCCACGTCGATGCGAACCAGGGGACCGCGTCTTCGGTGGCAGTGTGAACGGCGAGGGCGAGATCACTCTGGAAGCGACCGCCGTCGGTGAGGCCGCCCTGCTGGGGCAGATCGAGCGCATCGTTCGGCAGGCACAGGAGCAGCGAGCGCCGGCCGAACTACTGGCCGATCGCGTGTCAGCCGTCTTCGTCCCCCTCGTGCTTCTAGTCGCCGCCGGCGCGTTCGCCTACTGGAGCGTACGGGGTGACGGCCCCAAGGGCGGCATGGCCGCGCTTGCCGTCTTGGTGGTGGCCTGCCCCTGTGCCCTGGGCCTTGCGACTCCACTGGCGACCTGCGTGGCGATTGGCCGCGCCGCGCGAGCGGGTATCCTAGTTCGTTCCGGGGAGGCGCTCGAGCGCCTATCGAGGGTATCCCTGCTGCTCTTCGATAAGACCGGCACTCTTACCGAGGGCCGGCCCATCGTGAGAGAGGTCGTGTGCACCGGGGTGGCGTGCTCCCGAGGGGAAGCGCTCTCCTGGCTAGCTTCGCTCGAATCGGCCAGCGAGCACGCACTCGCGAGGAGTATAGTCGGCGAGGCGAGCCGGATCGGAGTTCCACTTGGCTCAGTCAGTGGATTCCGCGCCGTCCCCGGCGAAGGGGCGGTGGGTGAGGTGACGCTGGATGGCGAGATGCGAGAGGTATGCGCCGGAACCGCTTCGTTCCTCGCGCAGCGGGCCATTGACGTGTCTTCCGCTCAGTCGCTTCCCCCTCCGGCACCCGGCGATACGGTGGTCTTCGCCGCCTGGGGCGGGGAGGTCACTGCACGGGTGACGCTGGCGGATGCCTTGCGTGTAGAGGCGGCCGCGGCCGTGCGTGAGATCCAGCGCCTAGGAGTCGCCATCGGCATGCTCTCGGGTGATCGGAGAGAAGTGGCCGAGTATATCGCCCGAGCCGCCGGTATCAGCGAGGTAAGGGCTGACTGCAGCCCGGTGGCGAAGATCGAAGAAGTGCGGCGCCAGCAAGCGGCCGGCCGCGTGGTTGCGGTGGTCGGGGATGGCATCAACGACGCCCCCGCGCTGGCCGAAGCCGATGTGGGAATCGCCATGGGAGCGGGGACTGACCTGGCTAGAGAGGTCGGCGATATCACCTTGCTGCGCGATGATCTGCTCGCGATCCCCTGGCTGCTCGATCTCGCCAGAAGCGCCTACCGGGTTGTGCGGCAGAACCTCGCCTGGGCCTTCGCCTACAACCTGGCGGCCATCGCCCTCGCTTTCTGCGGTTACCTGCATCCTCTCATCGCGGCGCTGGCGATGCTCGGTAGCAGCCTGTTCGTCATCCACAACTCGCTTCGGCTCGCTCGCGAGACTCCGGAGCGGGCCAGAGCAGCCATCGCTGAGCGCGCGCTCTGACGCTCACGCTGAGTTCCGAAGCTTCTCGCTCTTCTCAGCGATGCTCGCCATCAGCGTATCGAAAGACTTAGCGAACAGCGCCACCCCATCTACTGTCAACTGCTCCGTGATCTGACTCAGGTCGATACCCAGCTTCGCGAGCAGGTCGATCTCAGAGCGCGCTCGGCCCAGATCGGAGTCAACTGTCAGGGCGGCCTTCCCGTGATCCAGGAACGCCTCCAGCGTTGCCGGCGGCAAGGTGTTGACGGTCTGCGGGCCGATCAGCTCATCCACGTACAGCGTGTCTGAGTAGCTGGGGTTCTTCGTGCCAGTGCTCGCCCACAACGGGCGCTGCACCTTCGCGCCCTTTCGGGCCAGTTTCTCCCAGCGCGGTCCCGAGAAGATTCCTTGAAGCGCGCGTACGCCAGCTTCGCGTTCGCCACTGCGATCTTGCCTTGCAGGTCGCGATTCCCGATCCCTTCCAGCGCCCTATCGACCGCGGTGTCAACCCGGCTCACGAAGAATGACGCCACTGAGGCAAGGCCCGAGATGCTCTCCCCCTTCTCGGCTCTGCGTTCGAGCCCGCGGAGGTAGGCCTCGGCTGAGGCCTCGTACTGTGAGATCGAGAAGATGAGAGTGACGTTCACGTTGAGGCCCTGCCGGATCAGTTCCTCGATCGCAGGGAAGCCCTCCTTCGTCGCCGGCACCTTGATGAACACATTCGGCCGGCCCAGAGCCGCGAACAGGTGTTGCGCGCCGGCGATGGTTCCATGCGTGTCATGCGCGAGGGAGGGGCTCACTTCCAGGCTCACGAAGCCATCGCCGAACCGATCATAGACCGGCCGGAGAAGGTCGGCCGCGCTGCCAATGTCTTCCAGCGCCAGCGCCTCGTAGATCTCGTCGGCCGACTTGCCTTCCTTTGCCAGACGCGCCAAGTGCTCATCGTAATCACTGCTGCCGTCGATGGCCTTTTCGAGGATAGTCGGGTTGGCCGTGACGCCCCTCACCCCCCGGTCGATCCACTGCTGCAGCTCACCGCCCAGCACGAACGAGCGGCGTATGTAGTCGAGCCAGGCCGCCTGGCCCAGATCCGAAAGCTCATGGAGTGTCGGCATACCAGCCTCCTTGCCAGATTCAGGCGTAGCCTACCTTCTCTACTGCTCACCTTCCCTCGCCCCTTGTCTGCTAAGCGCCAGTACGCGCCCGATCGTCGCACAAAACGCTCAGGCTGCTAGCGAAGGCGATGCGGAAATGGCGGCGAAGAACCGGCTATCAGCAGACGCTCTCAGAGGAGATTCGGTATGCAGATTCAGCTTGGCTGCCTCAATCGCCCGTGGCACGAACATACCCTCGAAGAGGCCCTCGCCGGCATCGCCGCCGCCGGCTTCAAGACCGTCGGCTTCACCGGCCAGCAGGGCAAGCCCACCATCTCCGCCGATTCCACCGACCAGGACGTGGCCCGGCTCAAGTCGCTGCTGAAGCAGAACGGCCTCGAGGCGCAAGTGACGATCAGCCAGCCCAGCCTGGACCTGGCGCCGGACGAAGCCATCAGACGTTTCCAGCGAGAGATGTCGCTCGCCAAGGAGGTCGGCCTCAGCTACTTCATTCTCTGCGGCACCGCCAAGGAAGACCAGTACGAGCAGTGGTACTCTCTGGTTGCTCGCTGTCTCGATCCCGCCGGGAAGACGGGGGTCAAGCTGCTGCTTAAGCCGCACGGTGGCATTAGCTCGCTGAGCGCGGACCTACTGCGCGCTGCCCAGCGTCTCACCCATCCTGCTTTCGGCATCTGCTATGACCCGGGAAACATCTACTACTATACCGGGCAGAGCGCGGAAGAGGATTTGCCCGCCGTCGCCAGCCTGGTGCGTGGCATGTGCATCAAGGACGAGATCAACGGCAAGCATGGCGAAGTCGCCATCACCCCCGGCACGGGTGTCGTTGACTTCACTCGCATCTTCTCGACCTTGGCCGGAGTGGGGTTCTCGGGACCGTGTTGGGTCGAGTGCCTCGGGGGCAAGTCCGTCGCGGAGATCAATGCCGAGGCGAAGAAGACGTTTGACTTCATCAACCAGGTAGTGGTATCGATCTAGCGAGGGGAGCTGGCCCTAGCGTGAGGAGGAGAGCATGAACGACTGGCAGACTTGGAGCAAGACACTGCAGGAGGTGCTGGATCTGGCCCGGGCGCCGGTGGCCGTCTCTTACACCGACAGCCCGCCAAAGAACGCGTCTACCGGCCGTTGCCGGGTGTGCCGCGGCATCTTCCAGGCCTCCGCCGGCGAGGTGCTCGACCTCACCGCCGAGAACTCCGCCTGCCCGGGTGGGTCGCTCTATCTCGGGCTGCGGTCGCAGCCGCCAGAGCAAGCCGAGACCCTGCGCGAGTTCCTGATCAACGGAGAGAAGCTATTCTCGTGCCCCGCCGCGATCCATCGCTCCTGGGCGCTCTCGAAGGTGAAGCCGCCGCTGGGAATGGCGAAGCACGTTGTTCTGTGCCAGCTCGCCAAGTCCGAGCTGAAGCCCGATGTCACCATATTCCTGTGCAACGCCTGGCAGGCGGCGCGGCTGGTCAGCCTCGCCTGGTACGAGACCGGCATGCCCATGGAGTGCGATCCGACCGGAGCCCTCTGCAAGTCCGTGATCACGTATCCCCTGATCACAGGGCAGGTCAACGTCAGCCTCGGCGACATCACCGCCCGCAAGAGCGAACGCATGTCCGAGAACGAGATGTTCGTGACTCTGCCGTATGTCCATCTCCGATCCACCATCGACAGCATCGATCGATGCGGCGCGGGTCGGGCGAAGGCGGAGCTGCCTCCCTCCATGCGGCAGATAATCGAAGCGTCGGGCGGAGAGCCGCCGGAGCTATAGGCACTGGCTGGTCATCGGTAGGCGCGCACGATCGAGTTGATCGTCACCCACAGCCCGGAGCTGACCATGTCACCCACGATCAGTCCGATGGCTACCGGCATGGTACGTCGGTAGAGCCGGAGGCCGCCGTATCGGATCGTCAGCGTCTTCCACAGCCAGCCCACGAACAGCGGCATCCAGTACCAGTGCATTCCCCAGCAGTTGGCGGCCAGATAACCGATCGGGTGTAGCGGCCACCACCAGAATCGCAGCCGCAGCGTCCCCAGCAGGATCGCCATCACCGCCCCCACCGCGATGCCGATGGTTCCATTCAGATCGAACTTCGAGGGGTTGGTGACGAGCCCATAGATTCGCTCGCCCACATACCGCAACTGTGAGCCAAGCCAGCCCGACGTCGACGCGTTGATGTTGAAGAAGCCGTAGTGGTACATCCCGGTGAGAACCACATAGACGCCGACCGCGACCGAGACCACAAATCCTACCATCATCGCCGCGAACAGCGGTCGTGGCGCAATCCTCGCTGAATCGGCGATCTTCAGCGACTCCAGCGCATTCCCGGTGCACACCTCAAACGATTCACCAAACCCCGGGAAGTAAGTCCACCGCAGTGAGATCAGCACCATCGCATCGCTAGGGCGCAGCGCCGAGCTTCCGAATGGCACCAGGATGAAGTCCTCAGCCCCCAGCGGGAATGGCAGGAATCCCAGGCCGGTCTCCGCGCGCAGCCTGGCCCACATCACGTAGTAAGCCACTACGATGGTAGCTATCGCCAGCCCCACGATCAGCCTTGCGCCGGCCGCCCAGCAGAAGTAGAGCAGGAAGCCAAAGGAAATGAGGAAACCGATGCACGCCCAGCGGTAAGGGAGCGGTTCGTCCGCTTCTTCCCGATCGCGGCTGAGGCCGAAGGCCAGGCGGAAGCTCCGTCCCAGGTGCTTTCTCCCCATCCACAGAGCCCACACGCCCAGCGCCAGCACCGTTCCGCCCCCCTGGTAGTACGGAGCGGGGAATGTGCTCTCGTACCACCCCTCCGGCGCCTCCGGCGTTGCCCCCGCTGCAATCGCCGTCACCGTCAAGCCCACGCGTATGAACCAGAACAGCCAGCACGAGAACGACAGCTCCTTCGGGATCAGAAAGGCCAGCGCGATCATCCAGAAATCGAGCACCAGGTCGATCTCCCCAACCCCCGCCAGCGGCCCCGTCGCCTGCCGCTGCATCAGCACCTTGCCACTGTACGGGATGGAGGGGATTGCCGGGAACAAACCCGATAGCCCGTTCACTAGTCCGATGGTGACTGGGACCAGGAAGCCCACCCAGTAGGCCCACGAGCGCGGTAGCCGCGTCGTCCCTCCCTCGCCCTCCTGCACCATTTCCAGAGGCACTTGCGCAAGCGGGAAGCTCAGTCGTTCGTTCGTAATCCACTGCCGGCGAAACAGCACCACCAGGAAGACCGTCGACATAAACAGGGCGATTAGAAACCCCGACCACGCTGCCAGCGGCCTCGCCCATAGCCCCCACGGCACCGATGCTTCCCCCTGAAAGTAGTTCTCGACGGCCGACAGATCGGTGGGCCCGAACCAGCGAGGGATGTAGGCGAAGTATGTGGTTACCCACTGCGGCATCGCCCGTGCCAGATACTGCTGGACGATCTGATACGGGAGCATCCAGGCCAGAATCCCGTGCGTCACTAACGGGCCGCCCACGATGACGATGCTGTAGATCGCGAGCAGCTCTCGGCGCGTGAGGCCGGGGAGATGCAGTCGGCGCGCCGCTGGATTGAGCGCAGTCAGCGCGAACAGCGCCACCAGCGCTGCCATTGCTGGCACGCCAGAGCCGAAGGTGTAGCAGGTTCCGAAAACAAGCTCACCATAGAAGGCGGCGGGCGCAAACAGGATCAGCAGAACGAACGCAATCGCCAGCGCCCGTGGGCTCACTCCGGTGCCCCCATCAGAACGCCTATCGGTCATCGCGTCTGCTTCATCTGCTCGCTTCCCGGCCCTGGCAAGCTCGGCCCCCAACTGCTGTGCATCTTCTTCGGCTTCGAGCGCCCTTCCTTCGGGAGAGGACCGAGGGGCGCGCTTGAGAATAGATGCCTGCCCCCCCAAACGCGGCAGAGGAGAAGCAAGTGAAGATAACCCAGGTTGAACCTGTCCATCTCGGTCGGAACCTACTCGTCCGCGTGCGCACCGACGAGGGCATTGTCGGCTACGGGGAATGCAGCCCGATGAACAACGACCTCGTCGCCGCGCATATCACCAGTGGCCTCGGTGATACCGTGGTGGGCCGCGACCCGTTCGACATCGAGGCCCTGGTCGAGCGCATGTTCGTCGGGACCTATAAGCTCGCCGGTCAGAGCATGGCGATGGCGATCAGCGGCATCGAGATCGCCCTCTGGGACGTCGTCGGTAAGGCTGTCGGCCAGCCGATCTACAGGCTCCTGGGAGGCGCCTACCGGAAGCGGATACGCGTCTATGCCTCCAGCATGAGCCGCCAGATCAAGCCGGTAGATGAGGCGAAGAGGCTGGCCAAGCTCGTCGAGAAGCACGGATTCACCGCTGTCAAGGTCAAAGTCGGAAGCGTCTTCGGCTTCGACGCGGACGCCTCTCCCGGGAGGTCGCTCGAGCTGCTGAGGGAGGTGCGCGCCGCGCTCGGCGACAGGATCGAGATCATGGTCGACGGCAACAGCGGCTTCTCCGCCCCGCGGGCGATCCAACTCGGTCGCGAGCTAGAGCGCTACGGCGTCTTCCACTTCGAGGAGCCCTGCCCGTACTGGGACCTGGAATCGACGGCGAAGGTGGCGAAGGCCCTCGACATCCCCGTGGCGGGGGGTGAGCAGGACTGGGGGCTGCCCCGTTTCCAGGAGATGCTGCAGAAGGAAGCGGTCGATATCGTCCAGCCCGATCTCATCAAGGCCGGGGGATTCCTGGTCTGCAAGAAGATCGCGCACCTTGCAGAAGCCTACGGCGCGGCCTGCACGCCCCACCAGACTCAGCCTTTTGGCACCGTCGCCAACCTCCACTTCGCTGCCAGCACGCCGAACTGCCGCTTCTCACAGGAGTACAGCATCGAGGAGCATCCTCTGCGCGATTCGCTCTTCACAGCCCCGGTGCTGGAGGTTAAGGACGGCCATCTCGCCGTGCCTGAGGGTCCGGGGATAGGCGTAGAGATCGACGAGGCGGTGCTGAGGGCTCACGCGCGCTGACCGCACAGGGACGAGGCTGACACGTCGCGCGCCCCAGCCGCGGAAAACCAGGGTAGGGTTCTCACAAAACTGCCAAATCTGTGGAATGAACCAATCGAACTAAGGACCAGGTACATCCGGGAAGCTCCGGATCGCCGGGTCCTTGTCCTTTGATAACAGGCAGAGCGGACATCAGTGTTCGCTCGGACGACCCGATAAAGGCAAACCCGCCGAAAGGTGGGGACGCAAAGCCGTGGATCTACAGCCCGCTGTTGGCGGGCCACGACAGCCAGGCCGCCGAAGGAGACAAACCCAGCGCTAGCTCCAAGCCAGGAGTGCGCTGGCGGATCCGGACCGGCTGGCCCTTCCCCGTTCACCTGGTTACCTAACCCGTTGTGAGAGGCCGCATCCGCTCCCACGACGGGTTTTTCGTTTGCCTGGCGGCGGAGGCCGACGCCCATGTTAGGACAGGACACATCCTATGGAACAGATTACAGCACGGAGCGGCGGGCGAGCGGGGTGCCCGCCGGGGCCGTGCGGACGGCTGCGGGGCTGTCCGCTCGGGGGGAAGGGAACTCTGCCCTTCCTCAAGCAGGTGGCGGCATGAGAGCGCAACGACCCAGTTCGTGCGCCGCGGGAGGCTGCTGCTGGACGAGAGTACTCGTCTTGTCGATCGCGCTGATGGCGGCGACGTTGCCGTCCGCCAGCCCCCTCCACACGTCCACGGCTAGGCTTACGATCAGCCCCCTCACCGTCTCCTTCCCCTCTTCCGACCCGGATGTCGTGCCCTCGGTTGCCGCATCGGAGAACCCGATATCGGTGAGAGTTCGGACCGATGGCTCTCCGGGCATGGTCTCGCAGTTGACCGTGGCAACCGGCGGGGAGTTGAGGTCGGGAGGCAACACCATCCCGATCAGCAAGGTCACCTGGACCGCTAGCGGTAGCGGATATGTCTCAGGCAGACTGAGCAGCAGTCAGCCCCAGCTCGTGGGGCAGTGGCTTGGCAAGAATGACAGCCAAGGGCAGTTGAGGTTCTGGCTCGAGAACTCATGGTCATATGCGGTCGGAGCCTATAGTCAGAACCTGGTCTACACACTGATCGCCTACTAGCAGCTTCGAGGGCAGCACTGGACAGGCGGTCAAGAACCTAAAGCGGAGGCTTTAACGATGAAGAGAACGATGCTCGTATCGCTCCTGGTGGTCGCCTGCTTGCTGTCCGCGGGCCTGGCAAGCTGGGCGGCAACCGATCAGCAGACCCTGACGGTCAACGCTCAGGTCCTCGACAAGGCTAAGCTCACCCTGGGCGTGGCGGCGATCAACTTCCCGGATGCGGATCCGGATGCCACACCGTCCATCGGCGCTTCCGAGAACCCCGTTTCCGTCACCGTGAAGGCTCACACCGGTAGCGCATCTGTTGTCAGCCTGACCGTTCAGGCGTCTGGTGACCTCGAAGCCGGCAGCAGCGTCATCCCGATCACGAACGTCACCTGGACCGCGAATGGCGCCGGCTTCGTTGGCGGCACCATGGACACCGCCCCTGTGGCGGCGGGATCGTGGACTGGTTCCGGTCAGCGTTCAGGACAGTTCCAGTACTTCCTGTCGAACAGCTGGTCCTATCAGACCGGCGATTACAGCCAGACGGTCGTCTACACGCTGACCGCACCGTAAGCACGTAGCGGAGGCACGGGCCGGTGCGCGGGCGTGGCTGCACTTGCGGGACAGCCACTGCACCGGTAGGAGATAGAGGGGGCAGTCGTCTCGACGACTGCCCCCAACAACCCTCTCCCCTCTGCCGAACCAAGGCTGAATCGGAGGCCGATGATGTCCAAGGTCATGACTGCCTTAGCAGCGGCACTACTCCTATCTCTTGTCTGCGCCGGCGCGGCCCTGGCGGGAACCTGCTCCGTCGAGGTCTCTCCCCTCACAGTGGAGGCAAGGGTCGAGCCGGAGCGCGCCTATACGGGGTCGATCGAGCTCAAGAACACCGGCGATGAGACCCAGCACATAAAGGCCTACTGCCAGGACTGGACCCTCAAGCCGGATGGACTCGTGGTGTTCGTCGACGCGGGGAAGCTGCCGAACTCTGCCAGCCGATGGATGGCACTGAGCCCGGCTGAATTCGACCTCAATGCGGGCGAATCCGCCCGGGTCCGCTACACCGTACGGCCCCCTGCTGGCAGCGCCGGGGAGTATCGAACCGTCATCATCTTCGAGGCCGGCGCCCAGCAGATGACACTGCACGGGTCCCAGTCCCGAGTTGTTCCTCGCGTTGGGACGGTCCTCTACATCCAGTGCGGCGCGGCCTCAGCCCCACAAGCCAGCGTAGCGCAGTTCGCGGCCAACCCTGATGGCGGATTCCTAGTCGTCGAGAACGCGGGCGACTCCCACCTGCGCTTCACCGGGCGCCTCGAAGTGAGAAAGGCCGGGGATCTCATCCAGACCACTGACCTCACGGGATTTGTCGTGCTGCCTGCGCCCTTCAACCAGCATCATATGAATCTCAGCAAGGAGGTATTCGCGGGACTGGCGCCCGGCGACTACGAGCTGACAGCAATCCTTGACTGTGGTGGACCTTCGCTGCTCGGCGCGCGCACCGGCCTGACAGTGCAGCCGAACAGCACAACTGCTAGTCCGCGATGATCGCCAAGCTCACCAAGTCAATAGCCACTCGACGCTACTTCTGCGCGACAGTCCTACTCTGCTGTGCGGGCATCGCCGCGCTCTTCGCGACGCATGCGCTCGCGGCCGAGGCCTACCCGTCGGCGGGGAACGTGGCTTCAGCAACCTTGGCCGCCTTGCCCCAGGGTGGATCATTCCCGGATGGTGTCGGAGTAGGAGACCAGCGCGTGCCGCTCTCCTCTACTGCGGCCCGGATGGGAGTGATCGTCGTCGTCTCGGGCGAGGACATCCACATCACGCGTCCCGATGGGACCGAGTCGCGTCTTCGTGGCAGGGCCTCGAAAGCGGCCTTACCCCGGCGCAGCGACGATCCGGCGCCCGTCATCCGCGACGGCGAGGCGTGGGTGAGACCCAACGACGTCCTGGCGCTGCTGGCGCCATCCGGTTCGGAGCGGGAGGCGACTCCCAAGTCGCGTCCCGCCAAACCCACCCAGACCACTGCCGGCTTCGAGACCTTCGAGGTGCAGAAGCCGGTTGTCGCAGCCCCGGAGCCGCCCAAGACCCTACTGCGGCAGCCTCGAGCGCGGCTCGCTCCTGGTGACATCGCCGAAGCAGAATGCCATGACCGAGCTGTCGGCGTCGGCCATGAACCTGGCGTTCAACCGGACCACGATACTTCACGATCAAGATTTGCGGGGTTTCTATGCCCAGAGCTTCGGCGCTCCTCGGAACTCCTACGTGAGCCCGCGTGGCCTTGATCCCGAGTCGCCATACAGTCCGGTGGTCTCATTTCTCTCGCTAGAGGTGACCGATGGAGCGCGGAGATACTCGGTCGGAGATGCCTCCGACCCGCTCTTCGGGTCAGCGACCGGGATCGCGGTCTCGACTGCCGTCTCCAAGAAGACGCGTGCTGGAGCATCGGTGATGCTGCCCTCCCTCCGGGACGGCGATCGAGGAGATGGTCAGTTCGGCATCCGAGCCGAAACTCTTGCGGGGAAGAACCTGATCGCTGAGGCGGCGGTGGCTGGGGACGGCGCCTACTACACTGCAGCTCGATGGAACACGCCGGGGCTCTCGCTTCGCGCCGCCGCGCTACAGGGGCCGGATAGCCGAAGGTCTGAACTCTGGTGGCGGGCAAAGGTGCTTCCTGCGGTTTCGCTGATGGGCCGCTCCTCCGCCATTGGCGGCGGGCTCGATGTTCGCGCCGACGGCCTCTCCGTGGCCTGGACGTTGGGCCGCGCCCAGGCCAGTGTCGAGCGCGCCCGGGCGTCCTCTGATGGACAACCATGGCTGTCCGACTCGGTCTCGCTCGCTCTGTTCCGCTCGAGTCTGACGGGCATCTTCAGGTACCTGGTGCGCCGACAAGGCGACGGCAGGAGTGGCCTTGAATGGACCCTGTCCCATCTGGGCGGGCGCGGCCGTCAGGTTTACCTCAGCTCATCTGCACCTCAGGTCGGAACGGCCGTCGAGCCGCGCTCCTACCGCGTGGGCATGCACAGCGAGGTTAGCCCAAAGATGCGGGCGCGCATCGCTCTGGTCCGCGAGCGCTCGGGCATTCGACCGGAGCTTAGCGTCGAGATCAGGCCTTCCGTCGACCAGATCATCTCAGTCGGCTACGGCGCCTTCGATGCCGGGACGCCCGGCACGGGGCTGGGCAATGCGGTGGTCGTCCAGGCCGCGCTCGCTTTCGGTGGACCCAAGGGTCGGCGGCAGGGCGTGGGCCGCATCCAGGGTCGGGTGACGGACGATGCTGACCAGGGCGTTCCCGACGTCGCAGTTGTGCTCAATGGCAGGGACGTGACCCTCACGCGAAGCGACGGTTCCTACGAGTTCACCGGGCTGCTCGAGGGCCGCTACAACGTCAAGCTTGACCCTTCCCGCATCCCCGCTGATTACAGCGGCGGGCAGTCGGCGCACAGCGTAAGCGTGACTTCGCAGGAAACGGGCTCAGCGGATTTCAGGCTGACACGCCTGTGTCAGATCGGCGGAGCCGTCTACATCGAGCTGGACGGACAGCGACAGCCCCTGCCCGGCCTGGTCGTCGAACTCAGCACTGGGGCACGCACGACCACTGACGATGCCGGCCGGTACACCTTCGGTGGCCTCAAATCCGGGAAGTACACCGTGTCTCTGGTCTCGGACGCAGGCGGGCAGAGCCTAATCCCGGTTCCGCCGACCTCCTGGTCGCTCCGCCTGGTGCCCGCCGACAAGGCCGCTGGAGCCGATTTCCGGTTCCTGCAGCGACAGAAGCCGGTGATCTTCGGCCAGCTCTCCGGCGCCAGCTAGCAGCCGACCGCAGCCCGACTTCTTCCGCGCTGAGCCTTGGGTAGACAAGCGCCTGCCATCTACCTCTCCCGCGAGAGGACCCATGTCGACACACGCCTAAAGCCATCCCCGCAGCTAGCAGCTGCCCACACCCCTGAGCGAGGCATGCCATGCCCATCGTAGACGCCCACACCCATCTACCAGAGGGATTCACCCCCCGCGACCTGGAGACCGCCTTCTCGCTGGGTTTTGTCGATCAGGTCTGGGCGCTGTCCGCGCCCCTGACCCACTGGACCGGGACCAAGGACAACGATGAGGTGGTGCTGGAGCTTGCGCGAAGCTTCCCCGGCAAAGTGGTGCCGTTTGGGTATCTGCACCTGGGCCAAGGCCCCGACTGGGTGGACCGGCAGAAGGAGCGCGGATTCGCGGGGCTGAAGGCGCACACGCCGCCCCGCCCCTGGGACGACGACTCGTTCTTCCCTGTCTACGAGAGGGCGCAGGCGCTCGGCATGCCGGTGGTTTTCCACACCGGACAGGCCTGGACCGACACCCTCGACCACTACCCCTATGCCGACAGTCAGCGCTCGCGCTCTACCGACTGGATGCACGTGGAGCGCCTCGATGTCATCATCAAGACCTTCCAGTCTCTCACCGTGATCGCCGCGCACTTCGGATGGCCGCACTGTGAGGCGGCGATCGGGATGGCGATGACACACCCGAACTGCTACCTGGATACGAGCGGCTACATGTCCGCGATCTTCGACCACATCGGCCGGGCCGTGACCAGCTATGGCATCGCGCACAAGATACTGATGGGAACCGACGTCAATCTGATGGCCCCGACTCAGGACGGACGTCGCGCACAGATCCAGGCCTGGCAGGAACGGGTGATCTTCTGGAAGCAGTACTTCCTCAACTTCTTCCCGCAGCCGGCCGTGGCGCCCGACCAGAGCGTTGCTTCTGTTGCTGACCTGACTTGCAGCGGGAATGCCCGCCGCCTGCTCGGAGCCCGCGCCTAGGCGGATTGCCGGAGCTACCTCCGGGCGGCCGCTGACTCCCTTACGATCTCGTCGATGGCATCGGCCTTGTCCTTCGGGAGGGGTTCCGGTTGATGCTCGGCGAGAATCCGCTGCGCTTTCACGCGTGCGCGCTCCACCAGGACATCCTGGCTTGGCAGATCGCCCGACTGGAAAGCCAGCCGCTCGAAGATGTGGTCGAGCCAGAACTCCGACCGGAACCGTTCGGCCGTGGATGGGTGACCCAAGAAGTGTCCGCCCGGTCCCACCTCGCAGATTGCGTCCACTGCCCAGGCGAGGTCATCGACCTCGAACGCCGCCAGCACCCGCTTCACATACCCGATGATCTCGTTGTCGATGACCACTTGGATGGGGGAGAACGTGGTCGAACCTAGCTGCCCGACGGTGCCAATGCCGCTGGCGCCGCACAGGATCGGGAACAGAATGCTGAGGGCTTTCTCGATGCCGGCTTGCACTCCCACGCAGGAGGCGTCCGTCTTCCCGCCGTGGCAGCCGCCCGGCCTCCCATAGAACTCGTTCAGCACTTGATTCGCGGCGGCGACCAGAGGCAGCCGGTCTGCGCCGGAGTAGGGAAAGCTGCCCCCTCTCATATCGCAGTAGCTGGGGGTGATGTCCAGCCCCAGCATCGCGTTCGGGTCGATGGCATAGCCCAGCACCACCGCGCTCATGGACTCCGCCAGCCCCTGCGCCAGAGCGCCACCACCGGAGGCGGGCGCGGTGGCGCCAGCATTGGGCATGGTGTCTACCGTCTGCGGCAGGCCGAGCTTGACCGACTCGATGAACACCTCTGCCATGTTGTAGTCAAGGCAGAGGGGCGATCGGACCTCGCCATAGCCGACCAGGAGTGGCCGCTTGCGCGCGGCCTCTGGGCTGCCGCAGACCACTGAAGCCATCCGGTGTAGCGCGTGCACATCGGCCGCGTCCCAGGCCTCGATGCCTCCGATCTTGCGCGTGCCCTTCACCAGTTCGGCGGCCATCGCCACCGGTCGGTCCTTCTCGGGCACATCTCCGGCGGCTAGAGGCAGACCCATCATGTCGATGTGCTCCAGCCCATCGACCAGCCGGATAGTGTCCCTCACGTCCTGCCCGGTGGCGAAGCGGCGCGTGCCATCCAGATCGAGGACGTAGGGTACGAAGCCGCCGGCGTTCGAGGTGAAGGTCTGGCGGATGCGCACCGGGCTCGTCGAGAAGTGGACCTCCGAGAAGCGCACGGGCATCTCGACGCCCTGCCGGTCGGCCAGGGTGAAGTCACGCCGCATCCTGTCGACTGCGTTCTGGGTGACTTCCGGCGGGAAGGTGACGTGCCTGCGGTCGGAATCTACCCGGCAACCTGCCTGGCGCAGATACTCCAGCGCCTCGGCGTGATCCACCAGCATGCCGGCGCGGTCCAGGATCTGCAGCGCGGTATCGTGCAGCCGCTGCATCTCCTCTCGCGTCAAAACCTTGATCAGCCCGTGTACCGCAGCCATCCCGCGCCGCCCTACCTGGACGCCTTCAGCAAGTCACCGCCCTTGGATAGTACCTTCTCGAAGGCCGCGACGTAGAGCTTCATCAGCTCCGTCGTGTTCGGCGGATGGACGCTGAATATGCAGGAGTGGCTCGCGAGGAATCCCAGCGTCTTCGGATAGTCTTCCCCGTGATACTCGACCTTGCGGCCGAAGGTGCAGCACCAGGGGCAACCGTTTCCATAGCCCTCGCCTGTCTGGAATACGTCCTGCGCCGGCACCGGCATCCGCTGCCACTGATGGATGGGAACGCCCTCGGCCTGGAGCGCGCTCTCTGCCGCCTGCCGGAAATCCTTCAGAGGCACCTCCAGCCCTAGCTGATCGGGTCTGAAGTTCACCACGTAGGTCCAGTAGACGGGCTTGCGATCGGCCGGGCGAGCCACTGGCTCCACCCCCGGGATCTGGGCCAACTCCCGGTTCAGGTACTCCGCCATCTCGGTGCGCTGTGCGTTGTGCTGGTCGAGTCGGCGAAGCTGGCTGCGGCCGAATGCGTTCGCGAATTCGATGGCGCGATACATCCACCCGAGGGTATAGGCATTGTACTCGCGCTGTTGCCCAGGGACGATCACCTCTCCGAACTCGCGCATCCTGGAGGCGTACTGATAGAAGACCTCGTTGTCGGTGGTGTAGAGCCCGCCTTCGCAGGAGGTCAGATTCTTCGATCGGTTCAGGCTGAAGCCAGCGGCATCGCCGAGCACGCCCGTCTTGCGGCCCTTGTACTCCGCGCCGTGCGCCTGGCATGCGTCCTCGAGCACCAGAAGACCATGCTTCTTCGCTATCGCGTTGATCGGGTCCATGTCCGCCGGCATGCCATGCACGTGCACCGGCAGCAGCGCCCGCGTGTGATCTGTGATCTTGTCCTCGATCTCTGCCGGGTCGAGGCAGAAGGCGTCGAGCTCGATATCTGCAAAGACCGGGATGCAGTTATGGTGCAGTACCGCGGCCGCCGTCGACCAGTACGTATAGGCCGGCACGATCACCTCGTCACCGGGCTTCAGCCCGGCCGCGGCCACCGCCATGTGCAGGGCCGAGGTGCCACTATTCGTCACCAGGCAGTACTTGGCGCCGACGTACTCCGCCCACTCGTTCTGGAACGCGACCGCCTGAGGAGCGCTAGTGCCATGCAGGGAGTCAGAGTCCAACACCGCCAGTACCGCCTGCTTGTCATCGTCATTGATAGGGGGCCAGCTCTTGACCATGTTCTCAGGCACAACGCGAGCACCGCCATCTACCGCCAGCTTCTCAGCCATGACTTCCTCCAGACACTTGATCACACGGAAGAACGCACCTCACCATCATCGCATATCGGCGCCCCCTGCGGCAAGACGCCGCAGCCCACCTATGGTAGTGCTGAGGATGTATCTCCTCGGCAGGATGCCAGCGGCGCCTGGGGAAGGCTGGGGCGCCAACGAACGGGAAATAGGCTGGTCAGCGGCCCTTCCCCGACGCAGTAGGAGAGACATGCTCAGAGCGCGCAGCTCTAGCATCGCAGAGACCGACCTGTACGGCCCTATCCGGGATTACCTCGTGGCCCAGGCTACACCGTGCGAGGAGAGGTGGAGCACTGTGACATCGCCGCCGTGAAGGGTGACGAGCTGATCGTGGTCGAGACGAAGAAGTCCTTCAGCACCGCGCTACTGATCCAGGCGACCCAGCGCCAGCGAACGACTGATTCAGTATACGTGGCGCTCCTCAAGCCCAAGCCGAGCCGCAGTTGGCCGGGGATCAGACATCTGCTGAAGCGGCTCGAGCTGGGCCTCATCCTGGTCTCGCCGGGATCGCCGAAGATGCCCGTTCGGGTGGTCTTCCATCCAGTTCCGTTCCAGCGGCACAAGCGCGAGAGCGCCAAGCGGGCGGTACTGCTCGAAGCGGAGCGCAGGACCGGTGACCTCAACCCGGGTGGCAGCCACCGTCGCCAGATCGTCACCGCCTACCGGGAGCAGGCCATTCACATCGCTTGCTGTCTGCGCGCGTTGGGCTCACTTTCGCCAAAGAGCCTGCGGGGGATGGGCACCGGACCAAAGACACAGCCGATACTGCACGCCAATGTCTACGGCTGGTTCGAGCGCGTCGACGTCTGGGTATACACTCTCGGCCCGCAGGGGCATGAGGCCCTCGCGCAGTATCCTGAGTTAGCGAAACACTTCCTCTCCTTCATCCCCAAGCGGAAGCTGCCGCCCGGGAGGGAAGGCACCAACTAACACGTGGAGGATCATGTGGCTGAGGTTTTCCGGACGCAAGACTGGGACAAGTACCAGATGGACTACCACAACCCTCATCGGGCAATCGAGCCGCTCGAGAGCGAGGTCGCTGTCGTCGACAACGCTCTCCGCTCGCTGGTCAACGCGGGGGTCCTGCCTCACGCCGACTATGACCACAAGGGGATGCTGGCCCACCGCCAGGCCGTGGCCGACCTCTTCGAGATCCCCTGGACCGCCATCACTCCCCGCATGCAGCGGCTTCTCTACGCCATCAACGCCATTGCCAAGCCTACCAACATGATCGCGGCCGGCGTCTTCTGCGGCAATACCTTCATCTCGAACGCCGGCGCCGGCGTGGGTCCCGGGGCATGCTATCGAGCGGAACAGCTTATTGGCATCGAGATCAAGCCCGATGAGGCGGAGCGCGCCGAGAGGAACGTCCGGCGCATCGATCCCACTGGCGTGGCCCGCGTCCTTGCGGCCGACGCCGTAGACGTCGTGAAAGGCTTCACGGACCCGATCAACCTGCTCTACCTGGATGCCGATGGCGACGGCGGAAAGGGCAAGGGGATCTACCTGGAGATCCTCGAGGCCGGCCTCAGTCGGATGCCGGCGGGCAGTATCGTGCTGGCGCACAACAGCGTTAACTGCGCCGATCGGCTCAAGCACTACCTCGACTACGTGCGCAACAAGAGCCACCTGCGGGCCAGCGTCAACGTGATCTTCGACCCGGAGGGCCTGGAAGTCTCCGTGGTATAGATCGTTAGGCCGTCAGCGCCTGCCACGTGTCGATGAACACCTGCACGTTCTGGCGACACGGCTCATCTTCAGCGCGGATGTTGTCGACCGGCGAGAGAATGAACCGCTGCGTAGGCGCCAGCCGTTCCAGCGTGTCCCGCACCGCCTGCTTCACCTGGTCCTCGGTCGCCTGCTCGACCGAGAGAGGTCCGCTCACACCGCCCCAGAGCCCAACTCGACCACCTAACGCTTGCCGGACCTGCTCCAGCGTGGTCCCTTTCCCCTCCCCCGGATCGATGCCGATGATCACATCCATCCCCGACTCCAGCAGTTGCTCCGCGAGCGGCATCATCCCGCTCGTCAGGATGTAGCCATATCGAGCGCCGACCTGGTGGGCGACCTCGATCTCTTTCTTCAGCCCCGGCAGGATGAACCGCCGGTAGAGACTAGGCGACCAGAACTCGGTGCCCTCATACCAGGCGCGCCGGATGACCAGCTCGGCCCCCGCCTCCAGATGAAGCTTGAGTCGGGTGAGACTCCAGTTCCCGACCAGTTCGATCAGCGCTGTCAGGAACTCGGGCTCATCATAGGCCCACAGCAGCGGCTGAGTGGCGCCGCACATCCACATCAGCGCGTCGATCACCGTTCCCGTGCCGCCGTTGTCGCCGACCAATCCGCGGTCTTCGCCCGGCAGCTTCCGCTCCGGCCGCCAGCCTCCCTCGAGCAGCAGACCGTGCTTCCGCGCGAACTCGCGCTGCTCCCCCGCGACCCGCATGAAAGCGTCCGCATCCTTAGCCGTCGGCGGCGCGAGCACACAGCGTAGAGGCTCCAGGTCTGCGGGTCCGGTGATCAGGGGCTTGGCGGCCCTGGGCGCGATATAGTCGCCGAACAGAGGGAGCCGGCCCTCGAACGGCCAGTCCTCGGTGAGCCTGACCACCGAGGTCAGGGGCCCCGCCGGTGTCTCGTAGCGCCGGCTCAGCAGGGCCTGACCTCCGGCCGGCTGGTCGGTCCACTCCCGGATGGTGACCTCGGGCGACAGCCTGACCGGCAGGTCACTCAGCCGCATCCGCGTGTCGAGACCCATCTCCACCTGCCGGGAGGCGAACTCGATACTCGTCGCGGCACTGGCTGTGGAGCGCCCGGAAGATCATAAAGGAGCAGGGCGCGGGGGCTCCCGGTACTCCGTCGATCGCGGCCAGCAAGCGTTCTCGTGACGCGGCGCTTCGTGTGCTCATTCTCTAGCGATTCCTTCTGAGCCAGGGCTCGATCGGTGTCTTGGCGCTGCTCTTGAGCGGCAGGTCGATGCGCCTGCCAGTGGCGGCTGACTCGTAGGCCGCCATGATGATCTCAAGCGTCGCTCTGCCGTCCTCGCCCGTCTCCAGCGGCTGCTTGCCATTCCTCACGCAATCGACAAAATGCGTCAGTTCCTGCGGGAAGCCATAGTTCCAGGCCTCCTCGTATACGGTGAAAGTCCATCCCTTCGTGTCTGGCGCCTTCTCCACCGCGTAACCATAGCCGGTTTCGCTGAAGGTCTCCAAGGAGTTGCCGTGCAGCAAGTCAGCATAGGTGACGCCGTGCGAGCCATAGATCTCCGAGCGATCGTCCATCCCGCCGCGCTTCGCCCAGCTCTCCTCCGCCATCCCGACCGCGCCGCCCTCGAACTCGACGATGGCGATGGAGTTGTCGTCACCCTTGGTCTTGTCGGCGTGAACGTAGGTTCCCATCTGGCTGTAGACAGAGATCGCCTTGGGTTTGCCTAGCACCCACCGGAAGAACTCGAAGGCGTGGCATCCCATATCGAGCATGACGCCGCCGCCGGAGCGCTCCACATCCCAGAACCAGTCGGCGTGGGGGCCGAAGTGCTTCTCGCTCTGCTTCACCAGGTAGACCTTCCCCAACGCCCCCTCGTCGACCAGCGTCTTCGCCCGCACGTACTTCGGGGCGAAACACAGTTCCTCGGCGTACATCAGATGGACCTTCGCCTGCTTGCAGGCAGCGATCATCTGGTCTGCTTCTTGCAGGTTCATGCAGAGGGGCTTCTCGCAGATCACATGCTTTCCCGCGGCCGCCGCGTTCACCGTCACTTCGGCATGGAGGTAGTTGGGAACACAGAGGTCCGCGATGCTGACCTCCAGAAGCTCCAGCGCCTTCCGGTAATCTGTGAACCAGCGCGGAATGCCGAAGCGCTCCGCGAACGCCTTCACCTTCGCCTCGTTCCGTCCGACCACCACCTCCACTCGAGCCTCCGGCACGAATCGGTGATAGCAGTCGGCATGGATCTCCGAGATGAAACCACAGCCAAGCAGCGCGACTCCGACCTTGTCCATGGGTATTCTCCCTCGTCTACAGCTTCCGCCTTGCTCGTCAGCGACGCGCGTTAGTTTGCCGCGCCCATCCTGCGTTCCTTCGCACCGAGTCACTCCGCGACTAGACTCGCTCGAGGAATCCCCGGAGCCATTTGCCGCCCCGCGTCTGCAGCTTCAGGTACTCGGCCCTGACCGCGGCGAGGATTCGCGCCTCGGCCGGCACCGATCTCCTGAGGCCGCACACCTGCGCGATCATGGTGGGGAATCCGGTTCCGCCCAAGTCGCGGAGGAATTCGCCGTCGGCCGGGAATAGCTCATCTCTCTCGTCGCGCGCCTCAAAGAAGAACGCCGCGGCCGTCGCCAGCGCCGTCGCGGGAGCCGGGACCCCTTCGGCGGCATCCATGAGCAGCGCGCCCACCAGCCTGTCTTCGCGTGACAGCTTCCTTGGCAGGTCGCGCCCAACGCGGAAGATGGTGTCGCCCAATGCTCTGTTGCCGAACCGCGTCAGCAGATCCTCGATGTGCTCTTCCTGGTTCTGTTCGTCGAACTCGCCCGGGTAGCGCCGGATCAGCGCGCGGCCCGACTCCCACATCGCCCGTTTCGCCGCCTGTCGCACCTCTATGTTCTCAACGGCCTGCCACATGAACTCCGCCCTCGAATCGACCAGAAATTCCAGATAAGCGCAGGCCGCGTGCCCCAGATTGTGGATGAAGGCCTTGCGGTCGACGTAGGCGGCCATATTCTCCTTGGGATCGAGTCCGGGCACATCCGGGATTGGGTTGCGGAAGGCCTTAGCGTCGAGTATCAGTGTGTTGTAGGCCTCCGCGTAGAGCACCAGCGGATCCTCGCGCAGCGCCGCCTCCGGCATGATCGGCACCATTTTCCCAATGCTGGTCTCGACTAATCCGACGCGGTCCTCCAGCGGGAAGTCCGCAGGCAGATGCTGCCGCAGCCCAAGTCGGAACGCCTCTGCTGCGCTTCGCAGGTTCTCGCAGAGGATGATGTCGATGGCGCCGCGTCCGTTTCGTTCCCGGCGCCTCAGGCCAGCCGCGGTCGTGGCGTAGATGTGGGGCAGGGCGTTCTGACCGACGGCCGTGGCGAGGACATCGGCCTCGGCGATGGCGTCCGCAACCTTCTCGGTGTCTCCGCCGTCGATAGCCGATACGCGTTCGACCCAGATTGTCTCGGGCTGGCGGTCCCTGATCTCGACTCGGTACCGACGCTCCCGGTTGAGCGCCTCCACGAGCGGCCGGCTCACGTCGACGAAGACGACCTCGTACCCGGCCCTCGCAAAGAGCTGCCCGACGAACGAGCGGCCGATGTTCCCAGCCCCGAACACAACCAGCTTCATCTGCCTTCGCTCTCCTCCGGCTCAGCCCGCGACGACCAGGTCCGCCAGCGCCTCCTGGATCAACGGCGCCTGCGAGAAGCCATGTCCGCGATGGCAGAAGAACCCCTCCGCGTACTGCACACCTACCGCCGCGCCGGTCTGCTCGTCCCAGTGGCGCATCTCGTTGATATACTGGTCAACTCCGTGGTGCCGCCTTAGCCACTCGCGCTGCGAGACGTGGCAGCCGAGCAGCTCGGCCTTCCCGTCCTCCACGGAGGTGATATCCAGATAGAAGTGAGCGCGGGGGGTGGGGTCGCCGAACCAGTCCACCATGCCCAGCGGCCCATTGAAGTAGTAGAGCGGTACCACACCCTTTTGCGTCGGCGGAAGCGACACCGCGCGCCCGACGGTGTAGTTGGGCATGGCCGCGGTGAAAACTACGGCTCGTGCGATCGCGCTGGCGGCGTCGTGATCTGGCATGTAGTCAACCGGATAGTGGGTGATAACGCAGTCCGGGTCCACCGTGCGCATCAACGCCACCGCCGCCGCGCGCATTTCATCGTTGTCGAAGATGCGGAGGTCATTCCCTTCAAGGCAATGGAACGTCCCGCCGAGCTTCTCGGCCGCTGCCTGCGCCTCCTTGCGTCGGCGCTGGGAGATCGCGTTGGGCGATTCCTCGGCCGTCCCGCAGTCGCCCACCCCCGCAGTTGCGATGTGGACGCGCCAGCCGCGTCTCGCCAGCAACAGCAACGCGCCGCCGCAGCGGAACTCCGCATCGTCCGGATGCGCGCACAGCGCCAGAATGGTCTTGGGTTCAGACGCCATTACTTGCAGCCTCCCGCGCGGCTCTGTCCGCGCTTCAGCCCCGCTTGCGCTTCAGTTGCCGGGCCTGCTCAGGGCTAACCACCCTGGCCTGCTCCTTCGCCATTGGGATCGGCTCGTCCGGCGAAGGCATGGCCGGATAGTCCGGCAGGCCGATCCCCTTCACCAGGTCGTCTATCCGGATCACCTGCCCGGTGGCCATCGACTTGTTGGCGGCAATGCCAGTGAGGATGGAGTAGGCGCCGGCGCGCTGGTCTGCGGCCCGCTTATACTTGTCCGCGGGTGGATTCAGCAGGAACAGATCATCGAGCAGCCTCGGGTCGCCGCCGCCATGCCCACCCTCTCCCTGCCAGACCTCCACCGGGTACGCCTCTTTGAAGTGGGGGAAGATGCGGGTGGTCGTGCCCTCCGCCAGCAGCTCGCCTGGCACCGTACCGTCGCCGCTGATGTAGACCGTCTCCTCCGCCTTGTGCTCGAGTCGGCCCTTGGTGCCGTTGAAGCTCACGATGTGACCTTCCCACGGCATGAAAGCGTTCAGCGAGTAGCTCAACTTCACGCCAGTGTTGTAGCTGGCGATCACCTGCATCGAATCCTCGATGTCGATCAGGCCGCTGAACACGCACCGGTCGCGGAAGTACCCGTCGTACTCCTCATTGTCGAGGTAGAGCTCTCTCATGTGTCCCGTCGTGCGGAGGTCGAGGTGGAACGTGCATTTCCCCGCCTCGGGGCAATCCAGGCACCGTTCGGCACGGTTCTTCAGGCCGTAGCGGTCCGCCATCTTGGGCGTGTAGAACTTCCTGTGACCCATCGCCGATACCGATACCGGCACCGCGGAAAGCCACCAGTTGATAAGATCAAAGTGATGAGTCGCCTTATGGACCATCAGCCCGCCGGAGTTCTCCTTGTTGCGGTGCCAGCGCCGGAAGTAGTCGGCCCCGTGGTGTGTGTCTAGCAGCCAGTGAAAGTCCAGCGAGAGCACGTCGCCGATCACTCCGGACATCAGGAGGTCCTTAAGCTGCGTCGCCGGGGGCGCGTACCGGTAGTTGAAGGTAACGCGGCAGCCTCTCCCGGTCCTGGCGATGGTGTCGATGATCCGCTGGCACTTCATCTCGTCCGTCGTCATCGGCTTCTCGGTGATGGCGTCGCAGCCCAGCTCCATCGCCCGGCAGATGTAGTAGTCGTGCCAGCAATCCTTCGTGGTCACGATCACCACATCCGGCTTCTGCTCGACGACCATCCGGTCGAAGTCGCGGTCCGAGTAACCTACGGCCCGCGATCCCTTGGACTTCGCATACTCCAGGGCGCGGCGAAGCCGACCCTCATTGCTATCGCAGAGGCCAACCATCTCACAGTGGCCTGCGTAAGTCTCAACCACTGCCCGCAGACACATCCACGATCTGCCACCCAGCCCGACTTGTGCAAACCGCTTCTTCCCTGGCATACTCTCGCTCCGATCGCAGAGGGCTATCGCCAAGCCCTCCGTGCGTCAAGTCCCATCCCCCTTGCCGTTAGTTCCTCTCTCCCAGCGCGTTCCCCTTGCCGACCGCGAGCAGGTCACCCCTTCCCCATAGTCGAAATCCCGTGGCAATCCCGATCGGAGGAACACCGTGGCCAAGCCCCTGTCTGACGTCGATCAGCGCGCCATCAACCTGCGCACTCTCAATGACCACTTCTCGCTCCCGCGCTACACCAGCCTTAGGAAGTGGGAGGCGCGCGCCCAGGAATTGCGCACTCACATCCTGGCGGTCAACGGGCTACTGCCCATGCCACCCCAGCCCCCCCTGCGCGCCCAGGTCTTCGACACCACCGAGTACGAGGATTACGCTGTCTCCAAGGTGTACTTCGAGAGCCACCCGGGTTTCCTCGTCACCGGCAACCTCTTTGTCCCCCGCGGCAAGCGTGGCCCCTTCCCTGCGGTACTGAACCCGCACGGCCACTGGCCCGCCGGCCGTTTCGCCGACGAGGAGTCCGGCACGGTGCTGGGCCGGGGCATCAGCTTCGCCCGTCAGGGCTATGTCGCATTCTGCCACGACATGATCGGGTACAACGACCAGTATCAGGTCGAGCACCGCAAGGAAAGCGATCGCCAGAAGCTGTGGGGCCTGGGTCAGATGGCGCTCCAGCTTTTCAACAGCATTCGCGCCATAGACTTCCTCCAGTCCCTCCCCGAGGTGGACCCGGACCGAATCGGCTGCACCGGCGAGTCCGGCGGCGGCACCCAGACTTTCATGCTGATGTCCATCGACAGCCGCATCAAGGTCGCCGCGCCCGTGGTGATGGTCTCCGCTATCATGCAGGGCGGCTGCGTCTGTGAGAACCACCCGACTCTCCGGCTCTTCACCAGTAACCCGGAGATCGCTGCCCTCATGGCTCCCCGGCCCCTGCTCCTCGTGTCCTGCACCGGCGACTGGACCAAGAACACGCTCGAGGAGGAATACCCCTACGTCAAGAGCATCTACAGGCTCTATGGGGCAGCCGATCGGGTCGGCGCGGTGCGGATCAACGCCGACCACAACTACAACCTCCAGAGTCGCAACGCCGTCTACCCCTTCTTCGCCAAGTGGCTCCTCGGGGCGGAGAACCCCGACGAACTCGTGGAGCAGCCCTATAGGCTCGACTCCAAGAAGACCTACCTGGTCTTCGCCGACCGCCCCAAGCCGAAGTCGGCCCCGGCGGGGGAGAAGCTATTCGACAAGCTCACCCGCCAGCGCCGCAAGCAGATCGCAGAGATGCTGCCAGAGGATCGCAAGGGCCTGAAGCAGTTTCAGCAGGCCCTCGCCCCGGCCATGAGCCATTTGCTGTCGGCTGCGGTTCCCGCGGCCAAGGAAGTCAAGGCCGTCAGGCTCGACGCCCGCACCACCGGCGGCGTCAAGGTGCAGCACTTGCTACTCACCCGCCCCGCCGTCGGCGATCGGGTGCCGGCGTGTCTGCTGCGGCCGGCCAAGGGCTCCGGCGCCTCCGCCACGCTGGTTGTGTCCGACCAGGGGAGGTGTGGGCACTCCTGCTCGGCGGCTAACCCGCTCGTATCGAAGCTGCTGTCGGACGGCCGGACAGTGCCGCTGATAGACCCGTGGGGCCTCGGCAAGGCGAAGATCCCCGCGTCGCGGGATCAGCGCGCGGCGAAGATCAACCACTTCCTGACCTACAACCGCTCCGACGACGCCAACCGGATCCAGGACATCCTGACCGCGCTCGGCTATCTGCAGACGCTGCGAGGCGTCACCCGAATCGACCTCGTCGGGCTAGGGGCGGCGGGCAACTGGGCCCTGCTGGCCCGCACCCAGGCTGGGTTCGTGCGGCGGACGATCGTGGACATGGCGGCCAGCCGGCTCACCCGCGACGAGGACTTCGTGAACCACCTCATGATCCCGACGATCCGTGGGCTCGGAGACCTGATGGCCGCGATCGGGCTGATCGCGCCCGCGCAGCTCTGCCTGCTCAAGCCGGCGAAGGGCCTCCTCGCCGCCGCCCAGCGCATCTACGACGCGGCCGGCAGGCCCAGGGCGCTGTGCCCGCATGAGGATGTGCCAGAGGTGTTCCGCGCGCCGTGAGGGGCCGCGCGTCGCACCCTAACTTGACGGCGGCGCGGCCGCCTGCTACCATCTGCCCAACATGAAGTCATCTTCGCGAGCGGACACACTAAGGCTCCTTCAGGCGATTACCGTCGGCACGGAGGGTGAGAGCAGGGCCCTCCGCGTCCTCCTTGCGCGCGCCTGCCCTGTGGAGCCGCCTGCGAAGTAGACACTTCCCGATAGCAGCGGACAAGCCACAGGCCAGCGAGGCCTGTGGCTTTCGCGTTTTGGAGCCCGTTCGGGCGAAAGGATGCCGACATGCCGTGGTACCAGGACTTCTTCGGCGAAGACTACATCCGGTTCCATCTGTGCGGCGAGCAATGGCTCGAAGCGCGCACCGCGCCGCAGTGCGATTTCGTCGTCAACGAGCTAGGCCTTCAGCCCGGCGCGCGAGTGCTGGACCTCTGCTGCGGCCAGGGCCGGCACTCCATCGAGTTGGCCCGGCGCGGCTTCCAAGTGACAGGGCTCGACCTGTCCGAGTACCTGCTGGATCTCGCCCGCCAGCGAGCGCGCGCCGTGGGCGTGAAAGTCGAGTTCGTGCGCCACGACATGCGCGATCTGCCCTGGGAGGGGGAGTTCGACGCCATCATGAACCTGTTCACCTCCTTCGGGTATTTGGAGAGTGACGAGGAAGACCAGCGCGTGCTGAACGTGGCCTCTCTTGCACTTCGGCCCGGTGGCCGGCTTCTCATCGACCACAAGAACCGCGAGGCAACCAGTACCATGATGGGGATGAGCCCCAGAAACTGGTGCGAGCACGATGGTCACGTCATCCTCGAACAGCACGAGTGGGACGTGCTGCGCGCCCGTATCACCATGGCGCGCACCATCATCGCGCCCGATGGTTGCCGGCGCGAAGACTGGCTTCACCTTGCGCATCTACGCTCACTCTGAGATCATGGCGATGCTGGCGCGTGCCGGTCTCGCATGGCATCGGACCTATGGAGGCTGGGACGGGTCCGACTATGGAGTCTCGTCGCGAGGGATGATCGTAGTCGCCAGCAGGCCCGAGTGCCAGGGAACGCGGCAGACAGGGGGCGTGACATGAGCAACGGGCCTGGCTCGGGCAGCGAGTGTCGGGGCTGGCAGAAGCTGTGGAAGGATCCGCAGATCGTCGCCATGTGGGAGCAGTTCCCACCGCTTCCCCAGGTGATCGAGATGGCTGATCGGCTGGCGGCCACGGGCGGCCGTCGTGTGTTCGACATCGGCTGCGGCCTCGGACGTCATGCACTCCTCCTCGCCGCCCGCGGCTTCGAGGTGACGGGAACCGACTACTCACCCGACGCGCTTGCCGCCTGCCGCCGGAGCCTGACCGCGGCTGGCCTCAGCGCTACGCTGCTGCAGCTGGACTTCGCCGAAATGCCCTTCGCGGATCGACATTTCGATGGCATCGTTGCCTCCCATGCCATTCATCACTGTGATGGGTCAACTCTGCGGCGTCTCCTCAGTCTTATCACAGACAAGCTCGCGCCGGGAGGCTGGCTGGTGTGGGCGATGCCCTCCGTTCGCCACTGGCGCTTCGGCCTTGGGACCGAGATCGACCCCGGCACGTTTGTCGATGAACAGCACTGGGAGGGTTCGGTGCCACATCACTACTGTCGAGAAGAGGAAGTGCGAGAGTTGCTGGGGGATTACACCATCGAGTCAATGACAGAGCACGAGTTCCGGGAGCAGCCCGACCGGGCCCACTGGCACTGGCGAGTGCTCGCAGGAAAGCGGGAGGAGCAACCCACATGACCAACAAGCCTGGGCCGGGTGACGGGAGTCGGGGCTGGCAGGAACTCTGGCAGAGCCCCGAGATCGCCAAGCGATGGTCGGAGATGCCGCCCCTCCCCGAGGTGGTGGAGATGGCCGACCGGCTCGACGAGGAGGGCCGCAAGCGGGTCCTCGATATCGGCTGTGGCGTCGGCCGCCACACCCTCTACCTCGCCGCCCGGGGCTTCGAGGTGACGGCTACGGACAACGCGCCCACTGCCATCGCCTCCTGTCGCGACGCACTTGAGCAGGCCGGCGTGAAGGCCGAGGTGCTCGAGATCGACATGCGCGAGATGCCCTTTCCCGATGGGCGCTTCGATGGCGTCGTCTCGTCTCACGTCATCCATCACGAGCGCGTGGCGGTGATCGCCTCCATCATCGACGCCATCACCCGCAAGCTCTCCCCGCGCGGCTACTTCGTGTGGGCCATGCCCACCCCCGACCACTTCGACTGCGGCCTCGGCGACGAGGTCGAGCCGGGCACCTGGGTGAGCGACGAGCACCGGGAGGGACCGGTTCCTCACCACTTCTGCACCGAGGAAGAGGTCTATCGGCTCCTGCACAGCTACGAGATCATCTCGCTCCGCAAGGAAGATCACAGGGATGACGGGCGGCTGCGCTCGCATTGGCGGTTGCTCGCTAGGAAGCTGTGAGGCGATGACGAGCGAGTTCCTGGTTCGACTGGCCACGCCCGCCGATCGCGACGCGCTCGGGCGCCTCTGGCAGGAGTTGATGTGCTTCCACGCCGCCCTTGACCCGGCGGAGTTCACGGTCAAGGAGGAGGCGCTCCCCGTGTGGCTGGACTGGCTCGACAGCAACATAGGTGGTGAGAACTCCGCGGTGTTCGTTGCCGATTCCCAAGGCGAGGTTGCCGGGTACGTGCTCGGGAAAGAGGGGGAGCGACCTCCGGTCTACGCGGATCAACGGCTGGGGGAGATCCACGAGATTCTCGGTGACGAACGTGTGGCGCCGCCGCGGAGTGGGCAGGCAACTGGTCGCGGCCCTCCTCGGCTGGTTCGACGAGCGCCATCTGACCCGCATCCGCGTGAGCGCGGCGGCCTGCAATCTGACCTCCAACGCTTTCTGGCGGGCGATGGGTTTCCAGCCCTGCACGAACAGCATGCGCAGGCTGACCGGCTCCGGTCCATAGCCCGAGCACAGAGGACCTTGCGACAGCCCTCCGTACCGGCTGCCCGGCAGCGCGCCCCACGCCCGCTACCCGCGATCACCTCCCCCACCGCGAGGAAGTGCCGAGATCGCGCAGAAGTGAGGCCGCTGCTGGGCCAGCTCACTGGCGCTACCGCCGCACGGGGGGTTGGCGCCAAGTCCTCCGTGTCCGCGCTACGTGTTCAGGCGTTGTCAGGAAGGCAGATGCTATGATCTTCGACGTCAAGCCGCAGGTGACTCCCCCTCTCGATGAGGGCTTCCGGCCGGGCGTGCTGTCCAACCGCGCCTTCCTGGAGGCGGTCGCGTCCTCCGGCACGGCGGTGCCGTTAACAGTCGCAGTCGAGCGCGGCGATGGCTCGGTCTCGGCATTCGAGACCCAGGTGCTGCCGGCGGAGCACAAACAAGCCAAAGCCAACCTCGAATACGCCGAGCGGCTGGTGAAGACGCTGCTCTGGCAGAAGGGCGGGCGCAGAGTCATCGTCGGCGGCCCGGAGGAGATTGGCGCGCACATCGGCAAAGTCTACTCGCCTGGCGGTGAGCGCGCGTTCGATGTTGACTTCATGGCCGGCGTCTATGAGAAGCCATTCGTCGTCGAGACTGCGAGCCCGGAGAAGGTTCCTGCCCGGAAGGAAGACTCCGTCGCTCTTGGGCGCCACCTGGAGGGGTGTCGCATCGGATTCGATCTCGGCGCCAGCGACCGCAAGGTGAGCGCGGTCATCGACGGCGAGGCCGTCTTCAGCGAAGAGGTCGTCTGGGACCCGCGCAATCAGACCGACGCCTCCTACCACTATCATGAGATCATGTCTGCTCTGCACCGCGCCGCGGCCCGTATGCCCCGCGTAGATGCCATTGGCGGCAGCTCCGCCGGCGTCATCATCAACAACCGGGTGCTGATCGCCTCTCTCTACCGCGGCATCCCAAAGGACGTCTTCAACGCCCGGGTGAAGGGCCTGTTCCTGGAGATGCGCAAGCAGTGGGGCGTCCCGTTCGAGATCGTCAACGATGGCGAAGTGACTGCCCTCGCCGGGTCCATGAGCCTGAATGTCAACTCGATTCTCGGCCTCGCCCTCGGCTCCAGCGAGGCCGGCGGATATGTCGATCGCGACGGCAACATCACCCGCTGGCTCAATGAACTCGCTTTCGTCCCCATTGACTTCAGCCCCTCCGCGCCCGTCGATGAGTGGTCGGGTGACCGCGGCTGCGGCGTCCAGTACCTCTGCCAGAACGCGGCCGTTCGCCTCGCCCCCGTCGCCGGCATCCCGCTCGATCTGAGCAGGAACCCGGCCGAGAACTTGGTGGTCGTGCAGGAGCTGATGGCGAAAGGCGATGAGCGCGCCGCCAGAGTGTTCGAGACCATCGGCTGCTACCTCGGCTATGCCGTCGCCTACTACGCCGACATCTATGACCTACAGCATGTGCTCATCCTCGGCCGCGTCACCTCCGGCGAGGGTGGCGTCGTCATCATGAAGAAGGCGCAGGAGGTTCTCAGCACGGAGTTCCCCAAGCTCGCCCAGTCGGTCTCGGTGAACCTTCCCGATGAAGCCGCCCGGCGGGTGGGGCAGTCTGTCGCGGCCGCCAGCCTGCCGGCGCTATAGCCACGGCGGGAGGCGCCTCCCTCGCTGTGGGCCTGCGGGCGTGGCGCCGCTGCCTATGTTTGCCCTCTCCGGTGCTGCGTGTTACCATGCAAACGCGGGCGGCGATCGCGCCGCGCGTTCTCGCGATTCTGGCTTTCGAAGGTAAGCATTCGCATGGCCGACTTCAGGCAACTCCTCTCCGGGAACGAGGCCATCGCCCATGGCGCGTTCAAGGCCGGTTGCACCGTCGCCGCGGCCTACCCCGGCACCCCGAGCAGCGAGATCCTCGAGACCGTCTGCGAGCTTTCAAGGAGCCGATCTACTGCGAATGGTCGGTCAACGAGAAGGTGGCGATGGAGGTCGTCATCGGCGCCTCCTTCGCCGGGGCCCGGTCCCTCGTCACGCGATGAAGCACGTCGGGCTCAACGTCGCCGCCGACCCGCTGATGACCCTCTCCTACCTCGGCGTGAACGGCGGCCTGGTGATCGTCTCCGCCGACGACCCCGGCATGCACAGCTCGCAGAACGAGCAGGACAACCGCTTCTACGCGCAAGTTCGCCAAGGTCCCGCTGCTTCGAGCCGTCCGACAGCCAGGAAGCCTACGAGATGACGTGGCCGGCGTTCGCGATCTCGGAGGAGTTCGACACTCCGGTGATCGCTCCGCACCACCACCCGCACCTCGCACTCCTCCGGCGTCGTCGATCTCGGCGACTTCACGCCCGCTGCCGCCCGCCGGGCGAAGCCCTACGTGAAGCAGGTCGAGAAGACCGTCCCGGTGCCGGTGCTACGCGCGGCAGATGCGCGCTGCGGTGGAAGAGCGGACCGAGAGGCTCGCGGGAGTTCGCCGAGACCTGCGCCCTTCAACCGCATCGAGCCCGGCAGCGCCGACCTCGGCTTCATCACCTCCGGCATCAGCTATCAGTACGTGAAGGAGGTCTTCCCCGAGGCGAGCGTGCTCAAGCTCGGGTTCACCAACCCGCTGCCGCGAAGCAGCTGATCGCCGAGTTCGCCGGCGGCGTGAAGCGGCTCTACGTGATCGAGGAACTCGACCCGTTCCTGGAGGAGCAGATCCGCGCGATGGGCGTGAAGGTCGAGGACCACGCGACGCAAGCTGCACATCGGGGAGCTGAACCCCTTCCGGCTCAGGCAGCTCCGGGCGGAGATCGCCGGCGAGCCGGCGCCGGCCATCGACAGCAGAGGAGTGTGGCGGAGGGCCTGCCGGCGCGGCCGCCGGTGCTCTGCGCGGGCTGCGGCCACCGCGGCGTCTTCTACGCGCTCAACAAGCTCAAGGCCACCGTCACCGGCGACATCGGCTGCTACAGCCTCGGCATGTTCAAGCCGCTCGACGCGATGGACACCATCGTCTGCATGGGCGCCAGCATCGGCAACGCCCACGGCTTCGAGAAGGCCGGCGACAAGCGACGCGTCGCGGCGGTGCTCGGCGACTCCACCTTCTTCCACTCCGGCATCACCGGCCTGCTCAACATCGTCTACAACCGCGGCGCCAGCACCGTCATCGTGCTCGACAACCGCACCACCGCCATGACCGGCCACCAGGACCACCCCGGCACCGGGCAAGACGCTGATGGGCGAGGAGACGAAGGAGATCTCCGTCGAGCAGGTCGCCCGCGGGCGTCGGCGTGACGCGCGTGCGCACCGTCGACTGCTACGACCTCGAGGAGGTGGAGCGAGTCCTGGAGGAGGAACTCGACGCGCCCGAGCCGTCGGTGGTGGTGGCGAAGCGGCCCTGCGTCATCGGCGCGAGGATGGCTATCACGCCGGCAGTTCTGCGTCGACGCCGACGCCTGCCGCGCCTGCCGCGCCTGCCTGAAGCTCGGCTGTCCGGCGATGGAGCTGGGCGACCCCGACCCGACAGGCCCGAAGCTGCGCAAGGTGAAGATCAACCCGCGTGCTCTGCGCCGGCTGCGGCATGTGCTGCCAGGTCTGCCAGCACGGCGCGATCGCAGAAGTTGCGTTGGAGAGAGCGCGATGAACAAGACCATCAACATCGCCCTCGTCGGCGTCGGCGGGCAGGGCATTCTGCTCGCCAGCGAGGTGATCTCCCGCGCTGCGCATGCTCGCCGGGCCGCGACGTGAAGAAGAGCGAAGTCCACGGCATGGCCCAGCGCGGCGGCAGCGTCGTCAGCCAGGTCCGCATCGGCGAGAAGGTCTTCTCGCCGCTCATCCCCGAGGGCGAGACCGACTTCCTGGTCAGCTTCGAGCTGCTCGAATCGCTGCGCTACGCCGACACGCTCGCGCCGGACGGCATCGCGCTCGATCAACGACCAGATCATCACGCCCGTCACCGTCTCCAGCGGCCAGCAGCCCTGGGTGGACGACCTGGAGGAGCGCATCGAACGCGCCTTCCCGCATCGACAGGTCATCGACGCCTTCGCCACCGCGCAGGAACTCGGCAACATGCGCGTCGTGAACATGGTCATGACCGGCGCGCTCTCCATGCTGCTCGACATCGACGAAGCAACGTGGACGCGGGCCGTCTCGACCTCGTCCCGGCGCGCTACCGCGATGTCAACCTGCAGGCCTTCGAGTTGGGGCGCTCAGTCGGGCCGACGACTCTGGGCTAGCCGCCGCGGCTGCGCGGCGCTACTTCCCGCCGACCTCCGCGAACTGCCTCCTCACATAGCGCAGGTCGACCCGTGCCAGGTCCACCACCGACTCCGCCGGCTCTCCCTCATACTCGCAGTGGATGCTGATCGGCAGCGAATCCAGCTTCAGATCGACGATGGTCTTCGCCACCTGACGCCAGTCCACAAAGCCGTCTCCTATCCTGCGGGTGTGCATGACATACACATCGCGGCCGTCCCGCTGCACGGGAAGCTTCACGGTGTCTTTGAACGCGAAGCAGGCCGCGTACTTCCGCAGGATGTTGAGCGCCATCGCCGGCGGCTCGCCCGTAATCGCCAGATGCCCCGGGTCGGCGAACACGCCAACGTGCTTGGGGTCGAAGCCCTCCACGAGCCGCATCACCGCGCTCGCGTTCAGTCCCATGGTGCTGCCCGAGTGGATGTGCACCAGGGCCTTCGGTCCGTGCTCTGCCGCGAGCTTCGCGAACCCGTCGAGCTTCTTCCGGCATGAATCGAGCATCGCCCAGTAGTCATCGCCAGCTGAGTACTGCCAGTACCCAAGCTTGATCAGCCCCACCCCTGCCTTCGCGCAGGCCGCGAACACCGGCTCCGCCTCCGGCTTCCCGGGGTCTGTGAAGTCCCCGGGCGTCGTGATCAGTGGGATCGACATGCCCTCGTCCGCAAACGCCTTCGCCGCCGCCGGCAGCTGCTTCGCCGCATTTTCGGGCGCAACCGGGTAGCCCGGCCTCACGCACAAGTCCGCGCCATCCATGCCGGCGCCCTTTAGCGCGCTGACGAGCTTCGGCAAGTCGAATTCCTGCACGTGCTTCGTGAACATGATGAACTGCATCAATCGCCTCCAGATCGGGAATTCACCCGCTCCATTGCACGCCCGCGGCGGAGTTTCCTTCGCGCAAGACGCCGACTCTGCATGAGCGAAGAGGATTTCCGCGCTCCCGCCCCAATATAGCTCAAGCATCGCGCCGAGGTCACAGGAGGAACGCCTTGCCAACAACAGATAGCATTGCCGGCCATGTCGCCGTTGTAGTTGGCGCCGCCGGCGGCATGGGTCAGGCCATTGTCGGACGGCTTGGCGCCGCCGGTTGCCGTCTTGTCCTCATTGACCTTGAGCCGGGGGCGCTCGACGGGGTGGTGCGCGACCTCTCTCTCAAAGACTCGGCCATCACCATCCCTGCCGACATCACCGACCCAAACCAGATCGCCAGTGCGGCCCAGGCCGCTTCCGCGCGTTTCGGAGGTGTCGACATCCTCATCAACGCCGCCGGCACCAACACCAAGCAGCGCACGCTCGATGACCTGTCGCCCGAGCAGTGGGAGCGTGTCATCGCCGTCAATCTCTCCGGTGTCTTCCACTGCACTCAGGCCTTCCTTCCGCTGCTCAAGCAGCAGCGCGGCATCGTCATCACCATTGCTTCCACTGCTGCCCTTCGCGGCACTCCCGGCGGAGGCACTGCCTACTGCGCCTCCAAGCGCGCTCTGATCTCCCTCAACGAGTCCATCAATGCGGAGCAGGGAAAGCATGGCGTGCGGGCCTGCGTCATCTGCCCGGGAGAGGTCGATACCCCTCTGATCGAGAAGAGGCCAGTCCTGCCCAGCGCCGAGCGCAGGGCCGCCATGTTGAAGCCCGAGGACATCGCCGACACAGTCCACTTCATCGTCACCCGGCCCCCGCACGTGACCATCAGCGACCTCGTCGTCTGGCCCTCCGCCCAGATCTCGGGAACCTACACCGTCTAGCCACTGGAGGCGCTGCTTTGCCTACTGGGACTCCCGACCTACAGGCCCTTCGCCGACGCGCTGCCGAAGTGCAACTCGGGATCGTCAAGGCCATGGGGCCGGGCCAGTTCCACCATTTCGGCGGTTCACTCTCTGCGGCCGACATCATCGTCGCCCTCTACTTCCACGCCATGCGGATCAGGCCCGACCAGCCCGACTGGCCCGAGCGGGATCGCTTTGTGCTCAGCAAGGGCCACTCCGTACCCGCGCTCTATGTGTGCCTCGCCCATAGCGGCTTCTTCCCCGCCTCCGAGCTCCCCACGCTGAAGCGGTTTGGCAGCAACCTCCAGGGCCACCCTGATATGCGCAAGACCTGCGGCCTCGAGGCCAACACCGGTTCGCTTGGCATGGGGCTGTCGGTCGCCAACGGCATGGCCCTCGCTGCCCGCGCCACGGGCCTGGGCTACCGCGTCTATGCCCTACTCGGCGATGGCGAGTGCCAGGAAGGACAGGTGTGGGAGGCGGCCATGACTGCTGCTCACCACCGGCTCGACGACCTCACCGTCATAGTGGACCGAAACGAACTCCAGGCGATGGGGAAGACCGAGGACCGGATGGGCGTTGAGCCACTGGCGGCCAAATGGAAGGCCTTCGGCTGGCACGTCTCTCGAAATCGATGGCCACGACATGGGGGCGATCTGCGGCGCACTTCGGGAGACGTCCCAGGTCACCGGCCAACCTGCCGCGATCATCGCTCACACCATCAAGGGAAAGGGCGTGTCGTTCATGGAAGGTCAGCCCAGCTTCCACAACGCGGCTATCAGCGAAGAGCAATTCCGGGAGGCGGTGGCCGCGCTCGAAGCCACTATCGCCTCCTTGGGAGACTGATCGATGGCAGCCAGTAAGTCTACCCGCGACGGCTACGGAGAGGCGCTCCTCGCCCTGGGGGAGGAGGAGCCGCGCATCGCCGTTGTCGATGCCGACCTCTTCCATTCCACCCGCACCGACCGCTTTGCCGCGGCCTTCCCGGCCCGCTTCTTCGAGATTGGCATCGCCGAACAGGATATGGTCAGCACCGCCGTCGGCCTCGCGCTCGGCGGCATGATCCCCTTCGCCAACTCGTTCGCGGTCTTCCTGACCGGCCGCGCCTTTGACCAGATTCGCCAGCAGGTAGCGCTTCCCGCACTGAACGTGAAGCTCGCCGGCTCCAGTGCCGGCATCACCCAGGGCCCCGACGGAGCGACCCACCAGTCGGTGCTCGACGTCGCCCTCATGCGCAGTCTGCCGAACATGTGCGTCGTCATCCCCTCGGACCCCGAGGAAGCGCGGCTCGCTACCAGGGCCGCCGCCAGGCGAAATGGTCCCGTCTACCTCCGCCTCAGCCGATACGAGACCCCCGTCTGGCGCAAGCCGACGGATGCTTTCGAGATCGGAAAGGCGGAGCTGCGCCGCCCTGGCGAACACATCACAATCGCCGCCAGCGGCGTCATCCTTGGCCGCGTGCTCGAAGTAGCGGACCTACTTCAGCGCGAGGGTATCTCCGCTGAAGTGCTCAACGTCCACACCGTCAAGCCCCTCGACGGCGACTCCATCCTGGCCTCCTGCTGCCGCACCGGAGCCGCGCTCACGGTCGAGGAGCACAGCGTCATAGGTGGTCTGGGAAGCGCAGTCGCCGAGTTGCTGGCGGAGGGCGCTGGCAAGTGGATTCCGCTGCAGCGCCTCGGTGTGCAGGACACCTTCGGCGAATCGGGCAGCGCCGACGAGCTGCTGGTGAAGCACGGCCTCACCGTCGAGGGCATCGCCGCCTCCGCCAAGCGCCTGCTATCACAGCGAACGGAGGGCCGGCGATGACCCTCCGTACCCTTGACCTGATCTGAACCCATGGAGGGAGACATGCAGAAACCATCAATCGGCTTCATCGGGCTTGGCCGGATGGGCCAGCCGATGGCGAGCAACCTGCTGAAGGCAGGCTATCGGCTCACGGTATTCGATATCGTCGCGAAAAAGATGGCGCCGCTTCTCAGCGCGGGCGCCACTGCCGCGGGCTCCTGTCAGGAGGCGGCCGCCGCCAGCGACGTCGTCGTCACCATCGTCCCCGACTCGCCTGACGTCGAGAGAGCGGTGCTGGGAGATGGGGGAGTGATCCACGGCCTTAGCCGCGGCAAGATCCTGATCGAGATGAGCACTATCGCCCCCGGCGTCGGCCGGCGCGTTGCCGCTGCCCTCACGGATATCGGGGTCGTCATGCTCGACTGCCCCGTCAGCGGAGGCCCCCAAGGAGCGGAAGCCGGGACCCTGTCTATCATGTGTGGCGGCCGGAAGGAGACCTTTGACGCTTGTTTGCCTGTTCTCCAGGCGATGGGACGGCAGATTGAGCACTTTGGTGACGTCGGCTCCGGTTACATGGCGAAGCTCTGCAACCAGGTCGGCTGCGTCGTCACCATCCAGGCCGTCTGCGAGGTGCTCGCCCTTGCGGCCAAGGCGGGGCTGGACGCGCGAAAAGTGCTCCAGGTCGTTGGCTCAGGGCTTGCCGCCTCCCGCATCATGGAACTCCACGGACCCAAGATGCTCGACCGAGACTACGCCCCGGGCTTCACCCTCGCGCTCCAAGAGAAGGACCTGCGCCTCGTCGCAGCTACCGCCGACGAGCTCGAGATGCCCCTTCCCGCCACCACCCTCGTCCATCAGCTCATCCGATCTCTCTCCGCCAAAGGCAAGGGCGAACTCGGCACGCAGGCGCTGGTGCTGGCCATGGAAGAGCTGGCAAACTGCGAGGTGAAGGGCTAGAGAGCGGTCAGACGGGCTCGGGCGGAGGAGGCCAGAAAGAGAGGGCCAGCTCTGGCGCAAGACATGAACGTGAGGGGGAGACGTTCAGCAAGGCAACCAAAGCCGGCCCAATCCACTTATTATGGCTCCGATTGTGTAGCCGCAGGAATGCACCCCTCGGAGTCCAACTTACAGCATTCTACCACACCCGAGCCGCAATGCAACACCATTTCGCTATGTGAACGGAAGCAACCGCCGACTAACTTCGTACGCGCGCCACGAATTCCCGCCAGTGCGCCGCCAATGATCGCGACATCGCTTCCGATGCCGCTCGAAGCATGGGCAACCACTCCGCCACGTTCTCATCGGTCAGTTCGCTAACTAGCGGCGCCAGCGCCAGCCAGCCAGCCACCCTCCCGGAGCCGTCGACGACCGAGACCGCCAGTCCGCCCGCCCCCGAGATCGACTCCTCCCTGTTCAGCGCGTACCCCTGCTCGCGGACCACCGCAAGCTCGCGCACCAGTTTCTCAGGGGAGCTTATGGTGTAGTTGGTGACCGCTCCAATGCCGTCACTGATGTACTGTGCGACCCATCGCTTTGACTGGGCCGCCAGGTAGCACTTACCGCCAGCCACCGCGTGCAGCGGCGGCGGGACATCGTTGTTAGGCTGGAAGCGGACTGGCCGATTCGGCAGCGCGTATTGGAAGGCGATCGATCTCCTCTGTGCCACGTCAGGGCAAGCCAGCAGTGCTGTCGATCCGGTAGACTTGGCGAGCCATTCCAGGATGGCCCCCGTACCCTTAGTCAGCGAAGCCGCCGAGAGCAGTAGCTGCGCGTTCCGGAGCCACAGCAGGGGGTCGATCCGATAGCGCCCCTCGCCCGCGTCTCGGACCACAACTCCCTGCGCCTGCAACGTGAGCAGAAGCCGGAATGCTGCGCTCCTGTTCAGCCTGCGTCGCTCTGCGATCTCCATCAGAGCCAGGCCCTGTGGCGAACGGGCCAGCAACTCTATCAGTCGGATCGCCCTCGCTACCGATCGCACGACCGGCGTCGCCCCATCCCCGAACCCTGGGTCCTCTGACTCGACCCGGGCCGCCAGGGGCAGAGAAGCCCCCTTCATCTCCGCCTCTCGCTCCTGCCACCACTGATAGCCGAGCATCACCGACACCCTTGCCGCGGCCATCCGGATCACATCGAGATGGCGGACCAGGTCGTGGTCGGTCATCTCGCGCGACGAGAAGCCCACCGCGAGCGCTCCAATCACCCCTCCCCCTGGCCTGCGAAGCGGGACCGCGATCGCGTAGACCTCTCCTTCCGCCTCCCCCTTGTTCATCGCGTACCCCCGCTCGCGGACCTGGGACAACTCGGCCCTCAGATGTCGGGGAGATGCTAGGGTGTTCTGGGTCAGCCTCGCGAGATCGCGGGCGAGGTACGAGCGGAGCTTCCGCGGCTCCACGAAGGCCAGGAAGCACTTCCCGCCGGCGGTCGCGTGCAGCGGGGTATTCGGGAGCCGCGTCGGGTCGAAGTACACGGAGGTTCCAGGAAGCGCATGCATCGTCACGATGCCGTTCCAGCGCTCCTCGTCCGGCAGTATCATCACCGCGGTGCCCAGGCAGCGGCGGGCGGCCTCGGCAAGCGTCTCCTGCACCACACTCACGAACAGCGAAGCTGTGCTCCCGGATGCTGCCAGGCGGATCGAGAACGCCGGGCTATGTAGATACCGGCCAGTGGCCGGGTCTTGCGCGACCACCCCCTCCGCCATGAACGTGCGCAGTAGCCGCAGCGCTGTCGTCCGATGCAGGCCGGTTTCGGCGCTCAACTCTCCCAGTTGCTTTGGCTCGTTCGAGCGCGCCAGCGCGAAGAAGATCCTGTATGCCCTGGCTACCGCTTGCACCTGGTAGTCGCGCCTGGATGCCCCCACCTCACCGTCCGGCCTGACACTGGCACTCGCCATGGGCTGCATCCCGTCTGTCCGCCGCGCCGATTCCAGCCCCTCTGCCTGCGACTGCCTCCATCCCCTCAACCCCGCGGCGCCGCCCCGTAGGGGTTCGCGATACTGATGAGGTCGACCTGCTGCGCGGGAAGGCCTTCGCGCTTTCCCCCCAGATTCTCGATCCAAGGCACGGTGTAGATTCGGCCGCTGGGGTGAACCGCGATCCCGTGCGTCATCGTCGGGTAGCGCCCGTCCTCCAGCCGCAGTACCCCGTGGTCGGCAAGGCTGCCGGTCCGCAGCGAGTAGGTGACGAGGTGGAGCGCCTCCGGCACGGTCCGACCGTCGTCAGCGACCAGCTCATAGGTGGCCGTCAGATAGTAGAGGGTATCCCCATCCGGCCCGAAGGCGAGGCCGAGGTAGCCGTAGCGGAACGGTTCGTAGCGCCCGTTCCTCCGAAGCTCCTCAGCGGCGATGCGCTCTACGATCTCCACTTCGAGTGTCTTCGGATCGAACGTGAACAGGAAGGCCGACTTTGGGTGGACCGCCACGAGCTTCGCCATCCCCTCATGCCACAGAACCTTCCGCCAGTTGTAGCCCTGATGTCCGGGAGTATTCACCTCCCACTGACCGAAGATATCGCGCTTCAGGCTGGCCCCGGTCGAGACGACGGTATTCGACCCGTGATCGTAACGCTTGATCTCCCCGTCTGCGTTCGTGAAGTACACCGACCCGTCTCGCGGGTCCACTCCCAGGCTCCGGCACAGGCAGAAGTACTCCTCACCGTCTCCGAACTCGCCGCCCCGCGAGACCGGGCCTAGATCTGTCAGTCGCTGGTCGGCCAGATCATAGTGGATGAAGTGACCCCGCGGCCAGGTCAGGCCGTAAAGCCTTCCCCGTCGGGGATCCATGACCATGGTGAGGATGCCCTCACCCGCCGGCGCCTTCGCCAGCTCCTCGAACCGGCCGGCGCTCATGTCGAACGACGCGAAGTGGCCGCCTGGGTACGGCTGGTACCCCGGAGGCGTCTCTCCCGGCTCTTCTTTATTACTCGAAGGCTTGTAGTATCCGTAGTGGGTCGCGAAGTAGAGCTTCCCGTTGTGCTCATAGTACTGCGAATGCGACTTCCCCTGCGGGATCGACCGCGTGCCGGCCTCTCCGACGATCTCGCCGAGGTCGCCCAAGTATTCCGGCTCTTCTCCGGACTTCGGGTTGAACCGATACACTCGGGCATGAGTGTCGATGCTGTGGGAGCAAAGGGTGTAGTAGACGCAGCCGTCGCTGGCAATCGACACGGAGTCGAAGTTCGAGTCACTCATCTCGAAGTGAGAGGGATGCAGCTTCGCGGCGATCACCGCACCAGGCGCGCTCCGGGACACTTCACAGCTCCTCCAGTGGCTAGCGGTCACTCAGGTAAGATGGCCATAGCTTCTTCGGCGGCAGCGCCGCGTCCTGCGCCCACCGCGATCCCTACCGCGCCGCGCCGAGCAGGTCGGCCAGCTTGAACGGCTCCGGGCGTGGGCACCCGCTCTCGATCGAGTGATGGCGCCCTTCCGCCGAGGCCCTCGTGAATGGCGTGCATGATATCGAGCACGTGGTACATGAGATCCCCGCTCGCGCGGGTCGACCGGCCTTCGCGGATCGCCTGCGCCTGCTCCGCCACTCCAAGGCCGCGACCCCACATGGGGAAGCCCTCTGGGAGCGGAATGGACTCCGGTTCGCCCTCACCCTTTCGGAGCAGTACCGTGTCGGTGTAGCAGTTGGGGTCGTTGGTGACTAGTATCCCCTCGCTGCCGTAGATCTCCAGTCGCGGATGATAGCCGTGCACTTCCGACGTGGTGGTGATCACTCCGATGCAGCCGCTCGCGAAGTCGAGGACGCCGGAGATATTGCCGGGTCGCGTCACCCGGAACACCTTCCCATGATCGGGCGAGTCCGCGGGGTTGGGCTTCTCTGCGAACGGGATCTGGGCCGACCCCGTGACTCGCTTCACCGGGCCCAACAGGGATATCATCGCCGTCAGGAAGTAGGGTCCCATGTCGAACATCGGGCCAGTGAAGACGTTATAGTACCGCTCCGAGCCGTGCCCGACTACGATCAGCGCCTGGGCGGAGATCGGCGTGCCGATCGCGCCCTCATCGATCAGCCGGCGGCACGCCTGCAGCCCGGCTCCAAGGAAGGTGTCGGGCGCGCCCGCGAGCAGCAGCTTCTTGCGCGCCCCGGCCCCGATGATCTCCTTGCCCAGCTCGCGGCTTGTCGACAGCGGCTTCTCGCAGAAGACATGCTTCCCCGCCTCGAAGCCGGCCGTCACCACCTCGTGGTGCTGCGCGGGCATGGTGAGGTTGACCACGATCTCGATCTCCGGGTCAGCCATCAACTCCTTGGTGGTGCACACTCGAGGGACGCCGAACTGCGTGGCCCGCTGCTGGGCGCGCTCGACGATGAGGTCAGAGCACGCGGCGACCTGCACCACCCCGGAGAGCATACCGGTAAGGTGCTCCAGATACTTGCTGCTGATCTCGCCGCATCCGACAATGCCGACCTTCACTGGTTTCATGGCCATCTCTCCTGAGTGGGTGTAGGGGAGGTTTCTGTCCGCGACAGAGTCTTCCCTCTGCTGTCGCGACGCGCTCCCGGAGGAGTGACAGCCTCCGCCTGGTATTACCTACCTATGTAACTGCCCCGAGACAGAAAGCGCACGGAGGGTTGACGCGGAGTCCTTCGTGCCTGGATAGGTGGAAAGCATGGAAATCGGATCAGCTGTCGTCCTTTGTGTTGCATTGCTCGTCGCGATCGCGCTTGGCCAGCCTGCCTCCGGCGCGCCGCAGGCGGATCTCGCGAGAGTGCGGGCCGACCTCGTGGGCTACTGGACCGGTGATGGCGCCGACCGGAACGACCCCGTGGTGGTCGCGGCTCTCCGCGATATCGAGCGCTCGGCCACCGACGCCCTGTCGGCCATGCTCCCCGACGGTAGCTGGAGCGACATTGACTACGTGGCGCAGCCGGACCTCGAGGCGCGAGTAGCGCGGCACCTTGGTCGGATCGAGCGCATGGCTCTGGGTTTTCGTACCTCCGGCCAATCCCGCTCTCAGGATCCTGCCCTCGTGCGCGCGATAGCGCAGGCGCTCTCGTTCATCCGCCCCCTCGCGGGAGAGGACTGCGCCAAGCCGGGGAACTGGTGGTACTGGCAGATCGCCATGCCGCGTTCACTCGGCGAGACGCTCCTGCTGATGGAGGGACAGCTCAGCCCAGCCACTGTGGCGGACATCCAGGCGACGATTCGCTACCTGCTCATGGAGGATGCGATAGACTCGCCGCGCCCGAGTCAGAAAGGCTACTGGCACCGGACGCTGCTGCCGGCCGCCGGGCCCACCGAGAAGGACACCACGCTCCTCACCGGCCAGAATCGCATCTGGGTCGCCATGAACCACCTCTACCTGGCGCTCTCAACCAACGATGCGCGGCGAGCGGAGATGGTGAAGGAGGCCTTCGTCGACGAAGTCCGCGTGCAGGAGGGCGAAGGCATCAAGGAGGACTACTCCTTCCACCAGCACGGGCCGTTGCTCTACACCGGCGGCTACGGCCGCGGCTTCACCGAGGATGTGGCCCAGTATGTCTGGATCGCGCGCGGCACGCAGTCTCAGCTTCCCGCAGCCGATCTCGACGCATTCGGGCGCTATCTCCTGGACGGAACGGTGTGGTGCATCTACGAAAACTACTACGATCCATCGGTGCGAGGCCGCGAGATCACCCGTGGGAACGACCGCCCCATGGGAGTGCCCTTCCCGCTCCTCGTGCTGGCCAACGTGCCGAACCCGCTGCGCGACGAGGCTGTCGGGGCCGCCAAGAGCTTCTACCAGGTCAACCCCTCCTACCGGATGCAGAGCGCGCCGCTCTGGTTGGCGGTCAGGGATACGGCGATCGCCCCCTCCACGCCGCTGGGCCACCGACACTACTGGGAATCCGACTACACCGTCCATCGCCGGCCGGGGTTCTTCGCCTCGCTGCGGATGTTGTCGGAGCGCACCAAGCCGTCCGAGCTAATCAATGGAGAAGGACTTAGTTCCTGGCATCAGGCCGACGGCCTGCTCTGGGTCTTCCTGAGGGGCAGCGACTACGTCACCCATGATGTCCTGCCCACGCTTGACTGGTTGCGCCTGCCCGGGACGACGGTCGAGCGGAAGAGCCTGGCTCCCGCCGAGGGGTACGAGCACTGGCCACCGCCGCCAGCGGAGCGCGCCTTCGTCGGCGGAGCCTTCACCCCAGACCACGGCGTTTCGGCGATGGAGCTGGCGGCCGCTGTTCCGCCGCTCACCGCAAGGAAAAGCTGGTTCTTCTTCGACGACGAGATCGTCTGCCTGGGTAGCGACATCAACTGCCCGAGCGAGAACTCGGCCGAGACCATCGTCAACCAGTGGCCGCTGACCGACGCCGACCGCGCCGCTGACCATCGACGGCGAGACCAGGCCATCCGCTCTTCCCTGGAGCGCAGAGATACTGCGGACCCCCGCTGGGCGCACTGCGACGGGATCGGCTACTAGTTCCCGGAGCCACAGCGAGTCGAGGTCAAGCGAGAGATCCAGACCGGATCCTGGCGCGCCCTGAGCGAGACGCAGGAGGAGACGATCCACTCGAATCCCTTCCTTACACTCTGGTTCGACCACGGTCCCCACGCCGCAGACGCGGCCTACGCATATGCCATTCTGCCAGGAAAGACGGCGGCGCAGACTGAGGTCTTCGCGGCGGGCAACGAGGTCACCATCCTGGCGCACGACAAGAGGTGCACGCGGTCCGGCGGAATCGAGCGCGGAGCAGTGGGCGTGGTGTTCTGGGAGCCAGGCGCAGCCGGCAAGCTATCCGCCGACCGCCCCTGCATCGCGTACTATGAGGAGACCTCGGACGGACTTACGCTCGCGGTCAGTGACCCCACCCACGCGGCCAGCACCTTCCATGTCACTATCGACGAAGCGCTCACCTCGACTCAGCTACCCGCGGGGGTGAGTAGCGAGAGCGTGGGCGACACGACGGTCATCACCTACCATGCCGAGCACGGCCGGAACTACCTCGCGCGTTTCGCGCGTCGACGCTAGCCCAGCATAGACTAGAGGCCGGTGAGGCCGGCCACCATATACACCTGCAGGATTCCGGATTCGTCCGAGTTGAAGAAGCCCATGCGCCATTGGGCGAAGCCGATGACGCGTGAGACGCAGCCTCCATCGCGCTTCTCCTCCGTCACAAAGGACTTCGCGTCAACCATCCGTGCCGGGGGCTAGAGCCCGGTCGCCAGCGCTACCTGAGCGCGCCAAAGCTCGCCGTAGAGCGTCATCACCTTCTCCGGGTCACCGCCGCGGTAGTCGACCTCCAGCGAGGTGTAGCCCTCATAGCCGTCTTCCATCAGGAATCCGAACAGCTCCACGTAGGGGAAATCCGCCTCCAGGTCGTGCAGGTGTACGTGCTCGATGTGGTCACGAACGCGCGAGTACGTTTCGCGGACGGAGCCGGCGACGAGATCGCGGCGATCGCAGTTGTAGTTGATCGCTGCATTCGGATGGTCGGCCTGCTCGACAACACCCAGCGCGTACTTCCACAGGTTGAATTGACCATGCATCTCGAAAGCGACCGTGACCGGCGATCCTTCCGCGTGCTCCGCCACCTCACGCAGCGCCTCCGCGGTGCTGAGAATGGCGTCGCCCGAATCCATGTCGGGCCCGATCTTGTCGCCGTCCCCGAACACCCGGATCGCGAGACAGTCGATATCCGCCGCCAGGTCCACATACTTTTTCGCCCGGTCGATGTTCGCCCGACGCTTCGCCTCATCCAGTTGGTGCAGGCACTGGCTCGTCGAAATGCACGACGCTTCCAGATACTCATCCTCGAGCTTGCGGCGAATGTCGCGCCGCTGCGCGGGCGTGGCTTCGAGTTCCACCCCATGCCGCTGCTCCGACTCTGCCCGGAACTCAACTCCCGCATACCCGTTGGCTCGGCAGACCTCTATCAGCTTCTCCAGCGGCCACTCGGCGCAGATCACCCAGGTGTCGATACTGAGCTTCATTGCGTCTCTCCTTACCTGACGGAGGGCTTCGCACCAGCCCTCGCACCGAGGGTCATCGCTAGGCCCTCCGTGCCGTGTGTTGGTCGGTGTCATCCCGCCCCACCGTTTGCCCCTTGCTTCGGGCTCCCTCTGCCGATCTCCTGGGGCCGGCCATGGATCGCGGCGAAACGTGCAGTCAACCGTGCGGAAGCGGCTCTTTGATCGGCCATAGGACCCGAGTGTCGCCTTGCAGAATGCCTGCTCTGATAGTTGGGATCCAGACCCTGACAGATGAGGTGCAGACCCGATGAGACTCAGTGCCACGTCCCGAGTGCACAGCTGCCTGGCTGCTTGCCTCCTGCTACTGTCCGTTCTCCCTGCACTGGCCTGGGCGGACGAGAGCGCCCCAAGCGCGGTGCGACTCTGGGACACGGCGGCCCCAATACAAGGGTGGCCCGACCTGACGCAGCGCCAGTCCTGGCAGGCCCTTGCGACTACGGCGTCGGCTCATCTCCAGGGCGACCTGGTAGTCGAGACAGATGGGTTGGTGGTGGCCTTCGCCTCACAACTTGGTGAGGTGCTGGTGTCCGCCAGCGCCGAGTCGCCACAGGGGAAGGCCTCGATTCGCCCCGCCGGAGTCTCGGGGAAGGAAGCCGTCATCGCGTCGACCACCGTCGCCGAGCAGGACGGCGTGGTGCTGGTAGAGGCCGGCTTCCGCGTGCCTGGGGCCGACAGCCTACCTATCACCTTCCGGTTCGCCGGCGACCGCACGGTAGCGATTAGGCCCGAGGGCGACGCCCACGGGATCACCCTTGCCGCGCCGGTTGAGCTGGCTGTCGTGCCCAGCCTCGTCGGCGACGACCTCATCTACGATAGCCGCGACTACGCCGGGGCCAGGACGCTATCCCTTCCCTCGGAGCATTTCCTGGTCGGCCTTCTCCGAGGTGAGAACAGCATGCTGGTTGCGACCTGGCAGGAGGCAATGCCATCGGTTCGGCTCGAAAGGAGCGGGGCGCGGGCCAGCAGAGCTTCGAGGCGATCACCTTCGTGGGCGGCAAGGGCGTCTCGCTGGCCCTGCTCGATGCTCCTGGCATCTGGCACCGCGAGATCCTGAACCCGTCCTTTCTCGAGCGAGATGTGGCCATCTCCTGGAAACCCCCATTTCCGGCCACCTGGCTGACGCAACTCTACGAAGATGAACTCAAGACGACCTTCGAGTTCCGACAGGAGAAGGAAGAGCACTGGCGAGGCGGCATCGGTTCCTACACGCTCCCAGTCTGGTTCTCCAATGGGAAGCCGGTGTTTTCGCTTGGCAAGCAGATCGTGCCCGAGGGGGAGGCGATCATCTACTTCCTAGAGCGGGACAACGACACGCCCGAACAGGCCGCGAGCCCACTCGCTATAGCCGATCGCACCCTCGCGGACGATGTCCGCGTCAGGGTGCTGGATGTGGAGGGACGACCGGCCTGGTGGCCCATGAGGCCCGATGCGGCGCTCGGCGGCGAGACCTGCAACGTCACCGACGTGCTCAAGGCCATCTTCGAGGCCGGCGAGGAAGTGCAGAAGCGAGCCTTCGTCAGGGGCGGCGCCGAGGATATGCTCTTTCACCTGGAGGTGATGTTCGGGAGAAACGAGCGCTACTACACCTTCGCCTCGGATATGATCGCTTACCTGGACGCGCAAGCGAAGTTGAAGCCCGACCTGGCCCCGTATCTCCAAGATCTGCACAGCCTCCCCGAGCAGATGCTCGCCATCTACGACAACACGCGGGACACGCTGCGAGACATGGACTACGCTCGTGAGCTAGCGGTGAAGACCACCGCCCTTGCCGCAGAGAAGCGGCCGGACAACGCGCAGCGGATGATGGAGCTGAAGCAGGAGTGGATTGGCATGGGCGGCGCCGCCGAAGAGCTGTCCCGAAGAGAGCATACCCTCGCCCGGAAGCTCTACCAACAGGCGGCCTATCGCGCGGCTGGCAACCCCGATGCTATCCCGCTGGCCGAGGAGATCAGGCGACGGACCAAACAGTGCCTGCAGCGGCCCGATAGCTACGAGATGTGGGGAAACTTCTGACAGGGCCTGCCCCCAGGCTGCGGCCTTGGGGTCGCTGCCCGCAGTCTCACTTCGCGCCGCCTGCGTTTCGCACGCAGCGGAATCCATAGACATCGTAGTAGCCGATGCAGACATCCGCGTAGGCCGGGTTCTCCGACGAGCGATAGGATGATCGGCAGTCGGAGGGCGCGGGAGTTCCAGCTTCCGCCGCGCACTACCCTCTTGCTCCCGGTGGCCGGCCCCCTCGGGTTCTTCGCCGGACTCTTCTGGTAGTAATCAACCGCGTAGAAATCGTTGCACCACTCGGCGACATTCCCATGCACATCATACAGGCCCCACGGATTGGGCAGCTTCTTCCCCACCTCTCGCGGGCGTCCTCCGCTGTTCTCCTTCGCCCACCCGAAGCTCGGCAGCGCCGAGGCGCTGTTGCCGAAGGAGTAGCTGGTAGTAGTGTCGGCCCGCGCCGCGTACTCCCACTCTGCCTCCGTCGGCAGCCGGTACCCGTTGGCAGCGAAATTGCACTTCCATGTCTTGGTGTCATAGCACGGAGTGAGGCCCTCGGCCTTCGAGCGCGCGTTACAGTACTTCGCGGCGGCCGCCCAGGTCACTTGCTCTACGGGGGCCTTCTTGCTCTTCCAGCGCGAGTAATCCGACCCCACTATCTTCTGGTAATGCTCCTGGGTCGCTTCGTACTTGTCGATGTAGAAGGCGTCGACCGACACCTTGTGAGGCTTCTCATCTAGCGCGCCCTTCGCGTCACCCATCGTGAACGAGCCCCCGGACAGGTAGGCCATCTCCGCTCCTGACTTCGTCTTCACTGTCTTAGGCTGGCTCCCGCCAGAGGCCGCAACCGCGATGCCCACCATAGCCAGCGCCATGGCGCACCAGATCAGCTTAGCATAGGCACATCGAGTGGTCAGCACGACATCTCCTCCCAATTGCTGGCGCTGAGCCTGCGCCGCGCCCTCAGTCATTCACCCAGATCTCGTAGCTCTCCGCGTTGTCGAGACACTTCCTGGTCCGCGCTCTGATCTCCTCCGCCACCGGCAGCGCCTCTGGTCTGGTTGCCGCGCTGTAGCCCGCCTGTTGGAACAGCTTCCTGGCGATAGTATGCTCTCTCCTCGCCAGTTCCTCCAGCGCGCCCCCCATCCCCGTCCACTCCTGCTTCAGCTCCACCATCTGCTGCGGGTTGTCCGGCCTCTTCTCCGCCGCCAGGGCGATGGTCTTATCCCCCAACCCGTGAGCATAGTCCATGTCCCGGATAGTGTCTCGGGCGCGGTCATAGGTGGTGACAATCTCCGCCGCCGTGGGCCGCAACTCCCGGATGAAGGGGGCCAGCTCGGGTTTCTGCTTCTTCTGTGCGTCTAGGTACGCGAGCATATCCTTCCCGAACGGGTAGTACCGCCCATTCCGCTCGAACATGCCCTCCAGGTAGAAATACATGTCCTCCACGCCGCCCCGGACGCGCGCCTGCTCCTCCACCTCCCGCCCCTGGTCGAAGATCTCCTTGAGTGCATCGGTGACGGCACAGGTAGCCGCGCCGATCACGTAGTCAGGCCGCTCTGGATACCAGGTCGGCCTTCCGTCCACGTCCAGGAGATCAGCTAGGACTTTGCCCTTCAGCGTGGCCTTCGCGATATCGATCGGGCTCAGCGCTCGCGGCGGGGTGCCGTCGTTTCTCTCCAGGGAGTAGATGACGGCCTCACCCTCCGGGGGGATTCTCTTGCCCAGCGACAGCATGGTCTTGTCGAGGCGGAACCACGTCGGGTAGGTATAGGACCCCACTCCCCCCCGCCATACCTCCTCCCGCGCCTCCCTGAACTCGTAGGTCGTCTTCACTCCGTCCTCATAGAGCTGGGTCAGCCACACTGCCGGGAATGGGGGCTTCCAGGAAATGGCAACATCCCGCTCCAGAAAGGTCGGTCTCAGCGCCTCCCGATGCCAGATTCCGGGGGCGCTCAGCACGGCCAACGACAGGGCCCTCGCACCCAACAAGTCAACCGCCCTGATGTTCACCTTCTTCTTGCCCGGCCGGTCTAGCACCAGGCGAATCTTGGGAGCGGCTTCCTGCCAGGTCGTGACCAGAACGCTGCTCTCCCCCTTCAGCAGGCCCACCAAGATATGCTCCGAGGAGACCGCGAGGGTCTTGCCCGTCGGGTAGCTTCGGGGATCGTAGATGAGATCGTCCCCGACGAAGCTGGGCACGAGCGCCAGTTCGACCGGTGCGACGATGCGGACCCCCCGGGTGTTCCCACTTGGTGCGATGCTCAGCACGCGATCGTTGGTGAAGGAGAACGCGATCGGCAGGCCCTCCACACCCGGCGCGCCGAACTCCGCCTGCACCAGCGTCACCCCGTCCTGTCGCTTGGTGGCCGACACAGAGGTGATCACCGCCTTCCTACCATCCAGTTCGGAGGGTAGCAGCGCGGCCTTGCTCCTGGTCGGATCCCCGGCGTGTACAGCAGCACCTTCCCCAGTCCGGAGGCGAACACGGCCGTCAGCGCCTCCGTCTCCACCACCAGATCCCCCCGGACGCGACCAGACGCTCCGGCCGTGACGGCCTGCCAGCCTTTCCGTCGGACCACACCTGCCGATACGCCTAGAGGGGTCCCGGTGTCCCACAGGCGGACAGCAGCCGCCCTTCCCAGCACCTCTGGAGGTGACGCGGTGTTGTCGGAACCCTCGTCTCGTGCCCCCGCCGCCAGAACACTTGCCAATAGCAGCGCGAACAGCGCCACTATCCACCTAGGCCTGAGGCCGGCCATCGTGGTTCTCATCCCTCCGGCTCCTCTCACCGCGGTCTCTACCTGCCCGGCAACCGGCCGGCCCTGCTGGGCCAGCTCCTCATCCAGGCCTGGAATGAGGTGGAACCAAGTAGGTCCTTCGCCATCTCGCGGTACCCGTCTCCCAGTGGATGGCTCACGTCAGCGTACATGTCAGTAGGTAGCAGCCGAGGCGCGTAGTGCAGTATACCCTCCTGCTCTAGCCATTGCTCCATCGCTGCCACCAGCGCCTCATACCGCCCCCGACTCTCCGCGGTGAGCGCATGCGTATTGAACGGGCCGAGCACCACGAACACGTTGTTCCCGCGCGAGCGGAGCAGCCTGACCGCAGTCTGGAACGACTGCCACTGATAGGAGCGCGCGGCCTCCACCCATGGCAGGTTCTCCGGGATAATGCCCCTCGCCCGCCAGTTCGCCGGCTCGCTCCCGGGGTTCTCCCCGGAGAACGAGTCCGGGCCCCGCTCCGCCGGGAACAGGCGATATGGATTTTCCAGCGCCCAGTCCTGCCATCCCATGCCTTCGAGGTAGGCGATCTTCCCGTGCTCCTTCCAACTGAAGAACGAGACCTGGCGCTCCAGCACGGCATCTATCACCTCGGCCGCGGTGGGCGCGTAGGAAGCCGGTCGATGGAGAATCTGCGGCACCAGCTTCGCGTGGTTGAAGCGTGTTCCTCCCTTGGCCTGCAGGTCCTGCTCCGCCGAACTCATCCACAGCGGATTGAGGTGCACCAGTATCGGCTTCCCCCGAATCGCTCCGCCGTAGTAGTCGACCATCCCCTCCATCGCCGCTGGGTGCAGACCGTCGACACCCAGATTCGCGAACACCTCGCCGCCGGCCAGCTCGTTCAGGCGATGCGATAGCGTTTCCCCACTCTTCACGTACTGGCCCCACACCACCGAGTCTCCGAGTACCATCGCCGGGTATCTCGCGCACGCCTGGCCGGACCATTCCCGGAACATCCAGTAGTCGCTGCTCAACTCACCGGGAAGTCGGTAGTCCCGGCCTAACCACTGCGTGCCGGCGGCCGGCCCCAGCAAGGGGAGTAGGTACAGCAGGCCAAGGCAGACCACCGCCGTCAGCGCCCACCCTCGCCAGGAGAGCCGGATCGGATTCGAGTTCTCGAAGACCGGATCTGATTGCCCCACTGAAGTCCTCAGAACTGAAGATACACGAACGGCTGGCTGCTCCCGCCGCTCACCAAGAGGAGATGCACTATCATGTAGCACACCGCCGCCACCCTTGCGGGAGCCCACTCCGCAACTCGCCTCAGCCGCGACTCGACTAGGAACTGGTAGGCCCAGACCGCGAGGCAGAGGGCGAGCATGGCGAGGGGGAATCTCGGGTCGCCTAGCCCCGCTCCGAAGATCCTCCTCACGACCAGCAGCGAGTCAGACAGACTACTCGCCTTGAAGAAGATCCAGCAGAAGCACACGAAGCAGAACACCAACATCTGCTTGACGAACGTGGGCACGCGATTCCGGTAGAACGGGGTCCGTTCCAGCTCCCTGGTGGCGAATCTCCCGAGAGCATGCAGCAGCCCCCAGATCACGAACGTCCAGGCCGCGCCGTGCCACAGGCCGGAGATCACCATAGTCAACAGCATGTTCCGGTACGTGCCGAACGCGCCTTTCCGATTTCCCCCCAGCGGGATGTAGAGGTAGTCCTTGAACCACGACGACAGGCTGATGTGCCAGCGGTTCCAGAAGTCACCCAATCCCGTCGCCAGATAGGGGTTGCGGAAGTTGAGCATGATGTCGAAGCCCAAGGCCTTGGCGATGCCCCGCGCCATGTCGGTGTAGCCGCTGAAATCGAAGTAGATCTGCCAGGCGAACGCAAACGTAGCCGCCGCTAGCGTGAGCCCGTCGAAGCTGCCCGGGGCCGCGTAGACCTTACTCACATAGAGTGACAGGAAGTCCGCGAGGGCGACCTTCTTGAATAGCCCAACCACGAAGAGAGAGAGACCATCGGCGAGATCGCTGCCGTTTGGGCGTCGTGGGCCACCGGCAGCCTGGCGCAGGAAGTGGGAGGACCGCTCGATTGGCCCCGCCAACAGCGTCGGGAAGAACGAGGCGAAAGTCGCGAAGCGCAGGAAGCTCCGTTCCCGCTCGACATCCCCCCGGTAGCAGTCAATGGTGTATCCCAGCAGGCGGAACGTGAAGAAGGAAAGCCCCGCCGGGAGCAGCACCGCTGGCGCGGCAATGCTTGTCGCCAGCCCGAGGCGGGGTAGGACCGCGTTCAGGCTCTCCACCGCGAACCCCGCATACTTGAAGAACAGCAGCGGCGCCAACGTGCCGCTGATCGCCGCGGTCAGCCAGAGCTTCCTCCGCGGGCTCCGCTCCATCATCACCCCCGCCGCGAAGTTGACGGCAGTCGCGTACAGGAGCAGCAGCACGAATCGCGGTCCGGTCCAGCCGTAGAAGAAGAGGGATGCGGCCAGTAACCAGTGCGGCGCGAACCTGGTCCTACTCAGTAGCAAGTACACCAGGTAGACCGCGACGCCGAAAACCGCGAACTGCCACGAGTGGAAGAGCATCCAGGCCTCATCAAGGGGTCATGCAGGAGGGAGTTCCGCCCCTGGTGCTCCAGTACCTACCAGGCGTCGCACGCCGAGAAGCGCGCTCCGAAGCGCGGGGAGTTGCCTATGCCTCCAAACCGCGCCCCCGCCGCGCCGGAAGCTCAGAGGTCGTCGCTGCACTGCTCATCCGGTCGAGCCCGGCGGCCGCCGGGCTCCTGCAACCGCGATCACGGTCTGGAAATGGGCTCCGTCGCCATCGCCAGCCGGTTGGTCGTGGTGTTCGCCTTCCGGCCCGACTCGTCGGCTGCCCTCCGCGGCCGTCGGCTGTTTCGCAGGAAGACTGTCTCTATCTGCTCATACCAGGCGACCGCGGCCTCCAGCCCAGTTACCCCTTCGCCCCCGAACCGATCTCCCGCTACAATCCGGCCTGCCATCGTACCTCACCCCGTGCTAGGTGCGCTCAGATGATCTGTTAAATATTAGCACTAAGCAGGAGCAGCAGTGGAACGATTAGGAGACAGAGTGTGCCGGCTATGTAGCCATTGTATGATCAGCAAACGAAAGATAGCGCCAAGTGTTTGTTGTTTCCTCCATCGCGATGTCTTCTCCAGCAACATGGCGAAATACGTCTGCCCTGTGCCTCTGGCGTGTAGCCGAGATGGAGGCACCGCGATCCAGTCGTCGCTGGCGAACTCGGCCTCAGCCCGCCAGATCGCGCCTTGCCCTCGCCACGACCTCTCGGACCCCCTGCAGCTTGTCCTCATCCACTTCGGGTTTGGTGTATCGCGCCATGATCTCGTCGAACTGCGCCTGCGCCCGGTCCAGCAGCCTCGCGTCCGGGTGGGCCTCGTCCCTATCGTCCCGCCAAACGCCGCGGTCCAGCAGCTTCGCGAACCAAAGGCTCTTGCGGTAGTGGGTGAGGGTGTGCTCAGTCTCCAGATATGACCGCCCGATACCCGACCCGATGGAGGTGATGACATCGAGCGCGATCTCGCCCGCATTCACCGGCACCCCCTGCTCGAACCGTTGGATCAGGCTCTCCACCTCCCGGTCGACCAGGAGCTGCAGCGGCGACCACATCTTGCCCGAGTCCAGCAGACCGGAGGCCACGTGCGACCGGTGGCCGGTGTGCGCCGCCACCATGAGCGAGTCGAACAGCCGCTCCGAGGAGGCCTGGTAGCCCGGGAACTTGCCGCTCGTGTAGTTGCCATCTCCCGACACCCCGGCGTGTCCGCCGAACCGGCGTCGGAATAGCTCCACGCACCCCAGGTCCTGCACCAGCGGCTCCGGCGATCCGAAGTGCGCGTTCCCGCTGGGCATGTCAACCACTCCCGACTGGATGTTGCCGGACAGGCTCGCCTCCGGGTTCAGCGCGTACACCGCGGCCCACCCGGCGAGGATCTCCGCCGCGCCCACCACGATCGTCCCCGCCCTCGTCACCGGCGACGAGATGCCGCTCACCGGCTCTGTGCTGGTGGCGCAGTGCATCCCGCGCCTTACTCTCTCCACCAGGCTGTCACAGGCCCGCCGGTCCATCCGCAGCGGCGACACCATGAAGATGCCTCCCACCAGATGGGCCTGAGGGTCGCCCCGCCAGATCTCCCCGATCTCCTCGAAGTACGGGAACTGCTCCGCGAAGTGCGGGTAGGTGATGCCCGGCCTGGAACTGTGCTCCATCAGCATCAGCAGGCCCTCCAGCGGTTCCACCTCCGGCGGCTCCTCCTGCATGAGCAGCACCTGGTCGACTCTTTGGCTCCCATCCAGCGCGTCGCCGAACTGTGTCAGTCGGATCAGGTCCCGCCGGTTTCCGGCCACCCGCCGGCCCCGCTCGTGGTCGAACCAGAACTGCGCGATGTGCAGGTGAACTCCGGGCAGATCGGACTCCGAGGTGGGCCGTCGTCGCCTTCTGGCCGGCCTGCGCTGCGCCGCCTGCCGCTGCTTCTGGAGCTCGATCATGGGCTCGATCAGCGAACGCGGCAGCCGCGCCCGCTGCGTCCCGCGATCCACCTGCGCGCCCGCCTTCTCCAGCGTGTTGAGGATCACGTCCGACTGGTACATCGCGCCCGCCGTCTCCAGCACGCGCAGCGTCGCCTCCGCGAGGTGGTCGAGCTGGGATTCGGTGAAGATGTCGATCACTCGCCTTGCCTCCTGCCAACCATCAGATTCCCTCCGTGCGCGGCGAGCGCTTCGCGAATCGGGCCCTGTGATCGGGTAACACTGGCTACGCGCCCTCAATCAGTAGCAGCGCATCCTCCCATCCCTCCGGCGTGGTGAACTCCTTCACATCGACGTACTGGAACCTGCCAACCGGCTGCCGCTCTCCATTCCTGGGATCAATCCACGTCGCGGTTACGACCTCGGAGGTCTTGACTCTGTCCATCCGGACGGAGACGGTGGCACGCCCGCTCAGGTAGACCAGCGCCCAGTCCGCCGCGGCGGAGTGTCCCGCCGCGTTCAGCTCGATCCCGGAACCGACGCCTTTGGCGAGGATGGACTGGTTGGGGATGATGCTCCACCACTGCTTCAGCGAGGTGATGATGTCCCGGTAGACGGTGAGGTGGCCGGCCCCCGCGGCGCGCACCCAGTTGCTCCAGTTGCCGGGGTTGCGGTAGTTCTCGTCGTGGCCGTAGACATGGTGTCCCCCCGCTAAGTAGGTCCAGTAGGCCTGCCGGCGGATGTTGAGGGGCGTAAGGGTGCGCCCGCGGTCTACTCCCTCGTAGCCGCCTTCGGCCATGATGGCGGGCTTGACGGGGGTGAGGGCATAGTCGGCGGCGGTCATCGGGTAGACGTACTCGGTGTCATCCCAGGTCTGGAGCATGTTGAACGGAAGCCAGCTCTCCTGGTGCACGAAGCTCGATGACTGGGGTGAGGGATCCGGATGGACGGTGATCCAGTGCGCGCCCCCGTCCCCTTCGGCAAGGCCCTCCGCGAGCGCCCTCACGATCGGCACGTACCGGTTCCTGGCCTCCGGGTACATCGACCAGATGATCTGGGGAACATCTCGATAGCGGTTGGCGATCCACCTGGCAGATTCCCTAGCCCGGGCCGGATCATAGAACCTGTCCTGTGTCTTGTGGTAGACGCCCAGGACCTGGATGAGATCGAGCTCGCAGGCGATGCGCACTGCGGCGTCAACATGCTCGAAGTACTTCTCGTTGGGTCTGGCTGGGTCGGAGTCGAGCCACGGGTAGTCCCCGTTGATGTTCGGCATCGGGTCGGGCTCATAGCCGATGAGCATAGCTAGCGCCACGCTGAACCCCTGTTCCTTGCGGATCTCCATGATCGCTCTGGCGTCGGAAGGCGAGAATGATCGGTGCAGGTGCCAGAGCGTATCCCCGAGCCAGAAGAAGGGCCGCCTCTCCCGGTCGACCAGGTACCGCCCATTGTCACTGATCCCGAGCGGCGCGATTCTCGAGGTCGCTGCCATGGGTTTCATCTGCCTAACCTCCCGCGGTGGTCCGGGTTGCTTCGGCAGTTGCCGCAACGCCTCCTTTGCCGCTAGTGGCCCGGCGTGACCCCAGAAGCAGGGCGGCGGCCTCGCATCGCTCCCTCGGGATCACGTCAGGGAGCGTTGCCTCAGGAGCAACTCCTGGAAACGCTTGGCGGAGCGCACCGCGCGGCCAGAATAGCAGTTGTTAAAGAAGACATAAGCCTCGCCTGGGCTGGGGTTCATACTCCTTAGCCGCGCGATCACGCCTGTCAGCTCAAAGTCGGAGTAGTCATAGTCATATCGGCCGGTCGAGGGACGGTGCCACTCAGGGTTTCGGCCGTGCATACGAACATAGGCGGTCCTTGTCGTAGCCGCGGGCACGAACGTCGGCAGAGGGCGGAGCCGCGGCAGATCGGTGATGCAGTAGCCCAGACCATCATTTCGTATCTGCTGGATCACCTTGGGAGCGTCCCAGCGGCAGTGACGGAACTCCACGAACAGCGGGTACGGCGCGAATCGCTCTTTTAGGTTTCGTAGCCACCCGGCCGTTTCGGGTGTCGGAAGGAAGTCCGGGGGGAATTGCGCCAGCAAACCCCGCAACTTGCCGGAATCGACAAGGGGCTGCAAGGACCCATGAAATTGCTGGAACCGCTCCTGAGTGGCCTGGAACCGGTTGTGGGTGAAGGCCTGATTCACTTTCACCATGAACCCGAAGCCTTCAGGGCTGCGCTTGGCCAGGGAGGCCAGGCTCTTGGCCGACGGCATGTGATAGAAGCTGCTGTTGAGTTCCACGCCGTCGAAGCCGAGGCGCTGGCAGTAGTAATCGAACATGTGGTCCGATTTCAGCGTGTGCGGATAAACCTGCGCGCGCCAGCTAGGGAACGAGAATCCGCAGGTGCCGACGTGAATGTCCATGGGTGATCCTCAGAGGAACGTTTCCGGGAGAGTGCGAGCAAGGAGGCGGGCTTGATGCCGAACTCTCCGAATCGGTCGAGGATAGTATCTTCCGCGCGCAGGAGCGCTTGCTCTTTCGCGTTCTCGGCGAAGAGTTCGTTTTGCCGCGCGTCTTGGCCAAGCTCGCCACCGCGATACCGATCATGCGAAGGGGCCCGGGCCAGGGAAGGCTCTCGAAGAGACGCCACGCGTGCTGGTAAATCTGCTGGCCGTGGTACAGCCAGCGTGGAACGGTGCGGTGACGGCAGAAAGTGGTGAAGTCAGAGGTGCGCAGCGTCAATCGAATGGTACGGCCCGCATAGCCGTCCGCGCGCAACCGGCGCCCGACCATGAGGGAAAGGCAGAGCAGGTGCGCGCGCAATTCCACGAGCGAACTGGTATCGCGGGGGAGGGTATAGGAGTGCCCCACGCTCTTGATGATCGGCGGCACCAGACAGGAGACGACTGGGGAGGGATCGATGCCCCGCCCCATGGCCGAGAGCAAGTCTCCCCAAAAGGGGCCGAAGTGCGCCCGCAACTGGGCCGGAGGGAAGCTCCCCAACTGCCCTGCGGTCCAGATCCCCAGCGACTGCAACCGCTTGGCGCCCCGGGGGCCGATGCCGCACAGTTCCGAGACCGGGAGTGAGGCGAAGATTCTCCGGGATCTCGTCCCGGTGAATCCAGACGAGGCCATCGGGCTTCTTGAGACCGGCGGCCAGTTTGGCGACCAGCTTGCTGGGGCCGATGCCGATGCTGCAGGTCAGCGTGAATCGCGCGCGCAAGCGCGCCTTAATCGCGCGCGCAACGGCGAGTGGATCTTCCTGCGGGTGCAGCTCGAGGAAGGCCTCATCGATGGAGAAGATCTCTACCCTAGGCGAGAATTCCAGTAACAAGTCCTGGATGCCCCGGGCGGTATCCAGGTATTTGGGAGGATTTGCTTCGACGACGATGGCCTTCGGGCAGAGGCGAAGCGCCTCTCCCAGGGGCATGCCGCTCTTTGCCCCGAAGGGTCGGGTCTCATAGGAGGCGGCGACCACCACCGTCCGGGTGGAGCGGCTACCGCATACTAGCACCGGCTGTCCTCGTAGCTGCGGATTGCATTGCTGCTCGATGGAGGCGAAGAAGGCGTTCATGTCGAGCAGCATCACTTTGCGCTCGGAGGTCTCCATCATTCCGCCGTCCATATCTGCTCGATCCACCAGGTGGCGCTATCCTCTCGATAGCTGAGCTGGAACGCGTCTCCACCCTCTGTGGTGATCGCGAAGTAACGCAAGGTCTCGCGGCCCTTGCCCGTGCGCCATCGGTAGGTTGTCTGCTTGACGCGATGCCGTCTCCCCGCCCGCACGAAAGCCAGCGGCCGGATTTCCCCCTGCGGGGAGAACTCAACCAGAGCTAACACTGGCTCTTGCACATCGACGTAACTCATTGCGCCTGCCCTTCACCCCCAACCGCCACCAAGTCATGGAAATTATAGCAAACTTATGTTTGCAATGCAAGGGGTGGGGCGTGACAAGGCAAACTCGGCAGGGCCGTGCAGCGCCTGACAGCCGACAGGGGTTCCTGGGCCCTGAACGGAAGTCCGGGCACGTCGGCGCGCAGGCCGCCGGCTAGCGGGCTTCCGCGCACTGCCTCAATGTGCGAGAGCCTATAGGGAGCGATAGCGACATGGGTTTCGAGTTGGGTGCCATGTGGATACTCGTCGGGGTGCTGCTCTGCTGCGCACTGAGCCTGAGCGGGGGAGGACCGTCAGGACGCGCAGTGCCTGCTTTCCCAGGCGCCGAAGGCTATGGCAAGTGGGCAAAGGGCGGGCGTGGGGGGAAGGTGTGGTTCGTCACCAGTCTTGACGACTCCGGCCCTGGCAGCCTCCGCGCGGCGTGCGAGGCAGAGGGCCCGTGGACAGTGATCTTCAGAGTTGGCGGCACGATCGAGCTTGCGACACCCATCCGCATCTCCCATCCATTCATCACCGTCGCCGGGCAGACTGCTCCAGGCAGCGGGATCTGCCTGAAGCTCAGACAGCATGAGACCTCCGGCACCCTCGTGGAGGTCGCCACCCACGATGTGGTCATCCGCTACCTGCGGACACGAGGCGGGTTCCCCAAGGCATCCCTCGAGCCCTACGGCGGCCAGAGCTACTTCGTACTCGAGGGCGCCAGGCTCATCTGGGACCATTGCAGCATGGGCTGGTTCCCCGGCAGAACCGGCGTCACCATCTCGCCGCGCGTCGCGGCAACCGCCTGCGACGTGACGGTCCAGCGATGCCTGGCATCGGAAGCTCTGCTGGGTGGAGACCACCCGGAGGGCGCCCGCGGCGCCTTCCTCTGGTCGAGTCGCAAGGGCGACGGCACACCGGAGTCCCCCGCCGGCGTCATCGACCGCATCTCGCTCTACCGGAACCTGATGGCCCACCACCTGAAGAGGCACCCGGAATCTAAGTCCTGCCAGAAGGGTCCCGTCCGCTACGTCGCGCACTACCAGCTCGTCAATAACGTAATCTACCACTATCGCATCGACGGCATGCTGCTCATCGGGAACGAACACGACTCCTCCACCTATCACATCCCGGACGATGAGACCTGTCACTACAACGTCATTGGGAACTACTTCCAGCGGAGCGAGATCAAGGCAGAGAATCATACGGAGATCTCCGTCACCCCGGGCGCGAGAATCTACGTGGGAGACCACCTGTCTGGCAACATCGGTCCCCACCGGGCCAGCAGTTCGCAAGACCCCTGGGAATCGGTCTCGTTCACCAACTGGGGCCCCCTCGAGGAGGCTCATCCGTGCCCCAAGGTACCCTACCAGTTGCTGGCGCCATTCCACCCTGAGCACCTGCCTCCGATTCTTCCCGCGGAGAGCGCCTACGAAGACGTGCTGCGCGATGTTGGCGCGAACCTGGCCCTGAACGCCGATGGCACGCGGCGCGACGCGCTCGACCCTGTGGACCTTCGGATGCTCGCGGATACCCGCAACAACACCGGCGACTTCATCCAAACCCCCGCCGACGTGGGGGGCTGGCCGGAGTACCAGTCAGGCGTTCCGTACCCGGATGAGGACGGCGACGGCATGTCGGACGAGTGGGAGATGCGCCACTTCGGGACCCTCGACCGCGATGGCACCGGCGACTTCAACGGCGACGGCTACACCGACCTGGAGGACTTCCTGAACGGCGTCGATCCCAGGTCGCCGGACGGCGAGTGATGCTGCCGACGGAGTGTGCCGCGCCAGAGGGTTTCGCCCCCGCGTCGACCGCGACGTCCCCGGCCCCCTACGTGAAGAAGCTGTAGCTGGGAAGCCTGAAGACCACGCCGGCCAACACCCACAGGCAGCCGACCAGCGACTCGCCGAGTATCAGCCCGTAGAAGAAGGGCAGGGCCTGGCGATAGAGACGCAGTCCGCCATAGCGAGTGATGGTCAGTTTGGCCAGCCACGCGATCAGCATCGGCATCCACACCAGGTGGATCTCCCAGCTCGCCGAGAGCGCATAGGCCGCCGGGTGCAGCGGCCAGCCCACGAAGGTCGTGCGCGCGGCTGCCAGCAGGAGGGTGACGGCAACCCCAGCGGCCGCCGCGCCGATCGCCGCAAAGTTCATCGGCTCGGGGTTCCCTAGCCAGGATTGCAGCCGATTGTAGGTCTCTACCCCGAACCAGTCCTGGGTCGAGATGAACAGCATGTTCGTGCCAACCTGGTAGGATAGGTGCAGCCGAATCCAGAAGCCGGCCGCCATCGAGAGCGCGACCGCCACCAGCACCGCGGCCACGATGGGGCGCGGCGACATCCGGGCGCGCGCTGCCATCTGCAGCCCCTCCAGTGAGTCCGCGATGGGGTGCCCCCGGTAGGCCCGGTTGAACCAGAAGTACTGTGCAAGCATCCCCAGGTCATGCCCCCGCAAGTTGCCGGTGCCGAGCATGTGCGCCAGCGTGTAGTCCGGCCCGGTGAAGTGGAAGTCGTGCACCGGAGAGCCGAGCTCGGCGCGCACCCGCGCCACCGCCATGGCGAGGGCATAGTATGTCACAAAGAAGACGACGGCCAGCCACGGCGACATTCCCGCGCGCACGCTGAACGCCACCAGCAGGAGGATGCAGACCACCAGGCCCACCGCCGCGGTGCGGAATCGCAGCCCTTCCCGCGCGTCGTCCACCTCACCGAGTCCACTTACGACGCGGCGCCAGACGTGCGCGAAGTAGCGCCTCCCGATCAGTATCGAGCTGAGGGCGATGGCGATGAAGCCCCCGAACATCTGCTCGTTCTTCCAGGGGAAGATCACATCGGACATGTCCCCGGAGTAGCCGGTGCTCACCCCCGTGGCGGTCGCGATCACATACAGCAGCTTCCACCAGAAGAAGAAGAACACGCACGAGAAGCTCAGGTCGAGCGGCATCAGGAAGCAGAGCCCGATCAGGGCGGGGTGGAATGTGACCGGCAGCCAGCCGATGCCGCTCCACGGCGCGTCCTTGAGGTACGTCATCAGGTCGAAGCTGACCGGGATCGCGGGGATCGCGGGGTAGATCGTGTTGAGGGCGTTCACGGTATCGAGGCCCCCGGCCACCGCCACCCCGACCCAGAGCAGTCGGCTTCTCAGCAGGCTGCTCTCGGGGTTGGTGAGTTCCAGGGGCAGTTGGATGATCGGGAAGGTCAGCCGCTCTCGCTCCGCCCAGAGTGGCCGCACCAGCACCGCGATGCACACCATGGCAGCGACCAACACCAGCGTGAAGCCGCTCCACCACAGGGCCGGTTCCAGCCAGGCCTTGATCACCGTCGCCTGGTACATGGTGGAGGAGCCGCTGTAATAGCCGTACAGCACCTCCTTGTCCGTGACGCCGAGCCAGCTCGGCGTCGTCGCGGTCATCATGTCCCCCCACCGGTTCTGAGGGTTCGCCAGCCAGTACCCCGCCGTCATCACCGGCAGCAACACCTGCATCATATCGTGCCCGACGATGGAGGTGTCGATGGTGAGCATCACATAGACGATGATGAGGTCGGAGCGGTTCAGCGCCAGCGTGGGCCGCACTCTGCGCGCGACCGCGTTGCCAGCGCGCCAAGGAGGGTGATGATGAACACGACGTTGAGGAAAAGCGAGATGGTGGAGATGTACGGGCCATGCCCCGTCATCCCCTCCATGTAGTAGACCCAGAGCGAGTTCGGCGCCAGCAGCAGGATGCCCGCGGCGAACCCCCGCCAGACCGGCCGCCGCAGCAGACCAAGCGCCGCGCCCGATGCAGAAGCCGATGTGAGTGCAGTACCACTATCTTCAGGCTGAGAATCCCGCCGCGCCATTCCTACCTTCGCCTACGCGTTCACTGAGCATCTTCCGCCAAGGTTGGCGGCACAGTCGCGCGAGAGCATTTCCCTACGCTGGGGAGTGCGCCTCTCGCTCAGATCATGTCGGCGAGGTAGGGGTCAACGAAATCCTCCCGCCAGATGTGGGGATATAGCCGAGTCGAGTTGCCCTGGTACCTGAAGGCCGGCCCCTCGAACTGACTGCCCCCCTGGTTCACGATGAGAGCGCTGCGCAGCCAGGCCACCTTGCGCTTCACCCCAGCCCGTCGTGAAGCCCGCTTCATCCAGGGTCAGCTGGTAGAGACCTGTCGCCCCATCTCGCCGCACCACCTGCGGCAATCCCCCCTTCGGCGAGGAAGCCAGCACCGGCACCGCGACGTCTGGCAGTTTCGCCGTTATCCAGTTGTTCTCGTAGATAGACTCCCGGAAGAACAGCTCTCCCTGTGTGATCCCCCATCCATCCGCGCCGGCCGGCTTTGCCGCGCGGAAGACTCTGCTTACGGCCGACCACGGTCTTCCCATCCACCGGCAGGTGGGCCACCGCCGACTTCTCCGGATCGGGCTCACCGACCCTCGTCATGTACGCGAACAGATTGTCCACCAACTGAGTCGCCACGGGATCGGTGCCGTAGCGGTTGGAGACATCCAACTGGCAGAACACGATGCGGCCCTTGCCCCGCGTGACCTCCAACAGAGGAGACTCCGCCAGGTCGAAGCCGCTCACCGCCAGCGCCCGGAGGCGCCCACCTGCGGCCGCACGAGGGTGCGACTGGCCACCGCATTGGTGTTGCTGACGTGCGCAATCCGGTCGGGGAACTCTCTCTCGCTCATGGAGATCGGGCCCATGGCAGGCTGCAGGTCGCTGTCCCCGGTCCAGTTGGTCAGGTCGCTCGGCTGCAGCCCCGCGAACACGGGGTGCCCCGCGGCCGTCATGAAGACCTGGCGGGGGCGCACATCCTCGGTGGTTATGCCGAAGACGTTTTGCGTGTCCTGCTCGAACACGATCACCCGCAGCCCTTGCTCGATCAGCCTGTCGATGTCCGAGTTCCTGCAGTAGACGGGAGTTGAGCTGCGTTTCCTCCTGGCCTGCTGACAGGTATCGACGCGGGACGATCAGCAGATCGCCCGGCTGCGGGGATGCGACCGCGCCTACCGGAGGCTGTGCGAACTGCTTCAGGCCTGACACCAGCCGGGACTGCACCCCGGCCGCCTTCAGGAAGCGTTCCGTCTCATCGTTCCAGTCGAAGTGCCGGTGCTCCCCCGACCGGTCGTAGCTCACGTTGAGTCGCCACACCGTGCCCCCGAACGACAGCGGCTTCGGTCGATGGGCTGGGAAGACGGTGATGGCAAACCGATCATCGAGCGTCCCCGGCAGATTCGCCTTTAGCTTCACGGTGAGCGTGTAGTCCGTGCGCTCGGCCACCACCGGAGCCGGGAACTCGATTGGGAACTGCGTCAGGGCCCGCTGCCCCGGCGCCGACCGTTCCCTTGACCGGCCCGGACAGCACGACCTTCCCTCCGCCGTCGAGCAACTGCCACTTGCCATCTACCTCCGCCGGGTCGTCATAGTCATTGAGGACGATCACCTCTTTCCGCACCGGAGCCCCGGCATAGTAGAGATGGTCCTTGTTGGTGAAGTGAGTATCGGGACCTCCAAGATAGGCCAGCAGGGGACTGACGCTGCGCAGATAGGCCGTGCCGGCGGGTAGCACTTCATCGAACCCCAGGAGCGGGGACGAGTGGGCTTCCTCCGCCGCGATCACCCGGCTGTAGCCCGGACGGCGAGCGTCGGCGACCTCGTTGACGCCGTAGCGCTCTTCTGTCGGTCTGTTCACTCCCCTTATCGGCATGAATCCATCCAGCAGCACGAAGTGCGCGGCCGCCGAGACCCCGTAGGTGCGCCAGGCCCGCCAGATCCCCGACATCTGCTCCCCGACCAGGCGCTGGAAGACTGGCGAAGGGATGTGATCCAGGGCCGTCATGTACTCGGTCCGCGGCCACTGCTTCAGTGTATCGTCCGGCACGTCAAGATAGACGTGGTCGCCGAACAGCCGCGCCGCGGCCTCTACGTAGATCGTCGGGAGCGGGACCCCCGAGTCGGGCATCTGATGCGCCTGCTTGCGGATGAAGTAGAAGCTCTGGAAGGGAACGCCGAACTCGGAGATCCACAGCGCCTTAGGTCTTCCACTCCGGAACCAGTAGTCGAAGAACTCCTCCCGCTCCTGCAGGTCCAGGTTGTAGCAGAAGTAACGCGTGCACCCCTCGACGTCGGTGTAGGGGCTTCCCTGGGTCACCACCGGGCGGGTCGGGTCCAGTGATGTGATGAGATCCGCCGCCCGCTTGAACAGCAGATGGGCGCGGCGCGCCTCCTCCGGATTGTTGTTCTCGGGGAAGTAGTTCCAGGGATCGGACACTTTGCCGACGAGACCGGAGTAGAGGGTATCCCCGGTGCTGTAGGGCGCGTCCGACCACCATAGCACCAGGGACGGGTGCTCGCGCCAGTGCCGCACCGCCCTGACGATATCTGCGGCGCTCGCCGCGGCCTCCGCCTCGGACACGTCCGGGTGGTAGATGCTCTTCATCAGCTTTCCGGCATTGCGCATGACGAGCATGCCCTGTCGGTCTGTCACGTCGAAGAACGTGTCTCCCTCCAGGTGGAACTGCCATCCCCAGGTGAACCGATCTTCTTGGCGTTGGCGACCACCACCTCCGCCTGCTCGCGTATCACATTTCCGCCCCCCAGCGACACCGGCCAGCTGTCACTGGTGCAGTTCAATGGGATTCCGTTCAGGTACAACTGCCCGTCCGCCAGCCACACCTCGCGAAATCCGAACGAGCGGGGCAGCAGCCTATCTGCGACCGCGCCGTTGCCATCTGTCAGTTCGGTGGTGTACCAGTAGAGGTTGGGATGCCAACGCGACCAGAGCTTGGCATCCGGCCAGGGCGCGGACAGGTCTGCTTGCCAGCGGCCGCTGGCATCCACGGTGATGGGCCGGTCTCCGACGACGGTCTTCACTAGCTGCTGGGCCTCCGCATCGGTGTAGATATGGACGACCGCGCGCAACTCGGACCCCGCGGATGCGCTGCCGGCCAGACGCACGCGCACCTCTCGCTGCCGGTAGGAGGTCGTCAGAAAGCTGTCGTCGATCACCGCAGCCGCCTTGGGCAGGCTTCGCAGCCACACGTCACCGTTGATCTCGCCGGTGGTCACCCCGAGCCGATAGGTTGCCTCGGGAGCCTGCTTGATCGGCAGCTCCACCTCCAGGAACCGCATGCCCTTCGGCACCGCCAGTACCGGTCTGCCGTCGAACGTGACTGCACCGTCCAGGGAGAAACCACCGACCTCCAACGTCACCCGACGCGCCTCCCATCCCTTCGGCAGGCTGAATTCGCGGTAGTACTCCTGCGGGGTCCGGGAGGATTCTCCGTCATCAGGCACTCGGACTCTGGCGAAGCCTTGGGATTCGCCCTGGGCGCGCCCGGCCCAGTAGCCGTTCAAGACCACCTCCCCGCGGAGGCCGTTGTCCCGGAGATACGCGGCTGGCAGTTCCCAGTCCTTACCGCCGATGGTCTGGCTGGCCTCAGCCGCGCCTCCCGCCCCCCAGAGGAGGTAGACAGCTAGGAGGAATGCGGCGAACCCGACAGGAGAGGTGTTGATCATCAGTCTCTCACTCCATCCTCTGCGAAGAAGCTCAGACTCCCTGGCAACCCGGTGTATGCACGGGATCGTCGAAATGCAGTGCGCGCAGGCGGCAACGGGGCGGCCCCGGCGCGGCTTGCCAGCGGGAGGAGGGTCACTGCGGCCTAAGCAGGGACCGGGCGCACGACTGTGCGCCCGGTCCACGTGTCAGCTCTCGTTACGGTGTGCAGACGCAGAGGTTCGCTTCGAGCTGCGGACTCGGGTTCAGGACCATGCGATCCGGGTCCGGGCCATGGCCTCCTTGCGATGCTGCCAGGACAGCCTCCGAACTCCACCAGCTCGCATGCCCATCCAGGAAGCCGATGTTAACTCCACCTAGATGGCGGGCGTACGTCTTGCGGACGGAGGCATCGCTCCAGAACGCAAAGTGCTCGTCCTCACCGTCAAACTGGCAATCGAAGGTCCATGGACAGTCCTCACTCGGCGCGTCGCCGCACGACTCGTACCACTCGTCGTTCCCGCAGAGATCGCCGTATGCCAGTGTGTTGCCATGTTCCAGCCTAGTGCCCTGCGTACCCTCGCCGGTAGCAACGAACTTGGCCACGTCGTTCACTGAACTCATCTTAAGATCGTGCAGCCACCAGTTCGGGGAGATGCTCCAGACGAAGGAACCCTCTCCTCCACCACAGGCCCTTTGGCTCAGGCTGTCAGTGACGGCCCCTCCCCATCCCGGCGGGAATGCGACCGAGCCGCAGTCGATGGCCGGGGGACATCCGATGATGTCTGCGTTGTCGAGCCAGTCCTGCCAGTAAGGCCGGCCCGGCAGAGTTGAAGTGATGACCGGCGTGCCGCGCTCAAACCGGGCGCTCGGGCAGCTCCATACATCCCGGTTCTTGATATACTCGTCCAGGATCACTGGTTCCCGGAGGTAGGGATTGGCGACGGTGGCGTTGAGGGTGGAGTCGTCGAAATCGCACCCGAAGTCAAGCCACATCTGCACCGCGGCGGCATCGTGCTCGACTGGCCACATTCGATCATAGTCGCTCAGGTACAGTTGAATCGCCATGGCGATGTTCTTCACTTCGAGAGACACTGGATCTTGCGCGCCGACTCCCGCGCCCTCGCAAACACGGGGAACAGCATCGCGGCCAGAATCGCAATAATCGCGATCACCACCAACAGCTCAATCAGGGTGAAGCCGTGATGCCTTGGCTTTCTCATCAGAGCAGGCCTCCTTGTCTCAGAGCTCATGCTCAGCTCTGGCACGCCACTCGGCCCTGCACGAACCTGATCCCGATTCACCTCCCTATCCGCTGACTTAGGCGATCCCCCCACCCCGCTCTGGGGCGCGACGCGCGTGATGCGCAACCACTACCCAAAATGATAGCTCGTCAAGCTGGAGATGTCATTGGACATTGTGGCCGTAACGTTGTAGAATCTGGCCATGAGGAGCATCGGGCGGGCTCTTCCTTTCTGGGAGCAAGTGCCTCTGGTCGTGCAGGATTCACCCCTGACGGCGGAGTCGCCATTCCGCGTCTCAGTCCAATCCTACGCCGAATCCACTCTCCCCGCGGCTGACATTCACCACAGCTTCGAGATCGGAGTGCAACTGGAAGGTGCGCAGGAGAGATACACTGGCGGTCACGCGGCCAGCATTCTGCCTGGGGACGTCTGGCTGAACGCAATGTGGGAGCCGCATAGCCTGCGCATCGCTGCGCAGAGCATGGACGTGGTGGTAATGTTCCGTCCCGAATTCCTCGGGGAAGAGACGGTGGATGACATACCGTGGCTGACTTTCTTTGCCCTGCCCGCGGGGGAGCGCCCGCGGATCAAGCGTGCCGAGAGCCGAGAGACGGCGTTGGGCATTGCCCAAGATATGTGCCGGGAGACCAGGACGCAGCCGCTTGGGTGGCGCACTGCTGTGAGGCTCGACGTGCTTAGGCTGCTTCTCGAGCTGAGCCGCAACTGGGGCCCCCGCGCACACCAGCTCGGTCGGCCTGGTTCCGTCTTGGGCGACTTGGACCGGATCCTGCCCGCGGTCGAACTGGCCTACTCCAGGCCGGCCAAGCGCGTTACCGTGGCCGAGGCTGCATCGGCCTGTTTCCTTAGCGAGAGGCACTTCCGCCGTCTCTTTGAGAATGCGATGGGGCTCAGCTTCGGGCGGTTCTGCCTGCGGAGCCGCTGTGGGATTGCAGCACAGTTGCTGCTGACAACCCCCCTCTCGGAGAAGGAGATCGCGGAGAGGACTGGGTTCATTGACGCCAGTCATCTGCATCATGCCTTTGTCCGGCAGTACAGTGCTACACCTGGGCGCTACCGTCAGCAGCGAGAGCTGCAGTCCGAGGTAACCAGTCCCCTGGCGAAATCCGGACGTCAGCACAGGATGCCTGCCGGTCTGAGCAGTAGTCGACTGCCAGTTCGGTAGTGTCCGAGATGACTTCTGATGCCAACCGTAGGCCGGTCGCTTTCGCCGGTCTCTCAGGAAGCTTTCGAAGCCAGCAGAATGATATGGGCGAGCGCGATCACATCCTCCCCTTCTGCCGTGAGTGATCGCCCACAGCGAAACATGCAAGAGCAACCGATTACTACCATCAAGGATGGGATCGCATGAAACACGAATGCCAGGCCGAGCGTCATTTCTCCGCACTCGCGGCCTGATCCTCACGCCCGAAGACCTCACTCTGAGCAACTGGCCCGAGCGGATGCACGAGATGAAGCTGTCTACTGTTGCGCTCCATCCCCGCCCTGCGGAGGTCATTCGCTTCGTCCAATCCGACCGTGGGCAGGAGTTCCTGGCAAGATGCCGATGCCTGGGTATTGAGGTGGAATACGCGCTACATGCCATGGACGAACTCGTGCCGCGAGAGCTGTTTCACAGAGACCCCAGCCTGTTCCGGATGGATGAGGCCGGAGAGAGAACGCCGGATGGCAACCTGTGTGTGCATTCAGAGCAGGCGCTGGAGATTCTGGCCGAAAGAGTCGCTGCCCTGGGGCAGATACTGCGCCCGACTACGAGCCGCCACTTCTTCTACGGTGATGATGTGAAGCCGTGGTGTCGTTGTCCGAAGTGCCGAGGACTGTCCGACAGCGATCAGGCCTTGATCGCCGAGCACCGAATGCTGCAGGTCCTCGTCAAGCATGACCCGAATGCCCAGGTAGGCCATAGCGCGTACCACGATACCCTCTGGCCGCCCGAGCAAATTCGCCCGGAGGAACGGGTCTTCCTCGATTACGCTCCGATCCGCCGCAACTACGAGATACCGTACGCGGGGCAGGCTGGCCGGAGCTTCCGCGACCCAGTAGACGCGTTGCACGCGAATCTGGAGGTGTTCGCAAGAGAGAGCGCCCAGGTCACTGAGTACTGGCTGGATGTCTCCAGGTTCTCCTCCTGGACGAAACCAGCGGTCAAGCTTCCCTGGAACAGCGAAGTTTTCACAGCGGATCTGGATACATATGGCTCATGCGGCATTCGCCACCTGACGAGCTTCGCTGTATACGTAGATGCTGAGTACGTAGCCGCCCATGGGGAGCCCCCACTCCGCGAATACGGAGAGCGGCTCGCGAGCTGGCATCCACCCGGATGCCGCGCTGTCCAGTAGGCCACTGGCGCGATTCAGACGCACCGAACGGCCGAAGGGAGGCGGGTGCGGCGGCCGCGCCAGCCCTCAGATGAAGAGGTTGACGTTCCCGGCCTCGGCCCGGTCTAGGTACAGGGCGACGCCCCCTTCTTCCACCCCGTCGATCAGCTCCTCCCGCTTGATCCCCATGAGGTCCATGGACATGGTGCAGACCACCAGCCGCACGCCGGCGGCCTTCGCGGACGCGATGAGTTCAGGGAGCGAGGGGACGTTCTTCCTCTTCATGATCCCCTTGATCATCGCCAGCCCCATTCCGCCCATGTTCATCTTCGAGAGAGTGAGCTTCTCGGCCCCGCGAGGCATCATCCAGCCGAACATCCTCTCAACCAGGTTCTTCCTGACCGCCACCGAGGTCGCCCTGCGCAGCGCGTTGATGCCCCAGAAGGTGAAGAACATCGTGACCTCGCTGCCCATGGCAGCCGCGCCGTTGGCGATGATGAACGCCGCCATCAGGCGGTCGAAATCGCTGCTGAACACCACAATGGTCTTGTGCTTGCCCCCCGGGCCAGGCGTCTGCTCCTGATCGGCCGGTCCGCCCTTCACGATGGTGGCCCGATAGTGCCCATCTTCAGGCGCCACTTCCAACAGCCTGTTTCCCGTGCTGTGGCACCAGGCCCCGATATCGGATGCGAACGAGGGGTCGTTGCTCAGCACTGCTATTGCCTCACCGCGCGCGATGCCCTGCAACTCGCCTGCGAGCCGCATGATGGGCCCGGGGCACTGCAGGCCGCAGGCATCGACGATCTTGATCGTCCTGGTTGGCTGGGGTGCTTCCGCTCTCGGCGTTCCGCAGCCTGCCCCCTCGCTGCCGCACGCTTCTGCCCGGGGTGGTTTGGACTTGCGGGACAAGTGCTGAACCGCAGCTCGATAGGTCTCGATTCCACCGGTAAGATTCCGACACTTGAGGCCCTTCTGGCTGAGGACGCGGCAGGCGAGATAGCCGCGCAGGCCCACCTGGCAGAAGACGAGCAGTTCCTTGTCGCGGGGAATCTCGCTGATGCGCCCGCGCAGTTCCCCCAGCGGGATGTTCACCGCTCCGGGAATGGTGCCACCGGCTACCTCGGCCGGAGTGCGCACGTCGAGCAGCAACTGATCCGCCCGCGGGTTCGTCACCTCGTCCGTATGGCAGATCGCCACATCGCCTCTCAGCACATTCGCCGCCACGAAGCCCGCATAGTTCACTGGGTCCTTGGCCGATCCATAGGGCGGAGCGTAGGCCAGCTCCAGCTCCTCGAGATCGAATACCGTCATGCCAGCGCGGATGGCGACCGCCAGCACGTCGATGCGCTTGTCCACACCATCAGCGCCGACTGCCTGCGCGCCAAGCACCTTCCCGCTGTCCGGTGCGAAGAGCAGCTTCAGGCTGATCGGGCTGGCGCCGGGGTAGTAGCTGGCATGGCTCGCGGGGTGAACGTAGACCTTCTCGTATCCGATCCCCGCTCTCTTCAGCGCCTTCTCGTTCATCCCGGTCATGCCGACGGTAAGGTCGAAGACCTTGCAGATGCCTGTGCCCTGGGTGCCGCGATAGACCGAGTCTCTCCCCAGCGCGTTGTCGGCGGCGATGCGGCCCTGGCGGTTCGCGGGGCCGGCAAGCGGAATCACTGTGGGGAACCCGCCGACGAAGTCGGTGACCTCCACCGCGTCCCCGACCGCGAAAATGTCGGGGTCACTCGTCCGCATGTGGGCATCAACCACGATGCCGCCCCGCTCACCTATCGCCAGTCCCGCGTCGCGGGCAAGGCGCACGTCAGGCTTCACGCCGATCGCCAGAATGACGATCCCGCATTCGACGCTGTCCCCTGTGCTCAGTTCAGCTCGTAGCGCCGGGCCGGCGTCCATCAGCCGCGTGACAGACGTCTCGAGGCGTAGGTCCACCCCGTGAAGCGTCAGTTGCTGATGCAGCGGGGCAGCCATTTCCTGGGTCTACCGTGCCCATCACCTGCGGAGCCAGCTCGACCAGCGTCACGCTGATGCCTCGCTCCCGCAGGGCCTCGGCCATCTCAAGGCCGATATAGCCGCCGCCCACGATCACCGAGTTGGCCGGCTGTCCGCTGGCAACCACCTTCAGAATCGCGTCCATGTCAGCGATGGATCGGAGGGTCAGTACGCGGGAGTCCTCAGAACCGGGAATCGGCGGTCGTATCGACTCGGCCCCAGGGCTGAGAATGAGCTTATCGTAGCCGAGCTTCTGTTCGGATCCGCTCGCCACATCTCGCAGCGTGACCTCCCGTCGCGCCCGGTCGATCGCCACGGCCTCGGTTCCTGTGCGAACGTCGATGCGAAGGTTCGCGTACAGCGATGCCGGAGTCTGCACCAGCAGTCGGTCTCGGTCCGCGATGACTCCGCCAATGTGGTACGGCAGACCGCAGTTGGCGAACGAGACGTGCTCGCCCCGCTCGATGAGGATGATCTCGGCGTCCTCTGAAAGCCGCCGGGCGCGTGCCGCTGCCGACGCTCCGCCGGCGACGCCTCCGATGATGATGATTCGCGTGTTCGCGCTCACTCACGTGCTCCTCTGAACAGCCGTCTCTTTCGCGGTGCGGGATCCCCCGCAATTCCTCCGTACGCAGTCCAGTAGCGCAGGCAACTGCGGCGATACGATCCTGTAGTAGACCGCCTGACCGCGCCGCTCGCTCGTGAGTAGCCCGCAGCCCTGCATCAGGCGAAGATGACCACAGGCCTGATGCTCGCGGATCTCGCACAAGCCGGCGATCTCGCGGACGGTGAAGCTCCCCTGCATGAGGATCTCCACCATCCGGAGCCGCATCGGATGCGCCATCGTCTTCAGACAGGCGGCCGCGGCCGACAGCGCGCTGAGTGGAAGCAGACCGACCTTCTGTGTCCCGGGAATGGCTCGTGACATAATAATATCCATATATCCAGAGTTCTAGATATATAAACACTACCGACGTATCTGTCAAGAGGAGTGTGTGCCGATGCCCGGCGCCGCGGGAGCGGACTTGCCCTTCGGCTTCGCGCGAATGCTCCCGCGGCGGCTGCGCAGGACCCACACTGAGCCACCTCCCTCAAAGCAGAACCGCGTCCGAATGCGCCGTCTGAAGGCCTCCTGTGGTAGAATGGCCAGTCAGGTGGATATGAGAAGCCTGGCCTGAGGCGGAGCGAAGCCGATCAGGGCCCGGCGCGCATGCCAGCAGGCGACGCAATTCGCGTGAGGACCACTTCGAGGAGGCAGATGGATGCGAGAGATCCGAGTCGGAAGCATTCAGCCACTTGAGCAGCCACGACTATACGCGGCCGGGAGCCAGCAGCCTGATCCCGATCTGGTGCGCCAGAAGATCGAGGAGAACGTGGACCTGGCCTGCCGTCTTCTCACGAGAGCCGGAGAGGCCGGATGCGACATCGTCGCCTACCCCGAGGATCTGCAGGCGATCGGGCATTACCTCTACTACATCGATCCGAGCACCTTCCTGGGCTGCGTGGAGAGCGTCCCGGGGCCGACTAGTGATCGCATCGCGGAAGTTGCCACGAAGCATAACATGCATGTGGTCTACACGCAGTACGAGCGCATCGGGGAGAAGGTCTACAATGCTGCGGTGCTGATCGGCCGCAAGGGCGAGGTCATCGGCAAGTACCACAAGGTGCAGATGCCCACGGTCGAGCGATGGATCGTGACGCATGGAACCTCGTTCCCTGTCTTCGAGACAGACTTCGGGATCGTTGGCATCATGATCTGTTACGATATCGACTTCCCCGAGATCGCGCGGTGCCTGGCGCTGAACGGCGCCGAGCTGCTATTCTGCCCCACCATGGGCATCAGCATGCGCGGGCAGTGCGAAGGCAACGGATTGATGCGCGTGCGGATGCGAGCAATCGACAACTTCGTCCCGCTCGCGGCCGCCATGTGCAAGCAAGACTCGGTCATCGTGGATCGGGATGGCAGCGTCCTCGCCATGGCGCGGCCGGGGAGAGAAGACGTCATCTCGGCGATGATCGACCTGGACGCGAAGGTAGAAGACCACAGCGAATGGGAGCTGATCACCGGCCTCGCCGACTTCCAGGCGCGGATCATCCAGGAGCGGCTCCCCGAGGTCTACTCTCCCCTCACCACTCCCCGCCCACCGGCCCTCGAATGCTATCGGGATGCGCCAGTGAGGCCCGCTCCGGAGCCGCGAGCGAGTTCTTCGAGCAGCTCTACCGATGGTGGTCCGAGAAAGGCTAGCGCCACCGTCGCGTTATCGTCTTTCCCCATCTGGGAGCGGCAGCGTAGCTGCGCTCCGACTGAGATGGAGAGCGCGTTCGCGGTGGTGTGCCTATCCCGCGTTACCTGATGGAGGATGATGTGGGCGACTTCTCCCAACTCGGAAGTGGGCGGTACGGTGTGCAGCGTTCTTGGCAGCAGTACCGTGAGGCCGTGTAGTTCTTCCCTGGGGTACCGGCACGGGTTCCAAGCGGCCTTCGGCTGCCCTCGTGGATGATCAACCGGCGCAGATAGACCGCGCCCACGGGAGCCGTGTGTGGGATGTGGACGGGAATGAGTACATCGATTTCCGGCTGAGCTGCGGGCCGATCACGCTTGGCTATGGCCACCCACTGGTGGACAAGGCGGCCAAGGAGCAGATCGACCGCGGCGTGGTGACATCGCTGCCGGTGGACCTGGAACGCCGAGTGGCAAAGCTGATGATCGATCTCGTGCCATGCGCCGAGATGGTGCGCTTCTTCAAGGGCGGCGGCGAGGCGATGTACGCCGCCACCAGAGTGGCGCGCCATTTCACCCGCCGCGATCGCGTCGTCACTTGCGGCTACCACGGCTGGCCGCTCTCCATGGACGAAACCCAGCCCGCGGCCGTGCGCGGCTCTCTTCGTGAACCTACCCTATGGGCGAGTTGAGGCCTACGCGGACTATCTGAAGGCCCATGGATCGGAGACGGCTTGCGTCTGCATCTCCGGCGACTACGCTCAGCTCCGGCCGGGCGATCCGTTCCTCGCCGATGTGCGAGAGTTGACCCAACGCTACGGAGTGCTCCTGATCGTCGACGAGATTGTCACCGGCTTCCGGGTACGGCGAGGCGGCATTCACGAGTACTTCGGGGTCACGCCCGATCTGGCGGCCTTCGCCAAAGGTATCGCGAACGGTTACCCCCTGGCCGCCGTCGCCGGCCGACGCGAGATCATGGAGCAGTGGCCCGGCATCTCCATCACCTACGGAGGGGAAGCTGTCTCGCTAGCCGCAGCCGAGGTGGTGCTGGGAATCTACCGCGACCAGGATGTCGTCGGCCAACTGTGGCGCCTGGCCGAGCGTCTCCAGACCGGCGTAAACGAGGCCGCCGCCCGCCGGAAGCTTCCCTTCCGGCTGGTTGGGCTACCGGTCTGTCCGGTGATGGAGTTCTCGGCCAGCCCCGCCAGTATAGGGGATGCGAGCCGACCCGCCTCCACTCGGCAGGCCCCCACCGACTGCCAGACCGAACTCTTCCGCGGTCTGTACCGGCGCGGCATCATCCCGTTCCCGGTGATGTACGAATCGACCGCCCACACGGAGGCAGAGATCGACTACGCGGTGGAGGCCTTCGATCAGGCGATGCAAGAAGCATACCAGGCCTAGCGCCGATCTCCGCCAGCCGTCCGCGCGGAGTTCCAACACCACGCGGCGCTCTTGCCCTCGACCCCGAGTTCAGGGACGACCGGCTCCTGAGTCAGCGACCACGGACTGAAGCGCCTTGAGGTACTTCCCGTCGGGGTCGCCCTTGGTCGGCACGATGTAGCCGCCTTCGCCGAACTCATTCCAGGCATAGACGAGGATCGTGCGCTCGGCGGTGGTCTGGTCGGGGTGCTTGTCCATCCACGAGATGGCTTCCCGCAGCGCAGCGGCGAACGGTTCCGGCGTGCGGTCCGGGAAGTACCAGCCGGGCTCCTTCCCGTGGCCCTGCGAGCCCTCCCAGGGGCGCGCGTCCCAGCCCGCGGTCACCTCCGGCAGGTACGGCTGTTCCCTGCTCCCGCCCCAGGCGCGTACGTGTTCCTCGACCAGTTCGGAATACTTGTGCACCTCTTCCCCTGCCGTATAGCCCGGGATGATGTTGTAGTGGGTTCTGTGTGTGTAGCCCAACGGCGGCAGACCATCCCCGCAGGCCGCGATGGCCACTCCCGGCAGACCGGCTCTGCGCGCGCGGCCTCCTGGAAGTAGGCGAACCCCGCCTCATCCCCGCCTGCGGAGTTGAACACGATCACCAGTGGCTTTCCATCTACGGTAAGGTACTGCGGGTGTTTCAGATAGGGCATCCAAAAGTCGGCCGCCTGCTTCCAGCTCACTGTGCCCTTGATCTCGAATCCCTCGTGATTCGCCACCAGCAAGCAGAACTCCATGCGATGGTTGTTCGAGGCCTTCAGGAACAGCTCCAATCCCGTGTTCAGGGGGTCATTCCTGATCGCCTTCGCGCTCGATGGCCGTCCCGTCGTCGTGCCAGTACCAACAGAAGGCGAAGAACGCGAGTCCGCTATCCGCGGCGAGGTCGATCTGGCGTTCCATCAGTTGGAGCGAGTCATCGCGCCAGCCCCAGATCGGCTCCCGGTCGGCGAACTCCGCGGCCATCCGCTCCGTCACGAAGCGGTCAGTGGCCCAACCATCGAAATAGTAGGCGCCTATCCTCACGCTCTCCCTCCCTGACGATGGCTTGCAGTCTGCGCCGCTCGCGGAGTTCGTGAGAGCCACCGCGGCGCAGCCGGCGACCGCGAATACCACCCACAGCGCACGTTCCCTTGTAGCGGCCCGTCCACTGAGCACTGGCGCCTCCCTATCGGCTCCCCGGATCCGCTCGCGCGACGTGCGGAAACGCACGACGCGCCGCAGAACCGGTTATACCAGATGGGAATCACCGGCGCAACAACCCACTGCGGGGGGCGAGGGCAGAAAGAGGGTCACCCCCTCTGCCATAGCTGAGGCCGGCCTCCCCCAAGGGACGCCGGCCTCGGTTCATCCCCCCGCGGGATGGCGGGGACCAACCTACTGCGTGCTTCCGTACTGCTTACTTCTTTTTCTTGGTCGCCTTTTTCTTCGTGGCGGCCTTCTTCCCACAGCTTCCACAGCTCACCCGAGCCACCCCCTTTCGGCAGACTGTCCGCGGCGCCCAGGCAGGCGCACCTGCCCGCGCCTTCTGCGGGTGGAATACCACATCTCCGGCCGGGGATGCACCGGGTTTCGCATGTATCCGGGACAAGAGACCGACAGACACGGGGCTAGGGAGGGGAATAATCCGCTGAGGCGTGGAAGTAGCAGAGAGAAGGACAGGCCGGCCCGGTTCAGTTGCCCGCGGCCGGCTTCGCGTGATGGCGCCATGACCGAAGCTGAGTTCCAAGAGATAGATAAGCTGCTCGACGCCGACCTTCAGCAGGAGCTTCCCGAGCAGATCGAGTCTGCCATCGGCAAGCTGATCGATGACGGCGAGAAGCGGCTCGTTGACCTTCACGCCGACATCACGCCTGAGGGGGAGTACGGTGATCGCTGGCTGCTGATCACCGACCGGCGGCTCGCCCCTGGCCCCCGAGAACGGCCCCGCCCGGGTGGAAGTGGACGTGCCCCTCTCCGAGGTGCGCCGGGTCCGGGTGCGCGACTTCATCGGCAGCGGCTCGCTGGAAGTGGTCACGGACGACAAGGCCGTCGAGGTGGTCCGCTTCAGCCGCTCCGTCGCCCCCGAGATCCACCGCGTCCAGCGTGTCCTGCGACGCCTCTCGCCGGATGACGATCAGACGAGCACGGGGGCCAGAAGCGGAGCGGCCCACTCGGCCACCCGCTGCCCCGACCTGCGGTCGGGTCCTGCCTCGCTGGTCGGAGGTGTGCCCGTTCTGCATGAAGAAGGGACAGCTTCTCGGCCGACTCATCCGCTACCTGGCCCCCTACAAGGACGTATGCCATCGTCGGCTTCGCGATGAGCATCGTGCTCACCGTGCTGAACCTGATCCCCGCCGCCTACGTCACCCGGTATCTCTTCGATCGGGTGCTTCACGCAGCGGTACCCAGCCCGGTCTCGCCATCGTGGTCTTGGCCTGCTGCTCGGTATGGCCCTGATGCGGACGGTGATCGGCATGGCATGCGCGGCTACATGATGGAGTGGCTGGGCGGCCGAGTGGTGCTGGACATGCGGGTGGAGCTGTACGACCACCTGCAGATGCTGTCCATGGGCTTCTTCAGCCGCAAGCAGACCGGGCAGATCATGTCCCGGGTCACCAACGATATCATGCGGCTGCAGTACTTCGTGGCCGACGGGCTGCAGCAGATCATCCTCAACCTGCTCACCATCCCTATCGTGTGCATCATGCTCTTCGCGGCGAACCCGAAGCTCGCCGCGCTGACCCTCATCCCGACGCCCTTCATGGTGGCTCGGGACCTTCTGGTTCGGCATGCTCATCCATCGCATCTACGGGAAGGTGTGGCGCCGCTACGCCGGCCTCAACGCGGTGCTCGCCGACTCCATCCCCGGCATCCGGGTGGTGAAGTCCTTCGCCCAGGAAGGATCGCGAGTCGAAGCGCTTCAAGACCCGCAGCGGCGCGCTCTTTCGGCCAGGAGCTGCAGGTGGCGAAGATGTGGACGACGTTCTTCCCGGCGCTCGGCTTCATGACTTCGGTCGGCATCGCTCTTCATCTACGGCTACGGCGGCGCCCGAGGTGCTGAACGGCGATGACCACCGTCGGCACGCTGGTCATGTTCACCGAGCTCATGTGGCAGTTCTACCAGCCGGTGCAGGCGCTGGGCGACATGAACCATCGCGTGCAGCACGCCCTCACCGCGGCCGAGCGGGTGTTCGAGGTGCTCGACACCAAGCCGGAGATCCCGGACGAGCCGGGCTCCATCAAGCTCGCAGAGATCGAGGGTCGGGTCGAGTTCCAGCACGTCAGCTTCAGCTACGAGCCTGGGCAAGCCGGTGCTGCACGACGTCAGCTTCGTCGCCGAGCCGGGCGAGATGATCGGCCTGGTCGGGCCCAGCGGCGCGGGCAAGACCACGCTGGTGCAGCTGCTCAGCCGCTTCTACGAGGCCGAAGAGGGGCAGGTGCTGATCGACGGCTACGACGTGAAGGAGCTATCGACTGCGCTCCCTGCGCCAGCAGATCGGCGTGGTGCTGCAGGAGCCCTTCCTCTTCCACGGCACGGTCGCGGAGAACATCGCCTACGGCGTGCCGGACGCCAAGCCGGAGGAGATCGTCGCCGCGGCCAAGGCGGCCAACGCGCACGACTTCATCGTCAACCTCCCGCTACGGCTATGACACACTACGTCGGCGAGCGCGGGCCAGTTGCTCTCCGGCGGCGAGCGCCAGCGCGTCTCCATCGCCCGCGCCATCCTCAAGAACCCGCGCATCCTGATCCTGGACGAGGCCACCTCCTCCGTGGACACCGAGACGGAGATGCTCATCCAGCAGGCCCTGGAGCGCTTGGTGGCGAACCGCACCACCTTCGCCATCGCCCACCGCCTCTCGACGCTGCGCAAGGCCGACAAGATCCTCGTGCTCGAGCACGGGCGGCTGGTGGAACTGGGCTCGCACGACGAGTCTGCTGGATACCGGACGGACTCTACAGCCGCCTGTGCAAGCTCCAGTCCGAGTTGTCGAAGGTGCGGGGCGGTAGTCCCGCAGTTCTGGTTTTCGAGGCGGAGTCTGTGACCAATCCCCAGATGAGGAGAAGGAGGCCGGGCGTCGCTCGGCTGGACCCTGCCGGAAGACGCCGCTGAGGAGGCGTCGGTCTAGAGCCACCAGTTGGGAAGCCGAGATCGAGCGCCTCGGACATCCTCGACGCCAGCGAGGTGCAGCATCTGGCGGGACGCCTTTCGCCGCTTGCACGTCACCGTGGATGGCACCACGCCAGCTACATCGATCTGAAGCCCGCTCCGCGTCTTCCCGGTCTCCGAGGTCGCCGACTTCCTCAGCTTCCTGGATGAGAAGGCAAGGAAGTGGCGCTGCTCGCGCGACCCGTGCCGCCTGGACCGCGGAGAGCCGGCAGGTGCTTGACGAGGAACTGAACCGCGCCTACTTCGTGCCCAAGATCACCGCCATCTACGAGATCGAGGATGCCCACGGCGCCGCCCGCTGGGAAGTCGAGACCGACCGCGGCTACCGCGTCTTCGACATCCGCGATCGGGAAGACGTGAAGGTCATCGAGAACCGCCGGCTGCTCCTCCAGGACGCAGACGGCAACCGCTACGAGATCGAGGACATGAACGACCTCGACGAGCGCAGCCGCAGGCTGCTGGACGCGGAAGTCTAGCTTGCCGGCTCCCCCAACACGCTAGCTTGCCCGCAGGATCGCCTCTTCCACCTGCTGCCGCACCCAGCCGCGATGCTCTGTCGCACACAGGTCGCGCAGGTGCAGCACCTTACCCGGAGTGACGATGGCAACGGTCGGGCCTTCCTCCACGCGGCCGAACTCCACCGCTTCCACCGCGCGCAGGTCTACTCGTTCCAGCTTACGCTCGGGGGTGTAGAACCTGAGTTCACCCTCTGTCACCTCCACCCTCACGCCGGCGAAGCGCGCCACTATCTCCCCCCTGAGCATCAGCGCCAGGTATAGGCTGAGCGCGAGGAAGAGCGCGGCGACTACCCATCCCGCCCAGAACGCAAGCACCAGAGGCGACTTGAGGAGGGCATAGGTGAGCGCGGCCGCCAGCAGCACGGGGAAGAGGGCCATTGCCATCAGCACGATCCAGGACCTCCCCGGTGTCGGATACCGCATCACCCAGGCGGTATCGGTGTCATCTACCAGGAGGTCGCAGCCACGGGGGCGAGCCAGCGCCGTGGGCGCTGGGCGCCGCTCTGCCCGTTCCTTCAGCGATCTCGGTATCTCGTCCGGGTTGGCCCTGCTCTCTGCTCCATCGGAGCGCACCACCAGCGCCTTGTTCAGCTCCAGGCCCAGTCGGCGGCCAGTGGCGCGCGCGGTTACCTCGCCTCGGTAGTGTGCCAACACGATGCGCTCACCGGTGCGCAGCGCCGCCGACACCAGCCAGGGCCGCAGGTTGCCGCGAGGGTCATCGACTCGGATATGATCGATCTCCGCCGCTCCCACCTGCCGCTTCCGATGCCGCCGGCCGAATGAGGAGAAGATTGTCAGCCCACGATCTTCGCCGATTGCCGCCGAACGTCGCGCTCGCAGCGCCGCGAGCCAGGCCAGGAACGCGCCGACTGCAATCGACAGGACGAACACCTCCTTAAGCTCGGGCGCCGTCCACCGTGGGGGCGAGCCGCTCCAGGGCTCGTATGCCAGCAGGCCCAGGACGATGGCGCTCAACCAGGCCGCCCGACCCAGCAAGTCCCCGACGCGCGCCCGCCAGTCCGACCTGATCTCACCCTCCCCGGGAGGCGCCGTCGGCCAGCTAAGAGCCGCCACCGCCAGCCAGACCAGCCCAAGCAGCCAGAGTTGCTTGCGCGCCGGTGGCATCTCTTCCCAGAGCTGCTCCTTCTGCACCACGAGGAGACCTCGCCAGTCCACCTTCCGCGGCCAATGGATACCGAACCGACCGGGTGGGCCCTCCAGATAGGCGACGTCGGCGGTTTCGCCAGGCCGCGGCTGCCGACCCTGATAGTCGATCCAAATGTGGTTGAAGGAGGCGCGCACCTGGAATGGGATGCCCTGCCCCGCCAACAGGCTCCCCAGTAGCACCGCCTTGGATTCGCAGTCGCCCCGGAGTGAGTGCACTACCTCGCTCGCCGTCGGGACATACCAGGGGACTCGGTACTGCTTCCAGTCCGAGGTGGGGATGAGCACGCCATCGACGAACGACTCGATACTGCTGGCCTTTCTTGGTAGCGGCCAGGCCATCTTGGCGTCGATCTTGGGGTCGATGGGCAGTCGTCGGTAGCGGAGGAAGTTGCGGACGAAAATGGCCGGGTCCGGATAACAGACCAGCAGCGACCAGAGCACGACGACGCCGGCGAAGATCAGCGCGCCCCGCCACCGGCGCGGCCGGGCGGCCTTAGCGCCCGCCATCACTCACCCCCGAAGCCTGCCCGGTAAGCTCAGCGAGCCGGGCGCGCATGGCTGAGACGTGTGTTCCCTCCCAGTAGACTCGCCCACAGTCGGGGCAGCGCGAATAGCGCTCTTGGGTCAGGTACACGAACGGCGGCACCCGATCGGCGACCTCCTCCCTGGCGGCCGGGAGGAGAACGCCGTTGCATACCGTGCAGCGAGTGAGAGGCCTGGCCTGGGCGAGGTCCAGCGGCAGCTCGGCCGCCACTTGCCTCAACTGATCCTCCACGTGGTCATCCCTGATGAAGAACACCCGAACCCCTGTCGCTCGCAGGCGCGTGTCCCTCGTGAGCAGAACCGCCTGCCGATCGCGAGCTTGCTGCGCTAGTTCCCGGTCTTCCGCCAAGGGGCCGTAGGCCACGTCGAAGCCGAAGGCGCGCAGCCACTTGGTGAGCCGGCCCAGCATGCAATCGGCAACGAACCGAGGCGTCAACGCACCTCCCCGCGCCACACGTCCACTTCCGCAGACGCCTGCCCCTGTCCTGCGCTCCAGGCGCTGCGACTGGGCGAGCGATGAAACCAACGGGCCTGGATCGGCGTAGACAGAAATGGGCGAAGACAGAGCTTGAGAGGAATGGCCATGCGCGCTCGGATCGTGGTCGCAGTGCTGGTGGTGGCACTTTCAGTGGCGGTGACGGCATGGGGCGCGTGCCGCCTCTATAATATGTCGCGGGCGGGGCTGCGATACCAGCAGAGCCGCGGACCCTCCGGCATCGACCTGGGCGAGGAGCAGCGGGCATTTGACGTCGGCTCCGCGACGCGAGTCGTCGTCGACAATGAGATCGGGGACGTTCAGGTGGTCGCCGGAGGCCCGCGGGTCACGCTCCGCGCACATAGCTATGCCTGGGGCGGATCTGGTCTCGCGTCGCAGCGGACACCAACCCTCGCGGGTTCGGTAGCAGGTGGTGAACTCAGGATCGCCACCCGCGCTCGGAGAGGGAGCCAGACGAGAACCGACATCGTGCTCGCGGCCCCACCTGGCATTGCAGTGCTGATCCGCCTGCGAGTGGGGAACGTGACAGTGGATGGGCGAACCAGCTCCGTTGCGGTCGAGGGGGGCTTCGGCGACATCCAGGTCGCGAACTGCAAAGGGCCGGTTACAGTTGACTCGTCCGCCGGAAATGTCGAGGTGAACCACGCCCGAGAGCGTGTCGCCGTGAGTCTGGGGGTCGGCGATATCACGCTGAAAGATGTGACTAGTCCGCTGGAGGTTCACAGCCGCGCCGGCACGATCACCATCGCTGGGGCGACCAGTGACCGGATCGCCGCCTCTGTTGGCTGTGGCGACGTCGAAGTCGAGATGGCCAAGCCCTTCTCGGGTGAACTCAAGGCCCACGCGGGCACCGGCACCGTTGCCATCGCTCTGAAGCCGGGGTCGCGCTGCCGCGTGGATGCCCAGGTAGGGCTGGGAAGCGTCTCCGATGGACTGCCCACCCGCGTGATCGCCCGCACCGAGCCCGGCCTCATCGAGGCCGGCGCGCGGCTGGGTGATGTCACACTCACCGAAGCCCTGTGATGGGCATGTTTGTACCGCTCGCGACCACCTGCTCGCTCTGGGCGGTAGGTCCCGCGGCCTGACAACCCCTCCCGTGCATGGTATACTTACCCAGGCGGCGCCTTGGGCGCTGCCCGCACCTGACGGGGCGCGTCTGCGGTCGCGGCTGGGCCGCGAACGCGGAGGGGATGGGGCCCCGATTCGCTAGAGGACGAATGTCAGTACTCGCCGCGATTTTCGACTCCACACGACGCGACCTAAGCCGATCACGCGCGCTGGTCGAGCAGATCAGCGCGCTGGGCCCTCAGATGCAGCAGCTTACCGACGAGCAGATGCGGGCGAAGACTGACGAGTTCCGGGATCGGCTTGCCACGGGTGAGACGCTCGACGACCTGCTGGCGGAGGCCTATGCGCTGGTCCGCGAGGCCACCTGGCGCGCTCTCGGCAGCCGCCAGGTGCGATTCCGCGTCTACCGCGAAGGGAACGCCGTCCCGGACGACACCATTCTGCCGCTGCCGCGAGACGGACGCGTTCGAGGCCAAGCTGAAGCCGCAGGGCCTGCACTACGACCGCGAGCGCTTCATGGCCCACTTCGACGTGCAGATGATCGGGGCCATCATGCTGCACTGGGGCCGCATCGCCGAGATGAAGACGGGTGAAGGCAAAACTCAGGTGGCCGTCCCCGCGCTCTACCTGAACGCGCTCGAAGGCAAGGGCGCCCACCTTCTCACCCATAACGATTACCTGGCAAAGCGTGACCGCGACTGGATGGCGCCGATCTACGAGTCGCTCGGCCTCACCGTCGGCGTGATCCAGCACGATATGGATGGCCCGACGAGACGTCACGAGGCCTATCGCTGCGACATCACCTACGCCACCAACCACGAGGTCGGATTCGACTATCTGCGGGACAACACCGTCGACTATGCCGAGTGGCTGGTGCTGCGCGATCTGCACTTCGCCATCGTGGACGAGGCCGACAGCTTGCTGATCGACGAGGCGCGCACGCCGCTGATCCTGGCCGGGGCTGGGCGCCAAGCCGACCGAGCTGTACCGCAAGGTCGATCGCATTATCCCGCGGCTGACCCAGGATACCGACTACATCGTCGACGAGAAGAGCAAGACCGCCTTCCTCACCGAGGACGGCGTGCGCAAAGTCGAGCAACTTCTCGGCGTCTCGAATATCTCCGATCCTGAGAACATCGAGCTCTTCCAGCACGTGAACGCGGCCCTCCGCGCCCATGCCTGCTACGAGCGCGATATGGACTACGTGGTGCGCGACGGCAAGGTGATCATCGTCGACGAGTTCACCGGCCGCCTGATGTACGGCCGGCGCTACAGCGAGGGACTGCACCAGGCCATCGAGGCCAAGGAGAAGGTCGTGATCGAGCGGGAGAACGTCACCACCGCGACCATCACGCACCAGAACTTCTTCCGCCTCTACAAGAAGCTCTCGGGCATGACCGGAACCGCGAAGACGGAAGAGCCGGAGTTCATCAAGGTCTACAATGCCCCCGTCGTGGTGATCCCGACCCATCGCCCGATGATCCGCAAAGACCACTCCGACGTGATCTACAAGACCGCAGGAGGGGAAGTTCCACGGGATCACCGCCGAGATCGCCGCAGATGCAGAGCCTGGGCCGACCGACCCTGGTAGGCACGCGATCCATCGAGGTGTCCGAGCGGCTGAGCGAGCGACTGAAGACCGAACGGCTCCAGCTGCTGCGCGCAGCTGCTCCTGCTCGAGGACGCGCTGCTGCAGACCGACAGAGGCTCAGCGACGAGCAGAGCGCGCGAGCTGGCGCCGCGCCCTGCAGGGGCGGCTGGGCGACGATCGAGCGGGAGCTGCGGCACCTGGAGACAGCCGTCGCGAAGATTCGACCACAGCGGGACCCGCATCGCCCAGCCCGAGGAGTTGCGGCGGATCGAGCAGCGCCTGGCTCGCGTGCAGTCGATTCGTGGAGGAGATCGAGGGCCTGCTCGCCAAGCTCGACGGCAAGGACGGTGATGTCGGCAGGGGCGAGATCAGGCGAATCGCCGAGATCATCTGCTATCAGTCGCTGGAAGAGATGCCGCTTGGGCGCGCCTGCGGCGCTGCTGCGAGCCTGCGGCCGTCGATCCGGATGTCACGAAGCCGGACGAACGCGCGGCGCCTGGCCGACACTGATCGGCCTGGACGGAGCGAGAGCACGAACGCCTCGCCGAGGTGCTCGACCGCGGCATTCCGCACCGCGTGTTGAACGCCAAGTACCACGAGATGGAAGCCCACATCATCGCCCAGGCCGGCCGCTCCGGCGGCGCTGACCATCGCCACCAACATGGCCGGCCGCGGCGTGGACATCCTCCTGGGCGGCAACCCGAACGAACTCGCCAACGATCTGCTGCGCCGGGACGGGATCGACCCCGCGCAGGCCACAGGCGAGCAGCGCGAGGCCGCGCTCGCCGAGGCGAAGGCGAGCTGCGCGGCCGACAAAGAGAAGGTGATCGCGCTCGGCGGGCTGCACATCCTGGGCACCGAGCGCCATGAGAGCCGCCGCATCGACAACCAGCTTGCGCGGTCGCTCCGGCCGCCAGGGCGACCCGGGGTCCTCGCGCTTCTACGTCTCCTTCGAAGACGAACTGATGCGGCTGTTCGGACCCGAGCGGCTGGACTTCTTCCTGGGCAAGTGGCCCGAGAACGAGCCGATCGAGCACGAAGCTCACCACGCAAGATGATCGAGAACGCCCAGAAGAAGGTCGAGGCGCACAACTTCGAGATTCGCAAGCATCGGCTCCAGTACGACGACGTGATGAACCACCAGCGGGCGCTGATCTACGAGCAGCGCAAGCGGGTGCTGATGGGCGAGGACTTGCGCGAAACCGTACTCACGCACATGCGCGACTTCGTCGAAGTCAGCGTCAAGGAGTTGGCCAGCCCTGAGATTCACCACGATGAGTGGAACCTGGAAGCGCTCCACCGCCACGCTGCAGGAGGTCTTTCCGATCCGGGCGACGGTGGAGGAGATGCAGGGGATCGCCCGCCACGAGGATCTCGTGCAGTTCCTCCAGGACGAGATCGCTGCCGCCTATGGGGAACGAGAGCAACAGGCCGGCGAGGAGCAGATGCGCGAGCTGGAGCGGCTGGTCACGCTGCGCGTCGTGAACGCCCGCTGGGTCGATCATCTGGCCGCGATGGAGGACCTGGAGGAAGGCATCGGCCTGCGCGGCTACTCCGGCGTCGACCCGCTCATGCTCTATCGCAAGGAGAGCTACGACTACTGGCAGCGGCTGCTCGCCACCGTCCGCGAGGACATCATCCGCTACCTGTTCCGGGTGGTGATCAAGCCCCACGAGAGCGAGGAACAGCGTAGGGCCGCGCTGGGACTGGGCGCCGCGCCGCAAGGCCAGCCTGTCGAGGCCGAGGACGATGATCGTATGGCTGCGCCCGTGGGAGCAAGCGCGCCCATCGCGACGCAGACCGCTCCAGTGCGACAAGCCGCTCGTCCCCGCGCCGCCGCTGCCGCAGTCGGCCGCAAAGTCGGACGCAACGACCCCTGCCCTTGTGGGAGTGGCAAAAAGTACAAGAAGTGTTGTGGGCGAGGGGCCTGACGGCGCGCTCGCCCAGTCGCGCCCTCTCAACGGGTCCGCTAGACCCTCCTCCCATGCCCATCACCTCCCGCGCTAACCCCCAGATCAAGCAGGTCAAGCGCCTGCTCCGCCGGCGAGAGAGAGACGAGACCGGGCTCTTCTTCGCCGAAGGGTCTCAACTCATCTCCGAGGCGGTGGCGATGGGGGTCGAGGTGGAGACACTGATCGTAGCGGAGGAGCTACTCGACGATGACCAGCGCCGATTCCTCGATGTCAACCGCAGCCTTCCGCGTCTTGAGGTGACCGGAGAGGTGCTCAATAGCATCTCGCCCTCCGATGGCCACCAGGGCCTGGCGGCGGTAATGAGGCAGCGCTGGGCAGCTCTCGACAGCGTGCGCCTTGGCGAGGAGCTGGGTTGGGTCGCGCTCGATCGGATCGGCCACCCAGGCAGCCTCGGTACCATTCTGCGGGTGAGCGACTCGGTCGGGGGAAAGGGCGTCATCCTCATCGGCGACTCCAGCGACCCCTATGATCCGACGGCGGTGCGGGCCAGCCTCGGCGCGGTGTTCTCGCAACAGCTAGTGCGGACGACCTGGGAGAAGTTCGCGGCGTGGAAGCAGGCGCAGGGCGCGACCGTGGTCGGCACGTCGCCTGCCGCGGGGACTGACTATCGCGATGTGAGGTACCCACGCCCTATGGTCCTACTCATGGGCAGCCGCCGCGGGCTGTCCGGCGGAGAGCAGTCGGTTTGTGATATGATGGTGAAGATTCCGATGGTGGGGCGCACCGACTCGCATCACGTCGCGGTGGCGACTGCGCTCGTCCTGTACGAAGTCCTCAACCAGCAGCGCTCCCACAGTTAGCACACTACTTAGGGCAGGCAAGCGTCGCCTGCCCCGTTACCTGAAGGAGGTGATGTCGCGTGGCAGAGATGTACGAGCTTCGCGAGCGTGCCGAGCAATTGCTCAATCAGGCGCGGGAACTGAGGGATCGTCTTTGACCTCGCTCGCCGCGAGGTCGAGCTGAAGGAATTGGAGGAGCGGGCGGCCGCCCCGGAGGTCTGGCAGGACCCTACCTCCGCCGCCAAGCTGCATTCGGAGATCAGCCGCCGCAAGCGCGATCTGGGGCCGCTCAAGACCATCCTGCAGGAGTCCGAGGATCTGACGGTGCTGGCGGAGATGGCCGAGGAGGAGGGGTCCCAGGCCGAGTCGGCCGAGATCGAGGCCGGGTTGGCGCGGCTCGAGCAGATGATGGCCCAGCAACAACTGGCGCGGCTATTTGAGGGCGAATACGACGCCCACAATGCACTGATGTCGATCAATGCCGGCGCCGGCGGAACCGAATCTTGTGACTGGGTGGATATGCTCAGCCGCATGTTCGGGCGCTGGGCCGAGCGGCATGGGTACACCTGGGAGATCATCGACCGCACCCCCGGCGATTCCGCCGGCAGCCGCAGCATTACCGCGGCGATCACGGGTGATCATATCTATGGGCGGCTGCGGGGAGAGCGCGGGGTGCATCGGCTGGTGCGGCTTTCGCCTTTCGACTCGGCGCACCGCCGCCACACCTCGTTCGCGGCCGTCGACGTGATCCCCGATGTCGAGGAGACGGACGAGGTCGAGGTGAGAGAAGAGGAACTGAGGATCGAGACGTTCCGGGCCAGGAGCGCGGGCGGCCAGCACGTCAACAAGACCGACTCCGCGGTGCGGATCGTCCACATACCCACAGGTATCGTTGCCCAGAGCCAGAATGAGCGCTCGCAGCATCAGAACAAGGCGAGCGCGCTTCGCGTGCTCAAGGCGCGCCTGCTCGAGCAGCAGCGCGCCGAGCAGGAGAGGAAGATCGCCGAACTCCGGGGCGAGCAGACCGATATCGCCTGGGGGCATCAAATCAGGTCGTACGTGCTGCACCCCTACCAAATGGTCAAGGACCATCGCACGGACTGTGAGACCGGTAACTCCGCCGCGGTGCTGGATGGTGAGATCGACGAGTTCGTCGAGGCCTTCCTGAAGTGGGACCTGGGAAAACGAGCCCACAGCGCCGGATAGGGCTCCAGGGGCCTGGTGGGCCGGCTGACCAAGACTTTGTGAGCGCTTCTTCGTTTCAGGTGTCTAAGCTGAGGGTAGACGTGCAGTGAGCTTGCTGTTTCGGTGTCCGAAAGGGTCTGAAGATGGCGAAGAGACAGACAATCGCGCTGGTGGCTCTCCTGCTCTCAGCGGCGCTTGTGAGCAGCGCCCAGGCCGCGGGAACCAAGCTCGCGCTACCGCTGGACGGCAGCAATGCGCGCCTCGGCGAGGCCACTCTCGGCGACCTAGTCGCCGATGCGGCCAGAACCGCTCTGAACGCCGATATCGCGCTGGTACAGGCGAGTGAGCTTCGCCCCTCCACGATCCCCGCGGGGGACCTGGGTGAGGGCGCTCTGGGGAAGGCGCTGATGTATCCCGAGGAGCAACTGGTGCTTATCGAGATGCCAGGGAACACGCTCCAGGAGGCGCTGGAGCGGAGCCTGTTCGTTCTGCCTCAGCCCAACCCGGGGTTCCTGCAGGTCTCCGGGATGACGGTGACCTTTCGCTCGGGCGGCCCGGCCGGCCGACGTCTGGTGTCGGCGACCATCGGGGGCCAGGCGCTCGATCCCGGTAAGATCTACTTGGCGGCTATGCCGGTGTCGCTGGCAAAGGGCGCGATGGGCTATTTCCGGGTCTTCGCCGGTCTGAAGACGAAGGCCGACAGCCCCAGTCCGGCGATCGGCGCGGCCGTTACCGCCTACCTCCAGGCGAATCGCGTGATCTCAATCACGCCAGGGCGGCGCATCGTAGACCTGACCCGGGCCGGCAAGTGATTCCGGAGCGCGGGTTGGCAAAGGTCCTGCTAGCTAGCGCGCACACGCCCTACTGCGATATAATGAGCCGAAAGGCCTGACGACCTGGTGAACCCCGAAAGCCGACTGCGGAACCTCGTCTGGTGGGCGTTACGCCTCCTCAACCTCTCGCTGCTGTTCATGATTGCGGGAGGGGTGGGGCTGCTTTGGGGCACCTACTCGGCCGTCTCCAAGGTGATCCCGCAGGCGCGCGATCTGGGCGACATCCGCCCTGGCCGCGGCTGCCGCGTGCTGTCGGCTGAGGGGGAGATGCTGGCCGCGGTATCGACTGAGAATCGCGAGTTTCTCCCGCTCGAGCGCATTCCGAAGCGGCTTCAGGATGCCGCCATCGCCGTTGAGGACAAGGATTTCTATCACCACATAGGCGTTGATCCGCGCGGCATCATGCGGGCCGTTGTCCACGACATCCTCCACATGGGCGCTCGGCAGGGCGGAAGCACTATTACCCAGCAGTTGGCCCGCAACGTCTACCTCACCCGCAGCAAGACCATCGCCCGCAAACTTGCCGAGTTGATCCTGGCGCTCCAGCTCGAGCGCTCCTACACGAAGTCCGAGATCCTGGAGCTCTACCTCAACCAGATCTACTTTGGCGAGGGCGCGTACGGCGTCCAGGTGGCGGCAAAGACCTACTTCGGCAAGGACGCGGAAAAGCTCAGCCTGTCGGAGTGTGCGCTGCTCGCCGCCCTTCCCAAAGCGCCCGAGTTCTACTCCCCGTTCGAGGACGAGGAGCGAGCCACCGGGCGACGCAATCTGGTGCTCCAGAGGATGCGAGACCTCGGCTATGTCACCGCCTACGAGGAGCAGGAAGCCGAGCAACAGCCTCTCAAGCTGGTCAAGGACCGCAAGCCGCTCGGGCTGAGCACCTACCAGGCCGCACCCTACTTCGTCAGCTACGTGCTCCGCAGCCTCACCGATCGCTACGGGCCGGACGCGATCTACAAGGGCGGCCTCACTATCCAGACCACGCTCAACATGGAGATGCAGAGGGCGGCCGAAGAGGCCGTACAGTGGGGGTTGGCGCAGGGACGCCGCAGGAATGTCACGCAGTTCGCCCTGGTCGCCGTCGATGTCCACACCGGGGCAATCAAAGCGCTGGTCGGCGGGTCCGACTGGAAGAAGAACCAGTACAACCGGGCGGTGCAGGGCGGCCGGCAAGCGGGATCGTCCTTCAAGCCTTTCGTCTACGCGGCCGCGCTAGAACAGGGTGACACGCCCGACACCCGGGTGATAGACAGTCCCATCAGCTTCCCCGGCGCGGCCGGCAAGCGCTGGTCGCCCAGGAACTATGACGGCAAGTTCAAGGGTTCGATCACCTACCGCAGGGCGCTTGCGCTCTCTCGCAACGTCCCGGCGGTGAAGGTGGCTAACAAGATCGGTATCGGCTCGGTGATCGCCACCGCGGAGAGGATGGGCATCTACCACCCGATGCAGCCGGTGCTGCCGCTGGCGATCGGCTACTGCGACGTCAGCCCGCTCGAGATGGCATCGGCCTTCGCGGACTTCGCCAACAAGGGGCTGCGCACCGAGCCCTATGGCATCGCCAAGATCATGGATCCGGTAGGGCGCACGCTCGAAGAGCACAAGGTGAAGGCCTGGCGCGTGCTAGACGAACGCATCTCCGACCAGATGGTCGACATGCTCAGCGACGTGATCAAGTACGGAACCGCCGCCGGCATCAAGCGCCAGCTCAGTTTTCCGGCCGCTGGAAAGACGGGCACCTCCAACAACTACAAGGACGCCTGGTTCATCGGCTTCACCGGCGATCTCGAGCGCGGCCGTCTGGGCGGGGAACGACAGCTTCTCCGAGGCCACCCGGAAGGTCGCCGGCGCCACCATTCCTGCTCCCGTCTGGGCGCGTTTCATGGCCCAGGCGCAACCGGTCATGGCCGCAGCGATGGCGAGGGAGCAAGAGCCGGTCGTCGAAATCAGCTCGGAGGAGCCAGGCGCGACCAAGTCGACCAAACAGAGGAGCCCGAAGAAGGCGCCCGAGCCGACGAAGCCAGAACCCTCACCGGACGAAGCAACAGGCGGCCGCTTCGTCACGAAGGACATCTGCCCGCTCTCAGGAATGCTGCGGGGGCCCGACTGCCCGCCCGCGGTTCAGGTCACCTATGACCTGGAGTCCGACGATAGGCCGCCGACCAAGGTCTGCGACATCCACGGCGCTCAGACCGCGAGGAAGAAGGCGGAGGCCAGGCCGACGGAGCAGCCGCGGGAGAAGCCCTCGCCGAAGCCCAATAAGCCGCGCCGTCTGGTCACTCTCCCGATCTGCGCGCTGACCGGTAAGCTTGCCACACCCTTCTGCCCGATAGTGAAGAACGTCACCTTCGATGAGGACAAGGCGCCGACCGAGACCTGTACGCGCCATGGCCGAAGGGCCCCGGGACCTTGACGAGGGTTGTATGGCTGCAGTGACAGGTCAGCGCCGCTGATGACGGAACCGGCCGGGAAGCGTTCCTTCCTCTCTCCACGGAGGTTCATGTTGATAACGCGGTCACTGCGCGTCGGCCGGCTGTTCGGCATTGACGTCGATATCGACTACACCTGGTTCATCGTCTTCGTCATCGTGGTCGTACTGCTGGCTACGGGATGGTTTGCCAGATATCTGCCGGGCGCATCCATCGGTGTTCGCGGGCTCGTCGGGTTTTCGACCGCTGTTCTGTTCTTCGCCAGCGTGCTGTTGCACGAGCTCGCGCATTCCGTCGTCGCGGTCCGCAGTGGCATCGGCATAAGCGGCATCACCCTGTTCATCTTCGGCGGCGTCTCGAAGATGAACGACGAGCCGAAGACCGCCAGCATCGAGCTTCGCATGGCGATTGCCGGGCCGGCCATGAGTGGGGTGCTGTGCGCGTTCTTCTTGGGACTGTACTTCCTGGTCCGCGCGGTGTCCGCTATCCACGTGCTCGGAACCATGTTCTACTGGTTGGGCATGATGAACGGCATGCTGGCGGTGTTCAACCTGCTGCCTGGCTTCCCGCTCGACGGCGGCCGCGTCTTGCGCGCCGGCATCTGGGGTGCGACCCAGAACCTGACCGAAGCCACTCGCATCGCCAGCTCCTTCGGGCAAGGGCTGGGGTTCCTGATGATCCTGTTCGGCGTGGTCAGTTTCCTCGGGGGCAACTACGGCGGCATCTGGATCGGCCTGATCGGGTGGTTTCTGGTGCAGGCCGCCCAGTCGAGTTACCAGCAGCTCGTCCTTCGCCAGCAACTGCTTGGCGTACCGGTCTCAGCGGCGATGACCGAGCCGGTGGAGTCGGTGCCTGCCGGCGCCAGCCTCGATCAGGTCGTCCACGACCATGTGATGCGGCACAACCATCCGGCCTTCCCGGTGCTCGACAACGGCCGGTTGCTGGGGCTGATCTCACTGGGCGACATCCGACTCGTCCCGCGAGAGCGCTGGCCCTGGGTGACGGCGGCGGAAACTGTCGCTCCTCTTAGCGAAGCGCAGGTCATCCATCCGGAGGCGCCCGTCTGGGACGCGCTCGATCAAGATGACCTCCGGGAACATGGGTCGGCTGCTGGTCGTAGACGCCAGCGGCCTCCGCGGCATCGTCACCCGCACCGACATCATGCGACTGCTGAGAAGAAGGATCGAGCTGGGGGTGTAGCAGCCCGCGGCCGGGGGCTACGCCTTCTCCTCCGCCAGTCTCCCGGCCACCACCCGCGCCATGTTCGGCGCTCCGCCCAACGCATCAGTGACCGCCGTCAGGCGGTTCAGCTCGGCCATCGCGAGTGGCATTTCCAGCGGCTTCGGCTGAGGTGAGACAATGCGCGCGAAGTTTCCCGCGTAGATCTTCCGCAGTACCGCCTCCGGCAGCTTGATCCCCTTGATCATGGTGCGATGATCGGGCCAGAAGAGATTGTCATCGGTGGGGACGTGGAAGGTCTCGTCCGTCTCCAGGAAGTTGCGCATCACCCAGATACGCGAGAGCAGGAATCGCGGCGAGAAGTCGGTTCCGAAGACGATCCGGTCCTGGTACTTCAGGAAGAAGGCTCGGGCCTCGTCGGGCCGCTTGCTGAAGTTGTGCAGCATCTCAATCCCCGGCGCCAAGTCGAAGTGCACGTTCGGGAAGCGGTCCAGTATCGCCGCCGATCGGTCGAGGAAGTCCGAGAGGAAGTAGAAGTGCGCGAACATGATCTTCAGCTTCGGGTGCTTCTCCAGCGCCCGCTCACACTCATCATAGAGTGACTGGTTCGTCGGGAAGGTTCCGTCGTAGAGCCAACCCGGCCCCTTCGCCCATGCTGGCGCCTGGCTCGGGTCCCAGAACTCCTCCGGGTCGTTGACGTGCCAGAGGACCGGGAACTGAGTCTCCTCCAAGCGAGCGAGGAAGTCGTCGTAGACCACCGAGTCGAGCGCGATGCCCGATGCTTTGCGCGTATTCGGCTTCCCGTTGATCATCTTGATGCCGTCTGCGCCCAGCGCTGCGTAGATATCCACCTGCTCCGCCAGCGGGCGAGTCCATCGGTGATCCAGGCTCTTGCCGAGGAACGATTGGTCCAGGCCTGCGAAGAAGTAGATCCTCTGGGGATGACGCGCCTTGGCGAAGAGCGCCTGCGGATCGGCGCTGACTCTCCCTGGGAAGCTGGTCACGACGATGCTGATGGCGTCTATGCCGCCCTTCGCCTCGGCCTCCAACATGCCATCTATCGCTTCGAGGTCCGTCCCGCCGAAGTGGGTGTGACAGTCGATGATGGGCAGGTTCGCCAGGTCCTTCAGGTCCATTGAGGCCTCCGATCCGTCTGTCTGCCCGCCCCTATTCGACGCGCCTGGGCAGCTCCCTCGGCGTTTCTGGGACGGAAAGAGCGCGGGGCCCGGGAGTCGCCATCATGGTACGAGCGGATCGCCGCGATCGTGGGCGTTCCACCGTGAGGGGTGATCCTCGGCGTGCGCCCGCGGCTATCCCGACGAGCCATTGACTGCGGGCAATCTCTGACATAGACTGCCTGCGGTAGGACATGGGTCATGCCGCAGGAGAAGGGCAATGAACGAAATCATCGGCGCGTGTGGGTTGGTGTGCAGCGAATGCATGGCTTACAAGGCTACGCAGGCCAATGATGCTGAGGCCATCGCCAAGGTGGCGGCCCAGTGGAGCCAGCAGTACGGCGGGGACATCAAGCCCGAGTCCGTCTGGTGTGATGGCTGCATGACTGCGGGCAAGCGCAAGTGCGGGCACGCTGGGGAGTGCGGGATTCGCGCCTGCGCACGGGGCCACCAGGTGGCGAACTGCGCCGACTGCTCGGACTACGGGTGCGAGAAGATCGCTGGCTTCCACCGGGAGGTGGCGGAGGCGAAGACAACGCTCGACGGTATTCGGGCCGGCAAGGCTGGGTAGGGCTGGCGACTCCCGATCGCTGCGGCGGGCCGATTGGCGTTCCCTGCGGCCTACCCTCCGGCCACCGGCAGCAGCAGACAGATGACATCACCCGGCCGGGTGGCCTGCTGGAGGGCGTCTTCAACCGGCTCGTCGTTGACCAGCAGCATCAGGCTGCGCCAGACGTTCCCTTGCTTATCGAAGATGTAGCCTGAGATTCTCGGCGTCCGAGTCGGCAGTCAGTCGAAGCAGCGTACCCCGAACCGTTTCATCGGCGTAAGGCAGTTGCACTTCGCTGCGCCCGATCGCTTGCCTGAGCGCGCCGAACACTCGCACCGTCACCATCTCCGCCTGGGTCGTCGTCATCAGGTCTTCTCCTTGGGCGTGGCGGGGCACGCCATCACGGCTGCAGACCGCAGAACTCCTGGTAATCGATCAGCTCGGTAATGGTGGGCGAGTCACCGCAGATCGCGCAGTCGGCGTGCCGGGGCACACGCACCTCTCGGAAGGAGGCGTCGAGCGCGCCGTAGAGTAGCAGCCGGCCAACCAGCGGCTGGCCGATCCCAAGGATCAGCTTCATCGCCTCCGTCGCCTGGATGAGACCGACCACTCCCGCGGTTACGCCCAAGATCCCGGCCTCCTGGCAGCTAGGCACGAGGCCCGGCGGCGGCGGCTCGGGGTAGAGGCAGCGATAGCAGGGCCCCTCGCCTGGAACGATAGTGGTCACCTGTCCCTCGAAGCGGAGGATGCCGGCGTGGCAGAGCGGCTTGTGGCTCATCACACAGGCGTCGTTCACCAGATAGCGCGTCGGGAAGTTGTCGCTGCCATCGAGGACGACGTCGTAGTCAGCGATGATATCCAGGATGTTCTCCGACGTCAGCCGCTCGTGGTAGGGGATCACGCGAACGTCCGGGTTGAGGTCCTCCATGGTCTGCTTCGCGGAGAGGCACTTGGGCTGGCCCAGGCGCGGGGTGCAGTGGAGCACCTGCCTCTGGAGGTTGCTCAGATCCACGGTGTCGGAGTCGACAACGCCAATGGTGCCCACGCCGGCCGCGGCGAGATAGAGGCCGGCCGGGGACCCCAGGCCCGCCCGCTCCGATCAGTAGCGCCTTCGACTGGAGCAGCTTCCGCTGACCTTCGCCGCCGACCTCGGGGAGGAGGATATGACGGCTGTAGCGCTCGATCTGATCCTCGCTGAGGTCTATGCTCGGCGCCGCAACCGCCGACGGGCGATCACTCGAGGATGTCACCCTCCACGGCGGTGACTTGCACACCCTCATCTTGGAGATAGCGGATCCCTTGCTCAACGTTCTTCTCCTCCCCCTCAAGCTCGAGCACCATCTCGCCGATAGTCTCGGTCACGCGGGCGCGGCGGATATTCGGGGTGATGTCATACATCTTGGCCATGCGGAACGTCACAGGCTCGGTGATAAGGTGCTGCGGAAAAGTTAGCCTCACCGCGCGCCGCACCCTGGTCGGCAGGCTTCCACCCGCCACCGCGGGGATGATCGACACCTCGTCCGCCTCGCTGAGGGCGGTGCTCTCGCCATCCAGGAAGCGGATGTCCTCGTCGTTCACATAGACGTTCACGAAGCGACGCAGGCTCCCCGATTCGTCATAGAGACGCTGCTTGAAGCCCGGGTAGCGCGTCTCCAGATCGGCCAGCACATCACGTACGGTGCCGCCGTCGGCTGTCACCCTCGGCTCTCCCTGCGTCAGAGGCTGCAGGGGCGTAGGAATCCTGACTTTGACTGCCATTCCATCTACCTCCCAACACTGATCCCGCACCCGCAGCACAGCGCGAGGGGCGAGGGTACTACGATGGGCAGTTCGTCGAACTGCCCGGTCTCTTCGTCGAATCTCCAGGCCCGCGTCTCACTCGCGCCACGGGCCGTCACAGATGAAATCAGGTACACATAGCCGGGCCAGGCGTGCTCCGCGTCTGTGGCCGACGGCGCGGCCGGGTGATCGGGATGCGAATGGTAGAACCCGATCACCTCGAATCCATCCCTCTCGCTCGCGACATCGGCGCGATGGATCTCGCGCGGATCGAGTTGGTAGCGATCGCGGGCCCGCTCCTGGTTCAGGTTAGCAGCCGCCTGGACGCCGTGGACTTCGATCCCAGCTCTCCTGGCGCCCACCAGCAGGCCGCAGCACTCCTCTGGGTAGGACTCCGCGGCGTGGGCCTCGATCTGCAGCTGGTGCTCCCTGCCCAGGGCCAGCACCAGTCCACGAGGCGGCGCGGCATTCCCCAGCCAGTCCCGCAGCTTTCCGATCATGCCAGCGCTCCCTCGAGCACGTGCGGGGCGCGCTCCTCGAAACTCGCAAGAGAAGGCTCGACCAGCAGCGGCTCGCCGAGTTGGTGCGCCAGCGGCTCGGTAGTCTTCAGGCCGTTGCCGGTGATGCAGATCACGATGCTCTCGTCGGCCGGAATTCGGCCGGAGGCGATGAGCTTCCTCGCCACCGCGACCGTAACGCCGCCTGCGGTTTCGGTGAAGATGCCCTCGGTCTGCGCCAGCAGCTTGATCGCTTCCACGATCTCGTCATCGGTAGCCGCTTCGCCGTAGCCGCCGCTCTCCGCCACCGCCTTCGTCACCGCGTACCCGTCCGCCGGGTTGCCGATGGCGAGGGAAAGCGCGATAGTGTCGGGTCGCCGGATGGGCCGGATGATGTCGCTGCCTTCCTTGATCGCGTTCACCACGGGCGCGCAGCCAGCGGCTTGAGCGGCGTAGAGGTGAGTCGGAAGTTCCGAGAGCAGGCCGATCTCGCGCAGCTCGCGGAACCCCTTCCACACCTTCGGCAGCAGGGTTCCGCCGGCCATCGGCAGCACGATGTGGTGTGGCGCGCGCCAGCCCAGGTCCTCCGCGATCTCGAACGCGCACGTCTTCGCGCCCTCCGTATAGTAGGGGCGGATGTTCACATTCACGAAGGCCCACGGGTACTTGCTGGTGATCTCGGTGCAGAGCCGGTTGACCTCATCATAGGTGCCCTTCACCGCCACCAGCGTCGGCCCGTAGACGAGAGTCCCGAGCACCTTGCCGAGTTCGAGCCCGGCGGGGATGAAGATGACCGCGCGCAGCCCAGCGATGGCGGCATGCGCGGCCACGGCATTGGCGAGATTCCCGGTGGAGGCGCATCCGACGGTGGTGAACCCGAGTTCCTTCGCCCGCGACAGAGCCACGGGCACCACGCGGTCTTTGTACGAGAGCGTGGGGCGGTTCACCGAGTCATCCTTCAGGTACAGCTCCTTGACGCCCAGCTCCCGCGCGAGGTTGTCGGCCCGCACCAGGGGTGTGCAGCCGGAGTTGGCGCCATCGGTCGGCTCACCCTCAATGGGCAGCAGCTCGCGGTAGCGCCAGAGGTTCCGAGGCCGAGCGGCGATAGTCGCCGCGGTCAGTGAGCGGCGGACCTTGCGGTAGTCATACATCACTTCGAGGGGGCCGAAGCAGTATTCGCAGGTGTAGATCGCCTCGGGCTGGTACTCCCGCCCGCACTCCTTGCACCTCAGGCTCGTGACACACCATGACGACGTATTCATGCTCTCCCTCGTCTCTCTCCCCGGCGGCTACCGCTCGGACTTCTCGATCAGCAGGCTGAAATCAGACCCGATGGGAGTGACCTTCAGGATCTTGTGACCCTCCGTCTTCACGCTCCGCGGCACGTTGCGGATCGCGTCTCCATCGTCGAGCAGCACTTCGAGAATCTGCCCTGTCTCCATCTGCTCCAGTCGCAGCTTCGTCTTCACCCAGTTCATCGGGCAAGGCGTGCCGCGGAGGTCGATGCGTTCTGTCGCCACGCCGCTCTCATCTGTCTGATCCGTCATCTCGATGCTCCTCGTCACACTTCGCCATAGGCGGGGAACGTCTCCGCAAGCCCGCGGTAGAAGATGCGCCGCCACTTCGGCTGCTGAACGTCGGCCGCGGCGAGCAGCCGCTCGCCCACCAACTGTTTCAGCGCCTTGCGGTAGCTGTCGAGCCCCACCCGATCGAACACATCGCCGAGGCGCTCGCCTCGCTTGCCGTGCTCGCGATACCAGGACATGGTGGCCTCAACTACGGGCAGCACTTGCTCATCCGGCACGAACTCGGCCACGGGATAGGCGGCATGTGGGTGTTTGCCGTGCTTGCCGCCGGCAAAGACGCCATGGCCGGTCGTCTCCGCCACCATCGCCTCGAAGGGACAGGCCTTGATGCAATCCCCGCAGGAGATACAGCGCGACAGGTCGCGCACGGGCAGTTCGTCCGCCCCCATCGTCAGCGCCTCATCCTGGCAGGCCTTGATGCAGAGCCCACAGTGCGTGCAGTTCTCTTTCGCCAGCGCCGGTCGCACCATGCCCTGGAATCCCAGGTCCGCCATGCGGCAGCGCACGCAATCTCGCACGCACCCGGCGAAGCAGGTCTTGAACTTGTGCGGCGTGTCCTGCCCAAAGAAACGCTCTGTCGCGAGGCGAGAGAGTTCCTGAGTGTCGGTCAGGCCGTTCGGGTTGTATTCGCATCCGGCGCAGGCCGTGCTCACCCGGAACCGCTTGCCGCAGGAGGCGATCTCCTGTCCCACCTCTCCCAGCTCTCGCACCACCGCGTCCAGATCGGCCAGGTCGATGTACGGTATCTCCGGCGACATGCGCACGCTGAGGTGGACGATCCCCTGGCCGTACTTGCGGGCCACCTCCGATATGCGCTGCAGCCGGTCTGAGGTGAGGCGTCCCCCCGGGGCCTTGCACCGGATGGTGATCTTCCCCGCCTGGCGCTGAGGGATGAAACCTCCTGCCTTCAGGTCATCCGCGCTTCGCGGTGTCGTGTTCTTATCGCTAGCCATCTATCCAGTCTCCACTGAGTTCCCCGCCTGTCGGCGTGGGCGCGCTTCCGATACACCATCGTCGAAGTACGGCTCCAGGCTGGAGTAGCGCTCGCCCGTATCTGGCAGCACTACCACCACCCGCTTCCCCTCGCCGAGTTTGCGCGCAACCTCGAGCGCGACGAAGACGGCGGCGCCGGCCGATACGCCCACGAACAGACCCTCCTGTCGGGCCAGCCGGCGCGCGGTCGCGAACGCGTCCAGATCGCTGACCGGCGCGATGCGATCGATCAGGCTCAGGTCCAGCACCTTCGGCACGAAGTTGGCGCCGATGCCCTGGATCATGTGCCATCCGGACTTGCCCTGCGACAGCAGCGGGCTTCCGGCGGGCTCGACGCCCACGATCATCGTCCCTGGCGCTTCCTTCCGCAGGGCCTGCGCCACCCCGGTGATGGTGCCGCCCGTGCCGATGCCGGCGACGAACGCGTCCAATCGGCCTCCCGTAGCCTTGAGGATCTCCTGCGCCGTCGTGCGCCGGTGAACCTCCGGGTTGGCCGGGTTCGCGAATTGCTGCGGCATGAAGCACCCTTCGTTCTCGCGACAGAACTCCTGCGCGGCCTGCAGCGCGCCCGACATACCTTCACTCGCGGGTGTGAGCACAAGCTTCGCGCCCAGGCTGCGCAACACGAACCTGCGCTCCTGGGTCATGTCATCTGGCATGACCAACACGATCCGGTAGCCCTTGACGGCCGCCACCATCGCCAGCCCAATGCCCGTGTTGCCGCTGGTTGGCTCGACGATCATCCCGCCTGGGGACAGCAGACCCTGCTCCTCCGCCGCCTCGACCATGGCGAGCGCGATCCGGTCCTTCACGCTCCCGGCCGGATTGTACGACTCCAACTTCGCCAACACCTCCGCCGATCCGGGATCCGCCAGCCGGCGGAGGCGGACGAGAGGCGTATTCCCCACCAGATCGAGGACGCTGTCAGCAATGCAGTCGCCAGGCGAGCGGACGGCGCTCTCCTTTGTCGCAGCCTGCCATCTGGTTTCAGTCGTCGACATGCTGCTCTGCCTTCCCGAGCGACGCCGCCGCGGCGGCGCCAAGATCGGAGAGCTGGCGGCCGTTGAGCCGGACCTTAGGGAGGGGATTTCTCCTGACCGCCAGCTCTCGCGAATCTCCACCGTCGGTGACGCGACCGATCAGCTGACCGCCGCGAAACGCGATCGGGTACCATCTCCTGCTATCGCCAACACCATGGTTGCTTCCCATACGATTCATGTCGCTACCAGCCATCAGCTGAAGCTCATCAGCGCAAGTGTGACTGCCGCCGACGTCAGGGGCGCAATCGGCCAGAGCACGGCCATGCGGCGCACGCTCTGATTGCTCGCGGTGCCCTTCAGGCCATTCGCCGCGAAGCTGAACCCAATCACGGCCGTCGTGACGATCTCGGCGAGTGACACCGGCATGCCGTATCGCGACGCAGTGAACACGATCGAGGCCGAGACAACCTCCACCAGGATGGCGCAGATGGGGCAGATCTTCGTGATCTCCTTGCCCACCGTGTTGAGAAGCCCGCCCCCGAAGAGGAGTGCTCCCACCGCCATACCCAGGCCACCCAGCACCGCGGCGCTCTGGCTGGAGAGCGCCCCCGCGCCGACGGCAGGTCCCATGGCCTTCGCTAGGCTGTTCGATCCCGCCGAGAAGGCCATCCAGCATCCCGAGACAGTGAGCGCCCACCCGAGCACCCGGTAGACCTCTTGCTCGCTGCGCAGCCGTCCGGCGGCGTGCACCATGGCGGGATAGAGCGTCCGTCCCAGCAGAAACGCGATCGCCAGCGATAGCAGCGGTGTCGCCACCCACCATCCCACCATCTGCGCCGCGACGTGGAAGTTGGTGGTTCCATAGTGGATCCCCAGGCCGACCATGGCTCCCACCACCACATGCGCCGTCGACAATGGCACTTTCAGTATGTTCGCGAACAGGATCAGGCCCTGCGCCGCCACGATGGCGACGAGAGCGGCTATGGGGCTCGCCCTGAGCGTGTCCTGACCGATCAGGCCATGGCCGACATTGTGCAGCACTCGCCCGCCCGCCAGGATCGCGCCGGCGGTGCAGAAGATGGCGATGAGCGCCAACGCCTGTTTCCGCGAGCGCGCGCCGGCCCCGTAGGCGGGGCCCATTTCGGCCGCGCTGTTGTTGGCGCCGATGTTCAGCGCCAGGCCCGCCGAGGCCGTGTCGATCAAGGCCGGGAACAGGCCGATCACTCAGCGGCTCCCTGCCTGAGTCAGGCGGTGCAAGCCGCACTCCTTCTGGTCGGGCTGCTCCCACCACCAGCGGCCCGCCCGCGGATGCTCATCGGCTGTGATCGCCCGGGTGCACGGCTCGCAGCCGATGCTCGGGAACCCCTGATCGTGCAAGGCGTTATATGGCACATCATGCTCGCGGAGGTAGCCCCAGACTTGGTCGCTGGTCCAGTCTATCAGCGGGTTGACCTTGACCACGCCCGGGTGAAGGAGATCGTCCTCGACCACCGAGACGCCGGTGCGAGTGACGCTCTGCTCCCGCCGCAAACCCGTAATCCACGCGTCGAGCCGACTTACCGCCCTCCCCAGAGGCTCCACTTTCCTGATCTGGCAGCAGGCGTGACGCGCCTCAAGACTCTTGCGGAACGAGTAGAGCCCTTCCCTTCGCTCCAGGTCCTCGACCGCTTCGCGCTGCGGGAAGTAGACCTCGAAGTCGATGCGATACCGCTCGCGGGCCCGCTCCATCACCTCATAGGTGGCCTCGTGGATACGCCCCGTGTCGAGCACGAAGACTCGCGGTTTGTCAGCCAGGCGACTGAGCATGTCGACCAGAACCATGTCCTCCGCACCGAAGCTGCAGGCCAGGGCAACATCCCTCCCGAACGTGTCCAGTGCCCACCCCAGAATCGCCTGGGGCGACTTGCCCTCCAACTCACGACTCGCCTCACTCGCATTGATCGTCGCCACCTCTGTCCTCCTTCGTCGAGATCGCGCCCGGTCGGCGCAGCAGCTTACGGCTATATCTGGTAGCTCGGGACTTTCGCAGTATCGGCCATCCGCTGGTCTTCCCGCAGGTCGGCCAGCGTCGTCTCCGAGAGAATGGCTGAGACCTCCGTATCGACCCTCGCCCACAACCTGCGGGCCGCGCAGATGGTTGAGCGCCGGCAGGAGGAGGGCGAGATCAGGCAGTTCAGCAGGTTCGTGGGCCCTTCCACCGACTCGAGGATATCTCGCGCGCTGATGCGGTCGGCTGACCTCGCCAGCTCATATCCGCCGTTCGGCCCTCGGGCTGCCTGCACCAGGCCCGCGCGGCGCAGCGAGCCGGCAAGCTGCTCCAGATACTTCGCCGAGATCCCCTCGTGCTTGGCGATGTCGCGCAGCAGCACTGGCCCCCTGCCTTCGTGGAGGGAAAGCTCGACCATAGCCCTTAGCGCGTAGCGAGCGCGTGCAGATGGTTTCAGCACTTCCTTGCCTGCCTAGGCGGCTGGTGGGCTGTTCTGAGGCGCACCAGCCAAAGATCCTTCAGGTTCCCTACTTAGCCGAGTAACTAAGTAGGGAATTTATCTCACATATGGTTCCCCATTGTCAAGGGCAATGACACGGAGCAACCGTGATTTCTTTGTGAAGCCCCGGGCCAGCCCGTGGCGCGCCACCCTGGGGCGGACAGACGGCAGACGTCTTCCCCCACAGATCGCCAGCGCGATGGCGCCGACCGCCGGCTGCGGGCAGGTATTGCCGCCCGCAGTCGGTAATATGAGCCAGCAGACCAGCACGGGAGGCGCCGCGGATGGCTGACTCGCAGCTTGTCGTCGGAGTGGACGGGGGCAACACCAAGACGGTCGCTCTGATCTGCGATGTGGCAGGCGAACCGCTCGGGATCGGCCGCGGGAGCAGCAGCAACTGGGAGAGCATGGGCGTCGAACGCGCCATGGCCGTTGTCGGAGAGGTGATCGACAAGGCGCTCGCGATGGCTGGCAGGAAGCGGTCGGACGTTGCCTGGGCGCACATGGGGTTGGCTGGACTGGACTGGCCCGATGATGAGCCGCGCATGCGCGAAGCCCTTACCAAGGCGGGATGGAAGTGCGGCCTCTCACTCGAGAACGACGCTTTCCTCGCGCTGCGCGCCTCCACCCAGGACGGGTGCGGCGTCGGCGTGACCGCTGGCACTGGAGTGGCCGCCGGCATCATCCGGCCCAATGGCGAGAAGTTCTTCTTCGGCGCGTTCACCGATCTGGGCGGGGGCGGGAGCATTGACTCCAGCACGCTCCACGCAGTAATCCGCCAGGAGGATGGCCGCGGACGCCCGACCGCGATGGCCCCGGCGCTACTCGCCGCCACCGGGAAGGCTACTATCACCGATCTTGTCTACGGTCTACACCGTGGGCGCTGGTCGCCGGAGAGAGGCGTGGTGCGCCGCGTTCTGTTCCAGGCGGCGGCCCAGGGCGACGAGGCGGCGGTGGCGATCGTGAGGAGCTTCGGAACCGAACTGGCGCTCTGCGCCTCTACGCTGATCAACCGCTATCGGCTGGTGAAAGAGGAGGTCGACGTGGTCGCCTCCGGCTCGCTGTTCATGAAGACCGGTCCGCTGCTTTATAGTGCGTTCCGGGAAAGGCTACTCGAGTCGTGCCCGCGCGCGAAGCCGGTACTGGCCGACCGGCCGCCCCTGATGGGGGGAGTGCGCGGCGCGCTTGAGGGGGCGGGCGCGTTTCGGGCGGAAGTATGGCGACGGATCATCGAGAGGGTGCCTCAAACAGGTTGGCTGCGCGAGCTTTCCACTTCAGGCGCGGAGGAAGAGGACAATGGCTAGGAAGATCGTCATCATCGGCGGGGGCAGCAGCTATACTCCCGAGATCACGGATGGCCTGATCAGGCACCAGGAGGCGCTCTCGGTAGGCGAGGTCTGGCTCGTCGATATCCCGGAGGGCAGAGAGAAGCTCGAGATCGTTGGCGGGCTCGCCGGCCGGATGATCGAGCGCGCCGGGAACCCATTCAAGCTGCACCTCACCGTCAATCGCAGAGAGGCGCTGGGCGACGCAGATTTCATTATCACGCAGATGCGCGTGGGGGGGATGCGCGCTCGCATCAAGGATGAGCGCATTCCGCTGAAGCACGGCGTCATCGGCCAGGAGACCACCGGACCGGGAGGGTTCACCAAGGCGCTTCGCACCATCCCCGCCATGCTGGCGATCTGCCGCGACATCGAAGAGTTGGCGCCCTCTGCCTGGATGATCAACTTCACCAATCCCAGCGGCATCGTCACCGAAGCTGTCAGCCGCCACACCCGCGTCAAGATCGCCGGCCTCTGCAACCTCCCTATCGGCACGGAGCGCTGGCTTCAGAAGGAGTACCAGGCGAAGCCGGAGGAGATGCTGGTCGAGTTCGTGGGCTGCAACCACCTAGTCTGGGTGAACCACGTCTACGTGCGCGGGGTCGACATGATCGACGATCTCGTCGAGCGAGTAGCGACTGCGGGATCGTGGCCGCGCGCTCTGCTCGAATCGCTTCGCGCCATCCCCTGCGGCTATCACCGCTACTACTACCAGAGAGATGAGGAGTTGGCCAAGCTCCAGCAGGCCGACGCCGAAGGCAAGCCTACCCGCGGCGAAGCGATCATCGAGATCGAGAAGGATCTGTTCGCGCAATACCGCGATCCGAACCTGAATACGAAACCGGAGGCGCTCTCCAAGCGGGGGGGGGGCGGCTATGCCGATGCCGCCCTGCGGCTGGTTTCGTCGATCTGCAACGATCGGCGCGACATCCAGTGCGTGGACACCAGGAACCAAGGCACGATCGCCGATCTGTCGCCCGACTCGGTGATCGAAACCAGTTGTGTTATCACAGGTCATGGCCCGGTTCCCCTCGTCATAGGGCCGGTCCGGCCTCAACTCCGCGGGCTAATCCAGCAGGTCAAGGCCTACGAGGAGTTGACGGTGGAGGCCGCCGTCAACGGCGACCGGAAGGCGGCGCTCCTGGCGCTCGTGACCAACCCTCTGGTCCCGTCGGTGAAAGTTGCCAGCGCGCTGCTGGACGACCTCCTCGAGGGCAGCGCCGAGTACCTGCCCCAGTTCGCCCGCTAGCGGTCCTCGTGACTCATGCGGCAGGCGCCGTCTCGCTCTCCGCGGGCTCGGGCGGCGCTTGCTCCTGTCGCTTCAGCGAGAAGCAGTCCGGGAACACCTTGTCATCGTGAGCATGCTTCCGGAGGAACTCTCGCAGTTCCTCCGGAGATGCTGTGAACACGATGCCGTCGGAGATCGCCTCATAGCGGAGGTTCAGAGTCTTCGCGATGGCCTGCTTCTTGACCCAGTCCAGATCGAGAGCATCCAGTCTGAGGCTGTCGCCTTCCAGGCGCACGCGCCAGGCCGAGTGAGCCGGCACGAGGTGCAGCCAGTAGAGGCCGATCGGCTCCGCTTCTGTATCCTCGGTTTCCTGACCATCGCTGCACGCGTCCGGTTCGCCGGGCGACATGTTCAGGAACAGAGTATCGCCCAGCTTCGCAACACGCGCCTCGAAACGGGCGGTCTTCCCGGACTCGGAAATCGTCAGATCGTAGGCCTTCTCCTCCCCTTCCATCTGCGTGAAGGCCCACGCCTGGCCCGCCTTCGCGTCGGTCGAGTCGTCCTTGTCCGGCAGCCTGCTCCAGGAGCCGACGAGGGCGGGTTCGAGAGCCCAATCCTCCTTCGGCAGGAATGGGTGGAGTGACTGCACAATGCATCCGGAGAGGAGAACAAGCGCCCCAAGCAGAGCGATCATCAGCGCTGCGCGCATGACACTACTCCTCTTCCCCTGATGGCACATCGGATGGCCTCGGTGGGAACGGTAGCAGCCTATAGAGTGTGCGTCAACCGGCGCAACGGGTTCACTGTACAGCGCGGCCGCCGTTGACCTCGCCCAACCGGGCGGGTACAATAGCGATGTGGGGTTTCGTCTCTGCGTCCTGGTTGAGTGGAAGCAAGCAGAGCGGCCCCGACAGCAACCGCATAGCCGTGGGGGCGAAAGGGCTCGACGGTGGTCTGGAAGCTGTGAGATGCGAGCCGAGTCGCGTGACCTCGACAAAACGCGCAACCCAATAACTGCCAACAATCAACCTTTGGCACTCGCCGCTTAACTAGCGGCGACGTCCTCCCGGCCGGGCTAGTACGGTCGGCTTGGGCGTAAAAGAAACTAGCTTTCCCGGACCCCCAAGGCTCGTAGGGGTGAGGGAAGAACAGAAACGAGCTAGCCTTGCGGTAAGCCCGCCTGTGGGCGTCTGCCGGGCGAAAACAAAACGCAGGCTACGCTCGTAGTGTCTTGCAGGGACTGTCCATCGGACGTGGGTTCAATTCCCACCGCCTCCACCATTTATCGGTGGTCGAAACGGTGACGCGCCGTTCTCTCGGTATTCGCTCCGCCGCGTGTTGCCGCCCGTTGTGGCACCTGCAGCGTCGTTGTGGCGGTTCGGCATTGCTGCGACCATCGGACGGATTGAGCGCTCCCAGCCCCACTTCTGCCCCCGGAAACGCCTTCTCGGCCTCTCTTTCTCTGTTTCCATCGGACTTCTGTAATCCGTCCGATGATAGAGAATCGTCCAGGATGCCAGTAGGAGGCTCCAGGTTGAGGCGGCCGAAATCAGGGTTCTATTCCCATTCGGAGTAGGACTCGGCGAATCCGAATGCCTTCTCGGCGATGGACCGTGCCCCAAGGCTCAGGGAAGGGCAGGCACCACTTCTGGCAGGAACCGTTTCATCCGGGTCCTCTCACACAACGGAAGCCGACGGAGTTGTAGAAGCTGGCACCGGGTCGACCGCGGCCGCGGCCGGCACAACGGAAGTCCGAAGGACTGCCCATGAACCAGCAGCTGCCCCGTACCACCTTGTTCTCTCCCCCGGAGGCAGGTGCTAGATCTCCCTTGGCGTAGCGCTTGTACGCGTCCTCTTCGTACCAGTCCGCACACCACTCCGCCAGGCTTCCGGCCAAGTCCAGCACGCCAAACGGGCTGGCATCCGCAGGATGGCTGCCCACGCGCAGGATGCCCTGCGATGAGTTGCTCCAGTTGGCGCACTTATCTGCGTCCCACTCGTTGCCCCACGGGTACTTCCGTCCATCTGTGCCCCGGGCCGCCTTCTCCCACTCCATCTCAGTCGGTAACCGCTTCCCGGCCCACTTCGCGTAATCCACAGCATCATACCAGCTCACGTAGACAACCGGGGAGTCGTCTGACCAGCCCGGCCATTGCCCCTCCGTCCCCGTTGTCTCTCGGAGGAACTTCCGGTACTGGCCTATGGTCACCTCGCGTTTGTCTATCCAGTAGCCCGACAGGTAGGCGCTGAACTGCGGCTTCTCACCGGCGAACTGCTCTGCCTTCGCGCTCGGTGCCACCTTAAGCACGGCAGCAATGTCTGCGTTGGTGCTGCCCATGGTGAACTTCCCCGCAGGCACGTACACCATCTCCGCCCCGTCTTTGGGGCTTACCCAGACATCGCCCAGCCTGGCGTCGGCTGGCGGTTGGGGCGTGCGGAAGACGCGGCCAGCTCTGCCCGCGGCCCAACCAAAGGAAACTACCAGCATCAGCAGAACGCCCACAGCTACAGATCCGTAGCCTCGTACCATCGGTTCACCTCCAGACAGCTCTCCGGTTAGCATGCCAGCATTAGCTGAGGCGCCTCGCCGCATTCTACGCCGCCATGTCGTGCCTGCCAATACCAGGAAGTGGCGTCTTCAGACTACACTGGCCCCGGTCTCTGCAGCACCTCGCCCCTGCGCCCGCCTCTGCTCCTCCCACCCCAGAGGCATCCGATGCAGCTTCCCCAGCGAGAGGCCGTCCGGCTCCTGCCCCGTCAGGATCGCCTCCACGATGTCGGGCGCGAGTAGCGCCAGGTTCAGATGGCGGCCCACGTAGGAGCTGTCCACTCCCATCCGCGCGGCCAGCGCGTCGATGGAGGCATAGCGGCCGCTCTCCAGCAGCTCCTTCCAGCGATGGCCGCGGATGACGGCCAGCACGAGCGCGCTGTGGGGCTGAGGTGCCGACCTTTGTCGGTGCGGCAGGCCTTGGGAGACGACGATCTCTTTGCGGCCGCCACGGCGCTTCAGAGACATGGGCACGCGGATGCGCAGGCCGCCACTCTCGCCGGTCAGCGTCGGGACGTCGCTCATGCTACGATCTCCTCACGCTCCTGAGTGCGAAGCTCCAGCGCCAGGCTCTCCAGCCCCTCGGCCCGCAGCTCCAGATCCATCCCGTCAGGCCCCACCTCCACGCGGCGCACGAGGAGTTGCACGATCCGCTCCTGCTCGGCCGGGAACAGCTCCTCCCACACCGGGTCTAGTGACCCCAATGCTTCGATCACTTCCCGCTCGCCGACACGAGACGATAGGGCCTGTGCCTCCTGGTCGGCCTGGGCTACTGAGCGCTCCTGCTCCTCTATCTGCGCGGCCAGCTCTGTCAGTCGGCCGGCGACGAGTGCGGAATCCCCGAGGGCCCCGGACATCAGCCGCTGTGCTTCCTCCCGGAGGGAGGCCAGTGCGGCCATCGCGTCGGTGTGCTGCTGCGTCACCTCCTCCAGCCGCGCCTCCCGCTGCTCCCGCGCTGCGCGCACGGTGGCTGCCACCACCTCCGGGGCCTCGAAGACGGCTCGAAGCTGCTCGATCACCGCGCGCTCGATCTCCCCGGCCGGCACTGTACCCAGCGGACAGGAGCCAGCCCCGTGCTTGGAGGCATGGAGGCACTGGTAGTAGCGGTACGTCTTACCCCGCCGCTTAGTGAAGTTGGGCCCCATGCTGCAATCGCAGTGGGCGCACCTGATGAGGCCGCGCAATAGGGCCGGCGTCTTGGTGCGGGTCCGCACCCCGCGGGTGCGGCAGTTCCGCGCCAGGATGCTGTGGGCCTGGTCCCAGAGCCGGCGGGTCACGATCAGCTCGTGCTCTCCGGGGTAGCGCTCGCCCTTGTGGGTCACCTCCCCGATGTAGAGCGGGTTGCTCAGGACGCGGTAGACGAGCACCTTGTTCCAGGGCTTACCCGCCCGTGTCGTGCCCTTCTTCGTGGTCCACGATTTGGTGGTGTGGCCCTCCTCGTTCAGCTGCTGGGCCAGCGTCGTGGTGGAGCCGGTCTCGACGAAGTCGGAGAAGATGCGCCGTACGAGGGCGGCCTCTTCGGGATTCACTACCAGGCGCTTGCGTTCGCGATCCACGTCATAGCCTAGCACCGGCGGCCCGCCTGTGTACTTTCCCTTCCGCCTGGTAGCTGCCACCTTGTCCCGGATGCGTTCGCCGATGATCTCCCGTTCGAACTGGGCGAAACTGAGGAGGATGTTTACCATCAGCCGGCCCATGGAACTGCTGGTATCGAAGTGCTGGGTGACGGATACGAATGACACGTGGTGCCGATCGAAGATCTCGATCAGCTTGCCGAAGTCAAGCAGGGAGCGCGTGAGGCGGTCGAGCTTGTAGACCACCACACAGTCTACCTTCCCCGCCTCGATGTCGGCCAGCAGCCGCTGCAGCGCGGGCCTTTCCAGGGTGGCCCCGGAGTAGCCCCCATCGTCGTAGGCGGTAGACAGGGCCACCCACCCCTCCTGCTTCTGGCTGGCGACGTAGGCCTCGCCTGACTCCCGTTGCGCGTGGAGGGAGTTGAACTCGGAATCCAGTCCCTCCTCGGTGCTGGTCCGCGTGAGGATGGCGCACCGGACGCGATGCAGGGGAGCAGAGGCGGTATCGTGCTGACGTCTCATCTAGCATCCTCCCTTGGCTCGGAGCGCAACCCGAAGAAGACGCGGCCATTCCAGTGGGTACCGGTGATGGCGTTGGCGATGGCGGAGAGGGAGCGGTAGGGCCGGCCCTCGAACTCAAAGCCGGTGGCCGTAACGGTGACCTCGTAGCGGCGGTCATCCCACACCCGCACCAGGCGCGTGCCAGCCACCGGCAGCTCGCGCTTCCGATCGCGGGTGCGACGGCCTCGGCCGGGAAGGGAGGCCTCCGCGTCCATCCCCGCCTCCTGCGCGATCTCCTCCATGCGGGCGCGAGCAGTCTCAGAGAGGCCTCCGTAGGCGAGTTCCTGGATCCGGTAGGCCAGCCGCTTCACCAGGAATCGGCGCTGGCAGGCCGGTGGATCGCTGCCGAAGAGCGTCCGCCAGCGCGCCTCGAGTTGGGCCGCGGGGAGCATCTCCAGCTCCGCGATCTGACGTAGGATGCTGCTCATTTCTCTCTTCCTCCGGACGCGGGTTCGAGACATGAATCACTCGGTTGGCGAGGATTATCCAGTCCTTTCTCTCGCCGCCTCGCCGCCCGGAGGCGGCAGCGCAGCAGGCCTGCGGCGAGCAGGGCGCCCACTTCCGCCAAGCGCTCGTCGGGGGACAGCAGTTCGGGGTCTACGGGGTTTGGGCGCGTCTCGCGGGAGCGCAAACCTTGCTCAGGCATCGAACGCGCCTCCCACGGCGGTACTCGCCCGCTGGCGCATGGTTTCGCGGCCTCTGGCGGCGGCCGCCACCTGCGCCGGAGACGCCTTCCGCCTAGCGGCATGTCCCGGGCCTGACCAGGGGCGGTAAGGGTAGAGCGCGCAATCCTCCGCCAGACAGTCCGTGGTGTCCCCCGGCTGGCACTGGCGGCACTGGGCGTGGATGAGCTTCCGGCTGGGCCTGCGCCGGGCAATCGGGGCAGGTCCGCCATCGTAGTCCGGTGGCTGGAGACTCGCCGGCATCGCCTTTCCCAGGAAGGGGCTGGCGGGCCTCAGTGGACATACCTTCGAGCCGCAGTCGAAGGCCGCTCTGCCGCTGGTGGCTCCGACACATGCCAGACAGAAGCGCCGAATGCAGGCCGCAATGGTTGGCACGGAGGTGATGTTGGGGAGAGCCCCATCGCTGGTTCTCCGCCGCGGTGCCATCGGCAGGGCGCCCATGCTCAGGACCTCCCCGCAGTGCCCGCGATAGTCATCCACTGGGCCACGATCCCCGAGGTGGTTGGCGGATGGCACGTTCCGCAGTGCCAGGCGCCGAGCCTATCCAGCCAGAAGCGGACGTCGTGGCAGGCGTAGCAGGCCTGGCGTGGGTCGGATGCTGGCTCATCAGACCACGGAACGGGGCCGTCGGGGGTGACCAGGACTGCTGCGGCTACAGTATGACCATTCTCTTGGCCAGAGCGGACCGATTCCGGCTCCGTAGTGGTAAGCCGAATGTCTCCCTCCGCAGAATGCCGGGAGAGATCGTCAATAGCGTCGTCATCGTCAGGAGTGTCATCGCGGCTGCTGCCATCGGCTTCATCGTGTGACGATACCGGTGACGATATCTCTGGCGGCCCCGGAATAGCGCCACTGGCCGAAGCGCCACAGCAGTCGCTCGGGGCCCCTGTGACGCTTCTGACGGTCTTGACGGTTTCCCCCCCCATCTTGTGGAGGCGCACCCACCGATGCGTCTTCTCACTTCCTCTCTCGAGGCCAATCCCAGCGACAGCAAGATTGTCCCGCACTCTGTTCAGCTCTCGGCTCAGGGCGTTGGGGGCCTTGGGCCAGTCAGCCGACCTTGGGTTGACGCCGTGCTGACCCGCAAGCTCCTCCAGTTCAGTCAGCAGCCCGGAAGCCGTGCCTTTCCATTCCTCTCGGTCTTCCATCAAGGCCAGCACCATGACGGCGACCGGACTCGCCTGGAGTGCCTCCTCATTGCGGATTTCCTGATTGCCGCTGTAGGCGGCTAGAAAGCCGGCCTGGGAGTACCCGATGGCCTCGGCGATCGCGCACCCCCAGATCGCGAAATCGGCCATGCGGGGCAACTCGGGCAGGTGAACTGAGTCCAGCAAGGCCATCGCGCGGGCGAGTGCGTCGAAGATGGCAGCCAGCAGACGGGGACGCGCTTCCCCGAACTCTCGCCAGAGCTGCCTCTCAGGCCGACGCCTGTCCTTGGGAATCGCCTCCAGCTCTAGGAGAAGACATCGTTCTAAGAGGTCAGGCTTGCCGCGCCGCGACGTTGATGCCATTGAGGCCCGGACATCGGCGAAACTGGTAGATCACATCATCGTCATCGGAGTACAGTTCGCGCTTGCTGAAGCCTTCGCCCGTGGAGGCACGGCACAGCGCGTCGCTAGCCCAGGCGGAGAGGTCCGTGATGTTATCGTAGTACGGCATCCAGTGGTGGGCCAACTGCTGGACGAACTCCGCGCGATCATGCGGCAGGCTCAGCACCTCGACCGCTGAAGGATCGCCCAGCCGCCTGAGCACGCGCAGCAGGCTGGTCTTCGCGGTTCCCTGTCCCCCGTGCACGTCTGGGATTGGGTGGGGGATATCCGGGACAAAGCAGCAGACCAGGTAGACTTGGCAAAGCAGGAACTGGCCGTCGTCGCGGAGGTTGACGAAACCCCTCAGCTCCTGCAGATCTCCGCCGCGCACTGGTTCCGGCTGCGGTCGCTGGTGCGAGTAGCGGCGGAACAGGATGGGGGGGTCGGCGACTACCTCCCATCCGGCAGGCGTAATCCGGACCGCGCGCCAGTCTCTGTCTCCCAGGTCGTACCAGAGGGCCCCCTGATAGGCCGCGACCCGGTTGTGCAGTTCCCGCTCCGCACCGTCGAAGCGGGCCTGCGCCTCGATCACGTTGAGGGCGGCGCTGAGTGCCTCTGAGTTGGCCGCTTTCTGCTCGGCCTGCCAGAGACGGCCCGCGAGCCAGCGTTTCAGTCCCTTGCCGCGACAGGGCCAGATCTCCCGGTGCCCGCCGACAGGCACCAGCGCGAACGTGTCGCCGAACTGGTCGTGGAACAGCTCGACCCCGGAGGCGAGCACCAGTGAGACCAACCGGTCAGCCTGGGACTCGCGCGGCTCGGCCTCGCCCTGACCACCGGAATGCCGCGGCTGCTCCCAGGGCGAAGTGGCCTCCACTAGGTCGTCGAACTCCCCCTTGCTATGCGTGAGGAGGTAGTCATCAAGGCCGACTTTCCTGCCCTCCGGACCAGGCGGGAGTTCCGGAATGCACACCCGTGCCCCGCGACGGGTCAGCTCTTTGGCCAGTGCTGACCGGGCCGCGCTCACCGAGCCGTTACTCGCGCTGTCGCTGTCGAAGGCAACCACGGCCGACCGGCCTTGCCAGGCGATGGTGTCGAGATCCGGAAGAGGCACGCTCTTGCCCTTCACCTTCGTCCGGAATGACCAGACGCCGGCCAGCCCGAGGCAGGGGATATCCTCCTGGCACGCCTTCAGCGCCTTCTTCTCGCCCTCGGTGATGACCAGAGGAATATCGGGATCGGACAGGATCGAAGTGGGCAGCCGCGACGGGACGTACAGCCGGTTCTGTTCCCCCTTCTTCGTGAGGTAACGCGCCTCGCGATCACCGATCACCAGTGGGGCGTCGAGGCGCACCCGCACGTAGCGCGAGCCGTCGGAGAAAGCACGGCTCGGGTATGGGATGGCCATGCCGCTTCCGGCATCGTCCCGCCCCAGGAGCACGGCAACGTCTTGGGCCGAGAGCGCGTGAAGCTCTGCTGCGGCGATGGTTTCGTCAGTCAGGCCGCTCCCGCGCAAGTCAGCGAGGTGGTGTGGATTGAGTCGAGCTGGTGTCTGTTCGTTGGTCTGCATGCTCACGCTCACTTTGGGCCGGGCCACCCTCCTGAGGGGTGAGCGCCCTCCCGTTGCAACGGTGGAGGCGCGGCCCGGCCGATTCTGGTTTCGAGGCGACGCGAAGGAGCGTCCATACTGCCAGCTTGGCGAAGGGCCGCTCTGCCGCATGCAGGCTGTCGAGGGACATCGGCTCCTCGTCGAGCCTGCTGCGGATGCTGAGTTGTCGCTCACCACTCTGGCTGCTCACCATCGCCCGTACTCCTCGAATGGCCACATGATGACGGCCGCCGGGGAATGGTGCATGGGAGCAAGATGGGAATCAGATGGGATTAGGATGGGAAGGACGAGAGGGACAGAATCAGAGAGAAGAGACCGCCGCTGGGGCGATCTCTGATAGCGTGGTTCGGGCGACGACGACGAGCGCAGCTAGTCCTTGCGTGCAGTGACCTCCGACGGCTTCAGCAGAAGGCGGTAACCGAAGTCTGGCTTCGTGCCAATCAGCCGCTTCCCGCTGCCGGCCTCTTCAGAGTTTAGAGCGGTTCGCAGCTCCCGCACAGTATCGTCGACCTGTGTGATCTCGACTGTCGGGTCTTCGCCTCTTGGTGTCCAGATGAAGTCGTAGATATCGTCTCGACGAGCCCAGCCACCCCCTCGCTCAGTCACCTGCTCCATCAGAAACAGGAGCAGCTTGAATGAGCGGCCCGACAAATCGAGTTCTTCTCCGCGCAAGAAGACTTGGTGGGTCTTTGGCCTTATGACCAGCACTGGATCAGGGGTAGGCGACAACTTCGCGCGTGACGCACTCAGATGGCGCTGCCTTCGCCGGATCTCCCTGGTGATCGCGCGCCTGTCCAGCTCCAGGCCGCCACTCCCCATGCTCAGCATGCTGGAAAGAGGGATAGCCCGAACAGACTCGCCGAACACATCCTCGGCAGCCGCATCCGAGAGTGTGAGCACGACTGAAAGCGAACTGCCTCGGAACATCTCGGCCTGGCCAAGAACGACCGCCGCGTCATCCCACTGGGTTCCGCGCGCCAGAAACACGTCACTGTGATCCCCGCCCGTTGGGATCTGCCCCAGTCGCCAAAGCCGCTGCTGCAGGCAGTTGATAGGGACGCCGCCTGTGGCGACCTGTGCGGTGACGATCTCTGCAAGCACGTCAAGGCTAACCCGCCATTGACTGAGCCGCTCCAGAGGGATAGGCACCCGACCAATATCGTCTCGCTCCTGGCAGACTACATGTGCCCGAGGCGCTTCGCCGTCCTGCACACTGAGCAACTCCGCCTCCGCCAGGCAATGCAACTCGCAGCCTGGACAAATCACGGAGGTGGAGTATCCGGCCTCCTCCAACACGCCAGAGGACAGGAGCGCAGCCACCTCTTCTGGACGCCACTGCTTCAGGTCATCAAGTCCGAAGGATGTACTGGGCGTTGCGTCCGCGCTTTGGAGAAGTGTCTGAAATATCAATGCCCCACCTCCTCAGCAGTTCCCGTGCAATGTCGTCTTCAGGGTCGTGTTGCAGCGAGCAAGTTCTGGGTTGCAGGCGGATCGCGAGGCGCTTCCGTGGCGTCGTCTCAGAGCGAAACACCAGTTGCACGACAGCACGGTCGGCGACAATCAGGTCCGTAGGAATCCCCTTGGCCTTGAGTATGATTTGCAGCAGCTTCGTTACCGCCTCGTGGTCTTTCGCCGTGTTCGCCTCGACAGTGATGCGACGGTTCGCCTCCCCCATGATCCGTATGCGAAGCGACCGCAGCAGCGCCTGCTCCACTCCGTCCTTTGGGCGAAGGACAAACTGGAAGTCGGGTCGGAGGAGGCGATTCATGTCATAACTCACACTATCATCATCAAGACTTGAGAGGTCCACACCCAGGATCGCGCGGCCGAGGATAAGGCGCAGCTCTTTCTTTGTGTCCTGCGCCCCTCGCGCGTGCAGGTCGAGCCAGTGGCCCTTCTCGTCGTAGACGAAGATAACCTCGAATGCGGGCCGCTGGGTCTCCGTCTTGAGTTCATGGGCCTCGTTATATACCAGTCGGCTTTCGGCGTAGTCCTCTGGGTAAGCAAACCAGTACAGTCGGCTGTCGCGCCGGTAGTGGTCCACCTTGCAGTTGTGGCCTCGGGCCTCAGCCTTGCGGTAGTACTCCGATATGGCCTTCTCAAGACGCTGAGTCCCCTCTTTGCTGGTATCTGGTTCACACTCTGGCAGGTCTCGCGTCCGGTCCCAACTGGATAACCCGCTCGCATAGTGAAACCGTTGCGCCACCCTGAAGACTTCGGGGTGGCGCAGGAATGCCCAGAAAGTACGTTCGAGGTGGCCGCCCATCTTCGCGAACTCCTCGGCCAACTCCACGCCGTGGTGTACATCTCTGCCTTCGTCAATCAGTATCTTCGTGCCGCTCTCATCGGCCATTTTGTAGATGAGGCGGAAGGCTGTGTCTATCTCGCGGCGAGCGCGCTCAGGCGCGCCGTCAATGACCCGCTGAATGTGCTCATACTGTCGCTCGCCGATGTGTTTCCATGGCACGTCTCCCCCAATCTCGTGCCTGGCTAGATACTCCCTCAACAACCTGTTCGGGGCCTGCCGCAGGAATGACTTCGGTGAGTAGTGCCGAGCCATGATGTAACCCCTCCTGATGCCGTGCAGTATAGCACTTCCCGCGTCCTGCCGGGAGAGACAGGGGCCGCAGCAGCCTGTGCAGCAGACAGGCCGCACCGCGACCCGGCGAGGCCGGAAAGGGAGACGATCACGCGGTAGCGTGGGCGTCCTGCCGGTCCAGTCGGTCGCAGGCTCGTAGCGGGGCAGTCTCCACCACTGAGCGCGGATCTTGGCGGTGGATGCCGAGCTCAAGTGGAAGAGCCAGCGGGGAAAACCGGAGCTCGTGTCGGCAGGCAAAGGTGCAGTCTAGCACCGCTGTCTGAGACCTAAGGTCGAAGGGACCTAGGTTAGGCAGTCGATATCCCCTGCTCTCGGCTGTCCGCGGCCGAGAGGACCCTGCCGACACACTTGTCCAGGTCCCGCTTCACCTCGTGCTGCCACAGCCTGATCACGCGCCATCCGAGCTTTCGGAGCTGAGTTCGGTTGCGTCTGTCGCGGCATCTGTTTCCGGCAATCTTCTGCTGCCATCGGTCAGACAGCTTCTCGGCCCACTGGGCGAAGCGGAAACCATGCCAGAAGTCGCCGTCAATGAACACGGCGACTCTGGCCCGAGGAAAGACAATGTCAGGACTGCCTGGCAGGTACGCCGCGTGTATCCGGAACCGGTAACCCCTTCTGTGGATGGCAGATCGGACGGCTCGCTCAATCCCAGTGTTCTTGCTTCTGATCCGGGACATACAGTATGAACGCTGCTCGACGCTGAGGTTGTCCACATCGACGCCCCTTCGGTCAGCCCTTCCGGAGCAGCTCCGGGACCTGGAAGAGATAGCACTCACTCCCTGGTGAGGAGTAGCGCTCGGAGTTATACTGGAGAGGCTGAGCGTAGCACAGCCGGATGGATTCATCTTCCAGGGCCGCCAAGGCCGCCCCGATCGTGGAGATCTTGGTGTTCATCGGAGCGACGAGCGCGTTGTGACCGGACTTCCGCGATATACGCTCAAGGACGGCTCTCTTCGCGTCCCACGGATCTTGGCAGGAGAAATGGAACTCGCACACTTGTCCGCCATAGATGCCAGCAGCTTTCTTCACAAGATCATGGAAGTACTTATTGGCGCCCTGGTGTTTCGGGTCTACCGCAGTTCCTGGTCTTCCGTATCCGAGAGAGATGGAGTCGGGTTCGACGACCTCTATCATCCCAGATGCCCTCTCGTGCTCGTACCCGACTAGTATGACCAAGTGGGACGGCCGAGAGGGGACGTAGTCACCCGGGTAGCCTAGGACTGAGCGAACATCCACCACCCCCTTGCTCAGCCATTTGTCTCCGTCGGGATCGCCAACGGAGTACTCGGCCGCATTTGTGTAGACGAAGAAGAGCTTATCGTCAGCTCCGAGATGAAGAGATAGCAGCTTCAGCAGTATCAGCAGCGATTCATGTGTGAATGTGGTGATGTCGGTCAAGTACTTCAGCGGCTCGTCGCGGGGGATTCTGCCCAGTGCCTTGGCCAGCCCGTCAGAAGTCTCTAGGGGATCAGAGCTGTCAATCATGGCGAGCACCGAGCGATCGCCGAAACGATCTCGGAGACGCTCGGAGTTAGCGGAAACGAGAGCCTTGAGATTCCCATTCTCCGCCACGATAACATGTCGAGGCGCGTCAGACGCGATGGCTTCGGCCGCCGTCCGAGAACGGTCCTCGAAACTGCCGCAGCATATGAAGACGTCGACCTTCTGGTCGAGTGCATGCCACAGCTGGCATGTTGGCAAGCGCCGTCCCGCGCTACTCGCGCTCATCGCTCATCTCCAAGGGCAGTTGCTCCGGCTCGGCCACATCCAATGAGTCGAGTGAGCGGAGCAGATGCCCGGGATTGTATAAGGCCGCCCTGAGGTTGCCACTAGTTACGAAAAGGTAGCCTGCGAAACTGGTAGGGTCTAGCCTGAAGAAGGGAGCGAGGAGCCGGGTCAACACGAACCGCGGTGTGCGCCCCGTCCCTTCCTTGTTTCCGATCCAGCCCTCGTGAAAGAACCCCAGTTGGACGCCGAGGCGCAGAATGCGTCGTACGTCCGGGTCTAGCTGCCCTGAGATCGCGATGGAGAACACCCTGCGTTCTGAGCGGCCAGAGACAAGAATCGCCCGGAAAGTGCTGCCGCAGGCCAGAACCAGGTTACGTAGCTTCTGGATATCCTCGGAAGGAGGCGCCTCTTCCGCCTGGTCGTCGGCGACCGCATCCAGGCCGACGCTGATCTTCTCATCGGATAGCCTCTTAACCACGTCGCTTTGGATGCCGTGAGGTATGCAGCAGACTCCCTCGTCAGGTTGTCGTGCCACAGTCTCACTGAACATCAGTGCGGCGGCCTCCAGGAAATTCCTTACTATCGCTGACGAGATGTGCACGAGTTGGCTGAACCCAGCGTAGCTGTAGGTGGGGGTAGACTTGTGGGAACCTGCGAGACTCTTGATGTAATCAGGCCTGGCGTATCGATACGCATCATCGCCAGGCCGGTATCCCGCTCCGCTCTGCTCCCAGTCGGCAATGTACCGGGCTGCTATCTGCTTGATCTGGGCCTCTTGTTCAGCATCATCGGGGAAGAACTCCTCTGGCGTAGCTGAGATCTGGCACCGCTCAAGACGCTTCTGAACGATGCTGTGGACTCTATCGCGGTATGTTTCCTTTGGCGATGCCGTATACAACGTAAGCATGTTCACATGCTGGAAATCGTGGGGCGACTCGATGAGGGAACCAGCAACAGTCCGGTATGTCTTGTAGCGCATCTGCGTGCTGGCCTTGATGCTCACGTCTGCGCTCATCCTGCATGACACCCAGCTGTTCAGCACCCTTGTCTGAGTGAGGCTGAGGCAGTCAGCGTCGTCCACAAGAAGATAGACTGGTTGCGCAGGCATGAACCGGCGCTTCTTCATCTCGCTGAGGACTGGGTGAAGGAAACCCAGGTAGTCACACAAGGCTCCCGTGTATGGTGGTGGCACTTCGTCGGGGAGCGAGAGAGTGAGCTTCTGCGCGTAGTCGGTCACGGACCTACGCTGGGCGACGGCGATGTCCTTGGCGACATTTAGGCATTCCTCAAGGGACTGAGATGCCCGTACTCTCGTCGTCGCTCTCCCGACGTCAGCCCCGCGGTCGGCAAGCAGCGGCAGTAAGTACTCCAGCAGGAAACGGGTGAATTCATCCCGACCGCTCTCGTCTAGCTTGGCTCGCGCAAGCGAATCGAACACGTTCTCTGTGACATGCATGGTCAGGAAGTGCTCATTAAGAAGGGCACTCGCGTGCCGCCCGTCGAGCCGCAGCATCTCGGTGATACCCACGTTCTTGACAGGGATGTAGACGCCCCAAAACTGAAGCTCGTCCGGTCTGCAACGACGCGCCAGGACCTGACAGTCCGGCTGAAGGTATCGGAACATCATGCTCTTGCCGGACCCGCGGGGACCGTGAAGGAAGCAATGGCCCTGATCGGCTATCTTGGGGAAGTTGGTGAAGACGTCAACAAACAGGCCTACGACATCAGCTGCCGGCATACCCTCCGGGGTCCGGACTGAGAATGGGTTCCGGATCTCGCGCATATCATGCATCGGTAGGTACCTCCCCAATGGTGTCGCACAGCGACTGGCCCGTAAGATCGGCAATAGCAGGGCACAGGGCGATGAGTGCGCCAGGGGGGGAGTCTGGGTATCCCTTCTCCTCAAGCCGATACTTACGGCTCCAGACCTCCTTCCAGTTGCTCCTGTCACAGACCCGAGCGGTGACTTCGATGCGCTCCAGCACGACATACGGCCGCAGGAAGCGCATGCAGTACGCCCTCTCGTAGTGGGTCTTCAGCGTTCGCCTGAGTATCTCATCGATCAGAAATCTCCCCCCTTGCGGCGTCACATAGCGACGCCGAGCAACATCGTTGCTGAATTCATACTTCAACCTGATGGCGCCCTCACGTATGGCAACTGAGCGCAATGACTCGGAGTAGGCATGGTGGACTCTGCTCGCAGGTGGGAGAAGCCCCTCCTGCAGTAGAAACCGACTGGCGCGCGTATGATCATCTGCCAACTCATCTGCAAGTCTTAGAACGCCCGCCAGAAAGCGTGTGCGGACCTTGTCTCCCCACAGATCGTCGCATCCGTCCTCCTCACCCAGCCGGCCGATCGTGTCCTTGTCGCCGTTCGTGTTCCCTCCGTGAGCTGCCGCGATGCTCACAATCATGCTCTTCTCTGTCGAATCATCACCAGCTAGGTCTCCCATGCTCTGCATGATCCGGCTAGCTTCCTTCTCGTGCGCATCCCGTCCGAAGATGTTCCCGATGTCGTGGAACTGGATCGCCATCAGTAATAGGTAGCCCTCAAGCGCGGTGATCTTTGCCTTCCCATCGCCGAGGATGTCGCTCGCTCTTTCCATGACGACGTCGACATGACCGCTACCATGATTGTTGAGGCAGATCGCTTGATCCCACTGAATCCTCCCGTCTCCGGCCATCTGCGACAGGACATTGCCGAGCACTACGTTCTCGTGCACATTCTTGCGAAGGTGCTCAGAGACAGTGGTGAACCGTGCGGCGTACTCAGCGGCACGGGGGAATTCGCTAGGGTCCCTTTCCCGTAGCCATTCGTCAAGCCGCGCATCAACGGAGATGGTCTCCCTCATCGTGCAGGACTCCTCCGCAGAGCATCAGCATCCAGAAGCTTGTGGAAGACCGCCTTAGCCAAGAGGGGAGAGACAGCGTTTCCCACCTGCTGTTGCTGAAAGCCTATTGACCCAGTGAATTCGTACCAGTCCGGGAACGACTGGAGACGCGCCGCTTCGCGCACTGATAGCCCCCTGTCCTGAGCCGGGTGGATCAGCATATTCTTGCGGTAGTTCCCGATGACAACGGACGGCTTGTCGAACTCCAGCCGACGGTAGATTCCGGTGTGGCAGCGACCGTGGTTGGCGTAGTTCCTCATGAGGCGCGCTGGGATATGCTGCCAGTTGCCTCCAGCGGGTATATGGGCATATCGTCTGACGACTGTCGCAGCACTCCTCGTGACGAGATGGTTTGAGCAGGTCGTCAGCGTGCCGCGCATCGACTTCGCATAGTCAGACCGCGCCTTCCTGCGGTACGGAAGCCGATCGTCTGAGGCCCCGTTGGACAGCTGTGGCAGGTCAGAAATGGCGTCTCTAACCGTCACATACCGAGAGGCATTGACCGCAGGCTCAGGCGGCGACACGAGCATACCATGACGAGACCCGACCACGAACAGACGCGACCGCTGTTGGGGCACCCCGAAGTCCGCTGCGTTAAGCACCCAGTGCGACACCTGAAATCCTGCTAGGCTGAGCCCCGCGATGACGGACGCAAGGAACATGCCGCCCTCGGTCTCGGCGATACCTTTGACATTCTCGAACACGACCCAATCCGGCCGCCAGAGGCGCGTCACGTGGACGAACTCTTGGAACAGCCAGTTGTGCGGGTTCTCAGCTGTCCTTGTGCGCTGATTGGAGGTTGAGAAGCCCTGGCAAGGAGGGCCGCCGAACAGGATGCGGGTCCCTGACTTGGGCCCTACCTTGATCTCCTCTAACCTACGGACATCTTGTGTCACGACCATAGTCTTCGGATGATTGCGCCTGTAGGTCTCGGCCGCGTGCTGGTCGATCTCAACTGCGAAACGGACATCGACGCCGGCCATAGCCGCTCCGAGCGACATGCCTCCAGCGCCCGCGAACAGGTCGACCCCAACTGCGCGGCTATCCGATCTGCTTGCTCTTGGTTGCCTCATGGGACTCGCGAAGGTAGCCGAAGCATCGCGCCGTCGCAGTCGAAGCCCCGGAGACGTCCCGCGGTCAGGGCCTCGAGTGCCGGCTCGCGATCTCGGTGGAGCAACTCGCTGCCGAGTCGGCCAGACGTATCGTTATGGGTCAGTTCGACGACTGCCGAGCCATGGCATTTCGCGTCGACGACCGTGACGGGGCCGTCGGGCAGAGCTCCTCTGACTGCGGCACCGCGAGTCAGGTCCTCCAGTCGCGCCATCACACGCAATCCCCCCGCTGACCGACGCGCCCTCTAGACCAGGCAAGGGCACGCTGATCCGCACCTGACGCGAGCCGTGCCGACGGCAGCCCGGCCAGGGCTGTTCGAAACGAAGTCCTATTGCACACCGGTGGCACCTAGTCCTTCCCTGGCCGGCGCGCCACGTGCGCATGAGGGGAGCTGGCAGCGACTGGTCGGCACCATTACTCGGCCTTCCGCTGTCCGCGGCATTGTCGCGGCTCAGCGCGCCCATGCGGCAGCACTTCGGCCGAGGCAAGGGGCCATGGCGCGAGCGAAGAACAGATGACGCGTGGGGTGGTGCGGCCTGCGGGGACTCCCCCTCTTCCCCGGGGCTCCCACCCCACTAACTCGCGGGAACTCCAGCGGGTGCCGCCGCCTGGTCGCATCCTGGGTCGATGGACCGCGCCCCCACCTCCACCTCGCTCTGAAGCGCAGTCCTCAAGCCGACGTGACGCGCCGTTCTGGCGGCCTGAGGAGAAGGAACGCCAGGAACGCCGCGATTCCCGCTTCACCGACAGCAGAGATACCTGGCTGCTTCTGCTCGGTTATCGCGCCCAAGTCCACACGAACACTGGGAGCCGATCCACCGACTTCACTCGCTTTGCGGCGCAGACCTAGTGCACCGGGACGTTCCAGCGCGCTTTGTAGAGACGCTCCCCAGGCAGGTGCAGCACCGAGTCGGGCTGCAGCAAATGCACACGCTCGGCCCACCACTCCTCACCTTCCGCCTGCACATACGCCAGCTGGCCAGTGATCGGGTTCACCGAGATGCTCTTCACATTGCCGGTCTGGCCAAGCTGGGAGTGGGGCCGGAGGCTCCGAGTCTCAGAGTCGAATAGCCAGCAATGTCCGTAGGCGGTCACTGTCATGAGCTGGCTATTGGGTACCGGATAGAGATCGTGTGCGCCTCCCTCCGGCAGCTTCACGCTGAATAGCTTCTCCAACGAGGGATGATCCGTCTTCGCATTCCCGAGCCTGTAGGCCCTGATCTCCTGGTTGGCGAGCGCCCATAGCACCTGATGCGCCTCATCCCACACGACGCCATGGCCGGCTGGCAACTCGGTGTGGCACAGCTCCTTCCCCGGCGTCCTCGTATCGTAGATGGTGAGGCGGTCGGGGTTCAGCGGCGGGTCCGAGATCTCGTGGACCGATGTCGCCACCGCCACCCGGTCACCCGGTAACAGATCGGCCGAGTGCGCGTTCTCCGCGCGTGCCCAGAACAGCACCTTGCGGCTCGCCCGATCTACCAGCGCTACGCCCACCCCGAGACCGGAGGAGGTGATCAGGATCTTGCGGCCACCATCTACCGGCTTGCACTCATCGGTGGCACCGAAGCTCACCCCCTGGTCGTACCAGGGAAGATCAGCGTGCCCGTTCGCTTGCCAGCTCCAGACCTTCCTGGGCTTGCCGTTCTCAAGCTGGGACAGGTCGAGGATGAACACCTCATCCCAGCCGCACAGGATCAGTTCGTTTGGACTTGCCTTGGTCTGCACTTCGGGCGTCACCGCCGAAGCCCCCTGAGGAAGCACGGCGAGCATACAGGCAACAGCCAGCACTACGACCAGCAGCGTCTGCGCATGTGCTCCCACGGCCACCCTCCCCGGTGATGGATGCTCGGCAGTATAGGCGTTGGCAGCCAGGCGCGCAACCCTTGGCCAGCGCGCCACGTGCGCCGGTGTGCGGCGCTCGGCGGCCGGTTTTGGTTCCGCCTCGGCTCTCTGCTGTTCGGGGCGCTGTCGCTGCGTGTGGGCGGCCCCCGCGGCACGTTACCAGCAGCACAAATGCCTGGACTTCCTGGCCAACATCCTCCCTAGTGTCTTATCGGCAGTACGACGTGAGCCGCACGGGAGGCAGAGATGGCGAGGAAGCAGCCGCAGGAGCGGCGGTCGGATCAGCGAGAGCTGGAGGAGTTCCTGGGGGCGCTGGCATTGGAGGGGCGGTCGGTGCACTCGGTACGGTCGTATCGCCAGGATCTGAGGACACTCCTGGCGGCGTTGCCTGGGCCGCTGAGCGAGGTGCGGCCGGCAGACCTGCGGGAGTGTTTCCGCCACCAGCAGCAGGCCGGGCGATCGCCTTCCAGCATCAACCGCGCCATCGCAGCCACCCGCTCTTTCTGCCGCTTCCTGTTCGAGGAGGGCCGGCTGGACACGAACCCCGCACAGGTGCTGCGCTCGATTCGCCTGGGCCCGCCACTGGCGCCCAAGCATCTCACGGTCGAGGAGGTCCAGCGACTGCTGTCTTTGCCTGACACTACCACGCCCACGGGCCGGCGGGACCACGCCATCCTGATGTTGTTCTACAACACTGGCCTGCGGGTGGGGGAGCTGTGCGCCCTGAGCCGTGACGATGTGCACCTGCCAAGGGAGGGCTGGGGCGCGCTGCAGGTGGTGGGCAAGGGGCGGCGGCTTCACCGCCTGCCCATCAACCGCCCCGCGGCTGACGCGCTACTGGCTTACCTGGCCGACCGGGATGATGCGGGGTCGGCGCTCTTCCTGAATCGCAGCGGGGACCGCTTCTCGGTACGCGGCATTGCCCTGCTAGTGAACCGGTACCTGCGGGCGGCCGGCGTCACCGATCGCTCCGGGCCACACGTACTGCGCCATTCATTCGCGACGCACGCCCTGCGCGCCCGGCCCAATCTGCGCGCAGTACAGGAGTTGTTGGGCCACGCCTGGGTCACCACCACCCAGCGCTACACGCATCTGGAGGTAGAGGACCTGCAGGCCCAGGTGGCGGAGCTGTCGGCGAACGGCTGCCGCCGCGTTTCCTAGCGAGACTACGGAGCCTTCCCAAGATTTCCTCCCCTCCCGCGCGTAGTTCTTGCCCGGACTAGCGTAGTATAGGGTGTGGAGTGGATTCTGAGCGCATCCCCGCCCTGCCCTCTGCTCCCTGAGAGGTTGGCTGGTGGCGGCTGAGAGAGCGTCCGAACAATCGCTCCACCCGGAAGACGCCGACGGCAGTCTGGTACGCCGTCTGCAGGTCGGCGACCCCGCGGCGCAGGCCGACCTGTGCCGCCGCTTCGGGCCAGTGCTGCACCGCTTCGCCACCTCCCGTCTCGCCGGCGACCGCGACCTGGCCGAGGACATCATGCTGGAGGTGCTGGTAGACGCCGTCAAGAACTTCCGCCGCTTCGACCCCAGGAGGTCGACCCTCTCCGCCTGGCTCCACGGCATCGCCCGCCACCGCCTCCAGCGGGCACGCAGGAAACAGCGCCGCAGCAGATCCGTTCCCGACTCTGCGCTCGTCCCCCTTGACACCTTGCAGGAGCTAGTCTCAGCCCCAGATCCAGCCTCCCGGCTGGCCGAGCGCCTCGCCACTCGCCAGCAAGTGTCTCGCCTCACCAGGGCCCTCACCGAGGTGGAGATGGAGGTCCTCGTCCTCCGCTGCCTGGGGGAGCTCTCCACCCAGGAGGTCGCGCGCATCGTGGGCCGCTCGGAGCGTGCGGTCGAGTCTCTTCTCCTCCGTGCCAAGCAGAAGGCCAGAGAGGAGTTGGGCACAGATGCTTGAAGACCCCACCGAACTCGCGCTCGCAGACCTGCTGAAAGCCGACCTGCCCGGCCCCCGTCCTGGCTGGGAGGTGCGCGCCCTCGCCGCCCTCGCCGGCGTCCGCCCCCGCCGGCATCCGAACCTGGTCAGGATCATCGTGGTGACACTGATCCTGCTCATACTCGCCGCAGGCGCCTATGCGGCGGTGCGGTTGCTCATCCCGGGGACATTGAGCTTCAATCAAGCGCGTAGGGGGGAGGCCCGCCCGACTGGACGACCGGCGTCTACAGCGGCGAGCTCACCTGGCAGACGGCGGAACAGGCCGCCTACTGGGCCAGTATCGCGCCTCGCTCAGGCCGTCGCGCCTACGAGCAACCGCCCGGCCTGCCTCCTGGCTACACCGGTGCCGCGTACTGCGACATCTGCGTCTCCGACCCAGACGGCCGGAATGAGGTGAACCTGACCGAACGGGCGGGCCTGCACGGCGTGAACTGCGGCCCGAAGTGGTCTCCTGATGAGCGCATGATTGTCCTCCAACATACCGACCCGGTGAAGGGGCAGCGCACCTGTGATGCCGGATTCCAGATCTGGGTGATGAACGCGGATGGCTCGGACGCCCATCAGGTGTTGCCCAAGGGAAGCTCGTCCAGTGTCGAGGCCTGTTGGAGTCCGGACGGCTCGCGGCTGGTTGCGACCTACGATGCAGTGGGAGGGACTGTAACGGAGCGAACGAGCTTCAGTACCGACCTCTGGGGCACGGACGTGCGTCTCCTGCCGGACGTCGGGGGACACGCGGCTTGGTCCCCGGATGGCTCGCTGATTGCCGGCGACCGCTTCGACCGGGAGATAGTGGACGGGCATCCCGGCTACTGGCGCCGGCTGGTGGTCACGAAGGCGGATGGGAGCGACCCAGATGTAGTCGCCCAGCAGTTCGTGAGCGATGCCGATACCACGGCCCATGTGGCAGCGCAGGCCACCAACCCCGGCAAGGAGCCTGACCTTCGCAAGATGACGCCGGACTTCGCGCGGGACGAGATCAGCAACTGGGTGGGCCCGAACCTGCCAGTATGGTCCCCGGACGGCAGCAAGATCGCGTTCCTGGCGGCGATGCTCTTCGACCCGAAGGGCATCTTCTACCGCGACCAGATCGAGGTCTGGGTCTACGATCTGCAGGCCGACCAGTTGACCAGACTGACCCACGACAACGTCGCACAAGAGTGCTTGCACTGGACGAAGTAGGACCGCCGGCCGTTGCCGTTCTGTAGGCTTGCCCTGTTTGCCCTGCGCGAAGTCGAAGGGGCGGGCCCCTCGACCCCACCGCAGTCCTGGACACCGCCCAGGCAACCCATCGACAGAGGAGACGGTGATGAAACGAGCAGTGCAGATGCTGGCAGTGTTGTGTGTGGTGGCGCTTACGGCCGCACTGGCCGCGGCCGCGACTACCCAACGGGTCAGTGTCGCCAGCGATGGGAGGGAGGGGAACGCGACTTCGGTTTGGAGATTCCCGTGCGTCTCTGCCGACGGCCGGTACATCGCCTTCAACTCGGAGGCATCGAACCTCGTGCCAGACGACACCAATGGGATGTGGGATGTCTTCGTTCACGACCGTGTGACGGGACAGACCACGCGCGTCAGTGTAGCCAGCGACGGCGCGGAGGGAGACGGATGGAGTGCCGAGCCCGCGATCAGCGGTGACGGAAGATACGTGGCCTTCGCATCGGGCGCCAGCAACCTGGTGCCGAACGACTGGAATGCTTCCGACGACATCTTCATCCATGACTGCGTGACCGGCGTCACCGAGCGGGTGAGCGTGGCCAGTGGCGGGAGCGAAGGCCACGGCCCTATGGGCTACCTCCTGAACCGCCACGCGGAGATGAGCTCTGATGGTCGTCTCGTGGTTTTCGACTCCTACGCCGTCGATCTGGTGGCGGGGGACACGAACAACGCCCAGGATGTGCTCGTGCACGACCGCCTCACTGGGACGACAGAGCGCGTCAGCGTAGCCAATGATGGTTCGCAGGGAGCCTCAGAGGCCGGCGATCCATCCATCAGTAGTGACGGGCGCTACATCGCGTTCTGCTCCGCAGCTTCGAACCTGGTACCTGGAGACACCAACGGCGTCGATGATGTCTTCCTGCGGGACCGATTCGCCGGCACCACTGAGCGCGTGAGCCTGGCCGGCGATGGCTCCGAAGGTAACGGGGCTGGCGGGACGGGTGAAGGCCCGATGGCATCCATCAGTGCCGATGGGCGGTACATCGCTTTCCAGTCCGAGGCCACTGACCTCGTGCCCGGGGACACGAATGGTTTTCGAGACGTCTTCCTGCGCGACCGCCTGACCGGCCAGACCGAACGTATCAGCGTCAGCAGTGATGGCACCCAGGGTGACGACACTAGCCACCCTGGAGGCGTCAGCGCCGCCGGCCGCTACATCACCTTCTGGTCGGCCGCCGCGAATCTGGTGGCCGGCGACACGAATGGCACCTCGGACGTGTTTGTCCATGACCGCCTGACCGGACAGACCGAGCGTGTGAGTCTGGCCAATGATGGCTCGGAAGGCAACCAGGGCGTGGGTAGTTGGGGGTCATCGAGCAGCGCCGACGGCCGAGTGGTGGCTTTCATGTCCGACGCCAGCAACCTGGTGCCCGGCGACACGAACGGCGCGGGCGATATCTTCGTCCGGGTGCGCTGGCCTTTCCGGGACGTGCCGCCGGAGCAGTGGGCCTACTCCCAGATCAACGCCTGCGTGGACGCCAGCATCGTCAAGGGCTATGCGGACGAGACCTACCTGCCGGAGCTGGAGGTGACCCGAGACCAGATGGCGGTGTTCATCGCGCGGGCCATGGACGGGGGCGAGCCCACCGGGCCGGCGACGGTGGCCTTCACCGATATCACCAACCCCTGGGCGAATCTCTACATCGCCTACTGTGTGGAGCATGGGGTGGTGAAAGGCTTCGATGCTACCCACTATGGGCCCACCCAGAAGGTAGACCGAGGCTCCATGGCGGTGTTCATCGCTCGTGCGAAGGGGTGGGTGAGCATCGATGACGACATGACCACCGCGCCGGAGCTGTTCGCGGACGTGCCGGCCGGCCACTGGGCTGGCACTGCGATCGCAGCCTGCGTGGAGCATGGGGTGGTGAATGGGTATGACGCCACCCACTACCAACCCACCTGGATCGTCACTCGCGACCAGATGGCGGTGTTCGTGCAGCGGGCCTTCCAGTTGCCGGTGTGAAGAGGAGAGCATCATGAGAACGGCTCGATGGCTGCTGTTGTTGGGGTTGGTCTGTCTGGCCGTGCTATGCTGGCCGGTCACGCCGATGTGGGCCACCGGATGGACCGAGCGGGTCAGTGTGGCGAGCGATGGGACGGAGGCGGACGGCGACGCAAGCAGGAGCGCGGTGGTCTCAGCGGATGGGCGGTATGTCGCCTTCCACTCGTTCGCAGTCGACCTCGTGCCGGGTGACACCAATCTCAGCGCCGATGTGTTCCGCCACGACCGGCTCACTGGGATCACAGAACGCGTCAGTGTGGCCAGCGACGGGACGGAGGCGAATGGTGCCAGCGTTACTCCCTCGATCAGCGGCGACGGGCGGTACGTGGCCTTCTACTCACAGGCGGACAACCTCGTGCCCGGCGACACCAACGGATGTCCTGACGTGTTCGTCCATGACTGCCTGACCGGGGTCACCGAGCGGGTCAGTGTGAGGAGCGATGGGGGGGAAGCGAGCTACAGTGATCCGTCAAGCCGTACGCTGCTTGGGAGAACACCGATCAGTGCTGACGGTCGCTTCGTGGCCTTCAATTCCTACGCTGCCAATCTCGTGTCTGGGGACACGAACAACGACGCGGACGTCTTCATACATGATCGCCTTACTGGAGTGACAGAGCGGGTGAGTGTTGCCGGCGACGGAGCAGAAGGAGACGGCAGGTCGGAAGGCGCGGAGATCGCGGCGGACGGGCGCTACGTCGCCTTCTGTTCGGGGGCCACGAACTTGGTGTCTGGGGACACGAACGGTTTCGACGACGTCTTTCTGCGCGACCGCCTCACCGGGGAGACGGAGCGCGCGAACGTCAGCAGCAGCGGCGAGCAGGGCAACGAAACAGGCGGCCTACCATACGGTGGGGTAAGCACCGATGGTCGCTATGTGCTCTTTCCGTCCCTTGCCAGCAACCTCGTTCCCGGCGACACCAACGGTGTCGTGGATGTCTTCATCCACGACCGAGTGACCGGAGAAACCGAGCGCGTGAGCGTCGCTAGCGACGGCTCACAGGGGAATGCCAATAGCGGCTGGGAGGGCCTCAGTGCCGACTGCCGATACGTGGCATTTGCGTCCAGCGCGAGCAACCTCGTGCCGGGAGACACCAATGGTGATGGCATTAGAGTCCCGGACGTCTTTGTCCGCGACCGCCTCACCGGAGAGACCGAGCGAGTCAGCGTCAGCAGCGATGGTACCCAAGCGAACGGCGAGAGCGATTCTTTGGCGCCCATCAGCGCGGACGGTCGGTGTGTGGTGTTCGTGTGCACCGCGACCAACCTCGTGCCCGGAGACACGAATGGCCAGGAGGACGTCTTCGTCCGGGTGCGCTGGCCTTTCCGGGACGTGCCGCCGGAGCAGTGGGCCTTCTCCCAGATCAACGCCTGCGTGGACGCCAGCATCGTCAAGGGCTATGCGGACGAGACCTACCTGCCGGAGCTGGAGGTGACCCGAGACCAGATGGCGGTGTTCATCGCGCGGGCCATGGACGGGGGCGAGCCCACCGGGCCGGCGACGGTGGCCTTCACCGATATCACCAACCCCTGGGCGAATGTCTACATCGCCTACTGCGTGGAGCATGGGGTGGTGAAAGGCTTCGATGCCACCCATTACGGACCGTCGCTGCAGGTGGATCGCGGCTCGATGGCCGTGTTCATCGCCCGGGCGAAGGGCTGGGTGAGCATTGATGACGCCATGAACACCGCGCCGGAGCTGTTCGCCGACGTGCCGGCCGGCTACTGGGCTGGCACCGCGATCCAGGCCTGCGTGGAGCAGGGGGTGGTGAAGGGCTATGACGCCACCCACTACCAGCCCACCTGGATCGTCACCCGCGACCAGATGGCGGTGTTCGTGCAGCGGGCCTTCCAGCTGCCGGTGTGAAGACCAACCCGCGTCTCGCATACGTCTGGACCAGCAAGAGCCTAGCCCTCACTAACCAAGGTCGCTATGATGAGGCCATCCTTTGCTGCAACAGAGCACAGGAGATCGACCCGCAGGATGCCTCTGCGTGGTATGCTCGGGGGGCGGCATTTGAGGGTATTGGGAGGCGGACCGAAGCAGTGCGATGCTATCGGACCTTCTGTGACCTCGCGTCCGAGCCTTATGCCCACTTAGTCCGAATCGCAGAGGAGCACATCTGGAAGCTTCAGGGCTGACAGATTGCCTGGTCTGCCGAGGCTTGCGGGGCTGTCGATGCGCTGGTCGCGCCGCCGCCGCGGCCCCTACCTCCATGCCGCTGCCAAGCGCGGCCGTGAAGCCAACGTTGTGTGCTGCTCCGGCGCCGCTGGCGGCTGGATAGCGTGGCAGTGGGCGCTTCCACCGCGATCTTCGTCGTAGCACCCAGGCCCCCGGAGAGGGTGCGCCGGGGCCCCAGCCTGCCCGCCTCTCCCGCTCTGCCGGCTCCGGGTTCCTGGCGGTGACGGTCATGGCGTTGACTCCTCTCCCCGCTGCAAGACCACCACCTGCACCGCGGGGCTCTCCGGGTCCTGTCCCAACAGCGTGGACTGGCGGTCGGACTGGCCCAGCAACTGCTTGCCCAGCCAGATCAGCATGGTGACGTTGCCCTCCAGGGCTTTCTTCAGTTGCAGTCGGCGCAGCGAGTTCCGCGTGGCCGCCTGGCCTCTTTTTATAGCGCCGCAAAACTCCTCCGAGTCCCGCTTGCGCCGCTGGATGGTATCGACACTCACCCCCAGCACCGCCCCCATGTCCTCCTCGGTGCAACCCAGGCGGGCCAGCTCCTCTACCTGCCGCAGGTCGAACTCCCGGCGAGGCCGGCCCCCGGGGTGTCTGGTCTGCTCCGCCTGCTCAGCCATCGCGCTTCACCGCCGTTTCCCCGGTGAACGACTCCCACCGGGACAGAATCACATCGCAGTATCTGGCGTCCAGGTCGAAGCCATAGCAGCGCCGGCCGGTGCGCTCCGCGGCCAGGATGGCAGTGCCCGAGCCCAGGAAGGGGTCGACCACCAGGTGACCGAGTTCAGTGGCGTTCGAGATGCTGCGCTCGATCAGCGCCAGGGGTTTCATGGTGGGGTGGAGGTCGTTGACCGCGGGCTTGTCATGCTCCCACACCGTGCGCTCGTTGGTGGGCCCGTGCCAGCGCGGAGCCTGGCCTTGCTTGAAGGCGTAGAAGCAGGGCTCGTACCAGTGCTTGTACTGGGCGAACAGCGCGCCGGCGCCGTTGTTCTTCACCCAGACCAGGAGGTTTCGCTCCTGCCACCCGGTCTCGGCCAGACAGTCCAGCACATCGCGCAGGTGGGAACTCGCGAACCACAGGTACAGGGGGGCCTTGTCGTCGGAGTACTGGCGGGCCAGGGACAGGCTGGAAACTAGCAGATGCCGATACTCATCATCGGTGAGGTCGTCCCAGTAGGCGTCACCTTCCTGGCCCTCGACACCGCGGCGCTTGGCGCTGATGCGTTCCTCCTGGGCCGCGCGCCCGCCGAGGTAGTTGATGGCGTAGGGAGGGTCGGTGCAGATGGCATGAGCGACTTCGCCGGCCATCAGTCGCTCCCAGTTTGCCGGGTCGGTGCTGTCACCACACATGAGCCGATGGCGACCAAGCTGCCACAGCTCGCCAGGCTGTACCCGCGTCGGGCCCTGCTGCGCCTCCGCCTCCGCCATCGCCTGATCGGCGTCGAAGGTCTCTTCTCTGCCGCCCTTCTCCTCCGCCTCCAAGCGCAACAGCAACTCCGATAGGTCGTCTTCTGCCCAGCCCGCGGCTGATAGCTGCTGCTGTGCTTCGAGATCGCGAAGGAGTTCAGCGAGTGCTATCTCGTCATCCTCGGCCAGATCGGAGGCGCGGTTGTCGATGGCCAGGAATGCCTCCGGGTAGGGGCCGTCATAGACGTGGCAGCCGATGTGAGTCCAGCCCTCGGCCTTCGCTGCCTCTACCAACCCGTGACCGGCGAGGATGGTGCCATCCGGGGTGATGACCACTGGCTTCTGCTGACCGTGCACCCGCAGCGACTCGCGCAGAATGGCGAGTTGGTGCTCCGGGTGGCGGCGGTAGTTACGGGGGTGGGGCTGGAGGGAATCAAGGGTCCGCCTCTCAATGGTCAGGTGAAGGTCCGAGTTCCCATCGCCTGCTCTCGTTTCGTTTCTCCGTGATGTCATCTCAGTCACTCCTATCTGGAATCTCCGATGCGGCCGGCGGGCGCATTTGGCTGCGACCAACCACCTCCTGGGCGGCGCACCGCAGCGCCAGCCCGGCCATCACCATCGCATCGGCGTCCTTCGGCCGGGACGCAATGTAAGCGGGGCGCTCCCCCTCCGGGTAGGACAGCCACTCCTGGGCGCAGCGATAGAGGTCGAGGTACTGGTAGCCGGCCGAGATATCACCCTCCCACTCCGCGCCGCGCGTCGCCAGCAGTTCCTCCAGCACTGGCCGTAGCGCCTTCACCGCCGCCCGGTACCAGTACCCGTCGCCCTGGACCGCACTGTCCAATGCTCTCAGCAAGGCCCCGCGCAGCGGCTCGGCGGCCGGTGCCATGCTCATCTCACGGACGCGCTCTGCGATGGCCTGAGGGTCGGTGGGATCGGCCTCGGCCCTCGCTCCCTCGCGCCCGACCAGTGCCAGCAGCAGGAGAGCCCACTCCATCGCGCCAGGAAGCGCGCCGCCCCGCTGGCGCACCAGCGCGCGCACCTCCTGCCCCAGCGCCGCGATCTCGCGGTGCAGGTCACTGCGCACTGGAGCCCTCCGCGGTCTCGCCCGGGGCCCCGTCGGGCGCGCCCTGCTTCGCCTGCCACTTGCGCAGCTGGGGAAGCGTGAACTGCCTGGTGTTCCCCTCCGGCCAGTGGTCGTCCGGGGGCACGGGCCAGCTGTCCACAACGCGCGCCTCTTCCGGAGGCAGCGTGTGCTTGGCGATCTCCCTCTGCCACGCCTCCTGCGTCGTGCCCTGTGGGTGGCGCCGGTGCCAGTCCTCCTGGTGCTCCCGCCAACCGGTCTGCCACAGCCACCACAGCCACACGTCCTCCCTCGCACAGGCCAGCGCCTGCCCGGCCCACACCAGCGCCTCCCAGCGGTTGAGCTTGGCCACGGCGGAACGCACCTGTTCGGCGGGATCGGGCGCATTACGCCAGGAACCGGGGTACAGGTCTCTCGCCGACTGCAGCTGCCGCCACTTCGGGGCCCGCGCCTCCAGCAGCGCGAGCAATGCCTGGCGGAGGGTATGGGACGCCCGCCGGTAAGCCAGGAAGTCCTCCCGGCCCGCGGCCTGGAACACGGTGACAACACAGGCCTGCAGGGCCTCTGCCGCTGGCGCAAGCTGCAACCCCGCGACGGCCTCCGCCAGTGCCCCCAGGCCCTGCGCGTCGGCCGCCCGTGCCACCTCGAGTATGCGCGGACCCTCGAACACCGCCGCGATGAACTCCACCAGCGTGTCCACGTCAGGCAGACCGGCGCCGCGCTGGCGTCTCAGTGCCTGGACCTCGGCCCTGAGGGCGGCGATGTCCTCTTCGATCCTGGCCCTAGCCCGCGTCCGCATCCCCCATCTCCTTCACCACCTTCAGGTCGGCCTTAATGGCCTCTATCTGCGCCTGCAACTCCCCCAGCGCGAATGTCTCCAGCAGTTTCGCACAGCCGTTGACGGTGGAGTCACAGCGGGGCCGATCCAGCTTCCCGTCCAACATCAGTTGCAGCGCCTGCCGCGCAGTCTCTTTGCACTCCTGGGGAGTGCCCACCCGCACCACCAGGCCAGTGGGCTTCAGGGAGGCCAGCCGGGCCAGGCCGCCGGCGCGTCGGGCGTCGGCCATGATTCGTTTCGCCTCCGCCTGCTGGCTGTGGAACAGGCAGAACGGCTGGCCTGGCATGGGCAGCGCCCGACATCGCTGGCCGCTAGCCGTCAAGGCGGCGCACGCCGTGCTGCTGGACGTGTTGGCTGTGCTTGCTTCCGATAGCTGCTCCGTCATGCGTGTTGACCCCTTACCCGCCGCTCAACGGCCTGTGCGCCCGAGAGGAACCGTCGCGCAGCTCGTACGCGCGCAGACTCCGCCGCGACGGCCTGCTTGCGCGGCAATGGAAAGCCACCCCCATCGGCCGGAAACCGCCCCTTTGACCGTCTTCCCGCGGGTGTCTCGATGCTGGTCGCTCGCCCCAATGGTGGTCCACTCCACCGCTTGTCTTCCCGGCCAAAGACAAAGCCGGCCCCTGGTGCCAGATTCGGGTTCATGAGGCCCTATCTCGCATCAGACGCCGGCTGTATACCGTCGGCTCTTCCCCCACCACTATGGGCCAGGGGCCTGGATGTACTTCCTACGATCTGAATATACCACGGATCAGGGATTCAAACAAGAGTTTGGGCCCCCGCGAGGATCGGACTGATTCCGCCGCCTCCCACACGGTGGCCGCGACGGACTCACACCCGCGCCGCCCGATGTGGTCTTTCGCTGGCGCAAGTCTCGGCGCACAACGCAGCCGACTTCCGCGTCCACCATGAGAACGCCATCGTCTGCGTCGGTGCGGAACCCCATCCGGTGTACCCGCCCATCTCGGCTACCGGCGACCCTCCGTTCCACCCGCGCTGCGTTCACGTCCTGGCACCGTTCGTCGAACGCCTGGCGACGGAGGAGGAGAAGAAGGCGGGGGCCTTTCCGCCAGAGGCACTGAACCGGACGGCGGCGGAGCTGCAGTAGAGATGCCGGTCGGGGGCGCAGGCTCTGTCGCGTCGCCAGGCCGGCAAGCCTGCGATATGACTCTAGCCACCAGAGGTTGACACGCGGACCAGGCGAGCTAAGATATCGACGCTACAGTGTCGCCGGAGGCAGAAGCATATGCAGCTTCTCACTATCGCACTGGCGGTGGCCGTCTTGCTCTTCGCAGCTTCACTCGTACTCGGCGTGGTGCCCGGCACTGTGTTCGATGACTGCGACTGGCGGGCTTCTGGAGCCATCTCCCGCCGTGGAGGGCGTCGAACGCGAGATGACGCCCGAGGTGCTGCTGAAGACGGAGTTGAAGGAGCCCGTCTTCCTCTTCGATCCCACCGACGACGAGACCATCACGCATATCACGGACTTCAGGGGGAAGCTCTACCTCTCTTCCTGCACCCGGCCGCTGGCCACGGCTACAGGCTCTGTGTTCGCCTACGACCCGGAAGCCAACCAGTGGCAGAAGGTGTTCCAGGTGAACGACGAGGGGTTAGTGCGGCTCGAGGTATACGGGGACCGCCTGTACATCCCCGGGCCTGATGCCAACGACGGCGGGTGGGAGTATGGCAACGTCTATCTCTACGATGGCAGCTCCTGGGTGGAGCGCCGCACGGTGCCGCGCGCCATGCACGAGTATGGGCTGGCGGTGTACAGGGACCGCATCTACGTCTCCGCGGATGTCCTGGATTCCCCGCCGCCAGGGGTGGCGATCGATGAGGCCTATGAGAAGGGGCTTATCGAGTGCTGGGGGATGGTCCTCTCCTCAGGAGATGACGGCCTGACGTGGCGCGAAGAGTACCGGAGTCCGAGGCCGACGCCGGGGATCGGGCTCCTGACTACCTTCGGGGACAAACTGGTCCTCGACGCGTATGGCGATCTCGTCATCTTTGACGGGAAGCGCTGGCAGACACTGGGCCTCAACCCGAACGCGCTGATCGTGTTCGACTGGGCTCCCGCTGGCGACACGCTCCTCGTGTCCACCACGCTCGGCCTCTGTGCGCTCCAGGGAGAGCGGTTCCGGCGCTTCGACTACATCCCCTTTGGGGAACTGACACGCGCGGCGGTCCAGTTCGGAGACGTCTGGGTGATACTGCAGAACTTCGTTGGAGGCGGCCGCCCGGTGGGTGCGACGAATGCGAGCGCCTACCCGGATCTTCGAGATGACCCAGGTCGCCCGCACTCGGTGCTGCGCATCTTCCCGGCCTCGCGACTCCACGATCTCCTCGCGGCGCGCGTGCCTGGACGTGAGTTCGCCGACGTGGTGACGTATGTGCGGTCGCGCGAGATGGCCGTCTCCGCCCATGCCTTCAAGGGTCGTCTCTATCTTGGCACGCACCCAGAAGGCCGCGTGCTGGTGCTGCCGGTGGTGAAGGAGGGAGCGCTGGACTCCATGCCGCGGCCGGTCGTGAACGCGGGTACGTACATACTCTCGTGGGAGGCGGCCACCCCTGTAGGGACTTCGTGCCGGCTGCAGATCCGCGCCGCCGCCATCCGCGAAGCACTGGAAAAACTGCCCTTCGTCGGCCCGGACGGAAGCCAGGCGAGCTGCTTCGACAGTCCCGGTGCAGCGCTGAGGATAGACCAGCCCGGCTTTGTGCAGTACCGCGTGTTGCTGAAGACCGAGAACCCCGCGCTCACACCGTACCTGAAGCGCGTCACGTTGCGGGCCGGAGGATAGCACTCGTGGGCCCGCACTGCCTGCATGGCCGGCCGCGGGCAGCTATGCAGCCGGCGGCTTCGTGCGCACAGCTGCGGGCATGTTCCGACATCATCCGTGGAGCGGTTAGCGAGGGAGGAAGAGAAGAAGGCGGGGGAATCTCTCCGGAGGTGCTGAACCGGACACCGGCGGAGCTGCAGCGGAGGTACCGGAGCGCCGGCGAAAGCTCAGCTCGGTAGGACCGCTACTACTCCGTCACCGCGTCCAGCCCCCACACGAACATCGGGAACCCCTCGGCAGACTTGCGCTGTTCCTCGGGAGAAAGCCGGGCCAGCCACTTCTGGCCCCCGGGGGTTTCGAGGATCACGGCCGCGGCCAGCGCCCTCGGCTCACCACGCTGCACCTGATATCGGGCCCGGGCGACCAGGGCGAGCCCATGCTGACCATCATGCTGCCCGACGAAGACTGAGGGCCCGCCGTCCGGTTTCGCGCCTAGGACGGGGCTGTGCAATCTTGCATTCTGGGTGCAGGATTGCACGTGCTATGCCCCGCGCGACGCACCTCTACCAGAGGCCCAGTAGCCTATCCCGCAGTCCTGCGTAGCCCGCTATTTGCCCCGAGGGTCGAGGGGCCGTTCGCGGGCTACGTAGGACGAGGGCCGGGGCCGGGAGGTCCTCCGTCACTCGCTCGGATACGGCTCCCGGAAGGGCCCCTCCCACGGGATGCGCCGACAGTCGCACACACCCCACTTGCCCGCGCCGGAGGCATGGAGAACCTCAACGCCCGCCGGAGGAGAGAAGTCAAAGGTGGCGGGAGCCATCTCGCCACCGTAGTCGGACCAGTTCTCCCACACTAGCGTTTTCCCGCTCGGAAGGAGCGCGTATCCTCTCATCCCGAGGAGGACTCCTTCGGCAGAATCGATGTAGTACTCTTCATCCTGGTCGAAATACTGGAAGGGCTCCGCCTCCCTGTCTGGGTCCTCCGCTGCGGAGCGGGCCAGGTAGGAGAGAGTCACCTTCAGCGCCGGCTTCCTCTCGACCTGCGCCTCCTCCATACTCACCTCATCCGCCTTCTCCACGTGCTCCTTCATCGATGCTGAGTCCATCAGATGAGCGCGCTCGGCCGGGCGGCGCGCCGCGTCTGCGCGCAGCACGTCGGGAGGTACCGAGAACACCATCGCCTTGTGCTTCTCGGCGTCGTACCACCACGCATAGCCGGCCGCCACGTTCGCGCCGCGGCTGATACGCAGTTGGCCGTCAGGTGTAGAGATGTCCGAGCGCCACCCAGCGGCAGAAACCCAGGTCTCTTGGGAGTCTTGCCACTGAGTAGTCGACCCGCGCTGTCATTTGTTGGCACGAGAATCCCCCAGCCATGGACAGTGCCCATGCTCGCCGTCGCTCCTGCCGCAGAGATGAGCAGATTCCTGCCGCGCCGGGCGTTCAGGGGCGCGACCAGTCCCGCCGCCATCACCGCCAACCCCATCACCGCCGCCAGCGCAAGGGCCATCCGCCGACGGCCGGATCGGCGCTCAGTGGCGGAACGTCCCGCCTCCACCATCGCCGCCAGCGCCCGGTCAGGAGGCGCCACTTCCGGCATCGGCCAGGCGGCCTGCAGCACACTCGCTAACTCCCGCTCACTCACCATGCTTCTCCAGCCTTTCTCGCGCCTTCTGTTTGGCGCGGTGCAACAGGGAGTGAACGGCGCGCGGCGATCGGCCCACTATCCGGGCAATCTCTTTGAGCGAGAACTCCTCGACGAAGTGCAGGACGAGCACCTCCATCTCCGCGTCCGACAGCTCGTCCACCAGCAGCGCCACTTTGCGTCGTGCCTCCAACCGTGAGGCCGCGTCTGTTGCGAGATCACCCTCAGCCGGCACGTCCAGGCCTGCTTCTGCCGTCACCTGCATGGAGGCCGGCACTGACTTGCGCCGTTGCTGGGCGCGGAGTTCTCCCTGGATCACTCGCCTCGCAATGCCGTAGATCCAGGTCGACAGAGAGGAGCGATGGGGATCGAAGCTGCGGACCGATCTGACCGCGGCGGCGAGGCTCTGCACCATCACCTCCTCGGCCAGTTCGCTGTCGCTACCCAGGCGCGCCATTGCGAAGCGCCGGATGGCGGGGCCGAAGCGGCGCCACAAGTCCGCATACGCCTCCTCGTCACCCCGTTCCACGCGGCTTCGCAGTTCCGCATCTGCGACGTGGGGAACGTCGGCGACCGGTGCTCCTGGTGTCGCTGTGTCCATCTGCCCCTCTCCCTTCCACCTTGCTCGCCGCGTTGCCGTTCACCTCTTATTACGCGAACGATCGCAGAAGTGCGCGGGAAGGAGGGCCAGAGTGATTGCTGTACGCAGCGGCCCAGATAGCCCGTCAGTCGTCTGCGTGCCGGTACGTTAGAGCGCGGTTGCAGCAGCCACATTCGCATCCGCGACCACCGCCCCGCCTGCCCCGCGCCTCAACTCAACAACCGGCCCCTCCACCAGGATCAGCAAGCGCCAGAATCCTGCCCCGCGACCGACCTGCAGCTTCGGCAGTCTGAATGCCCTCGCCGCACCCGTGAAAGTCCAGAGGGACCGCCGGGTGGCGATCCCTCCGAGTAGCGCATGCGTCTGGGGCTCGACCACTACCTCAGGCTGAAGAACACCTCCCCAGCCTTCACTCCATTGATCAGCAGGTCCAGCCCGTAGGTGAAGTTCACAACCCAGTCTTCGTGCTTCGTGCTCAGGTTGTAGTGGAACACCCCATCCTGGTAGCGGAACACGCCATCAATGTCGGGCGGGGAATCACCCAAGTCGGTGGGCGTCCCCTGGGCGTTCGGCTTCTCGTAGAACACCTGCATCTGGGCGACCATGGCCTGCGCCATGGCGTCAGATACCGGCTGCCCGGCTGCATCCAGCAGGCGGAACTTCACGGGGATGGTGCTGCCTCGCTTGTAGGGTCCCGCGGGTGAGTCGGCCGAGGTTCCGTTCCTGAGGGGCGGTTGCCAGTCTGGCTTGACCGTGGGCAGCACCACTGCGAACGGCGACAGGCTGGTGCATTCACCAGTGATGATGTTGTTCACGGTGTCGATGGGGCGGACGGTGACATCGACCCAGTGTCCGCCCTCCCAGTGCAGCAGGCTCAGCCACTGCTCCATGCCAGCCGGCACTTCCGAGTCCTCGTAGTGGATCTGGATGGTGATCGTGCCGCTGATCTGAGCGGTGGTGGAGATGTTGTAGTACTGGCCCACTGCCTGGAAGCCTTGGGGCTCGGGGGCAGGCGGCGTGTCATACACCGTCGCCGTCGTGACACCGGGTGTGATGACATCCTCAAAGGTGATGGTGGTGTCGGAGATGGTGGTAGAGGCGGGACCTGTCGGAGTGTTGGGGCCGATCCAGGCAACCGAGTTGGCGATGAAGTCATAGGTAAATCGCCTCAGGTCGGTCCCGTCGACATCGATCAGGTAGATCTCGAAATCAGTCGCGCTCCCCGTATCCGGTATCACCTGCATGGCGCTCTTGAACGCGAGCTGCGTGCTATCAGGGGACCAGGCAGACGGGTAGAACCCCCACCACCAGGGGGGCTGCAGACCACCTTCGCAGGCCTGGTGTTGAAAGAGAGGCTGAGGATCGGAGCCGTCCGGGGCCACGGTGCCGAGGGTACAGAGCGTCTCCCCCCCAGGACCGTACGCTACATACTGAAGTGCAAGGCGCTTGCCGTCGGGCGACCAGAGCGCGGAATCGCCGTTGGTGGGCAGGCCAGGTCCGACGATTACATGGCCGTCTGTGCCATCGGGCCGCCCCACCCAGGTGGTGTAACCGCCAGGCAGACGGTGCTCCCACAGCAGGAACTGCCCGTCCGCGGACCACCCGTGGACGGAATCCGGGCCCGGGACTTGCGTCACCCGGACGAGTCCGGACCCGTCGGCGTTCACCACGAACACTTCGCCGCCCCCACACCCGGGGTCCGCGGGATCGTCCGGGGTGGGCGCGGTGAAGGCGATGCGACCGCCGTCCGGCGACCAGCGTGGTGTGCCACACCCCGCTTGTGACAGCAGCACTTCGCCGCTGCCGTCTACATTGCACGTGTAGAGACTCCCATCCCTGATGTGGGCGACCTTCTGGCCGTCGCGAGACAGGTCGCCGTTTAGCCCGATATTGGCCGGCGCCGGGGTGAGTTGGCTGGAGTCACCCGAGACGAAGTACACCTCCCATTGCGGACAGCAGCGAGTGAGGAGCATCGTCCCCGGGAATGACACTGGCTCCGGCTTCGGCGCCACCCAGAACTCGATGGTGCGCCTGGTTACGGACACCACCAGGCCGTCACTGGTCTTGGGCGAGAAGACCTTCACCGTGAGTCGGTACTTCGAACCTGGCGTTAGTTCCGTGTCACGGGCGCTGCCGTCGAAGTTGTAGGCAATTGAGGCCGCCTCGCTCCCCGGTAGGCATACGCACCAAACCTGCGGCGAGTTGTGGCCGGCTTCTTCCAGGCCGATGCCGTACCAATGGGCACCGGCGACTGGTTCCCAGGAGAATGTGGGCTGAATCTCGGAGATCACCGATCCATTCGCAGGTGAGATCATCTGCTGCACCGGCGGTATCGCCGGTCCCTCCGCAGTGGTGACGCTCGTCGAGGCGCCCTGCGAGTCAGTGGCAGTGATGGTGTAGGAGCCGGCTCCGGAGGCTAGCGCCGTGGGATCATTGACGACGCCCCGCCACCTGTAACTCACTGTGTAGCGTCCATCGTTGCTGGTAGCGTTGGTGCAGTCGCCCGAGGCAGGGCGCACCTCTCCCATCGGGTCCACGATGCTGACCGAGACGTCATCCCAGCCGTCGGTGTCCACGACAGAGACCTCACCGCACTCGAAGTACTCGTCGAGGCCTGTAGTCTCATCTATGTTGTGGTTCCGCCTTACCAGGATTTGCCCGATCACCGGGTCGGGCGAGTAGACGGTGAAGCGGCCAAAGCTGTGTGGATAGGTCCGGATCTGCACCCGGGGGTTAGTCGCACCAGCGTCATCGAAGTACCAGGTAATGAGCTCCAGGTCGTAGCTCTGGCCAGGGATCAGCTCTGGCTGCTCAGCCGCGCCATCCGCGTTGTAGATAACAGAGGTAGCAGACCCAGCTTCGTATTCCCATGTGATGTTGCCTCCCTGCGAGACCACCAGCCGATTGCGAGCGGTAGGCACTACCGGGGTCCATGAGAAGGTGGGCTTGGTGTCATAGATCACGGCGTTGTCGGCTGGCGGTGTCAGCAAGATGGGCGAAACGGGCAGAACCGGAGGCGCCACCGCGGTGGTGAGAGAATCAGAGTAGCCTGCCTTGTCCGTGACGGTGACAGTGTAAGGGCCGGGAGCGGGAGGATCGGGAAGATCCCACTTCGACCACTCGAACCTCGCGGCAAAGGGACCAGGACCTTCCCCCATCTCCGCGGCCAGATGCGGCTCGCCGTCAGAGTCAACGACCGTGACTGAGCTGATGTGTGTCGCCCAGTCGCAGTCCGTGACCCAGGCCCTGACCCGCTCGTAGTAGCTGACAGCACCCTCCACTGACGCATTCTGGCCCCGATCCAACTGCAGGTTCTGGATCACGGGACTGGGCGAGTAGACGGTGAAACGGCCGAACTGGTGAGCATAGGTACGGACGCACACACGGGTCGGTTGTACACGGATCCTCCGGATACTGGTGGATGAGCTCAACGTCATAGGTGTGACCAGGCGTCAGTTCAAGCTGCGTCGCACCGCCATCCTGGTTGTAGATCAGAGAGGTAACTCCGCTTGGCCAGCACTCCCAGACATTCGAGCCCATCGCGCTGTCCGAGACCACGAACCGATAGCATCCGCCGGCCAAGTCATCCTGCCACACGAAGGTCGGTATCACCTCAAGGATCATGGAGTTGTTCGGGTCAGGGTACGTCAACACTGGGGTCGCTTCGCGCATCGCCGGCGCGTGGGCCGTCACAGAGTCGCTGTGTCCCTCCCAGTCGGTCACGGTGATCGTGTACTCGCCGTCCGGAGGTGGGGCAACAGTGTCCCAGTCACCCCACTCGGCGGACAACTCATACGGGGTCTCGGGCCAGCGGCTAGTAACCTCGTGCACGGCGCCTTCAGTGTCGGTCACTGTGATCGAGGCGATGTCAGTGTGGCCATCGCAGTCACTCACATGGATGCCAATGCGCTCGTGATAGCTGACAGTGCCCTCCGCTGACGTATCACGGCCGCGGTCCACGTTCAGTCCCCGGACAGCGGGGTTAGGCGAGTAGACGGTGAAGCGGCCCGACGCGTGCGGCATGAGGTAGATCGTGACGCGAAGGTCTGCGCCGGTATCCTCCCGTAGCCACTGGACGATGTGCCACTCGTAGGTCTGGCCCACGGCCAGCTCGGCCTGTCTGGCTGTGCCGTCCTCGTTGTAGACGGCGGAGGCAGCGAGCGTGGTGCGGTCCCACAATGAACCTGGTGACTTCGCCTCCTCCCACACCTGAAGGAAACTGGCCACACCAGACGACGCCGGGACCCACGAGAACATCGGGGTACTCTCGTGGACGAGCGAGTCGTTGGGAGCCGGCGTGATCAGCCGGTGCGATACTTCGGCGACCGGGCCGACTGTCTCCGTGGTCAGAGAATCGGGGTGGCCCGCGATGTCGGCGACTGCGATGGCATAGTAGCCAGGTGGTGGCGGGGTTGATGTGCTCCAATCCTCCCATTTCACGCTTACCGTGTTGGGGGTCTCTATTCTCCACTCCAGGCCAGGCCCGCCGGCCGAGGTGACTGCGTGCGCATTACCTTCTGTGTCCGTGACCGTGACAGCGGAAACGTCTGCGACTCCGTCCCCGTCGGAGACCGTCACCCATATCCGCTCGTGGTAGCTGATCACACCTTCCCGGGACACATCTCGGCCGCGGTCGACCTCAACCCGTTCGATCACGGGTGCTGCCGCCCAGGCCAAGGCGGTGCCCGACAACAACAGCGCGAGGGAGACCAGCAGATGCACGACAACCCGCCTCATCTTCACACCCTCCTCGCCCCGCAGGGCACACTCCCTGTCCGTCGCCTGACAGGTTGCGCCGGGGTCGGGTCGGGAGGCTAGGATGAGGGGAAGGCTTTCAGCGCACAAGCAGAAGGCTAAGCGCCGCTCCGGCCTTGGCGGATTTCGCTGGCCAATCCCAGATTCCTTCATCTTCGCCAGGAATTTCCTATTGGATCGTTCCTCGCCGCGTTAAGATGCGCCTGGGCTACGTGGGCGACCTGTGCCGGCCTTCGTGCTCGGCCGTCTGCGACCAGATGGCGGTGTTTGTAGCGCGGGCGTTGCAGTTGCCGATGTGAGGGAAGCGCCGCGGCCCCACCTCCACTTCGCCTCTAAGCGCGCGCCTGAAGCCAACGTGGCGCGCCGTTTGGGAGCAGAAGCGGGCCAGAAGGCGCACTGCCAGCTAACGAGTGCTGCGTCCACCGTCCGGTGTCAGCCCGAGGTCGCCAGCCAGTATCGCCTCCCATTCGAAGATCCGCTCCGACTCTTCGCCTTCCGCTATGCGCCCCGCCCGGTGTGCATCGGCTGCGCCTGAGGAAGCAGCGGCAGCGCGCGGACTGGGGTGGACTGGCCGGCCAGCACCCCTATCAACGCCCGCAGTTCCTCCACCCTCAACCCCTGCACCTCATGCACCGGTTCCGTCTGGTCCCCGAGGCCGGGGTCGAGCGAGAATATGCACGACGTGTCGTGGAACAGAACGCGAAGGGCCTCCTCGAGGGGCCTATCGGTGAACTGCAGCGTGACGCGGCGCTCCTCGTTCTATGCGCCAGTAGGTCCGACTATTGCCTCCGCGAGCAGGAGCAGAGCGAGACCAAGCGGCGCGCAGGACGTGCGTGTCATCGTCATCACTCCCCTACTATAGTAGCCGCGCTACACTGCATCATGGATCAGACTCGGATGAAGGGCGTTCCGTTCCTCGGGAGCGGCCCGTACCGGGCATAGTGCCCGTTAGTCGATCCGGCGCGCGAAGGGAGGCCCGCTGCTCAACTCGTGGGCCGATCTGATGGGCCGGTTCCGGGCCTCCGGCCTCAGCAGTAGCCATCCCAGAGCGTCCTGGGCCCTGTTGGGACGATTGGGCCGGTTCCTGGGGCACAGGAGACCGCTAAGCGGAAGGGGCACCGATTCTGCCACGGCGGATTGGCTCCTCACGCGACTCCCAGAGGCCTGAACCAGGCCCTACCGCCCGAGCTTACCCAGGGCGGCGGCCATGGCCTCAAGGCCAGCGCGTTCGTGTTCGATGCCCTGACGTAGGATAGCCGATACCTGCTCCGCCTTCGCTGATGTGCGCATACGCTGCTGGAGGCTGCTCTCCTGGGGCTCGCCGGCGCCCACGGCCTTGCGGTACTGGGCGTACGACTCGTAGGCTCGGCGATAGCATGTGGCGGCCTTACTCAGTTCCACCTCGTCGAGAACCTGAGCGGCCTGCTCAAGCCATGCGGCGGCGCACTTGCGTGCGTCGAGTCGGTTGAAGGTTGCCCAACAGAACCACTCACCAGTCTCCGCGAAGTCGTAGCTCGCGTCAGCGACATCGGCAGCATAGGCTTCGAGGGCCGCCAGGCCCTGGGGCACTCCGTTCCAGGTATGGGCGAGACCGAACATGACCGCTCTCGCAAGCGCCCTCAGGTGAAGCTCCCGCGCGGGCACCGGGTCGTGCTTCCTCACCAGCACACAGACTTCGAAAGGTTGGAGACTGTCTAGGTCAACCCAGTCCACCATCGGCTGGCCGTCGAAGTACACTTGGCGGTTGCCATCGGCCTCTCGATAGCCGCAGATGAGACCCCCATCGAGGTGCTCGCTGAGGATGGCGTCGCCCGCGTCAACGTGCCTCTGCACGAACGCCCATAGCTTGGCGCGGTCCTCGGTGGGCGCGGACTCGTACTCGAAGCCGAGCCAGTCGGTGAGTGAGCCGAACACCTCGTAGGGCCCATCCTCCTGTGGGTTGCCGCGAATGGCCAGGAAGGCCGGCGAGATGTCGTCGCGCTTGTAGCCGAAGCTGAAAGCCCAGCCCGTCATGGCGGCGAACTGGGCGAAGTCCAGGGGGATGCCGGCGTGATCCAGGGCCCGGGCGTAGGCTGTCGGCAGACCCGCCTGGTAGACGATGCCCTCCATTACCTTCCGTGGGAACTCGTTCGGCAGCTTGTGCTCGTTGAAGACCTCCTGCACCATCGGAGCCACCTCCTCTCTGACATACGGCGCCAGGGCGAATCTGAGCTTCTCCCTGGCGCGATGGATCAGCGACTTCGCGGTCCCCAAGGGGATGTCCAGGAAGATGGCCACCCTCTCGTAGGAGAGCCCGTCGAGGTGAAACAGCGTCAGCGGCAGCCGATATCTGGTCGGCAGCGAGTCTACGGCCCGTCGCACGGCCTCCGCCAGCTCCATCCGCTCGAGACTCTCGGGTGGGCCGGGCTCGAAGTCGGGCACCCCCAGGACTTCCAGGTCCACCTGCCCGTCAAGTTGCCGGAAGAGCTCCGGGCGGAAGCTCTTGAGCCAGTTCATCGAGATGCTGAAGGCCACTCTCCGAAGCCAGGCCGCGAAGCGCGCGGGGTCCTGTAGTTGGTCAAGGTTCAGGTAGGCGCGGACAAACGCGTCCTGAGCGATGTCCTGCGCCTCCGCCCAGTCATCTACTAAGCTATAGGCGAGCCCGTAGACGTGGCCCTGATAGCGGGAGACGAGTGTTCCGTACGCCTCCCGATCACCGCCGCGGACCCGCTCTACCAACTCCGCGTCTGTCGGTTGCGCCATCTGACTTCCCTCGATCGGAGGTGCTTTGAGACGCCCCTGTCACTGTAGAGACAACCTTGGACAGCGGAAAGTTGCATTGCGACCAGTCTAGCGCGAGCCCGGTCCGGCCGTAACCGGAGCACGGTTGGCTCTCGGTTGCGCAAGCGCGGGCGCCTTCCCTGCACGAGCGCCCGTTTCGATACCTGCATTGCCTAGGGAATTGCTGCTCACCGCGAACTCCGCAAGCCGTCCGATGGAGAGAAGTTTCGCTGACAGCATCATTCCCTCCACCAATGCTCTCAGGTGGAAACTTCTCTCTGCGTCTTGAGGCGCTCTCAGCCGAGGGCGCTTCTCCGCTTCTCCTGGCGCCTGTAGCGCTGTTCTGGCGATTCGGCACTGCTGCAAGCATCGGACGGATTGGGTGCTTCCGGCGCCGCTTCCGCCCCCGAAACCGCCTTCTCGGCGTCTCTTTCTCTGCTTCCATCGGACTTGTGCAATCCGTCCGATGGAAGAGAAACGTTCAGGATGCCCCTGGAAGGCTCCAGGATGAGGCGGCCGGAGACGGGGTTCAGTTCCCATTCGGAGTAGGACACGCACGTCGCGAACTCCCGCCGCCGTCCGCTGGTAGAGAAAGTGAGCAATTTGCTTGCTTTTCTGAGGGTCCGATTTCGGGAGGGTTCGACTCTCAAGCGGGGTAGGACAGGGGGCGCCCAAAACGGGTAGCGGCTGTGACGGCCGGTCATAGAGCGTGGGCGCACCGTTGCGCGTGCAGGGATCACTGGCCAGCAAGCTCGTGGCGTGGTCGTTGTGGAGACCCCATCCCCCTACTGGACCCGCTGCACCACCGCCCCAGGCAGGTAGAAAAGACCCTGGGCCAACAGGTACCGTGCCCGTAGCGCCAGAGCTAAAACGTCCTCATCTTGAACAGCCTGCCTTGCTCGCCTTCATCACTCAGCGCGCAGAGGATCTCGTCGGGACTGAAAAGGAGCTTATCGTCTCTCTCATCGCGGGGCAGATCGGAGTCGATGACCGTGAGGACGTACTGGATTCCATCCTGCTTGCACAAGTCGCGAACTAGGTCGAGCAGGTTGACCTTCTTCCGATTGTCCAGCCCCTCGAGGACGCCGTCGTGATACACGAAATGATAGTACGGCTTTGCGGAGTACGTACTCAGAACCGATAGATCGAAGCAGACACAAAGCAACTTCTTATAGGATGTACCGAGGGACTCACTCGTCTCTCTTCCGGGCAGGACGCGGTCAACAGTTCTGGTCTTGAACTCGATATTCCCCTCCTGGTTGAGCGTCACCGCTAGCAGTGCAGGGACGCTCAGCACGCGCTCCACATACGCGGAAAAACGCGACCTGATCGTTGAGTGTTAGTTGGCGTGCAATAATGACCCACTTTGGGGGGTAATTGGCGTCGAAAACTGACCCACCCTTGGAGCTGCTTCCGAACTGGGGAAAGGCCCCCGGTATGAAGGGAGCAGTCAAGGGAGATGCTAACCGTGGAAACCGTGTTGAAAGTACGGCTGGCGAAGCGAGATGGCCAGTCGAAGCGAGGGATCGCCAAGAAGTACTGCTTGTCTCGGAACACCGTGCGGAAGTACCTGCGGGGCGACGAAGTGGCGCCCAGATACCAGCGTCAGGAGCAAGTCAAACCCAAGCTGGGGCCGTTTGTGGCTGAGCTGGAGCAGTTGCTGGCGGAGGATCTGGAACGGCCGGTGCGCGAGCGCCGGAATGCGCTGCTGCTGTTTGAAGAGCTGCAGCGGCGCGGCTATCAAGGGGCCTACAACAGTGTGTGCCGACACGCGAAGGCCTGGAAGGCGGGACGCCGGCCGATCAGCGAGGTGTTCATCCCCCTGTACTTCGCGCCGGGGGAGGCCTTCCAGTTTGACTGGGGGGAAGAGACGCTGATCATCGGGGGCCGGACCACGAAAGTCAGCATCGCCCATGTCCGGCTCTGCCACAGTCGGCTGCCGATCTGCGTAGCTTATCTGCGGGAAAGCCTGGAGATGGTGATGGACGCCCACCGGCAGGCCTTCAGCTTCTTCGGGGGCGTGTGTCGTCGGGGCATCTACGACAATATGAAGACGGTGGTGAGCAAGATCCTGCTGGGGAAGGAACGCACCTTCAATCCCCGCTTCCTGGCGATGGCGGCGCATTATCTGTTCGAGCCGGTGGCCTGCACGCCCGCGGCGGGGTGGGAGAAAGGGCAAGTGGAGAACCAGGTGGGGCTGGCGCGGAAGCGTTTCTTCTCCCAGCACCGTCGCTTCCAGGAGATGGCCGAAGTCAATGAGTATCTGCTCTCGGAGTGCCTGGCCTGGGCAAAGACCCAGCCTCATCCAGAGGACTCGACGCGCACCATGTGGGAGGTCTACGAACAAGAGGAGCGGCCCCGGCTGATCCAGATGGATCTGGTCTTCGATGGCTTCGTAGAGCGGGAGGTCCGCGTCAGCACCACCTCCCTGATAGCTTTCGACCGCAACCACTACAGCGTCGACGCGGCCCGGGCGAAGCGCACCGCGCAGGTGCGCGCCTATGCCGATCGGGTGGTCATCGTCAGCGGGGGGCAGGTGGTAGGCGAGCACAGACGCCAATTCGGTCGGGACAAGACCATCTACGACCCCTGGCACTATCTGCCGGTGCTGGAACGCAAGCCGGGGGCTTTACGCAATGGTGCTCCCTTCCAGGATTGGGATTTGCCCGCGCCCATCCAGACCGTCTGGGGGGAACTCAAGGGGCGCCCTGGGGGCGACCGGGAATTCGTGGACCTGCTGTGCGCCATCAAGACGCATGGCTGCGAGGCGGTGGAGATCGCGGCCAGCGAAGCCATCGCCCTGGGCGCGGTCAGCTTCGACGTGATCTTCAACCTGCTCTCCCGGCAGACAGAGACGCCGCCGGCGTCGCCCGCCGAGTTTCTCCCGGAGCATCTCACGATTCAGCACCTTCCGCTGGCGGACTGCAGCCGCTACGACCTGTTGCTGGAAGGGGGCCGTCATGCTACGTGAGGACATCCTCGCCCACCTGGGGCAGCTGAAGCTCAAGGGGATGCTGGCGGCCTACGATGAGATCGTCTCCCTGGGCCTTAAGAAACGGGCCACCCCGGAGAAGATCCTGCACGAGCTGCTGCTGGCGGAGGCGGCCAATCGGGAGGCCTGCAGCATTCGCTACCGCCTGGGGCAGGCCAAATTCCCCGTCCCCAAAGACCTCGACAGCTTCGACTGGAACGCCCTGCCCCGGGAGGAGCCCCGCCTCAAGTCCCTCTGCGAAGGCGCCTTCCTCGCCCAGCACACGAATGTGATCTTCGTCGGCGGCACGGGCACCGGCAAGACCCACCTCGCCATCGCCCTGGGCCGCCAGGCGATCCGGGACGGGCGCCGGGTCCGCTTTTACAACCTACTGGACCTAGTCAACCGGCTGGAACAGGAGAAGCTGGCCGGCCAAGGAGGGCGCACGGCGGAAACGCTGGCCCGCACCGATCTGGTCATCCTCGACGAACTCGGCTACCTGCCCTTCTCCGGCAACGGCGGTCAGCTGCTCTTTCATCTGGTGTCCAAGCTCTACGAGCGCACCTCGCTGATCATCACTACCAATCTGACTTTCGGCGAGTGGCCCCAGGTCTTCGGCAACGCCAAGATGACCACCGCCCTGCTGGACCGTCTCACCCATCACTGTGACATCATCGAAACCGGCAACGAAAGCTGGAGAATCAAGACCCGCAGCGCCAAGGGAAAGGCGCACTAAACTACCATGCAGGGGTGGGTCAATATTGGCCGCCAAGGGTGGGTCAATTTTGGATGCCAATTGACACGGAACTGGCGTTATCGGCCCAGTCGCGCAAACTCAATGCTGTTCGAGCGGATATTGGAGGCAGCGCTCGCGCTGACTTGCCTGACTTGGATGCGGCCTGAATACTCCACAGGTCACGTGCTGCGAACGGCAGCGGAGTCCATCCTCCCGAAATGAGTTTCCTTGCGCTTGCTTTCTCTCATTCCGGGTGGATCAGAAACCGGGTTGTACGATCCAGGACTAACATAAGGCCTGGTACCACCTATGGGGGCATCTCAAACAACGGTGATGGAGGTCTGGCGCGGTCGCACTTCGGCCTGGCTGGGCGGGCGCATCAGTTTCGACCTGCGGGCCGAGCTGTACGAGCGTCTCCGATGGCTGTCGATGCGCTACCACCCAAAAAATGAATAGCACCGTATTCCCGCGAACATCCCATACGTCGGCCAGAACATCCCTCCCGTCATCTCGCCAAGGATCAGCCCGAAGAAGAAAGGCAAGGCGGTCTGAAACCCGGGTCGGCCTCGATAGCGCAGAATCAGCGACTTGATCGCCCAGGCAATCAGGAACGGCATCCAGAAGAAGCCCACGTAGTAGGCTAAGTCGGCGGTGACGACGAACGGGACCGGGTGAAACGGCCATTCGGCTAATCGCGTGCGCAGGATCGCCAGCGCGCAAGTGGCAGCAGCGCCGACGAGCAAGCCGAGGGCCGACCCCATGTTCGGGTCGGTGGAATGGTCGAGCCAGGTCTGCAAGCGGCTCCATGCGTCCGTCTGTGACCACCCCGCCTTGTTGAGCCCGGCCGCCTCGCCCAGCCCGTAGGCGAAGTGCATCTCCACCAGCAGCGTGCCGACCATACCCACCACCACTGCAGCGATGGCGGCGAGGAAGAAGTGGCGCTGGGAGCGTCGCGATTCTCCGCCCACCTTCAGCGCCTCCATGCCATAGGGCATCGGCTGGTTGAAGCCAAAGTCCACATGCCAGTGTTGGAGGGAAATGGCCGTTAGCTCCCGGGTTGAGAACGCGCCTGTGCCGAACACTCTGGCGAGGCTGTAAGCCGGGTCCATCCAGCCCCCGAGACAGAGCAGTGGTCCCCCGGATTCAGCCCTGATACGCGTCAGGGCGATGAGGGAAGCAAGCAGCAGAAGCGTGACTGCAAGAGAAGTCATGAGAGACATCCCCATCACTTCGAGGAAGCCGACCACTGCCGCCAGCGCCAATGCAAGGCCTAAGAAGCACATGCGTTCAGACAGCGCCTCCGGTGCGGGCTCCACTCCGGCAGCGTCGGGCCTGTTCCAAGCGCGCCTCCAGGCCGCCCCGATTGCGCCCCTGCTGCCCCAGACTGCCAGCCCCCCCAATGCGAGCAGCCCCCCCTGGGCCTGGTCCTGAATGTGGGGGAAGCCCTGTCCTTGCTGGGCCGGTGCAAAGCCGATGGCGGCCGCCATCACCCGTTCCAGTTGCCAATAGAGATGGAAGAACCAGCTCGAGAAAAGCAGGTCCAATGGCAGCAGGAAGCCGAATCCGATGACCATCGGATCGAAGGAGAGACTCAGATACTCCATCGCGCTCCAGGGAGGATCGGGAAACGAGGGTCGCAGAATCCACTGGCGCGTGCCAATAGGGGCTATGATTCCGGGGTACAGGTAGGCCAAGCCGTTCACGAGCTGGGGCGCGCAGGCCAAGGCAAAGCCAAGCCACATGAGTTTGGAGCGGTACAGTTCTCCTGAAGGGCGCGTCATCTCCACCGGCAGCCAGACGATCGGGAACGTCAGCCGTTCGTGCACAACCCAGTGCCGCCGCAGGAGCACGTTCAGGCACATGGTCCCGAAGAAGAGGACCACTATGAAACCGGTCCAGACCAGCAACGGCGTCGCCCAGGCTCTCAGCACCTCGGGCTGATAGAACGAGGAGTTGCCCGTCCAGAACCCCCTCAGTGCTTGCGCGTCCTGCACGATCAGCCAGTTAGGCAGATTGGGAAGGAATCCGCGCCAGTCCGCAGTCGCGTTCCCGGGTCCTCCGGGATCGCCGAACCAGAAGGGATGTGCGATCGTAATGGCCAGTGCCTGACCGTAGCAGGACCCTCCTACTGCGGTGGAGATTGCCAGCACTGTGTAGAGCAGCAGCAGTTCGGCCTGCGAGAACATCCAGCGCGGCCGCCACCGGCGCAACAGCGCGTTCAGGCCCGCCAGCGCGAAGAGAAAGACGACCACGTTAGCCAGAAGAGGGAACTCGTCGAAGTAGGGCCCTCCGCGGTTGACCGAGAGCGCCCAAACCACCCATACCAGATTGGCAGGCACCACCAGCGCACAGGCCAGCCAGAAACGACCCCGGATGGCTGCCCCTCGACCCTGCTCAGGACGGCTGGGCGTCCCCCGACCTTGCGGAGGGTCCGCCGGCGTAGCCTGAAGCTGGGCGCGCTGCAGCGCCATCAGGGGTCACCGGCGTGTGCCGGTCTGCGGAGATCCAACACACTCAATACGCGGATGTCTCTCATCGTCATCTCGGAGTCCGTGATCAGACCGCTCTGGCGATCGTCTTCACTTCCCGTCTGATTAGTCGAGCCCCACTTTGGGCAGGTAGTCATACGGCCGTTCACCTGCTTTCTTGTGCGCGCCCAGCGCAGGCGGAACCGGCTGAGTCAGCACTCCATAGGTGTCGCGCAGGCGCCTCCGCAGCAGTCTCTCAGCTCCCTGGAACCCTCGCGTCAGTCATGCCTGGCAGCCAGTACCTCACCTGCGACCCGGATATGGTGCGCCCCACTAGGGGCGGACTGTTGGGGTAGCGCGGATAGTAGAGCAGTTCGATGCTATCATCTGTCGTCTCGTACCCCGGGTCCTCAAGCACGTACAGCCGCGTCCCATTCGCCATGCCTTGGATGCGAACGATGTTGAAGCCGCGCACGGTCTCGTCCGGGAACCGGATGACCAAGGCACCGGTCGAGGCCTGTTCCGGAATCTCCTCCTTCACCTCAAAGAACCCGCCGGATTCGAGGCCCTCGGTCCTGCTCACCGCCTGGATGACGCCTTCCCAACTCCCGGCGCCGTTGATCCGGGAAGGTCCCACTGAGAAGAGGAAGCCATCCACCAGATGTCCTTCTCTCATTCGTCCATCTCGCAGCCGCATGAGGCCGTAGCGACCGCTTAACTGAAGCGGGCCGTCGGAGGTTGAGGTGCTGACCTCCAGCTTCTCGTCAAGCGCCGCCACGAAATAATCGCGACCGAGCCGGCCACGATCCACCGTGACCAACACACCCCCCTCCAGCATCTGGGCGGAGACCGCTGCTACCTTTGGCGCGCCGCTCACCGGCTCGTGAACGGCCACGAAGACGCTCTTCAGGTGCTTTCCCTCGCGGCGCAAGCAGAAGAACGGCGCATAGAATTTGGAGAGCAGCTCATCGTTTCCCTCCGCTTGGCGGATGCGCGGCGCCTCGCCCAGATAGACCGTGTCTCCAGGCTCACAGAGTATATGGCTGCGCAGGCCAATCGCTGGCTCTCCGCCAAGACGCAGGTCCCAGATGATCTCACGACCAGCGGCCCCCGACCGCAGATTGCGCACGTACCCATAGTAGGCCGCCGGATCATCATGGCCGGAGCGCTCATCTCTTGGATACGCAAACGCCGTCCCTGGGTTGAGCAGGGCGCCGTCGAAGGGCTCCAGCGTCGCCCCAATCACGCGGGCCTCGGCGTCCTCAGCCGCGCTGCCGTGGAGTAGGTAATCGTGTTGGCCGCCGCCGGTGACCTGGAAGATGTCTATGACATAGGCATCATCGCTGTCAGCCCCAATCAGCACACTGCTACGTCGGTAGCGCGTAGCTACCCCGGGGTAGGCCGCCTCGCTCTCGGCCTCCGCCAGGTGGAATGATCGTCTGTCACTGGCGAACACCCGCAGGCGCGTCTTGAGACGTTCGGAGTCCTTGTCGCTGGTTAGCCCATTGACGACGACCGTATTATGGGCCATCGCAGAGACAGTCCAGGCGCGCCACGCGGTATGGGTGTAGCCGATATCGCGCAGCAGTTCACGGCCATACGCAACAAGCCCGATGTCAAGCGCGTCAAAGTGCTTGTGCACCTTGCCCACGGTGAAGTTGAGCCAGGCACAGATCTGTCGCTCCCCCTCCCCGCCGCCCAGGATAGCCAAGCCCATCCCAGGCATGAGCAGGGACTCGGTGCGGGCAGGCCGCTCACTCTCCTGGCGAGGCGACGTATCGTTGATGGTCACTGGCATGCCGTTCGCGATGATGGTACTCAAGTAGGCGCGCTTGAGCCTAGCCACGGCCCCCGCCATCCTCTCCCTGCCTTCCTCAATCTGCGATAGGATGGGTGAGGCCTGGTCTTGCGAAGGCTTGTAGGTCTCCAGCGCGGCAAGGAGGCGTTCCATGTCCGACAATACCATGCGACAGTAGCCGACCGAAGCCTCCCTCCAGTAGCCATCGTAGGTAAACTGGGCACTCATTAAGAAATCGGCCCGCTGGAGAGCCTCCATCACCCAGGCCGGACGGTCAAGCAGGGCGCCGGCCTGGATGAAATCGCACCACATGTGGGGCGACATGTTGCCATAGGGATCTGCTAAGCCCATCACGAAGTCGACCATAGAGGCAAGCAGATCGTGCTCGACCAGCTTCCGCGCCTCACCCCCCGCCATGCCGGCGAACCCTGGCCAGAAGCGGAGGACATCGTAGGCCCGCAGCATCTCCCGGGAGATCCCCATGTAGATCCACCAGCTCCACTTGCTGGCAGTATATGCATGCCCCCTTGGGAGATAAGCCACCGTTCGTGGAGACTCACCGGGCACGCCCTCGATGCGATCTCCGTCATAGTTAGAGAAGACTGTGTCATAGGGCCAGAAGACCTTCTGCAGGAACTGCCAATCGTACTTGTAGGCCCAGCCGGGGTAGACCTGCGCGAAGCGAATCAGCACCAGCGCGGAACGACGCGCATAGCTCTCCTCCCCAGTCGTCTGGTATAGCTCGGCCAGGTCCTGGCAGCGCTGGGCCATGTATTCCCCGGCCAGGTAGTCGGCATGGGCTCGGAAGAAGATGCGGTAGCCGTCCGGGCGCCCGTAGTAGTGGTACCGATGCTCCCCCTCCGGAGCCTTCACGCTGAGGTAGTCGTGGTCCGGGTACTGGGGGTTGTTTGGATAGACCGCGCCACAGCCTTTGCAGGTGATCCGCTCCGGCTGCTCCGGAGACCAGTCGAAGATGTCCCATTCCTGCTGGCCATAGTCACAATTGGGGCAGTCGGTGAACGCGATACCCGACTGCCTCGGCACCAAGGCGATCATGTCCTCTTCCGAGAGCGACATGACGTATGCCACGTTCTGCTTCCGAAGCGCCTGCGTCTTCTCGTCATCTGTCACGTCAAACACCTTTCTCCGTCCGGAGGCGGCCGCAACCTCAGGACCAGTGGAGGCCGCGCAACCCAGCACTCCGACCACCAGCAGCGCGACCAGCAGGAGCAGCAACACCACGGCTGGGTTTCTCATCGTGCCGACGGGCCCTTTCTTCTCCGGGCTGAACACTTCTCCCTCGCTTCCCGCCGCCGGCGCACAGGGTCCCATGGCGATTTCATTATCCGTCTGAAGGTGGGACTGTATGAGGTAACGAGAATGAGCGCATCTGGGGCTACCGGCCGACGCACGCAGTACAGCCGCGATGTTGCGGGTCTGGCAGAGCCGTAGCAGGCCGATCACACCTGGGGGGCGGAGCAAACTCCCTCCGCTGACTCTCCCAGTCGGAGGGCGCTCGATAGAGCTTCTCCAGCGATAGCCCCTCCGGTTCGGTGCCGTTGAGAACTGCCTCTACCATATCTTGGGCCAAGAGCGGCAGGCGCGCCACATAGGAGTTGTCCACTCCCAGTTCGAGTGCGAGTTCCCTGGTGCTGCCATAGCGCCCTTGCTCCAAACGGGTCTCGCTAGTGATGGGCCCGCGCCAGCGTCAGTGCCAGTGATGGTCCGCTGCCTCGGGCCTATCATGCCACCGTACGCTCAAGGAGGACGTCACACTGGTGGTCTGCGCGCCCGGTAAGCTGCGGGAGGCGATCACCCGGTTTGTGAGCGACTACAACTCAGAGCGTTATCACGAGGCGCTGCACAACGTCACCCTGGATGGTGTGGTTCGGCCGCAGGGACCAGATTATTGCTCGGCGAAGGCCGCTCCAGATCCGGGCCCTGGTGGCCCGGCGGGAGCACTACCGTCAGTCAGTGAAGAATCAGGCCGCACAGGAGTCAGGGACGCCTGGAGTGCAGCTTAGTTCGCGGGGGGATCTGGCTCACTATTGCTGACGCTCAACACTAAGGAACGGCGCCGGCTTCAAGGATTGCACTTTCACCCAGGCAGATAGACCCTCCGCAGAACTGAGCGCGGAGGCGCCGTTGGCGGGCGACACCGGGCCGGAGGGTAATCAGGTCACCGCCACCGTACCGGTGCGCTAGACAGGCGCGGCGAAGTCGTCGGCGACGGCAGGAGCAAGTGCGGTGCTGGCCGCAACCGCTAAGATCAATATCACGCCCGCCGAAAGCGTCTGGATGGACGGCATGATCCGCAGCCATCGCTCGGTTGGGGCGCATGACGCGCTGTTCGCGCGGACGCTGGTGCTGGGCGAGTCATCCGATCCGAGCGAAATGCTTGCCATCGTCTCCGCCGATGTCTGCACGTTGGGGGACCGCTGTAGTCAGGCTGCCCGCGAGGCGGTAATGGCCCAGACCGGTATTCCGCAGCAGCGCGTCATCATCGCTGCCACGCACACCCACTCCGGACCGGCAACCTTCGGCCACTTCAGTCCGGCCGAGGTGGAGTATACGAAATGGTTGTGCCGGCAACTTGCGGCGCTGGTGACTCGGGCCGCTGGCAGCCTGGAGGCCGCAACAGTAGGTTGCGCTTCCGGCCGAGAGGGGACGGTCAGCCACTACCGGCGCCTGCTGGCCGATGACGGCCACGTGGTGATGAACTGGGAGGACTACTCGCCGGAGCGCATCGTGGGCCCCCTGGGCGAGGCGGACCCCGAGGTAGGGGTGCTCAAGGTGGTGGCGGCGGAAGATCCGCAGAGGGTGATCTGCTTGCTCTTCAACCACGCCGGGCACCCCAACGTCATGTCCGGCAGCAACTACCTGTTGAGCGCAGACTACCCGGGAGTCGCTGCGAGACTGCTGGAGCAAGAGTGGGGCGGCACTGCCATCTTCGTCAATGGCGCTCAGGGCAGTGTGGACATAGACGGGCTGCGTCACCGCGACTGGAAGGGGATGGAGCGGGCGGGAGCGGATCTGGCCCGGGCAGTGACGGAGACCGTCCGCGCCATCAGCCCGACGCCGAATGCCGACCTGCGGGCGGCTTCGGCGATATATGCGGTGCCAGCGCGGACCATCACCGACGAGGAATGGACCTGGGCGCAGGAGGTTCTGCGACGCACCGGCGGCGCGATGCAAGCCCTGGCTGATGGAGTGGGCGACGATTACAAGGCCGCGCTCTACCGTGAGCTGCGACAGGCCCAGGGCCGGGAGATACCCGTGGAGCAGGTTTGTTTCGCCATTGGCGACGCCGCGTTCATCACTTTTCCTGGTGAGCTGTACACCGAGATTGGCGTGCGGATCAAGGCGCAGAGCCGGTTTCACCGCACCTACATCATAGGCTTGGCCAATGGCTACATCGGCTATGTGCCCACGCTGAAGGCGATCGCCGAGGGCGGATATGCGGAGGATGTCCGGCGCGTGGACGGGTCGGCGGAGGAGATTGTGATCAGGCAAAGCCTGGCCTTGTTGGGCAAAGTACGAGCAGTATCAGAAGAGGAGTAACACTGCGGGAGAGAGATCACCAATCACTGGGGGTGCGCCGACCCCACACGAAGCGACTACCGAGGCTGGCCGCCGATCACGGACGATGACCCGTCCTGTCGAAGAACTCATCTGGCTCCAGGATGCTCCTGCGGTGCCTCTCGTGGCGTTCTCTGCCCTCGTGCATACGGCTGTGCTGAGAGGCATCGAGGGTGGATGAGGCGGCCGAACCAGGATTTCACTGGGCAGGTCTGCCGGTGATTGCCACCGTGGCCCGGCTGCTGTGCCGGGAGCTCACACTGCAGAACGAGTACCTGCGCCTGGAGAACCGCATTCTGAAGGAGTTCGCGGGGGAGTCTGTCTCACTACTGCTAACCCTCAACACAATAGTGTGATACTGTGATACGGGTTACGAATCGGACGAGGCAAGAGGTCTTCCCTCGGTCCCGAGGTAACTGACTCAGACAGAGGACGGGTGTGCGGCGAAGGATCTTTCTGTTTGGCGAGATCCTGCCGGGAGTTGTCGTAGCCCTGCTGATTTCCTTCCTCTCTCTGTAGTATGTCAGTAGCCGCCCGGAAACCGAAGTCCATTGCTTCCAGCAGATCGACTCTGTCCCGAGTGCGAGCAGCGATGGCCTGGGGTACTTCACCGAGGTCACAGTATGGAGTCCAAGCCGGCGAATACAAATGGGTCAACGATCAGTCCGGCTGAGTCCGGTGCCGCGCGCGTCCTCGCCGACGACTCTCGCACGTTCGGGAGGGGTGACGGCCCGCGCGGTGCTCCTGGGCGCGCTGTTGATCCCGGCGAACTGCTGGTGGATCGTCTCCAACGAAGTGCGATGGAACCTTCTCCAGGGAACGTCCCTGCAGCTCTTCGTCACACCCATTGTCTTCCTGTTTGGGCTCAGCGGCATCAATGTGCTCCTGCGGCGGCGCGCGCCGCGTCTAGCGCTGCGGACGGGCGAGCTGCTAACGATCTACGTCATGCTGGTGATTTCGTGCGCGGTCGTCGGGCGCGACATGATAGCGAACCTGGTACCGGTGCTGGGCTACGGGGGATGGTTCGCGACTCCGGAGAACCAATGGGCGGAGAGAGCCTTCCCGCTGCTGCCGCGCTGGCTGTTGGTGTGGGACCACGCCGCGCTGGAGGGCTACTGGGCCGGCGGCTCCAGCCTCTACGGTAGCAGGCACTGGCTGCCCTGGCTGGCGCCGGCGGCCGCCTGGTCGCTCTTTCTCATCGTGCTGCTCGAGATGATGTTCTGCATCGGCACGCTGGTGCGCCGGCCGTGGGTCTATGACGAGCGGCTCTCCTTTCCCCTCACTCACTTGCCCCTGGCCATGGCAGGCGTGGGGCAAGAGACGTCTTTCTACCGCTCGCGGCTGATGTGGCTGGGATTCGGATTGGCGTCCGCCTTAGGGACGGTGAGCAGCTTGCACACGCTGCATCCGGGGGTTCCGTCGCTGCCGACGTACGTGGATCTGACGACCTCCATACCGATCGGGCCGTGGCAGGCGATGGAGTACTTCTCTGTCTCCTTCTATCCCTTCGCGCTCGGCATGGCGTTCTTCCTGCCACTGAACCTGTCGTTCTCGTGCTGGGTATTCTTCTTTCTCACGAAGCTCGAAATGGTGGCCGCAGGCTTCCTCGGGGGCACCTACAGCTCCGGCTCGGCCCACCTACCCGAGCAAGCGGTCGGCGCCTGGCTGGCGCTGGGGTTCCTGTCGGTATGGGGTACGCGGCACTACCTCAGAAGGATCCTAGCCGGCTTGCGGTGGGCGCGGCGGGCCGGGGGGACCGCGGAGGATGCCGGCGAACCCATGCCCTATCGAGTGGCCATGGCCGGCCTGCTGCTCGGCGTGCTGTTTCTGATCGCGTTCTGGCACGCGGCCGGGATGACGCTCGGTTTCATCCTTCTGCTGTTCGGCATCTACTTGCTGCTGTCGGTGGCCTTCACGCGGGTGCGGGCGGAGGTAGGTCCGCCGTCAGATCTCTGGATGAGCCCCGATGTGGCGATCGTGGGGGCCTTCGGTACCGCCGCGATCGGCATGCGCAACCTCGCGCTGCTGGGGCTGCTGTACTGGCTGAACTCAGCGTACCGCAACCATCCGATGATGCATCAGTTCGAGGCGTTCCAGCTCGCGGAGCGCGGTAAGATGAGCCAGCGGCGCCTGCTGGGGGCGATGATCGTGGCTATCCTGGTGGCCATCGTGGCGGGCTTCTGGAGCAATCTCGATGTGTGCTATCGCGATGGAGCGGCCGCCAGATGTCAGGGCATCAAGAGTTGGGTGGCCCAGAGCGCGTACGGGCGGATCTCGGACTGGCTGAGTACGCCTGCTGCGCCCGATCAAGGCTCGCGGGTGGCCCTCCTCGCGGGCGCCGCGGCCGTCGTGGTGCTGCGGTTCCTGGGCGCGCGGTACCTGTGGTGGAGTCTGCACCCGGCCGGCTACACGCTCGCGGTCGCAAGGGCCACCAACGACTTCTGGCTTCCTCTGTTCCTGGGCTGGCTGGCGAAGCTGCTCCTTATGCGCTACGGAGGACTCAGGTACTATCGCGCGGCGATGCCCTTCTTCCTGGGTCTGATTCTGGGCGACTACGTCACCTATTCTGTCTGGGCCGGAATCCGGGGACTCATTGGTGCCGGGCAGGTCGAGGTGTGGTGGACGGCGTGAGGTGCCGGAGAGGCGAGGCTCTCGTCAACGCCCGTCGATCAGCTTGCTTCCGCCCCAGCCATCGCAGGCCTCCGGGTGGCACCAGTTCCTCGATCCGCACCACTCCAGCACCATCATCATCCGCGTTGCTGGTCTGTTAGTGGCGGCAGGCACTCGCGGACATGAAACAGTGCCCGCTGTGCACGCGACCAGGTTTCTGCTATCTTCTCCGTCGGCACCTCCCGTCAGTGATCGCTTGCTGACGTTCACTTCGCTGCAGGCGGACAGGTTGCGGCAGGAACCGCGGGGAAGCCACCAGGACGGTCTTCCCTGAAATCGGCCTTGCCCCGGGGCCTTCGAGGAGAAAGAGCGTGTGCGTGATAGTGTGGATGAGCGCGTGTGTTGTCTTCTGTCTCATCATCGCGGCGACGGCCGGGCCGCCGGCCGAAGAGTCGCAGTCAGAGGCCTTGGGGGTCTTGCCAGCCGAGTTCGCGGACCGGGTGCAGGCTGCAGTCGGCGCGCTAGACCGCGACGAAGGGTATAGGTCCTCCGACTCCGGGTCACTCGCCTGGCGTGAGAGCAATGTGCTCGAAGCCTTCTACCGAATGTACGAGGCGACGCACGATACCGTATGGTTTGACCGGATCGTGCGTCGCGCTGACGTCATCGTCGCCAACCGCTCGGTAGGGGATCTGGGGTATCCGGGCTGGCGCGCAAGCGCCTACTCGATCGGAGTGGTCTCAGCCAAGGCGGCCGCGGGCAACCCCTCGCAGGCAACCATCAAGACCGACCCGGCGCGCACCTATGACATCGAGAGGTTCAAGGGAGTCACTGGGCACGACTATGAGATCGACTTTCGCGCTGCCTCTGGCGCGGGCTGCTCCTTTTTCGTTAGGGATATGACCGCGGACTACCGGCCCAAGGAGATCGCGTCCGCTGAGCTGCCCGTCGACGGACGCATTGAGCAGGTCCCGGGCGTGGTCCTCTTCATCGAGGGCGAGCCCCAGCCCGGCGATCGCTTCTTCGTCCATACGGAGGGGCTCAGAGCCAATGAATACCTGTGTCACGATGGGATGATCGTGACGCCCGTGGCCAGGTTCTGCGCTGCGGCCCTCGCCCCCCCTCCGCTGGAAGCGCAATACGGTCCCGACCCTTCGCTTGAGGCGCGATACGGTACCGTCGCGCGGCGCTACCTCGCCATCATGGAGACAGAGGTGGTTCCCAAGTGGGAGCCGTACTGGCGCGACCTGCCCGGCGGCGCGGGCGTCTACGTCTACCCGGACAATACGTCAGAGCGAGCGCCCGGCGGCTCGCTGCCGTACAACCAGGCTTTCGCGTTCGGGCGCATGCAGATCGCTCTCTATCGTATCACCGGCAAGCCGCTCTATCGCGCGAGAGTCGAGAGGATGGCCCGCTGGTTCAAGCACGGTCTGCGGCTCATCGCGAATCACTACGAGTGGAACTACTGGGATTATGTCCGCGCGGGGGATGAGTATATGCGCGAGTTCGCGTGTTTCGTCGAGGACACGGGGCACGGGCATATCGATGTCGGATTTGTGATCGACGCCTACGACGCCGGAATCGTGTTCGACCGGGAGGACATGGATCGCTTTGCGCGTACGATCACTGAGTCGATGTGGAATGGCAGCGAGGAGAAGCCGCTCCTGGGCAGGCGCGTCAACACTTCCGAGGGAGGAAGCCCCCACGTGCTGGATTGGGTTCAGTATGGGCGGTTCTCGCCCAAGGTTCGAGAGATCATGCGGCGCATGCTCGAGTCATTGAGCGAACTCGATGGCGGGTACGCCGCGGAGTTCGCTCAGGCGCTCGCCCTGGAGCGCCTGAACTGGGACCCGCGGCCGTACTGGCCTATGGGAACCTGACGGCACATCCGAGGAGGTCGGCACAGACCAGCCCGCACCTGGCGCCCCCCTGCTCCAGCGCGAGCGCGGTGACGGAGAGGGGATCCTGGATCCCCCCGGCAGGGCATGTCCGCCGCACCATAGCCGGCCATGGGGATGCCCGGGGCGGTGTGATCCCGATGCTCGCCACTCCGGCCTGCAGTTGTATGGCTATGCTCCCGGTCATGACTCAGCATCGAGCCCAAGCAGGGCCCGTGCGTTCTCCGAGGCGATTCGCCGCCGGCCGGCTTCATCGACCTCGGCCAGCTGAAGCTTGAGGAGTGCCGGCGTAATATGCTTCAACGGCGCACCGGTGCCGAAGAGCACGCGTTCTGCCGCAAGGTCCGGCGTCAGCCCGTAGAGGCCATTGTGCGCGCGAGACAGCTCCAGGTACAGATTCGGGTAACGCAATGAGCCGTCTTCGTGCAGCAGATCCTCCGCTCCGTAGTAGTTCACCTCCGTCATGATCACGGTGGCCTCGGGCACGGATTCCCACAGCGCCGCCAACTCCGCGAGACCGATGGTCTCCTCTACGTCCAGGTGGTGCCGCCCCCTGATATCCACCACCCGGTGCGGCACCAACAGCGGCATCGCCAGTTCCGCCGCCGCCCTGGCGATAGCCACCGACTCCGGGCCGCCCAGGCGATAGCCGTGGTACTGCGGGGCAAGGCGGAGCGCCCGAAGCCCCAGCCTCTCACGGCAGACCGGCAGGTCCCGCTCCCACCTGGGATAGGCGGGGTTCAGCGTTGCGACACCCACAAAGAAGTCCAGGTGATCGCCGATGGCCTCGGCCAATTCCTGGTTCGCATCGTGGCAATCGAGGTAGAAGAGACCGTGGGTGTTCACAACTGCGGCGCCGCTGACCCCCTTCGCCGTCAGCAGCGCGCGCAGTTCCGCGGGCTGCTCGTTCGGAACGTGGCGAAACGGCCAATGCCCGATGGCGGTGTTTATGTCGAAGAGCATCATACGCTCCTACACGCGAGAATTGCCCTCAGGTTGCCGGCGAAGATCCGCTCGCGCTGCTCCTCCGTGAGATCGGCGTCGAGCACCTTGCCCACGCCCTCCTCCATGCTCAGGTCCGTAGCGAAGAGCACGTGCTCCAGGCCGATCGCCGCAACCGTCTTGTCCACGATGCCGGCGTCGATCACGCTGCCGCTGCTGTCGATGTAGAGGTTCGGGGGACGGGCCTCCAGGTGGCGAAGGCACCACTCCCAGTCTCCCCCGCCTCCGATGTGGCCTTCGATCAGGATGGTATCAGGGAACATGGCGGCCGCCCGCACCATGTCTGAGGCATCTGACTGGCGCGACTGGCGACGCTGTGTCTCGGCATTCCGCCACTTGCCCGCGTGCATGAGCACCGGAACCTGCAGTTCGGCCCACGCGCTCCATCAGCGGGGTGATCGCGGGATCGCAGATCCGGTATTGGTGATAGAGTTTGATGCCGAGCATCCCCCCGTCCACGACGCAGCGCTCTATCTCGGCGAGCGACTCCCGCGCGTACCCCGGGTTGAGGTAGCAGAAGCCCAGATAGCGTGGCGAGAATGACATCGCCTCGAACACTACATCGTTCGCCTGGCGCGTTTCCTCCGGAGTCGGCGAGTCATCGACGAGCGGGAAGGAAACGCAGAGGAAGTCAATGCCGAGCCGCTCCGCGCGGACCAGTGAATGCTCAGCCTTCTCGCGGTCCAGCTTGCCGCTCGGCCGTGAAAACCACCGGCCACTCACGTCATCGACGTGAAAGTGCGCGTCAATGCGTCTAGCCCCTTCCAGGCCGGCCGGTCCGCCACGCTGTCTCCCTTTCCCGTCCTCAGGACCCACGCGGCACTTCCCTGTGCTGCTCGGCGACCTTGCGAATGGCGGCGCCAACCTGGCTCACCGCTCCGGGCGCGGCCTCGATCCACCCCTTCATGTAGAGCACCCGTCCGGCAAGTCCCTCGGTCACGGGACAGTAACCCGGGCCGTATCTGGGCAGCGGGAGGTTCGCCGGGCCGACGTGCCCCTTGCCCCAGAGCCCCGGCAGGTCCTTCGTGTAGATCGCACGCATGTGCTCAAGGGGTCGTCCGCTGCCGCCGCCCATGGGCACGCCTTCCGCGCTAACTGCACGGAGGAAATCCGACGAACTCAGTCCGCCGAGCGCCTCCGGCGCGTAGAGGAAGCGCAGCCCGCCGTATAGTTCCGAGCCCTTCGACTTTGGGTAGTCATGCGCCAGCTCGATACCCGGCACGCCAGCGATCGCAGCCCGGAGCTCCTCCCGGTTCGCGGCGTAGTTGTCGAGCCGATAGCGCAGTGTCCCCAGCGACACGCGTGCGATCGCCACCGCGAGCGGATGCGCCCGCCACTTCCAGCCGAGCAGCTGGTGGTCGAGCTGCTTGTAGGTTGGGTTGGTGAGCTCCTCCAGCGCTCCGCTGCGATGCAGATGGCAGTAGATGAGCGCGCGTTCATATAGCTCGCGATCATTGGTCGCGACAATGCCGCCCTCTCCCGACGCGACTGGCTTGCCCCCTGGTCCCACCACTCCTTGCATACTGAAGCAGGCAATGTGACCGAGGTTCCCAATCTTCACTCCGCCCCATTCGCTGCCGTGGGAATGGGCCGCATCCTCCACTAGCACCAGCCCGTGTCGCTGGCAGATATCCAGCAGCGCGTCCATGTCGCACACGCGTCCGCTGTAATGGATGGGGTTGATGACGCGAGTCTTCGGCGTGATGCGACGCTCGATATCGACAGGATCGGCGAGCAGCGTCTTCGGGTCGACCTCGCAGAAGACGGGCGTCGCCCCCATGTGCAGGGCGCCGGCGTAGCTACCGAGATACCCCATCGTGGGATGGATGAACTCATCACCCGCCCCCAGCCCGGCTGCAAAGAAGGCGCTCGCGATGGCGGCATGGCCATGGCTGGTGGCCAGCACGTACCTGCACCCGATGAACTCCCGGAACTCTTCCTCGAACTGCCGCGGCAGGCCCTCACCCGAGCCCGACAGGTACCCTTGGTCGATCAGTTCGCAGACCGCCGCCTTCTCCTTCTCCACTGGCCGTAGCCACTGCTCCCCCGTATCCGCGGTAACCGCCTTGCTTCCTCCCAGGATGGCCAGCCTCTCGCTCATCGTGGCTCCTCTCATTGCCCATATATCGTGCCCGTTGGCTCGTGCCCATGGGCGGCGATGTGCACTACGAAGGACGTCGAAACGGCAGTCAGCATCGTGGCCGACCTTCCGGCACGTCGGCTCCAGTCCCGAACAGGGGCCCCAATGCTTCTCTACCTACGCAAAGGACGAGTAGCACTTGGTGCGGGTGAGCAGGTCGTAGAGGGGCCCCACATCGTGCCGTCCGCTATCCGCCGACGATCCGACGATCAGATCTTCTACTTTGCCGCACAGGCGGTCAACACCTCTGCGATGCTCGATCTGATCCGCCAACTGAACGCCGCCTGGGCAGCCGCGACTGTTCGCGCCGGAGGCGGGAAGCTTAGGTGAGATGGCTAGTCCAGGTTATGTTCCTTCCCATGTCTGGCTTGTCTTGAATGCCGGGGGGTCTCCTGATCCCACAGTCGTGACATGCCAAGGGCGATCGCTGCGAACTGGTTTCGAGAGCATGACCTCAGAGATAGCGATCTGCCAACCGCCCCGACGAAGGACCTCCCAACAAGGCCGGGCCGAGGACTGCCCGCCCGGGCGAACTAGGCAGCACGGCCGGCCGTCGAATCCGGCCGTTCCACCAAGAAGAGGACGCGACGACAGGGGGAGCGAACCGCGTTCAGGACTCGCGGCGAACAGATCCCCGCCAGCAGCGGCACGTGAGTCTCTTGCAGTGCTCTGCGAACGGCGGCACCTGCCGCACAAGGAAGGCACAACCATGGTCATAGACGCCCACGAGCACGTGGTGCAACGACCGGGGTTCGCCGATCCGCGTTGGGGCGAATCATTCATCACCGCCGCTCAGCTAGTGGCCCTCATGGATCGCGCGGGGATTGACAAAGCGGTGGTTCTCCCGTGCGTGCCGGCGGAGGCCCTTCTGACGCCTCAGACGAACGAGGAAGCGTACGCCGCTGCTGATCAGTTCCCCGGCCGGTTCATCAAGTTCTGCTGCGCAGACCCGCGTCAGGGCAACAACCTCAACATGGACTTCGTCCCCCTCCTGGAGTACTACAAGTCGCTCGGCGCAGTAGGCTTCGGAGAGTTCACCGCCAACCTCTGGTGGTATGACCCGCGCGTGCAGAATATTCTCGTCGCATGCGAGGAAGTCGGCTTTCCCTTCGTCTTCCACGTCGCCACGCGGGACTACAACACGTATGGTGTGATCACCCAGCCGGGGTTGATAGAGTTGGAGCAGGCCCTGAAGAGCTACCCGCGTCTTCAATTCCTCGGGCACTCCCAGGCGTTCTGGGCTGAGGTCGGCCCTCATCCGAGCACCACGGAGCGGGAGGGCTACCCGAAAGGTCCCGTGAAACCAGGCGGTCGTGTGCCCGAGCTGATGCGCCGGTACCCCAGTCTCTGGGGTGACCTTAGCGCTGGCAGCGGCCACAATGCTGTCAGCCGCGATCCGGCCTGGGGCTACAGCTTCCTGGAGGAGTTCCAGGACCGGCTTCTCATGGGACTGGACGTCTGCTGGGCCTCACACAACACTTGGCCCCTCATCGACTTCCTCCGCGACGCGCGCGATCGCGGTGCCATCAGTTCCACGGTCTTCGACAAGGTCATGGGCGGCAACGCGGCCAGGCTGCTCAGCCTCGACTAGAAGATCCGCAGCGGCCTACGGCTCTCATTGTGAATCTGACAGAGGGGGAGGAGCGACACGGATGGCCCGGTGCGGGAAGGCCCACGTCGACGCCTACATCGACGACACGCCCACGACGCTCCGGGCGATGGCACAGACCAGAAGGCCCTGCTTATCTTTCCTGCCCTTTGCCGTGCTACTATTGCGTTCGCCGGAGGTACACCTGCTTGCCCCAGTCAAAGTCCTCGAATAGAAGGAAGCACCCTCCTCCAGTGGGCCGGAGCGGCCGATCGCTGATCAGGCGATCGACGATGGCCCGCTGGAGCGAAGTTCGTCGAGGTGCGGTGGCGGGATCAATGGGCGACTGCCCGAAGACGCTCTTGATAAGGCCCTCCGGCGTGGCGTAGTGCGGGACGAGGTAGAACTCCTTCTGGAACCTGACCAGGTTCGAGGTCTCCGGAAGGAGTTCCTGGAGTTCGGCGTCAAGCAGCCAGGAGTAGCAGCAGAACGCGTGAATTGGCTTGTCCGGGAAGTGGCGCGGAAAGAACTCCATCGCGTGTCGAAGCGATTGCCCGCACTCTTCGTGCCCCAACGGGGTACCCGCGGGGATATGCATGCCCAGGGCAAGCTGGCCTGGGGCCAACACCTGCTCCCACTCGGCCGCGTGGAGTGTCACTTCTTCCTGCAGCGCTCGCCCGTCAGGGCTGATCGGGTTCCCGGTGACGGCTTGTTGAGTCATCACGAGACGCGAGGTCCATGTCCCCGGCTCCGTCTGAGCGCTCCCGGCCGCGCGGCCGCCGTAGGTCCGATAGTGAATCCCGTTCTCGCAGAGCGCGAGCACGGACGCAGAGGTGCGATGGCGGAAGACGCGTCCGCCCAGATCGAATGGCTTGAGTTGGTACTCCAGTCGGCCGAGGCGGTAGAGCTGGCTCGTCATCTGAAGGATGAGCCACACGAGTGCCTCTGGATCAAGCCCCCAGGGGGGATCCATCGGGCCGTCTTCCTCGCCGCCGAGCCAACTTCCGCCAAGCCAACTGGTCTTGATGCCCAAGGAGTCGCGGGCGATCTCTACCGGGATGCCCCGCCTCTGGTTCTCCTTCTCCAGGGAAGGCAGCCCCGACAACAAGGCAAGGAGGTAGACCATCCGAGCGTCCTCCGGCAGTACCTGCCGGAGCGAGGGCCACTCCCGGAGACCATGCCTGTAGGCCTGCGCCTGGTAGAGGCAGTAGTGGAAATGCCAGACCAGCGCCCGCACCGCGGGATGTGCGGCGATCCTCCTCCCGGAGGTGATAGCGGCCGCGGCGACTTCCTTCGGGATTCGCATCTCCACGCACGCGTAACTGATGAACTCCGGCGTAAGGAAGAAGACGTCCCCGTCTGGTAGGGAGGCCTGCGACTCTTCCCAGTTCTTCTCGAGGATGGCGGCCGCATCCCCCAACTTCAGTTCTCGAAGCACGGTAGCGAGCTTCACTGCAGGAGATCCCTTTCCCTGGATGTCACACGCGAACACGAATGGGGCGCGTTCAGCTTCGTCCGGTCAATGGTGCGACCAGAGCACGTGACCAGCCAAGTCAGCTAAGCCCGGAGCCAAAGCGGTACCTATTGGGGATGTCCACGGGCAGCCTGCCGCGGGCCGGCACTTCGCCAAAGAGCACGCGGACGGCGGCCTTCGCCGCGGCCGTGTTGTCGGTGTACGTGGTAAGGCAGACGGACGCCGCTGGGAACTCGGCGATCACGTAGGGGCTGCCAAGGACGCAGAGGCACAGGCGCTTGCCCGCGGCGAGTACCCGCCGCGCGAACTCGATCTGTCCACCACTGGCCTGTCCGGACAGCAGCTTGTAGCTCTGTATCCTGGGGGCCGGGGCGAACACCACAGTGTCGCTGCCCTCCGTCGAGGCTAGCGCCGCGGCGATCTGAGAGGCGTTCGGTTCCTCGTCCAGCACATGGGTCCTGACCCGGTCGAGGCGCGCCGCGAACTCGCGGAAGAGGACCTCCCGGCTGCTGGAGGTCGTGGCGGCCAAGTCTGGTATGAGTTCGTCTTCGCCCTCGGCGCGGGTACCCACTACGCACACGCGAGCGTTTTCCTTCCGTAAGGGCAGCCCCTCGTTTTCCAGCAGCGTCACCGAGGACTCGAAGATACGATGCGCCAGGGCGACATGGTCTGGTCGCCGGAAGACGGCTCGTGCACCTTCTACGGTGAGCCGTTTCCGCTCGGAGAGTCCGACCCATGCCTTGGCCTCCAGCACCCGCAGGACGGCAGCATCCAGCATCTCGATCGCGATGGTACCATCGTTGACCGCGTCGAGCACGGCTTGGAATGAGGGCATTGGCGGCTCGTGGTAGTCCTGCAACAGGATGTCGTGGCCAGCGTTGAACGCGCGCACCAGGCTCTCGGCCACCGAGAAGTTGTCTTTGATCGCTTTCATCGTCAGGCTGTCGGAGACGATGAGTCCGGTGAATCCCATGTCCGTGCGCAACAGGTCATGCACACACCGCCGGGAGAACGTTGCGGGGATCCGAGTGTCAGGTTCGAGCGCAGGAACGATCAGGTGGGCGGTCATCACGCCGCGTAGGCCGGCGGGGATCAGGCGTCGGTATGGGTAGAGCTCGACCGCCTCCAGTCTCTCTCGATCATGTGGTACTGTCCCCAGCCCTCGGTGGGTATCGATGTCCGTGTCGCCATGCCCTGGGAAATGCTTGGCGTTAGGGATCACCCGTTCCTCTTGCATCCCGCGGACGACGGCCAGGGCCATCTCGGTCACCAATTCGGGTCGGTCGCCGAAGGAACACGTCGCGATGATCGGGTTCCGGGGATTGGTGTTCACGTCAGCGCAGGGACACCACACCAGATCGAATCCGACCGCCTTGGATTCGCGCGCCGCTGCCCGTGCGAACTGGTAGGCCAGCTCCGGATCGCGGGTCGCGCCCAGAACCATGTTGCTCCCCTCATCGGGGAACGGAGGCGCCCCCCACTCCTGCATATCGTGCGCCCATCCACTCAGGAAAAGCACCGGAACCGGCGAGGCCTCCTGCAATGCGTTCATGAACTCGAGCGCGCGCCCAAAGTCGCTCATCCCCTTGTAGTAGACTGGCGAGACGCACCCCACCAGCCCCTTCCGCGCCATCTCGAGCGTCTCATCGGCCCAATTCCCAGCCCGATAGCAGATGACCTGACCGACTTTCTGCTCCAGCGTCATCCCGCCGAACGTACGTGAAACCCAAGTGTCCATAGCTCGTCCTTTCCTAGGCCGCAGTTGCAGTGTCTCGTGACGAGTTGCTTGAGGATCGGTCCTATCTCGCCATAACCGGGCGCGCTGGACCAAAGGTGGCTGGGGGAAGCTCGCAGCCGGGAAGGGTGCCGGTCTTCATTCCCACTCCAGGTACTGCTTCTCCGGACCACTACGGCCCGATGGCTCTGATGAAGGAGCCTTTCGGCATCCACGGCCAGCATCCCTGTGCGGGGGCGTCAACCGGCACTGAGAACTGAGCCACCCGGAATGAGGTCAGTCAGATAGGAGGCCAGGATCGCCTCTTGTGTGCACCCTGCGGGCACCCTATCCTGCGTGGGAGACCAACCCGCCCGCGATCACCGCGCGCGAGGTGCAGGTCGCGGTCGACGACGATTACATCGCCGTCCCGCCCGACCGCGATCTCCCCCTTGTTCAGCCCCATGAGCCAGGCCGGGGTGGCCGAGCACACTTGGGCTGCTACGCCCATGCCTTTGCCGAAGAGACGAACGGTGTTGCGCAGGCTGTCCATCGCGGTCATGGCGCTGCCGGCCAGGTATCCGCTCTGTGTGTAGCGCACTCCCTCATTGGGGGTGGTGCAGATGACCTCGTGGCCAACGAAAGTGTAACGGCCCGGCGGTCTGCCGGACGCTTCGGTGCTATCGGTGATGAAAGCGAGCCGTTGCGGCGTCTTGCAGCGAAACGCTTCCTCAACCAGCATCGGGTCTACGTGAGTGCCGTCGGCAATGATCTCGCAGATGACGCGGTCTTCTATCAGCAGATAGTCCACCACACCCGCCGGGTAGACCCCGGCGTCTGCATCCTGGACCTGGGGCGGGAAGAAGACATCGAACAGATGGGTTGCCAGCCTCGCCCCAGCCTCGACCGCGGCCTGGCACTGCTCGATGGTGGAGTGGGTGTGGGCGATGCTGCAGATGATCTTCTCCTTCACGAGCCGCGAGATCGTCTCGGGCGCGCGCCCTAGCTCTGGCGAGATATCCCAGGTGCGGACGTGGCCGCCACCGGCGTCCAAGAGCGTGTCCGTGACGTCATCGCTGATCGTGAAAGCTCTAGCCGGCCCCGGCCCGCCGTCATCGGCCAGGTATGGCATCTCCAGCCGGAAGCCGGCGATCTGCGGCACCGCCCTGAGTTCGTCGGTCTCCTTGCGGTGCCGCCTCATCAGCTCGGCCGCAGTCTCGGCATCGTGAAAGAAGCTCGGGTAGAAGGTGGTCGTACCCCGCTCCATGTGCTGCCTACATAGCGCTGAGAGATCGCCGTCGGCCCCGACGCCCGCCATCCCGTGGCTGTGCAAGTCAATCAGTCCCGGCAGCACATAGCAGCCCGAGGCGTCGACCTCCTGGGCTGCATTCAGTACCGGACCGATCTCCTCGATGAGGCCGTCTTTGATGAGCACATCGGTCCCGGTGACACACCTATCCGGCAGTACGACCTCGCCGTTGCGAATGGCGAAAGTAACCATGGTGGCTATATCTGACCGTGTGGCAGTAGCACCGCCTTGATGATCGGCTGGCTGCCATCGATGATGGCTGCCATCGTCGCCTTCGCCTGATCAAAGCCAAAGGTGTGGGTAATGAGCTTCTTCGCATCGACCAAGCCGTCGCGCAGCAGCCGGTTCGAGACCGGGAAGTTGATTGCTGGCTCGGCGAAGGTTGGCCGTAGCGTGATCTTGCGGAAGATGAGATCGTTGACATCCACCGTGATCGTGTTCTTGCCGCCGAAGTGCAACCCCAGGAACGTGATGATCCCGCCGAAGCGGATAATCTTCAGCGCGTCATAGATACTCTCCGGCGGCGAGGTCGCGATCACTCGATCGACTCCATGCGGGAATCGGCGCTTGACCTCCTCCTCCACACTCTGCTTGCCTGCCTCAACGATCAGGTCGCAGCCGAACGCCTTCGCCAGCTCCAGGCGGGCGCGCTCCCTGGGGGTGTCGGCCGGCTGACCGGTGATGGCGACGAAGCCCGCTCCTCTCAGCTTCGCCAGCCTTGCTGCCATCAGCCCCAAAGGGCCAGGCCCCAGCACCGCGACGCTTCCCCCCAACGGGATCTCCGCGTTCAACACCGCCGTCAGTGAAACCGCCAGCGGCTCGGTCAGGCTGGCCGATACGTAGTCCAGTCCTTCGAACCTGTCCAGACAGTTGTAGCGCACCGACAGGTACTCGCCCATGCCGGGCTGATTCTCGAGGCTATAGAGGTTCCGGCACCCTTCCGGGTGGCCGCTCTTGCAGTCGGTGCACAGCCCGCACATGCTCACATCCTCAACGATCACCCGGTCGCCGGGCTTGAGGTTGGGCACGTTCTTGCCAACCTCAATCACCTCTCCCGCGATCTCGTGCCCCAGTGGCATGGGATCATCGGCCCAGTCCCGCACGAAGTTCACATCCGTGCCGCACACGCCGCAGGCGTGCACCTTCACGATGACGTGGTCTTCATCGGGTGGGCCCACCTCCCGCTCAAGCACTCGGATGTCCAAGCCCCTCTTTCCGAATAGCCCTTTGCTTCTCATCTGGTCTGTCTCCTAGCCGGCGCCATAGAGCGCGCCATCGAATCCAGGATAGACCTTGTCGTCGGCATGGGCCATCACCTCATCCAGGTTGGCAAACACCTTGTGGAAGGCGGCGACGATCTTCTCCAGCAGGGGCCGGCCATTGGGCGCGTGGATGCCATGCACCACCGTGTAGCTGTCGCACAGCATCTGGCTGACGGGGAACTGGCTCGGGTCGTAGTTGTACTTGATACCCCGAGACTCATTGATGATCCACGGGTAGTTGGTGCCGGCATAGCCGAGCTTGCTCTGGAAGATGTCCTGCGCCGGCACCGGCATGGTCTGCCACTGGCCCACCAGCATCCCTTCCTTGTACAGCGCCTTCTCCACCGCGATACGGAAGCGTCGCGGTTCGGCCTTGACGCCTGCCGCCTGTGGATCGAAGCGGAGATTATACATGAAGTAGACGTGGGTGCAGTCCGCGGGGCAGTGGGGTGGGGTAACACCGGGGATCTTCGAGAGTTCCTGTGTGAGGTAGTTCGCATTCGCGATGCGGACGGCGTTGTTCTCGTCCAAATGCCTCAGCTGCCCTCGCGCCAAGGCCGCTGGCAACTCCTGGTTCCGATACATGTAGCCCAGGATGGAGGCATTGTACTTACGTCGGTGCGTCTCCTCATCGATCTCATCGCCGAACATACGGATGAGGGCGCCCTTCTCCCGGTAGTCATCATTGTCGGTGCAGAACAGCCCGCCTTCACCCCCGCACAGGTTCTTCAGGCAATTCAGGCTGAAGGCGCTGATGTCCCCGATGGTACCCACCTTCTTCCCCTTGTAGGTCGCTCCGTGCGCCTGGCAGGCATCTTCGATAACCTTGAGCTTGTACTTACGGGCGATCGCCATGATCTCGTCCATGTCGGCCGGCAGACCCTGGATATGCACCGGGATGATCGCCTTCGTGCGTTCGGTGATCGCGGCCTCCAGTTTGCCCGGGTCCATGTTGTACGTCCGTGGGTCGATGTCCACGAATACCGGGATAGCCATCTGGTGTAGGGCACACGAGGCCGAGGCCAAGAAAGTGAAGGCTGAGGTAACGATCTCGTCACCCGGGCCCACCCCCGCCGCCGCCAGCGCCATCTGCAAGGCCGAGGTGCCGCTTACGGTGGTCAGGCAGTGCTTCGCGCCGAGGTATTGCGCCCACTCGCGCTCCAGCGCCGACACTTGGGGCGCGGTGCCACCGGCCACAATGCCACTGTCCAGCACCTCGTTGATCAGCCGCCGGTCATCAGCGGTGATGATGGGCCAGTTGGCGTAATCGCTGCGTGCCAGAACTGGCGGACCGCCAGCGATGGCCAGTCCTCCCAATGTGCTCATGGTCGTCCTCCTACTGCAATGGGCTCTCTATGCTGTAGAGAACTCTCTCGACGATCAGGACGCCAGCAGCCACATCCACAAGGTCGAGTGTCCTCAGCACAGCTGTCCCCGCGGATCGGCTGCCGCGTGGGGCATACCCTATCTGAATTCTCCAGATCTGTGATGCAAGTCCTCTCGAATGGGCTCCCCAGTTTGACATCCAACCCGAGGCCCACGTGAAGCCCTGTGGCATAGTCCCTAAGACTCTTGGTTCTCGGAGAAAGGCCCGCACAAGAACGGGCCACTTCCGGCGACGCGGTCTCGTGATGGAATCCGAGGGCCTCACCAGCCTCGTTACCCTTCCTCCGTGGAGGTCGTCGCGCCCCGCACCCGGAGCCCGGTGCGCGAAACGTGGGCTCCCCGGAGTTCGCCGGATTCGAGGAGCGGAGGTGGCCAGTCCTCTCGCTCACCAGGCGCTCGCGTGGGCGAGCACGTCGGTCAGTCTGGGCGGCTCCCCAGGGCTCATACTGGCGGACGGAAGGAGCGGAAGCAGGGACGCGGAACCCTCTCTACGGCTCCGCGGCTGCCTCTCTGAATTCCCTTCGTTTCGTGGGAGTCACTCTCACCCATAGAGGACCGAGGGTGATAGAAACTCGTGTGTGCCGGGCCCGCGGGCTGTGAAGCCAACTGGATCTTCGGAGTTGTGGACATGAAAGGCGTCGCGTACCTGGGCGAATCAGCCGTAGAGGTCAGGGAGTTTCCGAAGCCTGTGCCTGGTCCGGGGGAGGCCCTGGTCGAGATGAAGTCCGCCGGGCTCTGCGGAAGCGATCTCCACAAGTACCGCAGCAGTCGGGCTTGGGCACAGGAGAGGCAGGGGATGATCGCCGGGCACGAGCCGGCGGGCGTGATAGCCGAGGTGGGTCACGGCGTGGACAACGTATCGGTTGGGGACAGAGTGTCCGTGTACCACTCGCTGGGCTGTGGCCACTGCCCCCATTGCCTGTCGGGCGAGCCGGTGTTCTGCGCGGAAGAGGGTGCCTTCGGCCGGACGCGGGATGGTTGTCACGCCGACTTCATGCTCGCCCCAGCGCGGCACTGCCTCCCTCTGCCTGAGGACTTCTCCTTTGACGTCGGCGCCATGCTGGCCTGTACTGCCTGCACCGCCTTCGCCGCGGTCCACAAGCTGCTCGCCAGCGCCCCTGATTCAGTAGCGGTGTTCGGGCTCGGCCCGGTGGGTCTCACGGCGCTGCTGATGGCCCAGGCCCTCGGATGCCGCGGCATCGGGGTGGAGGTGAACGCCTACCGGCTTGAGTTAGCGAAGCGCTTGGGGTGCAATGCACTGGTAGACGCCCGGGAGGTCGACACAGTGGAGGCCCTCATGGACTTGACCGATGGCCAGGGCGCAGCCGGCGTCCTGGAGTGCTCCGGCAATGCGGTCGCCCGGACTCAGACTGCTGCCGCGGCCGCCAGACGCGGTCATATCATCATCGTGGGCATGGGCGCCGCGGAGGTGATCTTCGACCAGAGCAAGGTGCTCAGCAAGGAGCTCACCATCCAGGGCAACGCGGTATTCTCGATGCGCACGTACTTCGAAGCGGTCGAGTTCCTCCAAAGCCACCATCTGCCGCTGGACGATATGGTTACCCATCGTTTTGCCATCGCACAGGCACCGCAAGCCTTCACACTGTTCGACAGCGGGGACACAGGGAAGGTGGTGTTTGCCTGGCCGTAAGGCACTATCCCCGGCCATCGATTGCCCGGCGGAGGACTCGTTCCCGCGGGGTTGCCGTAGAGCCGAGACACGAGGACAGGCCGGGTGCGGACGCGGGGGGCTACGCGCCGAAGAACGAGTAGGCCTGCCGCTGAGTGAGCATCCCATACAGCGGCCACAGCATACCGCCGGTCATCTCGCCCAGTATCAGGCCAAAGAAGAAGGGCAGTGCAGTGCGGAACCCGGATCGGCCCCAGTAGCGGACGATGGCGAGCTCTGCGAGCCAGGCGATCAGAAACGGAAGCCAGAAGAACGCGACGTACGTACCCCAGCCCGCGGTCACGGCGAAAGGCACCGGGTGGAAGGGCCAGCCCACGTACCGGGCCCGCATAGCCGCAAGAAGGACAGTGGCGGCAGCCCCGAAGAGCACGCCCGCCGCCGCGCCCGGGTTCGGTCCAGTCGGCTGAGTGATCCAGGTGTTCAAACGGCGCCACGTCCCGGTCTCGTACCAGCCGCTCTTATCGAGCTTGGCCGCCTCCCCCCCAGGCCATACGCATAGTGCATCTCCACCGCCAACGTCCCCACCATGCCCATCAGGGCCGCGGCGATGGCGGCGAGGAAGAAGCGGCGCTGGGCGCGGCGCGATTCGTCGGCCATCTTCAGCGCCTCCAGCCCGTAGGGCATGGGCTGGTTGAACCCGAAGTCCGCGTACCACTGATGCAGCGACATGGCCGTGAGATCACGCGTCGAGAACGCGCGCGTCCCGGCCAGCCTGGTGAGGTTCAGCGTGGGGGTCAAGGTGCCGATTAAGTCGAGCAGCGGCCCCCGGGATTCGGCCCGGATGCGCGTCATGGCGATCAGCGCCGCCGGCAACAAGACCAAGATGGCCAGCGCGGTAGCAAGCGGTAGGCCCGAGGCGACCATGAGGGAAAGCACCACGCCACCCGACAGCGCCAGTCCGAGGAACGCGCCACGCTCCGACAGGGCCTCAGTGGCCTGCTCCGCCTCCCCGGGCGCCGTCCTCCAGGCCCTGCACCAGGCCGCGCGCAACTCGCGCCGGGTTCCCCGCAGCGCCAGCAGGCCGCCATAGGCCTGGTCGGCGATGTAAGGGAAAGCGCCTTCGCGCTCGTGGGAGAACCCAGGGCAGCGGACGCCACCCGCTCCGCCTGCCAGAGCAGGTTGAAGAACCAGCTCGGGAAGATCAGGTCCTGAGGCAGCAGGTAGCCCAGTCCGATCATCATCGGGTGCAAGGGAACAGTGGGGGTGTCCATCGCGTTCCAGGGCGGGTCTGGGAACAGCGAACCCACACCACGATGGCTGATAGGGATGGTCGGGAGCCACGGGGAGAAGTAGGCGAGTCCGTTCCAGACCTGAGGAGCGAACGCGAGCGAGAAGCCCGTCCACATGAGCCATGAGCGGAACAGCCCGGCCGAGGGACGGGTCATCTCCGTGGGCAGCCAGACAATGGGGAAGGTGAGGCGCTCGTGCTGCACCCAGTGACGGCGGACCAGCACGTTCACGCGCATCGTGAGCGAGAAGAGCGCCACCGCGAATCCGCTCCAGGCCAACAGCGGTTTCGCCCAGGCATGCCACACGATCGGTTGGTATGCGCTCGAGCCTCCTTTCCAGAAGCCGGCCAGCGCCTCTTGCTCTTCGACCACCAGCCACGCGGGGAGATGCGACAGGAAGCCACGGAAGTCGCTGAGGGCGGCCGCACTCCTCCCGGGATTTCCGAACCAGAAGGGGTAGGCAAGCACAATGGCCAGCCCTTGCCCATAGCACGATCCACCGACCGCGGTGGAGATCGCCAGCACGGTGTAGAGCAGCAGCAGCTCAGCCTGGGAGAAGGTCCACGCGGGGCGGCAGCGACGAAGCAGTGCGTTTGACGCCGACGAAGAGGAGGAGAAAGCACAGGACGTTGGCGAGCAGCGGGCACTCATCAAACCAGGGCCCTGCCTGGTTGACCGACAGCGTCCACACACACCAGATGAGGTTGGCCGGCAGTGCCACCGCGCAGGCCACCCAGAAGCGGCCGCGCACTCCCGCGGGCGCCACGATGCGCGGAGCCGCCGAGAGGCGATCATCCCGATCGCCCTGAACCAGACTGGCATCGGTCACTGACTACACCCTCGGCCGAATGCAGGCCTCACTATGCGGCAAGCGCGCGAACTGCTCCGCGCAGCGCGTCGGCTCCTGGTATTCGCCATCGTGTACGCACTTCCCCTCCCCCAGGGCCAGCCAAGAGGTGCTCGCGGGCCTCTCACGGAATACAGGGCCGCGACCGCTAGGACGCACAGCGCGAGGAGCTGCCATGAGAGGGGTTCTCTCGTCCGACGATGCGGTGACGCGTGCACTAAATGGAAAGCCGACGGACTTCGTCCCCGTCGCGCCGGCCTACGAAGGGCTCGGGCCGCTCCAGTTCTGGCGTATGGAGCGCACCTGGCGTGCCTGGTCGGAGCGCCTGGAAGCGGCCGGCACCGACCTACTGCCGGTGGACTACCGGACGTACCTGGAGGTGGAGCACGAGATCTCCGCGGAGCTGCTCGATGGCGCGTATGCGCGGCCCGCCTGGGTGGACCTGCCCAGAAACCAGACCGAAGAGGATCTCCGGGGCAGTGCCATCGCGCGCCGCAATGGGGAGCTCTTCTGGCTTTCGGGCGATGGCTCTGCCTCCTGGCTGCCCCCGAACCGCATCGCCCACCAAGAGGCGGCCGCGGCCGATGAGAAGCAGGTCTCCCGGTGGACTAGTCTGTGGGATCGGTCGAACGCTTCGGGGCCGGCCGTGCAGCAGGCGGCAGCCAGGTACATGCACGAGCTACGTCCCGCTTCACCGCCGGCAGAGGCACAGGCCGCGGCACTGGCCGGCTCGCAGCGCTACGATCTAGCCCGAGCCCTGGCATCTCGCTACCCGGACGCGCTGCCGCTATACACGCGGGGTAGCTGCCCATACAATTGGCTGCCCGGGCTATTCGGTTTCCAGAATCTCATGTATGCGCTTATCGAGCAGCCCGACCTCGTGCATCGGATCTTGGAGAACTGGCTGCCCCAGCCGTCCGCTCGGCTGGTTGCCGAGCGGCAACTGGGGATCAGCCTTATGTTCGTCCCGGAGATCATGGCCTCCGTCGACATTATCTCTCCCGCGATGTATCGCGAGTTCGCCTTCCCATATGCGAAGCAGGCGCTTCAGTTCTATGAGGACATGGGGTTCCGCACCGTGCTCTACTTCTCTGGCAACCTGATGCCGCTGCTGCCCTACCTGAACAAGCTTCCCTTCACCGCCCTCTGCTTCGAGGAGAACCGCAAGGACTACGGCATCGATCTCACCCAGGTGCGCCGCGCCCTTCCCGAGAAGATTCTGTTCGGGAACGTGGACGCAGCCTGGCTCGAAAAGGCTTCCGACCAGGAGGTGCTGGCGGAGGTGCGCCGGCAAATCGCGGTGACCGGCGCGAACGGCCGTTTCGTGCTGTCCGTCGGCAGTCCATTTACGCCAGGGACATCGCTCGATAGGGTGAGGCTGTTCTGCGAATCCACTCAGCGGCTGTAGAGGAAGGGAAGCAACGCGTGCGTCCAGGTCCGAGGACCGATGTTCGTGCAGCGATGAAAGGAGAGTCTGATGGCAGTAATCGACGAGTTGAGGGAATCGATCATCTCGGGCAATCGAGAGAAGGCGAAGCAGTTGACGAAGGCGGCGCTGGATGAGGGTATAGCCGCCAAGACCATCGTCGTGAATGGCATCGCCGCAGCGATGGAAGTGGTGGGCGAGAAGTTCCGCGCCGATGAGTTCTTCGTGCCCGAGCTGCTGATCGCGCAGCGGGCGATGAAGGAAGCGCTAAGCCTGCTGTCGGCCGAAAGCGTCGATCACATCGGCACGGTGGTGATTGGCACGGTGAAGGGCGACCTGCACGACATCGGCAAGAACCTGGTGGCAGCGATGATGGAGGGAGCCGGGTTCAAGGTGGTCGACCTGGGCGTTGACGTGTCCCCGGAGAAGTTCGTCGAGACCGCGAGGGCGCAGTCGGCGAATCTGATTGCGATGTCGGCACTGCTGACGACCACGATGGGATCGATGAAAGATACGGTGGCGTCGCTCAAGTCCCAGGGGCTGACGGGCAAAGTGAAGGTCGTGATCGGCGGCGCGCCGGTGACGCAGAGCTATGCCGACGAGATTGGCGCAGACGGCTACGCGCCCGATGCGGCCAGTGCGGTGGACAAGGCGAAGGCGCTGTTGCACTAGGCCGACTGGTAGGGTCCCGATGCGCGCGAACCAGATCGACAAACGCCACAGTGCAGTTTCGCCTTCTCTCCGACGACCAGCTGGAAGAGATCAAGCGGGGGGCGCTGCACTTGTTGGAGTACACCGGCCTGGACGTGCACAACGCCGAGGCGCGGGCATTGCTGTCCGGCGCAGGGGCCTGGGTAGATGGGGTTCGGGTTCGCTTGCCCTCCCCGCTAGTCGAGAAGGCGCTCGCCAGTGCGCCCCGTAGTTTCACCGTCTTCAGCCGCGAGGGGAATCAGGGCAAAGACCTGCACATCGGCACTGGGCGGTTCCACTACGGTCCCGGCCCCACCTGTCCCAGCTTCATGGACCCGCGCACCGGCGAAGTGCGCAAGTACACGCGGGCCGATGCCCGGGCGGTGGCGACAGTCTGCGACGCGCTGCGCAGCGTCGACTTCGTCGAGAGCCTGGGCACCATCGGCGACATCCCCTACGAGTTGGCCGACACTTACGAATTCGCCGAGATGATAGCCTGGACCGGCAAGCCCATTGTCGCCTGGTCCTATGCCGAGGAGGGCTGCCGGGAGATCCACCAGATCGCGGTCGCGGTGGCAGGGGGCGAAGAGGCGTTCTTGCGCCGGCCCAACTACATCTTCTACTGTGAGCCGCTATCGCCGCTGGTGAGCAACCAGGAGGCGATGGACAAGGTTATCTACTGCGCCAAGCATCGCATCCCGCTCATCTTCACCCCGTGCGTGATCGGCGGGGGTACAGGGCCGGCCACCATGGCCGCCATCATCGCCCAGGCGGCGGCCGAGTCGTGGCTGGGCCTGGGGGTAAGTCAGTTGCTCCGACCGGGCACGCCCTACTGTATGGGTGGAGTGGTGTCCATCCTCGATATGAAGGAGACGAACCTCGCCTACGGCGCGCCGGAGCTGTCATTGCTGCAGGCGGGGCTGACCGAACTGGCGCACTACGTCGGTCTGCCGCTGTGGACCACCGGTGGCTGCTCGGACTCGAAGGTGGTGGACGAGCAGGCAGCGCTGGAGGGGGCGCTCTCGGTGCTGTTTGCGGGCCTGTCCGGCGGCGACCTCTGCCACGATGTCGGCTACATCGAATCGGCGATGACCGGCTCGCTGCAGCAGCTAGTGATGATGGATGAGGTCATTTCCTACATCAAGCGGATCATACGGGGCATCGAAGTCACGCCGGAGACACTGGCGGTCGATGTCATCGATCGAGTAGGCCCGGGCGGGAACTTCCTCGCCGACGATCATACGCTGGCGCATTTCAAAGGGGAGTTCTGGTTCCCGAGCCTCATCGATCGCAACCGCCGCGAGCGCTGGGAGGCGAAGGGCAAGACGACGATGGCCCAGCGAGCGCAGGCTCGGATCATCGAGCTGCTGGACTCTCACAAGCCGGCTGCGCTGCCTGAACCCGCCCAGCGGAAGATCAAAGAAGTCCTCGCCGGCGCCGACGCCCGTGTCAAGTCGTCACAGCCATCCTGAGGAGATCATCATGCGAACCAACTACCGGACGAACGCGACGCCGCTGTTCCGAGTGCTATCCGACGATCAGATCGAGGACATCTACCTGGCCGCGCTCCAGGTGCTGGAGCGCACCGGCACCCGCGTCTATCACGACGAGGGGCTGGCGCTGCTGCGCGAGGCCGGCTGCCAGGTGAGCGAGGGCAATCTGGTGCGCATTCCCTCCTGGCTGGTGAAGTCTTGCCTGGCAACCGCGCCCGAGCGCATCACCATCGCCGGCCGCGATCGCGCCAAGCGCATCACTCTGGAGTACAACAAAGTCTGGTTCGGCACCGGCTCTGATTGCCCGTTCCTGATTGACCCCTACACCGACGAACGCCGGCCATACACCTCCGACGATATCTACAATGCGGCGAAGATCGCCGAGGCGCTGCCCAACATCGACTTTCATATGTCCCTTGGCCTTACTTCCGGTGTGCCCGCCAAGTCCTACGACCGCCATCAGCTGCTGGCAATGCTCAAGGGAACGACCAAGCCGCTGGTGATCACCGCCGTCGACCGTAACGGACTGGCCGACCAGTACGAGATGGCCTGCCTGGCGGTGGGAGGGGCGGAGGAGTTCGCACGCGCCCCGTTGTTTGTGGTCTATATCGAGCCCTCTTCTCCGCTGAGCAACTCCAAGGAGGCGGTGGAAAAGCTGCTTTACGCCGCCGAGACTGGCATTCCCGCGATCTATACCCCATGTCCGATTTGCGGCGGCACAGCGCCGGCGACGTTAGCGGGCGCACTGGTGCAGTGCCTGGCCGAGTGCTTCACCGGGATCGTGCTGTCGCAGCTGAAGAGGAAGGGCGCGGCGCTGATCCTGGGCGGGGTCAACACGGTGCTTGACATGAGGACCACACTGATGTCTTACGGGGCGCCGGAGCTGTCACTGCTCAGCGCCGGGGAAACGGAGATCTGCAAGTGGCTGAGACTGCCGATGTTCTCCACCGTGGGCTGCAGGTGACGCGAAGGTGCTGGACGAGCAGGCGGCGATCGAGGCGACCATTTCCGTTGCGATGGCGGCGCTCTCGGGTGCGAATATTGTGCACGATGTGGGCTACCTGGAGGCCGGTCTGGTCGGTTCCTTCGACATGCTGGTGATGTCGGATGAGATCATCAGCATGGTGAAACGGATCATCGGGGGAGTCACCGTCGATGATGAGCATCTCGCCACCGAGCTGATCGACCGGGTCGGCCCGGGCGGCAACTTCCTGGCCGAGGAGCACACGCTCAAGCACTTCAAGAGTGAGTTCTGGTTCCCAAAGCTGATCGACCGGAGCAGGCGTGAGAAATGGGAGGCGCAGGGCTCCAAGACTCTTGGTCAGCGCGTCCGCGAGAAGGTCGTCGATCTTATCGAACACTTCGCGCCCGTGTCGATCCCGGGGCCGATCGAGAAGCAACTCAAAGCCATCGTCGCCCGCGCTCGATAAGCAATGCGCCGCGGCAGGAGAGAAGGCTCTGGTCTGATCTGAGACTGGCCTTCGCTGCACGCGTCGCTGCATGTTACTGGAGGTAGCGAATGACGCGTCCGATGGTCGTGGATGAACGCAAAGGGGCAGGTTGGCATCCGAGGCTACGTCTGGTGGCCGCACTGTTTGTGGGGCTGTCGCTCAGCACGGTGGCAGCCCACTGTGAGGTGCGCCGGGTGAGCGTGGATATGGGGCCGGAGAAGATCCAGCAGGTGATGGCCGACGCTAGGGTCGGGGATTCCGTCGTCTGGGCCAAGGGCATCTACCGGATCAAGGCGCCGCTCGTGTTCACGAGTGGGGTAACCTACACCGGGGAGGGCCTGCACGAAGCCGTACTGGACGCCTCGGCCCAGGCCGTTCCCGTGCAATTCGGACTGGGGAATGGCTCCCATCAAATCACTTTCAGCCGACTCCGCTTCCGCAACATCGGGTTCGTATGCGGCTCCGCCTCGCAGCAGAGTGGGGTGAGCCGCATCACCTTTGAGGACTGCCTCTTCTCGGACGGCAAGCCCGCTGCGGACGGGAGCCCGGAGGCCTACATCATTGCCGGGCGATCGCAGTACGTCACGGTGAGGAGATGCACGTTCCTGCGCGATGCCAACTGCCTTGGGCTTGGCGTGGTGTTCTGGAAGGCGTGGGACGGGCAAGTGCTGGACTGCCACTTCGGAGCTTGGGGGGAGCAGCACCCTGCGGCGCAGCATGGGTACTTCGTGGCCGCGATTTACGTTCAGGGGTCGGGGAGCGGAACCAACGATGAGGCCGGTTTCAAGGACCGTTGCGTGCGCATCCGCATCGAGGGAAACGAGCTCACCCGCAACCCCGACATCGACCAGCTCCCCGCCGACCACGGCCTCTATGCCCTTGGAGCCTACGACCTCTACGTCGGCTACAACATCATCTCCGGCTGGCCGACACGCGCCGATGGGGGGGCGGCGAAACTGCGCGACGGCGACCGCTACTACATGGAGCAGAACCTGATGGAGCGATCCGGGCTGCTGCTTTACGAGTACCAGGCGAACAAGCCGGATCATCTCAAGGACGTGGTGGTGAAGGACAACATCTCGCAGACGTGGGGCAGACCGGGGCCTGATGCCAGGGCGACCGGCATTTCCTACTGGAGGAATTGGCCGGGGGGCACGGAGCAGGCGATTCGCATCGAGGGAAACGTCGCCTATGGAGGGGAACTCACTTTGCACCCCCCCCTGAACGCAAACCACTGGAACGAAGGAGCGGGAGGTGTGTTCAGGAACAGGGCCGCCAGTATTGCCCTGCCGGCGGGTGTCCGCGCTGAGGGGAACACAGAAATCACGGAAGCGGGACCGGATCGGGACGCGCTCATCCGCCAGTTTCGAGAGCGGATTGCCAACCGCCGCCCCTGGCAGTGGGATACGCTCTCCAGCTTCTTCGACGAACTTTGGAGGGACTGGCCCAAGGTGGCAGCCGCCGATACCGGAGGAAATGCGGCCACTCCTCCTCCGCCTTAGTCGAGGGAATCCCCTCTGGGGTCCCGGTCGCATCCGGGACACAGTGTTGCTGCTGGGTCACGAGTGTCGCCCTCGCACCGCGAAAGGGGTCGCTGCTCTGGCCGCTGAGCGCGATGGGCACGTACAGTCTCTACGTAGATGGCAGTGTCGGACGGCACGGAGACCGTATCGATTCGCACGCCCCTGCCTTCTCAGACCCGGTGCCGGGACGGGGGATGTCGTCCGGCTGCGCAGAATCCTGTGCCCATGGCAGTGAGCACCGAGACAACATCGTCGGTTGCACTTCCTCGCCAGCGCGGAAGCGTCACCGCGCGGGCGGTCCTCCTCGCGCTCATCCTCACTCCGCTCAACGTGTTCTTCCTGGTGCGAGGGCTGTGGCTGTGGGGAGGCGTGACCGGGGACTACTCACTGTTCAGCAACGCCGTCGGTGGGCTCTTCCTGGGGGCAGCGCTGAACCACTGGTTGAAGCAACGGAGACCGCAGTGGGCATTCTCCGTGGGCGAGCTGCTCACCATCTACGTACTGCTGGCGATCGGCACAGGGCTGACGTGCAGCCTGTGGGACGTCGGCGGTTCGGCCTACATCTATATGACGTATCCCTTCTGGTTTGCGTCGGACCAGAATCACTGGCAGGAGGTGGTCTGGCCCAATCTGCCGACCTGGCTGACCGTGCAGGATCGGGAGGTGCTCGCAGGATTCTACCGTGGGGACGCGAGCCCGTACGCGGCCCGGATCATAGGGGCCTGGGTAGGGCCGGCGTTGTGGTGGATCTTCCTGGTTACCGTCTTCATGTGGGTGGCCTTGTGCTTGAGCTCGATCCTCCGCCGCCGCTGGGCCGACGAGGAGAAGCTGTCCTTTCCCTTGACCGTGCTGCCCGTACAGTTGGCCGACTCACGCTACTCCCTGTTCAGTAGCAGGCTCTTCTGGGTCGGCCTCGGCGTCGCGGCCGGCCTTTCGGTGTGGAACACGCTTGTCGCGGTGGCCCCCAGCTTGCCGAGAGTGCCGATGAGCTGGGACTTCGCGCTACTGATGGAGCACAACCCGCCTTGGGACCTGCTGCGCTTCTCCACGCTATCCTGGTCACCGTGGCAGGTGGGGTTGGCCTATCTCATCCCGTTGGACCTTTGCTTCTCCCTGTTCGTGTTCGGCCTGATGTGGTGCGCGCAGTACGTCGTGTCCGGCTACTTCGGCTGGTGCGTCACTCAGTGGTCGGGGTTCCCCTACGGTGACGAACAGACTGGGGGCGGCTTCCTCGCGCTGGGACTGGTAGTGCTGTGGCTGGATCGGCGCTTCCTCGTTCAGGTGCTCCGGAGCGCCGCTGGGTTCGGCCCGCCGCTACCTGACGAGCGCGAGGAGGGCCTCAGCTACCGCGTCGCGGTGTCCGGTGCGGTAGTGGGATTGGCGGTGCTGTGGTGGTTGCTGTGGCGCGGTCGCGTAACTCCCTGGGTGATAGCAGCCTTCCTCGTGGACTACTTCCTGATGGTGATCGTGATCTGCCGGATGCGAGCGCAACTCGGGGCGCCGAGTCACCAGCTCTTCGGGGCGAGCCCGGCCTTCGTGTTGCCCACGCTCGCAGGCACTCGGGTCCTCGGTCCGCACGCCCTGGGAATGTTCTACGTGCTCATGCCCCTGCTCCGGGAGCAGCGCAACAATCCAGTCCCGATCCAGCTCGAGGCCTTCAAGATGGCGGAGGGAGGCCGCATGGACCGGCGACCGCTCGCGGTAGCAATGGCGGCAGTGCCGGTGCTAGCGCTGCTCGCCTACTTCTGGGCCAGCCTCCACGTAGGGTACCAGGTGGGCATGGCCTCGGCACACGCTTCGAGCTGGCACATGCACATCGGCCAGTACCGGACCGAACAGCTCGCCTCCCCGGTGGAGAACCCGACAGGTCCAGATCTTCCCGGCTCCCTGGCGATGCTGCTCTCTGCCGTCGTCACCTGGCTGCTCTATCTCCTCAAGCTGCGGTACGTTTGGTGGCCGCTGCACCCGATGGCCTACCCCATCTCCATGTCGAATACCATTGCCGAGATCCTGCCGGCCCTCTTCCTCACGTGGCTGGTGAAGTCGCTTCTGCTTCGCTATGGCGGGCTCCGCGCCCACCGTGCTGCCCTCCCTCTCTTTCTCGGCCTCCTCGCCGGTGACGCGACGGTCGCGCTGCTGCGCGAGCTGGTCTTCGCTGCGCTGGGAAGGCGCGTGTAGGACGCCTTGGCCCTATCGGGAGAAGGAGGGGCTGGAATGGCGCCACCGACGCCCGCGCACCGACAAGAGGGCCAGTACAGTGTCTGACAAGATGGGGGGCAAGTGAGGATGGAGTCGAAATCGTGGTCAGAACGGAGCTTGGCGTGTTATACTGGGCCAACGTCGGCGAGGGCCTGAGGCCAGCGCCGCCCAGCTGAGCGAATCGTCTAGAGTCAGGTAAGGAGGTGAGCATAAGCAGCGCAGAGTGACTCCGTTGTCTTGCAGCACAACCGCTGACCTCAAGGAGGCTTAACGAGATGGGCGCGAGACGAAGGGGATTCACGCTAATTGAGTTGCTGGTGGTGATCGCCATCATCGCGATCCTGGCAGCGATGCTGTTTCCAGTATTTGCGCGGGCGCGCGAATCGGCCCGTAAGATTCAATGCCTGTCCAACGTGAAGAACATCGCCATGGCGGTGCAGATGTACTTGACTGATTACGACCGCTTCCCGCCGGGCGAGCACAGCCAGGCCGCCATAGGCTACCTCGAGGAAACGCAGGGGTGCGACGAGGCCGACTCCCAGTGGCGCGCCACGCAGGCCAACCCCTATCTGCGGTGGCCGGTGATCCTGGATGAGTATGCGAAGAACCGCGACATCTGGCGCTGCCCGAGCGCGCGTGTCGTAGACGCTTTTGGTATCAACCCGGCCTTCGGCGGCTGGCTCCAGTACATGATCGACACCTGGGATCTCTGCCGCAACTGGCCGTGCTCTCGCCCCTATCCGGTCGGGTGGGGCGGCACCGTCACCAACTCCGCGCGCCAGGGCGTCTGCGCTGGCGCGTCCACCGGAGGCATGGACCGATCGATCGGGGTCGTCGCGTACCTCACCAACATGAAAACGAGCCAGATGGAAGACCCGGTGAAGTACCTGGTGTGCTCCGACGCTGGCGAGGGCCCCGACTTTGTGTGGGACACCGCTAGGGTGGCCTATCCGGATGTCTGCCGGATCGACCACGTGGCCTGTGACCCCACCTGCGGCCGGGACTGGGCGAACTGCCCAGACACGGTGAACTGCTCCGCGGGCGTGGGCGTGTGGCAGATCGGCACTGACGCTCAGTACCGGAAGAACTGGGCAAAGGCCCGCCACCTGGGCGGCTCCAACCTCGGCTTCGCGGACGGTCACGCCGCTTGGATGGCCTCTGAGTTGATTCTTTTCGACGGCAACAACCTGTCTGGTTACGGTCATGGTCCGAACAACATCATGAACCTGGACTGTTGTTTCGTTGACGTAAAACAGAACTACTGAGCGCTAACGGCGGTAAGGGCAGCCCCTGACGTGAAGCAGGAAGGAGGGCTGCCAGCAGGATTGGGGGCGGCGCCTTCTGACGCCGCCCCCGCTGCTCTTGAGGGTCAGTGGGCCGGCAGTGATGCTGTGGGCGCTAAGGCGTCTGGCCCTCGCGAAGAGGCAGGCGACCGGGCCCGCAGGCAGCCTGCCGTGCTGTTGCGGTCGCAGCGGGCCAGATGTTGCGTGAGAGGAGTCTAGAACATGGGGACATTTCGCGCGGGAGCGGCCCGGCGAGTTATCACGCCGCATATCGGTTGCCACCTCGGCGGCCTCTATGAAGACCGTGTCGCCACCGATGTTCACGGCGACCTCCACGCTCGGGCGCTGGTGTTGGATTCGGGAAGCACAGCCCTGGCGATCTGCGTATGTGATCTGCTGTCGGTGTCGAAGGAGACTACCGATCGGGCGAAGTCCCGGGCGGAGGCGCTCACCGGCATCCCTGCCGCGAACATCCTGATCGCGGCAACGCATGCACACTCCGGCCCAGCGACGTATGCCTTGTGGGAGGTGCCACGGGAAGACGCTTACATGGAGTGGCTTCCTGACGCCATTGCCGACGCGATCAAGCTCGCTCAGAACCGACTTCGGCCCGCCCTCCTGGGCCAGGGTTCGGCCGATTGCCCCGAGCTGGTGTTCAACCGGCGCTACCGGATGAAGGACGGCAGCGTGGTTACAAACCCGGGCCGCGATCCAAACATTGTCAGCCCGGCTGGGCCCACCGACCCGGAGGTCGGGTTCCTGGTAGCGCTCGAACCGGACGGCACCCCGATCGCGGTACTGGCCAACTACGCGCTCCACTATGTCGGCGGGACCCAGGAGCTGCGCACCGTACTCCATGCCGATTACTTCGGGGCCTTCGATCTGGCGCTGCAGCGCATCGCCGGTCGCGACCTCGTCGGCATCATGCTGAACGGCTGCTGCGGGGATATCAACCACATTGACGTGACACGATCCTACGAGTATCCGCACCCCTCTGCCGAGATCGACCGCGTGGCCGACGTGGTGGCCGGCGCTGTGTATCAGTCGTGGCGGGGGATCCGGGACTACGCGGCGGCGCCGGAACTGCGCGTGGCCAACGGTACTTACCGGATGCGGCGCAGAGAGGTGACGCCGCCGCGGCTGGCAGAGGCCCACGCGCGCTTGGAGAGAATGCGGCTGGGTGAGTTGCCGGGAGAGGAGCGGTGGCAGCCCGACACGCTGTTTGATGTCACCGCCGTGCGGATCGCGGACACTCCCTTGGAGTGGGAGATACCGGTCCAGGCGATGCGCATCGGCGGCGTCGGCCTTGCCGCCTTGCCTTCCGAGGTGTTCGTGGAGATTGGTCTGGACATCAAACGGCGCTCCCCCTTCGGGCGGACGCTGGTGGGCTCGCTGAGCAACGATAGCTTCGATGGCTACACACCCACTGCCAAGGCCTACGATGAAGGGTCTTACGAGGTATGGTCGAGCCCGGCCGAACGGGGCACCGGAGAGGGGCTGGCCGATGCGGCCGTCGATCTCTTGGTTGGGCTGGGAGAGAAAGCAGACGAAGCACGAAAGCGTTAGTGTGCGGGTGTTCCTATAGGGCGGCGCGTCAATAGACCTCCTGGAGTGCGAGACCCGTGAGCGGTCTTCTTGAGACATGTCCCTATCGGCGCTAACATCTCGCGTTCGATCGTCGGGCTAGGGGCCTCTCAGGTCAAGTGTGGGCTCTAGCGTCGGCCAAACACCCTACAGGAGAGTGCCCCAAACTCACGTTGTTGCAGTGGCCGCGGTCTGGGCGCTCGGTAGTCCTCTTCCCTCGTGAGCATATAGTAGATCAGGTCCAGGAGCCGGCGCGCCACCGCGACCTTGGCGGGATTGCGCCCCCGGGTGCCTCAGCAAGATCGGTGGGTGCGCGCCGGGCAGTGGAGCAAGCAAGGCCATCGGGGCGACGAACTCCGGATCTCCTGCCCACTGAGAGATGGGTCGATCAACAACCGTCACTTCCTGCGACTGATGAAGGCACAGAACTTCACTGGCCCGATTTGCATTGAGGCTCCGCGTTCCGGCGACCGCTCCCACTTTGCTGTTGAAGACCTATCCTACCTGAAGCACCTCATGCCCGAGGTCCAGACGACACCATGCGGGGCTTAAGTAGGAGCGGGACACGTATCTGACGCTCCAGTGACGCCGCGACCCGCTGAATAGCACCGCAGCGCCGCTCACGAACGCTGAAGACGGGACACAGACGGGGAGGAGATTTGCTCGAAATGCGCGCGGTGGGCAGAGCTGAGCCGACCTCGTATGCCCAGCACTGGCGTCGCAGGTGTTGGCGGATCGCCATCGAAGAGTGGACAACGCGATGCGACCGCACGGCTCTCCGGGCCAACTTAGCCCAGCGGCGAAGCAGCTCAGCTCGGGGCTCGGCCGGGCTGACGCGAGCCCACCGCGATCCCGACCGCGCGGTTCGGTACCAGGGGACGAGCCCAGCGCTATCTTGGAGACAAGTCGATCGTGAAGCCGAAAGAAGTGTTTCTTCGAGCGCTGCGCAGAGGACCCGTTCCGCGCCCCGCAACAGGGAGCGCTACTTCAGTGGTCACGGCAGACCTGATGGAGGAGCTGGGCATCTTCTTTCCCGAGGCGCACCTCGATGCCGAGCAGATGGCTCGCCTCGCGGCCGCCGGGCACACGGTGATCGGCTTCGACAGTATCATGCCGCTGTTCAGCGTCTGCCACGACGCGGGCGCGCTGGGATGTGAGATCAACTGGGGACAGGTCGATGTCATGCCGACCTGCGGCAGCCCGCCGTATAGCATCGACGACGAGATCACCATCCCGGAGGACTTCCTGAAGAGGCCGACGGCTCGCGTTGCGCTCGATGCGATCAAGCTGCTCGATGAGTGGTATGGCGAGGCCGTTGCCATCGTAGGAAAGGTCTTCGGGCCCTGGACTCTCGGCTATCACATGTTCGGCGTCGAGGAGTTCCTGATCAACACTCTCCTCAAGCCGGATGCGGTCAAGCGGGCGATGGCGACGCTGAAAGAGGCGACGATTTGCTTCGGCATGGCGCAGATAGAAGCCGGCGCTGACGCCCTCTGCGTCGCCGACCATGCGACACGGGAGACCTGCTCGCCCAGAGCCTACCGCGAGTTCCTCTTCGAGATCCATCAGGAGATCGCCGAGCGACTGCCTTGCCCGCTCGTGCTGCACATCTGTGGCGACACATCCGATCGCATTCCGGATGTCGCCAAGACCGGGATGGCGTGCTTTCACTTCGACTCGAAGGTGCCGTCGGCGACTGCGCGGAGGCTGGCCGGGGACAAACTGGCGCTGATGGGAGGGATCAGCAATCTCGGCGTCATCCATCACGGCACGCCCGAGGACATCAGGCGCGACGCAGCGGAGAAGGTGGCGGACTGCATCGATATCATCGGTCCCGAGTGTGCGGTGCCGCTGAATGCGCCCTATGGGAACCTGACGCTCCTTGCTGCCGCGGCGAAGGGGTGTGGATATAGGTAGGAATGGATACGCATTTTTGCCCTGGAACTATGCCACGATGATCTCAACGGCAGCGCGATGGCGCGCATGAACCGGAAGACGGAACACAGGCAAAGGCTTGAGACCCCCGGCAGTCCCGCAGAGCCCAAGGAAGCACGATCCCCCGCACTCATCCACAGAGTCCGCACCCCTCGTCCGCAGCCGGAGAGTGTTTGCTGTTGAGTGCAGTTTCCTCCACCATTTGAGAGTTGAACCTCGGTCTCGCCTGGGGGCTCGATCCCAGGTCAGTCTCTACGACCAACCTCCTCAGATCGGACGGTCTCTCTCGCGTTGTTCCGCGGTTCGGGGCATTCTCCGGGCACGCCGTTCTGGCGACGCCGTGCCCCACTCGGGGCGTTTCGGGTCCCCACTGCCATCGGGCGGAATCCTCAGCCGCTCGCGTGTCCAGAGGCACGAGTCGGCGTCTGCGACCTCACGATGATTCGTCGGGAGCCCGACCGCATTTCGGACATCTGGCCGGATGGCAGGCCCGGCAGAAGGCCTTGCCGCAGGCGAGGCAGGGGCCGTGCGCCGCGGGGCTGACCAGGTGCAGGGCGTCGTCGCAGACCTCGCGGGGCCGCTCCCAGGTGTAGCTGTATTCGCACGGGAGTTGCTCCAGCTTGCGGGCGAGCGGATTCCAGTCCAGCGTGAACAGGCGCTCGCCTTTGCGGCGCTTGATGCGCACTGTGAAGCGTTGCGTCGGCATCACGAGTTCCAGGGTCTGCAGCCACGCCAGCTCCAGTTTCATCGCGTATTTCTGGCGCACGTCTGCGACCTTGGCCTGGTATTCCCGGGCGATCGCCTCCAGCCGCTGGCGCTCGCGTGCCTGCTCGGCCTGTTGCTTTTCGGTCAACTCCCCTCGCGCAGCCAACGCGGCCAGCCGCGTTGCGGTCTCACGTCGCAAGTCCTGGTGATAGGAGAAGAGCCGCAGCAGATCCCGTTCCTGCCGACGCGACATGCCGTTGAAAAAGGACGCGAGATGGTGACGAAGTCGCAAGGGCAGGGTGCGCTCCAGCATCGCGGTGAATTGTGGGCGCTCCCACGGGAGCGGCGGGGTGTCGGGCGTCGGTGATAGAGATGGCGAGGCCGGCGCGTTCGCACCCGCCAACAGTTCCAGCAGCATCCCGTCGAGCGTCGCGCCGTTGGCCCGGTTGAAGCCAAACTGCAGGATGCCGTCTCGTTTCTCATCGGAGATGGCAGTGTAGCGGAAACTGAGGATCTCATAGCAGGTCCAGGCCGGTGCGACACCATCCAGGCGGTAGGTGGCATTCGGCAGGTCCAAGGTCTGATCGAGAATCTGCTGTGGACTGTCCAGCCACGGGTTGCTCGGCGCAAGAGTACGGCGGGTGTGGCGGCCGTGCTCCCCGAGCAACGCCGACACGCGCTCCATCATCTGGGACTCCAGGGTGACGCGCTGCGCCCCGTCGGGCAGTTCGACGCCGAAGCCCAGCCGCGCCCACTCCGGGAGAGCCAACGCCTGCTGCACCGGCGTCGGCGAAAGCACCTCCAGACCCTCCGGGGCGATCGCCTCCACCTCCGCCCCGGATGCCTCAAGCAGTCTGGCGCAGAACTGTTGCAGCTGGTTCATCACACCGTCTCGAATTCCTCGCCGAACAACGCGGTATCCAGTTCCTTGATCGCCTCATACCGTTCTTTGGCCTCCACCACCTGCTCGCCCAACTCGGCAAAGGCGGAGTGGCGGTCCTGTTCGGTGGTCTCCAGCCAGGTGGTGAGGACAAGGTCGGCGAAGTTCTGCTGCTCGTCCAGTTCTCCCAGGATGGAATCGATCTCCCCCACCACCAGCTCGAACATGTTGATCTTCTCGTCCAGAATCTGCAGCACCTGACTTTCCAGGGTGTCGCGCGCCACCAGATTGAAGATGAAGACTTCCCGCGTCTGCCCAATGCGGTGAAGGCGGCCGATGCGCTGCTCGATGGCCATCGGATTCCAGGGCAGGTCGAAGTTGATCAGCGTGTTGCAGAACTGCACGTTGCGCCCCTCGCCGCCGGACTGTGTGGAGAGCAACACCGGCACCCGCTCGCGGAATTCCGTTATGACGGCGTCCTTCTCCGGCCCCGACAGCGAGCCCTCGAAGCGCGCGAAGGGGATGCCCTGCTCGCGCAGCATGGTGTCCAGATGCAGGAGGGTCTCGCGATGGTGGACGAAGACCATCTTCTTCTCTGCCGGGTTGCGCCGCAGCAGGTCAAGTAGCGCGCTCTCTTTCACGCCACGCTCGATCCGACGGTATCGCTCGTAGAGAGCGAGCCGGCGCTCGTCTATTCCCGCGCTGGAGCGATGAAGGGCCGCGGCCGCCGCGGTTGGGGAGGAGCCTGCGGCGCTCAACAGGTGATGCAACGCCAACCGGTGATGCCCGGTCGCGCTCACGTGCAGCTCCCGCACCAACTCATCCAGCGCCCGGTAGCATCCCTGTTCTTCGCCGGTCGCCTCCAGGCGTAGCGTGACCGCGTGGCGAGGGGGGAGACGCACATCGACCAGTGCGCGGGTGTTGCGAATCATCACATCGCGCATCAACTCGCGCATCCGATCGCGGTTGGCGGGGAGGCGCGGCTTGCCCGGGGTCATATAGGCGGCGCGATACTCTCTTTCCGTCTTGAAGATGCCCGGCTTGAGCAACGTGAGGAGGTTGTAGAGTTCCACCAGGCTATTCTGCACCGGAGTGGCGGAGAGCAGGACCAGGAAGCGCTTGCGCAGGGCGTCCACCAGCCGGTAGTTCTGGCTGGCGCGGTTCTTCAAGTGGTGGGCTTCGTCGACAATAACCAGATCGTACTCCTGCGCGGACAGGCGCGCGAAGTGCTCCTCGCGGCGGGCGGTGGCAATGGAGGCGATCACGCGCGGCTGGGCCCAGAAGGCGTCGGGATCGGTTCTCAATAGTCTGTCATAGCTGGTGGCGCAGGGAATGTCGAACTTGGTCGCCATCTCTTCCTGCCACTGCCCCATCAGGGAAGCGGGCGTCAGGATGAGCACCTTCTGCACCATTCCGCGCAGCAGGTACTCCTTCAACACCATGCCGGCCTCGATCGTCTTGCCCAAACCCACTTCGTCTGCCAGCAGCACCCGGCCGCGGAATGACCTGAGCACCTTGCGCACCGTCTCCACCTGATACCAGTAGGTCTGCACCTGGTGAAGCAGCGGAAGGCAGAGCAGCTCGTCGAACCCGCGCAGCAGGCTCAGGTGCGTGAACTCGGCGCGCAGCCGATACCACTCGGGATTCCCCTCATGCGCCGGCCTATCCAGCACGATCGCGTCCGCATTGAGCAACTCAAAGCGGATCGGGATATGGGGGTCGTGACGCGGCAGTTCCGGCACAGCAAGCACCGACGCGGAAGCTTCGGCCGCGGGCGCAGATGGGGTCCTGTCGCTGGCTGTCGGTTTGGCGGCACGGGCAGAAGCAGTGGTCCTCTTCCTGCGTTTCCCGGCCGCGCGAGCGGTCTCGTACGTAAGGATCTTCGCCAACCACTCCATCAGCCAGGGCCACAGCGACCGGTCTGCGAAGAACCAATAAGCCGCTTGGTGGCGACTGTCCAGATCGGCTTTCCTCAGTAACTGGAGCGCGCCGGCCAGGATCCCCTGCTGGGCGAGCGCGATCGCCTGCAGCAGGTGGTGGCGGTTGTCGAAGTCGTAGTCTCTAGCAATCCGCGTCAGATACCGCTGGCACCGCTCCGGGTTCTCCTCGAGCAGAGCGGCAACGGCCGCGAGATAGAGGATCTGGTGTTCCCGCGGGCAATCCCGGACGGCCTGTTCCGCAAGCTCCTGCAAGCCCGGTGCGCGCAGGACGGAGGCCTGGTTCAGCGCGTCAGCCCAGGCCGACGCGTCCTGTGGTGTCTCAGGGGGAATGCCTGATTGGTTCATAGCAGACCTGCATTGCTGATGGCCTCCCACTGTGCTGCTAGCCACACGGGCTGTGAGCGCCTCCGGCGCGTGTTCTGTCTGAATCTCGCCATGAGCTGATATGGCGAGATTCACTACCTCGTAGGATTCGGACAGACCGGTGAGATCCCGGGCACAGTGAAGTCCTCGTGAAGCCAATCCCGTTCGGGCACGCGCTGCCGGCGATCCATCCGAGGCAGCTATTGTAGCATGCGGAATCCGGGAGCCCAAGTCGGGGAACGAGCAGTAGGGGGCGAAGGTGCGGCCGGGGAGCACCAAAGCGGCCGGATGTCCTCCGCTACTGGACCGCAGATGCCAGGGCAGGACGCCTCGCGAGCTATGCCAGCCGCGACTGGGCAGAGCTGGACTCGACGCAGAGAGTGTTGACCTGAGAGTCCACCGCAGGCCCTACGCGTCGAGTCGCTTCCTGGAGATCGCCTCCATAGATCAGGTGAGCCCCTCGCTTCTGCAATGGCTCCGACCTCAAGATGGCGGCCCGGCCATGCCGTTCCGAATTCAGGACCATTTCCCGTCCATACGTTCCCAATCTCGAACCCCCGGGCCTCGTCCGCACTCGGAGAGTGTTTGTTCGTGGGTGCAGTTTCCTCCACCACTGTTCCCAGGTGGAAATGTCTATGTTAAGTCGGGCTGGGACACCCGCTACGCCGCCAAGAATGCTGGTGTGACTTCATAACCGGCAGCGCGCGGGGCGAGTGATTGTGGGAAACGGGACATCAACACGGAGCCGAACCGTTCGACAGGGCCGAACGAGGTAACAAAGGCGCGGCCGCACGTTCTCGGCGCGGGGCCGAGCGGAGGTTTCAACCGGCGAGAGGTCAGGCCGCGAGTCGATAGGCGGTGATCTGAGTATCGGGGAAGAAGCGTCGCTCGATGTTCGGTGGCAGCGCCTTGGCTGACTTCTCCGGCCTGGTCCACTGTCCGCCGCGATGGATCACTTCGGGAACCGCGCCGCCGAGTGTTGTGTGCCCGCGGTACTCGTTGTAGTAGACGGTGAAGTCCTGAAGCAGCTGGGCGAGGTGGTCGAGGCCGCGAATCAACGGGACGCGGTTCAGCCATTCGTGCTTCAGAGTCAGGATGACCCGTTCAGTGACCGCGATAGGGCCATGCTTGCCGACCGCACCGAAGCGGTGCTTCACATCCCAGGGGATGGGTAACTCCCGAAAGGCATCGCTGATGAAGACGCCTTCCTGGTCACTGATCAGATGCCTGGGCGCTCCGTGTCGGGGAAAGGCCTCCTCCATCGCGTCGACCACCCAGCCGGCGTTGGGGCCTTCCAGTGCACAGCACGCGACCACCTTCCGGGAGAAGTGATCGATCGCCACCAGCACCCAGGTGGGCCAGAATCCCCAGCGCAACACCCGCGTCCGATCCACGCTCCACACGTGGTTAGGGTAGCGGGCGACAATCTGCCGGGGTGTCGCGGGAGACTCCTGGGACTTCGCCGTCGCCGGTGCGTTCTTGGGCTTGGGCTGCAGGAGTATGTTCCTCACGGTCGAGGCCGCGACAAGCACTCCCAGCAGCCAGAGGATGCTGGCGGTTCGGTCGCGTCCGACGTACGGATTCGCCTTGAAGATGTCCCAGATCATCCTCGCGAGCTCGGCCGAGGTCTTCCGCGGGCTCTCCTGCTTTGCCTTAGGCTCCCCCAGATCGCCCTCCTGAGCCGCGTGGAGCCAGCGATAGAGAGTCGATTTGGCCATCAGGAAATGCTCCTTCACCCGGCTCCTGGGAATCCGGTAGTACTCCACATGCCAGAGGATCCGCAGCCGCTGCAGCGGAGTGTAACGCTGGCGAACAGGAGCTTCCCCGAACCGGTCCTTGAACATCCGCAGCTCGGAGTTCAGTCGGCGATTCTCGTCGCGAAGTCGGGCCAGTTCGCCCACCTCTCCGCCCACGGCAGCGCTCTGCTGGAGCCAGAGCAGCCGCTGCTGACCGGCAGACTGGGCACTCGACACATGGATCGCACCATCAGGGTCGCGGCTGTTTGGATCACCTGCACAAACGCACCCTCCACAAGCAGAGACGGCACCCGAAGGAGCCGCCCAAAGGTCTCATATGGTAGAATGTCTGGGACTCGGATACAAGCCTACAGGGCGCTCATCGGTGTCCCAAAGCTATTTGACAGGCACAGGCAGCGCGGCCTCCCGCGTCCGGCGGAGCCACATGCGGCACACGTTCTGGGTCACTTGGCGCAGCCAGCCTAGGAACTTCTCCGGCTCTCGCAGGCCCGGGAGATCGTGGTACACTCGCACGAACACCTCCTGGGTCAAATCCTCAGCCTCTGCCGGCTGATGGGCCCAACTCAGGCAGATTCCGAAGACGAGTGTGCGATGCTCATGCACGAGCCGGCCAAAGGCCTCCACATCGCCTCGGGCAGCTCGTTCGATCAATGCTGTGTCCGTCAGCGCCATTCGCCCCTTCCTCACCTACAGAGGTGCCGGGAACATCCGCGGAGTTGGGTATCCACAGCATACCATGTGCAGCCCTGGCCTACGTGCAACCCTGTGATCCGTTCTGGCGGCCGGGCTTCACGCATTCATCGCCCGCACTTCACCGTTTCGTCACGCCCCGGTGTTACCGTCAAACTGTTTGGCGTCCCTCGGACGCGGCGGCATCGTACCGCCCTGAGCTTTGTCGCGGGATGTGAGCAGGCACTTGATGATGCGTTGTTGGATCACGAGTTCTGCCGCGAGCGATGCTGGGGCTGACTCTGCTCCTGGCGGTGCTGGCAATGTTTGCCCTGTGCCCCTGCGCGCTCGAGGCGGACTGCGATCACTGTGCCTGCAGTTCGTCGTGTTGTAGCGTGGTGGCGCCTCTCCCAGGCACGTCACTGGCCTCTGCCGAGCGTATCCCAGACAGCAGTATCGTGTCGTACAGCCCACAGCCGGTCCGTTCGGATTTCGTTTCCTCGCTCCTCCGTCCGCCACGCGTGTAGTCACCCTCTGCCACGTCCCTCGGGGTCCCCGCCTCCGTCGCTGCCAGATCGCAGCCATTGGCCTGCACCAGCCGGGTACGGTCGCGTTTCCCCCACGGACAACTCTTCCTGAGCGCATCAACGCACCCGCATTGACTGGAGGTCTGGCATACATGCGTGTTCTGACAGGATTGCTTCTGCTGCTCCTCTCCGGCCTCTTGTGCGGCCTCACGGGAGCCCAAGAGTCCCTGACCCTTCAGCAAGCCGTCGCTGCGGCGCTTGAGCACAACCCTTCGCTGCAAGCTTCCCGCTCTGACGTGGAAGCGGCGCGGGCGGCCGCTCGAGGTGCACGCGCCTTGGCGAACCCGGGAATCCTCATCGCTCCCGCCGTATCCGGCACGGCGGGATCGGATGAGGAGTTCTTGCTGGTGCAGCCATTGGAGACCAACGGCCAGCGCCAGGCGCGCACGAAGGTCGCGAACGCCGAGTTGCAGGCCTCCACCGCCGGGAGCAGCGCCGCCCATCGGGAGACGGTTCGCGCAGTGAAAGAGGCCTACTGGGAGGTGGCCGAGGCGCAGGCAGTGGTGGATCTGAACCGCGAGAACGTCCAGCTGGCCGAGTCGCTCTCCCAGGCGGCTCAGCGCCAACTGGAGGTGGGCACGGCCCCCGGCTCTCAGGCGATCAAGGCCCGTGTAGAGGTCTCCCGCCGCGCCAGGAGTTGGCACGGGCCGAGTCCGCGCTCCTCCAGACGAAGGCGACCCTCAACACACTGATGGGCCGCCCGCCGGAGACTCCCTTCGGGCTGGCAGATGGCCTGGCCTACACGCCGCTCGCGGTGAAGGCAGACTTCCTGAACGCACTTGCCCAGGCAAGCCGCTCCGAGATCGCGGAGGCTCAGGCGCAGGTCGCTATACGCCAAGGTCAAGTGGATGTCGCGCGGGCGCTCCTGCGGCCCGACCTAACGCTACAGGCCCGCCAGGAGACACTCGGCGGAGACGGCGGATGGGCCGTCGGCATCACGCTGCCGTTCCTCGACTGGGGTTCAGTGCGTGAGGAGCGCAGGCAGGCCGAAGCCGCCACGTCCGCGCAGGAGCAGCGACTTGTGGCGACCCGGAACGCAGTGAGCCGCGACGTCTATGCGGCGCTACGCGAGGTGGAACGGAGCGAGGCCCTCGTCCAGGAGTACCAGCGAGGCACGCTGGCGGAGGCCGAGCAGCTCTCGGAGATGGCGCGCAAGGGATTCCAGGCTGGAGCCACCGGCTACCTGGAGGTGTTGAAGCGCAGCGCACACTCCGGAGCGTACGCACTGACTACTACTCCGCGCTGGCGGAGCACCTCCGCGCGGTGGCCCAGCTCGAATGGGCGGTCGGAGTTGACTTGGAGTCACTGATCGCAAAGGAGGCATTGCCATGAAGCGAACGGCCATATGGATGAGCATCGTCGCACTATTCGCAGTCACCCTCGGCTATGCGGTGGCCCGATCAACGGCGAACGCGGGCGGGGGAGAGAGGCCGGCAACCGAGGATGCTGCCCACGAAGGCGCACCGGCCGACGAGGCACACGAGAGCCCAGAGATCGCTGGGATGAAGGTCGAGCCCGTCACCGTGGGAGAGTCGTGGGACGTCGTCGCGACCACCGGCAAGATCATGCCGAACGCCGATCGGAGCGTGAAGATCGGCACGCGCATCGCCGGCCGGATCGCCGCAGTGCACGCGAGCATCGGCGACGCAGTCCGCCAAGGCCAGGTGTTGGCGTCCGTCTCGAGTGTGGAGCTGGCCCGAGCCCGCGCCACCTACCGACAGGCCCAGGCCAAAGTCCAGGTCGCGCGCGACGCCTACGCCGCGCCAGGCCAGACTGGCCGAGCTGGGGGCCTTCTCCAAGCGCCCGGTCGAGGAGGCGCAGGGTGAGTACCTGACCGCGCAAGGCGAGCTGGCCAACGTGAAGAGCGAACTAGTACGCGACGAGAGCGAACTCGCACAATGCACCACCCGCCTGGTCCGAATCCGAGAGCTCCACGAGGACCAGATCGTCTCCCTCCAGGGTCTGGAGGAGGCGGAGGCCAGTGCCAAGCAGGCCGCCGCCGCGGCAGAGGCAACGCGGGCGAAGGTCACGCACGCCCAGTCGCAGCTGGAGACGACCGAAGCTTACTACCAGCGCGAGGAGAAGGTGCTGCGCGGGAATCACCACGCCTCCAGGGAGGTGCAGGCGGCCAAGGCCGAACTCACGGCTGCCCAACTCGAGCTGCGCGCGGCGGCAGATGCCCTGCAGGTGCTGGGCTCCTCACCTGGAGGCTCGGGCGAGCTGACGGCCGTCACCAGCCCGATCTCGGGCCGGGTTGTGGCTCGCGAGGCAAACTTGGGCGAGATGGTCGAGCCCTCGGACACGCTCTTCACCGTGATGGACCTCTCGGATGTGTGGGCGGAGGCCAGCGTGTATGAAAAGGACCTCGCCCAAGTGCGCTCGGGCCAGCAGGTGCAGGTGAGAGTAAGCAGCTACCCCGACCGGGTCTTTTCCGGGCAGGTGGCACACGTGGGAGACGTGCTCGATGCGGAGTCCCGGACGGCAAAGGTCCGGTGCGCTATCGATAACCCCACTGGCCTGCTCAAGCCTGAGATGTTCGCCGCGGTGAGCATCATCACCGGCCGGCGGAGCGGCGCGGTGCTCGTTCCCAAGGAGGCGGTCCTCGATGATGCCGGCAAGAAGATCGTCTTCGTCGCCTGCCTGGACTGCGAGGAGGACCAGCAAGCTGGCAAGAGCGTCTGCGGCGCCTTCGACAGTCGGACAGTGGATCTCGGCCCCGCCCACGACGGGCGGGTGGAAGTGGTGAAGGGGTTGGTGAGCGGCGATAACGTGGTCACCGCGGGGGCCTACCAACTGAAGACCGCGCTCGGATCCGGCAAGCTCGAAGCCGGATGCGTGGACTAGGGAGGCCACCATGGATCAGTCCCACGGCAGCCTCATTGACAGACTCATCCACGCCTCCTTCAGGCAACGGACGCTCGTCGTCATGCTGGTGGCGCTCGCGGTGGTCTTCGGCGTCGCGGCCTACCAGCAGATGCCCCAGGAACGTCTACCCCGACATCACCATCCCGGTCTTCACCATCGTCACCGAGAACGAGGCGATGGCCCCGGAAGAGATCGAGATGATGATCACCCGCCCCATGGAGGCGGCGATGAACGGACTGCCAGGGGTGCGGCGGATCCGGTCGCAGACCACCCAGGGCCTCTCCTCTGTCGTTGTCGAGTTCGACATCGAGACCGAGTTCTGGCGGGCCCGGCAGTTCGTCACCGAGCGAATGGCCCAGGTGGTGGGGCAGCTCCCGCCGGGCACCGAGCCGCCGACCCTGAGCAGCGCCACCACCCGTCTGGCCGAGGTCTACGAGTTCGCGGTCGAGGGCGACCTGCCGCCGACTGAACTGCGCGAGCTCGCCGAGTGGCAGATCCGCTACAACCTGCTGACCGTGCCCGGCGTCGCCGAAGTGCTGAACATGGGCGGCCGGATGCGGCAGTACCGGGTGACCATCGACTCCGACCGGCTGAGCGCCTACGGCGTGCCGCTCGCCGAGGTCGAGGAGGCGATCAGAGCGGCAACGAGAACGCCGCCGGCGGCTTCATCAGCACCGGACCGACCGAGTACACCGTGCGCGGCATCGGCCGCTTCAACTCGGTCAGGACATCGAGGACACCGTGGTCGCCGAGCAAGAGCGGCGTGCCGCTCTTCCTGCGCGACGTGGCCGACGTCGAGGAAGGCACCGCCATCCGCCGCGGCATCGCCAGCAAGGACGGCAAGGAGACCGTCGTCGCGCTGGTCATCAAGCAGCCGAACGCGGACACGGTGAAGGTCGTCAAGGGCATCGAGAAGGCCATCGAGGACATGAAGCAGACACTGCCCAAGGGCGTGCGGATTGTCCCCTACTACGACCAGACGCACCTGATCGAGCACTCGCTGTCCAGCGTGACCAGAGCCATCCTGGTCGGGGCCGTGCTGGTGATCGTGGTGCTCTTTGTCTTCCTGGGCCACTTCCGCAGCACGCTGATCGTGGCGGCCTCGCTGCCGCTGTCGGTGATCATCGCGGGCATCCTCATGCGCAAGCTGGGGGTTGGGCTCAACACCATGTCGCTCGGCGGCCTGGCGATCGCGGTCGGCATCATGGTGGATGCCTCCATCATCATGGTGGAGAACATCTACCACCGCTTCCACCAGAGCCGAGGCGACCTCGGCGATGGCGGCGTGAAGACAGCGGTCGCCCACAAGGCGGCCATCGAGGTGGGACGGCCCATCGCCTTCGCCACCCTCATCATCATCGCCGTCTTCCTGCCGCTCTTCCTGATGGGCGGCATCGAGGGACTGCTCTTCCGTCCGCTCGCGCGTCACGGTCGCGGCAGCCATGCTGGTGGCGCTGGTGCTGTCGCTGACGTTCACTCCGGTGCTCGCGATGCGGTTCCTCCGCGCCGACCAAACAACCGACGGTGAGGGCGAAGTGAAGTTCGTCCGCTGGATCAAGCGCGGCTATGTGCCCGTGCTGGAGTAGGCGCTCCACCGCCGGAAAGCGGTGGTTGCAGCCGCTTCGCCCTGCTGATCCCCTCCGCATTGGGCCTCCTCGCCGTCGGCGAGACTTCATGCCGCGACTCGACGAGGGAGCCTGGGTGGTCTCCATCGGCACGCCGCCCGAGACCTCGCTGGAGGAGAACAACCGCATCACGAACCGGGTTGACGAGATCCTTCGGGGGAACCCCAACATCGAGGAGGTGATCCGCAGAAACGGCCGTCCGGAGCGCGCCATCGGCTGCGTGCTGCCGGTGAACTTGGGCGAGATCATCGTCAACCTCAAGCCACGCAATCAACTGACCAAGCCCACGAAGGAGATCCTGGCCGAGGTCCGCGAGCAGATCGAGCGCATTCCCGGCGTGGCGGTCGCCTTCACTCAGCCGCTGCAGATCAAGATAGACGAGAGCCTGGAGGGCACGCCGGCGCCGCTGCAGGTGAAGCTCTTCGGGCCGGACATCCCGGTGCTTGCCCAGAAGGGCAAGCAGATCGAGGAGATCATGCCGCAAGACCCCGGGGTCGCCGACGTGAAGATGGACCAGGCCGCGGTGTCCCGCAGGTGCAGGTCCAGATCGACCGCCAGGCTGCGGCCCGCTACGGCGTCTCGGTAGCGGCCATCTCGGAGATCGTCCGCCTCGCGATCGGCGGCGAGGAGCTGACCCAGGTCTGGAAGAACCAGCGCAGCTACGGCGTCTTCGTGCGGTTCCCGGAGGCGATGCGCAGCGACCTCGAGGCCATCGGCAACATCCTGGTGGATACGCCCTCCGGTGGTCGCGATCCCGCTCTCGCAGGTGGCCACGGTCACCCTCTCCGAGGGCCCCAACGTGATCTGGCGCGAGGCGATGAACCGGCGCCTCAGCATCGACGCCAGCATCCAGGGGCGCGACCTGGGCGGCGTGGTGTCCGACATCAAGGCGGCGATCGCGAAGGTGGGACTGCCGAAGGACTACTACGTGGTCTTCGGCGGTCAGTTCCAGAACCAGCAGCGGGCGATGAAGGCGCTCGCCCTGGCCACCGCCATCGCCCTGGTGATCGTCTTCATGCTGCTCTTCCTGGCGCTGCGCTCGGCTCCGCACGCGCTGATCATCCTGGCGACCGTGCCGAGCGCGTTCATCGGCGGCGTGGCCTCGCTTCTCATCGCCCGAGAGTCTCTGAACGTCTCATCGGCGGTCGGCTTCATCGCGCTGTTCGGGATCGCAGTGCAGAACAGCCTGGTGCTGCTCACCCAGACCAACGACTTCCTCGCAGAGGGCCACAGCCAAGAGCAGGCGATTCGGCTGGCCAGCGTCCAGCGGCTGCGTCCGAAGCTGATGACTGCCTCCTGCGCGGCGCTCGGACTGCTGCCGATCCTGCTCAGCGGCGGCGTCGGCGCGGAGATCGAGAAGCCGCTGGCCATCGTCATGGTCGGCGGACTGGTCACCTCCACGCTGTTCACCCTGCTCGTGCTGCCGGCCGTGTATCTACTCCTCGAACACACAAGGCGGCAGCTCGGAGGTAGGTTCGGCGCGCTCATCAGCAGCGATGGTGATCGCGGACGGGCGGCAGTCGGGGTCCTCAACGAAAGCCCCGATGATGGAGGCTACACAGCGGCGTAGCCACCGGGAGTGTGGCTCGCGGTGGGTGCCGCCTGCCGCGAGCCACGCTCGGCTGGCCGCGTGTCCTACGACCTTGCCGGGTCGCCGAGCGGCAGCTCCAGGTCTTCGTTGGCCCCTGCAGCCGAGGGGCGCGCGCCACGCAGCGAGACCTTCCGAAGGGCTGGAGTCTGACCGTGACCACCCTCAGGGGGGGGGGGGCACTCGGCGTCATCACTCTCCGCACGAATCCCCTCGACTCCCTCCTTGACCAACCACGGGATCATCAGGAGCGCGGCTATAGGATCGGCCCAGCCCCATCCGAAAAGTGCATTCGCGGCGAGGCCGAAGAGAAGGGTCAGCGAGAGATAGGAGCAGGCCAGGGTCTCTCTGGCTTCGGATCGCAGAGAGGCGCTTTTCAGGCCGTCGGCGGCGCGTAACTTGCCCCAGGCGATGGTGGGCATTACGACCAGCGAGGCCGCGGCAAGGGCAATTCCGACGGCGCTCTCTGCCGGCTCACGGCCGCCGGACAGGGCCCATAGGGACACCGTGGCGACGTACGCGGAGAGAGCGAAGAACGTGATCCCGACGAATCGATGTACCTTGCGCTCGGCCGCCTCTACAGCCTCCTCGTCCGCGCCCCTCGCCCCGACTCGTAGCCGCCAGAGGAGAACGGTTGCCGCGGCGACCTCGATGATGCTGTCCAGGCCGAAACCGACCAGGGCGATGCTGTGGGCCGCAACGCCGGACCAGAGCGCGATGGCCGCCTCGATGGCGTTGTAGATCATCGTCGCCCCTACCAGCCAGAGCGCGATGCGAGTCCAGTTCGGGGTGCGAGCCGTAGTAGCCATGATACAAGTGTAGCTCAGGGAAACCCGGCGGGCAACTGGAGACCGAGGGTAGTGGCAGGCACCAGCCGAGATGGGGGTCCGAGGCAGGATCGCTACCTGTGCGACCGACTCATCCCCAAAAGTCCGCACCCTCGTCCGCTGGTTGAGAGTTTCTGTTTTTGGGTCTGCTTCCTCCACCACTTGGGAATTGAACCCCGGTCTGGCGACCCATCCTTCCCAGGTCAGCTCCTCAGCGGCCGTGAGACGTGTTGTCAGCCCAGCGACATAACTGGCGCTATCGGCCCACGCGCGCTTGGGCCGTGGCTTACCACGCGGGCCTTCTCCCGGTCTTGAGTAGACCGTTCACCGGCCGTAACGAGGGATGCGGCTGACGGCTTGGGCCACCCCCGACTCGGCCACCCGCTCGGCTTGGTACCGCATCCGGGACCCGCAGGCAAGCCAGCAAGGCTGTCAGAGGTGCCTGATGGCGATTCGGCAGCCACAGACACTAGGAATCACCTGCTCTCCAGTGTCAGGAACGCAACGGAGTGCGCGGGCACCGTGCACGTTACGCGAGGGCCTGCCAGCGTGACAGGAAGTCCGGTGACCGCGGCCTCCTTGCGCTGGAGGAGGGGCTTGCCGTCGAGGTCGTCATTGGTCAAGAGGATGCCAGTGGCACGGGCGGCGTCGAATCTGCGCAGGCTGAGAGTGCAAGGCACAGCGCGATCCCAGGAGCCGTTGGCGACGACGAGATAGAGCGACTTCCTGTCCTGGCTGAGTGTGACCAGCGTGGGGGTCACGGGCCCGGCAAGATCGACGGGCCGGTCGGAGAGGCCATCGGCCGCGGACGGGGTGTAGTATGGCGCCACGCCATCCATCTCGAGGGCCCACTCGCCGAGATGGCGGTTGAAGTAGTAGTAGAGCCAGTAGAGCATGTAGCGCTTGTCCGGCGCGTCCGGAGAGAGGATGCCGAAGCCCTGCTCTCTGCTCCTGGAGAGCATCTCCCAACCGCTCGCGCCCCGCAGGATCTGCTCGCGGGCGTAGTAGATGAGGCGCACGGCGCGGTGGAGGGTGCCGACGATGTTCGCGTTCCGATCGAACGCGTCGGCGACCTCGTCGTGCGGGCCGGAGCTGATCATGCCCCACTCGGTGTCATACTGGTAGACGTCTCGGCCTGGGTTGTAGGCGCGGATGAGAGCATCGGTTCGCAGGATCAGGTCGAGCTTCTGGTAGTTCGCGGCGAGTACCGGCACCCAAACGCGCGCTGCTGCATCCGGTCGATGCCGTAGTAGTAGTGGCCCACGACGAAGTCGTAGTGACCGGCACACTGCTTCAGCACCGCGTTGCCCCAGGCCTGGCTCTCGGGGTCGATGGCGAGGCCGATCTGGGCAGAGGGCTGCACGGCGCGGATCGCGCGGCTGACCTCGATGAAGTGGTCGGTATAGGACTGCGGGGTCGGGAAGGCCGTGCCCTCTCGCACTAGGTAGGGCTCGTTGGCGATCTCCCAGTAGCGGAAGCGGTAGCCCTTGTTCACGGAGTGACGGACGCCACGCGCCCACTGCTCGGGCGGCAGCTTACTGGTCGCGCCCTGGGTCTCGAATTCGAGCACGACGTGGTCCAGAGGCACGCCGACGCGGCGGCAGAGTTCGGCGACTCTGTCGATGGACTCCTCGACTGGGAACGGCTCATCACCGACAGCATAGAAGCGAGTCATGGGGAGATGGAGATCGCGGATCGCCTGCTCCAGCTCGGGTGCGAGGGTATAGTTCCCCTGCCTGTCATACGGCTGGCCGGTCCATCCGCAGACGCGGTGGAATGAGATGCCGCCGACCTCCTGGGTGGCGCGGCGCAGAGGCTTGCCAGCATCCACCGTAATGTCCAGCGCGTCACCGGGTCGCAATCGGTGCTGGAGCGGCGGGTACTCCAGCGTGGACTCGTCCACGAGGCGGCCGGTCCGCGTGCTGGGCTCTTCGGTGACGACGATGTCGTCGACCCAGAGCGTGCGCTCCGAATCCTGATCGCGGGTGGCGTAGAACGCGAGCAAGAGATAGCGGCTCCGGTCGGCGAAGAAGTCCCAGCCCTCACTTAGGGTGAACTGGTAATGCTTCCATTGCTCGTCTGTAGCGATGAGGAAGTGGCCGGGGGATGCCGCGTCGATGAACGGGCGGATATTGGAGTAGGCCTCGAGGCCGAAGTCCGACATTCCGGGCCCGTCGGCTCTGGCCCAGAAATCGATGGTGTACATCTTGCTCTTGCGGGGGCGGATCGCGTGATCGGGTGATGAGACGATGTAGCCGCCGGTACCAGCGGGATGGTGGATGCGGAAGCAGGCCTTGCCGCGGTGGGGGTTGACGGTATCCAGGGTGTAGTTGGCCGGAGCCTTGTACTGCTCTGCGCCCCACATGGTCCAGCCCAGCGGCGGCGCTTCTGAGGATCGCATCTCGAAGTCGCCATTGTACACAAGGTTCGTCGCACAGTGGGCGGAGGTCCCGAGCACGAGGAGCAACAGACTTGCCACCACAACTATCGTCGGTCTCGAGTACATGGCTTTCCTTACCGAATCACGTTTCGGTGCGGGGTCTCGTCCTCCCTGGCGCGGGAGGCCATGGAGTCGTTAGCGAGGCTGGCGGTTCTGTCATTGGCGCCAGCACGCGATACATATACGCGGGCTGGCGCCGGGCGCTGTTTGGTGCAGACAGGTTGACCTACGGCCAATCTGGTATAGAATAAGGTGCGAAGGCGGAGGAGGGGAGCGCCTGGCCGAGTCGGGCCCGGAAGGAGGTGGAGGCAGACAGCGGATGGCGCGGTAGTCTGAGTTTCGTGCCAATCTCCTCAGGAGGTGAGAGACCATGTTGTCTCGACCAAGACGAGGCTTCACTCTGATCGAGTTGTTGGTGGTGATCGCGATTATTGCGATCCTCGCGGCGATGCTGTTCCCGGTGTTTGCGCGCGCCCGGGAATCGGCTCGCAAGATCCAGTGCCTTTCCAACGTCAAGAACATCGCCATGGGGTTCCAGCTGTACTTCGCGGACTTCGACCGGTACCCGCCCAGGGAGCACGATCCGACTGTGGTCAAGTATTTCGAAGACCAGGGATGCGATATGACCCCTGGGTGCTGCACGTACGCCACCGGGTCGAACCCCTATCTCAGGTGGCCGGTCATCATCGACGACTACGTCAAGAACCGCGATGTCTGGAGATGCCCCAGCGCGCGGAACGTATCGTCAGTGCAGCGCGTATGGGGACAGTCCAACTGGTTCCAGGAGCTACAGGACAACTGGCCTACTTGTGTCTGCCAGGAAGCATGGCCTCCCGGCTGGGGCGGCACCGTTACCGACAACCTGGCGCTGGTAGACGGCTGCCCTCCCAACTACGATATGATCGCCCAAGGCGCGGCCGAGATGGACTATTCGGACACTCACATCGTCTATGGCGAAGTAGAGAAGAAGCTCTCCGCCATCGATGACCCGGCCAAGACTATGATCGTTGCCGAGAGGGGCCTCAAACCGTACTACGACCGCATCGAGCAGGTCGCCTATCCAGAGGCCTGCCGCATCTGTTGGGGCAGCGTCGTCGAGAATCCTGACAACTGCGGCGCAGACTGGGTCAACTGCTCCGAGGTTGTAGGTTGCGGCGTAGACAAGCACGACATAGACAAGTTCTGGGGCGATGCGAGCTGGCGCAGCAAGTTCGCCCGGCACCTGGGCGGCAACAACCTCGGGTTCACCGATGGCCACGCCGCCTGGTGGCCTGCCGATGCGATCCTCGCGGCGGCCAACTCCAATCCCAGCCAGCTTCCTCCCATGGGCGCCCAGCACGTGCCTGACTACATACCTGGCGAGCATTGGTAGGCCACTAGACTGCACCGATAGTGGCTGGTCGATCGCGCGGGCGGAGTCTTCCGTGAGACGACTCCGCCCGCACTTCACGCTAGCGGCCTGCCCTTCCCTCAATGCGGTCCCACATGTCCGACAGGACAGAGGAGTGTCTGATGGAGAGCCTCGTGTCAGTCTGGCCGTGCGTGAGCGTTGCTCTGGTGCTAGCCGTCTGTGCAGCCGCGCCGGTGAGCGCCGCCACCTACACCGTGTCGCCTGAGGGCAAGGACGGCAATAGCGGCGCGACGGACTCCCCGTGGCCTCTAGCAAAGGCGAACGCATCAGCCCGGCCGGGCGACACGGTCCTTCTGCTCGACGGCGTCTACCGGGGCACTCCCATCGCTCCCGCTCACTCCGGCGACGAAGGCAGACCCATCACGTACCGGGCAGCCAGCGGCGGCAAGGCAGTCCTGACGGAATCCCGCGCCATGCCCGGCCCCTTTCCCGACGACGACTCCGGTGGGCCTGCCGCGATCTTCCTCCTGCACCGATCTCACATCGTGGTTGATGGGGTCGCGGTCAAGGATCCGGGCGGCCGGTTCCTCTACGCCGGCGGCGCGAGTTCGATTGTGGTGCAGAACTGCCACTTCGAGAACACGGACTACCCGCGCTCATGGGAGTCCTGCCGGTTCAAGCGAGTCGGCGACCACATCACCTTCCGCAACAACGTCGTGATGAAGGGCAATGACTCCGTCGCCATCACTGGGGGCAGCTTCCATCTCATCGAGGGCAATAGGTTTGAGGGCGCAAGCCACACCTGTCTCGTCCTGATGGGTGTCCAACGGTCGGTGGTGCGCGGCAACAGGTTCGAGAACCCCATCCAGAAGCTGATGGAGGTTTTCACCGCGAGGAAACGGGATGTCGGAGATGAGGTGCGGAAGAGCGAGTATCTCGTCATCGAGGACAACTTCTTTGGCCCGGCCCCACTGATCGAGGTGAATGGCACGAATAGCGGATCCGGGAGCGCAGGCATTCAGTACGCTGGCAACAACACTATCCTTCGGCGGAACGTGTACTTCAAGTGCGGAATGGGCATGGACTTCAGCCACTACGCCGCCGGGGTCCGCGATGATCCGGAAGCCCTGTACTGCAGCCACAATCGGTTCTACAACAACACGGTTTACGACTGCGGGTGGCCGGCGCGCTACGGAAGCGGCCCCGGAGTGTGGATCTCGGGCGTCGAGGACGTCGTCCTGACCAACAACGCCCTCTACCGGAATCACGCCCACCCAGACGCTCACTTCCCGCCTTCCACCCCATACGACGTCCAGTTGGCATTTGCCAGCCCGAGCAGCTTCCGCATGTTCAGGAACCTCCTCATGGGGAGGGAGAAGGGCGCGGTCACGCTTTGGGACAAGACGCGGAAGACGGGTTCCACGCTGAGCGCGTTCGAGGAGCAGTTCCCACGTACCGCGCGGGCCAACGTCGAGGCGGAACCCCGGTTCGTGGAGGCTGAGAAGGGCGATTTCCATCTGCTGGCAGATAGCCCATGCATAGATGCTGGCATGCCCCTGACGACGGCGCGGTCTTCCGGCGAAGGCACAGTGATCGAGGTGGAAGATGCCCTCTACTTCACCGACGGCCACGGCGTTGTCGCTCCTGACGTGCTGCGCGTCGGGGAGAAGACCGTGAAGGTGAAGCGGGTGGATTACGGGGCGAACACGGTTACGGTCGACGGAAGCATCTCCTGGCGGAAGGGCGATCCGGTCACCTTGGACTACAACGGCAGGGGGCCGGACATCGGGGCCGTGGAGTCTGAAGAGCCCGCCGGCGGCTGACCAGCCATCGCGCGGGCACTGAGGATGATCCCGCGCCCCCCCCCGGGTCGCTGCAGCTAGCGGAGTTGCTCATCGATCCATGGCCAGCACTCGACGCCGCGAAATCGGTGGCCCCACTCGAACACCTCTAGTGCAAGTCTCCCATCGGCGTGCGCGGCTGCGTAGGTCTGCGCCACCTGCTGGTAGATCTCCGAGGCGAAGAGTTCAGGTGAGGTGTCGTCGCGGCATCCCAGTTCTAGGAAGAGCGGGCGCGGTGCGATCAGCCCCAGAAGCTCGGGGACGTCGGCAAACTGGAGCAGCCCCGGCACGAACTGGGCTCCACAGCTCTGGTTGCGGAGCAGTCGCTCCTTGAAGCTGTTCAGCGCGCCACTCACCACGGCCACCCGGATGCGTGTGTCAGTCGCAGCCGCATACATCGCCATCCGTCCGCCGTAGGACAGACCGAGGCAGCCGAGGCGGGAAAGGTCCACCTCGGGTCTGGAGCCGAGATGGTTGATCAGCGCCCGCAGGTCGTGGAGCTGCAGGGCGACAACATTTGTGCCATACTGGCTCAGGCGCAGGAGGTACGCGTCGCACGGGTCGCGAGGCGATGGCTCGTAGTCGTTGCGCTCGCCGAAACCGCGGAAGTCCGGTGTCACCGCGATGTAGCCCCGCCGCGCGGCCTGGCGCGCGTAGTCGTAGTTGTGGTCCCGCATCAACTCGCGCTGCTGTGCCACTGGCTCTCCCGGCACTCCCACCGTCTCTCCGAAGGTATAGCCATGGCCGTGGAGGCAGAGCAGAGTCGCGCCGTTCGGGCTCTCCGGTACCAGCAACCAGTACGGCACCAGTGTGCCGTGCTCATCCACTGTGAGGAGATGTCGCTCCTGCCGGTAGCCTTCCTCCTCACCCGCGCCGACCAGCTTGTCCTCGGGCGAGGGAAACGCGGACGGGACCTGAAGAAGCTCATCCAGTTTCGCGCGAAGCGCGGCATGCCACGCTTCCCAGTCCGTTCCAGGGGGGAACTGCAGTGCGCATGGCTGGTTCGCCATGCGAATGAAATCACCCAGCGGCGAGAGCCCACGACGAAGCTGCCCGATGAGCCCATCGGGAGGAGCGGGGAAGACCTGCTGCACGCCAGTCAGCCGCGTGCGGTCGGGGCCCATCACTCGCGCTCCCAGCAGCCGCGGACCTTCCTGTGGCTCGACCGATACCCTCAGCCGGTTCTCGCCCTGGCGCAGTCTCCCGACGAACGTGTTGCCCCATCCGGGGACGAGTGGCTGCCACACCATCGAGTTGGCGTTCAGCGCCGCGGACCAGCCGGAGAAGCCATTCACCTCCAACCGTACCGGCTGCTCGACCTCACTCCGAAGCACGGCCTCCACAGTCGCGCGTTCCGCGAAGGGAAGGGGCAGCAGGGCATCGCCATCGCGCGGGTAGAGTAGCTCTCCGGTTGCAGGTTCGAGACACCGCCAACGAGTGATGCAGCCGTGCAGACCAGCAATGGTCTCCAGTTCGATCGCGTGCACCGCGTCACTCATTGCTGACCTGCCCGTAGTCGGCCCAGCCAGCGCTCACGTAGAGCCGCTCGTTCCTCGAAGCCGAGATAGTAGTGGAGGTGCGTGGGCCGCACATCGCGTTCGGCATCCAGGCAGCGCACTAGGACATAGCGCCCCCGCGTCTCCGAGAATACGCCAACCTGTTCGAGATCAGTGAAACGGTCCCCGCACCGCTGCTGCACAAGGCAAGCCCTGACCGCTGGCAGGTAGTTGTGTTCCTCCGCCTTCACCGGAGGCCAAACATCCCCGTTCCATGGCGGCAGGTAGTCCTGCCGACGAGTGATGCCCTGGGAATACGTGACCCAGATCGGACTGGACCACGCGAAGTGGCCGTCGCTCTGCGTGACGCGCAGGTAGTAGTAGAGCTCGCCCTGGCGGGGTTGAGGGTCCTCCCAGTCGAACTCTACGTCCCACACTTCGCCCTGTCCGGTGACAGCGGTGGCGAGTTCGAGGGTATGGGCCAATCGGTCGCCGCGGATGATCTGCACGCGGTCAAGGGGGGCGGTGCCATGGACGCGGAGGTGGAAGTGCGGGGCGCTCTCGACAGCAATCTCTACTCCCATGGGCCTGCCCTGGCAGAAGAACTCCAGCAGCACGCGCGCCCCGGTGGTGGCATAGACAGCGCGCGATTGCATTGCCTGCCAGATATCATCTCGCCTCAATCCCGGGGCCAGAAACGCGGTCATCGCGCTCTGGGGAGAGAAGGCGCGCTTGCGCAGGCCAGCGCGTCCGTGCCGCGCCCACAGGTCGTAGCCGGGGCGCCCCATGTGCCCATCACTCATGCCAACGAAGCCCACCTTGAGGCCCTTCTGCAGCGCCTCCTGCGCGAACCACTCCGAGTGCTCGTGCATGGAGGAGATCTCGACGACAGGCATGATCTCGGGTGGCACGTCGTAGTTCCAGCGCGTGAACCTGCCGCCGACGTGCGCGGCCAGGAGCGCTTCCGTCCGCGCTAGTTTCCGGCCCAGTTGCTCGATATCCGCGTCGATCACCAGGGGATGCTGGTCGTCCAAGAACCAGATGCAGTGGTCGGCGTTCGCGGGGTGTTCGCTGGCGCCGCCGGAGGGCGTGAACTCATAGCCCAGGAACGTTACAAAGCGGCCCGGATCGTGGTAGGCCCGCGCCTGTCGGATCTGCTCCTGCCAGAGGTCCGCGGAGGAGGCCGGTGGCTTGTCCACGACCTCAATCGGCCAGTCTGGCTGCTTCGCGCCAATGTGCTCGCTGCAGGCGCAGACATCGAGGAACGCGTGATCGCGGCCGAACTGGTATACCCACTCCACCGTGTCCGTTCCGTCGCACCACTCAGTGTGGTTGTGCATATCACCCCAGTAGACGCGACGCGTTCGGGGAGGCCTCGCAGAGCACCGGGTTACTCAACACTAACGGGAGCCCCTCGGCCCGCATCGCGATCCGGAAGACCCCTTGGGACTGCAGCCGGCACCCATCGAAAACGCGCCAACCGCCATCGGCCTCCGAGAACTGATACTCACCTGGCAGGATCGCTCCCTCGCAGGTGAACCGCACGTGCGCGGTGTAGGCGGCGCGGGGATTGCTGTCAGCGTCCTCGAATCGCACTCTGAGCGGGAACGGTTCGCCGGGCGCGATCACCGACGGCGCGACCACCACCGCCTTCGCCGCCGGCCCGGGTACAACACTCACCAGCAGCGGCTCAGGCAAACGCGCGTAATGCCGATTGCCCTCGTAGTCTACGTCTACCCAGAAGACGCACCGGCGTTGCGAGAAAGACGGAACAGTGGCCGGGAAGCCCGGCGTGCCGCAGGTGAACCAGATCCGCTCCCCCGGCGCCAGGCCTGGCTCACCGATGATGAGTCTGGCCTCGGCGAGCCGCTTGTAGAAGAGCGGTATGTCACGCACTTCCACCGACGGGCCATCGCTGCCTGCGGCGCAGTAGTCCTCGCCCGCTGGGTCTTCGGTCTGCTTCACCATCCCGAGCCAGAACTTGTGCGTGTCCCGAAAGATTCTGATACCGCCGCCGGGACTGAGGCCCCTCGTGCCAGCCTGGTAGGTGATACGCCATATGCCGCGGCTGCCCGAACGAACCGCAATCGCACACCCAGCGTTGCCGTTCAGAGCGATAGTGGCTTGCTCGCCGCTGCTCACTGAACAACTCCTGGCGATTGGGGTGAAGATCCCTCCAGCCATGACGGCGGATGCTCATGTGCGCCGGATAGGACCGGCCGTCGACGCGGTAGTGGTTCCGCCAGGCACAGAGCTTCTCCTGCGCGCCGATCGGGGCCCGTAACGCGTTCACCTGGTAGGCGATGGTGGAACGCTTGCAGGTGTGTCAGGTGGACACTCTCCGTCGCGCTCTGATCCGTGCTTGGCCAGGCAGGACGGCGTCCGCGTATGGAGAAGGCGATCTCGTTCGCGGTTGCATCGCCGCGCTCTTGGCACGACTGGACACTGCCTGATGAGCAGCAGAGAGAAGCCACGGACTGAGGACTGGGATCGCTTTCCGCGGATCAGATGGCGCGGCGTGCTGATCTGCCTTCTTGCCGTGCCGGTGAACGTCTTCGTTGTGGTGAGAGGAAACTGGACTGGTTACGGAGTCGCGGCAGTCTCCATGGTGGCGCCGGCCGTAGCTGGCATCTTCGCGCTGGCGGCGATGAACCGGCTGCTGCAGCGCAGAAGGCCCGGCTGGGCTCTCTCTGCGGGAGAGCTGGTTGCGGTCTACGCCGCCCTTGGCATCAGCACTGGGCTCTGCGCCAGCGTGTACGACTGGGGAGGCAACGTCGCCAGCGTGATCGCTTGGCCTGTCTGGAACGCGACTCCGGGCAACCGCTGGGAGGAGCTGCTGCTGCCCAACCTTCCGAGCTGGCTGCTCGTCACTGACCGGAACGCGCTGGCGGGCTTCTTTCTGGGCGACGCCAGTCCCTATCGGCGAGAGGTGCTGGCCGCCTGGATAGGGCCGGCGCTGTGGTGGACGGCGTGGGCCACCGCGCTGCTATGGGTCTCACTGTGCCTCAACGTCATCGTCCGACGGCGCTGGTCCCAGGACGAACAACTGCCCTTCCCTATGACAACGCTGCCGCTTCAGATGAGCCAGCAGAAGGAGGGGCTGCTTCAGAGCCCGCTGTTCTGGATCGGGGTTGCCGCTTCGGCCCTGATCGGCGCAGATCAGGCCGTGGCCCGCATTGCGCCCGCAGTCCCGATGATCCCGACCGGGATCGACTACGGAGCCTGGGTCGCGAACAACAAACCGTGGGACGCGATCCGCATCCCTCATTTCGGCTGGGGCCCCTGGGAACTGGGGCTGGCCTACCTTATGCCGCTGGAGCTCGCGTTCTCGCTGGTCGTCTTCAACCTGTTCTGGCGCGTCGAACTCATCTCGTCCCGCCAACTGGGATGGTCCGTCAGCTCCTGGGGTGGATTCCCCTACGGCGAGCAGCAGGTCATGGGTGCGTACCTAGCCCTGAGCTGCATCTTCCTATGGCTCGAACGCCGGTACCTGCTGCAAGTCCTCCGCAAGGCGTTGGGCTTGCGGTCTTTCGTCAATGACAGCGAAGAGGCCTTCAGCTATCGAACGGCTGTGCTGGGCGCGGTAACAGGTTTGGCCTTCCTCTCGTGGTTCCTGGCCCGAGCAGGCATGGCGCAGACAGTTATCGCGCTCTTCCTTCCCGGCTACTTCCTCATGGTGATGATGATCACCCGACTGCGCGCCCAGCTGGGGCCGCCGAGCAACGAGATGTGGGGGACGATGCCGGACTTCGCTCTCGCTCAGTATCCGGGGACACGGGCCCTTGGCCCGCGGACCCTTGCCATGCTGGCTCTGCTTCAGCCGTATCTGCGGGAACAGACTGCCAACCCGGCCCCGGTTCAGCTCGAGGCGCTGCGCATGGCGCAGGTGCTCAAGCTCAGGCCCGGGAGGCTGGCCCTCTTGATGGCGGCTATCGTGCCCTTGGGGGTGTTAGCGTACTTCTGGGCAAGCCTGCACGTCGGATCGCAGCTGGGGCTGGGCAGCGGCAAGGTGGACGAGTCCATGCTCCACCACGCTCGCCGCGTCGTCCAGACCATGGAGGACTGGCTGGCCCAACCGGCTCCACCCAGCTGGGGAGGTGTGACCGCGATCGCGGTCGGCTTCGTAGTGGTCGTCTCGCTCATGGCTACGAAGCTCTGGTTCCCTCTTTGGCCGCTGCACCCAGTCGCCTTTCCGCTGGGATATGACATGGTAGTTGACAGCATGCTTCCCGCGTTGGCAGTGACCTGGTTGGTCAAGTCACTGCTGCTGCGCTACGGGGGCCTACGCGCCTACCGCAAGGGTCTTCGGCTCTTCCTGGGTCTGATCGTGGGAGCTGCCAGCATCTCGATGGTGCGCTACGGCCTCTCGATGTTGTTCGGGGTTCCGCTCTAGGCCAATCCTGTCATCTTCGCATGCGACACCTCGCGACACTGCGAAAGCACTCGCTGAGGGCGGGAGCTCCCTTCGCATGGTCGCAGGTTCGGATCGAGTTCTCAATCAGTGGATTACTTGCTTACCCGAGCCCCAATGCGGACCTGCGACCTAAGCCCGATCCTCGGCCGCGTATGACCCAGGACTAACATAAGCCCTGGTATCACCTATGGGGGCAGGTCAGACGCGTCCTGAGTCAGGGCAGGCGCAGACAGACACGTATTGCGCCGCGGGAGTGCGCTGAACCTGGCTGTGGCCGGCCGGTTTCTGTTCGCGCGGTCGCGGTTGAGCGCTGCCGCGGAGAAGGCTTCGAGGCCCGCTACGCCGCGAACCCAGCGAGATCCTCGGCCCGTTACTCAGGTTCCCACTCGGAGACGGAGTTGAGGTCTGCCGGCGCGTCGGAGGAACGAATCCGGGCTGCGACGAGGTGGTCGCCCAGCTCATGACGGCACACGCCGAATGGGCGGCAAGCAGGTCGCGGGAGAGGAGATCGGAGACCGCGCACCGTCTAGGGTGCGGCACGAGCGGGAGCGGCCTCGCGACCCCTGTCCCGGAGCACCCGCGGAATCCATGCTGGGATGAGTTCCGGGGCGCTACGGCCAAGCGGGCGCGGGTTGGCCAGGAGATGAGTGGGGCGCGCTTTCACGCGCCCCACTCGACCTGCTCATGCTACCAAGATCAGGCGCCGAGCCCGTATGGGCAGAGCCCGCGGACCGGCCGGCTTTCGGTGACGAAGCCGTTGTCACCGCAATAGGGAGTAAGCGCTTGCAGTGCATCGGCCATGAACCAGGAGGCATGGCCGTCGGCGAAGCCCACGTTGGCACCACCCAGGTGGCGAGTGTACTTGGCGCGGAATGACGAGTCGCTCCACCAATGATCGTACTCGTCTTTGTCCAGGCCGCAATCCCGCGTGTCTGGGCAGTTCTCCCAATCGGCGTTGCCGCAACCGAGTCCACACAGGTTGTACAGCATGTCGTCAGTACCAAGAATGTTGGCGTAGATCGAAGAGTCGCCGGCGACGACGCACCAGGAGGCATCGGAAATCTGGGACTCCTTGGCGTTGGTCAGGGCGTTTTCGGCAAAGCAGATCGTGGTCTCGGCGGCACCGCTGTTTGTGCTGCCCTTCGAGTGCTGTGCTATGGAGTCAGTCACTGTTCCTCCCCACCCGGGCGGGAAGGACAGACAGCAGGGACCGCCGCCGCAGTCAGGGTCGACCCGGCCCCAGTGACCCTCGGTTTGCTTGAGATAGTCCAGGTAACCCTTGCCGTAGTTGGGAACGATCCACTCGGCGATGATCGTGCGGCGGGAGCTCGGACAGCGGTAGACGTCACGGTTCTTGACGTACTCGTCCATGATCACAGGCCATCGGAGGAAAGGGTTGGCCTGCGGCGCGCGGTTACAGCAATCGTTGGGCGCCGGCTGGCCACCGCCCGGGCTGGTTGTGAAGTAGGCTTTGGCATCCGGGTTTCTTTCGCAGGACGGGAACCTCTCGTAATCGGCCAGATACATCTGGACAGCCGTGGCGATATTCTTGACGTTCGCGAGGCACTGAATCTTCCGCGCCGATTCACGTGCGCGCGCAAAGACGGGGAACAGCATCGCAGCCAGGATCGCAATGATCGCGATCACTACTAGCAACTCGATGAGCGTAAAACCCTTCTCAGAGCGCGTTCTCAAATCGCCCTCCTCCACTAGGTTCTGATTTCACAGCAAGAGGAGCGGTCGCTGCCAGGGCCCAACCGTTGATCTAGTCCTCACCTCCTCCCCCGGCATTGCGGCCCAGCAGGCTGCTCCCGAATCCGCCAGAGAGAGCACAAAGGCGCTCGCATACGCGGGCGCCTTGGGTGTGTCTGGGACAGAAGGGGGGTGAGACCCAGGGAAGCGACTCTCGATGTTCCCTTCCGGCCAAGCTCCGCCGTGGTCCCCTCGCATCGACTCGTTGACATCGGCCGGCAGAGGTGTCACATAGGTCTCCCAGTCTGCATTCGATGCCCTTCCCGCAGTGTCGTTCAGACATCCGCGAGGTGGACACAGGTATCTCAGCGGCGCGAGATCACCTACTAAATTAGTAGGAATTATCGAGTTTGTCAAGCGCAGTTTCGCGAACGGTGAGGGCGGAGGGCTACTTGCGCTCCACCCTCTACTGAGGCCCTGCCAGGCCCCTAATGGTCACGGACAGGCATCGGCTCTAGACTCCCCCTCGACCCAGGTCGCTCGTGCAAAGGTTTGCCATGGCTGGATGGTATCGACGCTCACCCCCAGCACCGCCCGCGCCTCCCGCAGAGAGGCCAGCGCCTCCTTGAGTGCATGCGACTCGCGCCTGAAGGCGGGGGAATCCTCTCCGCCCACCGCCTGGAGCACTGAGACCACAGCTGCTCTCGCTGGTTCGGCGGCAGGTGCGATCTGCAGCTCGCGCACCTCGGCCGCCAGTGCGGCGATCCCCTCCTCGAGCTTGGCCCGGGTTCGCATCCTCCATCTCCTTCACCAGCTTCAGGTCGGCCTTGATGGCTTCGATCTGAGTCTGCAACTCCCCCAAGGCGAACGTCTCCAGCAGCTTCGCACAGCCGTTGACGGTGGAGTCACAGCGGGGCCGGTCCAGCTTGCCATCCAGCATCAACGACCTCGCTCCCGGGCCAAGCGCCAGAAGACGCACCACCCGAGTCGCCCGGGCCACGGGCTGAACCCTGGTGGAGTTCCGTTGGACGGCCGCCTTGCCCCCCTGCCGGCGACGCCGGGTCGCCATCAGCGCCCGCACCTGCCAATCGGCACCAGAACCGTCCCTGTGCTTCCAGATTGCTACAAGCAACCGTCCGCTACCACGGAATTTGTGCCTCACACGATACCTACCAAGTAAGAGGTTGTATTTTCCGGACAACTCAGGACCGGCAATTGTTTAATCACCCACACAGACTGCTTCTGCCTGGCCAGAATGTTCGGAATCGCTCTAGGTTGAGGCGCCTTTGCCTAACTAACATGATGCGATATCTGCGCCCGTGCTGCGCTACCAAGGATAGACCCCGGGGGATGGAAAGGAGGTCAGGACCGGAGCATCGTCGGCCAGGTGCACGGAGGTTCGGCGCACACCAGATCACCCAGATCGGCGCCTCAGCAAGCTTCAGGAGGCAAGCATGAAGAGGTCATCGTGTCGCAGATGCATTCTACTACTGAGGTTGACTCTAGCGGTAGCTTCGCTGGCCTGTGCCACCGTGCAGGCCAGCGCACGGCCGATAGGCCGCGACCAGAGAAGGCAACCAGCGCAGGAGGCGCGCGCGGGACAGCCACTAAGCGATGTCCAGGCCGAGGCGCAGAAGTCAGCCCGCGAGAGAAGGCAGGAGGCAAATGAACGGCTGAACGCGTGGCTGACGGGACAGCCGGCCCCGGCGCCGAGCACAACCGCTTCGGCGCTCCAGACGTTCGGGGCGGCTTTCTCAGTGCAACCACCGATCGGCATCGGGATCAGCCGTTACGTGGACGTAAACCTGCCGAACTATGCGAATAGCCCGAACTTGCGAAAGTTCGTGGACTCGCTGCCGGGTCTGGCAATCAACCCGCCATCGGGCGATCCGAGTGTGAACCAACTCGGGCAGTACATTCCGGTGGCCGTTCAGGACACAACGAGCTACCCCGGATCGGACTACTATGAGATCGGCTTGGTGGAGTACTTCGAGCAGATGCATTCGGACCTTCCACCGACCAAGCTGCGCGGCTATGTGCAGCTCAATGGTGGCGACCCCATTCCCCACTACCTGGGGCCCGTCATCGTGGCGCAGAAGGACCGGCCGGTGCGGATCAAGTTCACCAACATGCTTCCCACCGGGGCCGGTGGCGACCTCTTCCTGCCGGTGGACCCCACCATCATGGGTGCCGGCATGGGCCCTCTGGGAGCGAATGTCACCGCCGGCAATCCCATGGACTACACGCAGAACCGGGCCACCCTGCACCTGCACGGAGGCCGGTCCCCCTGGATCAGCGACGGCACGCCCCACCAGTGGACAGTTCCCGCTGGAGAGAAGACGGACTATCCCAAGGGGCTAAGTGTGGCCAACGTCCCGGATATGCTGGCCCCCGGCCCTGGTTCGCTGACGTTCTACTGGACGAACGGACAGAGCGCGCGCCTGATGTTCTACCATGACCACGCCTATGGGATCACCCGGCTGAATGTCTACGCGGGTGAGGCAGCAGGCTATCTGATCACCGACTCGACCGAGCAGAGCCTGATCAGCAGCGGCGTTCTCCCCGACCTGGGAGTGCCCCTGGTGATCCAGGACAGGACCTTCGTGAACGACGCCAGCACCTCCGCGAGCACGAGCGCGAACCTGCCTCCAGGTTACACGCCCACGCCGCTGACGGACACTGTGGATCCTCTCTGGAAGTCGTATGTGCCCGGCGGTATCGTGGGGGGGGATCTCTGGAATCCTCACGAGTACATGACGAACGAGAACCCCTTCGACCCCCGGGGCTACAACGACATGGGCCGGTGGGACTACGCTCCCTGGATGCTCCCGCCAATGCCGATTCTCAACACCGAGCTGCCGAGCCCCACCATTGTGCCGGAGGCCTTCCAGGACACGATGATCGTCAACGGCACCGCGTTCCCGTACATTGAGCTTCCACCGACGGCCGTGCGCTTCCGCATCTTGAACGCCTGCAATGACCGGATGCTCAATCTGCAGCTCTTCAAGGCGGAGCCGCTCACCGTCACCCTGGTAAGCGGAGGCACTGGCTACGTCACGCCGGTCGTCAGCTTCTCTGGAGGCGGGGCGAGCGTGCAGGGCACGGCCACCGCGACGACGGACCCGGGAACGGGCGCCATCACCGGTATCACCGTGACCGCCCCGGGCGTTGGCTACAGCTCCGCGCCAACAGTAAACATCACCGATAGCGGCGGCCCCGGCACCGGGGCGGTCGCTTTTGCCTCCGCCGGCACCGAGGTCAAGATGGCTCCGGCGCTATACAACCCGGCATTTCCGACCTGGCCTTCGGACGGGCGGCCAGGCGGGGTGCCCGACCCGACCGCGATGGGGCCAGACTGGTACCAGATCGGCAACGAAGGCGGCTTCCTGGCGCAAGTCGCAGCGGTGCCGCCGCAGCCGGTGGACTTCGACTACAACCGAAGGAGTGTGACCTTCGGGGGTGTCACGAGCAAGTCGCTCTATCTGCCCCCGGCGGTCCGCGCGGACGTGGTGGTGGACCTTTCGTCGTACCAGGACGGCGATACAGTGATTTTGTATAACGACGCGCCGGCGCCGATGCCGTTGTACGACACGCGCTACGACTACTTCACCGATGACCCGGATCAGACCTCGATCGGCGGCGCGCCCACGACCGCCCCTGGCTTTGGTCCCAACACCCGAACCGTCATGCAGATCCGAATCAGGGGAGCGGCGACAGCGCCCTACAACCTGGCTGCCCTCCAAGCGGCCTTGCCGGCGGCCTTCGCCGCGGGTCAGGCCCCGATCCTGGTGCCCAACTCGGCCTACAATGCCGCCTACGGCGCCTTCTACCCTGACATCTACGCCAACGCGCTGGACGAGACGCTGAACCTGACCGGCACGACTCAACCGGTTACCCAGGTTAGGGTTATCATGCCCGGCCAGGGATACATTACGCCGCCCACTGTCAATTTCTACGGCGGCGGTGGCTCGGGCGCTTCCGCCACGGCCACCCTCAACGGCGTCACCGGTATCACGGTGGTGACGGGCGGGAGCGGCTACTCCGCCAATCCTACGGTGGCCATCACGCCGGCTCCCGGTGGCACCGGAACCGGCGCCACGGCTGCGGCGATAGTGTCAGGGGGAGTGATCACCTCCATCACGCTGGTGAACCCAGGCTCGAACTATCTGGTGGCGCCCACCGTGACGATCACGGATCTGACTGGCACGGGCGCGACGGCTACCGCGACCATCACCCTCGGTTCCGTCGGCGCCATCAATCTCATCAGCGGGGGCACCGGTTACACCAAGGCCCCCTACGCCTACCTGACTGGGGGCGGCGGCACCGGCGCGCAGGCCGACGCCATGCTTGCTGGGGCCTCGGTGATGGACGGCAAGAACCTCACTGAGGGCTTTGACATGGAGTTCGGGCGCATGAACGCCGTGCTCGGCTCCACTCCCAACCCACTGACGCCGACTGTGGGCGCGGGGCCAGTAGTCGGTGCGGCGTTCTACGTAGACCCGCCCACCGAGATCCTGACCCCGGAGCAGCCCCTCCTCTGGCGCTTGAGCCACATTGGGGTGGACTCGCACGCCATTCACTTCCATCTGTTCGACGTGCAGGTGGTCAACCGGGTGGACTGGACCGGCATCATCAAGCCGCCCTACCCCGAGGAGGTGGGTTGGAAGGACACCGTCAGGACGAACCCGTTCGAGGACCTGATCGTGGCGCTGCGCCCGACTACCGCCGCGATGAAGCTCCCGTTTGGGCTTCCTAACAGCAATCGCCTGCTGGACGTGACCATGCCGGCCGGTTCCACCGCAAACTTCACGCCGGTGCCGCCGCCTCCGGGCTTGCCCGCGGCGGGCCAGCTCACCAACGTCATGACCAACTTCGGTTGGGAATACGTGTGGCACTGTCATCTGCTGGGCCACGAAGAGAACGACATGATGCGGCCCATCGTGCTCAACGCTGTGAGCGTGCTTCCCACCAAGTCGGTGATTACGTACACGCGGAACTCAAGCCAGGTGAATCTTACCTGGACGGATGGCACGCCGTTTGACTACACGACTGGTCAGCCGGCCTCGACGTTGGGCAATCCGGCGAACGAGATCGGATTCGTGATCCAGCGCGCCACCATCGGCACGAATAACCAGCCTGGCGCTTATGCACAGATCGGAACCGCCCTAGCCAACCGTACCACCTTCACCGATGCGACGGTGGTCGCCGCTACGAGCTACAGCTATATCATCACGGCCTACAACGCGGCCGGCAACTCGGCCTCCGCAGCGGTGTTGGTGGGTCCGGTGGTGGCGGCGCCGCCGGCGGCTCCGACTTCTCTCACCGCGGTTCTCCAAGCGGGACCGAGGATTCTGGTAACTCTCATTGACAACGCCACCTCTGAGTCCGGTTTCGTGCTGGAGCGCTCCGTCGGCGGGGGCGCTTTCGCCACCTATGCCACGCTTCCGGCAAGGGCCGGCTCGGGCAATGCGGTCAGCTACGCGGACACGGCTGTGAGTCCTGGTACAACGTATGCTTACCGGGCCTACGCCGTGAACAGCGCCGGCGCCTCCGCTTACTCCAATAGCGCCGGCGCATCAGTGCCTGCCCTTCCCGCGGCTCCCTCCGGCCTGACCGGAACAGCCGCGCTGCAGGGCACGAAGAACGCTAGGGCCACGCTGACCTGGACCGACAACTCCACTAACGAAACCGGCTTCACGCTGCAGTGGGCCACTAACTCCAGCTTCACGACCGGCCTGGGTACGGCGACGGCCCCGGCCAACACCACGACGCTGCAGACCGGCAACCTGCTGCGCCATACCACCTACTGGTTCCGGGTGCAGGCGTTCAACATCGCGGGCGCCTCCGCCTGGGCGAATGGCTTCAGCCTGACCACTCCGTAGATCACGATGCTGGTGGACGCCGGGAGCTGCCAGCGTCACGACTTCTGCCCTCGGGGCGACCTGCTGGTCGCCCCGAGGGTCTGCTCTCGTAGCGCGGGGCTGCGGTGAGCGACCTGTCCCGCGTAGCCTTGGCGAAACAGGAAGCCGCAGGCCCAGTTGGCCTACGTCGGCGCCGCCCAAGGGATCAGAAAGGGAGATAGATGAACTGGAAGTGGATGGCTGTCGTCGTGCCCGCCCTCGCCCTCCTCGGCCCTCCGGCCTTCGCTGGGGAGTCGCCGTCCAAGGAGGGATCTCCGTTCAGGAACCAGCAGGACAAAGTGAGTTATGCCATGGGCCTGCAGATGGGCATCAATCTCAGGCAACAGGGGGTGGAAATGAACGTGGCGATGCTCGTGAAGGGGCTGCAGGACGCCATTTCCGGATCTGCCCCCCTTCTGACCGAAGACGACCTCCACACCACGTTGACCCAGTTCCAGTCCCACTTGCGACAGCAGCAGGTGGAGGCCATGAAGATGTACGCGGAAAGAAACCGAATAGACGGTGAGGCATTCCTGGCCGAGAACAAGAGCAAGGAGGGTGTAGTGGCTCTGCCCAGCGGCCTCCAATACAGAGTCATCACGATGGGTGCCGGCCAGAAACCGGCCGCCACCGACACGGTGGAGTGCAACTACCGCGGCGCTCTTATTGACGGCACCGAGTTCGATAGCTCGTACCGTCACGGCCAGCCCGCCACCTTCCAGGTATCCGGCGTCATCCCCGGTTGGACGGAGGCCCTGCAACTCATGCCCGTTGGATCCAAGTGGCAGCTCTTCATCGCCCCCAATCTCGCCTATGGCGCCAAGGGCGTTCCCCCGTTGATCGGCCCCAACGCCACCCTCATTTTTGAGGTGGAGCTACTCGCCATCAAGTGAGCCATCCGTATGGCGGGCGGCGGCAGTCCGGTGCGCAACGACAGCCGCGGATACGGTGGCGCAGGACGATCCCCGCAGTCGGCGGCAAGCTGTGAGACCAAGGCCGTACTTGATGACACTGGCAGTGTTGTTCGGAGCGACTCCCTTCTGCCTGGGGCCGGCTGCGTATGCCGAGGGCCTGTAGGACCGCCCTGAGATCGTTCTGGGGCTTGCCCTGACCGACTCCCTCCCTTATGATCTGGGACCAGCAGGCGGCGCCTTCGGGCGCCGCTCTCTCTTTGGGAGTCAGCACGCGGATGTTAGGTAACTTAGCGCCGTGCCCCGCCGCCTTTACGCCGCCTTCACACGTCGAAGGGCCGTGTTGGCGCGAAGGAGGACCTAGCAATGCCATCACCTGTGCAGGTGACGGTCGTCGGCGTATTGCCGGCCTTCGCGTTCGGTGGGACTCCGATCGCGCTGATCGTACGGCTGTTCCGAGCTTCCTGGGCATCGACGGATGCGGACGAGCCCACTCGTTCACCGGCTCAGGTCACTCCACAGTGCGCGTGTCGAAGGCCCGTAGGACCGTTCCAGGCGGGGAGGCATCTAGATGGCAGCAGCCTGACGTCCCCCCGCCTCCGGCTAACCCCTTGGCCTGGGAGTCAGTGGCCTGGAGGGTCCAGTCCCGTGTGAGGGCAGCAGTAGCGTCGCGGCGATGACCTCGGGCGGAATCGACCTTGGCACCTCCCGGCACAGGGGCATCGAAGAGCACGGAGAAGGCCGGGTTCGGAACGAGTCCCGGGAGCCCATGGGCAGACCAGCCATCATCCATATCCCGCATGCATCTGCCATCATTCCTGGATGTGAAGGGGAGAGGCTGTCTCTCACTGCAGAGGAACTGCGGCGAGAGCTGTTGCGAATGACGGACTGGTACACGGATGAGCTGTTCGACATGGGAGCAGAGGTGAGGGGGCTCGTCTTCCCGGTCAGCCGCCTGGTCTGTGACCCGGAGCGCTTCGCTGACGACGCCGACGAGCCGATGGCAGCCAAGGGAATGGGAGCCGTCTACACCAGGACGTCAGACGGGCGACCGCTGAGATCGTCTCTGGACGCCGAAGAGCGTCATAGGCTACTACAGCGATACTACATGCCTCACCACGAGACGTTCGCGCAGCTCGTTCGGGAGACACTTGGGACCAGCGGCCACTGCCTCATCATCGATGCTCACAGCTTTCCTCCCTCGCCTCTGCCCTGCGATCTGGATCAGGCGCCACTTCGTCCAGAGATCTGCATCGGGACGGATCCGTTCCACACCCCTGAGTGTCTGCAGCGGACCGCGGTGGTCGCTTTCCGCGATCTCGGGTGGCGCGTAGAGCTGAATCGTCCGTTCGCCGGCACCATTGTGCCGAGTAGCTTCTGCCGGAAGGAGGCGCGCGTCCACTCGATCATGGTGGAGGTGAACCGCTCCCTGTACATGAATGAGGATACGGGCGAGCGGTCGGCGGGGTTCGACGGGGCGCACCGGATGATCCGGTCAGCCCTGGAGTCGATCATTGCCAGCATCAGCTAGGCTACCCCCTCGACTGGGGGTCCACAGACGGGGTTGTCGCGCAGAGGCGGAGAAAGTAAGCCTTGTCGAGTAGCAAGGAAGCGATATCCGCTCGAGGAAATGTCCTGCGGATCCGCACCCCGGCCGCGCGCCGGGAGCACTACCGAAGGTGGAGGGGACGATGGGAAGGTATCGGGACAGGAACGCCGGAGGCGTAGCTGATTTCAGCCCCCCCGTTGTCCCAAGAACGCGGACACTCCCCATCTCAGGGGGGTGAGGCATGACTTCGAGGAGCCGGTGGTGGGTCATCACCGTAGCGACAGCGCTCATCGGCGCCTTCGGCCCTGCAATCGCCACACCGGAGGCCACGGCCAGCAGTGATCTTGCCGCGATCTTCGTGAACCAATCGTATCGCGCTTCTAGGACGTACTTCTGGTCCACGACCATGCCGGTTGATAGGTTGGCGTTGACACCGATGGTGGTGTCGTCAGGGCCCTTCAGGTTGTCGTCAACCTTGCCGTAGTACGGCCCAACTCGGGCGGCGAGGTACGACTGCCGATTCGGGTTCCTGCTCAGTCCGCGTTCCGCGCCCACGGTCATCGGGATGAGTAGCGCATCGCTCGCGCCGTCTCTCTGCAGCACTGTCACGTCCCAGTCGAAGGCCCACTTGCTCGGCCGTTCGGGGCGGAAGCGTCCGATGCCGATGCTGCCCCATCCCTCGCCGAAGTTTCTCCTCGCCTCACTGCCTGCAGGGAAGAACGCGGAGTAGTCTACCGAGACGTAGATCCTCTTCTTCTCGCTCCTGCCACTCTCTGTGGCGCCCACCTGGCTGGCGGGCAGGGCGGCCGCGTCCACGGCTGGGCCGCCTGCGCTCGAATCCGCCGTGTCGGCCTTGGCTATTACACCCACTACTCCCAACGCAACGGCGACCATGAGAGCGAAACACACTAACCTCATTGCTTCGATCTCCTTTCCGGGAGTGTATGTCCTCTGTCGGAAACCCGTGAAGCCGGCATCCGATAGTACTGCCAACGGGGGTGCTCCCATTATTGGTTCGTCCGGGAGGGTTCTCAGGCCAGGTCTGCAGGCGCCGCGCGTACGCGTCGCTTCCTCCGGATGGCCCTCTGCTACTACGGCGCCATCGGAATGACAAGGTTCCAGGTGCGGGTGCAGTGGTCAAAGCCGCCTGGGCCGTCCCCGGTGGCGGCGAAGAGATGTGTGGGCCGCCCCTCTTGCAGCAGCAACTGCGGCCGCTCCAGCGCGCCCTGCTCCGTGACAGTTCCATCATCCCATCGCACGCGGCGGGAGTAGGCCTTCGGCGGGTCGCTCCGCGTCCACGCAACACCGTCCCTGGAGTCCGCGTGCACACCTGCGCCGGCCTCTCCACAGATCTCTCCCCGCATGTCCTTAGCGATCAGCTCGTAGCGTCCCTCAGCCCACCATACGAATGGGTCCTCCGCTTCGCCCGCCTCGAACCGCAGCGCCGGATCCTCGGACAGCCGCCGGTACGGTCCCGCGTAGTGCTCCGCCCCGGCGAGGCCGATGCGCATCCCCTCCGGCGTGTTCGAGCGGTAATAGAGCAGGACCGAACCATCGTCGCGCACACACGGCGCGGGGTTGGTCACTACGGAGCTATCCCACTTGCCCGGCCGCGGAAGCAGAATGGGCGCCTCGGCTCGCGTCCATGGTCCATGGACCGAGTCGGCTGTGGCCAGCCCGATGCGGATGTTGGGATAGCACTCCTGACACTGGGGCAGCCGCCGGCCCAACCGGCGCACTTCCGCCGCCTCCGGCTTCTCCCCTGCGTAGGTGCTGCCGATGTAGTAGAGCAGGTAGGTGTTGCCCACTCGGTGGATCGTCGGGTTGTGCGTCATCTGCCCATCCCAGTGATCAGCCCCTCGCGCGGGGAGCACGATCTCCTGGAAGGCATAGGACCCCTCGGGGGTATCGGCGACCGCGCGCACCACTTCCGAGTGGGTGAGGTAGCCGGCAAAGAACGGCAGCTCCTTGGGCCAGCGCGCGGCGAAGAGATGGAAGCGTGCGTCCTCTCCCGCGGATCGCGGAACCGCACCATACCCAGTGATCATCCTGCATGAATCCGCCCCCCGCCGGCGCTGGCAAGAGACGTTCGATGAACGGCGTGATGGCTCTTCTCCCTATCGATGGCTGGCTGTCGTGCGTACCGGCGCGAGTGTAGCGGAGTCCGGGCACCGTGGCAACGCGCGAGGGGCTGTCCCTGTTGGTCGCCTACAGAGCCGGCCTGGTGGCACGCCGCCAACCGGTGGGCTGGGCTCGGGCGTCTGGGAGGAGGAGTCGTATGTTGATCGGCAACGAACCCCCGCAGTGACTCCCGGCCGAGGGGGCAGCCGGAATCGGGCGTACTCTCAGGCCGGCTTCGAGGCGGCCAGATCGGCAGGAAGGCTGAACTCAACGCCAGCGGCGCGGAGAGCGGCCTGTGGCTTCTCGCCCGGACGCACGCGTACCTGAAGGCGGGTGCTCCTGCGCAGCGCGACAGCGACGTCGTAGCCCATGCCCTTGAGGACACCCTCTGCCAACCGGCGCTCTCTGGTACTCTGCATCTCTACGAGTAACGTGTTCAGCATCTCCTCTACCCTCCCGCGTAGTCGTTCCCAGTGAGGAGGTACGGGAAAAGGTATCGGGAAGTTTCGATTCCCCGCGGTCGTAGGCGGCCACTGAGAGGCAGCCGGCGCGGAGGGGGCGCTGGCCTCGATCCTACCGAGCTGCTGGTAGCGCGTGATGCATCCACACGTTCGGCTCGATGTAGGTTCCGAGGCCGCGCTCGCGGTCGATCTCCACGGGGACCATTCCGTCTGGGACGATGTAGCTGCCACTCTCAGGGAACACCATCCCCGTCCACTTCTCGAAGTCTCGCGATGGGAGCGATGGTGGTCTCGGAGCGGGGGCAGGGCCTGATGATGCGGCCCCCGAGGCGAGCGTGGACGCGCAGCCATGGATCGAAGGGAAGACCCTCGTCGGTGGTCCAGGTAATGTACCGCGCGATGGGGGTCAGTGGGTAACGATGCTTCAGGCTGGGCCGCGTCGGGACGATCAGGTCGCGGAACCCGTGCGCTCCGGCGAGATCGCACATGGCGCGTACGGCGTGGTAGCTGATACCTTTGCCGCGTGACTGCAGCGGGATGGTGATGGAGAGCGCACACAGCATGTTCGGGGTCCGGCCGGCCTCTCCGCCCGCGATGCCCTCCACCATCGCCCAATCCCACCCCTCCTCCGGCAGGTCAGCGAGATCGCCTTCCCAGAGCACGGGGATAGCGCTGCCTACGGCGACATAGGCGCCGGTCGCGGGATCGGCGAGCGCGAACTGGAACTCGGCGAAGTCGCGGGTGAGCGGCCCCCAGTACTTGCCGGAGTTTGGGTTCTGGTTTGCGATCACCGGCCAGGCTCCCTCCATGTCCACGTAGAACTCTTCGGACATAACTCGGTCGCCCTGCGCCGGTGACGACGGCATAGGGTTGGGGGCAACTGCCAGCGTGATCCATGCTGCGGTGTCTACTCTGACGGGCGATACATCACCTGCCGGGGCCCGCGCGTGTCAGCCCACCCCCAGCGCCCGCCCCTGCCCGTCCTTCACCCGCAGCTCTGTGACGGAGCTACGGCAGGTGATCTCGGGAAGTCCGTTGGTCCCTTGCCCGTTACCTCCCGCACACCGGGCTCCAGCGAGACTCCCGCGAGGGGAGCACAGTAACAAGTACCCGTAGGCAAGGAGGCTTGCCTACGGGTACGTTTCGCAATCAGGGAAGTGCGTTGTGGCCAGCGGCGCGCTTACTTCGTCCCGTGCGGCGACGTGCGCTTGCTGCTGGGGTGCGACGTGTCCTTCGCAGGCTTTGGCTTGGCGCCGACCTTGGGCGCGGCCTTGGCGACCTCCGCCTTGGCCTCCGTCTTTTCCTTGCCCGCGGTCGTCACCTCGACCGAGTCGATCTTACCGGTATTGGCGTTGACCATGACCTCGCGAAGGGTCTTGCCGGACCGCACCATCACCCCGTACTGCCAAGTGCCCTCTTCATTCTCCAGCTTCGTCTTCCCCACGACCTTGCCGGGGAACTCCTTGAGCGCGATGGAGTTGGCTTGCGCGGTGGCGAGCTTCGCGTGGCTCCGAGTAGCGTGTGCGCGTGCCTTCGACGCCGGCGCTGCTTGGCCGAGACCGGCCAAGAGAAGCGTACCGACCAGCGCCGAAACCAACACGCACGTGAGTCTGCGCATCTGCACCATACTCGTATCCTTTCCAGGTTACGACTTGCGCCCAGGAACGGGCGACTCTAGTCACTACCTTACCCACGCCACCTGGAAGTCCTGGCCGGACGACGGTCTGATACACGGAACTGAGTGGATTCTCAGAATGGGCGCGTCGGAGGAGAGGGAACACTCTCATGTTCATGGACTGGTAGCCTGTCGAGAAGGCCCCGGCCCTGCTTCCCAGATTCCCCCTATGGGGACTGCCGCGTGTTGGGGCGGTCGAGGATGGTGACGATGGTGATGTGGTGGTCACAACGGCCCCGCTTGCAGACGCGCAGCGAACGCGCTGCCGCTCTCAGAACTGATGTGGCACTGCTGCGGGCCAGCGCGGCGCCGGTGGGTAGACTCCTCGCGGTCTTCGTTGGACTCCTCCTGATTGCGGTTTCCTCGCAATGCCTGGGGGCGGCGACTGCTCCGCCCGTACCCGACGCTGCGGCCGTGCCCAACCCATCACCACAAACGCAGGCAGCGCCGGTAGCTCTCTCCCTGGCGGAGGCGATACGGCTGGCCCAGGGAAGGAGTGCGTTGGTGCGTGCGGCGGCAGCGCGGGTCGCTGGGGCACGCGCTCGGGTTCGCGCCGCGCGATCCCCCGAGAGCCCGGTGCTGACTCTCGCGCGCGAACTACGGCAGTGATGTCGTGGCGACTGATGAAGGGATGCTGCTGACGCAGACGCTCCAGGTGGGCAAGAAGCGCGCGGCGCCGATCCGCAGTGCCCGCGCCCAGCGCGAGGCCGCGTTGGCCGAGGCCGAGCAGACATCGCTGGAGGTGACTCGATCGGTGCAGGAGGCCTACTTCGAGGCGTTGCAGGCCGATGCCAACCAGCAACTTGCCATGGAGTCGCTACGCACTGCGCGGACCTTCGCGCAGGCCGCGCAGACGCAGTACGAGGCCGGGGATGTCGCGCAGAACCAGGTGGTGCGAAGCCAGATCGAGGTGGCGAAGGCCCAGCAAGAGGTCGCTGCCGCGGAGAAGGAGCGGGCCGATCGATACGCGGAGCTGCGCAGTCTCCTGGACCTCGCTGAGAGCACCGCGCTGTCTCTGACGGATAGCTTGGCCGCGACGCCGAAGGGCTACCCGCTCGCGGACCTGGTGGCGGCCGCGATGCGCAATCGACCCGATCTGCGCGCCGCCCGCCTGCAGGAGACCGCGAGCGAAGCGGAGGTCCAGGCCGCGCGGACGCAATCCCGCCCCGATCCGCTGTGGGAATTCAGGCATAGCTCCCTCGACCTTGCCGGGGGCGACACCGGCGTTCGCGCGGGGATCAGTTTTCCGCTCCTCGATCTGGGCAAGCAACGGGCTCAGGTGCAGGAGGCAGAGGCGGTGCTAGCCGAGCAGCGTGCTACCCGGGAGAATGCCGAGCGCGCCGCCCGTCTGGAAGCAGCGACTGCGCTGCATGCCCTCGACCTGGCGCGGGAGCAACTCGACTCGTTCGAGGCTGGACGGGTGGCGCGAGCAAAGGAGTTGTTGTCTATGGCGCAGGTAGGCTACGAGCAGGGCGCCACGAGTTATCTGGAAATGGTCGACGCGCAGCAGGCATACCGATCGGAGCAGGGGGCCTACGTGCAAGCACAGGCCTCCTACCACCTGGCACAGGCCGCGCTGCAGCAGGCCGTCGGAGGCGAGCTGCCATGACGCGCAAGAGGATCTGGTTTTCGCTAGCCGCGATCTGCCTCGCGATCATCCTGGTGGCAGTAGCGCGGCGGCAGGTTGGGGTGTCGGCCGAACCGCAGGAACCGAAGCTGCAGCCCGTCTCGGTAGAGGTGGCGACCGCCGTGGTGGGACCCGTGGAGAGCACGGTGTCGGCACAAGGGACGCTCACGCCGGCGCAGGGCGCCAGCGCGCGGGTAGCGACCCCGGCCCAGGGGCGCTTGCTGGAGGCGCGGGCGGTGGAGGGACAGCGCGTCACCGTGGGGCAGGTGTTGGCTGTCATCGACAACCGGCCGCAGCAGTACCAGTCGCAGTTGGCCCTGCAAGTGGCGCGGAGTGACCGCGAGCACGGCGTGAAGGAGGCGCAGATCGCGCTGGAGACGGCCCGCAAGAGATCGCGCAGGCCCAGCAGACAGTGATCCAGGCGCAGGCGACGCGGGATCGCGCCCAGCAGGAAGCGACCCGGGCGCAGTATCTGCTCGCGCACGGCATCGCTTCGAAGCGGCAGGAGCAGGATGCCGATACCGCGCTCGCGGTGGCGACCTCTACCCTGGAGAGCGCGCGCCAGCAGCTCTCACTGGTGCAGGCCGGCGCGCGCCCGGAAGAGGTACAGGCCGCCGAACTCGCGGTGAACAGCGCGCAGCAGGCGCTTGCGCTGGCGCAAGAGGGAGGCGACGTGAAGGTGCGCCAGGCCGAGGCCGCGTTGGCGCAGTTGCAGAGGACCGGTCCGGCCGGACCCATCGCCGGGGCGTCGACGGTGCTCCGGTCGCCGCTGAATGGAGTGGTGACGCGGCGCTTCCAGAACCCGGGGGACACGGCCGATCCGGCTGCGCCGGTGGTGGAGGTGGCCGACGATCGGGAGCTGAACCTGGTGGCCTCGCTGCCCGCAGAGACCGGGATGAAGCTGCGTCCCGGGCTGTCGGCGCGGGTGCGGGTGGAGAATCTGACCGCCGTGGGTCGCGTGCTGAGCGTGGGGCAGGTAGATCCCCAGACGAACCTGCTCTCCGTAAGGATATCGGTGGCCAACCCGGAGGGGAGATTCCGGATCCGAGCCTTCGCCGACGCCGCGATCACCGTCAGCACAAACTCCCGCGCCGTGCTGGTTCCCAGGTCGGCCGTGGTTGGCCAGGAGGGGAAGACGCTGGTCTTCATCGCCGGCTCTGACCGGAAGGCGCAGGCACGCGAGGTCACGCTCGGCGGCGAAGAGGGGACGCGGGTCGAGATCACCCGCGGGGTGAGGCTCGGAGAGCAGGTGATTTCCTCCGGGCAGTATGGACTCCCGGACGGTGCGCCCATCGCGGTGACGCAGGGGGCGGCACAGCAATAAGTGGATTCGCCAGGCGGCACGCGAAGGCACTGCTGTTCGCCACCCTCGTGTTCTTCCTGGCCGGCGCCTGGCTACTCACCTCCTTTCCCGTTGCGGTGCTCCCGGACGTAGCTTTCCCGCGCCTGGTCATTATCGCGGAGGCCGGCGACCGCCCGGCTGAGACCATGGTGGTGGATGTGGTGCGGCCCCTGGAGGAGGCGCTGGCGACGGTGCGCGGCGTGACCAGAGTGCGATCCAAGGCCCAGCGTGGGGCGACGGAAGTCTCCGTGGATTTCGCTTGGGGCACCAACGTTCCGATGGCGCACCAGCTGGTGAGCGCCAAGATCAACGAAGCGCGCCCGCTGCTTCCTGCGGAAACCGAGATCACGGTCGAGCAGATGAATCCCACGGTCTTCCCCATCCTCGGGCTCTCTCTGCAAGCGAAAGACCTATCGCAGACCCGGTTGTGGGAGGTCGCCACCTACACCATTCGTCCGCGTCTGGCGCGCGTACCCGGCGTGGCGCAGGTAGTGGTGCAGGGAGGCCGCGTGCCAGAGATCGCGGTGGACATCAACCCCGGGCAGCTCGCCGCCTACCAGGTGTCGCTGTTGGACGTGGAGCAAGCGCTAGACCAGGCGAACCAGATTCGCGGCGTGGGTCGCCTCGACCGGCAGTTTCAGAAGTACCAGGTGCTCGTGTCGGGCCGGCTCACGGACGCCGCGTCGATCGGCGATGTGGTGGTCGCCCAGCGCGGGGGCACCCCAATCCTGCTTCGGCAACTGGCGACGATCCGCGCGGCGACGCAAGACCAGACGACGGCGGTGACGGCCGACGGAGTGGAGTCGGTGCTGATCAACATCGTACGCCAGCCGGACGCTAACACCATCGCCGTCGCCAGGAACGTGCAGCGGGAAATGGCGGCCCTCCGGCCGGGGCTCCCGGCGGGCATCTCGGTGGGGACGTTCTACGACCAGTCCCTACTGGTCAAAGAGGCGGTCTCAAATGTCCGCGACGCGGTGCTCATCGGCGCGCTGCTGGCCGTGGTCGTGCTGCTTCTGTTCCTCGCGGATCGGGCGCGCGACGCTGCTCACCGCGTCCATCATCCCGGCCACGCTGTTCATCTCCTTCGGGTTCATGCGCCTGGCCGGACTCACCCTCAATCTCATGAGCTTGGGCGCGCTGGCGGTGGGCATCGGCCTGGTGATCGACGACGCGATCGTGGTGGTTGAGAACATCGTGCGTCACCTCTCCCACGGTGAGTCCCGCGTGGCTGCGGTGCACGCGGCGACAACCGAGATCACCAAGCCGATGATCGCCTCCACCCTCACGACGGTGGTGGTCTTCCTGCCGCTCGTGCTCGTCACCGGAGTCACCGGCGCATTCCTCACCGTGCTGGCTCTCACCCTGGTGATCGCTTTGGTCGTGTCGCTGCTGCTGGCGGTGTTGGTCAGCCCGGGCCTGTGTGCGCGTTTCCTGCGGGCCCGAGCGGAGGCGACCGAACATGGTCCCTGGTTCACGCGGATGCTCCACCTTTACGAGCGTCTCATCCGGATGGGCCTCCACCGGCGCCGATGGCTAGTGCCGGGAACGGTCGCAGTGGTGGCCGTGACCGTGCTGCTCGCCACACAGCTCACCACCGGCTTCATGCCGGCGATGGATGAGGGATCCTTCGTGCTCGATTTCCGTACTCCACCGGGCACCTCCCTGGCCGAGAGCGATCGCCTCCTGCGTCGGATCGAAGGCCTGCTGCAGAAGACGCCCGAGGTAGCCGCCTATTCGCGGCGCACCGGCACGGAACTTGGATTCGCCATTACCGAACCGAACACCGGCGACTTCGCAGTGATGCTGAAGCCTCGGCCGCGGCGCCGCATCGAAGACGTGATGGATGACCTGCGCACCCAGATCGCCGCCCAGATCCCCGGGGTGGAAGTGGACTTCATCGAGGTGCTGCAGGATCTCATCGGAGATCTGGCCGGCGCTCCCGCGCCGATCGAGGTGAAGCTTTACGGCGAAGACCAGCAGCAGCTTGCGCGACTGGCGGCGTCGCTGGAGGACAAGCTGGCCAGGATTCCTGGGATGGTGGATGCCAAGTCAAGCTTGGTGGAGTCCGGGCCAGAGCTGGTGGTGCGAGTCGACCCGGTCAAGGCTGGACGGGTGGGGCTGACCGCCGATGCAGTGGCTGCTCAGGCCAACGCGGCGCTGGCCGGAGTGGTAGCGACGCACCTGATCGAGGGCGACCGACAGGTGGGGGTACGGGTTCGGCTTCCCCTGGCGGCCCGTTCGGACGAGACGCAACTCACCCTCCTCCCCATCCGCACGCCGGGCGGCGCCACCCTTCCTCTCTCTGCGGTCGCCACCATCGACACCGTCCCAGGCGTGACGGAGATCAACCGGGAGGACCAGCGCCGTTACGTATCCATCACCGCGCGGCTCTCGGGCCGCGACCTGGGAGGTGTGGTGCGAGACGTCGAGCAGGTGATGCGAGCGCAGGCCTTGCCGGCGGGGGTGTCCTACGCGCTGGGAGGCCAGTCCCAGAGCCAGGCGGAGTCGTTCCGCGGGCTGATGACGGTACTGGTGCTGGCCGTGCTGCTCGTGTTCGGCGTGATGCTCTTCCAGTTCGAGTCCTTCACCGCGCCGCTGGTGATCCTGCTAGTGATGCCACTATCGCTCTTCGGGGTGGCGCTGGGACTGTGGCTCACGGGGACGCCTCTCAACGTGTCCTCGTTCATGGGCGCGATTATGCTGGTAGGGATCGTGGGAGAGAATGGCATCCTCCTGCTGGACCAGATCCGCAAGGCGGAGGCGGATGGAACGCCGGTCGATGCCGCCGCGATCCTGGCTGGGCGGGTGCGCCTGCGGCCTATCATGATGACCACGCTGGCCGCCATCATTGCGCTATTCCCTCTCGCCCTCGGGCTGGGGGCCGGCGCCGAGATGCAGAAGCCCTTGGCGATTGCGGTGATCGGAGGATTGGCCTTCGCTATGGTGTTCACGCTCCTCGTGGCCCCGCTACTGTACGTCTCCCTGCGCCGCTGGGAGGTGCGACGGCGGCCTCACAGGGGGGGGGATGGTGCCGGCGCTCACCGCGCCGGCGAGGGTGGGTAGACTCAGGAAGTGGGTGAGCGACAGGCCAGAGGGATAGCCAGATGAGGCTGTTGATAGTCGAGGACGACGAGAGTGTCGCGCGCTTCCTCGCGCAGGCAACCCAGGAGGCCGGATACGCGGTAGAGGTGGTAGGCGACGGGGCCGAGGACCTTCGCCGCGCGACCTCGGGTGAATTCGACCTACTCCTCCTGGATGTCATGCTTCCGGGCCTGGACGGCATCCAGGTGTGTCAGCGACTCCGCCGCGCCAACGTGCGTACCCCCGTGCTCATCATCACGGCACGGGACGCGCTGGAGGATAAGCTGGCCGGACTGGACGGGGGCGCGGACGATCACCTGGTGAAGCCATTCCACATGGAGGAACTCCTGGCGCGGGTGCGGGCGCTACTGCGGCGGGGCGACCCGTCCGGAAGCGCCCTCCAAGTGGCCGACCTCAGCCTGGATCCGGTGATGCGCCAGGCGCGCCGCGGCGACAGGACGATCGCCTCTCTTCGACCGAGTACGTGCTGTTGGAGTACCTGATGCGGCATGCGGGAAGCGTGCTGCCGCGGGCGGTGATCCTGGAGCACGTCTGGCAGTACGACTTCGGCGGCAACGACAACGTCCTGGACGTGTATGTCGGCTATCTGCGCCGCAAGCTCGACCGAGGAAGCGCGCTGCGGCTGATCCACACAGTCCGCGGCGTCGGCTTCAGGATGGGGGATGATGTTTCGCCCTAGCTCGCTTCGCGCGAGGATGACGGCCGCCGTGACGGTGCTCTTCGCTGCCTGGGTGGCGTTGGTCTGCGGCGGCCTGTTCGCGTACTCCTACCGCGCGGCGGACCAGCGGGCGCAGCGGCGGCTGACCGCGGCGGTACGGGAGATCGCGGACGGCCTTCGGGAAGGGGCGGGCGTTCCCGCGTCCACTCAGGAGGTCATTCGCGTCCTGGAGAGGGATCCCCTAGAGGAGCGCTTCCAGGAGAATCTCTCCCTGCTGGTGGTCGATCCCAAGGGCCAGGTCGTATGGCGCTCCGGGCGCGCGACCCCGCCGTGGCCGCCGACGCGCGATGACGACTGGCGGGTGATGACGGTGGCGGCGGGAGCGAACACCGTTGCCGTGGGGCTGGACTGGGGACGGGCGGAGGAGACGTTGCGGGAACAGACGATCGGGTTGCTTTGCCTGGGCCTGCTGGCTGTGGCGGCGGCCGCGCTCGGGTCCTGGGTGTTGGTCGGCCGGACTCTCGCTCCCATCGGTCTTCTCTCGCACCATGCCAGCGAGGCTACCGTGGACGGCCTGCGAGTGCAACTGCGGGCGCCGTCCGACGACGCAGAGATCACCGAACTGGTCGCCACGCTCAACGGGCTGCTGGAACGGCTGGCGCAGGCGGCTGCGGCCAAGGGCCGCTTCTACGCGGCCGCCTCTCACGAACTGCGCACTCCGCTCCAGGCGCTCTCCGGCCATCTCGAGGTCGCGCTTGCGCGGCCGCGCACGGAGGAGGGGTACCGCGCCGCCATCGACGAGGCCCTCGTCCAGACGCGGCGTCTCACCCGCATCGCGCAGGACCTGTTGTTGCTGAACTAGCTCGAGTCCGTCCCGTCGGCTCAACCGGGTGAAGAGGTAGACCTCGCGGTGGTGTGCCGGCGCGCCCTGCAGCAAGCAGGACCGCTCATCGCGCAGCGCAAGCTGCGACTGTCCACCGAGGCCATCTCCGGAGTTACGGTGATCGCTCCTCCCACCCATGTGGAAATCCTCGTTCGGAACCTGGTCGAGAATGCGGCCCGATATGCCACCCCGGGGGGCGAGGTGCTGCTCTCCCTCCGCGAGTCGGGGGAAAGCGCCGTCCTCACAGTGTTCAACGAGTGTCCGCCGATCCCCGGTTGGGCTCCCGCCTCTCTGTTCGAGGGCTTCTCTCGCCTTGACCCGTCTCGCACCTCCGCGACCGGAGGCAACGGCCTAGGCCTGGCGATCTGCGGCGCGATCGCGAAGGCGGACGGGTGGGCCGTGGCGCTCGATCACGATGGAAAGGGAGTGCTTACCACGGTCACGTTCCGCTTCTGCCGCGCCTCTCGGGGGGAGTGCGAGCCCTAGTCTGGCAGCGGTGTCTCACTGCCGGTTGGCACGGACAGCCATTCGCCGGCAGCTCGGCGACCTGCTCCTGCAGATCCTCCACCTCCAAGTGGGTGTAGCGCTGGGCGATCATCACCCAGGTGTGGCCCGGAGCGATCAGTAGTGCCGAAGCACTCGAACTCCGGATAGGCACGGTTCCCTCGGCAGGGAGGCAAAGCTCAGTGCGAAAGAAGGTAGAGTCTTGCGCGATTGCGAGAACCCCTGCTAACCGCAGAGACGGAGATGTCGCTAGTGAGGAGCGCCATGGGTGCAAAGCCTGAACTGAAGATTGGTGTGATCGGGGCCGGTGGACGCGGATCGCTCGCCCGGTATGCGCACAAGCCTGAGGAGGGCGTGCGGATCGTCGCCGGGGCGGATATCACGGATGCGGCGTTGGAGCAGGCGAAGGAGCGGTACGGCCCAGACACGTTCGTGACGAAGGACTACCGCGAGCTGCTCGCGCGACCGGAGATCGATGCGGTGTTCGTGACTTCGCCGGATTTCCTGCACGAGGAGCATGCGGTGGCCGCGCTCGAGGCGGGCAAGGCCGTCTACCTCGAAAAGCCGATGGCGATCACGATCGAGGGGTGCGACCGGCTGCTCGAGGCGGCCTACCGCAAGAAGGTCAAGCTCTATCTCGGCCACAACATGCGGCACATGGCGATGTGCATCAAGATGAAGGAGCTGATCGACCAGGGCGCGATCGGCGAGGCGAAGGCGGGCTGGTGCCGTCACTTCGTGGGCTACGGCGGCGACGCCTACTTCAAGGACTGGCACGCCGAGCGGTCGAAGAGCACCAGCCTGCTGCTGCAGAAGGGCGCACACGACATCGACATCCTGCACTGGCTCTGCCACGGATACACGAAGCGCGTGGTGGGGATGGGCGGCCTCACGCTGTACGATCAGATCACCGACCGGCACGCGCCATCGGAGCGGGGCGATGCGAGCTGGCACAACGAGAACTGGCCGCCGCTGAGCCAGAAGGGCCTGAATCCGATCATCGACGTCGAGGATGTCAGCATGATGCTGATGGAGCTGGACAACGGCGTGTTCGCCTCCTACCAGCAGTGCCACTACGCGCCCGATGGGTGGCGGAACTACACGATCATCGGCACGGAAGGACGGGTCGAGAACTTCGGCGAGGTGGTGAAGCTCTGGGACAGGCGCACCGACTACAACCCGGAGGGCGACGCCGAGTTCCGCACCGGAGGCCACTACGGCGGGCATGGCGGCGCCGATCCGAGCATCGTGGCCGAGTTCGTTCGGTACGTCCGAGACGGCGGGGCAATCGCGACATCGCCGATCGCGGCGCGCCATGCGGTCGCGGCCGGGTATCTGGCGGCGCACTCGCTGCGGAACGGGAACGTGCCCATGGAGGTGCCGGCGCTGCCGAAGGAGATCGTCGCCTACTTCGAGGCGGAGGTGGCGGGGCGCTGAGCCCAGGAACGGCCGGCAGTCAACCTGGATGAACGCGGATGGGCCGCCCCCCAGGGGGCGCTGCCCACTTCCGTCTGATTCCTCGCCGGCTATCGCGCGATCGCCATCACCACAGGCCACAGGAAGTAGAGCAGCCGATCGGCCAAGATCATCCCGATAGCGGCCGGCATCGTCCGCTGGTAGAGCCGGAGGCCCCCGTAGCGAATCACCAGGGTCTTTATCAGCCACCCGATGAACATCGGACACCACCACGACTGGGTCCCCCAGACGTTTGCCGCAAGGTAACCGACCGGGTGCAGTGGCCACCACCAGAAGCGGGCGCGCACCATCCCCAGCAGAAACGTGAACACCAGGCCCCCGGCCACCGCCGCCGCCGCGCCCGGGCTCACTCCCGATGGTTGCATGATGCCGTCGTAGTTGGCCTGGCCCAGGTTGCGCATGGTGACGACCATCCAACTGCTGTAGAGCAGGTCGTAGTTCCAGAACCCCCGGTGGTAGGTACCGGTAAGTATCACGACGCAGCCGATGACCAGCGCGAACACGAACGCGCCCATCATGGCGACGAGCAATGGGCGCTGCCCGATCCGGGCTGAACTCCCAATCTTGAGAGCGTCGAGGGTCGCGCCTGTGATCACCTCGCAGCCCTCTCCCCAGCCAGGCCAGTAGGTCCAGGAGAGGGCGTTGATGGTGACGATATCACGGGGCCGCAGGATGGCAGTGCCGAGCGGGTCGGTCATCAGCGCCCCGGCGCTGTAGGGGAAACCGATGAAGCTCATGCCGTTCTCGGCTCGCAGCCGCGCCCACACCATGTGGAAAGTCAGCACCAGCACGACCAGCACCAGCGCCACGAGCAGGCGCATCCCGGCCGCAAGACAGAACCCCAGCATGTAGGCGACTGCCACCCCCAAGCCCAGTAGCGCCAGCCGGTACCCCAAGGGAGAGGTGATGTCATCCTCTCGCTCCCCGCGAAACGCCCGTCGGACGGCATCCGCCAGATAGTGCCGCCCGCTCCAGAAGGCCAGCGCCCCCAGCGCCAGCACCGCTCCCGCGCCCTGGTAGTACGGCGCCGGGAATTCCGTGCCCCAGTAGTCCTGCGGCCTCATCGGTGTCACCCCACCCGCGATGGCCGCGACGGTCTCCGCTACCCGCAGGTACCAGAAGAACCAGACCGAGAACGATAGCTCTTTCGGGATCAGGTAGGCCAGCCCCAGGCCGGTCGGCCAGAAGGAGATAGTGAAGTCGCCGATGCCAGCGAGCGGTCCCACTCGCTGCCACGGAACCAGGATGATGTCCGACGTGGCAGGGATCGGAGGCAGCCAGGGCAGCAGGCCGCTGAGCCGCTCCTCCAGCACCAGTAAGAACACAACCCCGAAGCCAACCCACAGCGCAGGAGACCGCGAGAGGCGACCTTCTCCTCGCTCTCCCTCGGCAATCACCTCGAGGGGCACGTGCGCCACGGGGAAGCTGAGCCGTTCGTGCGTCACCCACTGGCGGCGGAAGATCACGAGCAGGCAGAGGTTAGCGACGTAGAGCGCCAGGAACATCAGGCCCCACAACAGCAGGGGCTGGAGCCACAGCGCCCAGGGAACGCTGGACTCGCCCCGGAAGAACCCCTCGATCGCGCCCGGGTCGCTGGGAGCGAACCACGACGGGATGTACTGGAAGAACACGCCCGGCCAGTCCGCCATAGTGCCGGCGAGTTCGCGCTGGCCAACCGTGATGCACAGCATCCACAGCAGCGTGCCATGGGCGATGAGCGGCGCCCCCACGGTCACCATGCAGTAGATGACCAGCAACTCCTTGCGGGTGAGACCGCGGTGGAACCGCGCCAGCGCGCCGTTCGCCAGGGCCACCAGTATCAGCGTGCCCAGGGGGGCCACTGGTGGGGACTGGGTGTTGAAGTCGTAGGCGAGGAAGAACTTAAGCTCGACGAAGAACCCCGCGATGGCGAGCGCTACGATAAGCGCTAGCGCGATACCCACCGCGCGGGGTCTCACCCCCGAGCCCGGATCAGTCGCACGAGGCAGTGGTCCCGCCGGATCGGCGGGCACAGGTGAATCCACTTCTCCCCAGACCTTCACCACGCGTAGAATGGAAGGGCGGTCGGGCCGGCCGCAGCACCGGCGCTCCCGTGTGCGTGCCCCATCGCTCCCCAATCTGCGGACGTCGGCAACGCCCCCGGCACGCAGTCACGGTGCAGGCCCAATCTATGATTCGCTCGCAGCAGCCGGATACCTCTCAGCCCTCGCGCCGACGCCTCGCCGCGTCACCTCTCCCGGCGACTAGCCGCTCCTCTTGGCGTGCAGCAGCCAGTCCCCGCAGGTGAGGTGGTCCGGGTAGGACTCGGGGGCGTAGAAGCTGCGGATAGCGCCACCGCTGACGGTGCCGTCTTCGGCTTCCTTCGACGCAGCCAGGTCGATCCAGGTGAAACGGAACTCGTCGGAAGCCGCGGATGACCTCAGGTCGAGCCGCACCTTGCCGCCGTAGCGTGCGTACACCAGATACTCCTGGCCGGGAACGGCCGAAGCCAACGGCTGTGGGTAATCGAGCACCAGCTCCGGGTGTGGCTCAAGCTGCCACCAGTCGATGCTCTTGAGGAACTGCGCCATGAAGCCCATAGACACGGCGCCCGGGAAGTCGAGCGTGTCCACGGTGAGCGGGGGCCTCGGCCACGAATCCTCGCGGGGCGGCAGCGAAGGATCGGGAATGTCAGCCCACCACTGATGGCCGCCTCCATAGGTGTGGCCTGCCGCGCCGGAAAGGACCGCCGACCAGGCGGCAAAGCGAACATCCGCGGCCGGCGCGCTCCCTTCGTCGAACTCGTACCACGGCTCCGTGATCAGCGTTGGCTTGGCCGGGACGCGAGCGTAATCCGAGGCCATCACGATCGGCGTCATCTCGTTGTTCCACTTGCCGTGACCGGTCTGGCTGCCGTTGAAATCCAGCCAGGGCTCGTGGTGCAGCACCTCCCCCGTGGACCACTGTCCGGAATCGCCCATTTCGCCCGCCGTCCAGGTTGGAGGCGTGTTGTGGACGCCGATGGCGTGGTGATACGGGTCCTCCTCGCACATCAGCGCGCCCAGGTCCTTCCAGAACTGCAAGCCCATTCCGCCGTAGTCGTACATGTTGTACTCGCCGCCGACGTTCCAGATCACGTGGTACGCCGCCAGGCGATGGATGACGTAGCGGCTCCAGCGTCGCATCTTCTCGGCGCCGATGGCCGGCAGGTTCTCCGCGCTCCACCACGGCATGATCCAGAGCGCGATGCCTCTGCTGTTGGCATAGGTGACGAAGCGTTCGGCGGCACGGATCGCCTCGAAATCGAGCGTGCTGTAGTCCTTACCCGCGAGGCGCACCGCGCTGTTGGCCCCGAACATCATCTGACCGAGAGTGAATCCGCGGTCTGAGCGGTCGTCGATCACCTGCTTGGCGCGTTCGAACGGAATGCCCCGCTTCGCCCAGGGCCACCAGGTGTCGCCGATCCACAGGAATGGCGCGCCGTCCGCGTACTCGAAGTGCCGGCCTGCGCGGGAACCGCTCTTGGCCACGCGGACGAATCCGTGGCGGGACGGGTTCGCGGCCTTCTCAGCATCGCTCCAGGCCTTGCACTGAAGGCTGCCCTTATGTCCCTGGAGTCCCGCGTCGGCGGAGGAACTGGCGTAGCACCATTCGCCCGGCGCCGGCGGCGCGAAGCGGGCCTTCCAGCTCTGGCCGCCGTCCCAGAAACCGGCCACCGTGTAGCGCATTCCCTTCGCCTCTCCGCTTACGCCGGTGAAGGTGACGAGGACATAGGGCTTCCCGCCATCCGGCAGCGCCTCTACGTAGGCGTTGGCGAACTCGGTGTTGGCGGTCATTTCGATATCGAACGGCTCCCATTGTCGGACCGCAGCTTGGATCTGGGCGGCCGCCGGCAGCGCGCACGCGCAGCAAACGAGCAGGACAGCGAAGAGGGCTCTTTCCATCGCGTACGATCCTTTCCCGCAACAGCAAGGGTGCCGGTCACTTCGCCGTGAGGCCGCTTCAGCCTTGCTGTTGGGATACGCTCCAGGGCATCGTAAGCGCTCCCTCTCATCGGGGGTTCGCGGTGGAAGCGGCAGGGCCCTGGTCCACCCGATCCTCTGGCGGCGCTATCGAGAGGGCGTCAGCACCGCCGCGTTCGCCGTCGCGATGAACCCCGGCCAGCGACTACCAGCCGAGTGAGAAGCCGGTGTCCTCAGCAGGGATGGCGGGCCCGTGAGATCACAGCTGGCGCGCCACCCGGTAGGTGCGGTCGGCCATCTCGCTGATGCTGAGTTCGGAGAGCCCCTTCAGGTGTGTTGTGATCCGGTCGCTGAAGGGGTCGGTCCAGTAGGCCGGGATGCCGCGGGTCCCGAGGGCGCAGCCCATGATGGAGCCAGCGGTAGCTCCGTTGCAGTTGGTGTCCAGCCCGGCCATCACGGCGATGCCGATTGTCCGGCCGAAATCGCCCTCTCCTTTGAGCAGCGCCATGACCACGATCGCGGCGTTTGGCAGCGAGTGGTTCACGATGCCTGTCTCCAGGCGATAGCGGCGGTAGATCGCCGCGTTCACGTCTTCCCAGGAGTCGTGCTCGGCACAGGCCGACTTCACGAAGCCGAGCATCTCGGCGAAGCGCGACTTGGGTGGTACGTATTGCTCCGCGGCCGGCAACGCCTGAAGTGCATCTCCTTGCACCAGGGCGCAGGCCATTAACGCCGAGAAGAAGATCGCGGAGTAGATGCCATTCCTGGTCTGGGAGTTGGAGGCGTCCCGGTGCGCCATGCTGGCCGCCAGGAGGGGATCGCCCGGCGCCGCCCAGCCCCAGGGGTCGCAGCGGATCTGCCCGCCGAGCGACTGGCGGCAGGGATTGCCATAGATGGCTGGGTACGGAGGCGTGAGGCCGAACAGGGCGGTGCGGAACATGCTCCTGCCGGCGGCGTAGAGAGATGAGATAGGCGTGATGTCGAGCAGCGTGTCGATCGCCTGCTGCGAGGTGAACTCCCGCCCGAACCGTTCCAACACCAGTTGCCCGGCGATCGTGTAGTGGATGTCGTCATCGGGCGCGACCGAGTCGAAGCCGCCTTCGCAGAGCCCTGGCCGGTAGTAGCGTCGGAAGGCCTCGCTGGAGGCGGCGAGCGTCTGGCGGCGTGGTTCATCCACCGTATTCATGTAGCCCAGAAGCGGCCACGACCCGACGCTGGTGAGGACCTCTCGCACCTGTGCCGGCGTGGCCCCCTCCATCGGCTTGCCAAGCTGACAGCCGGCACACCGGCCGCGCCACGCGGCCAGCAGCCGGTCGGCAAGATCGTCGTCACTCACTTGCACCGACGCGGCTTCCCGACGGGGGAAGTGAGCGGAGATGGTTGCCCAGTCACTGGGCTCGTCATAGGGATAGCCCGCGGGAGAGGTCCGCTGCCAGAGATTCTGCTGTAGCGCGAGCAGCGCGTCGAAGGAGCCGGTCGCCCTTGCCGCCTCGAACTCTCGGAGCAGAGTGGCTTCGTCGTGCCCCTCCTCCACCATCTGGGAGATGTCAACACGGATATCGTTCAGCACGATCTCGTAGAGTGGGTGCACCAGCCGCCTCCTGCAGCACAATGGTATGGGCTTAGGACTCGACCGAGAGCTCGCGGAAGGCGGCGAGACCGCTATCGACCACGAAGCCGGCGCCGCCGCTGCCGAGGGAGGTGTCCTCGCCGGTCAGCACCTCCTGCCCGTCGAGTGAGGCCGTGACCAGGCGGCCGCGCACGTTGAGCGAAACCCAGTGCGGCTCGTCCACCTCCCACACGCAGGGCATCTGAGCGAGGACGGTCTCCCCGTAGAAGTGGCACACCAGCTTGAGAGCATCGCGGGTCTTGATGAGCGTTAGATACCGCTGCAGCCCCTGGTAGCGGGCGATCAGCCCGGCTGCCTCGGCGCAGTGGATGGCGAGACGGGCCGAGATGGCATAGTCAGTCCAGTCATCTGCGCCGGTGATGAGGACGCCGCGGCCTTCGTTCTTGCCGTAGCATACCATGCGCTGGCGATCAGCGGTCATCCTCCCCGAGATGTTGTTGAGATCGGCGACCCAACCAAGGACAGCCCCGGATGCCGACCGGGGAAGCTCCTCAGTAATGCGCAGGCGGGGAGGGCCGGCATAGGTAACGGTGTCCAGAAGCACGCGGCCGGATGCGCCAGGCGCCCCCGCGATCTCGAAGCCGAGATCTCGGACGGGGAAGCCCTGATCTTCGGGCACGACGATGGTGGCAGTGAAGGTCCCGTCACGATCGAGCGCGATAGGTTCGCTGTAGCTGAGATCCTGCCCTACGGACTCCTGGAGGAACCGGCGGAGGAAGAGGCGGAGGGTGGCAGGAGCGCTGGCCGTTTCCATGTGCCCGGTGACCGTGATCGTCTGGCCAGGGTAGACGCGAGGGGAGCCCATCACGGCGTATCCGTTGGCAGTGGGAACCGCGAGGAGCGGCGTCGAGACGCGTGCCGGTCGGTCGGGTGAGAGGTCGTGAAAGGCGCAGTGAAGCATCCGCTCGCCGGTCGGCCCGACGGCATTGCTGAGAGAAGCGGTGGGACCTGTGTCGTCCGTCTCCGCCATGTAGCCGTGGAGGCTGCCGGGAAGACTGAAGTGATGCCAGGCGCCAGCCTTGGGAGGCGGCAGCTCGGGCCAATCCATGATTTTGCGTCCGATGCGGGCGATATGCAGCGCCTCCTGGAGGCAGTCGGAAACATGGCGGGTGCCCTCGGCGGTGGGAAGGATCATGCGGTCAGCGAAGGGTCCGCGGAAGTCGTAGTCCTTGCCAATGCCGTCCAGCCCCGTGACCAGCCCCATGACCGCGCCGACATTGGCGGCATTGCAGTCGGTATCCCATCCGGCAGTGGTGATGATGGCGAGAGCGCGGCGGAAATCATCAGGCGCATAGCTCCACGCCATCACCATGAGCGCGTGGTTTGGGACCACATGACAACCGCCGCTGTAGCTGTCGTAGCCGTACTTCCCTGCGATGCGGTCATAGGTCTTCTGCCAGTCGCGGTCCTGCCGACACCAGGTGCGGACATCGCGGTGGAGTTGTGCGATCAGACTACGTGAGTCGATGACGCTGACGCCGATGTCCAGCAGCTTCTCCATGTCCTTCTCGATGAAGGCGGCCGCGACCATGGCGGCGACGACCAGGGCGGCGTTGACCGCTTCGCCGTCATGGGAGACCTGCGCGGCCGGGCAGGCAAGGCGCGCGGCAAGCTGTGGCTCGCCGGGGGCGACCAGGCCGAAGGCGTCGATGAAGATCTGAGCGCCGATCTGCTCGGCGACGACGCGGCCGTTGAGCGCGATGCTGCCACTGCGCGGACTGGGAATGCCATGCTTGAGGCGAAGGTAGGCCGTGTGCTCGGTGGAAACCCCCATGCCTCCCCACCAGAGAATCGTCTTGCCCTCCACGAGGTAGTTGAGCCAGGTCTTCCCGAAGAAATCGGGAGGAGTGTCGGCATATCGACCGGAGTCCTCCAGCGCGCGGATGAAGGTGAAGGTGCCGGTGATGTCGTCATCGGGCACCACGAGAGGCTGGCCGCGTTCGCCAGCGATGTAGTGGTCGATGAAACCCCAGTCATCGACGAGTCGCTGCTTCTGCCATCCTTCGACCGGCCGTGCCAGGTAGACGCCGATGACCTTGCCAAGCACGCCGGCATAGACTTGTTCCTCGTAGTTGGAGACCTCAATCATTTCTGGTTCCTCCGATGGAGTCTCACGCGGCTCCGGCGCTCATAGCTACCAGGAGCTGCACCAGCGCCGAAGTGCCCGCCACGGGCATCCGACCGCCATGTTCTGCTACCTGCTCCTGCTGTTCCTCTCCACTGTACGCGCTCGATCACCTGCAGCAGCACTTGCACCTCGCGCAAGTACCCGGCGACCGGCTTGGCGCGCGGGCCGTCCGGATAGTACTCGATGAACGTAGCACACTGCTGCTCGGCGTCATACTCGAACGGATGCTCCTCGCCATCGATCAGGACTCGGACCGGGCGTCGGGAGACATGTACCCGCAGAGGAGCCCCGTCATAGAGGTCCACCTTTCCAGTAACAGCTGCTTCCGTGAAGCGGAGAGCGGCGTTTCCGATGCGTGCGTTCTCCAGGACCAGGGCCCCGTCGACGACTAGTCGCATACCGCGATGCAGGGCCGCCGCGGTGACCTGACCGCCCGACCTCCGGACGAAGCAGGAGCGGCCCGTCGCCTCCACGCCAGCCGCCGCTATCTGTGGCTGGTCAAGCGCGAACAGCGCCACATCGTGCGTCCCACCCGAGTCGATAGTGGCACCGAGCAAGCCCGGGAGCCGGATCGACGTGACAGACACGCTGCTGGGAGATGAGGCGAGTCGAGGGGCCAGCACTGACACGAAATGCTCGTGGTCGGATGGCTGGGTCGGACGCAGCTTGATGTACCTGAAGGCGCTGGCCGCATCGAAGGGCTTGGGCGCTTTGATCTCCTCAAGGCTCTTCTCATGGTTCTCTACCACGAACTCCTCGGGCGCGGCCATGGTGACATCGACAGCCGCATCGTCTTGCGCGATGGTGAACGTGCGGCCGGACGTCGTGATATCGCCATAGGTGTGCAGCATCCAGTCCATTCGTACCGGGTGGGTAGCCGCGACGTCATCGAACATCACGAAGTAATCGGCCGGATCGGTGGGCGCGGCGTTCCGGAGGTACATGACCTCGCGCACGAAGCTTCGCACGTCGCTCGGATCGTAGGCCAGCGAAGCATCGCCCACCAGCCGGGTGTACCAGGAGGTGGCGACGTCGCCGCCGACCATCCCGCGGTGGTAGGCATCGGGAGCGCTGCCTTGGCCCATGATGCCGACCTTCCCGTACTGCTCCTTGCCGGCCACCATGATCGTGTTGTGCGCCTCGGTCTCGCAAGCCCATACCTGCATCGGATACCACAGCTCCGCGATCAGCGGTTTGCCGTAGGCGTAGAGCACGAAGCCGTTGAGGTCGTGGTGCAGGTGGTCCCAGTCCTGCTGGCCACCCTTGAGCCCAAAGAGCACAGCTCTCGGATCATCCCACGAGCTGCGCATCGTCGCCCAGCCCAGATTGGGCCACACCTGCGTTAGGGGCAGGGCGGAGAGGGGAGCTGCGCCTACCTCCGGGTCATACCAGAGGAAGGAGAAGACAGCCGCCCGCTCCTGGCGCGCCAACAGCTCCTTGGCTACGGCCTGGGCCTTCTGGTCCCCGTACTCACCGGCCAAGTGAGTCAGCACCTCCGGGGTCGAACTTACCCCCAGCCCGCAGTTCGAGAAGGGGATGTAGTTCTGGTGGTCGGTTCCCAGCATGTTGACGAACCAGTCGGGAAGCCGGCGGAGCCTGGGATTCTCGAGCAGATCATCTCCGGTGACGCGGCGCAGCGCATGCAGGAATCTCAGCCCATTGGACCAGGCATAGGACCCATAGCTCACGCTCTCGCCCCAGCCGCCATCCTCCCCCATCGCCATGGTGTAGTGCCACAGTTTCCGCTCGCACAGGCGCACCCAGTCGGCCGCTCTCGGATCCTCGCCGAGGAGGGCCAGCGCCGCGAGGCCCGCGCTGCTGTAGATGACCGTGCCCCAGTTGGCCCGGTACCAGTCCGTCCAGAAATCGCCCTTGGCGACGACTTGCGCGAACGGCTCCAGACCATATCGCACGAGGATGTCGCGCATCTCCGCGCGCTGCTCCTTGTCGAGCGCGTCATACAGCCAATCATATCCCAGGCCCAGGGTGCCGATGGTCTGCCCGGTTACGCGCATCTCATTCTTGTCGGCATGCCAGGAGTCGTCCCTCGCGGCGGCCAGGAGGAATTCCACCCCGATCCGACCGTAGGCCTCATTGCGGGTAAGGGCGTAGGCCAGGCCGAGCACCTCGATGCGGCGGGACCAGTCCCACAGCACGAGTTCCTTCGAATCCTCCGATCCACTCTCGCTCACATAGGAGTCGGCCGCCTGCAGGATTGTCTCCCACATGGTCTTCGCCAGCGGGTCACTCGTCTTGCCCAGGATCGCTGGAGCTTCGGCCGCGGTGGAGAGGAGGTAGGGGTGCGCACCGGGAGCCTTCGTCTCCCCCGTCGAGCAGCGCGCACCGATGCTCTTCGCGTGGACCGAGTAGCTCAGGTCGACCGGGCGCACCTCGAAGCGCGCTACCCGGCGTCCATCAGCCTGCTCGATGCGAGCCGCTATCGTCTCCCCCGTCTCCGAGGTTACGGCCACCGTGTCGGCCTCGGCCGGCAGGTCCACCTCGACTGTAAGTGGCTGCGTGTGCAAGCTCTCGTCTGTGGCGCAGGCGAGAGAAAGCGCCAGCGCGTCCGCGCCGGTGGCGTGCACCCACAGGCGCGCTTCGAGGCGCTCTCGCTCATACTGGTGGATCGCGCTCATACCAGCCTGCCACACGTCGGCGCGATGGGCCTGCACGATCTCCAGCACCTGCCGGAAGGTCTCCGGTCGCATCGACAGGCTGCCGGGCCGCTCTCTGATCTCATGGAAGTAGGGTTGGAACCAAACCCCCTGCGCGATGGCCTGCTCCAGCTCCGCGGCGAACCGCGAAACGCTCCAGCTCGGGTAGCTCTCGGTGCACGACATCGCCCACCCGCTCCCGGGCTTGTAAGCCGACACCAGGCCGTACTTGGCCTCGAAGAACTCGAAGCTCTTGCGCGGGAACCACTCCGTCCCGCCGCCCGCTCCGAAGGCGATCAGCTTCAGCTTCGGCTGCAGCCGGTGCAGGATCTCGGCTGCCGGGCCGATCTCCTTCTCGGCCTCCTCGTCCGTAGCGGCGCCTTCATGGTTCATGGTGTGATTGCCCAGCTCGTGTCCGCGCTGGAGCACCGGCCCCTCCCAGACCGCCTGGTACCTGCGGTAGTCATCGGTTCCGGGGTTCACCAGGAATGTGCCGATCAGGTCGTATTCGTTCAGCATCGGCACGGCCTGCTCGATGTGACTCTTGTCCGAGTCATCGAAGCGCAGGCTCACGGCCGCCTGCTTGCCCCCGTACCAGCGGCAGATGCGTGCGGGCGCGGCATTTCCGAGCGACTGGAGAGCGTCAGCCATTCCAACCTCCAAAGCAAGTGCGAACACAATAGTGAGTAGCGCGAGGACACCGCATCGCACCGCGAACTGCGATCGGGAACTAGGGAAGGCAGCGGGACACCGCGTGACCAGCACAACACCTCCTCGTAGCGGAAACAACTGCTAATGCAAGTTCGATACTCGGGTACCCTCTCCTGCCCGGACCGAAGTGTTCCGTAACCTCCGAGAGAGGGCAGCCGGGGTTGGGCGTGCCTTCGGGTCGGCTTCATGGGTGGTTGACAGGCCCCGCTGATTCCGGCTTCCCTTGACACCTAGGTTCCGACTCATGCTAGAATCCCGGCAATGGGCGCAAGATACAATTTCCACGGAGATCCCGCGCGATTCCCGGAGGTCGCTAATCTCATCTCCCGGGTCTATGGCCGTGACATCAGGTACATCGCCGATGTTGCGGGCGGACAGGGCATGCTCTCGAAGTTGCTCCGCAACAGGCTCGGCTATGATGCCGAAGTGGTCGACCCTCGCGGCTGGCGTATCACGGGAGTGCCCGGGAGAGAGGAGAAGTTTGACCCGGATCAGGCCTCCTACTATGACCTGGTCGTGGGCGTGCACCCGGATCAAGCCACGCGCGCCATTGCCATGAGCGCTCTTCGCACCCGAACTCTGCTTGTGCCCTGCTGCAACTTCTGGGATAGGTCCCACCGGCTCGGGACGATGGCGCTGGTCGAGTCGATCGAGAAGTTCTATCGCAGCTACCGGGTCAGCTACCAGCGCGTGGCGCTCGACATTCGAGGCCCGAAGAACATCGCGCTGCTAACCGCGCCGCCTTCGAGGAGGATCGAGCTTGCAGAGGTGATACTGCCTCCGTATGAGGGGTTGGGAGGCAAGTCCCCATCCCGCGACACCTGGTTAGCGGAGAAGCGGTCGCAAAGGGATAGCTAGCGCGCCGGATGTGAGTGTGGCCGGGAATGTCAGGCGGTGGAGCCCGATGTGAGCTTGCGATCACGCCACTGGACAGGCAGGAGCAGAGGCCGCAGCGGTCAGAAGCGCGCAAGGATGGTGATGGGACCGGAGGGAGGGGCAAAGGTGATCGTATCTCCGATCACCCGATAGCCTGAGCCGGGCGCGCCGTCGACCTCGATACCTCGAATTGCTGCTCCCTCGGGGTGGCGAAGGCGGAGGTGGAGGCGGGAAGGGGGATTGCGGCGGGGAGGGTCGAGGCGAATGGTGATCTCGCCCTGCGCGGCCGCGGACTCGATTTCCATGCTCATTTCTCCGAAGTGCGTGAGGGCGCGGCGGATGGCGATGCGCCGACCGTCGGCAAGCCAGTTACGCGGGAGGGCGCGACCGAGGTAGAGTTCGTTGCCAAGCTCCTGGACGAACATGAGGCGGAGCCAGTTGGCGGACTGGGCCTCGTCGGAGTTCTTGAAGTGGTCACCCGCCCAGTCGGCGAACGTCGGAAGGGGATGCTCGGTGAGCATGCGAGTATCTTCTCGAAAGGCGACGGCGAAAGCGTTGAAGTAGGCGCGGAGATAGTGGGGGACATCGTCCTTCAGGAGGTACGGGATCGGGCTCCAGAGGAGGTTTGGCTGACGAGAGAAACCGCCTTGGTCGAACCATCGCCTCGCGAAGTCAGTGAGGGTGTAGCCGTAATCGGGGGAGAGATAGCGGTTGTCCTCGTAGTCCTTCAGAATCCAGCCTGCCTCGGGGCTGTCGGGGGCGACGAGGCCGGTGCAGATAAGGTGGATGGCGCCTTCGAGGGTCTCGCGGATCCATCCGTAGTCGCGACCGCGGAGGTAGAGGCGGGAGGGGAAGTGGGGGATGTAGCTCCCATCGCGCAGCTTGACGAGTGGTGAGCGGATGCTCGCCTCCGTCCAAGCGGCGCGGATCGCGTCGCCGTACTCGGCGGCCTCGCGGGTGAGCCGAGCCGCGTCAGGGTGATCGATCAGCGCGAGCGCGGCGGAGGCAGCGGTGAGGCCCCACCAGTTGAAGACGTCGTTGGAGAGCCAGTGGTACCAGTCGCCGACGTCCTCCAGCCCGCCGACCGGCAGCAGGCCCCATGCGAGGGCCGGCTTGCCGTCGGAATCGTGGACCTTGGTGGACTGGCGCTCGCGGATGACCCAGTCGCAGCCCTTGACGATGCCGGAGGCAGCGCGCCGGAGCCAGTCGGCGTCGCGGGTGTAGAGGTAGTGCTGAGCAAGGCACCAGAGCACCCAGCCGTGATGCTGGACGTAGTATTGCCCGTGCTCGTAGCCGCCGGCGCCGTAGAACTGCCCTTCCTTGCTGGAGAAGTTTCCGCTTAGCCCAAGCGTGCCCTGGTAGTGAAGGAGGGTGGCGAGGCAGCGCGCGGCGAGATCGGTGTAGCCGCGACGATCAAGATCCGAGATGCACATGCACGACTCGTTGGCGTAGACGCCGTACGCGAACGAGCCGACCCGCGCCATGATCCGGTCGGAGCCGGGCTCATGATCGTTGCTGATGAGCATGTGGGTGACGTGGGCACGGTAGAAATCGTTGAGGTCGGGTTCGGGGGTAGCGATCTGGCAGCCCGCGTCCACGCGCTCGCTCCAGAAGCTGCGGACGGCGGCGCGCTCGGCAACGAAGTCCTTGGCGCGGAGCGCGCCGACTTCGGCGTCGTCGAGCGCGAGGAAGGGCACTCTCAGGAGGAGGTCAGTCGACGCGCCGGGCGCAAGGTCGATCTGATAGAGAAGCCCGTCGTGGCTTGAGGTGAGTGAGCCGCGAGCCGAGGCCGCAACCATGCGGATCCAGCGTTCATCTGAGCCGGTGGGTGTGAGCACGAGATCGGCGTCGACGATGAGGGGCTCCGCGCGCTCGATCGTGGTGTTCCCCTCTCCGGGGAGCAAGCGGACGGCGCGAATGGGGAGCTGCACGGCGACCTGCTCATCGCCGGTGTTGTCGAAGGTGAGCTTCATGAAGGCGGCGAGTGGGGCGTCGGGCTCAAGGTCGGCCGAGAGAGATGAAGACGCCGGCGCGGCGAAGGCGGTCTGCTCGACACGCAGCGCGCCCTTCATCCAAGCGGCATGGATGATCGGGAGGTAGCCATCCTCGATGAAACGGGATGTTCCTCAGCCAGTCTTCGAAGCCGAATCGGAAAGAAGCGGCGCCGTCGCCCCTGAGGCGGGGGGTGTCGTTGGCGGGGACGCGGTCGATGAAGTTGCGGGGGAGATGGAGATCGCCGTCGGGGTTCAGGCGAAACTTCTGGCGGTTGCCTTCCCAGCCAAGGATGAAGTAGAGGGGCCGGCGGGGCGGCATCGCGCTCATCGCGCCGCGGAAGCTCTGCTCGCGATGGGTGCGGACCCGGTCGTAGATCGTCTCGCCCTCGGCCCTGAACGGCGGGGGCGTGTCGCCGAGGCAAGCAGGCCAGATGTGGAGGCCGAGGTCGGGAGCGTGCATCGCCTCGCCGGAACCATTGGCCACCGGGAAGACGAGGAAGGAGAAAGCGCGGCCGGGGCAGCGGACGGTGAGGATGGATCGGTCGGGGTGGTCGTGGCCGGGCTCCCCAAGATAGCGCAATTGGAGGCGCAATCCATAGGGTCGGCCGGCGGCGACCGCGGTCCACTGGCTCGGGCTCGTAGTCGAGGAGATGCTTCCCGCGGAGAGCGGCTCGATCGAGACGGGCTCGCAGTTGTAGCCCTCAAGTGTCCCCTGTCCGGAGAGGCCCGCGTCCCACCAGACGCAGACAGCCGACTCCATCGCGTCACGGTCGATGAGGACTTGGACTTGTTCGGGCTCGGGGCAGTCCGAGGGAAGCTCGACGCGAAGTCTCATCGTGCGGCGGAAGCGGATATCGTAGTCGGTCAGATCGGGGAACTCGCGACGGGCGAGTCGCGGCGAAGGTGAAGGTGAGCTGGTTCGGCCTGGCGCGGCCATGGGTGTGGGCAGGCTGCCATTCGCCGTTGTACCAGTCGTCCTGAGGCTCCCAGCCGGACCACTCGGGGCTGGGGCTGCCGAGCTCACGCCTGACCTGGGGCCAGAGGCGTCGCCAGTAGGAGATGCGGACATTGCGGGGCGCGGGCACCGATGCTCCGGCGGGAAAGCGGAGCTGAATCCTGGCGAGGTCGCGCGGCTCCTCCCAGCGGTACTCGATCACGGTGGGCTCCGGCGAGGCTGCCCGATGGGCATACGGCGCGATGTCAAACACGGCGCTCTCCTGGACGAACACCCTCTCGTATCACAACCCGGCGGATCTCCAGCATCCTCCCTCCTACCTACGGCGTCCCTTCCCAGCCCTGCAGCATCGCCTCCAGTCGCTCTGGCAAGTGCTTCGGGCGCCGCGGAACGGGGCAGATGCGTAGGCAGTCGCCGCGGATGGGTGACTCCGGCCGGTTCTCCCGGCGGCGCCGACACTGGGTAGGGTCCGTGCGCGCGGGAGTGTCGATGAAGATTCGAGTATGCTCATCAGACGCGAGGGAACGGTAGTCCTCGATCCCAGGGGTATCGCGCAGCGTAAGGCACTGCATGATACAGGCCTGCTGACAAAGGCGACAGGCGTCGCGCAGGCAGATCGGCTCGGCCAGGAGTGGATCCGCGACGAGTGGCGCGTCGGTTACGATCGAGTTGAACCGCTGGCGGGGCCCGAACTCGCGGGTGAGTACGACGTTGTTGTAGCCGAATTCCCCCAGTCCGGCGCGAGTGGCCGCGTGCCGGTGGGAGAAGGGGCCGGAGGTATAGCGGAACGGCGAGTGAGTCGCCGCCCACTTGGCGTCAGCGCCCTCCCAGATCTGGAGGTCGCTCATCCCTGGCACGTGCGGATGCAGCCCTGTGGTCGGGAAGACCATCGTCTCACGGCCCTCGCCCAGCAGGAGCTGCCCAATCATCTGACCGATGACCTCCAGCCGGTAGTCGTGAAGCTCGTGCCCCACTCGGTCGTAAAGCACCTCCAGATACTCGTACTTCACGTGATCCGGCACCATCGCCATTTCCTGCGTGGCCAGGGCCGCAGGCGCGTTCAGCACCGGATTCAGGATGGGCATGGCGAAGGAGACGACGGCCCGCGCCTCTGGCACGAAGTCCCGCGGGTGCTGCCCTTTCGGCGGCGCGTCGAACACCGGCGGCATCGGGTCGAAGCGGTCTAGGGAGGCGACGCCCACCAGCGCGGCACCGTGCTGGCGGGCCGTCTCCTTCACGGCCTGGGTGAGGTCTGCGTCCGGGCGCTCGGACATATGGTCTCCTGTGCTCTCCAGGAACTCGGCTGCTCAGTAGGTCTGCCTGCGACTGCTATCGTGGTGTTCTCTGCGCTTACTCATATCCCTGGTTAGGCGATGCCGGTCAGCGGCCGCCCTATGGGTCGCTGCCACCCTGACAGGCAGGACGGCGTGGGAGGTCCGCCAACGACGCGTGCAGAAGCACCCCGCACATAGCTGAATGGAGGTAGTGACAATGAAGATCGCCGCGGTCCTGGGAAGTCGAGATCATGAGGGCCGGACAGCCAAGGCAGCGGAGGCGCTGCTGCAGGGCGCAGGGGCCAAAGCTGCTGGGGCCACCATGGCCTTCCTACCAGAGATGAAGGTGGAGCGGTGCCGCCAGTGCGAGGATAGCGGGTGGGGCCTTTGCCGCAGCGAGGGCAGGTGTGTGATCGATGACGACTTCGCGATGCTGGTGGAGCGGATCAGGAGTAGCGAGGTGGCCCTGTTCGCCACACCCGTCTACTTCAGTGACCTGAGCGAGAGCATGCGCGCATTTCTGGATCGGCTGCGCCGCATCTGCCGGCACGAGAGCGGCAAAGCCGGCATCGAGGGTAAGCCCGCGGTGGGCCTCTGTGTCGCTGGGGGTGGTGGTGGAGGCGCGCCTGCATGTACGGTGGCCCTGGAGAAGGTGTTGGGTACGTGCGGATTCGCGGTCGTCGACATGGTGCCGGCACGACGTCAGAACCTGGATCTCAAGCTGCAGGTGCTGGAGGCGACGGGCAAGTGGCTGGCAGCGACCTGAGGACCTCGCGAGACTCGTGATGGCACTGTAGACGGCGATGGTCTCGGGCGTTCGAGTGCCAGGGGGCGCCCGCGCCGGCGATCCGCTTCCTACGGCGCAGTCTTGCGGCAGCGCATCACCAGGAAGTAGGGCCACACGCGAGTGTCCTTCTCCTCCGGGAACTGAGAGACCACGGCCTCACTGGCGCGAGGCTCCTCCGCCCTCTCCACGCGGAAGCCGACCGCGGCCAGCGTGTTCAGCCACTCGCTCAGCGTTTGGTGAAGCTGTGGCTGGCGGAACAGAGGGTACTTGGCGCGCTCCTCCGGCGGCGCCGCGCCGAAGATCCACTCCAGCACCGCCCCTGACGACCCGGCGAAGTAGCCTCCCAGCTCCATGGCGATGGGTTCGCCCTCCTCGTTTCGGACCTTTCGGCGGTGCGGGACATCGCAACAGGGGTGAGTGATGGAGAACTGAAGGAAGCCGCCCGGACGGATGACCCGGTGCGCTTCGGCGATTGCGCGGGCGAACTCGGGCACGTCCATCAAGCTCGCAAAGGCCACCGCGAAGTCGAAGCTCTCATCGGGGAACGGTAGCTCAACTGCGCTGGCGCAGAGATACCGGACGTCGATGGGGTCTGCTCGCTCAGTCTGCTGAGCGATGGAGATGAAGCGGGGGGCGATGTCCAGGCCGGTCATGCTTGCACCGCGGTTGGCGACCAGGCGCGTGTTGTCCCCGTCGCCACATCCGATGTCCAGCCCTGTGAGCCCGTGCACGCGCGGCAGCATCTCGAAGAAGCAGGGATTCAGCACCCGGTCACGGCTGGTGTTGTACCCAGCTCGGGACAGCTTCGACCAGGCTTCGGCGTTCCCGTCCCAGTATCGACCTGCCTCATGGTGGTTCATGTGCTCACTCCGCGCATCCCCGAACTGAGATCTCGCGGCCGCGCCTCTGCAACCCCATTCGGCTAGCTGCTGTCCCCTGCCGCGTCCCACCGCGCCTTCGCCGTGTTCACCCAGGACCTTCCAAACAGTCGCAGGTCGAGCAGCGGGGACGCAGTCTGAAGATAGGCCAGGTCGTACTTCAGCTTGCCGGCGGCCTCGGTCCGGTACCGGCCGTAGACCTGGGCCATGCCAGTGAGGCCGGGCCGGATTTGGTGCCGCAGGGCGTAGTAAGGGATCTCCTCAACGAACCGGGTGACGAACTCCGGTCTTTCGGGCCGCGGTCCCACCCAACTCATATCCCCCCTGAAGATGTTCAGGATCTGCGGTATCTCATCCAGCGCCATTTTCCGGAGGAGGCGCCCGACACGTGTGATCCGCGGATCGTCGTGCTCCGCGAGCACGGCACCGCTGCGAGCCTCCGCGTCTCGGCGCATCGAGCGGAACTTGTACACCCTGAAGACCCGGCCGCCCCGCCCCACTCGTCGCTGGCAGTACAGAATCGGCCAGCCGTCGTCTAGGACGATGGCGAAACCGAGGACTACCCAGAAGGGGGAAGAGCATATCAGAGCAGCGCCCGAGACCAGGATATCCAGGCCCCGCTTGGCGCCGCTACTCGCCCATGGCTTTGCGTGCAAGGCCGACCGCGACGCCTGTCTGACTACCCCGGTGGAGTTAGTCTTCATCGTCTGGCCTCTTCCGCAGGCAGCAGATGATCTCCTCGTGACAGCCCTGTCCCGGCCAGCACTGAGGACGCGGTAGTGTGGCGAGTGAAGATCGACCGAGGGCGCGGCGAAAGCGAGCAGTGTGGCGCCAGCGAGAAGCTGACTGCCATCTTCGGTTTCGCCGCGAGTTCCTGTTGCCCGGCAACCCGGTTCAGGGTGAGCTGCGGATAGCCACCAGCGACCAGTATCGACTCTATGTAGACGGCCGGCAGGTAGGGGATGGCCCCGCCCGCAGCGAGGTTCCCGTCGCCTATGTTGACTCCCACCGCCTCTCGGAGCTCGGTCTGCGCAAAGGGACCAACTGTGTCGCCGTGCTGGCCCATAGCACGATGATGCCGCAGCACGGCCAGTCGCTGGTTCCCGGCGGGTTCCGGGCCGCGCTGGTCTGCCGCGATGCCGCCGGCCACGGTACCCATGCGCGGCAGCGATGAGTCTTGGCGAGTTGCCCGCGCACCGGAGCTCCTGAAGCCGGCTTCCCGCCGGCTATCCGCGGTTGGTTTCAGTGAGAAGGTTGACCTCACAACCGCGCGCCAGGACTGGACGAAGCCGGGCTTCGCCGATGGCGAATGGCAACACGCTCGGCCGGTGAGCGATCGTTGGTACTCCCAATTGATCCCGCGCCCGATCCCTGTGCTTCGCTTCGAGGACTGGCGGCCCGCCGGCATCCGACGGTCTGGCACTGTCAGCATTCCGGACGGTGTCTGGGGCCTTGCGTTCGACCAGTGTGAGGGGCTGCCCCGAGGTAGCCAGGCCGTCTTCGGCACCTACCTCCACTCCGATCGAGACCGGGAGGTGACACTCGCCTTCGGCTGCGACTACTGGGCCGCGGTGCGCCCCAACTCCGAGCTGGTCTGGGACCAAGGCCGGCCGGACGCGGGCTTCCGCGAAGGTCTCTGGCAGGCTCGCGGTGCCTGATCATGGCTTCCCGGGGTGTCTTGATCCTGATTGACGGCTTCACTCGTCCCCTGTAAAATCTATACTACTTTGGTAGGATTTGTGGTGGACCAGGGCAGGGATGACGGGCTGTCTCCTCAGAGGGGAACAGGCAGCGTGCCCTTGGAGCGTCGTCGGGGCTCGACCGAACCGGAGGCGGTCCCATGAAGATAGTTGCCATCAATGCAAGCCACCGAGGTGACAGGGGCCGCACCCACTTCTTTGTCGACGAGCTTCTTCAGGGCGCGACCGAAGCCGGTGCGCAGTGTGAGGAGATCACGCTCGCGAGACTGCGGATCAACCGCTGTGTCTCCTGCTATCGATGTCAGAAGGGCGAACCGCGCCTGGTGTGCGTATACAACGATAAAGACGATGTGGCCACAGTATTCGACAAGGTCTCCGCGGCTGATATCGTCATATTCGCTACACCCATCTACATGATGAATATGAGCGGCCTGCTCAAGGTGCTGCTGGACCGACTGTACTCCACCATGGACGTGTCCGACGCCAAACTGTCCAGCGGCCTGATCCACCATCACATCAACCCGGCTGTATCGTCCAAGCCGTTTGTGGTCCTCATCGTCTGCACCAACGTAGAGAACGAAACCTGGAACAGCGTCACCTCCTACTTCCGAACCTATGCCAAGTTCATGGAGGCGCGTCAGGTTGGCGTCATCGTGCGAAACGCGGTTGATCTGTTTGACCACCGGGATGACCGCACGTTGACGAAGGAGTTCCCGAAGATCCCTGAGGTTTGCCGCGCGTACCGGCAGGCCGGTCGTGAGCTGGCCCATCTGGGCCGCATCCAGCGAGGCACGCAACGGAAGGCTTCCCAAGAGGTGATTCCGTTACCGTTCTTCGGATTCCTCAAGCGCTTCCGCCCGGTGAAGAGAAGAGTCATCGCGTATGCACGCCGGCTGCTGCCCTAGTTCCATCTACCTCCGTAGTGCGAGGCCGCTGCTCAGTATCGCCGGACCCGCGGTAAGCGATCACCCGGAGGTTAAAGAGACGGGAGCACTGCCGGCGGTCCGTGTAGCCCCAGGCCAATCAGCTCAGTGAGGAGTCAGGGACGCCCGGAGTGTAGCTTAGCAAGAAGGCGGATGTGTCTTGCTGTCGCTCTACAACCCTGGGTTCGGTGTCACCGGTGCAAGAGGTCGACCGCGATCACGATGATGGCTATCACCAGCAGGATATGGATAAGTCCTCCACCGATGCGGAAAGCAAACCCTCCAAGCAGCCAAAGGATCAGCAGGATCACCGCGATCGTCCACAACATACAATACCTCGTTTCGGGCTCGTTGCCAGCTGGTAGCCTCCACAGCAACCAGGAGCGGTTCCCATCTCTCATCTCTCATCCTGGCAACTGCTTGACGTGCTGAACTGCTTGCCCCTACCGACGTCTCCGGCGCGCCGCTCGGCTCAGACGGTCACGGTACCGCTCCCGTCCATGTTGCCACCTCGCGGTTTGCGACCGCGCTCACTCACAGTAGTGGCTACTCATCCGCACCCGCGTTCTGGTCGGTCTTCGCCGGAGCAGCCGGCATTCCAGAGGCGCCAACCGCGCCGGAAGTCCCGGCCGTCCGGGATGATCCTGCGGGCCCCGGAGCTCCTGCCTGTCCCTATGGCCCTGGCTGGCCAGGCTGTCCCTGGCTTGTCACCACTACTGTCGTCGCGGGCGCCTGTGAGCTCTGGCTCCTGGCCGGCTCCCTATGTCCAAACCCAACGACCCAGCCAACAACTGCATTCAGCACAAGCATCGTCATCAGGAACCACATCGACATGTACCAAGCCTGTCCGGAATCTCTCATCGCTCTCTCCTTGCCAGAGCGGCGGCGCCACAATCGTCTGCTGTGCCTGCTCGACTCGCAGCCATTATCCTATCGAGCAGGAAAGCGGAGTTAGCCATCTTGTGCAAGTCTGGCACACAATTCATGGCATGTGGGACCAGCTCGACAAAGAGGTACTCTGACAGAACCCACGGATCACCTCGCTTCTCGCTCGCGTCCCACATCCCATCAGGCCTGCCCGAGGCGTTGGGAACAAGGGGCGAGAAGAAGGGGTCACCTGAGACTGCTGGGCCGTCACGGCGTCCTCCCCGATTTCGCCCGTGTGCATCGACCCCGAGACGAAGCCCTGCGAGAGTGGGCGGACCTAATCAGATCCCTGTCCTCGCAGGCGACCCGCGCCTTCGTCTTCACCAATAACCAGTTCGAGGGGCACAGCCCAGTGACCCTGGAGCGACTGCGGACGCTGCTGTCGAGCTGAACGCGAGAGCAGGAACTCAATGCCTGCGGGAAGGTAGACGGACCAGCCTTGGGAGCTGGCGCTAGGACCCGCAGGAGCGGAATGGGCATGAAGCAAGTGATCACCATCGGTGACTCGATTGCCATGGCCTAGGTGTCCCTGCTAGCCGCCCGTGAAGCCGGCCCAAGCTCACGCCGCCAACCGGAAGGCGGCGACCCGGGCGTCGGGGAGCAGCCGCCGCTCGATGGCAGCCGGCAGGGCCTTCGCCGACCTGTCAGGTCGCCGCGCAGCAACCATACTAGGGTGCCCTCAGGTTGGTCCCGCGGGCGCTCGACGGCCACAGGCCGCTCCCGTCTCTCGCTCCTGTTCCAGGGACGAAGTTGTGATATAGGCCAGCCAGCCAGTGATTCCCGCGAACTTGGCGCTGTGCTCAAAGATGCGCCACGTCGGGTCCATTGGCGTGTGGTCCAGCACAACCTTGGTGGCGAGCAGCACAGCGGAGAAGACCATAATCAGGTACGGAGTCCTGAGGATGGCGGCTCGGAACCTGACCAGGTAGATAAGCGCTGCCGCGGCGTAAAGAGCATGGGTGCCGCCCTCGGTCAGATGGAAGATCCACGGGTAGACGATCTCATGAAACTGGAACAGGTCATCGAGCACCAGCGCCACGGTGCCCAGGCCAGAGAACAGGAGGAGTAAGCGCATTTCCCTGTCCGGGCGGTCCTTCAGCAGAGAGTAGGTGAAGAAGCAGATGGCAGCCGCAGCCGACCACAGCAGCCCCTCGACTAACGTGATCGCGCCGGTGTAGAAGGGAGCGTGCGTCACCGAGGCCGGATCGCGGACGATGTTGCCGAGAGGGATTCCCCGCCAGGCCGCCACCGTGGCCATGAGTGCGAACAGCAGCAGCCCCGGAATGTACCAGCCCACAACCGCCCGAACTACCGCTTCGCGTTGTCGCGCCCAGACCGATGCAGCACTCATAGTGCCCTCCCTAGTCACGGTGTCCTTGTTACGCAGCGAGCTGGCCGCGAGAATCAGTGTTCCCGGGCCATCGGGGTCGGCACGAAGGCGGCCCAGTGAAGACAGGTGAGACATCCGCTCGCACCTAGGCACGGATGCACTGGCAGACGCGGATGCTGTGCCAGGGCCCGTCTGCTGCCGCCGCCCGTGCTCTGTCTGTTTCGAGCTTGCAGGGGCGGTTCCATCGCCGTGCAGCAACCACGCGCCGGTTAGCGGGGCCGCCTTCGTGCTGCTTTGCAGCGAGTTCTGCATCTGCTGTCTACCTGGATTCATCGGCACGGGTCTGGGGGCGTGATTGCGGGGGGCGGATAAGATAGAGTTGCTGAGCTGACATGCCCTGGCCGAGCGCAGTCTCGACCCGGGCGAGAGGGGTCAGCCTCTCGGTCGCGACCGGATGCTCGACGAGAGCAGCCAGCTCCGGATAGTCTGCGGTTCTCAGCAGCAGCAGTGAGGCCTGATGGATATCGGCGTAGTGCAAGACCCGGCTCAGGGGTTCCCAGGGCAGCAAGAGATGACAGCGACCGGTCTCGAAGGCCAGCGCCCTGGCCACCTCGGTATTCCCAATGACAGGGCCCCGCGCACCTGGCACGCGGCGCAGGGCCGTCAGCATGGTGGCAGCCGCGTTGGGCTGGCGAGGCGGCGCCAGCAGAGCGAGCGTGGTGGGGGCGCCCATCCACAGGAATGCACCTATCATGAGCAACCCCGCCACAGTCACGCGAGGGTTCCGTTCCGAAGGCTCCGCAGGAGCGTTCTCCTTGGCCAGCGCGGGAACTGCGAGCAGAATGGGCACGAGTGCCGTCAACAGCAGGAACCGCCCCGCGACGAGGAAGAACGGGAGAAAGAGCAGGGGGCTGGCAAGAGTGATCAAGACCGGCCAGACCAGATCGCCTTGGCGGCGCCACCACCACGCGGACAAACCCAATCCCACGCACACGAGCAGGAACGGACCCGACTGCTCGCCGAGTACCCTCAGCGCCGACCGCGCGTTCCGGGCCACCCGTAGCGCTAACTGCCCAGAGGTCTCGCTCTCGCCGCGTGTTACAACGGTAGTGTCATCGGCCGACAGTCTCCGGGAAGCGTACCAGCGAATCTCGCCGTCGGAGGTCAGAGTTGAGCCACGAGCCAGGTTCACCTGAGTCTTCGCGGTGAGTTGCCACCGGCCAGTGTGGTTGTGGAGATAGAGCACGTAGGGTAGCAGCAGAGGCAGGAATCCGAGGATTATCAGCGTTTCTCGAAGAGGAAACCCGCGCCGCCTCTGCCAGGAAACGACAGCTGAGCAGAGGACCAGACTTCCACAGAGCAGGACACCTTCCGGGCGCGTGAGATAGGCGGCTCCCAGGGCCAGACCGCAGGCCAGACTCACCCCCGGACGGGAAGCCGAGATCATCCAGAGGAGGATGCCAGCCAGTACCAGCGCAGCAAAGGTGACATCGCTCATCACCGCGCTGGACAGAGAGACGCGCTCCGGTAGGAACGCGAAAAGCCAGGTGGCGACGACGGCCGGCTTACCCGGAATCAGCACTCGCGCGATCGCGTAGAGCAGAGCTATGCTGGCGGCTGACATGAGCAATGACACCAGGCGTCCCGACAGCACGGGATCGTGCAACACCCGGTCCACTCCGCCAATGAGCAAAGGGTAGAAGGGCGGGAATACGACCTGATCGCCTCCGGACATGCTCCTGAATCCGTGCCCGTGCCACAGGCTCAGGCCGCCTATCAAGTACTCATAGCTGTCCGGGTTATCGGTGCCCCCGCCCGGCCAATAGACCAAGCTCAGCAGCACACCTACGATCACCGCGGCGATGACCCAAACCGCCTCTCTGCGCACTCCGTGACCTCTCTTGTGCTCACGAGTCGCCTGGGTGCGACCTCTCGTCTCTGTTGCGCGGAGACGGGATCGCTCCGGTCGACTTCCCCCGGCCGTCGGTGCTAACTCGACGGCAGTTCCAAGGCGAGACAGCGACCAACCTGGGCAGAGATGCATCAGCAGCGCGCAGGCTGCGCATGGGCCCATCTGCTGCCGCCATGCTCCGTCCACCCTGAGCCTGCGGGGCCGGCCCCCAGACGCGTAACAGGCACGAACACCACCGCGCCGCTGGCGCTGGCAGCGCCAGCGAACCAGCCGACTGCCAGCAGTACGCACAGGATCGCAATCAGGATCGATGCAGTGTTGCCTCTCGCCATTCCTAACCTCATATCCGGGAACCCAGGGTGATTGCCCACGGCCAGTGATACCATGGGCACTGGGATTCTCACATGATGGAGGTAGGAAACTGCGCGCAGGGGAGGACACAGGTGGGTACTGTCCCTGTCGGAGCCAGTGGCCGGGGCGTGAAGGACCGGGAAGTGCATCCACCAGCGTTATGAGTGACGTCACCGCTCTCAACTGGGGGGCACGCTTGCCGCATGTGCAGCGGGACCCGGGCAGCGCCTCCCAGCCGGGCAACCGACAGAACATATGATCCGGAGCACCAGCAAGAGGAACGCGACTCCCCAGCATAGCGCAGAGTGTCAGCTCACATCTACTAGACTAGTATTCCGATGTGTAATATAGTATATGGTGAGTGGTGCAGATCCCGGGAGATATTCACTATGAACCGACTGGTCTCGCTCGCACTGGTGGCCGGTGCCTGCGTCTTCCTGCCGTTCGCGGGCGTCCCGGCGTTCTCCCAGCCTCAGTTCCAGCCGTCCATTGGGAACATGCCTCAGATCGGCAACCTGGCTATGGTGCCGATCAGCAAGCCAGACCTGCCAGTCTGGGTGGCAAGCACAAACTCCAGCAAGCTCGCAATGATGACGGACATGAAAGGCGGCGGCTGGATCGAACTGAGCGGATACGACGGCGTGCGGCAGATCTGGGTGGACGCCGGGGCGGGGCGCATCTACCTCGCGTCGGGAAGCGCTGGCGTCGGCCAGAGCGACATCTCCGGCGGCGGACGGGTGTTCTTCAAAGGCCCCATCGTGTTCGCGTCTGGGGTGGCGAGGGACAGCAAGGGCCGCATCTACGTGGTTGACTCCACCCAGGGGTGCCTCTATCGCATGGACGACATGAGTGGCGCCGGACTGGTGAGCTTTGGCACCAAGGGACAGGAGAACGGGCAGTTCTCCTCGCCAGCTGGCTGTTTCGTGGACTCCCTGGATCGCATCTACGTGGCAGACATGGGGAACCATCGGATCGTCCGTATCGCCGATATGGACGGCTCCGAATGGAGGTACTACAAGGGAGCGGGTGCCACCAGGCTGTACTGGCCGGAACAGGTCTGGGTAGATCGGAAGGGGCGCCTCTATATCCCTGACGGGGAGAATCGCCGCATCGTTCGCATCGATGACATGGAAGGCACGGGCTTCATCACGCGTGGAGACCTGGTGTATCCCCTGGCGGTGTGCGTTGACCGGTATGACCGGATCTACGTCGCGGACGGGCGATCTGGAGTGGTGAGTCGGATGGACGACATGGAAGGACACGGCCTGGTTACTTGGGGGAACGGCGTCGGCGAGAGCGGTAGCATCTTTGATCGCCCCGCATCCCTCTTCGTGGTCTCCGCCTCGACGGCCAAGCCCACGGTCATCCACTGACACGGACACGAAGCTACTGGCTCCGGGACCGGGGCGGGCGGGTGTAGTGCCGCCGCCTGGGCTGTCGGCGCGGCGAAGCGAGACCCCCGCTGGGGCGGCGGCAATGGTCGTGAGTGCCTAGGGGTAAGGTGTGATTCCACCGATCGATCCTCTCTGGCCTCGAACGGGCATGGGGAGCACCAGCGCGTCGGCAACCCGAGCATGTGGAACGTGTTCACGCGCCCCGTCGCACTGCCGTTCACGGGGTTACGCAGCGTACACGGCACCACCGCTGCTATCTATGACGCGGCAGGGGGATGTGCTGAGCGGCGACGGCAGCGCGCAGGCGCTCCCGGCCTCTCCGGCCTACCCTACCGGGGCGCACACCCTCCCCCCCAACCTGCCGGATTCAGGCCCGGATGGGTCCTGAGACACGACGAGGTAGGGGGGAAGCATGGAACCGCTCATAGAGCAGCGGTTCGGCCTGTGAGGGCCAGCTCCTTGACCCCCACCAGTTGCGTGGGCAGGTCAGTTCGCGTCGAGAGGAGAAGACCATTCCCCCCGCCGTAGCAGACCGGCGCCGGGCGGGAACAGTAGGAAGCCGAGCAACCCAGGCACAGGAATAGACGGGCGATGCGAGAGTCGGTCTGGTGGCGATGGTAGCCGAGACCTTGCCTGTCGGCGAGCCCATCGTCGATTCGGGGCGCTCCAGGTGGCCGGGCAGGAGGGCTTTGCAGACCTTCGCCCCCTCTTCCCCGGGAAGACGTACATCGGCGCGGATGTGCGGGAGGGTCCGGGCGTAGACAGGATCCTCGACCTGCACCAGATCGACTTGCCTGATGCATCGGTGGGCCTGGTGCTGGTGATCGATACCCTGGAGCACGTGGAGTTCCCGCAGCGCGCGATGGAGGAGATCCGGCGGATCGTCTGGCCCGGCGGGCTGGTGGTGATTACCTCGGTGATGGATTTCCCAATCCACGACTACCCCAGCGACTACTGGTGGTTCACCCCCGATGGCCTCCGAAGCCTGCTGCAGTTCCTCCCTGGTTCGTTGGTCGAACACGCCGGGGACCCCATGTCTCCGCATACGGTAGTGGGCCTGGGCCTCAACGGGCCGACGCCGCCGCTGGGAGCTCTGCTGCCGCGACTCAAGCAATGGCAGCAGCGGCATGTTGGGACGGCACGAGGGGAGACGACGACGGGCCGAGTGGTCGGCCGCAGGAAGCGACGTCGCCGCGGCCGGCTGCCCGCGCCGTAGCCGGCGCGACCGGCGACAGGGCGAGGGACTCCGGCAGGCGAGTATCGGGCCTTCTTGCCAGCTCTACTTCGACAGCGCATATACAAGAACACGCACGAACTTGGCGTCCCCGCGCTCGAAGCTCCCCGCGTCTGCCCAGAAACCCATCTGGGTTCCAGGATAATCGTGCGGCCTCTCTCGTGGTGCCCTAGCGCCGTGACCGGCGACGCGAGTCCATGGTAGGGCCAGCCGCGGACACTGTGGCTGTCAAACGGCGATGGGACACCCCTGACAGCCCTGTGGGCTTGCCTGTGACTCCAGAGAGTTCCATCATATCGGACATTGCGGCGGCGCCTCCCGGGCGCTGTCTTCTCTCATGGGGTGTGGTGACGTGGAGGTCTTGCGAACGGCCGTTGCCCTGATCGTGCGATCCATGGTGTTGAGCGCCCAGGCTGCTGGCCAACAGCGGCTGTTGTTACTGCAGCGGGCCGTCGTCGCGAGCGAGGCAGAAGGGGAGGTGGCCCGACTCCGAGATGAGATTCGACGGCTGCAGTCGGAGAACCGCCTGCTCAAGGCACGGGACGCTGACGCACCCCGCCGGAAGCGTTACACCCCAATGCAACGTCTGCAGATCCTCTGGCATATGGAGTACTACGGGATTGCGCGCAACAAAGTGACAGAGCACTTCCTGATCGCCCGGTCGACATTTTACCGTTGGCTCCACGCGGCCCAGCGAGGCGACCTGGGCGAGAGGAAAGGACGCACTGAGAGCCCCAGGAAGACGCCGGCCGAGCTCGCCCGGATGATCTGGGACATCTTCGAGGCGAACCCGTACGTCGGACGGGACCGGGTCGCCAACACCGTCTGGCTGCTGGGGGTGTTCGTGGCCGCCTCAACGGTGCGGAATGTGCTGCTGCAACCCAAGCCGAAGAACGCGCCGGCCGCGGCGAAGGCCCAGGCCGCGCCCGCCGGGCCCCGGCAGATCATCGCCCGCTACCCGAATCACGTGTGGTCGGTGGACCGGACGCGGGTGCTTCGCTGGGGGATCTGGCCCACCTGGGTGCTGGTGGCGATCGATCACTTTTCCCGGGCGGTGATGGCTGTCGTTCCTTTGGAAGGACCAAATGCCGGCTGGGTGGTGGGCGCGTTGGAGGACGCCTTCGTCCAGCACGGCGCTCCCAAGCACCTGATCAGCGACCACGAAGGGGTCTTCATCTCCGAGGCGTTCCGCGACTTGCTTATCCGATGGGACGTGAAACAGAGGTTCGGTGCCGTCGGCCAGCATGGTTCCATTGCGGTGACCGCGCGCGTCATTCTCACCTTGAAGTACGAGTGGTTGAAGCGTGTCCCGGTGATCCGCGGCCTCGACCACCTCACCCAGCTGCTTCGGGACTTCGTTGTCTACTACAACGAGTACCGCGGGCACACGACGCTGGGAGGCGCGGTTCCCTCGCTGATCCACCGCGGCGAGCAGTGGACCAAGCCGGAGAAGTCCGCCAAGACGCTGCCGGCCAACCCTGAACGACGCTTCTTCGCCGACGCTCGGATCACCGCGTACAGGCTGGCGGCCTGACTCTCTCGTCTACTGAAAGTTCCGCTCGGTCCCGCGCCGAGAACGTGCGGCCGCGCCTCCCCAAACCGATTCGGTCCTGTCGCATGGTTCGCCCGCTCATCCGTGTCCCGTCTTCCGCGCGTTCGCGGCCGCCGGTGCGCTACTCACGAGGTGCTGTCGCCGGTCTGGGCACCCAAACCGGTGTCCCGCGCCCACTTAACACAGACACTGTGACCCCTGGCGACTAGGCCGGATGGAGCCTGTCTAGGCCCTGCCGTGCCATCGGCGGACCAACCCTAGTTCACCTCAGCCGCGCCGATGAGTTTCCGGACAGCGCGCGGTGCCTTTGGGCACCGTTCCCTTCGGGGGAGCACACTCCTCTGCATCTTCCTGGGTCCCCGATGCCTGGCCGTTCCGACTGTCCATCCGCTCGTGCCGCCAAGCGACGCCGGTGCGGATCACCTTCGCCGGCACGCCGGCGGCCACGACATCGCTCGGGACCTCACCGGTGACGAGCGAGCCTGCACCTACGATGCTGCCGGAGCCGATGCGGCTGCCCTTCATCAGCATCGCTCTCTTGCCCACCCATACGCGATCCCCGATCACGACATCGGAGGGGGGATTCAGTCGCTCGCCGGTTGTGGCATCAATGATCGAGCGGAAATCGCCGGAGCGTACATCGACCTCATCGCCGAGCAGGCAGTCCTCCCCGATGCGGATGGAGGCCGATTGTGCGGCGGCCAGCTCGGCGCCCCCTACATACGTGCGGTCGCCTACCCAGATGACGTTGTGGTTCCCCATCACCAAGAGGTGGCCGGTGAACCGCACGTACTCGCCAATCTCGATGCGGTTCCCATCGCCGACAATGCGGACTCGGACGTTGCGCAGAGAGGAACCGTGGCCGACCAGGAGGGCATTGTCGCGACCATGGACGCGGAGACGGACGTGCCAGAACATGGCGCCGACGGCCACCAACCGGTTCCCTCTACCGAGCCGCGCCCCTCGCGTTTGAACTACGTTGTTGAGGCGACAGATCCACCTCCAGAGCGGAGAGCGGCGCTCGCGCTGCCGCCGGGCCCAGTTGCCCCATCTCATGTCCGGTCTCTTCCTTCGCACGGCAGGCCGCTTCGAAGCAGGGCGGACTGACGCCGCTCTCCCCTTCTCCTTGACGGCAACGTACCTGATTAACTTCGCCGGGAGACTCGCGCTTCCCTGTGCAGTGGGGTGGACGTAAGAGGTCAGGGATGGTGAGAGCGGTCTTGGTTCAGGGGGCAGCCGGGCCAACTCCCCCGTCTCCTCACCAGTTACGATGGCCCGCTGCAGGGACAACCGTCGTTGCTGACCAGCCGACTGGGCACTCAACACCAGGGATCGCACCATCAGAGCAACGGCGGTTCGAAAGACCTCCACAGCATCACGCTCCAGAAAGGGGAACGGCGCCCGGAGGCGCCGTCTCAAGGTTGGGTATGACAGAGTGCTCAGGATTCACAGGCAAGCTGGTAGGGCCGTCTGCGGTGTCCCATCGCCATTTGACAGGGACACCCTGTCCGCCGCCTCGTGGACCTGGGCCGACGGGCAGATGGTCAGCACAGCCTACTTCAGAAACGTTCGGATGGCAGCGTCATCATCGACGATCAGGACGGCCGGGCCGGGCACGGCGGCTTCCCGCACAAGGCCTGAGTCAGAGCCACTCATCTGATCCCTCCGCGCGGGGACGGACTGCTCCAACACGGCCATGGTACCACATCGCCTCAAGGCAGAGTGTCAGGAGCAGCGCCGGAACATCAGCTTCAGCGCCGCGATAGAGGTAGCTTGATGCGGAATCTCGTGCCCACTTCCACGGTGCTCTCGACACTAATCTCCCCGCCGTGCGCGTCCACGACATCCTTGACGATCTTCGTTCCCAGCCCCGTCCCCAGGGCAGTGGTACTGCGCATCGCCGGTGTGAAAAGCCGCCCGAGCGTCTCGGGACTCATGCCGCAACCCGTGTCAGTCGCTTCGATAGAGACGAATCCGTCCTCCGCCTGGGCCGCGGTGGCGATGGCAACCTGGCCCGGCCGGTTGGTGCGGCGGATGGCAGCCATCGCGTTATCCATCAGGTTGTAGAGCATACTGTACAGCCTGCTGCTGTCGGCCTCTACCAGTGGGAGGTCGCTGGCCAGCTCCGTCACTAGGGAAATGCCATCCTGTTCGGCAACGGGGCGAAGAACGTTCCTGACTCGCTCCACCAGTTCGTTAACCTGACAGGGAGCGAGAACGAGTGGGCTGGTGACCCCCTTCACGCAGTCGGCGATTTCCTTCACTCGGTCCTGCATGCGACGTGCTGCCTCTCGCATCATGGTAACCGCCTCGGCATCGAATCCCAGCGGGTATCCGCCTATCTCAGAGGGCAGCGATCCACTTGTCACACCCTCTGCGCCTCCAAGCCGCGTGTAGAGGTCGGCTATCATCGCTTTCAGCACATCGATGCCAAACACGACCGGAGTGAGCAGATTCTTGATATCGTGGCTGATGTCGCCGAGTAACCGCGCGACTTCCGCCACTTTGGCCTCTCGGTAGAGGCGAGATTGCTCAACCGCGAGCGCGATCTCGGCGCTCAGAATCTCTAGCAGCCGAACGTCGCTCTCGAGGACTGGCCCCGTCCGCTTGTTCACAAGCTGCATGACGCCCGATGACCTGCCGTCAGGAGCGACTAGCGCAAGCGTGACCATGTTGGGCAGCGCAGATGCCGTCGGGTCGGGTGCGGGGGCGTCATCTCCAATATCCGCCGCGACACCGCCGAGGACCTGAGCGCGCCCAGAGGTGTACACCTCCACGGCGACCCCTTCGCTGACGCGCTGGCCCACAAGATCGTCGCCGCCAAAGCCCTCCACGTAACGATAGGTCAGCTCACCGGAATCCCCATCGCTGAGCAGAACGGCGCCCGCCTCTGCCCCGATAAGATCGATGCCTACCCGCAGCGCGGCCCTCACTAGCGAACTCTCGTCCGTCGTAGAAGCCAGAGCACGCGTCAGACGCCGTATCGATCCCAGTTCTCGCTGCCGATCCCTCAGAGCTTGCTGCAGGCCGCGACTGTGCCGTGTCTCAGGGGCAGCGTTGAGGAGCAGCACCCAGTCCACGCCTTGACCTGGGAAGAGGTGGATGCCTGCGATGACGCCGGGCTGGATCTCGACTTCCGGGAGGACGATGGGTGAGTCCTCGAGTGGCAGGTAGCCCTGCAGGAAGGGTACCGCGTCTTCCACCCGACAACCCTCCCGCAGTCCAGTAAGCCCGTACTCACCAAGGTTCCCCCCGTGCTGGGCCAGACTTCCATCTCTCAGCACCTCGAGGTAGGCGGGGGACCGTGCCTGGAGCAGATAGCTGTTGACATACTCGAGAACTGCTGGAGGGGCGGTGTCCATCTACGTACCCAGTATCTTCCGAGCAAGCAGGTGGAAGACTTCCTCCACGCCGGAACCTGTCTTGGCGCTCGTCTTCATCAGGTCCCATCCCTCCCCCGCCAGCTCATTGGTCAACTGATCTCCCACATCCCAGTCTTGCACTAGGTCCGACTTGTTGAGCACCAGCACGAAAGGCTTCTTGCCGATCGTCTCCTCGACCTTCCGCTGGAGAGCCCGCGCCTTGTCCAGGGTGGCGCGGCGAGTGCCGTCTGCGACGAGGAGATACCCAGACGCACCGCGAAGATAGACGAGCTGAAGCGGCTGGACATCATCCTCGCCCGCGATGTCCCACAGGACCAGGTCAAGCTCGGCCTGCCCAACCGTCACTGTCTTCTTGTCGATCTTCACGCCCACCGTAGTCAGGTACTTCTCGGAGAACATGCTCTCCACGAACCGCCTTACGAGGCTCGTCTTGCCGACCGCGTAGGAGCCAACCATGCATAGCTTCGCCTTCATTATCACTCCCCAGCTCCCCCGGTGGGGGAGCCTTCAGCAAGACACGCGGAAGGAGACCCTTCGGTTTGTCCCGGCCTCTTGCGGCGAAGACCCCTGTCGCGCAGGCTGGCTCCAGCCGACACCGTCGGCGCGAAGATCAGCTCTGTCGATTCCTCTTGAGACAAGCATCGATGCTGCCCAGTCAGCACGAGCTCGGCTCAGCCTCGAGTTCGTGGCATCGGTTCCGGTCTTGTCGGTGTGGCCAGTGATCTCGATATGGAAGCTCCGGCCCGCGGCGAGCGACGACTGGCGCAGCTTCCCGATCTCCGCGATCAGCGCAGCCACCGCGCCTTCTTGGCCGGGCACAAGTCGCGTAGTTCCCGTCACGAAGTAGAGCACTCGCTCTCCGACGCGTTTCGCGCTCTCATTCATCTGCGCCAGGTCGATGTCTTGTAGGTCGGCATCGTCGAACCGAGTGACGCCAGGGACAGCAGGCGCTAGCTCTTGCGCGTCGGCGATCCACCCATGTGGCGCGAGCCCGGCGGCAGAGAGGACGCCATCCTGGAATCGCAGGGAGACACTGGCCGGGGGACGCAGCAGTCTTGCTGCGTTCCGTGCGACAAAGGTTGGGCTGAGCGCCTGATAGGGTTCCCAAGTGGCGACCACCTGGGAGGGCCTGATGCCGGCATTCCTCAGCAAGTCCTTGGGTTCGACCGCTGACGGATCACGGAGCCCGTAGATGCGATACCTCCCATGGCTCTTCTCAGCCCTGATCACCACGAGGCCGGGTTGGGCCCGCACCTGCTCGACGTAACGCGCCCAGCGCAGGTTGCTCCGTACCGCGAGGATGCACCAGACCAGGGCCAGCGCGAGGATAGCGCCTGCCACGATCCAGAGCCTGCGCGACGGCTGCTTCGACCCTTCGCGGCGCGCCTCGATCAGGCAGCCCTCCAGGTACACCCGGGCGCCATCGAGAACGCTCGGATCGCCCTCAAAGAATCGTAGCGCGTCGGTGTACTTCAGATGGATGCTCTCCAGCGCTTCCTGGAGAGCCGAGCTGAACTCCGTCGGGGCGCTTCCCCGGACGACGGCCGCGAGCAGAGCATAGGGCCCAAGCTCGACCCGAACGGTGAGATCGCCAACCCGAAGTGTCTGCAGCGCGTCTTCCTTCTCCGTCTGGAACGAGTCCTGCACGAAATCCTGGATGGCAGTCAGCATGCCGGAAACCATGTCGCCATCCTGAGTCGCCACTGACTCTGCGACGGCATGCTGAAGCAGCAGGCCAGTTTCCCTGTGGATCAGGAAGACCTGCTCAACCCGGTAGAGAAGACTGCGGGCCAGGACCAGTTCCGCAAACGACTTGCCAGTTCGTATGGCCTCGAAGCGCCACTGCAAGCCGCGTAACGAGAAGCCACTCTCAAGCACGCGATTCAGCGACTGGACCATGTCCCGGAAGAACTCCCGCATCGACCTTCTGATCGCGGGTCCTATGACTGGGAAGAGCGCGTTCGCGAGCACCTGGGGGTTGTGGGCAACGGAAGAGTGCAGAGCCTCCTCCACGTTGGGGCGAAGAGCTGTGGTCAGGTCGCTGCTCCGCTCTGAGCCGTGCACGATGGCCGCCGGCAGAACCCGCCCCATCTCCTCTGCGCGAACCCCAGGGTCGTCCAGCCGCCTCTGCAGCCCGGCGACTCTTTCCTCGAGAGGTCTGAGGAGCAGCCCGCGGAGTTCAGTCAGGTCCTCACCTGCCGGCGAAGAGGCCTCCCTATCGGGGGCTTCAGGTACGTCCTCGCCGGAAGAACAGGTCACCAGGCTACTCCTCGGATCGAGTTCCGAAGGTGATCTCGAGATTCTCAGTAAGCCGTGCGGATACCTCAGCAAACAGGGCGGCAAGGGCCACGCGATCAGTCTTCTCGGAACGAAGCTCCTGCACCGCCCTGTCGAGTGCGGCCGAGATCGCGTCATTCTGCTGACGGCTCTCGTCCCTCAGCGTCTTCGACTGGTCGAGCAGTTGCTGCTGGAGTTGCCGCTGCGCCGTGGCCAGTTCATCCCTCAGTCGCTGGAGGTTGTTGTTCGCGTCCTGGATCTTCTGCGAGACTTCCTTTAGCGAGTCAGCGCGGTCTCCCTGCTCCCTGGCAAGCTGGCCACTCAGGGCTTCGGCATCCTTCTTGATGTAGCTCTCCACGGAGTCGAAGCGCTTCGTCGCTTCACCCCAGATCCGGGAGACCTCGGTCGCGAGGCGCTGCTCCAGACGGGTGAGTCTCTTCTCAGTCTCTCTGAGCTGAGGACCGACCAGGATATCCCTAACCTTGCTGATGTTCTCAGTGCCCAGCCCATCCCGGGCGGGAGGCTTGGCCCTCGCCGCACCTGCGGCCCCCGCCTCTCCGGCGGTGACTCGTTTCTCATCATCCCTGCCAGCTGCGCTCATCGCTCCGGCTCCTTTCCGTCTCCGACCAGATCTCCCATCGACCTCTGGGGCTTCCGCAGTCGCCTTTCGTCTCGCCGCGATCGGCTTCCCCGCGCTACCGCCGGCTGCGCGAACCGGCCCACGCCCTCTTCCCGCCGCCCCCTTCCCTGCTGAAGTCCTCATCGTATTCCCCTTTCATCCTGCCTCGCGGACGTGTCTTGCGGTTACGCTGATTATCGCCCGCTTCCTGTGCCGCCAAACCGCCCCTAGGAAAGGTGCACTTCATGTCGCCCGGAAGGCTGGGAGGCGGGTCGCCGCTCAGAGACGCCGAATCGCGGCGGAGGGCTGCCGGCTAACGCTCACGTCCCGCGACCCAACTGGCGGATCAGTTGCCAAGGGGACGCAGGCCCGGGCCCGGCTCGGCGACCTCCCCCGTGGGCGGCGGCTCCACCGGCTCTCCCGAGAGGATCTGACGCAGCAGATTGCCGAGGTCGGTCGGGCCAAAGGGTTTCATCACCACCGCGACTGCCCCGAGTTCCATCACGCGCTGATGGAATGCCGGGTCCTGCTGGCCGGAGATCACGACTACCGGTGTCTGGGCCGACTTCGCGTTCCGCCCTATCTCCCTCAGGGCTTCGACGCCGCCCATGAAAGGCATGTGTAGGTCCAGGGTGATGAGATCGTAGCCGCCCTGCACGGCCTTGATCAGGCCCTGGGCGCCGTCGCTGCAGTAGTCCAGGCTATGTTCGACGTCGGCCGCCTTGAGCGTGGCGCCTATCATGCGGGCGATGGGAGGGTCGTCGTCTATCACCAGAATCCGCTTCATGCTAACCTCTTTCTCCCCGAGCTTCAGCCCTCTCCGGAGCCAGTGCCGACGGCGGACATCCACACACGTGAGCGCTTAGCGTCAACGGTTGTGGGACGGCTCCAGCCCCCACAGCCATCTGCCGTCAGCGTTCCTGACGGCCACGGCGCTGGAATTCAGAGTGCCCTTCGCTGGGAAGAGCCATGTCCCTGTGGCCAATCCAGATAACATCGAGGCCGCAGTTCACAGCCCCAGCGGGCGGTTCCCAGGTGGGGTTCCGAGCCATGACCCGCCCCGCCTTGCATGGCAGGAGATGCCCGCCGGTCTGCTGCGCGAGAAGGCGAGCGCAGCTACTGCTTCTCGCCAGTGACCTGGAGCATTCTCCGCACGGCGGTGACGAGGTCTGTGACGGTGAAGGGCTTGGCGATGTACATGTCGGCCCCCGCGGAGAGCCCCCTCACCACGTCTCTGTCCTCCGAGCGGATGCTCAGGATGATGACCGGGATGCTCTGTGTCACGTCGCTTTCACGCAGAACGCGGCAAAGTCTGGAGGCCGTCCATGACGGGCATCTTCACGTCGAGCACAATCAGGTCCGGCCGCTGCGCCTCGACTGCAAGCAGGCATTCAGCTCCGTTGTGAGCGACTGCCACGTCGAGCCCCTCCTTCACGAGCGCGGCGGTGACAAGCTGCAGCGTAGGTAGGTGATCCTCGACGATGAGCACTCGGTTCTGCATGTCCCCTGCGAGTCTCCTTGACGCATTCACGCTTCCGGTCTCGGCTGCGTGATGCCCATCCGCAGTATTCCGTGCGTCAGCGAGCATGCCTGCCCCAGGAGTGCACGAAGGCCCGGCAGGCAGCAGTTCCCTGGGCTGCGCCCTTCGGGGGAGTACACTCGGCGTATACGCGTTGAGCCCAGAACACCGACTCCCAGCCGAGGGGTAGCCGGCATCGGTCATACCGGAGGCCCCTTCAGGGGCGCCTGACAGCGGCAACTGGCGGCACCATGGGCCCTCGACACACGCACTCGGGAGCGCACCGGAGGGAGGTGAAGTAGGTGACCGCGGTCTCGCCGGCGTACGCCTGCCAGTTCGTGTTCGTGGCGAAGCTGACCGCGGTGTTGAATGCCAAGTCCGGCCGCATCGGGCCGAGGTGCTGAGGGTTCCAGGGCAGGAGATGCTGGAGCCTGAGGATCGCATAGAGCAGGAGCAGACCCGCGAAGTTGAACAGCAGCATCGTGACGGTATAGGTGGTCCAGCGCATCTCCTGGTGAGGGTCGATGCCGCAGCAGCGGTAGATCAGGCGCTCCATCGGCCGCAGCGCAGGATCGAGGAGCGTGCGCTCATCCGCGAAGACACGTGCCAGATAGGACCCCATCGGCTTCGTGATGAGAAGCAGGAGGGCGAGATAGAGAAGGAGTTGCACCAGGTCTGGCACGGCCATGACTCTACGCTCTCACAGCCGCTCCGGCCTGATGAGCACGTACCCCAAGTAGGCCAGCAGGCCCAGCGCGATCACCCCGTTCAGCAAGTACTCGACACTCATCTCAGTCTCCGACACTACAGCCGGTCGGCGGCTCGCGGATACCAGAGGCCGAAGCTGAGGAACACCAGCAAGACCAGTACCAGCCCAGCGTCTGCCATGACTTCACTGTCCTACCGGTGAACTGCAGCCATCCCGCCGCCCTCTGCGCGACCTCGGGGCCCGGAAGACTAGGTCCGCCCGATGGTCCCTTGCCGCCTCGGCAATGCCAGCTCGCGCTGTCCGGGCTCTGCGGATAACCGTTCGGACCGGCACGCGGTGCTGCTCCACCACCAGGCGAGCTTCCTCTAGCGCTGCCCGCGCCTCCCCGTCCGCCTGCCCCAAGGTGGCATCCAACGGCAGCGTCCAGGGCACCTCGATCACATACACGAGCAGGACTCTGGCGCCCTGCTCCTTCGCGCACTGGCTGGCCAGTTCCACTCGACGCTGCGACTCGCTATCGCCCTTGACCGGCACCAGCAGCAATCGCATCCGACCCGGCATCTGGTCGGGCTGGCTCGCATCCGCAGATGCCCTGGAGAGCAGGAGCATCCTCACTAGCAGCGCAATCGGAGTTCCACCGAACGCGAGGGCCAGCACCGCCCCGAAGGCCGTCACGTGCGCAGGTGACTGCATTTCCTGATCCTCCTTCGCGCCAACACTACCCTCTGGCGTGTGAAGGCGGCGTGAAAGAGGTAGGGCAGGCCGTTAAGCTGCTGTGTAGTGCGGTGGCCTTGTTCGACGATGCGATCAGGGGGTGCAGAGGCGGAAACCAACGCCCGGTTCGGTGAGGAGGTAGCGCGGCACGGAGGGGTGGGGCTCGATCTTCCTGCGGAGGTGGCTGACATGCACCCGAAGGGTCTGCGTGTCCTCGCGATACTCCGGGCCCCACACGCGCTCCAGGATCATCTTCGATGTAACCACCGTGTCGGCGTTCTGGGCGAGGTAGGCGAGGATGTCGAACTCGGTCCGGGTCAGCTCGATCTCCCGATCCCCTCGCCTGGCGCGTCGCTGGGCGATGTTGATCTCCAGGTCGCCGATGGTGATGGCCGGCGCCGCGGCGGCCTGGCCGGAGGCGCGCCGCAGGAGCGCCCGCACCCGCGCCAGCAGTTCTCCGGCAGAGAAGGGCTTGGTGACGTAGTCATCGGCTCCCGCGTCCAGAGCGGCGATCTTGTCGGCATCGGCGTCGCGCACGCTCAGGACCAGAATGGGCGCGGCGTACCACGTTCGCAGTTCGCGACACATCTCCAGCCCGCCCATCTTCGGCATCGCCAGGTCGAGGATGACCAAGTCGGGGCTGTGCTCGATCGCTAGGTCGAGGCCCTCGGTTCCATCCGAAGCGTAGATGACCCGATAGCCGCGGGTGGACAAGATCGAGTTGAGTGCGCGGCGGATCTGCGCCTCATCGTCGACGACTAGGATGCTCGCGGGCTTCTCAGGCGCACCCACCGCTAACCCCTCCACTCGGCTCCGCCCTCGGCAGTGCGATGGCGAACCGCACACCGTGCGGGACTACGTCTTCGATCCAGATGCGTCCCCCGTGGAAGCGCACGATCTCGCTCGTGATGGCCAGACCGATACCAGTCCCGGAGGCCGCTGCCGCGGACTTGCCGCGGTAAAACTTATCGAATACCCGTTCGCGCTCCTCGGGGGGAATCCCAGGTCCTTCGTCCTCGACCCACATCCTCACCTCTCTGGAGGTGGCGCTGGCGCCCACGCGCACCGGGTTATCAGGGCCGCTGTAGACGAGTGCGTTCCCTAGCAGGTGCTCCCATACCCGCACCCACTGGTCGAAGTCCACGCAGATCATCGGCAGGTCATCGGGGAGTACTACGGACACCCGGGCCCGGTAGCCCGGCGGCAGCTTCGAGAGCGCGGTCCCGAGAATCTCCCCGAACTCATAGGATTCCAGGCTAGGCCGCCACTCCGATGCCTCCAGGCGGGAGAGATCAAGGAGTGAGTTGATGCTGCCGCCAAGTCGTACGAGGTCTTGCTCGACCGCCTGCACTTCCTGGCGCACTCGGTCCTCGTTCCAGGGAAGATCCCCTTCCAGCAGGCCGGTGATGGTCGCGGTCAGGGAGGAGAGCGGTGTCTTCAGTTCATGCGAGACCGCAGAGACGAGCGTGGACTTCATGCGGTCGGCTTCGCGGAGCGCATCGGCTTGTCTGGCCACCGTCTGGAGGTGTTGCCGCTCCAGAAACACCGAGACCTGGTTGGCCAATGCCACCACCGGTCGCACCTCCGGATAGCCATAGGGCGTACCATCGGTACGCTCCCCGACATACAGCGCCCCCGACTGCCAAGTGGAGGTCTGCAAAGGCAGGTACAGATCGGGGCTCTCTGCGCTTGCACCTGCCTCGAGGTGGCCGACGGAGATGGGCCAGTCGCGTCCCTCCCCGGCCGAGTCTTGATGCGGAGGCAGACCTATCGCCTTCGCCTGCCGGTTCACCCAGGCGACGAGTTGCTGCACTTCCGGGGAACGCGGGCAGGCCATGCCGGGAGTAACCGCGAACTCCCGCAGCTCTCCTGACTCATTCGGAAGGAAGACCGCGACACAGCTCGCGCGTGTGATCGCACACACCTCGCCGATAAGCATCGCCGCCACATCGGAGAGTGATATGTCGGAGACAAGCCGCGCGCCAAAGCGGTTCAGCAACGCCGTCTCCTGTTCTCGTGCCAGCGCCTGGGCCTCTCGCTCCCGCAGGCGTCCTGTCTGCCAGCCCATGAGGAGCCCGACGATGAGAAACGCGACCAGGGCGAGCCAATCCTTCGGGTCAGCCACCCGAAACGTACCGTACGGTGGCAGGAAGAAGTAGTTCCAGGCGAGGAACGACAGCCCAGCGGCAGCCAGCGCGGGGCGCACCCCGCTCAGACCAGCCACCACGACCACGAGTAGCAGGTAGAGCAGCGCCCACTGCCCCTTTGCGAAGTGTGCGCGTCCGGGGTAGAAGGCCAGAGTCGCTGCCGCCACAGACACGGCCGCGATCAGGTACCCGTAACGCTCAACCGCATGTGGGTTTCGCCTCATGGGGCACATAATACTCGACCTGCACATGTGTTGCTAGCCCGCCGGGCCACATGTCAGGGGGGCCATCGCGGTCAGCAGGACTCGCCTTCACTGCTGGCCCAGGGACCTGGTGAGGTGAGGACCTGAGTTGCGCGGCTTCGCGGCTGGCGGCCCCGACTGAGATGGGATGACGGATGCTGGGGAGTGCATTCCCTCCCCACAGCGGAACGGCCTGCGCTCATCGCGGTTGACCGACCCGGCGCGCGGGTGCCGGCCGCGCATACGGGGCTAGCATTGTGACTGATATTTCTTACGGAGGCAGGTCATCCACGCCCCCGGAATGGGCGTGCCGCGCCAGTTCGCGTGTGAGGGCGACCGGGCTAGCCCATGATGACACGTCTCGCTCCCTGTTCGAGGGATGATCAGCGGGCCGGCATTGCGGCGACCGCTTTCCCCAGTTCGCCGACTGCATCCGCCTCCACGCGGGCGATCTCTTCCGCCAGCGCGGCAAGCTTCTCCCGCCCAGCGCTGGACATGAGAGCGGCTTCACTGAGGTCCGCTTCCCTGAGGCGCGCGAGAGTCTGCTCATAGCGCGCGGCAGCGGCCTTGAGATGAGGCGCCGACGCCGGTTGGCGCGCCGCCATGGCGCGGAGGTAGGCGATGGCGCTAGCGCGGTTGAGAGTGAGATGTCTCACCGTGTTCCAGTGCCAGCCCGCCTCACCCAGGTGCTCAGTGTCCCGTAGGGTCTGCGCCCACAGCGCGAAGGCCTTCTGCCCGGTGACGAAGCCCCACGGCATCTGCACTTCGTCACGGCCAAGTGCGACCGCATGCCGCAACGCCTCCCGGTCGGCCGCGCGACGATCCACCATGGGCATGGGTTCGCCCAGGAACGCGAAGGCCGACCCGTACGCCAGCAGGCGCTCCGGCGTGGGGCTCTTTCCAGCAGGACAGAACCCGAGCAGAGGCGGTTCGCCGTCGTCGCAGCCGGTCACGACTGTCCAGAAGTCGTAGTTCTCCAGGAACGGCTCGCCCCTCTGCAGCGATGCCTTCGCCCGCGCCAGTATCTGCTCTCGGAAGGCCTGCGGCAGCGCTTCCGGCGAGCCGGGCGCAAGAGCCACAAAGTCTATGCGCTGTCCCACCACCCTACTCACGAAGTCGAGGTAGGTCGGCACACACGCAGGATCGAGCGGCCACCATCCCACGTCCAGCGCGCCGCCGTACCTCGGAGCTTGGTCGCTGGCCTGTAGCATGAAGGCGACCCCCAGATCTCCCATCAGCGTGTCGTAGTCCGCGGGCGTGCCCGCGTGGTTCAGGAGGACCTCCAGACCGCGGGCGAACTCGTTGCCATCGCCTTTCCCCGCCGGCACACCTGGCACGAGTAGCGCATCCGAGAGCGGGCTGGCGAGCGCCTTGGCCATATCGTCGGCGGCCGCGGACAACTCGGCGCGGACGGGCCGCAGCACGCCCTCGGCGTGGGCCTTCTGTCTGGCAAGATCCCCGACGAACTGCTCGTACCTCTCACTGCCATCGCCGGTCAACGTGGGGGCGAGCAACTGCCCGATGCGTTCGTAGTGCTTCGCGGCGGATTCCAGGTAGGGCCGTCCAGCGAGGGAGACGGTGGGTGCAATGCCTCGCAGGTAGGAGGCGGCGACCGCTGAGCGGTCGCGCATCGCCACGGCATTGTCGACGGCGTCAGTCCAGCCGCGTTGCGCCTTCTCCTGGCAGGGGCGACAAAAGCCTGGCACCACTTCCATCTGCTTGATCCACAGGTCCATGGCCTCCAGACCGTAGACGCGGGAGTCGCTTGGGGCGAACCGACCGGTGCCGCGAAGGCGCTCGACCGCCTGGCGAAGTGTCGCCAGATCCCCCCGACGAGAGGCGGCCGCGGGCTCTCCTACCGAGACCGCCCACATCCTCCCCATGTCGGCCAGGGGGTTGTCACGTTCACCGTTCAGGCAGGCGCCGAGCAGCGCGCCGTCGGGCCTCGCGTCGGTAATGATACCTGCCCACGCCCATGGGACCCAGCCGTGCGGGCCCCCCTGCCACTGCCATCCGTCTTCCACCACGATGACCGAGCCGGCCTCCATGGCCTGCCGTACCGTCTGGACCACCTCTGGTTGTGCGCTGCCGGGGGAATCGGGAAGGGGGAGCCGGCAGATGCGGAGGCCGAGTCGCGCCGCGAGCGGCTGGAGGTCAGCGGCTGTGGAGAGGCGCCCATCCACGTGCCACCATGACGTGCACTCCTCCTCCGGGTTGACTGCCGGCGAGAACGCGTTCGTCGTCATCGCCGCGATGGTGGCATAGTCCGTCTCCCGCCCCAGCAGTCGCGCCGCGGCCTGAAGCGCGAGCGAGAACGAATCCTGGGCCATGCCATCGCCGCGCAGTGCGAGCTTGCCGTAGTCTGGTCGCGCCGCAGACACCCCTCCGCTCCCTTCAGCACTTACCGGCGCCGACAGCGTCAGCAGGCCCAACGCCAGCGCCGCCCCTACGGCCACCTGACACCCAGAAGTCATGGCTGCCTCCTTGCGAACAGATGTTTGAGAGAGGGTAGCATACGCAGGAACCGGCCGGCTGTCAAGACCCAGGAATCCTGTCCGCCAACCCACTGGGATTCGAGAGCGCTCCCAGGAGTTCTTTCACTGCATTCCCGGCACTCGCTGATAGCCCTATCGTGGGAGGCTGTCGGGGTTGGAGAGGGCTGCGCAGGCGGGACTCGATCGGGTGGGGCTCTAGGTCACCAACACCGTGCGGCAGCTGCTGCCACTCGCGACGGAACCCCACCAGTGACCCCAGCCGAGGGGCGGCCGGAGTCGGGGGTGTTCGAATCGGGAGGGTAGCGGGGGCGGGATTTGTACCCGATTTGCACTCTGAAAGGCTTCGCGTAGTGGCAGTGCGCTGGGTCTATGCTCCGGCAAACCAGGGCGCAAGAGAGATGCGACGCATCGGCCTTGCCGCGTAGACCTCCGCCGTGAGGGAATCCGTCCGGTGCGGCCTCCTAGAGGGAACCACACCCACGAGCAAACCGTCTCCCAGTGCGGACGAGGTCAGCGAGTCCGAAGATGGGCCCGCGCCCACGTCGGTACCCTTGGGCCCAACGTCTCTGTCGGGAGACCAGACAGGGCCATACACTCTCCGCGCCCAAGAGGCGGGCCTCTGAAGTACCGCCTGGCAGAACCGGAATCACGGCTTCACCGCCGCCGCCTGATCCCTACTCTCGTCGCCCGAGAGCTGCCCGGTCACACAGGACGGGCGGATGAGCTTCTGGACATCACGGTAGTCGCCTGAGGGGCGTCCAGGACGGCCTGCTCAGCACGGCTACAGGGCCGCCATCGTAAGGCAAGGCTACGCTTGAGCCGTTGACCTAGCGCCTCGTCAGGAGGAGCGCCGCGTCTTCGCCATCGGGCCGGTCCGGCGAGGTCCAGGCGGGGCCAGTCACATTCGGGAGCTCCTGCCATCCGCCCGTGCGCGGGTTGTAGCGGCGAGCACGATAGAGGCCGGGCGCGAGATGTAGTGTCGTGCGGCCACCCGAAGGCAAGTAGATCGCATACTGCTTCGCTGGCTCCGCGAGGCACATCGCGCTTCCCTCCACCAGGTCGTCGTGCGGCTCCGCCTTCCACCACTCGAACGCTCGGAAGAACCGTTCGATGCGCCGGTAGCCGACGAGCATCGTCATGGTGTCGTCGCCCCGGCCATTGATCCAGCCGCCACCGCTATCTGGGCCCCAGCCGGTGCCACGGTCGGCCCGCTCCCCCGTCGTCTGATAGCTGCCGGCCATGTACATGCCCCAAGCCAGGCGGCGCCGATTGTCCGCGTTGCGCCCCGGGGAGTCGGTGCGATCGTTTCCCCAGTGCGGGTAGTGGTCCTCGTAGCCGTACTCCTCGTTCACCTGCGGCATCGGCCGCCCCGTCTCCGCCTGGCGGCGGCGATTCCCGAGCATGAAGGCGTGCCCGCCCGACTCGTCCCAGGCCTGGTACATGGCGAAGTCGGCCCAGGGCGAGGTGCGGAAGTGAAAATCCTCGAACCCGTGCACTGACATGAGATGGTCGTAGGGATCGCACCGCCTGAGGAAGGTACCCATCTGCTCGGCCCAGGCATCGTCCCGGAAGGACTGGTACTCGTTGCTGACATCCCACATCACGTTTGAGAACGCCGAGAAACGCGCTGCCGCATAGCGGTAGTAGCGCTGCTCGTCCGCGCCACCAGCATGCTCCTCCCCGAAGGGATAGGTGCCCGGGCGCGATCCGTCCACGTAGAAGACGACCGAGATCACCATGTCTCGGTCGCGCGCCACGCGCAGCATCCGGTCCCACTTCTGCCAGTAGGCCACGCTGAATCGCGTCACATCGAAGCCCGGATCCTCCACGCTGTCGGGCCGCGCCGCCGCCCACGGGTTCAGCAGAAAGCTGAACTCGCGGGTCGGGTAGACATGCTCGAACCAGGCCCGTCCGTTCTGCACCCGGCCGCAGATGGCGACTCGCAGGCGGTTGGCGCCGAGCCGATGCAGCCGTTCGATGCTCCGTTCGATGTTGCGGTCGTTCCAGCCCATGAGGAAGTACGTCGTTGTGCCGTTGTAGAAGTAGTGCTCGCCAGTGCCCTCCCAGACGAAATGCCAGGGATGCTCCTTGTCCACCCGCACCAGGCCGCGGCGCTTGCCCTTCGTTGCCCGAAAGGAGCCGGAGTGCGTCTGCGAACCGGCCGGCCCGTGCCACGTGACGGAGTAGTGATAGGCGCCCGGGGCAGTGGGGAGGAAGCGGACGCGGTAGACCGAGCCGTCAGACGAGTCACAGAAGCCGTCGACCTCCACCGGCTGCCCGCCTGTGCGCTGGAACTGCCCCTTCACTTCCGCATCGAGAAATGGGTTGCCCGGCCCAGGAGGCGCGACCGCGAGCGTGAGCTCGACGAACTCGTAGGTGGGAACGGACGCGGCGGACTGAGAGAAACTGACAGACATGGTCGGCACCCCCTTCAGTGGCGTGGCCAACAGCAGGCAGATCACCGGCAAGACTGGGGGCAGCAAGCGGCTCATGGCTTGCGAACACCTCCTGGCGGTCCGAAGCCCCGCACGGCGTCATCGAGCACCAGCACCCAGTCCGGTCCCTCCTTCGGGGAGGTGAACTCCAGCTTCCCGCCGGTCGGGAACTCGCCCTTCTGCGCCTGAGCCATGCCCGTGCGGGGGTCATACCACCACGCCTTCAGGCGCTTTCCCGAAAGCTTGCTGGCATCCACCGTGACCTTCCGACTCGCCTCCGGCAGGTAGAGCATGGCGTAGGAGCCGCTTCTGTCGCGCGTCGCCTGCACGTGGTGCACCCCTTCGCCCGCGTCGCCCACAATCAGGCGTTGGTCGGGAATGCGGGTGAGGAAGGGACGCGACTCCATCAGCGTCCGCAGGTGCCGCATCTGCGTTGCTCCCGGCGTGGTGAGCGCGTCCTTCCAGTTCCCGCGCTGGCCCGGACCACCCTCCGAGAGCCCCCGCACTTGCCCGGGGTGCGATGGGACGAAGAAGTTGAACAGGTCGTTGTGCCCGTAGGTGTGCCCGCAAGCTCCAGCAAAGACCGCCCAGTAGGCCTTCCTCCGCATCACCTCCGCTCCGCCCCGCGGCCCCTCCACGCTCTGCTTGATCCACACCGCGTCCGGTGTGTCTTCGTACATCGGCTCCCCGTCCAGCACGGCTTTCGCGGGGGTGAGCGCGTAGTCGTGCGCGATCAGCGCGTAGTTCTCCTCCATCCCGTACGCGGTCGCATCGATCTGGTGACCGGACTGCAGCATGTTCAGGCTCAGCCAGTCCTGGTGGTGGAAGTCGAGCGATGACGTGCGCGCGACCCCGGGATGGATCGCCATCACCTGACGTCCGCCACTCCCTTCGCGGAGGCCCCGCGCCAGCGCGTTGACGACGCCCATCTGCGCGTCGCTGATGGGAAGGCGGAAGTTGTTGATGGCGTCGTACTCGCCGCAGACAGCCCATAGCACATGGCTGCGATTCGCGTAGCGTTGGCCCACCCAGAGACCCAGCCGGTACGCCTTCCGAGCATCGTCCCCCAGCGCGCCGGGCAGATCACTCCCCCACAGCGGGAAGATGGCCACGTAGAGCCCGAAGCCCTTCGCCTTGTCCACAACGGAGTCGATGTTGCGCCAAAAGGCATCGCTGGGGGTGTCGGTGTTGCCGTCCAAGAAGGGCCGGTTGCCGGCGTAGTCTTCACCCTCGTAGCCGGCGTCCGAAGCGGGAGCGATCTGGATGACGGTGAAGCCTTGCTTCGCCCGCGTAGAGAGATAGAGGTCCGCGTCCGAAGGCGGGATCCTTCGGATGGACCAGGCGGTGTCGCCAAGCCAGAAGAAGGGCTTCTCGTCTGCGGTGACGAGGTAGCGGCCGTTCTCGCTAACCTGCAGTCGCGGGAGGTTGGGTGGCTGCGCGCCGGCCACACAGCTACAAATCAGAAGGGCAACCGCCGCTCCCCAGGCCAGGAGTCCGCCAGTCATCTCCGCCTCCCGCTCGCGTCCGCGCTGCCGCGTCCGACGACGGGCTGCCAGATCTCGACCTGTTTCGGGCCGTCGTAGTTCTTGCCGACGATGGCCGGCAGCCCACCCGGCGTCAGCCGCCCGACCTGCGCGTTGTGCGTGCCCGTGGTGGCGAGCACCAGGCGCTGCCACTGCTCCCCCGCCGGTCCTCGCTGGTACACCAGCACGCGCTTGCTGGGACTCGTGTGCATCTCCCCGGCCATTACCTCGAGCCGGCCGTCGCCATCGAAGTCGGCCACCCCCAGGCTGTGTGCGCCCTCGAGCGGCTCGGCGTCGATGACGTGCTCGCGCCAGGTCGGGTTCTCGAACCAGGAGAGGCGGCCTTTGCCCTCGGAGTGACTCAGCACGATGTCGGGCTTACCGTCACCGTTCATGTCGGCGATGACGACGCGGCAGTCGTGGGTCCAGTCAGACGTGGTCTCGCGCTTCTCCCACTTCAGGCCGCGGCCGTCCACGTTTCGATACCAGCACCGTCCGGCCGCGATGTCCAGGTGACCGTCGCTGTCCAGGTCACCGACGTCCAGACCCTCTCCCGCGGGCTCGTCGATCTCGTGGCGGGTCCACTCCTGCCTCGGGTCGGCCGGGGCCTCCCACCATACGAGATGAGGGGGTTTGACATACTTCGAGAAGGCGACCACGTCGAGGCGCCCGTCACCGTTGATGTCGCCGACGGCCAGGTCATGCGCCCACCCGCCGCCGATGCGGTGACGCTTCCAGCCCTCGGGGCGGGAGGGATCGCCGACGCGCTCGTACCACTCGATCTGGTCGGTCTGGATGTTACTCGTGATGACCTCGGCCTCGCCATCTCCGTTGAGATCGGCGACCTCGCCGTCAGTCGTGAACTCCCCCGGGCTGATCACGTAGCGCTTCCAGTCCGGGTTGTGGTACCAGACCAGGCCGATCGACTCCTGCGAGCCGACGACGATGTCAGTGCGGCCATCGCCGTCGAGATCGCCCAGCGCGCAGACGTCCAGATACCCCTTGTCTCCCGAAGGCGGGTTCGCGTCCACCACGCGGTGCCCGAAGGTGAGCCTGTCTCCAGACACTGCATGACCTCCTGTGTGAGCTATCGCCGCGCACAGCGCGAGTAGAGCACATGCCACCAACCACATGCCCTGCCCTCCTCTGGGCCCCAGGGGAAGGACGGACGGCGCCTTATCCACCAGCCACCTGCTCCCAGAGCTCCAGGGGCTGGTACTGACCGCTCCAGTTCGCCCCGACGATGCCGATCCTTCCCGTATCTGTCAGACGGACAGCGCACAGGCCGTGCGAGCCGGTCTCGGCGAGAGTCTCCCGCTTCCACTCGGTCCCGCCCGAACTACCCAGGTAGAGCAGGACGCGCTTGCGCGGGGACTGGTGCATCTCGGCGGTGATGATGTCCGGGTGGCCGTCGCCGTTCAGGTCGCGCACGATCAGGCTGTGCGCGTAGTCCACGGATTCGTCCACCACGTGCTCCACCCACTGGCCCTGCTTCGGGTCTACGGGCGGCTCGAACCAGGAGAGCCGGTGGCGGCCTTCGGAGCGAGTGAGCACCACCTCCGGGCGACCGTCCTTGTTGATGTCGGCCACGGCAACCACCGCGTCCGCCGCCCAGTCAGCGAAGATGTGTTCCTGCCAGTGACCCGACAGGATGTCTTCGGGCGCTTCGTACCAGCGGCCGCCGATCACGATGTCCATCCGCCCAGGCCCGGCGATGCGGCCTATGGATAGCCCTTCACCGGCCGGACAGGGGAGGCTGCGCTTCGTCCAGGACCCGCTCTCCGCACGCTTCCAGATCACGATCTCATGCCCCGGCTCTCCCTGGGCACGGGTGACGATCTCCATCTGACCATCGCCGTCGATGTCACCCGTGCAGATGTCATGGGCGCGCGGGCTGCCGATGATGTGCCGCCGCCAGGGATCCCGCGCTGGGTCGCCACCGGGCCGCGGGTTCTCGTACCACTCCAAGCGGTTGTGGGTGTACCACTCGGAGATGAGGATATCAGCATCACCGTCGCCGTCCATATCCACTACCTGAGCGGAGCAACTCCACGTGCCGGAGGGGCTGATCGCGTGCTTCTCCCAACCTGGGCTGCGGTACCAGACCAAGGGGCCGCCGTCGGCGCTGGCAACCACCACATCGGGAAGCCCGTCTCCATCGATGTCGCCGGCCGCCTTGATATGCGGATCCCGCGGCGGCTCGGGATCGATGATCCGATGCGCAAACCGCAACTGTGGTGCACTACTCATGTTGTGTGCCTCCTCTCGCAGACCGACTAAACTACTCCCGCATAGCGACGGACTGAGACTAGCCAAAGCGGCCAGAGCAAGGGCGAAGGCCCACTGCTTCACGTGTTCCCTCGCCTCCGAGAGTGCAGCCCAGTCACCGCTGTACCTCCCACAGATGAACATAGATGCTGTCCGTCCAGCCGTGGCTCATGAGGCCGAGCCGGCCGCCCCCGAGGTCGATGAGCTTCGTGCCGTCGTGGTGCTCGAAGCGGCCGTCGACGACGAAGCGCTTCCAGGCGCGGCCCTGCCGATCGGCCGCCTTGTAGACCAGCAGGCGACTGCGGGTACGGTAAGGCCAGAAGGGGTCGTGCTCGCCGACGATAAGCTCAAGGTTCCCATCGCCGTCGATATCCGCTACCTCCAGCGAATGCGGACTGCGCACCTTATCGATGACATGGATGGGCCACGGCTGACGGATGTCCTCGGGCTGACGGAAGTAGGCGACAGGGGCGAAGCCGGCGGCACGGGTGCGGAAGTCCAGCTTCTCCTCGACGAACACGACCTCCGGCTTGCCGTCTCCATTTATGTCGGCGACACGCACGCGGGCGATGTCGCGCGGCTCCGCGGAGAGCATGTGCGGCGTGAACGTGCCGTCGCCTTCGTTCTCCAACCACCAGCGCCCGGCGACGATGTCGAGGCGGCCGGCTCCGGTCAGATCGCAGGCCACCATCTCTTCGCCGTAGGGAATCTGCGCCAGGGCCCGCCGGGCCCAGGGCTGCGAGGGGTCGGCTGGTACCTCGAACAACCCGGGGTGAGCGCCCTCGTCCGCCGCGTTGTGGTAGCCGACGAGCAGCGCAAGCCTGCCTCCAGGCAGCACGGGTGCAATGAGCGTGCCGTGCGGCCAGTCGCCCTGCCCGGTGCCGATTGAGTGCTCCTCCCACTTGCCCCGGAGTGGATCCACGGGCTTGAGCCAGACCAATTCGCTGGTGAGTCCGTCGTAGCCGTTCGACGCGCCGGTCCGCTGCTTGGTGGCGATGAGCTCCGCGCGTCCGTCGCCGTCGACATCGTACGCGTTCACCACTTGGTGGATGTCGGGGATAGCGTGGCGCTCCCAGCTCCCGTTGCGGTACCACCAGGAGCCGCAGACCACGTCATCCCTGCCGTCTCCGTCCACGTCGGCAGCGAGAACGTCAGTCGCAGTGTACGGCTTATCGCGGTCCAGAAGGCGATGCTCGAAGCGCACCGGCAGCGAGGGCCTGCTGACCTGATCCCAGACGTGGAGCGCCGGGACCTGCCACTGCTTGCCGACGATCTCGCGCCCACCGTCACCGTCCACGTCGGACATGACGGCCTGGTGGGTGCCTTGTCCCTCCGAAATCAGTTCGCGCTGCCAGGTCGCACCGTGGTCGGAGGTCGTGAGTTCCAGCACGCGGGCATCCCAGTTGCGGGGCGCGTTCCAGCCGCCGGCCGCCATCTCGGCGATGAATATGTGGGCGCGCTTCCCCTCATTCCAGGCCTGGAGCGAGTGGGCGTATACCCAGTTGCAGTCGATCTCGTGCTCCAACCAAGGGCGCTGCAGGCCCTCGCAGAGCCGGTTCTCGAACCACGAGAAGCGCCCGTCCATGTACTCCGACTCGGCGATGATGATGTCGAGGCGGCCCCGACCGGTCACATCGGCGAGCGCGGTACGGCACATCTCGCGGAAGCTAGGAGCGAAGACGGTGCGCTCCCACGGGCCGGCGTAGAGGTCGCTCATCGGTTGCAGGTACACGTAGGGTCCATGCACAAGGTCGAGCCGGCCATCGCCGTCGAGGTCGCCAATGGAGAGACCCTCCGCGAACACGCCCTGGTCCACGGTGTGCTTGACCCAGGGAGCGGTCACGTCGGCGCCGGGCCGGTAGATGAAGAGGCCGGGGCGGGCGCAGTAGGCGGCGTTCGCGACCAACTCGTGCCGGCCGTCTCCGTCCATGTCGGCGAATAGGATGTCGTGGGCCGAGCCGTCGCAGGCGTCGTCGATGACGTGGCGCTGCCAGGTACCGTGCAGGTCGGCGTCAGGCCGGAACCAGACGATGCGTTGCGGTCCGCCTGTTTCCTCCGCCGCTATCACTTCCAGGCGCCCGTCACCCTCCACGTCCTCCAGTGCCAGACCCACTCCGAAGGCGCCGGTGGCGACCAGGCCGCGTTCGCCTGTGGCGGGACGGTACCAGAGCAGGGCCCCGTTCCCGCCCGTAACGATCTCCTGGTGGCCGTCGCCGTCCAGGTCTGCTGTCGCCAGGCTGCCCAGGTCCTGCGTCTGCTGAGGATCGCCATCGAGGATCGTCAGTTCCCACTGTGCACTCATCTATCTTCCTTCACTAGCAGGCATCGGCCGCTGCGCGAGGCCCACGCAGACGGCTGTGAGCATCCAGGCTATCGAGAATCGCGGTCAGGGCAGCCGCCCGTACTTGCGCACCGCCCCGACGAAGGCAGCGAGGTTCTCGGGCGACGCTTCTGCGGTATGGAAGCAATCAGGCTGACTGCTGCGCCCTCAGTCTGAACCTGCAACCAGGTGGAAGTTGGCAGACAACAGCGGTGGCAGTCTGTCCGGGCGCGCAATGAGGCCGATCGAAGCAGTGTGGCAGCCCCCGCGCGCTGCAATAGAGAAGCAATCATGTGGTTCCCCGGAAAAGCAGAATCCCGCTCTCCCACACCATCGCTCACCAACCAGCCTCTCTCCTCCATGTCGATTTCCTGCAATTCCTCAAATGGACAGTGGAGCCGCCTATCCAGCAGTATCAGCAAGGAAACGGACGGGGTGCCCGCCGGTGACTGCAGCTTCACCACCTTGTGGGCCAGCTCATCGAGCTTCGCATCCGTCCAAGACAGGAAGTCTGCCCACGCGTCCCCTTCTCCATCCACCTGCCGCTGTACCAGCCCGTCCAGTTCCCACTTCGGCCAGCCTCTCTCGAAGAAGTGCGGGCTCAACACCACCCCCCCGTGGCTTGACTCCCTGAGTCCTTCGTCAATCTTCTGGCGCAGGTTGTCACCCAATCGAAGCACAAATGGCGCGTACCACACCTTGAGCCCGGCAGCACCGAGCGCTGCTGCCAGCGGCTCAACCAGACTGTCCCTGTCTTCTCCCGCGTAGGAGATGAAAACGTCCCAATCCATGGCTGAAGCCACCCATCCTTCGCCTGATTCTACCGTCTCGCCACGCCCCAGGCAACCCAGGTTACTCAGAAACCCACCTGCCTCTCAAGGCGCTTTCGGTGCGGGGCATACGGCATCCTCCGCAATCGTTGGCTCTGCCGTGGTCCACCAGACTGAACGATTCTTAGATGTAGAGTGTCAGCGACACCTTTCTGCGCGACCGGCAGACCGGGGAAACGACGCGAGTGAGCGTTGCCAGCGATGGCGCGGCAGGGGGATGGTGACAGCACGGTTCCTTCGGTTAGCGACGACGGCCGCTACGTGGCGTTCGCTTCCGATGCCACCAACTCGGTGCCTGGCGACACAGATGGCAAGGCTGACGTCTTCGTCCACGACCGGCAGACCGGCGTCACGGAGCGGGTGAGCGTCGTCAGCGACGGCTCCGAAGGCAGCGGCCGGCGATTGCCGAGAGCCCTCCATCACCCCCGATGGCCGGACGGTGGCCTTCAACTCCGACATGACCAACCTGGTGCCCGGCGACACGAACGGTGCCTGCGACGTCTTCGTCCGCGTCCGTTGGCCCTTCCGGGACGTGCCACCGGAGCAGTGGGCCTTCTCCCAGATCAACGCCTGTGTGGACGCCGGCATCGTCAAGGGCTTTGACGGCGACCTCTATCAGCCCGACTGGGAGGTCACTCGGGACCAGATGGCGGTGTTCATCGCCCGCGCCATGAACGGCGGCGACCCCACCGGGCCGGCGACGGTGGCTTTCACCGACATCACCAACCCCTGGGCGAACGTCTACATCGCCTACTGTGTCGAGCATGGGGTGGTGAAAGGCTTCGATGCTACCCACTATGGGCCCACCCAGAAGGTAGACCGGGGCTCTATGGCGGTGTTCATCGCCCGGGCCAAGGGGTGGGTGAGCGTCGATGACGACATGACCACCGCGCCGGAACTGTTCTCCGACGTGCCGGCTGGCCACTGGGCAGGCACTGCCATCCAGGCCTGCGTGGACCATGGAGTGGTGAATGGCTATGACGCCACCCACTACCAGCCCTCCTAGCGGAGCACTTCACGGGCTGCAATCCCCAGTGGCCGACTGGGACAGTGACCCGCTGCTAGCAGCACGCCCCTGCTCTCTCACTATCTCCGTCACCGTCGCGTACCGCGCCATGCTCACCTGCGGCGGGATGGAGTGGTCGGAGTGGAAGACGTACCCGCCGGGGCTGGACAGGCCGATGGCGAGTTTGCCCACGACCTCCTGCTCCATCTCCGTCTCGCTCGCCCACAGCGCGCGCACATCCACGCCGCCCATGAAGCAGACGGAGTTGCCGTACTCCTTCACCATGCTCGCCAGGTCGCAGCCGGCCTTCACCTCCAGTGGCTGCAGGCAGTCAAACCCCGCCTCCACCAAGTCGCGGGCGATGGGTACGATGTTGCCGCAGGAGTGCAGTATCACCGGCTTGCCCAGGGCGTGGAAGTAATCGGTGAGCCGCCGATGGTAGGGCAGCAACTGCTCCCGATAGGCCCTGGGCGAGAACAGCGGGCCGCTGCGATAGGCGAGGTCGTCGTAGAGCCAGGCGCCGTCGAAGTCCAGCCCGTGGGCGAGGAAGAGATCGGCCATGCCGATGATCATGTTCACATCGTACTCGTACATCTCCATCACCCATGAGGGGTCCTCGGCGATGGCCATCAGCGCCCGCTCCACGCCCGTCTTCCGCCATACGACGTCATAGCCCGTCATCGCCTCGAGGCACAGGAATCTGCCCGCGGCGCGAGCCTTCGTCTGCACCGCCCGCGCCGCGACCAGGTCGATCCGGCTCACCTCAGGCACGAGGCGCGCCTTCAGCCGATCCCAATCGGCGCGGGAGGCGACCGCGAAGTCGAGTAACTCCGGAGTGGAGCGGCGGTCGCGCCAGTTCCTCTTCAGGTAGCCCCAGCCATCGCGCTCGATCACGTACTCGTCGGTCTGCTCGACGACTTGCTGCTCAAATCCGAAGGTGTTATCCAGCTCCATCAGCGCGAGGTCGAGTCCGAAGTAGTCGTCAGGTGACACGCCCTCCGGCAACCCCTCCTTGCGCCAGCGCTCGATAGTCGCGTCCCAGAAGCACTCGAAGATGGGGACGCGGTCCGGGCGTTGGTGGCGAAGGGCCATGGCGACGCGGTCACGGGAGGTCATGGTGTGCCTGGTTCGCCATCGCCGCACCAATCCCCGCATTCGCCGCGATATCGACGCTGCGGGAGCTGCGGCCTGCCGATTCCCTAGGAGAGAGTGGCGTTCACGCGCACCCGCGCATGGTGGGACTGCTCCCCCGGCCCTGGTAGCGGTGCGGCAGTTCGACTGCCAGCCACTCCGGCTCGGCCATGGCTCCTTCCGTATGGGATCAGTGCCAGGCCGCCCGCAGCAAGGGCTGGGGAAGAGCGCAACGAATATAGCCAACGACTGGACGTCAGCTACCTGAAGCAGCCAGGTTGGCACTCGCCTTGGAGGCAGAAGCATGCACAGCCTGTTCGTGAGGTCCATGTTCGCCACCGCGATGGCTCTGGTGTTCCTGGGCGTGGCGGCATCTGCGGACGAAGCGCCGGCCGTCAGCATCCGCGAGCGCTACGGTGAGAGCTGCCGCGCAGACGTGGGCGGCTTTCCGGTGCTGGTGTTGCGGGGAACCCATCGGGAGCGGGGCGAAGCCCACGGGTTCCTAGCCGCGAAGGAGATCCTCAGGACGTGTGAGGCGATGGCCGCTGCCGTCAATTCCATGGGGCCAGCCGGCACGGGGGAGACTGGTTGGGAGGCTGCCAAGAAGCTGGTGGGCCGCTCCCAGTTTCCTGAACGATTCCAGGTGGAGCTGGAAGGGATGCTGCAGGGCATTGGGAGAGCACTTCCCGAGGCCAGGGACCGCAGGCTGAAGGCCACCGGCGCCGAGGTGACGCTGGAGGACCTGAAGGTGCTGCAGTGCGGAGACGTGCTGGAGCTGATGCGCTGTAGCCAGTTTTCCGCGTGGGGGTCGCTAACTCCGGACGGCAGCACCATCATCGGCAGGAACTGGGATTACCCACCCATCTTCCCCCATGGCACCTACTGCGCGTTCGCCGTCGATCCGGCGGAAAAGGGCCTGCAGAAGACGCTGGACGCCTTGTGGTTCGGGATGATCGGGGCCGGCATGGCGTGTCTGAACGAGGAAGGGGTGTACCTGTCGGGAAACGATGCCGGGAGCGAAGACCCGAGCCGGGTCCAGTCTCCGGTGCCAGTGATGCTGGCGGTCCGTGTGGCCGCGGAGACCGCACTCGTGAGCGATCCGCTGGCGGCAGTCGCGCGGAACATCGACCAGAGGACCGCGCTGGCGCTCCTCTACCACATCGTCGCGCCGGCCGGTCCGGAGGGTCAGGGGGCGAAGGCCTTCGTCTTCGAGTACGCTCCCGGCGCCACCAGTCCCTTCGCAGCACGCGTCAGACGCTCGACCCAGACGCTGCCGGATGCGCTGATTCTCACGAATGACCCACTGATCGGAAGCGCCAGCGGCGAGGTCTGTGACAGATATGCGCGCATTGAGAAAGCGCTAGCCGATCCCAGCACACAGGGGAAGGTGGATTTCGAGAAGGTCCGTTCGATCCTGGATTCGGTGGCCGCCTCCGGCCCTGGGGTGACGACTCAGTACAGCGCGGTACTCACCCCAGCAAAGAGGGAACTGCGCATCGCCGTCGCGCCGGCCGCTGGGAAGCCGGCCACCAAGCAGGACTACGCGCGCCTGCAGTGGGAGGTCGTGTTCGGCCTCAGGTGAGGATCAGCATCCAGACGCAGAGACGCGGGAACCAGAGCCGCGCGCCAAAGTCATGAAGCTACGCCATCTCCTACTCGCCTTGCTGTCGCTGTTCACGCCGCTGAGTCGTGCCGACGCCGCGGAGTGCCGGCTGTACTTGGCGGAGCAGTACGACTGGGGGGCAAAGACAGGCTTCTACCTCAACCTGGAGGGGGCAGAGCTCGCGGGAGTGCCCCTCATCCTGGCGGTGGGGGATGGCGAGGAATGGCGGCTGTTGCAGTACCGGCCCGGGCTTGCCTTCGATACGCCTTACCGGGTGCGCGGGGTCATCACGCCGGTGCGCGCGCAGCTCTTCGTCAACGGTGAACTGGCCGCAGAGAGCGCGGGAGGGATGCGGCCAGGTGGCGCGACGGTCACCTTCAGCGATCAGCCGGAGTGGGCGAACGCGCTGGGCGACTGGATTGCCGACGTGAGCGACCTGCAGGTGACGGTGGTGGGCAAGGGAGAGGTCGTGGCGCGCCAGGGCGTCCGGAGTGGCACGCAGCCGCCGGCCGCGCTGCGCCTGTTCGAGGCCTACACGCCACTGACGATGCCACTGCAGGTGCACACCGGCGACACCGTGACGATCGAAGCTTCCCTGACCTTCCACAGGGCCGACGCGGCGGCGTGGGCCCCGCTCATCGATCGGTTCGGGCAGTCGCGACAGGCACAGTGGCGGAGCAAGGTGCGCTCTGAGGAGGAGTTGCGCGGCGACGTGGCGGTGGAGGCGACCCGATTGGCGAAGATGCCGCCGTCTCTGGACTTCGATCAGTACGGCGGCTATCGCCGGGCGGGATGGAATGGGCAGGCGACCGGGTTCTTCCGGGTGATGAAGCGGAAGGGCCTGTGGTGGTTGATCAGCCCGGAGGGAACGCGACCTTCTACCTCGGCGTGTGCAGCGTGCCATCATCCATCTGGACGACCATACCGACGACCGGGCGAGAGCGCCTGTTCGAGTGGCTGCCGCCGCATGAGGGGCAATTCGCACGCGCCTGGGGCCGCGACGCCTGGGGGACGGGCGAGAACACAGAGTGTGTATCGCTGCACGCCTGCAACCTGATCCGCAAGTACGGGGAGGACTGGCTCGACCGCGCACAGACCCAGAGCGTGGCGCGGGTGCGGGCGTGGGGATTCAGCGGTGGGGCGAAGTGGGGCGCGCCCGTGGTGCTGGTGTCTGCGCCGGTACTCCAGCGAGGCGGCGTACCGAACCTGGTGGAGCATCCGGACGTGTTCGACGCGGCGGTGCGGGAGGCGTACCGGGCGAAGCTGGCCGAGCAGATCGGCGCAGAGCGGGACAATCCGCGGGTGCTGGGATGGTCGGTCGGGAGTGAGAAGGACGAGCTGGTCCAGCCGGAGGAGGTCACGGGCATCCTGAAGATGGGGGCGACAGTGCCGGGCAAGCGCGCGCTGGTCGACCACATACTGCAAGCCACGTACCACGGCTCGATCCCCGCTCTCGCCTCCGCCTGGAACATCACTGCGGCCACGAAGAATGACCTCTACGCGGCGGCACCAACGCCGCCTGCCGCGGATGTCGAGACGATGCGGCGCTTCTACGCCGACCGGTACTACGCGTGCAACTACGAGACGATCAAGTCCATTGACCCGAACCACCTGTATCTGGGCGCGTACCTGTGCCCGGTGTGCCCGGATCGCGAGGAGGACTGGCGGCTCGCCGCGAAGCACGCGGACGTCGTGAGCTATGACCTGTACACTCCGGAATACGGCAACGCGCGCCTGCGCCGGCTGGAGAAGGAACTGGACAAGCCGACCTTCTGCGGCGAGTTCTCCTACCCCACCTGGTACGACGGGAAACGCGGCTTTGGCCGCTTCCGGGTGAACGCGGGCAGCGACGCCGATGCAGGGGCGAAGTACACCGCGTGGGTGAAGGCGGCGGCGGCTGATCCGTACTGCGTGGGCGGCGCCTGGTTCGAGTATCGGGATCAGCCACTCACCGGTCGTGGTCCTGGCTTCGGGCCTGACTTGGTATACGGCGAGCACTATGCCTTCGGCCTGATAACGGAGACCGATCGGCCGAAGTGGGATCAGGTGACGCGTATGCGGGAGGCTAACCTGCACGCGGCAGAGTGGAGACTGAGGGTGGGGCGGAAGCAGTAGACGGGACTGCTGGGAAGGCCCGGCAAGTGCGTGCACTGTGGGTGTCACGTAGGCAGGAGACGCCGCCCGCGACCAGATGGCTGTGTTCGTGCAACGGGCGTTCCAGTTACCGATGTGACAGCCGCGCCGGGCCACTGCCGCTAGTGGGACGCGACCTCCTTGGTTCGTCATCGCAACACCCGGGAATCAGGGGGGGCTAGCCGCGAAGCCAGGGGAAAGCGAGCCGCTGCACCCGGGCGGCGGGTGGCGTGAACCGCAAGCACGGGCCTTCGGGCGAAACGGGTGCACCGCGAGTTCGGCCAGCAACTCACAGGTGATCGAACTCGATGTGGTTCTGCCGAAGGCGCCTTCCTCTATCAGCCCGAGGCGCATGCGCTTACGCCAGTCGCGCAAGGCGACTCCCGCGCGTTGGCCGACCACAACGGGCCGACCAGCGCGGCAGCAGGCGCTCTTCGCGCTGTCCGTAGGGAGGAAAGCACGCTGACGGAGGTCTGCGTCGGCCGCGATTCAGCTCCAGGACCACTTCCCGCGAGGTGTCCCTGACGAGCGCGAGAACTACTCGGACCGACTTCAGGGGAGGTCGACAGGGACAGGGGGCGTCACTCTACCTCGTACGCCCCCGCGTCGGGCGCCCTTCCTTTGAAGTAGCCCGGCTCGCAGCCGGGGAGTGGCTTCCCATGGTAGTAGGTTGACAGATCCAGCCCCGCGTCTGCTGCTGCGCTGCCCGAGAGCGGCTTCGGCGGGAAACCGGGCGCCAGGGGGACAACCTCCACGTAGCGCGAATGGCTGTCCTTCGTCGGGTCGTCCGGGAAGGGCCGGCCGCCCCCGACTACGACGTTGTAGTCGGTGGTGAAGTTCAGCGGGAGGTCTCCCTTCCACGGTTCAAAGAAACCCTTGGTGCCGATCACCAGGTTGTTAAGATAGTGCCAGTTTGGGGTGCCGATGGTCGTATTGCGTCGCAGTTGCCAGGCCAGGGCCGCTTTGCCGCCAACGATCGTGTTGTGGTAGACATAGCCCTCCGCAGGAGAGGAGTCCATGCTGTACCAGATATTGTAGGGCACGCTGTCGATGAGCACGTTGCGGTAGATGAACACCGGCCCGATGCGGGGGAGCTTGTAGCGAAGCCCGCCGTGGGTCTGGCGCAGGACGTTGTGGTGCACCTTCACGTTGATGCAGCCGACACCAAGCTCCATCCCCGAGTCGCGGGTGCGCTCGATCACGTTCTCCCAGATCTCCGTATCCCGGCCATCGTTCGGATCGTGTAGGGGAATGCTCAGCTTCTCCGTGTCCGAGTCGCCGATGTCGATCCCATCGAAGGTCTCGTACACGTGGTTCGCGTGGATCTTGTTGCCTGCGCCCGCGCGCACCATGTCGATGCCGACCCGATCCCAGAAGCCGGCCTCCTTGTGCACCTGCCAGATCTCGTACAGCTCGCGGGAATCATCGTAGGGCACCCAGTCCTCATAGGCGCCGCGAGTGATCTCGTTGTGCTCCACCAGATTCTCCGAGGCGCCGGAGATGAGGTAGACCCCCTCGGCGTCCCACGGGCCGATGGTGCAGTCTCGCAGCGCACACCCCCGCGCCCCCTGCCCGAACAGCGCCCCCCGGTACCCGTGGGCCAACCCGAGGTTGCTCACCGAGGCGCCCGTCACCTCACGGAAGGTGACGACGGCCTCCCGTTCCCAGGAAGCGCTCCAGGGAAGCGTCCGCGGATCCGCGTCTTCGGCGAGGTGCACGTACATGGCGCGCTCGTCCTCGCGGTAGACCCATACCGCGCGCAAGTACTCGAAGCCTGTGCGCGGGCCGCCCTCAGCTAGCACCTTGCGCCAATACCACCCGCGCTCGCTCTCCGGCGCGGCCCCGGGGTTGTTCGGGTTGAGTTCGGCGATCAGCTTACCATCGACGCAGAGCACGCGCGGGTGCCGCTCCATCTGTGCCCGATATACGCCCTTGCCCCACTCCGGCGCCGGTTTCCAGTCCGGGGAGATCGGCTGCGATGGGTCAAGCACCGCCCCGGGTTCCCCAACCAGGCTGATAGGCTTGGTGATCGCGACAGTCTCCCTGTACACTCCCTTGCGGACCCGGATCACGTCTCCCGGGCGGGCTTGCGAGATGGCCTGACGAAGGACGGGCTCACCGGAGGCGCTCGGGGAAACAGTGAAAGTGCGCGCCTGAGCCGCGGCCGCGAGGCAGCAGATCACGAGGAACGCGGATAGACAGATGCCGGTACTCATGGACCTTCCTCTGAGTAGCGTGTAGTGTGGGCTCGCATCGACCTCATTGCCTTCGCCGCTGCTGCCGTGACGCCCTGGTCAACACGGGATCGGGCGCGTGTGCTGAGGGCAGGACGTCCTCAGCGCAGTCTCCGATCCTTCCGTATTGGCACAAAGCGGGTTCTGTGTCACCGGCTGTGTCGTTACGCGATCTCATGCGCGTCGCAGACGGTGGCGGTAGAGGAGGACCCCAGTCCAGGCCATAGTCAGGCCGAGTACCATCAACTTCGCCATCCAAATGAAGACGAGGTGGACCTCCGGCCCAGGCCACCAAGTGTCAGGCAGGAAAGGGAACCTGCCCGCCATCCTAACCGCAGATGCGGCCCGCCCTGCCATCAGCCCCGCCCAGTCGATGACCACCAGCCACCCCAGCACGTAGCTTCCCCTCTGTCCCAAGAACGCTGGCAACGTACCCCGGAGGACTGCGCGTACCGCCCGGCGGACGGGGCTACTCCGACCGGGGTAAGGGCAGCGTTCGCTCCATCCATTCCATAGTCTCGAGGATCGCGACGAGCTCCAAACGAACCTGCTGTCGTGGGGATGTACGCGGGCTGTTGTTCTGCACTTCGGTGACGATGTGGGTGAGCTGCTTGCAGATGGGAAGCCAGGCCGCACTCAGGTAGCGCCCCTGATCCGAGTCCGCCGCGTATGACGCAACCGGCTTGGGCAACGGGTTGCCGCCTTCACGCCTCCAACGCGCATGGATGGCCTTTCCGAGCGAGACACAACGGTCCTGCGCCGGCGCCTCCAGGAGACTCAGGCAGGTTGGCAGGTAAGCGCCCGCGTTATACGGGGAATCCTCGAACTCGGTCTGGTGCAGGTCGAGCCAAACCTGGTAACCGTAGCGCACGCTATGTTCCAGGAACGAACGGAAGAAGGTCGAGCGCTGATCGCGGTTCGGTTCGACATAGGTGCTGGCGTCGATCTGCTCATAGCAGATGCCCAGCAACGCGGGCGGAGTCACCTCGCGCATATCCCACGCCGGTACGCGGGGGAACGTCTCCCCCGGGGTATCGCCTGACTCGCCGAACATCCAAAGGGCGAACCGCGAGTTGGGGCAATACGAGCCGTCCCAGAACTTGACCGGAGCGCGCTGGCTGCCTGAGGGATTGCCGTCTGGAAGGAGCGTCAGGACAAAGCGGTTCAACGCCCAGTCGCGCCAGGCGCCATGGGACTCGGCGAGACCGCCCCAGCCGGCTAGTACCTTCGCCATCTCGGTCTGCGCGGCCACGCCCGCTGGCTCGTGAGCATGGGGGCGAGATACGAACAGACGTCGTCGCGCTCGCCAGTCGCCTTGGGCGGAGGTGAAGGTCAGCGCGTATGCCTCTCGACCCGCGAACTGGTGGTACCTGGCGATGCGCAGATCAGGGCAGCGAAGCGCATCGAGTTCGGTCACCAGCTGGTCGACTTCGTCTGGCGATACGTGGAAGAAATGGTTCCGTTCCTCGACGTGCCCGAACATGCAGGCGAAGCTCCTCGTCGGTTGCTGTCTCCCAGACCCGTTCCATCGTAGGGTTGCAGAACCGGCCTGGTTCGTCAAGATGGGGCAAGCCGTCTGTCTGCCGAAGATGGGGGCGCCAGGCCAAGCGCGACGCTTAGGCGCCCCCGAGCGCGCCCGAGACGGACAACCGGTCTCAGATGATCCGGGCACGAGCCGATCCGCACTGCCCGAATCTGCTCGCGTTGACGCGACGCTGCCGCCCGCGTAGAATGTGCCGCACGTGGGATTGCTTCCCAGGCACATGAGCGAAAGTGAGGCGAACCAGATGGACGGCACTGCTTTCTGCATCTACGCGATCCTGATGACACTGCTCGCGTTGGCACCACTCGCCTTGCCTGCCGAAGCCGGCCGCCAGCCGGCCGAGAACCTGGGGCGCGGGCTAGTGGCGGTGCCGGCCGAGCGCGGCGTCTTCCTTAGCTGGCGACTGCTCGCGCAGGACCCGACTGAGGTGGCATTTCGCGTCTCGCGGCGTGTGGGCACAGCTGGTCGTTTCGAGTGCCTCACGCCGGCGCCGCTCACCGCGGTCACCAACTACCATGATGAGCAGGCGCCTCCCGGCGAGGTCAGCTATCGGGTGGAAGCGCTGGCAAACGGCATGCCTCTCGACGACGCCAGCACCGTGACCGTCCGGGCCAGCGCACCCCAGGCCTACCTCCGCATCCCGCTGGCCGGGAGTTACCGCGCGCACAAGGTCTGCCTGGGCGACCTCGACGGCGACGGCGAGATGGAGCTGGTCATCCAGCAGCCCGACTTCAACACCGATCCCTACCAACAACCTGGCTACTGGAAAGTGAGCCCGACCACGTACAAGCTTGAGGCCTACAAGCTCGACGGTCGTATGCTCTGGCGCTATGACATGGGTTGGGCGATTGAGGCCGGCACCTGGTACGCCCCCTACACCGTCTTCGACCTCGACGGCGATGGCCGCGCCGAGGTCTACTGCAAGGCCGGCGAGGGAGATCCCCGCGAGCCGACCGGGCATGTGATGGGCGGCCCGGAGTACTTGGTGAAGCTGGACGGCAAGACCGGGAAGGTGGTGGACCGCGCCGAGTGGTTGACGCCGCGACGGCTTCGAGGACTACAACTTCCTCTGCCGCAACTTCCTCGCGATCGCCTACGTGGACGGCAAGCATCCCTCGCTCATCATGCAGCGGGGCACCTATACTATCATCAAGGTCGCCGCACTCGACTCCCATCTTCGCCAGCAGTGGTACTGGGAGTCAACTGGCGAGAGCAGCGACTACCGCGGCCAGGGCGCACACACGCTCCAGGCCGCGGACGTGGATGCCGACGGTAGCGACGAGCTTGTCATCGGTTCGGCCTGCCTCGACCATGACGGCACGCCTTTGTGGTGCACCGGCCTCGGGCACCCCGACGCGCTCTACGTCACTCATATCGATCCCGATCGGCCCGGTCTCCAGATCTTCTACGGCGTCGAGCCGTCCCGCCCGAGAAAAGCCGTCTGCCTTGTCGACGCCCGCACCGGCGAGATCCTCTGGTATCTCGATGGTCCCACTACTCACGTCCATGGGCAGGGGATGTGCGCCGATATCATTGCGGAGAAGCCCGGCCTCGAGTGCTATGCGGGCGAGTCGGATGGCAGCCAGTACTGGCTCTACAGTGCGAAGGGAGAGTTGCTCTCCAACGAAAGCCTGGGCGGCCTCGCCCCGGTAGTCGCTTGGTGGGACGGCGACGCGCAGAAGGAGATCCTTCTCGACGGCGCGCTGCGGCGCTATCGCGGTGAGCCGATGACGCGGGTCGAAGGCGACGTGCTCGCGGTCGCCGACCTTCTTGGTGACTGGCGTGAGGAGCTCGTGGTATCTCTTCCCGGTGAACTCCGCATCTACACCTCCACCCTCCCCGCGGCCACACGCAGGATCACGCTTCTCCAGAACCATCACTACCGGATGGGCCTGGCGACGCAGGGCTCGGGCTACTGGTGTCCGCCGCAGGTGGGGTAGTGGCAGACGGCGCCGCGCGTCCCCGCCGGCCGCGCGGTTGAAGCGTTCGATAGGAGGGCCAGTCACCGTGGTGACAGATGAATGTGACACTCCCGAAGAGGAGTGCGAAATGGAGCGCGCAAGCTCGTCGCAGACAGCATCTCCTTACGAATTCGGTCGCATCTGCAGTGCTGGGTGTCAGCAAAGCTGAGACAGGACGTCGTGTCAGATCGCGATGAGACAGCCTCAAGCGGATCCTGAGCTCCGGCGCCGGTCATACCACGAAGACCTCCGGCCGCACCCCTCAGCGCCGTTCTGCGCTGCCCCCGCTGGCGCACATACATGAGCGAGCTGGTCTCGACATGGCCGGCGTGACCGATCGGCGCCCGCTGTCGCTCCCGCGATAGTATCCCTGGCTCTAGCCCGCCCCAGGGGCCGATGCAGTAGAGCGCATAGGGCTTCCCGCGCTCCACCATGTGCACCGGCATCAGGTAGTCGAGCGGCACGTTCCCGCCGTGCGCGTGAAGCAGCACGATCTTGGTGAACCCGTTCCGCCACAGTTCGTCACACAGGTCCCCCATGAACCGGACCAGGTGAGTGGCCTCGATGGTGATCGCGCCTGGGTGGCGCCGCGCCTGCGGGCTCCACGTGTAGGGAAGCGTCGGCAGCACCATCACCGGCTCCTCCTCGGCCACCAGATCGGCTACTCGGCCGACGATCAGCGCATCACACCCCACCGGCAGGTGTGGGCCGTGGGTCTCTATGCTTCCGATCGGGATTAGGGCAACACCTGCGGCCCGCTCCCGCGCCTCTTCCATCTCTGTAGTTGTGATCTCTAGCCAGCGCACTGCTGCGTCCTCCTAGTCTGCGAATGCCTGCCCTATCCGGAGGTGGCGCCGCCTCGCGCGACGCGGTCCATCCCTCCCTAAGACTCTTGCTCCTTTGCGGCCCTTCCGGTGCCCACTGACCCCAGCCGAGAGGCAGCCAGGGCCGGGGCTCAGGCCGGCTCCACGGTCAGTGGGCACCCACAGACTGGATCGGGCCGCCTACCCCTATCCGGGGGCGGGCCTGCTACTGTGCGGCGGGATAGCCCACGGGCATGGTGTAGACCACCAGCGTGCCCTGCGGCAGGCTGAGCGCCTCCGACACTTTCGCCGCGTCAATGCCGCCCTGGGTCACGGTCGCCAGCCCCAGCGCGGTTGCCTCCAGGGCCAGATTCTCGGCCGCGTGCCCGACCTCCAGATAGACGAACACGGCGGCCCGATCCGGGGAGCGTGATCCGAGCTTCGCTGGATCACCAGTGAACACGAAGCTCACCGGCGCCGGCTGCCCTCCTCGCGGGGCCTGAGTGACTTCGGCGCGTCGATCCTCGGTAGAGACTCGCACCAGCTTGTGGCCCTCCGGCAGGTAGGTGAACACGCCGTCGGCCGTACAGACGTAAGCTGTGAGCGGGTACTTCGCCATCGCAGAGGGCGATGTCCGGTGGCCGGTGGCTAGATCAGTGATGCCCTGGGCCGCCCATAGTAGCTGCCCAACCTGCTGCTGACTGAGGGTCTTTGCACCGAAGCCGCGTACCGAACGCCGACGCGACAGGGCCTCGTTCAGCGACATCCCCCCTCGCGTCTCCGGCGCAGGGAGCATCACCTCCTGCGGACCGGAGGCCGGCGCGGACGCCCCACCAACCACGGCGATGGGTACGGCCATCGCCGCCAAGACCACGAGCACAGCAATCAGTCGCTTCATGTCCTACCTCCTCCGTGAGCAGTGAAGGGTCGGTTCGGCATTGCCTCGGCGCCCCCTTGTCCTCCTCAGCGACCACAGACAGGCGTCTCTGAGAAGCCGCCTTCCTGGCTGAGTAGGTGCTATCCCTGCTCTTGTGAGCGGCCAACTCGGACGCTGACTCCAGCCGAGGGGGCAGCCGGAGTCGGAGGGTTGCCCTCAGGCCAGCTTCACGCGCGGTTGGCCTGGGCAGAAGGGTGCAGGACACTATCAGGCTCACCAGGATACAGGGCGCCGAGGCGAAAGGAAGCCCAGCAGGAACTCTGGACGACGCTCTTCGGCAGACAGCTTCGGGTATCCCCCGTGCTGTGAGAGCGGAGCGTAGGTCCGACCAGGACAGGAGAGGAGGGCGGGCATGACAGCGAAGTTGCGGGTAGGCGTACTCGGTGGCTGGAGAGGGCTTGGCTTTGTAAGCGGTTATCAGGCCATGGACGACGCGGAGGTAGTGGCCGGATGCGATGCCCTTCCCCAGCGGCGCCAGCTTCTCGAAGACGCCGGAGTGCCGACGACGTATGCCAGCTACGAGGAGATGCTCTCCAAGGAGAAGCTGGACATCGTCGTGATATGTAGTCAAGCCCCCTATCATCCCGACCATGTGGCCATGGCGCTCGACATGGGCTGCCACGTGCAAAGCGAGGTACCCGCGTCCTATGATCTCGAGGGCTGTCGCAAGATCGTACGGGCCGTGCAGCGCACCGGTCTGAAGTACATGATGGCGGAGAACTACCAGTTCATGCCCTACTTCTTCCTGTGGAAGCGCTGGCTGGAGGAGGGCCGACTCGGTCTTCCCGTCAGCCTGGAGGGTGAGTATATCCATGACTGCCGGGAGCTGCACTGGTTGGTCTGCGAGACAGGGGACACCATTGCCGGGACTCACCCCGAGCGGCCCGCGAGGAGCTTCCCGACGTGGCGCTCCGGCCATCTCTACCGCCACCCCATCAACTGCATCACACACTCCCTGGGCCCGCTTCTCTGGTTGCTCGATGATCGCTGTGTCGCAGTGAGTTGCATGGGCGCTGGCCCGTTCACCGAGCCGGAGGAGGAGATGATCGACTTCGAGACGGCCCTCTGCCGGACGGAGAAAGGCCGGCTCATCCGCATATCGTGCGCTTTCTCCATACACGCAGGCGGTGATAAGGTGTGGTACAGCGTCTATGGCACGAAGGGGTACATGGAAACCGGGCGTGCGATGGGGAGAATGGTGCGGTCGTTCGGGGCCGAGAACGGACGGGAACTCGTTCCCGTCTCGGATGAGGAGATTAGCGCCTACTTCCCAGCCGAAGCGCGCAGCTGGGGCCATGGCGGAGGCGACTACTTTCTCTATCAGCCCTTCGTCGATGCCATCCTCGGGGACAAGCCGCTGACCATCGACGTCTACCGCAGCATGGACTACACACTCCCTGGTGTACTGGCCGCCAAGTCAGCCGACGAAGGCGGCAGCATGCAGACCGTGCCCGACCCGCGCCAGCCATTCTAGTGCCCAGTCCACAAGGGGTTCCTGTCCGCGCCAAGTGGCAGTGAGTTGCCCCTGAGAGCCCTGTGGCTTTCCGATGGGTCCAGCGCATGCTGCCAAACGGGGCCACTCGGCAGCGCCCGCGGAGGCGGCATCTTCGGGTGCCGTCTCTGCTTGTGGAGGGTGTCCCTGTGGAGGTGATTCGAACAGCCGCGGCCCTGATGGTGCGATCCATGTGTCGAGTGCCCAGTCTGCCGGTCAGCAGCGGCTGCTCTGGCTCCAGCAGAGCGCTGCCGTGGGCGGAGAGGTGGGCGAACTGGCCCGACTTCGCGACGAGAATCGCCGACTGAACTCCGAGCTGCGGATGTTCAAGGACCGGTTCGGGGAAGCTCCTGTTCGCCAGCGTTACACTCCGCTGCAGCGGCTGCGGATCCTCTGGCATGTGGAGTACTACCGGATTCCCAGGAGCCGGGTGAAGGAGCATTTCCTGATGGCCAAATCGACTCTCTATCGCTGGCTCCACGCGGCTCAGGAGGGCGATCTGGGGGAGCCTAAGGCAAAGCAGGAGAGCCCGCGGAAGACCTCGGCCGAGCTCGCGAGGATGATCTGGGACATCTTCAAGGCGAATCCGTACGTCGGACGCGACCGAACCGCCAGCATCCTCTGGCTGCTGGGAGTGCTTGTCGCGGCCTCGACCGTGAGGAACATACTCCTGCAGCCCAAGCCCAAGAACGCACCGGCGACGGCGAAGTCCCAGGAGTCTCCCGCGACACCCCGGCAGATTGTCGCCCGCTACCCTAACCACGTGTGGAGCGTGGATCGGACGCGGGTGTTGCGCTGGGGATTCTGGCCCACCTGGGTGCTGGTGGCGATCGATCACTTCTCCCGGAAGGTGGTCGCGTGCTGTGCACTGGAAGGCCCCAACGCCGGCTGGGTGGTCGACGCGATGGAGGAGGCCTTTCCCCGACACGGAGCGCCCAGGCATCTGATCAGTGACCAGGAAGGCGTCTTCATCAGCGATGCCTTTCGGGAGTTACCCATCCCCTGGGATGTGAAGCACCGCTTCGGTGCGGTCGGCAAGCATGGCCCTATCGCGGTCACTGAACGGGTCATCCTGACTCTGAAGCACGAATGGCTGAACCGCGTCCCGTTGATTCGCGGCCTCGACCACCTCGCCCAGCTGCTTCAGGACTTCACCGTCTACTACAACGAGTACCGCGGGCACACAACACTCGGCGGCGCGGTTCCCGAAGTGATCCATCGCGGCGGACAGTGGACCAGGCCGGAGAAGTCAGCCAAGGCGCTGCCACCGAACATCGAGCGACGCTTCTTCCCCGATACTCAGATCACCGCCTATCGACTCGCGGCCTGAGTCTCCCATCAACCGACACCTGTGCTCAGTGCCGTACAGAGCGCCTGCCGCCGCGCCTTCGCGACCTTATTCCGCCCTACCGAATGTCCCGAAGGCTCATTCCTGCCCCATCGTTGCGGCTACACGCGACGTCACGTTGCCGGTCACGAGAAGCACAGCCAGCCTGAGCCCCTCAGGTGGTGTCCCAAGCCTACTTAACATAGACGCCCTGACCCGGCCGACAGCCGCAACGGCAAGTGACTGCAGCGGAGGAATGAACGCGGGAACTGTACGGCTGGGCCAGGCGTAGAAGGAGAGGTGGCGGACCGGGCCCAGGCCTCTGGCGCTCCGCTATTGGTTCGAGTACGGGGCCCGGCCCTGAGGCAAAGCATGCCCTACGGCGTGCCCCGCGGTTTCTTCCATAGAAGACGTGACTGCTGAGCATCGGCAAGCTTCACTGGGGGCGCGGGCAAGAACGGAGTTGTCTGCGGCTGAGGCAGGCGCACAGCACGACGGGGCAACGGGTAAGCTCTGATGACACGAGAAGGAGAAGGAGGGCCCGGTCCAGTAGCCATTGAGGTCGAGGGGGGAGACGCCCAAAGACGTACCCGGGCCGGGCCCCATATGCCTGCACGCCAGCCTGGTGCTGTGCCCGAGACGGTACTCAACGTGGTGCGCACAAGCAGGGCTACTGTACCACATTCACCGCGTCAGCGAAACACGGTTTCGCTATGAGAACACGCACTCTAGCCTGCGTCCCGGTCACGCCAAGTCATCGGCGACCCGCTCCTTCCGGTCTGCCAACAGGAGATGGGAGATGCCGCGGGCGGCCGCGCGAAGCAATGGGAGCCAGCGTTGGAGGTTCGCCTCTGAGAAGTCACCTACCGCGGAAGGAAGTGTCACCGCGCCGACCGTGCTGCCGTCAGAAGAGCAAAGAGGCACGGCGATGGTGCCCACACCCAGGTGTGACTCCTCCAGGTTCAGTGCGTAGCCCCGTTCCCGCACCAGGGAAAGCTCGCGTCGGAGCTGCTCGGGCGAGGTAATGGTCTTCGCGGTACGCGCCGGCAGGCCGTCGCCCAGATACTCCCCCAGCCAGGAAGGGGGCTGACCTGCGAGGTAGCACTTCCCACCGGCCGTGGCGTGCAAGGGCAGGAGTTCGCCCTCGTCGAGATGCAAGCGCACAGGACCCTTCGGGAAGGCTACCTGCAAGTCTGTGTAGTGCCTGCTGGTGGCATCTGGCAGGAAGATGGTGGCAGCTACTCCGGACGCATCGGCCAGGCGCTGTAGCACAACCCGAGCCAGCTCCGCCCGGCCGGTCGCAGAGCGGAGCACGCGTGCAATTGGTATCCACGCTAGCGGGTTCAGCCGATAGCCCCTGCGGGGGGCGTCCCGCGTCACGAGGGATTCCTGCTCAAGCGTGTTTAGCAGACGCATCGCCACCAGATGGTGTAGGCCGCGCCTGCTCCCGACCTCTCCCACCGTCAGCCCTTCTGGCACCGCGTGCAGCAACTGGACGATGCGAAGCATGCGGGAGACTGAACGGACGGCAGGCATCGCGCCATCACCAAACCCAGGGTCGGGCGAGTCGGGGAGAGGGGGCTTAGCCTGCACGTGTGAGCTAGACTCCCGAATCTGGGTGGTCCAGCCCTCGTAGCTGAAGATGCTCGACATCGTCTCCGCCGATTGGTGCAGGTGGGCGAGGAGCTGAGAGAGGTCGGCGCGAGGGGGGAAGGTGGCTGGATAACCGATTGCCAGCCCCCCCCTCACAACCCCCGCGGGGCCGTGTAGCGGGATGGCCACATAGCGGGAGTCCGGCACGGCCTCTCCTCGGTTGAGGGCAAACCCCTGCGCCCGTACCTGGCGAAGCTCTCTCCGCAGCTGGAGCGGGGAGGAAATGGTGAGAGGAGTCAGCTGCTCAAGCCCTGACTCGATGTACGCGTCTAGCTCCCGGTCGGAGAGGTAGGCGAGATAGCACTTTCCTGCGGCAATGGTGTGCAGCGGGCGGGCCGGTTCGTGCAACGGGTCTACCCTGACGGGTTGCGGGGAAGCAGCCGCCATGACGGCACGGCCCCGGTGGCCCGTATGGTCGGGAAGGGCCAGGACGGCAGTAGCCCCCGTGCGCAGGGCGAGTTGGTCCAGCTCCCGCTGCACGGCATCGAAGAAGCTGAGCAGAGGGGGGGTGAACTCGGCGAGGCGCACCATGCTGGCGGGATTCAGTGCATACCGCCTTGTGGCTGCATCCTGGACCACGACACCTTCCGCCATGAGGGTGCGCAGGAGCCGCACCAGAGTCGCCTTATGGAGTCCCAGCGCGGATGACAGTTCTGAGACTGACTGGGGCTGCCTGTCGTGGACCAGCGCGCGGAGAATGCGCACGGCGCGAGCGGCAGATTGGACAGTACCGCCCCTTGCGCCGCCGGTGGTTTCCTGCGGCCGCTCTGGTGATGGTCGTGGCGTAGCGGGCGCTCCCGGCGGAAGCGAACGATGCTGCCTGTATTGGTTCGCCGGTGTGAGACACACCTCCTACTCACACACGAGGGGCTTCGGGTGACATGAACCGGCGCTATGCCGAGCTTGCGCAGTCAGACGTGGTGGCGAAGCGTCGGCAGTTCCCACCCGGCGACAGATTCCTCTCGGCGGTACAGAAGGCAGGAGGGAGGAAGCGGCTGCGGTGAGTAGGTGGCGGCCACGCGGCGACGAACTTGGCGAGCGAGGGCTGAGGTTCACTCTGGGTTCCCCCTTCGCGGTTCCGAAGGACCATTCCAACGCGCCCAGGCGCGAGGAGGCGAGGGATATGCGAAGACAGATGCGCTAGGTTCTCCCGATGGTGCTGGCGACTTGCTTTGGGTTTGCTGGCGGCCTACTTGGGCAAGCCACTGCCAACCACTACGCAGGCAGCCACTACTTCCCCGACTGCCCGGCGACGTCGCCTCTCGACGAGGACATCGGCTTCGCTTACGAGGGCGGAGTCGTAAGGGGTTACTTGGACGGCAACTATGGCCCGGCCGGGGTCGTGACCCGTGACCAGATGGCGACCTACACGATGAGGAGCTTCAATGCGTCTGTCGTGATAGCGTGGCTGATGGTGGACTACCTGTACTCCAACGGGTACTACTTCGGCGCTGACGCCTATTCTGCCGGGCGAATCACATATGCCCAGTACGTGCAGAACCAGAAGGTGCTCGACTGGTACAGTCAGCTCCTGAACTACCAGGTCGCCCAGGGCAACACTATGCGTATCACTGACGTGGACGGTGCGGTAGTTATGCGGGTTATGCGTGACCAGCTACGGGAAATGAGGCCGCCGACGCTGCCTGCACATGGGCCGACTGGGCAGGGGGTAGGAGCTTCGACTTCGGACAGCGGCAAGTAGTCGCCGGGCGCAGAAGGGGTGGTGCCAAAGGAGCGAGGGGTATGTGCAGAGGCAAATGGGTGATGTGCAGGGCGGCCGAATCGCGAACTGGTGCATGGCGGACTGCGTGGTCGGGCACCGCGCCGAGGTCGGGGTCCAGACGGACGAACGCTACCGCAGGCGCGGGCTTGCCAAGCGCGTCGTCGCAGCTGCAGTGGAGCACTGCCTGGCTCACGAGGTGACCCATATTGGCTGGCACTGCGGGAGCGCGAACCTGGCATCGGCGGCAACCGCGACCGCAGTCGGCTTCAGGGAGGTACGACAGCACCCCTATGTCAACGGCTGGATCAACCACTTCGAGGGAGTGCTGGTCCACGGCAACCAGTGTCTCGTGAGGCAGCAGTATGGCGCGGCCGCAGAGTGGTACGAGAGGGCCTTCGCTGAGGTGAATGCGGGTACCGAAGAGGTGCAACGCTCCGCCATCGTTCGGACGCGCCGGGACCGAGCCACCTACCACTATAAGGCCGCCTGCGCCTGGTCCCAGGCGGGGGACACCGAGGCCGCCTCCAGGAACCTGGAGAAGGCGCTCGAGCACGGCACCGAGGGGTGGATGCTCTGCTGGCGCGCCGCAAGGGCCCCCCCGCGGTGGTGCTGGCAGCCGGAGCCGGGAGATGCTCCTATGCCGTCTTCACGGGCAGTTGGCAGGGGCCCAGGGCATCGTGACGCTCACAACCGGAAGGCCGTTCCGACCCGCGTCGGTGTGGTGAGGGGGCGAAGGAAGGTCTCCTACTCAGTGGAAGGAGACCATCGCTAGGGCACTGCCAATCATCTCGCAGAGGAATGCATAGGCAACCGGGTGGTGGTCCTGTGCCCACCGCTCCAGGCTGGCTCTCTCGCCTGCCTGCGCGAGCCGGGGTTCGTCTGCACTCACAATGAGATACTCTCCGTAAGAGAGCGACCTCGCCGAGGACTGGCAGCGCATCCACTCCAGTATGTCATAGACGGTGACCTCGCCAGCCTGCCCCAGTGGCCCGGAGACGGTCTTGTCCGGAGCGAAAGCGTCGGAGACAACTGCAAGCTGGCACCGGCTGGCGACTTCGGCGAGAAGGTCAGGGATCTTGTGCTCCTGGTCAACCGGCCCGCGGAGGTCGACCTTGGCTGACATCCTGGGGCTCCCGGGGTCGGGACTCATCAGGGACGAGAACTCAAAGAGATCGAAGATGTCGTCTCTTTGGTGGGCCTCCCTCCAGGTTGCCGCTTCCTCTTGGATGGCGGCGAGCCGCTCTGGTGTGGCTTCCCCGTAGCCGCAGTCAAGCAGACGCTGCCGCGCGTCTTGCGGCGGCTCCTGTGCCAGGAGGCGTGGAGGATGAAAGGAGATGCCGAGTAGGGCCTTGACTTGGGACGGCCCTGCCAGGAACCAAAGGCCGGTAACAGGCGGTGTGCCCGTGCTAGCGGCCTCTCTGGCGTGGCACAGGGTAACTGAGGCGTTACCGGCCCCGACGTAGGCCGCGGCCGGTGAGGGTGGCTGACGCGCTGGAGCTAACAAGTGGATGTGCTTTGGGCAGTTAGGCAACGGGCGGCAGAAGTGCTGTCGCCGCTGCCGTCTGTGGGCCACGGCAGGGCTTGCCCTGGTGCCGCCTCCTCACCGGCTGGGGCCACTCCGGTGATGAGGGATTCCCCGCGCTTCCAGTTGTGACTGGATGGCTTCGACGGGGACATCGCCGGGGCTTACGCCTTGCGTCACCGCCAGTGCGGCCGCCAGGCCAGCCGCTTGTCCAGTCACTGCCACTGGGGTGATCACCCGGGTGGCCTCCCAAGGGTCCTCCTCTGCGGCAAGGCAGCGTCCCGCGACCAGCAGGCCGCTCATCCGAAGGGGAACCAGCGCACCGTAAGGGATCTCCCACACATGCTCTGGCGCCCGCCAATCCGCCACCACTCCGATGGAGTCTGGCTGCGGCCGATCTCGCTCTCCTGAGGCCATGGTGGCGCGGCCCACAATCCGCCGCGTGGTCCGGAACTGAGCCTGCGCAGGCAGCACGAGTGGATACGGATCGCTTGATGAGCCCGAGGACTGGGCCTTGGCAGTCTGCTCGCGCAGCAGACGCCGGCCCTCCAGCACGAATGCGGTCACGCTGCGCGCGTCCAGGCCCGTCCAGGTCTTGGCCTTCGCCCAGGCTTCCCGGTCCAGCAGGCTATCTCCGAGGATGAGCATCTCCATCAGCCGGGACCCATCCTGAGTTTCCACCGCCTGGCGAGCGCGCGCCAATGAGGTTTGGAGCGCCCACATCGCCATCAGGTTGCCCGTCTCCACGCATGTTGCCCCAGACCTATGAGCGATATCGGCGTCGCCGGTAGCATCGATGACAACGCGCGCTGCAAACGTGACCCGGCCGGCCTTCGTCTCTGCCTCCACGCCCCTGATAGAGTCGCCCTCCATCACCGGCTGGCAGACGAGGGTGTCCAGCCAGATCTCCACTCCCGCTTCAAGGAGTGCTTCGTCGAGGGCGAGGATGAATGCGGCCGGGGAGAAGATGGTCCAGTCCGCGCCCAGGCGAGAGAGATCGGCGCCGCCCGGCCCGTAGCGGCAGGCCAGTTGCAGCAACTCCTCTGCCAAACCGGCAGTGACCTTGGCGCCGTTCGCATCACACAGCGGCGGGTAAGCCCAGATCAGGCCCGCCGTGGCGAGGCCGCCTAGCAGGATCGTCTTCTCCAGCAGCGCGGTGCGCTGCCCTGCCCTCGTCGCCTCCAGCGCGGCCGCCACTCCAGCGATGCCGCCCCCACAGACCAAGACGTCATACCTAGGATCAAGCGATGCCATAGGACCTCCCTCCGCCCGCTGGCCTACTTCGCTGAGGGTGAGGGGCCCCCTCCAGGCCCATCCCGCTCTGGGAGAGCGACCCCTCCCTACAGGTAGGACTGCTGCCGGGGACAGCCTGTTGTCAGATAGGCCCCTTGCCCCGGCCACGGCCCCAGGGGTGCGCCCAGCATCGCCCCGCCAACCGGAAGGCGGCGACCCGCGGGCCCGGGGCAAGTCGGTGTTCGACGATACGCGACGAACTGCAGCGCCCGACTCCTGCCGATGGGTGGCCGGAGTCGGGGTGACCGGGACCGGCCTCGCGGACGGAGGACAGGGAGATGTGATTCGTCCGCATGGGGCGCACGCGATACGTACTCCGGTCGGGACTCGCTGGCAAGCGCGCGGAGCCCTTCGAGCCGCCTCGTCCCTCATGCTGCGCGACGGCAGGCTACAGGTGTCCCTGGGAGAGGCGAGGAAGGGGAGCAGGCGCGGGCAGGAGCAGCGAGTCGGTGGGGAGTGAGCATGCGACAGGATAGAGGCAAGGTCATCACTGTACGCGGGCCGGTTGAGCCGGAGTCGCTGGGCAAGGTGATGATGCACGAGCACCTGCACTCGGATATCTACGACTGGGAGAAGCAGGAACTGGTCCAGGAGGAGCGGCCGATCACACAGGAGCGGAGAGAGCTGCTCATGCGCGAGGCCATCCCCTATCTGCGCCGACTCAACGATCACGGCTGCCATACCTATGTCGAGACCACCATGCCGCCGTGGCGGGCCTGGCCGACGTTCTACGTGGAGGCCTCGGAAGCCGCCAACCTGCACATCATCTTGTGCACGGGGTTCTACCGGGAGGTGGAGGTCGGCGCGTACTGGGTGAAGACGCGAGACGACGCGATCTGGCCGTTCGTGCGCCGGGCGTCAGTGGAGGAGTTAGCAGAGCTCTGCGTTCGTGAGATCAGCGAGGGGGTACACGGCACAGCGGTACGGGCAGGGGCGATCAAGCTCGGGACCAGCCAGGCGGCAATGACGGAGGCGGAGGAGAAGACGTTCCGCGCCGGAGCGCGGGCGCAGCAGACCACTGGAGTCCACATCACGACTCACTGTACCGGGTTCGGCGCGGAGACGAGTCAGCTCCGTCTGTTGGAGGAGGAGGGTGTAGACCTCGCGCGTGTGGTCGTCGCCCACGTCGCCGGGCACTTGATGGACCCGGGGATGCGGAAGATCGTGATAGGCTGGATGCGGCGCGGGGCCAGCTTCATGCCCACGAACCTGGCCATCGGAGACGCCGCGGAGGCCTGGCGGCCGCTGGTCGAGGCAATCCACGCGATATTCGACGCGGGGCTGGGTGAGAGGCTCGTGATCGGCACGGACTGGGCCTTCGTTTCGGAATCAGGGCCATTTGGGCCGTGCACATTCATGCCGCGCCCGCCTTTCTTGCAGTTGTTCACCAGCGTGCTACCGGCCTTCAGGATGCTCGGCCTGACGGCAGAGGAAGAGGAGTGGATGCTGGTGCGCAATCCGGCACGGGTGTTGCCGGTAAGGTAGAGGCGGAACTCGACCAGTTCACTGACTCCCAGCCGAGCGGGTAGCCGGAGTCGGGGGTGGCCCAGGTCGGCCTCACAGGCAGTCGGCAGGGACAGACTGGGGCATCTCAAAGCTCCTTCTCTCTACTCCCGCTGCTGCGCTTACGCGGGCGGGTGGCCTGTCTCCTGCAGTCGCTTCCACCCCTCGGGCAAGAGCATCCGCGCACACCCGGGGACGACGCGTACAGACAGGGGCGTCTCACACCGGATGTCCCCGTCGACGAGTACTGGTACCGCCTCTGCGCGGGCCGTCACCCTCACCTCTCGTCCCCTCCACGCCCGCACCGCGGGATGGTTCAGGTGGCTGCCCCGGAGCACCTTCGAAAAGCTCCGCAGGAACTCCAGGCGCCCGAGGTCCTCGACCACGACCACATCGAGCAGGCCGTCATCGATCTCCGCGGTGGGCGCGATCAGCATCCCGGCGCCGTAAGAGCGCGCGTTCGCAATCGCAACCAGGAGCGCGGCCCCTTCCCACCGCACGCCGTCGATCTCCACACAGAGACAGTCCGACCGGTACCGCACCAGTTCCTGGGCCACTGCGCTCAGGTAGGCAGCGAGTCCGCCCGTCAGCCGCCTTCTCCGGTTGATCCGGCGTGCCACGCGGGCGTCGAATCCGATGCCGACGATATTCACGCACCAAAGCGCTTCGGCGTTCACAGCCAGCATGTCGACTGCGACGATCTCGCTGGTGAGCAACTGTCGGGCCGCCTCCGCCGGGTCGCGGCGAATGCCGACCGTGCGGCAGAAGTCATTACCGGTGCCCGCCGGGATAACGCTCGCCGCGATTGTGGTGCCGCGCAGCCCGGTGAGCACATCGGAGAGAGTGCCATCGCCTCCGCAGGCGAGCACCACGTCGCATCCCCCGCGGGCAGCCTGCTGGGCCAGGCGGACGGCATCGCCCGGGCCTTCGGTCAGGAGCGTCTCCACCCGCCAGCCCGCTGCTCGCAGGACGGCCTCTGCCTGAGCTGCGGCGCGCAGGCCCTTCCCTCTTCCCGCTCTCGGGTTGGTCACTAACGCGGCACGCATCACGACCCCCTATGGCCTGCCGTCTCAGTACGCTGGCTACCGTTCACCTATCACCGCCTTCGTTCCGGCCCCACCAGCAAGTGACGCCCGCGGCGGCCTTCAGGCGTGCTGGTCTGCCGTGCTCGACTCCGAACAGGGCCTGGCAATCATCTCCGACTCTCCTCTGGCCCCACCGCAGGCGCCGCTTCTGCTAGAGAGACCATCCGCGGCTGCCAGCCCAACTGGCGCAGGAGGCTGAGGTAGTCACCAGGCTGCATATCCTCCGGCCGTTTGCCGGAGAGAGCGATCAGCGCCGCCTCCATCACATTCGTCCCGAATGAGCGGCCGGCGAACTCCGGGGTCGTCGTGATCAACACGCTCACGCCGCGATCGCGCAGCATCGCGATGTCATCCGCGGTCGTCGTGTTCGTGATGATCGTCTTGCCATCCATACGCGGCGGCATGCGCCTACGGATATAGTGGAAATCCCCGGCCACGATCTCCGCCCAGTCGAAGAACCGCGTGTGTCTCGGCCTCCCGCTTTCCTGCTTCTCCCCGGTCGGGTAGATCATGCTGATTGGCAGCCGCCTTAAGATGGGCAGGAAGACGGCGGCGAGGGTACTGATGCTACGCAGTGAACGGACCGGCATCGGCAACCCGAGGGCGAAGATGAGGTCGCCGAAGATCACATCGCACCTGGCTTCCACGAATGCCTCCGCCATGCCGAACCGATCCACCGCGCTGACCAGCAGCACCCTCCTTCCCGCCAACTCCAGCGCCCCGGTCTCCGCGAGCCAGCGAATCGTCTCCCGCTCCAGGGTGTTCTTCAGGCCGCTACCGTCCACTACGGGCGTTGTCGCGGCCGACTCGGCCAGCCGCCGCGACTGCTCGATCACATATCGCTTTCCCCCCGCCACGAGGTAGAGGTCCGTCCCACCCAGACCTATGGCCGCCACCTTGCCGTCGAGTTCGGCAATCGCCGCGCACCCCTTCGCGTAGTCGCCGTCAACTCCGATGCGTTCAATCCTCAGCCGCCGGCCCAGCATCTCCACGTCGACCGAGTGATTGCGCTTGGATGAGCCCAGACTAACGCTCACAATGCGCAACTGGTCCTGCGCTCTCTGCCTCGCGTTTGCCATTGGATGTCACCTCCATCGCGACTCACCAGCTGCTCTCATGGCCAATTCTGCCTCAGGCGAGGCATGCCTTACAAGGGCAAGAGCCCCAGGCGCCGGTCCCGTTTTCCCAGGACGTGCCCTCGTCGGCAGGGGAGAATGAACCTGGCAGGCGAAACCGGAGGACCTGCATGGAGGATGCTACTGCGGGAGGAGGGCTGGCCCGGTGCTCCGGCACAGGCTTCTGACGGCTGCAGTTGCCATACCGGTCGAACTTGCGGTGATCTACCTGGGTGGCTGGCCGCTGACCGCATTCGTAGTCCTTCTTGTCGTGCTCGGACTGCGGGAGTTCTACCAGCTGGCTGCAGGCCCTCAGCCAGAGAATCTACCGGCTCCCTTCCGTGTGCCCGGCTGGATCAGCTGGCCCGGGTATCTCATCGCCGCGATTGCCCCGGCCGTTGCACTTGTGCGCGCGGAGGCGCCCGTTGCCGGGCTTCTGGTCAACTCCGCGCTGCTAGTAGCACTGCTTGCGACACTCGGCCGCCGTTTCCCAGCGACCCAGCGCAACGCTAGGTCCGCGACCGTCTCGGTCGGCCTCGTTGGCTCCCTGCTGCTTCCGGGTCTGTTCAGCCACCTGATCTGCCTGCGGCACCTTGATCCCCAGGGCTCCTTCTTGCTGGTAGGCGTCTCGGTCCCGCAAGGCGCCGGCTGGCTTGCCTTGGCCGTGGCCGCCTGCTGGACCACCAACTCGGCCGCCCTTGTTGTTGGGAAGACGCTGGGCTCCCACAAACTTTGGCCGAGCGTGAGTCCGGGGAAGACGATAGAGGGGAGCGTTGGCGGCCTGCTCGGATCGGTCCTGGTCACGCTCTGGCTCGGCCGCTGGCTCGGTCTATCGACTGGACACGCATTGGCGCTGGGATGCGCCCTCGGTATTGTCGGTCAACTTGGCGATCTAGCCGAGTCGAAGCTGAAGCGCTGGGCGGGTGTCAAGGACTCGGGGTCGATCCTTCCCGGACACGGCGGCATGCTGGACCACTTCGACAGTCTGCTGGCCAACGGCCCGTTCGCATACTACTACCTCCGGCTCTTTGCCGGGATCTAGTGGAGCGCAACGCGCCTCCCCGCAAGGTGCGCCGCGAGCTACCCAGGTAGCCCCAGCGCACGCCTCCGACAACGACTTCTGGTGAGTACGGAAACGCTGCGGACGGCTCAGAGACGTGAGTCGGAGGAGTCGGCGACGCGGCGAGAAAGGTAGAGGTCGTCGAGTTTGTCCACATCGAATCCTAGCCCCGGGTAGGCGCTGATGATGGCGACGGCCCGGGCGCCAAGTATGGCGCTGGCGCGAGCTTCGGCGTGAGGCAATGTGAGCCGGTGAGTGAGCAGCCCGAAGACGAATCTGACCCCGAGCAGCGAGGCCATCTTGAGCGGACTCTTCCGTGCCGCGAAGAGGCGGTCGAGAAGATGGCGGTGCCGCTCGATGAAGCCGCACGTGACTACGATGGCGTTGCCACCTGTGAAGGTACCCTTCGCGAAAGCGCACGTAGGTCCGTCGGCTTCCCGGGAACTGGCGCTCCGATGCCTCCTTGGGGATGATGGCGTAGCAGAGCGCGGCGCGCGAGGCCAGCGATTGGCGCACGAGATCGTCGATGGCAGCCGCGGTGATTAGAGGCAAGTCGCCGGTGACGATGAGCAGGTGGTCGCTGCCAGGGTCGGTCGCCTCTACTCCCCTAGCCATGTTGTCAATATAGCTGTCGCTGGCTGCAACGCGGGCATCAACCGCCTCCTCAGAGGCAGCAGCCTGCACCGGGGGCGGCGCTACCAGAACAACCTTGCCGATCTCTGAGGCGCCGCGCAGGGCGGCGAGGACGCGCTCGATGATCGACTGTCCGCCGACCTCGAGTAGAGGACGGTGGACAACGCCCAGTTCGGCCGCGATATCGCCCTTATCTACGCCGCCGGCCAGCACCACCGCGTCGATCATGCGAACTCGGGTACTCCAGGCTCCAAGATGAGCAAGCTCTGGTCCGGGCGTACCGTGGGCGGGATCTGGACTGCGTTCTGTCCAGGAACCTGTCCGTCCTCCGGGACGCCACCCTGGCCTCAGTCGTGCTATTCTCTTCCCTCGTGGAGGCCCCTGCGGTGAGAGAGGTAGAGGGTGGAGAAGTACGTATGGATGGGGGCTGGACTGGGTAGATCTCCCGGCCATCGCGACCACGGCGCAACTGCTGTGCCCAGGCACGACGGGACCCCGGGCAGTAACCCCCGCCGAGGGGGCAGCCGGAGTTCGGGGGCCCCTGGACCGACTTCACGGCCGGGCGGCAACGACAACCGGCGCACAGACAGGCCGGCCATGCTACTAGTCTGCGACGGCCGACGGTTCTCCGAGCTTGTTGAGGTCCACCCAGATCGCCTTGCGTTCCCTCGATCCGGCGGCGCGGATCAGTGTCCGCAGCGCGTCTGCCAGCCGGCCCCCGTTTCCGATCACCTTCCCGAGGTCGTCAGGGGCCACTCGCACCTCGAGGATGATGCTGCGCTCCCCCTCGACTCTGTTCACCAGCACCCGCTCTGGCTCGTCTACCAACGCCCTCACCATCATCGTCACCAGCTCGTGCATGGGTCGGTCCTCCTGACTCAGCAGCTCGGGGGGCGTCTGCAACTGCTGGCGAACAGGCTTCATCTGCGCCGGCCTCACCTCCAGGCATCGTCCGTTGAACTGGCATCCGTTCAGCCTGGCACAGGCCGCGCCGACCTGCTCGGGCGTGGCCAACTCCACGAAGCCATAACCTCGGGACCGTCCAGTTCCTCGGTCCTGGATCACCCGAGCACCCACGACGTCTGCGAACTGCCCGAACAGCCGCACTAGGTCATCCTCAACCGTCAGCCAGGGCAGGTTCCCCACATAGACCGTCGCCTCGTGATCCAGCATGGGCCGCCCCCTGTCAACTCGGCGCGAGAGTCTCCGGCGACTCTTCGCCACCAACGGGTCGCGCCCTTCCTGCCGCGACAGGGGCGGAACGGCGGAGGCACCGACACTCACCAGAGACACGGACTCGTGGGCTCCTCTAGCCGCCAGCCCCCACTGCCAGCCCTCGCGCGGCGGGAACGCGCTCGCCATCGGTCTACGTCCGGGAGCGAGACCAATCTCTGAGTGAGCCCTCAACGGTGCTGCGGAGCGCTGACGGCCAGGCCGGGGCCCGCGCAAGCAGATGGCACACGCGCGCAACTCCGGGGGCAGGTTTCGTGATACTCGGGGCGAGACAGCCTCGTCTCGGTGGCAGAGCCTGCTGTCGCTGGACAAGGGAGCTCCCGCCCTGGGTGCTCAACAGGAAGGGCGCGAGGTGTGGCACGTTTCCCCGGGGCGGGAGTCCCTATGCTCTGTGACAGGGCCACAGTGACGCTGGCGAACTCTGCTGAACGGCAGGCGAGGGGACACAACGGGAGCGGGAAAGGGCGCTGCTAGCGGGAGTGGCACCCGTAGTCTACGCCTTCAGTGCATCTTTGCAGGCAGCTATCCACACCGGATGTCGCGACTCTGCCACTTCCTGCCGAGACGCGGCGCGCACCCGGACACGCCCGCTCACAAGGATCCGATGGCCTGGCTGCCGCCGCCATCGGTGCAATAGGCCCGAACGCCCGAGCAAGGGTAGCGTCAGGCCCCGGTCACACGGGCGCCGGTCTCTCCCGCACAGGTCCGACCGGACCCATGATCGCGTCCTCATCGGCGCCGCCACACCGTTCCGCTGCTCTCTCGACAGGAGCCAGATGTGGCCGGCCCCGAGAGCCTGGAACCAAGGCAGCGCACTTACGCTTGCACGAAGTGCTCAGTCCGGCCCGGCCAGGTGGCCGCTGGGGCCGGGCGGAGTGCAGACGCAGTCGCCGCCCCGGCTCTTGGCCGCGTAGAGAGCCCGGTCGGCGTGGGCCAGCGCTTCCTCCAGGGTCAGACCGGCTTCCACTTCTGCTACCCCGCAGCTCACGGCGACGCGATGTGTCCCCGCCGCGCCCAGCTCGAAGGCCTTCCCCGAGACAGCTGATCGCATCCGTTCGCCTACCGCGACCGCCTGTGACTCCGTCGCTCTGGGAAGCACGATGATGAACTCATCGCCTCCGAACCGACCAATGACGTCATAGGCTCTGACGGCGGCAGCAGCGCGCCGGGCAAACTCCTGCAGCGCGCGGTCTCCCGCGCCATGGCCGTAGGTATCATTCACCTGCTTGAAGTCGTCTAGATCAGCGAGGAGAATACTCAGCGAACGCCCCTCCCGGGCCTGCCTTCGGTGCTCTTCTCCCAGGCGTCTGAGAATAGCCCGACGGTTCGGCAACCCCGTCACCTCGTCCGTCAGTGCGGCCGCCACCAGCTGCTGACTGGCCCTCTGCGCCTCCTGCTGGGTCCGCACCATGCGCTCGCCGGCGCGGACCCGGGCCCGCAGCTCTTCCACCGAAAACGGCTTCCTGAGGTAGTCGTCTGCCCCCGCGTTCAGACCGGTGACAACGTCGCTGGTATCGCCTTTTCCGGTCACCAAAATGACGTAGACGTAGCTCTCCCTGGGCCGCTGTCTCAACTCATGGCAGAGTGTCACCCCGTCCTTGCCAGGCATCAGCCAGTCCAGGACCGCGATGCTATAGGTTCCCTGCTCCAGCGCCTCCCCCGCCTGGCTACCATTCTCCGCCAGCACCACCCGGTAGCCGGCGTGCGTGAGGGCTTCGGCCATCAGGGAGCGCGCCGCCTCATCATCATCCGCCACCAGCACCCGCGTGCTGTCGTCGCCAGCGCCCTGGAGCACAGCCCCGGCGCGGAATGCCTCCAGGCGTTGTTCTACGACATGGCGCTGGTCGACAGTGAGAACTCGTGCCATCAGAGGGAAGATGAGCGTATCCTCCTTCTCTGCGTGCTCCCGCAGCAGGTCCTGCGCCAGTGCCACCCAGGCACGGGCTCGCGCCAGCACCTCAGGATCGAGGGCGGGGGCCTGCTCCCGGACCTGAAGCAGCTTCACCAGCTCTCTCATGTGGCCGTCGATCTCCAGGTGAGCACCCAGGTCATCACGCGCCTCACCGGCGAAGAAGCGGCCCAGGGCGCCCGCCTCTGGGTCCCCGCCTGGAACGGCCTTCTGGATCTCCGGGAAGAGCCCATCCTCCTCCTTGAGGCGATGCACCAGGAAGGCATAGCGGAATCCCTCAGCTCGTTCGCGCAGGGAGGCGAACTCGGATGCGGCCACCGCGGGCTCGTCGTTGGCGAGTTCGCGCAATGCTCCGGTCAGCGCCTCCATCTCCGCGACTATGGTCTCGTGCTCATCTTGGAGGTCCTGTATGGCTGCCCAATCCATCTTCCGCAGTGTCTCCCGAGTTGGTTTCACGCCAGCATGATCTCAGCAGAGCAGGCCGCCAAGCTGACCGACGCACCCAGACGCGCGGCGCCTGTTGTGATACCCAGCTCCGCGGGTCGGCAATCACCGTGCTATCCAGAAACCCATCCGATTCCCAGAGCGCTCCTGCATACTCATCGTGAGATGCTCTGCCCTCACGCACATCCCCGCGCTCTGAGGTCGAGGATGGAGAAGGGCATCGGACGAGCGTTGGGATGTGGCAGGCGCTGCCGGTGATCGACACCGCGGCGCGGCTGCTGTGTGCCCAGGTAACCAGATCGCGGTCTTGCGCCGGGAAGATGCCGCATCGCCGCGGACGTCAGTGACCCCCGGTGCGACCGAGTGGGGTTCCAGTGCTGGTTGGCCTCCACAGAGGGTAGCTTGCCGCTCAGCATCGAAAGCACCCGCACCACACACTTGCTGGTAGGGAGAACCTTCATGGATCGGGCTCAGTCGGAGGCCTTCGCAGTTCACATGCTCATCTTCATCCGCGCGCAGTGGCCAGCGCTCGAGGTCGCCTCTCTCGAAGTGGGGCGCGACGATAAGAGCGACCTGCTGTGGTGCAAGCTGCACAGGTCCGAGGACGACCGAACTCACGGTGGTGGCTACGTGTTCACCGTCCCCTATCTGGATCGACTGCTGGCGCCGTAGCCCCGGTCCCAGGTATGGTGGTCGCTTCGCCCTGAGGCCGCCCGCTCTGTCCAGAACCCCATTTGGCTCCCAGGACGCTCGTGCAGCCCAATCATGGTACCCCCGGCGCCCGCTGACAGTCTATTCTGGAGGGGCGGCGCATCGACTCCCCCCCCGGCCTCGCGCATCAGCGGAGGTGCGCCCTGCCCCAGAGGCGAAGAACTCACTTCTGACAGTGGCCCGCGCGCCCTGCTCGCGCGACCCACTGGGTCACCTGGCCGGGGCGATCGGCCCGGTGTAGCTCGCGCACCCGGGGTGCAGTCGGGAAGGAGAAGCCGAACCATGAACCGCGTATCGATCTCGCTTGGGGAGGACGGCCTGCTCGAACTCCATGCAGTGCTCCTCGACAACGACCCGGTGGCCGCGCTGGAGTTTCTGAAGAGACACATCGCCCCCAAGATCCCACGGAAGGGCACCGCCCCCTGCGACTCCTCGCGGCTCAACCCATTCATCCTTCCGCGTGCTGCCGCCGATGAGGGCGGCGTCTCCCTGCCGCCAACTCGCACCCAGCAGCCGGAGGCTGGGGTTACAGGAAGGCCACGATGAGCCCCGCCCCCGCCGCGCGTCCGTGGGTGGAGGTTCGCGGCATCTATGGGTGGCACCCGCCGCAGTCCGACAGCGGAACGTCGCTCACCGAGAGCGGCATCAATGCCGTCTTCATGGACTCTGAGACGGTCAGCAGGCAAACCGCCGACTCACTGCACGCGCAGGGAATCCAGGTCTTCGCCGAGTTCAACGCCATGCATGAGGCCGGCTACCTCAAAGATCACCCCGACGCCGCTCCAGTCGGACCGCGTGGCGAGGCGTGTCCGCCTCCCGACGGGTGGCAGGGCGTGTGTCCCACCCATGCGGGATACCGGCGCTGGCGGATGACCCGGTTCCAGCGCGTGCTCGCGGAGTGCGGCGTCGACGGAATGTGGCTCGACTACCACCACAGCCACTCCAGCTGGGAGCAAGCTGAACCCAACCTCCCGGACACCTGCTTCTGCGGCCGCTGTCTGGAGCAGTTCGAACAGCACATCGGGATCGACATCCCCCACGCGCCGACCGCGGATGTCTCCGCTCGGCTACTGGGCGAGCATCGGGACCAGTGGGTGCAATGGCGCTGCGACGTGTTCACCGACTGGGTGCGGGAGTTCCGCGAGATCATCGACAACACTCGGCCCGGCGCACTGCTCGGCACGTTCCACTGCCCGTGGGATGACACTGATCACGGCGGCGCCCTGCGCAGCAAGCTCGCCATCGACCTCAAGGCCCAGTCTGCCTACATGGACGTGTTCAGCACCATGCCCTACCACGCGCGCTTCGGGCATCCGGCCGACCCGGAGTGGATCAGCCGCCAGGTCTCGTGGCTTGGCAGCCGCCTCGGCATTGAGGGCAAGCCTGGCGAGCGCCATCGCATCTGGCCCATCGTGCAGCTCTCAGACTGGGGAGAGCAGGTTCCGGCAGACCAGGTGGCGATTGTGCTCGACCACGGCACCCGGCCTCCGGCCACTGGCGTGACGATCTTCGCCTGGGACTCGCTCAGGAAGCAGCCTGAGAAGGTAGCCGAAATGGCGCGGTTCTACCTGTCCATCCGACCCTGACTCCGCGTCGTGCCCAGACCCTCATCCGCCTCCCAGAGTGCCGCAGGAGCGCAGATCGTGGCACCCCTGCGCGAGTCGGCCTGACGGACGGCTGCCGCCGTCGGTCCGCGATGCCCTGGACGCTGCGCCCCAGCGCTAGTGTCTGGCTCGCCGCGCGTCCCATTCGCGACGAAACCCGGACAGTGATTCCCGGCCGAGGGGGGGTGACCTGCCCCCATAAGTGATACCAGGGTTTATGTTAGTCCTGGGGGACCGGAAATCGGGGGGCAGGCCCCGTCGGCCCAGGCCAGCGCGGGGCCTGGCCTTGCTTGAAGGCGTAGAAGCAGGGCTCATACCTGTGCTTGTACTGGGCGAACAGGGCCCCCGCGCCGTTGTTCTTCACCCACACCAGCAGGTCCCGTTCCTGCCAGCCGGTCTCGGCCAGGCAGTCGAGTACATCGCGCAGATGCGAACTCGCGAACCACAGGTAGAGCGGGGCCTTGTCGTCCGAGTGCTGGTGGGCCAGGCCCAAGCTGGAGATCAGCAGCGCCCGATACTGATCATCGGTGAGGTCGTCCCAGTAGGCGTCGCCTTCTTGTCCCTCGGCTCCCCGGCGCTTGGCGGAGATGCGCTCTTCCTGGGCGGCGCGGCCGCCGAGGTAGTTGATGGCGTAGGGTGGATCGGTGCAGATGGCCTGGGCCACTTCGCCGGCCATGAGGCGGGCCCAGTTCGCCGGGTTGGTGGCATCCCCGCACAGCAGGCGGTGCCGGCCCAACTGCCAGAGTTCTCCGGGCTGCACCCGCGTCGGCCCCTGCTGCCCTTCCGCCTCCGCTAGCGCCCCCTCCGCGTCGAAGGTCTCGTCGCGGCCGTGCTTCTCTTCCGCGTCCAAGCGTAACAGCAACTCGGATAGATCGTCTTCTCCCCAGCCCGCGGCGGAGAGCTGTTCCTGCCGCGTCGAGGTCCTGGAGGAGCCGGGCGAGCGCAGTCTCATCGTCCTCCGCCAGATCGGAGGCGCGGTTGTCGATGGCCAGGAACGCTTCCGGATAGGCGCCGTCATAGACATGGCACGCGATCTCGGTCCAACCCTCCGCCCGCGCCGCTTCCACCAGGCCGTGGCCCGCGAGAATGGTGCCATCGGGAGTGATGACCACTGGCTTCTGCTGGCCGTGCACCCGCAGCGACTCGCGCAGAATCGTCAACTGGCGCTCCGGGTGGCGGCGGTAGTTTCGGGGGTGGGGCTGGAGAGAATCGAGGGGCCGCCGCTCGGTAGCCAGGTGAAGGTCGGCGCTCGCATCGTTCTTTGCTGTGACCTGCTGCTCTGCTGTCATCGCTGTCACTCCGTTCCTTGATCTGCGATGCTGACTACGGCACAATCTCCGGCCATCGGCCTGGCCACCCCGGTGGCGCGGGAGAGCCGGTCGAGGGCCCCGTCCAGCGCGCCCTGTTCCTCCTGCCACTTGCGAACCTGGGGCAGCCGGGCCTTCATGTTCCCCTCCGGCCAGTCCGCGTCCGGAGGCACCGGCCAGCTATCGACGACTACCGCTTCTGCTTCCGGCAGCGTATGTTGCGCGATCTCCCTCTCCCACTCCTCCTCCGACCTCCTCGACTGGCCCCGCCGGCGGGAGGCCTCCTGGTACTCTCGCCAGCCGGTCTGCCAGAGCCTCCATAGCCAGACATCCTCCACCGCACAGGCCAGCGCCCTCCCGGCCCATACCAGCACCTGCCAGCGGTTGAGCTTGGCCACGGTAGCGCGCACCTGTTCCGCCGGGTAGGCAACGCCACGGGAGGACATGGGGTACAGCTCTCGCGCCGACCACAGGTGCGGCCACTTGGCCGCCCGCGCCTCCAGCAGGGAGACCAACGCTTCCCGCAGCACCTGGGACCCGCGCCGGTAAGCTGGGAAGTCCTCCTCGCCCACCGCCTGGAATACCGCGACCACGTGTGTCCTCAGCATCTCGGCCACGGGCGCGAGCTGCAGTTCTCCCACCGCCTTCCCAATCGCCCCCACCCCTCTGGCGTCCACCGCGGTCCCTACTTCATAGGCGCGCTCAATGGCGAAAGCCGCTAGCAGGAACTTCACCAGTGTCTCTGTATCCGGCAGGCCTGCGCCGCGGCGATGGGCGAGGGCGCGCACCTCGGCCGCCAGGGCCGCGATCTCCACCTCCAGCTTAGCCCTGGTCCGCATCCCCCAGCTCCTTCACTATCTTCAGGTCGGCCTTGATGGTGTCGATCTGGGCCTGCAACTCCCCCAGTGCGAACGTCTCCAGCAGTTTCGCACAGCCATTGACGGTGGAGTCACAGCGGGGCCGGTCCAGCTTGCCATCCAGCATCAGTTGCAGCGCCTGCCGCGCGGTCTCTTTGCATTCCTGGGGTGTGCCCACCCGCACCACCAGGCCAGTGGGTTTGAGGGAGGCCAGCCGCGCCAATCCCCCTGCGCGCCGGGCATCAGCCATGATCCGCTTCGCCTCCGCCTGCTGGCTGTGGAACAGGCAGAACGGCTGGCCCGGCATCGGCAGCGCCCGACATCGCTGGCCGCTAGCGGTCAAGGCGGCGCACGCCGTGCTGCTGGACGAGTTGGCTGCGCTGGCTTCGGGTAGCTGTTCCGTCATCCGCGTTCACCCCGGTTTCGGCTGACAACGTCCTCCGCGCCTGAGACACGCCGCCGCTTGACGCGGCCGCCGTGCTCCGCAGCCGCACACGTTTCGGCTGGCCTGCTTGGGTGGCAACGGAAGCCCGCCCTCGCGGGCCGAGAACTGCCCCTCCTGGGTATCTCCCAGCGTCTGATCCATAGTCCGCCCCGGCCAGAGACAAAGCCGGCCCCTGGTGCCAGATTCGGGTTAGCTAGACCCTATCTCGCATCAGACGCCGGCTCTATAGCGCCAGCTCTTCCCCCACCACTATGGGCCAGGGGCCTGGATGTGTTCGCTACGACCGAAATATTGCACGGATCGGGCATTCAAACAAGAGTTTGGCCTGGGGTTAGCTCGCTCTGCGAAACGGCATGGGTGGGGCCGTACGCTGACCAATCCGCTAGCAGTCTACCGATCAGCACGTGCGGGTTCCGTAACGGGGCACGTGAATTGATCTACTGCCCCTACTCGTGCAGTTCCTTCAGTCGTCCCGTTTCCATGTACCAGATGCGTTCGCCGATGTTGGTGACGTGGTCGGCCATGCGTTCGAGGTAGGTCCCCACCAGCAGCAGCGCGATGGCCTGGCGCGCCAGACTCGGGTCCCGCGCGATGGAGGCGAGCAGTTCCTGGTGCAGGGACTTGTACAGATGGTCGACCTCATCGTCCTGACGCACCGCGGCCATCGCCAGGTCGAGGTCGCGACGGACGAACGCCTCCAGCGCGTCGTGGAGCATCTTCTGCACCTGGTTCGCCATCCGCGGGATGTCGACCAGGGGCTTGAACAGCGGCTCATCCGCAAGGTTCCGGGCCTGGCGAGAGATATCGACGGCGTAGTCCCCGATACGCTCGACATCGGCGATGATGCGGAGGACGCCGGCGATGGTGCGCAGGTCGCGCGCCATCGGCTGTTGGAGCGCGAGCAACTGGACAGCACGCGATTCGATATCCATGTTCAGGTCGTCGATCTGGTTCTCGAGGGCCATGACACCGTCGCACAGTTCCAGGTCTCGTTCGACGAGCGCCCGGACGGCCATGTCCACCGCCTGCACCGTCATGCTGCCCATGCGCACCACGTCCTGCTGGAGGGTGGTGAGTTGCTCGTCGAAGCTGTGCCGAATGGGAGTGGTCAATTTTCAGACTCCTTGCTACCCAAACCGTCCCGTGACGTAGTCCTCGGTTCGCTTGTCGGTGGGATCGGTGAAGATCGTGGTGGAGGAACCGAACTCCACGAGTTCGCCATGCAGGAAAAACCCCGTCTCCTGCGACACCCGGGCGGCCTGCTGCATGTTGTGGGTCACGATCACGATGGTGTACTTCTGCTGCAGCTCGTGCATCAGTTCCTCGATGCGAAGAGTGGAAATCGGATCAAGGGCCGAGCAGGGCTCATCCATCAGCACTACCTCCGGATCGACGGCCAACACACGAGCTATACAGAGCCGCTGCTGCTGTCCGCCGGACAGCGCAAAGGCCGAATCTCTCAGCTTGTCCTTGACTTCATCCCAGAGCGCCGCCCGCTTCAGACTCTCCTCCACCAGGTCCTCGAGATCGGAGCCGCGAGCGAGGCCGTGTATGCGCGGCGCGTAGGCCACGTTCTCGAAGACCGACATGGGGAACGGGTTCGGGCGCTGGAACACCATGCCCACACGCCGCCGGAGAGCTACTACATCCACCTCGCGGTGGTAGATGTCCTCGCCGTCGAGGCGCACCTGCCCCTCGGTGCGCGCTCCTTCGATGATCTCGTTCATGCGGTTGAGCGCCCGGAGGAAGGTTGACTTGCCGCACCCGGAGGGCCCGATGAGCGCCGTGATCTGCCGCTCGCGGATGGTGAGATCCACATCCTTCAGGGCCTGAACGCGGCCATAGAAGAAGTTGAGCACGCGCGACCTCGATCTTCGCGGCGCGACCGCCTTGCGGGCGCGGACTCTCGGGCCGGACCGTTACCGACGTGTTACTCATCGCTTACCTCACCATCCGGAAGCGGTCTCGGGTCGCGTACCGAGCCGCCACGCTGAGCACGAAGACCAGGCTCACGAGCACCAGAGCCGCGGCCCACGCCTGCCGGTGCCAATCGTCATAGGGCTGGATAGCGTAGGTGAAGATCTGGACAGGCAAGCTGGGCATGGGCTGGTCGATGCGGGTGGACCAGAAGCTAGTGCTGCCCGCCGTGAGCAGCAGTGGCGCGGCCTCACCGGCGATGCGGGAGACGGCGAGCAGGACGCCAGTGACCACTCCACCCTTCGCTGCCACGAGAACCACCTTGAAGACGGTTCGCCAGTGCGTCGCGCCCAAGGATAGGCTGGCTTCGCGCAGTGACATCGGCACCAGCCGAACAAGCTCCTCTGTGGTGCGCATCACCGTCGGAACCATCATTACCCCCAGCGCGGCGCCGCCGGCCATTCCTGAAAGCCGATGCGTGGGCACCACCACCATCGCCCACACGAAAATGCCCACAACGATGGAAGGCACGCCGCTGAGGACATCGGCGAGGAAGCGGACCGCCCAGCCGAACCGGTTGTTGCCGAACTCGGCGAGATAGATTCCCCCGAGGATGCCGATGGGCAGGCCGACCAGGCAGGCGAGGCCGACCAGTACCAGGCTGCCGACGATGGCATTGGCCATCCCGCCGCCCGGCTCGCCGACCGGCTTGGGCAGCTTGGTGAAGAAGTCGAGGTTGAGGCCGGACACGCCCTGGGCGATGACGTAGTAGAGGACGAGGACCAGAGGCAGGATCGCAGCCAGCACGCAGAGCACGGCGACGACCCACATGATGCTGTTCGCGGCCTTGCGCCGGAGACGTCTCAGCCCCGATCCTGCGGTCTGCAGCGCGCTCATTCCCTGACCCCCACGGGCGCGCCTCGCGCGACACTCCAGATGAGCAGTCGCGCGATGGCGTTGATGATGATAGTCACCACGAACAGCAGGAGAGCGATCTCCATCAGCGCGGAGATGTGGAGCTTGCCCGTCGCCTCCATGAACTCGTTCGCCAACACGCTGGGCATGGTGTAGGCGGGGTCGAAGATAGAGGCGGAGATCGCTGGCGTGTTACCGATCACCATGGTGACGGCCATGGTCTCGCCGAGCGCCCGGCCCAGACCGAGGATGATGGCCCCGAGGATTCCCGCCCTCGCGTAACGGAAGACAGGACCCCGGATCGCCTCCCACCGCGTGGCCCCCAGAGCATAGGCGGCCTCCCGCTGCGAGACCGGCACCGCGCGCAGCACATCCCGTGACACCGCGGTGATGATGGGCAGCACCATGATTGCCAGGATCAGCCCTGCCGCCAGCATGCCGATCCCATAGGGTGGGCCGGCGAAGAGGGGCACGAAGCCCAAGCGCATCCCCAACCAGGCCTCCACCGGCCTGAGGAATGGCACCAAGACGAAGATACCCCAGATGCCGTAGACGACGCTGGGCACGGCGGCTAGCAGCTCGATCAGGAAAGATAGAGGGTTGCGGAGCCAGGCTGGCGCGAGTTCGGCCAGGAAGATGGCCGCGCCCAGACTGATCGGGACGGCCAGCAGCAGCGCCAGCGCGGAGGACACGACGGTTCCGTAGACGAACGGCAGCCCGCCGAACCTGTCATGCACGGGGTCCCAGGTGCGGCCCGACAGGAACCCCCAGGAGAACGCCCGCAGTGCCGACAGGGCATCGGAGACCAGCAGATAGGCGAGCAGCGCGATGATGGCGATCACGCAGCTCGCGAACAGCAATGTCGTCCACCTGAAGATGCGGTCGCCGAATCTTCCGGTGAAGATGCCGCGGCGCTTCAGCGACCTGGTCTGGTCAACTGCCGTTTCCACGAATCACCGCTCCGAGATGACCGGCTTGCCTTGATAGGCGAGACCGCGGACGGCGGACTCGTTGATCTGGATGACCTGCTCGGGCAGCGGGGCGTAGAGCAGGGGCGGCGCGAACTGCTGTCCGTCCTTCAGCGCCCACAATAGAAACCGCGCCAGCGCTTCGGCCTTCCTCTCATCGGTCTGCTGCTGGTAGACGAGGAGATAGGTGAAGCCTGCGATCGGGTAGGCGCCGGGCGCAGGCGAGTCGATGAGGCTGACGCGCACGTCCTGCTTCATCGTCGCGGCCGCGCCGGCCGCGGCCGCGGCGGTGCTGGCGACGGTGGGCTCGACGAATTCACCCGCGGCGTTCTTCAGGTGTGCGACGGGGAGGGCGTTCTGCTTGGCGTAGGCGAGTTCGAGGTAGCCGATCGCGCCAGGTGTCTGCTTGACCACACCGGTCACGCCCTCGTTCCCCTTCGCTCCGACACCGGCGGGCCAGTTGACAGACTTGCCCGCGCCGACCTTGGTGGACCAGTCCTTGCTGACTGCCGCGAGGTAGCCAGTGAACAGGTAACTGGTGCCGCTGCCATCGGAGCGATGGACGACGGTAACGGCGAGATCAGGCAGCTTCTCAGTGGGGTTTAGTATCGCTACTCTCTGCTCGTTCCACCGCCTGACCTCGCCGGAGTAGATCGCGGCGAGCGTCGGACCGTCTAGCTTGAGGGGCTGCTTCCGTCCGGGCAGGTTGCAGGCTACCGCGACCGCACCAGCGACGGTGGGGATATGGACCACCGGCCCCGGCATGGACTTCGCCTCTTCCTCGGAGAGCGGGGCATCGCTGGCGCCGAAGTCAACGGTGCCTGCCTTCAGTTGCTGGATGCCGCCGCCGCTGCCAATAGACTGATAGGAGATCTGGACGCCCGGGTTGGCCTTGGCGTACTCGCTGAACCACTTCGAGTAGAGCGGATACGGGAAGCTCGCGCCGGCGCCGACGAGCGGTACGGACGAGGGCCCGGAGGCCTCCGGCGCCTGGGCACCAGTGGTCGGCCGCGAGCAGCCAGCCAGGATGGGTGCGGCCGCGAGGAGAGCGACGACTGCCCAACGTCTCAGCACTGACATGTAGCACCTCTTTCTCTGGTGAGAGCCTACCTGTGCCAGGTTAGGAGCGGGCCGCGGTGAGGTTAGGGTTGGGTTAAGGATCGGGCACTGTTAGCGCCGGCGCAGACGCCCGCTTCGCGGACCCCAGAGGTCAGGCGCGCGGCGCCGGGAGCGTCACGGTGAAGCGGCTGCCTCTGCCAAGCTGGCTCTCGACGGAGACACTGCCGCCGCAGGCCTCAGCGAGATGCTTCACGATGGAGAGGCCCAGTCCTGTTCCACCGAGTTCGCGGGAGCGCCCCTTGTCAACGCGGTAGAAGCGCTCGAAGACGCGCTCCAGGTCGGTGGAGGGGAGGCCGATGCCGGTGTCCCAGACGGTGATCGCGACCATACCGCCCGAGCACTCGGCAGCCACACCGGCGCGGCCTCCGGCCTCGGTGTACTTGATGGCGTTGTCGAGCAGGTTCGACAGAACGCGACTCAGGGGTGCCCAGTCACAGCCTACGGTGAGGTCGGCCGGAACCTGCAACTCCACCGTCACCTGTCGCTGCTCGGCCAGCAACTGCAACTGCTCCGCCGCGCTAGAGGCAACCTCCAGCACGGAGGCGGTGCCTGCGCCATTGGAGTGAACTCCCGCTTCGACGGAGGCGAGGTCGAGCAGGTCGCGCACGAGGGCGCCCAGGCGGCTGGCCTGTCTCTCCAGATCCTGGAGGAAGCGTTCGGTCAGCGCGGGGTCTTCCCGGCCGCCGGCCAGCAGCGTCTCGGCCATCGCCCGGATGGCCGTGATCGGCGTCTGCAGTTCGTGGGAGGCGTTGGCGACGAACTCCCTCCGCACTGCTTCCAGTCGGCGGAGCTGAGTGACATCGTGCAGGATTCCCACTGCGCCCAGCGGCTCGCCGTCGGCGATCCCCGTTACCGTCGCCTCCAGGACCTTCTGAGTCGGGAAGAGCACCCGCACCTCGGCCGTCTGCTGCGAGCCTTCCAGGGCGGCCCGAAAGGCCTGGTCGAGAGGGTTGCTCTTGGTGGCGTCAGCGACCGTCAGCCCTTGAGCTTGCTCGCAGGGCACGCCGAAGACGCGCGCAAAGGCCGGGTTGCAGAGGGTAATGCGGCCGGCCGGGTCGGTGACAATGATCGCTTCGCCCATCCGGTCGAAGATGGTCTCGACCTTCTGCTTCTGCTCCCGGAGTTCGCGTACCATCAGGCGGATCTGACTGGCCATGTCGTTGAAGGCGACGGCGAGGGAGGCGATTTCGTCGGCGCCGCGGGAGGGCACGCGGGCGTCGAGGTCGCCGGCCGCCAGGCTGGCCGTCGCCTTGCTCAGGCGCCGGAGGGCCCGGAGCGAACGGGCGGAGAGCAGGAGGCTGACGAGCAGGGAGAGGACGGCAGCGACCCCTGCCGCGAGCGCCAGCCGGCCGCGGATGCGGGCCTCCGCGGCCGCCACCGCGTGCAGGGGGAGGGCGAGCCGGACGATGCCAAGCAGCGTATCGCCGCGCTTCGCGGCGACTGCGACGTAGAGCATATCCACGCCAAGGGTGACGCTGTGGCGGATGCTGCTGCCCTGCCCGGTGGCGAGTGCGGCCTTGACCTCGGGGCGGGAGGCGTGGTTCTCCATGCTCGCCGGATCGTGCTCGGTGTCGGCCAGCACAATGCCGGTGGGAGAGATCATGGTGACGCGGAGGCCGGCGCTCTTCGCGGCTCTCGCGGCGGCGGCGCGGAGAAAGGCGAAGTGGCCGGGCCCTGGGACCGACAGAGCGCTTCCCACCTGGTCGGAGATGAGGGCGGCCTGGGACCGCAGTCCCTCCTCCAGGGAAGCGACGTAGTGCTGGTCAAGTTCGTGGCCGAAGTAGAGCCCCAGGGAGCCGACGGCCACCAGCGCGACCAGGAGATAGCTCAGGAAAAGCTTCCAGGTTATGCTCATGCCCGGGCTTTCACTACGGCGACTCACCTCCCGAAACGGTACCCGATGCCCCGGATGGTCTCGAAGTACACCGGATGGTTGGGGTCGGGTTCGAGCTTCTTGCGCAGCCAGCGGACGTGGACGTCCACGGTGCGAGGGTCGATGTACTCATCGCCGCCCCAGGCTTCCTCCAGGAGCTGGTGTCGCGTCCGGACGCGTCCGCGATGCGCGAGGAGCGCCTTGAGCAGCCCCCATTCACGAGGGGACAAGGTGGCCGGGCGGCCGTCGGCCGACACCGACGGCTTCTCCAGGTCCACCACGAGACGGCCGTCGTCGAAGCTGGTCTGCGCGGCTGGGCCGGCGAACATGCGCTGTCGGCGGAGGGCCGCGTGCACCCGCGCGATGAGTTCGCGCATGCTGAAGGGCTTGGTCACGTAGTCGTCTGCGCCGACCTCCAGGCCGATCACCTTGTCCACTTCCTCGGCGCGGGCGGTTAGCATAATGATGGGGAAGGTGTAGTCGCGTCGCAGCAGGCGGCAGACGTCGAGGCCGCTCATCCCCGGCAGCATCAAGTCGAGGATGACCAGGTCGGGCTTGAACTCCCTAGCGAGGCCGACACCGGCTTCCCCGTCCGGGGCGACCCGGACCTCGAAGCCATCGCGCTGGAGCGAGTAGGCCACGGAGTCGGCGATGGCCGGCTCATCCTCGACGATCAGGAGGCGGCTCTTCATGGTCACCAGCTTCTGCGCCCATGGCTTCTCTCCCCCCGCAGGCCGCTGTACTCCGTGAGCGGATGGGCGCTAGCCCCGCCGCGCCTGATGGACCGGAGCCGGCCCCGGTCGGTGAACGGACTCGCGGCCGCGACCACCGCCCCTCCCGCCCCGCGTCGCACCCCCACAACCGGCTCATCCTGCAGGATCAACAAGCGCTATGACCCTCCCGCTCCGACCGGCCTGCTTCTGCGGCGATGTGGCAGTTTGGGTCAGGCGGCGCGGGTTCGGGTGGCCTTGCGGGCTAGCAACACCTGCGCAGGTCGAGTACTATGGGCCCTATTAGGTGAGATGCACGCGTAGTTGCGCGTTGCAGTCATGCGAGAGGAGAGTCATGTCCGGGTCACTTGCGGTCACGCTTCCGCCGGCACTGTTTCTGGTCGTCCTGTTCGGCGGAGGAGCGCTGTTCCGTCGCAGGCACATCGACATGGATGGCGCCCCGCCGATCGGCAAGGCGCTGTTCGTCACGAGCAAGTACGCGATCGTCCTCCTGTGGGTGGCCGCGGTCTCCCAGAGCTGGGGCCTCCGGCTCTCGCCAGTCGCGGTACCAGGGCTGCTGGCGAAGGCTGCCCTCGGCCTGTGGGTGTCCGGGTTCGCCCTCTTGTTCGTCGGGCGCCTCGGGCTTGGCGATTCCTTCCGGATCGGCTCGCCGAAGGAGGCCACCCGCCTGCGCGTCAGCGGGCTGTTCCGGCTCAGCCGGAACCCCATGTACCTGGGCGTCTACGCCACCCTCCTCGCCGCGGTGCTGTACACGCTCAACCCGGTCGTGCTCCTGGTGGCTGCATACGTGATCGCCGTACATCACAGGATCATCCTCGCGGAGGAGGCGCACTTGCGCGGGGTGTTCGGCGAGGAGTATGCGGACTACTGCCGCCGGGTGGGGCGTTATCTGTAGCAGTGTCGGGCCGTTCGTCCACCAGCAGGGCTGCTCACGGGAACGCCATGGAGTGCGCGGCCCGCCCCAGACCCCTGACGACACGATAGGCCGAACCGCCACTGTCTGTCCCTGCCAGCGACCCGTGAGGCCGTCCTGAGTGCCCCCGGCTCCGCCCACCCTCTCGGCTGGCAGAGACTGCTCGGGCTTCCTTCGGGTGTGCGCCACGCGTATCTCCGAGAGAACGGCACCCGAAGGCACCGCCTGCCGGTCCTGGACGATACGGAAGAGAGTCAGTCAAGGCAAGTCCAGAGACCGTCAGGATGGTCCCGTGGGCGCCCAACACACACAACCTGTCTCGCCAGGGACCACAGAACGCTTGCCGGTAGGCTGTACGGATCAGCATCCAGCACGCCGCCTGATGGGACCACCGCAAGGTGTTCGGTCTCTGTGGGATAATCCTCTCCCTGCGACGGTCTCCGGGATGCACTACTCACACACGGGGGTGCGGCATGACACGATCTCAACTCACTTACGCGATCTTGGCGACGATCTGCTGGGGCAGCTATATCGTTGTCGCCAAGGTGGCGTCCTCTCAGAAGTACTGCAGCGTGCCGCCGCGCTGGACCACGCTCCTCATGGGCGCCGGGATCCTTGCAGTGTTCGCGCTCTACTGGCGCTTCGCGGCCGCCGCCCCGTTTCGCGCGAATGCCCTGTCGGTAGCCGCCAGCGTCGGCGCTGGAGTCCTCTGGGCCACTGGCATGGTGTTTGCGATCCTCGCGCTGCGGGGTGGGGCGGAGGTGAGTCGGCTCGTGCCAATCTACAACGCCAATACGCTGGTCGCGCTGCTGCTCGCCGTCACTGTGTTGCGGGAGATACCCGAGGCGCGGGACATCCTCCGGGTCGGCCTGGGAAGCGTGCTCGTCGTCGCCGGAGGAACTGCTGGTCGCGCGCTAGCGAAAGGTCCTGAGGTCCACCCCGCGATGCAGACATGCCTCGCAGACTACGGCGCGCTCCGCCCGTGCAACTGACCTCGCATCGGTGCCATGTGCCACCTCCTGCCTGCAGCCACAGGACACCCGATCCCCTACGCCGAACATGAGCGCCGGCGCGGGCCGGCCGGAAGCCCCGAGCGCGCCGCAAGCCGCGGCGTTCGCGGCAGCGATCAGATGGAAGAGGAGAGGCCATGCACGCAGTCCGACACCGGCTGGACCTATGGGGAGCCGGGGGTGACGCGATCCGGGTGACGACTGACCGTCCCTGGTCTCTGGTGCTGTGGGAGAAGGCGCAGTACGTCCCTTGCTGGGACCTGGGAGGGGAGGTCTGGTTCTCCACGGAATGGCTGGAGACGCACTCCCCGGAGAGCCCACAGTGCTATGAGCCCATCATGGATAAGGCCTGCCGCTACAGCCGCGCCCGCCTCGTCGATAACGGACCGGCGCGGGTCACCGTCGGATGGGAATATGCCCTCTGCGACAACCTGTATCGCATCTTCCGCGGCAACTCCCGGGCCGAAGAGCGATACCACGTCTACCCGGACGGGCTGGCCGTCCGCCACCTGACGGGGTGGCCCGGCGACCAGACTCCGGACGGGCTGAACCCCACCATGTGGGAGGTGCAGGAGTTCATCCTCATCACCGGCGCGGGCCTGCACCCAAAAGACTGCGTCGAGCCCATCGGCTTCACTTTGTCGAACCTCGCCGGAGACACGGTCGAGCTACCCTACCCCAGCACCTTCGACACCTGGACCTCGATCTGCAGCTTCCGTCCCGAGATCGCGGAATGGGGCGAGTATATCGGCATCGTCCATCTGCGCGGTCGCCCCAGCCCGTTCGTGGCCTTCCCGCGCAATCCCCACCTGTTCCCCTTCGCCAACTGCACCCACTGCGGCAAGCCCCATCCGCAGATCCTGGGATTCCCCCGGTCTCAGAGCTACTCTCACTGGCCGGCCAACGAGGCCGTCGACTTCGTCGGCTGGACGAACTGCCAGCTCGAGGACTTTGCCAGGCAGGCGACGCACACCTCCTTCGCCTGCAGCGGCTACCATTACGGGGGAGCCACCCCTCCGCGGCCGAGTTCGTGGCTGTTTCTGACCGGCGCTGTGACCGACGGCGTCGCGGAGGCCCGGAGGCTGGCAGGTTCCTGGCTCAGCCCGGCCGGCGTCGAGACCTCCGGCCTCTATGAAGGATACGCCTTCAGCGAGCGCGCCTACCAGTTCCGGCTGCGGGAACCGGGGCCGATCACCATCCGTCTGTCCCCCGCGAAGCCGATCGTGAATCCGGTGCTGCGGCTGTACTATGGCCACGCGCCGGTGAAGGTGACTAGCAACGGTAAGCCCCTCGCGTCCGAGGAGTTCAGGACCCAGCCCGTGGGGAACGAGCTCCTGGTCTGGATCAACCGGACGATCGAGAAGGACACCACGCTGGAGGTATCCCCTGTCTAGAGGCCGGCGCGCAGCCGCGCCGGCCACCATCGGGGTCGGAGGCGCGACCGAGTTGACATGAACAGACGCGACGAGGCCATGGCGCGAACGGAGGAAGCTCCGAGCGGGAACCAGCGCCCTCGGGCTGAGGGAGGCTTCCCGCTGAGCTGGCGCGCGCTCCTCCTGGCCCTAGTCCTCGTCCCTCTGCTCTGCATCGCGGTCGAGTACGGCGAACTGGTCGCGCTCTCCGGCGAGCTGGTCGGCAGCTCTCTGATGCTGATCGTCACCTGCGTGCTGTGCCTGCTGCTCGGGGCCAATGCCGTTCTCGGCCGCAGTGGGTGCCAGCGCCTGACGCGCGCCGAACTGCTCTACCTGTTCATCATGCTCACCGCCGCCGGCAATGTCGCCGGAGTGGGCATGGTGCAGATGCTGGTGCCGCTGCTGGGCCATCTGCATCACTACGCGAATCCGGCCAACAACTGGGCCTACTACGAGCGCTACGTCCCGGCCTGGATCGTCCCCGATACGACCGTGCTGGCAGGATACTACGGCGGGCAGTCCACCTACTTCACCGCCGACCACTTCCTCGGCTGGCTCCATCCACTGGTGGTATGGAGCGCGTTCATCTTCGTCTTCATTGCCTTCACGCTATCGCTGGGCCTGCTCCTGCGCCGGCAGTGGGTGGAGAGGGAGCGGCTTCCCTTCCCCATCACCTACTTCCCCCTGGAGCTGACCCGGGAAGGCGCCCCGCTCTGGCGCGACCGCCTGCTCTGGATCGGACTTGCCGTGCCGGTGGTGCTCCAGTCCCTGGCCGGCCTGAACGACATCTACCCCTGGGTGCCCTACCTTCCCCTCAAGCCTACGCCCGCGCTCAATATCGGGCGATTCTTCCCCCCCGACCATCCTCTCAACGCGGTGACCCTGGCCTTCTACCCCATGGCCCTTGGCATCGCCTACTTCGCGCAGACGGAAGTGCTCCTCAGTTGCTGGCTCTTCTACTGGGTGGCGCGGGCGGAGGAGCTGGCCTCCCTCGCGCTGGGATTCAGGGGGCCCATGTCTCAGTCCGATATGCCCTACCTGAACCAGCAGTCACTCGGGGCCTACGTGGCGCTGGGAGCCGCCGCGTTGTGGCTGGGGAGGGGCGAGGCGGTGCGAGCCGCAAGGAGCTGGCTCGGCCGGCAGGAGGCGTCCGCGTCCTCCCGGTGGGCCCTGGCCTGCCTGCTGATCACCGGCGCTCTCCTCGTGGGCTTCGGCCTTGCCATCAGTATCCCGCTGCCGATCATCCTGCTCTTCCTGGCGATCTACTTCCTCGTCGTCGTGGGGTTCAGCCGCCTCCGGGCCACCGCCGGCCTTCCGTGGCTGTTCGGCCCCAATCACCCCCCCCACATCTTCCTGACCTGGGCGGTAGGCCCTCGCAACCTGTCCGTGCAGACGCTGACCAGCCTCAACTTCCTGCAGTGGTTCGACTGGGACTACCGCGGGACACCCATGGCGCACCAGATGGAGGCGCTGAAGATCGCCTGGGCCGCGGGGCTGAAGGGCCGTCATGTGGTGCGGGGCATCCTGGTCTCCGTGGCGCTTGCGGCCGTCGTCTCGTTCCTGGCCGTGCTCACCATCTGCTACCGCTACGGGGCCGGGTCCGGGGTGGTCGAGCAGTACCGCATGAACTGGGCGGAGATGCCCCTGAACCTGCTGACAACCTGGTCGGAGAGCCAGCGCGGCGTCGGCTGGGACGAGATCGGAGGCGGCGCTGCCGGCGCCGCAGTGGTGGCGCTGCTGGGCGCGCTGCACTCGCGGCTCCCCTGGTGGCCGCTCCATCCGGTCGGCTACGCGCTCTCCTGCACCTTCACGCTGCAGTGGCTGTGGTGCCCTCTGTTCGTGGTGTGGGCGGTCAAGACGCTGATCCTCAGGTACGGAGGGATACGGCTCTACCGACGCGGCATCCCGCTGGCGGTCGGCCTGATCCTGGGGGACTATGCCATGACTGCTTTCTGGGCCCTCCTGGGCCTGCTACTGGGAAGACAGATGTACTCAACCTTCTGGAACTAGGAGAACGATTCGATGAAGACAGACGCAATCGTGCTGCTGGGGCCCGGCAAGCTGGACGTGACCCAGGTGGAAGTCCCTGACCCCGGGCCGGGGGAAGTGCTCGCCGAGGTGAAGGCGAACGGCATCTGCCGAGGCGATATTGCCCTCTTCACCGGAGAACTGAACTACGGCTATCCGTTCTTCCACGGCCACGAGCCGGTGGGGGTGGTGGCCGCGATGGGCCCGGGCGTCCCGGGGCTTGCCGTCGGTGACAACATCGCCTGCCTTGGCGCACCCTCCTATCGCCGACACTACGTGACGCACTACTCCCAGGTGATCCCGATCGACAAGTCGGCCGACCTGCCGATATGGATCAGCGAGCCGCCCGCCTGCGCGGTGAACGGCGCCCAGGGATCAGCCATCAAGCTCGGGCAGAAGGTGGCGCTGCTGGGGTGTGGCTACATGGGTCTGCTGGTGATGCAGGCGCTGCCGTGGGAGACATGCGGGAGATTCGTGGTCGCAGACCGCGACCCGAGCCGGCTTGCCCTCGCCCGGTCCTTCGGCGCGAAGGAGACCTACGATCCCGGCGAGACCGATCTGCGCGAGCTGGCAGGACAGCTCGGGGGATTCGATGTGGTGATCGAGGCCGCCGGAGTGAAGGGCACGATCGCCCTCGCCACCCAGATGCTGCGCAACGGTGGTACGCTGAACATCTTCGGTTGGCATCAGGGCGAGGAGATGGTGCCCACGCATGACTGGCACTACAAAGGTCTGAAGGTGCTGAACACCGCGCCAGGCTTCTCCGACAGCTTCCACTCCTGCTTCGTGGCCGCGGTGGCGCTGATGGCGACGGGCAGGATAGATCAGACGCGGCTGATCACCCACCGCTTCCCGCTGTCGCAATGCCAGCAGGGCTTCGAGGTGGCGGCGAGCCGAGCCGATGGCTATGTGAAGGGAGTGATCACGTTCCAGTAGGCCCCTGCCGCGCCAGGCCGATACCGTCTCCGGGAGTGACGATGACCCCGAAGGAAAGAGTGCTCACCGTGCTGGCCGGCGGCATCCCGGACCGGGTGCCCGCCACGCCCGATCTCTCGAATATGGTGCCTGCGAAGCTGACCGGCAAGCCGTTCTGGGACATCTACCTGTACCAGGACCCGCCCATCTGCGAGGCCTACATCGCCGCCGCGAAGCACTTCGGGATCGATGGCTGGCTCGAGGGTTACGACTCCTACCTTCCGCCGCTCTTCCCGGACCAGCTAGGACCGCAGGAGTGGGAGCACTTCATCGTCTACCGCGATCGGGAGCGGATCGTCACGCAGGCCTGCCGCGTGCGTGGCCGTAAGCGCGACTGGCGCCCGCGGGTCGACGTCTACTACCTGGGAGATCCCCCGACCTTCGGCGTTGACCCGGCCAAGATCGGGCTGCCTCCGATCCCCGCGCGCTGGGAGCCTGTCGCGGGCGTCAAGCCCGTGCCGACGGGGGAGGAGGCGCTGCGCCGGCTGAAGACGCTGATGGGCGACCAGGGAGTGGTGGCCGTCTACGTCACCTACTCCTCCGCGCTGACCAATGAAGAGGACATCTACCGCTACTATGATCACGTCGACCAGCACGAGCGGTGGGCCGAGGAGCGTGTCGCCCGGGCCGAGCAGCGATTCGCTCACCTCATGTCCTTCGATGTGAAGCCCGATGTGATCTCGGTCGGGGGCTCGGGCACGCTGGTCTACCAGACGGAGGAGATCTTCCGCAAGCTCGCCTTTCCCGCAATCAAGCGCGTGATCAAACTGGCCACCGCGGCCGGCCTTCCCACCCATGTGCACTCCTGCGGCCCGGAGAAGGAGCTGGTGAGGGCTTTCGCCGAGGAGACTAGCCTGACAGTCATCGGCCCACTGGAGCCGCCGCCGATGGGAGACTGCGACCTGAGGGAACTCAAGCAGCGGTATGGCCACAAGATCGTGCTCAAGGGGAACCTGCACACCTCGGACGTGATGCTCAGAGGGACGCCGGAGGACGTCATCCGGGCGGGCCGAGCGGCAATCGAGGCCGCCGCGGCCGACGGCCGCTTCATCCTCGCCACCGGGGACCAGTGCGGCCGGGATACCCCACCCGCGAACATCCGGGCCGTGGTGGAGACGGCCGAGAGCCACGGCAGATACCGCTAGCCGCCCGGGGCGAGAGCCGGCCGGGTTGACGCGTTCCCGCGGCAGCGTTATCCTTGCTCTGGGTGTGATCGCGACCCAGGGCGAGCGTCCTAGCCGCGGGGATCGGCGCACCGCCCCGCGATCGGGCGAGATGGCCGGAAGGAGGTGATTGAGGATCACGTAGCACGGGGCACGGTTGCCCGGCATCATCCTAGTGAGTGTGGAGGCGTTCCGACATGGACAGAAAGAGCAGAGGGTTTACCCTGATCGAGCTGTTGGTGGTGATCGCGATCATCGCGATCCTCGCGGCGATGCTGTTCCCCGTCTTTGCGCGGGCGCGTGAGTCCGCGCGCAAGATCCAGTGCCTCTCCAATGTGAAGAACATCGCCACTGCCGTCCAGATGTACTTGAGCGACTTCGACCGGCTTCCTCCCGAGGAGCACAACCAGGCCATCGTCGACGGAGTCAACGAGCACTGCGGCGGCGGCGCTTGGGAAGGCGTGCAGAACCAGATGAACCCGTATCTCAGGTGGCCCGTCGTCTTCGACGAGTACGTGAAGAACCGCGATGTCTGGCGCTGCCCAAGCGCCACGGTCTCTCAGAAGTTCGGGGTCGTGAACCCACGCGGCGGCTACTGGTGGGACGTCGTCAAGGCCAACGAGGATGCCTGGGGCTGCTACGCCATGGGCCCGTGCGAGTCTCCCTTCCCACCCGGCTGGGGTGGAACCGTCACCGACTCCTTCCTTCAGCAAGCCTGCGCGGTCGAGACCGGCCAGGAGAGCGGCGCCGAGGGCGCCTTCGTCCAGACCGTGGGCACCATTGACTGGTACGAACTCAAGGCCAGCCAGATCGGCGATGCCGGCAAGTTCGTCGTCTGCGGTGACGCTGGCGTGCAGCGCGCTTTCTGGTCGGCGCAGCTCGTCGCCTATCCCGAAACCTGCAAGCTCCCTTGCGCGCTCTGCGAGCCCCAGGTCCAGTGGGAAAACTGCACCTGGACCCAGTCCTGTGGAGCCGGCGACCCCAGGTTCGCGACGGACGCCCAATACCGCAAGCAGAACGCTCATACCCGCCACCTGGGCGGCAGCAACATCGGCTTCGGTGACGGCCATGCGGCCTGGATGTCTGCCGAGGGCATCCTCAATGGGACGGTGGACTGGAGTGGATATCACAGCGATCCTGATAAGCAGTACGCCATCACCGATGGCATCGGCCTCTGCGGGTTCGGCCCTGCACCCTAGCTGCGGCCTCAGTAACCCATTGGGAGGCTGACGCGGCCTCCAGCGTCAACCAGGCCTGGGCGGAACTGATGGATGCTCCGCCCAGGCTGCTTGTCGCAGCGCGCATTGCTTCTGCCGGGGCAAACCGTCTGCCTAACGCGGCCGCTCGTGCGGATGCCATCACTTAACTGGCCACGATCCTGTTGTAGTGGTGACTTCACCACGGATTCCCCTAGTCTTGCTATGAGGGCATCCCCCCCCCGACCGTTACGTCAACCGCTACGAGAAGACCGCGCTTATGTTCGTGGAGGCCCAGCGCAGATTCGGCTCCGAGCCACTCGATACCACCCTCCGCTCTCTCTACGCCCAATGCGCCCATGGTCGCCAGGCCACCACGACCCTGTTCTTGGCAGAAGTGCGACTGCGGATGGGGGCCGAGGCCTTCTTCCACAGCATCTTGTACCGCAAGGGGGTAATCAGTCAGCCCACGCCGGCGGCCCAATGAGGCCGCGATCCTGGGATCTGCTGGTTGGCTCCTACGAGCAAGTGGAGGGCGCTGCGAGGTGCGGAACTGATGTGTTCGTGATCGGCGATTGAATCATGCTACGAGTCGGTCCTGGATGACTCGGGCGGCCGCGAAGACGCGCGGCTCAAGGTTGGCTGGCAGAGCCCTGGTGGACTCCCCTGGCCTGGTCCAGTTCCCGTCGCGGCGGATCATAGACGAGGGAGCGTGTTTCGAGACTGACGTGTCCTGAGCGAATGTTGCCGGCCGCGAACTCCACAAGCCGTCCGATGGAGAGAAGTTTCGCTGACAGCATCAGTCCCTCCACCATTCATCGGTGGTCGAAACGCCGACGCGCCGTTCTCTCGGTCTTTGCCCCGCCGCGTGTTGCCGCACGTTCTAGCGTCTGTGGCGCCGTTGTGGCGATTCGGCCCTCCCTGGACCATCGGACGGATTGAGTGCTCCCGACCCCGTTTCCGCCCCCGAAACCGCCTTCCCGGGTCTCTTTCTCTGTTTCCATCGGACTTCTGCAATCCGTCCGATGATAGAGAAACGCACAGGATGCCGCTAGAACGGTCCAGGCTGAGGCGGCCGAAATTGGGGTTCAGTTCCCAATCGGAGTAGGGAGTATGTCTGGGGTCGAAACGCGGGGGACTGGCGATGAAGGTGGTGCACGGCGCTGGCCGCGAGATGCTGCCGAGCGGGGCAAGTCGACGGGCTTCAGCGGGGCGGTCCGGTATGAGCTATCTGAAGTATCGGCAACCAGGCAGCAATATGGAAGCCGAGGCCAACCGTTCGGCATGTGAGTGGGGCGTCACACCTCGGAGATAGCAGCGGCAAGGGCCGGATAGAGCCGTACCGGGGAGCCGCCTTGACTGCGAATCCGAGCGAACCGACGAAGCTCAGGGCCAAGAGAAGCAAGAAACACCTCGTTAGTACTGCCAGAAACGGCTTCTGGCTCAGGGGAGAGGGGTCTGCTTCAAGCCTGCCGTAGGCACGGCTCCTCTCCTCCTCCCCCCCTAGAGCGCCTCAACCTATCGTCTCCCAGGCAAACCCATAGCCGAGTCGGCGTGCTATGCGTAGAGACGGTACGTTTGTCGCATAGGCTCCATACCAGGAGACCGCTCCTTGCTCTAGGACGAACCCAGTGGCGGCCGATACCACTGCCAGCGCGTATCCTCGTCCGCGGAATGCCTCCTCTGTCCCCACCCCGAACCCCGCAACGTCCGGCGCATCCCAGATTACTACCGCGATGGAAGCGCAGCGCGGACCGAAGAGCGCCAGCTCTGTCTCTGCCGCATCGACTTCGTCGTGGTAGCAGGCGAAAGCCCAGACGAAGTCCTCCTGGTCCGCCTCCGCAGGCGGCCGACGTTCGGACATCCGCAACTCGAATTGCTCGCGTGGTATGTCCTTCCTGGTCAACGCGACTGGCGTGTGACGTGATTTCACCGGGCGAAAGCCCTGTTGCTCCGTCAGTCCGTATTCGAAACCGTGGACCAGCGGGTTAGTCTCTCCAGGTTCTGTGATGACCCGACCCAGTTCGGCCACACCCAGCGGAGAGAACAGCTCCGCGGTGGTCATTGACCGAAGCACCGGGGAGATCGCGGCAAGCACGCGGGGGGTGGCAGTTGCCAGTACACCGTCAGCTATGCGGATGATCAGCAAACGGTTTCTGGGCTCATCGGTCCGCTTCGGTGACTCGCGCATCTCCACGCCGGCGGACGGGAAGGTTGCCAGCGGGAGCCCCACCTTCTGTTCTAGGTAAGACCGAACCCGTTGGTCGAAATCACGGAATCCCACCACTGCCCTCCAGTGGAGCTGTGCCCCTCGCGGTTCGTCGCGGCATGTGGGGATGGCATCCTCTTGTATACCCGTGCGGCAGGTCGGGTCTGCTCCACATCTCGGCGCCTCGTAATCTGTGCCTGGGAGCCAAGAACCAGACGCGCCCGCTTCTCACCACACGGAGGTACCGATGGCGGGAAGTAGGCGCGCAAGGGCTGATGACGCTACCCTACTATCGGGGTATGGTCCCTTCGGGGATCAGCCAAGCGAAGGGTATCACCTGGACATCTGCATGTCAAGGATGCGCTCTTGGCCGTTAGAGTTCACTCTTGGTGAGAGTGAGTTGGTAGCGGTGGTCAGGCGGGGACGGGGGAGAGAAGCAGTTGCTGGCAGGAGGTGAGTAGGGGTTTGTCCTGCAGTTGGCAGGTGCCGAAGTGGCTCATGAGGGTCATTTGAGTCGTCGATCCCTTGGCGGAGCGGGTGCCGCCGGAGATCTTGCGGGCCACCACCGCCGGCCTCAGGCTGCGCTCGGCGAGATTGTTGGTGGCCGGCACCGAGGGATCAGTGATGAAAACGAATAGCTCGGACCGGTGCTTGAGCAGGCGCTGGGCCAGCAAGCGCTGCGGCGCGTCGCGCTCGGGAGCATAGGGCCGGGCCAGCGCTACCGCCGCTCGCTCCAAGCGTCGCCGCTCCTTCTGGCGCGCCCGCGATTCCGCCGGCAGATCACGATAGGCCGAAGCCCACGCCTTCGCCTCCTTATACAGAGCCCGCAGCGCCTCCACCCAGGCCACCACCCCCGGCCGATCGGCGTTAATCTCGGCCAGCTCCTTAGCGTCCTTTAGCAGATGAAACCAGCAGCGCTGCAGCAGCCCCAGCTGATTGTAGCCGGAGTAAAAATCGCAGACGACGACTCCGCCGAAGTGCTCTCCTAATACTTCCTTGGGCACCGCCCCGGCGCGGCTCTTGCGATAGACAAAATGGCGTACGCTTGGAGTCGCGAAGGTCCACAGATAGCCATGCTCCCCATCCTGGCGCCATCCCGTCTCATCCCCGCATACCGCCGGTGAGCCTCGCACCTGCTCCAGCAGCTGGCGTAACTGGAATGCGCCGGCGGCCGCTACTCCATCCAGTAACGCCACCACCTCGCCGTCGCTGAGGCGCAGCCCGAATAGCTCCCGCAGCAACCGGCGAATCATCTTCATGGGGATGCGACCAGCGATGTGGAGGGTCGCCACCAGCGCCTGTACGCTCACCCCGAAGCGGCGCTTGCCCTGCACTCCCAAATCTTCATCGCTCAGCTGCGGCAGCCAGCGCCTCTGGCAGACCCCGCACCAGCGCGCCACCCTCACGTGCGCTCTCACTCGGGCCGGAGTCAGCGGAATCTGGATGGTCTGGCGGCGATCATGCTCCCAGCCTCCCTCCAGTTTGCGCCCGCAATCCGGGCAGCACTCCAGGGCATGGTAGCGAATCTCGTCGGGGCGCTCGCAGCGCCGCACGAAGGCCTGAGCCCGGTGCTTGCGAGGCTGCTTCTCCCGCTCGGGTTTGCTCGGTTTCACCGCCAACCCCGATCCCCCACCTTGCCCCTGGCGCAGCCGCCGATTCTCCTCCTCCAACGCCGCCACCCGCGCCGCCAGGGCTTCGATGATCGCAATCAGCTCTTCCCGAGTTGCCGCCCCGAGATCTTCCACATAGGGCTACTTCCGCGTTTCTGCCAAACATTCTCATGAAGAGTGAACTCTAACAGTTCAACAGCCTGGACGCCCAGCGGGAGTCAGGCGAGGCTTACGTCGCGAGCCAGAAGCAGGAAGGGTGGGTGGCCCTATCCACCCGCTACGACGACGGCGGCCTCTCGGGTGCGACCCTGGATCGGCCTGCGCTGCAGCGGCTGCTGGCCGATGCGGAGGCGGGCCGCGTCGACTGCATCGTCACCTATAAGCTCGACCGGCTCTCCCGCTCGCTGCTGGATTTCGTGAAGCTGATCGAGCTCTTCGACCGGCGCCAGGTCTCCTTCGTCTCCGTGACCCAGCGCTTCGACACCAGCAGCTCCATGGGCCGGCTCATGCTGAACATCCTCCTCTCCTTCGCCCAGTTCGAGCGTGAGATCATCGGGGAACGGATCAGAGATAAGGTGGCGGCGACGAAACGGAAGGGCAAGTACACCGGCGGCCCTCCGGTGCTGGGCTATGATGTCGACCGCGAGCGGAAACGCCTGGTGGTGAACCCCGAGGAGGCGCCACTGGTGCGCACCATCTTCGACCGCTTCATCCAGACCGGCTCCACCACGCGGCTGGCCCAAGAGCTGCATGCCCAGGGCTACACCACCAAGGCTTACACCACGAAGAAGGGCGTCGTGCGCCTCGGCCGCCCGTGGCACAAGGGCCTCCTCTACCGCGTCCTCAGCAGCCCCCTCTACCTGGGGGAAGTGACGCACAAGGGCCAGCGCTACCCCGGAGAGCACGAGGCGATCATCACGCAGGAGGTGTGGGATCAGGCCCATGCCGTTCTGGAGCGGAATCATCGCGCCCGCGGCGTGCAGACGCGAGCCAATACCCCGGCGCTGCTGAAGGGCGTCATCCGATGCGCCCATTGCGGGTGTGCCATGACCCCGAACTTCACCAAGCGCCGTGGCAAGGTCTACCGTTACTACCTTTGCGTCCGCGCAGAGAGGGGCCAGCGCGACTGCTGCCCAGTGCGATGCCTGTCCGCGGGTGAGATTGAGCGCATGGTCGTCGATCAACTACGCGCCGTGCTGCGCGCCCCGGAGATCCTGGCGCAGACCTACCGGGAGGCGAGGGCGCAGGCGGGAGAGGCAGCGGCGCCGGGCGAGGCGTTCTCGGAACGGGACGTGGTCGACGCGCTCTGCTCTCTGGACCCGATCTGGGAGCATCTCTTCCCTGACGAGCAGGCGCGCATCGTGCAGTTGCTGGTGAGACAGGTGGACGTGCACTCCGATCATGCGGAGGTGCAAATCCGCACTGAGGGCTTGGCCTCGCTGGTGGTGGAGTTGCGCGAAGGGCAGGAGGTGGCAGTGTGAGTGAGCGAGTGCAGGCGACGCTGAGCGCAGATGGTCGATGTGCAGTGGTCCGCGTGCCGTTACGGATTAGGCGGAGGCGCGGTCGCAAGGAGATCAAACACCGCCGGCCTGAGGATATGCCGCTTTCGCCAGTCTGCGCCGCCCATAGCAGCGTCATAGGCCGCCGCGGCCGCGTCCCAAAGGCCTATGTCATCCGTGTCACACATGAGTCCCCCGGCGAGCAGCGTTCGCGCACAAGCTTACCATCCGACAGGGCCGACTGCCAACAGGTAGCTAGTCGTCGATCGCGGCAAGCATCTTCTCTGTCTCACGCGGCGAGCGATGCACTACTACCTTCTTTGCGCCTCGATGCTGTTCCAACAACTCGATAATCCGCACCCGGGACCGACGCGGGAAGTCTATGCAGACCCACTTGATGAGAGACCAGTCGAAGCGTTCCAGACATCCTGGACCTATGTCTGGACGTGATGCCTTCCTATACCGCAGCATGCGGCTGAGCACGCGACGCAGACAGAGGTGCCAGGGGTAGTCCAGAAAGATCACCGTATCTGCCGAAGCTAGGCGGATCGGCAGCGCTCCGCTGTAGTTGCCATCAATGATCCAGCGATCCCGTTGAGCTAGCTCCTCAACTTTGCATCGCCATTCGTCCTTCGGGGTCCCCACCCATCCAGGACGCCAATGCTCCGCATCGAGATGGATCACCGGCAATCCCAGGCGATCGCCCAGCTGCCGCGCCAAGTGGGACTTGCCGGCGCCGCCGGAGCCGATGATCATGATGCGATTGCCGAGTGGGTTGACCTCTCGTCTCTGATTCCCGTTCATCTCTTTGCCCCGGCTCGCACCCGATCGCTTGCCAGCGAGCATAGAACGCTCACTATCAACCCGGAACAGTACGGATGCGGCAACAGCACATCGTCCGGTCTGACTGGAAGTATAGGAAAGCTTGTCCGGGGGAATAACCGTCCCAGTATCGACCGGCCTCGCGCCGGGTTCATTCCCTCGCCCCGCCAGCTTACCATCCGGCAGGGCTGAGTGCCAACAGGGGGAAGCGCGGGCTACCGGGATGACGGGCGCGAGAGCGGGAGTGGCGGCGGGAGGTACAAAGGCTAGTTAGCTGGCACATCATGTCTCAGACTACTTCCCCGCACAGCTGTCTAGTCGGTCTGAATTGTCAAATGTAAGCAACCCGGCGTTCTTGACAATGCTCTTGTTGAAATCATAGTGCTCGGGCTTGCCATTGAAATAGTAGTTTATTACCCGTGCGTTTGCACTGTGAGTAACGATTAGGGCGTTCTTCCCCTTGTGGTCTTCCATGATCATGTCGCAAAAATCGCAATTGCGACTCATGAACTCTTTGAAACCTTCCGTGCCTTTGCTTCCGTCGCTTATTGCTTGCCAGAACGATCTCATCGCGTCCGCGGTTTCATCTGTGCCCTCAAACTCACCACAGTTTATTTCGGCAAGCCTATCATCAAGCACAATCGGTTCTTTGTAGATGATCTCGCAGGTCTGAAGTGCTCGTCTTTGGGGACTGCAAAAACACGCATCAAAACAAACGCTCCTTAAGTTCTCGGCTTGCAGTTTTGCCTGCCCTATTCCTGTTTGATTCAACAAGGTATCTGTTGCACCGTTGAACTTCTTGAATAAGTTCCAATCGGTTTGACCCTGACGGACGAGGTGTACCATAGTGATTCATTCCTCCATCGAAATTCCCGTCCCGGCATCTTGTCGACCTCGCGCCGCTTCATCCCCTCGCGCCGCCAGCTTACCATCTGACAGCGCCCGCTGCCAACTCTGCTCGCAACTGATGCGCAGCGATCGTTTCGAGTCGTGTTTTTCCTTACCGGATTCACGTTTTCGAACCCGGAAAGCGACCCTCGAAAAGAGCAGCAATTTCCTTGTTTTCTCTAACTGTGGACGGATTGTGGTCGTCCACAGCTTTTGGAGAAAGAGAGAGCGAGAGGGGCATTTGGGGGCCGAAAACGGCTTCCGACGGGCCAATCCGTCCACAACTTTCCGAAATGCCAAAACGCCCAGAATTGCGCCAGAGACGCCAGGAGAAGCGCAGAAGCGCCCTCGGTTGAGAGCGCTGTTAGTTGGCGTGCAATAATGACCCACTTTGGGGGGTAATTGGCGTCGAAAACTGACCCACCCTTGGAGCTGCTTCCGAACTGGGGAAAGGCCCCCGGTATGAAGGGAGCAGTCAAGGGAGATGCTAACCGTGGAAACCGTGTTGAAAGTACGGCTGGCGAAGCGAGATGGCCAGTCGAAGCGAGGGATCGCCAAGAAGTACTGCTTGTCCCCAGACTGGCACCGCCCTCGCTCTCGCCAGTCCCGCCATGATGCGGGCCACCATTCCCGCTAGCAGACCCTCGTAATCCCTTTGACCAGGCGAGCGCAAAGCTGCCCGTTGCGCTGAGACGCTGCGGACCCTCTCCAAGGCATGCTCTGCTCCCCGCACGTCGGCCATCGCTTCTGGCTGGCTCAGTGGCAGTGGGACGTAGAGTGGGCCTCAGCTGATGTGCTTGGCGCTGGTTCTGGTATACTGCTGATCCTGAAAGGAAGCGCTATGGCAGCAGACCCTCCGGCCGAGGAGCAATGGCGCGGACTCCCGTTCGAACCCATCATCGAGGCGATTTCCTTCATCGAGCAGGCCTCGGTCATGCAGCCGCTCCAGTACTCCCTCGAATGCGCGCTGCACGGCGACACGCTTGAGTTGTGCGTAGAGGCCGACCTGGTAGCCAAGATGACGAAGGATGCGGAGCGTTTGCCCCTGCTCCTGAGCGCCGGCCTCCGTGTGGTCGGGGCCTCCGTTGGCGGCGAGTCCTGCGCAATCGAGCGCTCGGGAGACAAGCTCTGGCTCCTGTCTGGGAGATCACAGGCCATGGGCAGCACCGTCACATGCCGCCTCTCGTACCAGGGACGGCTGCCATTGGCCTATGTGCTGCGTGAGGCAACGGGCACGTGGGCGGAGTTCACCCCACAGGCATTCTGGTACCCCCTCGCCTTCTGGGACGTTACTTCGGCGATTCCCTTCACGTTGGGCTTCCAGCTCCCCGGTGGCCTGGTCGCTACCAGCAATGGCAACACGCTGGGGGAGAAGCGAACCGCCAGGGGAACCCGGTACGTGTGGTCGAGCAAGGGCGATGCTCCCGGGATCGCAGTGCTGGCTGGGCCCTATGCAGTCAAGCAGACTTCGCCGGAACACCAGGCGGTGCGGACCTTCGTGTGCGGAGGTATGGCAGACCAGGCGGATGAGATCGCCACCATGGTGGACCGGATAGTCGCCTTCTACACCAGGCGCTTCGGCCCCACACCAGCAGGCGAGATCACCGTCGTGGTACCGCCACACAGCGTCGCTGGCAACTGGGCCCTGCCCAGGATGATTGTCGCAGGCCAGATCTCGCCGGAGTCTGACCGTGCGCGGCGGTTCGGCATCCTCGCCCACGAGGCCGCTCACCAATGGTGGGGCTATGCCGTTCGCTTCGACTTTGCCTCTGCGCTTTGGCTGGTGGAGGGCCTGACCGCCTTTTCGGAGCTGTCGGCGCGACTCGAACTCGAAGGCGAGCGCGCGACCAGAGACCACCTCGCCCACTGGACGTTGCCGCGCTATGCCACCGCACGGGGGGCGAGGGTTGCCTTGGCCGAATGCCGAGGTGACACGCCACAGAGCGAAGAGGTGCGAGAGGATGCATCCGCCGTGTTCCTCGCCCTGCTGCGGCAGCGGATGGGAGCGACGGAGTTCGACCAGCGCCTCAAAGCACTCTTCGGAGCGCACACGGAACAGACGGCGACGAGTGCCGCGTTCGTGGATGCCATGACCGATTGTGCCACCGAGCCGCAGCGAGGATTCGTGCAGCGATGGTTGCACGATCCTCACCTTCCTGAGGTGACGGCCGACGAGGTGCTCGCGGGAATCCGCCTAGCCTGAACCAGTGCGATTAGCCATGACCGGCTGGCGGGATAGGCAGCATCGCCGCGCTCATCCGGTTCCCCACCACCCCTTCCCCTCGGTCAGCAGTGCTTAGCTGCATCCGGCGCGGCGAACGCCGCCGTCAACTCCCCCACCGCGCCTGCTTGGTCCGCGTGTCCGAGTGCAGGTAGCGGGCCGTGGTCTGCAGATCGGCGTGGCCGAGCAGCTCTTGGACGGCGCACACGTCTACGCCGTTGCGCATGAGATGGGTCGTGAAGGTGCGGCGGAGGCGGTGACTGCCCTGCTCGCATTCCCTGGCTGACGCCGCGAGCGTGGGGGATGGCGGCTTGGTCGCATCCTGGATCAATGGACCGCACCCACACCTCCACCTCGCTCGGAAGCGCGGCCCTACTCTTGCTAAGTCAAGCCCCATTCGGTGGTTTTGCTGGCTCTTCTCTCTGCTTACCTTCCAGCAGGCGCGCACGCGGGAGCGCCCCTGAGGGGCCGCGTTTGCATACCTCCACTGGTCGCGGCGACGTCTCAAGCGAACGTGACGCGCCGTTCTGGCGGCCTGGGGAGGAAGGAACGCCAGGGATGCCGCGATCTTCGTGTCCCTGGCAGCAGAAGTGCCTGGACTTCCTGGCCAGCATCCTCCCTAGTGTCTTATCGGCAGTTGCCGTGAAGCCAGGATGGAGGCAAGGATGGCGAGGAAGCAGCGGCAGGAGCAGCAGCCGGACCAGCGGGAACTGGAGGAGTTCCTGGGAGCGCTGGCGCTGGAGGGGCGGTCAGTTCACTCGGTGCGGGCCTACCGTAGGGACCTGGAGGCACTGCTGGCGGCGCTGCCTGGGCCGCTTGCCCAGGCGCGGCCGGCGGACCTGAGGGAGTGTTTCCGCCACCAGCAGCAGGCCGGCCGATCGCCGTCCAGCATCAACCGCGCCATCGCGGCCACTCGCTCCTTCTGCCGCTTCCTGTTCGAGGAGGGTCAACTGGAGGCGAACCCCGCGCAGGCGCTGCGCTCCATTCGCCTGGGACCGCCGCTGGCTCCAAAGCATCTTACCGTCGAGGAGGTCCAGCGCCTGCTGTCCTTGCCCGATACTGCCACGCCCACGGGCCGACGCGACCGTGCCATCCTGATGCTGTTCTACAACACCGGCCTGCGGGTGGGGGAACTGTGCGCCCTGAGTCGAGAGGATGTGAGCGTGCCCGCGAAGGGCTGGGGTGCGTTACAGGTAGTCGGCAAAGGCCGGCGGCTCCATCGACTGCCCATCAACCGCCCCGCGGCCGACGCGCTGCTAGCCTACCTTACCGACCGCGAGGATGCTGAGTCGGCGCTCTTCTTGAATCGCAGCGGGAACCGCTTCTCCGTGCGCGGCATTGCGCTACTCGTGAATCGGTATCTGCGAACGACCGGCATCACCGATCGCTCCGGGCCGCATATACTGCGCCATTCCTTCGCGACCCACGCCCTGCGCGCCCGGCCCAATCTGCGAGCGGTGCAGGAGCTGCTGGGCCACGCCTGGGTTACCACCACCCAGCGCTACACCCACCTCGAAGTGGAGGACCTGCAGGCGCAGGTGGCTGGTCTGCCGGCGAATGGCAGTCCCCGCACACCCCCTGCTACGCAGTCAGCCACTTCGCCCTCAAAGCCCAGAGGGACCGCCGGGTGGTGATCCCTCCGAGTGCACCGTACGTCTGCGGGCTCAGCCACTACTTCAGGCTGAAGAACACCTCTCCAGCCTTGATGCCATTGATCAGCAGGTCCAGCCCGTAGGTGTAGTTCGCCAGCCAGGCCGCGTCCTTGGTACTCAGGTTGTAGATGAACTGATGCTCCGTGACGTCGTAGCGGAACTCACCGCCGACATCCGGCGGGAAATCGCCCGGGTCAATCGGCGTGCCCGTGGCATCGGGCTTCTCGTAGAATACCTCCAGCTGGGCAACCATGCTCTGCGCCAAGGCGTCAGACACCGGCTGTCCTGCTGCGTCCAGCAGTCGGAACTTCAGCGGAATGGTGCGTCCTCGCTTGAACGGTCCTGCCGGGGAGTCGGCTGATGTCCCGTTCTGGAGCGGCGACAGCCAATCGGGCTTCACTGTTGGCAGCACTACCACGAACGGCGACAGGCTAGTGCACTGACCGGTGATGATGTTGTTGACTGTGTCGATAGGGCGGACCGTCACGTCCACCCAGTGATCCGTTTCCCAGTGCAGCAGGCTCAGCCACTGCTCCATGGCGCTGCCGCCGGGCACTTCCGAGTCCTCATAGTGGATCTGAATGGTGATGGTGCCGCTCGTCTGGGCGGTGGTGGAGATGTTGTAGTAGTCGCCGACCGCCTGGAAGCCGGAGGGCTCAGGTGCCGGAGGTGTGTCGTAGACTACCGCCGTGGTCACACCAGGGGTGGTGACGCTCTCGAAGGTGATGGTGGTGTCACCCTTGGTGATGGTGGCTGTGCCTCCCGGCTGTGTCGGAGTCGTGTTCGGAGCCCACCAGGAGGCCGCGTACTCCGGGTAGCTGTCATAGGTCAGCCGGACCGGCTGGCCTGATCCGTCCGCCACGATGAGCCACAGTTCCCTGCCGGGTTCCGGCGTGCCGCTCGCCCAGGCCGGGTTGGGGGGGAGATGATGCGCCGAGCGGAACAGGATCGAGGTGCCATCCGCCGACCATCCCGCAACAAACGCGCTGCCACAGCAAACGAGCCCCGGTGGGTTCATCCAGACGGGGGTGATAGGCCCGCCGTCGGCAGAGATAGTGCCGATGCCGCTGATCCAATCGCTGCCATCCGGCAGGGAGGCGTCGAAGCATACCGCCAGCCGCCGGGCATCTGGCGACCATACGGAAGGGTCGCTTGCCATGTGGAGGACGACGTGGCTCGGGTAGGCCGCCACGCCGGTGGGCACCACGGCGTGGTCATCCGTTCCGTCCGGGCGGATAAGCCGCTGCCACGGATGATTCGACCAGCGCCCGTAGGCGATCCACTGCCCGTCTGGGGACCATGCTGGCGCGACGTTGTCCTGAGTCGGGTCCGCGACTATTGGGTGGGCGTCGGTACCGTTCGCATTGGCAATCCAGATGGCTGCCCCGGGAGCCCAGGCCCCGACATCATAGACGATCTTCCGTCCGTCCGGCGACCAGCGGCCGTCGCTACCGACCTCTACCACCCGAGTCGGCAGTGTTCCGTCTAGGGCGTCCACCCACAGCCCGCCGAGGTACGCATACAGCAGCTTGCTCCCGTCCGGCGACCAGTCTGGGTTGTAGCTTCCATCGGGCCCCAGTTGGGGTCGGGCCGTAGGATCGGGCGTATAGAGCAGTATCCCCACTAAGCTGCAGCAGGCATGGTATGCCAGCTTGCCAGGCAACTCTGGAAGAACCGGATACGGCAGGTAGAGAGTGAACCGGCCCAGACTTGCGCATTCGCCAGTAAGGGTGTTGCTAACCAGGTCGCGGGAGACGGTGATGTCCACCCAGTGGCTTCCGTCCCAGCGCACTAGCTGAAGGGACGCCTCCTGGCCGGTCGGGATGGCGGCCTCGTCGTAGTGCATGGTGACGGTGATGGTGCCGCTGGTTACCGCGGTGGTGCCGATGTCCCAGCCGTAGCCGGCAACGGGATAGCCGGCGGGGTCGCCGGAGGGTAGCTCGGCGCTGGCCCCGCCGTACAGAACACCACCGGTCGTCACGAGCCCGAAGGTAACATCACAGCCGTCAACAGATACGGTGACGTTCGATCCTGGCACTACGGGAGTCGAGGGAAGGATGGTGAAGCGGCCGAACGAATGGGGATCGGTGGAGATGGATACCCGCGGGTCCGAACCATCATCGTCCTGCGTCCACGAGTCGATCTGCCAGTCGTAGGTGACGCCGGGCGTCAGTTCAGGCTGCGTAGCAGTGCCATCGAAGTTGAACTCTACGCAGCCTGGAGAGTCAGTCTGGAACAACCACGAGTCTCCGCCCGCCGGATCCCAGACGTGGAGGTTATCATGGGCCCCCGGCAGTGACCCCGTCCAGCAGAACTCCGGAGTGGTGTCGTAGACAAGGGAGTCATTCGGCGCAGGCGCCAGTAGCAGGGGCGACGACTCAGCCACCGGAGGCGCTGACGCTGTGGTGAGAGCATCCTGGTGGCCTTCCCTGTCGGTCACGGTCACTGAGTAAGGGCCCGGTACCGGGGGCTCTGGCTTCCCCCCTTCGCACCACTGGTAGAGCGCGTAGGGTCCGTTCTCGTCGACGAGCTGGGCAGTGTGCTCGCCCCCAGTCGAGTCCGTGACGGTGACGTCCGCGATATCCGAAATGCCATCAGCATCCATCAGGTCGATGAACACTCCCTCTTGGTAGCTAAGCCCTCCCTCAATCGACCTGCACTGGCCTCGGAAGACCTGTACATGCTGCAGACGGGGGTTGGGAGAGTAGACGGTGAAGTGCCCGTAGGTGTTCTGGATGGTGCGGATGCTCACACGTGGGTCGGTGGTGCCGCAGAGCACCCCATCGTTCCCAACCCCCGAAGTGTCATGCACCACGGTACCAGAACCCTCGTCAAAGCTGAACAGGGCCATGGGCGGAAGCGCGCTGATCCTCACCTCATCAATCACACCCCAGAAGTACCGGTAGTTCGCATCAGCCCCCAGCGTTGCGCTTCTACCGATGGTAGTCGGCAGATCGTTCTGGTCAGGGGGACCGCTGATAGCGTAGGCCGCGGCTAGACTCCCGTCCACGTAGAGACGGATCAGTGAGCCATCGTAGCTGCCAGAGAGATGGTGCCAAGCGTTCGTTGACAGCGAGGCGTCAGAGATGGCACCGGTTCCGGACCCAGAGATGCCTACCTCGAAGAACGGCCGCAGGTCCGGAGTCAGTCCAAGCTGATAGTTCCCCTCAGCGCCAGGGTCCCACTTGCTCACGATCTTCTGCCAATCGCCGGTAGCACCGTACACCTTCACCCAGGCCTCGACCCATATCTGCCCGGGAAGGTCTAGGTCCCCCAGCTCAACATAGTCATCCGCTCCATCAAATGCCAGCGCAGACCCACTGTCGCCTTCGGCGGTCCAGGTGGCGCCGCAGATCACCCCGTCGTTCCCAGCCCCGGAAGTATCGTGCGCCACCGTGCCGGAACCCTCATCAAAGCTAAGCAGGGCAATGGGCGGAAGCGCGCTGATCCTCACCTCATCAATCACACCCCAGAAGTACCGGTAGCTCGCATCGGCCCCCAGCGTTGCACCCCTACCGATGGTGGTCGGCAGATCGTTCTGGTCCGGGGGACCGCTGATAGCGTAGGCCGCCGCCAGACTCCCGTCAACATAGAGCCGGAGCCAGGAGCCATCGTAGCTGCCAGAGAGATGGTGCCAAGCATTCGTTGACAGCGAAGTGTCAGAGATGGCCCCGGTGCCGGACCCAAAGATGCCTACCTCGAAGAAAGGCCGCAGGTCAGGAGTCAGCCCAAGCTGATAGTTCCCCTCAACGCCCGGTTCCCACTTACTCACGATCTTCTGCCAGTCGCCGGTAGCGCCATACACCTTTACCCAGGCCTCCACCCATATCTGCCCAGGAAGGTCTAGGTCCCCCAGCTCAACGTAGTCATCCGCTCCGTCAAACTCCAGCGCAGACCCACTGCGTCCTTCGGCGGTCCAGGCGGTGCCGCAGTCATCGCAGGACACGCCATGTACCACCCAGAGGTAGCTACGGCCCGGCGTCAGTGCTGGCTGGGCAGCTGTTCCATCCGCATTGTACTGCACGGGACTGCCAGCTCCGGCCTCATAGTGCCACAGGCCGGGTGGCCCGGGATCCTCCCAAATGTCGAGTGAATCAGACGCTCCGGGCACCCCCCCCGTCCATGAGAAGGTGGGGATGGTCTCATTGATGATCGAGCTTTCCGGGTCAGGGTACAGCAGCATCGGCGACAGCGACGGTACTTCGGGTGCAGCCGCCGTAGTGAGAGAAGCCGCATTTCCCTCGGCATCCTGGACCTCGACGGTGTACGAGCCTGGGGGCGGAGGATCGGGGGTGCTCCAGTCTCCCCAGTGAACGCGGACGTCTACGGGGCCCTGCTGAACCCAGTCGGGGCTGCCGGCAGCGACGGTATGGAGGTTGCCCTCGGTATCGATGATGGTTACGGAGGAGAGATCCGCCGCTCCGTCAGAGTCCATCACCCCGATCCACAAGTCCTCATGCCAGTCAACGATGCCCCCCAACCCCCCATGCACATCGCGGCCACGGTCCACATCCACATGCGTCACCACTGGTGGCGCGGCCAAGGCCAATGAGCTAACCACGAGGCACAGCAAGATGGGAAAGGCCAGACAAAGAACGACCCGCCTCATGCCACTACCCTCCTCGCCCGATATGGGGCCTTGCCCTGTCTGTCGCCTGACAGGTTGCGCCGGAGTCGGCTAGGAAGGCTAGGATGAGAGAAGGGCGTTCAGAGCACAGGCAGGAGGCTCAGTACCGCCCCGGCAGCGGTAGCTTCCGCTGCCCGGACCTGGATTCCTCTATCCTCGCCAGGTATTGCCTACCAGAGCGTCTTTCCCCGCTGAGATGCGCCTGGGCCATTTGGGCGGCTCGTACCAGCCCGATCGGTCGGTCACCGTCGACCAGATGGCGGTGTTCGTGCGGCGGGCGTTCCAGTTGCCGATGTGAGAGACGCACCGCGGCCCTACCACCACCCGACTCCCAGCCGCGGCCCTGACGCCAACCTCGTGCGCCGCCTGCGGGCAGGGGCGGGCCAGGGGGTGTGCTGCCAGCTAACGACTGCTGTGCACGCTGTCCGGCGCTAGCCCGAGGTCGGCTGGGAGCGCCGCCTCCGGTTCGGCGCTCCGCTCCGCCTCCCCCTACGCGCCTCGCCCGGTGGGCATTGGCTGCGCCTGGGGAAGCAGAGGAAGCGCGGGGAGTGTGCTGGGCGGGCTGGCCAGCACCCCGATCAGCGCCCGCAACTCCTCCACCTCGTGGATCGCTTCCGTCTGGTCGCGGTACTCGATCTCTTGCTTGGAGTCGCGCTGGCCCAGGTACTGCTTGCCCAACCAGATCTGCATGGTGGTGTTGCCGGAAAGAGCGGCCTTCCACTGGATGCGGCGGAGACTGATCTGCCGTTCTCAAGGCCCTCTTGGTAGGCGCTGCAGAACTCCTCATCATCCTTGAGCCGCCGCGCCACGGTATCGACGCTCACCCCCAGCACCGCCGCCAACTCGCTGTGGGTGCTCTGAATCTTGCCCAGGTCCTCCACCAGGCGCAGGTCGAAGGTCAGACGAGGCCGGCCGCCGGGATGCTTCGCTGGCTCAGCCATCTTGCGCCTCCCTCCTGATCCCGCAGTCGCGGTAGCTGGCGGCGACGCTCATGGCGCTGGCTCCTCTCCCCGCTGCAAGACCACCACCTGCACCGGGGGGCCCTCCGGGTTCTGTCCCAGCAGCGTGGACTGGCGATCGGACTGGCCCAGCAACTGCTTGCCCAGCCAGATCAGCATGGTGACGTTCCCGTCCAGGGCTTTCTTCAGTTGCAGTCGCCGCAGCGAGTTCCGCGTGGCCGCCTGGCCTCTTTTTATAGCGCCGCAAAACTCCTCCGAAGTCCGCTTGCGCCGCTGGATGGTATCGACACTCACCCCCAGCACCGCCCCCATGTCCTCCTCCGTGCAGCCGAGGCGAGCTAGCTCTTCCACTTGCCGTAAGTCGAACTCCCGGCGAGGCCGGCCCCCGGGGTGTTTGGTCTGCTCCGCCTGCTCAGTCATCGACCCTCACCGCCTTCTCTCCGGTGAACGACTCCCACCGGGATAGGATGACATCGCAGTAGCGCGCGTCCAGGTCGAAGCCATAGCAGCGCCGGCCGGTGCGCTCGGCCGCCAGGATGGCAGTGCCCGATCCCAGGAAGGGGTCGACCACCAGGTGGCCCAACTCGGTGGCGTTGGCGATGGAGCGCTCGATCAGCGCTAGAGGCTTCATCGTCGGGTGCAGATCGTTGACCGTCGGTTTATCGTGCTCCCACACCGTGCGTTCGTTCGTCGGCCCGTGCCAGCGCGGAGCCTGGCCCTGCTTGTGGGCATAGAAGCAGGGCTCGTACCAATGCTTGTACTGGGCGAACAGCGCGCCGGCGCCATTGTTCTTCACCCACACCAGGAGGTTGCGCTCCTGCCACCCGGTCTCGGCCAGGCAGTCCAGCACATCCCGCAGGTGGGAGCTGGCGAACCACAGATACAGCGGGGCCTTGTCGTCGGAGTGCTGGTGGGCGAGGCCAAGACTGGATAGGAGCAGATGGCGATACTCATCATCGGTCAAGTCGTCCCAGTAGGCGTCGCCTTCCTGGCCCTCCACCCCGCGGCGCCTGGCGCTGATGCGCTCTTCCTGGGCGGCCCGACCGCCGAGGTAGTTGATGGCGTAGGGCGGGTCGGTGCAGATGGCCTGGGCAACTTCGCCGGCCATCAGCCGCTCCCAGTTCGCGGGGTCGGTGGCGTCGCCGCACAGCAGCCGGTGCCGGCCCAGTTGCCACATCTCGCCGGGCTGTACCCGCGTCGGACCCTGCTGCCCTTCCGCCTCCGCCATCGCCTGGTCGGCGTCGAAGGTCTCGTCTCGGCCGCCCTTCTCCTCCGCCTCCAGGCGCAGCAGCAGTTCGTGCAGATCATCCTGCTGCCAGCCGGCAGCACTGAGCTGCTCCTGCGCCTCCAGGTCCTGGAGGAGTTGAGCGAGTGCGGTCTCATCATCCTCCGCCAGATCGGAGGCGCGGTTATCTATCGCCAGGAACGCCTCCGGGTAGGGGCCGTCGTAGACGTGGCAGCCGACGTGAGCCCAGCCCTCCGCCTTTGCCGCTTCCACCAGGCCGTGGCCGGCGAGGATAGTGCCGTCGGGCGTGATGACTACCGGCTTCTGCTGGCCGTGCACCCGCAGTGATTCGCGCAGAATCGCCAACTGGTGCTCGGGGTGGCGGCGGTAGTTGCGGGGGTGGGGGCGGAGGTCATCGAGAGCCCGCCTCTCGATGGTCAGGTGAAGGTCCGAGTTCCCGTCGCCTGCTCTCGTTCCGGTCTGCTGTGATGTCATCTCAGAGGCTCCTCTCTCAAGTCTGCAACGCGGCCGGCAGGCACGTCGGGCCGCAAGCGCACAGGTCCTGAGCCGCGCACCGCAACGCCAGCCCGGCCATTACCATCACATCGGTGCCCTTCGGCCGGGGCGGGAGGTAAGCGGGACGCTCCTCCTCCGGGTAGGACAGCCACTCCTGGGCGCAGCGATAGAGGTCGAGGTACTGGTAGCCGGCCGAGATGCCATCGTCCCACTTCGCGCCGCGCACCAAGAGCAGATCATCCAGCACGGGCCGCAGCGCCTTCACCGCCGCCCGGTAGGAGTACCCGTCGCCATGGACTGCGCAGTCCAATGCTCTCAGCAAGGCCCCGCGCAGCGGCTCGGCGGCCGGCGCCAGACTCATCCCGCGGACGTGCTCTGCGATAGCCTGAGGGCCGGTGGAATCGGCCTCGGCCACCGCTCCCTCGCGCCCCACCAGTGCCAGCATCAGGAGAGCCCACTCCATCGCGCCAGAAAGCTCACCGCTCCGCCGGCGCACCAGCTCCCGCACCTCCTGCCCCAACGCCGCGATCTCGCGGTGTAGATCACTGCGCACCGGAGCCCTCCGTGGTCTTGCCCAGGGCCGCGTCGGGCGCGCCCTGCTTCGCCTGCCACTTGCGCAGCTGGGGAAGCGTGAACTGCCTGGTATTCCCCTCCGGCCAGTGGTCGTCCGGGGGCACGGGCCAGCTGTCCACGACGCGCGCCTCTTCCGGAGGCAGCGTGTGCTTGGCGATCTCCCTCTGCCACGCCTCATGCGTTGGGCCCCGCGGGTTGCGCCGGTGCCAGTCCTCCTGATGCTCCCGCCATCCGATCTGCCACAGCCACCACAGCCACACGTCCTCTCTCGCGCAGGCCAGCGCCTGCCCGGCCCACACCAGCGCCTCCCAGCGGTTGAGCGCGGGGACGGCCGCGCGAGCGTAGGCGACTGGATCGGTCGCAGGGCGCCCCGAACCGGGGTACAGGTCTCGCGCCGCCGGCAGCTGCCACCATTTCGAGGCCCGCGCCTCCAGCAGCGCGAGCAACGCCTGGCGGAGGGTGTGTGACGCACGTCGGTAAGCCGGGAAGTCCTCCCGGCCCGCGGCCTGGAACGCGGTGACGACACAGTCCCGCAGCGCCTCCGCTCCTGGCGCGATCTGCAGCCCCGCGACCGCCTCCGCCAGGGCCCCCAGGCCCCGCGCGTCGGCCGCCCGCGCCACCTCGAGGATGCGCGGACCCTCGAACGCCGCCGCGATGAACTCCACCAGTGTATCCACGTCCGGCAGACCGGCGCCCCGCTGGCGTCGCAATGCGCGGACCTCGGCCGTGAGGGCAGCGATGTCCTCTTCGATCCTGGCCCTAGCCCGGGTCCGCACTCCCCTCCTCCTTCACTAGCTTCAAGTCGGCCTGGATGGCTTCGATCTGGGCCTGCAACTCGCCCAGCGCGAACGTCTCCAGCAGCTTCGCACAGCCGTTGACGGTAGAGTCACAGCGGGGCCGGTCGAGTTTCCCATCCAGCATCAACTGCAGCGCCTGCCGCGCGGTCTCTTTGCACTCCTGGGGAGTGCCCACCCGTACCACCAGGCCAGTGGGCTTCAGGGAGGCCAGCCGCGCCAATCCGCCGGCCCGTCTGGCATCGGCCATGATCCGCTTTGCCTCCGCCTGCTGGCTATGAAACAGGCAAAAGGGCTGGCCTGGCATCGGCAGCGCCCGGCACCGCTGGCCGCTAGCCGTCAGTGCCGCGCACGCCGTGCTGCTGGACGTGTTGGCTGCGCTGGCTTCCGGTAGCTGTTCAGTCATACGCTCTTACCCCCGGTCCGCTCAAGGCGGCCTCTGCGCCGATGCGCGTCGTCATTTCGTACGACCGCGCGAGGCCTCGCGCGACAGGCCTGCTTGCGCGGCAACGGAAATCCAGCCTCGCGGGCCGGGAGCCGCCGTCTTGGCCGTCTCCCGGCAGCTGATGCTCAAGCGATCCCGGCCAGAGACAAAGCCGGCCCCTGGTGCCAGCTTCGGGAGGATCAGTCCCTATCTCGCATCAGACGCCGGCTCTATAGCGCCGACTCTTCCCCTGCCTCCAGTGGGCCAGGGGCCTCAGTTGTCCTCGGCTTCACTCACATTATACCACGCCAAGGGCTGGATCTCCAAACGAACGTGTGCACCTGGCCAGTTCATCCCTCAGCACCGGCGGCCACGGTCCGGGCCCGCCGCCGACGCGGTTCCGCTCCCACCACGTCCATCCCCGGGCGAGCAGGCCCACTGCGTCCTTCGCAACTTACTCACATCGGGTCATCTTGCTCCGCCGTCGGCCCCTGCATGAAGCCGGTCAAGTCTGTGGAACGATAGGAGTACTCGGAAGATGGCACCGTGCGGCCCCAACCTGCGAGGTGAGAATGACGCGCGTCGATAACGAGCGTCCAGACGTGCTGGACGTGCTGTACGAAGGCGTATACTCGGTGGATCGCGACCGACGGATTCTGTCCTGGAATAAGGCAGCGGAAGCCATCACCGGCTATGACTCCGAGCGTGTCGTCGGGGTGAGGTGCCGTGATAACCTGCTCGTCCACATCGACGGGCAGGGCCGCCGCCTGTGTGACGACGCCTGCCCTCTGGAGCAGACGCTTGCCGACGGTCAGGCCCGCGAGGCGGAAGTGTATATGCTGCACCGAGATGGGCATCGCGTGCCGGTCTCCCTGCGGACGACAATCGGAGCGGGAGCGCAGGGAAAGGTCGTCACCGCAGCCCAGGTTTTCCAGGATCGGACGTCGGAGATGGCGGCGCTCAGGCGTGCGGCCGATTTCGAGAAGCTAGCCCAGATCGATCCCCTGACTGAGCTGGCAAATCGGAGGCTCATCGAGGGAACCCTGGCGGGACGATTGGAGGAGCTCAGGAGATACGGCTGGCCCGTCGGGCTGGTGCTCCTGGACGTGGATGACCTCAAAGCGGCGAACGACCGGTTCGGACACGAGGCCGGTGATGGCGTGCTAGAGCTCGTGGCGAGGAACCTCCATCATAACGTGCGCTCGTTCGACCTGGTGGGGCGGTGGGGCGGAGATGAGTTCGTATGCATCCTGGCGAGCATCGGCGAGAGGGCGCTCGAGGAGCTGGCCGACCGGCTCCGGTTGCTGGTCGCGCACTCGCGCTTTGGCGTGGGGTCGACGCTAGTGCAGGTGACGGTCTCAGGCGGCGCTACGCTGGCCCGCCTGGATGACACCATGCAGACGTTGATCGGGCGAGCCGACCGGCTCCTCTATGAGAGCAAGGCCGCCGGGCGCAATCGCATCTCCTTCGACTCCCAGCCAGGCTAGACCCGGGCTGGCATCCGCCCAAGCGCGCAACCCTGAGTTCGGTTCGCCGCCAAGCCCAGGTCGCTGCGAGAGGCGACTCGCGCTGTCCCCATTGGCTCGTCCTGTCCGGTAGCGGGTCCGCGGCGCCGGCCTTTGGTTCACACTGAGTGAAGCGTAGCGTCCGCCCACCTGGGACGCTACAGCGCGGCTCCAGTGGATACGTTCGCGCTGGCGACAGTCGTCCCTCCTCATCCGCGGTGCACTTCGACGACCGGCTCACCCAGCGGAGTCAGCAGGAGCCAGGGCTCTGCCCCTGTGACTAGCCTGCAGCCTCGGCAATCCGATAGCCCAGATCATGCAAGACGGATTCATGTGGCCCGGCGGGCTAGCAACACATGTGCAGGTCGAGTATTATGTGCCCCATGAGGCGAAACCCACATGCGGTTGAGCGTTACGGGTACCTGATCGCGGCCGTGTCTGTGGCGGCAGCGACTCTGGCCTTCTACCCCGGACGCGCACACTTCGCAAAGGGGCAGTGGGCGCTGCTCTACCTGCTACTCGTGGTCGTGGTGGCTGGTCTGAGCGGGGTGCGCCCCGCGCTGGCTGCCGCTGGGCTGTCGTTCCTCGCCTGGAACTACTTCTTCCTGCCACCGTACGGTACGTTTCGGGTGGCTGACCCGAAGGATTGGCTCGCCCTGGTCGCGTTTCTCATCGTCGGGCTCCTCATGGGCTGGCAGACAGGACGCCTGCGGGAGCGAGAGGCCCAGGCGCTGGCACGAGAACAGGAGACGGCGTTGCTGAACCGCTTTGGCGCGCGGCTTGTCTCCGACATATCACTCTCCGATGTGGCGGCGATGCTTATCGGCGAGGTGTGTGCGATCACACGCGCGAGCTGTGTCGCGGTCTTCCTTCCGAATGAGTCAGGAGAGCTGCGGGAGTTCGCGGTTACTCCCGGCATGGCCTGCCCGCGTTCCCCGGAAGTGCAGCAACTCGTCGCCTGGGTGAACCGGCAGGCGAAGGCGATAGGTCTGCCTCCGCATCAAGACTCGGCCGGGGAGGGACGCGACTGGCCCATCTCCGTCGGCCACCTCGAGGCAGGTGCAAGCGCAGAGAGCCCCGATCTGTACCTGCCTTTGCAGACCTCCACTTGGCAGTCGGGGGCGCTGTATGTCGGGGAGCGTACCGATGGTACGCCCTATGGCTATCCGGAGGTGCGACCGGTGGTGGCATTGGCCAACCAGGTCTCGGTGTTTCTGGAGCGGCAACACCTCCAGACGGTGGCCAGACAAGCCGATGCGCTCCGCGAAGCCGACCGCATGAAGTCCACGCTCGTCTCTGCGGTCTCGCATGAACTGAAGACACCGCTCTCCTCCCTGACCGCGACCATCACCGGCCTGCTGGAAGGGGATCTTCCCTGGAACGAGGACCGAGTGCGCCAGGAAGTGCAGGCGGTCGAGCAAGACCTCGTACGACTTGGCGGCAGCATCAACTCACTCCTTGATCTCTCCCGCCTGGAGGCATCGGAGTGGCGGCCTAGCCTGGAATCCTATGAGTTCGGGGAGATTCTCGGGACCGCGCTCTCGAAGCTGCCGCCGGGCTACCGGGCCCGGGTGTCCGTAGTACTCCCCGATGACCTGCCGATGATCTGCGTGGACTTCGACCAGTGGGTGCGGGTATGGGAGCACCTGCTAGGGAACGCACTCGTCTACAGCGGCCCTGATAACCCGGTGCGCGTGGGCGCCAGCGCCACCTCCAGAGAGGTGAGGATGTGGGTCGAGGACGAAGGACCTGGGATTCCCCCCGAGGAGCGCGAACGGGTATTCGATAAGTTTTACCGCGGCAAGTCCGCGGCAGCGGCCTCCGGGACTGGTATCGGTCTGGCCATCACGAGCGAGATCGTGCGCTTCCACGGGGGACGCATCTGGATCGAAGACGTAGTCCCGCACGGTGTGCGGTTCGCCATCGCACTGCCGAGGGCGGAGCCGAGTGGAGGGGTTAGCGGTGGGTGCGCCTGAGAAGCCCGCGAGCATCCTAGTCGTCGACGATGAGGCGCAGATCCGCCGCGCACTCAACTCGATCTTGTCCACCCGCGGCTATCGGGTCATCTACGCTTCGGATGGAACCGAGGGCCTCGACCTAGCGATCGAGCACAGCCCCGACTTGGTCATCCTCGACCTGGCGATGCCGAAGATGGGCGGGCTGGAGATGTGTCGCGAACTGCGAACGTGGTACGCCGCGCCCATTCTGGTCCTGAGCGTGCGCGACGCCGATGCCGACAAGATCGCCGCTCTGGACGCGGGAGCCGATGACTACGTCACCAAGCCCTTCTCTGCCGGAGAACTGCTGGCGCGGGTGCGGGCGCTCCTGCGGCGCGCCTCCGGCCAGGCCGCCGCGGCGCCGGCCATCACCATCGGCGACCTGGAGATCAACATCGCCCAGCGACGCGCCAGGCGAGGGGATCGGGAGATCGAGCTGACCCGGACCGAGTTCGACATCCTCGCCTACCTCGCCCAGAACGCCGACACGGTGGTTACATCGAAGATGATCCTGGAGCGCGTGTGGGGCCCGGAGTATCGCGAGGACACGCAGACCCTTCGGGTGCATGTCAGCCACCTCCGCAGGAAGATCGAGCCCCACCCCTCCGTGCCGCGCTACCTCCTCACCGAACCGGGCGTTGGTTTCCGCCTCTGCACCCCCTGATCGCATCGTCGAACAAGGCCACCGCACTACACAGCAGCTTAACGGCCTGCCCTACCTCTTTCACGCCGCCTTCACACGCCAGAGGGTAGTGTTGGCGCGAAGGAGGATCAGGAAATGCAGTCACCTGCGCACGTGACGGCCTTCGGGGCGGTGCTGGCCCTCGCGTTCGGTGGAACTCCGATTGCGCTGCTAGTGAGGATGCTCCTGCTCTCCAGGGCATCTGCGGATGCGAGCCAGCCCGACCAGATGCCGGGTCGGATGCGATTGCTGCTGGTGCCGGTCAAGGGCGATAGCGAGTCGCAGCGTCGAGTGGAACTGGCCAGCCAGTGCGCGAAGGAGCAGGGCGCCAGAGTCCTGCTCGTGTATGTGATCGAGGTGCCCTGGACGCTGCCGTTGGATGCCACCTTGGGGCAGGCGGACGGGGAGGCGCGGGCAGCGCTAGAGGAAGCTCGCCTGGTGGTGGAGCAGCACCGCGTGCCGGTCCGAACGGTTATCCGCAGAGCCCGGACAGCGCGAGCTGGCATTGCCGAGGCGGCAAGGGACCATCGGGCGGACCTAGTCTTCCGGGCCCCGAGGTCGCGCAGAGGGCGGCGGGATGGCTGCAGTTCACCGGTAGGACAGTGAAGTCATGGCAGACGCTGGGCTGGTACTGGTCTTGCTGGTGTTCCTCAGCTTCGGCCTCTGGTATGCGCGAGCCGCCGACCGGCTGTAGTGTCGGAGACTGAGATGAGTGTCGAGTACTTGCTGAACGGGGTGATCGCGCTGGGCCTGCTGGCCTACTTGGGGTACGTGCTCATCAGGCCGGAGCGGCTGTGAGAGCGTAGAGTCATGGCCGTGCCAGACCTGGTGCAACTCCTTCTCTATCTCGCCCTCCTGCTTCTCATCACGAAGCCGATGGGGTCCTATCTGGCACGTGTCTTCGCGGATGAGCGCACGCTCCTCGATCCTGTGCTGCGGCCGATGGAGCGCCTGATCTACCGCTGCTGCGGCATCGACCCTCACCAGGAGATGCGCTGGACCACCTATACCGTCACGATGCTGCTGTTCAACTTCGCGGGTCTGCTCCTGCTCTACGCGATCCTCCGGCTCCAGCATCTCCTGCCCTGGAACCCTCAGCACCTCGGCCCGATGCGGCCGGACTTGGCATTCAACACCGCGGTCAGCTTCGCCACCAACACGAACTGGCAGGCGTACGCCGGCGAGACCGCGGTCACCTACTTCACGCAGATGGTCGGGCTGGCCTGGCACAACTTCATCTCCGCCGCGACCGGCATCGCGCTCGCCATCGCGCTGATCCGGGGCCTGACCCGACGCAGCGCGCGGGAGATCGGGAACTTCTGGGTCGATCTCGTCCGGTGTTGCCTCTGGGTGCTGCTCCCGTTCTCGATCATCGGGGCGCTCGTGCTCGTCTCGCAGGGGGTCATCCAGAACCTGCACCCGTACACCATCGCGACAACTGTGGAAGGGGCGCGGCAGGTCATCGCGCAGGGGCCGGTCGCCTCGCAGGAGATCATCAAGGAGTTCGGCACCAATGGCGGCGGGTTCTTCAACGCGAACTCCGCCCACCCGTTCGAGAACCCGACGCCGCTCACAAACCTCCTCGAGATGCTGGCGATCCTCGCCATCCCCGCGGGTCTGACCTACACGTTCGGCCGCTATGCCCGCGACCAGCGGCAGGGCTGGGCGCTCTTCGCGGCGATGATGCATGCTGTTTCTTGCCGGCTTCGGCGTCATCTACGCCAGCGAGTCGGCCGGGAACCCGATCCTCTCGCACCTGGGCGTTGACCAGTCCGCGAGCGCTCTCCAGCCGGGCGGCAACATGGAGGGCAAGGAGGTGCGCTTCGGCATCCTCAACTCGGCCCTCTTGGCCACCATCACCACGGCCACCTCCTGCGGCGCCGTCAACACCATGCACGACAGCATCACGCCGCTGGCCGGAGGCATGGTGATGCTGAACATCGCCCTGGGCGAGCTGATCTTCGGAGGCGTCGGCGCGGGCCTGCTCGGCATGATGGTTCACGTCATCCTGGCAGTCTTCATCGCCGGACTGATGGTCGGGCGCACGCCGGAGTACCTGGGCAAGAAGATCGAATCGAAGGAGATGAAGATGGCGATGCTGGCGGTCCTGGTGCTGGCGGTGAGCATCCTGGGCTTCAGCGCCCTCGCCGCGGTGACGCCAGGCCGGCCTCGCAGGCCGGCTGAACCTCGGGCCCGCACGGGCTGAGCGAGATCCTCTACGCCGATCACCTCCGCCACCGGCAACAACGGCAGCGCATTCGCCGGGCTGAACGCGAACACGCCCTTCTACAACCTCACTCTCGGCCTGGCGATGCTCATCGGCCGGTTCCTGTTCATCATCCCGGTGATGGCGATTGCGGGTTCCATGGCGGCGAAGAAGATCACTCCGCCGTCGAGCGGGACCTTCCCAACCACCGGCCTCGCTCTTCGTCCTGCTCCTGGTCGGAGTGATCCTGATCGTCGGCGCGCTCACGTTCTTCCCGGCCTATGCGCTGGGCCCGATCGTCGAGCATTTCCTCATGCACGCCGGGCAGCTGTTCTGAGGAAGCCAAGCCATGACTACTGGACATTACACGGATGCGATCCGCACAGGTACCGGACGAGTCAGCAGCAGAGGCAGCGCAGACGCACCGCGGACACCGACAGCAGACTCTCGATGCGCGCGCTCGTCCCGGCGGCCATTGCCAGCGCCGCGCGGAAGCTCGACCCCCGCACGATGGTCCACAACCCGGTGATGTTCGTGACCGAGGTGGGCAGCGTCATCTCCACCTACTACCTCATCGCTGCCGCTCGTCACGCAGGAGCGCGGAGGTCGGCTTCCTCGCCGGCGATCGCCGCCTGGCTCTGGTTCACGGTGCTCTTCGCCAACTTCGCCGAGGCGATGGCCGAGGGTCGAGGCAAGGCGCAGGCCGACACGCTGCGGCGCATGAAGACAGAGACGATGGCGAACCGACTCGTGGACGGGCAGGTCCAGCAGGTCCCTGCCACCCAATTGCGCAAGGGGGATGTTGTGCTGGTCTCCGCCGGCGAGATCATCCCGGGAGACGGAGAGGTGATCGAGGGCATCGCCTCCGTGGACGAGTCCGCCATCACCGGCGAATCCGCCCCGGTGATTCGCGAGAGCGGCGGCGACCGCAGCGCAGTCACCGGCGGCACGAAGGTGCTCTCGGACCGAGATCACGGTGCGCATCGCCTCCGAGCCGGGGCAGACCTTCCTGGACCGGATGATCGCGCTGGTGGAAGGCGCCGAGCGCCAGAAGACCCCGAACGAGATCGCGCTCGAGCATCCTGCTCGCCGGGCTGACCATCCTCTTCCTGCTGGTGGTGGTGACTCTGCTGCCCTACGCCCTCTACTCCGGCGCCATCGTCCCAGTTCCGGTGCTGGTCGCGCTGCTCGTCTGCCTCATCCCCACCACCATCGGCGGCCTGCTCTCCGCCATCGGCATCGCCGGAATGGACCGCCTGGTGCGCCACAACGTGCTCGCCATGTCCGGGCGGGCGGTGGAGGCGGCCGGCGACGTCAACACGCTGCTGCTGGACAAGACCGGCACCATCACCCTGGGCAACCGGCAGGCCACGGAGTTCCTGCCGGTGGCCGGCTTCACCGAGACCGAGGTGGCCGATGCCGCCCAGCTCGCGTCCCTGAGCGACGAGACCCCGGAGGGCCGCTCCATCGTGGTGCTGGCCAAGGAGCTTCGGCTTCCGAGAACGGCACATTGACCCCGCCGAAGCCGAGTTCGTGCCCTTCTCCGCCCACACCCGGATGAGCGGCATCGACCTCGGCGGCAGAGCGCATCCGCAAGGGCGCGGCCGATGCCGTCATCGCCTGGGTGGAGTCGCAGGGCGGGATGGCGCCTGCCGGATCTGCAGCCCCTCGTCGAAGGGATCGCGAGCGAGCGGCGGCACGCCGCTGGTGGTGGCGCGCGACACGGCAGATCCTCGGTGTGATCCACCTCAAGGACATCGTCAAGGGCGGCATCCGCGAGCGCTTCGACCAGCTTCGCGCGATGGGCATCCGCACGGTGATGATCACCGGCGACAACCCCCTCACCGCGGCGGCCATCGCCCGGGAGGCCGGAGTGGACGACTTCCTGGCGCAGGCGACGCCGGAGAACAAGATGGACCTGATCAGGCAGGAGCAGTCCCAGGGCAAGCTGGTGGCGATGACCGGCGACGGCACCAACGACGCGCCGGCGCTGGCGCAGGCCGATGTCGGCGTGGCGATGAACACCGGCACCATGGCGGCGAAGGAAGCCGGCAACATGGTGGACCTCGACTCCAATCCCACGAAGCTCATCGAGATCGTGGAGATCGGCAAGCAGCTGCTGATGACGCGCGGCGCGCTGACCACCTTCAGCATCGCCAACGATGTCGCCAAGTACTTCGCCATCATCCCGGCGCTCTTCGCCGCCGCCTACCCGGCGCTCGGGGCGCTGAACGTCATGCGCCTGCACTCGCCGCACAGCGCCATCCTGTCGGCGGTCATCTTCAACGCGCTGATCATCGTCGCGCTCATCCCGCTGGCGCTGCGCGGCGTGGACTACCGGCCAGCCGGCGCGGGGTCGCTGCTGCGCCGGAATCTGCTGGTCTACGGAGTGGGCGGGCTGATCGCGCCGTTCATCGGCATCAAGCTGATCGACCTAGCTGCTGGTGGCGCTGGGGTTCGTGGGGTAAGAGGCCATGTGGAGACACGCGCAGATCGCCATCAAGCTCGTAGTCGTCACCACTCTCCTGCTGGGGCTGGCCTACCCGCTGCTCATCACCGGCCTCGCGCAGGTGCTCTTTCCGAGACAGGCGAACGGGAGCCTGGTGCAGGATGGGCGGCAGGGTGATCGGCTCGGAACTGATCGGGCAGCAGTTCACCCGGCCCGAGTACTTCCATCCCCGGCCCTCGGCGGCCGGAAGCGGCTATGACGCCGCCGCCTCTGGCGGCTCGAATCTGGGTCCGACCAGCAGGGCGCTCGCCAGTCGGGTGTCGGCGGATGCGACGCGGCTGGCGAGAGAGAACCCCGGTCTCCGTCCCGGTCGCATACCCGCCGACATGGTCACCGCCTCCGCCAGCGGGCTGGACCCGGACATCTCGCTCGCCAACGCCGAGGCCCAGGCGTCGCGGGTCGCCAAGGCGCGTGGGATGAGTGAAGACGAGGTCAGGCGCATCGTCAGATCGAACCTCACGGACGGCAGTTCGGCCTTCTGGGCGAGCCGCGGTGAACGTGCTGCGGCTGAATCTCGCCCTCGATGCGAAGGGAGCGGCCCGATCATGAGCAAGGCGCCATCGGAAGGACTTCCCCCACCGCCTGTGGGCCAGCGTGGCCGGCTGAAGATCTTCCTCGGCGCTGTCGCCGGGGTCGGCAAGACCTACCGCATGCTGTCCGAAGCGCATCGGCGCGTCGAACGCAACGGTGAGGACGTCGTCATCGGCATCGTGGAGACCCACGGGCGGCCGGCGACCGCCGCGCTGGTGACGGGGCTGGAGCAGGTGCCCCTGAAGGCCCTCGAGTACCGCGGCAGTACCTTCTACGAGATGGATACCGACGCGGTCATCGCCCGTCAGCCGGAGTGGGTGCTGGTAGACGAACTGGCGCACACCAACATCCCCGGGACCCGGCATGCGAAGCGCTGGCAGAGCGTCGAGGAACTCCGCGACGCCGGCATCAACGTCATCTCCACCCTCAACGTCCAGCACCTGGAGAGCCTGAACGACGCCGTCTACGAGATCACCGGCGTGCGGGTGCGCGAGACGATCCCGGATGCCATCGTGGACGCAGCGGACGAGGTCGAACTGGAGGACCTGACTCCGGACGCCGTCATCAACCGCCTCAAGCGCGGCGACATCTACCAGGGCGAGAAGATCCCACAGGCGCTCGCCAACTTCTTCCGCAGGGCGAACATCGTCGCCCTGCGCGAGCTCGCCCTCCGCAAGACCGCAGAGGAAGTGGACACCGACCTCGTCGAGGTGATGGGCGCCGGCCACCGCGAGCAGGCCAGAGCCGCCCACGAACAGATCGCCGTGCTGATCGCACCTCGACCTGGCGGCTCGGCTGGTTCGGCGGGGGTATCGGCTGGCGGACCGGATGCACGCCGACTTCGTGACCGTACACGTCCGGGTGCCGGGCGCGACACTCGGACAGCGAGACCTGCAGCTTCTGGATGAAGCCTACGAGCTGACGCGCAACCTGGGCGGCCGGGTCGTGGAGCTGCAGGGAGACTCGGTCGCCGACGAAGTCATCCGCTACGTCCGGGAATCCGGCGTCACATTCATCGTCATGGGCCAATCCGCCCGCAGCCGCTTCGAGGAGATCGTCCGCGGCTCCATCATCAACCGCATCATGCGAGAGACGAAGGGCATCGACATCGTCGTGGTCGCGGATTCCAGTGAGCAGCCCAACGCAGAGTGACGGCCGGAGTTGGTCCCGGCACTCCAGTCAAGGTGAGTAGTTCTGCCAGGTCGCCGTGGAGGCAGAACCGAGGTCCCAGGTGCTTGCGCTCAAGGACTTCGGCTCCTTTCACTTCGATCTGGGCCATCATCCGGGAGACTGCTCGCCACACTGCCTGGGCGTGTCGCCGCATCATCGCGCTCCAGTGCTCTAGCCGATCCGCCGCCGCAAGACGCGCCCGTCGCTCGACTCGTGGGCCGGTTCCGCGGCACCGTCGGCGAACCGGCCCACGCCCAGCCTCAGCGGGAGCCGTCCTGGGACATCCTGCACGCCATTGGGCCGATTGGGCCCATTGGGCCGGTTTCCGGGGCAGGAGAGACATCCAAGTAGAGAAGCGTCGGGTCCCCTGTGCGACCGCCCGCTAGGCGGCAGAGTTTCGCTACCGACATTCCCTAGGCAAACGTTGCCCACCGCGAACTCTGCAAGCCGTCCGATGGAGAGAAGTTTCGACGACAGCATCATTCCCTCCACCAATCCCTCAGGTGGAAACCTTCTCTCTGCGTTCTGGGGCGCTCTCAGCCGAGGGCGCTTCTGCGCTTCTCCTGGCGCCTGTGGCGCTGTCGTGGCGATCCGGTCTTCGCGGAAGCCATCGGACGGATTCGCCTGTTTCACTCCCTGTTCTGCCCCCTGTGGCACCCTTTGTGCTTCTCCTTCTCTGTTTCCATCGGACTTCTGCAATCCGTCCGATGAAAGAGAAACGGCCAGGATGCCCTCAACAGCCTCCAGGTTGAGGCGGCCGAAAACGGAGTTCGATTCCCACCGGGAGTAGGAAACGTGGCTGGCGTCGAAAAGGAGGGCCCGGAAATCCGATCAGACCAGTGACGTCGGCATGGGAGGTGGCCATGGAGGCCAAAGCAGCGTGTGTCCCTCTAGCGGCTTGTGCCGGCCCCCCAGTGACTGCCGGAAGCATGCTCTCTGGCGAGGGTGCCCCAGACTTCCTGCGGAGGCCCCCGACGTCGGCGGACCCGACGGGGGTCGCGGTGCTGCGGATTCGGGATGAGTCCGGGGGGCTGCGATGGCAGGTGCCGGCAGCGCTCTGCACTCACCCGCGTCAGGACCTGGGCGGGCTCTGGTACCCGGTGGGGGCCAGCCCGAGCCGGGCGCTGGCGGTGAAGGGACCGCTGGTCTACGTCGGCTACGGGCTGACGCGCGAGGGGTGGGATGACTACCGCGGGAGGCGGATCGACGGGAACATTGCGGTCGTGTTCACCGGGACGCCGCAGACTCAGCCAGAGGCCGACCACGCGGAGGCGAGTGAGTTCGAGGCCTGGTCCGACCTGGTCCGCGAGAAGGTGGAGAATGCCAATGCCCACGGCGCGGTGGGCGTGTGCCTCGAGCGGAACCCGCTGGCCCCGCCGGACACGGGGTACGTGTTCTTCCGCCCGAGCCGGACGGTGTCGATGTGGGGAGGCGTCGTGAACTCGGCGCTGCCCCTTCCCCTCTTCACAGCGGGCGCTGATGTGCTCGGGGTCGTCGTTGGGCTGAGCAGCGACCTCTTCCCCGCGCCGAGCACGCCTGGTGAGAACAGCCTCACCTCTCTCCTCAAAACGGCCGAGCGCGAGAGACGCGGGCTGGGCCCAGTCCGTCTGGCGCTGTTCGGTGAGGTGTCATGGAGGGGCGGCAGGCTGCGGAGGAAAGAGGGGGAGCGCTGCACGGTGTGGTACCAGCCGGGCTCGGCCGCGGCGCGGGACATCGACGCGGTGACGCGGGAGTGCGAGAGCGCCCTGCGCGAGGTCGAGGCGCTGCTCTCGGTGCACAGGGAGGAGCGCGTCATCATCCTGCTTCTCGGCGACTGGCGCAGCAAAGCGTACTGCACGCGAATGCTGGGATGGGGATCAGGCGGAGACGGGCGGATGGCGATGATCTACGAGGGCACGGAGACGGACCGGAAGACCTTGCTCCACGAGCTGTGCCACATCGTCCAAGGCGCCCTGGGCGGCAACGACCCGCCCCCCTGCTTCAGCGAAGGGCTGGCCGAGTTGGTCAGCGGGAAAGGCGGCGCCCTGCAGGCCGTGCAGGCGGGCCGGGTGGCGGCTGACGAGGTGACCGCGGCGAACCTGCGAGACGGCAAGCTGTATACGCTGAAGGAGCTGCTTCAGCTCCCGCCGTTCGGCCCGCAGGGGACGAACCCAACGGTGGCCTATCCGGAAGCGGCTTCGTTCTGCGCGTTCCTCATGCGGCAGATCGGATTCGACGGGTATCGGAAGCTGCACCGGAGCGTCATAAGGGGCGAGGTGGCGCAGATAGCCGCCGAACTCCGCAAGGCGACGCGGCACGGGCTGGCGCGCCTTGAGGCGGATTGGCATGCCTACCTGCTACGCGAGGAACGCTAGGGTGCCAGTACGGTGACCAGGAGGGAACGCACCGACATCGTGGAGCAGTGCGTACCGGCGTCGCGGCCGCGGCGAGTTTGAGGGGGGCACATGGTTCGAGAAATGGCCGACGGGAGCTGGCCAACGACGTTGAGGCGCTCACCAGGGAATTCGAGATCATGGTAGATGCGGAGGACAATCACCCGACTGGCGCGGACCTTACACGACGCGAATCAGATTGACAGCATGGGCGGGCATGGCCGCGACCATCCGCAGGCTACATGAGGGCTACGAGGAGGCCGCGGTTCGCTTATCCCAACACCCGCCTCTGCTCCTCCCACTCCGCCGGCAGTCGGTGTAGCTTCTCCAGCGACAGCCCGTTCGGCTCCTGGCCCGTGATGATGGCCTCGACGATGTCTGGGGCCAACAGCGCTAGGTTCAGGTGACGGCCCACGTAGGAGCTGTTCACCCCCATCCGCGCCGCCAGCGCGTCGATGGAGGGATAGCGGCCGCTGTCCAGCAGTTCCTTCCACCGGTGCCCGCGAACGACAGCCAGCACCGAGCGCGCCGTACGCTCTGGGAGCCGACCTTCGCTGGCGCGGCAGGCCTTCCGAGACCACGATCTCCTTGCGGCCCCCGCGGCGCTTCAGTGCCATGGGCACCCGAATGTGTAGGCCGCCATTCTCGCTGGTCAGGGCAGGGGCATCACTCACACCACCATCTCCTCCCGCTCCCGGCTGCGCAGCTCCAGCGTCAGGCTCTCCAGTCCCTCCGCTCGTAGTTCCAGGTCCAGCCCGTCGGGGCCCACCTCCACGCGGCGCACGAGAAGCTGCACGATGCGCTCCTGCTCCGCCGGGAACAGATCCTCCCACACCGGGTCGAGTGACCCTAGCGCGTCGATGACCTCCCGCTCGCCAACTTGGGATGACAAGGCCTGCATCTGTTGGTCGGCCTCTGTCGCAGAGTGCTCCTGCGCCTCCACCTGCACGGTCAGCTCCGCCAGCCGACCAGCGACGAGTGCGGAGTTCCCAAGGGCCCCGGACATCAACCGCTGCGCTTCCTCCCTGAGGGAGGCCAGCGCGGCCGTCGCCTCGACGTGCTGTTGCGTCACCTCCTTCAGCCGGGCCTCCCGCTGCTCCCGCGCCGCACGCACGGTCGCCGCCACCACCTCCGGCGCCTCGAAGACGGCTCGTAGCTGCTCGATCACCGCGCGCTCGATCTCCCCGGCCGGCACCGTGCCCACCGGACAGGAGCCAGCTCCGTGCTTGGAGGCCCGGAGGCACTGGTAGTAGCGGTACGTCTTGCCCCGGCGCTTCGTGAAGCTGGGCCCCATGCTGCAATCGCAGTGCGCGCACCTGATGAGGCCGCGCAACAGGGCGGGCGTCTTGGTGCGGGTGCGCACCCCGCGGGTGCGGCAGTTTCGCGCGAGGATGCTGTGGGCCTGATCCCAGAGCCGGCGGGCCACGATCGGCTCGTGCTCGCCAGGGTAGCGCTCGCCCTTGTGGGTCACCTCCCCGATGTAGAGCGGGTTGTTGAGGACGCGGTAGACCAGCACCTTGTTCCAGGGCCTGCCTGCCCGCGTCGTGCCCTTCTTCGTGGTCCACGACTTGGTGGTGTATCCCTCCGCGGTCAGCGCCTGCGCCAGCGTCGTGGTAGAGCCGGTCTGGGCGAAGTCGGAGAAGATGCGGCGCACCAGTTGCGCCTCCTCGGGGTTCACTATCAGGCGCTTGCGTTCCCGGTCCACGTCATAGCCCAACACCGGCGGCCCGCCCGTGTACTTGCCCTTCCGCCTGGTGGCCGCCACCTTGTCCCGGATGCGCTCGCCGATGATCTCGCGCTCGAACTGGGCGAAGGAGAGCAGGATGTTCAGCATCAGCCGGCCCATGGAGGTGCTGGTATCGAATCGCTGGGTCACGGAGACGAAGGAGACATTGTGGCGGTCGAAGATATCGATGAGCTTCGCGAAGTCCAGCAGGGAGCGGCTGAGTCGGTCGATCTTGTAAACGACGACGCAGTCGATCTTCCCGGCCTCGATGTCGGCCAGCAACCGCTGCAGCGCGGGCCGCTCCAGGGTGGCGCCGGAGTAGCCACCGTCATCATAGCGGGTGGGCAGGGCGGCCCACCCCTCCTGCTTCTGGCTCGCGACGTAGGCTTCGCCGGATTCCCGCTGCGCGTCCAGGGAGTTGAACTCGGAATCAAGGTCCCTCCTCGGTGCTGGTCCGCGTGAGGAGGGCGCACCGGACGCGGCGCAGGGGAGTAGGGGCGGTATCGTGCTTGACGTCTCATCTGGCATCCTCCTTCGATCCGGCGCGCAACCCGAAGAAGACGCGGCCATTCCAGTGGGTACCGGTGATGGTGTTCGCGATGGCGGAGAGGGAGCGGTAGGGCCGGCCCTCGAACTCGAAGCCGGTGGCGGTGACGGTGACCTCGTACCGGCGGTCATCCCACACCCGTACCAGCCGCGTGCCGGCCACCGGCAGCGCGCGTTTCCGCTGGGCGCCGCGTCTGCTCCGACCCGGCAGCGAGGCCTCTTCGTCGAAGCCCGCCTCCTGCGCGATCTCCTCCATGCGGGTGCGAGCGGCCTCGGAGAGGCCTCCGTAAGCGAGTTCCTGGAGGCGATAGGCCAGCCGCTTCACCAGAAACCGGCGCTGGCAGGCCGGCGGGTCGGTGCCGAAGAGGGCGCGCCAGCGGTCCTCCAGCCGGGCCGCGGGGAGAGTCTCCAGGTCCGCAATCTGACGTACGATGCTGCTCATGTCTCTCTGCCTCCGGACGAGGGTTCGAGACATGAATCACTCGAAGCGACCGAACTATCAAGGTATTTCTCTCGCCGCCCCACGGCCCGTAGGCGGCACCGCAGGAGGCCCTGGGCGAGCAGGGCGCCCACTTCCGCCAAGCGCTCGTCGGGGGACAGCAGCTCGGGGTCTACGGGGTTCGGGCGCATGTCGCGGGAACGCAACCCTTGCTCAGGCATCGAACGCGCCTCCCACGGCGGTACTCGCCCGCTGGCGCATGGTTTCACGGCCCCTGGCGGCGGCCTCACGCTGCGCCGGAGTCGCCTTGCGCCGGTCCGCCCTGCCGGGGCCATCCCAAGGCCTGAAGGGATACATGGCACAATCCGCTGCTTCGCAATCCGTGCGATCGTTGGGCTGGCACTGATAGCACTGCGCGTGGATCAGCTTCCGGCTGGGCCTGCACTTGGCGACGCGGGCCGGTTCGCCGGGGTAGTCGTCCGCCCGCATCGTCACGGGCATGGGCTTGCCCAGGAAGGAGCTGGCGGGTCGCAGTGGGCACACAGTTGAGCCACAATCGAAGGCCGCGCGCCTACTCGTGGCCCCTACGCACGCGAGGCAGAAGTGCCTCACTGCCTGGGCGACAGTAGGCCGACGCTGGGCACGTTCCAGCGCGGCTGACCGCGTAATGCTGAGAGGGTCCTGCATAATCACCAGCCCTTCTGCCCGGCGCTGTTGTGCTCAGGGCGCTGCGACCGTCGCCGACTCTCTGGCCGCTCGGGGCCGATCCGCGCGGAGGCTTCTTCGGCACGGCCAGCCCCCCATGGGTGGACCCCTATGGAGAGGTCCAGGGGGTGGACCCCTATAGCAGAGGTCCTAATCTGTAACAGAATGAAAGAGTAGCCCGGAGGGGCCCCCGCTGTTCCCTGGAGATCTTGGCCTGTGGGCCAAAGGCCACTCGGAGTGCGCGTGCTCACTGATCTTCCTCCACTTCCGAACCGGGGAAGACCGCCATCGCGGCTGCGATGCGCGCGTCGCCGGGGAACAGGCGCATGACCCGCATCCCTTGGGGCGGCTGCCCATCGCCCGCCGTCTCCTGGTGCGTCTTGCCCCGCGTCCACGTGATCCAGCCGGCCGCCTGCATCGCCGCCAAGTCCCGTCGGATGGTGTCGCGAGTGATCGGCAGAGGGAATTCGGCTCTCAGCATCCGTTCGGAGGTCCACAGCTCGCCTCCGGGATGGTTGCGGTCCACCTCGAGCTTCGCCAGTGTCAGCAGAAGGAGCGAACGACGTGTCGCCGCTAGCTTGCGCCAGCCCGTGGGAATCCCGCGCCGAAGGTGCATGTGCAGCAGATTCGTGGCCCCGACGAGGCTGGCTATCCGCCGGCGGCTGGGCTTGACCATCCGCTGCGTGATGTAGGGGCAGGTGAACCGATTCTGCGCATCTACGTCGGCGCCATAGGGGCAGAACGGCAGCAGGGGCGAGCTGCGGCTGATGCATCCGTAGCCGAGTATTCGCGCGCCGCTCTCCTTCTTCCGGTAGACTGACCGCACGATCGTCCTCGCCTCGCCGTCCGTGAAGCGATGGCCGGCGAGCGGAGGCTGGTCGCACTTGCCCACATACCAGCCGAGGTAACTGAGGGCCTGATCCTGAGGGATGCCGATCTTGGCGAGCTCATAGGCGATCACGCTAGCGATGTGTGTGCGCTTGGGCTCAGGCTGGCCGCCCATGCAGGCGAGGCAGGGCTTGATCTCCTCCTTCGGGATGCCCAGGCGGGCCGCCAGTAATCCCCGCTGGACCTCGGCGTTCTGCTGGCGGGAATCGCGGGCCCGCTGCGCCAGGTCAGTGGCATTGACACCGGTGGCATGCTCGATGCTCATGGGTGGGATCGGCCCCCTCTGGGACGCTCCGGCTTCGCGAGGCCCTGCGGCCCGGCACTCCCGGCCGTGTTGTCGCAGCGCGGAGCAGCGCGTTCGCACTGCTCAACGTCATCCGACTGGTGCAGGCGATCAGGATCAGGCTCTGGAACCCGGGCGCGGGCCGCGCGCTCCGCCCCTGCGCGGGCCACGCTGACCAGCCCCTCGACGGAATCGTCGAGCATCCGATCAACCACCTCCGCCCCTATTCGCGCTCGGATCTGATCGCCGAGTCCCATGCTTACTGTCGCCTATCGGGGCGCTGCCCCACGCGCTGGCTACTCATCTCGCTCCCCAAACAGAAAGCCCCCGAGGGGCGGCCCGGCAGGGACCACTCGGGGGCTTCTCTACACCCGGTTTCCCGGATGATGTTGGCACGTCTATCTTGCCGGGCCGTGCCTTACCCTCTATCGTGAGTTATCACCCGAACGGGGGTTAGGCCTGGACGGTTTCCGGGGAGGTACTGCGTGGCGCCACCTCAGGCGGTGTGTGCGACAGGAATTCGCACGCGAAAAAAAGGCGAACCTCCCGGTGAGTTTTCACCGAGAGGCCGACGGCCAGTCATCCTATGGCGCAGAGCTGGAACGTCTCGTCGTCATGTCCTCCGAGACACGCCCTCCCAGCACAGGATGAACTTTGTCTCGTAACTGCTTGTCCATTGGTACGGATTGGCCGGGTCACCAGTTGCTTCTTTCCGCCGGTATGGTTTGAATGGACTCCCCCCAATGTTTGGGAAGAGCGCTCTGAGGCGTTTCCCGGTGTCTGAGACCAGCTTCTTCACCTTGCCGAAGCTGGCTGCCGGGATCTCCTGGTTGGTATCTTCTGGCTCCAGCTTACCGCCATGCTTGGCGAGGAGGCAGAGCATCGCCCACAGCGTATCGGCCTGCTCCCCAGTCTGCCTCCTATCTTGGAAGCCCAGCTCCACGAATGACCGCTCCTGGGGCACCTGTCCTGCGACTGACACCCTCACCTTCTCTTCGTCCAGGAACTCGATGAGCACTTGCTCCCAAGTGGTTCCAGGCGGGGTGTGGATCGGGACAATACTGCGCGCGACTCGCGATCGGCTCCTCGGCACCACCTGTTCGATGGGCGTCAGGTCGACGCGCAGGCCGCCCGGGCCAAGCCCAACAACCTGCTGGAGAGAGACGGCCTTCACACCCGCGCCCAGTGCGCCGGGAACCGGCACTCGTCCTGGCACCAGTACCACCTGCATCTCGCCGCTCTGCAACTCACCCACGCTGCTGTAGATCGCGCTGGCATCCCGCCAGCCCGTACCCCTCGCGAAGTAGATTGGCACCCGCTGCCCTCGCAGGTGCAGCCCGCCCAACCACCAGAGTCGGTCTCTCACCATTTCCTGAGCGCCGCGGTCTGTCCCCAGCATCTCACCCAGGGTTTCCGCGATCCTGCCGGGCCTGATAACCCAGTGGCGCAGCGTCTCCGGATCGATGGGACGTCGCCCGAAACGAGGGCACGCGATGAACGCGCCATCATGGGCGGGCTGGACCTCCTCCGTGCACTCCTCGTCGCAGTCCCTGCAGGTGAACAGACGCTGCACACCCGCATCGTGCAACCAGCCGGCCTCGAGCAGGGCGGTGCGTGCCTCCTCGGGCCACTGCATCACGTCTTCATAGTTCAAGGCCGCGTTGGAGGGAGCGTCTGCGAGTTGCAGGACTGTTCTGATCGTGTGCTGCGACATCGATGCCCCACCTCCGGAGGAGTTTCTCCGCCACATCACATAGGGGGTCGCCCGAGTGGAGAGAGCACGAGTTAGGGTAGCCGACGTAGAAGCTCAGTACCCTCCGTTTCCCCCGCTCATTCGGCCTGAACACGAGCTGCAGACCGACCCCAGTCAGCTCTATTACCTCTAGCCCAAGCTCGCTCTTTGCCAGTAGGTCGTCCAGCATGCCGTAGACAGCCTTTGGATCGATCTCCGAGTCTGCCTCCAGCGTGATGCTCCGCTTGGCAGCTCCTACCACGCGCAGCCGCAGGCGCTTGACCTTCACCGTCTCAACCCCATCCTCCGCCCCGACCGCCAAGGGGAAACTCCGGTCCATGAGCGCATCCAACTGGTACGTCACTGGCTCCGTGACCTGCTGCGGCAGCTTCACCCTCAGGATCTCCTCTCCGAATAGCTTCTGCAGGTCTTGGCGTGTTTGCTTGTCCCCCTTGACCAGGAGTGCGAGCCAGCCGTTGGTCTCGCAGTACTGGAAGATCACGTCGAAAACAGACCGCTGCGGCTGTGGCGTCAGTTCGTGCTGCTCGTCGTAGCCGAGTGGCGCTTGCCCGTAGTCCTCTGTACGAGCGAACCAGTAGAGCCTGTCGCCGCGCTTCCAGTGGTCCACGTGGCAGTACTGCCCGCGTCCCTCCTTCAGCATGTAGTACTGGGAAAGGCGCTTGCCTAGCCGTGCTGCCCCGGCCTTGGTGGTATTCGCCTTGTAGCCGAGAAGGTCGTCACGCCTTCGCCATCGCGTCTGTGCGACACTCTCGGCGCGGTGGAGATCGTGCGCCGCCCCGAACACGTCAGGATGGTCAAGGAACACTTGGAACGCGAAGTGCACCTGCGTTGGCGCCTTTGCTGCCAGAGGCGCTAGGTTCAGCCCCCCATCGTGGTGGTGGTCCAAGCCCTCGGCTATCAGACTCCTGACCCCACCCTCCTCCGCGAGGTCGTTGATCCGGCGAAAGTCACCGTCGACTCTGCTCCTGACCTGCTCGTGAGCGGCTTCGATGGCGCGCTCGATATCATCGACAGACCTCTCCGCCAGGTGTTCCCAGTGGATTCCCTCCCCAAGCCCCTTCGCCGCCAGATACCGCTTCAGCAAGCTGTTCGGCGCCTGCAGCAGGAACGACTTCCGCGCGTATGACCGGGACATGTTCACCCCTCCTGACGCCGCGCAGTATAGCACTTCCCACGTTGGGCGGGGAGAGGGGTGGGGAGTCTTTGCCGGTTGGCCCAGCGGAGATAGGCAGGAGCAGGGAGCGCTTCTGAATCGGGTGGGTCGCAGGATCGTAACTCAGATCGTGGAGCTTGCGGCAGAGGCCGGGATGTCGAGCGTGCAAGTCGCCACCGCGGATGCGGAGACTGACAGGTTGCCCTTCTCCTTGAGTTGAGAGGTCATCCCGGCTCTGGACGTGGCACCGGAGGATATCGCTGAGGAGCAGGGAAGAGTTGAGCGAGCATGAGCCTCCGGGAACTGGAGCTGAGTCATCGTTCGCACCTCAGTCCCAGAGGGCAGTCTGTGTTGTGCAACGGTTCGCATTTGCCCTACTAGCTGGCAACCAGAGCTCTGCAAAGGAGGTCAGGATGTGGCGCAACCTGCTGCTCGGCACTCTCATAGTGGTGCTGTTCGCAAGTATGTCAGCGGCAACCACGAGCCAGCGGGCCAAGAACCCGCGCCCCACAGGCAGGAGCAAGGCGAAGGCGACGGCGGGGAAGCGGAGGGTCCAGAAGGTGGTCCTCCCTCTGCCTAACGGCAAGATCGCGAAGGTGTACTATGGTGAGAGCGTGCGCTACGTTCTGTCTCCAGTGCCGCAGGAGAGGATGACGCGGCTGGATGATGGCGGGGAACGAGCGCATGGTGGGCTGGCAATACGCATAGGCGATGGGCTAGCCCTTGATAACCTGTATGTGAAACTACCGGGTGGTAAGCGTGGCAAGTTCATCCTCGAGAGCAGCAACCCAGTAGTTGCCACGATAGTCAGTGATGCACCTCGTGAAGACTACTCGCTCTCCCACCCAGGGGATATCACCTTCCTGAGTCCTGGGCGCGCGCAGTTCACTGTGTCAATCGGTGCAAGCTCGGCACGCATCTCGGTGAATGTGGTGCGCGTGCCCATCTGGCATAGCATGTCGAAGGATGAAGTCATGGCTGTGCTTGGTATGCCTGATCGGACGAATAAGGGCTGGATCAGCTGGCCGGAGGACAAGGTAGTTGATGGCCTGTACTACTCTACTTCCGGTAGCGCATACGGTACCGCCTACGAGCACTGGTTCTACAAAGCCTATCCCGGCGCGGTATTCAGATTCGAGGATGACAAGCTCTGGTGCATAAGCCAACCGGGCTGGGATGAAGATGTAGCGAGCATCAAGTTCGCTCTTGAGAACGGCCGGGTGAAGGCAGTGCGTGAGCTGACTGGTGAGTGATGGCTGATCCTACCTGTCCGAGCTCCCGGGCCTTTGCCGCTCGGGACAAGAGCCCTTCAGATCAGGGCCTCCGGCCCTTTTGCACCTTGAGCGACCGAAGCCGGCGCGGCCACCGCGCTAGGCCCCCCGGCGCCAAGTTCCCGAGCGCACTGCGCGGCCGCCATCTCGCCCTGCCCAATCCGCGCACAGTAGTTCCGCCTGCTCCAGCACGGTCTGCGTCGCTTGCTCCTGCTCGTCCGGCGGGTAGCCGGGCCGGCGCAGGATGCGCTTCGCTCGACGACGGATGTGGCGCGGACGCTCTCCTTGAGCGTTCAGTCAATGGTCACACTGGCGCGTATCCGCCTGGTCAGCTCCCCGGCTACCTTCCGCAGGATTCCGTCGCCGAGAATCTGGACCGCGCTGTCGTTCGCACCGAGGGGCCGGGCCTGCGGTACGGAACTGCCCCTTCAGCACGAGAGCAAGCGCCAAGCCAGGAGGCTGTGTACAGTGGACAACCTATGTACGTTCAGGCATGTCGTGGTTCAGCGCACCCTAACCCAGGGTGTCACTGTGCGCCGCGACTTCGAGGGCTGGTTCCGCGCGCCCGAGCCCGGCAAGGCCAGGGAGATCAGCCTGCTGTTTGGCTCCGACGAAGTGCAGGCCACGCTTCATCGGCCCGCTGGCGAGGACAGCGCTGCACAGGTCCGCTACGTGCAGCGGCGCCAACTAGCACTGCGCGAATGGCTGTGCTCCGAGTTCTCCGGCGGCGTCGCGACCGACACGCAGCTCCTCGAATTCACGAGGGTCAAAGAGGACGCGTATCGGCTCTCGCCTATGAAGGGCCCGGATGTTGCACGTCTGCATCTCTGCATAGGTCCGCGTCTACACCACAATGACGCGGCCTCGCTGACCGCGTCGAGCGCGGCTTATGTGGAGCTTGAGAATAGCGTCAACTCAATCCGCTTTGACCCGCACCAAGGGCAGGCGCACTACAATGCGGAGATCCGGCAGCGGCTTGCGGCGCAGGGATGGGAATGTGACCAGCGCGTTGTGCCGGACCTGCCGCTCCAGTTCGACTTCAGGAAGGATGACCTGCAGGTGGAGGTGGAGTTCGGCAACGCCAGGACCTACTATCAGGACTGCCTGAAGTTCCTCCTGCCCTTCACCCGCGGGATGATCCGCGTCGGACTCTTGTTGGTGCCCACAAGTGACTTCGCCCGCGTCCTGTGCCACCTTGGTAGCCGTCGGGCGTCAAGGCGTCCGGCCCGGAACGGGCAGCCGCGGAGTCGGCTCGCCTCGTACACCAACATGATCACCTACGAGAAGGTTATGCGGGAGTTCGAACCACTCCGGTTCATCATGAATATGCCCCTCATGGTCTGCGGCGTGGACTTCTGGGGCTGCACTCCGGCTGCAGCCGGGCGCAAGGGCGCGTGACGCGCAGTACCGCTCGCACGTCAGCGTATGGCGGCGCTGGCGCGCCAGGGCTTGCCCACGACGCGTTGCTCACAGCCCAGGACGTAGCGGTTCCCGGGCAGGCGGAGCATGATCGCGATGTTCTGGTGGCGCACGGACTGGCGGAAGCGGCGGACCTGGCGGTCTGTCCATCCCGGATGGATGTGATACTCCTCCGGTGACTGCGGCTTCGGCCCAGGTCGGTAGCCATCCTCCGTCAGGTCAAGCGGCCGGTACCGGCAGTCTGCTATGCGCACGCCCCATCGCCGGCAGGCCTCTCGCTTCTCCGCCATCTCGGCATACGGAATGCCGTGGTTATAGAGCATGAAGACGTAGGTGTCCCTGCGGGGGTAGCCGGCCTCCTCCAATGCCTCCACCGCGGCCTTCACGATGGGCCACTCCTCATGCCTCCCATCCCAGGAGATGCGGATGTTACGGAATCTGGCCCGTTTCAACGCTGCAGCCAGCTCTGGCGTCATAAGACGCGTGTCGAAGCCGCACTGACACTCGCATGACACGCGGCGCCCGTCAGGGAGGCGGAACTCGGCGAGTTCGCCGAGGATGGAGACGGCGTGGGGGTTCGCCAGGAAGTTGTTGTCGTAGAAAACCACCTGCGGCTTGACGATCGAGTCCACCACCGACTCGCGGAACGTGACCTTTGGCTCGATGCGCCACGTGCCGCAGAAGCTGCAGTGACGGATGCACCCGCGCGAAGCCTGCATCACCTGGAAATCGCAGTCCAGCAGGTCATAGGCTGGCTCACAGTCTTCTGCCACCCCGCCTCGGTATGGCCCGACCTCCACGTGGTCGCATCCCGACTGCGCGCAGTGCTCTGGCATCAGCGACGCGTAGATGCCACCCACCTCGATCCGTGCCATCGGGTAGAGCTGCCTGTAGGTCCTCACCGCATCATGGACCGCGCCCGACCAGTACGTGAACAGCGACGTGACCTTGATCTCGTCGGGCGTGAAGGGCCCGGCGTGTGGCGCGCTGGTAAGGGCCACTTCGTGTCCCAGCTGCCGGTGATAGGCCGCGATCTTCAGCAAGCCAGACGCAACGTACGACGACCGAGACCTGCCGTGCGGGAGAGGGAAAGCTGGCTGAACTAGCAATACCCTCATACTAATCCGACCACCGCTTCCTTCGGACGTGCGCGGGAACCCGAACCTGAGACGTCTCCGACATCGAAGCGCGGCCAGACGCGCGTCATCTGGCGTTTTTGATCTCGAAGATAAGGCGCTCGGAGGCGAAGCGGAGCGCGCGGCGCGCGCTGCTCAGGTCGTCTCTGCGCAGGGCGATGCGGAAATCGTGTGCCGCCGCGTCGCCCAAGTCCTTCAGCTCCTTCAGCCATTCGCCGCACTTCTTGTCCACGCCAAACCGGCGGTCCCCACAGATCTTGGCAACCAGTCGCTTAAGGCCGAGGTGGACCCCGGCGTCGTCCACCAACTCAGCGTCGAGGCCGCGCCGGCGGTAGGCTTCGATGATTAGCGTCTCAACAAGCCGCCGGACCATGACCGCGCAGGCGTCGCGGTAGTCCCGATCCCAGCAGCCGTTGATCTGAGGGACAAGGCGGGTGACATACTCCCTCTGCCCGTCGAAAATCGACATAGGGATGAAGGCCTCGGTCCCCGGCTGTTTGGTGCCGCTCTTCGAATCCGAGGCGGTCGAGGATTGCGTGCTCTCCGCGCCCTTCTCCGACGCACCCTTGCTTTCTGCGCCGGCCTTCTCCTTGCTCTTAGCGTCCTTAGCCCCCTTGTCCTGGTTGCCTTTCGACCTCTCTCGTGCTGACCTCTCCGCTGACCGGAGCCTGTATTGCCTCTCTTGCTCAGGTAGAATCTGTTCTATGTGCTCGCGGAACCACCGGAATGCCGGATGATCCTCCCTGAAAGACTCTCTGTCGAACTGCAAGGCATCGTCAAGCCCGTCGACCCACACCTCCCCAGACATTGCCGGCGCCATGGTCGACATCACTGCCGAAGCTAGGTTGAAGGACCGATGCCATCCCACGGCTACGCCCCGCAGGCGGACCAACAGACCCTGAAGCTCACGGGGGAAGACCTCTGCCCCCTGGACGACGATATAGCCTTCGTAGTGCACCAGCGGATCGCGCGGCGGGCGGAGGTGCACGATGTCGAACCCGAGCGCCCGTTCCCCAAGAAGAGAGCTGCCTACTGCAGGCCTCCCCTTTCGCGGCTTGTAGCTTGGCAGAGATATAGGCCTTCGCACTGGTCTGCCATTCAGGGAAACCGTGAAACGGGCTCTCAGCAATTCCCGGCCGCTTCTCAGCAGCAACGCGTCTCTCTTCTTCTCCAGTTGGGCTGCAGCAACCGGGTAAGACTCAGCGTAAGGTACGGGGCATATCACGCCAAGCTGCCAAGCGAGTTCATCTAGGCCGCTCAGCTGTTGGGTGGACTCGAAGAACTCATCTGACGTCTTCTCCCCGGGCCGCCTTAGGATTCCCTGGACGTCCGGCTGTAGGTCACCGATCTCGATCTCCGTGAAGTGCGTCTGCCTCGGCTCGCCTTTCCACTGGGTGTAGGGGAACGCCCAGTACCGGCTCAGGTCCTCCCCCTTGTCGAAGTGGTTGCGAAACTCGTGGAGGTCGATGGTCGCCTCGAATCCCTCCCCCGTCAGGCTTTTGACCGACCTTACGGTAAACCGATCAGCGGCACCGATCACCGCCAGCGAGCCGATCCCGAACCGCCCGATCCTCCTGCGGCCCGACTCAGTTCGGCCTCTCCCTCTCCCACGCTGGGGCGTGCCGCTACGTGCGATGCTGGCGAAGACGTCACGGAACTCGCCCAGAGTCATCCCTTCGCCATCGTCACGAATCGCTATGGCGTTCGCTTCGTTGTCCACACGGATATCGACGCGGGTCGCGTCAGCGTCGTAAGCGTTGCTTACGAATTCCTTCAGTGCCTGGGCGAAACTCGTATACGTCCCCTCGCTGATTATCCGGACGAGGTCAACGGCTGGTTCTCTCGGTTTGCAGATGCCTGTACGCACGTCTGTGCCCCTCCGCGTTGTCGTCTGCACATTGGCCTGGGTCAAGCAGTACAGCCGCCTATCCATTGCGCTGGTAGGCCTATACCTACTGCCAGACGTCGGATACCACATGTGAGTGCCGTGTTCCTTGCTCCCGCTGGGAAACGGCGGAGCACGCGAAGCAGGCTCGACCCCCTTCGGCCCGCCCTTCGCCGCAGCCCCCTCTCCGTGGTGGCGATGCGGGCCGTGGTGCGGCCCGCCTGGCTCGGGGGCGGGCGGCTAGGGCCTGCCTTTGCGACCTGCATGGCTGTGGCGCGAGCGGCCATGGCCGCCTGCGGCCACCGCACCCGCGCCAGTGCGCAGCACTACCTCGCCATCGAATCCCTCGCGTACACCCTCGGACTCCCCGGCGACGCGGTGCACCGGCGCCAGACCTACCGGCGCATGCGCGCCTGGGAGGAGCGCACTGCATGTACCCCGCGTCCACCTCGCCCGGCTCATGCCTGCGGCCTCGGCAAGCCCCCGCATCCTATCGGCGAGCGGCTCTCCGATCGCCGCTGTTGGCATCTCGCCGCGCGCACGCGGCAGCGCTCCGACCGAGGCAAGGGGTGATGGCGCGGACGGAGAACAGGTGAGGCGTGGGGTGGTGCGGCCTTCGGGAACTCCCCCCTCTTTCCCGGGGCTCCCACCCCACTAGCTCGCGGCAACGCTAGCGAACGCCTCTGCTTGGCCGCATCCTGGGCAATGGACCGCACCCCCACCTCCACCTCCGCTCGGAAGCGCGGCCCTGACGCCAACGTCGTGCGCCGTCTTGGCGGCCTGGGGGGAAGAATGCTGGGAATGCCGCGATTCCGGCGTTCCCAGCCGAAGAATCACCTGGACTTTGCCGGCCAACATCCTCCCTAGTGTCTTATCGGCAGTTGCGCGGGAAGCCAGAACGGAGGCGAGGATGGCGAGAAGGCAGCGACAGGGGCGGCACTCGGACCAGCGGGAGCTGGAGGAGTTCCTGGGGGCGCTGGCGCTGGAAGGGCGGTCAGTACACTCGGTGCGGGGCCTACCGCAGAGATCTGGAGGCACTGCTGGCGGCCTTGCCCGGGCCGCTTAGCGAGGTGCGGCCGGCAGACCTGCGGGAGTATTTCCGCCGCCAGCAGCGGGCGGGCCGATCGCCGTCCAGCATCAACCGCGCCATCGCCGCCACCCGCTCTCTCTGTCGCTTCCTGTTCGAAGAGGGGCGACTGGAGGTCGAACCCCGCGGCAGGCGCTGCGCTCCATCCACCTGGGTCCGCCGCTGGCGCCCAAGCATCTCACGGTCGAGGAGGTCCAGCGCCTGCTGTCTCTGCCCGACGCCGCCACGCCCACTGGAAGGCGCGACCGCGCCATCCTGATGCTGTTCTACAACACCGGCCTGCGGGTGGGGGAGCTGTGTGCCCTGAGTCGTGACGATGTGCACCTGCCCGTCGAGGGCTGGGGCGCGCTCCAGGTGGTGGGCAAGGGGAGACGGCTTCATCGCCTGCCCATCAATCGCCCCGCGGCCGATGCGCTGCTGGCCTACCTTGCCGATCGCGCTGATGCGGAGCCAGCGCTCTTCCTGAATCGCAGCGGAGAGCGCTTCTCGGTACGCGGCATTGCGCTGTTGGTGAATCGGTACCTGCGGGCGGCTGGCGTCACCGACCGCTCCGGGCCGCATGTACTGCGCCATTCGTTCGCCACCCACGCCCTGCGCGCCAGGCCCAATCTGCGGGCGGTGCAGGAATTGCTGGGCCACGCCTGGGTGACTACCACCCAGCGCTACACCCACCTGGAAATCGAGGACCTGCAGGCTCAGGTGGCCGATCTGCCGGCGAATCGCTCCGAGGCGCCGGATAGCCACGCGCCAACGCCACATGAGCCTTGTGCTCGCCATGCGGTCTGACTTATGTAGCCATCGGCCCATAGGCCACACCATGGGCTCAGGGCGCAGAGCCGAGATGCAGAGACCATGGATGACCGCAGGCCGACGTAGGCCTGCGGTCACTCGTAACGCGCGAAGCTGCCAGTGCCACCCAACTGATGCCAAGAGCCTGCTTGCCTCCCGCACACAGGCATGGCAGCGGGCGTCAACGCGCTGATGCCTTTGGCACCTCCCAGAGCTGAGCATCGTTCAGGGAACTGAGGGCAACATACTCGCCGGTTGGGCTGAAAGTGACGGACTTCACTCTGTGGCCCGCCGTCAGGTCGCCCAGATGAGCCCCACTTCTGACATCCCAGATCCGAGCAGTACAGTCCCAAGAGCCGGAGGCGAGCAAACGGCCGTCTGGGCTGAAAGCGACAGAGGTCACGCTATCGGCATGTCCCGAGAAGGTGCGCACACACTGGGCGCGTGCCACATCCCAGAGCCGGGCGGTGTGGTCCCAGGAGCCAGACGCAAGTAGCCGACCATCGGGGCTGAAGGCGACGGCAACGATCATGTCGTTCGCTGGCGTGTCGGGGAAAGCCCGCTCAGGCTTCCCACTCCTGGCATCCCAGAGCCTAATGCCGTCCCCAGAGGCGGTGGCAAGCAGCCGACCATCCGGGCTGAAAGCAACGGAAACCACGACAGTGGCATGCTCGAGTGTGTGTAGACAGCTCCCGCTCTTGACGTCCCAGAGCCGCACTGTACTATCCCAGGAGCCAGATGCGAGCAGTCGACCATCCGGACTGAAAGCGAGGGAGGTCACACTGTATGTGTGGCCAGCAAGCGTTCCCAGCCGCTTTCCACTTACTACCTCCCAGAGTCCAATGGCCTTGTCGTCCGACCCAGAAGCGAGCAACTTACCATTCGGGCTGAAGGCGAGTGAGTCCACTGCCGCCCCGTGCCCCGAGAGAGTGCGGAGACACGCGCCGCTTTCGAGATCCCACAGCTTGATGGCCTTATCGTCCGACCCGGATGCGAGCAGCCGTCGGTCCGGGCTGAAGGCAACCGAGTTCACGCCCGCGGCGTGCCCGCTGAATACGCGCGCTGGCTGCGCGAGCAGGGGCACGCCCTTGGCCTGCGGGGGAGTCTGCGTCTGCTCGGAGAGCTCAGAGAGCATAACCATCGCGGGCAGCTCCAAGAGGGCAGCTGGCGCGACCAGTCTGGAGGGAGCAGCTTTCGTGGCTGGCCGCGGCGGGTTCCCGTTAGCGGGCGCTCTTGCCAGGGCGATCTCGCCGGTGCTGTCCACCATCAGCCGAGGCGTCTGCTTACGGTTGCGCTGGCCCGCCCACGCAGACACCTGCTCATAGACGTAGTTGTAAGCGGATTGGAGGGTCACAACGGAGTTGCCGGGAGGGTTGGCGGCGCCGGACAGCGCCTCTTGCAGGTAATGCGTGAACACGCTTTGCTGCCCGTCGTCCGTAAAGTAGGACACCTCGTCGGCATCGCAGGATGTCAGCGTCGCCCTGCCCCGGGATCTCTGGAATGCTGACTCGGCGAAAGCGCTATTCATGGTTGCTGCGGCCTTGCCGATCCCGCTGTAGCAGGCATCCAACACGACGATCTTCCTCGCCGCCCTGTTCGAGGCGAGTATCTCATTGACTCGCTTCAGCGGCACCGCGTCGTCTTGCACTAGCCCGGCCTGCGTGTCCTGGGCCAACAGATAGCCATTCCCGTCCTCAGCGGCACCATGGCCCGAGAAGTAGAAGAGCACCGTGTCGTCTTTGCTAGCCTTCCCAAGGAAGTACTGCAGCCTACCGATTATGTTCCGCCGCTTCGGCAGCAATACCGGATCGGTTGCCGACACCTTCATAACCTGTACGTTGTCTGGCGCGAATATCCCCCGCTCTTTGTCGGTCAACAGGCGGTAGATCACATCGGCGTCATTGTCGGCGGCAGGCAAGGCCGCGAAGGTCTGGTCATCGTAGTGTGACACCGCTACTACTAGCGCCCAGTTCCTGGGGGAACCTCTGCCCTGTCCAGCGGCAGCCCAGGCCGAGACCAGCAAAGCGACGACCACACACCCTGCCATCAGCAGTCGGCACCTCATCTCGCATCCCTCCTTGCCTCTATGGACTCGTGGCGCCGCCGAGCCATGCCAGCACCAACTGACGCTACCCCATCCCAGTGTCAAGGTAGGCGGCTACGTGGCGTGACGCTAAGCGCTACCGGCCCGCTCCACGACGGGGACAGGCGCGCCAGCCCGGACGACAGCGGGAGCGTGAGCTGGCCTCCGCGATCACCCGCCAGGTGACGGTCACGATTCGCCCCGCCATCTCTCTAGGTGCCTCCTCCAGTGTCACTGCCTCCGTTACCACCGCCGCCGCTACCGCCGCCAGCACCATTGCTTGACCCGCCCGACTGGCCGGACTTGCCGGATTGGCTGGGGAAGACCTGGTTCCAGACCACGCTGCCGATGGTCACGCCAAAAGAGAGACTCGTGCGCCGCTGGTCGACGGTGGGGATGCTGTCTTTGTCGCCGATCGGATCGCCAACGTGGTACCCAGGAGCGAGCACGGCAACTTTGCCTGAGAGCACGCCCAGCGTCAGGGCGAAGTGCGGGACGAGCTCGTAACCGACACCGGCATAGTACGTGCTGAACATATCATTGAAACTCGTCCCGAGTTGGAAGAACGCTTTGCTCCCCCTGGGTGTTTCGTCGAGGACCCGCCTGCCCGGGTATATCGACAGCGTAAGAACGGGGTCGATCTTCGCGCCAGGGCTGTGCTCAGCGATGGCGAACTCTTTCCCTCCCGCAGTCGTTGGTGCCTTGGAGAACTCCCTGGCCCTTAGCCCTGGATAGGGGAAGCTCACCCCCAGTGCATAGTGGTACGTGCTCTCGATGTAAGCCGGCGCCGGGCCCATTGGCGGGCTATCGCCTTTGACTACGGATATCTCGATCTCCTGGTCACCCGCGTACTTTCCGCACATGAACAGAAGATGCTCCTGCTCAGGCCCCTTCGTAGGCGCGGGCGGCGTCGGGATCGGGCCGCCCACGCGAGTCGTGAGTTTGTAGAGGACACCTTTCACCTGCACCTGGTAGTCGTGGTCCCCGCGAACCTCGATCAATACGGCGACTTGCCGCCCCTCCTCCCAGGCGCCGGTCATCCGCTGTTTCTCAACTCCGTCGATTGAGAACAGAATCCACGGATTTCCGGTCCGTCCGCTCGTGATGTCGTCGAATTCCTCTGCGCTAGCAACTCGCCCGGCGAACGTCTGCGTGCGCGCCGCCGATGGCTGCTCAGGCGTTGTGGCGGCAGGAGGCTTGTCCGCCTGTCGATTGTTGCCGTTCGTGGAGCCCTCGGCGCCCCGGGCTAAGCATGGCACACTGCTTACCAGCAGACAGACACTGAGTGCGACGAAGAAGCGTGACATCACTTCCCTCCCAGTAGAGACAAGATGCCCCAGTGGGCTCGTGCGGCGACGACGATGTCCGATTCACTAGTCCTGCTCGTGGCAAGTACAGGACTTGCCTTCGTGAATCCCTGCCGATAGCCAAGGAAGAGGTAGCAGCCGTGTAGAGCACCAGCGAGGATGTGACGAAGGGGTGTCCGCGACCGACGTTGCCGCTCGCTCATCGTGGCGTATCCCCTCGGCATTCGATAGCCCTCCTGGAGCGGTTCTTCGTTGGGCCAGGAACGGCTCCTTCCGACAGTTGTGTGACTCGCACCCCTTTTTGTGAAGCCTTCCCTGCCACCATCGCGTTCCCAAGCGCGGCCCCGGAGCCAGCGTGGCGCGCCGTTCGAGTCGGAGCTTCGGCGCGGGAGCTGATCTGGCGAGTCGGCCGGCACTGCAGGTATTTCCGCCTGATCAACTGCGATCAGCACTGCCGCGATAGTGCACCTCAGCCTGCTGCAGGCGCACTTCGGCCCGTGCCTGCTCCTCCGCTGGCAGCCAGCTCACGATCTCCAGGTAAAGCTGAATCCAGTGCCGCTGCCAGTAGGTGCGGGGCGGCTGATCGCCCCTCCGCGGTACCGCAGGCCCACCCTCCACTGGCAGGATCGGGAAGCTCGCCTCTGCCGCCCTCCTCGCGTCGGCCAGGATCTCGCCGTAGCGGCCGTGGGTGAAGGACACGATGTGCTGGTAGTGACCTCCGTGCGCCCGCAGATAGCCGGCGACTCGCTCCGCCAGTACGGGCCGCACCTGCGCATAGCGATCGTCGCTGAACTGCTTGACCCCCAATCGGCCGATGCTGGCGGGATAGAGATCCTCCAGCTCATAGGGCACCGGGCCCAGGGTACTGGACACCACTACCACGTGCACCGGACACGGCCCGAACTGCCGGCGCGGGTCGTAGCCGGTGGCCAACGCGATAGCGCGCCGCAGTGCGCCATGGGAAGGCGACTTGGAGAACGGCCGACGAACGGAGCACTGCAGGAACACCAGGCCCCGCTTGCCTGCTGGCGGCCGATACTGACTCACGAGGTACCGATAGCAGGCCTGCGCAGCCTGGCTTTCGATGTCCGCGTCTTCGGTGGCGGAGGTGAGGTAGGGGCGGACGGCCTCTTCCCACTCGCGTCTAGTGTCCATCCGGTCGGTCACGAGAATGGCCTCATCTACACGTCATCTCCCGCACCCAGCCTACGCCCCAACCGATCTTGCTGCGCCCGGAGCACGCCCGCTGTCGACGGCTCACTCACGATGGCCGCGGTCACCCCGAGGCACGTGGCGGGCCCGCCGACCAGCAGGTACAGGCTCACGGGCTCGTGGAGCAGCAGGGCGGCGGCGGTGAGGCTGATCAGCGGCGAGGCCGCGGACAGCGCGGCGCCCACCGAGACCGTGATGGTGCGCATGGACTCCGTGAAGAGCACATTGCCGAGGCCCATGCCCAACAGCCCGGTCAGCAGCAGGGCCACCAGCAGCCGCGGGCTGAACTCCCCCACCAGGGCCGGGCCCGGAAGCGCCGCGGCCCCACACACGAGTGCGGCGAAGGCGAAGATCGGCACCGACACCGAGACGCTGCTGCGGCCCTTCACGGTCACCTTCTGCGCGATGGCGGCGAGCCCCCAGGCCGCGCCGGCGGCGAGCGCCATCATGTTCCCCTGGAAGTAGCGCGAGCTGAGCAGAGCGGAGAGGCTCTCGCCGTTCCAGGAGACGACGAATAGGCCTGAGAGGGTGAGCAGCAGACCGGCCACGCGCAGCGGCCCGCAGCGCTCCCGCAAGATGGTGATGCCGTAAAGCACCACGAGCAGGTTGCCGCCCATCTGCAGCACGCTGGAGGCGCCAACCGTGGTCCGCATGAGGCTGGCATTCCAGAGCACGGTGCCGAGACCCATGCCAATCCCCCCGATCACGAGCCACAGGGCCGGCCTGCTGGAGCCTGTGCGCGGCGAAGGGACGTCGCCCGCGCGCCGCGATCGGGAGAGGAGGGCGACCAGACCGAAGAAGGCGGCCGCCGTCACGGCCCGCGCGAAGGCGGCGAACCCGACGGAGAAGACGCCGAGGGCGATCTTGACGACGAGGGGCTGCACTCCCCACAGCAACACGGCGAGCAGGAGCATCGCGAATGCTCTCACCACGGCCGGCGGATGTCCAGGGGAAGGAGACGGGCCATCGCGTGTGCCTCTCTGTGGAGAAGGGGGTTCTGCTCGAGGGCCTGCGGACCTCCTCCGGTCCCAGCGGCTAGGATGACGAACGGGCGGGGAGCTAGCCCCGCTCGCTCGCGTCAGTCCAGCTTCGGCGTACTGAGGCGACCAGGTCTCCCTGGCACCCGTCGCCTGCTGGCCTTCCACTCTGCCAGCGCCGTTCCCAACGGGTAGCCCGCGGCCCTGCCTCCACCTCGTTCCCGAGCGCGGCCCTTGAGCCGACCTCGTGCGCCACTTCGGCGCCGCTGGCGGCAGATAGCGCGCGGCGTACCCCTCCACCGCGATCTTCGTCATAGCACCCGGGGCCCCCGTAGAGGTTGCGCCGGGGCGTCCCGCCGGCCCACTTCTCCCACCCTACCGGCTCCGGGTTCTTGGCGGTGATGGTCAGGGCGTTGGCTCTTCCCTCCGCTGCAAGACCACCACCTGCACCGCGGCACTCTCCGGGTCCTGTCCCAGCAGCGTGGACTGGCGATCGGACTGGCCCAGCAACTGCTTGCCCAGCCAGATCAGCATGGTGACGTTGCCCTCCAGGGCTTTCTTCAGTTGCAGTCGGCGCAGCGAGTTCCGCGTGGCCGCCTGGCCTCTTTTTATAGCGCCGCAAAACTCCTCCGAGTCCCGCTTGCGCCGCTGGATGGTATCGACACTCACCCCCAGCACCGCCCCCATGTCCTCCTCGGTGCAACCCAGGCGGGCCAGCTCCTCTACCTGCCGCAGGTCGAACTCCCGGCGAGGCCGGCCCCCGGGGTGTCTGGTCTGCTCCGCCTGCTCAGCCATCGCGCTTCACCGCCGTTTCCCCGGTGAACGACTCCCACCGGGACAGAATCACATCGCAGTATCTGGCGTCCAGGTCGAAGCCATAGCAGCGCCGGCCGGTGCGCTCCGCGGCCAGGATGGCAGTGCCCGAGCCCAGGAAGGGGTCGACCACCAGGTGACCGAGTTCAGTGGCGTTCGAGATGCTGCGCTCGATCAGCGCCAGGGGTTTCATGGTGGGGTGGAGGTCGTTGACCGCGGGCTTGTCATGCTCCCACACCGTGCGCTCGTTGGTAGGGCCGTGCCACCGCGGGGCCTGGCCCTGCTTGAAGGCATAGAAGCAGGGCTCATACCAGTGCTTGTACTGGGCGAACAAGGCTCCGGCGCCGTTGTTCTTCACCCACACCAGGAGGTTGCGTTCCTGCCAGCCGGTCTCGGCCAAGCAGTCCAGCACATCGCGGAGGTGGGAACTCGCGAACCACAGATACAACGGGGCCTTGTCGTCGGAGTGCTGGTGAGCGAGGCCCAAGCTGGAAACCAGCAGATGCCGGTATTCATCATCAGTGAGGTCATCCCAGCAGGCATCGCTTTCCTGGCCTTCGACACCGCGGCGCTTGGCGCTGATGCGCTCCTCCTGCGCCGCCCTGCCGCCGAGGTAGTTGATGGCATAGGGTGGATCGGTGCAGATGGCCTGGGCGACTTCGCCAGCCATCAGTCGCTGCCAGTTCGCCGGGTTGGTGGCGTCGCCGCACAGCAGCCGGTGGCGGCCAAGTTGCCAGAGCTCGCCGGGCTGTACCCGCGTCGGCCCCTGCTGCCCTTCCGCCTCCGCCATCGCCTGGTCGGCGTCGAAGGTCTCTTCGCGGCCGTGCTTCCCTTCCGCGTCCAAGCGTAACAGCAACTCCGACAGGTCGTCTTCTCCCCAGCCCGCGGCGGACAACTGCTGCTGGGCGTCAAGGTCTCGCAGCAGCTCAGCTAAGGCCGTCTCATCATCCTCGGCCAGATCGGAAGCGCGGTTGTCGATGGCCAGGAACGCCTCCGGGTAGGGGCCGTCATAGATGTGGCAGCCGATGTGAGTCCAGCCCTCCGCCCGCGCCGCCTCCACCAATCCATGCCCGGCGAGGATGGTGCCATCCGGAGTGATCACCACCGGCTTCTGCTGGCCGTGCACCCGCAGGCTCTCCCGTAGGATGGCCAACTGATGCTCCGGGTGGCGGCGGTAGTTACGGGGGTGAGGGCACAAGCTCGCGAGTTCGCGTGGCTCCGTCGCGATACCAACGGTGATACGTCCTGGTGCCTGGTCCATTGCGATGTCTCCCTCGTGCTGTGTGGCGAAGCTGCCTCGGCCAAAGACAGACCGGCCCCTGGGTCCAGATTCGAGGGAGCGACCCTCTATCTCGACTCAGACGCCGGCTGTCGACCGTCGGCTCTTCACCCCACCACTATGGGCCAGGGGCCTTAGTTGTCTTAGCCTACATCACTATTATACCATGCCAATAGCGGCCATGCAAACATCCGTAACCATGCGCCCTAGGTTCGTGCTGGCCAGACGGCCGGGGGCTCTTCGGCAAGGCGGGGTTGCACGACCCCAAGACGACTGATGTTGTACTGCCCATAGGCCTGCCTGCTAGTCGAACAGTCATCGCGACTCCAATATCCAACGACGGGCGGTGTAGTAGTTAGTGCCAGTCCGATAGGCGATCTGCTTGATGGACAGGTCGTTCCTTGCCGCCAACTTCATGACTTCCCTATAGCGCTTACGGTTCTCTTCCCTTGGGCCGCGGGGAGGTGGAGGCACTTTCTTGGGAGGGAACCCGAGGTCCCTCCGCACCTCTCTCTTCATGCTCGCGGTAACGTCCTTGGATTCCGTCACATCCAACGTGCGGAACCTACCGATGGCCTGGTCTACGCGTTTGCCAAGGTCGGTGACGCGATATGCGAGTTCGAGGAGCGCCTCCCACGCTGATTCCTCACTGGGAGTCTCGCTTCCGGGTTCCGATGCAGCCATTGCCTTAGCATAGGCGCGCTCGGCACGAGCGACGGCCCTGTCATAGGCCCGGTAAGCGCCGGCCTCGGCCTTCTCGTAGGGACGTCGGATGGCCGCCTTCAGATGGATCAGAGCTACCATCTCCGCTGAGAGAGTGGCCATATCGGTCGGCGGCCACTCGGGTGCAGACTGGGATTCCGGATCAGGGGCGAGATGGAGGCGTGGGGAGGAAATGCTGGGGTACTGCGCTCGATGCTCTCTGTTTGACTTCTCTTGAGCCGCCCGTTGGGCCGCCCACGTCTTGGCCGTCTCGGCCATCAACCTGTGGTTCTCCTTGTGCCGCCCGGAGAGCCACCGGCGGATCTCCTCGTTCTGGTTGTGATAGAGCGCCAGTTCCGCCTCGCCCCGGACACGCCTGGCTTCGGCAATGGCCTGTGTGAAAGCGCGTCCGGGCCGGAACCATGATTCCTGTGTAGGCGCGCTGGGCGCCGGCTAGCGCCTCTTCCCTCTCCTGCAGGATTCTGTCGACTAACGGCACCAGTTTGGGAGGACCCTCCGGCCCCCAGGCTGGGAGGTTCGCTCTGGCGCAATCTGCTCCCCATCTCTCGAACGCGCCGTCATAGGCGCCAGTCGGGTCCCAGTCCGGGAGGTGTTTCCTGAAGTGGCTGAAAGCCCAGTAGGCTTCATGGGCTTTCTCCTGTGAGATGCTGCCATTGCTGTCCGGTACGAGCGTCCTGTCGAGCCGATCACAGAAGTCGTTCGCCCGGTCCGCGAAGACGGAGGCACAGGATGCCGGCTTCAGTCGCGCTCCGTCGCAGAACGGGTCGAGGCTGCAGAACCCCAGGTCGGAGGCTTCGCGAATCCCCTCAGCGCCGGTGATGGGATCAAGAACCCGGGCAACCGGGCCGCGCTGGCTGCACTCCCCACAGATGAAGTCATCCCGGTCCCCAACGGACCCGGGATAGGCTTCGCTCCAGTCCCGGAAGCAGCACTCGTGTTTCACCGAGGCAGCCATGAAGACCAGTGGCTGCCACCAATGGGAGAGGTCCCAGGGTTCGGATTGGATCGCCTTCGCCGCTAGCTCAACTGCTGGGTCGACTCTCTTTTGCATTTGCTTGGTCCCATCGTCATGCAAACGCGAGGATACGCTCAGAGCTGATTCGAGCTGATTCTACAGCGGGCACTCGCATCCGCGCAAGTGCCCCGAAAGGAAGCGAAATGCTGTTGGCAACCAAGCAGGCAGCAGAGCGGTTGGGGGTCCATCCTGCGACCATCCGACGCTGGGCGGCCTCCGGTCGCGTCCGATATGAGCGCATCGGACGTGAGCGGGCCATCCCCGCCGAGGAAGTCATTCGGCTGCAGCGAGAGAAGCCGGAAAGTGGCCCGCCAGCCGCGGGCCTTCGGCGACCGGGCAGTAGCAGACGTCGAGGCCGCTGCATCATGAAGCGCCTCACCATCGAAGAGGTACTCGGTATGCTGTCCAGCGTCAGGCGCGGCCGGCAGTCCGACACGGCAACTGCCCTGTGCCCCGTTCCGGCGCACGGGGACACAACCGCTTCCCTTTCCATCAGGGTCGGGGATGATGACGTAATTCTGCTCAAGTGCTTCGGCGGCTGCACCTTCGAGCAGATCTGCTCCGCCCTCGGTATCAAGCCCGCCCAGCTCATGGGCAGGAGGGGTGGGGGGGTGTCTCGCCCCCCAAAGGGAGCTGCATCACTGCAACACCTCCCGGAGAACGCGCCTGAAGCCAACCTGAGGCAAGAACCGTTGCAGGCGGACGATTGCATACCCCAACAAGACCGCACAGCATCAGGCCTTACGATCAGGCAGTACGCCGAGGCCAAGAAGCTGCCGCTCAGTCTGTTGGGCGAGTTGGGCCTGTATGAATTCACGCTGAACGGGAAGCGAGTGGTGGCGATCCCCTACCAAGATGCCACCGGCACTACAGTTGCCGTCCGCTTCCGACTATCGCTGGACGGCGAGGTCAGGTTCAAGTGGCGGTCGGGCTCGAAGACCATGCTCTACGGACTGTGGCGCCTATCCCAGGCACGAGAGCGGGGCTTCATCGTCCTCGTGGAGGGGGAGTCAGACTGTCACACGCTCTGGGCGAACGGGTTCCCGGCGGTGGGCGTTCCCGGCGCCGACACTTGGAAAGAGCAGTGGGCTGACGAGCTCGCGGGGATTGAGCGCATCTACTGCCTGATCGAACCCGATCAGGGCGGCGAGAAGCTGAGACAGCGGCTCGCGGCCTCATCGCTGCGGACCCGGATGCTAGTGGTGAACCTCAATGGTTAAGGACGTGAGCGAGTTCTACCTGGGAAGCGCCACTGCGGATGATTTCGTCACGGCGATGAACTCGTTCTTGGCGAAGGCCGTCCCCCTGGAGGAAATCGCCTGTCGCGAGGCGTCTGAGAGAGCCCAACAGGCATGGGAGCGATGCGCCGAACTCGCCCGGACCTATGACATCCTCGCCTCCTTCCGCGAGGCCGTCGCTCGGGCCGGCGTCGCAGGTGAAGAGAAGCTGGCGCAGTTGCTCTACCTGGCGCTTACCTCCCGGCTAGCGCAGAGGCCTGTTCCAGTCGCGGTGGTGGGGCCGTCTGCGGGCGGGAAGAACCACGTGCTGGGCAGCGTGCTGGAGTTCATGCCGCCACGAGCCTACTACGCGCTCAGCTCAATGAGCGAGCACGCCCTTGCCTACTCCGAGGAACCGATCAACCATCGCTTCCTCGTGATCTATGAGCTCGCGGGGCTCAACTCGGAGTTCGCCACCTACCTGCTCAGATCACTGTTGAGCGAGCAACGTGTCAGGTACGAGACGGTTGAGAAGGGGCCGGATGGCGTCCTGAGAGCCCGCCTGATTGAGCGGGAGGGCCCTACCGGCCTCATTCTCACCACGACCAGAGCGGCGCTACACCCCGAGAACGCCACCCGTATGCTCACCATAGCTGTCACCGACACGCCCGAGCAGACCGGCGCGGTGCTGATGAAGACCGCCCAGGCCGCCCACAGCGAAAATCAGGAGGTTGACATCGCCGCGAAGGTTGACCTCGAGCGGTGGCAGGCGCTGCAGATGTGGCTAGAAGGCGCCGAGCACCGGGTCATCATCCCCTACGCGGAGGCCCTGGCGAGGATGATTCCCCCTGTCGCTGTCAGACTGCGACGCGACTTCAGGGCCCTGCTCTCGCTGATTCAGGCGCGGGCGATCCTGCACCAGGCGACCCGCCAGCGCGACGCACAGGGCAGCATCGTGGCCGACCTCTCCGACTATGCCGCCGTGCGCGAACTTGTCTGCGACGTGATGAGCGAGGGGGTTGACGCCACTGTTTCCGCCACCGTGCGGGAGACCGTCGAGGCGGTGGCCTCATTCGACACGCAGCCGCCCCTCGAGGGCGAGCAGCCGGGCGTGAGCCTGGCCGACGTCACGAAGAAGCTCGGAATCGATCGGTCGGCCGCCTCCCGGCGAGTGAAGGTGGTGATCGGCAAGGGATACCTCAGGAACCTTGATACGCGAAGGGGGCATGCCGCTCGGCTGGTGATCGGCGATCCCCTGCCCGACAACGTCGAGCTTCTTCCCACCGCTGGGGCGTTGCAGGGCTGCATGGGTGTGCAGACCTCAGAATGCAACACCGAACCATCGACGTTGGCCCAGAAGACACAAGACGAGGGGGTGTGCAGTGTTGCACGACTCAGGGAGGGGATGCCCATCCCCCCTCACGTCTCCGGCGACCGGGATGTGGTTCAGCCATGAAACGACAGCCAGCGCACCGATCCCAGGACGCGATACAGTCGCCCGCAGCCGTAGACCTGATTCCGGCCACAGAACGGCACAAGGAGGTCGCCTCCCTGCTGGCCGCGGGCTTCCTCCGCTACTGGCGCCGCGAGGCCGTGGACGGCGGAGAGAAAGGACTTGATGTTCTTCGGACTTCGAGTGAGGTATGTGACGAACCTCAGTCCGAAGGAGAGAGCCTATGAGCGCGAGCGTCGTGAAGCAGATCGCGGACCTGGAGCGAACGTCCATGGCGGACCTCCAGCGCCGCTGGCAGCAACTGATCGGCACGGAGCCACCCCGCTACAACCGGGAGTTCCTGATCCGGCGCCTCGCCCATCGTCTCCAGGAGCTGGCCCACGGCGGCCTCAGCCAGGCCGCCCGCACGAAGATGGATCGACTGCTGGAGGAGGCCGGCTACGACGAGATCGGCGCCGAGCGCGGCAGATCGGAGGCCAGCCCGAGGCCGCCGCGAACTGCCCGTCCTGGGGACGCGGCTGATCCGGGAGTGGAATGGACAGCGCCACGAAGTGACGGTGGTGCAGGGCGGCTTCGAGTTCCAGGGGCCGACGCTACCGCTCCCTGTCGGCCATCGCCTCTGCCATCACCGGCACCCACTGGAATGGGCCCGCCTTCTTCGGCCTGCGCTCGCAAGCGAAAGGAGGGCACGCGGTGAGACGCCAGCAAGATCGCACAGGCCGCCGCGCGCCGCGTGCGCTGCGCCATCTACACCCGCAAGAGCACCGAGGAAGGCCTGGACAGCGAGTTCAACAGCCTGGACGCCCAGCGGGAGTCAGGCGAGGCCTACATCGCAAGCCAGACGCCAGGAAGGGTGGGTGGCCCTGTCCACCCGCTACGACGACGGCGGCTTCTCCGGTGCGACGCTGGAGCGGCCCGCGCCTGCAGCGGCTGCTGGCGGACGTGGAGGCGGGCCGCGTCGACTGCATCGTCGTCTACAAGCTCGACCGGCTCTCCCGCTCGCTGCTGGACTTCGTCGAAGCTGATCGAGCTCTTCGATCGGCACCAGCGTCTCCTTCGTCTCCGTGACCCAGCGCTTCGACACCACCACCTCCATGGGCCGGCTGATGCTGAACATCCTCCTCTCCTTCGCCCAGTTCGAGCGGGAGATCATCGGGGAACGCATCCGAGACAAGGTGGCGGCCACCAAGCGCAAGGGCAAGTACACTGGCGGCCCTCCGGTGCTGGGCTACGACGTGGATCGGGAGCGCAAGCGCCTGGTGGTGAACCCCGAGCAGGCAGCCCTGGTGCGCACTGATCTTCTCCCGCTTCGTCGCAGACCGGCTCCACCACGCGTGCTGGCCCAGGAGCTGAACGCGCAGGGCCACACCACCAAGTCCTGGACCACGAAGAAGGGCGTCGTGCGCGCCGGGCCGCCCTGGCACAAGGGCCTCCTCTACCGCGTCCTCAACAACCCTCTCTACCTCGGGGAGGTCGACGCACAAGAGGCCAGCGCTACCCCGGAGAGCACGAGGCGATCGTCACCCAGGAGCTGTGGGATCAGGCCCATGCCATCCTGGAGCGGAACCACCGCGCCCGCGGCGCACAGACGCGGGCGCAGACCCCGGCCCTGCTGAAGGGCATCCTCCGCTGCGCCCATTGTGGGTGTGCCATGACCCCGAACTTCACCAAGACGCCGGGGCAAGGTGTACCGCTACTACCTCTGCGTCCACGCGGAGAGGGGCCAGCGCGATTCCTGCCCAGTGCGATGCCTGTCCGCCGGCGAGATCGAGCGCACGGTCGTCGATCAGCTGCGGGCGGTGCTGCGCACCCCGGAGATCCTGGCGCAGACCTACCGAGAGGCGCGAGCGCGGGCCGATGAACAGGCTGTCGAGGGCGAGGCCTTCTCGGAGCGAGACGTGGTGGACGCGCTTTGCTCTCTGGACCCGATCTGGGAGCATCTGTTCCCTGACGAGCAGGCGCGCATCGTGCAGTTGCTGGTGAAGCAGGTGGACGTGCACCCCGATCATGCGGAGCTGCAAATCCGGACGGAGGGCCTGGCCTCGCTGGTGGCGGAGTTGCGCGAAGAGCAGGAGGTGGCGGTGTGAGTGAGCGGGTGCAGGCGACGCTGAGCACAGACGGCGGATGCGCGGTGATCCGCGTGCCGCTACAGATCAGGCGCCGACGCGGTCGCAGGGAGATCATCGCGCCGGCCGGGGTGGGCGAAGCAGTGCCGGCCCGGACCAACACAAACCAGGGGCTGGCGGCCATGATCGCCCGCGCCCATCGCTGGCGCGCAACTGCTGGAGGGAGGGCGTACCCGACGATCCGCGCGCTGGCTGCCGATCTGGGGGTGGACAACTCCTATGTGGCCCGCATCCTGCGACTGACGCTACTCGCCCCTGACCTGATAGAGGCGATTCTGGAGGGCACGGAGCCGGATGGGCTGTCGCTGGAGAAGCTGTACCAGGCACCGATGGTGTGGGAGGAGCAGAGGGCCTTCGCGCAGGAGTCGGACAGAGGCCAGTGACCCCAGGATGTGCTAGAATGATTCCCCGCCAGGCGATCCAGCGGTAGGCGAATGGACAGGGAGGGGGTGCGACCATGACGACGACGGCGACGCGAGACGAGTACCAGCAGATCGCCGACTACCTGGTGTGTCACGGAGAACTGAGGAATGAGTCGCAGATCCAGGGGATCTGGCGGGCACTGCACGGCGGAGGCGAGAGCAACTGGTCCACTCTGGTGCATCGGCGAGCGGGCGAGATCGTCGGTGTGATGGCGCTTTCGCACGACCCAGAACCGGCCCCGTGGCGCGAGCACCAGTACGACCTCACGGCCAAGGTAGAGGCGGACGATGGAGAGGCCGTACTCGCCTTGCTCGACACGCTTCCGGCCGGGAAGCTCGTGCACTTCACCGTCTACAGCCCGCAGGTGCAGACGGCGCTGGATCGTGTCCCCGACATCGAGCGCTACCCGATCGGTCCTCGCTTGACGGTAACGGAAGCGCGCTTCCGGCCCGTGGTCACGGAGGGCATCCGGGAGGTCACCTCGGCCGACGCGGCCCTGTTCGAGGGCCTCGAGCAGCCGCCCTGGGACTTCGAGGGGGAACGCGGCGGCCGGCACTTCGCGCTGGTCCGGGAGGGGCGGGCGCTGTCACGCGCAGCCTGGATTCCCCTCACGATGGAGCCGGTCTTCTCGCCACCCATCATCCGCATCACATACGTCGCGACTGTGGAGGCTCGTCGGCGGCAGGGGCTGGGTCGGCAGGTCGTGTCGTGTGTGACCGATCTGGCCCTACGCGCGGGCGCCCGGCCTATGTACTGGACGTCGCTGGAGAACTACCCCTCTCAGAGCCTGGCGAAGAGCCTGGGGTATGAGGAGTTCGCGCACACCGTCTGCTACGTCTGGCGCAAACCGCCGAGCTGAGGATGGACCCAGAACGGAGCGGCGTAAAGAGCAGGGGGCAGTGGGCGTGTGGGTGACGTGGTTCGCGCGGTGGTCACCAAGAGTGATCAAGCAAGCGTTGACGCTGGAGCAGCAGAACAGTACAGTGTCATGCCGTGAGGCAACCTTGTTGCAGCCTAACCCTCCGCCGGCGAAGGGTTGGCCACTGCCAGGAGACGCCCATGTCCTATCGGCCTCGTAAGCTGCAGACGTCGCATCCAGACCCCACCGATCCCACCACCGTCTGGTCCACGTGGATGCAGCCGGCGGAGGTGCTGGACGTGACGCGCGAGCAGCGCTTCCGCGACGAGGTGAGGGGGGTGCTCTGGCCGGCGCTGGGGTTACGGCGTCGGGGCGTGGCGGCGGACGTCGGCTGCGGCAGCGGGGCGCTGGCACGCGCGCTGGCGCGGTGGATGGGACCCGGGTGCACGGTGTACGGCGTAGATCGCGACACGAACTTCGTCGCCTATGCCACACAGCGCGCGAAGGAAGCGCGCCTCGGCCGGCGGACACGCTATCTGCAGGGCGACGCGCTGGCGCTGCCGTTACCTGACAGCATCGCCGACGCGGTGACCTCCTATACGGTCATCTCGCACATCCCCGATCACCGTACCTTCCTGCGGGAGCAGATACGCGTTTGTAAGCCGGGCGGACGCGTTTCGGTCATGGAGGTGCGCAGAGACGGCGTGCAGTCCTGCCCGGCCCGCGCAGTGGAGATGACCGAGCGCGAGCAGGAGCTGTGGAAGCTGGTCGAGGAGCCGGCCGGCAAGAGCCTTGATGACCAGTGGCGGATTGGCCAGTTCAATATCGACAGTCCGCGGTTGCCCGCGATGCTCGAGGAGTTGGGCCTGCGCCAGGTGATCGTCGATGCGTTCTGCGCGGTCGGTCCGCTCGACGATGCACGGGTGAGCCGCGAGACGGCCGAGCGCCGCCTGGATACCGATGAGCGGATGGCACTCGACAACCTCGCGCTCTACGGACCGCGGGCCGAGCCGCCGCTCTCACAGGCGCACAAGGCCGAACTCAGGAAGCTGGTGCGAGCGCGGTTCGCGAAGCGGCGACGGTACCTGCGACGCGGCGTACACCTCTGGGATTACTCGGTAGGTATCAGTCTGGTGGTGAGCGGGGTGAAGATACGGTAGGAGGGAGCGGCCGCTACGCCTCCATCGACGCTCTCGCGGCGCGGATGGGGGTGGACAACTCCCACGTGGCGCGCCTCCTACGCCTCACGCTGCTGGCGCCCGACCTCATCGAGGCGATACTGGCGGGCGAGGAGCCGGACGGGCTGTCGCTGGAGAAGCTGTACCAGACACCGGTGGAGTGGGAGGAGCAAAGGCGGGCGCTGGGCCCTGGGCGAGGGCACCGCAAGCGCGAGGAACAGGTCGGCCGGAGCCCGGTGATCCAATCACGGGGCCTTGCGTAGCACGTACAGATCTCCCACCACACGTCGTGCTCGCCGTAGGGCACGAGGTCGCCTTCATCGAGCTTGCCTTCTCCCCGGCGCAGTTCCTCGGCCCACTCGATCTCAAGTCCGAGAGACTGCCAGAACAACTCGAGTCTAGGCCGCGACGCGTTAATGCAGCCGCCTCCCTCCAGCACAGCGGCCGTCTCCGAATCAGAGGCGTAGAGCAGGCATGACTCGAAGACCCGGCCGCCAGGCTTGAGGGTGCGCGCTGCCTCTCGGTAGGCGTGTCCGAACCGTGGCGGCTCCTGGCGCTTTGGGTCGTCCCAGACGCAGCCGAAGCCGAAGGCTGAGGTCACACCATTGAGCACGTCGGCACGGCACGGCCAGCGATTGCCGTCCATGGCGACGAAGTCCAGGGACGGTTTGATCGACTGCGCCGCCCAGGCCCCCTTCAGTCGCGGCAACAGGTAGAGCGACGCGTCGGTCGCCACCAGATGCGTGTCCTCGGGCATCAACGGCGCGAGAGCGCCAAGTAGCGAGCTGCCCGGACCGGTGGCGATATCGAGGATGACACCGCGCGTCTGGGCGGCCGCGTCCACCCAGGCGGCAAATGGCCCGCCGGACGCATACTGCTCCCGGCCGTGCGCGATCTTCCGCACAAGCGACTCATCCGCGAGCCCATCGGGCCAGCGATCTGCATACGCATCCAGGTCCTCCCGCGGCGCCAAGATCGGGATGCCGCCCTCTATGCCGTAGGCTCGGCCGCACGCACTGCACCGGAGCACACCGTCCTGGATCTCGGACTCAGTGACGGGAGCAGCGAGTTGGAGTTCGCCGTGGCAGCCGGGGCAACACAGCAGTGGCAGAAGCGATCTGTGCATCAGTCCTCCGGTTCTCCTGGCCCCGCTCTGCTCTCGAGCAAGCCGGCCCAAGCGTGACCATCTGAGTACTGGCGGCGCAGGCACTTGAGTAGCCATTCAGCCTGCCGAGGTGAAAGCAACGGCAACACGCTGAGGAGATCGTCGGTATCTTTCTTCAGGCCGGTGCCGCTCTTGTAGAGCAGCTGGATCTCCGGCGCGAGGAATGTGATTCCAGCGTCAGTCACCAATCCCATGTCAGCGATCCTGCCGCCGATGGTCGGCAACCGCCTGTAGATCCAACGGTCGCCGTCGGCCTCCATCAGCATGAGCTGGAAGCGCCAGGGGCCGTTGTGCAGGTCGCTCCTCGCCCAGACATCGTTGATCGGCGGATCGAGGAACTCGCCTGTCGGCCAGGGAGCGAGGTGAGGCGGGGTCGGCTGCTTCGTCTTGAATAACTGCCAGTCCGACAAGTGCCTCTGCACCGCCAGCTGATCGCGGCGAAGGATCAGGACGTCGATGTCCGCATGTGCTCGCGTCGTCCTCCCCACGAACAGGTCGAGCGCCCAGCCGCCAGCGACCCACCAGGGGACGGGCATGCCCTCAAGTACCTCAGCAAGCTCTTCGACGGAGAGCGGAGACCAGTTGTGGGGATCGAGGTCCATCGCCTGAATGCTGTCTCCCGTCATCGTTGGCTCATCGCGACCACCTGCCGGCTGGTCCCCACAACGCGATCACGGAACTCGGCACCGAATCCGAGCCAGACATGGACCATGTAAGTTTCCAGCCAGTAGAACAGCCGACGAAACTCGAACCCTTCCCGAAGAGGACGCTGCGCAGTGTAGGTGTCGAAGAAGCCTGCGCCCACCGTGTCGAAGGCTTGCAGGTAGGCCAATTCCTTCTCTGCCTCGGCGTACTTCAGCCCAATGGGGTCCAGCAGTCCGCTCAAGTGCCACCCGTCGTCCCTCTCCTGCACCATGATATTGCCGGCCCAGACATCGTTGTGGATCAGGGTCGGCTCGCCCGCAATGGAAAGTGCCTCCTCCGCCAGTGAAACGGCCCGGTCCAATTCCGCAAGCTCCGAAGGCAGCAGGAACTCTCTCATATCATGCCTGCCTTCCTCCAGGTCGGGAAGGAAGAGATCGTTCCATCTGCTCACCGTTGACTTGCCTTCGATATCGCCGAAGGCATCGCTTCGGTGCGAGTGCAGCTCAAGTAGCGCTTCGGCCAGCTCTCGCTCCACAGCCCCGCGCTGCTCAGGTCGAATCTGCGCCGCCCCGAGGTTTACACCCGGGAGACATTCCAGCAGCAGGAACGAATATGGGATGATCGCTCTCGAATCGTCCTGCAGGTACACCTGAGGGCAAGGCAGTTTCGTGTGCTGATGAAGGTGATCCAACCGCCCGCGCTCGAGCGGAAGCGGATCATCCGCGCCTCCCTCCGACAACTTGACCACGGCTGAGTACGGCGGTCGGTCGAACGCAAGCCGGAAGACAGGGCTGGCGATGCCACCAGTCAGCGGCACAATGGACTGGCACCTGGCCTTCCGTCCAAGCCATTCCGCGAGCAAAGCCGTGGCGTCCTGCCGAGTCAGGGTAGTTGCCTCGGGTACCGGCATGAAGCCTTCAGCGGGAACGACCGGCCGCTTCCTCTGATCGTCATCCGTCTGCCCCTCGCGAGCCAGCGCAGGAATCTGCTTGATGAGCACGCCCTTCCCCTCCTGGTACCCGGTCCGGTCTGTAGGATGCCGGTGCGCAAGGTCGAGCTTCAACGTCCGGTACTCGTCGCGGGTTTCGGGATGCTCGCGCAGGCAGTCCCGGAAGGCCACGTGGGTGAACCAGCATTCGGTGCCGAGCTCGGTGATGTTCAGATGATGGGTTGACCTGTCGTCCGCCGTTCGCTTTACGAAGTAGAGCCGCCCCGGCCGGTCGTTCTCAGCCTTGTGGACGTAGCCGAGGGGCCTGAAGGCTTCCTCGAACACTGCCGCGTCGGTCATGTCCCGCACGGCAACGACGATGTCGAGGATGGGCTTCGCATCCAGCCCTGGCACGGCCGTGCTGCCGACGTGTTCAATACGGATAACCTGGCTGCCTAGTGCTGCTGACAGGCACTCAGCCTCCTGCTGGTACAGCTTAGCCCAGGCAGGCTGGTAGGGCACGACTGTGACGAGATGTCGTTCGCAGCCGAGCATCGTGGGGCACTCCTACCAGTTCCACCAGAACGATGTCGCGTCGGCGGCGCCCTCTTCACCGCCGGCCGAACGATACAGCGCCATGGCCGCCTCGTTTGACCTGTTCGTGGGCACGAGCATCTTGCGGCATCCGTCCTCGTTAGCGAGGCGCCTGGTCTCCTCAATGAGAGCGCGCCCGATGCCGCGCCTGCGGTGGCGCTCCACCACGGCTACTTCGTAGATGAACACCATGGGCGGCTTCCCGTCGAAACGGGAGAGCCGGTACCCGAAGACATAGCCGACCGGCCCATCATCGACGTAGGCGACGATGAAGTAGTGCCGGTCGTCGGTGAGGAAGGCGCGCATATACGCGGGGTCCACAGACACGCCAACGACCTCGTCCATTCGGAGCTTGAGATCCTCGACGACGCGGATACCGGCGTCTTCATCGCCCTCACGAAGCCTGCGAATGGTCATCCTCATCTCCCGTGACGCTCCGAGAGAGGCGCATTCAGCGCCTCCCATGCGGGCACACATACAGGCACATCCCGCACACCCTCATGCCGCCCTCATGCTTCCTCTCATCGAGGTATTCGTCGCACTTGGCCGCGTCGTCAGCGCGCACTGCGCGGTTCATCTGCCCGAAATGGTCTGCCGGTGAAGGCATGAACGGGGCAGACGTCTACGCACTCGGCGCAGTCTCCACACTGCTCCTCCATCGGTGTGCCCGTGGCCGACAGGGGCGCATCCGTGAGCACCGATATCCACCGCACCCGAGGCCCAACCTGCGGAGTAACAAGCAGACAGCTCTTGCCGATCCACCCTAGGCCCGCGAGGTGGGCCGCCAGTTTGTGGGAGAAGACTGCGGAGAGATCTCGCCCGGCAACGGACGCTGCGGCCGGAATGGGCAGCGCCCGGTGACCCTCCCGCTGAAGAACGCCCGCGACCTCAGAGGCCACTGTGTTCAGCCGCGCGTTGATGACATCGTAGGCGTGGCTCCGGTAGTTCAGCGCCACGGCGGGGTCGGCGCGGTTGGGCAGCTGATCCACGATGGCGTGAGGAAGGGCGATGCCGATGGAAACGGCCTTCGGGAAGCCTGAGACCACGTCTCCGCCCCGGTCCCGCACGAACTCCCGCGCGATGTTCAGGTCAGCCACCCCCAGGAAGTCGCAGCCAGATGAGGTCGTAATGCTCTCGATCCTGCTGTAGGTGTCCATTGGCGCCGTTCGCTCCAGGTCTCCGTCCCTCAACTCTCAACCGGCGTCCCTCATCCCCGGGAACATGCACTCCTCTTCGTCACGAACGCGGGTCGATCCCCTCCGTTCGCCGTCGTGCGCCGCCCACCGGACTCCCGCGCGAGTTCGCGACCATCGAGCCCTACTCCGCGTGTATCAGAATGGGAACAGGCAGAGCGTCAGCAGAGGGGGCCCGCGTTCCCCGGAGGCCGCCGGGCTCTTGCGTTGGCTTCGCGGGCCATCGGCAAGCGAAGGAGGTGGCGCAGGCATTGATGGCGCCAGTTGCTCTTCGCCGCGCGCTAGTGGAGCATCCACCTGTCGGTGCTGTGCTCGAGTGCCTTCTCCAGGTTCCTGGAGGCAGCTTGGCTGTCCCCCGCCAAGGACCAAGCGCAGGCGGCTTTGTAGTGGTACGTGGCTCGGTCGCGGCGCGTCCGAACGATGACGGAGCGCTGCGCGTCCTCGGTACGCGCATCGAGCTCGGCGAAGGCCCTCTCGTACCACTCAGCGGCCGTGCCATACTGCTGCCTCACGAGACACTGGTTGCCGTGGACCAGTAGGCCCTCGTAGCGGTTGATCCAGGCATTGACATAGGGGTGCTGTCGCACCTCCTCGAAGCCGACCGCGGCCGCTGTTGCCGCCGATGCCAGGTTGGCGCTCCCACAGTGCCAGCCAATCTGGGTGATCCCGCTAGCCAGGCAATGCTCCACTGCAGCTGCGACGACGCGCTTGGCAAGCCCGCGCCTGCGGTAGCTCTCGTTCGTCTGGACTCCGACCTCCGCGCGGTGCCCGACGACGCAATCTGCCATACACCAACTCACGATCTCCTCGCCATGCGCCAGGCAGAAGCCGAAGCCGTTCCTATCGAACTCCGCGAGCGAGCCGAAGTTGTCCTCCGCCGAGGTCCTGGGGTGGTCCACGTTCTTGAGATCGGATCGCCCTAGGAGCTCAGAGGTCGCGCGTTCCATCGAGAGATCGTCAGGCAGCCCCTCTCGCCAGTCCAGCCTCAGCTCTCGGACGACGAAGTAGCGCTGGTAGTCCCAGAGCGGCAAGAGGCCGGCGAAGATGTCCCCGAGAAGCTCCTCCCAGCTCTCATCCGGGTAGCTGACGCCCCATGACCCCCACCCGCGTTCCCGGGCCTCGGGGATCATCGTCTTCAGTACGATGCCCCTTACCGCGTCGGCGCGCTCCTCGACCGGGGGTGACCCAACTAGGTAGTAGCCCTCCGGCGTGAGCGCCAGCGCGACCTGCGGGTGCCTCGCATCATCCGTCCAGAAGCGACCTGGGCACGTGCCCTCGACCACCGCGCTCAGGCTCAGGTTGTGTTCCTCGCCTTCGAGCAGGGGACGAACCCTCCCGAAGGCTCCTGCTTCGAGCTCAGTGAGCACTGCACCAGTCCTCCGTAGTTGCGCATGCTGTCCAGAACCCATCTGGCTTCCAGAAGGTGCTCACACCCCCTCTCCGCGTGTCCTTCTGCATCGTGCTGTCAGGAGAGGAGAGAGCCCTGGCGCCACCTTGCCACCGGACTTGGGAACGTGTTCGCGACTCACCTTCCTACTCCGAACGGGAATTGAAAGTCTCACGCGCGACCTCCCCGCGGCACTAGCAAGGCGCTTGCTTCTCTCTAACTGTGGACGGAGCTGGGGTCGTCCACAGTTTCCAGAGAAAGAGAGACGGAAAGCGACGTCTGGGGGCCGAAGACGGGGTTAGAACGGGTGAGGTCGTCTACAGGTTGTCCACAGCGGTGAATCCCCAGAACTGCGCCAGTGACGCCAGAACGTGCCGCAAGGCAGCATCAGTTCAGAGGGCACGGAACGCGCGGAGAGACAGTCCCATGCGAGAGGGATGGTGGAGGAAGCGTTCCTGGGAACGAAACTCTCTCCGGCTGTGGACGGATTCCCGATTTCAATGGCGGGCGCGTTTGGGGGAAGGCAGTGAGAATCGAAACCGCGCTGTAGTCCCACAGTGATCGGCAGCGTCGAACGAGAGCCCCGAGCCGCCAGGATAGGCTGAGGAAGACCACCGGAAGCGAGGAGATGCCCTCGTCCAAGAGCGCCTGGGAACGAAGAGCGGCGGTTCCACCTGGGAACGACGGTCGGGGAAACTGCACCCACGAACAAACACTCTCCGAGCGCGGACGAGATCGGGGAGTCCGCGGATGAGTCTGTGCCTCCAGCTAGGCGGATCTACTGCCGAATCAGCCACTCCTCAACCGCAGAGCGACTCGGCAACGGGCCGACGCATTCGACCTTTCCGTCCATGACCAGAGCAGCCGTGGTGAGCACGCCATACCCCGTAATGCCCTTCATCTCTCTCCCGTGCTCGGCCTCCGCGGGACCGCCGCCGAAGGACGTGGCCCAACGCCCGAGAGGTCCCATGGCTCGAATCCAATCTGCCCCGCCGGCGAGCCGGGCCGCAGCCGGAAGTCGCCGTGCTCTGGGTCCACGAACAGCGGGTCGGCGACAAGGCTGTGCACATCCTGGCCGGCCGCCTGCCATTCCTCTAAGCTCTTGCCACTGAACGTGAGCGGCGCTCCCGAGGTGTTCCAGTAGAGATTGCGATCATAGATGACACTGCGGTTGCGCGTGTCCCAGTAGTCCAGCGCCTGCCCCTGGCTGAAGTAGACGATGTTGCGGCGAAAGACATACTGGGGCCACGTCGTCAGGCCCGCGCGGAAGATCTGGTACCTTTCGCCGAAGGCGAAGATGTTGCTCTCCACCGTGATATCGCGGGTGGGGCTGCGAAGAATGGACCGGAGCTGCAGCGGTACACGAGGTTCTTCTCGACCAGGATATCGGCGCTCCCCTGATCGTTGTAGATCCCCCAGCCACCGTAGTCCCGATGCCGGACGTCATGCACGACGTTGTAGCGGATGCGCGTGCCGGGAGAGATGCTGTTGGTGTAGATGCCGCCTAGGTCGCTGAGCACGCCCTGGCCGAGGTCGTGGATGTGGTTGTGCACGATCCGGTTCCCCGGATTCTCGCCCACGAAGACGCCCACCGCACCCGCGAACAGGTGTCCGCCGTCAGTAATCTCGTTGTCGGCGACCGTAATGCGCTCGGCTGCGCGGGCTTTCCCAGGGGAGCGCGGCCCTGCGCCGTCTTCCCCGCTCGTTGGGCTCGACGTCGAAGAAGTGGCCGATCTTGACTCCGCCCGCTCCCAGGTCCACCATCCGGTTGTGCGAGATCTCGACCTCGATGCAGCCGACGCCGACCTCCACGCCATAGGTGCCGACGTGCTCGATGGCGCCCCCGGAGAGGCTGCACTGCTCCGCATAGTCGAGGAACACGGCCCCCGGCACGTCCACCGCCGCCTGCAGTGACGACGCCCAGTCCGCCGGCGGCTCCCACTCCGTGTGCGAGAAGGTGAGCCCCTCGAAATGCACGTGCTCCACCAGGGCGCCCTCCCGCCCGGCCACGCGCACCACCTGGGTCAGCCGCGGCGCGATGGTCTCCGCGGCCTCCATGTCCTCCCCAGGCCGGGGCAGGTAGTAGAGCCGCCCCTGCGGCCGGTCCAGGTACCACTGCCCTGGCGTGTCGAGCGCCTCGAACACGTTCTCTACCCAGTACACTGAGGGCCGGGGGGGAGCGGTGTCATCCAGGGCAAACAGGCTGGGCCGATCGAAGGTGACGAGTCGTTTCTCCACATCCACTTCCTGGACCGGCAAGCGGTTGGTAATCCACCGCGTGACCCCGATCACCTCGACATCGTGAAGGTTGTGCCAACGCTGGAGGTCCGTCCCGCCGTACACGAACTGCTGTGTCCCGTCGAGGAAGGCTTCCCCTTGTCGCTGCCAGTCATAGCCCGGCAGAGCCTCGATGCGGTACATCCCCGTTCTCGGCAACCGCGTCCGGGGCCGGCGCTCCCCGTTCACGAAGAGCTGGCGAAAGCTCCACCTCCCCGCTCTCACTTCCGGCAGGTCCACCACCCACGCCTGGTGGCCGTTCACGTCGACCCACCGCCATCCCTCGATGCGGCGGCCGCCGCTCAGGACGACTCGCCCTCCCTCCGCGGCCGCGTAGGTGATTGGCGCGTCCTCAGTCCCTGAGTCCCCCGGCCCGAACTGCAGCGTCCTGTCGAGGTAGTACGTCCCCGCCCGCAGCACTACCCGCACCGGGACGGCCTTCGCCTTGCGCACCTCCCGCACCGCCTGCTGCGCCCGCGCGATGGTGGCGAACGGTCCGTCGTTCCTCCCGAGCTCGGACGACCGCCCTGACCACGTGTCATTGCCGCGCGGAGAGACGAAGAATTCCGCCGCCTTTCCACCCGGATCAGAGTCTGCTGCGCACACAGCGTCTCCCCCGATGAGCCGGAACTGCCCGGCCTGATCTCGTCCGCAGACCATGGTGAGTGCAAGGGCGAGCGCGATCCCGGCGAAGCGCCGAACTCTGTACCTTCCCACCGAACCTCCTTCCTCAGGCGGCCGTCTCCGAGATGCAGGTCCGCATCCCCGGGCCTGCGGGTGCTAGATGGCGATGAGATACCTCTGACAGCCCTGTAGGCTTGCCTGTTAACCCTGAGTATTCCATCATGTCGGACTCTGAGACGGCGCCTCCGGGCGTCGCTCTCGCGTTGGGCAGTGCGCTTGCCCGCATGCCGATGGAATGCTGACCACTGGCTTCCAGCCAAGGGCGTAGCCGGAACCGGGGTACCTCAGGCCGACTTCACGGGCAGCCAACGGCCACAGCCACCAACTCCAAAGATGCGCGATTGGTCTGCAGACACCATTTTGACGCTTGGGCTACCATGTGCGCCATAGCCTTACGTATGCCCGATGAAGGTCCCGTTCCGGTAGTCCTCGAAGGCCTTTCGCAGTTCCTCCTGAGTATTCATGACTATAGGTCCGTACCAGGCGACGGGCTCCCCGATCGGCCGGCCCGAGAACAGCAGGAAGCGAACGGGGTCATCACCGGCTGTAATCGCGAGCTGATCTCCGTCGCCGAATGCCACCAGAGACTCCGGGCCGACCAGGCAGTCTCGGGCCAGGTCGAAGTAGTTCGCACCCTCCGCCTCGTACGCATACGGATCACGGCCAAGATCGAAGAAGCCCTTCCCCTCGATCACGTAGGCGAGCACCGTGTAATCCCGCGCCACGCGGTGGGAGAACTGTACGCCAGCGGGGATGGCGATATCCAGATACTGGGGAGCCGTGACGATATCTCGGACTGGCCCCGTGGTCCCGTTGACCTGACCCGCAATCACCTTGACCCGCACGCCACCGCCTAGGATGGCCTCAGGGATATCGGCGCTGCTGATCCCCCGATAGCGCGGGGCCATCATCTTGTGAGACGCCGGTAGATTCGCCCAGAGCTGGAATCCGCCCATAGCTCCATCCCCTGCGCCCTTGGGCATCTCCTGGTGGATGATGCCGCTGCCGGCCGTCATCCACTGGATATCGCCCGGGCCTATCACCCCCGAATTACCCATACTGTCGCCGTGCTCGACCCGGCCCTGCAGGACATAGGTGATCGTCTCGATCCCGCGGTGAGGGTGCCAAGGGAAGCCTGCCAGGTACTCATCCGGGTTCTGCGAGCGGAAGTCGTCGAGCAGCAGGAAAGGGTCGAACTGGCGCACCTCGTGGAATCCGAAGGCTCGTCTCAGATGAACGCCCGCGCCCTCGATGGTTGGCTTACTTCGCAGTATTCGCTTGATCCGCCTGATGTCTGCCATCTCATCCCTCCACGCGACTGGAGTCTCGCCGTCTCTGGCGGCGGAGACAGTGCCGAGTGTCGGGCCTCGGTTCTGCCACGTCAAGGCGACTCCCGAGACAGACGTTCATAGCCGCGAACACCCGGCCACCCTGGGCCGGCTTCATGGGCGGTTGGCAGGGGCAGCGCGGCATACTGCGCCGGGGCCCATCTGCTGCCGCCATACTCTTCCCGTCCGGAGCCTGCAATGTCAGCTCCATCGCCGCTAACAGCCACACTCGGATGTGGTAGAGTAGCCCTATGCTGCTCTTCGAGGTGGCCTATGCGTGGTAGGAACTGGCGATGTGTGGCCTGGGTGCTCGCGATCATCGCGGTGCTAGCCGCGATCGGCCTCGCGGTCCTCTACTCCGGGGTTTATAGCGTCGCCGCGACCTACCCTGACCGCGGTCTGGTGAGCTGGGCACTGAGCACGACCATGAAGCGCTCCGTTCAGCGCCACGCGGCCGGCATTCGGGTCCCTCCGCTGGACGATCCGGCGATGGTGCGCCTGGGGTTCCAGCACTACCGGGGGATGTGCGTGGAGTGCCATGGCGCCCCAGGCTTGTCGATGGCCGAGGTCGGCCGGGGCCTCAATCCCAGCCCGCCTCCACTCGTGGAGAGGGTGGGCAGATGGAAGCCGGAGGAGTTGTTCTGGATCACCAAGAATGGGATCCGGATGACAGGCATGCCGGCCTGGGGCGTCACCCATACGGATGAGCAGATCTGGGCCATGGTCGCCTTCATGCGCGGCCTTCCCAGGCTCACGCCGGAGGCCTACAAGGCGCTGGACCGCCGGGTGCCGCCGCTATCCGAGGACTGAGGGCTCTGCTACCAGCCAAGCGCGGGAGGGTCGAGAGCGCCGGCCGGAGCCGCGCGTTCTGGTCAGGGGCCCACGGAGCCGGCCTGACATCACGCGGCCAACCGAAGTGCGTTGAGCCACGTGTCCAGGAATAGCAGCGGCTGCGATCCGCGGCGGAACTCCGCCCACCGACTCCCACCCCAGGGGGTAGCCCGGAATCGGAGGTGGTCGGGGCCGGCTTCACGGGCGGCGGACATGCACAACCGGCCCGACCCACGAGCCGCCCTCAGGATCGCGCTGCGCGGCCTTGCGCGCAGGCCCAGTGTGTGGCATTCTGGCTGTAACGACCGGCAAGGGCCCCGTCGAAACGGCTGGGAACGCTTCTGCTCCCGTGGTCGCCCGACTATCGGAGGAGACGAAGATGCGTGGAGTCTGGTGTTGCTCCGGGCTGTCTGCCGTCCTGCTGCTGTCTGTTCTTCCCGCGGCGGCCGAGGATTGGCCTCTTCCGTTTCACGATTCCGCGAACACGGCCATGTCGGGCGAGACGATCCGCGTGCCGTTGAAGCTGGCCTGGACACTCGACCTAAGTCACCTCGACGGACATCATGTCCGGCAGGTGGTGGTATCGGCCGGTCGCGCCTATGTGGCGGACCAGAAGCGCCTCCTCGCCCTCGAGCTGCGCACCGGCAACAAGGTGTGGGAGGCGCCCGGCAACTGGTCCGCCGTCTGTGTGGACGAGGGCAAAGTGATCGCCGCGGGCTATGCCTGGCCTCCCGTCTCGCCGCCCGAGGTGGCCGCCTTCGATCCCTTCACTGGACGCGAGCTATGGCACACGCAGGTGAGTGGGAACAGCTATGGGGTGTTCGGCGGGTTCTGGGTGACAGCCCACCGCGGACATCTCTACGTGTGCGGGGCGCGGTTCGACGAGGTGGAGGCCGACACCGGCAAGGTCATGAGGTCGGCGGCGATCGCTGCTGACTACCTGGGGCTGCCGGTGTTCTTCGGCGACCGGGCCTATATTGGCGTGGGACACTCCGGGTATGTAGTCGCGCTGCCCGAGATGACTGGCGAGGCGGTGCATCTCTACGACCCCGGGGACATACGTCCGATCTACTGGCACGGGCGGGTGTTCGTCCAGGGCCCCCTTCCCGAGGCGCAGGCCCTCTCTGTGGAGGGGCCCCGTGTGGCGCGGGCCTTTCGCGTGTATGGGAGGAGGATGGAGGGCCACGGCCTGGCGCCAGTGGGCAACGGGCTGCTGTTCGAGGTGGACAGGCAGACCGGAGGTCTGGCCGCATACAGTACGGACAGCGGAGAGCAGCGCTGGCGGTCGACCATGGAGATAGGGGGCGCGTGTAGCACGACCCACGACCAGGTGTTCGTGATGAGGGCTCACCGGCTTCCTGGCCGAAGAGGAGGGCGTGGGCCAGGGGCGCAGTCCTGGGCGCTCCACGTCCTCGACGCTGTGGACAGGCAGGTCGCTCTGGGAGTGCCATCTGCCGGAGGGGGACTGCCCGGTGGATGGGCTAGTGCCGGTGATCGCGGACGGGCACGTGATCGCGCCGACGGCGCAGGGGCTGTACTGCTTCTCGAGTCGATGACGCGGACCTCAGGCGCCGATCGTTCCTGCTATGGGCCCGTGGGCCGGCCTGACATCGCGCCGCCCACCGGAGTGCCTGACTTGCGTGCCGGTGGAAAGCAGCCGCGCGACCGTAGGCAATGGACCCCGCACACCGACCCCAGGCCGAGGGGGCAGCCGGAGTCGAGGGTGCCGGAGTCCGGCGTCACGGGCAGTGGACCAGGGCCCCCGGCCGCAGGAGCACGGCTTCTTAGCAGGAAACAGGCCCCGCGGGTGGGAAGCGCTTCCCCTGGGAGGCAGGCGATGGGTGCTCGATCAGCGGTGACGTTCATGCTGTTTCTCGTAACAGTCGCGGCGACGGTGGGTCTGGCCGGCGCGGCTGCGAACTGGGCGGATCATCCCGAGAACCGCTGGGTGCAACAGAGCCCGCGCGCGGCGCGCCGGCACCCGGGTTCAGTTGGGAGGGGAGCGGCGCCTACGATCCCGACGCCAAGCAGTGGATACACTACGGCGGGCACGACGGTGTGCCGCAGAGCTCCATCCTCTTCACATGGGACCTAACCACCGGTCGCTGGCAGCAGCGTTTCCCCGACACCTCGCCTCCGGAGTCTGCTGCGTCGACGGTGCGAACGTGCTACGACACCGCGAACCGGCGCTTCGTTCGCTTCCCGGGCGCCTCGCTCGGGCATGGCTGGCAGTGGAGTCGGAAGGTGCACCTCAAGGACTCCGCGGTCTGGGTCTACGATCCCGCGGCCAACGACTGGACGAACATGCGACCCGCGCCCTACCGCGCGCCGGAGCGTTATTCGAAGCAGGTGCTTGGGCTTCCTGAACGCCGGCGGCGCCTATGACGCCCGTCACGAGGTGGCGCTGTCCTTCGGCGGCCAGGGCAGCGCGGGCGACATGGATAACCTCTTCGTCTACGATGCCTATGCTAACCGCCTGGAACGCCTGGAGGCGGCGAACCCGCCCGGGCCCGCGGGACGGCATGGGCATCTGCTACGACTCCCAGGACGACTGCCTGGTCGTCGTTCGGCAGCCAGTACAGCGATGACGAGAGGACCTGGATCTACCGCTATCGCGAGAATCGCTGGCAGGCGCACGAACTCAATCCTCATCCGCCGGGCGAAGATGCAGGGCGAGTACTCGACGATCCCCGTGATGGCCTACGACTCCGTCAACAACGTCTGCCTGCTCGTGGCCTGGCTCGGCGACAAGGGGCACGAGACGTGGGCGCTCGACATGAACGCGCTCCGCTGGCGCAAGCTCGACCCGTCGGTGGAGCCGCTCCGAGCGGGAGCCGTGCGCGGAACCTTTCCTATGATCCCGACGCTGAACGTCTTCATCCTCGAGTCGTGGCGCCACGAGGACAAGCCCGAGATCTGGACCTATCGGTACCGGAAGGCGACCGCGACCACGCGGCCGGCACCGCCGACGGAACTCACCGTCACCACGAGTGCGGAGGGAGCGGCTCTGGCTTGGCAGCCCAGCCCGACGCGCGGAGTGACGTACCACATCTGCCGCGCAGAAACGGAGAAGCCGTGGCTGGCGGAGTTCGCGGAGGTGGGCGCAACCTCGGGTACGACCTTCGAAGACCGTGGCCTCGCGCCTGGGAAGGTGTACCTCTACTCGGTGCTCGCGGTGGCTGAGGATGGTGGGAAGAGTGCCCCCAGCCGCACCGCACGCACGCAGCCGCGGGTGTCGGAAAAGGTGACGGTCTCGGCGAAGGCGCTCGACCGAGTCGAGGTGCAGTGGCAGCCGAGTACTGCACCGGATGTGGTCGGCTACAACGTCTACCGGGCCCTGGCAACAATCGCCACCAACACGACCATGGCCGGCTCCTGGGCGCACAACGATCCCCCGTACGACGAGCCGGTCGTGGACGCCATCACCGACCTGACCTGTCTGACGAGACTGAACGCTCAGCCGATCAGGGAGGCGGGCTTCGTCGACGCGAAGGTGGATCTGAAGCGGAAGGCCCCGGAGTCTGCTGACTACCGGTATGCCGTCTACGCCTACTTCGTCCGCGCGGTGAACCAGCTCGGCGTGGAGAGCGGCCCGTCGCCCTACGCGCTCACCATCCCCTCCGAGCCCAAGCACCTGCTGCTGCGGGAGAAAGATGGGAAGGCCGAACTACACTGGTCCGCTGCCGCAGAGAGCAGTGTGGTACTGGGTACCGCGTCTACCGCGTTTCCGAGCGCCACGTCGAGCGAGTCACGGCCGATCCGGTCCAGGAGACGCACTTCACCTACCCGAGCGCCGAGCGGGCGCGCTTCGTCGTGGTCAGTGTGGATGCGCTCGGACAGGAGGGGCAGCCTTCGTCGCCAGCCTGGTGCGGCAAGAGCTACGCAGGCTTCTACGAGGGAGAGTGGCACCAGTAGAGGAGTGAGTTGGCGCCTCCGGGGTAGCCGCGGAGACCGGGCGCAGCAGTGCCGGCCGCGCCGGCGGCTGGCCGGGGCCCCACCCGCCACTACGAGGCCAGGAAGCAACTGCAAGATTCACCCTGGGGAGCGGATCGCGATCTCCGCGGCCTTACTCGTGAGACCCGCTCGCCTGGGCCGCGGACGCTGACGATCCCCCATGCGCGCCAGCCCGACCAGTGGCATCAGTATCCAGCCGCTCCGCGTAGTGCGTGAACTCCACATAGGCCTCCACGAACTCCCGCCCCGCCTCCACACTGTCATCGGCGTGCTTCCTGGCCTCGTAGGCGCGAGCGAACCGTTCCCGGATCCCCGAGGCGACTGCGTCCGTCACGTGCTGCACGAGTTCGTCGGCCGCTCCCGTCTCCAGTGCCTTGTCGGCGGCCGCCACCGCTGGCTCCACGGCCCCGGCAGGCTTCAGACCGGTGTAAGGGGCGCCTTCGCCCGCGCGGTGCAGCCGGACCAGAGTCTCAAAGAAGTAGGTGTCGGCAAGTTCCCTGGCCTGCGACCCCAGCGCCCGCACGGCCAGAGTCTTCTGGAAGGCCTCGCGGATTTCGGCCTCCTGGTCTGGTTTGACCCACTTCAGAACCGGGGTGACGTCCCGCTTCTCAAGTGCCGCCTGAGCCGTCATGACTACCGGCCCTCCCATGGTGTCACAGTGCGCCCAAGCACCTCTCAAGTGGAGGCTCGCCAGCAGCCCAGCGACCGCGAGAGTCACCAGGCCGGCCATCCAGAATCGCTTCATCATCTCCTCCTCTCGGCACCGCCGCCGGTGTGGATTCCGGACCCCTGCTTCCATGCCGCGAACGGTATCCCTGTGAGCCTAGAGCCGCTGGTGGCCATGCCAGGTCCTCAGATCCTAACATGCCACCTGGACCCATTCTTGGGGGCAGGGCCAGAGGGCGAGGGGGGGGCCGGCCCTTCTCCTTGACGGGGACGCGCGGGATCACTTCGCCTTGGCCGGTCCGGTCCGCGGGAAGGTCACTCCCAACATCCCGATGGCGTCCGGGCGTTACGGTTCACCCCCACACGCGTGGGGAGCACGCAGCCAGGCGCGCAAGCCATCTACCCCCGCCCGGTTCACCCCCACACACGTGGGGAGCACGATACGCAGAAGTTCAAATCCTCAGAATTTGCCGGTTCACCCCCACACACGTGGGGAGCACCTTGCCTCGGCCTTCCTTCGGCCCGGCAGCCGCGGTTCACCCCCACACGCGTGGGGAGCACAGCGCCGCGACGCCCACCAGCGACGGCGACTCCGGTTCACCCCCACACACGTGGGGAGCACCGATGCCAACGCTACGCGCAAGCCAACGTCTACGGTTCACCCCCACACACGTGGGGAGCACTCGAAGGAACGAAAGTCGGCATGGAACAGTATCGGTTCACCCCCACACACGTGGGGAGCACGAGATGGATTCGAGATCGACGCCGGCCGCCACCGGTTCACCCCCACACACGTGGGGAGCACTCCGCGGCCGACTTCCCAATCTCCTCATCCGACGGTTCACCCCCACACACGTGGGGAGCACACTGCCATTTCAGCCCTTCTGGGGCATCCTGGCAAGAACGATACCCTCTATGTCCATCATCTCTCTGCTGGGGTCCCCGAAGCTCCTTACGGCGAACCCCTGCTCCGTGTCGCTGGCATGGAGCAGAATCCCGCTGCCGCCCTTGGCTGCTCTACTCACCTTGTCCCAGAGCTTGTCCCGGACCATCGCCGACACCTTGCCGACGAACACCCCCGCCTTTGGCTGGATCATCCAGCGGGTCAGCTCTCCTCGCAAGCTCGGTGGCACGCTCCCAAGGATCATCACGACCATGGCGATGCCTCCTGCTCCCCGTCGGGCGTCGGTGCAGCTTCCGGATCGGGGGTCAGCTCAGCAGTCGGCGTCCACAGATCCGTCGGCAAGGCCGGGTCCTCGTCAGGGATGAACTCCGCCTCCTCGGCACTGTCCCCGAGCGCCTGGCGGATGTCGGGGACGATCCGTTGGATGAGGCGGCTCTCTCGGAACACATCGCGGCACTGAAGCCGAACCTGTCGCTCCAGTTCCTGCGGATCCCCGGCCGCCATGCGGAAGGCGAGCGGAATCGTCAACTCGACCTTGTAGAGGTCGGCGATGTCGTAGACGAAGGAAAGCTGCTTGCCGGTGTGGATGAACCCCAGCGCCGGGCTGTATCCGACCGACAGGATAGCAGCGTGACAGATGCCGTAAAGGCACGAGTTGGCCGCCGACAGCGCGCGGTTCACCGGATCGGTCGAGCGCCAGTCTTTGCGAGCATAGCTGCGACCGGTCCACGGGACGCCGCTGTCTCGACTGGCGCGGGCATACGCCTCTCGCACCCGAATGCCTTCCATGCCGCGAAGCTGCTGGACGGTGAGGTCGGCCGCCAGCCTCTCCCGAAAGCGCATGCGGTACATCCGCTTGACCACCTCCAGCCGAAGCGCCTCATCGCCGGCAAGTCGGGCCTGGCGGAGCAGCGCCGCGCTGCTGCGCGTGCCGCCCATGCCGAAGGAGTAGAAGCGGACGTTCTGCTCGCCACACCAGATGACCAGGCAGTTGTTGTCAGCCAGGGCGCGGATAGCGGCGTGGGTGATGTTCGTGCCTGGCCCCAGCATGAGCACCGAGAGCCCGGCCACCGGAACTGGCGTCTTCCCCTCGGCGTCCCAGAAAGCAATGGACTTCTCGTCCTGCTCGATCCGCACATGCTCCAGATAGAGGAAGGACAGGGCGTCGCGAAACTTCGGGAGCTGATGGAGATCGTCCACAAGTCACCCCCTCGCTTGCTGTTCTCTGCCCCTTCTATTCCGCACTTGGGGGCCCCCCATGGGGTTGATCTCGCTTCCCGACGCTGGGCGACGGCCCAACAGGTCTTCAGTTGTCAAGGTTCACACGCCCGCAGGCGCCACTCTTGGGCTAGACGCGCGCAACCGAGAGCAGACCGAAGCCGAATCCCTTGGCTGAGCCAATGCCACTGGCGAGGGCGGCGAGGAAGAGGCCGGGACCGGTGACCCGGAGGATGCCGTCGTAACGGACAGAGCGAAGACGATGTCCATTGCTGTCTCGGGTCTCATTCACATAGACGTATCCTTGCTGGACAGTGGTGGAGCACGCGTCTACGAGGAACCCCGCCGACTCAGCTCGACGGGCGAGCCATGCGTGGAGCTGGTCGGCCGGCACGGGGACGCGTTTCCCGTTGCGTCGGCAGCCGTCCGGCCCACTCTTCGTGTCGATCTTCCGCGTTGGATTCGCCACCAGGCGGAATCGGAGGCGCTGTCCCTCTGCGAAGCAGGGGTCGAATGACTTCACCTCCGGGGAAGCCGCCAGAAGATAGCCGGCGTTGCGGAAGGCGTAGTTCCAGTCGGGCTTCACCGCGGATTGTGCGAGAATCACGACCCGGCCGCCGGGCAGTGGGTCGATACGGAAGAGGAAGCCAGCGTCCGCCCCCCGCGCGACATGAACTTGCCGGGCGCCGAAGTCCTCGGGCCTGAAGGGTTTGAGGAAGTCCGGATCGTCGGACACCCTGCAGTCCGATGGAAACGCCATGCACAGACGCTGATGGACGTGGTAGATATTTCGCAGCCAGTTGCGGTTGCGCCAGTCTTCACGGTCGGGGTTGTCGCCAACATTGATGAGCAGGCAGGAAAGGTACATGACTCAAACCTCCTCGGGGCTGAGGCGCCGACGGCGGGTTTCCAACGAGCGAAACTCGATGATCTCTCCGCGCTTGCGGATAATGTCATCGCGCCAGCGCGGCTCCTCGGGGTTGATGCGATCCAGGCCCATGCCGAGACCGTACTCGATCATCGTCACGGCATCGTGGCAGAGATGGCAAAGCGAGCGCAAATCGTCGTGAGACTCGTCACCGCCAGCCCTGCGGTAGGTGATGTGATGCACCGGCTTGGCCGGGGACTTGCAGAAGACGCAGAGGTGATGGTCAAGCTGCAACCTCTCCGGCCTAATCTTCTTAGTCCACTGTGAGTTGGAGTAATCGGCGCGCGGACGCGGCGGTCGTGGAGTGGGGTTCTGCGCGGGCGTCTCCGCGATAAGGACCTCGCCGTCCGCACCTACTGCGAACTGCCTGCGGACGACGAACCGGGGGCGGTGGGCCGGCGGCTCGAAGGTCAGCGGCACGTCATACCAGACGAGCGCATCGTCGGGTGCCTCAGGCTGTGCGGGTGTCGGCTCCCAGTCGAGCAAGCAGTCCACGGTTCGCGGTGAACGGTCCGTGCTAAGCCGCCGGCGCCAGGGGACCGATGTGAGCGCCGAAAGCAAATCGGGGAAAGCGCCGGACGGATGCTCTAGCAACGGGCGGGACGGAGGACAAGACTTTCTCCCGAGGTAGGGAGTCCATCGTGGATTCCCCATCGCCGTTTCCAGTTCGGCAATGAGAGCCGGTTCGCCCCGCAAGGCCACGAGAAAGCTCGCGTCGCACAGGTACTCGCGCCGGGTGAGCATCGCGCCGGGCTTGGTCTTCCCCTCGCCTTCGGCGATGCGCATCTGCATCCTGGCGCCGACCGTGTGATAGTCCCACCAGCGCACGCCGGGCCGATCGATGCGTACGCCCATGTGCAGGGCACTGAGTTTCGGAAGCCACTCTCCGGAGGCCTGCGGACGGGAAACGCCCAATGCCGCGCACAGCATCCCAATCACCCCCGACTTGGTCGGGGCCTCAGCCGTCCGCCGGACGACGAACTTCGATTCCTGGTCCCCCCATGACTGCAAGGGGCCCTCAAGGCGGAGGAAGAGGCTGTTCGCGGTCATGGTGCCACCCCTGGGTTCACAGTGACCTTCTGAACCATTGTCCAGTCCGTAGGGGTCACTTGCCACCTCCCTTCTTGCGGCCGCGCTTCTGAGCAACAGGCATCCTTTGCCGCATGTTCGGCGTTACGCGGGCAATCTGTCGTCGCCGTTGCACCGCCTCGACCGTGAAGCCCGGGGAGAGTGATTGAGCGATCATCTCCATCATCGGACGGTATTCCTGCGCAGCACGATCCCACGCGTCATCACCGCCGGCAAGCATCTCGCCTACCTTCACAGAGACTCTGCCTTCGACGTGGGGGCGAACGGCCCCGATAACCGGCGGAATCTCAACATGCTTCCGGGCGCGTTTCCTCTCGCCAGGTGGCCGGAGTTCGCGGCCAAGACGTGAGCCTTCGCTCTGCCATCGCTGGATCAGCGATGCCGCCGTTCCCTGAATCGTTCCTGTTGATGGCATGCCAATCGTTCGCTCCCACACATCAATGCTCTTGGCCTGGTCAGTGGCAAACCCGACCACCAGAAGCGATGTTGGCTTGTCTCCAGGTCCGAACTTGCCCTTCTCGACCAGGCGGGCAAGCAGGTCGGGCCACGGACGGTCCATTCTGAACTTGCCTGCTGCCGTCAGATCCGGTGCTTTCAAGGTTCTTCGTGGCGTCGCGTCTGAGTAGATCACATGAGGATCATCCCATCGGTCATTCGTCTGTTCGCCAGCTGACTGGAACATGCACGTCCGTATGAGCGCCGTCCTTTCTGCTCCGCAACCGACGCATGTGCCGGCCTGTTCGGGATCATGCAGCCAAACCCGCCTGGACAGGAGAGTCAGACCGGTAAGCAGGGGTACCTCCTGATCTGGAGTTGGACGGATGTCTGGCTGGGTCCATTCAGGCTCGCCAAGCAGCTTAGATGGTGACCAGTTTGCAAGAAGGGTTTCTAGCAGCGACAGGCCCCAAGGCACGACATACACCGGCGGGGTGCCGTTGATGCCGGACTTCAGGTTAGGCAGGCCACTCACGGAGAACAGCGGCAGCCGCAGCAGTCCCATGGCGCAGCAAGCGGGGCAAAGTCCGTCCTGCTTGTCTATCGAGTGCCGGAAATGCCAGAAGTTGTTGCCCGTAGGAGTCTCCTGGATCAGATCCGTAGCCGCCCGGTCTCTTTGTGCGGCGCGATCCTGGTAGAACCGCTTCCCTTCACCCAGAAGGTTGAAGCAGTCTCTATTGTCATCGAGTCTGGAAAACCAATCCGCAGGGAACGAGTCGCCAGAAACGGCCCTTCCTTCATCCGGCGGGTTCCCCTTGCACCAGTACAGCAACGCGAGCAGGAACCGCAGGATTGCCACGCGGTCCATGGGGTTGCTCGCCGCGATCTGCCGAATCCGGCCCGCTTGCGTCAGCGCATCCCTGATGCCGACGCGAGCGTACTTCCCGTCGGTCATCAGGACGGGGATCCACTGCTCGACGAGCAGGTTGTAGTTCATGGGCTTCTCGTTCATGGCTTCCTCGTTCCCGTATGTAGTTCGCGTACTGGGTAGTGGAGTTCCCGAACCCACTCGCACGAACGTGACTCGTGCCGGAACCGCACGATCTGGTCGGACAGGACGAGGCCCAGGTGACTGACCGCCGCGGCCCGATCGGCGGCTTTGTTCTGGAAGCGGGGGTCGGCCTTGCCAGTGTCGTGCAGGGCTACGATGCAAGAGCAGAGCGGACGGGCAACGGCTGAGAGCGGGGGAACTGGGGAGCCAGCGCTCTACAAACGGCGGCAGAATCGAGCATGTGGGAAATCAGCGGATGGAAGCCTGGCGCGCCGAGATGTGTCTTCGCCCAGCATGCCAGGACTGCGTCTCGATGCACGGCCGGAACCCCCCTTCTGGGCAGTCATCCACCAGTACCCTTGATGACCGCTCCCTCGCTGACAGGGGTTCGATACGTGCTCGGTTCGCACCTTCACCACGTCACCAGCATACAGCCCAGCGCACTCACGGACTCACAGATGCTGCTGGCACAGTGCTCTGGAACTGCCGCTACAAGATGGTCGTCGCGTCACACGGCCGCGAACGGCGCGCCGTGTGCGCCCGTGTGTGGCTTTCGGTGGCCGACTGGGGTCGTTCTTCGCCTCGCGGCTTTGCGCGGGCTGCCGCCGCGTGTGGGCGGCCCCGCGGCACGTTACGAGCAGCAGAAATGTCTGGACTTCCTGGCCAACATCCTCCCTAGTGTCCTATCGGAAGTACGCTCGAAGCCAGAAGGGAGGCAAGGATGGCGAGGAAGCAGCAACAGGAGCGGCGGTCGGACCAGTGCGAGCTAGAGGGATTCCTGGACGCCTTGGCGCTGGAGGGGCGGTCAGCCAACTCGGTGCGGGCCTACCGCAGGGATCTGGAGGCACTGCTGGCGGCCCTGCCTGGGCCACTTGACCAAGTGCGGCCGGCGGACCTGCGGGAGTGTTTCCGCCGCCAGCAGCAGGCCGGCCGATCGCCATGCAGCATCAACCGCGCCATCGCCGCCACGCGATCCTTCTGCCGCTTCCTGTTCGAGGAGGGCCGGCTGGAGACCAACCCCGCCCAGGCCCTGCGCTCCATCCGCCTGGGTCCGCCGCTGACGCCCAAGCATCTCATGGTCGAGGAGGTGCAACGCCTGCTGTCCCTGTCCGCGACCTCCACCCCGACGGGCCGGCGAGACCGCGCCATCCTGAGCTGTTCTACAACACCGGCCTGCGCGTGGGGGAGCTGTGTGCCCTGAGCCGCGACGATGTGCATCTGCCCGCGGAGGGCTGGGGCGCGCTGCAGGTGGTGGGCAAGGGGCGGCGGCTTCATCGACTGCCCATCAACCGCCCCGCGGCGGACGCGCTGCTGGCGTACATCGTCGACCGCGAGGATGCGGAGCCGGCGCTGTTCCTGAATCGCAGCGGGCATCGCTTCTCGGTACGCGGTATTGCGCTCCTGGTGAACCGCTACCTGCGGGCGGCCGGCATCACCGATCGCTCTGGGCCACATGTACTGCGCCATAGTTTCGCCACCCACGCCCTGCGCGTCCGGCCCAACCTGAGAGCAGTGCAGGAACTGCTAGGCCACGCCTGGGTGACCACCACCCAGCGCTATACCCATCTAGAGGTGGAGGACCTGCAGGCCCAAGTGGCCGACCTGTCGGCAGGCCGCTACCGTGAGATCGGGGGAGAGCAACTGCGGGCTTTGAGCAGCGGCGTCAGTGGCGACGCGGGGGAGGGCGTAGGGGGCCAGGAGAGCATCCCTGCCGGTTGTAGGATTTCGCCCTGCTGCTCTGCTGCCGTCGTGCTATGATGTGCAGGTAGGCTGGCCCTTCCGGGCCACATATTCGGACCTGCGCTTCGTCGCGATTGGGGGTGTGTGATGGGTGTTCGTGGTCTGTGGCTGGTCTTGGTGGCGGCAGCCGCGCTGTCGGCGATCTGCGTCTTTCCGGTCCATGCCGCGCAGTTCGAAGAGATACTGGCGGCAACGTTCCCAAGTGCCGCCGGTGGCGCGTGGGGTGACTACGACGGGGACGGATATCGCCGACTTGTTCCTGGCAGACGGCGACGCCGGCACGGCCGTCCCGGTACCCCATGGACCGCTACTCTACCACAACAATCGCAACCTCACTTTCACGGACGTGAGTGAGTCGCTTGGGCTAACTGACGCGTCATATCCCCAGTGGGGGGCGGCATGGGGAGACTACGACAACAACGGCCTGCCGGACATCCTGGTGGGGGATGCCTATTGGCCCTTCCTATACAGCCAGAGCGAGACCGGGTTCGTCGATGTTGCGGGAGACGCTGGCTTCCACATTGCCCACAGCTCCAGCTACAGTCAGAACTGGTGCGACTACAACGGCGACAATCTCCTCGATGCCTTCAGTTCCAACATCTTTGGTCCCGGCTATCTGATGAGGAACAACGGGGATGAAACCTTCACGGAGATGTCAGCGGCGGCCGGCATGATCGGTGACGCTGCCAACGACTCCACCCTCGGAGCGTCCTGGGTTGACTACGACAATGACGGCCTGCCCGATCTTGTCTTGGCCCGACTGGCAAAGCCGACGAAGCTCTACCGGAACAACGGTGACGGCACGTTCACCGATGTGAGCGACCTGTCGGGTGTGGACGCGGCGGTGGACTGCCTAGAGCGCGATCTGGGGCGACTACGACAACGACGGATGGCTGGATCTGTACCTGACTGCCGGTCCCTACGTCGACGGGAATGGCGGCCCACACTGGCTGTTCCACAACAATCACGATGGCACGTTCACTGACGTCAGCGCCTCCGCGGGCATGAGCGGCGGACAGACCGTGGGCGGAGGGTGCCGCGTGGGCCGACTACGACAATGACGGTTTTCTGGACCTATACGTCGGGAACTGGGGAAAGAACGCGTTCCTGTATCACAACAACGGCGATGGCACATTCACGAACGAGGTGATTGGCTCGGGCCTGGAGATCGCGGGTACTGCTCCATACCAAGCGGGCGCGGCAGGATGGGCGGACATTGATCTAGACGGCCGTCTCGACCTCTCTCCAGTGCTATTTCGCCACTAGCACGGCGGATGATCGGTCACGCCTCTTCCACGACCTCGGCCCTGCCGGCAACTGGCTGCGCGTGCGGGCACTAACAAGCGAGAGTGGCGACGCCACGGGCAGTAGATCCTGGGCGCGATGCGATCGGCGCAGTGGTGTCGCTGAACCTCGACAATGACCCGGTCGTTCCGACGGGCAGCGGGGCGAACACTGCTGCGCGGCATAGATGGGGGCTCTGGTTGGCTCGGCCAGAACGAACAGGTTGCGCACTTCGGCCTCGGTGGCGCGACCACGGTCTCGGTGCGTGTTCGCTTTCCAGACGGCAGCGTGGTCATCCACCGGGCGTGGCCGCCAACCAGCAGATCACCATCAAGGACGTGCCGGCCGACTACGCCGAGATCTTCAACGACGTGCCGCTGGACTACTGGTCCTATCCGCAGGTCAGAGCGGTCGAGGACGCGGGCATCGCTAAGGGCTCCGGTGGCAGCTACTTCCCCACTGATTCCGTCACCCGCGACCAGATGGCGGTGTACATCGCCCGGGGCATGAACGGCAGCGAACCGACCGGGCCGGCGACGGTGGCGTTCACCGATATCACCAACCCTTGGGCGAACGTCTACATCGCCTATTGCATCGATCACGGCGTGGTGAAGGGCTTCGACGCGACCCATTACGGACCGGCGCTGCAGGTGGATCGGGGCTCGATGGCGGTGTTCGTGGCGCGGGCGAAGGGGTGGGTGGGCATCGATGACGACATGACTACCGCGCCGGAACTGTTCGCCGACGTGCCGGCCGGCCACTGGTCGGGCACCGCAATCGCAGCCTGCGTGGATCATGGGGTGGTGAATGGCTATGACGCCACCCATTACCAGCCCACCTGGGTCGTCACCCGCGACCAGATGGCGGTGTTCGTGCAGCGGGCGTTCCAGCTTCCGATGTAGCCGGAGAGGGAGTAACACGGGCGTTCCCTGGCAGTTCATACTCGGGGCTTACTGGAGGGAGCGATGCGCCATCTCCTTATCTGCTGTTTGCTTGCCCTAGCGGCCGCTCCGGCTTCAATGGGTGCGGTCACGCCTGTCCCCATCGAGGGGACGATCCTGGTGAGCGCCAGTGACAGCGTGCACGGCCTCTATGCCTACTTCATGGAGGGCACTTCGGACCACGTGACAATGGCTCCCGCGCTCTTCGCCTATGGTGAGATCTTCCCTTACATGGATCGGGTGGTATACAGCATCAGGGACACGTGGCCGGCCACGATATCCGATGTGTGGACGGCGCGGATCAATGGGTCCGAGGCCGTCAATATCACCTCGCTCGCCGGCCTCGGAGGAGTGAGCTGCAGCCCAGCTTGGTCGCCTGATCCGCGGAAGATAGTCTTCCAGCATGCCGATGCAACAGCCTCCACTAAACCGTGCGACGCGGGGTGGTATGTCTGGGTCGTGAATGCAGACGGCACCGATGCCCACTGCGTTACCGGCTTGAGCTCCCCGACCTCCTGGAGTCCGACCTGGTCTCCGAACGGCTACCGACTGACGTGCTATGCGGACACCGGCGCTTTCTCGGTGGATGCCGATGGGACGGATCTGGTCGCGCTGCCGAATGTGGCAGACTCGGCAGACTGGTCTCCCGACGGGAGCAAGATCGTGTCTGTCCTGACGAGAGACGACACGGATCAGGGCGAGACTGGCGTCTGGCGGGAGATGCTTCTCACCAATGCCGACGGCAGCGATCCCCAGGTCCTCTTTCGGCGGTTCGTTACTGACTCTGACGTGGCGGCCCACCTCGCCATCTACGAGCCGGTACTGCCGGCCAACGTCGATAAGATTGGGGTGGTCAGAGAGGGTACCGGACCTTCGCATCCCAGATGGTCTCCGATGGGTGACCGCATCCTCTTCCGAGCTGCCCTACCGTTTGATCCAACTGGCCCCATCTACTCTGTGCAGGTCGAACTGTGGCTGTATGAACTTGCGACCGGGGAATTGACAAGGCTCACCGAGAACCAGGTGATCGAGTTCTGTCACAGCTGGGATGGTCCCAACACCTCCCCCGAAGATCCCGAGGTCAGCGTTGACAACGTCACCATCACCTTCTCCGATGTCACCGCGGCCGGCGTAACCACGATCGTACGGGACGACGACCCACCTGAAGTGCCAACGGGGTTCCGCTTCGACTATGAGTTCTATGAACTCAACACGACGGCCCAGGTCACGGGCCCGGCGACCATCTGCATGACCTACAGCCACGCCGATGTTCCCGAGGGGCTGGCCGAGGACCAGCTCTGCATCCTGCACTATGACGAGGCGCTGCAGGCATGGGAGGATATCACCGCCTCACGCGACCCGGTAGGGAACATCGTCTGTGGACAGACCGATACGTTGTCGCCGGTGGCCTTCTACGGCGTCCGGGAGACGCGATTCCAGGATGTCCCCGCCTGGGGGTATGGGGCTTCGGGGCTAGACCCGCAATGGGCCTACTACCAGATCATGGCGTGTGCCAAGGCCGGCATCGTCAAAGGCTCTGGCGGCTACTACTTCCCAGTTGATCCTGTCACCCGCGATCAGATGGCGGTATACATCGCCCGGGGCATGAACGGCGGCGATCCGACGGGGCCGGCGACGGTGGCGTTCACCGATATCACCAACCCCTGGGCCAACGTCTATATCGCCTACTGCATCGATCACGGCGTGGTGAAGGGCTTCGACGCGACCCATTACGGACCGGCGCTGCAGGTGGACCGAGGCTCGATGGCCGTGTTCATCGCCCGCGCGAAGGGGTGGGTGGGCATCGATGACGACATGACTACCGCGCCGGAACTGTTCTCCGACGTACCGGCCGGTTACTGGTCAGGCACTGCCGTCCAGGCCTGCGTGGACCATGGAGTGGTGAAGGGCTATGACGCCACCCACTACCAGCCGACCTGGATCGTCACCCGCGACCAGATGGCGGTGTTCGTGCAGCGGGCGTTCCAGCTGCCGATGTGAGAGACGCGCCGCGGTCCTACCACCACCTCGCTGCGGGTTGCAGCCTTCAGGCCAGCGGCAGGCGCGGGCCGGCGCTACTCCGCGGGGCCCTTCCAGACGCTGCCGCCGAAGGTGGCGACGTAGATGACGGAGTCGTCCCTCGGGTCGAACGTGACCCGTTGGGCGCTGTGGAAGGGCAGGCCTTCGAGCGCCTGCCAGGTCTTGCCCGCGTCTTTGCTCAACCACAGTCCGGCGTCGTCGGCGCCCTCTGCGATGCAGAGGTAGACCCAGTCCGGCTGACGCGGGCTGATGCTGGCCCCGAAGCAGTCGTGGCCCTTGCGAGCGACGCGGGTCCAGGTGGCGCCGCCGTCTACGGTCTTGTAGAGCCCTCCCTCCTGCTGGTCGCCCGCGTCGGCCGCGCCCAGGTAGATGACCCGGCTATCTCGCGGATCGACATCGTAGTCCTTTGGCCAGAGGAGGGGCTGAGAGCGGTTGATCTGCTGCCAGGTCTCCGCGCCGTCGGTCGAGCGGTAGAGGCCGGGGCCCTCCGCGACGAACTGGTCGTCCTTGCGCAGTCCGGTGACGACGCAGAAGAGGGTCCCGTCCGGACGGAGGATCAACCGGCAGACACGCATATTCAGGCCCGGCGCGCCGAGGCCTTGCGACTTCTTGACCCATGTCTGGCCGCCATCCACAGATTTGTAGACACCGTCCTCGAAGGCGGAGGCGTAGAGCGTGCGGCTCCCCTTGGGGCTCTTGGGATCGACGATCACCGAGGTGATCGACTTCGGGGGCAGGCCCTGCGACGTGTCCCTCCAGGTGACGCCAAAGTCCGCACTTACCCCCACGCCGCCGGAGGCGTCGGCGAAGTAGTGACGGCCGGAGATGACGTTCGCGTTCGGGATGTCGTGGAGGTCGGCGAATGCCGCCCACATTCTGCCCGGCGTGTCGGGGTCGAAGGCGATTTCATAGGTGGTGTTGCGGAGAGGGCGACCGGTCTGCCAGTACCAGGTCTCGCCGGCATCGGTGGAGCGAGCGTAGCCGATGTCGGTGTAGGCGATGTAGTGGCGGTTGGGCTCGAAGGGGTCCAGGTAGTAGTGCCAGACGGTGGTTACCACGAGCCCGGTGTCGATCCAGCGCATACCCTTACCGCGGCGGCCAACCGGCTCCGCGCTGCGCGTGTGGGCGGCGGCCCAGGTCTTGCCGCCGTCCTTGGTAATCAGACAGTCCATCCAGTCCGTGACGATGACGTGGTCAGGATCGGCGGGGTCGATGCCGAAGCCGGAGATGGTGTCGCCACCGCCGCCGCGCTCGTCGATCAGGTAGTTGGGGCCCACATTGAAGCCGGGTGAATCCATGCGCTGGAAGAGCAGACCGCGCCAGTGCCCGCCGCGATCATCGCTGCGGAAGACGCGGCCTCCCCGACCGCGGGAGGCGTAGACGCGGGAGGGGTCCACGTCCGTGGTGAGGACGAACTCGTACTGCGCGGGCCGCGGCCGGTCGGCCCGCCCGCCGCTCAGTCTGCAGGTCGATGCCTTCGTCCATAGCGCGGGTCCAGGTCTCCCCTCGGTCGTCGGACCGGTAGATCCCCCCGGTGAGTTCGCCATCGGTCTCGCCGCTCTTCACGGAGCAGTAGAGGACACAGGACTTGCTCTCCCGATTCGATCCGCCCGCGAAAGACACGAGGGGCAGAGGGAGCCCCTTCCCAGCCGCATGCCAGGTGGCGCCGGCATCGTCAGAACGGAGGATCCCTTGGTCGGTAGCGGCGAAGCAGGTGCGGGTGCTAGCTGGGCTGGCCTGGTCGAAATGGAAGCCGATCGGTCGACCCTCCACTGGGACGGCGGGCTCCCATGTCTGGCCGCCATCGAGCGAACGCGAGATGCCGTCGCGGCTACCCACAAGCATGCGCGCCGGCTCCCCCGGATCGACGGCGAGGGCGGTGATCTCAGCAGGGGCGCCTGGCACCGCGCTCCAGGTCTTCCCCTGGTCATGGGTCACCTTGAGAGGGGCGCGCCACCCGCCGGCGGCGAAGGCGGCATTGGGGTCGGTGGGATGCCAGACCGGCCGCACGCGGGTGGAGCTGGTGAGCTGCTGATAGTGGATCATCTCCCAGGTCTGGCCGCCGTCGAGGGAGCGGTAGACGCCGCTCATGTCGCAGTTCACCAGGATCAGGTTCGGATCGGCCGGGGAGATGGCGGGCGTGAACATGGCGCCGCCGCCGCCCAGGCCCAGACTCGTCCAGGTCGCGGTCTTCGTCATCGCAGCCTCCTCACCACCAGGGCGCGCGTCCCCCGGCTCCCCCCACGGGGCAACAGCAACCGCCAGCGTCACCGCTACCCACAGCCATGTGGCCACTCGGCGATCTCTTCGCGCTCCGCTCGTGGCACTCGCTCGCTGAAAGGACATGCGCTCTTCTCCTGCCTTCGCGCTCTTCGTCGCAACGGCGGGATCTCCCTCGTGGATCGCCACGCGGTGGAGGCGAGGAGGAGGGCTGGAGAGAGGCCCGCAGGTCAGCGCCGCGCCCCTACCGCCACCTCGCTGCCGAGCGCGGCCCTGGGGCCGACCAGCCAGAGGCTGGCAAGCGTCGTGCGCCGTCTGGGCGCGTCTTGGTGGACAGGCGCAGCGCCGGGCGGCCTGCGCGCTCAGCCGCCTCCCCACCCTCTCGCATCGTCGAGGCCATACCTGGGGTCCCGCGGCTCCGCTCTCGCCGCCTCTCGCCGCGCCCGCATGATCTCTTCCATGACACGAGCGCGCGGCGGCAGATGAGCCAGCGGGTCCACCTCCGACACCGGGTCCCGCGCCCCCAGAAACCACTGTAAGCCCTGGCTCATGGCATCCACCTGGTCGTCGTGGGCCCCCACCGGGAAGGACCGCGCCCTCCGCCAGGAATTGCTCCACCCAGGGCTGTTCCTGGGGAGCGGGCAGCCACACGTTGCCAGCCGCCACCAACGGCAGGATCGCCTGCGCCCGACTGAGCTTGCCGCCCTGGGGCTTCACGGCAACGAGTCCGGGCACCTGGAGTTGGAGTGCGGAGATGACGGCCGGGCCGTTGGCCTTGTCCTCCACCAGCTTCAGCAGCGCCTGGGGCCAGCGCCGGCTCAGCTCCTGCACCGCCTCCAGCGTCTTGGCGAAGTCCATGCGCTCTCTGATCTGATCCAGCAGATAGCTGCGGGCACCGAGGTTTCCCCACACCTGGCCCACCACATAGTCAGAGTCCGCAGTATCCTTGAAGGCCATGTCCCAGGACTGCAGCACCTGATCGAAGGCCTGGGGCCGATCCCGATCCGGGTAGAATCGCCACCAGTCTTTCCTGAAGAGCGCGCCTTCCGGAGGAGCCGGCCGCTGCTGGTAGAGCGAGGACCACCAGTAAGGCCCCACGCTCTCCCGGATCTGGGCCAGGGTGGCCAGTGGATAGCGCTCCGGCCACAGCGGCTCGTCCACTTGTCGACCCAATACATCCCCCTCTTCCGCCAGCGCGGGCAGCTTGATCACCTCCCACTGCTCTCCGGTCTTGGCTGCCTCCGCCAGCACTCGCCCCGCCAGGTCGTCTTCATGCCACCGGGTCTGGATCAGCAGGATGGCCCCTCCGGGTTCCAGGCGGGTGTAGGCGGTGGCGCGGTACCAGTTCCAGGCGCGCTCCCGATAGGTCTCGGAGTCGGCCTCCTCCGCCGACTTCACCGGATCGTCGATAATCAGCAGGTCCGCCCCCCGGCCGGTGATGGGGCCCCCTACTCCCGCGCACACCATCCCGCCTGGATGGCCGGCGATTCCCCAGTCGTCGGCCGCCTGCTTCTCTTTCCTGATCCACAGCCGCCAGAGAAGTGGGCCAAACTCGGCGAGACGGTCTCTGGCCTTCGCCCCCCAGGAGGCGGCGAAGCCATGCTCGTAACTGGCGAGGATCACCCGGCGATCGGGAAACGTCCCCAGGTACCAGGCTGGGAAGTGGGCGGAGGCGAACTCGCTCTTGCCATGCCGGGGAGGTATCTGGATCAGCAACCGCTTGCGCTTGCCCTGGGCCACATCCAGCAGCCGCTCCGCCAGCAGGTCGAGATGCGGGGCGACCTGCCACTGGCCTCTGCTGGCTAACCAGGCGAAGGCGGCCGGGTCCAGGCTGGCCTGCCTGAGCACATCCTGTTCGTAGCCGGTGGCGGCCGCCGCGGTCATGCTTCCTCCTCGGCCGAGTGATCCGCAGGCTGAGGTGCGGGCAACGCTGGCAGCGCCGCCCGCGGCAGCCGGCCCCGCAGTTCCCGCAGCAGCGTGCGGGTGGCCTCGTCCATGCCGGTGACGAGGTGGGAGGGAATCAGCGGCTCCCCCTTCGCCCCGGTGAGCTCGGAGGAGTGCATATCCCGCTGGCCCAGGTACTGCTTACCCAGCCAGATCTGCATGGTGGTGTTGCCCCCCATGGCGTTCTTCCACTGCAGCCGCCGTAAGGAGGACTGTCCCTCGTCCTTCCCCTTTTCTATGATGCGAACTAACTCCGGTTCCCGCTGCTTGCGCTTGTGGAACCCTTCCCGGGTGAAGCCCAAGATCGCCGCCATCTCCCCGTCCGTGCACTGGATGCGGGCCAGGTCTTCCAGCAGCTTCAGGTCTATCACCTTCACGGGCCTAGCCATCGCTCTTCACCGCCTTCTCCCCGGTGAAGGACTCCCACCGGGAGAGGATGACATCGCAGTAGCGCGCGTCTAGGTCGAAGCCATAGCAGCGCCGGCCGGCGCGCTCCGCCGCCAGGATGGCGGTGCCCGAACCCAGGAAGGGGTCTACCACTAGGTGACCAAGTTCGGTGGCATTGGCGATGCTGCGTTCGATCAGCGCCAGTGGTTTCATAGTCGGATGGAGGTCGTTGACCGCCGGCTTGTCATGCTCCCACACCGTGCGCTCATTCGTCGGCCCATGCCAGCGGGGGGCCTGGCCCCGCTTGTGGGCATAGAAGCAGGGCTCATACCAATGCTTGTACTGGGCGAAGAGCGCGCCGGCGCCGTTGTTCTTGACCCAGACTAGGAGGTTTCGCTCCTGCCAGCCGGTCTCGGCTAAACAGTCCAGCACATCCCGCAAGTGAGAACTGGCAAACCACAGGTAGAGCGGGGCCTTGTCGTCCGAGTGCTGGTGGGCCAGGCCCAAGCTGGAGATCAGCAGCGCCCGATACTGATCATCGGTGAGGTCGTCCCAGTAGGCGTCGCCTTCTTGTCCCTCGGCTCCCCGGCGCTTGGCGGAGATGCGCTCTTCCTGGGCGGCGCGGCCGCCGAGGTAGTTGATGGCGTAGGGTGGATCGGTGCAGATGGCCTGGGCCACTTCGCCGGCCATGAGGCGGGCCCAGTTCGCCGGGTTGGTGGCATCCCCGCACAGCAGGCGGTGCCGGCCCAACTGCCAGAGTTCTCCGGGCTGCACCCGCGTCGGCCCCTGCTGCCCTTCCGCCTCCGCTAGCGCCCCCTCCGCGTCGAAGGTCTCGTCGCGGCCGTGCTTCTCTTCCGCGTCCAAGCGTAACAGCAACTCGGATAGATCGTCTTCTCCCCAGCCCGCGGCGGAGAGCTGTTCCTGCGCGTCGAGGTCCTGGAGGAGCCGGGCGAGCGCAGTCTCATCGTCCTCCGCCAGATCGGAGGCGCGGTTGTCGATGGCCAGGAACGCTTCCGGATAGGCGCCGTCATAGACATGGCACGCGATCTCGGTCCAACCCTCCGCCCGCGCCGCTTCCACCAGGCCGTGGCCCGCGAGAATGGTGCCATCGGGAGTGATGACCACTGGCTTCTGCTGGCCGTGCACCCGCAGCGACTCGCGCAGAATCGTCAACTGGCGCTCCGGGTGGCGGCGGTAGTTTCGGGGGTGGGGCTGGAGAGAATCGAGGGGCCGCCGCTCGGTAGCCAGGTGAAGGTCGGCGCTCGCATCGTTCTTTGCTGTGACCTGCTGCTCTGCTGTCATCGCTGTCACTCCGTTCCTTGATCTGCGATGCTGACTACGGCACAATCTCCGGCCATCGGCCTGGCCACCCCGGTGGCGCGGGAGAGCCGGTCGAGGGCCCCGTCCAGCGCGCCCTGTTCCTCCTGCCACTTGCGAACCTGGGGCAGCCGGGCCTTCATGTTCCCCTCCGGCCAGTCCGCTGTCCGGAGGCACCGGCCAGCTATCGACGACTACCGCTTCTGCTTCCGGCAGCGTATGTTGCGCGATCTCCCTCTCCCACTCCTCCTCCGACCTCCTCGACTGGCCCCGCCGGCGGGAGGCCTCCTGGTACTCTCGCCAGCCGGTCTGCCAGAGCCTCCATAGCCAGACATCCTCCACCGCACAGGCCAGCGCCCTCCCGGCCCATACCAGCACCTGCCAGCGGTTGAGCTTGGCCACGGTAGCGCGCACCTGTTCCGCCGGGTAGGCAACGCCACGGGAGGACATGGGGTACAGCTCTCGCGCCGACCACAGGTGCGGCCACTTGGCCGCCCGCGCCTCCAGCAGGGAGACCAGCGACTCCCTGAGCGCCTGAGACTCACGCCGGTAAGCTGGGAAGTCCTCTCTGCCCATCGCCTGGAAGACGGTGACGACACAGGCCTGCAGCGCCTCCGCGGCTGGCGCAAGCTGCAACCCCGCGACCGCCTCCGCCAGTGCCCCCAGGCCCAGTGGAGTCCGCTGCCTCTGCTACCCCATGGCGATGCTCCGCGCCGAAGGCCGCAACGATGAACTCCACCAGTGTCTGCACATCTGGCAGCCCTGCGCCGCGCGTGCGCGCGAGCTCGCGCACCTCGCTGGCCAGGGCGGCGATCTCCTCCTCCAGCTTAGCCCGCGTCCGCATCTCCCATCTCCTTCACCATCTTCAGGTCGGCCTTGATGGCCTCGATCTGGGCCTGCAACTCCCCCAGTGCGAACGTCTCCAGCAGCTTGGCACAGCCATTGACGGTGGAGTCGCAGCGGGGCCGATCCAGCTTGCCATCCAGCACTAGCTGCAGCGCCTGCCGCGCGGTCTCCTTGCACTCCTGGGGTGTGCCGACTTTCACCACCAGGCCGGTGGGCTTGAGGGAGGCCAGCCGCGCCAGGCCGCCGGCGCGTCTAGCATCGGCCATGATCTTCTTTGCCTCGGCCTGCTGGCTGTGAAACAGGCAGAAGGGCTGGCCCGGCATGGGCAGCGCCCGACACCGTTGGCCGCTTGCCGTCAAGGCGGCGCATGCCGTGCTGCTGGACGTGTTGGCTGCGCCTGCGTCCGGTAGCTGCTCAGTCAACTGCGATTACCCCTGTTCCGCCCAAGACGGCCGCTGCGCCTGAGAGGAACCGTCGCAGAATACGGCCCCGCGAGACTCCGCGCGGTATGCCTGCTTGCGCGGCAATGGAAAGCCGCCTTCATCGGCCGCAAACCGCCCCTTTGACCGTCTTCCCGCGGGTGTCTCGACGCTGGTCGCTCGCCCTAGTGGTGGTCCACTCCACCGCTTGTCTTCCCGGCCAAAGACAAAGCCGGCCCCTGGTGCCAGATTCGGGGGAGCTAGACCCTATCTCGCATCAGATGCCGGCTGATATCCGTCGGCTCTTCCCCCACCACTACGGGCCAGGGGCCTGGATGTACTTCCTACGATCAGAGTATACCACGGATCGGGCATTCAAACAAGAGTTTGGGGCGCGATGGTGGAGCGTGCCAGGTGGCGCTCCCGGCGGATACGCTCTTGGCGGCTACAGCCGCTGTGCTAGCGGCGGAGGTGTCGTCCTCGATCCAGATCGGCCCATGCCCCTCGCGGCTTACGCTGCACCCTCGCGGCCTGCTCGCCGGCGATACTCACCCGGTGTGCAGCCGAAGCGCGAAACGAACACGCGATCGAGATGGTAGGCATCGACGAAGCTGGACTCGCCTGCGATCACGGCTATCGGCCGATCGGTACTGGACACGCGATGGGCCACGAGCGACAGACGCGCTCGCAGGGCGAAGCCGCCGAAGCTCATCCCCATAGTATGCCGGAACAGCCCGTGGAATCGCGACACGCTCAGCCGGCACGCCCCCGCCGCCTCCGGCACGCTAACCTTTCGCCAGGGCAGGGAATGCACCAGGCTGAGCGCCGGCATGATCCGCGCCAGCCCGCTGATGCGCACGTGCTCCGATCCGTCCGTCCGCCGGGCCGCCTCCCACCCGCGGCTGAGTTCGATGAGCAGGTGCAGTAGTTCGAGGCGCACGACACCTTCCCAGCGCCGTGGCTTCTCCTCGATCTCCCGCCGCATCTCCGGTGTGGTGACCCGGGGGCGCTGGCTGGGGGGCACCGCAAACAGCGTCAGCCAAGGCAGCTCGCCAGCATTTCGTGCCCGGGAAAGTCCGGCACGAAGACCAGCACGATGTTGCGGTGCGGACCTCTGACCAGGCTCGGCCCATGCGGCTCGTAGATGTTGCACAGCCAGACGTCGCCGGGCCGGAGAGTGAGCACGAAATCGCTGCAGTGCAACTCCTCTTCGCCCCTGAGCAGGACCCCCACCTCGACTCCCCGATGGATATGGATATCCATCGGCCGGAGCTGGTTCTCGATCCCGCTCACTGCCCACAGCGGATTGTTGCCGTCCGGCCGCTGCTCGTCCCGCGGCGAGATGAAGGACTCCCCCCCTGGGTCGTTCAGCGCGCTCACACACAGCTGTTTGCCTGCCTCAGAAGACAGGAGAATTGTTCTGCAACCAGAGAGTTCTGTACAGCGAAACGTGAGCACAACCTGCTAGAGTTGACTGCTTCTCGGGTCTGCCGTTCGTCAGTATCGGCGGTCATGCCGCCGGCCTCTGTCCATCGGGCCCGACCCGCTGCCACAGGAAAGGAGGTGAAAGGTTAGGAGACGATGTAACGGCTGAGCCCCCGCGTTGAATTGGCACTTGATATCCTGTAGGGAGGTCGATGCGCCAATGAGACGATCACAAGGATTCACGCTGATCGAGTTACTAGTAGTGATCGCGATCATCGCGATTCTGGCGGCGATGCTGTTCCCGGTGTTTGCGCGAGCGCGGGAATCGGCCCGCAAGATCCAGTGCCTGTCAAATGTAAAGAACATCGCCACCGCCGTTCAGATGTACCTCAGCGACTATGACCGACTGCCTTCCGACGCGTCGCATGACCCGGCCGCCATGGCGTTCTTCTCTACCACGCCGGGGCGCGGCGGCGGCGGCGACAACCCGGACTGCTGGCGCATCTCGTGGGCGAATCCGTTCGTCCGCTGGCCGGTGGTCTTCGATGAGTACACCAGGAACCGTGACGTCTGGCGATGCCCGAGCCAGAGGTGGTCGGCCAGCGTCTGGTTTATTGTGCCCAACTACGGAGCCGCCTGGTGGACTTACCTTAAGGAGCATGAGGGGGAGTGGGGAACTGGCCAGGCGGTGAGTCCGTGTGCCTGGGCCTTCCCACCAGGCTGGGGCGGCGAGGTCACCGACTCTATCTCACAGCAGAGACTCGCCAGTCCCGAGGCCTACGGCTGGATCACCGGCGCGTCGAATGCTTCGAGCACCGGCTGCTTCGACCAAGGGATCGGCGTCCCTGAAGAGATGGAGATGGGCATGAAGACATCCCAGATCGCTGACCCCTCCTGGCAGATCGTCTGTGCCGACAACGGCGGAACGACGACCCTGCACAATGTCAGGAATCAGGTCTGGGGCTTCTGTGCGAACGGATGTGCCGACTGGACGAACTGCCCGGTTACACAGCTCTGCGGCCTGGACGGAAGCGTTTACGAGAAGTTCTGGACTGACTCGTCGTACCGCAGTAAGTTCACGCGGCATATGGGCGGCCAGAACTACGGCTTCGCCGACGGGCACGCCTCTTGGATCGCCGGTGAGCAAGTCATAAACCTCCATGAGGGAAATCTGTGCTGCCAGCCCCCCGGCTACGACGGGACGACCTGGCACGATGGCCAGATGAAGGGGATGTGCTGGTGCGACGGTCCAATCGATGGGAAGTTCTAGTGGTTCGGAGCTGGTCCACCGGCGTCCGCCTCGAGGGCCAGCTGCAGGGGGATGCCTTGTCCGATAGCGGACGACGGTGACTTGTCATTGCTCAGGCGGGGCGAGGCCAATTCGCTCCGCCTGAGTTCCCCCGAGCAGCTCGCGCCGCTCGGGCCCCTGCCATCTGCTTTGAGAGGGAGTTCTCCGTGCCGAGCGATGAAGCGACGCTGTACGTAGGGAACCTGCCCTGGCAGACGACTGAGGACGATCTGGCGCGGCTGTTCGGGCAGTTCGGAAGCGTGGCTAGAGTTCGAGTGATTCAGGACGGGAGGAGCGGGCGGTCACAAGGCTATGGCTTCGTAGAACTGGCCACCGTTGAGCAGGCCGAGGCGGTGTGCGCCGCGCTGCACGGATGCCTGCTCGATGGACGATGCCTGGAGGTGAGGCCGGCGCGACCCAGGTCGGTCACCCAGCAGTTGCAGACGCCCCCCGCCCCGCTGAGCCGGGAGGTGGGATCTCTGCGCGAACTCGTGTCGATGATGGTGAGGGCGTTGGTGGACGACCCGGAGCAAGTGACGGTACGCCAAGTCCAAGGAGAGCGCAGCGTCACGTTCGAGGTACGCGTAGCTCCCGATGATCTGGGGAAGGTCATCGGGAAAGGCGGCCGGTTGGCAGACGCGCTACGGACTCTCCTCCGCGCCGCCGGAGCAAGGGAGCACAAGGCGATCTGGATGGACCTCAACGGACTGGGGGAGTCGTCGGCCGTAGCCGCTCAGTGACTGTTGGCAGGCCTGGGCAACCGCAGACGATTGTTGGTAGTACTCACGCGGGATCAGCGTCCCCAACGAGCACAGTGGAATACTCCCAGGGGGTCGCTGTGCGGGGAAAGGGGTAGAATTGTAGTAGCTACTCAGTTCTGGGAAGGATCTGGCTTCGGGAATCCCGCTAATCGAGCGATACAGCTGTTGACGCTCCCGAAGCCGGACCCCGTGCTGTCCGGAAACTCAGTTGGCTGCCCGGATGCTCGTCAAGCCTGTCCCGTCGAGTTCCCTCTCCCCGTGCGCACCCCTGCGCCGAGGAACTCCGAGGAGGCGGGAGCCGTCAGACGCTGGTACGCGACGGAACCTTCGCCCGTGATTCCTAGCCGAGGGGTCACTGGAGCCGGGGGATGCCCCTGATTTTGCCCTCTAGAACGAGTCCTGGCTGAGTGTCAGTATTGGGGAGGCAGGGCCTGTGGCGCTGTAGGAGGTGGCCGGCCCCGACCGCAGTGCGTCACGCAGGGCGCCCGATGCGTCAGTGCGCCGTTCCAGCAGGCCCGCTCGCGGCCACGACAACGGTACCTCGCACCCCGCGCCTCACCTCAACCACCGGCTCATCCAGCAGAATCAACACGCGCCAAAATCGGGCCCCCGCTACCACTCCTATTGATTTCCCGGCAGGCAGCGCTACGGAGCACGCGACGAAGGCGAGGGACTGGCGGCTCCCAAAGGCATATCTCGCATAGTTCGCTTCTTTCGCATCCCACTCAGGTAGCGGAGTCGGCTCGGCCTAACGGCACAGGTGCTGAGAAGGTCGCCGTCCTGGTCAGTCTTCCTCCCAGCCGGATCTCGTACCTGACCGCGGTCTCTGCCCTCTGGGTGCCTCCAGCGGCTCTTGACGACAGCCCAGTCGGATCGGTCAATCTGGGCAGTTTCTAACAGGGGAGGAGGAGGCCGTCTGGTTCGTGCCCGCGTGCCAGGCCGGCGCCCAGCCTTCGCGTCGCGCTCTCTCGCCGGCTGACGTATATGCGTATTGACGCAAAGACGTGATTATGCTATACTGGTACGCGAGGTGAGACCGATGCCCAAGCTGACCCTGTTCGTTTCGGAAGAGGTCCACGAGAAGCTGCGCTGGCTCTCCTACAAGCAGCGGCGCAGCCAGCAGGCGATATTGCTGGAGATGGTGGAGAAGGCGCTGGCGAAAGTGGATGTGCCGAAGGAGCTGCCGAAATGAGTGCGCCAGCCCGCCTCCTGGAATCGCTGCTTGGAGACTGCAATGTCGCCGCTGCCACTGACCCGGTCGTGGTGAAGGCTATCGCCTGGGCCCGTGTCAGTACGGACATGCAGGAAGAGCGTGGGCTGTCGATGCCTGAGCAGCTTCGCGAGATGCGCGAGTATGCCGAGAAGCACGGCATCGGAATCGTGGGGGAGTTCCACGAGGCGGCCAGCGCCTTCCAGAAGGAAGCCAAACGGGTGGAGTTCCACCGCATGCTGGCAGCAGCCAAGGCCAACCCCGAGGTCAACGCCATCTTGGTCCACGACTTCTCTCGCTTCTCCCGTGACAGCGTAGGTGCGAAGGCGCTGGTGCGCGAGTTGCGCCAGTCGGGCATCAAGGTAATCTCGCTCAATGACCCTGAGATCGACCCGGACACCGTGGCCGGCGTCTACATGGAGGCGATCACCTTCGCCAAGAACGAGGCCTACAGCAGAGAGGTCGCCTTCCACACCCGCAAGGGCTGCCGGGCGAACGTGCAGACCAGGGATGCTGAGACAGGCTGGTGCTACAAGAACGGGGGCCAGCCGCTCTTCGGGTACAAGTCGGTGCAACTAGTCCGCGGCGAGGAGAGGCGGGGCCGCCCGATCGTCAAGAGCATCTGGGTGCTGGACGACACGCTCGTCAACGGCCGGCCGGTGCATGAGTGGGCGCGAGAGTGCCTGCTGATGGCGGCGGGAGGCGCATCACTGGACGAGCTGAGGGACTTCTGCAACTCGAAAGGCATCCCGGGGCGACGCCAGCGCTACTGGGGAATCTCCACTTGGAACGCGTTGCTGGAGCCTCACTGCCTGTTTCAGTTCTGCGGGTATGGCGTCTGGAACGTCCACCGCAAGAACGGCAGCATCCGGCCGGCTTCCGAGTGGGTGATCGTGGAGAATGCTCATCCGGCTCTCATCTCTGAGGAGGAGGCCCAGGCCATCGCCGCCATTCGAAATCGGTCCAGCCGGAAGCGTTTCGACACCGGCTACAGTCGGAGCCGGACGTCGCCCTACCTCCTGAGCGGTGGACTGTTCAAGTGCGAACGCTGTGGCAGCAACATGGCGGGTCTGCGCACCGGCAACGGCACCTACTACGTCTGCGGCAGCCAGCCCTACCGCAAGGGCACGGGCTGCGGCCCTGGCGTGTACGTGCCCAAGGAACTGGTCGAGAATGCGGTGGTCACGGGTCTGCAGGAGCTGATGAGGATCTGCGCCGATCCGAAGGGCATGACCCGCCAGATCAATGAAGAGCTGCGCCGCATCTTCGAGGAGTCGACTGGCTACGACCCGCAGGCCGCTCAGCGCGTCAAGGAGGTCGAGAGGAAGATCGACAACATCTGGAAGGCCATTGAGGACGGCCTGATGGATGCCGTCAGGGCGAACGCACGGCTGGAGACGCTGGCGGAGGAGCGGGAGAAGCTGCTCGGGGCCACCGTGGCTTCCGACGGGCCGCCCCAGATCGACCTGGAGACAGCACTCGCCTACCGCCGGCAGGCCGAGAAGACGCTGGCTCAGGGCAGCCCGACCGAGCAGAAGCAGGTCCTGCGAACCTGGGTGGCAGACGTGAAACTGGCTCCGGAACGCCTAGAGGTCGCCTGGACCTACCAGATTCCGGAGCCCGTTATGCATTCAGTGGTAGCGGGGGCCTGCTTCGTAGCAATGCATAACGTGCTCGCGGCGGCGCTGGCGGGAAGGTGGGAGTTGCCGAGGCAAGGGAGGCGACCCAAAGGCAGGGGGTAGCATTCGTGACCTTGCGGATGCAACCGCGCAACCCCCGACTGAGAAGTAACGCGCTCGCATTGAACATGCCATACTCGTTGGTTCGACTCCGGGGCATGCTCCGCCGCAATGCCCAGCGCGTTGGCAGCCGCGCTGGGTGTCGCCGAGACGAGGGATGCGCGCGACGTCAGCGCGCTGATCTCACACCAGCAGAGGCCGCGCCGACGGGAGCCCCTCGCGTAGGTCCACCCACTGAGGAGGGGGGACGCTGGAGAGGAGGCTTCTGCTCTGCTGGGAACAGCGAAGCTGCGGGCGGCCGGACGGGCATCTAGCGGCCGCACAGCTTGCGGGTGTACCCCGCCCCGTTGGTCAGCCTGCTAGCGGCATGCAGCCGATCTCTACTCGTGTCCGGTCGCCTGTGCCAGGATAGGAAGCCGCTGGCCATCGGTGGGTACGCGATCTCATAGAGACTGGACGGCATTCACGCTTGAGCCGCAAAGGGGCCATGGCGCTAGATCGGGGTCTTCGCTCCAGCAGATACGCACCATTACGGTACTGCCTGCCATCGGCTGGTTGGGCTCGCCGCCGCGCTTGCGCTCGGCCGCGGCGATGGGTATAATCGGACCGGTTGCTGGTGGAAGCAGGAGCGCTGACCGATGGAGCAAGCCACAGGAGTTGTGGCTGCGGCAATCGCCAGGACCAACGCATTCCCGCGGGCCGCGCCCGGACAGCCGCCCGGCCGGACGGTGGCAGGTGCGGATTCTCCGCCAACATCCGGACCCTCTGCCAGCAGCAGTCACCGGCTGTTGCCCTGGCCGGCCGTTGCATGCTGCCACCTTCGCCCCACGACAGCCCCAACGTCCCGCGGCTCCCCGCTGGTTCCTGGCTGGGCGGAGGAGTGCCGTCTGGCGCGATGGTGACCTTCCGTCGCGCTGGCGGCGCAGAACGAGACAGCGGAGAGGGGCCTATCCCCGAAGTGGCCTGGCGATCGGCCAAGAGGGCCACGCTTGTGCTGGGGCTGCGCAGGGAACCGCGGACTGCCGCCGAAGCATCCAGGCGCCCACGGTAGCCCCAGCGGCCAGCCGCCCCTGGAGCGGGGGGGGGAAGGGACGACGGGAGGGAAGCCGCGAGGCGTCCGATCTGCGGGCAGTGACCTCGCCGTGTTGAGTGGACAGGCCTTGCGGACACATATGCGACGCGGGCCGCACATCCGCGGGGAGGATGGCCTGAAATTCCTCGAATCCTGGGGAATAACCTACCACATCGGTGTCCGGGCCGCGGCCAGGAGCCGACCCGGTAGTTCGTGGTCATCGAGACGCCGCTGACCGCGCTGGTGACCGAGCGCCCTGAGGAGCGCGATCAGACGCTGATGGCCGGGTCCCTGCTCAGGGCGACCCGTGGCGTGCCGGCCTGTGGGACTAACGGGAGAGGGAGTGCGGGGCCGCGGTGGCAATCCATCGCCATCTTGCGAAGGGGTGATCTGATGCCAAAGAGCGCGAGCGACGGGAGTGCTCCGGTGGAGCCCGACCCCGGCGCGGCGCGGGTGTACGCACGGGCGTTCCTGCAGTCCGTGCCGCCTGCGCTCCATACGGTGAAGGCTACCCTTGGGCGCAGCCCCGAGTGGGCCGCTTGGGCAGTGGACTGCGTGGCAGCCCTTCTCTACGCCGGAGGTCACCGTCCGCTCTTCGAGTGGGCTGGCCTCCGGGATGCTCTGGATGAGGTCGTGCCCGAGGACTCAAGCTGGCTTATACGGACCGCTCGCGGACTGCTAACCGGGGAGGAGGAGGCGAGCGCGCTCCCCCGACGGGCCCATACGAACGATGAGACACCGTTTGCGATACAGTCAGCCGACACGCTGGAGTTCGCGCTCGACCTGGTACGGTACCACCATCCCCTCTACACGGAAGTGCGTCCAGTGATAAGCCGGCTGCAGTGGTCGCTGACCGAGTCGCAGACGGCGCGCGTCGAACTGCCACCAGCGGAAGGCCGACCCGGTGAGTCTGCACATGTGTGGCCCTGGCGCGAAGGTGGCCCCGCGTCACTTTCCCCGACGTACCACGCTGTGGTGGTGCTGAGCAGGTGCCTGCGCGAGAGCCGTGGCTCGCGAAGCCCTTACAAGATGTCGGCTGATGAGGAGAGGACCGTCCGGGCATCTCTGTCGAGCGCGGGCCAGTGCTTGGAGTCCTACCTCGGATCGGACGGGTGGCGGCAGCGCCGCCTCTCACCGGGCGGCGCGTCGGTGCTTGCCTGCGAGGCAGTACGCCTGGCGCTCTGCACACACGGTCTCTTGGACCTCCACTTGGCTGATCCGACCGACCACGAGTTCGAGCGATCCTTCGTCGAGCGCGCCGCGCGGCTCCTCGTCGAAGTGGCCAACAATCGGCCGCACATGATCTCCGCGCCGACATTCTACAATACGGATGACCTGACCACGTCGCCGCAGCCCGCTGTGGCCGTCGTCTGCAGCGTCGAGGAACGGGACGGGCTAACCCTAGTGCTCCGGTCTCTCGCGGAGGTGCATCGCTTCTTCACGATGCGTGAGGCGGAGGCGCGCGTAGGGCAGGATGGCTATTCGAAGAGAGCTTCGCCAGGGAACGCACACGCTCGGCCATGCTGCTGCTGGAGGAACTGGTGGGCGATCTCCGCGACCCAGATGGCGGAACGTGGTGGGCCGGCCGCTTCCACGCGCGCTCCACTCTGCGGAGCATCGTCGCGCTGGTCGAGAGTGCGGAGGCGATCTGGGGCTTCTGGCAGGATTCCCCAGAGGCCGCCGGTGAACGTGACCTCACGTACTCTACCTACGAGGGGATCCGCCGGGCACTCTCGAATGAGGCTACCGCGCATTCGATAGCGATGCTGCTCGCCCGGACACTTGGCCGGCCCAGCGAGGACAGAGGAGGCGGGGACTAGTGGCCGTATTCGGCTTCTACTCAATGAAGGGCGGAAGTTCGAGGACAACATTGGTGGCCAACCTGGGGGCCATGCTCGCCCTGAAGGGCCTACGGATCGGCATGGTCGATGCCGACATCGAGGGGAGCGGCCTGGACATCTTCCTGGCGACGGCGCTGCAGCAGACGCTATCTCTGGGCCGCCTCCATCGGCTCTCAGAGACACTCGAGGAGATGTACAGTCAGGAACTGACCGGTACTCTGGTGGACGTGCTCTACGATGAGCGCGAGCCCAGCAACGGCGACCGCTACTGGCTTCCCGCCACGGATATCCTCTCGCTCGGCGCGGCGGAGCAGGACAACGCGCGGATCGCCGAGGCACTCGGCGACCGCCTCTGGATCCTGCCGTGCGGACGGAACTGGGGGAAGCTGGCCCGACTGAGGTACACCAACCGGGTGGCCGGGCGCCTGCGGAGGCTAGTTATCCAGATGCAAACCGCGTTGCAGCTCGACCACGTGCTTGTGGACTGCCGCAGCGGTATAGCTGACAGCGCGCTGGTTTCGGCCCTCTCAGTGGACTGTCTGGTGATGCCGTTCGTTCTGAGTCACGCGCACCTGCTGGGGACGATTGACGCGACCAAAGTACTCACCCAGGCGATCCAAATGCTCCCCTGGTGTGCTGCCGCGCAGGCTATTCACTATGTCGCAGCCAAGATACCGGGGCGGGACGACGCAACAGCCGATGCCATCGCCGGGGCCTTCGATTCCAAGCAGTTCTACCCGCTAACCAGTCCAGTCACCGTGGTGCCGTTCCACGCGGGCATGCTCTACCGAGAGCGACTGCCCTGCCTGGGCAGCTCCGAGGCGGACGAGGACAGGGAGTACGTGTGTGCGCTTGGCAAGCTGTGGAAGGTTCTGGAGGGGCAGGTAGCGGAGGCCACCGCAGTCACCTGCAGGGGGTAGACGGCGCGCCCTCGCGGCCTTTGACGCAATGGCGGCCTACGGGCCGGACCGATCACAAGGGGTGGTCCCTAACAAGACGCGTCGGCCCTGGCTCTGGCGCTGGTTTTCGACAGGCGAGACAGGCTACGGCTCTGGCCCCAGCTGATCGGGCAGGAACGAGCCTTGCAGGATCGTCGTCTCCTTTCCCGGGCTGGACGGCCGCCGCTTCCTCAGCACCCTCAGTGCTTCTGCCACCTTCCCATGTACCTCGGCTGCCGCCTCCAGGCCGTGCTCGCGGAGGTAGTCGGCGAAGCCGGCCGCGACGCAGGGATCCCAGCTGTAGCGAGCGAGAAGATCTAGCACGCGTTCCAGAAGGGCGGGGTCGGGCAGCCCGCAACGCTGGGCGAGCCCGGCCATCCCGCGTCTCCTCCAGGCGTACGGGATGACTGTGCTTGAGATACCGGCGCGCCTCAGCCGGCTGCAGGCCCGGCTTCCTAGGCCGCGCCTCAGCAGCGAGAGCCTCACGCGGGCGAGTGCCTCGATCGGCACAGGCGGCCCATACTCAGAGCAGTAGTCGGCCACCGTGTCGACCCTCTCCTCAATCCGCTGCCACTCCTGCTTACCCTCGCCCTCATTCACGGGCCGGTCATCCCTCGGCATCATGATTGTCTCCCCTGCCCATCGTTGCCGGCGCTGTGATCGAGTAACGACAGACCGAACGCGTGCTGGTCCCAGATCTGGCGCATGGCCACCTTCTTGCTGAGGTATGGGGTCAGCCGCTGCAGATCGGCCTCGTCGACCACAGGCAGCACTTCGATCACAGGATGCAACTGCGCCAGCCTGCCAAGAATGACATCTGCTCCGTCAGTGCCGCCCACAATAACGACGCATACGTAGGCACCCGTGTTCTTGTCCCCCTGCGCGTCACGGATGGGGTCGAGGGAGGACTCCGTGAACTGCTCCGCGATCTCGGGCGGAAGCTTCGAGAGCTTCTGGCGTCCCTTCGTGCGGTGTACCTGCGCGAGTCTGTCTAGCGTCACCGCGATGCCGCTCACGTGTGCCACGACTGGTTGCCAGCCTGGGCCCTTGACAGACTTCGGACTGAGCACCACGACGTCGGGAATCTCCCTCCATGCCACCTCCTCGTACGGGCGGCAGCATTTCCGCTGCCAGCCACTCTCCTTGCAGGCGCCGCTGCGCCAGATAGCAAGGAGATTCCGCACGTGCTCCTCGGTCCAATCGAGCAAGAAGGCCAACCAGCTGTCGCGTCCCGTTCGCCGCCTAAGCATGCGCAGAAGACACGCTAGGTCGCCGTGCTCCCCTCTAGGCGCCCGCTGGCAGCCCTGACAAGCTTCCTCAGGAGAGATCCACCCGCTGGACAGCTCGGCCTCCCCCTGCTCAGCCTTTATGTACACATAGCTGTCGACTGCAGAACCCATTCCCTCAACCTCCTATGATGATCGCCGTGTGCCGAGACACGCAGAGCCCCCTCCGACTGCGTACATGCGCCCCGGTCAGCTCACGAACCAGCCGAGCCGCGCTTGCCAGCGCAGTCTCCGGCTGAGTCTCCTCAGATCCAGGAGTAGAGACCGGGCCTCGCTGACCGCTACTGCTTCCCTGCGGTCGCGCAGCAGGCTCTCTAGGCCAGTGCATCTCTCGAGAATAAAGTCGCCGTTCACCGCCAGCGACTTGGCCACTTCGTTCGGCGCCCCCGCGAGCACACTGGCAAGCCCGCGCACCTTGTCAATGTCCCTGCCCTGGCTCCCAATCACAGCATCCGAGGCGTGCCGGATGAGGCGCGCTTGCCGACAGATGGCCTGGAAGCCAGGAAACTTGGTCTTCGCCACAAACCCAGCGGCGGGCCTCAGCAGCGCCAGCAACGCCCAGAGCGCCCCAGGCCATAGCCAGGACCGCACCTCCCACCACCAGCCACCCACCACATCCACACTCCCCGTCCCGCCCGTGGTGACAAGCACTGCGCGATCCGGAGGCCACAGCTTGGGCTGGGGAAGCACGGCACTCCCCTTGCGCAATGTGCGTAAGCTGTAGAACATGATCCGACTTTCCCCGACAGGCACACTCATGGGGCCGATGCGGACGCGCTCGGCAGCCCGTTGGAACGAGCCCCTGTCAGCCAAGTCCGGGACGACGCGAATTGGTCCCACGGCAACGCAACCGACGTTCTGCAGGTTCACAATGACCTCAAAGGCTTCGCCGACGGGCACATCTTGCCTAGTCGCGAACTGCTGGGCGACCACCACTGCACATGGCTTCGGCCCGACGGGCACTGGCGACAGGTCGGATGATGGCCCCCCAGCCCCGGCGATGCGGCCAACGGCGAGAGCAGCAAAGCCCATGACGAATGCTGCCGTGCCCGACCGCCATGTAGCCATCAGCGCTTACCCCGACGCGCGGGCCACGCATAGCAGGAGCCTTTCCATGGCGACGGGCCGGACCCCAAGTGCTGAGCGGTTCCATCGGTGTCTCTGTACCTACGCTGTCTCACGACCAGTACCCCAGGACAGGCTGCTCACCAGGTTAAGCCCTCGCCCGCCAGCTAGCGCTTGTATACCAGCAGATTTGCTGAAGAATCGCGGCATCATCAACGGACTCCCGCGGCTCTCTCGAGGCGCTTCTGCTCACATACCCTCACTGTCTCACACTCTCTGGGCACATCTGTCGGCCACTACGACCCGGCTCCCTCCACACCGCGAACCCCCACCTCCCCATCTCGCCCCACCTGTTCACTGCCTCCACCCACCTCTTCGCGGCGGTATGCTTCTCCCGGTCCTCCTCATCCTCGTACCCCTTGATCTCCAGGATCAGGGTGGTGCCGTCAGTGAGCTTCACCAGGAAGTCGGGGGTGTAGGTGCGCGGTTGGCCGAGGAACTCATAGGGGATGACGAAGTCGAGGCGGTCGTTCCGGGCGTACGCGAACACGTCCTCGGAGACCTCTAGGTGGAACGCGGCCGACCCCTCCCATGTCTCGGTATCCAATACCACATGACTGATGTGACTCTTGAAGGTCGGCTGGCAGCGGCGCGTGGTGTTGAAGCTGACCTCCCCCGTCTTGCCGATGGGGCGGTACCGTTCCAGCCGCGGAATGAGCCGCACCTCTCCCTCCCTGTCCAGCGGCCGGATGGCCGTCACTAGCCGCTGCACCGCCATCTCCACGTACCGAAGAACGCCGAGCTCTTTTGGGTTGGCGCGGTGGTACTTCACTCTTTCCTGGCGGAAACGCCGAACGATGCCAAGCACGTGAGGGAAGAGCAGGTGCCGCGCGGAGTGGCGCAGCTTCCCGTTCTTCGCGTCCGCCAGGGCCGCGGTCACGCGCGCCGCGAGTTCGTACTCGATCTCCTGCAGACGGATCGCGTCGTAGAACTCCTGGCGCGTCTGCGTCACGATTTCCCCCACGCCCTGGACCCCGGCGCCGCCGATCTGGTATCCGACGCGCGGTCGGCTGATGGTCTGGGTCGGCGCGAAGCTGCGGTCGATCTCCATTGACTCCACGTCGTCCCAATCGACCGTGATGCCTTCCGTCACGTCGCAGATGATGCCCTCGACCCGCGGGAAGAGGATTTCGAAGTGCCGTCGTTCGTCGAGCGCGTGCACCCACATCATCGGCTTCGGGGGTGCCGGCGGCCCGGTGGTCGGGCGCTTCTTGAACGGGATCACCTCGAACGGAATGCCGTAGACGTCGACGTACTCCTCTTTGAGCAGCCCCGTCTCGCGGTCTACCTCGTAGTCGACGCGACGCAGGCCCCGGCCCACCACCTGCTCGCACAGTAGCTGTGAACCGAACGCGCGCAGGCCCAGGATTTGGGTGACGTTGCACGCGTCCCATCCCTCGGTGAGCATGGCCACCGACACCACGCAGCGCACCCCCTGCCCGGACTCACCCGGTTTGCCCACGGTGTTGACACGGCGGCGCAGGGCCTCGGCGATGTCAGCTTTGGAGTCTCCATCGAGGTGCGCTTCCGCTTCGTTCAGCAGGCGCGTGTCGATCCGCATGGAGGGGCGCTGCTCGGCAGGTGTGTTCGGGTGGTTCTGGAGCAGGTCAGGGAAGACATACCCCCGGTCGAAGACGACGCGCTTCTTCCCTAGCTTCTCCGGGTCTTCCTCCACACGCTCACCCGAGATGCGCTGGTACATCAGCTCCGCGAGATCGGTGTTGTCACACACCACGATCATCACCGGCGGGATCTGCGCCTTCGCCTTGTCGTACTCCTCGAAGGTATCCTTCCAGAGGCCAGCCAGTTGCTGCAGCGCGTCGTCTGCGTCCCGTGCGATGGCCTCGGGCTTGGGCTTGCGCTTCGCTCCCGGCTTCTCCCCGGGTCCGAGGTTCTGTATGATATGCTCCCATAGCCGGAAGTACTTCGGCTCGGGCCGGCCCGTCTCGTCCAGCACCGGCACCCGCGGTACTTTGGTGATGCCGGACTCGATGGCATCCACCAGGCCGAAGTCACTGACTATCCACGGAAGCGCCGTGCCCTCGGGGTGGCCGGTGCCGCCAAGGTAGAAGGGCGTCGCGGAGAGGTCGATACAGGAGAGAATTCCGACTCCCGCGTTCATACGGTCGAGCCCGCCGATCCAGACAGTGGCCTCTTCCTTCGCCCGCTTCTCCTCGGACCGCTGCTCGGCCGTCTCCCCCTTGAGCTTCTCGTCATCCACGGGCAGGGGGCGATACGCGTGGTGGGCCTCGTCATTGAACACCAGCAGATCACGCTTGCCCCTCAGTCCCTCCAGCACACGCTCGCAGAACGCGCCGTCTGACTCCGGCCCCTTGTCCACCACCGGGTAGGACTTGTCGCCCTCGACGTGCGCGCTCTCGGGAAGGAACGCGTGCCAGTTGGTGATGTGGAACTGCCCCTGCTCCATCAGCTCCCGCATGCTTCCTGGCGGGATGAGGTCGAATTTCCCGTAGTAGTTGTCGGGGTGGTTTGGACGCAGGACCTGCAGGCGTTCCCTGATGGTGAGGTTTGGGCAGACGATGAGGATGGCGTCGGAGTGCTTCCCGCTGCGCGGGTTCTGGAGCTTGTTCAGCACGCTCCACGCCGCGAGCATGCCCATCACCACCGTCTTGCCGCTGCCGGTAGCCATCTTGCAGCAGTAGCGCTGCAGGGCCTGATACGCCTTCTCCATGGAAGCGGCATCTATCGGCTCGTCGCGCGTCCGGTCTCGCTCGACCCCCTGCTCGTCCCGGTACCACAGCAGCCCATGTCTCTGGCTGTCCGTCGCCACCTCGGTGAGCCAGATGATGGTCTCGACGGCCTCGATCTGGCAGAAGAAGAGCTTGCGCTCGCGGTCCGACCGCGTCCAGTGTCTCAGCAACTTCTGGCTGGTCTTAGTCGCGCCGGTGTAGTTACGCTTCCGCCATGCGCGAATCTGGTCGCGGATATCATTGACGTGGGTAAGCGGGACAAACTGCTCGTCCTCCATGAGGCTGAGCTGCCCACGCTGGATCGCCGGGTCGCGCCAGTAGTACCCGGCCGGACGGCGGTACTCTAGGATGTGTGGCGTGCCATCTCTCCGGTCATAGGACCAATGCTTGCCCGGCTCTTCGAACGGGCTGCAGATGATGGGCTTGTCCAGCCCCTGGGGGGTGCGGGGCGGAGGCTGGGCCTGGGCGCGCTTCCGCGTTGCGCTCACGCCTGCTCCTCCGGGCAGCGCAGCACGCGCATGACCTCATTGCCCCGCAGGTCGATCACCTTCACTGCCACCGCGCGGTGCTTGCCAGGCTGGAAGGGCAGCGACTCATGCCCCTTGTACTTCTCCAACTTCTCCAGGTCAATCGTGCCCTTGAGCGCCCGGGCCAGCTTGTCCCAGGCGGTGGTCTGCGGGAAGAACGCCTGGCAGATGCAAAACGTTCGACCGTCGTAGTCGGTGTCCAGGAACCAGGCGGCCACCTTCTCGATGGGCGCCGAGGCCACCGCGCCGGCCACAGGGTCGTAGATGTCCACGCCTTGAATGGTCACGATCCATCCGTCCTTGCGCTGGGTCAGCCCCGCGTCCGGCTCGCCGAAGGCAGTGAAGAGTTGACTGCTCGCGGTGGTCTTGAGGAGGCTGCGCCCCTCGTCGTCCTTCATCAGCAGATCAGGACGGATGTGTGTCCACAGCACCTTCACCTCGCGCTCGGCCGCGTCCTCAATGGCTGCGGTGGCCGCGGCCTCGAAGGCGAACCCGGCGAAGACAAGGAGGTCGAAGCCGGCGCGGTTCGCCTGGCGCATCGCCTGCTCCACCTGTTGCACCGTCACCGGGCCGTATTGGGGGCCGAAGGAAACCGCGACGAACTGCTCTGTTCCTTCCGCGTGTCCTTCGGCGTGAAGAAACTGCCCCGCGCGGGATACTAGGTCGGGGACCATCAGTTTCGTCTTGCGGCCGGGGAAGGTGATGCCGTCCTGACGCAGGAGCGTGATGAGGTTGTCGGTGTATGCGCCAGCGTTCGCGACGGCCTCGTGCCGACCGTCGCCCTCTTCGTCCACCGGCAGGCTCTCAGGCTCCCCAGCGATGAGTGAGTCGGGCGAGAAGATAGGTGCGGGGATCGCCTCGACGGTGAACGGGCCGGAGACGCGGGTGACGTTCCGCACGATCTCCGGCTGGTCATAGAGCGTCTCCTGGTCCGCGCCAGCGGTGATGATCGCGTCTATCTCAGCTTTCGTCTTGCCCTTCGCCTTGTCAGGGCCGAGGCGCGGGTTCTGAGCGATGCTCTTGAGGGTTACGTGCGGCACAGTCTTGTAAGCGAAGTTGCGGCCGGGGTCGTTCCCGTCATCGGTCGTTCGATACATCGAGAACGAGGCGGTCATCACCCGCTGTCGGGCCAGGGCCAGAGCCACCCGGCTCGTGTCAATCGTGATCCAGCGCCGGCCCCACTTCTCGGCAACGTAGGCGGTCGTGCCGGACCCACAGGTCGGGTCAAGCACCAGGTCGCCCGGATCAGTGGTCATGAGCATGCAGCGCGCGATCACCTTCGGATTCGTCTGAACGACATAGGCCTTTGGCTCCGCGTAGGCAGTGGTGACGGTGTCAATCCAGACGTCAGTAAGCGGATGAACCGGGAAATCCGAGAGGTAGCGCACGTAGCGAAGCCTGTCTCCGACCGGGAGCAGGCGGCCTACGGCGGCAAGGACGTCGAGTCCCTGTCGGACGGTCGACCAGTGCCTGTTTGGGCCAGGCGAGAACTGCCGTCCCTCAAAGATGTATGGTTCGGACGTGCCCGCGCTGTACCCCTGCGAGATCATGCTCCCGCGCGAGAAGACACGTGCTCCGGCTGGAAGTGCTGTCCTTCCCTCCTGTTCATCATGCGTCAGGCGACGCCGCTGCCCGTCTGCCAGCTCGGCCCACACATACTCACTGCCGCCTCGTCCGCCCGGATCTCTGTCCAGCCAGAGCTGTCGGTACTTCGCCTGATCCGCGCTCTTCGCGTACCAAAGAATGTAATTCGAGATCGCTGGCATGCGGACCGTCGACTCCCCCATGGAGGCCGCGAACGCAATGAGTCCGCAGAAGCTAGCAGGTCCGAAAGCATCGTCCAAGAGCGCCCGCGCCCTGTGGACGTTCTCCGCGCCGATCTGCATGAAGATGCTTCCCGTCTCGCTCAGCAGCTCGCGACACAGCGTCAGCCGGTCGCGCAGATAGGCGAGGTAGGTATGGACGCCCTTCTCCCACGTGTCCCGGTAGGCCTTGATCATCTCCGGTTCGCGGGTCAGGTCCTCTTCCCGGTCCTTCACGTCCCGCTGGTTGATGAAGGGCTGGAAGTTGGAGGCGAACTTGATGCCATAGGGCGGGTCCATGTAGATCATCTGGACCTTGCCCCGCAGGTGCTCGCGGGTGAGCAGGCTGTTCATCACCAGCAGGCTGTCGCCGAGGATCAGCCGGTTCGCCCAGTCCACCGAATGTTGGTAGAACTTGAGCGCCTCATTCACCGGCAGCTCGGGATCGGCAAAAAGGCCGCGCTGCGATGTCCTCGCGCTGCACGGCCTTTAGTATGGCCTGCGCGCTCACCCGCTCGTGCACGTGGAGGGCCACGTCATCTATCGCGACGCGTGACTGCTCGCGCTTGCCCGACCATTCCAGCCAGGGCTGATGATTGGCGAGAGCCGACTCCAGGAATGCCACTTCGTCGCGGGTCAGCGCCCGCGTCCGCGCCTCCGCCAGCAGTTCGGTGATCTTGTCTTCGGCGCCGGTCGCGTCGAAGCGAAGAACGGGAGGCCTGTGGGGATCGTACACCGTCTGGGGCTGGTCCTTGACCGAGGTGGGCTTCTGCCCCGTCAGACCGGCAGGGGGATTGTTGAGGCGCTTCGACTCGTCGAAGCGGTAGTCCTTGACGGGAGCATCAGAGGCCGAGGCGCCGGCGCGCTTGGCCCGTGGCTTCCGCGCCTTCGTCTCGGACCTCGGATTCGCCTTCCTCGCCACTCGGTACCCCCTCCTGTTAGCACATCATCGCCCAGCAGAGATTCTATTGGCGCCGGCGAGTCCAGGAGCGGGGAACACAGAGCATACGGCTTGCCGGACTGTCGTGCACCTTCTGCGACCGCTGGCGTGGCTCCTTCTAGCCATCCGAAGTTGCGCGGAAATGCCCTGCCAGATGGTATATAGCCAGTATGGAGGGGGTCATGACGCGGCACTACCAAGCACGACTCCTCGGGCTTCGACACTCATTCCCTCTGGCGCAGGCATGGCCACCCTCAGCCGACGAACGCGGCTGCCCTTCGCCGCGTGGAGCGTAGATCGCCATGGGTCATGAGCGCCTGGGCTGGATTCCGAAGACGAAGAAGTGGCGGACCGTCGTTGACGGGGTGATTGGCGGGGGCGGCCTCGCCTTGGCCGACGTCGGCCGGATCGCTAACGCGTCTGACGCTCGCGGTGCCGGCGCTGCATGACGATGTTCTGACACTCCCTTGAGCAGTAGATCCGAGTGCTACGGACGGCACGGAAGAGCTTGTTACGCACGCAGCCGTCGTTGGCGCATCTCCGGATGTCAACTCCTAGAGCGATGTCGGCAAACAGCCGTAGCCTGACAATGTCGGAGAGCGTCCGGGCTTCGAAGAATTCGGTAACCCGGAGCTTGTGGTTCGGGCCTGCAACCAGCCTGGGATGGATGCTCACGGCGCGCCACATTTCGGAGAGCGTATTCGAGAGGAAATCGCCGACGTTGCGCCACTTGCTGACACCCCGCCCCGTGAGTTCCTCTAGCACCTCGTCACTATCCTCGTACCCGTAGTCTAGCAGGCAGTCTATGACCTCTCCACGCGCCTTGGCTCTGGCGCCATGATGATCGGCAATCAGCGTGCGTGCTTCGTCGAGGGAGCTCGGATCGCGGTGCTGAAGAGCATGCCACAGCAGGAGGATGAGACGAAGAGTAGCTGCAGCTCCCTTCTCGTACATCCATTTGATCTCCTCCTCGCCTGTCAGCGGGCCGAAATCAGCAAGGCGTGCCAGGAGATCCGCGTCTCCTCTGGCGTGGCTGTTGGCAAACCAGACATACGCTGGCTGCCCGCCGAGCATCGGCCCAGGGGGAAGATGGACCGTGTAGGCATGAACCTGGCCTGCTTCCACGCGAGCCCAGTGTATCCCGTACTCACGGGCAAGGTGGAAGCGCCCGCGGTACCAGGCCAGCGCAACAGGCGGTGGAGTGAACCAGTTCGCCTTCTCTGAAGCGCGGCTTCTTGGCATAATGCTTATTCGCAGTAGAGCGCCTTATTCGGTGGCTCTGGGGGCTTGTACGCGGGGAGCCATGCAGTAAACTACACTAGCAGTGGGCGACGCAACGGTCAACGGACGTGAGAGATGACGCCGACGAAGCCCTTGAGGCCCGTGTCCCGGACCGACTGCGATTCCACTTATGAAGAGGAGTTCCGAGGCGCCGAGACGTAACCATGGGCGTAGGCGTTGTTGACAGCTGTCCCCAGGCATGATATGCTGTTGTGGACAAGCGTCAACAGGAGTGTAGCTGCAATGAGCTTCGGAGACCGACTGTTCAGACTGAGGAAGGAGAGAAGACTCACGCTCCGCGAACTCGCCGAGCGCGCGGGCATGGATCACAGTCTGCTCTCCAAGATCGAACACGACCTGCGCCCCGATCCGGAGGCCGCTCTGCTCTTCTCAATTCTCGACGCGCTGCACGCCGTGAAGTCGGTTCCAGTGCAGGAGATGCGGGAGTTGCTTGCGGAGGCGCAGCGGCTTACGCCGGAGAGGCTGAAGCGATTGCGTCAGTCGAAAACCTTGCGCACGTTCATGAGGATGAAACCGAAGTAGAGGTCACAGCACAATGCTGAAGCAGATGGCAATGCACAGCGCGCGAGAGAGATGGCGAAGGACTCGGCTGCCGGTGATAGAGGCGACAGCGTACGGGGAGATCATGCGCTTCGAGCGCAGGTTCGGGGCGGTCACAACCCCCGTGATCCCGGTGGACAGTTTCCTGGAGGATCTTTGGGGGCTAAGGTACGTCCACTGCGATCCTGCCATCTTCGGCATCCCGCACGAAGCGCAGGGCGGCCTCCGGGTCGATCTCCGCAAGGTCATCATCTCCGATGCGGTGACGCACCAGGGCCAACAGAACATGCTTAAGCTGCATGAAGGGTGCCACTGGGTGGTTCACGTGCCTGCTCAGCTTCGCGTGGGCCGCGACCAGGGGCGGCTGCTGGAGGTTGACGCTGGATCAGCGGCGACGTGGTACTGCCGCGGGGAGGTCTGCTACCGGGACGGCCAGTTGGAGGAGCCGTACATGTACCGAGAGGCAGAGTTCTTCGGGGCATGCATGCTTCTGCCACGGGACCGGTTTACACCGAGGGCGGAACGGCGTATCCAGCAGGCCTGGCGAGAGGTGTGGCGCGGTCATCCCTTCCCAGGCCCGGAATGGTTCCGCCTCGTCGGAGCGCGCGCCATCCCTCCTGTACTGGAGCGCGCGGTTCACCTCCTGCACGAACAGCACCAGGGCGAGGTATCGAAGACCGTGATCCGGATTCGGTTGGCGGAGGTCGGCTGGGCGCCTCAGTTCTCCCAACAGCGGCCAGATCAGGACATGAGTCATCTGCGTGATGTGCTACCAGCGGCAGTGGAAGGGCTCTGCGGCCCGCTATCGGACGCTGCTGGCACGGGCGCTGTCGTAGGAGCGAGACCCCAGGAGCCGGAGTACGCCGAGCGCCAAGATCGGGAGGATCATTGCGCGGAAGAGGTATGGGAGTGAGGATGCGCGACGCAGCCGACACCAGTCAAGGCGCGGCGGCAGTGGCGGGGGCGTCCCGTGTATTGGCGGTTCCCGCTGATGTGGAGGAGATGCGACTTGATCTCAGCTGTGAGCGCCTGATCCGACTCACTGGCGAGGATAGGAAAGGCAGGGCCGTTAGGAGGTACCTCAGGGTCACCCGCAACGGGGGCATAACCGTAGTCTGAGTCCGAAGTTAGCAAAATGACCTACGCCCCGACGCGCTTGGGGCGTAGGTCAGAGTAAGCGAAGCCAGGACGACGCAGCGCACGAAAACGCGCTGGTCGTCCTGGCTTTTCCCATTGGAGCAGATGGTGGCAAAGAGCGTCAGGACAAGCAAGCGACGGTTCACGTTCAAGGCGCGCATCGCCGAAGAACCGATGCCGGCCGCTGACTGGCGAGCGACAGAGCGGCTTCTGGCCCGCCTGATCGCCCGCGCTTACGCCGACGACAACCCTCATCTCTTCCCAGGTCGGAGCCAGGGAAGCGCAGATGGTCAGACTTCCGGGCCGTCGCCCGCCGCCCGGGCGGACGCGGGCGCTCCACCCGCAAGGGGCGGCGGCCCGGAGACATGGAGTGTGGAGCATGGAGAGTCAGAGGCTACTGCCGGATGAAGCACTGCTGCGCCTGCGCTCAGCAGGAATCGACGTCGTAAGGGAGCGGACCGGCGACGGCACAGAGATCCGCTGCCGCTGTCCTCGCCACGAAGATCCGAATGGGCACCTGTACGTCAACGCTGCTACCGGCGCTACGTTCTGTCAGAAGTGCCAGCTGCGGACGCATATCGCCGCGCTATGCGGCGACCGAATGTCGGGAACACCCGATCCCCGTTCGGACATCCTGGCGGCGACCGCGGCCCACTACCACAGCTGCCTGTCCGAGGACGCGCGCCGCTACCTGATCGAGGAGCGGGGGTTAACGCTGGAGGTGCTGGAACGCTTCCAGGTCGGGTGGGCCGGTGGCGGCTTGCGAAAACACCTGCTCGAGGAGAAGGGGTTCACTGCGGAGGCATGCGTGGCGGCCGGAGTGCTGAAAGAGGACGAGCAGCGGGGCCTGCGCGACTTCTTCTATCGGCGCATCGTCTTCCCGAATACCGTGGGCGCTCGCACTGTTCACCTATCTGGCCGGCGGCTTGGCGAGGGCGAGGGCCCGAAGTGGCTTCACTTGCGAGGCGAGGTAGTCCACCCGTTCAACGCCGACGCCTTGCAGCAATCGGGCTGCGTGTGGACCGAGGGCATCCTGGACGTGATCAGCCTCGCGTGCTGGGACATTCCGGCCGTCGCCGGCCTCGGCACGCACATCAAGGATGAGTGGGTGACCGGCCTGCCGGAAGCCCACCGAGTCTACATCTGCCTGGACGGGGACGCGGCAGGGATCAGCGGCACTGCGAAGGCCGCGCGAACTCCTGGGCGACCGAGCGCGCATCGCACTGCTGCCGGATGGCAAGGACCCGAACGACATGCTGCGAGAGGGCAGGCAGGAGGAGTTCGAGCGGTGCCTTGCTACGGCCACGGACTTAGTGACCTTCCAGATCAACCAGATCCCTTCTGATACCCCGAAGAGCGATCTGCGGGATCTGCTGACTGACGCTCTCGGGCAGATGGCCGAGGGCGACCCCGTGCGCGCGGAGACATATCTCGACGTGCTCAAGAGCCGGTTCCATCTGAAGCGCGAAGAGGTGGCAGCGTACCGGAAGGTGCTCAGGGAACTGCGCTCCGCTTCGCGCTCCCGCTCCGATCACGCCAGTGAAGACGAGCCCGTCTACACGGCCCTCTTCGACGGGCTGGTAGACCTCGTGGAGCATGAGGGTGAACCAGCATTCCTGGTGAACGAAGAGGGCGATTTGACGGTGCTTGCGACCGTCGAGCGCGACGGGCAACTGCTGACGCCTCCCCCGAGGGAGCAGCTTCCCTGGCTACTGCCGCGAAGTGAGGAAGTGCTGCGGTGGACAGAGGCCGACACGAACGGCCAGCTCTGGCACGACCTGGTCGCATACTACCGATCCGTATCAGAGCTACCATCCGACGCCCACTATGAGTTCATCGCCACGTGGGTGATGCACACCTATCTACCCGAAGAGATGCAGTACTCCCCAATCCTCTGCCTGTATGCGGTTCCCGAGCGCGGCAAGACGCGCTCGGGCAAGGCCATCACGTATGTTGCGTACCGCGGCATCCATGTCGAATCGCTGCGCGACCCGTACATCGTGCGCTTCGCCGCCTACTACGGCGGGATGATCTTCTTCGACGTGATGAACCTGTGGCGGAAAGCGGAACGCGAAGGCAGTGAAGACATCTTACTAGGCCGCTTCGAGCGCGGCTTCACGGTGCCGCGGGTGCTGTATCCCGACCGGGGGCCGCACCGGGATACCGCCTACTTCAAGGTCTTCGGTCCGACGCTGATCGGAACCAACGAGCCGATCCATCATATCCTCGATACCAGGGCCGTGACCATCACCATGCCTCAGGCGCGGCGGGCGTTTGAGCAGGATGTCACGCCGGAGGCGGCTCGGCCGCTGCGAGAGAGACTGGTGGCATTCCGAGCTCGGCATCTAGGACAGCCGCTCCCGGAAGTCAGAAAGCCGGCGCCTGGGAGGCTGGGTGACATCCTGCGGCCGCTCGCACAGATTGTGCGACTGGCGTGTCTGGAGCGAGAGGCCGAGTTCCTCGCCTTCGTGGGTCTACTGCAGCGCCACCGCCTCCAGGAGAAAGCGGAGACCCTGGAGTCAGAACTGCTGCGCATCCTCGATGGACTGCGCGACGAGGTCCAGGCAGGTCTGCTGCCAGTCCGCCTCGTCACCGAGGCCCTCAACGAAGGCCGCTCCGAGAAGGATCGGATCACGGATCAGAGAGTCGGCAAGCGACTGCGAGGTCTCGGCTTCGAGAAGGGAACGCGCAGCGCGGAGGGGGCGACCGTGCTGTGGGATGAGGAGAAGCTCGCGCGTGCAATGGAGGCATACGGGCTGTGCGAAACAACACACTCTACATACTCTGCGGGAGCGGACACTTCACCTGACCCCGGAAACGCGGAGAGTGACGAGTGTGTAGAGTGCGTGCAGAGCATAGGCGATGACGGCGCACGCATACCCACTGTCGTTGGGGTGCCGGAATCCGATACCAGACCGGGGCCGCGTGCTTGCGATGCCTGCGGCGGGACACGCTTCTGGCGGGACCACTATGGCACCGACCATTGTGCCACGTGCCACGCGGCTGCCGACGACTCGCTGGTGGCCGAGTGGGTGGAAGCCGCGGTGCAGGTGCTGGCGGAGGCCGAGTAGGGAGGGACCATGGGAATGGACCAGCAACCGACGGCTACCACCAGGAGACGTAGACAGCCCACCCTCGCGGCAGTCAGGCGCAAATGCCTGGAGTGTGTGAATCGGGACCGGATCGGATTCGACTGCAAGATCCCGGACTGTGCACTCCATGAGTGCATGGCAGCCGTGGAAGGGCCGGCCTGAGCCCCGGCGCTAGCGTGCCCGTGGCCGCACGGGAATGCCGTTCTGAGCGGGCACTCCGCGCGTCCCCTGCCCCGGGGGAGTGCTGGTAGCAGGACCGGCACACAGGGCTCCAGACCGTGGAGTGTTACAGGGCCCGGCGACCAGGTGGTACACATGGGACGACTACGGCCGGTGCGGTGTAGCGCGGCCGCTGGCGCGGCGCCTGGGAATCTTGCGGAACACAAGGAAGTAAGAGTGGTTTTTCCGTGCGTGAACCTGCTTCTTAGCGCGGCTTACGCCTGGACGGTTGTTCCGCACAACCAGGAATAGGTCCTCGACCTGGTAGTTCATGCCGCTCAGTTCGTTGATGATCTCCACGTGCGTCAGGCGCTGTCGGTTGGAGCAGACGGTGTCCTGGCACTTCAGAATGAGAAGCCCACCGGCCTTCAGCACGCGGTAGGCCTCCCGCGAGGCCTGGTAGTAGAGGTCTAGGACCGCATCGTGGTACTTCTTATCTCCGGTAAGGTTCCTGGCATTGTTGCGGTAGTAGACTTCGAAGCCTCGCTGTCCATTGTAGGCGGTGCCAGGTGTATGCATGTAGGGTGGGTCAAGAACGACACAGCCAATGGACAGGCTCCGGTACGGGAGCTCCCGACAGTCCACGCCGTCTGTGATATCGCTCGCCTTCACCTGGTACGCGCCCTTGGGGACGTTGCGCCAGAATACGCCCTTGCCATATGTGACATCGGCGACCGTGCTGCCTCTCGGGAGGTAGAGTTCAAGGATCAGCGGGAACACGTCGGAATTGCCGCCTACATGGGCCGCGAAGACCAGTTTGTTGGTGGCTTCGCCGGCTGGACTCTTGCGCTTCTTGGGCTTCATATCACTCAGTTCCACTGCTCGACACTAGCGCCCGCCTGGACCTACAGTTACCCAAATCAGGAGACACTGCGTTCAAGGGTCACAGACCGGTTCTATGAACATGCGGATCGGGACCTCGAAGTCATCGCGCTGAGTGTGGTATTCAGGCGCGTAGGTGATTTCGCTGTTCTCGTAGTACATCCCGTGCACTCTCGAGATCGAGTTGCTCGCGCTATTGAGACCCCGGCGGCGGGCGTCGATGACCGCCAAGTAGCCGCGCACTTCTGTGTTGGGGAGAGACTGCACGCAGCGATCCAGATAGTCTGCTAACTGTTCTGCTCCCTCCCGAGCCCTACTGGCGTCATAACGGAACACATGGCTTGCCGAAGTGCGGGCCTGCCCAAGCCATTTGATCTCAATTAGCGCTTGACCATCCTGGAATTTCCAGATAACCGTAATGTCCACGGGCTTGCTCGCATCCACATTCTGTTCCTGACGGACTGTGGCAATCTCCCGGAGAGTGATATCCAGCGACCAGTGTAACGACCGTCGGATGATATCCTCGGGTCTGTTGGGCTTTGGCCTACTGGCAAGGAAAAGCCGCCTATCAGGGTCTTCCCATATACCGCGCAGAATGGGGCAGCTGGAATGCCTTGCTGAGCATTCCCTATAGGAACTCAGGGCATGCTCTAAGTTCTCGAAGGAGGGGATCGCGAAGACGCTCATGTGCTGCGGGAGCGGGTTCCTCAGTTGGCGAGTGTTCCCCCTTGCCCAGATACGCTCCTCTCCTGCGTGGTATCTGTATGCTACGGCCGAGTGCGACAGTTCCGGCACGCTGACGTCGTACGGACTCCAGACAAGCATTCGACTGCTGTCTATGACCTGGACGCAGCACGGGGCATTGAGGCTTGGGCGCAACTGCGTCGGATCGGAAATCCTCGCTGCGTGTGATCGGTCAATGGGTTCCGCTTCGTGGTCGACGGGCCCAAATACGACAAGCGGATGACTGAGCAACGCGGGGGCCGTGTACTTGTAAATGTTGCGGACGGCCAGGTAGACGGACATCAGAGCTTCGATGCCTGCCGTTCCGAACGCTTCCCCGACCATTGGCTCGGCCAGGGACCGCTGTAGCTCCGCCATCGCGTCGAGATCGACACTCACGGTGTAAGCCGCCCCATCTCTTCCTCCGCCAGTCCTAACAGACAGTTCAGCCAGACAAGCGCCGGCACTATGAGGTCAGCAGCTTTCGGTCCCACGGCTTGGGTTAGAGCGGCGAACTGGTCGTAAAGGACTTGGCGCCCTGGGCCTTCGAGGAGACGTCGCTCTGAGAGAAGTCTGTCGGCATTGCTTAACTCTGGCTCCATCGACACGGCCATCCGGACTATGCCCATCGGCAGGCTAAGGATGCTAGAGCAAGCAGCGTCGAGGGAACCGTAGCGCGCCCTATTCTGCCGAAGTTGTGACAGCTCATCGAGGGCAAAGTCTCCGGCGGGCGTCGGCACTAGGTGGCGGCCTGTCTGCTCGATCCAACCTCTCATATGCATGCTCTCGACGGCGCGGTCTATATCAGGGCTGTAAGGAGCTCCATACCGCGAACGCGCGAACCAGTACCCCCAATCAGACGCAGCATTCCCATAGAGAGAAAGAAGACACGCCAGGTAGGATAGCAGATGGACTTCGCCAAGCATGACATCGCCAATGACAGGCCGCGTTCGTGAGCAGACGAAGAGCACGTCGTAGTATGCGTGTGCGTTGACCCCGGAGCTCATGAGGTGCGCCGCCTTAGCTCATCGTCGATTTGCTTGTAGGCTGCATCGAAATCCGTCTCGTGTTGTTTCTGGACTTCACTCAGTTCTGCCCACGATGTCATCCGGCAGAGAGTCATCCGGCCCAGCCTACATTTCCTAGCCAGGGAGCGGAGGAGCGCCGAGGTGTTGATGTTCGCGGTCATGAGAATGTTGTGGCCCCGCTGAGCATAATCGGCTAGCATCTCACCGGCCCTGCTCTCATAGGCAATGTCCAAGGAGCCCTCCGGCGTATCCAGGAGCAGTGGCGCCTTCGAGTCATCAGCTGAGAAGTAATCTGCCAAGGCCATTCGCAGTGCTATGTCGAGGAAGAATCTCTGGCTCTCGGAAAGCTGATCGAGCTGAAGTCGTTCGGAATCTGCGACGCTCAGGCCCAGGCCTACCCCGACCGGCTGGCGGAGTTTCATCCTGATCCCGAGTTGAACCCCAATGAAGCTGAAAGCGAGTGTCTGGAAGAGTGGCACGAAGACGCGTTCGGCCTCATGGTAGCGCCGTTGCAGTCCAGCCTGCAACGGACGCAGTTTCTCCGTGGTCTCTCGGAGGAGCGCGAGATGCTGCTGCTGCTTCTGCTCGAGGGCCGCAATCTGCGCATCATAGCTGCGCAATAGGTCGTCCACCGCGTCACTGTTCTCGCCCGACAGAGGACGTCCGTGAATACTCTCAAACTTCAGCAGTTCGCTGGCCGCCCTCGCGTGCTCTTCCTCGGCGGCGGCCAAACTGGACTGGAGTTCCCGTCTGCGCTGGGATAGGGCGTCAAGCTTCTCTTGCGCCCGCCCCAGTTCTTCATCAACCTGCTTGAGTCGCTTCAGGGCCCCTGCGTCCGGCTGGCTGGGATGCAGGACGCTCCCGCAGAGTGGACAGCAGTCGGTTCTGATCCTCGCCTCGATTGATCCCGGTATCGCGTCGCTCTTGGTGCCGCACAGCCCGCATTGAGATTGCGTCAGGGACGCCCTTACCACGGGGTGCTGATCGAGGTGGACTGGTGAGTCTGCGAAGGCGTTGAAAGCCTCATCATACTCGTATCGCAAGGTGGTGTACCCGGCGCTGAGTGTGGAGAACTCGAGGTCCGTGACCTGCAGGTCCTCGACGGTTTCCTGGAGACTCCGCTCGCGCTCGTCGCGGGTGTCTGAGAGGCGCTTATACTCGGCCAGAGCGTCATCCGTTGCCGGAGCGCCATCCAAGGCTGTGGCCGCCCGGAGGACGAAGCTGTCGCGCTCCTTCTGCAACCGTGACTTCTGCCAACCGGTGTTTCGAGCATCTGAATCATGCTTGCTGATGCGCTTTTTCAGCGCGTCAGCGGCGCGCGCTTCTCCCGGGTCAACACCAAAGGCAATGTACAGCGCTTGCTCGATGGCTGTGTTGTCCCAGAACAACAAGTGGCGCCGCTCATCAAACGATAGAACCATGTGCTCCACGAAAACGAGCTGCTCAAAGGTGGCCAGGCCGACCTCGGCGGCAACTCGGCTAGTGTATTCAGAATGGCGTTTCTTAGGCTCCCAGCCGCGTGTATCAAGGATCACGCGGTCCGCGCTGTCCCGGATCTCAAGCGCGGTCAGTTCGTTGGATCTTGTGAATCCCCTCGTGACGACATATGTGCTTGGACCAACCGTGAACTCCACCGTCACGGCCGAATCCTTCATGTCCTGGGGAGCTATCCGGCCTCGGAAGAAGCGCGGTGCGTTCTTCATGCCTCTTTCGTAGTACTTGTCGACAGTTGCGAATGCGCTGGGCAACGTCAGAGGCGGCACCGCGCCGGTCACGGAGTAGGCAACCGCGGCGAGGAAGGTAGACTTGCCGAGCCCGTTTGCCCCAGCCAGGCAGAAGACACCATCTTCGAATTTCAGGTCCAGGTTTGGTTCTTTGGTGAATAAGGAGAAGCTCCGGAGCGACAGCCTACGTATCTGGGGCATTCGCAGTTTCCCATCGTGCGCTGGCATCGCCTTAGTCCTCCCCCAGGCTGTCACCCAACCGGTCTGGCGACATCGTGGCAGGCCCGCAACGTACGCGGGGCGACAGACAGCAGTGACTACGACGAAACTGGCCGCGCTCCTGCCAATGGCCAACTGGCCCAACCGTTCGGGGCATGACGAACACCGCCGCGTTCAAGGGACCCACGAGCAGGGATGGCCCATTCTGTCCATGCAGACTTGCAGCCCGCTTCCCGCTTGCCCTGGGAATGCCACGCGCAGTAGTCTGGCGGCAGGCGCGTCTGGTGCTTTGAGCCATTCTCTCACTTCCCCATTGATGACCACAATCTTCCCGGCTCTTTCGCCCTCTCCCGGACTCAACCGCTGGCCGGCCTGATCGCGCGCCTACGCGGCAGCACTTCGACCGAGGCAAGGGGTCAGGGCGCGGGCGAAGAACAGATGACGCATGGGGTGGTGCGGCCTTCGGGGATTCCCCCCTCTTTCCCGGGGCTCCCACCCCACTAACTCGCGGCAGCTCCAACAAACGCCGCCGCCCGGCCGCATCCTGGGCAATGAACCGCACCCACACCTCCACCTCGCTCGGAAGCGTGGCCCTACTCTAACTAAGTCAAGCCCCATTGGGTGCCTTTCTTGCCTCTCGTGTCTGTTCATCTTCGGGCAGGCGCACGCGGTGGAGGGCCCCTGAGGGGCCGCGTTCGCATATCACCACTGGTCGCGGCGACGTCTCTCGCTCTGCCGCGTGGCAACCCTACTCTGGCACGGTCCCGCCGCTCGGAGGCGAGCCGTCACCTTCCTTCATCGGCCATCGCGGAGACGAGACGGCAGCGGCACATGCTCAAGCAGAAGGTCACGTCTCCATCGGCGTCCCTTGCAGGGCCGCGCCACCGTCTGCCGTCTCCGCCTCCGCACACCAGCGAGTCGCCTCAAAGCACACGCGGTTTCTTGCCAGCGTGTAGCACAGGGCCAGCAGCTTGCGGGCGAGGGCGATCTGCGTCTGGCGGGAGGGATGTCCCTGCGCCTTGCGCCGCTGCGCCGACGCGCCTCCCAGCCTTCCGGCTCGCATCTGGCCCACCGCCAACTGCACCAGTAACGCCCGCACCGCCTGGCGACCTCGCTTGGCGAGGTGCACCTGGCCTTCGCGTTTCCCACTGGAGATCCGGTACAGATTCAGGCCCACGAACTTCTCCAGGGCCCGCCCACTGTGGAACTCCGCCAGGGGCCCACACTCTCCCAGCACCCCCGCGGCGGTGAGCAGCCCCAGCCCGGGCACGCTGCGCAGGTAGGCCCCTTCCTCCGTCTGCGCGAGCCGGCGCTCCAGCTCCCCGCGCAGGCGCACCTGCTGCGCCTCCACACAGGCCAGCCGCCCCAGCAGGTCCCGCAGCGCCCGCACCCGGCTCTCCTGCCCTTGCCGTACCGCTACGGACCCCTGCGCGGCTTTCCAGATCCCCTCCCCATAGCGCACCCCGCGTCCATGCGTCTCCCGCTTCAGGGTCGCGTGCAGACTCCGCCGGCCCGCGAGCAGCAGGGCCGACGGGCTGTCATAGCGGCCGATCAGCGCCTGCACACTCTTGCCGAGGGGATTGGCGAAGAGCCGCACCAACTCGGGGAACCACAGCTCCAACAGCGCCTGGGCTTCATTGCGCAGCGCGGTGCGGGCCTTGGCTAGCGAGCACCACTCCCCGAAGCCGACCCGCAACTCCGCATAGGGCCCATACAGTCGCCGTACCCTTCGGTAGCTGCCCTGCCACACCAGATCGGCGATCACCCCCGGATCTTTCACATCGTCTTTGCGGGGATTGCCATCGTGTAGCTCGCGGCTGCGCTTGACGTGATAGGGATTCACTAGCACCACCCGCCAGCCCCGATCCAGCAGCCACTCCTGGAGGCACTGCCCGTAGGGGCCTGTCGACTCCAACGCCACCCACACCTCCTGACCGCCTTCGACGGCGGCCAGCAAGTGCTGCTCCAACCGCAGAAACCCCGCCTCCCCCTGGGTCACCCGGTGGGGGCTTCCCCACTGTCCCAAGCAACAGCCACGCCAATCGATGCGGCCTTTGGAGACGTCGATGCCGACTACCACTCCCTGGATCGGATCTGGCACGGCTTGACGACGGTGAGACGCCTGCACGATGCTGGACATGGTCAGGTCCTCCTTTGGGGATGGTCTTCTCCACCACCAACCTTTCCGATGTAGGACCTGACTGCATTATAGGAAGCTCAAGCCAACGTGACGCGCCATTCTGGCGGCCTGGGGAGGGAGAGCGCCGGAAATGCCGCCATTCCCGCGTCACCGACAGCAGAAATGTCTGGACGGGTTGGCCAACATCCTCCCTAGTGTCCTATAGGAAGTACGACCTGAGGCGAATGGGAGGCACGAATGGCGAGGAACCCGCGGCAGTATCGGCAGTCGGACCAGCAGGCACTGGAGGAGTTTCTGGGCGCGCTGACGCTGGAAGGGCGGTCGGCGCATTCGATCGGGGCCTATCGTCGAGACCTAGAGGCACTGTTGGCATCACTGCCGATGACGCTTGCCCAGGCGCGGCCGGCGGAGCTGCGGGAGTGTTTCCGCCACCAGCAGCAGGTCGGCCGCTCGCCGTCCAGCATCAACCGCGCCATCGCGGCCACCCGCTCCTTCTGTCGCTTCCTGTTCGAGGAGGGCACGCTGGAGACCAACCCCGCGCAGGCGCTACGCTCCATCCGCCTGGGTCCGCCCCTGGCGCCCAAGCATCTCACCGTAGAGGAAGTGCAGCGCCTGCTCTCTCTGCCAGACGCCTCCACGCCCGCGGGCCGTCGCGACCGCGCTATCCTGATGCTGTTCTGCAACACCGGCCTGCGGGTGGGGGAGCTGTGTACCCTGAGTCGTGAGGATGTGCACCTGCCCACCGAGGGCTGGGGCGCACTGCAGGTGGTGGGCAAGGGGCGGCGACTCCATCGCCTGCCCATCAACCGCCCCGCGGCCGACGCGCTGTTAGCCTATCTCGCCGACCGGGATGATGCGGAGCCGGCGCTGTTCCTGAATCGCAGCGGGGAGCGCTTCTCGGTGCGCGGCATCGCGCTGCTGGTGAACCGGTATCTGCGGGCGGCCGGCATCACCGATCGCTCTGGGCCACATGTACTGCGCCACACCTTCGCCACCCATGCCCTGCGCGCCCGGCCCAATCTGCGGGCGGTGCAGGAACTGCTGGGCCATGCCTGGGTCACCACCACCCAGCGCTACACCCATCTCGAAGTCGAGGACCTGCAGGCTCAGGTGGCCGATCTGCCGGCGAATGGCTGTGCGCCCTAGCCGGAGGCTTGGCGCCGGCCGCGCCTCGGACCTCCGCACACCGTGCGGCTTACGCAACTATCGGCTGAGTCCGCGTTGCGCCGCCTGACGGCGCGCAGGGAAAGGGCGGGAGGAGATTGGAAGTGAGGGGCAATCACCGTCGAGGAGGGCGCAGCACACAGCGGAACCCTAGACGCTCTGTCCGCCGGTTGGCTAGTGCTATGGCTGGTAGGTCAAGGGAGCCAAGCCCCGAAGGAAGATCGCCCCAGGACCCGCCGCGCACCACGCGCTCTCCAAGCTCCTCCGAATCCTCACGACCATCACCGGCCAGGTACGGGTACATCGCGAATAGGTTCCGCGTCCATTCGCACACGTTCCCGCTGCAGTCCTCCACTCCGTAGGGACTGACGCCCCCAGGAAAACATCCCACTGCGCTAGTGGAGTCAATCCCCGTGTCAGAGCAGTTCGCCCGGTCCGGCTCGAACACCGCTCCCCAAGGATACAGACGCGCATCTCCGCTCCCTCTCGCCGCCTTCTCCCACTCCGCCTCCGAAGGTAGGTCAACCACCCAGCCCTCGCGATCCTGCAGTTGCGCGGTCAGCCAACGAGCGAACGCCATCGCCTCATACCAGCTCACTCCCACCACTGGGCGATTGGGCAGGGAGAACGGAGTCTCATACACTTCCGGCCCGATCCAAGCGAGGATGCAGCGCACCATCCAGCCGGTTCCCGACCACCAGCGCTCCTCCGCATAGCCCCCGGCCTCTGCGAATGCCTGATACTGCGCCACCGTAATCGGGTACCTGGAGATGCAGTAGTCGTAGGGGATCTCACAGATATGCTGCAGGCGTTGGTACTCCGTCGGACCCTCCTCCACAGTCAGGCTGCCCATGGTGAAGGAGCCGGCAGGGATGTCACACCACACGATGTCCGGCAATCCTGTGGCATCAAGGCCCACGCCGGGGCGAGGGTCGCCGAGTTGGGCGAGAACCCGGCCGGCGGAGGCGCGCTCTATGGCCGGTAGCTTCCCTTCCTCCAGGATCCGCACCCAGTGCCCCTGGAGGCGCTTTACCGTCTTCCCGTGTCGAGTGGGTATCTGCGCCAGGTCCGCACTTTCCACCAACGCCAGGCCAGCGATCAGTGCCCCCCAGGCATCACGCCGGGGCTGCTCAGGCTCGGGACAGTCGTCCGGACACAGGGCGTCAGCCAGGGCCCAGATGGCGAATTGAGCGCCGGCCGCCGCCTTGCCTCCGGCCAGTAAGGCCACCTCGCGCCAGCGGTCCGGCTCGTCGCGGGCGAGCTCGGCTAGTTGATATGGATAGTCGAAATCGGTGAGATGGCAGGCGGCCAGGTACTCCTGCAAGGTGCGGTGAGGGAAGGTGTAGACTTCCTCGCCGTGCGCGAGGAGGAGGCCCGCGCGGAGCTTCAGGAACTCGATGATCCGCGCGGTGTTCACGTCGGGTGATTCCTTCGCCAGCTCGAACAGCCCAGTCACCAGTTCAGCTTCGGGAATGTCGGCCGTTCCCCGCAGGTCGGCTTGCCCCCTGTGGGCTTCGAAGGCCAGCCTGTTCAGCAGTTGACGCACCTTGTCCCGGTCCACTTGCAGCCAGGCGGCGAGATCGGGAAGCCTGACGATCTCCGCTCCCTGGCCCGTGCGCTCGATCAACCTCCGGTTCCACCGGACCAGCAGCAGTTCCACCGTCTCTTCGTACAACTGCCAGCGCTTCTCCGGCAGGTCCCCGCCACGCGAGTCGTGCAGGGCCGCCATCAGGGTCAGGAGCAGGGGTCTGGCCGCCAACTCGGCCAACCTCGGAGTGGCGCTGATCGCCTCCTTCAGCCGACTGGCCCGCCCCCGCGCGTCGTCCTTCTCTCGCCTGCCGATGGAGACGGTGTGTTCGTACCACCGGTCCACAAAGGCCTCGACCTGCTCCGGCTCGAAGGGCCTCAACTCGGCCTCGTGGAACCCCCTCAGCCGCCACCCCTGGTGCCGGTAGGAATAGGTCCGGCTGGTGACCAGCAGGCGGCAGTTGGGATAGAGTGCGGCGAAGTCCTCGATCATCTGCAAGATCTGGGCGCGGCGCTGGTCGGCCTCCGGAACCTCGTCTAGCCCGTCCAGGGCCACCAGCCCACCGGGATAGCGCAGCAGTCGCCCGAGATGGGGCGCGAACTCCGCCAGACCGCTCTCCGCGAGTTGTCTGCCCAGGAAGTCCAGTAGATGCGTTGCGTGCGCCTGCGCCCCCACTGGAGGGAGGGCGACCGCGGCGAGTCTCCGCAGCTCCACCATCGCCGGGAACAACGCGCCGTGAGACCACGTCTCCGCCTCCTCTCTGCCTGGCGTCGGCGTGACTAGCGCCCCCAAGTCCATCTCCCCCCCCAGCTCTGCCCCGGCCAGGCACTGCGCGACGAACCTGGCAAAGGTCGTCTTTCCGCTCCCCGGATCACCCAAGAGCACCAGCCGCGGGTGGCGGTCCAGTTGGGTGATGGCCGAGAGACGTCTCGACTCGGCGCGCGGGTCGTCCATCTCAGTCCCCCGGAGACGAGCAGAACCGTCCTTGTCCGACAGGTCCTCCCGCTGCGCCTCCGCGGTCAACAGGGGAACGTAGATGTCGCCCAGCGCGGCCCGCGCCGCGGGAGCGTTCGGGTCAGCCGCAGCCTGCGGGTCCACCCCTACAAAGCTGATCTCCCCCGCCTCTTCGTAGAGGTGGTTGAGGTAGGACTCGCGTAGCGCTTCCTCGTTGGGGTTAGTGGCCAGAGGCTGGATGAGAGGGGCGAGTTCGTCCCGTATCGTCGCCACGAGCCACTCGCGGTCGGCCTCGGTCAGGCGCTGGGACAAAACCGCTTGCACCAGGACTTCCTGGTTGATCTGCAGGGCATGGAGGTGCTGCTCTACCTCCTGCCGCAGGTGATCATCGGCGCACAGTTCCTCTATCTTCGCCAACAACGCCGCCGTATCGTCGGGCTTCTGCGCGTCATACACGTGACTGGCCAACAGGCTGGTAAGCACGCCCGATCCCAGACTGAGTCCGAGCGCCGCGACCGCCTCCGGGCCTCCGGCATGGAAAGCCGACGCCAACTGCGTGTATAGCGCTACTGTCAGCGCGCTGTACACCGACACCGCCCCCGCCCGCGCCGGGGAGGCGAGCTGCAGGAACTTCTCGATCACTCTCTTACGGAATGATAGTGCCTGCTGGGTCATTGCCCTTCCCTCCGGCAGAGATGATAGACGCCGCTGGTTTCCCCGTCAAACAACTCCCCAATGGGACATTGCACGCGCACACTGGAAACGAGCGCATGCCCGCCATGGCCTTGGCGACGGTGGAAAGGACATCTAGGTCAAGCTCAGCCACGAGCAGATCGCCCGCTTTCTCAAGGACGGCAAGGTGGCGGGGGCCGATGGGGTGATCGAGGCGCTGGTCAAGGAGAAGCCCTGTCTCGCCTCCCCGTCCGCCGAAGGCGAAGAGAAGCATAGTGTGGGCACGCCCAGCAACCCTTGCCAGGTGACCACGCCTGCACCCAAGTCTCTCGCCGAGGCCGGCGATGAACTGGAGCGTCGACTGCGCGTCGGTCTCGCCCTAGTGCGCCGCGCTCGTACCTCCACCTCGCTCCCAAGCGCGGCCCTACTGAAGCCGACCTGGTGCGCCGTTCCCGGGCAGCAGCGAGCCAGGGCGGCATGCTGCCAGCTAACGAGTGCTGCGCCCATCGCCCGGCGCCAGCCCGAGGTTCCCCGCCAGTACCGCCTCCAGTTCGGCGATCCACTTCTCCTTTTCGCCTTCCCTCAGGCGCCTCGCCCGGTGGGGATCGGTTGCGCCTGGGGAAGCAGAGGAAGCGCGGGGACTGTGTCGGGCTGGCTGGCGAGCACCCCTATCAACGCCCGCAATTCCTCCACCGTCAACCCCTGCACCTGGTGGACCGTTTCTGTCTGGTCGCGGTAATCTATCTCCTGCCGGGAGTCCCGCTGGCCCAGATATTGTTTGCCCAGCCAGATCTGCATGGTGGTGTTGCCACCCAGAGCCGCCTTCCACTGGATACGCCGGAGGCTGGATCTGCCATTCTCCAGGCCCTTTTCATAGGCGCCGCAGAACTCCTCATCATCCTTGAGCCGTCGCTCCACGGTATCGACACTCACCCCCAGCACCGCCGCCAGCTCGCTGTGGGTGCTCTGAATCTTGCCCAGGTCCTCCACCATGCGCAGGTCGAAGGTGAGACGGGGCCGGCCTCCGGGATGCTTGGTCTGTTCGGCACGCTCAGCCATGTGATACCTCCCGCATCATCCAGCAGTCGCGGTAGTCGGGCCCGTACAACTGCTCACTGGGGCCGCCGACGCGGGCATGGCTGAACCGCCAGCCCTCCCGTTCATAGGCCGGCGTCTCATGTGCCCACACGCGAATCCACTCGGTGGCGGCGGATCGAGACCCAGCGGCCGGCTCAGCCATGCCGCCGCCTCCCGGCAAGAGCGGTCATGATCCACACCACCAGCGCCAGTGCCCACGTCTCCCATCCACGCGCCTCTGCCATCGTCTTCCCCTCCCATCCCTGTTGGTCACTTCCCCCGCGCCCATCACTATCGCCACCGGCTGCGATGGAATCCCCGCGGCGGGAGGATGCCCCGCTTGCGCCAGTCCATGCGGGGTGCGGCGTAACCGTGGCCGCTCACGATAACGGCTGCCACCGCACCCTCCGGCAAGTCGTCCTCTATCGGGTGGCCCTCCCAGGCCTCCAGAATCTCACCGTCGGGGCCGTAATGCTCCGTCATGAAGTAGCGCTGCGTCATTCGCGTGTGCAGTGCCTGCGCCACCGGGCCCAGCGGGGATGATTCCACTCTTCCTCCCGGCTCTGCCGTGTCAGGCATGCCCGGCCCTCCCTTCGCGTGTGCCAAGAGACCCCACCACCTTGTCAGGCTGGTTGCGCACCACCTGCATCAGCTCCCGGCCCCGCAGATAGAAGCCATAGAACTGCTGCCTGCGGTCGAACACGATCCACGGACACTCGGGCGTACTATCGCCCAGGAAGACGCCGGTCGCGCCCAGCTGCTCTCGGATCAGCTCCTCGGCGATGCGCCGCGGGTCGTTGAGGCTGGCGCGCAGCCTCTCCGCGACGCGACCCGCGGCAGGAAGGCCGCCCGGCCGGTGGCGCTCAGCCATCGATCTTCACCGCCGTTGCCCCCGCGAACTCCTCCCACCGCGCCAGGATGACATCACAGTAGCGCGCGTCCAGATCGAAGCCATAGCAGCATCTCCCGGTGCGCTCCGCCGCCATGATGGCAGTGCCAGAACCCAGGAAGGGATCGACCACTAACTGCCCCAGCTCAGTGGCGTTGGCGATGGAGCGTTCGATCAGCGCCAGCGGCTTCATCGTTGGGTGCAGATCGTTGACCGCGGGCTTATCGTGCTCCCACACCGTGCGCTCGTTGGTGGGCCCGTGCCAGCGAGGAGCCTGGCCTTGCTTGAAGGCGTAGAAGCAGGGCTCGTACCAGTGTTTGTACTGGGCGAACAAGGCCCCGGCGCCATTGTTCTTCACCCACACCAGGAGGTTTCGCTCCTGCCACCCGGTCTCGGCCAGGCAGTCCAGCACATCTCGCAGGTGAGAACTCGCGAACCACAGGTACAACGGGGCCTTGTCGTCGGAGTGCTGGTGGGCCAGGCCAAGACTGGATGTGAGCAGTGACTTGTACTCATCGTCGGTGAGATCGTCCCAGTAGGCGTCGCCTTCCTGGCCCTCCACACCGCGGCGCTTGGCGCTGATGCGTTCCTCCTGGGCCGCTCTTCCGCCGAGGTAGTTGATGGCGTAGGGCGGATCGGTGCAGACGGCCTGGGCGACTTCGCCTGCCATCAGGCGCATCCAGTTTGCCGGGTCGGTGGCGTCTCCGCACAGCAGCCGGTGCCGGCCCAGTTGCCAGAGTTCGCCCGGCTGCACCCGCGTCGGGCCCAACTGCTGCTCTGCCTCCGCCATCGCCTGGTCGGCATCGAAGATCTCTTCCCTCCCCCTTCTCCTCCGCCTCCAGGCGCAGCAGCAGTTCGTTCAGATCATCCGGTTCCCAGCCTGCGGCACTGAGCTGTTCCTGCGCGTCAAGGTCCTGGAGGAGCCGGGCGAGCGCAGTCTCATCATCTTCCGCCAGATCAGACGCCCTGTTGTCGAGGACGACGAACGCGTCGGGATAGGGGCCGTCGTAGACATGGCAGCCGAGGTGAGTCCAGCCTTCGGCCCGCGCCGCCTCTACCAAACCGTGACCCGCTAGGATGGTGCCGTCGGGGGTAATCACCACCGGCTTCTGCTGGCCGTGCACCCGCAACGACTCGCGCAAGATGGCGAGTTGGTGCTCGGGGTGACGGCGGTAGTTGCGGGGGTGAGGTCGGAGGGAATCGAGAGCCCGCCTCTCTACCGTCAGTGCGGTGTGCATGTCCACCTCGTCGGCGGGTCCGGCCGGATGGGCATTCCCGTTCTCAGGACCCGCTGCGACTTGCTGCTCTGGTGTCATCTCTGTCACTCCTATCGCGAATCTGCAACGCGGTTGGTGGGCACGCCGGGGCCGCAAACGCACAGGTCCTGGGCGGCGCACCGCAGCGCCAGCCCGGCGCTCACCATCACATCAGTGCACTTCGGCCGGGACGCGATGTAAGCGGGACGCTCCCCCTCCGGGTAGGAGAGCCACTCGTGGGCGCAGCGATAGAGGTCGAGGTACTGGTAGCCGGCCGAGATATCATCGTCCCACTTCGCGCCGCGCGCCAGGAGAAGCTCATCGAGCACTGGCCGCAGCGCCTTCACCGCCGCCCGGTAGGAGTACCTGTCACCCTGGGCCGCACGATCCAGCGCACTCAGCAAGGCCCCGCGCAGCGGCTCGGCGGCCGGTGCCATGCTCATCTCCCGGACGCGCTCTGCGATGGCCTGAGGGCCGGTGGGATCGGCCTCGGCCATCGCTCCCTCGCGACCGACCAGCGCCAGCAGCAGGAGCCCCCACTCCATCGCGCCAAGAAGCGCGCCGCCCCGCCGGCGCACCAGCTCGCGCACCTCCTGCCCCAATGCCGCGATCTCGCGCGGCAGGTCACTGCGCACTGGAGTCCTCCGCGATCATGTCCAGGGCCCCGTCGAGCGCGGCGCCCTGTTCCGCCTGCCACTTGCGTACCTGGGGAAGCCGGGCCTTCTCGATCCCCTCCGGCCACTCCGCGTCCGGGGGGACTGGCCAGCTATCCACGATCACCGCTTCTGCTTCCGGCAGCGTGTGCCGCGCTACTTCCCGCTGCCACGCCTCCGGCATCGCGCCCCGCGAGTGGCGCCGGTGCCAGTCCTCCTGATGCTCCCGCCATCCAGTCTGCCACAGCCGCCACAGCCACACGTCCTCCCTCGCGCAGGCCAGCGCCTGCCCGGCCCACACCAGCGCCTCCCAGCGGTTGAGCTTGGCCACGGCGGAACGCACCTGTTCGGCGGGATCGGGCGCATTACGCCAGGAACCGGGGTACAGGTCTCGCGCCGACTGCAGCTGCCGCCACTTCGGGGCCCGCGCCTCCAGCAGCGCCAGCAACGCCTCCCTCAGCGCCTGTGACGCCCGCCGGTAAGCCGGGAAGTCCTCCCGGCCCGCGGCCTGGAACACGGTGACGACACAGGCCTGCAGCGCCTCCGCGGCTGGCGCAAGCTGCAACCCCGCGACCGCCTCCGCCAGTGCCCCCAGGCCCTGGGCGTCGGCCGCCCGCGCCACCTCGAGTATGCGCGGACCCTCGAACACCGCCGCGATGAACTCCACCAGCGTGTCCACGTCAGGCAGACCCGCGCCTCGCTGGCGTCTCAGTGCGTGGACCTCGGCCCTGAGGGCGGCGATGTCCTCTTCGATCCTGGCCCTAGCCCGCGTCCGCATCTCCCATCTCCTTCACCAGCTTCAGGTCCGCCTTGATGGCCTCGATCTGGGCCTGCAGTTCTCCCAGGGCGAATGTCTCCAGCAGCTTGGCACAGCCGTTGACGGTGGAGTCACAGCGGGGCCGGTCCAGCTTGCCATCCAGCATCAGCTGCAGCGCCTGCCGCGCGGTCTCTTTGCACTCCTGGGGAGTACCCACCCGCACCACCAGGCCAGTGGGCTTCAGGGAGGCCAGCCGCGCCAATCCGCCGGCGCGCCGGGCATCGGCCATGATCCGTTTCGCCTCCGCCTGCTGGCTGTGGAACAGGCAAAACGGCTGGCCTGGCATCGGTAGCGCCCGACACCGTTGGCCGCTAGCGGTCAAGGCCGCGCACGCCGTGCTGCTGGACGTGTTGGCTGCGCCGGCTTCGGGCATCTGTTCAGTCATGCGCGTTGACCCCTACCTGCCGCTCAACGGCCTGTGCGCCTGAGAGGAACCGTGGCACAATACGGCCCCACCAGACTCCGCGCGGTATGCCTGCTTGCGCGGCAATGGAAGGCCACCCCCATCGGCCGGAAGCCGCCCCTTTGGCCGTCTTCCCGCGGGTGTCTCGATGCTAGTCGCTCGCCCTAGTGATGGTCCACTCTACCGCCTGTCTTCCCGGCCAAAGACAAAGCCGGCCCCTGGTGCCAGATTCGGGTTCATGAGGCCCTATCTCGCATCAGACGCCGGCTGTCGACCGTCGGCTCTTCCCCCACCACTATGGGCCAGGGGCTCGCTTATCCACTGGGAGTATACCACGAAACGCGGGGGCGATGAAGGCCCTCGCGGGGTTGTTCACTATCCCTACTGCGCGCCGCCCGATTGGCCAAGGGGAGTCTTGGCCGACTCCGCCCCCGGTGTCGCTCCCAGATGCGGCGTGATCAGTATCGTCAGGGTGTTCTCCTCCACTCGGCGGTGGTTGGAGCGGAAGAGCTGGCCAAGCAGCGGCAGGTCGCCGAGCAGCGGCGTCTTGCTCGTGGCCCGAGTCTCTTGCTTCAGCATCAGGCCGCCAATGACGATGGTCTCGCCGTCCTTGACCACCACGCTCGTGGTCGCCTGTCGCGCCGTGACATCCGGCAGGCTGCTGGTGGCCGTGAAGGTGAAGTTTCCGACCATCACCTCCACATCCACCTGCACACTGCCCGCGCCCAACACCCGCGGCGTGATCTTGCCGCCGATGTCCGCGGAGATGTCGCTCTGCTGGATGATGGGCCGGCCGAACTGGTCATAACCCTGGGTGTAGAAGTAGTACTTTGTGCGGCGGATGCTCATGGTGGCGGTCCTGCCACTCACCGCGGTCAGCCGCGGGTTGGCGCGGATGGTCACCTCGCCCTTCTCCTCCAGCGCGTTGAGCGAGACGAAGAACTTGTTATCCAGCCGCTGCACTCCCTGGTAGAAGACCTGACCCGGCCCGAACTCACCGATGGGCAACTGGCCGCCCCGGTGCCCCTTGGCATAGGTCCAGTCCAGCCCCAGGTCGCGGCTCGCGGTCTTGGACATCTCCGTCACCAGCACATCCATCACCACCTGCGGGGCCGGTGTATCGATGGGCCTGAGGTAGTCCCGGATCCGCTGCGCGGCGTCTGGCGGGCCGTTCACAATCAGCAAGTTCCGCTCGGGGTTGATAACCACGTATGCTTTGTCCACGGCCGGCAGCGAATCCAGCGCCTGCTGCGCGGTCATGTTCACCGGCTGGATGAGAGCGTAGCTTGGCGAGACCGCGGTCGGAGCGGTGGGCCCGGCTACCGCCTCCGGAGTCTCGGAGGCAGGCAAAGGCGGCGCGGTTCCGCTGGTCGCCGGAGGCGTAGCAAGCGGGGCGTGGCCCGGCAGGGCGCTAGCCTCCGGAACCTCGAGCACAAACAGATCGGGCTCGTATTCCTGGCTCTTCCAGCTCGTCACCTTTCCCTGACATATCAGTATTCGCTTGCTGTCGGGTGCCCACGATTCCGCGTCCTCGTATAGGTAGTAGGGGTCCTTCTGTTGGCGGTAGGATAGGAGTTTCAGCGTCGCTCCCGTTGGTACGTCGTAAATCTCAAGAACATCTCCGTCATCAGACTCTTGATCTTGGGCGGCGCCCCTCATGACATAGGTCAAACCGTGGTGGAAGATTCTCTGGGAGTTCGGCGAAATGCCCCAATCGTGCATGATATTGTACTCTTGGGAGTCGGGGATACTGCCAAGGATGCGCCGCCATTTCTTCTCTTTCCAGTCGATGGAGAAGATCGCGTTGTGACCTCTCCCCTTGGCATCTCGCAGAGTGCCATAACAGATGATGTAGCTTTGATCGCGCGCCCAGTCAGGATGCACAAAGGTGTTGCGGCCCTCTGTTGACTGGCGCCTGCCCGACACCAGGGTCTGTTCGTCGCTTCCGTCTGGCCTGATCAGCAGCATGTCCCAGTTCCAGCCAGCTCGCACCTCATCGGGATACCGATCCTTAGCGGAGAAGAATACGATCCACTGCCCATCTGGTGACCACTTGGGCTCACCGCAGTCTCGCCGGTCATCAGTGATCTGCTTTAGACTAGTGCCTTCAATGTTCGAGACCCATATTTCGGGTGCCGCGTCTTTGGTCGGGTAGGCGGAGAAGACCACCCGCGTGCCGTCCGGAGACCAGGACCCCTGGCTGTCGAAGGTCTTGGTGCCGGCCAGGTTTGCCGCCAGGCGGACGGGCGCACTACCGTCTACTGGGAAGATGACGGCGAACTGCGCCTCGCGCTGCCGATCATAGGTGTGATATGAGAAGTGTTTGGAGTCGGGGGCCCAGATCGGAGGAGCGTCACCGCCCGCGCCGAAGCTGCCGCGCTTGTAGCCGCCCGTCGTCTTCTTGGTCTCGCCGCTCGCGAGGTCGTACACGCAGACGCTGGCCTCGCTGGTGTCCTGGTTCTTGTTGGCGAAGATGTAAGCGATCTTCGTTCCGTCTGGAGACCACCCGCAGATCATCGGCCACCCCACCGGGCTGATGGCCTGGGCCTGACTTCCGTCTCCGCGCATGAGCCAGAGCTGGCGGTCGGTCTTGCTCACCTGCTTATAGAAGCTAATATGGTCGCCGGCCGGCGCGAACCCCGTCCCCCGATCAGTCGAGGACTTGCCGTCACTGGTGATCTGGCGCAGCACCAGTCCCGGCGCCCGCTCTTGGCTCCAGGCGGTACTGCCCAGCCCAATGAGGAGCAGGCTGCAGACGATGAGGCGCCCCAAGGTCACTGCTGTGCGATGTGTGTGGAGTGACATGCTACTCGCCTTGCCAATGCCGAACGCGCCCACTTCTCACCACCGGGCGATCCGATGTCGAAAAGCAGGCGCGTCGAGGGCTGAGATCGCGTGCTCCCGCACGTGCGTATTGTTCTGTCGCTGGTCAGCCGGGCACATGGTAGGGCAATGGATGCCGCGTGTCAAGCTGAGAGCCACAGACGGGCCCGGACAGCCCTCTAGGACAGGGGCTGGCTCCCGCATGAGCAAACCAGAGCCATGCGTTCTGGCCCGCCGGGGGATTCCACAGAGGGGCATGCCGCCTGGTCAGTTCCCAGTGCCACCTGGCAGCGGACTGACCACGCGAATTCGGCACAGGAGCCCTGTGGGGCCGCTCAGGGGCAAGCCTAGTCTGGTTGGTCAGCTTGGGCAGTTCCCGACAGGGGAGGGGGCCGTCTGGTTAGTGCGCGCGTGCCGGGCCGGCGCCCAGCCTTCGCGTCGCGCTCTCTCGTCGTCTGACGTATATGCGTATTGACGCAAAGCCGTGAGTATGCTATACTGGTACGCGAGGTGAGACCGATGCCGAAGCTAACACTGTTCGTCTCAGAGGAAATCCACGAGAAGCTGCGCTGGCTCTCCTACAAGCAGCGGCGCAGCCAGCAGGCGATCCTGCTGGAGATTGTGGAGAAGGCGCTGACGAAGGTGGAAGTGCCGAAGGAGTTGCCGAAATGAGCGCGCCAACCCGCCTCCTGGAATCGCTACTGGGAGACGACAGTACCTTTGCCGCCACTGACCCGGTCGTGGTGAAGGCTATCGCCTGGGCCCGCGTCAGTACGGACATGCAGGAAGAGCGTGGGCTCTCGATGCCCGAGCAGCTTCGCGAGATCCGCGAGTATGCCGATAAGCACGGCATCGAGATCGCGGGGGAGTTCTCGGAAGCTGCCAGTGCGTTCCAGAAGGAACACCGGCGCGTTGAGTTCCGACGGATGTTGGAGGCGGCCCGGGCGGACCGCGAGGTGAGCATGATCCTGGTCCACGACTTCTCGAGGTTCTCTCGTGACAGCGTGCTGGGCAAGCAGCTTGTGCGTCAACTGCGCGCTCAGGGAATCAAGGTCTGCTCGCTCAACGACCCGGATATCGATCCTGACACATCTTCCGGCGTGTACATGGAGGCGTTCACCTTCGCCAAGAACGAAGCCTACAGCCGGGACATTGCCATGCACACCCGGAAGGGCTGCCGTGCGAACGTGCAAACCCGCGACGCGGAGACGGGCTGGTGCTACAAGAACGGGGGCCAGCCGCTGTTCGGCTACAAGTCGGTGCAACTGGTCCGCGGGGAGGAGAAGCGAGGCCGGCCGATCCTCAAGAGCATCTGGATGCCGGACGATACCGTTGTGAACGGCCGTCCAGTTCACGAGTGGACGCGGGAGTGCTTGCTGATGGCAGCGGGAGGAGCATCACTCGACGAACTGAGCGACTTCTGCAACTCGAAAGGCATCCCGGGGCGACGCCAGCGCTACTGGGGAATCTCGACCTGGAACTCGTTGCTGGAGCCGCACTGCCTGCTGAAGTTCTGCGGGCATGAGGTCTGGAACGTCCACCGCAAGAACGGCAGCATCCGGCCGGCCTCGGAGTGGGTCATCGTCGAGAATGCCCATCCCGCCATCATCTCTGAGGAGGAGGCGCAGGCTATCGCCGCGGTGCGACGGAGAACCGGCAGCAAGAGGTTCGATACCGGCTACAGCCGAAGCCGGACGTCGCCCTACCTCCTGAGCGGTGGGCTGTTCAAGTGCGAGCGCTGCGGCAGCAACATGGCGGGCCTGCGAACCGGCAAGGGCACCTACTACGTCTGTGGCAGCCAGCCCTACCGCAAGGGCACGGGTTGCGGCCCAGGCGTGTACGTGCCCAAGGAACTGGTCGAGAATGCGGTGGTCACGGGTCTCCGGGAGCTGATGGGGATCTGCGCAGACCCGAAGGGCATGACCCGCCAGATCAATGGGGAGCTGCGCCACATCTTCGAGGAGTCTACCGGCTACGACCCGCGGGCCGCGCAGCGCGTCAAGGAGGTCGAGAAGAAGATTGCCAACATCTGGAAGGCCATCGAGGACGGCCTCACGGACGCGGCCACCGCGAACGCACGACTCACGGCGCTCCAGGGGGAGCGAGAGAAGCTGCTCGGGGCCACCGTAGCTTGCGATGGGCCGCCCCAGATCGATCTGGAGACAGCACTCGCCTACCGGCGTCAGACCGAGAAGGTGCTGGCGCAGGGCAGCCCGACCGAGCGGAAACAGGTCCTGCGAACCTGGGTGGCAGACATGGAACTGGCTCCGGAACGCCTAGAGGTCGCCTGGACCTACCAGATTCCGGAGCCGGTTATGCATTCAGTGGTAGCGGGGGCAGGATTCGAACCTGCGACCTCCGGGTTATGAGCCCGACGAGCTACCTGGCTGCTCTACCCCGCGTCGTTAACCTTACATTAGCACACCACAGCCCCTTTGTAAACAACATCCGGCGGCCTCCCCGTGAAGCGAGAGACCGCCGGACCACGCATTCGCCTCTCGGTGGCGTCTATTCAGACAGGTTGTCGATCTCGAACGTCGTGACGCCCGCGCTTCTTCGTGTCCAGGCCCGGATCACCACCGCGTCCCCCTTCTTCAGTTGGCTCATCACCTTCCGGTAGTCATCTATGCTGGAGATCATCTCGCGGTTCACCTTGACGATAACATCGCCCTTCGTGAGACCGGCGCGGGCGCCGTCTCCCATCGGGTCCGCATCCACCACCCGCACGCCGCCCGAAACGCCTGGCGGCAGAGGGCCATCAGGCGGCAGCGGCTCGACCGATAGGCCGAGTTTCGCCTTCTCCACCACCGGCGGCTTCTTGTCGGTAGCTTCCGGAGCGTAGGCGGCGACTGTGACCTTGATGATCGTGGGCTTGCTAGCGCGCAGCACCTCCATGTCTACCGTTGTGCCCGGCTTCGTGCCCTGCACCATCGTCACGAAGTCATCGCTGGAGACGACATCCTTGCCTCCGAACTTCGTGATGATATCCTCTGCCTTCACCCCGGCCTTTGCCGCCGCGCTATCCGGCTGTACCGCGTCGACGAACACGCCGCTCTTCGCGCCGTACACACCCTTCAGGGCAGGGGTGAGAACCTTCACCTGCACTCCAAGTTGTCCGCGCACCACCGGAGTGCCGCCCTTCAGCGTCCTGATCACTTCCTTGGTGCGCTCGTCAATCGGTATCGCAAACCCGACGCCGATGTTCCCACCGAACGGAGAGGCAGTGTATATCGCCTGGTTGATCCCGACCACTTCCCCTCGGATATTGACCAGAGGTCCGCCGCTGTTGCCCGGGTTGATCGGCGCATCCGTCTGGATCAGGTCGCGGAACGGCCGCCCTGGGATGTCCGACTCGATCTGGCGATTCGTCGCGCTGATCACTCCCAGCGTCAGCGTGGGCTCATATCGCTGCGCCTCGTCGAAGCGACCCTTCCCGCCGCCATACCCACTGCCCCCGCTGCCCCCGAATGGGTATCCGATCGCGATCGCCCACATGCCCGCCTTCACCGCCTCCGCATCACCCAGCTTCGCCGGCGTGAGCTTCTCCTTCGGCTCTATCTTGATCACCGCCAGATCGGTGAGTTTGTCAGCGCCGATCAGCCGCGCCGGATACGATGCGCCATTCCCCAGGTGCACCGTGATCTTTGACGCGTCTCCTGCGACGTGGTTGTTAGTTAGGATGTATCCGGCCGCGTCGATAATCACCCCTGAGCCTTGCCCAACCGACGGCATCCTAGGCTGCGGCTGCTTGGGCGGAGCCTGGAAGGGCGATCCCGGGCCAAAGAACTTGCGGAACGGTTCGGGGATGTCTCCCTGACCCTGGTCAGGTGGCTGCTGATCCGGTCCCTGGCCCTGGTCCCCCTCGGCCGCCGCCTCATCTGCCCCGGCCTTCTGCTCCACTTCGATGAAGACTACTGATGGCTCTACGTTGCTGGCAATCCACACCAGCCCGGCTTGCGCCGACTCCAGCGTCGCCACCTCGGGTGCCACTGTGGACGCCGACGCGCCTGGCTTCGCCACCCACGTGACCGCGACGCTGACTGCGATCAGCGCCGCTAGCGCCATCGCTGTCCACATTCTCTGCAAGACTCTTCGCTTCTGTACCTCTGGGTCCGCTATCATCACATTCCTCCCTGAAGGAGAGCAGATTCGTTGTCCGCCACCCTGCCTTCGGTCGCTCCCCCCGACATTCCTGTCAGCTACTGATACACGTCTCCACACCCATTGTGCTACTTAGGCTACCCCAACCATCCTTCTTTCATCCCGCCCACCTGTCAGCTCGACCGCCAAGCACTCCAGCGCCAGGTCGATATTGGCGTTTCTCTCGATCGCCTGCTTCGCCGCCAGGATCGCCCCGATCGACGACACGGCCCGCTCGCAGGGCAGCGTCTTCGCCGCGCTCCGAATCGCCTCGGCGCAGTCCGCGTTGATCACCGGCGCCCCCTGCTCCGACGCCATGCAGTCTCGGAACCACGATGCCATCACCTCCAGGCACCACGGCAGCTCCGCCCGGAGCGCGCGGTCCGATATCCCCCGCGCTCGCGTCCTGCTTGGGCCGGCCTCCTCCTCGTCGGTTGCCTCGTCCTCCTCCGGCGCTTCCCCGCCTTGCGCCATCTCCACCGCCAACTGCCTGATCTCCTCCGCCACTCGCAGGCTTGCGGAGATCGGCTGCCGGCCCAGATCGGCGCACAACTCCAACAGCGCCGTCCGCGTCGCCACCACCTCCGGCCGCGCTGCCGTCCTGATCGCCCAGCCCGGCCGCCCATTCGAGAGCTGCGCCAGCGCCGCCGCTGCCTCCGGCGCCATCCCCTCCGCCTGCAGCCGCTCCTGGATCGCCGCCGTTCCCGCCAGCGAGAACGCTACCTGCTGGCAGCGCGACACTACCGTAGGCAGCAGCGCCGACGCGTGCGACGTCACCAGCACCAGCACCACGTGCAGCGGAGGATCCTCCAGCACCCGCAGCAGCGCGTTCGCCGCCGGTGGGCTCATGCGATCGGCCGGATCGATGATGTAGACCTTGTGCCGGCCCCTGCGCGGGCTTCAGAAACGCGTCCTGGATCAGCGGCCGCGGAGTTTCATATGGTTTCTTGGGGTCCTGCCGGATCTGGTCGATGCTGATCTCGGAGCGCTCTCTCCCTTCGCGCGTCCGCGTCGTGGTGATCAGGCGCACATCTGGGTGGTTTCCCCGGGAGATCAGGAGGCACGAGCGGCAGACGCCGCACGCCGACCCGGCGCTCGCGCTTGCCTCCTCCTCGCAGTTCAGCGCCTGCGCGAACAGCCGCGCCGCCGTTCCCTTCCCCACCCCCTCCATCCCCCAGAACAGATACGCATGCGCGACTCGGCCTCGCCGGATCGCGTTCCCCAGCACCGTCACTGCTCTCGATTGGCCGATCAGATCCTCAAGATGCACCGGGCGGCACCACTACAGCTTCTCGAAACGCTCTACGTTCAGCACGAATACCGTCGCGCCCCCCACCTGCACCTTCACCGGACTCGGAATGCAGGTCCCGATGGGCTCGATCGTCGGCGGGAAGACGTTCACCAGTTGCTCGCGGGTCTTGGAGTGAGCCCCGAGCACCTCGATCACCCCGTCCACCTGCTCCTTCTCGACGCCCACCAGGAAGGTCACGTTCCCCTCCCTCAACAGGCCGCCCGTGCTCGCCACTATCGTGAACTGATACCCGCGCTCCAACAGCGCGTCCATCACCTTCCGATGGTCCTTGTCCTGCACCACCGCGATCACCAGCTTCATGAGGTCCCTCCCGGCAGCGCTCGGGGCGACCGCCTGCCCGTCCGCAGAGATTCCTCCACCAGCCTCCACACCTCCGCGTGCACTGCCTCGATGTCTAGCATACCGTCCACCAGCTTGATCCGCTCCGGCTCCCGCCGCGCCAGGTCGCGGAATCCCTCAGCAACCTTGCGGCTGAAAGCTTCTCCCTCGGATTCTAGCCTATCCAACCTGCTGCCGTCCAGTCGCGCGTGTTCCGGCTCTATCTCAATGACGATTGTCAGATCAGGCGTCATCCCACCCGTCGCCATCTCGTTCAGCCGCCGCAGAAACTCCAGATCCAGCCCTCTGCCATAGCCCTGGTAGGCGAGCGTCGAATCAGTAAACCGCTCGCACACTACCACGCTTTTCCGCCCCAACGCGGGCAGAATCACGTCATTTACGTGAACCGCCCGGTCGGCCAGGTACAGGAAGAGTTCGGCCTCCGCCGGGATCTCGTGTTCGCGCGACAGAACCAGTTCCCGGATCACTTCCCCGGCCCTCGTACCGCCCGGCTGGCGGGTGAGCTCGACGCAGTGGCCCTCCACCCGCAGCCACTCCGCCAGCAGCTTCGCCTGCGTCGTCTTCCCCGAGCCGTCTATGCCTTCGAGTGTGATGAACAGGCTTGCCACCTCACCACCCCATCGTCATCTGCGTCTGAGACTGGTCCGTCACTGCCTTCCCGTATCGCCCGCCGCCCCCGGGAAGCAGCGCCAGCGTCCCCTCCCGCGCCCTCATGATCGACTCCGCCACCTTCTCCCCGACTGCCTGCACCAGTTCCTCTCGGCTCGTCTCGTGCAGCACCCTCATCTCCGTCCCGAAGCGGTTCAGCAGTTTCCCCAGCGTCACCGGCCCCACCGCCGGGAGGAACAGCAGCGGCACCTGGTAGTGATAGGGTGGTCGATGCGCCGGGGGTCTGGGCTCGGGGTAGTCGGCGATTTCGGCGATCCGATCGAGCACTCCTTTGACTACGGTCGCGCTTCCGCACAGCGGGCACGCCAAAGTCGGCGGCGCCGCGGAGACGATCACCTTACACTCCGGGCAATAGGTGCGGTGGTACTTCCCCAGCCGCGGGTCGAGCCCGTAGTTCGCCACCACCCGCCGGCCCTGCTCCCGCCGCAGCGCCATCAGCACTTCCTCGTAGCTCGCCGCTTCCAGCTCCATCACATTGTACTCCCGCGCGATGCGCGGCAGCGAGTGCGCGTCCGAGTTCGACAGAAACGTCAGGTCGGCCAGCTCCGCGATCCGATCGGCCAGGAAGCTATCCGCGCTGAGCCCCAGTTCCAGCGCCGCTAGCTTGCTGGTCTCCTCTCCGAACACCTCGCTCAGCCGCCACGCGCAGCTTCCGTAGACGCTCTTGTGTGGCGTGAACGCGTGCGCTGTCACGAACGCGCCCCCGCCTCCAGCGTCATTCGCAGCAGCTTCCGTGCCGGCGTCCGGCACCGCTGTGAGCTGAGATCGAGATTCGTGACCAGCCGTCTCAGCAGCCCGACGTAGACCTTCAGTTGCTCCAGCGCCGGGAAGAAGGAGATATGGTGTGAGGCCCCTCCGTTCTCCTCCACCGTTTCCAGCTCGCACCCCAGGATCACCGTCGTCGCCTCGTGGTAGCGCATCCCCCCTCCCGCGATCTCCACCATCTCCCCCGACTTCACCAGCGCCTCGATGTCCGCGATCACCGACGGCGAGCCGCAATCCACGATGCCCGCCACATCGATCCCCTTCCGCGTGGCGCACTCCTTGGCGATGTTCTCGAAGGTGAGGTCGCGGGCCCCCGTGATCTTCACTGGCTTCCCCGCGTTCGTCCTCCCGATGTGAATGTGGAGATCGGCGTAGACCCGCGCCATCCCGCCTCCTCAGCGCCCGGCCGACAGCGCCGCCTGCACTCGCAGGCACACCTCCGTCAGCCCCGCTTCCGCCTTCGCCCCCTCGTCCTTCCCCCCGGGAATCACCACGTCGGCCTGCTCCCGCTGCGGCTCGTTGAACTCCCGGTGCCGGTAGCGAACCGAGTCCAGGTAGTAGTCGCAGATGCCGTCGAGATCGTAGCCGCGGGCGAAGTTCCGCCTGATCCGGCGCACGATCCGCTCGTCCGGGTCCGCGGCGACGAACAGCTTCAGATCCATCAGCCCCCGCACCTCCGGATCATACAGCGCCAGAATCCCCTCCAGAATCACCACTTCCGCGCTGCCCTCCCGCGCCTCCCGCATCGCCTGCCGCAGGCTCGCGAAGTCCACCGACCCGGGCTGATTGTAGTCCGGCCAGGTGCGGCCGCTCGCCTTGTTCGTCACTTTGGGAAGCTGCTCCGTGGGCCAGAAGAACCGGTCCTGGTTGATCACCTCCACCGTCAGCGGCGCCAGCCGCTCCTTCAGCTTCCCCGCGACGGTCGACTTGCCCGATGCGCTCCCCCCGCGATCCCGATGATGAAAGCCACTCTCTCCGCCTTACGGGTGTGACCCTCTTCCCTGGGTCGCAGAGCCCTGCCGTTGTAGGGGCGCAATTCATTGCGCCCTGGGCGTGACGCATCCCGCCCTCACCGGCCCGTGTGGCCGAATCCGCCCTCACCCCGATCGGTCCCGTCGAGTTCCTGCGCCGGCTCCACCCTCACCCGTGTCACCGGAGCCACCACCAGCTGCGCGATTCGATCCCCGCGGCTAACCACGAACGGCTCCGCCCCGTGGTTTATCAGCACCACGCACACCTCGCCCCGGTAGTCCGCGTCGATCGTGCCCGGCGCGTTCACCAGCGTCACCCCATGCTTCGCCGCCAGCCCGCTCCGCGGTCGCACCTGCGCCTCATACCCCGCCGGCACTGCGATGCGGATCCCTGTTGGCACCAGCGCCCGCTCCCCTGGGCTCAGTGTCACTGGCGCCGTCACCGCCGCGCGCAGGTCCATCCCCGCCGCCTGCTCCGTCATGTACGCCGGCAGCGGCAGATCCCACGCCCCCTCCAGTTGCTCTATCTGCAGCACCACCTCAGCCACCGCCCCACCTCACTCCCCCCGTTGCTTCCTGCGCCCGCCCTCTTCCGTTCGGCAGCCACCGCCCACACCACACCCCGCGCCCGCCCTCTTCCGTTCGGCAGGAGCTTGCTCCTGCCACTCCATTCCCCTGCGCCCGGAGCCTGCCCGCCGAAGCCTTGGCGAAGGAGGGCGTCTCTGCGGCGAAAGCCGTTCCGCCTTGCCATTCCCCTCCACCCTCCAACTATGGCATAATGGAAACGCACCATGAGGAAGCCGAAGAAGCGAAAACTCAGGCTGTTCGCGCGCCCGGTGATGCCGCCGGCGCGCTTCCACTCCACCAAACACGGCCGGCGCGGCTACAGCCGCTACCAGATCCGTAAGGAGGAGCGTCGCGCGGAAGGGGAGATGGACTAGGGAATCAGGGGATGCGCCGCGCGCCCACGTAGCGCCTGGCGTAGTAGCCTTCCGTCAGAGTGTCCGTCCGCACCTGCCCGCCCCCGCTCGAAGCATGCACGAACTTGCCGTCCCCCAGGTAGATGCCCACGTGTGAGATGCCCTTGCCCCGTGTGCTGAAGAACACCAGGTCATCCGGCTGCAGATTCTGCTTCGCCACCGGCTTCCCGATCTTGTACAGCTCCCGCGAGTTGTGCGGGGCGCGGATTCCGTGCAGTTGCAGCACTCTCGCCACCAGCCCCGAGCAATCCATGCCGCGGGAACTCATCCCCGCGTAGCGGTAGGGCACCCCGCGGTACAGCAACGCCGACCCGCCCAGCCCCCAGGTCGAACTCACCTCGGCGTCCCGCGCCGATTCCTGCTTCTGTCCCGCGCCCGGGATTTGCAGTTTCAGCCCCGCCCGCAGGTGACGCCGTGACTTCAGCCCGTTCGCCTTCGCCAGCGCCTGCGTGGTGACGCCGAACCGCTTCGCAATCCGAGACAGGCTGTCGCCCTTGCGGACCGTGTAGGACCGGGGCGCAGGCTTCTCGGCCGCCAGCGGCTCCTGGGCCACCGTGATGGTGATAGGGGGCTCCGTCTGAGCCTGAGGAGTAGGGGAGGCCACCTCGGCCGCGGCTGTCGGCTGAGCGGTCTGAGCCTGGAACGCCCGTGCCGCCTGCGCCTCCGCGGCCGGCCGAACTGCAAGAAGGGCGAAGGCCAATACCCATCGGCCCGCCCAGAAGGCGCGTCTAATCTGCATAACGATCTTTGAAACCTCGCCGCCGCCCCGACATGCGAGGACGACCTCTCGTGAAATGTCCCTGGTCCTGCCGCCGACGTGTCCATCCACCCAATGCCCCGGCGGCAAGGTGCTAGACCCTAGCACAGAATCAGCGTTAGGGCAACCCCAATCAGCCCGGTCTAGCCACTTGTTCTGCTAGATCGGCCAGCGACAGCGAAATCTGTGGGTAGCAGCCGAGCGCTATCATTGCCGCTACCAGCGCCACGACCATCAGCGCCCGCGCTCCCCTCAGCGGCAGGGGAGGAGCAGAGCCGAGCGACCACGCCGCCGGTAGCATCGCCGCCGCCGACGCCGCCACCGCCAGCGCCGCCGCCCATCCCCAGTCCGCCGCCAGCAGCGCCCGGTACCCCATCACCTTCGCGTGAAACCCCACAGTCGGCGGCAGCCCCAACAGCGTCATCCACGCCACCCCTCGCGCCATCACCGCCAGCGTCTGCCTAGGTGCCTCCTCTCCCTCCTTGTGAGGGACCAGCAGCGCGCCCGCTGCCGCCGCCAACACCGCCGCCACCAGTTGCACCACCCCCGCCCGAAGGCCGTCGCTCTCCGGCGCGCGCAGCGCCGCCGCCAGCCCCAGCACACAGCAGGCGAACGCCGCGATCACCATCCAGCCGAACCTGCTCGCGGCCGACCGCGCCCGCAGCGACAGCGCCGTCGCTGCCACCAGCAGTCCGCCTCCCGCGACTGCCGCCACCACCGCCGCGCTCATGGCGACACCCCCAGCGCGGTGCTGAACAAGGCCGCCGCCCATCGCAGCAGCGGCCCGGGGAACACCCCCAGCGCCACCAACGCCGCCACCGACAGCAATAGTTGTAGCGAAAGCCACCCCGACGCCGGCCGCAACCGCGGCGCTGGCTCCGCGCGCAGGAAAGCTTGCTGGAAAGCGCCCACCACCGCTACCACCAGCAGCAGATCGACGCAGATCACCGCCACCGCCAGCGGCCACCTCCCGTCGCCGATCAGGCCCAGCACCAGCAGTCGCTGCACGTGAAAGCCAACCAGCGGCGGCAGCCCCGCCACCAACAGGCCACCCGCCAGCAGCGTCACCCCCGCCAGCGGCATCACCTTGAACAGCCCGCTCAGGCCGGGGAGCGCGTCCGTCCCCGCCCTCGCTGAGACATAACTCACCGCCGTCCATACCGCCGCCAGCGCCAGTGGAGCGGCTACCACCTGCAGCGCCGCTGCCTGCAGCACTGTCGCCGGCGCGGTCGGGCTCGCCGCCTCCGCCAGCGCCACCAGCAGATAGCCCGACTGCGCCATCGTCAGCCAGACTGCCACGCTTCTCAAGTCCCGCGCCAGCCACGCCCGAAGCGCCCCCCACCAGAGCGAGAACAGACCCAGCGTCAGGCTCAGCCCCGCGAACACCGGTACCCCCGGCAGCATCAGCGATCCCGGCAACAGCCGCAGCGCCAGCGCCGACCCCACGATCACCACCAGCGCCGCCGGCATCATCACCGCGCTCGCCTTCTCCGACCGCAGCGACACCAGCCAGCCGTGCCCCGGCGCTCCCGGCAGCAACGGCAGCAAACCCAGCAGCGCCAGCGCCGTCGTCAGCTTCAGGGTCGGCGGCTCCGCCGACAGCAGAAGCAGTGGCAGCGACTGCGCCGAAGTGTCCCCCGCCCGCTGCCACATCAGCAGCGCCCCGCCCAGCGTCAGCAGCCCGGCCACCTGCGCCACCACCAACAGCTTGAATATCGCTCCCGGAAGCTCGCCGACGCGAACAGCCACAGCGATACCAGCATCAGTTGCAGGAAGAACACCAGCGAGATCAGGTCCGCGCTCAGCGCCGCCGCCGATCCACACCCCTGCGCCGCCAACAGCGTCGCCGCCCGATGCGCCACGCTCGCGTCCGGCGCCCTCCGTGCCTCCTCGGTGTTTGCCTTACCGGCCTCGCGTAGGCCCACCACGTGCAGATGCAGCAGGAACCCGACGCCATAGATGGCCAGCGCCGCCAGCAGCGACAGCCTATCGGCCTGGAATCGGAGGTGATAGAGATCGCGCGTCCACCAGTAGTCCACCGCCACTGGGGTGCCGGAGAGAACCGGGGGAAGCAGCGAGACCGTCAGCCCCACACCCATCAGCGACGCCAGCGCGCCCAACGAGAACGGCGCCCACGCCATCGCCTCCTTCTCCGCCTCCGAATGGAAACGGATCGACAGACGCGGGAAGAGCGCCGCGCACCCCGCCACGAAGAAGGGCAACACCACCAGCCACACCAGGATCAGGCTATTCGGTTGCACCACCGCCAAATCGCGCCCTCCATCCTGGCCCGGTGTCCCGGAATCCCCCGTCTGTCATTGCGAGGGGCGGCGCCGTCTGCCGCCCCGTGGCAATCTCGCCGTTTACCCCAGTGAGTGGACCCTAGCTGGGTTCCGTATCCGAGTGCGCCTTGCGCCCGCCCCTCCCGTTCGGCAGGAGCCTTGGTCGCCTCTGGCGACTTGCTCCTGCCATCCCATCCCCTCTGCCCGCCGCTAGGCGGGCCTAATCTGCGTAATCTGCGGTTACTGCCGTTAGGTTGCTTCGGTAGTTCTACTGCCGAAGCCCCACCGCCCCCTGTTGTCATTCCGAGCGACTCGTCCTGCGAAGCCTTGGCGAAGCAGGAAGCGAGGGATCCCGCCGTTCCCCTCCCGTTGCTTCGGTAGCTTGCCGCCGAAGCCCCCCGCCCCCCTACCCCTTCGGCGGCGCCTTCGCCTTCGGCTCCGTCACAATATACGCGTTCACCTGGTCGAGCAAGGTCACGTTCTCCGCGCCGATCACCTGCACTCGCACCGTGTGCGTGCCCGGCGGCAGCGCCGAAGCATCCCATCGGAAGCTGTACGGTGGGATATTCATGATCGCCCGCGTCGCGCCATCGACCGAGAAGATCACGAACAAGGCCTCCGGCCCACGATAGCTCGCCACCAGCTCCACCACCCCGCTCACCTTATCCCCCGGCCGCGGGAAGATCCACAGCTTCGGCTTCTCCTCCGGCGCCGGTGCCGACTCCTCCGCCACCGCCATCGGCGTCATCGGCCGCAGACTCGCCGTCGGCGTCGTTCCCCCGGTACCCGTCTCCAAGCCCTCGGCCGCCACCTCCTCGGCCCCGATCTCTTCGCCCGCCCCAGCCTCCGCTGAATCGCTTCCATCCGCTGTGTTCTCCGCGCTCTGCTCCTCCGTCGCCTCGCCTGTGTTAGTGGTTCTCAGAGAAGCCGCCCATGTACTCGGCGGCACGTAGGCCGGCAGAAAGATCGTGTCTTCCAGCTCCCCACTCTCATACGCGTACTCCAGGCAGATCGCCAACCCCGCCATATACTGCGCGGCCGACAACCTCGTCCCCTCGACCCACACTGCCGTCGGCACCTTCTGAAGCTGATCGATCCACCGGACCGTCGCCGCCGTCTGTTCCAGGAATCCCTCCGTCGGAATCTCCTGCCCCGACTCCACATCCACCGCGCCCTGAGGCACGTCCTCCGGGTCGATATCCGGTCTGGTCACCTCCGCCGGCGCGATCGGCACCGTCTCCGGCATCTCCTCATACGTTCGCCACAGGTCCACTGCCCGCGCGATCAGCACGAAGGCCTCCGCTGCCGACAGCACCCGCAGATTGCCACTCTGCGTTCTCACTTGCACTAGATCGGGAAGCTGGCCGGTGTTCGAGACATAGGTCGAGATGAACTCCGCTAGCTCTACCACCGAGTCGCCGGCCGCCACGGAGTTCGGAGCCGCGGGAGCAGGCGCCTCCGCCTCTGCCGGAGCCGCTTCCTCATAGGTTGCCTCTGAGTTCGAATCCTCCAGCCCGGGCGCCTGAGCCCAGCACGCGCCCGCCACCAGCAACAGCAACGCGAGGATTAGCGAGGCCTTCTGGCACATGCTCCGTCACCTCTTCCCGCCGGCGCGCCGGCTAGGAAATGGGATGGTCGACATAGACGCGCGCAACCCGGCGACCGATCACGGTCGTCACCTCGTGCGCACAGGTGTCCGCCCACTGCGCCATCTCGTTCGCCGAGATGCGCCGGTTTCCTTGCGGCCCGATCAGGACCGCCTCTTCCCCCGGCTTCACCTCACCCGCCGCCGTCACGTCCACGATCACGTGGTCCATGCACACCCGCCCGATCACCGGGCAGATCTCCCCCCGCACCAGCGCGTGCGCCCGGTTCGAGGCCCGGCGCGGGTAGCCGTTCGCGTACCCCAGCGGCAGCACCGCCGTTCGGCATTTGTCCCCCGTGACGTGAGTGCAGCCATACGAGATCGCGCTCCCGGGCGGCTGCTCCTGCACGAACGCCAGCCGCGTCTTCCACGTCAGCGCCGGCCGCAAGTCGATCTCCGCCAGCCCCGGCGCCTCCGGCCGGATGCCATATACCAGCAGCCCCGTTCGCACCCGATCCATCCGCATCTCCGGGAATCGCAGCGCCGCCGCGCTGTTCGCCAGGTGGCGGATGCCGGGATCCACTCCTGCTGCCGCCACCTCCGAGAGCGCCCGGCTGAAGCGTGCGAACTGCAGTTGCGCGTAACGCGTGTCCTCCGCCTCCGCGGTCGCCAGGTGAGAGAACACGCCTCCCAACCTTACCCCCTCCTGCGTCCGAAGGAATCCTGCGAACTCCCCTGCCGTCTCCGGCAGCACTCCCAACCGCCCCAACCCCGTGTCGATCTTCAGGTGTGTTTCCGCGGTCTTCCCTAGGCGCCGCGCGCTCCGCGACAGCGCCTCTACCATCTCTCGCGTGCACACTGTCTGCGTGATGTCGTGCTTCACCACCTGAGTCGCCAGCCGCGGGTCGCCTGCCGACAGCAGCAAGATAGGAGAAGAGATGCCCGCGCGGCGCAGCTCCAGCGCTTCTGGCCAGCTCGCCACCGCCAGTCCCGCCGCGCCCCCCTCCAGCGCCGCCTTCGCCACGGGCACGGCCCCATGCCCGTAGCCATTCGCCTTGACCACCGCCCAGATGCTGCAGGTCGGCCCAATCAGGCCGCCCAGCGCCTGCATATTGTGCCGCACCGCCCCCAGGTCCACCTCCACCCAGGAGGCGGACTGTGGTCCGCGGGTGCGCGCGCTACTCGTCTTGCTCGTGCTGGGATTCTGCATTGATCGGTAGTGTGAAGCTGAAGGTTGATCCCTTGCCGACTTCGCTCTCTGCCGCCACGCTTCCGCCATGCAACTCCACGATCGAGCGCACGATCGCCAGCCCCAGTCCCGTCCCCCCCGCCTGCCGGTCGCGAGAGGCCTCCGCCCGGTGGAACCGCTCCCAGATCTGCGGTATCTGGTCCGCCGCGATCCCCGACCCGGTGTCACTCACCGCCACCCGCACGAACCCGTCCGCCCGCCCCGCCGAGATCGTGATCCGGCCCTCCGGCCGGTTGAATCGCAGCGCGTTCGACACCAGGTTCACCAGCACTTGGTACACCCGGTCCGGGTCGGCCTGCACCCGCGGCAGATCGGCCGGCAACTCTATCTCTACCGAAATGCCACGCTCCCGGATTCCACTCTCCAGACCCTCCACCGTCCCCCGGATGATCTCCGAGAGATCGACCTCCTCCAGGTCCAGCTTCTCCGCGCCCGACTCGATGCGCGACAGATCCAGCAGGTCGTTCACCAGCCGATTGAGCCGGCCCACCTCCCGCACGATCCGCGATGCGCTTCGGGTGCGCTCATCCTCCGTCTCCGCGGTGCCGTCCGCGATCGCCGACGCGAACCCACCGATCGCCGTCAGCGGGGTGCGGATCTCGTGCGAGGCGTCGCTGATGAACCGCCTCCGCATCTGCTCCAGCCGCCTCGCCTCCGTCACATCCCGCAGCACCGCCACCGCCCCCCACCGCTCACTCCCCCCGGCCTGCTGCACCGGCGCCACTTGCAGCACCAGGTACCGCAGCGGCTGCGGCAGCGAAAACTCCACGCTGCACACCTCGTTCGTCAACCGGCACTGGGTGAATTGCTGCACCACGTTCGCCGGCAGCGGCAGCTCGTCGATGCTCGATCCCACCGCGCTCGGATTCCGGATTTGGAGCAACGCTGCCGCCTGCGGGTTGATGAGGCTCACCCGGCCCTCCGCATCCACCGCGATGATCCCCTCCGCCACCGACGACAGGATGCCGCGCAGCCGCGCCTGTTCCTCCTGGAGTTCCCCCAGCGTATCCCGCAAGCTATCCGCCAGCGAGTCGAACGAGGCCGCCAGCGCGCCCACCTCGTCCACCGGCTTCATCTCCAACCGTTGGCTGAAGTCCCCCTCCGCCATCCTTCCCGCCAGCCGCCGCATCCGCCGCAGCGGCCCCGAGATGCGTTCCGATAGCCCCAGCGCCACCAACAGCGACAACGCCACCGCCACCAGACCTGCGTACAGCACCTGCCGCCGCAATTGCTTCGTGGTGGTCTCGACCGCCGTCGCCATGCTCGCCTTGACTACCAGCAGCCCCTCTCGCCCGGGCAACACCGCCGCCGCCGCCAGCATGTTCTTCCCGCACGGCGTCACCGTCCCCGGGCACACCGTCGTCGCCCCCACCCGCACCTGCGAAGGCGCCTCTCCGATCCCCCGCCCCCCCGTCTTCAGGGGCACGATGCTAATCTCCGTGTGGCTGCTCGCCTCCAGCAGCTTCCGCAGATCCTCGAACTCCTCCACCCGCGCCGGGTCCCGGACGAATGGAGCCAGTTGCTCCGCCATCACGTTCGCCCGCGCCGCCAAGTCACGCGAGGCCATGCTCATGTAGAGCCGGTCGAAAGAGGTGGAGAGCAGCAGGCTGACAGTCGCCAGCGCGATCAGCAGCGTCAGCAGGTGCGCCAGGAATACCTTCGAGAACAGACTCCGCATTTAGCGTATCTTGCCAAAGCGCATTTCATAGCACCAAGTCGGCGGCTGGCCCGCTCCCATGCCGGCATGAAATGCGCCTGCCAAAGCCTGTCGCCGCTTCTGGGCTGTTTCATAACCTCCGGTGGAGGTTATGAAACAGCTTCTGGGCCGAGCGATGACCCCGCTACCTGCGTTCGCAGGTCGCGACCGCCGCGGACAAGTCCCTTCGCGCCCAAGACGCGCGATCATCGCGTCTCGAACTTATACCCCAGCCCCCATACCGTGGTGATCGCGAACGACTTCTTCTCCGCCGCCTTCGTCTTCTGTCGGAGCCGCTTGATGTGCACGTCCACCGTCCGCGCGTCCGACTCGGAATCGTAGCCCCAGATCTTGTCCAGCAGATCCGCCCGGCTGAACACCCGCCCCGGCTGACTCGCCAGACACCACAGCAGCCGGAACTCGGTCGGCGTCAGATGCACCTCTTCCCCGTCCACGTCCAGTTGGTGTTGCGTCCGGTCGATCCGCAGCCCCGGGAAGGTCAGCGTCTCCTGCTCTCCTGGGCCCGCGGCGCCGCGTCGCAGCACCGCCTTCACCCGCGCCACCATCTCTCTCGGGCTGAACGGCTTCACCACATAATCGTCCGCCCCCAACTCCAGCCCCACCACCCGGTCCACTTCCTCCGAGCGCGCCGTCAGCATGATGATGGGAACCCGGGAAGTGCTCCTGATCTGTCGGCACACCTCCCACCCATCCATCCCCGGCAGCATCAGGTCCAGCACGATCAGGTCGGGGTGGCTCTCGCCGTTCAGGCGCAGCGCTTCCTTCCCGTCCTTCGCGAGCAGCACCTCGTACCCCTCTTTGGTCAGGTACAGCTCGATCAGCTCTCTGACCGACTCCTCATCATCCACCACCAGCACCTTCCGCCCCTGCCCCGCCCGCTGCGCCGTGCTCGTGTTCATCGGGACTGTTCCTCTCCCTCGCCTTGGGCTGCCGTGGTCCCCCCTGCCAGCTCTTCCTGCAGCGCCTGCTTCACCCGGCTGCGCACCAACACCCGACCCATCATCTTCAGCTTCCCATTCACCACCAGCGCCGGCGGATTCACCACCCCGAATTCGAGCAGATCATCCAGTCGGTCCACCTGTTCGACATCCGCTCCCGCCACCCCCATCTCCACCACCAACTCCTCCACAATCTTGCGAAGCTGCTTGCAGAAATAGCAGCCCTTCCCGATGATCCTGACCTCTAGCCCCATATCAGCATACCCGCTCGCACCGTTGTGTTCCCAACGCGGCTCGCGCCGCCCATTATACACCCCCGCCTCAACCAGCAGCAAGCAAACCCCGTGCGTTCTACCGCAGGCTTGCCGCCGGCCGTTGCCCGTTGGGCAGGAGCCTTGGTCGCCTCCGGCGACTTGCTCCTGCCATCCCTCCCACCGCAGGCGGGTTCCCTCCTCCGCGTTCGGAGCCTGCCCTCCGAAGCTTCAGTCGCCTCAGGCGACCTTGGCGAAGGAGGGCGTCTCTGCGGTGAGCGCCGTCCCCGCGCCCCGGCCATGGCCATACCCCGGATGCAGCGCGCAGCAAAGGGGGGAACGACATGAAACCTACGCGAGGATCAGCGACGACTTCGGGTCGAGACGTTCCCGCGCCACCTGGATCAGGTCGCGGGCGGTGGCCGCATCTCCGGGGCAGGTGGCGAGCGCGCAGATCACCCGCTCCTCCGGCGCGCCATTCTCGAAACGCTGGCAGATCATCTGCGTTTCCTTGAAGGGGAGACTGAAGATCAGCGCCAGCTCTTCCTGCCCCGCCCGGAACACATGGTCGAGCACCCGCACCTGCTGATAGATGCGCTTCGCGGTGGCCGCCAGCAGGCTGGGCGTGATCGGCGCCTCGCCATCCGGCTTCACCATCACCACCGTCAGCGGCGCGTTCAGTGCCGGGCCCGCGAGACCTCGCGGCTCAAGCTGCGAAGCAGATGCTGCACCCCGAACAGCCCGGTCTCGGGATCGACCACGCTGGACACCACCACGATCTCGCCGCCCGGCGCGGTCAGCCGCGCGTCCTCCTGCTGCACATCCAGCAGCAGCACGCGGATCTTCTCCAGCGCCTGTCGCAGAATGCGCGAGATCCGGCTGGTGCTGCGCGCCACCAGGCGCGCCACCTCTCGCTGCGTGAGGTCATCATAGAAGAAGTGCTGCACGATCCGCCGCTCCAGCAGAGGGAGCCGGCCCAGGAGGTTGCGCGCCAGCATCCGATCGACGACCTCTTCCGTGAAGTCGTCCTCCACCTGGCCCACGAAAGCCTCCATCAAGTCGGGGGAGGTAAGCTCCTCTCCCCCCATCGGCGACCAGTCCCCCGATCCCTCGTCAGTCTCGTCGCTCCGCTCCCAGCGCGGCTGCCCCAGCAAGCGACGGCGGTCGCGGAGATAGTTCTTGATGGTGCCGGAGATCACGGGGTAAGCATAGGTCGAGAACTGCACCCCGTAGTCAGGCCGAAATCGCTCGATCGCGCGAATTAGGCCTACGCAGCCTTCCTGGACCAGATCGTCCTGCGCGTCGCGGAGGATAGGCGCGTACTTGCCTGCGATCTGGTAGACCAGACCCATGTGCCTCAGCACCAGGCTATTCCGCAAACCTACATCGCCCGTCCTGCGATACTCGCGCCAGAGGGCAACGCTCTCATCCTCGAAGACCGCCAGTGAAGTCATAGACCCTTGGGGATGGAACCGGCGCGGGATAGGCGTCAGCAGATTGAACCGGCGTCCCCAAAGTCTTATTCCATAGGGTCACTACCCCCCTGAGACGACAGAGAGGGCGTATTGGCGCTCCAGGATTCCTGATCCCGGAATCCCCTTGCCCCGCGCCCGCCCTCCCCCCCCCCTCCCGTTAGGCAGGAGCTTGCTCCCGCCATTCGTCTCCTCTGCGTTCTCCGCGTCTCTGCGGTGAATGCCGTCGCCGTTCCCGCCGCAGGCGGGCCTCCCTTCATCGGCGTTCATCCGCGTTCATCGGCGGCTAAGCCTCCGCCGTTGCCGTTCCCGCGCGCCTAACTGCTTGACAGCCCTCCCCTCGCCTCCTAGAATACGCGTGCCGCGCAAGCAGTCCCATGATATACGGGCTAATCTCCGACATCCACGCCAACCTTGAGGCCTTCGACGCTGTGCTGGAGAAGCTCGCCGGCGCAGACGCGTTCGTTTGCATGGGAGACGTCGTCGGCTATGGTCCCGACCCCGGGCCCTGCATCGACCTCCTCAGCTCCCTCCCCAGCCTCACCTGCATCGCCGGCAACCACGACCTCGCCGCCGCCGGGCTCACCGGCCTCGGTCGCTTCAACCCTCACGCCCGCCACGCCATAGACTGGACCATGCAGCAACTCTCCGACGACCACAAGCAATACCTCGCCAGGCTCCGGCCCTCCGCCCACGTCGAGGATGCCGAGCTGGTCCACGGCGCCCTGCCCAACTACATGGACTACATCACCAGCCCCGACGAAGCCATGGTCACCTTTGCCGAAATGCGCGGCTCCCTCCTCTTCATCGGCCACACTCACGTCACCGAGTGCTACCGCAACCTCCCCGATTCCGACTTCCCCGATCAGAAGGCCATCCCCGGCGGCATGATCGTCGAGCTGAGTTCAGGCATCCGCTACATTATCAACCCCGGCTCCGTCGGTCAGCCCCGCGACGGCAACCCCGAAGCCAGCTACGGCCTCTACGACTTCGAGGCCCGCACCGTCAAGCTCAGCCGTGTCCGCTACGACTACCGCAGAACCCAGCGCAAGATGCGCCGCGCCGGCCTCCCCGCTTTCCTTGTTGATAGGCTGTCGCAGGGTCGCTAACTTCCGGTCTCACCAAGTGAGACCGGAAGTTAGCGGGGCGGACGGCGAGGCTGCGGAGCGACGCTGGGTTGCGCAGCAACCCGAGGAGCGACAAAGGCCTTACCCGTTGCTTCGGTAGTTCCATGGCTAGGCATGAATGCCGCCACCCCGGCCCGCTTCGCGGACTTAGGGACTGCCGAAGCCCCTCGATCGCCAGCGGCCGTCGCCGTTCCGTAGGGGCGCAATTCATTGCGCCCGCCCCTCCTCCCGCTGGGCAGGAGCCTTGGTCGCCTCCGGCGACTTGCTCCTACCGCTCCCTTGCGGGCGCGCCGCGCTGGCCCACTGTCATTGCGAGCCGCCTTGGCTCCGACCGGAGCCAAGGCGCGCGTGGCAATCTCGGTGTCCGTTCCCCCGCGCCGCCGTGCGGCCTTCCATCGTCCAGTGGCGTGGGTTCGCGGCGGGTGCCGCCGCAACCCGCGTAGGCACGCCCGCGTGCCTCCCCCCCCCCGCCCTGCGCCCACCCTGGGCGTGGGGATGGCGTATCACATTCCACCAGCATCACATAGGGTCGGGGCTCGTCCGCCTCCGGCGGGGTGCCTGCCCACCGTAGCTTCAGTCGCCTCAGGCGACCTTGGCGAAGGTGGGGGCGCACGGCGGCCGTCAGGAGGGCTTCAGTCTCCAGGGGAGACCGTTGGTCCCGCGAGTATAGCAACACGTCGCTAATCTGCTTTACTGCCCCCCCCTGTGCTATACTGGACTAGCCGGCCCGCCATGCGGGCCGCACTATGACGACCTGCGCTTCGGCGCAGAGGGGGTGTACAATGGCTACCCGTGGCTACTGGCGCATGGCTCCGTTGCTGGCACTCGTCTGGCTACTCGCTTGTCTCCCTATGGCCTCGGCCGCGATCCCGATCCCAGGTAAGCTGCTGGTGAGCGGATCGGATGGCTATAACCCGATCGCGTACTTCATGATAGGGGACACGGACAGTGTCACGCCAGCGCCTGTGGCGTTCTACGGCGGCGATATCTCGCCCGACGGGACGCAGGTTGTGTACAACGTCGGCGTCACCGACACGCTGCTCGAGATCTGGAGATCGGGCATTGGCGGCTCGAGTCAGGTGAACCTGACGCAGACTGCCGGCATCGGCGGGGTGAACTGCGCGGCGCAATGGTCGCCCGATGGCAGCCAGATCGCTTTCCATCGCTCCGAGCCAGCTGCGGGGCAGCTGCCGTGCGACGCGGGGTTTCACGTCTGGGTCATGGACGCGGGCGGCAGCAACGCTCACCGCGTGACCCCGACCGGGTTTTCGCCGACGCGAGTGCCGGTGTGGTCACCGGACGGTCACCAACTTCTGTGTGAAGCAGACTGGCTGGGCATCATCACCATGGACACCGACGGCTCGAACGCGGTGGTGCTCCCCAACGTCGGCGGCAGCCCGGCGATATCGCCTGACGGTTCGAAGATAGTGTCCTCGCAGTCAGCGTACAGCGACTCGGCCAAGGGCACGTACAGAAGATTGCTGCTGACAAACGCCGATGGCAGCAATCCCCAGGTGCTCGTGGAGCGCTTCATATCGGATGCCGACGTTCTCGCCCACCTGGCGCATCTCGGCCTGCCGGCGGACGACCTCAATATCGGCGTCGTTCAGTGGAACGTCGGCCCCGGCGCGCCCCGGTGGGCGCCGACCGGCGACATGATCGCCTACAGCGCGGCAACGCCCCTCGATGTGCAGGGACCGAACTTCGACCTTCAGCGCGAGGTGTGGATCTACGATCTGGCAACAGGCACAGCGACACAGGTGACGGACAACTCCTGGTGTGATGCCGGGTTCAGTTGGCACGGCAACAACACCTATCCAGACTACCCCGAGGTGACGGTCAACTCGGTCACCGTCGCGTTCGATCAGGTCACGGGAGAGGGCCTGACGACGATCATCCGGGATGATGGCCCTCCCGCGCTTCTCACCGGGTATGAACCCGCTGGAGCGTTCTACCAGATCGATACCACCGCCCAAGTCACCGGCGCCACTACCATCTCCATGACCTACAGCGACGGTGATGTGGCACCCACCGCGGAGAGCCATTTGGCGATCCTAGGCTACGACGGGTCGCAGTGGCAGAAGGTCGCCGTCACCCGCGACACCACGGCCAACGAGGTCAGCGGCGATGTGAATGCCCTGGGGCTGATGGGGCTTGCCTATTCGCTGCCTGCGAGCAGCTTCTCTGATGTCTCCTCAGACCCGGCCGACCCCTATTGGGCGCTGTGGGAGATCGAGGCCGCCTACGCGGCGGGGATCGTCAAGGGCTCTGGCGGCTACTACTTCCCCTCTGACCCCGTGACTCGCGACCAGCTCGCGGTGTACATCGCCCGCGCCATGAACGGCGCTGACCTGACCGGGTCCGCCACCGTGCCCTTCGTCGACATCACCAACCCCTGGGCCAACGTCTACATCGCCTACTGCATCGACCACGGCGTAGTGAAGGGCTTCGACGCCACCCATTACGGACCGACGCTGGAGGTGGACCGAGGCTCGATGGCCGTGTTCATCGCCCGGGCGAAGGGCTGGGTAAGCATCGATGACGCCATGAACACGGCGCCGGAGCTGTTCGCCGACGTGCCGGCCGGCTATTGGTCAGGCACTGCAATCCAGGCCTGCGTGGATCATGGGGTGGTGAACGGCTACGACGCCACCCACTACCAGCCCACCTGGATCGTCAGCCGCGACCAGATGGCGGTGTTCGTGACGAGAGCGTTCAACCTGCCGATGTGACCCCTATCGCATCGCGCCCAGACCGATCGAGAGAGGCGCGCCCCCGGCGTGCCTCTCTCCGCGCCATCCTGTCATTGCGAGCCGCCCCCCCCTCCGCGGGAAGGGGAACGGAGGCGGGGTGCGAATTCTGTGTTCACATCACCTGGGAGGAAGACAGTGAAGATCAGTTGCGCCGGCTACAGCTTTGACACCTACTTCAAGAAGAAGGGCCTCACCCTCGAGCAGTACATCGACGCCTGCGCCGAAGCGGGTCTGGATGGGGTCGAGCTGACCCAGTACTACTTCCCCGAGACCGGAAAGGCCTATCTGAACGGGCTGAAGCGCCAGCTTCTCGGCCGCGGGCTCTCCCTCGCCGGGACCGCCATCGGCGGCTCCTTCTGCAACGGCACCGAAGAGGCGCGCCAGAAGCACATCGAGCTCACCAAGGAGTGGCTCAACATCTCCTACCACCTCGGCTCCCCCTGCCTGCGCGTGTTCGCCGGCCCCGCCCCCAAGGGCCATACGGAAAAGGAAGCCTTCGATTGGGCGGTCGCCGGCCTCAAGGAGTGCGCGGTCGTCGGCAAGCAGCTCGGCGTGGTGATCGGCCTGGAGAACCACGGCGGCCTCACCGGCACCGCCAAGGGCCTCGTCGGCATCCTCAAGGCGGTCAAGTCCAAGTGGGTCGGCGCCCTCCTCGACTTCGGCAACTACTCCGAGGACCCGTACACCGAGTTCGCAGCCACCGCCCCCTTCGCGGTCATGACCCATGTCAAGCCCACCTCCGACTTCGCCGGCACCCGCGGCTGGATCGACTATCGCAAGGTCAAGAAGACCATGGACAAAGCCGGCTACCGCGGCTTCTACTCCATGGAGTACGAGGAGCCCGGTCAGGACGCGATGATCGAAGTGCCGCGGTTCGCGGATTACCTGCGCGGCGCGCTGGGCTAGGGCAGCAGGTTGTCCGGTTCGGCAGGAGCTTGCTCCTGCCGTTCGACCTCCATTGTCATTGCGAGGGGCGGCGACCCCGTCGTCGCCCCGTGGCAATCTCGCCGTTTCCCCGGGAGGGCATGTCCCCGACATGCCCTCCCTCAGTCTGCATCAGCGGCGCGCAGCGGAGTCCTCTTTTTCGCGTGGTTTGCCACCTCTTTTCATCCTCTTGGTACTGCCAGTAAGCAAGCGCTTATATTGTCAAGGGGTGAGACGATTCCACAAGGCCAGAAGGGGAGTGAAGATGCACCTCCGCGCGCCGCGCATAGTGGCGCGTGCCCTGGAAGGCAGCCAAATCGCCCGTAGAGGGGCGCGCCTATGCACACATTTCTGCCCGCGCGATGCCCCTATCTTTTTTCGCGCCGCGCCGATATTTCGTCGTAGGGCATTTCAGAGGGGTTAGAGGGGCAGCCATGGGGATAGCGTCGTTTTTCGCGAGAGACGCACGAAATCGCCCGGAAAGTGGTGCATTTCGGGGGTTTCCGACCCACTCGCGCCGCCCCCTGACGGAGCCTGAAGCGAGGTGTACTAAGAGGTTAGTACAGTGGGTCTGGGCATAGGCTTATGTGGTAAAGGGGAAATGGCACTTGCCGCTGAGATGCCGGAGGCATAGCGGCGCGCAGGAGCCAAGAGGTATGCTGCCGAATCGCTTCGCCAGGAGGGGCCAATGGATACACCCACGCGTAACGACGTTTCCCTGCTCAGCCAGATAATCCAGGAGATGCTGGCCATCGCGGCTCGCTCTTCGCACTTCGACCCGGCGGCGCTGGCAAGGGTCCGCCTTGTGACGGAAAGAGGCTTGCTCACTGATAAGGAAGCCGTCACGAATGCAATACGCGGCGAGGACGGAGGCGAAGATGCGGATTCTTGAGCTGCAAGTGACGAATATCCGCGGCGTCCCGGAACTCACTCTTAGGCCACAGGGACGGAACTTCGTCATTTTCGGCCCCAATGGGTCAGGGAAGAGCGCTGTAGTCGACGCAGTTGACTTCCTGCTGACTGGGCGCATGACGCGTCTGGAGGGGAAGGGAACTGCCGGGATATCTCTCGCCAAGCACGGCCGGCATATCGGGGCGCTGCTTGGCAACGCCACGGTCCGCGCCGCCGTGCAGTTCGGCGAAGGCGATTCCCCCCTTAGGCTGACCCGCGGCCTAGCAAGTCCAGACGTGCTGGTCTGCGAGCCTGATAGCCGTGGCGCTATGGAGGCAGTCGAGCAATACCGCGACCCGTGGCATGCACGCGCTGACGAGGCGAGAGATACTGAGGTTCGTCACAGCCGAGGCAAAGACGCGGGCCGATCAGGTGCAGACGCTGCTGAATCTCTCCGGAGTCGAGGCGGTTCGGAAGACCCTGGTGAGTGTGCATAACGACCTGAAGCGGGAAGCAGACCTGGCGAAGAGAGACCGTGACGTAGCGCGGCAGGATGCGGCAGTCACCGCTGGGCTTACGCGTTTCGACCATGAGCAGATGCTAGAGGCTGTCAACGAAGGTCGTTTGGCCCTTGGCGGGCAGCGCATCGAGGCGGCGAAGAGCGGTGAGTTGAGGAAGGGCATTGCCGGCCCGGCGGGAGCGAAGGGTGAGGCGGCAATGGTTGACGCGAACGTTCTGGCAAGCCATATGCGCATCGTAGCAGAGGTGAGCACCGAGGCTGCTGAGGCTGAGCTGGCGGGAGCCGATGCCGAGATCAGGCAGCACATCGCGCTGCTGAACCAGGAAAGAGGGATGAGGAGGGCCGTCGAGGTACTCAGGTTGGTTCGGGCTGGCATGGAACTGATAGATGAGACTGGTGCCTGCCCCTTGTGTGACGCCGAATGGCCTCTCGGGGAACTGCGCGAGCACCTCGAGGCAAAGGTGACGCGTGCCGAGAGCGCACAGACTGTCGAGGCGAGGCTCGCGGCTTCAGCCAATGTCATCATAGGTGCCATAGATCGCCTTTCGACGTCGTTGGGCGCGGTCAGGAAGGCTGCCGTGCTTCTTGGGCCAAAGGAGCACGTGCAATGGCTTGACGACTGGCTAGACCGACTACAGGCGCTGCGGAACGCGGCTCGCGACCCAGTCAGCGCGTATCCACCGCCTGGGTGGACGGAGTCCGAGATACGCCATCTTGCCGCGCCCGGGCAGGCTAAGGGACGGCTTCAGAGCCTCCACGCGACAGCCGCCGGACGTTTCTGTCCGCCATCGCCTTCGCAGGCGGCGTGGGAAAGGCTGACCAAGCTGGAAGCCAACCTACGAGCACTTGAGGGGAGGGAACGGCGCTTGGAGGACGCGCAGAGATCCGCACAGATGGCAGCCGTGCTCGCCGATGCTTTCGAGCAGGCAAGGGACGGCGTATTGGGTCAGCTGTATGAGAATGTCAAGGATCGCTTTGTGTCGTTCTACAAGGCACTCCACGGCGAAGATGAGGCCGACTTCGATGCGAAGATCGCGCCGGATGGAGCCGGGGTTGATTTCAAAGTGGACTTCTACGGCAGAGGTATGCATCCGCCTCATGCGATGCACAGTGAGGGACACCAGGATAGCATGGGCCTTTGCCTGTATCTAGCCTTGGCGGAGACAGTCGGCGGCACGGAGATCGGTATTATTGCGTTGGACGATGTCATGATGTCGATAGATGGAGGGCATAGGGGTGCCGTCTGTCGGCTGCTTCGAGCGGAGTTCAGGGAACGCCAGTTCCTCATTACGACGCATGACACTGCCTGGGCCACCCAGCTGCGTAACGAAGGCGTGGTGGCGCCCCATGATGTTACGGAGTTGTACGCCTGGACGGTCGACGCTGGCCCGCGGACAAGGACCTCTTCCTTGTCCTGGGACAGGATCTCGGCGGATCTTGAAGGCGGTAACGTTAGTGATGCGGCCGTTCACCTGCGGAGGGGGATGGAAGGGTACTTGGACCTAGTATGCGAGAGACTGCGCGCACGGACGATCCACAAGAGTGATCAGAGATGGGAGTTGGGTGACCTCCTGCCTGCTGCCGAGAGCAAGTACCGAGGCCTTCTGAAAGCTGCCAAAGCCTCAGCGAACTCGTGGAGCAATGAACAGGACTCCGTGAGTCTAGAGGAGCTGGAGAGCGTCTTCGCGCAGATAATGGAGCGCACAAGAATGGCAGAGTGGGCAGTGAATCCTGCTGTGCACTATAGCCGGTGGTTCGATATCGGTGCGCGCGAATTCGGCTCGATCTATGAAGCCTTCCGCGACCTATACACAGCCTTCAGATGCGCAAAGTGCAACGGGATTCTGCACGTCCTACTCGATGCCCGCAGGAATGAAAGCGTTCTGAGATGCGATTGCGGGGCCGTGAACTGGAATCTGCTGAGGAAAGTGAAGCCGGCCGCGAGCTAGGGCCGTCACTGACCATCCCCGGCTCGCGTGGTATCTGTCTGTAGGGCTGGTGTGGTCTGCCTGCTGCTTGGCGCCATCGCCGCCCTCCCGGCGGCGCGCGTGCAGGGAGGAACGGCGAGATTGCCACGCCCCGCCTGCGGCGGGGCTCGCAATGACAGTGGGGCGAGGGAGCTTCGGCACCGAGTAGCGAAGCAGCGAAGTCCATCGCCGCCCACCCGGCGGCGCGCGTGCAGGGAGCTTCGGCAGCAAGCTACCGAAGCAACAGGAACGGCCCCACCCATGCCTGCGGCCGGGGTAGGCTGCTGGGGAGGGGCAGGATGGGTGGCAGGGGACGAGTGGCTAAGTCTGCTTCGCAGGCCGCCATCCCGGCCGCCGAGGGCGGCCTAGGGACCCCTGCCCTACGGGGCAACGACGGGATTCCTCGCTTCCTGCTTCGCCAAGGCTTCGCAGGACGAAGCGCACGGAATGACCCTGCTCCGCCAAGGTCGCCTGAGGCGACTGAAGCTACGCAGGGCAGGTAGCGACGGCCGATGGAACGCCGGGCGGGGTGGGTCCCGCCCCTGAGGGTTAGCCTGCTAGCGCGGTTCCCTGAAGAACATCGGGTTCGACCAGGCCCACCTGCCTTCGATGTCGCGGCACTCGATGCGGAGGTATTGCTCGCGGCCGGTGAGTTGGTAGGTGGCGGTGGTGATGGTGGGGGTGGTCATGGCCCAGGTCTTGGCGCCGGCCCAGCGCTGACCGATGAAGTTGATCTGGGTGGCGGGGGAGGTGTGGACGGTGACGGTCTTGTCGTCGATGCTGATGTCGTGAATGGTGGGGCCGAAGGAACTGTAGAAGAGCCCGGCGCGGATCGACTGGAGGATCGCTTCGCGGGTCAGCTCGGGGGCTTTCACCATCACCCAGGCCTTGGCGGTGTCGACGGGGTGGCGGGCCCGCTGGATGTGGTGGGAGTCGTCTACGGCGAATCCCCAGGCGCGGCGGTCCCGCCCCAAGACGTCATCCCAATGAGCCAGTGAGTAGCCCTTGCCCTGCTCGAAGTGACACCCGGAGTTGAAGAATCTCGAAGCCGAGGTGGCCGGTGTCGCGGAGCATGTCCTGAACCACCAGCCCGGACCAGGAGGGGTGGGCGATGAAGGCATCGCCGCCGTGGTCCTGGGCCCACTTGATCGCCTCGGGCACGGAGGGCTTGGGGGGCACCGCGTCCACGCCGGTGATCCCGAAGCCGACGATGTGGAAGCTCTCGTTGCAGTCAGTGCGGTCGCCGGCCATCTCCGTGCCGTACAGCAGCAGGAAATCATCCCCCTCCACCGGCGGCAGCGGAGTCACCACCCCGTGATCGGTCAGGGCGAGGAAATCGTAGTCCGCAGCCTGGTACTGGCGCACGCACTCGGCGGGGTCGAGCGCCCCGTCCGAGACGGTTGTATGGGTGTGCAGGTTGCCCTTGTACCAATTGCCCGGCGCGGCGAAGGGATTGGCGAAGTCCATGGCCGGCCGCTAGCCCTTCGCCCCGGCGACCTTGCGAATCGCCACCGCCATGTCGTCCACGTCCTGCTCGGTGTAGAACTCGTTGACGGTGAGGATGACGAGTTCGGAGAGGGACTTCTCGGCGTTGGGGCAGAGGCCGGGGTGGTACTCGACCTTGCGGGAGGCGGAGGGGCAGTCGAAGGGATGGTGGGACTTGCCGAAGGTCTTCTGCTTGGCGAGGACGTCGAAGGCGTAGAGGGGCTGGCCGAGCCAGGTGCCGGCGCCGACGCCTTCTTTATTGAGCGCGGCGGCGAAGCGGTCGCGGGAGAGGCCTAGCTTCTCCTCCTGGATGAGGAGCGGGTAATACCAACAGGAGTTGCCGGACTGGGCGCTTTCGGGGGGGGCGATGAGGCCGGGGATGCCGGCGATCTGGCGGGAGAGGCGGTCGGCCATGGCGCGGCGGTTGCCGACAAACTTCTCGAGCTTGCCGAGTTGCGCCAACACCACCGCGGACTGAAGCTCGGTGATGCGATAGTTGATGCCGAGGAAGGCGTGGCCGCGGTTGGCAACGGTGCGATCCCAGCCCTTGTCGGCGAAGAGGCGGGCGTGGGCGGCGAGGTCATCGTCGTTGGTGACGACGAGGCCGCCATCGCCGCAGGTGATGTGCTTGGATTGCTGGAGGCTGAAGCAGCCGATCTCGCCCATGGTGCCGGAGAGCTTGCCCCGGTACTCGGTGAGGTAGGCCTGGGCGCAGTCCTCGATGATGGGGATGCCGTGCTCTTTGCCGATGGCGAGGAACTCGTCCATATTGGCGGCCATGCCCCAGAGGTGGACAACGATGATGGCGCGGGTGCGGGGGGTGATCTGCTTGCGCACGGCGTCGGGGTCGAGGTGGTAGCCGTCCTTCAGCACGTCGGCGAAGATGGGGAGGGCTTGCTGGAAGAGGACGCCGATGATGGTACCCATGTCGCTCATGGGGGTGGTGATGATTTCGTCGCCGGGGTCGGGGTTGATGCAGGCGACGGCGGTGTGGATGGAGGCGGTGCCGGAGGTGACGGCGATGGCGTGCTTCATGCCGAGGAGTTCGGCGAAGCGCTGCTCGACGGCGGCGGTTTTGGGGCCGCCGACGCGGAAGAGGTTACCCGAGTGGATGACCTCGGAGAGCTGGGCCATCTCGGCTTCGCCGAGGCCTTCGGCGCGGGAGGGGAAGGAGGTGGTGCGGACGGGGGCGCCGCCGTCGATCGCGAGCTTGTCGGTCATCGGGAATCACCTTTCTGTTGCTTGAGGTCTTTGCGGAGCACGGCGAATCGGCGGACGATGTTCCAGCCGTATCTGACATAGAAACCGGTGTTGGCCCACTGGGCGAGCATGCGATCGGAGCCGGCGGCGCTGGCGCGGAGCATGGCTTCGAGGAGGAGGAGGCCGCCGTAGTTCCTGCCGCGGAGGCGCGGCAGGACGAGAATCGGGCCGAAGTCGGCGGTGGGTTTCCGCGTGCCGAACTGGGCCCAACCGGCGATCTCATCGCCCTTGGTGAGAATGAGGCGGTAGTCGACCCGCCTCTGGTAGTGCTCTTCCCAACCGATGGGGAACCAGCCGGGCATCTTGCCTTCGGCGACGAACTTGCGCATGGCGGGGAGCATCGACGGATCCCAGGTGGCGAGCTTCACGTCGGCGGGCATGGTTTCCCGAGTCTCCTCGATCATGCGTGGGAGGTCGAGCGCCCGGAGGTCGGCGGCAACGCACTCGATCGTGTAAGTATCTTGGAAGCCGTGCTGCAGCAGCAGGTCGCGCAGGCGTTCGTAGCGGACATCGAGGCCCGGGTAGGCGTAGGCGACGCCATACTCCGATAGGATGAGCCAGCGCTTGCCGGCCGACCGGGCGTAGGACTCGGCGGCGGCGAGGAGCTGGGCGCCCGCGTCGGGGCCGGCTTCGCCGGGGACGACGAAGAAGCCCTTGAGGTAGGCGTGATCGAACCCGTCCTGCGATCCGCCGCCATCCTTGCCGACGACTTCGCGGCGCAGCACGCAGGCGCTCAGGCCGAGGAGGTCGCCAGCTTCACTCTCGGCGAGGAGGACGCCCTCGGGCTCGTAGTTGGGGTCGCCGAGGAGGATGTGGCCAAAGCGATGCTCGGACATCTGGTCGTAGGCGAGGGTCGCGTTCCAGGCGGAGGAAACGCGGGGCAGGTCGGCCTCAGTCATGGGACGGAGATTCATGCGGCCTCCTGTGTGGCGCTGGGCGGGTGAATTCGACGCGGGGGAGGGGGCTACCTCTGAGGGGGAGGGCAACGGCGGAGGCGGTATCCGCAGATTACGCAGATGAACGCAGATGAGGGGAGGCCCGCCTACGGCGGGAGGGGATTCACCGCAGAGGCGCAGAGGAAGTGGATAGGCGGCTTCGCCGCGGGAGTCGCCCCTTCGGGGCGAACGCGGGTTATGGCGGTACCCGCCGCGAACCCACGCCACTGGCCGGTGCAGGGCCGCACGGCGCAGGAGGGGGCAGGACTCACGTCGCTCGTCACAGAACCTGCGAGGGCGAGGGGCTACTGGTACCGCGCAGAGTTGTACAACAAGTGCTAGATCGTACACACAAGATAGCAGGAGGTAGCTGGTGGCTAAGGGACCGAAGATCGCCATGATCGGCGCCGGCAGCGTGGTCTTCGCGCAGAATCTGCTCGGCGACATCATGTCGTGGCCGGAGTTGAAGCAGCCGCACCTCGCGCTGATGGACATCAACCCGGACCGCCTGGTGGTGGCCGAGCGGATGGCGCAGAAGGTGGCCGCGGCGGTGGGCGCGCATCCCACGATCACGGCGCACAAGACGCGGAAGCCGGCGCTGGAGGGCGCGGACTACGTCATCAACACGATCCAGGTAGGCGGCTTCCCGGCGACCCAGATCGACTTCGACATCCCGAAGAAGTATGGGCTCAACCAGACCATCGCGGACACCAACGGCATCGGCGGCATCTTCCGGGCGCTGCGCACCATGCCGGTGATGGTGGACATCGCCCAGGAGATGGAAGCGCTGTGTCCGCGGGCGATCTTCATCAACTACGCCAACCCGATGGCGATGGTGTGCTGGTCGGTGCTGAAGGCGACCAAGATCAAGACCGTGGGGCTGTGCCACAGCGTGCAGGGCACGGCGCACAGCTCGCCGACTTCATGGGCATCCCCTTCGAGCAGATGACGTATCAGGCGGCGGCATCAACCACATGAACTTCTACCTCAAGCTCGAGCACAAGGGCAAGGACGTCTACCCGCAGCTCCGCAAGGCCTTCGAGAAGCCGGAGATTTGGAAGCAAGACCCGAGCCGGTTCGAGACGTTCAAGCGGCTCGGCTACTTCATGAGCGAGTCGAGCGAGCACTTCTCGGAGTACGTGCCGTGGTTCATCCGGCGCGACCGGCCCGACCTGGTCGAGAAGTATGGCATCCCGATGCACGAGTACATCCGCCGGTGCATGAACTCGGACAAGCGATGGAGTCAGACGAAGGAGCGGATGCTGAGCGCGGAGCCGGTGCGGGTGCATCGCAGCTACGAGTACTGCGCCAACATCCTGCACGCCCACGAGACCGGCGAGCCGTCCGTGGTCTACGGCAACGTGCTCAACGACGGGCTGATCACGAACCTGCCAGCAGGGCTGCTGCGTCGAAGTGCCGTGCCTGGTGGACCGTAACGGGATTCAGCCGTGCTACGTGGGCGACCTGCCGCCGCAGTTGGCGGCGCTGATCCGCAACACGGTGAACCTGCACGAGCTGACGGTAGAGGCGTTCTTCACGGGCCGCAAGGACCACGTGTACCACGCGGCGATGATGGACCCGCGCGCCTCGGCGGAACTGACCATCGACGAGATCTACGGGATGGTGGACGAGCTGATGGCGGCGCACGGGAAGCTGATGCCGAAGTTGAAGTGAGGGGCCGGGAGGAACGGCATTCACCGCAGAGACGCAGAGGGCGCAGAGTAGATGGGATGGCAGCAGCAAGTCGCCAGAGGCGACTGAAGCTCCCGCCGAGGGCTACGTCAGACACAGACGGAGGGGAAGATGAAGACGGAGGTAATGACGGATTTCGCTTACCAGGACATGTTGTGCCGCCACATGTACGACCAATCGAAGGCGGGCTTCATGGACTACCTGCAGTCGGAGCGGACAGAGCGGGGGCCATACTGGGAGAATGCAACGGCGCTGATGGTTGTCCACCTGACTACAGGTGCGCTGGAATCGTTCGTGAACAGCGTGCTTCATCTCGCCGAGAGCTGGGGGCAGCCGGGATTCGCTCCTGTCACTGCTCAGGAGTTGAAGGAGCTGGTCGATTGCCGCGAAGAGACGGTGGAGAAATGGAAGTGGCTGGGCCGGCGAGCATCGAACCGCTGCACCTGGTTCGACAAGGGCAAGGACCCGATGAAGTCCTATGTGGAGCTTGTACAGGTCCGCAACGATCTGGCCGATCATGACAAAGCGCCCATCCTCTTCGCCGCGGAAGGAGGGGTCGGGGATCGACGGAAGCACGTCGTCAGCGAGGTCCTCACTCGCACGAGTTCGGCGAATGCCATCGTGACGGTGACCGAGATGGTAAGGTCACTTCGCGAGGCCTTCACCGCCGGGGATGCCGACTCAAAGCTCGTCGATCCAGGGTGGAGGAGGGTTTGGGACTGGGCAGAGGTACGAGAGCCTGAGATACTCAAGCTTGCGCGGCGCAACGAGGAACGGCTATCCGCTTGGTAGGAGGCATCTACGATGAAGTTCGTGATGTTCACGAAGCTGCTGAAGGAGCTGAGCACGAGTCAGTTGGCGGACACGATGCTGGACTTGGGGTTCGATGGGTTTGACCTGGCAGTGCGGCCGGGCTTCCCGGTGAACCCGGAGAATGTGGCGAAGGCGCTGCCGGCGGCGGCGAAGGAGTGGAAGGCGCGAGGGCTGATGGTAGGCCTGGTCACCACCAACTTCGATTTCATCGACCCGACGCGGCCGGAGGTGGAGCCGCTGTTGGCGGCGTGCGCGGAGATCGGTTGCCGCAACATCAAGCTCGGCTACTGGGTGTGGAAGGGCGAGCCGTTTTGGGAGGGCGTGGACAAGGTCCGCAAGGCGCTGGACGGGTTTCAGGCGATCTGCGCGAAGTATGATGTCCGCGTCGCTTCGCACACGCACTCCGGCCCGTACTACGGGTCGAACTGCGCGGGCGGGATGCACCTGGTGAAGGGGTTCGATCCGCGGTACGTCGGCATCTACATGGACCCCGGTCACCTTGCCATCGACGGCGAGGACATCCCGATGGCAGTGAGCATGGTGAAGGACTACCTCTGCCTGGTGGCGGTGAAGAGCCCGGGCTGGTTCCGCACGGAGAAGGACGGCAAGCTCCAGTGGGAGCACCCGCTGGTGCCGCTGCGGGATGGGATCGTGAACTGGAAGCAGGCGCTGGAGCAGTTGAAGGGGATCGGGTATGACGGAACGATCAGTTTGCACAGCGAGTACGAAGAGCTGAGTCGAGAGGACCTGATCGCCAGGACGCGGGATGATCTGGCGTATCTGAAGGGCGTGGCGGCGGAGGTGGGGTAGGGACGGCAACGGCGAGATTGCCACGCGCACCCAGGCTCCGGTCGGAGCCTGGGCGGCCCGCAATGACAGGGAGGGAGGGAGTGGCCGGCTACTTTCTGGCCAGTGCGACGCACTCGCGGAGCCACTTCTTCCGGCCGGCGGGTATCGAGGGGTCTTCCTCGATAGCGGTCTCGATCTTGCGGGCCGCGAGCGCCTTCGCTACGGTCTCGCGCACATGCTCGTCGGTGCTGTCCGTGGTCCAGCCGTAGAGCCGAGTGATCTCGTTGAGCCGGGCGAGGTGATCGACGTCCACCTCCAGCGCGGCCGCGAGCTTACGCAGAGTCGCGGCATGAGCGGTAACCTGATGCCCGCCTTCGAGACGGCTCAACTGAGCCGGGTCAACGCCGGCCAGCCGGGCCAGTTCGTTGAGGCCCAGACCCTTGGCCTGGCGGTACCTCTCCAGCGCGAGCCCAAGTGGGCTGCGCATGCGCAACACGGGCAGCTTGGCGGATACCTTCGCCGCGGCGCTCTTTGAGGCCACTGTAACCTTCGCTCTCTGTCTCATCGTGCCCCACCTGACACCACACTGGTGTGAGCTAGCGCAGATCCATCACCTTCACAAGGCCGACGGTAGATTCTCGTAGGTCCGCTCTGCGCCCGACAGACACTATCATTGTTCCCGTCTGCTCGATCTCTATGACCCAGATATGGGTCGGAATCCCGACGGCGGCCCGTTCCAACTCTCGCCGACGCGCCTCGCGGCCTATGGCAACCTCAGGCGCATCGCTGTCTTCACCATCTCGCAGGAAGGCCTCGAGCGCCAGCAGCGCCACCGAAGGCGGAACTTGGTCGCCGAAGAGCTTCCGGATGATGTCGGACAGGGGATCGGAGCTGCCCAGTAGCTCCGGGGCCCGGCGCCACTCGGCTGGGTGGTTGCGCAGGGCCTCGCGCAGGAGGTCCCGGCAGATCGCGATCTCGATAACCAGTTCGAGGTCGGCGGGACGTAGGTAGAGATCGTCGAATATCTGCTCGTAGAGCCGTAGCGCGCTCTGTACTGCCGGGCTCTGTTTGCCAAACCACACGCGCTCCGCCGCCAGTGGCGACAGAGGCTGTGCTTCCTCTTGCATTGGTTTTCCTGATCTGGAGGCGCCTGGGACACTGCCGCTGCTGCAGAAGGTCTGTGCTGACGCGTCACCCACAACAGTGGTACCACATTTATCAACGATTGTCAACACCTTGACCGCGCTAGTCCCTGCCGTTACAATGCCGCAGGGAAGCCCACAGGAGTCCTGACTATGCTTGATCTGAGACTGATTCGCAGTGATCCGGAACGGGTGCGGGCGGGGATGCGGAAGCGCGGGCAGGATAGCGCGCTGCTGGATTCGCTGCTGGCGGCGGATGAGCGGAGGCGCGCGACGCTGACGGAGGTGGAGGCGCTGAAGGCGGAGCGGAACCGGGTCAGCGAGGAGATCGCGAAGATCAAGCAGGCGAAGGGCGATGCCGGCGAGCTGATCGCGGAGATGCGGGCGGTGGGGGAGCGGATCAAGGCGTTCGATGCGGATGTGCGGGACGTGGACATCGAGGTGGAGCGGCTGTCGCTGATGCTGCCGAATCTGCCGGATGAGTCGACACCGGCGGGGACAACGGAGGCGGAGAACGTGAGGGTCCGCGAGTGGGGCACGCCGCGAGAGTTCGACTTCGAGCCGAAGCCGCATTGGGAGATCGGGGTCGAGCTGGATATCGTGGACTTCGAGCGGGCGACGAAGATCGCGGGGGCGAGGTTCGAGGTGTTCAAGGGGGCGGGGGCGCTGATGCGGCGAGCGCTGATCAACCTGATGCTGGACATGCACACGAAGGAGCACGGCTATCAGGAGGTGGCGCCGCCGGTGCTGGCGCGGCGGGAGGCGCTGATCGCCTCGGGGCACCTGCCGAAGTTCGAGAAAGAGCAGTTCCACGTGCGTGAGAACGATATGTTCCTGATCCCTACCGCGGAGTCGGCGCTGGCGAATCTGCACCGGGACGAGATTTTCGACGCGGAGACGCTGCCGCGAAACTACTGCGCTTACACGCCGTGCTTCCGGTATGAGAAGGTGGGCGCGGGGAAAGAGTCGCGGGGGCTGATCCGGCAGTACCAGTTCGACAAAGTGGAGATGTTCAAGTTCGTGCTGCCGGAGAACTCGGCGGAGGAGTTGGAGGCGCTGGTGCGCCACGCCGAGTCGGTGTATCAGCGACTGGGGCTGCCGTACCGGCTGGAACTGCTGTGCGCGGGCGAGATGAGCATGGCGGCGACGAAGGGGTATGACCCGGTGGCCTGGTTCCCGGGGGTGGGGAAGTGGATGGAGCTGAGTTCGTGCTCGAACTGTCTGGACTGGCAGGCGCGGCGGGCGAACGTGCGGTTCAGGCGGGAGAAGGGGGCGAAGCCGGAGTTCGTGCACACGCTGAACGGCTCGGGGCTGGCGGTGGGGCGGACGCTGGCGTGCATCCTCGAGAACTATCAGAACGCGGACGGCAGCGTGACGGTGCCGGAGGCGCTGGTGGAGTACATGGGAGGGGTGAGGGTGATTGGGAGGGGGTAGGGCGCGGGTCGCGCAGATGGCACAGATCGGCCCGCCTGCGGCGGGGACTGGCGGCTGCGGCTACTTCGGCTTCCGCTGACTCGGGTGCTGGGAGAAGGAGCCGGAGACTGGGACCATGAGGTCGATCTCGGTTGTCTCTCTCCGAGGCTTCTCCAGAGATAGCCTCACTTTGCCCATTGTCCACTGATAGAACTCAGCGTTCGACATTTGCCTGATCGCGGGGCCTCGCGCGATCTCGGCGCAGCCCACGTCGTCATCCGGTCTCGGGCTACCGACTAAGACCAGGTCCGCGCCGATCCCCTGTACCAGGTCTTCGTAGAGCAGTGAGTCGCGATGACGGAACTTGGGTTCCAGATCGCGCCAGAGTCGTGAGTAGTAGCTCACGACCTGGCTAGGTGGATCCTTGGATTCCATGATGACATACAGTGTTGAGTTGCGGTCGGACATCTGCAGATGGATGGCCTGAACCCGGGCCCCGGGGTAGAGCCCGATGGGGACAATGAGCTTGAGGTCCTTGTCAGGGCCGGGCATCTCCCGAATGACGCGGCCCTGCTTGGGAACCGTATCGCCGGGCTGCACGCCGATCAGGGCGCTCCCCATCTCGGCCCGGAAAAGGTCAACCGCGCGGGCGACGAAGGCGCGTCGGACCAGGTAGTATCCGACCGTCAGCAGTGCCAGCGTGAGGCAGATGATGGTAACCGCGATCCACAGCCGACGACGCCTCATCTGTTGCCCTCCCAGAAGAGATTCCCGCTCAGAAGGGCCACACCTGCCGCCCTGCGCCCACCCCCCACCCTATGGGTCGCGGGAGGAACGCAATGCGCCGTCCCCCCACCCAGGGCGGGCACAGGTCGGGAGGGGAGGGAGAGGCACGCGGAGCGTGCCTGCGCGGGTTACCACTCGCTCCCGCTCGCGGCGAACCCACGCCACTGGCCGGTGGAGGGCGGGGAGGGCACTGCAGGAGGGCGCGGGGTGGCAGGAGACAAGTCGCCGGAGGCGACCAAGGCTCCTGCCCTACGGTCTCGGAATGACAGCCTGGACAGAGGGGGGGTGTGGGGGGCTGGAGAAGTAATCCTCTGGGTGACGGGGTTCCACGGATTCTCTTTCAGGAGGCTGGGCTATGGCCAAGGCGCGCGTGGTGGTGACGCTGAAGAAGACGATCATGGATGCGCAGGGGCAGACGATTCAGAACGCGCTGCACAACCTGGGCTACACGGGCGTGAACAACCTGCGGATGGGCAAGTATGTGGAGATGGACGTGAACGGCGCGTCGAAGGCGGAGCTGGAGAAGCAGCTCGAAGAGATGTGCCGGCAGCTCCTGGCGAATCCCATCATCGAGGATTTTCGATTCGAGATCGAGGGTTGACGATGGCCGCGGCGACAGCGACGAAGATGCGGTTCGGCGTGGTGATGTTTCCCGGTTCGAATTGCGATACGGACGCGTGGCACGCGATCCATGACCGGGCGGGGGCACCGGTGGAGTACGTCTGGCATCAGGAGACCGATGTCAGCGGGTTCGATTGCATCGTCCTTCCGGGCGGGTTCAGCTATGGCGACTATCTGCGCACGGGGGCGGTGGCGCGGTTCTCGCCGGTGATGAAAGCGGTGGCCGAGTTCGCGGATCGGGGCGGGCTGGTGCTGGGGATCTGCAACGGGTTCCAGATTTTGTGCGAGGCGGGGATGACGCCGGGCGCAATGATGCGGAACGCGGGGCTGAAGTTCGTGTGCAAGTATGTGCACGTGCGGGTGGAGACGACGGACACGCGGTTCACGCGGGCAATGACGAAGGGGGCGGTGCTGCGGATACCGATCGCGCACGGCGAGGGGAACTACTACTGCGACGAGGCGACGCTGGCCGAGCTGAAGCGCAGCGACCGGATCGTGTTCCGGTACTGCGATGAGAGCGGCGCAATCACGAAAGACGCGAACCCGAACGGGGCGCTGGACAACATCGCCGGCATCTGCAGTCAGGGGCGGAATGTGCTGGGGATGATGCCGCACCCGGAGCGGTGCAGCGATCCGATGCTGGGGTCGGCGGACGGGATGCTGGTGTGGGAGAGCCTGCTGGCGACCGGGTAGGCGCGGGGCCGCACGGCAGAGGAACTCATGAAGCACATCAATGTGGTGATGTATCTCCCTGATCTGTCGGCGCGCCCGGCGTACCCGATGCCGGCGGGGTGTGTTGGGAGGCGATTTCGGCGCGGCGAGGAGCGGGTCTGGGCGGAGATCGAGGCCTCGGTGGGGGAGTTCGAGACCGCGGACCAGGCACTCCGCCATTTCGAGGAGGAGTTCGGCGGGCACCCCGGGGAGATGGAGGATCGGTGCTTCTTCCTCTGCACGGAGGAGGGCGAGCCGATAGGGACCGGCACCGCCTGGTTCAACGCCGACTACCGCGGGGAGGATCACGGGCGGGTGCACTGGATCGCGATTGTCCCGCGATTCCAGGGGCGAGGGCTGGGAAGGCCGCTGGTGGGGCTGGTGGTGGATAGACTCGCGCAGTCTCACCGCAAGGCCTATCTGACGACTCAGACCACCAGCCCGCGGGCGATCCGCATCTACCTCGATTTCGGGTTCGTGCCGCTGCTGACGGACGAGCGGTCGGAGGAGGCGTGGCGGTTGCTCTACGCCGAGCTGCGTCACCCGGCGCTGCTCACACCCAAGCGGCGCGAGGAGCTGTAGGTTTTCAGGCGAGGGGATGACAGAAGCGAGCACGGGGCCGGGGGACGCGGGGCCGCCCGGCAGGAGACACTGATGGCGATCGAAGCACGCATGTGGCGGGAGTTGGGGCTGAGCGACGACGGAGTACGAGCGGATCGTGGGCGCGATCGGGCGGGAGCCGTCGCCGACAGAGTTGGCGATGTTCTCGGTGGAGTGGTCGGAGCACTGCGGGTATCCGCGGAGCCGGCCGCTGCTGAACCTGTTCCCGAAGGAAGGGAAGATACGCCAGCCGGGCGGAGGGGGAGGACGCGGGCGGCATCGAGGTCGCGCCCGGTCTCACCGTGCTCTTCAAGATGGAGAGCCACAACCATCCGAGCCAGGTGGAGCCGTTTCAGGGCGCGGCGACGGGCGTGGGCGGCATCATCCGCGATATCTTCACCATGGGGGCGCGGCCCATCGCGGTGCTCGATTCGCTGCGCTTCGGCGAACTCGATCGAGCCGCGGGCGCGGTATCTGCTGAAGGGCGTGGTGAACGGCATCTCGTTCTACGGCAACTGCCTCGGGCGTGCCGACGGTGGGCGGCGAGCTGCGCTTCGAGGACGCGTACCGGGGCAACTGCCTGGTGAACGTGATGGCGGTGGGCGTGGTGGAGACGGACAAGATCGCGACCAGCAGGGCGACCGGCGTGGGCAACCCGGTGATGGTGGTGGGCAACTCGACCGGCCGGGACGGCATCGGCGGGCGCGAGCATCCTCGCCAGCCATGAGTTCGGCGAGGGTGAAGAGAAGCGCCCGACGGTGCAGATCGGCGATCCGTTCACGGAGAAGTGCCTGATCGAGGCTTGCCTGGAGGCGCTGAAGACGGGCGCGATCGTGGGGATGAAGGACATGGGCGCGGCGGGGATCACCTGCACCACCTGCGAGATGTCGGCCGCGGGCGGACACGGGATGGACGTGGACCTGCAGAAGGTGCCGCTGCGGGAGCCGGGGATGGAGCCCTGGGAGATCATGATGTCGGAGTCCCAGGAGCGCATGCTGCTGGTGGCGCAGAAGGGCCGCGAGGACGAGGTGCATCGGCATCTTCCGGAAGTGGGGCGCTGAACGCGGTCATCGTCGGCGTGGTGACCGACGACGGCATCTTGCGCATCCGAGACCACGGCGAGGTGGTGGCGGAGTTGCAGGCGGAGACGCTGGCCGAGCCCGCCTACCTACGACCTTCCGTATGAGGAGCCGGAGTACTACCGTGAAGCGCAGGGGGCCGATCTCTCGAAGCTGCCGATGCCGGAGGATATGGGCGCGGTGCTGCGGGACCTGCTGGCGAGCCTCAATATCGCCAGCGCAGAATGGGTCTATCAACAGTACGATCACATGGTGCAGACGAACACCGTCGTGGCCCCGGGCGGGGAGGCGGCGGTGCTTCAGTTGAAGGGGTATCGGCAGGGGATCGCGGTCACGACGGACGGCAACGGCCGGTACTGCTATCTCGACCCGTACCTGGGCGCGCAGTTGGTGGTGGCGGAGGCGGCGCGCAACCTGGTGTGCGTGGGGGCGGAGCCGGCGGGAGTGACGGACTGCCTGAACTTCGGCAACCCCGAGAAGCCGGACCGCTTCTGGCAGTTCCGCCGGTGTGTCGAGGGGATTGCCGACGCCTGCCGGTTCTTCGGCCTCCCGGTGGTCAGCGGCAATGTGAGCTTCTACAACGAGACGCCCGACGCGGCCGTCTATCCCACCCCGGTGTTGGGAGTGGTGGGCGTGCTGGACGACGTGACGAAGCACTGCACGAGCGGGTTCAAGCGCTCCGGGGACGTGATCCTGCTGCTGGGAGAGACGGGCGATGACCTGGGCGGCACGGAGTATCTGAAGCGGCAGCACGGGATGGTGACGGGCCGGCCGCCGGCGCTGGACCTGGAGCGGGAGAAGGCGGTGCAGGCGACGTGCTTGGAGGCAGTGCGGAAGGGGCTGGCGGCCTCGGCGCACGATTGCTCGGACGGCGGGCTGGCGGTGGCGCTGGCGGAATGCTGCATCTGGGGCAAGGCGGGCGCGGCGGTGACGCTCCCGGCGGGCGAGTCGAAGGTGCGGATGGATGCGCGGCTGTTCGGCGAGTCGGCCTCGCGGATTGTGATCTCGGCAACGTCGGAGAATGCGGCGCGCATCGAAGCGGTAGCGGCGAAGCTGGGCGCGCCGGCGCAGCGGCTGGGAACGGTCGGGGGTGACGCGCTGTCGGTGCATGCGGATGGGAGCGAACTGCTGATGCTGGGGGTGGGGGAGATGGAGGGGGTGTGGCGGTCGGCGCTGCGGGAGTTGGTGGAGCAGTAGGAGGGGGCGCGAAGGTTAGCCGCCGATGGACGCGGATGAACGCAGATGAGGGAGGCCGCCTTCGGCGGGAGGGAACGGTAAGGCGTGATCCTTCGCTGCGCTCAGGATGACAGCAACGGCGGAGCGGGAACGGCGAGATTGCCACGCCCCGCCTGCGGCAGGGCTCGCAATGACAGTGGAGAGGGATGGCAGGACCAAGCCGCCGGAGGAGACCAAGGCTCCTGCCGAACGGTGATTGAGGCGCAGGAGGGGGACAAGGACTGGGGGGAGCGGCGGGAGAAGGTGTGAGGGGGGGGCTTCGGCAGCAAGCTACCGAAGCAACAGGGGGGGAAGGCGGCAGGGGATACGCCTTCCGGATGGTGCAGTTTCGGGTTTGGGCGAAGCAGTGATGCGGTCTGGGTGGAGTGTTGCGGCATGACTCCGTCTTCTCGGGATGAGGCGGAAACGGGGACGAAGAGAGCCAATGGAAGATAACAAGTCGCTTCCGGCGCGCCTCTGCGCAGGTGAAGCGGGTGGTTGCTGGGACCTGTTGAGCGACGGGAATCTGTCTCTGTCGGGGGCCGGAGGGGGCTTCGGCCACAAGCTACCGAAGCAACCGGGTGGCAGGAGCAAGCTCCTGCCGAACGGAGGCAGGACGGCCTCGGCAGCCCCCAAGCCGACGCGCGCGGCCGGGGTGGCGGCCTTCATGCCTAGCCCCAAGCTGCTGGAGCAGCGGTACGATCTGAGCCGGGCGGAGGCGCGGGAAGAGTGCGGGGTTTTCGGGATCTTCGCGCCCGGCGAGGATGTTTCGCGGCTCACCTATTTCGGCCTGTTCGCGCTGCAGCATCGGGGGCAGGAGAGCGCGGGGATCGCGGTCTCGGACGGCCGCAAGCTCACCACCTTTCGCCAGATGGGGTTGGTGTCGCAGGCGATCGATGAGGAGACGCTGGAGAGCCTGCGCGGGGACCTGGCGATCGGGCACACGCGGTACTCCACCACCGGGTCGAGCACGCTGGCGAACGCGCAGCCGATGGAGGGGGAGTGGCGCGGGGGAAGGTGGCGCTGGCGCACAACGGCAACCTGATCAACGCGGTGGCGCTGCGCGAGTCGATGGAGGCGGCGGGCGAAGCTTTCGACGCCACCAGCGACAGCGAGATCATGCTGAAGATGGTGGTGCGAGAGGCGAACCGGCTCGGCAGCGTGGAGAAGGCGGTGGTCGAGTGCATGCCCAAGTGGGAGGGCGCGTACTCGCTGACGATACTGACGGAGCGGGCGGTGCTGGCGGTGCGCGATCCCTATGGGGTGCGGCCGCTGTGCATTGGGAAGCTGAACGGGGGCGACACGGTGTTCGCCTCGGAGAGCTGCGCGCTGAGCGTGATCGGGGCGGAGCTGGTCCGGGAGGTGGCGCCGGGCGAGATGGTGATCGTGGATAAGGACGGGCTGCGCTCCCAGCAGGCGCTGGAGGCGACGCGGCCGGCGCTGTGCGTGTTCGAGTACATCTACATGGCGCGCCCGGACAGTGTGATCGGCGGGCTTCTGGTGCACGAGGTGAGGCGGCGGCTGGGCATGCAACTGGCGGACGATTGCCCGGCCGACGGCGATGTGGTGATGCCCGTCCCGGACACGGGGTGGCCGGCGGCGATCGGTTTCGCGGAGCGGTCGGGGCTGCCGTTCGGCGAGGGTCTGATCCGGAACCGCTATATCCCGCGCACCTTCATCCAGCCGGATCAGCGGCTGCGCGAGATGGGGGTGAGGATCAAGCTGAACCCGCTGCGGGAGGCGCTGGCGGGGCGGCGGGTGGTGATGGTGGATGATTCCATCGTGCGAGGGACGACGAAGCGAGGGATCATCAGCATGATCCGGGATGCGGGGGCGAAGGAAGTACACGTGAGGATCACCGCGCCACCGTATCGGTGGCCGTGCTACTACGGGGTGGACACGAGCAGCCGCTCGGAGCTGATCGCGGCGCGGGAGGAAAGCGTCGAGGCCGTCAGGAAGGCGATCGGCGCCGACACTCTGGGCTACCAGTCGGTGGAGGGGCTGCTGAAGGCGCTGGGGGTGGAGCGGAAGAAGCTGTGCCTGGCGTGCTTCACGGGACGGTATCCCATCCCGATCGCGAAGGACGTGAAGCTGAGCAAGCTGGACCTGGAGGGACGTTAGTGGCGAAGGCGAAGGGCCGCGGCGGGAAGAAGAACGGCGCGCCCATCACATATCGAGACGCGGGGGTGGACATCGCGCTGAAGTACGCGGCGCTGGAGCAGGCGAAGCCGGCGATCCGGTCGACTTTCACGCCGCAGGTGGCGAGCGATGTGGGGACGTTCGGGGCGATGTACTCGCTGGCCGGGATGGTGGGCGAGGACTCGCTGCTGGTGACGAGCGTGGACAGCGTCGGCACCAAGGTGATGGTGGCGGCGATGATGGGGCGGCACGACACGGTAGGGCAGGACATCGTCAGTCACTGCGCCAACGACATCCTGGTGCAGGGCGCGCGGCCGCTGCTCTTCATGGATTACATTGCTTCGAGCAAGATCTCGAAGGAGATGATTACGCAGTTGATCGAGGGGTTGGCGGCGGGCTGCCGGGAGGCAGGTTGCGCGCTGATCGGCGGTGAGATCGCGGAGCTTCCGGGAATGTATCGGGAGGGCGAGTACGACCTGGTCGGCTTCATCGCGGGCCTGGTGGATCGGAAGAAGGCGATTCGCGGCGACCGGATCGGGCCGGGGGACGTGCTGATCGGGCTGGCCTCGAATGGGCTGCATACGAATGGGTACTCGCTGGCGCGGAAGCTGTTCTTCGAGATCGCGGGGCTGCCGGTGGACCAATACCTGCCGGCGCTGGATCGCACCATCGGCGAGGAGCTGCTGCGGGTGCACCGATGCTACTCGCCCGCAGTGCTGCCGCTGCTGGATGAGATCGACGTGAAGGGGATGGCGCATATCACCGGCGGGGGCCTGCCCGACAATCTGAAGCGTTGTCTGCCGGAGGGGCGGCAGGCGGTGGTGGAGCGGAAGAGCTGGCACGTGCCGGCGATCTTCGAGTTGATCCAGCGACCTGGGACGCGTCTCCGATGAGGAGATGTATCACGTGTTCAACATGGGCGTGGGTTTCGTGCTGGTGGTGTCGGAGGGCGACGCGGCGGCGGCGGCGTCACGGCTCTCGGCGCGGGGTGAGACCGCGTACCTGATCGGACGCGTGGAGGAAGGCGAATCGGGCGTCGTGATCGTGTAGGGTTGGAACCGACAAGGGGATGGGGCGTGACTGAGTTCTTATGGTCATCACGTGCCCTAGCGGCGCCAGGGCATGGGCGTGACCCTGACGGAGCGGAATGAGGTCACCGACCATAGTTCCGGGGTCACACCCTGGGGATTAGACGGGAACAAATGCCGGTAAGCTAGAAGTGTAGTAGACGGTCGCGATGAGGGAACTGCCCATGGGAGGCGGTTCGATCAGCAGGCGGAGACGGATGGAGGTGTGACGTAAACCGCACAGTGATCCGATGTGGCTGCGGCCACCGAGTGATAAAGAAGGATGTGATCCAGACCGGGCTATATCTGAGCGTGCTCGGCCCGAACTACATCTACGTCCGCTATCGCTGCGGTCGGTGCAAGCGGCTGGGAGAGCAGTTGGTGCAAGAGGCGGAGTGGGATCCATCGGTGCTGCGGGAGGCGCCGGAGGCTCCGATGAGCGATGTGACGCGGTTCGAGGAGATGGGGGAGATCACGGCGGAGGAAGTGATCGATTTCCACTTTGGACTGGAGAAGCTAGGGGTGGAGGAGAGCGCGGAGAGCTGAGGAGTTGGCGGGGGGGAGACTAGGCGAATCATCGGCGGGCGCGTGAGCGCCCGCCGTTTCTTTGTGGGAGGACCGCGGGGCAGGTTCGCGCGGGGGCTGAGTCGTAGAGAGCGGACGCCGAATGGGAGATGAGATCATGGGTATGACGCTGGCGATAGTGGGGCTGAAGGGGCATCAGTATGTGGTGCTGGAGGCGCTGCGAGAGTTGCCGGAGGTGGAGATCGTGGCGGTGGCCGACGACGATCCGGAGGCGCTGAAGGGAGTCTCCAAGTTTCCGGGGGCGACGCCGAACACGCGCACCTATGCGGGCTATCGCGAACTGCTCGCCAACCACAAGCCGGATATCGTGCTGGAGGCCGGCAACGATCGGGAGCGGGCGGAGGTGCTGGTGGCGGGCGCGGAGCGCGGCATTCATCTGATCTCGGAGAAGCCGCTGGCCTATGATCTGCCCTCGCTGGATCGGGTGCGGGAGGCGGTGACGCGGGCGGGGGTGAGGATGACCTCGCTGCTGACGATGCGGCTCGAGCCGGCCTATGTGGCGCTGCGGCAGGCGGTGGCGGAGGGGGCGGTGGGGACGGTCACGCAGGCGGGCGCGCAGAAGTCGTACCGGCTCGGGGAGCGGCCGGCGTGGCAGAAGAGCCGGAAGACGTTCAGCGGGATCATCCCCTACATCGGCATTCACGCGGTAGACCTGATTCGGTGGTGCGCGGGGCGGGAGTTCTCGGAGGTGATGGCCTACAGCGGCAACATCGGCCACCCGGAGATGGGTGAGCTGGAAGACAGCGGATGCATCGCGGCGCGGCTGGATAACGGCGCGCCGGCGGCGATTCGGCTGGACTACTGCCGGCCGGCGGCGGCGCCGACTCACGGGGATGATCGGGTCCGGATCGCGGGCAGCAAGGGTGTGATCGAGGCGATGCAGGAGAAGGTGATTCTCATCACCCACGAGGCGGGGCCGCAGGAGTTGCCGCTGCCGGAACCAGTGGAGTTCTTCCCCGATTTCCTGGAGGCGATCCGCACTGGCCGGGAACCGTATATCCCCTTCCCGGAGTGCGCGCGCAGCACGGAGGTGGTGCTGAAGGCACGGGAGGCGGCGGAGTCGGGGCGGGTGGTGCGGGTGTGAGGGGAGAAATGGCGTTCACCGCGGAGACGCGGAGAACGCTGAGTAGACGGCGGGATTCCTCGCTCCGCTCGGAATGACAGCAGGGCGCGGAGCGTGAGTCAGAGCGACTGGAGGTTGAGATGAGGAGTTGGGTTGTGGTCGGGTGGTTGTGCGGGGTGATGCTGGCGTCGATGGCGCTGGGTTGGGCGGCCGCGCCGGAGCAGCAGCTCTCGAAGCGGTGGTTGTTCATCTGGCAAGACCTCGACAAGCCGGAGCAGGTGGACAGCGTGATCGCGCTCTTCCCGCGAGCGGAGGCGGCGGGGTACAACGCGGTGTTGATCTGGCATGAGATGGCGCCGAGTAGGGTCGAGGCGCTGAAAGAGGCGGCGAAACAGCATCACCTCGCTATCATCCCGATCATCATGGCAAATCCGCACGATCCGAACTACACGGAGGGGCTGCTCGCCAAGGACGCGCTCTTCGTCGCTCGCGGGGGCACGGCAACCTTCCAGCCCGATAACCCAACGCAGGCGCGGAACGGTGACTTCGAGGAGGTGAGCGGCAACCATTTCGGCGGATGGGGCTTCCAGGATGACGAGGGGAAGACGATCTTCGCCGATCACGAGGTGGTTCACTCCGGCAAGACCGCGCTGCGAATGGAGAACGTGAAGACCGGAAACCAGTACGGGCACTGCCGGCTGTCGCAGCAGATCAAGCTGCAGCCGTATCGCCAGTATCATATCAGCGTGTGGACGAAGACCGAGAACTGGAAGCCAACCGAGGCGGAGATCAAGGTGATCACCGACTCGGACAAGGTGATAAGCTTCCAGACCTTCCCGGTCGACAGCACCCAGGACTGGACGCGGCACGACATCGTGTTCAACAGCCTGAGCTACACCGATGCCACGCTCTACATCGGCAACTGGTCGAGCGCGATGGGGCGGTTGTGGTGGGACGATCTGAACGTCGAGGAGATCGGGCTGGTGAACGCGCTGCGCCGGCCGGGTTGCCCAGTGACGGTGCGGGGAGGGAACGGCGAGACGTATGAAGAGGGGCGCGATTTCGAGCGCATCACTGACCCGAAGCAGCGCATCTACGAGGCCTATCACGAGTCGCCGGTGATCCACCTGACGCCGAATACTCGCATCGCGGACGGGGAGCGACTGCGGGTGAGTTACTATCATCCGGCGATCGTGTATGAGGATCGGTTGACGGGGTGCTTGAGCGAGGAGAAGATCTTCGAGGACTGGCGGCAGGAGGTGAAGGAGGCGAACGACCGATTCCATCCGCCGGCCTTCATGATGTCGCACGACGAAATGCGAGTGATCAACCAGTGCGCGCTGTGCCAGAGCCGGCACATGACGCCGGGGCAGCTCCTCGCGGATAACGTGAAGAGGGCGGCGCAGATCATCCGCGATATCCGGCCTGATGCAGAGGTGTGGGTCTGGAACGACATGTTCGACCCGCTGCATAACGCGGTGGATGACTACTACCTCGTGAACGGCACCTTGTGGGGCTCGTGGGAGGGGCTCGATAAGGATATCGGGATTGCGAACTGGATAGGTGGGCTGAAGGGGGAGAACTGCCGGTTCTTCGCGGAGCGGGGCGAGAAGGAAGTGCTGGCCGGCTACTACGATGGCGATGAGAGTGGCTCCGGCATCGCGGAATGGCTGAAGAACGCGCAGCCGATGGGCGGGATCGTCGGGGCGATGTATACCACGTGGCAGAGCAAGTATGACGCGATGGAGGCGTGGGCGAAGGCGGCGTGGGGAGGGAAGTAAGGCGTATCCGCAGATTGCGCAGATTACACGGATTGGCGCCCGCTAACGCGGGCGAACGGAAACGACGAGATTGCCACGGGGCGGCAACGGCCGCCCCTCGCAATGACAGCGTGGAGGGAGGAGATGATGATGCCGGTAGCGCGGGTGATGGCGGCGTTGGTGGTGCTGGGCTTGGCGTCGACGCTGGCGGCGGGGGATACGGGACTGTCGCAGCGATGGTTGTTCGTGATGCGAAACCTGAGCCGGCCGGAGCAGGTGGAGAAGACGATCGCGCTGTTCCCGCGGGCGGCGAAGGATGGCTACACCGCGGTGGTGATCTCGGACAGCAAGCTCTACTCCCTCCACCGGATGGATCAGTCCTATCTCGACAATGTGAAGCGAGTGCAGCAGGCGGCGTTCGACAACGGGCTCGACCTGATCCCGTGCGTGATGCCGATCGGGTATGCCGGCGGCATTCTCGACTATGACCCTAACCTGCACGAGGGCATCCCGGTGAAGGAGGCGCCGTTCGTGGTGAAGGGTAAGGAGGCGCGGCTGGTCCCCGATCCGGCGGTGACGTTGCCGGGGGGCGACTTCGAGCAGGCGGAGGGGAATCGCTTCGCGGGCTGGGAGATGCAGGACAACGTCGGCACCGGCAGCTTCGCCGACCGCGAGGTGTTCCACAGCGGGCAGCAGTCGGTGCGGATGGAGAACATCCCTCGGGCGGAGCCAAAGTGGGGGCATTCGCGCTTGTCGCAGAGCGTGAAGCTCCAGCCCTTCCGGCAGTATCATCTCAGCGCGTGGGTGAAGACGGAGGATTTCGAGGAGACGAAGAGCGTCCGCATGCTGGTGTTGGCCCCGACGGAGAACGAGCGGGAGCTGACGGACCTGGCGCTCGAGCCGAAACGCACGCAGGACTGGACGCGCTATGATGTGCTGTTCAACAGCTTCGGCTTCTCCGATGTGCGCATCTACATCGGCGCCTGGGGAGGGAAGAACGGGCGCATCTGGTGGGACGACGTGAAGATCGAGGAAGTGCCCGGCATCCTGAATGTGATCCGGCGCGAGGGCTGCCCGGTGTCGGTGAAGGGCGAGGATGGCGTCGTCTATGAGGAGGGGCGTGACTTCGAGCCGATCCGCGACCCGGAGCTAGCCGCTTACTTCACCTTGCACGAGCCGCTGCCGATCCGACTGACGGCCGACTCTCGTATCCCCGACGGGCGCGGTTGCGGGTGAGCTACTACCACCCGATCGCGGTGCCCAACGGCCAGAACATGTGCTGCCTCAGCACGCCGAAGCTGTACGATGTGCTGCGGGATCAGGTGACGCGAGTGAATGATCTGCTGCACCCGAAGGTGTTCTTCATGCAGCACGATGAGATCCGCATCGCGAACTGGGACGAGTCCTGCCAGAGTCGCCACCTGACGCCGGGCGAGATCCTGGCGGACAATGTGCGCAAGTGCACGCAGATCATCCGCGACCTGCGCCCGGACGCGGACATCTGGGTGTGGTCGGATATGTTCGACCCAATGCATAACGCGCATGGGGACTACTACGCGGTGAATGGAACCTGGGCGGGCTCGTGGGAAGGGCTCGACGCGAAGGTGGGGATAGTGAACTGGTATGGTGAGCTGGCCGGAAAGAACGCTCCCTTCTTCGCCGAGCGCGGCAACCGGCAGATCCTCGCCGGATACTACGATGGCGACGAAACGGGCGATTGGATCAAGGAGTGGCTGAGCAAGACCGCGGAGGTGCCGGGCCGGATTGGCGCGATGTATACGACCTGGCAGGACAAGTACGACGCGATGGACGTGTGGGCGGCGAAGGCGTGGGGAGGGAAGTAGCGGAGGCGCAAAGGCGTACGGCCGTTGCCCGGCACGATTGTGCCGGGCAGAAGCCCGCTGGGGGACGACTGGCCGTTCGTCCCCCAGACCCCCTCACCGGCTTCTGGCGTTCTGACGAGAGCGGGGAGTGGCAGCGGGGAAATGACGGCTGCGTGCCCACACGAACGGGCGCGGGATCCAGGGAAGGTAGGCCATGACATCACGGGAGCGGGTTGCGCTCGCGCTGGACCATAGAGAGCCGGATCGGGTGCCCATTGATATGGGCAGCAGTGTGACCAGTGGGATCATGGTCACGACGTATGCGAAGGTGCGGAAGGCGCTGGGGATTAATGACGCGCCGCCGCGGGTGAGCGATCTGCTGCAGATGCTGGCGGAGGTCGAGGCGCCGGTGCTGGAGAAGCTCGGCTGCGATGTGGTGGGGATCATCCCGCTGGTGCGGTCGTTCGGGATTGCGAACCAGGACTGGAAGCCATGGCGCACCTTCGACGGCACCGAGGTCCTGACGCCGGGGCAGTTCAACTACCGCGTCGATGACAGCGGGGATCTGCTGTTGTCGCCCGGGGGCGATGTGAGCAAGCCGCCGAGTGGGCGCATGCCCAAGAACGGCTACTACTTCGACATCATCATCCGCCAGCAACCGATCGACTGGGATCATCTCGACCCGGCGGAGTTCGCGGAGCAGTTCGGCCGGCTCTCCGACCGCGAACTCGCCTACATCGGCGCGTCGGCGGAGAACTACCGCCGCAATACCAACTTCGCGGTCCTGGGCGGGTTCGGGGGCGGGGGGCTGGGCGATCTGCCGCGGGTGCTGGCGCCGGAGATGGAAGCGCCCAAGGGGATTCGCAACTTCGACGACTGGATGGTGGCCCATCTCACTCGCCCCGAGTACATCAAAGAGATCTTCGCGCGGCAGACGGAACGCGCGATCGAGAACCTTGAACTCTACCGCCAGGCGGTGGGCGATAGGATCGTCGCCATCTTCATCTCGGGCACGGATTTCGGCACGCAGCGACAGGAGTTCATCTCGCCGGACATGTACCGGGAGTTCTACCTGCCCTTCCACAAGCGGATGAACGACTGGGTGCACGAGCACACGACCTGGAAGACGTTCTATCACTGCTGCGGTTCGATCTACCGTTTGATCCCCAGCTTCATCGAGGCGGGGGTCGATATCCTGAACCCCGTGCAGTGCTCGGCGGCGAACATGGAGCCGGAGCGGCTGAAGCGGGAGTTCGGCGACCGGATGGTGTTCTGGGGTGGGGCGGTGGACACGCAGAAGACGCTGCCGTTCGGCACACCAGACGAGGTGCGCCGGGAGGTGGCGGAGCGAATCCGCGTGTTCGCGCCCGGCGGCGGATTCATCCTGAACTCGATCCATAACATCCAGGCGAAGACGCCGGTCGAGAACGTGCTGGCGATGTTCGAGACGGCGCGAAGCGCGGGCCGGTACCCGATCAAGTAGGCCCGCGCAGGAGGACGCCATGAGCGATGACAAGCCCCGCCTGCCGCCCGGGCAGCGGCTGGTCGAGGAGTTCCCGGTGCTGCACGTGGGCGCCATCCCCCGCGTCGGCAAGCAGGAGTGGGATTTTCGCATCGAGGGGGAGGTGCGCACGCCGCGGATACTGAGCTACGACGAGTTCCGCGCGCTTCCCAGCGTGATCGACACTTCGGACTTCCACTGCGTGACGACGTGGAGCCTGTTCGACTGCGCGTGGGCAGGGGTGCGGTTCTCGGACTTGTGCGATCTGGTCGGCCCGACGGAGCGGGCGCATCACGTCACCTTCGGGTGCGACGGCGGCTACACGACGAGCCTCACGTTGGAGGAAGCGCTGGCGCCGGATGTGCTGCTGGCGTGGGGACTGAACGGCAAAGACCTGACCCCCGAGCACGGGTATCCGCTCCGGCTGGTGGTCCCCCAGAAGTACGCCTACAAGGCGGCGAAGTGGGTGCGCTGGGCGCGGTTCACGGAGAGGAAGGAACTGGGGTATTGGGAGGCGCGGGGCTATCACGATAACGCGGACCCGTGGGGGGAGGAGCGGTACGCGTAGGGGGAGCCTTAGCCGCCGATGAACGCGGATGAACGCAGATGAGGGGAGGCCGCCTGCGGCGGACAAACGGCATTCACCGCAGAGACGCGGAGAGCGCAGAGAAGATGAAGTGGCAGGAGCAAGCTCCTGCCGAACGGTATGAGTCGGAACGGGATTGCGGGCGCGCCGTCCGCCCTGCTACAAGATTTCCCCCTCTCCGAAGATGGTGATGAAGCGGCGGGCGTAGTCTTCTTCGAGCATGGCGAAATGCTGCTCGAAGGCGAGCATCCAGAGCATCATGAAGGCCTGGTCGGGGGGGTAGTCGAGAGCGCGGGCGAAGAAGTCGGTGACGATCTCCTCGTAGCTGCGGGCGGAGTCGCCACCGATGGCGTAGGGCGCGGTTTCGCCGGATTCCTGATGCAGCCGGAGCTGCATGCGGTCGAGGAAATCGCGGACGCTGGCGGGGGTGGCGCGCTCGAGGTGCGACCCAAACTCCTCCTTCACCAGCTCTCGGAACTCAGTTAGAGTCAGCCGACTCCTCCCCTGGTCCATCTTCAGGTATCACCTTCTTCCCTGGGTTGCTACCCGTGGCGTCAGAACTCGGGCTCGATCAGTCCGTAGTTCCCGACCTTTCGACGGTAGATGACATTTACCTGGTCGGTCTCGGAGTTGATGAAGACGTAGAAGTCGTGCCCGACGAGTTCCATCTCGTCGGCGGCTTCTTCGGCGGTCATGGGCTTGAGGGGGAAGCGCTTGCTGCGGACGACTCCGGACTCGTCGGCCGTCTCCTGCTCTTCCTCTTCCTCGCCGGCGAACTCGGCCCAGGCGGCGCTGGTCTCGGGGGCTTCCCGGTGGCGCTGCACCAGCTTGCTCCGCGATTTCTTGATGCGGCGCTCGAGCTTGTCCACCAGGTTCTCGAGCGCGGAGCGGAGGTCGGCGGCGCGGTCCTGACCGCGCACCAGGAGGCCGTTGGCGCTAATCATCACTTCCACGATCTGCCACTGGCGCTCGTGGGAGCAGGTGATGTCAACGTTGTCGATCTTGCGGAGCAGCCGCTCCAGTTTGGCGAGCTTCTTCTCGGCCAGTTCCTGGAAGTTTGCCGGCACGGTGGTGCCTTTGGTGGCGATGTTGATCAGCATTCTTTCTCCTTCATGACGTGAGCGCGGAGCCGGTCGATGCGTAGCCGGAACGGGGAACGGTTCTCGTGCCCAACAGGGCCACGGCCTGGCTGGCGATCCCTTCCCGCCGACCAGTGAACCCCAGACCTTCGGTGGTCGTGCCTTTGAGGCTCACTCTCCCGATCTCGACGCCGAGGGCGCCGGCGAGCGCTCTCCTCATCTCCTCTATCCGGGGGGCGATGCGGGGGGCCTCGGCGATCACGACGGCGTCCACGTTCTGGACGCGCCAGCCCGCGGAGGCGATGGTCTCGGCAACCCGGGAGAGGAGGGAGAGGCTGCTGACGCCGGAGTACTGAGGGTCGGAATCGGGGAAGTGACGCCCAATGTCGCCGGCGCCGGCGGCGCCGAGCACGGCGTCGCAGATGGCGTGGCAGAGGACGTCGGCATCGGAATGCCCAGCCAGCCCCATCTCCCCCGGAAACTGCACCCCACCCAGCACCAGCGTCCGCCCTTCCTGAAAGGCATGTGCGTCGTATCCGATTCCAGCCCGGAGCGTCATATCCCTCCCAGCCTTGTGTTGCGACGTGGACAAGCGGCGCTCGGCGCGGGCCAGGTCTTCCGGCCAGGTGATCTTCATGTTATCGGTATCGCCCAGGACGACATGCACCCGGCGCCCCATGTGCTCGACGAGGGAGGCGTCATCGGTGCCGACGAAGCCGGCGGAGTCGGCCTGCTCGTGGGCGTCGAGCAGGAGCTGGCGACGGAAAACCTGAGGCGTCTGCGCCAGCCAGAGGCGCCGACGGTCGAGGGTGGCGGTGACCGCTCCCTCGTCGCCGACGTCTTTGACAGTATCGGTGGCCGGGGTGGCGGCGAGGATGGCGCCGTGCTGGGCCGCGCCCGCGAGGCAACGGCGGATCAGATCGGCCGACAGGAAGGGGCGGGCGGCGTCGTGGACGAGCACGAAGTCACAGCTTGGGTTCACCTCGGCAAGGCCGGCGCGAACGGAGTCCTGGCGGGCGGCGCCGCCAGCAACGATCTTGAGGGTGATCTGGTGGGCGGCGACCTCGGGATCGGCAACCAGGAGGCGGCGCGCTCGCTCCACGTCGGTGGACGCGACCACCAGCACGATTTCGTCGATCTCGCCGGAGGCGAGGAGGGCGCGGAGCGCGTAGGAAGCGAGGGGCTTCCCGCGCAGGGGGACGAAGGCTTTGTTGTCGGGACTAGCGAGTCGTTCGCCGCGTCCTGCTGCCACTATCAGAGCGGCCGTGCGGCGCTTCGGAGCCGCGGAGGGAATTCCGATTTGAGTACTCCTGGGAGTCCTGGGGATTGCCGAAGATCATCTTCCCGGCAACGGTCTGGAGCACGCTGGTGACGTTGAGGCGAAGGGTCTCGCCGATCCGCTCCTTGCCGTGTTCGACGACGACCATGGTGCCGTCATCGAGGTAGGCCACTCCCTGGTCGGGCTCCTTGCCCTCTCGCACGATGGTCACCAGCAGCTCTTCGCCGGGAAGCACCACGGGCTTGACGGCGTTGGCCAGCTCGTTGACGTTGAGGACACGGATGCCCTGCAACTGGGCGACCTTGTTGAGGTTGAAGTCGTTCGTGACGATGGCGCCGTCGAGCTCCTTCGCCAGGATCACGAGCTTGGCGTCGACGGGCTCGCTGTTCCTCATGGGGGTCTGGTACTGATTGTAGACGGTGATCTGAAGGTCTGTCTCTTGCTGCATGGCGTTGAGGATGTCGAGGCCGCGCCGGCCCCGGTTGCGCTTGAGCGAATCGGAGGAATCGGCGATGAGGTGAAGCTCCTCGAGTACGAACCCGGGGACGTAGATAGGGCCTTCGATGAAGCCGGCTCGGGCGATGTCGGCGATGCGGCCGTCGATGATGACGTTGGTGTCGAGGAGCTTCGGCTGGAGCCGAGGGCCGCTCGGAGTTGCGGCATCGGCATGGGCGGAGAGGTTGGGGAAGAAGAAGTAGAGTTCTTCCTTCATGCTCAGGGTGATGAAGACGCCGAGGTAGACGCAGATCATGCCGACCAGGACGGTGAGCTGGGACCCATAGCCGGGGATCCTGAGCAGCAACATGCCGAGCAGAGTGGTCATGCCGAGGCCGATGAAGATGCCAAGGACGATGGCAGCCTTGTCGCGGCCGGGCATGCGACTGAGATCGGAGAGCACCTCCCGGGCGAGTTCGACGGCCTGCCGGTAGATGAAACTGGCGATGGTGAAGCCGATGATGAAGCCGATCGCGGGGAAGATGATGGCGTAGGTGGTCTCGAAGCCGGTGAAAGGCCGCCAGTTCTCCCTTCCCGTTATGCCCTGGATGTAGGGTCGGGAGGCGATGGCCGCGACCCAGGCGGCGAGTGCGCCGAAGGTCAGACTAAGGAAGAGTCCGATCACACGTGTCAACAGAAACCTGCTCCCCCGCGCCGGTGCGCGCGCTGTCTTATGAATAGCACTAAACACTACCTTTCGGCAGGGCCTGTGCACAAACCTGCGTGTTAGTGTCTCAACATCCCTCCAGATGACATTAGACCCGCTTCCGGTGCAAGTGGTTCACTTAGCGTTTCCTCTGAGGCGGGTCGAAGACCGCGTCGAAGGCCTGGCGCAGGTGCTCGACTGGCAGGAGCTTGAGGCCGTCCCCGGAGGGGCTGGAGCCAGCCGGCGCCAGGCAGCGCCGGAAGCCGTGCCGGGCAAGCTCCGCGAGCCGGCGTCCGAGCCTCGGCACGGAGCGAATCTCGCCGGTCAGCCCCAACTCTCCGAGGAAGGCCAGGTCCGCGGGGAGCGGCTGATCCAGCACGCTGCTGGCGACGGCGAGCGCCAGCCCCAGATCGATGGCGGGCTCGGTCACTCGACCCCTCCGGGCACGTTGACGAAGACGTCCTGCTTCGCCAGGGGCAGCCGGGCGCGCTTCTCGCAGGACGGCGAGGATGAGGCAGGTGCGGTTGTAGTCCACGCCGGTAACGCTGCGCCGGGGCGCTGCCAAAGGCGGGCGGCCTCGCTCACCAGGGCCTGGATCTCCACCAGCAGCGGCCGGTTGCCCTCGATGGTGGCGGCGACGCTCGAACCGGGGACGCCGGACCGCCGCTCCTCCAGGAGGGCGGCGCTGGCGTCCGGCACTCCCTCCATGCCCTTCTCGGTCATCTGCGGAACAGGCCCAGTCTCGTCCGTGGAGCCGAAGCGATTCTTCACCGCCCGCAGCACCCGGTAGCCGGAGTGCTGGTCGCCCTCCAGGGAGAGCACGGTGTCCACCATGTGCTCCAGCAGCCGGGGCCCGGCGACGGCGCCGTCCTTGGTGACGTGGCCGACGAGGAAGGTCGGGAGGCCAGGATCCTTCGCCACCCGGATCATCCGGTTGGCGCAGTCCCGCACCTGGCTCAGCTGCCGGGCAGGGACTCGGCGTCGGGCGAGTACATGGACTGGATGGAGTCGATGATGAGCAGGTGGGGCTTCAGGCGCAGCACCTGCTCCTCGATCACCGTGACGTCCGTCTCGGCGAGGAGCAGCAGGAGGGTCCCGCCCGCCGGCTCGATCCGCCGACTGCGGAGGGCGACCTGCTGCAGGACTCCTCCCCGGAGACGTAGAGGCAGGGCCGTGGCTCGCGGCGAAGGCGTTGGCCGACTGCAGGAGTAGGGTGGACTTCCCGATTCCCGGGGTCGCCCGCGAGCAGCACGAGGGCGCCGGGCACCAGGCCGCCCCCGAGCACGCGATCGAGTTCCGCCAGAGGCCGGTGCTGCGGCGCGGCTGGGTCTCGGCCGAGACTTCCGTCACGGGATATCGGTTTGGCCGACGCGGCGGTGGCTGCGACGGGAGGCGCGGGGCCGGCCCGTCGGGGCCTTGAACTCGGCGAGGGTGTTCCACTCGCCGCAAGCGGTGCACTTGCCGTGCCACTGGGGGGAGTCGGCGCCGCAGCGGTCGCAGACGTAGCGGGTGGTCGACTTGTTCATGGCGGCGGCACCTAGTGAATGTGGTTGGGTCTTGTTAGGTGGGAGGAGGCGTGGTCCTGCCTGGGGGCCGCGAACGGCGAGATTGCCACGCGCGCCTCGGCTCCGACCGGAGCCGAGGCGGCTCGCAATGACAGGAGGCCACAACGGCAACGACCCCCGAGTGGGGGTCGTGCGCAGTTGGTCTATCAAGCCGGCAAAGCCGGCGCTGGTCGCGTGCTGCTACTCAGTTGGCGAGGGAGGCGATACCGGCGAGGGCGGTGCCACCTGTGTCGCCGGGGTCCTCGGCGCGGCGGAAGACGATCTCGCCATCCTGGAGGGCGACCTCGATGGTGTCGCCTTCGTGCGAACTTGCCGTAGAGCAGGCTCTCGGAGAGCGGGTCCTCGATGTGCCGCTGGATGGCGCGCCGCAGGGGCCGGGCGCCCAGGTCGCGGTCGAAGCCCTCGCTCGGCAGGAAGCGCTTGACCTCGTCATTGACCACGAAGTCGAGGCCCTGCTCTTTGAGCACGCTCGGCGCACGCGGACCAGCAGCAGGTCGACGATCTGCGTGACCTGCTCCTGGGTGAGGGCGTGGAAGACGATCACCTCATCCACGCGGTTCGAGGAACTCGGGGCGGAAGGTCTGCTTGAGCTTCTCCAGCACCGTGTCCGCTTCATGCGGTCGTAGGTGGCCTCGCTCTGGTCCGGCGGAAGTGGCGGCGCGATGCCCATACCGACGCCGACGTCGACGAGTGCTGGTGCCGACGTTGCTGGTCATGATGAGCACGGTGTTGCGGAAGTCGACGACGTGGCCCTGGGAATCGGTCAGGCGCCCGTCCTCCATCACCTGGAGGAGGACGTTGAAGACCTCGGGATGGGCCTTCTCGAACTCGTCCAGCAGCACCACGGAGTAGGGCCGGCGCCGCACGGCCTCGGTGAGCTGGCCGCCTTCCTCATAGCCGACGTATCCCGGACGGGGCGCCGATCAGGCGAGAGACGCTGTGGCGCTCGCGATACTCGGACATGTCGATGCGGATCATCGCGTCTTCGTTGTCGAAGAGGAACTCCGCGAGGGCCCGCGCCAGTTCGGTCTTGCCGACGCCGGTGGGGCCGAGGAAGAGGAAGGAGCCGACCGGGCGGCGCGGGTCCTTGAGACCGGCGCGGCCGCGGCGGACGGCGCGGGAGATGGCGCGCACGGCCTCGTCCTGGCCGATGATCCGCCGTGCAGGCGCTCCTCCATATGGAGCAGCTTGTCCGGTCTCCGCCTCCGGCAGGCGGACCACCGGCACGCCGGTCCAGAGCGGACACGACCTGAGGCGATGTCCTCTTCCGTCACCATGTTGCAGGCTCGCGCAGCGCTCGGCGCCGCCATTCTTCCTCCAGCGATCCAAGCTCCTCCCGGAGCCGATGGCGCTGGTCGCGGAGCTGCACGCCGCGCTGGTAGTCGGCTCTCGTCCCGCTCCAGGGGGCTGACGCTGACGACCTTCTGCAGCTCGCGCTGAGACGCTCTCCAGCTGCCTGGCGCAGTCGCTTCACTTCCTCCGGCGGCTCGCTGATCTGGAGCCGCACGCGGGAGGCGGCCTCGTCCATCACGTCGATGGCCTTGTCCGGCAGGAAGCGGTCGGAGATGTAGCGAGAGGAGAGCCGCGGCGGAGGCGAGCAGGGCGGCGTCGTCGATCTGCACGCGTGGTGCGCCTCGTAGCGACCGCGCAGGCCCTTGCAGGATCTCCACGGTCTCGTCCACCGTCGGCTCCTCGACCATGACGGGCTGGAAGCGGCGCTCGAGGGCGGGGTCCTTCTCGATGTACTTGCGGAACTCGTTGAGGGTGGTGGCGCCGATGCACTGCAGCTCACCCCGGGCGAGCGCGGGCTTGAGGATGTTGGAGGCGTCGATGGCGCCCTTCCGCGGCGCCGGCGCCGATGAGGGTGTGCAGCTCGTCGATGAAGAGGATGATCTCGCCGCTGGCCTTGCGGATCTCGTCCGTCACCCGCTTCATGCGCTCCTCGAACTCGCCGCGGTACTTGGTGCCGGCCACCAGGCCGGCCAGGTCGAGGGCGACCACGCGCTTGTCGTGCAGCGCCTCCGGCACATCCTTGTGCATGATGCGCTGGGCCAGGCCCTCCGACGATGGCGGTCTTCCCGACGCCGGGCTCGCCGATCAGACAGGGGTTGTTCTTGGTGCGCCGGCTGAGGATCTGGATGACGCGCTGGATCTCCTTGTAGCGCCCGATCACCGGGTCGAGCTTGTCCTCGGTGGCGAGCTTGGTGAGGTCGCGGCCGAAGGCATCCAGCACCGGGGTGCTGGAGCGGGAGCGGCGCGGCTGGGCCGGCGGCGGAGGTCGCCGCCGAGGAGCTTGACGACCTCGCGACGCACCTGTTCGAGATCGACGCCCGAGCGCGCGCAGCACGCGGACGGCGGTGCTGTCGGTCTCGCGGATCAGGCCCAGCAGGAGATGTTCGGTATCGACGAAGTTGGGGAGCCCCAGCTTCGGGTTCAGTTCTCGCGCTTCGTCGAGTGCGAGTTCGAGCACGCGGCGGCCCCGGCGCTCCAACTACGCGAACGTCTGGCCGGGGGCGCGACTCTCCATCAGCTTCCATCTGACGGCGAATCTCGTTCTGGGCCCGGCCCAGGCTCACGCCCAGCCGCTCGAGAACCCGCGCGGCGACCCCCTCCTGCTCCCGGATCAGCCCGAGCAGGACGTGCTCGGTGCCGACGGTGTTGCCGCGGAAGCGGCGCGCCTCTTCCTTCGCGTACTGGACCACGCGGATGGCAGGCGGTGTAAACCGTTGCAGAATCTCGCCGTCCGCCATCTCAGCCTCCTTTCGGGGCGACCTTCATCGCCCCGCTCCAGCGAACTCTCATCGGCTCCATGCCACATGCGCTCGCTGCCGGCGCAGCCAACCCTGGGTCCGTCACTTCAGCCGACCGGCACACCGTCGGTGACGGTCACCTCCTTGAAGCGTTCCATAAGTCGCTTGGTGATAGGGCCCGGGCTGTCCGTCGCCGATCTCGCGCCCGTCGACTCTGGACACGGGCACGATCTCGGCCGCGGTCCCAGTCAGGAAGCATTCGTCCGCCGAGTAGACGTCGAACAGCGTCAAGTCGCGCTCACGAACGGGCGTCTCCATCTCTGCCGCCAGATCCATGACGACCTGTCGGGTCACCCCTATAAGAATACCCGAATGGGGCGGCGGAGTTGCGATTTCCCCGTGGTGGCAGATAAAGACGTTATCACCGGTCGCCTCCGAGACGAACCCGTGCTCGTTGAGCATGAGGCCCTCGTGGGCGCCGGCCCGGCCGACTTCGATCTTGGCCAGGATGTTGTTCAGGTAGTTGAGCGACTTGATAGAGGGACTGAGAGCGGTGGTGGCGTTGCGGCGGGTGACGCAGGTGATCACCTCCAGGCCGTTCTCGTACACTTCCCTGGGGTAGAGCCGTATGCTGTCCACGATGACGACGACGGTGGCGGGCGTGTGACAGTTGCGCGGGTCCAGGCCCAGGTCGCCCTCGCCCCGGCTGACGACCAGCCGGATGTAGCAATCCCCTCCGCCGCTGCGGCGGACGGCCTCCCGGACGATGTCCTTCATCTCCTCGGGGCCGACCGGCGGCTCCAGCATGATGACCTTGGCGCCCCGAAAGAGACGGTCGAGGTGCTGATCGAGGCGGAAGACCCGGCCTTGATAGGCGCGGATGCCCTCGAAAAGGCCGTCTCCATAGAGAAACCCGCGGTCCCACACCGAAACCTTGGCCTCGGAGCGAGGGATGAAACTTCCATTCATATACACACAGGGTTCCACTGTCGGTGGCCGTGCCTCCCCGGCAGGATTATCTTACCACAATCGGGGGGCAGTGGCAACGCCGGGGTGGTAGGAGCGATAGCAGCCACAGAAGACACGGATTGCGCACGCCAAAGGCGGGCAGAACGGCAACGACGAGATTGCCACGGGGCGGCAACGGCCGCCCCTCACAGTGACAAGAGGGGGGAATGGGGCGGTGGGTGGGCGTATCCCAGGGTTATCGCGATCGGTTGTTTCGGAGGTGGTGATGGCGCTGGTTCCGATGCTGGAGTTGTTGGAGAGGGCGCGCGCGGGCGGCTACGCGGTACCTGCGTTCTGCGCGTGGAATCTCGAGACGATGAAGACGGTGCTGGGCGCGGCGGAGGAGCTGCGGGCGCCGGTGATTCTGATGTGTGGGCCGGGTGAGTTCTCTCTGCTCTCGCCGGCGGAGCTGAGCACGGCGGCGCGGGTGCTGATGGATGGACTCGGCGTGCCCGCGGCGCTGCATCTGGACCACGGGAGTACCATGGAGCACGTGCGCGACTGCATCGCGGCGGGGTTCACGTCGGTGATGCTGGACTGCTCGACGCAGTCATTCGAGGAGAACGCGGCGGCGCTGCGAGAGGTGGCGGAGCTGGCGCACCCGCGGGGGATCACGGCGGAGGGTGAGATCGGACACGTAGGAAGGGCCGATGGCCACGCGGTGGAGGGCCAGCGGGCGGAGTCGACGCTGACCGATCCCGAGGAGGCCGCGCGCTATGCCGAGGCCAGCGGGGTGGATGCGCTGGCCGTCTCTATCGGGAACGCGCACGGGCAATACACCCGACTACCGCGGCTGGATTTCGCGCGGCTGGCGGCGATCCGCGAGCGGGTGAGTGTGCCACTGGTGCTGCATGGGGGGTCGGGCACGCCGCCGGAGGATCTTCGGCGCGCGATCTCGTTGGGGATCGCGAAGGTGAATATCGCGACGGAGCTGGTGCAGGCGGTGCGAGGGTCGCTGCTGGGGCAGTGGCAGAGCGACCGCAATCTGTGGGCGCCAATGGCGCTGGCGGAGGCGATGGGGGCGATGGGGGAAGTGACGCGGGAGTGGATACGGAGGGTCGGGGCGGAGGGGAGGGGAAGGGGAGCGGTTAGCCGCCGATGAACGCAGATGAACGCCGGTAAGGGGAGGCCGCCTTCGGCGGAGGGAGATGCAACAGCGAGACTGCTACGGGGCGGCAACGGCCGCCCCTCGCGATGGCACAGGTGGAGGGCGAACGGGGCAGCGGAGAGGCCGGGATTCGAACCCGGGACGGAGTTTTTAGCCCCGTAACCGCTTAGCAGGCGGTTGCCTTCGACCGCTCGGCCACCTCTCCCAAGGGGAATGACGCTGTTCCCATGGCTACTGTGGGCCAGGGCGCTGATTCGGTATAGTAGCACATACGAGGGGAGACACACAACTTGGCCACGCGGGACACGGGCGCGGCCTCCGATCTCCCTAGGCGAAGCCCAGGATGCTCGCCATGGTGCCGCCGAGGACTAGGTCCTGGAGGTCGGGGCGCAGGTTGATGGCAGACATGGTGCGCTTGAAGTCATTGAGCACGTCCTCGATCATGGGGACGTCGACGTCGGAGCCGTAGACGATCTTCGCCCAGGCGTGCCGGCCCTGGGGATCGCGGTACTGACTGGTCTCCGTCCACCAGAGAAGCTGATCGAAGAACTGGGGAGGCTTGGCCTTCAGGCTGGAGCCGCTGAGGTCGAAGTAGAGGTTGGGGTTCCAGCGGCAGATCATGGCGGCCTCTTCGTACCAGGGGTTGCCGAAGTGGGCGCCGAGGATGTTGAGCTTGGGGAAGGCGCGGGCGATGGTGTCGAGATAGACGGGGCGGTGGCGCTCGTTGTTGACGTCGAACTTGCCGTCGAGGGGGGTGCGAGCGACGATGCCGAGATGGAAGAGACAGACCAGGCCCAGCTCCTCGGCGGCCTCGTAGGTGGGATAAAAGGACTTGTCGTCATAGGGGGCCGGGGGCCGGATCATCTTGAGGCCCTTGAACCCCTGCTGGTGGAGATCGCGCACTTCCTGCGGTCCCGCTTCCCCGAGGGGGATGAACCCAAAGCCAACGATGACGTCCGGGTACTTGGCCATGGCCTGGGCGACGAGCTTGTTGCCATCCTTGAAGTCGAGCCAGAGGGCGCCGTTGAGGCAGACCTTGTCGAAGCCGAGTCGCTTCTCTTCCGCGACGAGCTGATCGAGGTAGCCGTCCTTGGTGTCGATGTGAACGTGGGCGTCGATCTTCATGGTTTCCTCCTATGGCTAGGCCTGATGAAGGTTCTGGATTGGGCACAGCGCCCCTGCCGCGGAGGCCCCGGGAGGGGAGTGATTTGTGGAATGTGCCCAGTGAGACGGCGAACCCTGGGGGGCCGCCTTCTGGTGAGGGCCAGACTAGACGAAAGTCTGCACGGAGGACCTGATATGCGTTTGCACAGACATCAGGTGAGCAGAACCAGTCGCTGGCATTCAGTTCGGGTTCACCATGAAGCTGTATGGGACTGGTGCGCTCATCGCGAAGAGGTCGAGCGGTTTCTGCACGCGAAGCGCCACGCTCCGCAGGTGCCTCAAGACCGAGGTGACTGGAAGCTCCAGGCGGCGCACTGACGCGGCCGGCGGAGAGAGCTAACTGATGATCGGTTGGTGGATCGCCGACATGTTGTTCTGGGGCGGCGCCGCAATGCTGGCGCTGCTGGCCCTGGCGCAGGTGGTGTCGCGCCGGCAGTCAGGCCGGCGGCTGATGCTTCCGCAGGTCCCAGCAGGCCATCGCTAACCCCAGATACAGAACCATCGTGGCCCAGAACAGGTGGCCCAGGGCGCGGGCGAGGGCGTTGACGAGGAGGGGGCCGGAGAGGGCGCAGGCCACAATTCCGGCGATCACCACCCAGGCGGAAGCGGCGCGCAGCCGCGCCCTTCTCCTGAGTAACTCCAGGCCCGTGGCGATCGGCAACAGCAGCATTACGAAGAAGTAGGTCCAGGAGAGGGCGGACACCAGCAGCACGAGGATGATGGCGAGCGAGTATTCAGTCGCTTGTTGGAGGGGATCGGTAGGGCGGCGCAGGCCGCAAGCAGTGACGAAGCCGGCGCCGAGCAGGGCGAAGAGCGCGAGCACGATGCGGTTCACCTGGTCCGGCGTCAGATTCGCGAAGTTGACGTAGAGCTGCCGCTTCGGGTCCCTGGCCATGACATAGGCGTTGACCCGCGTGAGATAGCGATGCGCCACCGCCTGTAGCGACTGGTTCCCGAAGTCGAGGGCATGTTGGCCCCAATCACCCGCTTTGCCTCGCGAGAGGTAGGGCTCCACCACTCTCTGCCACCAGGCGCGGGTCTCGTCGTAGTTGCGGCCGAAACCGCGCACGGGGGCGGGGACGAGCAGCATGAAAACGAGGCAGGCGAGGAGGGTGGAAACGACGGCCACCACCCGCAATCGAAAGGCGAGGTAGGCCAGCAGCGGGGCGGGGAAGACTTTCACGGCGATGGCGCCAGCGAGGGGAACTCCTGCCAGCCATTCCCGATTGCGGGAGAGTTCGCGCAGGGTCCAGTAGACCAGTGCAGTGACGAGGATATTGGTCTGGCCGAGGAACAGGTTGTCGATGGCGAAGATCGCCACCAGCAGCACCGGCAGCCAGTAGCGGGGGAGATCGGACCAGCGCGATCCGGGCTCGACAAGCTGGGCGGCCAGGCGCAGCGAGACCGCGAACAGCCCGACGTTGATGGCATACCAGAGAAGAGCGAAGACGGGCAGTGGGGCGGCGGTGAGGGGCGAGACGATGACGGCGAAGGCGGGAGGGTAGCGGTAATCGCGGATCCCCACCACGCTCTCCCCGGCTAGCACCCTCCGGCCCGCGTTCCACCACACCTCCGCATCCTTGAAGTCGTGCTGGCGGATCTTGGCGACCATCACCAGAGCGATCAGGAGCGTGAAGATGATGGCCAGGAGAAGCGCGCGGCGGCCGCCCGGGGTGAGCGTTTCCGGCGCGGTGGCTTCAGTTCGGTCCGCCAGTCTGGTGGGTTGGGCCAATCGCCTTTCCTATTGCGGCCTGCGGGGGAGCAGGGACTGGTTCGCCTTGCACGGGGTGGCTGCCTGCCGGGGGTTGGGGGCTGGGGAGACACTAGCCACTGATGGACACGAATGCGCCCGCCGATGGCGAGCGCAACGGCGGAGGCGAAACCGCCCCTCGCAATAACGGCAGGCGCGGAGGCGGCTAGTGCCGGGGGGGTTGGGGTCAGGGGGCGAGGCCGAGGTTGGCGACGACCTTCTCGGCCTCCCAGGGCGTTAGGTCCTTGCGTTGAAGTGCCTTCAGAATCGAGCGAATAGGAACGTCGAGGTCGTAGTCGCTCTCTCTGGGCCACTCGGCGACACCGTTAGCATCGAGCCACTGCTTCACCGCGTCCATGGAGAACTGAGCAGAGGGCGGATCGCGTCGCACCGGGCAGCCGCGGTCGACCCAGCCGGAGAGCGTCACCGGCGAGCAGTTCAGTCGGCGGCAGATATCACGCGCTTCCATGGTCCCACCCTCCTGTGAGTCCTGGCAGGGGGGCGGCCCAGACGCCCCACCCCAGCTCGGACATGATGCTCTCTGCCAGCTCGGACGACAGGTCTCCGTCATAGACGGATCGGAAGATGATGCGGATCGGACGCTCTAGCGAGTAGACGTTCTCTCTCCGCCAATCGCGGATGCCGTTGTCGGTGAGCCATTGTTGGACCCGGTCGAGGTCGAAGCGCGCCCAGGGCCAGCAGCGCACGATCGGGCATCCCTTGCCCACCCACTCATACAGGCTTAGCGGGGAACAGCGCAGCCGTTGGCAAAGCTCGCGGGCGTCGACGACGGTGAGGTCAGCGCGGCTGAGGGGGATGCCCCAGGTGTCTCTGCCGCGACCCGTGGGCGCACTGAGGGTTCCGCGCATGTAGCTAATGTCCTCAAGCTCCCAGTCCAGTTCCTCGAGCTTGAATCCATACTGCGCGGCGTTCGCCTCGCATTCGCTTCGGCGTTGCTCTTTGCGATCGAGGCCGGCCATGGCGACGGCATCCTCGTCGGGCTTGATCGCGCCGCTGTCCCAGGCGGCGAGTAGGGTGCTGGCGACGCCTCGTTCAGAGGGGTCGCCGAAGAGGGGCTTCACCTGCTCCGTCAGGATGGCCTGGGCGCGCTGGGCCGCGCCAGAAGCGTCGCCCTTGGCGAGCAGACGCCGGGCCTCGGCCTTGAGTCGCGCGATAGTCTGCCGGGCGAATTCCTCTTGTGGACTGGCTTCGGCCTGCTCCCTGTCTGACATGGCAATCGCCTCCTTGAGTTGAGCACGGGCTCGGCTGAGACGGCTCTTGACCGTCCCTTCCTTCACACCGAGGAGCCGAGCGGCTTCGGCGCAGGTGTGACCGGCAAGACAAGTGAGCGCGACCGCCTGCCGCATCGGCGCGGGCAGCCTCACCAGCAGGCCGCGGAGGCCGACGCCGTTCACCACGTCTTCCTCATCGACGGGGCTGGCAGCGACGCGGTCGAGATGCTCCGGGGAGGTGGGCTCGTCGCGACGCAGGCGGAGCCGCATCAGGGCCAGGCGATCCGCCACCCGCCGCAGCCAAGGCAGGAGGACGTCAGGATCGCGCAGCTCGGGCAGGTGGAGGAAGGCCTGCACAAAGGCCTCCTGAGCCACGTCTTCGGCATCGGCCAGCGAATGAAGCCGGGAGTCGACGAGGGAGACGAGGGCTGCGCGGTAGCGGACGACGATGGCCTCGAAGGCGGCGATGTCACCGCGACGCATCCTCTCGACGAGCTGCCTGTCTGTCTCAGCGGTCATGCCGGGTCCTCTGCCCTCCATCCCCTAGATGCATCTCGACCGCGCAATGGTTCCATCTGCACCCAGGAATTGGGGATTTCCTGCCGAGGGAGAGGCACGCGGAGCGTGGCTACGTGGATTACCATTCGCATTCGCTCGCGGCAAATGCGCCGGAGGCGCACAAGCCCACGCCACTGGGCGGTGGAAGGCCGCACGGCGGAGGAAGAGGGATGGCAGGAGCAAGTCGCCGAAGGCGGCCCAGGCTCCTGCCGAACGAAGTGGCGAGCGGGATGAATCACGCCCCGCGGGAGGGCTTCCGCGGCAGGCTACCGAAGCAACGGGCAGAGCGACAGGCAAGGGGGATGGCGTGTTGTGGCAGCGGCTGGCGACGGCTGGGGTCGGGATTCCACTTCTGCTGGTACTGATCTACCTGGGAGGGTGGTACCTGGCGGCCGGGGCGCTGCTGCTATCGGTGCTCGGCCTGCGGGAATACCTCCGGCTGGCGGCGGGATGTGGGCTGAAGCCGGTAGCATGGATCGCCTCCCTGGCGGGGGCGGGGCTGATCCTGGCGACGGCGATGGAGAGCGTGAGCTTCCCCAGCGAGGGGCTGCTGGCGGAGGCGGCGCTGAACGATGAAGTGGTGATGATCTTCGCGGCGGCGGCGGTGGCGCTGCTGGCGCAGCAGGTACTCACCTCGGCGGAACCGGTCACGATCAGCAATGTGGGGGCGAGTCTGCTGGGTCTCGCGTATGTGCCGCTGCTGTTCAGCTACGTGCTGAGGCTGCGATCGATCTCGGTGGAGACGATCTGGCTGTCGCACGCGGGGGTGACGGTCCCGGCGGGGGCGTGCTGGCTGTTCCTGGTGGTGGCGACATGCTGGGCGCAAGACACGGCGGCGTATGCGGTGGGGCGGACCTGGGGGAGACACAAGCTGTGCCCGAAGATCAGCCCGGGGAAGACGGTGGAGGGAGGGATCGGGGGTCTGGTAGCAGCGACCGCGGTAGCGGCGGCGCTAGGGGGATGGTTCGGCCTCTCGCTGCCCTGGGGCGCGCTGCTGGGAGCGGCGCTGGGGGTGGCGGGGCAACTCGGCGATCTGTCCAAGTCGGTGATGAAGCGACAGGCGGGGGTGAAGGATTCGGGTTCGCTGCTGCCAGGGCATGGTGGGGTGCTGGACCGGTTCGATAGCCTGCTGTTCGCCGCGCCGGTGGCGTTCTACTGGCTGAGGTCCGTGGTGTAGGGGCGTAACTGCAACGGCGATCGTTCGCAGACTGCGCGGGGCAACGGATACCGAGATTGCCACGGGGCAGCGACGGGGTCGCTGCCCCTCGCAATGACAGATGGCAGGAGCAAGCTCCTGCCCAACGGGGGAAGGGCGAGGCGCTTAGTGGGTGTGTAGCGTGAGCAGAGTCTGGGTGAGGGCCGCGATGAGGGCGGAGCCGGGGATGGTGAGGACCCAGGCCCAGACGACCCCGATGGTGACACCCCAACGGACGGCCGAGAGGCGACGCGTGGCCCCGACTCCGACGATGGCGCCGGTGATGGTGTGAGTAGTGCTGACGGGGATGCCGGCGGCGGAGGCGGCGAAGAGGGACACCGCGGCGGAAGTCTCAGCACAGAACCCGTCGACGGGATGGAGCCGCGTGATCTTCATACCCATGGTCTTGACGATGCGCCAGCCGCCGGACATGGTGCCGAGGGAGATGGCGATGCCGGCGACGATCTTCACCCAGAACGGCACGGCGAACTCCGTGAGGTGGCCATTGTTGAAGAGCACGAGGGCGACGACACCCATCGTCTTCTGGGCGTCGTTGGTGCCGTGGCCAAGGCTGTAGAGGGCGGCCGAGACGAGCTGGAGACGCCGGAAAAGGGGCGCCGTGCGCTTCGGAGAGGCGTGTTGGAAGAGCTGGTTGATGAGGGTGCGGGTGGCGATGCCCAGGACGAGGCCGATCACCGGGGCGAGGACGATGAAGACGCTGATCTTGATGAGGCTGGGCATCATCAGAGAATCGACGCCCTGGTAAACGATGGCGGCGCCGGCGAGGCCGCCGATGAGGGCGTGGGAGGAGCTGGTGGGCAGGCCCAGGTACCAGGTGAGGATGTTCCAGGCGATGGCTCCCACGAGGGCGGAGACGATGACCTCGTTGCTGGCAGCCTCGGCGTGGATGAACTTGCCGACGGTGTTGGCGACGTGAACCCCGAAGACGAAGACCGCGACGAAGTTGAAGAACGCCGCCCAGACCACGGCGTAGAAGGGCTTCAGCACGCGGGTCGAGACCACGGTGGCGATGGAGTTGGCAGCATCGTGGAAACCATTCAGGAAATCGAAGGCGAAGGCAACGAGGCAGATGAGGATGACGTAGTGGAATGGCGTTAGCATAACAGTTCGCGCTACGTGTGCTTCACGACGATGCCTTCGACAATGGAGGCGACGTCCTCGCACTTATCGAGAGCATCCTCGACGTGGTCGTAGATCTCCTTCCACTTGAGGGCGTGGATGGCATCGGCGCCTTTGAAGAGCTTGGCGAGGGCGAGCCGGCTATCCTCGTCGCCCACGTTTTCCAGGCGGTGGATTTCGATGCAGTAGTCGAGGATGCGGCGGGCGTTCTTCATCTCACTGAGGCCGTTGACGGCTTTCTGGACGACGCGAGTGGCCTCGGAGAGAACGGTGACCAGGTGGATCATCTCGGGCCCGGGAGGTCCGGCCTCGTAGAGGTACATGCGGTCAGCGGTGGCTTCGATATCATCGAGCACGTCGTCGAGGCGGCCGGCCAGCGCGTGGATGTCCTCGTGGTCGAAGGGCGTAACGAAGGTGCGGTTGAGGCGATCGGCGATCTCGTGGGTGGTGATATCGCCCTCGTGCTCAGTTTCCTCGATCTTGCGACGGAGCTCCTCCGACCGCTCGGGATGGGTGACGAGTTCGACGAGCAAACTGCCGCCCTTCACCACGTTCTCGGCAGCGGCGGCGAAGAGTTCGAAGAAGCGTTCTTCCTTTGGCATGAACGGGAGTTTCATGGCTGATGTCCCCTGAACTTCGTACCGGAGAGCGGCTTCCCCCGCGGCCCAAGCCGGTCGGGGAGTAGTGTTCTACTCGAGGGGAGGTGTGACCTTCCGGACGAGGTAAGGGCGCATCCGCAGATTACACAGATGGCGCAGATTGGCGCCCGCCGATGGCGGGCGCATGGCTACGGCGAGATCGCCACGGGGCGGCGACGGCCGCCCCTCGCAATGATAGCAAGAGATGGCGGGCGCAGGGCGCAGTGGCGTGGGGGCAGAAGTGCAGGCGGGAACCGTAGTTCCGGGCCTACACCCGGTGCGGAGGATCGAGATGACGCCCAAAGAGAGAATCAGACGCGCGCTGTCACATGAGGAGACGGACTTCTGCCCATACGAGGTGTATATCGGCGGGGAGCTGCGGCAGCGGGTCGTCGAGTTCTGCGGCGACCCGGAGTTCGACCGCGGAGTGATCCACCACATGGCCGGGGTGGGAACCGGGTATCCCGAGACCAACGCGCGGGTTGACGGTCACCATTACACCGACGCGTTTGGAGTGATCTGGGAGGACTCATTCCCTGGTGAGATCGGGATGGTGCGCGACCCGATCCTGAAGGAGCCGAGCCTGCGGGGATACGAGTTCCCGTCGACCGTGGCCCCGGGTCTGGAGAGTCTGCCGGAACAGATCGCGGAGCACCCCGACCGCTATGTGAGCTGGGGAATCGGATTCAGCCTGTATGAGCGGGCCTGGACGCTGCGCGGGATCGACAACTTCCTGCTCGACATGGTCGAGCATCCGGCGTTTGCCGACGAACTGCTGGATCGCATCTGCGAGTTCAACCTGGCGCTGATCGACGCGGCCTGCGTGTATCCGTTCGACAACGTGCGGTTCGGGGATGACTGGGGGTCGCAGCGCGGACTGATTATGGGGCCGAAGCTGTGGCGGCGGTTCATCAAGCCGCGGTTCGCGCGGATGGTGCAGCGGGCGCTGTCATACGGGAAGACGACGCTCCTGCACTCGGACGGTGACGTCACCGAGATCATCCCCGACCTGATCGAAGTCGGACTCACCTGCCTGAATCCGGTGCAGCCGGATGTGATGGATATCTATGGGCTGAAGAAACAGTATGGGAGGGACATCGCTTTCCACGGCGGGGCGAGCGTGCAGCACCTGCTGCCGGACAGCACGCCGGAGGAATTGCGGGCGGAGTTGCGGAGGCTGATCCGGGAGGTCGGCGCCGGGGGCGGGTTCATCATCGCACCGACGCACAGCCTGGGGAGCGATATTCCGGTGGAGAACCTGTTGGTGATGGTGCAGGAGTTCACGGCGCAGGGGAGAGGACGTTAGCATGATAACGCGGGAGGATCTGAGATGAGCAAGAAGCTGGTCGGGCCGAGCGAGTACCTACCGGAGACGATGCAGGGATTGGCGCACCCGGGGCTGTTGCTGGTGTCGCTCGATGGCAAGCGGCGGCCGAATGCGATGACGATCGGGTGGGGCTCGATCGGGATCTACTGGGGGAAGCCGATCTTCGTGGTTCCCGTGCGGGAGTCGCGCTACACCTACGGGTGCATCGAGAAGACGGGCGATTTCACGGTCAATCTGCTGCCACGGAAGTTGGCGGATGTGGCGGCGTTCTGCGGGACGGTGTCGGGGCGCGAGCACGATAAGTTCACGGAGGCGCGGCTGACGGCCGTGTCGGGAAAGCGGATCAAGTCGCCGACGATCGAGGAGTGCGTGCTGAGCTATGAGTGCAAGGTGGCGCACGTGAACGACGTGCTGTCGAAGACGCTGGTGAAAGAGCTGGCGCGGTCCTGCTATCCGAGAGGCGATTACCACCGGCTGTACTTCGGTGAGATCCTGGCGGTGACGGCGGATACGGGGTTGCGGAGGAAGGTGTAGGGGAGCGCGGGTTTGGTTAGCCGCCGATGAACGCAGATAGACAACAGCCGCCTGCGGCGGAGGGAACGGCAACGCCGAGATTGCCACGGAGCAGCAACGGCCGCCCCTCACAATGACAGAGGGGCGGGGATGGCAGGAGCAAGTCGCCGGAGGCGACCAAGGCTCGTGCCGAACGGGATTACGGGGATAGTGCTGGTGGCGAAGGAGATGGCCGGGCAGGCGAGGCTGCATGCGATCGTGCGGGGACGGGTGCAGGGAGTGGGGTTCCGCGCGTTCGCGGAGGGGCGGGCGAGTGCGTACGGCGCGAGCGGGTATGTGCGCAATCTGAGCGATGGGGCCGTGGAGGTGGTGGCGGAGGGGGATCGGGCGCTGCTGGAGGAGTTTCTGCAAGAGCTGCAGCGGGGGCCGCGGGGCGGGTTCGTGCGGGAGGTGGTGGTGAACTGGGAGGCGGTGAGGGGGGAGTTCGAGGATTTCGGGGTGCGATTCGGGTAGCGAGGCGGCATTCGCCGCAGAGACGAGGAGGTTGGTATGGAGGTCGTGGGCATTTGCGGGAGTCCGAGGGGAGGGGGGAATACGGCGACGCTGTTGGAGGCGGTGCTGGAGGGGGCGCGGGAACTGGGGGCAACGACGACGCGGTTCGACCCGGCGAAGATGCGCATCGGGGATTGCGACGCGGACCGGATGTGCCTGGACAGCGCGGAGGCGGGGTGCATCCAGGATGATGACATGCAGCAGATCTACGCGGCGCTGCGGCGCGCCGACGCCTGGGTGTTCGCAGGTCCGGTGTACTTCTGGAATGTGTCGGCGCCGCTGAAGCGAGTGATCGACCGGCTCTATGCCTTCTACACCGAGGAGGGCGGCTGGCACATGGGGCTGGAGGGGACGCGGCGAGGGGTATCGATCATCGTGCAGGCCGACGAGGAAGTGGAGTCGCCGAAGCGCCTCGCGGAATACGTGGCGAGCGTGATGCGCGATCTGAAGTGCGAGGTGATTGGGCAGATGGCGGTGGGAGGCATCGGCGATCCGGGGGACGCGGCGAAGAAGCCGGAGCTGATGGCGCGGGCGAAGGAGCTGGGGAGGGCGTTGGTCGGAGGGTGAAGCTGCTGCACGCGGTGTCTCAGAACAGGTGCGAGGGAGGCTCGTCGATGGCAAAAGCACGCGGCGGGAAGGTGGAGGAGGAGCGGCTGGACCGACTGGCCGCGAAAGCGCGCCGGAACCTGGCGCAGGGGAAGTCGCCTCGCGCTGGATTCACGGCGGCGGAGGCGGAGGCGCTGGCGGATCGCTACTCGGTCTTCGAGGATGTGCGCGACGGGGATGGGTTCCTGATCGACAGCGTGCTCAAGCTGCACCGACCCGATACGCCGCGGCCGTGGCTGCATCTGATGTGCAGCAATCACGATCGGGAGACGGGGATCGCGGGGTCGTTCTGGGAGGCGACGGGTCTGGGCTTTCTGTGCTACGACAGCGTGCTGGCGGGGCCGGTAACGTCGCACAAGGACACGAGCTATGTCCCTACCGCGCCGCGCAGCACGGATGTGCGGCAGTTCTTCCTGCGGGAGGGGGAGGTCGGCGGGAAGGCGACGATCTGGGACATGCTGCCGCAGGTCGGACGCGAGGCGCGCAAGTACACCGACTACGCCTGCCGGTATGGGCTGGGGTGGGTGACGGTGGAGAGCACGCGCAACCAGATTCGCTCGCACCTGCGCGCGTTCGTGCCGGTCGATGATCCGTGTGAGGTGTGGACGATCACGCTCACCAACACGGCGAAGCAACCGCGGGAGATCCAGTTGTTCACGCGGGTGAACTGGGGACTGGAGAGCCATCCGGCGTACTACTTCGATCCGCGAGTGACGTCGATGGGGGATCACCTGAAGGACCTGCGGGCGATCGTGGCGCTGAACCGGCACAAGGCGAACGCGCTGCCGCGCACGGGGTTCATGATGTCGAGCGCGGCGTTCCAGGGGTTCGATCTGTCGGGGGAGGATTTCACGGGCGGAGGGCATTTCCGGGGCCTTCCCGCGAGCGGTCGAGGAGGGCGAGTGCCGCAACTCGATGGGCCTGCAACCGTATCTCGGGCTGGTGGGCGCGCTGCAGTACGTTTTCACCCTGGCGCCGGGCAAGTCGAAGACCATCCACATGGTGGTGGGCCGCACGGAGAGGGAGCCGGAGGACTATCGACGGCACATCGCCGAGCTGAGGAAGCGGCTCTTCACCGGGAGCGGGGTGGAGAAGGAGTTCGCGCGACTGCAGCAGTCGTGGCGGCGAATGCTGGATCGGGCGCAACTGCAAAGCCCGGACGAAGAGGTGGATCGCACCCACAATGTGTGGCTGAAGTACCAGCAGCACAACACCGCGCGGTTCACGCGGGCGCTGGATCAGATCGGGTATCGCGATGTGCTGCAGGACATGCTCGGCATCTGCAACTTCAACCCGGAGTACGTGCGCAACCACCTGCCGACGGTGCTCAACCATCAGCTTCGCGACGGGCGGGCGATCCGCCAGTTTTTCCGCTACCCGAACACGAACGCGCCGAACGACGAGCGGATGTACGCGGACAGCCCAGTGTGGATCGCGGACACGCTGGTGACCTATCTCGAAGAGACGGGCGACTTCGATCTGCTGCGGGAGCAGGTGGGGCACTACGATCTCGCGACCCACCGGCAGGACAACCGCGAGAAGCGGTCGGTGTACGAGCACGCGATGACCGCGCTGGAGGGGCTGTTCCGGAGCCGGGGGCAGCACGGGTTGTGCTTGATCGGACACGGCGACTGGAACGACGCGCTGGACGGCCTATCGAAGCGCGGCAAGGGCGTGAGCACGTGGGTGTCGATGGCGTTGGTGTTCGCCTCCCAGCGGATGCTGCGGCTGGCGCGGTACCTGCGGGATCAGGCCGCGGTGGCGACGCTGACCGAGATCATCGAGACGATGACGAAGGCGGTGAACGAGAGCGGCTGGGACGGCGATCACTATGTCTTCGGATACAACGATGACGGGGTGGCGATCGGCTCGCAGACGTGTGAGGAGGGGCGCATTCAGGCGGTGACGAACGCGTGGTCGCTGTTCACCGGAGTAGCGGCCGCGGCGGGGCGCGAGGCGCAGGTGCTCAAGGCGCTCAAGCGAGTGTGGACGCCGATCGGCACCGCCACGACCGACGTTCCGTTCACGCAGAAGAGCCGGGAGCTGGCGGGCCGGATCGCGGACATCACGCCGGGGCAGTTCGAGAACGGCGCGATCTACACGCACGGACACGCCTTCCTGCTGTACGCGCTGGCGGAGATGGGGAGAGGGGAGGAGCTGTACTCGGAGCTGAAGCTGTCGCTGCCGGGAAACACGTTCCCGGACATCGCGACGGGACCGCCGCACCAGCAGTCGAACTTCGCGGTGGGGCCCTCCCACCCGAACTTCGGGACGAATCTCTACAGCAACTTCACGGGGTCGGCGAACTGGTACCTGAAGACAGTGGACCGGATGATCGGGGTGCTGGCGGACTTCGACGGCCTGCTCATCAACCCGACGGCGCCGAAAGCGTGGCGCGAGTACCGGCTGCGCAAGCAGTACCGCGGAGTCGATTTCCACTTCCACTTCCACCACGAGAGCGGGCGGAGCGAGGTGGAATCGGTGGCGGTGAATGGGGAGTCGCGCCAGCAGATGGGTGGCGAGTGGAAAATCACGCTCGATGGGCTAACGGAGGGGCGGCCGGCGCACGTGGATGTGTGGATGTGAGCGAGAGCCGATGCATAGGGGCAGAAACAGGCGTGAGTGAGGGAAGAGGATGGTGAATCCGCCACGGTTGATAGTTCAGAAGTCAGGGCGGCGGCCGTTCATGCTGCGGGAAATCCACGAGGCGCCCGCGAGAGTGGAGGCGCTGCTTCGGGAGGAGACGCGGGGGCTGACGAAGGCGCTGGCGCAACTGCGCCGCGATCGGCCGCCGCTGATCCTGATCGCGGGCCGGGGCACGTCTGACAACGCGGCAACCTATGGCCGCTATCTGTTCGAGCACTTCTTGGGGATCCCGGTGGCGGGCGCGGCGCTGTCTCTATTCACGCTCTACCCGGCGCCGATGCACCTGAGCGGAGCGCTGGCGATCGGCATCTCGCAGTCGGGGGAGAGCACCGACGTGGTGAAGGCGCTGAAGACCGCGCGGCGGATGGGGGCGTTCACCCTGGCGGTGACGAACGCCCCGCAATCGGCGCTGTCGGGGCTGGCGCACTACACGGTGCAACTGCGCGCGGGACGAGCGAGCAGTGGCGGCCACCAAGACCTACACGGCCGAGCTGATGGCGATGGCGATGATCTGCCGCGCGCTCGGCGGCGATCTCCCGGAGTCGGAACTGCAGGCGATCCCGGAGAGTATCCGGGTGGCGCTCACCTGCGAGGAGGCGGTGGCGGAGGTGGCGCCGCGCTATCGATATGCGCCAAGATGTGTCTGCCTGGCGCGGGGCTTCAACTATGCGACCGCAAGAGAGACTTCGCAGAAGCTGATGGAGACGTGTTACCTGGGAGCGACGGGGATGTCGGCGGCGGACTTCCTGCATGGGCCGATCGTGTTCGTGGACCCGACGACGCCGGTGCTGCTGTATGCGGCTGACGGGCCAACGTTTCCGTTCATGGTGAAGCTGGCGAAGCGGCTGAAGCGGGAAGGAGTAGGGGCGCTGACATTCACGAACCGGGATGGCATCGCCAAGGAAAGCGCGTTCACGGTGCAGTGCCCGGTGAAGATGCGGGAGGGGTTGACGCCGATACCGTTCGTGACGCTGGGGCAGTTCTTCGCCTGCTACCTGGCGATGGAGCGAGGGCTGAATCCGGATGCGCCGCGGGGCCTGACGAAGGTGACGCGGACGCTGTAGGGAGGCGCGACTCAGGCGGGGTTTCTGTGTCGGAGGAATGAGGGGGCGGGGGAGTGGGAATGCTACAGGGGATTCCGCAGGGAGGTATGGAGATGAGACTCGTGTGGTTGCTGGTCGCGCTGGGGGTGCTGGTAGTGGCGGCGGAGGCGAAGACGCCCTCGAAGACGAAGGGCCAGGCGAAAGCCCCGAAGCTGACGGCGCCAACCGCGGCGCAGGTCGCGGCCGCGAAGAAGATGCGGAAGGTGCGGGTGCAGTTGAGCACGGCCAAGGGCGCGATCGTGGTGGAGCTGGACGGAACGGCGGCGCCGATCGCGGTGGCGAACTTCCTGCATCTGGTTCAGGCGGGCTTCTACAACGGCATGCCTTTCCATCGAGTGGAGCCGGGGTTCGTGATCCAGGCGGGCGAGCCGAATCTGGTCGGGCGGCCGCCGGTGGGTTACACGATTCAGGATGAGACCTCCCCGATCAAGCACACCAAGGGCACGATCGCGATGGCGCGCCTGTATCGGGGCGGGAAGATGGTGCACAACTCGGGCGATACGCAGTTCTACATCACGCTGGCTGATACGCCACACCTGGACGCGTTGGGCTTCACGGCGTTCGGCAAGGTGGTGTCGGGGATGGAGGTGGCGCTGAAGATCGCGGTCAACGACAAGATCGTGAAGGCGGAAGTGATCAGACCGCGCGGGAAGTAGCGGCCGCAGCCCCTGGGTGGGCGGAGGGACGGCCTCTGCCCGCAGACGACGCGAGTTTGAGTGGGCGGGCCGGCGGCCCGCCCACTCAGTTCAAGGGGCCCAGACGCGGATGAGAGGAGGCCGGCTTGGGTCTCCTCTCACCTGACACAAAAGAGTCAGCCTGCGGCTGATCTCCAGGGGGCTACTTGGCTTTCGGCTCCGCCTTAGCCTTGCTGGCAGCTCCGGCCTTGCCCTTCTTGCCGGCCATCTTGCCTTTGCCACCCATGGCCTTGCCCTTCCTACCGGCCATCTTACCTCTGCCCTTGCCCATGGCTTTGCCCTTGACCTTGCCCTTCGCGGCCGGGGCCTTGGCTTCGGCCTTAGGCTCCTCGGCCTTGGCGGACTTGGCCGCCGCAGCCTTAGCAGCCGGGGCCTTCGCCGCGCCGGCCTTGGCCTTCGCCGCCTTCGCCTTGACCGGAGCCTTGGCGGTTGGGGTCGCGGCGAGGACGGATCCGACCATGGCCACGATCAGCAGGATTGCGATCAGGAATACGAGTCGTCGAGTCATTCTCTAGTTCACCCTCTTTCCCTCAGCGTGGGTTGTCTAGTCCGATTAGACCAGATACAGGGCACGAAAGTTTGCCCAGTACAGTGCCGCACCTGCGGCATCTTCTGCGGATGGCCAGAGTTTGTTGAAGCTTCGGCGGACATTCACGTTTCGTTCACGGATCAGCGGTACTCTTGCCTTGAAATCGAGCGGAGATCCACGTGGAGAACCGGGATAGGAACAGTTTCCGCCGTTGGCCGGCAGTCATGGGGCGACTGCTGGCAGTGCTGACAGTGGCCAGCTTGCTAACCGGGACAGCGACAGCCGCCAATACAAGCGAGGGAAAGGCGGCAGAGGTTCGGCTGACGGGGGATGAGACGCTGATGGTTTCCTGCATCAATGCCGAGCGCCGCGAGAAGGGCCTGCCGATCCTCGCGGTCGATCCCCTCCTGGTAGGGGTGGCCCGACAGCACAGCACGGACATGGCCGCGAGAGGCTTCTTCTCCCACGTGACTCCGGCTCCGTCGCCGCGCACTCCGCTGGATCGCTATGCGTCGGCGCTGGGTCGCCAGCCCCGGACAGTGGTGGGCGAGAACCTGGGGTGCTGTGATTCGCCGATGATGGGGATGATCCACGCCGGGATGATGGCGAGCCGCGAGCACCGGGCCAACATCCTCGACCGAGAGTACGTCAGCCTGGGAGTGGGGGTGTACGCGCTGCCGGATGGGAGGGTGTGGGTCACGCAGGTGTTCCGGGGGGAGCTGCCGAAGGTGGTCGAAACTCCGACCGACGGGCCGCCCCAGACGCGCTGACGAGCGGGCGGGGCCCGCTCGTCAACTTCATCCACCCATTACCCCAGCCGACCAGCGAGGCTACCCCTCACTCCCAGCTCACTTCGAGCAGACGGTCGACGGCCTGGGATCGCTGCGCCAGCCGGCGACGGAGACGGTACGGCTCTCCTTGTGGTGCGTGCGCCAACAGGCCTGGGAGCACTGGTTGACTCGCATATTAGCGGTCATCTTGGTCGTCCAGAGCTTCTTCTGGTCGGTCGCCGCGCCCTGATCTCCGCTGCCGAAACGAGTCCAGCAGTTGGCCCAGCAGGTCTTGTCGCCCTCATGGGTCTTCATCTTGGCGTACTGCTTCGAGTAGTTGCCGAGGAGCGTGTTGCAGGTCTTGGCGCAGCGAGTGTACTCGCTCTTCATGGGCGCCATCTTGCCCTTCCCCGCAGCCATCTTCGACACCGCGTGGGTGCCCTTCGCGGGGGCGGCCTTAGCCCAGAGCAGGCCCGCGACAGCAACGGCGAGGATCACTACCAGCAGTACTACGACCACACGTCGCGTCATGCGTCTTCACCTCCCTTAGGGTTGAGTGTTGCTATTGCGTTCGAGCGTCTATCCAACTTGGACACCCGAGTTCCCTGGATAGGTTGCAGACGCCTGTTCGGAGTTGGACACACAACCGAGGGGAGGGCGAGGCGATGTGCTGCAAATCGGCCAAAACCTGGCCAATGGGAAGAGCTGGCGGGAGGGGTGAGCCTCGATCGCCAACTCTTCGCTTGCTTCAGTGCAGCCATTTCCGCGAAATGACTCACCGACGTCAGGAGTAGGGAGAGACTACTTGCCCTTCTCCATCTTCTCCATCTTCTCGGCGGCCTTCTTGGCAGCAGCCCTCTTGGCGGCAGCCTTCTTGGCGGCGGCCTTCCTGGCGGCAGCCTTCTTAGCGGCAGCCTTCTTAGCGGCGGCCTTCCTGGCGGTGGCCTTCGGGGACTTCTTGGCGGTGCCCATCTGTCCCTTGGAGGCCATGGCAGCCATCTGTCCCTTTGACTTCGCAGCGGCCATCTGCCCCTTGGAGGCAGTGGCGCCCATCTGTCCCTTGGACTTCGCAGCGGCCAACGGGGCCTTCGCCTTGGCTACCTTTACCTTGGCAACCTTGGCAACGGGCTTCTCCGCGGCGGCCTGTTTGGCCGGGGCTGCGACGGCGAGCACATTGACGATGAAAGCCAACAGCGTCACCAGCACCAGCAGCAGGAGCGTACTCTTCTTGCGCATTGTATCACCTCCCTCCCTTTTGGGTCTTGGCGGGCAGTATACACCGCGGACGGCAGCAGGTGCAGAGGTAGCAAGCGACGGCCTGTTCACCTATCAGTACATTTCCGGCAGCGCTCGGAATTCGCGTCCGAATCAGCGGACGATGATGTCAGATCTGTGAACAGTCAGGCCTCCGGAGCGAATCCCCTCGGTTGGTATCCCGGGGGAGAGGGAGATGATCTCCGGGCCGTCGGGGGTGGCGATAAGGGTGTCCTCGGACTTGGTGCCGGTGATGGACGGATTCCAGGCGAAGGGCTGGAAGGGCTGGACGGTGTCGTCGGTCTCGGCGACGGCGCGGTAGTCCCTGGCGGCATAGCCCGTAGGGCCGCCCTGATGGTGAAGCTGCCACTCGTCAGCGAATCCCTGGGCAGCATAAGCGGCGAGGCCGGCCTGGAAGATGTCGCCGATGCGGGCCCCGACGCGGGTGGCGAAGATGAGGGCGGCGTCGACGGCCATCACCGCCTGGTGCTTCTTCTGTAGGTCTGCCGGGACTGGGCCGAAGTGGACGATGCGCGTGGCGGAGACGATGAGGCCCTGCTTGCGGCCGCAAACGACGAGCATGACGGCGCGCTTGACGGGGTTGCCGGTGGGGAGGGGGTGACGGTACTTGAGCAGGCGCTCATCGGCGGCGACGAGGACGACGATGGGCTGAATGCCGCGGCGGAAATGCTCGTGGGCGATGGCGGCAGCGACATCATGCTCGGTCATGCCCGGCTGAACTCCCATGGCGGCCACGCCCAGGGCCTCGCCGACCGCCCTGCCGAGGGCGCGGTAGCGCGCGACTTCCTCCGGGGTAAGCGAGGCGCGAAGGCGGGCGATATCGCCGGCGAGGAGAGCCGCGCCGGGGAGCTGAATGTCGGCGGCGATCCGCTGTCCCCGCGTGAGGTCGGCGACGATGGGTGCGAGATCATCCTGCCACCAGTTCCTGATCTCTTCCCGCAGGCCGAGGCCGCGAAGCTCCTCGTCGGTGAGGCGCGGGCGCTCGACATTGTTGGTGATGAGAGTGGCGCCATCGCGGCGGACGAGAAGCGCGCCAACGCCGGTCTCGGCGGCGATGTTGACGAAGCAGTCGCCGCCGCAGGTGAACCAGGCGAAGCTTTCGGAACGGCCAAGGAGAAGGCCGTCGAGGCCCTTGGCATCGAGGAACTCGTTGACGCGGCGCTGCTTCTCCGCGAACTCGGGGGTGGTGGTCATGTTCATTCTCCAGCAGATAGCTCAATTGCTTCGATGCGAATGGTTCTTCGGGTCTGCGGCGTCACCTTGAAGCCATCGCTGAGGCGGTGGCCGACGACCCAGGCGATGCGGTCGCCGCAGAGGAGGAGGGGAATCCGGGATCTGTCGGCGCGCGGCACCTTCGCGTTGACGAATAGGTCTTGGAGCTTGATCGTCTGCTTCATCCCGAGTGGGGTGATCCGATCGCCGGGGCGCCAGGTGCGGAGGCGAAGGGGTTCGTCGGCTTTGGCGGCGTCGATCGAGCGCGGTGCAAGCGTCAGCGGGAACGCGCTTGGAGGTGGAGAGAGATGCTCTGAAGGCGTAGCCGAGGTCGCGAATCTCGGTCTCGCCGGGGACCGGCAGCTCCCACTCGCCGGCGGGCGAGGGCGGAGTGTCCGCGGGGCGAGCGATGGTCACCTGACGATAGGCGCGGGAGGCGATGCGGCCGCCGGGGAGTTGGAGACGGGCGCCGGTGCGGCCGGAGATGAGCAGGTTGACGAGGGCCTCGACGCGATCCAGCTCGATTTCGCGATCATCGCCCTTGGCGCGAGCGATAGCGGCGCGAGCGAGGCGGCGGCGGAGGGCCGGGTGGAGCTGTGCGAACTCGGCGATGGGCAGAGTCAGGTCGCCGCGCTGCTCGAACCGTTCGAGTTCAGTCCGGGCCTGGGCGGCGATGAACTCGTCCTCCGCTCTCATGACTTCGGCGAGGCGGCAGAGCGCCTCGGTGACGCGGGGCTGAATCTCGCGGAGGGCGGGCAGGATCCGGTGGCGGATACGATTGCGGGTGAAGCGCAGGTCGCGGTTCGACTGGTCGATGCGATAGGCGATGCCCTCGGCCCGGCAGTACTGCTCGACGTCTTCGCGCGTGATCTCGATCAGCGGACGGACGATGCTGCCGCGGACCGGCGGAATGCCGGAGAGGCCGGTAGGGCCGGCGCCGCGGAGGAGATTGAGCAGCACGGTCTCGGCCTGGTCATCGGCAGTGTGGCCGGTGGCGATGCGATTCGCCCCGCAGGCCTGGGCGGCCTGCGCGAGCAGAAGGTATCTCACCTCCCGCGCCGCCTCTTCGAGGGAGAGCTTGTGCTCTTTCGTGTAGGCGTGGACATCGGCGCGCAGCCGCGAGAAGAAGATGCCGAGGGAGCCGGCGAAGCAGCCGGCGTGCTCCGCATCGGCGTCGGCGTCGGCCCCGCGGAGGCCGTGATGGATGTGGCAGGCGCAGACGCGGTAGCGAAGCCTCACCGCGAGCCGAGAGAGCGCGTGAAGGAGCGCGGTGGAGTCGGTGCCGCCGGAGAGCGCGACGAGGACCACGTCGCCGGGCGCGATCATGCCGTGGCGGGCGATGGTGGCGGCGACGCGATTGCGGAAGCGGTCCACATCACTCCTCGAACAGGAGATCGGGGAGGCGCCAGCCTTGCTCCAGGAAGCGGCCCTGGGCGGCGTTCGCCTCGTCGAAGGACTCGGACTTGTCTCGCTCCCCGCCCCAGAGCGCGAAGGGGATGGGCTCGCGGGCGTGAGTGCGGGTGCTGAGCTTGGTGTAGTGGTCGGCCAGGATCATGAGCCGGGAGCGGGAGATGGTCCGCAGCCGCGCCAGCACGGGGCCGACGACCTCCCGGTCGATCTGCTCGATCGCCCACACCTTGCGCTCGACACTGCCCTGGTGGGAGGCTTCGTCGGGGGCCTCGACATGCACGAGTACGAAGTCATATTGCTCCAGCGCGTCGAGCGCGGCGCGGGCCTTGGCCGAGAAGTCGGTCTCCAGGTTGCCGGTAGCGCCGGGCACCACGGGAGCTAGCAGGCCGGCGCTCTTGGCGACGCCGCGGAGAAGGTCCACGGCGGCGATCACGACACCCGGCGCGCCGCGCTGAAGTGGGAACGAGGGCAGCAGGCACGGCCGCCCCTGGCCCCAGAGCCAGATCATGTTGGCGGGCTGCTTGCCCTGGTCGCGGCGACGCTTGTTGATGTCGTGCCGGTCGAGAACCTCGATGGAATCGAACATGAGCTGACGCAGCATCTGCTCGCCCGCGCCCGTGGGAAGGTAGGGTTCGAGAGGCTTACCGGTGATGTCGTGGGGGGGCGTAGTTCTCACGTCGACTGAGCCCTCGCGCCAGGCCATGATGTGGCGATAGCTGATGCCAGGGTAGAACTGGACGCGGCGGGTGGAGAGCCTCTCGTTGACGAGGCCGATCAGGACGTGGGCGTCGGCGGTGGTGATCTCACCGGCGGAGTAGTCGATCATAGTGGCGCCGTCGGAGGTGATGAGGTTGCAGCGGAAGGCGACATCGGCGGCGTCGAGCGGGACGTCGAGGCTGGCCGCTTCGAGCGGGGCGCGCCCGGTGTGGTAGCGCCGCGGATCATAGCCCAGAATCGAGAGCGCGGCGATGTCGCTGCCGGGCTCCATCTCGTCGGGGATGGTCTTGGCGAGCCCGCACGTTCCCTCGCGGGCGGCGGCGTCGGAGTTGGGAATCCGCGCGGCCTGGAGGGGGGTCAAGTTGCCGAGGTCGGCCTGGGGATCGTCGGCCGCGCCGTCCATGATGATGATGACGCGCTTGGGGTGCTGGAGGTCGATTTGCATGGCGGGATTATAGCATGAGGCGGGGGAGGGAGGGAGGAACGGCATTCACCGCAGAGACGCCCACCTTCGCCGAGGTCGCCTAAGGCGACTGAAGCTTCGGCGGGCAGGCTCCGGGCGCAGAGGATATGCGATGGCAGGAGCAAGCTCCTGCCGAACGGACCAAAAGGTCAGGAGGCGCCCTGCTTGGCGGGCGAGGTGACTTCCGCGGTGACGACGGGCTGAAGCGGCAGGTTGCGCCAGCGGAAGACGATGTGGACGGGGGCCTTGCCGTGGACGACGTGGCCGCCGTCGGAGTTGACGGCCGCAGTGCAGTGGAGCTTATTGTTCATGAAAGCGGCGAGTTGGTAGATGTCGGACTTGGTCTCGACGACGAAGATGTAGTCGTCGGTGAGGCCGATCGCCATGCGGTCGGTGACCTGTTTCATGAAGGCGTGGGAGAAGCCGTCCTGGTGCAGGGGCACCAGCCTCTGCCCGAGGGCGAGGGCGCTGATGCCGGGCTTGCCCTTGTATTCAGTGTAGTTGTTGGAGATGTCGACCGTACCAGCCTTAGTCACGACCACGAACCAACGGCTAGTGGTGGGATCCTGGATCACCTCTCCGTTGCTCTGGAGGAAGTCGGCGATGGACAGGGTCCGCGGATGGTGGAACGAGCCGGAGCAGACGGCGACGCCGCCAAGGCGCTTCTCGGCCTGCTCCTTGGTCTCACCCGCGGGGTTGTCAGCAATGGCCATCTCGATGTGCAGGCAGCGAGGAAGTCGAGTCACGTGGAAGGTGCGGCCCTGGTACTTGGTGGCGAAGGTCTTCACCGTATGGTCGGCCGGGCACGCCTTAGGGGCAGGCTGGACCTGGATGGCCGGGGCGGGCGCCCTGGGCGCGACCAGCGGAGCGGGACTCATCAGCGGCACGTCCCGGAGGCTGGAGGCGGGGGCGACGATGGTGGGCACAGTGATCAGGATGACGAAGAGCTTGATGTGAAAGAGGCCTCTTCGCACTCTGCGGCCCCTGAGCAACTTGGTTGCCCGAGCGGCCATCTCACTTCCCTCAGCACCCCCGGCGGCTCGTCACTGCTTGACTTACCGCTCCCACCTTAGTCTACCCATCCTGGTTACGGGCATTTGAATTCTTGGTGAACGATTGGGTGGTTGGTTGCCCAGCGAGAAGCGCCCGCAGACGAAGCCGCGGGGCGAGGTGTTAGGGGTCCCCGCGGAGTAAGGGGGCGGCTGGGAGTGACTGCAATCCATGGGTAGGGTCTCGACGGTGACGGCGGGCGATCTGCGGAGCGGGCTGGAGCAGGCGGGAGTGGCGGCGGGGGATGTGATCTTCGTCCACGCTTCGCTGCGCAGGTTCGGGCGGCTGGAGGGAGGAGTGGAGGGGCTGATCCAAGGGTTGCTGGCGACGGCGGGTCCAACGGGAACGCTGGTGTTGCCGGGGTTCTCGTTCCAGTTGAACGACGTGCCGTCGCCGGTCTTCGATGTGCGTCATACGCCCTGTTGGGCGAGCAAGGTATACGAGCGATTCCGGATGATGGACGGGGTGCGCCGCAGCCATCACGTTACCCACTCGGTGTGTGCGCTGGGGGCGCGGGCGGCGGAGCTGACGGCGACGCATTCGGCCGCGCCGTGCGGCCCGGAGAGTCCGTTCCGGAAGCTGGCGGCGTGGCACGCGAAGATCCTGCTGCTGGGGGTTTCGCACAACTCCAGCACGACGTTCCACGCGGTGGAGGAGCAGGAGCGGGTGCCGTACATGACGTTGCGGGAGTTGCCGGGAGCGACCATCATCGACGAGGCCGGGCGACAGGCGCCCATCGAGACGAGAATCCACGAGCTGAGCCGCCACTACGACTTCAACCGGATGGACGCGCCGCTGGAGGCGATGGGGATTCAGCGGAGGGTGGTGATCGGCGACTCGATGGTGCGCTGCCTGGAGGCGGGGGGAATGTTCGAGGCGGCGGTAGAGGCGGTGAGGCGCGACCCGTGGGCGCTGTCGCAGGAGGGGGAGGAGGAAGTGAGGATCGCGGTTTCGGCGCGGGAGGAGCAGTAGGCAAGGGAGGGGTGGTAGTAGACCAACGCGGAAGCGCCCGGGCAGCGGGCAAAGGGAGGACGGCCGTGGCTATCAGAGTTGGGATTGTTGGCTGCGGGGGGATTTCGCGGTCGCACGCGGCGGGGTATGCGGCGGCGGGCGCGGAGGTGGTGGCGCTAACCGATGCGAACCCGAAGGCGGCGGCGACGCTGTCGACGGAGCTGGGAGGGGCGGCCACCTACCAGGACTACCGCGAGCTGATCGAAACGGGGAAGCCGGAGGTGATCAGCATCTGCACGCCGCCAGTGGCGCATGAGGAGGCGGCGGTGTACGCGCTGGGGCGCGGGGTGCACGTGTTGTGCGAGAAGCCAATGGCTTTCGACGCGGCGTCGGCGCACCGCATCCGGGCAGCGGTCGGGAAGTCGAAGGCGCTGTTCATGCCCGCCTTCCGGCACCGGTTCCTGCCGTCGATCGTGGCGCTGAAGGGGATCGTCACCTCGGGTAAGATCGGGGAGGTGGTGTTCTTCAACAACACCTTCTGCGGCCCGATGTGGGAGATGGAGAAGACCTGGTTCACGAAGAAGGCGGTGGCCGGCGGGGGCACTCTGCTGGACACCAACAGCCACTCGGTCGACCTGTTCCGGTTCATCGTGGGGGAGATCATGGAGCAGCGGGCGGTGATGCACCGGCACTTCAAGACGACCGATGTGGAGGACGCAGGAATCCTCACGGTGAGGGCGGCGACCGGCGCCATGGGGGCGCTGGCGTCGTCGTTTGTGGCGGGCGTGTCGCTGGCCTACATCGACATCGTCGGCACGAAGGGGCGCGCCTTCTACGACTACTACAACGACTCGACGAAGGTGCGCTGGCGGCTGACGGAGGACGCGGACTGGAGCATTCAGGAAGTGGCGGAAAGCTGGGGGTTCGAGGAAGAGATCAAGCATTTCCTGGGCGCGGTGCAGGGGGACCACGGGCTGGCGATCACCGTGGAGGACGGCGTGCGGGCGATGGAGGTCATCTGCGAGGTGTATTGAGGCGCGATGTGACAGGAGGCTGATGTGAAGAAGATCGGGTTCATTGACTACTACATCGATGAGTGGCACGCGAACAACTATCCCGCGTTCATCCGGGAGAGCGCGCTGGGGGCCGAGTTCGAGGTGGCCCTGGCCTGGGAAGAGATGACCCCGGAGGGCCGGAAGCCGCTGGAGGAGTGGTGCCGCGAGCAGAAGGTGGGGAAGGCGGGGAGCATCGCGGAGGTGATCGAGAAGTGCGACTGCCTGGTAGTGCTGTCGCCCGATAACGCCGAGCGGCACGAAGACCTGGCCGACCTGCCGCTGCGAAGCGGGAAGCCGGTCTACATCGACAAGCCGATCGCGCCCTCGCTGGCGGCGGCGAAGCGGCTGTTCGAGAAGGCGGAGAAGCACCAGACGCCGATGATGTCGTCGTCGGCGCTGAGGTACGGGTCGGCGCTGGTGAACGCGATCAAGGATCAGATCGCGGGGAAGCCGGCGCGTTTCGTGAGCACCCGCGGCCCGGGCGACTGGGCGACGTATGCCATCCACCAGGTGGAGATGCTGGTGATGACGCTCGGGACGGGCGCGACGCGAGCGATGGCCTGCGGCAACGACCAGGTGAACCTGCTGGTGGTGGACTACCCCGACGGCCGCCGAGGCCTGGTGGAGCAGATCCCGGAGCACACCTTCCAGGTGAGCGCGCAGTTCGGCGGCGAGTCTCTGGCGATCGACGAGATGGATGACTTCTTCCCCCGGTTCATCGACGCCATGCTGGGGTTCTTCCAGACCGGGAAGTCCCTGGTTCCGAAGGCAGAGACGCTGGAGATCGCCGCCCTGCTGGAGGCGGGGGCGGGAGCGCTGCTGACGCCGGGCAAGTGGGTGAAGGTGGGGTAGGGCAGTCCCGCGCGGCGGCCCCTCCTCCGTAGGGCAGGGGCTCGTCCCCTGCCACCTCCACTGTCATTGCGAGGGGCAGCGACTCCGTCGCTGCCCCGTGGCCTTGCCCGCCTCTGGCGGGAATCTCGCCGTTCCGCTCGCCATCGGCGGGCGCTATCTGCGTCATCTGCGCAATCTGCGGATGATCGCCGTTGCCCGCCCTCGCCTCAGAGCTTCTCCAGCGGCTTGGGCCGGTGGCCGAAGTCGCGCTTGCCCATGCCAACCGTTGGCGCCGCCCAGCGGACGGCGTTGGTGATGACCTTGAGGACGTTGGCGTCCTTGTAGTTCGGATAGGTCTCGTGGCCGGGCTGGAAGTAGAAGACCTTGCCGTGGCCGCGCTGGTAGCAGCAGCCGGAGCGGAAGACCTCTCCCCCCGCGAACCAGGCGATGAGGACGAGTTCGTCGGGCTGCGGGATGTCGAAGTACTCCCCATACATCTCCTCGTGGGGCAACTCGAAGTAAGGGCCCAGGCCGGCGGCGATGGGGTGACTCGGGGCGACCACCCAGTAGCGCGCCTTCTCGTTGATCTCCCGCCACAGCAGATTGCACTCGGTGCCCATCATCCGGCGGAAGATCTTGGAGAAGTGGGCGGAGTGCAGGCAGATCAGCCCCATGCCATTGAGGACGCGGTCCTGCACCCGATCCACGATCTCGTCCTTCACCTCGCCGTGGGCCATGTGCCCCCACCAGATCAGCACGTCGGTCTCGGCGAGCCGCTTCTCGGTGAGCCCGTGCTCGGGATCGTCCAGGCAGGCGAGGGTGGCGGAGACGCCGGACTGCTTGTTGAGGTGCTCGGCGATGACGGCGTGCATGCCGTTGGGATAGATCGCCTTGATCTCTTCGCTGGACTTCTCGTGGCGGAACTCGTTCCAGCAGACGACGCGAATCTTGTCGGCCATGATGACTCCTCTTCCCAGAACATGGACAGAAGATCGGCTCCTGCCCTGCGAGCAGACGGGCGGAGGTTCGTTGGGAAGGGGGAGGGGTCCTGCCTAGATGGTTAGCCCAGACCCTTCCCGGTTAGCAGCCGCAACGCCTCCAGATACCTCCGTTGCGTCCCCTCCACCACCTCCGCTGGCAACACAGGCGCGGGTGGCTGCCTGTCCCAACCAATGGCGTCGAGGTAGTCGCGCACAGGCTGCTTGTCGAAGCTCTTCTGGGAGCGGCCGGGCTGGTAGTCGTCCACGGGCCAGAAACGGGAGGAGTCGGGGGTGAGGACTTCGTCTACCACGATGAGGCGGCCGTCGAACCGGCCGATCTCGAACTTGGTGTCGGCGATGATGATGCCGCGGTCGCGGGCGTAGTCGGCGGCGCGCCGGTAGACGGCGAGGCTGACGGATTCGAGTTCCCGATAGGTGTCTTCGCCGACGATGCGGGCGGCCTCGGCGGGCGAGATGTTGATGTCGTGGCCGGACTCGGCCTTGGTCGCGGGGGTGAAGAGGGGATGGGGCAGCTTGTCGCTCTCGCGCAATCCCGCCGGCAACTCGATCTTGCAGACGGTTCCCTTCTCCTTGTACTCCGCCCAGCCCGACCCGGCGAGGTAGCCGCGGACGACGCACTCGATTGGCACCACCTGGGCGCGCCTGACCAGCATGCTGCGGCCGGCAAGCTGATCGGCGTAGGGCTGCAACGATGCCGGATACTGGCGCACGTCGGCGGTGATGAGATGGTTCTCTACGATGTCCTTGGTGAGGTCGAACCAGAACAGGGACATCGCCGTGAGCACCCGCCCTTTGTCAGGAATGCCGTTGGGCATGATGACATCGAACGCGGAGATGCGGTCGGTGGCGACGATCAGAAGCTGGTCGCCGAGGTCATAGATGTCCCGCACCTTGCCGCGGGCGAGGAGTGGGACGCCGGGGAGATCGGTCTGAAGGATGATGGGTTTCATGGGCAGACAGGTTCGGCGGGAGGGCGGAGGCGTCCTGCGGGAGGGAGGCGACATTCACCGCAGAGACGCGAAGAGCGCGGAGAACGGAAAGCCCTAATCCGCTTCCAACGGCTCCAGATAGAGTTCCATTGCCTCGCGCACGTTCGCCATGGCCTCTTCCACGGTATCGCCTTCGCTGATGCAGCCCGGAAGCGCCGGAACGGTTGCCGTGTATCCACCCTCTTCGCTTGGTTCGAGCACTATCCTAATGACCATGGCTTACGCCCTCGCGCCCGCCTTCTGCTTCAGCCCCAGCAGTCCCACCACCGCCTCCACGTTCGCCTCGACCGAGATGGGCTCGGCGGCGGTGGCGATGGCGCGGTCGGGATCCTTGAGGCCGTGGCCGGTGATGATGCAGACGACGGAGGCGTCCTGGGGGAGCCCCTTCTCCATCTCGCGCACGAAGTAGCCGGTGCGGGCGAGCTTGGCGACGCCGGCGACGGAGGCCGCGGAGGCGGGTTCGCAGAACACGCCCTCGATCGCCGCGAGCATCTTGTAGGCCTCGATGATCTCGTCGTCGGTGACGGTGTCGATGAGGCCGCCGGACTCGTCGCGGGCGGCGACCGCCGTCTTCCAGCTTGCCGGGTTGCCGATCTTGATGGCGGTGGCGAGGGTCTGGGGATCGGCGATGGGCTCGCCCTTGACGATCGGCGCTGACCCGGCGGCCTGGAAGCCGAGCATCTTCGGGAGCCGCTTGCTGCGGCCGACCTGCTGGTACTCCTTGTACCCCTTCCAGTAGGCGGTGATATTGCCCGCGTTGCCGACGGGGATGGCGTGATAGGTCGGGGCGTCGCCGAGGGCGTCGCAGATCTCGAAGGAGCCGGACTTCTGGCCCTCGATGCGATAGGGGTTAATGGAGTTGACGAGCTGCACCGGGTAGCTGTTGGTGATCTCGATAACGATGCGGAGGGCGTCGTCGAAGTTGCCCTCGATGGCGATCACCTTCGCGCCGTGCATCACCGACTGGGCGATCTTCCCCATGGCGATGTACTTCAGCGGCAGCACCACGATGCAATCGATGCCGGCCTCGCGCGGCATAGGCGGCGGCGGAAGCGGCGGTGTTGCCGGTGGAGGCGCACATGACGGCCTGCTGGCCATCCTCCACCGCCTTGGTGATGGCCATCGTCATGCCGCGATCCTTGAAGGACCCGGTGGGGTTCATGCCCTCGTACTTCAGATAAAGAGGGATGGGGAGGCCGATCTTGCTCAGCGAGCGCGGGGGCGGGAAGAAGGGGGGTGTTGCCCTCGCGAAGCGTGATGACGCGAGTGGTGTCCGAGACGGGCATGAACTCGCGGTAGGCTTCGATGACGCCGGGCCAGCAGGGATCGGGTTCTCATCACTTGTTCCCTATACCAGTCGCGCCGCGCTGAACCCTCCACACGGAGGCGGCTGTTGATCTTGTTGACATCGGGCAGAGCGGAGATGCGGTCGAGTGAACTCTGCATCTGGCGCTCGCTTGGTGTGGTGAGTGAGCCAGACGATCTCCGCGCTCTCGCCGGACGCGCCACATCTGAAGGACAGAGGCGAGGCTGACGCCCTCTTCGCCGAAGATGGTGGCGATGGCGGCGAGCACGCCGGGCCGGTCGGCGACGTCGGTGCGGAGGTAGAAGCGGGTCCGCAATTCCTCGATGGGCAGGGCCGGCTTCTCATCGAAGCAGGTGCACGAGACCCGGCCGGTTGCCTGGAAACGGATATTGCGGGCGACGTCGATGATGTCGCCGACGAGGGCGGAGCCGGTCGGCAGCGCGCCCGCGCCCTGACCGTAGAACATCACCTCGCCCACGGAGCTGCCGCTGCACGAAGATGGCGTTGAAGGGGCCGCCGACGCTGGCGAGGGGATGGGCGGCGGGGAACAGCATGGGATGCACGCGCAGCGCGAGCCCGCCGTCGACCTGGGCGCCGATGGCGAGCAGCTTGATGACGTAGCCGAGTTGGCGGGCGTACTCCATGTCCGCGGGCGGTGAGGTGAGGTGATGCCCTCGCGGTAGATGCTCTCGACGCGCACCCGGCTCTCGAAGGCGATGGAGGCGAGGATGGCGAGCTTGAAGGAGGCGTCGAAGCCCTCCACGTCATTGGTCGGGTTGGGCTCGGCATAGCCGAGTCGCTGGGCCTCGGCGAGGGCGTCGGCGAACTCGGCCTTCTCGGCCGTCATCTTGGTGAGGATGAAGTTGGTGGTGCCGTTGACGATGCCCATGATGCGGTCGATGCGGTTGGCGGCGAGGCAGCTCTTCAGGGGGCGGATGATGGGGATGCCACCGCCGACGCTGCCCTCGAAGGCAGGTCGACGCTGCGCTCGGCCGCGGCGTCGAACAGCTCCTTGCCGTGGCGGGCGACTAGCTCTTTGTTGGAGGTGACGACGTTCTTCCCGGTGCGGAGGGCGGCGAGCACGAAGTCGAGGGAGGGCTTGATCCCGCCGATGGACTCGACGACGATGGAGATCTCGGGGTCGTCGATGAGGGCCAGCGCGTCGGTGGTCTGCACTTCCTTCGGCACGCGCATCCCCAGCGGACGGGACCGCGACCAGTCGACATCGACGATCAGCTTGACGCGGATCGGCCGGCCGACCTTGCGGTCGATGGCTGGCCTGGTTGTCGAGGAGGGTCTGGTACGTGCCGGAGCCGACATTGCCGAAGCCGATGATGCCAACATAGATCGGCTTTTCCGCCATCACCTACTCTCCTTCACTCCTGTTCGGCTCACTCGCGGCAGGCCCAATCGCGATCGGACCACTGGTGCAGTCCTAATCGCGGTCGAGCTGGAACTCCAGCACCACCAGGGGCTCACCGGCCTGCACGAGCTTGCCGTTATCTGCGGGGATCGCTACCACGCGGCCGCTCCACTCGGCCTTGATCTCATTGAACACCTTCATCGCCTCGACAATGCAGACCGTCTGGCCCTCCTCTACCATGTCGCCGATGTCCACGAAGGCCGGCGAGTCGGGGGAGGCGGAGCGGTAGAAGAGGCCGATGAGCGGGGAGCGGATGGCGACGGTGCGAGGGCGACGCGCCGGCTCGGCTTCGCGGTGGGGCGCGGGCTGGGCGGGAGGTAGCTGGGGAGCCAGTGCGGGGCGAGAGGGCGGGTCGGGGCGGCCGCTTCGGAGGCTGACCTTGAAGGCAGCCTCCTCGACTACGAGTTCGTCGAGCCCGCGCTCCTGGAAGAGCCTGATGATCGCCTCAAGCTGCCCGTACTGGTCCTGGTCCATAGTAAGGTGGGGCGCCTCGCAACCACGCTGTCCCGGCGTTCCCGCCGGCCAAACGCGGCAAGATAGTGATGCGAAAAGCCCCACCCGCGCGTGGGGCTCGCATCGCCATACTGGAGCGGAGAAATCAAGCGCGACCGCGCAGGCGCGGCATCCAGCCTACTGGGACTGGAGGGAGCGCAACTTCTTCAGCCGCTTCTTGCGCGCCCGCTTCTCCCGCGCTCGCTTCTTCTCGTCGTACTCTTCTTTTCGGAAGGAGGCTTCCTGCCGGATGCTGTCCTCGACCTCCCGCTCGAAATCGAGGAAGCGGGTGAGGTTCTGGACAACGGTCCGGAGCTGCTCTAGTTCAACCTTCGCCATCTACTCTCTCTCCAACGACGAGGGGGATTGTAGCAAGCGCAGGGAGGTGGTGTCAAGTGATGCCCGGGCGTGGAATTTGGCCTTAGAGGCCGGGAGGCCGTTGTTGTCATTCCGAGCTGTCTGCCCAAGGCAGACGAGCGAGGAATCCGTTCCGGAGGTCGGCGTCCGCCGAGGCGGACGCCACTCCAATCTGGATTCCTCGCGCTCGTCGCGGTCTGAACGCCCGCTTCCGAGGCTCGGGATGGCAACCGGCCTCGTCGGCGCGGCGCGGGAAGGAGGCACCATCGGCGGCTCGGAAGACTCCTCCCCGCAGAGGAGACACGATTGGTTCATCAGTCGGCATGGTTGGTGGCGGTGTTGGTGATCTCGGGGCTGGGGTTCGCGGTGCTCGGGGTTTCGTGGCGGTTGGGGCAGGCGAAGGGGGTGCCGCCGACTCACGTGGCGGTAGTGGTTTCGGCGATCGGGACGGCCTTCTTCGTGGGGCGGGCGGGGGGATTTGCCGCCCCGGCCCTGGTGTGGGCGTTGGGCGTGGCGGCGGGGGCGACGCAGTATGTGGCGATCAAGCTGATCAAGCCCGCGCTGGCGCGGGGCCCACTCTCTCCGCTGTGGTGCGCGATCAGCCTCGGGTTTGTGGTGACGATCACCTACGCGCGGCTGTTCCTGGGGGAGTCGCTGCGGCCGCTCCAGAGCCTGGGCGTAGCGGCGGGGGTGGGCTGCGTGATCGTGGCTTCGATGGGACAGCAGCAGAGCAGCGCTGACAGCGCGCCCGCGGCGCCAGGGCTGGTGGGGCCGAAGGCGGTGTACGGCGCGATCCTGCTGCTGATTCTGCTCTCGGCGAGCGGGGCGGCGGTGATGATCAAGCACCTGAGCGCGCAGCCCTACGGGGTGGGCGAGAGCTATATGGCTCACTTCGGAGATGTGTTCTACGCTCAGTTCTACGCGGTGTTCGGGCTGCTGATCGGGATCGATTTGCTCCTCACTCGGCCCCGCGGAGTGCCGCTGAAGTCGGCCTTGGCGGTGGGCGCGCTCGGGGCCGCGGGGTCGGTCACCGGGCTGTGGGCGTGGGGGGTGGCGAGCGTGCTGCCGGCGGCGGTGGTGTTCACCGTGAGCAGCCTGGTGTCGATCGTCGCCGCGTCACTGGCGTCAGTCGCGTTCTTCGGGGAGAAGCGAACGCGGTCGTGGTACGTCGCCATCGGGTTAGCCGTGGTGAGTGTGGTGCTGGTCAGCGCGTAGCGGCAGCGCAAAGGGCATGGGGCAAGTTCCGTTGCTTCGGTAGCTCTGCTGCCGAAGCCCCTCCGCGTAGGCGTGGGATTCATCCCGCCCACCTCGCCCGCTACGTCATTCCCCGCTGCCACTCCGCGCTTTCGCCAGGAGGCCAAAAGCCGGGGAGGGGGTCTGGGGGACGAACGGCCAGTCGTCCCCCAGCGGGCTTCTGCCCGGCACAATCGTGCCGGGCAATAAGTGCCAGCCGTACCGCCGTTCCTGCGCCCCGAAGCCTACCCCCCGATCTGCTGCAGATACTGGTGCCCATACACACACGCCTGGGTGACGTGGTAAGCGGCCTTCCAGGCGGAGCCTTTGGTGGTGTCGCGAGGGGCGCCGTCCTCCTCCGCGGAGTGGTACCACTCGCCGTGTTCCTCGTCGTGCAGGAAGCGCAAGCAGAACCCCATGACATTGGCGAAGGCATCCCAGTATTGCTGGCCTCCGAAGACGAGGTGGGCGAGGAGGAAGGCGGGGATGGCCTCGGTCTGCACCCACCAGATCTTCTGCCGGGCGGTGGCGGGCTGGGCGAGGGGGCCGTGGGAGAAGACGCCGCCGTGGGCGGCATCGAGGCCGAAGCGCAGCACGTAGTCGAGGAAGCCCAGCGCGGTGTCGCGGTAGGCGGGGGTTTCCTCCATCTGATGGACGCGCAGCAGCAGCCAGGCGGCTTCGAGGTTGTGGCCGTAGTCGATGCTGCCTCCGTCGTGCACCCAGTCGGGGCCGAACTTCTCGAGGGCGCAGCGATGCTGGGGCTCGACCATGTGGGCGACGATGAGGTCGCAAATGGCGCGGACCTGGGGCCAGTAGCGGTTGTCCCCGGTGGCCTGGTTGAGGGCGAGGAGCGCTTCGAGGGTATGGAGGTGAGTGCCCATGGAGTGGTGCGGATTGGTCGGCCGCCAGGCGCGGTCGCAGGCCTCGAAGACGCCCTTGTGCTGATCATCCCAGAGGTGATTGGCCACCAGGCTCCAGGTGTGAGCGGCGGCCGCGAGGGCGGCGCGGTCGCGGGCGATGCGGCCATACTCGGAGAGCGCGTAGATGGTGAAGGCATGGCCATACATGCGCTTCTCGGTCTCGATCGGCCGGCCCTGCCGATCCACCGACCAGAACCAGCCATCCTGCTCGACGTCCCGGAAGTGCTTGAGCAGGAAGCCCGCGCCCTGCCGCGCGAGGTTGATCCACTGGGGCGGCCCGCCGATCTCGGCGCCGGCCGTGAAGCTGTAGATCATCCGCGTCTGCATCACCAGGTGCTTGGCGGAATCGTCCGTGACGGCGCCGTCGCGGGCGAGGAGAGTGAGGAAGCCGCCGCGGTCGCGGTCGATGCTGTGGCGCTCCCAGAAGGGGAGGATGCGGGTGAGGAGGTGGTCTTTGAGGTCAGGGATATCAGTGCGCTGGGCGTCGCTCATCTGAGTTGGCCTCTGAGGGCACGGTATTCGGGAGAGGGCGGGCCGGCGCCTGCCGTGGATTGGCCGCGGAAGGGACGAATGGTTGGCGGGGGAATAGGTGGGGGATTCACCCGGATCCACATTGACGCACAGTCAGGAGAGGTGCAGTGGCACAGAAGATTGGCGTTGGCGTCGTTGGGCTGGATCACTGGTACACGGCATTCGGCGTGCTGGAGGAGGCGAACAAGCACGCGGGCACGCGGCTGGTGGCGATCGCGGATAAGTCGCAGGCGCGGCTGAGGGAAGTGTCGGCGAAGAACAAGGCGGACTACACCACGACTGACTTCAAGAAGGTGATCTCGGACCCGAACGTGGACCTGGTCTGCTCGCTGGTGAACACGCGGGATAACGTGGCGGTGGTGCGGGCGGCGCTGAAGGCGGGCAAGCACGTGGCCTGCGTGAAGCCGATGACGATGAACCTGCGACAGGCGGACGCGCTGATCGAGCTGGCGGAGGCGCAGAAGAAGGTGTTCTGGTCGTTCGATCAGCTCGGGCGGATGGGCATCAACCCGGAGCTGAAGTCGCTGCTGAAGCGGGGCGGCATTGGCAAGGTGATGGCCTACTACCACGTGGCTACCTCGGGGCTGCCGAAGAGCTGGCCCGACAACACGAACTCGGGCTGGTGGATCGACCCGGAGCTGGCGCCGGTGGGGGCGTGGGCGGACCACGCGATCTATGCCATCGACATGGTGCGGAACCTGTTCGATTCGGAGATCGAGGTGGTGCACGCCGAGATCGCGAATCGGGTGCACTCGAAGCTAAAGGTCGAGGATTTCGGCTCGGCCACCCTGCGGTTCAAGAATGGCATCGTGGCGGTGATGCAGGACTCGTGGACGGCGGATGGCTACTGGCCGCGCTGGACGAAGATCGTGGGCACGAAGGGCGTGGTGCACATGGAGCCGGCGCTGAAGGACGGCTGGGTGGTGGCGACGCCGAAGGGCGTGGCGCCGGTGAAGGAAGGCAAGAAGGCCGGCGGCGGGATGATGGCTGAACTGGTCCGGCTGGTGAAGGCCGGCGCCGCGAAGCCCAGCCCGGCGCGGGAATCGCGGATGAACCTGGCGGTGGCGCTGGCGGTATACAAGTCCGCGAAGACGGGGAAGTACGTGCGGATTGCGGACATGAAGTAGGGCGAGCCGTCGCCCCTGAACTCTGCAAGATACACAGATCGGCGGGCACGCCACTGGCGTGCCCGCCGTGCCTTACGGTGCCGATAGCACGCGCCGTTGTCAGCGGCCGGGGAGCACGAGCTTCTCGCCAACCGCCAGCATGTGGTAGCGGCGCTTCGCGTCCTCGATACCGGCTCCGACCGCCACCGGATCACCCAGACACCAGAAGACATCGGAGTCATAGGTGCCGTAGTGGCAGGGCACGATATGCCTGGCCTTGATGGTGTTGGCGAGCTTGATGGCGCCGTCGGTGCCGAGGACGTGGGGAGCGATGGGAAGGAGCAGCACCTCTATCCCCGTCACCTTGAGGTGCTCGTCGAGCAGGTCGGTGTCATTGGGATGCCAGAAAGTGACGCCGCCGGCCTTCACGATGAACCCGCAGCAATCGCCGCGGACGGTGTGGCCCTGGTCTTCCTGGTGGCGGGCCGGGGTGGCGGTGATGGTCATGTCGCCGACGCGCAGGGGCCGGTTATAGTGCGCGATGCGGATGCGCTCCTCCGGCAGCCCGTACTCGCGCAGCCTCCGCGCGGTGCGCTCGGTTCCGATGAAGAGAGCATGGGTGCGGGCGATCAGTTCCGGCACCGTCTTGGGCGCGCAGTGGTCGCCATCGTCGTGAGTGATGAGGATAAGGTCGGCGCGGTCGATATTCCGCGCGCGGATGGGCAGCGGGGCAAGCAGGGGGAGGCCGATCTCGGAGGTCACCGGGTCGGCGTCGTCCTCTAGATCGATCACGGGGTCAACCAGAATCACCCGCCCGGCCGCGTTGATCGCGAAGCCGGCATTCCCTAGCCACCACACCGTCACCGCCACTGCGTCGAGGTCGCTCAATTCCTTAGGATCGATGATGCCCACGCAGTAATCCTCAGCAGCGGGATTTGGCCCCAGGCTTCGGCGGGCGGGGACGGGACTCCTGCTGCGAGGCGGAGGGGGCTATGCCGCCTCCCGGAATCGGAGCCTCCCGAACACCGGCGGCCAGGGCGGAGGGGCAGGGGCCGGGGGCGGGGAATACTCGAAGGGTAATGGCTGAGCGCAAGCGCAGAATCGGTTTCATCGGCTGTCCGCCGGAGGAGGTGCTGGCTCCTCGCCGGCGGGAGACACTGATCGACCTCGACAACCCGGTCGAGGACGTGGAGCTTCACAGCGAGTCGGCGCTGCCGCGGACGACGTGCCGCATCCTCCGCCGCGCCTTCGACAACGCGATGGCGCTCCATCTCGACGAGATCGTGATCGATGAGGGGTACGGCAAGTGCGATGCGGCGCGGGGGCTGGCGGAGGTGCTGGAGGAGGCGCTGCGGATTCCCGTGATCCGGACGCAGAACGACAACCGGGTGGGGGCCGGCATGCCGATCTGCGACTCGCGACTGCCGGTGGCGCGGAAGATGGAGCTGATACTCGACGGGCTGATCCATCCCCCGGCCGCCAAACTGGAGGCGGAGCCCGACCCACCCGCGGCGATCTGGGGGGTCCCAGCGGCGGACTTCTCGATCTACGAGCTGTTCCCCGCAGGTTCTCGGATACTGGGGTGGACTCGCTGCCTGGAGAACAGGACGCCGGCCGACTGGGAGCTGGAGCTGTACGTCCCGGAGGGCCGCGCGACGGTGTTCTTCGCGCAGACATTCTGCCAGAAGAACGTGATCGCGCAGCACCTGGCGCGCAAGCACGGCGGGCTCTACGTCGACGCGGATGGCGTGCTCTCGCAGTCGGTGAAGGCGAAGATCGAGGCCTTCCTGCGGTTCCGAAAGGTGTGGCGATAGGTGGCGATTCTCGGCGACTTCGGCACAACTTGGACGAAGCTGCTGGACACCGCGACCGGCGAGCGGCGGGTGCTTCGCACGAAAGACGCGCGGGAGACGGTGGCCGACATCGCGACGGGGCATAGCGCGCGGCGGCGAGCCCCCCGGCACATCAACGAGCTGATCGCGCTGGCGCAAGGGGGAGAGCGCCTGATCGGCGAGCCGGATTTCCTACTACTGGACGTGGGATCGCGGGACGTGAAGTACGTCCAGATGCGCGGCGGCGAACTGCTGGCGATGGACTGGACGAGCACCTGTGGCGCGCTCACGGGGTTCACGCTGGAGCTGCTGGGGAACTACTACGAACTCGACTACGGCGCCATCGAGCCGTCGGAGAAGTCGGTGCCCGTGACGTGTGGGGTGCTCGGCATGGAGCAGCTCTTCGAACTCGTGTCGCAGGGGGTGCCCGAGGCGGAGGCGGTGGCGCGGTTCGCCCGCGGGATCGCCATGAACGCCCACCGGTTCGCGGGCGCGCCGGAGCGATGCTACCTATCGGGTGGGATGTGCGAGAACCGGCTCTTCCTGCGAAGCTTCCCGGAGGGAGTGGAGCTGAAGCCGCTGGGGCGGTTCGTGCTGGTGGAAGGGCTGGTTGCCGAACTGGAGAAGTCCGCGTTGGGATAGCAGGGCGAGGGAGGCGGAATGCAGGGAAGCCGGGCGGTGTCCCTCACGGCGGCGCGCTGGATCGTGATCGCGATGTACTCCGCCGCGGTGGTGGCGTATCCGGTGATCGGCGCGACGGTCAAGACCGCGCCGCTCGTGCCCGCCGCGACGCTGCGGGTGCTGCCCACGCTGTTCCTGGTGGTGGCGGCGGTTGACTACGTGATCTCTCTGGTCATGGAGGCCAGCGCCCTCACCCAGGCGCGGCGAGAGCGCAGTCCGGCCGGGGCGATCAGCGCCGCCATCGTGACGGGTTCGTTTGGCTGCAGCTTCGGGGTGTTCGGGCTGATCCTCGGGCTGCTCGGGGCGAGGAGCTGGAGCATTCCGTTCTACGCTCTCTCGCTCGTGCATGGCGTGCATCTGATGATCCGATGGCCCAGCCTCGAGCAGGTGGCCACGGGTGAGGCCTACGAGAGCGAATCACAATCGGGGAGGAGATGAGGATGGCGATCGACGTCCACATTCACACCCGGGGAACCGAAGACGGGAACAAGATTCTGAAGGCGATGGACAAAGTGGGGCTGGAGCGGGTGGTGCTATTCGCGGTGCCGCCGCACCGAAGCGAGGCGGCGAAGGGACTCAAGGAGCCACACAAGAAGATCATCGACGATATCGCGAAGCTGGTGAGCGTCGATCCGGACCGTCTGATCGGGTTTGCCTGGATCGAGCCCACGCTGGACGACGCGCAGGCTGGCGTCGATTACGCGCTCGGCGAGAAGAAGCTGCGCGGCGTGAAGATGATCCCGAACCACTGGTATCCCGCGGATGAGCGCGCCCAGGCCTGCTACCAGAAGATCGACGGCTACGCCAAGCCGATGCTATTCCACACCGGCATCCTCTGGGGCGACAGCGACACCTCGCAATACTGCCGGCCAGCCTTCTACGAGATCATGCTGCACTACCCGAACATCAAGTTCGCCATGGCGCACATGAGCTGGCCGTGGACAGACGAGTGCTTCGCGGTCTGTGGCAAGTTCCGAGCAGCGGGCGGCTATAAGAAGGACAACTGGCGGGCCTTCGTAGACATCACCTCCGGCGCGCCGCGCATCTGGAAGGTGGACGCGCTGCGGAAGGCGCTGGCCTACCTGGGAGACCGCAACCTGATCTACGGCAGCGACTGCTTCGCCGCCGAGGACCCGGACGACCTGAACGGCAACCTGCAGATGGACCGCGAGATTCTGCGGGAATGCGGCTGCTCCGACGAGACCATGGAGCGCATCTTCACCAAGAACTCACTGACCTGGCTGGGGATTGAGTAGGCGGTCGCGAAGCGGCGTGACCCCAAAGACTGGGCGATGGCCTTGTAGGGGCGTGATTCATCACGCCCTCCCTGTTGTCATTGCGAGGGGCGGCCGTTGCCGCCCCGTGGCAATCTCGCCGTTGCCGTTTCGTAGGGGCGCAACCCATCGCGCCCACAGCGCGACGCGTTCAGACTCACGTAGTCTAGGGAACTCCGTATGAACAGCAAGCAACGATGCTTCGCCGCGCTGGCGGGTGAGCCGGCCGATCGGGCGCCGGTCTTCCCGCTGCTGATGTTCTTCGCGGCAGATCGCGCGGGCCTCTCCTACCGCGAATACGCGGGCGACGGCCGCGCGCTGGCGCAGGCGCAACTGCGGGCGCGGGAGCGATTCGGCGTCGATGCCATCACCGCTTGCTCCGACGCCTTTCGGGTGGCGGCCGACCTGGGCGCGGAGATGGCCTACCCCGAGGACAAGCCCCCGTACGCGGTGAGGCCGCTCGTGACCGGCCGGGGCGATCTGCCGCGGCTGCGCCGCCTGGACCCAACGGCGAAGGGCAGCCGGATGGCGGACCGGGCGAAGGCGATCGCGGAGATGTCGGCCGCGGCGGGGGAGGAGTGCCTGGTTCTCGGCTGGGTCGATATGCCATTCGCGGAGGCCTGCTCGGCCTGCGGAGTCTCCGCGTTCATGTTGATGCTTACCGACGAGCCGGCGCTGGCGCACGCCATCCTGGAGGCGCTGACGCTAATCGTGATCGACTTCGGCGTGGCGCAGGTGAAGGCGGGCGCGCACCTGGTCGGCGCGGGCGATGCCGCCGCCTCCATGATCTCGCCCCGGATGTACCGCGAGTTCGCGCTCCCCTATGAGCGGAGGATTGCGCAGGCGGTGCACGCGGCCGGCGGCCTGATGAAGCTTCACATCTGCGGCAATACCTCGGCCCTGCTGGACGACATGGTCCGGTCCGAGTGCGACCTGTTCAACGTGGATCATATGGTGGACTTCGAGAGGGCGCGAGACGTCTTCACCGCGGCCGGCAGGAGCTACAAGGGGAACCTCGACCCGGTGGCAGATATGCTGCAGGCGTCCGCGGACCAGTGCCGCGAGCGGTGCCTCGACCGGCTGGCGAAGGCGGCGGGCACGCGGTTCATGTTGAGCGCGGGGTGCGAGATCCCCGCGGGCGTGACTGACGAGGTGTTCCAGGCCTTCTGCGATGCGCCGCAGGAGTTCGCCCGCGGCGCGCGCTGAGGATTGGTGATTCCCATTTTCAGAGAGAGGCGGCTGTATGAGCAAGGCTGTGTTGCGCTTCCGTCAGATTCATCTGGACTTCCATACCAGCGGAGACATCGAGGGTGTGGGCGATGATTTCGACCCGAAGGACTTCGTCGCCACGCTGGAGCAGGCTCGGGTTGACTCCATCACCTGCTTCGCCCGGTGCCATCACGGATACGTCTACTACGACACGAAAGCATTCCCGGAGCGCCACCATCCGCATCTGAAGCGCAACCTGCTGAAGGAGCAGATCGACGCCTGTCACGCCCGCGGGATTCGCGCCCCGATCTACACCACGATCCAGTGGGATCACTACACCGCGCACCATCACCCGGAGTGGCTGACGATGGCGGCCGACGGGTCGCTGCGCTCGAACCCGCCCTATGACGCCGGGTTCTACGCCTTCCTGTGCGTGAACTCGCCCTACCTGGATTTCCTGAAGGCCCACGTGCGGGAGTTGTTCGAGTCGGTGCCGGTGGACGGGTTCTTCTTCGACATCGTCCAGCCGCGGGAGTGCTCGTGCCGGTTCTGCCGCGCCGGGATGGAGGCGGAGGGGCTGGATGCGTCGGACCCCGAGGTGCGGCGGCGCTATGGCATCGAAACCATCAACAGGTTCAAGCGCGACCTGACCGCTTTCGTCCGGCAGTTCGAGCGCGGACTGCACCGTCTTCTACAACGCGGGGCACATCGGGCCGCGGCACCGGCAGGCGGTGGACGCCTACTCGCACTTCGAGATCGAGTCGCTGCCCGGCGGCGGCTGGGGCTACATCCACTATCCGCTCAGCATGCGCTACGCGCGCACGCTCGGCGTGGACTGCCTGGGCGGCACCGGGCGATTCCACACCTCCTGGGGCGACTTCCACTCGCTGAAGAACCAGGCGGCCCTGCAGTTCGAGTGCTTCCGCATCCTGGCGCTGGGGGGCAAATGCTCGGTCGGCGACCAGCTTCACCCCAGGGGGAAGATCGACCAGAGCACCTACGCGCTGATCGGATCGGTGTACTCGGAGGTGGAGAAGAAGGAGCCGTGGTGCCGCGGCGCCCGAGGTCTGGCGGATATCGCGGTGTTCTCGCCCGAGGAGTTCACCGGCGATCGGATTCCCGCTCCCGCCGCCGGCGCCGTGCGCATGCTCCAGGAGCACGGCCATCAGTTCGATATCATCGACTCGCAGAGCGACCTGTCGAGCTATCGGGTGGTCGTTATGCCCGACAGCATTTCGGTCTCCCCGGAGCTGGCGAAGAAGATCGAGCAATACCTGGCCGCCGGAGGCGCAGTCATCGCGTCGCACCGGTCCGGGCTGAACGCCGACGGGACCGCGTTCGCGCTCTCGGCGTTGGGGGTGAAGCTGAAGGGCGACGCGCCCTACAGCCCCGATTTCATCCGGCCGGGAGAGGCACTCGGCAAGGGCCTGCCGTCACCCGAACTGGTGATCTACCAGCGGGGGATGGAGGTGGCGGCGGAGCCGGGAAGCCAGGTGCTGGCGCAGGTGGCCGTGCCCTACTTCAACCGGGGGCAGCGATTTTGCTCGCACGCGCACACGCCGTCGTCCGGGAAGGTGGGCTACCCGGGAGCGGTGCGGAAGGGGAGAGCGATCTACTTCGCGCATCCGATCTTCACCCAGTACAGCGCGAACGCGCCGAGGTGGTGCAAGCAGCTTTTCCTGAACGCGCTGGACTTGCTGCTGCCGGAGCCGCTGGTCCGCACGGACGCGCCGACGACAGCGATGGTGAGCCTGAACGAGCAGGCGGCGCAGAATCGGTGGGTGCTGCACCTCCTCCACTACATCCCCGAGCGACGGGGCCAGGAGATCGACACCATTGAAGACGTGATCCCGCTGCACGATATCAACGTCTCGGTGCTGGCGCCGAAGCCGGTGAAGTCGGTGACCTGCGCGCCCGGCGGCGAGCAACTCCCGTTCGTAGTGAAAGGCGGCCGCGTCGAATTTACCGTACCCCACGTGATCGGACATCAGATGATCGAGTTGGCATTCGGGTAGGGGAGACACAAAGGAACCAGCATGACATCTCGCGAGCGAGTAGACAAAGCATTGCGCCATCAGCGGCCCGACCGAGTGCCGTTCCACGAGTCGCCGTGGCAAGCGACGGTGACCCGGTGGAGGCGGGAGGGTTTGCCGGAGGGGGTGTCGGTAGATGAGTACTTCGACACCGAGTTCCGGTATCTGGGGGTGGATAACTCATTCGGCTACCCCTATGAGCTGGTGGAGCGCACGGACGAGTACGTGATCGACCGCGATAGCTGGGGGGTGCTGAAGAAGAACTGGGCGGATCGGCGCTCGACGCCGGAGCTGATGGATTTCCCGCTGAAGTCCCGCGCCGACTGGGACCGGGAGAAACATCGCCTCACACCGGACCCGGCGCGAGTGGATTGGGAGGCGGCGAAGCGGGAGCACGCGGCGATACGCGAAGAGGGGAAGTTCCTGTGCGTCTCGGCGGTCCCCGGCTACGAGGCGACGTGGCGGAAGGTCGGCGTCGAGGGCGTCCTGATGGCCATCGCCGATGACCCCGACTGGGTCCGCGAGATGTACGAGTACGACGCCAACATGATCGTGGGCATGACCCAGCTCTACCTCGACCGCGGCTTCGATTTCGACGGCGCCTGGCTCTATGATGACCTCGGCTACAAGAACGCGACGCTGTTCTCGCCGAAGGCCTACCGGGAGCAGCTCTTCCCGTATCACAAGCAGCTCTGCGACTTCTTCCACTCCCACAACCTGCCCGTGGTGCTGCACTGCTGCGGACACGCGCTCGCCCTGATCCCCATGCTTATCGAGGCCGGTTTCGATTGCCTCCAGCCGCTGGAAGTGAAAGCCGGCATGGACCTCGGCCTGATCTCGAAGGAGTACGGGAAACACCTCGCGTTGATGGGTGGGGTGGATGTGCGCACCTGGTTCGACGACGTGGATGAGTCGGTGACGGAGCACGAGGTGAGGACGAAGCTCGCCATCGGCATGGCCTCGCCCGGCGGCTACCTCTTCCACTCGGATCACTCCGTGCCCACGCAAGTGAGCTTCCAGCGGTTCTGCAAGGTCGTGGAACTTGTGCGAAAGTACGGAGTGTATGAGTAGCTTTACTGCCCCACGACTTTGAGTTCCGCGAGGCTGAACGTCAAGCTCACCGCCTCCGTGCCCGGGCGGAAGCTATAGACCAGCCGCAGGCGGCCGTCGGGTAGGCGGACTTCGGTCACCGGATCGAGCGCGCGATCCCACTTGCCCGTCATATCGCGCGCCACCACCAGCCACCAGCCCGGCGGGAGGATGACCGCGAGTTCGGACGGGCCCTTGCGGTTCCCCTGGGCGGTGACGGTGAGCGCGAGCGTGCCGCCCTCACCCCCGGCCGTCTGCACATCGAGCTGTGCCGCCGCGAGCTTGAGTGACGCGCGATCGCCGGCCAGCTTCATGCGCCCCTGCTTCTGCTCTTGCCCGGCGACGGCGGTGAGTTCGGCCTCGCCGACGATCGGCCCGGTCCAGCGTGACGCGAGATCGACGTTGGCATCGGGGAAGGGGAGGGGCTTGTCCCGCTTCGGCGCCAGGAACGACAGCAGGTCGAACAGCAGCGGGTCGGTGTCGAGGAAGACGTCGCCCCGGTTCAGCACCCAGAGCTGCGGCGGGCCGCCCCAGTTCCGCATCCAATAGCCAGGCCCCATCGTCCAGCCGTCCGGCGGGTTGAATGCGGAGACGATGATGGCCGAATGGTTGTTGGGGGGTTCGCCGGAAAAGATGCCGATGGCGTAAGCACGATTGCGCTGCCGCAGCAGATTCTGCGCGATATGGGCGGCGTGCTCGGGCGAGCGATCGTGGAGGACGAGCGCGCCGCCGGTGTCGGCGAGCAGCCGCTCGGCCTGCTCCACGTTGAGCAGCGCCTTCGGAGCTTCCTCGGGCTCGGGCGATGACTCGGGCCAGCGCGAAATCTGGATGCCGCGGTCATTGCGCTGCACCTCGAATCAGCGCGTGCACCATCCCCGACAGCAGCACCGCCGAGTCCCACAGCCGGCGCTTCTCCCCGCCCCAATCCGGGTCCTCCATATCGTGGAACTCCCACACGTTCCCGGTGGCGGAGGCGAACTTGAGCGTGCGCTTCACCAGCTCCTGGGTGAACGGCAGATCGGCCTCCGCCGCCGCGGACAGCGCGTAGCCCGGCGTGCCGCCGCTGATGGTCGCGCTGCGCGAGTGCGAGCGCAGGCCCCGGTCGAACTGCAATCGATCCCAGCTTGCCAGCAGGCCGGCGCGCAGATAGCGGTCGCTGGCCGGGAGTACGCCCAGTATCATGCCGCGGGCGAAGACCTCGGGGCAGAGCGAGAAATCGAGCGAGCCGTCGCCCCCGCGGCCGATGGCATACCAGGGTGGGTCACCCGTGCCGGGCTCGAACTTGGTGAGCGCCAGCCGGGCGCGGTAGGCGAGCGAGCCGTACTGGGCCGCGCGCCGGCGGTCGCCCGCGCGCTCGGCCAGCTTCGCGCCGTATTCGGCGGAGGCGATCAGCAGCCAGGAGTTGTCGATGAGATCGTCGAGTTCCCGCACGGGCGAGGCGAGCAGCCAGGTCTCATCCCCGTTCATCGGCTGGAGCCCGTTGTCGGGGACTTCGGCCTTGTCGAGGCAGCCCTGCACCAGGTCCCAGTAATCCAGCCCGGAGACCGCGCCCGCCATCTCCGCGTCCTTGACCATCAGCACTAGATAGTGCGGAAGCTCCACCGCTCCATAGCCATAGGCCTGGGACTTCCCGCTCGGAATCTCATACCAGGAGGCGAGGCCGGACGTCTTCCAGGCGCGGTGGAAGAAGTCGAGGTTGAGCTTCGCTTCGTCGTCCCGCCCCAGATCCAGCAGCGCGCGCTGCACCCAATAGCTGTCCCGCACCCAGGCGCGATTGTGGGGGTAGCGCAGAGAGCCGGTGTGAACCGCCTCCGTGCCGATGTGGCTGCGCACCAGGCACAACAGCGAGTCGAGCAAGTCGTCGGTGCGCTCGTCGCCGGTAACGAGCGGCGTCTTCTGCACCCATTTCTCCCAGTGCGCCTTGGTGTCGTCGAGCAGCGCCGGCAGCTTGTCCAGCGACGCGCGCGCCCGGCCAATCCCGGCTTCGAGCCGCTTCGCGTCTTTGCTCGCGGTGATGAGGACCGCGGCCGACCCCCGCTCCCCCGGCCCCAGGCGGCCGATGGCGACCTGGAGCGACTCCTCGGAGTTCGTCAGCTTGGCGTCGGAGATGAAGGCGAGGTTGTCCCGCACCCACGCCCCACCGCCCCTGCGCCGCCACTCGCCGGTAGCGGAGGAACTTGAGGCCGAGGCTGACCTGCTCGGTTGACTTGCCGGTGTTCTCCACCAGGAACCATCGCGCCAGGAAGTTGTCGTCCGCCCCCATCGGCGCGAAGTCCACCGCCGTCACCCGCAGGCCATCCCCCTCCGCCTGGGAGACGGCGATGGAGGTGTGGCGCACCCGCTTCAGCGACTGCTCGGGCAGATTGGCGACCGGCTTCTCCCCCAGCTCGGACACCACCAACACCGTCATCGCCTTGGAGAAGGGCCGGAACACGCGCTGGTCCTGCCAGAGTACGTCAAGGGCCATCAAGTCCTTGGGGTTGCAGCCCACCGCCGCGAAGACATTGGGGCTGCCGAGAGTGAGCCCATCGGGGCTCGCCGGCTCATGGGGCGACTGGTCGCGGTGGCGGAACATCGCGTAGGTCGAATACCCCTGCTCCCCCAGCCAGCGGGACAAGGCCTCCGCCTTCTCGCGATTAGCGGGCCCGCGGGCACACCCCGAAACCAGCGCGGAAAGGACGATGAAGCAACCGATTCTCATGATATGGCGCATAACCTAAGGCTAGCTAGCGCGCAGGAGGAAGTCAATAGTGGGGAGGGGCGGGCGAGGATCGCGCACACGCTGACCTAGGGTTCGCCCAGGGCGGCGAGCGCCTCGCGGGCGAGCTTGCGGCCGCCGGGATCGTGGCTGTTGAGGCGTAGCACAAGCTCCTTCTTGAGGCGAAGAGCGCTCGCCCGGGCGGCGAGGCACACGGCCGGCTCGGGGTCGGTTGGCGCTATCATAGACATGGGTGGTGCGCCGCCTCTTGGCATCAAGCCGGATCTCGCGCACACCGGAAACCATAGCCCGCTCTGCCACTTGCCGGCCAGTGTGGAGAGCGAGCAGCGCAGCGGAAGAACATGGGAAGGCCGTACCGCCATGAGGCGCCCCTAAAGACGCGATAGTCTCCGACTAGCCCTGTCTCGAAGTCCTGTGCGGCATAGAAGTCGTAGGCACGATCAACGTGCCAGTCAGAGCACCACTCAGAGACATTGCCGGCCATGTCCAGGCATCCATAGGGGCTGGCTCCCCCGGGATAGGACCCGACGGGGGCCGGCCCCTCACGAACCACATCATGCGTGCGCTCCCACTTGCCCAGAGCATCCACCAACTCGTTGATGGAGGAATACGATCGGCCTGTGATGGTTTGGAGGCTTCGGCAACACGTGGCATCCCACCGCCCTCCCCACGGAAACTCCCGTCCGTCGGCTCCTCGCGAAGCCTTCTCCCATTCCACCTCGGTAGGCAACCTAAGACCGGCCCAGTTGGCATAGGCATTCGCGTCATCCCACGTGAGTTCATCCACAGGAAAGCTCTCCATGCCTGTTGGGACCTGTACGCGAACCCAGTAGTCGGGGCATCTGTGACCTGTTTGCCGAACGAATCGCTCGTACTGAGCATTCGTCACCTCAGTTCGGCCAACCCAGTATGCTTTGGTGCGCACTCGACACTGTGGCTGCTGGTCCGCGAACCACTCAGGCTTGTCGCCAGGGCGTTCCTTCAGCCACGCCTGAATCTCAGTATCACTCGACCCGAGCGTGAACTCTCCGGCAGGTACGTACACCAACTCCATGCCTGTCTTGGGATGCACCCACACATCCCCTGCCATAGGAGACCCCGGCGGATTGGACGTCCTCCATACTGCTGCGACCTTATTGATCTCAGGCAGTGGCACTACTGGCTCCGTAGGCCTGCCAGTAGCCGCAGAGCGACAACCCACGTCCGCCATTGAGGCCAAGAGGAGAAGCGCCACAATCGCGCATGTCGGCGCGGCAGGCAATGCTCTGCGCTTCGGCTGTCTGCCCTGACACACAGACCGACGGATGGCAAGGAACGTCTTCCGCTGCCTCGGTAGCTCCGCCGCCGAAGCCCCTCCCTCCCTGCCCTTCCCGTCTGCGCCATCGAGGTGGTGGTCATCTGATCGGCTCATCGCCATCCCCCCGGTCGGCCCATTCTAGTCCGACGCGGCTTCGGCAGGGAGCTACCGAAGCGGCCCAAAGGCGTCGTCGCAGCCCCGGGCTGCCCATCACGGCTCGTATCGAAGGACGAATTCAATGTGGTACGCCCTCCGGGGAGGGAGGCGCATGTCGTTTGCGTGTAATCCCCCATCGCCTCTCAGCCAGACGTGCTGGCTATCGTAGGAAACAACGCGAGTCAGACAGCTGTTTTCCATTCCCCTGACGCCCGCGTCCAGCTCTCGCCATGTCTTGCCGCCATCGTGCGTCTCCAGCACTACCCCTTGAGACCGCTGCTCGAGAAGGCCCCACCGGCTTCTACTCCCGACTGCCCAGCCAGTATCGCGTGCCGGAAAGGCGACGTCGAAGAGTGTCGCGGGCCTGATCCTGCCGTCACTGAACGGGGAAACTACGGACCACGTCTGACCTCCATCGCGTGTGTGGAGCAGAGTATCGCCGGAAGTGGCGATCCATCCCTCCTTCTCGGAGACCCGGTGAACACGGTAAGGCTCAGGGCCTCCTAGACCAGACTCCGGCACTTCCGCCATGTGGAAACTGCGGCCGCCATCCTCGGTCGTAAAGACCGCAACACTCTGATGGCCGACTAGGTGGCCTACTACCGCCAACACCAACCCATGGCTCCTGTCGTGGAAGCCGATCGCTAGCAGCCGCCATTTCGAACCGCCGCCTTCGCCCAGCCGGCGCTTGACCCACGTATTCCCACCATCAGTCGTATGAAACAGGCGCTCCTCGGAGATAGCCCACGACTCTGCGGCGGAAATGGGGCAGAACCCGACCAGTTTCGGCATAGGGATCGGCTTTGTGGATGCCCATGTCACCCCCTCGTCTGCTGTCACATGCAGTCGGGATTCGGTGAAAGCACCATCATAGACCCAGATGGCTCCGTCAGGGGCACATTCCAGCGCGCCCAAGCTTGGGGCAGCAAACGGCAAGTCAGAATACGACTTCCAGGTCTGGCCGTAGTCATCGGTACGAAGCAGGGGCGGCATAGCTCTCTCCGGCAACAGCTTGCCGACCAGAATCCAACCGGTTTCAGGGCCGCTCGAGCGCGATATCGAAATTGTGGTTGTAATACCCGGCCCCCTGACGCTCATCTGCGACCTGTATCGGGCGCCAATGCTCGCTCGGGCGCGGCGCCCCTCTTGGAGGCAGGAGAAATGCCGCAACCACGATCACGACCAGCGCCACAACTACTGATACTCGGTAGCGTGTGGCCAGGCGCCGCCACCCCGGTCCGCCTTCGGCGGGCCTAGGGGCTGCCGAAGCCCCTCCACCCTTGGGCTTCACGGGTGTGCCATTGCAGTGGTCGTCATCTGATCGGCTCATCGCCATCCCCCCGGTCGGCCCATTCTAGCGCGATGGGGGCGGGGAGGCAAGCTAGCGAGGCGACCCAACAGGTGAGCGGCTTCGCCGCGGGAGTCGCCCCTTCGGGGCGAACGCGGGTTACGGCGGTTCCCGCCGCAAACCCACGCCACTGAGCCGTGCTCTGCACTCAGTGATCGCCGAAGCCCCAGCGTGAATCCAGGTACCGCACCTTGCTCGCGCTTGGTGACTGCATCCGCCGTGCGGCCTCCCACCGGCCAGTGGCGTGGGTTTGCCACAAGCGTCAGCGAGTGGTAACCCGCGTAGGCACGCCTCCGGCGTGCCTCTCCCTCCGTACGTAGGGGCGTGATTCATCACGCCCTCCCTGCCCGCGCGCCGCCGGGAGGGCGGCGATCTCGCGTCCCCCACCTCCGCCCCCAAGAGGGCCCTCGCCGTTCCGCCCGCCATCGGCGGGCGCTAATCTGCGCAATCTGCGTAATCTGCGGTTACTGCCGTTGCCGTGCTCTGCCCTCGCCGTTCCCTCCGCCGCAGGCGGCCTCCCTGCTCTGCGCCCTCTGCGTCTCTGCGGTGAATGCCGTCCCCGCCGCAGGCGGCCCCCCCATCTGCGTCATCTGCGCAATCTGCGGACAGCTCCCCTCCCTCCACTTAAGCCTATGCCCAAACCCACTGTACTAACCCCTTAGTACACCTCGATCTGACCCCATTTCCAGCCCCGAACTGGACACTCCAAACCCCCGAAAACGGCACCCATCTCACCCCATCAATGCCGCATTTCGTGCACCCCATGCACACCTGCCTTCAGACCCCGAAATGCCCCCAGCTTCCCCTCTGACCCCTCTGGACCTATCAGGACAAATGCGGAAGCCGGTAAGCCTGGCTCCGATCAGCCGGGAGTTGGACCTTGCAGGAACGGCGAGAGGTCGGTAACATGGGCAGCATGGCAACACGGACACGGGGACTGGTCGCGGACCGGCTTCGCCCGGAGTATCCATCCCATCTCAGTCGTCGGCAGCCTCCGCTGGTCGCGGTGCTGCCCATCGACATGCTGATCGGGCCGGCCGGGACGGGGGACGGCCATCTCAGCACGCGCACGAGCGAATGGACCCGCGGCCTACTCAGGGTGTTCGAGCCCGGAGCGCACATACACGCCGTTCCAGATCCGGCGCTGCGCAAGCTCGGCCTCCAACTGAGATCCCCCGCGGAGATTGCAGAGCGCCGAGGCCGCAAGCGCGACCTGACGCATCTCATTCGGTGGGCGGAGCACACACTCCAAACCGAGCACCCGGGATCCGAAGGCGTCCTATACTACTCGAAAAAAAGTGGCCCGCTGTAGTCGACAAGTGGCAAACTTGATGGTATCGTACGTAGCGAAATCAGGCTGAGTGCGTCGCAACTCAGTCATTCATAGTCGAGGCGTGTGGCCAGGCTAGGACTGGTCGGCGACAGGCTCTAGGCGGCCTACTCCATTGTGGGGTGGGTCGCTTATGTTTGGCCCGAACGCAAAACGCACGAAGCACCCCGACACCGAACTGCACCAGCTTCGGCTGCGCGCTGGCTTGACCGTCGCCGAACTGGCACGACGCAATCACGTTTCGACCGCTTGTATGAGTCGATGGCTCAGTGGCGCTCGCCGGGCGCCGTCCGGTTTCATCCTCATGCTCAGCGAGATCGCGAATGATCCCGTTCGCATCGCAGAGTGCCAAGCCGCCCGCCGCAAGACCCCGCCTTCCCCCACCCTACGCATCGACGTCCATCTCCCCGCTGGCCTGTCGATCGAGCAAGCGCAGCAGCTCGTCACGTCGGCACTGGCCGCAGCGATGGTCGAGGGGGCGCGTAGATGACCACTCTCCCGCCGGTGACCGTCGATCCCGAGTTCCGGGCGCTGATTCCTCTATTACGCGGGGATGAGCGGGCACAGCTTGAACGCAGCATTCTCACCGAGGGATGCCGAGATGCCCTAGTTACCTGGGAGGGCATTCTCCTCGACGGCCACCACCGGTTCGACATCTGCACCAAGCACGGCACTCCGTTCGGGACGGTCTCGATAGAGTTGCCCGATCGTCGGGCAGCGATGGCATGGATCATCAGGAACCAATTCGGCCGGAGAAACCTCTCGCCCTTCCAGCGATCCGAGTTGGCGCTGAAGCTGGAACCCCTCATCGCCGACCAAGCGAAGGCGAACCTGAGAACCGCAAGGCCCGGCGTGCGTGGTGGATCGCCTTTGCAGAAATCTGCGAAGGCAATCGACACGCGTGCGGAGGTGGCGAAGCTGGCGGGTGTGTCGCACGACACCATCTCGAAGGCGAAGGTGATTGTGGAGAAGGCGCCCGAGGCGGTAAAGGAAAGCTTGCGCCAGGGGACGACGACGATCAACGCAGCATACCGGGCAGTCTCGAAGCCACCGGTGATTGCTCGCGAAGGCCATACCCAAGGGCAAGTATCGGACCATCGAGGCGGACCCTCCCTGGGCGCTGGAGGCGGCCGAGCGCAGTACGGCGCACCAGCACTACCCGACGATGGATCTGGATGCCATCAAGGCCCTGGGCCTACAGGTGCTCACCCGGGCTGCCGACGATTGCCATCTCTACCTCTGGGCCATCACGCCCATGCTACCGGAGGCCTTCGAGGTGATGACCGCTTGGGGGTTCACATACAAGACCCTCATCACTTGGGCGAAGCCGTCGATCGGAACGGGCCACTACTACCGGGGAGCGACGGAGCACGTGCTCTTTGGGGTACGGGGGAAACTCGCCTGTCTACGGGCGGATCAGCCCAACTGGTTTGAGGCTCCCCGTGGCAGGCACTCGGAGAAGCCGGAACGCTTCTACGAGATCGCCGAGACCATGAGCCCTGGCCCCCGCCTCCGTCTCTTCGCCAGGAGTGAGCGAGAGGGCTGGGCATCGTGGATCAACGAACCCACGGGCGCGGTGCAACCATGAGCGATCCCCTCCTCGAGCGGATCCCGCCTCAGAGCCTGGAGGCAGAACAAGCGACGCTCGGGGCCATGCTCACCGAGAGGGAGGCGATCGCGCGGGTCGTCGACGTGCTCGATCCCGACGACTTCTACAGCCCGCAGCATCAGGCGCTGTACCGCGCCATGGTAGACCTGTTCAACGACAGCGCGCCCGTGGATCTGGTGACGCTTCAGGCGCGCCTGCAGGACCGTGGGCAACTCGACCAGGTCGGCGGCACGCCGTATCTTCTCTCCCTCCAGGAGGCCTCGCCAACCGCAGCTGCGATCAGCCACTACGCTCGCATCGTCCGAGAGAGATCGGTTCGGCGAGGGCTCATCCGGGCCGCCGGCGAGATCCGATCCATGGCGCAGACGGCGGGCGATGAAGATGTCCAGACCATTCTCGACCGCTGCCAGGAGGAGTTGCGCACCGTCAGGCATGGTGCCTCGGCGCAGACGCTTCAGATCGTCGAACTGCGCGACTTCCTCGCCGACACGACGCCCCCGCCTCCCGACGTGATCGAGGGTGTGGCCAAGGCCGGGACCGTCATCTCCATCTTCGGCGCGCCCGGCAGCGCCAAAAGCTTCCTGGGCGCCGACCTGTGCCTTGCTGCTACCGTCGGCAGCGAGTGGCTTGGGCAGCCCTGCTGCAGGGGTCCTGCGGCGCTATGCGAGCAGGAGAGGGCGCCCCACCTGGTGCGGAAACGGCTACAAGACCTCGTGCAGGGAATCCCCCGCCCGGATGATGCCAGCCCCCTCTATGTCATCCCTTTCCAGAACCTGCGCCTGGACACCGCGGAGGAGCAAGCGCGCTTCCGCGCTCAGGTGCTTGGCCTCCATCCGAAGTTGATCGTGATTGATACTGCGATCAGCGTCGCCGGCTCTGTGGACTTCGTGAACCCCACCCAGGTGCGCGCATGGATGAGATTCTGGCGTGAACTCGCCATCGAACTGGACGGGACGGTCTGCCTCATCTGCCACTGCCCGAAATGGGCCAGCAAGGAACCACAACTCGCCTCGCTGTTCGGCAGCGAGGACTTCGGCGCCGCCCTCGACTTCGCCTTCGCCTCAGTGCAGCTCGACAAGAGCACCTTCCGGCTGTGCGCCGTCAAGAATACCTGGGGCGATGAGCTGCCTGACCTCACCTTCAGCATCGGCCCCGGAGAAGACGGCGGACTCATCCTGACACACACGGCCGGCGCCGGCGGCGTCCGCCACATCCTGATGAAAGCCCTCCCCACCGAGAGCTGGGCAAAGGGCGGGGATCTCTGCCGGCTGGTTGAGGGCAAAGGCTACTCCAGCCGCGCTGGCCGCGAGATGCTCAAGCAACTTGTCGAGGACGGTGGAGCCGAGTCCAAACCCGACCCTACCCATAAGGGTTGGTATCTCTACCGTGGGCTCGCCCAAAGCACCGAAAGCGAGGCCCCATAATGCCCCGCCGCAAACAGCCCATGCGGAAGCTTGCGGAAGTGAAGCGGAAGCAAAGAGCTTGCGGAACCCCTAAGGAGAGTAAGGAACTCCGCAGAAGTCCTGCGGAAGTTCCTTCCTCTTCCACCTCCCCTTCCGGTCTTCCGCATTACCTGACCAAACTGCTGCAGTCTGGCCCCCTCACTCCTGGCCTCATCCAGGTCCTCGTCGAGCACGACTCCTGGTGCGCGGTCTTCCACGGAGGAACCTGTAACTGCGACCCCACTGTCACGATGCGGAGAGACGGCGATGTACACTGAACGGGGAGGCATGGGCAGCGGCACGGCCTTCATCGCAGCTGAGCGCACGGCCCGCATCGCCTACGGCTTCGAGCTTGATCTGCGCTATTGCGATATCATACTGAGTCGGTGGGAAAAGTTCACAGGGGAACAGGCGGTACTGGTCGATGGATGAGGCAAACGAAAAGCCTATTTGGGACAAGAGGCTGCCAGGCGAGCCCAGCGAGGCTTTCGACTTGTTCCAGATTTACTTGAGCATTGGCCCACAACGCACCTATGCGGATGCCGTGAGGGCTTATCTCAGCACGCCAGGGAAGGCAGGTCGAGACGGAGGGGTACGGAAAAAGACGGAACGGCAGCAGCAGAAATATCGGACCCATGCGCAACCCGATCGCTACGTCAACGACCTCGCCAGTTCATGGAGACGACACTTCGCCCTCCGCTGGGACTGGGAGCATCGGGCCGATCTCTACGATGCCTTCCATGAGGCATTAGCTGCCGAGAAGCGGGACATCGAGCGCCAGCGCATGCTGGCCGAGCGGCGGGAGGAACTCGCGCAGCAGCGGACATTGATGGAGCAGGAAGCGCGCTCCATGCGGGAGTCTGCCCGACAGCTCTTTGTGAGATTCCTGGAGGGAGTCAAGGCGGAGCATATCAAGGGGATGGATGCCAAGGCACTCATCCCGCACCTGCATCGGGCCGCGGCCGTGATGGAGGCGGGACAAAAGCTATTCAGGGTGGCGCTGGGCGAGCCGTCCGATATCACGGCACAGGCGGGTGGGGGTGACTCGGCGCTCATCTCGATCCTGGCCGAGATCCTGCAGCGGCGCTTGGGCGCCGACCAATTCGAGGAGATAGCTGCAGACATTGAGCAAATCGCAGCAGACATTCGCAGACGGTCTAGACAGCCTGGCGGCGCGTCTTAGGCGCGTCGGCAAGCCTCGGGAGCGCACCCCCTACTGGGATGATCCAGCGGGATGGGTGCGTGACGCTATCGCGTGGAGGATCGGAGAAGGTCCCAGCGATTACCAGGGCGAGATCATGCAGGCCCTGCCCGAGCACCGGCGCGTGAGCGTAGGCTGCCGCACAAGGCCTGTACAGTGTGTCTGCGATCAGTGCCAGCAACTCGATAAGGTGAAGCCGACGATCAACCGCCCGACGCATCCGGGCGGTTGATCGCGTTAGGCCCAGGGCGTGGACCGGACGCCTGTACTGACATGGTATCCTGCGAGTAGCGCATCGGTTACTGACGACAGCTTACTGCACTCTCGCCTGTTCCCTGCTCACTCTTCCCTTGACGCGCCAATCTCCCCGGGGGTAGGATTCGTCTGCCAGTCGTTGGTGCAGACGGGTACACCTGCTCCAGGCTGGCGCAGACAATCTGATAGGTCGCTGACCTAGGCTGTCGCTTACGAAGCAAACTACCACTCGGGGGCTTCCCCGAACTACCGAGAGCGAAAGCCTGGCGCGGCGCTCCACCTTGGAGCACCGCCCGGGCGCGCTCTTCGGTAGGCCCTGTGGTAGGGGCGCTTCGTGGGGCACGCACGTGTGCGGTGCTCCAACTGCAAGGGCTGGCAAGCCGGGAGGAGAGCGCCGTGGGTGTTGCAGACGCAGTTCACCAAGTGTTGTCGGAAGCTGGGCAGCCCATGCATTTCCGGGCCATCGCCGAGAAGCTGGTTGTCGGCGGGATCTGGAAGCACAGTGGCGAGCCCTGCGGAAAGACGCCTTGGATGAGCGTGAGTGCCGTACTCACGACCGATCGTCGGTTCAGGGGCCTTGGGGAAGGGATGTTCGAATTGGCCGATCCGCCTCCGCCCAGCGGCGAAGGTGTAGCCCCGCCGGATGAAGCTGGAGGCGAGCGGGAGGAAACACCATCATCGGAGGATGAGAAATCAGCCCACTCGTGCGCGCAGAGCGCTCTCATTCATCTCGGCAGAGTCACGGGCTCTTCAGTGTGGATCGCGTCAAATGACCGCAATCGAATGTATCACGGGGAGACGCTGGGCAGCGGATGCTTGCAGGCTCTCCCCAACCTCGGCCTAAGCAACGAGGCATCCAGACGCATATCTTTAATCGACATTATCTGGGTCCGTCAGGACGCCCCTGTATACGCTTTCGAGGTGGAAACCAGTACCTCCATCTACGGTGGACTACTGCGAATGTCCGATCTACTCGCCCTCTTGCCCACTCTGAACATTGGCCTCTACGTCGTCGCCCCGAAGGATCGCCAGAAGAAGGTGATGGCCGAATTGGGCCGGCCAACATTCCGCGGAATCGGTTTGGGGAAACACTGCCAGTTCATCCCAGTCGAGGGTCTGCTTAGTCTGCTGGAGACGGTCGGGAATCTGCCGGGGGGAAGTGTCCAGCCAGTCATACTCAGCGCAGTTGCCGTGTCACTAGACGGGGATGCAGGAAGCTCACCTGCCTAGACTGAGCGCCTTCTGAGCGACGCCGCTGCACGGAACGGAAACGCGCGTGCCCCGATTCGACGGGGCCTGATTGCCTCAGCGCGCTGACACAGCCACTTCAGAAGCCGCGAGCGGGTGATCGTCCCGCTCGCGGGTTCGCGAGTGTAGGGCCCGAATCCGCGTCTGATAATCCCGGTTACTGGACGCAGGTTCCGATCGGCAACCGCGCGCGTGCGCGCCGAGGAGCTGGACAAGAACCGTGCCGATGGGTCTGTGACCAGCAATGCGAAGTCAGCGGCCGTGGTGCTGTTCACCAGGCGCAGCCAGTACTACAGGAAACCCCTAACCAGCAGGGCTGCGACCCCCGCGGCAACGCTCGATGCGTGACATGGGCTCTGTGTCCCGTAGATCCGCAGAGGCATTCTCCGGTGCGGGATGTAGGGCGTGGCTTCGGACGCGCTCCGAGCACTGCCCCATTGCTGCCTCTGTGAGCAGTGGAGGAGAGACGCCGGAACCCCGTGAGGGCTGATGCCCTTGGGCTGATTGACAGCGACCGGTGCGAGCGCGACCATCGGGTGCACTCTTCAGGCAGGCATGCGGGTGGAGGCGAGCACATGACATCGGATCGGCCAGAGAGGGAGTGGGAGGAACGAGAAGTCTATGTATCTGGCACGATAGACCGAGACCGACAGACGCGAGCCGAAAGCGTCCTGGGACAGACGTCCTACTGGTTGTTGGCGAGCAGAGCGTACCGCCATCAGGGGCTGAGGACCTACCTCGTCAAGATCCTGATCCGGGAGTTCGCTGAGTGTCTGAAGTACCCCAACAGTGGGAATGCCTTTCTGAACGCTCAGATCCTTCTGTGGGACGCGTGGTCGCACGTGTTCATGCATCTGGAGGACGCGGCCGCTCTGCTTCATGCGACTGGTGAATTTGGGAAACAGTGGGACACGGCAGGCAAGGGCTGTCACAGCGACCTCATCTATGAGCGCTACCTGTCCTTTAGTGATCCCGCGGCTGGGTCGGGAGCAAGTCCGCAGTCGGTGCTTGAGAAGATCGCCAGCAGTTTCTCTGATGCTCGCCGTGCGCTGTGGCTGCCGGCGAAGAAAGAGTGGCGAGAGATGTTCTCCGGCGCGTCGGACAAGGCCTACGTTCCCATTGTACAGACTGCCGAGAACCAGCGTCGGGTAACGCGTGAAATACTGAGTTACTTGAGGTCGGAGTCGGGCAGGAAATGGTACGAGTCGTACCTTCGATTCAAGCACGGTATGCCTATGGTGGCTCTCGACCTCTTCCACACGAGAGCCACGATGTACTACCTGCCCGGCCAGGTGCCTGACGAGCAGACTACACGCGCTGATGCCGCTCGCGAGGTGCGGAGGATGAGGATACTGATGGCGCACGACCCGCGCGGTTCAGGAGACGACGCCCCTCATTTGCAGAGCTTCGACTGCAATGAGAAGGCCGCGAAGCAGGCCCTGGGATCAAGCCGCCTGCTATCGGAGATCGAGGAGTACGTCTGTAAGTCAATCGCGCATCGAGCAGAGAGTGAAGGCGCTCGGGAGTTCTTCATCATCAGGAGGGCTGACGGCGAGAAACGCGGCAAAGGACAGGCAGGATGCACTTCGTGATAGGGATGGCGAAGAGCCACCTCGACCTGAAGGGCGCGAAACGCGAGAAGCTCGAGCTGGACTTCCTACGCTTGGCGTGGGCCAAGAAGTGCCGAGAGGAGGAGGGGGACACCGTCGACGTCGTGCTCGTAGTCATGACAGACGAGATCGCATCCTTTTGTCGCCGCCTCTCCGACAAGTACAAGACTTCTCAGGCAGTAGATATCGTCGTGGCCGGCGAGTCGGATGGCGATCTGCATCATCTGGTGGATGAGAAGCGCAGGAACCGCAGCGGGATGGTTGAGGGTACTCTCGGTAGAGATAGCAGTGGAGGCTCGAGTAGCACGCGTCGGAAGGCAGCTCGGTGAGGATCGCCTCCGCCAGTATATTAAGGATCGCTTCCCCGGTGTCAGGGTGGTTTGGAAGCCGCCCGCCCTGCCTAACGTAGCCTGGGATTTCTGCGGTGTGGTCTACGAGGAATGAGGATTTGCGGCCTGAAGATGAACCGCTCGCGCACGGGTACCGCGAACAGCAAAGGGGGTAACGGAAGCGCGGCGTCGGACGCGCCGGTCGAGAACCCCCCACTACTTTCGTTACGAAAGGCGTGGGCGAAACGCCGGTGGATAGGTCGGAGAGGCCTGCAATCTCCGGGGTCTCGCCATCACAGCGCAAGAGCCCGTGGTTGGCAGGCGCGTATCAACCGCTGGGAATCCACAAGGTTGCCGGGCGCACGTTCGTGGTGCCGGGCAAGCACTAACACCGCGCAAGGAGCAAAGATGCCATCAGGTTTTGACTTCGCTAAGACGAGAACCTGCGTGCTTGTAGGTGTAGGCGCGAGTTGGGGTCTATATCCCTCTTTCTGTGGGCAGTACGATGTCGAGAGCTTCCTGAATCCAGCTGTGGCGGCCATGCCAGCAGAACAGCGTGGGAATGCCCAGGCATTGGCCAATCGTCTGGGAGAACGCTACAACTGGGACCTTGAGCGAATCTATGATCACCTGTCCCACGTACCACCTGGCTTCTATGCAAGTTGCCACCCGGGTATGCCCTGCTACTGCGACACCGACTGGCTGGGCCAGTACATCGTCAGGATAATCGCGGACCGACTTGTCGAGGCCCCTGCCATGGCGGCCATCGAAGAACGTGCCGCCAAGTGGAGGTCCCTGGTCGACAACAGTTCGCATCCGATCAGCTTCTTCACCACGAATTTCGACACGGTGCTCGAGGGGGCTTTCGAGCAAGCCGGAATCGCATACTCCGATGGGTGGGCAGACGGGGATTACTCGGCGGCAGTCGCGGCCTGGCCGGCGGCTGAAGTGGCTCTGGTGAAGCTCCACGGGTCAGCGAACTGGGAGCACTCAACGCATCACACCAGCCGGCGCGTGCTGAAGGCAGGAACGGCGGAGACCGTCACTGTCCGACCAGCGTGTCTCGAACCTGCGCGCCGCAAGTGGCTCCGCGAGGAGCCCTACATCTCTGGATACGGCTTCCTTGAGCGCTCTCTGGAGGTCGCCGATGAGTTGGTCATCGTCGGCTCTTCGTGCCGTGATGAATCGGTGCTATCGGTGCTATATCGGGCCTTGGGTCGCAGAGACGGTAAGCACCTGATTGTGCGTGTAGTCGATCCCTGCTCGTGTCCCGTGGAGGAGCGAGTGCGCCTCTACCTGCACTTGGCTGGCTCAGGCTATGCCGCGGATCTGCTCAGATGGCACCACCTCGCCACGGCACTGCTGGAGGCGGACCTCACGAGTGAGGGGTTACGCCGCCAGCCCCTGACCCAAAACACGGATCTCGACACTGCTTCACACTGGGCCGCAATTCGGGGTGAGCCTTGCATGCTGGAGCCGGTGAAGGAAGGTCGCTTCACCTTGCGGTGGAGTGCCCCTACCTATTACTTCGAGTCCGGGCGAATGGTGCTGCTACCGACGCTACCGGAACGCTTCCGGATAGACCTCCAGATGGTCATCAAGAGCTACGGCCGTGGATGGAACCCTGGTTTCACCCTGGAGACCACTGCCGGCAATGAGGTGCTCTGCGCCCGCTTCATACCAAAGGAGCCGGAAGGCAGTTCTGAGCCTGTCTGGCGCTACGAGAACGAATGCGATGCTGACGGGATTCACATCGCGAGCGGGCTGGATGTACACGGCCGGTGGTCCGTACCGCCATTGACCCCGGTCCAGGTGGCGGTGATCGGGGTACCAGACATGACGGCGATCACGCTCTCCATGGGAGGGAAGCAGATCGCTGAGATACCTGTTCCTCACGCGCCCGAAGCGCAACCAACGCGTTTGCACCTTGGAGCCTACCCCTGGTACCACGACGATGGACTGGCTTCCGGCACGCACACCGAGTGTGAGTTTGGCCCGTGCCGGGTCACTCTGCTGGGATAGTCCTGCTGGATGTGCTTCTGCATAGCTGGTCGGCGCTCGATGATTCCGGCGCCCCGCGCCAAGCCCACGAATCTCGAGCTTTTTCTGGATGCAGACGGCACTTGCAGGTCCGGATCAAACAGAGCAAGAGAGGCCGGCAATGCCATTTTGGCGGTGGAAACGGGGCCAACAGGGGTGAACTCGTCCGCATCCCTGTGACAGTGCCCGAGTCCCAGGATTGCGCCACTAACGCCACAACACGCGAGAAGACGCCCCCTATCGAGAGCGCCCCAGAACGTAGAGAGATGGTTCCACCTGAGCAAGATGGTGGAGGTTCGAAGACGTCGGAGTCCTACTCCGTAGGCGCGTCACGAACCGTCTGTTAGTCGGCGTCCAAGCTGACCCACCATCGGCGCCCAAGAGTGACCCGCCCCGTGTCTGCCAGATCGACACATATTGGTCTCTGGGTGCCACGACATGGCACTCCAGCTCCATCTCCGGGCGGGCCTAGGGGTCCGACGCCGGTTCCGCCTGTGGGCGGGCCGTTTTCGCGCGCTGACTAACACCACACTGGGCACAGTGGGGAGGTCCAGATGCCAAACAGCACGCCCCTTGCGCGGTGCTGCTACCCGGGCGCCTTCGCCGCAGGTGATGGGTACCGCACACTGGTCCCTAGCAGCAGCCTCATTCCGCTGTCATCAAGCACTGCGCCGCCGCCTTTGCAGTACAGGCCGCCGAAGAATGGGACCCATCTCTGCGGGTCAAAGCGGATTGTCCCGCGGAAGGCCAAGGAGTGCGGACCCGTAACCTGAGCGACGGTCTGCTGTGCGCTGCTTGACCCGATGTCAATGAGGCTGAGGCTGACCTCAGGTGTGAGCCGCCCTGTGGGCCTGGGCCTGATGAACACGTACACTAGCGCGAGTCTGGCACTGTCCGGCAGACCGTATGAATCCCGCAGAGGCCGGACACGCTCGAGTCTCACGTATTCGCGCAGCTCCGGGGCGATGGTTCTGGGTGCGCCCTCTATAGCCGGAAACCGCAAGTAGTCGGCGTCATCCGACGAAACGAGCACAAAGGCATCCTTCAGACCGGGCGGACTGCCGCCGCTCAAGATGCCCGCAGCTATCATCTGAGTGAATAGGCCCCCTTCCTTGGCCACTTCTGTGGCCAGTCTCTTCACAGGGTCACGATCAACCGTGTAATCGGTAACCATGGATCTCACCTCGAGGGTGATATCCGCGTCGCGGGTGGCGATCCCCAATGCTGTCCAAGTGAACGATCGCTCTTGGCTCAACGTCTCCTCGCCCAAGCCCAGACCGGCTGGGGCCGCGACAGCGCTCGCGGCGGCCCCATCGGTTGCCGCCCGGGGCGCGGATTCGGCGTTCATCAGCGCGGCGGCGGCCGTTCTGTCTGCCGCCGATTGCTCGGTCTGGCCCAAGCGCTCGTAAGCCTCAGCGCGGCGTGAATAGGCGGCCACAGAGCTAGGGTCCAGTTCTATGACCTTGGTGTAGTCTGCGATGGCAAGATCCAGTCGGCCCTTGGCCGCGTATGCGGCACCCCGGTCCATGTAGGCATCACTGTCGCTTGGTGCTAGCTCAATCACCCTGCCGTAGTCGGCGATAGCATGATCCGCGTCTCCTCGACGAGAGTAGAGCATGCCGCGAGCACGGTATGCCCATGGCGTCTCCGGACTGAGATCCACGGCCCGATTCAGGTCTCGGAAAGCGGCGTCCTGTTCGCTTAGCACAGCGTGATCCAACCCGCGAGCGAAGTATGACCAAGCGAAGCCAGGATCGCACCGCACCGCTTCGTCGAACGCTGCCAAGGCCTCACGGAACTGCAGCGCCTTCATGAGCGCGTCGCCCACCAGAAGGTGGGCCGGGGCGGAGTCTGGAGTCTTCGCAGCCAGGGAACTCGCCCACTGCAAGGGCCCTTTCCATGCCTCTGGGTTCTCGGGCAACAGTCGCCTGTACTCATCGGCAGCGCGTTCATCACCCTTGGCGAGGTTGGCCCAGGTCAGTAACCAGCATGGAATCACATCGGCCGGTGCCGACCCATGCCAGCCAACTGCTGCCTCCGCAACTCGGGTCCAGTTCCCCTCCACGACGGCTGTCGCAGCCTTCCTCTCCCAGTCGGAGGTGGCCGGCGTGGCGGCATGCGCGCTCAGGGATGTGCACAGACACATCATGATCGCAAGTGCAGGTCGCATCTCAGGTGTTCTCCTATGCACTACGGAGCGCTCTCAATGCATGTGGTCAGCCGCGGCCATGTTAGCCAGGCGGTATCCCCCTGTCAACTAACCGTGCCGCCCGTCGCGGCCAGCGCCGCCAGACCCCCTCCGACGTGGCCTTCCCGGGGAAGGCACCAACTGTGAAGCGGCCCGACTGGTTGCCGCTCTCAAGCAATGGCGGACGGCAGCTGTTCCGCCTCGTCTCGAAGCTTCACGAGCGGACCTCGGCGATCATCGCCAATCTGGCCTTCGGAGAGTGGCCTCCGGTGTCTGGGGATGCGGATATGACGACGGCCTTGCTGAACCGGCTCGCCCATCACTGCGATCTGTCGAGACCGGCAACGAAGGCTGGCGGAGGAGGGCGAGGAACGCGAGAGTGAGGATGTACTAACACACCATTCTGGCGGGGGCAGTTCCAGTCGACTTTGGTGCCGATTGACAGCGGGTCCCGGGCCGCGTAGTATGGCTCATCTAAGGTTGGGGGACCAGTATGCTGTGAAACGGCGCGGAAACCGGCCCGGCCGAGAACGGCGAGAGGCGACCTGTTGCCGTGTCGGCCGCACCAGTGCCGGGCGTAGGATGAGGGAGCCGGACTCGGCTCACAAGGCGATGGAGGTCGAGGCTTCATGAAGGCACGCTGGCTGTGCGGATCCGTAGTGATCTTGCTGGCGCTCTCAGCTGGTTGGTTCGTGGTGTGCGCGAGGGCGGCCGAGCCTGCTCTTACTACCAGTGAAGAGGTAATAGGCACGATCCTGCCCCAAGATGACCCCGACGCCGTTGGGGCGATGGACGTCGTTGTCAGTCCCGATATGCGCCGCGTCGCCTACGTTCTCGGACGGGGTGAGAAGAAGAAGCAGGTCACGTTCTTCGGAACGGCGGTGTCCGCGTCATTCGTGTACCCTCGCAGCCTTGTTGTTGTCGATGGGCGACCCGGAGAGGAGTATGAACGCGTCGGGAGACTTGCCTTCAGCGGGGATGGCCGAAGGTTCAGGTATGTAGCAACGCGCGGGGGCGTGCAGAGGGTCGTCGTAGATGGTGTCCCGGGCAAGGAGTATCAGGATGTGAACATCGAGTTGTGCTTCTGTCGCGACAGCAAGTGTGTGTTCTACGAGGCGCGGCGCGATGGGAAGGCGTGTGTGGTGGTTGACGGCGTGGAGGGCAAGTGGCATGACGAGATTCGCGGCGCAAGGTTGAGCCCGGATGGCCGGCGCGTTGCCTATGTCGCGCGCCAGGGGACAAGATGGTTCGCCGTCATCGATGGTGCGGAGGGAGAGGGATACGACGAGGTAGATCCCAATCTGCGATGGAGCCCGGATAGCAGGCGCGTCGCCTACACTGCCCGGCGAGGCGGAGAACAGTTCTTGGTCCTGGACGGGGTTGAGGGCAAGGCCTATAGCTACGTCGGAGTACCCGTCTTCAGCCCTGACAGCCAGCGAATCGCGTATCAGGCAGCGTGGGGTGAGTCCCGATGGGAGAGCTGGGAATTCCAGGGGATGGCCATGCGGTCAAGTGTGTGGAGCAAGAACGCGATGGTCATCGATGGCGTGGAGGGCACCATCTACGACGGTACAAGCGGGCTCTCGCCCGTCTTCAGCGCTGACAGCAAGCGTGTCGCGTATGTGGCTGAGCGTGGGGCAAGAAGCTTGTCGTGGCGGACGGGGCGGAGGGCAAGGAGTATGAGGATGTGTGGCTGCTCGCATTCAGCCCCGACAGCACGCGCCTAGCCTACGTGGCGCGGCGCGAGGGGAAGGAATCCCTCGTGATGGACAGCGTAGAAGGTAAGGTGTATGACAGGATGTGGTCCTATACCTTCAGTACCGACGGCCGGCACCTGGCTCAGAAGGTCAACGATGGTCGCAAAGGCCTCGTCGTTCTGGACGGAGCCGAAGGGACGCCGTATACCAGTTGCGATGAACCCGCTTTCAGTCCCGGCGGGGCGCACGTTGCCTACCGGGCAGTGGCGTCTAGCGAGGTACTCGTGGTCGACGGACAGGAGATCAAGATGGGGGCTACGCCTGACCAGCAACGCCGACTGGAGCGTATGGCTAGTGACCCCCACGTGGTGTTCGCTGACCCGTCGTCCGTTCGCACGGTAGTGCTGCGAGGAAATGATGTAGTTCGTGTCACGGTCTCGATGCAAAGCGGCGGCAAGGAACCCACGAGCGCCCCCTGAGAGCGTCTGCGTGAGACGGTGAGCGCCGCTCACCGCAGGCAGGCACGAGCGCTCTCCTCCGGGCGCCTACGGCAGCAGCAGTACCTGAGGCGAAGGTTCTTCTCGCCCCGATCGCATTGCCCACTTGGGCAGCGCGACCACTCGTGCCGCAAGCTTACCATCAGGCAGGGGAACTGCCAACTCCGCATAGGCGCGCCAGGCCGGCGGGCAGCGGCGTATGGGTCCCGCAGTCTCTGGGCGGGTGCTGCTGTCTGAGGCCGATCTTGCGTCCGGTAATGCCCCATACTGGACGTGGATCCGGGTCGGCCGCCGCGCCTCCCCCGGCCTATCTGCGCTCAGCGGCGACGCGCGGTCCGATGTAGGAGGTGGCCGCCACTACGCCGTCGTGCCATCTCCTGTTTTCCCGGCGCGAGTTCTTGGCTAGGTAGAGGTCGACTCCGAAGCGGTCCGTCTTCAGGGCGTCGGTATCGCGCGCACTCAGGTTGCGCGAGTGAGTGATCAGCTTCCGGTCCACCCAGCAGGCGACCCAGCCTGGCGCAGTGCCTCCTCGAACCCTTCCTCGCCCAGTTTCTGCCGAAGAACAGCCAGGGCTCGCATGGCGATCTGGCGGTCAGGCGACCCCAGTTCAGTGAGTATGGCCAGGGACTTCGCAAGAAGGCCCATGGCCTCGGCGTACTGATCGGTGCGCTCCGCAAGGAGACCCAACTGGCCAAGCGATACCGCGATCCCAGGCCGCTCCCCCAGCTCCTGTCTGATCGCCAACGATTCTCTGTAACAGCGCCGCGCCTGGGCGTGTTCGCCCAGGTCGAGGTGCAAGTTCCCTAACTGATGCAAGGAAGCCGCAACCCCCGATCGGTCGCCGAGTTCACGCCGTATGATCAAAGACTCCTCGTAGTGCGGTCGCGCCAGCTGGTATTCGCCCTGGACGTGATGCAGGATTCCGAGTTGGTGTGAAGAGGCCGCCGTGCCGGAGCGGTCGCCTAGCTCCCGCGTTATCTCCAGTGATCGGCTGCAGTAGAGGCGGGCCTGCTCGTACTCACCTTCGTCCTCATACAAAATGCCGAGCTGCTGCAGCGTGATGGCAGCGCCGCGCTTGTCCCCGAGTTCTCGCGCGACTGCGAATGACTCCTCATAGCACTGTCGTGCCTGCTCGTACTCGCCGCGAAGATGGTGCAGCATCCCCAACTGGTGAAGCGAGGCCTCGAGCGTGGGCCGATCGCGCAGTTCGTGTGCTATCGCCAGCGATTCCTCGTAGTACCGCCGCGCTTGCTCGTACTCTCCTCGCTGCTGATGCAGCATACCCAGCTGGCCAAGAGCTCGCGATGGCGGCCTGGTCCTGTAGACCTCGCGCAATGTCGAGCGCCTCCTCATAGCATCGCTGGGCCTCTGCATATCGGCCCTGGAAGAGGTGCACGCTTCCCAGTTCGTGCAGAGAAGCCGCGATCGCGGCCGGACTCCCGGCGTTGCGCGCGATCGTGAGCGATTCCTCGAGGCACTGCTGCGCTAGCCCATAGTCACCCCGCCTCTTATGCACCATTCCCAGGCTGTGGAGGAAGGTACCGATTCCGAGGCGGTCGCCCATCTGGCGAGATAGCTGCAGAGCCGATATGAAGTCCTGCTGTGCGCTGGAAGCATCGCCGAGGGCAGCGCTCAGCACGCCGGCCTGGTGCAGGAGCGCGGCCCGTGCTCTCCGGACCATGTCTGTGTCGTCCAGCGCGGCGTACTCCCTCAACAGCGCCCGCACAGCGGCCAGGCGATCCTGCTTCTCATCCAAGGGCAGGTTCAGCAGTGCGGCGGGCCCGGCACCCAGTAGACTGCCGGCGAAGTCCGACCTGTCCTCGCGCGGCGCGGAAAAGGCGTAGGCCGCCGACCGCCAGGACCATAAGTCCGGCGCCTGCTGGGCCACGATCCGCATCGCGAACTCGGGAAGCCAGAAGACGACGGGGAAGGGGAACTCCTCTGGCAGGTGGTTGCGCGCGGCGTTCAGGTTGGCGAGAACGGGATGGAAATAGGCACGCGAGTCAAGCGACTTCTCGAGACCGGTCACGAACAGGGATGGCGGCGCGCCGTTAGGGAGCCGGGAGAGGAGTTCGGGCCGGACATCAGTGGTCTCCGGCGGCAGCGCGATGATCAGCGGCTCGCGTCCGAGCAGCAATACCCGCAGTTGCTCCATGATGCGGTCGCGGATGCCGAAGTGGTTGCACTGGGCGAAGACGAGCGTGAACCCCTCGGCGCGCGTGAGCGTCCGCGCCAGCGCGCGGAGCTCGACCATGCCGTCCACACCGAGAACCAATTCCAGCTCTGCAAGGCTCGTCATATGTCACGCCGGAGCCGCGGCTCTTATCAGGTCGCGAAAGTGCGAGAGCTTTCGCACCAGGGGATTCACCTCGCCCCACGGCTCCTCGCCGTTCAGGTATTCGAGCATGCCCAGCCCATAGAGCATCTCGTGATGGTCGACGTCGTTCCGGATGCGTTTGCTCGGATCATTGTGCAGATCAGCCAAGCATTGCCAGTGCTGCTCGCCTATGCTGGCAGCGAAGGCGTTCGCGGCGTTCTGCACCGCGCGCCCGAGCGCCTCCTCCGTGATCGGCAATGTATCGACATAATCGCACGCGCTCCGGAACAGCATGAGCAGTTGGCGCATGTTGCCTCCGCTCATCCGGCAGAGCTCATCGCAGATCCTGGGCGAGTCAAAGACGTCTGTCGGCGCGACTTTGACCTCCTCGAACCTCCGGTGTAGGATGCGGCGCATGTGCTCGATGCCGTCTACGTATGCTGTACCGTCCTTGTCCGCGATCTTCACGGCCGGCAGGACGCGAGCGGTTTCGCCGAAGATGCTCTGCAGCGCCGGGCCATTCGGGGAGCGGAGTAGTGCAAGAGGGACAGTGTAGACCGCGTGGCAGCCCAGCGCGTGGAGTTGCTCCCCGCGCGCCACGAAGAGCAGGTAGTGTGAGGTACGGCCGCTCGGCTCATCCTTCTTCTCGATGATCTTCTCCAAGTTGTCGAGGACGAGGACCAGTCCGTCGTAGTTCCGCTGCTTACGGAGTTCCGCGTTCGCCTGCTCCAGCAGCAGGTTCACCTCGTCCAGGAGAGAGGGCTCCTGGGGGCGGAGCTTCTCCCGCACCTCGGTACGAAAACCGGGGCTCTTCTTCAGACTGCCAGAGAGCTTGGCAAGGTTCTGGAATGAGAACTCCGCCTTGTCGAATTCCACGGACCTCAGAAGGAGGTCCTTCAACTCGTCCCACCGCTTCACGAAGTACGATGACTTCAGCTCCACGCCGACACGTTTTCTCAAGTCCTGCGCCACCTGCGCGGTGATCCCAAGCAGGATATCGGTCAGCTCCACATCGTAGATGTCGACGAAATCCTCCGCGTCGATGTAGACGCAGAGGAGCGGATTCCTGCCGGAGGCGGATGCCTCGAGCGCCCGCTTCAGCTGCTGCAGTTCCGTGGATTTGCCGCCGCCAAGATGTCCAGAGAAGAGCAGGTGCACCGACCGCTGGGAGCGCCGGATCTGCCGCGCCATGAGGTCGGCTACCCGCATCCCTCCGCGGGCCGAACTGCAGTCTTCGTAGTGATCGAACGTCGGCACGACGGCCGGGTTACAGGCGTTGTAGACCGCGGTAACGGGATCCGGTGTCGTCACGGGTGAATCCTCCATGGTGATTCTAGCACTTCGCTCCGCGCGGCTGCAAGCTGGGATAGGTGCCGCGTCGCAAGCTCTGGCGGCTTCGGGAGCGTGCGGGGCAGTGCTATTGGTTGCCCGGCCCGCGCCCTGGTACCCGTTTCGGAACCGGATCTGCGTCCGATATTGCCGATTACTGGACGCAGGCCCTCTCGCGGATGGGGCCACGTCGAGTGGAGGCAGTAGGTGTGCGTCCGCCGCAGCCCGCGTCAGTTCCTCCGCGAACGCGCCCCCTCCTCCGCCACGCCCTCCGCCCCCGCCCATACCGCCGCCCCGGCCACCGCCGCCCATGCCGCCTCTAGCGCGTGTATACCCCTGCCCGCTGAGGCCGGCCGCGGCGGCGCGGCGGACCTCTATGTTGTCGTCGTTCATTGCCACCTTCAGCGCGTCCTCCGCACGCGGGTCGCCCATCGCCCCCATTCCTGAGGCCGCGCCCGCCCGTACCTCCGCGTTGTCATCCTTCATGAGCCCCAGCAGCGCCTCGAACGTCTGGTCGCTGGAAAACGTTGCGAGCGCATCTGCTGCCGCGGCTCGGATAGCGGGCGACGAGTCCTGCAGCGCGCCGATGAGCGGTCCCACGACCTTGTCGTTCTGGGTTCCTCCCAGCGCTTGCACGGCAGTCTCGCGCACAGACACACTCGAATCTCGGAGTGCCGCCGCCAGAGCAGCAACGGCGTCATCGCTCCAGGTTCCGCCCAGCGCGGCCGCCGCGGCTCTCCTGAACTCCCAGGTGCCATCGTGCAGCGCACCGATCAGCGCCTTCACCGACTGCGGGTCGCGGGAGCGGCCCAGCGCCCGGATCGCGGCCATGCGGACGTTCCGCGATGGATCGTCGAGGGCGCCGATCAGAGCTTTGGCAGGAGCCAGCCGCGCAAACTGCCCCAGTGCTTCAACGGCGAAGAACCGGACATCAGGGTCAGGGTCGCGCAGCGCCCTGCTTAGGGCCTCGACAGTCCGCGGCTCCTCCCAGTGTCCGATGGCGGCCACCGCTACTTGTCGGACCTGCGGCTGCCGGTCGCGCGCAGCCGTCAGCAATAGGTCGAGCACGCGGCGGTCGTCGGTCCCCACGAACTGGATCGCCGCCACCCGTATCCGAGGGTCTTCGTCGGCGATCAGGCCGACGATGGCGCTCCTGACCGGCTTGGCGCGTGTGCCCAACTGAGGAGTGAGGTTACTCAGCTTCGTCAGCACCGCAAGTCGCACCTCCGGGTTCGGGTCCTTGAGAGCGCCGGTAAGTAGTTCGACGACCGGCCGCATTCTCGATTCCCCGACCGCATCGATCACCGCCAGCCTGACCCCCATCGCCTGATCGCCGAAGGCGGCCAGCAGCGGCTCCCGAGCACGCCGATCCCCGGTGTCCGACAGGGCGGAAACCGCAGCCTCCTTCACCCGATCGCTGGGATCCTTCAGCGCCGCGATCAATGGCTCAACCGCGCCGCGGCCCATCGTTGACCCAAGCGTATCTGCGGCCGCCGCGCGCACCTGTGGGTCAGGATCGCCGAGGAGCGTCACCAAGGCGCTCATATCCTGACTGCTTCCCTGTGACCCCAGCGCTCGCGCCGTCGCGGCGCGAACGGTGGGGGTCTCGTCCTTCAGGAGCGGCAGCAGGGCTTCCCGTACCCGCGCCTCAGGCACAGCCGCGAGGGCACCCACCGCGGCCATGCGAACTCGCGGGTCGGTATCCTTGAGGGCTGTGATGACGGGGGCGAGGGGCAACACGTCCGGCTCGCGCGCAAGGCCGCGAACGGCGCGCATCCGGATGGTCGCGTCGGGGTCCTTCAGCAACCGCACTAGCGCGGCAGTCACCTCCGGCGAGGTGCCGCCGAGAGCGTCCGCCGCCGCCCGCCGCGTGGCCAGATCCTTACTGCTGGAGGCGCCGATCAGCGCGGCATTGGCCTCGTCGTTCCTCATCAGGGCGAGCGCGACGGCCGCCCGTCGTTTCACGAGCACGTCGCCGGTATCGAGCACCTTCGCCAGCGGCCCGATCGCCGGCCGTCCGACTGCTACCAGCGCGGACACTGCCGCGTCGGATACGCGGTCCGGCCGCTCCCACTCGCCGGCCTCGCCGCAGTCGCTCAGCAGGCCCACGATCGCGGGGATAGCGGAACTCGCCTCTACCGCATTGGCTGCGAGGGCGCGCAGGGCGGCGATGCGGTCCTCCGGTTCGGGGGCGCGAAGCTGCCCGGCGGCATCCTTGACCGTGGAAGACGCCGCCTTCGGCGGCGTGACCCTCGGCCGCCGTCTGGCTCCACCAGCGGCGAGCAGGCACGCAGCCGTGAACAGAACCAGGAGAGTGACAGGGATCAGCTTGGACCGCATGGCAAGCCTCCGAAAGGCGTCGGTGGCCGTTAGACGCCGAGCAGGAGGCGGTGGTTCCTTGCCAAGGCCTTGGCAAGGAACCACCAAGGCCGTCCTAGAGGTCTTCTCAGAAGTCGAGAAGGTGCATGCTGGAAGCTCAGGAACCGTTGTGGCATGCGCCGAGACCCAGACGGCCTGCCACGAAGCCACACGAGCCGTCAGTATCGCCATCCCCCTGGCTTCGGGCTGAGCATGATCGCCTGATCCCGGGCCTTCCCCCTGGAGCTTGCCCAAGCGGCCCACGACGTCGGCTTCAGTGCTCCGCTCGGGAGTGGGATGGTGGTATGGGTGCGGCGCGTTGGCACAGGCCCTCAGGTATCGCGGTCCCCCACTTCGCCCAGCGCGCGTGCGACATAGTCGGCCGCGTTGTCGGCCAGGTTCTCCCGCGCCCTGTCATACCGCTCCGTCGTCCGTGGGTCGGAGTGGCCCATCGCGTACTGCACCCGGCGCAGCGAGGCGCCGGCCTCCAGAGCTAGTGTGGCGAACGCGTGGCGCAAGGCGTGGGGGTGAAGGTGGGCCGCGACCTCGGTCGACAGCGCACGATGTGCGTGCTCCTGAACGAGCCGCGCAAGGCTACGCGTGGCGAGCGGCTGTTCGGCGGCGATCCACACACCGTTGGCGCCCTGTCCAGACCTACGCACCGCGACGAACACGGGCGCTTCGGGCCCACCAGCCCATCGACCTGCCGCATCGCACCAGGCCTGCAATGCCTCCCAGGTAGCACCTGCCAGTTTTGCCTGCCGCAACTTGCCTCCCTTGCCGTGGATGGTGGCGACGCGGAAACCTTGGTCCTCACCCAGATCGCCGACGCACAAGCCCATCACCTCCGCGGCCCGTAGGCCGTTACGCAGCATCAGCGCCAGGATCGCCCGGTCGCGGAGGGCAGGAAGATCATCCCCGGAGGGAGCCACAAGCAATGCTCGCGCCTGCTCCGCCGTCAGCCCGATCGTGGGAGAGTAGTCGCCACTGGTGCGCAGCGTACGGAGCCGCTCGGCGGGGTTGTCGGGACGGTAGCCCTGAAGCTGGAGTTCGCGCAGGAGGGTGCCGACGCCGGTCAGCCGCCGGTTGGTGGCGAGCGTGGAGAGGCCGACTTCTCTGAGGTGGGTGCGGAAGGCGATCAGGTCGGCACGGGTGACGGTGAGCAGCCGCCTCAGCGCCTCCGGGTCGGCGAAGGCCCGCTCCAGCCGAACGTGCTTGGCCTCCCGGCTCAGTTCGCGCCACTCGGGCACCGGCCCCTCCTCCAAGTTCAACAGCAGGTGGGACACGTCATGCCGGTAGGCACGCCGGGTGTGCTCCGAGAGCTGGCCCGCGAGGATGTCCGCCAGTGGATCTGCTGCCTCCCTTCGCGCGATTGCGCGCTGCGGCCGCTCCTGCGTCGTGATCGCCGAACTCGTCTCCATGCTCCTCGCCTCCCTGCTGCGTCCAGTAATGGTCATTACCGGACGTGCATTGAGGCTCGAAAGAGCAGAACAGTCAAGGTCTGGGGCGGAAGTATCCTCAGCGATAGAGGGCATGGGTGACCTCTGGTGGGCCTCGACAGAGAAGACCGCGTGGGAGGCGCTGGCGGCAGTGGGGCTGCGCGCCCGGTTCGCGGTGGTAGCCCATCAGCGCGAGCGGCGATTGCGGTGAGACCGGCTCACGACCAGGCCGGGCCCGGAAGGAACAGCCGCCGGAGGAGGGGACTACGGCCGTGCAGACCAACTCACGGCGGCCTGGGAAGGGGGTCCGGATGCTCACGCTCACACTTTCAGGATGGATCTGGCTCGGCGTGCTGGTAGTTGTGGTGTTCATCATCCTGCCCTCGATCCGGGTCATCGGCCCGACCGAGGTCGGGCTGGTGATGAAGCGGTTCTCCTTCACGCAAGCTCTCCGAGGACAACCCGATCGCCTTCCAGGGCGAGGCCGGCTACCAGGCCGACCTGCTCATGCCGGGCTGGCGCTTCAAGTTCTGGCTGCTCTATCAGCGTGACGAAGTTCCCCTGGGTGCAGGTGCCGGCGGGCGAGATCGGCGTGGTGATCGCGCAGGTGGGCGCGCCGCTGCCCATCGGCGCCAAGTCGGCCGTCTACAAGCCGGAGTTCGGCAACTTCACCGACCTCCGCAGCTTCCTCGCGCAGGGCGGCCAGAAGGGCGTGCAGCGCCCGGTGCTGCCGCCGGGCACGCTGCTGCCCATCCACCCGGTGGCCTTCCTGGTGATCACGCAAGCGCCAGGTCTACGGCGTGCCGGTCTCGCCCGAGCTGCAGGCCGGGGCGGACCGGACGGGCGTGCTGACCCCGAGGTCCTTCGGCCTGCGGCCCGAGCAGCTCGAGCTGGTGCGCATCGCGCCGCAGCCCCGGCCAGCGAGCAGCGGAGGTCGTCGACATGGTCGGGATCGTCACCACCTACGAGGGCGATCCGCTGCCCGCCGGCGACATCGCCAGCCGGCTGGGCGGGTTCGCCGACCTGCGGCGAGATGGAGAGCCAGGAGGCCGACCGACCCGGAGCTGCATCGAGCGGCTGCTGGGCAGCAAGAACGACCTGCACAACAACTACCAGGACTTCCAGGCCTTCCTCGACAACGGCGGCAAGATCGGCCTGCAGCACGACCCGCTGCTCTACGGCGCCTACGCGCTCAACCCGTTCCTGGTCAGCGTGGAGCTGGTGCCGATGCTGGTGGTCCAGCAGGGCCAGGTGGCGGTCATCAAGGCCTACGTCGGCCTGGCGACCGAGGACACCTCCGGCGCGGAGTTCAAGTTCGGCTCGCTGGTGCGCCCGGGCCATCGCGGCATCTGGCGGGAGCCGCTGCGCACCGGCAAGTACCCGATCAACCCGCGCTGCTACCAGGCCGAGATCGTGCCGACGGCCATCCTCACCCTGAACTGGGCGGAGGCCATCTCGGAGGCGCACAACCTCGACCGGCAGCTCCGCCAGATCGTGGCGAAGAGCCGGGAAGGCTTCGTCTTCAGCATCGACCTGCAGGTGCAGATCCACGTGCCCGACACCAAGGCGCCGCGGGTCATCTCCATGGTGGGCACGATGCAGAACCTGGTCAACGAGGTGCTGCAGGCGGCGGTCGGCAACCACTTCCGCGACAAGCTGCAGAGCATGCCGGCGGTCCAGTTCATCGAGACCCGCCAGCAGGTGCAGCAGCAGGCCTTCGAGCACATCCGCGAGCAGATCGACCAGTACGAGGTCGAGACCCGGGGCGTCTACATCCAGGACGTGATCTTCCCGGAGGACCTGGTGACGGTGCTGACCCAGCGGGAGATCGCCAACCAGGAGATCCAGACCTTCCAGAAGCAGCGGGAGGCCCAGGATCAGCGCATCGACATGGAGGCCGCCAAGGGCACGGCCGACATGCAGGCCCAGCTGGCGCAGTCCAAGGTCGGCGTGGACATCCAGACCAACAGCGCCACCGCCCGGAAGGCCGAGGCCGACGGTGAAGCGACCTACATCCGCGAGACGGGACCGCCCGCGGCGCGCGAGGTCGAGGCGTCGGTCTGGCCCGGGCCAAGGCTTACCGCGAGCAGGTCGCGGCCCTCGGGCAGGTCCCGACCGCGGTGGTCAACGCGATCACCGCGCTGGCCGAGTCCGGATGTGCGCTTCGTGCCGGAGATCCTCGTCGCCGGCGGAGGAGGCAACGCTCCCTGGACGGCCTGGCGGCGACGCTGATGGGCTACCTGCGGGGGCAGGCAGCCAGTCCCGCCATGCCGGTGCCACCCATCACCGCTCCGCCGGACTCGGGGCCCGCGGACAGCAGCGCGGCCGGTCCAGAGCCGGCTATGCCATAGCCTGGGGTGACGGTGTTGGGAAGGCAGTGAGGCCTTGGTTTGCAGCCAACGCGGTCTTCAGCCTTGGATGCCAGGAGGCAAGCGATGAAGAGGGTGGTGACCCGGTTCAGGCTTCTGGGGGGGCTACTTGGACTGCTGAGTTTGCCACTGGTAGGGTGCGGGCAGCAGTCGAAGGCGACGCAGACCAATCCGGGTGCCCCAGCCGCGGTAGCCAAGGGCGCGCCGGCCGTACCTGTGCATGAAGGGCAGCCAGTTAGCTTCTGGATCGAGCAACTCAAGAGCCAGGACGCCGAGAGCCGACGCAGAGCGGCCGGCGCCTTCGTTGCCATGGGCGAGCCCTCCTATCCCGCCCTCGCCCAGTTCCTCAACACTCCCTACAAACCCGATGATCGGAGGAATGTCGCGCTCGACCGGGCGGAAGCGTCGTTCGCGGAATCGGGGCCTCCGGCCGTGCCAGCTCTACTTGCCGCCGTACGCCTGGAGGCCTCAGGCGACCTTCGTCATAACGGAGGTATTGCTGCCCTCACTCGTATGGGCGCGGCCGCCGCGCCGGCGCTGGCGAAAGCGCTCCGGGACCCAGACAAGGAGGTGCGGGCATCGTCGGTCCTGGCCCTGCGTTTCGTCTCTCTCAGTGGGCAGCTCACGCCGACTCTGACCTCAGCTCTTATCACAGTACTGAGGAGCGATCCGGTTCCTGAAGTCAGGGCCGAGGCCGCCATGACACTGAGCGCATCGCAGCCTCCGTCCAAGGAAGCCAGGTCCGCCCTGGTGGAGGCGCTGAAGGATCAGAATGATATGGTTCGCCTTCAGGCTGCCTCTGGTCTGTCCTCCGCTGGCGTGCTCTCCGGCCAGCGAGTGCAAGAGGCGGCGGCCGGACTGCCGGTCCTCATTCAGGCCCTGAAGGGCCACGACGCAGGCGCCCGCTTCCAGGCCGCGATGGCCCTGCAGCAGTTGGGACCGACCGCACGGTCGGCCATTCCGGAGCTGGCCGCCGTGCTGAAGGACTCAGAAACCGGTCAGTGGGCAGCCGAGGCGCTCGGGGCTATCGGGGGAGAGGCAATCGCGGTGCTGGAGAAGGCCGCCAACGGCAGCAATCGCGCAGCCCGCAATAACGCCGCCCAGGTACTGGGACGACTGGGCCTCCAGGGGAAGACCTCGGCCAGCGCTCTGCTCGCGGATCTGAGGAAGCCAGATCCCCAGGTGCGCATGGCGGCCGCGTCCTCCATCCAGAGCACGGCTCCGGATGACCCCAGAGTGATCCCTGCCCTGATCGCTGGGCTGAAGGACAAGGACAAGTACGTGCGAGAGCGGATGGCCTATGCCCTCACCAGCTACGGGCCCAAGGCCAAGGCCGCCGTACCCGCGCTGATGCGCTTGCTCTCAGGCGATCCTATGCAGAGCGCGGCCGCGATTGCGGCCTTGGGAGCGATTGGGCCGGCCGCCAAGCCCGCCATTCCCGCGCTGAGAGCCGCGATGGCAAAGGAGCGGTTCAACCGGGCAGGCGAAGCGCTGGCAAAGATGGGCCCAGCCGGACTGGCGGCCCTCACCGCGGCGATGAAGGACAGGAACAAGGATGTGCGCTCCCAGGCGATGGACGGGCTCTACTCTCTTGGTGCGGATGCCAGGCCTGCTCTGCCCTCCCTGATCGCGGCGCTAGATGACGCCGAGCCCACTGTATGTAACTTCGCGGCCCAGACCCTAGGAGCCATAGGCCCGGCGGCCAAGCCGGCAGTCCCCAAGCTGGTGGCGAAGCTGAAGGACAAGGACACCAATGCCCGCGCCTGGGCCGCCCACGCGCTGGGACAGATCGGGCAGGGAGCAACCCCCGCCATCCCCGCGCTGACTGCCGCCGCGGCTGACGCGAATGAGGGCGTGAGCTGGGAGGCAGCGCAGGCGCTGGTTCTTTTGGGAGCCGAAGAGAAGGCCGTGCCGGCGCTGGTCCAGGTCGCCAAGAACAAGAGGGGAGTCATGCGCGCTAACGCTCTGGCACTTCTCAGGCGAACCGGCACTGCCGCTCATGCCGCCGCGGGCCCATTGGCGGAGATCGTCAGCGATACCAGCGAGACCCCGTTCGTGCGCCTGGCAAGCGCCGCAGCCCTTACCAGCGTCGATCCATCAAGCACCGCCGGCATCTCCTTCCTGCGCGAGTCGCTACGTCACTCGAATGGGCAGGTCCGGCTGGCCGCCGCGGCCGGTATGTCTGAACTGCATGTCGGGGGAGCTGAGATTCCGGCGGCCCTACGTCCGCTTCTGCAGAGCGAAGACAAGCAGATCGGCGTCACTGCCGCTCGCCTCCTGGTTGCCGCGAATCCGAAGGACCAGACAGCGATCGGCCATCTCTCAAGCGCGCTCAATCAGGATGACCGCATGGTCAGCTTCGCCGCTGCCAAGGCCCTGGCCGACCTCGGGATGTCCAGCCCGCGGTCCATAGGGATCCTGACTGAGTGCCTCCGGAATCGAGATCTGGGGTGGGGGATACAGCGCGAGAGTGCTCTGGCCCTGGGCAGCATTGGAGCGCCAGCCCGCGGCGCGCTGTCGGCGTTGGAGAAGCTTCTGGCGGGTTCTCCGGAGCCGCCGCTTCGCCAGGCGGTGGCGGTAGCCGTCAGGCAGCTCCGAGGCGAACGGTCTGTCTCCTCCGGGGAGGTAGACTCAACCCCAACGCTCTTTGACCAGTTAGTGGAGGCGGGGGGCATGAGCGGGCGGATGGGGATCGGGTAGCGAAGTTGCGCGGCGATTCCCGCCCTTCCTACCATCGCTGCCCCGGAACACCGCGCGGCACTGGCATCAGGGCCGTGCTTGGGAGCGGGATGGTGGCAGGGCCGCGGCGCTTCCCTCACATCGGCAACTGAAACGCCCGCTGCACGAACACCGCCATCTGATCGCGGCTGACGATCCAGGTGGGCTGGTAGCGGGTGGCGTCATAGCCGTTCACCACCCCGTGGTCCACGCAGGCCTGGATCGCAGTGCCTGACCAGTAGCCGGCCGGCACGTCGGCGAACAGCTCCGGCGCGGTGTTCATGGCGTCGTCGATGCTGACCCAGCCCTTGGCGCGGGCGATGAACACGGCCATCGAGCCCCGGTCCACCTCCAGCGTCGGTCCGTAATGGGTGGCATCGAAGCCCTTCACTACCCCGTGATCGATGCAGTAGGCGATATAGACGTTGGCCCAGGGGTTGGTGATATCGGTGAATGCCACTGTCGCCGGCCCGGTCGGGTCGCCGCCATTCATGGCCCGCGCGATATACACCGCCAGTTGGTCGCGGGTGACGGTATCGGTGGGGAAGTAGGAGCCGTCTGAGCCTTTGACGATGCCGGCCGCGTAGGCGGCTCTGACCTGCGGATAGGACCAGTAGTCCAGCGGCACGTCCTTGAAGGTCTCGGTGTAGTCGGCCGGCACGTCTTTGATGGTAATCTGCTGGTTGGCCGCCACGCCCCGGTGGATGACTGCGCTGCCATCGGGGAAGCGGACGCGGACGGAGACGGTGCTGGCGGAGCCAAGGCCGAACTGCGCGATCTGCTCGTTCTGCCCCTGGAACCCGGAGCCTCCATCTATCATACGCATCAGCGTTCCCGCGGCTCCGGTCGGAATAGTCTCGGCATTGTCCAGGCTCAACGATACCACGGCGCCGATGGCGTCCCGCACGGGATCGCTGCCAGTGGCATCGCCGCTCTCGCTCGTCAGCGCGCGCACGCGCAACCAGTTACCTGCGGGGCCGACGTTGTGGTACAGGCGCGAGACCGTCCCCCCGTTCGCCTGGAATAGGTCCAGACGTCCATCGAGATCAATGTCCGCCCACATGGCCGCGAGGTTCGAGTAGAAGCCACCGACCCCTGCGCTGGCCGCGACGTCGTTGAAGGTACCATTGCCGTTGCTATGGTACAGGAACGGCTGGTTGTTCGTTTCCAGGTTCCCCACGTACAGGTCGAGGTAGCCGTCGTTATCGCAGTCGGCCCAGGCCGCGCCAATACCTACCGACACATCACCGGCCATCCCCGCGGTCGCCGCTACGTCAGTGAATGTGCCATCATGGTTGCTATGGAACAGCCAGTCGCGGGCCGCCTGGTAGCTGCTGATATAGCAATCGAGCCAGCCATCGTTATCATAGTCAGCCCAGGCCGCAGACACGCCATCCACGGCGGCGGAGATCCCGGCGTCCATGCTGACTTCGGCGAAGGTGCCGTCGCCGTCGTTATGATAGAGAAGCGGGGCCAGCTGGTAGCGGCTGATCAGCAGGTCCGGCCGCCCGTCGTTGTCATAGTCGCCCCAGGCCGCACCCACCGCGCTGCCCGGAGCGGCAAGACCTGTCATGCCCGCCGACGTCGTGACGTCAGTGAACTCGCCATTGCCGTCGTTGTGGTAGAGAGACGAGAGAGCGAATATGTCGCAGACGAAAACGTCAAGCCGGTTGTCGCCGTCGTAGTCACACCACGACACGCTGCGCTCGGCACGCGGAGACGCCGTATAGAGCCCGGAAGCCGACGCCACCTCCGAGAAGTGGCCGCCGTCGTTTCTATAGAGCTTCGGATAGCCAGTGCCGGACCCAACGAGAACATCCAGCAGTCCGTCGTTGTTGTAGTCCGCCCAAGCTACGCCGTTGTCCTCTACCTGCTGCGTCAGTAGGCCTGCAGCTGAACTGACATCTGTGAAGGTGAGGTCGCGGTTATTGTGCAGAAGCATATCAGGATGGGCGAGGTAATCGGGCGCGCTCGCGGAGAGGAACAGGTCCGCGTATCCGTCGCCATCGTAGTCCCCCCACGCTGCACCAACACAACCGGGTATGTTCAGCCGGACACCAATGTCCTCGAACTGTGCGGCCCCGAGGGGCTGAATGAGAGCACTCGAGAGCGCACCGACCATCACAGCGATCCGCCACAGACTCCGAACACCCATCGTACACCCCCTCTGCGCCGAGGCGCAGGTCCGGATATGCGGCCCGCAGGGCAGGCCGGCTAGTTCAGTATAGCACAGGGGGAGCAGTAGGGCAGACAAGCGAGGGCCCTGGCAACCGGAAGCTCCAAGGCCTCTGCCTGGGCTCCGTAGGTCACCTGAGGAGCGCCCCGGTTGCGACCACGGGCTTGTGCTGAGCGCGGGGCCGAGGTATACTGCGACCACGGGCCGCTGGTTCTAGCCTGCGTCTCTGTCGAGGGGGCCCGGAGCGCGATGTCAGGGGGTGTGCGATGGGCAGAAACGCTGTTGTTCCCGCTGTCCTGTTGGCCTTCCTCATCTGCTTGTGCGCCATGACGTGCCATGCTGATGGCACTCGAATCATCACCGGCATCACGCCCTCCGGCATCGACTTCGATGGGCGATATGTCGCCTGGGTCGAGCAGCCGACCCACATGCTCAAGATCTACGACCTCTGGAAGGACGCGTCTCAGGATATCTCGGGCGGCACTGGGATCGCTTCCCCCACCGTCAGCAGCGGTGTCCTTACCTGGGCCGAACCGGACGTCTACCCGGGCGCGTGGCACTCGGCCGTGTCTGAGATCGCTAGCGGAGATCGTTTCTTTGCCGGACCCCTTATAGGCTACCAGGACAGGGCGGGCAATGATGGACTGCGGGTGGCGTATGTCGCAGACGGGCTGTACTTGTACGATCTGGCTGTTGACTCCGATGGTGATGGCATTCCAAACTGGAAGGAGCGCCCCTTGCCAGACCCCGATCCGGCCCGTACCAAGATCGGAGCAGGTGGTCTGGCTTCCTACTCCTCCCTGGCCCTCAGCGGCCGCTGGGTCGCCTGGAATGATTACAGCGGCCCGACCAGTGTCATCTATGTCTACGACCGGGCGCTATCACAGGCATTTCCGTTCCTAACCACCACCCTCAGCAGTGGCCCGTCCCTATCGGGCGACGAGATAGTCTGGTCGGACGTCAGCTCTGGTAACAGCGACGTCTACGCCTACGATCTCGCGTTCGATAGCGACAGCGACGGCCTTCCGAACTGGCGCGAGGACCCGCGGCCCGATCCAGACCCGGCCCTCCGGAACCTGTCCGCCGACCCGGCCACCCAGCGCGATCCTACCATCGGCGGGAATCTGGTGCTGTGGACGGACGAGCGCTATGGCGGGACTGATATCATGTTCTACGACCTTGCCGACTCGGCGCTGACCGAACTGACTCACGATGGCTATCCGCAGTGGGCAATCCATGTGGCCAACGGCGTTGCCGCGTGGACGGACGGCCGTTCTAGCAGCACCTATGACGTGTACGTGTGGGGCGATCCCGCGGTATGGGCGTCGCTATTCGGGACCGTTCTCGATGCCCATACTGGCCTGGCGATCCCCGGCGCGACGGTAACCGATGGCGAGATTGTCCGCACCACACTCGCAGATGGTGTCTACAACATGCCGGTAGTTCCAAGCGGCGCCCAGACGGTGGAGGCCACGGCAACCGGCTATGTTACGTCATCCCTGGACATCATCCTCGATCCGGGAGAGCAGAGAACTCTCGACCTGCCGCTAGTCCCGATAGCCTATGGAGGCATCACTGGCGCGATCACGGACTCGGCCTCGTCGCTTCCCGTCGCGGGAGCTACGGTAGCCTGCGGGGCGGCCACGGCCACTTCCGGCCCGGACGGGCGCTACGTGCTCGCAGTGACGCCAGGCGCTGGCCTGACCGTCACCGTGACCGCTGCCGGCTACCAACCGAGATCTGTATCTGGTGTCTCAGCCACGGTCTCGTCGCTAGTGACACTCGACATTGCGGTTGACCCGCTTCCGAAGGGCACGATCACCGGCGTCGTGAAGGCCGAGGACACGCTTGCTCCGGTCTCCGGCGCAACCGTGACCTGCGGCGCTGTCACCGCAACAACCGCGGCGGATGGGACCTACTCCCTCGCCAACATCTATGAGGGTACGGAGCACTCCGTAACTGCGACCGCTTCGGGGTTCTACCCGGCCACGCAGACAGGCGTGTCGGTGACTGGCGGGCAGACTACCGTCGTGGATATCCTCTTACCCCCCATCGTCGGCAGCATCGTGGGAACGGTGACGGGCACAACGACGGAACTGCCGATCAGTGGGGCCACTGTAGCGTGTGGCAGCACAACCGCGACTACCGATGCCAGAGGCAGGTACGAGCTGTCGGAGGTGCGCATCGGCGGGGGCTACACCGTAACCGCGAGCGCTTCGGGCCATGCCCTGGGTTCCGCCAGCGGCATCTCCGTGGCAGAGAAGGCAACCACGAAGGTTGACTTCGCCCTCTCCCCAACCGCCTTCGGCTCTATCGGGGGCAAGGTCACCGATGCCGCGAACGGCGCGGCGATCCAGCGTGCGACGGTGAGCTGCGGCGCGCTCAGCGCTACTACCGCGACCGACGGCAGCTATGCTATCACCGGCGTCCCCGTAGGCGAGGGCTATCGCGTTGGCGCCAGCGCGGGCGGCTATGGGTGGGGCACCGCGACCGGGATATCAGTCGTCACCGGGCTGACCGCAACGCAGAACTTCGCGCTGACGCAGTTGCCGTTCACCCCGGGGGCGGAGTTCCAGGAGATCCTACCGGGGTCGATTCCCGAGCGCGGTAGGCGCTGGCTGGTCGGACTACGACGGCGACGGATACCCCGATCTCCTCATTGCCGCGACCAACCAGGGCACACCCATCCCGGCAGCGCACGGGCCCATCCTGTACCACAACAACCATGATCTGACTTTCACGGATGTGAGTCAGTCTCTCCAGCTCCCCTCCGACATCGCGATCGAGCAGGATGCTGTCGGTTGGGCTGACTACGATAATGACGGCAATCTCGATGTGATGGTTGCGTCCGGCGGCCGCTTCCCTTACCTGTACCATCGTGACGCGACCCAGTTCGTCGAGGTAGGACAGGCCGCCGGCTTCAACAACGGTGGGCCTAGCCGTCACATCGCGTGGTGCGACTACGACGGCGATAACCTGCTCGACGTATTCGTTCCGATCAACGGCCAGGCGTCGTACCTGTACCATAACGACGGCGACGGGACGTTCACTGACGTCCATGAGGCAGCCGGAATCGTCACTGGCATCACCGGCGATCCTTCCGGATACGGCGGGCAGTCGGCGTCATGGGGGGATTACGACAACGACGGTCGCCCTGATCTGCTCATCGCCCGCGTTCGTGGCCCGGCCATGCTGTACCACAACGATGGAGACGGCACTTTCACGGACGTGAGCACTAGCGCCGGGGTGACGGTGGCCGTGGACGGCTTCTCAGCAGTTTGGGGCGACTACGACAACGACGGGTGGCTGGACTGCTATGTCAGCAGCGGAGTCTACCTTGAGCCCCTCGCGCGACGGGATTGGCTGTTCCACAACAACCATGATGGTACTTTCACCGAGGTGGGAGCGACCGCGGGCATGGCAGCTGACACTGCCGTCGGCTTCGCTGCGACCTGGGCCGATTACGATAACGACGGCTGGCTGGATCTGTACGTCGGCACGTGGAACGTCACTGGCGAGGACCCGCCGCCTCTCTATCACAACAACGGTGACGGCACCTTTACGAACGTAGTCGTTGGCTCCGGCCTTGAGGACCATTACCAGCACGAGGCCGCGGCCTGGGCCGACATCGATGTCGACGGTCGCCTTGATCTGATACAGGCCGATGCCAACTACACCACCCGCCTCTTCCAGAACATCACCACACCGGCCAGCTGGCTGCGGGTGAAGGCCGTCACCAACGCGGTCGGTGACGCCACCGACACCGGCCAGCCCGCCCGCGATGCCATCGGCGCACGGGTCGAGGTGAACGTAGACAACGACCCCAACTTCCCCGCCGGCAGGACGCTCACGCGGCTGATCGGCTGCAACTCGGCACATGGCGCCCAGGACGAACTAGTCGCTCAGTTCGGCATCCCCGCCGCTGGCCCGGTGGCGGTGCGAGTGCGCTTCCCGGATGGCACCGTGGTGATCCACTACGGTATCGAGGTGAACCAGACACTGCTGGTAGAAGACGTCGCCGCGGCGCTGGACGAGGACGAGTTCACGGACGCCGGCTACGATAACTGGGCCTACGCGGAGATAGAGGCTTGCGTCGCCGCGGGCATCGTCAAGGGCTCTGGCGGAAGCTACTTCCCTACCAATCCCGTCACCCGCGACCAACTGGCGGTGTATATCGCGCGGGCCATGAACGGCGGTGACCCCACGGGGTCCGACACCTTGCCCTTCGTTGACATCACCAACCCCTGGGCTAACGTCTACATCGCCTACTGCATCGACCACGGCGTGGTGAAGGGCTTCGACGCGACCCATTACGGACCGACGCTGCAGGTGGATCGGGGCTCGATGGCAGTGTTCGTGGCCCGGGCGGAGGGCTGGGTGAGCATCAACGATCCCATGGACACGGCACCGGAGCTGTTCGCCGACGTGCCGGCCGGGTACTGGGCCGGGACCGCGGTCAAGGCCTGCGTGGACCATGGGGTGGTGAATGGCTATGACGCCACCCACTACCAGCCGACCTGGATCGTCAGCCGCGATCAGATGGCGGTGTTCGTGACCAGGGCGTTCCAGTTGCCGACGTAGGCAGACCGGCCTGCATCCCGCGGTGCGTGGTCTTCTCGCCCAAGGGAACGCCTAGGAGGCGTTGCAGACGCGATTCGCCGGCAGATCGGCCACCTGGGCCTGCAAGTCCTCCACCTCCAGATGAGTGTAGCGCTGGGTAGTGGTCACCCAGGCGTGGCCCAGCAGTTCCTGCACTGCCCGCAGGTTGGGTCGGGCGCGCAGGGCGTGAGTGGCGAAACTATGGCGCAGTACATGTGGCCCGGAGCGATCGGTGATGCCGGCCGCCCGCAGGTACCGATTCGCCAGCAGCGCAATCCCGCGTACCGAGAAGCGGCGCCCGCTGCGGTTCAGGAACAGAGCTGAATCCGCGTCCTCGCGGTCGGCGAGATAGGCCAGCAGCGCGTCGGCCGCGGGGCGATTGATGGGCAGCCGATGAAGCCGTCTCCCCTTGCCCACCACCTGGAGTGCTCCCCATCCCTGCGCCGGGAGTTGCACATCTTCACGACTCAGGGCACACAGCTCCCCCACCCGCAAGCCGGTGTTGTAGAACAGCATCAGGATGGCGCGGTCGCGCCTGCCAATGGGCGTAGCGGTGTCAGGCAGCGACAGCAGGCGTTGCACCTCCTCGACGGTGAGATGCTTGGGCGCCAGGGGCGGGCCCAGGCGGATAGAGCGCAGCGCCTGCGCGGGGTTCGTCTCCAGCATGCCCTCCTCGAACAGGAAGCGACAGAAAGAGCGGGCGGCCGCAATGGCGCGGTTGATGCTGGAAGGCGATTTGCCGGCCTGCTGCTGGCGACGGAAGCACTCCCGCAAGTCCGCGGGTCGCGCCTGGTCCAACGGCCTGGGCAATGCCGCCAGCAGTGCCTCCAAGTCTCTGCGGTAGGCCCGCATAGAGTGTACTGACCTCCCCTCCAGCGCCAGCGCATCCAGGAACTCCTCCAGCTCCCGCTGGTCTGACCGCCGATCTTGTCGCGGCTTCCTCGCCATTTCTGCCTCCCATCGAGCCTTGTCGTACTGCCGATAAGACCATTGAACGGATGTTGGCCAGAAAGTCCAGGCATTTCTGCTGCCGGTGATGTGGGGATCGCGGCACTTCCGGCATTCGTCGTCCCCAGGCCCGCCAATAGGGCGCACGACGTTGGCTTCAGGGCGTCGCTTCCGAGCGAGGCGGAGGTGGGGGCGCGGTCCATGGCGCAGGGTGCGACCAAGCAGCGGCGTCTGCTGGAGCTGTCGCGAGCTAGTGGGGTGGGAGTCCCGGGAAAGAGGGGGGAGTCCCCGAAGACCGCACCACCCCACGCCTCACCTGTTCTTCATCCACGATCTGACCGCTTGCCTCGGTCGAAGTGCGGCCGCGTAGGTGCGCGACAGGCCGCCCCACGCGGCGACAGCGCCGCGAACAGCAGCAGGCTGGGGCACAGCCCGAACCGGCCGCTGAGTGCCCCACACGGGCGCACACGGCGCGGCATTCGCGGCCGCGTGCGCATGCACAGGCCCTTCTGCTCCGACTAGCCTCCTTCTGGCAGGTGAAGCGACCCATCTGAGGGAATCCTGACGATGCTCTACGGGCCAGCCACTGACTGCCTGGCAGCCCTGGCTCAGAGGTCGGGGGGATCATCCACGCGTTGGCGTCGTGTGCCTTCGGAGACGATCCCGAGGAGAGGGCGGGATGAACCTTCTGGACGCCGTCTACGCCGTACTTAGCGAGGCCGGGCAGCCGCTCCACTACCGGGACATCACTGAGCGCATGGTCGCGGGCGGCCTGTGGAAGCCAGGTGGGAAGACCCTGCATGCTACGATCAACGCGCAGTTGGCCGCGAACATCAAGCGCCTCGGACCCAGTTCCCGGTTCCGCAGGATCGACGCTGGCGTGTTCGCGCTGAACGATTCGACGACTGTAGGTGACGGCACCACCACGCCTCAGCCAGCGTCGCGCGCCACCGTCTCTTTCACCAAGGCGGCCGAGGTTGTGCTCGACCGTTTCGCGGATCAAGAGCCCATGCACTACCGGGACATCACGAACAAGGCGCTGGAGCCTGGCTTTGTCGCCACCGCCGGTCGGACGCCGGAAGCGACAATGTATGCGCAGATACTGATGGAAATCCAGCGGCAGCAGAAGCGACTTGAGGCGCCCCGATTCACCAGGCACGGCAAGGGCCTCGTGGGTCTGACGCGGTGGGAGTCGAGGGGCCTAGCGGGCGAGATAGAGCACCACAACGATCACGTGCGCAAGGAGCTTCTCCAGCACATCCGTCAGATGCCGCCCGTCGGGTTTGAGGCGCTCAGCGGCAAGTTGCTAGCCAAGGTCGGCTTCGACTCGGTCGAGGTGACACCCCATTCCGGCGACGGAGGGATTGACTTGCGCGGAGTCATGGTCGTGGGTGGGGTGGTCGCGACCCGGATGGCGGTGCAGGTGAAGCGGTGGAAGCACAATGTGCAGGCTCCCGTGGTCCAGCAAGTACGGGGAAGCCTCGGCCGCACGAACACGGACTCATCATCACTACCAGCGACTCCAGCGACGGCGCAAAGCAGGAGGCGGTCAAGCCGATCGCGACTCCGATTGCGCTAATGAACGGCGAGGAGTTGGTGAGCCTGCTGATAGAGAATGACATCGAAGTCCGGCGGACGACCCACTACATCATCGAACTGGGTGAGGGCCAAGAAGAAGAGTGATCGTGGACGCGGTCGGAGACGGGCGATGGGCACGTCCACAGGTGTGAACAGGGAGCCATCAGCACTATGGCGCTGAAGAAGTCACAACTCTACAGCTCGCTCTGGAGTAGCTGCGACGAGCTGCGCGGGGGCATGGACGCGTCCCAGTACAAAGACTACGTCCTCGTCCTGCTATTCATCAAGTACGTCAGTGACAAGTATGCTGGCGTGCCCTACGCGTCGATCACCATCCCGACGGGTGCGAGTTTCCAGGACATGGTCGCGCTGAAGGGCAAGTCCGATATCGGCGACCAGATCAACAAGAAGATCGTCGCCCCGCTGGCCAAAGCCAACAAGCTCTCCGACATGCCGGACTTCAACGACCCCACTAGGCTTGGCAGCGGTAAGGAGCTGGTGGATCGGCTCACCAATCTCATCGCTATCTTTGAGAATAAGGCACTTGATTTTTCGAAGAACCGCGCCGACGGAGACGACATCCTGGGCGACGCCTACGAGTATCTGATGCGCCATTTCGCGACGGAGAGTGGCAAGAGCAAAGGGCAGTTCTACACCCCCGCCGAGGTGAGCCGCGTAATGGCGCAGATCGTTGGCATCCGTGACGCCAAGACGACCAATGCCACCACCGTCTACGACCCCACATGCGGTTCAGGTTCGCTCCTGCTGAAGGTGGGCGATGAGGCGCACACCAAGGTTACGCTCTACGGGCAGGAGAAGGACGCGGCCACCAGCGGTCTCGCTCGGATGAACATGATCCTGCATAACAATCCGATGGCGCTGATCATGCAGGGCAATACGCTGACCGATCCCAAGTTCAAAGACGGCGATACACTCAAGACCTTCGATTACGTAGTCGCCAATCCCCCCTTCTCCGACAAGCGCTGGAGCACTGGGCTCGACCCGCTTCACGACCGCTACGAGCGATTCCAGCCATTCGGCACACCCCCCGGCAAACAGGGGGACTTCGCCTATCTGCTGCATATCGTCCGCTCCCTTAAGAGCACCGGAAAAGGCGCGTGCATTCTTCCGCATGGCGTCCTGTTCCGCGGCAACGCTGAGGCCGACATTCGCCGTGCCCTCGTGCGCAAAGGCTACATCAAGGGCATTATCGGTCTGCCGGCCAATCTGTTCTACGGCACTGGCATCCCCGCTTGCATCGTGGTCATCGACAAGCAGGATGCCCACGCGCGCAAGGGCATCTTCATGATAGACGCCAGTGCAGGCTTCATGAAGGAGGGCCCCAAGAACCGGCTGCGCGCCCGGGACATCCACAAGATCGTTGACGTCTTCAACAAACGCCTCGAACTCCCGAAGTACTCCCGCGTGGTGTCCTCCGAAGAGATCGAGAGGAACGAGTTCAACCTGAACCTGCCGCGTTATGTCGACAGCCAGACGCCGGAGGATGCTCAGGACATTGAGGGACACCTGAAAGGCGGCATTCCCGCTGCCGATGTTGATGCCCTCCAGCGCTACTGGGCTGTCTGCCCGCAGCTTCGGCAGACGCTGTTCAGCACAAGCCGCCCCGGCTACCTCGCCCTTGCCGTGGGAAAGCCGGCGATCAGGTCCGCCATCTGCGAACACCCTGAGTTCGCTGCCTTCACCACCAGCATGAACGCCCACTTCGCCACTTGGTGGACGAGAAGCGCCAAGGCGCTGCGGCAGTTGCAGGCGGGGTTCCATCCGAAGCAACTCATTGTGGATCTTGCCGAGGATCTGCTGACCTACTATGCCGGCCAGCCCCTCTTCGACAACTATGATATCTATCAGCACCTGATGGACTACTGGGCCGAGACTATGCAGGACGACTGCTACCTCATCGCCGCCGACGGCTGGAAAGCTGAGGCTTACCGCATCTTGGTGAAAGACAAGAAGGGGAAGGAGAGGGACAAAGGCTGGGCCTGCGATCTCGTGCCCAAGGTGCTGGTCGTTGCCCGCTACTTCGCCAAGCAGCAGGCGGCCGTTGACCAGCTTGCGGCTGAGTTGGAGAGCGTCGCGGCACGTATCGCTGAGCTAGAGGAGGAACACGGCGCCGAGGAGGACGCGTTTGGCGACATGGACAAGGTGAACAAGACCAATGTCACCGCCCGACTGAGAGAGATCAAGGGCGACGAAGAGGCCAAGGATGAGGCAACCGTGCTGGGCGAGTGGCTGAAGCTCAGCAACAGGGAGGCCGGCCTCAAGAAGCGACTCAAAGCCGCCGAGGCCGCGCTCGATGCCAAGGCTTACGCCCACTACCCCAAGCTCACCGAGGCGCAGATCCAAACGCTCGTCGTGGACGACAAGTGGCTCACTGCACTTGATGTTGCCATACATGGGGAGATGGATCGCGTCAACCAGTCCCTGACCCAACGCGTGACGGAACTTGCCGAACGCTACGAAACTCCGTTGCCACGGATGGTCGGCCACGTGGCTGAACTAGAGACGGAGGTGAGCCGCCACCTGCAGATGATGGGTTTCTCATGGAAGTAGCGCCCGGCTACAAGCAGACCGAGGTGGGGGTAATCCCGGAGGAGTGGAAAGTAAGGCCACTGAAGTCGGTCTCGAAGAGGATCATGGTTGGCATCGCAAGCGCAGCAACTCATGCCTACCGTGAACACGGCATCGTGCTGCTCCGGAACCAGAATATCAAGCCAGGGCATCTTGACGATAGTGATGTTCTCCATGTTGATCGTGTCTACGAGATGTCATTCAAGAGCAAGCGCCTCAAGACTGGCGACCTCCTAACAGCAAGGACTGGGTACCCAGGGACAACCTGTGTGGTTCCTCCCGAATATGAGTCCGCGCAGAGCTTCACCACGCTGATCACGCGTCCTGACAGGCATGTCGTTGATAGTGGCTTTCTATGCCACTACCTCAACTCCGAACGCGGACAGGGCTTCTTCGGCAGGAACCAGATAGGTGGAGGCCAGAAGAACGTGAACGCAGGTTCCCTCCAGACGATGCCTGTTCCGGTTCCAACACTCGCCGAGCAGCGCGCCATCTCCGAAGCACTAAGCCATGCCGATGTGCTGATCGAATCCGTGGAGCGGCTCCTCGCCAAGAAACGCCACATCAGGCAAGGCGCGACGCAGGAGTTGCTCACCGGCAGGAAGCGCCTGCCGGGATTTGGCGGGGAGTGGGAGGTGAAGAGGCTGGGGGAGGTCGGCAGGTTCGCTAAAGGCAAGGGGATCAGGAAGGATGATGTGATCGCGAATGGGCTTCCGTGCATTCGCTATGGAGAGATCTACACTCGCTATGACGATTTCGTCCGGCTTTTGCACTCCTTCATCCCACCTGGGGTCGCCAGGGAGAGCTGGCGGCTGCAAAGAGGTGATCTTCTGTTTGCCGGTTCAGGTGAGACAGCGGGGGCCATCGGCAAGTGTGTTGCGTACCTGGGCGAGGAGGAAGCCTATGCGGGGGGTGATATCATTATCCTCAGCCCAATCGATCACGACTCGATGTTCCTCGGCTACCTGCTGAATCACCCGTCTATAGCCCAGCAGAAGGCCCGGATGGGACAGGGGGACGCAGTTGTACATATCAGCTTGGGAAACCTGGCGCATGTCGAGTTGCGTCTCCCTCCTCCCAGGGAGCAGACCGCCATCGCCACTGTCCTTTCCGCCATGGATACCGAACTCACTGCCCTGGAACAACAGAGGGACAAGGCCCGTCTCCTCAAGCAGGGCATGGTGCAAGAACTGCTCACCGGGAGGATTCGGCTGATATGAGCACTATCGGCCAGCCCGAACGCGCCACGCAGAACCGCGTCATTGCCCTCTTCCGCGACGAACTCGGTTACCGGTACCTCGGTGACTGGACCGATCGTGATGCGAACAGCAACATCGAAGAGGGTCTACTCACCGCCTATCTGACCCGGGGCGGCTGCAGTCCTGCACAGATCAGCCGGGCTCTTCATGCGCTGCGCACCGAGGCGGACAGTCACAGCCGCACGCTCTACGGCAACAACCAGGCCGTCTACAGCCTGCTGCGCTACGGCGTGCCGGTGAAGATCGAGGCCGGCGAGGTGACGGAAACCGTACACCTCATCAACTGGGGCGAGCCGGAGAAGAACGACTTCGCCATCGCCGAGGAAGTGACGCTCCGGGGCGACCACGACCGAAGACCGGACCTTGTGCTGTACGTGAACGGCATTGCCATTGGCATACTGGAACTGAAGAACAGTCGCGTCAGTCTCGGTGATGGCATCCGCCAGAACCTGTCCAACCAGCAGCTCGAGTTCCACGAGTGGTTCTTCAGCACGGTGCAGTTCGTCTTCGCCGGCAACGATTCCGAAGGCCTGCGCTACGGCGCCATCGGCACTCTCGAGAAGTACTACCTGAAGTGGAAGGAAGACGAAGAGGATAGCAGCCGCTTCACGCTCGATAAGTACCTGCTGAAGATGTGCTCCAAGGACCGACTGATCGAGCTGATGCACGACTTCGTACTCTTTGACGGCGGCGTGAAGAAGCTGCCGCGCGTGCATCAGTACTTCGGCGTCAAGGCCGCCCAGCAGCATGTCCGCGAGCATAAGGGCGGCATCATCTGGCACACTCAAGGCAGCGGCAAGAGCATTGTGATGGTGCTGCTGGCCAAGTGGATCCTGGAGAATAGCCCGAACGCTCGTGTGGCCGTGATCACCGATCGCGATGAACTGGACAAGCAGATCGAGCGGACCTTCAATGAAGCGGGCGAGGCGGTCAAACGCACCAGCAGTGGTCGTGACCTGATGAGCCAGCTGGGCCAGGCGACACCGCGCTTGCTCTGTTCACTCATCCACAAGTTTGGACGGAAGGATGTAGATGATTTCGAGCAGTTCATCAAGGAACTGGAAGCCCAGCCGAGCCAGACAGTAGGCGAGATCTTCGTCTTTGTGGACGAGTGCCATCGCACCCAGAGCGGTAAGCTGCGCCGCGTGATGAAGGCGATGATGCCCAATGCGGTGTTCATTGGATTCACCGGTACCCCGCTGCTCAAGCAGGATAGGGAGACCAGCCTGGAGGTCTTTGGCGGCTACATTCATACGTACAAGTTCAGTGAAGGAGTTAAGGACAAGGTGGTCCTCGACCTCATCTACGAGGCGCGCGATATCGACCAACGCCTCGGCTCCGAGGACAAGATCGATGCATGGTTCGAAGCCAAGACGAAGGCGCTCAATAGTTGGCAGAAAGACGAACTGAAGAAGCAGTGGGGCACTATGCAGGTCGTGCTGAGTTCCCGCTCTCGTATCGAGCGCGTGGTAAGAGACATCATCTTCGACTTTGGGGTGAGGCCGCGCCTCTCCAGCGAGCGCGGCAATGCCATCCTGGTGGCGTCGAGCATCTACGAGGCGTGCAAGTACTTCGCGCTTCTTGAGAAGACGCCGTTCAGAGGGAAGTGCGCGGTGGTGACTTCCTACAACCCGCAGGCGAAGGACGTCACGCTGGAGGAGACCGGAGCGAACACCGAGACCGACAAGCAGTTCATCTACAACACCTACACCGAGCTTCTCAGAGACATCGAAGCCAAGCCGAATATGACGAAGACGGAGACCTACGAGGAACGGGCGAAGGAGCTTTTCACCAAGGAGCCAGTCAACATGAAGCTGCTGGTGGTGGTGGACAAGCTACTCACCGGCTTCGACGCGCCGCCTTGCACCTACCTCTATATCGACAGATCCATGCAGGACCACGGGCTTTTCCAGGCCATCTGCCGCACCAACCGGCTCGATGGCGAAGACAAGGACTTCGGCTACATCGTCGACTATAAGGATCTCTTCAGGAAGGTTGAGAACGCCATCGCCGTCTATACCTCCGAGCTGGACCACAGCGCGGGGGCGTCGACCCCGAAGTTCTGTTGCAGGACCGTCTCACCAGGGGGCGCGAACGGCTGGACAGGGCACTGGAAGAGCTGGCTCTCATCTGCGAGCCTGTGGAACCACCCAAAGGCGAGCTGGAGTACATCCACTACTTCTGCGGCAACACGGAACTCCCGGAGGAACTGGCCGAACGTGAGCCACAGCGCGTCGCCCTCTACAGGGCAACAGCGGCCTTTGTGCGCGCGTACGCTAACATCGCCGATGAGCTAGAATCGGCAGGCTACAGCGGGGCTGACGTCACTGGCATCAAGCAGCAACTCCAGCATTACCTGGACGTCCGCGAGGTCATCCGCAGAGCAAGCGGCGAGACCATCGATCTCAAGGCGTACGAAGCCGATATGCGCCATCTCATTGACACGTACATTGAGGCAGCTGAGCCGAGGAAGATATCACCGTTCGACAACATGTCCTTGCTGGAACTCATCGTGAAGAGCGGCATCGCCGACGCGATCAACTCTCTGCCCAGTGGGATCAGGGCCAGCCGGGATGCCGTCGCCGAGACGATAGCCAACAACGTGCGCCGTACGATCATCAAGGAGCATCTGAACGATCCGGCCTACTACGACAAGATGTCGATGCTCCTCGCGGAGGTGCTCGCCGATCTCAAGGCAAAGCGGATTGAGTACGAGGAGTACTTGAGACGGGTATCGGCAGTGGCGAAGCAGGTGCAGACGGGTCAGGCAGACGGGACACCGGCGAGACTGAACACCCAGGACTCCGCGCCCTGTATCGCAACCTCGGCGGGCAGGAAGACCTGGCTGTACTCATTGACCAGACAGTCAAGCGCGTCAGGCCGGACGAGTGGCGCGGCCACCAAGCGCGGGAGAATGAGATCAAGCGGGCGTTGCTGCCGGTACTGGGTGATGATATCGATGAAGTCGAGCGCGTCTTTCTCATCATTAGGCAGCAAAGAGAGTACTGATGACCGAGGTGCTGGAGCTGGACGACATCATAGTAGACGTGGCTAGGAAGGGCATCAAGAACGTCCATCTGAGCGTTCACCCACCCATGGGGCGAGTGCGTATCTCCGCCCCCCAGCACATGAGTCTCGATGCGATTCGACTGTTCGCGATCTCCAAAGTCGGCTGGATCAGGCAGCAACAGAGGAAGTTCAGGGAGCAAGCGCGCGAGACGCCACGGGAGCATATGGAACGCGAGAGCCACTTCGTCTGGGGCGGTCGTTACCTCCTTGCGGTTGTCGAATGCGATCGGGGACCAGCCATCCGATTGGAGCACAACCGCTTGGTGCTATCAGTGCGACCGGGAACAGGCGAGAGGAAGAGGCATGCTATCCTGGAGGCGTGGTATCGCGAGCAGCTGCGGACAGCAGTGCCATCGCTGGTCGCCAAGTGGCAGTCATCGATCGGTGTGTCATTGGAGCGGTTCTTCGTACAGCGGATGAAGACGAAATGGGGGAGCTGCAACCCCACCTCGCATAGCATTCGGCTCAATACAGATCTGGTCAGGAAACCACCCGAGTGTCTTGAGTACGTGGTCGTCCACGAGATGGTGCACTTCGTGGAGTCAACGCATAGCGCCCGCTTCGTCGCGCTCATGGATCAGTTCATGCCGCAGTGGCGCGTCTATCGGGAGCAACTGAATCGGTTGCCCGTTCGCCATGAACGGTGGGATTACTGACTCGGCTTCCGACAGTCGATCGGCGCGAATGTAGTCATCTCCCATTGCGCCGGTGCCTGCCGCGGTGACCCCGGTAGCTGCATCCTGCGCAGGCAGGGAGAAGGCTGTCCCGAACTTGGGCGGCGTGGCTGCCCGACCGCGATGGGAATGGGGGGATGTGCCGCGGTCCCGGCTATCAACGTCCCTGACCACCCCCGACTCCGGCTACCCCCTCGGCCGGGAGTCAATGGGAGGGGTCTGCCGTGGAAGCGTCAGGAATGGCGCACCCGCCGCGCCGCCCTCCGCAGGAGTGGAGCGGCTGATGTCGTGGAGGACTCCTTGCGCCTCACCTTACGGAGTGGACCAGATCACTTGCGCGTGCCTGTCAGTCAGGACCAGCTGGGTCCGCCAATCAGTACCAAACCCCAGGGACGCTTGCACCCCGCCGTCCCTCCCCAGGAGGTTCAGTCGCGGCACCCCCGCGGCGGCCAGCGTCAGTGAGGCGCGGACCTGTCCACCCTCATCCGAAAGGTCCAGCCCCGCAGTGCCGTCCTCGTGCACCGCCAAGGCCGCGCGGACGGTGCCCTCCGAATCCACCAGCTCAATCCGTTTCACCCTGATCACCTCGACCACTGCCTCGGACATCTCTGTGCTCTCCTCCGCCCGCGAGGGGCGCGCGGTTGCAGATCGGATTCACAGGGGGGATACTCAGCGGCGAAACTCAGGCATTCGGTGCTGCTCTTCGCTGCCGACCGGTGCGCCGCCTTTCTCGTCCGGACGCGACGAAGCCCTGAAGCAACGCGCTCTCAGGGCCTCGCCGCTGTCTCCGCTAGATCGAGGGTGGAACAACTCGAGTTGCCATGCCAGCCGCGGTCGGTCTCTTAGCGCTGGGGGGAGGAACGCGACACAGCCTGGCCTGTGAGGGTCCGGGAGTCCCACTAGTCCTTAGTCCCTCCCAGCACAGGAGTGTCAATAGCCGCCCCATGGGTACCACTGGCCGCCGCCTGATGGGTACCACCTTTTCGCAATTCCGGGTCGTTGCGAGCAGTGATCGACGATCACTGTTTCTTGGTCGGTCTGGGAGTCGGCTTTACCTCCTTTCTGCGATGCCGTTGGCGGTAGCTCTCGCCGGTGATCACGGTCACCCGGGCGTGGTGGGTGAGCCGGTCCAGCGCGGCCGAGGCCAGCAGCGCGTCGCCGAACACCTCCGCCCACTCCGAGGGGGAGCGGTTGGAGGTGAGCAGGACGGAGCCGCGCTCATAGCGGCGGGCGATGAGTTCGTAAAGGTCCTCCGCTCCCTGGGCGGAGATGGGCCGGAGCCCGAAGTCGTCGATGATGAGCAGCTCCACGGAGGCGAGCTTGGCGAGCAGCTTCTGGTGGGTGCCATCGGCCCGCGCCGCCAGCAGCTCTGCGAGCAGCCGGTGGGTGGCGAAGGAGAGCACCTTCATTCCCCGCCGGATCGCCTCGTAGCCGATGGCGGTGGCCAAGTGGCTCTTGCCTACGCCGGTGGGCCCGCAGATCAGCCAGTTTTCCTTGGCCGCGATGAAGCCGCAGGTGGCCATCTCCAACACCACCGCCCGATCGAGCGTGGGCACGGCGGCGAAGTCGAAGTCGGCGATGGTCTTGAGGTACTCGAAGCCGGCCTCTTTCTGGCGGCGCGCCTGGGTGCGCTGGTGGCGCCGCTCCAGCTCGTCCTCGATCAGCAGCGCGAGGAACTCCACCGGGGAGAGCTGCTGCTCCTGAGCCAGCGCGGCGCGCTCTTCCAGGCTGCCCAGCATCCCAGAAAGGCGCAACTCTTTGAGCTTGGGCGAGAGGGGATGGGTCAGCATGTCCGCACCTCCTCGGCGAAGAACTCCACGGCTTGTCGCGCATACTCATAGAGGCGCAACTCAGGCTGGAGTGGCCCCGGGTCCAGGGGCACTTGGTCCAGGCCCGCCTCCAGGATGCGCTTGAGGCGGCGGTAGCTGGCATCACCATAGTGCAAGGCGCGGGCACAGGCCGCCTCCAGCCGCGCTGGCGAGTAGCGTCGCGCCAGTCCCAGCAGGCCCTGCACGCTGCGCAGTCGATCTAGCGGTCGCTCCTCCAAGAGCTGCGCGACCACCTGCCCACAGTGCGGCCCGATCCGCTCCGCCTGCGCCTGACAGTACTCCCGAGTGTGCACCAGATAGTAGGACTTCTCCTCGGGGTAGTGCTCCAGCTTGGTATGCCGCTCTCCGGGCCGGCGCGCCCGGGGGTGAGTTACCAGCAGCGTCACCCCGTCATAGAGCTGCACGGTGTGCTGGTAGACGTAGGCGTCCAGCTTCCGGCCCACACAGATGAACGGCGCCGAGTAGTAGCTGCCGTCCACCTGGACGTGGCAATCCCGGTGCACTTTCGCGCCCCGCACCTCCCGCAGCGAGAAGGGCTCCTCCGGCAGAGGCAGGAGGACCGCCTGCTCTTCCTCGTAGAAGCGGCGCAGGGGCGGCACGTGGGTGGTGCCATGCTCCCGCACCCCGGCCACCTCCATCACCCACACCCTCGCCGCGCGATTCGCCTGATCGAGATCGGCGGGCTGCTCGACTGCGAGCAGATTCCGCTGCACGTAATGGACGCCATTCTCGGCGATGCCTTTGTGCTGCGGTGCGCGGGGTCGGCAGGGGTGCACCAGGGCGCCGTAGTGCTGAGCCAGCTTGCGGTATGGCTCAGCCAGCTTCTGGTCCTCCAGCGCCGCCCGCAGCACTGCCGCCTTGAGATTGTCGATCACCAGCTCTCGGGGCACGCCCCCGAAGCTTTCGAAGGCGCGCTGGTGGCAGCCGATCCAGGTCTCCATCTTCTGATCGAAGACGAACTCGACGTACTGGTGCCGGGAGTAGGCGAGCGTCATCACGAAGCAGTAAGCTTGCCGCAGCCGGCCAGAGGCGGGATCTCGCAGCTTGCCGGCGCCGCCGAAGTCCACCTGGGCGCACTGGCCTGGGGGCCTCTCCAGCCGCACCACCACCTCCTTGCCTCGAGGTCGCAGGTGATGCACGAAGCGGCGCACGGAACTGTAGGAGCCGGTGTAACCGTGGTGGCGGCATAGCCGCTGATGCATCGCCACCATCTCCACCCCCTGGGTCAGCAGGCCCTGCACTACCTCCCGATAGGGCTCCACACTCGAGACATTGCTGCTGGGCGGCGAGCCCGTCGGCTCCAACTGAGCAAGGACCTCCCCCGGCTCAGGCAGGGGCCGGGCGGGGTCCAGATAGCCTCTCTTTTTCGCCAGATTCCGATAGCGGCGGACCGTCCCCCGGGAGTGTCCCAGATCCCGGCAGATCGCCCGCACGGACTGGCCGGCGCGCAATCGATACACGATGTCCACGATGAGATGCACGCTGAGTCGCTCCATGTCTCCTCCTGACCGGTCTCTCAGGTCAGGAGGGAATGCCTTGTGGCAACGACCCAGATGCGGCCGGCGGGGTGGTACTCACCCCCGATCATGGGTGGTACCTACCCCCCGACTATGGGTGGTACCCACCCCCGGCGATCAGGTGGTACAGATAGGGCGACTACGCGTGGTACAGTCTAGCCCGGCGGCCGACAAGGAGTACGCACGGAGAGAGGGAATAGCACGAGACGGGCGACAGCGGCGTCCTGGGAGCCAGCTGGGTCTCTGAACGGCGCGGGCAAGCAAATCCACCTCATCGACTTCGTGGACTACACCTATCAGCACGTGGTGAGGGTGCATGGTACTCTCTACGTACTGGCGATGTTGCACACGCTCAGAGGCGCGCAGCACCTCGGCCGGAGGTAAGAGATATGGCCATAGTCATACCCCTTCCTAGGTCGCCCGATCTGATGACTACGGATGAGCTGTCCGCGTGGGTTCAGGGGTTGGTCGACGACCAGATTCCGGAGAGTTTGGTCCTCGACTATAAGCGAAAGCCCTATGACCTTTCGGTCGCAGAGGCGAAGCTCGATCTCGTCAAGGATGTCAGTAGCTTTGCCAATAGCCAGGGCGGCGTCATCCTCCTTGGGATCGATGAGCAGAAGAACAGGCTGAAGCAGAGCATCCCCGTTCCGAACTACGGCATCAGCCCAACCCCCGGATATGAGGCCCGGGTTCGGGATGTGCTTGCCGCGTCGCTGTCGCCGCCTCTCCCTGATGTCCGTGTGCTGTGGGTTCCCAAGGCGGGCGATGGAGGGATTGGCACCTATCTGCTCTGGCATCCTGAGAGCTGGCTGCGTCCTCACATGGTGCACGATGGGACTGAGCGCAGGTACTATCGCCGAGATGCAGATGTCTCCCGCCCGATACCGATGGCCGAATCGGATGTGGAGCGTCTATATCAGGTCAGGGCGGCAGCAGAGGAGCGCGTGTCGCGCCCTCCTCGATAGCATGGACTACCTCCTCCGCCTGCCGAGGACGGGTGATCCGCATATGTTCGTGTGCGTGGCTCCACAGTTGCTCCTGGATGGCGCTATCGACCTCACCCAGCGCGACATGCAGAAGTGGCTGGTGAAGAACTCGTTCAAGGTGGACGGGAGTGGCAAGGACTGGACGCCATTCAGCATGGGCGTCTACTATGCAGACACGGCACCCGTGGGGGGCAATCAGTACGTCAGGCGTGTGGTTCAGCTACGCACCAATGGAGCACTGTCGGTCGCGGAGCGCCTCAATCTGTGTGACGTTGGGATGCCGCGCAGCGCGCCGAGCTTCGAGCACATGAAGGCCATACTGTGGGGGGTGTTCGCGTACCTTGGGCGATTGTACGCCCTGCTGGGGCGGGACTACATTGCCCTGAGGGTCCGCGTTGTGCTCTGGTCCGTCGCGAGAGGACCATTGTGCACGGTTCCGGCGGAGCATCAGGGCGCGGGGGAGGCCGTTGGTGACCCCATCGTACTGGATGAGACCGTGTTGGCCTCGCAGCTGATCGCCGATCCTGAGGGCGCCATGAAACCCATGCTGGGTCGGATCTGGCAGGCCTTCGGTCTCGGGTGGGCGGTGCCGGACGGGATGGCGACGGTTCCAGAGAACCGCAAGACCTGAGGACACGTGACGCCTCGGCGCGAGCGCGGGTCGGCTGTCTGATACGCCATCAGCTCGCCTTCTTGCGACCGCTCTCTCCCAGCATCCCCTCCAGCTTCTCGCCCGCGGCCCGCGTCGTGCGCCCGTCTAGATGCAGGTACCGCGCGGTGTCAGCCCTCCCAGACCAGGAGTGTCCATGAGGACAGGGAATGCCATGACGTGGGCTACTCTTGGGCGCCGGAAGGGGAGAGGCCTAGACACGACAGGAGCGGAGTCTGAACGCCGGAGAAGACACCCATGAGTCATCGCATTCCCAGACTGATGCTGATCGCCATCTTTGTTTCCCTACCCGCGGCCTGGGGAGGGTCGGCCGACGTGAGTCCCAAGGCCAATCCCACCCCGGTGCAGGCGAAGGTCAAAACGCAGCTCGCGCACCTCTCATCACTCGACCCAGTAGAACGGGTGAGGGCCTGCTGGGAGTTGGATAGACTGGGGGAAGCCGCCGCCCCTGCTATCCCCGCCCTCCTTTCGCTCTTGGGGGACGAGACGGAAGTGCCGGGCAATACCATCCCGCAGCGCTATCCGAACGCACCTCCGGTCACGCCCGCCCAGATCGCGGCATGGGCCCTGTCGAGCACTGGGAAGGCGGCCGTGAATCCCCTTACCGCTGCGCTGCGCGATCCGGAGTTCCGCGGCCGGGCTCGCGCCGTGCTCGCGCTGGGCGCGATCGACGACCCACGCACTCGGGAGCCGCTGCTTGCTGCGCTGAAGGACGCGGACCCGAAGGTGCGCGCGAACGCTGTTGCCTCCCTGGGGAAGATCCACCGTGGGCGAGCCGCGCCACCACCGAGTCGGGAACTGGCGCCGGTTATGGTGACCATGGCGAGTGATGCTGATGGGGAGGTGCGGACGAACGCGTTGGCCGCGTTGCGCTCGATGCGTGACGTACGTGCGATGCCCGTCTTCTTCGCGCATCTGACTGACCCGGAGGCACTCGTGCGTGCGGAAGCCGCGCGCGGTTTGGCCTTCTGGGAGGAGCCGCGCGCCGTGCCGCTGCTCATCGGGCTGCTGCAGGATCAGGACGCCGAGGTGCGCGCGGCTGCGGCCTGGACGCTCGATGCCGAAGACCCGCAGGCGGTAGAGCCGCTGACCACGGCGCTGAATGACCCGTCGTGGCAGGTACGGGGGAATGCCGCTACCGCGCTCGGGGCCGATCAGACGGGCCGTGCAGTGCAGCCCCTCCTCGCGCGCATACAGGAGGAAACCGACGCCACGGCCGCCTCCAATATCGCGAGGGCGCTGGGTCGCCTCGGAGATCGGCGAGCAGTCCCAATGCTACTTAGCGCACTGGGTAAGGAGCGGTCGTTCGCCCGGTGGGGAGTGATCATCGCACTGGGGGATCTGCGCGCGAAGGAGGCGGTGACGCCCCTCATACGCATCTTGGAGAGCAAGTCGGCAGATTACCGTGGCGAGGCGGCCGAGGCGCTGGGGGAGATCCGAGATCCACGTGCGTTCGCGCCTCTCGTGAAGACGCTTAGAGATTCGGAGATCGCAGATGCGGTGGCCGGGGCGCTGGGCCGCGTGGGCGGGGCGAAAGCCGTGCCCAAACTGGTGCCCCTGCTGCGCAGTTCCAACCCGGACCTACGCGCGGCCGCCGCGCTAGGGCTGAGATACTCTCACTCCCGGAATGCCGTACCCAGTCTGATCACCGCTCTCAAGAGCAGGGACGAAGGCGTCGCGGGCTGGGCTGCCTTGGGACTCGGTGAGATCGGCGGCCCCGGCGCCGCCGAGGCCCTGCTGACGGCCGCGCGGAAGCAGACACCCTACGTGCGCGGCGCGGCTCTCTACGCGTTGGGAGAGCTGAAGGAGAAACGCGCCTATCCCCTGCTCATCGCCGGGCTGCAGGACACGTCGAGCGAGGTGCAGTTCAGAGCCATCACCGGCCTCGGCGTGTTGCGCGACCGGCGCGCGGTGGAGCCGCTGATCGCAATGCTACGCACCAAGAATGACAACCTCCGCATGGATAGCGCATGGGCACTAGGTGAGCTGGGAGACCCCCGCGCGGTCGAGCCCCTGATCGCGGCTGTGGCCGGCCCCAGCGTGGATCTGAACTCCAGCGCCGCTGCCGCGCTCAACAAGCTCACACACCAGCATCTGGGACAGGATCCCGTCGTCTGGCAGCAATGGTGGGAAACCAACAAAGGACAGTTCCTGGCGAGGTAGTGCGGGCGGGGGCTGACCGACGGGCGGGCAAGTCCTTCGCGGCGATTCGGCCCAGTGTCAGCGGCTGGGGTCCGAGCCGCAAACGAGAGCCATGAGCGCGGAGACTATGATCGTGCCGCACGCGGCGATCGCAGCTACCGAACCATGGGACTCCGAGATCCGCCTGGGATGTTATACTGATGAGCATCAGTGATCGGAGGAGGATGCCGTGAGATATGCCAGTGTCCCAACTCTCGCTGTCCTCGCTATCGCGTTGGCGCAGTTGGCGCTGGCGCTGCCGCCACCGACGATCCCGAAGGCGAGCATCTCGGCTGATGCGCCTTCTCAGGTGAAGCGGGCCGTAGAGCAGCTTTACACCGGCGACCCCCAGGAGCAATCGGCGGCACTGGAAATACTGGCGGAAGAGGGCCCGAGTGCATCAGCCGCCGTGCCCTTTCTCGTATCCATGCTTCCGGCGTTTCGGCCTGCCTGGCTGGAATGGGGGCCCTATGCGGAGCAGGACCGCGGCGGTCGCAATCTGCTCGACGCTCTCGTCAGCTTGGGGCAGCCTGCAGTTAGCTTGCTGGTAGAGGCGCTGCAGGATAAGCGTTCCACGGTGCGCGAGGGCGCGGCGGCCGCGCTAGCCCGCATGCGGATACCCGTTCCCGCCGCGCCCCTTCTCTCCGCCCTTAGTGATACTGACCCACGCGTGCGCGAGCAGGCAGCGCTCGCGCTCTCCAACTCTCCAGGGGACGCGGTGACGAAGGCGCTGCGCACGGCGGCGGCCGACCCGTCGGCCCGGGTGCGCACCGCGGCCGCGGGGGCCCTCGCCCAGAGACACGACCCGCAGGCATTTGGGTTGCTCTTGCCGCTCCTCAAAGGTAACGACCAGGATTCCAGGCTAGACGCTCTCCGGGCCCTCGGTGCGCTCCGCGACCGGCGGGCCGTGCCTGTCCTCAGCGGGTTGCTTCGGGACAAGGACTGGTTAGTGCGCGGGGATGCTGCTTGGGAGCTGGAGGCCATCGGCGACAATAGCGCGGTGCCGGCTCTGATCGCTGCCCTTCACGGCGAAGGGGGCGAGACCGCCGCCAGCGTCGCATCCGCTCTCGGAGGAATAGGTGATCGCCGCGCCGTTCCCGCCCTGCTGGAGGCGCTGCATTCGGACTACGCTTCGCTCGCCTCCAACGCCGCCGAAGCGCTCGGCAGGCTCCACGACCGGCGCGCCTTCGCGCCTCTCCTGGCTGCCTATCGGGACCCCAAGTGCGTGTTCCGCAAGACCGCGCTCACCGCCCTCGGCGGCACTCGCGACCCCCGCGCCTATCCCATCCTAGTGTCCGCGCTGCATGGAGAGAGCACGGATCTCCGGGCGGCCGCGGCCGAAGGCCTCGGGGCTCTCGACGATCCACGGGCCTTCTCTCTTCTCCTTTCCGCGCTCCGCGACCCCTCCATGCAGGTGAGATTGGGCGCGGCCAGCGGGCTGACCCAACTCAACGCCGTGCGCACCATCCCGTTACTTGTGGCCGCACTTGGCACAGAGACCGACAAGAGCGTGCTGGATCAGATCGCCGATGTGCTGGGCCGCTTCGGCCACCCGGCCGTCGCACCGCTGACGGCTGCGCTGAAAGACAGGAGGCCAGGAGTGCGATATGGCGCGGCGCTTGCCTTAGGTGGCACCTGTGACTCTACTGCGGCCGGTGCACTGCTGGCGGCCCGCGACGATCGAACTCCCGCGGTACGGGCGGCCGTCCTCTACGCGCTGTTCAATATCAGTGATCCGCATGCCATCCCGTCGCTGATCCAAGCGCTTGGAGACCAGGATGCTGAGGTCAGGTCCTATGCCGCGCGACTTCTGACCAAGATGACGGGGCAGCCATTCGGAGATGCTGCTGCGGAATGGCGTGACTGGTGGGGGAAGCAGACGCCTGCGAAGGGCAGTTCCTAGCAGGGGGTCATGTTGGCAGCTACCTCCTCGGATGTTGGGATGACATGAGTATGGACCCCAGTTTCCTGGTAATCCACTACGACCGGTCAGGCAAGACCGCCTCAACCGATATCTGCGAGCGCTGACCACTTATCGCGTGAATCATGTCCACGTCCGATCTCCACATAGTGACGGGGGCCTTCGGGTACTCGGGCAGGTACATCGCCGACCAGTTGCTGCAGCGGGGGTACCGGGTGCGCACGCTGACCGGCCACCCAGACCGGCCAAACCCGTTTGGCCCCAGATAGAGGTCGCGCCCTTCTCCTTCGACGCCCCCGCAACGCTGGTCGAGAACTTGCGCGGGGCGACGGTACTCTACAACACCTACTGGGTGCGCTTCACCAAAGGTCGAGCCAGCTTCGACCAGGCGGTCGCGAACACGGAGATCCTGGTTCGCGCTGCGGTCGAGGCGGGCGTGCGACGTTTCGTGCATGTCAGCATCACGAACCCCTCCGAGGAGTCGCCACTGCCCTACTTCCGAGGCAAGGCCGTCGTAGAGCGCATGCTGGTGGAGTCTGGGCTCTCACACGCCATCCTCCGCCCCACCGTGCTCTTCGGCAGGGAAGACATCCTCATCAACAACATCGCCTGGCTGCTGCGCAAGCTGCCAGTCTGAGGGGTCTTCGGCACCGGGCAGTACCGCATCCAGCCGGTGTATGTCGCCGACCTGGCCGCCCTGACTATCGACCTGGCCGGGAGAACAGAGAACCTGGTGCTGGACGCCGTGGGTCCGGAGACCTACAGGTTCGAGGACCTGGTCCGGCTCATAGGCAGTCAGGTGGGCAGCAGGGCGCGCACCGTGCACATCCCGCCTGCTCTCGCCTTGGCGACAGGTCGCGTCATCGGGTGGCTTCTTCGTGACGTGGTGATCACTCGGGATGAGATTGCCGGGCTGATGGCAGAGCTGCTGATCTCGGGCCAGCCCCCATCCTGCCCGACGCGGTTCAGTCAGTGGCTGGCAGAACATGCAGCCGAGGTCGGAACCCGCTACGCGTCTGAGTTGAGCCGACACTACACCTGAGACCGGATCATTCCGAACTGTCCGGAGGTGTCTCTATGCGAGGCCGGCGGCGGGAGCATCCCACTGCCGCTCTCCGCTCGCCGAGCAGAACTCGCCAATACTGGGTTCCGCTGTTTGCCCCGAAGCCGCATCGGGCTATAATGGGTCGACCGGGGGGATGGCGATGAGCCGATCAGATGACGATCACCTCGATGGCGCAGACGTGAAGGCCGAGGACGGAGGGGATTCGGCGGCGAGCTACCGGGGCAGCGGAAGCATGCTCTATCGCGGTGCCCTCTGGTTGCTCTGGATTTCTACTGCAGTCTGGAGTACGTTGGTACTATCCGACCTAGTGGCGCGCAGCGTTCCTCCCTTGCAGAGGTTTTCGCTGATTCCTGGGTGCCTCACCCCGTTCACGAAGACAGAAGCTGTTTTCGCGTGGGCCGGCTTTGTCCTCTGGGCCGGGGCTGGTCAGTTCGTGGTACGGAAATGGAACGTTGCCGCGTGGAGTGCCCTTCTCAGGGCCCGCAAGACCTGGCTATGCCTAGCGGTCGCGTCGGTCGGGGTAGCAGCCCTGTTGAATACCGCTGCCGGCCGCTCTGCCCTGCCATTGCTGGCTCTCGGAGGGGCCATCTCTGGCCTCCCGACCGGCCTGTTGGCAGGCTCAGCCATGAGACTGAGTTCAGTGCTGCGGCAAGGCCGCACCACGCCGGAATAGGTCGACCGGGGGATGGCGATGAGCCGATCAGATGACCACCACATCAATGGCACACCCGTGAAGCCCAAGGACGGAGGGGCTGTGGCGACGGGCTTCTGCAGCAACAGAACTCCTGCGATGCTAGTTCTGTGTCTTGTCTGCCTCTTGGGCTGTGGCGGGTCGGATCGCAGATACATGAGCCGAGCGGCTGCGCCAGCTGCGATGTCCTCCGCGAAGCCCACCGTGAAGGAGTCTGGGAAGGACTGGCGACTCATCGTGCGCACATCTACCAAGGGCAGTGATGAGTCCGCTCTGTGGGCGTGGGATCCTGCCGATCGATCGGCTCCCATGCTCCTTGCCAGGGATCGGGGTATCGGGGAACTCGTGTGGTCTTCGTCGAGGAAGCAGCTGGTCTACGTGAAGGCTGTGGACCATGGGTCGTCTGATCTGTGCATCTCTGATCCGTTTGTGGCAAAGAGGACTGAGCGACGCCGTATCGACGGCGGGGTCGCGGGGCTGCTCAGCGCATCAAGTCGCCGCCCTGAGATTGCCTATCAGGTAACGCGCTACGATCAGCAAGGCCGGCCGGTGCATGAGGAGAGCATCCATGTGATGGACCTCTCATCGGGCGCGACAAGAGAGATACGCTGGCCGGGACATGCCATTACCTCTGCGGTGTACTCTCCAGCAGATGATCGCCTCGCGGTCAGCGGCCTGCCTGGCGGCGGTTTGGCTGGCGTGGACGACGAATTGGCCGTCGTCGTTGCTGACCCAGGGGATTCGCGCCGGCCATTCCAGGACACAGGAGTCAAGGGATTCCCGTGGGCCTGGTCCCCGGACGGCAGCCGGATCGCGGGCTACAGCATCTCACGGGAGGGGGCCGAGCGCGAGTGGGCCCTGCCCCTCCTCTTCGTCTTCGATCTCGGAACTGGCACACGCAAAGACTCCCTGGCGCCCAAGGGCTCAGCGGACGAGATGGGCGCCTGGTCTGCTGATAGCCAGAGGTTCGTCTTCTCCTCCAACAGGAAGGGCACGATGCAGCTGCATATGTTCGATGCATCGACAGGGAGCGTTGCACCACTCCACGCGAGCGAGGAGGGAGACCACTTCCCGGAATGGTCTCCAGATGGCCGTGTGATCGTCTTCATGCGACTGACGCACGGCAAGCGTGAGTTGTATCCGCGCGACAGTGATGGGATCAACCCCAGACCTGCTCTCCATCAGCCAGAGAGTGACTTCCGTGTGACCTCGTGCTGGATCGAAGTGCCTCAATACAACACGCGTTGATCAACCATGGCCCCTGACTCGTCTGGGTTGCTTCGGGGGCGAGCTACCGAAGCAACGAAGCCGTCGTGATCGGATAGGCAGAGGTGCCCTGAATGCGCCGGTTCGGACTCGGATGCGCGGCTGCTGTCGTGCTCGGCATAGTCATGGCGGCATTGACGATTGCCATCATCCTTACGGTGCCCCAGTCGAAGGGAGACCTTGGGCCCTACAGAGGACGACCAGTCGCGCTGCCCTCTGGGCGTCCTGCTTCCGAGGTGCAGTACGGCAGTTGGGTGTTCGCGTGCTACGAGGTCAGAGGGGGCGCTCCTATTGTTGTGAGCAAGCGGTCACCTGGATCGTTCATTGGCGCATGGCAAGTGACACTGGGGTCAGCAGAGGAGGCCCCTGTTAGGATCGAATTGGGGACCATCTCGCAGAGCCGGGACGGTCTCATCGTGTCTGCGACGGCGGTATACGCCAGCGGCGAGGGGCATGCTACGCTCTACTTCAGTCCCGAAGGCAAGTTCCTAGAGCTGTGGGTGGACACCTAGGATCGGCTTTCGGTGTGGCGTCGGCAGCTTGCCCATGAAGTCGCATCGGACTAGAATGGCCCGACCGGGGGGATGGCGATGAGCCGATCAGATGGCGATCACCTCAACGGCGCACCCGCGGAGCCCGGGGACGGAGGGGCTTCGGCGGCGGGCAACAGAAGCAAAGGAAGCGGTAGCGGAGGGGCACTCCATGAGTAGGTGTACGACGCCTGGCCCCGACCCCAGCGAACTCTCACGCGAGTTCGAGGCGCTGGTGGTCAAGCCAGGTCGGTATTGTGATGTGGAGACGAGTATCGCGTCGTTCAGACATCTTGCACGCCGCGCACGTGCGCAGGGCAACCAATGCGTGAGCGCGCTGTGTGAGACCCAACTGGCTCACCTGCACTGGAGCGTCGGGAGGCCCGAGGCCGCGCTGCGCGGTTTGCAGCGACTCCTGCGCGCGGAACCATCAAACATGCACGCCTGGCTGCATGTCGTCAAGCTTCATCTCGCCTTGGGGCGTCCCCGGCAAGCGTTAGCTCTGGCGAAGAGAGCTATGGACATGCTGGATGGCGGCCGAAAGCGCCATGCCGAACAGCAATGGCGGCGCGCCGAACTGCAGTACGAGGCGGCCCTGTCCGCGCATCTTCTCGGGGATGTCGAGGGGGCCATCACATGGCTTAGACTCTGCACGCAGAAGCTGCCGAAGGGCCATCCCCTTGCGAGCCAGCAGGAGGCGCTGCTACTGTTGGATCCCCTCAGAATCGGTGCAGGCAAGAGTGGCTCGATTCGTCGTGTCGAGCTGCGTGCACATCGCGTGCTCCAGCGCGCGAGGCGGCATCCCCTGGCCGCTGCTGCGCTGGCCATCGTCGCTCACAGCCAGGGCGACGCGAATGCGATGGCCAAGTGGGCGGAGGCGGCTGATGACCGGGCCCGCCCTATGATCGGATCGCCCTTCTGCCATGATGACTGGCAGCAGACCCAGGCCATCTTGCGGCGAACTCGCGGTTTCGTCGCTTCGGTAGCTCTGTCCCCGAAGCCGTACCGGTCTGGAATGGGCCGACCGAGGGGATGGCGATGAGCCGAGCAGATGACTGCTACCTCAATGGCATATCCGTGAAGCCAACGGATGGAGGGGCTTCGGCGGCGGAACTGCCTAAGCAACGGCCCCGAGGGGAGCAGGCCAAGTGGCTAGAGTCAGGCGGCTGATGGGCTGGCTGGGACGCACGTATAGCGTCGAGCTGCCGCGTGTGCTACGGGAACTCCGCTGGCTCATGCTTCTTATGGCCCTCATACATGTTGCCGGCGTCGCCGCCGCCTACTATGGCAACACCCCTGGCTACATGGGCATGGCAGAACTCCAGCAGGGCTACGTCAGGCCCTCCGGAGCCGCCATGCCGCATCTGTCCCGCTACTTCGGCAGCCTGATGCTGAGGAAGACGGCGCCGGTCTGGGACAGATGGACCTACTGGATGTTCCCCTTCACTAGTAGTCCCGTCTGGGGCAGTGGCTGGCCCGGCTATCTCGTCCCAGATTCTCCTCCTATCGGTCTACCATCTCTTCTGGGGCAGCGTCACGCTCGGCGCAATGCCTATCCGAAGCGCATGGAGCATGGGTTGGTCAGAGTCATGGCGGCGAACCGATGCGCTCCAAATGGCCCACTCGGCCTCAGGCCCTGGGGCCAGCGTGGGCAATCGTCGCCTCCATGATGCCCTATGGCCTGTTCGAGAGCCCGGCGTTTTGGCTCATCTGGGCGCTCGCGCTACGGACGGGCCTCGTCTGGTTCTGGCGGGCGCCCGGCTTCAGCCTTGCGGCCAGCCTCCGGCGCCAAGTGCGCGCCTTTCCCATTGCGCTTGCTGGTGTCGTGCCAGTGCCGTTGGTGTCGGCTCTTCTCCGAACTTACGTAGCTCCTACCGTGTGGAATCGCTACTTCGTTGGCATTGGTCTATCCCCCGACATGACCGAAGAAGCGCGGGTTATTGCCGATAACCGTTGGGGATTCGACGCACTCGCCGAGTTGTCGGTATCCCCGGACGGCAAGGCCCTTGCCTGCACCGATAGCTCCCAGAGGCTGCTCTGGCGGGCCGATATCGACGGACGACATTGGGCGCCGGAACTCGAAGCGTCGCAGTGGACATTCCTCTCTCCAAGCTGGTCAGCCGACAGCAGGGAGATCGCCGTTGTTTGGTCGCCATACGATGGGCCAGGCAGGCTTATCATCGTCGACCCGAAGGTGAAGAAGCAGCGTACAATCGCCGGCGGCCCTGCCGGCCGCTACCTCAGCGCAGCCTGGTCTCACAGTGGTCACACCATCGCCGTTGCCACGATGCGGCCCTCTACTGAGCCAGGGGAGCAGGACCGGGGTCCGACGACCATCTGGTTGATCGACGCGGCATCTTCTCAGTGGACGAAGCTCCTTACGCTCCCCGCCGCCTCTCGGGCGGCGATCGTACCCGGCCTCACTTGGCGTCCGGACGACAAGGAGATCGCCTTCACCCGACTGGCCGGCACCCGACCCGGAACGCAGATCTGGGCGGTGAGCGTGCCGGACGGTCGCCTTCGCCAGATCACGCGAGGCGCGACTGATGCTCTCCCGTCCTGGTCTCCGGATGGCAGATGGGTCGCGTTCATCTCCCGGCCGCTGGGGCGTGACACGAACCGCTTTGGCGCGATGCTCTGGGACCTAGATCGCACACTGGGGGAGATCGCGTTGGTCCATCCTGACGGGACCAGCCGGGCCGATCACATCGCCAAGGCCGACCCGTATGCGGGGATCTCGTGGGTCAGTCCGACTCGGCTTCTCTATGATCGGAACGAGACCCTCATCTACGGCTCGCCGCGAGTGCTCGCCGGAAGTCACTAGCGGAGGCGGTCAGTTCAACGCCGGGTAACGTCCAGGGGCGTGGGCCGGCCATGCCATGTTGCACGCAGTAGCGACCACTGTGATCACCAGGAGTCTGGGAATCCGATGCCGATGCGTCTCGCAGCTCGACGTTCGCATGCCGATCAACATCATCCCAAGTCCGGCTGCGTCTGCTCCTCGTTCGCGGTCCTCACTGCCCGCCAACCTCCGCCAGCCACACCTGCTTGCCCATCGCCTTGCTCTCCCAGTCCAGGAACCCTTGGGGCACCACGGTATACGCGACCGCGCGGCCGCCCAGCACCCAGTGCATCATCATCACGTTCTTGCCGATGGTGTCGGGCACGCGGTACTCGGCGGCGTCGCTGAGACGATAGACAGCGAGGCCGCCCTCTGCGAGTGCCGGGCTCTTCCCGTCCTTGGGCCACTTGCCCAGTACCACAGCAACGTACTGCCCATCGGGCGACACCGCGAACTCCATCGGCACGGAGGGAAGCACGACCGCCGTGCGCTCGGGCTTCGAGCCGGGCTGCATCCTCCAGACCTCCCACTCATCGCCTCCGGCGCTTGCGATAAAGGCGAGCGTGCCGCTGCCCTCGGCAACAGAGAGATTCCCCAATGCTCCACGGAGGAGGGTCGTCTCCCGGCCCGACGGCCACCCGACGGATAAGAGGTCCAGCGCCAATTCCGTTCGACCAGACGCCAGCGCGTAGAAGCTGGAGCCATCGGCGGACCAGATCGCATTCTGCAGGAGGCGATGTGCGATCGACCTCTCCCGGAAAGGCTCACTGGGGGAGGGCGGACGTTGCGACCGTGAATCCGTAGGTGAGAGGGTCAGACCTGAAGTGGTGGCACAGCAGGGAGTGGGAATCGGGGCTCCACGCAACAGGTTCCTGGAGAGTGCTCTGCGTCCAGTCAATGGCTACTCGCCACGCTCCATCGGGTTCCCGCGCCCTGATCCGATACTCCTCGTAGCTCTGCGGATTCCCTTGCTCTACCGCGGTTCGACCGTTGCGAGCGCAGGCAATGTGGCGGGGCTCAGCCTCACCCTCGTCCACAACGCCAAGCTCTTGGGTGCATCCGGTACTCAGATCCAGTCGGATGAGCCGATATCGTCCCTCGATTCCTTCTTTGCCCTGCTGAACCCACTCCGCAAGCAGAACGTACCGCTGCTTCGTTCCTGGTTGCACCGCAATCGCGCCGATCTTAGCTGTTCCGAGCTTGCCGCCCGCAGTGTAGATAACGCGCGCGGGCTTCAGCACTTTGGGCGGAGCGGCAGGCTTACCTAGATGATCAGACCGGCCATCACCGCCGGTCTTCGCGCATCCGCATGCAGTTGCCGCGACCAGCAGCGCGACCACCAGGATCCTGTATCGCATGCGAATCCTCATCCCCCATCCCTCTGTACTCCGTCTAGCGCATTCTACCCTGACTGCCGGGTAAGGGGAAGGATCCGACAGAGTCGGCGGCTGCTTGACCTCTGCAGGGCCGCGGAGTAGATTCGTGACATACCGGATCGCAAGGGGGAGCCATGCCCTGGTGCCCGAAGTGCGGCAGCGAATACCGCAGCGACATTGAGCGGTGCTCGGACTGCGATGAGCCCCTGGTGCTGGAGGAGCCGTCTCGCGTCAGTGAACCGGCAGCAACAGGTAGGCGTCACCTTCGCTATCCGCGGGGCCTACGAGTGGCCTCGGAGCCTGCGGGGCGCGCTTGGCGGATGAGGGCCTTCTGGCTGCTTCTGGGAGCGCTCGCCGTCGTGCAGGCGGTGCCTCCGACGCTGTCGCTAACGCGGGGAAGAGAGGGGGTCGTGTATGAGAACGAAGGCTTCCGATGGGAGCTTGAGACCTTCGGGTGGCAGTTGTCATACGAGTGGCTATACCCCCCAGTCATCGGCGATACGATCACCGCGGGGATCAGGGTGCCCTTCAGGGACCTGATTGCGCGCCCAGCCTACATGGACTTCGACAAGCTCATGCGAGGGAGTGGGCTCAGACCCGCAGCGCAATGGACGGTGTTCGCCTGCGCGTTGCTGCTTCGCACCCTGTTCTGGGCAGTACTGATGGCGCTTGCGCTGCAGTGGATCGTGGCGGGGCTGTACGAAGGCTTACCTTCAAAGCATGGGTTCTGGCGGTCGACGAAGGAGACTCTGAGGCCGATGCTCGCCTTCGGAGTGATACTGCTGGCGATTGCAGGGATCAGCGCAGTCGTGGGCACATTGCTGCGCAGGGCATTCCCCACTGTAGATCCGATGGACCTCGACACCTGGCGGCGGAACTTAGTGCATCTGGTAGCATTCCCTCTGGCCCTCACACCATTCGTGATCGTGGGCAAGCGTGTGGGCGTCCTGACCGCCATAGTTGCCACCTTCCGTTTGGTCGCGACGGCGTGGCGTCAGTTGCTTCTCATACTGGTTCTTTACCGGGCCGGCTTCGTCGTCGTCGAGTTCATTGGCCGGATGGCATGGTTCATTGGCGAGATTCGCCTGCTTCCTCCGCAACTGATGAGACTGGACGCTCCGGTACTGCAATCCCTGCGGAACATGGTTATCTCCGGCGTTCATCCTGCAACCCTAGTCGGTTGGATCGCCCCGATCGCCAGTCATTGGGCCTCGTCGGGCCTCGATCTGTTGCTCTCCACCGCACTTATGCTGCTGGTGCTGCGCACTAGCGGCACAGGAACGGTCAGACCTCCTGAATGCGGCGGAGGGAACGAGAACTGACGGAATCACCCGCAGGGAGGTCCTTCGCACACCCCCACGCTCCCCCGCGCCGCCTCGCAAGGGCAAGCAAGCCGCTTGCATTGGCCACCTAGCCCTTGTGCGCGATAGTGGAGGGCAGCAGCATTGCCCCTGGGTGATACCTCATGCCTGCGTGGCAGATCTCCCTCTTAGTCTGCACAACCGCGGTCGGCTTTTGGCTCTGGCTCTATCTGCTCTATGGGCGCGAGTACCGTGAACCGGATACGCCTGAGTACATCCGAGAGCCACCGTCGGGCTGGAGACCCAACGAAGTGGGCTACCTACTGCGCTGGGGCCAGCTCGACGTTCAGGACATGACGGCAATGCTGATGGACCTCGTCCGCAGAGGGGCGCTGCGACTGGCAGTGGCAGCGGACGCATCCTCGTCGTCGGACGGCATATCTGGACGGTCAGGGGAGCAAAGGCAGCAGGTGGAACTCATCCCCAGATTCTCCGGGGAGCTTAGCGGCTCGGAACGCTACCTGATCCAGGAAGTCCTGTTCGGAGGCCGCCAGTCCGCCGGTCGTGTTTCGATGCAACAGTTCATGGCATCCGCCAGGGAAGATCCCGGCAGTGCGATTGCCAGGTACAACCACTGGAAGGAACTGGCTGAGGCAGAGGCTGCGCACATCATCTTGATGGACCAGGCCAGCGCCAATGCCAGAGCCGTCGGGGTGGTCGTTGGCCTCATGATGCTCTTGCCGATTCCTATCCTGCTGATAGCTCGACTCCATACCCCCGCAGGGGTGCTCCCGGCATTTGTGGGGTCGGGAATCCTGGCGGTGAGCGGCAAGCTGCGGCGTCGCGCCAGGGAGGCCGCGATTGCCTACCAGCGCTGGCAAGCTTTCCGCCGCTACCTGTTGGATTTCTCCCGTCTGCAGGACGATCCCGCTCCCGCCGTGGTTGTCTGGGAGAGTTACCTGGTATTCGCAGTTACTCTCGGCGTCGCTGATCGAGTGCTACAACAGTTCAGAGCACTAGCCCCCAGCATCGTCGAGGGGAGAGGCGCCTGGCTGGAGCTATTCCCGAACTGGTTCGCCGAGAGCGGATCGTGGATTGACAGCCTCAATCTGCTGGGCGGCGCCATTTCCGTCTTCTACGATCACCCATCCAGCAAGAACGGGCCCGGCCAGTCGGCCGCACGCATTGTATTCACGCTTGGTGTCTTGGCTTTCTGCTCCGGGTTAGCTGCAACAGTCCCGTTCAGTGCCACCCTGAAGCCCGGCAACGACGCCCTAATCGAGCTGCCTGTAAGGCCGATCGCTTGTCTGTACTTCAGGCTCTATCCCAGACCTCACAGTCCCATCTGCGAGTGGAACTCGATGGAGTGGCTTCAGTACCTGGTCTGGGGAGCAATTGGGCTTCTCGCCGGTATCGTTGTCCTGCTAACGACCTATATGCGCCAACGCCGGGCTGCCCCGCCCCAGCACAGCTCATAGGGCAGATACCATCACTGAGGTCAAGAAGCGGCTGCGCGCCGGAGAGCCTAACTGCCTGCGCAGTCGCGATCACTACCTCGAGCCTATGGCCTAGACATCTACGACGCGTACAGCCCCCCTGAGTGCCTGTACTAGCCCTGCCGCGCGCCTCGCCCCATCGTATCGGGATCAGGTACGGCAGCCGCCTCCTCACCACGAAGAGCTGTGCGAGGCGCAGCTTGCCTCCTGCGGTCTCGTACGTTCCCGCGAAGGCGAACGGTATCCGCACTTGCCTGACCGCAGACCACGTAATCTGCGCCGAGCGCCGGCCGGTCGTATGCACGACCACTCCATCCTCGTCCCAGTCAACTGCAGCGGCCCGGCGCGATAGGTCGTACTTCCAGACCAACGCATATCCGAGGACCCGTATCAGGGAAGGAAGCACATCCCATATCCATTCTCGCCACTGTTCTAGTGGAAGCCACCGCAGCCAGATCGGGACAAGCGCAGCAACCACGGCCGCCGGGAGCGAAAGAAGGAGCAGCAGTCGGAGCACGCGCAGGAGGCGTGGTTCCGGCACCACATAGCGGCCTCGCGATGCCAGATGGGAATCCGATGCGGTTGCGCTCACGGTCCCTTCTCAGTTCACGCCCTCACGCGCATTCTGCCCCCGCCGCCGCGGGTCGGGAAGGGCCCCAGACGGGCCCGGAGGGCTGAGATGCCCCCTGCTTGACGCCTCGGAGCCTGAGCAGTAGATTCGTGGCATGCTGCACCGAAAGGCAGGCCCATGCCCTGGTGCCCGCAGTGCGGGTCAGAATACCGTGAGGGATTCCGGCAGTGCCCCAGTTGCGGCGCGGGTCTGGTGGTGGAGATGCCGCTCGCGCCGCGGAGAACACCAGTGCGAAGGTGGCGCCCGCGACTGAGGCTGATCGGTCTTCGCCACCAGCTTGAGCGCTCGTTGCGATGTGGGCGCGAGGGCATTGGCGTCCTGCGCCGTTGCCCGACGTTGCTCGCGCTACCGTTGCTTCTGGTCATCTTCAACGCTACGGCGTGGGGCGTCGGCGGCTACCTCTTTCGTTACCACACACGAGTCGGCCGCAAGGAGGCGGCCGAATTCCGAAGGGATATTGCACGCTCCGAGATAGCGCCAGTTCGCGTGGTGCGAGCGCACGAACTCCGTCCGACCGCCATCGCGCAGCGCGGCCTCATGGATGCCCTGGACAGCTTCGCATCGCCTATCTCGGGGCCTCGCCTGGATAGCGCGCTTGAGCTGGCGCTTACCGCCAGCGTGCCGGAGGCTAGCCTGACCAGTCTGTACCGCGCAGCTGGACGCTTACTCCCATATCTTTGGCAGGTATTGCTGGTCCTGCCGTTCAGCGCGCTCATTCTTGCGGGCTTCTATGGCGTGCTAGCTGGCGCGGTTTCTGGACGCGGGTGCGGATGGGGCGTCTTCTGGCATTGCGCCAAGCGCTTCTACGCCAGATTCCTGCTCTACTCTGTTCTCGCATACGCCATCTTCTCGTCGATCGATGGACTACTCCGGCTGCTAGCCTGGCACCCGCCGATTGTCTACTGGGCGATCGTGCTCATTCATGGGCTCTATCGCACGGTAACGCCGGTGTTGGCCGTGCCTATCGCCCTGACGCTGGTTGCCGTGGTGTCGGACCAGGCTCCCCTTCTGCTGGGCCTGCGGAGAGGGATTGTGACGCTAGGGCGAGGTTGGCTAACGGCCATCGTGTTTCTGGCGGCGCTGTTCGTCGCGTGCACATGCGTGGCCGTCCTGCAAGGCCTCATGCGCACGCAGGTGTATGCGTGGTCGCCTGACCCCATTTGAGCTACCTGGATACTGGGCACTGCAGTCAGCACGGCCGTATACCAGGGCCTGCTCGCAGTGCTCGGAACCTGGGTACTCACGGCGCAGTTCGTCTGGTATCGGGAGGCGAGCGGGACAGCCGCGTCCCGGAGCCGCTAGCCATCGGTTGTGTCGACGGCTAAGGCGTGAGCTGCTCTCCTCACTCGCGCATTTGGCCGCCGCCGCGGATCCGAACGGACACAGCCTATCACGGGGCCGCTGTCTTGTTGGATAGGCCCCTCAGGGAGCTGGGATGCCGTGCTGAGCACCCGAGGCGAGCAGCCCTATTGCGATAGCGATCACGCCAATCGCCAATACCGCCACGGCCTGCTTCACTTGCTGGCCCCTTGACCCGAGGCCGAGCACCAGTCCTCCCACCCAGGCGCCGACCGACGCCCAGACCACAGGCTGAAGGCTCCAAGAGCCATAGAGCAACAACGCGCTCAGGAAGCCGCTGGTGAGCATACCCACGTAGCCGCGGAATACCTGCATCGCGGCGGCAGCGCCCACGATGGCCGCCCCGGTCCAAGGACGAGCATCTCGTGTCGCCCAACGCATCCAGACCCCACCGATAACGTACGGCAGAATGTGAGGCGCTTTCAGTGCCAGATCGGCCATCGACCATTGCGAATAGGACAGGTTGTTGTAGCGCGATGACCAGACCTGATCAATAAGGGCAGCAACCAAGGAAACGCACACCCATCCAAGCGCCCCACTCACCGCGACACTGAGTGGCACATGGCGGAAGACCCGCGCAGCTACGTGTCCGCCAACAGCTGCGCAGACCAAGATTCCGAGGAACCAAACGACCGTGACCGGGGGGGCGTGCCACTGCGCACGCACATACACCGGAGCCTCCTGCCCAGGGATCGTCACCGCTAGGTGCCCAATGCTCATGACTGCCAGCGCATTGTAGGCGGCCATGAGGACAAGCAGTGCCGGACCGACAGCCCACCTGAAGCGGCGCGCGCTAGAGCCCGCGAGCGCACCCACTGCGAAGGCGATGATCCCGTTGGCAAGACAGGAGCGGAGGAGGATGCCCAGGCCAGGATGCGGCGGAGGCATCGTGTGCCGCCCCTCAACCACCGTCTGGACGAACGTAAGGACGACGGCGGGCAGCCAGTACCACGCCAGCACCGCCGCCACTCCGACCAGCAGAACGCACTGTCTGCGAGTAGGGGCCCCTTCGTCCAGTCGTCCTAGGAGCGGTGGCCGTTCTCGCCCCACCTGGGCCGCCATGTGCGCAACCTTCCGGAGCCGGGTGTACAGTCGTTGGCATTCTACCCCCGCCGCCGGAGAAGGGGAAGCGGGCGGACGGTCTCGGCGAGGAGGCTGGGAGCCAAGGCGGCAGCGCGGAGACCCTCACGCGTGGTATCATGCACAAGGCAGGTCACATCCCGTGAGCTACGGTATAGTGTCTTCGCTGCTCTCCATTCTTCGATCACCTACGACCTACTGGCGCCGGCGCGTGCTGCGAGGCGTCGCCCTTCTCCTGGTCATCATTTTCTCCATCGGCTTTCTGTTCGGCAAGCGGCTTGTAGTGAACACGACCGCCATCCCTCTCGGACTGCCGACGCCCGTGCGGGTGACAGTGTTGGCGGACTTCCACATCGGCGCGGGTGAGGAAGGGCGCGAATGGGGGCGGAAGGCGATTGTGTTGGCGATGCGGGAGAAGCCGGATGTGATTCTGCTGCTGGGCGACTTCGTAGTGCACCGACATGGGGTGAGATATGTGGGGGATCTGGTAGCGGGGGTCCATGCCCCACTAGGGGTCTATGCCGTACTCGGCAACCACGACCACTGGGAAGGCGCGGATGCCATCACAGCGCAGCTTGAATCCGAAGGCGTCCAGGTGCTGACAAACCGCCATGTCGTGATCCGGAAGGGCAGGATGCAGCTGGCGCTGGTGGGGATCGATGATCTCTGGTCCGGCAGTCCCGGACTGGCACGCGGCATTCCGGGGTGTGCCGAAGGGTGTTCCCGTCCTGCTGATGTCGCACAACCCGGATGCGGCCATCAGCCCGGAAGGCCAACGGGCGGCTCTGATCGTCTCCGGTCATACCCACGGTGGGCAGGTGTGGATTCCGACCGCCGTCCGGCTGGGAATGCACAGGACCGCCGGCACCGGCTGGCCGCCGGGGTCATTGTACGGCCGCGCGCACCCGTACGGGCTGATACACGAGCGCTGGGGGTGGGTCTACGTGACCAGCGGAGTGGTGCGGCGATTCACCTTCCCGCGGTGGTTCACGCAGGCCGAGGTGGCGGTGCTGGAACTACGGTAGCGGACAGTGGGGAGATCGGCAGCAGCAACCGTGTTCGCATCTTTCGGCAGCGTTAGGAAGCCCAGCCGAAGAGCAATTCCGCAATGGCAACCTCCCTAAGGAAGCTGCGCCCATCCCCCAAACTCAGACCTCGTCCTCAGAGGATGAGTGGGATTTCCTCCACCAGACTAACCCGGTCGGACCACGCTCAGAGGTCGACGCAGTCATCTTGGCGGCAAAGGCGACAGCATTCCCGCTGTCGCCTCATCCCCTGGTGCCGGGGCCCAGAATCGAACTGGGGACACCCGGATTTTCAGTCCAGTGCTCTACCATCTGAGCTACCCCGGCACCCGATCGTCGTCTTCAGTTAGGTATACTAGCCTCTGGCGTAAGCTCTACCATCTGAGCTACCCCGGCACCCGATCGGCGCCTTCAGTCGGGTATGCTGGCGTCTGTCGTAAGCGCGATAGCCTGACCCAACCCGGCACTCACTTCTCCAGCCTCAGTTCGGGTGACCGTGCCGGCAAATCGGCGTCCATGTGCCCTTGACTTCCTTGCGAGAGCGAGCGACCATGTGGCTGGTGATCGTGATGAAGGCACAGCCGACGACATCGACGCAAACGAAGCCCCGGCACCCAGCATCGATCACCAGTCTGTGCCTTCGGGGGCCGGGGTCCCCCTATGGGCGGGCGCGCCGGTCACTGATATCCCCCTCTTGAGGTGACTGGCCCCCGCCCTCCTAGGCCATCGGGGCTGGCCGGCCGAGGAACCCCACATGCCTTGACCGGCCGGCGCCCGCAGAAAGGTGCGGGAACGATGAAACACGCGTTGCTGATGGTGCGGGTGAGTACGCCCGGGCAAGTCGAGGACTCCGATTCGCTGGAGGACCAGGCGCGGGATCTTCTCAAACTCGCGAAGCAGACCGCCCCTGGTCTACCTATTCTCGATCCGCCCCTCTTCAAGGGACAGAGCAAGCTGCCCCCTCACGTCTTCGGCGATCCGGGCATTACCGGGGACACGCTCGAAGGTCGCCCAGGCATGATGGCCGCGCTGGATGTGGTGAAGACTGGGGTGGTGGGCGCGGTGCTGGTGCGCGACGTGAATCGGCTGGCCCGAGACGAATTGGTTTCCCAGCGGATCTATCAGGTGCTCGAACAGCATCATGTGCGGCTGATTACCGAGCAGATGGAATACGACTGGAACAACCTCCAGCATCGGCTGATGCTCGGACTGATGGGCAGCATCGAGGCCTACGCGAAGCGCTGGCTGGTGATGAACATGAAGCGCGCCCGCGACAACAAGAAGGCGCGTGGTGAATGGGGGAACGCTTCCTTCCCCTACGGGTATCGCTGGCAGTCGCCAGACAGGCAGGCGAAGATCCCGGGCCGGCCGGTGGCCATCCCCGAGGAGATCGTGACGGTGCTGGAGATCTTCCGGCTGTGCGTGAAGGACGGACTGCCCTGTCAGGCGATTGCCGAGCGGCTGCAGGCGCAGGGCACGCTGACCCGTCGAGGGCGGCGATGGACGGGCAACCAGGTATGGACCATCCTGCGAGCGACCTGCTACAAGGGCGAGTGGTTCGTCGATGCCTCGGCCAAGGTGAGGTCGAAGGACTTCACCGAGGCGGTGATCGATCCGAAGACCTGGGCGGCGGCGCAGCGGGTGATCGACAACCACAAGACGCACCATGGGCCGGTCACAAAGCGGGATTTCCTGCTTACCGGGATCGCCTTCTGCAAATGCGGCTCAGCGATGGGAGGCCGCCACACTCAGGGGCGGGATTCGCAACGCGCCTATGTCTACTACGTCTGCGATGCTGCTTCCCGGAAGTCCTCGGACTGCACCGGCCGCCATATCCACGCCCCCCTCCTCGACGAGCCGGTGTGGGCGATGGTGGAGGCGCTGGCCCGTGATCCCAAGCAGATCGAGAAGCTGCTTGTCGCCACCCAGAAGGACCAGCTTCCCCAGTGGCGGCGGGCGCTAACTCAAGCACAGAAGGCCCTGGAGGAACTGAAGTTCGATGAGGCCTTGGTGGATAAGGCCTATCGGAAGCGCGTCACGTCGCTGGAGAAGTACAGGCAGGAATTAGGGGCCATCGCCCAGGAGCGGGCCGGCCTCACCCGGGAGAAGGAGCAGCTGGAGCGGCTGATCGAGGGCGAGGAGATACGGGCGCAGACAGTCGACCGGGTGAGGAACGGAAATGGCAGCGGTGGGACAGCGGCTGGACTCGATGACCGTGGCCGGACGGCGGGACCTGCTGAGGCGCCTGGCGTTCCGGATCAGGGTAGCGCCCGATGGCAGCCGGGCCCGGGTCGAATTCGCTGGGGCGCCCTTCCTGGCGTCTGAGGGGCTGTTACCGGTTTCTACGTTCATCGACAGAGGTGTGGATTGCCCTACGTGAAATAGTTCAGCGCTCCCCGAAAAGACCTCTCATAGGTGCATCTCGCGACGCGCACCAAACCCGCCTCCCTCTCCTGGGCCAATGCAGCCGCCTTCCAGGGCAGATCCAAAAAGGCCCGCGTACGGAAATCGGCCCCATTGCGGCTTGCCTCTTGTACTACAAATGCCTTGCTTGCTTATCCTGATTCCCGCTCTCCGCCCCCTCACCCCCTCTCTCCCGCACTCCTCCCACCCCACCCTCCGATTCCGTCAATGTGAACACCCCGGAAATCCCCGAAATGTTCCACGTGGAACATCGCGCCGCATCTGCGAAAACGCCACTTTTCATGGGTGCATTTCCGCTGCTCCCCGTTGCTTCGGTAGTTCTACTGCCGAAGCCCCTCCCGTCCCCGTTGCTTCGGTAGCTTGCTGCCGAAGCCCCTCCGCCCTCCGCCCCCGCGTTGACACTTCCCGCGCGGCTTCCCTATACTCAGTTGATTGCATTCGTGTCTGGAGTTCGAGGTGCGTGTCCCTGCCATCAGCGTGATTCTCCCCACTCGCAATCGCCCGCGGTTCCTGCGCGAGGCGTTGGGGAGTGTGCTGGGGCAGAGCCTGCGGCCGGCGGAAGTGGTGGTGGTGGATGATGGCGATGGGGGGGCGGCGGAGGTGGTGCAGTCCATCGGGCCGGGCGGGCCGCGGGTGGTGGTACTGCCGGGGCCGGGTCGGGGGCCGGCGGCGGCGCGGAATCTGGGGGTGGCGGCGGCGCAGGGCGAGCTGATCGCTTTCCTCGATGACGATGATCTGTGGCGCCCCGAGAAGCTGGCGTGGCAGGCGGTGTGGTTCGAGCGGGGGCCGGGGCTGGGGGTGCTGGGGACGGGGTGCGTGAGGTCAGAGAGCCCGGTGACTTGCGATGCTACCCGACTCGGCCGCGCCCGCGAGCCGTGGCGGGTGTCGGGCGGGGACTTGCTGCACGCCAATCGGCTGATCCTGTCCAGCGTGGTGGTGCGGCGGGAGTGCCTGGAGGAGTGCGGCGGGTTTGACGAGTCGCTGCCGCTGGCGCAGGACTGGGACTTGTGGCTACGGGTGGCGGAGCGGTGGCAGGTGGCGGCGCTGCCGGAGCCGCTGACGGCGTACCGGCTTCACCCCGAACAGCGGACCCGCGACCAGCGTGGGATGCGGCGGTGGGAGGCGGAGGTGGTGCGGCGGGCGATAGCGCCGCGATTCAGGATCGAGCGCGCTTCGCGGAGTGGCGCGGCGGCGGCTGTCGTGGGCGCACTGCCGGCTGGGCCGGCTGCTGATTCGCCGCGGCGAGATCGAGAGCGCGATGCCGGAACTGAGGCAGGCGCTGTCGCTGGCGCCTTTCCATCCGGTGGTGTGGGGATCGCTGGCGCGGTGCGCCTGGGCGGGGCGGGATGTGGCGAGGCAGGCGCGCTCATGAGCGGGAGACTGCCAAGCTGGCTGCGACCGGCGGCGCCGAAGGCGCGACAACTGGCGACGCTGGGCCGGCGGCTGGCGGAGTCGGGCGTGCACACGGTGTGCCAGAGCGCGCGTTGCCCGAACCTGGGCGAGTGTTTCGCCAGCGGCAACGCCACCTTCATGATTATGGGCAATACCTGCACCCGCAATTGCGGGTTCTGCGCGGTGGACCATGGCGCGGTGGCCCCGCTCGATCCGGAGGAGCCGCGGCGAATCGCGGAGGCGGCGCGGTCGCTGGAACTGCGGTACGTGGTGATCACCTCCGTCACGCGCGACGACCTGCCGGACGGGGGCGCAAGCCACTTCGCCGCCACGGTGAAGGCGGTGAGGCAACTTTCGCCGGGCGCGGGTGTCGAAATCCTGGCGCCGGACTTTCGGGGCGACCCCGCGGCGCTGCGCGTGGCGCTGGAGCCGAAGCCGACCGTGTTCGGGCACAACATCGAAACGGCGCCGCGGCTATACCCGCGGGTGCGGCCGCAGGCGGACTTCGCGCGGTCGCTGGAGGTGCTGCGGCGGGCGGGAGAGATCGCCCCGGGAGTGACGACGAAGAGCGGTCTGATGGTGGGCCTGGGGGAAACGGAGGAGGAAGTCTGCGCGGCGCTGGGCGAGCTGCGCGGCGTGGGGGTGAGCGCGGTGACGATCGGGCAGTACCTCCAGCCCACGCGCGAGCATCTTCCGATTGTGGAGTACGTACCCCCCGAGGTTTTCGGGCGCTATGAAGTCGCGGCCAGGGAGATGGGCTTCAGGCACGTGATGAGCGGGCCGCTGGTGCGTAGCTCCTATCACGCGGTTGAGCTGATTCGCGGATAGCACTCGGGGGAAGAATAGGGCATTACTACCTGTGGACTCGTGGGCGGGGCAGTAACTCCTGTCTGCGACGCACACGGACGCACACGACTGACATCCTGAACGATAAAGCATAGTTGATGCGACGAATAGCCAGACTGCTGCCATACATAGCACTCCTGCTGGTTATCCTGATCGTCGTCGCCTATTTCTGGCGCTCCGGTCCGCTGCGCCGCCAGCTCCGAGTCAACATTGCCGAGCAGTTGACGCGCCAGACGGGCCGGAAGGTTTCGGTCGGTGACGTCAGCCTCAGCCCGACCGGACAGGTCATCATCAGCAACCTCACCATCCAGAACGCGGACGGGTCGGCGCTGTTGGCCGCGCCCGAGGCGGCGGTGAGCGTGGGAAAGCCCTGGAGTCTGCTCTCGTCCTCCACCGCGGCCGAGTCGTTGCGGGGGATCACGCTGCGCGGGCCGACGATCACGGCGGTGCGGGAGGTCTCACGCAAGTGGAACTTCGAGGACCTGCTGAAGAAGAGGCCGACGGGGCCGAGCCGGTTCACCGGTGACGTGAACATCGAGAGGGGCCGCCTGGTCATCATCGACAGGGTGGCCAACACCTCGACCACGATCGAGGCAGTGGAGCTGAGGCTGCAGCAGCCAGGGCCCGGGCGGGTGTCCTTCAGCTTCCGCGCCAAGGGATCGAAGGACTCGTTCGACTCGCTGGAGGCATCGGGCTCCTCGGACTCGCAGGCGCGCACGGCCGATATCTCGGCGAAGATTCTCGAATGCTGACATGGGGTATGCCTTCGCGCGACTGCCCAATATCCCATTCATGGACATTACCGCCGGACGGGCGAATGCAAACGCGACCGTCAAGCTCACTCCAGGGATGCCGGGGAAACTCGGCGCGGGGGTCTCGGCGGAGTGTGAAGTGGAGGGAGCGACGGTCTCCTTCCCCTGGCTGAAGAAGCCGATCACCGAGATCAAGGGGAAGGTGCGGTTCGAGGATGGCGACATCCATCTGGACAGCGTGGCGGGGAGCCTGCTGGGAGCGCCGGTGGAGGCGCAGGGGACCATCACCAACGTGGCCTCGCCGGTGCTGGACATCACGTACAAGACCTGGGGGCTGCGGTTCGCGCAACTCAAGTCGCTGATGCCTAAGCTGCTGACCCCGGTCACGCTGACCTTGCCCTCGCCGCTGACCATCGAGGCGCAGGTGAAGGGCCCGGCGTCGGACCCGGTGGTGGAGGGAACCGCGCGGGTCAAGGTGATCAAGTTCCGTCTGATCCCGTGGCACGATGTGGTGGCCGATTTCACCTATACGAAGAAGAGGCTGCAGATCCAGAACCTGCACGCGCACGGCAGCCCGCGCCAGCTCAGCGCCGACATCACGATCGACTGGGCGGGGGGGCTGAAGGCTCTGACGACGGCGAAGTTCAGCCTGGTGAAGGTGCCGGTCCGCGATTTCGCGCAGATGATCGGCGTCGGGGAGATACCGCTAGACGGGATCGCGTCCTTCACCGGGACGGCCAGCCTGGACAGCGGGCGCGCGGTGAACGGCACGTTCGTCATCAGGCAGGCGGTGGCGCGAGGGGTGCGCCTGGGTGAGGTGGCAGGCGATCTCACCTACGACGGGCAGACGGTCATCATCAAACGCGGCCGCCTCAAGGGGCCGGCGGGTGAAGGCAAGTTCTCGGCGACAGTGTCGCTGCCCGACAAGTACACGCTGGAGGCCGATCTCTCGCGGGTCGATCTCTCCCAGATCGGCGGGCAGATCGGGAAGTCGAAGCTGTCGGGAAAGTTCCCGGCCACCGGGCGCGCCTCGGGCGCGCTGCGCGGCAGGCGCGGCCGAGGGGAGGCGCAGATCGGGCCCGGCCAGTTGCAGGGCCGGGCTTTCAAGTTGGTGAAGACAGGCTTCGATTTCACGCCGGCCGGAGCGCGCCTTAGCAATGTGCGAGTAGTGCTGCCTCATGGCTCGGCGCAGGGGGACCTGGCGGTAAGTGACTGGCAGCGGCGGAAGCAGCGCGCTCCTCTCTCGGGCCGGGTGACGTTTGATGGCATTTCGCCGGCTGACTGGCTGCCCATTCAGTACGCGGGTCTCGTTGCGGGGAGGGTGGGGGGGGAGGCGGAGATCAGCGGCGAGGTGGGCGATCCGACAGCGATCGTCAGCCTGCGATCGACCTCGATGACCGCGCCGGGGTTCATCTTCCCCTCGGGACGCGCCCGCGTTCTCTATCAGCACGGCGCCTACGCGATACAAGACATCAACCTGGAGGAGACTCGGACCGGGCTCAGTCTGGCCTCGGAGACGACCCCGACAGGGATCGCCTACACGGTGAGCGGGAACCAGGTGGACCTCGGATACCTGTCGGCCGGCATTGGGAAGCGATTTGGGCTGGCCATCGACGGGAAGGCAAAGGTGCGGGCGAGGGTCACGGGCGCGCTCGACGTCGCCGAAGGTCGATTTCGATGTGTCCGCGGAGGCGGTCAACGTGAACGACCTGACGTTCACGGATATCCTCATCTCGGGGCGGTTCGCGGATGGCCTGCTATCGATTCGGCCGCCGCCGCCGCGGGGGGAGCGACGCTGCGGCAGGCAGGCAGCAGCATCGCCATCGGGGGAACAGTCTCGCTGAATCCGTCAGGGCCGGTGAACCTGGCGGTAGATGCGAGGAACGTCGACATCCTTACGGTGCAGTCGCTCATCGACCGCGCCGGCTGGCACCTGGCGCAGCGAGGAGTGCAGCTCTCCACCCAGTCTCCGTACTTTTCCATCCCGCGGCCATTTGGTGGGCGCATTGACGCCAAGGTGGCTATCACCGGAACCGCGGCGCAGCCGGAGGCGGCAGCCATCGTGAAAGTGACCGGGCTCAAGTTCGGCCGCCCGGAGGTGAACCGGCCGGATATCGAGAGTATCGAAGGGAAGCTCACTGCCGGGCTCTCGATCCACGACCATCGCGCGGTCGCTTTACGCAGACTGACGATTGACAAGTACGAGCCGCTGAAGGCCAGGCAGGGGGATGCGCTGGCGGAGGTGAGCGGCGAGGTCGAGCCCGGCGGGCCCATGTCGGTCCGAGTCGATGTCTTCAACCTGAATCTGGCGATCCTGCGCCCCTGGCTGCAGTACGAGGTGGGCCTGAACGGGCTCAAGCTGGGCGGGGAGGCGACGGTCAACCTCGACATCGGCGGCACCACGGATGATCCCGAGCTCGACGGCGATATCTCGGTCGACAACCTCGCGCTGGGCCCTTTGTTCTATGAGAATGCCCGCGCCTATCCCATAAAGCTCCGGAAACGGGTAGTGACGATCGAGAAACTGACGTTCAGCCACTACCCCATGCTTGCGGAGGGCACGGCCCGAATCCCCCTCGGCTCGCGCCTTGAGACGCCATCCCTCGACATGAAGATCACCGCCGGTCAGCTGATAACGATCGGCAAGCAGCCGGCGCTATCGTTCAACGCCGATCTCTTCCTGCGGGATAGGAAGCTCTATCTGAGCGAGCAGCCACCGGAGGCCGGGGGGCCGCCGCGCAACGGGCTGCGCGATGCGTCAGGGAAGGGCATGCTGTCGGCCCAGGGCACGGTAGACTTGACGACCTTCTCCCCGGCCGGCCTCGCAGGCAGTCGGTTCGACGTGACGGCTGATCTCAATGACTACGAGTTGAGCATTCCCGGGATAGTCGAGGGGAAGCTGAACGGCCGGGTGGCGCTGACGAACGCGCCTTCCACCGGGCGCCTGGTGGTTGCGACGCCCGACCTCGCGACGCTTCCGGCGGTGGCGGCGGAGCCGGTGGACCCGAATGGGTCCCGACCGGTGAGCATCAATGTGCGAGACGTGGGGATTCCCGATGTCGTGGCGGAGATCAGACAGAAGAGCGGCGCCGACATCACCATCGACGGCGAAGTGCTGGGGACGGTGAGCCTGCCGCATGACAACGCTCCGGTGAGCGCGCTGCTCGCGGAGAATCTACGACCGGACAGGTGTCTTCTGGTGGCGCGCCGGGGATGGCGCCTACCACGTTTCGGCCTCGCCCCCGCCGGAGTCGCACCCGATCGAGATCTCTCACGCCACCTTCCATGTCCCCCGAGGCCTGCCATCGGCCGAGGGGGGCCTGCCGTTCACGCCGGCGCTGCGGCTGCGGGTGGCGATAGGGGATGACGTGCAGTTCGAGTACGGTTCCGGCTCCCGGCCGACGAAGATCAAGGTGACGCCGGGGGGCTACCTGTACCTCGGCGGGCAGCCGTCTGCCTCGGGGCTAGTGCTGGAGGGGGAGGCGGAAAGCCACGACGGCACGCTGTCATTCCCGAACGGAACCCTCACCCTCCGTCGGGGCATGGCGCGCATCACCCCATCGCCCGCGGCGGTGGGAGCGGATCTGGCACGAGCGGCGGCCGAGGCCGATCCGAAGAAGAACTATGTGGCCTCCCGGCCGACCGGCGGCTGGGGGGTCCAGGACGCCGGATCCAGGGTGTCACGTCCTCCCCGCATCTGGATCAGAGCGGAGGCGGACGGGCGCATCGGGGACTACTACGTATCGCTCAACCCCATCGGCCAGATTTACCCTCCGCCCTCGGGCCTGATGGGGTCAGGGGAGCTGGGATATGCGGTGAACGTGGCCTCCATCCCCCCGCTCGAAGGGCCCTATGTGTTGGCGCTGCTGGCAGGCCCGATCATGGCGCCAGGCATAGGAGCGGAGTCGAGCGACATCGCCCGGCTGCTGTCCTACCCGGGCGCTACGGGCGGGCCGCTCGGGGGTGTTACCGGGGTGGCGCTGCCGACGGTAGGCAGCCTCTCCCCCGCCAGCCCCCAGCTCTCGTTCGCGGTGCCTTTCCAGGGCCCGGTGCAGCTACGCGTCGGGGAGCGCCTTTTCCGACGTGTGCTGATCTCTTATCTGAGCCCGCTGAGCGGAGTGGAAAGCCGGGCGGTGACGGTGACCTATGAGGTCACGCCGCGTTGGTCGCTCGGCTGGAACTTCAACCCGATCGATGTGATCCGGTGGGAGGCGCAGGCGTTCTTTCCGTTCTAGGGAGGGCAGGCGCAGATAGGGGGAATCTTAGCCGCAGATGGACGCAGATGAACGCCGATAAGGGGAAGTCGCCTGCGGCGGAGGGACGACGAGATTGCCACGCCGCGCCTTGGCTCCGGTCGGAGCCAAGGCGGCTCGCAATGACAGCAGGAGGGTGGGGCTCCGCACGGCGGGCGCGGGAACAGAGGCGAGGTGGGGTCCGCGAACGGTGGTGGACGGCGAGATTGGCACGGGGCGGCGACGATGTCGCCGCCCCTCGCGCTCGGCTGGGATGGCAGGAGCGAGTCGCCGGAGGCGACCAAGGCTCCTGCCGAACGGGAGGAGGGAGGGCGCAATGAATTGCGCCCCTACAACGGCAGCTGCGATCATCCGCAGATGGCGCAGATGACGCAGAGGGGGTGGGATGATCAGCCGCCGATGAACGCAGATGAACGCGGATAGGGGGAGGCCGCCTGCGGCTAAGTGGGGGGTTGCTGCATGCCCAGCGCGGAGGACAGGATCGCCAGGGAGGCGCTGGTCAGGAACTGCCCCAGGACCAGCCCCAGGAAGGCTGGTCGCAGGGACCGGTAGAGCCTGAGTCCGCCGTAGCGCCGCACCAGCGCAGTCAGCATCCACCCGATGAGCACGCTGGCCCAGAGCGTGCGGTTCATCTCCCAGGAACTGGCGATGAGGAACCCCACCGGGCTGAGGGGCCACCACACGAAGCTGCTGTGTAGCCACACCAGCAGCAGCATGAAACCGCCGCCGAGCAGCAGCGCCAACCGCAGCCAGTTGTCCGGCCCTTCCGGCGACCGCAGGCTGGAGTCGAGTTCGCTGAAAGCCCACGACGGGTAGCTGTAGAACGGCCACCGGCTTAGGCTGCCGGTTCCGTGCTGATACAGCACCCTCAACAGCGCCGGGATTCCGAGCCCGAGCATCACCACGATCGCCAGCCCCGCCGCCCAGGGCCAGGCTTTTCCGCGCAGCTTCCCGACGTTGAGCAGCTTGAAGCTGTCCATCATCTGGGGCATCGCCAGGTTCATCGGATCGTACATGAGGATGACGGAGAGATAGGAGTACATCGTCAGCGAAGGCGCACCTAGCGGGACGGCGCCGATGGTGCGCATGACGATCTGGCGAGGGAAGAACCCCGTATCCACGTACATCACACCGCCCGCCGCCACCAGCCGGGACGCCCCCACCAGCACCGCGTAGAAGATACCTATCAGCAGCGCGAATGACCACCACGACATGCCGGCCTTTACCGCCCACCAGACCATGAAGGTGTTGGCGGCGACGAAGCCGACGAGAGCCCAGCGGCCGGCCAGCGGGCCATAGGGGTCATCGGTGTCTCGCTCACGCCCGATCAGCCCGAAGCAGGCGGCCCTGATGGCGCGGCGGGACTGGTAGAGCATGGTGCCGGTGAGAGCGATGAACCCACCCGCCTCCTCGAATCCCACGAAGGCCTTCGGGTTGACGGCGATGGCTGACGTGCCCCCTTCTTCCGCGATCCCGAACGAGCCCCAGACCAAGAGCTGCACGAGATAGAAGAAGTAGAAGAACCACAGGCTCAGCGATACCTCGCCGGGGAGCAGGCAGGCGATCCCGATGATCGGGAAGCTGATGGTGAGGTACATCGGGGCGAGGACGCTCCACGGCAGGCTCATCCCGGAGAAGTAGCGGCCGATCCCCAGCTCGTAGAGAGTGATGGTGGGAACGCTCGGTATCAGGAGGTGCAGCCATCCCAGCAGGGAGATGCTCGCCGGCACCGCGAAGCCGATCCAGAAGATGCGGTTGTTGAGCAGACTCGTCTTGAGGGTGGGCTGGGCGCTGTCGCCGGTGATCGAGAGGGGGACGTCCACCAGCGGAAAGGCCAACCGCTGCCGCTCGATCCAGTCCTTGCTCATGAGCGCGCCCAGGCAGAACATCCCCGCCATCAGCGCGATGGTGAAGCTGCCCCAGGCGAGCATGGGCGTCAGCCAGACTCCCCACGGCATGGGCGTGCCCTGGGGCAACCCCTCCCAGAACCAGTCGTTCGCCTCTAGCGTGCCCAGCCGGAGCCAGAGAGGGACGTTGGGCCAGATCATCTGCTGCCAGTGGTTCTCGGGGCGGGCCATATAGAAGGGGTAGGTGGTGGCGGACACGATGTAGGGGATGCCTCCCTGCATCGCCAGGCCCACGGAGACGATCAGCATGCCGTAGATAACCAGCAGTTCGCCGCGGGAGAAGGCGCGCCGCGGCCAGCGCTTGACCAGCAGCCCGTTGATGAGCACGAACACGAAAAGGACGACGAGAGGGCTGGGCAGCAGCGATCCCGAGCCGACCGACCAGGTTCTTCTGATGAAGGCGAGGTAGGGGTTGAGGACCGCGAGCAGGCCTACGCTGAGGGCGCCGAGCAGCACCGCGCGGGGGGTAATAGGAAACGCGGCCCGATCATCCTTCTGATCGGGTCGTGTTTCGCCACCGGGCACTGACTCCGCTTGACCAGCAGCCATCGGACGGTCTTTTCGGCGGCGTCGCGCCCACCTCCTGTTCCGTAACCTTCAAGAGTGAACAGTTCTGTAACTCCAAAACTGAACAGTTCATCTCGTATACGTTGCGATGGTCTGGCCGGCATGCTCGATGGTGATGTCATCACCGAGCAGGCCCACCCAGACGTGCTTGCCCATGAATTCGGAGGGCACGGCGAAGCGCTGTCCGCGCAAAGAGATGGTAGCGTCACGGCGCACCAGGCGACTGGTCTCGACCTGGAGCAGCTTGCGCAGTTCGACGGGAGCGGCTCGGTGGCAGGCCCGATAGCGATGGGCTGGGGGCAGATCGCCCAGGCTGGCGTGAGGGCGCCGATGGTCGTACCATTGGCACCAATCTTCCCAGAGCGTCTGGAGGTGGCTCATGTTTTTGACTTGGTCTTTGACCTCCCAGATGAAGTCGCGCTCGACGAAGCCGATGAACTTCTCGATCTTGCCCTTGGTACGGGGAGCGTAGGCTTTGGCGAAGATCGCCTTCACGCCCAGCGCCTCCATCCCTAACTGGTAGGTGGTGAGGCCGCTGCGGCGGGTGGCCGGACCGAAGAAGAGCGTGTCCCGGTCAGTGAGGATCGCCTCGGGCAGCCCGGCCCGCTCCAGCATCGCCGCCAGCGCCCCTAGCACAGTAGGCTCCCGCTTGTCTGCGATCCAACGCCCGCCCACGCAGTAGCGGCTGGCGTCGTCCACCGCCGCCAGCAGATGCGCCTTGCCGAAGGGGAAGACGACATCCTCTTTGAAGTCCATTTGCCAAAGCGCATTGGGCTGGGGTCGCTCGAAGCGCACCAGCGGCTCCGGGTCCTGGATGCGTGCCAGCCCCCGCGCCGAGAGAATGCGCCAGATGCTCTGGCGGGACACCTCGATCCCATGACGCTCCGCCAACAACTGGCGCACCTTACTGCTGGCTCGGTGCACAGCAGACGCCTTCAGCTCCACCACCAACTCCACTACCTCCTGGGGGATCGGCTCCCGCGGACCCCGTGGACGATTCATCAGCGCTTTCAGCCCGCCCTCCCGGTAGCGGGCGATAAGCTTATACACCGTCGTGCGGGAACAGCGGTACCGCCGCGCCGCCTCCGTCACCGATTCCGCCTCTGCCACTTCGACGATCCGAAACCGCTCGATAACCTTCGCCTCTTGCCTCAGAAACGCCATTACTGTCTCTCCTCCGGTGATCTCTCCAATAGTGTTCACCTTTGGAGTTACAATTTCGTTCAGTCTTGGAAGTTACGGCACACCTCCTCTAGCGCAGGACTTGCCCTTCTTGCGGCGAAGGCAGTGGCTTCGTGTCGCGCACGGAGCACGGAGGAAGACCATGAGAAGCAGTAAGCGGAAGCTGCGGGCGGGCGTCATCGGTATCGGGATCGGCAGGCATCACCTGAGAGGCTACGCCGCGCATCCTCAGTGCGAGGTGCTCGCGGTCTGCGATCTGAATCTCGCGGGCGCGAAGTCGCTCGCGGAGCAGTATGGGGCGAAGCACGTTTTCCGCGACTACCGCCGGCTGGTGGAGATGGAGGAACTCGACATCGTCTCGGTGGCGGTGCCCAACTATCTGCACGCGAAGATGACCATCGCGGCGCTGGAGGCGGGCAAGGATGTGCTCTGCGAGAAGCCGATGGCGACCAAGCTGGCCGACGCCGAGGCGATGGTGAAGGCCGCCAAGAAGGCGAAGAAGCGGCTGATGATCGATATGAGCTACCGCTTCAATGCCAGGCAGCAAGGCGTCCATGAGCGCATCCAGGCGGGCGAACTGGGGGAGATCTACTACGCCAAGTCGCATTACACCCGGCGGAAGGGCATCCCCTTCGGCGCTTCCGCCTGGTTCGTGAGCAAGCGGATGGCGGGCGGCGGCCCGAGCGTGGACCTGGCGGTGCACGCCTTCGACCTGGTCTGGTGGCAGATGGGATCGCCGAAGCCCACGTGGGTGCTGGGAGCGACCTATGACAAGCTGCTGCCGGAGCGAGCGGCAAAGGCGGGCGTCGTCGGCGACGTGGACGATCTGGCGGCAGGCCTGGTCAAGTTCGACGGCGGGCAGACCATCTTCTTCGAGGCGAGCTGGGACGGCCACATCCCCGGGCACGAGGGCTACGAGATCTACGGCACGAAGGGCGGGGTGGCCTGTTGGGACTGGGAGAGCGACCTGAAGATGGTGCAGTACTCCGATGACAAGCGGGGCAAGTCGGTGGACAAGCCGGTGACGGCGGGCAAGGGCGTGAACGCCTTCGGGCATTTCGTCGACGCCTGCCTCGACCGCCGGATGAAGATGCTGGCGTCGGGCGAAGAGTGCTTGCACGTCGCCCGCGTGCTGGACGCGCTGAATCGCTCGCAGAAGACCGGGAAGCCGGTGCAGTTATAGCTCGAACGCCTGATCTCAGGAGAGGATGATGGCATCGAAGGGAAAGCTGCGATGTGGTGTGATCGGGACCGGCATGGGTCGGTACCACATGGAGGGCTACGCCACTCACCCAAAGTCCGAACTGGTCGCGGTCTGTGACCTGAACTTCGAAGAGGCGAAGCAGTTCGCGGACAAGTACGGCGCGAAGCACGTGTTCCGGAACTACCGCGACCTGATCGCGATGGAGAAGCTGGACCTCATCTCGGTGGCGGTGCCCAACTATCTGCACGCGAGGATGACCATCGCGGCGCTGGAGGCGGGCAAGGACGTGCTCTGCGAGAAGCCGATGGCGACCAAGCTGGCCGACGCGGAGGCGATGGTGAAGACCGCGAAGAAGGCGAAGAAGCGCCTGATGATCAACATGGCGATGCGCTTCAACGCGGGGCACCAGGCGCTGAAGCAGCAGATCGCCGATGGCGAACTGGGCGACATCTACTATGCCAAGTCGCAGTGGATCCGCCGCAAGGGAATGCCGCTGGTGGACTTCCCGCGCACCGGCAGCATGGGCCGGGGCGAGTGGTTCGTGAAGAAGAGCCAGGCCGGCGGCGGGGCCACGGTGGACATCGGCGTCCACATGTTCGATCTGGTCTGGTGGCTGATCGGCGGGCCGAAGCCGGTGACGGTGCTGGCCTCGCAATTCTCCGAGCTGCTTCCCAAGCGCGTCGCCAAGGTGGGTGTGAAAGGCGATGCGGACGACCTGGCCAGCGCCTACGTGAAGTTCGACACCGGCCAGGCGATGTTCTTCGAGGTGAGCTGGGATGCGTTCCAGGCCCCGTTCCTGGGCTATCGCATCTTCGGGACGGAGGCCGGCGCCGAGTGGGGCGGCTGGGATAGCGGGCACACGCTCTATCTCGACGACAAGAAGGGCAAGCCGATCGAGAAGGCGCTCAAGGCCAAGGGCGAGGCGAAGAGCCCGTACTGGTCCTTCGTGGACGCGTGTGTGGACCGGCGCGCGAAGATGATGGCCTCTGGGGAGGAGTGTCTGAACGTCATGCGCGTGCTCGACGCGATTGCGCGCTCGCAGAAGACGGGAAAGGCGATCGCGCTGTAGCGGACTCCGCGCAGTCGCCCGACCTGGGCTGATCAAAAATTGAGGGGAGTCCGCGGCCGCGGGCTCCCCCTTTCCTCTGGGGAGGAGACGAGAGTGGTACCCGCGATCTGGACCGGCATGCGCCTTCCGAGCAGCGCGCCCGAGGCGCTGCGCTTCTTGCACTCCTGCGGTTGGGAGTGGTTCGAGCTTTCCACGGAGCATCTGGAGCAGATCGAAGCCGATGCCGACCCGCAGGCGCGCATTGAGGAAACGCTGCAGGCAATCGACGAGCTGAAAGTGACCATGCCCCAGGCCCACGCCTATCTGCCCGCGAACGTGGCCCACCCCGATCCCTTCCGGCGCGACGCGGATATGAAGCGGCTGACGACGCACCTGGACCTTTGCGCCGCGCTTCGGGTGAAGTATGTGGTCATCCACCCAGGAACCGGCGACGGCTACACCAAGCCGCAGCAACTGCGCGAGGTGAGGCAGTTCAATCTCGATGGCTTCGCGCGCCTGGCCGATCGCACGCGGGCGCGCTCGGCCTCAAGATCGGCCTCGAGAACATGATGGATGACCGCAAGCGCAACCGACGGAACTTCGGCGCGCGGCCCACCGAACTGATCGAGCTGCTGGCGTCGCTGAATCACCCGGCGCTGGGCATCACCATCGACACCTCGCACACGAACGTGCAGAAGCTCGACACGGGCGCGGTGATTAGCCAGTTCGGCGCGCGCATCTGCTGCACCCACATGTCAGACAACGACGGCTCCGGCGACCAGCACCGCGCCCCTGGTGGGGGCACGGCCAACTGGCCCGGCGTCGTGGCCGCCCTGCGCGGGATGAACTACGAGGGGGTGTTCAACCTGGAGATCCCCGGCGAATGCGAGCCCAAGCCAGATGATGAGACGCTGGCGGCGCGCACGCGGGAGGCGCTGGCGGTGACGCGGAGGCTGCTGGAGGGGTGATGGAGGGGGGCCGCCGAGGCGGGCTACCGCGCAGGAGGGCCAGCGAATTCAGCCGAGACCCCCACGGTCGCCGCTGCCCAAAGGCAGCGCCTCCCTCGGGGTGACAGTGGGGCGGATCGCCCCTGAAGTGGAACTCCTGGCCCCCTACTTGAGGGCCGTTACCCAAGGGTCCCATTGGCGGGGGCCGCCGCGCGCCGGCGTGTCCATGCCAACGACTACTTCCACCAGCGGCCGCAGGAGCTTGTCGATCTCGTCCATCCCCTTCGGCCGCTCCGCCTCGGGCAGGCGGTCGAAGAGACAGCCCGCGAACCACCCGCCGTCGTAAGTCGCCCGCGCTTTGGCGAAGCCGATCTCAGGCAGCCACTTGAGCAAGGTGTCGCAGGAGGGGTGGCGAGTGCGCCAGGTGACCGCGTTGCTGATGTGAGGCCTGAGTGCGTCTAGCGCCTTCACATTCAGGCCGGCGCAGGCCGGCTCCGCGCCGTGCTGCGCGAGTATCTCCTCGGCCTTGGTCCGAGGCACGCCGAAGTCGAGCGAGTAGTGCGTTACGATCTCGCCCTCCAGGTCCCAGTCGAAAACCGTGATGCTACTCCTCGACTCATCCCCTCCGAAGTCAACCTCGCACTCCGACTCCCCTGCGTAGTACCCCAGCGACTCGTAGTGCATCCGCAGCCGGCCGCCTGGCTTCAGCACGCGATGGATCTCCCTGAGGGTTGCCTTCGCGTCCGGTGTCTGCTCGATGGAGGCGCCGGCGACGACGGCATCGAACGAGGCGTCCGCGAATGGCAGCGGCTGCCCCGGCGGATAGTGGACGAAGCTGGCGTTGGCGAGCCCCATCCGCGTGGCGTTTCGCGCGCACGCCTCGACCCGCTTCCGACTGCCGTCCACCCCGATGACCTCCTCCACCATCGGCGCGAGCAGCAGCGAGGGCCAGCCCTCACCCGGGCCGATGTCCAACACCCGGCCACCCCACGCGTGGCAGGCGTAGTCGAGAATGCTGCCGCGGTCATCGAAGTGGCCCCGCTCTGTACCGTCGAACGGGACGTAGATAACCGCCAGGATATCGCACTGCGACTCCATCAGGTCGTACCAGGCGGTGGCCGAGTCCCTCGTCTCGAAGTCCACGTTCGACTTCATCCGCTCAGCCGCGGGACACGCGGTTCGCTTGCTTCCAGTGACACTCATGTTGCCGTTTCTTCCTCTCTCGGTATGGCGATGCCGATCGCCCCAAACAGCGTTTCGAGATGGGGCTGCACGCCCCAGAATTGCTTGAGTTCCTGATACTCGCGCAGGAACGCCTGCTCTCTCATGGGTAGTCCTTTCACCGCTCGAATCATCAGGTTCTTGGTGGTGTGCTCGGGCGAGACGAATTGCACGACATCGGTGCGGTAGCCCAGGATACGAAGGAGGAGGGCGCGAAAGGCATCGGTGAGGAGGTCCGCCGTCCGCTCCTTCAGGATGCCGTGGCGGAGCATGGGGCGCATCACCTCCGCGCGGAGCTGGGTGTGCAGCTCGTGCTGACAGCACGGCGCGGCGAGGATCACCTGGCTGCCCCAGCGGACGCCCTGGGCTATCGCCTCATCGGTTGCGGTGTCGCACGCATGCAGACTCAACACCAGGCCGGGCGGTCGCGTCGGCGCGTAGTCGGCGATGCGCGCGCAGTGGAACTCCAGGTCCGGCCAGCCGAGCGAGTCGCGCAGTTCGAGGCAGCGCGCGATGATCTCCTCATTGCTGTCCACGCCGGTCACACGGACCGCGATCCCACGCGTTCGTAGGTAGTGGTAGGCGGCGAAGGTGAGATAGGCGTTCCCACAGCCGCAGTCGATGATCTCGATGGCCTCGGGCGGCGACTCCTCCAGCCCGAGCGCCTGCGCCATCAACTGCAGGAACTCGTTGATCTGGTGGAACTTGCCCGACATACTGGGGCGGAGGCGCCCGGAGGCATCCGCGAGGCCGATGGCGTGCAGGAAATCCGCCGCTTCCGCCGCCGGCATCGGGCGCGACTTCTCCCGGTCGTGCGCGAGCAGCGGCTCATGCTCGGGCCGAGATGGCCGCCCGCGCCCGACCAACGCCTTGCCCTTCTTCGTGATCCGCACGTGCAAGTCGCCATCGGTGGCCTGCACGTGGACGCGCGAGAACGGCATCACCAGCGTCTCCTCTAGCTTTGCGAGCGCCTCCTCATCGGCGTAGTTCTTGGAGATGTCCTTCTTCCCATCGAAGAAGGAGAACTGGAGCTGCCGTCGGCCGCGCACCAGCACGGGCCGCACGGTGACCTTGACCCAGGGGACCTCCGCGCCGCGCAGTTCTCCGCTCAGCGTGAGGCGAAGGAATGTCTCCTGGTTCGCAACCGCATCGCGGACCAGCGCATTGCTATCTTGTGGCGACAGGTTCTTGTTCATGTGGCGCCTCCGTCCGGGCTTACCTTCCCCCCATCTGCAGGAAGCTCTTCACGCGCCGCTCATCGACCTCTCGCCGCCGGATCGCCTCTCGCAGTCCGCAGCCTTGCTCGGCCCGGTGGGAGCAGTTCGTGAACTGGCACTGGTCGAGGAACGGTTGGAGATCGGGGTAGGCGGCGCGGATCTCATTCTGCGTCGGCTCCCACAGCCCTAGCTGCCGCAAGCCGGGCGTGTCTGCCACCCAGCCGCCGAAGGGCAGCTCGAGGAACGAGATCGAGGTGGTGGTGTGGCGGCCCTTGTGGGTAACGGTTCCGGTCTCGGTGGTGCGCAGGCCGAAGCCAGGGGACACCGCGTTCAGCAGCGACGACTTGCCGACGCCGGAGGGCCCGCACAGCACCGACCGCCGCTCCTTCAGCAGCTCGCGCAGCTCCGCGATCCCGTCGCCGCGATGGGCGCTGGCGCAAGCGACGCGGTAGCCGATGCGCCGGTAGACCGCGTACTCGTCCCGCAGGAACTCGGGCGACACGAGGTCGCACTTGTTGATGCAGATGACCTGGGTGAGGCCGCCTGCGCTCGCCATGGCGAGGAACTGGTCCAGGAAGTAGAAGTTGGTGCGCGGCTCGGCCGCGGCGAACACCACCAGCGCCTGGTCGACGTTCGCCACCAGCGTCTGCTCCAGCGGCACGCTGCCGGCCGCTTTCCGCGACAGGTCCGTCTCCCGCGGCAGGACGCGCTCGACCACGCCGCGAGTGGGTTCGAGCAACACTACCTCGACCCGATCTCCGGCGGCGATCGGCGCCGCTTGCTTCTGCTTGTCCTTCTTCAGCTTGCCGCGCAGGCAACAGTGCACCACGCGGCCCTCCAGCAACACATCGAACAGCGCGCCGTGATTCTCGATCACGGTTCCGACAACGGCCGTAGCTATCTTCAACTCGTTCTCCTTGGTTTCACCGATAGGGGAGGGGGCGGCCGCGAATGGCGGCGAGCACGCCGCTCCAGGGGCAGATCGCCGATCTGCCCCACGTGTCCCGGCCAAAGCAAACGCCACGGGCCTCTCGGCCTGTGGCGTGAATGGTCAGCGCGTGCTGAGGGGAAATCAGCGGATGGCGAAGCCTTCAGGCGAAGGAGGCAGGTGGTCGGCTATTCGGATCGGGACGCGCGCTATTTTCATTGGTTCCAGCCTCCTTTCGCAGGATGCACTTCAGACTGAGGGTACTATAGGGGCGAGAGGGCGGTTCGTCAAGGGGGGCGGGGAGGAACGGCAACGGAGATCATCCGCAGATTGCGCACCCTCCTCACGGCCGGCGGGCAAGGATTGCGCGGATTGGCGCCCGCCAATGGCGGGCGAACGGCGAGACTGCCACGGGGTCGCGCCGACCGCCCCTCGCAATGACAGCTGGAGGGGAGTGGCAGGACCAAGTCGCCGGAGGCGACCAAGGGTCCTGCCGAACGGGAGGAGGGAGGGGCTTCGGCAGTAGAACTACCGAAGCAACCGGGAACGGGATCCAGCCGAGACCCCCACGGTCGCCGCTGCCCAGAGGGCAGCATCTCCCTCGGGGTGACACAGCGCCTACTCCGGCTTTCGCGCTTTCCAGATGATGGTGGCGGGCACCATTTTCTGGCGCTCGGGGGAGTAGTACTCGCCCCAGTCCTGGCCGCTGCCTTCCGCCACCGGCTCGGGCTCGATGATATCAAGCACCTCCAGTCCCGCGCCGCGGAGGAGCCGGAACCAGTCGCCGACGGTGCGCTGGAACTGCTCCACCTTCGGGTGGCGCGACATGTCCTTCTGTTCCCAGTCGTACCAGTATACGGTGTCGAAGTAGCTGAACTGGACGCGGAGTTCGCTCTCGGCGACACAGTACCAGAACGGATGGTCGAGGCTGAAGACGAAGAGGCCACCGGGCTCCAGCACCCGCGCCACCTCCCCGAAGCAGGTGTCCATGTGCTCGACGTATTGCAGCGCGTAGGCGGAGAAGACGACATCCTGGCTGGCGTCGGCGATGGCCGACAGGTCTTCGGCCGAGCTTTGCTGGAACGTCGCCGTCACACCCTCGGTTTGCGCCAGCTCGCGGGCGAACTTGACCTGCTCGTCCGAGAGGTCGAGGCCGGTGGCGATGGCCCCGCGCCTGGCGAAGGCGATGCTGCACTGCCCGCCTCCGCAGCCGACCTCCAGAATGTGCTGGCCGCGCACGTCGCCGATGAGCTGAAGCTGATCTTCATTCGGGCAGTGTGGCCCGTAGTGGACGAACTCGGTCGGTATTCGGTTCTCGGCCTGGTAGTAGGGGAGATCTCGTTCCAGGCTTTGCGCATGTCGACTTTCATCTGCGACGCACCTTTCCATCGGCAAGTGCACCTTACGCCGCGGCAATTCCTGCATCCTCTAGCATCGACAGCAGCCTTTCCACGGTGAGTCAGCGGCAGGGAGGGCGCGGCGCGCCCTCGAAAGCTAGCGTGTCGAAAGATGATGCCGCGGGAGGCGCGCCTTGCTGCATTTCACTTCCGGGTCCAGTCCACAGATTCGCATGCTCTCTGATGAGCAGATACGAGAGATTCACTTCGCGACGCTCGAGATCCTCGAACGCACGGGGACGGAGGTGAGGAACGAGCGCGGGCTGGAGTTGCTGCGCGGCGCGGGGGCCCGTGTCGATGGCCAGCGCGTCCGCTTCCCCTCCATCTTGATAGAGCAGGCGATTGGGTCTGCGCCCGAGCGGGTGGTGCTGTCGACTCGCAACGGCGATCGCACGATGCCCCTCGAAGAGGGGAAGGTCTTCTTCGGCACCGGCTCCGACACGCCCAACACCATCGACCTGGTCACCCGCGAGCGGCGGCCGGCGCGCAGCGCCGATGTTACGGACTTCGCCCGTCTCTGCGACGCGCTCCCGAACTACGATTTCGTGATGTCCATGGGTGTCTCGAGCGACGCGCCGCGAGCGTCCTCCTTCGTGCACGAGTTCGCGGCGATGGTGAAGGGGACGGCCAAGCCGATCATGTTCACCGCCCAGGATTGCGCGGACATGGAGGTGATCCACGAGATCGCGGCGGCCGCGGCGGGCGGCGCCGATGCGCTCAGAGCGCGCCCGTTCATCATCCACTATGGAGAGCCGATCTCTCCCCTGATCCACAGCCCGCTGGGCGTGGACAAGCTGATCTTTTGCGCCGAGCGCGGCATCCCGGCCGCGTATGTCTCGGGGGCGAGCGCCGGGGCGACCATGCCCGCGCCCCTGGGCGGGGCCATCGCGCTCGCCAATGCCGAGTGTCTTTCGGGCCTGGTGATCCACCAACTCGTCGCGCCCGGCGCGCCGTTCATCTATGGCGCGAACGTATCGGTGATCGACATGGCAACCCTCGGCTACGTCTACGGAGGCCCGGAGTTCTCTCTCACCAACGCCGCCTTCGCCGAGCTGGCGCGGCACTACCGGCTGCCGGTGTGGGGGCTGGCGGGGGCCTCGGATGCGAAGACGGTGGACGCCCAGGCCGGGTTGGAGGCGATGTGTTCGATCATGACCGCCATCCTCGCCCGCGGCAATCTGGTGCACGACCTCGGCTACATCGAATCGGGCCTCACCTCGTCGCTGGAGATGGTCGTGGTCTGCGATGAGATCATCGAGATGCTGAAGATTCTCTGCCGCGGCGTCCCCACGGATCGCGACCGGCTGGCCCTCGACGTCATCGACGAGGTCGGGCCGGGCGGCCAGTTCCTCGATACCGATAGCACGCTGCGATACTTCCGCACCGAGCAATTCAGGCCGCGCCTGCTCGACCGCCAGAACTTCACCCGGTGGTCGCAGACGGGCGCTCAGAGTCTGGCCGACAGGGCGAACGCGCGGGCCCGCGAAATCCTCTCTGCCCATTGCCCTCCTCTTCTGCCGGCCGCGGCGACCGCGGCCATCGGGAAGGTCGTCGGCGGATGAAAAGAGACGCCCGGCCGGACTTGCCATCACCTGACCACGGAGATAGTAGATGAACCCTCTTGAGCAACTACTCGCTCTCGACGCGACGGAGAAGGCGCGGCTGGGAGTGGAAGCGACGCCGGCTGAGATCGCACAGCAGCCGGAGATGTGGCGCGACACCGCCCAGCGGTTCATCGCCGCCGCGCCGGCGATCCGCGAGCAGATCGAGCAGATCGGCCTTCCTGCATCGCCGGCCGAGATCGTCTTTGCCGGCGCCGGCACCTCCGATTTCGTCGGACGCGGTGTGGTGGGCCCGGTCAGCGCCGCCCTCGGCACTCGCGCTATCGCCTGCCCCACTACGGATATCGTGACCCATCCCGAGTATGCCTTCCCCTCCGATCGGCCGGCGCTGATGGTTTCCATCGCCCGTTCCGGCAACAGCCCGGAGAGCGTGGCCGCGGTCGAGATCGCGCTGGCGGAGCGCCCGAACGTGCGCCACCTCATCATCACCTGCAATGCAGATGGCGCGCTGGCGAAGATGGCCCGCCAGCAGGGCGATCGGGCCTGCGTGGTGGCGCTGCACCCGCGCACGAATGACCGCGGTCTGGCGATGACGAGCAGCTTCACCTCCATGGTGGTCGCTAGCCTCGGCCTCGCCTACCTCGGCGCGCGCGACGGGTACCGCAGCGCAATCGACCGGCTCGCCACCGCGGGGGAGCGGGTGCTGGCGGCCGCGCCCGACGTATGCGCGGCGCTGGCGAAGCGCAAGCCCGGCCGCGCCTGTTTCCTCGGCTCGGGCGCGCTGGTGGGGGCGGCGGTCGAAAGCCACCTCAAGCTCCAGGAGATGACCGACGGGAAGCTGATCTGCTTCTGGGACACGTTCCTGGGGCTGCGGCACGGGCCCCGGGCGGCGATTCACGGCGACACGCTGGTGGTCTGCTTCCTCTCGTCCGATCCGCAGGTGCGACGTTACGAACTCGATCTCATCCGCAGCAACCGCGAGCAGAAGATCGGCCTCGCGCATCTGATTCTCGCCGACCGAGCTTCGGAGGAGATCGCGGGATTGGCCGACTCTGTCGTCGCCTACGACAGCGACGGCGCGCTCGGTCTCCCCGACCACCTGCTGCCCCCGGTCGCCACCATCGTCGGGCAGTTGCTCGGCCTCTTCGCCTCTCTCGAATTCGGGTTCAAGCCCGACACGCCGAGCGCGGGCGGCGTCATCAGCCGCGTGGTGGAGGGCGTGACTATCTACCCGCGGGAGCGGCCGGGCCGATGATCAAAGCAGTATTGTTTGATATGGACGGCCTCATCGTCGATACCGAACCGATCCACTTCCTGGCCTTCCGAGGGATGATGCGCCAGTACGGTCACGAGATCGACGACAGCCTCATGCCCAGCTTCGTGGGCTTCCCCGAGGCCGACAATATCCGCGACCTGAAGCGCGTCTATCACCTCGACGCGCCCTCCGAAGAGATGGCCTCTCGGCGCTACGCGCTGTTCATGAAGCTCATTCGCGTTGAGCCCTTCGATGTCTTCCCGGGGTTCTGGGAGCTGAGCGAGGAGGTGAAACGCCGCGGCCTCCGGCAGGCCGTCGTCTCGTCGAGCACGGCCGAACAGATCGAGGTGATCCTGGGCCGCCTGTTCCAGACCCGGCCCGAGCTCACGCCTCCGCAGGCATACTTCGACGCCATCGTCAGCGGAGATGACATCAGGCACAGCAAGCCCGCCCCGGACATCTATCTGCTGGCGGCAGAGCGGCTTTCCGTCGCGCCGGCAGAGTGCCTGGTTTTCGAGGACACCCCGCCGGGGGCGAAGGCGGCGGTCACTGCGGGCATGAACGCGGTGGCGGTGCCTAACCAGTACACCAAGGGCCTGGAGTTCCCGGGTGCGCAAGGCGCGATCGGCAGCCTGTGCGAAGCGTCTCCATATCTGGATCGATAGAGGGATACGGCAGTGCCATCTGTCGCGGTCATAGGGGAGCTGAACCTCGATCTCATCGTCACCGGCGCGCCGGGCCTGCCCGAGCCCGGCGTGGAAAAGATCGTCCAGAGCATGGACCTGACGCTGGGGTCGTCATCGGCGATCATCGCGGCTCAGTTCGCGCGGCTCGGCGACGACATCCTCTTCGTCAGCAAGGTCGGGGGTGATGATTTCGGGCGGCGCTGCCTGGAGTTCCTGCGCGATATCGGCGTCCCCACCGACGCGGTGGAAGTGCTGCCCGAAATGCGCAGCGGCCTCACCATCTCGATCGCGGCCGAGGGCGAGCGCGCCATGCTCACCCAACTCGGGTGCATCGAAGAGATGCGGTGGGGGGACGTCGATTTCGGCCTGCTGCGCGGCCGGCGGCATCTCCACATCAGCTCGTTCTATCTCCAGCGTAACCTGCGGCCGGACATCGCCCGCATCTTCCAGAAGGCGCACGAACTGGGGCTCACCACCTCGCTCGACACCGGTTTCCCCAGCGACGAGGATAGCGACGGCAACCTCGCCGCGGTGTGGCCGCACGTGGACGTCTTCCTCCCCAATGAGATCGAGGCTCAGCTCTTGACCGGAAGCTCAACGGTGGAGGAGGCGCTGCCGAAGCTGAGCGCGCTGGTCCCGACGGCGGTGGTGAAGCTGGGAGGGGAGGGAGCGCTGGTCTGCCACGGAGAGGAGGTCATCCGCCATCCCACCTTCGCCGTAAATGTGGTCGAGACCACCGGCGCGGGAGACTCCTTCAACGGCGGATTCCTGCATGGCTATCTCTCGGGATGGGACCTGGGAGACAGCCTCGATCTCGGCCTGGCCTGCGGCGCGCTCTCTACCCGCGCGGCGGGAGGCACGACCACGCAGGCGAGACTCGAAGAGGCCTGCGAGTTCATCCGCACCGCGCCGCGGCGGCGCGTCTAGCCGCCGGCTTCCTTCGGCTTGGCGGTGCCGAGCGTCACCACCTTCTCGCCGCGGCCGTCCCAGATATCCATCCCGCCGTACTTGCCGTCAGTCGAAGCGGCGACGGCGATGCGTGACCCGTTGGGCCTGGGGCTAATCCCCAGACCGACTCCCTCCCCTCCGAACCCCAGTCCGAGGGTGTCCCTCCCATGCGCCCTCTTCATCGACAGCAGCGGCCCGTCCGGAGTGACGCTGAGGCGGACCAGCAGATTCCCCTTCATGTCCACGACCTCGAAGGCCTGGGCGCGGATGGTCACCGGCTTCTTCGCCTGCGTCGCGGCATAGGCATCGGTGTCCTGCCTGGCCCAGTGGGCGAAAGCGCCTCCAGCAAACGACGCCACCAGCACCCCAAGTACCAGCATCGCATGCTTCAGAGCCGTCATGTCGTCGTCTCCACCAGCTTTGCTGAGCGCGTGGCGCCGCTGCTCGGTTCTCCGGGGGGATTTTGACCCCTGTCTCGCGGTTGCCCCCCCGGTCGATCCCTACTACAATAGGGCAGCTACTGGGGAGGGGCAACTCATGGAAATCATCTTGCTTGTCATCGGACTCGCTGTCGGCGCCATCATCGGGTGGCTGGTAAGCAACGCCCGCGCCGCGTGCCAGCTCCAGGCCGAGCGCGATCAGTCGGCCGCGGCCCAGGCGGAGGCGCAGGCGCAGGCCCAATCGGAGCGCGAGCAGCGCATCGCCGCCGAGACCCGCCGCCAGGAGATCGAGAAGCGGCTGGAGGAGCAGGCGGCGCTGGTGGAGGCGGTGAAGCTCCAGCTTGGCGACACTTTCAAGGCGCTCTCCTCGGACGCGCTGAAAGAGAACAGCCAGGCCTTCGTGGAGCGCGCCCAGCAGACGCTGGAGCCGGTGAAGGACACGCTGCGGCGCTACGAGGACCAGATCAAGGCGATCGAGACCGCCTATCGCCAGACTTACGGAAGCCTCGACAATCAGCTCAAGAGCTTGCTCCAGAGCGAGCAGCAGTTGCAGCGGGAGACGAGCAGCCTGGTAACAGCCCTCAGGCGTCCAGAAGTGCGGGGCCGCTGGGGGGAAGTGACGCTCCACCGCGTGGTCGAGATGGCCGGTATGACTGAGCACTGCGACTTCTCCGAGCAGGTCCACGTGGCGGGAGACGCTGGCGCATCCCGGCCCGACATGGTGGTGCATCTCCCCGGGAACTGCGACATCGTAGTGGATTCGAAGGTGCCACTCGAAGCGTATCTGAGCGCACTTGAGGCGCAAGACGATGGGCAGCGGGAGGCATGTCTGGAACGGCACTGCCGACAACTGCGCCAGCACGTCGATTCGCTCTCCTCCAAAGCCTACTGGAGCCGGCTCGACTCTGCACCCGAGTTCGTGGTGATGTTCGTCCCCGCAGAGTCTTTCCTCTCGGCTGCCGCGGTCGTTGACCGGAGGCTGATGGAGGATGGCATGGCGAAGGGGGTTTTCCTCACTACCCCCGTGACGCTTATGGCGCTGCTGAAGACGGCAGCTCATGGCTGGCGACAGGAGAAGATCGCGAAGGGCGCGCAGGAAGCACGCGACCTCGGACGCGACCTCTACGACCGACTGCGGACATTCCTGACTTACGTAGCGAAGCTGGGGAAGGAACTCGACAGCGCGACAGACGCTTATAACTCCGCCGTGGGCTCACTGGATGCCAGGGTGCTCCCGCAAGCACGCAAGTTCCGTGAATTGGGCGTCGCCGGCGGTGAGGATCTTCCCGATCTCGCACCCATCGACACCAGGCCGCGCGAGCTGACGGCGCCGGAGGCGGCCGAGGGCGGGTAACAGCGGCACAGTGTCGTCTCGCTGCCGGGTTCCCCAAGAGGTGAACGCTACCGCGGCGAGGAACCTGCGCCCCGATTGGGTGTGACCCCATTCCTGCGGTCACGCCCCTCCAACTTGCTCAGGGAGGGATGCCATGAAGTGGACGCTTAACACCTACCAAGTCGGGCAGGAGTGGGAACTCGATCATCTCATCGAGATGTGCGCCAAGACGGGTTACCCCTACATCGAGTTCCTGATGGACTTCAAGCAGCCCCACGGCCTGGAGTGGGACACCCCCAAGGAGCGCTTCGCTGAGGTCAAGAGGAAGCTGGACGCGGCGGGCCTGAAGTTCGGCTCGTTCACGAGCTGCCAGACCTTCCACGCGGAGGAGGCGAAGGAGCGCGCCGAGTTGGTGACGCGAGTGAAGCGCGTGATCGACATGGCGAAGGAGTTCGGCTGCGACCACGTGCGCGTCCTCGGTGACCAGCTCCCCAAGGACGAGAACGCGCGGCCGCCCGTGGTGAAGAACGTCTCCGACTGCATCCGCCAGCTTGGCGAATACGCGGGGGCCGGCATCAAGGTCTCGATGGAGATGCACGGCAGCTTCACCGATCCGCACTACTCGATGGAAGTGATGAAGCAGGTGAACCTTCCCAACGTGGGCCTGGTGTTCAACGGCATGTTCCCCGTCGGGAGGGAGTGGAAGTACACGCTGCCGGCCGGCGCGAAGTCGATCAAGCCGTTCTACGACATGATCCGGCCGCACCTCACCTCCATCCACCACCACTCGATGGAGAAGCCGACCGAGCTTCCGTATTGGCGGGAGTTCTTCAAGCTGGCCAAGAAGGACGGCTACGACGGGTACGTGGCGAACGAGGCGGCCTACACCGGTGGCGATCCGGAGAAGGTGCTGAGCCTCTACACCGCGCTGTTCCAGACGCTGGCTACGTAGCCCGGCCGTCCTGACGCTTGGCAGATCCGGGGCGGAGCGCTCTCCCATGCGCTCCGCCTCTTCGCGTGCCCCCGGCTTTCTTCTCCAGCGTGCAGGTAAGCGCGGCCTGGGGCGCAAATCTAGCCCAAAATCATCGCAGGAGGAGCGGCATGAAGCGAAGAGGTATTCACGTGATGGCCACGGGCGCAGCTACGGTGCCCGCGCTGGAACGCCTCATCGGAACCATCGCGCCTTCCCTGGGGCTCAACTGGGTGATCCTGGAAATCAACGGCCACTTCCAGTACACCAGCCACCCGGAAGCGGCCGAAGCCAACTCCATCAGCAAGGAGCAGGCGGCCAAGCTCACTGCCCTTGCCCGGGACAACGGCATCACCCTGGCGCCCATGTATAACTGCCTGGGCCACCAGTCGTGGAAGGAAAAGGCGGCCGCGCTCCTGCGCTCCCATCCCGAGTTCAACGAGGCCCCCGATCTCGACGCCACCGCCAAAGAGTTCTACTGCATGAGCTGGTGCCCGAACCACCCCGACGTCAATCCCATCGTCTTCGACCTGTTCGATGAGCTGCTCGACGCTTTCCAGGCGAAGGCTTTCCACGTGGGCATGGACGAGGTCTTCGTGATCGGCCATTGCCCGCGCTGCAAGGGGACGCACAACTCCAAGCTGCTCGCGAAGGCGATCAACGACTACCACGCGCACCTCGTCGGCAAGCGCGGCGTCGAGATGCAGATGTGGGGCGACCGGCTGCTCAATGCCGAGACCATGGGCTATGGAAGCTGGGAGAGCAGCGCCAACGACACCTGGCAGGCGATCGACCTGGTGCCCAAGGACATCGTGATGTGCGACTGGCACTATGAGACGGTGAACCTGGAGTTCCCCTCGATTCGCTTCTTCCAGGACAAGGGCTTCCCGGTCTGGCCCGGCGGCTGGAACCAGGAGCCGAGCATCCGCCGCTTCATCGAGGTCGCGCGCAAGGAGTCCGGGCCGCGGATGCTGGGCTACCTCTGCACCACCTGGTCGGGCCTGATCGACATCATCTCGGGCCTCGAGGGCGGACCCATGAACCCGGAGCACAAGCGCCTCCCCAGTATCGTGAACGGCGTCAAGCTTGGCGCGGAGCTGTCGAAGGACTGAGTAGAGCGCGAGGGATCCAGAGAGGAGTGGCGTCCGCTTCCGCGGACGCCGACCTCAGGAACGGACTCCTCGCTCGCCGGCCTCGGGCCGACAGCTCGGAATGACAACCAACGGCCACCTCCTCCCGAGAGCGGTGGTCCTGACCGCTCGGCACTTCGCCTTGACAAGCGAAATCCGCGTGGTATAGAATGCTGGTGCTTCCCCCCGGCGACACCCAGGGCAAGGGGTGGGAACAGCCTCGAGCTGTGCGTTTCGACGCGTGTACTCCGGGTCTAGCGACATCGGAGGAAGCGCAAAGCCAGCCTGCCAAGGCGCCCAGCGGGGTTTCCTGGCGGTTAGCGAGGGAGCCGGGCGGGGCCGGCGTGCGCAGCAAACTGGGGACAGGTTGTTGAGGACAGGAAAGGGAGGAGAGCGGCTTCCCGTCTGAGCGCGCTCGGGGGAGCGAGGGTGTTCCTCACTTGGCGCCCGAGAGCCGATCTCGCCGACAAGGACCAACGCATGCCGGAGTTACGACGCGACCCGATCACTGGCGAATGGGTCATTATCGCCAGCGAGCGCGCGAAGAGACCCACGACTTCGGCGGTCGGCCCGAAGGATCAGGAGTTCGACCCAAACCTCACCGTGTCCGTTCTGATCCAGGCAACGAGTCCATGACACCGCCGGAGATCATCGCCTTCCGACATCCCGGGAGCCAGCGCAACGGGCCGGGCTGGTGGGTGCGAGTGGTGCCGAACAAGTTTCCCGGCCCTGGCGGTCGAGGGCGAGCCTCAACAAGACCGGGTTCGGGCATGTACGACTGGATGAACGGCGTCGGCGCCCACGAAGTCATCATCGAGACCCCGGAGCACGACAAGCCGTTCGCCTTTCTCGACGACCGCCAGATCGAGGACGTGCTGTGGGCCTACCGGGCCCGCTACCTCGACCTGAAGAAGGACCCCCGCCTCAAGTACATCCTCATCTTCCGCAACTACGGCCGGGTCGCCGGCGCCTCGCTGAGCCACCCGCACTCGCAGCTTGATCGCCACGCCCATGGTTCCGGGCGAGGTCGCGGCGGAGATGGCAGGGCGCTGCGCCGCTACGAGAGCTACCGCGACCGCTGCGTCTACTGCGACATCCTGCGGCAGGAGGCCGAGCGAGGGCACGCCGGCTGGTGGCGGAGAACGAGCACTTCATCGCCTTCGAGCCCTACGCGTCGAAGTACCCCTTCGAGACCTGGGTGCTCCCGAAGCGCCACTGCTCCTCTTTCGCCTGCCATCTCGGCCGAGGAGCAGACCGGCTTCGCGGCCATGCTCGGGCGAGACGCTCCGGCGCATGCACTTCTGCCTCGACGATCCGCCGTACAACTTCAACGATGCACACCGCCCCGTGTGACAGTGACGACCGGGACCGGATTTCCACTGGCATCTGGAGATCTTCCCCCGGCTCACCATCGCCGCGGGGTTCGAGATGGGAACCGGAATCTACATCAACGTGACGCCCCCCGAGGTGTGCGGCACGCTACCTGCGCGAGGTGGACCCGCGAGGCGCTCGGCCGAACCGCCAGCAAGCTGGGGGCCGCATGCCGACGCCGAGTCAGACTAGGCCGGACGATCGCCACGGCGATGAGGTAGTGGTTTGACGGACAGCAGAACCAGGTCAGGACAGACGAGGAAGTAAGGGCAGAACTGGAGCGCCTGCGACGTCCAGATCGCGCGAGCTGCAGGAGGCCAAGCGCCAGCTCGAAGCCGGAGCTGCAGGATCCGTCGGCGGTCAGCGCCGGCGCCGATCACCACCTCTGCCGAACTCGAGTCGACCCTCCGCTGGTTCCTGCGCCGGGTGGCGCATGATCGTCCAGGCCGAGAAGGCGGTGCTGATGCTCTACGATCAGGAGAGCGGGCGAGCTGGTGGCGCAGTGGCCCGCCCTCGGCCTGACCGAGGATGAAGTCGAGATCTTCCGGGTGCGCGCCACGCAGGGCGTCTCCGGCCAGGTGTTCCGCGAGGGCACGCCGATCATCATCGACGACGCGATGAGCGACCCCCGCACGGTCAAGGAGAACGTCGCGCTGCTGAACATGCGCAACGCGCTCACCGTTCCGCTCGTGGTCGAGCGCAAGGACGCCGAGGGCCAGGTCGTCGAGAAGACCAACATCGGCGTCTTCCACGTCTTCAACAAGCGCGGCGGCCAGCGCTTCACCGAGGAGGACGTCACGCTGCTCACCGCGCTCGCCCGCAAGCGCCGCCTCCGTGATCTCCAGCGCCAAGCTCTACATCGCCGTCGCCGACGAGAAGCGCGAACTCGAGCACACCCTTCAGGGGATGCTCTCCGGCGTGCTGGTGGTCGACGGCGACGGCCGGGTCCGCCTGATGAACTCCGCCGCCAGGCACATCTTCGGGGTCGCCGGCGAGGACGGCACCGGCAAGCCGCTCACCCAGGTCATCCACAACGAGGAGATTCACGACCTGGTTCACTCCTGCCTCAGCGGCCGGTCGGAGGCCAACGCCGAGCTCTCCATCTACCTCCCCGAGGAGCGCATCTACCAGGTGCAGACCGCCCTGCTCCGCGGCGAGGACAACGATGTCTCCGGCGTGGTGGCCACCTTCAACGACATCACCGAGCTGCGCAGCGTCGAGCGCATGAAGAGCGAGTTCGTCTCGACCGTCTCCCACGAGCTGCGCACCCCGCTCACCTCCATCAAGGGCTTCATCCGCACGCTCATCGACGACACCGAGGGCTACTACGATCGAGAGATGCAGATGGAGTTCTACCGGATCATCGACACCGAGTGCGACCGCCTGGTGCGGCTGATCAGCGACCTGCTCAACCTCTCGCGCATCGAGTCCGGCCGCTCGCTCGACCTGGTGCTGGCCGAAGTCGATCTCGGCGAAGACCATCGATCGGGTGGTGGAGAGCGCAGCGCTCCTACACCGCCAACCACGAGTTCGACGTCATCGTCCGCGGACGATCTGCCGAGGATCACCGCCGACCAGGACAAGGTCGAGCAGATGCTCACCAACCTGCTCTCCAACGCCGTGAAGTACAGCCCGGACGGCGGGAAGATCACCGTCCACGCCGCGGTCCATGGGGGACGACACGTGGCGGTCAGCGTCGCCGACCAGGGCATCGGCATTCCCGGAGGACCACCTCGGCAAGCTCTTCACCCGCTTCCACCGGGTCGACACCCGGGACACACGGAAGCAGTACGGCACCGGCATCGGGCTCTACCTGGTCAAGCACCTGGTGGAGGCGCACCAGGGCGAGATCACGGTCGAGAGCACGCTGGGCGAGGGCTCGACCTTCACCTTCGTGCTGCCGATCCACCTCTCCGTGGACGAAGAGCCGAAGGAAGCCGCCGGCAAGTCGTGATCTTTGGGCCGTCGGGTGGTCTGAATCTGGATGCCTGCCATCGGAGGTCCCGTCTGCGGCAGGGTGTGACCCCAGGTCCCTGGTCAATACTACAGTAGCACCGCGTCGGCGGGGCACACCCAGGCCCTGGCGCCGCCAGGGCACGCAGTAACCGCGAGAACAGGGTCATTCCCCATCGGGGCCTCTGTTCTGGCCCTGTGAAGATCGGGCGCGAGAGATGAGGGGAACAGTTGGAGGGTGAGATGGCGAACCACCGGCCTAGCTGGGACCGCTACTTCATGGACATGGCCTGGACCATCTCGCGGCGGTCCACCTGCCTCAGAAGGCAGATGGGCGCGCTGCTGGTGCGGGATAAGCGCATCCTGGCCACCGGGTACAACGGCGCGCCCGTCGGCCTACCCCACTGCGAGGAGGTCGGCTGTCGCCGGCAGCAGATGGGGATCCCCTCGGGCCAGCGGCCCGAACTCTGTCGGGCGCTTCACGCCGAGCAGAATGCCATCGTGCAGGCGGCCCTGCATGGCGTCAGCGTCAAGGATTCCGTGCTCTACGTCACGAACCAGCCCTGCGTGATCTGCGCCAAGATGCTGATCAACGCCGGCATCAGGCGCGCCGTCTATGAGGTCGAGTACCCGGACGAGCTGGCGGTCGAGATGCTCGGCCAGGCCGGGGTCGAACTCGTCTGCCTGCCGCCGGCCCAGGAGGCGAGCAAGGAACCAGCATGACGTTGAGCAGCCGGGGGGCCACTCTCGCCGCCTATGCTATCGCAGCCATCCTGACCTGCGCGCTCACGCCGCTGGCCCGGAAGTTCGCCATGCGAAGCGGGGCCATCGACGAGCCGAACGAGCGCAAGAGGCACAAGAAGCCGCTGCCGACCTCGGGCGGAGTGGCGATCGCCGCCGGGTTTCTGGTGGCGGCACTCCTCGCCGGCGCTTCCCACCACATGCGGACCGAAGCCTTCATCGCCATCATCGCCGGCGCCGCCATTGTCGCCTTCGTGGGCTTCATCGACGACCGGGTGGATTTGCCGGCAAAGCTGAAGCTGGGGCTACAGATTCTCGCCACCGTGCCGCTGCTCGTCGGGGGCGTCACCATCAGCAACATCTCCAACCCCTTCCATCAGGGGATGGTCTTCCTGCCGGGATGGGTGGCGGCGGCGGTGACGGTGCTGTGGGTCGTCGGCGTCACCAACGCCATTAATCTCATCGACGGTCTGGACGGCCTTGCCGCCGGCGTCTCCGCCATCTCCTGCGTGGCGCTGGCCTTCATCGCGCTCGAACTGGCATCAGCCGGGCACGGCCCTGCTCTGCGCCGCCATCGCCGGCGCCGCGGTCGGATTTCTCCCGTGGAACTGGCACCCGGCCGGCATCCTGATGGGAGACACGGGCGCGTACTTCCTCGGCTACATGATCGCTGCGGTCACCGTCATCGGGGCCTTCAAGATGGCGGCGGCCATCGCTATCTTCGTGCCCATCCTGGTGCTGGCCGTACCGCTGCTCGACACTGTGCTCTCTCCGGTGCGCCGCTTCCTCCGCGGCCGCCCGGCCTTCGCCGCCGACAGGGATCACCTGCACCACCGGCTGATCGCCCTCGGCCTTGCCGAGACGAGGGTCGTCGCCCTCACCTACGCCGTTACCGCCATCTGCGGCGGTATCGCCGTCTGGATCTCGAGGCCCTAGCCCATGACTCCCCCGAAGCGACCAGTCGACGCGATGATCGTGATGGGCACGCGGCCGGAGGTCACCAAGCTCGGGCCCGTCGCGCTCGAACTGCAGCGCCATCCCGAGCAGTTCCGGGTGATTCTGGTCGGGACCGGACAGCACCGCGATCTGGTTCCTCAGCACCTGGGCCTATTCGGCCTCACCCTCGATCACGACCTGGAAGTGATGCGGCCGGGGCAGTCGCTGTCCGGCATCGCCGCTCGCACCATCGAGCGGATGGATGCGCTGCTCGAATGTCACCCGCCCGGCGCCGTGATCGTGGAAGGCGACACCAACGCCGTGTTCGCGGCCGGCCTGGCGGCCTTCTACCGGCGCATCCCAGTCGCGCACGTGGAAGCGGGGCTGCGGTCGGGCAACATCTACGATCCCTTCCCGGAGGAGATGAACCGGCGCCTCACCGGCGCGCTGGCGAGCCTCCACTTCGCTCCAACTCCGCAATCGAAGAGGAATCTGCTCAAAGAGAACGTCGCCGCCGCTTCCGTGTTCGTCACGGGAAATACCTCCATCGACGCCCTGCTCTTCGCGGCCAAGCAGAGGATCGCCAAGGCGGCCGTTCCTGCTGACTGGCTGCGCGACCGCCGCCTGGTGCTGGTCACGGCGCATCGCCGGGAGAGCTGGGGAGAGGGGATTCGAGAGATCTGCCGCGCGCTCGCCGACCTGGCGCGGGCCTTCCCCGACATCGTGATCGTCTACGCGGTGCACCCGAATCCACAGGTGCGCGGGGTGGCGCAGGAGGTGCTGGCCGGGCAGGAGCGCGTCCATCTCATTGGGCCGCCGAACTACGAGCAGTTCGTGGACCTGATGCGGCGCACTTATCTCATCTTGACCGATTCCGGTGGGATTCAGGAGGAGGCGCCCTCCCTTGGGAAGCCGGTGCTCGTGATGCGCAAGACCACCGAGCGCGTCGAGGGGGTGCAGGCCGGCAACGCCGAGCTGGTCGGCTCGGAGCGCAAGACGATTGTGGCGCGAGCGACGGAGTTGCTCACGAACCCGCGCCGCTACCAGGCGATGGCGCGCGTCCGAAATCCCTATGGCGACGGGAAGGCTGCGGCGCGTATCCGCCGCGCGCTCGCCTACCACTTCGGCCTGATACGCAGCAGGCCGGCCGACTTCGACGTCGCGGCCGGCGGCAAAGGCCGAGCGGGGGCCCGCTGACGTGGAGAAACCCAGGGACAACTGGTACCGCATCTGCGGACTGATCTTCATCCTGGCCATCGCCGCCGTGATCATGTGGCGGGTGCGCCAGGTGATCGTCACCATTCTGCTGGCCGTGGTCGGCGCCTACGTGCTTCGCCCCGTTGTCGACATGCTCTGCCTGATCCACCTGCAGACGAAGCGCCGCAACTACCCTCTGCCCCGCTGGTTCGCCACCCTCTTCGCGTTTGTGCTGGTGGGGCTGGCGCTCTGGGGCCTGTGGGAGATCATCTCGCTCTCCCTCGGGAGTGAGGTCGCGAACCTCCAGGCCCGCTGGCAGGACTACCGGGATGCGATCACCAAGTTCGCGGCGGGCGCCGACAGCTACTACCGGGAGCGCCTCCCCGCGTCGCTCCGGCCCGGCGTCGAATCGTGGATGCAGGGGCTGAGCGAAGTGCTGACCGCCGCCGCCACCAAGGGCCTGGGGATGACCTTCCACGGGGTCGGGTTCCTGATCGAGTTGCTCCTCGTCCCCATCTTGGTCTTCTACTTCCTCGCCGACGCGGCCAGCATCCGAAAGCAGGCGCTGTTCTTCGCGCCGAGGCGGATGCTCCCGCGCATCGAGCAGGCGCTCGACCAGGCTAACGACATCTTCGGGCGCTACATCAAGGGACAGGTCATCCTCTGCTTGATCGCGTTCGTGGTCGTGACCGCGGGCCTATGCGCGATCCGGGTGGACTTCTACTTGCTGCTCGGCCTGGTCGCCGGGCTGACCCGCGCGGTGCCGATCATCGGCCCCATCGTGGGCGCGATTCCGATCGTGATCGTGGTGGCGGTGACCAAGACCGGCGGCGTCACGCTCTGGGTGCTGCTGCTGTTCAGCCTGATGCACCTGCTGGAGAGCAAGCTGCTGATGCCTGCGATCATCGGCCAGCAGCTCGACCTGCACCCGGTGCTGATCATCGTGGCGCTTCTCGTCGGGGCCCAGATGGGGGGGCTGTTAGGCGTCTTCCTCGCGGCGCCGGTGCTCGCTGCGATCAAGACTCTGATCGCCCACCAGCGGCGCCTGACGGACGACGCGAAGCAGGGGCAGGTGACCGCGTAGCAGTTGTCGCTCCCCTCGACCACTAGCGAAAACCGGGCCGACTCGTGGGAGCCGGCCCGGTCTATTTCCCGTTCTCTTCGACTCGTTGCTACGCCCAGTACACCTTCGGGCGCGGCTTCCGAGATGGTGCACTCCTTGAGGAAGGCCACTGCCCGGCGGAAGCCCTCGTCGATGCTCATCAGGCTGTCCTCGTGCTCGATGCTCAGCGCCCAGTCGTAGCCGACCAGGCGCAGCGCGGTGATGATCTCCTTCCAGGTCACCGCGTCGTGCCCCCAGCCGACGGTGCGGAAGATCCAGGAGCGGTTCACCTCGTCGGTGTAGGGCTTGTTGTCGAGCACGCCGTTCATCGCGGTGTTGTCCGGATCGATCTTCGCGTCCTTGGCGTGGAAGTGGAAGATCGCCGGGCCCAGCTTGCGGATCGCCACCACCGGGTCGATCCCCTGCCAGAAGAGGTGGCTCGGATCGAAGTTCGCGCCGATGGAGTCGCCCACCGCGCTCCCGCAGTCGGAGCAGCGTCTCGGGGTTGTAGACGCAGAAGCCCGGGTGCATCTCGAGGCCGATCATCTTCACCCCGTGCTTCTCCGCGAACGCGACTTCCTTGGTCCAGTAGGGGATCAGCTTCTCCTCCCACTGCCACTTCAGGATCTCGGGGTAGTCCGGCGGCCAGGCGCAGGTGACCCAGTTCGGGAGCTTCGCCTCGTCGCTGTCGCCGGGGCAGCCCGAGAAGGTGATCACCCGCTCCACGCCCAGCGCCTCTGCGAGCTGCACCGTGTTCCGCCAGTCCTCCTGGTGAGGCCGCGCGATCTTCGCCTGCGGATGCAGCGGGTTGCCGTGACAGCTCAGCGCCGAGAGCATCAGCCCGCGCTTCTCGATCGCTTTGAGGAACTTCTTCTGGGCCGCCGGGTCTTTCAGCATCGCCGCCGGGTCGCAGTGCGCGTTCCCGGGGTAGCCCCCGCTCCCGATCTCGACCGCCTCACAGCCCGCCTCGGCCACGTGGTCCAGCATCTTCTCGAATGGCATATCCTGGAACAGCACCGTGAAGACGCCGACTTTCATCTCAACCTCCCTCGCTCAGGGCGTGTTTGCACTCGTTGCCCGGCTGTTGGGCGCAATGAACTGCGCCCCTGTGCTGCTAGTACGCTACCTTCGTCCACTTGCTCGACCGACTGCTCGCCACCACCGCGTCCACAATCGCCACCGCCCGGTGGCCGTCCTCGAACGTCGGGAACGGCAGCGCGTTCTTGTCGCCCATCACCGTGAGATAGACATTGCGGAAAAGGTTCTTCGGCCCGTCGGGATAGCCCTCGGGGTGGCCGCCGGGGTAGTGCGCGTAGGAGCGGACTTCGGGCTTGAGCAGGGACGGGTCCTTGATCATCACCTCGTTCGCCTTGTTGCGGTAGCCGACCCACAGCTCGTTGGGCTGCTCCAGATCGCCGGTGAGGGCGCACTTGGAGCCGTCGATCTCGTAGTAGAGCCGGTTCTTCCGGCCCGCCGACACCTGGGAGACGCTGAATGCGCCGTCGCGCGCCGTTGTCGAACCGGACCAGCACGTTCGCGTAGTCATCGGTCTTGATCGGCACGTCCTCGTAGTCGTCCGCCGTCAGGATCTTGCCGGCAAACGTCTCGATCGCGGCCTTCGGGCGCTTGCGGGTCTTGAAGGTGGTCTGCAGGTCGCCCATCACCTCCACGATGCGGCGGCCGGTGATGAACTGCACCAGGTCGCACCAGTGGGAGCCGATGTCGGCGACGCAGCAGCTCTCGCCCGACATTTCGGGCTCCAGGCGCCAGTTGTAGTCGGTCTCGAAGAAGAGCCAGTCCTGGAGATAGGAGCCGTGGACGGCGAAGACATCGCCGATCTCCCCGCGTCGCACATCGCCTTCGCCTGCTGCGAGAGCGGGTAGAAGCGGTAGTAGAAGTTGATGGCGTTGACCAGCCCCGTCTTCTTGGCGAGATCGACCAGGGCCTTCGACTCCTTGGTGTTCATCGCCAGCGGCTTCTCCGAGACGCAGTGCTTGCCCGCGTTCAGGATCGCCGTGTTGATCTCGAAGTGCACGTTGTTCGGGGAGCAGTTGTGGACGACCTCGATGTCCTTGTCGTCGAGCACTCGCCGATAGTCGTCATAGGCGCGCGGGATGGAAAGCGCGGCGGCCTTCTGCTCCAGCCGCGGCTTGTCGGCATCGACCAACGCCACCACCTCCACGAACCCCAACCGCCTGAGGGCCTCCACGTGGGCCGGCCCGATGAACCCGGCCCCGATCACTGCTGCCTTAATGGTGCGCATCGCTCGCCCTCCTGTCTCTCGTTCCTGAGGCGCGTCGCCGCGCCTGAATCTGCGTCGATCAGAGGCCTTACGGCGCCTTCTCGGTCTCGATCTCGGCGCCGCTCAACTGCGCCTCCACCCACTTCGGCCACACACCCTGTTCGAGCTTCTGCTTGCGAAGCTGCGTCATGATGGTGTCCTTCACTTCTTCGAGCGAGAACTGGTAAGCGTCCCGCTTTCGCTCCACCTTCAGCAGGTAGTAGCCGCCGCCGGACGAGATCGGCCCCACCACCTGGTCGAGCGGAGCGGTGAACAGCACCGCGTCGATCTCCTGCGGAAGCGGCCAACCGCCGCGCTCGTAGGTGCGCAGTTCGCCGGCGACGGGTTTCTCGTCAGCGGTAGCCAATTCCTTTGCCACTTGTTGGAAGCTCCGCCCACCGATGATCTGATTGCGCGCGTTCTGCGCAGCCTTCTCGGTCGGCAGCATGATGACGCGGAAATCCACCGCCTCCGGCCGCCGGTATTGATCGCGGTACTGATCGAAGAAGGCGACGACCTCTTTGTCGCTGACGTACACCTGGTCGCCCAGCACTTTCTCCATCAGCACGTAGTCACGGGCTTTCTGGCGCATCCAGCCGCGGGTGTAGCCCATTCGCCTCAAGTAGAAATCGACGCGCGGCCTCCGTGGTGAGGCCGCCTTCCTGGCGAAGCTGCTCGATCTTCTTGTCGATCTCGGCGTCGGAGGCGGTGAGGCCGCGCTTGTCCGCCTGCTGCTGCAGCAGCATCTCGACCACCATGTCCTGGAGCACGTAGGGACCATGATAGGCCACTGCCCGGTCCTTGACCTGATCGAGCTTGATCTCCTGGCCGTTCACCAGCCAGCCCTTCACTCCCTGGAAGATCTGAAGCTCGGGCCTGACGGGGATCTCGCCCTGAATCTGCACCGGAGTCCGCGCCGCGGTTTCGCCCACGGTTCCTGCAGGCGCGGCGGGGGCCGCCTCGGGCTTCTCAGCCGCCATCACCGGGGACCAGATCAGCGCCCCCAGCAGAACTCCAACCAGCAGTCTCAACCCAGCTCTCATCTCACCATCTCCTTCCGCGCTTCCCACGCGTGCACCGCCAGCAGACCACAGATCGCGGCCGCGTTCTGCACTTCGCCCCGCCTCACCATCGCCACCGCCTCGTCGAGCGGCAAGGTCACCAGCTCCAACCGTTCGTCTTCGTCCAAAGACGCGCCCGTCGCCGGCCGCAGCCCGGTGGCAACGAAAATGTGGATGATCTCGCTGCTGAACCCTGGGCTCAGGTAGGTCGAGAACAGCAGGCGGAGATTCTCGGCCTGATATCCCGTCTCCTCGGCCAGCTCGCGTCGCGCACAATCCAACGGCGACTCGCCCGCCCCCAACACCCCCGCGGGCAGCTCGTAGAGAGTCGCCCCAGTGGGGTGCCGGTACTGGCGGATCATCACCACCCGCCCGTCCGGCAGCAGCGGTACGATCGCCGCGGCGCCCGGGTGAATCACCACCTCTCGCCTCGCCTGCCCGCCATCGGGCAGCTCCACCTCATCGACGCGCACCGAGATCAGCCGGCCCTCGAACACGGTCTGGGAGGCGATCAGTCGCTCTCGGAGTCTGGCGTCCACTGCAGCCTCTCGCCGGCGATGGCGCCGGCCGCCCCGGCGGCGAGGAAGAACTCGGGGTCCTGATCCATGGTGCGGCCCATGGTCGTGACTTCGATCTTACGCTCCGCCAGCGCCTTCACCCCGATTTCGCCCCGCGCCACCAGCACCTCGTGGCGGGTCGTGATCTCCTCGTCGTCGAGTTGCCGCTGCACCAGTTCGAGCTTCTCGGGCGCCATGTGGGGGATGCTCACCACCGTCTGCACCAGCACCACCCGGGAGAGTACCGTGAGGGACTGCCGGCTGATGCCGCGGTGTCGGGGCCGCGCGTCGGCAAAGCTAATGCGCGGCACTGCGATGGGGAAGCCGCCCAGAGTGGCCGCGGCGTTCAGCCAATCGCCCTGCCCGATCGACCCAAACCCCCACTCGGTCTCCGTGCCGACGTTGCCCGGCCCCTGGGCGATGATGGCGATGTCCGCCCCTACCACCGCCTTCGCCGCCAGCAGTCCGGTGAACACATTCACCGCCTCCAGATCGCCGCCGAAGGCCTGCCCGACGGTGATCGTAGCATCGAGCAACCCCGCCTGCTTCATTTCCGTGACGAGTTGGCTGAAGCTGATCGGAAGGGCCGCGGTATCGGTCATGATGTAGGCGATCTTTGCCTGGGGCACGAGCGCCTTCACGGCGGCCGCAATCGGGGGGACCTGGCTATGCAAGCCGGCGACGACCACCGGCATCTCGTCGAGGTCTTCGCAGGCCTCGATGGCGTCGCGATAGGGGCTGTCCTGCTCCTCGACCGAAAGGCACTGGAACTGAAGGGGGGTGTAGCGCAGCTTGACGATATGCCCCGCGCCCTCCGGCCGCGGTTGCTCCTCCGCCCGTTTCATCACGAAATGGTAGCCTCCCGTACCCAGCCCCCCGCGTACTGCCGTAGTGTTCAGCAGCACTACCTCATTGACACGCACCTCGCCCAGCAGTTGCGAGTAGTTGATCAGCGCGCTCTTCCCGCTCCCCGACCATTACTCGCAGTTCCTGTGCGCCCGGCCGGTCACGTTCGATGCCGCGTGACCCGCCCCACCTCGGTCTTCATCAGGCGATTCCGGTCGGGGCTAGCCACCGGAGTCCATCACCTCGGTTTCCGGCCGGCCCAGCGCGCGCTGAGCCCACTGCACGCTTCGCACCACCATCTCGTCCTCTTCGGCGAGCACTTCATCCTCGCTGGCCCCGCGCTCGACCGCCAATTGTGGCGCGGCCCGGCCTTCGTCGCGCACCAGCCGGAACGTCCTTGCCAGGTCGCGCGCGGTGGCCTTCGGGAGAGTCTTCACGTAGTTGTCATCGAGCGCCGGCACCGGCTTCTTCGCCACCGCCGTCTCGACACTGAGCCTGGCGTCGGGGGCGCGAGCGGCGACGATCTCCAATATCCGCGGCAGATCGACCACGCCCTCTCCCAGTGCGCACCCGATCAGCGCGAACCCATCGGAGGCGCCGGCGAGCTGGTAGTCGCTGAGATGAACGCTCTTGATCGCCGGCGCCAGCAGCTCGGCCGAGGTCGCCGGGTCTTCCAGCAGGGCGAGGGGATTGCCGGTGTGGAAGCTCACGCCGACCATGGGACTGGCCACGATCTCGAGCAACTGAAGCAGTTCCCGCGTGGTGAGGTCGCGATGATTCTCGATCGCTAGACTGACCTCGTATCTCTCGCACACCGGAAGCACTGCGACGATCTCCGCGGCGGCTCCGGCCAGCGGCTCGCTCATCGACTGCGCGGTCCTCGACCTCGTCTTCCCGATGAAAGTGCGGACCAGCGGAGAGCCCAGCACGTGGGAGGCGCGCACCATGTTCTGAAGGTGGTCCACGTTCGTCCCCTCCGTCCCCAACTCGATGTAGAGACCCAGGGCGTCCGCTCTCTCCCGGAGCTGCATCACATAGCCGTACTCCAGGCTGTCGAGGTGGCGCGGGTCGCAGAAGTGCACCCCGTCGAGGCCAAGCTCCGATACCTTTCGCAGGAAGTGCGAGACCCCCATGGGGGGGTTCTCGCGCGGCAGGTACTCCCATAGCCCCGCGGCGTAGTGGTAGCTATAGCTATCGAGGCCGAGTTTCGGGCCTCTGTTGCCGTTCATGCCGGCCGCCGAACCGCTGTTGTCGTCGAGGTCAGGCCTCACAGACGGACTCCCAAGGCAGGTTTGGTGCAGTATAGCCGCCGCTCCGGCCGAGGTCAACGCCAGGAGAGGAGGCGTGGCGCACCGAAGCGGGTATAAGGTCTTGAGGGCCGCTGGCCTGCCGGCTGGCGGCCCGTGTCAATAGCAAGTGTGGAGATACCGTGCGCATCAAAATCATCGCCTGTGAAGTGTTGTTTCGAGAGATCTGCCTTTGCGCGGCCCACGCCGAGGCCGTGATCGACCTGGTGTTCCTGCGCCGCGGTTTGCATTCGAACCCGAACACGCTGCGTGAAGAGGTGCAGGCCGCGATCGACTCCGCCGACGAGGAGCAGTGCCAGGGGGTGGCGCTCGCCTATGGCCTGTGCAGCAACGGGGCGGCGGGGCTGCGCGCCCGCGGCATTCCGCTCGTCGTCCCCCGCGCCCACGATTGCATCACCTTCCTGCTCGGCTCGAAGGAAGCGTACAACGAACTCTTCTCCCAACACCCCGGCACCTACTACTACAGCGGCGGGTGGATCGAGCGCGGCCTCGACAAGGTGCCCCGCACTCCCGAGGATGGCGCGGGCCTGGACGCCAGCTTCGAGGAGCTGGTGGCCAAGTACGGCCAGGACAACGCCGAGTACCTCTGGGAGATTCAGACCAACTGGGTGAAGCACTACACCCATGCCGCGCACATCTGCATGCAGCTTGGGGACGAGGACGGCTATCGCAGCTACGTGCGCGAGCTCGCCAAGGAGCGCGGCTGGAACTACGACGAGATCGCCGGCGACCTCTCGCTGCTGCAGGCGCTGTGCGACGGCAAGTGGGACGACGAGCGCTTCCTGGTGGTGCCGCCGGGGCAGCAGATCCTCGGTACCGTCGGGCCTGGGGTGATCGAGCGCGGGGGTGGTCTCGCCGGCCGAGTCAGCGCGGCTGCGGCGGCAGCACGGGCGCGCTAGGCGAACGACGGCACCTCCATCCACACACCGCCCTGCTGGGCGGAGGCCTCGGCGATCAGGCCTGGCACGCACAGGTCCATGGCGCGGACCTCATTCAGCGGCGCTTTCGCGCCGGTCTCCAGCGCCTTCAGGAAGTCCTGAAGCACGCCATACTCGGCGGTGCCGTGGCCGCCGGAGCGCGCCGCCTCCGGCAGCGATTCGTCCACGAATGAGACGGGGAACTTCTGCGCCCGCTCCATCTCGCCCTGAACATACAGCAGCCCCTCGGTCGGCCCCATCCGATCAGTCTCGACGAACCCCTTGGTGCCCTGAAGCGTGTAGTAGTGGATCATCGGATGGCGCGGCACCAGGGAACTGCGGGTCATCTTCACGATGGCGCCTTTCTCGGTCTCGAACAGCGCCACCTGGATGTCGATCGTGCCCGGCACGATATGCTCCGGCATGATCCGGTGCCCCTGCCCCAGGCCCATGGCGCGGGTGATGCGGTCCTGCGTGATCTCGAGGATGGGGCCGAGGGAGTGAGAGCAGTACTGCAGCGGCGGACGCTCCACGCGCCACTTGTGGGCGCCGGTTTCGGGGTCGACGATCAGGTCCGGAATGGGGTGAATGTACTCGCACTCGGCGTAGAGCACGTCGCCGATGCGGCCGCTCTGGACCATCTTTCCCCAGTCCTGGACGAAGGGCCAGTAGCAGCAGTTCTCGGCGAGCATGTAGGTCTTGCCGCGGCGCCGGACGGCCTCGACGATGCGGCCGCAGTCCTCCAGCCTGGCGGCGACGGTGACCTCGCTGAGCACGTTGACGCCGGCCTCGACTGCCTTGATGGTCTGCTCGGCGTGAGCGGGCACGGGGGTGCCGATGAACACCGCGTCCATCTCCAGCGACGAGACGAACTGGTCGTAGTCGGTGAAGCAGCGCGCGTCAGGCAGGCCGAGCTCGCGCTGGAAACGCGCCAGCGCCTCCGGCGACTGGTCGCAGCAGCCGACCAGCTCGCACCGCGGGTCGCCGGCCAGCAACCGCCCATACCCCGACCCTCTTCCGACACCGACGAGCCCGAACTTCCATCGCTTCTGCATGGCAACCCCCTTGGCAACAGTCTGGGTGCGTCCGAGTCCGCGCCGCACACATCTTCGTCTACATTATACAGGGCGCTGTCAAGGGATTTCGAGGAAGAGCAAGCAAATTGCTTGCTTTTTATGGTGGCAGAAGCAGGTGTTTTCTGACGGATTTGGCGCGCGCTGGGGCCGGAGGGGAGAGGAGCGGCGCTCACTGCAGAGACACCGAGGGCGCAGAGGAGGAGGCCGGCCTACCTGCTCTCGGGCATCACCCCCGCGCTCTCACCGTCTCGGCGGTCAGAGGTACCGATCGAAGAACTCCCGCGCGCTTGGCCCGTGGAACTGGTGCACGCCACTGAACACATCGATGTGGAGTCTGTCCTCCGCACCCGCGGCCCGGTAGATGCGGCGGAGATGCTCCTGCGCCTGGAGGGTGGCCTCGATCGGGAAGCAGTCGTCATAGATGCCACTCTCGACAAGGAGGGGGCGAGGTGCGATCAGCCCGGCGATGTCCGCAACATCCCCATAGTTGTACATCTCAGGCAGATGCTGTATCCCGCACAGGTTGCCGGGCATGTCGATGGCGAACTGCTTGTAGGTCGTCAGATAGCAGATGATATCGGCGGCCTTGATGCGCGGCTCGAGGGCGCCGAGGTACGTGGTGCGCGTGCCTCCCCAAGACAGACCCATGGCGCCGATGCGCGTCGGGTCCACGTCGTTCCGCGTCTCCAGGTAGTCTACTGTCCGCATCATATCCCAGAGCACCAGGGTCAGGAGGTTGATCCCCATGGTTGAGCCGCGCAGGAAGTGCCAGTTGCAGTTCACCTCTCCCCCTCTCTCCGGCAGATCGGCACACTCGCCGAAGTTACGGGAGTCTGGTGAGATCGTCAGATAGCCTTCCCGCGCCATCTGCGCGCCGTAGTCGTAGTTCAGGCTCGCGATATGCGCGGCCAACTCGGGGCGGTTCGGGTCCACTACCCCCGCCACCGCGTCCTTGCCGTAGGGGCCGTGTCCATGCAGACAGAGGATTGCCGGCAGCCTGCCGTTTGTGGCGCGCCGCTGATCCTTTGGGATCAGCACGTACACGGGCACGCTCCAGTGCCGCTCGGTGTCAAAGACTACCTTCTCGCGGACAAAGCCCTCCTCCTCGACGCGGTAGATAGTCTCGGCCGCCAGCGGCGCCGGCTGCGGCCACTCACCGCATAGCTCTCTCACCTTGGCTTCGAACTGTCCTCGCCACTCCTGCCAGTCCGCGTGACTGGCGCCTTGGAACGTGAGTCTCGGCGCGCGCTCTTCCGCGATGCGCTTGAAGTATTCGGTAAGTGAGTAGTTGCGCTTGGCTATGGTGCACCTCCTAGAGTTGTCCAGCACCAGCGACTGTGACACAAGCCGGCCTCTTCGCGAGGCTACACTCCCGGCGTCCCGGCTCTCCGGCTGCATCACTGGCCTGGCGCTGCACTGACTGCCGGTAGTGTCCGCGCTGGGCCACCAGAGTCCGCATCTGCAGCGTCTTTCGTCGCGCCGGAATGCCCTCCCTGCGGCCGCACCAGAGGTCATCGGGGGTGACGTTGCCCAGCGCCTCGTGGTAGCGATCCTAGTTGTGGCAGAGCACGAATCGCCCGATCGCCTCCGGCAGCAGCCTGGGCGCGCCGGGCACATCTCCGCCTGCATTGCGGGATTATGTACGTCACACAGGGGAAAGGCCGTGATAGATAGGGCGAGGCACGCCCAAGGGTTGGTTAGGCCGCTAGTCGGCCTTCGAATGGATAGGGGGGAGGTCTCCTCCTATGTGTCGTCGCGGAACGAGCTGGCGCCTGCTTTCGCCTCCCTAGGTACCACTAACAGCGACAGCACATCCTTTTCCTCAACCCATTCCCTCGGAGGCTCGCCTAGCGGAACGCGTACAACAGGACAGCCACAACGGCCGCACATACGAACACGAACCTCGTGTTGCGGTCAGAAAGTCCACCCGCGATCCACATTGGCAACACCCCCTTCCTGGGTAGAATGGGCGCGCCTCGCTTGCTTGCATCATAGCAGTGGTCCGGCGGGGGGCAATGGCTGGCACAGGTGATGTTAGGCAAGCGGTTCTGTGCTAGGATGGGGGCATGGTCAACAGAGAGCTGCGGCGGTCCTTCCGCGAACGGGCAGGCGAACACCCAGCGCTGGTCTTTCTCACTGGGTCTATCCCGCCCCTCTGCCTTGCTGTCGTGCCGTTATGTGGTGGCGAGGGTGGGATAGTGGCCGCTACCATCTTCTTGGCTATCTCCGGGATATGTGGCTTCCTGCCGTTGATCTTCGTGGCGCGAATGGATAGGATGAGGTGGTCAGGTATCGGTGCTGCATGGGTGGTGTTTCTCGTTGCGGTCGGCCATTTTGTACCAGTCATAGCCAAGTCCGTCGCGGGGCCAAAGGGAGGCGTCCCGGCTCTTGATTACCGAGGCCCCGTCCTCGCGCCGCGAGAGCAACCACAAGCCGGCCGCTCAATAGGTCCGCCCTTGCTTCAGTATCCGCCCAAGGAACCAACCGTCGCACCTTTTTCCGCGGGTCCAGAGAAAGACGCCATACCGTCCCCGTCCAGAGGGAAAGCAGCGCCGAACCGAAAACCCTCTGTGCTCGAACCGCCGGAAGAGTCCGTCAAGCCAGCCACACCCAAGCAGTCCGCGCAACCGCCCCTACTTCCATCCAAAGAAGTGAGGATCGCGAGTTGGCGACTACTGCCGTTCATGGTGAATGGTGACTTGTACGCCAAGGAATTCGTGATCCAGACTACGGTTGATATCCATCCGACTTGGTTGGCATTGAGATGTAACGCGGAGATAGTACAGGCAGAGTGCTGGATCAACCAAGGTATGACGCTGTGTAACTTCTCAGGTTGCGGGCAGTTGCTATCGAAGGACAAGAAGACCATCTGGATTCACTTCCGGGAACCGACATTTTCGGCCCAAACGCCGTTGATCGTCACCTTGCTGGCCAGGACGGATATAACCGCGCAGAGTGTGTCGGAGGAAAGGCCACCTATTGACTCCGACACACTCAGATCCAACCAGATATGTATCAGGAAACGCCTTGGGGCCCCGAAGGAGTAACCGGTGAGAACTAAGTCCCCTCTCACTGAATGGCGTAAACGTTCCGGTCTCTCTGTGGCGGAACTGGCCACCCTCTGCAACGTCACCGAAGCGGAGATCATCCGCATTGAGGCAGGCGAAGAAGGGCTAATCGGCGAGGTACAGGACTGCCTGACGGCACGCGGCGAGAACGTTTCCGCGATGGCTAGCGCGCACTCGGCCTTCGTCGCATTCATCCGGGGTGAGTGGGGCGCTTCGGCAGAAGCGGTGGCAGGAGACAAGCTCCTGCCCTACGGGGTGTGTTGGGTGGCGCGGACCAGAGCCACAAGCCACCGAAGCAGCGAGTACCCCCTCGCACATTGCGCTAGCGACTCCAACGCCCCCGCCCGTTGACACGCCGCGGCCAATCCATTACTCTCGCTCTTGGCCGACCGGGAACAGAACAATACGCTTTCTGCAGGGATAACGCGACTTCGGCCTGTGACGCGCCTGCCTCACGCCATCATCTGTGGTGGCGCAAGGTGGGCGCGTTGGGTTTTGGTGGTTACTTCATCCTGATCGGAGACCGTAGTGGCTCGAAGCACAGACGGGAAGGCTATCATCAAGGACCTGGGCGATGGGCTGGTTCTGCGCCGGTCGACGCGGGCGGATGCGGCGCGGCTGGCGGAGTTCAATGCGACCATTCACGCCCTGGGGAATCAGCGGGAGGAGCGGTGGCTGAGGTCCTGGGTGCGCGATCTGATGTCGGGGAAGCATCCGACGTTCGCGCCTGAGGACTTCACCATCGTCGAGGAGACCGGCACCGGCAAGATCATCTCCTCGCTGAACCTGATCTCGCAGCGGTGGCGCTACGACGGGATCGAGTTCGGCGTGGGCCGGCCGGAGCTGGTGGGCACGCTGCCAGAGTACCGGAAGCGGGGGCTGGTGCGGGCGCAGTTCGACGTGATCCACGAGTGGAGCGCGCAGCGCGGCGAACTGGCGCAGGCGATCACGGGCATTCCGTACTTCTATCGCCAGTTCGGCTACGACATGGCGCTGGACCTGGACATCGCAGCCCCGTTGCCGGTATCTCAAGTGCCGACGCTGGGCAAGGGCAAGAAGGAGCCGGTGGCCATCAGACCCGCGGCGGGGTCCGACCTCGGTTTCGTCGCGCAGACCTACCGCGACGGAATGGCGCGCTGATCTACTCTCCGCCGCCCTCGACCGCAGGCGGTGGAGCTACGAGCTGTCAGGTCGGACGATCAGGGAGCCGATTCGCGTGATTGAGGATGCCCGCGGGCGGCGCATCGGCTTGCTCCTGCACTCGGGCCGAGTGCAACACGACAGCTTCAGCGTCTCCTGCTTCGAGCTGGTCCCCGGCGCGAACTGGCTGACGACGATCCCGAGCGTGATCCGCTATCTGCTGAAGGCCGGTCAGCAGTACGCAAAGAGGGCGAAGAAGGACCTGCAGTGGCTGCGCTTCAGTCTGGGGGCGGAGCATCCGGCCTACCAGGCGGCCCCGCTGGACGGCGCGCAACTCGGGCGCGGCTGGGCGTACTACGTGCGGGTGCCAGATCTGCCCGCGTTCCTGAGACAGATTGCGCCGGTGCTGGAGGCGCGGCTGGCGGAGTCGATCGCAGTGGGACACACAGGGGAGCTGAAGCTGGGCTTCTACCGGTCGGGAGTGCGCCTGGCGCTGAAGAAGGGGAAGCTGTCGAAGGTGGAGGACTGGAAAGCAGAGGACGACTCCTCGGCGAATTTCCCGAATCACATCTTCCTGCAGCTTCTGTTCGGCTTCCGCAGCTTGGTGGAACTGCAGCACGCCTATGCTGACTGCACCGTGCACGGCAACGAGGCCAAGGTGCTGCTCGATACGCTCTTCCCGAAGAAGGCATCGCAGGTGTGGCCGGTGGAGTAAGGGCGGGCCGTGGCGGAGAGGACCCGCGCACCGGATTGCCGAACGAAGTGCGGATTGCACACATGAAGGAGGCTCGATATGCGCATTGGCGCGACTCAGTTGTTCTTCGCGGACAAGTCCGTTGCCGACAGCCTGGCCTATGCCAAGGCGACCGGCTACGAGAGCCTGGAGCTGTGCGTCCGCGACAGCGGCTCCCTGAAGCCGGACACCGACGACGCGGCGCTCGCAGATATGGTGACAGGAGGCGGAGCGGCTGGGGATGGGGATTCCGTCGCTGGTGCCGGCGGATGTGTCCGGGGTTCGCCTCTCGCCGACCCGGCGGTGCGGGCGAACGCGCTGGAGGTGCTGCGCAAGTCGATCCACATCGCGAGCGTGCTGGGCGCGGACACGATCCTGGCCACCCGGGACAGCTCACCCCGCAGGTGCGCTATGACGTGATGTACGCGAACGTGCAGGAGGCGATGCGCGAAGATCGCGCCGGAGGCGAAGAAGGCGAAGGTCGCGGTGGGCGTGGAGAACGTCTGGAACAAGTTCCTGCTCTCGCCGCTGGAGGCGAAGCGCTTCATCGAAGAGGTCGGCTCCGAGTACATCGGCGTCTACTTCGACGTCGGCAACTTCGTGCCGTGGGCCTTCCCCGAGCAGTGGATCGAGATGCTGGGCAAGCGGCATCAAGAAGGTGCACTTCAAGGACTTCACGCCGCAAGGGGCACGAGTTCGTGCCGCTGCTGGAAGGCGACGTGGACTGGCCCGCGGTGATGAAGGCGCTACGCGGCATCGGCTACGACACTCGGACGTCATCCAGGAAGTCGCCGGCGACGAGGACGGGATGAAGTCGACCGCGGAGGCGATGCGCAAGATCCTGGCGATGTAGGGCGAGTGATGAGCAAGCTGTTTTCGCCGATTACGGTCAAGTCGAAGCGCATCCGCAATCGCGTCACGATGCCGCCGATGGTATCGGGGAAGTCGAATCCGCGGGGGCTGGTGACGGACGAGATCAGGGAGCATTACCGGCTGCGGGCCGAGGCCGGCGTCGGGCTGATCATCGTCGAGGCGACGAACGTGGACGAGGCCGGCCGGCCCTGGAGCCAGGGCCTCGGAGCCTGGCACGACGAGCACGTCGAAGGGCTGACGTCACTGGCGCGGACGATCCACGAGGCCGGCGCGACGGCGGCAGTTCAGCTCGTACACGGCGGCTTGCAGGCCTCGCCGTCGATCCCGGGCGTGTCGGTAGTGGGCCCCTCCACGGTGCCGCATTCCGCGGATTCGCATCCGCCGCGGCCGCTGACGATTCCTGAGATCGAGCAGATCGAGGCGCGGTTCGCCGATGCCGCCGAGCGGTGTGCGAAGGCCGGCTTCGATGGCGTCGAGATCCACGGCGCGCACGGCTACCTGCTGGACTCGTTTCTCTCCGCGCACACGAACCGCCGCACCGATCAGTACGGCGGCGCAGTCGAGAACCGGATGCGGATGATGGTGGAGGCGTGCGCAAAGGCGAAGGCGCGGATCGGCGATGCGCTGCTGATCTGCCGCGTGAGTCTGTTCAACAAGACCAACGAGGACTTCACGAAGGACGACTTCGGGGCGCTGGTGAGCGGCCTGGAGTCGGCCGGCGTGGAGGTGCTGCACCTCTCGACGGAGGGCGCATTCAAGCCCTGCTTCGGCGGTGAGAAGACGCTCGGTCAGTGGGCGAGAAGCCTGTGCGCGGCGCCGGTGATCGTGGCCGGTGGGTTGGGCGATCCGGCCGACGCGGAGCGGGCGGTGGCGGAGGGGCACTGCGACTTCGCCGCGGTTGGGAATGCGATGTACGAGGATCCGCGCTGGGCGGAGAAGGCGCGGCGCGCGCTGGGGGCGTAGCGCGGGGGCGGCGGACACCTGACGGCTTGTAACAACTGCCCGGCACGATCGTGCCGGGCAGTTGTCTGTTGGGGACGATGAGGGCGACATCCCCAGATGGCAGGAGCAAGTCGCCGGAGGCGACCAAGGCTCCTGCCGAATGGGATGGATGGCGGCTTCGGCAGCAAGCTACCGAAGCAACGCGAATGGAGCCGCCTTCGGCGGAGGGGAACGGCGAGATTGCCACGGGGCAGCGACGAGGTCGCTGCCCCTCGCAATGACAGCGGAGGGCTGCTACCTGGCCCTGCGCTTGCCAGCGATCTGGTCGGCTTTCCAGGCGGCCTCTTCGACGGGCCAGGCGACGAGTGGGTCGACCCACAGAGAGAACTCGCCGAGCATCTGAGGCAGCCACTTGGCGTGGGAGGCCTTGAGGGCGGCGATGCGCTTGCGGTCGCCGGCGAGGGCGGCGAGGTAGCAGTCGGCGACGAGCGCGGTCTGGCGGGCGTGGGCGGCAAGCAGGCCGAGGCTGGTGCGCAGAACGTCGTTGCGCTCGGACTTGGCGAGCTTGGAGAACTGCGCTTCCGCGCCCCAGGCGAACGCGGTGAGCTTCATGAGGCGGTCGCGGTCGAGAGCGCGGGCGTCATCGAAGATAGTGTGGTGCTCGTAGCCCTCGCCGCGGCGGATCTGCGCGATCAGGCCCGACATGAACTTTTCGGCGGCGACGGCGTGCTTGCCGAAGGCGGCCTGCATGATCTTGGCGCGATGCGCTTTCACCGGCAGGCGGCGATCCCAGAGCGCGTCGGCCATGGCGTTGGCGAAGTAGGGCGTGGGGTAGAAGCAGCGGGTGCACTGGCAGCTTATGAGCCCATTGATGCCGAGTCCGGCGAGAGCTTTGACGTCTCCGGCGACGGCCGCGCCCAGATCGAGACCGAATCCATCGGTCCACATCTCCCGCCAGCCGTAGTAGTCGAAGAGGAAGCTGTCCGGCGGGTCAAACCCCTTCCACAGCTCGGCGATCTCGGTCACCGCGCGGTTGCCGAAGGGCCGGTGGGAGGCGTTCAGTTTGGGCCGGGCGGCCTCGAACCCATCGCCGCAGTCGCGGTCGTCGATGAGATGCCGATAGCACCGCCCCGCGGGCGCGTACATCATCACCAGGTTGTCGCCGGCGATGGGGGTGGCCTCGGGCGGCCAGAGCAGGTCGTTGTAGGCGAGGAAGACGATGCGAGAGGCCAGCCCCTCGGCGCGAATCCGTTCGCTGAGTTCGTTCATCAGGACGGCGTACCAGTCGCTCGGGGTCTTGGCGCGACAGGCGGCGCACTCGCACTTGTTGTTCTCCGCGTCCGAGAGCCAGACGTGCAGGAACTCGACCTCGGGATGCTGGCTGGCGTACCCGATCACGCGGTCGATGAAGGCCGCTCTCACCTCGGGGCGGGAGTAGCAGAGTTCGGTATTGCTGGGCTCGTCTTTCCAGAGCTTGCGCTTCCCACCGACCTGGGCGAGCCAGTCGCGCATTTCCCTGGACAGAGGGCGGTCGGGCTTCTCATACCACTCGGTGCCGAGGTAGCCGAGGGCCATGGCGGTCCAGCCGTGGCCGACGCGATGAAGGAGCATTCCAAGCTGCTTCATGTGGGCGATCACCGCATCGTCGAGAATGATGCAGTCCTCTTCCGTCACTTCGGCCTGCTGGACGGCCGGGTCCATCTCGGGGCTATGGAAGCCGCGCCGCCAGAAGACGCCCGCGTGGCGGAACTGAAGCTGGAACGAGTTCATCTTCTTCTTGGCCATCCAGTCGAGCACCTCACACACGTGCTCGGGGCGAGGCGATCCCTCGATACAGATGCCGCGGTGGCGGTAGCTGGCCTTCTCGCGGAGGGGCTGCTTCGGCAGGGCGAGGGCCTTGCTGCGGGGCAGCACCTCGCCACCGGGGCCGGGGCGGAGGAAGATCGCGCCGAGTTCCTCCAGCAGCCGGTAGACGGCGAAGAGAACGCTGCGGGGGTTCGATCCGACGAGGTAGAGCAGGCCGCCCTTGGGGAGGATGGCGAGCCGCGTCGTCGAGTTCGCTGGGCTTGGGCAGCGAGCCGAGGCCGAGGCCGCGCGAGGTGGGCGGAGGTTCCCAGGATGATGCGAGCGGCGTCGTCCTTCGGCGGTGCGGGCCGAGGCGGAAGGGCCCACGCTTTCACCTCCGCCAGGCGCGGGAGGTAGCTGGCAAGCTCGGCCGCGGCCCGCAGCACGGGCGGCTCGAAGCCGATGGGCTGGATGAGAATCTCGTTGGTGGTGCGCATAGTTCTCTCTCCTTTCGCATCGTCAGATGCGCCCCCGGAAGAGGAGCGCAAGAACAGACCAGAGGCCGTCGTTGAGCATGCTGCCGACTATCAGGCCGATCGCGATCGGCACAGTGACGCGATAGAGGCGAAGGCCGCCGTAACGGATGACCAGCACCTTCGACAGCCAGCCGAGGAAGAACGGCACGCAGTAGAGGTTCCAGCCCCAGCAGTTGGCGGCGAGGTAACCGATGGGATGGAGCGGCCACCAGTAGAAGCGGAGCCGGAGCACCCCGATGAGGATGGTGACCGTGGCGCCCACGAGAATGGCGATGATCGATCCCACGTTCGGCTTCGTGGGGTTGGCGATGCTCTCGAAGGTGGCGACGGGGTCCCAGCGGGTCTGCAGCGACGGGTAGTCCCAGGCCCCGCCGGCCTTCGTGCCAAAGTAGCCGAAGTGGTAGGTGCCGGTGAGGACGATATAGCTCCCGAAAGCGACGGCGAACACGAAGCCGGCGATGATGACCAGAGTGAGGCGGCGCACGTTGATGCTGGCGGCGTCGGCGATCTTGAAGGTCTCGACAAGGTTGGCGGTGGTGGTGTCGAGCGAGTTTCCCTCGCCGGACTCGCAGGTCCAGCGGGTAGAGAACAGGGTGACGATTTCGCTGGGCCGCCAGAACGCGCTGCCGAAGGGAGTGAGGACCACGCCGAACACCTCCATCGGAAAGGCGAGGAAGCCCAGGCCGGTCTCCGCCCGGAGACGGGCCCACATGACGTAGTAGCCGAGGATGAGGCCGACGAGGAGCAGCGCGAAAGCGAGTCGGCATCCGGAGAGCACGCAGAACACAACCATCCAGGCGACGCAGAGGCAGAGGCCGATGACGGACCAGCGATAGCCGAGCGGCGCATCGCGGTCGGGTCGGTCGGAGGCGGGGAGGAAGAGCGCGCGCAGGAGGGTCGCGAGGTGGCGGCGGGCGAGCCAGAGCACCCAGACACCGAGCGCGAGTACGGCCCCGGTGCCCTGATAGTAGGGCGCGGGGAAGGAGCTGTCCCACCATTCCTCCGGCCGCTGCGGAGAGGCCCCGGCGGCGATGGCGATAACATGCAGCGCCAGCCGCGCCAGCCAGAAGAACCAGCACGAGAACGATAGCTCCTTGGGGACGAGGTAGGCGAGCGCGATCATCCAGGGCGCGAGCAGCAGGCCGAAGGCGCCCAGCCCGGCGAGCGGCCCTACCTTCTGCCAGGGAATGATGGTCACTCCGCTGAGCGGGATGGCAGGAACGGAGGGGACCCGGAGCGACAGGTTGCTCATGAAGTTGAGCGCGAACGAGAGGCCGAGGCCCAGCCAGAAGGCCGGCGCCAGGGAGAGCCGCCCGACTCCCCGGTCGTCGCGAACCATCTCCAGTGGAATCTGCGCGGTGGGGAAACTCAGACGTTCGTTGGTGACCCACTGGCGCTTGAGGATGCTGAGCAGGCAGGTGGCTCCGAGGAAGAGGGCCACCAGGAAGGAGAGCCAGGCGGCGAGCGGCGTCCACCAGAGGGACCAGGGCACCCTGGCATTTCCCACAAAGAACGTCTCCACCGCGTTGATCTCGGTGGGCGCGTACCAGCGCGGGACGAAGTGCAGGAAGGTCGTCTCCCAGGCCGGGTTGGCGCGCGCGAGGTAGAAGTAGGTGACGATCTTCGGGATGAGGAGGAAGAGGATGCCGGTGCAGACGACGGGCGCGCAGACCAGCAGCACCGAGTAGATGACGAGAAGCTCGCGTCGGGTCAGCCCGGACTTGCGGAAGGCGGGGAGGCCCATCAACGCGGCGAGCAGGAAGAGCAAATCCATCTGGGCGACGGCGGGAACGCCCGAGACGAAGCTCTGCTCGAACCAGGCGATCGAGACCAGAAACGATACCGGCAGGAGGAGCGCGAGGAGTACAAAGGCGATGACGATCGCCCTGGTGGTTACGCCGCCCGCGCGGTCGCGCTCCTCCGAGGGCGCGCTCGACGGCGCGAGAGGGGGTGCTACCATCGCCTGGCGAGGTGCCGGGGATCATGGTCGGCCAGTAGTTCGCCCGGGGCGGCTGAAACTCCGCTTGCGGAGGCGCGCAGCCTCCCAACACCCAGACGCGGGTGGAGCGCCCGGCTGGGCGCTCCACTCTGCCATGTCATCTCCGAGGCGACGCGGCCGGCGCTACCCCTGATTGCAGGCCGCGAAGGCTTGCTTGAAGGCGGCGATCGGTTCGCCCTTCGGGGTGAACTCGTGCCCGACGTAGAGATCGAGCGCCGGTTTCGGCGATGGCCTTGCAGATGCCGGTGTAGTTCAGCTCCTGGGTGTCGTCCATGTCGTTGCGGCCGGGGTTGCCGGCGGTGTGGAAGTGGCCGATCCACTGGATGTTGTCGCGGATGGTGCGGATGACGTCGCCTTCCATGATCTGCATGTGATAGATGTCGTAGAGCAGCTTCACGCGCGGGCTGTTCACCCGCTTGCAGACCGCCACGCCCCAGGCGGTGTGGTCGCACTGGTAGCCGGGGTGATCGACCTTGGAGTTGAGCAGCTCCAGGTTGAGGTTGACGCCCTTCTTCTCGGCGTAGGGGGCGACGCGGCGGAGGCCGTCGGCGCCGGCGTCGATGGCCTCCTCTTCGCTCTGGCCGGGCTGGCGGTTGCCGCTGAAGCAGATCAGCCCGGGGATGCCGTGCTTGGCGGCGAGTGTCGATGGAGGTCCTCAGCTCGGCCTCGATGCGGTCGTGGTTGGCAGCGCTTGTTGAGCCCGTCCTGGAGGGAGGTATGGCCGACGATGGTGGCGACTCTCAGCTTGTGGCGCTTGATGGCGGCCACCAGGTCTTCGAAATCGGGACCGGGGCCCCAGATCCCGATGCCCGCGAAGCCGATCTCGGCGGCAGCCTGACAGAGCGGGTCGATGGCGATCTTGTTCGCGACCGTCGGGTAGCAGATGGATTGCTTGATGCGCATGATGGTGTCCTTTCCGCGCTACATTCAGACTCGGTAGATTCGCTTCGGGTTCTCGAAAAGCAGCTCTCTGACCAGAGCGCGCGCGATCTCCTGGGTCATCAGGCCGCGCCGAACGCGGTCGGTCAGCACTTCCCCCAGGATCTGCTTCACTAGCTTGAGCTTGGGATAGCACCACTCGGCGTGGTAGGCGTCGGAGAAGAAGGCGACGAGCTTGTTGGCGGGGACGATGTCGAGTCGCGTCTCGATGCTCTTGCGGATGAAGTCGGGGTAGAGGGTGTGCCACCAGTAGCCGGCGAGGCTGATGTTGGGCACGTGCTTGGCGAGGATGGCGAGGTCCTGGGTGTAGAGATCGGAGGCGGTGGAGCAGTTGAGCTGGAAGTCCTCGAACTCGCCTGCGAGCCGGCCCAGCGCGCCGGGGAACTCGGGGCTCCAGTGAGTGAGGGAGCGGTGCGGGGGCAGCACCTCCGCGCCGACGATTACCTGGATCGTGCGGAGCGGGCCGGTGCGAAGTCCCTCGAGGAAGCGCCGCGCGGCGAAGGCGGTGAAAGCGCCGAGTTCGCCGCGGGTGAGATGCTTCCCGTCGGCGGCGCGGATAAGGGTGGAGGTGATCTCACGCGCGCCGGCCTGCTCGAAACTGAAGTACGGCAGCAGCCAGAGGCCGACGAAATGGAGGGTTCGGCGGCTGTAGTCGCTGCCCAGCGCATGAAGGGCCTGGCCGAGGTCGCCGGCGGTGCGCAGGCTGGTGCTCAGCGCGCGCTCCAGTCCCGCGAGCATCTCGCGAGGCCCCTGCTTCCCGCTGATCAGGTTGAGGCTCTGCTCGGCGCCGAAGCCGATGCCGACGCCGGCGGCCGGCGGTTCGGGGGCGCCGACCGTGAGGCTGGTCTCGATATGGCAGCGGTCGCGCAGCACGTGGGAGCGCCAGGTGGGGTCGGCCACGCGGGCGGAGACGAGAGCCGCTACTTGCGCGACGTTCTCCTCAGTCAACTCTCCGCCGGGAACGCCGTAGAGATCGGCGAGCAGTGTGCGCAGGAGATAGCCGGAGGTGGTGCTGCGGAGGTGGCGGAGATAGGGGAGGGCGGCCTTCACCCTCGCGATCGGCTCGATCCCCGGGTCGGCGAGTTCGTGCGGCAGGCCGGCCTTCGTGGTCGCGGTGGCGGGCAGGCCCGCTGAGACCAGCTCGACCCAAACGTGGTGATAGAGCACGAGGTCGGCGAGGTTGTCGGCTTCGGGCTTCGATGCGCGCAGGTGGGTATGCGGGTCGATGACGGGGGCGGAGTCGAGTTCGGCTTGCAGGGCCTGGGCGAAGTCCATGGTCACGCCTGCCCGCAACTCGTGAGTTCCTGGCGTTCGCCGGTTTCGCCGGCGCGGATAGCGGCCATCGCGATCTCGAGGCTGTTGAGGTTGCTGCGGCCGGAGATGCCGGGCTCGGGGCCGCCGTTCACGTAGTCGATGAACTGTTGGAACACGACCTTCTGAAGCGAAGGCAGGCGGCGATTGTTGAAGGCCTCGCCGTCCTCCCAGCCACTGAGGATTTCCTTGCCGTTGAGGTAGACGCGGTCCTTCTTCACTTCGGCGAGGCCCTTCGTCCCTTCGATGCGCCACTCGCAGAGCCAACTGCAGTGGTCGGCGCGGGTGGGGACAGACCGGTAGCAGGCCTTCACGCCGTTGGCCATCTCGACGGAAACATAACCAGCTTTGATCTCGTCAGTCTCAATCCAGGGCGGGTTGAAACTGGTCGCCCACACGCGCCGGGCGTCGGCGCCGAGTACGTAGCGAAGGAAATCGAAGTGGTGGATCGACCCCTGCACGAGAAGTGGGTAGGCCTGCGGGTAGCTTCCGGTGTAGCCGCCCCAGCCGTAGAAGAAGTCGAGGTGAACGTAGCCGATCTGCCCCAGCTCACCGCTCTCGACCAGCTCCTTGAGCTTGAGGAGGAGCGGGTGCCAGCGCATCTGGTGGCCGATCACGAACTTGCGATCGGCCCGCTTCGCCTCGTCGACCATGGCGAGGCCGGTCTCCCAGGCATCGCTCATGGGCTTGACCGAGAGCACGTGCTTGCCGGCGCGAAGGGCGCGGATGACGTGGGCGTGGCGGTAGTTCTGGGGCGCGCTGTGCACCATGACATCGGCGTTGAGCTGTTCCCAGGGAAGCTCATCGCTGGGGAAGCACTGGGATTCCGACAGGCTGAAGAACTGCGCCGCTTCCTTGAGGTTGGCGGGGTTGATGTCCACCAGGGCGACGACCTTCACCTCCGGCAGAGTGGTGAGCGCCGGCCGCCAGGACGTCCCGAAACCACCAACCCCGACCTGTATCACACGCATTGGTTCCTCGCTCGTTCCATGCAAGCTGATCCGGCGGGCACACGCCAGAGGTGCTGCCAGATCGGTGGGGAAGTGATTCTCTTCCGGACGGAATGAGTCCTGGCAGCGGGGGCCGCAATCGACCGTCGCGAGGGGAGTAGAGGGAACAATGCTGCGCCTCATGGTGATGCTTGCGATGGTCCTGATGCTGGCGCCTCTGGCGAGCGCCGCCCCCGCGGACGACCTCTTCGGCTGGTTCCGAGAAGACGGGACGATGACGCTGCGGTCGGAGGCGAATCACGAAGTGTTGGGGCGCATCAGCCCCGGCCTCTTCGGGCCTGGCTGGACCGGTTTCGAGGCTACGACGGCGGAGGGTTCGCCGCGGGAGATTGCAGATGGTCGCTGGCAGTACTCCGGCCGTATGGTCCCGGAGGGGCAGGCGGGGTCGGTCGACTACACCGTGACGGCGTCGCGGATCGCGGGCGGCGTCGAGCTGAGCTATCAGTTCACGACGCGGGGCGAGCTGGCGCTCAACGCGCTTTACACCAGACTCAGGCTCCCTCTCTCGTTCGCGAACGGCGGGCGGGCGCTGCTGCCGGGGAAGGAAGTGGCGTTTCCGGCCGCCTACCCGGGCCGACCGGGCCTGTACTTCGCGCCCGGCAGAGAGGTCGAGCTTCGGCTGTTGGCGACGAAGGTGCGGCTCTCGGTCGACGGGGCCGCCGACATCGAACTGCAGGACGATCGCGAATGGAAGGACGACAGCTTCGAGCTGAGCTTCCATATCTTCCACGGGGACCAGGCGAGGCTGGTGCCGGCGGGAAGCAGTTTCAGGCAGACACTGCGAGTGGAGGTCGAAGGGATGAAGAAGGTAGTCAACGAGCCCACGATCACGACCAAGACGGATACCAGCGGGTGGTTCCCGTTCGACCTGCCGCCGGACGTGCCCAAGCCGGGCGAGGCCGGCTTCGAAGGGGCGGTGGATTTCTCGGACACGATCGAGCGACCGGCCGGGACGCACGGCTTTGTGAAAGCCGAGGGCGAGCACTTCGCCTTCGCGGACGGCACGCCGGTGAAGTTCTGGGGGGTGAACCTGGACAGCGGGGGCGGGCTGCCGGAGAAGGCGCACGCGCCGACGGCCACGCGGCGGATGGCGCAGCTCGGGATCAACATCGCGCGCTTCACGGTCGACCACGCGGCTCCCAAGGGGATCATCGCGCAGGGCAATGACACGCGCCACATCGACCCCGGGATGCTGGACCGGCTGGACTACTTCGTGGCCTGTCTGAAGGAGAACGGCATCTACACGCGGCTCGACCTGATGCACTATCGCATCTACCAGCCGGGCGACGGCGTGGACGCGCCGGCGGAGGCGCGGGGAGGAGTCGCCGTACGGGGGCGGGCCGGCGATGTACTTCGACCCGAAGGCGGAGGAACTGCATAGGGAGTTCACGCGGCAGTTGCTGCTGCACGAGAACCCGTACACGAAGCTGCGCTACGTGGATGACCCGGCGGTGGTGTTCATCGGCATCGTCAATGAGAACACGATCTTCTTCTATCCGGGGCGGATGACCGAGAGCGGACGGAAGAAGATCGATGGGATGTACGACGAGTGGGTGAAGACGCATCCGGGCGGATCGAAGCTGCAGTTTCTGGCCGAGACGGAGCGGCGCTACTACGAGCGGATGTACTCCTTCCTGCGCGAGATCGGGGTGAAGACGCCGATCGCCGGCCACAACATGGTGATGAACGCGGCGGACGGGGAGCTGCTGGCACAGGTCGGCGATCACATCGAATTCAACACCTACTGGGATCACCCCCATAAGGACTATCGCTGGACCTGGAACAAGCCGATGGTGAAGGACCAGGGAGGGATCTTCAAGGCGATGAGCGCGGCGACGGCGGCGGGGCGGCCGTTCGCCATCACGGAGATCAACTTCTGCGGCATCTCCTACAAGATGGAAGCGCCCCTGATGACCCTCGCCTACGCCTCGCTGCAAGATTGGGACGCGGTGCTGTGGTGGGACTACAACGCGAACTGGCAGAAGGCCGGCGGGTTCGAGGACTTCTCCTCCTCGGCTGCGATGTTCACGAGCAAGGACGACCCGATGCTGATGGCGCAGTTCGGCGCGGCCTCGGTGGCGTTTCGTAAGGGTTACATCTCGCCCGGGAAGATGCGCATCGACGTGAGGCTTGGCCACGAAGAGACGCTCCGGGACAACTGGGTCTGGGGCGGTAGCTGGAGCGACCTGAAAGCGAACTCGCCGTTCGCCGCGCTGCCGCTGATGAGCCGGGTGCGCACGCGCTTCGACAACATGCCCGCGGCGCCGAAGGCCGACATTGTGCTACAGACCTCGCCGGCAGACCCGTCCCTGGCGAACGTGATCAGCGTGCCGGACGCGGTGAAGAAGGTGGAGAGCGATCCGAATCTGGCGTGGCGGCTGGTGCGAGAGAAGATGCGGGCGCTGAAGCTGGGGGAACTCCCCGAGCCGGGAGCGACGACCTTCCCCAGCGACACCGGCGAGCTGTCGTGGGACACGAAGGAGGGCGTACTCAGTATCGCTTCGCCCAAGTTCCAGGGCGCGGTCGGATTCATCGGGGGACGGAAGCTGGCGCTGCGTGACTTCACGCTGGAGATGGGGAAGCAACCCGCGTTCAGCGCGGTGAGCCTGTGCCCGCTGGATGGTAGCCCGCTGAAGGAATCGAAGCGAATCCTGCTCACGCTGGCCGGCCGCACCGAGGACACCGGGCAGACATGGGAGGAGGACTCGGAGGGCGGTGTCGCGGCGAACAGCGGCCAGCGCCCGGTGCTGGCGGAGCCGGTGCGGGGGCGCCTGACCTGGAGCAGAGGCGCGCTGAAGGCGTTCGCGCTGAGCGCGTCGGGGAAGAGGGTCAAGGAGGTCGGATCGGGGCAGGCGTTGGAGTTCGGCGGCGACCAGACCATGTGGTACGAACTGGTTCCAGCCGACGGACCGGAAGCGAAGTCGACGCTGACGGCGCAGTACGGCGGCTCCAGTCTCGGCAGTGTGATCAGCCCGCTCAGCAAGTATCACCCGTTCCCGACGGTGGACGAGCGCAAGCCCTGGGAGGGGCTGCCGGAGGAGACGCGCAAGGCGGCGGTCGCAGGGGGCGAGGAGTACCTGAAGTATGCCTGGCCGGCGCTGCCTGCCTCTCTCTACATGGAGTTCTCGCGAGACGGCAATCGGTCGCGATATGAGGGGCCGTACTTCGCGCGGCGCAACGCCCTGTCGAGACTGGTGTTGGCCGAGTGTGTGGAAGGGAAGGGCCGCTTCCTGGACGACATCATCAACGGCATCTGGGCGATCTGCGAGGAGTCGAGCTGGGTGATCCCCGCGCATAACCAGCGGGGTCAGGCGCTCAATGACGCCAGCGGCGACTGGATCGAGTTGTTCGGGGCGGAGACGGGAGACCTGCTGGCGTGGGTGCACTACCTGGTCGGTTCGCGGCTGGAGGCGGTCGATCCGCTGGTAACCGACCGCATCCGGCGGGAGGTGAAGTCGCGGATTCTCGACCCCTTCCTCACTCACAGCGATTACTGGTGGATGGGCCTGGGGAGCAGGGGCCGGCTGAACAACTGGAGCCCATGGTGCTCGTCGAACGTGCTGGCCAGCTTCCTGCTGCTGGAGCCCGACCAGGAGCGGCGAACGGAAGCGACGCGCAAGGTGCTGGAAATACTGGACAGATTCCTGGCCGGCTATCAGCCGGATGGCGCGTGTGATGAGGGGCCCAGCTACTGGACGGTGGCGGGGGCGTCCTTGCTCGACTGCCTGGAGCTGCTGCGGGGCGCGAGCGGCGGGAAGATCGACGTCTACGACCAGCCGCTGGTGCAGGAGATGGGGCGCTATGTCTACCGGGTGCAGATCGGCGGCGACTACTACATCGACTTCGCCGACTCGCCGGCGCGGGTGCACATGCCGGCGCACCTGCTCTACCGATACGGCCGGCGCATCAACGACCCGCGGCTGATGGCGCTGGGCTCGTGGGAGTACCAGCGGTATCGGGAGCGGGGGCTGCTGTGGGGTTCGCTGCTGCGCGTGCTCCCCGATGCCTTCGACAGCGCCGGCATCGAGGCGCCGGCCGAGCCGCCCTATCCGCGGGATGTGTGGCTGGAAGGCACGCAGATCATGGCAGCACGAGAGCGGGAGGGGTCGGACCGCGGCATCTACCTGGCCGCGAAGGGCGGCCACAACGCCGAGAGCCACAACCACAATGATGTGGGATCGTTCATCGTCTACCTCGACGGCCAGCCGGTGCTAGTCGATGCCGGCGTAGGCACGTACACCAAGCAGACTTTCAGCGATCAGCGGTACGAGATCTGGACGATGCAATCGGCCTACCACAACCTGCCGACGGTGAACGGAGTGCAGCAGCAGGAGGGGGAGGAGTTCCGCGCGAGCGATCTCGCGTATCGGGCCGACGACCGGAGCGCGGAACTGAGCATGGACATCGCGAAGGCCTACCCGGCGAAGAGCGGGATTGCTTCGTGGCGACGGACCTACCGGCTGCTGCGAGGGGAGGGCGCAGTCGAGGTGACGGAGGATTTCAGGCTGGCGAAGCCGACCGCGGACATCGCGCTCGTCGCTGGTAACGCCCTGCCAGCCGACCCCGGCCGGGCCGGGGAAGGTCACGCTGGCGAGCGCGGCCGGGCCGGTGACGGTGAGCTTCGACCAGGCGCTGACGCCGACGGTGGAGGCCATTCCGCTGGAGGACGAGTCGCTCCGCAGCAGTTGGGGAGAGACGATGTACCGGGTCGTGCTCAAACCGGCGACCGCGACGGCGCAGGGGAAGTGGACGATGAGGGGCGGAAGGTAGGCGCAGTTCCGCCCCGCTGACGCGTTGAGGAGGAGAGATGGAAGACCCAACACCTGATATCAACCGCTTCGTGACGGCGCTCAAGCGGGAGGAGCCGGACCGGGTGCCGCTGTCGGAGTTCCTGATGGATCAGCCGGTAAAGGAGGCGTTCCTCGGCCGGCACGTCGGCAACTCCCTGCTGGGTTTCGATGACTATGACGTGGAGGCGGACGTCGCCTTCTGGCAAGCGGCGGGGTACGACTACATCCACCTTGCGCCGTGGTACCTTCACCTGTTTCCCGAGGGCTGGCACATCAAGCAGGGGGACTACAGCGACTACTCGGAACGGCCCGTGGACAAGGCCTGGATGGAGGAGCACCAGGGGGTGATCCGCAGCCAGCGCGATGTCGCGCGCTACCCGTGGCCGAGCACCTCCCAGGTGCAATACGATCACCTCCGCCAGGCGACGAAGGCGCTGCCGAAGGGCATGGGGCTGACTACCGGCACCTGGGGCATCCTGGAGACCAGCCGTCAGCTCATGGGGTTCGAGGGGATGGCGTTGGCGCTGTACGACAGCCCGGGCCTGGTGGAAGCGGTAGTGGAGCGGATCGGGTCCTTTCTGTTGGAGGTGTTCAGTACCGCCGCGAGCCTACCGGGAGTGGCGGCGCTCTGGTTGGCCGACGATGTCGCCCACACCGAGGGGTACTTCTTCTCCCCCGACTTCCTGCGCCGCGTGCTGTTCCCGTGGTTCAGGAAGTACGGCGAAGTGGCCGCGAGCAAGGGGCTGCCTCTGATCTACCACTGCGACGGCGTGCTCTGGGACATCCTGCCGGACCTGGTGGACTGCGGGATCACCGCGCTACAACCGATCGAGCCGAAGGCGATGGACATCGTGGAAGTGAAGCGCAAGTGGGGCCAGCACCTGGCGCTGATCGGCAACATCGACCTGGGCGGATCGCTGGTGCGGGGCACGCCCGCGGAGGTGGAGGCCGAGGTGAGGCAGCGCATTCGGGAGGTGGCGCCGGGCGGCGGCTACTGCCTGGGCAGCAGCAACTCCATCGCCAGCTATGTGCCGATGGCGAACTACCGGGCGATGATCGAGGCGACGCGGAAGTGGGGGGCGTACCCGATCCGGGCGTAAGAGAGACGGGGCAGTCACAGGAGCGTCGGCCCCTGGGACTGGCTCCCAACACTGTCACCCCGAGGAAGCTGCTGCCCCTGGGCAGCGGCGACCGCGGAGGCCTCGGCCGGAAGCCAACGGCGAGATTGCCACGCGCGCCTCGACGCCGGCCGGCGCCGAGGCGGCTCGCAATGACAGCCTGGCTTGCCCCGTTCGGCGCTACTTGATCTTGTAGATGTGGACGTCGTAGGGCTTGAACTCATCGTCGAACGCGCCGCCGCGGACGGGGAGCGTACGGTCCTCGCCCAGAACTTCGGCGGTCGCGTCTTCCTTGATGCCTTTCACCTGGAACGAACCCCGAGTGGCGCGGTTCCGCATGCCTACTGCGAACAGGTAGGTGGCGTCGGCGCTCTGCTTCACCATGGTATCGACCGGCACCGCGGGATCGGACGACTTGACCGCGGCCACATCAGCGACCGTGGGCGAGTTGAGAACGGGCGCGAGGGACAGGATCTGCGCGTTGACCGCCTTCACCCCGGCCATCATCTCCGGGTCGATGAGCAGCCCGGCCTCCACGAATGTGGGCTTGAACTGGTGGACGAAGTACATGATGCCCATGGAGCCGTGAACGATGGACATCCAGACCTCAGCCTTCACCTGGTGGGGAGTCGCTTTCTGGTCCGGGTTGTTGATGTGGGTGCATTCGATGGCATTCCAGATGACCTTCTTGCCACCGCTCCACTCACGCAAACGGTCCAGCCCCTTCGCTACATACCAGAGGTAGTTCTCGCCATCGGGCTTGCGGATGCCCACCACGGGGTAGACGTCGTACATGAGGATGTCGCAGGCCTGCGCGTACTTCGGGTAGTCTGACAGCTCGCATCCGCGGCCGACCCACTCGTCATTCGCGACGCCCTGGCCCAGGCAGAGCACGACGGGACGGGTGGGGTCGCGCTGGCGCAGGTCTTCGTAGACGCCCATCACCTTATCGGGTGGGATCGCCTTGCCGTAGCCTCCGCCGTTTTCGGTCTGCGCGTTGTCGGGCTCGTCGGAGTGGATCCAGCCGACGAGGGCCGCGTCATCTCGGCGCGCCCAGGCCTTTCCGTCCCAATCGTCGGGCTCGCACATCGCCAGCATCCCGGCCTCGTGAAGCTGCTTCATCTGTCCGTCGGAGGGGCCGTCCCAGATGCTGAGGTAGATGTTGATCCCCAGCTCGCGGTACTCCTTGGCCCGCGCCGGGTCCTGGGTGCAGACCCCGATGGGGAAGAACCCAGGGTCGGCCGAGGGCCCACGCGACCAGGCCGCGTAGGGGCTCTTGGCAGGCGCGCTGTCACCGGCGCACGCCACACAGAGGCAGAACAGGAGAGCAGCCAGCGTCACCAGGGGGAGCATGTTTCGCATTCTCCTGCTCCGCTACTTCGCCGTGATCTTGTAGAAATGGACGTCGTAGGGCCTGAAGTTGTCGCGGAACTCGCGGCCGCTCACCTCGATGGTGCGCCCCTCGCCGATCACCTCGGCCGTGCCGTCCACCAACCCAGGGAGGCGGAATCGGCCGGAGGCCTCCAGGTTGCGCATCCCGACGGCGAAGACATAGGTCGCGCCGCCGTATTGCTTCACCATCAGGTCGATGGGAACCAGGGGATTGGAGGTGGTCACGACCGCCCCGTCCTCGATGGTGGGCGAGTTCAGCACGGGGGCGAGAGACCGAATCTGCTCGTTGATGTCCTTCACCGCCGCGGCCATCTCTTTGTCGGCGAGCAGGCCGGCGTCGATCTCGGTCGGCTTGAACTGGTGGCAGAAGTAGATGAGCCCCATGGAGCCGTGAACCAGGGACATCCAGACCTCGGCCTTCACCTGGTGAGGGGTGGCCTTCTTCTCCGGCTCGCTGATGTGGGTGGTTTCGATGCAGTTCCAGACCAGCTTCTGGTCGCCACTCCAGCGGCGCAACCGGTCCACGCCCTTGGCGACGTACCAGAGGTAGTTCTCGCCATCGGGCTTGTCTAGACCCACGACGGGATAGACGTCGTAGGAGATGACGTCGCAGGCCTTCGCGTACTCGCGGTAGGCGGTCACCTCACAGCCTCGCCCATACCACTCATCGTTGGCGACCTGCTGCCCCACGTTGAGCAGCACCGGCCGCGTCGGGTCGGCAGCCTGTATCTTGTGATAGTCGGCGATGATCTCCTCGGCCGGGGTCGCCGGTCCCCACCCGCCCTTGCCATCGGCCTGCGCGTTGTCCGGCTCATCGCCGTGCATCCAGCCGATGATCGTCGGATCATCGCGGAACTTCAGGCCTCGGCTGTTCTGGTCGCAGATCGCCTTCATGCCGGCTGCGCGAAGCTGGGCAAGCTGCTCCTCGGTCGGCCCGTCCCAGAGGGCGACATAGGTGTTGACGCCAATCGCCGCGTACTCCTTGGCGAGTCCAGTATCCTGGGCCCAGACGGCGATCGGGAAGAAGCTGTCATCGTGAGGCGGACCATTCCTCCACGACGGGTACGGGCTGGCGGCGGCCCCGGCGCACAGCATCAGCACGACGGCCGCGAGCAGGCCCAGTTGGAAGACGGTGTTCTCCATGAGATTCATCCTTTCGGCTCCCAGCGAGACAGTATGGGGACACCTTCTCCCTGGGCGGGGCGAATCCTGGGCGGGCAGGTTGAGGTCCTGGCGGCTCGCGCAGGAGGCGCGCCGAGGGCGTCGAAGAGGGAAGCCCGGGGAAGGCAGAGGGAGTCTGTTGTGTTACCGCGATCCAGACGATTCCACCAGGCAATAGCAGACGAACGAGAGCGAGCAGTCTCTTGCGCGGCGGCTAGCTCCGCGGCGCAAGGGGCTTCTTCATAGTGTCAGAGCAACATCCCGCCGAACAACCTTCGCTGCACTTCCCGCGGCTGCGAGCGCTGCTCCTGGGCGCGGTGTCAGTAGTTGCGCTGGCTTTCCTGCTGCCCTGGTTCAACCTTTCACTGAACAAGTTCGACTGGGCTTTCCGCCCGCTGGCCGTAGGCCCGGTCTTCCTGCTGTTCCTGCTGGCGCTGCCCATCAACACGCTGCTGCGAAAGGTGCGGCCGCAGTGGGCTTTTACGGGACCGGAGCTGCTGCTGGTCTACGCCATGATGGCGATCTGCGCGGCGCTGGCGAACGAGGGACTGTACGGCTACGTGCTGGTGGACACGGTGCATCCGCACTACTTCGCCTCGCCGGAGAATCGCTGGATTCACACGTTTCTGCCCGTCGTTCCGACCTGGCTGCAGATCGACCAGATGGACGCAGTGCGGTGGTTCTACGAGGGGAAGCCGCCGGAGGCAGCGATCCCATGGTCGCTGTGGGTGACGCCGATACTCTCCTGGTCGGTGTTCGCGCTGGCGCTCTATTCGGCGCTTTTCGCGGTCGGTTGTCTGCTGCGCAAGGACTGGATCGAGGGACAGCGGCTGGCTTTCCCGATCGCGGCGTTGCCCGTCGAGATGGCAGGGGACGAGACGCCCTCGGCGCGGAGCCCGTTCTATCGGAATTCGCTGATGTGGTTCGGGGTGGCGCTGCCCGTGGTGCAGTCGCTGTGGCAGTTGGCCCACCAGTTCGTGCCCGCCGTTCCCTACGCCGCTCCCGCCTTCAGCGTCGGGCGCTACTTCGAGGGCAACGGCCCCTGGAGCGCGATCAGCGACACTTACGTCTACATCGGCTTCGAGACTATCGGCATTCTCGCGCTGATGCCGGCCGAGGTCTCGCTCAGCCTCTGGCTCTTCTTCCTGCTCAACCGGGTGGAGGTGTTCACCTTCGCCGCGCTGGGCTTTGGGCAAGAAGGGCGAGGGGCGGGGTTGTTCAGCCCGGCGGCCTTCATCACCTACCAGGAGGCCGGCGGCGCGCTGATGCTGGCGGCAATCCTGCTCTATCACTCGCGCAAGTCAATCGCGGGTGCGGTCATGGGCCTGTTCGGCCGGCGGACGCCGCGAGACCCCTTGGATCCACTTCCTCCGCAAGGAGCGGTGCTGCTGCTGCTGGCGAGCCTGGCCTTCATGGCGTTCTGGACGAGCCGGGCCGGAATGGACCTGTGGGTCTTCGGGATGCTCATGCTGATCTTCTTCGGCTACTCGCTAGCCACCTCGCGCTTGGTGTCTGCCGCCGGCGTCTACGTGCCGGATGTCAGCATGAACCCGCACGACCTGATGGTTGGCCTGACCGGGGCGTCGGCCTACAAGCCGGCCTCCCTGACCATGCTCACCTACCTGCAAGCAACGTTCATGCTGGAGTGGAAGGTCAACTTCCTGCACTTCAACATGAACGACATGAAGATCGTGCACAGCGCGCGGCTGCCAGGGAAGATCGTGACCGCCGCGCTGCTGCTGGCGCTGGTGCTGATGATGGCCTTCGTGCCCTGGGTATACATCCACGCCGCCTACACGCACGGGGCGCAGAAGTTCGACGTCTGGCAGTTCCGGGAGATGGGCAACTACCAATTCGGCACGCTCTCGGACAACCTGCGTGTCCCGGAGGCGTCGCAGCCGTTCCTACCCGCGGGACTGCTGACCGGCGCGGCGGTCATGCTCCTGCTCAACTGGCTGCACACCAGTTTCCTGTGGTGGGCAGTGAGCCCCATCGGGTTCATCATGGGGGGAACCTGGGGGTTGAACGACCGGCTCTGGACGAATGCCTTCATCGCCTGGCTATTGGTGTGGCTGATGATCCGGTTCGGGGGACTGCGGATGTACCGCAAATTCCGGCCGGCCTTCCTGGGGATGGCCCTTGGGCACATCCTCATCATGGCCCTGAGGAGTATGATCGATCCGCTGTTCGGGCTGTTCATGCAGCTTTCACCGTGGTCATAGCGCCTGCCGGTACGGGCGGCGCTGGTGCCGGGCCCGCCGATACTAACCCGCGGAGAGGTAACGAATGGACCGAGTAATCTTGTTGGTGCTGGCACTGACGTTCACCCTCTGGATGCTCGCGGGCAGCGCCGCGGGCGCCTCCGATGTGCCGCAGCTTTCGCTCACGGACACGGTCTCGCAGGACGGGATCACCTGGAGGTTCAGCGAGAAGGTCAGCGTGGGGCGGTTCGTCACTGGCGACTACTACGTCGTAGGCCCGGTGACGGTGATTGCCATCGACCCCAAGCCGGGGAACGATCGTAACGGATCGGTGCTGAACCTGCCGGCGCGGTCCGACCGCAGCGGGTTCGACAGCCGCGTGGAGGGGAACAGGTACCACCCGGAGATGCGGTCCGATCCGCCGATCCGGATGAAGCCGGGGGACGCGCTGATCTCGTCGATCAGCGTGAAAGAGATGGGCGTGCTGCCGGCGCCGATGCGGCCGGCGGACAAGGCGCTCAGTCCGGTGTACAGCGTGTCCATCCTCACTTGCCTGGCGGAAGCAGTCCCCGCGGACGCCTTCCGCCCCTCCTACTGCGACCGCAAGCACGAGAAGATCTACCTGGCGCGCGACCTGCGCCGCGACCTGCTCCCGAGCCTGCCAAAGGTGAAGGACACGCCCGATCTCAAGGAATGGGAGGAGCGCTTCCGGCGCCCGTGGATGGATACTTGCTTCTTCGGGTTCGACGCGCCGATCGCGTATATGCCGCACTACGCGCGAGAGCTGAGCAGGGCGGCCGGGATCGCCACGCTGATGCTGATGGTGGATTTCCCGAAGGAAGACAAGGAGAAGCTGCTGGTCAACTTCGTGCAGCGGGGGATCGACCTCTGGGGCATCGTGGAGGCCGGCTATCCGGGGTGGCCGGCGCACGGCGGGCATGGCAGCGGGCGGAAGTGGCCGATCGTCTTCGCCGGGATCATGCTGGGCGACGAAGACATGCAGTCGCCGTACAAGAAGTACCCCAACTTGCAGTTCGGCGAGGACATGCAGACCATTCACGGCAAAGGCTGGCAGGGCGCGACCGCGCTCTACGGCGGTCACCAGGGCCCCGACGGCGAGAAGACCGGCGGCCCGGGGTGGGGCGCCTACGAGCATCTGCCGCCACGCGAGTGGAAGAGTATGATGAACGAGAGCTATCGGCGCTGCTGCACGAGCATCGCCTGGGTGGGGGAGGCGCTCGCCATTCGCTTGCTGCACGCGCAGAAAGTGTGGGATCACGACGCCTTCTTCGATTATGTCGACCGGTGGATGACCGAGGACGACACGGAAGCGATCAAGGAGATCAAGGAGCAGACCGGGGCCGACTTCTCCGCCGACTACGCGCGGCAGGGGCAGGCCTGGGATCCGTTCGTGAACGAGATGTGGGCGACGTACCGCGGGCTTCTGGCCGATGGCGCGAAGGCGACGGAGGCGGAGGGCGAGGATTGCCACTGCGGGGAGTGACGGGGCAGGGAGGGAGCGATTCCCCTGCCTGGCAGCACCGCGCCGGTGTGGCGGAATGGCAGACGCGCCTGACTCAAAATCAGGTGTCCGCAAGGGCCTGGAGGTTCGACTCCCCTCACCGGCACTCACAGTGACGGAGGCACGACCGGAACTCGCCGCGTATTCCTTCCTGACCACGTCCCGCCGCGACATCTCGATCTTCTGCGTTGCGGATGGGATGGGTCGCGGAGGTAGGCCGCAGCTCTCGGGGGCGATGCCGCTTGGGTCTTCTTAGGCGAAGGGGAAATGGGAGCGGAGTCCGCCAGGGGCAGACTCCGCCCAAGTCATTGCCGGCTCAGCTTAGATCTCTCCGGCGGTGGGGTCGTCGGGGACGGGGAAGGCCCACCTGCTCTGATTGGTCGGGTTGAAGCAGGTATTCACACCATACAGCAACTGGGGATGGATGGCGTGATGCGAGTAGTCGTAGCCGCCGAAGAGGATCGTCTCCGCGGGCATCCAGGCCGCGTGGCCGTCGGCGAAGCCGAGGTTGGAGCCCCCAAGGTGGCGAGCATGCTTCTTGCGCTCGGTTGGATCGAATGTGAACTTCCCATCGCCTCCGTAGCAGACGGAGAGCGGGCTGCAGGTCGCGGCCACCGCGGCGTTGCCGCAGTTGTCCGGATCGCTCGAGCAGTTGCCGGCCGAGCCGCCACTGCACCCAGTGGCACCGGCAAGGGCCAGAAAATCAAACCGGGTGTAGTCGGGGTAGGCGAACTGGGAGGTCTTGCTGTTTGTGTTCCTCCAGCTTATCCCCGAATCGCCGGCGATCACGGTCCTCGACAGATCGTGAAACTCGCCCGTCTTCTTGGCGCGGACCACCCAGGTCAGGCCGATGCTCTGGTCGAAGCCGTCCGTACCGCAGGTCCCCTGCTTGACGCTGTCGGTGACTGACCCGCCCCAACCGGGAGGGAAGGGCTGGCCGCACGGCTGCGCTCGGCAGTCCCCGTTCTCCTTCGCCGTGGAGAACCACGTGTACCAGTCGGGCTCGCAGGCGTTGATCTGGACCCCAGTGGTCGTGCCGGAGAACTTCGCGCTCGGGCAGCGCCATACGTCGCGGTTCTTGGTGTACTCGTCCAGAAGGACCGGAACCCGCAGGTACGGGTTCATCTCCGTGGGGAAACAGGCCTGCCTGCACTCGCCGCAGTTATCCGTCGTCCACTGCACCGCCTCTTTCTGGCCGTTGCCGAGAGGCCAGAATCGGTCGTAGTCCGACAGATACATCTGCACCGCCATGGCGATGTTCTTCACGTTCGACAGACATTGAATCTTGCGAGCCGATTCGCGCGCTCGTGCGAACACCGGGAACAGCATGGCTGCGAGGATCGCAATAATCGCGATCACGACCAATAGCTCGATCAGCGTGAACCCTCGTCGTTTCACCACAGCAGTCCCTCCTCGTCGAGCAATCGCGCCTCACTGAGGCGTACCTCCCACAGCGGATCGCGCGGTTTCACCTCCTCCCAGAGATAGGTTTCGCCCCAGGAAGGCCGGGCGGATGAACCATCCCAGATCGGTGGGGAGACACAGGGCGGGACGGAGTTGCAGTTCGGGAACGCAAAGAGGTCGCGGAGGGGGGGAAGAGCGGATCGGACAGGGATAGACGAAACCGGACGGCGGCCGATCTGTGGCCGTGGAGCAACGTCCGCGACACAAGACTCAAACCGACTCCCCATCACCATAGACGCTCGCTCTCGGGCGAACTACGGATATTGGGCCCTCAGACGCCCACAAGGTAGCACCCGAGGGCCTGGGGCGTCAAGGTCTGGCCGCTGGTTGACCCTCAGACCTCACCATGCTATCATCTACACTGTCTTTTTGGGATCCGCGCGGAGAGGTTCGGAGTCCTGAGAGGGTGGGTTGGACCTCCCGGGCTAGGCCTTGCCTGGTCCGGGTTGGCTTCCCGCTTGAGCAGTTGACGCTCCTTCCGCCGAACCCCCCCAGTAGCACGGATCCCGCATCAAGCATCCTGGCGGAGTCGCCAATCCCGCTCGCGCCCCTTAGTGGGCGCGTCCGGGGGCCTGGTTGTCGGGACGCAGCGACGGGGAGGAGGTGAGAGAAGGCATCTAGCAGACGGCGACTTCGGACGGATCGACTCACGCTGGCGAGGTGATCTATCTCACAGGAAGGATGTGCAGCGCTATGCTGAGACGTCGTCGGGGATTCACGCTGATTGAGCTATTGGTGGTGATCGCGATCATAGCGATCCTCGCTGCGATGCTGTTCCCCGTGTTCGCGCGAGCGCGGGAATCGGCGCGCAAGATCCAATGTCTGTCGAATGTGAAGAACATCGCGATCGCGTTTCAGATGTACCTGACCGACTTCGATCGGATGCCGCCGAGTGAGCACAGCTCGGTCGTGAACGAGTGGCTTGTGGGGAACTGTGGAGAGGCGAGCTGCGACAGCAGGCTGGCCTGCCGCGGCACCTCCTGGAACCCCTACCTGCGGCTGCCGGTCATCATGGATGAGTACGTGAAGAACCGCGATGTATGGCGGTGCTCGTCGGCGAAGTACTCGTCCAACACGGTCTGCGTCAACTGGGCCCAGCCGGACTGGCTGACCTATGCCATAGCTTCATACGAGAGCGATAGCTGCCCCAAGATGAAGCTGTGCAACAACATCTACCCGCCGGGATGGGGTGGAAATGTCACCGACACCACCCTGCAAGGCGAATGCGGCCTCGGCAACGGCGCTTTCGACCAGAGCCTTGCGACCCCCGCGCACAACCGCGATCTCAAGATGAGTCAGATCGACGATGTGACGAAGCGAGTGGTGGTCGGCGACGGCGGGATCGACCTGGAGCCCTGGCGCACCTCGGGATTCTCTTATCCCGATTACTCCCGCTTCGACCAGCTTCTCCTCAGCTGCGGTGGCAACTGCAGCACCGAGGATTGCGGCAATGCTAGCGTGGCCGAGACCTGTAGCCCCCTGAGCCTCTGCTTCGGCGGCGACGGGAAGTTCGCGCTGGATGTGGCCTATCGCAAGACGTTTGCTCGCCACATGGGCGGCTCCAACCTCGGGTTCGCCGATGGTCACGCCGGCTGGTTCGATGCCGAGAAGATCCTCTTCGGCGGTTGGAACAACTCCGGCTATGCTACGGTGCCGCTCGTGTTCGACGGACTGGAGATGTGCTTCTTCCCGGTCAAGCAGTAGTGCTCCGAGGAGCGGCCCCCACGGGGTCTGCCTGACTGTCGAGCGGGAGCATGCTCCTAGCGTGTGAGCATACGAAACAACAAGCGGAGCGCCCGATCGGGCGCTCCGCTGTCTTCTCTCCATCACGCGATGGCGTCTGCCATCCCGGTCGATCCCAGAGGGGAAGCGCCTAGGGGCAGAGACCGCCTAGCTTGCCATCGGTGATCCAGTTGCCGTTGTCATCGCAGTACGGCGATTCCGCCACGAAGGCATCGGCCGAGTACCAGTTGGCGTGGCCGTCGGCGAAGCCGACGTTACTGCCACCTAGATGGCGGGTGTACTTCCGGCGGTAGCCAGGGTCGCTCTCGAACTTCGGGAGGTCCTCTGCGGGGAAGCTGCACACCTGCGAATCAGGGCAGTCGTAGTAGCTGGAGTTGCCGCAGCCCTGGCTGCAGCATTCATAGAGCATGTCGCCGGCGCCACGGAAGTACCAACCGAAGACGGTGGCATCTCCGGTGGCCACAGTCCGCGCGCTGTCATCGAGCTGGGAGGTCTTCAGATCCTGCAGCACGCTCGGCACGCCGATGGTCTGGCTGAAGGCGTTCGCCTCGTTGCCAGGGGTCACGTGAGGGATCTGCTGGCCGATGGAGTTGGTGACGCTGCCGCCCCATCCCGGCGGGAAGGCCACTGCTGCGCACGGATCGCCCCCTGGGCTCCAACCGTGCATCACCCACTGACCGTGGGTTTCCTCGAGATACGTCAGGTAACTGCCCCTGTAGTTCGGGACGATCCACAAACTCGATGGGTCCCACTTGGCGCTCGGACAGCGCCACACGTCGCGGTTCTTGGTATACTCATCCAAGATCACCGCCCAGCGGAGGAAAGGGTTTTCCCAGGTGGCGCGGTATTCGGCCCCGGAGCAGCCCCGGTCCTCTTCTTCCCAAGCCAGGGTGTCATCGATCGCCCGCTGAGTGTGCTCGGAGGGTGGGAAGCGGTCGAAGTCCGAGAGGTAAATCTGGATGGCCATGGCGATGTTCTTGACATTGCTCAGGCACTGAATCTTGCGGGCCGATTCGCGCGCTCGTGCGAATACGGGGAACAACATTGCGGCCAGAATCGCGATGATCGCGATTACGACCAATAGCTCAATGAGGGTGAATCCACTTCGCCTTCGGTACATCAGCTACCTCCTCGCTAGTGCGATAGTCGAGACAGCTTCGGCAGAAGCCCACATCAACCAAGGGCCGGTTATCACCTCCTCACCTGTCGCCAGTTCGGTCATAGTTAGGCACCGACGCTGTCTGATTCGACAGAGGGCAAGTTCCTGCGGTGGGCTAACTCTAGCACCTCCCCCCATTGGTTCGCTGTACAAAACTCCGTGGTTGCTGTACAGTTCTCCTATCTTCTGAGGCAGGGAAACCAGCGTGAGTCAGCGTGTGGAGCGGCCCAGAGGGGAGTCGTTTATCTCGCCGTGGGATGAGCAGCGGCCGGATGGCAGCAATCCGCTATGGGCGGTTAGCGGGTTCGCGACCGAACACTGGCCGATGGATATCCACATCCATCGGGGGGTCGAGGTGGGGGTCCTACTCAAGGGCGAAGAAGAGCTGCACTACAGCGACTTCGTCCTCACGTTGCGGCCCGGCGATGTCTGGCTGTGCAACATCTACGAGCCCCACGGCACCGTTCTCAAAGCAGCCCCTCGCCACAGCATCGTGACCATCTTCATCCCGGATTTCATCGGGGACGAAATGCTGGGCGAGCTGCCTTGGCTGACGCTGTTCGCAGTCCCCCCCAGCCAGCGTCCTCGGGTCACCACACCGGAAATGCGGCGGAAAACGCTGGCTATCGGCAACTTGATGCGGCGGGAGATCGAGGAGAAGCCACGTCGCTGGGAGGGTGTGGTGCGCCTCGAACTGCTGCATATGCTGATCGAACTCAGCCGCGGGTGGAGGTGGCCCGGCGAACGGACGGTTCGGAACACGTGCGCATCGGCGGGCTGGCGCGGATCATGCCGGCGCTCAGCCTGGTGCATTCCCTGCCCTGGCGAAAGGTCAGCGTGCCGGAGGCGGCGGAGGCGTGCGGGCTGAGCGTATCGCGCTTCCATGGGCTCTTTCGCCACACCATGGGGATGAGCTTCGGGGGTTTCTGCCTGAGGGCGCGGGTCTCGTTCGCGGCGCACCGCATGCTGAACACGGACAAGACCGTGGCCGCGATCGCCGCCGAGGGCCGGATTCGCTGACGGTAGTCACCTCAACCGGCACTTCCTGAGACAGTACAGCTGTACGCCCGCCCGCTACCGGGCGCGGCACTAGCCGCGTGGCAGAACGCCCCACGAGTCCACCCCGCGGATCAGCACCTCCCGCAGCGCCTCTTCGCAGTAGGAGCACCCCTCGCATCGTCCGCAGCAGGAGTTGACCTGCTCCCGCCAATCCGCCGGGAATCTGGTGTTGTCCAGGATATGCCCGCCGAGGAGGTCCTGGTAGCCGGGCTCCAGCAGATCGAGCAGGTTCCCACGGAAGCGACCCAACGCGTAGGCCTGAATCACGCGGCGCGGATTATGGTGCATGCGGGTGGCCAGCTTGGCGAGGGAGAACCACTGCTCGCAGCAGTGCAGATCCTCAGGTCTGATCCAGGTGGCCTGTAGCAGGGCGACCCAGTGGGCCGGGTCTGCCAGGAATCGGCGGCAGACGAGGGCGTCGCGGGGCGTGGGCTCGGTCATCTCGCCCTCGTGGGCCACCAGGTTATCGTGAAAGGTCTGCCCCGAGCAGAAGCGGAGGCAGCCGGAGTTGGCGAGGAGGCACAACTCCTTGCCGTTCCGCCGGCACCAGTCGCTGACTTCGGCGATGCGCTCCGGGTCGCGGTTGTAGTCGCGCTGGAGGTAGAAGCTGTCGAAGACGTCGGCGACGTAGCCCATCGCCTGCGCCGTGCCCAGGCGCATGTTGACTGAGGCGCGGAGCTTGAGTTCCGGGAAGCGTTGCTTGAGCGCGGCGGCGAGGAACGGGGAGGTGGTGGTGACGACGTCGAGACCGGTTTCGGAAATGAGGCGCGGCGACGATCCCGGCGGCATGATCGGCCAGCCGTGGCGAGGCCGCTGTCCGGGCCGTAGCAGTTAGCGTTGAGCAAGAGGTCGAGCTTGATGCCGAGTGAGCGGAAGGTGCGGAGGTCGCGCTCCAGCTTCTCCTGGGCCGCGGGGTTCACGCGGCCGGACGCGACCCCGAAGGGCGAGCGACCGGAGGGGTCGCCGGGCCAAGCGAAGTACACCTCGGCGATGTGGTCCCGGAACTCGTCCACGACTCCGACGAAGGGATCGTCGTCGTCCTCGATCACGGGATAGCCGACTGCGAACCGCATCGAACTCACCCGATGTCGAGCTTCCAGGGTGGACGCTTGCGGAAGGGATGCTTGAACGCGTTGGCGAGCTTCCCACTCTCCTCGAGATGAATCATACAGGCGCGCATGCATCCCCGGCCGCCGCAGATCGCCGCCGGGTGATGGAAGCTCTCCAGGGTCTTCCTGATGTAAGACAGCTCTTTCTGCATTCGGTCGCCAAGCTGGCCCCAGGCGGCGTCCTGCTCTTCCGGAGGGGCCTGCCTGACCTGCTGGTAAGCCGCGAGCAGCTCTTCATTGAGGAAGGGGTTGAACTCCGGCGAGGCCGCCTGCCAGCCTACCCAGCACTTCTGAGTCTCGAGCTTCCCCCACTCCAGATCGCGGCCGGCGACGGTGACCTTCACGCTCTCCTTGGTCGAGATGGCGCCGACTGGGCAGTCGCGAGCGCACAGCATGCAGCGGTCGCAGAGCTTGGGCTCGGAGTAGAGCGGGTCGGGCTCCAACGGGGCGTCGGTGAGAACGAAAGCGAAGCGCTGCCGGGGGCCGAACCGTGGGGTGAGGAATACCTTGCTCCAGCCGATCTCGCCCAGGCCGCAGATGAAGGCCGCGATGCGGAAGTGCAGGAAGACGTCGGGGCGGGGCAGGTCGGGATGCACGGGGCGACCGGCGTTGGTGCCAAGGCGGACGCTAGTGTTGCTATAGAGCATCGCCTCATACCCGTAGTCCTCCACCACGGAGCCGAGTTCACGGAGTACCAGCGGCGCGTGGACGTCGTTGATATTGGCGTAGCCGAGGGAGGGGTAGGCGGCGAAGAACGTGCCCTCTTCGATGCCGCGAAAGAGGCCGCGGTGGACGCGAAACCCGAGGCCGATGATGGCCTTCGCCTCGGGGAAGATGTAACGCGGATCGAACTCCTTGGGCGCGCCCTCGAAGCGGTCCATGCTGCCGATCCCGACCAGATCGGCGCCGGCCTCCAGGGCAGCCTTCTTCACCTGACTCGTCAGCGTATCTGCCATATCAGCGGCTCTCCTCGGCGTGGGTCACGGCGCAACCTATACCTGTCCAGTTCCTGCGCGCCGGGAGCGCTTCCTGCCGGTGGCCGGCTCCCGGGACGGCCTCAAGGGGTCTCCTCGAACGCCGCGCGAAGCCCCTCGAAGAACATCTGCTGGCCGAGGTAGTTCGGGTGGTTGATGCAGGTATCGAGGAAGACCAGATAGTTGTAGCCCAGCTTAGGGAGGTTCTCCCAGGCGGCGAAGTTGTCCACGAGACAGGTGTTCTCGTCCATCGCCACCCGGCGGGCGGCCGCCGCGTACTGATCGAGATTGCCGGCCGTCCCCTCCCAGCCCAGGTTCTTCATGCTGGTGGTCAGGAGGAGGGGCTCGCCGCCGGCGCTCTTGATATGCGTGACGATGGCTCGCAGGTTCTGCTCGTATGCGGCCGGCGGCACGTTGTTGCGATTCGTCCGGCCGCTGCCATCGGTGGTGCGGTTCTCGTCATTAGCGCCGAACATGACGACCACGAGATCGGGTCTGTGGGGGAGGACGTCCTTTTCTATGCGGGCGAGCCCATCGCGCGTGTCGTCACCGCCGACACCCGCCTTCACGACCACGATCTGGCCGGGCTTCGGCGGGAGGACGGCTTCCTTCGATGTGACTACCACCGCGCTCTTTGGATACCGTTCGCGTAGATAGGCGGTGAACCGATCCACGAAGGAGCCCTTGCCGTCGCGGAAGTCGCCCGCCTCCTGGGCGGTGATGCTATCGCCGAAGAAGGCGATGGTGACGGCCGCGCCGGCCGCGAGCTTCGCCCTCACTGGCTGAAGGCGTTCGCAGCGGAACACCGGCGGCACACCGCGATAGCTCGGGTCGATCAGGTTGACGCTGTCGGGGGTCAGCCGTTGGGTGTTGTGCGAGAGGTAGACGCTCAACAGCGGTGTGCTGCCGGGGGTGGCGGCAGGCAGGAGAGGGACGCTCATGTCCGGCGTGCCCTGTTCCACGGCGATGCGACCGTCCGGGGCCAGCTCGACTACGTCGATCCGCGACTCGGTGTAGTCGTAGGCGAAGTGGAGTTTGACGCCGGGCGGGAAGGCGCTGCCGGGGGCGGCGTTCACGCTCCCCCAGTTCGCGTCCAGCAGGTAGTCCGCGCCCTCGCTCAGTCGTGTGTCGGGCTTGTCGGCGAGCGTGACGATCAGACTGCCCGGCCGCAGGGCGCGGAAGACCCAGGCCGTCTTCGGCAGCAGGAAATCTCCCCGCCATCCCGGCTCGCCGAGGGTGAGCGCGCCGTCGAACTCATAGTGCCGCGCCGGCAGCGGTTCGACCGAGACGGTCTGCTTCAGGGGCAGCACGGTGACCCGCATTCCGTCCAGGGAGATGTCCGCTCGGGTGAGGGGGGCGGCGAGCAGCGCCGACGAGGCGGACAGCAGCAGCGCTACCAGAAGGAGACTCGACCAACCCATCGTCAGCACCTGGCCCAGCATGATCGGCGCGCCAGGGATCGCACGCCATCACTGTTCTTGTCCGCGGGAGGTGTGAGTACCTAGCAGGCCTGGCTCGCGAAAACGCGTCGGCACGGCGGGATTCAGGGATGAGGCCTCAGAACTACAGGGGAGCGACTGGCGGGCTCTCGAACACTACCTCAGTGTGCGAGAGCCAATGGGGAGGCGAGATGCACGATCTGGAGATGACGCGCTGGTTGATGGTAGTGACGGGCCTGCTGTTGCTGACCGTGTGCAAGGGATCGGTGGCGGCCGACCAGGCGCTGCCGATGGTGCGCGCAGACCATCCGCGGTTGCTGGTGACGCAGGATGATCTCGCTCGGATGAAGGGGCAGGCGGCCGCCTACCCGGAGGAGTGGCGGCGCATGCAGGAGCTGGCCGTGGAGCCGCCGGACGATCCGGGATACGGTGACGCGAGGGGCATCCGCTCGTCCGCGCTGGTGTACCTGGTGACAGGCGAGGAGCGGTACCTGCGAACCACCGTGGCGCGCGCCGAGAACATCGCGCGCAACCACAAGCTCGACCAGTACGCGACACCGGAAGCGGTGTTCGGGCTGGCGCTGGCCTATGACTGGTGCTACCTGGCCCTGTCGCAGTCGGAGCGCCAGGAGATGGCCGACGCGTTGCTGCGGATGGCGCAGTACTGCCAGGACGAGATCTGGCGTCACTCGGACTTCAACAACCACTTCGTGTTGGAGAAGGTGTGGCCGTTCGTCTACACCGGGCTGGCGTTGCACGGCGACGTGGATGACCCGCGCGTGGATGGGTTCCTGAAGCTGGGCGACAGCTACCTTCACCAGAACCTGATCCCCGCGGCGAGCCTGATGGCCGCGGAGCACGGGGGGCAGCACGAGGGGTATGGATACGACCTGTGGGGCTATGCCAGGCCCATGGCGTTCGTGATGGAGGCCTGGCGCACCGCAGTGGGGGAGGACCTGTTCCCGATCAACACCGCGACTCGCAACTTCGCGCGCTGGAACATCTACGGTCGGCGGCCCTTCGATGGGAAGCAGGAGCACTTCGATGACGCGGGACTCGACCTCGCCTGGGGCGCGGAGGACGCCTACGCCTATCTCTTCGCCGCGCGCTACCAGGACGGCCGCGCCCAGTGGATGGGCGACCAGATGACCCGGCGCTATGACTCCGCGCTCTGGCCGATCCTGCTCTGGCGCGACCCCGACCTGAAGCCGCAACCGCCCGACGACCTGCCGCTGGCGCAGCGATTCGAGAGTCTGGGCTGGGTGCTGATGCGGTCCTCCTGGCGCGAGGATGCGACCTTCGCGTCGTTTCAGTGCGGCCCGTTCCTGACCGGCCACCAGCACCTCGACAACAACGCCTTCACCATCCACAAGGGCGGGCTGCTCGCCATCGACCCGGGGATCAACGCCTATGGCGAGCGGATCGACGACGGCTATCGCACCAACTACTACTCGCGCACCATCGCGCACAACTCCATCACCGTCTATGACCCCGAGGAGACCTTCCCGGGCGGCGCCTGGGCCGGCGGGCATGACGCGGACGGCGCGAATGACGGCGGGCAGCTTCGACTCGGCTATCCGCAGCGCATCGAAGAGGTGAAGCCCGGCGGCGAATGGGACACCGGACGCCTGCTCGCCTACTCGCACCAGTCACTCTTCACTTACGCCGTGGGCGATGCGACGAAGTCCTACCGCGGGAAGAAGATGAAGCTCTTCCTGCGCCACTTCCTGTTCCTCCCACCGGACCTGTTCATCGTGTTCGATCAGGTCGAGTCCACGAACGCGGATTTCCGCAAGGCGTGGGTTCTGCATGCGGTGAACGAGCCGCAGGTGGCGGGGAGTCTGACCACCGTGACGAACGGCGACGCCACATTGCTTTGCCGCACGGTACTGCCGGAATCGGCGACCCTCACCACCATCGGCGGGCCGGGCAAGGAGCAGTGGGTGGGCGGCCGCAACTGGCCGTCGCAGGAGAAGACGGAGTGGCCGCCGGAAGCAGGCGCCTGGCGCATCGAGATCTCGCCCTCCCACCCGGCCCAGCAGGACTTCTTCCTGCACGTGCTGCAGGCCGGGTCGAAAGACATTGCCGCAGCGGAAGCGGTCGCGCTGATTCGGGATTCGCAGGCGATAGGAGTGCGCGTGCAGGCGCAGGGGCGCGAGTACGAGGTGACGTTCTCGACGGAAGGTAAGCCGTCGGGCCACCTCAAGATCAGTGAAGATGGGAGCGTGATGCTGAACCAAGAGTTGCGATGACGCACGGTAGGTCCGGCGCGGAACCGGCTAGCGAGCAGCAGGCGGGACGCGGTCCCGTTTCACAGCGGGGCGTGACGCCGCGGGCGGTCGTGATCGCCCTCCTCTTCCTGGTGTTGCTGGTCTATGGCGGGTTCTACACGGACATCGTGTACAGCACGGCCGAAGACTTCAACGTGGGCGTGCCATCGCCGGGCCCCTTCGCCGTGCTCTTCCTGCTGACTGCGATCTCCGGGTGGCTCCCGTTTCGCGGCGGCCGTTTCGGGCTGACGCGGCAGGAACTCCTTGCCATCCTCATCATCGTGCTGGCGGGCGCGCCGATGGTCTCGTACGGCGTGCTGGCCTACATGCTGCCGCACGCGATCTACCTGCAATACGCGGCGAGCGTGCACCCCGAGTGGGGGGGCGCATTCATGAAGCTCATCCCCTCCTGGTTCAGCCCGACCGACCGCGGCGCGGTGGAGAGTTTCTTCATCGGCAACGCGCAGGTGCCGTGGTCGCTGTGGCTGACGCCGCTGGCCGCCTGGTGCTCATTCCTGCTGGCCCTGGCGGTCGCGTCGAGCTGCCTCACGCTGCTGATTCAGCGGCAGTGGATCACGCACGAGCGGCTGAGCTTCCCGCTGGCGCAGATCCCGCTCGAACTTGTGACGGAGGAACCCGCGGACAAGCGGGGCCGCCTCACCGCCTCCCACGTGTTCTGGCTCGGCTTCGCCATCTCGTTTGGCGTGAAGCTCTGGAATCGCGTGAGCAATCTCGTGCCCTCGCTGCCAGGCATTCCCCTCGGCCCTGTCCCCCTGATGGCGCAGCAGACGACCGGGCCGATGGCCGCCTTCGGGGAGATGGACCTGGTGCTGTGGCCGTGGCTGATCGCCATCGCCTACCTGATCCCGAAGGAACTCTCGCTCTCCTGCTGGGTGTTCTGGTTCCTGCGAGTGGGGCTGGCGTTCGTGGCGATCGCAGCCGGCGCGCCCCCGCGCAGCCCCGAGGGTTGGCTCGGGGACACCACCTTCCCGGCCTTCGCCTTCCAGGGATTCGGCGCGATTCTCGCGCTCTCGGTATGGGCGGGGTGGCGGGCGCGCCGCCATCTCGGCCGGGCGGTGCGGATCGCCTTCAGCCGCGAGTCGGGGGTGGCCGACGCGGACGAGCCGCTGCCCTATCGCTGGTCGCTGCTCGGGCTCGGCGTCTCCTTCGCCTGGATGGTCGGCTTCTGCTGCCTGATCGGCGCTCGGATCTGGATGGGGACGATGCTGATCGGGCTGATCCTCATGTTCTACCTCATGTGGACCTGGCTGCGGGCGGAGACGGGCCTGGGCCTGCTGCTGTTCCCGCTGTTCATCGACGACATGCTCGACGCGACCGGCAACGGCGTTTTCCGCCCGCAGGAGGTGATCGCGGTAATGTCGGTGCGGTGGGCGTATTTCCCCGGCGCGGGGTCGACCGCGCAGATCATCAGCGGAAACGTGCTGGAGGGGATGAAGATCGCCGATTCCGCACACCTCCGCACCCGCCCGCTCATCTTCGCCATGCTCGCCGGCTTGATCGTGTCGATGCTGCTGGGGGTCTATGTGACGCTGACGGGGATGTACCACTATGGCTTCTACGGTCTGAAGGCGGCGAACAGCAGCTGGCTGGCCTCGCAGGTGAACTGGGGCGCGGGGCACATCTTCGCCGCTATCAACAACCCGTCGCAGCTCGATCCGCGGGGCCTGGCGGGGATCGCCGCCGGCGCGGTGATCGCGGTGACGCTGGGATTGCTGCGGCTGCGATTCTGGTGGTGGCCGCTGCACCCGGTGGGGTTCCTGGCGGCGCACTCGTGGGGGATGCAGTGGTTCTACATGCCTTTCCTGGTGGGCTGGCTGGCGAAGGCGCTGGTGACGCGATATGGTGGCCTGCGGCTGTACCGGCAGACCATCCCGTTGGCGGTGGGACTGGTGAGTGGCGACCTTATCAATGGCGTGATGTGGGCCCTATTCCGCGCGGCGCAGGGAGGGGGGACGTGACCGGGGCGGAAGGTGGCCTGAGCAGAGGATTGCCAGCGGCGAGACTGGAGGCAGAGCAGTGGCTTCGAATCTGATTATCGACTGGACCTCGCGGGAGTGCAACAAGTACCTAGTCGAGGGCGGCGACATCGCGGTGGTGCCGGTGGGCTCGGTGGAGGCGCTCGGGCCGCACCTGCCGATGGGCTCGCGGTGCTTCCTGGCGGAAGCGTTCGCGACCCTGCTGGCCGACCAGGTGCAGGGGGTGCGGCTTCCGGTGACGCCGTTCAGCAGCGCGCTGAACACCTTCGATCATGCGGGCAGCGTGGCAGTGTCCGAGGCGACTGTGAACAGCTACCTCCGGGCGACCATGGACGATCTGCTGGCGGGTGGTTTCCGGCGGGTGTTGCTGGTCACGCACCTGGACTACCTCTGCTACTACCTCCCCCAGGAGTTCTACGAGGATCATGGCGTGGCGGCGGCGGGGATTCACGTCCGCGAGGCGGTGCACGAGTACGGCGATGGGGCCGGCGAGGACTCGCTGATCGTCGGCGCGCTGCGCGTGCTCGGGAAGCACGAACTCGCGCAGCGGGTAGCGTCCGAGAACGCGCGGCTGCTCAAGAGCGGCTTCAAGGCCCCGGAGCTGCCGGCAGCGTTGTCGCGGCTGCGGCGCTTCGGCCACCTCGGGTTCACCTACCCGGCCGGAGGCTATCCGATTCCGCCGAACCCCGAGCTGTCGGGCGAGAAGGGGGAGGCGGTGCTGAGGAAGACCGTCGCCGGGCTGGCGCCCGCGGTCGAGAGCCTGCGCGACTACAACGAGTTCCTCGCGAAACGCTGGAAAGCTCGCGGGCTGACGTGGCGGGGATGGAGGTGGTCGGAATGAGCGCGAACAGGTTGCTGGAGATGCTCCCGGGCGAGGTCGAGTCCGCCCTCCAGTCTGGCAACGATATCGCCATCGTGCCGATCTACTCCATCGAGCAGCACGGCCCGCATCTGCTGCTCGGCACCGACAGCTACGGCGACGAGGCGCTGGCGCAGGAGTTGGGCCGCGTCACCGGCGGCATGGTGCTGCCCGCGATTCCGTTCTCCTGGGTGGGGTGCACGAACGCGTTCTCGGGCGGAGTCGGCGTCCGCGAGACGGAGTTCGTCGCCTATCTGCGAGCGGTGGTGCGAGGCCTGTGGCGGGCCGGCTTCCGCCGCCTCCTCATCTGGAATGGGCACGGGGGGAACTACTACGCCATGCAGACCTTCCCGCACGAGGTGTTCCGGGAGGACGGCATCCCGGTGATGACGGTGTATGGGCTGGCGAACTACCCGGGTGGATGGGAGGAGGCGAACCAGGCCGGCGGGGAAGCCGCGCTGCTGGCGGGCGGGCTGCGGATGCTGGGCCGCGAAGACCTGGTGGAGAAGATCATCGAGACCAACCGCAAGGCGGTGGCCGAGTTCGGTGACCGTCCACAGGTGGAGCTGGAGCCGCGGGCGGCGCGAGAGTCGCGCAAGCTCGGGACGGTGGGGCACGATTACTCGCACGAGTGCTTGCACGTGCAGCCTGACTCCAACCTCGACCCCGGCAAGGGGGAGGAGATCATGCGGAAGGTGGCGCATCACGTCGCCGGGATGCTCGACGACTTCCGCACCTACGTGGAGCGGTTGATCGCCGAAGGCAAGGTGAAGCCGTGAGCAGGCCCGACTTCTACCAAACGCGGCTGGACGAGATCGACGCGGCGCTGGCGCGGGTGAAGCGCGGCGAGGCGAAAGAGATTGCACGGTCGGCCGGCGGAAGGCCGATTCTGTCGGTATCGTATGGCGAGAAAGAGACGCGTCAGCACGCCGCGAACCTGTCGTCGGCGCTGGCCGCCGGGAAGCCCGAGGCGTTCTTCGGCCCTCCCCGCCAGAAGCAGGTGCTGTTCATCCACGCCGCGGTACACGGCGCGGAGATGGAGGGCATCGCGGCAACCCTCAACCTCGTGAGCCTGCTCGAGACGGGCAAAGACCTGAAGGGCAAGGAGTGGCCAGGCATCCTCTCGGCGGCCGAGCGGTTGCGGCTCATCATCGTTCCGTGTCTGAACCCCGACGGGCGAGCGCGGGTCCCGGACGATCCGACGATCTGGACCGAGGATGAGGTCGAGAAGTACCGCCACGGCCTCCAGCCGGACGGCAGCCGCATCGGCTGGCCGGAGTGTAAGGTGCCGCATCCCCGCGACCCCAAGGCGGACGGTGTACTGGGGGCCTACTTCACCGACGCGGGAGTGAATCCGCTGCACGGTGTCTTCCTCTCGCCGGCGGTGGCGCCGGAAACACACGCGGCACTGGCGCTGGCGCTCGAGGAGAAGCCCGACTGCGTGCTCGATCTGCACTCGTGCAGCGCCGGGCCCTTCTACATCGTCGGCAGCGATGCCCTCCCCGAGCGGATGTCGCGGCGACAGTTCTACCTCGACGGGGCCTACCGGCAGCTCCAGCGGGAGCGGATGGGCTACCACAGGAACTGGACGACGGAGGGGCGCGAGGGCGCGCTGACCCTCGATAGCGCCTACTTCCACCTCTGCCACGCGCTGCCGCTGGTGTTCGAGAGCACCGATGGCACCGACTCCCAGCGGCCGTTCACGCACGAGATGATCGTGGACTCGCAGCTCATTGCGATCGAGTCGCTGCTAACGATAGGTGTGCGCGAAGGATTCAAGCTGCCGTGAGCGCAGCGCGAAAGGGTGGGTACTCCGATGCTAAGTTGGCGATGGCCTTTGCTCTTGGCTGTGATGATGGGGCTGGCGTGCGGGATCACTCCTCCGGGCGGGAAGGCAGGCGCGGCGATGGAATCGGCTCTACCTGAAGGCTATGGGCTGTCAGCGAAGCACCCCGGGGACGCGGGCATCGGGAGCGATCCCGCGGTCCTGTTCGCCGAGAGCTTCGAGGAGAGTGGGATCGACGCGGTCGTGAAGCGCTGGGACGAGGCCAGCAACCAGGACGGGAAGGTGCTCGCGCTGAGCGAGGACGTCCCACCGGCGAGCGCGGGCAAACACTCGCTCCAGATGACGGCCACGCTCGGCGAGAACACCGGCGGCCACCTCTACACGCGACTGCCGCGCGAAGTGGATCAGGTGTACGTGCGGTTCTACGTCAAGTTCCCGGAGAAGGCGCAGTACATCCACCACTTCGTCCATCTGGGTGGCTATCATCCGGCGACTCCCTATCCGCAAGGGGGCGCGGGGGAGCGGCCCCGGGGAGATGAGCGCGCGACCACCGGCATCGAGCCGGCAGGGGAGTACGGCGAGTATCCTCCGCCCGGCATCTGGAACTTCTACGCCTACTGGTCGGAGATGAAGATCTCGGCCGACGGCCGCTACTGGGGGCAGGGCCTCCGGCCCGTGACCGATGCCATCGTGCCGCGGGACACCTGGCAGTGCGTCGAGGTGATGATGAAGATGAACTCCACCCCGGACGCGCATGACGGCGAGCTGGCGCTCTGGATCGATGGCAAGCTTCAGGGGCACTTCGCGAAGGGAGCGCGTCGCGGCCCGTGGACCGGCATGGGGTTCAAGCTGGTGGGCGATGACGGCGAGCCATTTGAGGGGTTTCGCTGGCGCACCAGCAGCGACCTGAAGATCAACTTCCTGTGGCTGCTCCACTACGTCACGGAAGGGCCGTACGAGCGGAACAAAGTGGCGAACCCCGACCCCACCAATCGCGTCTGGTTCGATGATGTCGTCGCGGCAACGGAGTACATCGGGCCCATCAAGCGGTGATCACGGCTATCCTTGCGATGACCAGCGCCTGCGAATCTCTTCGTAGGCGGCCCGGATCTCCTCGCGGGTGGAGATGAGCCGTTTGCCCTTCTCCTGGTAGCGCGCCAGCACCGGCGGCCGGGGCGTGGTGAGATCGCCATAGGTCTCCGGTCGCCGCTCCTGGAGGAATCTCGCCTTTACATCGCCGGTGCCGGTGAGCACGTCCCAGTGGCTCCGATCCACCGGCGTGCCATCGAGGTCGATGGTGGCGGTGACGACTGTCTCGCGGCCCGGCCACGCTTGCGCCAGCACCCGCCCGTCGCTGTCCACGATCACGGACCCCTGCCCGCAGAGAGAGACCACCAGCGGCACGAAGTTGTCGATGGCCCGCATCTGCACCCGCATCAACCCGTTGCCGTCGCACTGGTAGGGGACGTGGTAGGCCATGGTGGGGTCGAACAGAATCTCCGCGCCGTTGAGCACGAGCGCCCGCGCCGCCTCGGGGAACATGAGATCGTAGCAGATGAGCAGACCGACCACGCCGAAATCGGCGTCGAACACGGGGAACCCGTCGCCGGGGGTGACGCCCCAGTTCTCGACGTAAGGGAGGTGGACTTTCCGGTACTTGCCGCGGACCTCGCCCTCCCGCCCGACCAGCACGGCGGCGTTGTAGATGCAGTCACCCTCCCGCTCGTAGACCCCGAAGACGATGTTCATGTCAAACTTGCGAGCTACCTCCGCGATCCGCGCGGTAGTAGGGCCCGGGAACGGCTCGATCAGGAACGTGAACAGCTCGGGATCGTCCAGGTAGTAGCCATAGTGAGCGATGCCCTGGATGTCCTCGGGATAGCAGGCGATGTCGCAGCCCGCCTCGCCGGCCTGCGAAAGCAGACGACAGGCCAGGTCGAGGTTCTCGCCCATTGCCTCCCGGGCGCGCCCGTGGTCGGTATCCCCGTCGAACGGCGAGATGTGCGGCTGGCTCAGGGGCTGAATGCTGGCGACGCGGACCTCTCTCACGGCGGTTCTCCCTCCTGCTGGGTCTTCGGGAAGCACTGTTAGCGATAGCACCAGGCGATCTCGTCAAGGGAGTCTTCTCCACGCCGGCGTCGCTACCTACGGGCAGAGTGGCCAAGGACCGGCGACCGACCGGAGGGGAGGCGGGGGAGAGCACAGAACACACCGGAGGCGCCGTCCGTGCAGACGCGCCGCAGCCGCGGGGAGAGAGTGCGATGCGAAACCGGGTACTGCCGCTCACACTGCTGCTTATCGGGCTCTGCTGCGCGCTCGCGAACGGCGCGCCGGCGAAAGGGGATACAGGCTCCATGATCGAGGAAAAGCGCAAGGCCCTGGACCGCCCGTCAGGTGAGTATGAGGTTTCCCGCGCTCCGGCGGAGGGGCAGCGGCTCACGGTCAACCCGCCCGTGTTCGTCTGGCTGCCGGTGGAGGGAGTGACCGAGTATGTGCTTCAGTACTCCCGCGATCCGGACTTCCGCGATGGGTCGACGGTCACGGTCAGGAAAGACGCCACTCCCCGCACCGACCAACGGGCCCTGCCATTCCAGGCGATGACTGGGTTCAGCTACACCGAGAAGCCGGCAACGGTACACGTGCTCCGGGAGACGCTGCAGCCTGGCGTCTGGCACTGGCGGTATGGTCTCGACGCGGGCGCGCCAGTGGGCCTGGTGTTCGGCCAGGCGCGGGAGTTCACCATCGCCGAGGAGGCGGTTGCCCTTCCGTTCCCCGACGTGAAGCAGGTGATCGCGCGGATCGGAAAGGAGCGGCCAAGGCTGCTGGTTACGCCGGTGAGCGTGGCCCGGCTCCGCGCGCTTGCAGTCGGCGCGCTGAAGGGCGAAGCTGACAGCATGAAGCGCGACTGCGACGAGTACCTCGGGCAGCCGCTGCTGCCGGAGCCCGCGTTTCTGCCCACGGGCGATGATTGGGCGCCCACCTACCAGAAGGTCTTCCAGACCACTCGCCGCTACTTCTCCGGCATGGAGCGGTGCGCCGAGACCTATCTCGTCTCCGGCGACCGGAAGTACGGCGAAGAGGCAAAGCGGAGGCTGATGCAGGTCGTCTCCTGGGACCCGAACGGCAGCACCAGCCTGGGCCACAACGACGAGCCGGGCACTGAGATCGTTCGCCTCGCGCCCGGGTCTATGACTACATCTATGACCTGCTGACGGAGGCGGAGCGAGAGCAGTGTCGCCACTGCTTCGCGGTGCGGATGCCGCAGCTCTACTGGGCGCTCAAAGCGCGTCCGTTCGAGCTGAACCCGTTCGAGAGCCACGCCATGGGCTACTACCTCGAAGACCTGACCGAGGCCTGCATTGCCATGGCGGGCGAGATGGACGTCACCGAGTGGCTCGACTACTGCATGACGCTGCTCTGGTCGCCGTTCTTCCCTCCCTATGGGGGCCAGGATGGTGGATGGTGCGAGGGTCCGAGCTATTGGGGGTGGACGGCCGGCGTGTTCATGCGCGCCTTCCGCCTCGTCGAAGAGGCCACCGGCCTGCCCATCCACCAGCGCGATTGGATGCGGAATACGGGCTACTACAAGCTCTACGGCAACCCGCCCTATGCCAAGATGTCGCCCTTCGGCGATGGGCAGTCCAGCAAGTCGGGCGGCGCCGACGCCATGTGGGAGCTGGCGACCGCGTTCCGCGATCCGTATCTCAAGTGGTTCGCCGATGAGAAGGGCTATGGGCCCAGTGGGCTAGCGGCTTTCCTCTCCCACGACGACAAGCTGACCGCGAAGCCGCCGACCGACTTGCCCCAGGCGCGAATCTTCTTCGATGTCGGCCTGGCGGCCATGCACAGCGACCTCGCGCACGGCGAGAGGAACGTGCAGGTGCTGATGCGAAGCTCGCCGTTCGGCTCGATCAGCCATGCCTACGCCGACCAGAACGCGTTCACCCTCGACGCCTTCGGCGAGCCGCTGGCGATCGCGTCGGGTTACTATCCCTACTACAACAGCCCGCATCACACGCAGTGGGCCCGGCAGACGAAGGCGGCGAACGCGATCGGTGTGAACGGCGAGGGGCAGAACGCGAGAGACTGGAACGCAACGGGTCGGATCGCGCGCTTCGAGACCAATGACTACTGGCACTATGCGCTCGGCGACGCGACCCCGGCCTATGGTGGGCGACTCGCCAAGTGGCGGCGGCACATCGTCTTCCTGCGGCCACGCGATGAGGGGATGGCGCCCATCGTGGTGATCTTCGATGACCTCGCCGCTCCGAAACCAGTCACCTTCCAGTGGTGGCTGCACGCGCTGGAACAGATGCAGGTGGACGAGACGACGCAGACGGCGCGCATCGCGCGGGCGGCGCGCAGCTCGACGTCCATTTTCTCACCCCAACCGGGCTGAGGTTCCCGCAGACCGACCAGTTCCCGGTGCCGCCGGAGCGGGACTATCCGAACCAATGGCACCTGACGGCCGAGACCACGGAGCCGATGGAGAGCTGCCGGTTCCTGACGGTGCTGCTGCCCCAGAAGACAGAGGGGCGCCAGGAGGCCGAAGTGAAGCTGGTGCAGGCCGCAGACGCACTTGGCGCGGGAGATCAGCGTCGCGGGGAAGAGGCACGTGGTCGCGTTCCGCACCGGAGCGCGCACGGCAAGTCGCATCGAGGTCGGCGATCTCCGTGATGATGGAGACGTGTTTGCGGCCTCCTGGGATGCCGGTGGGAGGCTGCTGGGAAGGGCGTCGCTGCGGCTGGATGGCCGCACTGGGCCGTAGCCAAACGCGCCGCGATTCCCCCAGCCCGTCCGCTCTGAAGCGCCCGGAAGTGGTACAATCGCCTCGAGGCAGATCGGCATGCGGAAACAGTGGCAGGCCTTCTCCGAGAGCGAGAGGATTCTGGTCCAGCTTGCCGTACTCGCGGCGCTGGGCTTCCTCTATGCAATCTGGCCCACCCCCTACGTCTGGGGATACCAGGTGCTGCCACAGAGTCAGGCCGATTACGCAGTGGCGGCCGAGGCGAGGTACCGGGTGCAGGTGAACCGCTTCACCGGGACCGTGTGGGCTGAGACCATCGAAGGATGGCGCCGGTACCGATCCCGGCCGCTGCCCGAGTCCGAACTCGCCTCCGAGGAGCAGGACAACTCCTGGTTCGTCCCCGGCGAGCGGGCCCTACGCTGATCGCCCTCCGTCTCCGCCGCTTCGTTACGCCGATTGCCCTCCGCCCCGCGCTACTGCGCGTCGAGGGTAAGGATCGTGGCGAGCGTAACCTGCGCCGCCATCCTCGCATTCACGATGTCCACCCGCTCGGGGATGTCGCCCGCCTCGTGGTAGTTCGGGTCGCCGTACGGCGAGGAGCCGTGGACGCCGAGCGCAGCGGGATAGCCGGCCTTGATGAACGAGCCATCGTCATTGCTAGGGCTTTCCACCGGGACCGTATACTGATCGAGGCCGATGCCACAGGCCTGGTTCATCGCCATCATCAGGTCGGCCAGCTCTTTGCCCTCAGGCGTGGTGTAGAGAACCGCGCTGGTGCGCCGGCCGGCGTCGATCGCCTCCTGGGGCCTGGCGCCGATGCCATCCAGGTTGAACACGGCGATGATGTTGTCGCCGCGGGACTTCGCGTTCTGCGCCGCCGCGATGCTGGTCCAAGGCCTGTGCTCTTCGTTGCAGTAGAGGAACCAGATCGAGCGCTGCGTCTCCCTGCCGGCGAGCAGACGCGCCAGTTCCAGATTCCCCACCGTGCCGATGGCATTGTCGTGCGCGCCGGGCGAGTCGATCCAGCTCGGCGAGTCCTTGTGGGAGACCACGACGATGATCTCCTCCGGCTTGGTCGCGCCCCGCTTCTTCGCCCAGATGCTGTGCAGCGTGTACCAGGGGTCCAAGGGATCGGGCGTCGCGTACCAGTGGTGCCGCGGCCTGGTCCGGTCGCATCGGAATGCCTGCGCCTGAACCGGCTCCAGTTCCGGCTGATAGCCCCACGACTTCAGCTTCCCGCAGATGAAATCGTCGGCCTCCTCGAGGGTGCTCTGCGTCTGGCCGGGGCGGGTGAAGTTCGCCTTGCGGAAAGGCAGCGGGTCCTTCGACAGGTAGAACAGGTTGCCGTGCATCTCCTGTTCGTCGATCTTGGCGATGAAGGTGCGGATGTCTTCGCTGGCAGTCATGCTGGCTTGCTCCGATGGGAGATTGGGCGCGCGGTCGCCGCGCGCAGTGAGTCGGCGGTACCTCGCCGGCCGGCGTTCCTTCGGCCACACGTGCTTGAACTCGGCGTAGCCCGGCACCGAAAGCCAGGGCTCGTAGAACTCGGCGTCGAGGTCAACATCGGCGAAGACCAGGCCGAGCTTGCCGGCGGTGTCGGCGAGGATCTGGCCGGACGGATCGATGATGAGGCTGCGGCCGGTGTCGCAGATGGAGGTGACGTAGTAGACGCTGTTGTCGAGAGCGCGGGCGCGTGCCACTGCCTCGTAGGCCTTCCCCTCGGTTCTGATGTCGCCCTCGATCGGCGTGAAGATCATCTCCGCGCCCTGCAGTGCCAGGCTTCGCGTGATCTCCGGGAAGAAGTGGTCGTAGCAGATCTGCATCCCGATCCGCCCGATGTCGGTGTCGAACACGGGCAGCTCCGAGCCGGGCGCGGTGCCCGACTCGACCTCGGCCTCGGGCAGCATCACCTTCCGGTACTTGCCGATGATGCTGCCATCGCGCCCGATGAGGACGGCGGTGTTGTAGCGCACATTCCCCTGCCACTCGGGCAAGCTGACCACGATCATCATGTGATGCTTGCGGGCCAACTCGCCCAGCGCCTCGGTGGCCGCGCCGGGGATGGTCGGCTTCGCGGCCGGGTCATCGGGGACGATCTGAGCGAGTTCACCGAGGCAGACGATGTCGGCCTTGCCCTGTCCCGCCTCCTCGACGACCTTCCGCCACGCCTCCGGGCCGCGGGTCTCCCGGTTCAGGTAGGCGGTGGCGATGCGAACGCGGCGCGGAGCAGGGGAGGGGACTTCGCGCAGCGACACGTCATCGAACCAGACTCGCCCGTGCGGCGCAAAGCGCAGTCCAAGCGTGACATCGGCGAGCGTCGCGTCCGCGGGCGCGCGCAAGACGCCCGATGTCCGCCACCAGTCACCCTCGCAGACGGGCGAGTGGAGGTAGGCCGTCCGTGCCCGGTCATCGCTCGCGTCCTTGCGCCAACTGATGTAGACCCAGACGGACTCGTCGGGGTCGGGGATGTCCTCGGTGCGGAAGTACGCGGTCAGCTCGTAGCTGGCCCCGGCCTTGACCCCGGAGCAGGTCGCCGTGATCCAGCCGGTCACGCCGGCTTTACCGTCGCCGGAGATGCGCAGGGAGCGCTGCCCGGTTCGCGCCACCGCGCTGTCCGAGGTGAACGCAGGCGCGATCTCCGGGCGAGGAGACTTCGGAATCCACCCCGCCGGCAGGCCGTCGGTTGCGTCCTCGAACCCGGCGTTAGCTACGAGATTCGGCGATGAAATGCGGGACACAGTGAGGACCTCCTTGGTCACGACGTCAGACGCCGACGCGGCCGAAGCGACAGCCAGTAGCAGGAGCGCGGTCATCCAGAGAAGGCGACCGGTGTTCATCACGCGCCTCTCGTTGTGTAGACCGTCAAGCTCATTGGCGAAAGCACGTCGGCCTGCTCCAGCGCGCCGGACACCGTGATGGGGCCGCATTCGTGATGCTTGCGCACGGGGTCGTTCACGATCTTGCGCACCACCGTCGCCTTGCCCGTCGGCATTTGCACCAGCACGCTCCGGCAGTTGGCGTAGTCATCATTGATGACCAGCAGCGTGCGGGAGCCGTCGGTGTTATCCACCGCGACCGCGTGCAGCGTCGCCGGTTGCCCCGCGGGCGAGGTGATCCCGCGCGCAGAATCTTCGCCCCCCGGCTCACGTAACGCATCAGCGTGCCATAGCCGTAGTACGGATCGCGCAGCGGCGCATCGCTCCCGTCGATGGTCTGGATGAGCTGCCACCAGCCGTCGAGGTTGCCCGGGTTCAGCCAGGCCCAACGCAGCACGCAATCCGCGCCGCCCGCCATCGCGCGCACGATGAACTCGGATTCCAGCACGGTGTTGTCGTGCCGCGCGATCCCGCCGGATCGCCCTGCTCCCAGCCGTAGTGGAATATCCCCAGTTCGGTCACAAGGTACGGCTTGCCCCGTTCCTGCGCGTGCGCGCGGTACCTGGCAAGCTGGTCGTCGATGGTGACGGATATCGGGTCGCTGCCGATGGAGTTGCTCTGCGCGTCCCAGTCGAAGTGGCTGTGGTAGTGGTGCATGCAATAGGCCTGGATGTGTGGGTCCGGGTCTGCGCCCATTTCGAGCATGTGGGGGATCGGCCACTTCTGATGGCTGTGCGTGTCGGGGCCCATGTTGCCGATGTGGGAGAGCCCGGCCTCGTTCAGGCCCTGCCGGATCGCCGCCAGCCCTTCCACATAGCGCACATGGTCGTCGATGCCCGGCGGGGTGGCGCACTGAAAACTGCCGGCGAGCGGCTCGTTGAAGTGGTTGTACCACTTGACCGCCTTGCACCCCATCTCCCCGGTGACGTGCTTCAGGTAGGGCACGACGAACTGGTTCACGTAGCCGTCGATGTCCTCGACGCCAAGACAGTAGCTGTCACTCTCGACTCCCCAGGGATGAGGCGCGCCTTCCCACGGCCGGAACTGGAACGCGTCGGGGATGAACCAGGAGTCGACGATAAGGTTGACACCGCGGGCCTCGGCCCACTGGTTCAGGCGGCGAAGCTGGTCGAAGGAGGCGTGGCCCGGCTTGAATCGGCCGCGCTCGTCGCACATCTCTCGCGCCGACTGGCCGAAGCGCACGAACTGGATGTTCAGCCAACTCGCATGATCGAAGACTCGCTGCCACCGCACCTCATCGTCAGGCGAGGGGTACGAAATCGGCTCATAGGTCGAAAACCAGTTGAACCCCAGCCCCTCGGCCATCGTGTGCCCGACCTCATCCGACACCGCGATGGTCTGCCTGGTTTTGTCGGCGTCATAGTACCTGAAAGGCATGCCTGCCTCCGTGGGATGGTCGCGGCCCGTACCGCTCAGTACTTCCCGTACTTATCCAGTAGCTCGATGGCGTAGCAGTAGTTCTCCCATGACACCGTCGGCGGAACGGAGTGATCGGAGTGGAAGATGTAGCCCCCGTCCTTCATCGCCACTGGCACTTTAGAGCTGATCTCCTCCTCGATGTCGGCTTTCGTGCCGCTGAGCTTGCGGATGTCGATGTTGCCGTAGAAGGTGATCTGGTTGCCGTACAACGCCTTGAGATTGCGCACGTCCATCCCCGTCTTCGCCTCGATGGGCTGCAGCGCGGAGAATCCGGCCTCGATGAACTGGGGGATGAGAGCGTCGATCTTCCCGCAGGAATGCAGGATCACCGGCTTGCCATGGTCGCGCAGATAGCCGCAGATGCGCTGATGCTGCGGGAAGAGCAGTTCGCGGTACAGCGCGGGCGAGAAGAGCGTCGTATTGCGGTACCCGAGGTCGCCGTAGAAGAACGCGCCGTCGAAATCGCCGCCGGCCGCGAAGATCGCCTCGATCATGTCGATGATCATGGTGGCGTAGGTCTCGAAGACATCGCGGATGAGTTCGGGATCATCCATCATCAGCGTGAAGATGCCGGTCTGCCCAAAGACCGGCCAGGCGAACTCGTACGGCTCTGTGGCGCGGTAGCATACGAACTTGTTGCTGGCGCGGGCCTGGTCACAATTGTCCTTGATGGAGGCAGAGAGGCGGTCCGGAGTGACCTTCAGCCGGCCCTTGTGCTCGAACCAGTCGGCCCGGGACTTGATCTTGTGGTCGTACCAGTGCGGGGTGTAGCCCGACTTGCGCTTCAGGTCCTTGCGCAGCACGCCGTTGGAGTCCCAGGCGATCACGTGCTCATCGGTCTCCTCGACCACCTGGTAGTCGAACCCGAACGAGTAGTCTCCGCCGCCGATGAAGTCGAAGTCGAAGCCAAATCGCTTGCCGAGGTCTTCGTTCTCGGCCATGCCTTCGCCCAGCCAGCGGTCGATGGTCTCTCCCCAGGGGTCCTCGTCCCGCCCGACGCGGTCGGGGATGCCGCCGGTAAGTATCGTCGCAATCCGTTCTCGAGATGTCATGACATGGTTCCTCGGGTCATCAGTATCTGTATTACTGCTACGCGGGCGCATCGCCCCAGTCTGGAACTCCGAGAAGCTCGCCATCTTTCAGCGCCGACTTGTGCGCCATCACGCCCGCGGCCATGTAGCGCGCGGCCTCCCAGGCGTTGATGGCGGGCGTCCGATCCTGCGCGACGGCCTCCACGAACTCGTGGACCAGGTAGGCGTGCGAACCGCCGTGGCCGCCGTATACCCCCTCGCCACTCTTGTTACGGCTGAAGCCCGCCAGCACCTCCGCCGGCAGGGGGTCGCGCATCTCCTCCACCGTCAGGTTGGTGTAGCCCGCGGTGTCACACCAGCGCTCGTTCTCGAAGCAGCCCTTCGTGCCGTAGACGCGGAAGGTCTCGCGCCCCGGCATGCCGATCTCTCGGTGTTCGCAGATCCGCATGACAGATCCGTTGCTCATGCGGAAGAACGCGGTCTCGTTGCTGGGTTCGTTGCCGAAGAAGGCGTCGCCGGTGCGGTTGTAGTAGGGCGCCGCGTAGACCTTGGTAGCATGGGCGCCCATCACACAGATGGGGCCGGAGGTGGAGTGCGTGGGGTAGTGCATCGGCCCGTCGATGACGCCGCGGTCCAGATACTCCTTCTCCTTCGCGATCCATTCCTGCCCGGAGGTCGAGGCCCGGCGATGGCGCTGCACCTCGCGCAGATTCGAGCATGGGTTGTCGCGATCGTGGTAGTACTCGCCCTCGGAATAGACGAAATCGCCGAACCCGCCCGCCGCGGCCTGGCGGCGACAGTACATCGCCCCCGCGTGATAGTACGTCGTCTCGCCCAGCATATAGCGCTGGCCGGTGCGCCGGCAGGTACTGACGAGACGGTCGCACCAGTCCAGGATCTCATCGCCGTCGGGCACCGAGATGATGGGCACCGCGCTGTAGACGTGCTTCCCCGCTTCCATCGCCTGAATCGCCTGTGGCGCGTGCAGCCAGGGCTGGGTGATGATCACCAGCGCGTCGAGGTCGGACTTGCAGATGTCGTCGAGCGAGTGGTAGGCGTCGGAGTTGGAGAACTTGGCGCGCACGAAATCGCGCTCGGCGAAGGCCGCCACTCGATCCGGCTCGCGATCGCAGAGGGCGATCCTGTCCACCAGCGGGTGGTTCGCGAACAGTTCTACGAACGCGGACCCGAATGACCCGAGGCCCACCATCCCGACGCTGATCCCCATGTCACAGCTCCCTGCTGCAGGGTGTGGTCAGACAACCTGTGGGTTTCGGCTCGCGGGAACGTGGGTCCTACTGCGGGACTCAGGCCAGGCGCCGGACGATCCGGCTGCCGATCCAGGAACCGAAGAAGAGCGATGGCAGAAACAGCCAGGCGCTGGCGGAGAGCGACGGGATCGCGCTGAGCGCGCCGCCGATGCCGCAGCCCCGCGCCAGCTGAATGCCCCAGCCCATCAACACCCCGCCGATCAGCGCTCTCGCCACGTCGCGCCCGCGCCGCGGCAGGCGCACCCGCATCCGAGTCGCATGCGCGGTTGAGGCCAGCGACCCTAGCACCAGGCCCGCGTCGAGCGTGAGCAGCGGGACCGCCGCCTGCCAGGCCGACTGCGACAACGCGCCAGCGAGAGAGGGGCGGACGAGGGCGAGCGGATAGGCTACGGTCCACGGCGTGGCGTAGGCGACCTGCGCGGTGTCGATCAGCCCCAGGGCAACTCCGCCGGCAATCGCGGGAGAGATGAGGCTGCGCCAGCTTCGCTCCGGCCAGCGGATCGCCGCGCCCTGGGTCTTCATCACCGCCAGCCAGATGCAGAGGAGCGCGAGCGCTGCGACTCCGGCGGTGGGCAACGCGCCGAAGCGGTCGCCGAGCCACACCCCATGCGACTGCGTCCTCCATGACTCAGGCAGGAACGCGGCGAATGGATCGAGCGCGGCCCCCGCGACGATGCCCAGCAGCGCGAACCAGGCGACCAGGTATCCCTCGCCAATCCGCTGGAGCGTGCCGGCCGCGGACATACCCGCCAGGCTCATTCCCATCCCGAACAACGTCGCTCCCGCCACGGTGCCCGCGCCGAACGGTATCACCAGCAAGTGGGTCTTTGGATCGAGCCCGGCCTGGACGCGCAGCGTGCTCACCACCGCAAACCCCAGCGTCGCGGCCACCAGGCCCGCCATCACTCCATTGAACGCGTCACGGCGGCGCAGCAGGAACAACTCGAATCCGGCCTTGGCGAAGCAGAACCCACTCCTCTGCAACACCACGCCATAGGCGAACCCGAAGGCGGCGAAGACGATGAGCAACTTCACTTGACCCACCGCCGCGATCCACCGCGATCCAGGGCCCAACCGGCCCCGTTCAGCGCTCCGAGATACTTCGCGATCTTAAGCACAACCCTATCACTTCCTCAGCACGCGGGCCGCCTCCACCGGTCCGGTCCCGCGCAGGAACCACCAGAATGCCCATCAGCGCCCCTGATTGCCCTTTGGGGAACCGCAGGACAAAAGGCGGCATTTAGAGTATACTACGACTATATGAACGGTAGGAGAACATGCTGAGGCTATCTACTAAAGCACGTTACGCGCTGCGAGCAATGATCGAGTTGTCCATGCGGCAGGGTCAAGGCCTGGTGCAACTGAGGGAGGTCGCGGAAGCGCAGAACCTCTCCATCAAGTACCTCGAGCAGTTGACCATTTCGCTCCGGCACGCCGGTTTGGTTAGGGCAGAACGCGGGCCGCAGGGGGGGTACCAGCTCTCAAAGTCGCCGGATGAGATCACGGCCCTGGAGATCGTACAGGCTGTGGAAGGGCCATTGCACCTCATCGACTGCTTGACCCAGGATGGCGCCTGCGACCGCACTGGCGCTTGTGCCGCCCATGGACTCTGGCGGAAACTGAACGGTGTGATCGGCCGGCTGCTAGGGGAAACGACGCTGGCGAGCCTGCGGGACGAGCAGCAAGCGCTGGCGGAGCCGCTAGCCAGCTATCAAATCTAGCGGGCGGCGGCTGTTGTCATCGGTTCGCGTCTCCCCGCTCTTCGCTACCCCTACTGCGGCCGGCCCCCCCGGTCTCTCTCCGGCATTTCCTGGGCTCCCCGCGCCATCCGGAAAGCATTTTCCAGTCAGCCCTTGACAGAGTTCGTTAAATCTGTCACAAATGTACTGGTCCTATATGTCCCATCAATTTGGTAGGCATTGTAGGTGCATCCGGAGATGGGCCGCAGCGGGTAGGTAGAGGTCGGAGCGGCCAGGTCGCAGGACCGCCGAGGGAGTGCGGAATCCCCTCCGGTTGGTGGCACGAAGACCGACGTAGGTTCCGAGGCCGAGCTTGTCGGTCTCGGTTGACAAAGAAAGCTGAGAGGCAGGCGGCAGACAGCGTCCGATGCGCTATCCTGTTCGGCGTCTGCTTACTGCAACCGAACAGGGCGGGACTAACCAAGTGCCAGAATCTATCGCTCATCGCACGACAAGCAGGCGCGACGGCTGGGCTGTCCAGGTAGTTGGCACGAACCATAAGCAGACGCGGGTAGAGACTCGCGAGCGGATCGCGGCCGATGGCGATAGCTGCTCGGAGCTGCTGGAGCAAGCCCGCGTCACGTTGGCGGCCGACGAACTGGCGCTCCTCCGCACCTGCAACCGCGTCGAGATTTACTACTACGGGCCCACCGGCAGAGGCCATCGCCGCGCGGCGATGGCTTTGCTGTCAGAGGCGATCGACTCCGACGAACCGCTGCCTTTGGATCAGGTCTACCACCACTCCGGGGAAGAGGCCATCGTCCATCTGTTCGAGGTGGCGGCTGGCCTCGACTCCATGGTCCTGGGAGAGCACGAGATTCTGGGCCAGGTGAAGACGGCAGTGCCGGAGGCGAGGGCCAGAGGATTCGGCGGCCCGACCCTCACCCGCCTCTTCAGCCACGCCGCCCGCGTGGGCAAGCGGGCCCGCCGCGAGACCGCCATCTCGTCGGGGATCTTCTCCGTCGGCCAGTGCGGGGCAAGAATGGCCCAGGACGTCCTGGGCGACCTCCAGGGCCGGCATATCCTCGTGTTCGGGGCCGGGCGGATCGCGAAAGTGACCGCCAAGCACCTGGCAGCACTCGGGGCAAAGTTCATCACCGTCTTCTCCCGCACCTACGACCGGGCCTGCGACCTGGCCGACCTGGTGGGAGCGAAGGCGATCACCGCTGACGACCTCATGGCGACGCTGAGGGAGAGCGATGTGATCGTCGGCTGCGCCTCGGCGCCCCACCATGTGATCACGACGGAGCACATCCGGGAGGCGATGGAGGGGAGAGAGGAACGGCCCCTGGTCGTGATCGACCTGGGAGTCCCTCGCAATGTCGACCCTGCCATCAGCCGTCTGCGCAACGTCCACCTCTTCAACATCGACGACCTCGAGGTGGTGGTGGCCCAGCATGCGGGAGAGCGCGAGCAGGAGGTGGCTCGCGTTCGCGCCATCGTGCGAGACGAAGTGGCGGCCCTCCAGCAGAAGGCGGAGGAGGCCAAACTGAAGCACATCATCGCCGAGTTGAGGGGGCGGGCGGAAGTGGCTCGGCAGGAGTGCCTCAAGCTGGCCTGTCGCAAGCAGTGCTCGGAGGAGGAATCCGAGCTGGTGAACTACGTGACGGATTTGTTGGTTCGTAAGTTGCTGCATCGTCCTATCGCGGTGATGCGTGAGGCCGCGGCGGGCGAAGACGCAGGTGAAACGGACATTGTGGCTGCGGCCCGGAGGTTGTTCGGCCTCGGGGACGAGGCGGGCGTCGGCGGAGAAACCACGGCGCACGAGGCCGAGGAAGACGTTCCCAAGGCCGCAGCAACGAAGTCGGTCCAGACCTGAAGTCGGGGGAGGAGCGAGTGAGCGGCTCACAGCTGTTGGGAAAACTGCGGAGACTCAAGAAGGGAGCGCTGGTGGCCAGCGCGGCCGGCGCGGCCGCCTGGGTGCTGTTGCTTCCTTCGGTGCCGGCGTTGCGTGCCGAACAAGCGGCGCCCATCCCGGCGAAGGCCGCCACCTGCGCGGCCTGCCATCCTGAGGCCACCGCGTCGTGGGCGAAGAGCCTGCACCGCCGAACGGTCGGCGCGCCCCAGATCCCTGAAGCGAAACAGGGATGCGAGGCCTGCCACGCCGGCGCGCAGGACCACCTGGCCGACGTGAGTGATGCCAGCAAGCGGCCGACGCTGAAGAAGATGACCGCGGATCAGGTAACCGCGGTCTGCCAGCAGTGTCACCGCGGCGGCGCGCAGGCGATGTGGGACCTATCGGCCCACTCTCGCAGCAAGGATGCGTGCCTCAGCTGCCACGACCCGCACAATGGTGTGGGCGAGCACATGCTGAAGGCGGAGGAACCGGAGCTCTGCCAGGAGTGCCATCCGGACGCCGTGGCCGAAGGGAAGCTTCCTTACCATCATCCTATCCAAGAAGGGAAGATGGTCTGCACCGATTGCCACAACGTCCATGGCGACCAGCGGGGCAACCTGCCCGAGGCCTCCAATGGCGAGATGTGCTTCAAGTGTCACGCGGAGAAGGCCGGGCCGTTCGCCGGCGAGCATCCCCCCGTGACCGAGGATTGCACCATCTGCCATCGGCCTCATGGCTCGCCGGTGCCGAAGATGCTGATCCAGGATCAGCCGATGCTTTGCCTGCAGTGCCATTCCGGGCACAGTGATTCGCACCGCGCGCCGATCCTTGGCACCAGCCCGAACAACCCGGACACGCTGAAGGCCATCGGCGCCTTCTACGGCAAGTGCACGAGCTGTCACAGCCGCATTCACGGCAGCGACCTGCTCTCCGGCACGGGCAACCCGACCTTCATGCCGGGCTCGCCTCTGACGCCGCTGGGGAGCGATCAGGTCGCCAGCGCTAACTACAGCCTGGCTGCTTCCGACGCCAGCATGTGGGGCTTCGCCGACGTCGAACTCACCGGCATCAGCGAGGGCAAGAATCCCACCTACGTGCGCCAGTATGACGGCAAGAACTACGGCATCCCCACCTCTCGCGCGAGTGTCCTCCGGTTTGGCCAGGAGGATGACCTGCGCTTCGAGGTCACGGATCTGCCGATCGGCGACTCGGACATCCGGCTCCGCACGGGCAACCCGCGGTATGACTTCCAGTTCCGCCAGTCGGGCCTGACCCATCGCTTGGGTCGCTTCGACGAGAACGTGGACGTCGCGATCCCGGGCAACCGGGTGAACACCACCGACCTAACCAACGGCAAGCAGGACTTCCACCTCGACCGCACCGTGGTGGACGCCCGGCTCGCCGCGCGTTGCCCGAAGCTCCCGAATGCCAAGTGGTTGCTGAACTACTGGCAGGAAGCGGAGCACGGAAGCCAGCAGTTCCTGTTCCTCGAGCGCTGCGCGTCTTGCCACAAGGTGCAGACCGCAGAGCCGATCGACCGGGTAACGACGATCACTTCCGAGGGCGTTCAGGTGGACCTCCCGAAGTCCTCGATGCGCTTCCTGCGGGGTCAGGAGGAGTTCAGCAACCGGGCTCCCGAGGAGTTCTTCAACTTCGCTGGACGCTCGTCCGTTTTCAGCGGGCTGGCCCCGCTCTATGGCGTGGCAAGCACGCGCGCGACCACCAACGACCTGCGCGTCGCCAGCGAACTGAACCGGCGCGCTTCAATCAGCGCTCTCTACCGGACGCGGGATCGCAGAGACCGACTGGGCGGCGCTAAGAGCGAAGTCCGAAGCCTCGGCGGCGGCGTCAACTACGCGCTTTCCCCCGTGCTTCGGATGCAGGCGAGTCACTTCCAGCGAGACCTCGATGTCAGCAATGACACCGAGGAAGGTATCTCTCGCGGTCGCGACACCAGCCGTGTGGACCTGAGCTTTACCGGCCTGCCTAACGCCGTCTGGAGCCTGGGCTACGCCAGGGAGAACGTGACGCGGGAAAGCCAGCGGGAAGTGGCCCCCAAGAGCGACTCCAGCATCTGGAGCACCGCGCTCCAGTATCGGCCGATGTCCCGGATGAACCTCCAGGTCCGCTATCGCAGCATCAACACGGACCACAAGGACTTCGCCGGCTTCGAGTCACTACCAACGACCTCTCGGCTGTTGGGCCTGCCCAATGACGGGAAGCTGCTCTCGGCCGTGCTGGGGTACAACCTCGCTCCGAACACTCTGCTGAGCGCGATGTACACGAACCGGCACGACAAGTTCGATGCCGGCGACCGCGCCGCCAGTCAGAAGACGCGGACCGAGGGAGCCCAACTCAGCCACTCCCGGCCGCGAGGTCGCCTGAACGCAGGTTACTTCCGCCAGACGGGCGATACCGGCGCCAACGTCATCTATGGCCAGGGCGTCTACGTCCTCGCGCCTCCTCTCACCGGGGTCGCCGGCGACTATCCCCCGATCGAGTCGACCGACGCGTTCCACTATCGCTCGACCATCTCCACGGCCGACGGCTCCTGGTGGCTCACGTCTCGGACTCGGCTCTACGGACGCTACTCCCGGACCCGGGCCGATGGCCGCGAGAACATGCACGACCTCGGCGACTACATCGACAACAATCCTGACCTGAACGGGGTGACGGTCGTCCTCAACCCGTTCGACGTCACCATCAACGACTTCTGGTTTGGGGCGGGCTACATGCTCGACAAGGAAACCGAGATTGTGGCAAGCCACCAGAGGGCAACCTGGACTGACTCGGCGAACGTGACCCACGATGGAACTTACACCATCTGGAGAGTGGGCGTCCGCAAGCAGTTCTGACAGTTTCCGGACTTGAGGTAGAGGTTGACGACTGGGACTACTGAGCAGAAAATCGCGGGGGGCGCCGTCCAAACTGGCGGCGTCCCCCCTGTCAAGGCAGATCGGCCGGGTTTGGTGGAGCGCCTCGCATCGGTGCGGCTGACGTTGTGGTTGCTGGCCGTACTGGTGATCGCGATGGCGGTGGCGTCGTTCATCCCCCAGAACGCTACGCCGGAGGCCTATCTCCACGTGTTTGGGACGCTCCTGGGGGGACTGGTCGCGAGGACTGCGCTTCGCGACATCTACAACTCGTGGTGGTTCATCGGGGCTTTCGTGTTGTTGGCGCTCAACCTACTCGCCTGCGTAGTGCGACGCACTGGCCAGCTCCTGCGACAGGAGCAGCAGGCGCCGGAGCGAGTGACCAGGCAGGACACCACTGCCCGCGCCCATCGCGGGCAGTGGCGTGTCGGCAGCGCGGTCGATGCGACGACCGAGTCGCTGGCAGCGGCGCTGAGGAAAAGGGGCTATCGGCTGTTCTTCACGGCCGGCGAGGAAGCTGGCCAGCGGGGGCTGGTGGGGCGGCGAGGCCGCCTGGCGCCCTGGGTTTCGGTGATCGTGCATGTCGGGATGCTGGTCGTTCTGATCGGGGCCGGGATGGGGCAAGCTGCCGAGCCACGGCTATCGGACCACCGCGGACCTGCGGCCGGGTCAGACTTTCCCCGTTCACGTCGGAGACGACGCCTTCGGGATCAAGCTGCTCGACGCCGGGACGGTGTTCAGCAAGAAGGGTCAGCCGAGCGACTACTGGGCAAAGCTGGAGGTGACGGAAGAGAATCAGGTCATCCGCTCCGTCATGATCCGGCCGAACCACCCGCTGAGATATCATGGGATCAGTGTGGTGCTCCAGTCCCTCAGTTCCGGCGCTCCTGCCCCGGGCGAGGCGATGGGGCTGGCGCTGGAAGTGACCAAGGGAGGCTCCCGCGCGCAGGTGCCGATCACCATCACCGACGAGGGCGCGGTCGAGCCGATGGGCAGCTACCGTCGTTTGGAGGATCCTCCGTGGATGGTCATCGTGACCGATGTGCGGATGGGGGACGAGTCCGGCAAGGGCGGCCCCATGGCAAAGGTGATGATCGACAACGGCGGGCCCGCCGCCAAAGGGGAGATGCCCAAGCACGAATGGCAGGAGATCGGTTGGATCGGCGAAGACGGCCGGGAAGTGGAAGGAGCGCGGCTGCGTCTGGTTCACGGCGCGGAAGCGGCCCCACCCACAGCGACGCAGCCCACCGCGGCCGTGCTCTCCCTGGACCGCGACATCGGGCTTCCCATCGTCTACGCAGGGTTCATCGCCATGGCGCTCGGGGTGATGCTGCTGCTGACGAGCGGGCGCAGCAATCTGGTAGCTCTGGTCGCGAAAAAGGGCCAGGGATCCCAGGTCTTCCTGGGAATCTCTAGACTGGGCTCCGCGAAAGACGCGGAGACGCTGCTGCAACAGGTGCAATCTGACGTCGGGGCCTCGCGTGACAGCGAGGCAGCTCTTGCTGACGGGGGTGGAGAACGATGAACAAGATCAGTACCGGGGCGATCGCGATGGTGGGGGTGGCGCTGGCGCTATTCGCCGGCCCGCCCGCCCGCGGTGTCGCGAGTGGCGCCTCCTACCTGGGCCCGAAGATGTGCATGGCCTGCCACAAGACCACCAACGCGGCCGCGGTGGAGGGCTGGCAGGCATCGGCCCATTCCCGCGCCTTCTGGAAGATTGATGAGGCCGACGACACCCACAAGGTGGTGGCGGATTTCGCCAAGTCGGCTCCCTTCGCCAAGGATCAGGTGACCTGGGTGGTGGGCGCGGGGAACCGGCGCCAGGCCTTCCTGGACAAGGACTTCAAGGTGCTCCCGGGTGAGTGGGTGGTGAAGTCCGGCTCCTGGCAGCCGCGCGACGCGGTGGACGCGAAGAAGGACTGCCTCGGCTGCCACACCTCCGGCTACGACCCGGCGAAGGGCGCCTGGGTGGCGGAGGGCGTGACCTGCGAGATGTGTCACGGGCCCGGCTCCACGCACGCCGGCTCCTCCGACAAGTTGGGCACGATCGTGCGGGTGCAGCAGTTGGCCCCCGATCGACGCGCCATGGTGTGCGGCCGCTGTCACTCCCAGGGAAAGAGCAAGGACGGTCAGTGCACCTTCGCCGCCGGCTTCACCCCGGGGGATGATCTGGACCAGTCTCTCGACTTCACCAAGGACGTGCCCAAGGGCGCCATGAACGGGCAGTACAACGAGATGCGCTTCGGCGGCGGCAAGCACCTCGCCGTGGGCACTGTCTGCACCACCTGCCACGACCCGCACGATACTGGCGGCGCGGCCATGGCCCTGCGTCAGCCCGTGCCTCAGCTCTGCCTGAGTGACGCCTGCCACGGCGGCGGCAAGCTGAAGGTTCCGCCTCACAGTGAGGCGACCATCAAGGCAGTCAGTTGCGTCATGTGCCATATGCCCAACGACTCCCACGCCTTCGTCCCGCCGCACAGCTAGTGGGCGGGCGCGGTGGGATCACGTCGGCGCGGCGGCGGATGACGCGGATATTGCGTTCAACTCGAAAGTAGCTCTGCATGCTTGGAACCGAGGGTCTGCTGTTCCAGGTTGCCATGGGACTGTACCTGGCAGCCTTGCTGGGGTATCTCTTGCGCTTGACCACGCGGGCGACGAAAGTCGGCAGCGTGGCCACTCTGCTTGGCTGGCTTGGCGTGGCGGCGCAGACCGCGATCTTCGTACTGCGCGGCGCGGAAGCGCGGCACGTACCCCTGGTCACCATGTACGAGTACCTGAGCGCGTTCGCCTGGATGGTCGCGCTCGCCTACCTGGTCTTCCAGTGGCGCGCAGGTAAGGACACCGACGGCGCGCAGGCGGCCGGCGCGCCGGCGCTCCTGCTGGCGGTAGCTCTGCTCGGATACGCTTCCACGCTGCCCGCCCAGATGAAGCAGAGCGAAGAGCTGATGCCGGTGCTCAAGAGCGACTGGCTGATCCTCCACGTCTCGGTGGCGGTGATCGGCTACGGCGCGGCCGGGTTGGCCAGCGTGCTCGCCCTGCTCTTCTTCATCAGCCACAAGGCGGGTCCGACCACGCCTTGGGTGCGAGAGCGCATCCCCTCTACCCAGGTGCTCGATCAGGCCGTCTATCGGGCCGTGCGTTTCGCCTTCCCATTTCTCACCCTCGTCAACGTCACCGGTGCCGTGTGGGCCTACAGCGCGTGGGGCCGATACTGGGGCTGGGATCCGAAAGAAACCTGGTCGCTGATCACCTGGCTCATCTACGCGTTCTACCTGCATGCGCGGCTGCGCGCCGGTTGGCGACCGCCGCAGACCAATGCCGTGGTGGTCGCAGGGATCGCGGCCATCCTGTTCACTTTCCTGGGAGTCAATCAGCTTGCGGCCTTTTCCAGCAGCCTGCACTCGTATGCCTCCGGCGGCTGAGGACCGAGGCGAGCCCCCCTCGCTCCCCACGAGGACTGCTGGCAGCTGGCGCTGGTTCGCTTTGCTCCTGCTGGTGGTGGTGGGCCTCGCGCTCGCCTCCCGCGACCGCGGGGCGATCGCAGGCCAGGCGGTGGCCGTCTCCTCCGATGTGCTGCAGGATGAGAACTACTGCCTGGGCTGTCACGGCGCAGATGCAGAGGCCAAGAAGGCCCCCGCAGTGGACTCCCGCCTCCTGCATGCCACGGCCCATGGCACGACCACCTGCGTGGACTGCCATCGTGACATCAAGACCGTGCCGCACACGCTCCCGGCCCAGCGGGTGGATTGCGGCGGCTGCCACAGCGAGGAGGCCAGCACCGAGCTGGTCGTCCCGGGCGGAAAGAAGCCCGTGGCGATGGGCACGCACGGGCTCCTGCACCAGAACGAGGTCGTGGGCCTCCCTGCCTGCACCCGATGCCACGGCGCGCACGACCTGCTCTCCCCGAAGGATGCCCGGTCCCGCCTGAGTCGGGGGAAGATCTCCGAGGTGTGCGGATCGTGCCACACGCGGCAGGTTTCCCAGTACCTGCTGAGCGCCCACGGGCAGGTGCTGGCGCGGGGAAACAAGGACGTCCCGGTGTGCGATACCTGCCATCCCGAGCACCCACGCGCCTCCCGGCAGGGCATCGCGCAGAAGGGCGTCGTGGCCACCTGCACGGCCTGCCACGAAGACCCGGGTCTGCAGCAGCAGTACGCCGTCCCGGCCAACCGCCTCGCCAGCTACATGGGCAGCTACCACGGCGCGGCCACCGAACTGGGCGACAGCCGCACCGCCAACTGCGCGAGCTGCCATGGCGAGCATCTGATCCTGCCTTCCAAGGATCCGCGGTCGAGCGTGAATCGGAAGAACCTGCCGGAGACCTGCGGCCACTGCCACCCCGGCGCGGGAGCGCACTTCTCACAGGGCACCATACATCTCCAGCCGGGCCCCCAGCGCGACCGGCTGGTGTTCTGGGTGAAGGTGGGCTACCAGATCTTCATCGTGGCGCTGATGTCCTCTTTCATCGGCTACATCTTCCTCGACCTGCTGGCGCGAGCGCGGGCAAGTTCGGCCGCAACGGACGCCATCGCCCGGATCCCAATGAGCCGCAGTTCGAGCGGCTGACTCTGAACCAGCGCCTCCAGCACTGGTCGCTCATGACCAGTTTTGTGGCGCTCCTGGTGACCGGCCTACCGCTCGGCCTCCCCCAGCTCCGCGATCTCGCAGCGGGTGGTAACATTCCTGGGCGGGATGGGGCGCGGGCGATCATCCATCGGACCGCCGCCATCATGCTCATCGCGATCGCGATCTACCACCTGTTCTATGTCCTGCTCTCCCGTAAAGGCTACCGCGATTTCCAGCAGTTGCTCCCCGGGATACTCGACGCCAGGGACATCGTCATCATGTTGGGCTTCTATCTCGGCTTCACCCCGGTGCCGGCCCAGTTTGGTCGCTACAACTTCATCGAGAAGTTCGAGTACCTGGCCGTGGGCTGGGGGTCGGTGGTCATGGTGGGGACCGGCGCCATGCTGTGGGCGCCCGGCGCCACGCTCTTCCTGCTGCCGAAGTGGGCCATGGACGTGGCGCTGATCATCCATAGCTGGGAGGCCATCCTGGCCTTCCTCGCCATTATCATCTGGCACATGTACAATGTCCATTGGAATCCGTCGATCTTCCCCATGAGCCGCGTCTGGCTGACCGGCAAAATCGGCCTGCGCGAGTTCCAGGAGAACCACCCACTCGAATACGAGCGCTTTGTCCGCGAGCAGAAGGCGCACGCGGGCCAGGAAGAGCAGCTGGGATGATCCGATTGCGACTGCGCCGCTGCGATTCCATCATCTCCCTCCTGCGCCGACTGCGACTGCCTGCCGGCGGCTCGGCCCTCCCGGCCCGAGCGCTGCTCGCCCTGCTCCTCGCGTGCGCCTGGATGGCGGCGTTCTCCGCCTCCGCCGCGCCGGCAGCCAACCCCCCCCTCTGCAGATCTCGGCGACGCTGTTGCAGGACGACGGCTTCTGTCTCGGCTGCCACGGCCCAGCTACCCACGCGAAGAACGCTCCTCTCATCGATCGCGCAACGTTGCATGCCTCCGCCCACGAAGGCCTCAAGTGCTCCGGGTGCCATACCGCGATCACCACCCTCCCGCATCCGCCCCGGCCGGCCCACGTGGTCTGCACTCCCTGCCACCCCGGCGACACCAGGCAGGCTTCGCTCAAGGCGCAAGCGGGCAAGGAGGCGCCGCTCGACCAGCACTCGACCACAACCCGGCATGGCGTGAAGGGCCTGCCCGAATGCACCAACTGCCACGGGACCCACGATATCCGCCTCATCTCAGACGTGAGTTCCCGGGTGGGGAGGAAGAGCATCGCCTCCACCTGTGGGACCTGCCACGAGCAGGAGGCCAAGCTCTACCGGGAAAGCGTGCACGGCGCGGTGACGCTCCGCGACAACCCTGACACCCCCACCTGTGTGACCTGCCACCCGGAACACGCGCGACTGGGCAAGCGCGGCGTCTTCCAGCAGGGGGTGGTCAAGACTTGCGGGTCATGCCACGAGAACGCCGCGCTCGAGGCGAAGTACGCCCTCCCTGGCGACCGCCTGGCGAGCTATCTCGGGAGTTACCATGGAATCGCGACGAAGCTCGGCTACCAACGGACCGCGAACTGCGTAAGCTGTCACGGCAATCACCTGATTCTGCCGTCTTCAGACCCGCGATCCGCGACCTATCCGCAGAACCTGCCCCGGACCTGCGGGAAGTGCCACCCCAAGGTGAATGAGAACGTCGCTCGGGGGAAGGTGCATATCATGGCCACGGAGGAGAGCGGGGGTCTCGTCTACCGGATCAACGTCATGTTCAAGTGGTTCACGCTGTGCACTATTGGGGCCCTCGTGGGTCATATCTCCCTGGAACTGTTCGCCCGGACGCGCCGGCGACGTGGAGGCTTCGAGTGACATCCCGATCTCCCAAGGAGGCGAGGGAAGAGGGGCGGCCTCCATCCAGCGGCCCTGGGTGGTCGGACCTGCTCCGAGAGGTGGGCGATGAGCTCCGCCAGGAGCGGGCGCAACTGGAGGGGCAAGTCGACTGGCGCGTGTTGGCGGAAGCCGAGCGCGAGATCGCGGCCGACCTGGCCGCGGATGCTCGGCGTCGGTTGCGGGAGCGCGTGGCCCAGCGCATCGAGGCGGCGCGCGGCGACCAGGAGGCAGTGGACGAGGATGTCCTGCGCTTCTGTATCTGGTTCCGCCTCCAGCACATTGGACTCATGCTGAGCACCCTCGCCCTGATCGTGACGGGCCTTCCCCTGCGGTACGCCGAGACCGCCTGGGCGCGTGCCTTCTTCACCGGGATCGGAGGCGTGCCGGTTCAGTCGATCGCCCACCGCGCCGCCGCCGGCTTGCTTATCACGGTCGGCGTGTTCCACATGGGCTACATCGCACTCACTCGCGAGGGGCGGCGGGAGCTGACCGCGCTGCTCCCGCGAGTCAGGGATGTGGGCCATCTCCTCCACAACCTGGCCTACTTCGTCGGGTTGACGCGGCACGGGCCTCGGTTCGACAGATTCAGCTACGTGGAGAAGTTTGACTACTGGGCAGTCTACTGGGGCATCGTGGTCATGGTCGGCTCGGGGCTGATGCTCTGGGCGCCCGAGATCACCATGCAGCACCTGCCCAAGTATGCCATGGACATCGCCCAGGCGATCCACAGCGATGAGGGCTTGCTGGCCGCGGTGGCGATCATCGTGTGGCATTTCTACAATGTGCATTTCGGGCCCGAGCATTTCCCGTGGAGCCGGACCTGGCTCACTGGCCGCGTGTCTGCCGAGAGAATGCGCTCGCACCACCCGCTGGAGTATGAGCGGCTTCGTCGCTCCCAGGAGGCGCCGCTGCGCGAGGGGGAGAAGAAGGCCCTATGAGCCGGGTGAAGCGCTACCTCTGCCTCCCCATCACCCCGCTCCTCCGTCGGATACGGCTGCCTCTCGTCGGCCGGAGCATCCCTCTCTGGGCCTTGCTCGCCATCGGCCTGCCGATCATGCTGTTCGGAGGCGGGTCGGCGCTGGTGGTCAGCAACCAGCCCATCTTCTGCACCTCCTGCCACGAGATGGACCTGCATTACGCCACCTGGCGCCAGTCCGCTCACCGCAATGTTGGCTGCGAGGAGTGCCACGTCATGCCCGGCACCCTCAACATGTTCAAGAGCAAGATCAACGCCCTGCGCTTGGTGAAGCGCCATGCCGCCGGCGAAGTGAAGGCCTCCGTCATCCAGGGGCACGTTCCCGACGCCAACTGCAAGCGGTGCCACCCGCAGACACCCGAGCTGATCACCTATCACGGGCTCAAGATCACCCACCGCAAGCACTGGGAGCTGGGTGAAGAATGCACCTACTGCCATGATCGCGTGGTGCACGGGCCGAAGTGGCTCTACACCGGTGTCAGCTCGTCCCAGAAGGTGCAGGAGGTTTCCACCCCGTTCAAGTTCACACCCACCATGGAGGGCTGCTATCGCTGCCATGATGGCAAGAAGGCGCCGAATACGTGCTCTACCTGCCATGTGACCCTGGGGGAGCGCAAACCGTCGGCCTTCGATCCAGCCTGGGTGGAAGCGCACCGAGATGAAGTCCGGCGCCACGGCGAAGAGGACTGCCGGCGGTGCCACCTCCAGGTGTTCTGCGACACCTGCCACAAGGCGGCCAACCCGCACCGCTCGGACTGGGTTCAGCATCACCCGGAGGAAGCCCGGAAGGGCGCGAACGGCTGCTTCTCTTGCCACCTGGCGCCGGCCGAATCGCGCCCCAAGGAAGCCAGGCAGATGGGCTTCTGTCGCTCCTGCCACGAGCTGCGCACCGAGCACAAGGGGACCAGCTGGCAGGTGGTCCACGGCGCGGAGTCGCTGAAGAACCCGGGCGCGTGCCAGCGCTGCCACACTCAGAGCTGGTGTTCGGATTGTCACTCGATCAGTCGTCCCCACCCGCAGGAGTGGCTGGCGCGACATCCGGCCGAGGCCAGTCGCACCCCCCAGAACTGCAAAACCTGCCACACGGATCAGTTCTGCACGGTCTGTCACAAGGGGAAGAAGGGGGCTCCGGAGTCGCACAAGCACGACTGGCTCACCCACCACAAAGACACCGCGCGGGTGAGTGAGGAGAGCTGCCAGGTCTGCCACAAGCCGGAATTCTGCCAGAGCTGCCACGCCAAGAAAGCGCCAAGCAGCCACGGCAGCCAGTGGCTGAACCAGCACGGCGCCGCGAGCAAGTCGCAGCCGGCCGCCTGTCTGCTCTGCCACAAGGAGCAGTTCTGCAACCAGTGCCACGGCATGGAGATGCCGCACCCCAAGGTGTGGGTGGCCACCCACCAGAAGGTGGCCTCGAAAGACCGCACGGCGTGCGACCGCTGCCACCGCAAGGAAAGCTGCGAGACCTGTCACCGCGGCGCTTTCCCGACCTCGCACGCACCTCCCGACTGGCTGGCGCGCCACGGCAAACAGGCCAAGCAGACTGGCGCAAACTGCGCCATCTGCCATCGCAACGACTTCTGCGCCTCCTGCCACGGCCTGCCGATGCCGCATCCGAGCGGATGGGGAAAGGCGCCCCACGGCGACGCCGCGAAGAAGGACAAGGGTAGCTGCGTCCGCTGCCACCAGGACAAGTACTGCACTTCCTGCCACGGCGTGGCCATGCCGCACTCCGATACCTGGGTCACGGAGCACGGGGCGAAGGCCCTCAGCTCGGCCCTCTCTTGCGCCCGCTGCCATGGCCAGGGAAAGCACGAGTGCACCACCTGCCATGCGGCCCTGCCTCCCTCCACTCACCAGAAGCCGGACTGGATCCAGCAGCACCCCCAGGTTGGGGTGAGCAACGAGAGCCTGTGTCAGATGTGCCACGGCAAGAATGCCTGCCTGGACTGTCACGCCAAACGCGGAGTCAAAGGGGTCAAGCCGTAGATCTGCAGGCATAGACTGGTTGGTTAGCTGCCAGGCGCGCTGTCTGATGGGCGAACGCCTTGTGCCGACTCAGCGCAAGGGGATCGTCGCTAGCGCGCCAAGTGGAGTTTCTGCCACCGGGGTGTGGCCATCATGCGAGTCCACTCATCCGAGACACACGAACACGGAGAGGACGCCGCGCTGCCCTGGGATGAGCAAACAGCTCAGGGTCTCATCACCCGGCGCCGCTTCCTCGGCTATCTCAGCGGCCTCCTGAGCGGCCTCATCGCCGCCGCGTTGGCGCTTCCGCTGGTCCGCTTCTACGTCGGAAACGCGTTTCAGGCCAAGCCAGCGCGATGGCTCAAGCTGGGGCTCACCAGCGAGATCACGCCGGGGCAGCCCAGGCTCTACCGCATCAGCTACCCCGATCAGGATGGCTGGCGGGAAACTGTCACCAGGCAGGATGTTTACGCGGTCACGCCTGACGGCCGCGACTACATCGTGCTTTCCAACATCTGCACTCACCTCGGCTGCCCGATCCACTGGGACGACAAGGTGAACCAGTTCCTCTGCCCCTGCCACGGCGGCGTGTTCTCGGCCGAGGGCAAAGTGCTGAAGGGTCCTCCCCCGAAACCGCTGATCCAGATGGCGCACAAGATCGAGGGCGGCGCTCTCTACGTCCAGGCAGGGGGAGCGTAATGGCAGAGAAGCGACCCCCGGGCTCTGAGAAGGGCGGCCCCGGGCAGGGGCGAGACGCGCCCGCGACTGATCTGTTTCGCCGGGTCCTCAGGTGGGTCGACGAGCAGACCGAGCTTGTCACCCTCACCCGCGAGTTCATGGAGGAGCCGCTGTTCAAGGGCGTCGGATGGCCCCACGTCTTCGGCAGCGCCGCGCTCTTCCTCTTCATCAACCAGGTCTGCACCGGGATTTTGCTGGCCGTCTACTACGTGCCCTCTCCCGACGGGGCCTGGCAGTCCGTCTCCTATATCAACGGGCAGGTGCCCCTCGGCTCTGTGATCCGCGGCCTCCACCATTGGGGCGCCAGCGCCATGCTGATCATCGTGTTCGTGCACATGCTCCAGGTGTTTTTCTGGGGGGCGTACAAGCGGCCCCGGCAGATCATCTGGGTGGTCGGCGTGTTCCTGCTGCTGATGACGCTGGGCCTCAGCTTCACCGGCTACCTGCTCCCCTGGGATCAGAAGGCCTACTGGGCGACGGTGGTAGGCACCCGTATCGCCGGGACGGTCCCGCTCGTAGGCTACTACATCACCACGCTGGTGCGCGGCGAGGCGAATATCGGGGCGCTGACGCTGACCCGGTTCTTCGGCCTGCACGTGATGATCTTCCCCGCGCTGCTGGCCGGGCTTATCATCTTCCACGTCTCTCAGGTGCGCCGCAAGGGCATCACCGCTCCCTGGAAGCGCGTAGGAGACGAAGAGACCGTTCCCAGGACGGGGCTGTTCTACCCCGACCAGGTGTTCAGGGATGTCGTGGTGTCGCTGCTGGTGTTGGGTGGCCTTTTCGCCATGGCCCTGTTGCGGCCGGCTCCGCTCGAGACCATCGCTAATCCCACCAGCACCGGCTACACGCCGCGGCCCGAGTGGTACTTCCTGCCGAACTTCGAGCTGCTCAAGCACTTCCCCGCCTCCTGGGGGGAGTGGGGGGAGTTCGCCGGAGCCATCGTCGTTCCCACGGTGGCGGTGCTGGCGCTGCTGGTTCTCCCCTATGTCGATCACAACCCCGAGCGCGTCCCCCAGCGCCGGCCGCTGGTGACGACGGCCGCCATCATCTCGCTCGTCCTGCTGCTCTACCTGGGCTCCGCGGCGCGCGAGGAGCGGGCCTCGTCCGGTGACCCTTTCGCTGAAGGAAGAGAAGGGCGAGAAGGTGTTCCTCGACCTGCGCTGCCAATCATGCCACGGCATCAATGGTGGCGGTGGTATGGAGGGAGTCGACCTGGCGCAGAGCGGACCGCGCAGCCCGGACCTGGTGATCGAGAAACTCCGCGATCCCACGTACAACAACCCGCGGTCAGTCATGCCTGCAGTGCCGAGCAGCGTGAACGATACCGACTTCTCCAACCTCGTCTCCTACACCTCAGCGATAGACAGCAGGTTCCACATGCCGAGCGAAGCCACGGAGGTCGGGCCGCAGAAGCCGGCGAGCCACTACGAGGGCAACTGGTTTTCCAACCACAAGTACGAGGTGCGCAAAGACCCCTCCATCTGTGGGCAGTGCCACCAGCCGACCTTCTGCCAGAGCTGTCACCGGAACCGGCTCCCGGACTCGCATCTCAACGATTGGCTCAAGGCGCACGCCGGCGCCTCCCGCGATCGGCCGGAATACTGCCTGGTCTGCCACGACCAGAGCTTCTGCAACACCTGCCACAGCAAGCTCCAGCACGATAGCACCTGGATGCACCGGCACCAGCAAGTGGCCAAGACGGATCGGAAGGACTGCCTCCAGTGCCATAGGGAGGACTACTGCACCACCTGCCACGGCGGGGCGACCCCGGTCACCCATCACGAGCCGGACTGGCTGCACCACCACGATGGGAAGGCGGCCGATTGCAGCGCCTGCCACACCGCGAACTTCTGCTCTACCTGCCACGAGGGCGCGCGTCCGCTCAGCCACGCCGGCAAGGATTGGGTACACTCACACCAGACCGCGAAGACCGCCGAGTGTGCGGTCTGCCATCGCGCGAGCTTCTGCTCCGCCTGCCATCACGGAGCGAAGCCGAAGTCGCACGACGCCACCTGGGTCACGCACCATGGCGGAGTGGCGAAGGCGGGCACGCAGCAGTGCGAGACCTGCCACACGTCGAGCTTCTGTCTCGCCTGCCACGGTGGGGTGCAGATGCCGCACCCGAGCGACTGGACACTATCGCACAAGGACAAGGCGAGCTTCGCCGCGGGCTCGGCCTGCTATCGCTGTCACGACTATGGGAAGTTCTGCTCGCAGTGCCACGGCGAGACCCCGCCGCAGCCGGCGAGCAAGTAGACCTGAGTTACGGACACCTGAGTCGCGGTGGGCCCCACTGCCGGGCCGCCGCGGGAGGAACCAAGCTGAGCATGCATCACCATAGGTCGGAACCATCCGAAGCTGGGGAGCGCGCAGAGCATCCCGTCAGCCATCCCAGCCAGGCCGGCGAACTCCGGCCTTCGCTGGTCTCCTGGAACATCACCCGGCAGTGCAACCTGACCTGCGCCCACTGCTATCGCGACGCGCGGGAGTGCCCCGATCCCCGGGAGCTGACGACGGCCGAGGGCATCGCGCTGATCCAGGATATCGCGCGGGTCGGTTTCCGTGTGCTGATTCTGTCGGGTGGCGAGCCGCTGATGAGGGCCGACTTCTTCGACCTGCTGGCGGCGGCCACCGCGACTGGGATGCGTCCGGTCCTGGGGAGCAATGGCACGCTGATCACCGAGGAGATAGCCGCCCGCATGAAGGACGCGGGCCTCGCCCGCGCCGGCATCTCGCTCGACAGCGCCGACTCGGATTACCACAACCGATTGCGTGGCTCGCCGACTGCCTGGCAGGAGGCGATCGCGGGCATGGAAGCCTGCCGCGCGGTGGGCCTTCCCTTCCAGGTGAACACCACCGTCACCCGACAGAATGATGACCAGGTGCTCGAGATCACCGACCTGGCGCGCAAGCTCGGCGCGGCCGGGCATCACGTCTTCTTCCTCGTCCCCACCGGGCGCGGCAAGGAGATCGCCGACGACATGGTGCAGGCGGCGCGGTACGAGCAATTGCTCGAAGCGCTCCTGCTGAAGCAGAAAGAGATTGACGCCGAACCGGGCCCCGCGCCGGTACGTTTCGAGATCAAGCCCACCTGCGCGCCGCAGTTCGTGCGCGTTGCCGACCGCCTGGGGGTCGAGACCCGCTTCGGGATGGGCTGCCTGGCGGGGAGGACCTACTGCGTGGTGACTCCCACCGGCGAAGTCCAGCCCTGCCCCTATCTGCCGCTCCCGGCCGGCAATGTGCACGACGAGTCGTTCTCGGCGATCTGGGCGAACGCGCCGATCTTCCAGGAGCTGCGCGAGCGGCCGCTGGAGGGATTCTGTGGCAAATGCCGGTGGGGGCAGCGCTGTTTCGGCTGCCGGGCGCGGGCCTACTGGGCGAGCGGGGGGAACTACATGGCCGAAGATCATTGGTGCTCATTCGCGGCGCGGCGCGCCGCGTCGGAAAGAGGTGAGAGTTGATCGGTTTCACGAAGCTGCTGTGTGGAAGAGCGACCGTCTCGCAGGCGCTGCGGCAGACCCGCGGCGAGGAGAAGCGCGAGGCGAATATGCTCCAGTTCACCACCGCGGATCGGCCGCTGGTGGTCTGGAATATGTCTCTGCGCTGCAACCTGCGTTGCGTGCACTGCTACAACGAGTCCGGCGCCGGCGAGCGCGAGTCGGAGCTGACCGGAGATGAGGCCAGGCGTCTGATCGACGACGTTGCTCAGATGGGCGCCCCCGTGCTGCTTTTCTCCGGCGGGGAGCCGCTGCTGAGGGAAGATATCTTCGAGCTTGGGAGCTACGCCACCGCGCAGGGCCTTCGCCCCGTCGTCTCCACGAACGGCACCCTCATCACCGCCAAAGCCGCCGCCGCGCTGAAGGAAGCGGGCTTCCAGTACATCGGCATCTCTATCGACGGCATGGAGGCCATCCACGACCGGCTGCGCGCCCGCGCCGGCGCCTTCCGCGATGCCTGGGAAGGCCTGCGGCAGGCGAAAGCATTGGGGCTGCGCACCGGCGTCCGCTTCACCGTCTCCAAGGACAACCTCGCCGACCTGCCGGGCGTGCTCGACAAGGCAGTCGAGGAGAAGGTGGATCGGTTCTGCCTCTACCACCTGGTCTACTCCGGTCGCGGCACGAAGCTGATGGACCACGATCTCTCCAACCCCGAGCGCAGGGGCATGATCGAATGGCTGGTGAAGCGCACCGAGGAGCTGCATGCCGAGGGCCGGGAACTCGAAATCCTCACCACCGACAACCACGCCGACGGCATCTTCCTCTACCACCTCATCAAACAGCGCGACCCCGCGCGGGCGGCCGAGGTGCTGGAATTGCTCTCTATGCACGGCGGCTGCTCCGCCGGCCGCAAGTTCGCCAACGTCGACGCCCGCGGCGACGTCCACGCCTGCCAGTTCTGGGGCCACGTGTCCCTCGGCAACGTGCGGGAGCGACCGTTCTCCGAAATCTGGCAGGACGTCGGCAACTCCCTGGTCTGCAAGCTGAAGCAGGGCGCCGACAGCCCCGGGCGCACCGGCCGCTGCGCGCTTTGCCAGTACAAGGCCTACTGCGGCGGCTGCCGCGTCCGCGCCGAAGCCAAGTTCGGCGACACCTGGCGCGAGGACCCCGCCTGCTATCTCACCGATGAGGAGATCGGTATCTCCCCGAGCAGATGACCTCGTTGCTTCGGTAGCTTGTGGCTAGGCATGAATGCCGCCACCCCGGTCCGCCTTCGGCGGACTTAGGGGCTGCCGAAGCTCCTCCGTAGTCAGTAGCCCGCCCCTGCCGTAGGCAGGGGCGGGGCCGTTGTTGTGCCCGTTGGGCAGGAGCTTGTCTCCTGCCATCCCCCTGCCGTCACCGTCTGTAGGGGCGTGATTCATCACGCCCTCCCTCCTCCCGTTCGGCAGGAGCCTTGGTCGCCTCCGGCGACTTGCTCCTGCCATCCCGTCTCCTCTGCGTCCGGAGCCTGCCCGCCGAAGCTTCAGTCGCCTCAGGCGACCTTGGCGAAGGCGGGCGCCTCTGCGGTGAATGCTGTTCCGCCCGCCTCCCGTTCCAGTTGACACCCGCGCAACCCCAATGCCATAATGGGCCTCAGACCACCGCAGAAGGAACCCAGCACGTGAGCGTCGCCGCTGACCCGCGCACCGAGCTAGCCAGCCGGATCGCGCGGCTGAAGGAAGAGCGAAAGGCCGTCATTCTCGCCCACAATTACCAGTTGGGCGAGGTGCAGGATATCGCCGACTTCACCGGCGACTCGCTCGAACTCAGCCGCCGCGCCACCGAAGTCGAGGCCGATGTGATCGTGTTCTGCGGCGTGCTGTTCATGGCCGAAACCGCCAAGATCCTCAACCCGAAGCGCACCGTGTTGATCCCCGACCCGCGGGCCGGCTGCCCGATGTGCGACATGGCGCCGGTGGAGGCAGTCCGCCAGCGCAAGGCCGAGTTGCCTGGCGTGCCCGTGGTGGCCTACGTCAACACCACCGCCGCCGTGAAAGCTGAAGCCGACATCTGCTGCACCTCGGCGAATGCCATCAAGATCGTCAACGCGCTGCCCGACGATCGCGTGCTGTTCCTGCCCGACCGGAATCTCGGCGCCTGGGTGCAGCGCCACACCAGCAAGCAGGTCATCCTCTGGGATGGCTACTGCCCCACCCACCAGCGAATCCTCGCCCAGGACATCCTGCGGTTGAGGGAAGAGCATCCGCAGGCCGTCGTCGTGGTGCACCCCGAGTGCTCGCCCGACGTGATCGACCTCGCCGACGAGGTGCTGAGCACGGGCCAGATGATGCGCTGGGCGAGGCAGACCGACGCGCAAGAGGTGATCGTCGGCACCGAGCTGGGGCTGATCCATCGCCTGAGAATCGAGAACCCGGGGAAGACCTTCCTCCCCGTCAGCTTCCTCACCACCTGCCCGAACATGAAGCGGATCACCCTCGAAAAGGTGCTGTGGTCGCTGGAGGATATGAAGCATCCCGTGGAAGTGCCGGAGGAAGTAGCCGCTCGCGCCCGCCGCGCGATCGCGCGCATGTTGGAGGTGGCCTAAGTGATACCTGGCCTGCCGGAGCAGGTAGTAAGAGACATCGTCGCCCGGGCGCTGGCCGAGGACATCGGGCCGGGGGACATCACCACGCTGGCGACGGTGGACGCGGCCGACAAGTGCCAGGCGGAGATCGTCGCGAAGGACGATGGCGTCATCGCCGGGATCGGTGTTGCTCGCGCCGTCTTCGAGGCCCTTGACCCCGCGGTTTCGTTCGCGGAGAAGGTGCGGGACGGTGAACGGGTGACTCCCGGCCAGCTCGCGGCGACCCTCTCGGGACGGACGCAGGCGATCCTCATCGGAGAGCGCACCGCGCTCAACTTCCTTCAGCGCATGTCTGGCATCGCCACGCTGACTGCGCAGTTCGTGGAGGCGGTCAAGGACACGCCTGCGCAGATCTGCGATACCCGCAAGACCGCGCCGGGGCTGCGCGTGCTCGACAAGTACGCGGTCCGCGTGGGCGGCGCTAGGAACCACCGCTTCGGCCTCTCCGACGGAGTGCTCATCAAGGACAACCACATCCGCGCCGCCGGCGGGATCGGCAATGCGGTCAGGCAGGCGCGGGAGTCGGCCCACCACCTGCTGGCGATCGAGGTCGAGACCCAGACTGCGGGGCAGGTGGAAGAGGCGGTGCAGGCCGGCGCCGACGTCATCATGCTTGATAACATGGGGCTCGATGATGTCCGCAGGGCCGTTCGGTTCATCGCCGGCCGCTGTGGCACTGAAGTCTCCGGGAACGTGGACCTTACCACCGTGCGCGCCTATGCCGAGTGCGGCGTTGACCTCATCTCAGTGGGCGCGCTGACCCACTCCGTCTCTGCGCTGGATCTGTCGCTCGAGATAATCGACGCGCGAGGCTGACCTTGGCTTTCTCGGCGGAAGCCCTCCAGCGCCAACTGACGACCGCGCGCTTTGGCCGCGCCTGCCGCGTCGTGCCTGAGGCAACCTCCACCATCGACTTGGCCTGGGAGTGGCTTCGCGCCGGCGGGCCGGAGGGCGGGGTAGTGATCGCGGATCGCCAGACTCAAGCGCGCGGCCGCCTCGGCCGCCCCTGGGCCGCGCCCGAGGGCGGCCTGTGGATGTCGGCGCTGGCGCGGCCGGATCTCCCCGCCCACCGCGGGGGACGCCTCGGGGTGCTCGTGGCGCTGGCCGCGGCCGAAGGCATTTCCGCCGAGACGGGTTGCCTGGCGACCCTCCGCTGGCCCAACGACGCTCTCCTCCAGGGGCGCAAGGTCGGCGGAGTGCTGATCGACGCCCAGATCAGCGGACACCGGGTTGAGGCCGCTATGCTGAGTCTGGGGATCAACGTGAACATGCCGAGGGAAGCCCTGCCGCCGGAACTGCACGAGACCGCCACCTCCCTCCTCACCGAAACCGGCCGCCGCTGGTCGCTCGAAGCGCTGGCCGCGCGGATTCTCGGGAACCTGGAGCGGGACTGGTCGCTCTTGCTGGCGGAGGCGCCTGGCCTGGCGGCGAGGTGGCGCGAGCTGGATGCGATCCCCGCTGCCGAGGTTTGCGTCGAGATCGGTAGTTCGAGGGCGCAAGGGCTGAACCAGGGCATTGACGAAGAAGGGGCGTTGATGGTGAAGACGGTGGACGGAATCCGGAGGATCACCTCCGGAGAGGTCCGTCTTCTGCGACCCACCACGGGCTGAACCGAGGAACAGGACCAGGCCTTGGCCACGATCCGGCGATTCCGGGTGAGTGATCTACCGCGAGTGCTCCAGATCGAGCGGGCATCGTTCGGCCCGGACTCCTACAGCGCAAGCACGTTCATGGCTCACGTCTTCCGCGACCGCAAGGGGCTGTTCGTGGCCGCGGAGGAGGATGGCGTCGTGGGCTATGCCCTGGTCCGCGTCGGCCTCGGCTGGATAGGGATGAAGCGGGGTGGCGTCACCTCCATCGCCGTCGCCCCGGCCTATCGGCGCAAGGGCATTGGGAGGGCGCTGATCCTCCACGCGATCGAGTATCTCCGGGAGCACGACGTGGACGAGGCCGACCTCGAGGTCAATGTCACCAACCTGGCGGCGCAGTCGCTGTACGAATCCCTCGGCTTCCGGCGCTCCCGCATTCTGCCGGACTACTACGGCGAGAACCGCGACGGCATGAAGATGGTGCTCGATATGAAAGACTTCACCCCCGGCCTGGGCGAGCGTCACCGGGAGGGGGCCGAGGCGCAGGCCGAACGGCAGCGAAGCCGCGATGGGTGAAACCGCCGACCCCACCAGGAGCGTCGTTCCAGTGACGGCCTGCTGCCACTGTCACCCCGAGGGAGGCGCTGCCCTCTGGGCAGCGGCGACCGTGGGGGTCTCGGTTGTATTCGCAGGAAGAGCACTAAGAGCACTGCTGCCACCCTCCGTGCGTCGCCGCGTGCGCCTCCGCGCCAACGGCCGCCGAAGCGGCCCGCAATGATAGCCCGTGCCCCCGATAGCGCGGGTCCGCCCAGATCGCGATCCCGGCCGAACCCACCGGCGCAGTCGACAGCCACGCCCATCTGAACCACCCCCGCTTGCTCCGAAAGCTGGACCAGGTGCTTTCGCGGGCGCGCGCCGCCGGCGTCTCCCAGATGGTCGTCGTTGGCTACGACCTCGCGAGCAGCGAGCAGGCGGTGCGGCTGGCCGGCGAGCACGACAACCTCTCGGCCACCGTCGGTGTGCACCCTCACGATGCCGCGGGTGTAGATGAACGGGCGATCGACGCGCTCAGGACGCTGGCCGGCCGCGGCCGGGTTGTGGCGATTGGGGAGACGGGGCTGGACTTCTACCGCGACCTCTCGCCCCGCGACGCTCAGGAACGCAGCTTCCGCGGTCACTTGGCGCTTGCGGGTGAGCTGGGCCTGCCCGCGGTGCTGCACTGCCGGTCGGCGCAAGATCGGTTTCTGGCGGTGCTGCGGGAGGCCAAGTGTACCGTTCCGTTGGTCTGGCACTCCTTCGACGGAACCGCTGCCCAGGCGGAGGAGGCGGTGGCACTGGGGGCCACGCTGGGGTTCAATGGATCGGTGACGTACAGCCGCTCGCAGGAGATGAGGGAGGCTGCGGCCCGCCTCCCCCTCGACCGCATGCTGATCGAGACCGACTGTCCCTACCTGCCACCTGAGCCCCGCCGCAAGGGGGACAACGAACCCGCGAACTTGCTGCTGATCGCCGCCCGCCTCGCCGAAGTGCGGGGGATCACCGCGGAGGAGGTGATGACGGCCACCGCCTCCACCGCCCGGCGTGTGTTCCGCCTTCAGGGAAGCTCAGCATGACCTCCCACCGGCCCAAGCACGTGATCGACTTCCATACCCACGCCTTCCCCGAGAAGGTGGCGGCGCGAGCGGTCGAGGCATTGGGGACAGCCTATGGCGTCCAGCCGGGGGCGGAGCCGACGGTGTCTGGCCTCCTCGCCACCATGGACGCCGCCGGAGTCGATGTGTCCGTGGTGGCGCCGGTTGCGACCAGAGCGGATCAGGTGCGTTCCATCAACGAGTGGGCGGCGGAGACCAATTCCGAGCGCCTGGTATGCTTCGGCGCGCTCCATCCCGACCTTCCCGATCTCGCGGCCGAGGTCGAGCGCGTGGTGGATGCCGGGCTGAAGGGCGTAAAGTGCCAGCCAAACTTCCAGGGGTTCCCGCCGGACGATCGCCGGATGTGGCCCGCCTATGAAGCTGCCCAGGGCCGGCTGATCCTCCTCTTCCACAGCGGCGAAGAGATCTCGAAGTTCGAGCGCATCTACGCCCAACCCGAGGCCCTGGCAAGAACGCACGACATGTTCCCAGGCCTGACCATCGTGGTCGCTCATATGGGCGGCTACCTGATGTGGAACGCGGTTCGCGAGCACCTCCTCGGCCGGGACCTCTACTTCGACACCTCCTTCTGCTCGCCCCAGGACCTCGACGACCAGCGATTGGTCGATCTGATTCGCGCCCACGGCGTCAACCGGATCGTCTTCGCCACCGACTTCCCGTGGGGCCTGCCGGGCCCGGACCTCGACCGGCTGCGCCGATTGCCGCTAACAGCCGAGGAGATGGAGGCCGTTGCCTGGGAGAACGCGCGGGACCTGCTGCGCCTGTCACTGAAGTAGCCGGCCCGAGCTGAGGAGGAAACCATGGCTAACTGCATCTTCTGCCGCATCGCGTCAGGGGAGATCGCGTCTAGCATCGTGCACCAGGATGACAAGATTGTCGCGTTTCGCGACCTCAACCCCCAGGCGCCCACTCACGTGCTACTGATTCCGCGCAAGCACATCCCATCTCTGGGCGATCTTTCAGCCGATGACGATGCCATCATTGGCCACCTTGTCAGAATAGCTTCACAATTGGCAGAGGCGGAAGGAATCGCGGCAGATGGCTACCGACTGGTCGCCAACTGCGGCGCGAATGCGGGTCAGTCGGTCGACCATGTGCACTTCCACCTACTCGGCGGCCGCCGCCTCACCTGGCCGCCGGGCTGAGCCCTGGGCCGGTAGCTTGCCCGCCCGTGCCGCCCTTCACCGGCCAGTGGCGCGGGTTTGCCGGCCGCGCCGCGGCCGACAAACCCGCGTAGGCACGCTCCGCGTGCCTCTCCCGCGGCGGAGCCGCCGGCCCGCGCCCTCATCTCCTCTGCGGTGAACGCCGCTGCCCTTCCCGGTACTGTCCCAATCTGAGAGCGCCCTCGCAGAGACTACTAGAGAGGACCTGGATCGGAAAAGCAGCCTAGGATATGGAATCTAGCCCCTACAAGCAGGTTTCGGTGGGGGATTTACACCGCGTGCCACCACGGGTACACTCAGGTCGCACTGCTCCGCGGGCAACAGTGTGATGGTACCAAGCAGTTACAGTAGAAGCCGGTCTGTACTACCTCCTTAGGTCCGCCTGCCAGTCCGCCGAAGTGCTATGGATGAAGGAGACTGACTATGGGGCAGCAGGCCGGGCGACTCGTGTATCCTCTCACCTTCGTGTTCAAGCAGGAGGACGACCAGTGGTCGGCCCTTGCGTGCGAAGTGGATGTCGCTTCGTGCGGTGATACACTGGATGAAGCTAGGGAAGGCCTCAAAGACGCGGTTGAGTTGTACCTATCGTACATGCTTGAGAATGGATTCCGCGACAAGGTAGCACGGCCCGTCCCGCAACAGGATTTGGTGGAGTTCTGCGCTGGTGAGCGTATCGTTGAGTACTATGCTGCAATCGCAGAACTCGTGCCGATCTCACCCTTGCGACTGGAACTTATCCGTTCTGAGTTGGAGCCAGCAGACTGCAGGTACGTGCCGGCAGGCGGCGGGTAGGCCAGATTGCCACCGCGCTCAACCCGCGAGATTGAGGATCTCCTCACATCGCGCGGGTTTCGGTTTGATCGCCCCGGCAGGCACGGAGTATCTGTGGGTTTCACCTTTTCGACCGGACCGACCAGTGACGGTTCCGCGCAACAAGGCGAGCGGCAAAATCCCCAAAGGTATCGTTGGAGCCATTCTCCGAGAGGCGGGAATCAGTCGGCAGGACGCTCTGACATTCTGGGGTTTGCAGCACTAGCCGATCAGCTAGCTCAGATTGGGCCGGGCGAGATTCTGGGTCCTCCCAGGCCAGCAGGTCCCCTAACGCCCAGAAGTGATCCGCCATGCCCGCTGCCATCGCCGGAGTCACCCTCAACGCCTGGTGCGCCCGAACGAAGTCGTAGTAGGCGAAATGCAGGGCCACTGCCGCCTTGAGCGAGTCCAGGTTCTTCGAGAAGGCGTTGGTTAGCCGGGTGAAGCGGCGCATCTGCATTCGCCTGGTGAGGTCCTGGATTGGGACACTACCCCCTTCCCTCCCGATTTGACAATCCTCACGGGCATTGGTATAATTACCGACTGTGTTAAGCCGGGGCGCGCGTGGAACAACGACGTAAGGGGCTTCGGCCCCACATGCGCGTGCAGAGACCTTGGTCTGCTGTCTTTCGCTAGCTGGTACTCCCCAGGGCTCTCCGTGCCTTCGACAGTCGTCTGGTGGGTCATTGACCCCCGTTTCACAGCCCTACCGGAAAGGGGGGGAGAGTATTGACGGTTGAAGTACGTGATAACGAGTCGATAGATAGCGCGCTCAGGCGCTTTAAGCGTGAGCTGCACCAGCACGGCGTGCTGGAGGCGGCGAAGCGACACGAGCGGTATGAGAAGCCTAGCGACAAGAGGCGCCGCTTGATGGCGGCCGCCATCAGGCGAAGCCGCCGAGCCGAAAGGCGCCGTAGCTCCAGCGACTAAGCCGAAATCGGTGTCGACCCTAGAGGCCCGCCTTCGGCGGGCTTCTATTTTGGGATGGTGTGACCGCACCGAAGGGGTCACGCCCTTCTCGGAGTCACCCCGCTCCGCGAATCGAGCACCCGTGAGCCCTCCCGGGTGCATCGTGAGGGACGTCCAAACAGCCATATGCCCCCCAAGCTCTCCGAAACCAAGCTGGTGCTGGGCGACACCGAGGAAGCAATGGCCCTCCTCGGCGCCCACGACGAGATCCTCCGGCTGATCGAGAGAGAGGTGGAGCGCGCATCTCGGCCCGCGGCCACGAAGTCCGCATCCAGGGCACCGAGGAACAGGTCGGGCGCGCCACCGAACTCCTGTCGGAGTTGCGCAAGCTGATCCAGCTCGGCCACCCCATCACCGCGAGTGAGGTCGAATACGCGGCCCGTCTCGTCGGTACCGGCCGAGCCCAGCCGGGGGATGTGCTGTTCTCCGACGTCGTGCTGGTCACCGACCGGGGCAAGCCGATCAAGCCCCACACCCCCATGCAGCGCAGCTACGTCGAGGCCATCGCCCATTCCGACCTGACCTTCGCCATCGGCCCGGCGGGCACGGGTAAGACCTATCTGGCGATGGCGATGGCCGTCGACGCGCTGAGAGAACACGGCGCCGCGCGCGTGATCCTCACCCGCCCGGCGCTGGAGGCGGGAGAACGGCTGGGTTTCCTTCCAGGAGACATCCAGGCGAAGGTGGACCCTTACCTCCGGCCGCTGTTCGACGCGCTCTACGATATGATGGATCTGGAGAAGGCCCAGCGCATGTTGGAGCGCGGCATCATCGAGGTCGCTCCGCTCGCCTTCATGCGGGGCCGCACCCTGAACGACTCGTTCATCATCCTCGACGAGGCCCAGAACACAACTCCCGAGCAGATGAAGATGTTCCTGACCCGACTGGGATTTGGGTCTAGGGCGGTGGTGACGGGCGACATCACGCAGACCGACCTGCCGCGGGCCAGATCTCCGGCCTCAACCACGTGCGCGAGATCCTCCCCGGCCTCGCCGGGATCGCGCTTCATCTACTTCTCCGACCAGGACGTCGTGCGCCACGAGCTGGTGCAGCGCATCATCCAGGCCTACCAGCAGCACGAGGCGGGGCGTTCCGGCGAGAGGGAAGGCTCCGGCGCGGCTTCGGAGCAGCCATAGCCATGAGGCGTTTGCGGGGCGCCCGCCGCCGCGACGGCGGCGGAAATGGCATCTACTCAGATTGCTGCCTTGGGCGAGGGTTGCGATCGCGCTCTTTGCCTGGGCGGCACGTGCCGGTGCTTCTCGGCTACAACCTCTTCCCTGGCCGCGTTTCTCTCCGCCTTGGCCAGCGCAGCCCCTCCCTGATCCGGGCCCCGCGCACCGCGCAGTACGTCGACGTCGAGGAAACCGAGCGCCTCCGCAAGGAGGCCGAGCAGCAGGTCGCCCAGTCCCCCCAGTACGCCGCCGCAGCCGTTCGCCATCGCCGATGCCGAGAAGGGGCTGGACCGCGATTTTGCGGCCCTCGCCTCCTCCCGTCCGGCGCCCCGGCCAATGGCACGGCCAAGGCGCTGTCAGGTCTCCCCCCCGCCGGCCTGCAGTGGGCCGAGGCGCCTCCGATGACGATCTCAGAGCCCTCCGCGAGACCGCCGGTGGCATCCTGCGACAGGTGATGTCCAAGGAGATCAGAGAGGGCACCGGCGACGTGAAGTCGGCGCGAGACGAGGCCGCCTGGCTCGCCGCAAAGAAGGCGAAGGCTTCCGGTGAGTCTGCGCTGCTCGCGGCGCTCGTCGTCCGCAACCTCGCCCCCACCCGTCGCTATGACGAAGAGGCCACCAGGGTCGCGCGCAGCGAGGCCCGAGGCAGGGTGCAGAGGTCGTCCGGACCATCGCTGCCGACTACCCGATAGTCTTCCCGGGCGAGCGCGTCACCCGCCAGCACCTCGCCATGCTGCAAGCGCTGGGCCTCTCCAGCCCCGGGTTGGACTACCGCCGCCTGACCTCCATCGGCCTTATCGTCGCGGTCATCCTGGGTCTGCTGGGGGCGCAGACGCGCCGCTATGCGCCCCGCGTCTACGGCAGGCCGAAGCTGCTGCTGCTGCTCGCGCTGCTGCTCGTCGTGGCCCTGCTCGTGGTCAACCTGCTGACGCTCTCCCTGCCGAATCCCGGCATGCTGATCGTGCCGACGGCCGCCCTGATGGCGGCCGCGTGCTGCTGACGGAGACGGTCGGGCTGTCGCTGGCCTTGGCGCTGAGTTTGCTGGTTGGCGTGAGCGCCAGCGGCGGCCTGATCGCCACGCTGCTGTCGCTGAGCAGCGCGGTCGCCGCCCTGGCGTACGTCTCCTCATCTTGGCCGATCTCCCGGCTGCGGTGGATCGTGGGGATCCTGGCAGGTGTCAACCTCGTCCTGGTCGGGGCCGCGGGGCTGCTCCAGAACCACCTGTGGCCGGACATCGCGCGTGGAGGCGGCCTTCGCCGCCTTCCTCTACAGCCCGGGCGCCGCCGCGCTCAGCCTCGGCGGCATCCTGCTGCTTCAGCGACCCTTCGGCATCACCACCCACCTGGGACTGCTGGAACTGACCAACCCCCAGCACCCGCTGCTCCGGCGCTTGCAGGCTGAGGCGCCCGGCACCTACTACTCCTCCGAGATGGTCGCCGACCTCGCCGACGCCGCGGCCGAGGCGGTAGGCGCCGACGCGCTGCTGGCGCGAGTGGGCGCGCTCTTCCACGACATCGGTAAGCTGCAGCGGCCGACCTTCTTCGTCGAGAACCAGGCGCTGCTCGGGACCGAGAACGTCCACGACCGGCTGTCCTCCTCCCTCTCCGGGCTGATCATCATGTCGCACGTGAAGGACGGCATGGAGCTGGCGCGCCAGCATCGGCTGCCTGCCGAGGTGGTGGACATCATCGCGCAGCACCACGGGATGACGCTGGTCGGCTTCTTCTATCAGCGCGCGCTTTCCGGCGACCGGCCGGAATCGGTGACCGAGGAGCACTTCCGCTACTCGGGCCCGCTGCCACAGACCAAAGAGGCCGCGCTGGTTATGCTGGCGGACTCGGTGCAGGCGGCGGTGAAGGCCCTGCCCGAGCCTACCCCGCAGCGCGTGCAGCAGGTGGTCGCCGACATCATCCGTGACCGGGTGGTTGACGGGCAGCTCAGTGAATGCGATCTCACCTTCCGGGACGTCGTGCGCGGTGGAGGCGACCATGGCGCGTATCCTCACCGCGCTGCTGTGTCACACTCGCATCGAGTACCCGGAGCCGCCGCGGCCGGCCCGGGGCTCTAGTCGAGCGATCCGCTGAGGAGCTGTCATGAGTGTGCTGGTGACGAACAAGCAACGGCGAACCCGCTCGATCGGGCGCGATTGGAGAAGGTCGCCGCGCGGTGATGGCGGCGGAGGGCTGCGAGCCCGAAGCCGAATTGAACGTCGCGATCGGGGATGATGCATGGATTCAGGAACTGAACCGAGACCTACAAGGGGAAGAACACGCCGACGGACGTGCTGGCGTTCCCGCAGGACATGGCGCCGGCGGGGGCGGGGCCGCTGCTGGGGGATGTGGCGATCTCGGCGGAGACGGCGGAGAGGCAGGCGCAGGAGGTGGGTCACGGGGTGGCGGAGGAGTTGGATCTGCTGCTGACGCACGGGATTCTGCACCTGACCGGGTGGAACGACGAGACGCCGGCGCGGCGGCGCCGGATGATGCGACGGGCGGAAACGCTGCTCGGCTGGCCGCAGGCCGGGCCCGCGTCGCCCCCTCGCGCGAGGAAGGCGCTGAGCACGATGAGATCGCGCCATCTCCTGGATAGCGCTCGGTTCGCCGTCGATGGGCTGGTGCACGTGCTGCACAAGGACTGGCACATGCGCGTACTGCTTCTGATCGGCGCGCTGCTGCTCCTGGCGAGCGCCATCGTCCGCGTCACCCGGGTCGAGTTGCTGCTGCTCTGCGTTGCCATCACCCTGGTCGTGATGGCGGAGGTGCTGAACAGCGCCATCGAGTCGGTCGTCGACCTGGTGAGCCCCGAGTATCACCCGCTGGCCAAGGTCGCCAAGGACGTCGGCGGAGCCGGGGTGCTGGTCGCCACCATCATGGGCATCCTGATCGTGATCGGGGTCTTCGTGAACGCCGACGCCATCGAGGCGCTGCGCGGGGTCAGTCTCCGGGATCCGCCCCATCCTGTGCATATCCTTCTCGTCGGCATCACCACCGTCTTCGTGGCGGTGATCCTGGGGAAGCTCTGGGGCGGAACCGGCACGCTGACCCGAGGTGGGATCATCAGCGCCCACAGCGCGCTCGCCTTCTTTTGCTTCGTCAGCATCTGGTTCCTGACGCCCCGCCTGGTGGAGCGACTGCTCGCCTTCGTGTTGGCGATACTGGTCGCGCAGAGCCGGGTGGACGCAGGGATTCATACTGTGAGGGAGGTGCTCATCGGGGCGGTGGCGGCTTTGGTCATCGGCTTCGCGCTCTACGGCGCGCTGGTAATGCGGGCCGGGGCTCTAAGCCATGCTCGTTCCCGACGGGACGAAGGTTTTCGTCATCGCCTTGCTGCTGATGGTGTCAGGCCTGTTCGCCTCCGCCGAGATCAGCTTCCTGGCCCTCGGCCGGCACCGGGGGCAGCGCCTGTCCGGGGGCCTCGTCGGAGGCATCATCGACCGGCTCGTCTCCCGGCCCGCCGCCACCCTCGGGACCATCCTCGTCATGATCACCGCCGTGAACTACGCCACCGAGGCCATCGCCGCCGGCCTTGTCATCAACCACGGGCTGCCGGTGTGGATGGCTATCGCGGCGGTCGCAGTCCTGGTGATGGTGTTCTCTGAAGCCGCGCCCATCAGCTACGCCGCGGCCAACCCCGAGCGCGTGGCGCGGGCCTCCGCCTTCCCGGTCTGGGTCGCCTCCGGGGTGCTGTTGCGTGCCTGCCCGCGCCATCGGCTTCCTCGCCGAGCGCCTGGTGCGTCTCCTGGGCGCGCGCCCGAGGCCGGAGCAGCCCGTAACCGAGGGGGAGATCAGAGCCATCGTGGACATGCAGGCCGAGGCCGGCGGCCTCGAAGAAGAAGAGAAGGTCATGATCCACCACATCTTCGAGTTCGGCGACAGGACCGCGCGGGAGGTCATGGTGCCCCGCACCAGCATGGTGGCGGTGCGCGAAGATGCGGCCGTGAGCGAGGCGAGCAAGTTGGCCACCGCAAATCGCATCTCGCGGCTGCCGGTGTATGAGGAGAGCCTGGACAAGATCGTGGGCGTCGTCCACGTCAAGGACCTGCTTCCATTGCTGGCCGCGGGCAGCGCGAGGTCCGCGTGAGTTCGGTAAAGCGGCCGGTGCTGCTGGTGCCCGAGACGAAGCGGCTGAGCGACCTGTTGACCGACTTCCGCCGCTCCCGGCGGACCATCGCAGTGGTGCTGGACGAGTATGGCGGCACCGCTGGACTGATCACCCTCGAAGACCTGCTGGAAGAAGTCGTCGGCGACATCTACGACGAGTACGACGTGGTGCGAGCGCCGGTGGAACGGCTCGAAGGAGCGCGGTCGCCCTGGATGGAGCGATGAGCCTCGACGAAGCTTCGGCCGCCATCGGCATCCCTCTCCCCGAGGGCGACTACAGTTCCCTCGCCGGGTTGCTCTATCACCGGCTCGGCATGGTGCCGAGGGCCGGCCAGGTGCTGGAACTCGGCCGCGTGAGGCTGATCGTGGACCAGCTCGACGGCCACCGCATCCGGCGCGTGCTGGCCATGCGGAAGCCGGAGACGGACGCCGGGAAGGGCGGCTCTCCGCCGCTGCGAGGGGACCTCTAGCATGAGCGGCTCCACGCCACTGCCGATCCTCGTCGCGCTGCAACCTTATCTTGGGCAGGTCGCGGCCATCTGCTTCTGCTTGCTGGTGCTGGCCTTCTGCTCCCTCTCGGAGGCGGCGCTGATCCGAGTCGAACCGGCCAGGGCGAGGCAACTCGCGGAGGAGAGGCGGCGCGGGGCCCGGCGTCTGGAGCGGCTTATCGAGCTTCGGCAGGAGGCGCTCAACTCGCTCGTCCTGCTCATCAACCTTTGTGTCATCGTCGCCTCCGCCTTCACCACCGAGATCACCATCCACCTCTCCGGCGAGCATTGGGTCCCGGCCACCTCGCTCGCCATGATCTTCGTGCTGCTCGTGCTGTGCGAGGTGACCCCGAAGACCTATGCCGTGCGGAGACCGGAGTTGGTGGGGCTCTGGGTCGCGCCGTTGCTGAGCGTGGTGCACGCCGCCATGCGGCCACTCGCCCGTGGGCTCAACGTCTTCGCGGCCTGGCTGCTGCGGCATGTGGTCGTTCCGATCGTAGGAGGATCGGCTGTCGCCGAGAGGCCCCTCTACTCGGACGAAGAGGTGATGGACCTCGTCTCCGCCAGCGAGGCCGGCGGCGAGATCGAGGAAGAGGAACGAGAGATGATCGACGGCGTCATCGAGTTCGCAGACAACGTGGCGCGCGAGGTGATGACCCCGCGCACGGACATGGTCTGCATTCCCGACGATGCCACGCTGGTGGAGGCGGCGAAGATCGAGCGCGGAAACCGGCTACTCCCGGCTGCCGATCTACGAGAAGGACCTCGACCACATCATCGGCGTGGTCTTTGCGAAAGACATGGTCTCCGCGCTCGAGAGCGACGGCGCCAACCTGACGGTGCGCGAGATCGCGCGCGAAGCCCGCGGCCGTGATCCCGGAGAGCAACCGGATCAGCGAGGTGCTGCGGCTGATGCAGCGAAACCGACTGCACATGGCGATCGTGATCGACGAGTACGGCGGCACTGCCGGGCTGGTCACCATCGAGGACCTGCTGGAGGAGATCTTCGGCGAGATCCGGGATGAGCACGACGTGGAGCCGGAGCCGATCCGGGAAGTCTCGAAGGGCGTGCTGCTCGCCGACGCGCGGGTCAGCACCGATGACATCGCAGACCGCCTGGGAGTCGAGCTGCCGGAGGGCGAGTACGACAGCCTTGGGGGATTCATCCTCGACCAACTGGGCCGGGTTCCGGTGGTCGGCGAGCAGGTCGTGTGGCGCAACTTGAAATTCACGGTGGAGTCGGTCTCGGAGAATCGGATTCTGCGGGTGCGCGTCGTGAGGAAGCCGGAAGAGGTGGCGGGTGAGGATGAAGACGGCAACGGAGAGTGAGTGGCGGAAGCTGATCGCGGCCGCGCGTCGGGTGAGCCGCCGCGCTGCACGCGCCCTACTCGCGGCTCCCCGTCGGGGCCGCCCTCCTCGGGAAGAAGGGGCGCGTCTACGCGGGCTGCAACGTCGAGAACGCCTCGCTGGGGCTGACCATCTGCGCCGAGCGCGCGGCCCTGCTTCGCGCCATCGCCGAGGGTGAACGCGAGTTCGTCGCCCTCGCCCTCGCCACTCCCGACGGAAAACCGCTCTCGCCCTGCGGCGCCTGTCGACAGGCGCTGGCCGAGTTCTGCCGCGAGCTTCCCATCGTCTCCGTAGGGGGGGGCGATGTGCGCGCGCAGTTTGAGTTGCGCGCGCTGCTCCCTGCGACGTTTCGCTTCCCTCAGGACGAACCGCCGCCCGTCGAGGCAGGAGAACGGAAGCCTAGTCGGGAAGCGTTGAGCTGGCGAGAGCGCCCACGGGGCGTCCGGAAGAGAGCTTCCTGACGGGCCCTCAAGCCCTCTGCGCTCACGGGGTAGGAGGCTGGAAGCCGGTGCGCGAATTCCCCGATGGGAAGTACGCGGGGTAGGAGCCGAGCACGCGCAACACCGAGGTGTGCTCGCGAAGCTCGGCGAGAGCCTGCGATAGCTGCGGCTGATCGACGTGACCCTCCACATCCACAAAGAACATATACTCCCACTGCGTCTGCTTGGTGGGGTGCGACTGGATGAAGGTCATGTTGATCTGGTGGTCGCCCAGCACGCCCAGCGCGCGGTGGAGCGATCCCGCCCGGTGCACTACCGAGAACACCAGCGAAGTCTTGTCCCGGCCGCTGGGCAGAGCGGAATCGCGACCCATGACGAAGAAACGAGTGCGGTTGTCGGCTTCGTCCTGAATGCGGGAGCGCAGGGCCGGCAGGTCGTTGAGTTCACCCGCCAGCGCCGGGCCGATCGCGGCAGCCTCGGGTTCGGTCGCCGCAATCTCCGCCGCGCGGGCGTTGTTGCCCACCGGGATCAGCTCGACCCTGGGGAGGTTTGCCCGCAGCCAGATGCGACACTGCGCGAGAGACTGCGGATGAGAGTAGACCGCGCTTGACCTGATCGAGGTCGGCGCATCGGGAAAGCAGGGAGTGCTCGATATCGACGTACATCTCAGAGAGGATATGCAGCTTGGACTCGACCAGCGCGTCGAGGGTGAGCGGCACCACGCCGGCCGTGGTGTTCTCGACGGGAACCACCCCGAGGTCGGCGTCCTTCTTCTCGACCGCCACGAAAACATCGGCGATGGCGTCGACGGGCTGCAGATCGGCCGCCGCCGCCGAACTTCCGCCGCGCCGCGATGTGCGTGAACGTGCCCGGCCGGGCCGTAGTAGGCGACGGCCAGGCGCTTCTCCAGCAGCCGGTGAACCGCGAAGATCGCGCCGAAGATGTCCGCGATGGCCTCGTCGGAAAGCGGCCCGCCATTGAGCGCAGAGAGCCGGTCGAAGATCTGCCGCTCCCGCGCCGGGTCGAAGACCACCGCGCCGTTCTGCTCCTTGAGCTGGCCGATCTCCAGCACGCTCTCGGCGCGCCGGTTGAGAAGCTCCAGAAGCTGCGCGTCCAGCTCGTCGATCTCGCGTCGGATGTCGTCAATTCCCATGGGCCTTCAGGTTCTCCGAGAGCAGCCCTCTCACCTCTGGGCGCCGGCCGGGAACGCCGTCCCCCGATCCTCCCAGAAGCAGCAGTCGAACCAGACAGGACGCACCAGGAACGAGGAGACACACTTTGAGCGAACAGCGCGCTAACAGATCGCCGCTCCCCAATGGCGTGCCCGACGGACTCTGGGCCAAGTGCCAGAAGTGCGGCGAGATGCTCTACCAGCGGGAGCTGGAGGAGGATCTGTACGTCTGCCGCCACTGCGGCCACCACCGCCGCCTGCAGCGCGGGAGCGGATCGCCATCACCGCCGACAGCGGCACTTTCCAGGAGCATGACCGCGGACTGAGGTCGAGCGACCCGCTGCACTTCCCCGGCTACCCCGAGAAGCTGTCCGACGACGAGGGCCGCAGCGGCCTCTCCGACTCGCTGGTCTGCGGAGACTGCGCCCTCGACGGCCTCCCCGTGGTGCTGGCGGTCATGGACTTCCGCTTCCTGGGCGGCAGCATGGGCGCGGTGATGGGCGAGAAGTTCGCTCGCGCCGCCGAGCGCGCCATCGCGCGGGGCGTGCCCCTGCTGACCTTCGCCTGCTCCGGCGGCGCCCGCATGCAGGAGGGCATCGTCTCGCTGCTGCAGATGGCGAAGACCGCGGCCGTCGTCGGCCGCCTGCACCAGGCGGGCATCCCGTTCCTCATCGTCGCCACCGATCCCCTCACCGCCGGCGTCTTCGCCAGCTTCGCCTCCCTGGGCGACGTGACGATCGCCGAGCAGAACGCGCTGGTCGGGTTCGCCGGCCCCCGGGTGATCGAGAAAGCCTTCAAGATCAAGCTGCCGCCCGGCAGTCACACCACCGAGTTCCAGCACCAGCACGGGATGATCGACACCGTCGTCAACCGCGAGGAGTTGCGCCCGCTGCTGGTCCGTCTGCTCCGCATCCTCTCGCTCGACGGCGAGCGGCAGGCCGACGAGGAGGGACGAGCCGATGGGTAGGTGGCTTCCACTTCGACCGGCAATTGCGCGAGGTGGACGCGGACATCCAGAAAATGGAGCGCCTGCTGACCGCCGCCGAGCATCAGCGACGAGCGGCGGGCTCGGCTCGAGGCGCAGGTCGAACGACGCTCAAGCGCACGGCAGGAGCAGGTCACGCGTGAGGTCTTCACGATGCTAACCGCCATGGGATAACGTGCTGCTCGCCCGTCACCAGGACCGGCCCTACACGCTGGACTACATCGGCGCCATGTTCGAGCGACTTCGTCGAGCTGCACGGCGACCGGCGCTTCGGCGACGACCCCGCGATCGTGGCCGGACTGGCCTCCGCTGGATGGGCAGCGCGGTGGCGGTCGTCGGCCACCAGAAGGGCCGGGACGTGAAGGAGCGGCAGTTCCGCAACTTCGGCAGCGCCCGGCCCGAGGGCTACCGCAAGGCGGCCCGCGTGATGAAGCTGGCGGAGAAGATGCGGCTGTCCCGTGATCAGCTTCGTGGACACCCCCGCGGCCGAGTCGCGCCTGGAGGCGGAAGAGCGGGGCATCGCCAACGCCATCGCCGAGAACATGGATGCTGATGTCCGCGCTCCGCACCCCGATCGTCGTCACCATCATCGGCGAGGGCGGCAGCGGCGGCGCCATCGGGCTCGCCGTCGGGCGACCACGTGATGATGCTGGAGCACGCCATCTACTCCGTCATCCCGCCGGAGTCGTGCGCGGTCATCCTCAACGCCTTCGGCCGCGACGCCGAGCCGCGGCCCCGAGGCGGCCGAAGCCCTGCGGCTCTCGGCGAAGCAGACCCTCTCGCTCGGCGCGGTCGACGAGATCGTCCCCGAACCCCTCGGCGGCGCCCACAAAGACTCCGCGGCCGCTGCCCAGACGCTCAAGGAAGCCATCACCCGCAACCTCGCGCGCCTGCGGGCCCTGCCCGTCGACGAGCTGGTTGCCGCGAGATACCAGAAGCTGAGAGGGTTCGGGCACTTCGTGGAGGCCTAATCGCCTCGGAAAGAGGGGGCTGTGAAGCAACTAGTACTGGCCCTGGTCCTGGTGATGCTCGCGATGCTCGCCTTTGCGTCACTCGGCCACTCCGCCCCGCCGCGCCCCACCACCAAGCCCGTCAAAGACATCGTCTACATCACCAAGAGCGGAAAGAAGTACCACCGCACCACCTGCCGGACCATCAAGAAGAGCAAGAAGACCGAAATCACCCGGCAGGACGCCGTCAAGAAGGGGTACACGGCGTGCAAGGTGTGCAAGCCGTAGGGGGGTGAGCCCGTTGGGCAGGAGTCCCTAGGCCACCATCGGCGGCCGGGATGGCGGCCTGCGCATAGGCCCGTAGGGCAGGAGCTTGTCTCCTGCCATCCCTCCTTCCCCTCACCACGCCGGGTCGCACGCCACCGGCCCGGTGCCAGTCAGCCAGAAACGCGCGCTCGACCACCGGTACTCGATCGGATCCTCCACCAATCCGGCCCGCACCGGATTGGCGTGAAGGTACTCCATCTTCGTGCGCCAGTCTGCATCGTCCCGCACCACATGATCCCGGAAACGTCGCTGCCACACCCGATCTGTCGGGCCGACCGCGCGGCGGTAGTGACGCGCAAAGGGACCGTGAACCTTCCGGACCGCCATGCTCACCAACCTCTCCTCTCGGAGCGCGAAGACGACGTGGTAGTGGTCCGGCATGATGACGTAGCCATGGAGCGCGATGTCACCGCGATCGCGCAGGTCCGCGTAGAGGCTGACCAACAGATCGGTGAAGTCAGGGCGTGAGAGAAGCTTGCGGCGCCTTTCGGTGCAGGAGGTGATGAAGTACGTTGCGTTCGGCAGATCGAACCGAGGAAGCCTTCGGTAGAGCATAGCGTCTCAGGTTCAGTGGCAGGAGACAAGCTCCTGCCCTACGGGCTAACGCCACCCTTCCCGCCCTGCGCCCACCCCGGGTGGGGGGGATCTATCTCTATCCTCCAACCTCACATAGGGTGGGGGCTTGCCCGCCTTCTTCCGGCAGCAACCCGACGACGCAACCCCGCATCTGACTGCCTAAGGTCCGGGTCAGCCGGCGAGTAGCAAGCGACAGGTCAGAACGAAGCACGCGGCGAGCCAGATGCAGACGGCCAGCGCCAGCTCCACCACGACGAACACCGCCCACCGGAGCCTCGCACCCCGGGGTCTTCCCATCACAGCCTGGAACACGAGCGCGGCGCACGGGATGAGCGCGGCTGCCCATATCCCGAGTAACCACTCTACCTGCGTGGAAGTAATCTTCGCTTGCTGGTTCAACAAGAATGCCACTGTGAGCGCCGTGCAGGTCAGGAGCCCGAGAGTCACCGGGGCCCACTTGCCTCTACCCATTGGCCCTCGCTCCTTGGCGCCGCCCTCTCCCCGCCAACCGCCCGCCCTCCATGCCCTACGCGAACCAGTCGCGACGTTTGTAGAAGTACGCCAGCCACAAACTCCCCGCGAAGGCGCTCACGATGCTGATGAGATGCCCTAGCACTGCCCCCGCGATTCCCGTCAGGACCGCGAAAGTGGCCAGTGCCTGTGCCAGGTACAGCCCGTATCTCCTGCGCTTCAGTAGGCCGTAAGCCGATCCCACCAAGGCCAAGCCCAGAAAAAGACTGAAAGGCCTGTTGGGTAAGTACTCCGTCCTCATCCCTAGCCCGAACCCGAAGACTAACGCTATCCCTCCCTGAAAGAACGCAGCGATGATCCAGAGAACCCCCCACCCGAAGCCGAGTCGCTGGTCCGCCGCGCCTTCCGAGGATAGCTCCCCCTCCCGGAAACACCGTGACCATCCCCGCTGCTCATTCCCCCCGCCTCCTCGCGCTGCAGCACATGATCTGCCGCTGGGACTGCGAATGGAACTCAGAGCGGGAGCATCCCTCGTGGCCTGGGTTCCCCACGTCCGGCTTGCTTCCTGCCCTACGCGCCCTGCACCCTGCCTCCTGTCCTCCACCTCCGCACCGTCCCTCCCAATCTGCCCCTCCGGGGCGAACGCGGGTTACAGCGGTTCCCGCCGCAAACCCTCCTCAAGGCCGGCGGGCAAGCCCACGCCACTGAGCTGCGCTCTGCATCCAGTGATCGCCTACGCCTGGACGTGAACCCAGGTACCGCACCTTGCTCGCGTCTGGCGTCTGCCTTCGCCGTGCAACCCCCCGCCGTCCAGTGGCGTGGGTTCGCGGCGGGCACCGCCGCAACCCGCGTAGGCACGCCCACGGCGTGCCTCTCCCTCCGTACGTAGGGGCGTGATTCAACCAGTTGCGCCCCTACCCCGGGATCTCCGACCCCGAACCCGCGCCTTCCCGGAACCCCTACAGCCCTACGCCGATCTTCGCCGCCAGCTTCACGACGTACTGCCGCGCTTGCTCGTACTGCTCCGCGGTCTGCAGGTGCTCCAGCAGCATCGGCGGCTGCTGCGGCAGCTTGTCCGCCTCCCGCAGGTAGGTGGCGATGTCGAATCCGCCCTCCCCCACCAGCACCTCGTCCAGGTGCGTGGTCAGTTCGCCCTGCAGGCGGATGTCCTTGAGGTGGCAAGCGAGGATATGCGGGCCGAGCTTGGCGAAGCACTCGCGGATGATCGAGGTGGTATCGAAGTACCGCCGCGGGCTGTTGATGACGTTCACGATATCGAGATGCACCGCGAATCCCTTGCGGTCTATCGCCTTCATCAGATCCAGGTATGAATCGGCCGTGTCTGGGAAGCACCAGGGCATCATCTCAAAGGTCAGCTTTGCTCGCTTCGGCTTCACTTCGTCGATGATCTCTCGCGCGTTCGCCACGATCGCGTCGAAGCTCCCCTGGGTCAGGTTCTCCGCGTCCAGCCCGGCCCAGAGCTGCGGATTGCGCGAGCCGGCGATGTTCGTGCAGCAGAGCGCGCCCACTTCGTCCGCCAAGGCCAGCGCCCGCTTCATCGCCGTCATGTTCGCCTTCCGCTTCGCCGCGTCCGCCTCCAGCAGGTTGTTCCAAACCCCCACCTCGGCGATGGTGACGTCGTGCTTCGCGAACGCCTCGCGAATGGCGCGAATGTGCTCCTTGTCCTCCAACTCCACGTGTGGGCAGTAGCCACCCCGGTAGCCCAGCGCGCGATGCGCCTGCGCGATTTGCTCCGGATCCTCCGAGTCTATGAACACCGGCCCGCCAAGTCTCATGTCATTTCCTCCCGCGCCGAGGCTTCCCCAATCCGGCTGCGCTTCCCTCTTCCCGTGGCCCGCGTTGGCCGGGATCGCCGGCAGGACCGCCTCTCGACTGCCCCGAACTCTGCGTCGGAGGCACAGACATGCAATCTTGGCTTGCGAGTTCCCTGGTTCGCAACTACCCGACGTCGCGCGCCCAGAAGCGCAGGACGCTCGTGCTTCACGCCGCCCGCGGCGAGACCGTCTCCTTCCAGGTGTGCTTCCGCACCGAGGCCGAGGCCGCGAAGGTGCAGGCGTCCGCCGAGGCCTCCGCCGGCCTCTCCGTCCAGGTGCGCCATGTCGGCTTCGTGCCGTTCCGCCACGTTTCGACCGACACGCCGGTCGACGAACTCGATGGGGTCGGCCATCTGCCCGGCCTCGTGCCCGACCCTCTGCTTCCGGGTTCCGAGATCATGAGCGGGCCCTACGCCACCAACGCTTTCTGGATCACCGTGCGCGTCCCCGTCGACGCCAGGCCGGGCCGGCGCAAGGCGGTGGTGACGCTCACCGCCGGGAAGCTGGAGCCTGTCAGTCTGGCTGCAACCGTGGTCGTGCACAAGGCGATGGCCGCGCCGCGCCGCGACTTCCCTGTCACTCACTGGTTCTATGCCGACGCGCTCTGTGACTGGTACCACACGGAACTCTGGCAGGAGTCCTTCTGGCCGCTGCTGGAGGCGTACCTGAAGAACCTGTCCTCCCATTATCACGACACCACCCATGTCCCCGCCTTCACGCCCCCGACCGACGGCGTGAAGCGCCCGACCCAGCTTCTCGGCGTCGGCAAGCAGGGGGATCGCTATACCTTCGACTGGACGCTGGTGAAGCGCTGGATCAAGACCGCGCAGGCGGCCGGCCTCACCCGCTACGAGTGGAACCATCTCTTCACCCAGTGGGGCGCCAAGTTCGCCATCCGCGTCTACGAGGGCCACGGCGAGACCAAGAAGCTGCTCTGGGATCCCGAGACCCTCGGCGTCTCCCCGATCTACCGCGACTTCCTCGCCCAGTACCTGCCGGAGTTCAAGCGGTTCCTCGATGCCGAGGGCATCTTCGAGGCCAGCTTCTTCCACCTCTCCGATGAGCCCCACGGTGACGAGCATCGCGCCAACTACCGCCTCGCCGCGTCAGATGCTCCGCGAGGTCGCGCCCTGGATGAAGGTGATGGACGCGCTCTCTCAGATCGAGTTCGCCCGGGAGGGCCTGACCGACGTCCCCATCGCGGTCATCAGCGAGGCCCCTCAGTTCGTGAGCGAAGGCTTCCCGGCCTGGGCCTACTTCTGTCTGGAGCCGCGCCGCCGTTACCTGAACCGCCTGATGGACACCCTTCTGGTGAAGACTCGCATGGCGGGCTGGCTCTTCTACAGGAATCGCGCCCGCGGCTTCCTCCACTGGGGCCACAACTACTGGTACCGATTCCAGACCTCCGAGCTGCTCGACCCCTACCAGTCGGGCGATGGGAAGGACCCCGATCTCCCTTACGGGGACACGTTCGTAGTCTACCCCGGCGAGGCCGGCCCCGTGGACTCGATCCGGTGGGAAGTCTGGGCCGAGAGCCTCCAGGACTACGCGCTGCTGCAGGCGGCCGGCATCGATCCGTCTGACGCGATGCTCTCGGAGATCCAGGACTACGCCGAGTTCCCGCGGTCTGAGGCGTGGATTCAGGAGCGACGGCAGCAGATACTGGCGATGCTGGATCAGCGAGGCTAGCCGTGGCCCGGCGGGGGGAATTGTCCCTTGGTCTCCGGTGGCGCGGACTTTTCTGTACGACTAGCTTGACGTTTTCGGGAGCTGTCCGTATAATACCGGCTACAATGATCGTGCCAGTCTGAGGCAGCGGCCCATCGTGTCGCGACATGGGACCAATAGTGTCTCTCTTGGGGCGTGCCGAGACAAAGGGGAGGCTGAATGGCTGACAAGCAGGGCGAGGAGAAGGACGTACTGGAGCCGGTTGAGCCCGCCACCCTCTTACAACAACTCAAGCTTACTACAGGCAAGGCAGCGCAATTCTGCGGGGTATCCCGCCGGCAACTCTGCTACTGGACCGACACCGGGATAGTAGCATCTCTGGAGAGCGAGGACGAGGACGATTCCGACGACGCGGCCCGCCGCTCCTATGACTTTGATTCGCTCCATCGCGTGCTCCTGATCCAGCAGGCGCTCAAGCACACGCCCGGCCTGCGGCGAGCGGCCAAGGAAGTGGAGCAGCACCTCTCGGCCCGCCGCCGCCGCGCCGATGATCTCGCCACCTCCATCGAGCAGAAGCGAGACGACTTCCTCACCGAGCAGGCCGATATGCTCGACGGGCTCGGCGGCCGGATCCGCGAGCAACTGCCCAAGGTCAAGGACCGTCAGCGGCTGCTCGATCTCTACACCGGTCTCGAATGGCTCTCTCGGATGGCCGACCGGGTGATGGCCGGCCAGTTGCTGTTGGAGGAAGACGCCCGCGCCTGCCTGCGGCTGGCCTCGCTCATCGAGCAGGCCGAGGCCAAGCTGGATAACCTCAATTCACCCGCGCTCTGAGCGCGGGTGACTCGGGCGACGCCATGCTGAGCGTAGGCATCGTCGGACTGCCCAACGCAGGCAAGTCGACTGTCTTCAACGCGCTTTGCCGGGGCGGGGCCAAGGTCTCCAACTACGCCTTCTGCACCATCGAGCCTAACCACGGCGTGGTCGCCGTTCCGGACCCGCGGTTGGCCCGAGTCGCGGCCATCTTCGAGCAGTCTCAGGCCACCCCCGCCACCATCGAGTTCGTTGATGTCGCCGGCCTCGTCAAGGGCGCCAGCCGCGGCGAGGGGCTCGGCAATCAGTTCCTCGCTGCCATCCGCGAGGTCGACGCCATCCTGCATGTCCTCAGGGCTTTCGAGAACCCGCAGGTGCCATACTCCGAGGGCAGCACCGATCCCGTCCGCGACGCCGGGATCGTCGAACTCGAACTCATCCTCGCCGACCTCGGGAGCGTGCAGCGACGCCGCGAGCGTCTCGCTGCCGGGCTCAAGGCGCGCGCCGCCGAAGCGCTGCGCGAGGCCGAAGCCCTAGAGCTTCTCGAGCGGCATCTCGACGCGCAGCGCCCCGCCCGCGTGCTTCCCCAGAGGGACGAGGTGCTGCCCCAGGCGCAGCTCTTCCTGCTCACCGCTAAGCCCGAGGTGTATCTGCTGAACACCGGAGAAGCGCGGGGGGAAGCCGGCCGCGCCGTCACGCAGGCCGAGGGGAAGCTCCACGGTCCAGTGGTCGCGGTCCCCGCCAAGCTCGAGGCCGATCTCGCGGAACTGGACGAGGCGGATCGGGAGGACTTCGCGGCCGAGATGGAAGGAGGCGAGACCGGTCTGGAGCAGGTGATCCACGCCTGCTACCAGGCGCTCGGACTGGTGACGTTCTTCACCGGCGTCGGCGCCGAAGCCCGCGCCTGGACCGTCCCCCGCGGCACCCTTCTCACTACCGCTGCCGGCCGCATCCATACCGACATGGAGCGCGGCTTCATCCGCGCCGAGGTCATCGACTTCGATAGCCTGACCGCGGCCGGCTCCTGGCAGCAGGCCCACAAGCTCGGCGCGGTGCGCACCGAGGGCAAGGACTACCAGGTGCAAGAGGGCGACGTCGTTCTCGTGCGCTTCCATCCGTAGCCGTACGCGCCCGCGGGGCGCCCTTCGCGGCGGTTTGACATTCCCGCGCCCCCCTGCTATAGTGCCCCCGCTTGCTTCACCTGCGGCTGGGGAAGATCGAGAGGGCGGGAGACCCACGACCTTCTGACGGGTGGGTCGTCGGCCCGTGCCCGCATCTGTCGCCCCTCCTCCGACCAGGCTCGAAGCGAATCCAAGTGGCGAGGAAAAACGCAATGCGAAGGCCTTATCTACCCATGTTGCTGGCCCTGGCCCTGATGGCCATCCTGGCGGGCGCGGCAGTGGCGGGAGACATCGTCACCGTCCCGACTGCGAACCAGGTCAAGGCTGGCGAGACCGACGTTGCTGTGTACTACATCAGCGTGGACAACGAAGCGCTGATCGCTCCCCTGCGCCCGTTCGACATCGGGTTCGTGCGCGCCCAGACGCTCTATGCCGGGCTCACCAACCGGATCGAGCTGGATGTCCATCGCTATGACGTGGACAAGGTCGGCGCCGACACCATCTTCAACACCACCGTCGTCGTTCAGCCCGAGGATCTGAAGCGCCCGATCATCGTCGTCGGCGGCCGCGACATCTCCCGCGTCTTCGGACACGCCTCCTACTTCGTGTCTGCCGCCAAGACCCTGAATCCGCCCGTCGGCGGCCCTCCCACCGGCCCCATCTACCGGCTGCACCTCAGCCTCGGCACCGAGGACAACACCCTCTTCGGCGAGGGTCGGCATGAGGGTCTCTTCGGAGGCCTCCAGGTGCTGGCGAAGCCTACCTTCCCGCAGGTCGGCGTCGTCGCCCTCTATGACGGCAACGACATCATCACCGCCCTCACCTACACCCACGAGCCGACCTGGCCCACCATCAAGGGCGGCACCTACGGCGGCCACACCTGGGTTGGCGCCAGCTACACCTTCAACGCGAAATAGGGAATAGCCTCACCGAAAGAGTTCTTCACCGCGTGGCTGCGTGAGGATCTTATGAACCGGCTTCGCCTCTGGCGAAGCCGGTTCATTTTGTCTTGGCCTATCCACGACGGCTCGCACTTCGGCGCAGCCGGAGTGCTCCTGCCCATATCTGCCTATAGGCCGGCGGACCCGGTTCATCCCAAAAGGAACGGACCCCGCCGCAGCGGGGCCCGTTCATCATGCTTTCCCCAGATCCTCAAGTGGGCCCTACTTCACCAGCATCAGCCTCACCCCCACCGCCACCAGCGACATCCCCAGCAGCAGGCTCATCGAGCGCAGGCTGGCCGACGGCATGATACGCGCGGCCATCGCCACCATGAAGAGCGCAAACAGCGTGCGTAAGGTCGACTGCGGCAGGCGCTGGGCGATATCCTGACCCACATAGGCGCCGGGGATCGACCCCACCGCGAGCGCGATCGCGACCGCCAGGTCCAGGTTGCCCTTCTTGAAGTAGCCGAACGCCGCCACCAGCGACGTCGGGATGATCACCGCGAGGGAGATGCCCTGCGCCATGTGCTGCGTGTATCCTGCCAGCACCACCAGCACCGGCACCATGATGATCCCCCCACCGACCCCGAACAGACCCGCGAACACGCCCACCACGACGCCGACAAGCGCGAACACACCATATCTGAGCGGAAATGCTTTCACGCGGAAACCTCCTGGGAGAGCAATAGGCTGCGCCCGAAGCGTAGTACCGGCCGCGCGGCAGTATAGCAACGCCGCGACAGTGGTGTCAAACTCCCGCGCGTCTCGGCGGAGCCGAAGCGTGCGGGGACCGACAGCTCCCCATGCGAACAGAACCTGGCCACAAGGTAAGAGGAATCAACAAGCAAGCGCGGAATGAATCGCTGGCTGCAATGCTGGCCGTCAGGCCTGGGAGTGGGAGGCGCGACACATGGGTAAAGCTCTGTCCATCCTGATTGGGCTCATTCTGATTGCCTTGGGCGTCTGGGGCGTCATCGCCTGGCGCTCGGATGTGGTGGCGTTCATCAAGGCCGCGGTGGTGATCATGGCGATCATCATCGGCCTTGGCATCTTCGTTTTCGGGCTCAGCGAACTGCGCGCCGGCAACGAAGAGCCGCCCATCGTTGAACTCCCTTCGCCCCCGCCGGGGGAGACCGGCCCCCCGAGCGCGTAACGCCGTCTGCGCAGGGCTGGCGTTCGCCCGAACGTGACTCGCCGCGCCTGCATTCCGGCCAAAAGCAAGCGGCGAGCGGATCTCCGCTCGCCGCATCTGTATCCGTTCGGCAGGGCCGGACGCCTACCCCTCCATCGCCGCCTTCGCCGTTGCCACTACCTGATCGAAGGCGGCCCGATCCTTCACCGCCAGGTCGGCCAGCGAACGGCGATCGAGCGCGATGCCCGCCGTCTTCAGCGCGTTCATGAATCGGCTGTAGGTGATGCCCTGCTCGCGCACCGCGGCGTTGATCCGGGCAATCCACAGATTGCGGAACTCCCGCTTGCGCACCTTGCGGTCGCGGTAAGCGTACCGCTTCGCCCGCATCAAGGTTTCTTTGGCGGACTTGAACAGACGGCGCCGGCCGCCCACAAACCCCGCGGCCTCCTTCAGCACCGCCTTGTGCCGCTTGTGCGTCATCGTCCCTCGTTTTACGCGTGGCATCCTACAGCTCCCTGAATAAGGCAGGGCGCATCGAGCGCCCTGGCCCTACGATGTGATCGGGCGTGCAACTGCCCCGGAATCAGCTATGTGCCGGCGGAACCAGACGGTTGAACTGCTTGATGTCGCTGGCCGAAACCAGGCCCGGCTTACGCAGCCGCCGCAACCGCTCCGTGCCCTTCCGCGTCAGCAGGTGGCTCTTACAGGCGTGGCGGATTCGCAACTTCCCCGTCCCCGTGCGCTTAACCCGCTTCGCCGCTGTCTTCTGCGTCCGCATTTTCGGCCCGCGGCCGCTGGACTTGCTGTTTGCCATCAGAAACCATCCCTTCGGAACCCGCAGGCCCCGCTGTCTTCGCCGTCTGTGGGCTCGTAGGCCCAGTTGCTACCGCCTGTTGCGGGGCGACAGGCCCCGCTGCCGCCGGCTGCGCGGGCGCTGCCGCTACCGGCGTTGCGACTGCGGCCGGAGCCGCCGCGGCCGCTGGCTGCGGCTGGCTCGCGACTGGAGCCTCCGCCTTCGCAGGAGCGGCTGGCTTCGCCGCGGCCGGTTGCGCCGGACCTGTCGCCGGCGCCGCCGCCTTCGGCCGCACCTTCGGCGTCAGCAGCATGTTCATCATCCGCCCCTCGAACCGGGGCGACGACTCGACCTGCGAGACCTCGACCAGCGCCTCCGCGATCCTGTTGAGGAGCTTTGTCCCCAACTCCGGGTGACTCAGCTCCCGTCCCCGGAACCGCAACTGAATGCGAACCTTGTTGCCTTCCGCGAGAAGCTCCCGGAGCTTCTTGATCTTGATATCCAGGTCGTGCGGCCCGATCTGTGGCTTCAGGCGAAGCAGACGGACTTCCGTCGCCTTGCTTCGCTTGTGCTGCTCCCGCTCTCGCCTCGCCTGCTGATACTTGTGCTTGCCGTAATCCATGATCCGGCAAACCGGCGGCTGCGAGTTCGGGGCCACTTCGATCAGGTCGAGTTCCCGCTCGCGAGCAATCCTCACCGCATCGCGGGTGGGAAAAACCCCCAATTGCGCGCCATTCTCATCGATGACACGCACCTCCCGAGCGCGTATGCGCTCGTTCACCCTGACCTCACGTTCGATGTCCCGATCACCTCCACAGACAAGTAGCGCGCCCAGGCCACTGCAACCGGCCCCAGGCCCGCTGTGGTGCAAGGAGTATACCAGAAGGGGTGCAGGGGTGTCAACGGAAAGGCGCGCCTGGGTGCATTGCTGGGTTCCCGCCCCCCCTCCTTGCCCCTCTCCCCTCCCCGTGCTATCATCTCGACTCGGATTCCCGTGGAGGTGAACCACCCATGAAAGACGCAACCCGGTACCTCATCCTCGCCCTTCTGCTGATCGCGGCCCTCGCCTTCCTCGGCTGTGAGAAGCAGCAGGCGACCACGACTACCCCTGCCCCACCAAAGGAGACGACTGTGACTCAACCCCCGGCCGAGAAGCCGGTCGCGCCAGAAGCCAAGGCCCCCGAGAGCGAGGCCGTTGCCGCCGCCCGTAAGCTCGGCACGCCGTCCACCAACCCGGTGGTGAAGACCCCCTCCGGGCTCGAGTACATCGACGTGAAGGTCGGCGACGGCGCCGCCGCGAAGGCCGGCCAGATGGTCTCCGTCCACTACACCGGATGGCTCGTAAACGGCAACAAGTTCGACAGCTCCGTCGACCGCGGCCAGCCCTTCAGCTTCGGCCTCGGCGCCGGCCAGGTTATCAAGGGATGGGATGAAGGCGTCGCCGGCATGAAGCCGGGCGGCGTGCGCAAGCTGATCGTGCCTCCCACCCTCGGTTACGGCCCCCGCGCCGTCGGCCCCATCCCGCCCAACTCCACCCTCATCTTCGAGGTCCAGTTCCTGGCCGCGAAGTAGCCACAGTTCTCCGGGAGCAGCTATGCCGCTGAAGTTCCGCAAGACCCTCATCGCCGACGAGCGCTACGAGTCCGCGGGCGTGTTCGACGTCAACAACGACGGCGTGCTCGACATCGTCTCCGGCGCCTACTGGTACCAAGGGCCGGACTTCCGGCAGGCAGCACTCGCATCGGCGAGGTGCTGGCGGCCGGCGAGTACTTCGACGACTTCTCCACCATCCCCATGGACGTCAACGGCGACGGCTACCTGGACTTCATCACCGGCGGCTGGTGGGGCAACACGCTCCGCTGGCGCGAGAACCCCGGCGCCGACGGGCGAGGAGTGGCCGGAGCACGTCATCGCCGAGGTCGGCAACGTCGAGACCACCCGCGCCTGGGACGTGGATGGCGACGGCCAGCTCGAGATCGTCCCCAACACGCCCGGTGGGCCGCTCGTCGCTTACAAGCTCGTCACCGACGCGGCGGGCAAGGGCACGGGACCTTCGCCAGCCACACGATCTGCGACCGAGCCCCAGGGGCACGGCCTCGGCTTCGGCGACATCACCGGCAACGGCCGCGGCGACTTCGTCCTCGCGCACGGCTGGCTGGAGGCGCCCGACGATCCCCTCGGCGGCGAGTGGACGCTTCCACCAGGACTTCGACCTCGGCCAGCGCCAGCATCCCCATCCTCGTCGTCGACGTCAACGGCGACGGGCTGAACGACCTCATCGTCGGGCAGGCCCACGACTACGGCCTGGACTGGTGGGAGCAGGGCCGCGACGCCGCCGGCAGCCGCACCTGGACCAAGCATCCCATCGACCCCTACAACGCGCAGTACCACGACCTGCAGTGGGTGGACATCGACGGCGACGGCGCCTGCGAACTGGTCACCGGCAAGCGCTACCGCGCCCACTGCGGCAACGACCCCGGCGAGTACGACGACGTCGGCATCTACTACTTCAAGTGGACCGGCGAGTCGTTCGCCAAGCAGGTGATCGACTACGGCCCGACCCGCGTCGGCACCGGCTGCGGCATCCACTTCGCCATCGCCGACCTGCGCGGCACCGGCCGCCTCGACATCGTCGCCCCCGGCAAGGACGGGCTGTACGTGTTCTACAACGAGGGGTGCTGAGCGCGCGTTGGGGCTGGCGGCGCTGGTTCGATAGCGCCTGCAGGGCGAAGGACACGCGCCTGTCGCGCTAGGCGCCACGGGAGGGAGCGACCATGTTCACCCACAACATCTACCGCAACATCCGGACGCGAGTGATCGTCGTCCACAAGGGCAAGATGCTGCTCCACGCCCCCTGCTCCGATGAACGTGGGCTGCCGCCTTACCGCTGCCTGCCAGGCGGGGGCCTGGAACCCAATGAGAGCCTGTACGAGGCCGGCGAGCGAGAGGTGTTCGAGGAGACTGGACTGCATGTGGAGGTTCGGTCAGTTGCGTTCCTGCGCGAGTGGATTGTGCCGAAGATGGTTTCGATTGCCGAGATCAGGCCGAGCCTCGAAGCCTGGGGGTTCAAGCAGGAGGATGATCTCCCTGGTCATGCCTACGGCCTGGAGGTCTACCTGCGCGCAGACCTGTGCGAGCAGGATTCCATCCGGCCCGGCCTCATGGACGGCGTCGGCGAGTCAGCGGAATGGGTGCCTCTCGAACAGATCGAGGAGGAGCCGCTGTTTCCCTGCGAACTGAGAGCGCTCGCCCGCGATCTGCTGGCGGGCCGTCCGCCGATTGGTGTGCCAAGCTTCGTCACCGGCCTGGGTACGCCGTACGACAAGCCAGACTACGCCGCGTTCCACCGCGTCTAGGAAGAGCCTCGCAGTCCTGAGCGCGCTCCGCGGCCCTCTCTACGTCCACGGGAAGAACGGCGCGCGAACGTGCCAGAACACCGTGATCAGCGTCCACATCACCGCCGATGTGAACTCGCCGAAGATCAGCCCCAGGAATAGCGGCCGCAGCCTGGTCCGTAAAGCCGCATCCCGCCGTAGTGCACGACGAGTGACTTGATCACCCAGGCCACCAGCATCGGGAACCAGTAGCTAAGCACCGTCCAGGAGGTGCAGAGCACGTACCCGATGGGATGGAAGGGCCACCCCACGTAGCGCACCCGCAGGAAGGCCAGCAGCGCCGTCGACCGCGCCGCCCGCGAGGAAGCTAGATCAGCGCGCCCGGAGAGGTGCGGACTCTCGCCCCTGCAGCCAGGCCGAGTTCTCCCGGAAGAACTGAATGTTCTGGTGCCTGCAGCATATAGGAGCGACCCAGCGTCGAGGCGCGCCGCGGTGATAGGGCAGCGAGAGCTGGATGAAGGCCGCCACCGGAATCGTCACCAGCACCGCGATGGCGAACACCGCGGCCAGGGTGCGCCGCTGCACGCCGATCTCGTCGCCGAGCTTCTGCCCGTCGAGGAAGGCGGGGAGCAGCATGCCCCGCAGGTCGCGGGTGAACATGGCGTCGAAGAAGGCCGAACTCGTCAGGTTGCTCGGCCCCAGGCTGATCTGCGGCACCCCCAGCGCCACGACGTCCATCGGGATGAAGCACCCCTCCGTCATCGGCAGCCCGCCCTCCGCGCACGCCCCTCGCCATCACCACCGCCTCGACGAAGACGTAGATCAGCAGCACCAACACCGCGTAGCCGATGGTCATTCCCGACTGGAGCAGCCAGACCACCGCAATCGACCAGCGCCGCGACCAGGCCCCAGAAAGCAGCCCGGTAGGAGATCATCTCCTGCTTGCCCATCCGGCCCGCCCAGCCCGACCGCCCGCCGCAGGATGCTCTTCAGGTGCGGCCACGCCACCGCGCCCGAGGTAGATCACCAGCATGAAGTAGGCGCCCGTCGTCTGGTAGGCCATGTAGCCGTTGGCGCCCGCGTGCTGGGCGTCCATCGGGGGCAGCGCCAGCGCCGACACCACCACATCCTGCGCCTTCGCCAGCAGCAGGAACACCCAGAAGCTCAGCAGCAGCTCCAGCGGCAACAGGTAGAAGAAGCCGACCGCCCCCGGCGAGATGTAGGCCGTGAACCACGAGATGTCGGACCAGGGCGCGATCCGTCAGGTAGTCGTTGATGTAGATCGCCAGGTTGATCTGCGGCAGCGACGGATCCCAGTTGTGCAGCCCGTTGATCCCGTACACGATGGTGGGGACGGCGAACCCGATCCAGGTCAGCGGGTTGCTGAGGAAAGATCGCCCCGGCTGCTCCCGGATCAGCTCCACGGGGAGCTGCACCAGCGGATAGGACAGCCGCTCGTTCTCGCTCCACTGCCGGCGGACGATGGTCGCGAAGCAGAAGAAGGCCCCGAAGATCGCAATCGCCAGGATCATCCACGCGCCCAGCGGCTTCAGCCACACGCAGCCACGGGAGCTTCTCGCCTTCCCTCAACCCCTCATAGAAAGCAGTCGCCGTCCATTGGTGCGCGCCGCTGCCTGGGTCCCACGGCACCATCCAGGGATGGACGTTCGGGAAGAACAGTCGGTCCCACCGGTTGCCGGGGTCGGCATAGTAGTTCACCCCCACCAGCGTCGGGCATCAGCCGCTGCATCAGCCCGTGCGACGACAGCATCGCCGCCACCACCAGCATGCAGTACACCACCGCGATCTCGCCCGGCTGCAGCGACCAGCCGCGGCGAGACGCGCTTCGCCCCCTTGTTCAGCAGCACCAGGGCAAACAGCGCAGAACACCACCATGGGCGGCATCTGGAGCAGGCCGATCATGATCTGCCCGTACACCAGCTCCGCCCACGCGACCACCAGCGATACCAGGACGATGCCGACCAGACCGACGATCAGCGCGCGGGGAGTCAGTTTCACCGAGAAGGCTCTACCTTCGGGAGGTTGCCCATCGACCTGAGAGTGGACCGCATACCTTGCGCCCACCGGGCCATGTCGTCTCTTCAACGCGGCGGCAGGGCCCTCCTCCCCGGCGCGGGGCAGGTTCCCGCCCGCCCCAGTGGAAGAGAGAGCCGCGAACTCTCTTCGCCGGAGTGGCAGAGACGAGATATGCAAGTCCCGCGACGCAAACCGCGCACCGCCAGAGTCGGCGTCTTCGGCGTCGGCCACCACACCTATTGGGACCAGTTCGCCGGCCTCCGGGAGGAGCTGCTCGGCTACCTCGACCTCTTCGAGGAGATGGTCTGGGCGAACGACGTCGAGGTCGTCAACGTCGGCCTGGTGGATGAGGCCGAGTCCGCGCAATCCGCCCTCAAGCGCCTGAAGGCGGCCGACCTCGACCTGGTCTTCTGCGACATGCTCACCTACGCCACCAGCTCCACCTTCGGCCTGATCGTGCCGCGAGCTTACCGTCCCCATCGTACTGGTCGCGCTCCAGCCTCTCGGTGCCATGGACTACGCCCGCGCCACCACCTGCATGCAGCTCGCCAACGACAACATCTGCTCCCTCCCGGAGTTCTCCGGCGTCGCCGTCCGCCTCGGCAAGCGCCCGCCGCCCTCGTCATCGGCACCCTGCACGATGACGCCGGAGCGCGGGGTGAGATCGCCGACTGGTGCGACGTCGCCAAGGTGCTGCACGATCTCCGCGGCGCTCGCATCGGCCAGATGGGCCACGTGCTCGAAGCCATGCTCGACATGCACAGCGACCCCACTGCTTTCACTGCTCACTTCGGCCTCCACGTCGTCCAGACCGAACCCGATGAGATTCTGCGGCAATACCGCGCCGTCACCGACCCGGAGATCGCCGCGAAGAGCCAGGAAATCCTTGGCTTTTTCGACACCCCCGACCCCAGAGCAGACCCGGTGACGCGGAAGCTCACCGACGATGACCTGCGGACCGCGGCCCGGGTGGCCGTTGCCCTCGACAAGTTCGTAGCCACGCAGAAGCTCGACGGCCTCGCCTACTACTACGAGGCGGAGGAGGGCAGCGAGATGCGGCAGGTCGTCAGCAACCTCATCGTCGGCAACTCCCTCCTCACCGCCGCCGGCTTCCCGATGTGCGGTGAGTGCGATCTCAAGACCTGCGTCGCCATGCTCATCCTGGACCGACTCGACATCGGCGGCAGCTTCGCCGAGTTCCATCCCGTCGACTTCGCCGAGGGCTTCGTGCTCGTCGGCCACGACGGGCCCCACCACATCAGCATCGCGGAGGGCCGGCCCGTGCTGCGCAGCCTCACCAAGTACCACGGCAAGCCCGGATCGGGAGCCTCCGTCGAGTTCAAGATCAAGGAAGGCCCCATCACCATGCTCGGCCTCACCCAGACCCACGACGGCCGGTTCAAGTTCGTCATCGCCGAGGGCGAATCTGTCGCCGGCCCCATCCCCGCCACTGGCAACACCAACACCCGCGGCTTCTTCCAGCCCGACGTCAAGACGTTCCTGAAGCGCTGGATCGCGGAGGGCCCGACCCATCACTTCGCCCTGGGTCTGGGCCACCACGCCGGGACCATTCAGAAGATCGCCGACGCCCTCGGCATCGACAGCGTCATCGTCATCCGGGAGTCAACATGAGAAAGCCCGATCCCAACTTCGAGCGATTCCTCAGGGTCGTGCGCCGCCAGGGAGAGCCGGAACGCGTCCCCTTCGCCGAGTTCTCCCACGATTACGAGATCATGGCCGCCATTCAGGGCCCCTCGCCCTCCGACCCCGATAGCGCGGCCGCCTGGCGCGCGAAGTTCTGGCGCGACCTCGGCTATGACTACATCACCCAGGGAACCGACATCGGCTTCCCCACCACCAGCCTCCGGGTCGCCGACACCGCTCCCCTCTCCCATGGCGAGCGCGGTTGGCAGAACGAATCCACCGGGCCGATCACGACCTGGGAGGACTTCGAGAACTACCCCTGGCCCGAGGTGACCCCCGGCGCCGTCCGCTCCATCGAGACCCTTTCCCGCCATCTCCCCGATGGCATGAAGATCTGCGCCACCATTCCTGGCGGGCCATTCGAGAACCTCACCTTCCTCATGGGCTTCGAGGCCTTCAGCTACGCCCTCGTCGACCAGCCCGACCTCGTTGCCGCCATCGCTCATAAGGTCGGCCAGGTCGCTCTGCGATCTGGTCGAGATCACTTCGGCGATGGACTGCGTCGGCGCCCAGTGGCTCAACGATGACATGGGGTTCAAGGGCGGACCCATGGCCTCCCCGGAGGCGCTCGGCAAGTACGTCTTCCCGACGCAGAAGCGGATCTGCGAGATCGCCCACCGCCGCGGCAAGCCCGTGCTGCTGCACTCCTGCGGCAAGCTCGACGAGATCATCGACGACCTCATCGACGACGTTGGCATCGACGCCAAGCACTCCTTCGAGGACGTCATCATGCCGGTCTGGGAGGCGAAGGCCAGTGGGGCCGACCGCATGCGCCCTCCTCGGCGGCGTGGACATGGACGTGCTCGCCCGCGGCAGCGAAGACCAGGTCCGCGCCTACACCCGCCGCTGCATCGAAGGCTGCGCCCCCGGTGGCGGCTACGCCCTCGGCTCCGGCAACACCGTCGCCAACTACATTCCCGTCGCCAACTACCTCGCCATGCTCGACGAGGGCTGGAAGGTCGGGCGCTATTCGTGAGCGGATCGTGACCGCGAGCGACCTGACAATCGCCTCCGTCTCCCCCGCCACCGAGGCCGATATGGCGGCCCTCGTCAACGCCTACACCCGCGGCTGGCCCTACACGCGGCCCATCGACGCCGCGCTGCTCGCCCACTGGCCCACCCTCGGCGACAGATATCAGCCCGAGAACATGCTCATCGCCTACGCCGCGGGCAGACCTCTCGCCTTCGCCCACGGCGAGAGCCGCGGCCGGGAGTTCTTCGTGCATCTCCTCGCGCTCGCCCCCGGCGCGGTAGCTGAGGGAGTGGCCCTGCTCACCGAAATCGAGTGCCGCGCCCGCGCCGCCGGAGCCAAGGGTATCTGCGGTCCCACTTGCTCCTCCGGCGCGTTCTATGGAGGGTACCTCCTCGGCCTCGAGCCCTATCACCCCCATTGGGCGGCCGATGCCACCAACGCCTTCGTCCAGTCCGGCTTCGTCATGACCCAGTCGGAGGCGTTCCTGGTCGCCGACCTGTCGGCCGATCCGCCGCAGTTCGCGCCCCGGCCGGCTACGAGATCGCCGACGCCAACGCCGATCCGGAGTTCAAGGCGCGCGTGTTCCGGCTCGTCGCGCTCTCCCAGGGCAAGGAAGCCGCCACCTGCGGCGGCCGCCTCTATCCCGATCTACGCGCCGCCGACAAGCCCATCGGCCAGCTCGGTTTCGTCGGTACCGACCAAGCCCACCGCGGCAAGGGCCTGGCGACCGCCCTCGTCTCCCGCGCCCTCCACCGCCTGCGGGAGTGGGGCGCGGGCCTCGTCCTCATCAGTACCGGCTTCGAGAACGTCCCGGCCCTCCGCGCCTACGAGAGGGCCGGCTTCCGCCGCAAGCACAACCTCAACGAGTGGTCGAAGCCCCTCACCTAGCCCGACGCGTCAGGTGAACCGCACAAAGCGGCTGAGGGTTTCGCTGCTTCGGCTCCGAACCCAGTAGTGATCTCCTCAGCGAGGCACTCCAGGTTCGGGGGCGCACACAGATGCCGCGAGACTTGCCGCTCGGGAACGGCCGCCTGCTGGTCAACTTCGACAGCAGCTATCGCCTGCGGGATTTCTCCTATCCTCACGTTGGCAAAGAGAACCACACCGCCGGCCATCCCTTCCGGTTCGGTGTCTGGTGTGAGGGCGCTATCTCCTGGATCGAGAGCGACGACTGGCAGCGCGACCTGCGCTACCGCTCCGAGACCCTGGCGTCCGAAGCTGTCCTCACCAACCAGAAGCTGGGCCTCCGGCTTCGTTGCTGCGATGCCGTCGACTTCCATGAGGACGTCTACCTCCGCCACGTGCAGGCAGAGAACCTGGCCGACCGCGAGCGAGAAGTCCGGCTGTTCTTCTGTCACGACTTCCACATCTCCGAGTCGGCCCTCGGCGACACCGCCTACTTCCGGCCCTGGGAACGCCTGCTGATCCACTACAAAGGTCCGCGCTACTTCGCCATCAATGCCTGCACCGAGCGCGCCTGCGGCCTCGACCAGTACACCACCGGCAACAAGGAGATCGCCGGGTTCGAGGGCACCTGGCGCGACGCCGAGGACGGAGTGCTGCAGTCGAACCCCATCGCCCAGGGATCTGTCGACTCCGCCGTCGCCGTGCATGTCACCGTGCCTCCGCAGGGCCGGGCCGACGTCCACTATTGGATCGCCGCTGGAATCACCTATGACGCGGTGCGCCTGCTCAATCAGCTCGTCGTCGCCAAGACCCCCGCCGAGCTGATTCGCCGCACCGCCAACTACTGGCGGCTCTGGGTCAACAAAGAAGAGGACACCTACGGGGACCTGCCGGCCGACGCGATCGACCTGCACAAGCGCAGCCTCCTGCTCATGCGCACCCAGGTCGACGAGACCGGCGCCATCATCGCCGCCAACGACAGCGACATCGAGCAGTTCGGCCGCGACACTTACTCCTACATGTGGCCCCGCGACGGCGCCCTCGTCGCTCACGCCCTCGACCTCGCCGGGTTCTCTCAGCCCACCGCTCGCTTTTTCGAGTTCTGCGGCGAGATCATCACCAAGGAGGGCTTCTTCCTCCACAAGTACAACGCCGACGGCAGCCTCGGCAGCTCCTGGCACCCCTGGGTCTACCCGGAGGATGGCGACCTGCCCGTTCAGGAGGATGAGACCGCGCTGGTGATCTGGGCTCTCTGGGAACACTTCGACCGCTTCCGCGATGTCGAGGTCATCAAGCCCCTCTATCGCCCTCTCGTCACCCGCGCCGCCAACTGGCTGTGCGACTACCGGGATGAGCAGACCGGCCTGCCTCGCCCCTCCTACGATCTCTGGGAAGTGCGCTATGGCATCCACGCCTTCACCATCGGCGCCGTGTTTGGCGGGCTGATGGGCGCCGCCAACTTCGCCCGCGCCTTCGGCGAAACCGATCTCGCCGACCGCTACGCCGCCACCGCCATCTCTCTCCGCGAGGCCGCCTGCCGGCACCTCTGGCTCGACTCCGCCGGCCGGTTTGCCAGGACCCTCTATCGCAGATCGGGGGACGTGCTTGAGCCCGACCTCGTGCTCGACTCCTCCCTCTGCGGCCTCTATCGGTTCGGGATGTTCCCGCCCGATGAGGAGCGCGTCGTCTCCACGCTCACCGCGATGCGAGACCGGCTCTGGGTGAAGACCGATGTCGGCGGCCTCGCCCGCCACGAGGACGACAACTACTTCCAGATCAGCCGCGACCTTGCCAATGTGCCCGGCAACCCGTGGTTCGTCTGCACCGCCTGGCTCGCCCAGTGGTACATCGCCCGCGCCCGAACGGTGGACGAGCTGAAACCCGCGCGGGAGATCCTCGAATGGATCGTCTCTCGCGCCCTCCCCAGCGGTGTCCTCGCCGAGCAGGTCCACCCTTACAGCGACCAGCCGCTCAGCGTCTCCCCCCTCACCTGGAGCCACGCCGAATACTCCACCGCCGTTCTCGACTACGTCGACAAGCTGGCCGAACTCGAACGTTGCGCCGCTTGTGGCCTGTCTCTCCACCCCCGCCGCGGCCGCGACCGGGTCTCGGCAGCGGCTGTGCCGCCGGCCTGACGCCGCCCTCTCCGGCCGGCAGGACGTTGCGCCAACGAAAGCGAAAACCATGCTCGTCGCCAACTGCGACCATCGTGAAGGGGGCGCATCCACTATGCTCGGGCGTCTGCGCGCGCCGCGACCGCTGCTCGCGGCCCTCCTGCTCGCAGCCCTCGCCTCTGGCGCTCCCGGCCGCAGCGACGAAAGGCGCGGAATGAGCGAAGAGGCTATCCTCACCACGGCCGGTACTCGCATCGAGCAATACCGGAAGGGCGATGCCGCCCTGCGCGTGGTCGACGCCAAGGGGCAGCCTGTGCCCAACGCCGGCCTGCGCATCGAGCAGACGCGTCACGCCTTCCTTTTCGGCTGCAACGCCTTCCCCGTGCTCCGCTCCGATGACGCTACCATGGAGGCCCGCTACGAGCGTGAGTTCGCCGACCTCTTCAACTACGCCACCCTCGGCTTCTACTGGGCCGCCTACGAGCCCGAGCCCGGTCGCACCCTCGAGAAGCATCTCCGCCGTCAGGCCCAGTGGTGCCGCGACCACGGGATCACGGTCAAAGGCCATCCCCTCGTCTGGCATGAGGTGTATCCCGCCTGGGCTCCCTCCGGCGTCGAGGAGACCCGCGGGAAGCTGCGCGCCCGCGTCGGCGAGATCGTGTCGAAGCTCGCGGGCCTCATCGACACCTGGGATGTCGTGAACGAGGCCACCGTTTCCGCCGGAGTCGACAACGGTGTTGGCCACTGGGCCAAGGAGAAGGCGCGCGGCCGCCATGGTGATCGAAGCCCTTTCCTGGGCGCGGGCCGCCAACCCGAGAGCGACGCTCATCTACAACGAATACAACCTCGGCGAGGATTACGAACGCCTCGCCGCCGAGCTGGTGAAGGCGAACACCGTCGACGTCTTCGGCATTCAGAGCCACATGCATCGCGAGGAATGGCCCATCACGAAGCTCTGGGAAGCCTGCGAAACCTACTCGCGGTTCGGCCGCCCGCTGCACTTCACCGAGGTCACCGTGCTCTCCGGCGAGCACGGCTGGGAGCGGCCCCAGCCGTGGCCCAGCACCCCCGAGGGCGAGGCCGCCCAGGCCCAGTACGTCGAGCGGCTTTACACCGTCCTCTTCTCCCACCCCGCCGTCCGCGCCATCACCTGGTGGGACTTCAACGATGGCGAATGGCAGGGCGCGCCCGCCGGCCTGGTCCGCGCCGACCTCACCCCCAAGCCGGCCTATCAGCGCCTGATGGCTCTGGTCAAGGGCAAGTGGTGGACCCGCCTCGACGCCCAGGCCGACAGCAGCGGCGTCGCTCACTTCCGCGGCTTCCTCGGCCACTACCGCGTCGTCGCCACCGTCGGCGACCGGTCTGTGACCAAGGAGATGGATCTTGTCAGCGGCGGGCAGAACGCCCTCACACTCACTCTGGAGTAACCGCCTGGCGGTTAACATAAGCTTCCGGCTTCCGCCATCGCCGATTCACGTCTGTCCGCCAAGCTGATGCAATGGAGCAATCATCATCCGGGCGAGGAAGAATGTCTCGATGCTGAAGCGACAGATCGCAATCAATGTACTGCTTATCCTCTTGTGCTTCGGCTCGGCCTGGGCCGCGGCTCCGGTCATCGGGCCGGCGGACTGGCAGTTCCAGGACCTCGACGCGCTCGCGCGCGCAGGCCTGCTGATCGGGCATCCCAAGGGAGCTCTCGCTGATTGGACCCAGCAGCTCACCCGGTTCGAGGCCGCCTCGCTGACCCTGCGCGCCGTCGAAGGATTGGGCAAAGCCTATCAGGAGCAGGGGCAGGCTCTCCAGCAGATCGCCCGCGCCGAGACCCTCCCCGCCGAGGAAGGGACCGCCGCCGCGCCCGTTGTTCCTGCCGGCGCGACGCTAGAGGATGTGGCCCGCGTCGAGAAGCTGATCCAGGAGTTCCGCACCGAACTCGTGACCATGGGCGCCCGCGTCGACGACCTCGCCACCGCCCTCAAGGATACGCAGCAGCGCCTCGCCAAAGTCGAGGCCGAGCGCAAGCAGCACCAGATCGACGGCTACATGCAGTTGCGCTTCCGCGACGACAAGGCGACTCTCGGCCGGAAGGAGTTCCTGGTCCGAACCGCTCGCGTGAACGTTCGCGGACCGGTCAGCGACCGCACCTCCTACCGCATCGAGATGCAGTTCGACTCGAAAGAGACCGGCAAAGGCCCCGGCAGCAAGGCTCAACTGCGAAGCGCCTACATCGACTATCAGGCCACCCCCGAGTCCCGCGTTCGCATGGGACAAATGACGCTTCCCTGGGGGTACGAGCTGGAGGAGCCGACGCAGGAACTGTGGTCGGGCGAGCGCGGCATTCTTCATGGACCGGCTCTTCCCCGATCAGCGGGACCTGGGGCTGGATCTCAACTACCGTCAGTCGCCGAAGGCACCGAAGCTCGATGTTGGCGCGTTCAACGGCACCGGCATCGACGTGACCGACAACAACAACCACCAGAACCTGATGGCCCGCGTTGACTTCCCCCTGAAGAGCGGCTCCGTCGCCCTCTCCGGCTACACCGGCACCAACAACGAGGGCACCGCCCGCACCCGCCAGGACCGCAACGCCGTGAGCGCCCGCTATCACTGGGGCGGCACCCAGTTCCTGGGCGAATTCGTCACCGGCAACGACAAAGGCAGAGACGTCCGCGGCTGGTACGGCCAGGTCGGTCATCCCATCGCGAAGAAGCAGCCGAACCTGCTCTTCGCGAAATACGATACTTACGATGAGAATCGCGCCGCGCCCAATGACCTGTTCAAGCGATGGAGCTTCGGCTACTGGTACAACCTGGACAAGGCCACCCGGCTGACCTTCGCCTTCGAGAAGCGCGACGCGGAGCCGAAATTCTCCGAGTTCACGAAGTGGGATGGGAACTCCGCTATCGTGCAGTTGCAGGTCGTCTACTAGGCTACGACAGACCGCACGCAAAGGACAACGTAGTGGCTGCACTCACCGAGATCGACCTGAAGAGATACCACCGGCAGATGATGATCGGCGGCTGGGGCGAATCCGGCCAGGCCAAGATCAAGGCCTCCCGCATCTTCGTCGCGGGAGCCGGTGGCCTGGGATCCCCGGCCTCCATCTACCTCGCGGTGGCCGGCGTCGGCAACCTCACCCTCTGCGACTTCGACAAGCCGGAGCTATCGAACCTGAACCGCCAGATCCTGCACAGCGACTCTCGCATCGGGATGAATAAGGCCGTCTCCGGGCAGCTTACCCTCCGCGAGCTGAACCCCACCATCAACGTGACCGCCATCTCCACCCGCATCGAGGCCAACAACGTCGATGACCTGGTCGGCGACGCCCAGCTCATCCTCGACTGCATGGACAACTACCCCACCCGCTACCTGCTGAACGAGTGCGCGATCCGCAAGCACCTCCCCTTCGTTCACGCCAGCGTCTGGGGTTTGGAGGGCCGGCTCACTTTCATCCACTCCCCCGAAACCCCATGCCTGCGCTGCCTCTTCCCCAGCGCGCCCCCGCCCGCCCTCTTCCCCGTGCTCGGCGCCACCCCGGGCGTGATCGGCTGCCTCCAGGCAATCGAGGCGCTGAAGTACCTCGCCGGCGTGGGCGAAAACCTGAAGGGCAAGCTCCTCGTCTGGAGCGGCGCCGATACCGAGTTCGATACCTATCCCATCGCCAAGAACCCCGATTGTCCGGCCTGTGGACAGAAGAGCAACTGGGAACGGGTGGACCCACTCCGCCCGCGTCGAATATAGCAAGTAGCACCTCACGAGGAGGAAGAAGGATGCGGATGAAGTCGAGACTGTCCCTGTTCTGCGCCTGCATCATCATGGCGGTCGCCGTGCAGGTTGCGTTCGCTGGCGCCGATGCCAGGCAGAAGTCGGCCCCCAAGGCCACCGTCGCGAAGGCTCAGCAGAAGACCCCCGTGCTTGTGCAGGCCTACTACCCGTTCAGCTCCCAGCACAAGTTCATCGCCGACTACCTGAAGAAGTACCAGAAGGCCCATGCCAAAGACGTCACCCTCGAGCTCTACGATCAGCAGACGCCCGAGGGACGCAAGGCCTGGATGAAGACCGGGCCTGAGTTGCTCCGGCGTCTTCGTCAATGGCAAGACGAAGTGGGACATCAAGCGGGCGAACGGCAAGACCGAGAGCGTCGATTTTCTGAAGCGCATGGACGTCTACTGGTCGCGCCAGGACTTCGAGACAGTCGTGAAGCAGATCGTCGCCGAGTCGAAGACTAAGGCGAAGGCAAAGGCGAAGTAATGCGCCTGGCCGCGCTGGTCGGCTTTGCAGTTCTGCTCGCCGCAGCCCTCCTCCTGGGGGGCTGCGGCGGCGCGAGCAAACCCCCAGCCCCGCCGCCCGAACCCGCCGAGCCAGTGACCGTCGCACTCTACACCCCCTGCGTGCTCGGCGGCCCCTTCAGGAAAGTGATCGCCACCTATGAGGCCAAGCACCCCAAGGTCCAGTTCGCGTTCCAGACCTACAAGCCCTCCGAACTCCCCGCCACCAGCAAGGGCCCGACGATAGTCATCACCGCCGGCGATATCGAGATGGCCTCCCTCGTCCGCGCCGGCGTCGTGAACCGCGACGACGCGAAGACGTTCGCCATCAACACCTACCCCTTGGCCGTCGTCACCGCCGCCGAGGGCGGAGTCGGCCTCAAGTCGCTCGACGATCTGGCGAAGCCCGCGGTGAAGCGCCTCCTCATCGACGATCCGGCGAAGAGCAGCCTCGGCGCCGCCGCCAAGCAGGCCTTCGAGAAGCTGGGGCTGTGGGAGAAGGTGCGAGCTAGGGTCGCCGCCCCCAAGTCCGGCGTCATGGTTCTCAGCGACATCGTGGAGAAGAAGGCCGACGCCGCCGTCGTCTTCCGAGACTGCCTGCTCGAGGGTGGATCGCCCCCCAAGACCATCCGCATCGCGGGCGAGATGCCACTCGATCTCTACCCTCCCGTCCCCTATCGCGCCGCCGCCCTTGGCGCCGGACCTCAGCAACCGGTCGCTCGCGCTTTCGTCGATTTCCTGACCGGAGAGGAAGGGAAAGAAGCCCTGCGGAAAGCGGGACTGAAGCCGAGCTAGCGGGCGCGCGGTGTTGACGTGATCCCCTCGGAGTCGACCGGCCCGCCATCGGCCGAGGTCCGCGGTGGCTGACGAGTTCCAGGTCCCTCCGGAGATCGCAGAGGAAGCGCGCCAGACGCGGTGGCCGATGGCCCTGCGTTCGCTGCGCCATCGCGACTTCCGCCGATTCTGGATCGGCCTCGTCCTCTCCGTCACCGGCACCTGGATGCAGAACGCGGCCCAGGGGTGGCTGGTCTACCAGCTCACTAAGTCACCCCTCTACCTCGGCCTCGTCGGCGCCTGCGGCGCGTTTCCCATTCTGCTGCTCTCCCTTCCTGCCGGGGTCGTTGCCGATCGCTTCAGCAAGCACCGCATCGTCTTCATCACCCAGAGCCTGGCCGCCCTCCAGGCGGGCGTCCTCGCGCTCCTCGTCTACACCGACACGGTGCGCGTCTGGCACGTGATGACCCTTGCCGCCCTCCTCGGCGTCATCAACGCCTTCGACATGCCCACCCGTCAGTCCATGGTGATGGACCTGGTGGAGCGAGAGGACATTTTCAACGCCGTCGCCCTCAACTCGTCCGCCTTCAACTCCGGCCGGGTAATCGGGCCTTCGGTCGCGGGGATCCTGCTCGCCGCCGCCGGGATGGCCGGCTGCTTCCTCATCAACGCCATCTCTTTCCTGCCCCTGATCGTCATCCTCACCACCATCACCCCCCGGCCCCCTCGCCCCCGCATGTCCGGCTCCATGTTCGAGCACATCGGCGGCGGCGTGAAGTGGGTGCGCAGCCAGCCTGTCGCCAAGGCCCTGCTCATCCTCACCGGGTTCTCCAGCCTCTTCGCCATGCCCTACGCCACCCTCATGCCCCTCTTCGCCCAGGAAGTCTTCCACACCGGCCCCCGGGGATACGGGTTCCTCATGTCCGCCCCGGCCTTCGGCTCCCTCCTCGCCGCCATGACTATGACCGCCATCGGGCACCGCTTCCGCATCGGCGCCATCACCGTCCTCGGCTCCTTCGTCTTCCCCATCGGCCTCATGCTCCTCGCCAGCGCCTCCTCCTACTCCATCGCCGTCGCCTTTCTCTTCTTCGTCGGCCTCGGCATGATGTCGTTCAACACCACCTCGAACACCATCCTGCAGAAATCCCCTCCCGATGAGCTTCGCGGGAGAGTGATGGGCCTGCGCGCCTTCGTCTTCGCCGGCATGTCACCCCTGGGCAACCTCCAGATCGGGGCCGCCGCCCAGTGGCTGGGGCCGCGATGGGCCGTCGCCATCGACGGCGCCATCTGTCTCGTCGCCGCCGCCGTTTCCTGGTGGCGCGCCCCGGCCTGCGCGACGCCGAGTAGCGCCTTCGCCACAAAGGGAAACCCCTGCGCGGGCGGAACCATCCCTGACAGGTTGTTGCGCGGGACCGGATTCGATTTACTCGCGCGGTTTGATCTCACTCCGGAGGTGCTGAGATGGATATGCGTATCGACGCCCACATTCACGGCGACTTCAGCAAGTTCCAGGGCGTGCCCGCGGAGTACGTGAAGAAATGCCGCGCCCAGGGGATCGAGAAGGTCGTCCTGATCTCCGAGCCGGACTCAACCCTCGCCGCTTTCAAAGCCCTGCCCGACTTCATCATCCCGGTGCCGCGGGTCGACATCGACAAGGTCACCGTGCGCGAGATCAACGAGATCATCGACGCCGGCGCCCTCGGCATCAAGTTCATCGACCCCCAGTTCTCCTATGGCGATACGCGCTACGACCCACTCTATGCCGCCATTTCCGCCAAGGGCAAAGTCGCCATGTTCCACACCGGCTACCTCGCCCGCCGCTCCGAGCCCGCCGCGCCCCACCGATATCGCCCTCATGCGACCCGCCGCCATCGACTGCATGAGCCGCCGTCACCCCGACCTCAGGATCCTCATGGCCCATTTCGGCAACCCCTGGTGGGAAGAGGCCTGGAAGATCATGTGGTCCGTCCCCAACGTCTACGCCGAGCTCAGCGGCGGCACTGCCTACAAGCGGTCGATCTCCATGTGGGCCGAGACCTTCGCCCCCAATGGCGTGCTCGACGAGGACAGCCTCAAGAAGCTCCTCTTCGCCAGCGACATGAGCGTCTTCAGGGAGCACGAGGGCTTCGAGGATTACTTCGAGTTCTATGACGCTGTCTACGATGCCATCGGCGCCTCGCCGGAGTGGCGGGAGCGGATCAACCGGGGCACTGCTCTCAAGCTGTTCGGACTCGCCTGACCGACAAGCCGCGGGCCCACTTCGGGCCCCCTAGTGACTCATACAGGGAGACAGAAATGCGAATCGACGCGCACGTACATGGTGACTTCTCGAAGCTCCAGGGATCGCCCCAGGATTACGTCAAGAAATGCCGCGACCGGGGCGTGGAAAGGGTGCTCCTCATCCAGGACCCCGAGCCGACGATGGAGGCCTATCGGGCCCTGCCCGACTTCATCATCCCCGTTCCCTGGATCGACATCGACAAGATCACGGTCAAGGAGATCAACGAGATCCTCGACGGCGGCGCCGCCGGCATCAAGTTCATCGACCCTCAGTTCTCCTACGGCGACACCCGCTACGATCCGCTCTACGCCGCCATCTCCGACCAAGGGCAAAGTCGCCATGTTCCACACCGGCTACCTGGGGATCGGCGTCTTCGAGCCCGCCCGCCCACACCGACATCACCCTCATGCGCCCCGGCCGCCATCGACTGCATGAGCCGCCGCCACCCGGACCTCAAGATCCTCATGGCCCACTTCGGCAACCCCTGGTGGGAGGAAGCCTGGAAGATCACGTGGTCCGTGCCCAACGTCTACGCCGAACTCAGCGGCGGCACCGCCTACCAACGCTCCCTCATGATGTGGGCGAGAGATGTTCGCCCCCAACGGCAACCTCGACGAGTCCAGCCTGAACAAAGCTCCTCTTCGCCAGCGACGTCAGTGTCTTCAGACAGACAACGAGGGCTTCCAGCCCTACTTCAAGTTCTACGACGCCCTCTTCGACGCCGTCGGCGCCTCCCCGGCGATCCGCGAGAGAGTCAACCGCGGCAACGCCACCAAACTCTTCGGGCTGAAGTAGCGGCCGCTGCTCCACGACCCGCAGCAACAAACGACGAAGCCGGGAGCGCGCATCGCGCGCTCCGGCTCTTTTCGCTTCAGATACCTCAACTCTCACTGATATGCAGCGCCGACTTCGCCAGCTTCTCCTTCACCGAATCCACTTTGTGCTTCATCGTCAGCGCCTTGTCCCGCCGGTCGTCCACCCGGATCGTCGTCAGCACCCGCGGGTAGCCCAGCTCGAAGCACACCTCGTGCATCTCCCGCGCGATCGCGAACAGCGCGTCTGAGCTCGCCCTCCAGGCAAGTCCCCATCGCCGTCAGCTCATAGTTCGCGCCGTGCTTCTCCGCGACCTTCAGCACCTCGACCATCACGTCTCCCAAGCTGGCGCCCTGCTTGCCCGCCGGGAACACGCTGATCTCCATCACCGCCGGCATCGCCCTCCCCTTTCCTCCTCAGCGCTTCGCCGCCTCCGCTCGCTCCATCGGGTAGCCGGCATCCTTCCAGTCCGCGAGCCCGCCCTCGAAGTCGAGCACGCGCGTGAACCCCATCTCTCTCAGCTTCGCGGCCGCCGCCGGACTCGCCTGGCACGCAAAGCTCCCGCAGTAGACGATGACTTCCTTGTCCTTCGGGATCGACGCCGTGGTTGCGTCACCGATCTCGTACAGCGGGAGGTTGATCGCGCCCGGAAGGTGCTCCCGCGGATAGGAATCGGTCAGCAGCACGTCGATCAGCAGGAAGTCCTCCCCCGCCTCTATCTTCCGCTTCAGCTCCTCGCGAGTGATGGTGTCTGCCATCTCGTCCTCTCCGTGTTCGCTCGCTACTTCCCAGTCAGCACGCAGATCGCTTCCGGCACCGTGATCCTGGGCGTGATGCTCTCCATGATCACGAACTGGTAGCCTGTCGGTGTCGGCCCGACGAACGCCGGCGTCATGTCCAGGCCGATCACCAGCGAGGCGAAGTGCCGCAGCGACGCCAGCACCACACCGCCCGACGCCAGCGTCGGCGCCTTCACCAGGCCTCCCGTGATCAACTGCCGGGCGTGCTCGAGCTGGGTCAGGCTCGCCTCCTCATACCGCCGGTAGAGCGCGTTGAACAGCGACGGCGCGAGTGCCGCGCTGTAGGGGCCCGGGAAGCCGGCCGCGTCCAGCGCGTTCGCGGCCTTGATCAGGTCCTCCATCGGCTGGCCCATCTGCTCCCAGTCGCCGAGCTTCACCTTCGACGCCTTCGGCGCGGTCATCAGGCCATCGATCCGCAGCTCCTTGTTGCCGCCGAAGATCAGATTGTCTTCGAGCCGCGAGCAAGCGATGGCGGCCTTCGCGGGAGCATCGAGGTCTAGCAGGCTGCCCCGCTCTTCCGCCGCCGCGATCTCGCGGATGGACAGCGTGAATTCCGAGTAGATCAACGGAATCGGCGTCGTCTCCGGCGCCGACATCCTCGCCTTCGCGTCGCCGAAGCTCGCCTCGGCCGCCGTCTCCCGTTCCTTGTGGTCCAGCACTCTCATCCCGAGCCCGAACGGCCCCTGGATGTCGAGCAGCCGTCGGCCCGCGAGCTGCATCTTCGCCGGCCCCACCACCGCCTCTTCGATCATCCCCCAGGTTGCGTCGCCGATGGGCGCGGCTTCGCGTGGTAGGTAGCGCATCTCACTCACCCTCCTTCGGCGCCTCTCGCAGGCTGCCGACTGTCATCGTCAGGTCGGGCATCGTCGCGGCCGGCGGCGGCTCCGCCGCCATGCCCGCCGCCATCGCCTGCACTTCCTGGCTGCCTTCGTCGAGAAGCTGTTGCTCCTCCGGCGCCAGCCTCCGGATCAGCTCCAGGAACTCACCCGCGTGCACCCTCTCCTCGTCGGCCACGTCCAGCAGCATCTTCTTGGTCAGCGGATCATCCGCGGCCTCCGCGTGCGAGGTGTAGAGGTGCACCGCCTCCAGTTCCGCCGCGAGGTTCAGCCGCAGGGCCCTGACCAACTCCGACTTCGTCATCTTCCGGGGAACCAGCCCCGGGAACGGATCGAGAAACGCTGGCATCTGTTTCCTCCTGGTCTCGCGGCGCCGGGTGCTGGCTCTCGCATGTCAGAGAGCGCTCTTCCGCGCCCAGCGTGCTCACTCCGCGGCAATATTGCTACAGGCAAGCGGCAGGTTAGGCGACGATGCCTCGACTCCTGTGACAATAGAGGCACATCGATCCCCGCCGCGTATCATTAGTCAGACAGGCGGCGGGAGCGAGGGAGGACGCGACCCCGCGCAGTAATCTCTTGTGGAGGTTCAGTGTGGCGAGGATCCCCTTCTCGATCTCAGTCTACGAGCACGCCGCCCGCCTGATCGGCCGCACGCCGTGGGAGGTATCGCGCAGCGAGGAACTGCTCGTGCAGGCCCACCGCGAGGCCTATCTGCGCTATCGCCACTTCCCCGTAGTGATCGGGATCGACATCTACAACCTCGAAGCCGAGGCCTACGGGGCGCGCGTCGATCACCCAAGGGAAATGGTATCCCTGCCGTCACCCAGCCGGTGTTCGACTCCCTCGAGCAGGCGCTGCACCTCGCGCCCTTCGACCCGGCGACCGCGGGCCGCCTCCCCCTGGCATCCGCGTGGCCCGGCGACTGAAGGACGAGTTCCCCGAGGCCGATGTCCGACTGCCGGTGAGCGGCCCCTTCTCGATCGCCTCCAGCCTGCTCGGGCTGGATGAGCTTCTGACTTCCGTGGCGCTAACCCCGCCCGCGCCCGCGAGTTCCTGCTTCTACTCGTCCCCGGGCAAGTCGCCTTCGCCGCGGCCGTCATCGCCGCGGGACTCGACGTCGCCTTCTTCGAATCCGCCGCCGCCCCGCCCCTGCTCTCGCCAACTCAGTTCCGCGAGGTCGAGTTGCCCTCGCTCAAGGCAACCATGCAGCAGGTGGGGACCGCCGCCGGGCACGCCGTCCCCTGCATCATCGGCGGCGACACCGCGCCCATCATCGAACCCATGCTCGAGACCGGCACCGACTTCGTGATCTGCCCCGCCGAAACCGACCGCCGGGAGTTTCTCAGGCGGATGGCCTCTCACCCCAACGTCAAGGTTAGGGTGAACCTCGACCCAAGGGTGTACACCCGAGGCACGAAGTCAGAGATACTGCGCGCCGTCGACGAGGTCGTCGCCCTTGCCGCCGGGCAGCCCAACCTCCTCCTCGGCACCGGCGCCGTCCCCTACGAGACCCCTCCCGAGAACCTCCTGCTCATCCGCGACTACGTCGCGTAGCGCCGTCCGCACTCTCCCCATCGCCCCAGTTGTCATTGCGAGCCGCCCTGGCTCCGACCGGAGCCAGGGCGTGCGTGGCAATCTCGGTGTTGGCTGCTTCGGTAATTCGCTGCCGAACCCCCTCCCGTAGGGGCGTGATTCATCACGCCCTCCCTCCTCCCGTTCGGCAGGACCTCCAGTCGCCTCCGGCGACTTGGTCCTGCCATCCCCTCACTGTCATTGCGCTCGTTACTTCATCGCTCCCGCTGCCACCCCATACTTCCGCCAGGAGGCCAGAAGCCGGTGAGGGGGTCTGGGGGACGAACGGCCAGTCGTCCCCCAGCAGGCTTCTGCCCGGCACAATCGTGCCGGGCAATGGGTGCCAGCCGTACCGCCCCCCTCTGCGGTGAGTGCCGTTTCCCCCGCCCGCTCTACAAGTGCAGCCCCTGAGCCGCCGCCATCTCCGACACCGTCTGGAAGTGTAACCCTCTCGCTGCTCCCGCTGGTCCTGCGCCACCAGTTCCGCCGGCGACTTGTACGTCTCCTCCATGGCCCGCGCCCAGAAGGCATCGAGCAGCGCCCCGTCCGGCGGGTGGGACGCGGTTTGCGGCAGCGGTGTCGCAGCCGGCGCGTTCGTCCCGCCAGCGGCGGCCGAGGCCACTGACCCGATAGCCATCAGCGCGGCCAACATCAGAGATCTGACCATCACTCACCCTTCGCTAGTGCCAGTAGCTCCGGCGCTGTCACGAACTCATACCCCTTCTCGCGCAAACCGTCTATCAGCAGCGGCAGCGCCGCTATCGTCTTGCGCCGGTCGATGGGCGGCTTCGGCTCCCCATCGTGCGCCAAGATGATCGTGCCTGGGGTGATCCTGTCGATCACGCGATCCGCCATTTCCTGGGGCGAAGGGGCCGAGTGGTGTTCGAGCGTGATCGTCCACAGCGCCATCCGGTAACCCAGGCTTTCCGCCGCCAGCGATGTCTCGCTGTCCCACATCCCCTTCGGGGGGCGAAAGATATCGGTGTGGACCTGGCAGGCCTTCGCCACCGCCTCTTCGCAACTCCGGATCTGCTTGCGCGCCACCTCCGAGAGGGTACCCCCGCCGGCCGTCCCCTTGCGCGACCCCCGCTCCGTCAGCAGCGTGTGATCCCAGCCGTGGTTGGCGATGGCATGTCCCTCGCGGACCGCCTGACGCACTAGCTCCGGGTGTTGCTCCACCTCCCGGCCGAGCACGAAGAACGTCAGCTTCGCCTTGTGTTCCCGCGCGATCTTCAGCGCGACCGGCGTGTACTTCGGGTTCGGGCCGTCATCCAGCGTCAGCGCGACCACCTTCTTACTGGTCCGGACGCGCCACGCGATCTGCCCGACTGAGGAGGAGTTGCGAAGTGGGGCCGGACCTGGAGCGGCGCGCAGCCTTCCGCAGCCGGGAGCGCTGGCGAGGACAAGCAGCGCCATCCCCCCCACTGCGGCGCGTCCCACGGGATGCGCGCCGGTTGCGACGGAAAGCACGGATTTCCTCCGCGCAGGGCTTGTCGCGCTCCGCCGCCGTCCCGCTCCCCGTGGTCACACCCCTGCTATCTCTTCGCGGCGGAGCTATCCCATCGGCCCTTGACGGTGATCAGCCAGGACATCACGAAAAGCCGAAAATCCAGCCGGAGGCTGTGATTTCGCACATAGTAGAGATCGTATCTCAGCTTGTCAATCGGATCGGTGTGGTAGCGCCCCTGCACCTGTGCCACCCCCGTCAAGCCGGGAGTCACCAGGTGGCGCCTCCCATAGGCGGGGATCTGACCCAGGAACTGCCTCACGAACTCCGGCCGCTCCGGCCGCGGACCCACCCAGCTCATGTCGCCCTTGAAGATGTTCAGCAACTGCGGGATCTCATCCAACGCCGCCTTCCGCAGCAGCCGTCCCACAGGCGTGATCCTGGGGTCATTCTTCACCGCCAGCATCGCCCCCGTCATCCTCTCCGCTTCCTTCACCATCGAGCGAAACTTGTAGGCCAGGAAGACGCGGCCCCCTTTGCCGACTCGGCGCTGGCAGTAGAGCACCGGCCAGCCGTCATAGAGAAGGATGGAGATGCTGATCGCTACCCAGAAGGGCAGCGAAAGCGCCAGGCAGACCCCGGATACCAATACGTCCAACCCCCTCTTGATGGGGCTGTAAGGAGTAGGCGCGAGCGGGGCCGGGGGGGTGGCTATCGCTTCCGCCCCACCGGCGCCTGTCGCGCCAGCTTATCCAGCGCTTGCCGTGCCCGCTGGGCTTCGGGCGACCTCGGCGACCGGGCCGCCACCTCGCGGAACTGCGCCACCGCCGCTCCCATGTCTTTCATGCGGCCATAGGTCAGCCCCAGGTTGAACCGCGCCACCGCGTAGTTGGGATCGATCTGCACCGCCCGCTCGAACTCCGCCTTCGCCTCCGGGTACTGCTGCCGTCCGAGGTAGTACGTCCCCAACACATTGTGCGCCATCGCGGCATTCGGCTCCAGCTGGATCCACTGGCGCAGCATCTTCGCGCCCATCGGCGCATCGCCGTTCTTGAAGTAGAGGAATGCCAATTGCTGCTTCAGCTTCGGGCTGTTGGGGTCCAGCTCCGACGCCTGTTTCAGCGCGGCCGTCATCTCCGTGACCCGGCCCAGCTTGTTGCAGATGTCGGCCACCAGCAGATAGCAGCTTGCCTCGTCTTTGCTGCGACGGGACAGCCTGGCCGCCTCCTGCGCGTACGGGAGCGCCTCCTTCAGCTTGCCCTGCTTCGCGAGCGTCTCCGCCATCGCCGCCTGATGCTTGTAGGAGGTCGGCATCAGCTCCACCGCGCGCCTGAAGATGGCGAGCGCCTGGTCCAGATCACCCTTCTCTTTGTAAGCGACTCCGAGGTTGTAGTACACGCTGGCATTGCCCGGCATCAGCTCCAGCGCCTTCTTGTTCGCCGTCACTGCCTTCTCGTAGTCGCCCGTCTGACCCCACGCAAATCCCGAGGTGTAGTAGCCCACGAAGGAATAGGGACAGAGCGAGACCGCGTGGTCCGCCAACTGAGCCGCCACCCGGTACTCCCCCTGCCCCGCCAGGCGCTTCGCCAGCCGCACGTCCATGGAGGCATATACCGGGTCCACCGCCACTGGCCACAGCAGGAACCACCACACCGCCGCGATCGCCGCTCCCGCGGGCGCCCAGCCCCACGCCGGAACTGGCCGGAACCGGGTCAAGTGGAGGAGCAGGCCCCCAGTTTCCTCCTTCCCCGGCCGCGGTATGGCGGCCGCCGCCAGAACCAGCAGCCCCAACCACAGCCAGTAGAACGTCACCACTCCCGCCTGCCGGAATGTCACCCCGAAGAAGTTTTGGAACAGGAACGCCGTCATCGCCGCGCTGATCGCCAGACACAGTGTCGCCCAGCGCCGACTCGGGTGCCGTATCGTCAGCCACACCGCCAGCCCTAGCGCCCCCAGCGCCACCCCCAGGAACAACACGCCGCCGATCAGCCCCGTGTCCGCCAGCATCTGAAGATATTCATTGTGCGCGTACCCCGGGACCAACATCGTCTGTGCGCGCCTCGTGTCCTGCGCGTACCACTCCGTGGCCATCTTCTCCAGCGAGTAGACGCGGAACGCGCCATACCCCTCACCGACTGCGGGTCGCTCGCGGAATATCCCCAGCGCCGTACGCCAGTGCAGTTGCCGCTCTTCCGCGAAGGGATCCTGGAATCGAATCACCTGCTGCACGCGCCGCTGCTGAGCCACGTCCAAATGGCTGTAGCCGAGATAGCCCAGCGGCGTCACCACCACCGCCAACAGCGCCGCCGCCGGTATCGCCCAGCGGATCGCCCTGCGCCCGCCCCGGGCGATCACCAACACGAACGCCACCAACAGCGCCAGTCCCAAACCGATCATCCCCGACAGGGTCACCGACAGGTAGAGGCAGAGCAGCATCGCCGCGGCCAGCGCGAAGAAGCCCCCGGCCAGCACGTAAGCCCCCCAGGACTTCCGGCGCTCGGGCTGCTCCTCGTCAGTCTGGAGGTACATCACCCCACAGGCAACCATTACCGGGATCAGCAGCATCAGATAGCCGCCGAAGTACGTGGGGTTCGCCAGGAACGAGAAAACGCGCGTGACGGGCTCGCTCCAAGGGATGAAGTCCCGGCCACTCTTCTGGTAGAAGGCGTAACCGAGTACGGGCACCGCGCCGATCGCCGCCCACCCCAGCACCCTCCTCACCTGCGCCAGCCTGCGCAGGCACAAGATCACCAGCCAGAACAACGCCAGATTCGACGCCAGCCTCCCCAGTTCCGAGACCGTCACATAGCGATAGCGAGCATAGACGATGCTAACCGCCGACCAGGCCACGAATGCCAGCACCGCCGTATTCAGCCGCGACTTTGCCCACGAGATTCTCGCCCTTCGCCAGGGATGCCAGCAGCCACAACCCCAGCCCTGCCGCCACCCCGAGGCCCAACACGACATCCTTCACATCACACACGTTGTTGGACCTGATATTGAGCACCACCGGGACCGCGACGATGAGCAGGATTATCACCACCTGTCCCACCACCTGCACCCACTCGACCCGGCTCCTGACTGGCTTCCTCGGTTGCTGCTTCTGTGGCTGCTGCTTCTGGGGACCGCCGGCGCTCTTGCTCGCCTTCCCCTTCTTCCTGCTGCCTGTGGACATCGCTGCCTCGCTGACGCCGGTGCTAGGGGTGTGACCATGGAAAGAGGGCCGCACCGGTACTGAGGGCTAACTACCACGGCTCCAGAACCCGTTCCTGCCCAACGTCGCTCCCCCCCCCCCTTCCCTGGCCCCCTCGCTCGCCGCGCGGCCTCCCGCCGGCCAGTGGCGTGGGCTTGTGCGCCTCTGGCGCATTTGCCACGAGCGCCAGCGAGTGGTAACCCGCGTAGGCACGCCCCCGGCATGCCTTTCCCCAGTTGTCATTGCGAGGGGCGGCCGTTGCCGCCCCGTGGCAATCTCGCCGTTGTGCTCCCCCTCCGTTTCTGTGCCCCCCGACGGCAGGACCAGCCGCCCTCTCCGCGGAAATGAGGTCGCCGTGGGAGAGATCATGACGCAGCCAAGTCCCCTCGCACGTCGGATGATCGTTCCATCGGCTTGCTCCGGCGGCCGGCCGTGATCGTACGCAGCAAGGCCCACGCGCGAGCCGGCCTGCTCGGCAACCCCTCCGACATCTACGGCGGGAAGGTGATCTCGTTCCTCATCCGAGACTTCGCCGCCCAGGTCCGGCTCTGGGAGAGCCCCAGCCTCACCTTCCGCCTCCACCCCGACCACGACCGTTCCGAGTTCGCCGATCTTGATGACCTCGTGAACACCGTGCGCCGCCATGGCTACTACGGCATGCAGCGCCTGCTCTTCGCCACCTGCGCCCGCTTCGTCGCCTACTGCCAGGAGCGAAGCCTTCGCCTGCGCAAGGCCAACTTCACCCTCGAATACGAGACCACCATTCCTCGTCAGTCCGGGCTCGGCGGATCCAGCGCCATGATCATCGCCGCCCTCCGCGCCCTGCTTCGCTTCCATCGCGTTCCGGCCGCCGCCGTCCCACCCCAGGAACTCGCCGCGCTCGCGCTTAGCGTCGAATCCAAAGAGCTGGGCATCGCCGCCGGCCTCCAGGACCGCGTGGTGCAGGCCTTTGGGGCGCTCACCTACATGGACTTCTCCGGCGAGCAGCCCAGCTACCAACGCCTCGATGTCGGCCTGCTGCCCCGGTTCGCCATCGCCTACCTTACCGAGCAGACCGGACTTCAGGAGTCGGGCCATATCCACGCCGGCATCCGCAGCCGCTGGGAAGCGGGCGACCCGGAGGTTACCCGGGTGATGCGAGAGATCGCCGCCTGCGCCGAGGCCGGTCGTGCCGCCATCCAGCGGCGCGACTTCGCCGAACTCGGCCGCCTCATGAACCGCAACTTCGACCTCCGCCGCGGTCTCTTCGGCGACCAGCTCATCGGCGCCCACACCGTCGCGCTGGTCGAGATCGCGCGCGCCGCCGGGCTGCCGGCCAAACTCCCCGGCTCCAGCGGGGCCGCCCTCATCCTGCTCACCGGGTCGCGCCCGCCGCCGGGCCTCGCCGCCGCCTACGAAGCGAAGGGATACCGATTCTCCGTGGTGCATGGCCAATGAAACGCGCTGATCCCAAGACTTCAGATCGAAGACCTCTCATCGTGAAGGCCGTCGTCCCGGCCGCCGGGCGCGGGACGCGTCTGCTTCCCGCCACCCGATCCCAGCCCAAGGAAATGCTGCCCGTCGGGCGCAAGCCCACCATCCAGCACGTCGTCGAGGAGCTCGCCGCCGCCGATCTCAAGGAGGTCCTCGTTATCTCTGGGCAGGGCAAGCGCGCCATCGAGGACCATCTCGACCGCGAGGTCGGTCCCAACGGAGAGGAGTCCGAGGCCTGGACGAAGCTCCAGTTCTTTCACGCCCGCCAGACCGTGCCCAAGGGCCTCGCCGATGCCATCGGCCTTGCCGAGCCCTTCGTCGCCGGTGAGCCCTTCGTGGTCGCGCTCGGCGATTCCATCGTCGTGTCGAAGGCCAAGCGGCCCCTCCTCACCCGCATGATCGAGGCCCACGCGCGCCACCGGCCCGCCGTCACCATCGCCGTCGAGGCCGTTCCCAGGCAGGCCGTCAGCAGGTATGGAATCGTCGCCCCCCGCGACTCCGAGGGCGACGTCTTCGCCATCCGCGACATCGTCGAGAAGCCCAAGCCCGATCGCGCTCCCAGCAATCTCGCCGCCGCCGGCCGCTATCTGCTGGAGCCGGTTGTCTTCGATGCCATCCGCCGCACCAAGCCCGGCATCGGCGGCGAACTCTGGCTCACTGATGCCTTCCGCATCCTCCTCGCCGAGGGCCACGACATCCTCTGCGTGAAGCTCCGCCCCAACGAGCATCGCCTCGACATCGGCAACTTCCTCAGCTACTTCCAGGCCTTCGCCGAGCTTGGTCTCGCCGACCCCGAGCATGGGCCTGCCCTACGCGCCTGGCTCCGCGCCCGCCTCCGCCGCGCCGGCGCCCAACGCGGCCTCTGATCATAGAAGAAGAGGAGTTGCCTCCCATGAAGGTCTACCGACCGGTATTCACTGGCTCAGTTGGATGGCTGATCTTCCTGGCCGCGATCAGTCTCCCCGTGGCCTGCTCGCCCGCCTACCTTTACTGGATCTGCAACCTCCAGGTGCAGGTTGTTGACTATCCTCAACAGCCAGGCTAGCCCAAACCGCGTTACCGGCTGGCCCACCCTCGTCAGCCGAAACCGCGCTACCCGATGGCCCCTCCTCGGGGCCTTGCTGATCCTGGCGGCCGCGTCTATTCCCGCGGTTGGTCTCGGCGCGGCCCCGCCGCGGCTGCTCCTTGCCCCGGGCTTTGCTCGTCCGACGCCCCCTCTGCTCGCTCCCACCAGTCGCGACCGCGTGCTGGTGCTCGCCCCCCACCCGGACGACGAGTCCGTCCCCTGCGGCGGCCTCATCTCCGAAGCCGTTGCGGCCGGCGCCCAGGTGCGAGTCGTCTACGCTACCTACGGCGACGCCTTCCGCACCGCCGCCCAGAAGATCTTCTCCGAGTCCGTCGTTCCCAGCCGCGATTACCTGAGGCTGGCCGAGATGCGACATCGGGAAGCTCTCGCCGCGCTCGCCGTGCTTGGCCTATCCCACGACCAGGCCGTCTTTCTTGGCTATCCCGATCGCGGCCTCGACCGCCTCTGGCTGTCGCACTGGGAGCTGTCCTCTCCCTACTCCAGCCCCTACACCAAGACCGATCATGGGCCCTATCCGAACGCCTATCGGCCGGGCCGGCCCTATTCCGGCCTCGCCCTGCTCGAGGATCTCGGGGCCGTGATCGCCGAGTTTCGGCCCACTCTGATCCTTGCCCCTCACCCCCTCGATACCCATGTCGATCACTGGGCTCTTTACTGCTTCACCCTCGCTGCGCTCAGCCAGCGCGGGCTGCTGGGGAGCGTCCCTCTCTGGCTCTATCTCGTGCATCCCTCCAGCAAGTGGCTCTCGCCCGCCAGGCATCTGCTCGACCCCACCGCGCCGCCCGCGCATGCCGACGAGGTGAAGACCCGTTGGAGTTCGTTCGCCCTCACCGAGGACGCCGCCCGCCGCAAACGCGAGGCGATCGAGAAGCACGCCACCCAACTCCTGCTCATGCACGACTTCCTGCTCAACTTCGCCCGAAAGCGCGAACTCTACGGCCAGATCGATCCCTCTCGACTCCCCGAGATCGCGCTCAACGGCCCGTCTCCGGCGCAGGCCAGTTGGCGTGGCCTCCCCACCGCCATCGTTCGCTTCGCCGAGGACGCGGGCAGTGAGCCGATCCCACCTGCCGCCAACCTCCTCGCCCTGCGCGCGGCCGCCTCCTCAGGCAACCTGCTCCTCCGCCTCGACCTCGCCGCGAAACCCTCCCCGGAGGTGCAGTACCGCGTTCAGCTCTACCCGCTCGCCGGCGGCAACACCGCGCCGCGTACCTACACCCTCCAACTCGGGAAGCCGACCCCCGACGTCATCTTCCGCGCCGCGGGCCGCTCCCTCGATATCGAGATGCGCGGCATCAGCGTCCCCCCCGATGGCGTCATGCTCGCTCTCGACACGCGCCGCGGCAAGACCGGACTCGACCACACCGCCTGGGTGCTGCTGAGACCCGACCCCCGGACAGCCACCCAATAGGAGCAGAGAATGCCGAACCCCACTTTGCGGGACCTGAGCCTCGACCTCGTCGCTGGCAGCGCCGAGCAGTTTCTCGACCTCCAGTGGAGCGATGGCCGCTTCTCCACCGAGCGCGAGCACGAAACCAACGAGTGGAACTTCTTCGACCAGCAGTACATTCTCGCGGCCGCCCTGCTCCATACCTCCGATCGCCCCGGCAACCCTTGGCGCGGCAATGATCGGCTGTGGCAGGCGATCCTGAGAAATGGCGAGCACATCGCCAGCCGCATCGCCGACGACGGAACCATGACCTGGCGCTTGCGCGGCGTGACGCTCAGCCACCCCTTCGTCTGCCAGCGCCTTACCTGCGCCTGGCTCCAGGCCTACCGCCTCCTCCGGGAGCGACTACCGCGGCCGACGAGGCCACCTGGCGCGACAAGATCATCCGCGCCTGCGACTGGCTCCTCCACCGCCACCTGCTCCCCCACCGCGATGTCGCGCGCTTCACCTCCCACCAGGTGGGCACCGGCACCAACCATTTCGCACTCTATCTCGCGCTGCTCTGGCTCGCCGGCCGCGAGTTCGACCGCCCCGAGTGGGCCGACCTCTCCGCCGATCTCATGCGACGCCTCATCGCCGACCAGCGGCCCGGCGGTTATTGGGAGGAGCACCACGGCCCCGCCCTCGGCTACAACTTCCTCACCTACGACGGCGTCGGCCAGTACACCATCTGGTCCGGCGACCCGACCGGCCTCCCCGCCCTCCGCCGCGGGCTCGACCTCCACTCCCACTGGACCTACCCCGACGGCGTCCCCGTCGAATGCATCGATGGCCGCATGCAACACCTCTCAAGCCCACTCATGTGGGGCCTCGCCGGCTTCACTCGTTGGCCCGATGGCCGCGGCTACGTTCGCTTTATGCTGGAGCAGCTTCGCCGCCACCGCGATGGCCTGTCCGGCGAGACTGTCGCCCGCGTCGCCGAGGCCTTCCTGCTGCTGGAAGAAGGTGAGGAAACATCGCCCCCCCAGAAGCAGCCCTCCTACCGCGCCACCCTCGACGGAGCCTCCGCCCTCCGCAAGCAGGACCCCTGGGTGGTGGCTCTCTCCGGTCAGTGCTCCGAACCGTGGCCCGACAACCAGTTCTGCCTCGACCGCCAGGCCCTCGTCAGCGTTTGGCATCAGCAGGCCGGCCTCGTCATCGACGGCAGCAACTCCAAGTTCCAGCCCGAGCTGGCGACCTTCTCGCAAGCCGGAGATGGGGCCTCGTGTATGCCGCTGGAGGCGAAACTGGTGTCAGCGGGGGGTGAGGAAGAAGTGGTTTCCTATCGCTACTCCGGGTTCAACGCGAGAGTGGCCTCTCGCCTCATCGATGGCGGCGTCGAACTCGCCTTCTCGGTCACAGATGCCGCCCGCCCCGTCACCCTCACCCTCGTGCCGGCCGTGTCCCACGGAGAGACTTGCACCATCGAAGGCCGGGGCGAGATCACCCTCGGCGACGAGCCCTTCACCGTCGCGCCCGGCGAACACCGCGGCGCCCTCCTCTACCGCGGCCTCCGCCTGACCTTTCGCCCCGAGACCACCATCGAGTATCCCGTCAGCCCCTTCAACTCCTACACCGCCGACAACACCTCCTCACCCTCCTCCAACCGCCTCGCCCTCCGCTCCCCCGTCGGCCCCACCCCCCTCACCTTCCGCCTCCGACCACGTGAACGCGCCTATCTGTCATTGCGAGGGGCAGCGGCCTGCCGCTGCCCCGTGGCAATCTCGTCGTTGCCGTTGCTTCGGTAGTTCTATGGCTAGGCAAAGTGCCGCCACCCCGGTCCGCCTACGGCGGACTTAGGGGCTGCCGAAGCCCCCGCGGTCCCGTTCGGCGGGAGCCCTCGTCGCCTCCCGTGACTTGCCTTCTGCTACCTTCTCTCGCTGCTACCCTCCGCTCTTGTCAGCAACGCCAAAGGCGAGTGGGGGGCTTGGGGGCGAATCGCCGGTCGCCCCCAATTGCGGGCTCTGCCCGCCAGGATACTGGCGGGCAGGCCGTTGCCGTTCTCTGCGCCCTCTGCGTCTCTGCGGTGAACGCCGTTCCCTCCCCTCCTCAATACCTCCCATACGTCCGCGCCGTCTCCACCACTGCGTGGATATTCTCCTCCGGCGTATCCCTCCCGCACTGATCCCCCGTCGACAGCACGAATCGCCCGCCCGCCGCCGCATCATCGATCGCCTTCTTGCTCGCCCGCACCACCTCCGCGACCGACCCCCGCAGCATCACATCCGTCGTGTGCAGATTCCCCTTCAGCGTGATCTTGTGCCCGTACTTCCGCTTCAGCTCCGCCAGATCGCAGTCCCCCATCGGCGGCGTCTCCAGCGGATCGATGATCGTCAGACTCGTCTCCTCGGCCATGATCCTGACGAGTTCCTTCTCCGGCCCACAGGAGTGAATGTGCGTCGGAAGCCCCGCCGCCGTCGCCAGCTCGATCGCCCTCTTCACCGCCGGCAGCGCGATCTTCCGCATCATCTCCACCGTCTGGTAGACCAACGTGCCCGAGCCTCCCACCGACAGGAAATCCGGCTTCACCTCCATCGTCATGATCTGCGCGAACCGCCGCTCCATCCACTCGATCCGCTGCTCCGCCCACCGCGCGTGCTCCTCCGGGTGGTCGTAGTAGCGATAGATCTCCTGCTCACTGCTCACCGCAAACGTGGACGCCACACCGGTGCCGACCAGCCCTTGGTCGCCCATCATCGCCTTCACCTGCTTGAACCCCTCCGGCCCTAGGTCCTTCGGCTTGATCCCTTCGATCGGCTCCCATCGCTCCGGCACCGGCGGGAGCCCGATCTTCCCCACCGGCACGTTTGCCGTCGGCGGATCGGCGATGTAGTACACCGTGACCGTCGGCTGCCATCGTCGCGCCCCGTTCTCCATCCGGCACGACTGCACATAGATCCGCTCCGGCGTGCGGCCGACGATATACCGCTCCCAGCCGTCATCTCCCTGGTCGCCGAAAGTCAGTGGGAAGAACCCATCCATCAGCGAGTCGATGTTGAAGTGCTTCGCGCAGTCGAGGTACGCCTCCCAGATCGGCGGGTCGCGATACAGATAGAGATCCCAGAACGGCTTCCCCGTTCGCCGCGCCGGGATCATGTTCGAGAAATCCGGAGCCACCGGAACACAATCCGGCACCCCGCCCCTGAGCACCGTCAACAACCGCTCGCGTGAAGTCATAGCCACCCTGTCCCCAAAGGTATACTCCCAGTCTTCGCCACACCCATCACCCCGGCCTGCCACCCGCGCTCGCAGCGTGCGGGTGGCATCGCGACGGGCGGCCGTTGCCGCCCCGTGGCCATCTCACCGTACCCCTCCGCCCGCCGTTAGGCGGGCCTAATCTGCGCAATCTGCGTAATCTGCGGTTACTGCCGTTGCCGTTTCGCCGTTACTCTCCCGCCGCAGGTGGCTAGGTTCCCGTTCGGCAGGACCCTTGGTCGCCTCCGGCGACTTGGTCCTGCCATTCCCTCCTCCGCTGTCGTTGCGAGGGGCGGCGTCCCACTCCCCTCGCTGCCACCTCATGCTTTCGTCAGGACGCCACAAGCCGGTGAGGGGGTTTGGGGGACGAACGGCCAGTCGTCCCCCAACAGGCTCCTGCCCGGCACAATCGTGCCGGGCAGTCATCTCCAGCCGTTGTCTTCCCTCTGCGCCCGGCCTGCCGTTGCCCCCCCACTAGGTAGCCGCCCTCCCCGCGGCGAACCTCCCGCGCAGCGCCAAGGAGACCCCCATGACCTTTGACGAGAAGTGCGATCGCAAGCGGCCCGTTACTGGCTGGCCCGCCGGCTACTCCCCCAACCAGTCCATCCAGCGTATCCGGCCTCGCGAGAGCGATGCCTTCCTCCTGAACCCTCACAAAGGGACGACCACCTTCCAGCGCTTCAACGGCGACCCGCTCTATCCGGGCTTGCAGTGGGATGACCGCGTCGGCCCCACGGAGTTCCCGCCCTTCGATGGCAACCGGAGGAATGACCGCTACCCCGATACTACCCTCTCCTATTGCCGCTGGCTCTGGTCGGTGATCGAGCCGGAGAAGGGCAAGTTCCGCTGGGATATCATCGACCGCGCGCTGGAGGCGGCGCGCCTGCGCGGCCAGACCCTCCAGGTTCGCGTTCAGCCCTACATCGACGACGACCTCCCCGCCTGGCTGTGGGGGATGGGCTGCCCGGTGATGGTGAAGGACGTCGACAACGGCCGCAAGGAACCGGAGCACAACCACGACCTCTACATCAACCACTGGAGCGACTTTGTCCGCGCCTTCGCCGCCCGTTTCGACGGCCACTCGAATCTGGAGAGCTTCGACGTGGCCTATGGCGGCGCGTGCGGGGAGATGGGTGGGAATGCCACCCCCGAGACGGCCGCCCGCCTCGTCGATGCTTACCTCGGAAGCTTCTCGAAGACCCAGCTCGTCTCCATGCTCGGCACCCCCGGCTGCGCCTACGCCGCGAAGAAGAAGGGCCTCCGCATCGGCTGGCGCGCCGACTGCATCGGCGACCTCCGCGCCGACGGCCGCGGCGTCATGCCCGACCGGCTTTGCTGGAACCACATGCACGACGCCTACCCGAAGGAGATCTTCACCGACGGCGTGCAGGAGGCCTGGCGCACCGGCCCCGTGACCCTCGAAACCTGCTGGACCGTCGGCCACTGGTACGAGCAGGGATGGGACGTCGACTGGATTCTGGACCAGGCGCTGAAGTACCACCCCTCCGTCTTCATGCCCAAGTCGTGCTACATCCCCGAGGCCTGGGCCGACAAGATCGAGCGGTTCAACAAGCAGCTCGGCTATCGCTTCGTGTTGAGGCAGGTGCTGATGCCGATCGAGGTCAAGCGCGGCAAGCGCATCGACCTGGAGGTGTGGATCGACAACGTCGGAGTCGCGCCCATCTACCGCCCCTACCGACTCGCGTATCTCTTCCGCCAGGGCGCCGATGAAGAGGTGGTGCTATCGCGCCAGGACGTGCGCAAGTGGCTGCCGGGCTACTCCTGGTTTGCCGAGAAGATCACCATCCCCAAGTCCCTCCGCCCCGGCGGCGCCCAGTTCGGCCTCGGCCTCGTCGACGACACCAACACCCCCGTCGTCCGCCTGGCGATCAAGGAAGTCTGCGACGACGGCTGGCACCTCCTCACCACCGTGCAAGTGACCTAGCTCCGCTCTCAGTGCGAGGGGCGGCCGTTGCCGCCCATCTCTGTCATTGCGAGCCGCCTCGGCTCCAACCGGAGCCGAGGCGCGCGTGGCAATCTCGTCGTTCCTGTTCCGTCGCCGTACGTAGGGGCGTGATTCATTGTACGGTAGCATGAGATCCTTGACACTGATATAGCAGGACATCCTTGACACTTGGGAGGGCGGAAGGGTCTGCTAGCAGCGAGGTGAGGCCCATGCCCTGGAAGGATACGCGTGTCATGGATCAACGCATTGAGTTCCTGGTGCGGGCGAAGCAGCGGGTGGCTCCCTTTGCGCAGTTGTGTGCGGAGTACGGGATCTCCCGGCAGACCGGCTACGGCTGGCGGAGACGGTTGGAGGAGGGTGGCTCCTGCGGCGGGCTGCAGGAGCGCTCCCGCCGGCCCCGGCGTTCGCCGACGCAGACCCCAGCGGCACTGGAGGCGCGGGTGGTGGCGTTGCGGGAGGCGTATGGGTGGGGAGCCCGGAAGTTGCAGGTGCTGCTGGCGCGCGAAGGGGTGCCGTTGGCGGAGTGGAGTATCAACCGGATTCTGCGCCGGCAAGGGCGACTGATGGCGGGGCCGGTACGGGGCCAGGCGCAGGGGCGGTTTGTGCGGGAGGCGCCCAACCAGCTGCACCAGATGGACTTCAAGGGAGAGTATGCGCTGGCGCAGGGCTGGTGCTACCCGCTGAGCCTGATCGATGATCACTCCCGCTATCTGGTGGGGCGCTGGCCCTTGCCCAGCGTCGCGCTGGAGGGGGTCCAGGAGGCGCTGGGAGGGCTCTTTCGGGAGCCGGGAGTGCCGGAGGCGCTGCTGATGGATCGGGGGGCGCCGTGGTGGTCGACCACCAACGGTTACGGGCTGACCCGGCTGAGCGTGTGGCTGCTGAACCAGGATATCGAGCTCCTCTACGGCCGACCCTCACACCCCCAGACCCGGGGGAAGGTGGAGCGCTTCCACCGCACCCTGAAAGCGCGCACCTGGCATGAGGGGCTGCCGCCGGACCTGGAGAGCTGGCGGCAAGGGGCGCCGCGGTTCCGCCGGGAGTACAACCAGGCGCGTCCCCACGAGGCGCTGGGGATGCGGTGTCCCAGCCAGGTCTACTCGTTCCAGAAGCTCCGGCCCTACCGGGAGCAGCCAGCGCCCTGGGTCTATGACACCGGAGTGGTGCAACGTCTCAACAGCCAGGGGTGCCTGAAGTGGCGGGGCCGACGCTGGTTTGTGTGCGAGGCGCTGGCGGGCGAGCCGGTGTGCGTGGAGGAGGTGGAACACCTGGTGGTGGTCAGCTACCGGGCGATGGCGATCCGGGAGCTGGACTTGCGCACCCGCGATACCAGCGCGCTGGCGCTGCGACTACCCAGATCAAAAGTGTCAACCATGTCCTGCTAGACGACTGTCAAGGAGGTCTTGCTACTTTACAATGAATCACGCCCTCCCTGCCCGCCCGCCGCCGGGAGGGCGGCGATCCCGCGTCCCCCACCTCCGCCCCCCCAAGAGCGCCCTTGCCGTTTCGCCCGCCATCGGCGGGCGCCAATCTGCGCAATCTGCGTAATCTGCGGTTACCGCCGTTGCCGTGCTGTTCCCGTTCCCTCCACTTATGCCTATGCCCAAACCCACTGTACTAACCCCTTAGTACACCCCGATTCCGCCCCCTTCCCACCCCCGAAATGCACGGCCCAAAGCCACCGAAAACACGCACATCTCGCCCCGCGAACCACGCATCTCGTGCACTCCTATGCCCCCCTGCGCGCACCTCCCCTCAGACCCCGAAATGCCCCTATCTTCCCCTCTGACCCCTCTGGCTTGCCCTACGTGAAATAGTCCGGCCCTCCCCCGAAAAAGCTCATAATACGGCGTTCCCGCGAAAGAGACGCATTTCGCGCCCCTCTCCTGGACCCATCCAGCCGCCTTCTAGGGCAAATCGCGAAATCCCCGCGTACGGAAATCGACTCCATTTCAGCTTGCCTCTTGTACTATCAATACCTTGCTTACTTACGCCAATTCCCACCCTCCGCCCCCTCACCCCCTCTCTCCCGCCCGCCTCCCACCCGACCCTCCGATTCCGTCAATGTGAACACCCCGGAAATCCCCGAAATGTTCCACGTGGAACATCGCGCCGCATCTGCGAAAACGCCACTTTTCATGCGTGCATTTCCGCGGCTCCCCGTTGCTTCGGTAGTTCTACTGCCGAAGCCCCTCCCTCACGCTCCTTCGGTAGTTCTACTGCCGAAGCCCCTCCGCTGTTCCTGCTGTTCCCGCTGCTCCGGCAGTCTGTGGCCAGGCCATCGTTCACCCCCCAGGGCTTGCTTTGCGGCCCGATTCGAAGTAGTATCGCTGCACCATCCAGCCGCTCCGTTGAGCCGGTTTTGGTTCCCCTTCTTGTGTCCCCGCTGGCCGTTGAGACCTAGACGTCGGAGCTCGCGTTTCGTAGGGGGCTAGGTCAACCGATGGCACGCCTCTGTGCAAGTGTCCAGTGGGTGTTCTGCGCCGGAGTGCTCATCAGCATCTTCGCGCTGGCCCTGTGGCCGGACGCCCGGCCTCTGCGCGGACACCACCGGTTGCTGGGGGAGTCGCAGCCGCGCGCGGCGCGGCAAGAGGGATGCTCCTGCGGGGCGCAGCCTGCGCTGCCGTCGCTAGTCGATCGGGGGCGGTCCCCACAAGTGCCCACTCGCGGATCCAGACCGCCCCAGCGCAGCAAGCTCTTCGCCCGCGCCTGCGCCAAGTGCGGCAGCCTCCACGTCACCATGGAATGGCAGACAGTCGACAGGAAAACGAAGCTACTGGCGCTAGTGCTACGGTGCAGGAACTGCGGCTATGCTCTGGACCTCACCACGCAGCGTCCTGTAACCAAGGACAGACCGGGGCTGAAGATGCTCGAGGGCCGGAAGAACTGCCCCAACTGCGGCAGCTCTGATCTGGCGAAGAAGCGGCAAGTGCTCGGCAGGCCTGTCGTGCCGGGTCAGCAACAGCCGGGGAGAGTCGCGCTAGTCGCAACGGTGGTTACCTGCAGGCAGTGCGGCGAACGCTGGGCTGACAAGATCAGGCGCCAGCCGATGAGTTACCTCCGGGCAGGCGGGAGCAGCGACTGACTCGCAGGCGGTTCCTCGTGCTGGTGCCGGTGAGAGGAGTCGAACCTCCATGCCCTTGCGGACACCTGATTTTGAGTCAGGCGCGTCTGCCATTCCGCCACACCGGCACGGCTCTGCCAGGCAGGAGAATCGCTCCCCTCGGCAATCTCGGGGCGGGCCTGCCCTACGCATTTCACGCAAACGCAGTATAATGTCGGTCGATTGGCCGTGTCAAGGCGAGCGGCCCCACTCGCACCAGGAGAGAAACGTGACCTCCGAACAGCCGCCACAACCGCCAACCGAAGATCAGGCTGCCGAGACGCCGGAAGCGCAGGCCCCCGCGCCAACGCAGACCGCGGCCCCACCCGTGGCGCCGCCGCCACCTCCGCCCGCGGCCCTGCCACCGCCGCCAACGGCCGGGTCAGTCCCGCCACCACCACCCCCGCCGCCGGCCGCGCCTCCGTACTACTACCCGCCGCCCCCGCCCCAGAAGCGCAACACGGCCTGGCGTTGGGGCTGCGGTTGCGGCCTCGCCGGGTGCCTGCTAGTGATCATCATCCTGGTGATAGGGGTGCTGGGCCTCATCGGCACCGCCGGCGGGATGAAGGGCCTGGAGGTGGGCGGAGACCGCGTGGCTCTGGTGCGCGTCGACGGCATCATCATCGCCGGGCCGGGAGGCTACTCGCCCTTCGGCGGCGCCGCCAGCGGGTCGGACGATATCGTGCAGCAGATCCAGGACGCCGCGGATGACGGGGAGGCGAAGGCGATCCTGATTCGCGTGAACAGCCCCGGCGGCTCGGCCGCGGCCTCGCAAGAAGATCTACGCTGCCGTCCAGAGCGCCCGTAAGCACAAGCCCGTCGTAGTCTCCATGGCCGACGTGGCGGCCTCCGGTGGCTACTACATTTCCGCTCCCGCCACCGAGATCTGGGCCGACCCGGCCACCATCACCGGCAGCATCGGCGTGATCTCCGAGCATCAGGACATCTCCGGCCTTTTCGGCAAGATCGGCGTCAAGATGGAGACGCTGAAGGCGGGCAAGTTCAAGGACATGATGTCGCCCTTCGGCCCGATCTCCCCCGAGGTGCGCGCCCTGATGGACAAGCTGCTGACCGAAACCCACCAGCAGTTCATCAAGGCCGTCGCCGACGGCCGCAAGGACAAGGGCCTGACGCTCGAAGGCGTGCGCAAGCTCGCCGACGGCCGCATCTACAGCGGCCAGCAGGCGAAGGCGAATGGGCTGGTGGACGAACTCGGCGGGATGCAGGACGCGCTCGCCGCGGCCGGCCGGCTGGGGGGCATCCCCGGCAGGGCGAAGGCGAAGGAAGTCGGGCAGCCCGGTCTGCTGCGCTGGCTACTCGGAAACGCGGGGCCCGGCAGCCGCAGCAAGGTGACGGTGAGCGGCGGGCTGCTCTACGACGAACTGGCAGCTCGGCTCGCCCAGGGCGCGCTGCAGCGCGAAGTCGAGTCGGCGGACAGGTGATCGATCCGCCCGAGCAAAACCCAGCGCCGGATGCCGCGCCTCGCAAGCTGCTGCTGATCGACGGCAACAGCCTGCTTTACCGCGCGTTCTTCGCCCTACCCCCGCTGACGAACGCGAAGGGCGAGGTGACGAACGGGGCCTATGGTTTCACCACCATGCTCCTCAAGATTCTGGAGGAGGAGCAGCCCGATCTGGTGGCGGTGGCCTTCGATCTCCCCACTCCCACCTTCCGGCACGAGAGCTACCCCGAGTACAAGGCCACCCGCCAGCAGATGCCGGCGGAGTTGGGGCCGCAGATCGGCATGGCCTACGAGATTCTCGAAGCCATGCACATCCCCATCTACTCGATGGAGCGCTATGAGGCCGACGACATCATCGGCACGCTCTCGCTAAAGGGGGAGCAGGCCGGTTGCCGCGTGCTGGTCGTCACCGGCGATCTCGACGAACTCCAACTCGTGTCCGACCGCGTCTCCGTGATGATGACTCGCCGCGGCATAAGCGACACCGTGATCTACGATCCCGTGGCGGTGATGAAGCGATACGGCTTCCCGCCCGAGCGCCTGCCGGATTTCCGCGCGCTGCGGGGCGACACCAGCGACAACATCCCCGGCGTGCCGGGGATAGGGGAGAAGACCGCGGCCGCGCTGGTCGTCAAGTATGGCGACCTGGAGAACGTCCTCGCCCATGCCGACGAGGTGAAGCCGCCGCGCATCGGCGATGCGCTGACCGCCTACACCGAACTGACGCGGCGCTCGAAGGACCTGACGATCATCGTGCGTGATCTGCCAATCGAGCTGGATGAGGAGGCGCTGCGGCGACGTCCCCCGGAGGCGGCGCGCCTGGCGGAGATCTTCCGCCGCCTCGACTTCCGCACGCTGATCCCAAAGCTGGAGCCGGCGCGGGTGGAAGTGAGCGAAGAGCACCGGCTGATCGAGCGCGTCGACCAGGCCAAGAAGCTGGCGGCCGAGCTGGGCACGGCGCAGGAGTTCATCCTGCATCCGCTGGCCGACCCGGCGTCGGCGATGCGGGCGGAACTGCATGGCCTCTGCTTCCTGGTGGGCGACCAGCCTGCGATCGTGCTCGGAGGCAAGACCAAACTCGACGCGCTGCTGGCGCCGCTGAAGGCCGCGCTGGGGTCGCCGTCCATCTCCAAGGTGGGCCACGACCTGAAGCGCAGCATCATCCTGCTGGCGCGGCGCGGGGTAGCGCTCGGCGGCGTGAGCTTCGATACCATGATCGCCTCCTACCTGGTGAATCCCGCCCGCAGGCATGACCTCAACTCCGCCGCGTTCGATCACCTACAGACCGGGGGACAGGCGGAGCTATCGCTGGGCGAGTGGTCCGCGCCCAGCCGGGCGGCCGCCGAGGCGCGCGAGATCCGGGAGCTGCAGAGCACGCTTCAGCCGCAGCTCGACCAGTTGGAACTGCGAAGTGTCTTCGGCGATCTAGAGATGCCCCTGGTCACCGTGCTGGCGGAGATGGAGCAGATCGGCGTCGCCATCGACGTGCCCGCGCTGGAGGCGCTGTCGGCCCGCCTCGGCGGGAGAGTCACCGAGCTGGAGCGGGACATCTACGCGCTCGCGGGGGAGGAGTTCACCATCGGCTCGCCCAAGCAGCTCCAGCGGATATTGTTCGAGAAGCTGAAGCTGCCGCCCGACAAGACCAAGCGCACCAAGACCGGGTTCTCGACAGACGCCGATGTGCTCGCGGGGCTGTCGGAGCAGGAGATCGTCGCCCGGATTCTGGAGTACCGGGAGATCACGAAGCTCAAGTCCACCTACGTGGACGCGCTGCCGCGGCTGGTGAACCCCGGGACGGGCCGGCTGCACACATCGCTGAACCAAGCGGTGACGGCGACGGGGCGCCTGAGCAGCAGCGATCCGAACCTTCAGAACATCCCGATTCGCAGCGAGCTGGGATCGGAGATCCGCCGCGCCTTCGTCCCCGGCCTGCCCGGTCATCTGCTGCTCTCCGCCGACTACTCGCAGATCGAGCTGCGCATCCTCGCCCACATCACCGGCGACGAGAACCTGATCCAGGTCTTCCAGGAGGACGAGGATCTGCACCTGGCCGCGGCGATGGAGATCTTCAGCGTTGACCGCGACCACGTCACGCGGGAGATGCGGGCCTTCGCCAAGATGGTGAACTTCGGCATCCCCTACGGGATCAGCGACTTCCGGCTGGCGCGGGAGATGGGCATTCCCGCGGGAGGAAGCGACGCGCTATGTCAGCCGGTACTTCGCCCGCTTCCCCAGGGTGCGTGAGTACATAGAGGAAATGCCCAAGCAGGCGCGTGAGACAGGCGAAGTCCGCACCCTGTTCGGCCGCAGGCGAAGCCTGCCGGAGCTGAACACGCGCAACGCGGCGCTGCGGGCGGCGGCCGAGCGGATGGCGATCAACACCCCTATGCAAGGCACGGCGGCCGACATCATCAAGCAGGCGATGCTGCGCGTGAGCGAGCAACTAATCGCGCAAAGGCTCGGCGCGAAGATGATCCTCCAGGTCCACGATGAGCTGCTGCTGGAAGTGCCGGAGCCGGAGCTGCGCCAGACGGCGGCGCTCGTCGAGGAGTGCATGTCGCGCGCCTATGACCTGAAAGTGCCCCTGAAGGTAGACACCAAGGCCGGCTCCAACTGGCTGCAAATGGCGCCTGTGGCGTAGGGTAGCCTCTGGGGGGGGTGAAGGTGAGGCGCAGGGCGCTGTCGAAACAAGGGGACACTGCACGGATGAGCCGACGGAAGGGCGCCCAGTTCTGCTGAGCGGTTGATGGTTGGGGGCAAGCAGCTTCCGAGAGGTCCGTTCCGTGAAACTGGGCTCGTTGACGGGCCCACGACTTTGCGTGGTGAGGCGGCCGTAGTTTGCCGCGCTCCCACATGCTTGGCCGCAGGCAGCGGGAAGAGGCACGACTCTTCCAGGGGCAGGGAAGCGGGACCGGCGCCCGGTCTGCTTTTCGCACTGGTGCGGCCCGGCGAGGAAGGTTAGGCTGCATCATGGACGAGCACGACAGCGTGCAAGAAGCACCGGGACCCGAGCAGACCGCCGCAGACGACACCACTCCAGAGACACCAACAGCAAACGCTGAAGCCCCTGATACCCAGTCGCTCGAAGCGCCCGCAAACCCATTGGCCGCCGGGCAGATCGTCGAAGGGCTGATCGTACACATCGACGAGCAAGGCGCGCTGGTGGACGTAGGCACCAAATCCGAAGGCCACATCTCGGTCGCAGAGCTGGCCGGCGGCACCAACGAAGAGGGCAAGGCCCTGGTGGTTGGGGATCGCGTCGCCGTCTACGTGGTCCGGCCGGAGGACGACGAGGGCAACCCCGTACTCTCCAAGAAGAAGGCGGACTACGAGAGCGTGTGGCAGCGGCTCACGAATGCGTTCGAGACCGGTGAGGTCATGAGCGCGATGGTGACCGACCGCGTCAAGGGCGGCCTGGTGGTCGACCTGGGGATGCGTGGTTTCCTGCCCGCCTCCCACGTGAGAGCCAAGAACGTGCATGCGCTCGACCGGTTCGTGGGGCAGTCGCTCCGGGTGAAGATCGTGGAAGTCGACCGGGCGCGCAAGCGAGTGGTCGTCTCCCAGAAGGACGCAGTCGAGGAGGAGCGGCGCAAGCGCCGCGATCAGACCCTCTCCACCCTCGAAGAGAACCGGATCTACAAGGGCGTGGTACGCCGCCTTACCGATTACGGCGCGTTCGTCGATATCGGGGGAGTAGACGGCCTGCTGCACATCACCGAGATGTCGTGGACGCGAATCAACCACCCGAGCGACGTGGTGAAAGTCGGAGACAAGATCGACGTCATCGTGCTTCGGCACGACAAGGAACAGAATCGCATCTCGCTCGGTCTAAAGCAAATACTGCCGGATCCATGGGAGCAGGTACGGGATACCTTCAAGATCGGCCAGATGGTCTCGGGAACGGTGACGCGGGTGGTGCCTTTCGGCGCCTTCGTCCGACTCGAGAGCGGCATCGAGGGGATCATCCCGAACTCGGAGCTGCCCGGGGGCCGGGGGCAGCGCGCGCAGGATGCGCTGGCCGCGGGCGGGACGGTAGAGGCCAAGATCATGAGCATCCGGCCGGCCGAGCGGCGCATGACCTTGAGCCTGCGACAAGTGCAGCAAGCGCAAGAGCGGCGCGAGCTGAAGGATTACATGGATCGGGAGCAGGCCAGCGGCCGAGTCACCATCGGCGACCTGGTCGGCAACATGTTCGAGGAGGCGGCGGCGGAAGCCGACGCCAGGGCGAAGGAAGACCAGGCGGCGGCGGGCGTCGGCGAGCCCGGCCTGGAGCAGACGAGCGAATCCGAAGGCGAGACGGCTGAGCCTGCGAGCGCGGAATGGTCACCCTCGGAATCACCGGCGGAATCGGAAGCGGAAAGTCAGTAGCGGCGGAGTTCCTCCGCAGCCGCGGCGCGGCGGTCATCGATGCAGACGAGGTAGCCCGGGATCTGATGGGCCCGGGCTCTCCTCTTTTGGGAGAGGTGGCGACGGCCTTCGGGCGGGAGGTGTTACGGCCCGATGGCAGCCTCGACCGCCGCAAGCTGTCCGGGATGGTCTTTGGCGATCCCGAGGCGGTGGCGAGGCTGAATGCCCTCACTCACCCTCCCATCATGGCCGAGGTCCGAAAGCGGCTGGAGCGACTGCGGAGCGAGGGAGGAACCGACATCGCCTGCGTGGTAGCTCCACTGCTGCTGGAAGTCGGCGGCCGCAGCCTGGTCGACCGCCTGGTCGTGGTGTGGGCCAGCGAGGACGAGAGAGTGCGGCGGGTGGTGGCTCGCGATGGTCTCTCGGAATCGGAGGTAAGGCAGCGGATCGCCGCGCAGATGCCCACGGACGCGCAGTTGCCGCAGGCCGACTGGGTAGTAGACACCACCCAGGGGCTAGAGGCGGCGAAGCGGCAGCTCGATCGCATCTGGGAAGAGGTGAAGAAAGCGGCCGGCTGCCTAGCGGCCGACCGCCGCTAGTTTGGCGCCATGCGCCACGCGTTGCCGGCCGCAGTTACGGGGACCGCGGGGCGGCCGAAACGCTTGCTTTACAACGATAGGGGCGTGTGGTAGAATCCGTCGCTGCAAGACGGCATCGAGAATGAGGCAGCGTTGGCGAGTCGCTGTGGCGCGGGTCTTGACGCAGCCTGACGTATCTAGCTCGGTGGTCCCAGGGTTAGGGGTCTGCTGTTCAAGCGCGAGGTAGAGCCGCGCAGGCGGGCGCGGCTTACGTCCGGATCGCTGGCCGCAAGCGGGGGCAGTGCCTCCGACTCGATTCTCGCGTCGGCGGTCTAGAGTTCGTATCGAAGGAGACGACCGACTATGCGCATGTTCTCACTGGGGGCAGTGTCCCGAGCAATCGCGCCCGGCATGACCGGGGCCTTCCTCTGCTCTGCGGCGTTACTAGCACTGGGCGCGGTACCGGCAGGTGCGCAGATCGCTACCGCAGGAGGCATGGGGTCAACGCGGGCCCTCGGCCACGCAGTCTGTCGCGGTAGTGCCGTTCGAGAATAGAAGCGGATACCGACTGGAGACCTTTGGGCAAGAGGCGGCCGACGCGGTATCGACAGAGTTGCGCGACCGGCTCAACCTCGACGTCCTCCCCAAGGCCGATTCCGAGATGTGGCTTCGCAACCTCGGATACAAGCCTCCGTTCTCCGACCAGGAGTTGGCGCGATTCGCCACCGAGCTGGAAGTGAATATGGCGGTTACGGGCCAGGTGCGGGTTGCGCGCGTCGTGCAGAGCAAGGACGGCCGCTACGGCGAAGTGACGCTGGCGGTGCTGCTCTTCGATCGCCTCGCCCAGGCCGGGACGAACGGCGCCCTCATCACCTCGCGCGGGCCCGCATCGACCGAGGCGAGCGATGATACGCTGATTACGAAGGCTTTGCAGCAGGCGGCCTTCGACGCGGTCCAGCAAATGAGGACGCGGCCCACGGTCACGGCGATGGTGCTGTGGTCCCGTGACGCCACGGTCTTCCTCAATGTGGGAGGCCGGGCCGGCGTCGAGCCAGGCATGAAGATGGTGGCGGTGCGCGACAACCTGCGCATCGGCATGGTCGAGATCACCGAGGCGAGCCCGATTGGCTCCTATGCCACTATCGTTCAGGGCCCGCCGCTTCGCACGGGCGACCATCTGAGGGCCGTCTACCAGCTCCCTAACGGCACGACCGCCGCGACTCCTCAGCGAACGCAGCGCCAGCGGAAGAGCGCGCACAACCTGATCCTGACCGCAGCCGCGATCCTGGGAGTCGCCGAGCTGGCCTCGACCAGCAGCGGCCTGAAGGAAGGCGACACCGCGGCCCCCGGTTTCCAGGCGAGCAACCTGTCGAACGGTATCGTCACGAGATACGCCTCCTCGGATCCGGCGCAGCCCGCGGTCGTCGTCAGTTGGATCCCATACAGCGGCACCGAGAAGAACCGGCTGGCCGGCTACGAGGTGATCCGGAACGGTCAGCTGACCAACGTCATTGGGGGCATGGAGCTGCTGGCGCAGAACCATTTCATCGACATGTCGCCCTCGGTGCAGTTCACGGTCGGCATCACCATCGAGAACCCCTCGGAAGCCTCCCCCCAGTTCGCCTTCACGAGAGCCACGAGCACTGGGACGCTCGGTATCGTCGTCTCGAACACGGCGATAACGTGGACTTTCCTTGACGGCGGGCTACAACCAGGGTTTACCTACTACTACCAGATCAAGCCGGTCGTCGCTTTCCAGTACAAGCTGACCACCGGGGCCTCTGAGTGGCGGCTGGCTCGCGACACTCAGTTTTCGCCGCCGACGGCGAAGCTGACGGCCGTCGCACCGCCTAAGACCGTCAGCGTTGCGGTCTCCTCGACCAATATCGCCACCTTTTCTCTCTACGATCCAATCGGCGCCGACGAGGCCATCGTGCAGTTGGCACGCGATCCGGATAGAACCTTCCCCAAAGATCGCACCTTCGAGAAGCGCGTGCCCGGCATGATCCCGGGGAAGAACACCTTCACCGTCGACCTGGTGAAAGAGTTCAAGGCGCAGCTTCCTGGCACCGCCTCGAACCTCATCTGGTGGCGCATCGGGCTTCGGAACCGGTCCGATGTGACGCAGCCCCGACCCTTCCCATTCGACCTGCTCAACGACTATGGCTATGTGTGGATGGGTGATCCGGTCCCGTTGCCTCTTGCCAGCAACCAGACGTTCGATGCTGCCAAGCATCGAAGCAGGGACGTGAGTCGACTAGGCTCCCTCGGGAAACGGCGCGGCAGTAGCCGGCCTGGGCCGACGGGAGACCGGGTGTTACGAGCCAACTGAGAACGTGAACACTGACGGGGCCCCCCTCGGGGCCCCGTCTCCCCATTTGACCCGAGCGAAATGAGCATCTCCCGCGCAAGCTGGCCCTTCACAGTTCTCGCCCTCATCGCGCTGGGCTTCTCCGGCGCGGCCTGGGCCGCGCCAGGGCTGAACCTGCGCCTTCGGGCGGACCCGGACCGCGTACCCGCGGATGGGAAGGGCACGGTCGTGGTGCTGGTCGAGGTGGCGGACGCGATGGGGCGCCCGGCGCCCGACGGCACTCCCGTCTACCTCGCCACTACCCTCGGCGAGATCACCTCGCCCGTGCAGACCGTCGGCGGGATTGCCCAGACAGTTCTGACCGCCTCCAACGCCGCCGGCACCGCAGTCGTCTCCGCCATCGCCGCCGGGGTCAGGCGGACGATTCAGGTGGAATTCCTCGCCGAGCCTGGCAGCGCCGCCCGCGGCTCGCGGGTGGTCGAGCTGGCGGCCGATGAGGTGGCCTATAGCGCCGACAAGAAGGTGTTTGCCGCCACCTGGCGCGCCGCCCTCAAGCACCAGGCGATGGAGATCGACGCCGACGGCATTCAGTACGATATGAACTCAGGCCTGGTATGCGCGCAGGGCAACGTCGTTCTCAGGTCGGGCGCGCACACCTTGCAGGCGGATGCGTTGCGCTACGATCTCACCGCGCTCCGGGGCCGGCTGGTGAAGCTGGCCGATCCGGCCGAGAGGCTCACGGTGGAGGGCGAGAAGCTTGCTACGACTCCCGACGCGTCGGAAGACGCGGCTCTGTGGGACCCACTGAAGACCGAGGAGACGCGCACTTGGGTGAAGGCGAAGCGCGCGATCGTCTACCCCCGGGAGAAGATCATCCTCGACCACGCCACCTTCTACGTCGACGACACCAAGGTGGTGAGCCTGCGCCGGCACGTGCTCGATCCCTCGGATGGGGGAGCGGTGTTCGGCCAGGTGCTCGCGTTCAGCACCACCTCCGGGGTGGCGCTGGATTTCCCCATGTACTACCGCGCCAATGCCCACCACGTCGGGTCCCTCCACCTCGGTCGCAACCGGACTCTGGGCGGATCGCAGTGGGGCCCCGGGTGGTCGTTGGGGATGCGGGAAGAGTACATGCAGGAGGGGCGCACCGAGGGCGCGTTCGAGCTGGATGACCTGATGCGACCAGGCCGGGGAATGAGGTGGGAGCACCGGCACGATCTGGGCGGAGGCATGAGCCTGAATGCCGACGCGAGCTCGGTGCAGTTCGAGGGATCGGGTCCGCGCCTTCGCTCCAACACCTTCGGCTTCTATCGGCCCATGTCCAGTGGCCGGCTTTCCCTTACCGTAGCGCGTTCCGACTACGGCGCCTCCGCGCAGACCCTGAGCGATGCCGAATATCGTTTGCAGAGCATTCGGTCGGGGGGCGGCGCACTCGTTACTCCGGCCCTCCGCTTCCGCAACTCGGTCACCTTCTCCCAGGATTCCGGTGTGGTCATCGATCCGGACACCGGCGAGCCACTCGTGATCGCCCAGCAGACGGAGCGCACGACCTCGCCCGGCGTGGATGTCAACATCAGCTTCCCCACCAAGACGCTGACGCGCGACACCCACCTCAGCGTGGGCCTGACCACCGGGTATGCCTGGAATCTTGGAACCGGCTCCCGCGGGCTGCTCGATGGACGCTTCCTGCTCGATCATCGGATCGACACGAACAGCTTCGCCACGCTCGCCTTCACCTACACCTCCGGCAGCCTGATGCAGGGCTCTCTCTTCAGAACCGGACGCCAGCTCTTCACCCTTTCCGGCCACACTCTGGTGAAGGGCGCGGTGATGCGCCTGAGCATGTCGCAGGACCTGGCGGGGCGACGGCGATTCGGATCCCTGTTCTTCAGCAAGCCGCTGCCGCTCGGGCGCGATATCTTGGGGCGGCCGCTCTGGTCGCTGGAGATGAACCACTTCTTCTCCCGGTTCGAGTCCTTCGGCGCCGCGAACACGAAGTTCTCGCTGGCACGGGCGCTGGGGCGGATGCAAGCCTCTCTGTGCTTCTCGCCGCAAGGCGTGGGGGACTTCGGGGACCGGCCGTGGCTGAGCCCCTTCGGCTACGGCTACACCTACTCCGGCGGCCGCCACTACTGGTTCGAGCTGACCCCGCGCCAGTAGTAGCCGGACGCCGCCCGCAGCGAACTCTCTCCCCGGTTGAGCGTGCTATAATGGCCCACGCGGACCCACTCTGCGGTACGCTACGGGACGGCAGGAGTGGCGTCCGCCTCGGCGGACGCCGACTTCCGGAATGGATTCCTCTCTCGTCCGCCTTCGGCGGACGGCTCGGAATGACATTGCGGGCGGGCACCCCCTCCTCAGAGGGCCAGGCCGAGACCCCCACGGTCGCCGCTGCCCAGTGGCAGCGCCTCCCTCGGGGTGACATAGGAGTGGCGGTCATGCCACGCGATGGGTCTATGCAAACGCCCGTGTGTATGTTATAGTGTCGGCAGTGCGGCGCAGCGCGGGCGATGCTGCGCGCAGGGAGATGCCGTGGCGCAGCAGTTCGAGCTGGTCTCCGATTACCAGCCCAAGGGCGATCAGCCGCAGGCGATCGAGCAAGCTGACCCAGGGGGTCGTCGACGGCCACAAGCGGCAGACGCTGCTGGGTGTGACCGGCTCGGGCAAGACGTTCACGCATCGCCAACGTGATCGCGCGGGTGCAGCGCCCGACGCTGGTGATCGCGCACAACAAGACGCTCGCGGCCCAGCTCTGCGGGGAGTTCCGCGAGTTCTTCCCCGACAACGCGGTCGACTACTTCGTCGTCCTACTACGACTACTACCAGCCCGAGGCGTACCTCCCGCAGACCGACACCTACATCGAGAAGGACTCCTCGATCAACGAGGAGATCGACCGGCTGCGCCACTTCGCCACGCAGGCGCTGTTCGAGCGCCGGGATGTGATCGTCGTCGCCAGCGTCTCCTGCATCTACGGGCTCGGCTCCCCGGAGGAGTACGAGCGATTCACCTTCCAGGTGCGAGCAAGCGGCGGGAGTTACGACCGCGACCGGCTGCTGCGGCGGCTGGTGGACATGCAGTTCGACGCGCAACGACCTCAACCTGACCCGCGGCACGTTCCGGGTCCGCGGCGACGTGCTGGAGATCTTCCCGGTGGACGAGGAGCGGATCACCCGCATCGAGATGTTCGGCGACGAGGTGGAGCGGATCCTCGTCCGTCGACCCGGTCACCGGTGAAGCGCAGGACGAGCGCGACCGGGCGATGATCTTCCCCGCCTCCCACTACGTGACCGTCGCTGGAGCAGCAGGAGCAGGCGCTCGCCGACCATCGAGGCGGAACTGGAGGAGCGGCTGAAGTACTTCCAGCGACCGCGGCATGCTGCTGGAGGCGCAGCGGCTGGAGCAGCGCACCCGCTACGACATGGAGATGATCCGCGAGATCGGCTACTGCCAGGGGATCGAGAACTACTCCCGGCACTTCGACGGCCGCGCGCCCGGGGCAGCCGCCGTACACGCTGCTGGACTACTTCCCGGACGACTTCCTGATGATCATCGACGAGAGCCACCAGACGATCCCGCAGATCGCCGGCCAGCACGGCGGCGACCGCTCCCGCAAGGATAACGCTGGTGCGAGTACGGCTTCCGGCTGCCTTCGGCCTATGACAACCGCCCGCTCACCTTCGACGAGTTCGAGGAGCGCGTCAGCCAGGTGATCTTCACCTCGGCCACGCCGGGGCCCTACGAGGCCGCGCCAGTCCGCAGCAGGTGGTCGAGCAGATCATCCGCCCGACGGGCCTGGTCGACCCGGAGATCATCGTCCGGCCCGACGAAGGGCCAGATCGACGACCTGATCGGCGAGATCAGGGCGCGCGTCGAGCGGGGCGAGCGAGCGCTGGTCACCACGCTCACGAAGAAGATGGCGGAGGACCTGTCCGAGTACCTGGCGGAGATGGATATCAAGGTGCACTACCTCCACTCCGAGGTGGAGACGCTGGTGCGCGTCGAGATCCTGCGCGACCTGCGGCTCGGGGTGTACGACGTGGTGGTCGGCATCAACCTGCTGCGAGAGGGGCTCGACCTGCCCGAGGTCAGCCTGGTGGCGATCCTGGACGCGGACAAGGAGGGCTTCCTGCGCTCCGAGATGTCGCTGATCCAGACGATGGGGCGCGCCGCCCGCCACGTGCAGCGGCCAGGTCATCATGTACGCGGACAACGTGACCGACTCCATGCGGCGGGCGATCGACGAGACCAACCGCCGCCGCAGCCGGCAGGTGGAGTACAACGAGGAGCACGGCATCACGCCGGAGTCCATCCGCAAGGCGATCCGCGATCTGCTGGTGGACGAGGTGGCCGAAGAGTCGGCGATCTACGGTGCCGGCGAGCGCCCCGACCGGAGAGCCTGGCGAGCTTGGTGGCGGAACTGGAGTACGACATGAAGCTGGCCGCGCGGGAGTTGCGGTTCGAGGAGGCGGCGAAGCTGCAGAGACCGGATCAAGACGCTCCAGGGCAGCGCCGCGCCGCCGGCGAAGCCGGTGAAGGGGAATCGGCATAAGGGTAAGCGGAAGCGGTGAGGGGGAGCGGGAACGGCCGAACGGAAACGGCAGCAACCGCAGATTACGCAGATTGCGCAGATTGGGCCCGCCTTCGGCAGCAAGCTACCGAAGCAACGGGGACGGGGAACTCATCGGCGGCCAAGACTACGTATGCCTACTGACAAGCTCATTGTCCGCGGTGCGCGGCAGCATAACCTGAAGAACATCACGGTCGAGATTCCCGCGGGACAAGCTGGTGGTGATCACCGGGCTGTCCGGGTCGGGGAAGTCCTCGCTCGCCTTCGACACCATCTACGCCGAGGGGCAGCGGCGGTACGTCGAGTCGCTCTCCGCCTACGCCCGCCAGTTCCTCGGCGAGATGGACAAGCCGGACGTGGACTTCATCGACGGGCTCTCCCCCGCGGTGTCCATCGACCAGAAGTCCACCACCCGCAACCCTCGCTCGACCGTCGCCACGGTCACCGAGATCTACGACCACATGCGTCTGCTGTGGGCGCGCATCGGGCTAGCCGCACTGCCCCGAGTGCGGCCGCCCGATCGTGCAGCAGACCGCCGAGCAGATCGTCGACCAGGTGCTGGCAACTGCCCGAGGGCACGCGGCTGCTGATCCTCGGCCCGGTGGTGCGGGGCCGCAAGGGCGAGTACCGGCAGATCTTCGAGGACATCCGCCGGCAGGGCTTCGCCCGCGTGCGAGTGGATGGCGTGGTGGCACGAGCTTCGACGAGGCGCATCGAGCTGAAGCTGGCGCGCTACAAGCAGCACGACATCGACATCGTGGTGGACCGCATCGTGGTCCGCGACCGAACGCGCGGAAGCGCCTCGCCGACTCCATGGAGCTGGCGCTGCAGGTCGGCAGCGGGGTGGCGCTGGTGCAGGTGGTGGAGGGCGAGGAGATGCAGTTCAGCGAGAAGTTCGCCTGCCTCCACTGCCAGCGCAGCTTCGAGGAACTCCAGCCCCGCATGTTCTCGTTCAACACGCCCTATGGCGCGTGCCCGCAGTGCATGGGGCTGGGCACGACGCAATGAACTGGACGAGTCGCTGGTCATCCCCGACCCGCGGCTGTCCATCAACGAGGGCGCGATCCTGCCCTGGCGGAGCCTCAGCTCGCCTACCACAAGGCGCTGCTGCGGGCGGTGTGCGAGGAGTTCGAGATCGACCTCGACGTGCCGGTGGAGAAGCTGCTCGCAGGAGAAGCTGGACGTCCTGCTCAAGGGCTCCGACGAGCACAGTGCGGGTGCGCTTCCGCGGGCAGGGCGGGCGGCTGCGCGTCTACGACACGCACTTCCGCGGCATCATGCACTACCTGCAGCAGGAGTACGAGGAAGGCGAGTCGGACAGCGCAACGCGACTACCTCGACGCCTTCACCGCGGTGAAGCCCTGCAGCGCCTGCAAGGGGCACGCGGCTGAAGCCGGAGAGCCTGGCGGTGACCGTCGGGGAGCAGGAACATCGCGGAGGTGGCGGCCCTGTCCATCCGCCGGGCGATGGAGTTCTTCGACCGACGCTGGCGCTCGACTGTCCGTACGCCAAGGACGAGCAGATCGCGCGGCAGGTGCTGAAGGAGATCCAGGACGCGCCTCGAGCTTCCTGCTCAACGTCGGGCTCGACTACCTCACGCTCGACCGCGCGGCGGCGACGCTGGCCGGGGGAGAGGCGCAGCGCATCCGGCTGGCGACACAGATCGGGTCCGGGCTGATGGGCGTGCTCTACATCCTGGACGAGCCGAGCATCGGCCTGCATCAGCGAGACAACCGCGGCTGCTCGAGCACGCTGCTGCGACCTGCGCGACCTGGGCAACACGATCATCGTGGTCGAGCACGACGAGGACACGATGCGGACCGCGGACTGGATCATCGACATCGGCCCGGGCGCGGGAGAGCACGGCGGGCGAGGTGGTGGCGGCGGGTACGATCGAGGACATGCTGGCCAGCGCCGCGGTCGATCACCGGCGACTACCTGGCGGGCCGACGCATCATCCCGGTCCCGCCGCGCCGGCCGAGCAATGGGGCGTTCCTGACGGTGCGCGGCGCGCGCCAGCACAACCTCAAGAACATCGAAGTGAGCATTCCGCTGGGCGTGTTCACCTGCCTCACCGGCGTCTCGGGCTCGGGCAAGTCCACGCTGCATGGAGGACATCCTCTACCGGCGACTGGCGCACAAGCTGCACGGGACGCAGGACCGCTGTGGGGCGAGCACGACAATATCGTTATCACCATCGGCGATGAGGTCGCTTTCGAGCGGTCGAGCATACATCGACAAGGTCATCGACATCGACCAGTCGCCCATCGGCCGCACCCCGCGCTCCAACCCGGCCACCTACACCGGCGTCTTCGACCGGATCCGCGAGCTGTTCTCGCAGACGCCAGAGGCGCGGATGCGCGGCTACAAGCCGGGTCGATTCTCCTTCAACGTGCGGGGCGGCCGGTGCGAGGCCTGCAAGGGAGACGGCATCATCAAGATCGAGATGCACTTCCTGCCGGATGTCTACGTGCCCTGCGAGGTCTGCCACGGCGCCCGCTACAACCGGGAGACGCTGGAGGTGCACGTACAAGGGCAAGAGCATCTCCGACGTGCTGGACATGACCGTGGAGGAGGCGCTGGAGTTCTTCCGCAACATCCCCGGCATCGCCGACAAGCTCCAGACCATCCACGACGTGGGGCTGGACTACATCAAGCTGGGCCAACCCGCCACCACGCTCTCCGGTGGCGAGGCGCAGCGCGTGAAGCTGGCCGCGGAGCTGTCGCGGCGCGACACGGGCCGCACGCTCTACCTGCTCGATGAGCCCACCACCGGGTCTGCACTTCGCCGACATCCACAAGCTGCTGCAAGTGCTGCGGCGCCTCACCGACGGCGGGGAACACGGTGCTGGTGATCGAGCACAACCCGGACGTCATCAAGTGCGCCGACTACATCATCGACCTCGGGCCCGAGGGCGGCGACGAGGGTGGCCACATCGTCGCGGAGGGAACTCCTGAGGAGGTGGCCGAGGTCGCGAAATCCTACACCGGCCAGGTGCTGCGTAAGCTGCTCGCCGCGCACAAGGAACCCGAGCCAACTCTCGCGCCGGTCAAGCGGCGCAAGTCGCGGCGCACTCCCGTCGCGGCGCCGGCCGGGTAGAGGGAAACGGTGAGTCCCCCTTCCGCTCGTCCCTCGGCTTCGCTGCTGCTGCTCAACGGCCGCATCGTCACCATGGCCGGGGCCACCGTGCAGGCGCTCGCGGTCGCAGGCGATCGGGTGCTGGCAGTCGGCGACGACCGCGAACTGCTGCCGCTGCGCGGTCCACGCACCACCGCTATCGACCTCGGCGGCCGGCTCGCGCTTCCCGGCTTCACCGACAGCCACGTCCATCTGCGCGCGCTGGGGCATGCGCTGAGCCAGGTCGATCTCACCCGGGCGCGCACGCTGGCAGATGCTCTCCGGCGAGTCGCGGCGCGGGCGCGGCGAACCCCGAAGGGCTCTTGGATCACCGGGGGGCGATTCGACAAGAACCGTTGGGGAGATGATTTCCCCGACCGGGGCGATCTCGACGCGATCACGCCCCACCATCCTGTCGCCCTCGCCGCTCGCGACGGCCACTCGGTATGGGTCAACTCTCTCGCCCTGGCGCGGTGCGGAGTAACCCGCGCCACCAAGGCTCCGCCCGGCGGAGTCATTGTCCGCGATGGCGCGGGCGAGCCGACGGGGATTCTCCAGGAGCGAGCGGTCGGCCTTATCTACGGGTGCCCCGATCTGATGTCCACGGGCAGCGAAGAGGACGAACTCCTGGCCGGGCTGCGATCGCTGCTGCGGCACGGGATCACCTCCGTGCACGCCATGGAAGAGCGGGAGACGTTCGGCGCGCTGCAGCAACTTCAGCGCGCCGGGCGGTTGCCGCTGCGAGTCACCCTCTACCGCGGCTCCGGCTCGCTGGATGCTCTCATCGCCTCCGGTGTGCGAAGCGGTTTCGGCGATGAGTGGCTGCGCCTCGGCGGCCTCAAGCTGCTGATCGATGGCAGCCTGGGCAGCCAGACCGCGTGGATGTTCCGGCCGTATGAAGGCGGTGGCTCTGGCTGCGGGGTTCCGGTGCTTCATGGCGACGAGCTGCGCGACCTGGTGCACCGCGCCTCCGAGGCCGGGATCGCCTGCGCCATTCACGCCATCGGCGACCGCGCGAACACCGAGGCGCTCGACGCGCTCGCGAGCGTGCGGGAGTTCCCGACGCCCCTGCCGCACCGCATCGAGCACGCACAGTTGCTGCGGCGCGCCGACCTCCCGCGCTTCGCTCGCCTCAACGTGATCGCCTCCATGCAGCCCTGCCACATCCTCGGCGATATCGACATGGCCGAGCGCTACTGGGGGAAGCGCAGCCGGTGGGCCTATCCCATCCGCAGCCTTCTGCGCACGGGGGCGCGAGCGATCTTCGGCTCCGACGCGCCGGTCGAGACTCACGACGTGATGGCCGGCATCTACGCGGCGGTGCGCCGCCAGACCCTCGACGGCCGGCCTTCGGGCGGATGGTACCGCGCGGAGGAAGGCATCGGCCGCCTCGCCACCCTCCGCGCCTACACGACCGAGCCGGCCGCGGCGACCGGGGAAGCGCACCTCAAGGGCAAGCTCGCACCTGGCTACTTGGCCGACGTGGTGGTGCTCTCGGAGGACGTCCTGCGGGTGCGGCCGGAGCGACTGATGCAGCCGCGGGTGGAGATGGTGGTGGTGGGAGGCCGCGTCCGCTTCCGACGACGCGGCCAGCCCTTCGCGTCTAAATGACCAATTTGACTCAAATCCACTTTATGGTATAATCGCGCTAATAGCGGTCCCGGTGTGATCGACAAAGGGCCAGACGGGGGCCGTGAGAACGAGGTCTACAGTGCAGAGGGTTAAGCGTGCCATGAGGCAGGAAACACCCGCGGCCAAGGCCAGACCGCGCGCTGCCGCTAAGGCGGTTGCCGCGGTGAGGGAATCCGGCGCTGCCTACGGTGCGGAGCGGATGGCCTCCCATGTGGTATCCCTCGCCGATGCCAAGCGGGATTTCTCGGAGTTGTGCGCCCGCGCGAGCTATGGCCGGGACACGATTGTGGTCACGAAGCACGGACGTCCTGTGGTGGCGATCATCGGCATGGCGGAGCTGGAACGGTGCCTGGCGCTCGAAGACCGGCACGCGCTCGAAGTCCTCACGCGCGCGGTAGCCACCTCCAAGGGCACCGCCAAGGCGAGGCTTCGTCCGTAAGCCCATGACAGACACCGGCGGCCGTCCGATGGAACGCCTCGATGCCGTTTGAGCTGCGCTGGGACCTGCGCGTGCCGGAGGGTTTGCGCTCGCTCCCCGAGGTCGAGCGCAGGCGCGTCGTCAACCTGATGCTATCCCTGGTCGAGGATCCCGAGCCGCCGGATTCCAGGTCGCTGCCGGGCAAGCCCCACTGGTTCAGACTCGACGAGGGCCCTTTCCGACTGCTCTACGCGATCGACACGATAGATGCGACCGTGACCATCTACGCGGTGATGAAAGACGGGGAGTTGCTGGGGACGGACTACTAGCAACTCCGCCTGCGATTCGCCGACGCGACCGGCAGAGGGTATAATACGGTCGAGCTATCATGGTCAGCCCCGCTCTCCAGGAGAAACTCGACCAGATCCCCGCGGCCCCCGGCGTCTATCTGTTCAAGGACGTCGTGGGCGATGTGATCTATGTGGGCAAGGCGCTGGTGCTGCGCAACCGCGTGCGCTCCTACTTCCAGCCCGGCGCCGACCTCCACCCGCGCACCCAGCTTCTCGTCGCGCGCGTCCGCGATCTCGACTTCATCGTCGCCGAGTCGGAACTCGAAGCTATCGTGCTCGAGTTCACGCTGATCCAGAAGCACCGGCCGCGCTTCAACGTTCGCAGTCGGGATGACAAGAGCTACCTCTATCTCCGCATCGACCTGCGCGAGGAGTTCCCGGCGCTCTACCTGGTGCGCCAGCGTGTGATCGCCAACGACGGCGCGCGCTACTTCGGCCCCTATCCATCGACTCGCGCGATGTGGGACACGATCCGCCTCGTCCGGCGGGTGTTCGGAGTCTGCCAGCGATTCGTGATCCCGGCGAAGAAGACGCTCACCGGCGCCGGCATCGGCACGCTGAATCCCGTGTCCCGCAAGACCCGGATGCGGCCCTGCCTGGACTACCACCTGAAGCGCTGCCTGGGACCGTGCGCCGGCGCGGTGAGTTCCGGCGAGTACCGGCGGGCGGTAAGCAAGGCCGGCGACTTCCTCGATGGCAAGCACGACTTCGTGCTCAAGCAGCTTCGGCGGGAGATGGAAGCGGCATCCGCCGAGGAGCGTTTCGAGCATGCCGCCCGTTTCCGCGATCAGATCGCGGCGCTGGAACGCACGCTGGAGGAGCAGCACATCGTGCTCTCCGAGGGAGACCGGCGGTCGCCCCACTTCGAGGCGGATGCCATCGGGTGCGCCTTCCAGGAGGACACGGCCTGCATGTCCGTGGTGCAGGTGCGGAACGGCCGCATTTCGGGCCAGGACAGCTTCCTGCTAACGGCGGTCTCGGGCGTGCCGGCGGCGGAGGCGGTGAACGAGTTCGTGAAGCAGCACTACCAGCAGGCCACCTTCGCGCCCCGCCGCGTGCTCCTACCCCACGAGATCGAGGATGCAACCGCCGTCGAGCAGCTCCTGGCCCGGCGCCGAGGGGCGAAGGTCAGGCTGGAAACGCCCCAGCGAGGCGAAGGACGGGAGCTGGTGCGGAGGGCGACCGAGAACGCGGAGCACCATTTGCGCGTCGAACTAGAGCGGGAAAGCGCCGAGCAGAAGCGCGGACAGGAAGCAGTCGGCGACCTGCAGAAAGCTCTTGCATTGCCGGTGACTCCGCGCAGAATCGAGGCCTTCGACATCTCGAACATTCAGGGCACAAACGCCGTGGGCTCGATGATCGTGTTCGAGAACGGCCTCGCCAAGCGCAGCGACTATCGGCGCTTCCGCATCCAGATGGGACAGGGCGAGCCGAACGACTACGCGATGATGCACGAGGTGCTCTCGCGCCGGCTCAAGGCGGCGGTCTCCGGCAATGTGAAGTTCGCGCATCTGCCCGACCTGATGCTGGTCGACGGCGGCGCGGGTCAGCTCAAGATGGCGCTGAACGCGATGCAGTCTCTCGACCTGCAGCTCCCCGTGGCCGCGCTGGCGAAAGAGCATGAGGAGGTCTACCTGCCGGAGCGCCCGGCCCCGATCTCGCTGCCCGAGCATTCCCGCGCGCTCCACTTGCTGCAGCGCGTGCGCGACGAGGCGCATCGCTTCGCGGTCTCCTATCATCGCACGCTCCACCGCGAAGGAGGTGCGGGAGAGCGTTCTGGACGGCGTCCCCGGTGTGGGCGAGAAGCGCAAGCAGAAGCTGCTCAGCCACTTCCACAGCCTGAGGAAACTGCGAGAGGCAGCGGTCGATGAGGTCGCAGCTACGGCGGGGTGCAGCCGGGAGATCGCGGAGCGCATTCTCGCTGCTCTCGCCGACGAACCGACAACCTAGCGGAGAGCCACCCACCTGAGCCATGGCACTGCAAATCAGAGGTCTGCAGAAAGGCGAACTCGACGGTTTCCTGGCCTGCTTCCAGGCCGCCTTCGGTGTAGATGACCCGAGCCTGTCGGTCGTCCGCAACTCGCTCGTGAACGATCCCTACTTCCAGCCCGAGCGGGTGCGGGTGGGGCTGATCGACGGCGTGATCGTCAGTCACGTGGTCATCTTGCACCGCGCCGCCTACGTCGGCAATGTAGTGGTATCGGTGGCGGGCATCACGGCCGTGGCAACCCACCCGTACTACCAGAAGCGGGGCATCGGCGCGAAGGTGATGCAAGATGCGATGCGGATGGTCAAGCAGCGCGGCTATGGCATCGCCATGCTGACCACCCGAGTGCCGGGGTTCTTCCTTCGCCTCGGATTCCGGGAAGTGCCCAAGTTCGATGGCTTCGAGTGCCCGACCTCGGCACTAGCGCGACTCGATCTCCCGGACCAGTGCACGATCGGGAGGCTCGACTACAACCACCACTGGCCGGCTCTCGCCGCGATCTATCATCAGTACAGCTTCGGGCGGACGGGCATGCAGGTGCGAGACATCCGCGCCTGGGAAACCTGGCCCCGGCGCGGCACTTTCCCGTATGGCTTCTCCTCCCAGCTCGATGCTTGCGGGCTGATAGGGGTGGTGCAAAGGCAGCACGTCGCCTACCTGGCCGCCCACGCGCCGCCCGATCAGCCTCACATGACTGTGACCGAACTCGCCCACCTGCGCGGTCACGAGAGAGCTGCGCTCGTGCTGCTGCAGTCCGCGGCGCGCAGGTTCCTCGCCAACGGCGCCAACCGCACGGTGATCCATAGCGGCGGCGGCACGCCCGTGCTGCGGCTGCTGGAGGAGCTGCGTGTACCGCTCCAGGTGGAGGTGGGGCCGGGCCTCATGGTGCTCCTCCCGAATATGGATTGGATCAAGGGCGCGGGGTTCCGCGGCGCGGACGAGGCGGTCGAGCATCTCTTCCGATCGCCGATTCCGGCGATGTGGCATCGCGACGGTTATTGAGAGGAGACGCGCAATGGCATCACTGCTAGTGCGCACGCGACTTGGCTGGTTCTGGGCCGTCTCTCGCGAGGGGAAACTGATCGCGGCCTCGTTCGCGGCGGATCGCGCATCGGGCGCGGCAGCGATCGCGGCATCGGGTGGGGCCGGGCCCACGGATGAAATGCTCAAACAGCTCGCCGCCGACATGGGCCGCTATGCCGCGGGCGAGCGCGTGGACTTCCGCCGCTACGCCGTGGATCTCTCCCGCCAGCCCCCGTTCTGGCGTCGGGCCCAGCTTGCGGCGCGCCGGATTCCGCACGGTCAGGTCCGCAGTTACGGATGGTTGGCCGCGCAGGCCGGCAACGCGAAGAGCGCGCGGGCGGCCGGGCAGGCGATGGCGCACAACCGCATCGCTCCCATCATCCCCTGCCACCGCGTGATCGCCTCGGATCGCACGCTGGGCGGTTACGGGGGAGGGCTGGAGACGAAGCGGGAGTTGCTGGAGCTGGAGGGGGTGGGGTTCGACGGCGCGAGGGTTAGGGGGTAGGGGGCGGGCGAACGGCAACGACGTTCACCGCAGAGACGCAGAGGGCGCAGAGGAGATGGGATGGCAGGAGCAAGTCGCCGGAGGCGACCAAGGCTCCTGCCGAACGGGAGGAGCGAGGGGCTTCGGCAGCCCCTAAGTCCGCCAAAGGCGGACCGGGGTGGCGGCATTCATGCCTAGCCATAGAACTACCGAAGCAACGGGGACGCCAACCACGGCAAGCAGCGTGTGCAAGCGGCAGGAGAGCGCCGCGCCGGGTGGAAAGTGGCAGCCATGCACCTGCTACTTCGCTGGCTCCTGGTGTCGCTGGCGCTGCTGATCACGATTCACCTCGTGCCGGGCATCACGCCGCAGCCCAACATGCTCTATCTGCTCGCGGCCACGCTCGCTCTGGGGCTGCTCAATCTGCTCGCGCGACCCGTGCTACTGCTGCTCAAGCTCGTCACCATGCCGCTTTCCTGCCTCACCCTGGGCCTGTGGTCCTTCGCGCTCTCGCTGTTCTTCAACACTCTCGTCTTCTACTTCGTGGGCACGTTGGACTGGGGGTTCCGGGTGGATGGGTTCCTCGCGGCCCTCATGGGCGCGGTCGTGATGAGCCTGCTCAGCGCGGTACTCACGGGGTTGTTCGAGCTGGGGCGCAAGCGGCCCAAGTGACGGCGACGCGGGTACGGAGGGACCGGCTTTGCCGGGCCCCGGTTGGTTTGTGATGTTGCTAACATACGCGCACGCGGCGCGCTCCTTGACATCGCCTTTCTGCATCGGCTAGAATACGACGGCCGTGATGCCAGATGGCGAGGCTGTGTTTCCGAGGGAAGCCCTTCAGACGGAATGGTCTGGACTTAGCGCGGTTTCCCCATCAGCGTCTGATTGACACCATGAAAATGGGGCGCGAGCCCCTCGCGAGGAGGATGTACTATGGCCTTGAAGGTCGCGATTAACGGCTTTGGCCGCATCGGGCGCTTGAGCATGCGAGCGATGCTGGCGCGCAAGTCGAGCGCGTTCGAGATGGTGGCGATCAATGATCTCGCCCCCCTGGAGACGAACGCGCATCTGCTCAAGTACGACACCAACTTCGGCCGCTTCCAGGGCTGCGTCGAGATCAAGGACGGCAAGCTCACCGTGGACGGCAAGGTAATCCGCGACTTCTCGGAGAGAGACCCCGCCGCGCTGCCCTGGAAAGACCTGGGCGTGGATGTCGTGATCGAATCCACCGGCGCCTTCACCGATCCGGCCAAGGCGGCCGCGCATATCACCGCCGGGGCCAAGAACGTCATCGTCTCCGCTCCCTTCAAGGGCGAAGCCGGCCCGGACAATCCCACCATCGTGCTCGGCGTCAACGACGAAGCGTTCGACCCGAAGAAGCACAAGGTCATCTCGAACGCCTCCTGCACCACGAACTGCCTCGCGCCCGTCGCCAAGGTGCTCAACGATAGCTTCGGCATCGTCAAGGGCTTCATGACCACGGTGCACGCCTACACCAACGACCAGATGGTGCTCGACATCGTGCACAAGGGCGACCTGCGACGCGCCCGCGCTGCCGCCCTCAACATCATCCCGACCTCCACCGGCGCCGCGAAGGCGATCCACCTCGTCGTCCCCGCGCTCAAGGGCAAGATGAACGGCCTCTCCCTCCGCGTTCCGGTAGGCACCGGTTCGCTGGTTGACCTGGTCTGCCAGCTCGAGAAGAACACGACTGCCGAAGCCGTCAATGCCGCTTTCACCGCGGCCGCCAACGGCGCCATGAAGGGCATCCTCGACGTCACCGCCGACCCGATCGTCTCCAGCGACATCAAGGGGAGCGCGTTCTCCTCGATCGTGGACTGCGAAAGAGACGATGGTGATCGCAGGACAACCTGGTGAAGGTCCTCTCCTGGTACGACAACGAGTGGGGTTACTCGTCCCGGGTAGTGGATCTGATCGAAATCATCGCGAAGGCCTGAGCGCGGGCACCCGTGCCCGCTGGGAAGTCGGGCAGGGCGCAATCCGCGCCCTGCCCCCGCCATCTCCGCAGACGACGGAGGGTCGTCGTGAACAAGAAGACCATCGACGACATCGACCCGAAGGGCAAGCGCGTCTTCGTGCGCGTGGACTTCAACGTCCCGCTCGAAGGCGACCGCATCACCGACGATACGCGGATCAAGGCCGCGCTTCCGACGCTCAAGGATCTGCTCGGCCGGGGCGCGGCGCTGATCGTCGCCTCCCATCTCGGTCGGCCGAAGGGTAAGCCGGATCCCGCGCAGTCCCTGGCGCCGGTGGCGAAGCGACTCTCGGAGCTGCTAGGCAAGCCGGTGAAGATGCTGTCCGACTGCGTCGGCGCGGAGGTCGAGGCGGCGGTGAAGGCGATGAAGCCGGGCGACGTCGTCGATGCTCGAGAACCTTCGCTTCCACGCCGAGGAGGAGAAGGGCGACGAGGCCTTCGCCAAGCAGCTCGCGGGACTCGCCGACATCTACGTGAACGACGCGTTCGGCGCCGCGCATCGCGCCCACGCCTCCACCTCGGTGATGGCGAAGTTCCTCCCCGCGGTCGCCGGGCTGCTAATGGGGCGCGAAGTGGAGATGCTGGCCAAGGTCGCTGAATAGCCCCGAGCGCCCCTTCGTCGCCATCCTGGGCGGCGTCAAGGCAAAGATCGGCGTGATCGAGAACCTGATGAAGCGGGTGGACACGCTGATCATCGGCGGCGGCATGGCGTACACGTTCCTGAAGGCGCAGGGCAAGGAGATCGGCAAGTCCGCTCCTCGACGAGGAGAACTTCGAGACCGCCAAGCGCATCATCGAGCAGACCGCGAAGTCGGGCCCCAAGCTGATGCTTCCCGTGGATGTGGTCGTGACCACCCCGGACGGCGTGGAGTTCAAGCCGAGCATCAAGTACATCGAGGGGTCGCCGATCGAGGTGGTGTGCGCCTCCGCCATCCCCGCGGATCGCATGGGCGTGGACATCGGCCCCGAGACGCGCAAGCTCTACGCGGAGGCGATCAAGGGCGCGAAGCGGATCGTCTGGAACGGGCCCATGGGCGATCTTCGAGATTCCGCAGTTCGCCGAGGGCACCCGCGCGGTCGCCCAGGCGGTAGCCGAGTCGGAGGGGATGAGTGTAGTGGGCGGAGGCGACTCCGCGGCCGCCATCGAGCAGATGGGCTTCGGCGGCAAGGTCACGCACGTCTGCACCGGCGGCGGAGCCTCCCTCGAATTCCTCGAGGGCAAGGAGCTGCCGGGTATCGCCGCGCTTCAAGACCGCTAGCGCACGTCGCGGCCCGCGTTGTCGTACGGCATGGGATTGCCCTGCCACCGAGCAGTGAGGTTATAGCATGGCACGAGTACCGTTGATCGCTGGCAACTGGAAGATGAACAAGACGGTGGGCGAGGCCGTTAGCCTGGTGAAGGAGCTGATGCCCCGCGTGCTGGGGATAGGCAAGGTCGAAGTGGCGGTCTGCCCGCCGGCGACCGCGCTGAGCGCGGTGCGCGAGATGCTCAGCGACTCCGAGATTCGCCTTGGCGCGCAGGACATGTTCTGGGCGGAATCGGGCGCTTTCACCGGGATGATCAGCCCCCTGATGCTGGTCGAGATCGGATGCCGGTACGTCATCATCGGCCACTCCGAGCGCCGCGGCCGGTTCGGGAAGCCGGACGAGTCGCTCCGCGCAGACGCCGTGAAGGTCTTTGGCGACACCGATGCCAGCGTGAACCTGAAGCTGAAGGCGGCGCTCAAGCACGGCCTCAAGCCGATCATGTGCATCGGCGAAACGCTGCCGGAGCGCGAAGCCGGCCGCACCGACGAGATCGTCTCCGGCCAGGTGATGGCCGGGCTGGACGGCGTGACGGCCGAGCAGGTGGGCGGGCTGGTGCTCGCCTATGAGCCAGTGTGGGCGATCGGCACCGGCAAGGCCTGCGACGCCCAGGAAGCCAACCGGGTCTGCGGCGTCATCAGGGCCGCCGTGCGGAAGGGCTTCGGCGACGAGGCCGCCTCGAAAGTGCGCATCCAGTACGGCGGCAGCGTCACCGACGCCAACGCCCACGAGCTGATGTCCCAACCGGAGATCGACGGAGCGCTGGTGGGCGGGGCCAGCCTGGACGCCACGAAGTTCAGCAATATCGTCCACGCCACCTCCGTTATCGCCAGGGCTGTTCGCCCTTAGGGGTAGCTGAGGAGTCTCGTCGAGGGGATGGGGGGGAGTAGTCGCGCCGGGAAGCGCGCATGCGGCCGGAGCCGCCTCGCGCCCGCGTTCCGGCGTCGCCGCGGCTCGCACACCACGCTCTGCCCCCTTTTGCCGTCATGCGTTGCACTTTTGCGCGCGAGTGTGGATAACTGTAGGCGAAGCGCCGGCCCCAACAGTGGTGGTCGGGCCTGCGACGCGACGGTGCGTTCGGCGCCGCGGCATGTTTGCGCGTTTCTGAGACCGGCAACGATGAAGCTGATGCGCGAGATGACGGCGGAATCACTACTCTGGCACGACGAGTCTGTGCTACTGGCTCGGCTTGCCGAGCAGCAATCGCGTCTGATCTCCGACACGCTGGCGCGCGCCGCCAACACCGAACGTATCGCGCAGGAGAAAGAGCAACTAGCGAGCGACCTGTCAGGGGCACGGGCCGCCCTCGATGGCAGTCTGGACCGCCTCCAGGAGGTCCACCACCGGGTCCGCAACCATCTCCAGGCGCTGACCGGCCTGCTTTCCGCGCAGGAGTTGTCCGAGGAATCTCCGGGGGCGCGGCGGGCGCTCCAGAACAGCATTGCCCGTATCACCTCCCTGGCCGCCATCCACGACCTGCTGGCGCGTGACCCGCGGACCTCCCATCTTCGGCTGCCCGAACTCGCCGACAGGCTGGCGAACCATTTGCTGCATCAGGCGGCGGTGGAGCAGAGGCTGCGGGTGCGAACGACCGTGGCTGCCATCGACCTGCCCCAGCGGCAGGCGACCGCGTTTGTGCTGATCCTTGCCGAGCTTCTCTCCAACGCCATCGAGCACGGATTCCCCCAGGGCGAGGGGGGAGAAATCCAGCTCAGCGTCACCTGTTGCGGCGACCAGGTCGCCCTGGAGGTCCGCGATTCGGGCTGTGGCCTCCCGCCCGGGTTCGATCTGGCGAAGGGGGACGGCCTGGGCCTGAGCCTGGTGGCCCGGCTCGCCGAGAGGGACCTGGGGGGCGCCGCCAGAGCCTGGAACGACGGCGGCGCCTGCTTCCGTGTGGTATTCCCGATAGCGACGCCTCAGCCCGCAGAGTGAGGCCCAGGGGTGGTTTCCCGATGACCAGCAAGCTGAGGATTCTTCTGGCTGAAGACGAGGGAGCGGTGGCCGCCTCGTTGGCAAGGCAGCTTCGCGGCCTGGGCCATGAGGTGGTCGGCGAGGCCGCGACAGGCGAGCAGGCGGTCCAGATGGCGGCTGACACTCGACCCGATGTCGTGGTGATGGACATCCGCATGCCCGATGGGGACGGAATCGAGGCGGCGCGGCGGATTGCCGAGTCCACTCCCACCCCCGTGCTCTTCCTGACCGGGCACTACGACGAATCCCTGCTCCAGGGCGCGGTCGAGTCGGGGGGCTTGGCCTACCTGCTGAAGCCGGCGACCTCCGAGCAGCTACAGGTGGCCCTGGCGCTTGCCAGGAGCCGTTTCAGCGAAATGAGCGATCTTCGCGACCAGGTATCCAGGTTGGGCCAAGCGCTGGAGACAAGGAAAGTCGTGGCGCGAGCAAAGGGCCTGCTGATGAAGCGGCATGGGCTGTCCGAAGAGGAGGCGCACCGCCGAATGCAGAAGGAAGCAAGCCGTTCCAACACCCGCCTCGCAGACCTGGCACAGGCGATACTGGACGCGGGGCAGTTCGTTGGCAGTGGCGGCTAGCGGCGGGCGGCCGTGAGCCAGAGCCCGGAGATCCAGCCACCCTCTGCCGTCTGGCGTTTGGGGCACTCTCTGACCGCCGGAGGCGGTCTTGCTGGTCTTCCCTGAGCAGGGGATAGTGCGCCTGCCGAAGGGGGTCTGCCCAGTGGCTACGAAGAAGGCAGCCCGCAAGGGCGCTCCAGCGAAGAAGGCAAAGGCGGCGGCGCCGAAGAGGAAGCCCGCCCGGCCGGCTCCGGCGAAGAAGAAGGTGGCGCCGCGGGCCAAGCCCGCGCGGCCGGCTCCGGCAGGAGCCAAGAAGGCCGCTCCCGCCAAGGCTCCGAAGCGGCCGGTGCGGGGCCAGGTCACGGCAAAGGCCAAGGCCGCGATCAGGGCCAAGGTCCCGGTAGCAAAGCCCAAGCGCAGAATCCCCAAGCCCAAACCCCCGCCACCTCCGCCCCCGTTCGTCGCCGTCGGGGATTGGATCTCGTTGCGGCCCGGCGCCGGCCAGCTCGGTAGTCCTGCGACCGACCAGGACGGCGAGGTAACCCAGGGCATCATCTGCTCCATCCGAGAGATCGCTACCGGTAAGATGGTGGCGAAGAGCAAAGAGGACCTGGGGAGCTACCTGCTGGAGGTGCTGCACCTTAGCACCTTCAGGCCGCAGTTTTCGTCCAACCGAAATGCGGGGCCGGCCGGAGCGAGCCAGGTGGCAAGGAGCCCGGCCTGGCGCAGGATCCAGGAGATCCTGCGGAACGCGGCCAAGGAGCGCCGCTTCTTCAGCTACGCGGCCGGTGGGCTGCCGAATGAACTTTTCGGTGCCCTGCTAGATGGTTGGCGAGTGGTCAGGGCCAGAGCCGCAGCCGTGGAATATCGTGAGTAGACGGTTGCGCCTCCTGCTCGGCCGCAGATGCACGTCGCGATGCTGGAATTGACGGGTTTCGGCGGGGCATGTTAGAATCGCGGCGCAGTTGTGAGCATCCCCCTGCCGGGTGGTGTAATTGGCAACACAGCGGCCTTTGGAGCCGCCCTTCCAGGTTCGAGTCCTGGCCCGGCAGCCAGGATAGGCCTGGATGATGACCGCCGGATATCTGACGATGGCGTCTCGGCAATGATCGAAGCAGCCCGAATCCTGAGGGCTGGCGCCAATGCTGGCATGGCGCAGAGGGCCTTCAGGGCGGGAGAAGCAGCCAGGAAGAGGTAGTTGCATGAGCAGTAGGTCAGAGGTACCGGACGGGATTCTCCGCGGCCTTCCCGCGATTATCCTTGCCGCCGGCAAGGGCACCCGGATGAAAACAGGAGAGCCCAAGGCCGCCGTGCATGTCAATGGCCGTCCGATGGCTCTGCGTGTGGTGGACGCCATGCGGAGCGCCGGGGCCCAGCGCATCATCGTCGTAGTGGGCCACCGGGCGGAAGATGTGCGAAGCGCGGTTGGCGACGATGTCGAGTACGTGATCCAGGAGGAGCAGACCGGCACTGGCAGCGCCGTGAAGTGCGCGGGCGCCGTGCTGACGGACTACCGGGGTCCAGTGCTCGTGGCTCACGCCGATATCCCGCTGCTCCGCGACTCCGATGTCGCGCGGTTGCTCCAGCACCATCTCTCGGCGGGCAGCTCCGCCACCATGTTGACCGCCGAGTTCCAGGATCCGAAGTCCCTGGGACAGCGTCATGCGAGGCCCGGACGGGCAGGTGCTGGGGATCGTGGAAGCCAAAGACGCCACCGAGGAGCAGCTCAGGATCAAAGAAGTGAACGTGGCCGTCTACTGCTTCGACGCGGGCCCGCTCTTCGCGGCGCTGAGGAAGGTCACCAACCATAACGCCCAGGGCCAGTACTACCTCACCGACGTCATCGGCATCCTGGTGGGCCAGGGGGAGCGGGTAGAGGCGGTGACCATGGAGGACTCCCACGGTGGGATGGGCGTGGATACGGTCGAGGACCTGGCGCGGGCGCGGTCCATTTCCGCCACCCACGAGCACTTCGGCTAGCGCCGCGGCCCTCGCGGCGCGTACCCAGACTGATCCGCACGATAGGCCTGAGATAGACCGGCGCCTGCGCTTCAGCCACTAGCGCTGCTGGCGGCCGGACAGGAAGCCATCCAGATGGAAGACTTACGCATCCTCAGCGGAAACGCCAATCCCGATCTCGCCGCCGCCATTGTCTCGCACCTGGGCCTGCCCCTCTCCCGCATGATAGTCGGCAGGTTCGAGGATGGCGAGATTCTGGGTCCGGATCGAGGAGAGCGTGCGTGGGAAGGACGTGTTCGTCATCCAGCCCACCTGTCCGCCGACCTCCGATAGTATCATGGAGCTGCTGATCATCCTCGACGCGCTGAAGCGCGCCTCCGCTCGCCGGACTACGGCGGTGATCCCGTACTATGGTTACGCGCGCCAGGAGAAGAAAGTCAAGCCCAGAGAGCCGATCACGGGGAAGCTCGTCGCCGACTTGGTAACGGCCGCCGGGGCCGACCGCGTCCTGGCCGTCGATCTCCACGTGCAGTCAATCCAGGGCTTCTTCAACATTCCGGTCGACCACCTGCCGGCCGGTCCGATTCTCGCGGAGGATATCATCGCCCACGGCCGCGAGGGGAGGGAGACGGTGGTGGTGTCGCCGGACGTCGGCGGAGTAGGGGCGGCGAAGGCGTTGGCCGACCGCCTGAATTCATCCCTGGCGATAATCGCCAAGCGCAGGCCGGACATCAACCAGGTGGAGATCCTGCAGGTCATCGGAGACCTGAAGGGGAAGCGCGCGATCCTGATCGACGACATTATCGACACCGGCGGTTCCATCGTGTCGGCAGCAGAGGCGATCGCAGGCGCGGGCGCTTCGGAAGTCTACGCTTACGCCACCCACCCCGTGTTCTCGGGAGACGCGGTGGACAAGCTGCAGGCGTCCTGCATCAAAGAGGTGGTGGTGACTGACACCATCCCGCTCCCCGAGGGCAAGCGCCGACCCAAGATACGAGTCCTTTCCGTCGCACCGATAGTAGCTGAGGCCATCAAGCGAGTGCATCAGCAGGTATCGGTCTCAACGCTCTTCGACCGATACTGGCAGGACGATAAGAAGTAGCCGCTCAATACCGCGCCGCGCGGACGCGCGGTGGACTACCATTCCAGCAACGGGAGGTGAGGGGAGATGCCGGGTCAACGCGGAGACAAGAGTCACCTGAGGAAAGAGAAGAAGAAGCCGAAGAAGGGCATCAAGGAGCGGCGCAAGGAAAAGCGCGAGAAGGAACAGCAAGGCAAGCTGGGCCTGCCCTAGCCGTTCCTGGTCGGCCCCGAAAAGAAAGCGTGGGCTGGCAGACGCCAGCCCACGCCATACCATCGCCCTAAATGGGACCGCCCTTTCCCATGGTCGTTACGGGCCCTGGCGCTGCCAGGGCCCGGGCGTGACCCGGAGGCAGCGAAGCTGGGTTGCTGACCACAGTCGTGGGGTCACCCCCCCGAGTAGGCGAGACTATTCCTCTTTCGCTTCCCGCTCCCGGATCAGTTCGGGCTCGGCCGTCTCTGCCACCACCGCCCCCTCCACTGCAACGGGGGCCTCTTCCGCCTTCACGGGCGGCGCCACCAGCACCACCATGTCGTCAGCCGGTGACAGAATCGCCACGCCCGGCGGTGCAATCAGATCCTTCACTCGGATCGCATCGCCGATGTTGAGGCCCGAGATATCCGCCTCCAGATGATCGGGGATGTCCGTGGGAAGGCACTCGATCAGCACCTCGTGCATCATGTGCTCCAGTATCCCGCCCACCCGGATCCCGGGGCTCTGCTTCACGTGGATGACCGGCACGTGGGTGTGCAGCTTATCCTGCAGGGAGATGCCGTGGAAGTCGACGCTCAGCAAGCGTCGCCTGACCGGATCGCGCTGCACTTCCATGATCATGACCGAGGGGTTAGCCGTGCCCGGCTCTCCATCTTCCACCTTGAGTTGGAGGAGCGTGGAGTACCAGGCCGTCTCCGGCACCGTCCGCAGGAAGGTGGCCTCGTCGACCGAGACTGAGACGCTCTCCATATCCCGGCTGTAGATAACGGCAGGGAGCCGGCCGGTGGCGCGCAGACGCTTGGCAGCGCTCTTGCCGACCTCCGAACGCAACTTCACAGGCAATTCAACCTGGTGGCTTCTCACGGGGAGAACTCCTTTCGAGCAGGCGGAAACCGTCCCACTAGGCGGGATTATAGCACAAGAAGGGGCGCCAGCGCCAATGGGCCGCGCGATAGCAGGCCGGCGGCCTCCCCTCCGGTAGGCCCCTCCCGCCGGAAATGTGGAACCTAGACAGATAGTTAGGCGAGGATGACAGCGGTAAGCGGGCCTTGAGCAAGACCCAGCGCAGTAGAGGTCCTGTCATCCTCGCCGCGATTTTCTTGGCTAGTCGGTGAGACGCCGGCAAGCCCAGACTGAACAACGCTTTGCGGTAGCGTCCGGCGGCCATCCGGGGCCATCCAGGCGCCCGCACCCGACCCATTCACCCTGCGTTCCGCCCGCCTCGCGCCCCTGAAGACGGCCCACGGACCGCGAAAAACCGCTCCCTCAGGCCGATCGAGACGCTGATGAGCGATTCCGTGCTTCCGCTGAATTGACACGAATCTTGTTCCACGATTGGGCTGGAAGCCCGCGATGCCCCTCAGTGGCTTTTCCATAGTCGCTAGCCGAGCGTTTCCATCGCCCCAGCCTGTGGAATAACTCGCGCAGGCGGTGGCTCATGGCGGAGTCTTTCGCAATCCTGATTGTGGAATCAGGAAAGGCGCAACTTAACCGTTTCAATGTCGAGCTGCGCGGGGAGACCCTCTGGACGACTGGCACGACGGAGCTTGCCAAGCGCCTCGAGCGGGTTCGCCCCGAATTTGTGGCCGTCTCCGGGGACCTGGCAACGGCGAGGGACCTGGCCGAGCAGCTCCGCCGTCTGGGGATCGCCCAGTCGGTCTTCCTGATTACACCGGTTGACGAACAGGCCGCGACTGAACCGGGCCAGATCCAAGTCCGTCTCAGCGATCCCTCCGGCCCTCAAGGGCCGGGAGGCCCTCCTGCGCACCCTTATCGGCGCCGTGCTCTCGGCGCAGGCGCGCACCCCCGTCAGCCCCCTCACCGGGCTCCCTGGGAGCCCCGTGCTCAGACAGGATGTAGAGCGCAGGTTGACCGGGGGGGAACCATTCCTCTTCCTCTATCTCGATCTCGACAACTTCAAGGCCTACAATGACGTGTACGGCTTTGGGCGGGGTGACATCGCCATCCGTCTGCTCGGCACCGAGGTGGTTGCGGCCGTGAAAGAACTCGGTCTCCCGAGCGACCTCTGCGTGCACATCGGGGGCGACGACTTCGCCATCGTCACCACCTCCGAGGAGTACGAGAGTATAGCCAACCACATCATCCGGGGCCTGGGGATCCAGGTTCCGGCTCTCTACTCGGAGGCCGACCGAGCCCGTGGGCACATTGAGACGCAGAATCGCCGTGGTGAGCTGGCCCGATTCCCCCTGATGACAGTCTCGATCGGGGGCGTGAACACGGCGACTCGCCACGTTCGCGGCTACCTTCATCTGACCGAACTAGCGGCGGAGGTGAAAGGCTACGCGAAGGCGCTGGAGGGCAGTCAGTTCGTCATGGATCGCCGCCGTGATTAGCCAAGCACCCCCTCTGGGGCATCTCAGATGCGCGCCGGCTTGTGGAACAACCTCAGTGTTGGTTGACCTAAGGATAGGTGCTTTCGGAAAAGGCAAACGCGTCGAAAGGCGCGGACGCAAAGCCATGGGTCTACGGCCCTTCCGGGCCTTGACTGCCAGGCCGCCAAGGAAAGCGATATTCTGCCGAGGGTTTACCGAACCGCAGGCCATTCTCAGGAGCGGAGTCGGCAGATGAGCGAAGAGGCGCGGCCCCTTGGCCACGACAGCGCGAAGACGGACGTGGAAGAAGAGCGCCCTGAGTTCGAGGGGATCTCCTCCGGGGTCGCCGCTTCGCCGCGTGCTGATCGGAAGGTCTATCGCGCTCCTCGTCCAGCCCGCCCATTCGCCCTCACCACTGCCAGCCGCTGCCTTGTGGCAGGACTCCTACTGACCGGTGGGGTCGCCCTGGCTCTGCTCTCCAGCAGTCCCGCTGCCAACTCCACGGTGAAGGCCCTACTCTCCACCCTCCTCGCCCTGCTGGCCGGACTGGCCGTTTTGCAGCACCTGACGCACCGGGAAACAGCAACTCTCAACGGCGAGTTCAAGCGCGCCGAACAGTTGGCCAAGCTGAACTCATCCGTCATTGCCTCCTTCGCCATGGCGATCGATGCCAAGGACCAGCATACCCACGGTCACACCGAACGGGTGCGACGGATCGCGCGTCTGATCGGCGAGGAAATGGGGTTCACCTCCGACGAGCTGCAGGCGCTCGAGACCGCGGCCATGCTGCACGACATCGGCAAGCTCGCGGTTCCTGACTATATCCTCTCGAAGCCGGGGCAGCTCACGCAGGAGGAGATGAAGAAGGTCGAAACCCACACGCTGGTCGGAGCTGCGATCCTGGAGCCAGTGCAGTTCCCCTGGCCGGTGATCCCCAGCATTCGCAGCCACCACGAGTGGTACGATGGCACCGGCTACCCAGACCGTCTGGCGGGAGACCAGATTTCACTCGGGGCGCGCGTCCTCGCCGTTGCCGACGTCTATGACGCGCTCCTGTCTCACCGGCCCTACCGTCCGGCGATGACGGTCCACGATGCAGTCGCGTTCATGCGGGAACGCTCCGGCACCCAGTTTGACCCGGAGATTCTGAGCACATGCTTCCGGGTGCTCGCCGCGCAGCAGGCCAGCAACCGGTTCGGATTCATCTTCGACGGCAATGGTCCCAACCAGGCGTCTCAGGACACCCCGGGCCGAAGGGCGATCTTCCTCGACATCAAGCAGGCGCACCAGGAGCTGTTGGCGCTCTACGAGATCGTCCAGACCATGGGCCAGAGCCTGGACGTCCAGGAGACGCTGGATCTGATTATCAGCAAAACCAAGCGGATCATCGATTTCGCCACTTGCGTCATCTTCCTGAGGGAGTCGCAGACCGGTGACCTGAAGGCGATGGCGGCCTCGGGTCCGTTCGCCGACATTATCCTGAACCGGCGCCTGCCCCTCGGAAGCGGGGTGAGCGGATCGGTCGCGCAGAAGTGCAATCCTTCGGGCCTCGGGCGATCGGCGGGAGACGACCTGCTGTTGCTGCTGGGCCCGAGCGCGCGCGCAGTTGCGCGCTGACCGAGGTGCTCTCGGCGCCGCTCGGAGGAGAGGTGGAGGGCATCGGGGCAATCACTCTCTATCGCGCCAGCGACCGGCCCTTCACAGAGGATGACGCTCGCCTGAGCGTCGCGGTCGCGCGGCAGGCCACCGTCGCTATCAACAACGCCCGTCAGTATGAAGCGACCCGCCAGTCAGCCATGACCGACCAGTTGACCGGGCTGGCAAATGCCCGCTACTTCGTCATTCACCTCGACCAGGAGCTGAGTCGGGCGCGCCGGGATCAAAGCACGGTGTCCCTGATCGCGATCGACCTGAACAACCTTAAGCAGATCAACGACAACTTCGGCCATCAGCAGGGCGACCACGCGCTGCGCACCCTGGCCGAGGTGTTCACGAGTCACGTACGTGATTACGACACGGTTGTCCGCTACGCGGGCGACGAGTTCTTCATCATCCTTCCCGATACGCCCAACCAAAGGGCTCTGGAGACGGCCAACCGAATCAAGGCCGCGGTGCGGGAAACGGTCCTCGAGGTCGGACCCGGCCGACAGGTCAACCTCAGCGCCAGCTTCGGCGTTGCCACCTTCCCCGGTGACGCGAAGGAGGCCGATGCCCTGATGGCGGTGGCCGATCGCGCCATGTATGCCGACAAGAACCTGAACCGTCAGGCCATGAAGATGGCAGCAGCCCAGCAGGAAGCTCACGCAGGCCCGGTGGGGACCGCCACACCGTCCCCCGACGAGGGCGCCGGCCCGACCGGTCCGCGCTCCTGACATCGGCCTGGACCGCGGCGCGTGACCGCTCGCGCTTCTTCCGACGCCAAGGACACTCACAGCTAGCCGCACTCTGGCTCTTGCGATATCAGGCGGAGACCTGTTCTCTGCCCTAGCACCGTGCCGGGCGATTCCCAAGGCGCCCGCACGTTAGGCCGTGGGAGGGATTGTGTCCCGAGCTGTCATCAACCTTCCTGCTAACCGGACTTGCGGCCTCCACCGGAGGAGACCCGCGTGAGCAAGCGCGGCCTCCACACCTACGTCACCCTCGTCCTCCTGCTAGGCGGTTTTGGGTTGGCCTGGTCGGTGTGGCAGTGGCGGTGGGGGGAGGTGGGGGCTTGGCAGTTGGCCTTGTTCATCGGGCTGGCGGGGGTGTTGGACCTGATGGTGGTGCCGGTGGCGGGAGGAGGGGGCGCGGCGGCCAGCTTCGGGGTGTACTTTGCCGGGTTGCTGGTGTTGGGTGCGGGACCTACCGCCTGCGTGGCCGCCGTCGCCGGGTTGTGGTCGGAGGGGCTGGTGCGACGCACTCCGCTGCTGCGCACCGGGTTCAATGCCGCCCACAGTGTGCTGTCGCTATTGGCGGCGGGACAGGTGTACCGGTTGCTGGGGGGGAGACTGGGCCAGGTGGAGTTGCCGGGGGGGCTGCCAGCGATGTTGGGGGCGATGCTGGCCTTGTGGCTGCTGGAGACCGGGTGGGTGAGTTTGGCGGTGGGATTGGAGCGAGGGGGGAGGGTGTGGCGGCGGCTGCGGGGGAGCCTGGGGCCGATGCTGGCCCTGGATGGGGCCTTGGCGGCGGTGGGGCTGCTGTTGGCCTTGCTCTACCAGCATGGCTGGCATCTGCTGGGGGCGGGGGAAGGGCCTCAGCAGCCGGGGTTGCAGGGAGCCTTGTTGTTGGGGGCGGTGACGCTGATTCCACCGGGATTGCTCTACTACGCCTACCGGCTGCAAGGGCATCTGAGCCAGGTGTATGCCCAGAGCCTGCGCACCCTGGGCGCCTTGATGGAAGCCAAGGTGGAGGGAAGCCAGCCCGGACATGGGGAGCAGGTGGCGGCCCTGGCGGCGGCGATGGCACAGGCGCTGGAGCTGCCGGTGGGGCAGGTGGAGCAGATTCGATATGCGGGTTACCTGCACGACATCGGGAAGGTGGGGGCGCCGGCGGAGCTGGAGGGGGGAGGGGTGGAGCGAGAGCAACCGCGGCGGTTGCATCCGGAGATCGGGGAGCAGATTCTGGCGCCGGTGGAGTTCCTGCAGCCGGCGGCGCAGATAGTGCGAGCCCACCACGAGCGGTGGGACGGGCTGGGATATCCAGACGGGCTGCGGGGGGAGCAGATTCCGGTGGGGGCGCGGCTGCTGAGCCTGGCCGACGCCTACCTGAGCCAGGCCACCACCCCGCTGGGGCCCGACCCCATCGCCCCGGACCACCCCTTGGCTCGCTTGCGCCAGGCGGCCGGCTCCCGCTTCGATCCTAAGCTGGTGGAGATGCTGGGCGCGGTGCTGAAGAAGAACGGCATCCGACTGCTCTCGACTGCCGAAACCGGGAAGCTGCCTCCCTCGCCGTTCTCTTTGGCGTGACAGGTAGGCAGGTCCCGCCGCCGAATTCGCGCGCATCATGCCCAAGGAGTGACTAATGCCGCCGCGCCTATTGGTGGTGGGAAGCGCCAACATGGATCTGATCGTGCGCTGCTGCCAAGCCCCCAGACCGGGGGAGACGATCCACGGCGATGAGTTCAGCATGGCCCACGGGGGCAAAGGGGCAAACCAGGCGGTGGCCAGCAGCCGCCTCGGCGCGAAGACCACCTTCGTCGGCCGCGTAGGCAACGATGACTTCGGCCGCGCCTTGCGGGCGGCGCTGGAGAGTGAGGGGATAGACGTCCGATCACTCCGGGCCGATCTCGGGGCCGCCACCGGCGTTGCCGTGATCATCCTGGAGCCTTCGGGGCAGAATCGGATCATCGTCATCGGCGGCGCGAACCTGCGGCTGGACGACGAGGATGTGGCGGCCGCCGCGAAGGCGCTGAAGAAGACAGACGCGCTGCTAATGCAACTCGAGACCCCGCTTCCCGTCGTCAAGGCGGTCGCGCGGGCCGCTCGTGAGATGTCCGTGCTGACAGTGTTGGATGCCGGCGCGGCCACGCCGGAAGTCGCTTCCTCCGGGCTGATCGAGCTGATGGACGTAGTCTCCCCGAACGAATCCGAAGCGGAGGCGCTCACCGGGATTGCGGTCCATAGCCGCGGCAGCGCGAAACTGGCCGCGGCGCGCCTGCGGGAGATCGGCGCGCGGGACGTGGTGATAAAGCTCGGCGCGCTCGGGGCGTACTGGCTGGGCGATGGAGGCGAAGGGGAGTTCCCCGCCTTTCCCATCACCCCCGTCGACACTACCGCGGCGGGAGATGCGTTCACTGCTTCTCTGGCAGTGAGTCTGGCCAGTGGCGCACCGATGCCGGAGGCGGTGCGGCGCGCGAATGCGGCGGGCGCGCTCGCCTGTCTCACGCTCGGCGCCCAGCCCTCCATGCCGACGGCGGCGGCGGCCGACGCGTTTCTGGCCCAACGCTCCTAGCTGCCCCAAGACCGCGCGGCCGAGGGCGATGCCCCCGGCCGCGTGAACCACCCCGGTCCCCACACTTACAGGATCGGCAGGTAGCTGCTCCAGCTCGTACTCCGTCACCTGCGAGCGGTAGTTCTGCCCACTCGATCTTCTTGTTCTCGATGAGCTTCTCGAACACGTGGTCGCCGAGCGCGCGGCGCAGCAAGTCGCTCTGCTCGGCCATGCTCGATCGCCTCCCACAGGTCGCCGGGGAGCGTGTCTGATGCCGAGTCGGCGCTCGCTCCTCCTCGCTCATCTCGTAGACGTTCTCCTCCACCGGCGGCGGGCACTCGTAGCCCTTCTCGATCCCCTCCAGGCCGGCCGTCAGCATCGCGGCGAAGGCCAGGTACGGGTTGCAGGCCGGGTCGGGAGCGCGGTACTCGATGCGGGTCGCCTTCTCCTTGCCGGGCTTGTAGACCGGCACGCGGATCAGGTCGGAGCGGTTGCGCCGCGCCCAGGAGAGGTAGACCGGCGCCTCGTAGCCCGGGACCAGCCGCTTGTAGGTGTTCACCCACTGGTTCGTGACCAGCGTGATCTCCGGCCGTGGTGCAGCAGCCCGGCGATGTACTGCTTCGCGAGCGTGGAGAGATGGTCCTCGGCCTTGGGATCGAAGAAGGCGTTCTTGTCGCCCCGGAACAGCGACTGGTGGGTGTGCATCCCGCTGCCGTTCTCGCCGAACAGCGGCTTGGGCATGAAGGTGGCGTAGACGCCGTGCTTCATCGCCACTTCCTTCACCACCAGGCGGTAGGTCATGGCGTTGTCGGCCATGGTCAGCGCGTCGGTGTAGCGCAGGTCGATCTCGTGCTGGCTCGGGGCCACCTCGTGGTGGCTGTACTCGACGCCGATCCCCATGCTCTTCGAGGGTGAGCACGGTCTCGCGGCGCAGGTCGCTGGCGACGTCGAGCGGAGTCAGGTCGAAGTAGCCGCCCTGGTCGAGCGTCTCGGGCTTCGGCCCGGAATCTCGGAAGTAGAAGAACTCCAGCTCCGGGCCGACGTAGAAGGTGTAGCCCAGCTCGGCCGCCCGCTGCAGCGCCCGCTTCAGGACGTAGCGCGGGTCGCCCTCGTAGGGCGTGCCGTCCGGCTGCAGGATGTCGCAGAACATCCGGGCGACCGAACCGCCCTCGCGCGGCCGCCAGGGGAGAACTGCGAAGGTGGTCGGGTCGGGCATGCGCGATCATGTCGCTCTCGTCGATGCGGGCGAATCCCTGGATCGAGGAGCCGTCGAAGCCCTGCCCCTCCGTCAGCGAGAGTCTCGAGTTCCTCGACGGTGATGGCGAAGCTCTTCAGGAACCCGAGGATGTCGGTGAACCAGAGGCGGATGAACTTGACGTCGTGTTCCTTGGCTTTGTTCAGCACGTACTTGACTTGTTCCGGGGGGTTTCCCACAGAGCAGCTCCTTTGCCGGCGGCGATGACTGGGGGAAGGTTACCGGAGCAGTGTTTCCGGCACGTTTCGGGGGAGAGAAGACTCGTCTCAGTCGGGAAGCACGAATCGGTAGCCGACGCCGCGTAGCGTCTCGATCAACTCACCGGCGTCCTCAGTCTTCTCCCGCAACCTCCGCACGTGCACGTCCACCGTGCGGGTGCCGCCAAAGTAGTAGTCACCCCAGACGTGATACAGCAGCTCCTCGCGGGTGTAGACGCGGCCGGGGTTGCGGAGGAGGAAGAGCAGGAGCTGGTACTCCTTGAGGGTGAGCTCGACCGGGTTTCCGTCGATCGCCACCCGATAGGTGGATTGGTTGAGGGTGAGGCGACCGGCGCGGATCGCGTCTGCCAACGGCTCTCCCTCGACGCGCCAGCGCGCCAGTCGAAGACGGGCGGAGAGTTCGGTGAGGCGGTAAGGAGCAAGGATCAGGTCATCGAACCGCAGAGACAGGTCCAGCCGCGGCGCCTCCTGCTCCGGCACCACCGCGATCAGCAGGGCCCTCCGCAGGGCCGCGTCCTCCCGCACCACCTGACACGCCCGGCCCACTTCCGCGCCCAGCACGCGCAGGTCGACCAGTGAGGCCACCGGCGGCGGGCCTTTCCAGAAGTGTTCCCCCGGCGGCCAGACTATCACCTCGGGGCGGTAGCCGAGCCCGCGAACATCCCCGGCGAGCGCAGTGGTGGGCTCGCGCGCGAGGCCGATGATCGCTACCGCGGGCCCGTCACTCACTGCCAATCCATTCAGGCCTTCCCCGCCGACCCGAAGACCAGCATGCGGTTCATCACCGCCTTCTGCATCGAGTCCCGCGAGGGCGCCAGAATCTTGCGCACGTCGTACTTCCTCACTCCGCCGGCCGCGTCGGTCTCGGCGAACTCCTTCTCGACCGCGTGCACTCGCTCGATCACCGCGTCATAGAACGCGACCCGGATCTGGGTGTCGATGTTGATCTTCGCGATGCCGAGCGAGACCGCTCTGCGCACATCCTCGTCGGGAACGCCGGTGCCGCCGTGCATCACCAAGGGGATGGGCGCTTGCGCGGCGATCTGCTCGATGCGATCGTGCGCGATGCGCGGCCGGCCCTTGAACAGTCCATGCGTGGTGCCGATCGCCAGCGCCATCATGTCGACGCCGGTGTCCCGAAGGAATCGCACCGCTTCCTCGGGGGTGGCGAGGTGCTCGGCCGCGTCCTTCTCCGTCGTGACCTGGCCGAGCCGCCCGATCTCGCCCTCCACCGTCACGCCCATGGCATGGGCCGCCGCCGCCACCCGGCGGGTGATGTCGATGTTCTCCTCGTAGCTGCGCGGCGACTTGCCATCCTCTTGCAGCGATCCGTCGATCATGAGCGAGGTCACGCCCAGGCGCAGGAACTGCATGCACACCTCGAAGCTGCGTCCATGGTCGAGGTGGATGGCGAACGGAACCGTCGCCTTCCTGCCCAGCGCCACGATCAGCGCGAACAGCTCCTCCGGGTCGGTATAGGCGAGCGTGGTCTGGGTGATCTGGATGATGAACGGAGACCGCGTCTCTTCGGCCGCCCGGAAGATCGCCTGCGCGCTCTCCATGTTCACCGCGTTGAACGCCCCCACGGCATAGCCCCCGCGCGAGCGGGAACCGTCAACTCCTTCGAGGTCACCAGCATCGCAGTCTCTCCTTCGGAAGCGCGGCGCGCTCCCGGCTCCAGGGAGTCAGGTCGCCAGCACGGCTGCGAGGTCGTACAGCATCCGGTCGAACCCCTTCTTCTTCTCCCAGGTATCCGCCAGGGGCGTGCGCACGATCTCGTGGTTGATCCGCCCCACCATCTTGTCGCTATCGCCATCCAGCAGCGCCTTCACCGCCGCCGCCCCGAGTTGGCTGGCAAGCACCCGGTCGGAGGCGGTCGGCTTGCCTCCTCTCTGCACATGCCCCAGGATCGTCACGCGGCTATCGATGGGACCGAACTCGCCCACCCGCCTGGCGATCTCCAGCGCGCCGCCCTGCTCGTCGCCCTCCGCCACCACGATGATGCTGCTGTTCTTGCCGCGGGCCACCCCCGCGGCGATGGTCTCGTAAATCTCCTGGCAGGAAACATCCAGCTCCGGCACCAGGATCATCTCGGCGCCGCCGGCCAGGCCAACAGTTCAGCGCGATGAACCCGGCGCGCCTGCCCATTACCTCGACAAAGAACAGGCGATTGTGACTGGTGGCGGTGTCCCGGATGCGGTCGATCGCGTCCAGGGCGATGTTCGCCGCGGTGTCATAGCCAATAGTGTAGTCGGTACCGTAGACATCGTTGTCGATGGTGCCGGGGAGGCCGATGACCGCGAGGCCGTGTTCCTTCCCCAGGTAATGCGCTCCGTGGAAGGTGCCGTCGCCCCCAATCGCCACCAGCCCTTCGACCCCAGCCTCTCGCAGCTTCTGCGCTGCCATCGCCCGGCCTTCGGGGTGGAAGAACTCCTCGCAGCGCGCGGTCTTGATGATGGTGCCGCCAAGCTGGATGATGTTCGAGACGGAGGTCGCGTCCATCTCCTGGAACTCGCCTCGCAGCATACCCTCGTAGCCACGATGGATGCCGACCACCCGCCGCCCTTCATGGACCGCCGAGCGAACTACCGCGCGAAGGCAGGCGTTCATGCCTGGAGCATCCCCGCCGCTGGTGAAGACACCGATGGTGTGCATGGCCTCGGACCTCGGTGGGCGGAGGTTGCCGCCCTCAGAATCTCGTCAACAGGTAGATCGCCAGTCCGAAGGGGCCCAGGCAGAGCACGAACGGCCCCCAGAACAGCCCCGACTCGCGGCGCGCCTCAGCATCGTAGTAGCACCAGCCCGCCGACGCCAGGCTGATGGCGAACCAGACATATCCCCAGGCGCCGCCGCGCAGCACCGATATCAGCGCAAACAGCAGGGCCAGCAGCCCCACCGCGGCCAGCGCCAGGAAGAACTGGCCCGATTGGTGCCAGACCGCGCTCTGCGCGGTGAACAGGGAGAGCGGGTTCCAGTCCGACTCCTGTCGGCGATCCAGTACGTCCTCGACCACGCTCTGCTCGATGCGGGCGCGTTCTTCGCGAGCGCGCTGGAGCGCGCCTCTGGGGGCCACCCCAAGCGCGGTCGCGGCCTCGGTCGCCCGCTGAGCCGAATCCACGGCCCCGACCAGATCCCCTTTTGCCCGCAGTACCTCCGACAGCATCGCCAGCGCGGCCACGCTCTGCGGCTCCCGCTCCAGGGCCTCGCGGACGATTCGCTCCGCCTCCGCGGGCTCGTTCCGACGCTGCGCCAGGAAGGCCCGCCGCAGCGCGAACTGCACGTCGCTGCTGGCCTCCTTCTCCTGCACGGCCGGTCTGGCAGGCAAGGAGGCATCACCGGCCGTCAGCTCAGTGCCGCACGACCAACAGAACCGATCCCCTTCCTGCATGAAGGAACTGCAGACTCTGCATCTGACCACCCCAGCCATGCTGCTGTCTCGGCCTTTCCTCTCGGTCCTCCGGTGTTGAACGCGGCAACGCGCAGCCCCCAGGCAGCCGAACCGGCAGGTCATGGCCCAACTGGCCACACTAACTGCATTTGGCGCGCGAACCGAGCTTTCCTGCCGCCAGCGCCCATGGGAGGACCCAGCGCGGCCGCACAGAAGCAGAGCCGATAGGGTTTGCCTCCCCCATCTTTGGGTTGACCTCTTGGAGGAAGACTGATGTCTACGCGGCCGGTCGTGCTGGTTCTCGCCCATGGCGAGTTGCTCGAGGGCCTTTTCCCGGAGCCCGTGCGAGCGAAGCTCGAAAGCTTCGCCGAAGCGCGCTACAACGATCTCGGCAGAGCGATGAAGCAGGAGGAGTTGCAGGCGCGGGTCGGCGATGTGACTGGCTGCATCACCGCCTGGGGATCGCCCAAGTTCACCCCCGAGGTCGTCGCGGCTGCCCCCAAGCTGAAGATCATCGCCCACGCTGCCGGCACCGTGAAACCGTTTGTCAGTGACCCAGTGTTCGCGCGCGGCATCGTGGTCACCAACGCCGCGCCCGTCATCGCCCGCTACGTGGGAGAGATGGCGCTGGCCCTGTCTCTCACTTGCTTGCGCGACTTCGCCGGACACGACCGCGTCATCAAGAATGGCGGCTGGCATGACGCTAGCCTCGGGCTGCCGCGAACGCTGCTGGAGCAGCGCGTGGGCCTGATCGGCTTCGGCTCCACCGGCCGCGAGTTCGCCGCGCCTGCTCAAGCCGTTCAATGTTGAGTTGCTGGTCAGCGATCCCCATGTGAACCCAAGTGTGATCGGCGAACACGGCGGCAAGCCGGCCACCATAGAGGAAGTGCTGACCACTTGTCGGGTGATCTCCCTCCATGCCGCCAGCCTGCCCGAGACCAAGCACCTGCTGAATGCGGAGCGGCTGCGCCTGATCCCCGCCGGCGCGGTGCTGGTAAACACGGCCCGGGGCTCGCTGATCGACCTCGACGCCCTGGTGAAGGAGTTGAGGACGGGCCGCTTTGTCGCCGCCCTGGACGTCTTCGACCCCCAGGAGCCGCTGCCGGCCGGGCATCCCATTCGCGAACTCCCGAACGTCATCTTGACCCCGCACGTCTCAGGACCGGTGAAGGAGCGCTATTGGGAGATGGCGATGGGCGCGGTGAAGGATATCGAGATGGTCTGCGCGGGTAAGACTCCGCCCGGCGCGATCAGCGCCGAGCAGATCGCACGGATGGCGTGAGCGTAGTTCGCTTCCGCACGATCCGCGCGGGCCTGGCGCTGCTGGCGGCAGCCTGTCTGCTCGCCGCGCCCCGCGCCTCTGCCGAGACACTCGACCCGCGGACCATCCACTCGACCACGCTTGGCAACGGGCTGCGATTGGTGGTATGCGAGGACGAGGCCGCCCCGGTGGTCTCGGTGGAGATTGTGGTGAAGGTCGGCTCCGCCGACGAGCTGCCGGAGGAGAGCGGGATCGCGCACCTGCTGGAGCACCTCTGCTGGGTCGGCGATCAGCGCGCGGATCCCCGCGCCGTGATCGAGGATTTGGGCGGATCGACGAATGCGGGGACGCTCCGGGATTTCACCCGCTACTACGCCACCGTTCAGCCCGGTGACCTCCCCACCGCCGTACGCGCGCTGGCCGCGATGGTGCTTCGAGACAGCTTCGATGACGGAGTCATCTCCCGCGAGCAGGCGGTGATCCAGGAGGAGGTCGCCTCCCGCACCGACCGGCCGCGGGCTGCGCTCAACGATCTCGCCTTCGAGAGCTTATTTGGCGCGTCCCATCCCTATGGCCGCCACATCGAGGGCTCCGACAAGTCGCTGGCCGGCCTTACCGGCGTTCAGTTGGCGCTCTTCCGTCGCACCTGGTACGTACCCAACAACATGTCCGTTCTCGTCGGCGGCCGGACCAAGTTCGATGCCGTGCTGAAGGAAGTGGAGCGCGCATTCGGCGCCCTTCTCCCGGCGGCCGTGCCTCCCCGCGCCATTCCGGATCCGCCTCACATCGACACCGAGCGCGAGCGCATCGCCGGCGCCCCGCTGAAGGAGGTGTACTTGATGGCGGCCTTCGTCGGGCCGGCTGTCTCCGAGCCATCGACGGTTGCCGCCACCGACGTGCTCACCACTCTCCTCGCCAACCCCCAAGTCGGCCGCCTGGTGACTGAGCTTCAGGGGGGCGCGGGCTGGTCAGGGGAATCGGCATCGACTTCCTCACCCAGCGCGCCCCGAGCTTGTTCGGGGTCTGGGCGATCTGCGATCGCGAGAAGATCGCGGAGGTGAAGACGGCGATCAGGGAGGAATTGGCGCGAATGGTGTCGGTGCCGGTTTCTCCCGGCGAGCTGACGACGGCCAAGCGTCTGCTCGCCGCCGAATATGCCTTCTCGAATGAGACCGTGGCCGAGCGCGTCTCCACCTTGGCCTTCTATGAAGCGCTCGATAGCTATCGCCTGGGATCGGAGTATCTGCCCTCGGTGCGCTCCGTGACCCCCGCCGATGTTGCCAAGGCAGCGCAAAGGTTCACGGGGGAGCCGGTGTGGGCGGTGCTGGCGCAAGGGGCGACGCCATGAGGCGGCTCCTTCCCCTGCTCTTCCTGGCCCTGATCGCGCTCGCCCCCGCGGCCTGGGGGGAGGAGACCTACCGCGCCACCCTCACCAACGGTTTGCGCCTGATAGTGATGCCTGACCCCGGCACCGACATCGTCGCCATCGACCTTATGCTCGACGTTTCGGCCGCCGATGAGCCAACCGACAGAGTCGGCATCCGCTACCTCACCCAGCGCCTGCTCCTCCGCGGCACCACCAACGAGAGCGGTGACAGCATGGCGCAGCGGCTGTCGAAGATCGGCGGCGTGGTGGATATGTCGCTGGGCCTCGACTACGTGGAGGTCTACGCGCTGGTCCCGTCGGATGGGTTCGACGTAGCGCTCGAGATGCTCGCGGACATCGTGCGAAATCCGGCCTTCCTCTCCGAGCAGGTCGAACTGCAGAAGCAGGGCGCGGCCGAAGCCGCAACCGCGAGCGAGGAAGACCCCTTCCAGGCCACCTACTCCGCGGTGCGGGAGGCGCTGTACCCCGGTCACCCGTACTCCCGCTCCACCTATGGCGACCCGGAGGCTCTGGCGCAGATCGGTCGGGATGATGTCGTCGCCTTCCACCGGGAGCACTACCTCCCAGGTCGCGCGGTGATCGCCATCTGCGGCGGAGTCACGTCCCCCAGCGCGCTGCGCGCGATCCGCGCGAAGTTTGGCGACTGGCTCGGCCGCCCCGCCGCTCCTCGCGTGAAGCTGCCCGTATCGCCCCTGGCTTCCTCCGAGACGGTCGCCCGCGAACTGCCCACCAGCCGGGCGCAGTTGATGATCGGCTTCCCAGCGCCGGCCGCGGGGGAGCCGGGATACTACGAACTACAAATCATCGATAGTCTACTGACCGGCCGATCGGGGGCCCGCCTGCCCAAGCTCCTCCGCGAACAGCTTGGGCTGGCCTACGACATCTCCACCTTCTGCCCGACCCTGGCCGGGCCCAGCCATTTCGCCGTATACGTCGTCACCGAGCCCTACGCGGTCGATGCCGTCAGGTCTGCCGTCATGGAGGCGCTGACGAAGCTGCGCCAGGAGCCGCCCTCCAAGGAGGAGTTGGCGCGCGCAAAGCGCTACCTACTGGGCGCCTACGCCCTCGGTCACCAGCGGATGCGGGAGCAGGCCTACGCTCTCGCCTGGTACGAGACCCTGGGCCTGGGAGACGATTTTCCTCAACGGTACACAGCCGCCATCCAGGCGGTTACGCCCTCCCAGGTGCAGGCGACAGCGGCTTCCCTGCTGGGGACCTTTGTGCTGGCCGTAACGATGCCCGCGGGGTAGATTCTCCCCCCCGTGCGCGAAAAGTGGTGATCCTGAAGCACACTGCGCCAGGGGCGAGAAGGGGGCACCCCCGGGCCGTCGAATTTCTATCAGTACACTGAACCCGTGTCGTCCGATTCGGTCTTACCACCTCAAAGTGCTCCGACGGACGTCTCGCCTGGGTGCAGTCGTGCGGGGTTCCGGGCGCTCCTGCCCGGCTTCCACGGCAGCATGCCTCAAGTGAAAGGAGGACAATCCTTGAACCCACAGGACACGGCCAAGCGAGTAATGGTGGAGATACCGGTCGATCCGATCAGCCGTTTCTCCGCCCGCAAGCTTACCCGTAAAGAGAACGTCGTCAAGCGACACATCGACTCCTACCGTGTCAGCGACGTCGACAACACGGCCGTGCTTTACTTCGGCCGCAAGGCGCTGTCGATCTACCAGACCCTGGACCTGCCTGACGCGACCTGTGACGGTCTGACGTTCAAGCAGCGCGTGGTCCAGACCAAGGACGGCGATTGCCTCCTGCTCGCGCGCTGGAAGCCCGATCGCTATATGCGCCGATCGGCTCCCGAGCAGTCCCAGCGGTGGTTTGTGGAGAAGGAACTCTTCCCTCCGGACACAGACCGCTTCTTCACTCGGATCGGGAAGCAGTCCGCGGAGCCCGCCGAGGGAGAGCAAGCCGAGGAAGTCGCGAGCTAGCTGGGTCGCGAATCCAGTGCCGACAGACGAGGCCCGCCTCCGGCGGGCCTTTCCATGGCCCCCGCGGCGGAATGCCTGGCCACGAAACCGTCATTCCGAGCTTCCTGCTTCGCCAACGTCGCCTGAGGCGACTGAAGCTTCGCAGGACGGGTCGCTCGGAATGACAGCAGCGGACGCCCAGCCTTTGGAGGCAGCCCTGCGCCCTGCGCCAAGCTTGACAAGCCCTCCTGCCCGTGTATGATAGGAGATGGCCCTGGCGCAGCCCTGTGTGCGCGGCGCGAGCGGCCTTGTGACGCGTTCGCCCGGGACGGGCGAGGGCGCGCGCTTTCGCTCATAGCCACGAAGATGAAGATCGACCTAGCCAACATTGCCGGAACGCCGGGCGAGAGCGGCCGCTTCCAGATCTCCGAGCGCCTGGAGCCGACTGAGGTCTACACCCCGGTCGGTCCGGTGACCGGCGAGCTGGTCGTGGAGAACACCGGGACGCTTCTGCTGCTCTGGGGCGACCTGTACGCGGTTCTCAGGCTGTCCTGCGTGCGCTGTCTGACGGAGGCCGAGCAGTCGTTCGAGATGGACGTGGAGGAGGAGTTCGCCTCCGAGACCACGGCCTCCGATGTGCCGACCATGGACCGAGATGAGCCGGAGACATCGGCCATCTCGGATTACGTTCTGGACGTGCGCGAGTTCGTGCGGCAGCAGGTCGAGTCAAACCTGCCGATAGCCTTCGTGTGTGGGCCGGATTGTCGCGGCGTTTGTCCGACTTGCGGCAGGAACCTCAACGAAGGTCCGTGCGAGTGCTCGCCCGAACCCGCGGATGACCGGTGGGAGAAGCTGCAGGGCCTGCTGGCGAAGAGTCGGCAGCAGGGCAAGTAGCGGTCCCGCCGGGGAAACGCGGTACCTGTATGGAGCGCGTTCGCGAAGCGTTCCCCCTTGCATGGAGGCAAGTGCAGTGCCATTACCGAAGAGACGACACTCGATCAGCCGCCAGAACAAGCGGCGGGCGAACTGGAAGGTCCAGCCGCCGCAGCTCATCCAGTGCCCCGACTGCCGGGCGCTGCGTCTGCCGCACCGGGCCTGCCCGGCCTGCGGCAACTATGGCGGCCAGAACGTGCTGACGGTGAAACCGCACATCCATCGCGGACGCACCTAATCCTGGGCCGTGAGACCGACTGCATGACTGCGGCGGAGACATCTTCGCTGTGAAGCCCGTCGCCCTCGACGCCATGGGTGGCGATAATGCCCCACGCGCTACTGTCGAAGGGGCCGTGCGGGCGGCACGCACCCTCCAGGTCTCGGTTCTCCTGGTGGGGGATGAGGCCAAGCTCAAGGCAGAGCTCGACCGCCATTCGCCGGTGCCGGCCTCCATCGAGATCGTCCACGCGGGCGATGCTATCGGGATGGAGGAATCCCCCGGAGTCGCCCTGCTGCGGCGCCGGGATGCCTCTATCATAGTGGCCACAAATCTGGTGAGGGAAGGGCGCGCGTCAGGGGTCGTGTCCGCTGGCAACTCCGGCGCGGTGATGGGCGCGGCCGCGCTCCGCCTGGGCATGTTGCCAGGGGTGGAAAAGCCTGCCATCGCCATGATCCTGCCCCATCGCCAGGGCAGCGTGGTCGTGCTCGACGGCGGCGCCACCGTCGATTGCCGACCCGAGCACCTCCGGGACTTCGCCATCATGGGCTCCAGCTACGCCCATTGTCTGCTGCACGTGGATCGGCCCCGGGTGGGCCTGCTGAGCATCGGAGAGGAGCCCTCGAAGGGCAGCGCGGTGACCAAGAAGGCACACGCGATCCTGCAAGAATCATCCCTCAACTTCATCGGGAACGTCGAGGGCAAAGAGATCGCCCTGGGGGCCGTCGATGTCGTCGTCTGCGACGGCTTCGTCGGAAACGTGGTGCTGAAGACCATCGAAGGGTATGCTGAACTGTTCCTCGGGCTGATGAAGGAGCAGTTGCTGTCCGGCTGGCGGCACCGGCTGGGGGCCTGGCTGCTGAAGCCAGGGCTGCGGTCCATCGCCCGGCAGTTCAACTACGCCTCCCATGGCGGCGCGCTGTTGGTGGGGGTGAACGGGGTCTGCGTGATCGCCCATGGTCGATCGTCGCCGGAAGCGATTGAAAGCGCGATCCGAGTGGCGAAGGACCTGGCGACGCAAGGCGTGGTAGACGAACTCGCCGCCTCGTTCGAGCAGATCAAGGCCGCCCCTCTGGAGATGACGGCCGATAGTAACGAGGAATAGCGGGCCCCGGCGATCAGTTGCCGCGGGATGCAAGAATCCGAGAGCGAGCACCGATTTTGGCACCTGCAATGGCTTCCGTGGGCATCATCGCGACGGGCTCTTACGCGCCCCCCGCGTCCTCACCAACTTCGACCTTGAGAAGATGGTCGACACCTCCGACGAGTGGATTCGCACTCGCACCGGCATCGAGGAGCGTCATATCGCCGATCCCGGCGTGGCGACCTCCGACCTCGCGCTGCCCGCGGCCCAGGCCGCCCTCGCTTCGGCCGGGCTCCAGCCTTCTGATATCGGGCTAATAGTCGTCGCCACCGTCACCTCCGACACCGTCTTCCCCTGCACGGCATCATTGCTTCAGCAGTCCCTGCAGGCGCCCGGCGCGGCCGCTTTCGATCTGGTGGTGGGCTGCACCGGATTTGTCTTCGCCCTGGCCGCGGCCGGCGCCATGGTGGCCACCGGGGCCTACCGGCACGCGCTGGTGGTGGGGGCCGAGACCCTCTCCAAGATCACCGACTGGGAAGACCGGAGCACGTGCGTGCTCTTCGGCGACGCGGCCGGCGCGGTGGTGCTGGGCCAGGTGCCGGAGGGCCGCGGCATCCTCTCCTACAGCCTCGGCAATGATGGCACCGGAGCGGAGGCCCTCAACATCCCTGCCGGCGGCTCCCGCCTGCCGACCAGCGCCGAGACCGTGGCGAATCGCCAGCACTATCTGAAGATGGCGGGGAGCGAGGTATTCAAGTTCGCGGTGCGCGCCATGGTAGACTCCTCGGAGGAGGCGGTGCGCGCGGCCGGGCTGACCATGGCCGACATCAACTTCGTCATCCCGCACCAGGCCAACATGCGCATCGTCGACGCGGCCGCCAAGCGCTTCAACCTCCCCTTCGAGCGTTTCGCGCGGAACGGAGCGCGCTACGGCAACACCTCCGCCGCCACCATTCCCCTCGCCCTCGACGAGGCGGTGCAGGAGGGGCGGATCGCGGTTGGGGACAACCTTCTCCTCACCAGTTTCGGCGCGGGCCTGAGTTGGGGCAGCATGGTGCTTCGGTGGTAACAGGACGGAACCTGGCCTTCGTCTTCCCCGGGCAGGCCTCCCAGAAAGCCGGCATGGCTGCCGCCTTGCTGGAGCAGGAATCCGGGGCGCGGAAGCTCTTCCAGCGCGCGGGGGAGGTGCTCGGACTCGATCTTGCCGAGCTCTGCACCACCGGCAGCGACGACGCCCTCACTCGCACCGACATCGCCCAGCCCGCGCTGCTTACCACCTGTGTCGCCTGGTTCGAGGCGCTGCGCGAGCGCGGCGTAACCCCCGGCCTGGTGGCCGGGCACAGCCTTGGGGAGTTCGCCGCCTGGGTCGCGGCCGGCGTGCTCGAATTCGAGGAGGCGCTGCGCCTGGTGCGCCGGCGCGGCGAGTTGATGGAAGAGGCCGGCGACCGCAGGCCAGGCGGCATGGTCGCCGTGATCGGACTGCAAGACGAACAGGTCGGCGGGATCTGCGGAAAAGCCGCCTCCGCCGGGACCGTCGTCGTGGCCAACTACAACTGTCCCGGCCAGGTGGTCGTTTCCGGCGAAGCGGCCGCGTTGGACCGACTGATCGACGAGGTCAAGACGGCGCGGGGCCGCGCGATACCGCTGCGAGTGTCGGGGGCGTTTCACTCCCCCCTGATGGAGGACGCGGCGCGGGCCTTCGGCGACCTGGTGGCGCGATTGCCGCTGGCCGCCCCTCGGGTGCCGGTAGTCGTAAACGCCACCGCCGAGCCGGTGACCGACGCCGACCAGGCGCGCCAGGCGATGGCCCGGCAGATGACCAGCCCGGTGCTGTGGACGGCCTCGGTGCGCCGGATGGTCGCGGACGGAGTCGGGGCATTCGTCGAAGTCGGGCCGGGGCAGGTGCTGACGAAGCTGATCGCGCGGATCTCATCGGACGTCCGCGCGCTTCCCACGGGGACGCCGGACGGCCTGGCGGCCGTCGTCGAGGCCCTTGCGAAGTAAGTTGGCTCGGCGGCGCGACCGCCGCCCAGAGGAGAGCAGCAACCGGATGAGCGAGCAACAGCAACCAGGCCGGTGGCCCTGATCACCGGGGCGAGACGTGGGATAGGGCGGGTGATCGCGCTCCGCCTCGCCCGCGAGGCCGATATCGTCGTCAACGACATCGCCGACGGGAAAGATGAACTGGAGGCGGTCGCCGACGAGGTACGGGCGCTGGGGCGCCGCGCTCTGGCCGTCACCGGCGACGTCCGCGACGGCGAGCAGATGGAGAGCGTGATGAAGCAGGTGGTGGCCGAGTTCGGCCACCTCGACATCCTCGTCAACAACGCGGGCATCACCCGGGATGGCCTGCTGATCCGGATGACCGACGAGCAATGGCGCATGGTGATCGACATCAACCTCACCGGCGCTTTCACCTGCACCCGGGCCGCGGCGAAGGTGATGCTGAAGCAGCGCTCCGGCTGCATCGTCAACATGGCCTCGGTCGTGGGCGTGATGGGCAACGCGGGTCAGGCCAACTACTCCGCCTCCAAAGCCGGGCTGATCGGCCTCACCAAGTCCATCGCCCGCGAGCTGGCCTCGCGGGGCATCACCGTCAACGCCATCGCGCCGGGCTTCATCATCTCGCCCATGACGGACGTGCTGAACGAAGAGGCGCGGGAGAAGCTTTCGGCGCAGATCCCGCTGGGCCGACTGGGCACGGCCGAGGACGTCGCCGAGGCGGTGGCATTCCTGGCCTCTCCGGCCGCTCGCTACATCACCGGGCAGGTGCTACAGGTTGACGGCGGGATGCATATGTGATATCCCTCTTTTCCAGATGTTCGCAGCACTTGACCACACTACTAGGGAGGTAAGGATGGACGAGGCATTGCTCGAGGAAGTCCGAACGCTCGTCGCCGAGCAGCTGGGCGTCGACAAAGCCGTAGTTACGCCGACCGCTTCGTTCGAGGAGGATCTGCGAGCCGACTCGCTCACCCTCGTCGAGCTGCTGATGGCGCTCGAGGAGAAGTTCGAGCTCCCCGACATTCCAGAAGAAGAAGCCGACAAGATCAAGACCGTCGCCGACGTCGTGAACTACGTCGAGGCGAAGCGCGCCGGCTAGCCGCGGGCTCAGTCCTCGCGCGGCGCCACAGCCTGCATCGCAGCAGAGATTTCCTCGGGAGTATCCATGGAACGACGTGTCGTCGTCACCGGCGTGGGCGCGGTCACCCCTCTGGGCTTACCGCCGAGACCACCTGGGAGGGGATGCGCGCGGGTCGGTCCGGTATAGACCGTATCACGCTCTTTGACGCCACCAGTTTCACCTCGCAGATCGCTGGCGAGGTGAAGGGCTTCGACCCCGCGGCGTGGATGGAACTGCGGGAAGCGCGGCACTGCGATCGCTTCACCCAATTCGCCATCGCCGCCGCGAAGATGGCGGCGGCCGACGCCGGACTCGACGTGAGCGCGATGGATGCTAACCGCGCCGGGGTCCTGGTCGGATCCGGCATCGGCGGCACGTGGACCTGGGAGGAGCAGCACCGCATCCTCCTCGAGAAGGGCCCGGGGCGGGTCAGCCCATTCTTCATCCCCATGCTGATCACCGACATCGCGGCCGGCCGCATCGCCATGGTGTTGGGAGCCAAGGGCCCGAACCTATCTATCGCCACCGCCTGCGCCACCAGCACTCACACCATCGGGGAGGCGTCCGAGATCATCGAGCGCGGCGATGCCGAGGTGATGATCGCCGGCGGCACCGAGGCCGCGGTGGCGCCGTTGGCGATGGCGGGGTTCTGCGCCCTGCGCGCGCTTTCTCGCAGGAACGACGATCCCCAGGCCGCCAGCCGTCCTTTCGACCGCGACCGCGATGGTTTCGTGATGGCCGAGGGCGCCGGGATCGTGGTGCTGGAGGAAATGGAGTTCGCGAAGAAGCGCGGCGCGCGGATCTACGGTGAGATCCTCGGCTACGGCATGAGCGCCGACGCCTACCACATCACCCAGCCCTGCCCGGATGGCGACGGTATGGCGCGGGCGATGGAGAACGCCCTAGCCGACGCCAGGATCTGCCCCGATGACGTCGACTACGTGAATACGCACGGCACCGCGACCGATATCGGCGACGTCGCCGAGACCCTTGCGCTCAAGCGCGTGTTCGGCGCCGGCGCCAAGCGCGTCGCCTGCAGCTCAACCAAGTCCGTAACCGGGCATCTACTCGGCGCGGCCGGCGGGGTCGAGTTCATCGCCTGCCTCTTCGCCCTTCGCGATCAGGTAGCCCCGCCCACCATCAACCTCGAGAACCCGGACCCGGAGTGCGATCTCGACTACGTGCCCAACCAGGCCCGTGAGATGCCGATCAAAGTCGCCATGTCGAACTCCTTCGGCTTCGGCGGCCACAACGCCATCTTGATCGTCGGCAAACCCGACTGACGCCGACCGTTTGCGAGGGGCCGGAGCGCACCTCCTGCCCCCAGGAAAGAGACTTGCCACACTCAACCCCGATCCGCGCCGTGGTCCTCGATGTGGACGGTACCGTGGTGACCTGCCCCATTGACTTTGGCGCCATGCGCAGAGCCGTGGCTCACGTCGCCAACCGCTGGTCGTTTGACGTCAACCAGCTCGGCACGAGGGGCATCATCGAGCAGATCAAGCTCACCGCCGACGCTCTCCAGGACAGCGGAGATGACTTCCGACAGGAAGCCGAGGGCGCGGTGGTTGCCATCGAGGTGGACGCCGCGCGAAAGGCGACGCTGCTGCCGGGCGCCGCCGATGCCCTCGCCCGCCTGCGCCGGGAGGGATACGCGGTGGCGCTGATCACCCGCAACTGCCGCGCCGCCTCCGAGGTGGTGCTCAGAGAGCTGAGCGAGTACGATCTGCTGCTCGCCCGAGATGACGTTCCCCGCGCCAAGCCCGACCCCGATCACGTGCACCGCGCGCTCGACGCGCTGGGGTTCTCGGCCGCGGAGGCGGTGATGGTGGGGGATCACGATTTCGATATCCAGGCCGGGCGCGCCGCGGGGACGCAGGCCTGTGTCGGGGTTCGCACCGGGGGGCGCCAGGACGACCATCTGCTGGCGGCTGGCGCCGACACCGTGCTGGACTCGCTCGCCGATCTCCCCGACTGGCTCCACCAGCGCCGGGAGCGGGGCGCGTGACAGGCGGGCCGTGGGCGCTGGCAGCGTTGCTCTGCTGGCACCTCGGCGTGAGCGGCGGCCTGCCGAAGGAAGTCCCCACGCAGCAGGTCCAGCCCTGGTCCAGCGGGCAGCGCCAGGTCCGGGTGCTGATTCTGGAGGGGGCGGGTTCCCTCTCTCTCCGCCCCCAGTCCTCAGCCACTATCGAGAACGCCGCTGGCCCGCTTGCCACCATCTCGGCCGGGGCCACCGTCACCGCGAAGCCCTGGAACGGGCAGGTTTCCCTTCGCGTCGGGAAGCGCCGCTTCCAGGCGCCGCGCCTGATCGTCCGGGCCTCTTCTGGGGGCATCGTCACTTCCTCCGGCAACGCGGCTGGGAAGCGCGGCCTTTATCCGGGCGCGCTCCAAATCGCCGCCAACGGGTCCTCACTTCGGGTCATCAACCAGATCTCTCTCGAGGACTATCTCGCGGGGGTGGTCGCGGCGGAAGTGCCGCGGAGCTTCCCCGTCGAGGCGATGCGAGCGCAGGCTATCGCCGCCCGCACCTACACCCTTTTCCACCTTGGGGACCACGCCGGTCAGGGGGCTGACCTTTGCGCCCGGGTGCATTGCCAAGTCTACGCCGGCCTGTCACCGTCTGGTTCCCGGGCGGCGCAAGCCGTGCGCGACACCGCGGGCGAAGCGTTGGTCTGGAACGGGCTGCTGGTCGACGCGCTTTACCACTCGGCCTGTGGCGGGTCCACTGCAGCCGCCTGGGATGTCCGCCAGAGCAAGCTCCTGCCATATCTGTCCGGGGGCAGCGACAGTGACGGCTTCGGCTCCTGCTACTGCGGCGGGGACCGAGATGTGCACTGGACCACGCGATTCACCCGCCAGCAGGCAGAACGGCTGATCGCTGCGAATCTGGGGAAGGTGCTGGGCAAGCCCGGCCTTGCGCCAGGGCGCTTGAGGTCCCTGCGCGTCACCGCCCGCCGCGGGGCTCGCGCCGAGTGGCTGGAGATCGCCACTGGTACGGGCAGTTATCGCGTCCGCGGCGACTCCATCCGGTGGTTGTTCGGCTCCGGGTCCCCCGGCCCGGCCGGGCTCAAGAGCATCGCTTTCACGCTGTCCACGGAGGCCGACCGGCGCGGGCAGCCGCGGGCCTTCGTCTTCCAGGGCTCCGGGCACGGCCACGGAATCGGTCTGTGCCAGTGGGGAGCGCGGGGCCGCGCGGAGAATGGTCAGACGGCGCAGGAGATTCTAGCCGCCTACTACCCCGGCGCCGAGATCGTAGATCTGCGTCACGGGTAGCGGACTCGCCCTGGTGCGAACGCTATGGATCACGACTTCATCGCTCGCTATGCCGCGAAGAGCACGCGACACGTCATCGGCCTGATGTCCGGCACCTCGGCCGACGGCATCGACGTGGCGCTGGCCGGCCTATCGGGCGCCGGGGACCAGATCCGCGCCTCCCTGCTCGGCTTCGAGACGGTCGCCTACAGCGACCCGGTGCGCCGCGCCGTCCTGGCGCTCTTCGAGCCCGACGCACCTGTCGTCGACGTCTGCCGGATGAACTTCGTCCTGGGCCGCGTCTTCGCGGAGGCAGCGCTGGCGTTCGCCCGGAGACGCGATCTGCGCGAGGGCGACATCGACCTCATCGCCTCCCACGGCCAGACCATCTGCCACCTCCCGCCGGGCGGGCCCTCCGGCTCCGAGGGCGGCTCGACCCTCCAGATCGGCGAGCCGGCCGTGATCGCGGAGATGACCGGTGTCACTGTGGTCGCCGACTTCCGTCCCCGCGACATGGCCGCCGGCGGGCAGGGCGCGCCGCTGGTGCCATACGCCGACTACGCGCTCTTCCGCCACGCGGAATCAACCCGCGCGGTGCAGAACATCGGCGGCATCGCCAACGTCACTGTCCTGCCCGCCGGGGGCGGGATCGACGACGTGATCGCCTTCGACACCGGGCCCGGCAACATGATCATCGACGCCCTGGTGACCGCGTTCGCCCACGGCGAGATGACCTTCGACCATGACGGCGAGCTGGGCGCGCTCGGGCGCGTCGACGAGGCCCTGCTCGGCTGGCTCATGTCGCACGCGTTCCTGCACCGCCCGCCCCCGAAATCCACGGGCCGCGAGGAGTTCGGCGCGGGCTTCGTCACCGGGCTGCTGGAGAGAGCGGAGGCGACCGGCGTCTCGGCCGAGGACCTGCTGACCACCGCCACCGCCTTCACCGCCGAGTCCATCGCCGCCGCCTATCGCGACTTCGTCTTTCCGCTGCACCCCATCGACGAGGTGATTCTGGGTGGAGGGGGAAGTTACAACGCGACGCTCCGGCGGATGCTTCAGGAGCGACTGCCGGGGGTTTCGGTCCTGCTCCACGAGGACTTCGGGATCCGCGGCGAGGCCAAGGAAGCGCTGGCCTTCGCCCTTCTGGGGAACGAGACTATGCTGGGCCAGCCGGCGAATCTGCCGAAGGTCACCGGCGCGCGACGCGCGGTCGTGCTGGGCAAGATCGTGCCGGCGGGTTAGCGCACACATATCACGAGGGATGCGATGAGCAAACGAACCAAAGCTGTCGTCCTCATCGGCGACGGCGTTGCCGACCGCCCGGTGCCCGAGCTTGACGGGCGCACCCCGCTCGAGGCGGCCGACACCCCAACCCTCGACCTGATCGCGGCGGAGGGCCAGTCCGGCCAGATGGATCCGATCGCGCCCGGCATCCGCGCCGGCAGCGACACCTCCCACCTCGCCATCCTTGGCTACGACCCGTTCGAGGTCTACACCGGGCGCGGCCCGTTCGAGGTGCTCGGCATCGGCATGGAAGTGCGGGGCGGCGATATCTGCTTCCGCTGCAACTTCTCCACCCTCGAAGGGGAGCTGAAGTTCGACGGGCAGTTCGCCGGGGCGACCCTGGTCGATCGGCGCGCGCAGCGCATCGCCGAGGGCACGCCCGAACTCGCCGCGGCCGTCAACGGCATGCAGATCGAGGACGTGACCTGCCTGTTCAAGGAGTCCGTCGAGCACCGGGCCGCGCTCGTGCTGCGCGGGCCTGGGCTGGGTCACGCCGTGAGCGATGTCGACTCCCACGCCGACAATGTGCCCCCGCACGGCGCCGTCGGCAGCGACGAGGCCTCGCAGAAGACCGCGCGCATCGTCAACCAGTTCGTGCTCCGCTCCTGGCAGATTCTCAAGGACCACCCCGTGAACCAGGCCCGCATCGCCGCGGGCAAGCTTCCCGCGAACATCATCATGCCCCGTGGCGCGGGCACCGCGCCCCACCTCGAACCGTTCGCCAAGCGCTACGGGATCTCCGGGGCCTGCGTCGTCGAGACCGGGTTGATCGCGGGCATCGGCCGCTACCTCGAGATGAACGTGCCCGAGGTGCCGGGCGCCACCGGCGGAGCGGACACCGACGAACTGGCCCTGGCGAAGGCCGTGGTGGAGATGCTGCAGGATCACGACTTCGTGCTCTGCAACCTCAAGGCGCCCGACCTGGGCGGGCACGATAGCGCCGTCGCTGCCAAGATGCGCTCGGTCCAGAAGCTGGACAACCTCGCCGGCTATGTGCTCGACCACGGGCCGGCCGATCTGCATCTCGCCATCACCGCGGACCACTGCACGCCGATCGCCTTCGGCGACCACACCGGCGACACCGTCCCGTTCGCCGTCCGCGGCCCAGCGGTGCGACCCGACTCGGTCAAGAGCTTCGGCGAGCGCTCCGTCGTCGCCGGGTCGATCTGCCGCATCCGCGGCGCCGACGTGATGTCGATCATGACCAACCTGATGGGGGTGCAGGAGAAGTTCGGCGCCTAGCGCGCCGGTCCGACCGAGCATGATCACAGCCCTCGCGCTGATCGTCATCTTCGCCGCCATGGCGGTTCTGATGTACCTGAACCGCCTACCTGCGATCATCGCGCTGCCCCTCATGGCGGTGGCGATCGCGCTCGCCGCGCGGGTGCCCTGGCCTGACCTCGCCAACATCGTCAGCGATGGCGCCTTCGCACTTCACAAGGCCTATGCCACCGCGATTCTCGGCGCCATCCTCGCCGAGATCGTCTCCAAGACCGGTGTCGCCGAGACCATGGTGAAGAAGGCGGCCGAGCTGGGAGGCGATCGCCCCCTCGCCCTCTCCCTGATACTCACCGCGGTGGTGGCGCTGCTCTTCACCACCCTCGGCGGCCTGGGCGCGGTGATCATGGTGGCGACCATCGTCTTCCCGATTCTGCTCGCTCTCGGCGCGCCGGGGCTCACGGTCGGGGCGCTTTTCCTCTTTGGCATGAGCCTGGGCGGGGTTTTCAACCTCACGAACTGGCAGCTCTACAAGGAAGTCCTGGGCCTCTCCAACGGCGCCATCCTCTCCTTCGCCATCCCCTTCGCCGGCGTCATGGCCGCGGCGACTGTGGTCTTCGCCGCGGTGCAGCTTCGACCCAGCCGGCTGCGCCGGTACTGGGCGACCCCGGTTCCGCCGGCGAAAGTCGCCTTCGTCCCCTGGTACACGCTGCTCACTCCCCTCGTGCCGCTCCTTCCCGTGGTCGGCTTCGGGGCCTACAATCTCCTGGCGAAGGTGCAGAACGGATTCGAGTTCCCCATCGTCACCGCCATGGTGCTAGGGATCGCGTACGGCTTGATCGCGGCGCCTCGCCCCTCGCAGGGGCGCATCCAACTGCTCGCCCGCAGCGCCATCGACGGCATCGCCGCCGTCGCGCCCGCGGTGGCCCTGATGCTGGGCATCGGCATGCTGGTCAAAGCGGTCATGCACCCCGCGGTACTGAGTCAGGTCCAGCCCCGCCTGGCGGCCATCATGCCCCACACGCCAATCACCTACGTCATCGTTTTCACCATCCTCGCGCCACTCGCCCTCTACCGCGGCCCGCTCAACACCTATGGCATGGGCTTCGGGCTGGCTAAGATGATGGCGGGCGTCCCCGGCCTCGGCGCGGCCGCGGTGATGGCCGCGCTGCTCTCCGTAGGGCAGATTCAGGGCGTCTGCGACCCTACGAACACCCACAACGTCTGGATCGCCAACTACGTCGGGACCGACGTCCAGCAGATACTTCGCCGCACCATCGTCTACGTTTGGGTCGCCGCCGCCGTTGGTTTGGTCATCGCGGCCGCGCTGTTTCTGCGCGGATGAGCGCTCACCCGTAGGGCGGCATCGCTTGCCGCGCTTTTCGCGCCTGTGCTATAATTCGGCGTTCACTCCTAGAGCTTCGCCGGAGGTGTGAGCCGGCGAAGCTCCAGAAGCTACGCAGTGTCGGCTAACGGGCTTTCGCACATCACTACAGATGTGCGAAAGCTGATAGGGAGGACCTGATGCGACTGAGAACGGCGAAGTGGGCGACCGGAATCGCCTTGTGTCTCTTGGCAGCGTCGCTGTCGGCGCTGGCGCTGTCGGCCGAGCTGAAGCCGCCCCTCTCCGTGCAATGGGTCTACTCCATGGGTATGGATAGCGGCCGGGCCAAGCCCCCGGTGGTGGCGTCGAACCATGTCTACGTGTCACACGCCGGCAAGCTCCGCCGCCTCGACCCCATCACCGGCGCTGAACTGTGGAAGTTCGACCCGAAGACAGGATCGGTGTGTACCGGTCCGGTCGTCTTCGAGGACCTGGTCATCGTGGGCGCCGACGACTCCACCGTCTACGCCGTTAGCGCCACCGACGGCAAGCAAGTCTGGGACCAGCCCTGCGCGGGCCCGGTAGGCGGCGATCCGATCATCCTCGACGGCCTGCTGATGTTCGGCGCGCAGGAGATGATCTATGCCATCGAGCCTGAAACCGGCCAGCTCAAGTGGATCACCGCGATTACTGCGCCGGTGAAGAGGGACCGTTGACCGACGGCTCCATGCTCTACTTCCTCTGCCAGGACGGATCCGTCCAGAGCGTGGACGCCAAAGAAGGGCGATTCCGCTGGGCCACCATGTTGCGCACCGGGCCCAACGCTTTCCCACCGACGCTGGCTGAAGGACGGGTGATCGTCGCCGGTGGCACCACCCTGTCGGCCGTCAGCCGAACCGGCGCCATCACTTGGACCGCCGAGATGCCGATCGGCATCGCGGGCGCCCCGGCCGTGATCGAGGGCGGCCTCTACGTTCCCTGCGTGGGCGGCTCGGGCGAGCAGTCGGCCGTAACCTATATCAGCCCGAACCAGGCTTCGACCCTCACGGGCGTCATCCGCGTGCTCTTCCCACGGTCGGGTCGGGAGCAGCGCTCCGCGCTCTACTCGGTGAGCGGCTCTGCCACCTCCCCGCCGCTGCTCCGCGATGCCACTCTCTACGAAGGCACCAGCAATGCGGTGGTCTACGCCCTGAGCCAGGAAACCGGCGCGGTGCTGTGGACCTATCGCTGCCTCGCTCCCGACCAGAGCTTGGATGCAGCCTCCACCTTTGGCATTTACTCGCCTCTGGAGTCCCTGGACAACTCTCTGTACACCGTCACCGGCGCCGGTGACCTCTACTGCTTCTCTTCCGGCGCGCCCGACTACTCCGGTCCGGCCTTCGGCAGCATGAAGCCTGAATCCAGCGATGCCCTCCCTGGCGGGGACCCGGTGGACGTGAAGTTCGCCGTCGCCGACAGCGGCAGTGGAGTGGACCCGTCTACCATTCAGGCGACCTTCGATGGCACCCCCGTGGATGTCGAATTTGACGTTCCCTCGGGCAAGGCCGCTTTCCACATCCGATCGCCGAAGGATGGCGTTCACGTCATCCAGGCCACCGCCAAGGACTGGCACGGCAACGCGGGGTCGGATGAGTGGAGCTTCCTAACCGACTCCTCTATCAAGGCTGCACCCTCTACCGCGCAGCCCGGCACTACCGGTTCGCTGAGACGGGGCGGCGCGGGCGGTGGCGGCCGGGGCGGCGCGGGTGGTGGTGGACGCGGTGGCGGTGGTGGTGGACGCGGTGGTGGAGGGCGTGGTGGCGGCGGTGGCGGCAGAGGTGGTGGCGGTGGTGGCAGGCGCGGCTAGCCGCGGACAGGGGTGATGGCCACGGAGAGAAGGTCACGCCCGCGAACCGCGCTGAACACGGCTTCCCCGAGGAGAGGTGAGTGACAGAGGAGCAGGCATGGCTCGCGCTCAACGCGGCCGAACTCCCGCCGCGCAGCGCGCTCGACCTGCTCGACCACTTCGAGTCGCCCCAGGCTGTCATCGCGGCGACCCCCTCCGAATGGTCTTCCGCCACGCGGCTCACCCCGTCCGAGTTGGCGCGGCTGGTGGAGGGCGCGCCAGCGGGACTTCCAGCCCGCGCAGAGGAAGATCGCCGAACTCGGCATCCGGCTGGTGAGCATCCGCAGCGCCGAGTATCCCGCCAATCTCCGGAACATCTACGACCCGCCCGCGCTCCTCTTCGTGCGCGGCGACTTCCAGCCCCGCGACGTGAACGCCGTCGCCATCGTCGGCACCAGGCGGGCGACCCCCTACGGACGGCTGGTTTCCGAGACCCTGGCCCGTGACCTCGTGGCCCGCGGCGTGACCGTAGTCAGCGGCCTGGCGATCGGCGCGGATGCGGCCGCCCATCGCGGCGCGCTCTGCCGCCGGAGGCAGCACCATCGGCGTGCTCGCCTGCGGCCTCGACGTGCCCTATCCTCGCGACACCATGGAGCTTCGGGAGCAGATGGTGAAGAGCGGAGCCGTCATCTCGGAGCTGCCCCTGGGCACGCCGGCGCGGCCGCCCCGCTTCCTCGCCCGCAACCGGATCATCAGCGGGCTCTCGCTGGGCGTAGTGGTGACGGAGGCCCCCGAGCGCAGCGGCGCGCTGATCACCGCCGACTTCGCCGCCGAGCAGGGCCGGCAAGTGTTCGCGGTGCCGGGGAGCGTCAACAGCGAATTCAGCCGCGGCACCCACGCCCTCCTGCGTGATGGCGCGCGGCTCGTCGACTCCGTGGACGATATCGCCGACGAACTGGATCTGGCCGATGCCAAGCCCGCGAAGGTCGCTGCGCAGCAGGTGGAGGAACCGGTTGATTCCGGTCTTACCGGCGACGAGCGCGCCATTCTCTCCTGCCCTCTCCTTGCAGCAGCGGCACGTAGATGATATCATTCATCAATGTCAGATTCCCTCCGTCCCGGGCGAGTGCGGGGCTCCTCATGCTGGAATTGAAGGGGTTGGTGCGGCGCCTCCCGGGAACATGTTCATGCGGGTCCGCTGAGGGTGCGCTCCGACCACGCAGGGGTGTGACATGACTACCGAGGGAAGTTCATGGCCAAATCGCTTAATCATAGTTGAGTCGCCGGCGAAGACGCGCACCATCGGCCAGTTCGTGGGCAAGGAGTATCGAGATCGAGGCCTCCATGGGCCACGTGCGCGACCTGCCCAAGAGCAAGCTGGGGGTGGACGTCGAGAACGATTTCGCGCCCCAGTACGTACTCCCTGCGCGACCGGGGACCGGTGCTGAAGAAGCTGCGCGCCGCGGTGAAGAAGGCGGAACGATGTCTACCTCGCGACCGACCCGGACCGAGAGGGCGAGGCCATCGCCTGGCACCTGGCCCAGGCGCTGAAGATCCCCGAACCCGCAGCGCATCGAGTTCAACGAGATCACCCGCAGGGCCGTCACCGAGGCGCTGGCGCACCCGCGGACCGATCGACATGCAACCGCGTCGACGCGCAGCAGGCGCGGCGCGTGCTCGACCGGCTGGTGGGCTACAAGCTCAGCCCGCTGCTGCAGAAGAAGATGCGCAAGTGGGGCCTCAGCGCCGGGCGGGTGCAGTCCGTCGCGGTGCGGCTGATCTGCGACCGCGAGCGGGAGATCCAGGCCTTCGTGCCCGAGGAGTACTGGGACGTCTTCGCCTAGGTCACCCCCGGCGACGCCGAGGACGCCTTTCGACGTCAAGCTGATGCTCAAGGACCGGCAAGAAGATTGCCCTTCCGCGACTGCGCGAGCAGGCCGCGCAGGTGGCTGCGGAGATCTGGGAGGCGCCACTCAAGGTGGAGCAGGTCAAGGCAGTCGGACAACGCGCGGCGTCCCCAGGCGCCCTTCACCACCAGCACCCTGCAGCAGGACGCGGCCAATCGCCTCGGCATCTCCGCCCGCCAGCACCATGCGGGTCGCCCAGGACCTGTACGAAGGCGTCGAGATGGGCGGCGAGGCCACGTCGGCCTCATCACCTACATGCGTACCGACTCCACCCGGGTCGCCGCGAGAGGCGCAGGCCGAGGCGCGCCGAGGTGCATCGCCGCCCGGTTCGGGCGAGAGCTACGTGCCCGCGAAGCCGCGCGCCTATGCCAGTCCCGCCGCGAGCGCGCAGGAAGGGCACGAGGCGATCCGCCCCACCTCGCCCGCCCGCACCCCGGAGCAGGTCGGCGGATGCTCTCGGACGAGCGACCAGGTGCGCCTCTACCGGCTCATCTGGAACCGCTTCATGGCCAGCCAGATGGCCGACCATGCGGCTTCGCATCACCACCGTCGACGTCTCCGCCGGGCCGCTACCGCCTGCGCGGCCGCGGCGTGCACGTGGCTCTTCCCCGGCTTCACCGTCGTCTACCCGACCCGGGAGATGGAGACGCGTGGTGCCCGGTGCTCGACGAGGGCAGTGGCTCGACCTGCTCGGCCTGAGCGCGCAGCAGAAGTTCACCGAGCCGCCCGCCCGCTACAGCGAGGCCAGCCTGGTGCGCGCGCTGGAGCAGAAGGGCATCGGCCGCCCCAGCACCTACGCCGCCATCATCGGCACCATCCAGGACCGCGGCTACGTCTACCTGGAGCAGAAGCACTTCTACCCGACCGACCTTGGGTTCGCCGTGACCGACCAGCTCGTCGCGCACTTCCCCGACGTCATCAACGTCGAGTTCACCGCGGACATGGAGTCGAAGCTCGACCAGATCGAGGAGGGGCAGGCCGACTGGGTGGCCACCCTGCAGGACTTCTACACGCCCTTCAACGAATCGCTCGTGAAGGCCGAGGAGGCGATGCAGGACGTGTCCGCCTCAAGCCGCAGGAGACCGACATCGAAGTGTGCGAGCTGTGCGACAAGACCATGCTGCTGCGAGTCGGCAAGCGCGGCCCCTTCCTGGCCTGCTCGGGCTACCCGGAGTGCAAGCATACCCGCCCCGTGCCCGGCGCTGCCGACGGGGAGGCGACCGACGCAAGCGCTCCCGCCGAGCCCACCGATCAGGTGTGCGACAAGTGCGGCAGCCCCATGGTCATCCGCACCGGCAAGCGGGGCCGCTTCCTGGCCTGCTCCGGCTATCCGAAGTGCAAGAACGCCAAGCCCTCTGCCGGAAGAGGAAGCCGCCGACCGCCGCCCTCGCCGCGAACGAGAAGTGCGACCTCTGCGGCGCGCCCATGGCCGTCCGCCGCGGCCGCTTCGGCCCCTTCCTGGGCTGCACCGGCTACCCCGAGTGCAAGGGCATCAAGAAGCTCCCGAAGGACAAGTTCGCTTCCGACGGCGACACCCCGCCCGATCCGACCCCCGAGCAATCCGCACCGTCTGCGGCAGACGCTTGCTTAATAGATAAGCAAGCGCACAAGGCGTCACCACGGTTCCAGTGCTCGCCTCAGCTTGACACTGCCGAAGAGCGGATGCTATCATCGCCTTTCCGCGAAACGTTTCGCGGCGCGATGGATTCGCCTCGGCCCTCCCGCAGGAGCGGCGCCGGGGGCGCCGCAGCAACCAACGTAGGGGCTTCAGAGGATGCCAAAGGCCGTCGCCAGTTTCCGAGTTGCCGTCGTCGGCGCCCGCGCCGTCGGGCAGGAGATGCTCCGCGTGCTCAAGCAGCGCGCACTTCCCGACGGCGAGCCTCCGGGTCTTCGCCACCCGCGAGCGCGACATCACCGTGGACGGCGATAGCTACCACGTCGAGGTCATCAACGAAGACGCCTTCGACGACCTCGACGTCGCCTTCTTCGCCGGCGGCGACGAGAAGGAAGGCCACTTCGGCCCCGTCGCCGCCGCAGCGCGGCGCCGTGGTGATCGACAACGGCGACGCCTTCCGCATGGACCCCGACGTGCCGCTGGTGGTGCCGGAGGTCAACCCCGAGGCGCTCCGGCAGCACCGCAACCTGATCGCCAACCCGAACTGCTCCACGATCCAGTTCGTGGTCGCGCTCAAGCCCCTTGCACGACGCGGCCCGCCTCAAGCGGGCCGTGGTCGCGACCTACCAGGCCGTCTCCGGCCGCGGCACCTCGAAGCAGGGCACCGACCCCGTCGAGCAGCTTCGCGTGGAGATGGAGAAGATCGCGCGAGCGGATGGCGACCGTCGCCGCTGGCGGCGAGGCCCGAGGAGCGGCTGCACGACGCTCGTCACCGCGGCCTCTGACGGCGCCCGAGGCCGACTGGTCACCGACCCCGCGCTCTTCCCCCATCCCATCGCCAACAACGTGATCCCTGCACATCTCCAGCTTCCGCGACGATGGCTACTCCAAGGAAGAGATGAAGCTGGTCAACGAGACCGCGCAAGATCCTGGGCGAGCCGGAGCTGCGCGATCACCGCCACCACCGTGCGCGTCCCGGTCTTCAACGCCCATTCCGAGGCGGCCAACCTGGAGTTCGAGCAGCCTATCTCTGCCGCGCAGGCGCGGGAGATCCTCTCCCAGTCTCCCGGCATCGTCGTGCTGGACGACCCGAGCGAAGGCCGAGTACCCCGTGCCGCATCCGCCGTCTCCGGCCGGGACGAGGTGTTCGTCGGTCGCATCCGCGAAGACGACACCGTCCCGCACGGACTCAACATCTGGATCGTCTCCGACAACCTGCGCAAGGGCGCCGCCCTGAACGCAATCCAGATCGGGGAGAAGATGATCGAGATGGGGCCTGCTCGGCACCAGTGGAGGAGGCCGCCGGAAGCGACGTACCGAGGGAGAGTCGATGAAAGTCGTCGTGCAGAAGTTCGGTGGCACCTGCGTCGAGTCCGAGGCCAACCAGCAGATCACGGCCGAGCGGATGATGGAAGCTCGCGACCGGGGTCTGCATCCGGTCGTCGTGATCTCGGCCATGGGGCGAGAGGGTCAGCCCTATTCGACGGTCGAGCTGGTGAAGACCGTCCGCCGCATCGATCCCGCAGATCGAGCCCCGTGAGCTCGATCTTCTTATGTCCTGCGGCGAGATCATCTCCACCGTCGCCATGGCCCACCTGCTGCGCGCCAAGGGCTACGAGACCATCGCCCTCAGCGGCGGTCAGGCCGGACTCATCACCGATGAGCTACTTCGGGCACGCCCACATCGTGCGAATCAGCCCCGACGTGCTGCTGCGCGCGCTGCAGGACGGCTACATGGTCTTCGTCGCCGGCTTCCAGGGCGTGACTCACGACCATCAGATCACCACCCTCGGCGCCGGCGGCAGCGACTACACCGCGGTCGCCCTTCGTCGCGTCATCGACGAGACGCCCAAGCTTCCCTTCGGCGAGAAGCTCGACGTCGTCCCCCTCCAGATCTTCAAGGACGTGGACGGCATGATGACCGCCAACCCGAAGAGCCTGCGACGACCAGTCGTCCGCTCGCACCATCTCCCAGCTCACCTACGACGAGTGTGTCTCGATGTCGCGGCTGGGGGCCGAAGTGCTTCAGCAGCAGGCCGCGGAGATGGCGCGCGAGCACAGCATCGCCGTCAACGTCCGCAACTTCCGCGAGACCGACCGGCCCAGCACGACCATCGGCTCCCACGCCGTCACCACCCGGGACGACCGCGTGACCGCCGTGGTCGACCAGCCCAAACTCCTCGTCTTCGATCTCGAAACACCCGAGGAGAGGCTGGCGCTCCAGATCGCCGAGCGGCTCGAGCGGCAGCGCCTCACCTACTTCCGGGTGACTGCCAAGGCGGCCCAGGCCGCGCTTCGCTGTCCGGCCGTTCAAGTACCGAGATGTCGAGTTGATCGTGCGGGACGTCATCGAGTCGCGGGCCGCCAAGGCGCAGATCAACACCGGCGATTTCGCCCTCGTATCGATCGTGGGCGAGGCGCTGCGGCAGCGCCTCGACGCCTGGTCCGAGGAGGCCGAGCGGGTGCTGATCGACGCCGGCATCGAGCTATACGGCTCCAGCCGCGATGAGATCAGCCTCTCTTACCTCGTCGGGGAAGCCGACCGCAAGAAGGCCGTCGAGTGCCTGCATCGGAAGCTCGTCGTTTAGCCTGATCTCGCAGCCGCCGGTCAACTGAACTACCCAGGGAGCCACACGAATGGCGTTGGACCTCAAAGGCATCTTCGTCCCCAATATCACCCCCTTCTCGGCCCAGCAGGTCGACGAGCCGGCCCTCAAGAAGCTGCTCGACTATCTCATGGAGCAGGGCGCCAGCGGCTTCGTGCCGTGCGGCACCACCGGCGAGTCGGCCACCCTCAACCACCAGGAGCACCGTCGCGTCGTCGAGCTGACCATCAAGCACGTCGCCGGCCGCCTCCCCATCATCGCCGGCACCGGCTCCAACAGCACCAGCGAAGCCATCGAGCTTACCAAGCACGCCGAGCAGGCCGGCGCCGACGCCGCGCTGCTCATCGCTCCCTACTACAACCGGCCCATGCAGTCGGGCCTGATCGAGCACTTCACCGCCATCGCCAAGGCGACTTCGCTCCCCGTCATCATGTACAACATCCCGAAGCGCACCGGCGTCAGCATGGAGCCGGAGACGATGGCCGCGCTCTCCAAGGTTCCCAACATCGTTGGCATCAAAGAGGCGAGCGGCGACGTGAACCAAGTGAACGAAATCCTGCGCCTTTCCGAGCCCGGGTTCGCCGTACTCAGCGGCGATGGCAACATGACCTTCGCCATCTGCTGCCTCGGCGGAATCGGTGGCATCCTCGCCGATGCTCACATCCTCCCTGGGGAGTGGGTGCGGATGGTCAACCTGATCGCCGACGGCAAGCTGGCGGAGGCGCGGAAGATCCACTTCCGCCTCCTGCCCATCGCCAAGCTACTGTTCACCGAGACCAACCCCGTGCCGGTCAAGGCCGCCATGGAACTGCTCGGCCTGGTCGGCGGAGAGACCCGGCTGCCGCTGCTGCCTGCGACCGAGAAGTGCCGCGCTGCCCTGCGTGGTGAACTCAAGCAGCTTGGGCTGCTTTGACGGAGAGGGCCACACCCGACGGACACGCGGCCCGCGCCGAGACCCCCGTCCACCGCTGTCTCTCGCCGCGTCGGGGAAAACGCGTGTCTTGGAGTGGAAGTTGACGGGATCGGGCGCCTGAGATGGCTAGCAGGATCTCTCTCAGCCTCGCCACCATCGGCCCTGTCTCCCTCGGGGAGAAGCTTCATGCCGCTTCCGCCGCCGGCTATCGCGCGGTGGGGCTCCCCTGGGAAGAGGTCGGCTCCCACCTGGAGGCGAGCGCCGAGGAAGTGCGAATCAGCGGTCTGCTGGTGTCTGACATCTCATCGCTATCGGGCTGGACCGCGCCGGATCGCACCTCCCGCTCCATCGCGCTGGCTCGCGCCGAGCAGGCCTTCGAACTGGCGGCGAATCTGGGATGCTCCGTGGTGGTGGCACGGGCGCCCCAGCGGGAAGCCGAGACGTTTTCCGTGGCCCGCGACTTCCGCGAAATGTGCCGCCTCGCAGACCCGTTCCAGGTGAACGTCGGGCTGGAGTTCGTCGGCTCTTTCCAGCAGTTCAACGACGTGGCCTCCGCCCGCGAGATCGTCGAACTCGCCGAGGCCGATAACGGTGGACTGGTGATCGACACCTTCCACTTCTTCCGCGGGGGATCGACCCTGGAAATGCTGGAGGCCGTGCCGGGCGAGAAGGTGTTCCTGGTGCAGGTCAGCGACTGCATGGATCTGCCCAAGCACGAGATGGAGAACCGGCACCGCGTCTACCCCGGCACCGGCGTGTTCCCTCTGGAGCCGCTGCTGGCGGTCTTGAGGGATAAGGGGTATTCAGGGTACTATTCCCTGGAGTTACTCAACGAGGAGTACTGGCAAGAGAGCCCGCTGGTCGTCGCCCGCGAGGGCTTGCGGTCCCTGCGGCGACTCGACTTGCAGTGAAGGGCCTCGCGCAGGGCAGTGACGCTGCTTTGCGCGAAGCCTCCGGTTGGATCGGGTCCTGAGGCGCAAGCGCGCCCGGGCCCCGCAATAGCAGTCTCAGAAAGGTCTGCCGACTATGCCTGAACGCGCTCTCAAAGAGCTCACCCAGATCTGCGACAAGATCCGCGCCAATTTCGACGCCAAGGACGCCGCCCGCGAGCGCGCCCTTCCCCTCACCCGTGAGGTCATCCGCAACAGCGCGAATGCCATCCGCTCCGTCCATCGCGGCGAGTTCGATGACGCCGTCAAGCTGATGGACCACAGCGCCGGCCTGCTCCGCGAAGTCGACTCCGTGCTGGAAAACTACCCGGACGTCTATCACGCCGGATTCGTGCACGATTCCCAGAAGGAGCACGCCGAGGCCCACCTCACCTACGCGCTCGTCCGCCGCGAGCCCATCCCCGACCCCGACAGCCTCGGTGTCGGCTACGCGGCCTATCTGAATGGCATGGGCGAGGCGGTCGGCGAGTTGCGCCGCCACGCCCTCGATCGCATCCGGCAGAACGACATCGCCTGGGGCGAGTCTCTGCTCAACGCCATGGATGAGATCTACTACGCGATGGCCTCGTTCGACTATCCCACCGCCATCTCCGGCGGCCTCAAGCGCACCGCCGACGTCACCCGCTCCCTCATCGAGCGCACCCGCGGTGATCTCACCAACGCCATTCGGCAGCAGCACCTGGAAGCGGCCCTCGCCGACCTCCAGGCGCAGCTCAAAGCCGCGCCTCGCTAACCCTAAGGACGAGTGAACATGCCGGACACCACCAATAGCCGCAAAGTCATCTACAGCGCCATGCAGATGACGGGCAAGCTGCACCTCGGCAACTACGAGGGCGCCCTCCGCAACTGGGTCCGGCTCCAGGATGAGTACGAGTTCTATGCCGGCATCGTCGATCTGCACTCTCTCACCACCACCTTCGACGACACCAGCAGCATCGTCCCCAACGTCCGCGATGCGGCCATCGACTACCTGGCCGCGGGCCTCGACCCCGAGGTGACGCCCATCGTCGTTCAGTCGTGCGTGCCGGCCCATTCCGAGTTGCACGTGCTCCTCTCCATGATCACCCCGCTCGGGCTGGCTGGAGCGCGTGCCCACCTACAAGGAGAAGAAGGAGCAGCTTCACATCGCCACTCCCTCCTACGGATTGCTCGGCTACCCGGTACTGATGGCCGCCGACATCCTCGTCTACCGCGCCAACGCGGTGCCGGTGGGACGGGACCAGGTGCCGCACCTGGAGCTGACGCGCGAGATCGTGCGCCGCTTCAACCACCTCTATGGCGACGTCTTCCCCGAGTGCGAGGCGCTGCTCACCGAGTTCGCGGTGCTGCCGGGGCTCGACGGGCGGAAGATGAGCAAGTCCTACGGCAACTGCATCTACCTCTCCGACACCGAGGACGAGGTGCGGGAGAAGGTGCGGCAGCATGTTCACCGACCCCGCCAAGATCCGCAAGACCGATCCGGGCCATCCCGAGGAGTGCCCGGTGCTAGGCCTATCAGCCAGCCTACTCGCGCGAAGATGCGCCCCAGGCGAAGGCCGACTGCGAAGGCGGCCGGCTCGGCTGCGTGGCCCACAAGAAGGACGTCGCCGAGATGTTCATCAAGGCCTGACACCCCGCTGGGAGCGTCGCTCCACCTTCGCCGGCGACCCGGCGCGAGTGGACGAGATCCTGGAAGAGGGTGCGCGCCGGGCGCCGGCAGAAGACGCAAGAGACGATGGAGTTGGTCTGGAGGGCGATGAAGCTGCGCTGAAAGCCCCCTACGCCGCGGCAGACAGCCTAGCCGGAATGAGGCATATTAGCTTGCCTGCCCGCCTTGCACCGGCGAGGCGGGTGGCATTTGACTTAGCCGCACCGAACACAGCCGACCTCATAGCAACATTCTCGGTAGTGGAGACTGGCATGATTGCGCCTGAGATCGCACGCTCAGGGGGCTGGGCAGGTCTACAGCTTGGACCCATGAAGCGGTGCCGAAGGATCGGACTTTCACCGGCCACCCCGTCGCGCTCCCCGTCTTCGAGGGTCCGCTCGACCTGCTCGTCTACCTGATCGAGCGCGAAGAGATCGACGTCTTCGACATCCCCGATCGAGCACATCACCGCGCAGTACCTCGAGTACCTGGACACGCTGGACGAATCCCTCAACATCGAGGTCGCGGGCGAGTTCGTGGTGATGGCCGCCCAGTTGATGGAGATCAAGTCGCGCTTGTTGCTGCCGCAGGAGCAGCGACCGGAACCTGACCCGGAAGAGCAGGTTGGCGACCCCCGCGCGCATGCTGGTGGCGAGGCTGATCGAGTACCGGCGCTACAAGATGGTGGCGGAGGAACTGCGCGCCCGTGCCGAACTCCAGCAGTACGATCTTCTCTCGCGGTGGAGTGTCCACCGACAATGGAAACGGGAACGGAAACGGACACGAGCGCCCCTACCTGATGCTGAACGAGGTGTCTCCACCTTCGACCTGTGGGCCGCCTTCCAGAGCGTGCTCAACCGGGTCAAAGAGCCGCCCTCAGGAGTCGGTGGTGCGCCCCCGCTTCACCGTGGCGCAGAAGATCGCAGCCATCGCCTCCCAGCCTTCGGTGGTCAAGGGAAGGCGTGCTCGATTCGTCGGAGCTCTTCGACGGAGGACGTCACCCGGCTGGAGATGATCGTCACCTTCCTCGCGCTGCTCGAACTGATCCGGCTGCGACGGGTGCGGGTGGTGCAGGACGCCGACCTTCGGCGAGATCTGGATCTATCCCGGGAGGAGCATCAGTAGGTGGAATGACGGAGCAGGAGCCAGAGGCGGAGCACGTCCCCCAGGCGGTGGACAGCGCCTGGAGACCGAGACCCAGCCGGACGCGTCGGCCAAGCTGTGCGCTCTCGAAGCGGTGCTGTTCATGGCCGCCGAGCCCCTCGAGCCGCCGATCTGGCCGAGATTCTCGACGTCTCCCCGGTCGAGGTCGCCGACGAACTCGTCTCCGAGCTCGAGGCCGCAATACGGTGATCGCGGCCTTCAGCTCAGCCGCATCGCGGGCGGGCTACCAGGTCGCCACCCGCCCCGAGTACGGGCACTATCGTCGCCCGCCTCCACAAGCCCGAGCGCTTCCGCCTTTCCCGCGCCGCCCTCGAGACTCTCGCCATCGTCGCCTATCGCCAGCCGGTCACCCGGCCCGAGATCGACGCCATTCGCGGCGTGAACTCCGACTCGCCTCTCGACACGCTGGTCCAGTACGAGCTGGTGTGCGAGGCCGGGCGCAAAGACGCGCCAGGTCGCCCACGTGCTCTACCGCACCACCGACAACTTCCTCGGCCACTTCGGGCTCAACTCGATCGCCGATCTGCCCGGGCTCGACACCATCCCGACCGACGAAGCTGAGATCCGCGCCGCTGTCGCCGTCTCTCAGGAAGGGGAGCCGGGGGAAGCCTCGCTGGAGCAGCCGGAGGCCGCTCCGAAGAGCAGCCGGTTGCCGCCGAGGACCTCCCCGGCCCGGATTCGCAGGAGCAATCGCCGGAATGACGCAGGGCAACCGACGCGGCGCTCATCGGCGCGCTCTGTCTCTGGATAGTGGCCGCGACGCTGCGCGGTTGGGCGCAGGCGCCCCAGCCTCCCGCAGTGCAGCGCGAGTCGCGGCCGTGCTCATGGACGCCACCACCGGCACGGTGCTGTTCGACCAGGCCATGCATCAGCGCCGGCCCATCGCCAGCACCACCAAGATCATGACCGCGCTCCTCGCGCTCGAGTCCTCCAACCTCGATGAAATGGTCACGATAGCGGAGGACGCGATCAAAGTCGAGTCCCCCGGCTTCGATTTCACGCCGGGTGAGCGCATGGCGATGAACGACCTCCTCGCCGCCCTGCTGCTCAAGTCCGCCAACAACGCCGCCATCGCCATCGCCGACCATATCTCCGGCAGCGTTCCCGCCTTCGCCGAGAAGATGAACGAGCGGGCCGTGTCGCTGGGCCTCAAGGACACGCACTTCGCCAATCCCCACGGCCTCTGCGCCCCGGATCACTACTCCTCCGCCTACGACCTCGCGGTGATGACCCAGGAGGCGCTCAACTACGACCGCTTCCGCGAGATCGTCGCCGAGAAGATGACCGAGATCACACGCCCCGACCTGGAGCGCGAAGGAGATCATCACCAACCACAACAAGCTGCTCTGGCGCGACGACTACGTGGACGGAGTGAAGACCGGATGGGTGCGCGAGTCGGGGCATTGCCTGGTCGCCTCCGCCACCAAGGACGGCTGGCAGTTGATCGCCGTCGTGCTCGACAGCCGCGACACCTACCACGATGCGCTGGTGCTGCTGAACTTCGGGTTCGCCAACTATCAGCAGAAGGTCTTCGCCCGGCAGGGCGACGCCGTCGGCCGCGCCCGCGTTCGCCTGGGGCGTCTGGGGTTCGTCCCGCGGTCTGCCAGTACACGCTGGCCCAGGTGACCGGCCCCGGGCTGCCGCCCGCCGGCCGCCTGCAAGTGTCGCTGAAGACCGCGAAGGCCCCCGTCGCGCAAGGAGAAGCGGTCGGCGAGGCGCAGTTATCTGTTGACGGGCAGGTGGTCGCTAGCTCCCCGCTGCTGGCGGGAGAGCAGGTACCGACGATCGTGGGTGATCGTGGCCATCTGGTGGCTGGTGAAGCTCGCGGCGCTCCTCCTCGTCGCGGCAGCAGGGATCAGAACTGGTGCAAAGCTTGTCAAAGCTCGTCGCCGTCGCCGGCGTGGCCTCCCGCCGCAAAGCGGTCGACCTTATCCGGGCCGGCCGGGTCAAGGTTAACGGCAGAGTCGCTCTCAACCCCGCTCTTCCCGTAGACCCGGAAGCCGCCACCATCACCCTCGACGGCCGGTCGCTGCGGGTGGAGCCGCGCGTCTACCTTCTCATGAACAAGCCCTGCGGCCCGCTCTCTGCCGTGCGGGATCCGCGGGGCCGCCAGACGGTCGTCGATCTGCTCGGGGAGACCGGGGCGGGGCTCTACCCCGCCGGTCGGCTCGACGCCGACACCGAGGGGCTGCTGATCATCACCAACGACGGCGACCTGACCCTTCGCCTGACCCACCCTCGCTATGGCGTCGAGAAGGTCTACGAGGCCGAGATCGAGGGCAAGCCCTCCGACACTGCGATGGAGAAACTGCGGAGCGGCGTCAGGCTCGAGGATGGCCCCGCGAGGGCGGCGCGGGTTCGCGTGCTACGCTCCGGGGGACGCACCTCGCGGGTCGAGGTCACCGTCCACGCCGGGCGGAAGCGGATGGTGCGCAGGATGCTCCAGGCCGTCGGCCACCCGCGTGCTCTCGCTGCTCCGGTCTCGGGTAGGCCCGCTCACGCTGGGGAACCTTCGCCTGGGAGAATGGCGCCACCTCACCCCGGCCGAGGTCGCGTTGCTCTACCAGGAGGCCGAAAGAACAACCGCCCCCGAGCAGGGGGGCGGCAGTGCCGGGAAACCCAAGCCCGCGCGGCGAGGCCGCGCGTGAACCTAGGTTGCGCGAACGACCTTGTTCGCCTTGAGGCACTTGGCGCAGACGCGCATCGTCAGGTGCGTGCCGTTCTGAATCGCCTTCACGCGCTGCAAGTTAGGCAACCACCGTCGCTTGGTGCGGACGTGCGAGTGGCTGACGCTCATCCCTGTCTGGTGACCCTTACCGCAAACATCACAGCGCTTTGCCATCAACATCACTCCCCAACTGTGTCTAACCTAATGTCGGGCCACCACTGGAGCGGCCCGGCTCGTGTATGATAGCATAAGGACGCCCGGCGTGGCAAATGCCCCCGAGGCCCGCCACCGCGACGGATTCACTGTATGGACCCTGTGATGACTCTTCATGCCTTTTCAGACCTGATCCGGCCTGCGCCGCCGCTGGCCGCGGACGACACCGCGGCGAAAGCGGCGCGGTTGCTGCGCGCCCGCGGCTTGCCCGCCCTCCCCGTCGCTCGGGACGGCCAGCTCCTGGGCGCAGTCCATGAGGAGGATATCGCCCTCCTGGCGGCCCAGGCGGCCGACCCCGGCGCGGCCGCCGCTCTAGCGCGCGCCGTCGACCTCGCGCGGCCCTTCGCCCTCGTCGTGCGGGAGGACCAGGAAGCGCCGGCCGTGCTCCTGCTGATGCGCGACGCGGCGTCCCGTTCGCCGCGGTGGTCGCAGCCGATGGGCGCTATCTGGGCCTGGTGCTCCAGCGCGAACTCATGGCCTCCCTGGTCGGCGCGCACGCCGCCCCTTCCATTGCCGGCCTCGCCACCCCCTTTGGCGTGCATCTCACCACCGGCTCCCTTCGCGCCGGGGCCAACGACCTCTCCCTCGCCGCCACTGGCGTTGCCATGATGGTCATCAACCTCCTCGCCATCGGCCTGGTCGTCGGCCTCAGTGAGTTGGCGAAGAGAACGCTTCCCACCGGCCTGCTGCTGACGTTGGACTCTCATCGCTCCGTCGCACTCGTCGGCCTCATTGCCGCCTACGTGATTCAGGTCGCGGTCTTCCTGGCGCTCTTGCGGATCTCACCCCTCACCCGCATCCACGCCGCCGAGCACATGGTCGTCCACGCCATCGAGGAAGGTGAGGACTTGACCGTGGAGAAGGTGAGGGCGATGCCACGGGTGCATCCGCGCTGCGGGACGAACCTGATGGCCCTGCTCATCCTGATGTTCATCGGCCTCCAGCTCATCCTCTCGCTGGGGACGAGCCGGCCCGACGAGCAGATGCTGGCCTTCCTCACGCTCGTGATGGTGATCGTGTTCACGTGGCGCAGGCTGGGGGCGGGGCTGCAGCGATGGGTGACCACCCGCCCGCCCACCGATCGTCAGCTCGAGGGGGCGATCGCCGTCGGCGAGGCGTTACTCGCCCAGGTGAACGACCGACCCGCGGCGCGCGCGACGCCCCTGCGGCGCTTCTGGAATGCCGGTTTCGTACAAGTGGTCGCCGGGTTCCTGACGCTGTCGGTTGCCGCGGACTATGGGTGGCCGCTAGTCCTTGCCGTGTGGAAGCACCTGGTCCAATGACTGATCTGAGGAGATGATGGCGAAGGAACTCCTGGCGAACGCGCTCAGCGAAGCTCTGGCCCGCGCCCAGCAGGCCGGCGAGATACCGACCCCGATTTCGGTCACGATAGATTTGCAGGCTCCTCGGGACACCCGACACGGTGACCTGTCGACCAGCCTTCCCCTCGTCGTCGCCAGCGCTACCGGCGGCAAGCCGCGGGACCTGGCCCAGGTGATCGTGAAGCACCTCCAACTGCCCGAGGGCCTCATCGCCAAAGTCGATATTGCCGGCCCCGGGTTCATCAACTTCACCCTCGCGCCCGAGTGGCTTCGCGACGTCGTCCGCCACATCCAGCGGGAGGGAGAGGACTATGGCCGCTCCAACGCGGGGGCGGGAAGAGCCTGCTGCTGGAGTTCGTGAGCGCCAACCCCACCGGCCCTCTCGCGGTGGTGAACGGCCGCGCCGCCGCGCTCGGCGACACTCTCGCCCACCTCTTCGAGCACACCGGGTGGATCGTGTCGCGCGAGTACTACGTTAACGACGCCACCAACAGCACCCAGGTGCAGCGGTTTGCCGAGACTCTCGAAGCGCGCTACCTTCAGCAGCTCGGCCAGGAGGCTGTCGTCCCCGAGGACGGTTACCAGGGCGACTACGTGATTGAGATGGCCGCCGACCTGGTGGCCGCCGAGGGCGACCGCTACCTGAAGATGTCTCAGGAAGACCGCCTCTCCGCGCTCTACCAATACTCCCTGAAGCAGATCGTCGCCGGTCACCAGCGGGACATGGCGGCCTTCGGCGTGGACTTCGACGTCTGGTTCCTGGAGAGCTCCCTCTACGCCAGGGATGAGGTAGCCAAAGCGATCGATGCGCTTAAGGCCGGCGGGCACACCTACGAGGCCGATGGCGCACTCTGGCTGCGCGCCACCAACTTCGGCGACGAGCAGGACCACGTCCTCATCCGCACCGACGGCCGGCCCAGCTACCTGGCGGCCGATATCGCCTACCATCAGAACAAGTTCAGTCGCGGCTTCGACCGCCTGATCGACATCTGGGGCCCCGACCACCATGGGCACATCAAGCGCACCAAGGCCGGTGTGGAGGCCATTGGGTACGATCCCTCTCGCTTCGAGATCCTCATCCACCAGATCGTGCGCCTCTTCCGCGGCTCCGAGATGGTGCGCATGTCCAAGCGTGCCGGCGACATCATCCCCCTTGCCGGACTGCTGACCGACGTCGGCCGCGACGCCGCCCGCTTCTTCTTCCTCATGCAGTCCATGGAGAGCCACCTCGATTTCGATCTCGAGCTGGCCAAGAAGCGGGCCGCCGAGAATCCGGTCTACTACGTGCAATACGCGCATGCTCGGATCTGCAGCATCCTGCGGGAGGGGGAAGCCCGCGGCATCTCCGCCGATGCCTCCGATCAGGCCGGCCTCGACCGCCTCGGCGAGCCCGACGAACTCGCGCTGATGCGCAAGCTCTCCGAGTTTCCTGAGGAAGTGGACCAGGCCGCCGCGCGCTATGAGCCGCACCGGATGACTCGCTATGCCCGCGAGCTGGCGGCCGTCTTCCACGGGTTCTACACCAACTGCCGCGTGCTCAGCGATGATGCTGAACTCACCCGCGCCCGCCTCGCGCTGGTGCTGGCGGCGCGCACCGTGTTGCGCATCGCCCTGAGCATGGCCGGCGTGTCCGCTCCCGAGCAGATGTAACAGCCGCCTCTGTCGAAAGGCGTGACCCCAGAGTTGTGGTCGGCGGCCTCACTTCGCTCCCTCGGGGTCACGCCTATGCCCTGGCGGCGCCAGGGCAAGTGATGACCATAGAAAAGGGTCACACCCCTGTCGAACGTGGTTCCCGGGGGCCGTTGAGGGTCGACATTGGGCGAGCTATCGCAAGAGATCAGGCCTGAGACCGCCGCGCTCGAAGCAGGCCCGAGCGCGATCGGTCTGCTTTCTCTCGTGGATTCCCTCTGGCCAGCCCAGGCCTCTCGCGGCACAACCGCCGGCCTTCCCACCTCCCTCGTCCCCATCCTCAAGGGCGGCGCTGGTGACCGGCATTTCCCCAAAGTCGCCGACCAACTCGACCGCGCTTTCCCTGGTTGGGTGGAGATCGCGGCCACCACTGTCTCCGACGCGGCGCGTGGTGGTCTACGCCCCGAGCTTCAGCACCTTTGCATCCTGCTCGCTCGCCGACCCCTGCGCGAGCCGGAGGCCCTCCTCCGCGCGCTGAGATCGTGCCCCACCGACTCCCGATTGTGGCTGCTCGGCGCCCTCACTGGCACCGACACTGCCTTCGTGCGGGAGTCCTGGCTCGGTTGTCTTCGGCGGTGGGTGGCCTCTGAGGATTGCCAGTACAGCCCGTCCGCCTGGTATGCCTTCGCTCGCGCGATCTTCGGCGGCTGGCTGAACTGGGAGGACTTCCGCGAATGCCTGGTCCACGGGCGGATGATCGCCGTCGCCGCCGGCCCCAATGGATATGCGCCCCCGCTCTCCCGCCTCGGCCTCTGGCAACATCCGGTGTTCAGCAAGTGGTACCGGCAGGCGATTTACGAAGTCGCCCACCAGCCCGACGCTCGCCTCTCGCTGCACGCGGCCGGGTGGGTGCAGGACTTCCCCGGTGAGGAGTACCTGTGGGCCGCGCTTGAAGAACTGGAGCGCAAGCCCGACTCCTGGTGGCCGTTTCATGTGTTGCGCTGGGTCTCCGTCGCTGACGCCGAGGGTGCCGCCTTTGCCGCCCGGCTGCGGTCGTTCACCCCTCTCACTCTGGGCATCCTCTCCCTGCTCCGGCCCGACTTCTGCCCCGCGGTCGAGTCTGTGTTCGGCGTCCCCGGCCACGCCGAAGTGCTTCGCTGGCTCAGTACCTCCAAAGCGTCGGCCTCTCTCGACCTGCGCTGGGTTGATGCTACTCTCCGGCCCTGGGCGGACGCCGTCGGCGAGCACATCACCGTCGCCGCCGGAGCGCTCTGCTCGACCGATCCGCCGACCGACTTCGGGGGTCCCGAGTCCGCCGCTCCCCGCCGCCGGGCGTTCCTCCGCGACTGGCTCGTGCCGGAATTCGACCGCATCATGGGCAACCTGTTCTACCTCCATGCGCTGCGAAAGTGCCACTTCTCCCTGATTCTCGAGCAGGCCGAGAGCGGAACCCCCGCCGCTATCCGCGCCCTCGCGCTCTGGCCCGAGCAGGCGGAGACCTCCGCGCCCGCGCTCTTCCGCCTCAGCCGGTCTGGAGGCAAGGCCGCCAGAGACGCTGCCATCTGGGCGCTGGAAGTGCTGGGCGCGCACACCGGCGTCGCTGACCTCGCGCACCTGGAACGGCGCGTCGACCTGGCCTCGGCCTGGTCGGACTCCGGCCTCGAAGGGAAGCAGGTGCGGGCCTGGTGGGATGTCGGCGGCTATCACCTCCGGCTTTCGGTCGACGCCGGCCGGGTCAACGTCGCCACCTACTCCGGAACCCAGCGTCTCAAGTCGATTCCTGCGGCGGTGCGCCGCGACGCCCAGTACCAGGAGATTCGGCAGGCCCGCGCTGATCTTGGGAAGAGCTACCGCTACTTCCGGCGTCGGTTCGAGCAGATGATGGCCGAAGGGGTGCGTTACTCGGGGAGCGATTTCGCCGTGCTGCTCGCCAACCCCGTGGTGCGATCGCTGGCCAGCCGTCTCGTGCTCTCTGTCGATGGCGCGCCCTCCCGATGGTCGGCTCAGGATCCGATCGGCGATTCCCCGTCACTCGACGGCCTCGCCCAGGCCGGGAGCGTCGGCATCGCCCACCCGGTGGAACTGATGGCCGAAGGCCGCCTCGAGGAGTGGCAGCAGCGCGTCATCGAAGAGCGCGTCGGTCAGCCGTTCAAGCAGATTTTCCGAGAGGTCTACGCGCCCGGCGAAGGCGAGCGCGAGGCCCGCGGGTGCCTCCGTTTCGCCGGCCATCCGCTAGTGGCGCGGCGGGCCTTTGCGCTGCTGCGGGGTCGGGGGTATGCGCCCCGCGAAGGTGATGCGGTCAAGGACTGGCCCGGCCCGCGCCTCCGCGCCCACATCGAGTGGGCCTCTCCTGAGGAGAATCCGGGCAAACAGCTCGGGGCCGATGACGCCAGCCCGGTGACCAGCCGCGCCATCTGGTTCGAGGACGGCCTGGGCGATGAGCTACCTCTCGGCTCTGTCGCTCCGGTGGTGTTCAGCGAGACCCTCCGCGACGCCGATCTGCTGGTGTCGCTCGCTGCCTCCGGTGAGCTTGGCTTCACCTCGGAGGAAACCCGCCGCCTGCGCGCCACCTTCGTCCGCTACCTGGCCCGCGCCCTGGGGTTGACCACCCTCTACGTGAGCGAAGACGACTCCCACGTGATCGTCGATGGAAAGCGGGCGATGTACCGGGTTCACCTTGGCAGTGGCTCGGTTCTTCTCGAGAAGAGTCGCCGCCATCTCGATCTGGGCACGTTGCGAAGCGCGCCCCTGGAGGCGCTCGCCGTCGAGAGCCTGGACACCTTCACCGCCCGCATTCTCGGCATCATCGGCGCCCTCAGCCGCGACGAAGATATCACTGACCCCGATTTCCTCTCCCAGTTGTAGCCCGCGCGCCCCGCGGCCGGCCGAGCGAGCGCTGGATATGCTATAATCCCTTGCCATGGCCAATCTCGATCGCCTGATCGTCGCCCTCGACTACCCCGATCTTGCCCCGCGCTGAAGCTTGCTTCCACCCTCGCCTCTCAGGTCGGTATGCTGAAAGTGGGCCTGGAGCTGTTCAACTCCGCCGGCCCTCGCGCGATTGAGGCCATGCGCGAGCTGGGCGCGGGCGTGTTCTACGACTGCAAGTTCTACGATATCCCCAACACCGTGGCCGGCGCCGCCGCCGCGGCTGCGCGCATGGGCGTGCGGATGTTCAACGTACACGCCCTCGGCGGCCGCGCCATGATGGCGGCGGCGAAGGAAGGCGCGGCGAAGGGCGCCGCCAAAGCCGGCTTACCGGCCCCGCTGGTGATCGCCGTGACCGTAGTCACCAGCCTCGGCGACCAGCAACTGCGCGACGAATTCGGAATCCGCGAGACAGCCGCCGAGACTGTCCTGCGCCTGGCACTGCTCGCCAAAGAGGCCGGGCTCGACGGCGTCGTTGCCTCCGTGCATGAGGTGCCGGAGATCAAGCGAGTCTGCGGAGCAGACTTCATGGCCGTGACGCCGGGCATCCGCCCGGCCGGGTCCGAGGTGGGTGATCACACGCGCATCGCCACCCCCCGCGCCGCCCTCGACGCCGGCTCCGACTACCTGGTGATAGGCCGCCCCATCACCGCGCCGACGATCCGCAGCAGGCCCTCGCTGGCATCTTGAGCGAGATGGTGGAATAGTCCTCCAAGCGGCCGATGATGGGAAGGGGTGAGGGATGATGGAAAACGAACTGGACCTACTGCTGGGAACCGCTATCGACAGCCTGCCTAAGCTCGAGATTCTCGTGAGCTTCATCCGCGACCCCGAGGGCGTGAGATCCGCTGGCGAGATCGGGACGCAACTGCGCCGCCCCGTCGGTGAGGTGACGGCGGCGTTGGAGGATCTCTCTCAAGCCGGCCTGGTTGATAGATTCCCCTTGGGCACGGGTAAGCATGTGCTATATGGACCGCGAAACGAGAAGCATGTGCGGGAACTGCTTGGGATCCTTCTTGAGCGCTATCAGGACCCGGCCGGTCGCGCCCGGATTCTGCGCGAGACCTTGGGGCAGAGCCGCGATGGGACTGACGCGCGGCCAGCCGCGCCCTAACCTCGCCGCTGAAGGACAGGACTGATGCCCACTGGAGGCGACACCCCTGACGGCAAGCCGTCCCCTCCCGGGAGCGTGACCCGCGCCGCCTTCCGCCAGGAGCCCGATTGCCTCGTCCTCTCCAATCCTCTCCTTTCGATCGCCTTTTCCGCCTCCCATGGGGCGCTGGTCTCCCTCCTCAACCGGCCGACGCAGGTTGACCTGATCGACGGTGCGGAGGCCGCCTCCGAGGGCGCGTTCTGGCGGTGTCAGATCGCCTCCGCCGATGGGTCTCAGATCACGCTCACCAGCCGCGATTGCCGCGAGTTCTCCCATGTCATCGAGAACAGCTCGAATGGAGCGCTGCGCCTTCGCCTGCTGTGGACCGGCCTGCAAGTCGGCGCCGAGTCAGTAGCCGGTCAGGCAGCGGCTACCCTCGAGCTGCCCGCCGATTCCCACTCTGTTTCGCTCAACCTGGAGCTGCAGCTCCCCGACCACCTCTCGGTCGCCTCCATCGACTTCCCCTGCGTCTCCTCCCTGGGTTCGGCGGAGCCGCTCGGCGAGGAATCCCTCTTCCTGCCGCTGTCCGGTGGTACGCTCGTTCACGAGCCTCGGGCCTGGCTCGCGCTGCGAGGGGAGGGTCCCGCCTGGCAGGCAACTTATCCGGGCCGGCCTCCATGCAGTTCCTGGGCTTCTCGGCCGGGGATCGCTCCACCACCTGGTTGGGCGCCCTGGATGGATCGGGAGCGCGGAAGTCCCTCGCCGTTGGCAAGTCCTCCCGCTCGGATCGCGTGTCTCTGTGGATCACGCACGACGCCGTGCGCCAGGCCGATGGCAACTGGACCCCCGGCTGCCCCTCCGTCATTGGCATCGTCACTGGCGACTGGTTCGAGGCCGCGCGCGGGAGTACCGGAACTGGGCGATCCATCAGTCCTGGTGCGGCCGGGGCAGGGGAGGAGAGCGCGGTCTGCCGGCACTTACCTCCTCTTACGGCCTGTGGCTCTCCCACTGGGGCGGCGGCAAGGCCGCCGTCGCCGCCACCCGCGAGCTTCAGCGCGCGGTGAACGTTCCCATCAAACTCGATTGGCGCTGCTGGCACCGCTGCCTCTGCGGCGGCGCTTACCCCGACTACTTCCCGCCTCGTGACGGGGATCAGGTCTTCGTCGATGTGAAGCGCCATCTCGCCGAGTCGGGCGTGCTCTCGCAACTTAGCCTCAACGGCGTCTTCGTCAGCCGCGAATCCGAGGCCTGGCAGACGGGGGCCGCGGCCGCCGCCGTCGCGGATGGGAGCGATCCCGCCGGCCTAGCAACCATGTGTCCTTCCACCGGCTACTGGCGGGAGAAACTGGTCGCGCTGGCGCGCGAAGTCAGCGCGCTATGGCGCGGAGGGCATCTATCTCCAAGATCTGGGGAGCGCGCCACCGACCGGCTGCAGCGATCCCTCCCACGGTCACGCTGTGTCGTCCACCGCCTGGACCACCGGGGTGAAGCAGGCGCTCTCCGAGATCAGGGGCGCCCTCGGCAAGGCCACCAATCTCTCCACCGACGGCCCGAACGAGACCTGCCTCCACCTTGTGGACGCCTTCGTCACCCCCGATGCCGCAGCCGAACGGGAGGCCTCCGGGCCGGCCGTCTTCGGCGATCGCTGCTCCCCGATCCCGCTCTTTGCCGCCGTCTACCACGGGTACTCGACCCTGATCGGCCCCGGGTCGTCTTTGGTGAACTACCGGCCCCACGATCCACTTGACGCGGCTGCCGGCGCCGACCTCCGCGCGCCCGCTCACGTCATGTCGCGCGATTTCCTGGGGCAGTATTGCCTGGAGATCGCCCGCGCCGCCGCCTGGGGCCAGCAGACCATGATCTCCAACTTCTCCCCCGAGCAGGCGCACAATGACAGCAGCCGCAAGAAGCTGTCCTTCCTGTCCACCGTCATCCGCGCCCAGGCCTGGGGGGTAGGCGCGCTGCTCGCCTATTCCGAATTCGCGGGGATGCTTCAGGTGAAATCGCACCAGATCGACGTCGATCTGCTCGTGAATCCGCCGCGCTCCCAGCCGTCGCAGCGGCGCGTCACCCGCTGCACCACGTCCCCCGTGCTGGGCTCAGCCTGGCGCACGCCGGGGGGCGGGCCTGCGCTGGTCCTGGTCAACCTCCACGACCAAGTCCTGGAGTTCGCGACGCGTCTGCGGGCCAGTCGGCTGGGTGTGCACCTGCCGATGCAGATGATCGGCCGCACCTTCTCCGAGGATGGAGACGTCCCTGCCGCGACGCTGCGCGCTTCCGGCAACGAAGTGAGCGGGAGGCTACCGGGTCGCTCCGTAGTCCTCCTCACGCTCCGCTAACCGCGGCCGCGACCTCCAGGGCCCACCTTACCGACGCCGCTCTGTCTCCACCGGCGCGCCCGGGCTGACCGGCGCCGGCGCCACTGCGCCGACCGCGGTCTGCGGCTGCGGCCGCCAGGCAGGTGGTTCCCAGAAGAAGTGCCAGAGCAGGCCGAACGCGGCCAGCAGCGCCAGCACTGTCAGCAGCACGAGATTGAGCAGAGAGCGCCTCACCACCCGCTTGCTGCCCGTTTCGAGGTAGCCGACAGCCCGCAACACCCGCTGGTCGAACTCCTCGCTCACCTGCACTCCCCGTGACGCCGCCTTCACGCGGTCCGAGATCCCGATGATGGAGTCTAGCTCGCCGCGGCAGTGCGGGCAGGTGCGAAGGTGTGCTTCCAGTCGCGCTGCGCGAACCGCCGCCAGTTCGCCGTCGAGATAGGCAGATAGCTCTCTTTGGTACAGCCGACAGATCAACTCTCGTCCTCGCTCCCCTCACCCCTGGTCGCCCGTCAGTCGGCGCCAGCCTACTCTTCCGCCAGCTCGTTCCATCGATTGCGAAACATGATGCGCGCCTTGCTCAGTCGGGAGCGCACCGTCCCCACCGGCACCTCCAGCGTCGCCGCGATCTCCTGGTAGCTCAGTCCCTCCTGCTCTCTCAGCACCAGCACCGCGCGCATCACCGGAGGCAACTCCCCCAGCACCTGCCGGGCGATCAGACCTTCTGTCACCTGGGTCGACGGGCTCTCCTCTGAACTCGGCTCCGCAATCGCGTCTAGCGCCACCGTCGGCCTCCGCCGTCGCTGCCGCCCCAGACAGAGGTTGGTCACGATCCGATAGAGCCAGGTGGGGAAGGCGGCCTGCTGTCGGAAATGGGGAATGGCCTGAAAAACCCGCACGAATGCCTCTTGGGCCACATCCTCCGCATCCTCCGCGTCGCCCAGCATCTGGTAGGCCAGCGTCAGCGCCGATCGGCGATAGCGCGATAGCAGCTCTCGGAAGGCTTCTGGCGCGCCCTCAACGCAGGCCCGCACCAACTCCGCGTCGTTCCCGCCCTCCGGCCGATTCCGTTCTGCCACAGGCTGAGCCCCGATCACCTGCTCCATATGGTTCTCCGGCGGATTAGATGCTCGGAATTTGCGAAAAGTTCGTCTGCGCATGTTCCCCTCTATCCCTGATCGGCTTCGGCAGGCTTGGAAGCGTTCCTGCCGAAACAAGCCTCCTCTGGGGTGCGACCTCGTTCTGGTAGTCATCACGTGCCCTGGCGGCGCCAGGGCATGGGCGTGACCCCGAGGGCGAAGTGAAGGCGCCGACCACAGTTTTGGGTCACGCCCTTCTCTGTCGCGCCCCGCGCACGTCGCTTGAGGGGTATGATCGTGTAGGTGAGTTGCGTGAGAATCTCGGTCATCATACCGGTCTACAATGAGCAGGATACGGTCTCCGAGACCATCCGCCGCGTTCGTTCCTCTCCCGTCGACAAGGAGATCATCGTCGTCGATGACGCCAGCACCAACGACACCGCCGCGATCGTTGCAGGCCTCGTCGGCGCCGATCTGAGGCTGGTCCGGCAGACCCCAAACCGGGGCAAAGGCGCCGCCATCCGCCGCGGCCTCCTGGAGGCGACCGGCGACATCGTCCTGATCCAGGATGCTGACCTCGAGTACGACCCCGCCGACTACCCCGCGCTCATCGCCCCCATCGTGGCCGGGAAGGCCTCCGTCGTCTACGGCACCCGCGCCCCCCGCTTCGGGGGGATGCGATGGCCCCACCGCATCTTCAACCGGATCGCCGCCCTGTTGGCCAGTCTGCTCTACCACGCCCACATCACCGACGAGGCCACCTGCTACAAGGTCTTCCGCGCCGAGGTGCTGCGCGACATCCCGCTGAAGTGCGAGCGCTTTGAATTCTGCCCCGAGGTGACCGCCAAAGTTCGCAAGCGCGGCATCGAGATCTTCGAAGTCCCCATCAGCTACCAGGCCCGCTCCATCGGCGCCGGCAAGAAGATCCGCTGGTGGGACGGCGTCATCGCCCTCTGGACGCTTATTAAGTATAGGTTCGTCGACTAACCGTACGGCTTACCACTCCCGCCTTGCTGTCATTGCGAGCCCCGCCGAAGGCGGGGCGTGGCAATCTCGCCGTTCCCCTGCGTTCTCCGCGACTCTGCGGTTGCCGCCGTTGCCATTCCCCTCCCCACGCGCGAACGCACCGCAGCCTCACCTTGTGCTGCGGCGCGCTCGGTATGAGAGAACTACTTACCGCGACAGGCGGGAGGGTGAGCCCTCTCGCCCGGCCGCGCTCTGCACTGCTTACCGTACCGCTCGCCTCCCTGGAAGTCCAGGAACTCCGCCGGCTCGTCTCCGACGACCCAGCCATCGTGCCCCGGCGGGATCACCGCGAAGTCACCCGCCCGGAAGATCAGCTCGGTGCCATCGTTCATCCTGGTGGCAAGTTGTCCCGACAGCAGGTAGCCGACATGGGGAACCTCGCACGACTCCGTTCCCACGGTGGGCTTGATGTGCTCCGACCAGCGCCAACCGGGCTCAAAGCGGACGCGCATCAGGGTGTGGCCGCCGGCCCTCACTACCTCGATCCGCGCCTTCGGCAGGGACCGAATCTCGTCAGGCTGATTCAGACTCCTCTTCTCGATTTGCCTCTCTGCTACGGTAGCCATCTCTCTCACCTCTATCGCTGGCTTCAGGTGATTGCTCTGTGAGTGGCCCTTCGCCTTAGAAATCGCCTGAAGCCGGCTCTTCCATCTCTCCTCTACCCAGTTGCCCACGGCAATGCGCCGCGGGCCACTGACAACTTAGGCCGCATTGGCGCGTTCTCGCGACGCCCGAGGGGCCGGTGATGAGATCGCAGTCACTCAAACAAAGCCGGGCGGAGCGCCCGCAGGCGCTCCGCCCAGTGTCAGTGTCGAGTGTCTCTTCTGCCCTAAGGAACTGGGCAGAGGCCCCTGATCGGGCGGCCATCGCTGTAGATGTAGAAGTTCGATCCGCCCGTCTTTGGGGAGCAGCATTCGCAGTAGGGCGCCTGCGCCAGGAAGGCTTCCGCGCTGAACCACGAAGCGTGCCCGTCCGCGAAAGCGACGTTCGAGCCGCCAAGGTGGCGCGTGTACTTGGTGCGGAAGCTAGGGTCTGCCCACAGCGGGAGCTGGTCATCGGTCAGCCCGCACCACTCGGTCCCCGCGCAGGTGGGGTTCTCCGCGCAGCTATCTGCTGGCGAGTAGTAGTTCGCCCCGCAGACACCGAACATCAGGCTGGCATCAGGGGAGCTGACCTGACCTGGATACATCAGGGAATCGCCACCGACGACGAACCAGGAGGGGTCTTCGATCTGAGAGGTCTTCATCTCCGGCCACTGGTTGGTCAAGCCAATCGTCAGCTCCGCGGCGCCAGTGGCATCATTTCCCTGTGTGCCAAGGCCCGCGCTTTGCTGCTGGCCGATAGAGTCCGTGACGGTTCCGCCCCAGCCCGGTGGGTAGGCGACCGTACAGATCGGAGCCGGGGTGCCCGTCCCCCATGAGCCCTGCGTATCCCGCAGATAGTGCCACCAGGGCGAGGTTACCTCCGGGATGATGACCTGGGGGCCGAAAGACATCTTAGCGCTCGGGCACCGCCAGACGTCGCGGTTCTTCACATATTCGTCAAGGATGACCGGCCATCGACCATAGGGGTTGGCCTGGCAGGCCCGGTTGCAGCAGTCCTGCCCTGCTTCGCCGCTTCTGCCGCCGGGGGCATCGTAGAAGAAGGCCAGCAGGTCAGCGTCGTGATTCGGCTTCGCGGGGAATCGATCGTAATCACTCAGGTACATCTGTACGGCGATGGAGATGTTCTTCACGTTCGATAGGCACTGAATCTTCCGCGCCGACTCTCTCGCTCGCGCGAACACGGGGAACAACATTGCCGCTAGGATCGCAATGATCGCGATCACAACCAAGAGCTCGATCAAGGTGAAACCACTACGTCGTCTGGACATCATGGTAGGCTCAACCTCCTGATTCAACTGAACTACGCCAGAGCCAAACAGCCACGGTGAGCCAAGTATGGGTCTCCTGCTGCATCACCTCCTCTCCCAGTCCCAAGGCAGTAACACGAAAGGGAAAGCCCCAGCCGGGGCCCATCGACCACACCCCTCACACCACTATGGTAGCTTTCCAGTCTGCAAAAGTCCCTGTACAAAATGTCGGCAATCCTGTACTTTCTGTCGGTCAGGCGGCCGGTTAGTTGGCCGGTTCCCTCGCGTCGGATTCCAGGGCTCCCAGATCGGGCGCCTTCCCCTGGTAGCGTTCGCCATTGATCCCAGGCAGAACCACTCCCGCATCGACGCAGGGGCTATCGGATTCCAGCCGGTAGTCGCCGCCATCAGCATTCCCGAACCTGGGGTCGACTGAAACCAGGTGCTCGCCGATGCCCTTCGGCCCAAACTCCGGGAGATACATGAGGAACCCGGCCCTTCCGGAAGTCGTCGAGCATCGGGTAGACCTTCTCACCGAGCTGGGCGAACGGCCCCGACTCGTGATAAATGTCGTCATAGTCCCAGTCCGTGGGCCAGAGCTGCATCTGAAGGGTGCGCACCCCCATCGCTTTCCCACACCAGATGTTGTTGCGGAGGCGGAAGCCGCGCCACATCGCGTACTTCACCAGGAACGCGAAGCTCCCGGGGTCCCGGGTGTAGGCGGTATTGTGATAGAACATCACATAGCCGGTGCCCATATCATCGTTGTGGTCGCCGCCGTTCGGTCTTGATCGGATATCCCCAGTCACCGCCGGACTGGGTGGCGACGCACACCCCGCAGTTCGCGATGATGTTGTACATCACCCAGGTGGGTCCATCCAGGGCCTGCGCCAGCGAGATCCCCGAGAGCGATCCATCCATCTGGTTCTCGAAGATGCGCACGTTCCGACTGTAGCCGTCGGTCTCGATGAAGTCGTCGGCCACGTCGCGAATCTCATTCTGGTAGAAGTCCGTCTCGCTGGTGCGGGCGCCGATCTGCACGCCACGGGCAGAGATGGCTGCCGTCGAACACGCCGGTGATGTGATTGCGCCTGATGACCAGGCCGCGGCCGGAGTACCTCGCGTCCACGCAGACCGCCCCCGTCTCAACCTGCCCGTGGTAATACCAGCCGGCCTCCGTCTTCGCGTACCCGAAGCTCCAGTGGTTGGTGTCGTCCATGAAGGAGCAGTCCTGGATGGTGTTGTTCGAGCTATCCCCCTTCACCCAGATGCCCGCGTTGCAGTAGCTAACCGTGCAGTCCTGAAGCAACACCTCGGACGAGTCCTGCAGCCCTACGGCGTTGCCCGACACATACTGGAACTCCAGCCCGGCGATCACTACGTGGTCGCAGCCCTTCGCCATGATCGCGTTGGCGAAGCGTCCCTCCGCATCCGTGAACCGGCCGATGTGGACGAGGTAGTCCTCGATCTTCCCCTTGGGCAACCGGAGGCGCAGCGACTTGCCGTCCCAGAAGTAGGCTCCCGTGAAGCCGAGCTGCTCGAAGGTCATCCCGGCGCTCTTCTGCTGCTCCAGCTCCTCGCGGGTCCGCAGCGGGTAGCACCGATAGCGCTTGCCCGTGCTCCGTTCCTCCAGCGTCACGTTCCAGGTCATGCTCGGGAAAGACGCCGAGTAGGTTTCGTCCCCATTGCTCTGCCAGCCCGTCGTCAGCAGCTCCGGGTCGGAACCGTCGATCACCGCCCTCTCGCCCTGGTAGTTGCGGATCACGATCGGCTGCGCGGCAGTGCCTCCAATGGGGACGGTTAGTTCTGCCTCGTAGTAGGTCCCCTGACGCAGGTACAGAGCGGTCCCCGGCGCGAGCGCCGCAAACGCCGCGCGAAGGGTTCTGAAAGGCTTCTCCAGCGTCCCCGGATTGCGGTCATTTCCCTCGGGCGAGGCATAGATGGCCTTCGCCGTCTCGGGCACACGCGGCTCGGGCCGCGTGCGCCCGGTCTCGGTGTGAGTCGAGACGAGTTTCCCTCCCGATCGTAGTACTCGACCTGCACGGTGTACTGGGTGTCGGGGCGGAGGTAGAAGAGCGATGTGGCGTAGTAGTCCTTGGGATCGACCGCGCTGGCCACTTGCACGAAGTCGTGGACCTCCCGCCGCTTCTCTCCCTCGACGAGGAACGCTTTCACCTTCCCAATGTCCTTGGGGCTAGACCCCTTGGGGCAATCGACCACCACCCCCATGGTGTTCAGATTCCCGTAGGTTTCCGCTCGGACCGTGCCAACCGCCGCGAGGCAGAGAGCGATGATCCCAGTCACCAACCAGACAAGTCTTGCCATGCGATAGCTCCGTTCGAGAATGTGGGGCAGGCAGGTGATTCTGCGGGGGCGCCTGCGCGGCCTCGGTCACCGCCAGTAGACGGCTGCGGCCGCGACTGCGGTCCAGACCAGCGCGTTCACCAGAAAGGGCCGATCGGCGATGACGATGCGGTCGGGGTCACCGCCTTCGCCCCTCTGATGGACGAGGTAGAGGTAGCGGAAGATGCCATACAGGACGCACGGGATGGTGTAGATCAGCCGCTCGCTTCCCACTTCCTTCACTGTGCGCGCATCAACCGTATAGAGGCAGTAGGCCATCAGCGTCGAGGCCGTCACCACCGCGATCATCTGGTCTAGCAGATAAGGGGTGTACTCGGTCAGGCTGGCGCGATGGGAGGAGGCATTGCCTTCGAGCAGCACCAGCTCGTGGCGCCGCTTGCTGAGGGCTATGAACAGCGCCAGCAGGATGGTGCAGATCAGCAGCCAGTGGGAGATCGGCACGGAGATAGCCGCCGCGCCCGCGGCTGCCCGCAGCACGAAGAACACCGCGATCGACAGCACGTCCAGGATCACCAGGTGTTTCAGCACCAATGTGTATAACAGGTTGAGGGCGAAGTAGACGATCGCGGTCAGGGCGAAGTCACGCGTGAGGGCGAAGGAGGCCGCGATGCTGGCGCCCGCAAACACCACCGCTGCCGCCCACGCCAGTGACGGGGCCAGGCGGCCGGAGGCGATAGGTCGGTTGCGCTTGGTCGGGTGCTCGCGGTCGCGCTCGGCGTCGAGCAGGTCGTTGATGAGATAGACGCTGCTGGAGAGCAGGCAAAAGAGGCCGAAGGCCGCCAGGCTCTCCCAGAGCGAGGTGGCGTCGGTCAGCTTCCGAGCGAATATGATACCGGCGAAGACGAAGACGTTCTTCGTCCACTGCCGCGGTCGCATGGCTTCGAGAAGAACCATGGGCATAGGCGACTCCCGGGCCGCTATCATACCACAGGCCGCTTCCTTGCACTACCACCTGTCGAGGCGGCTCCTGCGGCAGGAGCGAGGCCGGACAGCACGAACAACGGTTAGGCACTGAGGGATACGACCATGAGCGATGAGCTTTTCGATTGCAGCCGGTTGCTGCTGCGCCCCCTGGGCGAGCGGATTCACGACATGACGGCCGATGACGTGCTTCCGCTCGATGCCGCGTCGGCGTTCGAGCATCCGGACCTGCCGATGCTGGCCGACAGGATCGCGCGGGCTCGCGGCAGCGGCCATGAGGTCATCGTCCTGATGGGCGCGCACGTCATCAAGCAGGGCCTGTCGCGCTTCATCATCGACCTCATCCGGCGGGGCCTCGTGACGTGCATCGGCATGAACGGGGCCTGCGTCGTCCATGACTACGAGCTTGCCCGCATCGGCGCCACCACCGAGAGCGTGGCGCGCTACATCCGCACGGGGGAGTTCGGCCTCTGGAACGAGACCGGCGAGATCAACGAGATCGTCAACCGCGCCGGCGCGGCGAAGGGCTTCGGCGCCGCGGTAGGGGAGGAGGTGGCGAGCCGCGCGTTCCCCCACCGCGATCTGAGCATCCTGGCCGCCGCCCATGAGTCCGGCGTTCCGGCCACCGTGCACGTCGGCATCGGCTATGACATCATCCACGAGCACCCGAACTTCGACGGCGCCGCCACCGGCGCCGCCTCCTACCGCGACTTCCTGATCTTCACGGAACGCATCCGCCATCTTGAGGGCGGCGTGTTCCTGTGCCTGGGCAGCGCGGTGATGGGCCCCGAGGTGTACCTGAAGGCGCTCTCCATGGCGCGCAATGTCGAGCGGCAGGCGGGCCGGGAGATCCGGCACATCACCACGGCCGTGTTCGACCTTGCCGATCTGGGCGAAGACCTCCACCACGAAGCCTCCAAGACCGATCCGCGCTACTACTTCCGCCCCTACAAGACCATTCTCGTGCGCACCGTCGCCGATGGCGGCGAGAGCTGTTACCTCAGGGGCGACCACAAAGCCACCCTCCCGGCCCTCCACCGCGCAGTGCTCGCGCGCATGGCGGCCCAGGCATGACCCGGTCGCGCCTCGACGACCTCCTCTCCGGCTTCTGCCAGGCCGCGATCGTCGTGGTCGGGGACTTCTTCCTCGACAAGTACCTGGAGATCGATCCCGCGCTGGCCGAGGTCTCGATCGAGACGGGCCTCGAGGCGCGGCAGGTGACGGGCGTCCGCTGTCAGCCCGGCGCCGCGGGGACGATCGTGTCGAACCTCTGCGCGCTGGGGGTCGGCCGCGTGCTGTGCGTCGGGTTCGTGGGTGATGATGGCGAAGGATTCGAGCTGATTCGCGGCCTGCGGCAGATGGGCGCCGAAACCGGCGGCCTGTTGGTGCGGCGGGATCGCTTCACACCTGCCTACTGCAAACCCCTGGCGCGAGGGTCGGATGGCCGGCTGCGCGAGCTTGAAAGACTCGACACGAAGAACCGCACCGCCACTCCTCCAGACCTGGAAAGCGCGCTGGCGGCGGAACTGGAGGGCGCGTCAGCCGAGGCGGGCGCGGTCATCGCGCAGGACCAAGTGCAGGAAGTCGACTGCGGAGTCATCACCGGCCGGCTGCGGCAGGCGCTCGCCGATCTGGCAGAGGCTAGTCCCGACAAGGTGTGGTTCGGCGATTCCCGCACGCGGATCGGGGAGTACCGGAGTCTGGTCGTCAAGCCCAATCGGGAGGAGTGCTGCGCGGCCGTCCATCCAGGATCGCCCGCCCACGATCCACAGACCGTGCTGCGCTGCGCGGCGGAGCTGTCGGGTCGCGTTGGGCGGCCGGTCTACCTCACCCTCGGGGAAGCTGGCATGGCGCTCGTGACGCCGGAGGCGGCACAGCCCGTGCCGACCGTGCGGCTAGAGGGCGAACTGGATATCGTCGGCGCGGGCGACAGTGCCACTGCGGGCATCGTCGCCGCGCTCTGCGCGGGCGCTACCGGGGCCGAGGCCGCGGTCATCGGCAACCTCGTCGCTTCCATCACCGTCCAGCAGATCGGGACCACCGGGACCGCCACGCAGGAGCAGGTGCGGGAGCAGTTCGCGAGACACGAAGAGGTGTGGCGAGAGCGGTAGGGGCGCGCGGCGCGCGCCCCCACCCATGCCCGCTTATTCCTTCGCGACGAACTTGTCCTTGGCGCAGGCCGGGAGGCTTCCCCCCGACAGATGGGCGCGCAGGCACTCGCAGCAGCGGCCGTGTCGCTCGCAGTCTGCGGTGCAAGGGCAGACGTCATTCTGCTGGTTTGGGCACTTCTCGTCAGCCATGATTCCTCTCCTTCGGTCGTCTGGTTCTCATGAGGTCAGACCGCCCATATAGACTATACGACGTTACCGCTGCCGCTGTCCTGCTGGACGGGAGCGCGGATTCCAGCCCCCGGGTCACCGAGTCCCCTGAACGCCCCGAACCGCCAGAGCGCGATGACGAATAGCGCCATGACCCCCAGACCCAGCAGGCCGGTGAGGCCCGCGGTGATGTCGCTCCGGTCGCGCATGAACATGAACGGCAGGAAGGCCGGTCCGTTGATGGAGGCGTGTGCCACCACTGCCGCGAACACACTCCCCGAAGCCAATCGCAGCCAGCCGAAGATGATCGAGAGCAGCACACAGAACCCGATCATCAGGAACACGCCAGCCTGCGGGTGGTCCGGGTAGTTGTGCCCCTGCAAGATGATGGGGGCGTGCCAGACGCCCCAGATGAGGCCGCTCAACACCAGCGCGCGCCAGGTCCCCAGCGGCATCAAGCGCATCAGCAAGTACCCCCTCCAGCCGAATTCCTCCCCGAAGCAGGGAATGGTGTTCATCAGCACCGCTTGCGTGAGGCTGGAGGCGATCAGGTAGAATCTGCAGCGTATGGAGAGGAGGGATCTTCAGGTTGGGGGCCTGCTTCGTGATCCGCACCATCAGTTCCGTCATGTACGGGTCATACTCGGCCTGGCGCAGCGCCACCGAGACCACCCCCGCGATCAGCCCCAGCCCAACCGGCGCCAGCCAGGCCCAGAGGTAGTACCGCCCCCGCCCCCACCGCAGGCCCGCGTCGGCAAACCCCTCCCGCTCGACGAAGCGCCGCACGATGAAGGCGCAGACGGCGGGGATGAACATCACCGTGATGAGCCCGACCTGGTAGGGAACGCTGCCGTACTGCATCCCTCGCAGCAGCCCGATCTCGATGAACCAGGTGAGGCCGAAGGTCAGCGCCAGGAAGGTGGTGAGGCCCAGGCCGCGCCGGCTCACTTGGCCTCCTCCGCGTCAGCGCGTCAGTCGACGCAGCGCCTCCAGTTTCTCGCGATCCTCCATCTTGGCTCGGTCTACCGTATCTCGCAGCATCTCTATCGACTTGTCGTAGGTCTCGCGGTCGACGGGGTAGGGGATGCCATCCTTCCCGCCGTGCGCGAAGCTGAAGGTCGCCGGGTCGCGCACGCTCGCCTTGGCTCCATAGACCAGGTCCGCGATCAGCGCCAGCGCCCGGATCGTCTTCGGTCCCACTCCCTGCGTCGCCAGCAGCGCCTCGAAGTTCTGCGGCGGACGCTCGTACGTCTTCAGCAGTGCCCGCTCGAATGACTCCGGTCGGATATCGGCGGGCAGGATATCATGCCTGGCCGGGAGCGACAGCTCTTGCGCCTTGCGCAGCTCTTGCACGAGCTTGGCCGGCGGCTCCGCGGCCAGTCGCGCGGTCGCTTTGCGCGCCTCCTCGCTCTCGTGGGCCACCAGATTCAGCACTAGTTGCTCCTTGCGCTCCGCCACCACTGCCGCGTGCGGCTCGTCCACGAAATCCTTCACCCCCGAGGACAGCCAGTGGTAACGCCGCGCCCAGCCGCTCTCGCCGTTCATGCCCTGCTGCACCACCGCCCATTCGCCGGCGGGGGTGAAGATGAACGCGTGGTGGTAGAGCTGGTAGCCGTCCTGCACCGCGGTGTTATCGACCTTGGCGGACATCTTGCTGGCGTACACCAGGTCGGTCGGCGGTAGGGCGAGCGACACGCGCTCCCCGTGCGCCATGATCTCGGCGGGGGTCTTTCGCGACGCGGCCCCTTTGCCTCCCGCCACGAAGAACCCGAAGTCCGCCTCTCGCCCCTTGACCGCCTCCTTCAGCGCGCCTGTGGTGGTCGTCGTAAGCCCGGAGCTGTGCCAGTCGAACCCCAGCACGCACCCGAGCGCCTGGAACCAGTTCGGGTCGGAGACGCGCAGCAGCACCTCCCGCGGCCCATACTCCTCGACGATCACGCGGAGTATCTCTCGCGACAGCAGCACCATCCGCGAGAAGAGCCAGCGGGGCGCCCGTCCCCCGTGGAGAGGCAGTCGTGCCGTTCCGGTTCTCATGGGAGGATCACACTCGCATTGTAGCACCAAGCGGTGCCGCGGCACACCGGGAAGAGAAGCGGGCATCCGCGCTTCGCGGATGCCCGCTTCGCAACCGCGGGGCCGTCTCCAGCGCCCCGGCCTAGTAGCTCGGGTATGGCTTCTGCAGCGGCAGCGTCACCGGCAGGTTCGTCTGGAACGACTTGATCGCCGCCCAGGCGCACTCCAGCGCGTAGCGCCCCGACTCGCCCGGCGTCTCCGGCTCCTTGTCATTGAGCACGCAGTCGGCGAAGTGCGCGATCTCGCCGACGTGGCCGGACGGGTGGTAGGCGGTGGTGATGAGGTCGGTGTCGTCGCCGACGTGGCCCGAAGTGATGCACCTCTTCCACCGCGCGGATTGTACTCCAGCATGCCGCGGTAGATGCGGAAGCCACCGCCGCGGCCCATGCGGACACCGCCCTCGGTGAAGAAGATGCTGGTGTGGCCCTCGATAGTTGCTCGGCTGTTGGCCCCCCCGTCGATGACGCCGATGGCGCCGTTCTGGAAACGCCACAGCACCACCAACTGATCGTCCGGCAGCGTCGGCTGGCGGTCGGTGTAGAGGAAGGTTCCGGCCTCCGCGTAGATGCGCTGGGCCGGGCCGAACAGCCACGGCAGGAAGTGGAAGTCGTGGATGACTCCCTCGATGGCGGTGCCGCCGCTCTTCTTGGGGTCCCAGAACCACCCGGTGCGCTTGCGGATCCACTCGGCCCGCATGTGGTGGCGAGCTGTAGATGCGGATGGGCTTGCCCAGTTCGCCCGTCTCGATCATCTCCTTCACGCGGCGGGAGGCCGCGTAGAAGGGCCGCGGGAATGCCACCATCAGCTTCACACCCGCCTGCTTGCAGGCGGCAATCGCCGCGCTCCGCATCGTCGAGATTCACCGTGAAGGGCTTCTCGCACAGGATGTGCTTGCCGGCCTTGGCGGCCGTCGACGATCTGGTCGGCGTGCACGAACGGGCGGCGAGCAGATGTCCACCGCGTCGACGTCATCGCGCGCCAGCAACTCGTCGAGGTCTCGTCGTCCACGGAACGTCGCCCGACATGTGAGCGGAGTTCTTCGCCAGCTCCGCGTCAACGTCCATCACGGCGGTGATCTTCGCCTGCTTCTCGAGGCTCATCCAGCAGGAGATGTGGTTGGCGCCGATCCCCGCGCCCGACACCATTGCGACCCGCAGCTTGTCCTTCGCCATGTGCTGCCTCCCTATGGTTTGGTTACAGGCCGACTGCCGAAGCGCGTCGCGACTTCTGATCGCGATCTCCTCCGCGTTCTCCGCGGTACCAGGCACTTCCAGGGTCAGGAACCCGTCGTACCCGATCTCGCGTGCGGCCGCGGCCACCGCCGCCCAGTCCACCATGCCGTCGCCGATGATCACCGTCTCCCGACGGCCGCCCGACTTACGGAAGTCCTTTACGTGGATCATCCGATCTGCCTGCCGAGGAAACGAATATCGGCGGCCGGGTCGGCGCCCTGCCCCGCGGCATTGCCGACGTCGTAGTAGACCTGGCAGGCCGGCGATCCTACCCGCTCCACGATCTCGACCAGATGTTCTGGGGTCCGAGCCAGGGCCTGACCGACGTTCTCGACGGCATAGACGACGCCGGCCTTCTCCGCCGCCGGCGCGCAAGCCTTGAGCACCTCGACGAGCGTGCTGCGGGCCTGCTTCCGGGGAGGTGGATTCCGGCTGGCCGACTGGAAGCAGGATCACCTTCGCCCCAACCGATGCCGCGTGCGGGGCAGACTGGCGGATGATCTCCGCCGCTTGGTCACGCACTGCGGGGTCGGGACTCGTGGGGTAGAAGCGCCAGAGCACGCCCAGGCAGAGAGAGCTGATCTCGATCCCGGCGGTTCGCGCCGCTTCGCCGGCGGCGGCCACGCGCTCGGGCGTGAACTCCTCGGGCCAGTGGCAGCCCGAGCCCGGTGCTCCCGAAGTCGCCGATGTCGATCTCGTAGCCCTGGTAGCCCAGCTCCGCCGGCTTGTCGGATGGCCTCGAGCAGAGGGTACTTCCGTTCGATGCAGATGGAATGCATGGACAGCTTCATCGGATCACCCCTGACGCTAGCAGATGGCGTGGGGTTCTCCGGGGAGCGAAGCCGATCCTCTGTCCGGAAGCCGGATGATGTCGCGCGCGTGCCGGAATGACGCGGCGCCGCGCGCGCTACTTGAAGCGGTAGGTGATGCGGCCTCGGGTGGGGTCGTATGGGCTCAGTTCGAGCTTGACGTTATCTCCAGGAAGGATCCGGATGCGGAACTTGCGCATCTTGCCGGAGGCCTGCGCCAACACTGTGGCCCCATTCTCCAGTTCGACTCGGTACATCGTATTGGGCAAGACCTCGCGAACAAGCCCTTCCGCTTCGATGAACTTCTGCTCTTCCTTTGGCACTCGCTCTCCCTTTGCTCACTTCGGCCTGTGCCATCGCCCGGGGCCACCCCGGCAGGTTGGCATCTCAACTCCGCGCCTCTCGCTGCGCCGGAGAGACGCTCCGCTTCGGACGCGCAGTTGCGTATAGGATACCACGGAGGCGGGAAACCCGCCAGACGCGCTAGCCGAATTCCCGCCGGCCTGGAGCATTACGCCCGGTTGGGACCGAGGCCAAGAGGGGATTCGTGGAATCTACCAAGAGGTCTGGTACGCCCGAGAGGACTTGAACCTCTGGCCTTGGGGTCCGCAACCCCACGCTCTATCCAACTGAGCTACGGGCGCACAAGCACCATGCTAGCATAGAGCGCGCCAAAAGGCAAGGAATCGGCCGCGCGAGGCAGGACCACCGACTCTGGGGGGGCGGCCGTTGGTTGTCATTCCGAGCCGTCTGCCGAAGGCGGACGAGAGAGGAATCCGTGCAGGCGGAATGAGCGCCGCGGCGAACTGACACCGAGATCTCACGGTGAGGGCGGATATGGCTCCCGAGAAACCGACTGAGAAGGGCCCCAAGATCCTGGTCGTAGATGACGAGGCGGCCGTGTGCAATCTGGCCGGGGCGTGCATTCGCCACAGCCTGGGAGAACACTACCAGGTAAGCTATGCGCGGAACGGGAAGAAGGCGCTCGAGGCCGTGCGTCGGGATCGGCCCGACCTTATTCTGCTGGATGTCCTGATGCCCGTGATGGATGGCTTCGCGACCTGCCGCGAGCTGAAGTCATCCCCCGACACCGCAGACGTTCCGGTCCTGTTCCTGACCGGCCTGGGCGACGAGGACCACATCGAGAAGGGCCTGGAGCTGGGGGGCGACGGTTACGTGGTGAAGCCGTTCAACGCAGTGACACTTGCTGCCCAGATATCCGAACTGCTCGGTAGGAAGTAAGGGGCCGGTCGGATAACCGCTGCATCGGAGGAGACCGTGTCAGAGGCGGGAGCGGAAGGCGCTCAGCGCTACATCGGCGCCGATCTCGGCGGAACCAACATTCGCGCCGGCGTGGTCGACGACGCGGGGCGGATACTTGGCGAAGCGCGACGTCCCGCGATCGCCGAGAGCGGGCTGCGGTCGGCCGTCGATCGCTGCCTCGAGGCGATTGAGGAAGCGCTCGATAACGCAGGACTGGCCATCAAGGATGTCAGCGCCATCGGCCTGGGCGTCGCCGGCGCCCTGCGGTCGAATGAGGGGATCTGCGTCTACTCGCCGAACTTCGCCGACTCCCGCGGCGTACCGATACTGCCCCCCGTCAACGCCGCCTTTGGCGTGCCCTCGTACATGCTCAACGACGTCTCGGTGCAGACTCTGGGCGAGCACACCTTCGGCGCCGGCCGCGGCTACAGCAATATGGTTATGATCACCCTGGGCACCGGCATCGGCGGCGGAGTCATCATCGACGGCGACCTCCGCATCGGCCCGACCGAAGGATTTGCCGAGGTCGGGCACATGACGGTCGAGCCCGACGGACCTTTCTGCGGCTGCGGCAACCGAGGCTGCTGGGAGGCCCTGGCCGCCCGCGATGCGATCGTCCGCAGGGCCGTCAGCAAGCTGCAAGAGGGACGCCAGAGCACGATAGCCGAGATGGTGGAATACCGCCTGGGCTCTATCACCCCCGCGCTCATCGCCCGCTGCGCCGATCAGGGAGATGCCCTCGCGCTCGAAGTGCTCTCCGAGACCGGCTACTACCTTGGAATCGGCATCGCGAACTTGATCCAGCTCTACAACCCCGAAGCGCTCATCATCGGCGGAGGCATCGCCCAGGCTGGACGAGTGCTGTTCGAGCCCATTCTGCGCACCGTGCGTTCCCGGGCCCACATGGTTCCCGCTTCCTCCTGCCGAATTCTGCCCTCCCAGTTGGGTGACGACGCCGGCATCATCGGCGCCTCCGTGCTGGTGGCCAAGAAGCTCGCCCGGGCCCGCGCCGATCAGCCCTCCGCCGCCTCCTCCGAAGATATCTGACCGCGACCCTCTCGCTCGGACGCCGCGCGCGGCATTTCCCCTGCAGCCCCACTGTGCTTCCCGGGTGCTGGCTTCCGGCGCTTCTTGACGCCAGCTCTTGGGGGTGGCTATAATCTCACTACCAGTTCGCGCGAGGCGGTTTGGGCCGCGCGAGGCGGGCAGGAAGGCAGCAGGTTTGCCCCAGGTCCGGTGTCCACAGTGCGGGGCGGCAAACGATACGCGCGCCCTGGACTATCCGTTCTGCTCCGGGTGTCAGGACAACCTGGCGAAGTGCGGCTATTGTCAGTGGTTCGACGGGCGCGTGGAGGCGTGCGGGAATCCGGCGGTGGCGGGGGAGTTCGAGGTGTCGCGGGAGGCGACGCCGCCTTGCGCCTACCACTCTCCGCGGTCGGATCTGCAGGTGAAGCGAGGGGGGAGAATCGGGCTGGTGGCGGCGATCGGGTTGGCCGCCGCGATGTTCGTCCTGGGGTATGGGCTTTTCCGGCTGACGCAGGCGCCGAGGCTACCGCCGCCGCAACCGGCGGATCTGAGGCTGGCGGTCGAGGCCGACTACCGGGGGACGACGCTGGTCCAGTTGTACAAGGTGACGGTGGAGATCACAAACGACTCGGAGACGCCGGCGAGCGGCCTCAGGCTTGGTATAGGGAATGAGTTCCTGAAGCATTTCGAGCTTGTCAGCGTGAATCCGAGGAGCACTGGGACGAGCGTATCCGGGGAATGGCAATTGCTATACTACCCCGAGCTGCGTCCTGGTGAGCGCAGAACAATCGTAATGGATTTCGCGCCGAAAGAGATCGGGACGTTCGACCTCCGGGTGCAGGTGACGTCGAGCGGTAACCCAGGCCACGGCACAGTTGCTCTGCCGGTGCGGGTGAAGCAGTGATCCCTGTCCGGCACATAGGGAGTGATGGGATATGAGGCCAGACGACGCGTTGCTGACCAGGAGAGTGAGGAGCGAGATCATCCGTCGGGAGTTGAACACCCAGAAGCTCGAGGTGCATGTGAACCATGGGATAGTGTGCCTGGCAGGCGAGCTGGGGCCGACCCGGCATCAGAGGATCCCGGACCCGAAGAAGGAGATGGAGATCATCGAGAACATCGTCTACGGCATCAGCGGGGTGCGGGGCGTCGATAACCGGGTCAAGTGGGTGCAGGTTTGACATTCCCGGGAGGCGATGGGCGAGGGCGAGGGAGAGGACGAGGGCTGCTGGTGGTTCTCTCCGGCCCATCGGGGGTGGGGAAGGGCACGGTGGTCGCCCGCGCCATGTCGCGCAAGAGCGAGGAGGGGGCCCGCCTGAGGCGGTCGGTCTCGGTGACGACGCGGGAGGCGCGAAACGGCGAGGCGGAAGCAGTTGACTACTTCTTCGTCTCGCCGGAGGAGTTCGACCGCAGAGCTGCGGCGGGGGAGCTGTTGGAGTGGGCGAGGTACCTCGATCACAGCTATGGCACGCCCGCGGCCTGGGTCGACCAGCGATTGGCCGAGGGCTATGATGTGGTGCTGGAGATCGAGGTGGCCGGCGCCATGCAGGTGCGGAAGCATCGGCCGGAGGCGGTGCTGATCTACATGCGCCCCCCCTCCTGGCAAGCGCTGCGGCGACGGCTGGGCAAGCGCAGAAGTGAGAGCCTCGAGTTGCAGCAGCGGCGGCTGGAGGTAGCGCAGCATGAGGTCAAGTATCTACCGCGGTACGACTACCTGATCCTGAATGATACGGTGGATCGGGCCGCCCGGCTGCTTCTGGCGATCTTGCAGGCCGAGCGGAGCCGGGTGAAGCGCATGGGAGCGGACGCTGGGCTCGAGGACGCGAGTGGCTGAGCGGCTGGACGGAAAAGTCGTGGTGCTCGGGATCACGGGGAGCATCGCGGCCTACAAGGGTGCGGAGGTGGCGCGGCGCCTGATGGACCTGGGCGCGGAGGTGCACGCGACGCTGACGCGGGCCGGCGCGCAGTTCATCACCCCTCTGACGCTGCGTACGCTCACGGGGCAGTTGGTGACCGTCGACATGTTCCAGGACCCGAGCGAGTGGCAAGTGGAGCACGTGTCGCTCGCCAAGCGGGCCGCCGCGGTGGTGATCGCGCCGGCGACGGCCGACGCCATCGCGAAGCTGGCGCTGGGGATCGGGGACGAGTTCATCTATACGGTGGCGCTGGCAACGCGGGCGCCGATCATCGTGGCGCCGGCGATGGAAAGCAACATGCTGCTGCACTCGGCCACGCAGAAGCACGTGGAGACGCTGCGAAGCCGCGGGGTGCATTTCGTCGCGCCGGAGGCCGGGCGGTTGGCGTCGGGGGCGACGGGAGTGGGGCGACTCGCCTCGCCCGAGACCATCGCGGCGGCGGTGGCGAGGATAGTGGCGCCGGGGGACCTGGCGGGACTGCGCGTGATAGTGACCGCGGGACCGACGCAAGAGCCCGTGGACGCGGTGCGGTACATTTCGAACCGCTCCAGCGGGAAGATGGGCTATGCGCTGGCGGCTGTGGCGGCGCGGCGGGGCGCGAAAGTGACTCTCGTATCCGGCCCGACGACGCTTCCCGATCCCGCGGGGTGCGACGTGGTGCGGGTGGAAACGGCGGCTGAGATGCGGGTCGCAGTGTCGCGGCGGTTCGCGCGATGCGACGTGCTGATTGCCGCGGCGGCGGTGGCGGACTTCACGCCGGCCAAGGTGTTGAGCGGCAAGGTGAAGAAGAGTAATATGCCGACGGCGGTGGAGCTGAGCCGCACGGCGGATATCGTGGCGGAGTGCGGCGAGAAGAAGAAGGCGGGTCAGGTGGTGGTGGGATTCGCCGCCGAGACGCAAGACCTGCTGGAGAATGCCGGGAAGAAGCTGAAGTCCAAGCGGCTGGACTTGGTCGTGGCGAACGACGTGTCGAAGCCGGGCGTAGGGTTCGGGTCGGAGCGGAACGCGGGTTTCCTGCTGTTTGCCGATGGGAAAGCGAGAGAGCTTCCCGAGATGGAGAAAGCGGCCTTCGCCGAGCAAGTGCTCGACGCGGTGTCGGAGATCAAAGCGAAGGGAGGCCAGCGCCGGGGAACCAGATAGGGCCCGGCAGGCTGGGGACGAGTATGGCTAACGAGAACTACCTCTTCACATCAGAATCAGTCACCGAAGGCCATCCCGATAAGATGGCCGACCAGATTTCCGACGCGGTGCTGGACGCGCTGCTGGCGCAGGATCCGATGAGCCGGGTGGCGGTCGAGACGCTGATCAGCACGGGGCTGGTGATCGTGGCGGGTGAGGTCACGACGCAGGGGTATGTGGATATCCCATCGGTGGTGCGAAGCGCCATCCAGGATATCGGCTACACCCGCGCCAAGTTCGGTTTCGACTCCGAGATGTCGGGAGTGCTGACCGCAATTCAGGAGCAGTCGCCGGATATCTCAATGGGAGTCGATGTCGGCGGCGCCGGCGACCAGGGGATGATGTTCGGCTATGCGGTGAACGAGACCCCGGAACTGATGCCGATGCCGATCATGCTGGCGCACAAGATGGCGCGGCGATTGGCGGAGGTGCGGCGGCTGAGCGAGGTGGATTACCTGCGCCCCGACGGGAAGACGCAAGTGACGGTCGTGTACGAGGGCGGCCGGCCGGTCTACCTGAGCAAGATCGTGGTCGCGGCGCACCATCGACCGGATGTGGATCACGAGCATATCCGCGCCGACATGATCCAGAAGGTGGTGGAGCGGGTGTGCCCGCCGGAGATGATGGACGAGGACACCGAGATCCTGGTGAACCCGACGGGGAGCTTCGAGCGGGGCGGCCCACAGGCCGATACGGGGCTGACCGGGCGCAAGATCATCGTCGATACCTATGGCGGCATGGCGCGGCACGGGGGCGGGTGCTTCTCGGGCAAGGACGCGACGAAGGTGGACCGCTCGGCCAGCTACATGATGCGCTACGTGGCGAAGAACATCGTCGCCTCCGGGCTGGCGCATCGGGTGGAGACGCAGGTGGCGTACGCCATCGGCCGGGCCGACCCGATGGGGTTCTGGGTCGATACCTTCGGCACGGGTCAGATCGACGACGCGGCGTTGGCGCAGTTGTGTCTGGAGCTATTCGACTTGCGACCGCGGGCGATCATCGACAAGCTGGAGTTGCGCAAGCCGCAGTTCCGGCCGGTGGCGGCCTACGGCCACTTCGGCCGGACCGACCTCCCCGTGCTGTGGGAGGCGACGGATATGGCGGATAAGCTGCGGAAGGCCGCAGGCTGCTAAGGCGGCGTAGCCGCAGCTCGACGGGATAGTAGGCAGGGCCCGCGAGGGCCCTGCCTTTTCGCGTGATGGGGGCAACGGCGGGATTGCGCAGATGGCGCCCGCCAGAGGCGGGCAAGCGCAGACAAGGGGGGCCGCCTGCAGTGGGGGGAACGGCAACGGCGAGACTGGCACGAGGCAGCGAGTCAGTCGCTGCCTCGTGCGATGACGACCGGGCCGGCCAGCAACAACGACACTTCGCCCAGGGATCGCTGCCCTTCCCCCACAGGGACTCGGGTAAGCCAGCCTGACCTGCCGGTTGACGGCAGACCTACGCTGGCGGGGGCTTCGCGCCCCGTGGCGCGCCCGGGCCTGCTTCCCTGCCAGCCTGCTGCGCCGCTCCGTCCGCCGCCTTCGGCACGCGAACGATTCGGGCTCCCCCCCCCCGGCCGGGACTGCTGCTGTGAGGGGAGGATGATCAGCGGCGCCTTCCAGGTCTCCAACTGGTGCCGGATATCGCTGGCGGTCACGTGACCATAGGCCGACGCCTCCGTGCTCCACCAGGGGATCAGCATCGGAAACAAAGCCCGCTCGGAACTCTGTGTCAGACGGGTGAGAAAGGAAAGCGGCAGCGTGTTGATCGACCGATTATACAGTTGCACTCGGTCGTTGTAGCGATCGCGCAGCGGCGCCAACCGATCATCCACCGCCTCCACCCCCCGCATGATCCTCCGCAGCTCCGGGTCCGACTGGAACTCGACGCTCCGGTGAAACTGCTCCACCGCCGTCTGCACCGTCAGAATCAAGCTGTTCTGCACCGCGGCATGAGTGCGAGGGTCGCTGGTCTCCTCCATGCTCTGGAGCAGGAACTGGATATCGTCCACCAGCTTGGGGTTGGTGCGCAGCAGCCTGCGAAGGTGTACGTTCAGCTCCCGCACCAGTTGGCATCGCTCCCGGAGCCGGACGTAGACATCATCCCAAAGGCTGCTCAGGTACTCCTTCTCCCGCTTCAGCCAGAGCCAGCACGACCCCGCAACGGCCCCGAGCGCGATCAGCCCCCCAATCACCACGGAATGAATGATGCCGAGCGGCCCGATTGCCTCCGTGCTCAGCCAGATGAGGGCAATGGCGCCCCCCGCGATCACGGCGAAGCAGACCCCCCAGCTAGGTCCGGGAGGCTGAGTGGTCGGCGGCGGCCCGTGCATCGGAGCGGGCCCACCTAGCAGCTCACCGTCTATCGATTCGTCATCAGCCGGACGGCCCTCCCCCTCAGGTTCCGTCGGCTCTCCGCGATCATCGCCCTGCGTTGGCACCGACGACCTCCACCGCATCTCTCAGGATCGAGTGGTGACCCCACTCCCCGATAGGTACGAGTAGCCCGTCTGTCGGCCTGGCGAGCCACGCACCAGAGAGGATCACAGATGCGCCAGAGATCTTCCTTGGCCTGACCACCGTCACCCCACGCCGGTGTCAGACCCCAACCAGTTCATTTCCGGCAGCTACCGATACGGCGCCGTCAAGCTTTCTCCTGCCGAAGCAACACCCCACTTGCCATAGTTAGGGGCAGCAACTCTCCGCCGCTGCCCCGGAGCGATCCCGTCCTATCCGCTTCCCTCCCCCCCCTAGCCCCGGTCCCTCTCTTCCGCCGTCTCCACCAGATTGTGGTACCCGTTCCCCAACGCGCACCGCAGGATCTGCCCATACATCACCGCCCGTGACCCCAAGCCGCGGAACACCCCCCGCTTCGACTCCTTCACCACATGCGTGATGCTCGGCAGATGCACATATCGGATCCGCAGGCGCTGGTTCAGCGCATACTTCGTGACCACCACCTCCACGCCGTAGCCCGAGCTTGCCACTTTGGGGATCGCCAGAAAGTCCTCCGTCCGCATCGCCCGTTGCCCCGAGATCGCCGGACAGAAGCGCATCCACGCCGTCACGAATGGGGAGCCACTCCAGAACTGCCCCACCGTCATGTCCGCCTCGCCGTTCAGCACCGGGGCCACCAGGTCATCTACGTGATGATCGGTCAGCCCGACCAGGTCTGCATCGAGGAAGACTACCACCGGGTTCCTGGCCTGCCTCGCCCCCGCCTCCAGCGCCCCTGCTTTCCCCTGGTTCCGGGCCAGCTTCACCACTGTCACCCCGGCCTGCTCCCCCGCCACCCGCGCCGTACCATCCTGCGAGCCGTCATCCACCACGACAATCTGATCCACCAGAGACGAGGCCGCAATCGCCTCCAGCACGATCCGAATGCGGCTGGCCTCGTTGTAAGCGGGAACTACCGCTGTTGCCTTCATCGAACTCCCCTGGTCACACCTCGCCGCAGCTCGATCGCGGCCATCCCATCGCCCGCCCCTCCTTGACTGACCAGTTCGGATTATACGCGCCCCCTCCCAGCAATGTCAAACTACCGTCAGGTGCCGTCGTAGACGGAACCTGACGGTGGCGGACGGCGAGCCAGTCCTGCGCCAGCAGGGCTGGCCTGCGAGCCGCCGCCTTGGTGTAACGCGGCGGCTCGCGCAGCGAACGCTGCGAGCACTCTCTGTCTACGACAGAGCCGCACGGAGACTGACCGCGAGTCGAGGCCGCGTACGCGGCCTCGGTTCACGAGCTGCAGTCTGGTAGTAACGCCGCGGCTCGCGCCGCGAACGCTGCGAGCACCCTCCCCGTCACAGACGGACCTGCGAGGGGCGGCCGTTGCCGCCCCGTGGCAATCTCGCCGTTCCCCTCCGCCCGCCATCGGCGGGCGCTAATCTGCGCAATCTGCGCAATCTGCGGTTACTGCCGTTGCCGTCCCTCCGCCGCAGGCGGCCTCCTCTTATCTGCGTTCATCGGCGGCTAAGGTTCTGCACCATCTGCCGCTCCCACCGCCCGCAGCCGCCGCGAGGCCGCCACCGAGCCAAGCAGCACCGCCCCGACGCCGATGACCATGGGCACGACGAACACTGCCGGTGAGATTCCCTGCCGCTGCTCCAGTGCCGCCGCCCACATCTGGCGCGAGAGCAGGCTCATGGCGATCGCCTCGCCCGAGCCGAGCCAGGCCAGCGACTCTTGCAGAGGAGCGTAGACATGCGCTTGCTGCTCCACCGGCAACCGCGCCGCCTTCTCCTTGCCGGGGAAGTTGTACCACGTCGGCCGATACCGCAGCAGCGCCATCGCGACCAGCACCACCGCGCCGAGACCGAGCGCCCCGAACACACTGAACACGTTCTTCGCGCCCCAACTATTGGGGGCGCCCCCCGCGCCGAAGTGCGTGGGAATCTGGTTCGGCAAGTTCCCCCAAATCATCAGCCCGTCGGCGAACACCCACAGCAGCACGAACGCGCCCAGCGCGAGCAGCATCCTGGCGCGAATCCGCCCCGCCGCATCCGCATCCCGCAGCGAGTCCTCCGTCTGGTCGAGCCCGTTGTCTTCCATTGCCGTATCACTACCTCACATCCCACGGGAAATGATACAGGTCCCAGCGGAGGGAGGCAAGGGAGGGAGGGTGGATGGGGTGACCGTAGGGGCGTGGGCGAGGGTCTGGCAGGGGTGTGAGCCAGAGCGGTACGGAGGATAGGGCATCCTCCCTTGAGATGGGATCGAGGGTGGGTCTTGGCAAAGGGACGAGGTACACCTCGCGAAACCCCTCAGCACAGCCGGACCTGGTGTCTAGAGCAGCTTGCGGTCACGCATGAGCCTGATGTACTCGTCGCGACTCAGGGGACAGTCCAGGAAGTCACCGAGCTCTCTCATAGTAAGGTGCATCTGCCTAGCGACAAAGCCCAGTAACTTGTCGTTGTACCCCCAGGGGTGGTGATGCACCTTCGTCCAGATGCTTTCCTTCCTACCATCAACGTGGAGGAAGTAAAACGTATGGTCATTCTCCTTTGGCTCGAATCCCTTGGCCTCCAGTGCCGACCTTAGTTCATGTGGCTTTCTAGGCCGCATCGGCCTCGGTCTCTCGCGTCACTAGCTCCAGCAGACGTTGCTTCAACCTGATGCCGCTGGGTGCTAGCTCTTCAGCAGATGCACGGCCAAAACTGTCCCACAGCATAAAGAACTCCTCGGAGAAGTCCCTCTTCGCAGCATGGAGCGAATCCGCGTATGCAATTACCCCCAGCGGACCGTACTCGACCACGTATAGGCCATTATCCAGCACGACACTACACTCAATCTCGCGCCTGAGCTCCAAACGACGGCTTCGCCAGGTAACCTCTCGCAGTCGCTCCCGACGGAGGACAGCGGGCCGGCTTGGGAGGTCCACCCATTCTGCTTGGGAAGTCTGGGGCCACATAGTTAGGGTAGTCATCACCGCACTCGCCTGGCTAGACAGGATCATCGGCTCTGACTCAGAGGCCACTTGCGGCCGCTCGTAGTGGAGCGCTAGTGGTGGCAGGTTGGCCAGGAACCAGCGAGTATGGTCGGCTCTATCCCGTAGCTGGGGTACCGGCATCTCTCTCCTCGCGGCTCTGCTTCACTGCCTGCCTATCGCGGAGTTCCAGCATCTGCTCCAATTGTGAAACCAGCTGACGCCCTGCCGCCGCGGGAATCGCGACACGTAGAGCAGGCGCAATGGTGATCTCGCCGCTCTCTGGTACGGCCATCAGCGGAAGCGCTCTCGCAAACATGAGAATGAGCTCGTGCTGCATGTTCGCTACGCCAGTAAGGTTCATATAGTAGTCCTGTGCCTCTGGGGCGTCCCAAGGCGCTAGATGGACCGTCACTGGTCTAACGATGATCTCCTGTTGCTCGGCCATGCCAGTGTGCTCCCCTTCCCTTTTAGTATTCCATGATAGCACATCGCCGCGATGCCGGACAGGCCCGGGCCACCATCAACGCCTGGGCCCGTTGCAGGTCTGGTTCCGATTCTCCTCAACCGCCGCTCGTGCCGCGTTACCCCCCGCCAGGGCTGCCCCCTCCAATGCCGCGCATGTCAACTCCTGTGCGATGTCCTCCCTAGCACCTCCACGCCGCCAGCAGTCCTGCCAGCTCACCGGCCGAGAGGGGGGACTGCCCGCCTTTGACGGGATGGGCGCAGGTCGACCCTCCTCCAACCTCATCGTCCTCTCCCACTTGCCCCCTTAGGGCGAACGCGGGTCACGGCGGTTCCCGCCGCGAACCCACGCCACTGAGCCGTGCTCTGCCCTCAGTGATCGCCAAAGCCCTAACGTGAACCCGAGCACAGTACATAGCTCACATCTACTCTCTGCGTTCGCCGTGCGGCCCCCCACCGGCGAGTGGCGTGGGCTTCAGTCGCCTCCGGCGGCTTGCGCGCCTCCGGCGCATTTGCCACGAGCGCCAGCGAGTGGTAGCCCGCGTAGCCCGCCTCCGGCGGGCCCTCCCTCCGTACATTGGGCGTGATTCATCACGCCCTCCCTGCCAGTACGCCGCCGGGCGGGCGGCGATCCCGCGTCCCCACCCCCGTCCCATTCCACTTATGCTTACGCAGGAACCCGCTGTATCAACCCCTTAGTACACCCCAATCCGGGCCCATTGCCAGCCCCGAAGTTGACGCTCCAGAACTCCCGAAAACACCCCCATCCCACCCTTCGAACCGCGCATTTCGTGGTACCTATGCACACCTGCCCTCAGACCCCGAAATGCCACCAGCTTCCCCTCTGACCTATCTAGATTGCCCTACGTGAAATAGTTCCGCCCTCCCCGAAAACACCTCTCATAGGTGCATTTCGCGACACCCACCAATCCCGCCCCCCGCTCCTGGGCTCATCTAGCCACCTTCCAGGGCAAATCCCAAAGTGCCCGCGTACGGAAATCGACCCCATTTTCGCTTGCCTCTTGTCATACCAATGCCTTACTTACTTAGGCCGATTCCCGCTCCCCGCCCCCTCCCTGCCCCTCCGCGCCCCTGCCTCCCACCCCACCCTCCGATTCCGTTCAGGCGCCCTCCCCAGAAATCCCCGAAATGTTCCACGTGGAACATTGGTGTGTTATTGCGAAAATGCCGCTTTCCATAGGTGTTTTTCCGCGGGCCGCTTTGCCCGCTGCTTCGGTGGTTCTGCTGCCGAAGCCCCTCCGTCCTTGGCCTCCGGCGGGTCCATCTGTGGATATGCTGTGCTGCGTTTGACCCTGGCGGCCTCGCAGGGTAGAATGGGCCGGCCTGGAGGCGGGCGGTGACAGCTTCTCTTGACCGAATGCTGGTCGACGAGATCGTTCGGCGCATAGTGGAGGTGGCTCACCCGGACCGCATCGTCCTGTTCGGGTCTTACGCGCGCGGAGACGCGCAGGAAAGCTCGGACATTGACCTGCTAGTGGTGATTCGCGAGCTTGCCTCGCGTCGCCAGGCAACGCTGCAAATCCGTGAAGTTCTGGTGCCGCTCGGGATTTCGTTCGATGTGCTCGTTGCCAGCGGCGCTGACTATGCGAAGTGGAGCGAAGCGCCCAGCACCACCCTCTATTGGGCAAAGCGTGAGGGGGAGGTGCTCTATGAAGCCGCCGCGTGATCTGCGCCAAGAGCAGGCCGCGCTGCTGCTGAGGAAGGCCTCGCAAGACGAGGCGCTGCTCGACGCCGTGCTGGATATGCAGCAGGTGTACGATGAAACGATCGGCTATCACGTCCAGCAGGCCGCCGAGAAGCTGCTCAAGGCGGCATTGGCAGCGCACGGTGTGGTCTACCGGAGAACGCACAACCTCGTGAGCTGACGCTGCTCCTGCAGCGAAACGGTGTTACCTTCCCCGAGGACCTGCTCCCCATCCGCGCCTTCACCACATTCGCCGTAGGGCCACGCTACGAGGACCTGCCACCCGAGGAAATCGTTCTGGACCGCCCTGCGGCCCGCGACTGCCTTCGCCGCCTTCGGGCCTGGGTCGAGGGGCAGATCGAAAGCGCGGGCTGACAGAGAGCGGAATTCGCGCCGGAGGGGAGACAGGGGCCCCTGCCTAGCGGACTCGGAACAACAGCAACGGCAGAACAGCGACGACGAGATCGCCACGGGGCAGCGAGGGGATCACTGCCTCTCGCAATGGCAGATGGCAGGACCCCCGCCCCTCGCTTCCGAATCTGATTCTCATGCTCGACCGCAAACTCGTGAAACCCTTGCAGCGCATTGTCGGCCGGCAGCATCTCCTTACCGAGCCGGCCGATCTGCTCGTCTACAGCTATGACTCGTCTACCGCTCGCGGCACGCCCGACGCGGTGGTCATGCCGGCCTCCACCGAGGAGGTGGCGCGAGTCCTCAAGCTGTGCAGCCAGCACCGCCTTCCGTTCATCGCCCGCGGCGCGGGAACCAATCTCTCCGGCGGGGCGGTGCCGATTCACGGCGGGCTGGTGATCGGGCTCTCCCGCATGACCAAGGTGCTCTCCGTCGATCCCGCGAATCAGGTCGCGGTGGTGCAGCCGGGGGTGGTGAACCTGCAGTTCCAAGCGATGCTCGCCCCCCACGGGTTGCAGTTCTGCCCCGATCCGGCCAGCCAGAAGGCCTCGACCATCGGCGGCAATGTCGCGGAGAATGCGGGCGGGCCGCATTGCCTGAAGTACGGGGTGACCACCAACCACATCCTCGGCCTCACCGTGGTGCTGCCCTCCGGCGAGGTCCGCCAGTTCGGCTCGAAGGTCAGCGACACGCCCGGCTATGACCTGGTGGGGCTGTTCGTGGGGTCCGAGGGCACGTTCGGCATCACTACCGAGATGACGCTGCGGCTGAAGCCGCTGCCCGAGTCCACGCAGGTGGTGGTGGCGATCTTCGACACGCTGGAGGCCTCCGGTCAGGCGGTGTCTCGCATCATCGCCGAGGGCATCGTCGCGGCCGCGCTGGAGATCATGGATCGGTCGACCATCGGAGCGGTGGAGGCCTCGTTCCCCATCGGGCTGCCGCTGGACGTGGAAGCGTTTCTGCTGATCGAACTCGACGGCCTCAAGGAGGGCGCTGAGAACGCGGGCCGCGCGCTGCGCCGACATTTGTCGCGAGCTGGGGGCGCGCAGCGTGGAGATCGGGCGCACTCAGATCGAGCGCGATCGCTTGTGGGTGGCGCGCGAAGCTCGGCCTTCGGGGCGACGGCTCGCATCAGCCCGGCGATGCTGGTGAACGATTCCACGGTCCCGCGGACGAAGATCCCCGAGGTGCTCAGGCAGATGCAGGAAGTCGAGCGCAGGAGCGGGCTCACCATCGCCAAGGTGTTCCACGCGGGCGACGGCAATCTCCACTCGAACATCCTCTACGACCGTGGGAGCCCCGACGAGCTGGAGCGGGCGAGGGCGGCGAGTGTCGAGATCTTCCACATTGCGGCGGCGGTGGGCGGCACCATCACCGGCGAGCACGGAGTGGGTTCGGAGAAGCCGGGGTACCTGCCGCTCATCTTCTCACCCAGCGATATCGAGGCCCAGCGGAAGGCGAAGCGCATCTTCGACCCGATGGGGCTAGCGAATCCCGGCAAGGTGCTGCCCCCCGAAGTCACTACCGTGCACCACGCGGGGGTGCGCCGATGAGCGCGGTTGGCGGTACGCTGGAAGCGCTATCGAGGATCGTGGGCGAGAGCAATCTGCTCACCGCGACGGTGGCGGTAGCGGCCTACGCGGTCGATGGTCAGACTCCACTGGCGGTGGCGCTGCCCAGGACGGCGGAGGAGGTGGCGGCGCTGTTCGCGCGTGGCCGCGGAGGCCGGGTTCTCGGTGATGGTGCGGGGGGGCGGTCATCACTCCTACCTGGGGACGCCGCCCGAGGCGATCGGGCTCATGGTGTCGCTGAGCCGCCTCGATCAGATCGTGGAGTACGATGCGGAGGATCTGACCGTAACCGCGCAGGCGGGGATCACGCTCCAGGCGCTTCAGGAGGCGGTGGGGCGGCACCGCCAGATGCTGCCTCTCGACCCGCCAGGCCCCAGTTCGGCGACACTCGGGGGAGTGGTGGCGGCCGGTATTTCGGGCGCGATGCGAATGCGATATGGCGCGCCGCGCGATCTGGTGATCGGGATGCGGGTGGCGCTCTCCACCGGCGAGATCGTAAAGACCGGCGGTCGCACGGTGAAGAATGTCGCCGGATATGATATCGGGAAGCTCTTCGTCGGCTCGCTGGGGAGCCTGGGCGCGATCACCGAGGTCACAGCGAGGCTGATTCCGCAGCCGGAGTCGCGGGCGATCGTGCTGGCGTCGCTGCCTCCGCAAGAAGCGGTCGAGGTGGCGGCTTGGCTGGTGGGCTCGCGCCTGGAGGTCGTGTCGTGCGAGCTGGTCAGCTACGGGGCGGCGAAGAAGCTCGGGCCGCGGCTGCCGGTGGCGATCCCACCCGGCCGGCATGCTCTGATGATCGGGCTGGCCGGGGAAGCGGAGACGATCGCGAGGCAAGAGCGGGAGATCCGCGAGCGCGTGCCGGATTGCCGGAGGTTCGATGGCGAGGACGGCGAGCAGATGCAGCGATGGGTGCGAGAGTTGCTCTACCCGGCGCCCAATGGACTGCTGCTGAGAATGGTGATGCCGATCGCGGCGGTGGCGGGCGGGGTGGAGCTGCTCTCGTCCTGCGACGGATGGGGCGGAATCGCCAGGGTCGGGGACGGGATCGTGTATGCGGTCGCTCCGGTTTCGCAAAATCTGTCCGACACTCTGGTGAAACTAAGCGCGGCTTCGCACGCGTATGCCGTGGGCGTCGGCGGCTCGGCGGTGTTGGAGGCAGGGCCGCTGGAGCTGAAGCAGGCGTTCCCGGTCTGGGGTGAGGTGGCGAACCTCGACCTGATGCACCAGTTGAGGCAGGCTTACGACCCAGCAGCGGTGATGGGCTGCGGTCGGCTGACGAGGTAGCGCGGGACGGCAGAGGGATTTCGCAGGGCGCTACAGGCGGGAGGGGGCCAAAGAAAGGGAGGCACAAGCCGGGGCGAGGGGGGGTGTCGGCCTGAGCCTCCCGAGTGAACGGCGCCGTTCTTGCCTACTACAAACTCTCGTTCCTTCTGTGTCGGCCTGCCTACTCAACTTGGAGCAAGACCGGCACCGTCTGATACATTATCTACCCTGGTACTAACGGGGTCAAACCTCACCTGTTCGTACCCGATAACACCGCCTTCATTAGCACCCCTCTATGTTCATTTGGACATACATGGCGGGGTTGTTGGGGGCAAAATTCCCACCAGCGGAGCCGCGATGTGTGGTGGTTGGCGCTTTCTGCGGACGCGGATGGGGAGGGGCCGCCAACTGGCGGCACGGAAGCGGCGGGCCCCCCGCCAAAGGCGGGCAGGCTGTACTGCGTTCAGGACGACAGCAATAGAGGGATTGCGAGGGGAGAAGGTGGCAGGAGCAAGCTCCTGCCGAACGGGAGGAGGGGAGGGTCGTGGCAGGAGGCAAGTCGCCAGGGGCGACCAGGGCTCGTGCCCAACGGGGGGGGGAGGGGCAGAAGTGAGCGGAACGGAGCGCCGGGTGGCGCTCCGTTCGGAGTGAGTCGTAAACGTTGCTGTGTGCGAATAGACGGCGAGGCTAGTCCGTTGGCGGGTAGAAGACGCCGCAGACCTCGAGGCCCTCGAGCGGGGCGTTGGTTCTGCCGTGTCCGTGGGCTTCATCCCCACCGAAGAGGATCTGTTCGGAGTTCATCCAGGCCGCGTGGCCATCTGCGAAGCCGAGGTTGCTGCCTCCCAGATGGCGGGAGTTGGCATACTGTTTGCGGAACGTGGGGTCGCTACCGAACCGCGCGTCATAGGCGCCGCAGTCGGAGATGAAGGAGTAGTCGCAGGAGACACAGGTGTTGCCCTGGCCGAGACCATTGTCAGTCGCCCATCCGCAGCCCGCACCGTCCAACCGGCAAGTGTCCGGGTAAGCTACCCAGGAGGTCCTGGCGATGTCGAACTGGCGCCCGGCATCGGCGACCACTACCTTCTTGCTGGCGTTATTGATCTGACTGGTCTTCTCGTCCAGGGAATACCAGGTGGTGACTCCATATCCGCTCTCGAAGCCGTTGGTGTCGACACCGGCGCACTGATAGGCCTGCGTGAATGAATCGGTCTGGGTGCCGCCCCATCCCGGCGGGAACCAGCCGGAACTCCAGGTGGCGTAGCTGCAGTCCGTGACGTTATTCTTCATGGCCGTCCACCAGTCCGGAGTGCAGGGGTTGACGGCGAAAGTCGGAGCGCCTTTGGCACTCGGACAGCGCCAGACGTCTCGGTTCTTGACATACTCGTCAAGAATCACGGGCCACCGGAGGTAGGGGTTGACCATCCAGGGGATCCAGTCGCTCTCGCCCACATCATTGATGATGTAGTCCACGACCTCCGAGCGATGCTCGCTGGGCGGGAACCGATCGTAGTCCGACAGGTAGATCTGCAGGGCCATGGCGATGTTCTTCACGTTCGACAGGCACTGAATCTTGCGAGCCGATTCGCGCGCTCGCGCGAAGACGGGGAACAGCATTGCGGCTAGGATCGCAATAATCGCGATCACGACGAGCAGTTCAATGAGCGTGAAGCCTGCCCGCCGGCGCTTCGGTACGGGACTCGGGTACATAGTTCCGGACTCCTTGGGCTCCCCAGCTCGGGGTGAACCCGTCTGCCTGCGCCTAGATCCGACGATCACCCCCTTTCGGTCGCCATCTGATCGGCTTTCCTAGGTACTCTACCAATTTGGTATGATATCCATATTAAGCACCTGTGAAGATATCGTGCTTTGCCGATCGGGGGGGGTCTCGGGGTAGGAGCGATGCAACCGAAGCGGCAGGAGACGGACACCGGAATTGGGAGGGGCGGCAACGGAGTCGCCCCTTGCAACGACAGAAACCGCGGCGAGAGAGGGAGGAGCGTCCACGTGATAATGCTGTGGGTGAGGCGCGGGCAGGAAGCGGAGCGAGGTGACGCGGCTGTGGACACCGGGATTGTCACGCGTGTATAGGGCGAGTGCTCGCAGCGTTCGCTGCGCGAGCAGCTGCGTTACCCCAAGGCGGCGGCTCGAAGGCCCTCGTCGCTCCTTGCGTTGCGGGGCAACTCGGCGTCGCTCCTCAGTCTCGCCGTCCGCCACTTTGAGGAGGCTCTGTCTGCGAAGGGGGGGAGTGCTCGCAGCGTTCGCAGGTACGAACACCGAGATTGCCACGGGGCGGTAACGGCCGCCCCTCGCACTGACAGTGAGGGAAATAAGAGATGGGCGCGGGACGGAAGAGGGGGTTCCATCCCACGCCCTTACTGGGGGTGCAGTGAGCTGGGGGATCACTACACCCGAGGCGGAACTTGATGCGGAGTGACTCGCATCGGCCCAGAGAATACCGGAATCAGGCCGATGGGTCCTTGGCCCGCAACCCACCAGTGTTCACAGAATCGCACAAGGTTCAGGCGGGCCCCGCAGGCGGAATCGCAGGCAGCTTGAGCACCACCACCATCCCCGCGACGGCGAAGGCGGTGGCAATGCCGAAGAGCAGGTGGAACGAGCCGAACCGCAGCACCGCACCGCCCAGCATGGGCAGGAACATGGTAATAGCGAAAAAAGTGTTCTGAACCCCGATGTAGATTGGCCTCTGCTCCTCGGGAGCGATCGCCAGCAGGTAGTTCGTGCACCCGATCCACCCCCCGGAACCCGAGGCGGAGAGCAGGAAGAAGACGGCCCCGAAGGCGGCGCGGCCGAGCCACGGGGAGTGGGGGATGAAGGTCGCAGCGAGCGAGATCGCGGAGTAGATCACCGCCGCGACCGTGGTCGCGATGATGAGGGCCCGCGGTCCGCGCCGATCGCTCAGCAGCGCCCAGAGGGGATTCGACACGACTGCGCCGGCCATCTGGATTGACAGATAGGTTCCTACCGCGGAGTCGGGAACGCCAAGCTCGCGCCGGCAGTAGATGATGTAGAACGGGAACGCGAGCACCATCGCGCCCAGCAGCATTCGTCCGATCAGCAGCAACCGGTACTCGCGGTTCTGCCTGATGATAGCAGGCGCGCCTCGCAGGAACTCCCTCAGCGACTGGGCCTCGGCCGCTTTCCCCGGCGGCTCCTTGATCCTCATAAAGGCGATCCATCCCGGGACGAACATGGCGAGGGCGAGTGCGAAGAGCAGTGTGTAATTGGCCGGGAAGCTGGGCCCGCGGTCGCTGAGAATCACGCGCACCAACATGCCCGCGCCGATGGCGCCGACTCCACCCCAGAAGACGCGGTTGGCGAAGAAGGCGCCAAGGCGGTTCGGGGAGACGGTCTTGGCGACGATGTCGAGGAAGGCGGGCCCGGCCATGCCCCCGGAGAAAGCGTCGAGGGCGTAGCAGAGGATGAAGCCGGCGAGGGCGAGCGCGGGGAGAGGGCCGGCCAGGAAGTAGGTGATGGGAAGCACGATGACCCAAGCGGCGATGCGCAGGCAGGTGGTAAGCACATACATGGGGCGCTTGAGGGGTTGGTGCTGGATGTATCTCGCGCCGAGAAGTTGGGGGAGTGACCAGCCGCCGCTCGCGATCGCCGAGACCAGGCCGACCGCGACATCGGACTTGCTGACGGTGGCGATGAACACCGGCAGCACGGTGCCGGGGTCGACGAAGGCGACGCCGATGTTGAACAGCACCCCGTTGAGGATGCCGAGGCGGTAGGCCTGGCGGGCGTGGGGATATGGTTTCGGGCGAGTGATCTGGGACATGATGGATGGGGGCTCAACGCCAACGAGCGACCAGCGATTGGGCAGACTTCGGCGGAGGCGGGAGGATGACCTGTAGCAGGGATGCCTTGAGGGCCTATTCGGCGGAGGAAGAGGCGGGGTCGACGAGGCCGGTAAGCTGCCGCGCCCAGTAGGAGAGGATTTCGAGTTCGCGGGTGAGGTCGACGTTCCGCAGGGCCACGCTGGGAGGCAGCGCGATCATCGCCGGGGCGAAGTTGAGGATGGCGCGCACGCCGGACTCCACCATGATGTCGGCCACTTCCTGCGCGCCCGGACCGGGCACGGTGATCATGCCAATAGAGGCGTGCAGGTCCCGGTTGATCTCAGGCAAGAGGTGTACATCCTGGATCTGAAGCGTCCAGAGCATGCGGCCGATCTTGCCGAAGTTGTTGTCGAAGATGCCCACGATCCGAAACGGACTCTCCGCGAATCCCGGTAGCCGACGAGGGCGGCGCCGAGGTTCCCTGCGCCGACGATGACCGCGCGCTGCTCGCGGTCGAGTTGCATCACTTCGGTTAGCCGCCCGAGCAGATGCTGGACGTCGTAGCCGATGCCAGGCCTGCCGAACTCGCCGAAGTAGGAGAGGTCCTTGCGGATCTGGGCGGAGGTGATTCCCAGGCGCGCTTCCATCTGCGCCGAAGAGACCGTCCTCACACCCTCCCGAGCGAGCTGGCGAAGGCAGCGCAGATAGAGGCTGAGCCGTGATACGGTTGGTTCCGGGACCCTCCCGGAGCTGATAGACAAGGGGAGCCCTCCTCCTTCATGTTCCCTGCGCCATCCCTAGTAATCATAGCATCAGGTTAGGGATTCTACCTAGCACGGCCAACTTGGTCAATGGCCGAGGCGGCCGCGCAGGGCTGTCGGGTGGTTGCGCACACAGCAATATAGCGGCAACACGGCGAAAATGCCAGCGCGGAGGGGAGACAAGGGCTGGGCGGCGGAGACAGGGCCGCCTGGGGCAGGACAGGGGCTGCCTTGCGGGGAAAATCAGAACTGGAAAGGGGAGGTGATGAAAGTTTACATGATGACGGACATGGAAGGCGTGGCCGGGGTTCTCAACTTCCACGAGTGGACGAGCCCGGGGACGCTCTACTACGATATGGCGAAGGAGTTCCTGACGCAGGAGGTCAACGCCGCGGTAGCGGGTCTGTTCGAGGGCGGGGCGACTGAGATTCACGTCGTCGACGCGCACGGGCCCGGCGGGATCAACGTGCGGATGCTCGACCCTCGGGTGGAGATCTCTCGCGGCTGGGGCAGTCCGGTATGGCCGCTGGGCCTGGACAAGTCGTATAGCTACGTGGTGTGGGTGGGTCAGCACGCGAAGGCCTGCACGGAGTATGGCCACCTCTGCCACACCCAGAGTCTGGGGTATATCGACGAGTCGGTGAACGGCGTTTCCATCGGCGAGTTCGGCGAGTTGGCGATGTGCGCGAGCGAGGTGGGGGTGAGAGCGATCTTCGGGACGGGGGACCTGGCGTTCACGAAGGAAGCGCAGGCGCTCGTTCCCGGCATCGAGACGGTGGCGGTGAAGCGCGGCCTCAAGCCCGGGACGGGAGCCGATCTGGATGAGGACGCGTATGGCCGGCATGTCGGCTCAGCGCGGCACCTCCATCCGGTGCGCGCCCGGCGGCTGATTCAGGAGGGCGCGCTGCGCGCCATCCGTCGCGCGCAGACCGAGAAGTTCGGCATCATTCCGCTGAAGCCGCCGTTCCGCCGGGTGGTGAAGCTGCGGCCGAACAAGGACCGCCCGCAGGCGACGATGGCGGTGATGGAGCACCCGAAGAGCTTCATCGGCGCCATGAATACCTGGAGCGAGTTCAAGCCGATCACTGCTAAGAAGGCGAAGAAGGGGTAGACTGAAGAGGGTGCGCGTGACGGCGCGCGCAATGAATCACGCCTATCAGGCGGGAGGTTGGCACTGTGTCTATCGAGGAGAAGAGTAAGCTGGCGACGGTGAAGCTGGGTGATCTCGAAGTGAGCCGGTTCATCCTGGGTGGAAATCCGCAGGGCGCGTTCAGTCACTGGGACGCGGCTCTCGACCAGGAGATGAAGCACTGGTACAACTCGACGAACTGCAAGGCGCTGCTGCGGCAGGCGGAGAGCCTGGGGGTGACGACCCACATCGGCCGCGCCGACCACCACATCATGCGCCTGTTGCTCGAGTACTGGGACGAGGGCGGCACGATCCAGTGGATCGCGCAGACCTGCCCGGAGCTGGGCGCGCCGGAACGAGGCGCGCAGAACGGGATCAATAACGGCGCGAAGGCGGTCTTCATCCACGGGGGTCAGACTGACCACTTGCACCACAGCGGGAAGCTGAAGGAGATCCAGCCGGTCATCAACATGGTCCGCGACGCGGGGCTGCCGTGCGGGATGGCGGGGCACAAGACGGAGACGTTCGAGTACGCGGAGGAGCACATCGACTGCGATTTCTACATGTGCTCCTACTACAGCCCGACCTCGCGGGAGCACTCGCCCGAGCATATCACGCAGGATGAGTATTTCAACCCCGAGCATCGGGTGAAGATGACGCAGCTCATTCGCGGGCTCTCGCGCCCGGTGATCCACTACAAGATCATGGCCTCGGGGCGCAACAAGCCGCAGGAGGCGTTCGCGTTCGCCGCCCGCGCGATGCGGCCGACGGACGCGGTCTGCGTGGGGATCTTCCCGAAGCACCGGCCAAATGAGATGGCGGAGGATGTGGGATTGCTGACGGAGGCTCTGAAGTCGGTGGGGCAGGAAGGGTAGGGGAGCGGCGACGGCCGTAGGCAAGGCGCAAGTAACGTAGGTGAGGAGATCTGGGATGGCGATTGCGGAGAAGGCGAAAGTGGCGCGAGTGAAGCTGGGCAGCCTCGAAGTGAGCCGCTTCATCATCGGCGGGAATCCGTTCAGTGGGTTCGGCCATCAGGATGAGGCGCTCGATCAGGAGATGCTCAGCTACTATACCGCGGAGCAGATCAAGAAGACCTATCACCTGGCCGAGAAGCTCGGCGTGACCACCTGCATCGCGCGAACCGACGAGCATATCACCCGGCTGATGCGGGAGTATCGGGAAGAGGGCGGCACGATCCAGTGGATCGGGCAGACCGCCGGGGAGTATGGTCCGGCGACGACTGGTGCCCGGATCGCGATCAACAACGGCGCGAAGGCCTGCTTTGTCCACGGCGGCGTGGCCGATCACCTGTACCATACGGGCGAGATGAGCGAAGTGAAGGAGGCGATCAAGATGCTCCACGACGCCGGCCTTCCCGCAGGCATGGCCGGCCATCAGCCGGTGGTGTTCGAGTGGGCGGAGGAGCACCTGAACTGCGACTTCTACATGTGCTCCTACTACAACCCGACCTCCCGCGAGCAGAGCGGCCTGCACGTGACTCAGGATGAGCGGTTCCACCAGGACGACCGGGAGACGATGACGGCGACGATCCAGAAGCTGACCAAGCCGGTGATCCACTATAAGGTCCTCGCGGCCGGGCGCAACAACCCGAAGGAAGCCCTCGAAATCGTCGCCAAGACGATGCGGCCGACGGACGCGGTGTGCGTGGGCATCTTCACCAAGCACCGGCCGAATGAGATGGCGGAGGACATCGCCTATCTGAAGGCAGGACTGAAGGCAGTGGGGCAGGAGGGGTAGGGGAGCGGAGAACGGCGGGGAGCGTTGCCCGGCACAGTTGTGCCGGGCAGGAGCCCGCTGGGGGACGACTGGCCGCTCAGGTTGTGGGAGGCAGGGAGGCGTTGAGGGTGGCCCAGAAGGAGGGGTAGGCGATGACCTCAGTACGCAACGGAGACCAGGGCGCGGGTACGGAGCGCAGCGGACCGCGCAAGAGCAGGCTCGCGACCATTGCTCTCCTTCTGCCGTGTGCTGGCCTCCCAGTCGTGCTTGCGATCGCCTTCATCTGGACGAGCATCCCCTCTGCTATGCCTGGCTATGTGGGCCTCGTGTGGGCCGCTATTCTGCTGTCTCTGGCTGGACTCACGCTCGGCCTAGTCTCCCTGGGGCAGACACTCATCCGTCCCGCGCGCTTCTCCCGCGAGGCCCCAGCTGTCCCGGCGATTGCTGCCTCCGCGTTCGCCGCGCTGCTGTGCTTGATGGAGCTACCAGTCGCGCAGACGGCCCAAGCATGCGACCACGCTAATCTATGCATCAGTAACGTCAAGACCTTGGCGACTGCAATGCAGTTCTACGTAGAGGATAACGGCGGGGTATTTCCGGACGCGCGCGATTGGAGTGACCGAATCGCTCCTGACATCAGGGATAAGGCCGCGTTCGTCTGTCCTGATGCGAAAGGACTGCGGTCGGGGTACGCCCTCAACTCACAACTTAGCGGGGTCGCGGCGGACAGGATTACGAACCCGGACACGACCGTGGTCCTGTTCGAAAGCGGTCGCGGTTGGAACGCCGCTGGCGACGCTGAACTCCTGCCTGTGAGGCCAAGGCACCAGGGCATGGACACCTTTAGCTTCGCGGATGGGCATGTGCGGAAGGTCGAGCGCGCACAGAGCCCGGAGATCTACGAGGCGACCATCCAGTGGCAGCCGCAGATGGAAGCCAAGTGACCTCCCGCGAACGCGTCCTCCTCGCCATCAATCACGAGATCCCCGACCGCATCCCCATCGATTTCTGGGCGACGGCGGGGATGGTGGCGAAGCTGGAGGCGGGGTTGGGGACGTCGTACTCGCGGTTCCTCGATAGCTATGAGGTGGATCTGCGGTACATCGCGGGTCCGAGGTATGTGGGGCCGCAGTTGGTCAGTGAACGGCCGGGGGCAACGGTCGATATCTGGGGGGTGGCACGGCGGACGATCGAACTGGCGGTGCCGGGGGGTGTGGAGCGTTACGCGGAGGTGGTGCGGGCGCCGCTGGCGGGGGCGCGGACGGTCGAGGAGGTGCTCGCCTATGACCACTGGCCTTCCCCCGACTGGTTCGACTACAGTGTAGTCGAGGGGCAGTGCGATGACGTGCTGCGGCAGGGGCGGGCGGTGGCGTTCATGGGGGACCGGCTGAGCCGCGTGTCGCAGATGAAGCCGGCGATGTACCTGCGCGGGGATGAGCCGTTCATGATCGACCTGGCGATGAACCCGGAGGTGGCGCGGGCGATCATCGGGAGGGTGCGGGAGTTCTACCTCGGCTACATGGAGCGCGTGTTCGAGGCGGCGAAGGGGAAGATCGACATTCTCGTCTCCGGCGATGACTTCGGGACGCAGCGGGGGTTGTGGGTGTCCGCCGCGATGTGGGATGAGTTCATCCGCGATGGGTTCGCCGCGTACAACGGTCTGGTGAAGAGCCACGGCGTGAAGACCATGCACCACACCTGTGGCGCGGTGTCGGAGCTGATCCCGCGGTTGATCGCGTGCGGGCTGGATGTGCTGCAGTCTATCCAGCCGGAAGCGCGGGGAATGGGCATCGACGAGCTGAAAGCGAACTACGGCGCGCAACTCGCGTTCCAGGGGGGCGTCTCCGTGCAGAAGACGCTGCCGTTCGGCAGCGCGCAGGAGATTCGGGGGGAAGTGAAGCACTTAGCTGAGGTCGCCGGGAAGGGCGGGGGGTACATCTTCGGCACCGCCCACAACATCCAGGCGGATACGCCGGTGGAGAACGTGGTGACGCTGATGCAGGCGTACCACGAGTACGGCACCTATCGCTAGGCTGGGGGAGGAAACATGGAGTTCGCGAATCCGTTCACCGCACCGGGCAAGTGGTACAAGGGGAATCTGCACACGCACACGACCGTCTCGGATGGCTCGTCCACGCCGGAGGAGACGGTGCGCCTGTACCACGACGCAGGCTATGATTTCCTGGCGCTGACCGATCACTTCCAGGTGGCGACGGCCGAGAACCCGTGGCCGCGGGAGATGCTGGCGCTGCTGGGAATCGAGTTCGACGGCGACGTGAGCGATCTCGGAGAGTCGTATCATATCGTCGGGTTTGGGCTGGCGGAGGCGGGACCGCCGCCGAACGAGATCACGGTTGCGTCAGCAATCGACTGGATCAAGCAGCAGGGCGGAGAGGCGGTGTTCGCGCACCCGCGCTGGTCTGGCCTGATCGCGGCGGACCTGATGAAGTGGGAGGGCGCGCTGGGGCTGGAGGTCTACAACACCACCTGTTTCGCGCTGAACGGGAAGGGCTGCTCGACGGCGCAGTGGGATGACGTGCTGGCGCGGGGGCGGCGGATGTGGGGGTTCGCGGTGGACGACTGCCACGGCCGCACGGGCGACACCAACGTGACGACGGCGTGGGTGATGGTGAAGTCGCCAGAGCTGACGCGAGAGGCGATTCTGACCGCGCTGCGGGAGGGGCTGTTCTACTCCTCCTATGGACCGGTGATCGAGGACGTGAGCATCGTCGAGGGAGTGGTGACCGCGAAGACTTCGCCCGTGGTCGAAATCAACTTCGTGGCCCCGAGCTGGCAGGGGGGACATTTGCTCGCGGAGCCGGAGAAGGCCTTGACTGGAGCGAGATGCCAACTGCGCGGCGGCGAGCGGTACCTGCGGGTGGAATGCCGCGACGCGCAGGGCCGGTGGGCCTGGGCGAATCCGATCTACCTCGATCCGTAGCGAGCGCGGGAGGCGGCGTGGGGAGTGTTCTGGGCCACAGAGAGCGGGTGCTGCGGGCGATTCACCAGCGCGAGGTCGATCGCGTGCCCTGCTTCTTTCTGGCGGAGCCGGAGGTGGAGGCGCGGGTGGCGCGCGACCTCGGTGTGGACGGCCACCTCGGTATCGTCCGCCACTTCGACGCCGACACGATCCAGGCCACCGCCTACTTCACGCCCCCCGATCTGACCCAGGTCGGGACAGTCGCCGACCTCGATGGCCTGTCCTGGCCGGGCCGGGAGTCGTTCGATCTGCCGGGCTATGTGGGACGCGTCCGCGAGGCCCACGGCACGGGGCTGGCGGTGCTGGCGGGAGCGTGGGCGACGGTCTTCACGGGGCCGCGGCGGGCGATGGGGGAGGCGAAGTACCTGATGGCGATGGTCGATCAGCCCGAGCTGATCGACCGCATCACGGAGCGGATCACCGACGCCTACCTGGAGATCAACGAGGCGATCTTCGGCGAGTGCGCGGAGACCATTGATGTCTTCTACTTCGGCAGCGACTTCGGCGCGCAACGGTCGCTGTTCATCGGCCGCGACACCTACCTGCGCTTCTTTCAACCGCACATGGTGCGGATCGTGAGGCAGGCGAAGGGGTACGGTCTGAAGGTGATGTTTCACACCTGCGGGGCGGTGAGTGAGATCATCCCCGATCTGATCGCGTGCGGGATCGACGTGCTCGACCCGGTGCAGGTGTCCGCCCATGCCATGCAGCCGGAGCTGCTGGCGTCGCAGTTCCAGGGTCGTGTGGCGTTTCACGGAGGCATCAGCACGCAGACGACGCTGTCGCGCGGCGCCCCGGACGAGGTGCGGGCGGAGGTGCGGCACGCCATCGCCGCGCTGGGGCCGACGGGGTACATCTGCGGGCCCGATCAGAGCATGATGGACGACATTCCGACGGCGAACATGGTGGCGATGTATGAGGGGGTGGGCGCGGGGTCTTAGCCGCCGATGAACGCGGATGAACGCAGATGGAGGGAGGCCGCCTGCGGCGGGCGGGACAGCACCGACGAGATTGCCACGCACGCCATGGCTCCGGCCGGAGCCATGGCGGCTCGCAATGACAGTGTGGGGCTGAGGTGGCAGGAGCAAGCTCCTGCCGAACGGGTGGAGGGCGAGGGGGGGGCGACGCGCTGGGACTCACTCTCGACTCAGGCTAACTGCTTCAGGAGTTCGATCGCCTTCTTGATGTCCACTTGCTGCTGGGGGCCGCTGATTTCGCGCTCGATGGTGAGGGCGCCGGCGTAGCCGAAGGACTTGAGCTTGGCGATGAGGGCGGGGAAGTTGACGCGCCCCTCGCCGAGCACCCTCTCTGGGCCGAGATTGCGGCCGTCGGTGGGGTAGTCACCGTCTTTGGCGTGGATGTCTCGGATGTGCGGGCCGAGGAGGTCGAGGGCGTCGATCGGGTTGGCGTTGCCGTACATGAGCAGGTTCGCCGGATCGAGATTCACGCCCAGGTTGGGCCGCCCGATATCCTGCATGCACCGGATCAGCACCACTGGGGTTTCCTGCCCGGTCTCGAACAGGAAGTGAAGGCCGTGCTCGCCGCAAGCGTCGGCGATCTGCTTCAGCGCCTCGACGCTGCCGATGTAGTCGGCGTGTTTCGGGTCGGGCGGCAGGAACCCGACGTGGGTAACCATGTTTTTCACCCCCAGCCAGGCGGTGAGCTGCGCGCCGCGGACGAGTTCGGCCGTGCGGGTCGCGCGGTGCTGCTCCGGCACCAGGCCGATGGTGGAGGGGCCATCCACGAAATCCCAGACGGCCGGGCCGGACCAGCCGCACCAGACGGAGGTGATGGCGATGCCGGCCGCGTCGGCGTCACCCCGGATGCGCTGCGCATCCTTCTCACTCATCTCCACTCCGCCCCAGACGGAAAGCTGACAGGTCGTCGCCCCCAGCTCCCGCACCTGGTCGAAGCTCTTCCGGTCACCATGCCCGACGATCACACCGATGGAAAGGGTTGCCACTGTTGCCGCTCCTGGTTGTGGTGCTGCTGAATTCGGGCGGGAGGGGGTTGGGTCCTGCGGAGGGTGACGGCATCCACCGCAGAGACGCAGAGGGCGCAGAGAAGGGTAGCCGCCTGCGGCGGGCGCGGGAGACGAACAGCGAGATTGCCACGCCCCCTGGCTCCGGTCGCAGCCAAGGCGGCTCGCAATGACAGTGCGGCGCGGAAGTGGCAGGAGCAAGCTCCTGCCGAACGGGAACGGCCCCACCGCCGCTGCGCAGGGGTGGGCCACTGACCACGGAGGGGCTTCGGCAGTAGAACTACCGAAGCAACGGCAAGCTCCTGCCGAACGGGAGGAGGGCGCAGTGAACTGCGCCCTCACTAGACCATCGCCCAGGCGTTAGCAAGGACTCCACATATGAGGAATCTCTGCTATACTTAGACTGGCCGGGCAGGAGGGCGGTTTCTGCACCGGTCCTGGTTGGCAGGGGGAGCCCCCGGTCCGCGGGCTCTCGGTCGCGGCAAGAGTCGCAGCTCACGTCACAGAAAGGGGCTTGTTGTGTATCTGAAGCATCTCGAACTCTCCGGGTTCAAGACCTTCGCGGATCGCACCAACCTGCAGTTCGGCCCCGGCATCACCTGCATCGTCGGCCCCAATGGCAGTGGCAAGAGCAACATCTCCGATTCCATCGTCTGGTGCCTGGGGGAGCAGAGCCTGAAGTCCGTGCGCTCGGCCCACTCGCACGATGTGATCTTCGCCGGAGCCGAAAGCCGCCGTCGCGCGGGCGTGGGCGAGGTCTCCATCACCCTCGATAACACCGATGGCTCCCTTCCCTTCGATTTCTCCGAGATCACCATCACCCGCCGCGTCTTCCGCACCGGAGAGGGCGAGTACTTCATCAACCGGGTGCCGTGCCGGCTGCGCGATATCCACGAGCTTCTGCTCGACACCGGCATCGGCAAGCACGCCTACTCAGTCATCAGTCAGAACGAGATCGACCGCATTCTGTCGGTTCGCTCCGAGGACCGCCGCGAGATCTTCGAGCAGGCGGCCGGCATTCAGCGATATCGCCAGCGGAAGAACGAGGCGACCCGCAAGCTCGACAAGGTGTGCGCGAACCTGCTGCGGGTGAACGATATCATGCACGAGCTGGAGGTGCAGTTGGCGCCGCTCGCGCAGCAGTCGGAGGCGGCGCGGGAGCATCGCACGCTCTCGAAGGAGCTCTTCGACATCAGGCTCAGCCTGTTGGTGCACGAGCACCAGGCGCTCTCCGAGAATCTGGCACGGGCGCGCGATCGCGAGGTGGAGCTGGACAAAGAGATCGAGACCGCGCGCACGCAGACCCACCAGCTCGCGGCGCAGGAAGCTGAACTGCGCGGGCAGTTGCAGATGGTGGAGAGCCGGTTGGATGAGACGCGGGAACTGGTGGCTCGGATGGCGCGGGAGGTGGATCGCGCCGACGGCCGCCTGAACCTGACGACGCAGCGGATCGAGGACCTGCGGCGGCAGTTGGAGACGGCGGGCGATGAGCTGACGCAGATGGAGTCGCAGCTCGCCGCGACCGATCAGGAATTCGCGGAAGCCGAGCAGCGCAAGCCCGAGCTAACGGCGCGGGCCGAGGAGCTGCGCGCGGAGATCATCGCGCGGGAGGCGCGGCTGCGGGAGGAGTCAAGTTCGCTGCGGAACGCGGGCGACTCGGCCGATCAGCAGCGGGCGGAGCACCTCGATGTGCTGCGAGAGGTCGCGGACGCGCGGAACCAGCAGGGGCAGTGCGAATCGCTGTTGCAGGCGGCACGGGCGCGTATCGCCCGGCTGTCGGAGCAGCGCGCGGAGTTGAACGCGCGGCGGACGGAGGTGGAGGCAAAGGCCGCCGAGGCCACCAGCGCCGCGGCCGAACTGCGCGCGCAGCGAGACCGGCTCCAGGCCGAGGTGTACTCGCTCCAATCCGAGGAGGATGCCTGCGAGGCGCGCTTGGCGGAGCTGACGAGGGAGGAACTGGGGCTGCGGGAGCGGCTCTCGGCGGCCCGCTCCCGCCACCACACGCTCACCGAGATGGAGAAGTCGCGGGAGGGCTTGCGCGCCGGGGTGAGGGCGGTGCTGAATGCGGCCGATGCCGGCCGCCTGTCGGCGAAGTATCAGACGGTGGCCGGGCTGCTGCGGGTCCCGAAGGAGCTGGAGCTGGCGGTCGAGTCGGCGCTGGGGCCGGCCGCGGGCGACCTGGTGGTGGCGAATGAGGCCGAGGCGGCGGAAGCCATCGCACTGTTGAAAGAGACCAAGGCCGGTCGCGCGACCTTCCTCCCATTGTCGAATATGCGCCCCGCGCCGCGACCAGCGGGGCTGGCGGCGCTGGCCGGAGCGGCGGGCTTCGTGGGCATCGCGGCCGATCTAGTTTCGTGCCGGCCGGAAGCAAAGGCGGTGCTCGAACACCTGCTGGGGCGGGTGGTCATCGTCGACGGGATGGAGGCCGCGCTGCAACTGAGCCGCAGCAGTCAGGGCTGGCGCGCGATCGTGACCACAGATGGCGATGTTATTCGCCCCTGGGGTGCGATCACCGGCGGCAGCCGGCCCGCCGGGCCGCAGTTGATCGGGCACGAGCGCGAGATCGAGGAACTGGACACAGAGCAGAAGACGCTGGAGAGCGCGCTGGAGTCAGTCGCCGCGAACCTGGGCCTGACCCAGCAGCGCCTGGAGGCGGGCCGCGCCAGCGCCAGCGCGCGACGCAGCGAGATCGACAGCGTAGTCGCCACTCTCACCGAGGCGGAACGCAACGCGGAAGTGCTTTCGGAAAACGCGCGCCTGGAGTCGGAGCGGGACGAGGCGCTCGCAAGCGAGCAGTCCGCGCTGCAGGAAGAGGCGACGCAGACAGAGCAGGAGCAGACCGCGGCCGCCGCCCGCGTGCAGGAGATGGAGGCGCGCCAGCGGGCGGTCGAGTCGGCGATGGCGGAGTTCGAGAACGCAGTGCGCACGGGCCGCGACCTGCGGGAAGAACTCAATGCGGCGACGGCCGACCTGCGAGTGGAACTCACCACGGTCGAGGGCGATCTGCGGGCCCTCACTGCGCGCATGGAGAGGATCGGCGAGAGCCGCCAGATTCTGACCAGCGGGATCGGGGACAAGCGGTCACTGATCGAGCGGATGGCGCAGTCCCGGGAGCAGACCGGGGCCGGGTTGTCCGAGGTGCAGGTGGAGTGCGAGCGCATGCGGGCGCACCACCAGCAGGCCGAGCAGGAGCTGGCCCGCGCCCAGGCCGAACGCCAGGAGTTGCTCGACCAGATCGCGGTCACCCTGGAAGCGCAGGCGAAGAACCGGGATGACCTGGAGGCGATGCAGCAGCGGCTTCATCGCTCTCAGCTTCGCACGACGCAGCTCGACGCGGAGATCAACTTCACGGAGCGGACGCTGCTGGAGGAGTTCCGCCTGACGCTGGAGCAGGCGGAGCAGAAGGCCGGCCCCATCGAGAGCAGAACCGCAGCGAAGGAGACGGGGGCCGACCTGCAGCGGCGCATCGACGCGCTGGGCGAAGTGAACCTGGGCGCCATCGAAGAGTACGATCGGGTGAAGGAGCGGGTGGAATTCCTCGGCAAGCAGCGCACCGACCTGGATTCGGCGCGGGAGGATCTCCAGCAGACCATCATCCGTATCGACCAGGAGGCGACGGGCCGGTTCCTCGCGGCGTTCGAGGCGCTGCAGGTCGAGTTCCGCGAGTTCTTCGTGCGGCTGTTCGGCGGGGGCCACGCCGACCTCACACTTTCGGGCGGGGAGAACGTGCTTGAGTGCGGAGTCGATGTGACGGTCACGGTGCCGGGGAAGAAGACCCGCGATCTGCTTCAGCTTTCCGGAGGCGAGCGGGCGCTGACTGCGGCCGCCATTCTGTTCGCGCTGCTCAAGGTGAAGCCGTCGCCCTTCGTGATCCTGGATGAGGTGGACGCGCCGCTGGACGACTCGAACGTGGGGCGATACTGCGAGGTGCTGCGGGAGTTCGCGCAGCGGTCGCAGTTTATCATCATCACCCACAACAAAGGGACCATGGAGGCGGCCGACATCCTCTACGGCGTGACCATGGAGGAGCCGGGCACCAGCAGGCTAATCGGCATCAAACTGCGGGATGGCGACGAGCGGCCGGCGCCGCGGCTGGAGCCGGTGGAGGTGAGGGAAGAGGCGGAAGCCCCGGTCGAGGAGGTGGTCGAGGAGTCCGCGGGGTTGTGACGGAGGGGAAGCCAGCGCGGACCTGCGTCTACAAGCGCGTCGGCGACTGCAGGATCAAGGCCGACGTCTATCTGCCGGAGGGGAGCGGCCCTCACCCCGTCATCGTCTGGATCCACGGCGGGGCGCTGATCATGGGCTGGCGCGGAGACCTGCCGAGTTGGCAGCGAGACCGGTACCTGGACGCCGGCTACGCGCTCGTCGCGATCGACTACCGGCTCGCCCCCGAGACCAAGCTTCCCAGCATCATCGACGACCTGCAGGACGCGTTCCGGTGGGTGCGCGAGAGCGGCCCGGCTTCGTTCGACCTCGACCCCCAACGGATTGCCGTAGTCGGCCACTCCGCGGGCGGCTACCTCACCCTCATGAGCGGAGTCTGCGTGTTCCCTCGCCCGACAGCTCTTATCTCGTTCTACGGATACGGTGACATCATCGGGCCCTGGTACACCCGACCGGACCCGTTCTACCGCCGGCAGCCTCTGGTCAGTGAGGCTGAGGCCTGGTCCGCGGTCGGCAGCCGGGAGATCTCCGAGGACGCCGGAGACGAGAGAGGGCGCTTCTACCTCTACTGCCGGCAGGAGGGGCAGTGGCCGCGGATGGTGGGCGGCCGCGATCCCGCGGATGACGCGGAGTTCTTCCGGCAGTACTGCCCGGTCCGAAACGTGGACGAGGAGTATCCGCCGACCCTGATGCTCCACGGTGATCAGGATACAGACGTACCGTACGAGCAGTCAGTGATGATGGCGGAAGCCCTCGCCGGCGCGGGTGTGGAGCACGAATTGGTCACGATCACTGGGGGCGGCCACGGCTTCGACGGCGAAGGTGACGAGGTGGCGCGTGAGGCGATGGGTCGGGTGATTGCATTTCTGGGGAGGACGCTGGGGTAGGGGGGAGTTGGGTCCCGCGCACTAGGGTGAACACCGAGATTGCCACGGGGCGGCAACGGCCGCCCCTCGCAATGATAGACAGGGAGAGATGCACTTCCCCGCGGCCTTGCCAAGCTAGGGCGAAGTTCGTACCATGGTGGCGATGCGGGAAGTGGGGGATTGCGTCGGAGGTGAATGATGGGTACGAGGCTGCTGATGGCGGCGATGATCCTGGCCTATGGGCCGTTGGCGCTGATGGCGGCGCTCTATGTGTTGGCGCTGGCGCTGCGCGCGGCCGGGCGCGGGGGCTTCCTCTCTTACCTGATCGAACGCACGAAAACCCCGCAGGCGCTGAATCGCGAGCACGTGGACGGTCTAATGTGAGGGCAGGAAGGCCGCACATCCGAGAGCGCGGAGGCAGAGGCGGTTGAGAATTCTGGTCACCGGGGGCTGCGGCTTCATCGGCTCCAACTACGTGCGGCGCGTGCTGCGGGAGCGCCCCGAGGATTCCGTGGTCAACCTCGACAAGCTCACCTATGCGGGCAACCCGGAGAACCTGGCCGACGTCGCGGGGGACTCGCGGTACTCGTTCGTGCGCGCCGATATCTGCGATGAAGCCGCGATAGAGGCGGCGATGGCGCGGGTGGACGCGGTGGTGAACTTCGCCGCGGAGAGCCACGTGGACCGCAGTATTCAATCGGCCGGCTCCTTCGTCGACACCGACATCAAGGGTGTGTATACGCTGCTGGAGGCGGCGCGGAAGAGAGGCATCGAGCGCTTCCTGCACGTCTCCACCGACGAGGTGTATGGGAGCATCGAGAAGGGCTCGTTTTCCGAAGACGATCCGCTCGACCCCTCCAGCCCCTACTCGGCGAGCAAGGCCGGTGGAGAGCTGATGGTGAGAGCCTTCGCGCGCACCTTCGGGTACCGGGCGCTCATCACCCGGGGATCGAACACCTATGGGCCCTACCAGTACCCCGAGAAGATGATTCCTCTCTTCATCACGAACGCCATCGACAACGTCGCGCTGCCCCTGTACGGGGACGGGAAGAACGTGCGGGATTGGCTGCACGTGGATGACCACTGCGCGGGACTCGACAAGGTGCTGCGCGAGGGAACACCGGGAGAGGTCTACAACATCGGCGGCGATCAGGAGCGCACCAACATCGAGGTGACGGAGAGGATTCTCGACCTGCTGGGGAAGGGCCGCGACTTGATCGCGTACGTGACCGACCGGCCGGGCCATGACCGGCGGTACTCGATTAGCAGCGCGAAGGCGCACGCCCTGGGATGGACGCCGCAGGTCTCCTTCGAGGAGGGACTGGCCGGCACGGTTACCTGGTACCGGGAGAACGAGAGCTGGTGGCGGCGGCTGAAGAACGGCAGCTATAGGGACTACTACCGGCAGATGTATGCGGGCCGGTAGGACAGCGAGCTGTGAGCGCCGGAGGTGGTGGACGATGATGGGCGTGATACTGGCGGGTGGGTTGGGGACGCGGCTCTACCCGCTGACCCGCGCGACGAACGAGCGTCTGCTCCCGGTCTCTGACCGGTGCATGATTCACAATGCCATCGGCAACCCGGCCCTGGATCGGGTGTGAAAGAGGGCAAGCTAGTCTGGCGGTTGTCGGTCTTCTACTTCCTGCTGTACCTGCCGGTGGGGATGCAGGCGCCGTACCTCTTCCTGTTCTTCAAACGGCAGGGCTTCTCCGACGCAGAGCTGGGAACGCTGGCGGCGATCGGGCCGGTGATGAACTTCCTGGCGCCACCGCTGTGGGGAATGCTGGCGGACGCATTGGGCGACCGGAGGCGGATGCTCACCATCCTGCTGGTCGCGGGCTCGCTGTCCTTCCCCTGGTTCCTGTGGGCGCACAGCTTCGGCACCACGCTAGCTCTGCTGGTGGTGTTCTCGGCCTTCTCCATGTCCCCGACGCCGATCGCCGACACCATCGTGATGGAGAACATCCATCGCGCGGGCAACGACTATGGGCGACTGCGACTGTGGGGGTCGATCGGGTTCGCGGTGCCGCTGCTGGTGTTCGGGCTGGTGCTGAAGAAGGGGGCGGGCGCGCCCGCCTCCAGCCTCTACCCGATCTTCATCGGCTATGTCATCACCCGGCTGATATCGGTGGCCTGGGTGAAGGCGCTTCCCGCCTCTCACGGCCATGGCGAGAAACGGCTCTCGTTGCGCGGGGCGCGGGAACTGCTCCATCCGGGATTCGTCGCGGTGATGTTCTGCGCGCTGATCGCGAACGGCGCCATGTCGGCCTACTACCTGTACTTCTCCATCTACCTGGACACGATCGGCATTGGGGACAACCTCAAGGGGTACTTCTGGGCGGTGGCGGTGGCGGCGGAGACGGGGATGATGCTGGTGATCGGCCGCATCATCAGGCGGATTGGGCTGAAGTGGACGTTCGCGCTAGGGATCTTCGGAGGGATGGTCAGGCTGCTCGCGTTCTCTTCTCATCTGAGTCCGGTGGGGATCGCGTTCGCACAAACGCTGCACGCGCTGACGCTCACCGCATTCATGGTATCGGGGATCACGTTCGTGAGGAAGCTGACGCCGCCGCACCTCCGGGCGACCGGGCAGACGCTGTGGGCGGCCACCACCCAGGGCCTGGGATCGGCCGCGGGCTCGAAGCTATCGGGGCTGGCGGTGGCGGCGTGGGGGCTGCTGCCGATGTACCGGACGTTCTCGCTGGTGTCGGCCTTTGCGCTACTGGCGGTGCTGGTGTTGGTGAGGGAGCCGGAGGAGGAGCGCGAGGGACTGGACGCCGATGAACCCGCCGGAGGCGGGCAAGCGCAGGTGAACACCGGCTAGAGGAGGCCCGCCTGCGGCGGGAGGGAACGGCGAGATTGCCACGCCGCGCCTTGGCTCCGGCCGGAGCCAAGGCGGCTCGCAATGACAGCGGAGAGTGGGCCTACCAGCTCAGTGCGCTTGGGTCATGTCGAGGGCGACGCCGGTGATGTCCCCTGTTAGCCAGCGCGACTCTCCCTCGGTTTGGGGCGGGAGGGAGACGATGGTCCCGTCGCTCTTCGCAAACACCGCGCGGTACTCCAGTAGGTCGGCATCGCCGGGCTTGCCCGCGGCGGCGTAGGCGCCCTCCCGCGGGATGCGCCTCATGTCCACCTTGTTGGCGGCGGCGAGGTCGAGCTGTTCGGTGTAGACGAACCCCTGGAAGCGGAGCACGATGGAACCGCTCTTGTAGCCGGACCACTGGCTCAGCTCGGCCGGGGAGACGGGGACGGAGATGATCTCCGAGCTGCCGATGTACTGGTAGCACAGCGATCGAACGAAGCTGAAGAGGATGTCGGGATCGGCGCCACCGGCGGCATCGCCAGCGCTGGAGGGCGCGATCATCTCGGGGGTGAGCTGCACCTGCAGGTTCTGGTACTTTCCTGTATCGGTCAGGGCCTTCAGGTCGGCGGAAGCGTCGGCCTTGGCGGTGGCGGTGATGGAGCCGCCGGCGCCGTCGCGCTGGTCGAAGGAAGAGGCTGACCCGACACCGGGGAGCGCCATCGCGCTGCCGTCAAACCACACGTCGGCCGAGGTCTGCTGTTCGCCGGTGAGGGCGAAGCGCAATCCCTTGACCTCCAGCGGGGCCAGACCGTAGTTGTCGAACGTGACCTCATAACCCCCGGTGGCCGGATCGTAGTTCTTCTTGGTGGCCACTACCGGCCCGCCCATGGGCTGGAGCAGATCGCCGGAGAGCTGGAACGATACCTTCTCGGCCACCCCCGAGCTGGCGCCGGTGAGCACGCCGAGGTCCCACGAGCCTAGCTCTCCCAGCTTCATGAACAGGGTGAAGGTCGCCCAATCGTCCACGGGCATGTCGACGTTCACGCGGAACCAGGCATCGTCGACAGCCGCGGGCATGAGCTTGGTGACGGTGAGCTGCTTGGACGCAGCCAGCTTCTGGATGGTCGGCGACGCGGCGGCAAGTGAGATCTGGTTGGCGTCGAGGAGATCGGTGAAAGGCAGCAGGTCCACCTTCTCGCCAGTCTGCTTGGCGACGGCGGCGGTGAGCGAGGCGAGCTGGCGCATCGAGAAGTCCGGGAAGACATCGTAGGCGATATGACCGGTGAGCTTCCCGCCCTCGCCGCTGGTCAGCGAGAAGCGGCAACTCGGACGCAGCCCGGACTCGACCTCCCACCGCAGTCGGAGCTGTTTCGGGGCGGCCCAAACCAGGCGCTTGCCGACGGAATGGCTCTCGTACCAGTAGCCGGTGAATCCTTCCGGCGCGGCCACGCGCTGAGGTCGTTCCGGGAGCGTCGAGGGTTCGAAGTAGGGCCCGCCGAACCGCCCGGAATCGGAGAGGAAGTAGTAGTCGTAGTTCGGGGTCTTGCCCTTGGTATAGGTGATGGGGAGGCGGGCGGTGACCTGGGCGGCGTTCGAGTAGGTGTAATCCACGTCCTCGCGCGGGCTCAACTTGCCGATCACCTGGATCAGGTCGGGGCGGATGGCAATGGGCTGGCGAAGAGCGGGCGTGGGCGATACCATCTTGCCGGGGGTGGCGACGCGGACGCCGGGAGTCACCCGCACCGCGCCGCGGGCGATGGGCTGAAGCGACATCCCCGAGAACCGCAGGATTCGCGGAATGCGCCGCGGGGTGACGGCTCCAGGTTGGGTGGTAGCGCTGGGCTGCGCGGCCGGTGCGTTCATCCTGATCATACTGAGCCCCGCGGGGACGCGGAAGATGGCGCGGGAGAGCGGGGACGCTCCCTGCCAGCCGGGATAGGTGGCGGTCACTTCCAGCACGGGCTGGAATGATGGCATATCGGTGAGGTCCGAGCTGATGAGCGAGGCGAAGTCCCGCACCTTGGTTTCATTGAGGACGTCGCTATTGCTGTCGCTCAGCAGGTCGGCCGGCGTGGGGTGGGTGTTGGTGCCGAAGCAGTACCACTGGAGGTCTTCGGTTCCCCCCGAGGAGACGAGCTGAGAGAAGCGGACGGTGCGCGCCGGATAGGGGAGGATCATCCGCACGCCGGCGGAGGCATCGAGCTTGAGGAGCAGCGGCTGAAGGCGAGTCACCTCCGGCCAGCTCTTCTGGACGGCCTCGAGGGTCGCTTCCTCTGGTCGCGCGGCTACCACGATCGCCTGCATGTTGCCCCACTTGGGGACGCCGCCGGACTCGAACTGATAGTACTTAAACAGGAAGCCGTCGAGAGTGGAGGCGAGTTCGCCCACCCCCTCGGCCAGCGGAGTGCCGGCGCGGGTGCCAAGCTTCAGATCGGGGCGGTAGTAGGCGAGGGTGCGATCGAGGGCGTCGCGATAGACCTGGGCATCGCCGAGCGTAAGCGTGAAATACGGATCGGGGCTGCTCACGGGGCCGGCCTTGTCGAGCTTCCCAGGGCCGGTCTTGGGAGGCGCGGCGAGAGGCCTGATCTTCGCCGCGCCGATGGCGACGCGGCTGGGCGCGATGCGGACGATGTCGGAGAAAGCGGGGCCGGCAAGCAAGGCGAGGAGCAAGGGGATGAAGAGAGCGCCTGGTCTACGCATGGCAGATCCTCCGAGCGTGGTACGGAAAGACGGGGGGAACGGCTTTGCCGTTCCCCCCACTGTTCTCTGTTAGCCAGCGTCCTCGATCACGGCCGAGGTGGCGCTGGCAGCGGAGCCGGTATCGTTCGGGTCGCCGAGCACGATGATCCCGCCCTCGTTCGGAAGCCACTCGCTGGAGTAGGACTTCCCGCCCCGATAGCTGAGGGTGTACTGGTACTCGCAGGCGAGATTCGTCTTGGGCTTCTCATCGAAGAAGTAGAGGCTCTTATCCGGCCCGCCCGGCCGCGTCTTGACGGCCTTGACGGTGGGAGTGCCGCCATCGCTCCGGGTGTACCTGACCTTCGCCACCGCGGCCAACACCCGGTCGACGCTGAGGCCGTCGGCGGAGACGGTGACCACCGCGACTTTCGGGGGAATCGTGGCCATCAGCACGGTCTCCGAGTTGGTCTGCTCGGGAGAAGTCCAGAGCGGCGGGAAGTCGTTGTCCTTGACGCTGGGGCGGAAGTAGACGGTGTACTTCCAGCGGTGGGTGATGCCCTTCACCTTGGAGCCGTCCTCGAAGGTGGGCCACTTGCGAGAGGCGAGGGCGGTGCGCCGGGCGCTGGGGTCGAGGATGTTGAACGCGCCCTTGCCGCCGACCGGCCCCTGGTAGAGGTTGCCCTGGAGCAGCCCGCCGAAGCGCAGGTTCTGGGGAGGCGCGGCCCCGATCAACTGGCCGGTCTCGTTGAGCGTATCCTTCGCCTCCAGCAGCAGGCCGGGCACGCTGTAGTTGGTGCCGTCCTTGAGCTTGAAGGTGTCCACGAACACAACCTTGTTGAACGGGCCGCCGGCGAAGTCGAGGTTGGCAGCATATGTGATGTCGAGTTTCTCGAAGAACGGATCGTTCAGGGCCAGCTTCTGCGCGTACTGAGCCGCGTTCTGCTGAATCTCCTGAATGATGCTATCGTCGAAGATGGAGGCGCTGGGGGCGAACTGCCAGGTGACCGCGATCTGCTTGTTGAGGTCGACGGTGAAGGTGGCGCTGTTGCTTCTGTTCAGGCTCTTCTGATCGAAGAAGCCGTAGTAGGCCTTACCGCCCTTGTTGCTGCCGGGGCCGATCAGCCCGTAGGTGTACCAGCTCGCCACGTAGGCCCACCCCGGCGCGGGGTTCGAGCCCGGCGGCTTCCCTGGGTCCTTCAGCTCGCGCTTGGGGTCCATTAGCTCATCGAGAGGGATGGGATTCCCGAAGCGCGCCATGGCCTGGTCGGTGGCATACTTGGCCATCGCCAGGAGGGTGTCATCATATCCCTGAAGGTCTCCCTCGAGCTTGATGGAGGTATTCAGAATCTGGTTGACGTCGATGTTGTTGAACTGCTCCTCTTCGAGGGAGCTGGACGACGCGGAGCCGCCCACGTCAAACAGGCCGAAGATGGAGACTCCCGCGCTGCCCGGGCGCTCGACCCGGGTGGAGGAGCCCTGCTGGGTCTGGAGGTACTTGAACATTTCTCCGACCTTGACGGTGAGCTTGGCGTTGCACTTGATGTAGCCGCCCAGGTCGCCGTTGAAGAAGACGTTGAATGGCTCCACCGCGGAAGGATTCATGATCGCCTGGTAGAGCGCGTTCGCCTGGGGCCCGGAGAGGTTGATGGCGAAGGTGGTGGTGCCGCTGGCGTCACCGTTGGCGGCGTACCAGTCGGTGTCGCTCTTATCGGTGGACAACACGCCAGGAATGCGGGCCTTCGCCTTGAGATTGTGGATGGGGATGGGGGCGAGGCGGACGTTCTTGGGCTTCGCCGCCGGGCCGAAGGTCTGGCTAAACGGGTGCACGCTGGCGGAAGACGCCGACAGGAAGCGCGCCGTCTGCAGCTTGACGGGCGCGAACCGTTTCGGCGGATTGAGCAACTGCTGCTTGATGGTCTTCTCTTCCTCCGGCGTGGGCGACATGGTCACGTCGAACTGGAGATAGCCGCCGGCCACGTCGGCGCTGCCGACCTGGTTGCGGTTCTCGGCCATGGCGTAGTCGAGGAGGCGGAAGACCAGCCGGCCCTGGGCGGTACGCGCCACGCGGGGCTTGGGGATATAGTAGAAGAGGTCAGGGCTGGCGAGAGAGGGGTAGATGGTGAACCCGGCGATGATGTTGTAGGGTTCGGTGAGGTTCACCTTCGTGTAAACCTCTTGCGGAGGAGGCGCGGCTCCCACCTTGAACGCGACGTTCATGTCTTGAGCGAATGCGGGGAGCGCGAGGGAAACGAACAGACATACGAGGACCAGCGCCGGCAGGATGTTCTGACTGCGTGCCATGGATGACCTCCTTGGCCCCACCAGAATGTGCGGTAAGCGCTTCTGGCGGGATATGTTCACCGAAGGGGAGGGAGGTCCTGCAAGGAGGGCAACGGCATTTCAACCGCAGATGGACCCGCCGGAGGCGGGCAAGCACAGATGGACACGGATGCGGCGGCTGATTGTCAGCTTCCGGCGGCGGGCTTGAGCCGATACACCAGCGGCTCTCTGGTGATGTCGGTGCCCAACGCGCGGACCAGTGGGCTATTGGGGGTGTCGAGCCAGGCGAGGAAGCGGCGCTGCTCCGCGTCCGGGAGTTTGCTCATCGGCCCGAACGCGATTACGGAGAGGCCTTCGCGTTTGAGCAGCGACCGCCAGGCCTCCGGTTCCTGCGATTGCAGGGGGATGAACACCACTCTCCGGCTCAGGTCTGTGCCATAGAAGAAGTAGCTCTTCCCGCTCATGGCATACCCGAGGCCTTCGCCAGGCGGGAGTCCGGTTCGAAGGTACGATACGATGTAGCCGTAGGAATCGACGCGCCGGCGATCGCGCTCGCGACGCGCCACGAATAGCATGGCCCCGCCCAGGAGCAAGCCCATGGCCAGTAAGCCGATGGCGGCCCACCGCTGGACCCGGATAGACAGCGGCATCTGACGCCGACCTAGGGCGTAGCATGAGCCCAGGACGAGACCGACTAGCAGAACGCTAAGGGGCCAGTGACTGCCGCGCAACTGAGCGGCTACGCCACCGATGGCGATCGCGGCGAGGGCCCAGGAGGGAACCCGCGTCACCGTCGCTCCTAGCGCGGCGATCATCGCCAGCGCCGCAACGAAGGGCAGAGCATACCTCAGACCGCCCCCCAGGTCCTCCGAGGTCAGGTACCCGTAACCGGCCCAGTCGCCCGAGTAGGGCGTGCGCGTGTACAGCAGGAGGGCGATCACGGCGGCTGCCAGCAGGGCCAGCAGGCGGCCGCGATATTGGCGATCTCGCCCGAAAAGGGCCAGCGCCGAGAGGAGCGCGAGCCCGAAGAAGGATAGGTGGTAGTGGTTCCATAGCTGCTTCAGCAGCATGCGCCAGTGAGCCGCGCGGTGCAGGTCGAAGAGGCGGAAGAGAGCGGTCTTGCTGAAGTCGACGTGTGGACCGCGGGCGGGGAAGATGAGCGCGCTGCCGATCCGCACCTCCACGCAGCCGAGAGGGTTTCCGCAGGTCACCCAGTTGCGGAGGTACCAGGAACCTCCGAGCAGCAGTAGCCCCCACCCGCCCGCGCAGAGCAGCAGCAGATCGACACGATCGGCCCGAACGCGCGCGGGGCGCGCCCGCCGGCTTGCGATGAGCATCACTGCCAACGCGCTCGCCAGCAGCGCCGCGTACACGAGGCCAGAGGTCTTGACGCCGCAGATCATGCCGACGGCGGCGAGCCAGAGAGCGAGGTAGCCCAGCTCACTGGTCCCGGAGTAGCGCAGGCCGAAGTAGGCTCCGATCACGAGGAACGAGGCAAGCTGCAGGTCCACATGCATGGAGTTAGCGAGTGTCGCCGCGTCCGTGATCGAGAAAGCCAGCACGCCGGCCGCCAGGCTCGCGGTTCTGGTCGCGCCGAGCTGTCTGCTCGTAGCGCAGATGCCGATCCCCAGCAGGCCCCAGGCGACCAGGTTGGGCAGGCCCACGAAGCTGTCTTCGGGGAAGGGGACGAGGAACAGGCTGCACAGAGCCTCCCAGGTGTAGGGGTAGAAGCCCTGCAGTCCCCGGTATTGTTCGAGCGGGGTGAACCAGCCGGTCTGACGCCAGGTCGCCATGGCCGGGAGGTGGTAAGCGAGCGTATCCCAGTCGGTCATGGGCTGCGCGCAGACCCGCCAGCAAAGCTCGATCCCAAGGCAACACGCGGCAGCCAGCATCAGCACTTCGGCAAGGCTGGGCCGGTCAGCACCGGATGGCAGCGAGGGGAGCGAAAGGCGCACTCCGCTTCTGCGCGCATACGCTAGCGCCAGCAGGCCAAACACTCCGGCCCCGCCTTCCGCTAATCCGATCCAGTTGGAAGTGAGGTGATGCGTCAGCCCCAGCGCGATGGCGATGGCAGCCCCGATCGCGCACCAGCAGAACAGCACGATGACCAGGGCGTGCGCGATGCCGCCGGGCTGAGAGCGACGCTGGATCAGGAACAGAGCGAGAAGTGACCCGGGCAACGGCCCGGCGATGACCAGAGCCAGAAAGAGCAGGTCGCGAAGGTGTTGGGTAAGGAGCATTCGTGCGCGCCGATGAGGGAATAGGTTCACCGAGGGAGGGGTGGGTCCTGCAGGAGGAGGGAACGGCATTCACCGCAGAGACGCAGAGGGCGCAGAGGGAACGACAAGGCGGGATCCTTCGCTGCGCTCAGGATGACAGCTAACGGCGGAACGGCAACGACGAGATTGCCACGGGGCGGCAGACAGCGCCGCCCCTCGCAATGACAGGGGAGGAACGCGCCCGCGGCGGGCGCAACCTTGACTCTGCCCCGGCCTGGAGGCTATACTCGGCTTGGCACTCTTATCGATGGAGGTTGGCATTGGTTTTGCGTCTAGGCCTGCCCAAAGGCAGCTTGCAGCAGTCCACATTTGAGCTTTTCGCTCGGGCCGGCTACTACGTCAGCGTGAGTTCTCGCTCCTATTACCCCAAGATCGACGACCCGGAGATTGAGGCGGTGCTGATGCGCGCCCAGGAGATCCCGCGGTATGTCGCCTCGGGCGCGCTCGATGCCGGCCTCTCCGGCTGGGACTGGGTACTCGAAACGGATGCTGACGTGGTCAGCGTCTGCGATCTGGTGTACTCGAAGGCAACGAACCGCGCGGCAAAGTGGGTGCTGGCGGTGGCCAACGACAGCGCCATCAATGCCCCCCAGGACCTCCAGGGCAAGCGCATCGCCACCGAACTCGTGAACGTTACTCGCAAGTACCTGGCGGAGCGCGGCATCACCGCCGAGGTGGAGTTTTCCTGGGGCGCGACCGAGATCAAAGTGCCGGAACTGGTGGACGCGATCTGCGATATCACCGAGACGGGGGCCTCGCTGCGGGCGAACAACCTGCGCATCCTCGACACGGTGCTGGAGACCAACACGAGGCTGATCGCCAACCGCAAGTGCTGGGATGACGAGTGGAAGCGGAGCAAGATCGAAACCCTCTCCATGCTGCTCCAGGGCGCGCTCCTGGGCGAGCAGAAGGTGGGCCTGAAGATGAACGTCGCGCGGGCCGACCTCGATCGGGTGCTGGCCCTGCTGCCGGCGCTGCGGCGGCCCACCGTGTCGCCGCTGCACAACGAGGAATGGGTGGCGGTGGAGACGGTGCTGGACGAGAAGGCGGCCCGGGACCTGATCCCGGAGCTGCGGCGCGCCGGGGCCGAGGGCATCGTCGAGTATCCGCTAAATAAGGTGATCCCATAGCCGACCGTGTTTGAACAAGGTGATCCCGTAAGCGACGGAATTCTCAGGGCATTTCTGCACGCGACGTTACGGCGGGTTTCTGGCGCAAACTTGCACCCTGTTGTTGGTACAATATAAGGGCCCGGACGAACGGCCTGGAAAAGGCCGGGAGGATCTGAAGGGAGACTCGCCAGGCGAGCCACCCCGCGGGCAGGAGGCACAGCGTGGTAAAGTGCCAGAAATGCGGTACCGATAGCCCGGACCAGAGCCGGTTCTGCCGCGCCTGCGGCGAACCCCTATCCGGGCACGCGGCCATCACCCCGTTAGCCGGCACGTCGGCCGAAGATCGCGCGCGGCGCCTCCTCGAAGAGGCCTTCCGGCTGAGCGAAGAAGGCCGCGTCATCGCCGCCATTCAGACCTGCCAGCAGGCCGTCGCCATCAACCCCAATTCCACTTCCGCGCATTCCCTGCTCGGCACGCTCTATGAACGCCAGGGCGACCGCGAGAACGCGATCCGCGAGTACGAGCAGGTACTCACTCTCAGCCCTGGCTCCACCGTCGAGCGCCGCCGCCTGAATGAACTCATGGGTGTGCCGGCCGCCCGCGAAGCGGCCGGCGGCATCTCGCCCCGCACCGCGCGCCTGGCCGTCAGCGGCGGCGCCGCGGTGGTGGCCCTGGTGCTGATCGGCGCCATCGTGATGACGCTTCAGCAGCCCCCCAGGCCCGCCCGCCCGGGGACGGTGAGCGCGCAGCCGAACCGAGTGGTAGCGGGGGAGAGCGCGGCCCCGGCGGCAGTCGGCGCCTACGCCCCAAGCCCGGGGGCGGTGTACAGCAGTCAGCCGCGGTTCCAGACGCCGCGATTCGCTGCGCCTCGCGCCTTCGCGCAGCAGCCGAGGCCGCAGCAGAACCGGAACAACTATGGTGGGCAGTGGGTGGCCCCGGGCACTTTCGTGGTGCCCATGACCGGGGCCCCGAGGGCGGCGGCCGCGCCCCGCATGCCCGCCTCCCTGAGGCCACCCTTCGCGGGAGCAGTCCCGGTGTACAGCGCGACCCCCCCGACGGTGACAACGCCCCGGTTCCAGGGCGGGGGAGGGGTGTACGCGGGCCAGATCACTCCTGATGCCGGCCGCAACTACTACTTCCGGGGCGATTACCGGGGCGCCATCAACGCCTATCAGTCCTATCTGGCCCAGAACCCGTCCGCCGGCGCCGCTCCTCGGGAGGAGCTGGCCTGGGTTTACACCGAAGCCGGCGACCGCAACAGCGCCAGCCAGCAGTACCAGCAGGCGCTCAACGAATACCAGTCCGATCTCTCTCGCGGACTTAACGTGGAGGCCGCCCGGCATGGCGTACGCACTTGCGATTCCGCTCTCAAGGCGCTGGAGAAGTAGCCTGCGGCGGGGCGCCACCGCACTGACTCGTCTTCTCGTCGGCCTCGTCCTACTGCTCTCGCTCGCGGCAGCAGCCTGGGGCGGGGAGGCGGCCAAGCGGTCACTGCTGCTGCTCCCCGCGCGCAGCCACTGGACCGCCGCGCCCCTCGCCGACGCCATCTCCCAGGCCCTTCCCGACGCGCTCACGGCCGCGGGCTACGCGGTCGTGATGCTGGCCCCGGACTCTCCCGAGTTCAAGCTTGCCGTCTCCGAGGGTTGGCTGAAACCGGACGATCTCGCCGGGGATCGCATCCAGACGATGAGGCACGATCTGGCCGTCGCGTCGGGGTGCCAGGCTTCCCTGTTGTCGGAGGTCGTGGAGACCGAATCGGAGACGGTACTGCGAGCCGAACTCGCCGGCGCGGTGTCTCATCGCGGCGTTCCGGTGGAGGCATCTCTGCCTTTCGGCAACCGCAGCACCGGCGGCCCGGGTCGCGAGCAAGTGGTGCGCGACCTCGCCACCGCGCTGGCCGCCAAGCTCACTGCTGAAGTATGGACGCAGGCAGGAGCGGACGAGGCAGGAGCATTCGCCGGCGCGCCCGAGCGCTTTGCCGAGGGCCAGTCAGCATTCCTCTCTCAACGCTATCAGGACGCCCTGCTGGGATTCGACGCGGCTGTCGCCGGGAAGCCCGACGACCCCGAGTATCTGAAGGCGGCGGCCGATGCGGAACTCGCGCTGAACCGCCCCGTGGACGCGCTGCCATTGCTGCGGCGGCTCGTCGACCTGCGGCCGGGCGACCGGGAGGCGCTGCTGCAACTGGGCGAAGCGGCGCTGTCGGCGAAGCAGCCCGATGAGGCGCAGGCGGCCTTCGCGCAGGCCGCCGAGATCGAGCCTCCCGACCCGAGGGCGGTCGAGGGAATGGCGAGGGCCGAGCGCGCGCAGGGGAAGCGCGAGCGGGCGGAGGCCGACTACACGCGGGTGATCAGCATGCTGCCCGCGCTTGCGGGCACTCCGAGCTGGCTACCGTCTCTGCTGTCGGGCCCGCGGGGGGAGGGCGTCGTCCTCACCTCCTCGGACTCGAACCTCGACCAGGTGCTGGGCCGCGCTTACCTCAGCAATGGCTACTACCCCGAGGGCGTGAAGGCGCTGCTCGCCTCTCAGCAGCCCGATAGCCCGGCCTATGGCGACCAGGACTACCTCGTCATCGCTCCCGCCCTGGACCAGGAGGGCGAGACAGTGGCCCGCCGGGTGGAGGCAACCATCGCCCACCCGGTAGCCGAGCTGAAGGGAGACGCGCTCAGCAACGAGCTAGACGCGCTGCACGACCGGTCGGATCGCCTCGCGACCCTCGCCGAGAGGATGCGGGTGTCGGACCGGCTCGACCCCGCGCATCGCTACCGCGTGCTCAGCTACAACCTGCTGAATCAGTCGAACTTCGAAGGGCTGATGTACTTTCAGACTCACGACCCCGATCTGAAGCGCCGCTCTGACCTGCTGCGCGATGCCTTCCGCAAGGCTCGCGACCAGGCCGAGAATCTGGCGAAGGACCTGGCCGGGCGCGGGAGATGAACCTGCTGTTGCACTGCTGTTGCGGGCCCTGCACGACCTCCGTCGTGGATCACTTCCGCGGGATCGGCGACGGAGTTACGGGATGGTTCTTCAACCCCAATCTCTATCCCGATGACGAGCAGGTCCGACGGGGGAAGACGTTCGCGGAGGCCGCCTCCGCACTCGGGCTTCCCGTGCTGCCGGAGGGGCCGCGCCTCGATCTCCGCGCGTTCCTGCTGACGCAGGCCTCGCACTCGGGGGCGCGGTGCCGGGCCTGCTATGAGATGCGCCTGAGCGCCACCGCCACCGAGGCCGCGGCCCGCGGGTTCGATGGGTTCTCGACGACGCTCCTCATCAGCCCCTACCAGGACATCGCCGCCATCGGGGAGATCGGCCGCGCCGTCGCCGCCCGCGCGGGCCTGGAGTTCCGGTTCGCCGATCTGCGCGATCGCTATCGGGAGAGCAGGGAGCGGGCGCGCGAGCTTGGGCTGTATATGCAGAACTACTGCGGCTGCGCGTTTTCGCTTCTGGAGAGGGCGCGGCGGCGGGCGGAGCGGCGGATTCGCCGCAAGGACGCGGAGGGCGGGGCGAATCCTGCCCAGCACGAAGGGAAGAGAGGTCTCGATAGGTGATGCTTCAGAGGGTGATCGACGAGCTGGCGCTGGGGGAGGCGGAGAAGGTTCTAGAGACGGGCTGGGAGGCTTCACAGGCATCGCTGCCGGAAGGCGGCCTGCCTTTCCTGAGATCGGAGTTCGTGGCGAGAGCGTGCCGGGAGGCGTCGATCCCGGATGAGATCGCGGACGTCGCCGTTGCCGCCGCAGGCAGGATCGACGCACACCCCGCGGCGCGAGCGCTGGTCTGGCATCTGCACTCCAGCCTGTATCTGGGCCCTCAGTATCCGCGTGACCTGCTGCGTCGGTGGCCATCGCTCAGCGACGGGCTAGGTGCAGAAGATGGGCGGATGCTGTATCTGCTGGGCCTGTTGTCCGGCCTGCCGGCGATCGAGGCCTACGATGCGGCCCATGGGGTGCCGCTGGATGTGGCTCGCCACACCCTCAGCGACATCACCCGCTGGCTCGGCGGGGACGAGGATGGCCCGATCCAGCGGCCCTGGGGAATCTCGCCGACGGCGGTGAGTTGGCTTATGAACCACATGAAGGGCGAACTCTATCGTCTCGGCCGGCTGCAGTTCCAGTTCGGGTCGTTTCACGAAGATGCGCGAGTCTACCGGCATCGCACCTCCGGCGAGGTGACCGCCCTCTCCGACGACGGCGTCTCCTACCGGGCTGATGGCGGATGCGTGACCGAGGGCGTCGAGACTGGGCCGGATCAGTGGAAGTCGCGCTTGGCGGAGACGGCGGAGGGCGTGACCGGGAACCCGATCGCGCCGGACGGCCGAGCGCGGCGAGAAGAGGTAACGCTGGAGGCGGCCGAGTGGGAGCAAGTGCTGGTGTCCGGCCTGCCAACTCTGCACATCCACATTCCCGCCGGCGGGCCGATGGCGCACGATGAATGTGGGGAGTCGTTCCGGCGCGCGATGGAGTTCTTCCCCAAGCACTTCCCCGAGCGGCCCTCCACCGCGTTCGACTGCGGCTCGTGGCTCCTCGACTCGGAACTGCAGAGCTTCCTCCCTGAGACGTCGAACATCGTGCGCTTCCAGCGGGAGTTCTACCTGCTGCCGACCGGCCTAGAGCCACGCTACGTGCTTGGCAACATCTTCGACGGCCAGGCCAAGGACCTATCGAACGCCCCGCGGCGAACCGGCCTGCAGCGCGCGGTGCTGGCGGCGATCGAGGCGGGGCGACCACTACGTCCCACCGGCGGAGGGTGCTTCCTGTTGATGGACGATCTGGATTGGGGTAAGCAGGTGTACCTGCGGCGGGGTTAGCGCGGGCAGACCTGTCGTCGATCTGTAGCGGCGGGATTCATCCCGCCCAGGGCACGATGAATCGTGCCCCTACCAGGCCTTGTCCGGGCCCCCTTCCCATCCCACGGCCGCGGAGGTAGAATGCGGACGTGAGAACGGCGGATCGGGACCGACAGCCTGTGCGGATGACCGTGCTGCAGCTTGCTATCGCAGCGTTGGTGGCCGTCGCCGCCACGGCCTCTGCCTTTGTGGTAGTTGTCGGACTCAGCGAATGGCATGAGCGGCGAGACCTCATCGCGTGCAGGTCCAACGTCTACAACCTGGCATCGGCTCTCGAAATGTATCTGGCGGACTATGATGGGCGCTTTATGCAGGCCGACCGCTGGAATGACCTTTTGTCCGACTATGTGAGGAACCCACTGGAGACCTCTCATTGCCCCCGGGATCGTTCGGCAGCGCGCTCCAGTTACGGGATGAACGCGGCACTCAGCGGCAGGGCTGTGGTTTCGGTGCCGGAGGACTGGGTGAGCCTATACGAAACCGCGCACCCTGGTGACAATCCGCATGGTGGACCGGACGACGTGGCGGTCCCACCCCGTCACCAGGGCGGTGACGTGTACTGCCTCCGGTGGCCGGGTGTCGAGCAGGGCCAGGCCGTGCCCAAGTTCGGACACTAACCCAGCCAGCGCCTCCGCGGCCAACCCGTGTTCATCTGCGGCCAACGCTATTGCCGTCCCGTAGCGGCGGATTCATTCCGCCCAGGGCACGATGAACCGTGCCCCTACCGCGGAGACGAGGGGTTAGGGGACGGGGCGGGCGCCGCGCTTGGAGCGGGCGGGAGGGTTGACGAGGCGGGTGAACTCCTCGTCGTTCTCCTCGAGGCGACGGATCTTGCGCAGGAAAAGCCTGACCAGCCAGTGCTTGACGGGGGTGGGTTCACCCAGGCGGGCGCGGACGTCGGCGGCAGTGGCGCCGGATTCGGATCGACCCTGCCACCAGCCGTCGAGGGCGGCGCAGAAGGCGCGCCACCAGGTGGCGGCCTGCGCCTGGTCAGGGTAGGTGTCCTCACACTGCAGGAAGCCGGGCACGTCCTCATCGGGCCCAGGGGTGCGGCCGGCGCCGATGGCCCAGAGGCGCTTTTCGAGATAGCGGAAGGCCTTCGGGGCGCACAGCCACCAGTCCCAACCCCCGATCGAGGGCCGGCCGGCGGTGAGTTCGACGATCCGGGCGTCGATCTTCAGAACGCGAGGGGAATCGCCCTCGCGGAAATCCGGAACCGCGAGATGGCGGTTGCTGTAGGCCCCCGGCCCGCCCGTGGCGACGTAGTCTCCGGTGTACTGGTCTCTGATGAACTGAGAGGCGAAGTCGCCGTCCCAGATGCTGGATTTGGTGGCGTTGCGGACCTGGTGGAGAAGGCGCGCGACGTGTAACTCCTTGAGTTCGGTCCGGACGCTCAGCACCTGCCACAGGTCGCGGCAGACGGCATCCCAGGCGATCTTCCTCTGGCCCAGAGCATCGAGTTCGCGGGCGGCGGCTTCGGGTGCGGCGTCGGCCAGCCAGGCGTCGAGGAGGAAGCAGTAATCCATCGCCTCCCGCTTGCGCGCCGGGTCGACGGTGAAGCAGGAGTGGACGAGGGCGGGCGGGGTCTGCGACCCGATGGCGTCGAGAACCTCCAAGAATCCCTTCGGGAAGCGGTATTGCCCGCAGGGCGGTGCGAAGTTGATCGACGTTTCCGCGATGGTGCGAGCCCAATCCGGGACAGGCGCGAGTTCCAGCTCCATGCGCACGACGCCCGCCAGCTCGCGGTCGGCGGAGATCCCCGGGCAGGCATCCCACCCGTCGTTGTAGGGAGTGTAGTCCCAGCACCTGCTGGAGACGCTCGCCTGATATGTCTCCCGCGACCAGTAGAAGCTCATGAGCCCTTACCCGAACGGCCGAATCAGCATCGTCGAGGCGCGCTCCCACTGCTGCGTCACCAGCAGCAGGCCGATGACGATCAGCAGACTGCCGCTGGCGATCTCGATCACGCGGTAGTGACGCTGGAGAAACGAGAAGGTCTTCAGCGCGTAGGCGAACAGCATTCCCGCGATGACGAAGCAGAGGCCGAGGGTGAGGCTGTAGACCCCGAAGAGGGCGGTGGACTGGGCGGGTGAGAGGTTGGCGGCGATGGTGTAGAGGGTCGCCAGGTAGGGCCCCACGCACGGCGTCCAGCCGAAGCCGAAGGCGAATCCCAGCAAAGGCGCGGCCCAGAGGCCGACCGATCGGCGCTGGAGCTGGAGCCGGCGGTCCTGGTAGAGGAACGGCAGCTTCACCACGTTCAGGATGAAGAGGCCGAACAGGATCACGACGAGTCCGAAGATGACGTTGACGGTGGCCATGCGACCGCGCAGCCAGTGACCGACCACTCCCGCGGAAGCGCCCAGCAGTAGAAAGACGACGCTGAAGCCAACCGCGAACAGCACGCAGGATACGAGAATGCGCAGCAGGTGCGCGCCGCGCTGCCGGCCCTCTAGCTGCTCCATCGAGAGCCCGGATATCATCGAGAGATAGCCGGGAATGAGCGGCAGCACGCAGGGCGAGATGAAGGAGAGGACGCCGGCGACGATGGCCACTACCCAGCCGAGTTGCGCGTGCTCCCCTGTCAAAGGATCTTCTTCAGCTGGGCCTCAAGCTGGGATCGCGGCACCGCGCCGATCTCTTGGGACACGAGCTTCCCGTCCTTGCCGACGAAGAAGGTGTGGGGAATTCCCTGCACCCCATACATCTCCGCGGCCTTGGGATTGGACCCGATCGGGTAGGTCAACCCAAGTTCCTTCGCTTTCGCCTTCAGCTTCGCGGCCTCATCGGTGCCGACGCCCAGCAACTCGAGGCCCCGCGGATGGTACTGCTTGTAGACCGCTTCCAGATCGGGCGCTTCCTGCGCACAGAAGTGACACCAGGAGGCCCAGAAGTTGATGATTACCGGCTTGCCCTTGAGGTCGGAGAGATGGATGGTCTTTCCGTCGAGGGTGGTGAGAGCGAAGTCCGGCGCAGGCTGGTTGAGTTCCGCCTGCTGCTGCATCTGGGCGGAGGTGTTCTCGGCCTGGGGAGGTTGGAGCGCGGTCGGCTTGGGCGCGGGCCGGCTGCAGCCGGAGATGAGAACGGCGAGGAGGACGAGGGCGATCGCGATTGCTGCGACGCGAGCGAAGACCTTCATGACGAATCCCTTCTGCGCTTGGTTGCCCCCTCCGCGACTATAGCGGGGGCAGTGGAGGGGTGTCAAGGCAAAGCAGGCGGCAGGTGTGACGGAACCGCCACCGCACTGCGCGGCAGAGGGACAGCGGCGCGATCAGCTCTGCCAGCCGGGGCGGCGGCGGAGGAAGCGGCGGAGGGAGACGGCGCTGCCGGTGAAGCCGAGGAAGGCGCCGGCGGCGAGCAGGCAGAGGCCGAACTTCACCAGGTCCCGGTCGGGCATGAGCAGGAAGAACGGCGCCACGCGGACGGTGAGGTCGCGCAGGTACATGTGGGCGGGGATGAGCAGGCAGCACGCGATGGCCGATCCCACCAGCCCGTGGAACAGACCTTCAAGCAGGAACGGCGCGGCGACCAGGCTGCGAGTGGCCCCGACCAACTGCATGATGTAGATCTCGCGCCACCGCGAATGCAGCGCGAGGCGGACGGTGTTGTGCACGATGAAGATGCCCGCGATGGCGACCAGGAAGGCGACGACCAGCCCCGCCCAGTTGATGATGTCCCGCACCTTGATGACCCGCTGCACGAAGGTGTCATCCGGGCTGGGCACCACATTGCGCACGCCCGCCAGCGCCTTCAGCTTCTTCGCCACCGAGGGCGCGGCGCGCGGGTCTCGCACCTTCACCTTGATCCCATCGGAGAAGGGATTGCCCAGGCCGCGCATGGTGGAGGCGTTGGGGAAGTTGGCGCGGAGCCACTTCAGGCCTTCCTCTTTGGTGACGAACTTCGCTTCCTCGACCTCGGGCCACTGGGCGACCTGATCCGAGATCGTGACGGCCTTCATGCGCGACAGCTCTTTGTCGAAGTAGGCTCTAATCTCGAGGGAGTTGGAGATGGCGCCGGTCCACAGGCGTAGGTTGAGGTGGAAGAGCACGATCGCGCCCAGCAGAATGAGCAGCACCGCCACCGTGGAGATGGTGGCGATGGCGATCAGCCGCTCCCGCCTCAGTTGCAGGGCGGTCTCGCGGAAGATGAACTCAATCTCGTCCCAGATCATCCGGGTAGCCGCCTTCGGGAGTATCGCTGACGATGCGCCCCTGGTAGAGCGCGATGACGCGGCGCTGCATCGCGTTGACGATGGCCGGGTCGTGGGTGGCCACGATGATGGTGGTGCCCTCCTGGTTGATGGTGGAGAGCAGCTCGGTGATGCCCGCCGATGACTGGGGGTCGAGGTTCCCGGTGGGCTCGTCGGCGAGGATCAGCGGGGGCTTCACGGCGATGGCGCGGGCGAGGGCGAGGCGCTGCTGCTCCCCCGCGGAGAGGGTGGAGGGGGAATCGTCGGCCTTGTCCAGCAGGCCAACCTGATTCAGCGCCTCCGGGACCTTGCGCAGCACCTCTTGCCGGGTGGTGCCGGCGGCGTGGAGAGCGAAGGCGATGTTCTCCCAGGCGGTGCGCTGGGGCAGCAGGCGGAAGTCCTGGAACACCACCCCCGTGCGCCGACGGAGCTTCGCCACCCGATAGGGCGACAGCAACGCCACATCCCACCCGGACACGAGCACGCGGCCGGTGGTGGGGACTTCCTCGCGATAGAGCAGCTTGAGGAAGGTGGACTTGCCGTGACCGGTGGGACCGACGAGGAAGACGAACTCGCCCTCGCCGATCCGCACATCGATATCGGAAAGCGCCTTCACGCCGTTCGCGTAAACGACGCTGACGCCCATCAGCTCCACAGAACTCGGCATGATGGTGCATTATACCGAGTGGGGGAGGCGAGGGCAAACGCGGGGGAGGGCGGTAGCCGCAGATCACGCAGATGGCGCAGAGGGCAGCCCAGGCTCTTTTCAAGCAGCGCCGGCGGGGGTAGAATGCGGGGGTGAGGGAGAGTGGCCGAGTATCTGGCGACCGGAGGGGAGAGTGCGCTCAGTCGATGAACTGCCGCTGGCGACCGAGGTCTTTGAGACCGGGAAGACCCGGCGCAATCTGTATCTCGTGGTCCTCGGAGCCTTCGCGTTCGTCGTCGGCTGCAGGATGCTTCCCCGGTCGTGGGACACTATGAGGTCGGTCGTGGGTGTCTTCATCGGCCTCGCCCCCGGCCTGGTGCTGGTCGCCGGCGGCATAGCGGCGGTTGGGGCGCTCCAGTCCTACCGCATCAGCGTCGTCGCGCTGTTCCCCGAGGGGCTGCTCTTCCGCAACTGGCGGAGCAGAACCATCTTTGTGCTATGGGACGAGATCGTTGAGGTCTACATCGACCGCTGGGGCCTTGGCGTTACTGATGTGCTGTCACAGACAGCGCGCTCAGTATACATCCTCGTCAAGACAGAAGGCAGCGCCGCGCGCAGGGTGAGGTTGAGCACAGAGGATTCAGACGAGAAGGCGGTGCGCTTGGCGTCAGAGCTGGCAACATGGGCCTCCCTCCGGCACCGGGGTATCATCCGGCCCTGCTGCGAGGTGTGGGATCGGCCGACAGGCAGTGGCGAGCAGTAGGGCAGCCGAACCTTCGGGCACGAGTCCTGAGTCCCCCCTCCACCTCTCGCGGCGGCGTGGGTAGAATGCGGTGGTGGTCATCTGATCGGCTCATCGCCATCCCCCCGGTCGGCCCATTCTAGCCCGATGCGGCCTCGGAGGCAAGTGGCAGAAGGAGCAGGTACGGGGCAAGGGCACTTCCCCTCCCGCGGCGGCGGGGGTAGAATGCGGGTGAGCGGGGAACTCCAGCCCACTGCGGAGGGTCTAGCTGCCCGTAGTTGCTCGCCGATCGATCCACATGAGGAGGCTGCCGATGAACCCTCGGACTGGTTTGGCGCGGTATCTGATCGCGGCCGCGGCACTGCTCGCCGTTCTGCCTGGGGCGAGGCCTGACGCTTGGGCTGATAAATGGGGGTGGCCGCCGAGTCAGTACCCGTCCGGCAATGGCAGGTTCGTGCTGAAGGTTGACACTGCCCGCCGCACGCTCGCACTTCAGGAGAAAGGGCGGGCGGGGACGACGATCCGCTGGTCAGTCCGATACCCCGACACCGGAGCAAAGTACGGAGTCCCCGCGCCGGTGGCCGCCTACATCACCGACGATGGGAAGCATGTCGTGCTCAGGGATGTCTGGGGGCGGGTGGGCTATGGCAAGGTGTTGATCTTCCTCGGCGCGAACGGCGCCGTCCTCTCCTCGTACACGTTGGAGCAACTTCTCACCCAGCACGAGATCATGGAGTACAACCTATCCATCTCCTCTCGCTGGTGGAGCAAGAGGACGCTTTTTTTCTTCCGCCCTGGACAAGCACAGTTCGCGTTCGTCACGCAGCAGGGAACCATCCGGGCCTTCGAGCTCGCAACTGGCAGTATGCTGCCGCTCACACCTGGTCGCGAGCGAGGAGTGCACAGCGACGCTGTGACGCACGCCCGCAAGGACCTCGTCAATGGCAGCGCCGAGGAACGCGCGACCGGGGCAACAATCGTCGGTGTGCTGGGAGACAGGTACTCGCTCCCCAGGCTGAAGCAGCTACTGGACGACCCAACTAGCGGCGGCACAGTCGGTCCTCCCATGTATCCGTTCTACGATGTCCAGGTAGCCGCCGGTGAGGCGCTCACGGCTCTCCTGGGCCCCGCAGCAGCACCATCGCTGGAGGCGAAGCTCTCCCACGCTAACCCGCAGATGGCGCGCAAGTGGGCCGAGTTACTGGGCAAGATCGGGGCTACGCGCAGCAGCCCCGGCGTCAGGAAACTGGCGCGCGCCCGCGACGCGACTACTCGTCTGATCGCGGTGAGGGCCATGCTCGAGGGCGACGACGGCGCCGTCATCCATGGGAACACCGAGTGGTTGCGCGATGGAGACGAACGGGCGCGCTGGCAGGCGATCCATGCTCTGGCGGAGCACGCGCGACCCGAAGATGCCGGTGCATTGCGAACCGCTCTGCTGGACCAGGATGCGAACTGCGCCGAGTCGGCACTGGAGGGACTTGTTCGACTCGACCCGCCTGACCTCGGGGAGTTGCTCCACAAGTGCCTGCACCGCGATCCGGACCTCGCATTCGCGGCGACTCTGCATCTGGCGGAACGCGGGGACGCGGATGCACTCAACCAAATCGTACGGTGGGTTCAGGCGCTCGAGACGGGTCTGCCAGCAGGGGCAGGATGGGGCTTGTTCGACGCGGAGAGAATGTGCAAGATCTTGGTCAAGGCCAAACCCCCAGGGACACGAGAGGCCTTGCGGGCGGCCAGTGAGAGCCGTAACGCCCACGTGCAATGCGATGCCTTGGGTGCGCTCGCCGCTCTGGGGGACGGGGACGCGCTGATGCGGGTGCGGAAGTTCGCACGGTCGGGGGGCTATCTGGACCGATCCCACGCGATCGGCTGGCTTGGCGTGTGCAGAGACCGCGGGTCGCTGGGATTCCTACGGGAGCAGCTCTCCGACCGAGAGCCAATCGTGCAGGCTGCTGCCCGGCGAGCTCTGAAGCAGACGCAGTAGCTGGGAACGCGCCAGCATCGTCCCTCCCGCCTCCCCTTCCTGGCGGCGGGGGTAGAATGAGGTGGTGGTCATCTGATCGGCTCATCGCCATCCCCCGGTCGGCCCATTCCAGCCCGATCCGACTTCAGGGGCAAGCTACGGAGGTGACGGGAAGGCATCCCTGCTCAGTCCCGCCTAGCGCGGCGCGGCCGGACCTTCGGGCCTGCGTTGCCCTGGCGCTGCATGAGCCAGCCCGTAACGACCTCCGGGAGGAATATGATCGCCAGCCCCACGACGGCCGTCGTGGCGACGATAGCGACGGGTATAGTGACGACCAGTTCCTTCCAGTCCTTGTGTCGTTTGAGACGAAGCATCGCTGCGCCCCCTACTTCCCTTGTGTGACAGCTCCGCAGTCCCTGGAACCAGTGCTCGCGAGGTAGTATACCACCTCAGGCGCAGACGGTGCGTTTCGGCGAGTCCCCCCACCAATTGAACACTCCTCCGCGTTGGGCTATAATCACGCCAGCCGACTGGTGAGCGCTGGCGTTTGGCGCTGGGGTGAGCATCGTGGCACAGCATCGCACAACTCTGTCCCTCCGCGGAACCATCCTCCTCTGCGCTCTCTCCGGTGTGCTGCTCAGCCTCGCTTTTCCCCCTGCCGGGCTCTGGCTTCTCGCCTGGATCGCGCTGGTTCCCTGGCTGCTGGCGCTGCGGCTGGGGCGCGGGTGGCCGGCGTTCCTGGGAAGCTGGGTGGGCGGGTTCGTGTTCTTCGCCGCGCTCTGCTATTGGCTCTATCTGTTCGGCATCTCGGTGCTGGTGTTGACGGCCGCGCTGTTCGGCCTCTGGCTGGTGGTGTGGGGGATGGGGGTGCGGTTGATGGGGCGGCTGGGAGCAGGGCCGCGGATGCTGGGCACGGCGGTGCTGTGGGTCGGGGTCGAGTGGGTGAGAGGCCTGGGCGAGTTCGGCTTCACCTGGGGGTGGTTGGCCTACAGCCAGAGCCCGCATCCGTCGCTCGCCTGGTCGGCCCGGCTCGTCGGTACCATGGGGCCCTCGCTGCTGATCGCGCTGGCGAATGTGTGCGTGGCGGAAGTGGCGGTGGCGATCATGCGAGGGGATAAGCTGGGGGCGCCGGCGATGCGGGCGGCGATGGGCGTAGGTCTGATCGCGCTCTGTCTGGTGGGGTCGCTGGCAGTAGTGAAGAGGTCGCCGGAGCCGGCCGGACCGGCGATTCGCGTCGCGGTGGTGCAGGGCAGCACGACCGGCCCGCTGACCGCGAAGGAGATCAACGTCCCCCTCAAGGCGGCCGAGCGGACGAAGACGCTCGACGTCTATGGCGCGCTGACGCAGAAAGCGGCGCAGGGGCGACCGGCGCTGGTGGTGTGGCCCGAGAGCGTAATCCCCGGCGCGCCGGAATCCGAGGCGTGGATCGCCGCGAGGATATCGCAGATTGTCCGATCCTCCGACGCCTGGCTGCTGGCGGGCGGGCCCTATTATGATGAGCGCCGCCGCACCTTCAATTCGGCCTACCTCTACTCGCCCAATGGCATCCTGACCTCGCGCTACGACAAAGTGCAGCTCGTGCCGTTCGGCGAGTATGTGCCGGGGCGGGGGTGGCTGCCGCTGCTGAAGCGCTATCACGTGAGGGACTTCGACTTCGCCGCGGGGGCGGTGCACCAGGTGCTGCAGGCGGGGACCATCGCCATCGGCCCCATGATCTGCTTCGAGTCGATCTTCCCCGGCATCGCCTGGCAGATGGGGGACAGGCGGGCCCAGGTGCTGGTCATCATCACCAACGACGCCTGGTTCGGCCGCACCGCGGCCGCCGCGCAGCATCAGCAGATGGCGGTGCTGCGGGCGGTGGAGACAGGGCGCTGGGTGCTGCGCGGGGCCGGCACCGGAATCTCGTCGATCATTGCGCCGACCGGCCAAGTGGTGGCGAAGGCGGGGCTTTACCAGCCAGCGGTGCTCTCGGCGGAGATCAAGCTTGCCACCGGGACGCCCTCCGCCCCACGACTGGGCGCGGTATTCTCGTGGTTGATGGTCGGGCTATCCATCGCCTTCCTCATTCTGCCGGTGGCCCTGCCGCGGGGCCGGGGAAAGGCTCCCTCAGGTCGCAAGCCGAGCGCGGGGCGCGGGCGGGGGCGAGCAGCTCCTCGGTAATCGCGAGATACCGACGTTCCGGCCTTACCAGACACGCACAACCTACTCAGCCATCCGCTCCGGTCTTGCCGACGCTCCTGAGAACCGCGCGCCCGGCCGCACCGACCAGCGCCTCTTCGCTATCGGGGCCGAGAAGCGCGGCCGTCACCTCATAGCCGCCTCTGGGGTAGTCCTCCGCCATTGGGAAGTAGCTCAGGTACCCGTTAGCTTCCTCGGCGACGATCAACGCCTCGCCGATGGTCTCGGCTCTCAACCTCGCGCTGTACCCGCCGAACGGTTCGCCCGGCAGACCGGCTATCACGCTTGACCCGATCTGCAGCACGAACAGCGGGTGCGAGACCTCCTGCCCGGCTCTTCCCGTGACCTCAAGTCCTGTCCAGTCATGATGGCTGTCGCCGGTGTGAGTCACCCAGAGCAGGAACTCATAGCGGTCTGACATTCGTTTCAGTTCGGCCAAACTCGCGCCGGCGCGAGCGGCCTCCGGGAAAGCGGCCTTGATCTCATCCCGCTCCTTCTGGGCGGCCGCGCGTGACGCCGGGTAGTCTTCTCTGACTCGCAGCCGCACCTCGGGAGATGCCACCCGGACAGCCGCGTCGCGCTGCCAGCTCGCGTCGGCGAGTCGCCCCAACAGCGCGTCGGCCACCCGGCGGCCAATGCTCTCAGCTAGCTGGAGCGACTTTCGTCCGATAGGGCAGACCTGGTCGCCGCAGGGCCCCGTCAGGAAGACCCCCGTTCCCCCGAAGGCCTGCTCAGCGCGTCGCCGCACGTAGGCCGGGTAGTCCCCGGAATGGTGCGAGTCGCCGGCGGCGCCATAGGTATTGGGATGGGAAGCGAACCGGATGAGAGATCCGATCGGCTTCCCGTCGGGGCTGCGGAAGAACAGGCCCTGGACCAGCTCGTCCGCCGCTGGCGGCAGGTAGAGTGGGTCCGGCACCGGCATCGCCGCCTCGGGCTGCTTCGGCCGTCCCTCGGTGTCGAACTCCGCGGCGTTGATCGGAAATGCCTGGCCGCCGGCCAGTCCGGCCAGCGCCGCTCTGATGACGGGACTGCAGTTCGCCCTTCCCTTCTCATCCACCAGGAAGCCGTAGTAGCAGGTGAACTCACCCATGTCCCCCATCAGGACGCGTCTCCGGAAGGTGAGCGGAGGGTCGGGTCGGGCGTTCACATGCGCCACCTCGGCTGGCTGCAGGGCGGCGGCCGCCTCCTTCGCGGCCTGCAGGTAGGCGCGCTCGAGCCTGGCCATATCGAAGTCCCCGTGATAGTGCGGCGCGCCGGGGTTCACGTGGTTCTGAGTGACGAACAGGCCGACGTGCTCCGGCGGAATTCCGAGCACCGCGGCGATGCTCCCGCGGAACTGCTCCGAGGCCGACGGCCACATCAGGGCAAGATCGGCCACCAACAGCGCGCCGGTCTGCCCGCCCTGGCGCACCAGCAGAGCCCGCACCTCCACCTCATCCGCGAAGGTCTCGTTCGTCTGCCACGTACCCTCCAACGATGCGCTGCCGAAACCAACCTCCATCTCACACCTCTGTTTCCCCGCCGGTGTTGGGCCAGGAGATCGGCGTGGCTCCTCCGGCTCCTGGGCCAAGGGGCCCGGACAGGCCGTACCTGCTGCGGTGGCAGCGAGCACTCCAGCCGCCGCCCCGGCGCCAAACAGGAAATCCCGACGGCTGAGCTTCGCGTCGGGCCGGTACCGGCAACTCACAAGGACTCGCCTTCTCCCCACCCAGGCCCAGGTTCGCTGCCAAACGCGGGCAGCCCTTTACATCTGGAGGGTAACGGAGAGGTTTGGATGCAGGAGGCGGTTGACATCGTCTGAACTCGTAAGTAACCCTGTTATTGCAGGTCACTCAGATACTTGGGCTGTGAGTAACCGTATGAGATCTCGCCTGTATGTTCTCCTGCCAGTGCTACTTCTGGCGTCCCTGATCGGCTATCGCCTGGTGACAGCAAGAAGCGACTCGCTGGCCAAGTCTCGCCAGCGCCTCGCCCGCATGAGCGCTCCACCGACGGTATCGTTCAGCCTCGCTCGCGTCCAGGAGATCGCGCAGAGTCTCGAGAGCGTCGGTTCCGTCGAAGCGCCGCTCAGCGTTCAGATCGCGGCCAAGGTAACGGGGCGGATCAGGCTCCTGCAGGTCAACGCAGGAGACCGAGTGGCGAAGGGCCAGGTGCTGGTACGCATCGATCCGACTCAGGTCGAGACTCAGGTCAGCCAGGCCAGGGCGGCCCTGGCGGAGGCGCAGTACCGACTGGCCCAGGCGAAGATCACCCAGAACCCGGCCGATGTCTCCGTGGCCACCCAGGTGCGCCAGCAGGAAGCTGCCCTCGCCAGCGCGAACGCCAATCTGGACAGCGCCCAGAAGAAGTACGATCGGCTGCGGGAGCTGTACCGGAAGGGCTTCATCGCGGCCCAAGATGTGGATGATGCGGAGGCCACCCTCGGCGTGCAGCAGGCCGCCGTCGAGCAGGCGCAGGCCGCGCTCGACTATGCCCGAGCGAATACCGCGCAGAAGCCGGCCTACCAGCAGAGCCTGGCGGCGCTGCGAGCCTCCGTCGCCGTCGGCCGAGGCCGGGGTCGAGGAGCGCGGAATCGCTGTTCGCCGATACCGTGCTGATCTCCCCGATCGATGGCTTCGCCACCAGCCGGTTCATCGACCCGGGGGCCGTGGTCACCGCGGGCCAGCCGATCCTGACCGTGCAGTACATGCGCCAGGTGTGGGTCGACTGTCTCCGTGCCCGAGGAAGTAAACGGGAAGATCAGGCTCGGGCAGTCGGCCGGGGTGACTCTGGACGCCGTCCCCGGTCGTCCCTTCACCGGGAAGGTCACGCAGATCAACCCCTCGGCCGATCCGACGAGTCGCCAGTTCTCAGTGCGGGTGACACTCGACAATCCCGAGTTCACGATCAGCCCGGAACCTTCGCCCACGTGCAGCTACAGACCGATGTGGTGCACGGACGCGACCGTCGTCCCCCGAGAGGCGGTGCAGCGCGATGGCGCGGGCAGCTACGTGATGGTGATCGACGACCAGAGCGTCGCCAGAAGGCGCCCGGTCACGGTCGGGGCCTCGGCCGCGACGTCATCGCCATCACCGCCGGCCTGCGCCCCGGCGAGAAGGTCGTCATCCTCACCGCCTATCCCCTCAAGGACGGTCAGGCCGTCAGCACCGGGTGAGAAGTCGAGCAAGCCGGCGGAGCAGAGCGACAGGGGCAGCCCATCGCCGCGGCGCCCTCTCCGTTCGCACGGGGGGAGGCCGGCATGAGCATCGCCCGATTCGCCGTCACCCGTCCCGTCGCCGTCATCATGCGCATCGCCGCGCTGGTGCTGCTGGGCGCTGATCTGCCTCACCCGGCTGCCGGTCGACCTGCTGCCGAAGGTGTCCCTGCCGACCGTCGCCGTCATCACCACCTGGCCGAACGTCGCGCCGGAGGAGATCGAGGCGCAGGTCACGCGGCCCATCGAGCAGGCCGTCTCCTCCGCCCCCAACCTCTACCAGGTCAGCTCCAGCACGACCGAGGGCAGTTCCAGCGTCCGCATCCAGTTCCAGTGGGGCACCGACATCGGGCAGGCCGCGGTCGACGTGCTGCAGCTCGTCGAGCGCGCCACGCAGAGCTTCCCCAGCGATCCCACGCTGCAGACGCCGCTCGTCTTCAAGTTCGACCCGACCCAGTTGCCGATCCTGATCTTCGGCGTCTCCGGCGAGAGCGACCCGGTGAAGCTGCGCACGCTGCTGGACAACCAGATCTCGCCGATGATCGAGTCGGCCAACGGCGTGGCCTCGGCCATCGGTCACCGGCGGGCAGCAGCGCGCCATCATCGTCGATGTCGACCCGGATCGCCTGCGCGCGCACGGCCTCTCGCTCGCCGACGTGATGCGGCGCATCGCGCAGGAGAACCTCAACCTGCCCGCCGGGCATCGCCAAGCAGGGGAACACCGAGTACACCATCCGCAGCCTGGGCTGGTTCACCAGCCCCGAGGAGATCGCGCAGCATCCCGCTCGGCTCGTTCAACGGGCAGATCGTGTCGCTCTGGGCGACGTGGCCGCGGTGCGCGACTCGCACGCGGAGACGCGGCTCTACACCCGCCTCAACGGCAAGCCCGTCGGCCGGGATCATCGTCAGCAAGCAGAGCGGCGCCAACACCGTCGACACGGCGAAGCCGGTCTTCGAGAAGCTCGAGCGCGTCAAGCAGCTCTATCCCAACCTCAAGTTCGGCGTCGCCTACGACCAGTCCCAGTTCATCAGCGACTCCGTCAACGACGTGAAGGTCAGCGCCCTCATCGGCGGCGTGCTGGCCATCCTGATCCTGCTCTTCTTCCTGCGCAACATCCGCAGCACGCTGGTGGTCGCGCTCTCCATCCCGACCTCCATCATCTCCACCTTCGCGCTGCTCTACCTGTGCGGCTTCACGCTCAACACCATGTCGCTGGGCGGGCTGGCGCTGGCCACCGGGCTCATCGTGGACGACGCCGTGGTGGTGCTGGAGAACATCTTCCGGCACATCGAGCGCGACAAGCAAGACCGCGACCGAGGCCGCCGTCGAGCGGCACCAACGAGATCATGTCCGCGGTCTTCGCCTCCACCTGGACCGTCATGGTCGTCTTCCTGCCGCTGCTGCTGATCAAGGGCCAGGCGGGGCAGATGTTCACGCAGTTCGCGCTGGTGGTCATCTTCTCGCTCGCCGTCTCGCTGCTCGACGCGACCACCGTCGTGCCGATGCTGGCGACGCGGCTGATCTCACGGCGAGGCGCACCGCGAGAGCCTCGAGAACGGCGAGCACGACAGGCGCCTGATCGAGCGCGCCTTCGCCCGCTTCGGGCAGTGGTTCGACGCCCTCGACGCCGCCTATCGCCGACGGCCTGCGCTGGGCGATCCATCACCGCGCTGCTGACCCTCGGCGGCGCGCTGGCCATCACCGTCGGCAGCCTCCTGCTGCTGCCCCCAGATCGGCACCGAGCTGATGCCGGCGACCGACAGCGGCGACTTCACCGTCAGCATCAAGATGCCCGTCGGCACCGCGCTCGACCAAGACCGACGCAAGCGATGCAGCAGGTCGAGCGGATCGTGCTGAGCAACCCCAACGTCGAGACGGCCTTCGCCACCGCCGGCTCGAGCCTGAGCATGCGCGGCGACCGGCTCGGCGCTCACCCCTTACCAGGGCGCGGTGCAGCGTCAAGCTCAAGGACGACCGCAAGCGAATCCACGCTCGAGGTCATCGGCGACCTGCGCCGCGCAGCTCTCGCGGCTGCCCGGGCGCGACGCCGCGGCTCGACCCAGATCGACCTCGTCACCAGATCATGACCGGCGGCAACCAGAACGTCGAGGTCGACATCTTCGGCGACGACCTCACCACGCTCTCCGCCGTCGCGCGGGACGTGCATGGCGCGCGTGCGCGGCGTGCCGGGGCTGGAGAACCTGGACGTGAACTGGCAGGAGGCGATGCCGGAGATCCAGTGGAAGGTCGACCGCGCAGAAGGCGCTCCAGCTCGGCGTCAGCTTCTCCGACATCGCCAACACCATCAACACCGCCACCAACGGCACGATCGCCGAGCTACTACCAGGAGAAGGGCTTCCAGTACCCGATCATCGTGCAGATGCCGGAGGCCACCCGCAAGACGGTCGCGCGAGATGCAGAACCTGGTCGATCAGCCCCGAGCACGCCGGCAACGGCACCGCAGCCCATCCTGCTCGGCCAGGTGGCGCAGCCCGGTCTACGGCTGGGCCCCAGCCAGATCACGCGCCAGGACCGGCAGCGCTACATCGCCGTCACCGGCATCCCGCAGGGCCGCTCCGTCGGGCGAGATCCAGGCCGACATCGAGAAGGCTCATGGCCGACGTGAAGCTGCCCGCCGGCTACTACTGGGACTGGGGCACCAACCAGAAGCGGCGGGCGGAGGAGTTCGGCGGCATGTGGCTGGCGGTGGTCCTGGCCATCGGCCTGATCTACATGCTGCTGGCCTCCCAGTTCGAGTCGTTCATCCACCCGCTGACGATCCTGCTCTCCGTGCCGCTCGCGCACACCGGGGTGATGCTCGCCCTGTTCCTCACCGGGCGCTCCTTCGGCCTGACGGCGTTCATCGGCGTGCTGATGCTGGTGGGGATCGTGGTCAAGAACGGCATCCTGCTGGTGGACTACACCAACGTGCTGCGCGCGCGCGGCATGGCGCGCGAGGAGGCCCTGCTGACGGCCGGGCCCGACCCGGCTGCGCCCGATCCTGATGACCGCCTCCGCCGCCATCCTCGGCATGCTGCCGCTCGCGCTGGCCCTGGGCAAGGGCTCGGAGGTGCAGGCGCCGATGGCGACCGCGGTCATCGGCGGGCTGACGACCTCCACGTTCCTGACCCTGTTCGTCGTCCCGACCGTCTACACGGTGTTCGACGATCTGGCGCTTCGGATGCGGGGGCAAAGGGAAGGCGGGTAGGGGAATCCCCTCGCGGAGCGGGTTGCCGCGCTGGCCAGTCTCCTACGCGGTCCCCGATTCCACATAAGTGCGCTCTAAATCCGTCAGAAAACACGCATTTCCGCCACCGTCAAGAGCAAGCAATTTGCTTGCTCTTCTGCGAAATCCCTTGACACGGCCCTGTATACTGAAGCGGGAGCGTCTGGAGGCAGGGCCCAGCCCGTTTCCGCCCCCCCAAGGGGTTGACGCCCCCTCTTGCCCTCTGCTATAATCTCACCGTTGGGCAGGGCTGCGCATATTGCCCTGCCAACACTGCTTTCAACTGCAAAAGCGATGAAGGGGAGTAGTAGGCAGCGCTTCGGGCTACAGAGAGCCGGTCCAGGCTGAGAACCGGCGCCACGGCTCTGCTGAACTCGCCCCGGAGCTGCTCGGTCGAACGCCTCCAGTAGACCGAGCCGGGTATCGCCCGTTATCGCGACACGAGTGGAGCGCGGCGGTCGCGACGGCGACGGCCGGCGTTCAATTTGGGTGGTACCGCGAGAGTCTAGCACCTCTCGTCCCAAAGTGGGACGGGGGGTGTTTGTGTTTGTGCGAGCTAGGCGGTCAGGCGTAAGGCGAGAGGCGGCGCAACGGCCCGAGGCCCGGCCAGGGGAAGGAGAGAGCATGCGGAGTGATGTGATCAAGCAGGGGCCGGAGCGGGCGCCGCATCGGGCGCTGCTGTATGGTTCCGGGCTCGACCGGAGCGCCTTCGAGCGCCCCTTCATCGGGGTCGCGACGAGCTGGAACGATATCATCCCCGGCCACGTCGGCATGCGCGACCTCGAGCGCCACATCGAGCGCGGCGTCTTCGCCGGCGGGCGGCGTCAGCTTCTTCTTCGGCCTGCCCGGCGTCTGCGACGGCCTGGCGATGGGGCACAGCGGGATGCACTACTCGCTGCCCTACGCGGGAGCTGATCGCCGACTCGGTCGAGTCGATGGTGCGAGGCCCACCAGTTCGACGGGCTGGTGCTGCTGACGAACTGCGACAAGATCACGCCCGGGCATGATGATGGCGGCGGCGCGGGTGAACATCCCCACCATCGTCGTCACCGCGGGCCCGATGATGGCCGGCGAGTGCGCGCTGTATCTGCGGACGACCTGACGTCGGCGTCGCGGATCAGCTTCCGGCAAGCCGGCAAGCCCGACCAGGCGAAGGCGGCGGAGCGGCTGGCGACAGGGCACATCATCTACGGTGACGGCTACTACGGCGGCGGGCTGGCGCAAGGCGGGGCTGCTGAACGACGAGCAACTCGACCATGCTGGAGAAGGCCGCCTGCCCGGGCATCGGCTCCTGCCAGGGGCTCTACACCGCGAACACGATGGCCTGCCTGACGGAGGCGCTGGGCATGTCGCTGCCGGGCTGCGGCACGGCGCTGGCGGTCTCGGCGGAGAAGCGGCGGATCGCCTACGCCAGTCGGCGAGCGGATCGTGGACCTGGTGCGCGAGGACGTGCGGCCGCGGCAGATCCTGACCGAGGCGGCGTTCCGCAACGCCATCCGCGTCGACAACGCGCTGGGCGGGTCGAGCAACACGGTGCTGCATCTGCCGGCGATCGCGCACGAGGCGGGCATCGACGTTGCCGATCGACTGGTTCGACGAGATCGCGCGGGAGACGCCGCACATCACCGACATCCTGCCTGGCCCGACGGCGCAGCATGCGATGGAGGACCTGGACCGCGCCGGCGGCGTGCGCGGCGGTGATGCACGTGCTGCTGGACCAGATCGAGTCGGCCGCGACACGGTGAGCGGGCCTACGCATGCGACGATCGCGGCCGCGAGGCGAGGGTGCTGGATACGAGCGTGATCCGCCCGCTCGACAAGGCCTATCACAAGGAAGGCGGCATCGCCATCCTCAAGGGCAACCTGGCGCCGGAGGGCGCGGTGGTGAAGGCCTCGGCGTGGCGAAGAGCATGCGCCGCTTCACCGGCCGCGCGCGCGTCTTCACGCGGGAGGAGGACGCCACCCAGGCGATCGTCGGCGGGGCAGATACATCGCCGGCGACGTGGTGGTAATCCAGTACGAAGGGCCCAAGGGCGGGCCGGGGATGCGGGAGATGCTCTACCCGACCTCGCAGATCTACGCCGCGGGGCTGAACCAGTCGGTGGCGCTGATCACCGACGGGCGCTTCTCCGGCGCGACCATCGGGCTGTCCGTCGGGCACGTCTCCCCGGAGGCGGCGCGTGGGCGGCCCGATCGGCCTGGTGCAGGAGGGCGACGAGATCCTGATCGACGTGAACCGGCGGAAGATCGAACTGCGGGTGCACGGCGAGCGAGCTGCGGGAGCGGCGCAAGCAGCTGGAAGCCGCTGCCCCCGAAGGTGCACGACCGGCTATCTGGCGCGCTACGCGCGCGCTGGTGACCTCCGCCGCGCACCGGGCGCGGTGATGGGCGTGACGCCGACGAAGTGACGAGAGGTAAGCGATGCAGAGACGAGTCGCGATGCGATCGCAGAGACGGAGAAGCACGATGAAGATGACCGGCGCACAGGCGCTGATCGAGTGCCTGCGGCGCGAGGGCGTCGAGGTCATCTTCGGCTATCCCGGCGGCCAGGTGCTGCCGATCTACGACGCGCTGTACGACGTGCACGGATATCCGGCACATCCTCGTGCGGCACGAGCAGGGCGCGGCCCACGCGGCCGACGGCTATGCCCGCGCGAGCGGCAAGGTGGGCGTGTGCCTGGCCACCTCCGGGCCGGGGGCGACGAACCTGGTCACCGGCATCGCCACCGCCTACATGGACTCGGTCCCGATGGTGGCGCATCACCGGCCAGGTGCCGACGTTCGCCATCGGCAAGGACGCCTTCCAGGAAGCCGACATCACCGGCATCACCATGCCGATCACCAAGCACAACTACCTGGTGACCGAGCCCGGCCGACCTGCCGCGGGTGATGAAGGAGGCCTTCCACATCGCGCGCACCGGCCGGCCCGGGCCCGGTGCTGGTCGACATCCCGCGGGACGTGTCAGCGCGGGACGCTGGAGTTCGGCTACCCGGAGAAGGTGGACCTGCGCGGCTACCGGCCGACGCGCACCGGGCACCCGAAGATGATCGAGCGGGCGGCGGAGCTGATCGACGCGGCGCGAGCGGCCGGTGATCTACGGCGGCGGCGGCGTCAACGCGGCCGACGGCGCACGCCGAGCTGCTGGCGCTGGCCGAGCGGGCCGACATCGCCGGTGACCACGACGCTGATGGGCAAGGGCGGCTTCCCGGACGAGCACGAGCTGTCCCTGGGCATGCTGGGCATGCACGGCACGGCCTACGCGAACTACGCGCTGCACGAGGCCGACCTGATCATCGCGGTCGGCGCGCGCTTCGACGACCGCGTGACGGGCAAGCTCGACATGTTCGCGCCGAACGCGAAGATCATCCACATCGACATCGACCCGGCGGAGATCGGCAAGAACGTCGCCGCCGGCGCTGCCGATCGTGGGCGACGTGAAGCACGTGCTCGGCGGCGCTGGTGAAGAAGGTGGCGAAGACCAAGCACCCGGAGTGGCACCAGCCCGATCCTGGCGTGGAAGCAGCAAGTACCCGATGCGGTGGAAGGGCGACGGCCTCAAGCCGCAGTACGTGATCGAGGAGATCTGCGAGGCCACCAAGGGCGAGGCGATCATCGCCACCGAGGTGGGCCAGAACCAGATGTGGGCGGCGCAGTTCTACCACTGCAAGGAGCCGCGGCAGTTCATCAGCTCCGGCGGCCTGGGCACGATGGGCTTCGGCTTCCCGGCGGCCATCGGCGCGCAGTTCGCGCGGCCCGGACCGAGTGGTCTGGGACATCGCCGGCGACGGCAGCATCCAGATGAACATCCAGGAGCTGGCGACCGCGGTCGTCAACAAGCTGCCGGTCAAGATCGCGATCCTGAACAACCGCTACCTGGGCATGGTGCGGCAGTGGCAGAAGCTGTTCTACGCACAACCGCCTCTCCTTCACCGACCTCGAACTGCCGACACGCCGGACTTCGTGAAGCTGGCCGAGGCCTACGGCGCGGTGGGCCTGCGGGTGACGGAGGAGTCGGAGGTGAGGGCGGCGATCAAGAAGGCGATGGCGGTCAAGGACCGGCCGTGCCTGATCGACTTCGTGGTGGCGCGGGAGGAGAACGTGATGCCGATGGTGCCGGCCGGCGGCACCGTGAACGAGATGCTGGTGGACTGAGGCAAGCAAGGAAAGGCGTCAAGGAAGCCGAGCTGGACAACCTGGTCAGAGTCAGCACATGAAACATACCATCTCCGTGCTGGTGAACAACCGGCCGGGCGTGCTGACGCGGACCTCCGGCCTCTTCTCCCGGCGCGGCTTCAACATCGACAGCCTGGCGGTGAGCACCACCCAGGACCCGGACATGTCGCGCATGACGATCGTGGTGGACGGGCCGGACGCGGTGCTGGAGCAGATCACGAAGCAGCTCTACAAGCTGATCGACGTGATCAAGGTGCTCGACCACCAGGATGAGCCGACGCGTGGTGCGGGAGCTGGCCCTGCTGAAGATCAACGCGGACCCGAGCGCGCGCGGCGGAGATCATGCAGATCGTGAGTATCTTCCGCGGCCAACATCGTCGACGTCTCCGAGGACACGTTCATCGTGGAGGTGACGGGGAACGCGGACAAGATCGACGCGCATCATCGGGCATGCTGCGGCGCTTCGGGATCAAGGAGATGATGCGCACCGGGCGGATCGTGCTCTCCCGCGGGTCGAAAACCGCGTAACGGACTCGAGTCCGTCAGGGCTGAACACCGATCTGAGGTGTCAGATGAAGGAACTGGTCACAACCGAACAGGCCGCGCAGGTGATCGGGCTGCTCGCGATCGCGCTGCCGGTCGCCGGCCTCCTCATCGGCGCCATCGTGGGCGCGGCCCGCAAGCGACTGGCCTCCAACGCGCTGCTGGGGCTGATCTGCGGGCTGGTGCGGGCCGGCGCTGTGGGTGATGTGGCGGATCTACAATAGCATCATGGATCACTATGGGCTGGACAGCGTGAAGGGGCTGCTGATCAACCTCGCGCTGATTCATCGGGGTCGGTCTAGCCATCGGCTGGGCGGCGAAGGTAATGCTGCGTCGCAGAGCCGGGCTGGCGGAGCCCCGATAGCTGCTGAGTCGAAAGAGAAATAACTACCGGGAAGGCCGGGAAGAGGATGAACCGGTGCGATGCCGACGAAGATTTCGGAGGGACGCGAGAGAAGGTCGTCACGCGCAAAGAGTTCACGATGGCGAAGGCCCGGAAGGTCCTCAAGAACGAGACCGTTGCCATCATCGGCTATGGCGTCCAGGGGCCGGGCGCAGTCGCTGAACCTGAGAGACAATGGTTTCCGCGTGATCGTGGGTCAGTCCAAGATTTTCCCGAAGGACTGGGAGCGGGCGCGCAAGGATGGCTGGAAGCCGGGCGTGGATCTGTTCGATATCGAAGAGGCGGCCGAGCGCGCCACCATCGTCGAGTTTCTGGTGGCCGACGGGGCGCAGCGGGCGGTATGGCCCAGCATCAAGCGTCATCTCAAGCCCGGCGACGCAATCTACTTCTCGCATGGGTTCTCGATCGTCTACCGCGACCAGACGCGGTGATCCCACCGAAGAACGTGGACGTGATCATGGTGGCGCCGAAGGGCTCCGGCACTTCACTGCGCCGCAACTTCCTCTCCGGGGAAGGCATCAATGCCAGCTATGCCGTCGAGCAGGACGCTACCGGCAGGGCGCAGGAGCGCTGCCTGAGCTTGGGGATCGGCATCGGCTCCGGGTATCTGTTCCCGACGACGTTCCGGAAGGAAGTATTCAGCGACCTGGTGGGAGAGCGCGGCGTGCTGATGGGAGCGCTGGCCGGCATCATGGAGGCGCAGTACGACACGCTGCGGGCGCACGGGCATAGCCCCAGTGAGTCCTTCAACGAGACTGTCGAGGAACTCACGGAGAGCCTGATCCGTCTCGTCAGTGAGAACGGCATGGACTGGATGTATGCCAACTGCTCGGCGACCGCGCAACGGGGCGCACTGGACTGGAAGCCGAAGTTCAAGAAGGCCGTCATGCCGGTGTTCAAGGAGCTTTACGCGCGAGTGGCCTCCGGCGCCGAGACTCGCCGTGTGATCGCGACCACTGGGAAACCGGGCTACCGGGACCGGCTGACCAAGGAACTCAAGGTGATGGGCGATTCGGAGATGTGGCAGGCGGGCGCGGCCACGCGGGCGCTGAGGCCCAAGAGGCGGCGAAGACCGGCGCCAAGGCGAAGAAAGGCGTGGGGGGTCGGAAGGCTAACTGACCCAACCCGCGGGGCGGGTCCATGACTCGCCCCGCGATGCCTGGATCTCGCCGGATTTCGTAAGGCGAGACGGCTGAGCTGCAGGAGGTTGACGGAAATGGCTGCCCTGAAGACGTCAAAGTCGAAGAAGAAGACCAAGATCATCATCTTCGATACCACGCTACGCGATGCGGAGCAGTGCCCCGGCGCGAGCATGACCGGCGAAGAGAAGCTGAAGGTGGCGCATCAGCTCGCGCGGCTCGGCGTGGACGTGATCGAGGCCGGGTTCCCGTATTCGTCACCGGGCGATTTCGAGGCGGTGCGGGCGATCGTCAGGAAGGTCAACGGCCCCGTCATCGCGGGTCTCGCTCGCTGTCGGCCCGAGGACATCGACCGCACGGCGGAGGCGCTCAAGGGCAGCCGACGGGTCCGGATCCACACCTTCATCGGCACCTCGCCAATGCACCGCGAGGGCATCCTGCGCAAGACGAAGGAGGAGGTCCTGGAAATGGCCGTCTCCTCTGTCTCCCGCGCCCGGGGCTATCTGGAGGACATCGAGTTCTCGGCCATGGACGCCACTCGCACCGAGTTCGACTACCTCTGCGAGGTGGTCGAGAAGACCATCGATGCCGGCGCCACCATCATCAACATTCCCGACACGGTCGGCTACGCGCTGCCGTGGGAGTTCGGGGATCTGATCAAGCGTCTGCGCGAATCGGTGCCCAACATCGACCAGCGCGGTCATCAGCGTGCACTGCCACGACGACCTGGGCCTGGCCACGGCCAACTCGCTGGCCGCGGTCGTGAACGGCGCCACCCAGGTGGAATGCACCATCAACGGCCTGGGCGAGCGGGCGGGCAACGCCGCGCTGGAGGAAGTGGTGGTGGCGATCGACACGCGGCGCGAGCTGCGACGTCGGTTCACCACCGATATCAACCTGAAGGAGATCTACCGCAGCAGCCGACTGGTGCGGGATGTCACCGGCATGGCGGTGCAACCGAATAAGGCGATCGTGGGCGCGAACGCCTTCGCCCACTCCTCGGGGATTCACGTCGACGGAGTGCTGAAGCAGCGCAACACCTTCGAGATCATCCCGCCCCAGAAGATCGGGCTGGAGCAGAGCCAGATCGTGCTCACCAGCCGCTCCGGGCGCCACGCGGTGAAGCACCGGCTGTCCGAGCTGGGCTACCAGCTGTCCGCCGGAAGAGCTGGAGAAGACGTACCAGCGGTTCCTCGCGGTGGCCGACCAGCGCAAGGAAGTGACGGACGACGAATTGGAGTCGCTGGTGGCCGATGAACTGCGCGTGGCGCAGGAGATCTACGCGCTCGACTACATGCACGTGGTCAGCGGCGGGACCACCATCCCGACGGCGACGGTGCGTCTGCGCCAGAACGGGCAGAGCTATCAGGGCGTGGCCAGCGGCGTCGGAAGCGTGGACGCGGTGTACAGCGCCATCGACTCGCTGATCAAGGTGCCGCACCAACTGGTCGACTACAATGTCAGTTCGGTGACCGGCGGCACCGACGCGCTGGGTGAGGTGATGGTGCGCATCAGCGACCGCAGCGGGCAGATTCACACCGGGCGCGGCTCGAGCATGGATATCATCGAGGCTTCCGCGAAGGCGTACCTGCAGGCGCTGAACAAGGCCGTCGTCCGGTCCGGGCAGACCCGGCCGACGTGCCGCACGACCAGAAAGAAAGGCCTAGCCGCAATGGGGATGACCATAACCGAGAAGATCCTGGCGGCGCATTCCGGGCACGACGAGGTGCACGCCGGGCCAGTTCATCATGGCGAAGCTGGACCTGATGCTGGGCAACGATATCACCGCGCCGATCGCCATCGAGGAGTTCGGGAAGATCGGCGCGCCGAAAGCTGGCCGACAGGACCCGCGTGGTGCTGGTCGCCGACCACTCCACTCCGAACAAGGACATCAAGTCGGCGGAGCAGTGCCGCCTGATGCGGGAGTTCTCCCGCAAGCAGGGGGTGGAGCACTTCTTCGATGTCGGCCGCGGGCGGCGTCGAGCACGCGCTGCTGCCGGAGGAGGGGCTGGTGGCCCCGGGCGAGTGCATCATCGGCGCCGACTCGCACACCTGCACCTACGGCGCGCTGGGCGCGTTCGCCACCGGCGTCGGGCAGCACCGACCTGGCGGCGGCGATGGCGACCGGCGAGTGCTGGCTGCGGGTGCCGGAGTCGATCAAGGTGGTCTACCGCGGGCGCGCTCAAGCCGTGGGTCGGCGGCAAGGACCTGATCCTGCACACCATCGGCGCTGATCGGCGTGTCGAGGGCGCGCCTATCAGGCGCTGGAGTTCTGCGGCGAGACGATCGAGGCGCTGCCGATGTCGGACCGGCTGACCATGTGCAACATGGCGATCGAGGCGGGCGGCGAAGAACGGGATCATCGCTCCCGACGCGATCACCGACGCGCTACATGAAGTCGGTGACGAATCGCGGCCTACACCAAGCAGACCAGCGACCGCGACGCCGCAGTACGTCCGCACCATCGAGATCGACTGCTCGAAGATCGAGCCGCAGGTGGCCTTCCCGCACCTGCCGGAGAACGCGAGGCCGGTCAGCGAGGTCGGGCGACGTCAGATCGATCAGTCGGTGATCGGGTCGTGCACCAACGGTCGCATCGAGGACCTGCGGATGGCGGCGAAGATGCTCAAGGGGCGACAGGTGCACCCGGACGTGCGGCTGATAGTGATCCCGGCGACGCAGCGGGTGCATCTCCAGGCGATCAAGAGGGCCTGGCGGAGATCTTCATTGAGCCGGCGGCGGCCTTGAGCACGCCGACCTGCGGCCCGTGCCTGGGCGGGCACATGGGCGTGCTGGCGAAGGGCGAGCGGGCGGTGGCGACCACCAATCGCAACTTCGTGGGCCGCATGGGCCATCCCGAGAGCGAGGTCTACCTGGCAAGCCCGGCGGTGGCCGCGGCCTCCGCAGTGCTGGGCCGGATCGCCAGCCCGGAGGAGTTGTCATGAGCGCACTTGCGCGGCAGAGTTCATCGTTACGGCGACAACGTCAACACCGATGTGATCATCCCGGCGCGCTACCTGAACACGTCTGACGTGGAGGAGCTGGCGGCGCACTGCATGGAGGACATCGACGCGGAGTTCGTGCGCAGGTGCGGCCCGGCGACATGATCGTGGGCGGGGAGAACTTCGGGTGCGGCAGCTCGCGCGAGCACGCGCCGCATCGCCATCAAGGCCGCGGGCGTGAGCTGCGTGATCGCCGCGAGCTTCGCGCGGATCTTCTTCCGCAACGCGATCAACGTCGGGCTTGCCCGTGCTGGTGTGCCCTGAGGCCGCGGCCGAGGCGAAGAGCGGGGACGAGCTGCGCGTGGATCTGACGGCGGGTGTGATCGAGAACACGACCCAGGGGAAGTCCTATCAGGCGGAGCCGTTCCCGCGAGTTCCTGCAGCAGATCATCGCCGCGGGCGGGCTGGTGGAGTATACGAAGCGGCGGCTTGCGGCGGCGTAGGCAGCGGGGGCGCGCATCTGCGCGCCGCTACCCGTCGCCTCCGGCCTTCAGGATCTTCTTCCTGGCGCGAAGGAACTGAGTCCGCGGCAGGAGCACCGCGCGGCCGCACGCCTGGCAGTGAATGCGGATGTCCACGCCGATACGGATGACGGTCCAGCGGTTGGAGCCGCAGGCGTGGGGCTTGCGCATCTCCACTTCGTCGCCGAGGCGGATCGGGGCCGGCTCACTCATGGGGTCAGGCTTCGGCGATGCATCGACTTGGTCCTCCCAAGCGCGGGGCAGGAACGCTCGCGCGCCCGGAGAATAGCCTGTGAGGTTTCCCTCACTCGCAGCACGAACCCGTGAGGCACTCCTCACCAGTAATCCGAAAAGAGGTCCTGGAATAATGGCAAACCGGACGAAGCTGATCGTACTCTTGGCGGCATTGATGCTCACCGCCTGCTCTTTCGCGCTGGCTCAGGAAGCTCCGATGGACGTCGGGCCGGTGGCTCCGGAGAGAGCGGAGGCGGTGCCGCAGATGCTGTCGCTGGACCAGGCGATCGAGATCGCGCTCCAGTACAACCCGCAGGTAGCTATCGCCGAGCAGGGGGTGTGGGTGAATCGCGGGCTGCTCCTACAGGCGATGTCGACGCTGATGCCAAAGCTGGACCTTACGACCAGGCGCAGCACGCCGGTGAACCTGCCGGCTTTCTCGTTTCAGAAGCGGACGACGACGTACCAGACTGATTTCACGCTTTCCCAGAACCTCTACACCGGTGGCAGCACCAGCAAGGGGGTGGAGGCCGCCCGGCGGGTGCTCCAGGGAGCGGAGCAGAACTTCCAGCGCTCCCGCCAGCAGATCGCGTTCTCGGTGCGGCAGACCTACTACGCGGTGCTGACAACGGAGGAGGGCGTGAAGGTCGCGCAGGACGTGGTGAGTTCGGCACAGGAGCACATGCGCGTCGCCGGGCTGCGCTATGACGCGGGCGTGGCGCCGCAGTACGACGTGCTGGCGGCCGAGGCGCGAGTGGCGCGGGTGCAGCAAGAGCTGATCTCGGCGCAGACGGATCGCGATACGGCCTGGGCAGCGCTCGCGACGATGATGGGAGTCACCATTCCGACCGGGACGAAGCTCAGCACCCCGCGGCCCGAGGAAGTGAAGCCGAGCAATCTCTCCGACCTGGCGACGGAGGCGCTGGCACAGCGGCCGGATGTGAAGACGGCGATGGCCGCAGTTGCGGTCACGAGAGCACAGGTGGCTATTGCCCGCGCCGCGCGCCAGCCCAAGATCACCGGCTCCCTGAACTGGTCCCTCCAGCCGAAGGTGACCATCCCCGGCGAGCAGCTCGGCCTGGCTGCAGGCAGCGAACTAGTCGTCTCCCAGAATACTGGGTCCATCTCCCTCTCGGCGGATTGGAGCCTGTTCAACGGCGGCTATGTAACTGGCACGATTCGCTCCGCGCAGGCGTCGCAGCGGCAGGCGGAGCAGGCAATCGAGGCGCTTAGGCTGCAGATCGGCCTGGACGTGAAGACTGCCTACTTCGCGCTGCAAGCGGCGCAGGCGCAGCTCGCAGCCGCCCGCAAGGAAGTCGAGCAGGCTCAGGAGGCGCAGCGCATCGCCACCCTCCGCTATCAGGAGGGGGTGGGCACCAGCGTCGAGATCCTCGATGCGGAAGCGACCCTCGCCGGGGCGAGGACGCGACAGAACCAGGCGGTGTTCGGGCTGAATCTGGCGCTGGCGCAGCTCGACCTGGCGACGGGGCGCGACTACTTCGCGCCGGTTCCCTCCACCCCGACCGCGGGTGTTCCCAAGGTCACAGATCTGCCCTAGTAATGACCTCAGACCACGGCGAGCTAGTCGATGTTCAGCAGGTGGTGGAGCGCTACCAGCGCCACGTGAACGCGGGGCTGGCGTCGCTGTTCAAGTTCATGGGCTTCGAGGCGGTAGAGTGGAAGGCCGAGGGCTCGCGCATCTGGGATAGCGACGGCAACGAGTACCTGGACTTGCTGGCGGGCTTCGGCACTCTCGCTCTCGGGCAGCGGCCGGCCGCGGTGGTGGCAGCGGTCAAGGAGCAGCTCGACCGCATGCCGCTCGCTTCGCGGGTGCTCTTCGACAAGCCCGTGGCCGATCTCGCCGCCGAACTGGCGGCGATGCTGCCGGGGGGGATCGAGAAGTCCTTCTTCTGCCACAGTGGGGCCGAGGCGGTCGAGGGGGCGCTAAAGCTGGCCCGCCTGCATACCGGCCGCGCCGGCATCGTAGCGACGGAGGGGGGCTTTCACGGGAAGACCTTCGGCGCGCTCAGCGCCTCCGGGCGGGAGGTCTACAAGAAGCCGTTCGCGCCGCTGCTGCCCGAGGTGACCCACGTCCCCTATGCTGACGCGGAGGCGCTCGACAGGGCGGTGACCGGCCAGACGGCGGCGGTGATCCTGGAGCCGATTCAGGGGGAGGCCGGGGTCATCATCCCGCCCGATGGGTACTTGCCGGCGGTGCGGGAGACCTGCACCCGCGTGGGCGCGCTGCTGATACTCGATGAAGTGCAAACCGGTTTCGGCCGTTCCGGGACGATGTTCGCGTGCGAGCGGGAGGGTGTCATTCCCGATATCATCACCCTCGCCAAGGCCCTGGGCGGGGGCGTGATGCCGCTGGGCGCGTTCGCCAGCACTCCCGAGATCTGGACGGCGCTGGAGACGAATCCGCTGATTCACTCCTCCACCCTCGGCGGCAACCCGCTGGCGTGCGCCGCGGGCCTCGCCGCGATTCGCGAGATCAAGCGCCTCGATCTTCCCGCGCGAGCAGTCACGATAGGGGAGAAGGCGCTCGGGAGGTTGCGCGAGCTGCAGCAGAGCCACTCCGAGATCGTCTCCGAGGTGCGCGGGCGCGGCCTATTCATTGGGGTTCAGTTCACGGACTCCGACATCGCCGGGCTGGTGATCGCCGGCCTCGCGCAGCGCCGGGTGATCGCCGCCTACACGCTCAACAACCCCTACGTGATTCGCATCGAGCCCGCGCTGACCATCAGCGAGGAGGAGCTGAACCACGGCCTCGACGCGCTGGGGGAGGCGGTAGCGCAGGCGGAGGAGTTGGTGGCGGGGTTGTAGGGAGGAACGGCGGAGGCTTAGCCGCCGATGGACGCAGATGAACGCAGATAAGGGGGGCCGCCTGCGGCGGAGGGAGAGGCACGCCAAGGGCGTGCCTACGCGGGTTACCACTCGCTCTCGCGCATGGCGAACCCACGCCACTAGCCGGTGGGAGGCGGAGGGGGCGCAGGCGAACGAACACCGAGATTGCCACGCGCGCCTTGGCTCCGGGCGGAGCCAAGGCGGCTCGCAATGACATCTGAGGAGGGAGGCGCCGGGGGCGGAGAAGATGGGATGGCAGGAGCGAGCTCCTGCCGAACGGACATCGGAAACAGCGAGACCGCCACGGGGCAGCGACAGAGTCGCTGCCCCTCGCAGCAGCAGTGGGGGGTGAAGGACTGGGTAGAGGGGGGTGGAAGATGGGGACAGGGCTGTTGGTATCCGTGTTGGGCGCGTCGTAGAGCATGCACGCGTAGAATTCTCCGCTCCGAGTCCGATTCGCCTGCCCTGGCGGCGTGGTGCGCCGCCCATATCCTCGCATCCGAGGCCGTCGCGTCGCGACGGCGGCACGGCGGGTTGGCCTCGGGTCCGACGGGACACTCGCATGAAGTTGATCGACGCGTTTCCAGCGACGGTGCTCGCGGCAGTCGTGATCTGCGCGTTCGCCTATCCGAAGCCTGCCAGGAAGCAGTCTCGGCCTCTCTACCTGGAGGCGTCGCTGGTGGAAGCGACGAGGAACGCGCTCTATCAGGATGATCGACTGCAAGGGGCGGCCAGCGCGAGCAGACCCGAGCGGGGACCTTCCGGGGGCATCCGGGACATGATGTGGCTGAGGCAGATGCAGAGTCGGAATGAGTCGGCGAGGATGAAGGCCGCCAGCGCCCTCCTCATCGAACTCCACACCGAGCGCGATCTCAGTGCCGAGATGGAGTCTCGGTTCCTCCGGGCGCTGCTGCGCTCCTATGGGAGCGACCCCAGCCCAAGGGTGAGGAGCCTGATCGGCGTCTTCCTGCCGCACGTTTTCGAGTCGTGGCAGCGGACCCAGTCGGCAGGATTCATGGATGACGTGCGCGCATGCGCTCTGCCCTATCTCGAAACCGCTCAGCGTCATCCGGACAGGTTCATCCAGGCCCGCAGCGCCGCGGCCCTCGCCTCGCTCTGCCGTTGGGGCGATTGCACGCGATGAGAGAGACCGCGGCGACGGAGTAGGGATTGGGTCGGGCCGGAGCGAACTCTGTCGCAACAGTCCCACGGGAGGATGGCGTGAAGGTCACACTACTTGCTCACACCCCGGAGCCAGAGCGGATCGTGGTGGCGGCGGCGCTGCTTTGCTACCAGAAGGGAAGCCCGGAGGAGGCCTATCGCAAGGCCGGGCGCGACGAACTCCGCAACCGGCTTTTCGAGGAGCTGATCCGGCAGGGGCATGGCTCCACTCTCGAACACCCCTCTTTCACGTTCGGGATCGAGGGCGTCAGCCGCGCCTGTTCGCACCAGCTCGTGCGGCACCGGCTCTCCTCTTTCAACCAGCAATCACAGCGCTATGTGGACGTGGGTGATCCAGAGTACTTCGTGAAGCCCGATTCCCTGGCCGGAGACGGCGGGCGGTTCGAGCAAGCGGTGGGGGAGACGGTCAAGTACTACCGCGAGATCGTGGACGCCTACAAGGAGAAGGGCATCAAGGGCGAGCAGGCGCAGCAAGATGCCCGCTACATCATCCCGAACGCCGGCAAGACCAATCTGATCTGGACCACAAACCTGCGGAATCTGCTTCACGTCAGCCGGGTGAGAATGTGCAGCCGCGCCCAGTGGGAGATCCGCGAGATGATGGCGGAGTGTCGCCGGGCGATGGCTCCGCAGTTCCCGCTGATCGCCAAGTATATGGTCGTGAAGTGTCATCCCTATGCCATGGGATACTGTGACGAGGAATTCAGGGGTTGCGGCTTCCGGCCGCGCCGGGATGCTCTCATCCCAGTCGATGACAACTGCCCGCCCGGCCCGGGTTGGCCGAAGGAAGGTTAGGCAGATGCGATTCAGTGTGGCGCTGTTGCTTGGTGTGACGATGGCCCTCGCAGGGTGCGGCCGGCCCCAGTCCACCTCCAAGGGTGGGGGCGAGAAGGTGAAGGTGACGCTGTTCACCTGGACGCGCCCGGCGGAGCTGGCGGCGAACCAGAAGCTGTGCGAGGAGTTCATGTCGCAGAACCCCGGCATCGAAGTGGAGATCATGAACGAGCCGGGGGACCGGGCGATGGACAAGCTGCAGGCGATGGTCGCGGCGGGCAATCCGCCCGATGTGATGTCGATTCACGGCGCCTACTTCATGCCCTTGGCGGCGAAGGGCGCGCTGCTCGACCTGGAACCCGTGGTCTCCGATCCCAAGTTCGATCTCAAGGACTTCTACTCCGGCCTGGTGGAGCAGTGCCGATACCAGGGCAAGCTCTTCTCGCTGCCTCGCTACACCTCGGTCTACGTGCTGTTCTACAACAAGGACCTGTTCGACGCGGCGGGCCTCAAGTACCCGGACAACAACTGGACCTGGGACGATTACCTGGCGGCGGCGAAGAAGCTCACCGTGAGCAGCGCCGACCCGGAGAAGCGGCGCATGGGCTGCGTGATCGACTTCTGGGGAGCGCGCATCTACCCGTGGGTGTGGGCGGCGGGGGGCGAGATCCTCGACAAGAGCGGGACGCGCTGCTCTGCTCGATCAGCCGGAGTCGCAGGAGGCGCTGCAGTTCCTGGTTGACCTGCGGCATAAGTCGAAGGTGTGCCCGCCAACCACGCAGGCCGAGAAGCGGCAGAATATCGCCATGTTCACCAACGGGAAGGTGGCGATGTTCCAGACCGGGGCCTGGGATATCCAGGCGATGCAGGAGGCGAAGACGCTGCGCTGGGGGATCGCCCCACTGCCCAAGAGGAAGCAGCACGCCACGCTCCTAGGGATGGAGAACTACGCCATCGCGGCGGGCACCAAGCACCCCAAGGAGGCGGGGGAGCTGTTCAAGTTTCTGCTCGGGCCCAAGGCCCAGGAAGTCATGGGCACCCAGCTCGAGAAGCAGCCCTCGCGGCAGTCCGTCGCGAACGGTCCGTACCTGGCGCAGAAGGTGGACTACGATCGCAAGGTGTTCGTGGAGGCGCTGGGCTATGCCCGCGTCGCACCCAACATCCCGGACTGGGATCGCGTGAGCCACTTCATCCAGGAGCAGCTCGATCTGATGTGGATCGGCAAGGTCTCCGTCGCGGATGGAACCAAGAAGGCGGCCGCGCAGGTGACGCAGGCGCTGGAGGAAGGTAAGTAGGAAACGCCGGAGCGCAGGGCGCTATTCGGCCCTTGCGCCGAGCTGCCGGACGGGGGGCCTGGATTGAGGCGAGCCAAGAGGGGAAAGCAGATCGGCGCAGCGGGGCTGAGGTCACGATCGGGCCGCCGAGATCGTGCCATCGCGGGCGTCGCCGGCGGGCTCACTATCGCCGCGCTGGCGGTCCTCTGTTCTCTACCCTCCATCCCGAAGAGCGCGGTGTGGGCCCTCCCTATAGCGGTTTTCTGCCTGCTGTTGGCGGCAGGCGCCGGCCGCGCGTTGCTGGGGGAGAGCAGCGCCGAGGCGGCTGAAGAGACGCTGGCGCCGCGCTGGCAGTCGCTGATGAGCTGGCCGGTGGTGGCGTTTGTCTCCGTGCTCCCGTTCCTGCACAGCCTGGGGGTCGGGCTGCTCTCGGACGACTACGGGATTCTGTACGGTATGCAGGAGACGCACAGTCTCTCGCAGGCCTGGGGCAGGCACGTCCTGGGGGTATTCCATCGGCCTCTCTTCTCCGTCTGGTGGTGGCTTGGGACGCGCCTCTGGCACGGCGCGCCAGTGGGCTATCACATCGCGAGCCTGGCGCTGCACAGCGCCAACGCGGTCCTGGTGTTCGCGCTGGGGAAGCGGCTGATTGGGAGCCGATACGGGGCGTTCGCGGCCGCGGCGCTGTGGGCCGTCCACCCCATGCGGGTGGAGCCGGTGACATGGCTCGCGTGCAGCGCCGACCTGCTCTGCACTTTCTTCACGTTGCTTTCGCTGCTGGCGCTGGAGGTCAGCCTGACATCTGAGGCGCGGGGCCGGCGGCTGTTGGCGCTGGCGGCCGGGATGGGGGCGTTCGGCCTGGCGCTCTCGAGCAAGGAGGCGGCGCTCGCGCTGCCGGGGGTGGTCATGCTGTGGATGGTGCTGGGTCACCGAAGGGTGACCTGGCGCGCCGCGGCGCTTCGCGTCAGCGTCTACGCGGCGGGTCTGGTCGCCTATCTGGCGTGGCGACTCATCTCCCTCGGTGAGTTCGGCGGATACCGCGGGATCTTTGCCTGGGACAGAGTTCCGCCTTCGACCCCGCTGGCGCATTTCGCGAGCTTCTTCTTCCCGATCAACGTGGAGTTATTCGACGCGCTTCGTGCACCCTGGCTCCGATATGTTGCGGTGTTCGTGATGGCGACAGGAGTGTGCTGGTGGATACGCGGTCTGCCTCGGTCGCCAGCGCGCCGCCTCTGGGTCTGGGTAGCGATCTTCTTCACGATCTCGATCCCGATCTGGCCGCTGTCCGGGCCCAGCTCAGGCCTGGAGAGTTCACGATTCTCCTATCTCCCATCCATCGCCCTGGCCTGGCTCTTCGGCGATCTGTGCGCGGGCGCGGGGCCGGGTGGCGCAGAAGCGGCGGGGTGGTCGCGGTAACGCTGCTGCTGGCGGCCGGGCTCAGCGCCTGGTACGTGACCGCCTGGCAGCAAGCGCGCAGGTCCGCGGACACCGTGGTCGCCGCCGGTGAGAGTCTGGTGAAGGACCTGGAGGGGCAGGGGCGCTTCATGCAGATCTACGTCGACGGCCTTCCTGATGCGCGTCTGGGGGCGCAGATATTCCGCAACTGCTATCCTCAGGCGCTGAGCCTCGCGATGGGGAGCCCGGCGCCGGTGCGCTTAGTCTCGCGCGACGATGCCGGCTTTCACCCCGAGGTTATCGCCGCCTCGGTCATTTTCCCCGGAGAGTATGTCGTCGTCTGGCAAGAGAAGCTGTCGCGTTTCCGGATCGCCAGAGATGGCTGGCGCAGCGGCCAGGCCCGGTCGGGAGGGGGTGTTCCGTGAGGCGGATCGCGCTGCTGCTGCTGCTCGCGCTATCCACGCTCGGCGCGCTGGCCGCGTGCGGCGCAGCCTTGGCGCAGCTACCGCACCAGGCGGTGCTCGCTCGCTCGGATAAGCTGATCGAGCAGGCGCAGAAGCTCGGGCAAGAGGGGCGGGTGGAGGCGGCTCGCGCGAAGGTGGGCGAGGCGCTGCGGGTGGCGCCGGACGACCCACGGGCGCGACGCGAGCTGGCGATGTACTTGATCGCGTGGCAGCGACCCGAGGAGGCCGTCGCCGAGCTAAGGCGAGTCGCAGCCCTGGAGCCAAGAGATCCCGGGGCGACCAAAGAGCTCGGGGAGGAACTCGCCCAACTGGGCCGCACGGCGGAAGCGGTCGTCTGGCTGAGCAAGAGCGCGGAACTCGATCCCAACAATGGGATAACACTAGCTGAGCTGGCGGCGCAGAAGCTCCAGGCTGGCGACGCGGCCGGAGCAGAGACGGTCGCGGAGAAGGCCGCGATACTGGCGCCGAGGGTGCCGTTCGCCCAGGCTTGCCTGGGTCGGGCGCGGGAAGCTGCGGGCGACTTGCCGGGCGCGGAAGCGGCCCTGAAGAGAGCGCTGCAGCTCAGCCCGGATGACCTCTCTACGATCCTGGCGCTCACTGAGCTGGAGAACCGATTGGGTCACCAGGGCGAGGTGGTCGAGTACCTGACCCGAGCCGTCCGCATCGCGCCGGATCACGCTTCGGGATGGGCCGCACTTGGGCAGGCGCTGCTGACAGCCGGCCGCCCGGCCGAGGCCGCGCGCGCGTTCGCCCGCGCGCTGGCGCTCGATCCGAGCAGTGCCGCGGGCGCGGGAGGGGATGGCGAAGGTGCCGGCGGGAGGGGAACGGCAGTAACCGCAGATGACGCAGATTAGCGCCCGCCTACCGGCGGGCGGACGGCATTCACCGCAGAGACGCGGAGAGCGCAGAGGAGGGAAAGGCGTGATTCCCGCCGGAGGCGGGCAAGCTTCGCTGCGCTCAGGATGACAGCAGGGCGGGCGCAATGAATTGCGCCCCTACAAGCGTTGCTCCCGATTCCCGGGGCGCCCCGCATGTCCGTCCCTTTCCCGCGGCCGCGTCGCTATGGTAAACTAGCTTGGGTGGGGTAGCTAGCTGCCATGGACGCGAGAACCCTCCGGGTACTTGAATATGAGGCGATCCGCGAGCGCCTACGCGAGCACGCCTCGAGCGCGCTCGGCAAGGAGCTGGCCGCGCGCATGGAGCCCGAGACGCAGGCGGCGGCGGTGCGACGCCTGGTGGCCGAGACCAGCCAGGCGCGGGAGCTGGCGTCGCGGGCGGGAAGAGCGCCGCTGGGCGGGGTGCACGATGTCCGCGCCCAGGTGCTCAACGCGGGCCGGGGGGGGGTGCTGACCGAGCGCGATCTGCTAGAGGTCGCGGACACGCTGTATGCCTGCCGCCGGGTGCGCGCCTTCCTACAGCGAGGCGAGGAAGATGCGCCCCTGGTGATGGCGCGGGCGAAGGACCTGGGAACCTTTCAGGAGATCGAGCAGGCGGTCGAGGGGAGCATCGACAACCGCGGCGAGGTGATGGACAGCGCCAGCGACCAGTTGCGAGCGATCCGGGCGCGACTCCGTCGCCTGCACGAGACCGTCGCCAAGCGGCTGGAGTCGATCATCCGCTCGCCGCGTTTGGCGCGCATCATCCAGGACCCGATCGTCACCATTCGCAACGGCCGCTATTGCGTTCCGATTCGGAGCGAGGCGAAGAGCGAGTTCAAGGGGATCGTCCACGATACGTCTTCCAGCGGGGCGACGGTGTTCATGGAGCCGTTCGTGGTGGTGGAGGTGAACAACGAGCTGCGAGAGGTGCAGGCCGCGGAGGAGCACGAGGTGCGCCGCATCCTGGCCGGGCTCAGCCTGATGGTGGGGGAGAGCGCGGAACCGGTACTGGCATCGCTCGCGCACGCTCGCCGCGCTCGATCTGATCTTCGCCCGCGCCAGCCTCGCCAACGGTATGGCGGCCACCGAACCGGTGATGAATACGGAGGGGAAGATCGACCTGGTGCACGCCCGGCATCCGCTGCTCTCGGGAGACGTGACGCCGATCGACGTGGGGCTGGGCGAGGATTTCACCGCCGTCATCCTCACCGGGCCGAACACGGGAGGCAAGACCGTCACGCTGAAGACCGTGGGGCTGCTGACGCTGATGGCGCAGTCGGGGTTGCACATTCCGGCGGCCTCGGGCAGCCGCCTCTCGATCTTCAGCCAGGTGTTCGCCGACATCGGCGACGAGCAGAGCATCCAGCAGAGCCTATCCACGTTCTCCTCGCACATGACGCAGATCGTGAATGTGCTGAACCGCGCGGGGGGCGACTCCCTGGTGCTGCTGGACGAGATCGGCGCCGGCACCGATCCGGCGGAGGGGTCCGCGCTGGCAAAGGCGGTGATGCTGGAACTGCTGGACCGCGGCTGCCGCCTGATCGCCACTACGCACTATGGCGACCTGAAGACCTTCGCCTACTCTCAGCCGAACATCGAGAACGCCAGCGTCGAGTTCGATCCGGTGACGCTGGAGCCGACCTACGCGGTTCGCATCGGGTTGCCCGGGAGCAGCAACGCGTTCGCCATCGCCTCCCGGCTAGGGATGTCGCACGCGGTGCTGCGGCGGGCGGCGGAGATGATGGGGGAGGCGCAGGTCGAGCTGCATGAGGTGATCCAGCGAGCCGAGCAGGATCAGCGCGATCTGGCGGAGGAGCGGCGGGAGGCCGCGAAGACGCGATTGGATCTGGACCGCACCCGGGAGGAGTACCATCGTCTGCTCGACGACCTGAAGCGGGAGCGGAAGGATATGCTGCGGCGGGCGCGAGACGAGGCGAAGCGGATCGTCGCCCGCGCCAAGCAGCGAACCGAGGAGTTGCTGAATCTGCTGCGGCAGTCGGTGCAGGAAGCGCAGGTGGCGAAGCGGGCGATCGAGCGGGAGGCCGAGCTGGCGGCGAAGTACGCGCCCCCGGAGCCGGCGGCGGTGGTGCTGTCGGCCCGCGCAGAGCTAGCGGAGATCTCGGAGGAAGCGGCGGAGGCGACGGCGGAAGTGGCCGAGCCGGAGCCACCCCCTGAGCCCGAACCCGAACCCGAGCCGGTGCGCCATCTCACGGTCGGAGACGCCGTCACTATCCGCAGCATCGGCCAGCGGGGCAGCGTTCTCACGCAGCCGGATGCCGATGGGCAGGTCGAGGTGCAGGTCGGGATTCTGCGCATTACGGTGCCGACGGACGACCTGGTGCGCGCGCCGGAGCCGCTGGTGACGATCACGCGCACGCCGGTGGAGCTGCGCGTCGACCGCGGCCCCGTGCCGCGAGAGCTACACTTGCGGGGCTTGCGCGTCGAGACGGCGCTATACGAACTCGAACGCTATCTGGACCGCGCCGCGGTGGTTCACCACGAGCAGGTGCGCATCGTTCACGGGAAGGGCACGGGTGCGGTGCGGCAGGCCGTGCACGAGCGGCTGCGGGAGCACCCGCTGGTGAGGTCGTTCCGCCTGGCCGAGCACGGGGAGGGGGACACGGGGGTGACGGTAGTGGAGTTGGGCGCGCCAGGGTAGGGGGAGGGAGGCGACAGGAGAAAGGCGAGAGGGGAAAGGGGAGAGGCACGCCGAGGGCGTGCCGGCTGCGGAGGGAACGGCAGTAACCGCAGATTACGCAGATTGCGCAGATTGCGCAGATTGGCGCCCGCTAACGCGGGCGAACGGCAACGACGAGATTGCCGCGCCTTGGCTCCGGGCGGAGCCAAGGCGGCTCGCAATGACAGTGCAGCGTCAACCTTCGTGGTGGTGCGGCTCTTTCCACATGCCGGAGCGCGCCTCGGGGTTGAGTTGGAGGCGGCTGCGGACGAGGCGCACTCCATCGACCGCCTTGGCCGCGGCGATGACGGTGTCGCGCACTTCTTTCGACTCCACCTCGCCGTCGAGGAACACGACGCCAGCAACGGCGGTGACGTGAACGGAATCGATCCCCTTTGTCGCCTCGTTCTCGGCGAGAGCTTTCTCGACTGCGTGTACTAGTTTGCGATCCTCTGGCATTGCTATTCCTCCTCCTGCGGGGGCGGCCGAGCTGCCCCTTCCTCGATTCGCCGCTTCAGCTCCGCGAGCCTGTTCAGGGCTTCCATCGGTGTGAGGTTATCGACGTCGATTCGTCGCAGTTCTTCTACAATCGGGTCGGGCGCGCCTCCGAAAAGTGTGAGCTGATCGGCCGAGGGCAGCGCGGGGGCGGGCGATCTCAGCTTTCCGTTCACCTCGCCGACGTGATCGCGCTGCTCCAGCGACCAGAGAATCTGCTTCGCGCGCTCCAGCACTTCCGATCGGCAGGCCGGCCAGCCGGGCCACCTGGATGCCGTAGCTGCGGTCCGTCCCGCCGGGCACGATCTGGCGGAGGAAGATCACCTGATCGCCCTTCTCCTTCACGGCGATGCGGTAGTTCTTCACCCGCGGCAGCGTGCTCCGCCAGCTCGTTGAGGTGATGGTAGTGGGTGGCGAACAGCGTCTTCGCGCCCAGGTGCTTGGCGTTGTGGATGTGCTCGGCGACGGACCAGGCGATGCTCAGGCCGTCGAAGGTGCTCGTGCCGCGGCCGATCTCGTCGAGCACGATCAGGCTGCGCCGGGTGGCGTGGTGGAGAATGTTCGCGGTCTCCGTCATCTCGACCATGAACGTGCTCTGCCCGGTCGCCAGATCGTCGGAGGCGCCGACGCGGGTGAAGATGCGATCGACCACGCCGATCGCCGCCGAATCGGCCGGGACGAAGCTCCCATCTGCGCCATCAGCACGATCAGCGCCACCTGGCGCAGGTAGGTGGACTTGCCGGCCATGTTGGGGCCGGTGATGATAAGCACCTGGTCCTCGGCGCAGTTCAGGTGGGTGTCGTTCGGCACGAAGCGCTCGTCGCTGCAGGGTCAGCTCCACGACCGGATGGCGGCCGCCGCGGATCTCGATCTCGATCACCGTCAGTGATCGGCGGGCCGCGCGTAGTCGGTTCCGCGCCGCGACTTCGGCGAAACAGGCAAGCACGTCCGCCTGGGCCACCACCTCGGCCGCGCGCTGGACTCGGCCTGCTTCCGCGGCCACCTGTGACGCGGAGTTCGGCCGAACAGGTCGCTGCTCGAGTGCGAGGATGCGCTCCTCGGCGCCGAGCACCTTCGCTTCGTACTCCTTGAGTTCGGGGGTGATGAACCGCTCGGCGTTCGCCATCGTCTGGCGGCGCTGGTAGTCGTCGGAGGACGAGGTGGAGGTTGGGTCGAGTAACCTCGATGTAGTACCCGAACACCTGGTTGAAGCCGACCCGAGCGACTTCACGCCGGTGCGCTCCCGCTCTCGCTCCTGAAGTCCGCGATCCAGTCCTTGCCATGCGTGCGCGCCTCGCGCAGCTCGTCCAGCTCGGGCGAGTAGCCGCCGCGGATGATTCCGCCGTCGCGCACGTTCGCGGGCGGCGACTCCTCCAGCGCGCGGCCGAGCAGCTCACACAGATCGGAGACGGGGTCGAAGCCGGCGACCAGGTCCTGGAAGGCGGGCGGTCCGTCGGCGTCGCGCCCGTCGCCGCGGAGGTCTCCGCGAACCCCGGCAGTCTCGCGCAGCGAATCCCGCAGGCCGGCGAGGTCGCGGCCGCGTGGCGGTGCCGGCCGCGGCGCGGCCCACTAGGCGTTCCAGGTCGCGGATCTCGCGCAGTTCGTCGCGCAGCCGGCCGCGGAGCAGCGCGTCGTCATGGAGCGCGTGCACCACGTCGAGCCGGCGCTCGATCTCGGCGCGTGTCGAGCAGCGGGGCGGTGATCCAGCGCCGGAGCAGCCGCGCTCCCATCGGCGTGAGGGTCTGGTCGAGCACCCAGAGGAGCGTGTTCTGCTTCGATCCATCGCGCAGGGAGGCGAGCAGCTCCAGGTTGCGGCGGCTGGAGGCATCGACGAGCATGAACTCGCCGCGCGAGTAGGTGCGGAGGCCGCGCAACTGCTCCAGCCCGGACTTGTGGGTGCGCTTCAGGTAGGCGACGATGGCGGCGGCGGCCTCGATGGCCGCAGGCATCTCGTCACACCCGAACGCGCGCAGAGAGCCGACGCCGAAGTGCCGCTTCAGGAACTCCGCGGGGGCTTCCGCCAGGAACTCGGAGTCGGCCCAGGTGGTCAGCGTACAGGAGGCGTCGCCGGCCTGGGCCAGCTCGTCCGCGCCCGGCTCGCTCTCTCTCGCCAGCAGCTCCGACGGCCGCAGGCGGGCCAGCTCGTCGCACAGCTCCGACCGGGCGTCGGCGCCGGCGAACTCCGTGACCGTGAACTCGCCCGTCGAGCTGTCGGCGGCGGCGAGGCCCCATCGCCCGTCCGCATTCGCCACGCTCACCAGGTAGTTGTTCGCGCGCTCCTCCAGCAGATGTTCCTCGACGACGGTGCCAGGCGTGAGGATGCGGATGACCTCGCGCTTCACGAGGCGCTTGGTCTTTCGCGGGTCCTCGACTTGCTCGCAGATGGCGGCCTTGTGGCCGGCGGCGAGGAGGCGCGCGACATAGCGGTCGGCGGCGTGATAGGGGATGCCGCACATGGGTATGCGCCGGCCCTTGCCCATCTCGCGGGAGGTGAGCACCAACTCGAGCACCCGGCCGCCGACCTTGGCGTCTTCGCCGAACATCTCGTAGAAGTCGCCGAGGCGGAAGAGCAGGATCACGTCCTCGTGCTCGCGCTTGATGGCGCGATATTGAGTCAGCATCGGGGTGAGTTCGTCAGTCATACCCGTGTCGTCCCGAGGCGGCCGCAGCAGGGCGCAGACTCCTGCCGCCCGCCCGCTCAGACCTCATCCCCACCACCGGTCGCTCTTTCAGACTTCCTCCTCCCCCAGACTGCTCACCACCAGACCGGCCGGCGCCTTGGGGTAGAAGAAGGTGGACTTGTGCGGCATTCGCTCGCCCGAGCTTGCCACCCGCATCACTTCCGCGATATCCGTCGGCCGGAGAAGGAACGCGAAGTCGTATTGCTTCCTCGCCACGGCTTCGGCCGCGGCGCGTTCATCGTGAATGTACTCGATCTTCGCCGCATCGCCGACTGCCGCCAATACGGGGTCGATCAGGTACTCGTGCAGAACGCTGACATCGAGCGACGCGACAGCTGACGGATGGGGGGCCAGCCGCTCTTCCCGCGCCGTAAGCAGGTACCCGCGACCGTCGGCCGAGCAGGCGGCGAGGACGTGGCCGGCGGGCGCGTCGCGCAGACCGGCGACGGCGGCGGTCGGTGATAGCTCGCGCACCGTGAACCACTCGCGCATCCGTTGGCGCATCTGCTCGGCGCCGGCCTCCCCCAGGCCAGAGATGAGCCGGTGGGTGGGCAACACCCGGAGGGCCTCGTCCCGGGCGCTCGTGACCAGCACCAGAGCATGGCTGAACCCCGCGGTCGGCGGCGCATCCGGCGCGAGCCTCCTCATTCCGTCACGGCAGTTGAGGGCGGTCTCGAAGCGGTGATGGCCGTCGGCGATGAAGAGCGGGCCGCGCCCGACGGCGGCGCAGATGAATCCCAGGTCGGCGGGCTGCTGCAGGGCCCACAGCCGATGGACCACGCCCTCGTGGTCGGTCGCCACCGCCTCGGGTTCGCCGGAGACGGCGCGGAGCCGCGCCAGCAGCGCGGACTCGGGGTCCTCGCTCATCATCAGGATGGGGCTGGTCATGGCCTCGCAGGCCTGCATCAACTGCAGCCGGTCGGCTTTCGGGCCGGCGAAGGTGGCTTCGTGAGAGAGCACGTAGCACTCACCCTCCTCGGGCAGGCGAAGTGCGGCGAACACCCCGCGGCGGCGCCAGGTGCGGCCGGCGATCCGGAACTCCTGCTCCAGCGCGTAGAGGGTGGGGCGATCATCCCGAATCAACACTCCCTGGGAGAGCCAGGTCTGGAGCGTGTCCGCCGCACGCGTGTACCGGTTCTCCCGATCGGTCTCAATCTCGGGGGGACGAGGAAGCTCGACGCGGACGAAGTTGTGCTCGTCCCGCGCTTCGAGCGCCGCCCGCATGGGTTCGCCAATCACGTCGTAGGGAGGCGCGAGGCGGGAGGAAAGGTCACGCGAGGCAGTGGTGCGATAACGAATCCCACGGAAGGGAGAGATCACGCTCTCCGAACAGGTCATGCCTCCCCCCATCAAGCGGCGTCGCCGAAGTACTCGCGCACCCGCTCCAGGACGCGGGCCATATCCTGCGGCTCGGTCCAGTTCGCCTGCACTGACACGCGCCAGTCGTAGTCCGCCATGCGCAGCGCCTCGGCGAACTCTCGGGTCCAGTTGCCGTCACCCGGGACGGCCTCGGTCGGTGGGATATGCACGTGGGCCAGCCACTCGGCCGCGTCGACCACGTCGAGGGGGGAATGGCCGTCGGCCGCCATGTGGGAGGCATCGGGGAGCACGCCCACCTCGGGGAGGTTCATCGCTCGCGCCAGGGCCACTGCCTCGGGGACCGAGTTGATGACGTTGCATCTGGACTGGCTGAGCGGCTCGATCCCGATGATGAGCCCACGGCTGCGGGCGCTGGCGGCGCAGACGCGGAGAAACTCGGTGATCTGATCGAGTGCGCTATTGGCCGAGAACCCTCGCGGCACATAACGCCCCTCGGCGCTGCCGAAGGCGACCACCGCGCCGCCAACATCGGCGATCCGGCGGAGGGCGGTGTAGGCGTATCTCGCCACGCGGGGCCAGTCTACGTCCGGGCCGGCCACCTTCAGCTCAGGCGGCAGCAGGAACTGCCAGGCCTCCGGCTTGAGCGGGACGCGCGGAGCTGCTCGCGCACCGGCTCGAACTCCGCCTCCGGCCGCTCCGGAAGCACGGCCGCCACGGGCAGCTCGACGTAGTCGTACCCCGCAGCGGCCGCGGCATCTATCAGGTCAGGTGTGACACAGCATCCAAGCCGCAAATCAGCCCCCGTCAATCGTTCTTGTTGCAGGTCCAGCGTCTCGGCGCTACTTGCTCTTCCCTGCCGCCTCGGCCAGCTTTCGGCCCAGCGCTTTGCACTCGGAGAGCACCTCCGGCCCGATGCCGCCGGAAGCTCCCACCGGGTCCGCTACCTTCTTCAGCTTGAACCACCCCAGGGCCTGGTCGAGGCACTTGAGGACGGTGTCGGGAGGGCCACCCGCGCTGCCGAAGACGGCGGCGGGCTTACCCGTCACCTTGCCCTGGCTGGGGTAGTAGGTCCGGTCGAGGAAGTCCTTGAGTCCGCCCGCCATGTAGCTGAAGTAGTCCGGCGAGCCGAGCGCGATGGCATCGCACGCGAGCAGGTCGTCGAGGGTCGCCTCGATCCCGGTCTTCATCACCGCCGTCGTGCCGGCGACGCTCTGCGCGCCCTGGGCCACCTCCTCGGCCATCTGCTTCGTGTTTCCGCCCAGCGAGTGGTAGACTACGAGCACCGTTGCCATCGGTTCTCTCCTCTCTCGTCAGCAGCAATCTTGTTTGGGACTGCTTCGGCGGGAACCGCCGCGGTCCTTGTGACGCGCCGGGCACAGGCGAGTCAAGACGTCGCTTCCGTCAGCGCCATCGCCGCCGCTCCGAGCAGAGCGCTGCGCGGGCCCAGCCCTCCTGGCAGGATACGCAGATCGCGGCTGCTCTCCGGGACCGCGTACCGCTTCACGGCCTCTCGCAGAGGGCGGAACAGTGGTTCCCCTGCCCCGGAAACGCCGCCGCCGATGACCACGACGTTGGGGTTCAGCAGGTTCACCGCGGCCGCGATGGCGAGGCCGAGATACCCGCCCGCCTGGTCCATGATGCGGGCGGCAAGGGCATCGGTCAGCGCGGCCTCGGCCACCTGCTTGGCGGTGAGCTCCGCGCGGGGGATCGCCGCCAACGAGGACGCCGCTCCCGCGCCGAGCGCCTCGCGCGCCGCCCGGGCGATGGACGGCCCGGCGGCGACGGCTTCCAGACAACCGCGCCGGCCGCAGCTACAGAGCGGCCCGTCGGGGGCAACGAGGGTGTGGCCAATCTCGCCGGCCATGCTGTTTGCGCCGCGGTGGATGCGCCCATCGATGATGACGCCGCCGCCGATGCCAGTGCTCACGGTGAGATAGAGCACGTGGGGACAGCCCTGGGCCGCGCCGAAAGTGGCTTCGCCCAGAGCGGCCGCGTTGGCGTCATTGTCCATCACCGTGAGCAGGCCGGTGCGCTCTTGCAGCACCTGGCGCAACGCGAATCCCTCCCAGCCGGGGAGATGATGGCAGGTCACGGTGGCGCCGCGCGGGAAGTCCACCGGCCCCCCGAAGCTCACGCCTGCGCCGGCGAGGCGGTCGCGCAGCCCGGCGCGGGAGACGACATCACCGGCGAGGCGCAGCAGCGCGTCGACCACGCTCTCGGCGGAGGCCGCGTCCCCGGTCGGCTCGATAGCTTCGGCCAGCACTTCACCCGCGTCGTTGACGACGCCGACGGCGAGCTTCGTCCCGCCTATGTCGAACGCCAGCACCGCTTTCACGCGGGCCTACTTCCCTGCGACCACGGGATTGCGAAGCACGCCGATACCCCGCACCTCGGCCTCCATCACGTCTCCCGGCTGGATCGGCGAGATCCCGTCCGGAGTGCCGGTCGAGATCACATCGCCAGGTAGGAGGGTGATGCGCTTGCTGAACCGATGGATCAGATCGGGGATCTTGAAGATGAGCTGCCGGGTGTTGCTCTTCTGCTTGGTGGCGCCGTTTACGCGCAGGGACAGGTCGAGTTCGACCGGTGCCTGGATTTCGTCGGGCAGCACCAGGCACGGCCCCATGGGAGCGAAGGTGTCGAAGCTCTTGCTCAGGAACCAGGGGTTCGAGGCCGCCATATCGCGCCGCTGCATATCGCGCGCGGTCACATCATTCATGATGGTGTAGCCAGCGATGTACTCGTGAGCCCTCGCCCGCGGAATGCGCCGGCCTTCCCTCGAGATGACCACTGCCAGCTCGACCTCATGGTCGATCCGCCCCACGTTCTGGGGGCAGACTACGGGCTCATCCGGTCCGATCACGGCGGTCGATGCCTTCAGGAAGAAGATCGGCTCCTTCGGCGGCTTCCGGCCGCCCTCGGCGGCGTGGGCGGCGTAGTTCAGCCCGAGAGCGATGATGCGCGGGGGCCGCGCGATCGGCGCTAGCAGCGTGACGTCTTTGATGTTGAGGCGCAGTTCGCTCTCCAGCCCGTGCGCCTTCACAAACTCTCGCACCGCGCGCACCCAACTGACGTCGAACGTGCCTAGCTCCAGCAGCCCGGAGATGGAGCCGACATCGGCGAGTGGTGGCACGGGCGAGAACCACCCGTGCACCTTCACCTGGATATCGATAGCGCGGCTGAGGTCGATGAGCGAGCCGCCCTCGAGGAGGCCGACGGCCTCGTAGTCGCCGGCGCGGAACTGAACCAGCTTCATCCGTGCTCTCCTATATCACTTGGGCCGCTGCATCAGCTCCAGGGTGTTGCCATCGGGATCGGTGAAGAAGGCGATCTTCATGCCCGACTCGACCGCGGTGGGCTTCATGCTGAACTCGACTCCGGTCTTCGCGATCTTCTCGTAGTCGGCGTCGATGTCGTCGACGGTGAGAGCGATGTGGGTGTAGCCGACCTTCCGTCCTTCTGGCTTGGGCGCGATCTCGCCGCCGCCGAACAGCTCCAGCTCAGTGCCGCCGAGAGTGATGAAGATTATGGTGCCGCTGTGCGCGGTCTGCAGGCGACCCCTCTCGCGGAATCCCAGGACGTCTTTGTAGAACTTTGCGGCCCTTTCGACGTCAGTTGTGACAACGGCGAAGTGCTCGATGCCAGTGATCACGAGGATACCTCCATGTTCAGCCGAATGGTTTACACAGTTCGCTTGGCGGCGCGGCAATCCTGCGCAGGCGGACGGTGAGGATGTGGGAGGTCTGAGATGGCATTCCGAGCGACGCGAACCGTGGTCTCCCTGGAGCCGGCGGAGATGCTTCAGCTCCAGGAAATCCTCATGGATGACGACAAGGAGCAAGCGCTGGCCTTCCTGCGCGATGTGATCGGCGAGAAGATTCGCTGCGCCCAGGACGAGAGCCACAAGCCGGAGTTCGAGGGCGGCATCCGGCTGCAGGAAGTGCACAAGCTCTCCAAGGGCCCGACCCACTCCGAGGACGAGTCGGAGAGCGGGTAAGGATTCGGCGCGGAGCTGGAGAGGGGAGAGGGGAGAGGCACGCCGGAGGCGTGCCTCCGCGGGTAGTCGCTCGCTACGCTCGCGACGTACCCACGCCACTGGCCGATGGGAGCCGGAGGGGCGGGCGGAGGGGCAACGACGAGATTGCCACGGGGCGGCAACGGCCGCCCCTCGCAATGACAACGGTGGGGAACGGCAGGACCCCCGCGGCTACTGTGGAATGGTTGCCACAGCCTCGGCCCCTGGATGGGGCCACCTTCCGATCCGACATGTCGATGAAAGGAGATGCCGGCTATGGCGAGTGACGAGACGAAGATTCTGCTGCGCGAGAGCGAGATGCCTCAGCGCTGGTATAACATCCAGCCGGACCTGCCCGCTCCGCTGGCGCCGCCGCTCCACCCTGGAACCGGGAAGCCCCTGGGGCCCGCGGACCTGGCGCCGATCTTCCCGATGGAGCTGATCAAGCAGGAAGTCACCCAGGAGCCCGTGGGTCGAGATCCCGGACGAAGTGCTGAAGGTCTACCACATCTGGCGGCCAGCCCGCTGCTGCCGCGCGCATCGCCTGGAGAAGGCCCTGGGCACACCCGCTCGCATCTACTTCAAGGACGAGAGCGTCAGCCCGGCGGGCAGCCACAAGCCGAACACCTCGGTGCCGCAGGCCTACTACAACAAGCAGCAGGGCGTGAAGCGCATCTCCACCGAGACCGGCGCCGGCCAGTGGGGGAGCGCGCTCGCCTTCGCCTGCACCCTCTTCGGCATGGAGTGCATGGTCTACATGGTGCGCGCGAGCTACGAGCAGAAGCCCTATCGCCGCATGCTCATGGAGACCTGGGGCGCGACCTGCGTGCCTTCACCGACGGACCGACGAACGCCGGCCGCCAGATCAGGAAGAGCCACCCGGACACCCCGGGCAGCCTCGGCATCGCCATCTCCGAGGCGGTCGAGGACGCGGCCACGCACGAGGACACGAAGTACTCCCTCGGCAGCGTGCTCAACCACGTGCTGCTGCACCAGACCATCGTCGGTCTGGAGGCGAAGGAGCAGCTCAAGCTGGCGGGCGAGAAGCGCCCGGACGTGATCGTCGGCTGCGTCGGCGGCGGCTCGAACTTCGGCGGGATCGCCTTCCCGTTCGTCAAGGACAAGCTGAAGGGCGCGAAGATGGACATCCTCGCGATCGAGCCCAAGTCCTGCCCCAGCCTGACCGTGGGGTCGTTCCGCTATGACTTCGGCGACACCGCGCAGCTCACGCCCCTGCTGAAGATGTACACCCTGGGCCACACCTTCATGCCCGAGCCGATTCACGCCGGCGGCCTGCGCTACCACGGGATGGCTCCACTGGTCTCGCTGCTGGCGAATCAGAAGGTGATCGAGCCGCGCGCCGTACCATCAGTCTGCCACCTTCGAGGCGGCGCTGACCTTCGCCCGCACCGAAGGCATGCTGCCCGCGCCCGGAGACCGCGCACGCCATCCGCGTGGCGATCGACGAGGCGCTGAAGTGCAAGGCGACGGGCGAGGCGAAGTGCATCCTGATCGGCTACAGCGGCCACGGCTTCTTCGACCTGGCGGCCTACGAGCGGTACCTCGGCGGGAAGCTCGAGGACCATGAGTACTCGCGGGAGCAGGTCGAGGCCTCGCTGAAGGAATTGCCGGTAGTGCCCGACCCGGTCTGAGACGGTTCGCAGAGCTAGCAGTTGGCGGGGCGGCAGGCTTGCTTGCTGCCCCGCTTGTCATTCCGAGCGAAGCGAGGAGTGGCAAGGCGCGATTCCCCGATCTCCGGTTGACAAAACCACCCCCCAGGCGCGTCTAATCAGGCGGGAGTGGTGATGACTCTGGAGCTAGGCCGAGTGCTGAGCAGACCGCTGGGGAGGGAGAGAGCGGAGTCGGCCGCCGGCGCGCCTGACCTGGGCGCGGTGTACGACGCCTATGCGGGGCCGCTCTATCGGTACCTCGTGACCTTTTTCGGCGGCGCGGAGGAGGCGGAGGACGCGCTGCAGGAGGTGTTCCTCGGTCTGGTTCGCCGCCCGATCCGAGAGCCGATCCGCGATCTGCGGCACTACCTCTTCCGGGCCGCTCACAACCAGGCCCTGATGGTTCTGCGCAGACGCAAGCACCAGGGCGCGACGGAGGACTCGCTTTCCTGGATCGACCCGCAGGCTTGCGCTCCTGGTGACTGCGAACTGGCGATGGACATCGACCGCGCGCTGCGACAGCTTCCGTCCGAGCAGAGGGAAGTGGTCGCGCTGAAGGTGGGGGAGGATCTGACCTTCCGCGAGATCGCGGAGGCGCTGGGCGTTCCGCAGAACACGGCGGCCAGCCGGTATCGCCTCGCGCTGGCACGGCTGCGCGCGCTGCTCGAAGGTGGTGACGGAAATGAGTAAGCATCGACGCTATCGTGATCTGACTGACAGCGAACTGGTGACGCTAATCCGCGGCCTGCCGCGCCGGGGGCCTCGGGCCGCGCTGCGGGAGAGGGTGTTGTCCGCGCCCGTGCGCCCGCACGCCGCGGCGGGTCTGAGGCCGGCGTTCGCGGTCGCCGCGCTCGTGGTGCTGGCGTTCGCGGACTGGCTGACACTGAGATGGACAACCACAAGCGCGGCAGTGGGGCCGCCCCACGCCGCGGTGGCGCGGGCCGAGCCCACGTCGCGCGAGGAGATCGCGCTCGCGCAGGAACTCGCGGATTTCGGCATTCCCGTGCGGATTGCGCTGCGTGACAGCGGCCGCGATCCCGGCACCTATCTCGTGCTGCGAAGCCGCATCCTGAAATCAGGCTAACGGAGGGGAAGCCATGACCGAACCCGCTGCCTACGAAAAGAGTGCTGCTCAGCTCATCTTCGGTGTTCTCCTGGCCGTCATCGCCAGCCCCTGGCGGGCGCTCCGGTGGTTCGGTCGCGGGGCGCGGCGGCGCGCCCGCGTGCTGCTCTACATATTGATAGTCCTGGTGGCGGTTCATCTCGTGGCCACGTTGATCACGGGCGTGATGCTGAAGCGCGAACTTGCCAGGATGAGGGCTTCGGGCTATCTCCTCGACGCGAGCCAGCTCGCGCCCAAGGTCCCGCCAGGTAAGGCCAATGCAGCGGATGTCTACCAGAAGGCGTTCGACGCGCGGCGGGTATCCAAGGAAGACGATGAGAAACTCGAAGATGTCTACGGGAAGGCGGGGAGCGAATGGACGGCCGACCAAGCGACCTCAGTCCGGCGAGTGCTCTCAGCCAATAGCGACTACCTCAGGCTGGCGGCTGAGGCTTCGCGCATCCCGGATTGCGCCTTCCCCGGAGACTGGAACGCGGGGCCGGACATGGTCTTCCCATACTTTGCGAAGCTGCGGGAGGCCGCCCGCATGCTGCAGCTGCGCGTCGGCCTGGCCTCCCGCGAGGGCAAAATCGACGCAGCACTTTACGATAGCAGCGCGATGCTCCGTACTGCGGACCAGGCCAAGCTGGAGCCGATTCTGATCGGCCAGCTCGTCGCCTACGCCCTTCAGGGCATCGCAGTCAAGGCGCTGCAGGGCGCGCTGTCGGCCGGCGATCCCTCCCCGGCGGCCAGCGCGGCAACTCATGGAACAGATCGCGGCCATCGATCTGATGGCGCCATCCATCCGGAGCATGAAGGGGGAGATCTCGCTGTTCGGATTGCCCGTCTTCGAGACGGTGCGACACGGCAGGGCAGGCGACCTGGCTACGGTGACCGGCGACGGCACGGACGATCAGTGGCGTGGCCGTCTGTTTGGCGCGTACGGTACGGTGGGTTCGCCATTCTCGAACCTCGATGAGATCGACTACCTTCGCATCATGAAGGCCCAGGTGGACGCCTTCGCACTCCCCTGGCCGGCATCGAACACTGCGATCGAGTCGCTTGCGAAGCGGACCAAGTCCGTCCCGACGTACCGCGGGCTGATGACCAAGATGCTGATGCCGGTGTTCAGTCGCGCCGCCTGGAGCCGCGAGAAGACGGCCGCCAGCCTTGGCGACGCGCGGATCGCGCTCGCGTTGGCCCTCTACAAGCTGCACCACGGGGCCTACCCGGACTCGCTCGCGCAACTCGAACAGGCCGGGTTCAAGCTGCCGGTCGATCCGTTCGGGGAGAAGCCGTTCAGGTACCGCCGGGAGGGGGCGGGGTTCATCGTCTACAGCATCGGCTCGGACATGGAGGACCAGGGCGGCCTGCCGCCGGCCTGGGACCTCCGCTCTCCGCTCTCCCCGACGGACATGGAACTCCGGAAGGATCACTACGACCTGCCGTTCGCGCGTACGCGATAGGGCAACAGTCGGCGGTTGACAGGAGGGCTCCCCAACGCGTCTAATGTGCGAGGACGCCAGCGGCCGCGGGGGACCAGGCTGTTGTGTCTGGGGAAGGGAGCCTGACCGATGGGGGAGACTGCCGCGACTTCGCCGCCGACGCCTGAGCAGGTGCGACGCAAGTGGCAGCGCCGGAAGCGCCTGCTGAAGCGCGCGATCTACGTTGTGCTGACGCTGGCGCTGCTCGACCTCATCGCCACCCTCGTCACCGGCCTGATGCTGCGCGGGGAGCTGGCGCGCGCCCGGTCGCGGGGTGATCTGCTGACAATCAAGCAGCTCACGCCGCAGGTGCCATCGGGGCAGGCGAACGCGGCGGACCTGTACTTGATGGCGTTCGACGCTCGCCACGTTCCCGAGGGCGAGGACGGGCGCATCTCCAACCTGGGGGGCACTCCCACGTCGGGGTGGAGTGATGACGACACGGCCCTGATTCGCCGCGTGGTGGGGATGAATGCCAGGTACTACCGGATGCTCACCGGGGCCTCCCATATCCCTGGTTGCGCGTTCCCCGTCGACTGGAGCGCGGGCCCGGCGACGCCCTTCCCACACCTGGCCAAGCTGAGGGATGCCGCTCGCATGCTCCAGATGCGGGCGACGCTGATGGCACGGGACGGACAGACTGACTCCGCCCTCGCCGACTGCGCCACCATGCTGCGCATGGCGGAACACGCCAAGCTGGAGCCGACCGTGATCGGCCAGCTCGTCGGCTACGCTATCCAGAGCGCCGCCACTCAGGCTTCGCAGCAGGCGCTCTCCAAGGGCACGCCATCGCCCGAGGTGGCGCGCGCGCTGATGGACCAGATCGCCGCTATCGACCAGGCGGCGCCCTTCCAGCGCGCGCTGAAGGGCGAGGTCGCGGTGTTCGGATTGCCGGTCTACGCGATGTTGCGGAGCGGCTCCGAACACGTCAGTTGGAGCGAACTACTGGGGCTGCACTCAACCGACCAGCCCCGCTGGATGAATCTGGTCCTCTACTCGTACCGGTCAGTGGGCCGCCCGATCGCGAATCTCGACGAGATTACGTTTCTCCGCTCGATGGAGCGCTACGCCGCCGCCTCCGGCCTTCCCTGGCCGAAGTCGAGAGAAGGCGTCGAGGCCACAGACCAGTGGCTGAGGGGAGTCCCTCTCTACCGCGGCATCCTCGCCAGGGAGCTTTCTCCCTCGTTCGCACGGGCCCTCGAGAGTGGGCAGAAAGAGGTGGCCGCGCTGGATGCCGCGGGCATCGCGCTCGTGCTCACGGAGTACAAGGCACAGCACGGGGCCTACCCCGATTCGCTCGCGCAGCTCGAGCAGGCCGGGGTGAAGATTCCCGCCGACCCGTTCGGCGGTAAGCCACTTCGCTATCGCAAGGGGCCTGACAGTATCGTGGTCTACAGCGTCGGCCCGGACATGGAAGACGACGGCGGCCGTCCTTTCGACACCAGCCGCCGCATGAACAACGAGCAACGGAGGGAGGCTCAGAGCCATTACGATATCCCGTTCCGGCTGCGGAGGTGAGGGGGGCCTGCGGGAGTAAGGGGCATCCGCAGATTGCGTGAACCAACGACGAGATTGCCACGGGGCGGCGACGATGTCGCCGCCCCGTGGCAATGACAGGAGGGGAGGGGGTGGCAGGAGCAAGTCGCCTGAGGCGACTGAAGCTCCTGCCGAACGGGAGGAGGGCGCAATGAATCGCGCCCCTACGAGACGTTGCTCCGCGTGAGACGCGGACGACACCGCTTCCCCCACTGCTGCACACGGCGGGCCTCTTCGGGTAGAATAGCTGTGCTATGGCAGCGACCCGTACGGATCTGAAGATCACCGGCATGCACTGCGCGGCGTGCGCTCGCGCGGTGGAGCGGGGGCTGAAGCGCACGCCTGGTGTGGATCAGGCGGGGGTGAACTTCGCCACCGAGGAAGCGACCGTCATCTTCGACGATCAGGTGGTGAAGGTCGGCGACCTGATCGCGAGCGTCGAGAAGGCCGGCTACGGGGCGATTCGGCCGGGCGACACGGACACGGAGCGGGAGTCGCAGGAGCGGGAGTATCGCAGTACGCGCGACCGGTTGAGCGTGGCCCTCGCCGGAACGGCGCTGATAATGGCGGCGCAGCACCTGCCGATGCTCTCCACCCGCGCCACAGAGTGGCTACTGCTGGCGCTGGCGACACCGGTGCAGTTCTGGGCCGGGTGGACGTTCTATCGCGGCGCGTGGAGTGCGCTCCGCAACCGGGCGGCCGATATGAACACGCTCATCGCCGTCGGCACCTCGGCCGCCTATGGCTACAGCCTCACCGCGACCGCCCTCCCCAGCGTATTCGCGCGAGCGGGAGCGACGCCCGCGCTGTACTACGACACCAGCGCCATGATCATCGCGCTGATTCTGCTGGGCCGGACACTGGAGGCGCGGGCGAAGGGCCGGGCGTCGGAGGCGATCCGGCGACTGGCGGGGCTGCAGGCGAAGACCGCCCGGGTAGTGCGAGACGGAGAGGAGCGCGGAAATCCCCATCGAGCAGGTGATGGTGGGTGATATCGTGCTCGTCCGGCCCGGGGAGCGCATCCCCGTGGACGGCCACCTCACCGAGGGCAGTTCGGCAGTTGATGAGAGCATGGTGACTGGCGAGAGCATGCCGGTGGAGAAGGGCGCGGGCGACCTGGTGATCGGTGGCACGGTGAACCGCACCGGCGCGTTTCGCTTCCGCGCCAGCCGCGTCGGCGCGGATACGGTGCTGGCGCGCATCATCAAACTGGTGCGCGAGGCGCAGGGCTCGAAGGCGCCGATTCAGCGTCTCGCCGACCGGGTGGCGGGGGTGTTCGTTCCGATCGTGATCGCGATCGCCGTGGTCACGGCGGTGGTGTGGCTGGTCGTCGGGCCGAATCCCACCTATGCCATCACCGCCGCAGTCGCGGTGCTCATCATCGCCTGCCCGTGCGCATTGGGACTGGCCACGCCTACGTCGCTGCTGGTCGGCACGGGGAAGGCGGCGGAGCTGGGCATTCTGGTGCGGAGCGCGGCCGCGCTGGAAACCGCCGGGGCGGTTCAGAGCGTGATCTTCGACAAGACCGGCACGTTGACCCAAGGGGAGCCGCAGGTGACGGAGGTGGCAGCGGGTTCGGCGCTCCCCGAGAACGAGGTGTTGCGGTTGGTGGCCTTGCTGGAGCAAAACTCCGAGCATCCGCTGGGGCAGGCGGTGGTGCGGGCGGCGCGGGAGCGCGGGCTGTCGCTGGAGCAGGCGAGTGAGTTCGAAGCTGTGCCGGGCCAGGGAGTGAGAGGGCGGATTGGGGGCGGCCAGCCTGCGTCGGAACCGCGCGTCTGCTGGAAAGTGCGGGAGTCAGCGCGGAGCCGCTGGCGGCGCGCGTGGAGGAGCTTGAGCAGCAGGGGAGGACGGTGCTCCGCGTCGCGGTGGGCGGCGAGGTGGTCGGGCTGATCGCCCTCGCGGATGTGGCGAAGCCCGGCGCCAGGGCCGCGGTGCAGCGACTCAAGGAGATGGGCATCGGGGTGGTGATGATCACCGGTGACAATGCCCGCACCGCTCGCGCGGTCGCCGAGGCGGTCGGGATCGAAGACGTGCGGGCGGAGGTGATGCCGGACAAGAAGGCGGAGGCGGTCAAGGCCTTGCAGAGCGAGGGCAAGCGAGTGGCGATGGTGGGGGACGGCATCAACGACGCGCCCGCGCTCGCCCAGGCCGACCTGGGCATCGCCATCGGCAAGGGCACGGACATCGCGATGGAGGCGGCCGAGATCACACTGGTCCGGGACGACCTGCGGCTGGTGGCGGAGACCATCCGATTGAGCCGGGCGACCACCCGCAACATCCGCCAGAACCTGTTCTGGGCGTTCTTCTACAACATCATCGGCATCCCGGTGGCGGCCGGGGCGCTGTACCCGGTTTGGCACACGCTGCTCAACCCGGCGATCGCGGCAGGGGCGATGGCCTTCTCGTCGATCTCGGTGGTGGGCAACGCGCTGAGGCTGAGGGGGTATAGGGGGGAGGCTCTAGCCGCCGATGGACGCAGATGAACGCAGATGGCGGGCAGGTCGCAGATGGGGCGTGTTCTGCGGAGAGTGGGCGATGCGACCCCCCTTCCCCATAGGATTCCGGGCGGGTTGGGCGTATAATAGGGGTGTGCTGATGGTACTGACCGTGACGAAAGAGGAGTACCGTGAAGAATCAGGTTGAGGAACCGCTGCTTCCGCCGTGGGTAAAGAGCGTCGCGATGAAGATCGTCCCGCTGGCGGGGCTGATCATCATCTATGTGGTGCTGAACGCGATCGGGATACCGGGGAAGATTCTGACGCCGGTGCTCGCGGTGCTAGTGCTGACGGCTCTCGTTTACTTCGGGGGCCGGTTCTACAAGCCGTTCCGCGTGAAGAAGGACGGCAAATGCCTCGCCAAGGGCGCGAGGGAGCGAGAAGGCTGCCGCCAGTACATCCCTGGCGCGAAGATGGGCGGGGGCTGTGGGCGGCTGATGGAAAACGGGAAGTGCAGGTACGTGAAGGGGTAGGGAACGGCGGGAAAGACAACCCGCCGGAGGCGGGCAAGCGGCATTAGCCGCAGATTACACAGATTGCGCAGACTAGGCTCGCCTGCGGCGGAAAGCGGCGCAGATAGGCGTGGATAGCCCTATGTGCGGGTTGTTGCCCATCCTGGCCTAGCCGGGGCTCCTCCAGGTTTGACCGGCCACCCCATTTGTGGTATATTTGTTCTAGTCTCCCTGCCCTGAGTGGGGAGTCAATCTTGAGCAAGTCACCTCGTCGGCTAGCAGGACGCCCAGGCGATATGGCTTCCTCCAGTCCGCGAGGTAAGTGTAATCTTCACCCAGTTTGGTCTCACGCCCGAGTTGATTCGGGCCATCCACCGCATGGGCTTTGACGCACCAACGCCCATCCAGCAGGAAGCTCTCCCCATTGCTCTAGCCGGCGGCGATCTCATTGCCACGGCCGAAACCGGAAGCGGTAAGACCGCGGCTTTCCTACTCCCCCTGATCCAGCGCCTGAAGAGCGGCCGGAATGGCCACACCCGCGCGCTGATCCTCGCCCCGACCCGCGAGATTGCCGCGCAGACCGCGGAGCAGTCCGCCATTCTCACCCGAGGCACGCCCTTGCGAACCGTCGCCGTCTATGGCGGCGTGAGCATGGGCCGCCAGCACGATGCCCTCAAGGCAGGGAGCGAGATCGTGGTGGCCACGCCCGGACGTCTGCTCGATCACTACCGCCGCCGCTCGGCGCGACTCGACTCGGTCGAGGTGTTGGTGGTGGACGAAGCGGACCGCATGATGGACATGGGCTTCATCCCCGATCTGCGCCGCATCCTTGCGGCGCTGCCCAGGGAGCGGCAGTCCATGCTCTTCTCGGCCACTATGCCCATCGCGCTGCTCGAGATCGCCTACGAAGAGATTCTGCGGAACCCGATCCATGTGGAGGTCGGTTCCCCCTCGACGCCTCCGTCCACTGTCTCCCAGTCCGTCTATATGGTGCCGTCCGGGCTGAAGACCGAGTTGCTGCTCGAACTGCTGGGCCAGGATGGCATGGAGAGCGTCGTTGTGTTCGTTCGCACCCGGCGTCGCGCCGATTTCCTTGCCACCCGCCTCAAGCGGGAACGCATGAAGGCAGCCTGCATTCACGGCGACCGCAGCCAGAGTGAGCGGGAAAGGGCTCTAGACAGCTTCCGTCAGCGCTCCGTCCGCGTGTTGGTTGCAACGGACGTTGCTGCCCGTGGCCTCCATGTCGAAGGCGTGACTCATGTGGTAAACTATGACGTTCCGGCGATGCCGGCCGAGTACCTCAACCGGATCGGTCGCACCGCCCGTGCCGGGGCTTCCGGCGATGCTTTGACGCTGGCGAGTCGGGAGGACGCAACTGCCCTCGCCAGTATCGAGCGCACCCTCGGCATGCAGCTCCCGCGGGTGACGGTCGACGGGCTCACCGAGCCCGAGCTGAACCGGCCCGCGTTCGTACCGGGGGGCGCCAAGTTGCGCCCACGTGGTGCGCGGCGCCCTATGGGCCGGGGTCGGAGAAGGTAGCGAAGGCTTTGGCACATTGAGACAATGTGCGAAAGCCCACTAGCCGAGGCTTTGTGTCTTTTGCGCTTCGCCTAGCTGCTTCCTTCGGCGAAGCTCTGTAAGTAGCGTGGTACGCGTCGCTCCCGTTGCACCGCGGCCTGGCGCGTGGTTCGGAAGCTGGCGCTTTCGTAGGATGCGTCAGTCTGTACCTCGGAGCCAGACCGGGGGATCAAGGAGGCCAATGTGGCCAATAAGAGTCTGTATGTCGGCAACCTCAGCTACTCAACGACTGAGGGAACTCTCCGGGAGCTGTTCGCGGCCTACCAGCCTGCGGAAGTCCGCCTAATCGGCGACAAGGGCTTCGGGTTCGTGGATGTTCCGGAGGACAAGGCGGCCGAGGCCATCGCGGCGATGAACGGCCGTGAAGTCGATGGTCGCGCCATCACCGTGAACGAGGCTCGCCCGCGCACCGAGCGCAGTGGCGGCGGCGGCGGTGGTCGTGGCGGCGGCGGCTTCGGCGGCGGCGGTGGTCGAGGTGGTGGCGGCGGTGGCGGTGGTGGCCGTCGCTGGTAGTCTCGCCTAACCGATAAGCGCTGATGAGGCGGTGGTCAGAGATCCTGACCGCCGCCTCACTGTTTCCGGTCTGTCCCCTTGCGCGCTGACGCGTCCCCGACGAACGGCAACGCCCCGCGGCCCGGCGCGAACAATCACCCCGTCGCCGGCCCATACACTTCCTCCGGCCCCAGCGTCTGGCGATAGTGCGGCCGCAGGAACTTGCGCACCTGCCAGCAGAGGTGACACTTCTGCACGTAGGACTCCCGCCGATACCCCAGCTCCTCCGCCATCGCCAGTAGCCCGACCGGGCCTTCCTCTCGCAGCGCGGTCACGATCGGGTCCTCCGTGCTGAACCCCGTTGCCAGCAACGCCTCCAAGGGGGTGCGCTCTACATTCCCCAGTATCACGCCGCAGCAGGTCTGCACATTGCCATACGGGTCCAGATGGATCTCCCACATCGTCGCCGGAGAGAACTCCCAGGCACACGACATCTCTCGCCGTCCACCATGCCACATCTCATCGTCCGCCAGGTCCTCTATCGCCCTCGCCGGCAGATACCGCGCGAGCGCCTCTCCTGCTCGCCCCACCATACGCGGCGGCGATTCGCGCACTACCTCGGCGATACGCTCCGCATCGCGGCCCACGCGCTGCATCTCCAGCAATTCTCCCCGCGTCCGCGCGGAGGCGACGACATTCCCCCGGCCGAACACCTCGACTGACGTTTCGTAGCAGCGCAGGTAGCGGCCGACCGGATAGAACGCGAGGTGGAACGGATCGGAGCTGATGTAGAGGCCGCGTACGCCCGCGGCCTTCAGCTCCCTCAGCCGCTCCCGCGCCATCGCCGTGTTCGTGCACCAGGTCGCGTTGGTCTCGATGAAGTGCGGCGCCGCGTCGTACTTCGATGCCTCCCGGCACATGGCGAGGACCGCATCGTACTCCATCATCGCCTCTCCGCCGGCGATGTGGATGACGCGGTCCGTCGCCCGCAGCATTCGCAGGTAGCGAACCCCCTGCTCCACGCTGTGGAGTCGGCGCGGCTGCCGCGGCCCGCAACTGAACAGGCAGTGCGCGCAGGCGATGGTGCACCGGTAGGTGAGCAGCAAGCTCGCCACCCGCTTCTCGCCGATCGCCTCCGCTACTCCGACCGCTTCCACTACCTCGTCTGCAGACCGATCCGCCATGACCACCTCCACCTGGCAGCGCGATTCCCCGTCCCCGCCCGCCTGACCTGTAGCAGAGGCAGGCTATCGTGAGCCTCCGCCACGTTCCGCAGGAGCACCCGTCCCCGCGCCGAATGATTCCTCCATCTGGTTTCATCGACTGGCTTAGGGCACGCCCTGGGGGCAAGATGGCGATGGGCAGTCGAGACAGATGGTGGCGCAGCCCGTGGGCGAGGTGGGGGCTACTCGCCGTGACCATCGCCGCGGCCGCGGGCATCTGGTTCTGGCCCTCCCGCGGGCTACAGAAGCCCGCGTTCCAGCCGCCCTCCGCGAGCGGCTTCTCCCAGTCGCCCGCTGCCAAGCGCCTCCGCGCCGGCGCGGCTGGCGCTAACGTCATCATCATCCTCACGGACGCAGCCGCGGCCCGCCACTTCACCTCCTTCGGCCACAGGCGCGATACCACGCCGAACATGGGCAGGTTTCACGAGCAGAGCGTGCTGTTCACCGAGGCCTACTCCACTGCCGCAAGCACCAAGCCCTCAGTCACGTCGCTCTTTACGGGCGAGTTCCCGGACACGCATGGTACCCTCTCGGTCGTCTCCCGGTTCACCCCCGACGCCGCCACGCTGTCCGAGTGCCTCGGGAAGGCCGGCTACGTTACCGCCGCCATCACCGCCAGCCCCTCCGTCGCCGCCAGCTTCGGTTTCGACCGCGGGTTCAAGCACTTCCACGAGGTGTTCCGTGATGCCGGCCTGGAGGCTGCCGGCCACGAGCCGCGGGCGACCGGCGGGCAGGTGGTAGATGGGGCTCTGGTGCTGAGGTCAGCTGTGGACTGGCTGAAGGCGCACAAGGACGAGCGACTCTTCGCCTACCTCCATTTCCGCGAGCCGCACGCTCCCTACCTCCCTCCTGGTCCATTCCTGGAGCGTTTTGCCGAGGGCAGGGCCCGCCGCGGATCAGAGCCCTACTACGATGCCAACCTCGCCTATGTCGATAGCCTCATCGGCAAGCTACTGAAGGAACTGGATGCCGCCGGGCTGCTCGACAAGTCGGTAGTCATCCTGATGGCCGACCACGGCGAGGCTTTCGGAGAGCACGGCCGCTCCGGCCACAGCTCCACCCCCTACACCGAGATGGCCCACATCCCGCTGGCCTTCCACCTCCCGACACGTTCCCAGGCCGTGCCGCAGCGCCGGTCCGAGCTGTTTTCGACCGCGGACATCATGCCGACTCTGCTCGACCTGCTCCAGATTCCACCGCCCGCGACCATGCAGGGTCGCAGCCGCCTCGCGTTGCTAGCCGGGGAAGACGAAACCGCCCCCGCCTTCGCCGTGACCCGCGCGCTGGGAGAGGACCTGACCGGCGGCAAGCGCGATTTCGGGCAGATCTCTATGCCCTGAGAGTGCCGCAGTACACGCTGATCCTGGCCAAGCAGGGGAAGCAGGTGGAACTCTACGACCGCAAGGCCGATCCCGCCGAGAAGCGCAATATCGCGGGAGACCGGCCGGATCTGGTGAAGCAACTTCAGGCCCAGTTCGCGACTTGGGCCGACACGCAGAGAGGCCGCCCCGTCGTCCTCCCCGGCGGCCGCGTGTACGCAGTCGGCGGCAAGGAGTCGGACATGGACGAGACCACCCGCCGCCAGCTCAAGTCCCTGGGCTACCTCAGGTAGGGGTGCCGCTCGCTGGACGGCGGTCGCGTCCGTAGCCGCTGTCTGCTGATCTTCCCAGTTGCACCCTCGCCCCGATGAGACTATAATCCCCGCTCGGTAAGGGTTTGGTGGTATGGGTCTGGCTTCTCTGCGGAGACTGATCGTTGGCGAACGGCTGCCGACCGAGCGTGCGATCCACGAACGGCTGCCGAAGTACCTGGCATTGCCGGTTTTCGCGTCTGACGCCATCTCCTCGTCCGCCTACGCCACCGAGGAGATCCTGCTAGCCGTCGTGGTCGCTGGATCGGCGGGTCTGGCCTGCTCCACCGGCGTTGCTGCCGCGATCGCCCTGCTCTTCATGATCGTTGCCTTCTCCTACCGACAGACCGTCCTGGCCTACCCGACGGGCGGCGGAGCCTATACTGTGGCGAGGGAGAACCTGGGCGTCGCCCCCGGGCTTGTCGCGGCGGCCGCGCTGCTCACGGACTATGTGCTCACGGTGGCCGTGAGTATCGCCGCCGGAGTCGCCGCTATCACCTCGGCCGTCCCGAGCCTAGCTCCGGATCGCGTACTGCTAGGTGTGTTCTTCGTTGCCCTCATCACCGCCGCCAACTTGCGAGGCGCGAAGGAGTCGGGGAAGCTGTTTGCACCTCCCGTGTTCCTGTTTGTGGGAGTCTGTCTGCTGATGGTTCCGGTCGGACTGATGCGGCTGTTGCTACATGCACCCGACGCCGTCGCGCAGGCCGCGCCCGCGATGGACGTGACGCAGCCGGTGACCATCCTGCTGCTATTGCGGGCCTTCGCCTCGGGGTGCGCGGCCCTCACTGGCATCGAGGCTATCAGCAACGGCGTCCCGGCCTTCCGCCCGCCGGAAGCCAGGAACGCCGCCACGACGCTGGCCTGGATGGCTGCCATCTGCGTCACCATCTTCGTCGGCGTCACGCTTCTGACCGAACTCTATCACATCGTGCCCGATCCCCGCGGCCACGAGACCGTGCTCTCCATGCTCGGCCGGCACGTCTTTGGGGTAGGTCTCCTCTACTTCCTCCTTCAGGCGGCCACCGCGGCCGTGCTGATTCTGGCGGCCAACACTAGCTTCGCGGACTTCCCTCGTCTCGCCTCCATTCTCGCCCGAGACGGCTACGCTCCACGGCAACTCGCCAACCTGGGCGACCGACTCGTCTTCGCCAACGGCATCCTCGTCCTCGGCGCGCTTTCGGCGGTACTCATTTGGCGTTTCCACGGTCGCACTCACGCGCTTATCCCCCTGTACGCGATCGGCGTGTTCATCTCGTTCACCCTCTCCCAGGCCGGCATGGTCAAGCACTGGTTTGCGCTCAAGACGCGGGGGTGGGAGGTGAAAGCTGCCATCAACGCTACTGGCGCAGTGGCGACGGCGGTGGTGCTGATCGTGGTAACGACGGTCAAGTTCACCCATGGGGCGTGGATGGTGCTACTGATCATCCCTATCCTGGTCATCGGGTTCAGGAAGATCGCCGTCCACTATCGGGGATTGGCCGCGATGCTCTCTCCGGAGGGGTACGCGCCGCCGCGGGCGATCCGCCACACGGTCCTGGTCCTGGTCCCCGGGTTCCACCGAGGGGTGCTGGACGCGGTGGCCTATGCCCGCACCATCTCACCCGATCCCGAGGCGGTATTTGTGGAGATTGACCCCAGGGACACGCCGGCTCTGCAGGAACACTGGCGCGGGGCTGGAGTGGGTATACCTCTCACCGTGCTGAAATCGCCCTGGCGATCGCTGGCCGAGCCGATCATCCAATACACTCGCACGCTGCGGGCAGAGAAGCACGTGGAAATGGTGACAGTCATCATCCCGGAGTTCGTGATCACCCACTGGTGGCACCGGCTGCTCCACAACCAGTCCGGCCTGATGCTCAAGCTGGCGCTCATGTTCGAGCCCGGAGTGGTGGTCACGAACGTGCGCTACCGACCGCGACCGACGCCGCCAGAGAGCTAGCGAGAAAGCTTCGAGGTACTAGGAAGTGCCGTATCAACATATTCTGACGGTCTACGATGGGACGGAGCAATCCGAAGAGGTGCTGGACATGGTGTGCCGCATCGCCCACCCGCACCGGGCCCGGCTCACCATTCTGGTTCTCAAGCTCGTCCCACTGGCAGAGGAGCTTCCGACCTACGTCAAGGGCTCCGACCGCGAGGTCGACGCGCTTGCCGCCCGCGCCGAGCAGCTCGCGGAGCGCCGGCGCATCCGCGCTGCCATTTCAGTGCGCTATGCCCGCGCCGCCGGCCCGGCCTTGGTATCGGAGGCCAGGCTGCATGGAGTAGACCTGATGGCCCTCTCCGTTCCCGACCTCGACCAGCTCACCTCAGAGCAGGCCTGGCACGATGAGGTGCGGCAGGTGTTGCGCCGCGTCACTTGTGCCGTCATGCTCTGCCGTCCGGCGAGGCAGGCCTGAACCTTCGGCCTTCGCTGCCGACGCGATACGCGGCTACTCCTGCGGCGCCTCGGGCGCGTCCAGCTTGAGCACCTCCACCTCCCCCCAGGCCCCAAGGTGATCGCCGATCACCACCGCGCCACCCAGCACACCCGCGATCATCTGCAAATGCTCCAGCGCGCTCTTCACGTCACCCGCGCCCTGCACTCGGTTCCCCAGCGCGCTCGCCGCGGCATCCGCCAGCGCCGCTGACTCGGCCAGCACCACCGCCGCGTCCGCCTTCCCGAAGCTCAGCGATGGCCCCACCGTGCCCGAGGAGGTGCACAGCCCCAGCGGTCGGTCGGTGAGTGAGATTCTGAGCCCAACGCGACCCGAGAGAGGGGAGGAGCCCGCGTAGATCGCTGCCGTCCGCGGCCGGCTCGTGTGGACGAAGATATCGCCCCCGTTCTCGACGATCACTTGCCCCGACTCGGCCAGCAGCGCCCGGCCCACCCATTCCGCGACCGCCCCCGCCACTGCCGCCATCGGGCCGACCCCGCTGCGTCGCGCCGCCTCCGCCATCTCTCGGGCGATCTCCGGCGCATCTGGGCGCAGCTCATAGGGAGTGAGCGACGACGCGAACCCCGGATCATCCCGTACATAGCGCTCCAGGTCCGCGCGCACAGACAGAAGCGCCCGCTCCGCAAGCTCACGGAGCGGGCGCTCAGCGCTCACCATCAGGTCCGACTCGTCGATCCGCACCCGGAAGCTGCTTAGCTCATTCCTGAGCCATCTGCGATAGGTGCGCGGCTCATCTCTCATCGGTCGTTACCGATCCGCCGTTCAGAAATGCAGCTCCATCGCCCTTACCGGGCAAGTTGGCACGCACTCCCCGCAGGCCACGCAGTCCTCGGCGCGGAAGATCACCTGCATCGAGGGTCGCTCCAACACCAGCGCCTCCGACGGGCACACCCCCACGCAGGCGCCGCAGTGCACGCACCGTTCGTCGTTCCGGCGGATGTCCTGCTGCAGCGGCTGGACGCGAATCCCCTGCTTCGCCAGGTAGTCGCTGGCGCGCTGGAAGTCCGAATCCTCTCCCGTCAGTTCGATCACCATCAAACCGTCTTCCTGAGGGCTGATCTGCGCCTTCAGGATGTTGAACGCGAGTTCGTAATCCCGGGCCAGGTGGTAGACCACCGGCTGCTCGACCTTCACCGGCGGGAAGTGGAGCACGACCTTATGCGATACCTTCATGGCGATCTCCTCGGATATCCCAGATCATCGGTCACTCGGCCTTATCGGGCGCGTGATCGGGCATCGGCCCAACCATCATCCCGGAATCCGGGCCCGGAATCGGCGCCACCGCGCCGGTCAGCTCGAACTTCCCGTCCGCGACCCATTCCTTCAGCGTGCCCGCCACCTCTCTCGCCAGCGGGTAGCTAGAGAGCGGGGTTGTTGGGATGGTCTTCCCCTCCACCTCGATCGATCCGGACTTCAACTCCGCGTAGGTCACGCGGGCGATCACATCCGGTTCTCGATTCGGGTAGGTCTTGCTGTAGTCGATCACCGACGCCTGGATATCGCCATCGGAGACGCCCGTCTGCGCCGCGATCTCCTCATCGAGCACGGGTATCGGCAGCCCCAGCCCGACCATGAGGGTCGTGCCGTAGCCGCGGAAGCTCGCGCCCCGCAGCCAGCGCGCGCTCATCTGCTTCAGATCGCCGACCACCGCCAGCGTGCCCGCGCCGCCCATGGGGATGCCCTTCTCATTGCGCTTCACCGCCGGGCTGTGCTGCGTCCCTTGCCAGGCGACATAGCCGATGCCGCCGCCGAGGAAGATGCGAGTCCCGATGCCAGTCGTGCGATAGGCGGGGTCATTGAGCAGCGGCGAGAGCTGTCCCGCGCTGCAGTAGTTCGCGCTCCCCAACCGCGCCTTCAGCGCGCCCATGTAGGTGTAGATCGTGCGGTCCGATCGGTTCACCGCCACGTTGTAGTTCTGATAGCTGTTCCGAGGGTTGAACAGGTAGGCCTCGTTGATCTCCTTCAGCGTGATCCAGGTGCTGATGCTTCGTCGCGGGTAGCAGTCCGTGCCGTAGGCGGTTGCCTCGAGCAGCACCTGCCGGCCAGCCACCAGGTCCTCGATCACGTGCGCACCGCCGTAGCGGAACTCGCCGGGGAAGACCGCGTTGCGCGGGTCCTCATCCGGCAGCGCCGTCGCTCCCAGGTAGACATCGACCGCCGCCAGTCCCGCGTAGGCAGGCACCCGGTTCAGTAGCACCTGACCGCCGCCGAGCTTGATCCGGGGCTTGGAGTGCCCCACGTTCATCATCATGCCGGAGGAGCACATCGCGCCGAAAGTGCCGGTCGTGACCACGTCGATCTCTTGGGCCGCTTTCCTTGGCCCCTTCTCGGCAACGACATCAACCATCTCTTCGGCCGTGACCACCACTACCTGTCCGCGCCGAATCTTCTCGTTGATCTCCTCCAACGTCTTCGCCATCATGCTCCTCCTGAGCGCAGTCTCGAAGCCTTGCAGCCTCGTTGCAGCTTGGTAGAATGAAATCTTAGCATATATCCTATCGACTGACTAGGCAAATAGGAGAATCGAATGGTTCGATCGCGGAACGCGGATCGCGAGCGGCGTCGATCAACTGCGGCCTTCAGTATACCCCTCCGTTGGGCGGGTGTGAAGCCTGCCCCCACCGCCCGCGATGGCGAGGACGCCCGCCGGAGGCCGCGCTCCCCATGACAGCAGGTGGCAGTTATGGAATAAACCTAACACGAAGAGGTGGCCGAGACTACCCAAGGGGGTATTCCCGTTGGTCTGTCCTGTATGTGAGCTGGAGCACAGCCGCCCGGGAGACTGGTGTCCGGAGTGCGGCGCGTATCTGGGGCTGTTGAAGCGACACCCGAGGCGGGTGGCCTACTGCATCTGCGTGTCGATCCTGCTGGGGGCAGGATTGTTCGCGGCGCTTGCCTGGCAAGTCTTCGCGCCTGTTTTCAGGGGGTCGCTGCCAGACCTGCCGGGTCCACTCTTCTGGTGGGGTTTCGCGCTGGGCACGTTCTTCCTGGCCTTCGGCCTCGCGGCGAGGCAGCAGGCCGCCGATGTGTTCCGACGCATCGTCGGAGCGCGCAAGGCGTAGCTGCACCGCGGCGAAGCGGCGTTGACGCGGGGCGCGATCCATCGGGTCGCGCCTCGCTCGCGTCTGTGGCTTGCCGCTCGCTACCCCGCCAGCTCCGCGCTCTCGGCCGATCCCTCGCGCGCCAGGCCCGCCTGCTGTCCCAGCGCGCGCAGCAGCCACTTCGGGCCGCCATGCCGCGTGAACTCCACCGCGGCTTCATCGAACAACTGCAGGGCCGCCTGGAACGTCCCCGATCTCCGATGCAGTTCCCCCGCGAGATAGGCCATGATCGCCCGCTCCGCGTCGGGGATCTCACCCTCCAGCAGCGCTTGCTCCAGGTAGCGCGCCGCCTGCTCCTGCAACGCACCGGTGGCCTCCGGCGCCCCCTCTAACTGGGCCGACCAGGAGGCGGCGAGATAGTACTCCGAGAGCTGGAACGGGCTCGGCTTCCGACGTTTGGCATGGCACCGCGCCGCCCGCTGGTACTTCGCGCACCCGGCGCCATCCGCCTCCGCTTCGCCCAGCCCTCCCGCGAGCACCCACAGCCGCACCTGCGCGTCGGCCTGCGCTGCCTCGAAGGCCCGCCCATCCCCGGTGAACCCGCACTTCGGGCAGGTGTGCACTAACTGGGGCAAGGGATCCCGGCCTACCGGCCTCGGGCACAGGTCCGATCCGCGGCCCAGGTACGCGTACCCCCTCGGCTCTTCCACTTGGAAGCTCTCCTCACACACCCAGCAGACCAGCGACACACTGCGCGTCGGTATCACGCCAAATCCTCCAAAGAACGAACGGGTGAAGACATCGCAACTACAGCCTACCACAACTCCAGGCAGCATAGCCACCGCTTCTCATGGGCCACGGGCTTGAGCACGATAGGCCGGGCGGAACGCGCTTGCGTTCGCAGAGGAACGCGAGTCCTGCGGGCGAAGCAAGAACGGCCGGGTTTCGGTCCGCCACTCGGCGGATTCGCGGACGTTCTGCGGCAATCACAGACAGACCGGGAGGAGAAGCTAGTGCCATCACCCTCGCTGAAGATCGTCGCCATCGGCGCTGGAAGTGGGTTCGGGAGAGGCGTCATCGCGGAGGTGCTCGGAGCCCCCGCCCTACGCCAGCGGGATTGCACGCTCAGTCTGGTGGATCTCGATCAGGCGGCGCTGGATCGAATGCACCGCCTCGCGCTGCGCATCAAGGACCACCACAAGTCCCAGGTGCGAGTGGAAGCGGCCACCGATCGGAAGAAAGCGCTGCCGGGCGCGGATTACGTCATCACCTCGGTGGCGATCAAGCGCTACCCCCTATGGGAGCAGGACTTCCGGATACCGCTGGCCTATGGGTTCAAGCATGCCCTCGGCGAGAACGGCGGGCCCGGCGCGGTCTTCCACGCCCTGCGGAACTACGAGCTGATGATCCCGATCTGCCGCGACATCGAGGAGCTGTGCCCGGACGCCTTGCTGCTGAACTTCACTAACCCCGAATCGCGCATCATCAGGGCCGTGTCGGATCTCACGAAGGTGCGCGCGGTAGGACTGTGCCATGGAGCCGGCGGCTCTCTGGCTGGAGTCAGCGAGATCCTGGGCCGACCGCTGGAGGAGCTTGATATCGTCTCGGGCGGGCTGAACCACTTCTTCTGGGTGACCAAGATTGCCGACCGGCGCACCGGCGCCGACCTCTACCCGGAGTTCCGCAAGCGAGCGCTCAGCGACCCCAAGTGCCCGGCGTTGCCCCCGCTGGTGCGCAAGATGCTGGAGGTGTTCGGCTACTACACCTACCCCTCCGACGATCACATCGGCGAGTACCTTTCGTTCGGGGCGGAGTTCACCGGCCTCAAGTGGCACTATGGCATGGAGTGCCGACAGGTGCCGCGCAAGGAGCCCGGCCCGAAACCGTCGCGGCTTGAGCAGTACGCTTCGGGCGAACGTGCCCTGGATGAGGACGCGCTGGGCGCGAGCGGTGAGTTGGCAGTGCCCATCATCTGCGCGATCGAGTCGAAGGAGCGGTACTGGGCCGATTCCGTGAACGTGCCCAACGCCAATGGCTACGTGCGGGAGCTGGCACGGGAAACAGTGGTGGAAGTGCCGGCGTGGGTGGATGGAAGCGGTGTCCAGCCCCAGCAGATCGGCCCGCTGCCAGAGGCGATCGCCGCCTTCTGCCGCACTCAGGGTTCGGTGCAACAGCTCGTCGTCGAGGCTTACCGGGAGCGCTCGCGCAACCTGCTGCTGCAGGCGCTGCTGGTCGATCCGGTGGTGGACTCGGTCGCGAATGCCGAGAAGATGCTCGACGACATGCTTGAACTGCAGAAGGACTACCTGCCCTCGTTCAAGTGAGGGTGGTCACATGTGTGCGCACCCGCGCTGGGCGCCGCGAATGTCTCCGCGGCGCCCAGGTTCATCTTGCGTCGGCCCGTGCTTTCCGGCAGCAGGCGCCGCGAACGAGTACGAAAGCTCGCGGGCTGCCTGCCGCGCTAGATCACATGTTCTCCGGAAGGCACTGGCACTGAATGCCCTGCAACTGCGGGTTCTGGTCGTGGCGGTTCCCGGCGCCAGCGATGATGGCGTCGGCTGGCCACCAGGCGGCGTGGCCATCGGCGAAGCCAAGGTTGCTGCCACCGAGGTGGCGGGCGTACTTGCTTCGGAAGCTGCTGTCTGTCCAGAACTTGGTGATCATGTCGTCATCGATGCTGCAGTTCGGATCGCCGCAGTCGTTCTCCCAGTCCGGGGCGCACGTGGGATTCCGACCCCACTGGCAGCGACAGACGTCGGGGAAGGCGATCTGCTCGATCTGGCCCCACATGGGCTCATTGATGGAGTCGAAGACGACCATGTACTTGACGGGGTCGTTGATAGTAGACGTCTTCACGTCGAGCAAGGCCTCGGACATTGCCACGCCAAACTCGACCGCGCCGGCGCTATCGCCCGGTGATCGACACCAGTCGTTGTTCCCGTTGGTATCGGTGACGGAGCCGCCCCATCCGGTCGGCCAGATGTCAGCACAGGCGCAGTAGCTGCCGTTCTTGTACTGGGTGAACCAGTCGGGGAAAGGCATTACCTGGGCCGGGAAGCTGGGGTGCTTCGCGCTGGGGCATCGCCACACGTCTCGGTTCTTGACATACTCATCAAGAATCACCAGCCAGCGCAGGTAGGGGTTGGCCTGGTTCGAGCAGCATCCCGGGTCACAGCCCTGTTCCTGCCAGTAGGCAATAACATCGGCGTTGTGCTCGCCAGGGGGGAAACGGTCGAAATCAGTGAGGTAGATCTGCAATGCCATGGCCAGATTCTTGACATTTGACAGGCACTGGATCCTGCGCGCCGATTCACGGGCGCGTGCGAAGACGGGGAACAGCATGGCAGCCAGGATCGCGATGATCGCGATCACAACCAACAACTCGATCAGGGTGAATCCAGCTCGGCGTCTAGGCATCTCATAACCTCGCACCGCGACAAGATGTACTTCGGACACATCTCAACGTGGCACAGAGGACCGCCCGCCGACTTCCCCTCACCTCCTTTCCTGGGGTGGCACTCGCTCAATCGCACTGCAAAGGAGCGCTCAGGAACGTGTGACCACAAGGAAAGTCTATCACAGGAGGGGGGAAACGCCAGGGGTCATGGGCGACGGCTCCCCTGGGTCGCCGCCCGCCCCAGCACCGCCGGGGCGGGCGTGAGACCTCGGGAGGGCAGAGCGGGCCGCCGACCATGATGCTAGGGCCGCGCCCGTAGCGAGGAGCGGGCGGCCAAGTGGCGAAGAATCCGCTGGAGTGTCCATGCCCGGATACGTGCTCGGCATCGATGGAGGGCAGACCGCAACCACCGCCGCGATCTGCGATCTGCGCGGTCGGCTGCTCGGTGTTGGTCGCGCGGGGCCGGCGAACCACGTCTGGGAGCCGGGCGGAGTGGAGCGCGCCCGGCGTGCAGTGATGAAGTGCCTCTCGCAGGCGTGGCGGCAAGCGGGACTACGGCCCGCGAGATTCCAGAGCGCCTTCCTCGGCATGACAGGAGGCGACGAGCGTACGACGCGGGCCCTCCGACAGTGCGTGCCAGCGGCGCGATTCCAGCTTGAGAACGACTGCGTGAGCGCGTTGGCCTGCGTGACCGGGGGCAAGCCCGGCGTGGTCGTGATTGCCGGCACCGGCACCATCACCTACGGGAGGAACGCCCGCGGTCTGACGGCAAAGGCGAGTGGTTGGGGATACCTGCTGGGAGACGAAGGCGGCGGGTTCTGGATCGCGAAGCAAGCGATCGCGGCCGCCTGCCGCGCCTATGATGGCCGTGGGGCGGAGACGGCACTGGCGCCGCGACTGCTCCAGGCGGCCGGGGTGAGCGATCTGTGGGACCTGCACAGCCTGATCTACTCCGGTCGCATGCCGCGGGCCGAGATGGCGGCACTGGCGGCAGTGGCGCCAGAGGCGGCGGCCGCGGGCGACCCGGTAGCGCGGCGCCTCCTCGCGGAGGCCGGAAGGGAACTGGGTCTGTCGGCGGCAGTGGTGGCTGAGCAGCTGGGGATGGCCCGCGGACGAGTGACCGTGGGCATGGTAGGAGGGGTCTTCCGCGGGTCCGAGCAGGTGAAGCGGAGCTTCATGCGGGAAGTGAGGCGGCACGCGCCAGGGACAGTCTTCGCGGAACCGCGCTTTGCGCCCGTGATCGCCTGCGTCCTGCTGGGGCTGAGAATGGCTGACCTGCGGGTGACGCGGGCAGTGCTGGCGAACCTGGATGCCGCTGCGGCGGAGGTCGGAGCGAAGTGAGAGGAGAGTGAAGCGTGGGCTATGAGATCAGATGGTTGCGGGAGGACGAGTGGGATCAGTGCCTGGACCTCCTCGGCGAGGTGATGGACGCGAACCGGGGGTACTTCTCCGATAGCTTCAAGCGGAATGGCAACGCCTCACCGTCGCTGGTGTTGGTGTCCGACGGGGCGATCGTCAGCCACATTCGCATCTTCGATCGGGGCCGTCGCGTCGGCGACTGCCTGGTCCGATCGGCCGAGATCGGCGACGTCTGCACCCACCCGCGGGCCCGCGGTCAGGGGTACATGACCGCGCTGCTGAACACGGCGGCGCAGTTCCTTTACCTCCGCGGGTACGACATCAGCACGGTCTACTCGGGCGTGCCGATCTACCAGAAAGCAGGGTGGGTAGCGTTCCCCGAGCCAGAGCAGTACCTGCTCTGGCGGCTGCTCAACATCAAGTCGCTGTTCGCGCGGACGGTGCCTGTGTTCCAGCAGCGAGTGCGTGGGTTATCCAAGCCGTATGTCGGAGTCGTCGCGATCTCGTGCAACGGACAGCAGGCCTTCCTCGATTTCACCGAGGGATGGCTGCGGCCGCTCGACTACTGCGCGTCGCCGGACCTGAAGCTCGACCTCGATCAGCTCACGTTCTTCCGCTTGCTGGTTGGAAGAGACACCCCGGAGGAGTTGGGCCTGCCGCAGCGCCTGAAGCTGTCGGCGCGGGAAGCGAAGGTGGTGAGCGCACTGTTCCCCAAGGCCCGGCCGAGCTTCTAGGTGCGAACGGAAGGAAGAGAGCTTAGATGGGCGTCATTGACCAGATCAAGGGCGGTCTGATCGTGTCCTGCCAGGCCGAAGAGGGGAGCCCCTTCTTCGAGCCGGAGCTGATGGGCAGGTTCGCCAGGGCGGCCGAACTCGGCGGCGCGGTGGGGATTCGGGCGAAGTGGCCGGACATCCCGGAAATTCGGCGGGCGTGCCACCTTCCTGTGCTGGGCATCGACAAGGTCTACGTGGAGGGCTTCGAGGTCTACATCACACCTCGCTTCGAGGATGCGCAGCGCATCGCCGAGGCGGGCGCGGCGATCATCGCACTCGACTGCACCCCGCGGCCCAGGCCTGGTGACGAGACGGTGGAGGGCCTGATCCGGCGCATCAAGGACGAGCTTGGGCTGCCGGTGATGGCCGATATCTCGACGCTGGCAGAGGCGATCGCGGCGGAGAAGGCGGGCGCGGACATCGTCGCCACGACCCTGAGCGGTTACACCGCCTACAGCAAGCGAGGAGACGGCCCGGACTGGGGGCTGCTGGAGGCGGTGGTCCGAACGGTCACTGTGCCGGTGATCGCCGAGGGCGGCATCGCCACACCCGCCGAGGCGCGGTGCCGCGCTGGACACGGGCGCATGGGCGGTCGTCATCGGCGCCGCCATCACCAAGCCAACAGAGCTGACAAAGCGGTTCGTAGGCGCGCTGGCAAGCTGATACGGGAGAGGCAGAGTGTTCACAGGCGCTGAGTTCCTATCCCTCCGCAAGGCCCTCGACGAGATCCCCATCATCGACACCCACGAACACTACGGCGAGAAGTGGGACTCCCCCGAGACGACGCTCTACCGCGTGATGGCCGAGTCCTACCCGGCGTGGCTGGCCAGCGATGGCGAACTCCTGGAGAACGCGGGATCGCTTGCCAAGTGGCTGGAGCCGAAACGCTTCAACGCTTACACCGTGTCGATGCTGCGCGGTCTGAGCAATCTCCTCGGTGTGGACGTGCGCGAGCGGGACGAGGCCGCGCTGCGGGAGTCGGCGGAGAGGCTGGAGGTCGCCTATCAGGACCCGGGTTGGGCGCTGAGCGTGCTGCGCCGGGCGGGCGTTCAGCATAGCATCGTCGATCCGCTGCCGGATCCCGGCTTCGTGCATGGCGAGCCGAGCTTCCACCTGGCCCTCAGGTCACACATGATGGTCCACGGCTATGACCGGGCGGCGGTAGACCATGGGGGCAACAACCCCTTTGCGTTCGCGGCGAAGTATGGGCAGACGATCTCGGATTTCGGGGACTACCTCGACTGGATCGACTTCTGGGTGCGCGAGCATAAGAGGAAGGGCGCGGTCGCGATCAAATCGGCGCTGGCCTACGAGCGCGATATCGACGTGCAGCCGGTAAGCTATCGCGAGGCCGAGCTGATCTTCGACACCAGCACGAGGGACCCGGAGGAGCAGAAGAAGTTCGGAGATTTCGTGCTGAATCTGCTCGCCCAGAAGGCGGCCGAGTACGCGCTCGTGTTCCAGGTTCACGCCGGCCTGGCGCTGCAGCAGACTTCCCACCCCTGGCGACTGATGTGGCTGATCGAGAACAACCCGAAGACCACCTTCGACCTGTTTCACGCCGGCTATCCGTGGCTGGACGATGTGCTGGCGATGGCCTCCGAGCGGGAGAACCTGATCGTAGACACCTGCTGGCTGCCGATCATCTCGCCGTCGGCCGCGGTCCGTTTCTACCACGAGTATGCCGAAGTGGCCCACCGCGCCGACACGCTCTGCTGGGGTGGCGATAACTGGCACGCCGAGGAGACCTATGGCGCCGCGCTGACGTTCAAAGACTGTCTGGCGAAAGCGGTCGCCGACAAGGTGGAAGGCGGCTACTGGACGCGCCGGGAGGGGCTGCGCTACGCCGAGGGCGTGATGTGGCGCGCCGCTAGCAGATGGTTCGGGATAGGGATGTGCCAGTGGCAGCGCTAACAAACCGATCGGTGGGCATGGTATAATCGCTCGCGATGGAGCAGCTCACCGTACAATCGGACCGGGAAGCTCTTGGGGCCCTGGTGGAACGCATCGTGGAGGCGGTCCATCCGCTCCGCATCATCCTCTTCGGGTCGGCGGCACGCGGTGAGATGGGCCCAGACAGCGACGTCGATCTCCTCGTCGTGATGCCGGAGGGTACGCACCGCCTCGACACGGCGGGGTTCCTGCACACCCAGTTCCATGGCATCCCCCTCTCGGTCGACGTGTTAGTCGCCACGCCATCTGACCTAGAGCGCTACAAGGACAACATCGGCCTCATCTACTACGTGATCCTGGAAGAAGGGAAGGATCTGTATGTTGCCTGAGCCGGGATCGCCGGGAGACTGGATCCACTACGCAAAGAGCGATCTCGCGCTCGCCCGGCACGCGCCCGGCGGAGACGTGATGACGGAGGCGCTATGCTTCCATGCTCAACAGGCCGTCGAGAAGAGCATCAAGGCAGTACTGGTGTGGTCTGGGATCACGTTCCCCAAGACGCATAGCATCGAGCGCCTGATCGGATTGCTACCGGCCTCCGTTCCTACCAGTGCCGATCTTCTTGCTGCTGAATGGTTGACTGCTTACACGACCCTCCTCCGTTACCCAGGAGCGCAAGGTACGGTGTCGGAGGAGAGGCTGCACGAGGCCCTGCGTCTGGCGGACGCGGTCCTACGCTGGGCGGAGCGCATCGTTGGCGCGGCGCCGGCAGCGCCGGCGTGATCTCCGCTACCCTGTCCGGTAGTTGACCCCGAACCCACCCCGCGGGTAGCGCCATTCGAGGTTGCCGCAGGACTTGCAGGCGACGCGGCAGGCGCCGCACTCCAGGCAGCCCTCGAAGAAGACCGTGACCTGATCGTTCTCCCAGCGGTAGGTGTTCACCGGGCAGACGTAGGTGCACTGCTTGAGCTTGCACGACTTGCACTTCTCCGGGTCCTTGATGACCAGGTGGGAATCCTTATCGGGCCGGAACCCGTTGAGGAAGAGTTTCTGTTCGAGTGTTAGCTGCTTCATGCAATCGATCTCCAGGCTCCATACATATCGCGGGCCATGCTCAGGAGTGAACGCTTGCGGAGCACGCCCCAAAAGATAGCGCGCTGCTTGTTGCGCTTCGGGACGCCGTCCACAGTCAGCATCTCCCGGGCGGCTTCGTTCAGCAGGTCGGGGTAGAGGCCGAAGAACTCGGGGTGATGCTCGAAGTATCGTGACATATTGCGGTACTTGTAGAGGTCCCGGTAGATCCAGCTATCGCGAACGAGCTGCCCATAGTAGGCGAGGCTGTCGGCGGAGTAGTCGCCCCATTCCTTGGCGCGCAGCACGGCCTGCGCGGCGAAGCGGCCAGAGGTAATGGCGAGGTTGGAGCCCTCCCGGTGCATGCTGTTCACCAGCATGGCGGCATCGCCGACCACCAGCATCCCGTGGGTGAAGAGCTTGGGCATGCCACTCAACCCGCCCTCGGGGATCAGGTGCGCCAGATATTCCCGCGTCTCGCCGCCTTCGAGGAGCTGGGCCACCGCCGGGTGCGCCTTCATGTGCTCCAGCAGATCGTTGGGCGTCTTGCCGCGCGCGATGAGCTGGGAGAGCAGCGCGCCGCAGCCGACCGAGAGCGATTCCTTGTTGGTGTAGATGAAGCCGGTTCCGACCATGCCCCAACTGGCGTCGGCGTACATCTCGATCGCCACGCCCTCGTCCCCGCTCACGTTGAACCGATCCTGGATAACCTCGCGGGGCAGCGCGATCACTTCCTTGACCGCTACCGCCACCTGGTCCGGATCGATCTCTCCTCGGAGGCCCACCTTCTGCGCCAGCAGGGAGTTCACGCCGTCGGCGGCGATCACGACGTTGGCATAGAGATCGCCATCGGGCCGTCCGGTGCGGACGCCGACGACCCTCTCGCCTTCCATGATCGGCTCTTCGACGACGGTCTCGGGGATGATGAGGACGCCGGCATTTCGCACCTGCTGGGCGACCCACTTATCGAATCGGGCGCGCAGCACTGTGAACGCGTTATAGGGCTCCTCGGTGAATGCCTGGTGACGGTGGCCGACCTTGAAGACCGCTTTCTCGGTCAGCACCCAGGCGCGCTGCTCGACCAGCACCCGCTCCACCGGGGCCTGCTTCCAGAACTCGGGGAAGACTTCGGCGGTCGGCTGCCGGTAGAGCACGCCGCCCATCACGTTCTTCGATCCGGGGAAGTCACCGCGTTCGACGACGGCCACGTTGAGCCCGGCTTTGCCGAGCAGGTAGGCCGCCGACAGCCCCGCCGGGCCGGCGCCGACGACGATGACGTCGAACTTCTCTGAAGACTGAGTCTGACTCATGGGTCTAGTTGTCCTCCCCGGCTGCTGCGCCCGATGGTTTCTGCTCTCGTAGGGAGCAAGGCAGGCGTGCGATGCAGGCGCGAGTCAACGCGGGAACAATCTCGTTCACATCCCCAACGACTCCGACCGTGGCGACGCCGAAGATGGGCGCGTTGGGGTCTCTATTGATGGCGACGATGACGTCGGCGGTCTGCATCCCGACCAGGTGCTGGATGGCGCCGGAGATGCCACAAGCGATATAGAGCTTGGGGCGGACGGTCTTGCCGGTCTGGCCGACCTGGCGCTCGTGCTGGATCCAGCCCTGATCGACAGCCGCTCTGGACCCGGAGACGCAGCCGCCGATGGCATCGGCTAACTGCTGGAGCATCCCGAATCCTTCCGGGCCGCCGAGGCCGCGTCCGCCGGAGATCAGCACATTGGCGTCCTCGATTCGTGTCACCTCGCCGGCCTCTTCGCGAGCGTACTCGAGCAGTCGCACCAGCACTTCGCTCTCGGCCAGGCCGAGCTGCTCGCGAACGACCACGCCGGTGTGCGACTCATCCCGCGGCGGCATCGTCATCACGCGCGGGCGCACGGTCGACATCTGCGGGCGGCGCTTCTCGCAGAGAATGGTCGCCATGATGTTGCCGCCGTAGGCCGGTCGGGTCTGCTCGAGGAGCTTGCTGTCGGGATCGATGGTCAGACCCGTGCAGTCGGCGGTGAGGCCGGTCTGGAGGCTGGTCGCCACCGCACCCGCCAGGTCGCGCCCCATGGTGGTCGCGCCCAGCAGCATGATCTCCGGGTGGTACTTCTCGGTGAGTCGGATCATGCCGTGCAGGTAGGGCTGGGCGCGGTAGTGGCCGAGCACCGGGTCGTCGATGGCGTAGACCTTGTCGGCGCCGTAGGCGAAGGCCTCCTTCGCCAGCCCGTCCACCTGGTGGCCCAGCAGCACCGAACACACCTGCCCACCAAGCGCGTCCGCCAGCTCGCGGCCCTTGCCCAACAGCTCCCAGGAGACCGCCGCCGGCCGCCCGTCGGTATGCTCCACGAAGACCCACACCTCACGCGCGGTGCGAGCTTCGGCGGGCTTCGCGGCGGCCGCCGCGGGCGAGGGCGCAGGGGCTTCCGCCGGGGCCGGCGCCGCCTCCGCCGCCGCGCCTCCTGTCATGGAAATGACCGAAGCCGGGCAGATGGAGACGCACTTCTCGCAGCCGATGCACTTCTCGGGATCGATGATCGCGAGGCCGCCCTCCATGATGATGGCGTCGGCAGGACAGACCGCCAGGCACTGCTCGCAGCCGATGCAGCCTTCCTTGCCGATGATTGCGATTCTCAGTGACTTCTCAGACATTGCTCGTCGCCCCCTCCACCGCACCCGCGGCGATCAGCCGGTCGAGTAGCTCGTTAGCCACCCGGTCGGCGTCACCATTCACTGATATCACCTCGCCACCCGTGCGCTGCGGCGGGGCGAAGATCCGCCGCACCTGGGTTGGGGAGCCTGCGAGTCCCACCTGGTCGGCTCCCACTTCCACGTCCTTGACGCCCCAGATAGGCACCGGCGTGCGCAGCCCCCTGATAAGGGCGGGAAGGGAGGCATAGCGCGGCTCGCCGACTTCTTTCAGGATGGTGAGCACCACTGGGAAGGGCGCTTCGACTAGCTCTTCCGCCCCCTCCAGCACGCGTCGAACCTGGATCTTCCGCTTGTCCAGGTCCAATGACTCGACCTTGCCCACGTAGGTGAGCTGCGTGTACCCCATGCGGGTGGCGATGCCAGGGCCGACCTGGGCCGTGTCGCCGTCGATGGTCTGCTTGCCGCACATGACGATGTCGACGGGGTCCTCTTTCGCGATGGCCTGGATGCCGGCGGTGAGCGCGGCGGAGGTGGCCAGCGTGTCGCTGCCCCGGAAGGCCCCGTCGGTCATCAGGATCGCCCTGTCCGCGCCATAGGAGAGGCCCTTCTGGAGCGCCTCGACCGCTTGCGGTGGGCCCATCGCCAGCAGCGTGACCTTGCCGCCGTACCGATCCTTGACCTGCATCGCCGCTTCCAGAGCATAGAGGTCGAAGGGGTTGATGATAGCGGGTATCCCCTCGCGAACCAGCGTGTTGGTCTCCGGGTCGATGCGAACCTGAGTAGTATCGGGTACTTGCTTGATGCAGACAACGATGTGAAGCATGCTGGAAATTCCCGTTGATCCGCGGATAGGAGCCGCTAGAGCGGCCCTAGACGTGCTTCCACGCGCCTTTGTGAAAATCCTCCCAAACCCTATCGTATCACTAGTGTACCCGAGAAAAACATCTCAGGCACCATCGCTGGGCCGCCCGCCGGCCACCGCCGCGATGTGGCGGAGCCGCAAAGGCCGGTCGGCGATCCACTCCAGGCCGCCCCCGGGGAAGGCGGAGTTCGGATGCGGGTGCAGGTCGCCGTCGGCCACAGGTTCGTCTACCACATAGAGGAAGCCCGGCAGCACACCGTTATGCGAGACGGTGATGGGCCTATCCTCATCTCCCACACTCACTCGTGTCGGCTTGTGAGAGAAGGCCTCCGCCACGGCGCGGCAGCGAGTGATGGTGCTGCCCGCAGCCAGCACCTCCAGCTCCAGCGGCGAGCCGTGGAACCATTCGCCATCATCCAAATGGGGAGGGACGGGCTGCACGATGATATCTTCGGCTTCATCAGCAATCTGCCTTCCCTGATGACAACGGGCTTCTGCGGGAGGGCGGAAGGCGGTGAGGCAGAAGCTTCACGTGTGCTGATTCCAAAGACCAAACGCGAAATCTGGCTGAACCGGGTGCGGACCTGGCTCCCGCCGGCCTTCGTCATTCTGGCCCTGGCGCTGAGCGTTCCGGCCTGGGTCCTCTGGGGCGTTCCTCTCGTCGTGCTGGGGGAGGCGCTGCGCACCTGGGCCGCGGGACATCTGCTGAAGGACGAGCAGCTCACGGTGGGAGGCCCCTACGCTCACGTGCGAAACCCGCTGTACCTGGGGAGCCTGCTCTCCGGCATCGGATTCCTGGTGATTGTCGGGAACTGGCAGATCGCGGTCGCCTTCGTCGCGGCCTCGCTGGCGATCTACCTGCCCACGGTCAAGCAGGAGGAAGGCTACCTGCGACGGATGCACGGAGAGGCGTTCGACCAGTACCGCCAGCGGGTGCCAGCGATCGTTCCGCGTCTGCGGCCCGCGGCGCTGACTGCTGACGGCCTCCGTCTGAGCCGGTTTGAGTGGCGCTGGGTGGTGCTCAACAAGGAGCACAAGACGTGGGTCGCGCTGGTTGCGGTGTTCGCGCTGATGTGGCTCCGCTCGGCCCTGTAGCGCGCGCTCACGCTCCCCGTGTCGCGGCTTCCACTGTTCCGAAGATCGCCTTCTTCGCTTTGCTCTCGATCGGAATGGCAAAGCCGATACCGATGTTGCCGGTACCACCAGGGGAGAAGATCGCCTGGTTGATGCCAATCACCTCGCCGTCGACGCTGACCAGCGGGCCGCCGGAGTTGCCGAAGTTGATGGCGGCGTCGGTCTGAATCAGATCGCGGAACACCTGCTGGCCGCTCTCCTGTCGCACCACGCGGCCCTTCGCGCTCACCACCCCGACGGTAACGGTCTCCTCGAAGCCGAAGGGGCTGCCGATAGCGACCGCCCAGGAGCCGACCTTCACTTTGTCGGCATCGCCCAGGCGGGCGGCGGGAAGCGGCTTGCCGGCGTCGATCTTCACGATCGCCAGATCCTCCCCGATACTGTCGCTGATGAGCCGCGCGGGGTAACTCGCGCCGTTCTGAAGCGTCACGCTGATCTTCTGCGCGCCGCCGATCACATGCGCATTCGTGAGCACGAATCCCTCCGGGCTGATGATGACGCCCGAGCCGAGGCTGCTGATCTTCTGCGTGCGGGTATAGGGGCGAAAGGGCGGCCACTCATCGCTGAACGGGTCGAAGTTGAACATGTCGAAGCCATAGTACTGGCGGCGGATCTCCTGCTCCGTGTTGATGTTCACGACCACGGGCCGCACGGTATCGGCGACTGACACGAAATCACGGGGCAGATCGGCGCGGGCCGATGCGGCCTGGAGTGGCGCGGGCCGCAGGGAGACGAAGAGCGCGAGCGCGATCACGCCGCCCAGCAGCGCGCTGAACAGCATCATGAGGGCCATCGTGGAATTCGACGTTCGCGGTGTGCCATGAGGAGACGAAGCTGTCGGCATCTGGTCCTACCTCTGGAGGGGTTAGACACGGAACTGCGGGCCGGGTTGCTCGCGGGGGCGACAAGAGCGGGGAACAACCAGAGATCAGCGACGCTCGGGAGGCAGCAAGTCGCGCAGGCCGGCCATCATCAGGTCAGAGGCTTGCTGCAGCACGTCGCGAGTCAGCCGCTGACCGCGGAGAGCTGCGAGGTCGATCGGCGCGCCGAACCGCACGCGCAGCTTGGCGGGGCGGATGATGGGGCTGTGCCGCGGCAGCAGTCTGTCAGCCCCGTCGATTGCGGTGGGGACGACCTGCGCGCCGGACGAGAGCGCAATGAAGGCCGCTCCCTGCTCGGCCTCGATGAGGCGCCCGTCGGGACTGCGGGTGCCCTCCGGGAAGATCAGCAGGACTCTCCCCTCTTTCAGCAGTCGAATCCCCTTGCGCAGGGCCTCCCGGTCGCCCGCGCCCCGGCGCACCGGAAACGCGTGGGTCCGTCTGATGACCCAGCCCAGCACCGGGTAGGCAAACAGCTCTGACTTCGCCATGAAGTTGACCGGCCGTGGGCTGGCGGTGCCGACGACAGGCGGGTCGGCGTAGCTGGTATGGTTAGCGATGAGGAGCACACCGCCCTCAGTAGGCACAAGACCACGCCCGGCCACTTCCCACCTGTTGAACACGCGGAAGAAGGCGCGGAGCAGGATGCGAGCGCCGGCATAGAGCGGGGTGGCGCGCTCGGTCATGTGGGCGCCTCCGCACGCGCCAGTCTGGGATCGGCCAGGCGGCGGACGTAGATCAGGCCGACGACTCCGGCCGCCGCAGATAGGCCGAACAGTATCTGGTAGCTCACGATGCTCAACAGCCATCCCCCGATCAGAGGCATTACCACCGTCGGCGCACAGAGGGTGGCCTGGAGGCCCAGGAAGAGAGGGCGAATGTCATCAGGCGCGATCTCGAGGATGTAGTTCGTGAATCCGAGCCACATGCCTCCCCAGATGGCGCCATTCAGCAGGAACACCAGAGGATAGAGGTACTCCATGGCCTGGGCGCGGGCGACGGCCGGAATTGCGATGGCGGCGATGGGGGTGGCCACCACCAGCCAGGAGGCCCCCCGGATGGCGCGGGTGCTGCCGTGGCGGTCACTCAGGTAGGCCCACAGGATGCTCGTGCCAACCGAGCCGATGGTGCCGGCCCAGATGAAGGTCCCGCCGGAGGAGGCCGGCAGGCCAAGCTTCGATTCGGCATAGATAGCGTAGAACGGCACTGCGATGCCGCCGATGCCGCACAGCATCTGCCCGACGATCGCCTGACGGAGGCGCGGGAACTGACGCAGCGTGGACGGGATCGCCCGCAGCAGCTTCGGCAGGGGCTGCGGGTCATCGAACGCCGGCCCATGGGGCTCACGAATGAGGGCAAGCGCGATAGTAGAGCACGTCATGCCCGCGCACAGGAAGATGAAGAGGCGGCCGTAGTTGTGGGGGAAGATGAGCGACTTGTCGGCGAGCACGCTGTGCACGATGGCGCCGGAACCGATGGCGAGCAGGCCCCCCATGAACTGGATGGAGCCGAAGAACCGCCCGCGGAGCTGCGCCGGAATCGTGCGCCCGATGATGTCGTGCCAGGGGACGCCGGAGAGACCGTCGGAGAAAAAGAAGAACGTGTACCCGATCACCAGGCAGAGCAGCGCGCCTCGCGGATTTCGCACTGCCCAGTCGAGGTTGAAGATGATGGCGAGCAGGTAGAACGGGAGGCGGCCAACCAGGCATGGGAAGAACACGAAGGGCTTCTTGCGAGGCCTGTGAAGCACGAAGCTGGCCGCCAGCAGTTGCGGGACCAGCCAGCCCGCGCGCTGCAGCCCGCTCATCAGGCCCACGATCACCCGGGAGCCGCTGAGGTCGTTGAGCAGCACCGGCAGCACTGCCACCGGGTCGAGGAAGGCGAACGCGGCAAAAGAAGAAGCTGGCGTCGATGACGATGATGATGAAGTTCCACCGGACGGTGGCGGGGGGCAGCGGCTCTGGGGCGTTCACTTCGGGAGCCATGCTGAATCGGGGACCTCGTGCAGCCAACCTGAAGGCCGGCCGCGACCACATGCGTGCGCGAAGGGACAACAGACGCGGTCAATTCTAGCCGCGGAAGGGGGTTTGTCAACCGCGAAGGCGAGGCCGACGTCGGGTGAACGCCTACGCCGTCGGCGCCGAACCCACCGCGCCCTCCAGCTCGGAGAGCGAGGTCTCGATGCCGGTGATGCGGTCCTGGCAGCGGCGCAGGAGGCGCTCCATGCTGAGGGCGGGGTCGCGGTAGCGGGTGTACCAGACGACGCCGGCGACGCCGAGAGCGAGGCCGGCGGCAGCCGCTACCCAGAGCCAGGCGTGATGGTCATCTTCGTGCATGTCGCAGTCGCACCGGTCCATGATGGGCCCCTCCTGCGAGTATTCTTCCACACTTGCCGCGACGGTACGAGAGGCAGCGGACCGCCTGCGTAGGCCGCTGCCGGTTCGGCTAGAGTTCCCAGGTCTTCTCGGTATCCGAGTACTCGTCAGCGCCGCTGAAGATGCGCTTGACGAACGTGATTAGTTCCAACGGGTTGAACGGCTTGGTAAGGTAGGCGCTCACACCGGAGGACCAGCCGCGGAACACGTCCGTGTCCTGGGCCTTCGCCGTGAGCATGATGACGGGGATTTCGCGCGTCTCCGGGTTTGCCTGGAGGCGCTTGAGCACCTCGAAACCATCCATCTTGGGCATCATGACGTCGAGCACGACGAGGTCGGGTTTCTCCGTCTCCACCTTCTTCAGCCCGTCGGGGCCGTCGAACGCGGTCACGACCTGATAGCCGGCGCGCTCGAGGTTAACCTGAATCAGACGGACGATGTGACGCTCATCATCCACGGCCAGGATCTTCTTGGCTGGCATAGGCCCGAACCTTCCTTCAAGGGAGGGCGAAGCAGGCGCGCTCCCAGTCTCTGGTGTGCTGCTACCGCAAAACCGTGCGAGTATAGCATGGCGCGCGAAACAGTGTCAATGCGAGCCAGGACCCGCAGCGAACTGGCGTCGCCTTCGCTGTAGCGCGCCGTCGACCGCCAAGGAGTCCCCTGTGTGCCTGCATTGGGACACACCGGCGAGGAACCGTCGGGCGTTGAGGGGAATCTAACATGGGCTGTGGTTCGCTCCCGCGGCGCGGAATATCGTCGTGCGGGGTGAGGATACAAGGGAGGTAGCAGATGATGCGTCGGTTGGCTCTCGTCTTCATGGTCGTTTTCGGACTCGCTTTCGGATACCAGGCGACCGCCGGCATGAGGGAAGGTGGCACGCGAGGCAGGGCCGGTGGCGGCGGATCGGTCCCCCAGAAGCCCGTCGTGGTGCCGGAGGGATACGAGAAGATTGTCGTGACCGTGGACCTTGCCGGAGGGAAGCCCGGAGCCGCGGGGAAGCCTGCGGCGGGAAAGCCGGTAGCTCCCAGCAAGGGTGGTTCTTCGGCGAAGCCTGCTCCGGCCAAGCCCGCACCCGACCAGGGCGCCGCCGCCGCGGGGCGGGGCGCTCGCGGCAGCCGCCGCGGCGGTATGGGACCAGGGGGACACGGGGGGGGCTGCCCACAGACGGAAGTTGGCGCCACGCTCGGGCTTGCTCTGAGCCAGCCACACGGATGTATCGTAGGGAACGTGATGCCCAACGGCCCGGCCGGCAAGGCTGGGGTCAAGACGGGTGACTCGATCGTGGAGGCGGACGGCAAGACCGTCACCTGCCCGAGCGTATTGGCCCCTTGTCTTTCGAGCACCGCGCAGCCCGGCAAGGTGAAGCTCACGATCCTCCGCCGGAAGAGCGCGGCGCCCGCGGGCCAGAAGCCCGCGGGAACGAAGTCGACTCCCGGAAAAGCGACGAAGCACAGCAAGTAGCGGCGGCCGCGGCGCCGCTTTGGAGGTTAGGCAGTAGATGCAGAAGAGAAAACTGGGTAGGACAGGCGAAGAGCTGTCGATCATCGGGCTGGGCGGCATCGTAGTGGCGGACATACCGCAGGAAGCGGCGAACCGCATCGTCGCCGAGGCGGTGGAACGAGGCGTTAACTACTTCGACGTCGCCCCCACCTACGGAAATGCCCAGGAGCGGCTAGGACCGGCGCTGGAGCCGTATCGGAAGAACGTCTTTCTGGCCTGCAAGACGGCGGAGCGCGACAAGGAGAGTTCGACGAAGGAACTCGAGAACTCGCTGAAGCTGCTGCGCACCGATCACGTCGATGTCTACCAACTTCATGGGCTGTCGTCGATGGAGGACGTCGAGCAGGCATTCGGCCCGAACGGCGCCATGGAGACGTTCCTGGCGGCGAAGAAGGCCGGCAAGGCCCGCTTCCTGGGGTTCAGCGCCCATTCCGCCGAGTGCGCGGAAGAGGCGTTGAAGCGGTACGACTTCGACTCCGTGCTTTTCCCGTTCAACTTTGTGTGCTGGCATCACGGCTTCGGGCCCAAGACGCTCGAACTCGCCAAGAGCAAGGGCGCAGGTCGCCTGGCGCTCAAAGCGATGGCGAAAACCAACTGGCCCGAGGACGGCAAGCGCAGATGGGGCAAGTGCTGGTACCAGCCGTTCGACCAGCATGACGAAGTGGAACTGGCGCTGCGGTTCACGCTCTCCCAGGAGATCACCGCGGCGCTGCCGCCGGGTGAGCCGGAGCTGTTCAAGATGGCGCTGGCGGTGGCCGAGAAATTCCACCCACTGTCCATCGAGGAAGCCGACCAGCTTCGGGAGACGGCGAAGTCGATCAAGCCTATCTTCGCGGGCTAGTAGACCCAAGCTAGAGAGCATGAAGGGCGCCGAGTCTCACCGGCGCCCTTCGTCTTTGGCCTCGCGCCTGGCGGGAGAGGGGCGAAGGTGAGCGCACCGAAGTAGCACCGCGCGCTGCGCACCGATGCAGGCGCCGCTTATGCGCTCCCAGAGAGGCACACCGACCATGAGAACCGACCAGCTCAAGCAGGCCTTCCGTAACCCCGGCAGCGAGTGGCGCGGGGCGCCATTCTGGTCCTGGAATGACGACCTGGACCCCGACCTGCTGCGAGGGCAGATCCGCGAGATGAAGCGCGTCGGCCTGGGTGGGTTTATCATGCACGACCGCAGCGGACTGATGATTCGCTACATGGGCGAGAGGTGGATGGAGTGCATCGCCGCCGCGGTCGACGAGGCCAAGCAGCAGGACATGCTCGCCTGGCTCTATGATGAGGACCGCTTCCCCAGCGGTTTCGCCGGCGGCCTGGTGATCCAGCGCAACCCCGACTTCGGCATCAAGTACCTCGAACCAGTGTCGGCCGATACGCAGGCGCAGTACCGTTTCGCGGTGCGCCGCGGGGATGGCGCCGCAGCTTCCTATCGCCCCCTCTCGCCGGATGAGAAGCCGGGGGAGGGCGAAGAACTCCAGCAGTTCCGATGGCGGATCGCCGATCCCTCGCCCTGGTACAACAACACTCCGTACGTAGACCTGATGGACCCGGAGGCGGTGAAGGCGTTCATCGACATCTCCTATAAGCCCTACCGGCGCTTCGCAAAGAGTTCGGGAAGACCATCCCGGGCGTGTTCACCGACGAACCCAATATCGCGAGCAACTCCGGGATCAGGCGGCGTCTGCCCTGGACGGGGCGACTTCCCGAGGAGTTCAAGCGCCGACGCGGCTATGACCTGATCGCGCGCCTCCCCGAGCTGTACTCCGAGGACCCGGCCCACTTCCAGACGCGGCACGACTTCTGGCGCACCGTGACCGAGTTGTTCTCCGAGGCCTGCTGCAAGCAGCTCGCGGAGTGGTGCGAGCGCAACGGACTCGAACTGACCGGGCACATGCTGTACGAGCAGCAGTTCGAGCTGGAGATCCCCTGCAACGGCGCGGCGATGCCGCAGTTGGAGTACATGCAGCGGCCCGGCGTCGACATTCTGCGCGAGCTGATCGACGAGCCGATCACCTGCAAGCAGGCGGCGAGTGTCGCCCACCAGATGGGCCGCGAGCGCGTGCTGAGCGAGACCTACGGAGCCTCCGGCTGGCAGATGAGCCTGGAGGCGCAGAAGTGGATCGGTGACTGGCAGATCGCGCTCGGCATCAACACCCGCTGTCAGCACTTCGTGCCCTACAGCCTCCGGGGCCACCGCAAGCGCGACTGGCCGCTCTTCTTCTACGACTACCAGCCCTGGTGGAAGTACTTCCGGACGATCGAGGACTACTCGGCCCGCACCTGCTTCTTCGCCGCTATCGGCGAGCCAGTGCAGGAAGTGCTGATGCTGCACAGCGTCTCTACCGCCTGGGGACTGGGCCTCGACCGCGAGGTGTGGAAGCAGGAGGGGCGGCATCTGCTCGAGATGGCGGAGCACCTGCTCGCTCTCCACTACGACTTCGATCTCGGCGACGAGATCATCATGTCGCGTCACGGCGATGTGAAGGGACGGCAGTTCGCCATCGGCAAGGCGAAGTACAAGGTCGTCATCATCCCCGAGACCGACACCCTATTCAGCTCCACCGTCGACCTGCTGCGCCGCTTCCTGGAGGCGGGCGGCGAGGTGATCTGCATGCGCCGGCGGCCGACCCGGATCGATGGCAAGCCCGCGCCGGAACTCGACGAGCTGTTCGCGCATCCGAACGTGACGCACATCTACCCGACCCGGCTGGAGATCGAGGACGCCTTGCGGGCGGTGCTGCCGCGTCGGATCTCGATCACCTCGGAATCCGGACGGCAGGTCGGCCAGGTGATCTACCAGGAGCGTAAGCGCCAGCACCGGACGCACCTGATGCTGGTCAACCGGGACCGGGAGGCAGGCCGCGATATCACCGTCGAGCTGACCGGCGAGGGCGGTGTCGAGCAGTGGGACTACGCCACCGGGAAGGTGAGCGCGATCCCGGCCCGGATCGCGGACGGAAAGACCGTAGTGAAACTGCACCTCCCGGCGGTCGGTTCGGCCGCGCTGGTGCTGGACCCGAAGCTGACGCCTGTTTCCCGCCGCCCGCGGGCGCGGGAGGTAGTGAAGGAGATGACACTGGGCCGGGGCTGGCAGGTGCGCCGCTCCATCGAGAACAGTCTGCCTCTCGACCTGTGCCAGTGGCGCTTCGCCGGCGGGCGGTGGTCGGAGCCCATGCTGGTGTGGATCGCGCAGAAGCAGATCAGAGAGCAGATGGGCCTGGTAGACATCTCCCCGCAGGCGGTCGCCCAGCCGTGGGTGCGATACGCCGCGCCGAGCACGGCGCCGTCGCGCAGAGTCGAACTCCGCTTCTGGTTCCGCGTGGCCGAGCTGCCCGCGAGCGGCCCGGATCTGGTGATCGAATCCGCCGAGTTATTCGAGATCGTGCTCAACGGCGCGCCCGTACCGAACAAGGCGCGGGGCTGGTGGCTCGATCCGAGCATGGATCGCCTGGCGCTGCCGGACGCAAAGCGCGGCGAGAACGAGCTGATCGTCCGCTGTGACTACCGCGACGCGCCGGAGTACGAGCTGGAGGACTGCTATCTCATCGGGGACTTCGGCGTGGACCGCGAGACAGACGCCATCGGCGCTGAGCCGGGAGCGCTCCAGCCGGGCGACTGGGGAGATCAGGGCTACCCCTACTACACCGGCAGCATGTGCTACGGGCAGGACGTGAACCTGCGCCTGCGGGACGGCGAACGGGCGATTGTGAAGGTGGGCCCACAGTACAGCGCGTGCGTGGCCGTGCACGTGAACGGCAAGCTGGCCGAAGTGCGGGCCTGGCCGCCATACGAGGTGGACATCACCCGCCACGCTAGGTCAGGCAAGAACCATATCGAGGTCGAGTTGTGCGGCAGCCCCCGCAACCTGCTCGGGCCGAGCCACGTCTCCGAGAAGCGCCCCGTGACCACCGGGCCTTTCACCTTCGTCGATCTGCCGCGATACGTGGAGAAGCGCAACCTCGTGCCTTACGGGATCTTCGGCGACGTCACTCTAGAGGTCGTTCGTTAGCCCTTCGGGAGGGTGTCCCAAGTGACCAGCAGACCTGCGTCGAGCCGGCCGTTCCAGTTGCCGGCGCCGCGCCTCTTCCGGCAAGAGCAGTTGGAGCGCGTCCACGAAGCGGCGATGCGGATTCTGCTCGAACAGGGAATTCGCGTCCATCACGAGCCTGCTCGCGAGGCCGCTCAGCGCGCCGGGATGAGGGTGGTGGGAGATCGCGTCTTCCCCGACCAGAAACGGATCGACGAGCGGCTCGAACAGACGCGGCCGAACCGGGCCGCCGAACCAGATGAAGCGGAACCAGAGGCCGAGGTCGAGCCCGTCCTCTGGTTGCACGTTCCGAAGTACTGCGAGTTCATCCACGATCTCGACGCCGATGACGTTGTCCCCATTACTACAGAGAGCCTGATCGAGGCCACGAAGTTCGTGGACACCATGGACCCGTTCCGCGCCATCGGGGCGGGGCCAGGAGCGCCGCACGATGTCCCGGCCGAGCTGCAGCGGCTCCAGCAGTACCGCATCTCCGCGACCTACTCGCGGCACGGGTGGCGGCCCGACATGGAAGAGGGCTCTCCTCGCGTCTTCCCTTACCTCATGGAGATGGCCGAGGCGCTCGGACACCCACTCCGGCAGCACACCATCTATGTCATCAGCCCCCTGTCGCTTGGCCGGTGGTCGTTCGAGAGCCTGGAGGCGATCAGGAGCCAGGTAGAGAGCGTGAGCGTTTCCAACATGCTCTCGGCCGGCGGCAGCGCGCCCGTGCGTCTGCCTGACGCGCTGGCGCTCGCGGTGGCCGAGTCGATTGGATCCGCGATCATCGTGGCCGCATACTCGAAGCTGCCGGTGAGCTGGTCGGTGCGCGTCTGTTCGTTCGATCCGCGCACCATGGCGATGAGCCTCGGCTCCCCGGAGGAACTTCCTTTTCCAGCGCGCCTCGGACGAGGTGAACGCCTGGTATCACGGAGGGGAGCCCGGCGCGCCAAGTGGCATGCTGCACACCCAGTCGAAGCTGCCCGATGCTCAGGCGGCCGCGGAGAAGATGTCGCAGTTGACGCTGGCGGCGGTGTGCGGCGCGCGCCACTTCTCGGGCGCGGGTGCGCTCTCGCTGGATGAGGTGTTCAGCGCCGAGCAATTGGTCATCGATTGCGAGCTTCGCGACCACGTGCAGCGGCTGATACGCGGCGTCGATCTGGACTGCGACCCGGAAGGCTGCGCAGCCGAGGTGGGGGAGGGGCTCGACATCGGCTTCCTCGGGCTCGACAGCACCGCACAGCTCTACCGCAGCATCTACTGGCTGCCCCGGCTGTTCGAGCGCCGGAGGTTCGGCGGCTGGCAGGAGGGCGGGAAGCAGAGGCTGAGCGGCCGCGCCAGGGAGATCGCGCGCGAGCAGCGCGGGAAGCACACCTTCGAGCTGGACGCCGCGGTGAGAAGGAAGCTGGACGCCATCTACGCCCGCGCCGAGCGAGAGCTGGCGGGCTAGCGCCGCGCCCCGGGCCAAACATCGAGGGGGGAGGGCATTACCCTCCCCCCTCAGTCAGTCCGTGCGAAACAGGACTGCGTCTCTCGTCGCTAGCCTACATTGGGAGTTCGAAGGCGCGAGCGATGTAAACGGCCATCATATCTCGCGTCACTGCCCATGCAGGATTGTACACCGCATCCGCACCAGTCCCGTAGCCCTGGACGATACCGAGCCCGTGCAGGTACTCGACGTACTTGTAGCACCACGCCCAGTCAACACTATCGGAGGTAACGTCGGAGAAGCTGGGACTCGTGGGCGGGGTATAGCTGGCCAGGCCCTCGTCGCCGAGAGGATCAACGATCGACCGCGCGATGAACACGGCCATCTGTCCTCGGTCCACCGTGAGCGTCGGCAGGTAGGTCCGGTTTCCATACCCCAAGACGATGTGATTCGCGAACGCGTACTCGACCGCGTCGTACGCCCAGTAGCCGACCGGGACATCGTCGAAGTCCGTCGTGGCGGGCCCGGTAGGCACGTTATTGCCCGTCAAGGCGCGGGAGACGTAGGTCGCCATCGCCGCTCGATCTACCGTCCCGTCAGGCAAGTACTTGCCGTCGATCCCGTTCACGATCCCGGCGTCGAAGCAGGCCGCAATGTAAGCCGCGGCCCAGTGACTGCAGCCGACATCCGAGAACACGGAGAGCGACGTGAAGCTCGCCGTGACCGTCCTGTTCCCGTTCATGTGGATGGTGGTCGGGTTGGTCGTGCCGTTGAGCGCGCCGGACCAGCCGTCGAACCGATCACACTCATCAGGAACCGCCTCGAGGGCGACGGAGGTGCCATAGAGGAACACTCCCGACCACGGGAGATTCCTCCTGACGCCGTCCACCTTCACGCTCCCCACCTCGCCTGCAAGCGAGAGCGTGACCTCGGAGGTGGTGAAGCTGGCAGTTACGCTGCTATCTTCGAGCATCACCAGTGCCGTCGGATTGGTCTCTCCGGAGAGATCCCGCCCCAGCCGCCGAAGAAGCGGCCCGCGTCCGGAATGGCCTCGAGGTCGACGGTCGCGCCGGCCGCGAAGGTGCCACTCCAGGGCAGTCCGTGGGTGGTGCCGTCAACGGCCACGCGTCCATCGCCATCGGCGACGATGTCGAGCGAGACCGTGGGCAGCGGGAAGTGAGCGGTGAAGGTCAGATCGCTCTCGATCGTGAGGTCGAGAGGGTTGTCGTTGCCCGTAACGTCGCCGGACCAGCCGCTAAAGACTCGGCCGGTGTCGGCGGCAACGGTGATCCTGATCTGATCGCCGTAGTAGTAGGTCGCCTCGAACGGGAACGTCTGCTCGACGTCGTTGACGACCAGAGTTCCGTTGGTCCCATCAATGTGGACCGTGTACGGGATCGGCTCGAACACGACTGTCAGGCACTTCCGCTCGTCTGGCTGCACCCTGATCTGAATCGGGTTGAGTTCGACATAGGCCCAGCAGCAATCCCAGCTCACAAAGCGGAAACCGGGATCCGGGACCGCCTCGACCGAAAGCTGCTCATCCTGCTGGAAGTAGTAGAACGTCTCTTCCTCGCCCTCGATCGGAACCAGCGTCTTCCCGTTGATTTCGATGACGCCGCCGTAGATCGGGTAGTCGCTCCCGTCGATGATCGGCCCCTTGGATCCTACGTCACTGGATCCTCCGTCACTAGACGGGTAGAGGCCGAGCATGCCGACCTCATCGGACATATCCACGGAGAAGACGTCGGCCACGTCGCCATTGTCGTCGTACGACACCAGGTTCGAGGCCTGGGAGGTGAAGGTCACTGTGGGGACATCGCAGTCATTGGAACTGCTGATGGACGGCTGCGAAGAGGGCCCATTGCCATCTATGAGGCTGGAGACGAGCGACGGACCCAGAGGAGGCAGCACCTCCGAACCTGCGGCGCTGATGCGGGCCGTGAGCGGGCCGTAGCGCTCGCGCAGGAACACATCCGAAACCCCATTGCCATCATCGTCAACGAGGTTGGAGGCCAGCGACGTGAACACCACCACCTGCCCGTTCGTGGAGATGCTGGGCTCAGAGGAGTCATTGTTGGCCTGATCGCCAGCGTCCGCAACGCTGATCAGCTCCGTCGTTCCGGCCACGCGATCGCGCAGGAAGACGTCCAGCGAGCCGTTCGTGTCGCCCGGAACGAGGTTCGTTGCGGCGGAAGTGAAGGCCACGAACCGGCCATCCCAGCTAACCACGGGTCGGCCTAGAGATGCTCCGTTCGCCTCGACGCCCTCGCCGTTGACGCTGACCCGCTCCGTCGTCTGGAGGTAGAGATCGGCGAGGAACACATCGGCGACTTCGTTGTTGTCGCCCGGCACCAGATTGCTCGCCTCGGATACGTAGACGACAAACCGTCCGTCATGGGAGAACGACGAGAGGTAGGACGGCCCATCCGCCTCCACACCCTCGCTGCTCACGCTGACTCGGAAGGTCTCACCATAGTCCCAGTCGGTCACGAAGATGTCGGAGACGTCGTTCGTGTCGTCCGCGACCAGGTTGCTGGCCGTCGACGTGTAGGAGACGACGTATCCGTACTCGGTGATCGATGGGTCGTAGGACCCGCCGTTCCCCTGCTCGCCAAGGCTGTTAGCGCTGACGAGCGTCATATTCGGAGACCAACCCTCGCCGCACGAGCGGTCGACGTAAGTCACGAAGATGTCGGACGCGTCGTTCGTGTCACCATCGACCAGGTTTGTCGCCAGAGACTGGAAAGCGACGTAGTCAGAGGAGCCGCTGTAGTTGGCGACCACCGGATGGCTCGACGCGCCGTCCGCCTCCTCGCCCGACCAACTGTAGCTGATGCGCCCGATCGCTTCGTCGAAGAAGGGGTACTGACACTCCGAGTAGGCGAAGATGTCCGTGACACCGTTGGTGTCGTCTGGCACTATGTTTGTAGCGTCAGACTGGTAGACCCAGAGCTCGTGGTCAGCATCGACGGAGAGCCACGCGCTACCACCATCAGTCGGGCCCCCATCATAGGTTCTGCTCACCATGTCGGTGTAGAGCGAAGCAGAGACCAGGGGGGCGGAGAGACAGAGCACAACAGCTACGGCCAATAACACCCGCCACTTCATACAGTATCGCCTCCAGCTCGAATCAGGATGTGTCAGGCTATCGCCTCGCGAGCGGCATCCGCGACCGTTCGCGCCTGACTAACTGATATTCCACAGAATAGCAGCATGGTCTACTCTGCGGGAGGCGCTCTAGCGGCCTATCTCTCTGTGGTAGGAGGCGCTAGCTCGGCGGCTATCCCGGCGATGAACTGCTCCAGGGATTGGGCCCCCCGGTCGCCCTCGCCGTGCCGGCGCACCGAGGCCCCGCCCGATTCCTGTTCCCGGTCGCCCACGATGAGCAGATAGGGTACCTTCTGCATCTCACCGTCCCGGATCTTGGCGCGGGTGGTGGCCTTGCGATCATCCACCTCGACGCGCAGGCCAGCTTCGCGGAGGCGAGCCACCACCTGGTAGGCATATTCGTGGTGGCGATCGGCGATGGGGAGCACCCGCACCTGCACCGGCGCCAGCCAGACCGGGAACGCCCCCGCGTAGTGCTCTACCAGGCCGCCCATGAACCGCTCCAACGACCCCAGCACCACACGATGCACCATTAGCGGAGTGTGGCGCTCCCCGTCCGCCCCCATGTACTCCATCTGGAAACGCTGCGGCAGGTTGAAGTCGAACTGAATCGTCGGGCCTTGCCAGTATCGGCCAATCGAGTCCTTGAGCTTGATGTCGATCTTGGGGCCATAGAACACGGCCTCGCCCGGCTCTCGCCGATAGGCCATGCCGCGGCTCTCGAGCGCCTCTGTCAGCGCGCGCTCGGCGATCCGCCAGTCCTCGTCGGTGCCCATGTACTTGGAGACGTCGTTCTCGTCGCGAACGCTCAAGGCCGCCGCGAAGTCGTGGTAGCCGAATGTATTCATGGTGAAGATGGTGAAGTCGAGCACGCCCTTCACCTCCTCCCCGATCTGTTCCGGGGTGCAGATCAGGTGGGCGTCGTCCTGGGTGAAGCCGCGCACCCGCAGCAGGCCGTGCAGCACGCCCGACCGCTCGTAGCGGTAGACCGTTCCCAACTCGCAGTAGCGGATCGGGAGTTCGCGGTAGCTGCGCACCTGGCTCTTGTAGATGAGGACGTGAAAGGGGCAGTTCATCGGCTTCAGCCGATACTCATCTTCGTCGATCATGATCGGACCGTACATGCCGTCCCGGTAGAACTGAAGATGGCCGCTGGTCTCCCACAGGTGGGCGCGGGCGATGTGCGGGCTGAAGACGAGCTGATAGCCGCGCTTGGCGTGCTCTTTCCGCCAGAACTCCTCAATCAGATTGCGCACGATGGCGCCCTTGGGGTGCCAGAGCACCAGTCCGCCGCCAAGCTGCTCGGGGGTCGAGAACAGATCGAGATCCCGGCCGAGGCGGCGGTGATCGCGCTTCTCCGCCTCTTGCCGAAGTCGCACAAACTCGTCGAGCTGCGCCTGGTCCGGGAACGCGGTGCCGTAGATGCGCTGGAGCATCGGGTTGCGCTCATCGCCTCGCCAGTAGGCGCCTGCGACGCTGAGCAGTTTGAATGCCTTCAGCCCGCCAGTCGACGGCAGATGGGGGCCGCGGCAGAAATCCACGAAGTCGCCCTGATGGTAGAGCGAGATGACCTCGGACTCGGGAAGATCCTCGATCAGCTCGACCTTGTACTTCTCGTTGCGCGCCTTGAACAGGGCGATGGCCTCGGGCTTGCCCAGTTCCTGTCGTCGGAGCGGCAGGTCCCTCGCCACGATCTCCCGCATGCGCTTTTCGATGCGCGCCAGGTCTTCGGGCTGGAACGTGGTGTGGGTGTCGAAGTCGTAGTAGTAGCCCTCCTCGATCGCCGGGCCGATCGCCAGCCTAGCATCGGGGAAGATCTCCTGCACCGCCTGCGCCATGATGTGCGAGGCGGTGTGGCGGTAGGTCTCCCGTCCGGCTTCGTCCACGAAACCGAGCACCTCGACCTTGCCCTCACCGGGAAGGGCCGCGGTGAGGTCGAGGAGTCGGCCGTCGACGCGGGCGGCCACTGCGGCGGGTGCGGCCTCCGGGTGGTAGCGCTGCAACCACTCCCTGATGCTCGCGGATTCACGTTCCTGCGGCTTGACCTCAAACACCTCGCCCATGATTCACCTCTGCTGATATGCTCTGCTCCGAAAAACGAAAACCCCCCGGGCTCTGGGCGCCGGGAGGCGTAGCTGAGCGCACACTCCCGGGGAGGGTCAGGTGGTAGTGCCGGTCGTCGTTACGCTCTGAGCCATCATCGCCAATCCCTTGGTGGGCGGCAGTGGACTTGAACCACTGACCACCTGCATGTCAAGCAGGTACTCTAACCAACTGAGCTAGCCGCCCCCACCGAGGGTGATTATAGCAGGGCGTAAGAGGGCTGTAAATGAGCGCCTGAGATGGGGGCAAGGTCACATCGGCGTCTCCGGGTCGCTCGACGATCTGAAGGAGGCTCAGGTCCAGGATCCCTCCTGGCTGGTCGTCACTGGCGACTCCATGCACTGGCAGAACTTCAACGGCGTTGACGACATGCTGTACTACCTCTGCCGCACCAACGACTGCGCCTGCGCCGACTGGGCCAACGACTCGGGCAGCGCCGAGTGCGTCCTGGACGCCAACCTGCTCGACAAGTGGCGCACCGACGCCACCTTCCGCGGCAAGTACACGCGTCACCTCGGCGGTTCCAACGTCGGATTTGGAGACGGTCACGCCGCCTGGTTCGCGGCCGATGCACTGGTCGCGCAGACTCCCTACTGCGACTCGAATGGGAATATCATCCGGGAAGGCCGCAAGGTCAGGGGCCTCTGCCCGGCCGGCGCGAACTAGCCGGACGCGGTTTGGCGACAGGTGCAAGCAGGTCCCCTGCTTGCCGGAAGCACGGTACTGGCGGAGCGCCTTCGGGCGCTCCGCCATTCCCCTATCCCACCGAAGCCAAGCGCCGTGCCTCTACGCGGCGTGAAACCAGCCGCCAGTGGGCTGTCAGAACGGCATCGGCTACCCCCGCGTATTAACAAGGTGCAGCTTACATGGTACACTTAGCCGTACTGACGCGCCTGATGCCCGCGGACTTCGGGCCACTCTTGGGACGATGGTGGAGGAATCCTTGTGAATAAGTCGGTCAGCGGGCCGGTCGCCGCTCTGCTCATGATACTGGCCGTCCTGGTCTTCGCAGTGCTGTTCCACAACCCTCGCCTGGCGCCGCCGGAGTCGGTTGAGCCAGCTCGACCGCCGGAGCCGGAAGTGTCGGACCAGGAACTCAAGATGATGCGCGTGGGCCTTGGGCCCCTGGGCATCACGGGGGTGCTGGCGCCACTGCCGGAGGACCGGGGCAAGGGCGTGCGAGTCGCGTCCGTCGCTCTCAACAGTCCCGCCGATCTCGCCGGCATCAAGATCGGCGATCGCATCCAGAAATTCGACGGCAAATCGGTGCAGCACCCCATGGCTCTCGCGCGGTCCCTGGATCCGGTGAAGCCTGGGGCCGTGTCTACCGCTGAGGTCTGGCGCTCGGGCAAGGTCATGACAGTGAAGATAAAGGGGATCACGCCACTGCCGCCAGAGGAGCGACCGAGGCCGTAGCGCCGCTCGGAACCTGGCTGCCCGCGGTGGCGTCGGGAGGAGAGGAAATCGAATGAGTCGTTCGGGACAGCGGCAGGATGTTGCCTACTTGGCACTCGTCGTGGCGATACTCGCCATCGCAGTGGCGCTGTTCGTGGGGATTCGATCCCTCTCGAACAGGAGTCGGGCCAAGCCGACGCCGCCGGCGCCGAAGCCGGTAGTGCAGAAGCCACCCGACCTGCAGCCGCCCGGGTCGTCGAAGCACGACCCCTTCAAAGGGCAGCAGCTGGCGGCCCCGGTGACTCCGGGAGCGAAGCCGAAGCCCGCCGAACAACTGAAGCTGGTTGGCGTCGTGCAGGGACAGGGGAGCGGGCTCCTCGCCACTATCCGCCGCGGCAACGACCGCTACTATGTCAAGCGCGGCGACCAGGTGAGCGGGTACCGCGTAGCAGAGATCAGCGTCGACCGGGTGGTGCTCACCAAGGGCGACGAGCGTGTCGTCCTGCAGCTTGGGCAAGCCGCAAGCAGCTCCGGACCGAGGAAACGCTGATCGCCCTGAGAGCGAGGAACTGATGGCCGACGAGCACGATTTCGAGGCGGTTTACGCAAACCTCGTCAGGATCACTCATGTCGCGCTGGAGTTCCTGATGGACTTCAAGCGACTGGGCCCGGAGAACAGAGAAATCGAGTCGGCGCCCACCGAGGTAAGGATAATCCTGCACCCGGTCATCGCCAAGGCCTTCCGCGATGCCCTGGCGGAGAACATCCGGCGCTACGAAGAGCAGTTCGGGGAGATCCCGGCGCCCCCCCAAGGGTCGACGCCGGCGGTGCACTAGGGAGTATCGGCTGCCGAAGACGTAACCGACAGCCGTCGGGATTCCGGCGGACGGTCGACGCCAATGGGCGCCGGCGGAAAGGTCGGAGCGGTATGAGCGGAAGAATGCCGGCCGGGAGCGGAGAAGAGGCGCGCTCGAGCGCCGCCGCGGTCAACCTGGGCCTGTCTCAGCAGGACCGGCGGCGTCGGCGCAAGTGCCCGAGCTGTGCTGGCACGAGCATGATCCGGGGCTGTCGGGTGCCCGGGGTGCAGCTCCAGGTGGTTACTCGCGAGGGCCAGAGCCGCAGCGGCCTAATCGCCCTCTACTCCGATGTGTGCGTGGACTGCGGACTCACCAGCTTCTACGCCAGGCGGGCCGAAGTGGCCGAGAAGATCGAGCGGTTGGGGGAGGCCCTGGGCGACGCGCCCGCCAAGGTGGCTTCCGGAACTCCCCGAAAGCGTCAGAAGTAGCCAGCGGCTTGGGGCTATGGGACCATCTGGCCCAACTGGGCAGGAGAAGAGGATCATCGTCTTATGAGGCCTGTGCTGTCGCCGCGGATTATCTTTCTGGTCGCCGCGATCATCTTCGTGTCGCTCATGATCTGGACTCGCATGCACCCCCAGAAGCCTGAGGACCCCGTCGGCGACGCCATGAGCCAGTTGTCGAAGGGGCTGGGGCTGGACATCGCGCCGGTTGCAGGGCCAGGCGGAGGAGTGCCGGTGACGGCGGTTCGCGCGGGAAGCCCGGCCGACCGCTTGGGCTTCCGGGCCGGCGACCGCATCCTCGCCATCGGCGATCGCTCGGTGTGGCATGCGCTCAACATTCAGGAATTCCTGGGGCAAGCGCTTACGACGGGCCGCGCGTTTCCCATCCTTGTTGACTCCAACGGCAACTACCACGCTATCATCATGGGCCGGCAAATGGGCAGCCCCGGCGGGCGGCCGGGGGGCGGACGAGGATGACGCGGTCGTAGATGCGCACCACCGCCCTCGTCTACAGTCCCCGCTTCAAGGAGTACAATTTCGGGCCTTCCCACCCCATGAAGCCCGTGCGGGTAGCGCGCACCTACGAGTTGATGCGCGCCTGTGGCCTGCTGGATGGGGACTCGGTTACCGTCGTCAGACCGTCGCTTGCGGGTGAGGACGACGTCGCCCTCGTCCATTCCCCCGACTATATCCAGGCCGTGCGCGCGCCAAGCGAGGGTCGGTCGGTGCGCAGCCCCTACGCCTATGGCCTCGGAACGGTCGACAATCCGATCACCGAGGGCATCTACGAGGCGACCTCTCTCATCACCGGCGCCTCCATCCTGGCGGCCGACCTCGTCTTCGATCAGGCCGCCTCCGTAGCCTTCAACCCGGCCGGAGGGCTCCATCACGCGCACCACGCCCGGGCGGCGGGGTTCTGTGTGTTCAACGACCCCGCCATCGCCATCGCCCACCTCATCCGGCGCGCCGGTGACGGAGTCAAGGTGGCGTATCTCGACATCGACGCCCACCACGGCGATGGAGTGCAAGAGGCTTTCTACGACCGGCGCGACGTGCTCACCGTGTCTGTTCACGAAAGTGGGCGGTACCTGTTCCCTGGCACGGGCGAAGTGTCCGAGATCGGCGAAGCGGAGGGAGAAGGCTTTTCGGTGAACCTGCCGCTCTCCCCCTACACGACTGACGAACTCTATCTCTCGGCCTTCCGGGAGGTAATCGTCCCGATCCTGGAGGCATTCGCGCCGGACTTCATCGTGACCCAACTTGGCGCCGACACCCACTACGAAGACCCGCTGACACACATGTGCCTGACGACCCGCGGGTTCACGGCCGTGGTCGAAGAGATCGCGCCGCGCTTCTCGCGATGGATCGCGTTGGGCGGTGGCGGGTACCACATGACTGTCGTGCCCCGTGCCTGGACACTGGCGTTCGCCCGCATGAGGGGCATGGAGCCTCCGGAGCGCGTCCCCGAGTCGCAGGCGCGCCGCTACCGCCGAGACAATTCGGGAGCGTCGGAGGATCACAAGAAGAGCGGATCGCGCAACCTGGCAGAGCCTGAGAAGAGGGAACTGCCGTACCTTCAGGACCAGGCAGTCCCCGAGATCGACCCGATCTGGGTGGAGGCCTCCCGTCAGGCCGCGCAGCAAGCGGTAGCGGAAGTGAAGCAGCGGCTGTTCCCGTACCACGGGCTGGAGGGCGAATAGGGGCGCTGGAGGCAAGGGCCCCCCCGGATTGACCGCCCCCCCGACCGGCTGCTATACTCTGCCTGTGAGTCTGCCTCTGGCAGGCTCTTTTTGCGCCGGAAGACGGCAGGGCTGCGGCGCCCAGGAATCGCCCCGCCGCCCCTGCACTTTGCGGAGAGAGCCTCTTGTCCTCCCGTGCCTATGTCTTCTTCGACGTCGACGACACCCTCTTGGAATGGACCACGAGTTGGGCCGATGTCTTCGCGCAGGTCGCGGGCGAGGCCGGGGTGAAGGTCTCGGTGGCGCAGGCCTGGCATCTTCTCCGCGGCGCGTTCGCCGGCGTCTACGCCGAGTGTGTCGCGCTCCATGCGCCGTCCGGTGATGCCCGCGCCTTCTGGACGGACTACGATGCGCGGCTTCTCCTCGCCCTGGGTGTCACGGACGATGTGCCGCGCCATACCGAACGCGCCATCGAGTTGCTCTCCCGGCCCGACGCGGTGAGACTCTACCCGGAGGCGCTCCCGGTCCTGGATGAACTCAAGGCGACGGGAGCGCGACTGGGGATCATCACCAGCCGCCCGGTCGCGCGGCCGGATCTCGAGCGCTTCGGCATCTACGACTGCTTCGACCTGGTGCTAGACGCGTTCTCTGCCAGGAGCGTGAAGAGCGAGGGAACGATGTTCGCCGCGGCCGCGGAGACGGCGGCGGCCGAGCAGAGGGCGGCCGTTCACGTCGGCGACAGCTATGCCGACGACGTAGTCGGCTCCCGCGCGGCCGGCATGCTCCCCATACTGGTTGACCGCCACGGCCGGCATCCCGATGCCGACTGCCTGCGCATCCGCGACCTCACCCCGGTACCCGGGATCGTCGCAAACGGCGCCTCCCGGCCCGGAAGCACACCGCCCAACATGGAGTCCCCGTCATGACCCATCGAGAGAGATTCCTCCGCACCATGCATTTCGAGCCGGTAGACCGAATCCCGGACCACGAGTTTGGATACTGGGACGACACGCTGCGAGATTGGCACGAACAAGGGCTGCCGGCCGAGATCGACACCAACGGCAAGGCCGACGTCTACTTCGGATTCGACCCCGTCGGGTACGTGCCCGTGGATCATGGGATGACGCCCGGTTTCGAGTACAAAGTGCTTGAGGATCGCGGGGATCAGTTGCTGATCCAGGACTCCCACGGCGCCACCTGCCTGATCTACACCTCGGGCAAGTCGTCGATCCCACACTTCCTGGATTTCGCTCTCAAGGGACGCGCGGAGTGGGAAAGCGAGTTCGAACCGCGGATGAACCCCGACGATCCCGCGCGCCGCCCGGACGCCGAGAGCTGGGAGTCGATGAAGCAGGAGTGGAAGGCCAGAGACTACCCGCTCGGAATCGGCATCGGTAGCCTCTACGGATGGATTCGCGACTGGATGGGATTCGAGCGGGCCGCGATGATGGTGTACGACGACCCGGGTCTGCTCGAGGAGATCATGGAGCGGATCACCCAGATCGCCGTGAGCAACATCGAATGGGCGGCATCTCAAGTGCAGATCGACTTCGGCTCCGGCTGGGAGGATATGTGCTACAAGGGCGGCCCGATGATCTCGCCGTCGGCCTTCGAGAAGCTGATGATGCCGCGCTACCAGCGCATCACCGACGCGCTCAGGAAGCACGGCTGCGACATCATCTACACGGATTGCGATGGGAACATCAACGCGCTGGTCTCCCTCTGGCTCAAGGGCGGCGTGAATGGCATGTTCCCGGTGGAGGTGGCGGGGGGCAGCGATCCGCTGGAGCTGCGACAGAAGTACGGCCGGGAAGTGCTGCTTTTCGGTGGCGTGAACAAGCGCGCTCTGGCCCAGGGGAAAGAGGGGATTCGCAAGGAGATTGCGAGGATTGAGGCGGGAGTGAAGGCCGGCGGATGGATCCCCCACGTCGACCACCGGGTGCCGCCCGACGTTACCCTGGAGAACTACCGCTACTACCTGGCGCGGAAGCGGGAGACGTTCGGCATCCCCGAACCGGTCCCGTTTGAGGAGCGCCGACCGGAAAGCTGGGGACAGACGGAGTGAGACGAGAGGGTCGCCAGGAGAATGGCTCCGGGGTCGAGGTGCTCGCCCTTCGGTCGGCCGGCGGCGTCGTCGCCTCGGGTGAGGGGGCCGAAGTCCGCGTCGCAGTGATGCGCTCGACCTACAACACCTGGGTGTTGCCGAAGGGTCAGATCGAGCAGGGCGAGACTCCCGAGCAGGCGGCCCGGCGCGAGATCGGGGAGGAGATCGGGCTGGCCGAGCTAGACTCGCGCGGCCAGCTTGGGTGGTCCGAGCACCGGTTCGAGCGGGAGGGGGTCCGCTTCCGCAAGCGCGTCGAGTGGTTCCTGTTCACCGCGCCGGAGGGCGCGACGCTCCACGCGCGGCTGGAAGAGAACGTGCTGGACTGCGGATGGTTCACCCCTGAGCAGGCGCTGCCGCTGCTGAGCCACCCCAACCAGAGGCGCGTGCTGCGGCGTGCGTTGGCCCGGCTGCAGAACTCGCCGAGAGAGTAAGCGAATGGCTGTCAGACGGCATGGCGGTGCTATGGCCGCCTTCTCAGGGCTCCAGGCGTTTGACATTGGGGGGGTGTGCCTGCTATACTACAGCACCGTCCGCCGCAGCGGCTGTGGGCCGCGGCGAAACGGTGGGTAGTGCCTTTCGTCAGTCTCGCGCGCCCGCGGCGACAGGCTCCACTGAGGGCCGGACCTGTCTACCGGTCCTGTTAGGAGAGGGCGCGCGGGTGCATGTTTGATGGGCTGACCGCAAAACTCCAGAGCGTTTTCCGCGGCCTGAGAGGAAAAGGGCGACTCTCCGAACAGGACGTTGCTGCCGCTTGTCGCGAGATACGACTCGCCCTCCTTGAGGCTGATGTCAATTTCCGGGTCGTCAGGGACCTTGTCAACCACATCAGCGAGAAGGCCGTTGGCCAGGAGGTGATGGAAAGCCTCACCCCCGGCCAGCAGGTGGTCAAGATCGTCCACGACGAGCTGACCGCCCTGCTGGGAGACCACGCGAGCGAGCTCGAAGTGGGCGGGGAGACCCCTGTCGTCCTGATGGTTGGGCTTCAGGGCGGAGGCAAGACCACCACTTCCGGCAAGCTGGCCGCCCGCCTGAAGAAATCCGGGCGACGGCCGCTGCTCGTGGCCACCGATCTCCGGCGCGCCGCGGCGGTGGAGCAGCTTCGGGTGGTGGGCGAGCAGGTCGGCGTGCCGGTGTTCGAGGGCAGCGCCGACGCCCCCCTGAGCATCGCGCGGGCGGCGGTGGAGCATGCCAAGCGCAACGGTCTGTCCCCGGTGATCATCGATACCGCGGGCCGGACGCACGTCGACCAGGATCTGATGGCCGAACTGGTCGCCATGAAGAAGGCGCTGGACCCGCGAGAGGTGCTGCTGGTGCTCGACGCGATGACCGGGCAGGACGCGGTGAACGTGGCGGCGGAGTTCGACCGGGCGATCGGGATCACCGGAGTGATCCTTACCAAGCTGGATGGCGATGCCCGCGGCGGAGCGGCGCTCTCGGTCCGGGCGGTGACCGGCAAGCCGATCAAGCTTGCTGGAGTCGGGGAGAAGCTGGACGCGCTGGAGGTGTTCCATCCGGACCGGATGGCCTCCCGCATTCTCGGGATGGGCGACGTGCTCACGCTGATCGAGCAGGCCGAAGGCATGCTCGAAGAAAAGGAAGCCGAGGAACTCGAGCGCCGGCTGCGAGAGAAGCGCTTCGACCTGAACGACTTTCTGCGGGAGCTGCAGCGGCTGAGCAAGATGGGATCGCTGGACCAGCTGCTGGGGATGATCCCCGGCATTCAGGGGATGCGTCCACCGGGACCGCTGGAGGTGGACCCGAAGAAGCTGAAGCAGATGACCGCGATCGTGCAGTCGATGACCGTTCGGGAGCGGGAGGAGCCCGACGTGATCGACGGGAGCCGGCGCAGCCGGATCGCACGCGGTAGCGGAACGTCGCGGCAGGATGTGAACCTGCTGCTGAAGCAGTTCCGCCAGATGCGGTCGATGTTGGCGAAGTTCGCCGATGTGGGGAAGAAGGGCCGACTGCCCAAGGGCCTAGGATTTCCGGGACTCCGGATCAGATAGGATGGCCGTCCTCGGTCGTGCAGACCGGGTAGCGGATTTCAGGAGGAGAATGTGGCGGTTCGCATCAGACTGCGACGTATCGGGAAGAAGAAGCAGCCGCAGTACCGAGTGGTTGTCGCGGAGTGCGCGGGCCCGCGGGACGGGCGGTTCATCGAGATCCTCGGGCACTACAATCCCCGCGTCCATCCGAGCGCGATGAGCGTGAACGAAGAACGCGCGCTGTGGTGGTTGCAGCGAGGCGCGCAGCCGTCCGACACGGCGCGGCACATCCTGGCAAAAACCGGGGTGTGGGAGAAGTTCACCGGCAAGCCGGCGCCCTTCCAGGCGGCGGCCGAGGCGGTGGAGGTCGCGAGCGAGACCGAGGGAAGCGAGGCCAGCCCCTAGGCTGGTTGAGGCAATCCGTCACGCTGACCCTGCCTGGTGGCGGCCGGGCAGGGGCTAAGGCAGAAGGGGGTATCTGGGACGAGCGGCGATGGAGGAGCAAGGGCGGTGGCCGCCCCCCGAAGCGTTGAGCGGTGAGGGCCGTGTGGGGCGCGCGGCCGCTCTGGCGCCACTGAGAGACCCAAGGCGAGCGTAAGTTCTTTGGGAGGTGTGACCGTGCAAGAACTCGTGACGATGATCGTAAGGTCCCTGGTGGATGAGCCGGAGCAAGTGGTCGTGAACAAGATCGAAGGCGAGCGAAGCATCATCTTCGAGGTCCGAGTGGCGCCCGACGACCTCGGTAAGGTGATCGGCAAAGGCGGGCGCATCGCCAACGCGTTGCGCACCCTTGTGAGAGCCGCCGGCACGAGAGAACGCAAGAGCATCTGGGTGGACATCAACAAGATCGGCGAAGCTGGCGCCGAAGCTATGGAAGGCGGGTAAGGATGGGTCTGATGGTCCGGCGCTCGATCGCCGTTCAAGCAATCGTAACTGAGAAATTCAAGGAAGAACTGAAAGCCGAGTTGCAAGAGGCGATCGAGACCACGCAGCACCGCGTGGAGCAGATGGAGTTCCAGAGCCGGCGGTATCCTGGCCGACCTTCAACGTACCGATCTAACGCAGGCGATGAACGCTCGCCGCCAGATCGAGGCCGAGAAGCGGCGCCAGGACGCCATCAAGCAGGACCTGCAGCAGCAGGTCGAGGAAGCCGAGAAGCTCGAGATGGGCAGTGAGTTCCCCCGGGGAACACTCGAAGGGACCGTGGAGTTGTCGGCGGGAGACGATCTCGTCAAGAAGCTGAGCGCATCTCAGATCGTGGTGAAGGATGGCCTTGTCGTAGAGATCCGCGAGGCCTAGGCCCTACATAATGAGCGAAACCGAGGAGCCATGGGACCTGGTCATTGGCCAGGTCGTGGCTCCTTTCGGCATCAATGGTCAGGTGAAAGTGCGGCCGGAAACGGACTCCCCGGAACGTTTCCGCCTGCTCGACCGGGTCTGCCTGGAGCTCCCGAGCGGCGAGCAGCGGCTGGCCCGGATCGAGGCGGCGCGGGTCAGCTCCAAGGGTGTCACGGTGCATTTCCGGGGATGCCACGACCGCGGTCAGGCGGAAGCGCTTCGCGGCGCCTGGGTGAAGATCCGCCACAGCATGGCGCTGCCGCTCTCTGAGGGATCCTACTACCTGCACCAGATCGTCGGGCTGCGCGTGTTCACCGTCGATGGGCGGGATCTGGGGGAAGTGACCGAAGTCATCCAGTTCCTCCGCCAACGACGTCTACGTAACCGCGGAGGCGATGATCCCCGCCGTCCGCACAGTGGTGAAGGAGATCGACCTCGCGGGGGGGCGGATGGTAGTCGACCTGCCGCCGGAGGAGACGCGGGAAGAGGCCGGGCCGTGAAGATCGACGTCATCACCATCTTCCCGTCGATGTTCGGACCGATGCTCTCCGAGAGCATCCTCAAGCGCGCCCAGGAAGCGGGCATCGTCGAGATTCGCGGTGCACGATCTGCGCGACTTCACCGCTGACCGCCATCGAACCACCGACGACAGCCCCTATGGCGGCGGCGCGGGGATGGTGATGAAGCCCGATCCGTTCTTCGCCGCGGTCGACGCGATACGGTGCGGGGACCGCGGAGCCTGCCACGAGGAGATCATCCTGCTGTCGCCGCAGGGCGAGCCGTTCCGCCAGTCGCTCGCCCGGGAGCTGGCCGCCAAGGATCACCTCATCCTGCTCTGTGGACACTACGAGGGGGTGGATGATCGGGTGCGCACCCATCTCGCCACGCGGCGCCATCTCCATCGGCGACTACGTGCTCACAGGTGGCGAGATTCCCGCGATGGTGGTGATCGACGCGGTAACGCGGTTGCTGCCGGGAGCGCTCGGGGCGGAAGACGGGGCGCAGTTGGATTCGTTCGAGGATGGCCTGCTGGAGTACCCGCAGTACACCCGCCCCACCGAGCTAGGCGGCGCCAAGGTTCCCGACGTACTCCTCTCCGGTCATCACGAGCAAGTGCGGCGCTGGCGGCGAAGGGAATCCCTGCGGCTCACCCGCGCCCTGCGGCCGGATCTGCTCGACGGCCGCCCAGCTCACCTCCGAGGACCGGAAGCTGCTGCTGGAGATCGAGGAGGAAGAGGCGCTGGGCCAGTAGCCCGGCGCGGGGCGCATCCCGCCTACGGGAGCAGCCATCCCGCGAATTCCTGCGGGTCGAAGTCCTCCAGGTCCTCCGCCTTCTCGCCTACACCGATCAGCTTGATGGGGAGGCCGCATCTCCTCGGCGATGGTGATGATCGTGCCGCCCTTGGCGGTGCCGTCGAGCTTGGTCAGCACGACCCCGGTCAGGCCGGTCGCTTCCTTGAACTCCTGCGCCTGAGTGAGCGCGTTCTGGCCGGTGGTCGCGTCGAGCACGAGCAGGGTCTCGTCGGGCGCGCGGCCCAGCTCCTTGCGCACCACGCGGTCCACCTTCTGCAGCTCTTCCATCAGGTTCGCTTCGTGTGCAGGCGGCCCGCGGTGTCGGCGATGACGATGTCGATCCTGCGCGCGCGGGCCGCGCGGATGCTGTCGAAGAGCACCGCGGCCGGATCGCCGCCGGGCTGATGGCGCACGATGTCCGTGCCCAGGCGCTCGGCCCACACTTCGAGCTGATCGATAGCCGCCGCGCGGAAGGTGTCGGCGGCGGCGAGCAGCACGCTTCTTCCTCTGCTGCTGGAACCGAGTCGGCGAGCTTGGCGATGGTGGTGGTCTTGCCGGTGCCGTTCACGCCGACGACCAGGTAGAGCAGAGGCGGCGCTGCGGCGCTGCGTCACGAGCGGCGCGGTGTGCCGCGGCCAGCATCTCCGCGATCTCGCCGCGGAACACGTCCTCACCGCCGTCGGTCGGTGCGCATGCGCTGCTCCCGCGCGTCCTTGCGCAGGCGCTCCACCATCTGAGTGGCCACCTTCGCGGCCGCTCACGATCCGAGGCGATCAGCACCTCCTCGAGTTCGTCGAACAGCTCGTCGGTCGCTTCACCCGCGCCGGCGAACAGATCGCTGACGCGGCGGAAGAGGTTGCGCAGCAAATCAGTCTACTCCAGCGTGAAGGTGACGGGAGACGCCTGCCCGGTGCGGCTACGCGCCGCCTTCCTTGACGTAGTTCAGCAGCCCCCCCGCCAGCAGAATCCGCGCCTGCCGCGGCGGTGAGGTCGTAGCTCGCCTCGAAGGTCTCGCCGCGGGTGAGGTTGCGCGACCGTCCAGGGGCCGGCCGCGCTCGACTCCCGGTCGCGGACGTCCTTGATCTCCAGCTCATCGCCCTGAGACACCAACACGCCCTCCGGCAGCTTCAGCGGCAGGATGCCGAAGTTCACCAGGTTGGCGTGGTGGATGCGGGCGAAGGAGCGGGCGAACACCGCCTGCACGCCCAAGCGCCATCGGCGCCAGCGCCGCGTGCTCGCGGCTCGATCCCTGGCCGTAGTTGCTCGCCGCCGACGATGAAGCCGCCGCCCATGCGCTGCGCCCGGCTGCGCACGAACTCCGGGTCGAGGCGGGAGAAGACGTACTGCGAGATCGCCGGGATGTTGGAGCGCAGCGGCAGAATCTGCGCGCCGGCAGGCATGATGTCATCGGTCGTGATGTTGTCGCCCGGCGACGAGCAGCACCGTGCCGCGAATCACGTCCGGCAGGCGGTCCGCGTCGGCAGCGGCGCGATGTTCGGGCCGCGCACGATCTCGACCTGCTCCGGCGTCTCCGGCCGGCGGGAGGATCATGCTGTCGTCCACCAGGAAGCTCCGGCGTCTGCACCGTCGATGCGGCGCGCCCAGGCTCGCGGGTCGACGATCTCGCCCGCGAGCGCCGACGCCGCGCAACTTCCGGGCCGGCGAGATAGGCCTGCGCGTCGCGGGTGCCGCTAGCGCCCGGCGAAGTTGCGGTTGAAGCTGCGCAGCGTCACCCCGCCCGGACGGCGGCGCCTGTCCCATGCCGATGCACGGCCCGCAGGTGGCCTCCAGGAGGCGCGCGCCGGCGGCGATCAGCTTCGCCAGCGCGCCGTTCTCGGCCAGCATCTCCAGCACCTGCCGCGAGCCGGGGGAGATCACCAGGCTCACGTTCGGGTGGACGTGCTTGCCCGTCGAGGATCGCGGCGACCGTCATCAGGTCCTGGTAGGAGGAGTTGGTACAGCTTCCGATCGCCACCTGGTCGAGCTTCAGGCCCGTCAAGCTCCGCCACCGGGGACCACCGCTGTCCGGGCTGTGGGGCTGCGCGACCATCGGCTCGCAGCGCGACTCAGGTCGATCTCGATCACATCGTCGTATTCCGCGTCGGCGTCGGCGGCCAGCGCGCTCCAGCTCGTCTCGCGCTGCTGCGCGCGGAGGAAGGCTCGCGTGCGTTCGTCGCTGGGGAAGATCGAAGCTGGTCGCCCCGAGTTCCGCGCCCATGTTCGTGATCGTCGCGCGCTCGGGCACCGAGAGCGTCGGCCGCCCCCTCGCCCGCCGTACTCCATCACCCGGCCGACGCCGCCCTTGACCGTCAGCCGGCGCAGCAGTTCGAGGATCACGTCCTTCGCGCTCACCCAGGCGGGCAGCGTGCCGGTGAGCGGCACCAGCGTCACCTTCGGCATGGCGAGGTAGAACGGCATAGCCCGCCATCGCCGCCGCCACGTCCAGCCCGCCCGCGCCGATCGCCAGCATCCCGATCCCGCCGCAGGTCGGGGTATGGCTGTCGGAGCCGAGCAGCGTCTGGCCCGGAACGCCGAAGCGCTCCAGGTGCACCTGGTGGCAGATGCCGTTGCCCGGGCGCGAGAAGTAGACGCCGTACTTCGCCGCCACGCTCTGCAGATAGCGATGGTCGTCCGCGCTCTCGAAGCCGGTCTGCAGCATGTTGTGATCGACGTAGCTCACCGACAGCTTGGTGCGCACTCGCGGGCACGCCGATCGCCTCGAACTGCAGATACGCCATCGTCCCCGTGACGTCCTGCGTGAGCGTCTGGTCGATGCGAATCGCGATCTCCGCCCCGGGAGACATCTCGCCCGAGACGAGGTGAGAGGCGATGATCTTCTGAGTCAGGTTGTGTGGCATGCGCGGCTATGCTCCTGGTCGTGCTTCAGCCGTGGAACCGGTCAAGCGCATCCCGGTAGGCTTCTCTTCGGTGACCGATCTTCAGAATCCGCACTCTGTCTGGGTCTATGGCATAGATCACGCGGTAATCGCCGACCCGCAGAGACCAGAGGCCCTTCAGCGTTCCGCGAAGTGCTTTGCCAAAGCGGGCAGGGCTGACGGCAAGTCGCTCCCTTAGGGCCCGCTGGATGCGCGGTCGCTGGCGGGAATCGATCCTGGGAATGTCGTCGCGCGTAACCGATGGGTGATGGAAGATGGAGAAGGGCACTCGTTACTTCCAGGCCTTCTCGTCAGGAACGGCCTCGCTGTCATCCCAGGTAGCGAGTCGCTTCTCGCCTTCCTTCACCCAGTAGGTATCATCCTCCAACTCCATCGCTTCTCGGAGGAGATCGCGGACCTTAGCGGACAGGCTCACCCCCTCTGCCCGCGCCGCTTGCCTGATGCGCTGGTAGAGCGGCTTCTCCAGCACAGTGATCACTCTAGGGTTCTTGGTGGCCATGCCAGCACCTCACGGGTAGTGTATCAGAAGTGATGCACCTGGTCAAAGGCGTGCGGAGCCACCCGCCAAGGTCGAAGACCGCCTCAGGCACTTCACCCCACCCCCCCGTACCTCTGCCCGTTGGTGCTGAGTTTGGCGAAGTCCTGGAGGGCGGCCCCGAGGCCGAGGGCGACGGCGTGGGCGGGTTCGCGGGCGCGGGTGACAGGGACGCCGAGCCTTTCGCGGATCACCTGAGCGATCCCCTGGAGTTGCGCGGTGCCACCGAGGAGGAGGACACCGTTCGCCTTGATCTCGGCACGCTGCTCTGTGGGCGCCTCCGCGATCGACCAGTGGATCTCGTTGATGATCGGGGCCAGGGTGCGGGCAAGCAGATCGGGCAGGCCGTCGAGAGTGATCTCCAGGTCCCGGAACAACTCGCCGTAGACCTCGCCGCCGCTGATGGTGGCGCGGCTGCGCGCCATCTGGGGGATGACCGCGCCGACTCGCAGCTTCATCTGCTCGGCCGTCGGAGCCGCGAGGCTGAGGCCGTAGCGGTTGCGCATCATCTTGCGGATTGCCTCGTCCAGATCCCTGCCGCCGAACCGGAGGCTGCGACCCCACACCAGCCGGCCCTGGGCCACCACGCCAAAGGTGGTGACTCCACCGCCGATGCTCACTACCAGCCGGGAGGCGCGGTCCGTGGGCACCAGCCCGGCCCCGATCGCCCCGGCGAGAGTGCTGTCAACGAGGCGGACCCGGCGGGCCCCGGCGTCCTGTACGGCGTGAAGCAGCGCGGCCCTTTCGACGGGAGTGGCCGCGGTGGTGATCGCGGCCAGCAGCCGCGGCATGAACAGAGAGCGCCGGCCCAGCGCCCGCCGCATCATCGCCCGGATCATCAGCGTGCCGGCCTGGTGGTCCGCCATCACGCCGCCCGCGATCGGCAGAACCACCCGGGCCTCGGTCGATCCCTGGTCGGCCATCAGTTTCGCCTCGCTGCCCGTGGCGATGACATCGCTGGAGGTGAGCGAGAGGGCCACGACAGAGGGTTCGGCCACCACGATTCCTACGCCGCGCTGGTAGATGCGCGTGGTGCAAGTGCCGATGTCGATTCCGAGATCGACACTCCAGCCAAACATGGCCTCAGCCGCCTGGCGCAGATGTAGCAGGAGTGGTCGGTCCCGTCAGAGTGGTCAGCGACACCAGATAGGGCATCATCTCCCTGACGGAGCGAGAGATCGGGATCCGCCTACTGCGGTAGGCGTCGAGTAGATAAAGCGAGCGCCTGATCCGGTCGCTCTCGAACGGGCGGAAATCCACGTTCTCACCGGCCGCCTGCCTGTCGGCCAGGGCCTGCCGGCGCTTCTCCGCCTCGCTCTGGAACGCGTCGTACTCCTGAAGGAACGACAGCTCCCAGGCGACACTGTCCTGCGCCCCGGCGATGGTCTTGCGCTCCTCCTCCTGCCCTCGCGAGGCCCGGCGGATCGCCGCTAGTTGAAGCTCGACCACCCACTGCGAGGTTTGCGCCGCCGACTCGATGTCCGTGACAGTGATATTGGACTCCTCAGTGTAGTGATGCTCGAGGAGGTACGAGTACCGAGCATGGAACAGGCGCGCCAGGCCAGTGCTGATCGATCCGGGCAGCAGTCCTCGCTTCACCAGCGCGGCGAGATCGACATCGATCGCGTCGATGTCCTTCGCCAGTTCGCGGAAACGGGTGGGGCTGTAGACGACATCGGAGGAGTGATCCAGCATGGTCTGCCACAGCGCCGACAGCCGCAGCCACTCGGGAGCGCTCTCGATCTTAGGCCTTACCGCAGCCCGGCCGGCACTGGCTGGCGCGGCAAGCACGAGGGCACAGAGGAGGGTGAGCGCGGCAGCGATCAGATGGCGGAAGCGAGCACGGTCAAACATGCGGAGGAAATTTGCCGCGAAGGGCCGCATGCCCTGCCGCGATTCCAGCTACTGACGAGCGGAGAGCAGGAAGACGGCCTCGCTCTCTCTCGCCACCGTGCGATCGAGTTCGGCGGCCAACTTCTCCACCGCATCCGTCGGCGGCCCGGCCGGCAGTTCGCCCACGAATATCTGATCGAGCGGCTTCTCGGCGAGAATGACGAGCCCCGTGAAGGCGGACAGGTGCAGCAGGACCGTCTTCATCGACACCCCATCATAGATCGCGCGAGGCGATTCGGCCGCGACCTCACCCATCCTCGCCTGGATCGGGGCGAAGAGAATGTAGCTCTTGCTCCGACCTCCGGCCTGCAGGGTGATCGGCACCGCGGAGGGGCCCGCACCCAGGTCTTTGCTGGAAAGCGCAATCGAGGCGGTGCTCCCGGGTTTGACGTGAACCGTACGCGTGGCGGAGCCGTAGCCGATGGTGATCTTCATCTCGCGAGTGGTGATGCGGTCAGCAAACTGCAGCGTGACAGAGCTGTGACCATCCTTGCGAGTCAGGCCGACGTGGGCGGAGACGGAAAGGGGAGGAGCCTGCTCTTCCGCGGTGATAGACTCGGCCGAATCGGCAGCCCTGGCGAATGCCGCACCGGATTCCTGTTGAGGGGCGGCCCCGCCGGCCGCTCCGAGCACGGCCGCCTTCGGGGCGACACCCGCAGCCTTGCCGGGCGCGGGCCCTGGCGGCATTGCGGCCTTCGCCTGAAGCTTAGGCTGAGCGATGGGTGGCGCCGGCGCTGGCGCTGAACGCTTACTGGCCATGCCTGCCGCTTCCGACGAGCCCTCCTGCGGCGCCGCTTCAGGCTTTCCGGCAGCGGGGGCCGGCTGAGATTGGGCTGGCTGAGCAGGGGCCGGCTGAACGCTGTCCGCCGGGTTCGACCCCAAGGAAGGTGAAGTCAGCACACCGCCGCCTCCGGCCCCGGGGATGCCAAAGGGGGGATTTGGCGTCGGAGTGGTCTTTCTAGCCATCCGGCCGGCCTGCCCCAATCGGCGTTCCCCCGCTCGACCGCGGCCGGCCGCTCTGCCAACCTGGGAAGCCTTCTGGGTGGTTGGTTGGGTCAGATCGTGCGGAATCGGCCCCTTGAGCACGATAGCGATGGCGGCAACGGCAGTGACGACGGCGACGGGGACGGAGATTCGCGCCCAGAAGTGGCCCATTCCCGTGGGCGCGTTCATGGTCTGATGGACGGCGCGTTTCACTCGCGGAAGGAGATGGTCGGGTATGCGGTCCGGCGCGATAGAGCGAAGCGCGCCGATCACGATAGTGACGTCGCGCAGCTCCGCGCGGCATTGCAGGCAGCCGGCCAGATGCCGCTCGACCTGAGCGCGAAGCTGAGGCTCTAGGCCTCCCTCCGCGTACTCGGGGAGTCTCTGTCGATTTCTCCTGCAATCTCGGCTGAAGCTCATTATAAGACCTGGGGTTAGACGTGATTACCCACGGAGAAGTTCCAAGTCGGCTGCCAGCAAGTCCCGGAGCGCCAGTCTGGCTCGATTCAGCCTGGATTTCACGGTCCCGACGCGAGTCTTCAGAATGTGAGCGATTTCCTCGTAGGAGAGGCCCTGGAGATCATAGAGGATGACAACCGCGCGCTGGTGATCGGGAAGATGACGGATGGCTTTGAGGACAGTCTGGCGCCGCTGTTTGGCAAGAAAAATGATCTCGGGCCCGTGACTCTCGGTGGCCACTCCTCCCGGCAGCCGATCCAGCTCCGGAGGCGGCTCGCTGCCGTCCTCGCTCGCCAGTTCGGAGACGGCGAGGGGTACCCGGGCGCGTTTGCGGGCCGCGTCGGTTGCCACATTGAGGGCGACGCGGTAAAGCCAGGTGGAGAATGCGGCCTCACCCCGGAAGCTGCGCAGGGCGCAGAAGGCCCGAACGAACGCGTCCTGGACGCAGTCCTCCGCTTCCTCGCGGGAGCCGGTGACGCGCAGCGCCAGGTTGTACACCTGTGGAGTGTAGAGGTCGACGAGGGCGTCGAACGCCTCTCTGTCCCCCTTCTGCGCACGCGCGACCAGAGCCCCGATATGGGCGAGGTCGCCCTGTGTCAGTTGGAGCGGCCGATCTTTGACAGGGCCAGTCACAATCGTATTATAGTGGGAGCGTTAGGGGTGTCAATCGCGGCCGGGCATGGGGGTGTGACCCCAAAGGCTGGGCGATGGCCCGGTAGGGGCGGGATTCATCCCGCCCAGGGCGCAATGAATTGCGCCCCTACAGAGTGACAGGGCCCCGCGACCCAAGGAAGAGGGTCACACCCTCCGGCAAAGCCCCCCACTCGCCGGAGCGCCGCGTGTCCTGCCGCGCAAGGGAGGCATCGATGCAAGTAAGCGAATTCCAGCAGTTGATCGAGCGGATCTACCTCAAGAAAGACCGCGCTCGCGGGTTGGATGGCACGTTCCGGTGGTTCGTGGAAGAGGTCGGGGAACTGGCGCGAGCGGTCAGGTCGGGCGATCAGGCGGCCCTGCAGGAGGAGTTCGCGGACTGCCTGGCATGGCTCTCGACCCTGGCCAGCATCTGCCAGGTGGACCTGGAGCAGGCGGCCGCGAAGTACGCGAACGGGTGCCCGAAGTGCGGGAATGCGCCGTGTGGGTGTGAGTAGGCGGGACCGGAGAGGCGCAGCGGAAGCGCCGGATGGCGAACCAGTCTGGCCTAGTGCACCGTCGTTTCGCCGGTATCGATAACGGTGGAAAGAGGGGAGGATGGGAGGTCCGACTCGCTCTCTCTCCGGGACTCCTCGAGCCGCTCGAGCAGGCTGTTGTCGATGTAGATGGGGGCATCGGCGCGGAGCGCGATGGCGATCGCGTCGCTGGGCCGACAGTCGAGAACGATCTCCCGATCATTCAGATTGAGCTTGAGGTCGGCGAAGTAGGTTTCCTCTTGCATGTCGGTGATGATGATGCAGTCAACCCTCACCGAGAGGGAGTTGAACGCCGTCATCATTAGGTCGTGCGTCATTGGGCGGCGCACCGTCTGCCCCTCCAGGTGCATGCTGATGGAGGTGGCTTCGGCCGGGCCGACCCAGATGAACACGGCCCTCTCGCCGCCATTCTCCCTGAGCACCACGACTGGAAAGCCCCGCCAGTCGAGCGCCACCGCCTCCACCTTGAGCTTTATCATCGCCAACGCAGACTCTCCCGCGGGACGGCGTGCCGGCCCCTTCCGAGCAGTACGTTACCGCTGCCGGACGCGAAAGTCAACCGAGACCGCACCCGCCCGCGACGACCGTGTGCATCCAGCCGCCTACGGCTCGTCGCCTCGACTTGACAACCCCCACAGGGGTCGGTATCATGCCCAGGACACCACGGTAGTGTGACGTTTCACCAGGCGAGGCGAAAGCCTCGTCGGTTTTCGTCTTGTGGTGTGGCAACCCCAGCGCGTCATCACGAAGACTGCGCGTGAGGTCCTCATGCGGGAACCGATGCGTGCAGTATGGCTGGTTTCCAGTCTCATTCTCACACTGGGGGTGATGACGGCTGGTGGCGCTTTGCTCGGGCAATTCCTGGATCATCGGTGGGGAACCGGGCCCTGGCTAACCCTGACCGGAACGTTGAGTGGTATGGCAGCCGGATTCTTTGAGCTCATCACTGCGCTGCGGCGACTGGAGAGGAAGTGAGCCTTCCAGCCTGCAGCGCGACACCCATGACCGCGGTTGACAGCTTCCATCTTGGCCTGGTCGCGCGGGTGACCAAGTGGTCGGCGCTGGCGCTGCTTGCAGCCTGTGTCTTGCTGCTTGGGGTCGATCCTAGGGCGGCCGCAGGGCTGGCCTTGGGAGGGGGGATCAGTCTTGGCGTTGTCCTGTTCTATCGGACGCTGCTGGCGAAGTGCATCGGCGGAGTGCATCGGAGGCGGGTGCGGATGGTGTTGTGGGCAGTCTGGCTGCTGAAATGGCCCGCGCTGGGGGCGCTGCTCTATCTGGTGATCTCGCGGGCTTGGGTGCCCGTCGGGTGGATGTGTGTAGGCATCGGACTGGTGCCCGCGGTGGCGACGGCGATGGCGCTGAGAGCGGCCGTGGCCGGGCGGATGAAGCCGGGCGTGATGGGAGCGCGGCCGTGATGGGGCGACGTGGCTGGTGGGGCGCCGGGGCTAGTTGCTCACTGCTCCTCTTGACCGCCGCGGCGGCCCGCGTGGAGGAGTCGGGAGGGTCCGAGCACCCGGGCACCTGGCTCAACTGGCTGCTGGCAGTGAAGGTGGGAGGGCATCCGCTGGTGACCGGCGCGGGGGGTATCGCTCTCGCCTGGTCGGTCGTCGCCATCATCATCCTCACGGTCATCTCCGTGGTCGGCACGCGGCGCGTTTCCCTGCGACCGCGAGGTCTCCAGACACTGCTGGAAATGGCAGTCGGCGGCTTGCAGGGAATGGTGGAGGGCATCATGGGGCCGCGGGGGGCGGAGTTCACGCCCTTCATCGGCGCCCTCTTCATCTACATCGCGCTGATGAACTTGCTGGGCATGGTCCCGGGCGTGGTGTCTCCGACCTCGAACCTGAACACGACCGCCGGCCTGGCAGTGATGGTGTTCGTCGTGGTGCAGTTCTGGGGGCTGAAGGAGCGTGGGTTCGGGTACCTGAAGCACTTCGTGGCCGGCGTCCCCATGCAGTTTCCGTTCCTCCTGATGGCGCCACTGGTCTTCTTCATCCACGTGGTGGGCGAGTTGATGAGGCCGGTGACGCTGGCGCTCCGTCTGTTTGGCAACATCATGGGCGAGGAAACGGTGGTCCTCAGCCTGATCGCGCTCGTTATTCCGCTGGAGAAGAGGTTCATCTTCGTCCCGGTGCAGTTGCCGAACATGCTGCTGGGGATGGTGACCGCGTTCGTGCAGGCGCTGATCTTCTCCATGCTGGCGGCGGTCTATCTCGCCGGCGTGATGCACGAGGAGCACGAGGAAGCATAGAAGCATAGCTGTTATTTGGGCGCAAATGCCCGTCGGTTGTCTCCCGAAAGGAGTGGAGAATGCTGTACCTCTTCGGATTGGCGTTGGCAGGAGGGCTGGGAGTGGCGATCGCCGCGGTCGGAGGCGGACTGGGCCAGGGGCGAGCGATCGCGGCCGCCCTCGAAGGCACGGCGCGACAGCCGGAGGCCGGCGGTCGGCTGATGACCGTGCTGATCCTGGGCCTGGCGTTCATCGAGTCGCTCACCATCTACGCCTTCGTGCTCGGGATCCTCTTGCTGGGCCGTCTTCCGGCGACTCAGGACGTGCTGAAGGCGCTCGGAGGCCGATAGCATCAGGGGGCGCGAGGAGCCAAGATGGCAGAAGTAATCAAGTCCCTCGGGCTCGACCCGTGGGCGCTTAGCCTCCAGATCATCGCCTTCGCCATCCTCTATCTGCTGTTGCGTCGGTTCTTGTTCCGGCCCTTGATGGGCGTAATGGCGCAGCGGGAAGCTGTCATCGCCGAGGGCCTCGACGCGGGAGAGCGGGCGAAGACTGAGCTGTCCCGCATCGACGAGGAGCGTGCGCAGGCGCTGGCGGAAGCGCGGGTGCAGGGGCGCGAGCAGGTCCGCCAGGCGGTGAAAGAGGGCGAGCAGGCGCGGGAGCGCATCGTCGCGGAAGCGCGGGACGAGGTCCAGGCGCTGCGTCAGCGCGCGCAGCGGGCGATCGCGCTCGAGCGCGAGGAGGCCGAACTCGCCCTGAAGCAGCAGGTCGTCGATCTCGCGCTGCTGGCCGCGAACAAGGCCGTGTTGCGGAAGCTCGACGGGCAGACGCAGCGGCAGGTGGTCGATGACTTCATCTCCAGCCTGGAGCAGCAGCAGTGACCAGTCGCCGCATCGCGGCCAGATATGCAGAGGCCCTCTTCGGCATCGCCGGCGAGCGCGGCGCGGTGGACGCGCTGCGCGCCGAGCTAGGCGAACTGGTGCAGGTAGTCCAGTCCTCGCCCGAGCTGGCGGGTCTGCTGGAGCGGCCCGATATCGAGGCCGAGAGAAAGCTGCAAATGGTCCAGGCGGCGCTGTCGAGCCGGTTCAGCGAGGCGATCATGTCGCTGGTGGCGGCCCTGGTGCGGCACCGGCGGGGCGATCATGTCTCCGAGGTGGCGGCGGCGTTCGACGAGATGGCCGACGACGGGCCGGGGTGGTACGCGCCGAAGCGACTACCGCGGTTCCCCTGACCGATGACCAGCGACGTCGGTTGGTCGCGGTCCTCGGCCGGATCACCAGTCGGCGAGTGGCGCTGGAGGAACGGATCGACCCCGAGATTCTCGCCGGGATGACGGTTCGCGTGGGGGATCGACTGGTGGACGGCAGCGCCGCGGGGCGCCTCCGGCGGTTGCGGGAAGAGCTGATTGGCATGGAAGGATCGAAGCGGTGAGAATCAGTCCAGACGAAGTCAGCGCGGTCATCCGCGCAGCAGATCGAGAAGTTCGGCGCCGAAGCCGAGATGACCGGCGTCGGGCGCGTGCTCCAGGTCGGCGACGGGGTGGCGCGGGTCTACGGCCTGCGCGACGCGATGATGGGGGAGATGATCGAGTTCCCCGACGGCGTCTTCGGCCTGGCCCACAACCTGGAAGAGGACAACGTCGGCTGCATCCTCCTGGGCGAGTACGCCGAGATCAAGGAAGGCGACGTCGTCAAGACCACCGGCCGCATCATGCAGGTCCCCGTCGGCGAGCGCGCTGCTGGGTCGGGTGGTGAACGCGCTGGGCGAGCCCATCGACGGCAAGGGGCCCGATCGCCGCCCAGCGAGTTCCGCGCCGGTCGAGACCCACGCCCCGGGCGTGGTGCGAGCGCCAGCCGGTGAAGGAGCCGCTGCAGACCGGCCTCAAGATCATCGACGCCATGACCCCGATCGGCCGCGGGCAGCGAGAGCTGATCATCGGCGACCGCCAGACCGGCAAGACCGCCATCGCCATCGACACCATCATCAACCAGAAGGGCCAGGACGTTGTACTGCATCTACGTCGCCATCGGACAGAAGCTCTCCACCGTGGCGCGGGTGGCGGACGTGCTGGAGCAGCACGGGGCGATGGAGTACACGATCATCGTCGTCCGCGTCGGCGAACGACCCCGCCCCGCAGCAGTACCTTGCGCCCTACGCGGGCTGCTCGATGGGCGAGTACTTCCGCGACCAGGGCAAGCACGCGCTGGTCGATCTACGATGACCTCACCAAGCACGCGCAGGCCTATCGGCAGATCTCGCTCCTGCTGCGGCGTCCGCCGGGCCGCGAGGCCTATCCCGGCGACATCTTCTACCTGCACGCGCACCTCCTGGAGCGGGCGGCGAAGCTGAGCGACGCGCGCGGCGGGGGATCGCTCGACCGCGCTGCCGATCGTCGAGACCCAGGAAGGCGACTACTCCGCCTACATCCCGACGAACGTCATCTCCATCACCGACGGGCAGATCTACCTGGAGACGCGACCTGTTCTTCGCCGGCTTCCGGCCCGCCATGAACGTTGGTATCTCCGTCTCCCGCGTCGGCGGCGCGGCCCAGACCACGGCCATGAAGCAGGTGGCCGGACAGCTGCGCCTGGACCTCGCCTACTACAAGGAACTGCAGGCCTTCGCGCAGTTCGCCACCGAGCTGGACAAGGCCACCCGCGCCCAGCTCGCCCGCGGCGAGCGAATGATGGAACTGCTGAAGCAGCCGCAGTACCAGCCGATGCCGATGGCGGAGCAGGTGGTTGTCATCTTCGCCGGCACGCAGGGATACACCGACGAGCTGCCGCTCGACCAGGTCGCGCCCTTCGGCCGGGAGCTGGTCACGTTCGTGCGTGAGCGCCATCCACGCGTGCTTCAGGAGATTCGGGACGACGGGCACGCTAGAGCGAGGAGGTCGAGCAGGAACTGCAGGGCAGGCGATCGAGGACTGCCTCGCCGCACTTCCAGTCCGAGCACTGCCGGGGAAGACTGCGGCATGAGGTCGACTCGCGACATCCTGCGCAAGATCCGCACCGTTCGGAGCATCGAGCAGATCTGCCGCGCGATGAAGACGGTGGCCTCCATCCGGCTGCGCCGCGCGGAGCAGCGGCTGCATCGCGGCGCGGCCCTACGGGAGTGAACTCTCGCATCTCGTGTCGCGCATCGCCTCCGTGACGCAGGAGCACCCCTTCCTGCAGCCGCGGACCGTCCGCCGCACGGCCGTGGTGGTGGTCACCAGCGACCGGGGGCTGGCGGGAGGCTACAACATCTCCGCGGTGCGCCAGGCAGTGCACGGCGGGACCTCCGCCGGAGGTGGGCGTGGTGGCCATCGGGCGCAAGGGACTGGGGCAGATGGCGCGGCGGGGCTACGAGATCATCGACGAGATCGCTCCGCTCGGCGGCGAGCCCAACACCCAGGTGGTGTGGCGGCTGGCCGGCCGCATCGGCGCGAAATACCTGGCGGGCGAGATCGACCAGCGTGGTGCTGGTCTACACGAGGTTCCTGGGCGGAGCCTCCTATCGAGGTGCGCTCCGACGTGCTGCTGCCGGTGCCAACGGAGGCGGCGGACCTCGGCTACACCATCTTCGAGCCCGATTCGAAGCAACTGCTGGCCGGGCCTGATGGACCGCTACCTACGCACCGCGCTGCTGGGCGCAGTGCTGGAGGCCTCCACCAGCGAGCATGCGGCGAGAGTGGCCGCCATGACCGCCGCCACCGACAACGCGGAAGAGATGATCCAGGACCTGACCATGGATTACAACAAGGCCAGGCAGGCCGGCATCACCAAAGAACTGACCGAGATCGTGAGCGGCGCCGAGGCAACGGCGTGATGCTCCGGGCGAAAGCAGAGAGATATGGCTGATAAGACAGGCAAGGTCATCCAGATCATCGGGCCGGTGGTAGACATCCGCTTCCCGACCGACGCGCTGCCGGAGATCCGCGACGCGGTGGAAGTGTTTGTGGAACACGACGAGGTGAAGCGGAAGATCGTGCTCGAAGTCGCTCAGCACCTCGGCAACGACACCGTGCGCTGCGTCGCCATGTCCAGCACCGACGGGCTGCGCGCGCGGCGCTGAGGTGACGGACACCGGCGCCCCCATCAGGGTGCCCGTGGGCCCCAAGGTGCTCGGCCGTCTATTCAATGTTCTGGGCGAGGCCATCGACGAACTGGGCCCGGTGGAGACCGACCGAGCGCCTGCCCATCCACCGTCCGGCGCCCAGCTTCGAGGACCAGGAAGTGAAGACCGAGATCTTCGAGACCGGGTTCAAGGTCGTGGACCTACTGGCCCCCTATCCCCGGGGAGGCAAGGTCGGCCTGTTCGGCGGCGCGGGCGTGGGCAAGACCGTACTGCTCACCGAGCTGATCCACAACATGGCGACTCAGCACGGCGGCACCTCCGTCTTCGCCGGGGTCGGCGAGCGCACTCGCGAGGGCAACGACCTCTGGCTGACCATGAAGGAGTCCGGCGTCATCGACCGCGCCGCCATGGTGTTCGGCCAGATGAACGAGCCGCCCGGCGTCCGCCTCCGGATCGGGCTCACTGGGCTCACCCTCGCGGAGTACTTCCGCGACGTGCAGGGCCAGGACGTGCTGCTCTTCATCGACAACATTTTCCGCTTCGTGCAGGCCGGCTCCGAAGTCTCGGCGCTGCTGGGCCGCATGCCCTCGGCGGTAGGATACCAGCCGACGCTGGCGTCGGAGATGGCGGAACTCCAGGAGCGCATCACCTCCACCAAGCGCGGTTCCATCACCTCGCTGCAGGCGATCTACGTCCCGGCCGACGACATCACCGACCCGGCGCCCGCCGCGACCATGGCGCACCTGGACGCCACCACGGTGCTCGATCGGCGGATTCTGGAGAAGGGGCATCTACCCCGCGGTGGACCCGCTGCGCTCCACCTCTCGCATCCTCGACCCGGCCGTGGTGGGGGAGGAGCACTACCAGGTGGCGCGGGGAGTGCAGGAGATCCTGCAGCGCTATCGCGACCTGCAGGACATCATCGCCATCCTCGGCATCGAAGAGCTGTCAGATGAGGACAGAACCATCGTCGAGAGGGCGCGGCGGATCGAGCGCTTCCTGTCGCAGCCCTTCTTCGTGGCCGAGGTGTTCACCGACCGGCCGGGGCGGTACGTGCCGCTGCGCGAAACGGTGCGAAGCTTCCACGAGATCATCGAGGGAAAGCACGACAGCCTGCCCGAGCAGGCCTTCTACATGGTCGGTGGCATCGACGAAGTGGTAACGCGGGCAGCAGAGCTGGCGAAGGGAGCCTGAGCCGAATGCCTCCGGTGTTCTCGCTCACAGTCATGGCGCCCGAGCAGACGATCTTCCGCGGGAAGGCGAGAAGCCTGGTGGCCCCGGGGTCGGAAGGCTATCTCGGGGTGCTGGCGCACCACGCGCCGATGGTCACCGAACTCCGGACCGGGCAGCTCACGATCGTCGAAGAGGGGGGAACTCGCAGGCTCTTCGCCCTGTCGGGGGGAATTCTGGAGACCGGTGGGAATCAGGCCACCATCCTCGCCGATTGCGCCGAGCCGGCGGAGGGGATCGACCTGGCGCGGGCGGAAGCCGCCGAGCAGCGGGCGAAGGATCGGCTCAGTCGAAAAGGGGAGGACCTGGACTTGGCGCGTGCTCAGGCCGCTCTTGAGCGGGCGCTGAATCGCCTGCGCGTGGCTCGGGGGGGGCGCGAGTAGGCTCCGGAGTTGTAACTGGTTGGGCTGGTTGGGGTAATCGCAGCACGGACAGTCACAGTCGGGACCGCAGGGGGAACCGCCCCGCTCAGTCCCGGGGAGCAGAAATGCCTGAAGACGCCTGGCGCATCGTCGGGGGGAAGCCGCTGCGGGGGAAGGTGAAGCCGTCGGGCAGCAAGAACGGCGCGCTTCCGACTCTGGCGGCAACGCTGCTGGTGGACGGCGAGACGATTCTTCACAACGTACCCCGCATCGCCGATGTCCGGACGATGATCGCGCTGCTCACGGCGGTCGGGCTGTCTGTTACCGAGGGCGATGACAGCAGTGTGAGGATCGTCAACCACGGGATCACCACCCATAGGGCGCCAGCGGACCTTGTCGGAAAGATGCGCGCCTCTCACTACCTTCTCGGTCCCATGCTCCTGCGGCTCGGCCGGGCGCAGATGGCGATGCCTGGCGGCTGCAACCTCGGAAGCCGGCCGGTGACTCACATCACCTCCGTGCTCGAAGCGCTGGGGGCGACGGGAACGTCATCGGACAGCAGGATCGAGATGAGCGCCAAAGGGCTTCGCGGATCGGTGATAACGCTTGACCCGCGCCACCGGAACCCCGGCGCCACTTTCACCGCGCTTATGACCGCTTCGATGGCCGACGGGGAGACAGTGATCGAGAATGCCTCCTACGAGCCCGATGTCGTCAGCTTCTGCGGCTTCCTCAAGGCGGCCGGCGCGCGGATCGAAGGTAGCGGCGGGCCGCAGCTGACAGTGGCGGGTGTCAATAGGCTGCGCGGTGTCGATCACCGGGTGAACTCCGACCGCCTGGAGGTGGGAACTCTCATCTGCGCAGCCGCCGCGACCCGCGGCCAGGTCACCGTCGAAGATACCAGCCTGGCCGACTTGGGCGAGACGGCCAGCAAGCTCCAGGAAGCCGGAGTCGAGCTCATACCGCAGGGCGAAGGGCTGATGGCCGCCTGCCCCACAAGAACGCGAGGGGTCGACATCGTCACGGATCCCTTCCCAGCCTTCTCTACCGACCTCCAGCCGGTGGTGGCGGCACTGCTTGCGACCGCGGAGGGCGAGAGCACGATTGTGGAGACGGTGTTTGACAGACGTCTGCAATATGTATACGAGTTGGCCAAGATGGGTGCTAGTATTGACCTTCACGACTCGCGCCATGCAACGATTCGAGGCGTCGAGCGGCTGCGTGGTGCGGCGGTCAGTGGAGCGAACATCCGCGACGGCGCCGCGCTGGTGGTGGCGGCCCTCGGCGCGGAAGGGGAGAGCACGGTCGCGGGCACCCGCTTCATCGCCCGCGGCTATGAGTCGCTCGATGAGAAGCTTCGTTCGCTGGGGGCGGACGTCGAGAGCGCCTAGCCTGGCGCTGGGGTAGTGGGCCGGTTGATTGCTCTGCCGCGCACTGCGCGGCGCAGGAGGGGTGGAGATGCTGGGACTGGGTATGGAAGTCGGGATCGATCTGGGGACGTCGAACATCCTCGTGTTCGTGAAGGGCAAGGGGATCGTCGTGCGCGAACCGTCGGTCGTGGCGGTCTCGGGCGGGGAGATCGTCGCCGTCGGCGAGCAGGCGCGGAGATGCTGGGCCGCACGCCAGGGCCGATCGAGGCCGTGCGCCCGCTTCAGGACGGGGTGATTGCGAACTTCACCATCACTCAGAAGATGCTGAAGTACCTGCTTCAGCGGGTCTGCGGGAAGCGGCGCTTGGTGAAGCCTCAGGCTTGCATCTGCATTCCCTCGGGCGCCACCGCGGTGGAAAAGCGCGCGGTGGTCGAGGCGGCGATCGCGGCTGGCGCCAAGAGGGCTATCCCCGTCGAGGAACCCATGGCCGCGGCGATCGGGGCCGGCCTGGATGTGGCCGGCGCAACGGGGCATCTGGTGGTGGACATCGGCGGGGGGACTACCGACATCGCCGTCATCGCCCTGGGTGGCATTGTGATCAGCGAATCGGTGCGCGTGGGCGGCGCGGCCATGGATGCGATGGTGGTGCGCCAGGTCAAGCGCAGCTACAACCTGATGATCGGGGAGCGGACGGCCGAGGAGATCAAGATCAAGATCGGCTCCGCCTATCCGATGCCGAATGAGACCACCATGGTCGTGAAGGGCCGCGACCTCGTCACCGGGCTGCCGAAGACCATCGAGATCAGTTCCGAGGAAGTGCGGGAGGCCCTCGCCGAGCCGGTGGCGACCCTGGTCGAGCGGGTGCGGGGAGTGCTCGAACGCACCCCGCCCGAGCTATCGGCCGACATCATCGAGGGGGGCATCACGCTCACCGGCGGCGGCGCGCTCCTACGTGGTCTGGATCGCTTGGTCGAGGCGCAGACCGACGTTCCCGTCCGCATTGCCGAGGACCCGCTCACCTGCGTTGCCATTGGCACGGGCCTCTATCTCGACCTGGCGAAGAAGCTTCCGGCCAGCCTGTTGACCCCAGCCGCCGAAGCCTCATCGGGGTATACGCGGTGACACCGTAGGGCAGGAGCTTGTCTCCTGCCAGAGCGGAAGAGGCGCGCTCAGTACGCCGCGCCCGACCTTCTCCTGCTGGAAGCCGGTGCGGATGGCCTGCATCGCCTGCGCGGCGAGCTTCTCGACGGTGGTCTTGTGGAAAGCGGCGTCAGCGGGGGTGATGGTGAACAGATCCTGGTCGCGCCCTCTCGCGAGCACCGATCCATCACTCCGCACGCTGCTCACTTCGAGCGGCCTTAGGTCGGCGAGCAGGAGCGTGTTGAACGTCACGGAGGCCTGCGTCGCGCGCGTGAGTGGCGACTGGCCCTGATACTCGACTGCCGGCTGGAAAACCACGCCCGACCACGGCTTGCTGCCACCTGAGGCGGAGATCCGCAGCTCGCCGATCTCGCTGTCGTTGACCTTCACCGCGGCCGCGCTCGTGGTGAGTGACTTGGTGACCCGCCGTCGCTCGATGGGGATGTTGAGATCGGTCAACTCCTTGCTGATGGCGGCGATCCGCTCCGTTGCGTACGGGTGAGTCTGGGCCACCCCCATGTCGATCTGCGGCTCGGAACTCTCCATGTGCGCCAATCCCTCGGCCACCGTCAGCATCGCCACCGGATTGTAGGTCTTGCTGTTCTTCAGGTAGACGACGGCCTCGTGATCGGCCTCCAGCTCGGCGGCGCGGCCGTAATGGTTGAGCGCATCCTCCACCACCAGGCTCCCCACCACGAGCATCGCCCCGGGGTCGACGCGATCCGACCTGCTGAGAATGGACGCCAGCACCAGCGGGCCGAGCACCTTGCTGTACTTGTCGCTCCGATTCATCATCTTGCGGGAGTGGTTCAGGCAGATGTGCGCCATTTCGTGGCCCGCCACCGCGGCGAGTTCATCGTCGGATTCCACCGCGTCCAGCAGCCCCCGGGTGAAGTAGAGGTAGCCGCCGGGAAGCGAAAAAGCGTTGATCGCACCGGTGTCGATCACCTTCACGTGATACTGAAGATACGGCTTCTGCGTCGCTGGCTTCAGGCGGTCGATGATGGCATTGACGCGCGGCAAGTCGGGCGAGTCCTTGACGACCTTGAATTGCTTCTCCGCTTCCTCCGCGGCCGACTTCCCAATCTCCTCATCCGACTTGTCCTCCGGGGTCATCTGAGGAGCAGGCGCGGCCGGCGCGGCTTGGGCAGATTGGGCGGTAGCGGCCGGCGGCGCGGTGGCAGGCTGGTCGGCGCCCATCGCGGCAACGCCGAGAAGCCCGACCATGAGCAACAGGGGACAGAGCGCGAGGAGTCGTCTCATCATCACTGAGGTCAGTATACCATACCCCCGATCTCCGAAAACGGCTGGTGGCGTCCATGAGTGCCAGCGCAAACGCTGCTTGCTTTGACACGCAGACGACCGAGATGACCTCCCCGCCGCGTGTGTTCCCAGCCACCCATAGTTGACGATGAATCGTGGTATATACCAACCAGGCGAGAGCCAGACGGCTTGTGCCAACAAGAGTGCCAAAGAAGGGGTAGCTGTTGCCGCAGAGGGGTAGCATTGGACTAACCATTCTGAGGACGTACAGAGGGGGGCTCGAGAGAGGACGGACGCGATGAGCTGGAAAGGTCGAGAGCTGCCTCCAACGAGCGCGGAGCCCCGGCAGGATTATCAAGTCATGATAGATTACATCAAGGATCAAATCGGGGAAGGCCGCGAGTACATGAACGACCTCGTGCGGGTCGTGCTCTCCGACAACGGCTGCTACTATGAGTTTCGCGACATGCCGGAGGAGTTCTCCGGCGCGGTGGGGGCGGGCTTCCGCTACGAGTTCGTGGGAACTCGGCAGACCCGCGATCTGCTGGCCGCGATCCACGACCTGGTGATGAGCCCCGAGACTGCAGACACCCACGAGGTCAGCCTGATGGTGATCTACGGGTGGGATGGACTGTTCAAGCGAGAGGACATGTTCATCTACCACTGGACGCGCCAGGGGGGAGAAGAGGAAGGCCCGGTGATGCTGGGCGTCTACCGGCCCGACGTCCTTCCGCTCTTCTTCAAGCTCAAGGTCGACAGCCGCCTTGCCGAGCCACTGATTGGGAACAGCAAGGGCGTGCTCTTCTTCGTCGCCAACCTCAGTGACCAGCATCTGCTGGTGCGCATCCCGCACCAGGGCCCCGGAGTCACGGATCTCAACGACGCCCAGGGCCCCAGGGTGGTCCACTAGACCTTACAGTTTGGAACAGAATACACAACTGGATGCAATAGAATAGGATTGCAGGGCCCGGCAGAGCTGCCGGGCCCTGCTGCTTGTGTGCCCCGCTGACTGCTCGATCCGTCACTGCCGCCGCTTCTCCCCCTCTCCGTTCCCCTCTCCACTTTCCTCCCTCCGCCTCTTGACGCGCCCCCAATATTATGGTACGTAATATTACGAAACGTAATAACTATGACCACACTGCCACTCACGCTCCTCGAATACGCGCTGCTCGGGCTGGTGGACATGTCCCCCCTGTCCGGCTACGACGTGCACAAGCTGTTCGCGACCACACCCATGGCTCACTTCAGCTCCAGCCCCGGAGCGATCTACCCGGCGCTGCGGCGGCTGGAGCGGCGCGGCCTGCTGAAGGCGAAGCTGGGGGGCAAGAGCGAGGCCCGCCCGCGACGCGCCTACTCGCTGACCCGCGAGGGTGGGGTGGCGCTGAGCGCCTGGCTCCGCCAGCAGGTGACGCGGGAGGAGCTGATCCGCAACTCCGGCGCGCCCATCCTCCGATTCGCCCTGTCGGGCGGTCGCGTGTCACCCCGCGAGGCCATCACCTACCTCGAGGGATGGCGCAGGGAAATCGAGAGCTATCTGCCGGACCTGCGGGGCTACCTCGATCCCGCGGGGCCGGAGTCGGCGCTGCACGGGCAGCTTTCGCTGCAGCGCGGCATCCGCGGCTACGAAGAAGACGCCGCGTGGATCGGCGACGCAATCGCGCAGATTCAGACCCGGGCCGGCCGCGCGAAAGCCCGCGGCCGGCGGCGTTCATCGTAACGACAGGGAGGAGACGAAGATGAGGACAACGCTTCGGTGGGGCAAGTGGTGCCCACTGCTGGCCGCGCTGGGAGCCGTGTCATGCCTGCTGCTCTGCGGTCCTGGCCTGGCCGAGCAACCAGCGGCGGGAACGGCCCCGGCGCCTGCCGCGGCCGCCCAGTTGCCGGAGGGACAGCCGTGGGCGATCCCCATCGTGCTGCCCTGGGACGACCGAGAGGCGCGAGGCGGCGACTTGTCCGGAGTGCTCAACGCGAAGCAGGATATGACGCGGAGAGGGAAGGTCGGCGAGACGCACTGGTACGAGTTCCGCCGCGAGAACGTGAACTACAGCCGCATCGGGAAACCCCTCAGCCGGCTGGTGGCCCAGGGCCGCCTCAAGCGAACGCTCCAGAAAGAGGAGCAGCCGGGCGAGTGGCGCGAGCGGGTCGAGTGGGACAGATTCACCATGGCGAACACGCAGAGCGGGACCGAGGTGCCGGTGCCCAAGGAGATTCCCACTGCCGCCGGCATCGGCTTTGACTTCTTCCCTACAGAGTTCGATTTCGTCAACATCCCGGCCGACTTCTCCCGCGTCGGAGACGAGATGGGCGGATACTTCCTGAAGATCGTATCCATCGACACCATGGGCTTCGACGCGCTGGCCCAGGCAATCCGCGGGCAGTTCCACGGCGCCGCCCGCATCGGCGACCAGGCGCGGGTGCCGCGCGGACAGGTGAACATGTCGATCCAGAAAGTGACCCAGGAAGGCGAGGCCACCGACTACCGTCTGGGCGACATGACCGTCTCCGTCGCCGGCCTCACCCGCCGCAACGGTGAGCCCTGCCTGCTCCTCTGGTTCTCGGCCGAGGGCAATGATGTCAAGCAGGATGTGGGCAACCCCCAGATGGCCATCCGCATGAGCGCCACCGAGTACTTCCGGGGCGAGCTAGTGGTCTCGCTGCTCGACGGCCGCATCATCGCCGGCGAACTCTTCGGCCCACTGCCATCGCTGATCGAGATCGGCATGGGCGGCGAGCCGCCGAAGGAAGTCCCCATCTTCGGCGTCATCCAGCAAGTCAGCCTGTGGGAAGTGCCAGCCCCCGAGTAGCCCCGTCGCGTGCCACAACGGGCGGTGGTGCCACACCAGCCTGGGCCGCCTGGGGCGAATGCGCCTCAGGCGGTCCTCCCGTTCGGCAGGAGCCAAGGCACGCGTGGCAATCTCGCCGTTCCTCCCGCCGCAGGCGGGCCTAATCTGCGCAATCTGCGTAATCTGCGGTTACCGCCGTTGTCGTTCCCCCGCTGCAGGCGGCTTCCCTACTCTGCGCCCGGCGCCTGCCCGCCGAAGCTTCAGTCGCCTCAGGCGACCTTAGCGAAGGCGGGCGTCTCTGCGGTGAATGCCGTTCACGCCGGACACGACCTGGGCTTGTTCTGCCGCCCCGGATTGTGCTATACTCCAGACGCGGGCGGCATCTGCTGCGCCGTGTGAGTTTCCCTGGCGAACTCCTCGCCAGGTTTTTGCGCTATTGAACGCCACCGTCTTGCCTTAGCGCCGGGATATGGGCTCGAGGCAGTCAGGGGAGATGTCGATGTCCGCGATCATCAGGGAAATCGAGAACGCTCAGCTCCGCGAGAACATGCCCGAGTTTGGGCCAGGCGACAACGTCACCGTTCGCATCCGCGTCGTCGAAGGCGGAAAAGAGCGGGTCCAGCCCTACGAGGGTGTAGTGATCGCCCGGCGCAGGGAAGGCATCAAAGAGAACTTCACCGTGCGACGCGTCACCCACGGGGTGGGCGTGGAGCGCACCTTCCTGCTGCACTCGCCACGGCTGGAGAGCATCAAGGTGACGCGGCACGGCAAAGTGCGCCGCGCCAAGCTTTACTACCTGCGCGGTCGCGTCGGTCGCGCCGCCCGCATCAAAGAGGATCGCCGCGCGTAGTTGGGGTGTTCCCCATCGTCGCCGCGGAAGAACCACGCGAGCCGCCGAAGCTGCGGCGGTCGGCGTCCGTAGCGTTGAGAACGCCCTCCGGCGACTCAGCAGCCGCAGCCCGAGAGATCTGCTAGCATGGACCTGGATCAGCCCTGGAAGATCGGCGCCCTCATTGGGCTGCTCGCGTTGTTGCGTGTCCTTTGGGGAGTCTGGCGGGAGGCGCCGGCGCGGACCTTCATGGCCGAGCTGCTCGACTCCGGCCTCATCGCCTTCGCCCTCGTCTTCCTGCTCATCCGGCCCTTTGTGGTCCAGTCCTTCTACATCCCCTCCGGCTCCATGGAGCCGACACTCATGGGCCCGCCGAGGCCCGAGTACGCGCTTTCCCCCGCCGATCATCAATCCGCCATCAGCTATCGCACCAGCGGCGGCGACCACATCCTTGTCAACAAGTTCGTCTACCGCCTCAACCCTCCCGAGAGGGGTGATATCATCGTCTTCGACGCCCCCCCGCAGGCGCTTCAGGGAAGACCTCGCAGCGACTTCGTCAAGCGGCTGATCGGATTGCCTGGGGACACGATCCGGGTCAAGCGCGAGGTCGGAGTCTTCGTCAACGGGGAGCTTCTCCAGGAGCCGGGTTCGATCCCGACCCCGAACTACGACTGGCCCGTCGACGAGTTCGGGATTCCCACTGGACGCTCCTATCGCGTGCCGGAGGGCAGCTACTTCGTGCTCGGAGACAATCGCAATACTAGCTACGACAGCCACGCCTGGACCCTCGGTGACAAGCCGGAGCCGGCCCTGGAGACGCGGCGCGTTCTGGGCAAAGCCATGGTGATCTACTGGCCTCCCCATCGCGTGGGGCTCGTCGGCGACCACGACCAGATCCATCTGAAGGCCGTCTCGCAGCTGGCGGCCAGGCCCGATCCCGGAGCATCGCACTCGCCATGAATCTGGATCAGCCGTGGAAGATGGGGGCGCTGATAGGTGGGTCGGCCTTCCTTCGCATCCTATGGGCGCTGTGGCGGACGGCCCCCTCCCGCACCTTCATGATCGAGCTACTGGACTCGGGCCTGATCGCATTCGCCCTGGTGTTCTTGCTCATTCGCCCGTTCGTCGTCCAGGCGTTCTTCATTCCCTCCCGGTCGATGGTGCCGGCCCTGTTGGACGGCGATCGCGTCTTGGTGAATAGGTTCATCTACCGCCTGAATCCCCCCCAGCGCGGTGACATCATCGTCTTCGATGCGCCCGAACAGGCCCTCCGGGGCGGCGCCAAGAAGGACTTCGTCAAGCGCCTGGTCGGGCTGCCCGGGGATGCCATCGAGATCAGGCGAAACGTAGGAGTCTTCATCAACGGTAAGCTGCTTCACGACGCGCCGGACATAGGCCCGCCCGATGAGGACTGGCCGGTCGACGCCATGGGCGAACCGGCAGGCCGGCCCTACATCGTCCCGGATAACGCCTACTTCGTCCTCGGTGATAACCGAGATGATAGCCACGACAGCCGCAGATGGTCGTTGGTGGCTGATGGGCGCACCGTACCCAAGCCCGAGCTGGACGATTGGCGCGTTCTGGGCAAGGCCATGGTGATCTTCTGGCCGCCATCGCGTATCGGTCTGGTTGGGGACAACGGACAGTTGCGCCTCTCGCCTGACTCCCGTGTGGCGGACCGGGGCCTGAGGCAGACGGCGAACGCAGGCCTCTGAGCACACTACCCGCCCGCTGTTCGAGCGAGCGACGTTCGCGGTTGGGGAAGCATGTGGGGACGCTGGCGAATCGAGGAAGAGCTTCACGGCCAGGGCTTCGCGCTGATCGCGGGCGTCGACGAAGCCGGCCGGGGCCCGCTCGCTGGCCCGGTGATCGCCGCGGCTGCGATCCTGCCTCCGCGGTGTCGGCTGCCGGGGCTGCATGACTCGAAGCTGCTCGCTCCGGCCGAACGCGAGCGGTTGTACGAGCTGATACGCAAGCGGGCCATCACCATTGGCGTGGGAATCGCCGATGCAAAGATGGTAGACCGGCTGAACGTGTTGGAGGCGACGCACTGGGCGATGCGGGAGGCGGTCGAGCAGCTCGACCCGCAGCCCCATCTGCTGCTGGTGGACGGCCGCCGCGTGCCGGGGCTTCCGGTGCGGCATCGGGCGGTGGTGGGAGGCGACGGGCTATGCGCGTCCATCGCCGCTGCCTCGATCGTGGCGAAGGTGCTGCGAGATCGGATGATGGCGGAGCTAGACGCGCTGTATCCCGGCTATGGTTTTCGGGAGCACAAAGGGTACGGTACAAAGGAGCACCACAACCGGCTCCTCGAACTCGGCCCGTGCCCGGAGCACCGGATGAGCTTCGCACCTCTGCGGGACCTGGCTCAGGGAGAGCTGGAGCTGGGCGACGCAGCTCAGGGAGAATGACGCAGGTGAGTGCTCAGAGGGCTCACGTTCGTCTGAGCGACGCAGCGTGACCACCGTACTGCGAGGCCGCCTTGACACGGCGGGCCATCGCTTCTTATAGTGTGGAGTTCAGTCCAGGAATCCACACCGCGAAAAATGGACTAGTGAGGACGTTACTGCATGAAACCACGGGCTCGAGACAAGGCCGGAACACAGACGGAAGTGATCGACAGACTCGCCAAGAGATTTGGGAAGTACGCGCTGGTGGTGGGCGTGGCCAGGCGAGCCCACGATCTGAAGGAACGGATCGACGGTTCTCTGGTGCCCAGCGGGGGCGGGCTGATTGACCGCGCGATCAAAGAGATCGCGCGCGGCGATGTTCGCATCAAGGGCCAGAGGCCTGACGAAGAAGAGGATCGGGCCTAGCCCGATCTGAGTCCTCGCGGACCGCGCCGGCCCGCGAATATCGAGGCGTCTTGGCCCGATGGCCCAGCAGCAGGATTTCTACGACATCCTGGGCGTTGACCGCAGTGCCACGCAAGACCAGATCAAGCGGGCCTTTCGGCGACTAGCCAGGAAGCACCACCCGGACGTCAGCCCTGAAGATCCGCAGGCGGAGGCGCGCTTCCGCGAGGCCGCCGAGGCCTACGAGGTGCTCGGCGATCCGGATAAACGCGCCCAGTATGACCGCTATGGGCGCGTCGGCCCCGGCGGTCCCCTCGCCTCGGACATCTGGGAAGAACTCACGGGCATGGGAAGCATCTTCGATGCTTTCTTCGGCGCCCGGGAGCGCACCCGGCCTCGCGCCCGCCAGGGAGCCGACCTCCGCTACGACCTCGAGATCGAGCTGATCGACGTCGCCGCCGGGATCGAGCGGAAGGTGGTCGTCGAGCGCCTGCGCGGCTGCCAGGAGTGCAAGGGCAGTGGCAGCCGCTCGAAATCCGGCGCCGAGGCCTGCCCCACCTGTCGCGGCTCGGGCCAGTCGCGCCGCACCGCCGCCACTCCCTTCGGCCACCTGTCCACCGTAGTGACTTGCTCCCGCTGCGGCGGCCAGGGAACGGTTGTCCCCGATCCCTGCCCCGACTGCCGCGGCTCGGGCCGTCGCATGATGACCGAGACCATTGCAGTCAACATTCCGGCCGGCGTCGATGACGGTTCCACCCTCCGCCTGGAGGGACAGGGCGAAGCCGGCGAGCGAGGGGCACACGCCGGCGACCTCTACGCCGTGGTGCACGTCAAGCCGCACGAGTTCCTCGAGCGCCGGGGGCGCGACGTCTGGTGCGAGGTGCCGATCGCCTTCACCACCGCCGCGCTTGGCGGAACGATACTCGTGCCCACGCTCGCGAACGGCCCCGAAGAGCTGTCGGTTCCCGCGGGCACTCAGACCGGCGAAACCCTTTCCCTCATCGGGCGCGGGCTGCCCGACATTCGTACCGGCGTACGGGGTTCTCAACTCATCTCGGTGCGCGTCGCCACCCCCGGGAAGCTCACGCCGCGCCAGCGCGAGCTGCTCGAGGAGTACGCCGCTGAGGGCGGAGACCAGATCGAAAGCAAGAGCTGGTTTGCCCGTATCCGCGACGCGCTCCGCGGCGAGGAAGACTAGCCCCGCCCTCCGTGCTCGAACACCACCCAGCCCCCCGCTCCCCTCCCGTTGGAACGTTTCGGCGCGTCCCCACGTCAAATCGCCATCACCTCCTCATGGGGGGCCGCTCGATGCGTTGGTCACTGTTCGGCCGCTGGCGCAGGCCGCAGGAGAAGCGAAGGGAGGCCACGCCGCGGGAGCTACTTCAGGACGCCCTCGCGCAGCTCCACGAGCGACAGCAGGTTGCGAAGAAGCACCGGGTGAAAGGCAAGCGCCACCACACCGATGAGTACCGCGAGCTGGTGGTCGACGGCGCCAAGAACGTCAACATGCCCGAGGCCCTCCTCGACCTGACCCAGGACGCCCTTGCCAACCGCGACCGGCACGCCGAAGAGGGCCAGCGCACCCAGCTCCCTTCCCGCCGCGGCCCCGTCACCGACGAGGCCAGTCGGTTGGAGGCCAAGCGCGCCGCGAAAGAGATGGGGGATGAGATTAGGCGGCACGGTCTGACGCCGGATGCGCACTACTACTCCACCAGTGAGCGCGCGGAGACCGGCGAAATCGACCGCACCTACCTGGTCGAGGGCAAAGAGAAGCGGCCAGGCCGTCCTAAGCGGAAGACCTGACCGCTGATCGTTTCAGTGCGTTGTCGTGGGCCCGCTACTGCGGGACCACGTGCCGGCGCGAACCGAGGCTACACCTTCACCGTCACCGGCTTGCCCGACTTGCCCGATTCCCACGCCGCCTCGGTCAGCTGCATCACCCGCAGGCCGCAGATGGGCGGGGTCTGCGGCTCGTCCTTGCCGAGGATCGAGTCCACGAAGTTCTTGTCGAAGTTGCTCTGGTACTTCAGCTTGTCGGTGATGTCTCGGTGGTCGCGCCCCAGCCCTTCGCGTTCGGAACCTGGAGCAGCACGCGGTCGCGGCGGACGTAGACCGCGCCCTTCTCGCCATAGAAGGTGATCTCCTCCCACCAGCCCGGGGCGTCGCCGACGATGGAGATGGTGCCGATGGCGCCGTCCTTGAACTGCACCGTGAGGCTGGAGAGGATGTCCACCTTGCTGCCGCGGTTGTCGATCTGCGCGAAGACGGTGGCCGGCTGCAGGTCGCTCACCCAGAGGATGATGTCGACCAGGTGGCTGCCCGAGTCATTGAGCTGGCCGCCGCCGCTCAGCTCCGGCTTCTGCCGCCACGTGCCCTTGGTGCCCCGCAGCCACTCCTGGCCTTGCAGCGCGGCGACGAAGGTGAGCTTGCCGATCTGCCCCGACTGGATCACCTTCTTCGCAGCGCGGAAGGCGGGGAGAAGTGCCGCTGGTAGGAGATCATCAGGATGCGCTTCTTCTGCTGGGCCTTCTTGATCACCGCCTTCGCATCCGCTACCCTGCAGACCATCGGCTTCTCGGTCAGCACGTTCATCCCTTTGCCCAGGCAGGTCATGATCTGCTCGGAGTGGAGCGTGTGCGGGGTGGCGATGACCACGCCGTCGAGATCGACCGAGTCGATCATCTTCTCGTAGTCACTGAAGGTCGGCACATCGGCGAGCTGAGGGAATCGCTCCTTGAACTTCGCCATCATCGTTCGGCTTGTGTCCATCAGCGCCGCGATCTGGCCCGACTTCACCCCCTCGAGCTGGCGCACGTGCATGTCCATGATGCCGCCGCAGCCGATGAATCCGATCTTCACTTTGGGCATGGCCCCGCTCTCCTCCACGAATGTCGCGTGAAGCCGAGCGCTCGCACGCTCGGCTCGCTGCGCGTCGATTGGGTTCTTCGGCGGCCCTAGCTCTCCTTCTCGGGGTCGCTCTCTTCGCGGTCTCGTGCCTTCCCCGGCGAGCTTGTCCAGCGTCTGCTGTATTCCTCGCAGGTGCGGACATCCCGCCTTGTGCACTGCCACCGCCGTCATCGGCAACTCCAGCAGCCCGCCCTCCTCGAGAGAGACGATGACGCGATTCCGCAGTACGTTGATATCCTGAATCTTGCCCGGGCCCTTCTCGGTCTCGATGCGGCGCCGACCTTGGGCAGGCACCGCTTGGCCTCCCGGTAGTGCGCGTACTCGTAGTTCAGGCAGCACATCAGCCGGCTGCAGACGCCGGAGATCTTCTGGGGGTTGAGGGAGAGGTCTTGCTCCTTCGCCATCTTGATCCCGACCGGCTCGAAGTCGCCCAGGAAGCTGGCGCAGCAGAGCGGCCGCCCGCACGGCCCCAGGCCGCCGCGCATCTTCGCCTCATCGCGCACCCCCACCTGATGCAGCTCGATGCGGGTGCGCAGCGCCTGCGCCAGGTCGCGCACCAGAGAGCGGAAGTCCACCCGGCCCTCGGCGCTGAAGTGCAGCACCATGCGTCTGCCGTCGAGCGTGGACTCGGCCGCGATCAGCTTCATGGGCAGCCCGTGCTCGGCGACCTTCTCGCGGCGGCTGCCGCCAGCGCCTCGCGTTCGCGCGCCTCGTCGTCGCCGCGCCTGAGGTCCTCCGGCGTGGCCCTGCGCTCGACGGGCTTCAGATCGCTGTTCACCTCGTCCGGCGCCACGTCTCGAGGCGCGGTGCGGACCTCCCCCAGCTCCACCCCGCGCGCCGTTCGCACCACGGCCATATCCCCGGGCGTCAGATCGAGCGACCCGACGTCGAACTGATAGAGTCGCCCCGCCTGATCGGAAGGTTACCTCCACCACTCTGGGCATCGAATCTCCTCGTATCCTCTCATTTTCCCGCCACCACCTGCTCGCGGCGCTGGTGCCGGCGCGCTTCCTCGTCCAGTGGCAGCAGCGGCCAGTTGGTCCAGCACCTCCTCGAGCCGCGTGAACAGCGCCTCGCTATCCGCCTTGCGCACGAGATACCATGACCCGGTCGTGCGCTGTCAAGGCCAGCCAGATTCGGATCTCCGGCTGGAGCCCGCGCTGGAGCTTCTGCGCCAGCGGAGGCGTGAGCCGTCCGGTCCTCCGCCAGCCGCAGCGTGGCCAGGTTGCCCTCGGTGGCGATGGCCTGCACGCCCGCGGCCGCGCAGCGTACCTTCAGCCGCGACAGCCGCACCAGGTTCTGCACCGGCTCGGGCAGCGGGCTGACCATAGCGGTCGCCGATCTCGCCTTCCAGCATCTCCACTCGGCCGCAGTCCGGTGCGCTGGCCAGTCGCCGGTAGAGGTCGATGCGCTGGTTCAGGTCGGGGGCGTAGTCCGGCGGCAGGTAGGCGTCCACCGGAAGATCGACGCTGACCTCGGGGCGGGACACCGGCGCCTCCCCCTTCGCCTCCTGCACCGCATCCGAGAGCATCTGCATGTACAGCTCGAAGCCGACCGCGGTCGACGAAGCCGTGCTGCTCCGCGCCGAGAAGGTTGCCCGCGCCCCGTGATCTCCAGGTCGCGCAGCGCCATCTTGAACCCGGAGCCCAGCTCGGAGAACTCGCGGATCGCGGCGATGCGCTTCTCCGCCGTCTCGGTCAGCCGCTTGAACGGCGTCCACATCAGATAGGCGTAGGCCTGCCGGTTCGAGCGCCCGACGCGGCCCCGCAACTGGTAGAGCTGCGCCAGCCCGAGCCGGTCGGCGTCGCTCACGATCATGGTGTTGGCGTTCGGGATGTCGAGCCCGTTCTCGATGATGGTCGTGCACACCAGGACCTGCGACTTCCCCGTGTAGAAGTCCAGCATCGCGCGCTCGAGCTCGCGCTCTTCCATCTGCCCGTGCCCGATCGTGATCGCGCGCGTGCGGCACGAGCTGTCTGAGATGCTCGGCGACGTGGTAGATGGACTCGACCCGGTTGTGCAGGTAGAACACCTGGCCGCCGCGGTCCAGCTCCCGCATCACCGCCTCGCGGACCGACCCGGTCATCCCGCTCCAGGGCGCGGGTGATGACCGCCGTGCGGCCCTCGGGCGGGTCGTTGATCACGCTCATATCGCGAATCCCGCTGAGCGCCATGTGCAGCGTGCGCGGAATCGGCGTCGCGGTCATGGTGAGCACATCCACCGGTCGCCCGGAGCTGCTTCAGCTTCTCCTTGTGCCGCACGCCGAAGCGCTGCTCCTCGTCGACGACGACCAGGCCCAGATCCTTGAACTCGACGTCCTTCGAGAGCAGCCGGTGCGTGCCGATGACGATGTCCACCGCGCCGGCGGCGACCTCGGCCACCGACCCTGCAGCTGGTCCTTCCGGCTGCGGAACCGGCTCAGCAGCTCGACCTTCACCGGGTACGGGCCAGCGCTCGCTCGAAGGTGCTGAAGTGCTGCTGCGCGAGCACGGTGGTGGGCACGAGCACCGCCACCTGCTTGCCGTCCATCACCGCCTTGAAGGCGGCGCGGATGGCGACCTCGGTCTTGCCGTAGCCCACGTCGCCGCAGATCAGCCGGTCCATGGGGCGCGGCGTCTCCATGTCCTCGCTTCACGTCCTCGATGGCGTCGAGCTGGTCCGGCGTCTCCTCGATACAGGAAGCCGTCCTCCATCTCCCGCTGCCAGGGGGTGTCGGGGCCGAAGGCGTGGCCTGGCTGCTGCTGGCGGGCGGAGTAGAGCTTGCATCAGCTCCCCGGCCAGCTTCTCCGCCGACTTCTTCGCCCGGCTGCTTGGTGCGCTCCCACTCCGCTGCCGCCCAGGCGGTGGACGGCTGGGCCGCTCTTCCTCGCCGCCCAGGTACTTCTGCACGCGGTCGAACTGGTCGGTCGGCACGTAGAGCTTGTCGTCGCCCGCGTACTCGATCAGCAGGTACTCGCGCTCGCCCGCCTCCGCCTGGCGATGCACCAGGCCCGCGGTAGATGCCGATGCCGTGGTTGATGTGGACCACGTAGTCGCCCGGCCGTCAGGTCGGTCAGCGAGCCGATGGGCACGCCCTCGGCCGCCCGCCGCCGCACCGGCCGGCGCAGCCGTCGCCAGCCGAAGATCTCCCGATCCGTTACCGCCACCAGGCCGGCCGCCGGCAGATGAAACCCCTGGTTGAGCGGCCGCGTCGAGATCACGATCTGCCCTGTCTTCGGCTCCAGCCCAGGCTGCTCGCGAATCACTCCGCCGACGTTGTGCTCGGAGAACATCTCGATCAGCCGGTCCGCCTGGCGCGTGGTGATCAGCACTCGCTCCGCCAGGTTCTGCCATCGCTTGAGCTGGAGCGCCAGGCGCTCGAAGTCGCCCGCGAACTCGTCCATCGTCTGCGAGGAGATGCCTACGTGGCGCGTCGGCCTTCGTTGAGCGGCCGCCCCGATCAAGCAGAGTTCCAGAATCCGATGCCGTTCGAGTCCTTCGACCGCGACCTCGAACGGCTGGTGCAAACGGTCGGGAAGTGGCAACAGCAGCCCCTGGTCGAGACGCGAGGCCTCCACCTCCAGCAGGTCGTTCAGAAACTCGGTGTAGTTCTCTTCCACCCGCCCCGGCTCGACAATCACCACCAGAGACCCCTCGGGCAGGTAGTCGAGCAGCGTGGACTGCTCGGGGTAGAGGAAGGGAAGAAAGTACTCGATGCCCCGGATGTAGGCCCGCTGGCGCAACGCCTCGACCACATTCGCGATCCGCTCTTCTAGTCGCTCCGCTTCGAGTCCCTTGCCATCCGACCGCAGCGCCTGCGTCTGCTCTTCGAGGGCGCTCTCGATCAGCGGGAGGGCGCGATCGACCACCTCCTCCGACAGCAGCACTTCCCTGGCTGGCAGCAGCGTCACGCTCTCGACCGGGGAGATGGACAACTGGTTTCCCGGATCGAAGGTGCGGATGGCGTCGATCTCGTCTCCGAACAACTCGATGCGCACCGGCCAGCCCGCGCCGGCGGGGAAGACGTCGATTACTCCGCCGCGCACCCCGATCTCGCCCGGGCTCTCCACCATGTCCTCGCGCTCGTATCCCAGCTCGACCAGCCGCTGCACCAGCTCATCGCGGTCGGCCGTCTCGCCGACGTGCAGCGTCAACCGCGCCGGCCTCAGCACCTCCGGCGGCGTGCCGCGCTGGAAGGCGGCCGCCGCGCTGGTCACTACGGTCACTTGCTTTCCGTCGAGCAGACTTCGCAGGCCGATCTGACGGTCGCCGACCAGCCGGGGATCGGGCGAGACGTCCTCATACAGCAGCGCTTCGAGAGAGGGGAGGAGCAGCACTTTCGAGTCGTCGGCCGACTGCCCGGCCTCCGACGAGAGCGCGCGAACGTCCTCATACACCCGTTCCGCGACTTCGGCCGTGGGGCAGATCACCAGCAGAGGGGAAGGGGAGGCGTGCGAAAGCCTGGCGATGATCAGCGCCCTGACAGGTTCGATCACGCCATCGACACGTACGCTGGAGGCGCCCGCGGAGGCGAGCCCCTCCTCGATCTTCACCAACTCCGCCCAACCCTCCAGGGCGGACAGCAACCAGCTCATCTTGGCCCCAGTATAGCAGCGAGCACCAGGGGGGTCAACGCAGCCACAGAATCCGCAGCGGCAGGGCCCTGTGACTCAACCGAAGGGGCCAAGACCGCTGTCTAGCGCATGGACTCTTGCGCCCCGAGGTGCTACCATGGGGCCAGCAGAGAGCTGGCCGGTCGGCTCCTCCGGGCCGCTGCTCTCGCAATCGTTGCCTCAGGAGAAAGGAGGTGGTGTAACAGGACACTAGCGTCTGGTTCATTGTAGTCGCTTTGCTCTCGTGCAGCTCAGTCTGATCAGGAGGATGAGCGTACCATGGTGTGCAAACGACGACGTGGATTCACTCTGATCGAGCTCTTGGTTGTGATCGCGATCATCGCGATCCTCGCCGCAATGCTGTTTCCCGTCTTTGCGCGAGCGCGTGAATCGGCCCGCAAGATCCAGTGCCTCTCCAACGTGAAGAACATCGCGATGGGGATCCAGATCTATCTCAGCGACTTCGACAGATTCCCCCCCACCAACCGAGATCCGGCGGCCGAGGCGTATTTCAGCACCGAGCCGGGCAAGGGCGGTGGCGGCGACCACGAGGACTGCAACCACAAGCAGCATGCCAACCCGTACCTCCGTTGGCAGGTGGTGTTTGACGAGTACACCAAGAACCGCGATGTATGGCGCTGCCCTAGCGCCCGCCGCGCTATAACCGCAGAGTGGATCGAGCCGGTGTATGCTAATGGCTGGATCGCTTCACTCAAGGACCGGGAGGGCAACTGGGGCCGCGTCGACCCGACCTGCAGCGGCGGCCCATGCTGCGTGGGCTTCCCTTCGGGCTGGGGCGGCACAGTCACCGATTCCACCGTTCAGCACAGACTGGCTGGACCTGATACGGGGGCATTCGAGAGCACCATCTCCACTCCAAACCTCAAGGATGTGAAGACAGCTCAGCTTGGTGATTCCTCGTGGACCGTGACCTGCGGGGATAGCTGCATCTTCATGGAGATCAACGGGCCGGAGAACATGCTCTACAGTCTGTGCCGGACGAGTTGCGGTGGCGCTGACTGGGTCAACTGCACGGATACCCAGGAGTGCGGGCTGCCCACAGATCTCGTGGATCGATGGGCGACGGATCCATCGTTCCGAGCCAAGTACACTCGCCACCTCGGTGGCTCGAACGTGGGCTTCGCAGACGGCCATGCGAGCTGGTTCATGGCCGACGCACTGGTCGCGGCTGCCCCCTACTGCGACTGCGAGTGTCCGACTCAGCATCTCATCAAGGAGGGCCGGCCGATACGCGGGCTGTGCCCAACCGGAGTGGGAGACACGCTGAATAGATAGGGGCTGACTTGCCGCAACTGGAAAGCGTTGAGCACAGGCGGAGCGCCGATGGGCGCTCCGCCCACTCTTGTGTGATCGCTGAACATCTCCGGGCTTGCATCTCCCCGGCGAGTCTGCTAGCATACCGACCAATCGATAGCGCGCAGGACCTCCGGCCATGACGGCCGGGTTCCCGCTGGGCAATGGCTGCCCTCCGTCCCGTAGGGATGGAAGGCGCTTTTGTTTTCAGGAGGGAACCGATGTCCGCGTTCGAGCAGTCGCCAGACCAGATTCGCGTCGCTGTCGTGACCGATGCCCCCGCCGCCGCTCGCCACCTGACCCGTGCCCTGAGGGAATCCGGCTACTCGGTCCGCCCATTCTCACTCACCACTCCCGCCGCCTATGATCGCGTCCGCGAACTCCGGCCCGCCGTTGTCGTGTTGCGGCTGGATGGCGCCGATTCGGGCGCGGCATCCGCTTTCCAGCGAGTGGCCATCAAGGGCGGCCCTGCACTCGTGTTGCTCACCCCTGAGGCGTCGCCCGCGGAGCTGGGCTTCGCTCGCGACAGCGGCGCGATGGTGCACTTAGTGGAGCCCGTCGCGGCGCAATCGCTGGCCGCCGCGGTATGGGTGTCGGCGGCCCGCGCCCGCGATCTCCAGGAGCTGAGCAGCCAGTTGACCGAGCTGAGAGAGTCGTTCGAGTCGCGCAAGGTGATCGAGCGCGCCAAGGCGGTGCTGATGCGGAGGCTGGAGATGAGCGAGGAAGAGGCGCATCGGCGACTTCAGACCGAGAGCCGCAACCGAAACCGTAAGCTCGTGGAGACCGCGTGGCATGTGATCCGGGCCGACAGCTATCTGGAGCGATCGGGCGCAAAGACGCAGGAGGAGGGGGTGCTCGCGCTCTAGCGCGGGCCGCGAATTCGCCGTGCCGCGCAAACGGTTGCGCTCGAAGTGGGGCGCAGGAGGAGGCGGGGCGGGACACGAACACTGCTCGGCATGGCGACCCCCATCTACCTCCCTGCGAAGGCGCCGAGGACTCGCGGCGACGCGCGCGTCGAGGCCGAGTTGCGGCGGCGCCTCCGGGCGCAGGGCCGCATCACCTTCGCCGAGTTCATGGAGACGGCGCTCTACCTTCCGCAGGGGGGTTACTACGAGAAGCACGTGGGGATAGGGCGAGCCGGGGACTTCCTGACCAGCCCGGAGGTCCATCCCATCTTCGGGGCGCTGCTCGCGCGCCTCGTGTGCCGGATGTGGCGCGCACGCTCGGAGCGCCGGGGTCGTTCGCCGTCATCGAGTACGGTGCCGGGACTGGCGCGCTGTGCCGGCAGATGCTCACGTCGGCGCCGGAGATCGACGACGATTTCCGCGTCGGCCCTGCGGTACGAGATCGTGGAGCGCAGCGCGTTCCTCCGCGCCCAACAGGAGGAGAACCTTGCGGGCGCGCCGGGCCGCGTCGCCTGGGTCGACCCGGGCGATTCGGTTGACTCCGCGGTGGTGTGTGTTCTCTCCAATGAGGTCGTAGACGCGCTGCCCGTGCACCGCGTACTGGTCGAGGCGGAAGGAGCCCGCGAGCTGTACGTCGGCCTGGCGGCTGACCGCTATCTGGAGTTGCGCGGGCCGCTATCACAGCCCGGCCTCGCGGAGTATCTCTCGGCGGCGAAGGCGCGGCCGCCCGTTGGGAGCGTGGTCGAGGTCAACCTGGTGGCGCGGGGTTGGCTGGGCGATGTCAGTCGGCGCCTCGGGCGCGGCTATGTGATCACGATTGACTTCGGCGGCGAGGCCGATGAGCTGCTGGGCACGGCGACACCTCGGGGCGGGCTCAAGTGCTTCTACCGGCACGGCTGGAGCGATGACCCGTTCGATCGCCCCGGCCTCCAGGACCTAACCGCCCCGGCTGACTTCACCTTCCTGCGCAGGGCGGGCGCGGAAGTCGGACTGGCGACGCAGGCGCAGATGACGCAGTGCGACCTCCTGACATCGCTGGGGGTGCGATCGGCGCTGAGCCGAATCGAGGCGAGCGAGCTGAGGGCTGACGAGCGTCAGCTCAATCTGAGCGCGATCGAGGCGCTAGCCGCGCCGGGGGCGCTGGGCGGACATCGCGTGCTGATTCAGGGCAAGGATGCGCCGGGCTTCGCTTGCGACGAGCAGACAGAGCTTGGCGAAGTCCCGTTGCCGCTGCTGAGGAAACGCGACGAGGCCTGGCCTGAGTGAGACCGTCCTAGTTCACAGCGGGCAGTTGCGGATCCTCGCCTCGCACCACCCGTAGAACTTGTCGTTCGGCACTTCCTCCGACGCCAGCAACTGCCGCGAGAACAAGTGCCCGGCGAGGTAGGCGAGGTGGCTATCCAGCGCGCACTGATCGGTGTCGCGCTCGATCTCCAGCAAGTGCCGCAGAGAACTGTCCGGCACGTGAGACTGCTCCTCGGGAGGCACCGAGGAGACCCAGGTCAGCCGGTAAGCATCCTCTACCGTCAGCCCGAGGTCGGGGAAAGCCTGCTCGATGTGCCGGGCCAAGTCGTTGTCCTGGTCGGAATAGTCGATGACGTACTTCTCCAGCGTGTCTATGGCATCGGCCAGGAAGACCCCAAGCGCGACGCTGAAGTTGTGCAGCTTGCCGCCGGCGATGATGGCGGCATCATCGGAGGCGCCTCCGCCGAGGCGCTCTCGGATGTACATGTAACGGACCCGGTCGTTGCGGCTGTCCGGCCCCGGGTCATCGACGATCAGGCCTTCCCGCTTATAGGCCTCGATCTCGTTTCCGTGGGCCGTGCGCGCCAGCCGCTCTCCGTCCATGCCCAGCCCATGCATCACCTCGGTGTCTACGAAGTAGCAGCGCCCGCCTCCGATGCGAGCCCCCGTGCGCTTCTCGACCTCCAGGCGCAAGTCGGAGTCGTCGCGCAGCCCCCCGAGGTAGAGCCCGCGCAGTACGTCCGGGGGATTCACCTCCAGGTGGCGCAACAGCCCGCAGCCGATCAGTCCTTCCCCCGTCTCGTTCACCAGCGTCCGGGGCGCCTTCCCGGCGATGGCTGCGTCGGCCCAGGCCGCGACCTCATCTATCAGATCCTGCCGCTGCGCGGCCGTCGCGCCACGACTCCGGCGCAGGGCCTCGACGATGTCTTCCATCTCCGTGTTCGGGAACTTCCGGCGGGCGAACGAGCCGTGCCCCATCTGGGCGTGGCCCTCCACGGACTGCATCAGGATCAGCTCCATCACCGTATCGGTAGTGCGAAGGCGCATGGTGTAGAGCATGCGCTGGAAATCCTCGCGGATCAGCTCGGACGGCGACGTCGCCGGTCGCGCGAGCGACTGCCGGGAGTGACGGGCCTCTGAGTGGTGGCGATTGCGATGCGCGCGCCGGCTGGGCATTCCCCTATCCTTTCATCCCGCTCAACGCGATGCCACGTACGAAGTAGCGCTGCCCGATCAGGAAGACGATCAGCACCGGCACCATCACGATCACCGAGGCCGCCATCAGCAGGTGGTACTCCGTGGTGTAGCTGTCCTGGAAATGGGCGAGGCCGATGGGGAGGGTCTTCAGCGCCAGCCGGTCCACCACCATGAGGGGCCAGAGGAAGTCGTTCCAGGAGTGGAGGAAGACGAAGGTGGTGAGGGTGGCCAGCGCCGGCTTAGAGAGCGGGAGGATGATGTGCCGATAGACCGCGAAGGGCGAGGCGCCGTCGATCACCGCCGCATCCTCCAGCTCCTGCGGGATGGTCAGGAAGAACTGCCGCAGCAGGAAGGTGCCGTAGGCCGAGAACATGGCGGGCAAGATCAGCGCCGCGTAGGTGTTGGTCATGCGAAGCTGGCTCAGCAGCGCGTACACCGGGAGCATGATCACGATCGCCGGCACCATGAGCGTGGCGAGGTAGCCGACGAAGATGATGTCCCTGCCCGGGAAGCGCATGCGGGCGAAGGCGAAGGCGGCGAGGGAACTGGTGAACACCGTGCCGATGGTGACGCAGATGCTGACGAAGATGGAGTTGAGGTAGAAGACGAGGAAGCCGTCGATCTGCTTGACCAGCCCCAGGAAGGCGCCGGTTACTTTGATCCCCTCGGCCTGCCAGGCGTCGCGGTAGTTCTCCCAGTGGAGCTTGACGCCGCGCACGAAGCGCAGGCGGTTCTCCGGCAGAGTGCGGCGTTGACCTGCCAGCGATGGCGGCGCGGTGACCTGCGCCTCCACGCCCTCGGGAGAGTAGCGCAGGACAGCCACGCGCACGCCCTTCTCTCCCACCACGTCGGCGACGCGGCAGGCCCGTCCATCTATCTGCACCGTCGTGGGCTCGCTCGGTATCCAGCGCGGTGGGAATTCGATGGCGTGCGCCGGGGCCTTCAGCGAGGTGGAGATCATCCACAGCGAAGGGCAGCAGCATGGTGATGCCGACCGCCGTCAGCGCCAGGTAGCCGATGGCATTCAGGATCTTCGGCCGCAAGGTTGTCGGTCGGTTGGGCGCGCTCACTGGTAGTGCACCAGGCGCTGGCCGTAGCGCCAGTTGATGAGCGTGAAGCCGAAGACCAGCACGAACAGCACGCAGGCGATGGTGGTGGCGTAGCCGAGCTGGTGCCACGAGATGGCGTAGTTGTAGATGTAGAGCATGAGTGTGGTGGTCGAACCGGCCGGGCCGCCGCCAGTCATCAGGAAGGCCGCGGTGAACAGGAAGCTTCCCTGGAGGCCGGCGATTATGCTCATGGTCACCACGAAGAACGTGGTCGGGGAGAGCAGGGGCCAGGTAATGTGGCGAAGCCGCGTCCAGGAGCCGGCGCCATCCAGCGCCGCCGCCTCGTACAGTTCCTCCGGTATCCCTTGCAGCCCGGCGAGGTAGAGCACGCAGTTGTAGCCGCCGATGCTCGACCACAGCGTCATGATGATGAAGGCCGGCTTTGCCCACAGCATCGACCCCAGCCAGTCCGGCGGGCGAGGCACCCCCAGACCCATCAGGACGCTGTTGAGCAGTCCCACCTCGTTCGGCTGCTGATGGAAGATCCACTTCCAGACGATGACGACCGCAACCGCGGAGGACACGGTCGGCAGGAAGTAGATGGTGCGAAAGAGCGTGATCCCGCGCAGCCGCTGGTTGAGCAATAGCGCCAGCAGCAACGATCCGATGATGCTGAGAGGAATGCCGAGCATGAGGAACAGCGTGTTGCCGAGGTAGCGCCAGAACTCGGCATCGTTCGCCACCAGCCGGCCGCTCTCGGCATGCCAGCCCAGGAGCCGGGAGAAGTTGTCGAGGCCGACGAAGCGCATCTGTTCCCGCAGCTCCGTCAGGCTCGAGACGGGCGCGAGATCGTAGCTGGTGAGGCTGAGGCCGAAGCAGGCCAGCATCGGCAGGAACGTGAAAATCAGGAATCCGAGCAGGTTCGGCAGCAGAAACGGCAGCGCCTGAAGCCAGGCCCGATGGGCGCGCGTGCGAGCTGGATTTCGCGGGCTGCTGATAGACTGCGACATGGCGACGGGCTAGTTCTCGCCCACCTCGTCAGAGGCAGAGGGGTAGTTGAACGAATCTACCTCTTGTCCGACGAAAACTGTGATGATGAACTGCTCGCGATCGAAGCTCGGCAGGTAAGAGGAGACGACGTCATCGTCGAGCTGCGCGAACAGCTCCTGCTGTTCGGCCTCGTCGAGGGGAGTCTCGAGAAACACATCGGCCTGGACCGAAGTATCTGCGTAGTGCAGGTCCACCTGGCCCACGCGGCGGTCTCCGTCCCAGATGACGTAGATTTCGGAAGACAGGGTGCGGAGGAGACGTACGAGGCGGTAGCGACTCACGGGCTTCTCCGATCATGGGATCAGTTCGGCGGAATCGAGGGCGGTCCTGCCGTACGAGCGAGAGGTAGCGTGAACAAAACGGGGCTTCCGACCGTCTAAGCTGCAGATGCCAACGCAGGCGCCGCCCGGCGCGAAGGGGGTGGTATGGTGAGAGCGAGAGTTGGTGGATACTCCGTTCGCAGCGTGCTCGCGGTAGGCGCGCTGGTTGCGCTTGTCTGCGCGGCGGTAGGCCTCGGCGGGACCAAGCCATCGCGCGCTGCTGGCGGATTGCCCATGCTCGAATACCCGACGCTGGGGTATACGACCGCGCCGCACTACTCCTTTACCTGTTACGACGAGGTACTCGCATCGGCCGCCATGTACCTCCCGCAGGAGGCGATGGTCTACCTGGTGGTGCACCAGACGCCGACGCGAGAGATGGTTCGCGACCTGGCAGAGCGAATGGGCGTCCCGATCTCGGACGAGCGCTATGCGATCATGTCGGAGTTCGCTCCGGGAGGTGGCAACTACTCCGCGACCGTAGGTGTGATGTCTCCTGACAGCCTGGGCGATCTGGACGTGACTCTCTCCGACGACGGCAACTACCTGCTGACTCGGAGGAGCGAGCAGCCCGGCGACAAGGACCCCGACGCGCCCTCCGACGACCGAGCGGTGGCAGCGGCCGAGGACTTCGTGAATCGGTCGGGGCTGCTGCCTAAGGAGTGCCGATTCGAGCGGGTCGGCCTTGGCCAAGCGGTGACGGAGAACCTTCCCGGCGGCGGCAGCCGGCAGAAACCCTTGGGAACGATGGTCACCTACTCCCGCGAACTCGGCGGTATTCCCGACGGCTCCTTCGCCATCCGGATCAACGGCCGCGAGCAGGTCTACAACGTATCGCGGAACGCGCGCGAATGTGACGCCGTTCCGCGCTTACCCCCTCCTCACTCCCGCGGAGGCCGTGGAGGTGCTTCGCTCTGGAGACGGATCATTGTCTGGGCCGTGGAGTCCGCCCGGGCTCTGGGAAGCGGTGGTCGACAACATCGAGCTTCGCTACAACTCGGGCGCGCCGGGCTGGGAGATGAGCACCATTCAGCCGCTGTTCCTCATCTCAGGCACAACCCCGCGATCCAATGACCGTTGGTCTGCCATGGTGCCTGCGGTGCGACGCGAATACCTGAAGCAGCTCGACCGGAGCGGAGGCGGAAGCGGCGGCGGCCGCGCAGGCGGCGGCCCCGGTGGTGGCGGTCATGCAGGCGGAGGGCGCGGGCCCACGCGCGACGCGCTGATTTTTCACGCCCGCGGATGATGGGCGCGATATACCTCGCGCAACCGATCCACCGAGACGTGAGTGTAGATCTGCGTGGTAGCTATATTGGCGTGGCCGAGGAGTTCCTGAATCGCGCGCAGATCGGCCCCCCCCTCCAGCATATGCGTGGCGAAGGAGTGGCGCAGAGTATGGGGTGAGACGGGGGTGCGGATGCCGGCCTGACGCGCGTAGCGGGAGATGGTGCGCCAGAAGGCGACGCGCGTCAGCGGCTGACCTTTGTTCCCAAGGAACAGGTGCGGCGCCGCGTCGCGCCGGGATGCTAGATAGACTTCGACCGCCTTCAGCGCCGGCTTTCCGACCGGCACGATTCGCTCCTTCGACCCCTTGCCGATGCACCGCACCAGCCCCAGGTCTGCATTCAGGTCGCCGCGCTGAAGGCCGACCAACTCCGAGACGCGCAGCCCGCTGGCGTAGAGCACCTCCAGCAGCGCGCGATCGCGGAGCCCACGTTGGGTCTTGGGATCGGGCTGTTTGAGCAGCCTCTCCACCTCTTCGATGGAGAGCACCGACGGCAGGCGGCGCAGCAGGCGTGTCGCCGGGAGATTGGTCGTCGGATCGGAGGCGATCTTCTCCTCTCGCACCAGGTTGCGGTAGAACGCGCGCAGCGCCGAAAGCTTCCGCATCATCGTCGCCGCCGACGCGCCCGCCCGGCGGAGCTGGCCCAGGTAGACGATCAGGTGGGATTCATCGACCCGGCGCAGATCCTCCGTCCCGTGCGCGACGAGCGCGGTCAGGTGATGGGTCAGATCTCTGCGGTAGGCCTGGATGGTGTTCTGGGAAAGGCCGCGCTCGACGGCGAGGGTATCCAGGAATGCCTGGAGCGCCTCGGTGAGTTGGGGAGGTAGTGGGTGTGGCTCTGCTGGTTTCACGGGAAGGTAATACCACACCAACCGCTAGCGAAGATACGGAGGGGGTGCTGTCAGGTCGTCCGCGGGCGACGCGGGCGGCAGCCGCCCGAGGCTCGCCGGGGCGGCCAGCACACCACCGCAAGGCAAACGAGTCCCACCGCAATCTGGGGCCCCAGACCCTCTGTCTTGCGGCCATGGAACCTGCGGTGGGTCGGCAGGATCATCTTCCCATCGGGGATATTGAAGCAGCGGCCCACCAGGTTCTCGATGTCGGGAGCGGCCCCTCCGATGGCGCCGGCGATCTCCTTCGACTCGGGGCCTCGCACCGCCGCCAGCAGGGCCAGCGTCGCGCTCAGCAGCAGCGCCTCCTGCGGAATCTCCAGGTCGCGATGCGGCGTCATATCGCAGGGGCAGTGGGACACGAACCCGAGAGCGAAGGCCTGGGGGCGAGTGCGACAGAGGCGGCTGAGCGCAGCTCCAACGAGGGCATGGACAGCGACGATCATCTGCGGTCACTCACCTGCTAGCACAGGCAAAGCGGATGCCGCGGCTGAGGGCCGGCGTCCGCGCGTTACTTCGGCCGCGCCACGGCCTGTTGGCCGGTGAGCCAGCACCAGTATTCGTAGATCTTCCACAGGTAGTTCCGAGTCTCGCGATAGGGTGGCACGCCGCCGTGTCGCGAGACCGCGCCCACGCCCGCGTTGTATGCGGCCAGCGCCTTGTTCCAATCGTTGTCGAACTTGTCGAGGTTCCGCCTGATGATGCGGACCGCGACTTCGAGATTGGCGACCGGATCGTACGGGTCCACTCCATGCGCGGCCGCGGTCGCCGGCATGAGCTGACCGAGTCCCGCCGCGCCCTTGTAGGAGCGAGCGTTGGGGTTGAAGTGCGACTCCGCCGCGATCACCGAGACCACCAGGTACGGGTCCACCTCATACTTGGCCGAGTAAGCGATGATGCTGTCGGAGATGACCGCGACCTCACGGCTGCTCAGCCGCGGGTTCAGTTGCGCGATCGCCTGCTTGCAGATCATGGAAGCGTCGCCGCCCCGGCTGGGCAGGGCCGCCGTCGCCCGGTTGAGTGATTCCGCCGAGCGCGCGATCTCTTCTTTGTTCTTGACGGGGATCTTCGGCGCGGCCCGCGCGGCCTGCGCCAGCACATCGACCGGCGTCTTGTCCCACGTGATGTCGACCAGGTTGAGGGCGGAGCGGCCCGTATCATCCGCGGGCTTCGCCAAACACCGCACCCGGCTGCTCGTCTTGATCTCAGGCCGGTCGGTCTTGCACTCGACCTCCACCGTGGCCTTGTCGATCAGTTCGAGGATGATGACGCGCTTCTCCCCACTCGCCAGCAGCCCCTGGATCACACCCGATATCTGGAGCGGCCTCGCCGGCTCATTGCGGCGCGCCTGTTGGAGTTGGGGTCCGCTCACCACGTCAAGCGCCTTGAGAACGCGCGCGGTCTTCTCGTACTGGGCTTCGGAGCCGGCGAACGCGGAGGGGGCGGCGAACAGCGCTAACGCGATAGCCATCCCGGCTATCGCGCGGCCAAGGCGCGTGGGCAGCGGATACAGCCGACACATAACAACGGGATTATACCATAGAGTGCCTGATCGCGAAACAGCCCGGTACCCCCGGCTGGCCGCCGTGTGGGGTAGGGGAGGCCAGAAGTGGGCGCAGACGAGCGCAGGTGCGCTTTCCCATTGCTTCGGTAGTTCCACTGCCGAAGCCCCTCCGCCCTCCCGTTCGGCAGGACCTCGGTCCTGCCACCTGTCATTGCGAGCCGCTTTGGCTCCGGCCGGAGCCAAGGCGCGCGTGGCAATCTCGCCGCCGCTGTCATTCTGAGCGAGCGCGCAGCGCGGCTGGCAGGACCGGCCCGCCCGCCGATGGAAAGGCTCGGCAGAGGTCAGGACCAATGATCTGTGATTCCCACTGTCATCTCAAGCACGGCGACGCAGAGCATACCGAGTACTCGCCCGAGGTCGTCGTCGAAACCATGGACGCGGCCGGCATCGACCGGTCGGTCGTCTTCGCCTTGTCCACCACCACCAAGCGCTCGATCGAGATGGCCTCGGAGGCGGTGCGCAAGTTCCCCGACCGGCTGATCCCTTACGCCTACGCCCTTCCCAGCTATGAGCGGCCCGTGGTCGATGAGCTCGAGGAGGCGATCTCTCATCGGGGATTCCGCGGCATCAAGATCCACCTCGGCGAATGCACCGTCGCCGACTACGTGATCGATCCGGTGATGGAGCTGGCCGGCCGCCTGGGAGTGCCCTGTCTGCTCGACTACCTCGGGCGATACGGCACGGCCGAGTCTCTCGCTATCCGCTTCCCCAACACCAAGCAGATCGTCTGCCACCTGGGCCAGTACCTTGGCACCAATGACCAGCTCATCGACCGCTTCATCGGCCTGGCGGAGAAGTGCCCCAATGTCCACTTGGACACCAGCGGTGTGGTGCTACTCTACAAGATCAAGCAGGCCGTTGCCCGCGTCGGCTCCGAGCGTGTGCTCTGGGGCGTCGACGGCCCGCACATGAACCCCGATCTGGTGAGTTACGCCCGCTACTCCCTCGACGGTATCCGCGTGCTGAAGCTGGCGGAAGCGGACGAGCGAAACGTCCTCGGCGGAAGCATCGCAAAGCTCATCGGGCTGTGAGGCGTGGGGCGCGTGGCAACGCAGCACGCGGGGTGGAGGCAGAAAGACCATCGGGGGAGGTGGTGCCCAGGACTGGATTTGAACCAGCATGACCTTGCGGTCACTGGCCCCTCAAGCCAGCGCGTCTACCAATTCCGCCACCTGGGCAGCCAGCAAGTTCACGAGGGGGCTAGCTGCGGAACGCGACCACGCCCACCAGCGCCGAGACGATCAGAAAAGCGACGGCCACATACAGCGTGACCCGTTCGAGCTGGTCTTCGAGCCCGGCGATGCTGGTCGACGTCTTGCCGCCGATAGTACCCCAGCCGAAGCCGGAGCCGCCCTGCTCACTCTTTGTCGTCGTCACCGCCGTCAGGGCCATCATCCCCAACGCGCAGATGACCTGTAGTATCACCAGAACCGTCAGCATTTCCGACCTCCAACGGCCCATTCTAGCATAAGCCGCAGGCCGCAGCAAGAGGTCGCGCTCGCCCGCCCCGGGCGGGTGACCGTTGCTTCGGTAGTTCTACTGCCGAGGCCCCCCCGCATCCGTTGCTTCGGTAGTTCTACTGCCGAAGCCCCTCCGCCTCCCGTTCGGCAGGACCTTCAGTCGCCTCCGGCGACTTGGTCCTGCCATCCCGTCTCCTCTGCGCCTCTGCGACGAATTCCGTCCCTCCCGCCGCAGGCGGGCCCAATCTGCGCAATCCTTGCCCGCCGGCCGTGAGGAGGGTGCGTAATCTGCGGTTACTGTCGTTGCCGTTCCCTCCGCCGCAGGTGCCGAGCCGTTCCCCCCCCGCTGCGCCTCAACTCACCTTTACACGCCCTCCCCGATGTGCTATCATGCCGTGGGTCGGGACCCTCCCGACCTCGATTTTCGGGTTTTGAGGAGACAATCTGTGCCGCTGGCCAAGGAACTGAAGCAGGAAGTCTTGCGCGATAACATGACCCACGAGGGCGACACCGGTTCGCCGGAAGTCCAGGTGGCCCTGCTCACCGCGCGCATCAACCAGCTTCAGGAGCACTTCCGAGCCCACAAGCGGGATCATCACTCCCGCCGGGGAATGCTCATCATGATCGGGCGCCGCCAGCGCCTCCTCAACTACCTCAGTCGTGCCGACATCACTCGCTACCGATCCCTTGTGGGGAAGCTCGGGCTGCGAGACAAGACGAGAGCAAGAGCGTAGGTAGAAAGCGAGCCCGAGTTTCGGGCTCGCCGTCGTTAATACACCAGTTGGGGGACGCATTCAGGGCGAATAGCATAGTCCGCTCCTTCTGACCGCTTCCCGCGGGGACGATCCTGAACCTATGTGTGCCGAGAGCCCCCTATCGGCAGACATTGGTGCAGGGGATGTTCCTGCAGTCGGGAAGATCGGCGGACTTTGCCGTTCCCCTCCGCATGCGTTTGCCCCAGATAGGCAGAAGCTGAAAGTGGCAATCGCAAGCAGTGAACTCGATGGCAAAACCATCTCCATCGAGTCGGGCACCCTGGCCAAGCAGGCCACCGGTTCCGTCGTCGTCCGCATCGGTGACACCATCACCCTGGTCACGGCCACCATGGCCCAGCCCCGTGAAGGCATCGACTTTTTCCCCCTCCTCGTCGACTTCGAGGAGAAGATGTACGCCGCCGGCAAAATCCCCGGCGTCCGCTACATCCGTCGTGAAGGCCGCCCCAGTGAGAACGCCATTCTCACCGCGTGCCGCATCGACCGCACCATCCGGCCCCTCTTCCCAGAGGGCTTCCGCAACGATATCCAGATCGTCGCCACCGTCCTCTCCGCCGATCCCGAGAACGCCCCCGACATCCCTGCCCTGATCGGCGCCTCCGCCGCCCTCGCTGTCTCCTCGGTCCCGTTCCTCGGGCCCATTGGAGCGGTGCGGGTAGGCCGTGTCGAAGGCAAAATGGTCGTCAACCCGACCTATGCCGAGCGCGATCAGAGCGACCTCGACCTCATCGTCAGCGTCTCCCCCCTCGGCGTCGTCATGCTCGAAGGCATGGCCGACGAGCTGCCGGAGGAGGCCCTGGTCGAAGCGATCGAGTTTGCCATCCCCTTCGCCGAGCAGCTCATGGACATGCAGCGCAAGTTCGCGGCGGAAATCGGCAAGGAGAAGGTCGAGTTCAGCGTCGTCACCGTCAGCGACGAGGTCCGCGGAGCCGTCTCCAAGATGGGCCCCGCCATTCGCGACGCCATGCAGAATCCCGACAAGAAGGCCCGCGAGACCGCCACCAAGGGAATCGTCGAGCAGCTCACCGCCGAGCTCATGGAGAAGTTCCCCGAGAAGCTCTCCGAGATTCGCCTGGCGATGGAAGAGCAGACCTACTACGAGCTTCGCAATCTCATCCTCGATGAAGGCCGCCGGCCCGATGGACGCAAGCCCGACGAAATCCGCGCCCTCTCCTGCGCCGTCAGCCTGCTCCCTCGAACCCACGGCTCCGCCCTCTTCACCCGCGGCCAGACCCAGGTCATGTCCGTCATCACCCTCGGCGGAATGGGAGATGAGCAGTTGATCGACGACCTCGGCGTCGTCGAATCCAAGCGCTTCATGCATCACTACAACTTCCCGCCTTACAGCGTCGGCGAAGTCCGCCCGCTCCGGGGCGCCAGCCGCCGAGACATCGGCCACGGCTCCCTCGTCGAGCGCGCACTGCTGCCCGTGCTGCCCGAGGAAGAGAAGTTCCCCTACACTGTCCGCGTCGTCTCCGAGGTGCTCGAGAGCAACGGCTCCAGCTCCATGGCCAGCGTCTGCGGAAGCAGCCTCGCCCTCATGGACTCCGGCGTCCCCATCCGCTCCGCCATCGCCGGCATCTCCATCGGCATGGTCAGCGACGATAGCCGCCACTGCCTCCTTACCGACATCCAGGGCGTCGAGGACTTCAGTGGCGACATGGACTTCAAGATCGCCGGCACTCGCGCCGGCGTCACTGCCGTCCAGATGGACGTCAAGCTGAAGGGCCTCACCATGGAAATCGTCGCCGAGGCCCTCGCCCAGGCGAAGCGAGCCCGCGGGCAGCTCCTCGACACCATGGACGCCTGTCTCTCCCAGCCGCGACCCGAGCTGGCCCCTCACGCCCCGCGCGTGTTCAGCATCGTGATCAACCCCGACAAGATCGGCGACATCATCGGCCCCGGAGGCAAAACCATCAAGAAGATGGAGGCCGACTTTGGTGTCCAGATCGACATCGAGCAGGACGGCCGAGTCTTCATCGCCGCCCCGGACGGACCTTCCGGCGAGGCCGCCCTCAAGGTCATCAGCGACATCACTCGCGACCTCACCGTTGGCGAGATCTACGTCGGCAAAGTAGTTCGCATCGTGCCCTTCGGCGCGTTCATCGAACTCATGCCGGGCCGGGACGGGCTGCTGCACATCTCCCAGATCGCCCGCGAGCGCATCGAGAAGGTCGAAGATGTGCTCCGGATGGGAGAAGAGGTAGAGGTCAAGGTCATCGAGATCGACCCCCAGGGCAAAGTCCGCCTCAGCCGCAAAGAGCTGCTGGGTCCGCCCGCGGAAGGGGAGGAGCCCGAGGGCGACCGCCCTCCCTCCAGCCGTCCCCCTCGCCGCCACTCCCCCCGCCGCTAGGCGTGTGAACTGACACCATACGGGGCAGCGACTCAGTCGCTGCCCCGTTTCCTTTGTGCCGTAGCCGTCCGCCCCGCCTTCGGCGGGCCCGATCTGCGTAATCTGCGGTTACTGTTGTTGCCGTTCCGTTCCCTCCGCCGCAGGCGGCCTCTTTCCTCTGCGCTCTCTGCGTCTCTGCGGTGAATGCCGCTCCCTCCCGCCGCAGGCGGCCTCCCTTCTATCTGCGTCCATCTGCGTTCATCGGCGGCTAAGGAGCCTCCCTCCGGCAGGACCTCCCTCCCTCCGCCGGCGAAATCACCCTTCCACGGAGGACCACCATGTCTCAGATCCGCGTGCTCATCCTCGGCGCCGCCGGGCGCATGGGCAAAGAGATCGTCAAGGCCGTCAGCTCCCAACAGGACATGTCCGTCGTTGCCGCCGTCGATCGCATGCAGGTTGGGAAGGACGCCGGCGCGGTAGCGGGCCTAGCTCCCATCGGGACTGCGCTCACCGATTCCCTCGCCGATGCCATCGCCCAGACCAAGCCCGAAGTCGCCGTCGACTTCAGCCTCCCCGACGCGGTGATGGCGAACGCGCGCGCCCTCGTCACCGCCAAAGTCGCCCCCGTCATCGGTGCCTCAGGCCTGACCGACGACAACATGAAAGAACTCGCCGCCCTCTGCGAGCGGCATAGCACCCCCGCTTTCTACACCCCTAACTTCGCCATCGGCGCCGTGCTCATGATGAAGTTCGCCGTTGAAGCCGCCCGCCATATGGACGCCGCCGAGATCATCGAGCTGCATCACGACACCAAACTTGACTCCCCCTCCGCCACCGCCACCCGCACCGCCCGCCTCATGGCCGCCGCACCTGGCTCGAAGGTCACCCAGTCCCCCTCCGCCGATCACGGCCCCGCGCGTGGCACCACCGTCGAGGGAGTCCCTGTCCACAGCGTCCGCCTCCCCGGCTTTCTCGCCCATCAGGAAGTCATCTTCGGCGCCCTCGGCCAGACCCTCACCCTCCGCCACGACTCCACCGGCCGGGACTCCTTCATGCCCGGCATCATCTACACCCTCCGCAAAATCCGCACCCTCACCGGCCTCACCATCGGCCTCGAGAATATCCTATAAGGCGGACGAATCTGCGTAGCAGCACCCGTTCGGCAGGAGCCTTGGTCGCCTCTGGCGACTTGGTCCTGCCACTCCCTGCTCACTGTTATCGCGATGGGCACAGACTTCGTTGCCGCCCCGTGGCAATCTCGTCGTTCCAGCGTTCGGCAGGCCCTGTAGCAACCCGCTGGCCACTCCTTCCGCTGCCACCCCATGCTTTCGCCAGGACGCCAGAAGCCGGCGAGGGGGTCTGGGGGACGAACGGCCAGTCGTCCCCCAGTGGGCTTCTGCCCGGCACAATTGTGCCGGGCAACACCTGCCTGCTGTTCCGCCGTTCCCCCCCCACCCCCAAAACACCGCGGGCAGGAGCTTCGCTCCTGCCCGCATATCCACCAGCAGGCGCGTGCCTGCCCGGACTATCGAATCCGCTACCTCGACTCTTTCGGCTCCACCATCAACCTGATCGCCGTCCGCTCCTGCCCATCGACCGTGATATCCGCGAACGCCGGTCGGCAGATCAGATCGACGCCGGAGGGGGCCATAAAGCCGCGCGCGAATCGCGATTGCCTTCACCGCCTGGTTGAGTGCGCCCGCCCCGATCGTCTGCAGTTCCGCCGCGCCCTTTTCCCGGATCACGCCCGCCAGCGCGCCGGCCACTGCGTTCGGGTTCGACTTCGTCGAAACGCGCAGGACCTCCATGCTACGATCCTCCTGCCACAGTTGGCTCGATTGTACCTGCTATGGGTGTGACCGCGGAAACGGAGCCACACCAACTGCTATGACTGCTAGTATCGCCCTTGCGGGGCTGCTTGTTTCGGTTGTTCTTCGTCGCTACTGCCCCTTCCCAGGGGCGGGCTTGCTAGGTTGCGCTGGCACGGAGGGGTGTGACCGTTCTCGTGCGGTCACACCCATGCCCTGAGCAAAGCCAGGGCACGGGGCAACCCAGAGAGAAGGTTCACGTCCGCACGGATTGTACCACACGTTCGATGGAAATGGCACTCCCGGTTTCGGTGTCAATGCGGACCAGGACTCCCCCCAGCAACAGGGGACCTTCTGCCAGCTCGAATTTCGCTGGCATGCCCGTCAGGAAGCGCTGGATGATCAGATTCGGCTTCACCCCCAGAATCGAATCCAGGGGTCCCGTCATCCCCGCATCCGTAATATAGGCTGTGCCCTTCGGCAGAATCCTCTCGTCGCTCGTCTGGACGTGCGTGTGCGTGCCGATCACGGCGCTCACCCGCCCGTCGAGGTACCACGCCATGGCGATCTTCTCACTCGTCGCCTCCGCGTGCACGTCCACCAGAATCACCTTCGTTCTTCCACGAATGCGTTCGAGTTCGCTATCCGCCGCCCGGAATGGGCAGTCGATCGGCTCCATGAACGTCCGCCCTTGCAGGTTCACGATGCCGATGGAGCCGGTGTGTTCGGTCTGGAAAACCTCCCCGCCTCGCCCGGGCGCGCCAGGAGGGTAGTTCGCCGGCCGCAGCACCCGCGGCTCCGCTTCCAGGTAGGTGATAGCTTCCTTCTGCCGCCACACGTGGTTGCCCGTGGTCAGCGCGTCGACCCCGGCCTCGAACAGGTCCTCCGCCACCTGCGACGTGATCCCCATGCCGCCGGCCGCGTTCTCCCCGTTCGCCACCACGAAATCCACCTGATGGCGGCTCACCAGATCGGCCAGGCAGGCCTTCACCGCCTCCCGTCCTGGCCGGCCCACCACGTCGCCGATAAAGAGCAGATTCAAGATATGCCCTCGCCGCGCGCTCCGCTACTTCGCATATTCGATGGCCCGTGTCTCCCGGATCACCGTCACTTTGATCTGGCCGGGGTACTGCAGATCCGAGTCCTGAATCCGTCCCGCCACTTCCCTGGCCAGCGCCGCGGCCATCCCGTCGTCCACTTCCTCGGGCTTCACCAGAATGCGCACCTCGCGCCCCGCCTGGATGGCGAAGCAGCGCTCCACCCCTTGGCAGGACTGCGCGATCTTCTCCAGTTGATCCAGCCGCTTGATGTAGCCCTCCAGCGTCTCCCGGCGCGCTCCCGGCCGGGCCGCCGAGATGCTGTCCGCGGCATATACGGCACTGCCTCCACCAACCGGAACGGCTCCTCCTCGTGGTGGGCGGCGATGGCGTGAATCACGTCCTGGCTCTCCCGATACCGCCGCGCCAGGTCGATCCCGATCGACGTGTGGGTTCCTTCCTGCTCGAAGTCCACCGCCTTGCCGATGTCGTGCAGCAGGCCTCCCCGCCGCGCCAGGGTCTCATTCACGTGCAGTTCCGCCGCCATCACCCCGGCGATGTTAGCGACTTCGATGGAGTGATCCAGCGCGTTCTGCCCCAGCGTCGTGCGGAACTTCATCTTTCCCAACAGGCGCACTAGCTCCGGGTGCAGCCCCGTCACGCCCGTCCGGAAGGTGGCCTGATCGCCCGCCTCCTGGATGCGCTCTTCCATCAGCGCCTGCGCCTTCTGCACCGCATCCTCGATCCGTCCGGGGTGAATCCGGCCGTCGCTGATCAGCGTCGAGAGCGCGATTCGGGCCGTTTCCTCCGCACCGGGTCGAAGGCCGAGATCACCACCGCTTCCGGCGTGTCGTCGATAATCAGGTCCACGCCGGTGAGCTGCTCGAAGGTGCGGATGTTCCGCCCCTCCCGGCCAATGATGCGCCCCTTCATCTCATCCGAGGGAAGGGGGACGGTGGAGACGGTCGTCTCCGCCACTTGGTCCACGGCGCAGCGCTGGATCGCGAGCGAGATGATCTCGCGCGCTCTCCGGTCCCCCTCCCGCTTCGTCTCCTCCTCGATCTGCTCCAGCAGCATCGCGGCCTCGTGTCGCGCTTCCTTCTCCGCTTCGTCGAGCACGATCCGCTTCGCGTCCTCGGCCGAAAGACCGGCCGCCCGCTCGATCTCCTCCCGCCAGCGCTGCCGCTCCTTCTCCGCCATCTCCCGGAGCCGGCCGACTTCCTGTTCCTTCTCCTCCGTCTGCCGCTCTCGCTTCTCGATCCCCTCCGTGCGTCGCTCCAGGCTTTCGTCGCGCTGGCTCACTCTGCGCTCCATGCGCTGGAGTTCCTGCCTGCGTTCCTTGTTCTCCCGTTCGATCTCTCGTCTCAGTCGGTGCGCTTCTTCTTTCGCCTCCAGCAAGGCCTCTTTCTTCTTGGCCTCCGCCTCCAGGCGCGCCTGCTCTATCTCCCGTTCAGCTTCTGCTAGCCTGCGCTTCCGTCCCTGATGGAAGCGGACTACCAGGAGAAAAGCAATGACGAGGATTACGACTTCTCCGGCCAGTCCTGCCAATAGTGTAATGTGGGTAGCCAATTCCGCCCACTCCCTTCTGGTGACGCAGTCCCCACAGGCGCCCAGCCCGGGCCACGCTGTCCATCGGTCCGCTCCTCGCGAACCCGCGCCCCGCAGGACTGCGAGATTGTTTCCGGCTCAGCAACTCGCGCTCACGCCGCCCCAGGGTGGGCCCGACCAGTATTGCCTGGGCGCGGCGACAGACGCGGCTAAGACACGTATAAGACCGTTCCCTCATGCGACCAACCCAGCTATGAGTGCTATCTATCAATCTCCGAAGCATCCCAGCCATCCGTTACGTGTGCTCCCCGTCAAACGAAATGCGACGCATCACCCGATCCACCGTATCGAACCCGAACCCCCGGCTGACCAGCAGCCGCCGCACCCTTGCCAGACCTCTGGCATCCTCCACCCCCCCCTTTAGCCGCTTCTGCGCCAGCGTCAGCGCCTGTTCCTCCTCCGTCTCGTCGCTTACCGCCTGCTCCAGCGCCGCCTCGATCAGCGCCTCCGCCACCCCTTTGCGCCTTAGCTCCCAGCGCAGCCTCTGCTTGCCGATTCCGCCTGCCGCCTGCCGGCTCGCCACCCAACTCCGGGCGAACTCCGTGTCATCCACCAGCCCTGTGCCGGCAAGATCGGCGATAACGTTCTCTACCACATCTGGCGCGAACCCGACCCCCTTGAGCCGTTCCCGCAGCTCCGCCGCCGAACGCGCCCGCACCGCCAGCAGCCGCAGGCACTTCTCCCGCGCCGCCTCCGGGTCATCCGGCGAGAACTCAGCCCTCCTCCTCGTCATCCACCACCTCGTCGCCGGGGATCAGGCCCGCCTTCTTCCGGATCTCCAGCTCCAGCGCCTCCGCCACCTCCGGGTTAGCCTCCAAGTACTCCCTGGCGTTCTCTCGCCCCTGGCCCAGGCGGGTGTCGCCGTAGCTGAGGAAGGCCCCCGACTTGGTGAGTACGCCGAGGTCTGTCCCCACATCGATCAGCCCGCCGCCCCGCGAGATACCGTGGCCATACATGATGTCGAACTCGGCCTGCCGGAACGGAGGCGCCACACTGTTCTTGGTGACCTTCGCCCTCGCCCGTCCCCCCACGATATCGTTGCCTTTCTTCAGAGTTTCCACCCGCCGCAGTTCGATTCTCACGGATGACCAGAACTTCAGCGCTCTTCCGCCCGGCGTGACCTCGGGATTCCCGAACATCACCCCGATCTTCTCTCTGATCTGGTTGAGGAAGATGCCCACCGTGTCCGACTGCCGAATGGAATGCGCCACTTTCCGCAACGCCTTCGACATCAGCCGCGCCTGCAATCCGACGTGCGAATCCCCCATCTCCCCTTCGAGTTCCGCCTTCGGCACCAGCGCCGCCACCGAGTCCACGATGAACAGGTCCAGCCCCCCGCTCCGCACCAGGATATCGGCGATGTCCAGCGCCTGCTCCCCCGTCTGCGGCTGCGAGATCAGCAGTTGGTCCAGGTCCACCCCGACCGCTTTCGCATACGAGGGATCCATCCGCTGCTCCGCGTCGATGTAGGCCGCGGTTCCTCCCTGCTTCTGCGTCTCCACGATCATATGGTAGGCCAGCGTCGTCTTGCCCGACCCCTCGTTCCCATAGATCTCCGTAATCAACCCCCGCGGTATCCCGCCCACCCCCAGCGCGATATCCAGCGTCAGCGACCCTGTCGGGATCACGTTCACGTGCAGATGCTGGGACGACCCCAGCCGCATGATCAAGCCCTTCCCGTGCTGCCGCTCGATCTGCGTGATCGCCAGGTCTATCGCCTTGACCCTATCGTCCGTCTTCTTCTCGCCAGTCTTCTCCGCCATTCCTATCCCCTTCGCCCTATGACTGCACTGCCGTCCCCGTTGCTTCGGTAGTTCTACTGCCGAAGTCCCTCCGAGTAGGGGCGGGATTCATCCCGCCCTATCCGTTCGGCAGGAGCTTCAGTCGCCTCAGGCGACTTGCTCCTGCCATCCCATCTCCTCTGCGCCATCTGCGTAATCTGCGGACCTCCCCGTTGCCGTTCCGCCTCATCCGCGTCCATCGGCGTCTAAAGCCTTAGCCCCCAGCTCGCCATACACCGCCCCCCCACGCGTCAACTCACTCCTCATCAAGAGTACCCGGCCCACCTCCACCGGACCCAGTTCCACGTCGGCCAGCTCCTGCATCACCTCCGCCAGCGCCGGGCTCGGCCCCGGCTCCCTCGCCCGCCCCAACGTTAGGTGCGCCGCGAACGGTCGCCGCTCTCTCTCAAACTCATGTTCGCTACACGCGCCCTCAGTCCTCTTTGCCAATTCACTCAATTCCGCCGCCCCCTCCGCCACCCCGGCCCACACCACCCGCGCCCGGTGTAGGTTCGGAAACGCCCCCACCCCCCGGAAGTGCATCGTGAACGGCCTCACCCCCGCTAGCGCCTCGCTCACCGACTCCCACGTCGCCTGCAGCCGCCCCCGCTCCACCTCCCCGAGGAACTTCAGCGTGATATGGAAGCTCTCCGCATCCACCCACTTGATCCCCGGCTCCGCCGCCCGCAGCCGCTCCTGCGCCGCGCGGATCAGCCCCGCCGCCTCCGGCGGAACCGCCACCGCCACAAAACTCCGCACCCTCTCCTCACTCACTGCGATCCCTAGGCCTTGCTGTCATTGCGAGCCGCCTTGGCTCCGACCGGAGCCAAGGTGCGCGTGGCAATCTCGTTGTTGCCGTTCGCCCGCGTTAGCGGGCGCCAATCTGCGCAATCTGCGTAATCTGCGGTTACTGCCGTTGTTGTTCTGTCGTTGTCCCGTTGCTTCGGTAGTTCTACTGCCGAAGCCCCTCCCGTTCGGCAGGAGCCTTGGCCGCCTTTGGCGACTTGCTCCTGCCATCCTCAGCCTCTACTATCGTCCCTCTGCTGCCTGTGGCTGCCACCCCCTCCGCTCTCGCCAGCAACGCCAGAAGCCGGTGAGGGGGTCTGGGGGACGAACGGCCAGTCGTCCCCCAGCGGGCTCCTGCCCGGCACAATCGTGCCGGGCGGCGTTCCGCGCCGTTGCCGCTTGCCCGCCTCCGGCGGGTTCCCTACCCCTCCCCCAACCTCCGATACAACATATACAGCGCCAACTGCGCCGCCCGCTCCTTCACCATCAGCCTATCCCCCCGCAGCCGCTGCTCCTCCACCGCCGCCCCCGCCTCGTCCGCCACGCCGATGAACGTCAGCCCCACCGGCTTCATCGCCGTCGCGCCCGTGGGCCCCGCGATCCCCGTCACCGACACCCCAACCTCCGCGCCCGTTGCGTTTCGAACCCCCTCCGCCATCGCCCGCGCCGTTTCCTCACTCACCGCCCCGTGCTCGCGGATCGTCTCCTCCGGCACCCCCAACAGCCTCACCTTCGCCTCGTCCGAATACGTCACCAGCGACCCCAGGAAGTAGTCCGAACTCCCCGGCACATTCGTGATCCGATGCCCAAGCAGCCCGCCCGTGCACGACTCCGCCGCCGCCAGCGTCTTCCCGGAGGCACGCAGCAGCTTCCCCACCACCGTTTCCAGCGTCTCCCCGTCCGCCCCATAGATATGCCGCCCCAGCCGCCGCCTGATCTCCGCCTCCACCGGCGCGATCATCCCCTCCGCCGCCTCTCGCGTCCCCGCGCGGGCGCCGATCCGCAAATGCACCTCAAAGGTCTTCGCATAGGGGGCAACAGTGGGGTTAGAAGAGCGAATCAAATCGGGGATCTCCGCCTCCGCCTGCGACTCACCGATCCCCGCCAGCCGCAGCAGCCGAGACACGATCACCGCCCCGCCCTCGACCTCCATTCGGCCTGCGAGATAGGGGAGGACCGTCTGCTCCGCCATCGCCTTCATCTCCGCCGGCACCCCGGGGAGCGCGATCGCGGTCTTGCCGTCCTTCACGAGGATGAAGCCAGGGGCGGTACCGACGGGGTTAGGCACGACGATAGAGCCGCGCGGCACCCGCGCCTGCTTCAGCAGGCTATCGAGCGCGCTCAGCCCTCGCTGGCGGGCAAACGACCGAATCTTCTCGGCAGAAACCTCGTCTGGGACGAGGTCAACCCCCATTACCTGGGCAAAACCAGCCGCGGTGATATCATCTTCGGTGGGCCCCAGTCCGCCTGTCGCGAGCACCACCTCCGCTCGTCCCAGCGTGACTCGCAGCGCCGCAGCCAATCGGTCAGCGTTGTCACCGACTGTAGTCTTGTGATAAACGTTGACGCCCAGCTCAGATAGCTTTTCTGCCAGAAAAGCAGCATTAGTATCGACAATCTCCCCCAGGAGCAGCTCCGTCCCGACCGAGAGCAACTCTAGAACCATCAACTCCTCCGGTGTGCTGAAAAGATAGTACGGATGACCGGATGGAGCCCACTGTACTGCCGATTATACACACTCCCCCACTCAGGTGCAAGTGACTCCCCTCCTGCTGTCATTCCGAGCGCAGCGAGGAATCACGCCTTTGCTGTTCTCTGCGTTCTCCGCGCCTCTGCGGTGAATGCCGGTCCCCCCGCAGGAGGCGCGGCCCGCTCAGCGAAGGACACCGGGAGGGGAACGGAAGGAGCGGCCCATGGTAGAGAAACTGGCGTTCATGATCTGGCTTCTGGCCATCCTGGCGCTGGCTTCCGGCGCCGGCCAGGCGAAGACGGTCAAGTTCTCAGGCTATGACTGGACCGTCCGCGGCGCGGGTCGCGGCGGCCCTGGCCCGAATGAGTGGGATGAGAACAACGCCTGGGTGGACGACTGCGGCGCGCTGCATCTCAAGCTCGCCTCGCGCGAGGGCGCGTGGTACTGCTCGGAGGTTTCCACCACCACCCGCTTGGGGTTCGGCCGCTACCAGTTCTGGATCGAGGGCCGGGTAGACAAGCTGGACCTGAACGTCGTGCTCGGGTTATTCAACTACCCCCCTCGCGATGTCGGCCGCGGCGCCACCCACGAGCTGGATATCGAGTTCGCGAAATGGGGCCTGCCCAAGGCCCCCATCGGCAACTACACCGTGTGGCCAGTCCAGCGGGAACTGAAGAACACCTCCCACACCTTTCCCATCACCCTCGAGGGAGACCTGAGCACGCAGCGATTCACCTGGTCGCCCACCAACGTGTTCTTCCAGTCGCTGCTCGGCCATCGCGACGACGACCTGCAGCAGGTGGAGAGCTGGTGTTACCAGCCCGACGATTCCGCCAACCGCATCTCGCAGCAGCCGATGCCGGTGCACCTGAACTTGTGGTGCTTCGAGGGCCGACCTCCCACCGACGGCAAGCCGGTGGAGGTGGTAGTGCGCGCGTTCAGATTCACCCCGATGGAGGCGGATGCGGCCAAGCCCGACGCGCCTCTGCGCTGAGTGCAGTCGATCGCCCGGCGCTTGACACCCCCGCGCCTCGCTACCTATACTGCCCCCCAATCCCATGTTGTCACTAACCATCGAGAAGCAGGACCCCACTGGCGCCCCGCGGGGCGTGTTGACATCCGCGGCCACTCCTTCGAAACCCCGGTCTTCATGCCGGTGGCGACGCAGGGCACGCGTGAAGGCCATCACCCAGGCCGAGCTGGTGGGGCTCGGGGCGCAGATTGTGCTAGGCAATGCGTACCATCTGTACCTGCGGCCGGGCATCGAGCTGATCCGCAAGTACGTGGGCGGCTGGCCGCGTTCATGCGCTGGCCCGGCGCGACGCTGACGGACAGCGGCGGCTATCAGGTCTTCAGCCTCGCCCCCCTGATCGAGGTGTCGGAGGAGGGGGTGAGCTTCCGGTCGCACATCGACGGCTCCGAGCATCTGCTTACTCCGGAATCGGCCATTGAGATCCAGCACGCCATCGGCGCCGATATCATCATGGCCTTCGATCAGCCGGTCGGCTATCCGGCGGATCGAGCGAGCAGACGGAGGACGCCACCGCCCGCTCCGACCGCTGGGCGGAGCGGTGCATCGAAGCTCACCGCGGCAAGTCCGAGCAGGCGCTCTTCGGCATCGTGCAAGGCGGTTTCGAGCCCGATCTGCGGGCGGACAGCGTCGCGCCGCCTCAGGGCGCTGCCGTTCGACGGCTACGCCATCGGCGGGCTCTCGGTGGGCGAGCCGAAGGCGGAGACCTTCGCGCTCGCTGGCCGACACCGCCCCGCTGCTGCCGCGTAGAGCGCCCCCGCTACCTCATGGGCGTCGGCACGCCTCGCCGATATCGTGCGGGCGGTGCTGCTGGGCGTCGACATGTTCGACTGCGTGCTGCCGACCCGGGTGGGGCGAAATGGTACAGCCTACACGCAAACGGGAAAGGTGAACCTGAAGAACGCCCGCTACCAGGACGACCTGGGGCCGCTGGACCCGGACTGCGAGTGTGAGGTGTGCCGCACCTACTCCCGAGCCTATCTGAGGCATATCTATAAGGCGGGCGAGATCCTGGCGGCGCGGTGCTTGAGCTATCATAACCTGTACCTTTATCTCCGGGTGATGGAGCAGACTACGGGCGGCGATCCGGGCCGGGAAGTATCAGCGGTTCGCCGATGAGTTCCTGGCGGCGAGGACGGAGAACGCCGGCGCCGCCCTGGAGCGTGAGGAGTGAGCATGGCGGAGATTCGACTTGAGGACGTGAAGAACCGGGAGGACATCCAGACCTACATCGCGCCGGGCGATCAAAACATGGAGTCCATCGGCTACACCGAGCATGGCTTCCGCCACGCCGATCTGGTCGCGGAGCGGGCCCAGTACATCATGAAGGAGCTGGGCCGGGACCCGCGGGAGGTGGAGCTGGCGGCGATCGCCGGCTATCCTGCACGACATCGGCAACGTGGCGAACCGGCAGGCGCACGGGCAAGTGGCGGTGATGATCGCCTACGGCGTCCTGAACGAAATGGGGATGCCGCCCGGCCGAGCTGGCGGAGATCATGGCCGGGGTCGGGCAATCACGAGGAGCAGTACGGCGACCCGTTCGGCCCGGTCGCGGCCGCGGTCATCATCGCCGACAAGTCCGACGTCGCCCGCACCCGGGTGCGGGACATGCACCCGTCCCGCTACGACGAGCACGACCGGGTGAACTACGCCACCATCTCCTCCGCCGTGACCGTGAACCACGAGCGCACGATGATCTCGCTGAGCCTGGAGATCGACACCACCATCGCCCCGATCATGGAGTACTTCGAGCTGTTCCTGCAGCGGATGGTCATGGCCCGCCGCGCCGCCCTGATGCTGGGCTGTACGTTCGAACTGGTGATCAACGGAACGAAGCTGCTGTAGCCTCTTCGGGGTCGGTAAGCAGACAAGCGCTTGATCTGTCAACAAGCGTGACGATCTCACAACTCGCCACAACAAGATTGTACATGCACTTTTCGTGCGGCGCACCATCACCCTGCCCCAGAAGGCGGCTAGACTGGCCCAGGAGAGGGGGCTGTATGGTGCAATGTAGGTATGCGCGGTCTCACTGAGTTTTTCCGCGCCGCGCCTACTTTTCGTCGTAGGGCAATCCAGAGGGGTCAGAGGGGCGGACAGGGGCATGTGCGTGCATTTCCGTCGGGAGGCATCGAAATCACCCGAAAAGCCCCCAGGAACGGCGCATTTCGGGGGTCCGAACCGCTCCTCCGGCACCCGCCGGAGGGGTAGAAGACGAGGTGTACTAAGGGGTTAGTACAGTGGGTTTGGGCATAGGCATAAGTGGAGGGAAGGGAACGAGAGCAGCACGGCAACGGCAGTAGCCACAGATGGACGCAGATGAACACGGATGCGCCCGCCGATGGCGGGCGAACGGCAACGGCATTCACCGCAGAGACGCGGAGAGCGCAGAGGAGATAGAACGGCAGGAGCGAGCAGCCCACAGCGCACGGGTTCACGCGGGGCTTCGACACACACGAAGAGCAGGGCAGGGCCCAGTGGCGTGGGTTCGCGGCGGGAACCGCCGTAACCCGCGTTCGCCCCGAAGGGGCGACTCCCGCGGCGAAGCCTCCACTGTCATTGCGAGGGGCGGCCGTTCCGCCCCGTGGCAATCTCGGTGTTTGTCCCCCGCGCCGCCGTGCGGCCCTCCACCGGCCAGTGGCGTGGGTTTGCCACGAGCGCTAGCGAGTGGTAACCCGCGTAGCCCGCCGCAGGCGGGCTCTCCCGCTTGCACTCCTCCACCCCGGCCCCGGCCGCGGCAGACGACCGACCAGAGGCCGTCCGCGGCGCCAGCGCTGGAAGAGACACCTGATCAGGCTCTAGTGGCAGCTGCACGCTAGCACGAACTCACCCCCAGCCTGACCGGCGCCTATGAAGTGCTCAAGCGCGCAGGGCTGCTCTCCCTCCGGTGGTTCCCGTCGCTAGCTCATCCTCATCTGCTGTGTCGAATAGTCGGCACACCGATCATATAGGTCATGGATCACCTCGTAGATTGAGAGGCCTAGGCCGGCCTCGATAGTCATCAGGCAGTACCACATGTCGCAGCAAGCTTCCCCGATCTCGCTGTGCGCTTCCCTCTGGTTAAGGGCTTCCATCTCGTCCGCCAGGGTCCGCTCTGCGAATCTGATGTAACAAGCTTCGCTGTACACGCCGGAGTGGGCAATATCCGACTTAAGGTGGTACGTGGTGCGGTAGGTGTTCTCCCGCCCTACCTTCTTTGCCCTATCGATGAGCTTATCAATGCCGGACCAATGACGGGGGAACTTCCTATGGCCGTGCTTCGTGCAGAAGCACAGTTGCGACGCTTCAATGCGTGACCTTTCGGGTGCGGGGATCTGCGCTTTGCCACCCCCTATGGCGAGTGCCGCGGCCTCCCACTCAGAAGCAATGTGGAAGTAGTCCTCGAAACGCTCACTCAGTTGTACTGGTGATGTGTGGTAATACAGAAGGTCAACCACCAGCTCGAAGTTAGCTCGCGACATCAACTGCGCCTCAGAGAGGTAACCGTTTCTGATGAGCATGTCGAACGCTCTGAAGGTGCTTGTGCCCTTCTGGAGATAGAAGTAGTAGCGATGCTTGACTCGGCGATCCACCTCATCCTCGGGAGGCAGCTCGGCGGCACGCGCCATGACAGTGTCACAGCCAGCTAGGAAGCTATCGAGCAGCCATATGGCTCCGTCGCTGAGAACCACAGTCCGGCCTCCTTCGCGATTTTCGGGTCGCCGTTACGCTAGCCACCATCATACCATACTGCGCAATTGCCTTCGCCTCCCCGCCGCAAACCCTCCACACGGCCGGCGGGCAAGTCGCCAGAGGCGACCAAAGCGCACGCCACTGGACGGTGGAATGCGCGGGCGCGCGGGAACGAACACCGAGATTGCCACGGGGCGGTAACGGCCGCCCCTCGCAACGACAGGGAGGGCGGAGGGCGCGATGAATCGCGCCCCTACGGATGGAAACGGCAGTAGCCACAGATGGACACGGATGAGCACAGATAGGCGGCTTCGCCGCGGGAGTCGCCCCTCCGGGGCGAACGCGGGTTACGCCGGTTCCCGCCGCGAACCCACGCCACTGGTTGGTGGAGGGCCACACGGCGGCGTGGGGGAGCGGACATCGAGATTCCCGCCAGAGGCGGGCAAGGCCACGGGGCGGCAACGGCCGCCCCTCGCAATGACAGTGTGCCGGGGCGGCGTGCGGGCAGGGACGGGTAGGGGCGCGCGGAGTGCGAACACCGAGATTGCCACGCGCGCCTTGGCTCCGGTTGGAGCCAAGGCGGCTCGCAATGACAGTGAGGGGTGAAGTGGCAGGAGAGAGGCCGCCGGAGGCGATCAGGGCTCGTGCCCTACGGGCCTCGGCCTAGAGAGTCACCCGCTCTTCCTGAGCAGCGCGGCGTAGCACCGCCGGATGTGCGGCCTGCTGACAACAGTCAGGCCCGCCCGGCTGGCCGCGGCCAGAGTTTCTTCAAAGGCCTGGGTGGAGACGTGCCCGGTGGGTTCGGCGAGCAGACACTGCGCACCGGGTCTGAGCGCCTGGGAGACTTCGGCGAGGGAGCTGGACGCATCCGGCAGTTCGTGCACTACGGCGAAGGCCAGGACGAAGTCGACATTGCCCGCGAAATCCGCCAAGCCCAGGGAGGTCGGCGAGCACACGCGCGTGGTAACCCGATCCACCAGCCCCCTCGCTGCCGCGCGTCTTTGCAGGGAGCGCAGCATCCCCTCCTGCACGTCCACGCATACCACTGTCCCGTCGGGGCCCACCATCTGGGCCATGGGCAGCGAGAAGAAGCCCATGCCGGGGCCCACGTCTACCACCGTCATCCCGGGCGCAACGAGGCCCGCGAGAATCTGCTCGGGCTTGTGGAAGCGGCGCCGCAGCGGACTTGCCAGCAAGTAACCGATCCAGGTTGGACACACGCGTTGGGCCATGGGCGGCGTCTTCTGTTCCGCCGGTCGTCGCTCCTCTTGGCAGCGGTCCGGCGGGGTGGGCAGGGGAGGCCGGAGGGATGGCAGGAGCAAGTCGCCGGAGGCGACCAAGGCTCCTGCCCAACGGGAGGGAGAGCTCGCCTTCGGCGGGCTGCGCGGGTTACGGCGGTTCCCGCCGCGAACCCACGCCACTGGTCGGTGGAGGGCCGCACGGCGACGCGCGGGAACGAACACCGAGATTCCCGCCAGAGGCGGGCAAGGCCACGGGGCGGCAACGGCCGCCTTGGGGGTGGGAGGTTGCGGCATTTGCCTGCGGCAAGCTGCCGCATTACTACGGGACTGCAGCTCGTAAGCCGAGGCCGCTGGCGCGGCCTCGACTCGCTGTCAGTCTCCGTGCGTTCTGTCTGCGACAGAGCCGCACGGGCGCAATGACAGCGGGAGGGGAGTGGCAGGAGCAAGTCGCCGGAGGCGACTGAAGCTCCTGCCGAACGGGAGGAGGGGCTTCGGCAGTAGAACTACCGAAGCAACGCAAGGGGGGAGGGAGCGCGAGCAGGGAGGTGGCGGGAGGAGCAGCGGAGGGGCTTCGGCAGTAGAACTACCGAAGCAACGAACACCGAGATTGCCACGCGCGCCTTGGCTCCGGTCGGAGCCGAGGCGGCTCGCAATGACAGGAAGGGGAGAGCAGGCCACGGGGCAGCGATGGAGTCGCTGCCCCTCGCAATAACAGTGGCTTGGGTGCCACACCCCGCTGGCCGTGATTCCTGGCCCTGAATATGGAATCATCTCTAGGAGAGGCGGCGCGGGACGAGGTCGGGGACAACTGCGCGCCTGCCTCCAGCGGGGCCTTCATGAATCAGGATCCGAAGCCTCAACTCCAATGGAATCGTCTGGGAGTCGGGCTGGCGCTCGCGGCGCTGTCCGGGATTGCGTTCGGCCACGCCATCACCAGTCACCAGGGAACGGGTTGGTGGACAGGGCTGGTGACGCTGCTCTGCGGCGCGCTGCTTATCCTCTCCACCGTCTATGCCCGCAATGGCAGATCGTCGCGGAGCGCGCAGCCCCTGGGCCACATCCTCATCACTCGCGGTTGGATCACCGAGAATCAGCTCAGCGAGGCGCTGGCGCGACACCACCGGGATGGACGCCCGATCGGGCAGCTCCTCGTTGAGATGAAGGTGATCACCCCGGTTCAGTTGTCACGGGCGCTGGGCCAGCAGACCCCACTCGGTCCCGACAGCGCCGATACGGGCCAGGTTCAGACCATCATCGCCAGCGCCGAGCCGGAGCCGGCGGAAACTGCGGCGCGGTCCGAAGGCTAGCACCGCTTCATCAGCACTGCCTGCCCGTATCCGTGCACCTCGTCCAGCAACCCGACTCCGACGGCCACGCCGGCCTTCGCGCAGTAGTGATCCCACACCGCCCCCAGGGGCAGCGCCTTCGCCTCTTCCATCAGCGCCAGCCGGGCGAAGTTGTCGCCAGCCGCCTCCGCTTCCTGGAGCTTCCCTTGCGGCGAAAGCAGGGCCGCCAGGAGCGCCTTCAGCACCGCCCGGGCGCCGATCACCCAGGCGCCGACGCGGTTCATGCTGCCATCGAAGTAGTCCAGGGCCAGGTGCACGCGCCCCAAGGCGTCGCCGCGCACCACTTCCTCCATCACCGCGCGCACCTCGTCGCTGAACACCGCGACGTGGTCGCTGTCCCACCGTATCCCCCGGCTGAGGTGGAGCAGCAGCTCGTCCGAGAACTGGAGCACGGCCGAGAATCTTGTCGGCGATGGATTCGGTCGGGTGGAAATGGCCCAGGTCGAGGCAGATGATCTTGTCGTGCGCGAACGCATATCCGAGGTAGAACTCGTGGCTGCCGACCACGTAGGCCTCACTGCCGATCCCGAAGAGCTTGCACTCGACCGCGTCCCTCATCTCGGTCGCCGGGTAGGCAGTGGCGTAAACTTCGTCCAGTGACTCCCGCAGCAGACGCCGGGGAGTCCAGCGGTCGGCCGGGGTGTCCTTGCAGCCATCCGGAATCCAGAGATTATGGAGGCATGAGCCCCCCAATGCACGGCCCATATGCGCCGAGATGGCCCGGCAGCGCTTCACATGCTCCACCCAGAACGCGCGTATCGACGCATCCCGGTGGCTCAAGGTGAAGCCATCATCCGCTTTGGGGTGAGAGAAGAGGGTCGAGTTGAAGTCGAGCTTCAGGCCCTGCGCCTTCGCCCATGACACCCAGCCCTGGAAGTGAGCCGGCTCGACCGCGTCCCTGTCCACCACCTTCCCGCCGAACTCGCCATAGCTGGCGTGCAGATTGCACCGATGGCGGCCGGGGAGGAGGGAAAACGCCTTCTCCAGGTCGAGCGCGGAGTTCGCCGACGTTGCGCGCTTTGCCGGGGTAGTTCCCGGTCACCTGGATGCCGCCGCCCGAGAGCGCCGCGTCGGGCCGCTCGAAGCCTCCGACATCATTCCCCTGCCAGCAGTGCACCGAAAGCGCGACGCCGGCAAGCGCGGTCAGCGCAGCTTCAGTATCGACACCCAAAGCAGCATAGCGCTCCCGCGCCAGTTGATAGGTCTGCTCGATCTGATTACCCGACATGTCAGCCTCCAGTCCTGCCTAGTGATTCGCCGGAGGAGCGGCCTCGCCCCTGCCGGCTGAACGCCGGGGAAATAGTTAAGGGAGCCCTCTCGGGCTCCCCGGATCAGTGTCACCTATGTAGTCTGTGAACTTTCGCTGGCGCCTCAGAACCCCGACGGGTTGACCGGGGTGCCGTTGCGGCGGGTCTCGAAGTGCAGGTGCGGGCCAGTGGACAGCCCGGTGCTGCCGACGTAGGCGATGGTCTGGCCCTGGCGCACGGTCTGCCCTTCGCTGGCGGCGATCCGCGAACAGTGGCCGTAGAGCGTCGCTAACCCGCCGCCGTGGTCCACGATCACGCAGTTTCCGTAGCCACCCCATCGGCCTGCGAACAGCACCACGCCGCCTGCTGCCGCGTGAATGGGCGTCCCGGAGGGAGCGGCGATGTCGAGGCCGGTGTGCATCTTACGCACGTGCAAGATCGGGTGAGTGCGATAGCCGAACCCAGATGTGATGCGCCCTTGCACCGGGAAGGCGAGGCTGCCCTTCCAGGGCTTTGCCATCCGCGCTTGCCCGCCGCGGGTGCGCCCGAGGCGCTCCAACATGGCGGTCACTTCGCGGGAGTTCTGCTCCAGCTCGGCCAGCGCTCGCTCATAGGAAACGCGATCGGTCAGCAAGCGGGCGTGCTTCTCGGCGGTCGCCTCTCGCCAGCTCGCGACCTGCCGCTTCTGCTGCTCCACCTCGCTCTGCAGGCGGGTGAGCTTGCGCTCTTCGGTGGCGACGTTATCGCGGTGCTGGTCGGCTGAGGCCTGGGCGTCCTCGAACTGGTTCAGCAGTTCGGAGTCGGTTTCCACGACCTGATTGAGGAGGTAAAGGCGGTTGGCGAAATCGGTGAAGCTGGTGGATTGCAGCAGCACCTCGACCGGCCGCACCTCGCCGAGTTCGTACATGGCGACGAAGCGGTCGGAGACGCTTTCGCGGTGCCCGTCCAGGCGCTCTTCCGCGGCCTGGTACTGGGCTACCGCCTCCGCCAGGTCGACGCGCTTCTCGCGCACGTCGGCGGAAACCGCGGTCAGCCGCGTCTTGGTCGCTACCAGTGTCTGGTCGAGCTGCCGGAGTTCCCGCTTGACGCGCTTCTCCCGCTGCTTCACGACGCGGAGATTGCTGAGCGTGCGTTCCTGCTGCTTCTGAATGGAACGCAGCCGCTTGCGGAGCGCGGCCGGGTCGCTCGTCTTCGCGCGGCGGGCCGCAACCGAGATACCTGTGACCAGAACTGCGAATAGCAGAAAGCTCAGGGCAGTCAGTCGAATTCGCGGTGATGTGCGAATCTGCATCCTGGCGCGATCCCCTTTGTAGCGATTGCCTGCGTCGGTGAACCGGCACGAGAAGGCATCTGTGACGCGCAAGCGTCCGCCTCGCCTCTTACGGACGCCGCTAATCACCTCATACCACACAACCGCGGTGTTATCCTACCGACGGAGTGTGGCCCCGGAGGGCGCAATGAATTGCGCCCCTACAACAACGACAGGACCCTCTGGCCCAGGAAAGCGAGTCGCACGCTGCTATTCTCGCGAATCCAGCCGAGACCCCCACGGTCGCCTCTGCCCGAAGGGCAGCGCCTCCCTCGGGGTGACAGTGATGGCGGGCCGCTCGGAAGCGGTGCTCCTGGCGGAAATGCCCCGCAAGGCCCGTTGCACCAGCTCGCGGTGCTGCCCGGCCGACACGCCTGCGGCCCAGGCGGGCAGGATTCCCGAGGACTCTGACGGAAGTCACGGGTCCAAGGTTCCGTATGTCTACGCCTGCGCCGCCGTCCCCAGTCCCGGAGATCGACCTGCGCCGCCACGACACCGAGATCGTTGTGGCGGTGTTCCGCACCGTTTTCCTACTCGTCATCCTCGCGTACACTCAGTTCGTTCGGCCTCCGGAAGAGGAAGGCTTCCTGCTCCAGGCGGCGATCATCACCGTCGCGGTCTACAACCTCTGCCTATTCCTGGTGCACGTCCGCGGCTACGCCTTCCCGCGGCTGATCATCGTTCTCGTCGACGTCGTCTTCATCTCTCTCTGGGTGTTCTTCTGCAGGTGGCCCATGGCCTCCAGCTTCTTCACGCTCTACTTCGGCGTGGTGATCGCGGCCGGCCTCTGGTACGGGATGGGGGGCGCCTTCCTGACCGCGGTACTCTCCTCCGTCCTATACGTGTGGGCGGTGTGGGTGTCGCATCCCGTCCTGAGCCCACCGGTCGGTGTCACGGTCACCATCCAGGTCATCTTTCTCATCGCCACCGCCGGAGTTCTGAGCATCGCCATCCACGCCCAGGCTCGCGAACGCCAGGCCCTCTCTGCCAGCCGCGCCGTCCTTCAGCAGTACCGGGAGCGCATTCGCGTCGCCCAGTTCGTCGACGATCTGGTGAGGCCGAAGCGCCTGCCAGCGGCCCCGGGGCTGGACCTGGGATTCCGGTACCGACCGGCGGCGATGGCTTTCTCCGGCGACTACTACGACCTGATCCCCCTGGGCGGCCGCCGCTGGGGCCTCTGCATCGCCGATCTCTCCGGGCATTTCAGCCAGCGCATCGGCTACTTGTCCACGTTCAAGACCACGCTCCGCCTCACCGCCCACCGCGAGCAGTCGCCGGCCCGGGTGCTCACGGAGATCAACCGGGAGGTGGCGGCCGCCGTCGCCGACAACGTGGAACTCGAGACCTTCATCAGCATGGCCTACATCGTCGTCGATCTGGACGAAGCGACTTTCACCTACGCCAACGCGGGTCACGAACCGCCCGTGATAGCGCCCGCCGGCGGAGGGGAGCCGGTGGCCCTGGCGCAGGCCGGCATCGTGCTCGGCGTCAGCCCTCAGGTTCGCTACCCGGAGCAGACGCTGCCGCTGCACACGGGAGATACGCTCGTGCTGTTCAGCGACGGCATGACGGAGGTCGCCGACAAGGAGGGACGTCTCCTGGGGAGGGAGGACTTCCTCGCCCTCGTGAGCGAGCGCCTTCAGGCTCCCACCGCGGAGGAGGTGGCGGCGCGCGTCTTTGACGATGTCAACCGCTACGGCCGGGAGGGACAGCACCGAGACGACATGACGCTGCTGATCGCCCGCATCACCGCCACCAACCTGGGCCAATCCTCCCAGTTCGTTCCCACTTAGCCGGGGGAGGCGCGCGGCGCCAGAGCGCTCCCGTCTATCCTTGGACAGTAATGTGCTTCATGCAGTAACAGAAGGTGTGACAAAGCGCACAGAACATGGAAGACAGCCTCTACGAGGGCGTTCTGCGGCCGGTTTACACCAGAGAGGCAGTGGTGTATGCTTCAGTCGCGCTGCGTAGCGGGCAGCAGTGTGATGGCGTTGCAGCACATGCAAGATAGCAGTTCGCCTAACTACCTCCCGTTCGCCTACCCATCTGCCGAAGTATGGCTAGAGGAGACTGAGTATGGGACAGACGGTCGAGCGGACTCCGAAGTCGTTCACTCTTGAGTTCACCGTCCTAATCAAACAGGAGAACAGTGAATTCACGGCTCTCTGTCTAGAGTACGACATCGCATCCTGCGGCCGCAGTGCCGACGAAGCCTTCCAGTCTCTTATAGGGCTCGTCGGTATGTATGTCGAGGACTGCGTCAGGCAAGGAGAGTTTCCCATCCCCACGAGGAAGGTGTCATGTGAGGTAATGGAGGAGTTCGTATCGCCTCCGCTCCAAGGCCTCGAGCTGTCCTTCCTATCCCGACGGGGTAGCGTCCCCGTTCATGCGCGCGCCTGACACAACGCGAGAGGTGGTACGATGGCTCCGATCTATCGGGGCCGAGGAGAAGTGCCAGACGAGGCACGGAACTCTATTCTACCGGAAGTGTCCCCAGTGCGGCAGGCAGTGTCGCATTCTGGTGCCCCGCGATAAGAACCCCATTACTGCCGGAACACTGGGTTCTATCTGCCGGAATGCGCACGTCACTACGTGGGGTATTGCCAAGTGCCCCAGCATTCATCCGACGCATTCATAGCCTGGCTGGCGCCTCCTCCCACGACACTGGCGGCGGCTATCCCCGTCGGCCCCTCCCTTTGCTTCTATACCCCGCTCTCCGAAACCGCGACGAGGCGCTTCGTGAGGGAGTGGGAACGGGCGAAGGCAGTGGTAGGCTTTGGGACACATCGTTCCGGTCTTTCACAGTGAGGTTGGCGAAGCATAGCTAGGTTGCTGTGCCGGGCATATCGCTGCCCTTCTTTTCGGCTCTCCGGCAGGCGCGCTTCAGTTCCGGTCGAAATCCGGTCAGCAATGGCGGATCAGCGTGGTGCCATCGGCGGCCCCAATAGCGACCAGCCAGCGGCCGCTATCCCCGGCGACAGCCGTCCCTCCGCGGTGACTCTGCGGTCGGCGCTGGTCGGGCTGGCCTTCGTCGCCGGATTCGCTTTCCTCATCCCGTATCTGAGCGATATCAAGGGTGGCCCTGACCTGGGCCTCAGCCCCGTTCCCGCCGCTGCCATCTGGGCCTTGCTGCTGACGCTCGGTCCCATCAACGGTTTCCTGCTCTGGCGCCACCGCCGGCGCAGCCTCACCCGATCCGAGATTCTGACCGTCTACGCCATGGTCGCCGCCACCGCCGCCATTTCCACGGTCGGCTATGCCACCTTCGTTACCGTCATGGTGACCGCCAGCCAGTACTTCGCCAGCCCCGAGAACCGGTGGGCGATCCTCCTCCAGCCCCACATCCCTCCCTGGTTCCAGCTCAACAACCCGGAGGCCATCCGTTGGTTCTGGGAGGGCCTTCCCGAGCGCACCTCTATCCCCTGGGCGGCCTGGCGGCAGCCGCTGATCGCCTGGGGCGCCATCGCCCTCTGCATCTACGTCGGCTCGTTCTCCCTGCTGTCGCTGGTGCGACGAGACTGGATCGAGGCGCAGCGCCTCGCCTTCCCGCTGGCGCAGATCCCCCTCGAAACCGTCGGTTATCAGGGCACACCCGGCGCGCCCCTGCTGCGGCAGCCGCATGTTCTGGGTGGGGTTCGGGATCGCATTCGGTTACGGCATGCTGGTGCTGCTCAACCGCTACTTCCCCAGCGTTCCCTACTTTCAGATGTCCTGGCCCATCGGCCGCGCCTTCAATGAGAAGGAGATGCCCTGGGGCGTGCTCAACCGCATCGAGTTCAACCTGAGCTGGTCCAGCATCGGCATCATGTGCCTGCTGCCGGTGGAGGTGTCGCTCAGCCTGTGGCTCTTTCACGTCTTTGTACTACACCCAGCTCATTCTCCTCGGCGCGCTCGGTTTCCTCGGCAGCGGCCGTGCGGGTGCGAGTTCCGGGTTCTTCGGCTACCAGACCGGCGGCGCGCTGGTCGGCTTCGGCGCTTTCGTGCTCTACCAGTCTCGCCATGCCATCACCACGCCCTGAAGTCCTGGTGGGACCCGGCGCGCCGCGAGCACGACCCACTCGAACTGCTCAAGCCCAGGTACGCGCTGCTCGTGCCTGCTCCTCAGCACAGTCGGCCTGTGCCTCATCGCCGACGCGGCCGGCGCGCAGATCGGCCGCCTGCTGCTGCTGCTCTTCCTGTTCTACACCACCGCGCTCTCGCTCACCCGCGTCATCGCCGCGGCGGGCACCAATCACGTCGAGTGCGGCCCGCAGATTCGCTACCTGCTCGACAGCGGCCTCGGCAATGTCGGCGTCCGCCCCGCTACCTTTGCCTTGCTCAATCCGATGGACGCGGTCTTCATGACCGAGTTCAAGGTCTCGTTCATGCACTACGCCGCCAACGACATGAAGATCCTCCACTCCACCCGGCTCCGCGGCTCCAGCGTCGTGCTGGCGCTGGCGCTGGCGGTCGTGGTGATGGTGGCGCTCGGTCCCGTCGGGCGAGTGTGGGCCGGCTACCTGAGCGGGCCGACCCGGCTCGACTCGTGGACCTATGACGGCGTGCCGCGGTGGGAGTACGGCGACATGGTTGACATGCTCAGGAATCCGCAGCAGGCCGATAGGATCGGCATTATCGCCATGCTGTCGGGGGTGGCCGTCGCCTGCGGACTGGCGTTGCTTCAGATGAGCGTCTCCTGGTGGCGGCTCAGCCCGGTGGGCTTCCTGCTCCAGGGAGGCTGGGGCATCAATGCGGTGATCTGGGCGAACGCCCTGGTGGGTTGGGCGCTCGTCAACGTCATCTATCGGCTGGGCGGCCTGCGACTCTACCAGCGCCTGCGCCCATCCTTCTTCGGGCTCTTCCTGGGCGGCGCGGTCTCCGGCTTCCTGTCCTCGCTGCTGCTGCTGTTCTCGGGGGGGAAGGGGCCGGCGGGGTGAGTGAGGGATACCGCGCGCTTGCGGGACGGGCCGCGGGGCGCTCTGAGGGCTTCGGCTCGGAGCGACTCAGCCTAGGCCGCGTGGGCCCAGGGATTGCGCTCGGAGCGCTGATAGTCCAGGACCTCTTTGAGCTGGGCCTCGGTGATGAGCCCCATCTCCAGCAGGATCTCGCCGAGAGGGCGCTTGTGGGGCGCCTCGGCCTGGCGGGCCATAGCCTGCAGTCGCTGGTCCTTGGAGATCAGTTGGTACCGGTAGACTAGCAACTCGCCTAGCAGCATCCATCTTCTCCTGGCCCCGGGCGTAGCGCCGCCCTGAGGCCCTCCCAGAAGGAGCAGGAATCACCAATATTATACCCATTCTGCGGCAGCCAAGCTGTCTCCTGCACGCGCAACTCCTGTTCCCGGGAAAGACAGGACGGGGGCGGACCGGGGCCGGGGCAGGAGAGAGGCGGGAGGGGTGCGAAGTCGGAGCACGGATTCGGCGTCCGGGACTCGGGAACGCGACGCCGGGAAAGGGTGGGGTGCGATGGGAAAGTGGACGTGGCTGTCTCTTGCGCTCGTACTGGTGCTGGCGGCGGGAACGGCTCTCTACGCGGGGGTCCCGATATCGATCAGGCAGGTGGGGGCGATCGGGCGCGCAGTAGCTGACACTCCCGCGGCATCGGTGGGCACGGACGCGCCGACGGCGATGTTCATGGAAGTGAAGGCGAGCAAGCAGGGCGTCATCCCCGGCGCCGCCCCGGATGGTCGCATCCCGGTGCTGAGCCTGCGACACCAGGTGACCGCGCCCCACGACGCGGCGACGGGGCTGGCCACCGGCAAGCGAATCCATGGGCCGCTGACGATCTCCAAGGCGGTGGACAAGTCCACCCCGATGCTCTACGCGGCACTGACCACCAACGAGATGCTTCCCAAGGTAACTATCAAGTGGTACCGCGGCTCGGAGAACTACTTCATCACCGAGCTGACCAATGCCACGATCAGCTCGATCGATGTCAAGCCCGGCACCCCCGGCGGCCTGGTGGAGGAGGCCTCATTCAGCTACCAGAAGATCTCGTGGACCTCCCTGCCGGACAACCACGTGGCGATGGACGACGCGCACTAGGGGGAGGAGCTGCGGGGGCCGGTGGGCGACGACCGGCGAGTGGCGGAAATGGTATGATTGATGTATCGCATTTGGGATAGAGGGAAGCTATGAAAACCACACTCACAGCCGCGGTGTGGCAGGAAGAGGACCTGTTCGTCGCCCAGTGCCTAGAGGCCGACGTCGCCAGCCAGGGCGCGTCTGAAGCAGAGGCGCTGGCGAACCTGCAGGAGGCGCTGGAACTCTACTTCGAGGAGCCGACCGAGGCCCCCCAGCCTAAGCTCGTGAAGGTTGAGGTGCAAGTTGGTGCCGCCTAGGCGGCTGCCGTTCCGAGAGGTCGTGCGCAAACTCCTGTCCGCGGGCTTTCAGGTTGTGGGCCAGAAGGGCAGTCACGTCAAGCTTGGCAAGCATATCCCAGAGGGGTACGTCACGGCCATCGTCCCTCGCCATCGCATAATCGCGATCGGAACACTGCGGAGCATCCTGCGCCACTGCCACATGGAGTGGGAGGAGTTCGAGGAGCTGTAAGCGGCGGAGCCCACCAGGCTACCAGTTACGGGCGGGCCTGTCCGCGTCGTCCTACCCGAACGCCTTCACCCCGTAGGCCGCCACTGCGCTGAGGGGGGCGGCGACGGCGAGGGCGGCGGCGGCGAGGCCGATGAGGTGGAGGCGGGGGCGGCGGTGGCAGGCGTGGACCTCCCAAGACCAGAGGAGGTAGCGCGCGATCCCGACGGCGAGGCCACACGCGAGCCAGGTGAAGCGCCCCATCGTCACGCCGCGGTCCGGGACATCGAAGACGCCTATCGTCACGGCGCTGATGGCGCCGACCGCGAGGGCCACTACCGCGCCGAGGGCGGCGGCGCGGGGGAAGCGATGCTCGCGCAGCGCGCCGAGGTCGTGAGTGGGCTGGCCGCACACTGGGCAGGGGGCCGCGGCGAGTTCGGGATGCTCCGCGAGGCGGCGCTGGAACTCCTCGGCGCGGGAGAAGCGGCGGACGCAGGCCGCGACGATCAGGACTAGCGCCATCCAGCCTATGAACCCCCGCCACCAGGGCCATGGCCAGGGAGTGTCTGTGGAGTATTGGGCGGCCATCCCGGCCGGGAAGCTGAGGCCGAAGAACACACCCGGCGCGAGTTGGTCTAGCTGTGACCCCAGCCCCGACCGGAACCAGTCGATACCCCGCCGCCAGGTTTCCCAGCGCAGGTAGTCCCGCGCCCGCGGGTAGGCCATCCGCATCTGCTGCTCGACCTCATGACGGTAGGGGGCGAAGGCGCGGGCCTCGTTCGCCCGCGCGGTGTCGAAGGCCCACCGGCGCATGGTGCGGGAGGTGTCGAAACGGGGGGCGAGGCCGGCCTTCTTGCCGGCGGCCAGCAGGCGGTCGTAGTCCACCACGAGGCTCGTCGCTTTCAGTTCCTTCGGGGCGAGGCCGGTGGCGGCGCGAAGGCGCTTGCCCTCGGCCGGCTGCAGCCGGCCGTCGTGGCTGGCGTCGAAGTGGGCGAGCAGGGCGGTCTGGAGTGACTTCGCCTCCCGCGCCCGCAGCAGTCTCGCTTCCGTGAACTCCGGCGGGAAGCGGGCGGTGTCGATGGCGGTGATGGCGTAGATCACCAACTGCCGAATCAGCGGTCGGGGCACCCCGTAGAGCGTGGGGGCGAAGATGATGAGCAGGATCGCCAAGCGCAGCCACAGATAGCGCTTGCGCCAGTAGTTGAACCAGCGCCAGAACAGCGCCGCATCCGAACGAATCCGCGCTCGCAGGGGCATACGTTTACCCTCTGGCCATTGGACGCGGCGGGGAGGGGAAAAGTTCGCGGGGGAGGGGAGGGAACGCGACGACGAGCCTGCGGGGCAGGTGGTGGACCGCCCCTGGAGAAGGTACCGCCCCAGAGGGTCCATCTGACTGCGAGGGGTTGCCATGCCGAGGAAATTCGGTTTCTCATTCTCCTGGAAGCGAGCGCTGGGCATTTCCGGCGCGAAGAGTCGCCTCTCCCGCGGAATCGGCCGTAGAGCGACGACGACGAAAGAGGGTTGATGACCACTATGGCAGTTGAATCTGCTCAGGCGCTTGAGGCGCTTGCTCGCGCCACAGAGTCCCTTGCGGGAAGCATCGTTGGCCTGAAGTCCCCATGGTATGTTTCTCTGCCGGGCCCCATTCTGGGCGGCGTGCTTGCTTCCCTGATAGGGTTTCTCGTGTCTGAGTTTGCGGCCCGCCGCCGCGAAAAGCGGCGGCGCGAGCACGAGAGATGCCAGGAGCAGGAGCAGCAGGATCGCGAGAGACGACTGCTGGCAGGGGCCCTGGCTGCCGAACTCCAAGGGGTGGCTGATAGGTGGGACTCAATCAGGTCCGCGCGTGATGCCATGGAACCGAGAGCGCGCGACTACGTACTGCGTTCGGCGGCCGGCTCGCTCGACCAATCGTATTTCTCGTTCTTTGAGGGCGCAGGGAGCCGACTGCTATTCCTGCCCGATGACCTCGCCAGAGATGTGGTGAAGTGCTATGTGGAGATGAAGGCCATCCTTGACCGCCTTAGTGGCGCAATGGGGACACTGCTTGCCGCGGCATCGGCGGCGAACAGCTCCTTGAGGATTGACTTCGAGCACGCAGCCACCACTGCAGAGACAGCCGCCGTGAAGGAGGGAGAGCAGGTCTTCGCGAACGCTAGGGCGCTCGCTGGCAGGCTCGAGGTCGTGGCCGCCGGCCACACCTAGCCGTAGGCCAGCCTCGGTTGAGCTCGCAAGAGTGAGGCCGCTCACTCCGCAGGTTCCCCTCCCCTCCGCCCCGAAGTGGAGGGCGTCGCCGCGGCGCGCGAGAGGCGGCGTGGTTCTCCGTGGTTAGGCTTCGGCAGCAAGCTACCGAAGCAACCGGAATGGGAGGGGCTTCGGCAGCAGAACTACCGAAGCAACCAACGGCCCCACCCCTGCTGCGCAGGGGTAGGCTACTGGGCGGAGGGAGAGGCACGCGGAGCGTGCCTACGCGGGTTACCGGCCGCTCCGCGGCCGGCAAACCCACGCCACTGAGAGAGTGCAGGACGAGGGGGGGTGAGTGCGGAGTAGCCGCGTGATCAGGGTTCGGGCGGTCTGGTGAACGGCGTGATTCCCGCCAGAGGCGGGCAGGCCTCGCCCCGCTCGGAATGACAGCAGGAGGGGTGGCAGGGGACAAGTCGCCGGAGGCGACCAAGGCCCCGGCCTTACGGGCCAGGAGATGCGCGTATGAGCGACACAGACGATCTCGCCCGCTTGGTGGGGGAGCATAGCTATGGTTCGTGGCAGGCGCAGAAGGGGTTTCAGCGGCCGCTGTTCGTCACCAGGGCGGAGGGGGCGAGGTTCTGGGATGACAAGGACACGTCGTATCTGGATTTCTCGTCGCAGTTGATGTGCTCGAACCTCGGCCACGGCAACAAGGCGGTAGCGAAGGCGATTGCGAAGGCGGCGACGGGGATTCCGTACCTGGCGCCCGGCTTCGCCTCGGAGGAGAAGGCGCGGGCGGTGGAGGCGCTGCTGGAGGTGATGCCGGAGGGGCTGGACCAGTTCTTCTTCTCCACCTCCGGCACCGAGGCGAACGAGGCGGCGCTGAAGATCATCCACCAGTACTCGGCCCCGCAGGGCAAGTACAAGGTGATCTCCCGCTATCGCTCCTACCACGGCTCCACCGCGGGCAGCATCGCGCTCACCGGCGATCATCGCCGCTTCACCGCGGAGCCGGTGAACCTGATGCCGGGGGTGGTCTTCGCGCCCGACGCTTACTGCTATCGCTGCCCGTTCGGGCTGGACTATCCGAAGTGCGGGATTCAGTGCGCGGAGTACGTCGACTACATGATGCGGGAAGAGGGGAATGTCGCCGCGGTGATGGTCGAGCCGGTGGTCGGTACCAACGGAGTGATCGTGCCGCCGAAGGAGTACTTGCCGCGGCTGCGGGCGATCTGTGATGAGCACGGCGCGCTGCTGGTGGCGGACGAGGTGATGAGCGGGTGGTTCCGCACGGGCGACTGGTTCGCGGTGAACCACTGGGAAGTGAAGCCCGATATCATCACCACCGCGAAGGGCTGCACGGGGGCCTACACGCCGGCGGCCATCACCGCCACCACGGGCAGGATTCGCGAGTTCTTCCAGGAGCGCTTCTTCTCGCACGGGCATACTTACGCCGCGCACCCAGTGGTGATCGCGGCCATCCCTGCCGCGGTCGCCGAGTACAGGAAGCTGGTGGCGAGCGGGCTGATGAAGACGACCAGCGCGCGCCTCGAACGCGGGCTGAACGCGCTGAAGGAGCGCCACCCGAGCGTGGGCGATGTGCGCGGGATGGGGCACTTCTGGGGGGTGGAGCTGGTGAGGGACCGCGAGACGAAGCAACCGTTCGGTACGAAGGCCGACGCCGCCACGCTGCGGCCCACCATCATCGGCCGGCTCTCGGGTGAGCTGATGAAGCGCGGCGTGTTCCTGTCGGGGTGGTACAGCCACTTCATCGTCGCCCCGCCGCTGGTGATCAGCGAGGAGGAGGTAGAGGAGGGGCTGGGGGCGCTGGATGAGGTGCTGGGGATGGCGGATGAGGAGACGGTGTAGGGGAGGGTCGGCCGAGCCGAGGCGGCTCGCAATGACAAGAGGCCGGCCTCACTGTCACCCCGAGGGAAGCGCTCCTTCAGGAGCGCGACCGTGGGGGTCTCGGGTGTAAGTACGGGGAAGGTTACGGCAGAGATCGACCGAGATTGCCACGCGCGCCTCGGCTCGGTTGAGCCGAGGCGGCTCGCAATGACAGTGGGCCGGCCGGCGATCAGGAGGAACGCGAGGCGGCCGCTGCGAATGCCATGTCATCGTGTCGCGGACATACTATGTGTACATCATGGCCAGCAAGTCGGGGACGCTCTACACGGGCGTCACGAACGACCTTGAGCGTCGCGTATACGAGCATAGGAACGGGTTGGCCAAGGGCTTCACGTCGCGTTACAGGGTCAAGCGGCTCGTTTACTACGAGTCAACGAACGATGTCATGGTCGCGATAGCACGCGAGAAGCAGATCAAGAGCTGGTCGCGCGCGAAGAAGATCTCTCTGGTCGAGGCCAGCAATCCGGAATGGAACGACCTGAGCGAGGGGTGGCGCGGCTGACGCCGTTGCTCCGGATGGGACGTCTCTTCCGAAGAGCAATGATCGGCCGAGATTGCCACACGCGCCTCGGCTCGGTCGAGCCGAGGCGGCTCGCAATGACAGTGGGGCGGACGATGATGCGCAGCATAAGGGAGTGTTCCGATGTCCATTGAGAAGCTGAAGAACTACATCGCCGGGGAGTGGAGGGAGTCCCGCGCGCCGGAGCGGCTGGAGGTGCTCAACCCCACCACCGATGAGGCAATCGCGGAGGTCCCGCTGTCGACGGCGGGTGAGGTGGAGGAGGCGGTGAAGGCCGCGAACGAGGCCTTCGGGGAATGGCGCGAGACGCCGCCGACGTCGCGGGTGCAGTACCTCTTCCGCCTGAAGGAGTTGATGGAGGAGGGCTTCGAGGAGGTGGCGCGCACCATCTCCACCGAGAACGGGAAGACCCTCGACGAGGCGCGGGGCGAGATGCGCCGCACCATCGAAAACGTGGAAGTAGCCATCGGCATCCCGTCGCTGATGATGGGGCAGAACCTCGAAGACGTGGCGCGGGGCATCGACGAGGAAGTGGTGCGGCAGCCGCTGGGCGTATTCGCGGTGATCGCGCCGTACAACTTCCCGGCGATGGTGCCGTGGTGGTTCGCGCCGTATGCCATGGCGACGGGCAACCCGTTCATCGTCAAGCCCTCCGAGCAGACGCCACTCACCCAGGCGCGCATCTTCGAGATGGTCGCGGAACTCGATCTTCCGCCGGGGGTGATGAGCCTGGTGCATGGTGGGCGCGCGACGGTGGACGCGCTGCTGAAGCACCCCGGCATCGCCGGCATTTCGTCCGTCACCTCCACCCCGGTGGCAAAGGCGATCTACGCGGCCGCGGGCGCCTCGGGCAAGCGGGCCCAGTGTCAGGCGGGGGCGAAGAACTTCATCGTGGTCATGCCGGACGCCGATCTCGACAAGGCGATCCCGAACCTGCTGAGTTCATGCTATGGCTGCGCGGGGCAGCGGTGCCTGGCGGGCGCGGTGTTGCTGCCGGTCGGCGGGGCCTACGAGCCGCTGCGGGATCGCTTCGTGGCGGCGGCCGCGAAGCTCAAGGTCGGCGACCCGCTCGATGAGACGGTGCAGATGGGCCCGGTGGTGTCGAAGCGGCACCAGGAGCGCGTGCTGGGTCACATCGAGCGGGGGGTGAAGGAGGGCGCGAGACTGCTGCTCGACGGGCGGCAGGTGAAGGTCGCGGGGCACGAGCGCGGCTACTTCGTCGGCCCGACGGTGTTCGATGGAGTCAGGCCGGAGATGAGCATCGCGAAGGACGAGATCTTCGGGCCGGTGGTGTCGATCGTCAGGGTCGATGATCTCGCCTCGGCAATCGGGATCATCGACGCCAGTCCCTATGGCAACGCTTCCTCGATCTTCACCGACAGCGGGTCGGCGGCGAGGGAGTTCAAGTATCGGGTGCACTGCGGCAATATCGGCGTCAACGTGGGGGTGGCGGCGCCGATGGCGTTCTTCCCGTTCGGCGGGCGCAAAGACTCGTTCTTTGGCGACTTGCACGGGCAGGGGCAGGACGTGGTTGACTTCCTCACCGAGAAGAAAGTCGTGATCACGAGGTGGTGAGCGCGGGATGGAGCTGACCACTTTCGGGGCGGCGCTCAAGTTCGCGCTCGACCAGGAGGCGGCGCTGGCGGGGTTCTGCGCGGAGGCGGCGGCCGCGAGCGAGGAGCCGTTGCGCGGCATTCTGCGTGAGCTGGCCGCGAGCGGTGATGTGAATCGCAGGAAGCTCGAACAGGTTCGGCGCCAGCAGGTGAACGAGATGCTGCTGGAGGCGATCCAGGGGCTGGACACCGAGGACTACCAGTTCGGGCTGGCAGCCGGCGACGCGCGGGTCGCGGTCACTCAGCGCGGAGGCGAAACTGGAGTGCTTCTACCGCGACGCGGCCGCGCGGCTCAGCCTGCCGGAGGCGGTGCGGAGCTTTGCCAAGCTGGCGGACGGGCACGCGCAGGCGCTCTCCAAGCTGACTCAAGGCTGATCTGAAGGTGTCTCAGACGCGATCCAGACTGTTGATCGTCGCCGCCGCGCTCGCCTGGAGCATCAGCGGCGTGATTCTCAAGAGCCTCCCCGGGGTGCACTGGCTGGCGATCGCCGGCACCCGGTCGCTCTTCACCACGCTCATGTTCCTGCCCGGAGTGAAGCAGCCGCGGCCACCGGCGCGCAAGCTGATCGCCGCGGGCGTGCTGTTCGCCACGCTGGTGAGCACGCTGATGGGGTCGATGCAGCTTGGCACGGCGGCGCAGGGGATCTGGCTTCAGTACATCGCCCCGTCCATCGTGGCGCTGTGGACGTGGCTGATCTACCGCCAGCGCTTGCGGCCCGGCGAGATCATCGCCACTGTAATTACCGCGCTGGCGGTGCTGGTGATCGTTACCAGCGGAGGCGACGGCGCGAACCGGACGTCGCTGCTGCTGGGGCTGGTGAGCGGCGTGGCTTTCGCGGCGTTTCTGCTGCTGTTGAAGGACATGCAGGGCTACTCGCCGGCGTCGATTCACGTGTGGGTGAACTTGTTCGCGGGGGTGGCGCTCTTCTCGCTGGCGCTGGTGTTTCGCGTCCCGCTGGCGGACAGCCCCCGGGAGATCGGCGCGCTGGCGATCATGGGCATCTGCCAGCTCGGGCTCGGCTATTACCTGTTCACCTGGGGGATCGCCGGTTCAAGCGCCATCGACGCTTCACTGATCGCGCTGTTGGAGCCGATCTGCAATCCGATCTGGGTGTACCTGTTCATCGGCGAATTGCCCTCGCCGCGGGTCATTCTGGGATGTGGGCTGATCGCCGTCGGGCTGCTGGTGTTCACGGTGGCGGATATCCACCGCACTAAGAACGGATCGGCAGCCGTCGAATAGAGCGAATGGCGATGCCGCACCTTGGGACGGAGGGCTAGTCGCGATGCCTCACGGCTTGGACGACGAGCGGTTCATCGACGAGCCCATCGAGCCGAAACCCGGCTCCTTCGACGCGGCGGCGATGGCGCGGGGCGGGCCGGGGCTGCCACGCGTGTTCACCTGGCACGGCCGCGAGTACACGGTGCTGGGGATCATCGACACCTGGCGCACTCGCCAGCCCGGGGCGGGGATGGATAAGATCTGGCTCTACACCCGGAAGCATTTCTACCGCATCAAGACCACCACGGGGGAAGTGATGACGCTCTACTTCGACCGGAAGCCACACTGGGGCCGAGGGCGGAAGCCGGTGCGGTGGTTCATCTACTCGATTGCGGAGGGGGAGGAGGGCTGAGCATCGCGCACAGCGCGGAACCGGCCCGAAAGGGAGCAGGGCCGACTCTGCTTCAGCCGGCCCTGCGCTGGTATCCGGTGGGAATGGCCGGCGTCTAGCCGCCTTCGGCTCCATCGGCCTCAGCCTTGTCAGGCTCACCTTTGTCGGACTCGTCCTTCTCCGCGGCCGCTTCCTCGGGCGCGGGCTTCCCCTTGCCCAGTGAGTCGATGATGGCCGGGATGACGTTGCCGCCGGAGCTAACCACCTGCCCGATGATGTCGCCGAGGGGCCGGCCTGTCGTGACCATAGCGACGATCATCTCGTCCTTGTCACTGATGGCGACGAAGACGCCCTTGGCCTCGGGGGCGAGCAGGGCGGAGATGCCCGTGCCGTCTTTGTCCTTCACGGTGACGAAGGGCGACCACCCCAGTGGGCTCATCAGTCCGCGATAGTAGGCGATGAACTGATCCGGCTGAGCCGGCGCCTTCGGCTTCATCACGAGGACGGTGATATGCTGCAGGCTCTTGATGGCGTCCTTCGCCGGACCGATCATGGGGGCGACCAGGGACAGCTTCGCCATCGGGCCGGGCATCGGCGGATTGCCGCTTGCCTGCATCGCTTTCACTTGCTCTTCTGCCTGTGCTGCCAGCGCGTCGAGCGCGCTTCCGACCAGCATAACCGCCGCTTCACCATTGACGTCGATCTGGGTGTCGATCGCGGCGCCTTGATAGATCAGCTTCTCGACCTGAACCGGGCCCTCACCCAGAGTAGTCGGCGCGGCCAGACCGGCCCCCGCCGCGAGTAGCGCCAAGACCAGCGCACCCGCCAGCAATCCCAACCTGTTGACGTTCACTATCCTCTCCTTCCCTTGCCAGGGCGCGATATGCTCTGCTCTACCTATACGGCAGACCTGGAGTGAAGGTTTCAGCGATTCTGCGCAGACCCGAGGGCGTGCAGGCCTCTTCTCTTGCGGCAGGAAGCCGGTCTCCTACGGAAGAACCGCGAACAGTGGAGGAAGGTTGCGCGCCATGGTGTCTGCCCTTGGTTCCGGCGGTTCCCTGCCGGGCGATCCGGCCGTGAACTCCTGGAGGGAGCGCCTCACCTCCAGCCTGGTTGACTGTGACCGCGATGGGGCGCGCACGGTGCTGGAGCAGGCGCTGCGGTCGGGCCTACCGCTGGACCTCGCGCTGACCCGCCTCATCCACCCGGCGATGGAAGCCCTTGGCGAGATGTGGACGGCGGGTGAGGTGACGCTGACGCAGCAGTTCGTCGCCGCTTGCGCCATCGAGGAGGCAGTCCAGAAACTCGCGGGTCGCTTCCCCGCAGCATCCGGGCAAGGCCCGAAGGTGGTGGTCGGGACGCTGGCCGATGGCCATGCGCTGGGGGCGAAGCTGGTCGCGGTGTTCCTTCGGGCGGCGGGCCTGGAGGTGGTCGATGCCGGCGTCGGCCTCTCGCCGCGCGAGCTGACGGACCGCGCGCTGGACGAAGAGGCCCCGGTACTGGCGATATCCATGTTCCTGCTGCGAAGCGCAGGCTATGTCCCCGAGATCCGGCAGGCGCTGGGCCGACATGGCCATCGAGTGAAGCTGGCGGTCGGCGGTCCTCCCTTTCGATCCGACCCCGAGCTGGCGCGCCGGGTGGGGGCCGACGGCTGGGCGCCGAACGCCTTCCGCGCGGTCTCCACGATCAGAGGGCTGATGAACGGAGGGCCGCCATGAACTCGTACCAGCGAGTGGTGGCGGCCGTCAGCCGGCAGGAGCCGGACCGCGTTCCCGTGCTGCTGCTGATGACGGTGCAGGGAGCGAAGGAACTCGACCTCCCCCTGCCGGAGTACCTGCGCACCCCCGCGGCCGGGGCGGAGGGACAGGCGCGGCTGCTCGCCCGGTATGGTCACGACTGCGTCTACGCTTTCACCTATGGAGCGGCGGAAGCAGAGGCGTTCGGCGGGGAGGTCAGGTGGTATGACGACTCGCCGCCGGTGGTCTCGAAGCCGATGATCACAGATCCCTCCGATGTCCTGCGGTTGAGTGCGCCTGACCCCGAGAGCTGCAAGCCGTTGGCCAGGACGCTGGAGGTGATCCGTCTGCTGGCCGCCCGCTTCAAGGGGGAGACGCCGATCATCTCCAATGCCATCGGCCCCTTCAGCCTCCCCATCATGCTGATGGGCATGGAGGGCTGGCTCAGGCTGCTGTTGTTCGGCGACGTGGAACTGCGCGACCGGATGCTGGCGGTATGCCAGGAGTTCTGTGTGAAGTGGATCAACGCGCAGTTCGCGGCGGGCGCGGACGCCGTCGGCTACTTTGACCCCATGTCCTCGACCGATCTCACCACGCCGGCCCAGTTCCACGAGTTCGGGCTGCCTGCGCTCCGCGCGATCGCCGGCCAGGCGGCCGGGCCGCTGGTGCTGGCGACGGCCGGCGGCCGAAGCGCGCGGGTCGCCGTGGAAGTGGCGGAGGCCGGGGCGGCCGGCCTGGTGGTGAGCTCGGCCGACGACCTGGCCGCTCTGAAGCGGCAGACTACAGGGAAGATCGCCCTCCTGGGGAACCTGAACAATATCGCGATGGCCTCCTGGCGCCCGCAGGACGCGGAGCGGGAGGTGAAGCGCTGTCTGGCGGCCGGCGCGCCCGGCGGGGGGTTCCTGCTGTGCGACCAACACGGGGAGCTGCCGTGGGAGACGAGCCCCGAGACGCTTTCCGCCGTCGTCGAAGCGGCCCATCGCTGGGGCCGCTATCCCTTGGATGAGTCCGTGGTGAGCCCATGAGCAGAGAGGAAGGCGGCCTCCGCTCGGAGGTCGCACGGGTGCGAAAGATCGCGGCCGATCTCGCCCTGTACCGGGAGATCAGCCAGCGGCTGCTTGCCGCCAGTTCAACCAACGAGATCGTCATCGCCGCGGCCGCGGCGATGACGGAGCTTTTCGGCGCGCAGGGCGCGGGCATCCTGATGGCGGCGACTGCCAGCGAGTCCGAGGTCATCGAGATCGATCGTGGTTCCCCGGCCGAGCTCTGGGAGAAGATCCCGGAGGGGGCCCGGCGGGGCGTTCTGAGGGCGACGCAGCGGGAACAGCGGGCTCTGGCCGAGACCGATCCCCGCGCCTTCTTCGCCCGCGAGGGCCTGCCGAACGCGCCTGCGCTCAACAACTTCATCGCGCTTCCGATGAGGCTCGAGCCCAACCGGGTCGGCGCTCTGATCGGCCTCAACATGCCTTTCCCCGCGCGCTTCGATCGTTACCTCGAGGACGCGGCCGCGCTGGTCTCCCCGATCCGCCATGCCATCGTCCACGTGCGCCTGCTGGAGTCGCGTGTCCGCCACGCGCATCTGCTGGAGGCCTTCATCGAGAACGCCCAGGGCCAGATGGCGTATCTCGATCGGGACTTCCGGTTCATTCAGGCCAACTCGGCGTATGTGGAGGGTTGTGGGCACACCCGGGAGGAGCTGATCGGCCGGAATCACTTCGACCTCTTCCCCGATGCCGAGAACGAGGCGATATTCGCGCGGGCGCGAGAGACAGGGGAGGCGGTTGAGTTCCACGAGAAGCCGTTCGTATACGTCGACCAGCCGGAACGGGGCGTCACCTACTGGAACTGGCGGTTAGTGCCTATCAAGGGGGAGGAGGGGTCGGTGGAAGGGCTCGTGTTTACTCTCACCGACATGACCGAGTTCGTGCGGACGCGGGAACAGCTCGTCGCCGCCGAGAGCGCACGCGCCGACGTCGCGGAGATCCTGGCCACGGAAGTGGATCACAGGATGAAGAACAACCTGGCGATGGTGGCGGGGCTGCTGCAGATGGAACTCGCCGGGCGTCAGATCGACGACCAGGCGGCCGCGCTAGTGGGGGAGGCGATGGCGAGGATCCAGACCATCGCCGAGGTCCACTCCCAGTTGTATGCCAGCAAGGGGGAGAGCATCGACATTCTCGGGGCGCTACGGCAGATCGCCGAGATTGCGCGAGGCGCTCTCCCCAGAGGCAATGTCGAGATCAGCGTGCAGGGCGCGCCATTTGTCTGCCATGGAGGCATGGCCACCTCATTCTGCGTGTCCGCAAATGAACTCCTGACCAATGCCATCAAGCATGGCGCGCCGGGCCCAGACGGAGTGCTGAGAGTGAAGGTCGACGTGGCGCGAGAAAAGGGCAAGCTGACGCTGTCGGTGTGGAACTCGGGCAACCCGGTGGCGAAGGGGCTAGACCCGGAGAAGCAGGCTACGATGGGCCTCCGCCTGATCCAGGAGATCGCCACCCGGCAGTACCAGGGGTCGTTCACGCTGGTCGCGCAGGAGGGCGGGACGTTGGCGACGGTGGTGGTGGACGAGAAGCGACTGATGGGGAAGGTCGGACTCACGGCTCCGCCGGGCGGATAGCCTTTCCCACTGCGTAACGACTCGCGTCCGGTTAGCGCTCACATCGGGACGCGGTCGAAGATCACCTCGCAGGGGGCGCGATGCAGAAGAGTGTCGGCGGTGCGCCCCCAGCCGGTATGGCTGTGCTCACCCTTGGCTCCGAGGCCGGTCACGATCAGATCCGCGTGGTGGTCGTTGGCGGCGGCGATGATGCCATCGCCTGCGGCGCGGGCGCGTTGCACGATGGTCAGGACAGTCAGATTGTGCATCAACACCACCTGGCGCGCGGTATCGAGGGCATCCTTTGCTTCCTGTTCGACGGCGTCCATGGGCGCGTCGAGGGGGAGCGTGCGCGGCACTTCGATCACATAGACCAGCGCGATGGAGGCCCCCTGCTCCTCGGCGAGGCGGCAGGCTAGCTCGACGCCGCGCTGGGAGTAGATAGACCCCGTCGTCGGCACGAGGATCATGCGAGCGACATCGAGGGAGCGACGGGCCTTGGCGGCGCTGGCGGAGATGGCTTTGGGCACCCGGAACATCCAGTGCATCACGATCCCCATGGCGGTCCCGAAGCCGAGGGCGATCAGCACGCCGGCCAGAGATGTCTGGAAGTGGGGAATCATGGGGGCGTCTTGCCTAGCCGCAGCGCGCGCAAGATGAACCGCAGGCGGTAGAGGCCATAGGCGACGAAGGCGGCTCCCAGGCCATAGCTGTCGATGGGAGCGTGCCGCAGGCCTGCCCGGACCACGATCAGCAGCCCGAGCGCCAGGAGCAGCGCGGTGGTCGCGATCTGGAAGCGGTCCACCGGGCGGAGGCGGGTCATTTCTTCACCTCTGCCCGCGCCCGGTCCCTGGCCGCCAGCGACGCACGATAGCGCTCCAACAAGTCGTATTCCTCGGCGTCCTGAAGCACCTCCTGCTGCTGCGCTTCCCAGTCATGCTTGACGCTGCGGAATACGGGGAGATTATGCCGACGCCGGTACCAGGCGTAGTAGATGAAGCAGGCGATGATCCAGGCCGGGCCGGCGATGCGCCCGATCTCGTGGGTGAGCACAACCATGAACAGGATGGAGGCGACGCCGAGGGCGCCGATCACGGCCAGCAGTGGGAACTCGTAGGTTTCCCCCTTGATCTTGAGGCGCACATTCAGGGGGACTTTGTAGGGCCGCGGGGAGTAGGGGTCGCTGAATCGGAGACGCATGAGGGCGATGAACACCAGCAGATAGCCCGAACTGGCGCCAAAAGCGTACATGTTCCCGAGGGTATCGAGGGCCTTGGGGCCGGTCAGCGAGGCGAGGATCACCTGGAGCGCGGCGATTCCCGAGAAGATAACGATGGTGCGCACGGGGGTGCGGTACTTGGGGTGAACCGCGTTGAACCAGACGTCGATGAAGTGGAATCGGCTCATGGAGTAGGTGAGGCGGGAGGCGGACATCACGCCGGAGTTCGCGGAGATCAGCAGGATCAGCGCCCCCAGCACCGCGGTCAGAGGCCCGGCGACATATCCGATGAAGGGGATCGCCTGGGCGAGCACCGCCACCGGATTGTCCTGGTGCTTTCCCAGGAGCTGCCAGGGGTGTATCAGGCTCCCTTCCGCCGGTATCGCCACCCCGAGGCCCAGGGTGGCAAAGGCAGTGGCGAAGAGGAAGACGCTGAAGATCAGCGCGATGGAAGTGCGGGGCACGATGGTGGCGGGGCGGCGCGTTTCCTGAGCGGCCTGCGAGATCGACTCGAGCCCGACGAAGGAGATGATGGCGAGGGAGGTGCCGTACATGAAGTTGCGCGTGGTCGGGAACTGGTGCATCCACTGAAAGGTGAAGATCTCCGGGCGCCAGGCGGCGACGAAGCCGAACAGGATGATGCCCACCTCGGTGACGATGACGAGGACCCCGATGACTTCGTTCAGGAGCGATGATTCCCGGATGCCGCGGATGTTGAGCCAGACCAGGAAGGCGATAATGACGAGGGACTCAAGCAGCCAGACGTATTGCACGTGGACGATGGGGCCGATGCTGATGGTCAGCTCACTCGCCCTGAAGCCGAGCAGGGAGGGGAGGAAGAAGTTGATGTACCCGGCGGAGGCCATGGCGAAGAGGGCGATGTCGATGGTGTAGTCGAGGAGCAGGGCGGAACCGGCGACGAAGCCCCAGAAGTCTCCCAGGCCGCGCAACGTGAAGTACTGACCGCCCCCGGCCACCGGGTAGGCTGACGCAAGCTCGGTGTAGGCGAGGCCGATCATGATGTAGACGATGCCGGCGAGCGCGAAGGCAAGGCTGGTGGCGCCCTGCGCATACGCCATCACCAGCCCGAGGGCGACGTAGCTGTCGGCCCCGACGTCGGCGAAGCCCCACATATAGGAGCCCCAGACGGTAACTTCGCGTCGGAGCCCTTCCTCAGCGCTGCCACCCACCGGCAGCGTTTTCTGTTCAGCAGCCATGCTCAATCCAGCTCAGGGTGTCTCTTACTACTACGAAACCGCCCAGAACGAGGGCGGCACGTTGAGTATACGGGCCCCGGCGCAACTGTCAATAGCTGAGGCCTTCACGGGCCGCAGGAGTGGCGTCTGCCTGGGCGGACGTCGATCTCCGGAATGGATTCCTCTCTCGCCTGCCTTTGGCAGACGGCTCGGAATGACAACCAACGGCCACTTCCTCCCTAGATTGGTGGCCCTGATCCAGCCGAGACCCCCACGGTCGCCACTGCCCAGAGGGCAGCGGCTCTCTCGGGGTGACAGAGGAGTGGCATCCGCCTCAGCAGACGGCTCGGAACGGCAATGAACGGCCACCCACTGCCTAAAGCAGTGGTCCTGCCGCGGGCCGCGGCGCGGTTGCCCCGGCAGCGCCCGATGTGGTATGCTCAAGCTCCTACGGGCCAGGCGCCTGGGCATCGGCGCTGAGGCCGATTCCGCCCCATCGAGGTCGATCAGGCGATATGCCGCGCTTTGTGCTTGAGATCGGAACCGAAGAGATCCCACCCCGCTTCTTCCCGCCCGCGCTCTCGCAGCTCAGATCGGACGGAGAGGCGATGCTCCAGCGAGCGCGCCTGGCCCATGGCGAGGTCAAAGTCTACGGCACGCCGCGTCGGCTGACGCTGGTCGTCGAGAACCTGGCGGCCGCGCAGGCCCACTCGGTGCGCGAAGAGCGAGGCCCCGCGGCGAAGGTCGCGTTCGACGCCGAGGGGAAGCCCACGAAAGCGGCGCTCGGGTTTGCGAAGCGGCATGGGGTGGCTCCCGAGGCACTGGAACGCCGCCAAACCGACCAGGGCGAGTATGTCTTCGCAATCATCCAGGAGGCGGAGGCGCCCGCCGGTGACGCCCTCGCCGCCCTGCTGCCCAACCTCATCGCCGGCCTCTCTTTCCCGAAATCGATGCGCTGGGGAACGGGGCCACTTCGCTTCGGCCGGCCGATTCGCTGGCTTCTCGCGCTGCTGGACACGGAGGTCGTTGGCTTCACCCTGGGCGAACTCCGAAGCGGTCGGCTGACCCGCGGCCACCCGGTGTTGGCCGACGGGATGTTCGAAGTGGCGAGTGCCGGGGAGTATGAGGGGGCGCTGGAGGGGCGATGCGTGATGGTAGACCAGAATGAGCGGAGGTCTGTCATCAGGCGATGGCTCGATCGCGAAGCGCGAGCGGCCAGTGCGCGAGTGGTGGACGGGGGGCTTCTCGAAGAGACGACGTTCCTGGTGGAGTATGCCACGGCTGCGACCGGCTGCTTCGACCCAGCGTATCTGAGTCTGCCGCGCCCGGTTCTGGTCGAGGAGATGCAGCACATTCAGAGCTACTTCCCGCTGGAGGACGAGAGCGGCGCGCTGCTGCCCAAGTTCATCGCTTTCCGCGACGGCGGAGACGAGCATCTGGACGTGGTGATCGCCGGCTGGGAGGGCGTGCTCCGGGCGAAGCTCATCGACGCCAGCTACTTCTACCAGCAGGACCTGAAGCGGCCGCTGGCAGACCGGGTCGAGAATCTGAAAGGAGTGGTCTTTCAGGAGGGCCTGGGCAGCATGTACGAGAAGATGGAGCGCATCCGCGCCATCGCCGCGACGCTGGCGGAGATGGCCGGCGTGTCCCCGGCAGAGCGGTCGGCGCTGGACCGCGCCGCGCGGCTGTGCAAAGCAGACCTTACCACCGACGTGGTCGCGGAACTCACGGGCCTGCAAGGTCTGATGGGGCGCGAGTACGCGCTAGCATCGGGCGAGTCCAGTGAGGTGGCGGAGGCGGTGGGTGCGCACTACCGACCGAGGTTCGCGGGCGATGAAGTCCCGCCGACGAGGATCGGGCGGCTGCTCGCGGTGGCCGACAAGATCGACACCATCACTGCTGGCTTCGCCATCGGCCAGACCCCTACGGGGTCGGCTGACCCGTATGGGCTGAGGCGGGAGGCGAGCGGGGTGGTGAGCATCCTGCTCGGGGCCGGGAGCGACGCTGACCCCGGCCAGCGCGTCTCGATCTCCCTGAGCCGCGCCATCGAGGCCGCGCTCGGCGTCCTCTCAGATGAGGTCGAGGTGCGCCGGGGGCGGGAGGAAGTGGCGCGGGAAGTGGTGAGCTTCCTCCAGCAGAGGCTGGAGACTCAGTTGCGAGATGACGGCATCCGCTATGACCTGGTGCAGGCCGCGCTGGCGGTCGGAGTCGATGATGTGAGCGCCGCCGCAGATCGGGCCTCGCTACTGCAAGCCCTTCAGGCGCCGGAGTATGATGCGCTGCCGACCATCATCGCCAGCACCCGCGTGAGCAACATCGCGAAGGGGTTCGCGGGCGGGCAGGTGGACTCTGATCTGTTCCAGGATGAGTCAGAGCGGGCCTTGTGGGAGGCCTGCCAATCTGTGCTGGGCGAAGCAGATGACAAGCCACTCGTGGAGCAGTTCCTGCTCCTCAAGGGCCTCAGGGACCCGATCGACCGCTTCTTCGAGAAGGTGCTGGTGATGTCTGAGGAGGAGAAGGTGCGGAACAACCGGCTGGCCCTGTGCTGGCAGATCAACCAGCTTTTCCGACGCCTCGCCGACTTCACGTTAGTCGTCCAGGCCGTAAGGCCTCGTCACGCATGGTGACACCACGCGAGGAACGGGAACAGCTCGAAGACCAGATACTCTCTCCGCTGGCGGCGAGGAGCGCTCGCAGCCGGGGGAGGGAGCGGGCGGAAGCCCCGTGCCCGATTCGCACCGCCTTCCAGCGAGACCGTGACCGCATTATCCACGCGAAGAGCTTCCGCCGCCTCACTCACAAGACGCAGGTTTTCATCGCCCCCGAAGCAGACCACTATCGCACCCGGCTGACACACACCCTCGAAACGGCCCAGATCGCTCGCACCATCTCCCGGGCGCTGCGCCTGAACGAGGACCTGACGGAGGCGATCGCACTGGCCCACGACCTCGGCCACACTCCGTTCGGCCACGCAGGTGAGCGGGCGCTCGATCTGGTCTATCGCGAGTTCGATCCCGAGGCCAGCTTCCGCCACGCGGAGCAGAGCCTGCGCGTGGTCGAGGCGCTGGAGAAGGACGGTCAGGGCTTGAACCTGACCTATGAGGTGCGCGACGGCATCGCCAATCACAGCAAGGGCAGCGACGACCTCCCCAGGAACTCCGGGGGCCCGGCGACGCTGGAGGGCCAGGTGGTCATGTATGCCGACCGCGTCGCCTATATCAACCACGACATCGACGACGCGATTCGAGCCGGCCTGATCTCGCCGGAGTCACTGCCGACTGAGTGCAGCGCGGTTCTCGGCAGCACCCACGCGCAGCGCATCTCGTCCATGGTCACCGACATCATCGAGCACAGTCGGGAGCAGTCGACGATCACGATGGGGGAGGAGGTGCAGGAGGCGACCAACCGTCTCAAGGACTTCCTCTTCGAGCGCGTCTACCTGGCCGGAGCGGCGGAGGACTCGGAGCACGTGGAGCGCGTGTTGGGGGCGCTCTTCCGATTCTGCATGAGCCACCCGGAGGAAGTCCCGGGGTCGGCCGCGGCGGGGGCCGACCAGCGCCGTCTGGCGCGGTTGGTCTGCGATTACGTGGCGGGAATGACCGACCGCTTTGCCGCCCAGCAATTCTCCCAGTTCTACCTGCCCCGCCGCTGGTGGCGGGGGACGTAGCGGCGCGACTTTCGCCCTTTCCGGGTGTCGTTCTTGGTAGCTCTTGTGAGGTCCGTGCGGCCGCGGCGCGCGGTTCAGCTTCCATGTTGAGGAAACGCCATCATCCGTCCTCACCCGCCTGGCTCAGCGCAACCGAAAGGCGAGCGGCAGTGAGCCGGTTGGCGCCGCTGCTGGCGCTCCTGCTCGTGACCGCGGGCGCGTCCGTCGCGTCCGCCGCGGTGGGGTCGACTCGGCCGCGGGAACGACCCGATCAGCCGGTCGTAAAGCAGACCAGTGACGGCGGCTACGCCATCGCCGCCAGCGGCTACCACGCGAGCATCGGCGCGGATGGGAACTTGCATTCCCTGCGAGTTGGGGAGACCGAGATGATCGACGATCGCGTCGCCATCTCGCTCGGTGCGTTTTTCTACGCCGACGGCCCGCGCAAGCTTCAGACGGTCTCCCTGGTGAACCCGACCTCTCTCAGCGCCACCGATGGCGTGTGCAAGGTCTACTACCAGTTCCGCCGCTCGGACATTCGGGTCATCCTCTCCAACAGGGGCCGCGCGCCCATCCCGTACTTCGTCGTGCTCTCTCCCGAGATCAGCATCATCAGCAATATGCACACAGGCGAGGCCGCCGCGGCCGCCTCCTCCGAAGACTGGGGAGATGTGCGCGTCAGCACCCAGAAGGGCGCGTACTTGGACCTCGTCGGCGGCTCCCGGGTGTGGGGACCGTGGCTGGGCCGCCAGGTCTGGGAAGTGAGCAAGGTGGCGCCGGGGCAGCCGGTCGAGATCAGGATCGTCGCGGGCACCGGCAACCCGCCCAAAGCGACGCTCGAGCAGCTTGTGGGCGCGCGGGTGAAGGTAGCATCGCCGGACGCGCTCGTGCCCGTCGACAACCCGCTCCTGTTCCAGGTCTCCGTGGAGAACCGCTCCGATACCCCCCTCGTCGGTCTGGTCTCGCTCGAACTGTCGGCCTCTCGCGGCGACCAGGTGATCTACGCGACCCAGACGGTGCAGCTTCCCGCGCGGCAGGCGGTCGGCGCCGAGTTCAGGGCGGCAGTAGAAAACCCTGACTTCTACCGCGCGAAGGTCACGGTCTCGGCCGACAACCACGAACTGACCAAGGCCAGCGCGGCCGCGGGATACCGCGTCGCCGAGATCACTCCACTGCCCGACCGCCCGGCCGGATTCCATGAGTTCTGGCAGAAGCTGGTCGCCGACGTCGGGGACCAGTCGCCCGACTACCGCCTCGACCTCTCCGAGGAGCGATCACGTGACAGCGTGGCGGTGTGGGTCGCGCGCTATGCCAGCCTCACGGGCAAGACCATATACGGGTGGTATCTGCTTCCCGAGGCATCCCAACCCAGGCCGGCTATCCTCTACTTGTCGGGCTATGGCGCGCGCCCCATCCAGCCGCCGGTCAGCCTGGCGAAGCAGGGGTATGTGGTGCTGGCGATCGACGTGCGCGGAAATCCCGTGGACAGGCCCCGGGCGCACGCTTTCGAGGACTATTGCACCATCGGCATCAAGAGCCCGGACACCTATGTCTACCGCGAGATCGTCGGTCACGCCCTCCGCGCGGTGCAGTTCCTGGCCTCCCGGCCGGAGGTCGATCCCACGCGGATTGCAGTGCTGGGAGTGAGTGACGGCGGCGCGGTCGGGCTGATGCTGGGCGCGCTATCGCCGAGAGTGAGGGCGGTGGCGGCGGATGCGCCGATGCTCTGCGACCTGCGGCTCTCGACGCGGGCCGGCGCCTGGCCGTACACCGAGATCGCGCGCTATGCGCAACGCGCCCCCGATCACGCCAGCGAAGTGCAGCGGACGTTACCCTACTTTGACCTGGTGAATTTCGCAGCCGACATCAAGTGCCCGGTGCTGCTGAGCACGGGCTTCCTCGACCCGGTATCGCTGCCGGCGGCCGTCTATGGGATGTTCAACCTGATCGCCGGGCCCAAAGAGATCAAGCCTTTCCCCGAGGCCGGTCACGAAGGCGGCGGTCTCGAATTCTGGGCCTACAAACTCGCCTGGCTGGCGAGGACTCTCAGCCCCGAGTCTGCGCCCTGAAGGGCGGGCGGCGTTGACCTCACCTCTGCTAGGCGCGCCCGACCCCACTGCGCCAACAGTGCTTCGCCAGCTCTTCCGCGAGTATGGCTTCCGGCCGCGTAAGTCGCTGGGCCAGACCTTCCTCACCGACGCCAACATCGTTGCCAAGATCATCGGCTTCGCCCAACTCACCGGAGACGATGCCGTCGTCGAGATCGGCCCCGGCGCGGGCGCGGTCACTCGCGCGTTGGCGATGTCGGCGCGCCGCGTGCTGGCGGTGGAGATCGACCGGACTCTGGTCGAGGTGCTGCGCGAGACGGTCGGCGAGTCGGTCGAGGTCATCAACGACGACGTCCTCGCAGTCCACTGGGACGAACTGCTTACCGGCGAAGGGCGCTGGAAAGTCGTGGCGAATTTGCCGTATGCGATCACCGGCCCGGCGATACTGCAACTGCTGGCCGCCCGCAAGTGGGTCGATCGATTGGTCATCATGGTCCAGGAAGAAGTCGCGGATCGGCTGGTCGCGGCGCCGGGGGGGCGGCAGCGCGGCCTGCTTTCGGTGCTAGTGCAGGCGGCCTGCGAGACGAAGCTGGTCTGGCGGGTCGCGCGCACCTGCTTCTGGCCGCCACCACAGGTGGACTCGGCCCTCCTCACGCTCGACGTCCGCCGCGACCTTCTCGTCCCGGAAGCCCTCGAGCCGGTCTTCTCCCGGATCGTGCACGCCGGCTTCGGCGCGAGGCGGAAGACCCTACACAACGCGCTGGCGCAGTCGCCCGACCTGGGGATCACGAAAGAAGACGCGCGGTCTCTGTTGCTGGCGAGCGAGATCGACCCCGGCCGCCGCGCCGAGACCCTGACCGTTCCCGAGTTCCTGCGACTGGCGCAGGCGTTCGCCGCGCGGGGGTGAGGCCGCGTCATGAGCCGCGTCACCGTCACCACCTGCGCGAAGGTGAACTTCGGTCTGCGCGTGCTGGGTCGCCGCCCCGACGGCTATCACAGCGTCGAGACCATCCTCCAGACCGTCGGCATCTGGGACCGGATCGACCTCGACCGGATCTCGGGAGAGCGTAAGATCGAGATCAGCGGGAGCGAGGAACACCGCGCCGGCCGACGAAACCAACTTGTGCTGGCGCGCCGCAAAGCTTCTCGCCGAGCAGCTCAAGGTCGACCAGGGAATCTCGATCACACTCGGCAAGTCCATACCGGTGGGCGCAGGATTTGGCGGCGGAAGCAGCGACGCGGCCGCCACCCTCGTTGGGGCGGTTCGCCTCTGGGGGCTGAGCGTCACTCAGGAGCAGCTCGAAGCGATGGGCGCGCAGATCGGCGCGGATGTGCCGTTCTTCCTCCGCGGGGGATGTTGTCTGGCGGTGGGACGCGGGGAGAAGCTGGAGAGCCTGCCCGCGCCTTCCGCCTGGCTGGTGATAGTGGTGCCCGAGCGGCGCGTCTCTACCGCACAGGCCTATGCCGCGCTCCGGCGCGGCGCCACCCGCGGTCGGAGGCGGCAGCTTTCGCGTCCCATCAAGGCCACGATCGAGGCGCTGAAGCAGGGCGACCCGGCGGCCCTCGCGGCCGCGCTTCATAACGACTTCGAGGCGACACCCATGAGCGGGATCGAAGACGCGCTGCAGGCAAAGGCGGCGCTCATCGAGGCCGGATGTCTCGGCGCCAGTCTCTCGGGCAGCGGCTCCGGCGCTTTCGGGATCGCCGCCGACCGCGCGTCGGCCGGGCACATCGCGCAGCAACTCACTAGCTCCTGGGATTGGGTGAGGGTCGCGCCGACCGTGCCCGCCGGCGAGGGCATCGTCGTCTCGGAAGCTCTCGAGGAGGCCGCGCCATGATGGATGTGGTGATCCTCGCCGGCGGGATAGATACCGGGGAGATCAAGGCCGAGACCGGGATCGAGCATCGGTCCCTGCTCGACATCGCCGGCCGCACCATCATCCATCGCGAGGTGGCCGCCCTCCGCGGCGCCTCCGAGATCGGGAACATCGCCCTGGTGGGGCCACCGCCGGTGCAGGCGGCAGCGCCCGACGACGCGGTGGACTTCCGGGTCACGGCCGTCGGCAGCTTCGTCGAGAACATCGTCAGTGGTGTCGAGGCCACCGCCCCCGGATCAGAGCAGGTGCTGGTGGTCACAGGGGATCTGCCGTTCCTGACCGCGGACGCCATCAACGACTTCGTCCGTCAGTCGATGCTCTCCCGTGCCGATGTCACCTATTCGGTCATCCCGAAGGAGTCGTCCGAGCGTCAGTTCCCCGGCGGTCGCCGTACCTACGCCCGCCTGCGCGAGGGCACCTACACCGGCGGCAACGCGGTGGTGCTGACGCGCGAGTTCGTGCGGACCCGCCGCGATCTGCTCGGGAACCTATACAGCTCGCGCAAGAACATAATCAAGCTCGCGGCCATCCTCGGCCTGCCGTTCATCATCGGCCTGCTGACCCATCGGCTCACGCTGCCCCAGCTTGAGGCCAGGGCCAGCCGCATCATCGGCGCCCGCGTCTCCGCCATCGTCACCGCCTACGCCGGAATCGGCTTCGACATCGACAAGCTCGACGACCTCAACCTGGCGCGGCGCGTCGCCGACTCGCTCTGATCCACGCTCCCCCGTTTATGGTTCCAGGGTCACGGCCTGCTGTTGACACCCCCAGGCGCGCCCCATATACTCGCGGGTAGGACGACCGGCTGAACGGGGCCGGCTGCCGAGAACTGCGGATCACTGGTGCCGTCCATGACAGCGGTACGGTGTCCCAAATGCGGGACCATCAGTCCCGACGGCAACCGCCGTCTGGCCCGGTGCGCCTCGTGTCACGAACCCCTGGGAAAGTGTCGCTATTGCAGCTACTTCCATCCGCGGCTGCTCGAATGCACGCATCTCGCGCGCGCTACCAACGAGCGCATCCTCGATGCCGACGAGGCGCTGAACTGTCCGCAGTTCTCCACGCGGCTGACCCTCGGCCCCAGACGCTCCATCCTGCCCCTCGTGCGCACGGTGGCGATTGCGCTGGTCGTCGGCCTGGGCCTGCTGCTGGGCCTCAGCCGCCTGACCGCGCCCAAGCCCAAGCCCCCGCCCGAGGTGAGTCTCCGCACCAGCGTCACCGCGCCCGACAGCGTGTTCGGCGAGGACCCGATCGAGATCAAGGTGTTCGCGCTCAACGAGTCCGAGAAGCCCGCGGAAGACGTGCGCATCTCCATCGGCGGACGCGGCGTGCGCCGGCTCACGTTGCAGTCAGTCGAACCGCCCGAGTGCTTCGAGGATGCCACTCCCCAGCGAGTCACCGCGTACCTGGGGGAGCTTCCGTCCGGAGAGATAGGGTCCGTTATCTTCCGGTTCACGGCGAGCGAGACCGGCGAACTCGACCTTGGGGCCTTTGTCACCGCGACCAATCTCCCCGCGCCCGAGAGGAACCCCAATAAGCTGCGAAGTCGTGCCGTAGCGGCCACCGCACGCGGCGAGGTGACATGAGACTCGACCTCCACGTGCATACTACCTCCTCTGACGGCACGCTCTCTCCGGCGGGCACGATCGCGGCGGCGGCCGAGCGCGGCATCACGCTCATCGCCATCACCGATCACGACACCACCGACGGCCTCGCCGAGGCGCAGGCGGCGACGCCGGGCGCGGGGGTCAGCCTCATCCCCGGCATCGAGATCAGCGCCGACTCGGAATCGCAGGATATCCACGTGCTCGGCTACTTCCTCGACCCGGCGAGCGAGGAGCTGCAGGCAGAGCTGCGAGAGCTGCGGGTGAGCCGCAACGCGCGCAACGAGCGCATCATCGAGAAGCTCGCCGCGCTGGGCGCGCGGGTTCCGGCGGAGCGGGTGCAGGAGATCGCCGGCCCTGGCTCCGTGGGCCGACCCCACATCGCCGCCGCCATGGTCGAGGCCGGTCACGTGTCCAACCAGGGCGAGGCCTTCCATCGCTACCTGGCCCGCAACAAGCCCGCCTTCGCGCCCCGCAAGCTGCTCACCCCGGCCCGCGCGTGCGAGATCATCCATCGCGCCGGGGGCCTCGCCGCGCTCGCCCACCCCGTGAAGATCGGCTCGCGGGCGGCGATGGACAACGCGCTCGCCGGGGGCATGGACGCGATCGAGGTCTATCACTCCGACCACAGCGCGCACGAGACCGAGAACTTACTGGCGCTCGCCAGGGAGCGCGGCCTGCTCGTCGTCGGCGGAAGCGACACCCACGGCCCCTACTCCGACCGACCCGTCGCCATCGGGAGCGTGACCATCCCCGAATGGGTAGGGGAGGAGCTGCTCGCCCGCGCGCCCAAGTGGTGGCGCGGCGCCTAGCGGCGCGATCCGTCGCACCCGCCGGAAAACCCAAGGAGATCGAGACTGATGACCACCGTCTACTCTACGCTGATGATTCTGCTGGTGCTGCTCCTCGCCACCACCGCCTTTGCCGCCACTTACTCCGTCTCTCCCACGGGCGACGATGGGAACCCCGGCACGAATGAGCGGCCCTGGTGTACGCTACAGCATGCGGTGGAGACGATCCAGCCCGGCGACACCATTCTCGTGGAATCGGGGACGTATGTGGGCTGTCGCATCGAGCATTCCGGCCGCGCCGATGCGATCTGCACCCTCAAGGCGGCGGACGGCGCGAAGGTGATCGTGAACTCGCCCCCGCCGGGCAGCAAGTGGCACAACAACATCGATGTCGGCATCGACGAGGAGCGCATCGGCTACTGGGTGGTGGACGGGTTCGAGGTGGCGGACTCGCCCCGCTACGGCATCTCCCTCCGCCACTGCGATCACGTCACCGCGCGCAATTGCGTGGTGCACGGCTCGCGGGTCACCGGCATCGTCACCTCGTTCGCCTACTACGTCACCATCGAGAACAACGAGTGCTATGAGAATGGCGAGCACGGGATCTATCACGCCAACAGCGGCGATCACCCTATCATCCGCGGCAACCGCTCCCACGACAATCACACTTGCGGGATCCACATGAACGGCGACCTGAACATGGGCGGCGACGGGATGATCACCGAGGCGCTGGTCGAGGGGAACGTGATCTGGGGCAATGGCAAAGGGGGCGGGTCGGCGATCAACTGCGATGGCGTCTCCGATAGCATCATCCGCAACAACCTGTGCTATGACAACCTCGCGAGCGGCATCTCGCTCTATGCCATCGACGGGACCGAGGGGTCGAGCAACAACCAGGTGCTTGGCAACACCATCGTCGTCCCGGCAGAGGGGCGGTGGGCGCTCAACATCCCCGTCTCCCATGGCGGCCGGCCCAACCCGACCGGAAACATCGCTCTCGACAACATCCTCCTCAGCGCCAACCCCAGCACGGGGGCCATCACCATCTGGGACCCCGCCGCACTCGTCACCAGCGACCGCAACCTCCTCACCAACCGCCTCACACACGACGGCGGGAAGAGCGTGCTGACTCTCGATGAGTGGCGCAAGACGGGGAGGGATGGGGAGTCGCTGGTGTCGGGGCCAGTGGGGAGGGGGTGAGGGGGGGGCGTGGTCACTGGGTGTGACGCCTGCCGAGCGTGCGTGCTATAATGCATCATCTTCGCCGGAGACATACGGCGGGCATGGAGATTGCGCTATGAAGAGGGGGGAAGCATCACCCAGTCCACCCAGGTTGCACCTCGTTCTGCTCTTGGGCGCGGGCGCTTCGGTCCCGCTCGGGCTGCCGGACACGCGTAGCCTGCTAAAGCATCTGACCGACCTCAGTGGTGGCCTCGATACGTTCCTTGCGAGCATGACAGAAAGCCACGGCGCCAAAGCTCCTGACGTCGAGTGGATCCTGGAGAGGATCGACCTATACGAGGACTTGGGTGTGCTCCTCAGCGAGGACAGGAACCTTAGGGCCGAAGTCATCCGTTCCTTGGCGGATGTCCTGAAGAGGTGCAGCGACTCCGCTGAACTCATTAGGTCAGCCTTCCCAGAGTGGAGCCTGGTCCGTGGCTACCGTGGCAGCCTCAGCCTGTCGCAGGTACCGCCAGTTGAGGGCGTGGTATTGCCCACGGCTCTGGGCAGCCTGTCAACTGTGGAATCCCCTGGGTGGGTGTCGGCCAGCCAACTTGGGATCGGGGCCCCTCCCGTGACGTTGCCGTTGGCTGTGAGGGAGTTCGAGCCAGTGCGAGTAAGCCCACCTCCATTCAAGCCGGGCGTCGACCCCAAAGCGGTGGCTTCCGCGATGCTGTCAGGCACGTGCAACCAGGCGAGGCTGCTCAGGAAGGCGATCTACGCCAACATCATCCGAATCTACGGCAGCATTGATGGGAGGGCTGTCGAGCGGCTATACGCTCCGCTGCTCCAGCCACTTTGGTCCGAAAGCCTGAGCAGGGGCACCGGGATGGCGGTGTTCACTACGAACTGGGATCCTGTGTTTGACGCGCTTAGAGAGTCCCCGCTTATTCCGATCGAGACTGGCATAGCTGGGCAGACCTTCGATCTCCACTGGGAACCATCCCTGTATGACCGGGGACGGCTCGACGTCTACCGGCTTCACGGATGCTGCCGGTGGGTCACGTCAAAAAATGACCCGGGTCGAATTCTCTATAGCTCGCTACCCACAAAGCAGGATGATGAATATGAGGTCCCAGTCCTCTATCGGCCTCGGACCAAGCCCAACCTGGTGCTAGATGAGCCATACGCGACCGGCTATGCCGCCATGGACCGCGCTGCCTCCAAGCCTAGCGTGTGGGTGGTGATAGGCTATTCCTTCAGAGACCAGCCAGTGCAGCGGATATTGGAGAGGGCGGCGGCACGGGGAGCGATCAGCCGGCTGATCGTCGTTGACCCGGCGAGGAGGGTCAACTCTCCCGCCGAGCTGGGGCCAGTGACGTACCATATCCCGATGGAGTTCGGTAGTCAGGGCACGCTAGTTGCGCTGCTCGAAGCAGTCGCCTACGCCCTCAGGGGAGAGGAGCCGAAGCGCCGCCGCCGGGCTGCCGCTGAACAAGCCCTGGGTTCGGCGACACGGCGAGCGCCGAAGAGCGCTGTGAAGCGGAAGGCCAGATAGCTAGGGGCGACTCCCGCGGTTCCCGTCTCTTCACCGCCTTGAGCCTGCCTCCGGCAGGCTTCGCGGGTTGTCGCTCGCGGGGCTCACGACGAACCCACGCCACTGGGCCGTGCCAGTTCCGACGGTGTTCCGTATGTCCGCTGCCTGCTTGCGGATCGGCGCGGTGTGAACGGCCCCACCCCTGCTGCGCAGGGGTAGGCTACTGACTGCGCTCTGCGCTGCCGTGTGGTTCCTTCACCCACACCGTATGCCGACACCCCCTACAGCACTTCCTTCGTGGTCTTGAAGTGCACTTTGGCGACTTGCCGCAGGAGGGCTTCGCCGCCTTTCTGGACGACTTTGCGGGCGGCGGGGATGACGTGGGTGGCGCCGCGGGGGAGGGCGAAGCCGACCTGGGCGGAGAGGCGCGCGATGGAGCGCAGGAACTCGGCGCGGGCCAGCACGGAGGCGGCGGCCACCGCGGGATCGACCTCGGCGCGGACCTGCTGAATCAGCTTGATCTGCTTGCCGCGGGTCAGGAGGCGATCCAAGAGGTATCGCTCATCCCCGAACTGGTCGGTCACGGCAAGCCCGCAGTCCACTTTCTCCAGCACGTTCTCGATGACCCGCGGCATGAGCCCAGCCGAGCAGGTGGTTTAGGTTCTTCATCTCCGCGTGGAGGGTGTTGTAGCGCTCCGGCATGATGCAGACCACTTCGAAGGCGGGGCAGATTTGCTTGACCGCCGTCTCCAGTCGCCCGAGGGTGGAGTTGGCGACCTTCTTGGCGTCCTTCACGCCGGCCTGGGGGAGTCGCTGGAGGGCGACCTCGTCGGCGTAAGCGGCGGCGACGACGAGCGCACCGAAGTAATCTCCCTTGCCGGCCTCGTCGCTGCCGATGTGTGGTGTGGTGAAGACTGTGATCTTTGGCACGACGCCCCCTTCGGAGGATGATGCTCTTTGCAGATTACTCGGATTGCGGATGGGAGGCAATACTGGCGTCTGACCGTGGGCGTGAACCAAACGCCAGGTTGCCGCCTGCGGCGGAGGAACGGCAACGGCAGTAACCGCAGATTACGCAGATTGCGCAGACCAGGCCCGCCTGCGGCGGGAGGGACGGCAACGGCCCCACCCCTGCTGCGCAGGGGTAGGCTACTGGGCGCGGAGGCGGGCGCGGCGCGTGCCGAACGGACTGTGAACGCAGCCGAGACCCCCACGGTCGCCGCTGCCCGGAGGGCAGCGCCTCCCTCGGGGTGACAGTGGCGGCGGGCCGTCCCTGAAGCGCCGCTCTTGAGGGTCACACCCCCGCCTGCAAAGCAGAACGGGCCGCGGGGGGCGGCCCGTTCGATGGAATCGGTATTCGGGGCGCCCTCTAGCCCTGCGACGAAACCTCTGCCGGCACCGTGCCGGCCTTCGGCAGCGGCCGCCCGCAGGACTGGCAGACCTTGCTGCCCTTAGGGCTGGGCAGACCATCATACGGACACACGACCCAGAACGGGTCATTCGGGTACATGTAGAACGGCAGCGCCCGCTGCTGGCGCGCGGTGTTCTCGATCACGATCTGGCGGCGATGCTCCGCGGGGTCGTTCCAGTGCGCCTTCCACCAGTCGATGTCGCGGTTGACCATCTTCTGGTGAGCGTTGTCCTCCAGGTGCTCCTTGAGCGCCACTTCCATCGCCGGGAAGAGGTTCTTGAAGTCCATGATGTGCTCATAGACCCGGTAGGTCATACGGGTGACGTAGGAGGCGGAGCCGGGGAGCTTGTCCGCTTGCTTGACGTACTCGGCGGCGCGGTAGTTCTCGTGGGCGCGGTCGTAGTAGGTCCATCCCAGCTCGAAGATCATCTCCCAGTTGCCCGGGTTGGCCTCCACCGCGCGCTGCAGAATCTCCAGACCCCGATCGAGCCAATACTTGCGGTCGACGATGGTCTCGGACTCGGCGTTGAGGTTGTAGGCGCAGTGCCAGCCATAGACCTTCCAGGCGAGCACGAAGTGGGGGTCGAGCTGCACCACCGCGTCGAGCAGCGGGAGGAGAGCGAACCAGTTGCCGCTGTCCCACACGCGCTCCATCTGCAACCAGAGCAGGTCGGCGGCCACCGTGCGGAATCCGCCCAGGGAGGCGATCACGGCGGGGGTGGGGCCAAGCTGGAAGATGCCACCCGTCTCCATCTTGCGGGCCGGGTTGAACTTGTCGGGGCGCGCCTTGTGGATGGCCTCCTGGAGAGGCATCAGCAGCAGCAACATGCCCACGACGAACAGCGCTATCGTTACCCGGCTAACCCGTTGCGTTTGCATACCTGGTCACCTGTCTCCACGGGTCATTGGCGATGCCCCCGATCACACTTGCCTGTCGTTGAAGAAGACCGCGGCGAGCAGGAGCACGACGATGGTGTAGCCGATGCCATGGAGCACCGCGTCCCAGCCGCTGACGACGCTGATCGGCATGAAGTTGGAGGCTTCCTGCCGGAAGTCGAAGTTCTCCAGCTTGGGGACGACGTAGTAGATCAAGAGCAGCAGCACCTTGGTCGCGCCGTAGGCCTTGTCGGCGAGGTCGTGGAACGTGGACTGCATGCTTCCCACGGTCCAGATGATGAAGGCGCTGATGACGGTCATGGTGGTGGAGGCGATGGTCGAGATGAGGATGATCAGCGCGGTGAGCACCGCCAGCGCGCAGTAGTTCATGATGGCCGCGAATACCACTGCGCTCAGGTTGGCGTTGAACGCCGATTCCGGCGTTGACGGGACGAGGTGGGACTGAACCACCAGCACCACCACGAGCACCACGGTCATCACGGCGGTGATGACGCCAAGCACGATCAGCGCGCCCAGGTACTTGCCCAGCACGAACTCGAACCGCCGCACCGGCTTCGCCAGGATGGCGTAGATGGTGCGGGTCTCGATCTCATGCGGGACCAGGAAGGCGGCGATGAAGATCGCGAGCAGGATGCCAAAGACGGTGATGGCGGTGAGTCCGCTGGAGATGATCATCCGCGATTGCTCCTGCGGGCTCAGGTAGGAGAAGAACGTCATCGACAGCAGAATGACGATGACGAGGATGATCACGGCCTGGACGACCCGCCGGCGCCGAGCTTCGGCGACGGTGATCTTGGCGATGCGCCAGATGGACGGGATCGAGTGCGAGAGCGCGGGGATCCACGCCCGCCGCGTGATCACCACGATGGCGACGACTAGGATCAGCCCGATCAGGGGGAATAATCTGGTCAGTTGGGCGGTCACTGCTTTTCCTCCACACCAGATCCAATGGCCTTGACGAACACGTCCTGAAGCGTCGGCCGCGGCCGCAGCACCTCGAGCACCTCGGCGCCGCTGTTGCGGATCAGGTCGAGATAGCCCCAAAGCTCAGCCTGGGAGATGGCGCCGTCAATCCGCACGGAGTCGCCATCCACATTCCTGAAGCCCGGCTGCTTGCTCAACGAATCCTGCGTCTCGGACTTGAGCCCCCGGGTGCTGACTACGACCTCGGTGGGCGCGCCGGCGAGGTCCTGGAGCGAACCCTCGGAGACCAGCTTACCGGCATAGAGGATGCCGACCCGGTCGCAGACTTCCTCTACTTCGGCGAGGAAATGGGAGCAGAGCAGAAGCGTCTTGCCCCGCTTCTTCATCTCCTGGATCAGGAGGGTCATCTGGTGACGGCCGGCCGGGTCGAGGCCGGAGGTGGGTTCGTCGAGGATGAGCACCTCGGGATCGTTCACCAGGGCCTGCGCCAAAGCGAGGCGCTGGCGCATACCCTTGGAACACTCACGGAACGGCACTTTGCGGTTTGCCTGCATCCCGACGAGCGCGAGGAGTTCATCCACCAACTGGGCCCGCTTCTTCCGGGGGTAGCCGAAGAGCCCGGCGTAGAAATCGAGCAGCTCCTCCCCGTTGAAGCAGTCGTACAGGTAGGCGTCCTCGGGGAGGAATCCGATGCGGTCTCGCACGGAGAGGTCCGAGACGCTCTTCCCGAAGACGGTGGTGCGGCCGCTCGTGGGGAAGATCAGCCCGAGCAGGATCTTGAGGGTGGTCGTCTTGCCCGACCCGTTCGGGCCCGACGATCGAGTAGGTTTCCCCTCGCCGGATCGACAGGTTGAGGTTGTCAACGGCCTTGACTCCGACGGCGGTGAAGAGGGATTTGTAGATCTTGGTAAGTCCCTCTATCTGGAGTACGGTATCGGCATTCTCCACACCATTCCTCCACTCGCCCGAAGGCTGGCTTGCCAGCCGGGCTGCTGTTACCGCGGATATGCCCCTGCCAGTTGGGCACAGATCGGAAGGTCCCGATCTGACAATGAAACGGGGCGAAATCCGCCTTCGCCCTCGCTAGCGGAAGTATACCCAGGCCGCGAGGGGACTGTCAAGGCGAACGGGGTGGGCGGAATTGGGGATGATGTGTGAAGCTGGGGTGAACGCGGGCGAGGCAACCCCGAACGGCCGAGGATGTCAGCCGTTGCCAGCACCGACTGACGGAGGTACGTCGGGCTTGCTTGCATTCCTAGGCGTTTGTGGCTAGACTAGCTCGACGCCGCCTAGGGTCTGTGCGGATGGGATACGGCGCGGCGTCTCCGGGAGGACGACGATGGGTGTCATGAGTGCAGATTTTGGTGGGCGGCGGCTGCGCCGGCGCGTCGTGCGCTGGATCGTGCTTATCGCCGCGGCTCTGCTAATCCTCTGGCTGCTCCCCAGCCTGCTGATTCTCTACACCGATTGGCTCTGGTTCGCGCACGACGTGCACTATCCCTCCATCTTCACGACCATCCTGACGACGAAGATCGGCCTGGGCGTTGCCTTCGGCCTCGCCTTCCTGATCCTCGTGCTGGGGAATGTGGAGCTGGCGCGGCGGCTGGCGCGGCGAACGCTCTGGTACGAAGAGGAGCGGGAGCTGCGGATGCGGTTCGCCGAGGTGATGGAGTTCTTCGTCGGCCGCTACCTCTACCTGGCTCTCGTGTTGCTCGCCATCGTCGTCGCTTACTCTGTCGGCACGGCCGCGGCCGACCACTGGAACAACTACCTGCTCTTCAGCCACGCCGGGTCGTTCGGCGTGAAGGACCCGGTGTTCGGGCGCGATGTCGGCTTCTATGTCTTCCGACTGCCATTCCTGCAATACGTATGGCAGTGGCTCTACCTGGTGCTGATCGCGGTCTTTCTGCTCTCGGCGGCGACGCACTATTTCGACAAGGCGATCCGCGTGCTGCGAGGCATACCCGCCTTCGCTTCGCACGTGAAGATCCACCTCTCGGTGCTACTGGGCCTGATCCTGGTGGTGAAGGCGGTCGGCTATCGCATCGAGGCCTTCTACCTGCTCTACTCGGACCGAGGGGCGGCGTTCGGGGCCGGCTACACGGACATCAACGCCCAGTTACTCGCCTTCAATATCCTGTTTGCGATTGCCCTCGCATGCGCCGCACTGGCGCTGGTCAATATGTATTTCCGCGGCATCTGGCTGCCGCTCGCGGGTATCGGGTTTCTGGCGGTCAGCTCCCTACTCGTGAACATCATCTACCCGAGCCTGGTGCAGCGCTTCCAGGTACAGCCAAGCGAGCTGGGCAAAGAGGAGCCGTACATCAGGCGGACGATCGAGTTCACCCGCCGGGGGTTCGATCTGGACAAAGTGAAGCCGCGTGAGATGCTCAGCATCTCCACGCTCGACACGCCCGCCGTCAGGGGCAACATCCCCACCGTCGAGAACGTCCGGTTGTGGGACTACCGGCCGCTGCTCGAGACGTACCAGAAGCAGCAGGAGCTGCAGCCCTACTACACCTTCAAAGCGGTGGACATAGACCGCTATACCATCAACGGGCGCTACCGGCAGGTGATGCTCGCGGCGCGGGAGCTGAACACGGATGGGCTGCCGGACAAGAGCTGGCAGAATCTTCACCTGTTCTACACCCACGGCTATGGCGTGGTGATGTCGCCGGTGAGCGACGTGATCAAATCCGGCCTGCCCAATTTCATCATCAAGGACATCCCCCCGAAGTCTTCGGCGCCGGAGCTGAAGCTGACCGAGCGGGGGATGGGAATCTACTATGGTGAGATGACCGACAATTACGTACTCGTCGGCACCACGGTGAAGGAAAACGACTATCCACTGCCGGCGACGAACCAGACCAAGGAAACACATTACTCTGGCAAGGGTGGCGTGCCGGTTGGCGGAGGGCTGGCGCGCCTGGCCGCGGCTCTGCGCTTCAGCGATGTCAACATCCTGATCTCCAACGTCATCACGAAGAACAGCCGCATGCTGTGGGGCCGGAACATTTCGGAACGCGTCCGGCAGATCGCGCCGTTCCTCTCATATGACCAGGACCCGTACCTGGTGATAGGCAACGACGGCGCGCTCTACTGGATCCAGGACGCCTATACGACCTCGGGCATGTACCCTTATTCGCAGCCGTACGACACTCAGTCAGGGCGCTTCAACTACGTACGAAACTCGGTGAAGGTGGTCATCAGCGCCTATGACGGCACGGTGACGTACTACGTCGCGGATGTCAAAGACCCAATCGTGCAGGCTTACCAGCGCATCTTCCCGGCGATCTTCAAGCCGATCAGCGAGATGCCGGCGGGGCTGCTGTCGCATGTTCGTTACCCCGAGGCGTTGTTCAACACGCAGAGTTCGCGGCTCACGGTCTATCACATGACCGACCCGCGCGCTTTCTACAATCGCGTGGAGAAGTGGGCGATTGCCGAGGAGAACCCGAAGACGGTGGGCCTGACGGAGGGGCAGGAGACGATGCAGGCCTACTACGCGATTCTGAGCTTGCCGAACAAGCCGAATCCCGAGTTCCTGCTCATGCTGCCGTTCACGCCTCAAGGCAAGCCGAACATGGTGGCCTGGTTGGCCGGGCTGTGCGACGGGGACTCCTACGGGCAACTGCTGACCTACTACTTCCCCAAGACGCAGCAGGTCTGGGGCCCGATCCAGATCGAGGCTTCGATCAGCCAGGACCCGGCGATCAGCGAGAAGATGACGCTGTGGAATCAGCAGGGCTCATCGGTGGTGCGCGGCAACTTGTTGGTGCTGCCGATGGACAACTCCATCCTCTACGTCGAGCCCATCTACCTGCGGGCGAGTCAGAACGCCATTCCTGAGCTGCAACAGGTGATCGTCGGCCGGGGCGACGGCGAGGTGGCGATGCGGCCCACGTTGTCGCAGGCGCTAGCGGCTCTGCTGGGCGAGGCCCCTTCCGGGCTCATCCCCGAGCAGCCGACCTGGGCGGAGGCGAGCGCCGTGCCCGAGGCCCCCACTGCGCCCGCGGCGAAGCCTGGCGCTCCGGCGGCCGCGCCGGGCAATGTGCGCGACCTCGCGGCCCAGGCCGACCGCGAGTTCAAGGACGCGCTGGATAAGCAACGCAAGGGCGACTGGGCCGGCTATGGCGAGGCGATCAAGAAGCTGCAGAAGACGATAGGGGAGATGCAGAAAGCGGCGGGGGCGAAGTAGGCGGCGGTAGGCGAGGGCGTAGGGACGGCTTGCCGCCGGAGCAGGGCCCGCGCCACCGTGGTATAATCGGGCCGGGGGCGGTGATATGCGGTACCCGGTGATCCTAACGGCTGACCATGAGGCGGGCGGTTTCGTCGCGGAGTGCCCGGCGATACCTGGGTGCGTGAGCGAGGGGGATACGGTGGAGCAGGCGCTCGCGAACATCAGAGAGGCGATAGAGGCCTGCCTTGCGGCCATGCGGGAACACGGGGACCCGATCCCGGAGCCTGCTGATTCGCTGCTCGCGACCGTAGAGATCGGGGCCTGATGCCCCGACTCCCCTCTGTGTCGGCCAGGGAAGTGGTGAGAGCGCTGGAGAGGATCGGCTTCAGCCTCGAAAGGCAAGTGGGGAGCCATCTGATCCTGCGAAACGCCGAGCTTAGGCAGACCATCTCCGTTCCGAATCATAGCCTGGTCAAGCCGGGCACCCCTCGCAGCCTTCTGCGGTCTGTGGGCCTGAGCCCGGAGGAGTTCTCCGAGCTGCTGCGACGCTGACCTCCCCGCTGAAGGCTTGCCGAGTTTCTATTGTGTCAGCTTGTCGCGTGGCCGTACAGGCCGCGCGATTGGCGCGTTTTCCTCCCCCACACCTCACCGGCGCTGGGGCACATTGGGGGTGAGAGATGTGTAGCCAGCGCCGCCCGGGGAAGGGTGGCAGAGGAAGGTCAAGATGGCAAAGGTACTGCGGTGCCGAGATGTCGGCGTAGCGTGTGATTGGGAGGCCCGCGGCGAGACCGAGGAGGAGGTCTTGCAGAAGGCCACCGAACACGCTCGCACCGTGCACAACATGACGGAGATCCCGAAGGAGATGGTGCAGAAGGTCAAGGCTGCGATCAAGGACGAGTAGCAGTGGCCGGAAGCCGCCGGACTCAGGACCGGGCAGGAATCATTCCTGCCCGGTCTTTCCTTGTCTTGCCTTTCGCGCAAGATCGCTCTTGACGCCCGAAGTAATTCTGGTATACTGGCTCCGAAATACTTCTTTCAGGAACGGCCATGTCCGATTGCCTCAGAATCTCAGATGCGGCCTCGCTCGCCTTGCACGCCATGGTTCTCCTGGCGGCAGACCCGAAGCGGAGGCTGGCCGCGGGGGAGATCGCGTCGGAGCTGCACGTCTCGGAAGCGCATCTCGCGAAGGTCATGCAGCGGCTCGCCAAGGCCGATCTGGTGGATTCGGTGAGGGGCCCGGGGGGCGGATTCGTGCTAGCCAGGCCGGCGAGCCAGATCCGGCTGCTCGACGCCTACGAGGCGATCGAGGGGAAGATCGAGGCGAACCACTGCCTGCTGGGCAGGAAGAGCTGTGGAGCGAAGCGCTGCATCCTGGGCGGGCTGGTCGGGGCCGTGAATGCGCGGGTCAAGGACTATCTGGCGAAGACGAGGCTCAGCAAACTCAGCGACGTCTTTGGAGGCGAGTGACATGATACGGAAGATCGTGCAGATCGACGAAGAGAAGTGCAATGGCTGCGGGGAATGCGCCACCGCCTGTGCCGAGGGCGCTATCGCCATCATCGACGGCAAGGCGCGACTCGTGAGCGAGATCTATTGCGACGGGCTCGGGGCTTGCCTGGGCGAATGCCCGCAGGACGCGATCACCATCGGGGAGCGGGAGGCGGCAGCCTTCGATGCCGAGGCGGTTGAGGAGCACCTGGCGCACCCGCACGCACTAGCCGCGGGGCCGGAACCGGTGCCATGCGGCTGCCCGGGGACGGCAACGCGCGCCTTCGAGCGCACCGCGGGGCGCGACGCCGGCCTCTCTGAGGCGATCCCGTCACAACTCGGGAACTGGCCCGTGCAGCTTCGCCTGGTTCCGCCGACGGCCCCATACCTGCGCGGCGCGAAGCTGCTGATCGCGGCCGATTGCGCGCCCTTCGCGTTCGCGGATTTCCACCGCACATTCCTGGCGGATCGCGTGCTGCTGATCGGCTGCCCGAAGCTGGACGACGCGGCCTTCTACCGCCAGAAGTTGGCGCAGATCTTCCGCGACAGCGATATCCAGTCTGCAGACGTGGTTCACATGGAGGTCCCTTGCTGTTTCGGCCTCGTACAGCTAGTGGCACAAGCAGTGGCCGAATCGGGCAAGGCGGTGCCTGTAGGCGTGACCAAGATAGGCATTCGCGGCGAGATTCTGGAGACACACGAGGCCGGGGTCGGTGTGGCCACGAGATAACAGGAGGAGATAGACAGTGTATTGCTACCAATGCGAGCAGACGGCGAAGGGAACTGGCTGCACCGTAGCGGGAGTCTGCGGCAAGGATCCGCGCACCGCGGCGCTCCAGGACCTGCTGGTCTACGCGACCAAGGGGCTGGCGATGTACGCGCACCGGGCGCGGCAGCTCGGGGTCAAGGACCACGATGTGGATGTGTTCACCCTCGAAGCGCTCTTCACTACCGTCACCAACGTCAACTTCGATCCGGAACGCGTGGCCGGCGCTGGTGCGGCGCGTCCCCTGGATTCGGGCGCGGGTGAAAGCGGCCTACGAGGAGGCGGCGAAGAAGGCCGGTCAGACTCCGGAGACGCTCGGCGGCCCGGCCGCCTGGGAGCCCGCGGGCGACCTCGACGGGCTGGTGGCGCAAGGCGCGGAGATAGGAGTCCTGAGCCGGAAGGCGGCGCTCGGCGAGGACGTGACCGGGTTGCAGGAGCTGGTTACCTATGGCCTCAAGGGCATGGCGGCCTACGCCGACCACGCGCAGATCCTCGGTCAGGAAGACGATGCGGTCTACGCTTTCCTCCACGAGGCGCTCGACTATCTGACCCAGGCGAAGCAGTCGGTCGATGAACTGGTGGGCCTGGCGCTGAAGTGCGGCGAGGTGAACCTGACGGTCATGGGCCTGCTCGACGCGGCGAACACCGGCAGCCTACGGCCATCCCGTGCCGACCGAGGTGCGCGTCGAGCCGCTCAAGGGCAAGGCCATCCTCGATCTCGGGCCACGATCTCAAGGACCTGGAGGAACTGCTCAAGCAGACCGAGGGCAAGGGCATCAACGTCTACACGCACGGCGAGATGCTGCCGGCGCACGGTTACCCGAAGCTCAAGAAGCCTACCAGCACCTGGTCGGCAACTACGGCGGCGCGTGGCAGGACCAGAAGAAGGAGTTCGACGCTTTCCCCGGCGCGATTCTGATGACGACGAACTGCATCCAGAGCGCCGCGCGATAGCTACAAGGCGCGCATCTTCACCAGCGGGCTGGTGGCGTGGCCGGGCGTGACCCACATTCACGACCGCAACTTCGCGCCGGTGATCGAGGCCGCCCTGGCGGCCGATGGCTTCGCAGAAGATGGGCCGGACAAGACCATCCTGGTCGGCTTCGGGCACGAGGCGGTGCTGGGTGTCGCCGACAAGGTGATCGATGCGGTGAAGTCCGGGAAGATCAAGCACTTCTTCCTGGTCGGCGGCTGCGACGGCGCGAAGCCGGGCCGCAACTACTACACCGACTTCGCGCAGGCGGTGCCCGAAGGACTCGCGTGATTCTGACGCTGGCCTGCGGCAAGTACCGGTTCAACAAGCTGGACTTCGGCGACAGTGGCGGGCATCCCGCGGCTGCTCGACATTGGGCAGTGCAACGACGCCTACTCCGCGATCCAGATCGCGGTGGCGCTGGCGAACGCGTTCGAGACGCGACGTGAACGGCCTGCCGCTCTCGCTGGTGCTGTCCTGGTACGAGCAGAAGGCGGTCGTGATCCTGCTCACGCTGCTGCACCTGGGCATCAGGAACATCCGACTGGGCCCGAGCCTCCCGGCCTTCGTCACCCCGCCGGTGCTGAACGTGCTGGTCGAGAAGTTCGGCCTGGCGCCGGTCAGCACACCCGCAGAGGACCTGAAGGCGATGCTGGCCTAGCGCATCATCGCCCAACCATGAAACCAGAAACCGGGCGCGGCCATCAGGCTGCGCCCGGTATGCTTTGGGTCGACTCGGGGATGGAGGCTAGTACTCCAGCGGCTTGCCGTTGACCAACACGCGGCGGACCAGACCTTTGCCGCCCGGCGTCACGGCTATCTCGGCCGTGATCGTTGGTCCATTGCGACCCCGCTGGGTGGCGGCCAGCCGGTTCACCTCTTCCTGCTTCGTCTCCGGGATGAAGTACTGCTCGATGCCGTAGTCAACACTCAGTGTTGGCCTGGCAGTGCTCTTGTGGAGCTGCCCATCCGGGCCCATCTCGGCTCGGGGATGGATGTTGGAGAGGTGGCTGACCACGCCTACCAGGTAGGGGGAAGCGTCCCCTCTGGACGGTGGCGATGCGCTCACTGACTTGACGCGGGCTGTCGGCGTCGAGGTAGTCAGAGTCACGTAGACCCTGTCGCCGTAACCGAGAGACCCCACCGCGGGGTCGTGAGGCGTCGATAGGAGGTCGATGGTGGAGATATCGTACGAGAGAGCCATGTAGTTGCCCATGAACAGACTGCGCGGGTCCACCGGCGCCACCTTGAGCGTGACGGTGGGGGCGCGCCTGATCTCCACCTCGGTCTTCCCGGCCTGCCCCAGCAGGAAGACAAGCTGCAGGCAGACGATGGCGTAGAACCAGCGCTTCATGATGCCCTCCACGCGGCCATAGCGCTGAGCAGTGTGCGTCTGGAACGCTCCAGCCCCGCTCCCAGGAGCACCAGGAGCAGCCCGGCGCCGATGAACATGAACCCGCTCGACAGCATCCCGCCGAGCAGGTCGAAGTACCGCGTCACTACCTGGACGAAGAACACAAAGATGCCGAAGTTGGCCAGGTTGGGATGAATGCGCGCCCACCCCAGGCCCACGACGCCGATGGTCGCTGCCAGCAGCAGCAGGTTGAGGAGCGCGATCTGCAACAGCCCGGCCTGGGTAGGACGCATAAACGCTCCGCCTGCCTCCTTGAAGGTGGGCCAGCTGTGCACGTAGGCAGCGATGCCAAGCGCCAGCAGCAGGAGTGCGAGGAGAGCGACGGATTCCGCGAACGTGACCCGATCGCGGAGCCCCTGCGCGAACAGCAGGAAAGCCGAGGCGAGCGCGGCCGCCGCCAGGATCGCGCTGGGCAGTAGCCAAGGTTGCCGAAAGTCGAAGTCATACAGCACCCATGCATCCCGGAAGCTGAAGGCATAGAGAGCAATGAGGATGTAGATCAGGCCGAACCAGCGGAGGGGAACATCCATCCCCTCGAGTCGGAGCGACCCCGCGTGCAGGCGGCTAAGGGCGTACAGGAGAACTCCCGCCGCCAGGCTCATGACCATGAAGACCTGCGGGAGTGTGTTGTTGTGAGAGGACCCCTGGACCGCCATGCAGACCCAAGTGCTGCCGAGGACGACGGATAGGGCCAGGTGCCAGGGCGACCGCAGAGCGTAGGTCAGGGGGATGATCCCGAGGAACCAGATGAGCGTCGCGGTGGTCTCGCCTCCTCCGTCCGGGCCGCCGAGGTGGTACATCTGCCCGATGAGGAAGATGCCGGCGCCCCAGAGCAGGGATCCAAGCAGCAGCAGCGCCATCCCGAGCTTCTGGTACGCTTCCCGCTGGAACGCCAACCAGTACCCGGACTGGTAGGCGGCGGCCGTCGAGAGCACCAGTATGGCGATCCGCGCCCACTTGGGAATCGCCTCCCAGTTGGCGCCGATCAGCAGGATCGCTCCCACTCCGACCAGCACCACACCCAGGACGGAGAGCACCTGGATGATGCGGGACTGATGGACGGTGCGCGGGGTCTCACCGGGGAGGAGATCATATCGCGCCAGGAGCGCTTCGGCCTGCTCGGGCCGCACCAGCCCCTCTCTGCGCCACTGCTCGACCTCGCCTGGCAGACGGTCCAGAAACGGAGCGTCGCCAGGCGATGACGGATCAGCCATCTGCCACCTCTCATCCGACTCAGATCCGACAGCGCAGCCATTATAGCCGGACTTGGCGGGGCGTCAATGAGCGGGGGCACCCGGCGCCAGAGGAGTTGTGGTATAGTGCAGGCATGCGGTACCTGGATGCTGACACTCGGGATCTAAGCCTGGTCAGGACGCACGTTCGGCTACCAGAGGACGACCTGATCCGGCTGCGACGCCTGGCGGCCGTGAAGGGCGTCTCGGTGTCCGAGCTGGTGCGCCGGGGCGTCAGGCAGGTGCTGCAGTCCGAAACGGGCCCGGCGCGATCCGAGCTGTGGGAGCGGGCCGGCAAGGTGATCGGGAAGTACCACTCAGGGGAGGCTGATATCGGGCAGCGGCACGACGACCACCTGGCTGACGAGCTGCTCGGGTGAAGGTACTCGTCGATAGGTCGGCACGAGATCAGGCGCGCGTTCACGCCGGACGAGCATTTCAGGGAGCAGGGGTTCGAGGTGACGCCGTAGCGGGGCCGTCATGTCGTGCGAGTCGCTCCTCGTATAGGCCCTCGCGGGTCCACTCCCGCTTGCCAGGGAGAGGCCCCTTCGCCGCCCGCTCCCGCGCAAGCTTCAGCACGGCATCCAGCGCCGCGGGATTCGCCCCGCCACGTGTTACGCGAGGCAGACGCGGCATCTATCACCTGCCGCAGCACCTCTGCCTCAGATAGTCCCCGTGCTTTCGCTTCGCGCTTCAGCAGACGATCCTGCCGCGCTTCCAGGTAGAACTGCTTGCGTATCTTAGTCGCCATTCCGCTGCCTCACCGCAACAAACGCCAATCCTACATCACATTATACATCATATTCGGATCCGCCACGATGCCACTGGGTCCAGAGAGACAGGAGGGTCACGGACTGAGTCAGCCGTCCCACCGCCCTACAGCAGTTCCCGCTGCTCCCGCTTCTTCGCCTTTCCCTCGACTCTCTCCACTCCCAGGTGTTCGTAGGCCGATTCGGTGGCGACGCGGCCTTTGGGGGTGCGAGCGAGGAGGCCGGAGTGGAGCAGGAAGGGCTCGACCATGTCCTCCAGGGTCTGCACTTCCTCCTGAAGGGTGGCCGCCAGGGCCTCTACACCAACGGGGCCGCCGAGGTGCTGGTGCACGACCACCTCGAGCAGGCGGCGATCCAGGGAGGTGAGGCCCATCTCGTCGATTCCTTCGAGGCGAAGCGCCTTGTCGGCGATCTCGGGGGTGATCTTCCCTCCGCCGCGCACCTGGGCGTAGTCGCGTACGCGGCGCAACAGGCGATTGGCGATGCGGATGGTGCCCCGGCTGCGCTGGGCGAGGACGCGGCTGCTCTGGTCGTCTACCGAGATCTCCAGCAGTCCGGCCGAGCGCCGGATGGCGTGCATGAGATCGTGCTCGTCGTAGAAATGCAGCTCGCGAACGATGCCGAAGCGCTGGCGCAGTGGCGGCGAAATCGAGGCCGGCGCGAGTGGTGGCGCCGGCGAGGGTGAAGCGCGGCAGGCGGGAGCGATAGATGCGCGCGTGGGCGCCCTTGTCGAAGATGATGTCGACGGTGAAGTCCTCCATCGCCGAGTAGAGCAGCTCCTCCACCACCTTCGGCAGGCGGTGGATCTCGTCGATGAAGAGGACGTCGCCCTCTTCGAGGTTGGTGAGGATGCTTACCAGGTCGCCGCCGCGCTCCAGCGCGGGGCCGGAAGTGCCCTTGAACTGCACTCCCAACTCGGTGGCGATGATGCGGGCGAAGGTCGTCTTTCCTAGCCCCGGCGGGCCGTAGAAGAGCACGTGGTCGAGCGGTTCGCCGCGCTCCTTCGAAGCCTGGATCGCAATGCCTAGAGCCTCGACCACATCCCGCTGGCCGATGCAATCAGCAAACGTGCGCGGGCGGAGGTTCCACTTGTCCTCGCGCTCGTCGGGCGAGGGCGGGGAGAGCACCTCGGCGTCCGCCTCGGGCTTCGGCTTCGGCTTTGGCTTGCGCTGGTTGGGCGGTGGCTTCGTCATAGGTCTTCGTGATATTCAGCCGGCGGGAGATCAGGTCCTGCCCTACGAGCCGATCTTCTCCCCGCGGTAGACTTCTTCGAACAGCTCCTCGGCAGTCTTCAGATCGGGGCGCCGAGCCATGGCGGACTGCACCATGCGCTGGGCCTCGGGGCGGGGGTGGCCGAGCTGCTCGATCAGAACCGCGACCACCTCGGCCTTGACGTCCTCCTCGGCGGCCTCCGCAGCGGGCGCTTCGGCCTCCGGCATGAGCGCGAACTTGCCCACGCGGCCGTTGAGGGTGGCGACGATCTTGTCCGCCTTGCGGGGCCCGATGCCGTCGAGAGTGCAGAGGAACTTGACGTCCTTTGCCTCGATGGCGCGGGCGATGCGGGCCACGTCCGTCGAGAGCGCCCGGCAGGCGGCGGTAGGCCCGATGTCTTCCACGGTGATGAGCAGCTCGAAGAACTCCTTCTCCAGGGGCGACTCGAATCCGATGAGCAGGGGCTTTGGCGTGCGCTCCGTCTGATGGAAGGAGATGTGGAATCGGACCGGGTCCCCATCCACACCGGCGCGTCGGGACCGGAGCGATGGGCGGACGGCGGCGGGGATCAGGACTTCGTAGCCAACCCCACCGACGAGTATGACCACGCGATCATCACGTTTCTGCAGCAACCGACCTTCGAGATAGGCAATCACAGGGCAACCCCTCCGGGGTTCGGTGGCAGGGGACAGCCCCTGCTCACAGATCAGAAGTTGATCCCCTCCCGCGCGGCTCCGACAAGGGCCAGGCCCAGCGCGTCGCAGACGTGCTCGGAATCCGGGGGCTCGGGCAAGCGCAGCATCCGCGTGACCGCGCGCTGCACCTGCTCTTTGGTGGCCCGACCCGATCCGGTGAGGGCCTGCTTTACCTCGGCTGGGGAGATCTCCATCACTCGCGCCCCGTTCTGGTCGGCGGCGAGGCAGATCACACCCCGCACGTGGCCCATCAGGATCGCGGTGCGGGGGAAATCATACTCGGAGTACAGCCCCTCCAGCGCCGCAACCCCCGGGCGCCAGCGGGCGAGCACCTCCGAGATGCCATCGTACACTGCGCGCACCCGCGACTCGATGGGCTTGCGGCTGGAGCTGCGGGCGCACCCGGAATCGCGGAGCTTCAGGCGGCCGTTCTCAGCCTCCAACACCGCATAGCCGGTAGCGGCCAGACCAGGATCGATGCCCACGATAATCATCCGCAACTCCCGGAAGAGAATACCACATCGGGGGAGGGATGCGGAAAGGGCAGGCGAACGCCCCGTGCTGTCCACCTGTGTAGGTTCGATGGTCCATTGTGCCAGGAACTCGGCATTCCGCGCCGACCGAAGGAAAGGGGCAGGTTTGCCCCTGACCTAATGACCACTGACGAAGTCGATAGCGAAGACCTGCTAGGAGGTAGAGACGATGGACCAGCCAACGATGCACGATCCTTACCAGGCGGCGCCAGATGTGGACGTTCTGCCGGCCTATTTCCCGATACCAGGGCTAGGGATCATCCCGGTCAATGCCTTTGTGCTGAAGGCGGCCGAGCCAGTGTTGGTCGACACGGGACTGGTGCCGCTCAGCGATGAGTTCATGGCGCACCTGTCGTCGGTGATAGATCCCTCGGAACTCAGGTGGTTGTGGCTCAGCCACACCCATCAGGACCACCTGGGGAGTCTCCAGCGGATACTGGACCGGGCCCCCCGACTCCGGGTGATCACTACCTTCCGCGGGGTAGGGATGATGAGCCTGTTCCAGCCGCTGCCCCTGGATAGGGTCTACCTGCTGAACCCGGGCCAGAGCATCAGCGTGGGGGATCGCATGCTGACCGCGATCCAGCCGCCCTCGTTTGACTCCCCTGAGACCACCGGCTTCTATGATCCCAAAGCCAGCGCCCTCTTCTGCTCCGACTGCTTTGGGGCACTCCTGTCGGAACCGGCCGGGAACGCCGCTGGCATCGGATCGACGAAGCTGAGGGAGGGTTTGGTCAAATGGGCTACGGTGGACACTCCGTGGCTGCATTTCGTCGACCGCGCCATTTTCGGTGAGAGACTCGACCGCATCAGGGAGATGGGGCCGAAACTCATCCTCAGCAGCCATCTGCCCCTAGCCCGGGGCATGACTGAGGAACTGCTGGAGCATCTGGCGACCGTGCCGGACGCAGCGCCGTTCGTTGGCCCCGATCAGCCAACGCTCGAGGCGATGCTGAAGGGGATGAAGGCGCGGTAGCCGCGCGCGTGCGGCGATAGCCCCGCCGGGTGGGAGGAGCAGCGCGGAGAGACCGCGATTCGGTTCGCAGCTACGCGGCGCGATTAGCGGCGCAGGTACTTGCGCTTGGTCTTCTTGCGGCCCTGCGTGATCTTGCGCTCATCGAAGACCCACACGTCGGAGCCGGGCGGGCGCTGGTAGAAGCAGTGATAGGAAGAGAGGTTCGAGGCGACGACGCGGCGGATGGTCCGTCGCACCACATTGACCTCGGCCCACACGGTCATGAAAGGCATGCCCTTCTTGTGGTCGGAGGCGAGGCGCTCCATGATCTTGAACACCGTCCAGTTCTCTTTGGCCGACTCCCGCTTGACCTTGGTCAGTTCCTTGAGGCGCTCCTCGGTGAGCGTCACCAGGGGGTCCATATCGTCAGTGAACGAGACGTTGAACTCGTCGGGCACGGCGCCGGGGGTGAGTACGAAGACCGCGCCCGGGATAAGCTTCCGCGCCGCGTACCAGTTCTCCAGACCGTAGACCAGGGAGGTGGTGTAGCTGAGCCAGACCGGGTGCGACTTGCCCGTCTCCTTGTCCACGAAGGTGGCACAGACCAGATCGGACTCCGAGGGGTAGAAGCGCCGGTCGGAGACGCGGACCTTGAGCGTGCCGGTCTTCCAGTGATCGAACAGCAGGACGTAGCGCAACTCGTCCGTCGGCTGCTGCTCGGGGCTGATGTCGATCTCCTGCTCCTCGCCGAAGTCCTCATACCGGGGATCGTGCACCCAGGAGACGAGAACGGGCTCCAGCCCCTCATCGTCCAGCTCGGCATCGGTCTCATCTTCGCCCACCGTCACCGGGAGCGGCAACAGGGCCGGCGGAACCTTATCGGTATGCTTCGGCATCATGTCGGGGAGAGCCCAGGTCTGGCGGCCTACCCGGATGAAGCGCGAGTCGAGGCCAGGCCAGCCACGAGGGCATCCACCGTCTCCTGGAAGCGGCGAGAGGTCGGAGAGTACTCGAAGATCCCTTCGGCGAGCGAGGTAGCCGGCTGGGGCGCCTTCTTGCGGCGGAGGTGCTTGAAGACCTCCTCCAGGTCGGCGGGGGTGACCAGCACCGGGCCCTCGGGCTCCTCCTCCTCGGCCCACTCCACGTCCTCTTCCTTCTCGGCGCGCTTGGACAGGCGCTTCAGTTCCTGGTCCCAGGCCTCGACGGATTCCTGCAGCGCCCAGATGGCGCCGGAGAGCATCACCAGCCGCGGGTCCTCCCGGCAGTCCTGGAAGAACTCGATCGGGTCGAAGTCGCCTTCCCGACAGTGCCAGATCACGTAGCTCAGGATCTTGTTCGGGACCGGCTCCTCCACACGCCGGATGAGCTTCAGCGCCATCTCGACCGGCGAGTTGGTCGGTGCTCATGCGGGTGTCGAGCAGCGGATCCACGATCGGGTGGACCTCGGCCGCATCGAGGAAGAAGTTGCGCAGGAAGCAGCGATCGGGGTCGGTCTCGGAGGTGTCCAGCAGCCACTCCGACAAGGCCCACAGCCCGTCCGGCGTCTGCCAGTACTTGGGGCGGCTCTTCAGCGTCTGAGGAAGCAGGTCTCGAAGAACTCGACCGTGCGGCGATGGACCATCGCCATCTCATTCTGGAGCGCCTGCAGTGACATCGGCTTGCCGTAGGAGCGAAGGGTGTACTCGATCGACCCCTCGAAGGAGAGCTGGGTGCCGAGTCGCAGCGCCAGGTTCCAGCGCCGATCCTCCATGTCGAAGCGGTCGCTCTGGTAGAGCATCTTGCGGATGAACTTCGGGTGCAGCTTGATGGTCTCTTCGAGCGCGAGGGCGATCTCACGCGACTGCGCCGCCTGCCCGGTGTTCAGCATCAGGTCGAAGATCAGGTCCTCGAGATACTGCACCGCGAAGGACTTGCGGACCTTCTCCGCCTTCTTTGTCTTCTTAGTCCCTGTGGTGGCCACGCGTAGACGCCTCCTGAGGTGTTATGCCAAGCCGCGACCGTACGGCCGACGATGACTGGTACTCGCCCAGCGACGGCTCTTTGCCGGGTTCTCGGTGCTAGAATAGCAGAGAACGCCCGCCCCAGAAGGGGCTAGGGGTTACCGAAAGCACTACATCGGCGCAGGTGCGCCGATGCCGCACGGCAGTATACCACCCTGGTTGGGGGTGGTCAAGCTGCGGCTGGCAGCGGCGGCAGAGGGGCGCAGGGGACGAGTGGCAACGGCCGCCCACCTGGGGCGGGAGGTTGCGGCGTCTGCCCTCCACACGGCCGGCGGGCAAGCCGCCGCATTACCACGAGACTGCAGCTCGTAGGCCGAGGCCGGTGAGATGTGACGGTCTGCTCTGAACTGCTGCCTGCCCTGGCTTCGGCCAGGGCAGGGGTGTGACCGGACAGGAGGCTGCATATCCGCGATCCGGGCATCACGGTCACTCCCTGGCGCTCACGCGGCCCCGACTCGCGGTCAGTCTCCGTGCGTTCTGTCTGCGACGGAACCGCACGGGGTCTACGGCACCAGGCGCCGCAGAGCGCCCTTGAGCCCACCGCTGAGCCAGCCGGCGACGCCGTCGAAGACCGTGTAGAGCACCGGGATCACCAGCAGCGTCAGCAGCGTCGACAGGATCAGCCCGCCGATCACGGCGATCGCCATCGGGGCGCGCGATCTCGCCGCCCCGCGCCGTCGCGAGGGCGATGGGCAGCATGCCGCAGATCATCGCCAGCGTGGTCATCAGGATCGGGCCGCAGCCGGGTCGGGCCGGCCTCCAGCAGGGCGCTGCGCCGATCCATGCCTCGCGAGCGCGCAGGGTGTTGGTGTAGTCCACCAGCAGGATGGCGTTCTTGCTCACCAGACCCATCAGCATGATGATACCGATCATGGTGACGATGGATGAGGGTCTTGCCGGTGATCATGATCGCCAGCAGCGCGCCGACCATCGCCATCGGCAGGGCGAACATGATGATGAGCGGGCTCAGGTAGCCCTCGAACAGGGCGGCCATGAGGATGTAGATGAGGATGACGGAGAGCATGAGCGCCTGCCCGGCGTTCCCGAAGGATTCCGTCGCGGTCGTCGCTCTCCCCGCCGAAGTAGACGGCGACGTTGCCCGAGGGGTACGTCCGCGAGTCCCTTCGGATCTCCGCCTCCACGTTGCCCAGGGCGTACCCGCGCTGCAGGTCGGCCTGCACCGACACCAGGCGCTGGCGGTTCTTGCGGTCGATCTTGGTGGGGCCGGTGGTGAGCGAGACGTGGGCGACGTCGCCCAGGTAGACCGGCCCGCTGCTGTAGCCCACCATCAGGTTCGCCACCTGGTCGACGCGGTTGCGGTCGATCTCGTCGAGCCGGACGCGGATGTCGTACTGGGTCGGAGCCCTCGCGGTACTTGGCGCTGGTGTCGCCCTCCAGGCTGGCGCGCAGCGCGCTCGCCATCTGGTAGGTGCTGACGCCGCGGTCGGCGGCGCGGTTGCGGTCGATCTGGGCCCGGATCTCCGGCTTGCCCACCTTCCAGGTGGTGTCGACGTTGAAGGTCCCCGTGACCGGCTGCGACCTTCTTCTGCGATCCGGTAGGCGAGGCGCACCAGCTCCTCCGTGTCGCTGCCGGACAGCTCGATGTAGATCGGCGACTGGCCCGCCGTCCGCCCATGCCCTGGTAGGCGCGAGGCCTTGATGATGGCGCCAGGGATGGTGCTGCGTGAACTGCTCTGAACGGCCTGCGACGATCTCGAGGTCGGAGCGCTTCCGCTTCGTCTTGTCCACCAGGGTGACGCGACACGCGTCGGCGTTCGAGACGTCCGCCGCCGCCGACCGTCGGAGCATGACGCGTGTCGATCTCAGGGAAGCGCTTCTTGTCGAGGAGGTAGGTCTCGATCTTCTGCACCACGCCATCGGTGGCGCGCGAGGGAGGAGCCGGCCGGCAGCTCGACGCTGGTGGTGAACCGGCCCTGATCGACGGTGGGGAACATCTCCACGCCGAGGGGTGGCGTGGACGAGTGCCTGCCACCAGCAGCGAAACCGCGGCCGACGCCGAACATGGGGAGGCGCCCGCCCTTCCCGCCGAAGAGCACGACCCACGAGGCGCGAGACGCGGCGATCACGACTGCAGAGCACGACCTTCTGCCGCGTTCTCCGGGACGGCGATGGCAACGCAGGCGACGAGGGTGACGATGCCGATCAGCACCGTGACCAGCCGGTGGTCGAGCGCCCAGTCCAGGACGCGGCGGTAGCAGCTCCCGGAGGGCGGCATAGCCCCGGTCGAAGGCCGCGAAGAAGACGGCGAAGAGCCCCCTCCCGGCGAGGGTCTCGCCGTCCTCACTCGGCAGCGTATGCTTCCTTCCGGAACCAGCGGGAACTGAGCATCGGGGTCAGGGTGAAGGAGACGAAGCAGCGAGAACAGCGTGGCGATCGCCACCGTCAGGCCGAACTGGCGGAAGAACTGGCCCACGATGCCGCCCATGAAGGCGATGGGCACGAACACCACCACGTCCACCAGGGTGATGGTGATGGCGGCGAGGCCGATCTCGGTCCGGCCGTTGAGCGCGGCCTCCTGGGGCTTCTTCGCCCATGCGTAAGTGCCGGTAGATGTTCTCGATCACCACGATGGAGTCGTCCACCAGGATGCCCACGCAGAGGGAGAGGCCCAGCATCGTCATCTGGTTCAGCGAGAACCCGGCGAAGAGCATGGGGGTGAAGGTGGCGATGATGGAGGTGGGGATGGCGAGGGCGACGATGAGCGTGCCCCGCAGGTTGTGCAGGAAGAGGAAGACGACGAGCACCGCGAGCAGCGCGCCGAGGATGAGGTGCTGCTGGAGGTCGGAGAGGCCTCGCCGATGAAGATGGACTGGTCGTCAGTCAGGCGAGCGTGATGTCGGGAGGCAGCGCGCCGGCCTTCCGCGGCGCGCTCTTGACCTCCGTGCCTTCCTCGTCGAAGGTCTGGCCGGTGAGCTTCATCAGCTCGGCGCGGACCGCGTCCGCCACCTGCACCGTGTTGGCGTCGGACTGCTTCAGCACGGTCACCGCGACGCTGTCCTTGCCGTCCACGCGGGTGAAGTCGCTGCCGCTCCGCCACCGTGTCGGCCACGGTGGCGACGTCGGCGAGGTAGATGGACTTGCCAGGGCGAGTATTGAGGCGCACGTCGCGGATCTGCTCGGGAGAGGAGAACTCGCCCACGGCGCGCACGGCGTACTCGCGGCGGCCCTCCTTTATGCTTCCGCTGGGGAGGTTGAGATTCGTCGCCTGCAGCGCCGGCACCACGTCGGTGATGGTGAGCCTGTAGGCCTCCAGCGCGGACTTGTCCACGGACACCAGGATCTCGCGCACGTCGCCCGCCGGCCACCTTGACGGAGCCCACTCCCTGGAGCTTCCCGAGGCGATCCTTCACGATGTCGTCGGCGATGTGACGCAGTTCCTTCGGCGGCCGCGGGCTGCCGAGAGCGAAGGAGATCACCGGGATGGCCGAGAGCGAGAACTTGTCGATCACTGGTGGATCCATATCGCGCGGCAGGTCCATTCGCACCGCGTCGACCTTCTCCCGCACGTCATTGTCGGCGGCGTCAAGTTCGGTGCCGAGATAGAACTCGACCGCGATGGTGGCGACCCCCTCCTGGCCGAGGTCGAGGTGACGTTCTTCACCCCGCTGATGGTGCTGACCGCGTCCTCCAGCGGCTTGGTGATGAGGGTCTCGATCTCCTGCGGCCCGGTGCCGGAGTAGACGGCCGTCACCGTCACGAACGGGAAGTCAATCTTCGGGTACAGATCGACGGGGAGCTTCTGGAGCGACAGTAGCCCGAGCACGACGATGGCGAACACCACCATCATGATGGTGACCGGCCTCAGAATCGATACGCGGGTCAGCCACATATGCTCTCTCGCACGCTAGGCTAAGGTCGTTTGATCTGCTACGGGCCATCCGGACGCGAGCCCCGCCGGCCATCGGCGCGACGGGGCTGATCCAGCTACTCGCCTCCGGAGGTTGCGATCTTCAGCTTGTCGCCGTTCTTGAGCGTCTGCGCCCCGACTACCACCACCGAGTCGCCGGCGCTGACTCCGGACGCGATCTCGGCCTGCTTCGTGTCCGTGAGCCCAACCACGACCGGCCGCTCCGCCGCGGTCCCGTTCTGCGCCAGGAAGACGCTGAACTTGCCGCCCCGGTCGACCAGGGCGTCCTTCGGGACGAGTACGGCGCGATCGTGCTCGCTCACCAGAATCCTAGCCTGAGCGAACACACCTGGCCGCAGGCCGGTGGTGCCATTCGGGAAGGTAACGCGCACTACAAAATCGCGGCTGCTCGGGTCGGCGACCGAGACCAGTTGTTGCACCACTCCCTGGACAGAGCTAGCGGACGAGTTGCGCAGCGCGATCGCCACCTTCTGCCCGGCCTTCACCCGGTGCGCCAGCCGCTCCGGCACCGTTCCCTCGAGATACACGGAGGCCGGGTCGGAGATGCGGAGGAGAGCGCTGCCCATGCCGCCGGAAGAGACGACCTCGCCGGGCTCGACGCTGCGCTGATAGACGACGCCGGCGATGGGCGAGGTGAGGACGGTGTGGCTGAGCATATCCTCCATCTGGCTCTGCAAGCCCTCGGCCTGAGAGAGACCGGCCTGGGCGGCCTGAACGTCCTTCTTGGCCGCGTCGATCTCCTCGGGCCGGGCGCCCTTCTCGGTAAGTTTGAGGGAGTCGCGGGCGCTATCGCGGTTGGTGCGCGCGGTGTCATAGGCGGTATCGGCCGAGTCGACCTGCTGCTTCGAGACCGCGCCCTGGGAGAACAGCTTATCCATGCGCGCCTTGTCTGACTGCGCCTGACGCAGCGCGGCCTCGGCCTGCTCCAGCCGGCTCGCCGCGATCGCCCGTTCCTCCGTGCGCGCGCCGAGTTCGGTGATTTCCGCCCGCTTTCGGGCCGCGCCGAGCCGCGCCCGTGCCGCCAGCACGCCGGCCCGCGCCTGGTTCACCTGGCTCTGCAGCTCGGTGCGGTCCAGGCGAATGACGACCTGGCCGGCTCGCACTGCGTCACCCTCTTGCACCGTCACCTCGCTGACGCGAGCGGACACCTGGGCACTGATGTCGCTCTTCCGCAGGGCGCTGATGGTGCCGGTGACTGGCAACTCCTCGACCATCGTGCCGACTGCCGCCGGAGCCACCTGCACCGGGATGCCGGGCCTGGTCCGGAGAGTCCTTCTTCGCGTCCGTCTGCTTCGAGCGGCTGCATCCCGCGGCGATCACCGCGGCCAGGAGCAGGGCGATCAGAGCGCCCCGCCTCGTCAGGAGTCCGATCATTCTTCTCTATCCTCCGCGCTCGCGAGAGCGAAGTTACTCCTCTTCGGTTGCTTTGCCAGCTAGCTCCGACAGCGCATCTGTCATCTGCTGAACTTCAGTCAGCAAGGCCTGGACATCATCGACGCGAGCCAGCACCAGGCCCGGATGGTGAGGGTGGCGGAAAACCAGCAGCTTGTCACCGGGCTCGATCCGGAAGGTCTTGCGGGCATCGGCCGGTATTACCACCTGCCCTCGCTCCCCGACGGTGACCGAACCGTAGAAGCACTCGTCCAGCGAACATAGACCTCGCGCAGCCGCCATCACTACACCTCCCGCCAGCGACGCCGTAGACGTATACGTACGGCAAGCCCGTTGGGTAACAGCAAGGGACCCCTCGTTTCTGAGTCAGGGCGCACCACAGACAGCCTACCGTCCAGATAGGTATTATACATGAAATGTATGAGAAGTAAACCCCTGCAAAGCAGATTGCCAGCAGGCGCTAGATAGGCTTCTTCCGGGGAATCTCTAATCGCGATGCTGCCGCACAAATGACGAGAATGGATGGCAATTTCGATGGCATCTATTGACAAATAGAAATAGCTGCTTTACAATCATCGCATGGAACAGAGTAATCCCGTCACCCAATGTCCGAGCTGCGGTGGGCAGTTGCAGGTTAGGGAGCTGGAGTGCCCGCAGTGTCAGGTGAGCGTGCGGGGGCGGTTTCCGCGCTGTGAGTTCTGCGAACTGCCCGAGGAGCAGCTCCAGTTCCTGCGGCTGTTCGTGTCCCGACGGGGCAACCTGCGGGAGGTGGAGCGCGAAATGGGACTCTCGTATCCCACAGTGCGCTCCCGACTGGATGATCTGCTGAGCGCGCTTGGCTATGCCGTGACGCCCACCCCTGCGGCGGAGCGGCAGGAGCGCCGCCGGCAGATGATGGAGGATTTGAGGGAAGGTCGGATCACACCCGAGGACGCGCTGCGGGAGCTGAAGGGATAGGGCGTGTCCCAGTTCTCGTGGTCATCACGTGCCCTGGACGGCCAGGGCATGGGCGTGACCCCGAGCGAGCGAAGTGAGGTCGCCGGCCATTACTCTGGGGTCACACCCAGGGGATAGGGGAGGACAGATGCTAGGCAAACTGCTGGGCGGAGGCCGCAAAGACGAGTTGGCGAGGAGAGAGACCATGGACCCGGAGCCGCTGGAGATTCTGCGGATGGTGCAGGGGGGGAAGATCACGCCGGAGCAGGCCGCGCAACTGCTGGAGGCGCTGAAGACGAGCCTGTCGCCGTCGTTCGAGCCCAGGAGTGCCAAACCGCGCTTCGTGAGGGTGAAGGTGGATGTCGATGGCTCGGACAACGAGAAGGTGGCAGTGAACCTGAACGTGCCGATCGCACTGGCCGACGTGGCGCTGAAGCTGGCGGAGGGGGCGAAGATCCAGCAGGGAGACCAGACCATCGTACTCGGCGACTATGTGAAGCAGTTGAGCGGGCTCGACTTCGCCTCGCTGCTTCAGATGGTCAAGGATGGCGCCGAGGGCAAGCTGGTCGATGTCAACGTCCAGGGCGATAGCGGCGAGAGGGTCAAAGTCGAGGTGACTGTCGATTAAGCGGCCCACGCTGTTCATGACGGTGACGGTGCAGCTACCCCGCGGCCGGATCCGGCGGCTCTGGTTGCCGATCCCGTCGCTGCTGCTCTATCTCACGGCCTGGGGCGTGAGGGTTGCGCTCTGGTTCGTGCCGAAGCGGGTGCTCGAGAAGAAGAGCGGGCAGTCGCTCCCGGTCGAGGTGAAGCGCATTGGGCGCGCGCTCACCAGGCTGGCCTGGATCACTCTCTGCTCGGGGCCATACGTGCTGTGCGACGTAGCTGTGCCCAAGGAGGGGGTGAGGGTGAGGATAGCGCTCTGGTGAAGCAGACGGGCAGGCCCGAGGGCCTGCCCGCCATCGCGAATGCTATCTTCCGGTGCTCAGTGTACTGAGCAGGAAATGCACGGATCGTACGCTCGCACCAGCATCTCGAGCAGGCGCTGGACCTCTTCCTTCGGCTGGTCGGCGACCTGGGGAAGCAAGGCTTGCATCTCCCGGTCGAGATTCCCGTAATTCATGCCCGTCGGGATGATGCAGTTGGCCGTGAGGAGGCGGCCCCGTTCGTCGTAGGTGTAGTCGTGGACGAGCAGGCCGCGCGGCGCCTCCACGACCCCTACGCCTCGTCCCGGCCGCGGCGTGATCTCGAGCTCCTCTTCCTGCAGCCCCTCGTTCAGAATCTGCGCGGAGGCGGAGATGCTGTCCTCGATGCAGTGCACCAGCTCCACCACCTGGGCCGCGGTGTTCAGGTATGGGTTGTGCACCGGCGGCTTGAGGCCGAGCGCATCCATCACAGCTTTCGCCTCCGGGCGAAGCTGCTGCCAGTTGTTGTTCATGCGGGAGAGCGCCCCCACGCGGTAGGCGTCGCGGTTCCACTTCGCGTGCTTCGAGGTGGAGTGCGTAACCACATACTCCTGAAGCGCGCCCCGGTAGTCTGCGGCCGCGACCGACGCGCCGTCGCTGGAGACGATCTCGCCGCCCAGCCAGGCGTAGTGATCGGGATGGCGCAAGGAGACGTACTCGGTCTCGCGGGTGAAGTCCGGCGCCTCCAGCTTCAGGAAAAGTTCGAGGGTCGCTTCGAGGTCGGGTCGCAGGCCGACCAGGCGTTCCCGCATGGCCTCGATCTCGGAGAGCTTCGGCATCAGCGTGAAGCCGCCGGGGATGGCCGCTACCGGATGGGTGTGGCGTCCCAGCACCACTTCACCGAGATCATAGCCGGTCTTCTTCAGGCGGAACGCGCGCAGCACCGTCTCCGGACTATCCTTCACCAGGGGCAGCACGCTCTGGAGCCGCAGGTAGTCCGGGGCCGCCAGGAAGTAAGCGTGTAGCGCGTGGCTGGAGATCTGCTCCGCGTTCATAGTGAGGCGGCGCAGGAGCTTGGTCTGCGCCGAGACCGTGATGCCCATCGCGGCTTCCGTCGCCTGGAGGGAGGCATAGCAGTGGCTCACCGCGCAGATGCCGCAGATGCGAGTGGCGAGGTGGGAGACTTCCTCCCAGTCCCGGCCGCGGAGGAATCCCTCGAAGAAGCGGTTCGCTTCCACGACCTGGAAGAACGCTTGCTTCAGACGACCGTCCTCAAGCGAGGCGAGGATGTTGCCGTGGCCCTCTACGCGAGTGACGTGGTCGACCCGAATCTCCATGGTTCAGCCTTCCTGAGTTGTTCTTCCGCTTCCGCCATCTTCTTCTCCGGCTCGGCGCGCAGGGAGTAGATGCGGAACATGCCGAGCACGTCTTCCAGCTTCAGCCCGTGCTCCTGAAGCACATCGCGGGCGGCGTTGAGGTTCACCTGGTCCATCATCCCGCGGCAGCCGAAGCAACGGTGGCCCTTGCTGGTGCAGATGGCGTTGCAGCCGCAGCGCGTAACCGGCCCCAGGCACATCTGCCCGCGGTCGTAGACACACTCATACTGGTTGAGCTTGCACTCGGAGCAGACAGACTCATTGGGCTGCCGGTAGGGGCGGCCCACCAGCACATGCTCCATCACCGTGACGAACTCGTCGGCGTTGATGGGGCAGCCGTGGATCTCGATGTCTACGGGGATCTCGGCGCTGATGGGGCGCACTTCCCCGGCCTCGAAGATCCAGTTCTCGCCCGAATCCGAGCCTCCGGCCTTGGTGAAGGCGTCGCCGTAGACCAGAGTGCGGAGTTCGTCGCGGTGGAACAGGTTGCCCTGGCCCTGGACGCCGCCGAGGGTGGCGCAAGCGCCGAGGGCGACCACGGCCTTCGCCTTCTCGCGGATCTTCTTGAGGCGCGCGACATCGGAGTCGCGGGTGATGCTGCCCTCGATCACCGCGATGTCGAACTCGTCGCTCTTCTCGGAGATGGCCTCTCGCCAGGTGACCACGTCGATGTGCTGCAGGAGCGTCACTATCGGTGCGCCGATGCTGAGCACGGTGAGCTGGCAGCCTTCGCAGCAGGCGAAATCGAAGAATGCTACTCGCGGTTTGTCGGCCACGCCTCCACCTCTCGGTTGTGGTATCGTCACCGTCCAGCAGGAGCCCGTGGCCCCTGGGGACGCCGGCTAGATGCTCTCGTGAATCCTGCGCGCTTCCCGGGCGGTGAAGACCGGGCCGTCGATGCACACGCAGTGGTTGTTGATCTGGCAGTGGCCGCACTTGCCCATGCCACACTTCATGCGCCGCTCCAGCGACAGGAAGATCTGGCTATCGGGAACGTGCATGGCGTTCAGCTCGGCGAGCACGAATCGGTACATCACCGGGGGCCCGCAGAGCGAGGCCGCGATGCCCTTGGGGTCGATCTTCACCTTCGGGAAGAGCGTCGTCACCACGCCCACGTGACCCGTCCATCCGGCCGCCTCCCGATCAACCGAGAGCAGAATCTCGTTCCGCTTGTCGCCCTTCCAGGCTTCCAGATCGTCGTGGAAGAGGATGTCGCCAGGGGTGCGAGAGCCGTAAAGCACGATCAGCCGCCCGTAGCGGTCGCGGTCTGCGATCACCGTGTTGATGACAGAGCGCAGCGGGGCCAGGCCGATGCCGCCGGCAACCATCAGGCAGTCCATCTTCTGCAGGCAGCTCATCGGGAATCCATTGCCGAAGGGCCCGCGGATGCCGATGGTCTCGCCTTCGCCGATGCGGTGAAGGGCCGCCGTCAGGCCGCCCATGTTGCGCACGCACAACTCGAAGCTGCCACGCTTGGAAGGGGAGGAGGAGACGGAGATCGGGGCCTCGCCGAAGCCGAACACGCTCACCTGGACGAACTGGCCGGGCTGGTGGCCCAGCTCGCTGCCGTCCGCCATCTCCACTTCGAGGAGTCGCTCAAGGTCGGTCAGTTGCTTGGTTCGGGTGATGCGCGCAGGCCTGGGTGTGTAGAGCGTCTCGCCCCCGCGCTCGGGTTGGGATCGCACCATAGAGGCGCTCAAGCTACCCTCTCCTTTGCCTCAGCGATGATCGAGTTGATCACGTCCACCAGGCTGATGCCGGCCGTGCACTGCTGGCTGCAGCGCCCACATCCCACGCAGAACGGCTGGCCGTGCTCTCGATTGAGATAGACGAACTTGCGGAACCAGCGGTGGCGCGCCCGGTCGGCGCGCTCCCCCCGGAAGCTATGCCCGCCGGCCACCAGGGCGAAGTCCGAGAACTGGCAGGAGTCGTACTGCCGCCAACGTGACGCCGTCTCCAAGGTCAGGTCGGCGACTTCGCGCACATCGAAGCAGAAGCAGGTCGGGCAGACGTTGGTGCAGGTGCCGCAGCTATAGCAGCGCTGAGCCACCTGCTTCCAGACCGGGCTGTCGTACTTGGCGTCCATCAGGGCAGGCAGGTCCTGAGTGTCGGCCTCCAGCTTCAGGATGGTACGGCGTCGCTTCTGCTCGGGAAACGCATCCGCCTCGGCCGCCAGTTCGCGCGTCAGATCACGAAGTTTCGCTGACTTGAGCAGCGTTTCGCCCTTCTTGGTGAGCGCTTCGACCGCATACCCCGACTTCAGCGGAGTCAGGAATACGTCGGCGCCCTCCCGGGTGTCGCTGCTTCCGACCGAGGTGCAGAAGCAGTATTTGTCCGGCAAGCAATCAAGCGCCACTATGGTCGCCGCCTCTCGGCGGGAGCGGTAGAATGGGTCCTCGACGCTGTGACGCTTGAGCATCGACCAGTCGAGCTGGTTGATCGCCATCAGGTCGCAGGGGTGGACGCCGAAGAGCACGAACGGCTCGCCCGCGAGCTGCGGAGTGGACGTCATCGATCCGCGCTGCACGCTCATCAGTGGCTCTCTGGAAGGCAGAAACGCCTGTTTCGGAGGCAGCACGGTGCGCACGTAGTCCAGGCGGAGGTCAGCGGGATCACCTAACTGGGTGAAGGCGAAGGAGGTGCGTCCCCGCCGGACCGGCGCCATGAGCTGGGCGCTCTTGCCAACGGTCTTGAGCCAGTCCTGCAGGCTTCCGGAGTCGAGAACCGCTTTCTGCGCCATTTATCGTTTCCTCAGCAGAGGCAGTGTGGTTCTGCTCGTCTTTCGGCGTTGCTGCCAACGGCAAGGAGCGCCGTGCAGTTATGTGAATTTCTTCACAAGGCCACAGCGCCCCTTTTTCGGTGATGTCTTTCCCAATCCTCTCTTCTCAGCCCGGAAATCTTTCTGCGATTTTTGCGGCGACCTGTTTGCCGAGGGAGAAGCACTGATTGAGGAGGGAGGCGTCGGGGACGTAGACACACTTCACGCCCGGCGCGGCGAGGTCCAACTTCATCTCGGTCAGCATCGCCTCGAGCTGTCCCACGCCCTCGCCGCTCCAGCCGTGGGAGCCGAAGGCGGCGCCGATCAGGTTCTTCGGTTTCAGTCCCTTGAGGTAGGTGAGCACGTCGGCCACAGTGGGGAAGATGCCGTTGTTGAGGGTGGGAGATCCCACTACCAGCGCGGCCGCGTCGAGCACCTCGGCGGCAACGTCGCTGCGGTGGGTGGCGCGCAGAGGAAGCAGCTTGACCTCGATCCCCTCGGAGGTGATGCCCTCGGTGATCGCCTTCGCCATCTTGGCCGTGCTCTGCCACATGGTGTCGTAGATCACCACCGCCTTTCGCACCTTCGTGGCCGCGGCCCAGGAGCCGTACAGCTCAACGATGCGGGGCCAGCCAGCGCGCCAGATAGGGCCGTGGCTGGGAGCGATGGTGTCGATTCGAAGCTTGCTCAGCTTCTCCGCGGCCTTCGGGATGAGGGCGCCGAGGGGCATCAGGATGTTAGCGTAGTACTTGGCGGCCTCATACTCCAGCAGGCTCTGGGGCAGCTCGTCGGCGAATCTCTCGCCGCTCGCCAGGTGCATGCCGAAGGCGTCGTTGGAGAAGAGCAGCGATCGCTCAGGCAGGTAGGTGGCCATGCTGTCCGGCCAGTGGAGCATCCGCATCTCGGCGAAGGCGAGGGTCAAGTCGCCGAGGCTGAGAGTCTCCCCGTCCTTGACCGCGGTGATCTCATGGTCCAGGTGGAAGTGGTCCTGGAGCGCCTTCACGCCCAGCATGGAGGCGAGGACTCGCTCCGGCTGGAGCGCCGCGATGGCCTCGGGGAGCGACCCGGAGTGGTCACTCTCGGCGTGGTTGGAGACGATGTAGTCGACGCGCTTGGACCCGAGGACGGAGGAGACTCGCGCCAGCATCTCGCCGCAGAACTCCGCCTTCACGGTGTCGATGAGGGCGATCTTCTCGCCCAGGACGAGATAGGCGTTGTAGGTGGAGCCGCGCGGGGTGCGGTACCCGTGGAAATCGCGGATCGCCCAGTCAATGGCGCCCACCCAGTAGACGTTGTCTGCGACCGGAACGGCGGGGAAACTCATCATATCAGCTTACCTCAATACGGCGAGGTGAAAGGACGCGCCTGGTGCGCCGGTCTGGGCGATTCAGTCGAGCTCCGAGAGCATCTCGCTCAGCTTCGCGAAGTGGTTGAGTTCTTCTCTGATGATGGCGTCGATGCGGTCGCGGCCCAACCGCTCCGGCACTAGCTCCCTGAGCCCGACGAAGAACACGATCGAGTCCTTCTCCGCCTCGATGCCCAGGCTCAGCACCTCCGATACATTCGCGCCGGCCAGCTTCTCGGTTGGGTCGCGGGTGACGTCGAAGATGCTGCGGTCGGCCATCGCGTTCAGGTAGAGCGCGGACTCGTCGTAGGGATCGAAGGTCACGGGCTTGCGCTCGGCCTCGGAGAGCGCGGCGCGCATCTCCGTGAACGTCTTGAGATGCCCCTGCTCCATATCCGCCAACGCGACCAGAGCCCGGGCGGCCCGGGTGTTGAGCTGGCGTTCCGCCGCCAGGCGGTAGAACCGGTCGCCATTGCGCTCGATCTGCTCGGCAACGGCTAGGACTTCGTCCACGTTGAACTCGACACTCATGGCAGTCACCTGCTCCTTCATTGGATGGGGCACGCGGAGGCGCGCCGCTAGCGACACACGTCTGTGGCCCGGGCGGGATGCTATCACCCCGCCCGGGCCGTGCGCTGCCCCACCTCCTACGCCAGGCAAGGAAAGGACAGCGGCAATGCTATTCGCGCTGGGCGAGGGCGTGGTCGATCATCAGGATCTGGGCCGAATCGCCAACCAGCTTGAGCTGATGCACGACCTCGTCGGTCTGCTTCTCTTCCTCCACCTGCTCGGTCACGAACCACTGGAGGAAGACGGCCGCCGCGTTGTCTTTCTCGGCTGCCGCCAGCTTCACCAGGTCCGCAATGAGGCTGGTGACCTTCTGCTCGTGCTTGAATGCAACCTCGAACGCCGCCAGAGGCGACTTCCACTGCGCTGCCGGGGCCGCGATGGCGCTGAGGGTCACCCGCCCGCGGCGATCGACGACATGCTCGTAGAGCTTCATAGCGTGCCCCAACTCCTCCTTCGCCTGGACCTTCATCCAGTGGGCGAACCCCGGGAGGTTGATGGAATCGAAGTAGGCCGCCATGGATACGTAGAGATACGACGAGTAGTACTCGGCGTTCAACTGCCCATTGAGGGCGTCTTGCAGCTTGTCGCTCAACATCTTTGTGCCCCTTTCATCTCTCTGGGAGCCTCTGAGGGCTCCTGCTAGGACTGCAACAGGGGAATCCCCCCTGCCCAACGGCTATCGTATGGGTTGCGCGGCATTCGCTCTACACTCGGGGCAAAGCCCCAGCAGCTCCAGTCGGCGCTCGGTGATCTCCCATCCCTTGAGAGTGGAGGCCGCCTTGTGCAGCGGAAAGGCCGGCTTCGCCATCACGTCGTCGATGCGCCCGCAGCTCACACAGCGGGCGTGGTAGTGGGCCTGAACCACGCCATCGAAGCGCTTCGGCTGCCCCGCGATGTCGATCCTCTGGATCAACCCCTGGCTGGAGAGCGTATCGAGGTTGCGGTAGACCGTCCCCAGGCTGATGCGCGGCAATCGCCGGCGCGCCAGCCGGTAGACCTCGTCGCCGGTCGGGTGCCAGCCCGGCTTGCCGACGATGTCGAGTATCGCCTGACGCTGGCGCGTCATCCGCATCGGGTGGTCTTCGTTGTACCTCACAGTAACCATCGCAGGGCCGGTTGCTGCTTTCCGCGAATGTTCGTAGTAGTAACTGGTACCATTTAGCCCTCATTGCTCGCTGGGAACAAGGCGCATCGCCTGACATCTGTTCATCTCTTCGCACATCCAGGCCATCCACTCGCGGCTATCGTCTGTCGGGGCGGACTTCGCGACAGGCAAGGAGCGGGGTCGGGAGAACGGATGGGACCAGCCTCAGATGAGAGGTAAGGACGAGACTGACTGGAGGAGGGTCCGCGCTTGGCAACGACTACGGTGATGTGGCGACATGGCATGCACTTCTGCACCTCGACCCAGGCGGGGCAGTTGATGTGTGATGAGTCCTCGGAGATCGGGGCGGCCTATCCGTCTTCGCCGGAGCTGCTCATGGCCTCGCTGGGGTCGTGCATCGGGTCGGTGTTGGTGGCCTTCTCCGAGCGGCACGATATCCGACTGGAGGGGATGACCATCGAACTGGACTGGAAGATCGCCGAGCACCCCCACCGTATCGGCGAGATCGAGGTCGTGGTGAAGATCCCCCGGTCCCTGACCGAAGATCAGAAGCATGTGCTGGCGAGGGTGGCCGACGAATGCCTGATCCACAACACGCTTCACGTGCCGCCGAAGATGAAGATGACGCTTACCGCGCAAGCGGAGAAGGGAGGTAAGCCGCAACAGGGGGCTTGACGGCCGCACCGGGGGCTGTGTTCCCGCGGGACTATGTTTGGTGGTGCTGGCAGCGTCTACCTGGGTATGCTTATCGAGTCACGTAGACTGCGTCGACACTCCGGACGGAGGTACGGCGAGATGATAGTGGACCCAACGCTGTTCGGCTATGCTGACTATAGGTTCTCCTGGGGAGAGCACATCTGCGGCATCTACGACGACCCACTGCAGCAGATGGAAGTAGCCGTTCCCTTCATCACCCAGGGCCTCAGGGCGGGGCAGCGATGCGCCTGGGCCTCGGGGGCGGTTGCAGCGGACAGGCTGCGCAAGGGCCTCGTGAGCGCCGGGTGCGATCTCCCGACGCTGGAGGCGTCCGGGCAACTGGTGATCCTCCCCGACATCGATTTCTACCTGACGGACGGGCTGTTCGATCCCGATCGCACGCTCGCGCTTGCCACCAGTCTGCTCGCGGACGGGCAGCGACAGGGCTACAGCACGATGCGGGTCGCAGGCGATCCGTCCTGGCTGCAGGAGGGCGCCATCGATTTCGACGTCTGGGAGGAATACGAACACCGCGTCACGCGGGAGATCGCTGACCTGCCGATTGTGGTCCTGTGCCAGTATGACCGCCGCCGATTCCCGGGCTCGCAGATCGTGACGGCGCTGCTCACTCACCCCGTGGTGATTCTGGGCGAGAACCTCTGCCGCAACCCCTATTTCGTGCCCCCGGCAGCCTCTGCCATCAGTCCCAGCGACATCGTGTAGCCGCCTGGCTGCTCCCTCGCCCAAACGCGGCAGGATGACGGTGACGCGTCCCCGAACTCTGCGGGCGAAGGAGTAACCATGGCCAACGAGACCGTCTTCACCCGCTATCAGGGCAACCCGATCATCACCCCGGACCAGGTGCCGGGCGCGAATAGCATCTTCAACAGCGCGGTGATCGAGTTCGGCGACGCCTACATCGGCGTATTTAGGATCGACGGGCTGGATGTCGTCTCCCGTCTGCACTTGGGCCGGAGCAAGGACGCCCTGCGCTGGGAGATCGACCCGAAACCTCTCGTGATCCCCTGGGACGACCCCGACGGCGAGCCACAGGGCACGGGGTACGATCCTCGCATCACCCGGATCGACGATACCTACTACATCTCGTGGTGCAACGACAACCACGGGCCCACGATCGGTCTCGCCGAGACCAAGGACTTCAAGTCCTTCCGATTCATCGAGAACTGCTTCCCTCCGTTCAATCGCAACGGAGTGCTCTTCCCGCGGAAGATTGGCGGCCAATTCGCCATGCTTCACCGGCCCAGCGATCCCGGCCACACGCCATTCGGGGACATCTTCTACTGCACCAGCCCCGACCTGGTCTACTGGGGCAAGCACCGTTGGGTATTTGGGCCCCGCGGCGGGTGGCAGTCCCGCAAAGTGGGCGCAGGCCCGGTGCCTATCGAGACCGCCGAGGGCTGGCTGATGATCTACCACGGAGTCCGGATCACCTGCAGCGGGTTCGTCTACAGCGCCGGCGCGGCCCTGCTCGATCTGGAGAAGCCGTGGAGAGTGCGCTACCGCACGCGGCCCTATCTGCTAGCGCCGACGGAGCTGTATGAGCGAGTAGGGGACGTGCCGAGCGTCGTCTTCCCCGTGGCAACGCTGCTGGACAAGAAGACCGGACGGCTGGCGCTGTACTACGGGTGCGCCGACACCTGCGTCGGGCTGGCCTACGCGCAGCTCGACGAGGTGATCGCATTCACGAAGAAGCACAGCTACTAGCGGCGAATCGTAGTCGGCCTCACGTCACGGTGACGGCGGGAACTCCCGCCCGCAGCCGCTGGGTGAACTCGCGGGCGGGGACGGCGGGCGAGATGAGGAAGCCCTGCACTTCCTCACAGCCGATAGCGCGCAGGAAGTCGAGCTGATCCGTGTTCTCGACACCTTCCGCGATGGTGGTCAGCTTCAGGCTGTGCGCCATGGCGACGATGGCGGACACGATCGCGGCGTCATCGGGGTTGGTGGTGACGTTGCTGACGAAGGAGCGGTCGATCTTGACCGCGTCCACCGGCAGGCGCTTGAGGTGGCTTAGCGACGAGTGACCGGTGCCGAAGTCGTCGATGAACAGTCGCACTCCCATGTCCCTGAGCTTCTGCAGGGAGCGGATGGCAGACTCGGGGTTCCGCATCAAGGCGCTCTCGGTGATCTCCAGGCCCAGACTGTGGGCGTCGAGGCCCGTCTCCTCCAGCACCCGCCGGATCGCCGAGATCAGGTCATTCTGGTGTAGCTGGTGGGCGGAGACGTTCACCTCCACGGTGATCGGCGCCAGCCCGGCCGCCTGCCAGGCCTTGTTCTGCGAACAGGCGATGTGGAGCACCCACTCGGTGATCGGCACGATGAGGCCGGTTTCCTCAGCGATGGGTATGAACTGGGCGGGGAAGATCATCTCCCCGTCCGGCTGCCGCCAACGCAGGAGAGCCTCCGCCCCCAAGGTGGACCGCAGACCTACATCCATGCGCGGCTGGTAATGGGCTTCGAGTTCCCCTCGCGAGAGCGCCCGGCGAAGACGTCTCTCCACGGTCATGCGCGCGTCCGCCGCCTCGCTGAGAGAGCGGGTGAAGAACTGGTAGCTGTTGCGGCCGTGCTCTTTGGCGCGGTACATCGCCGCGTCGGCGTGCTTCACCAGGGTCTCGGCATCGACTCCATCGGCGGGGTAGAAGCTGACGCCGATGCTGGTGGTCACGAAGATCTCGTGACCCTCGACCAGGAATGGCTCGGAGAAGCCATCTAGCACTCGTTGGGCGACCTTGGTCGCGTCTCTGGTCGATGCCAGGCCAGAGAGGATCACCATGAACTCATCCCCGCCCGTGCGGGCGATGGTATCCACTCCCCGCAGCAGTCCCACCAACCGCTGCGCGGCGAGCTTCAGCAAATGATCGCCGGCGCTGTGGCCCAGGGTGTCGTTCACGAACTTGAACCGGTCGAGGTCGAGGAACATGACCGCGAGCAGCTCGCCGTGCTCGCGGGCGTGGGCGAGTCGGAGGCCCAGCCGGTTACTGAGCGTCAGGCGGTTGGGCAGTCCGGTGAGGCTATCGTGATGGGCGAGGCGGTCGAGCTGCTCCTCGTAGGCCTTCTTCTCGGTAATATCGCGCTTGATCGAGACGAAGTGCTCGATCACCCCCTTGTCGTTCTTCACCGGGGTGATGATGGTGTCGGCGGTGAAGAGACTGCCGTCCTTACGGCGGGAGATGATCTCTCCCTGCCAGCTCCGGCCGCTACGGAGGGTGCTCCACAGCCCATCATATAGGGCCCGGTCGTGCTCGCCGGACTCCAGGAGGCGGGCGTCTTTCCCCAGCATCTCTCTTGCGGAGAAGCCGGTCTCTCGCTCGAAGGCCGGATTGACGAACTCGATGCGTCCATCGAACCCGGTGATGACGATCTCATCGCTGGCGGCATTGATGGCCGAGGTCTGCATGCGAAGCTGGGCCTCTCGGCGCCGCTGCATCGTGATGTCGCGCTGGATCCCCCAGGCGCGGGTGAGTCGATCATCCTCGACGATGCCAACGACGTGGTCGAGTAGATACTGCGTTTCCCCGTCGGCCAAGGGATGCTCGGTGATGACGTCCGTCACGCGGTAGCCTCCGCGGATGAAGGCGCGGACGTATTCAGGCACCTTCGGAGTGCGGAACAGCTCCGCAAAGGTCATCCCGATGACGTCCTCGGCGCGCTGATGCCCGTGCATCCGCGCAGTCACGTCATTGGCTTCGACGAGCGTCCCGTAGCGCAGGATGTGCGCGACCTGTTCCTCCTCGCCGGCGCTGATGGAGAGCGGCTGCTGGAACTCAACTCGCCACACCGCCTCGGAGCTTTGCTCGACGAAGGCACGGTATCGCTCTTCGCTCGCCCGCAGTTCGTGCTGAGTGCTCTCCAGCGCCGAAAGCATGCCGTTCATGGCCCCCGCGAGCTGCGACAACTCATCCTCACCCCGATCGGAGACACGCAGCGATAGGTCGCGGCTCGTGCTGACGCTCTTCACTGTGGAGCTGAGGCGTCCCAGGCGCACGAGAATGTTGTTTTCCAGGAGCATGAGCGCGACCAGAGCGACCATCGTGCCCGATAGCACGAAAACGCCGAGGAAGTAGCGGACGCTGGCCTGGCCCAGCCGATACACCCGGTCCGGTCCCTCGGCCTGCAGGACGAGCGCCGGTTTGTGGGCGATGTCGCTCAGCACCACGTATCCTGCCATGGGGCCGGATTCGCGAGGCAGGGCCACGGCTTCGCCCGATCCCGAGACCGGGGCTAGCTCCGCTCGGAAGGAGTCGGGCAAGGAGGGCTCGTCCCAGCGATGCAGGCTGAGGGTCAGGTGAGTGAGAGTAGCCATATCCCGCAGCGAAGCAGTGTTCAGCGGGCGGGCCATGATCACCGCCCCGCGGGCCGGGCCCCGGCCATTGCTGGTGAGGATGGGCCGAGCGGCCACCAGCACTGGGCCGGTGCGCAGCAGCAGCAGCCCCTTCGCCCGGCCGCGCGACTGGAGCCGATCGACGAGCGGGCTACCCGGCCGAAGCTGGTCGAGGAATTCCTTTGGAGTAACGCGAGCGATCTCCCGCCCGAGGTCCATAGACTTGCTGAACACCACCTGGTGGGAGGCGTCCATCACCGCAATCGTCTCCACACCCAGGTTCAGGAGCGCGTCATCGGCCAGGTTTCGCGTGACGTAAGAGGGGTTGCGAGTCCCAACGAAGGCGCAGGTTTCATCCCAGGTTGCATAGTCGCCGGCGGCCGTGTCGAGGACGGCGATATCCTGGGAGATGGCGTCGCGAGCGCGCGCCGCGTCCCGGCGGGCGGAATCGCTATCGATCTGGAGGAACGGTCGGACCAGGACTGTTGCGCAAATGGCGTAGACGATGAGGAGCGAGCAGAGGACGGCGCCGCCGATCACTATCAGAGTCTTGCTACGAAGCGTCATCTGTGGTCGCCCGCCAAAGGAGATAGCGCCCGCTGGCGCGCTCCGCGGCTGGCCAGGGGCGACGTGGTCCGGGGCTGGCCGTGGGGCGCCAGTCCTGCTCAAGGTTATTCCGCAAAACGGGCGGCACTCGCTAGTAGGGGAAATGGAGTCGCAGAAGCGGCGCCAGGTGGGCCGTTGACAAACGGCCGCCCCGATGGTAGATTGGCGCCCATGACTGGGATGGTTCACGAGCTACAGGCGTCCCACCGGCCGCGACGAAGCGCGGAGCGATTGCCTGTGGCCCCGAGCATGACGTAACAGTAGTTCATAGCATCGGGACGAGGGACCACAGGCACTGCCTGTGGTCCTTTTTTCATGGCCAGAGAGCCAGGATCGGTGGAGAGGAGAGCGTGGTGCACGATGGGATCGATGTGATGGGCGCGGCAGACTACCAGCAAGTCGCCGCGCTGTGGGAAGAGGTCGAGATGTGGCCGCACGTCGGCGAAGATCGCGATTGGTATAAGAGCGCGCTGGCGCGCAATCCCGGCTGCGCATTCGTGTGGCGCCAGGAGGACCGCGTCGTCGGCACCGTCGTCGGCGCCTGGGATGGGCTGCGCGGCTGGATCTATCACCTGGCGGTGACAGAAAGCCTGCCGCGGGCAGGGGATCGGGAGCAAGCTGCTGGCGGCAGCGGAAGAGCAGCTCCGCGCGGCGGGCGTGAGGCAGATCAACCTCATGGTGTATGAGGATAACGGGAGAGCGGAGGCGATGTACCTGGGCCGCGGGTATGAGCGCTCGCCTGTGAAGTGCTTGCGGAAGCGCTTCTGCGCAGAGTGACCCGCGGCAGGAACGGACCTTCAGCACGTGGGAAATGGCGAATGATTGCCAGACGGCGAGGACTAGATATGCAGTTCCAAGCTGTGCTCTTCGATCTCGGACAGACATTGCTCGATTACGGACCACACGCTCGCTGGCGCGAGTATCGGGTCCAGCGTATGAAAGAGCTATATCCGCTTGCCACCCGGCTGTGGGGCGCGATCTGCTACTCGGCGGATGAGTTTGGGGAAGCCGTCGGCGGCGGCATCCAGACCGATCGCTTCCGCGAGATCGAGCACAATGGGTTGGCCGTGCCTTTCTGCGAGCGGCTGCGAGAGGCGCTGGCGGGGGTGGGTATTCGGGCCGACGACGGCGGCATCGAACGCATGGCCGAGGCCTTCAATGAGCCGATACGCGAGTGGCCGCGGCCGTTCCCCGAGACGCGTGCGGCGCTGGTGCAACTCCGGTCGCGGGGAGTGAAGCTGGCGATCATCACCAACGCGCCCTGGGACACCGCCGGCGAGCTGCTCTACTCCGATCTGGAGCGGTATGGGCTCAGGGATCTCTTCGGCGCCTTCGTGGGGTCGGGCGAGGTCCCCTGGCGCAAGCCGCACCCGGAGTTCATGTGGGCCGCCGCGAGCGGACTGGGCGTGGCCCCGGAGCAGTGCCTGGTGGTCGGCGATAACCTGATGGCCGATATTGCCGGCGCGGCCGCGGCCGGGATGAAGTCGGCGTGGATGGACCGAGACGGGGCCGCGGCGCCGGACGAACCCCGGCCCGACTGGGTAGTGAAGTCGCTCGACGAAGTGGTGGCGATAGTCACCGCAGAGCAGATCTGATCTTCACGGGCGAGGGTGACGGGGAGACTCCGCGGGTGACTTGACACCCCACTTGGCATTCAGTAGAGTGTAAACGTTTACACAGTGGGAATGGCCCCGGGGCGGTCTGCACGGGTGGCTATCCACGAGGGCAAGGAGAGGTGCATGCAGGCTAGATTCGACCCAACGTGGGCGTCGCTGAAGCAGTACCAAGTGCCGGAATGGTATCTGGACGGGAAGCTCGGCATCTTCATCCACTGGGGCGTCTACTCCGTGCCCGCCTTCGGCAATGAGTGGTACCCGCGGAGCATGTACCTGCAGGATTCGGCCGAGTTCGCGCACCACCTCGCCACCTTCGGGCCCCAGGCGCAGTTCGGCTACAAGGACTTCATCCCCCAGTTCAGGGCCGAGCGTTACGACCCCGAGCAGTGGGCCGAGTTGTTCCTGCGGGCCGGGGCGAAGTACGTGGTCCCAGTAGCTGAGCACCACGACGGGTTCGCCATGTATGACAGCGCTCTCTCGGACTGGACCGCGGTGAAGATGGGCCCGCGCCGCGACGTGGTGGGTGAGCTCGCCGCGGCCACCCGACGCTCGGGGCCTCGTGTTCGGTGTTTCCAGCCATCGCGCGGAGCACTGGTGGTTCATGGATGGCGGCCGCAAGTTCGACTCCGACGTGCAGGATCCGCGCTTCCAGGACTTCTACGGACCGGCCCAGCCCGCGCCTGCCAACTTCGACGATCTCGAGCAGAGCCCGCCCGATGCGGCCTTCCTGGACGACTGGCTGCGGCGCACTTGCGAACTCGTGGACAGGTACCAGCCCCAACTGGTGTGGTTCGACTGGTGGATCCAGCATCACTCCTTCGCCCCCTATCTGCAGCGCTTCGCCGCTCACTACTACAACCGCGGCGTCGAATGGGGCAAAGGCGTGGCCATCAACTACAAGCACAATGCCTTCCCGGAGGGGACGGCCGTGTTCGATATCGAGCGGGGACAGTTGAGCGACATGCGCCCGAGCTTCTGGCAGACGGATACCGCCATCTGCACCAACTCCTGGGGCTATGTGAAGGACCGACAGTACAAGGGCGCGACCGCAGTGATCCACGATCTGGTCGACATCGTGAGCAAGAACGGCTCGCTGCTGCTGAACGTCGGCCCTCGACCCGACGGCACTATCCCGGAGGAAGAGGAGCAGACGCTGCTCGAGATCGGTTCCTGGCTGTCGGTGAACGGCGAGGCCATCTACGGCACTCGCCCGTGGCAGGTCTATGGCGAAGGGCCGACCCCGGTGGCGGGAGGCTCCTTCAACGACACCAAGCGCGGCGCATTCACGAGCGAGGATGTGCGTTTCACGGCCAAGGGGAAGGTCCTCTACGCCACCTGCTTCGGCTGGCCCGCGCCCGGAGCGGACAGCCAGAGTCCGGCGTGGAAGATCGGCACGCTTACCCCTAGCGCCGCCCGCGTCGCCTCCGTGACCTTGCTCGGCTCGAAGGAGTCGTTGCGCTGGTCGCAGGGGGCCGAGGGCCTCACAGTCGAGGCGCCGACCGTACGCCCGTGTGATCACGCCTACACGTTCAAGATCTCTCCGGCGAAGTAGAGGGAGGCGGGCGGGACGGAGCGCCGGGAGTGTAGCCGGGCGCCACTCCTCAGTGAATAGGGGAGCCTGGCTCCGCGCTACCGCGCAGGCGCCTCCTGCTGACCAGCGGGAGGGCCGCAGGATCCCCGGATGCACAGTTGGGTGGGGAGGAGATGAGCGCCGCGGTAGGCAGTGGCAGAGTCGCCTTCGATGAGCGCGACCAGTAGCCGCACTGCCTCCGTCCCGAGTTGTTCCCTCGGTTGCCTAACGGTGGTCAGAGGGGGGTGGCAGACGCGGGCTAGCTCCAGGTCGCTGAACCCAATGACCGACAGGTCATCGGGGATTCGCACCCCGGCGTGTCGCGCGACATCGAGCAGCGCGGCTGCGCCTCTGTCGTCGGCGGCGATGACCGCGGACGGCAGGGGCCTGGTCTGGAGCAGTTTCTGAGCCGCCGTGACCGCCTGTGCATAGCTGAAATCGTAGCGCACCAGCCAGTTCTCGGGCCCGCGCAGGTCGTGCGCAGCCATGGCCTCCCTGAACCCGCGCAGGCGAGCAACCCCGGTGGATGTCCAGGAGGGTCCGGCGAGGTGCGCGATCCTCGTGTGCCCAAGGGACACCAGGTGGTCAACGCCCTGCCGCACTCCGTCGGCATCGTCGGTCGTCACCAGGGGCAGGTCCAGTCCGTCCACGGCGAGGTCGACGAGCACCGTTGGTATCCGTTCGAGTTCCGTAACCAGGCCAGGATCCTCTAGCGGCAGGCTGGTGGCGGGGTAGAGCACGATCCCTTCGGGCCTCGTCTCCAGCAGTCGTTCGAGCGCTCGACGCAGTCCATTTGGGCCCTCTGCGCCGTAGCTCGCGAACAGGGCCTCTCGTCCGGAGCTACGAGCTGCCTGCCCCAGACCATCCATGATGCCGCCGACGAAGTCGTTCCCAAAGCGCACCAGGAGCATGCCGATGACGCCGCTCTGCCGGCGCACAAGGGCACGTGCCCCTCGGTGAGGGCGGTAGCCCAACTCCTGCGCGGCGCGCAACACACGCCGAGAAGTGGCGCTGCTCACTCGCCTCCCTCCGCCCGTCAGCACGCGGGAGACAGTGGCCGTGGAGACGTCGGCGGCCTTCGCAACGTCCTTGATGGTGACTGCTGAGTCGCGAGTACCGCTACCTTCGTGCTGAGTACGGCTCTTGGGTTGCTGTCCTCTGTCTGTTGATGCCACGGCAGCTGGCCCCCGCGCAGTCGGTGCAAACGTTTGCACACTAGCCGGGAGGGAGCGGCCTGTCAAGAGGTGGCCCGACCCGGGGCTACGAATACGAGTGGCGCCGGCTGGATGGATCGGGGCGCTGTCGATCCAGGGAGAACTAGCTCCGCGGCGGCGATGCAGACGCATTTCCCAGCTCCCAAGGAGGTCTCAACATGCCACGTCGTCTTGCAATTACGGGTCCGCACAAGGTCGAGGTGATCGATTACGAGGACCGGCCGCTACAGGCCCGCGAGGTGCTCGTCAGGACAGAGATCGCGTCGGGCAAACACGGCACCACGATCGCCGGCTTCGAGGGCGCCAACTTCGCAGGCCAGCGTTTCGACAGTGACATGCGGCTGTTTGTCGAGGCCCCGGCCCGCCCTGCAGGGCCGCGTTCCGATCCGCAGGGGACGGGCACTGCCGGCGTCGGCACCGTGCAGGCCGTGGGCGCCGAGGTAACGCGCTGGGCTCCGGGCGACCGGGTCTTCGGGCACATGGATATTCGCGAGACCAACATCTGTCACGAGGACAGCCTCTGGCCGCTCGGGGAACTCGATCCCAGGCTCACCCTCTGCGTGGAACCAGCCTATGTAGCGTTCCACTGCGTCCGAGAGTCGCAGGTCCGCGTTGGCGACAAGGTGGCCGTGGTCGGCCTGGGCGCCATCGGGCTGCTGACCGTGAGCCTGCTCTCCGGGGCTGGGGCCGAGCAGGTCTTTGCCGTCGATCCGCTCCCCAATCGTAGGGAATGGGCGCGGCGTAATGGCGCGGACCACGTCCTCGACCCGACGGCCGGCGACGCGGCGCTCCAGATCCACGAGCTATCTGGCGGCCCTGGCGTTGACGTCGCCATCGAGGTGTCCGGAAGCTATGCGGCGCTGCAGACAGCTATCCGCGCAACCCGCATCACGGGCACGGTCTGCTCGGCGGGATTCTATCAAGGCGAGTCGCGAGGCCTCTGGCTGGGCCGCGAGTGGCATCACAACCGCTTAACGGTAGTTGTTCCTCATGGGTGCGGTTGGGGCCATCCGCCGCGGGACTATCCCCGCTGGGATGAGCGCCGCGCGTTCGATGCCATCATCAGTCTGATGCGGCAAGGGAAGTTCGCCGCGCCCGGCCTGATCGACCCGGTAGTGACGATCGACGAGGGCCCGGGCGTCTTCCGCCTGATCGAGGAAGAGCCTCAGAAGGTCACCAAGTTCGCGGTCGCATTCTGAGCCGCGGCACTGCGCGGGCCCTGGTCGCGGCGCTTCGCGCCAACTACCTGAACTCGTTGACAGTGCTCACCGTGTCTGACACAATGCAAACGTTTCCGCAGTAGGGAAAGCCACGCAGGGCGCCAGGGAGGTGTTCGATGAAGTGCTATCGCGCATGTGTCGTCGGGGGCGGGGCCGGGGGTCGGCTGAGTCTGAATGCGCTCCGGGCGTCTGACCGATATGAGCCAGTGGCAGTGGCCGACGTCAGCCCCGCGGCCAGGGCCGCACTGTCTCGGGACTACCCGGAACTGACAGTCTTTGACAGCCACGAGAAGATGTTCGACCAGTGTCCGACGGACATCGTCTGCGTGTCCACGTGGGCCCCTTCGCACCGGGCCGTCACCGAGGCCGCGCTGAAGCTCCCGCTGACCGGGATCCTGGTCGAGAAGCCGCTGGCCGACACGACTGCGGATGGAGCGATGATCCTGGCCAGATCCGGGGCCGGGGCCTTCCTATGGCGGTGCCGCATGGGCTGCTCGTTGCCGCCCATGCCGCCGAGATCAGGGAGCGGGTGAGCGCCGGAGAGATCGGCGACCTGCTGCTGATCGAGATCGAATGCGCGGGCTGGGACATCATCAACGCGGGCATCCACTGGCTCAACTTTGCCTACGTCCTCAACGCCGCGACGCCGGCGGACTACGTGATGGCAACCTGTGATGCCTCGTCGCGTACCTATCGGGATGGGGTGCAGGTCGAGACCATGGCGGTCACCTACGTCCAGGCCAGCAATGGCGTGCGCATCGTGATGAACACGGGCGACTACGTGACCACGACTCGAAGCGGCAAGGACACCGTCTTCCACATCGTCGGCTCAAAGGGGACGATCGAGTTCTGGGCCTGGGAAAGCGCTTATCGCATCGTGAGTCCGGCTCACCCAGGCGGTTTGCTGGTGGAGGTCGCTCCGGCCCCGGTCGCTGGGCATAGGAAGCACCTGGAGCGCCTGGCCGAGCAGATGGATCAGGGCACTACTGACTACAGCGTAGCGGAGAGTTCGCTGGCGGCGCTGGAGCTGTGCGAAGCGGCCTATCTCGCGTCCAGATACCGCTGCCAGGTAGACCTGCCGCTGGTGAGCTTCGCCCCGCCGCGCCGCCGAGCGACTGGGATCCGGGGAAGCCGTACTCCGGGGCTGGCGGTGGCCGGGACGGCCGCATGCTACCCCCGCGAATCGGAGGCCAGAGGTGAGCAGCATCGAGTTTGGGATCGTTGGGGCCGGCTGGCGCAGCGAGTTCTACCTGCGCATTGCGAGGGCCCTGCCCAGCCGCTTCCGGGTGAGCGGGGTCGTCGTCCGTAATCCGGAACGCCGCAAGGCCTTCGAGCAGACCTGGGGCGTGCGCGCCTGCGCGAACACGGCGGAGCTGCTGCAGACATCCCCGTCCTTCGTGGTGACCTCTGTGGGCTGGCCGGCCAACCCGCCTCTGCTCCAGGAGCTGGCCGCGCAGGGCGTGCCGGTGCTGTCCGAGACCCCGCCTGCGCCTGACCTGGAGGGGCTCCGCGCCGTGGCTGCGCTCACCCGCCAGGGCGCCCGCATCCAGGTGGCCGAGCAGTACTGGGCCCAGCCCCATCACCTGGCCTGCACGGCGCTGATCGAACGAGGGCTGCTCGGCCGGCCTACCCAGGCGCAGGTGTCAGTGGCTCACGGGTACCACGGGATCAGCCTCCTTCGAAGATTCCTGGGGATCGGGTTCGAATCACCGACGATCAGCGGGAAGCGTTTCGCCGCCCCGATCGTGGCCGGCGCCGGACGCCAAGGCCTTCCAGAGCGGGAGGTGGTCCGCGACTCCGAGCAGGACATTATCTTCCTCGACTGGGGCGACCGCCTGGGGGTGCTGGACTTCACGGGCGACCAGTACTTCGGCTGGATCCGCAATCGCCGCATTCTCCTCCGCGGTGAACGAGGCGAGATCGCCAACGACACCATTTCCGTATCTCAAGGACTTCCGCACCCCGATGTCGGCCGACCTGTGTCGAGTTGTTACGGGCGCGAACGGGGACCTGGACGGCTTCTACCTCAAGGGGATACAGGCGGGAGGCGAATGGGTCCACTGCAATGACTTCACACCCGCGTCGCTTCCTGACGACGAGCTTGCCATCGCCACCTGTCTCGCCAGGATGGACGAGTACGTGCGGACAGGCCGGGAGTGCTACTCCCTCGCGGAGGCCTGCCAGGATCACTATCTGAGTCTGCTCTGCCAGCAGGCCGTACGGGAGGGGCGGGAGATTCGGGCGGAGCCGCAGGAGTGGGCGAGCTGAGGTGAGGCCTCGTCCCTCGGACGACGCCGAGCAGGAGCTGCCCGGGGTAACAGCCGCGGCCAGGCGGGGGCATCCGCTCCGGGTGCGGGCCGCTTCAGCTGCCGAACGGCGACAGAACCGGCCTTGCGAGCTTCAGGTCGGGCAGAGCCGGGAGGCGCTGGCCTGAGCAGTTCCATAGTCGCGTGGCAAGGGCGGAGACACCCGTGAATCTCAAAGAGAACTATCTGGAGGCGATCCACTTCGGGCGTCCTGACCACGTCCCCCTCGCGCACGAGCCGGTCTTCCACTCATTCCAGCTCGAGGGCAATCTCCGCATCGACAACTGGACCGACCTGTGGGGAGTGAGGTGGGAGGTCGGCCTCCCGGAGACCGTTCCCTTCCCAAAGGGAAATCCACTCCCCTCCCTCGACCGCCTCCCGGACTTCCACTTCCCTGACCCCGGCCAGCTAAGGTTCACCGATGACATGAGGGGAAGGCTCCGGGCAGTCGACCACGGCGAGCGCCTGGTCGTTGGGGAGCTCACATATCTCCTCTTCGAGCGCGCCTGGGCGATCATGGGAATGGATAACTTCCTGATGGCGCTGGTCACCCATCCCGATGAGAGCCATGCGTTCCTACACGGCATCGCCACTTTCGCCCGCGGCGTTTTCGACCGCTATCTCGAACTGGGAGTGGACGCCATCGGCTTCAGCGAGGACCTAGGGAGTCAGCGCGCGCTGATGATCTCGCCAGCGATGTTCAGGGAGTTCATCCTCCCAGAGTACATCTTCTGCTTCGAGCGCGTGCTCCGCGAGAAGAGAATGGTCATGTTCCATAGCTGCGGCTGCGTCGATGCCATCGCTGGCGACCTGGCGGCGATCGGCGTGACCGTTCTCAACCCGATCCAAGCGCGGGCCAACGACCTACACAAGCTGAAGCGCGACACCTATGGGCGGATGGCCCTGAGCGGAGGCATCGACACCAGCGTCCTCGCGCGCGGCACGCCTGAAGATGTGCGCGCCGAGGTGATCCGAGTAATGGAGATCCTCAAGCCTGGCGGCGGCTACGTTTGCGGCCCGGACCAGGGCATACCTGGGATTCCCGCGGAGAACACAGCCGCGCTCCGGGAGACGGCGCGCGAGGTCGGCCGCTACTGACGGCGGCGTCAGCTCAGGTGGACGAGTAGCGGCCTCACCTAGGCGGCAGGTGCGCTGGTAGCGCAGCTACTACGCCCGCGCCCATGGCAGCCCGAAGACGCCGGCCGCGGTGCCACCCAGCGCCCAGGCGAGTTCGTCCGGAGAGAGCCCGGCGGAGCGGAATTTCGCGAGTTCAACTTCCGCGTTGTCACCGTGGTCGGAGCCGAACATCACCCGGTCTGCGCCTAGCGTCTGCACCCATGAGCGGACCTGAAATCCCCCGACCCAACTCGGTTCGAGGAAGACGTTCGCGTGGCGCTCCGCGAGCAGTCCGGCCTCCGCGGAGAGGATGCCGGCGCCCGCGTGCGCGACCACCAGCTTCAGTTCAGGATAGCCTTCGGCGATGGGACCCAACAGGGAGGGCGCGGCCCACGGAATACCGGCCCCGGTGTGGACCATCACCGGCACCCGGAGTTCCCGCGCCAGGTCGAACGCGTGGCGGCCGTGCCGGCCCAGCGGGTTCACGGCGTGGGCAAACGGGTGCACCTTGATGCCAACGAACCCGAGTTCGCCGATGCATCGCCTGACCTCGCGGTCGTAGGCGCCGTCCGGCAGGTGGGGATTCGGATTCGCGATGCCGCGGAAGCGGCCGGGGTGGCGGGCGATGAGATCGGCAATCGCGTCGTGCTGCTTCCGCACTCCGCCAAGGTCATGCACGGTTCCCGGCTGCACGAGGGTGAGGCTGATGTTGTTCCGCGACTGACTCGCCAGGAGCGCAGCTTCTGTGAAGTCCTCGTCAAAGACCTCGTCGTATCCGAGGTGCGCGTGTGCATCGATGATCATGTAGCTCCTCCAAAGCAGACCCATGAAGCGCCGCGACGGCGTCACTCAGTCCCGAGATATGAAGAGCACCGCGTCTCCCTCAAAGGGGGCCGCGAACTGTCGCTTGGCGCCGCCGGCGACGGAGGGGGCCGGTGCTCGCTCGCCCGACGCCGGGTTGAACCACTCCACTCGCATGTCGCCGCCGGCCGCGGAGAGATCGACCGTGACCGCGCCTCCGTCGGGCAGGTAGACGCAATAGCTGCGGCCCGGGTCAGCCAGACAGCATCGCGTGGAGGCGATCTCAGTGGACGGGGATGCCTTCGTCAGGTTCATCCTCTGTGCGTAGGAGCGGGCATAGCCCAGGTTCCGCCTGAGCATTTCCCACTGCGGGTCCACTTCTGCGCCGCGGGGCGCATTGCGGCCAGGCCAGGGAAGTAGATATGGGTCCATGAAGAGAGTGCTGTTCCCGCGCAGGAAGTTTGTCCAGGCCCACGCCCTCTGACCGGATTCGCCGGCCTCCAGCAGACCAATGTAGTAGAGCGAGTGGTCGGTGTCGTTCACGACGACCTTGCGGCCGTCTGCCACCGGCGGGTCGCTGGGATGCCCATAGCCCCCTGACCCGGAGGGAGAGATCCAGTCTGCGTCGCTGTCCCAGAGCGCCTGGTCCGTCCCACCTTCATACTGGAAGGTCATTCCGATGGGATGCTGCGCGGGCTTCTGCGCTTCGTACTCCTTCACCACCTTGATGATGTGGTACTGCCACCGCGTCGAGTAGACGCCGGCCTCATTGGCGACCTCGTAGAGGACGTTATCGAGGTCGTTCACCGTATCGGTCACTCTGCGAACGTAGGCCTCCTGTACGGCTGTGACGGCCGGGTTGCTCAGCGACTGGGACTCGGCCCCGCCGCAGGCGATTCCGTTGACGTTGTTCTCGCCGTCGAAGGGGAAGCCGTCATTCGCGTTCCGATCGAACTGGGGCCCGAACCCATCGAAGAGCATGACGCAGACGTAGATGCCGCGGTCGCGCGCGGCAATGACGCGCTCGCGCATGCGATCGAAGTAGGCCTGGTCGAAGCGCGACAGATCGAACTTCGGCTTGCCGTCCGTCGCCAGCCCGGGTCCGGTTCGCAGCCACTGGAAGGGGTGCCGGTACCACACGTCCTTCGCCCGCCCCTGCGTCGAGCGGGTCAGCTCCCACGCCCAGAGCCGGAGGAAGTTGTGGTTGTGGGCGGTGAGGAAGTCCAGGTAGGCGGAGAAGTCGAAAGGCGTCGGCGGATTGGTCAGCCCCATATCCTTGAAGTTCGACCAGTTGTGCGACCCCGTCAGGAGGACGGCCTGGCCGGACCCGTCAGCGAGGTAGCGGCGGTTATGCGGGCAGACTCGCAGAGGACCCATAGCTGGTCGTGCCGATCCTGACGAGGTGGCTGTCACCTTGTCCACTGGCTCTGCTCCCGGCCGTAGGGGCTCTGTGCGAAACCCGTGGCCTCTGATCCAGGATCATGGTTCCGGCACATTCGGCATCTGCCCTGCCGGGAGCCACACGTATCTCGACTGGCCCCTCGCCCGTCCCTCACTCGCCCGGCGCAGGAAAACAGGAGTCGAGGCATGAAGAGGGGTGCCAATGCTCGGGCCGGATCAGCCGAGGCTAGGATGGGGCCACGATGAAGCCACTGTGTTTCGCCGTACTCGGGAGCCGCTACTGGGCGCAGTACCAGATCGCCGCGTGGCGGGAGCTAGAGGGGGTGGAACTGGTCGCCATCTACAACCGGACACGCGAGAGAGCGGAGGCCACGGCGCGGCGCTTCGGCATACCCTCCGTGTACGATGATGCAGAGGCGATGCTCGCGACGGAGAAGCTCGATTTCGTGGATATCGTCACACATCCCAGCACCTTCAGCCACTTCGTCCCGTTGGCGGCACGCCATCATATCCCGGTGATCTCCCAGAAGCCGATGGCTCCGGACCTGGAGACAGGGGAGGAGCTGGTGCGCGTCTGTCGGGAGGCAGGCGTGCCCTTTCTGGTGCATGAGAACTGGCGCTGGCAGCCTCAGATCCGCGAGCTGAAGCGCACGTTGGGAGAGGCTGATGTCGGCAGGCCCTTCCGCGCGCGTCTCATGTATTCGTCGGCCTACCCCGTCTTCGTGAACGAACCCCACTTGCGCGACCTCGAACAGTTCATGCTAACAGACATGGGGACACACATTCTCGACGTGGCCCGGTACCTGTTCGGAGAGGCAAGCGCCCTGTATTGCCAGACGCGGCGGGTGGATCCGACCATCAAGGGCGAAGACGTCGCCACGGTGATGATGGAGATGGGCGAGGGAGTGACGGTCACCTGCGAGATGAGTTACGCCAGCCGCCTCGAACACCAATCTTTCCCCCAGGTATGCATACTGGTTGAATGCGAGCGGGGGTCGGTCGAGTTGGCGCTGGATTACTGGATCCGAGCGACGACGAAGAGCGGAACGATCTCGATGCAGTGCAAGCTGCCCTGGTATGACTGGATGGATCCCACACACCAGGTAGTGCATGCGAGCATCGTGTCCTGCAACGCCCACCTGCTGGAGTCCCTGCGGACCGGGCGAGAGGCCGAGACCACTGGGGAGGACAACCTCAAGACCCTGCAACTCGTCTACGGTTCATACGAGTCGGCCGCCGGAAGGAAAGCCATGTTCCCAGCGCAGCACTCATAGCGCTACCGAACACTACTTCACACGGGCCGTACGCGCCTAAGGGAGGCAGTGATGTCAAGTATCACCGTTCCGAAGAACAGCTTCGTCCACCCCTCAGCGGTACTCGATGGGAGCATCACCCTCGGCCAGTACTCGTGGGTGGCAGAGGGAGCGATGCTCAAGGGGGACATCACGATCGGTGATGGCTCCTATGTCGGAGAGCGCAGCGTCCTGTCCGGCCGGATCACGGTCGGGAGCCACACGCGCATCCAGATCGGGGTGGTCATCCGCGGCACTAATGCCATCGGCAGCTACGTCAACATCTACGACCTGGTGAACATCGAGGGCGGCCGCCCCAAGGGCTACCACGACTCCGACGACCACTCTGCTATCAGCGACTATGGCTGGGTGAACCATGGCGCCACCATGCATGGATCACAGGTGGGCAGAGGGGCCGCCGTCGGCATCAACGCGGCGCTGGACTACAACACGATCCTGGGTGACGGCGCCATCCTCGCCAACGGCAGCGCCACCAGCGTCAACACGACCATCCCGGCCAACGCCATCGCGCAGGGCGTTCCCGCGCGGGTCGTGAAGGAGAACATCACAGACGAGGATCGCGTCCATCTCATGGGCTTGGTATCGAGCGAGTGGGTGAAGGTCGAGGCCGAGGGGATCATGGACTGGGTCAAGTCCCAACTGAAGGCAATGGGGAGGGCCTGAAGCGCCCGCAGGCGATTAGCGGCGCCCACCAACGAGCCGGCTTCTCCCCGGGTGCGCCTATGGCAGCCCGAACAGGCGGGCGATGTTGCCGCCCATGACGAGACCCTTCTCCTGGGGGGTCGCCTCGCCGTCGAGCAGGGCGTGATACTTGGCGACTTCGACGTGCATCAGACTGAACGGGGTGTCGCTCCCGAAGCAGACCCGCGACGCGCCTACCGCGCGAATCGCCTTCAGCACCGCCAACTCCCGTACTCCGCTGCCGATCAGCGTGATGTTGGGGTGCTGCTGGGTGAACTCGATCATGGCATTGGTGAGATCGGCGTGGCCGACTCCACCCATGTGGACCGCCAGGATCGGCAGGTCAGGGTACTTCGCCGCGATCTTGGCGACGCGGAAGGGATGGGTCTGCTCGAACGCATCTGCGCCGACATGAAATGCAAGCCGACTCCCGAGCCTGGCCACCTCATCGATCACGGGGATCGAGAGCTTCGGGTCATCGATGTAGAAGTTGTTCTCCGCGCCGTTCAGCTTGACGCCGTAGAAGCCGTACTCCTCAACGCCGCGGCGGGCAGCAGCGATGGCCTTCTCGACCCCCAGGTTCGGATCGGCCCACCCGAAGCCCAGAACGCGATCGGGGTGGCTCCTGGTCGCCTGGTAGACGTAGGCGTTCGCCTCGTCGATCTCGCGCCGATAGGGCGGCTGGAGCCAGGTGAGGGCTTTCGCGACCCCCGAACGATCCATGCGGCGGAGCAGCTCGTCGATGTCGGTACTCACCCCGCCTTCGGGCGTCGGGGAGATATGGCAGTCCGCGTCAATGATCATCTGAGCCTCGCCTTAGTCTGTGAGGTGGGCTCGCATCCAGGCCAAGCACTTGCGGTAGCCGTCCGCAGACTCAGCCCTGGGTCCTTCATACTCGGCGCACCACACGCCCTGGTAGCCGGCGCGCTTCAGTGACGCGGCCGCGTGATCCAGATGGATCTCGCCCTCGCCGAGCGCGGTGCCGACATACTTGTCGCGGGAGCCATGACCGTCTTTCAGGTGCACGTGGAAGACGTGAGGCGCGACCATCTCATAGTAGCGGTCGATGGTAGCAAGGTCGTGGCCGAACCAGCGGTAGTTCATGGTGTCGAGGTTGAGGCCCAGGCGCGGGGAGCCCACCTGAGAGAGCACCTCGAGCTGGAACTCGGCTTTGTTCGTGGTGATGCCGTGGTTGTCGAGCGCGAACCGGATGTTCATGGCTTCAGCGAAGTCCAGGCAGCGCTTCATCCCCTCCACCACCGCGACCAGCCACTCGCTGTCCCCACCCTCCTGCTTGGGCCAACCGGCGTCGATTCTGAGCAGGTCGGTGCCGAGGGTCTTGGCGAGGCCAGCGACGCGCCGCATGCGCTCGGCCTCGCCGGCGAGGCCGCCGTCTCTGGGCACGATGAAGTCGTTCCCGGCCTGCAGCGCGGAGGCGGTGATGCCACGCGCATCGAGTTCCTTCCGCACCCCTTCCGCATGCTTCTCGGGATTGGGGTCGCCCTCGGGCCAGGCGTCGCGGCGCCCGACTTCGAGGTACTTGAAGCCGGCATCGGCGGCGTAGTCGAGGAACTCGTTCAGGGTGTCGCCCGGCGCGTTGTAGTGAATCAGTCCAAGCTTCACGGCAATCCTCCTGGCTCAGTAGGGTCGGCATTCACTCCACGCGATTGCCCGCTCCCTCCCGCGGTGGTCCAGACAAACGCCGTGACCCCACGGATAGGCTTCAGTTCTTCTCAGGCCTGCGCGATCCTCTGAGAAGGGCAGGTGGTAAGAGTTCAGAGTTGATGAGGATGGGTTTTGGGGATCAGGCTGGGGAGCCGGCGAGCAGCAGGTTGCGGCAGGCGGAGAGGAGAGTTCGGTTCTGGAGGGTCCAGGTCCCGAAGTGGCTCAGCAACGCCATCTTGGTTTGTGATCCTTTGTCCGAGCGAGTTCCGCCGCTGATCTTACGGGCGATGACCGCGGGTCTCAGGCTGCGCTCGGCCAGGTTGTTGTCAGCCGGCACCTGCGGGTGCTCGACGAAGACGAACATCTCCCCCAGATGCTTCATGATCCGCTGCGCCAGCACGCAGTGGGGCGCGTGCGGATTGCGCGCCACCGGCCCCGCCATCGCCTCCAACAGCGCTTCGAGTCGCTCCCGCAGACGGCGACGCTGCAGCCGGTTCAACTCCAGTGCGCTGGCACGCGCCGACTGTGTTTTCGCCTCTTCGTAGACAGCCTTCACCGCCTCCGCCCAGGATATCGCGTCGGGGCAGTCCGCCTGCTTCTCCTTGAGCGCGTGCAGGTCCCGTAGCAGGTGCGCCCAGCACCGCTGAATCTCGTTGAGCAGCCGATTGTAAGCAGCATAGAAGTCGCAGACCGTCTTGCCTTTGAACTCCTTGCCCAACACCTCCTCGGCTACTGTCCCCGAGCGCGTCTTGCGGTACTGGAAGTAGCGCACTTGCGGGGTCGCAAAGGTCCACAGCCATCCGTTCTGCCCGTCCTGGCGCCATCCCGTCTCGTCCACGCATACCACCGGAGAGCCCCGCACCCGATCATGGAGCCGCTCCATTTCCTGCCTGCCCGCCCGCGCTACTCCATCCAGCAAAGCCACGATCTCGCCATCGCTGATGCGCAATCCCCACAGCTCCCCAAGCAAACAGCGAATCTGTTTCATCGGGACTCGGAAGGCTCCATGCAAGGCCGCCACCGTGCTCTGTACGCTCACCCCGAAGCGACGCCGACCCTGCACTCCCAACTCACTGCCCTGCAAGCTGGGTATCCATCGCTTCCGGCACACCCCGCACCAGCGCGCTATCGCCCGGTGCTCGATCACTCTCACTTGGGGCAACACGATCTCTACTACCTGGTGGCTGCCATGCTTCCAGCCCCCGCCCAGCTTGCGCCCGCAGTCCGGGCAGCGCTCCATCGTATGCTCGTGAATCTCATCGGGCTCTTCTCGGCGGCGCACGCATGCCTGAGCACGATGCTTGCGCTCCCCCTTCTCCTTCTTGGGTCGATTCGGTTTCGCCCACGCCGGTACGTCTTTGCCCCCACCCCCGCGCAGGCGACGATTCTCTTCCTCCAGCGCCGCCACCCGCGCCGCCAGCGCTTCGATGATCGCAATCAGCTCTTCCCGAGTCGCCGCCGCAAGATTCTCCACATAGGACCTATTCCTCCGATCCAGTGCACATTCTCACGGAGACTGAACTCTTACGGCAGGGGAGGAGCGCCCGGACCAGTCGCAGACGCCCGTCCGATGCGCCCCCACGATCACGGCGAGAGCTAGGGAAGCCTCTGCAGCATCGGCGTCTTGATGCGCATGAGCAACGGCTTCACGTCGTTGATGACGTAGCCGAGCTGCGCGTAGGTGCGCATGTAGTCATAGCTGATGTGCAGATAGCCCGCGTGCCCCGACCCGGAGCCCCAGGAGTTCTTCACGATAAAGTACTGATTGGGATGGTCGTAGCCTACCACCAGCATCACGTGACCGCCGGTGGAAGGCAGCGGGTTCCCATCGGAGCCCAGCCGCACGTCGATGGTCCCGGCCATGCTGCTTTCCGTCCATCCGGCTACGAAGAGGCCGACCACCACCTCCCTGCCGGAGGCCAGCGCCGCCCGCAAGTAACCAGGGTTGTTGGCGTAAGCTCCGCTGTCGGCGACAGACTCATCGCGCCACAGCGCGGTGTAATTGGTGATCCGGTACACCGAATGCGATTGCGCGCTGGTGCGCTGGGCGGGAGGTGGGCTGCCTCCGCCATTGCACAGGCTCGGGTACGGGGCTGTCTGGTAAGGGCACTCAGTATCGACGCACACCGCGTGGGAGTAGAGGATGCTGCCCCAGTCAAATGCCCCCACGCCGTCTGCCTTGCACTGCTTCCCCTCGTGCTGCATGAACCAGTAGTTGGCGTAGTTCTCGGACAGGTCCAGGGCGCCGCCCCCATAGGCGGCCTCCAGACCGGCGATGGAGGCGAAGGCATAGCACGTGCCTCGCGGGTTCTGGTCCTTGATCGCGGTCTGCTGCGGAGTGCGGTCGACCACGGCCGGCGGTAGCGTTGGTATGGTTATGTCACCCTTAACGATCAGGTCGCGGTACTTCGCGATCGGGCCTACCAGGACCTGGGAGGCGTCGATCTGCGCCTTCGTGGGCTTGTACTCGAGCTTGTTCAGAGCCAGCATGGGTACCTCGCGCCCTGCCACCCGGATGAGGGGCACGCCATCGCGGACCAGATAGATGCTTCGCAACTCAGCCAGGTCCGCCTTGGGCTTCGTGTTTCGCAGTCGGGTGATCAGCGGCTGGGGTAATGCCATCACCCTTTCGGGGAGGCCGGGGACGAGCTGCGCTTGCGCTGCCGGCTGAACCAGCGCAGCGCCACAGATCGTACTAGACGCGGCGAGCGAGGCAGCCAGAACAGCGAGAGCCAGAAGCGCGTGCAGTCGGGTACAGCGGGCCTTAGTCATGATGCTTCCCTCCCGTGCTCGACAGGTGTCAGACGGCAATCGGTGCATTCTGGCAGCGGCGGGAGCGCCTGTCAAGCGGAAGCTCAGCGTGCAAGGCTCATCGCGATGGGCGGAGCAGCTACTGCGTCCGCCAGCCTGGCCCGCTCTCGTGGAAGGCCACTTTGAGGTCCGGATAGGCCTCGCTGAGGATCGCGGCGAAGTGCCGCAGGCCGATGTTCTCGCAGGCGGCATGGCTGGTCTCCACCAGCGCCAGGCCCGCGTCTTCCGCGAATCGCATCGCGTACTCATCGGTTTCGCCGCAGATCCCGACTTCCGCGCCGTTCTCGACCAGGCGCTGCATGAACGAGATGTTCACGAACAGCCCCAGCCCTCCCCAGGGCAGCCCGACGCGAGTTACTTGCCGCTCGGGGTCTCCCGTGATTCGGATCGTCGGCATTCCGGTGGCCTGCTTGGCCCGCTCCGCCAGCGACGCGAGCCGGGTCGGCGGCACCGAGAACACCCGCGCAGGCCCTTCGCCCGAGTAGACTGTACTCAGGCCCAACGCGGTCACGAAGTCGTCGAAGATGCACAGCCGGTCCAGCTTTCCATGGGCCCGGTAGACGGCCAGGCCGCCCTCATGCATGAGCTGCATCCGGAGCCGATTCGTGCGCCAGCACCGCTCTTCGTCGATAGGGGAGGACTGCGGGTAGAACAGGGTCTCGTGGCAGATCACCAGGTTGCAGCGCTCCGCGATGGCTTGCTTCAGGGCGGCCACAGTTGACATCCAGCAGATGAACACGCCGGTTACCTCCACCTCCGGATCGCCAAACTTGAACCCCTCCTCGGATCCTGCCTCCGGCTCCCTTTCGTCCAACCAGGCCATCAGCTTGCGCGCCTTCATAGCGGTCCTCCCAGCAGGTGCAGTGCTAGCGAGTGCACTTCGGCTCGGCCCGCCGGCTCCCCTCTCGGCGGCGCACGCGAGCCCACAGGGACCCCTCAATCGTCAGGTACTTGACAATTCGTTTGGGAGTGGGTACAATAGTCAGGAACCTGACGATTCGCCTGGGAGGAGAGAGATGCGAACGACGTCCGATGCCGACGGTACGCGCGAACCGATCTCTATCACCGTGATCCGGCGCATCCCGGAGTACCTCAACGTCGTGCGCAGGTTGCGCGAGGAGGGCCTGGAGTGGGTGTCATCCGAGGAGCTGGCCCAGGCCTGTGGCATGAAGCCGTCCTCGGTGCGGACCGATCTGGGCTACTTCGGGAAGTTCGGCCTCACCCGGCGCGGCTACGACGTGGTGAAACTCAACCACGCCCTGGAGCAGATCCTGGGGATCGACCGCACCTTCCACATGGCGATCGTGGGGGCGGGGCACATGGGCCAGGCGATCGCCAACCACGAGAACTTCCGCAAGCGCGGTTTCCACGTCAAGGCGATTCTGGATAGCGACCCCAAGGTCATCGGCCGGAAGGTGGCGGGGCTGGTGGTGCTTCCCATCGACCAACTGGCCGACGTGGTGAAGCGGGAGAAGGTGGAGCTGGGAGCGATCTGCGTTCCCGCGGCTAACGCCCAGTGGGTGACGGACCGCCTGGTGGCAGCAGGGATCGCGGGCATCTGGAACTTCGCCCCGGTGCAGTTGGTGGTGCCCGCCGAGGTGGCAGTGGAGGACGTGCATCTCTCGGCCAATCTGCTGACCCTGGGCTACCGGGTGAAGGAGCGGCGCAAGCAGCCGGAAGGGCAGCCTGCGCCTCCCCGGGTGGATCGCAAGGCCGCTCCGCGGAGCAGGTACGGCGCCCAGAAGGTGCGGCCGTGAGACGCCCCGTGGTGGTGACGATCTGCGTGGGAAGCTCGTGCCACCTGCGGGGCGCGCCGGAGCTGATTCAGCGGTGCACCGAGCTGATCTCGGAGCACGGGCTGGAGCACCGGGTGGTGCTGAAGGGCTCTTTCTGCATTTCGCACTGCGGGGAGGGGATGAACTTCCGAATAGGCCGGGGTCGGGTGCTGACTGCGGCCAGCGTGGATGACGCTGTGAAGATGATCTCAGACCAGATTCTGCCCGCCGCAAAGGAGGGGTAGATGGGTGTCGTCTCCACCAATGAGCGCGATTGCCGAGACTGCTACCGCTGTGTTCGCACCTGCCCGGTGAAGGCGGTGCAAGTGAAGGAAGGGCGGGCGCGGGTGATGGACGAGCGCTGCGTGATGGACGGGCGTTGCATCAAGGCCTGCCCGCAGCGCGGCGAAAGTCGTGGAGCGCGGCCTGGAGCAGGTGCAGGGGTATCTCCGCGCCGGTGAGTTCGTGGTGGCAAGCCTGGCCCCGTCTTTCCCTGTCTCATTCGCCGGCGCTCCTGGCGCGCTGGTTGCTGCATTGCGCCAGCTTGGCTTTGCCTATGTGGAGGAGACCGCGGTCGCGGCGCGCTTCGTGGCCCTCGAGCACCGGCGGGTGTCGGCCGACGCTGGCCGGCCCCTGATCACAAGCTCCTGCCCGTCTCTGCTCAGCCTGGTGGGCAAGTACTACCCCGAGGCCCTGGAGCACATCGCGCCCATCGTGTCGCCGATGGTCGCCCACGGACGAATGCTGCGGCAGGCGCACCCCGGGCGCGACATCCGAGTGGTGTTCATCGGCCCCTGCGCGGCCAAGAAGGCAGAGGTCGCCGACCCCTGCGTAGCCGGCGCGGTGGATGTGGCGCTGTCCTACCTGGAGCTGGAGGAGTGGCTAGCGGCAGAGGGCCTCACACCCGGCGACTCACCGCCGCCTCCCGTGCCTTCCGTGGAGCCCGGCCGCATCTTTCCGGTGGAGGGCGGCCTCTTCCGCACCGCAGATTTGCCCACCGACCTGATCGATGAGAGCTACCTGGTGGTCAGCGGCTTCGAGGAGTGCGTTGACTTCCTCAAGTCGGTCCCGGAGAGCCTTGCGGGCTACCGACTGGTGGAGATGCTGATCTGCCCCGGCGGATGCGTGAACGGACCGCTGATGCCCGAACTCATCCCCGCGGTGCGGCGCCGCCGTCACCTGCTCGACTACGTCTCCGATGTCACCAGCGCCCTGCCGAGAGTGAACGATTACGCGGGACTCGACGTCGATCTCTCCCGCGGCTACGAAGCCAAGCCGATGGCGCTCAAGATGCCGACCGAAGAGGAGATCGTTGAGCTGCTGGCTCGCACCGACAAGCGCGGCCCCGAGGACGAGCTGAATTGCGGCGCCTGCGGCTATGAGAGCTGCCGCGAGAAGGCGATCGCCGTCTACCAGGGCATGGCCGAACTCGAGATGTGCCTGCCCTACATGCGGCGCCAGGCCGAGTCCACCACCGCCCGCTTCATCCAACAGACTCCCATCGGCATCGTGGTGGTCGACCGTAAGATGAACATCGTGCTCGCCAACCCCGCCTGGTGTGCGCTCCTCGGAGTCGATTACCCCGTCCCGGCGGAGACGGGCCTCAGCGGCATGGTGAGCACGACCGTCTTCCGGCGTGCCCTGCGCTCCGAGTCAGCCATCTCCGCGCCGCGGCTGCGCCTTCCCAAGCGCGGGCGCTATGTCGATCTTCACGTCTTCCCTCTCCCCAAAGAGGACGCTCTGGTCGGCGTGTTCATGGACATCACCACCCAGGAGCAGCAGCGCGAGGAACTCCTCAAGGTCCGGGAGGAGACGCTCCAGCGCACCCAGGAAGTGGTCGAGCGCCAGATGCGCACCGCCCAGGAAATCGCCGGCCTGCTCGGCGAGACCACCGCCGACACGAAGGCCCTGCTCGCCGAACTGATGGAACTCGTCCGCGCCAGCAACCAGCCGAGGACCGAACCGTGAAACCAGAGATCGCCCATCGGCCCCCCACCGTACTGCACTTCGAGCACGGTCATGCCTACCTGCACAAGCAGCGTGAGGAGCTATGCGGCGACTCCGCCGCCTTCACCCGCCTGCCGGAGTTCGCGCTCTGCGTTCTGTCCGACGGGCTCGGCTCCGGCGTCAAGGCCAACATCCTCTCCACGCTCACCGTCACCATCATCTCCCGGATGCTGGAGAAGGGTCTGCCGCTGGACGACGTGCTCGACACCCTCGCCAAGACCCTGCCAGTGTGCAAGGTCCGCAAGCTCGCCTACAGCACTTTCGCGGTCGCGCAACTCTTCCGCGACGGCACTGCCTACTTGGCCGAATATGACTCCCCGGAGACCTTCTGCTTCCGCCGCCGGTCACCCCATCCGGTCCCCTATATCGAGCGCCGCATCGGCGATCGCACCATCCGCGAGGCCACCCTCAAAGTGAAGCCCGGGGACTGGCTCGTCATGGTCTCCGACGGCGAGCTTTACGCCGGTGTCGGCGGCCGCTGGAATCTGGGCTGGGGTTGGGATCGCATCCGCTCCTATCTGAAAGAGCGCACCAACGAGCAGACCAGCGCCCAGGAAGTCGCAGACGATATGATTCACGTCGCCCACCATCTCTACGCGGGCTCACCGGGAGACGACGCCTCCGTCATCGCCATCAAGGTGCGCGAGCGGCGCTTCGCCACCGTCCTCACGGGCCCACCGGTCAACCGGCGGCGAGACAAAGAGGTGGTGGCACAGCTGATGTCCGCCCCAGGAAAGAAGATCGTCTGTGGTGGCACGACCGGCAATATCGTGGCGCGGCAGTTGGGGGCTGAACCACGAGTCGAACTGGAGACGATGCGGGAGGATGTCCCGCCGATTGCGGCGCTGCCAGGGCTGGATCTGGTATCCGAGGGCGTACTCACTCTGACCAAGGTGCTCCGCAACCTGGAGCAGGGAGTGACCGCGGCCGAACTCCGCTGGCGGGGGGACGGCGCCAGCGCGCTCACCCGGCTGTTGCTGGAGGCGGATGAAGTCGTGTTCCTGGTGGGTCAGGCGATCAACCCGGCCCATCAGAACCCCGAGATGCCTGCTGACCTCGGCTTCAAGCATCACGCGGCGGCGGCGATCGCGCGAGCAGCTCGAGGAACGCAGCAAGATCGTAACCACGCACTATTTCTGAGGAGGTTGAGAACCACATGGCCGCGCAGACAGCCACCGTCGATGACAAGAAGCAGGCGATCCGGCGCTTCTCCCGCGTGCACGAGATCGTGGAGCAACACGGGACGGAGCGAGGGAACCTGATCGCGATCCTCCAGGACATCCAGGCCGAGTTCCGCTACCTGCCGCAGGAGGTCCTGACCTATGTCGCCACCGTGATGGACTTGTCCCCCGCGGCGGTGGACGGCGTGGCGACTTTCTACGCCCAGTTCTCCATGCAGCCCAAGGGCCGGCATATCGTCCGGGTCTGCGACGGCACGGCCTGCCATGTGCGCGGATCGAGTGAGTTGAAGGTGTTCCTGCGGGAGCGCCTCGGCCTGGCCCCCGATGAGAGCACGACCGAGGATATGCAGTTCACCCTGGAAACCGTCGCCTGCGTGGGCGCGTGCGCCCTGGCGCCCGCGGTGGTGATAGACGAAGTGGTGTACGGCCAGCAGACGCCCGAGTCACTGGGGCAGGTTCTCGACGAGATCGAAAGGCAAGGAGTCCGGTAGTCATCATGATACTCGATAGTGTTACCTCTCTGGATACGAAGCGCGCACAACTGAAAGAACGCCTGGCGGCCGAGACCTGCCGGGTGATGGTTTGTGGTGGCCTGGGGTGCCTGGCGAAAGGCGCGAAGGAAGTTCACGAGTCGCTTTGTGACCTGGTGCGAAAAGCCGGCCTTGCGATCGAGGTGGAGCTGGCCGGTGACTGCCAAGAGGGCGTCCGCATCGTCAAGACCGGCTGCATCGGTCTATGCGAGGGCGGGCCGCTGGTGGTGGTGGAGCCACATGGTTACCTCTATACCCGCGTGAAGCCGGAAGACGCCGAGGAGATCGTCGAGCAGACCATCCGCGGCGGCCAGCCAGTGACGCGGTTGCTGCTGAGCGACAATGGCTCCGGCCCGGTGGCTCGCATGCGGGACACGAGCTACTACCGGAATCAGCGGAAGATCGCGCTGCGGAACTGCGGCGTGGTCGATCCGGAGAGCCTGGAGGACTACGTCGCGCACGACGGCTACACTGCCCTGGCGAAAGCGCTCTTCACGCTCACTCCCGACCAGGTGATCTCCGAGCTGGAGGAGTCGGGGCTCCGCGGTAGGGGAGGAGCGGGGTTCCCCACCGGGCGCAAGTGGCGCTTCGCCGCCGCTGCCAAGGGCGACAAGAAGTACGTGATCTGCAACGGTGATGAGGGCGACCCGGGTGCGTTCATGGATCGCTGCGTGATGGAAGGCGATCCCTACAGTGTGATCGAGGGGATGACGATTGCCGCCGTCGCCATCGGCGCCACGGAGGGCTACGTCTACGTCCGCGCCGAGTATCCGCTGGCGGTGCAGCGACTGCGTCTAGCCATCACACAGGCGGAGGCCGCCGGTCTGCTGGGAGAGAGCATCCTCGGCTCGGGCCAGCGGTTTCAGCTTGCGGGTGAAGGAGGGCGCGGGCGCCTTCGTGTGCGGAGAGGAATCGGCGCTCATCGCCTCCATCGAAGGCGAGCGGGGTATGCCCCGCCCGAAACCGCCCTTCCCGGTGCAGAAAGGCCTGTGGGGGAAGCCGACCCTCATCAACAACGTGGAGACCATCGCCAACGTCCCCGCCATCATCGCCTCGGGCGCGGCCTCGTTCCGCGCCTTCGGCACCGAGAAGAGCCCGGGCACCAAGACCTTCAGCCTATCCGGGAAGATCGTCAACACCGGACTGGTAGAGGTACCGCTCGGGGTTCCGCTGCGAACGCTGCTTTTCGATCTCGGTGGAGGCATCCGCGAGGGCAAGGCCTTCAAGGCCGTGCAGATCGGAGGTCCCTCCGGGGGCTGCCTCACCGAGGAGCATCTCGACCTACCGGTCGATTACGAGTCGCTGACCAAGGCGGGCGCGATCGTCGGCTCGGGCGGCCTCGTCATCATGGACGAGGACACCTGCATGATCGAGATGGCCCGGTTCTTCATGGAGTTCACCCAGTCGGAGTCTTGCGGGAAGTGCGTGCCGTGCCGCGAAGGAACCCGCCGCCTGCTGGAGATCCTCACCCGGATCACCGAGGGCGAGGGGACGATGGACGACCTGGCCCTGCTGGAAGAGCTGGCCCTCATCGTCAAGGACGCCTCCATGTGCGGCCTCGGGAAGACCGCGCCCAACCCCGTGCTCACGACGCTCAGGTACTTCAAGGATGAATACCTGGCGCACATCCAGGAGAAGCGCTGCCCCGCCGGCGCCTGCAAGAGGCTGCTCGACTACACCATCGACGCCGCGCTCTGCAAGGGCTGCACCAAATGCGCGAAGGTCTGCCCCGCGAGCGCGATCACCGGCGCGGCGAGGACGCCCCATGTGATCGATACCAGTAAGTGCATCCGCTGCGACGCCTGCCGCGAGGCCTGTCGCTTCGACGCAGTAGTGCTGAGATAGGAGATATCATGCCCGGCACAATCACCCTCAACGGCAAGCAGACCCCCATCAACGGCGAGACGAACCTGCTCGAAGTCATTCGCAGGGCAGGCATCGATCTCCCCACCTTCTGCTACCACAGCGAACTCAGCGTCTACGGCGCCTGCCGCATGTGCGTGGTGGAGGAGGAGAAGCTCGGCCTGGTCGCCACCTGCTCCACTCCCCCCACCGATGGCATGAAGATCACCACCAATTCGGCCCGGGTGCAGCGCATCCGCAAGATGGTGCTGGAGTTACTCCTCGCCAACCACCACCGCGATTGCACCACCTGCGACCGCTCCGGCAAGTGCAAGCTCCAGGAGCTGGCCAATCGCATGGGGGTGCGCGAGGTACGTTTCGGCACCCGCGACGTGCTGGAACCCAAGGACGACTCCGGCCCCTCCCTGGTGCGCGATCCCAATAAGTGCATCCTCTGCGGGGACTGCGTTCGCATGTGCCAGGAAGTGCAGGGCCTGGGAGTGCTCACCTTCGCCGGCCGCGGCTCCAAGGTGCGGGTGCGGCCCGCCTTCGGCAAGAAGATCGCCGAGGTGGACTGCGTGAACTGCGGGCAGTGCAGCGCGGTCTGCCCCACCGGCGCGCTCACCGTGAAGTCCGAGCTGCGAGAGGTGTGGAAGGCGCTGCACGATCCGGAGAAGACGGTGATCGTCCAGATCGCCCCCGCCGTGCGCGTCGCCCTCGGCGAGGAGTTCGGCCTGCCCGCGGGTGAGACCACCACCGGCAAGCTGGCCGCGGGCCTGCGGCTGCTGGGCGTCGACAAGGTGTTCGACACCTGCTTCACCGCCGACCTGACCATCTTCGAGGAAGCGCACGAGTTCCTAGGCCGAGTGACCACGGGCGAGCGGCTGCCGATCTTCACCTCCTGCTGTCCGGCCTGGGTGAACTACGCCGAACGCTACTGCCCCGACTTGCTCGACAACCTGTCCACTTGCCGGAGCCCGCAGCAAATGTTCGGCAGCCTTGCCAAGCGGTTCTATGCCGAGAAGCTGGGCATGGAGCCGAAGGACCTGTTCGTGGTGTCGATCATGCCGTGCACCGCGAAGAAGTTCGAGGCGAGGCGACCCGAGTTCGTGGAAGACGGCGCGCCGGACGTGGATGCCGTGCTCACCACCCAGGAAGCGGCCACTCTCCTCCGCGAGGGCGCGGTGAGCTTCGACGAGATGCCGGTGGAGGCGCTGGACATGCCCTTTGGCTTCGTCAGCGGCGCCGGCGTCATCTTTGGAAGCTCCGGCGGCGTGGCGGAAGCGGCGGTGCGTTTCGCGGTGGAGAAGCTGGAGGGCCATCCCATCGACGCCGTTGATTTCGTGCCGCTGCGGGGCCTGGAGGGAGTGAAGGAAGTGACCCTGGAGGTGGCAGGAAAGCAGGTGCGAGTGGCGGTGGTGAACGGCCTCGGCAATGCCCGCGCGCTGGTCGAGCGGATTCGCTCCGGCGAAGCCCAGTTCGACATGGTCGAAGTGATGGCCTGCCCGGGCGGCTGCGTCGGTGGCGGCGGGCAGCCCTATCCCAACGACATGGAACGACGCCTCAAGCGCAGCAAGGGCCTGTACGGAATCGACAAGGCTGGACCGGTGCGGAAGAGCCAGGACAACCCGACCGTCTCGGCGCTCTATGCCGAGTGGCTGGGGAAACCGAACGGCCACCGGGCTCATCAGACGCTGCATACCTCCTATGGCAGCCGGCGGCGCATCAAGGCGAAGGGCATCGGCGCCGCCGACAGCGCCAACGGCCACGTGGACGTGGCTCTCTGCATAGGGACAAGCTGCTTCACCCGCGGCTCCTATGAACTACTCCAGTCGCTGATGGCCGAAGCGGAGAAGGCGGGAGTCACGAATCGGGTGAACTTCCGGGCGACCTTCTGCATGGAGAACTGCGCGCACGGTCCCTCCATCTCCGTCGATGGGAACGAGGTCAAGGGCGTCAAGGACGCCAAGGCGTTCCTTCAGAAGCACGTACTCCCGGCGCTGAAGAAGTAGCCGTCAGCAACGATGACTGGCAAGCGGCGGGCCGCGAGGCAACTCCGGCCCGCCGCCTCGCTACTTCAGCAGCCTGCTGCCGGAGCCGGCCTCTGCCACTCGCGCTGCGCAGCAACGCCATCCACGCTCATCCCGGCGTGCCATGACTGCCTATCGCCCATGGCCGGCCATCCTAGGTCGCAGGTGCGCTCTTGGATCTCTCTGCTGCCGCCCGACTCGCCTGCATCTTGGCCTCCAGCACGTAAATGTACTCGATGAGCATTTCGCAGAAGTCCAAGGCGGCCCGAGCATCCTCCATTGTCGTTTCAGCTAAGGCAGTCAGGCCCAGGTCGAAGGTGTGAGCGGCGTACTTACCAAAGATGCGAACATGCTGGCAAGCCTCGGCAAGGGTCGGAGTCAGGACACGCCTCTCCTCCAAGTCCTTGATCTGCTTCCATAGGTCGTCACCCACGGCTCCCTTATTCTGCATGACCGAATGCACAAATCGCCGGGCCATCACCGCGCACGCGCGCCACGCGGCCACAGAGAAGCAACGCTGCGCCTCTAGGTAATCCGCCGTTAGCTCCGCCGGAACCGATGGATCAACGGTAACCCGCGCTTTCGGGTAATAGTCTACGATTTCCGTAGAGCCCACTGCCGCCGTTTCGACCATCGTCATTCCAGTGCACCTCCGGCATACGTAGGCATACTGAGTCCCGCCCGGAGTCCTGATCCCCAATGCGTGCGAGAAAGTTCCGCAGCGCGGGCAGAGAAGCTCCGCGTTGACAAGTTGCTGGCTTCCGAGTCCATGATCCACAAAAGACCCAACTATGATATTCCGCAGTTCCAACCCCCGCATTTCTGTCCCTCCGATCGTGACTTATGCAGCCTATCGCAATGGAATTCGCTAGGTAGCATTCTCTCTCCCCTTCATATTAGGGCAGCACCCGGCACGCGTCCAGCTTGCGGGGGGGCGCCTTCTGTGCTAGACTAGCGCGTCGGACCCGGTAACGGGCCGGCGAATCTCGGCGTGCTGCGAGAATCCCAGTCTGCGCCAGGCCATGCGCCAGAAGCAGATGCGGCAGCATGCTCAGGGAATGGGAAAGGAGAAGTGCTTTGCCGCTTGTGACCATGAAGGAACTGCTGGAGGCCGGCGTTCATTTCGGCCACCAGACCCGCCGCTGGAACCCGAAGATGAAGCGTTTCATCTACGCGGGCCGAAATGGCATCTACATCATCGATCTGCACCAGACGCTGCGGCGGCTGGAGGACGGGCACAACTTCCTGCGGGAGATCGCCGCGAACGGCGGCACGGTGCTGTTCGTCGGCACCAAGAAGCAGGCGCAGGAGGCGATTCGCGAGGCCGCGGAGCGCTGCGGCATGTACTATGTGACAGAGCGCTGGCTGGGTGGCATGCTGACCAACTACCGCACGATCCGACAGCGGATCGAGCGGATGCGCGAGTTGCGGAAGATGGAAGAGGACGGGAGCCTGGATCGGCGCCCCAAGAAAGAGCGGGCGCAGTTGATGGACCAGAAGGCGAAGCTTGAGCGCGTGCTCACAGGTATCGAGAATATGCCCGGCGCCCCGAAGGCGATGTTCATCGTCGACCTGCGACAGGAGCAGATCGCGCTGCAGGAAGCGCATCGGCTGAACATCCCGGTGGTGGCGATCGTCGACACCAACTGCGACCCGGACGAGGTCGACTACCCGATCCCGGGGAACGACGACGCGATCCGGGCGATCAAGCTGGTCACCACCAAGATGGCGGATGGGGTGATGGAGGGGAAGGCCGAATTCGAGTCCCGGCTGGCCAAGGAGGGCGCGACAGAGGTCGGCGAGGGCCTGCTAAGGGAAGACGTGCCCGTGGGAGCCGGACTGGCGGAGATCGAGGAGCAGATGCTGGGAGCGGCCGGACAGACCGCAAGCGCCGAAGGCGAACCGGGCTGGGAGCCGGGCGAGGGCGAGTCCGCGGGCGAGTTGCTGCAGCCGGAACCCGCGGCCGCGCAGCCCGAACCGGCCCCAGAGCCGGAGCGAGAGCCCTACTACGACGGCGATTCCTCGAGCGAAGTGGAACTGACGTAGCGTAGTGAGTCCCCGCACGGAGCGGAGTTGACGTAACAGCTCTGGCAGGGGATGGGCGCGGCCTCACGATACCTGATCGCGGAGAACTAGATTGGCGATAACAGCACAGCAAGTACAAGATCTGCGTCGCAAGACCGGCGCTGGTGTGATGGACTGCAAGCGGGCGCTCGCCGAGTGCGAGGGAGATGTGGAGAAAGCCGCGATCGCTGCTGCGCAAGCAGGGCATGGCGCGGGCCGATGCGCGAATGGAGCGACAGGCACAGGAAGGCGTGATCGCGTCGTACATCCACGCGGGTGGTCGCATCGGCGTGCTGGTAGAGGTGAACTGCGAGACCGACTTCGTGGCGCGCACGGACGAGTTCCAGGCGCTGGCGCGCAGCCTGGCGATGCACATCGCGGCCGAACAGCCGCGGTGGGTGCGCCCGGAGGAGGTGCCGGAGTCGATCCTGGAACAGGAAAAGGAAGTCTACCGCGCGTTGGCGCTCAAAGAGGGAAAGCCGGAGAAGGTGGTCGAGAAGATCATCGAGGGACGGCTGGCCAAGTTCTACAGTGAGGTTTGCCTGCTGGATCAGCCCTACGTGCGCGATGACCAGAAGACGGTCCGAGAGGTGGTCAAGGAAGCTGCGGCGCATCTGGGCGAGAACATCGTCGTGCGGCGCTTCGTGCGCTACCAGATGGGCGAGGAGAACCAGACGCTGAGTACCAAAGACGCCAGCCCGAGTGGCCCGAGCGCGCTACGGGCGCGTCGATGATCAAACTCAGCGGCGAAGCCTTTGCCGGGGAGACCGGGTTCGGCATCGACCCGGACGTGGTGCACCGCGTCGCGGGCGAACTGCGCGAGTGTGCGGAGCTTGGAATCGAGTGCGGCGTCGTCGTTGGGGGCGGGAACTACCTGCGGGCCCGCTCCAACTCCTTGCACGACATCGAGCGGACCACCGCCGACTACATGGGGATGCTGGCGAGCGTGCTCAACTGCCTCGCCCTCCAGGCGTCTCTGGAGTCGCTGGAAGTCCAGACGCGGGTGCAGTCTGCAATTGAAATGCACGGAGGTGGCGGAGCCATATATCCGGCGGCGGGCGATTCGCCACCTGGAGAAGGGCCGCATCGTGATCTTCGCGGCCGGCACCGGCAATCCCTACTTCACCACCGACACCGCGGCCGCGCTGCGGGCGGCCGAGATCGGCGCGGAGGCGCTGCTGAAGGCCACCACCGTCGATGGGGTATACGAACGGGACCCGAAGCTCGATCCGAGGGCGAAGAAGCTGGATCGGCTGACCTACCAGGAGGCGCTGTCGGCCGGCCTGAAGGTGATGGATGCGACCGCCATCTCGCTGAGCATGGACACGAGGATTCCGGTGATCGTGTTCGATCTGCTGGTGCCGGGGAACATCGTCCGGGTGCTCAGAGGCGAGCAGATCGGCAGCATCATCTGCTGAGCCGCCAGCTCTTCTGAAGGGTCGACGCCAGGGTTTCGGAACTGACCGGGAATAGGGAGGTCTCTGTATGCCCAAGGACATCATCGCCCAACTCATGAAGGACACCGATTCGCACATGCTGCTCGCCATCGAGGCGTTGAAGCGCGAGTTCGGTCTGCTCCGCACGGGCCGCGCCAATCCCATGGTTCTGGACCGCGTGACTGTAGAGCACTACGGGGAGCAAGTGCCGCTGAAGCAGGTGGCCACTATCAGTGCTCCCGAGCCCAGAATGCTGATGATCCAGCCGTGGGACAAAGCGACGATCAAGCCTATCATCGACGCCATCACCAGCTCGGACCTGGGACTGAACCCAAGCACCGATGGCGTGGTCATCCGGATACCGCTGCCCCAGTTGACCACGGAACGACGCAGAGGATCTGGCCAAGCAGGCGGCGAAGAAGGCCGAAGAGGGGAAGATCGGTGTCCGCAACGCGCGGCGCGACACCGTCGACAAGCTGCGCAAGATGAAGGATGACGGGACGATCTCCGAGGACGACCTGCGGCGGTACCAGGAGCAGGCGCAGAAGATCACCGACGCGCACATCGCGCAAGTGGACCAGCTCCAGAAGGCCAAGGAGCGGGAGATCATGGAGGGGTGACGGGCCCCTCGGTGCTGGCGCGGACGGCGACGGACGCGCGGGTGCTGCTGGAGGACGCCGGGGCGAGAGTGCTTTCCGTTACCGAGACCGCTCCTCCCCGAGGCGCGGTCAGCGGCCCGAAGCGGGTGGTGCGCGAGCGGTGGACGCCGGAGGGTGTGCAGCTGGTGGTGGCGGGATCCCTCACCCTCGCGGAAGGCGACGATGGGAACTGAGGACGGACAGCAGCAGTCAGAGGCCGACCTACTAGCGCGCCTGGACCCGACACGGCTGCCCGCCCACATTGCCGTCATCATGGACGGAAACGGTCGGTGGGCGAAGCAGCGGAACCTGGTGCGCTTCGAGGGCCACCGGGCAAGCACCCAGTCGATCCGCGACACGGTCTCGGGATGCAGAGACCTAGGGGTGCGGTTTCTGACGCTGTACACCTTCTCCGCTGAGAACTGGAATCGGCCCGACATCGAGGTCAGGGCGCTAATGGCGCTGATCGAGGACACGCTGCGCCGGGAGCTGCCGGACCTGCACGCGAACCGGGCGCGGGTGAGGCTGCTGGGGCGGATAGATAACCTGCCGGCGTCTCTTCAGCGGCTGCTGCAGGAGGCGACCGAGCTTACCGCAGACAACCCCGGCCTGACGCTGCAGCTGGCCATCGACTACGGAGGCAGGCAGGAGATCGTCGACGCCGCGCGAGCGCTGGCGAGAGAGGCGGAGGCGGGCGGGCTGGCGCCGGACAAGATCGATGAGGCGCAGTTCGCGGCGCACCTCTACCGCCCGGATGCGCCCGATCCCGATCTGCTGATTCGAACCGGCGGCGACCTTCGGGTGTCGAACTACCTGCTGTGGCAGATCGCCTACACCGAGGTGTATGTGACGCCCACGTTGTGGCCAGACTTCAGGCGGGTACACCTGTACGAGGCGCTGATCGACTATCAGGGGCGTCAGCGGAGATTCGGTGGGGTATGAGATGAAGGGCTTCTGGACCAAGTTGCTGATCAGTCTGCCTCTGCTCGTGGCGCTGGTGCTGCTCGACCAGGTCGCGGCGTTTCAGGGGTTGCCTCTGCTCGTGGTCACGCTAGGCGTTGCGTTGCTGGCAGCGGAGACAGTGCGAGTGCGGCTCCACTCCCAGGGCCGCGCTAACATCGCCATGCTGCCGTTCATGGCAGCCGCGCTGGTGCTGCTGTTCGCGTTCTGCAAGGGCCGGCACATCACCCAGGGCGTGCTCTTTGTCGTCACGGTGGCGGTGGTCTTCGACATCCTCATGGTGGCGCTTTCCCTGATCGGAGAGGCCACGAAGAGGGGGGCGAAGGGCGTGCTGGAGTTCGCCGGTCTGACCTGCGCGGGACTCGCGCTGGGGCTCCTGCTATCGTTGATTCTGCTCGCCGGGCCGGGGCACATGAGCGGGGTCAGTCTGGCTGGACCCTAGGCGCGCGATGCCGGCGACGCGGCGGATAGCGGTACTGGGCTCGACTGGCTCCATCGGCCTGCAGACCCTCGAAGTGATCGAAGCATTCCCCGAGCGCCTTCGCGTGGTGGCGCTCGCCTGTGGCCGCTCCGCCGACGCGATCGTCGCGCAGGCGCGCGAACACCGTCCGCTGCTGGTGGCGGTGTCCGATGGCGAGGCGGCCGCCCGGGTGGCGCAGGAGCTGGCGGGGACGGGTACGCGCGTGGTCGCCGGCCCGGAGGGGCTAGCCCAGTGCCGCGACGCTGCCGGAGGCGGACATCGTGGTGGCGGCTGCCACCGGGATCGCGGGGCTGGCGCCAGTGTGGAGCGCGGTGCAGGCCGGCAAGACGGTGGCGCTGGCCAACAAGGAACCCATCGTGGTCGCCGGACATCTGATCACGCGGGAGGCGGCGCGGTCGGGCGCTCAGCTCATCCCCGTCGACAGCGAGCATTCGGCGATCTTCCAGTCCCTGCTGGGCCAGGATCGGAGCGGAGTAAGGCGGGTGGTGTTGACGGCCTCGGGGGGAGCGTTCAGGGACCTGCCCGCCAGCGAACTCGACGCCGTGACCCCGGAGCAGGCGTTGGCGCATCCCACCTGGCGGATGGGGCCGAAGGTCACGGTGGACTCGGCCACCCTGATGAACAAGGGGCTGGAGATCATCGAGGCGCGATGGCTGTTCGGGCTCGCGCCTGAGCAAGTTGACGTAGTGCTGCACCCGGAGAGCATCGTGCACAGCCTGGTAGAGTTCGTGGACGGATCGGTGCTGGCGCAACTGGCGAAGCCGGACATGCGTCTGCCCATCCAGTTCGCGCTGACCTATCCGGAGCGCTGGCCCAGGCCGGAACCGCCGGTTGACCTCGCGAGCATTGGCAGTCTGCGTTTCGCGCCGCTGTCCGGGGAGCGGTGGCCATGTGTGCGCCTGGCGCGAGAAGCGCTCTCTGCGGGTGGAACTGCGACCGCGGCGCTCAACGCGGCAGACGAAATTGCGGTATCATGGTTCTTGGCGGGTCGCATCAGGTTCGCCCGGATTGCGGAGATGGTGGAGCGAGCGCTGGGCGCGCACGCGGTGCAGCCGGGCGAGTCGATCGAGGAGCTGATGGAAGTGGATCGCGCCGTGCGGCGTGAACTGGAGTCGAGCACGTGGGAGTAACGGGACAGGCCCTGGCTGTCGCCCTTGTTTTCGGCGTGGCCGTCTTCGTGCACGAGGGCGGACACTTCGTAGCCGCGCGGCTATGCGGCATGGCGGTCCACGAGTTCTCCATCGGATTTGGGCGGCCGCTGCTGTTCTGGATCAAGCGGGGAGACACGCAGTACTCGTTCCGCCTCTGGCCGTTCTTCAGCTACGTCCGCATCGCCGGCATGGAGCCGGGTGAGGATCACCCTCAAGGGTTCGACAAGAAGAACCGGCTGGCGCAGGCGTTCGTGCTCGCGCTCGGGTGCATCATGGACTTCCTGCTCGGCGCGGCGATTCTGGTGTTCATCGGAATGGTGATCGGGCGCTTCGTCGGGATCTCGAACACGGTCGAGAAGGTGATGCCTGGTTCGGTGGCCGCGAAGATCGGGCTCATGCCCGGCGACCGACTGGTGGGCTTCGATGGGAAGGCGGGCCTGCCGCTGGAGAAAGTGCAGACCGCGATCCAGGGGCGTCCCGGCAAGCCCATCACGCTGGAGATCGAGCGGAGCGGCCGGCGAATGAGCCTTGGCGTCACGCCCGAGCCGGCATCCGCGCCCACGATGAAGGAAGACGGGTCGGTCTACTACAAGTCCATCGGCCGCATCGGGATCGTGTTCAAGGCTCGGATGCAGCGGATGGGGGTGTGGGAATCGGTCGCCGCCGGATTCATCCAGAGCTACGAGATGATCAAGATCACCGTCATCTACCTGCCCTCGGTATTCCTAGGGAAGATGCCGGTGATGGGTCCGGTGGGGGTGGTGCATCAGCTCTACACCAACGTGCAGGTGAGCTGGTCGGGGTTCCTGTTCACCGCGGCCGCACTCGCCATCGGCCTCGGGTTCCTGAATCTGCTCCCCATTCCTCCGCTGGACGGCAGCCGTCTCGCGATCACCGCGCTGGAGGCCATCCGACGCAAGCCGTTCGACAAGCGGAAGGAGACGATGGTGCATCTGGTGGGGTTCGCGGTGCTGATGTGCCTCGTCGTCCTGCTGACCTACAAGGATATTCTGCGGATCGTCAAGTTCGGGGGGTAAGGGGACCGGCTAGGCCTCCCGACCGACCTCCAGCCACTTGCCACCCTCGTTCGACGCCACCATCGCGTCGATCACCTTGAGCGCCGCCGCCCCGTCGCGGAAAGTAGCGACGGGCTCGGGCTTCTCTCCCCCCTTCAGGTAGGAGACGATCTCGCGGAACATGTAGGCGAGAGCGGTCTCAGGGGAGGCGAAATCCCTCACGTTCGGCAGGGGTAGCTGGGTGCGTCGGCCGCCCTCGCCGTGATGCACGAGGGTCGCGATCGGCTGGAAGGGCCCTCTGCCGCTGAGCCACTGGAGCATGGAGGGAGACTCATACACCAGCGTGCCGCGCTCGCCCTCGATCTCGATCCTTTGGTCTCGCTTCTCGTTCCAGCTTAGGGAGACGCTGCCCACACCGGCGCCCTCGAACTCGACCAGCGACCAGCACTCGTCAGGCACATCCACCGGTCGTGGCCGGCCGCCCACCTCGGCGGGGCGCTCGGCGACGAGGGTGCGGCAGCGGCCGAGCACGCGGCGAATGGGGCCGACCCACCAGGTGACCAGGTCCAGTATGTGCGCGCCCAGGTCCGCGGCTACCCCCGGCCCGGAGAGCTTGCTCTGAAAGCGCCATCGCAGCGGCTCATTCCGCAGATCCACACCCCAGGTGGCGCGCACTTTGACCACCCGCCCGATCTGCCCCTCCGCCATCGCCTGCTTCATCGCCTGGGACGCTGGGGAGAAGCGATAGGGCACGAAGGTAACGTGCTTGACGCCGACGCGTTCAGCCTGGCGACACAGCTCATCGCCCTCCTCACCGGTGAGCGCGAGCGGCTTGTCGCAGATCACGTGCTTGCGGGCCTGGAGTGCGGCGCGGACGAACTCGGCATGGGTGCTGTTGGGCGTGACCACGGCCACCGCATCGAGCTGGGGCAGGTCGAGGAGCACATGGAAGTGGCGGGTGGAGTAGGGGATCTGGAACGCCTCCGCTACCTCCTCCGCGCGTTCGGCCCGGCGGCTGTAAACGCCGACGACATCCGCCTCCGGGACGGCCTTCAGCCCCGTCAGGTACTTCTCTCCGAATCCGGCGCCGGCAATGGCGATTTTCAGCTTCCGCTCCAAACGCTGACTCCTTGTGAGGCACGCGCAGTGCCAGCAGATGGGCTGGCTGGCCGCCCAGTGAAAGCGAAGGGCATTATAGCATAAGTCGCCCGCCGTGGGGCCACACCCACAGACGGGCAAGGCGCTGTGCCCGGGGAGTTAGGGCTGCTCTTCCCCGATCTCAGCCACCAGCGCGCGCACCAACTCGGCGATCCGGTCGCGCACCGCGCGGTAGACCCCCAGCACCTCTTCGCGGGAGCCTTGCGCGGAGGCGGGGTCGGGAAGCGACCAGTGGATGATACGCGGAGAGCCCGGGAACAGCGGACACGCCTCGGCCGCGCTATCGCACAGCGTCACGACCAGATCCACCTCCGATGGCACTGCGTCGAGGCCCTTCGGGCGCTGGCCCGAGATGTCGACGCCGACCTCGCGCATCATCTCGACGGTCTCGTCCCGGATGGGCTGCGGACAGCGTTCCCGCGCTGTAGACGTCGAGCTTGCCGCCGGCGAGAAGCCGGGCAAAGCCCTCTGCCATCTGGCTCCGACACGAGTTCCCAGTGCACAGGAAGAGCAGTCTAGGTCGGCTCATTTCTCACGCGCTCTCCTCCGGCCGTGCTAGCCGTCTGTTACGCTAGGCTTCCACTCATAGGAGCCATCTGCCCCGTGCGCCGCGCTCAGGCCGGGGAGCTCCGGCGCCTTCCCCCCACGGCAGTCCTCCCACTTCGGCAGCTCGATCGCGGTGATGCCCAGCAGCATCGGCCGCGCGGCCGACACCCGCCTGCTGGGTCGGTTCTCAGGGACGGCCCGCGCGCCATGCAGCGTCACGCTCACGATCTCGACGTGTGCGCGCGGATTCGTCCATTCGAGCCCCCACATCACCAGCGGTTTCCCATCGGGAAGCTCCCCAACTCGCACTTCTCGCGCGTGATAGAGAGACTTGAAGCCCTCGTCCCACGCCCCCACATTCTCGCCGTAGTGGATCTCTACCGCGTGGGTCAGCCCGTCGGCATAGACCACCTCGTACCATCCGATCAGCTCGGTCGCGTCGTGCGGGAAGTTCGTGCCGTCGCCCACATGCGCGGAGGCCCCGCCCGGCGCCGACGTCATCTGCCAGAAGATGAGGCTTCCGTACTTGCCCCCGATGGCGATGGGCAGCGAGGAATGCGGATAGGCCTGCGCGGGAACATGCCGTCGCTCCGCTACCACCACACACCGGCCCTCGTTCTTGCCCGGATCGGCGATCTCGAAGGGAACGCCGTCACTCTTCTGCGCGCCGACGCGCAGGCCGCTTAGATCCCATCCCTCGCCCTTCGCCGGAGCGTTGCACGCCTTCTGGATCCACACCACGTGCTTCCGCTGGTTGGGCGCGGCCACGCTCCAGAGTCTCGGCTCCTCCCAGGAGCGCCGCATCCGGTCCTTCAGCCTCGGAGCCTGATGCGCGACCGCTTCGTCGGCCTCCTCCTGGCTGGGCCAGTGGTTCGACCACAGCATGTTCGCCGCGTAGAGCGCCGGCGGGTAGTGCAGCATCCCCAGCTCGAAATCGTTCCAGGCGCACCAGGACGAAACTCCGGCACCGAGGACGCTCGGGTGAGCGCTCCTCTCCGGCCAGTTGGGGAACTGCCTTCCGTGGAAATTCCCGTAGATCTGCTTGAACCCAAGGCTGGCGAAGACCTCATCCGTCTCTTCCGCGCCGCCGAGGGCCCACGACCAGTTGAGAATCGTCAGATCGGGCTTCGCCGCGGACATGATCTCCGCGGCCCTCCGGGTCTGCGGGTAATCGTACCAGACCGTGCCGTCGTCGTGGCTGGAGCCGGTCGCGGTGTGGATCGGGAGGAGGTGATCGCCCCACATCCACGCGCCCACGCCCCGCTCTCTCAGCCACTCGATGGTCTCGAGCGCGTCGTGCGCGAACAGCTCGCCCGTATCCTTCTCCCGGCAGATCGGACAGAGCCCTCCGGCCCGCCACTCATCCCGGCCGATGTGAACGCTTCGGCACTGAGTGATCTCCAGGTACTCCGCCATCACCCCGAAGAGCAGCTCGTGAGACTTCGGGTTCGATGGGCAGTAGGCATCGGCGAAGGCGGCGCCCGCTAGCTCCGCGATCTCGGGATGGGCGCCAGTCAGGTAGTAGGCGTGGCTCAGCCCCTGGATTTCCGGCACCGGCTCGAGGTTGAGTTCCCGCGCCCAGTCGAAGAGACGCCGCAACTCGTCGGGTTCGAGATAGCGGCCGTCGGCAAGATGCGTGTGCACGGAATCGGGGAATCTGCGCCCGGGGCCGAGTGGGCGGTTCATGCCGTAGATAGGCGACGTTTCCCCGATCGCGTAGTTCTCCTCCACAAACCTGCGCCAGGCCACCGGGATTTCAGGCATGCTCCGCAAACGGACGCCGCCGCCGCACTCGATGAACAGGCCGTTGAACTTGTAGCGCACCAGGAAGTCCCGCAGATAGCGCCGGGCGTAGCTGAGATGGTCGGGGCCAGGCAGGTAGAGGTGGACCATGCGCAGCGGCTTATGGGGCCAGTCCCGGATCTCCGCGCCCCTCAGCACCACCTCTTGCTGGCGTCGCTCCACGAGCTGGATAATCGTCGCGACCGCGTGCTGCGCCCCCCGCGATCGCGGCCCAGCGCCCGTACGCCCTTGGCCGAGATATCGAGCAGATAGCCCTCCGCCCCTGGCAGATCGGCCGGGGTCCGGCCTGCTCCCGGCTGGCCCGCGACAGCGATCTCGATCGGCACTCTCCCCGCAGGCGCCGCGCCCCGGACGATGGGGATGACCACCCCAAACTCATCCGCGACCATATCCGCAAAGAGCTGGGCCGGCGCGGCCTTCGTCGCGCTCGCCCGGGCCGGGAGAACCAGCGCCGCGCGGGCTGAGTGGCAGCGCTTCGTCGCGCCAGGTTACTTGCTGCGGGATCGGCCAGATCTGAGATGGCGTCATGCTTGGCTACTCCTGCTGGCTTCGGAACAGACTTGCGTACCGCGAGTTCCACCGCGAGGCGACCTGTCCTGCCCGCGCGCGATAGGGGAGGAGGCCGGGAAATGGCGCTCCGCGCCGGTTGAGGGCGCGGAGCGCCGGGTAAGCCGAACGCGGTCGCGGCCGAGTTGGCCGCCTGGCTACGGACCGCGCTTCGTCAGCGCGTCGATCGCGTCCAATTCGTCCTTGCTGAACTCCATCTGGTCGAGCGCGGCGGCGTTCTCCTCGACCTGCTTCACGCTGGACGAGCCGGTGAGCGCGCTGGTGATTCCGGGGAGACGAAGGATCCATGCCAGCGCCATCTGGGCGAGCGTCTGCCCGCGCTTTTTGGCGAGGTCGTTGAGCTTGATGAGAGTGGCGCGCCGTTCGTCGCTGAGATTCCAGTCCTTGCCCCACCTCTGCGCGGCTCGGCTCTCGGCGGGGATGTCACCGCCGAGATACTTGTCGGTGAGCAATCCCGATGCCAGCGGGCAGTAGACGATCACACCCGTCCCCGCCTGCTGGGTCTGGGGCAGTAGGTCCCACTCGATCGTGCGGCCCAGCATGTTGTAGCGCGGCTGATGGATGGTGATGCGCGTGAGCCCCATCCGCTCGACCACGCGCACGGCCTCCGCGAACTGCGCGCCGTTGTACGCGCTCACCCCCGCGTACAACGCCTTGCCCTGCCGCACGATCTGGTCCAGCGCGCCGAGGGTCTCCTCGACAGGCGTATCCGGATCGGGCCGGTGGTGGTAGAAGATGTCGAAGTACTCCAGGCCCATCCGCTTCAGCGACTGGTCGCAGCTCGCGATCAGGTACTTGCGCGACCCCCAGTCACCATAGGGGCCGGGCCACATCTCCCATCCGGCCTTGCTGGAGATGATGAGTTCGTCCCGCGGCATCTCCTTGAGGATCTTCCCCACCACGACCTCCGCGTTGCCCGGAGGCCTCCCATAGTTGTTGGCGAGATCGAAGTGGGTGATCCCGAGGTCAAACGCGCGGAACAGGCACTCGCGGGCGACCTCCTCGCCCCGATAGCCCCCAAAGGTCTCCCAGGCTCCCAGCGAGATCGCCGGGAGCATCAGCCCGCTGCGCCGCAGCGTCGGTACTGCATGCGATCATAGCGATCGGATGCGAACTCACGTGCCATGTGCGTACCTCCTGGTACCGATTGATATGCTACCTGCCGGCCGGCGCCGAAGCCTTGGACCGAGTCAGCATATATCGTCCCGGCTTGGCGCGGAAGTAGAGACAGCGGCCCTCGGGGGTCACGACGACGTCGCTCCCATAGGCCGCGCCATTCCTTTGCAGCGACCAGGTTCCCGGCTCCAGGTCACAGACCAACAGCTTAGCGGCCGATTCACCGGGCAGTTCGAACGCGGCGCGGGTGAGCGACTCACCGCTGGCGGAGAACAGCACCCCGCGGTCGAGCAGGCGCGCGCCAACCAGGCCCTCTCCCAGCAGCAGACTCACGGCCGGGCCCTGCGGCGTCTCGGCATCCATTACCGTGAGCACGTGCAGGAATTGGTCGGCCGCCGACCCAGCCGGCGGCGATACCTCTATCCGCCACGCCCCCGGCTCTGCGGGCGCTTTCTTCGTCGTCGCGTAGTTCCGCCGCGCGCTCTCTACCCAGAATTCCTTGCCCGGGCCACCTACTGTGGCGATCTCGGCTTTCGCCGGCAGCAGCGATTCGGCCACCAGCTTCCCATGGTAGCCGTCGCCGGTTCGCGAGATCGCGATGGTGCGGCCGTTCACCTGTGGCTCCTCAATCGAATGCAGCAGCCAGGTCTTCTTGAACTCGGGCCTGCTGGCCGCGACGCGATCGTAGATCACCAGCGCCGCGGGATAGGTCGCGTCGCCCAGGTTCAGCGTGACCATCTCCCTGGTCACCGCCCGCACCCTGTCGGAGTAGGCCTTGGTGATGTCGCCGGCGAGATAACTGTACTCGGGAGCGCGGGCGCCGGGGCCGAAGGCGTGCGCGGTCACCTCGCCCAGGCGATAGCCAAGCGTCTTCAGCGCTTCCAGATTCCGAGGGTGATCGCGGCCGCCATTGGGAACTAGCTGGCCACCGTCGTTGACCGGTCGCACCCGGCTGAATGCCTGCTCGTTGGGGTCGAACACTAGCAGGCCGTTGTGGGCGAGAGTCTGATGGTAGTAGGCCGCCCAGTGGTCGGTTCCGTAGTCGCTGTCCTCGCCTTCGTAGACGCCGCTGTCGATGGCGAGCGCGCCCCGGTAGTAGATCTGGAACGTGCCGAAATCGCGGTGCTGGTGGTTGCCGAAGAAGTCGTTGCCGATCCGCATCTGCACCACCGCGTCCGGGCTATCGACGCCCGGAGTCCAGCCGGTGCGGGCGATAATCTCGCCGCCGGGATCGGGGAAGTACTTCGTCAACGGAAGGTCGCTGATAGGCCGCTTCTCGGCGCCGGGCTCCCGGAAGATGATCTCGAGTGTCTGCGCGAAGCCTTGCAGCCTCCCGAACAACTGCGAGTCGGCCATCGTCAGCAGATAAGGGTCGTCGTAATACGTGCCGGCCAGCATCGCGATCAGCCGCTTCGAGTAGCTTCTCCCACCATCATCGTAGGTGTCGCCGCTCCGCATCTGCTGGCCATCGGGCCGAAGGTTGTAGATGAACTGGTACGGCACGAACTGCTGCTCGCGGCTGAGGACGTCGCCGTCGCCCATCCGCCGGAAGAGCCAGGAGGCGGCCACATCGTGCTTGATGCGCGAGGAGTAGGAATCCCCCTGGTGGCTCCAGTGGGCGGCATAGTGATAGTTGCGGACGGGGACGAATTCCTGGATGAACAACCGGGCGGCGGCCTCGTACATGACCGGTGATTCATCATAGATCGCCACGCCCACCGGCAGTTGCCCGGTGAGCAGCCAGCCCTCGCTGCCGTGGCCTACCACTGACCCGCTGTCGAGACTCGCCGGATACCCGGGCTCATGAGGAGTCGCAATCCGTACGAACTCGGCGATGAAGGCAGCCTTCTCTTCGCTCGTCAGCAGATCGTAGCACCAGTCATATACGCAGGCCGCCCAGTGGAACGGCTCCTCGAAAACGCGGGCATCATCGGATGCCTTGAGCGCCGCCAGTCCACCTTCCACCGCCGACCGGCCCACCGCGCGATCGCCCGTCACCAGGTACACGAAGGCGGCGCACACCGGAGTGTCCGCGGAGGCTTTGCGGATCTCCTCCCAACGGCCCCGGAACTCGGGCGACTCCACCTTCTCCCGGAGATGAGGCACATCGGTCGCCCGGAGGTAGACCCTTGGGTGACCCGCGGGCACCGCGGGGATGCTCACCTCCGCAGCGAGGCAGAAGCCGACGACGACCGCCAGCACCGCGAACGTCTCCACGGTTGCGAGGAGGGCAGTTAGCACTGGCAACACCCATCCATTTCTGTGGCTGCGCGCGATACGCTCGCCACGGTCATTAGTACTGGATGCGCACCTGGCGCGCGCGATAGCAGTCCAGACTCACGCAGCTCGCTTCCGCTTCGTACGTGAAGGGCTGCTCCTCACCATTGACCAGCACCTTGGTGGGGGCGCGGTCCACGTGTATCCGCAGTTTGACTCCATCATAGACGTCCAGCTTCGCCTCCACCCCGTCATCCCCGAAGGTGAGGACGGCGTGGCCAGCGCTGTCAGTCTCGAAGAGCAGTGCCCCGCCCGCGGAGATCCGCTGCCCGTTGTGCAAGACCACGCCCCGCACCCGGCCGCCGGTCGTGCGAACGAAGCAGGAGCGCCCCACCGCCTCGACGCCGTTGGCGGAGATCGCAGGGGCATCGAGCGCGAACAGCGCGAGGTCGCGCGTCTCCCCGGAGGTCATCTGCGCCCCGAGCGTGTTTGGCTGCTGCACGCCCTCGATGTCGAACGGCTCCGGCGCCGATGCCAGCGCGTGGCGCCAGCACCGAGAGGAAGAAGGTGCGGCTCTCCGCCTTCGCGGGTCGGAGCTTGATGGTCCTGATCGACGTTGCGGTGTCGAAGGGCTTGGGGACGCTCGTCTCCTCGAAGCCCTTCTCCATCACCTCGTGCGTCAGCTTCTCCGGCGAGACTAGCGTCACGTCCACTGCCGCGTCGTCCTGCGTGACGGTGACGGTATTGCCGTGGAATGTCGGATCGCCATAGGTGTGCAGCATCCAGTCGATACTCGATGGCGCCGGTGTCTCCACGTCATCGAACATGACGAAGTAGTCCGGCGGCAGCTCCGCGCCGGAGTGACGCAGATACATGGTCTCGCGGACGAAACTGGTGAGGTCGGCCGGGTCGTACGCCAGAGATGCGTCGCCCACAATCCGAGCGTACCAGGGGGCATCCACCAGGTCGGCGACGATGCCCTTGTTCTCCGGATCGTCGCGCCCGCCGGCGACATTCACGCGCCCACGCTGGTCCTTGCCGTTGACCATGATCGTGTTGTGGGCCTCTGTCAGGCAGCCCCAGATCTGGTGCGGATAGAACAGGTCGATCAGCAGCGGCTGGCCCAGCGCATACAGCACGAAGCTGTTCGTGTCGTGATGGCTGTGGTCCCACTCCTTGTGGCCGCCCTTGAGCCCGAACAGAGTCGCCTTCGGGTCCTCCCAGCTGCTGCGCAGGAAGGCCCAGCTCAGGTTCGGGAAGAGCGTGTCCAGAGACGATTCCGAGAGCGACTTCGTCTGCACCGCCGGGTCATACCACAGGAGTGAGAGCGAGTCGCCATGGCGCCTCTCGGCCATCTGCTTGGCGACGAGTTGCGCTTGCCCGTCCCCGTACTCGTGAGCCAGCCGGAACAGCAGCGCCATAGGGCCGCCGCTTCCCTTCTGACAGTTCGAGAAGGGCACGAAGTTGCGCCCACCCGGCTCGATCAGCGTGATGAACCATCGCGGTAGCTGGCGCAGCTTGGGGGAATCGAAGAGATCGTCGCCCGTGACGCGCCGTAGTCCATCCGCGAAGGTGATCGCGTTGTTCCACGCATACGCGCCATAGGTCGCGCTCTCACCCCAGCCTCCATCCGGACCGATGGCGTCGAAATAGCGCCAGGTCTTCCGCTCGCACAAACGCACCCACTCCGACGCCTCCGGCTCGTCGCCCAGAAGCGCCAGCGCGGCCACCCCGATCTCGCCATAGATCACCGCGCCCCAGTTGCAGTGGAACCAGTGCGTCCACCATTCGCCCTTCTCGGTGTCCTCGACCATCTTCTTGAGGCCGTGCTCGACCATCGAGGCGCGGACCTGGGCGCGCTGCTCCTTCGTCATCGCCTCATACAGCCAGTCGTAGGCCAGCCCCATCGTGTTCGTGGCGGCGGAGGTGTTCAACATCTCCAATGTCCCCGTATACCACCAGTCCTCGCCGGCCAGCGTCAGCAAGCGGGGGACGCCCGCCGCCGCGTACTCGGCCTTCTGGGTCAGCGCATAGGCGAAAGCCAGGGACTCGAGGGGTGAAAGCTCCTGCCCCATTCGCACCCACGGATGATCGTCCCTTGGCTCGCCGGCCGCATCGCTTGCCAGGGCCTCATCCGCGTGTTCGAGGACGCGATCCCACATCGCCTTCGCCAGTGGGTCGCTGGTCTTGGCGCGCAGCGTGGCCCTATCGGCCGCCGAGAACAGCACGAAGGGGTGTGCCCCCGGCGCGCGGACCTCGGGGATGCGCGAGCGCGCTGCCGCGCCGATGCCGGTCGCGCGCACCGTCAGTCGCGAGTCCGCCGCCGGCGCCTCGAAGCGCAGCACGGGTTTCCCCGCGGCCTCCTCTATTCGGCACGCCAGCGCCTTGCCGTCGGAATTGAGCACCTTCGCCGTCTTGACTCCTGCGGGCAGGTCCACCTCAATCGTGAGCGGCTGTGTGAATAGGTTCGGGTTGGTGCCACACATCAGCTCCAGCCTCAGCGCGTCGTCCCCCTCCACCTGCGGCCACACGGACGCGCTCTCCCGCTCCTTCTCGTATTCATAGATAGCCGTCAGGCCGGCCTGCCAGAGGTCGGCGCGGTGCGCGGCGATCATCTCCATCGCCTTGCGGAACTGCGGCGGCGGAAGGCGCAGGTGGCCGGTCTCGTCGATCTGATGGAAGTAGGGTTGGAACCACCCGCCCCCGGCGATGGTCTCCTCCAGGCGTTCCGAGTACGCGGGCAGGCTGAACCAAGAGTGCGCCACCGTGCACGACAAGACGGTGTGGTCATTGTGCTTTGTGTCGTTGATGTCCGCGAGGTGGTATCTGGAGATGAAGAAGTCGAAGGGCTTGCGCTGCAGCCACAGCGTCGCGCCGCCGGGCTCAAACGTGACTTGCTTCTGCCCCGGCTGCAGGCGGAGAAGTAGCTTGGCCGCTTCGCCGACCTGCTGGTCGGCCTCGGCATCGGTCTTCGCGCCGTGATGGTTCCAGGTATGGTTGGCCAGTTCGTGGCCGCGCTGCAGGATGGGCCCCTCCCACAAGGCCTGGTTCTTCCGGTAGCTGTCGTTCCCGGGGTTAACCAGGAAAGTGCCGATCAGGCCCAGCTCATTGAGTATCGGCACTGCGACCTCGGCATGGGTGGGGTGAGAGTCATCAAAGCGGATACTAGCGGCCGCCTGCTTGCCACCTGACCAGCGGCAGACTCTCGCGGGCGCGGCGTTCGGGGTGCGACTGTCAGCCATTCCAACCTCCAGGTTGAGACCAAGCGCTATCGCGAGCGCGACCAGCGCGACGCACCACGGGGCCGATAGCAGGCGGGCAGTGGGGTCGGCGGGACACGGCGCAACTCGCATGGCAGGCCTCTCTAGGTGCTCAGGACGTACTATCGGTGATTCTGCACCCAGGGGCCTCGCCCTTCAGCCCATCAATCGGTGGTACCGTCCGTCGCAGGGGATCAGCTCACCTGGATCAGAATCCTCGTGAAGCTCTGCGGCGACGCGCTCCAGTCGGCGAGGGCCTGCGCGGTCTCCTCCAGCGGGACGACTCGGCTGATCATATCCGAGAACGGGTGGGTTCGCTGCTCCAGCATCTCGATCACGGGGCCGAACTCGGACAGGGCATTGCGGGAGCCCAGAACGTCCAGTTCCTTCCGCACGATCAGCCTCGTATCGAGTTCGATGCTCTGCTTGGTGTAGCCGATGCAAACCACCCGCCCGGCCGTTGCCACCAACTCCAGCGCCATCTGGTAGGTCTGCGGCAGCCCCACCGCCTCTATCACCACACTCACGCCTTCGCCGTTCGTGAGCGCGCTGAGCCGCTCGCCGACATTGTCTCGCGCCGAGTTGAGAGCATGCGCGGCGCCCAGTCTGGAAGCGAGGGCGAGCTTCGTCTCATCGACATCGGCGGCGATCACCGTACCGCCGCGCCGCGTGGCCCCGGCGACCGCTCCCAGGCCCACTGCGCCACAGCCCACCACCAGCACGGTATCTGGCGCGGCGATGACCCCTCGGGTGGCGGCGTGGTAGCCGACGCTCAGCGGCTCCACCAGCGCCAGTTCCTGGAGCGACAGATTGGGGCCGGCGTAGACCTTGCTCGCATGAACAGCGATCCGCTCCGCCAGCGCCCCATCGCGTTGCACGCCAAGGGTCTGATTTGAGACGCAGGTGTTGATGCGACCGACGCGACACGCCGGGCACGTCCCGCAGTGGGAATACGGAGAGACAGTCACCCGGGTTCGTACCGCGAGATCTGCGGGAGCATTGCCTCCGCGGGCGATGATCGTGCCCCCGATCTCGTGCCCCAGAATCCGAGGGTACGTCACCATTGGGGAGAGACCGCGATAGGCGTTCAGGTCGCTTCCACAGAGGCCGACGTAACCGACCTGGAGGAGGACATCGTCCGCGCCCAACTCGGGCTCCGGGGCGTCCACGACTTCGATCCGCTGCGGCGCGAACAGGGAGACTGCCTTCATCACATCAACCCTCAGGTGACGGCGGTAACAGGGAATGCCGGGCCGTTAGCCCTTGGCAGCTCCTGCTGTGCGCAGCTCTGGAAGCGTGCTCGACACGAGCAGCAGCATCACCGCGCCGGCCACGACGAACGGCAGAGATGTCCGCGGAACCACCTCATGCTGAAGCAACAGGACAGAGACCACCAGGATCGTCACCACGCCCGCGGCCAGCTCCCAGCAGTCGCCGACGAGGAAGTCGTACCAGAATCGGAAGAACCCTAGGACCAGGCCGATCACGAATGTCATCAGTGACCTCCCGCCACTTCGGGTGACTCCGCCGCGTCACTCGCGGCGCCGCGGCGGGTGAGCATCCGCAGCACGATGATCGTCACTCGTGAGACGACAATCCAGGCCACCAGCACGCCGACCAGCGCCCAGATATCTCCCGGCCATTCCAGGCTCGCGCGCCCGGAGCCGAAGAACCCCAATCCCTCGACCGACCAGAAGGTGCCGAATGTCGATAGCAGCAGCCCCACCGCGTACTTCATGGTGTTCTCAGGCACCAACGACAGGGGCTTACGTGCAATCGCGCCGGCGATCACCACCATCACCAGCGCCGCCAGTGCGCCGAGAGAGGCATGCAGCATGGCCTGAGGGTCCACGGCGCGGGCCCTCAGCCCAAAGGAGATGACGATGAACACCACCTCCAGGCCTTCGAGCAGCACTCCCTTGAAGGACACGACAAAGCCAAACCAGTCCAGGCCGAGGTGGACCTCATGGCTCGCCTTCGCCGCCGCCTCCTGCTCCTCCCGGAAGATCTTGTCCTCGTCGTGCGTCGACTTCAGTCCGGACGAACGCAGGATCGCCTTGCGGAGCCACTGGAGGCCGAAGATCAGCAGCAGGGCGCCGATCACGAGCTGCAGGAGCGACTGAGAGATCAGATGGCCCAAGGCGATTCCGACGACGCTGGTGATCCCCGCCAGCACCAGTAGCGCCACCGCCGCGCCGTACAGCGCTGCCTTCCAGCTTCTGGTGACTCCCATCGCCAGCACGATGGTGAAGGCCTCGACCGCTTCTACCGCGGAGGCCACGAATACGGCCACGATCAGTGTTATGCTGGCTGCAGTGAACACGCTAGCTCCTGTCACCTACCACGCGGCGAGAGGGCCGAGAACTCCGCTCAATATGGACCTTCGCCTCTGGCCCGGCCGGTCCTTCCCGTCCTGCGCAGGCTAGTTCGGTCTGCACTCGGCCCACAGGAAGGGCGCGACGCGGTCGGGCACCAGTTCCACGCCCAGGCCGGGCCGGTCGGAGATCGGCAGACGGCTGCCCTTCATCTCCAGCTTTGGCGCCCGATCGACCACCGCGAAATGCTCCGGCATCCGATATGGGTACAGCATCATCGCAGGCCGGTAGCCTATCCCTATCGTAGGGAACGGTCGGGTCGTTCCCCTTCCATCCCGGCCGAAGGATACCCTCCCGGCGCGGTGGAAGTCACCTCGTTGGGCTTCGATGGACAGGGCTCTCCATCTCCGCGGCGGAGACGACAGTGACCGTGCATCTCGGAAAACGGCGTATCCTGCGCGCGAGGTACCTGTTGCCGCTCGCGGCGATCGCGCTCGCCGCCGTCCTGCTGCTGGCCTGGCCGCGCGGCCTCCAGACGCCCAAGTTCCAACAGCCCTCCGCCGATAGGTCGACCCCGTCGCAGGCGGTGCAGCGATTGCGCGCGGGCGCCGCTGGAGCTAACCTTATCATCATCCTGCTGGACGCGGCCCGCGCCAGCCACTTCACCTCCTTCGGGCACGATCGCAACACCACCCCGAACATCGCCAAGCTCTTCGACGACGGTATCCTGCTCACTGAGGCCTACGCTGCCGGCGCCAACACCAAGGCTTCCGTGGCCTCCCTCTTCACCTCTCAATTTCCGGACACGCACGGCACCCTCTCTCTCCCCTGGCCGCTTGCGACCGAGGATGCCACCCTCGCGGAATGCCTGAGAGACGCGGGCTACACCACCGCCGGGTTCATCGCCAACCCGGTGGTCTCCCGGGAATTCGGCTACGCGCGTGGGTTCGACACATTCGACGAAGTCGCTCGGCGCTCCCCTGACAGGCTCCACCCGGGTGTCGTCGACGGAGCGAAAGTGCGCGACGCCGCCATCGGATGGATGCGGGCGCACAAGGGGAAGCGTTTCTTCACCTACCTGCACTTCCTCGAGCCGCACTATCCCTATGCCGCCCCGGGTGCTTTCCGCAAGCGGATCATGGGGGGAGAAGAGCGGGACTGGCGCCGCGCCGATCAGTCGATACGGTACGATGCCAGCCTTGCCTATGCCGATAGCCTCGTCGGAAACCTGTTGAGTGAACTGAAGAAGCTCGGCCTGTTCGAGAAGTCCGTCATCATCGTACTCGCCGATCACGGCGAGGCCTTCGGCGAGCACGGCTACTTCGGTCACACCACCACAGTCTATCGCGAGATGGTCCACATCCCCGTGGGGGTGCAGCTGCCTTCCCGCTGTGAATCCGCGCCGCGCCGCCGGTCGGAGGTATTCTGCCTTACCGACCTGATGCCCACTCTCCTCGACCTGCTCGGGGTCCCGCCGTCGAAGACCATGCAGGGCCGCGCCCGCCTCGCGCTGCTAACTGGTGAAGATGAGAGTCTGCCGGGGTTCGCGGTGACTCGCGCCCGGGGCGGCGATGCCACCGGCGGGCAGGAGGATTCCAACCAGGTATCTTACGCGCTGCGAGTGCCGCGCTACACCCTGATCCTCGGCGATCGTGGTCGGCAGGTGGAACTCTACGATCGCAGCGCCGACCCGGGCGAGCAGGAGAACCTCGCGTCCAAGCAGCGAGACGTCACCAGAGATCTGCATGCCCGATTCCGAGCCTGGGCGGCTACCCAGCGGGGACGCCCGGTGGTCCTTCGCGGAGGGAGGGTGTTCCTGGCCACCAGCCAGGACCCCGAGATGACCGAGAGGACTCGTCAGGAGCTGAAGACTTTGGGCTACCTGAAGTAGTCGCCGCAGTGATGCCGGACGATCCGGGAGGGGGACACTACCCCAGCATGACCTACTCCAGACAGGACGCGGACGGAGCGACGAGACCTCGCGCGGCGGAGAGCGCTTCCCCGCGCGCGCCGTCCGCGATCACCTTGCGCGCCATACTCATCGGCGCGGTCTGTGTCGCACTCCTCGCCTTCGTGAACCCCTACCTGACGTTCATCACGCGCGTGTGGTCTGTGGGTTCGGGTTCGCTGCTCAACGGCGCCATCGTCATGCTAGTCCTACTGGTGGCGCTGAACGGCCTGCTCCTACGGCTCCGACCTCGCTGGTCGCTCACTCGCGGCGAACTCGTGGTGGCCTACGGCATGATGACCGTATCCGTGGGTCTGGCGATGCAGGGCGGCATCCCCTACATTTTGTCCTCCACCACCTACCCGTTCTACATGGCGAGCCCGGACAACGAGTGGGATACCCTCATCCTTCCCAATATCCCAACCTGGCTTCAGGTGAGCAATCTCGGCGCCGCCAACTCGTTCTGGGAAGGGCTGTCGACTGGTGGCCGCATACCCTGGGGCGCCTGGACCATGCCGCTGCTGGCCTGGGGGTCCTTCACCTTCGCCATGATTGCCGCTTGCTTCTGCCTGGGCGCGTTGATGTCGAAGGACTGGATCGAGGGACAACGACTGACCTTCCCCCTGGTCGAAGTGCCGGTAGCGATCGCCGGAACTGAGGACCAGCCGTTGCTTCGCATGGGCATCTTCCACAGCCGCATCTTCTGGATTGGCTTCGCCTTCCCCGCGACCATATTCACCATGCAGTGGCTGCATCTGGTCTTCCCCAGCGTCCCATCCATCGACCCCTCGAGCATGCCTGTGGGGGAAAGGTTCATCGGCGAGGGGCTGCCCTGGAGCGCTCTATCCGAGTTCTCCTTCCCCATCGTCTTCCCGGTGGCCGGAGTCTCTTGTCTGCTCCCCGGCGAAGTGTCTCTCAGTCTCTGGTTCTTCTGTCTGCTGTTCTGGGCGCAGATGCTCGTGTGGGCTTCGTTCGGGATCGGCCCCGAAGGGGGAGGAGCTGTCAACCTCAACCCCCGCCAGTTCGTCGCGTTCGCGGAGGCCGGTGGCTATCTGGCCCTGGCCGCCTTCACTATCTATCAGTCGCGCAAGACCATCCGCGCCGCCTGCCTCTCGCTGTTTGGCCGCGCCGCCCCCGACCCGAATCCCTACGGGCCCTTGGCCGGCCGATGGGCGCTAGTGGGGTTCATCCTCACCAATCTCTTCATGTTCCAGTGGGCCGCACACGCAGGGATGGCTACCTGGCTCTTCGCGGCGTTCATGCTATCCTTCTATGCCCTGCTCATTGGTGGCTCTCGCCTGGTCGCCGCCGGTGGCGTGATGTATGTCGACATCGCCGCCTTCCCGCGAGGCCAGATTCTGCACACGCTGGGCGCGAGCGCCTTCAACCAGCAGTCACTCACTATCCTCGGCTATCTCTCGGTCATCCACACCTACGACCCCATGAACCTCGCCATGCCCCAGGCCATGAACAGCTTCAAGCTGCTCCAGGTGGCCAGACTGAAAGGTCGACGCTGGCCCTGGGCCGCGGGCATAGCGGTTGCGGTGATGCTCTCTGTTGGGCTCTGTGCGCTGCTCTATGTGGTGACCCGCCACGTCGGCGCCAACAATAGCTGGCTGACCGGCTATCCGGATTGGGCCTTCACGGAGCTGGATGCAACGCTGCGCACTCCCGAGAGCGCCGACCCGCTGCTTCGGGTGGCGATGCTGGCTGGCGCCGCCGCCATGCTGCTCCTGATCTGGCTCAACGGCGCGTTCCTCTGGTGGCCCCTCAGCCCCATCGGCTTCGTTATGGCCAGCTCTTGGAATATGACCCACATCATGCTCGGAGGGGTCTTCCTCGGGTGGCTGGTTAGCACCCTCATCCGGCGCTACGGCGGCCTCCGCCTCTACCGACAGGCGCGGCCGGCCTTCCTGGGGCTGATCCTCGGAGACTTCCTCTCGCGAGCAGGCCTCGCGGTGCTCTCGGTGATTCTCGGGGTGCAGTCAGCTCACTCGTATGGCTGGTGAATCAGCGCGCGGTCTGCCGCGCACTCGCCTTGCGGGCCGCCGGCTTACGCTGCCTGAACTGAGGGAGCAGATCGCCGTGCACCTCCAGATAGTCGTTCAGGATCGCCTTCGCCCGCCCAATATCCGTCATCATCGCATCCATCAGCAGCGCCTGCAGCGCCAGCCTCTTGTCACCCGTCGCCGCGGCCGCCACCGCGAGCTTGGCAACGGCGATCTCGCGGCGGCACAGCTCCGCCACCGGCTCCGGCAACTCGCCCACCGGGACCCCGCGAATGCCGATCGCGCTGACCATCGCCGGCACCTCGACGATCGCTCCCTGCGGCAGGTTCGCCACATACCCCTCATTCGGGATGTTGATCGCCAGTTCGTAGGTATTCGAGTTCCCCGCGATGGCCGCGGCCACGTGACACGCGCGCTCTCCCGACCCCTCCCGGTACTCCTCGATCGACTCCTCCCCAGTCGCCTGGGCCACCACGCGGCGGCGCTCCTCTACCCGCCGCTTGCTTCGAGCGCGGCCCGCATCGAAGCGCGGCGGGTTCAGCCCGTACTTCTCCCACGGCTTCGTGATCGGATCGGTCACCCACGGGAGGTACTCCGCGACATGCGTGTCGCCGCACACCGGGAACAGGCCGAAAAGCTCGAAGACGTCTCTCGAAAGCGGCTCGAAACCGGCTGGCCAGTTCTTCAGCTTCCTCCGCATCGCGGGATACAGGTCCTCGCCGGTCGACTTCCTTCTCGCGTCCAGTATCCACGTGAAGTGGTTCAATCCGGCCGCCTTCAGGTCCAGGTCATCGTCCGAGATGCCAAGCAGCTCCCCGACGTTCTCACAGGCGATGCCGATCCCGTGACAGAAGCCGGCCGCCTTCACGCCGCCGTACTTCGATGCCGCTTGCGTGATCCGGGGCACGGGGTTGGTGTAGTTGAAGAACCAGGCATCCGGGCAGAGCTTGCGCATGTCCTCGCAGATCCCCATCACGATCGCGATATTGCGCGCGGCATGGGCGAACCCCCCCGGGCCGCCATTCTCTGAGAAGGGCTGGCGCAGTCCGTGCTTGAGGGCCACCTCGTAATCGAGGCGCCAGCGCTCCATGCGCTCTACCTCGACCGCCACAATCACGAAGTCCGCCTCGGGAAGCGCCCGCTTCCGGTCCATGCTCGCTTCGATCTTGACCCCACTGCCCCACTCCCGGTTCATGCGCTTAGCCAGGGAGGTCATCAGGTCGAGGTTGTCCTTGTTCACGTCTACCAGGGCTAGCGTGCTGCCTCCGAATGCCGGATTTCCGAGCACATCGCCCAGAATCCCAGGCCCGAAATCGGCGCTCCCCGCCCCGATGACGACGGTCTTTGTTGCCTTCATGGTAGCTTCTCCCTTGGGTACGCGCGCGTTGCACCAGAACGTCCCGGATCCGACCGGCTGGTCGGATCCGGTAATGGCTTTGAAGTGGCGGAGCGCCATCCGGCGCTCCGCCACCATCTGCGCAAGTCATATCCGCTTGAGCAGAGACTACGGGACCGGCGTCGGGCAGAGGCCCTCTATCAGTCGGCCCTCAGAAACCACATACCCCTCGCCGTAGGCGGTGCAGTAGGGACGATTCGCGTCCAGCGCGTCGGCCATCATCCAGGCGGCATGTCCATCCATGTAGCCGATGTTCCCTCCGCCCAGGTGGCGAGTGAACTTGCTGCGATAGCTCGCATCGGTCTGGAACCGGATCGCATCCTCTTCGCTGGGAAGCGCGCAGTTGTAGGTCCACGGGCAATCATCGGAGGCGACGTTTCCGCCGCAAGGAACTCCGCACAGCTCGTACATGATCATCTGCCCGAAGTAGATGCGGGGCTCGATGTTGGTGTCACCGCAGACCACGAAGTACGCCGGGTCCGAGACACTGGAGGTCTTCAGGTCGTAGTTCTCGTTCTCGTTGCAGCCGATGGTCGTCTCGACTGCGGTGTGACCACCACTTGCCCGGCTATTGTCGCCCGAGCCCGCCATGGTCTGCTGGAGTATGCTATCGGTAACATCCCCTCCCCATCCAGGCGGGAAGGCGGCGTCGCACACTACCACGTTCGGAGAGTAGGCGGAGCCCCACTTCCCCTGCCCGTCGATCATGTACTGGAGCCAGCCGCCGGGCCCATAGTTCGGCACGATCATCTTCGGGGTGCCGGCGTTCTTCGCGCTGGGGCAGCGCCAAATGTCTCGGTTCTTCACATACTCGTCGAGAACCACTTGCCACCGCAGGAAGGGATTCGCGGAGTTGACTTCCCCGCAGCCATCCGTGGGGTCGGAGCCACCGCCGGGAGCGGTATCGAAGAAGGATGTCGCCTCCACCCGGCGCTCCGAGGGGGGCAGGCGGTCATAGTCGGAGAGGTACATCTGGAAGGCGATGGCGACGTTCTTCACGTTCGCCAGGCACTGAATCTTGCGGGCCGATTCCCTCGCCCGCGCGAAGACTGGGAACAGCATCGCTGCCAGAATCGCAATAATCGCGATCACCACCAGCAGCTCGATCAGGGTAAAACCTCTGCGCCGTGCCATCTGTGTTCACCTCGCGTCGAAGATCTGAGGTGCGGCAAGTGCTGGCATCACATTCAGGAGCTCGTCGGGGTCACACCTCCCTTCCGCCGCTGGCTACTCCTCCAGTATACTTCCCTCCGGGGCGATGCCTCCCTCTTCCGATGTCTCCCCCAGCGCGACCCCGGGCGTCGGACCCTTCGGATAGCACCCCATAGCCACCGCGGGGCTACTGCTCGGAACGCGGAAGTCTCTCGCGGCGAAGTCCTGGAAGCCCGGATCGTGGACCTGGCCGCCCTCATCCAGTCCTAAGTCCGCACGCATCTCCGCCAGGCTCGTGTAGTTCGCGTGTTTCGACCACGAGCAGCCCCAGTTGATGAGCCCCTGGCCTGGCGCGACATAGTACAGGTTGCTCTCGAATCTCAGGTTCAGCTTCTCCAATGAGAGATCTTTCGGTCCGGCCCACTCCTCCTCGCCGGAGCGCTTGCGCTGCTTCGCGGCCGGCAGATGCCGATCATCACCGATGTCGAACCAACCCCACACTTGCGCGTCGCGGTTGAACGCGATCACGTTGTTCCTAATGACCTCGTCGTGGTTCCAGATCGGCTCTTCCCCCTCGCCCTCGCCCCTGCGGTGGCCGATCCTGGGGGTGGTGCGGCCCTGCTCCCTGAACTGAAATCCCTCTTTGTTGCCGATCAACAGGTTCCGCTCTATCACGCACCCGGGGGAGCTGGAGAGCGCGATCCCGCCGTTCGCGCCCCATCCGTCTGGAGTCGTATCGAACCCGTTGCCCACGATCACGTTGTCGTAAGCGTGCAGGCCGTACGATATCTCGTAGAAGATGCCCGCGTCCTCGTTGTCGGCGATCAGGCAGTTCCTGACCGTGCTGTCCTCATTGCCGATGTCGAACCAAATCCCGTGGCCCCGGTTTTCCACGAAGCGGCTGTTCTCCAGTACCACCCCGCGGCTCATCGACAGCTTGTTGCCGCCAGCCTCCCAGCCACGATCGAAGTCCTTCGTATTGTTGTTCCGGATGGTGCCGTCGCTCATGTGGAGGTTGTGCGCCCCACTCGCGCCGAAGCCGAGCTGGCCGTTGTCCTGGAACGTGCAACGGCGAACGGTGATGTCTTCCCCTTCGAAGCTCGCGCCGGCGCCATTCGTCTTCTCGAACACGCAGTCCTCGACGACGTTGTGGTCTCCCTCGAACGACACTGCGCCTTGCTGGGCGTGGTTCGCCGCGTATCTGAACCGGATGCCGCGTACCTCGACGTAGCTGCCCTTTGACTGCCAGATGACATCCCGCGCCGACGCCTCCACAGTCAGTTCGTCGGTGATCTCCCGGTTGCCGGCATCCCAGATGTAGAGTTCCTGGGCCCCGGTGTCCACGTAAAATGACCCGCGTGACATCTCGCCTCTGCTCAGCACCTGGTGCAGCAGGTAGTGGTTGACGAAGACCTGCTCCGCGCGGCCGATCACCAGATGGTAGTCGTCGTTAGGGTGCGTGTTGGGGTCATTCCAGGTGATGAACTGGTGGGTCCATCGGGTCTTGAAAATGCGCTTGCTGGGGTCGGAGCCAACCGGCCCCCACTGGGTAATGAGGTCAGCACCGGTCACCACAACACGATCCCCGGGCGCGACGACGAACCGAATCGGCTGATCCGCCGTGCCGCTCTGCTCCACCGTCACCTGCTCTCGGTAGGTGCCACTGTGAACCACGACCGTATCGCCGGGCCCGACCCGCTGCGCGGCCTCGCCGATCGTTTGCATCTGTTCGGCTACACCGATCCCTGGCAGCGCCGTCTGCGACACGTGCCACACCCGCCCCGCGCTCCCACTCGCCATCGCACTCACCGATAGGCACAACATGATGCCTGCTGCCTGCAGGCACGGCATGACGCTTCTGAGGAGGTTCCTCACTGATCACCTCTGCGCTGGTTCCCTGGGGATAGGTAGACCGCAGGCCCACGCTTCCCGCCCTCTGATACAGACAGGGAGGCATGGTCACTCGCAGACCTGGTCGGTCGCTCTAGGCTTGGCTTCGCCAGCATTCCAGCAGCCCCTTCACTCCCAATAGTGTAACGCCATGCAGCTCTCGGACCGACGATCGGCCATAGACCCGTCCCCCCATCAGGCAGGACCTCCCGCGCCCACGATGGAAGGGCCAATCACGAAGGGAGATGCACTTGGATCTGCTATCCGTTCCCGCGCTATTGACCGTTGTCATACTGGTGCTATCCGCCGTTGCCGGATGCGCCCAACCAGCCTCACCTTCGGGAGCCATCATCTATGTCGCGCCTACCGGCCATGCGGGCGCACCGGGCACGGCCGACGCGCCCCTGGCCAGCGTCCAGGAAGCGCTCGATCGCGCCCAGGCCGGCGACACCGTGCGCCTCCGGCCGGGCATCTACCGCGAGCGCGTAACCTTCAAGCACAGCGGCGAGTACCGCAGGCCAGTGGTGCTGGAGGGAGAGCCCGGGGCTATCATCGACGGCAGCGATCCGGTGACGCTCGACTGGCAGCCGGCCGCCGACATCGCGCCCGGCGTCTACCGCGCTCACGTCCCGTTCGAAGTCTTCACTGTCACTGTTGACGGGAAGATCGTTACCGCGCTGAACGAGAGGCGCGTGAACCCGGCGACGCAAGAGGACCCGAAGTGGCAGTGGCCCAACATCTTCAGAGACGGCATCGGACCTACCAGAAAGGACGGGGCTACCTCCGGCTGGGATGGCGTGAAGGCGCTAGTGATGTATCGCAGAGAGCAGCAGGAGTTGCTGATCCGCTTCAAAGGCGACCTCGACCCGCGCACCATGACGATCACCGTCGCGCCGGAAGAGCCCGTGGTGCACATCAACGGGACGAATCGCTGCGTGGTGCGCGGCCTCGCCCTCCGTAACGCGACCCACGGCGTCTTCATCCAGCATTCACTGGGCTCCGTCGTCGAGAACTGTGTGATCGGCCCGACGGATTTCGGCGTGACGATGCGGAGCGGCGCGGACCAATGCACCATCCGCTTCAACGAGATCTTCATGGCCCCCTACGCGGGCGCCAGCCCGGATCTGCCGGGCTCCTGGGATAACTGGCTCGCCCACAAAGAGGGCGGTTTCTACGACCGCACCGGCATCGCCATGCTCTCCACCCGCGGCGGCCATCAGATCCACGACAACTACATCCACGATCATTGGGACGGGATCGAGGACTACATCGCGCACGACGAGACCGGCTGCGACGCCAACCTCAACATCCACCACAATCTCATCTCGAACTGCTCGGACGACGGCCTCGAACCCAACGGCGAGGATGCCAACGGACAGTGGCACGACAACATCGTCGAGGGCTGCATCTGCGGCTTCCGCATCAAGGCCCCTCGCGTCGGCCCCCTCTACGCCTACCGCAATATCTTCTTCGACAACGGCGAGGACTATCGCAACTTCGGGGGCGGCGACAAGCTCTACCCGGCGCCGGTGTTCGTCTACCAGAACACCTCGACCTCGCCGCCGGCCATCAGCCATTCGGAGATCACCGGCATCGGCACCCCCAACTACCACTTCCTGAACAATCTCTTCTGGTGCACCACGCCCTTCTATGCCTCGCGGGAGTCCACCCCGCCCAACTGGTCTGCCGACTACAACCTCTACCTCCAGCGGGGCGACCGCGGCGAGTGGTTGGACAGGAAGAAGGAAGTGCTGGAGAAGTTCAGGCAGGACGCCCACAGCGCCTGGATCGAAGGCGGCGCCAGCCCGGGGTTCAAGGATTTCGCGAAGCACGACGTGAGCCTGCTCGCCGACAGCCCCGCACGCGGCAGAGGCGCCGATCTCTCGAAGCTATTCGACAAGCCGCTGCCTGGGTGTGAGCCTGGTTACTTCACAGGAGCCGCTCCCGACGTCGGCGCCCTCCAGTTCGGCCAGCCCATGCCGCGGATTCCGCGCCGGCCGTCTGAGGTGGAGGCTCCGCCAGCAGGCGCCTGGCCGGGCCCGTGAGACGCAGAGTCGCAGAACGCTAAGTCGCCGGTGAACGTTGGTGAGTGCAGGCTGAGGGATGCCGCCCCCGGCGGGACGGGAGCAGTGGCGGGGGCAGGCCGAATTCCGGCACGCTCCGGACTATGCCGACGCCTAGGCAGGGCGTCGCCCCTCGCACCGCCCCCGTGGCCCTGGAATAAGGATGAGAAGCCCGAGCAGAAGCCACTTTGGCCGTGCCAGCATCAACGCTCCGTGAAGTGTGATGCGGTAGTCTAGCATGGGGGAGGGAGGAGGGCAACGGGGAGGGGGTCTAGACGCCGATGAACGCAGATGAGGGGAGGCGGGTCCGATGCCCGCGGCAAGGGCTTCTGGCTGAGGCCGAGTTGCACAAACAACCGTTTTGTGGTAGAAGTGACCCAGCAGTTGGCTACTCAACTCCAGTTGGCAGGGGGTCACGATGGACGAGCTTGCTGAACAGCTGAGGAAGGCCTCAGAAGCTGTCAAGGGATTGCCTTCCGAGCTCAGGGCCGTTGCATTCCAGTTTGTGCTTCAGAGTCTGCCTCACGGAAGCCAACGAAAGCCTAAGCCAAAGGCTGGCAGGACGGAGAAGAGGGCTGCCGCCAAGGGTACCGCCAAGACCAAGCGCGTGGCCAGCAGTTCACCACCTTCCGTCGTGAAGCTTCCCGTGAGCAAGCCTGAACTGGAGAAGTACGTTGCGAAGAAGCAGCCGGGCGATCACCTGGAGAGGTACGCTGTCATGGCGGCCTGCCTCAGAGAGAAGGCGATAGAGCGAGTCGGAGTAGACGAGATCTACACCTGTTACCGTCATCTGAACCTGAAGGCGCCGAAGGTAATGAGGCAGGTATTCCACAACGCCAGGAATACGAAAGGTTGGTTCGACGAGGCGGATTCCGACGGCAAGTTTGGCCTCACTCACGTTGGTGTCCAGTTCGTCGAGCACGACCTGCCTGCACAGCCGACGGGGAAGCCGTGATGGCAGACACAGCGAAGGTAGACGGCTACGAACTGCTGATGCGGGAGCTCCCGCGCGTGGCCAAGGTGGTCAATGCTTTCTCAGGCGAGTCAGTGCAGAAGGAGGCCTTTGATCGCCTAATCAGCGCTCTACTTCATGGGCAGCCGACTCCTTCGTCGGGCTCCGTAAGTCCAAGTGCGCATGGCCGCGCCGGAATCCCCGCCAAGTCCGTCAAGCGCATGCGCAAGGGCAGCGATGGCAGTGCCCGAGGCCGGGTTGCTGCGCTTGCCGATGGGGGCTTCTTCTCCCAGCCAAGGTCTGTCGCAGCTGTGACGCAGGCGCTGAAGACTGCGGGGCACCACTACCCTTCTCGCAAGATCTCAATGGCGCTCCTGACACTGACGCGCGCGAAGCAACTACGTCGTCAAGGCAGACCTGGGGGGTATGAGTATGTCAACGCCTAGCCTCGACCAGGCCCTCTCAGGCATACCAGCGCGGCTTCGGGCATCGGTGCTCAGTGCACACCGCAAGGCAGTACAGAACTACAGCGAGGGCCGGTGGGGGAGCTCCGAGCTCAACGGAGGCAAGCTATGCGAGGCCACCTATAGGATCATCGAGTGGCACATTACTGGCAACTACACACGGCTTGGTGACAGTATTCCGAACTTCGAGAGAGGGTGCCAGGGATTTGCACAAGCCGACAAGGCGGAGTTCCCCCAGTCGGTGCGGCTCACAATCCCGAGAGTGCTTATTGCTCTGTATGACGTCCGCAATAAGCGTGGTGTAGGCCACCTCGGTGGTGACGTTGATGAAAACCATATGGATGCCGAACTCGTTCTTGCCCTCTCGAACTGGCTGGTAGCGGAGCTCGTGCGCGTCTTCTACAGCACTACTCCAGAGGAAGCAGCAGCACTTGTTGATGGGGTGGTAGAGAAGAGAATCCCCCTTGTCTGGGATCTCGGCAGCAGGCGACGCGTGCTCAATCCCAAGATGAGTGCCAGAGACAAGACGCTTGTACTTCTGTACCACAGCTACCCGAAGGCCTGCTTCGAGGCCGACCTAGTGCGCGACACCGGGCACTCGAACGCATCGGTCTACCGGCGCGATGTGCTACGGCAACTTCACAAGGATGCGCTGGTTGACTACGACGACGTGGAACGTAGAGCTCTGATCTCGCCACTTGGCCGTCGTCACGTCGAGACGAACATCCAGCTGGCTCTGTAGCACCGACGCGTACTGCGAGCCCCTGCATTCCGCCGGTCGCGCTACCTCCCAGGCTTCACGGATGCTCGAACACCATCCGCTGGCACTCCACACCTTCGAGGGCTTGGAGCTTCTTCATCATCTCGTCGCAGGAGCCGTCGTTGCAGACCATCTCCAGGATGATGAGGCCCTTGGGGGTCCCCACTTCCTTGTCGTCGAGTTCGTGCAGGCCCAGGCGGGTCTTGATGTGACTGCCGTACTCGGTGAAGGTTTTCTGCACGTCGAGGATGTTCTTCATGCGGTTGGTGATGTGAACGCCGAGGATGATGTGTCTGGTCATGGCTTTGCCTCCGGTGCGTGAGGGTTCGAGAGTAGGGGAGGGGTTCCTGTCGGAGCGGCGCGCGGATTGGGGAGGTTTCGGGACGAAGGGCACGGAAGAGCAGGAAGTTGCGTGTAGGGGCGCAACTCGTTGCGCCCTGGGCGGGATGAATCCCGCCCCTACAGGGTTGGGCAGAGGACACCATGCAGATACCGCGACCGGAATACCCGCGGCCGCAGTGGGTGCGGAGCGAGTGGCTGAATCTCAACGGGGAGTGGGAGTTCGAGGAGGACCCGCAGCTTGCCGGGGAGGAGGGCGGTTGGCAGACCGGCAGGGAGCTGGCGCAGCGTATTCTGGTGCCGTTTGCGCCGGAGTCGCGGCTGTCGGGCATCGGCAAGACGGAGTTCATGAAGTGTGTGTGGTATCGGCGGGAGTTCAGCGTGCCGGAGGCGTGGCGCGGCCAGCGCGTGTGGCTGCACTTCGGGGCGGTGGATTACCAGGCGACGGTGTGGGTGAATGGGGAAGTGGTCGGCAGGCACCAGGGCGGCTACACGCCCTTCCGGTGTGAGATCACGGCGCACCTGCGCGCCGGGGCGAACGAGGTGGTGGTGCGCTGCTATGATGACACGCAGAGTTCGCTGCAGCCCCGCGGGAAGCAGTCACCGAAGCCTGAGTCCTATCGCATCTTTTACACTCGCACCACCGGCATCTGGCAGACGGTGTGGCTGGAGGCGACGCCACCGGCGTACCTGGACCGGTCGAGATACATCCCCGACCTCGACAACGGGCGGATGCTGCAGCAGGTGTGGGTGGAGGGCGATGCCACCGGGCTGACGGTGAAGGCGACGGCGCGGGTTGGCTCGGAGGTGGTGGGGACCGCGAAGTCCTCGACCGCTGGCGGGTTCGCACAACTGTGGCTGAAGATCAAGGGCGTGCATCCGTGGTCGCCGTCCGATCCGTTCCTGTACGACCTGGAGGTGACGCTGACCAAGGGCCGGCGGGTGGTGGATCGGGTGGAGAGCTACTTCGGGATGCGCAAGGTGCATCTGGCGCCGCCGGCGATCTGCCTGAACAACGCGCCGCTGTTCCAGCGGCTGGTGCTGGATCAGGGGTTCTACCCCGACGGCATCTACACCGCGCCGAATGATGAGGCGCTGAGGCGCGACATCCTGATGTCGAAGGCGGTGGGGTTCAACGGGGCGCGGTTGCACGAGAAGGTGTTCGAGCCGCGATTTCTCTACTGGGCGGACAAGCTCGGCTACATGTGCTGGGGGGAGTTCCCGGACTGGGGGCTCGACTACGCTAACCCGATCTCGCTCGAGATCATGCTGCCGCAGTGGATGGAGGCGATGGAGCGAGACTTCAACCACCCGGCGATAGTGGGCTGGTGCCCGTTCAACGAGACGGAGGACGAGCAGAACCCGGAACTGCTGCGGCAGATTCACCGCGTGACGAAGGCGATCGACCCAACCCGGCCCGCTATCGACACCAGCGGGTACGTGCACGTCGAGACGGACGTAGACGACTGCCACGACTACAACCAGGACCCGGCGACGGTGCGGGAGCATTTCGCGGCCTTCGCGGAGGGCGGGCCGCCGTGGCGGAACTCGCAGGTGGACGCGCCCTACGCCGGGCAGCCGTTCTTCGTGAGCGAGTATGGGGGTATCTGGTGGAACCCTGGGCAGACGGATGAGAAGGCGTGGGGGTACGGCAACCGGCCCCAGAGCCAGGAAGAGTTCCTGGCCAGGTATCGGGAGCTGACCGAGGCGCTGCTGTTCCACCCGAGGATGTGCGGGTTCTGCTATACTCAGCTCTACGATGTGGAGCAGGAAGTGAACGGGCTCTACAGCTATGAGCGGAAGGCGAAGTTCGACCCCGAGCTGTTCCGCCAGATCAATGAGCAGCAGGCGGCGGTGGAGAAGTAGAGGTCCATCAGGGATGGGAGTAAGGTATGGATAGCGACATTCGGGTAGTATCGGCGACGCCGTACTTCATTGACGCGATCGCGCGAACGCCGCTGAAGTTCGGCGGGGTGGTGATGGATCGGCTGGACTACGCGGCCGTGCGCGTGGAAGTGGAGACGCGCTCCGGCAAGCGGGGCGCGGGCTGGGGTGGGATGTTCCAGAGCGATGTGTGGGCGTTCCCCGACGACCGCGTGCCACACGCCCAGCGCCAGGCGGCGATGCGGGAGGTGACGCGGCGATTCGCTCGGCTGGTCGCCGAGCAGAACACCTACGGGCACCCAATCGCGCTCTACCATCAGGTCGAGGAGGGGCTGCGCCAGATGGCGTTGGCGGTCAGCAAGGAGATGAGCTTCGCGGTCCCGCTGCCATTCCTGGCCGCGCTGGTCTCCGCCTCGCCCGTGGATGCGGCGGTGAACGATGCCTTTGGGATCGCCAATGGCATCTCCACCTATGACGGGTACGGCAAGGAGTTCATGGACCACGACCTGAGCCGCTACCTGGGAGGTGAGTTCAAGGGGAAGTACCCGGCGGACTACCTCAAGAAGGCTTACGACAAGCAGGTTCCGGTGTTCCACCTGGTGGGTGGGCTCGACAAGCTGCGAAAGAGCGAGATCGACGATTCCGACCCGAAGGACGGGCTGCCGAACTCGCTGGACGAGTGGATCGTGCGCGATGGGCTGTTCTGTCTGAAGGTGAAGCTGCGCGGTATCGACCTGGAATGGGACATCGCGCGGATGCTGGAAGTGGCGAAGATCGCCCGCGAGGTGAGGAAGCAGATCGGGGAGCGCAAGCTCTACTTCACCGCGGACACGAACGAGATGTGCGATGTCCCCGAGTACATGGTGGAGTTCCTGGAGCGGGTGCGGGAGGCTGACGCGCAGACCTTCGACGAAACCCTGTATGTGGAGCAGCCGACGGAACGCGATTTGACGGCGCGGCGCTTCGACATGCGCCCGATCGCGCGCCTGAAGCCCGTATTGGTGGATGAAAGCCTGGCCGGGCTGAAGGACTTTGGGCTGGCGATGGAGCTGGGCTGGTCGGGGATTGCGCTGAAGGCCTGCAAGTGCCAGTCCGCGGAGATGGTGATCGCATCGAAGGCCTCGCAAATGGGTATCCCTTATTCGATCCAGGACTTGACCAACCCGGCGCTGGCGCTGTTGCAGTCGTTGGGGATGGCGGCGCGGTTGAGCCCGATGATGGGCGTAGAGGCGAATTCGCACCAGTTCTACCCGGCGTTCTCGGAGCCGGAGGCGAAAGTGCACCCGGGGGTCTTCTCGCGGCGGGATGGCGTGTTGGACACGTCGACGCTGAAGGGCCCTGGGCTCGGGTTCCAGATGGATAAGATCGCGCGGAGCTTGCCATCGCCGGGGTAGCCGGAGGCAGGAAGCACAGTCTCGCTGCCGAATGCAGGCCGTGATCGAATAGCACCGGAGATTCAGATGACGGAGCAGGGGTCTCAGGACAAGGGAAAAGACGGCGGGGCTCTGTTCCCGAGCCTGGCGATGAACGAGATCGCCTCCTCGGCGACACAGGAGCGGAACGAGGCGCCGCGCCGGATCGGGTGGATGTGGCTGATCGTGGCGCTGATCCTGATCGGCGTGGCTGCGCTGGGCTTCGGCCTTCGGCAGATGCTCAACATCGCGCCGGGCACAGACGCGCAGCAGGCCCTGGACAGGGGAGTGCAGTCGCTGGGTGCATGGCATCGCGGGGTCGTGCTGAGCGCGAGGTACATGGCTGGCGACCGCGTGCGGCTGGAGTTCTCCCCGACGCTGCAGGCTGACCCGACGACTCTCCGCGGCGCGACCATCGAGGTGATGAAGGTCCTGATGAAGGAGCGGCCCAACCGCGACCTCTTCATAGACGGGTTCCAGGGCGACACGCAGGTGGTGGAGGGGAAGTACCGCAGCAAAGGTATGATCGAGGTCGCCGGCGGCGGCCTGGAGCCCGACATTACGGTGCGCGTTGCCGGGGAACCGGAGGGCGGCATCGGGGAGCTTGTGAAGCCCGGCGGCACCAACCAGTAACCCAGCACCCAAACTCTGCCAGACCCGGAAAGCCCGCCTTCGGCGGGCTTTTTCGCGCGTTCAGGGGGTCCGCGCGTGCCTGCCGACAGCGGTTCTGTGGAAAAAGCCGGTAGAACGGTTCTGACACCGCTAAGGGTCTATCGCGGCCATGACGCAGTCGGCAGAAAAGCAGGGGGTCGTCTCCGCGCCTGGCAACCAGGCAGGGGTCGCCGTGGTGGAGAGTCTGACGCGCGCCGCGCGTCAGCTAACTCTGTATGGCCCGGAGCACCCTATCGCGAGGGCCGCGCTGGACGACGCCTGCGAGGTCTGGCGAGCTCGGACGGGGGAGCAGACGGGGGAGATCAGAGCAGACGAAGGGGATCTGCTCTGGAATGGGCTTGCGCTCCCGAGCAGCAGCGGGTCGGTGAGCCGGATGCGGGAGGCGATGCGCGAGCGGCTGATCGCCTGCATCCGAGTGGATCAGGGAGCGGATCCCAACGACCTGGCACAGGCGCTACTGTTGCTGTCGCGCGACCCGCAGGAAGTGTTCGGGCTGGGCGGCGCGATGCGCGCGTACAGCGGCGGCAGCAGCGTTCACGTGGAGGATATCGATTTCACGAAGGAGCTGCGGGAGTCGGAAGCGGCCTGGCTTGAGAGCTGCGAAGAGGTAGACGACGACGCGGCGGACTCATTCACGCAGATCTTCGACTGCTGTCTGCGAACGGTACGCAATCTCGGCGACGTACGCATGCTGAGCCGGCTCCGATCGTCGGAAGAGACGCTGGACAGCAATGACTTGCCATCGGACGATGGCAGCGATCCCGCGCAGGCCACCAACTCGGTAGCGCATCGATTGGCGCACGCGATTCAGTGTGCGGGGGAAGTCGCGCTGTCGGCGGATGAAGACTACTGGGAGGGCTGGCGGCAGAACGTAGCCACTCTCTTGCTGTCGCTGACGCCCGAGTGGAGGGCCTCCGTGTTCCGCGCGAGGGCCGGCAGGGGGGCCGGCCGCCCGGACATGCTCACCCTGATCGCCAGTAGGATGTCGTCGGAGCAGTGTGTCGGGATCATCCTGGACTTCCCAGGGGCGATCCAGTCCGAGTCGTCTCGCGGGCTGGCGCGGGCGCTCTCGCGGATAGTCCCGGATGAGGAGAAGATAGCCGTAATCGAGCCACAGCTGCATGCGGAGGCGCTGAGACGAGATATCAGCGAGGATACCTACCGGAATGTCGTGGAACTGCTGATCTCCCGGGCGAGGCAGAAACTCACTACCGACGCCGCCGAGGAGCAGGGGTGGACACTCGACGAGATGTCGGAAATGACGCACACCGACCGCGATGGCGAGCAGGCCCCCGAGCTAGAGGAACTGCTCGAAACCACCTCTCCCGAGGCGGTGCGACAGGCGCGCATCGCGATGCTGCTGGAGCTACTGGAGGCCGACCTCGATATCGACAAGTACAGAGCCGTGCTCGACGCGCTGGTGGAGGAGAGTCTGAGAGGCAGTGGGCACGACGATACGAAGCTGGCGCTGGAGATCCTGTCGGGGCTGCAGCGCGCGGCCGAACAGAGCGCGGGTGACGGCGCCGACCGCCGGACGATTGCCACCCGCGCGCTACAGCGCACCGGGACGGCAACCGCGGTGGCAGACGTCCTGGCGGAGATCGGGCGAGCCACTCCTGGCCGCGCGCGAGAGCTAGTCTCGCTGCTGGCAGAAATGGGAGACGAAGGCATGGCCGCGCTGGTATCGGCCACGCGCAACCCGGATGCAGCCAGAGCGAGCGATGCGGTCTCAGCTATCATCAAACGGGACGGCGCGAGTTCTCCATGGCTGCGCCGCCTGTTGATCGAGGCGAACGCTGACGCGATGCCTCACATCATCCGGTCTCTGCTGAGGGAGAAGGATAGCCAGGCGATCACTCAGTTGTCGCTGCTGGCCGATCACCCAAGCCTTAGCGTGAAGCTGGACCTGATAGGGGCGATCCGCGAGGCGGGAACCAGGGCCACGCCAGCGCTTGAGCGACTCCTGGGAGACCAGGACCAGTCGGTCAGGATGGCGGCGATCCGAGCTTTGGGCGAGACCAAGGCAGCGGACGCGGTCCCCCTGCTCTGCCGGCAGTTGGGCGGGCAGGCGGCCTTCGGCGAAGGCGCGCGCGAGAGAGAGGTGATCGCGATCGCGCTGGGAGAGATCGGCGCAGCCGAGGCGGTGCCGGCCTTGACCGAGGCGCTGCTGCGACCCGGGATGGCAGGTCTGCTCGCGGGCGCGGGAGCGAGGGTGGCGGCAGCCGAGGCGCTGGGGAGGATCGGAGGAGCGGTCGCCCGCGACGCGTTGGAGCGAGGGGCCCGTTCCCGATCCAAGGCCGTGAAGGGAGCCTGCGAGGCCATCCTGGCGGAAGCGGCGCGACCCAGGCTGATGACTGGGGGTGCTCGTGACTACTGAGACCAGAGCGGCGAGGATTGACCAGGCACGAGCGCAGTCCGAGAAGACGATCGTCAGCCTGGCGCGGGCCATGAGGAACATCAGCTTCTATGAGGTGGGCCACTCAGTGGTGCAAGAAGCGCTGGAAGACGTGAAGGCCGATCTCGACGAACTGCTGGGCGAGAGCTCGGAACTCGTGCTGAAACTGGTGAACGGCTACCTTGTGGTCCAGGACGTGCCGCTGGTGAGCCAGCAGGTGTCGGTAGGGAATCTCATCGGCGCCTGCCTCCGCCGAAATGTGCAGAGCATTAGCTTCCAGCGCGGCGTGACCGCGAAAGAGGTGGAGGAGTTGGTGTCGCTGCTGACCGCCGATCCGATGGAGATCGAATCGGCGGGCGGGGTGATCAGGGAACTGGCGGTGCGAGGCGTTCGCAGGGTGACGGTGGAGAACCTGCGCACTACCACTGGCCGCGATTGGGTGCTGGCCCACGCGGCGGCGCTGGATGTGATGCGCGGCGCGGCCGCCGGAGTGCGGCGAGGCGAGCCACTGGACCTGAGCAGCATCACCTGGACCATGCATGAGATCGTCGATAGCGTGCTGGGCGACCGCTCGATCGTCTACAGCCTGAACTCGATGAAGGGAATGGATGAGTACACCTTCATTCACGCCCTGCACCTGTGCATCCTCGCGGTGGAGCTGGGCCGGCAGATGGGGCTGGACCGGGAGCGACTGGAGGAGATCGGCATCTGCACGCTGCTGCATGACATGGGCAAGGTGTTCGTTCCCCTGGAAGTTCTGCGCAAACCCGGCGCCCTCGACGAACGGGAGTTCGCGGTAATGAGCCGCCATCCGGTAGATGGAGCGGCAGTGCTGGCAGTGGAGCCAGGCCTGCCGGGGGCGGCGGCAGTGGTGGCGTTCGAGCATCACGTGCACATGGACTACAGCGGGTATCCGAAGCTGCGCACGCCGCGTCCGCTGCACATGTATAGCCTGATGGCGAGTATCGCCGACGTCTACGACGCGCTCACCACGAACCGTCCGTACCGGCCGGCCTTGCCACCGAACCGGGCGCTACGGATCATCGGGGAGCAGTATACCGGGCGCATGGAGCCCAGTCTGCTGCGTCACTTCCTTTCCATGCTAGGGCCCCATCCGTGGGGGTCGCTCCTGAAGCTCAGCGACACCCGCTTCGCACTCGTCACCAGGCCGTATCCACCCGAGCCCGAGGATCCTCTGGCGCGGGTGATTGGCCTGGAGTCGGGAACGGCAGTGATCTCGGAGGAGGAGGTCCACCTTCGCAGCCTGGCCGAACCGCAGCTCCTGGAGACGGTCGATCCGGTCGCGTTGGGGCTGGACCTGTCAAAGCTGCTGCACCAGGCGCAGCGACTACCCGAGCCCACCGGGCCGGAACCACCGCTGGTCTAGGGGTGAAGCGAAGGCGCCGGCAGCTTCTCCACTTTCACCGATGAGATCCAGAGGTCTTGCTTGCTTCCCTTGACGTTGATGCGGAAGTCGTAGCCATTGCGGTTGGCGAAGCTGGCATCGGCAAGCTCGACGCGATAGCTCTTCCAGCCAGGCCCGGGCTCAACCCACTGCCACTTGGTGAAGCGGTAGCCGGTAGTGGAATCGTACATGATGTTGAAGCCGAGTTGCTTCTCCCCCAGGTAGGCTCCGGCGCACTCGACGGTGATGGCGAGGGGGGTCTTGCCGCGCCCGAAGTAGAGCCAGCGGTCATCCACATCGAAGTAGACCCACGGGTTGTCGGCCGTGTCGTCCTTCTGGTCGGTGCTGATGCGGGTACGAAGGCAAAGATGTCCGTCGTGCAGTTCCTCCTCAACCCGACCGCCGGCCCGGCCGCGCAGGGAGCGATTGTAGAGGCCACTCTCCTGGATGCTCTCCCGGCCGTAGTCGGCAGAGATGGGCTGGGAAGGATCAGGACCGGGCCCGGGGCGTCCGGCGAGCACGTCGTCGCGGCCGGGAATCCCGGGGTGGGTGGCGTTGGTGAGGTCGAGGCCGCGGATCAGGGCCGGCCGGGGTCCGAGGTGAAGCTTGGGGGCGTCGCGGGTGGGCTCTGCTGCGGGGGCAGTCCCGGAGCCAGAGGACTGCGCGAGGGCGGCGGGGTCGAGTACGGGGGCGAAGTCGCTGGCCGCAAGATCGGTCTCCTGCGTGGACCAGGCGACAACCAGGGGTCCTGACTTGTCCTCAAAGGCGAATGCCCATGCCTGCGGGCCCAGCCTCAGGTAGCCGCGGTACCGGAGAGCGGACAGGGTCGCCAGCGCGGCCTCGTCCACCACGGCTGCGGGGAGGTAGAATCGGGCGGCCCCGAAGACCCAGGAGAGCAGGTACTGCTGCCGCCAGGAATCGGGTGCGGGGTTGCCATCGGAGCCAAGGACCCAGAGCTGTCGCGGGGGCGCCTTCGTCAGGCCGGGGACATCCTGGTTCAGCACGGCCCAGGCAAGCGCGGGAGAGGAAAGATCAGTGGAGGCTGGCACATATAGCCCCAGCACACCGCACGCGGCGCGCAGGCTCGACCCGCATAAGCGGTCGATCTCGGCGACATCCAGATTCCCCGCTTCAGGCACCACCAGGAGAGTGTTCGGATCGACTTGGCGCAGCACCCGCGCGGCAGCCGCTACCAGCCGCAAGTACTCAGTCCGCGAGCCGCGGAAGTTGCGGATGTTCGGCTGCTCCCGCACCTGCCAGGACTGCACTCGACCCTTGAAGTGAGTGGCGGCCTGGCGGACGTAGCGCTCCCAGAGCGAGATCGTCCAGGGGATAGAGCGGGAGCGCTCCATGGGGGGAACTTGCCAGGCGGAACTGACGGCCCACACTGCGTTCGGCCCCAGGACGAGCGTAACATCGAGCTTCCTGGCGCGGGCGGCGTTGACCGCGGCGTCGTCAGCTTTCCAGGTGAAGCGACCGGACTTCGGCTCTACACGGTTCCAGTCGAGAGGAAGCAGCACGGCCGTGACGCCAGCGCTGGAGAGACGGGCGACCTCGGCGGTCTGCTGCTTGGCGGGGAGCTTCGCCAGGTCGAGGTAGGCCCCGAATCACTGGGGCCGCGGTCAGCCGGCTGGCCGCAGCCAGCGCGAAGACAGCAGTCCAGGCGAGCGGCTGCCAGCCCCGAAATGCACGAAGCCGAGCCGGGGGGCTCGGCTTCGCAAACCTGGTGCGGCAGGCTTCGAGGACTAGCCTCCGGACTGCTCCGCGACGATGCGCTTCGCCTCCGGCACGGACAGCCAGATGCCCTGCTCCTTGAACGTCATCCAGCGCAGGTAGCCGGCCAGAGACATGAAGTTGCTCTCGGCGGAGAACTGCGTCAGGCCCGACACGCTCGGATACTGCCCGCCGCCTTGCTGAGCGGCGACCGGAGCCGCGGCCAGCGCGACCAGCACGGAGACAATCGCCACGATCGCCAGGAACGATGCTAGCTTGACCATCACAGGACCTCCCTTCGGTTGGGTTCGACTCGACCAATCCAGCAATTGCTTCCATACTCGGTTCGCCTCTCCTGCCCTGAGCAGCAAAGCCTTGGTCAGTTTCCCTACCAAGGCTGTCGGTAGTCCGCGCAACCCCGCGCCCATCGCCTTCCGCGGGGAGAACTGCCCTCGCAGCGCACGGATCACACTTTCGGAAAGCGGAAGCGCATGAGCAGCCCGTCCTTACATTCGATCTCGAGCTTCCCTCCCAGTTCGTCCTCGACCAGGCCGCGGACGATCTTAAGACCGAAACCGGAGTGGGCGCCTACGTCGAAGTCGTCGGGCAGACCGACGCCGTTGTCCTGGACTTGCAGGACCACCTCGCCGCCACCTTCGGCGAGGCCGATGGCGATACGGCCGTTCTCCATGTCGCCGATGCCATGGCGAAGAGAATTATCCACGACCTCGGCGAGGACGAGGGCAACGCTGGTAGCCTTCTGGGATGGGAGGGTGACGCGCGCGCCGGAGATGTCCACGTCGATGGGGGCGCGGGTGGCAATGGCCTGAGACATGATCTGGACGATCCGCCTGGCCACCTGTTTCATGTCGACGAATTGGAGCTCGCGAGCGCGCATCAGCTCGTGCACGACCGCCACCGCCTGGATGCGGGAGATACCGCGCCTGATGGCCGACTCGGCCGATAGCTGGGGCCGATCGAGTTCCATGCGGAGGAGGCCGGCGATGGCCTGGAGGGTGTTCCGGATGCGGTGGTTGATCTCGCTCATCATCGCGCTGAGGAACTCGGCCCTCTCCTGCGCCTCGCGGTAGAGATCGGCGTTCTCGATGGCGACGGCCGCGCTGTCGGCGAGGGACATGAGCAGGCGCTTGTCATCGTCCGTGAAGTCGCGGGCCGCGGCGCGATAGAGGTTGATGACGCCGAGGGTGCGGCCGCGAGCGATCAGTGGTGCGGCGATGGCGGTGCGTAGGCCTTGCTCCCTGGCCCGTTGCCGGAACTTGAAACGCCCGTCCCGAGAGAGATCGCTGCTGGTGAGGGCGGTGGCGCTCTCAAAGGAGCGACCGGCAAGCCCGTCGCCGGGGTGTATCCGTTCATATAGCTCGTCGTCCTCCAGGAATCCGTGGGCGGCCTTCACTACCAGGTCTCCGGTTTCCGGATCGCTGAGCATGACGGAGCAAACCGGAGCGTCTAGCAGTTCGGCCGCCGAAGTGAGGACAGTGTGCAGGTTCTCGCTCAGGTCGAGGGACGATGCCAGGCTGCGCGAGACCTGGAAGAGGCGAGAGAGTTCGTTAAGGTGGCGGACGACGTCATCGTACAGGAGAGCGCTCTGCAGCGCGAGCGCAGTCTGACTGGCATAGTTGGAGAGCAGGCCGATATCGTGACTCTCGAAGCGCCGGGGTTTGCTATCCGCAGCGACCAGGAAGCCCCGGAACTCGGGCTGGGCAGTCATGGGAGCGCACAGGATGGAGGTGGCACCCATCCAGCGCACGAGAGGGTCCTCGGCTCGGCCTTCGGCTGCGGCATCGTAGGCGGAGATCGGGGAGCCAGACTGGATGGCGTCTGCACCGATGTTGCCCTCGGCCGCGATGGTCACCTCGTCGGGCGAATCGACGCCGATCCGACCCGAGACGAGTGACTCGTAGCCGCCGTCGGGTCGAGCCGCGAAGACCGCGACCTTCGGCACATCAAGCGCCTTGGCGGTCGCGTCGGCTACGGTCGCGGCGATGCTAGGGACGCTGTGGTCGGCGGAGATGCGGTTACTGACCCAGTTCAGGTCCGCGACCTCGAGCAGGCGGCGCTGAGTGCTCTCGAAAAGCTGCAGATTCCCGACGGCGAAGGCGGCCTGGGCCGAGAAGAGCAACATCTCGCGCTTTTGCTGGGCCGAGAAGCTGCGCTTCCTCTTGCTCAGCAGAAGCATCGCGCCCAGCGGCTCCTCGCGGATGGAAAGCGCAAGCCCCAGGAGTGAGGCGAAGCGGAATCGCTCGGCCAGTTTCCCGATTGTAGGATGCGAGCGGCTCCCGGCATACCATGCAACCACGCCCGCGCTGTCTCTCCGGACCAGTTCGGCGACCGCCAGGAGATCGCTCCCGTCACCGGGTTCGCCAGGGAATGACCCGGCAGTAGCCTGGAGCCCGAGGTCGCCCTCTTCAGTGGCGAGAAAGAGCAGGCAGGCGTCTACGCCGGCCGATCTGGCCGCAAGGCGGCAGACCATCCCGAGCAAGTCGTCGAGGGAAAGGGCGGAGCTGAAGGCGGCCGCGAAATGGCGGGGAGCGTCGTGCTCTCCGTGGGCGGCCCTCCGCGCTTCACCGATGAGGTCGAGGGAGCGGAGAGCGGAGGCGGCCTGCTGCGCGAGCGCGGTCAGGAGATCGAGACGTGGCCCGTCGAACGCGCCATCCTGAACGGTCAGCAGCCCAAACCAGCGGCGGCCGTCCCGGATCGGGACGGTGGCTACCCGCCGGGTGTGCAGGTGCGCGAGCAGCGCGGCTGCGTCCGCATGGCCTGGGGAGAGGATGAGGGCGGAGTCCGCCCCGGCGCCATCGAGGAGGTCGTCGCTGAAGAGGAAGGGCTTGGGGAGGGCGATCTTGCCAGAGAGGTGCTTGGCGCTGATCTTGCGGTCGGCGCGCTGCCACCACACCGCGCTGCGGGCCGCGCAGATCTCCCTCGCCGCAGAGAGGACGATGCGAGCGATCGCGGACGCGCTCTTCGCCTTCAGAATCATGGCGCCTGCCGACCGCAGCAGAGCGGTCGGCCGTGCGGCGCGATCTAGGGGCAGGTCAGCGCCATGTTCACTGGCCCTTCTCATCACTCCTCAGTCGTGCCTCCCGCACAAGTGGCTCCCGCACACTGAGGCAACGTGCGAGGGCCCACCAGACGATTCCCCGTGTCTGCCGGAGCTTCGCGGAGTCACTGCTTCCGACGAAGCCAGGTGGTGGCAACCCAGGTATGATACTGTGTTCCAGGCCAAGAGCCTAGGCATCTTTGAGCATCCAGCGACACACTGGGGCGCCGGCCGACGAACGCGCCCTGGATTTCAGAGCTGAACGTAGTCGCGCAGCGCAGCCAGACGTTTGGGACCGATACCGGCGACGTTGAGCAGCTCATCGACGGCCTCGATGCCTTTGCCCTCCCTCTTCCGCTTCTGTTCCCGATAGTCGACGATCCTCTGGGCGTACACCGGCCCGATGCCGGGCAGCCTGTCCAATTCTTTAACAGTGGCGGTGTTGAGGTGCAGCTTCTTGGAGGGCGGTGCGGGGGACTTGCGAGCCGTGCCCGTCCCAGACGGCGGGGACGGGCTCATCTCGCCCTGTGCACTGGGAGCGCGCGTATCCTGGAGCTCAGACGCACTCGCCTCGGGAGGGAACTGGCGGGCCTGAGCCTCCTGCTGGGGCTCTGAGAGCAGCGGCTCGGACCTTTCGGCGCGGCCGGCCTGCCTGCCCCGCTGGTAGACCAGAAGACCACTGCCGGAAAGTAGCAGAGCCAGTAGCAGCACCAGCGCAACCTGCTCCGCGGCGAGAGATAGAACATGAGCCTCACCAGGTGTCAGGAAACGACGATATTGACGAGCTTTCCCGGGACGACGACTACCTGCTGCACCGTCTTGCCCTGCAGGAAAGGCTCCACCCGCGGGGAGGCGAGGGCGTCCGCCCGCAGCTTCTCCTCGCTGACGCCTGGGAGCACGGTCAGGCGATCGCGCAGCTTGCCATTGACCTGCACTACGACGACTATCTCGTCTTCTCTCGCCGCCTCCTCATCCCAGGCGGGCCAGGTCGCGAGGTGGATGCTGTCCTGGTTGCCCAGGCGATGCCAGAGTTCCTCGGCGAGATGGGGCGTGAAGGGCGCGAGCAGCTTGGCGAGGTGCTCACAGGCCTCAGAGTAGGTCGCGCGGAGATCCGGCTGCGCGGACTGCTCGCCGATCTCAGTCATGGCGTTGACCAGCTCCATCATGGCGCTGACGGCAGTGTTGAAATGGAAGCGCTCGATGTCGTTGGTGACGCGGCGGATGGTCTGGTGCAGCTTCCTTCTCAGCGCCACCGCGGCCGCGTTGGGAGTCGATCGGTGGCGGCGCCAGTCCGGGTCGAAGCTCTCCACGTGTCCGGCAACGGCACGCCAGACGCGGTTCAGGAAGCGCGAGACGCCCTCGATACCGCCCTGCTTCCAATCCGCCTCGGCCTCGGGCGGTGCGATGAAGAGGATGTACGAGCGCAGGGCGTCGGCCCCAAAGCGCGGGATCACCTCGTCGGGGGCGACTACGTTGCCGCGCGACTTGCTCATGGTGGCGCCGTCTTTGAGCAGCATACCCTGGGCGAACAGCCGCGTGAAAGGCTCGTCGAACCCGATCAGGCCCAGATCGTAGAGCACTTTTGTGAAGAATCGGGAGTAGAGCAAGTGCAGGACGGCGTGCTCGATACCGCCGATGTACTGGTCGACGGGCAGCCAGCGGTCTGCGGCCTCGCGGGTGAAGGGCTTGTCATCATTATGTGGATCGGCATAGCGGAGGAAGTACCAGCAGGAATCGATCCACTGGGCCATAGTGTCAGTCTCGCGTCGGGCGGGGCCGCCACACTTGGGACAGGTGGTCTCCAAGAACGACTGCGCCTCGGGTAGGACGGAGCCGGTGGCCTTGAACGGCAGGTCGGTCGGCAGGATGACCGGCAGGTCGGATTCCGGCACCGGGACGATGCCGCAGCCAGAGCAGTAGATGATGGGGATGGGGGTGCCCCAGTAGCGCTGACGGGAGACCAGCCAATCGCGCAGTCGGAAGTTGATCTTGCGTTCGCCAACGCCGCGTGACTCGAACCACTCCGCGATCTTGACCTTGCCTTCCTCGTTCGACAGCCCGTCGAAGTCGCCCGAGTTCACTTGAGTTCCCGGATCGAGATAGGCGGCCGGCATGGTAGCGTGGTCGAGCTTCTGGTCGGACGGCTGAATGACGACGCGGATGGGCAGATCGTGGGCGCGAGCGAACTCGAAGTCGCGCTGGTCGTGGGCCGGTACCGCCATGATGGCGCCGGTGCCATATTCCAGCAGCACGTAGTCGGCGATCCAGATGGGGATGCGCTCGCCGCTCGCCGGGTTGACGGCATCCACGCCTAGCGGGACACCCTCGCTGACCATCCTCCGAGATGCGCTCGACATTGGTACGGGTGGCAAGGCGCGCGCGATAGGCCGCGACCTCGGCCGCCTTGGCGCCGCCCACCAGCGCATCGACGAGTGGATGCTCCGGCGCCAGCACCACGTAGGTCACGCCGAATACGGTGTCGATACGGGTGGTGAAGACGCGGACCTTCTCGGGGCGATCGGCGACCTGAAGGTCGAACTCGACGCCTTCGCTGCGGCCGATCCAGTTCGCCTGCATGACACGCACGCGCTCGGGCCACTCGGTGAGCTTGGCGAGGTCGTCGAGGAGTCGGTCAGCGTAGTCAGTGATCTTGAAGAACCATTGCTCGCGCAGCTCCTTGCCGACGGGACCTCCGCAGCGCCAGCACTTGCCGCCGGCGGCCTCCTCGTCGGAGAGGACGAACTCGCACTTGGGGCACCAGTTGACTGGCGCGCTGGCGCGATAGGCGAGGCCGCGCGCGAGGAACTTCAGGAAGAACCACTGGTTCCAGCGGTAATAGCCGGGATCGCAGGTGACCACTTCCCGGTCCCAGTCGTAGCTATTCCCAAGCTGCCGGAACTGGCGCCGCATGCGGTCGATGCAGGCGTGTGTCCATTCGGCAGGATGAGCGTTCCGCTTCACCGCGGCGGCCTCGGCCGGCTGGCCGAAGGCGTCGAAGCCCATCGGGTATAGCACGTTGCCGCCGCGCATCCGGTGGTAGCGGGCGAGGGCGTCGCCGATGCTATAGTTGCGGACGTGACCTACGTGCACGTCGCCGCTGGGGTAAGGGAACATCTCGAGGCAGTAGAACTTGGGCCGCGAGGGATCCTCGCGGGTGCGGTAGAGCTGTCGCTCAGCCCACCACTCCTGCCATTTCGGTTCGATGATATCGGGGCGGTAGTGCTCGTCCATTCCTCATCCGCAAGTCACGTCAGGTTAGTGAGATCGTCTCGGCGCCGCCGCGGCGCGGCCCATCTCGGGCAAGCATCCGCTCGCGGCGAAGGCCGCGAATGACGCGGTGGGCGCGGGGAGACGCGCCCATACAGCACTGTTATAGCCATACTTGGCTAATGGCGCAAGATGATGGCTGCGACGGCAGCTGCGATGAGAAGCCCGACGAAGGCAAGAGCGCGCTTCTCGTCGCGGCTGAAGCGGAGATAGCGCCAGTTAGCGGCGATCACGCCGAGGGACAGAAATGGCAGCCCCGGCATACCGGTGGTTCCCAGCCTTGGTATCAGGATGAAGGGCACGGGCGCGACGAACACCATGACGATCACGGTGAACCACGTGGCTTTGGTGGCGTTCATGCCATACCTGACGATAACCGCCAGGAAAAGGGCGAGGAACATGAAGTCGCCGATGCCGATCGAGCTGATCGTGGGCAGGGAGATGCTCGGTGGAGCGGCGACTGGGGTCTGGGCGCTGAAAGTCCTCACGACCTCCGGGGCTTTCTGGGTCAGATGAGCGACCACACCCCAGAAGACGGTGACAGTGTCGGCGACAGAGGCGACAGCAGCGACAGGGAGCAGTAGCTTCCCCTCCCGGACGACGCGAGAGATGAGGCGGCCGAGGAACACCGCCCAAAGGATGAGGGCGATGTTGCCCGCGAACTGTTGGGCAGGAGTGATCTTGAGCGCCTGTGCCGCCCTCCTACCTGCCTCCGGGATTCCCAGCCAGCCACCCGCGATGGCGATCGAATCGGGCCGGGAGAGGACGAAGAGAGCCAGCAGCACAACGACCCAGCCCAGCTCTGCCCAGGGGCCCATCTTGAGGCGGGCGACGCTGAGGACGAGCAGAATCGAAGCCAGCAGGATCGTCAGCTCGAAGAAGAGGGCCAAGGTCGCCCCCAACCAGATCGGCATCGTCGCGGGCCTGAGCGCGCCTCCAGCCAAGGTGCACGCCAGATAGGCGGCGACGTAGACACCCATGGCGATGGCCGGATTGCGGGCCGACCAGCGCGAATCATCCTGGGGCGCTTGCGTCAGTGGGCTCTCTTCAGTCACGCGTGACTCCCCTAGCCTTTTCACTTCTACCAGTCAGAGTCCGGCATCTCCTGCCTGCGGCGGCGCTCGCGCCGATATCTGATGTAGGCGAAGAGGAAAAGGATGAGCATGGCCACGAGGAGCAGCGCCTGGGAGTCGAACAGAAGGGGCCAGCGCCAGCGTCGGGAGACGGAACGTCGCCAGAATGAGTCGAGCTGGGCCTCGTTCATCCCCGTCACCTGGCCCAAAGCCGACGCGAAGTCGCGCTGCTCCCGCGTCGCAACCAGGAGTTGGGCAATCACCTGGGGCCCGCGGGAGGTGACGAGGGTATTCACGATGGAAGCGGCCTCCGCGTAGGCCAGGCCGGAGGTGTCACCCTTGTCTCGGAAGGAGGCATCGAGGTCGGCCAGAGGGATGAAACGGCCCTGACCGATTGCCCGGAGGGTTACAGGGTCCACCTGCGACGAGTTCTCTCCTGCGGCGTATTCGGCGACCCCTTCGTTCACCCAGGTCGGCAGAGAGGAGATTGCCGGCCCCAGGGAGCGGGCGATCATGACGTGCGCGACCTCGTGCGGGACGATGCGCTCGATGGATGCGAGCAGGCCGGTGCCGTCGATGTAGATGACTTCCGATGGGAAGGTCGCCAGGCCGACGACCGACGCGCGGGGCGGCATCTGGGTCGCGGCGAGGAACTGACCCCGGTCGAGGTAGATGATCGCGCGCACGGGCCGCAGGTCGCTGGCGCCGACCAGAGGGGCGATGCGGCGAACGGCCTGGTCGACCAGGCCGGCTACGCGCAACGCGGTCGGGCGCGCCTTAACATCTCCGGTCACCTCGGCGTACCGACCCTTGATGGTGAGTTGATCGGCGCGGCCGGAGACAACCGAGATCAAGAGCAGGGCCGCGAGCAGGACCGGCCGATGGCCGGTGATGAGCCGGCCGCGACGGCCTGGGGAGGGCATGTCAGATGGGCCGGGCGACGAGTCGGACCGGGTAATTGGATCCCCCCTGCGGCATGGTCTCGATGTGCACCTTGCGGACCTCGCCGGGAGCGAGCGAGTAGCGCGCGACGATCCCTTCGTCATCCCGCTTCAGGAGAGCGGTTTCGGCGTACCGCCCGTCGATCAGCAAAGCCCCGCGAGCGGGGCCGCCGGCCGGCTCGAGCGACACCACGACGCGGGCGGGGGCGCTCGTGGGGTTGCTCAGCTCCAGGTCGATCTCGTAGAGCACCCCATAGCTGCCCTCGAGCAGGTCGCCATCCTTAAGTCCGGCGGCGGGCTGATCGCCGATGGTGACGAACGCCCAATCGCGACCCACCTCATACTTCGTTTTCACGGTGCGACGCGTCTGGGGGTAGTGCCACTGGCCAAGCAGGGGAGAGGCGGCGTAGCTGGCGATGTCGCGAGGAGCGCGTTGGGAAGCCGTAGGCTCCAGGTAGAGACGGAGGCTCAGGTTAGCTTTCCCCAGGGAGCGCAGTTCGAGCACGCCGCTACCAACGGAGCCGGTCGAGAGGCGCTGAGAGAGAATGGGCACGGTGGTGCTGGCGGGAATGGGCACGATCCAGCCGCTGTTTGCGGCGTGCTTGGAGAGGAACTCGCCGGCGGCGCGATGCCCGACCCAGGCCTCGTCGAATGACGGCCCGGCGGCGCCTGCCACCACCTGAACCCGTGCCGCCTCCTGCCCGATATTCCAGAGTTCGACCACCAGATCGGCGGACGCCTTGAGCCCGTTCACATGGTGGTAGAGAAGTCGGATCGAGTCGTAGTCGCCGATAGTGCCCTCAAACCAGAGCCCATAGCCGCGGATGCGCTCCGGCGAGTTGCTGACCATGAGGAGCTTCGCGGGGGTGGCGGCAACGGGCTCGTTCCTGACGACGACGGTGGGTTTGTCGTGATAGGGGAGGTAGTCGGGACCTCCCGCCGATATCTCGACAGGGATGGCCTGTGACTTGCCCGGCCAGATCGCGCCCGACCCTCCTGTGAGCGGGCGGATCTCCGTCCAGGCATTGGGCTCGATGAGCATACCGGCGCCGACCGCCGACATCACGGCGCGATCGACATCGTCCCGGAAGGCCGGGACTCCGGTCACTTCGGCCGGCAGGGACTCGACGAGGCGCGGCGGCGTAGCGCGCGGCGCGCACCGGTACCCGGAGGGTGCTGCCACCGTCCTGGACGATGAGATCGGTGCGCCCGGTATCCAGGCCAGCAATGCGAACCACCTTGGCGTCACTGTCCCAGGTAGCGGTCACGATCGACATCTCGGGCTTCACGCTAAGCTGCCCCGAGAAGCTCCCCTTCAGCGCCAAGGCGCGGGTTTCCCCCACTGGCACCAGGAGGGGCTCAGCCGAGAGGTAGGGGCGGCCAAAGGCGGCGCGCAGGTTGCCGGCCCAGGTGCGGGCGAGCGTGGTGCGGTCCATCCCCTGGGACTTGGCGAGCGTCTTGTCGATAGTGACGATCTTCTCGCCCTGGGCCACGATGGTGCGCGTCTTGCGGTCGCTCCAGATGCTAATCTCATTGGAGCGGAGGCCTTCCTCCGCCAAACCGTTGAGGCGGCTCGCGACTTCTCTCGCCGCCTCCACCGACTTCCACCCCTGGCCGCTCAGGGTCATGATGGGCGTGCTGCCAGCATAGACCCGGGCCACGGGCGCATGCTTACCCGCGACAGTCACGGCCCGGAAGACGAGAGTGCTGGCGGCATTGGCGCTGGAGCACCCCAGGGCCAACACGGCTGCCGCGATCAGAATCCCAAACACATTTCGCATCTTTGTCCAACCCCCCCGACCCACCCCATGTGTCTTCCGCGTCCAGCGCGCTGGTCGCTACAACAGAACGGCGAGGCATGATGGGCAGCCCCGCCGAGCGTCCCGATCTTCCCTCTGGCAGCGGGTCAGACGCAGGCCTGCTGCCGCTCCTTGAGCAGCGGGAAGCCCATAGCCTCTCGCTGTGCCAGGAAGGCCCGCGCCACCTGGCGGGCGAGGTTGCGGACCCTCCCGATGTAGCTGGCGCGCTCGCGCACACTGATAGCGCCCCTGGCATCGAGGATGTTGAAGGCGTGAGAGCACTTCAGCGTCATCTCATAGGCCGGGATGATGCAGCTCTTCGCGAGCACGGCTGGACGGTCGCCCTCTGCTTCATCTCCGGGCCGGCTGAGGGCTACCAGTCTCTGCGCCTCGGCCTCGCACAGGTCAAAGGTCCGCTTGACCATCTCGACGTCGGCCGCCTCGTAGTTGTATCGCGACCACTCGGCCTCGGGCATCTGGTAGATATCACCATATGTTACGTCGGCTCCCCAGACGATATCCTTGAAGTGATCGACATGCTGAACAGTCATGGCGATCCGCTCCAGCCCATACGTCAGCTCCACGGAGACAGGCGAAAGCTCGATGCCACCGGCCTGCTGGAAGTAGGTGAACTGGGTGATCTCCAACCCGTCCAGCCACACCTGCCAGCCGACGCCGGCAGCGCCGAGGGTGGGAGATTCCCAGTCATCCTCCATGAAGCGGATATCGTGCTCTTTGGGCTCGAAGCCGAGCGCGCGCAGGCTGTCCAGGTAGAGGGCCTGGACGTCGTCGGGCGACGGCTTGAGGATCACCTGGTACTGGTAGTGGCGATAGAAGCGGTAGGGATTCTCGCCATACCGCCCGTCATCGGCGCGGCGGGAGGGCTGCACATATCCGACGCGCCACGGTTCGGGCCCGAGTACGCGCAGGAAGGTGGCCGGGCACATGGTGCCAGCGCCGACCTCCACGTCATAGGGCTGCTCCAGCACGCACCCCCGGCTGGCCCAGAAATCGCCGAGGGTGCGGATGATGTCCTGAAAGTCACTCCGCGTCCTCGCCTGGGAACTCCAACTCCGGGTCATCCTCGAGGGGATCGGCCTCGACCAGTTCCACCTTGAGCTGGCCAAGCAGCCCTGCGACAACCTCGCCGATGAGCGCTCCGCCAACGCCTCTGGGCAGCGGGACTTCGGCGATCGACCGATCGCCCAGCACCACCCGGAGGCCCTTCAGTCGCCCCTCTTTGGCGAGGCCGATCGCTCGTCCAACGAGTTCGCCGCTCTCCTCGGCGCCGCGCCGCTCTTCGCGATGATGCTCGATGGCGGCCAGCGCTCGCAGCACATCACCCTCGCCCTGCTCGAGGCCGATCAGCACCTCTTCGTAGGAGGCATTGAGGCGCTTCCTGATCTCGTCCACCAAAGCCATGTCATAGTGTTCCATCGCGTCACCTCGCTTTGACAGACGGATTATAGCACAGGCTTCCGCGGGGCGGCAACCGAGGGCGCGGCGGCGGTGGACGATCGAATGGAAGAGTGCTACACTCCGTGCGTCGAGAACCGCTCAGCTACCTCTGATGGGGACGGAGGGACGCGCAATGGGCACCGAGGTCTTCGGGTTTCTCCTGCTACTGGGCTTCCTGATCCTGCTCTTCGTCGTCTTCCCGATCCACGTGCTCATGCGCCTCAGCAAGCTGGCGCGCGACATTGAGCGGCTGGAACGCCTTAGTGAGCCGGCAGCAGACGCCGATAGGCTGAAGCGCGAGGTCAGGGGTAGACCGCCGCTCGAGGCGGAAGCGGGAGCCGTGCCGCCTGCCACTGACAGATTCCCCTCTATGACGGCCGCCGGGATTCCCATTCCCCGGGCGCCGGGGCCGCCGAGCCAGCCGCCAGAGCCCGTCAGGTTGGTCGAGGTAGCCGTTCCGTCACCACCTCCGCCTCCGCCGGCCGCCCCCGCCACGCGCGGGCCCGCACCGGATCTGGAGTCGCTGTTGGGCGCGGATTGGCTGTCGAAGCTCGGCGTCGCGGCGCTCGCGATCGCGGCCGCCTTCTTCCTGAAGTACGCTTTCGACTCCGGGTGGATCGGCCCGAGGGCACAGGTAACGATCGGCCTGTTCGCGGCTGGGCTGCTACTGGCTCTGGGGCAAGTGCTGCTCGTCAAAGAGAAGTACCGGGCCTATGCGCAGGTGCTCTCCTCTGGCGGGATCGTCATCTACTTCCTGTCTGTTTACGCGGCTTTCGGGTTCTATCAGTTCCTGGAGTTCGCGCCGGCCTTCGGCATGCTGGCAGTGGGCGTGCTGGCGGCGTCGGCGCTGGCGGTCGCGAACGACACCCCGATAGTGGCGCTGATCTGCCTGGCCGGCGCGTTTCTGACGCCGGTGCTGCTTCAGCGACAGGGCAGTGGCGAGAGTGATTTGCTCAGGCTCTATCTCTACCTCGCCGGTCTGAACGTGTGGAGCGCGGCACTGGTGCGGATGAAGCCCTGGCCGTTGGTGACTGCGCTCTCCTTCATCGCCACCTGGCTGCTGTTCTTCGGATCGGGCCCGAACCGCGTTGCCGACGGCAGGATTCCGGAGGCATTCGCCGCGGTGTTCCTCATATTCGCCTGCTATGGCGGTGTCAGCGGAGTGAGAACCGAGAGGAAGGAAGCGCCAGTCGAGGAAGCGGGCTCCCTGCCCGCGGCGCAGATGAGGATCGGCCTCATTCTGCTCGGCTGCGCACTGTTCGCGACGGCCAGCGCGATAGTGCTGGCGGGGGCGGAGGCGATAGGTCTGCCCGCGGTGGCAAGCATCGGCCTGCTGGTGGCGCTGCTGCTCGCCGCGCTCGCCTTTGCGCTCCAGGATGCGACGGAGTTTGACCGCGCGTCAGTATCGATGCTGCGGTACCTGTCGGCGGCGGTGTTGGTGCTAATGGTAGCGCTGGCGGTACCGAGTTCACCTGTAGTGGTGAAGGAGCAGGCGCCAGCAGCTTTCGGGTTCGCGGTGTTCGGGTATCTGCTCTTCCTGTTGGTGGCCGCGCAGATGCGCCGGCAGGAGGGCGGGGATGGCCCGGCGGCCGTGCTGTTCGGCGCCAACGTGCTGACGCACGCCGTGGTCAGCTTCCACGCCCTGTCACGAGTGGCGACCTGGGGCATCCCGGCGGCCATCCTGTGGCTGCCGCTCGCCGGTTGGGTCGCTATCGTCGCCTACCGGCTGAGCGCCAGGTCGGAGGATGAGGGTGAGACGTACCCGCAGGTCGCCATGGTGGCGGCGCAGGCAATGCCCGCAATCGCCTTCTTCGGGGCGCTGGAGATGTGGCGCCAGGACTGGCCCGCAGGTAGGGCGGCGGCGATCCTGGTCGCCGAGTTTCTGTTGGTCTCGCTCACCTGGATCGGGATCAGAGACCGGACGCGCTTGCCCCGGTTCCGGGGCGATCTGCTGGGGGCCTTTGGCAACGCGGCCTTCTACTTCGCGCTGCTGGCGGCATCGGCGCACCTGGCAGCCTACCAGGGGCTGGTGATCCTATGCGGGTGCGCGATCGGGATGGCCGCTTACCACGCGCTGGTGGGTGGCTGGGGGCTGCAGGGCGGTGATGACGATCTGCTAGTACGCTATGCCTACCTGGGGCTGGCGATTACGTTCGTGACGGTGGCGGCTCCGATCCAGCTAGGAGCGTCCTATCTGACCCTGGCGTGGGCGGTCGAGAGCGCGGTGCTGGTGTGGATGGGTACGGCAACCAGAGAGCGCCGTCTGCGCTGGTATGGTATGACGCTGCTCGCGGTCACGGCGTTGAGGGCGCTGTTCCACGACCTGCCAGAGTACCCGGATCCATTCCGCTTCCTGATCAACGAGCGGATGCTGTCGGGGGCGTTGGTGGTGGCGGCCTGCGCCGCCTCGGTCTGGCAGTTGCGGAAGACCCGGGACACGCTCTCCGAGGCGGAGTCCCATCTGCCGGCGGCGCTGGCAGTGGTGGCGAGTCTCTTCGCGCTGCTGTTCGTCAGCGTAGACCTGTGGACCGAGGTCGGGACAGTGGTGGCAGCAGCGGGCCGGGCTACGCGCAGCAGCTTTCCCTTTCGATCCTGTGGAGCATATACGCGCTGGGCGCGATGTCGATCGGAATCTGGCGGCGGCAGCGCGGCAGTCAGGCTGTTCGCGTTGGCGCTGCTGTATGTCTCCATCGGCAAGGTGTTCCTTTACGATCTGAGCTTCCTGCAGCAGCTCTACCGGATTGTGTCCCTGTTCGGCCTCGGGGTGATCCTGTTACTGGTGAGTCTGATCTACCTTCGGTTCGAGGAGCGCTTGCGATGAGGGCAGCCCTGCTACTGGCAGCCGTGCTGGTGGCGGTGTCGGCTAGCGCCGACCTGCCGCGGGGAGAATGGCGCGTGTCGTGCCCGATCGTCCTCCCTGCGCTGAAGGCGCCAGGGCTGGTCTATCTGCCACTCGATGCCGAAGCGCTGGCCGGTGTCGAGTCGCGTTCCGAGTATCGGATCGCGGACGCTAACCAGGCCGAGACGCCATACCGGATGGTGGTGGAGGAGGGGAGGAGTGAAGTCAGGCCAGTTCCGGTCAAGCTGGTCTCACAGGCCACGGGCAAGGCGGGCCTAATCCAGGCCGTCCTCGACCTCGGCTCCGACTCGCAGCTAGCGAATGTGCTGAGACTGAAGCTGGAGGGCAACAACTTCCGCGCCCGGGTAGTCATGAACGGAGCAGATGAGGAGAGCCAGCCCGGGCTGCGGCTGGGTGAGGGGCTGGTCTACCGCCACGAGGGGAAGTTCGAGCAGATGCGGGTGGCGATCCCGCCCCACGGGCAGCGCTACCTCCGGCTCACGGTCACCAACCTGCAGGGCAAGGCGCCGAAGCTGGCAGGCGTCGTCGCTGCTGGCGAGACCTGGATTCCGCGGAAGCTGGTGGAGGCGCCGGCGAAGCTGACGCGGCGAGAGGACGCGGAGAAGCACGTCACTGTCCTCGATCTGGATATGGGCGTGCTGACCTGGAACCTGGCCGAGGCGAGGTTCGAAGTCGAGGAGAAGACGTTCGACAGGCCCATGACAGCGCTGTCATCTGCGGCGAAATCCCCGACCGAGGATTCGTACGCGTGGGGAGAGTGCGGCGGGCTGCGCCGAGTGGTCGCAGGCCGGCCGGTGGTTGCATTGCTGAACACCCAGCCGGCGCGATGGCTCAGACTCACCGTCGCGAACGGCGACGACCGGCCGCTGGGCATCTCCAGCGTGAAACTGTGGCGGGTGCGCCAAGGACTGGTGTTCTCGGCCAGCCCCGGGGCGAGCTACGAGCTGTGGTATGGCCGGCGCGGGGCCGCTCAGCCGGTGTACGACATCCAGCGGCTGCCGCTGACCATCCCGCCGGCTAAGCTGGCGCAGGCGACGTTGGGAGCGCCCCACCAGATGCCGCTGAAGCCACCGCCTCCACCGCCCTGGAGCGAGCGCCACCCGGCCTACTTCTGGGTCGTGCTGATCGCGGTACTGGCGCTGCTGCTGTTGGTGATCGTGAAGGCGATCCGGGGCGCGAAACAGGCGGGCGCGAGATCGATATAGAGCGGGACTCACGGGAGGAGTAGACCGCCATCAGGGGCTGGGGAGGGGCGTCTGCGGGCTTCTGGCAGGGATTGACCACCTGGCGTACCGGTGCTATCATCCGACCGTCGGAGCCGCGGGGAGGCCGTCTTCTGTATGAGGCCAAGTCGATCTCGGGTTCTGGTGTCGGGTCGGGTCTGCCATGAGGCCGGGCGCCGTTGCTGGCGTCGGGCAGATAGTGTTGGTTCAGCGAGGCGCTCCGCTTAGGCGGGCGCCTTTTTTTGTTCTCCTTGACACTGCCTCGCTGGACTCAGTGGCCGCCGGCAGACGAACGGCCAGGAGGAGCGATCTGCGATCCCTGGCAGGATGCTCGGGAAAGGAGGTGATGGACAGAGAGCCGGCGTTGCTTCGCTGAGGCTTTGTTGGATCTGCATACAGACTCAGAACGGAGCTTGAACATGAGATCCCGGAGCAGAGGATTCACGCTGATCGAGCTGTTGGTAGTCATCGCGATCATCGCGATTCTGGCCGCAATGCTGTTTCCGGTGTTCGCGAGAGCGCGCGAGTCCGCGCGTAAGATCCAGTGCCTGTCCAATGTCAAGAACATCGCCATGGCCGTCCAGATATACCTGAGTGACTACGACAGATTCCCGCCGGAAGAGCATAGGAGGGAAGCGTACGACTATTTCGATACCCGGCCCGGCAGGGGCGGAGGTCAGGAGAAACCCGACTGCAACCATACGCTGCACGCGAATCCGTATCTGCGCTGGGCAGTTGTACTCGACGAGTACACGAAGAACCGCGACGTGTACCGCTGCCCGAGCGCGAGGATGATCAACAGCGTGCAGTGGATCGTGCCGGATTACGGGCCCGGTGGCTACCTGGGGTATCTCGAGGCCAACCAGGATCACTGGGGCCACAACGATGACGTGAACTGCCCTGGCGGCCCCTGCTGCACCGCCTTCCCGCCGGGCTGGGGAGGAAGTGTCACCGACTCCATCAGTCAGCTCAAGAAGAGCCCGGATGGAGTTGAGCTGACGATCGCTTTCGCCCAGAACTACGAGATGAAGACCTCCGAACTCCAGGACCCATCCTGGTTCGGCGTATGTGCGGACTGCGCCAACAACGGGATCTGGATGACCACCATCTACGCCTTCCCTGATGCCTGCAATACGGGGTGCGGGCCTAGCTCGCCGTCGGCCGGTTGCTGCGCGGCCGACTGGGTGAACTGCTCCGACACGAAGACTTGCGGGGTGGACTGGACACAGAAAGCAAAGTTCTTCCATGACCAGAACATCGGGAAGCCGTTCACGCGACACTTGGGCGGCAGCAACATCGGGTTCGCAGACGGGCACGCGAGCTGGATGAACGCCTACCAGATCCTGTCCGAGAGCCCGACCTACGACAACCAGACCGCCGGCCACATTCGTGGCATGGGGTGCGCGATCGAGTTCTGCGACTACTAATGACCTTGGCGAGGGGCAGGAATGCACCCAGGTCATTCTGGGCCGCCAGGAGCGAATCGCTTTGGGATGAATGGGCGGGGCGCCGAAAGGCGCTCCGCCCTTGCCTGAGGAGGCCACGCGGGAGCACTGTACGGCCCGTTCAGGCTCTGCGAGACCGTGCTGGCTCCCCGCGCTTGACAGTCGGGAGGATGGCGTGTAAGGTTCGCGGCATCGGAGGGGAGATGCATCTCCCTGTGACTTCAGCTGAGTCCTGCTCCGCAACCCACATCTAGGAGGTAGGACTGATGCGATCCGCGAAGCTTGTCGTTGTGCTGTGTTGTATGGTGCTTCTCGCATCCGCCGTGGTTCTCATGGCGTCTCAGACGGGCAGGCTGTGTCCCGCGAGTGATCTCACCCCACTGTCCTGGGAAACCCCTGGCAACCCTCACTACGCCTTGGTGCGCGATCAGGACAACAGCCCCAACCCGAGCGACTTCGTCTATACTCACAGCACCAGCACTGTCGAAGACCGGTACGGGGCTACCTGCGTTCTCAGCAGCAATGCAGCGAACAAGAAGCTGGGAGTCCGCTATTACTACAACGACCCCGGTACGGCCACCATAACAGTTAATGTCTGTGATAGGAACGGCACAATAGTCCTCACTAAGGCCTGGAACGTTACAGCGAACACGGCCTGGCGCCCTCTGTCCAGCATCAGTACGAATGGTTGGCAGAACACCGACTTCACAGGGTGGACCATGAGGCTGAAGGGTAAGGTCCCTTCTAGTAGTGCTACGCTGAAGGTGGATGAAGTGTGGGTGTCCTTCTACAACAACTGATTCCGGGGCTAACAAGCTCCGCGTCCAGTAGGCCGTCCGATCTGACTGGCAGGTGCTGGGCTGATGTCAGAATCTGGGTCCGTTTGGGCGGGGTGCCGAAGGGCGCTCCGCCCTTCTCTTGTGGGCCCCGGAACTGCGCACGGCTACTCAGGTCAGGCCATAGACTTTCCGGCCGGAGTGGGGTATGTATTGGTGTCCGAGCAAGCAGGCAAGTGCGCCGCGGGGCTGGTATAGGCTTATGGCGTGGCGCGATCGCGCCACCTGACTGTTTCGGGTTGTGGAATCCGAGGGAATGGCAGGAGGGAGAGAATGCGCTGTCCTGGTTGTGGTGAGGAGAATGTCGAGGGGGCGACTGTGTGTGCGTCCTGTGGAGTAGCAATGGAGCAACCGGTGGCGCAGCCGGCAGCCCCCGCGAAGGCCCGGAGGGGGCGGCGGCTGAGCAAGCTCGCCGTGATCGCCCTGCTGGCAGGCGCGCTGGCGCCATCGCTGCAGGTGTTGCGCGATAGCGCGGGCGGCAGATGGGTTCCCGCCGACCCGAGCGTTTCGTATCTCGTGCTCACTGCTTTCGACATGCTCAGCCAACTGCTGTTCGTGGCAGCCATTGCGCTAGGCCTGGTGGCGTTGGCGCAGGTGGCGGTGCGAGCTAAGGAACTCAGAGGGGCGGCGCTGGGGCTGGGCGGACTGGTGCTCGGGGCGGCTGGTATGATGAGCACCGTCTTCGCGAGTCAGACGCCGCTGAAGCTGCGCGACGCAGTAGAGGCCATAGGTGGAGGGTCCGGTGTCTACAAGCCCATCACCACCGTCATCGTCGTCGCGGCAGTGATCCTGATCGAGATCATGCTGTCCATGACCGGCGGCGGACAGCCGGAGGCCGCGGTCGAGCAAGCGCCGGCTGAGCCAGGGGGAAGTTAGCCCGACCCGCAGCGAAGGGCCGGCTAACGCAGAAGCAGTTCGACGGAGCGCCGAGAGGCGCTCCGTTATCATCGCGGTCGGCGCGACGCGTTGGGCCTGGTCGCGTTGACACTGCCGATAGGGTTATGATATTGTCCAATCGACGCCGGCGTAGCTCAGTGGCAGAGCAGTGGTTTCGTAAACCACCGGTCGTCGGTTCGAGTCCGACCGCCGGCTATCCGTTGATACCCGCGCTGTGAGTAGCATTGGTTTGGCGCGCCGGGTGGGGCATCGCAGGAGGCAATGCAGGGGATGAGGGAAGTCAGGGCAGGCCCTGCCAAAGGCAGGGCTCACCGGATCGAGATTCCGCTGATCGATCTTCGGCTGCAGCACCGCGGGCTGCAGCATAAGATGATCGCAGCGATCAGACAGGTCTTCGATAGCTCGATCTTCATAACAGGCCCGAGCGTGATGGGCTTCGAGGAGGAGATGGCGGACCTCTGCGACACCAAGTTCGCCATCGGGGTGGCATCGGGCACGGACGCTCTCACGCTGTCGCTGATCGCGCTCGGCATCGGTCCCGGGGACGAGGTGCTGCTCCCCACCTTCGCCTACGCGGCGGCAGCGGCGGCGATCTGCCATGCCGGCGCGACGCCGGTTTTCGTCGACTCCCTTGCCGATGGCTTCAACATCGACCCGCAGGACGCGGCTCGCCGGACCACCAGGAGAGCGAGAGCGATCATCCCCGTTCACCTCTACGGCGAGGCAGCGCAGATGGATGAGATCATGGCGCTGGCGGGGAAGCACGACCTCCACGTGGTCGAGGACGTCGCCCAGGCAGCCGGCGGCAAGTGGGGCGAGCAGAGGCTGGGGAGTATCGGTAGCACCGGGTGTTTCAGCTTCTACCCGACCAAGAACCTGGCAGGTTGCGGTGACGGGGGGATGGTGGTCACCAACGATGAGGCGGTGGCGTCCCGAGTGCGGCTGCTCCGGCAGCAGGGCGACGCGTCGGCGCTGGGGGGAAAGAAGTTCCACCACCCGGCGGTCGGCTACAACAGCCGCCTGGACGAGGTGCAGGCAGCAGTGCCTACGGGTGAAGCTCCCGCACCTGGATTCGTGGAACCGGCTGCGCTCGCTTCACGCCGAGCGATACCGGAGGCTACTGAAAGACGCGGAGATCGACCTCCCTGCGGCGAACCGCAAGGGGTCTCACGTTTACTGCCTCTACACTGTGCGCCACCCGCAGCGCGATCAGCTTCGGCGGCACCTCTGGGAGCAAGGGATCGGTACGGAGGTCTACTACCCGGTACCCCTGCACTTGCAGGAGGCGTACCGCGGGTTGGGGTACCACGAGGGCGATTTCCCCGTGGCGGAGCGTCTGTCACAGCAGGCGCTGTCCATCCCGGTCTATCCGGAACTGACTAACGAGAAGATCGACCGCGTGGCGCGGGCGATCGCTGATTTCGTGGGCGGGCCGGCTGCGGCCGATAGCAAGGAGAGCGACCGATGAACTACGACGTGAAGGACGCAAGTCTGGCCGCCTCGGGCGGGCTTCGGGTTGAGTATGCGGAGCAGCAGATGCCGGTGCTCAGGGGCCTGAAGGAGCGATTCGCGAAGGAGAAGCCACTTGCGGGCCTGCGGCTGGGGGCCTGCCTTCACGTTACCACCGAAACCGCGAACCTGATGCGGGTGCTGAAGGCAGGCGGCGCGGAGGTGGCGCTGTGCGCCTCCAATCCGCTGAGCACCCAGGACGATGCCGCGGCCTGGCTGGCGGTTGAGCTGGGGGTGCCTACCTTTGCCATCAAGGGTGAGGACAACGACACCTACTACCGGCACATCGAAGCCGTGATTGCGATGAAGCCGCAGGTGACGATGGACGACGGTTGCGATCTGGTTTTCCGGCTGCACGAGCACCACAAGCAGATGCTGCCGGAGATGATCGGGGGATCTGAGGAGACGACGACGGGCGTGATCCGGTTGCGTGCGATGGAGCAGCAGGGCGCGCTCTCGTACCCGGTGATCGCGGTGAACGACGCTAACACGAAGCACTTATTCGATAACCGCTATGGCACGGGCCAGAGCACGATGGATGGCATCGTCCGCGCCACGAACCTGCTGATGGCCGGCCGGAAGTTCGTGGTCTGCGGCTACGGGTGGTGCGGCCGCGGCGTGGCGATGAGAGCGCGGGGGATGGGAGCGGTAGTAGCAGTGTGCGAGGTTGACCCGCTGCGCGCGCTGGAGGCGGCGATGGACGGCTACCTGGTGATGCCCATCGCGGAGGCGGCGAAGTGGGGCGAGGTGTTCGTTACGTTGACCGGCGATATCCACGTGCTGCGCAGAGAGCACTTCGAGGTGATGAAGGACGGGGCGGTGATCTGCAACTCCGGTCACTTCGATGTCGAGATCGACATTCCGGCGCTGCGCGATATGGCGAAGTCGGTGAAGCGGGTGCGGCCGATGGCGGATGAGTACCTGCTCAAGGATGACCGCAAGCTGTTCCTGCTCGGCGAGGGACGTCTAGTGAATTTGGCGGCCGCGGAGGGGCACCCGGCGAGCGTGATGGACATGAGCTTCGCGAATCAGGCGCTGTGCGCGGTGCATCTGGCGAAGCACGGCAGGTCACTCGAGAAGCGTGTCTATGACGTTCCGGCGGAGATCGACGCGGAGGTCGCGCGGCTGAAACTGGCGTCGATGGGGATCACCATCGACACGCTGACGTCGGAGCAGACGAAGTACCTGGCCGCGTACCAGACGGGCACCTAGGCCGGGCTTCGCCTCTGGGGTGGTGTAATGTGATCGACGCGGTGGACGGGTCAACGGGACACCTCCGGCCGCTGGCGGCCGCGCTCCTGATCGCGGCCTCGTTCCTGATCTCGTTTCTCACCCCCTACCTGATGGGCGCGCGGCTGCGTCGCGCCTCCGCGGAGGAGCCTCCCCCCGGCATCCGACCTCGCAGGCAGTGGACGGTCTCGGGCCTGGGGGTGACGCTGGCGCTGGCGCTGCCGGCCCTGCTCCTCGGAGGCGGCTCGCGGGAGATCGAAGGCGCGGCGCTGATGATCGCGCTCGCCGGACTCATCGGCCTTGCTATCGACATCCTCGGCCTGCCGCGCCTGGCGCAGGTGGCGCTGGCACTCGCGGTCGCCTGGGTAGGAGTGTCGCTCGGCCTCCGGGTCGAGGAAGTGAAGCCACCATTCGGTGCCCACTTGATTTCCCTTGGCCCCTGGTCCGCCCCGGCCAGCGTGGTGTGGCTGCTCGCCGTGGCCTATGCCGTAGTGCTCTGCCGGCGGCTCCCCAGGCTAACCGCGGGGCTGGTGGGGATCATCGCGCTTACCTTCGCGCTAACGTCGAGGCTGGTTGGACCCTCCCATTCGGCTTCCGCGGCAGGGCTGCTCGGGCTGGCGCTGGCGGCGACGGCGGCGGGTGCGTCGAGGCGGGGCTACCCCTCCCTGGGGAGTTCGGCGCATTGGGCGATGGGATTTGCACTGGGAGCGATCACTATCATCGGGTTGCTGAAGAACACGGCCTTCCTGGTGATCGGCGTGCCGCTGCTAGCCCTGGGCGTCCCTGTCGGAGAGACCACCTATGCGGTGATCTACGGAGCGGGGAGGAGGCAGCGACTCGCCTTCGGCGAGCGGCGCGAGCTGTTGCACGAGGCCCTCATCCGAACTGGCCTCAGCCCTCGACGCACCAGGCTGCTGTTCCAGAGCGCAACCGCCTACCTCTGCGCGGTCGCCCTGCTGCTGGCCCTTCTGGTTAGAGTCTCCTTCGTCATCAAGTCAGCGCTACTGTTGGCAGCGCTCGGCCTTGGCGCGGTGCTCTTCTTCTTCCTGTCTCGCATTCTGTCGGAGCCGATCGAGACAGAGGAGGAGCGCGTTGACATGTTCGGCATCCCCATCGCCAGGATAGATATGGAGGGCGCGCTGGCGAGGGTGGAGCAGTTCGTGGAGGAACGCGGGCCGCACATGATAGTCACCTCCGACACGCCGATCCTGATGCGGGCGCACGACGACCGCGAGTTTCAGGAAGTGGTGCGCAGCGCCGATATCGTGACCGCCGATGGACGCGGTGTCGTATGGATGGCGCGGGTGCTGCGCCTGCCGGTGCGAGATCGCGTGTCAGGCGCCGACCTGGTAGATCGCATCTGCGAGCGGGCCGCGCAGCGCGGCTACTCGGTCTACCTGGTGGGGGCGCAACCGGGTGTGGCGGACGAAGCTGCGCGCAGACTGGAGGCGCGATATCCGGGACTGCGAGTCGCGGGTGTTCACCACGGGTACTTCTCGCGGGAAGAGGAACCAGGGGTGGTGAGGGCGATCGCCGAGGCGCATCCGGACATCCTGTTGGTCGCTTTCGGCGCGCCCAAGCAAGAGTTGTGGATTCGCAAGCATCGCGATGAGATCCAGGCGCCGGTGGCGATCGGCGTAGGCGGAACCTTCGACGTGCTCGCCGGAAGGGCGAAGCGCGCCCCGAAATGGATGCAGCAGGCGGGGCTGGAGTGGCTCTATCGGGCGGTGCGAGAGCCGAAGCGCTTCCCGCGACTGGTGGCGCTGCCGAGGCTGGTGTGGATGACCCTGAGGGAGGCGACCAGGAGGAGGCCGGAAGCCTGACTCGGAGCTTGTCTCCCAGACCAGACATTGGTCAGGTAGCCAAGGATAGGGGAATAGGGAATACGAGTGTCAGTAGTAGAGGGCACAGTAGAGGCATTTGAGACGAGGCGGATGAACCGAACAGCAATCGTCGTCGCAATCTTCCTGGCAGCGCTCTTCGCACCCAGCCCGGAGCGTGTGTCATGGGGCGCCTCCGGGGCAGACCCCGTGATAGAAGCGCGGGCGCGCGCGGGCGGCCTGCTGCTTCCCGGCTCTGAGGGGTGGGTGAATGCCCAGCGCAAGGCGCTGGAGAAGCGGCAGCTGCCGGCGGCCTCGCCGGCTCCGGCAGGCGGCCGCCACAGAAGTCATCGACGCGGACGCACCCGCTCTACCTGAAACTCACTCGCGGCAACTGCTCGGCCAAGGTGGTGGCGCTGACCTTCGACGATGGCCCCCACCCTGAGTTCACGTCGAAGCTGCTGGCAGTGCTCGACAAGTACAACGTAAAGGCCACTTTTTTCGTGGTTGGAAAGATGGCCGAGAAACGCCCGGACCTGGTGCGTGAGGAACTCGCGGCCGGGCACGAGATCGGGAACCACACCTATAGCCATGCCAACCTGGCGAAGCTCTCCGAAGCCGGCGCCGCAGCCGAACTCAAGGAGTGCGAGGACGCGCTGAGAGAGATCACAGGCGAGAAGGCGAAGTACTGCCGCCCGCCCGGGGGTCGCTATGACCGCGAGACGGTGATCGCTGCCAGCCAGATGGGCCTGACGACAGTGCTGTGGACCGACAACTCGGCTGACTACCTGGACCTGGGAGAGAAGAAGCTCCAGCGCCGGGTGCTATCGAGGGCGGCTCCCGGCGGCATCATTCTCATGCACGACGGGGTGCAGCAGACGATCGATGTGCTACCCGCAATCATCGAGAAGCTGCGCAGCAAGGGCTACCGTTTCGTAACATTGTCGGAGCTACAGGCAGAGGCCGCCAAGCGCGGCAATCCCGCTCACACTCACGCCTAGCCTTCGTCCCCTGCGAACTGCGCCGGGTGCAGCCATCTGGCTGCCAGGCGTTGCCATCTCTACCCACATTGCTCTCCAGCAGGAAACCCCTGGTCGCGCCGTGGAACTCGGCTCTACAGAGGATGGCCATGCGGAAGCGCATTCGTTACGCGGTGGCAGGAGTGGTGATCGTGTGTGCGGGCTTCGCGGTCTGGAGCGCGACCGGCAGAGGCGCGCCGACCGAGCCCGTGGACCTGAAGCTGGCCGAGACGGCCTCGTTCGGCGAGGATCGGGGCCGCGGCAATCTGGTCGGCATCCAGCCCTACATGGTCCCGTCGGACTATGCGACGGAGGACCGGTTCCGCAGCAAGATCGATGGCTACCTGGCGGCCGCGAAAGAGAGTGGATTCCTCGGCGGCAAGACGACCGTCGTGCTGCCGGAGTACCTGGGAGCGTGGTTGGTCACCGCCGGGGAGAAGCGCTCCGTCTACACCGCCGAGACGGCGCAGTCGGCGATGACGACCCTGGTCGCCACCAATCCCGTCCGGTTCCTCCGGTACAAGGTCGGGTCGGGGCAGTCGGCGCAAGCTGTGCTGTTCCAGATGAAGGCGCGCGAGATGGCTGGGATCTACCAGCGCGTCTTTTCGGGACTGGCAAGCAAGTACGCAGTAACCATTGTCGCGGGATCGACGCTTGCGCCCAGTCCCAGCGCCGGTGAGAGCGGGCTAGCCGTCGGCGATGGCGGCCTGTTCAACATGTCGGGCGTCTATGGGCCCGATGGCAGGCTACTCGGGATCGTGAAGAAGGCTTTCCTGACGAAAGACGAACGGCCGTTTCTCACCGCCGCGGAGGTATCGAGCAACCAGGCATTCCAGACCACTGTCGGCCGCCTGGGAGTCATAGTGTGCGCAGACGCGTGGTACCCGCAGTCATACCAGCGGTTGCGGGAGGACCATGTGGAGGTGGTGGCGGTGCCGTCGTTCCTGTCGTCGGGCGCAGAGAACGCCTGGGAGCGCATCTGGTTCGGGTACGATGGGCCCACGCCGCCGGATGTGGGTCAGCGCGACTTCCAGAAGCTGACCGAGGGCCAGGCGACGATGAAGTACGCGCTGCCCGGCCGGCTTGCCGCTTCAGGGGCGAAGGTGGGCATGGAGGTATTCCTCCGGGGGCGGCTGTGGGACATGCGATCAGACGGAGTGGCCATCGCGGTGTCCGAGGGGAAGGTCTACCAGACGAAGCGCGTCGATGGGGCAACGATAGTGAATCTCTGGTTGTGAGCGAGGAGTCCGAGCTGACGCCGGGCAGTTCCAGGCGACTACGCCGATTGGTTCTGACGGGAAAGGTAACGAGGTGGACAGCAAGCTTTCCAGTGATGTGCAGATGCAGTTCATGCGACCAGGGCAGCTCGAAGCGGCGGCGAGGAAGCTCCCCGTCGTGTATGTGCCGTTCGGCCTCATCGAGTGGCACGGCCGGCACTTGCCGTTGGGGAACGATGCGCTGAAGGCCCACGGGATCCTGGTGAAGTGCGCGGAGCGGTTCGGTGGAGTCGTGTACCCGCCGATCTGGTTTCACGAAGGATTCGACCAGGAGCACCTGGCGCCCGTGCTGACCGACCTCTTCGACCGGCTGAAGAAGACGGGATTCCGCGTCATCATCGGCGTCTCAGGGCACAACGTCGAAGAGCAGATCGCAATGATCGAAGCGGCGCTGAAGCCGGTGACCGCCGACGGCACCGTCGCAGGCGTCGGACTGTGGGAGGTATCGCTCAGCTTCAGCGAGGACTCTGACACCGACCACGCGGCCAAGTGGGAAACGTCGAACATGATGTTCTTCTACCCCGACCTGGTCGACATGGCGAAGCTGGGCGATGGCGAGATGACGCTCGACATGAGCGCGCCATGGGGGATCGGCGGGGAGGATCCGCGGAAGCATGCTTCCGCCCAGGTGGGCGCGCGGAACGTCGAGCTGGCCTCCGAGGCGCTCGGCCGGAAGGCGCAGGAACTCTTGAACTCCCTGCCGCCGGAGCACAGAACGTTCAGATCGGAGGGGATCACCCCGGAGCATTGGTGGATGATATGAGTTCGCTGGCGGCGACCGACCGCGACACAGACTGGTTCAAGTCCATGACCTTCGCGCGCCCGCAGCACATCCCCGTGAGCGTGGGGCTGCTGCCTGCGGCTTGGATGGAGCACCGAGAGGCGCTGGAGGAGATCGTGCTGCGCCATCCGATACTCTTCGGGCGGCGCGAGAAGGGGTCGACCGACTTCGACGCGGTGAACGGAACCTACGCGCTCGGCGACCACGTCGATGAGTGGGGGTGCGTGTGGAGCAACATCCGGCACGGATGCGAGGCTTTCGTTACCGGGCATCCGCTGCCGAGGCGAGAGATGGTGAACGGCTTCCGCGCCCCTGCGCCGGGCGCGGGATTGCCGCATGGGTTCATGTTCCTTCGGCTGACCTACCTGCGCGGCTACGAAGAGATGATGATCGACTTCGCGGAGGAGCCGCCGGAACTCCAGCGGCTGATCGACCTCGTTCTGGAGTACAACGTCGGCGAGTTGCGGCGCAGGCTGGAGAGTCCATCGACGCTGATGCACTTCGGCGATGACCTGGGCACCCAGAACGCGCTGCCGATCTCACCGGAGAAGTGGCGCAAGTACCTGAAGCCGTGCTACGCAAAGCTCTATGAGATGTGCCGGGAGGCGGGCGCCTGCGTCTACATGCACACCGATGGGCACGTCATCCCGATCATCGAGGACCTGATTGAGTGTGGTGTGAACGTCATCAACCCTCAGTTCCGGGCGAATGGATTGGATCGGCTGGACACCGAGTGCAAGGGGAAGGTGTGCGTCGATCTCGACCTCGACCGCCAGTTGTTCCCATTCTGCAAGCCCAGGGATATCGACGCCCACGTGCGGGAGGCGGTCGAGAAGCTCGGCTCACCGGAGGGTGGGCTGTGGCTGAAGGCCGAGGTGGGGCCGGATGTGCCGCTGGAGAACGTCGAGGCGATCTGCCAGGCGCTGGAGAGGTACGGCGGATACTAGCTAGGCGAGCCGCCCCAGCCACTTCCGCTCGACCTCCCGCAGCCGCGCCGACTGGTCCGGCGTAACCTGAGGCTCGTGCGGCCGGGCGAGGATCTCCTGAACCTTCTTCGCCGCACGTTCGACCAGGTCGAAACCGCCTGCAGCCAGCCAGTCGTTGCGCCGCTGGGGGGCGGTGAGTTCGCCGGCGATCCGCTCCTCTCGGTAGTGAGCGAGAGTGTGGTCGTGGCCGATGAAGTCGCCGCCGGCAATGCCTTCCCGGATTACGTCGAGCGCGATGGTCTCGTCGCTGATTTCGATGCCGCGCTGCGCGCGCAGAAGCTGGGAGGCCATCTCGTCGTCGATCACGGCCTGCTCCAGCGACAGCGTCAGCTCCGTCTCGAGTTGCCCGACGCCCCAGATGATGTTCACACCAGCGCGCGCGTGCAGCATGGCGGTAAGCGCCTTCTCGAGGGCGGACTGGGCATCGCAGATGGGATTGTCGCTGCTGATCCAGGAGGCGGAGGGGAGGCCGTGATAGCGGGCAATCTCTGCTCCCGCGGCAGCGATGAGCCCGTCCTGTACCGCGCCGCTGGTAGCGAGGGCGGAGCGCATGTCGAGCATGTGCGCGAATCCGAGGTTGAACACGGACGGTCGCCCCGGCTCCAGAATCTGGAGGATGACGATGCCTGTGAGCGCCTCGGCATTTGCCTGGGCGAGCAGGCCGGCGAGGGTGATGGGGGCGGTGCCACCCGCGAGGGGTTCCGAGTTCACCATCATGGGGAGGCCGCGACCGGAGGTGCGCAGGAACAGGTCGAGCGCGGTGCGGCTCCAGTGGAATGGGCTAACGATGGAGTAGCCGAAGCTGACGATGGGGCTCTCGCCCAGGGGCGCCTCCGCCAACGCTTCCGCCATTTCGATGATAGCCACTGGGCCGTCGGAGGAGAAGATGACGGGGCGGATGTGCTTGGTCGAGTTCTCCGCCATGACGCGGAAGCCGACGAAGTCGCGCACGATGGGCGGGTAGTCGGCCAGGCTACCGCCCAGCATCCCGTGGACGTTGGGCAGAGCGTGGTTCACTCGAGTGACTTCGGCCAGGTCAGTCGAGGTCATCTCGAAGCGCTCTCGGCCTCGCGCCATGTACATGGCGTTGCCGCCCCAGAACACGGTTCCGCCGTCAGCGCCGACGGTGGTAACGCGGCCGCAGCGGTCGGCGAGGCGGATATTCCTCGGGGCGCTCGCGACGCTTCGCTCCACCAGCGCTCGCGGAATGCGCACGGTGACGGAGTCGCCGACGGCTTCCGCGCCGGCATCCAGCAATCGCTGATAGATCTCCGGGTGGTCGATCTTCACCCCGACGGTGGCGAGCAGCTCCAGGCTGGCGACGTGGAGCCGCGCGATGTCATCAGGTGAGAGCAGACTCATGTCAGATGCTCCTGCAGGACGGTATGCTTTCGTTCGGGAGACCGCGTGCGAAGCCCTGCCGGGGCCAAGGGCCGCACTGGCGGCCCTGAGGGCCTCAACATGGAGGACAGCCTGTCGTCGGCGTTGAAATACAGGCGGTCGAACCACCGTCGCGCAGCATCGTCTCCCCGGGGAACATCGAACTTGGCAGCAGAGAAGCCTTCGCCGTGAACCTGTCCTTCCGCGCGGTAGCCTTGGGTCTGGTCGGGATCGTCCTTGTCTGTCTGATCGTTTCGTGGGCTGAACTCGTCACGGGGCAGATCATGATCGGCTTTCTGCAGCTCCCTCCGGTGGCGGTAGCCGCGCTCTTCGTGCTCATGTTGCTGACCAAGGCGGCGCGGCGCTTCGCGCCACGCTTCGCGCTTCGGTCGGGCGAGATCGTGGTCGTCTACTGCATGTTGTTGCTGGCCGCGATGGTCTCCTCCCGCGGGTTGATGGAGGACCTGGTGCCGATGCTGGTCGGCATCAACTACTATGCGAACCCGGGCAACCGATGGGAGGACCTCTTCTACCCCTACATCCCCGCCTGGGCGGTGCCTTGGCAACCCGGCGGGGGCATCCATCAGTTCTCCGCGACCGCCTTCTACGAGGGGCTGCGGGAGGGCGAGCAGTTCCCGTGGGGAGCGTGGGTGAAGCCACTCGCGCTCTGGCTGATCCTGGTCGCGGCCATCTTCTGTGCCTTCCTCTGTCTGGCGGCGCTGATCCGGCGGCAGTGGAGCGAGAACGAGCGACTGGCCTATCCCCTGGTGCGGCTGCCGATGGAGATGATCCGGGAACAGCCCGGGCGCTCGTTCTTCAGCAACCCGCTGACCTGGCTCGGCTTCTCAATCCCCGCCTGTCTGTTCGGCCTGAATGGACTGCACAACTGGAACCCGGCGTTGCCTTCCCTCAACGTCGAGATCGTCATCAACAACTATTTCGGCAGCCGCCCGTGGTCGGATATGAGCTTCTTCGCCGCCTATATCTCACCCGGCTCGGTGGGCTTCTTCTACCTGCTGCCGACGGAGCTGCTGCTGAGCTTTTGGTTCTTTCACGTCATGGTGAAGGTGCAGGACGTGATCTACTCGGCCCTCGCCTTTCCTCGGATCGCCGCCCCGCACGTGGATGCCAACGGCTACTCCTTCTATCAGACCTCCGGCGCCTTTTTCGTGCTTGTGATCTACCTGGGGATGGCGGCAATGCCGCACCTGAAGTCCGTATTCAGGCGCGCAGTAGGCGGCCAGGGTCCTGTCGGGCAGGATGAGATGATCCCCTACCGGACTGCGGTCTGGGGCCTGGTGCTCTCCCTGGGAGGCGCGATCGCGTGGCTCCATCAGTCGGGGATGAGCGTGGGATTCGCGGTCTTCGCGGTTCTGGTCTACGTCTTCGTCGAGGCGATCGTCATGGCGAGGGGGTGCGTCGAGGGCGGGCTCCCTATGTCGGAGGGGTGCTTCACCCCGTTGGACATTAGCTCTCTGGTGATCCCGCCCGCGGCGCTGGGGCCGCGCAACCTGGCCAGCGTGGCCTTCTTCGACACGCTCTTTGCCAGGGATCTCCGCGGGCTCGTGCTTACCGGATTTCTGGATGGCCAGAAGCTGGGAGATGAGACGGGGGTGAGCCGGCGCACACTCCTCTACGTGTTCGCGATCGCGCTCGCGGTCGCCATCCCCGTGTCGGCCGTCATGCAGCTCTGGCTGCCCTACCATCGCGGCGCCAGCAGCATGTACTCCTGGATCTATCAACGCAGCAACGTGCTGTACTTCGAGGAGAATGCGGCCTTCCTTCAGGGGGAGACTCAGCACCTCACGGGGGGCCTGATCTCCTTCATCGCCGGGGGGCTGATGACGGCCTGGCTGGCGATGATGCGGGTCCACTACGTAGGCTGGCCCCTCCATCCGTTGGGCTACGTTCTATCCACCTCCTGGACCGCAACCGTGTTCTGGTTCCCGATGTTCGTCGCTTGGGTGGTGAAGTCGTTGATCGTCCGCTATGGGGGTATGCGACTCTACAGTCGCTTGCGCCCCTTGTTCCTAGGGATGCTCTTCGGCGAGTTCGTCTCCGCCGTAATATGGACGCTCATCGCGATGATCTGGCACGTCGCAGCGCCGTTCTTCCCGTGGCCGTGATGAAGAAGAAGAGAAACACGAAGGCGGTACCAGCAAAAGAGGGAGCTAGCGTCCCCGACACGAGCGGGCGCGCCCCATTGATCGCGCTACTCGTCGCCGCCCCCGCAACCATCGCCGGCCTCGCCATCTACTATCTGCTGGCATCGAAGCGAGCGGCGGGTGAGTTCGGCTTCCCACTCGACGATAGCTGGATTCACGTCAGATTTGCCCAGCGGCTGTTCTCGGCTCATGGCTTCTCGTTCAACCCAGGCGAGCTAACCAGCACCACTACCAGCGCGCTCTGGACCGTGCTGCTGGCGCTGGCCCACGTCGTGACCCGCGAGTTCCTGTTCACCTCAATTGCGGTCAATGGCCTGCTCGCGGTAGTCCTCTGCGTGGTGGTCTACGGCCTGTCGCTTACTATCGTCCCGTCGAAGTGGGCGGCGTTCTCCGCAGGCTTGCTGGTGGCGGCAACAGCACCCTTGCCCTGGTGGGCGTTGTCCGGCATGGAGCCGCCGCTCTATGCAGTGTTGGCGCTGTTGGGGATGCTGCTGCATGTCAGATCACGGGCGCCCGGAGCGCGGACCGGGGCGCTGCTCTGGACGGCAATCGTCTTCGCCCTGGCGGGGCTAGCCAGGCCGGAGTGTCTGCTGCTGTTCCCCCTAGCAGCGACGGACCGACTGGTGATGGCCGTCTGGATCGAAAAGGAAGAGCGTGGGCTGGCGCGGTGGGCTTCGGAGATGGCGAGGCAGGTCCCGGTGTTCGCGCTGGTGGCGTGCCCCCCCTTCATCTACAACCACGTCGTGACCGGCTTCTGGCTGCCGAGTTCGTTCTACTCCAAGCAGCAGTGGACGAGCATCGCCGGGGCGCTGGCAACCGGCCAGATGCAAAACCTGGTGCAGGCTCTATTGGGTGGGCCTTGGCAGCAACTGTGGTCTGGTGGTCTCAACGTGGGCGCATGACAACGCGGTGATGATCGCGCCGTTCTTCGTTGGCCTGTACTGGCTGACGCGGCAAGTTCTGGCGAGAGAGTCGAAGCACCGGTCGCTGATCATCCCCATGGCGCTAGTAGTGCAGCCACTCCTGTGGGCCTGGCTCTCCGGCTTCCGGCCGGCGGGTTTCCAGAGCCAGCGGTATCTGGCGGCGCTGAATCCGCTCGATCTGCTTCTGGGGGTGATGGGTGGATGGTGGCTCCTCTCGGGGGCCAAGGCCCGGGGTATGCTGTGGGCCCGGATTGGGCTGGTCGTGGTGGCGCTCGCGGCATCGCTGGCGGTCCAGCCGAGGAGCGTCGGCGACCTACGCGCTGAACGTGAAGAACATCACCGAGATGCAGGTCACGACTGCGCGATGGTTGAGGGACAATGCTCCGAAGGGTTCCCTGCTGGCGGTGAACGACGTGGGCGCCATCGGCGCGATCACGAACGACCCAGTGCTGGACCTCCAGGGGCTGGTAACGACGCAGGTGCTGCCGCTGAGAAGCATGAAGGAGAGGGCTGCGGGAAGGGCGCCCATGCTGCTCTCCCAGTTCATCTTCGATCGCAGGCCCGGCTATCTGGTGATCTTCCCGTCGTGGTATCCGGAACTGGACCAGAGGAGAGACCTGTTCGCACCGGTATACTGGGTGCAGTTGAGGGACAACATCACCTCGGGCAGCGATACCATGGTGGTATACAGAAGCATCTGGGCCGAGCAGAAGGATCACGCGCGATGAGGCCGGGCAAGCTTCCTCCTGAGTTGTTGGCAGACTTGCTGACGCACTTGCCGGGCGGCGACCCACGGGTGCTGGTAGGGCCGCGGGTAGGGGAGGACGCCGCGGTGATCGACTTTGGTGACCGGCTGCTGGTGGCAAAGACTGACCCCGTCACCTTCGCTACGGACCTGATCGGCTGGTACACCGTGAACGTGAACGCGAATGACATCGCTACCATGGGAGCCGACCCGAAGTGGTTCATGGCCACGCTGCTGCTGCCGGAGGTCGCGAGCGAAGGCGAGATCCGCGCGATCTTCGACCAGATTGCAGAGGCCTGCCGCGGGCTGGGCGTGACGTCGGTCGGCGGGCACACCGAGGTCACCATCGGCCTGGACCGGCCCATCATGATCGGGTGCATGATGGGGGAGGTCCAGAAGGATAGGCTCATCACCAGCAGCGGTGCTGGCGATGGGGACGTGGTGATCCTGGCGGGGCCGATCGCCATCGAGGGCACGGCGCTGCTGGCGCGGGAGGCAGGGGAGGAGCTTCGGGGAAGGGGGATGAGCGAGGCGAACCTGGCAAGGGCCGGTCAGCTTCTTTTCGATCCAGGCATGAGCGTGGTCGCGGCGGCGCGGGCGGCGACACAGGCGGGGGGCGTGACTGCACTGCACGACCCGACGGAAGGTGGGCTGGCGACTGGGCTGCTGGAACTGGCCGCGGCCTCCGAGGTGGGAATCGAGATCGATGCCGACGCGATCCCGACCCTGGCGCTGACGCGGGAGGTGTGCGCCGCGCTCTCACTCGACCCGCTCGGACTGATCGCCTCCGGATCACTTCTCGTCGCAGCGAAGGCAGTAGAAGCCGAGGCCATCCTGGCTGCGCTACGGGAAGCCGGGAAGGAGTCGGCCGCGATCGGGCGCGTGGTCCCGAGGTCTGATGGCGTGTCGCTGCTCAGCGGTGGCGTGCGGCGCCCACTGCCACAGTTCGACCGTGACGAAGTAGCGCGGTTCTTCGACAGCCGGCAGTGATTGTCTCAGCCTCGGCCTGGCGCCGTCATCTCGCCTTCTTCTGAACCAGGGGCGTCTTCACGATGCGGCCGCTGCTCTCCCGGCAGCGGTCGATGAGCCGCATCACCGCGAGGGGTTCCTCGGGTTTCACGAAGAGGGGGCGGCCCTTGCGGACGGCGTCGGCGAGGTTGGCGTAGAAGTCCACCGCCAGCGCCCTATCAACGGGGATGGTTTCCTCTCGCATGGGGATCCTGTCGAATGGGTACTGGCGACCCTCGCTGGCGAGAGCCTTGTTGAGCGACTTCGCTGGGATGTCCTGGGGCCGGAAGTAGCTGGCAATGAGTCGGTCCCGGTCTGTCGGAACCACTACCGCGCCCCTCGTCCCCCAGACCTGCATGGTGCAGGGCTGGATGGTTGAGGCCTGGTTGATGTCTACCTCGCCGACGAATCCCTTGCGGCTCTCGACCACCACTTTGACCACGTCATCGGCATCACCCAGCGAGGCCACCACCCGAAGATTGGCGAACACCTTCTTTACGTCGTAGCCGATGATCTGCAGTACCTGATCGAGGGCGTGCGCGCCGTAGTTGTTGAGCATGCCCCCGCCGAACCGACGCAGGCTCTGCCAGTCGTTCCGTTGGACGTAGTTGAACGCGCCGAGGCGCACGTGGTAGGGTTCTCCGATCATCCCCGACGAGAGGAGTCGGCGAAGGTGCTGGAAGTAGGCGACGGCTCTCAGGGGCTGGTAGACGGTCAGCAGTCGCTGGTAGCGGGAGGCGGCGCGGACGATAGCCGCGGCCTCGGTGCTGTCCGCGCCATGGGCTTCTCGAGCAAGACGTGACAGCCCGCGCGCAACGCTTCGATCGCCATGGCCTTGTGCAGATGTGTGGGAGTGGCGATGACGGCGACCTCGAGCTTGCACTCCGCCAACATCTCGGAGAAGTCCCGATAGCCCGCGACGCCGTAGACCTGCTCCGCTTCGCGCAGCCGCTCCGGGTCGACGTCCTGAACGGCCACGAACTCGAACTGCGGATGCTTGGCGATTTGCGCACAGTGGAAGTCCCATCCGATACGGCCCAGTCCGCTGACGGCGATCCTGATCTTCTTCGGGGGCATGATAACTCCAATCCCTGGTCTGCGATGGTATTCCCATGAATTCTGCGCGGCGGCGGCAATCCTCCTTGAGGTCGCCGCAGACGCCACGGCGTCTGGAGCCGGCGGCCGAAAGGAGATCGGGCCGCCGCCCAAAAGATAGTGGTCAGGATACAGGCTGCACTCCCAGGAGGCGTGGTGATGGCGGATAAGATCGGCGCAGGAATCGTGGGGATGGGTTGGGCGTCGTCCGAGCACTTCAAGGCCTACCAGCGCAACCCGCACAGCCGTGTGGTCGGGGTGTGCAGCCGCACCGCCGACGGGGCGAAGGCGAAGCTGGCGGAGATCGGCAAGGAAGCCGACGTCTCGGGCGTGAAGGTCTATCCCTCCTACGCGGAGATGCTGGCGGACCCGGAGATCCAAGTGATCTCCATCTGCTCGCCGCCTAGCCTCCACGTCGAGCAGGGGGTGGCAGCGGCGAAGGCCGGGAAGCACCTGTGCATCGAGAAGGCAGTAGCGCTGAATCTGAAGTCTCTGCGCAAGCTGCAGGCCGCGGTGAAGTCGGCCGGCATCAAGACGGCAGTCTGCTTCGAGTGCCAGTACAATCAGCAGGTAGTGACGATCAAGAACCTGATCGACATGGGAGTCGTCGGCCCGGTCTACAGCATCGAGGCCGATTACTACCATGGCATCGGCCCCTGGTACAAGCAGTGGGGATGGAACGTCACCGAGCAGGAGGGGGCCAGCGCGCTGCTGAGCGCAGGCTGTCACGCGCTCGACCTGGTGATCTACTTCGCGGAATCCGAGGTTACCGAGGTGGCCTCGTTCAGCGGCTTCAGCTCGGGCAATCCCCTGAAGTACGAGTACCCGCCCCATTCCGTCACCATCATGAAGTTCGCCAACGGCATCGTCGGCAAGTGCGCGGCGAGTGTCGACTACCGCGGGCCGTACTACTTCCCGTTCGAGATTCAGGGCGAGGCCGGCTGCATTCGCGATAACCAGTTCTTCTCCACGAAGCTGGGCGGACAGAAGGCGATGGCGTCCGTTCCGACCATCATGCTCGACAGCGGGGACGTTACCCATCACCCCTACGAAGACGAGATCAACGAGCTGATCGACTGCATTCGCGAGAACCGTGCGCATCCGGTCGATCTCGAGTGGGCGGCGCACACTCACGAGGTGATCTTCGCGGCCGACCTCGCAGCGGCAGAGGGGCGGGTGGTGAAGATGTCGGAGATCACAGGCGGCTAGACCAGTCTGGACTACCAGCCGACCAGAAACAGCAGCGGGCGCGGCGATTGCCGCGCCCGCTGCTGTTGGCTATCCTAGTGAGGCTACTTCCTGACGGGCGGGGTGGACCCGTCTGACGGGCCCTGCAGGCTCCTGGGAACCTCGAGCTCCCTCTGCTTGACTCTGTCCGTCAGCGCAGCCGCCTCCGCTGAGGTGCGCACCACATGAGGCGTGAGGAAGACCAACAGCTCGGACTTCTCTCGGATTGACTTGGTCGACTTGAAAAGCGAACCGACGATGGGCAGATCGCCCAGCAGCGGGACGCGGGTGGCGGATCGGGTGATGGTATCTCTCATCAGCCCGCCCAGGATGATCGTGTTCCCATCCCTGATGTTTAGGCTGGCATTGGTCTGGCGTCGGTTGACGCTCGGGAAGTCCTGCCCGCCAACGTTCACGGAAGCGCCTGGCTCGTCGGCCGAAACGGTGACTTCCATCTGCACCATGTTGCCTTGCGTGACGCGAGGCGTAACCGTAAGCACGATACCGACGGACTGGTAGTCGATGCTCGTGCTGATGGCCGCGCCCGTGCCCTGGGTAGTGGTGAGGCTTCCTCTGGGGAACGGGCGACTGCTCGACACGTCTATCTGCGCTTTCTGGTTGTTGGAGGTGAAGATGCTGGGCGTGGAGAGAATGCGCGCGTGCGAGTCTGTCGTCAGGGCGGTAACAACGGCGTGGAACGAGTCCCCGCTGATCTGCCCGAAGAAGCCGGTCGGGCCGGTGACATTCCCGGCCGCGTCCTTTGCGATCGTACCCAGGCCGAAGTTGGAGGAGATATCGCCGGTATATGTGTTCCCCTGGAACTGCCCGAAGGTGCGTCCAAGGTTCTCCCACTGGAACCCGAGGCTGGTGTTGCGGGCGAGGGCGACCTCCGCGATGATCGCCTGAATGTACACCTGCGGCGGCGCCACATCGAGCTGCTCGAGGAGTTGCTTCACCAGCTCGAGTTGCTCGGGCGAAGCCGAAATCAGCAGCGTGTTGGTGTTGTCGTCAGCATTGACGATAGGCTGCCGAACCGAGGAGACCGGTACGCTCGGGGCATACTCGACCATCGGCACGGCGATATCCACAGTAGGCGGCATGAACTGCGGCTGAGCGGGAATGGGTGCCGCCATATCGGGGGCCTGCGCCACTACGATGGGCTCGGGTGCAGCGCTCCTGGGAGAAACGCCGGAGAGCGGTTCGACCTCCATCCCGGCGGCCTGCGCGGGCCGCTCGGACTCCTGCGAGGCCGCCCCAAGAGTTCGGGGCCGCCCGGTTGTTCCGAGGCCACTCGTGGTCCCGCTGTAGGCGCCACCCCCTCGGCCCGTTCTTCCTGCAGCCGAAACACCAGACAGCGTCGACGCGCCCGTACCGGCCGCGCCGCCGGCGGTGCTGGTGAGAACCTGCGCGTTGATCATCGGCCCGATCTTATTCGCCAGGTCACTGGCGATCAGGTTCTGCACCGGATAGACGTAGAAGGAATCTCGTAGGCTGATCGGTCGGTCGAGTTGGTCGATGAGCGCCTGGACCTGCTCCGTGTGTATGGGCGTGGCGAGGAGGATCACGGAGTTGGTCCGGGTGTCGGGGTAGCAGAATTCGGGCCCGGCGCCGATCCCCGCCGCGCCTCCCGTGGCCCCCGGCCGCGCCATCTGGGCGGGCTGACCTGGGCGCGCGGTAAGGCGGCGTTCGTAGGGCATGCGACGACCCCCTCCGGGCGCTGCTGAGGCCCCTCCGCGCCCGAGGATCAGGGAGTTCACCAGATCGGTCATATCCTGCGAGTCGTAGTATCGGAGAGGGAAGACCCTCAGCCCCCCGGAGAGCTGAGATTCGGTGTCCGCAATGATCGTGAGCACGCGCTGAATGTTGGCGGCAGTATCGGTGATGATGAGCGAGTTGGTGGAGGTGGGGATGATGTTCGCGTTCGGTGACACCAGCCCCTGGATCTGAGAAGCCACGTCAGAGGCATCGAGGTTCTCCAGGGGGATCACCTGGGTGATGAACGCATCGCTCGACGCCACATCCTCCGGCCGCGTGCCAAACTCGACCGGCGGACCGGACTGGATGGCATCGGCGACGGCCACTACCTTGTAGATGCCGGTGGCCGATCGGATCATGGTGAAGCCCCGCACGCCAAGCACCGAGTTCAGAATCTGGAACGCGACGTCCAGCGGGACCGGTTCCGGGGCAATGATGGTGATAGGTCCAGTGACCTGCTCCGACTTGATGATCGTCACGCCGGCCTCTCGGCTGAGAAGACGGAGCAGGAAGTCGATGTCGAGGCCATAGAACTCCATGCGGATCATCTTGGTTCCGCCGGCGGACTGGAATACCTCGAGCGGCTTGGACTCGGGGGAGGCAGACGGTTTCGCGGCAGCGGACGAGGCGGCTACCGGCGCGACCCCGGTGGGCGCGGGCGCTCCAGTCGCCGGACGGGTCCTCGGCGTTTGCGCTCCCCGACCCCGGGGGAGGGGAGGATTGCGCCGCTCTCTGCGTGTGGGCGTTCGCTCCGCCGCTTGGCTCGACTGCGGCTGCTGCGCAATCGCGCCGAACGCGAGCGCGAGAACCCCCGCCGCGGCAACTAATGCGCGCCAGCCTGCTCTTCGAGTCTGGGTGATCATCGCTTCTATCCCTTCTCGCCCATCCAGCCGACGGCCTTCGGCTGGCAATGCCTCGCGAGTACGTCTGACACTCGTGCTATCCAAAGGGCCCGACCTGGGCCCGCCGAGATCGAATCACTCCCCGGGTCGAACGCTAGGTCGGGCGGGGAGGTTGAGCCGCGGGCGACGGCCGCCCAGGCCTGCTCTGGCTACCTGACGCGCCCTTGTCCAGTGGAATGAGGTCGAAGTTTTGGCTGCGAGCCAGCACCGCGGGTGGCGCCACGCCGGCCTTAAGGCTCATCTGAGTGGCGGTGACCTCCGTCACTGTAGCGCCCCTGAACCCATCGCCAACGGCCAGGTACTCAACCGTGCGGTCGGAGAGATTCTGTAGGATGCCCATCATCTTCCCGTTGATCTCGATGTACCCCACGTAGGACCACCCGGGGAAGCTCGGAGGCTGTGGCGCTGGCGGAGGTTGCGGCGTCGGCGCCGGTTGCGGTGGGGCCGGCCTCGGCTGCAAGGGTGGCAGGGCCCTCACCGGGGGTGGCGGAGGCGGCTTGGGAAGACTGAACGGATCGCGCTTCAGGATGATCTCGTAGCGGCCGAACTCGGCGTCGGCCGGGGCCGCGGCAAACACCACTGGCGCGCTCTCTGCCAGCGCGGTGGGGAGCGCCTTGTGCGTGGCGCGACGCTTCTTCCCGCTGGTAGGCGGGCTGCTGGTCATCGTATAGAAGAGGAACGCGACCGAAGCGACCAGGATCGCGATCAACCCCAGTTGCTTTGGCTTAAGCGTCTTCATCGGCTCCCTTGCTGACCGACTTCAGGCTGTAGGAGGCAACGTGGACCAGAGCGCTAAGACCACTTGCCCCCCTGGCGCCGGGGGTGATCTCAATCCCCTCCACCCAGAGCCGGTGCGGTGGTTGCTCGAGTTCGAAGAGCAGCCGAACGATATGGGGGAAGTCAGCCTCGATACGGAAGCTGACCGGGTATCTCATGCCATTGCCAACCGCTTCCGGTTCGGCCGGCCGGATGCTGTTGAGCTCGATCCCGAGATCGCTGCTGAGCTGAGCGATCTCGCGCACCAGTGAAGGGGTCACGTCGACGCTCTCGGGAAGGAAGAGCTTGGCCGTCTCGGCCCGCATCTGCTTCACTGCTTCCTCTGCCGCGGGCATCTGGCGATACATCTTGTTGGCTTCGTCGATAGCCGCGGAGAAGGTCCTGATCTGCCCACTCAGGTTCTTTGCCGTATCCCGCATCGGGAGCACGACGAAAAAGACGAGCAGGAAAGCGACCAGGGCCGCCCCGGCTGCGATCAGCACGGTACGCTCGCGCAGACGGGATCCTCTCATGGCGACATTCCTCCGGAGACCATGCCCTGCTTCCCTGTCTTGGGCTCAATCCAGAGGTGCACGGTCAGCGTGAACGACACGGCAGATGTGGTTGCAGGCCGCATGATAACCGGTTCTGGCTGGCCAGGCTTGGTTCTAGGTTTGGTCCCTAGGCCCACGCCCTTCCTCGCACCCGCGCGCTTGCTCTGCTCGGAGCTCGCCTGCCTGGCGGCTGGACCGGCGACCGGGACCGAGCGCGTGACTGTCACCTGGTCGGCGCGATCGAGGCTGACTAACGTGACGAGGCGGGAGCGAGCGACGCCGGCCTGCAGATCGGCGACTGCGCCTGAATCGGGAGCGGTTCCCTGTATCTGGAGGGGCTGCCCAGGGCGAAGCGTGAAGTGGGTGATGAGCGTGCCTGGGGCCGCGAACTCCGAGATCGTCTTCAGCAACTCGAGGGCGGCGTAGCGCCGCGCCTCCGCCAGTTGCAGGACCCCAAGGTCTTTCCTCATGGCGTCGCGCTCGTCGAGAATCTGCTTCGCCTGCGCCTGTTGCTTCTCCGCCACTCTCGCCTGCTGCTGGAGCAGCCTCGCCCTATCTCTCTGCCGGCCGATCGAACGCGCCTCCACGACGTATCCGATAGCCAGCGCCGCGATCGCCGCCACCGCCGCTGCCTTGCCAGCGATCTGGAACGCTCGACCGCGCCGCACTTCCGCGACCTCTCGCGGCACGAGTGAGACTGTCCAAGCGGTCCAGCTACTGCCCCGCAGCGCCTGGGCGATGGCCAGCAGGCACTGGTCGGCCGACTGCGCGTCGCCGTGAAGGATGGCGGCGGGGAACAGCCCGCGGACAGACAACCGGGCCGGCTCCAGACCGAACTCTGAGTGAATCACATCAGTCAGGCCGGGAACCTCGGAGCCAGCGCCGAGCATCAGTACTCGCGAGGTCACCGTAGGCCCAAAGGAAAGCGCGGAACGGCGCAGCTCACCGCGGAGGTTCTCCACCCAGGCCGCCATGCGGTGAGGCTTAGGCTGGCGTTGGAGGAGAGCCAGGCCTTCCGTCTCCTTTAGTCGCTGCGCCTCCTCCAGACTGATGCCAAGATCATCTCGAATCGCCTGTGTCAGCGGCTGGCCTCCCAGGCCCACCGACCGGGTCAAACGCAAGCGGTCGCCTTCGGAGGCATTGATAGTGCTGGCGCGGGCGCCGGTTTCGATGGACAGGGTCACTCCGGGGCGGTTGTCCGTGGTCAGGCGAACTAGGTCGTGCAGGGCGAGGGCGTCGACGGTCAGCGCCGTCAGCTGCATCCCCAAGTCCTTCGCCACCGCCAGGTACTCTCGCACTAGGTCACGCTGAGCCGCCACCACCAGCACGTCGGTCAACCCCGCCTGCTCCCGGGACGGACCCAGCATCTGGAAGTCGAGCACCACCTGGTCCACGGGGAAAGGGATCTGGTCGGCGAGGTCATACTCGATCACCCGGCGCAGCGAGGTGCGGTCGGCTGCAGGATAGGGGCTGATCCGGGCCGTCACCTGCCGCCGAGGCACAGCCATGATCGCCGCCCGGCGCCGAATCCCGGCCTGGGATAGCGCCTGCCGAATGGCCTGAACCAGAGGCCTGCGATCCCCCCCGATCTCCCAGCGGAAGCCCGGCGGCAACGGCTGTTCGGCGAAACGGATCGCGCGCACTCCGCCGTGGCCCTCCCATACCTGGGCCACTTTGACCGAGTACGACCCGATGTCGATGCTCACCGGTGGGATGCGCAGGCGCAAGCCCTCACCTCCTCCCTACCGCGGCGGCCACTTGGATCGTGGGCGCCACGGGCCACTCTTCCTCAGACTGCTGTATCAGCACCACATCGTCTTCTGTCCGGCGAACCAACGCCCGCAGCGATCGATAGCCGCGTTCGGTTGGCGGATAGCCGGTGGCCGCGATGATGAAGCTGGACGATTTCACGTTGACATGGTCGATCATCTGCGCGAACACGTCGGGGCCATTGGGCTGGCTCAACAGAAACTCGGTGAACTCGCCCAGGTTCGCGAACGGGGCCTGGCTGCGATGAGTAGCGGTACTCAGGCCCAGAGCCATGGAACCGCCCGGCAGAGCCGCGATCACCTGCGGGCTCGCCGTATTCACATTGACCATCCCGGACATGGTGAGACCCGGGTCCATTGTCAGATAGTCTATGATGCCAACGATCTTATCATATCCGAGGCCTGCAACGGTAGCAAGCTGAGCAAGCGACGTATAGCCCATCTGCCCGCTCTGGCTCAGCCTGAGCCACCCGTTGAAGATTTCGGTCGCGTCGTACACGGTGATCACCCCGCCCAGTTTCGCCATCAATGCTTTCTGGAAGGCTTCGAACTCACCCCAGTTCTTGAACTCATTCAGCCCCGTGCGAAGATCGCCGCCGGCGTCCGTGTTAGGAGAGATCGATTCAACGGTGCAGAGATCGACCAGGCCCGGCTCGCCGCCCTTCCCGAAGAAGATGTCGGGGGTAACCCCGCGGACCAGCAGCAACTCGCCCACTGTCTCGAAGGGGCCGTGGCGAGGCGAGTACGGCTCCGGCAGGGCGCGGTAGTAGGCATCATCTGCGCTGAGGACCGGCTCGCGCCAGGCGACGATAGACTCCGCCACTTGCTGGTCCCCGGCGAGGCGAAGCAACGTCTCGACATCGGCCTCGTTCACATCAATCCGGCCGCAGGCATCTTCGATGTGAGCGAGGTAGAACCCTTCGCCGAAAGCGCGCGGCGCATCGAGAGGATGAACGCAGTCCGGCCCCCACGAGTCCTGCAGGGCATCCAGCTTCGGGTCGTCATAGAGCAGTACGGCCCGCGCCTGCCGGATGGCGGCCTCCGCGAGGAACAGCCCCTGCATGCGTTCCAGACTGAGCCGGGAGGCTCCCAGTTCGACCCTCACCGCGGAGCTGATACCTACCGCAAGCACCGAGAGCAGCACCACGGCGAAGATCGCCAGGATCAGCACAACGCCCCGCTCCTTCCGGCCGCCCGAGCGGCCGGAGAAGCGCGTCGGCGCGAATCGCCTCCCGCTATGTGATTGGCACCACGGTCTGGAATTCACGTTCCTGCCCCCGCGCATCGCGCAGAGTGAGCCGTACCGAAACGGCGATCGGTGGGTTGTTGCTCCTGGTCGCAGAGTCGAAGCTGTCATCCCACTCGGCGCCATCGAAATAGCGAAATCGCAGGCTGGTCAGCGTCGTGGAGACCAGCTCGGAACTCCCGTTGCTGCTCATCTTCTCGCCCATCGCTCCCGGCGACACCCAGGTCGAGCGGTAGAAGCCGTCGACATCTTGCCCCGTGCGCCATCCGTAGCGCACGACGACGTAATCGCTGATCGGCGGCCGCGAATCCTGCCTCTGCGACCTCATCTCGTCGGGGAGGAGGGCGAGACGCGACAGATCACTGGTCTGGGTAGTGAACTCGATGCTGTCGAACGGGGTTCCGTCGGGTCTGGCTGGCGAGCCCTGGAAATGGCCGGTCGTCTGCACCAGGCCCAGATAGCAGCCACGGATGTCTCGCGAGATCATCTCCATGACCGCCCTTGCCTCCTGATTGAGGTCGGCCGATTCCGCGGACCGCGTCCAGACGTTCAGACAGGTGGAGATGCTGATAACGATCCCGCTCGCGAGCAGGCCCACGAAGGTCATCGCGATGGTCAACTCCAACAGCGTGAAACCACGCTGGCGTCGCGTCGCAGCAACTGCTCTGTGGCCCGCTCCGCGGCAGGCCAGGAAGCAGGCTAACGGTGATGCCAGGCGCTTGTGGAAGCGTGTCATGGCATGTGGCCTAGAACACCGAGGTGGTGAAGCGCACTTGTCGCGTCTTCCCTGCCTGCGGGGCGAAGATGGTCAGGTCAACCTGCGTCACGTGCTGCCCGTTCGGCGGATGAATGGTAAGCTGCCACAGGTAATCGGGGTCGCTCGGGGAGAACGTGCCGGACGTCGTCCCGCGCGTCAAACGCTGGGGGTCCCTGGTCTCGATCTCAGAGAACTTCTGCTGCGCCAAGAAGGCGATCTTCGTGTCGGCATTCGAAGCGCCGGCGACCCGAGCGGCGAGCGAAAACGCGGTCAGAACCGCGAGCAGGCCAATGGCGAGAATGGTGGTGGCGACGATCACCTCCACCAGGGTGAAACCAGATTGGCGGGATCGGCTAGACACTGATTGTCACTCTCCCGGTCGTGGCCGAGATCTCAATCACGATCTGGCGTCCCTTATCGTCGGCCAGCACCAGGGAGGCGCCATCGGTGCGGCCGTCGGGATAGAAGTAGAGGGTGGCCGATTGCTGGTGAACGTCCTGTCCCGCTACCGCCAGCTGGGAAACATCGAGCCACTCAGGGATACCTACTTTGCTCCGGCCCTGCACGCGAATCGGCTCGAAGGCTGCTCGGTCAACAGCGGGATCCGACTGCCTCTCCACCCGGAATGCGACATCGTTCGGGTCATAGACCACTCGGACCAGGCAGCCCTTTCCTACCGCCTCGACGCGAGCGTAGTTGAACAGGCCGACGAGCTGCCTGAGCGCCGTCCGTTCCTCACTGCCGCGCAGCATCCCCGCCAGGTTCGGCTGCAAGGCGAAGAACAGGATGGCCACGATGGCGATGACCACCACCATCTCCAGGAGGGTGAAGCCACCCTGGCGCGCGCGGACGCCGACCCGGCCGACCGGCCTCAGCTCACTGTTGCTCTTCGAAGTTGGTGATGTCCGCGTCATCATCCTCGCCGCCGGGCTGACCATCTGCGCCATAGCAGATCAGGTCGTACCCTTCGGGATTCTCCTGGCCAGGGTAGCGATAGACGTAGTCGTTGCCCCAGGGGTCCTTCGGAACGCTCTTCTTGATGTAAGGCCCGTTCCAGTTTCTCGGCACTGGCGCGGAGGTCGGTTTCTGCCGAAGGCATGCCAGGCCCTGCTGAGTGGTCGGTGGATTGCCGTTATCCGCGGCGTAGCTATCGAGCGCCATCTCGAGCACGCGGATGTCCTCCAGCCCTCTCGCTCGCCGGGCGAGCTTGATACGCTTCCCCGCCTCCACGGTGACGGCCCCGGCGAGGATGGCGATGATGGTCATCACCACCACCAGCTCGATCAGGGTGAAACCTGCCCCTCGGCCCATGCGAATGGGCAATCGTCTCATATCGGTCTACGCTTCCTTTCGATCGGCGACTCGGGCGGCCCGGCCACCAAGCGGATCTCCATGCTCAGTGGCCGATGGTCGCGTTGATCTGGAATATCGGCAGCAGCACCGCCAGCACGATGAAGAGAACGATCACGCCCATCGCGATGATGATGAAGGGCTCCAACAGCGTGGTGAGTCGGCCCAACGTGCTGTCCACCTGGAAGTCAAGGTTGTCCGCCACCCGCAGCATCATCTCGGGAAGCTGCCCCGTCTCTTCTCCCACCGCGGCCATGTGAACCAGCAGCGGAGGGAAGACGCCGGACGTCGAGCGCGCCGCTCAACCGCGATCCCTGGCGCACCTCCTCCCGCGCCTGCTCGGTCCGCGCACGCGTCATGGGACGGTTGGCGATGGCGTTGGCGCCGATCTCGAAGGCGGTGAGGATGGGTACCCCGCCGGTGAGCATCGTCCCCAACGTGCGGGTGAGACGGGAGACCGCCATCTTGTGCCAGATGGGGCCGAGCAGCGGCAGGCCCAGCAGCAGCGATCGATCGTCTCCCGCCCCGCTCCGTGCGGGCGTACCGGCGCACGATGACGACTGACTGCGACGATCACCAGGGCCGTCATCCACCACGTCTGGCTCACCAGCCGGCCACCGCGAGCAGCACCTGCGTGATCAGAGGCAGCGTCTGCTCCATCTCCGCGAACAGGGACTGCAGCTTGGGGATCAGGTAGCCGATGATGAAGGCGACGGCGGCGATCGCCACCGTGATCAGCATCGCCGGATAGATCAGCGCCGAGATCACCTGCGAGCGCCGCTGCTGGGACTTCTCCAGGAAATCGGCGAGGCGGAGCAGGATCGCGTCGAGGTGGCCGCTGGTCTCGCCTGCGCGCACCATGTTCACGTAGAGGTCGGGGAAGTGCGCGGGTGCTTGGCCAGCGCCTCCGAGAGGGGATGGCCCTCCTGGACGTCGGTGCGGATCGCCTCCACCAGTTCCCGGAGGGCCGGATTGCGGCCTGCTCGACCAGAACCGAGAGACTGCGGAACAGGGGCAGCCGGGCCGCCGTCATGTCGGCGAGCTGCCGCGTGAAGATGACGATGTCAGTGCCCGAGACGCGGCGGCGCGCGTCATTCCGCGGGCGCCGCTGCTCGAGCCTGAACTGGGCCGCCTCGAGGATCTCGGAGGGGAAGTACCCCATCTCCCGCAGGCGGCGCTTGACCTCCTCGGGGCTCTTCCGCGGCGATCTCCCCGCTACGGTCTTTCCGCCTCGGTCCAGGGCGGTGTAGCGGAAACGCGCCATCTCAGCTCCGCCTCGAGCTCGCATCAGATATCGTCTCCGTTGACAGACTCGGACCACGCTTCCTCGATCGTGGTGCGCACCTCTCCCGTAGAACCTGTCATTCTTACCATCCGCCGAGCAGGGTGCGCATGCCTTTCTCCACCGCCCGCTGCCTGATCTCGCTGGAGGACACCTTGTCCAGCACCTGGCGGCGGCACTCCTCGTCGACCACCAGCAGCTCGAAGATGCCGGTTCGTCCCAGATAGCCGCGGCGGCACAACTCGCATCCTCCGGCCGCATAGAGAGTGTCCCCGCCGCCTGGTCGGGGCTCAGTCCCATCTCCTCCAGCTACTCGGGGGTCGGCTTGAAGGAGTCCGGCAGTGCGGGCAGAGGGTCCGTACCAGACGCTGGGCCACCACGCCGATCAGCGAGGAAGCGACCAGATAGGGCTCTACGCCCATGTCCAGCAGACGGGTTATCGCGCCGGCGGCGTCGTTGGTGTGCACCGTGCTGAACACGAGGTGGCCGGTCAGGGCCGCGTGGATGGCGATGTCCGCGGTCTCCGAGTCCCGGATTTCTCCCACCATGATGATGTCCGGGTCCTGGCGGACGATGTGGCGCAGACCGGTGGCGAAGGTGAGCCCGATCTCCGGTCGCACGTTGATCTGGTTGGCGCCCGCCAGCTCGTACTCGACCGGCTCCTCGATGGTGATGATCTTCTTCTCCGGCGAGTACACCTCGTGCAGGGCCGCGTGGAGCGTGGTGCTCTTGCCCGAGCCGGTGGGCCCGGTCACCAGGATGATGCCGTGAGGGCGAGAGATCAGCTGGCGGAAGACGGCGAAGGTGTCCTCTCGCATCCCCAGTTCGGTCAGTGGGATGGCCCCGGTCGTGCGGTCGAGCAGACGGATGACGATGCTCTCGCCGTGCAGGGTCGGGATGGTGGAGACGCGCAGGTCGATCTTGCGGCCGGCCAGCTTGATCCGCGCCGCCCGTCCTGGGGCAGGCGGCGCTCCGCGATGTCCATGTCGCCATGATCTTGATGCGGGAGATGATGGCGGGGTGCAGATGGCGGGGAGGGGAGCTGGCGTCGTGCAGCACTCCGTCCACCCGGTAGCGCACCCGCAGCTCCCGCTCGTGGGGCTCGATGTGGATGTCGGAGGCGCGCTCCTGGATCGCCTGGTGGAGGATCAGGTTGACCAGCTTGATGACCAGGGCCTCCCGGGCCATCTTCTGCAGGTCGGCGATCTCGATGTCTTCCTCCGCGACCTCCTCGGTCTGCATGTCGTCGATGTCGTGGAACATCTTCTCCATGTAGGACTGCTCGATCGTCTCCGAGATCTGTCGGGGGCTGGCGACAACCGCGCGGACCTCCCGACCGGTGAGCAGCCGCAGATCGTCCAGCACGGTCACGTCGAAGGGGTTCGGCCATCGCCACGACCAGCGTGTGATCCTCCTGGTAGAGGGGCAGCACCTGGTGGCGCATGGCGAACTCGCCGGGTACTTGCGCCAGTATCGCCGAGTCGATGTCACGGTCTACCTCGGGCAAGTACTCGAGGCCGAGGCGGCGGGTGACGGCGGTGTAGATCTGGCCTCTCGCGCCAGGCCGAGACGCGACATGATCTCGTCCAGCCGTTCCACGCCGTTGCTGGAGCGGGCCGAATAGGCCGTGTCAAGCTGCTCTCGGGTAATCACCCCCGCGTCGATGAGCACCTCCGCAAGGGGGTCCCCGGACGGGTTCATGGCGCACGTCTCCTTGGCCCGTTTGCGCTGGAGGGTTAAGCCCTCCGTCACCGTATTAGTGCCCGGCAGGCGCTGTGGGCTTAGACACCGGGACGGGCGCGGAGTTCCGTACACAGGTCATTCCGCTCCCCTGGGACAACCGCATGCGATTATACCCAAAACGCTCGTTCGTGGCTAGGAAGGACCGGAGCGCCGGCGGGAGGAGCAACGATGGAAACCAGGGTTTCATCTGAGTCTGCGACGCAGTACGAGGGCGACGCGGTCATTGTCGGCGTCTTCGAGAACGCCCCCCTGCTGGGGGCCGCCTCCGACGTCGATTCGCGGCTGGAGAGGATAGTGCAACGCCTGATCGACTCCCGGGAGATCCGCGGGAAGCCTTGTGAGGTGACCATCCTCCACACCTTTGGGAGGATGCCGGCCGCGAGGGCGGCGATCGTCGGCCTGGGGAAGCCGACCGAGGCCGATCTCTTCACGCTCCGTCGCGCCGCGTGGGGCGGCGGCGAGGACGCTCCGCGATCGAGGTTGCCGCCGTGTTGGGTTCGCGCTGCTCGATGCATTGCCCGGTACGCGTCGCGAGCAGTCTGTCCGCGCCATCGTGGAAGCGGCCTACGTCGGGCTCTACCAGGGCGAAGAGAGGAAGAGCGAGCGCGGTCTGCCCGACGAGCTGGACGATATCTGCCTCCTCGGGGTGGCCGATGAGCATCGGGAGTCGGCGACTAGGGCGGTTCAGTCCGCCCGCGCCGGGGGCGAAGCCACCAACTACGCGCGCCGCCTGGTGAACCTGCCGGCAAACGAGGTGACCCCGTCCGGGCTGGCGGAGCAAGCGATGGAGATCGCGAGCCGGACGGGGCTCGAGGTGCAGGTGCTGGAGCCGCCGCAGCTCCGCGAGCTGGGTATGGGCGCGCTGCTGGCAGTGGCGAGCGGAAGCGAGCAGCCGGCACGCCTGATCGTGCTGCGGCGCCGGGGAAGGGAAGGGGGCCCGCGGGTGGCGTTCGTGGGGAAGGGGCTCACCTTCGACAGCGGCGGCATCTCCATCAAGCCAGCGGACAAGATGCATGTCATGAAGAGCGACATGGCCGGGGCGGCGGCGGTGCTGGCGGCGATGCGGGCGGCTGCGGAGATGAAGATTGACCTTGACCTGATGGGCGTAATCCCCGCCGCCGAGAACCTGCCGAGCGGCCGCGCCTACCGACCTGGCGACGTCCTGACGGCGTTCGGGGGGAAGACGATCGAGATCATCAGCACGGACGCAGAGGGGAGGCTGATCCTCGCAGACGCGCTCGGGTACGCCAAGCACCTCGGCGCCACCCATCTGGTCGATGTGGCAACTCTCACCGGGGCCTGCATCATCGCGCTCGGCTACGTCGCGGCCGGTGTGATGGGCAACGACAGCGAGTTCGTGGAGGCCGTGATCAGCGCGGGGGAGCGAGTCGGGGAGCGCATGTGGCGGCTGCCGCTCTTCCCGGAGTATCGCCCGCAACTCGACAGCCCGATGGCCGATCTGAAGAACGTGGGCGGGCGACCTGCCGGTACCATTACCGGGGGCTGGTTCCTGCGGGAGTTCGTGGGTGAAACATCGTGGGCTCACATCGACATCGCGGGTACTTCCTGGAGCGAACAGAACGAGCCACACCAGATTGAGGGCGCCACTGGAGCCGCGACGCGTACCTTGCTGGCTCTCGCAGAACGCATGGCCGGAGGTATGTCATGAGAAGCCGAGGACGAGCGGTCGCGGCGCTGCTGATGGGGCTGATCGGAGTACTGGTCGGGGCGGGCCTGGTGTGGACGCTGGTCACGAAGCAGCTCGCGGGCGCGGGCGGAGCGCCTGTCATTTCCGGTGCAGGGCCGGTTCGGCAGGTCACGACCTCGTCGGAAGACGCGATCGTATCGGCCGTGAAGAACGTGGGTCCCGCAGTGGTGAAGGTGAGCACGGAGATCCTCCCCGCCGAGAGCGAGGCGCAGAAAATGCTGAGGCAGTTCTTCCGGCTGCCTCAGCCGTTCCCCAAGGAGGGTGAGGGGAGCGGGGTCATCATCGACGGAAACAACGGGTATGTCCTGACGAACTCCCATGTCGTGAGAGGCGCCAGCAAGGTGAGTGTGACCCTGTCTGACAAGCGGCAGTTCGACGCCAAGGTGGTCGGGGCCGACCCGCTTTCCGACATCGCGGTGGTGCAGATCAAAGGCTCCAAGCTGCCTGTGGCCCGATTGGGGAGTATCCGAAGCGCCCCCATCGGATCCTGGGTCATCGCCATCGGGAACCCGTTTGGGTTCGACAATAGCGTGACAGTGGGCGTCATCAGCGCGACCGGCCGCCGCATCCCGGAGCCCGATGGCACCGTTCTCGATGATCTGATTCAGACCGATGCTTCCATCAACCCCGGCAACAGCGGTGGGGCGCTGGTGAACCTTAGTGGCGAAGTGATCGGCATTCCGACCGCCATCATTCCCCAGGCGCAGGGACTTGGGTTCGCTATCGCCATCGACTCGGCGAGGGCGGTGTTCGAGAAGCTGATAAAGACCGGCAGCATGCCCTGGCTGGGAGTAGCTCACCGCTTCCTGACTCCGCAGGAGGCGGGGAGGCTGAAGGTTCCGGGCGGGAAGGGCGCGCTGGTCGCGCAGGTCGTCCCCAACGGCCCTGCCGATCAGGCGGGGATCAAGCTCGGAGATGTGCTGCTTCGCTTCGACGGCAAGCCCCTCGACAGCGAGCAGGCCCTCGGCAATGCCATCAGGCAGCGGAATGCCGGCGACAAGGTGGAAGCGACACTGCTGCGGGATGGGCGGGAGATGAAGCTCACGGTGAAACTGGGCGCCGTGCCGCAGGAGGGGATCGGCCGGAGGGCGAGGGGTTAGCGCGCCACCGAGAGGCGCCTCAGTCTCTCCGGAAGTGACAGCCGCGGCTCACGGGATTGCGCTTGGCGGCCTGCGCGATGGTCTGGGCCGCGATGATGCCGTTGCGGAGGCCGATAAGCGAGTCCGAGAGCCGAGTCTCGCGGTAGAACTGCTCGACCCGGTGCGAGAGGTAGCTGAGGTCAGCCTCGGCGCGGTCGAGGCGCTTGCTGGTGCGCACGATGCCGGCGTAGTTCCACATCGTGCTCTTGATCATCATCCAATCCTGGATCAGGAGCAAGGGGTCGATCGCTTCGGTCAGCCCCTCGTCATGCCACGAGGCGATCATCTTGATGCGGCCGGTATCGAAGGGGCGGGGGTTCTTCGCGGCATCTTCGGCCGCGCGGCGGCCCCAGAGAATCGCTTCCAGCAGAGACGTAGAGGCCAGCCGGTTCGCGCCGTGGATGCCAGTGCAGCTCACCTCTCCGGCGGCGTACAGACGCCGGATGTTAGTGTGCCCCCAGGTGTCTACCTTCACCCCTCCGCAGAAGTAGTGCGCCGCCGGCACCACCGGGATCGGCTCCTTGGTCATGTCCACCCCGTACCGCAGGCAGGTCTGGTAGATCATGGGGAAACGCGCGCGCGGGTCTACCTGGAGCGGGGTGAGGTCAAGGAGCACGTACTCATCGCCGTTCTTGAGCATCTCCTCGTGAATGGCGCGGGCCACGACGTCTCGCGGCGCGAGCGCGCCGTCAGGATGGTAGTCGTGCATGAAGGCGTAACCGGCGCGGGTGCGAAGGATCGCGCCCTCGCCCCGCACGGACTCCGAGATCAGGAATCGGTCTGCGTCTCGGTGATAGAAAGCGGTGGGGTGGAACTGCACGTACTCGGCGTTGATGATCTGCGCTCCGGCGCGGTGGGCCATCGCCAGGCCATCGCCCCGGGCGACGCGCGGGTTGGTAGTATGCAGATAGACCTGCCCCAGTCCGCCTGTCGCCAGCAGCGTGAAGCTGGCGAAGAAGCGCGTCACCTTGCCCGTCTCCCGGCTCAGCAGATAGGCGCCAAGGCACTCGATCTCGCCGTAGACATCCAGCGGGTCGAGCGAGTGGTGGGGGCTGGTGATCAAATCTACTGCCGTGTGAAGCGTCAGGAGCTGAATCTTCGGCTCGGACTTCGCGGCCTCCAGTAAGCGATCGGAGATGGCGTGGCCGGTGGCATCATCGGCATGGACGATGCGCCGACAGGAGTGCGCGGCCTCCTGAGTGTAGTCCAGGTTCCCCTGCTCGTCCCTGCTGAACGGTACGCCGATCTCGTCGACGAGGAACTGATCGACGACCTCGGGCACTTTCTCGGACACCAGCCGCACCGCCTCGGGATTGCATAGTCCGTCACCGGCGGCAATGATATCCGCCTCCAGGCTCTCTGGTGTATCACCGGGCGGCCGCGCAACCACGCCGCCCTGAGCATGGTCGCTGCTGGACTCCGACAGATCGTTGGAGTTGGTTACGACGATGACCGAGAGGCCAAGCTTCGCGGCTTGCAGCGCGCAGGACAGCCCCGCCGCGCCAGAGCCAATGACCAGCAAGTCGGAGATGATGTCCGTGTTGGGATCGCTCATAGGGGTCAGCAAACCACCTTCACAATGAATCGCATCCGGCCGCGGCCATTTCCCGGCAAGCCGCAGTGACCGCCAGAAGCTACTTTCCCGATGCGCGCTCGCTCTCCTGCGGGGAACTCCGGCGGGGCGCCGCAGCCCCGGGGCGAGAGGACGGCATCTCCGCTTGTTCCTCCCTCCTGCCTGTGCTAGAATCCGATGCATGGAAACCACATTGAGGCGGGCGCGTATCGACGATGTGACCGCGATCCAGCGCCTGATCAACTCCTTCGCTGATCAGGACCAGATGCTGCCGCGGTCACTCAGCGAACTCTATGAGAACATCCGCGACTACTTCGTCACCGAGGTGGACGGGGCCGTTGCCGGCTGTTGCGCCCTGCACGTCACCTGGAGCGATTTGGCCGAGGTGAAGAGCCTGGCGGTGAGCGAGAGCGCGCAGAGCCAAGGGCTCGGCGACCGGCTGGTGAAGGTCTGCCTGGAGGACGCGAAGACGATCGGGGTTCCGCGGCTGTTCGTGCTCACTTACATCCCCGACTACTTCGCCCGCTTCGGCTTCCGCAAGGTGGAGAAGGCAGAGCTTCCCCAGAAGGTCTGGACGGAGTGCATCCGCTGCCCGAAGTTCCCGGACTGCGGCGAAGTGGGGATGGTGCTGGACCTGTAGCTGTGGTGTAGGGCAGGAGAGGGTCGCCTGCCCACCTGACGGAGCGAAAGTGGCAAGGGGGCCTGGATGGCTGGCAAGCATGTGATGGTGATCCATGGCTGCAACCTGAATCTCCTCGGTAAGCGAGAGCCGGAGATCTACGGCACAACCACGCTCGCCGAGATCAACCGCGAGATCGAGTCCCTCGCCCGCGAGCTGGGCCTGGAAACACGCGTCGTCCAGACCAATCACGAGGGAGAGATCATCGACGCCATCCAGGAAGCGGCGGACTGGGCCCAGGGGATCATCATCAATCCGGCCGGGTTCACCACCACCAGCGTCGGCATCTATGATGCCATCAAGGCCGTCGGCCTGCCCACGGTGGAAGTACACCTCTCGAACATCCACGCCAGAGAGGAGTTCCGGCGGCGCTCGATGGTTGCACCCGCCTGCATCGGCCAAGTCTGCGGCTTTGGCCCGGGTAGCTACCTGCTGGCCCTTCGGGCGCTAGCAGCGAGATTTGGCGCAGGCCGGCAGTGAGCGCCGAGCACCGGCAGCGCCTGGGGCAACTGCGCGCGCGGCTGGCCGAGGCGGGCCTCGACGGGCTGGTGGTCTCCACTCCGAGCAACATCTTCTACCTTAGCGGCTTCACGGGGTCCTCCGGTGCACTACTGGTATCGCGGGATCGCGCCACGCTCCTTAGCGACTTCCGCTACCGCCTTCAAGCGAGAGAGCAAGCGACTGACTACGAGTTCGTGGAGATCCCGCGGAAGCTCTACTCCAACCTGGGCGCCCTGGCGAGGACGTGGGAGCTTCGCCGGGTAGGCTTCGAGGGCGGCCATCTCACCTGTGAGGCGAAGGAACAGCTTGCGCAAGGGGCGGAAGAGGTGGCGTTGACGCCCGCCTCGCCAGTGGAGGAGCTTCGCGTCGTCAAGTCGGCCGCCGAGGTCGCCTGCATCCGCGCCGCCGCGCAGCTCGCCGACGACGCGCTGACGGCCATGGTGAGGCTTCTGCGTCCGGGGGTGACGGAGCGTGAGGTCGCGCTGGAGGGGGAGTTCCACATGCGCCGCGCCGGGGCCGAAGCAGCCGCCTTCGACCTGATCGTGGCCTTTGGGCCTCACAGCGCTCTGCCCCATGCGGAGACGACCAAGCGAAGTCTACAGCCGGGCGATCTGGTGGTCATTGACATGGGAGCGCGGGTCGATGGGTACTGCTCCGACATGACGCGCACCTTCGCCAGTGTGGAGGCCTCGCCGCAGGCGAAGGAGATCTACTCGATCTGCTACCGGGCGCAGCGCGCGGCCGCAGCCGCGGTGAAGTCGGGCGCAGTCTGTGGTGAGGTGGATGCGGTAGCGCGGACCATGATCGAGGCCGTCGGGTATGGCGACGCCTTCGGGCACGGCCTGGGGCATGGCGTGGGCATCGATGTCCACGAGGGGCCGCGCCTGGCGCGAGATGTGGAGACGAAGCTGCAAGCCGGAAGTGTAGTGACGGTGGAGCCCGGAATCTATCTGGCCGATATCGGAGGCGTGCGGCTCGAGGACATGGTGCTGGTAGAGGAGGATGGCTCCGAAACCCTGACCGGTTCGCCGATGGCCGAGGAGCTGCCGATCATCTGACGTGGCGAAGGAGATGGAGATGAGGAGAGGGCATATCGCGGGGGTTGCGCTCTGTCTGTGGCTGGCGGCCGGCTTGCCGGCGCACGCCGTGCTGTTGCGCTACTCCCCGAAGGTCGGCGAGACCATCAAGTACAGAGTCAGCATGGCGGGCCGCACGGAGAGCAGTGTTGAGGGCATGCCGGAGCCGATGCGCATGGAACTGAGCGGCGCCATCCAGTACACCTCGAAGGCGCTCTCGGAGACCACGGACACGGTGCGCATCGAGACCCGCGTCACCGGCGGGAAGTTCACCGCGAAAGCGGCCGGACAGTCCCAGGGCGAAGACGTGCCCAAGGGCAAGGTCGTCGCCGACATGGATCGCCGCGGGCGGATGGTGAAGATGATCGAGTCCGATCTCGGGGGCAAGTCCGGCGCGCAGGACTTCATGACCGGAGGCGCGGGGAGTTGGTCCAGCTTCGCCAACTTCGCCGCCTTCCCGGAGGGCGAGGTGAAAGTCAACGACACCTGGTCTGATGAGATGAAGATTCCCTCCGCCGAGGGCGGTCCGGAGGTCAACCTGACTCTCGCGTCTCGCCTGCTCGCGGTGGCTCCGTACCAGGGCCGTAACTGCGCCAAGATCCGGACCAGCTTCAAGGGCCCGCTCTCCTTCGACCTCCCGGCGGAGGCGGCCGAGGGCTCGCAGATGGAGGCCACCCTCCAGGGCGACCTCGTGTGGTACTACGACTACGAGAAGAGCGTCTATGTGAGCGGCGAGGGGACGGTGGGAATGGATATGAAGATGGCGATGGCCGCCCCGGAAATGCCGGGCATGCAGATGACTACGAAGATGCTGATGAACATCAAGCTTGCTCTCGCCAAGTGAGCCGATGTCGAGCGACGGGCTGAGAAAGGCTTCCGAATGAGGCTTAGACGGATTATCGGTGCGGCCGCGGCAGCGGCCGCGCTTGTCCTAGCGGCAGGCGGAATGGCGAAGCCCGCAGGTGCAGCCGCGCCGCTAATCGCCCGCAGCGAGATGATGACGGTGGACGAGATCCGCCCCGGCATGAAGGGGATCGGTAAGAGTGTCTTCACCGGCACCAGGATAGAGAACTTCGGCGTTACCGTCATCGGCGTGCTGCGGCGAGTGGACTTCGGCGGCGACATCATCCTGGTTACCGTCGATTCCGGTCCGCCCGTAAGCAAGGGGTTCGGGGTGGCGGCCGGCATGAGCGGCAGCCCCATCTACATCCGTGGCAAGCTGGTCGGCGCGCTCGCTTATGCCTGGCCCTTTGCGAAGCGCCCGGTGGCAGGCGTCACGCCCATCGCCCAGATGCTCGAGGCGTTCCAGCCCGGATCGTCCCCGGTCAAGCGGACCGGTACGCTGAAGGCGACTCAACCGTTCACCATCGGCGGCCGGCGCATCGAACGAGCGACGGTCGGCGCGGCCGCCCCGGCCTCCGCGACAGGCGGCTCCATGTCCCTGGTGCCGGTAGCGACGCCCCTCATGGTGAGTGGTCTGAACCCGACCGCGCTCTCGCTGCTCCGGGCTTCACTCGCGCCGATGGGCCTGACGCCCGTGTCGGGCGCTGGCTCCATGTCTCACATCAGCGGCCGCCTGGCGCCTGGATCGGCCGTTGGCGCCCGCCTCATGGAGGGCGACCTCGACATCACCGCGGTCGGCACCGTGACCTACGTGAAGGGCGACGTGGTGCTCGCCTTCGGGCACACCATGTCGAGCCTGGGATCGGCCGACGTCCCCCTGGTCGCGGCCTATGTCCATGGCATCATGCCGTCATCGGAGATCTCGTTCAAACTGGCCTCCGGTGGGCAGGCGCTGGGCCGGTTCACCGAAGACCGGCCCTGGTGCATCGGAGGTCGGCTGGGCAAACCGGCCAAACTCATAGCTACGACCGTTGGGGTAGTCGACCAGGATCGGCATGCTTCCCGCAACTACGGGTTCCGTGTGATTCGCAACAAGTCTCTGACGACGACGCTGCTGATGGCTGCCATGGCGGGGGCCATCCAGAGCGTGGGTCCGCCTAGCGAGGGGACAACCCGCGTCTCGTTCGCGTTGGACGCCGAAGGCCTTCCACACCTCACCCGCAAGAACACCTATGCAATGGAGGAAGGTGGCGGGCTACTCGCCTTGCTGCTTGGGTCCGGCGCCGCTGTGGCTTCGGCCACGGAGGAGCTGAACCAGATACTCGATGCGCTCCAGAACAGTGAGTTCGGCGAAGCCAAGCTCTCCCGCCTGGGAATCAAGGTGGAGATGAGCAAGAAGCGCCGCGTGGCGAGGCTTGAGCAGATAGTGCTGGACAAGCACAAGGTCAGGCCTGGCGAAGAGGTGCAAGTCACTGCCATCCTGAGGGCGGCGAATGTGGGACGGATCACGCGTGTCGAGAAGATCCGCGTACCGGAGAACTGTCCGCCCGGCCGCGTGCAAGTCGGCATCGCGGGAGGGCGGTCGGCCGAATGGCTGCGCTCCCGGCTGGAGATCAGTGAGCCGCGTCCCGAGTCACTCGCCCAGATGGTCGGGCAGATGTTGGATCGGCCCAGCAACGACCAGATCGTCCTACAGGTAGCACTGCCGACGGTAGGCGTTGAGGCGCGGGGCTTCGAGCTTCACGATCTGCCGCCCGCGGTGATGGATGTCCTCCGATCGTCCTCGGGCGCTCGCCTGCGGCCGCTGCGCGACTTTGTAGAGAGTCGCTCCCTAACCGAATGGATGGTCTCGGGCTACAGCGTCGCATCGCTGGTCGTAGAAGGGGAGGAGAGAGACAAGGGCGGCAGGCCGCCTGCTCCTCAGTACGGCACATCGAGCTTCGACGAGATGCCGCCCGGGTTGATGGGGCTGTTCTCGGGCTTTGGCCTTTCGACTCGCGCCGTCTCTAGCGGCGGCGTCACTGACGAGGGAGACGAGTTCCTCTCCGAGGACGAGATCGCGATGCCGAGCTGGGACGAGGTCGGGTCCGTGGGAGATGCGGAGATCATCACCTCGTCGGCCGCAGGGGAGCCTACCGTCGGCGTGGCGTCCAAGGGTGACGCGGTGGGTCGAATGGCATCCGTCTGGCGGCTGAGCACGGACAAGGACCTGGCCGGGGGCAAGACGGAAGGCGTGGGCATCGTGAACACCGGCGGTCTGGTCCTGGCGCCGAAGCCGACCTTGCTGGCGCAGGTAACAGCGCAGTGTGTCTGGCCGGTCGCCGTTGCGCCCGATGGAACGGTCTACGCTGGCTCGTGGTCAGACGGCAGGCTGTGGAAGATCGGGGCCGATGGCAAAGCGACGGTAGCCCTCGAGACAGATGACGCGGCGGTGCAGGCCGTGGCGATAGGCAAGGACGGGACCGTCTATGCCGCTGCCATACCCAGCGGGACGGTCTGCCGCATCGCTGCCGGCGCCAAGCCCTCGGTGCTGTGCAGACTTCCTGCGCCGAACGTGTGGGCGATGATCGTGAGTGACTCGGGAGATGTCTGGGCCGCCACCGGCCCTGAGGGTAAGCTGTTCCGCATCTCCTCCGATGGGAAGCCCATCCTCACCTTCTCCGCCGCTGACCGCCATATCGTCGCCATGGCCGCGGGCGCGGACGGCACTCTCTACCTCGCCACTTCGCCAAAGGGGAAGGTCTACGCAGTCTCCCCGGACGGCACGACGCGGTCGGTGTTCGAGATCGAGAAGTCGTCGGCCCAGAGCCTCGCGGTCGATGCCGCCGGCAATCTCTATGTCGGCACATCACCCGATGGGCGCGTGCTTCGGATCGATAAGAACGGAGCCGCGCGAGAGCTGCTGAAGACGAAGGGTAAGCACGTGCTGGCGCTCCAGGTAAGCGCCAGCGGTGTAGTCTATGCAACGGCCGGCCCGGAGGCAGGCGTCTACGCTATCTGGCCCGATCAGTCCTGGGCACAGATCTACGATGCCAGAAGCGTCTTCGTGGCCGCCCTGGCCGGCGACGCGTCGGGCGCGCTCTACCTCACTGCGGCCGACACGGGGGGAATCGTGAAGCTCGACCCGTTAGCGGATCGGAGCGGCCGCTACACTTCGTCGGTGCGCGACGCCGGCGCGACCGCAGACTGGGGCGCGGTCCGTTCCCGCGTGAGAGCGGCGGAGAATGCTCACGTGACCATCTCGACGCGCTCCGGAAACACTGGCCACCCCGATGCCACGTGGAGCGACTGGCAGCCGGTGGGAAACGGTGCGAGCGCCTCAGTGCAGAGCCCGGAGCGCCGCTTCATGCAGTGCCGGGTAGACCTGGAAGGGGCCGGACCGGCCGCCCCGCGAGTGGACTCGATCGAGTTCGGCTACTTGCCGGTGAACCGCCCACCCGAGATCAGCCTCTCCTCGCCAAAGCCGGACGACATCTGGTCCGGCAAGAAGACCCTCCGCTGGTCGGGTCGCGACCCGGACAACGACAAGCTAACCTACGATGCCTTCTGGTCGGCCGATAGCGGCGCCACCTGGACGAAGATCGAGGCCCCTGTCAAGGCCGAGCCGGCGCAGCAGGAGAAGCTGAAGACGGCGCCCGACGCCAAAGAGGCCAAGGCTGCTCCTGTGAAGCCCCAGGGGAGCAGTAGCGGTTCACCCGCCGAGCCGAGCGCGACCGAGCTGGGAAAGAGCGGGGCCCAGCCTATGACGACCTGGCGCGCCGCGCAGGACGCGGGCTCTGGTGACGAAGGGATGGGCACAAGCAAGCGCGCCAAGAGCGACGGGCGACCGGGAGACGAGAAAGGGGAGGAACCCGGCGACAAGGCCGTCTCCGAGCCCCAGCCCGGCGAGTCTGCGGGCGGCGCAACGCCTCCGCCGCCGATCGCGACCACCAGTCTCGAGTGGGACACGACGAAGGTCGCCGATGGCAGCTACCTCATCAAGGTCGTAGGCAGCGACCGGCTGGCCAACCCGACGAGTCCCCAGCAGGGAGAGGCGATCTCGCGGCCCTTCACCCTCGATAGCACGCCGCCGGAAGTGGTAGTGGATCGCGCCCGCAAGGACACAGCCCTGCCGCCGGCCGAGGTTACCGCGTTCGACCGCGGCAGCTATGTGACCAGCGCTGAGTTCAAGATCGACAGCGATCAGTGGCTCGCTGCTGTGGCCGCCGATGGCATCTTCGACGCGGGAATGGAGTCCATTCTGCTCGATCCGGCGCGCTTACCCTCCGGCAGTCACCAGGTCGAAGTGCGGGCCCGTGACGCAGCCGGCAACGTCTCGAGCGCGACGCTGCGCTACTCGAAGTAAAGCGCGCCAGCCGCGACAACGCTCCGCCGAGTCCTGCGGCGGAGCGTTGCGAGTGTGACATAAGCCCAGGAGAGGCCTGGGCTAGCGCATTCTCAGGAACATCTGAAAGTCCTGCGGGTTGCTGGCCACCGACATTGCCGCCTGCGGCGTCACTTTGGTCTGCAACACCAGCGTCTTCAGCGCCTGGTCGAGGGTCTGCATGCCCTCGGCCGCGCTGGACTGCAGGACAGATGGCATCTGATGCGTCTTGCCTTCCCGGATCAGGTTCCGGATCGCCCCCGTCGCCACCAGGATCTCCTGAGCGCAGATACGCCCGGTTCCGTCGGCCAGTGGGAGCAGTGTCTGGCAGAGGATGCCCTCTAGCACTGTCGAGAGCTGCACTCTGATTTGCTCCTGCTGGTGGGGAGGGAAGACGTCCACCACGCGATCCACCGTCTGCGCCGCGCTCGTCGTATGCAGGGTCGCCAGCACTAGGTGGCCGGTCTCGGCCGCAGTGATCGCAGCGGAGATCGTCTCGAGATCGCGCATCTCTCCGATCAGGATGACATCAGGGTCCTGCCGCAGGACGTGACGCAGAGCATGGGTGAACGACTGAGTGTCGCTCCCTACCTCCCGCTGGATGATCACGCTCTTCTCATTGCGGTGCAAGAACTCGATCGGGTCCTCGACGGTCACGATATGGCACCGCCGCGTGACATTGATCTCGCGGATCATCGCCGCCAGAGTAGTGGACTTCCCCGAACCAGTCGGTCCGGTCACGAGGACCAGACCTCGAGGACGGGCGGCGAAGGTCTTCATCACGTCTGGCATGCCAAGGCCATCGAGGGTGGGTGGATCCACCGGCACCGCCCGGAATACCCCGCCAATGGTGCCGCGCTGTCTATGCACATTCACGCGGAAGCGTGACAGCCCTGCGACGCTGTAGGCAAAGTCGAGTTCCCAGGTCTGTTCGAACTGGGTGATCTGCTCGTCCGACAGGATGGCGTATATCAGCTCGTGCACCTTCCGCGGACTGAGCTTATTCGTTCCTACTGCCAACAGCTCTCCATCGACGCGAATTGCCGGGGTCGTGCTGGCGCTCAGGTGCAGGTCAGAAGACCGCCGCTTCATCATCAGACGTAGCAGATCATCCACATGCATGATCTCTTCGTCTTCGGCCGCCTGCTCCATACTTGCGCTCTTCCGGTCGTTCGTCGCCGCCTGCGGCTTCGATTCCCGGGCTAGCCTGGTATAGAACCGGTCGATGGCAGCTCGCACGTCCCGCTCGGTCGCCACCAGGCGTTCGAGATGCATTCCGGTACGCGCCTGGATGAGGTCGCAGGCGAGCGTGTCCAGCGGGTTCACCATCGCCACATGGAGGTTCGTGTCCACCTGAGAGACGGGGACGACACCGAATCGGCGGGCCATGGACTCCGGCAACACACGAATGGCATCAGTGCTGCCGGGCTGGTTGCTCAGATCCACAGCCTTCAGTCCCAGGGCCTTGCTCAGCGCCTGAACCATGTCCTCGGGCGAGATCGCGCCCAGCTCGACGAGCACGCTCCCGAGCCAGCGGCCCTGCGCTTGGTGTATCGCCTGGGCCCGTTCCATCATCGGGATGTCTACGATGCCCGAAGCCCTCAGTATCTCCGCGAGCTGCTCGCTGTCGGAGACGGCACTCTTTGCTGCGTTGGGATTGCTATCAGATCGAACGGCTGTCATTACCTGCCCTCAAGTTCGCGAATACTCGCTCTCAAACGAGTCGACAATCAATATATACCGTAGTATGGGCACAGCTCGCAGGCACGCGATTCGGCCCAGGCTCCCGGCTGGCCCACAACTGCGTCTAGAGAGGGGCTGCAGAAGCGTTTGTGCGGCCCACTAGCTGGCGGCCGCCACCGCGCCTTCGGCCTGCGCGCGCGTGTCCGTCGGGCGGCCGGGGTGCGAGGCTTCATCGCGCAGGACCTCTAGCAGGGCCGCGACGACCTCCGGGTCGTACATGCTCCCGGCATGCAGACGGAAGTGTGCGAGCGCTTCCTCTTCACTCAGGACCGCGCCATAGGGTCGCTCCGAGACCAACGCATCGAAGCAGTCCGCCACCTTGATGACGCGCGCTAGCAGCGGGATTTGCTCGCCCGCCAGGCCGTCCGGGTAGCCGCGGCCGTCCCACGATTCGTGGTGGTTTCGCACTAGCGCCAGCGCGTCGCGCCCCGGCTTCAGAGGCCGGACGATGCGATCCCCGATCAGACAGTGCTGACGGCAGGCATCCTTCTCCTGATCGGTAAGGGCGCCGTTCTTCAGCAGTATCTCGTCCCGGATTCCGATTTTTCCAACATCGTGGAGGGGGGCGAACACCTCGATGTCACGCGCCGCCGAATCCGGCAGTCCCAGATACTCGGCGATGCGCACCGCGAGCGCGGCGACACGATGCCCATGCGTCGCTGCATAGTTGTCGCGGGCGTCCAGGGAGAGCACCAGCGATCTCACCGTAGCCAGGTAGTTGTCTCTCAGCTCGGCGTGTAGATGCGCGCTCTCCAGCGACTTCGCCACCATGTTCGAGAGTGTAACCAGGGCGCTCATATCATCTTCCGCGAAGGGCCGGTCGGTCTCCGCTCTCCGCGCCGCGAGTACGCCCGTGAGTCCATTCTTGCAGTCGATCTGGGTGCAGATCAGGTGAGGCAATCTGTTCCACTCTTCGATCTGGGTGGCAAGGTCCATCGGCTCCCCGGCGCCGGACCGGATGCGTGCGGGCCAGATTCCGTCGGCAGGCAGCAGCGCGGGCTGGTAGCTCCCAACCTCGTCGCATGAGCGCCGGCAGTATGCGGGCACGCCTGTCTGGGAGTCAAGGAGGACCAGATAGGAGCGCTCTGCCCCGACGCACGCGACGAGTCCATCGACGGCAAGGCGAGCCACTTCGTTCACGCTCAGCGATCCGCTCAGGTCCGCGCTGATCGAGCAGAGGCCGTTGAGATGCTGCACGCGCTCGTCGAGCTTCCCAACCGTCGTGCGCAGTTCGCCCAGGAGGTGGCGATTCGTGTACCGCTGCTCCCGCTCTTTCCCGACCAGGTAGAGAATCGAGCACAGCAACAGCACCGCCAGGCCGGTGGTGAGCACCACTTCGTCGTAGCTCATTCCGAGCGCCAACGGCGGGTAGCCGAAGACCATCACCACCGCCAGCCAAACGGCGAGAATCACGACGAAGCTAATCGCCGTCCACAGAATCTCCTTCCGTTTCTCGTCCGGGTCCGGGTTGTCGCGAAACGAGATCAAAGGCACCTGCGCCTCTCCTCCGTAGATCTCGGCTGCCTGCTAGTCAGCCTACAAGTAGTGCTCTTCCCAGGAGAACTGGGCCCACTGCGTCTTTCCCTTGCCGGGCAGGGGGAGCCCGCTCCAGACGTCCCGGTAGTGCACGGTAACGCCACCGTTGGTGGTGACCACATCCGCCACGATCGCGCCGTAGATGTCGGCGTTTCCGTTGATGCTCGCAGAGGCATCCTGCGTGACGTTATGCGAATACACCAGTCCGTGGATCGTCGCGTTCCCCGAGATCTTCACCGACTTGGTGGTGATGAGCGCGATCGCGTCTGTAGCAAGATTAGTGGCGGTGACGCTGCCGGTGATGCTGATGTTGCCGGTGGCGACGATCAGCGCGCTTCCGCTGTAAGTTCCCGAGAATCTTCACATCGCCGTTCACGAAGATCACCCCTGACAGCCCGACCAAGTCCGCGCTTCCGAACGTCTTGCCGGCACTGCCGGGGTTGTAGATAGTGGTGGCAATGCTCTTGTAGTAGTCGAGGTCGATCACAGGCATGGGGATGGGCGCGATATCCTGGTAGACAGACGTCGCGGGCACGTCCGGCGGCACCCAGTTCGTCGTCCCGGTGGTGTAGATCGCACCCTGATCGGTCATGGTGAAGGAGGTACCCTTGAACGTGACGTCGCCTTTGGCATAGATCTGGCCGCCGAGGCCGCTCGCGTCAGGGTAGACCGCACCCGACCCGTTCAAGGTCAGTGGACTGTTGGAGAAGATGGCGCCCTCGAACACGCGGCTGACATCATTCCGAAAGGATGCCAGCACCCGGACTTGCACGTGCTTGTTCGCCCAACTGGTAGCATCGGAGACGATCAGGCAGGTGTCTGCGATGCCGTTGTAGGGCGCAGTGACGGTGTAGGTCGCGGTTCCTTGAGGGAGTGTCACGCTGCTAGTGTAGGTGTTGCTGGCGGCTAGCGTCGCGTTGATACCATCATAGTCCTCATAGAGCTTGCAGATGGCCAAGTCAACACCCGACTCGGCGAGATTCGCCGCCTCCTGCTTGCGCAGATCCTTCGACGCCCTGCTGAGCCCTTGCACCGCGCTGTCGACCAGCGACGTGCCAAGGATCAGGAGGGTGATCAGCGCCACCATGGCCAGCAAGAAGACGCTGCCCTGGACCTGCCCCTTCCGCTGTATTCGCCTGTATAGCTTCATCTCTCAGAGCCTCCTTGTGCAGGCAGTCCCGTCGCCCAACCTTTTCCGGCCGGGTCGAACGCACCCGCTCTGCCGCGCGGCTCTCCCTCCGAAAGGCTGCGCTGATTCCCGTCGCCCTAACGTCGGCTCGATCATCGATTGCGAAGCGCCAGCTCCCCAGTCATAGTCGTGCTAGACTTCTTGCTGGCCGCCTTCTCCTGGATCGTCACCGTGATCTCGACGCTCTTCAGCCGGTATACGTCTGGCCAGTAGCGGAAGTTGGTCTTCGGCGCACCAGTAGCTGGATCAGTCGGGTTGTCTATCACGTTGTCTGCGATCTCATACTGCTTCAGCACGTCACCGGCTGGGGAAACCAGCCTGCGCCAGATCTTAGTGCCCTGCAGATCAAGGTTCCCGTCGGCGTCGCCCCGGTAGAAGACTGCGTAGTTGCCCGGAACTAGATATGGCTGCCCGAGCCCGTTCACTGCGATATGATTGCGGTATGTCTGGTTGGTGCTGTCATAGAGCTTGTCCGGGAGCCTGATGGCGATATAGCAGGAGTCGAAAGGAGTGGTGCCGGGGGTGACCGAGATCCCCTCCCGCAGGTCTGGAGCCATCCGCTGGACGACCCAGGAAGCCTTCTGCTGCGACAGGTTCTCCGTCGTGCCTCGGTACCAGGCGCGGAGGGAGGTGGTGTAGATCTGGGAGACGCTCCCGATCACCACCGAAAGGATCATCGCCGCCGTGAGCACCTCGGCGAGCGTGAACCCCATCCTCTTCTGTCGTATGGTTCGCCTCATTCCAAACTCCTCGGTTCGCCGCCCTAAGGTCGGTTCGCGATGAGCGTACGAAGGACCGTCCTGCCGGCCGTCGGGCCACCTCCGGTCCAGGTCACGGTTACGGTGACGTCCTTCAGGTTCGGGTAGATACCGGCTCCGCTGTCATAGTCCGCGATGTCGATGGTGCCGTAGCCGTTGGGCAGGTTGGACACATTGAAGCTCACCTGACCGGTTGCGTCGGGGTTCTGGGTGACGATGGTGTAGCCGTTGGTGGCGCTGAATACGTCCTCGTCGATGATGCAGCCCGAGAAGCCAGCGCTCCGCAGCCGTTCCATCTGCCTTTGGGCGGAGTCCACGGCGGTGTTCATGCGGCGGGACTTGCTGCTGGAGATGGTGCCGGCGACAAAGAGCATGCTGACGCTAGCAAGCCCAACGCCGAGGATGAAGACGACCGCCAGCAGTTCGATTAGGCTGAACCCTCGGATGCTTCGTCTCACGGTCGTCTCGCTTTCCAGCTCTGCGCGGGGATAGCAGAAGTCGCCTTTGTGGGTTCCTTCTGCTATCCCCGAAGAATGTGCAGCCCAAGTCGGTGCTGCGGTGTTCGTCGTCTACCAGCCGCTGTACGGGGTCGTGTCGAGAGCGTTCAGAGTGCTCGAGCTGTGGACCTCGCCAGTCGTGCCGGTATACGTCCAGTCCGGAGTCGCAGAGGCCGAGAACGGATCTTTCGGCAGGCCGCCGTCAGAGGTCCGCAGGTACGGGCCCTGATAGCCAGCGCTATCGAGGTCCAGGCCGGTTCCGCCCTGACCGGACGGAGCAGACCCCTTGGCCGCGACGAGCTGATCCAGGGTCGCTGGATAGTCGCCCATGTCGGCCTCGAACTGCTGAATCGCATTGCGGAGCTGATGCAAGTCGCCGCGAAGGGTCGCTTCCTTGGCCTTGCGGCCGGCGCCCAGCAATCGCGGAATGACAATCAGCGCCAGGATGGCGATCACCACGATCACGATCAACATTTCGATCAGGGTGAAGCCCTTGTGCTTCCGGTTTGCCATTCGGCTCATCATCGTTCCTCTTCACCTCCCTTGGTGAATGTACGGCTGTGTCGTCTACTCCAATCCCTTCGGCGACCTGTGGCCAGCCGGGGATCGTGTACTTGCTGGTTATTCCACAGGAGGTAGGGGGTTTTGAGATAGGAAAACGCCCCGCCTGAGATAGGCGGGGCGCCACGTTCCACAATCTGGTCCAGGGCTAGCCGGCTGGCGCAGGCGCCCTTCCGTCGTTTCTGGGGGCCGCCTGAGACCTGACGAAACGGTTCCCGCCCTGGCGTGCGGCGTCTTCGAGCGCTTCCTCGGCGGCCGCCATCAGCTCCTCGCTGGATCTCCCGTTCGTCGGGAAGGTCGCGACCCCGGCGCTGACCGTGAGCGGCTTCCCCTCGATCTGCAACCGGGATGAGACGGTTCTCACAATCCTCTCGGCGAGAATGCCGGACTCGCGCCCGGTGTGGGGGAGGAGGAGGCCGAAATGGGAGCCTCGCAGCCCCGCCACCAGGTCGATGCTGCGAACGTTGCCGCGCAGCAGCTTGGCGAGCGACACCAGGTCGCCTGGGGGCAGATCATGCCGGTCCGCGGCGAGCACGCAGAATGGAGAACTGCTGTGGATAGCGCTGCGCCCTCTCCACCTCTGACCCCAGGCGCTCCACGAAGTGCCCCTCGGCGGCCAGTCTCGTCGTGGGATCTGCGGGCACGGGCCGCAGCGACAGGGAGTAGGAGTCAGCGGCAGACCTGGAAGGAACCTCCGCCTCCATCGTTTCGGCAGCGGCCGCCTGCTTGCGCCTCGACGGCCTTTCGCAGCTTGGCCACTGCGCCGCGCAGCAGGTATGAGGCGTAGTTCACCGAGATCCCGAGCTTCCGCGCGATCTCGGTCTGGTTCAGGTCGAGGTAGTAGAAGTGGTGCACCACTTTCTGCTCGAGAGTCTTCAGGCGCGACATCGCGTCGCGCAGGAAGATGCGATCCTCGATCGGGAGGTGCGCGTCGTCCGCGTCTGCTCGCGCAGCTTCTCCGGGTCGATCGCCGGGCGCTGACCCTCGTCATCACTGCCCGCGGCGTCCAGCGAGGCGACCTTGCTGCGCTCCCGTGCCTCCAGCATGCGACCGATGGTCTCCTGCGGTCGAGCCCACGCGCTCCGCGATCTCGCGCCAGCGTCGGAGCTCGGTCGAACTCCTGAGTGAGGGCCTCCGTGGCCTTCATGATCTTCGTGGTCAACTCCTGGACCCAGGCCGGCTGCTTGATCAGCTTGCCCTTGTCCCGGAGGTAGTGGCGGATCTGTCCCTCTACCAGATGGGTGGCGTAGGTGGAGAACTGCACGCCCCGCTCGGGGTCGTAGAGGTCGACCGCGTTGATCAGCCCCATGGCGCCTTCCTGGAGCAGGTCGTCGTTCGACTCGCCCAGGCCGGAGAACTTCCGCGCCACGGTCTGCACCAGGTAGAGATGCTGAGAGATCAGCTGGTCTCGAGGGTCGTATCGCCAGTCTCGCGGTACGCTCGGACGAGCGTGTCAACTCCGCGGACCAGCCCCTGCGATTCTCCTTGCCGTATCGCCGCGCGGCCTGCTCCGCCTCTGGCGGTCGGTTCCCATGTCCCCGGATGCTGACCATCGAGCAGGAGGGATCGCTCGCGGCGCACCGCCGGCACGTGCCCATCTGCCCAGGCCGGACACGCCGGCAGTCCGACGGAAGACGCAGGTCCTGCTTGGCCGCTATGCGAGTTCGCCGCTGCTCGTTCGCTGCCCAAAGAGCCCACGAGTGAGTAGATCGGGGAGATCACCGAGACCGCGATGAAGCCGACGATCAACCCCAGCCCAACAATCATAAGCGGTTCGATCAGGGAGGTCAAGCCTTTCAGTGTGGCGTCGACTTCCTCGTCGTAGAAGTTCGCCACCTTGGTCAGCATCTGATCCAGGCGTCCCGTCTCTTCGCCGACCGCGATCATCTGCGTCACCATCACCGGGAACACCTTGCTCCCGAAGAGAGGAGTGCTGATCTTATCGCCCTCCTTGATGCTCTACCCGGGCGCGCGCGACCGTTTCCGAGACCACGCGGTTGCCCGGCCGTGTCGGACACGATCTCCAGCGCGCGGAGCACCGGCACGCCGCTGGTGATGAGCGTGCCGAAGGTGCGGGCGAACCGGGACACCGCGGTCTTCAGGATCAGGTCGCCGAAGACCGGGATCTTCAGCTTCACCGGCGTCGATGGCATAGCTTCCCCTTCTCCGTGCGGGATCGCCGCTCTTCACGACTATCACCGAGCCGACCATGACCACCAGCGCGATATACCAGTACTGCTGGAAGTAGGTCGAGAAGTTCAGCATGATGCTTCGTGGTCAGTGGCAGCTTCAGCCCCATCGCCTCGAAGATCCCCTTGAACTTCGGCAGCACGAAGAACAGCAGAGCCGAATAGCATCATCATGGCGAAGCCGAAGACCACCACCGGATACGTCATCGCCGACTTGATCTTGGTCCGGGTCTCCTGCTCCTTCTCCAGGAACGCGGCGAGCCGGTCCAGCACCGGTATCCAGGATACCGCCGGCCTCGGCCGACCGGATCATGTTGACGTAGAGCGGAGAGAAGACGCGGGGGTGCCTCTGCACGGCCTCGGTCAGGCTGGTGCCGCCGGCCACGTCGTGCTTGACCTGCCCGACGACTTCCTTGCAGGCGCGGGTTGCGGCGACTGCTTCTGCAGGATGTCCAGGCACTTCACCACGCTCAGGCCAGCGTCGATCATGGTGGCGAACTGCCGGCTGAAGACGACCAGATCGTGGAGCTTCACCTTCTGCATCCCGTTCAGCATGTCGTGGAGACTGGCCTTCGCCCGGCTCTCCCTGATGCTGAGCACGTGATAGCTCAGGTCGGACAGCTTGCCGCGGACCACCTCGATGCTGTCCGCCTCGAGGGTCCCGCGACCGTGCGTCCGCTCTGATCCATTGCGTTGTATCTGTATGTCGGCACGATGCTTCTCCTTCGTCAGCCTGACGCGTCAACAGCCTCCGCTACGTACAGGCCATGGCGGTGGTGTGGCGCAGACCATCTATTCCGTGTTTTTCCGATCACCGCACAAGGTTACTCAGCCATCGCTTGTAGTTGTCCCGATCTACGGCCCGGGAAACGGCCTCGTCCTCGGCGACGATGCCGGATCGCACCAGCGAAGCCAGCGCGCGGTCCATGGTCTGCATACCCACGTCGCCCCCGGTCTCCATCAGAGAGTAGATCTGATGGGTCTTGCCCTCCCGGATCAGATTCCTCACGCCCGCGGTGACAACCATCACCTCAACCGCGACTGTCCGACCCGTTTGCCCGATCCTCGGCAGCAGCTGCTGCGCGACCACCGCTTCGAGGGTGTTCGCCAGCAGCACCCGAATCTGCTCCTGGTGGTGAGGCGGGAAGACGTCGACGAGGCGGTCCACGCTCTGGGGAGCGTTGCGGGTGTGCAGCGTTGCCAACACCAGATGCCCGGTCTCAGCGATCTTCGAGCGCCGCGTCGATCGTCTCCAGATCGCGCATCTCACCGATCAGCACGACGTCCGGATCCTCGCGCACGACCGCTCGCAAGGCGCCGAACATATCGTAGGTGTCGCTGCCCAGCTCGCGCTGATTGACCATCGCGCGCTTGTGATTGTGCAGATACTCGATCGGGTCCTCTATCGTCATGATGTGGCAGGCGCGGAAGCTGTTGATGTGGTCGATCATCGCGGCCAGAGTGGTGGACTTCCCGCTCCCGGCCCGTCCCGTGACCAGAATCAGACCGCTGGTGCGGTTGGTGAGCGTGCCGATCGAGCCTGGCAGGCCCAACTCCTCGAACGAGGGAATGCGGCGCGGGACCAGGCGGAAGGCGGCCCCGACGGATCCGCGCTGCATGTAGACGTTGACCCGGAACCGCCCGGTCTTGGCCATGCCGTGCGAGAAGTCGAGTTCGTGCTTGCTCTCGAACGTACTGATCTGATGGTCGTCGAGAATGCTGTAGACCAGGCGCTGACACTCGATGGGGGTCAGGTTGTCGAAGTGCATCGGCGACAGGCGGCCGTCGATGCGCAGCATCGGCGGTATCCCGGCCGTCAGGTGCAGGTCCGATGCCTGGCGCTGACGCGGCCATGGAGAGCAACTCCTCCAGACCGTAGTCGTCGATCTTGTACTTCGCTTGCGGTTTAGCCAGTGTAGACAACTCGGAGTGCCTCCTCCATTGTGGTCATCCCCTCCAGCATCTTCTGCATGGCGTCCTGCTGGAGTGTGATCATTCCGCTGTCGAGCGCATGCTGCCGGATTTCGTGGGTGGGCGCTCTCCGTAAGATCAGCTCTCTGGTGAGATCTGTGACCAGCATGAACTCGAAGATGCCGATGCGCCCTCGATATCCCGTATGGCGGCACCGCTCGCAGCCGCGGCCGCGGTAGAAGGTGACGGTACTCCAGGTCCACGCCAGATTCAGTCGGCGAAACGCCTCGACCGGAGGCGTGTACGATTCCTTGCACTCGGGGCAGATCACACGCACGAGACGTTGCGCCAGTACGCCGATGACGGAGGATGCGATCAGGAAGGGCTCGACGCCCATCTCGATCAGACGAGCGATCGCCGTCGGGGCATCGTTGGTGTGAAGGGTGCTGAACACGAGGTGCCCCGTGAGGGCCGCCTCGGTGGCGATCAGGGCCGTCTCAGGGTCGCGCATCTCTCCCACCAGGATGATGTCCGGATCCTGGCGCAGGAAGGTACGCAGGGCGGTGGCGAAGGTGACGCCCGCCCGGGCGTTCACCGCGGTCTGCGTCAGTCCCGGGAGCTGGTACTCGACCGGATCCTCGATGGTCAGGATGTTCTTCTCCGGGCTGTTGATCGTGTTGAGCACCGAGTACAGCGTCGTTGACTTGCCCGGACCCCGTCGGCCCGGTGACCGCGATGATCCCGTAGCTGCGGTTGATTAGATTCTCGAAGTCCTCCATCATCGGTGGCGGGATGCCGAGCTGGTGAAGCTGTACCTGGATACCGCGCTTGTCCAGGATACGCATAACCACTTTCTCGCCATTCACCCCTGGATTCGTGGAGACGCGGAAGTCGAACTCGCGTCCCGACACCCGCAGCGAGATGCGGCCGTCCTGAGCCGCGCGCTTTTCCGCGATATCCAAATCAGCCATCACCTTGATGCGGGAGCATAGCGGCGCCTGAACCTTCTTCGGCACGGTCATGACGTCGTGGAGTATGCCGTCTATGCGGTATCGGATGCGCACCCGGTTGGCCTCTGGTTGGATGTGAATGTCGCTCGCCTTCTCTCGGATTGCCTGGCGGACGATGAGGTTTGCCAGCCTGACCACGGGAGCATCGTCCAGCATCTCCCGGAGCTGATCGACGCTGACCTCTTCCTCTCGCTTGCTCTCCTCGAACTGGATGTCGCTGCCGTCGCCGCCGATCTCGTCCTTCATCTCCTCGAGTGCGGCGCCGATCTCCTCGCGGGCTGAGAGCGACTGTCCCAGGGCCGCGTTGATATCGTCCGCGGTGGCGATGACCGACTCGATATCGCAGCCCGCAACCAGACGCATCTGGTCGATGGCGTAGACATCCAGCGGGTTGACCATGGCGACGACGAGGCGGTTGCCGTTTCGGTCGATCGGCATGGCCTTCCATCGCTGGAGCAGGTGGTGCGGGATGAGCTTGAGCAGGTCCTTATCCACCGGTTTTTCACCGAGATCGACGAACGGGACGCCCCACTGCCGGCCCAGGACCCGGGCCTTTTCCTTCTCGGTGATGGCCCCCATGTTGACGAGCACCTGGGCCAGGGGCTCGCGCGTCTCCTTCTGTACTTCCAAGGCCTGTCGCAGCTGCTCGGGGGATACCTTGCTTACTTCCTTGACGATGTCCGCAACGGTTCTGGTTTCCATTACGCGCAAGCTCCGATGAGACGACAGGAACCCTGAGATAGCAGCATCTGCGGCGCCATGCCGAAGGCGCACCACCCGCTAGGCCATGGGTGGGCCAAGCGACCGTGGGCAGACTCAGAAGTGCACCGGAGTCTCATCCGTAAGTCCCCTTCATCCTAGGCCGGCGCGGAAACGGCCGGCAGGCCGCCGCCTGGAGTCCCTCTCGCATAGTGAGCGGCCCTCACTACTATCTTCCACAAAAGGGGGCGCGGTAGGGGAGGACGCTAGCGGAACGTGGGCCGAGTCGCCGGCACGATTCCCTGGGCCCCGGAGCAGCCACCTGGGGCGGGAGAGTGAGACAAGGAGAGGGCCTGCTCGGGTGAGCAGGCCCTCTTTTCAAAATGGGCGCATGCGCCCTCAGCGGCTAGACGCTGCCGGTTGCAGGCAGCATCCCGACCCGCGCTACGTCTCCAGGATCGTCGGAGTCACGAAAACCATGATCTCCGTGTGCTGGGGTGTCTTCTCCACGTGCCGGAACAACTGACCAGCGATCGGGATGTCGCCCAGGAACGGAATCTTCTTGGTGATGACCTGTTCCTGGTCGGTCACCAGGCCAGCTAGCACCGCCGTCTCGCCGCCCTTGATGCGGACGGTCGTGACCACAGTGCGAGTGGCGACGATCGGAAGTCGCTCCGAGGTGAAGCCGACGATGGACGATATGGTCGGGGAAATGGTGAGCGTGACCTCATTGTTCTCGTTCACGCGTGGGTTGACCGAAAGCAGCACTCCCACGTCGATCGTCCTGGTGTCTGAGATCACGTTCGCGGTCGCTCCGGCCGTGGCGACGGCGACTGAGTAGTAGATCGTCTGGCCGGTGTGCAGCGACGTCTGACGCCCGTCCAGCGTCGTCACACTGGGATTGGACAGGATGCGGGCTCGCCCCGTCTGTTCCAGCGCCCGAATGTTGGCGTTCCACTGCAGCACGGTTCGCATGATGTGGCCGACCTGCAGGTCTCTGGCCGTAAGGGCATCGGGCTTGCCCTCTGCGTTCAGCTCAAGCGGCTCCCCGATGATGAAGGGCACACCGGTCTCACCCAGACCGGGGGCGCCCACCGGTCCCCAGTCAATGCCGAGGCGGGTAACGTCGTCGCGATTGATCTCGGTGATCATCGCCACGATGTGGATCTGTCTCGGCGCCTTATCCAGCTGATCCAGGAGCTTCACCGCCCTCTCTACTGTGTAGGGCGCTCCCGAAAGGATCAGCGCGGTAATCGGTGCGGCTTCCACCACCACGCCGGCCGTGCTGCCAGCGCCGGTGCCGCCACCGCCGCCACCAGTGTACTGGGGCGCCGCCAACATCTGCTGCGTCTGGCCGGTGCCACCAGTGCTCTTCTGAACGGCAGGCGTGAACGAGCGCGGCGCCAGGGTTACGGTGAGGTCCGGCATCAGCGAAGACAGCGCGTCCTTCAGCTCGTTCGGGCTCGTATACTTTACATAGTAGATTCTCTGAGCGGCCTGGGCCGGAGACGGAGCAACATCGGCCGCCTGGACCATCGACTGCACCGATTCCCACTGCTGGTCATTGGCCGTCACCAGCAGCGTGTTCTCCTGCGGCCCCATCTGCACTTTCACTTCCGGCAGCGCGGCGGAGATCATCTCTCCCATCTGCTCTGCCTTCAGATAGCGCACCGCCACCACCTGGGTCGTAGGCGGCGAAGGCGGAGCCTTGACGTCAATCTCCGCCAGCGCGCGCTCGGCCTTTGCCAGCGAAGCCTCCGTCCCCAACAGCAGGATCGACCGCGTGCCCTTCTGCGTAGAGACGGTGACATCGGGCGTCAGTTTCGAGACTACCTGCTGTGCGTACTCCGGCGAGATATGCTGGAGCACGACCACTGCCGAGCGCAGTTCCGAAACCCGCATCGCCCGCACTTCGTCAGGCGTCCCCACTACGTAGGCGGCCTCCACCCAGGCGTAGTCCAGCCCATTGAGCTTGCACACGATATTCATGGCCTGCTCGAGCGAGACGTTACGCAGCCGCAGCGTGGTCTTCCCCTTCACGCTCCCGCTCAGCGCAATGTTGACCCCGCTTTGCGTCGCCAATGCCTGGAAGACGTCAACCAGTTCGGCGTCGACGAACTCCAGCGTGAAACGTGCCCTCGTTGGATTCGGGCCTGCTGCCCCTCGACCGCCGGTGTAGGCAAGTCCCTTCGCCGCGGCCGTCTGGGCTCCAGGCTTCGCGTGGCCGTTCGCCAAAGCGAAACTGGCCACCAGCAGCAAGGCCAACACAAGGACCAGGCTGCTCCACAGCATGTTCTGTTTGCGAGTCATGGGCTACTGCCTCCCTCCCATCCTCAGGATCACTTTCCCCTCGCTGCCGACCAGTACGACCTCTTTCTGGCTGATGGTCTGCACGCGATATCGGTCCCCGATGCGATCACCGGCTTTGACGTAATACCGCTGATCCCCCTCTCGAATAACTGCCATAGCCTGCTTTCCTGCTACTATGCCATAGAGGGCCAAGGTCTGCGTGCCTGGGCCTGTTTTCTGACCAGCGGCCGCAGGCACGGCTGGCTTGGGCTGGACAGGGAACGGGTTCAGAGCCGGCGCTGGCGCTGGTAGCTGCTGCCCAGAAGGCTTCACAGGGGCTGCAGGGGCAGTCTTCGCCGTTCCGGGAGCCGCCGCCGCCCCACCGGGGCCCTCAAACGGGTTCCTGGTGCCGCCGCCAGGCAGGCTGGCGCTCGGAAGCGCGCCTACCTTCCCCGCCTCGTCGCCCTTGGCGTCCTTCTTCTGCGGCTTAGGCGGCGCCGTAGGCGCCGGCGTGGTCGCGCTTGGCGCCGCGGGCTTGCCGCGGAACGTATAGACGGCGACCCCCAAGGCGACCACCGCCAGCACCAACAGCATAACGTCCTTACGTCGCCCCATTCTTCGCCCCTTTCGAGACGACCGCGGTGAGATCCATCGTTGCCGTCAATTCGGGAGTCCGCTGTGCCTGTCCGGACGACTTCGGCGAGAAGGCAATATCGTTGACAGCGATCATCTTCGGGAATTTCTGCAGCGCCGTCAAGAACGCCAGGGTAGTGCCGTACGTTCCGTCTACCTTGAGCTCGATCAGGGAGTAATCATACGGTATTTTGGTGCTCGTGTCTTTACTGGCATCCGCACTCTTGTCAGATCCTTGCTGCTTCTCGTCAGCAGTCGCCGGCTTGATGACTTCTCCCGTCTCGTCATTCACCTTCATGTCGCTGGTTTTGGCGCTTCGCGCCTTGGCCTTCGGGCGGATAGACATGATGTTGTTGTTCGTCTCTGTGGCCAGACGCTCGATCTGGCGCAGAAAAGTCGGCATGTAGGCGCTGTCGGGAAGCGATGGCTCCAGCACCGACAGGCGGGTCTGAAGCTGTGCGTATTTCGCCTCGAGGTCCGGCTGCTTGGTCAGCTTCACCTTCACCTCGTCCAGTTGCTTCTCTTTTGTGGTCAGGTCCTGGCGCAGCCGCGACAGCTCCCCGCTCTTGGCGCGGTAGAGGCTGGCGCCCAGCCCTATCAGACACAGCGCCGCGATTCCCAGCAGCGCGTAGACAACCTTGCGATCAGCGCCCGCAATCATTTCAGGTCACTCCCGATTACGCGATTCAGAGGAACGGTGGTCTCGAACTCTATCACGGGCCGTCCCTTCCCGGTGGCGCGAAGCTGGCTGAATCCCAGGGTCGGCGCCTTGCTCCATCCTGGCTTGTCCAGGTTCAGCATGAACTCCCCGATGTCAGCCTGGTTGTAGGCTGACCCACGTAGAGACAGGGTCTGTTCCTTCTCCGCGCGACGCGACGTCAACTGAGACAGCCAGAGGTTCCCTGTCCCCGGTACGCAAGCCGCGATGTCTCTCAGGATGTCGATCCAGGCCTGCTCGCTGTCATGCACCTTCTCGAGCAGCTCGACCCGAGGGCTCAGCTTCGCGATATTGGTGTCCAGGAAACTGATGCGGGTGATCGCATCCGACAGCGCCGGGTCGCTCAACTTCGCCTGGACCTCGGCGATCTGCCCCTGCGTCAACCGGGTCTGGACCACCAATCGGCCGTACAGCATAGCTACTCCCAGAAAGAGCGCGATCACAGAGTAGACCGCGCAGCGCAGGATCGTGATCGCGCGCTGCTTCTGGCGGCGCTGTGTGGCAATCAGGTTAATATCGAGAACGCTCATTCTTTGCCCTCCCCGGATTTGCTCCGCCTCTGCCGGTTCAGCAACACCTCGCGGAGCGCCAGCCCGGTGGCCACCAACAGCGTGGGCGCGTGCGACTGCAGGTATTCCGGGTTGACTCCCCGCGCCTGTAGCCGGCCGACTCCGAACACATTCAGCACCGAAACCGGCACACCAAGCTGAGCCTGGAAGTACTCGTGAATGCGAGGCAGCTTCGCCCCGCCACCACTCAGCAGAATCTGGCCGACGCCGAGCTCGCCCGTTCCGGCATCCGGCGACTGCTGCTGGTAGTCGTGGTAGGCGAGCGAGCGCCGTACCTCGCGGATCAGCTCATCCAGAGTGGCTCGATCGCCCGGCTTGCCTGCTGCGCCGCCGGGTCGAGCGTCGCCCGTTCCTCCTCGCTCAGCACCACCTGCATCGACGTCTCCTTGATCCGGTTCGCCTCCTCCAGGTCGATGTCCAGGGCGTTCCTGATCGACTCGGTGAAGGCGTTCGCCGGCGATCGGTATCATTCGGCTGAGCACGAACTTCCCGTCCTTGACGATCGTGATCTCGGTATAGGCAGCGCCGATCCCAACCAGCGCCGAAGTCTCTCCTTCAGCGTGGGGTTTGCCATTCGAGGCCAGCAGCCCGCGCAGAGCCGCGAAAGGCTGGATCTCGACCGCCAGTGGCTCCAGCCCCGCCAGCTCCAAGGCCTCCACTTGACTGTCTACCATATCTCGAGGCGCCGCAACCAACATCACCCGCATCTGGCCACTGCTCGCGGCGCCCTCCTGCGGTCGGTCCAGCACCTGGAACTCGACCACGCTGTCCTCGACCGGGAAGGAGATGTAGTTGCGCGCCTCCCACTGGATGGACTGCCGTAGCTGGCGGTCCGACATCGCCGGGAGGGGCACCTCCCGAACGACCACCGTGGGCCCGGCAACACCGGCCGTCACCGCTCCGCCCGTCGATCTGGAGCGCCTCCAGTAGCGACTTCGGACCGCTTGCGCAGGCGGCCAAGCGGGTCGACCACCACCCCTCCCTTCACCGCGTTCGCGGGAGTCGGAGTGCTGCCGGCCTTGTGCAGGCAGATGCCTTCCCGCGTGTCCTGCAGCTGCACGAGCTTGATCGAGTTGCTCCCAATGATCAGACCCGATGGATGAATTCCCTGACGCAAGTCTCGATAGCAGTCTCATGGTTCGTCAGCTCCCTGGGCTCGCTTCTCAGCTCAGCGCCCGCTTCCCCAGATCCCGCCCTCTCGGCATCCCCCACTGGCTGGGGGGTGGCCTGCGAGGTACGAGCCGCGGCGTGAAATCGATCCCTCCCAGCGATGGCCGGGAGGCGTCCTTCGCCACTGACGCCATCTCGCCCGATGTGCGCGGCCGCGCTCCATTCCTCGACAATTCCCTCGCGCAGCAACTCGGTCACCGCCTTCACCGCCTCCACCGGCTCCAGCCCGCTCTCGCGGATAATGGTCGAGACGTTGCGCGGCGCGTCGACCAGGCGCAGCATCGTCTGCGCCGGCGCCGATAGGTCGTCGAAGCGCTCATTCACGGCGAATGCACGCTGCCTCAGCACGACGTGCATATCCGGCAGCTCCGACTCAACTCGCTCCCACTCGTCGAAGCGCTTCATCCCCTCGAGGATCAGCGCCTCGGTGCTCTCCCGGATCTCCTTCATCGACCGGGCTCGTCGTTGCGCTCGAAAGGCGAACTCCCCGGTCTGCCAGCCCAGGATCCGGTAGACCACTTCGGGCCCGCGTTCGCGCCGGGAAACCGCCCGCGCCACGTCGCCCCGCAGGATGTACAGGTCCGCTTTCTCCGTCCCCCGCCAAACGTGAGACGGCCAGCTCTTGTGGCTGACATTGAGCAACTGCAGCAGCTCCGCGAAACCAATATCCTCGAACGTTCCTGTAAGCGCCATCCTGCTCTCTAAAGTCCGTCCCGCCTTGTCGCGGTGTCAGCGATCTTCACGGGCCGCCACGGACGACGAAATCACGCGACTCCCGCCTTCTGCTTCTGCGCTAGATTGGCAAGCACGCGAGTGCAGATCGTGTTCAGGCTCTCGAACACCCCGTCGCCGTCGGAGCGCAGTCGCCTCCATACTCGGCACCTGCCGGGGGTTGATCAGGTACTGGAGGTACTCAATCGGCGCGGTGGTAGACAGGTCCCGCTTGTTGTACTGGACCACGTATGGCGTCGTCTCCAGGCTGTAGCCGTAGGACGCCAGGTTGTCGCCGAGGTTCCGGAAGCTCTCCACGTTCTCCCGCATCTTCTCCCACTGGGAGTCGCAGACGAAGATGACGCCGTCGACGCCGCGCAGCACCAGCTTGCGGGTCGAGTTGTACATCACCTGACCGGGCACTGTGTAGAGCTGGAACTTGGTGCGGAAGCCGTGGATCTGCGCCGCCTCCAGCGGCAGGAAGTCGAAGAACAGCGTTCGCTCGCCCGGCGTCGCCAGCGAGACCATGTTACCACGCTTCTCGGGCGTGGTGTGCTGGTGGATGTACTGCAGATTGGTCGTCTTGCCGCACATGCCGGGGCCGTAGTAGACGATCTTGCAGCTGATCTCTTTCAGTGCGTAGTTGATGGAAGCCATTGCTGCGTGGTCCTTTCCCCGACGCCGTCACTTCGCCGGGATCGTCGCGAACAAAACCGACTCATCCTCGTCGACCGTGGCCCACGCAGGCGGAGACGGAGGCGGGAGTTCGAGCGCTTCGGGAGGAAGCTGCGGAACGATCAGCTCCAGCGGAAGCAGCACGAGCCCCTCTTCCCGGTCGAGGTCTGCATCAGAAGGCATCCTTCATCGCTTCCGGGGGAAGCAATTGCCTCAGATCGGCGATACGCATCACGACGCGAGCTTCCTTGAGCTGCGGCAGGATTACCTCCAGCGGCACAGGCACCGGCAGGGAGGTTGAATAGCCCTCGGCGCTGTCACCCCACATGTCGCGAGGAATCTGCGCCAACAGCGCGTCGAACGGGAGGTCGACGCTGCCATCGAGTTCGAGGGAGGTAACAGTCTCCTCGGACTGACGTGCCGTGCCGGCTCGGCTTCGCATCTCCCAAACCGGGATTGCCTCATCGCCGCCGACCAGCAGCACCGCCGGATCGCCTTCCCCTACGCCGGCTTCCTGGGCGGCAGCGCTCTGCGCGAACCGCTTCCGGTCGAGCTTGCGCTGCCTGCGGACGGGCAACAGCAGGCGGAGCGGGTAGAAGACCATCAGAGAGAAGAAAGCCGCACAGATGCGGGGCGCCAGCGTGGAGGCTCTCCCCATTGACACTGGGAAGTCGCCTCCCCCCTGGACGAAAGCCAACACGATCGCGGTGCTCGTGGTCAAGGACAGGCTGACGAGAGTCAGCACCAGTAGCCCCAGGATCCACCCACTTAGGGAGATCCCAGGCCGCCATGCGTAGATCGCGGTGCCGAAGATCGCCAGCGACACCGCCCAGACAGTGATGCCGGAGATCTGCCACTCCGTAGCGGCCTTCATCTGCGTGATCTGCAGGCAAAGCACCACTGCGGCCACATACGAGATGGCCATTGAGAAACCACTGATTGCCGTGAAATCCCTGCGCATGGACTCCTGGGTTGGCGCGGCGTCGATTGCCGGCGCTCATGGCTGGTCGTTGCCTGTTGCCTCGGCCCGAATGATGCCGAAGAGCGAGTGTGTCCCCGCTACAAACGCCACAACGCGCCGGTTGCCATGAGCCCGCGCTACCGCAAAAACCAACGGGGTTATTCCACATTCATCTGGGAAGATACCATCGGCGCACCAGGGCCAAGGAGCGTCCTAGGGCAGACTAGACGCCCTGTACGCACGAATGCACAGGCGCGGAGAGGAGGGGGCTAAGTTCCTACAGACTACGGTTGGTAGCGATGCTCTGTGCGAAGCTGCCCATTCACCAGCACCCGTACCGTTACGGGCGCCCGCACCGCGATCACCTGCGTGGGGATCTTCTCGCCGGCCTTGTGTCGGCCTTCATAGACGGTGCGTTTCCCCTTATCGTCGGACAGCTCCACAGTCACGGTTGCCTCGCCCTGCCCCACATCCGACGGCAGTTGGAAGTCCAGCCTCTCCTCGCGCTCCGGATTCGGAGGGCTGGGCAAGGGAGGGCCCGGTGGCAGCGCCGGCCTGGGCCCGAGGCTCACCACGAGGTCCACCGCAGTGCTCTTCACGACTCTGGTTCCTGGAGAAGGCAAGGTGCTGGCAACGTAAGAGGCAGGCACGTGCTCGTCATAGGCTTCCTGCACCAGCCCAAGATCGAGCCCCGCTGCCTGCAGGTTCTTCTTCGCCTGCGGCATGGACATCTGAGAGACGTTGGGCACCGCCACCGTCTTCGGCCCTTCGCTCAGCACGACTTTCACCACCGACGACGGCGGCACCAGTTCGTTCGGCGAAGGGTCCTGGGAGAGGATCGACCCCGCATCGGCCTCTTCGCTCTCCCGCTTGCCTACTACCCGGTACTCCAGCCCGGCCCTCTTCAGGAACTCCTGGCCGCCGGCGCTGCTCATGCCCACGACATCAGGCACCCTCGTCGCGTCTCCCTTGCTCCGGGACGACGCCCAGAGCGTCACCCCGACCAGCGTTGCGGCCAACAGCAGCATCACCAAAGACGTCACCAGCAACCGGCGCCGCCGCCTCCATGTCGCTCCCACCCACTCGAACGACACTGCGCGCCCCAGCCATCCCCTCCTCATGCGCGGGCTCCACCCGCCTCGCTCTTCCCGCGGGCACGCTTCCAGGTAGCTGAGCAGTTCCCGCGCCGACGCGAATCGCCGCGACAGCTCCTTCTCGAGGCAGAGGGAGATGATGGAGTCCATTTCGTGCGGCAGGCCGGGCCGAGAGTCACTGGCTCGGGGCGGCCGGTCGTAGATATGCTTGTGCACGATGGCCAGTCGCTCACCCCCATCGAACGGCGGTCGGCCGGTGAGCATCTCGAACAGCGTGATACCGAGCGAGTACAGGTCGCTCTGCGGCCCCACCGCGGCGCCTCGCGCCTGCTCGGGGGAGACGTAGTTCACCGACCCGATGATGATCCCGGTCTCGGTGTTGCCGGTAGCCGACATCGCTCGCGCGATCCCGAAGTCGGTGACCTTCACCTGGCCCTCGGAGCCGAGCAGGATGTTGTGGGGCTTGATATCGCGATGGATGATGCCGGCCGCATGGGCCGCGTTGAGCGCCGCCGCCGTCGCGGTGGCGATGCGCAGCGACTCCCCCAGCGGCAGCGTACCCTCGCGCTGAAGGCGGGTCTTCAGGCTCTCTCCCGGCACATACTCCATCACAATATAATGATAGGGGCCGTCACTGCCGGTGTCGTAGACCGCCGCAATGTGGGCGTGGACAATGCCCGCGGCTGCTCGGGCTTCGCGTCGGAAGCGCGACAGGAACTCGGCGTCCGCAGCCAGCTCGGGGCGCATCACCTTGATTGCGACGGCCCTCCCCAGCACGCGATCCCGGCCGCGATAGGCGACAGCCATGCCGCCTTCGCCTAGCTTCTCCAGGATCTCGTAGCGATCGTTGAGGACCTGTCCGATCATCATGGCCATAGCACCGGGTAGTCTCGGTCAGCGCCGTCAGGGAGCGAATGCGCGGTCAGGGTGTGACCCAGCAACGTCGTCGGCAACCTCGGTTCACTCCCTCGGGGCCACACCCTCCGCCATCGACGACCGGCCGCCTACTTGTGGAACCCCCGCCACAGCACTACTGCCATGCTCAGCCCCAGCAGTGCTATGGAGGCCACCACCATCGCGGAAGGGTAAGATGGCGGAATCTGCTGCGGCCACGGCGTCAGCGCGGCCATCGCGAAGAGGCCGACACCCAGCGCGAACAGCACGAGCGCCAGGCCGATGTTCCGCCGCCGCCTGCGGGCCTGGGAATAGGCTGTCCCAAGCACCCAGACGAGCACGGCTCCACCTCCGGCTAACCACCACCAACGCACTGGCCTGCACCTCCGCCCAACCCTCTACAGGTTCGGATACGGCAGTTCCGACGCCGGCTCCTGCTTCACCTGCTCTCGCAGGTCGCGCTGTTCCCGGCGAGAGAGGTGACGCTTGTCGCCCGAGGCGTAGACGTGAACCGCCCCCTGGGGCTGCACGGGGCACGCGCGCTCGCACAGGCCGCAGCCCACGCAGATGCGTTCGTCTATCACCGGACGCCCCAGCCCAGCGGTCTTCTTCTGTGATATCGCGTCGTACGAGCACGCTTCATCGCAGACCAAGCACTGCTTGTCGTTCGCCCAGGCGATGCACATGCTGCGATCGACGATTGCCGTCCCCAGGTAGAGGTAGGACTTCTCCTCGATGGTGAAAGGCTCGAGCGCGCGCGTCGGGCAGACGCTCCCGCACAGGTTGCAGGCCTGCGAGCAGGGACCGACCCGCGGCACCAGCACCGGCGACTCCAGCGCCTGCAGTCCGCCTTCGCCGAAGGCCGGCTGCAGCGCGTTGGTGGGGCAGACCTTCATACACTCCCCGCACCGGACACAGGCCGTCACGAACGGTTCCTCCGGCAGCGCGCCCGGAGGGCGGATGAGCTTTGCATCGGAGAACTTGGTCGCCGCCCGCTCCGCCCGCTTTCCGCTCCAGTCGACCTTCGGGATAACCACCGCCGCCACGCCCGCGCCCGCCGCCTGCAGCAGCCTGCGACGGTCGAGTTGCAGGGCATCGGCGCGTCCCGTGTCTGCGCCTCCCGTGGTCAGGGACACCGCGCTCACCGGGCACACTGCGATGCAGCTATAGCATCCGATGCACTCCACCCCGAGGTACTTCTTCGGGTCCTCGGTGATCGCGCCGACCTTGCACTCATTCACGCAGCGCATGCATCGAGTGCACTTCTCCGAGACAGCCAGTCGCAGTGGCGATAGCTTCCCCAGGAACCCAAGCAGCGCTCCGAGCGGGCAGATGTTGCGGCACCAGAATCGTCGGCCGAACCGCCCCAGAGCTACGATGCTCGCGAAGACGAGGAACGTGAACAGACCCAGCCGGAAGTAGACGGGACGCGCCACCAGGTTGGTCCCAATCTGCACGGGGTTGACCACGCGGGCCAGCCACTGATGGCGATCGACGAAATCCGAGTAGCCGAACGCGGTAAGGCCGTCGTTCACCATGCCGATAGCCCACTGCGCCGCCGGCAGCGCCACCAGCGAGAAAGTGCGGGTCAGGAGCGCGATGGGGTCCAGGGCATAGACCGCAGACAGGCCTGCCGTATTCGAGATCGCCAGATCCTCGGCCGACTTGTGCGCGGCCGGCAGCAGCATGGTCAGCAGCAGTGCAACGAGCAGGTAGAACTTCAGGCGTCGCCACTGCGGCGCCTTCGACGGCCTCAGCCCACGGATGTGAAAGAGCCGCTCCCAAAGGTCGATCGAGGTGCCCATCGGACAGATCCATCCACAGAACACGCGGCCGAACAGCAGGCTGAGCGCAATCACCGGGACCGCGAACCACAGCAGTGATAGCACCAACCGACGCGCCGAGACCATTGCCGAGAACGCTATTAGCGGGTCGGCGCGCAGGAACAGGTCGGGCGGAATCGGCGTCGAGACGAGATAGGCGGCGAAACCGAACAACGTGACGAACGCGGCGAGAAACGCGACCTGCGACACTCGCCGCAGGCCGCGGAGACGTCTAGACATTCCTTACCTTGATCCGATCCAAACGCATCTCGCCGACGCCGGCGGCGTACGCAAGCTTGATGTGCCCGATGTCCTGCGGCTTGCGGCCCAACAGCGTCACCCCGAAGGAGTCCACGGCCAGCGGATCGGTTCCCGCCACGACGATGCCAGGGCTGGCAGTCTTGCCCGGCCCCTTGGGGCCGTTCGTCAGCAGCACCTTGACGGCGTCCAGAATCACCAGTTTCGGCCGGAACTGCACCGCAAAGTCAGCTATGCACTGGTCCAGGCTCGCGCTCTGGTGCCATGCGCCCCGGTCCCATACCACACCCATCAAATTCTTGCATCCGAGCGTGACGCCGGTTCCACTATGCACCTTGGCGATCGGCAGGTTGATCCAGACATCGGCGCGCATCAGATCGCGCAACACATCCGCCGTCTTCAGTGTCTTGCCGCGCTTGATGCTCACTCTCTGGTACATCGCCAGCGACCCCGCCGAGATCACCCGCGCCCCTGCTGCTTGTGCGGCCGGCCCGATGCCGGACATCTTCAGCACCGTTGCTTCGCCCGGGTCGATGAGGTGGTCTATCACCTTCACTTCCCGCGCCCCGGCCGCCTTGCACAAGCGCACTACCTCCGCCACCACCTCCGGGTTCGTGTTCGCGGCCTGCTCCGGCTTTCGCGCCCACGCGATATTGGGCTTCAGCACTACGGTGTTGCCAGGCTTCACGAACTTCTTCATGCCGCCCAGCGCGTCCACGGCGGCGCGCACCAGCTCCGCCGGTTTCCTCTTGGAGGCCACTATGATCGTCGGGGGCGTTGCCGCTTCCGCCTCGGAAACGCCGTCGAGGCCCGACAGCTTGGTTGCGCCGTAAGCGACCAGTCCGGCCGCCGCCGCACGCTTGAAGAACTCTCTGCGTGTGATCTCTTCGCGGGTCATCCTGCCTATCCCCTTACCCCTCACCCTGCTATGCTTCGCGCCATCCGGTCATCGGCCCCGCGGCGCCGGAGCTGTCTGGCCAGCCGCGGGCTTCGGCGCGGCCGGCGCGGGGCTGGTCTGCGTCGCCCGCTTGGTGCCAGTCGGCGCGGCCGGGGGCTGAGCCCCTGCCGCCTTCTGCTGCTGGTCCAGCATCGCTTGCTGCTTCGCCAGTTGAGCCTGTTCGTACTCCTTCAGCCAGTCCTGCTCTTTCTTCACCAGATCGGCCTTGCCCAGCCGCTGGTAGGTAGCGATCAACTGGTTGTGCACCGGCGGCGTATCGGCCCAGTTGCTCGCCTCCTGGTACCAGAGCAGAGCGTCGCCCATCTTCGATGACTTCTCTTCCGGCTTCGGAGCCAGTTCCGCGAGCTTCTCGTCCGCCTCCGCCAGCCCCATCAGGGCCTCTGCCCTGGCGCCCGGAAGGGCCTGCTTCTGGTCCTGTGACACCGAGTCGGCGGCCGATGTGAAGTTGTCGGCCGCTTCTTTCCACTTGCCTTGGGCCACGTAGATCATCGCCAGGTTGTAGTAGACGATCCCGCCGGCCAGCCCTCTCATCTTGCTCGACTGGGCCGCCGCTTTCTGGAGCTGGCCCAGGGCATCCGCATCCTTGCCGCGCTGCATCGCCTGGTAGGCCAGAATCTCAGGGTCGAGGACCTCCACCTTGGCCGACTGCTGAAGCTTTCTAGTGTACTCCTGCCAGGCCTCTGACTTCCGGCGCTGCACCAGGTTCGTGAGAAGCTGCCCCTTGTTCTTATCGAAGTCCTTCGGAAGGTCTCGGGAGCGAGACTCCATTCTGGTGATGATGTAGCCGGCCGCGATCTTCATGGGCGCGGTCACGTCACCTGGCTTCATCGTCAGTATCACCTTCTGCATATTCGGCGAGAAGGCCGAGAGCAGCTTCGTAGGCTCCTCTCCGCCGCTCTTCTTGCCGCGCTCATCGTCCGATTCGGCCGTTGCCAGGGCCGCGAAATCCTCTCCCTGCTTCGCCCTCGCCACCAGCTCCTCGGCGCGCTTACGCGCCTCCTCTTCGGTCCGTGCCGGCTTGCCCTTCGGCTTCAGGCTGACCAGTATCTCCCGCGTCTTCAGCCTATCGTAGGATGCCAGCAGGTCCTGCTCGCTGGTGCCCACCGACGAGGTCACCTTCTCTTCCAGCTTCTGCATGGTCAGTTCGTCGGAGAGCGCATCGCGGGAGGTGAGAAGCCGGTCTACCATCCACTTCCGAAAAGCGGCCGGGCTCATGTTCTCAGCTTGCTGCCTCTTCTCGCTCATGGCCACGAGCCGGCCCAGCGCGGGCTCGAGCTGATCTCCCTTGTACTGACCGCGCAACTGCTCCAGCTGCTGATCCGCGATCTGCTCCGCGCGCTTGTTGATGTCACCCCGCGACACCTTGATCCCCTCCGTCTCGGCCTGCTTCCTGAGCAGCGCGTCAGTCACCGCCTGCTGGAAGGCCGAGAGACGGAACTGCCCCAACTGCTGGAGGCTGACGCTCTGGCCCAACTGGGCATAGATCGCGATCTGCCCCAGGGTCTGATCGAACCGATCCTCCAGTTGGCTGCTCTGGATCGGCTGCCCGTTCACGCGAGCGATGACATCCTTGCCCTCTTTCGGGGTCTCATCCGTATTGCGGCGGGTGAGGCCGGGGGTGAACACGAAGGGCAGACCCACGACGAAAACCGCGATAAGCGCGTAGAGCACATACCGCAGCCGCACGGCGAAGCGTTGCTGCATCCCGCGGATCGACATATCCGATGCTACCTTTCCTGTCTGGGGAGACCGAATGCTTTGCCGCCTCCCGCGAACTCCGTGCTGCTACTCCTCGGGTGTCTCCTCTGGCTGCGCGCTCAGGCGCTCTCGCGCGGAGCGGACCGCGCTCAACACCCGCGTCACATACTCCTCGAGGTTGGCCAGCGCGTGCGTGGCGTACTCCTCGGCGCTCCTGCGGATGTCATTCGACTCCGCCGTCGCGCGCTGGATGATCTCCTCCGCCGCGCTCCGTCGCCCGACGCACCACCTCGTCGTTGGAGACGAGTAGCGCGGCCTGCTCTCGCGCTTCCTCGAGCAGCCGCTCGCGTTCGGCCTCCGCGGTCTCCAGAATGCGTTGCTTCTCCTGAAGCACCCGCGTCGCGGTCTTGATCTCCTCCGGGAGAGCAGACCGAATGCGGTTGACCTGGGTGAAGAACCGGTCCAGGTCAAACCCCCACGCGCGGTGCAGCGCCTGCGGCCGATGCTCTTCTCCCATCCGTTCCAGCTCTTCGAGCCGCTTTAGGATCTCTATGAGGATCCCTCCCTTCGCGCCGTCCCTTTCTGGCCTGGGAACCGCTCTTTCAGCATCCGCTCCACATTCGGCGGCACGAACTGAGACACCGGTCCGCCGAAGAGCGCGATATCGCACACCGTGCTCGAACTCAGATAGTGGTACTCCGGCGCGGGCGTGAAGAAGATGGTCTCTACCTCCGGCGCCAGCGCGCGATTGGTCGATGCCATCTGCAGCTCGAACTCGAAGTCCGACACCGCCCGCAAACCTCGCACGATCACCCCGGCCCCCACCGCCCGCGCGAAATCCACGACCAGACCCGGGACCACCGCGACGCTCACGCTGGGCATGTCGGAGCATGCTTCACGAAGCATCGTCACCCGCTCCTCGCTCGTGAACAGGGGCGCCTTCTTGGGATTCACCGAAACCCCGACGATCACCTTGTGGAAGAGGGCTGTAGCGCGGCGTACCACATCCAGGTGGCCGTAAGTGACCGGATCGAACGTCCCCACGTAAAGCGCAGTCGTCAAGTCCCTAGCCTCTGTCGTCATCCCGACGCGCCTCCGAATCGCTTCTCCGGAACATATCAACCATCGTTTCGCCGAATCTTGTCTGCCTCATTCTCAGCAGCGGCCCCACCCCCTCCGGTAGCTCCTCGTGGCGAGAGTGCTGCACGATCAGCAGGCCGGCCTGCGCCAGCAACTCCGGATGCTGTGCGACCCTCCCTAGCATACCCGCGGCTTCCCCTCTGCCATAGGGCGGGTCCACGAAAATCAGATCGAATTGCCGGTTCTGCCGCCGCAACAGCGCGAGGCCGCGCTCGACGGGCGTCGCCAGCGCCAGCGCGCGCTCTGGGAAGCCGCAGGCCGCGGCGTTCTCCTCAATCAGCCGTGCCGCCGGCCGGTGCGATTCTACGAACACCGCCTCGGCCGCGCCTCTGCTCAAGGCCTCCAGACCCACCGTCCCGACCCCCGCGTATAGGTCGAGGAATCGCGCCCCTCCACCCGGCTGCCCAGCATCGAGAACAGCGACTCCCGCATCCGGTCCGATGTCGGCCGCAGACCGCTCTTCAGCGATCGTAGATGCCGCCCCTTTGCCGTCCCCGCGATGATCCGCATCTGCTCGTTAGCCCGCCATGCTGTCCATTCGCGCTCGCAGTGCAGCTACCTGCACCCGCAGAGCCGCGTGCTCCGGCGCCTCCAGCATCGGGTCTTGCTCGATAAGCCAGAACGCCGCCTCCCGCGCCTCCTCCAGCACGCCGACATCTCGCGCCATCCGAGCCAGCCTGAAGTCCGGCAACCCGTGCTGCCGGGTGCCGTAGAACTCCCCGGGCCCACGCAGCAGCAGATCCTCCTCGGCGATCTTGAACCCGTCGCTCTCCTCGATCATCACCCGCAGACGTTGGCGCACCGCTTCCAGCGAATCGTCCCCCTTCGGAGCGATCCGGCCGGTAGGGTCATACCGCCGGTCGGAAAGCAGAATGCAGTGTGACTCGTGCGCTCCCCTTCCCACTCGGCCCCGAAGCTGGTGGAGCTGGGCCAGACCGAACCGCTCCGCATTCAACACCAGCATGGCCGCGGCATTCGGCACATCTACACCGACCTCGATCACTGTGGTTGCAGTCAGGACGTCGATCTCGCCCGCGCGAAAGGCTTCCATCGCCGCGTCCTTTTCCGCCACCCTCATCGCACCGTGGAGCAACCCCACGCGCAGGTCAGGGTACACCTCCGACTTGAGCTGCTCCGCCAGCCGCGTCGCCGCCTCCGCCTGCAGGTTCTCCGACTCCTCTACCAGCGGGCAGACGACGTACGCTTGCCTGCCCGCCGCCACCTGCTTCCGCAGGAATTCATACGCCTCCCGCTGCCGTTGCATCGGCAGCCAGGACGTCGCCACCGGCGTTCTTCCGGGCGGCATCTCGTCCAGGATGGACATCTCCAGATCACCGTAGAGCGTCAGCGCCAGCGTCCGCGGGATCGGCGTAGCAGTCATCACTAGCGTGTCCGGTTGTCCGCCCTTGCTCCTTAGCAGCGCCCTCTGCCTGACCCCGAATCGGTGCTGCTCGTCCACCACCACCAGGCCCAACTGGTGGAACTCGACTCCCTCCTGGATCAGCGCGTGCGTGCCAATCACCACCTGCGCGTGTCCCGTGGCTATCCGGTGGTTCGCCCGCTGCCTCTCCTGGGCCCGCATCGATCCTGTCAGCAGTTCCACGCGCACTCCCAGCGGCTCCAGCATCCGCGACAGCACGAGATAATGCTGCTCGGCGAGCAGTTCCGTCGGCGCCATCAGGGCTCCCTGGTAGCCGTTCTGCAGCGCCACCATCATCGCCGCCGCTGCCACCACTGTCTTCCCGGAGCCTACGTCGCCCTGCAGCAGCCGGCACATCGGCTGGTCGGAGGCCATGTCCGCGATGATCTCGGAGATCACGCGCTGCTGCGCTTTGGTCAGCGAGAAGGGGAGGACCTCCTCCAGAATCGCCACCAGGTCACCCTTGGGGCGCATCCTGATCCCCGTCCCAGGTTGCTGCTGCTCCCGCTTCCGCTGCGCCAGAGCCATCTGGACTGTCAGCAGCTCCTCAAATGCCAGCCTTCGCAGCGCCTCCTGCTTCGCCTCCTCACACGGTGGGAGATGGATTTCGCGCAGCGCGCGGGCGAGTGGAAACAGGTTGTGCCTCTCGCGGAGTGGCGTCGGTAGTGGATCCGGAAGATCATCCGGAAGCTGTGCTAGTATCCGCCTGACCACCGGGCGTATCTGGCCCTGATAGACGCCATCAGTTAGCGGATACACCGGCAGCAGATTGCCCGGCGCGAATTGCGCCTCCCCATCCAGTCTCTCCGAGCCGAGGAACTGGATCTCGATCACCCGCCCTGCGCGCCGTATGGAACCCTCGATCAGCAGCCTGGTCCCGGTCGCGAAGCTCAGCCCGACGGGTGAGTTCGCGATCACGTTCTTGCGCGGGCCGTGCCGCGGCACCCTCGCATAGGAGGTCACCCAAGCTCGCCCGGTCGCGTCCCCCACTTCTAGCGCGTAACGCATCAGCAGCGTTCCGCGCCCTGGCCGCACCAGGGACTCCTCACGCGCGATCGCCTCGACGGCTACCGCCGCCCGCTCGCCGTCAGTCAACTCATCGACCAGTCGTATCGGCACGTAGTCCCGCGGGAAATGGTGGAGCAGATCGCGGTTGGTCTCGATCCCCAGGGCTCTCAGCTTCGCTGCCCAGGCCGGCGGTTTCTCTCCCCCCAGCGGCAAGTCAAGCACGTCCGGCGCCGCCTCCTCCTCGACCAAGCCCTGGTCCCGTGGACGCCGCCCGGCCCGACCCTTCGGGGTCTTTACCGCCGCGTGAGCCTTGCCGTCGCCCGACGTGGCCGCACGAGGATGCTGCTGCTTCCCGTCCAGCCCCTCCAGCAGCTTCAGCGCCTTCTCAGCCCGCGCTCTCCGCCCCGCCGCGCGGCACTTCTTGTAGCCCGCCAATGCGCTCGCAGCCGCTTCGCACCGCTGCTTGCCTTCGTTGGTGCCAAGCACCCCCACGGCGCGCCCCGCCCATTCGCGCGCGTATTCCTCGATGCTGCGACCAATCACCGCAGTATCCGGATAGCCCTTCTTCGCCTCCAACTTCAGCGGCCCCGTCAGCGCGCGGACCAACTGCGATAGCGCATCGGTAAGCATGAAGCTATCTTACACAACTTGCAGGGGACGGACAAGGAGACACCACATAGGCGTTCGGGTCGGACCACCGCCGCCCCGAACGCACACTCACCTCTCGTTGTGGCCGACTGAGCTCACCCTGACCGCGGGTCGAGCACTCTCCCCAGGAACACCACCGTGCCCGTCCCTCGGTCCCGGATCAGGAAGATGAACGGCCGGTCGATAGTCAGCTCGACGATCTGCTGGCCTCCATAGGCTCCCCCGGCCATGCCGACGGCCGTCGCCGCGGCCGCCTCCGTGCCCTCCTCGTCCACTGCAACCAGAGCCTTGTGCGCCACATCCTGGATCCACAGGGGACCGGCCTTTGCCATCCCGGAGAAGTTTGCTCCTGCGTTGAACGTGCCGGACATCCCGAGAGCCGAGAGGGTCTTCTTGAGGGCGAATGACGACTCATACTTGAACCTCGGCATGGTCAGATGTACCGTCTGCTCAGTCACATAGGCCAGCATCGCCTGCGCCCGCTTGGCGTTCAGCGAGTTCTCAACGGACTCAAACCGGCCCCGGTCCGGGACGAGGAACACCATCGACATCTCGTCCCCGGAGTACGGCATCTCCAGGACTCGGTACCCGTTCCCCTCGCCATACGGGAACCGCGATGTCTGCTGCATCATCTCTAGCCCGACCTTGCTCCCACTGAGCAGGCTGAACTCCCCGGCGCAGTTCGTCTCCTTGTGGAACGGCTGCGCCCACGCGGCATTGAAGTAGACCGCATCCGTCAGCACCAGAGGGGTACCGGGCAGGATCATCGACGGAGGGATGAGATTCCGGATGCGGCCCTTGGTCTGATCGGCCACCCACTGGTTGATCGCGGTTCGCGCGCCCTCCGGGTCATGGCCGAAGTCCATCTGTTGCACCCCTGCTCCGTAGTTCCGCGCCAGCGTGTCGAGAAACTCGGGAAGGATAGGGAACCCCTTGTTGCCCCAGAGGGCATTCGCCATGTTGAGTTCGAATCCACGGCCCTTGGTGCCCGCCGCGCCCTTGCCGCGGCCGGCCAGGGTTTGGTCCAGCGAGTTGAAGGCCGGGTGGAGTTTGCTCTGCGGCAGGCCGAAGTGCAGTGTCCGGGCCATCTTGCTCTCCGTATCACCTCGGGCGCCGGCGTAGGTCATGGCGAGGGCGATGGAGATGCTGTAGGGCGAGAGGAACAGGTTCCCCTTCTCGCCGCGCAGCTCGCGGTAGAGATCGAAGGCAAACGCGGTGTTGCCGTCCACCAGGGATCGCAGGTCCTGAGGCGGCACCCTCGGGGACGGGTCGCGCGGCTCCTCCGACATCGCGCTTCCGGCAACTACCGCGGCTTGCGCGTTTGGTCTGGCTGGTGTGCCTTTCGCCGCGCATCCGGCCATCACGACGAGCAGAAGCGCAGCCGCAGCCCAGCGTGTCGTTCCCATGTTCCTCCTCGCTTTCGTAGGGTATGCTGAACCGAGCAATGCGGACAAGTTAGCTGACCGCCGAGGACGATACTGACCCCTCGCCGAATTGGACCAATATGCGAGCCAGTTGGTTCCCGGGCTTCATGCTGCTGTCAGTCGCTTTCCTCGGCGGAGTTGCCGTCGCCGCTCAGCCACCTGTTCGCCAGGCGGTGGTGAGCATCGAGATCGACACCGACCTCTTCTCCCTCGGCCCAGCCCTTACCACCGAACTCAAGGCCCGCCAACCTCTCAGCCCCTACGAAGGTGAGCTGGCACGCCGATATCGCCTCGGGAGCACCGGCACGGGCTTCTTCGTCAACGCCGACGGCGACCTTGTCACCAACGCGCACGTATTCTTGAGCGGTGTGCGCTACCGCGCCCTTCCCTTCACCCAGAACCAGTGGGAGTCGATGACCCGACTCCTTTCCACGACGAGAGATGCCTGGGTCACCGTCGGAAGCGGCGACGGCGCTCGCACCTATGCCGCCAGGCCCGTCGCGCTGGACGAGAGTCTCGACCTGGCCGTGCTTCGCATCGCGCGCCCCCCTGACGACCAGGCCGCATTCACCCCCCTGCCGATCGGGGCCTCCCACTCCCTGCGCGTCGGCCAAGCCGTGACCGCGCTCGGCTTCCCCGAGAACGGATTCCAGGCCAGCGCCGGCGCGGTGATCTCGCTCATCCACGGCGCCCACGTGCACGAGGAGATGAGGCTGGTGCGGCCCTCAACCTCCGCCCCCGGTCAACCCTCCGTCACCGTCAGCGGCAGTTCCCAGGGCCCCGTGGTGCGGCTCCAGCACAGCGCTCCCACCGGCCACGGCAGCAGCGGCGGCCCACTGCTCGATGCTGCCAGGAACCACGTGATCGGCGTCTGCTACGCCTCACTCGTCGACCGCAGCCTCCCCGACAGCGAGGAAGCAGATCTCAATCTCGCTATCGCTTCCGACGTGCTGAAGCAGTTCCTCAAGGAGCACGCCATCCCGTTCACCGAGGCGGCGCCATGAGCAAGTGGGCGGCCTGCGTGCTGCTACTGTCCCTGGCGGTTCCGGCCGTTTGTTCCAGCGGCACCGGCCCCTCAGATGTGCTGAGCGCTAACCCGTACGACTACCACGCCCGGCAGGAGGTGGTGCGGGCTTCCCGGTCATCCAGCGACTGGGCTTTCGCCTACTACCAGGCCGCTTGGCTCGCCTGGTTCGCGCCCAAGCAGTTCGCCGACTCGCTCGAGGGGGCGCGGCTGCTCCGGGATCGCCGGGCGCGGGACCAAGCCGCCTGGGCTGGCTCGGGGAGCGCGGCGGTCGCGGCCGCTGCCGTCGAAGCCACTGAGTCGATCACCAACACCTGCCTGAACGGTGCTACCATCACTCAGTCGCGGCGATTGCGCGATGAGGTCGGGAATGTCATCGCCCGCGCCGAGCAGACGGACAGGAAGCTCGACCACCCCGATCCCGTGTCCCGCGCCGCACTCGCGCGGCTCTACCTGCTACTCGACGACTGTCTCGTGCTCGAGGCCACCCAGGAGAACCAGCGCGCCAGGCTGAAGGCCCTTCAGAAGGCGGCCAGCCTTGCCTCCGCCGTCGTCGAATGGCTGCCGAAGAGCCCCGGCGCCCATCTCACCCTTGCCATCGCCAGGGCCAGGTTGGCCTCCCTCGAGAATCGCGCCGAGTTCTGGGACATGGCCCTGGAGGAATGCGAGATGGCGCAGGCGCTCGACCCCGCTGATCCCGTCCTCTCCGACATGATCTGGACGCTGCACCTTCGCGCGGGCCACTGGGCCGACGCGAAGCGCTGGGAGAACGGCGGTCCGGAGGTGAAGGGGAGGAAGAGCCCTAAGGGCAAGTGAGCCGGTCGGCTACCCGCGCCGCGAGCGATCCACGCGGAGCACATCGCTGAGCGCGGAGATGCGATCCATGATGGTCTGGAGGTGCCGCAGGTCCTTCACCTCCAGCAAGAGGTCGAAACGCGCCGTCTTCGGCTTCCCACCGGTCCTGACCCGCGCCTCCACGATGTTGGTGCTGGTGCCGCGCTGATGATGGACGTGATATCCGTCATCAGCCCCACTCGATCCAGCGCCTCCACCTGAATCAGCCACCGGGAAGTAGGCCTCGGGGCTCAGCGTCCACTCCAGCACCGTCATCCGGCCGGGCTCGCGCCGCGCGTAGTACCCGACATTCGGGCAGTCGGCGCGGTGCACGGTGACTCCGCGCCCCGCGTGATGAAGCCCGACGATAGCATCGCCTGGCACCGGCGCGCAGCACCGCGACAGCCGGAACATCACATCGGTGACGCCGCCCACGCTGATCGCCAGCCGCAGGCTCCCCTGATCCTTCTTCGCCGAGGAACGCTTCTTCGGCTTGGTCTTGGCGGCCTCGCCCCGCAGCCGCCGCACCACCGTCTCGGCGCTCAGATCCCCGTACCCGACCGCCGCGTAGAGGTCCTCGACGACGGTGTAGCTCAGGCGCCGGCGCGAGTTCCTCCAGCGCCGTCCTCCGTCAGCACCTCCGCCGGGAGCCGCGCCCAGCTCGCTGGCACTCCTCCTCGAGCCGCTCCCGGCCCCGTGCGATGCTCTCGTCCCGCTGCGCCCGGCGGTACCACGACTTGATGCGGCTCTTTGCCTGCGAGGAGACTGCACGAACGAGAGCCAGTCCAGGCTGGGCCTGGCGCCGGGGCGGGAGGAGGTGATGATCTCGGCCACGTCGCCGTTCTTGAACACGTAGTTCAGCGGCACCATGCTGCCCGTTCGACCTTCGCCCCGACGCAGTGGTTGCCGACCTCGGTGTGGATGCGATAGGCGAAGTCGACCGGGGTCGAGCCCGCCGGCAGGTCGATCACGTCGCCCTTGGGGGTGAACACGAAGACCTGGTCCTTGAACAGGTCGATCTTCAGCGACTCCAGCCACTCCTGCGGATCGCGGAGGTCGCTGTGCAGGTCGAGCAGCTGCCGCAGCCAGGAGAGCTTCGTACTCCGCCTCGAGGTCGCCGCCGTGCAGCCCTCCTTGTAGCGCCAGTGCGCGGCCACGCCGTACTCCGCCCGCCGGTGCATCGCCCAGGTGCGGATCTGCACCTCCATCGGCTGCCCGTGCGGGGCCGATCACCTTGGTGTGCAGGGACTGGTACATGTTCGGCTTGGGCTTGGCGATGTAGTCCGTGAACATGTCGGGCAGAGGCAGCCACAGCGAGTGCACCACGCCCAGCGCGGTGTAGCACTCCGGCTCCGTGTTCACGACCACGCGGATCGCTTCGAGGTCGAGGATCTGGTCGAAGTCCACGCGCCTGCGTCTGCATCTTGTGGTAGATGCTGTAGAAGTGCTTCGGCCGGCCCTCGATCTCGGCCTCGATCCCCATGCGCTTCCAGCCGCGCCTGGAGTTGCTGCGATCGCCTCGCTGGATCGCCGCCAGCCGCTCCTCGCGGGTGCGCGCCACCGCCTGCACGATCTCCTCGTACTCGCTCGGGCTCGAGGTAGCGAAGCGCCAGGTCCTCCAGCTCCCACTTGTAGCGCCAGATCCCGAGGCGGTGCGCGATGGGAGCGAAGATCTGCAGCGTCTCCTGCGCCACCTCCCGCCGCCGATCGCTCGGGCAGCGGCGCCAGGGTGCGCATGTTGTGCAGGCGGTCGGCGAGCTTGATGAGGATCACCCGCAGGTCCTGCGCCATCGCCAGCAGCATGCGCCGCAGGTTCTCTGCCTGGCGCTCCTTGCGGGCTGTCGAACTGGATCTGGCGCAGCTTCGTGACGCCGCTCCACCAGGAAGGCGATCTCGTCGCCGAACTGCTCTTCCGATCACGTCCAGGTTGTGCTCGGTGTCCTCGACGACGTCGTGCAGCAGCGCGGCCGCGAGGGTGGCGTCGATCCATCTCCAGTTCGGTCAGCAGCGGCGCCACCGAGAGGGGATGGGTGATGTAGTCGTCGCCGGTGAGGCGCTTCTGCCCCGCGTGCGCCTCGGCCGCGAACTCATAGGCGCGCGTCAGCAGGTCGCGGTCGAAGTCGCGGGTGGTAGGCGGCCACCCGCTCGAGCAGCGCAGGCAAGCTCCTCGCCGACTTGTCCTTCGTCAGTGCCCGACATCTACCGGCCGCGCCCTTCCCGCTCCCACTCACTGCTGTTCCGCCGAAGCGCGATGTCCTCGACGAACAGCCGTACCCTGTATTCCCATTCCAGGTGTCCAGCCTGCGGCCGACAACACATATCCACCATCGTCCCCGCAGGCATCGATTCGCGCAGTTCGCCCTGCCCGAACCATACCGCCTCCCATCGACCTGCCCCGCCTGCTCCCTCAGGCGGAGAGACACGTGCGCGCCGCTTGCCCACCTGGCGTCGTCTCCACCACCCGCAGCTGCCGCGCCATCAGCAACGGCGGCGGGATTCGCCCATCCCGCAGGGTGCCAGCTTGCCCAGCTCCTGGTCACCGCCTCCAGCGACAGCTCGACGACAGCTCGGCCTCCGCGTCCACCTCGATCTGCCGCACCAGATCCTCCATGCGTCAGCGTGGCGTCGGCTACCTCGTTGATGCGCCGCCGGAGTTCCGGCAACGCTGTTCCGCCTCCACGCCGAAGCCCGGCCGCGTAGTGGTGGCCGCCGAAGCGGGTGAGCAGAGGAGCGCACGCGTCGCAGCGCCGCCCACAGGTTGAAGGCCGGCGATGCTTCGCCCGGACCCTTTGCCCAGCCCGTCGGTGACGGCGATCAGCAGCGCCGGGCGGTGGTAGCGCTCCACCAGGCGAGAGGCGCACGATGCCGATCACCCCCGGGTGCCACCCCTCCGGGCCAGCACGATCACCTTCTCCCGGCTCCAGGTCCACCTCGCCTGCACCAGCTCGCTCGGCCTCCTCCAGCGTCGGCTGTTCCTCCTCCCGGCGGCGCGGTCGTTCTGCTCGGACAGCTCGGTGGCCAGCCGCTCGGCCTCCTCCTGGTCCGTGGTGAGGAGCAGGTTGCACGCGCCTCCCGCGCGTGCTCCATGCGCCCCACCGCGTTGATCCGCGGCGCCAGCACGAAGGCGACGTGCCGGGCGCTGATCGCCCCGCTCAGCTCGGCCGCGCTCAGCAGCGCCGACACGCCGACCTTCTTCGACTTCGGGAGCTGCAGCAGGCCGTGCTGGACGAACAGCCGGTTCTCTCCCAGCAGCGGCACTACATCGCCGACGGTCCCGAGGCAAACGAGATCGAGGAAGCGGTAGCTCCTGGCCCTCCGGCAGCCCGCAGGCGCCGCGCCATCGCGGTAACCAGCTTGAACGCCACCCCGACTCCGGCCAGGTCCTTGAAGGGGTACCCGCAGTCCTGCCGCCAGGGGTTCAGCACGGGCGCGTCGGGGCAGCTCGTCGCCGGGCTGGTGGTGGTCGGTGACGACCACCTCCAGACCGAGATCCCGCGCCAGCGTCACCTCCTGCACCGCGGTGCTCCCGCAGTCCACGGTGATCAGCAGCCCGACCCCCTCCTCCGTCGCCTGCGCGACCGCCTCCTCGTTGACCCCGTAGCCTTCGTCCACCCGGTGGGGGATGTACCAGTCGACGTTCGCCCCGAGCCCGTCGCAGCGCCCGCACCAGCAGCGCCGTCGCGCACACTCCGTCCACGTCGTAGTCTCCGTAGATGCGGATCGGCTTGCCCCGCGCCATCGGCCTCCTCGACCTGGTCCACTGCCCGGTCCATGTCCTGCATGTCGAGGGGGTCGGCGAGGCCGGCGAGGTCGTGATCGAGGAAGCGCTGTGCCTCATCGGGGTCAGTCACTCCCGCGGCAGCACGCAGCGCCCGGGCGGTGAGGCGGCTGCAGGCCAAGCGCCGCGGCGAGTGATCGACCACGCCGCCTCGTCGGCCGGCTTCAGAACCCAGCGGCCGCCGGTGAGGCTGCAGCCGCAGTCAGCCATCGCCGTCGGCTTGCGGTTCGACATGGATCAGCACCTCGGAGTCCGGGCAGCAGTCGTTGCAGGTCGCTCTCGAGATGGTCGCACAGAATGGTGCGCGTCCGCCACCGATTCCTCCCCGGCACCACCAGATGAAGGTCGATCTGCCGCTCGGCCCGCGCCTTGCGGGTGCGCAACTGGTGGAACTCCTGCCACCTGCGGGTAGTGCTCCTGCAGCAGCGTCCTCGATCTGGTGCATCTCCTCCGGGGGGAGCGAGCGGTCCACCAGGTGGTCCCAGGACTGTGCCTAATGTCCCAGGCCGCCTGTGCTGATCACAGCCGCCACGCCCAGGGCGATGATCGGGTCGAGATGATCGATCCACGTCGGTGCAGGCCCGCCTCCGGCCACCGCGATCACGGCCATGCCCACCAGCACTCCGACCGACGTCCACACGTCAGTGCGCAGGTGCCAGGCATCGGCCTCCAGGGCCACCGAATCGGTGCGCCTTCGCCACCCGGAAGAGCATGCGGGAGACGAAGATGTTCACCACGGCCGAGACGCCCATCACCAGCACGCCCAGGCTGGGGTCGATCGAGCGGGATGGACGTGACATCAGGCGGTGGATGGCGCTCGCGGCGATCAGCACCACCGCCACCAGGATGAGCAGCCCCTTCGGCCAGCCCGGAGATGCTCTCGAACTTCCCGTGCCCGAAGCGGTGGTCGGCGTCGGCCGGCTCCGCGAGACGTGCGCACGGCCAGGAAGGCCATCACCGCCGCCACCAGATCGAGCCCCGAGTGGAGCGCTTCGGAGAGGATGCTGACCGAGCCCGTGACGACGCCACGTCACGAACTTGAAGGCGGTCAGGCTGACGTTGGAGACGACGGAGGCGCGGGCCGCGCGCTGTCTGTCGAAGCCCGGAACCTCCGGCAGCATGGGCGTCGCCTCGAAAGCCGCCCAGTTGTTCCAGTGTCATGACGATTTCCTGCGGCCCGTGCTGGGCTAGAACCGCTGCTTGCGCTTGCGCCCAGCCTTCAGCTTCCTCCGCGCATCGACGCGGCGTCCGGCTCCTCCGCGGAATCCGATCCCTCGCTGGCAGCAGTCTCGAGCGCTGCCTCGGCTCCGACCGCCAACTCGGGCTTCGCCTGCGGCGCCTGAGCCCGCCTCGAGGCCTGCGGGGCCGGACGGGACGCCTCTCCGCCGCCGGACGCGCTGCTCGCCGCGGTGGCCGTGACCGGCCGGCTGCCCTGGGCCGCGACGCTGCGCCAGCTTCCGCTCCTCCCGGTTCTTCAGCACCACCAGCAACTGGCTGGCGTTGAAGATCGAGGAGTAGGCCCCGACCGTCACCCCGATGATCATGGCGAAGGTGAAGTCCCTCAGCGAGGTGCCACCCGAAGAGGAAGACCGCAGACCAGCACGAACTCCACGGTCAGCACCGTGTTGACCGACCGCGCCAGGGTCTCCAGCAGCGAGATGTTCGCGGTCTCCGCGAAGGTGGCGCCCTTGCGCAGCTCGCAGGTTCTCTCGGATCCGGTCGAAGATGATGATCGTGTCGTGGACGGAGAAGCCGACCACCGTCAGCGCCGCCGCCACGAAGGGGCTGTTGATCTCGCGCGGTAGAACATCGCAAACACGCCGATCAGCACCAGCACGTCGTGCGCCAGCGCCACCAGCGCCGACCAGCGCCCACTGGAATCGAAGTACCGAATCCGGATCCAGAGCAGGATGAAGATGCACCCGATCAGCACCGACCAGACCGCGTTCCGCACCAGCTCCTTGCTCACCACCGGGCTCACCATGTCGGGCGCCACGCCCGGGCGAATCCCCGGGAACTCCGGCTTCAGCGCACCCTCGATCTTCTTCTCCTGCTCGCGTCAGCGACCGCGTCCGCGTTCTATCTCCGGGTTGACCTGGTTGCGCACCAGAAGCTGATCAGCGTTCCCGGCGGCCGATGCCGGCCAGCTGGACTCGCGCCTCGATGCCGGTCTGTTGCGATGGCCGCCCGCGCCTTGCTCCGCGCTGGCCGGCCTGCCTCCGCGCGGCAGCGGCTGCGCGAGCTTATACGTGATCAGGCCGCCGCCCGTGAAGTCGATGCCGTAGTTGAGCCCCTGGTCGCCCAGAAGATCGACCCCCGGGAGAATGATGAGCAGGGAGATCGGTGAACCATACGTTCCGCCAGGTGCACCAGATCCCATTTTCGCCCGCGAAATAGATCTACCACCGCTTCTCCCGCTTCGCTGTCCCGTAAGTTCCCTGTGACTTCCTCGAGCGACCACGCCGAACAGCCCAAGGTTGCTGGGCCACGCCCGAATCTACCGCCATGCTCATGAACAAGCGCGTCACCGTCACCGCGGTGAACAGGCTCACCGCCACGCCGATGATCAGAGCGACGGCAAATCCCTTGATGGGTCCGGTGCCGAAGATGAACAGCACCAGCACCGGTGCCGATGCTGCACACGTTGGAGTCCAGAATCGCCGTCCACGCTCGCTTGAAGGCCGCCTCCACGGCCGAGCGCAGCGTCTTGCCCGTGCGGATCTCCTCCTTCAGACGCTCGAAGATGATGATGTTGGCGTCCACCGCCATACCGATGGAGATGATCACCGCCAGGATGCCTGGCAGCGTCAGCACCTGATTGACCAGCTTGATCGCTCCCATCAGCAGGATGATGTAGATGATCAGCGCGATGTCGGCGAGCAGCCCCGGCAGCCGGTAGTAGGCGACCATGAAGAGCAGCACCACCACCATGCCCGATCAGGCCCGCGATCGAGGCTCGTGTGAAGGGCGTCTTCGCCCAGTTCGGGGCTCACCGTCCGGTTCTCGACGTACTCCAGATCGAAGGGCAGCGCCCCCGCGTTCAGCAGCACGCTCAGATCTTCGCGCTTCCTCCAACCCGCCGGGGCGATCGAAGCCGCCCTCGATCACACCCTCACCGGGGATAGTAGACTTGATCACCGGGCAGGAGATCATCTGTCCATCGAGCACCACGGCCAGATAGGCGCGCACATGGCCGCGGGTGAACGTCTCCATGTCCTTCCGGGCGTCGCCCTGGAGGGCGAACGTAACCTGTGTCTGCTGGCCGGGCACCGAGATCACGTCGGGACGATCCCGGCTGCAGGTCGCGGCCCGTAGCCACTATCGGCGACTGGTCGAGCACCTGTGAGAGGGGCGCTTCCTTGCCACTCACCTCGGAGAAGGTGAAGACATCTCTTCCATCAACCTTGGTGACGTCTGGCCCCTTGTCGCCATATGCGTACTTGCGCGGGATCGCTCGGAACTGGAGCACAGCCGTCTTCTTGATCATCTCCTTGGCCTTTTCGGGATCCTTGATCCCGGGCAATTCGACGATCACGCGGTCTGGCAACTGGCTCTGAATCAGCGGCTCCGCTACGCCAAACGCGTTGATGCGGTTCTCGAGGATGCGCACGATGCTCTTCAGATCGCTAGAGGAGACGGACTGGGCCTTTGTGCTCTTGGTCTGTATCTTGGGATAGGCCGCGGTGAGCAGATCCGTGACGATCTTCGACTGCCGGAGCATGTCGGCTTCGTCGTTCACTCGGGTCCGCACTCGAATCGCGGCGCCCTCCCTATCGAGTTCGACGTCACGTTTGTCCGTGCCGATCTTGTCCATCGGCAGCAGACCGACGATCTTCTCCCACGTTTCTGTCTGCTCCGCCTCGCTTCGCGCCCCGCTCAGTTCCGGCGCGGAGTACTCGAAAACGCCCTCTCGCTGCGCTTGCAGCACCAGATGGATGCCGCCTCGCAGGTCCAGGCCGAGGGTCAGGCCAATGTGGGGCTTGTAGAAGCGGAAGGGCCCCATCCTGTCCACGGGAGGGACCGGCTTCCCGGTATCCGGGTCTTTTCGATCGCGCAGCTTGATCGGCTCTAGAACCCCGACCAGCGAGGCTATGACAAGCGCGATGATAGCGATCAGCCACCAACGCATACGGGCTTGCATACAGTGAGCCTTTCACAGTGCACCGCAGGAGGCGTGCAAAAAAGTTTCCGAAACGGCTTTCCCCGCGTGGGTTGGGCTCGCTTCGGTCCCGCGCATTATACCGTTGTCAACCTACAGTGTCAAACTACCGCATGTTTCGCCAGAGGCGAAACATGCGGTGGCGGACGGCGACACAGTCCGGCGCTAGCAGGGCTGGTCTTGGAGCCGCCGCCTGGAGGTAACAATAGTGCTCCGGCGCAGCCGGAGCACAGCGCGCGCAGATCGTGGGGTAGAGGCTCCGCTGAAGGCGAAGCTTGACGTCTCCGGCGCAGCCGGAGCACAGCGCGCAGATCGTGGGGTAGAGGCTCCGCTGAAGGCGAAGCTTGACGTCTCCGGCGCAGCCGGAGCACAGCGCGCAGATCGTGGGGTAGAAGCTTCGCCGAAGGCGAAGCTTGGCGTCTCCGGCGGAGCCGGAGCGCGGCGAGCGGGCCGTGGGACCAATCTCCGCGCCTCCGCGGGCCGGAGAGAGACTCCCGAGAGGATAATCCGCCCCATCTGCATAATCTGCGAATGGCTGAGGGCCGGTCTCCTGACAAGTAGGGGCCTCTCTGCCTGATATCTGCATAAGGAGCCTGTGATGTACATAGAAGAAGTCGTCGCCCGGGAGATACTCGACTCCCGCGGCAACCCCACCATCGAAGTCGACGTCTACCTCGAGGACGGCACCATGGGCCGCGCCGCCGTTCCCTCCGGCGCCTCCACCGGGACCCGCGAGGCCGTCGAGTTGCGGGATGGCGACAAGGCCCGCTACGGCGGCAAGGGCGTCCTGCGCGCGGTGGAGAACGTCAACGACGTCATCGCCAACGAGATCGCCGGCATGGCGCGCCACCGACCAGGCGACCATCGACCGGCTCATGATCGAGCTCGACGGCACGCCCGAACAAGGGCAAGCTGGGCGCCAACGCCATCCTCGGCGTCTCCCTCGCCACCGCCAAGGCCGCCGCCAGCTGGCGTCGGCCTGCCCCTCTACCGCTACCTCGGCGGACCGCAACGCCCGTCGCCTGCCCATCCCCATGATGAACATCATGAACGGCGGCAAGCACGCGGACAACAACGTCGACCTCCAGGAGTTCATGGTCATGCCGGTCGGCGCGCGCCAGCTTCGCCGAAGCGCTTCGCATGGGCACCGAGGTCTACCACGCCCTCAAGAAGGCTGCTCCAGGGGCAGGGCCTCAGCACCGCCGTCGGCGACGAGGGCGGCTTCGCCCCGAACCTCCCGAACAACGAGTCCGCCATCCAGGTCATCGTCCAGGCCATCGAGAAGGCCGGCTACACAGCCCGGCACGCGACTGCCTCCATCGCCCTCGACCCCGCTGCCAGCGAGTTCTTCAAGAACGGCAAGTACAACCTCGCCGGCGAGGGCAAGGTCTACTCCTCGGCCGAGATGGTGGACTACTACGCCGCGCTGGTGGACAAGTACCCCATCGTCTCCATCGAGGACGGCCTGGCCGAAGACGACTGGGAGGGCTGGGGGCTGCTCACCAAGAAGGTCGGCGAGCGCGTTCAGCTCGTCGGCGATGACCTGTTCGTGACCAACACCGAGTACCTGCGCAAGGGCATCGAGATCAGCGTCGCCAACTCCATCCTCATCAAGGTGAACCAGATCGGCACCCTCACCGAGACCCTGGAAGCCATCGAGATGGCGAAGCGGGCCAGCTACACCGCCGTCGTCTCCCATCGCTCCGGCGAGACTGAGGACGCCACCATCGCCGACATCGCGGTAGCGACCAACGCCGGGCAGATCAAGACCGGCGCCCCGGCGCGCACCGACCGGGTCGCCAAGTACAACCAGTTGCTGCGCATCGAGGAAGAGCTGCGACGATCTGGCCCGCTTCGGCGGCCCGGACGTGTTCTACAATCTGAAGTAGGCGGAGCTTCCCCCACCGCGTCGTCTCCGGGAGTACGCTCCGCCCCTCCAACACGCCATCGAGGTTGCACCATGAGTACCGCGCACCTCAAGGCGAGGGGTGTCTGGATTGCCGCTTGGCTAGTCGTACTGGCGGCTGCCCTCAGTTGCGTCCATTGGGGGCGACCGTCTGGCGTCGCGCTCGCCGCCACTCGATGGAAGCCCCAGCTCGGCCTCCCGGAGTGGTGGGATACCGACATGCGCTGGGCGATGCCCTCCCGCATCATCCTTCTCTACAACAGTGGCGGCATGCCCGCCTGGACGGCCGATCGCCTGAAGTACTACACCTCCCACGTCAATGTCGACGGCGTTCCCGACGACTGGTTCTTTGATACCGTCCTCGTTCTCGCCCTCACGGGCGAGTCCCAGCGCAGCTTCGAGCCCAACTACGGCAACGGCCCGGGCCTGGCCGAGGACTGGCGCTACTACCTCGACAATCGCCTCTTCGGTGGGCTCTCCGAGATGGCTGAGCTGGAGAAGGCCGTCGATGCCACCAGCAAGGTCCTTGGCGACCCCGCACACACCATCCGCGTCGTCATCAGCATCCCCTACCCGGACCCTCGCGCCACCCAGTTCGGCGCACTCGACGGGAAGTCGCTTGATTTCTCCCGCTGCGAGGATCGCGTGGCCGCCGTGCGGTGGTACCTCCGAGAGGTCTCCCGGCGCTGGACCGCCAGCCACTTCGAGCACCTCCGCCTCGCTGGCTTCTATTGGGTGAGAGAAGAGGTCCCTGAGCCGGACCGTCCGCTTCTGAAGCTCGTCTCCGGCCTCGTCGGAAGCCAACTGCTGCCCTTCTACTGGATCCCCTACTTCGGCAGCGAGGGCGGCAGAATGTGGCGCGAGCTGGGATTCGACATCGCCGTTCAGCAACCGAATTACTTCTTCTACGAGGTGCCTCCCGAGCGCATCCGGGAGGCCGCCAAGTTCGCCTTCGAACAGCGCATGGGGGTAGAGATGGAGATGGACCGGAGAGTCACCAAGTCCGACGAAAGACGCGAGCGGTACCTGCGCTATCTCGACGGCGGGGTCGACATCGGCTACCTTCATTCGGGGATTCTCGCCTGGTACGACGACTTCGCGCTGCTGGAGTGCGGCCAGTCGAAGGACCCCGCCCTGCGCAAAGTGTACGACGAAACGCACCGGTTCGTGACCGGGCGCTACCGCAAGACGACCCGCGCAATCCTTGCGCCGCTGGATAACACGACGTCCCCGCGCGACAAGCCAGGCTAGCGCGGAGGACTTGCTGAACAACCGGAGCGATCTCGCTGTTAGGCTGCCTCAGGATGGCTGGGGACGAGCCAGGTGACGGTCATGTGTCCCGGGCTGAGCAGACTGATCGGAGCCTCGCCGCCCCGCAGACTATGGCGAAAGGTGGTGAGCAACGTGAAGATGACCTGCCCCAAGTGCAAGCAGGTACAGGAGGTGGACGTCAAGACGGCCACCTGCCCCTCCTGTCGCACCGTTCTCCGCCGGTGTGTCGATTGCAGCCAGTACGACGTCAGGGTTTCCTTCTGCAAGGCTGTGAACCGGCCCGTCACAGCCGGTGAGTCGCACTACCCGACCTACGCCTCCGCCAGCACCTACTGCCGCGAGTTCGCGCCATCTAACCCGCCGACCTAGCCCTTGTCCTGCACCATCACAGTGCCTGTGCGCGACCGTCTTCCCTGGGCTGCGACCTGCCCTGGCTTCCCTCGGGGCTGGGTGTGACCGCACGGCAGCAGTACCTGCCCGTCGCCCGGCCTTTGCGGTCACACCCCGCGTTTGGCCCAGTCCCGCGTCGGGTAACCTCCCTCTTGAATCGGCCTGCCCCAACGAGAGAAGAGCTATCTTTTCCGAGCCGCCTTCTTAGGTGTCCTACCCGAGTGACTTGACTCTCGGAGGGTCCGATGGCAGTGAAGACGATGGGCTGGAAAGAGGCGCGACGGGCGCTGGCGGCCAGCGGCCTGAGCGGAGGACAGTTGCTTCCCCTGCTCTGGCCGTTTGGCAGGGACAGACGAGCGCGCTCTCTGCTTCTCGATCGGCGCGCGGTGCTGGAGGCGAAGAGCTTGGTCGTGGACTACCTGTTCCGGGCCCAGCAGCGCCTCGCCGACCTTCGGCTGACCGACTCGGAGCGCCTCAAGCAGGCGTTATCCGACCCAGAGAAGCGTCCTCTCATCATGTCGCTGGGGATCAATCGAGCGATGATCGAGGATGTCCTCGCCTCGCGCTATGGCGCCGAGGCCGGAAGATCGCTCGAGAAGGCGCTCTCCGAACTGTTAGCCTCCGGCACGATCCTCAAAGCCTCTCCTACGCCGGGCTCGGACCACGAGGTGTTCGTCGCCGTCCATGCTCGCCCCCGACCTCAGTTCGACCTGGCCGGGCTGAACCGCCTGCTCCAGGAGGGCCGGGACTGGAGTTCCGAACTCCGGGAGCGGTTCCGGCGGAACGCAAAGAAGGACATCGGTCGAACCCACCAGCTCTGAGCAACGCTTCGCTGGCCCAGGATACTAACCCCAAGGCGGCGCTTTCTAGCGCCGCCTTCCAACTACGAAGGCGGCACCGCTTGGCGCCGCCTTCCCTATGTCTCTTGAGCACGCCGCGGACCGGATGCTGAGCGGACCGAAACTCTCCGGGAGCGCTACTTCTTGGCCGGCGGGGCCGGGGAGGATGCCTTCTTCTCCCGCTGTGGGAAGAACACCAGCCGCCGCTCCCCCTCTCGCACGTAACCCAGTCGACGGGCCGCCGCTTCGAACCCCGCATCGGAGGCCAGCTTCCGCTTGTAGGCGTTCAGTCGTCCCTGCTCCGTCACCAGCGCGGCCTGCTCGACGCGGAGCCTGGTAAGCTCATCCTGCTGTCTGCGACTCGTGGCCACCGGCCCGTAGAGCTTGATCGCGCCAAGCAGAATCACCACCCCCAGGGCTACCAGGAAGGCCCGCTGATCCACCCGTGACCCTCGTCCGCGTCGACTCCTCACACCCATTCCTGCTCCCTTACCGCCGCGAAAGCCACTCACAGCTTCTCGTGTCGCCCAACCAGTTCGACCTTGATGAGGTTCGTATTCCCTGCCCGGCCCGGCACCCCGGCCGTCACCACCACCCGATCACCCGCGCGAACGAACCCCGCCTCCCTCGCCCGGTCGACCGCGTTCACGATCAGCTCGTCGGTATTCCGGCCGCGCGGGGCCAACACGCCACACACTCCCCACACCAGGGCAAGCCGTGTCAGTGTTGCCACATTTGCCGTCGCTGCTATCAAGCGAGCTTTCGGCCTCTGCCGCGCCGCGGCCAGCGCCGTCGCGCCCGAGCTAGTGGCGCTGATAATCGCCCGCGCTCCGATGTCTCGCGCCAGCCCACAGGCGGCCTCGCTGATGCCGTCGGCAATCGAGGAGCAGGGCCACCCGCCGCGCTCGGCCCAGCAGGCCTCGAAGTCGTAGGCCAACTCCGCCTGCGCCACCACCTCCGCCATCACTCGCACTGCCTCCGTCGGGTGCTGCCCGGCCGCCGTCTCTCCCGACAGCATCACCGCATCCGTGCCGTCGAACACGGCATTGGCGACATCGCTCACCTCAGCTCGCGTCGGTCTCGGGTTCGTCACCATCGACTCCAGCATCTGCGTGGCGGTGATCACCGGTTTGCCCGCCCGATTGCAGCGCTTGATGATGTCCTTCTGCCGCGCCGGCACCTCCGCCAGAGGCAGCTCGACCCCGAGGTCGCCCCGCGCCACCATGACGCCGTCTGCCGCGGCGATGATCTCGTCGAGATTGCCGATCGCCTCGTGCTTCTCGATCTTGGCGACCAGATGTGCCTCCGCCCCCGCCTCCTTCGCCGCTCTCCGCAGCGGCCGCAGGTCATCCGCGCTTCGCACAAACGACATCGCCACCCAGTCCACCTGCTGGCTGAGCCCGAACCGGAAGTCCGCCAGGTCCTTCGCGGTTACCGTGCGGATCGGCAGCGCCGAATCCGGCACGTTGATACCCTGATGCGACTCCAGAACGCCACCGACCTGCACCTGACACCTGATGGCGCCTGCTCTCGCCTCCACCACTCGCAGCTCGAAGCGGCCATCCGAGAGCAGCAGCCGCTGGCCGGGCGTGACCGCGGCTCCCAGCTCAGGCAGAGGCACGGGGATCTCATCGCCCTTAGCTCGCCCTCGCACTCGCAGCGTGACTTCATGTCCGGTCCGCAGCTCCATCGCTCCGCCCGCGATCTCTCCCACTCGCAGCTTAGGGCCGGATAGGTCCTGCAGAATGCCGATGGGCTTCCCCAACTCGGCTGACACGGAACGGACGTCGGCGATGGCCGCGGCGTGGCTCTCGTGCGTGCCATAGGAGAAGTTCAGCCGCGCCACATCCATTCCGGCCGCCGCCAGTTGCCGGATCGCTTTCCGGGACGATGTCGCGGGTCCGATCGTGCATACGATCTTCGTGCGTCGCACTCGCTCACTCCTGTCGCGTGCTATCCGCCGACATGTCATTCAACTCGATCCCCCGACTCCCTCCCAGACACGCCCGCTCGTCGCCGAGCAGGTGCCCACTGCCGCGAAAGGAATCATGTCCTCCATAGAAGCGAAAGGCAGCGGACATGAGAGCTGTTATCTTCCCGAGTCCCGGGGATCTTGAAGTCGTCACGCGGGAAACCCCGAGCGCTCTCGAAAGGCACGTGGTCGTGCGCGTCGAGGCCTGCGGCGTCTGCGGCACCGACCTGCATATCTATCAGGGCGAGTTCCCCGCGCGCTTCCCCTTGATCCCCGGCCACGAGTTCGCGGGCGTCGTCGAGGAGGCCGGGCAAGGAGTCGCCTCTCTCCGCCCCGGTGACCGGGTGGTGATCGACCCCAATCTGAACTGCGGCACCTGCCGCCCCTGTCAGCGCGGCCTCACTCACCTCTGCCGCAACCTCATCGCCTTTGGCGTCACCAATGATGGTGGCTTCGCCACTCACTGCGCCCTTCCCGCCCGCCAGTGCTACAAGCTGCCCGCCGATATGCCCTTCGACATCGCCGCCATGACCGAGCCCGTCTCCTGCTGCGTCCACGGCATCGACCGCGCCCAGGTCCGCCCTGGCGAATCCGTCGTCATCATCGGCGCCGGGCTGATCGGGCTCATCATGCTCCAGCTCGCCCTGCTGCGAGGGGCCTCCCTTGCCATCGTTTCCGAGCCCGATCCACAGAAGAGGGAAGTGGCGCGGAGCTTCGGAGCGGCGGTGACCGTGGACCCGACCTCCGAGGACCTGTCTGCCGTGGTGACGAAGGCTACCAACGGGGGCGCTGACGTCGTCATCGATTGCGTCGGCGGAGCGATCACTGCCCAGCAAGCGATGGACCTCACCAGCGAAGGCGCCCGCGTGCTGCTCTTCGGCGTCGCTGCCCCTGACGAGACCATCCAGGTCAAGCCCTACGAGCTCTTCTCCCGCGAGATATCGATCACCGGCAGCTTCATCAACCCCTTCACCCACAGCTCCGCGCTGGCGCTCCTCGCCTCCGGGCGGATTCGTGTCTCCGAGATCATCAGCCACCGTCTCTCCCTCGACGAGGTACCCAGAGCCATCGAGCTGCTGGCGTCGCGCCAGGCGCGCAAGATCATCCTGGAGCCCCAGCGCAGACCAGAGTGAAGAGCGTCCGAACGAACTGCGCCGAGTACGCGTCCAACCGCTAACCCTGGCTGGGGAGCGCGTCATGTCCGGAGAAGTCGTCGCTATTATCGAGCGCCTCTTCAAGGCGTTCATCTTCATCCCGTGTTTGGGCCTCGTCGCCTGGTGGCTCTTCGGCGCCTGGCTCGACCACCTCCTCTCCATCGAGGAGATGGCGATCGGCCTCACGCTGCTCGGCGGGGCCTTCGCGGTAGGCGTGCTCTCCATCGTCTCGGGCGGTTGGGGCTTCCTGGGTGTGCTCGCCGTCGTCTACTTCGTCTTGCTCGCGATTGCGGTCTGGGAGTATGTCTACTGGCGCCGCCGCGAGCACCAGCATCTGCTAGCGGAAATCGGGAAGTACCAGGAAGCTATCTCCATCGATCCCAAGAACGCCGCCGCCTACTCGTTCCTGGCGAAGACCCACCTCGCCCTGCGTCAGCCCGACGAGGCGATCGCTGCTCTCGACCAAGCCCTCGCCCTCGACCCCGAATCGCACACCGACCGCAGCCTGATGATCCAGGCGCGCGGGCTGCAGCAGCGGCTCGCGGCGAAGAGGAGCAATAGGGGAGGAGCAAGATCGTAGAGACCTCCGGGGGCTGCGCGCTACCGCGGCCGTTTCGGGCACACCGCCATACACATCCCGCAGATCGTGCTGCTGATCCCGCGCGCCCCGCCCGCGCTAGCGCTGACGTCCGGCAAGCGAAGGCATCGTAGAACTCCCCCCGCGGGCGTCCTGCACGCCAAAGCTCCCCCAAGATCGCGTTCCCCGGACACACTTCCTGGCAGGCGGTGCAGTCGCCGCACTCGCTCTCGGTGATCGGGCTCCCCACCTCTAGCGGCGCGTCCGTCAGCAGGCTCGTCAGCCTCAGCGCCGGGCCCAGTTCCGGCGTCACCAGAAGAGCGGACTTCCCGATCCACCCGAGCCCCGCCCGTGTCGCCGCCATCTTATGCGAGAACGGCGCCGACAGCGTCTCCAGGTCGATGTGGCCGAGAGTGGCTCCGTTCAGCTTCACGCGGTAGCCCGCGTCTTCGATTATCCCACCCAGTTCCGCCGCGATCTCATCCAACCGCGCGTTGAAGTCCAGATACTCCTGGTAGTACTCAGGTGTCGGCATCGCCTCCAGGCCGGCCAACACCGCGGGCGAGTGCGCGATTGCCACCACCACCGCCCGCGGCAGCTCTGCCAATCCCGCGATATCGGCGAATCCCACCAGCGCCGCCCCCGCGCCTAGCGCGTGCTGACGCAGTCGATCGGTTAGCGAGTCAGGTCCAGACATGCGCTCCTCACTTCACCTGAATCTCCGGCCCTTGCGGCGTGCCTTCCGGCTTCGTCTCCGGCTGCGGGAATGTGATTCCCGGCAGCAGCACCCGCCTTATCGTCACATACACCTCGATCCCCGGCTTCCGGTTCTTGCTCGTCGCGCCGCCTTCGGTTTTCGTCTCCGCCACGGTTGACACCATCTCCACATCGAACTGGAACAGCCCTTGTCGGTCAACCCAGGTGGCGCGGAACAAGTCGCTTGTGGCGTCCTTATCGGGCCGGCTCGCCCACACTGGCGGGCTCTGGCCCACGGGCTTCCATCCCTCGGCTTCGAGCTTGCTCTTGTAGAATCGGTAGACCGAAAGCGACGGGTAGTCCTCATTCAGATGGAACCAGTACCTGCGGAAGCCCGTCGTCGACGCCGTCTGTTCCTCAACCGCCTCCGTCCCCGGATAGTGGATCAGAGCCGGCTCACTCGTCACCCTCTCGCCCGCCCGACCGCGCTGCCACCTGTTGATAAGGGTCAGGAAGAGGATCCACCCGACCAGCATCGCTACCAGCGCCACTACCAGATCTCGACGCAGATTCACGCCTGCAACTCCTCCCGCGCCTTCGGCTTCACTCGCAGCGCCTTGACTCCTCCCACCGCGAACACCACCCCCAGCGCCACCAGGAACACTCCGCACCCGATGTAGACTCCCCTCAACACCGCGGGAGAGAGCACGGAGCGGCCGGCGGCCAGAGCCAGCGACACTGCCGAGTACCAGGCGACGTCAGCCAGAATGTGGCCGGTGAAGTAGGTCACACCCCCCGTTGGCCCGTGCTGCGTCGCCCATCCGACATGCGCCACGCCAATAGTCGCCCACCACAACCACCAGTACGGATTCGCCATGCTCATCAGTCCGCCCAGCGCCGCCAGGTGCAGCCATCCCGACGCTGCCTGGCCCGCCGCCGTCGCTGCCTCGCCCGGGATCTGCACCGTCAGGTATCCCAGGTAGAGCAGCACCGCGCCGCCCACCACGCCGATCGCGCCGCGCACGATGGTCGATCGCGCGAACCTGATCAGACCGGTGGTCAGCAGGATGACTGCGATCAGCTCTAGCGCTCCATGCCCGATCATCATGATCGGCCCCGCCACCCATCCGAAGCGCATCGAGTTCGTCACCACCACTGCCAGCAGCGATCCCGGCACCACCGCGCCCGAGAACCCGGTCGCCAGCGCCACCCCGAAGATCACCGGAAGCGTCAGCTTCGTCGGCAGCGACAGGCTCATCCCTGGATCAGCTCCAGGTTCGCCCGCGGCACTCGCACTTCGTCACCTTGGTCCAGCCTCACCCTCGCGATCCGCACCTTCGACTCGGTCTCGACCTCCGTCAGTTCGGAGGGCAGCGCGCTGATCTCGCCCAGCGCGCCAAAGTGCGGCTCGCGGATCACGCGCACCCGCGCCCCAACAGCCAGCACCTGCTCCGGCGATGCCTCCGGCTGTCCTGCGTCCGTTGCCTGTCGCGTCACGATGATCTCCGGGCGAATCACGCCGGCGCGTATCTGGGTAGCGCCATCGATCGACGCGAGTTCACCCTCTAGCGATGCCAGCAGCTCCCACGTCCGGCGCGCCATCGCCAGTTCACCGAACCCCTCGGTGAGGATCAGCGTCATCGGAACCACCTCCTGCCCGGTGATCGCCACGCCGATATCGTACCCAACGTACTGCCGCAGCGCCTCGTCGTTGACTGCGCCGACCACCAGCCCGGTCGCGCCGGCCTCCGCCGCCCGCGCAATCGCCGCCCCGTCCGCGCTCGCGCCCGCCACCAGCACGCAGCCGGCGCAATCCGCCAGCGAATCTGCGCGCAGCGGCTCCCCTGGGCTCGACGTTGCCATCTTCACTCGTCCCCGTCGCTCGCCGCCGACCCCGAAGATGCCCTGAATCAGCGCTCCCCGCGTTTCGATCACCGCGCCTTCGTCCTCGATCAGCTCCACCACGCGTCCCGCCGTGTGGGCCAGCACCTCAATGCCCTTGGGCGGCTCCCGCAGCCGCACATATCCCGAGGTGGCGCTGATCTCCTCGATCTTCCCAGTGATCGGCGCCCGCGCCTCGGTCTTGAACAGGCCCCACATCCCCTGGGTGCGTGCGATCACGTCTCCCGACTGCACCTCGTCGCCTGGGCGCTTCAACAGGTAGGCCTCAAGCTCGTGCGGCTCTACATGCAGCATCTGCGCCGCCCGCAACACGTGCATGTTGCCCGGCCGCTCCGCCCGCGCCACCACCGTGTCCGCGTCCACCGCGTCGCCGGCGGCGACCAGCACCTGCCCGTGCATCGGCAGGCGGCGCGCCTTCCGCACCACCGTATCCGCCGCAACTCTCAGGCCTGGCGTGTAGGCGATAGGCATGGCTACGCCATCCCCGGCAGCGCGCCCGTGGCCCGCAGCCACTCGTCCAGCTTCGCCACCCGCGCCTGCTCGTCGGACGGCAGTTGCAGCGGCCGCCCGCGCCCGTCCAGGATCACCCCCGCGGTCCCTCCGCTCACCTGCCCGGTCCACTTCCGCCCGTTCCCTTCGCTCACATCCCAACCGCGCTTCGGCTGCAAGCTTGCGGTCACAGCTTCTCCCGCGCCGAGCGGCAGCCGCCGCAGTTCGCCACACCGCAACTCGCCCTTCTCCGCGCCGATCTCCCACTCCAAGATCGCCTCGCCGTCCTTCGCCTTCCCGACCGGCGCGAGCACCGTCCCGAGTGGCACCAGGCAGTCCCGCCGGAACACCTCCATCGCCGCCTCGGGCATCACCGACGCCAGCACCCCCAACTGCGGCATCATGAAGATCGAATCGACCGCCAGCCTCGTCACCCCCTGCGGCTCGAAGGCGTCGATCATCATCATCGCCGCCTGCGCCCGCCGCGGCGCATGTGACAGAATGCCACCGCTCCCAATGACCAGCCCCAGCGACATCATGTCCACTAGGCTCGCGCCTCCCGCGGTCTGTGTGAACACATCCGCCATAGTGCGCGTCTGCTGCACCCCCTTCAGCCCCGCCGCCAGCGCCGCGTGGTGTGCGAGCGCCAACCGCAGCGCCTCCCTCGCCACCGCCTGCTCGATCAGCAGATCATCGTGCGTCTGCGGGATCGTCGTCGGCCGGATCATCTTGTTGCGCAGTCGGTTCCGCAGTTCGTTCTCGGCGATGCGCACCGGCAGCCAGCGCCCGATCCCCGCCGCCCCTGCCTCTGCCAGCACATTGCAGACGCTATAGCTAAGCCCCAGGTTCGCTGACACCGTGCGGTGGAACTGATCCCCGAAGACCGAGAACACGTCCGTCGTCGCGCCCCCGATATCGACCGCCAGCACGTCAACGCCCTCTTCCCGCGCCGCGAGCTGCACCATCTCGCCCACTGCTCGCGGCGTGGACATCACCGGCGCGCTCGTCCACGTCAGCAGCTTGTCGTAGCCCGGTGCCTGGGCCATCACGTGTTCCAGAAACAGCCGGTGAATCGCTTCCCGCGCCGGCCCCAGGTTCTCCCGCTCCAGCTCCGGTCTGAGGTTGTCGACATCGATCAGTTCCACCCGGTCCTGGAGCACGTCGCTCACGCCCTGCCGCGCTGCCGAGTTACCGGCGTAGATCACCGGCAGCCTGAACCCTCGCCCCAGCCGCGGCCGCGGGTCGGCCGCCACCAGCAGCTCTGCCGCGTCCAGCAGGTGCTGCACCGTCCCACCTTCGGTGCCTCCCGACATCAGAATCATGTCCGGCCGGATGGCGCGGATGCGGGCGATGCGCTCGTGGTCGGCCCGCCCATCATCCACCGCGATCACGTCGATCACGATCGCCCCCGCGCCCAGCGCTGCCCGCTGCGCCGACTCCGCCGTCATCGTCTTCACCACGCCCGTCACCAGCATCTGCAGGCCACCGCCCGCGCTGGAAGTGGAGAGGTACATGTCGGCGCCGATGTCGCCCTGGGAGGGGGTGCGGATGCGGTCGTCAGCGAGGAACTGCCGCCTCGTCAGCTCTTCCAGTTCACCTACCGCGTTGCGGACGCCGACGGTCACATCATCGAAGGGCGCCTCCACCGTCGTAGGCGCCTCTCCCCGCCCCAGCAGGCGGTATCCGGCGTCCGCGCGCTCGATCAGAATCGCTTTCGTGGTCGTGGAACCGCAGTCGGTGGCGACAATGCGATTTGCATCTGACATAGTGCTCGGATGATAGCACGCACCGCGGGTTTCGGCAAAGTCGACGGCAAGGCCCCGAAAAGAGAAGGAGGGTCACATCCTAGCTACGTCCGCCCGCCGCGCCACCAGATATCAAAGTCCTCGATGGTATCGACGAGGCGGTAGTCGCGCTTCAGTAGCTGGTCGAGTGCCGGGTATTGCGACAGCTCTCCCGCCGAATCATCGGGGCGGAGGGTGACCCAGGGCATGACGTCATTGTGGACCACGAGGATGTACGCGGGCTGCTTCCGGGCCAGGTCGCGCGGCAATTCCTCCCGCCACGCCGGGGGAGACCAGGGTGTCACCAGGGGTTGTTGCGAGATGAACCGACTCGCCGGCGGACGGTCCGCCAGGAAGTAGATGATCGGCTCGAATCCCCAGATGAACACCGGCGAGCCCGGTGCGGTGTGTTGCTTCAGATAGTCCGCGATTTGCAGATCGGCGCTGAGCGAAAAGTCCTGGCGGTCCTTGAACCCATCCGTGAACGCGGCCCGGGAGATGCGACCGGTGGCGAGCCCGATCTCCGCCGCGAACTGGTCTCGATAGCCTGCGCCCAGCGCTGCCAGCAGCACCACTGCCGCGGCCGCCGCGGTGCCCGTCACTGTGCCGGGCGAGTCCGACCGCTCCCGCAGCAGCCGCCAGGCGGCCGCCACTCCCGCTCCCGCCAGCAACGCCAGCGGCGGCAGCGCGGGCAGCCAGTGGTATTCGAAGTACTTGCCCTGGAGGTACACCTGCGCCAGCATCAACCCCAGCCACGCCGCCGGGAGCCAGCGGAACGCGCCCGCCTCGCGCCGCCGCGCGAGATCGACCAGACCCGCCAGCGCGAACAGGCCGATCAGCGACAGCAGGGCCTGGCCGCCAGGAAACAGGAAGCGCCAGGTTTGGGCGATCGGCGCGGCCAGCCCCGTGGCCCGGAGCGTCGCGTAATGCGCGTTCCAGGTGACCATGATCTCGAACATGTCGCGCAGCGCGCCGGCCCGCCACACCAGCGCCACGGCTGCCCCGACCACCAACCCACACCCGAGCAGGCAGGCTGCGTAGCGCCCCACGCGCGGCGCCCAATCCTCCTCCCGTCTCTCTCGCCCCACCGCCACGGCAACCAGTGGAATCAGCAGGAAGATGCCAAGCGTGAACTTGAGGAGAGTCGCCGCCCCCATCAGGGCTCCGCCGAGAGCGGCCAGTCGCCAGCTTCGCCTTCGCTCTGCAGCCAGCATCGCCAGCGCCGCGGACGTCAGGAACAGTGAGGCGAACCCATCTCCCTGGGCCGAGTGCCAGTAGTCGAAGCCGAGCGCGTAGCGCATGAGAAACGCCAGCGCGGCCGCCACCCCAGCCCAAAGGGACACCAGCCGCCGGCCGATCAGCAGCAGGCCGGCCGCGGTCCCCAGCGTGAAGATGAGATCCATGATGCGCGGCGCCGCCATCGAGTGGCCGAAGAGAAGGAAGCTCAGCCGGTACAGGTAGTAGATGCCCGGCGGCTTCAGGTCCCAGAAGTCGCGGTAGAGCGCTCCCCCTCGTCGCAGCACCTCCGCGCCGCAAGCGAAAACTCCCTGGTCTCGGCCGAACGGATAGGCGAGCATCGGCGCCACCAGCGCGACGGCAATCAGCAGCAGAGCTGCCCCGATGCCCACGTTCCTGGCTCGCTGAGACGAAGATGGCATGCCGCCTGATTTCGCTGGGAATGGTGCCGTGCCTGCCGCTGGACTGCGGAGGGACTGGCCGGCGCCTGTCGAACTAAGAAAGATGAAGGGAATGAAGTGCATCCCCGTCGATACTACATTACCGCGCTGATCACAGCCGGCCTCGTCGGTTTCGCCATTGGGGCCGGCTTGGGCCTCCGTGATTGGTCATGGGCCTGGCCTCAGCTCAGCGCACTGAAGATCGTCCGAACGGGAGCGGTGGGGTGGCTCCTCGGGCTCCTGGTCTCCCCCGCAGCCGGCTGGCTTCTGTCGCGCAGAGCACCGGCCGCCGCCCCCGTCGGACCGAATAGCGCGCCCGCCTTTTCCAGAGTGCTGCTCGCGCTCGCCCTTGTCCCCGGTGTGCTGTGGCTGCCGGGAATCGGTCGCATCGGTCCGCTTCGCAGGACGGCCGCTCCGAGCAGTAGCCCGCTCGATCGCCGCCCCAACCTGGTGCTCATCACCATCGACGCCCTCCGCGCCGATCGCATCGGCGTCTATGGCAACCCGCGCGGCCTCACCCCGAATCTGGACGCCTTTGCCAAGGACGCGACCCGATACGACTCGGCCTATGCCTCCGCGCCCTGGACGCTCGCCTCCCTCGGGGCGATCTTCACTGCGGGACCTCCCTCCCAGTCCGGGCTCAAGTCGCCCTATCCGAAGGGGCAGAGCTGGTACGTCGGATCGGCGAAGCTTCCGGCCAACAAGACTATCCTCTCCGAGCAGCTTCAGCGCGCCGGCTATGCCACCATGGCTGACGTGACGAACGTGTTCCTGGAGTCGCAGCGCGGGTGGGATCGCGGTTTCGACGACTTCCGCAACGAGGGCGGAGTCGACGGCCCGAAAGCCGACCTCGCGCATGCCGACACTCTCACCAGGAACGGTTTGGCCTGGGTCAACCTCAACTGGCGCCGGCCCTTCTTCATGTGGACCCACTATCTCGATCCCCACTGCCCCTACGACTCGCCCGACACGCCCAAGGAGCTGCGCGCCCGCTACCCCCCCCACTGGATCGCGCGGCGAGACCGCTGGTACCTGGGCATGATCAGCACGCCGCCGAAGCAGAAGCATCGCTACCAGCAGTTCTGCCGCGAGATGTACGACGAGGAGGTCCGCTACGCCGACGGGTGGGTGGGGAAACTGCTGGCCGGGCTGAAAGCGGCCGGCGTCTACGACAACTCCCTCATCGTCATCACCGCCGACCACGGAGAAGAGGTGTTCGACCGGGGCGGCATGGACCACGGCCACAGCATGCACGACGAGGTGCTCCGGGTGCCGCTCCTGGTGAAGTGGCCCCAGGGCCAGACCGCGGACAAGCAAGTGATGCAGACCGTGGGATCGGCGGACCTGGCCAGCACGTTTCTCGAACTCGCGCGCGCTCCTGGCCTCAACGGCGGGAAGCTGAATCCGCTGCCGCGCCGCAACGGTGGGCCCGGCGAGATGGTCTACTCAGAGGCGACCCTCTATGATTCCGAGCAGACCGCCCTGACGACCGACCGCTACCGTGTGATCTACCATCCGGATGAGGGACGGTTCGAGGTTTACGACCGGGCGAAGGACCGGGGTGAAACGCACGACCTCGCCGGCACTGATGCCGCCCTCGACCTGCGCGCCCGCCTGAAACAGCTCACACAAGCTGCTCAAGCGACCGCCAAAGCGAACGCGGGAGCGACGAGCAGCATGAGGCTTTCCGAGTACACAAAGGACAGACTGCGAGCGCTTGGTTACCTCGGGGAGTGAGGCCGCGCCTCTCCACTTATCCGGAATCCCAACCGTGCTCGCCAACGAGGGGCACGAAGACGCACCCCCCATGGCTCTCTCGTTCGAAGCTGTCCCCGCGCTTCTCTACCACCGTCAGCACCTGCGTCCATCGCTCCCCCAGGGGAAGCACTAGCCGCCCGCCGTCCGCAAGCTGGTCCAGCCAGGGCTGCGCGATCTTCGGCGCCGCGGCCGTCACTATGATCCGGTCGTAGGGCGCCGCTTCGGGGTACCCGAGCGTGCCATCGCCGACGATGACGCTCACGTTGTCGTAGCCCAGTTCGTCGAGGAGCGCGCTCGCTCGACTCGCCAGCGACTCGAACCGCTCGACGCTGTAGACCTCGGCCGCAAGTTCGGCCAGGACCGCTGCCTGATAGCCCGATCCGGTCCCGATCTCCAGCACCCGCTCGGGGCCCTCCAACCGCAGCATCTCCGTCATCAACGCGACCATGTACGGCTGCGAGATGGTCTGCCCCGCGCCGATCGGGGCCGGCATGTCATCATAGGCCATCGATTGCTCCGACTCGGGGACGAAGCGATGGCGCGGGACCTTCTCCATGGCCGCCAGGAGCCGCTGGTCCGAGATGCCGCGACTGCGGATCTGGCGCTCCACCATCTGCGTGCGCTGAATGTCGAAGCCGCGCTCGGCCATCTCAGCTCGTGGGCGCCGCGGCCGGTGCCGGCTGTGGATGTCGGCCCGCCGCCTCCAGGTAAGCGATGGTATTGTCGAGAGGCGTCTGCACCGTGATGCTGTGGCTCGACCCGAGGATGAAGCCGCCCCCCGGCGCGCAGGCGGAGACCGACTGCTTCACCTGGGCGCGAATCTCCTCCGGCGTGGATAGCACCAGATCGTGGTTGCTCACTCCGCCCCACAGGCAGACGTCCCGGCCGAAGTCACGCTTGAGACTCGCGATATCCTCGATCGGCTGGATCGCCTGGTAGACGTCGATCCCCGCCTCGATCATCAGCGGCAGTATCGGGCGCAGGTTTCCGCACGAGTGGCAGATGTAGAACAGGCCGTTCTCGTGGGCCGCCTCACAGGTTCGCTTCAGCCCCGGGAAGTGGATGCGGCGAAAGGTCTGCGGCGACATGAAGGGCCCGGAGTTGAACCCGTAGTCCTCGCCCCCCAAAATCGCGTCAAAGCCAAGCTGCTTGAAGAACGGCATCCGCGCCGCCCGGTACTCCGCATCATTGATCCGCCCCTGCGCGAGCTTGTCCGGGTCTTCGTCCGCCAGGCGCAGCAGATCGCGCTCGACCCCCAGCGCCGAGAAGATGGGAAGCCCGGCGCGTCCCATCCCCGTGAACATGAAGTGGGTCTTGCCGAACTCGGCCATCAGGTGCTCGATCAGCTCCAGCTCTGACGGGTCCGGGCGGCCGTTCTGCCACTCCGGGTACTCCGGCTCGTAGCCCTTTTCGCCGGCCTTCATCAGCATCAGGTCACGGGTTAGCTCCGAGTAGCGGAACACGTTCCCGTGCTTGTCGCGCCAGGTCTCGGAGTCGATCTGCACGGGCGCCTCGTACTTGGCGCCGCGGCGCCAGGTCAGGTCCGCGCACACCATGTCCAGATCGAGGCGGCGGATCAGTTCCGGGTAGTCTCGCTTCAGCGACTCCACGACCTCCTCGCGTTTGCCCGCCCACAGTGCGTGCGCCAGTCTGGACTTGCCTCGCTGATAGGTCGGGCGCCCCAGCACCAGTTCCGCCGGCTCGTAATCGACGATCCACTCGGCGACTGGCACGACCTCCGGCTCGCGATGCTCGATAGCGGCCCGAACTCGTTCCTTCTTGGTCATCGTGACTCCCACCTGGTAGCGATCCGCGGCGCAACTCGTCCGCCTTTGGCCGATTATACCGCGCCAGCGCGGCGAGGGGAACGATCTTGGGGAAGAACGCCGAGACTCCGGCCCGCCTAGAACGCCAGCCCCTCGATCTCCGAGAACGCGATGGCTCCGGCATCGCTGATGAAGCTGCGGGCGCCGATCGCATAGGCATAGCGAGTCTCACCGGGGCCATATCTGAACTGCGTGAACTGGCCGCTCTGGATGAGGTCGTTCGGGCTGCGCGCCGAATGCCGATAGAGCGCTGGCACGAGGGCCGTGAGGCGCTCGCCCGACGCCATCTCCACTTCTGCCGACCGCCAGAGCCCGTGCCGGTCAAAGCGTACCCGATGGATGTCGCTGAAGGGCACGAACCGAAGCTCCCCCTCGACGATGCACTCCAGCCCTCCCGCGATCAGGAGGTGGGCGTCGGAGAACCGCGCGTAGAGCTCCGTGGCTCCGTTCGTGCGGGTAACGGTGCACTCCCGCGCCTCATAGCCCGACCGCCGCGCCTCTAGGAGCGCCGCCCGGGCCATCTCCTCGCTGTCGCCCGCGGCATAGGCGTGGGCGAGCCGCATCTTCTCCTCGGCTCCGGCCTCGCGAAGCTCCTCCACGCCCGGCAGCCCACGCTTCTCCAGACCGGCCCAGTACTGCTCCCGGATGATCTCATTCTCCAGGTCGGCGATGCGCGCGTGGAGCTGGTCTGTTTCCTCCTGCGAAGCCGGCTCGGCGAGCTGCGCGCGAAGCTGTGCCAGCGCCGCGTGATCGTGTCCGGCGCGCTGATAGGCCAGGGCGAGCGCAATCCTGATCGCCCCGGCAAAAGATGGCGTGGAATCGAGCGCGGCCTCCATCTCCTCCAGGGCGCGCAGATAGGACGTCGCGCCTCCATCGATCAGTGGGAAACGGTCGCCCGTGGTGGGCGGCCGATGCTGCTTGGCCTGCCTTACGGACTCCGCCATGAAGTAGGCGCGACCCAGCGTAAAGCGCGCCACTGCCAGGTCGGGGGAGATCGAGGTGGCCTTCTCGGCCGCTTCCGCGGCGGCCTCCGTCTCCCCTCGCGCCAGGCGAACCTGGGCCAGATCGGCGAGGATGGCCGCCGACTCCGGGTCCATGACGGCCGCCGTTTCGAGTTCGTCCAGGGCCTTCCTCAGCGTGCCCTCGGAGGCGAATGCCATGCCGATGACGTGATGGAGCGCGCCGTCGCCGGGGTACACCTCGCGAGAGCCGGCCAGCTCGCCGGCCGCCTCGCTAGTGCTCCCCGAACGCAGCAGCTCGATCACCCGTCGTCGGCGCTCCCGCTCTGTCATCTTTCCGGCCTTCAATCATCGGCGGCTCCAGGTTGATGCCCACGAACAGCATACCCCGTTGCTTGCGCCAGCCGATGGTGTAGTCAAGGCAATCCGTCGTCCGTGTCATCGCCAGCATCATATCACGTGTGTCCCGCCGGCTCAGGTCATAGAGGTCCACAACCTGGAACCGCCACTGCCGATTCAGCCGCAACTTGACGTCGGAGAGCAGCCCGCGTCCGACTTCGACGCTGTCGAACAGGAACGGGGTCTGCCCCGCGCCGCGCCGCGTGACATACGAGAACTCCGCCCCCGTGCGCGACGAGGGCGTGTACTTGAGACTGTGGCGCAGGAAGTGAATCGAGAGGTGAGAGCCCGTCGAGTAGGACGACTCGCGCCAACCAATCGCGTGGCTGAGTGACAGCTTGGGCGCCACCCGGTAGGGCGTGAATGACAGCAGCCCGCTGGCGGTAGTACGGTTAGCGTGAACGCGAGTGCGGGTCGTGAAGTGCTCCGTCTCCGAGTACGATCCCTGTCTCAGCTCGGCGCGCAGGCTCAAGGATCGACCCACCCGTAGGTCGGTGAGCGACAGCCCGAACTCGGGCTCGCGGTTCACCATCACATTCGCCAGTCCGGTGGCGAAGTCGTCCGGCTTCAGCTCGCGATCGGTAGTCACCTCCCTGCGCACCATCGCCGCCTGGAACTCGAGGGGACCGCGCTGTTCCGCGAACTTGAGGTAACCACGGATGCCGCGAAGCGTCGTGTAGCGATAGGAGAAATCGAGGCCCGACTTCCGGCTCAGACCGCCCACGGAGTACCCGATCTGAGCATACGGCCCGTCCTCCCGGTCGAAGCCGCTGGCCGGGAACGGGGAGGTCCCTTGCTCTCCGATCTGACCCACCCGCACCGAGTATCGCGGCAGCGTAAACAGGCTACGTCTGTGATAGTTCACCCGAGCGTGGTCGAGGGTCAGCTTCCCGCTCTCGGGCTGTTTGCCAGGGATCGTCTGGGGGGCAGTGAGGGAGATCTCGCCCGCCGCCAGACTGTAGTCCGGCGTCGGCTTCTGGCAGGTCGTGAAGTTGGCGTGGCGAGCGACTATCTGCTGGGGCGAGAACTCGATGCTCTCCCCGCGGATGATCACCCCTTGCTCTCGCACGTGGGCGTTGTGCAGCACTCCCTTGTTGCTCAGGAAGTTGAAGCTGAGGTTGTCGCCTTCGAGTCGTCTCCCTGCCTGCGTCAGCGAGAGCTGCCCAGCCGCCTCTACGTCACCGCTCTGCCTGTTCGCAGTGATCGCATCGGCGTTCAGCGACACCTCGCCATAGCTGAGCTTGGCCTGGCCCGTCGCCTCGGTCGTCTCCTTGTCGAGATTCAGCGTGACCGCATCGGCCTGAATCTGCATCGCCGGGGGCGCGGCGAAGGCCGGAGTGACAAAGGAGGTCAGCGCTGCGAGGCATGCCAGCAGAGGGAGAGAAGCCGCGGACTTCACCGGCTAGAATCCGATCGAAACGGCCGTCTCGGCCACCCGGTCGCGCAGCGTCGGACTATCGAAGACGTGGGTGGAGTACTCCAACAGAGAGTACGATAGCTTGACCGACGTCGAGGGCGTGACCCGATACCCGATGCCTAGAGAAGCCAGGGAGGCGCTGTCCAGCGGCTCCAGCCCTTGACCGCTGCGCGCGATCTCCTCATAGGCGAGGCTCAGCGTCAGCGCCCGGCCCACCCCGTACTCATAGGCGGTGCGCACCCGCGACACTTGCGGATCGCGCAAGGCCGGCTCGGCCGTCGCCGCCCCGTCAGTCTTCCCCCCGCGCTCCGCGGCCACCGATGCGAAGTAGTCGAGCATCTCCGGCGGCCTGAACGCGCGGTCATAGGTCAGCGCGACCGTGCCGTGTCCCACCGGCACCCGGAAACTATCCGCCGGGGCGACTGCCGGCGCCAGCGCCAGGCCGCGCAAAGGCGTGGCCAGAGCTTCCGCCCGCCACGATCGCAGCCCCTCCACGCTCAACGTTTCCAGGGCGCGGGCGGCGCGAGTCGGATCGAAGTTCAGGGAACGCAGCTCGCCGGAGAACTCGGCCGCCAGGCGGCGCAGATCAGACGCCGCGCGAGCAGCTTCCTTCTCCGAGGCGCGGGGGTTGAGCTTGAGGGCGCGAGCGGTCGCGTTGAGCACGGTCCGCGCCTTCCGCATCTGCAGGAAGCGCCGCGACCGCACGGTCGATATCGCTCAACGGGGTCAGAATGGTGACGCCAAACTCGAAACGCGATAGAAGTGGGCTACCGGAGAAGGAGGTGGGGCGGTCGGTGATCAGCCCCATCTCGGAGAGGTGGGCACAGACCGCGTAGGCCCAATGATTGCTCTGCACTTCGGTGAACGGACTCGAGGCGACGTAGCTGGCGCTCACGCGAACGCTCCCAGACGTCGGCCTCGCCGCCGTCTCTGCCCAAAGTGACTCAGCCGCGCCGAACACTATCAGCGTGGCGATGGCCAGGCATCTGACGCGCACTCCCGTGCTCCTCAGACAATCACTCGAGCTTGCCCGCGGTCCTCCAACCACGTGCAGGCCCGTTTCCCCCAAACAACAGCCACGCGGATTGTACCATAGTAGTTGCCCCTGGGCAACATGAAACCGTGCCGAATCCCGAAGATATTGGTGCTCCCAATCCCCCAATCTCGATTCAGGGCTGTCTTGCAGGCGCTCTCCACCGCCCCCCAGCCAGTAGGAGCAGCTTGCCGCGCTCTCCCTAAGCATGCAAGGCATAGGAAGCAGAAGTATCAATCGCAAGCAGGATTGCCGGAGCCGCGCGCAGTATCCATGATCCCGGTCTCACTATCGCACTGGGCTCCTCTCTGGGGGTGTGACCCCGGGGCTACGGCAAGTGACCTCATTTCGTTCCGTCGGGGTCACGCCCATGCCCTGGCGCCGCCAGGGCACGTGATGACCATGGGAACTCAGTCACACCCTCTCTAGGGGTGTGACCCCGGGGCTATGGCAGGTGACCTCATTTCGTTCCGTCGGGGTCACGCCTATGCCCTGGCGCCGCCAGGGCACGTGATGACCATAGGAACTCAGTCACACCCTCTCTGGGGGCGGGTGATGCGCCGGTCGCGAGGTCGAAGACAGGCCCGTGAGGGCCTTGTGCTGGGGGCGCTGCGCCACGCAATATGGAGTGACGACGGGCTGATCCCGGGAATGGCATCGACGCCGCCGTCTCGGATTGGCCGCCGCCTCCTCCCGTCGTGTTCGGTGGCCGCGAACGCCGCCTGGCAAGAACTGGGTAGATCCGCGCTCAACGAGGGTTGGGCGCGACGCTTCGTGTTCGACGTGGCCCACGGCCGGCTTGCCCTCTCCCCTCAGTCCGCCCTCCCCGCGCTCTCCGAGATCGCCGTCGGCAGACCGGAAGCCATCCTTGACGCCCTACGCCGCGGTGACCCCACCTTCGCGGTGGCGGCAGGAGCGGCCTTGGGACGACCCGACTGCAGGCTCCACGACGCGCTAACCCTCTTCGCGGAGGACCCGGAAGTGACGCTTCGCCTCGCCGCCATCGTGGGGCTGGGAGCAGAGGCCTCCTTCGGGTCAGTCGCGGCCGTGCAGGAGCTTGCCCAGCGCGCCGGCGACCCGTCAGGGGAGGTCAAGCACGCCGCCATCGTTGCTCTGGGTCAGGCGAGGGGGCGCGCCGCCTCCGAGCAGGCGCGGCAGTGCCTCGAACACGCCGCCTCCGGCGACGCGTGTTCCCTGGCGGCTGCCGCCTTCGGCGCCGTTGCTCTCTATCCAGCCGCCCGCGGCCGCTCCGAGAGTCTGCTCCTGCGGATCGCGGACTCGGGGACCGCGGCCCGGAGAGCCGTCGCGGCCGCTATCCACGGGCTGCCCAGAACGACCGCGGCGCGTGTGGCGAAACAGCTTCGCAAAGATAGCGATGCGCAGGTCCGCGCGATGGCCTTGCAGGCAGCGCCTCCCGCCAGCGGCGGCCGCGGAGTGGCGCGACGCGCCGCCGTGGAGAGAAATCCCACGGTACGGGCCGCCTACCTGGGTCTTCTGCCGCCGGAACTAGTGGCCTGCGTCGCGGAGGCGTTTGCGCGCGATACCTCCGCTGAAGTGCGCGCCGTGCTCGCCGAGTCACTCGCCTGCTCGCACCACCCAACGGCCGCAAAGACGCTGCTTGCCCTGGCTGCGGACAAGGCCACCGCCGTGCGCGCCGTCTGCAGTGCGATCCCTGGGCGGTCGCGGGGCGGATGACGTCGTCCTCACCGCCTCCTCTGACACCGATCCCTCCCTCCGCGCCGCCGCCGCCGAGGGGCTCGACCCGACCGGCGCTCGCGCCCTCGATGCGCTAGTCTCGCTCACTCGCGATCGCGACCCCACCGTCGCCCGAGCTGCCGCCCGACGTCTCTGCCGTCACTGCTTCTCGCTGAGCGGCAGCGCCGCGCAGCGGGTGACTGCGCTGCTAGGGGACGAAGTCACCGCGACCGCTGCCGCCGAGGGGCTGGCCGCCGCACTTGACGCCCATCCCGATGACATGTGCGAGATCATCACTGGGATGATCTCCGGTAGGGAATTCCCCGGCCTGCTGCCCCCTGAAGCGATCCGACCCGAACTGCTCTGGACGATAGCGCGCTCGGCGTGCAACCCGGAAGTGGCCGACCTGGCGCGCTCAGCCGCCAGAGTGCTCGATTCGGCCGGCGATCTGGCCGAGGCGCTTTGCGACCTGGCGCTCGCCGTCGACTGGCTCGGTCTGCCGAAGGCGGCCGCCCTCTGTGGCTGGCTTGCCAAGTGCGCCGACGCGGCCAGTCTGCAGTCGATTGCGGAGCTTGCCGCCAAGCCCCCTCGCGTCGACTCCGAACCCGTGTCGTTCCTATTCGCGGCCGCCCGCTCCGCGGCAAGCGCGGTCCGTGTGACTTCAGCCGAGGCCCAGAACCGCTATCTCGCCCGCGCCCGAGTGGCCCTCGAGATCTGCGCCCAGCGCTGTGAGGCCATCGCCCACTGGCGGCCGCTCCTCTCCATCGCGTCTGCCTGGACCGCTCTGCTCGAACCCGCCGAGCGTGTGCCCGCCCAGGCCGTGGTATCCCCGAGACGCGCCACCGCAACTCCATCATTACCAGTGGCGCCGACCGCCACCCCTCCTCCGTCAACTCTTCCGAACCCCTACGTAGTAGGGAAGCCACTGGCGGCCGACAGCGCCATGTTCTTCGGTCGCGAAGATGACCTGGCGCAGATCGAGCGCGCCCTGCGGAGTGGCGACCGTGGGGCCGTGGTGGTGCTGGCGGGACAGCGGCGAACCGGCAAGACGAGCGTGCTGAGACGGCTGGAGGCGCGCCTGCGGGCCTCCTATTGGTGCCACCCGGTCTTCGTGGACATCCAGGGAATGCTCGTCGGAGACACCGAGGCCCTATTCCATCAGCTTGCGCGCCAGTTCCTCTCGGCCGCGGGTCTCTCGACAACCACGCTGGATGGCCCCGGCGCGCTGACGATGCATGAGGTCGCCGAATCGCTCGACCGCCGCCTTGTCCTCCTGCTCGATGAGTTCGACGATCTGGAGCAGAAGGTGCGCACGGGCCTCCTTAGCCCACAGGTCTTCTCCCAGCTCAGGCATCTCATCCAGCACAGCCCGAACCTCGGCCTGGTGCTCTGTGGCACGCACCGGCTGGAGGCGCTGGCCGGCGAGCATTGGTCGTTCCTCCTCAACCTGGCGAGTCACCAGCAGGTCGGCCTGCTCGACGCCGACTCTGCGCGAGAGGTGATTCAGGTCCCCCTGGCCAGGCTTGGCCTCGGCTGCGACGAGTCGGCTCTTCCGCGCGCGATCACACTCGCCGGACGCCACCCCTACTTCCTTCAGCTTCTCGGCTACCGGGTGGTCGAGGACTGCATCGAGTCCGGCCGCGGGGCGGCCGACGTCGATTCGGTGGAACGCGCGGCAGCGCAGGTCGTCCAGCAAGGGGCCATCCACTTGCGTTACCTCTGGGAGATGGCGGGCGCCAGCGGACAGCCTATCCTCCAGGCGCTGTCGCAGGCTCCGGCCCCTCTCTCTTTCGACGAGCTGAGGCGGGCCGCGGGCCTTAGCAGCGCTCGCCTGAGACATACCCTCCGGGAGCTAGCAGACGCGGAACTTGTGCCGGACGCGGCGGGCCGATACGCGGTCGAAATCGGCCTGCTATCACGTTGGATCACCCATGGGGAGCTGCGATGACGAATCCATTCTTCAACAGAGGTCCGATCCGGGAATCCAGATTCTACTTCTCCCGCCCCAAGGAAACGAGGGAGGTCATGCGGCTGCTGGCCGGCAGCCAGAACTGCTCCATCGTAGGGCCGGTCAAGTCGGGCAAGACCTCGTTCCTGCTGCACTTGGCGCGGCCGGCCACGCTCTCGGCCCACGGGCTGTCCCCCGCTCAGTACGCGCCGGTGTACCTGAGCTTCGAGGGCCTCGGCACGCTCCGCGCTGGAGCAGTTCTTCCACCTGATGCTGCGCGAGCTGGCCCGGCAGACCTCCGGCCGCATCGCGCTCGATCTGGCCCCGTTTCGAGAGCCGGGATGAAGTGAGCTTCCTGGAACTGCGGGAAGCGCTCGAACAACTCGAGGCGGCCGGCGAGAAGCTGATCTTCCTGCTCGACGAGGTGGAGCTGTCGGCACGGAACCCCGCCTTCGATCTCAACTTCTTCTCGGCCCTGCGCAGCCTGGCCGCGCTGTCACATGTGTGTTTCGTGACTGCCACCGACTGCCGGCTGCACGAGATCGCGGTGGCGGGCCGGGAGGTCGGGTCGCCCTTCGCCGACCTCTTCTCGGTTGTGCGCCTGCGGCCGCTTGACCCGGACCTCGCCTGGCGGCACGTCACCGCGCTGGCCCAGGATGCCGGGATCGATCTCGCCCCCGAGCGCGACCTCATCTTCGACCTGGCGGGGGAATGGCCCTACTACCTCCAGGTCGTCGCCTACGAGGTGTGTGAATGCAAGCCGCGGGAGGGTGCGCTGAGCGAAGACCAGCGCTGGTACGCGCAATCCCGGGCTCGCGAGCAGCTTGAGCCGGTGATGAGCATGATCTGGGGCCGGCTGCCCGCGGCGGCGCAGGAGGCCGCTCTGACCGCCCTGGAGGATGGCCGCCATCTGCCGGAGGTAGACGGCCTCACTATCTCAGGAGACCGCGGAACTCGGCCCGCAAATACCCTCGCGGCCCAGTTTCTTGCCGAGCGGCAAAGAGATCGCCGCGGCCGCGTCGAAGAGTACCTCGAGGATGACGTACGGGGCCCCGCGGCGGCGGATGTTGACCGGCAGGCGATCTACGGTGTCGTGAGAGCCCTGATGCGGGCGGTGGAGGCCCGGGATCGGTACGCCAGGGGTCACGCCGACCGGGTGGCGCGCATCGCCGTCACGCTTGCGAAGGAAATGGGCTGCCCCGATGACATCACTGACGGGATTCGGGTAGCGGCGCGGCTGCATGACATCGGGCGGGTCAGCATATCGGACATGATCCTGCTGAAGCCCGGGCCGCTGAGTGAGCTGGAGACGGAGATCATCCGCACCCACCCGCTAGTCGGCGCGCAGATCCTCGATGCGCTGGAATTCCCCTGGTCAGTGAAGCCTGCCGTAAGGTATCATCATGAGCGCCTGGACGGCAGCGGCTATCCCGAGGGCCTGATGGGGGAGGAGATTCCCCTGGGCGCTCGGGTGCTGGCGGTGGCCGACGTGATGGCCGCCATGACCGCCGGCCGGCCTTATCGTCCGGCCCAGGCCGACGAAGAAGCGCTGGCGGAGCTAACCGCCAACGCCGGGACGAAGTACGACCCGGATGTCGTGGCCGCGCTCGAGCGCGTCATGAAGAACGCCGGATCGGGATGAGACTTGGCTTCCGGTGGACTCCGCCCGGCGCCAGGCGAAGAGGATCAGCTTGACTCAGATCGATGTGAAGCCGACGGGCAACTCGGAAGAGATACAGGCGCCAGCGGAACAGACTCCGCCCCCGGAGCAGACTTCGCCGACGGCTCCGCCCCCGGAGCCGGAGGACATGTTCGGGGAAGCGCCAACTCCCCCCGTGGTCGACCTCTCGCAGGCGCGGTCGATGCTGACCGAGCTTGTTCCCGCGGGCATGGGCGAGGTGCTCGTCACCGACGTCTGGGCGCGCCCCGAGCCGAAGAAGGTCGAGAAGGTTGAGCCGAAGGAAGGGGAGGCCCCCGAGCCTCCTGACCGCCAGCGCGCCTGGGAACTGCGCCAGGAACTGCGCGACCTCGGACTGCTGAAAGAGAAACCGCTCGTCAGCTATGACGCGCGGGTCGAGCAGTACTGGGGCCAGACCAAGAAGGCGAGCGACCAGGCGCCACGCGTCATGCTGGATCCCTACACCGAGCTCGTGATGAGCTTCGCCGATGTGAACCTGGACGGCGTGAACATGGGTGAGCTGCGCCGGAACGCGCGGGAGTACGGGAGAGAGGCGGACGCCCTCCTCGCGCTGGGTCGAGCCTATCTCGCGATAGGCAAGCTGAAGGGAGCGCGCCAGGTGTTCCAGGCGGCGGCGAAGGCCGAGCCGCAGTACCCCGATGTGTGGTGGCACCTGGGCGTGACCGACCTCTTCACGCGAGCCAACGCCAAAGCCGCGAAGGTGCTCACCGAGGCCGTGGACCAGTCGCCCGGCGACTTCCGGGCGGAGATGAGCCTGGGTCTTGCCAGGTACCACCTGCGCGACTACCCGGGCGCCGAGGAGTGCTTCCGGCGGCTGGCCGGTAACGATGCCACTCGCGCCTCGACGCGCTCGATGCTGGTTTGCAGCCTCCGGATGCAGCACAAGTGGGACGAAGCGCGCGTCGAACTCGGCTTCCTGCGGCAGAGCCGTGTCGGTGACTGGCCGGCCGTTGCCGATCAGTGCCTCGACTGCGTCGAGCGCGGCGAGATGAAGAAGGAAGGGCCACTCCGCCGCCGTCGCCGTCTCCTGCAGATGCTCAAGACCGCAGCCACCATCGCCGGCAGCGGCGTCTGGGTCGTGTACGCCAAGGCCGAAGACCTCTTCCGGCAGCAGGCCCCTTATGCTACCATCCCCCTGTTCCTGGCTGCCCTCTTGCTGGTGCGCAGCCTTCGCGGTATTTCGGGCAAGGAATTGCCGGGTGAGTATGGCAACCTGGAGCAGGGGCTGCCCTGCTGGCAGACCACCACTTGGATGAAACCGCGCCGCTCGGAGTTCTGATGCGTATCCGAATGACATGGCGTCTCGCGCCGCTGCTGATCTGTGTGCTCGCGGCCTGGCTGCTCCCCGCCAGAGCCGGGCAGGCCCCCGCGCGGGTGGCCCCCGTCGCGCAGATGACGCTCGACGGCGCCATCGACGTCACCTCCGACGAGTACCTCCAGCGCGCGCTCGGCGAAGCCCAGCGCCAGGGCGCGCAGTGCCTGCTGATCCTGATCAACACCCCGGGCGGCCTCGGCGACCCGATGAAGAAGATGACCGAGGCGCTCTTGAACGCGAAGCTCCCTACTATCGCCTACGTCTACCCCGCGGGCGCCTTCGCCATGTCGGCCGGCACCTTCATCACCCTCTCCGCCGATATCGCCGCCATGCAGCCGGCTTCCTCCATCGGCGCCGCCCACCCGGTCGAACTGCTCTCCATGCCCAAGCCCGACCAGGGGGAGAGGAAGGACGCGAAGCCCTCCCAGGACATAATGACGGAGAAGGTAGTCAATGCCTTCGCCGAGCAGATGCGCGTGATCGCCGCGCGGCGGAACCGCAACGCCGACTGGGCGGAGAAGGCCGTGCGCAAGAGTGTGACCGCGGGCGCGGCCGAGGCCCTCAAGCTGCACGTGGTCGACTACCTCGCCGAGGACCCGCGCGATCTGCTGCGGAAGGTGGACGGCCGAGAGGTATCCCTGCCGGGGGGCAGGAAGGTGACGCTGCACACCGCCAGCGCCCCCATCGTCGAGATTCCTCCGAGCATCAAGGAGAACTTCTTCCACGTGCTCGGGAACCCGAATCTGCTGCTCGTGTTCCTGGTGTTGGCTGGCCTGGGAATCATGTTCGAGCTGCAGAATCCGGGCGCTATTCTCCCCGGGGTCATCGGCGGGCTTTGCCTGCTGCTGGCCCTCTACTCGATGGCCGTACTGCCGGTCAACTACGCGGGAGTCGGGCTGATCGTCTTCTCGATGCTGCTCTTCCTGGCGGAGGTAAAGGTGGTATCTCACGGGATTCTGACCGTTGGAGGTGTGATCTCGTTCATCTTCGGCGCGCTGATGCTGACCGGCTCCTCGGCTCCGTGGCTGCGGGTGTCGTGGCAGGTCATCGTCGCCATGGCCGCGCTGGTGCTGCTGTTCTTCCTGTTCGTCGTCGGGGCGGCCGTGCGGGCCCACCTGCGGAAGGTGCAGACCGGCGAGGAAGGCATGATGCAGCAGCGGGGTCGCGCCCTCAGCGCGCTCAACCCCGCCGGCCAGGTGCTCGTCGGGGGCGAGCGCTGGAAGGCTCGCGCCGCCGACGCGGCGGAGATAGGGGAGGGGGAAGAGGTGGAGATAGTAGGGGAGGAGGGGCTGACTCTGATCGTGCGGCGTGCGCCCGCGGCGAAGGCCTAGCCGCGGTGCGCTTCAGATAGCCAGAGAGCCTCGCCGGAGGAAGTAGCTCGGCGAAGCTCTCAGAAGGCACCTGGTACTGACTAGCGGGCTCTCGCACATTATCCTAATGTGCGAAAGCCTAGAGCTGAAAGGAGCCACTAGTGGCAGCTCAAGGATATGGATTAGCGATTCTCATTGCCGTAGGCGTATTCCTGATCATCGTACTGGCGTCCGCCGTCCGCATTCTGCGGGAGTACGAGCGCGCGGTCGTCTTCCGGTTGGGGCGTTTGCTGCCGGTCAAGGGCCCGGGGCTCATCCTGCTCATCCCCTTGGTTGATCGCATGGAGCGGATCAGCACCCGCCTCGAGACCATCGACGTGCAGCGCCAGGAGGTTATGACCAAGGACAACGTCCCCGCGACCGTCGACGCGGTAGTCTACTATCGGGTGCTCGACCCGTCCGCCGCGGTAGTGCAGGTGAAGAACTTCCACCGCGCGACCTACCTGCTCGCACAGACTACCCTGCGAAGCGTGTTGGGTCAGTCGGAGTTGGACGAACTGCTGGCCGCCCGCGACCAGATCAACCGGCGCCTCCAGGAGATCATCGACGAGCACACCGAACCCTGGGGCATCAAGGTCGCCCTGGTCGAAGTGCGAGACGTCATCCTGCCCGACACCATGAAGCGCGCTATGGCGCGGCAGGCGGAAATCGAGCGAGAGCGGCGAGCAAAGATCATCAACGCCGAGGGCGAATTCCAGGCCTCGCAGCGCCTGGCCGACGCCGCGGCCATCATCGCCACTCAGCCCATCGCGCTTCAGCTCCGCTTCCTTCAGACACTGGCGGAAGTCGCGGCCGAAAACAACTCGACCACCCTGTTCCCCATCCCTATCGACTTGCTCACGCCGTTCATGAAGATGCAGCAGGCGAAGAACGCGAAGGACGAAGCGTCCTCGTAGCTCTAGAGAAGCGGGGCCAACCTCGTGTTGCATCGAGTAGGGCAGGAGCGTCTCCTGCCCTACTCCATTACGCGCGGCTCGTCTGGTCGGCCAGATACTCCTCCGCCAGCAGCACCGCCACGTAGTCGTCGTAGGGGCGACTGGGGGTCAGGAGTGTCACCGGCAGCAGTCGCCGCCAGCCGCGGGGAGGGTTGGCTTCGAAGAACCGGCGGCGGGCGCGCTCGCTGGAGTGGTGCTCATCCACCATCAGCGGCTGCAACGGGACTTGCGTGGCGAGCGCGCGGCACACTCCCCGCGCATTCGTGCGATCTCCAACGATGAGTGTGGTCACGCCGAACTCATTGACCAGGCGGGCCGCCTCGGCTGCTATCTCGGAGGTCGGGACGATCCCCTGGTGCTGCGGCTTCCCATCGCGCCCCATCACCGCCACCCCGCACTTCTCTCGGCCCGGGTCGATGGCCAGAATCGGCCCCCCGGTCTGGCCGTGGGCGCTCATGTCCTGGGGGCGGTCATCGCGATGAGGCGACCGTGACCGGTTCGACACGGAGGTCCACCTTCAGGGGGCCGATCGTCCAGGTGTCCTCGGCCGCCACCGCCGTCACCCGCGCTGGGGCATTGACCCGGCGAAGCTGTTCGATGATCCGGAACAGGTCGTCGTAGGTCATCTCCCCCACCTTCTCCCCTGCCGACCCGAGCAGGTTAGGGCTGCCCGCGCTCAATCGCGGCATGACGTTCTTATCGCGCGCCTTCGCCCCCACCTCATCCCGCAGCAGGTGCACCAGTAGCCCCATCAGCGTGGGCTCGGAAAGGTGGCCGTCGATCACGGTGCCGGCAAGCACCTCCCCCTTGCGGAAGATGAGCAAGTTGCGGAACAGCTCGAAATCGGCGTACACCGGCTCCTCCGGGTGACTATTGAACACCGAGACCGCCCTCACGATCACATCGCCCGAGCTCTCGTGCACGCGATTCGCCACCGCCTCGAGCACCTGCGATGACTTCGCCACGCTCACCTGGCCTGTCTTCGGGTCCCGCACCGGCTTGTTGATGATGATCGCTTCGTTCGACCCGGGAAGCGGCTTCGCTCCGATCGCCCTGACTCTCGCGTCCAGGCGCGCGGCGAAGTCGTCCAGTTCTCGCCGGGCGGAGGCCACCGACTGCCCGCCGGACATCAGCTCCACGTCCAGCGGCTGCCCGGCCCCCAGGATGATCGGGATCGCGCGCTCCAGCGCATACCCTCGTTCGGCGCGACTGGCGGTCGCTCTCAGCGCGTCGATGCGGCCCTGAAGCTCGTTCTGGATCTGCGTCTGCGAGGCCACCATCCGCTTGAACACCTGGCTCGCCCGATTCATGGCCTCCGTGGACTTCGCCAGTTCGGCTTTCGTTCGCGCCAGTTCCGTCTTTCGCTGGGCCAGCTCGGCCTCGGCCTTCTGCTGGGCCTTCTTGGTCTCGTCCAGTCTGACCCGGGCCGCCTCCAGCTCCGCCCTGCCCTTCACCAGCTCTGTCTTGCCGCGATTGAGCTGGTCCTCCATCGCCCGCCGCGACCTGTCGAGGTCGGCGACCCGTCGGTTGAGCTGGTTCACTTCCCCGGACAACTCCGCCTGACGGCGGCGCATCTCCTCCACGCGCAGGAAGCCGTCCTTCACATCGCGGGAGACGAGCATCGCGATTCCGAGGGTGAACAGCGTGATGAGCATGCCGGCCACCACCGAGATCGCGATCGCGGTGTGGCGGGGGCGCATTCCGAAAAGGCTGAGGCGTCTGCGGCCCATGCGACGCCCGAGGACATCCCCCACATAGGCGATCAGGCCGCTCACGGCAACTAGCGCGACGATCAGCAGGATTCCGTAGAAACCGTGCAAGCGTTTCTCCCTATCCTATTCCCCACAACGGGCGCATTGTAGCCTCGCCAAGAGAGCGCGTCAACCAAGCCCCTCTCGCGCCCGGGACCGCCGCTCCAACGAATGGTCTGCCGCCACTGTCACCCCGAGGGAGACGCTGCCTTCCGGGCAGCGGCGACCGTGGGGGTCTCGGCTGGATTCGCAAGATGGGACTGCCACTCGCGCATCGGCGCCAGAAGTCGCCAGGGCGGCTCGCCATGACAGTCCGGGCCCCTGCCGGCTACGTCTGCCGCAGTGGAGCGCGCAGCCGGAGCGTCGCCGAACGCGCCGCGTGGAACCGGGGCGTGAGCAGCAGCGACAGCGGACGCAGCGGCGGCCAGCGATTCAGCATGAGCTGGCACCGATCCAGGTAGTAGTGGAACCGCTGGACGTGGTGCTCGCCGCCGAACTTCTCCAGGAAATTGCCGGCCGCGCCCGCGTAGACGAGGCACTTGAACAGGGCCGCGTAGGAGACGGCCCGCTCCATCTGGTCCTCGCCGGGGGTCGGCAGCCCGCTCTCCGCGGCCGCGCTCAGGTAGTGCTCGATCATGCCCGGCCAAGCCTCCGGCCCGATCTCGCTCTCGGGCTGCGCGAGAAGAGTGGCGAGATCGAACTCGGGCGGCCCGATAGTGGCCTGCTCGAAGTCGAAGATGTACAGCCCTGCGTCCGCCACCATCAGATGGTGAGGCGTCAACTCGAAATGGACGAACCCCGTGGGGCGGTCGCAGAGGAAGTCCACCAACGGACGCGCCTGCTCCGAGATCGCGCTCCACTCCGGCTCGCCGAGGCTCATCCGTGCCAGCGCCGAGACGCGCTCCACCGCGATGCGAATCGCGCGTGAAGTAGTACTCCGGTCCCAGCGCCTCCTTATCCACCTTCTGTATCTCCCGCTCCAGGTCGCGAAGGTGCGTCTGAGCCGTCGCATGAAGAGTGGCCAGCGCCAGCACCGCCGAGTACAGCCACTGCTCCTTGCCCTGGTTGTCCGAGTCCTCCAGCCGCTCCGCCAGGGTCTCGTCTCCCAGGTCCTGCATCACCAGCATCGCCTGCTGATCCATCAACTCTCCGTCGTACACTCTCGGCACCGCGCACCCATAGCTGTGCAGGAGATCGAGCACGCCCCGCTCTCGCCGATAGCAGGCCGAGAAGAAGGCGATGCGGTCGGCGGCGTAGCGCTTGACGACCACACTCGCCGGCCCCGCCTCGCTCCAGTCGAGGTTGATGCGGAAGACGCTGTTGCGCGATGCCTTGGGGTGCACCGCCGCCGCGGTGATGGTCGGATCGCCCTTGCCCGCCGGCGCCAGCAGTCGGACCAGGTCTTGCGGGCGCACCTGCAGTTCCTGAGCCGCCCGTTGGCCGGGCTCGGTCGGGACCATGGGCTCCTCGCTGTCCGGCAGAGCCACGGTGCGGGCGAGCCGGCCCAGCGCCTCGTCGAGATCGTTGATGCGCGCCAGCATCGCATTCTGCGTTCGCCGCAGCAGCTCGCGCCGGGCCCGCGCCGCTTGCGGATCGGCCTGGCGTCCCCGCAGCTTATCGCGCTCGTAGACCAGCAGCGAGAGCAGGTCCTGGTTCAGCCGTCGCGCCGCCAGCAGATATCCCTCCAGTCGTTCAGGCGTCTCGCCGGTGCGCTCGATCTGCTCCATTATCCGCATGCCCTGGCGATGCGCCTTCGCCGCCAGGTCGGCCAGGCGCAGCTTGGCCGCGCGCACCACCTCCCGCACGTTCGGCATCTCCGCCAGTCGAGACGCCGGCAATTGCTCCCACAGCTTGATCGCCTCCAGCAACCGATCCCGACCGTAGTAGATTCGCGCCAGGCGGAGCACCACACTGGGGCGGAGCAGCAGGTTGCGCATTGGCACCTGCTCCCACTCCATCAGGGCCTGGTCCAGGAGCTTCTGATCGGCGTAGATCTTCCCCAGCACGACGTGCGCTTCCACCTCCGTGATCGGCCGCCACAGGATGCTCTCCGCGGTGGCGCCGCCGAGCATCTGCTCCGTGATGGAGGTCTCGTAGTGCAGGCGATAGAGCGGGATGTGGAGCACATCGACCGGAATGCCGCGGTAGAGCGCGAGCAGCGCCGATTCACCCGGTCGGCGGAGCAGGCCGAGGAAGTAGTTGGCCCGCACCTGCTTCTGCAGCGCCGCCGCCACCAGGAAGATGGCGATCGCCAGCAGCCCCACCGACCACACCGCGCCCGACCACAGCGACAGCAGCGACCACGCCGACAACGCCGCCCCGAAGCCCCAGAACAGCGCCAGCACTCGCCAGTCGTTCCACCCGAGCCACTGGAAATGGTGGTGCAGGGGAGTGCATAGGAAAGGCCGCGCCGTCTCCGTCGTGCGATACCGCAGTGGCCGGATGACCCGCCAGAGACCGCGCACCGTGCCCATCTGCACCACCACCGAGGCCGCGTTCACAACGAACGGCGCGGCCACCAGGAACAGCCAGAACTCCACGTGGGCGTGTGCCGCCAGCGCCGCCAGCGCCCCCCCCAGCGCTAGCGCGCCGGTGTCGCCCATCAGCAGGCGAGCCGGCGGGAGGTTGTACACCAGGAACCCCATCACCGCGCCGATCAGCGGCCAGCAGACCGGGATGACCGAGTGCTGCGGATCGACGATCCCAATCCCGATCAGCCCCAGCAGCGAAATCACCACCGCGCCCCCCGCGAGGCCGTCGATCCCATCGGAAAGGTTCACCGCATTGACCGTCGCCAGGACCACGATGGCGATGAACGGCGCGTAGAACGCGCCGAAATCGACGGAGCCCTCGATGAACGGCACGCGCACCAGATGCAGTCCACCCCAGTGATAGGCGACCAGGCCGAAGGCCGATGCCGCCACCAGTTGCAGCAGGAGCTTCGACCGCTCGTCCATGCCCCGGCCCGCGGTCTTCTTCAGGTCATCGGCCAGCCCGATCAGGCCGAAGGCCCACATCAGCGGCAGCATCGACAGCGCCGCCGGATCGGGGGAGTCAGACCATAGACGCGGCACCACCAGGAGCGCCACGGTGGCCGAGACGAGCATCGCCAGGCCACCGCCCAGCGGCCTCTTCGGCTTCGGAAAGAGGCCGTGGATCTTCTCCTTGCCGACCTTCTTCTCTCGCGAAATCAGCCAGAAGAGGCTGCGGCGGAAGGTGCGGGAGAGCCCGACACCCAGGAGAAATGCGAGGCCGAATGCGGTTAGTGACTGACCCATTGAGGTCGCTTAACTCGCCCCGTCTCTCACGAGCAGCGGAATATCAACCGGTAGATACCGATGCCGATCTCGTCCCGGTCGTGCAGCAACTCCTCGTCGATCACCGGCTCCCGGTTCAGCAGCGTCCCATTCGTGCTATTCAGGTCCCGCAGCAGAAACCTGCTGCCCTCTTGCCTGATCTGCGCGTGGCGTCGGGAGACCGTGCTGCTGGGGAGTGAAATGGTGCAGTCCGGCTGCCGGCCCATGATGGTCACCTCGTCGCGCAGATCGCAGGTCCTGGCGACGTGCTCGCCCTCGGGATCGATCAGCCAGATCCGGGCCCGCCGCGCGATCGCCTCCTCCGGGCGCTCATCGAACAGCCGCAGAATCATCGTATCGTCGTCCGTATCCCCACCCTGGGCCGCCGACTCGGTGGGGAAGCCGCAGTGCTTGCAGTAGCGGCTCTCTTCCTCTGTCTCCTGGTCGCAGCGCGGGCACCGAGGCACGCTTCACCCCCGAGAGCATCAATATCCCCTGGGCCTGATTCTACGGTTGGCCGTTAGGGTTGTCAATCGCAGGAGGGAGTTCGGCCCCTGCGCCGCGCTCGTCGCCCAAGTGCGGCGTAATCAGTATCGTCAGCGTGTTCTCCTCCACCCGCCGGTGGTTGAAGCGGAATAGCTGGCCGACGTAGCGGAAGGGTAGTTCGAGCGCGCCCAGCTCGACCGGCCCGCGTAGTGCGCCACCTCCCCTCAGTCGGGCTATTCTAGCGCGATGGGGCCTGGGAGGCAAGCGCACCTCGCCGCTCCGACAGCGCCGCCGCCGGAGCACTGTCATTGCGAGGGGTGGCCGTTGCCGCCCCGTGGCAATCTCGGTGTTCGTTCCCACACGTCGCCACGCGGCCCTACACCGTCCAGTGGCGTGGGCTTTGGTCGCCTCTGGCGACTTGTGCGTCTCCGGCGCATTCGTCTGAACGACTACCCGCGTAGGCACGCCCCCGGCGTGCCTCTCCCTCCCGTTGGGCAGGAGCTTCAGTCGCCTCAGGCGACTTGCTCCTGCCACCTCCTATCGCGGCGTGCGGCTTCTGTCGCTAGTAGGGGCGTGATTCATCACGCCCTCCCTGCCCGCCGCGCCGCCCCGGCACACTGTCATTGCGAGGGGCGGCCGTTGCCGCCCCGTGGCAATCTCGGTGTCCGCACTCCACGCGCCCACCACCCATCCCTGCCCGCACGCCGCCTGGCGGCCGCGGAGGAGGGCTTGCCCGCGTCCTCGCCGAGTGCTATAGTCGGCGGGCCGGCCTGCCCTGCGGGCCGTACTATGAGGGTCTGCGCCTTGGCGCAGAGGGGGGTGCATGATGGCTGTTCGTGGTCTCTGGCGCATGGCTCCGCTGATGGCTCTGCTTAGTCTCGTTGCCGTTGTCTCGATGGCCTCGCCCGCACGCGCCGCGGGGGTCCCCATTGAGGGGAAGCTGCTGGTAGTGGGCGTGTCAGACCTCCCTGCATCCGTCAGCTACTTCATGAATGGGGCCTCAGATCAGATAATGCAGTCCCCAACCTACCTGGACATGGGCGACATCTCTCCAGATATGACCAAGGTGGCCTACTCGGTCCGTAGCGTCAGCGGCCTCTGGCATGCCAGTACCGGCGAGATCTGGGTGGCAGGCGTAGATGGAAGTGGTGCGACTGATCTCTCCGGGCCGACTGGACTGGGTGGTGTGAACTGTCATGTCCGCTGGTCGCCGGACGGCCTTACACTTGCCTTCATGCATGCCACTCCTGCCGCCGGGCAGATGACGTGTGATGCCGGCTGGCAAGTATGGCTGATGAACTCCGACGGAATCGGTCTCCGCCAGTGGCTTCCGTCGAGCTATCAGGTGATCTCCCCGACCTGGTCGCCTGATGGTTACTCGATCACTGCCGTTAACTTGGGTTCGGGGTACGTCACTGCAGACGCTACAGGTGCGCACATCGCCCCTCTTCCGCTTGTCGGCATGGACGCGGAGTGGTCAAAGGATGGGTCGAAGCTGGCCTACGGAGCGATGGTGCCTGACGTTGTGGCTGGTGAGTCAGGGACCTGGCGGCAATTCTTGGTAGCTGGCCCGGACGGCAGCGATCCAGTAGTAGTTTGGCAGCAGTTCGTGGGGAACTCTGATATCACAGCGCACATCGCCAAGCACAGCTTCCAGCCCCCCGATCACGACTGGGTGTCGGATATCCTCGGCATGGTCGGCCCACACGTGTTCAGGTGGTCTCCTCTGGGCAACCAGGTGGCCTTCATTGCCGCGACCCCTTTCGACCCCAACGGTCCTGAGTTCTGGTACCAGCGCGAGGTGTGGCTCTACGACTTTCCGACTCAGCAACTCACTCGGCTCACCAGTGACTCGACCAATGAGTTGTGTCTCAGTTGGGCCGGTCCCAACACCACCTCGGCCCACCCCACGGTGACAGTGAACAACACTACCGTCACTTTCCCCGAGGTGGGCGAGGACGGCTGGACGAGCATCACCCGGACGGAAGACCTGCCTGCTCTGCCGGAGTCCTACTTCCGGCTTGATAACTTCTACCAGTTGCACACCACCGCCCAAGTCACCGGCGCCACTACCATCTCCATGACCTACGGCGACGGCGATGTCGCCGCCACCGCGGAGAGCCATCTCGCGATCCTACGCTACGACGGGTCGCAGTGGCAGAAGGTCGCCGTCACCCGCGACACCACGGCCAACGAGGTCAGCGGCGATGTGAATGCCCTGGGGCTGATGGGGCTTGCCTATTCGCTGCCGGCGAGCAACTTCACCAACGTCTCCTCAGACCCGGCCGACCCCTACTGGGCGCTGTGGGAGATCGAGGCGGCCTATGCCGCGGGGATCGTGAAGGGCTCCGGCGGCTACTACTTCCCCTCCGACCCCGTGACTCGCGACCAACTGGCAGTGTACATCGCCCGGGCCATGAATGGTGCTGACCTGACAGGGTCTGCCACCGTGCCCTTCGTTGATATCACCAACCCCTGGGCCAACGTCTACATCGCCTACTGCATCGATCATGGCGTGGTGAAGGGCTTCGACGCCACCCATTACGGACCGACGCTGGAGGTGGATCGCGGCTCGATGGCCGTGTTCATCGCCCGCGCCAAGGGTTGGGTGAGCATCGATGACGCCATGAACACGGCCCCGGAGCTGTTCACCAACGTGCCGGCCGGCTACTGGTCTGGCACTGCGGTCCAGGCCTGCGTGGACCACGGGGTGGTAAAGGGCTATGACGCCACCCACTTCCAGCCCACCTGGATCGTCAGCCGCGATCAGATGGCAGTGTTCGTGACGAGAGCGTTCAACCTGCCGATGTGACCCCTATCGCATCGCGCATAGACTGATCGAGAGAGGCGCGCCGGAAGGGGCATCTCTTCGCTTCGTGGCCCAGACGCGGGAGTCGCCCCTCCGGGGCGAACGCGGGTTACCGGCCGCTGCGCGGCCGGCAAACCCACGCCACTGGGCCGTGCTCTGCATCCAGTGATCGCCTAAGCCCCAACGCGAACCCGAGTACAGTAGATGGCTCACGTCTACTCTCTGCATTCGCCGTGCAGCCTCCCACCGGCCAGTGGCGTGGGTTTGCCACGAGCGTCAGCGAGTGGTAACCCGCGTAGCCCGCTGAAGGCGGGCTCTCCCGCGGCGAAGCCGCTATCTTCGCCTATCTGCGTCATCTGCGCAATCTGCGGATAGCTCCCCTCCCTCCACTTATGCCTAAGCCGAACTCCCTCGCCCTCACCTCCCCCTTTCCCCCCCGGAAATGCACCACTCAGGACCTCCGAAAGAGCGCGTCTTTCGCCCCAAAGCACGGCCCATCTCCCCAAAACGCGGCACATTCCGCCGCCCGCGCTGCCTCCTGTAGTCGCCCCCTCTCCCACCCCGGGAATGCCCCTAGCCTGCCCTCTGACCCACCCAGATTGCCCTACGTGAAATAGTGGGAACGGCGCGAAGAAACCCCGGATTCCGCCATTTCCGTACACCCCGAAATCAGACCCCCTCTCCTAGGCCAAGCCAGCCCCCTCCCAGGGCAGGCCGAAAAGGGCCCGCGTCACGAAATCCGCCCGATTTCAGCTCGCTTCTTGTACAACAAATGCCTTGCTTACTTACCCGGATTCCGCATCCCTGCCCTCTCACCACCTCTCCCTGCCTCCGCCCCTCACCCGAACTCCCGGTTCCGCAAATCTTCACATCCCCAAAACCCCCGAAATGTTCCACGTGGAACATCGCGCCCCACAAACGCGAAATGTGCCCATTTTCATAGGCGCATTTCGCGGCTGCGCGGAGCTGGGCCAACACCACGGGGGAGGGTTGGGACCCTCCCCCGTGTCTATCCCCGTCGCCCTACGCCAGGCTTACTTGCAGAGGGTGCCGCTGATGAAGTCGAAGCTCATCTTGAGGGAGTCGAAGGGGTCGCCGGAGCAGGTGTCCTGCTCGACGATGTACCATTCGCAGCCGGAGTCGTCGGAGGCGGCGACGATGTTCTTCCAGTTGAGGTTGCCGTAGCCGATCTCGAAGAAGGTCGGCTTCCGCTCCGGGTTGATGCCGTAGTCTTTCATGTGCAGAAGCGGGAGGCGGCCCTTGAGCTTGCGACACCAGGCTTCGGAATCGCCGCCGCCGTGCTGGACCCAGTAGGTGTCGATCTCGCCCTGGAGGTAGCGCGGATCGGTCTCGCCGTAGAGCACGTCGAGGATGAGCTTGCCTTCGACGCGGAGGAACTCGATGCTGTGGTTGTGATAGGTCAGGATGATGCCGGCGTCATACATGACCTTGCCGGAGTCGTTCAGACCCTTGGCGAGGGCCTTCACGTCGGCGAGGGTGTCGAACTTGACGCCGGAGGGGTACGGGTAGGAGGTGTACTTGCAGCCAAGGGCCTTCATCCTCGCCACGATCGCCTTGGGATCGGCGAGAATCTGCTCGCTGTCCTCGTGGGTGGCGCAGCAGACGAGGCCGATGTCCTTGAGCATCTTCACGATATCGGCTTCGGAGATCGGGCCAAGGCCGCTCAACTGGACGGCGGGATAGCCGATCTTCTTGACCCTCTTGAGGGACGCCTCGATATCGGCGGGCGTCTTCAGGAATTCACGCACTGTGTAGAGCTGCGCCGCAACTTGACTGACCTTCATCCACGCATCTCCTTGCTCTAGGTAGCTGGCTCAGGGGGAGCCAGGGGCATCGCCCTTGACTCTTGCGACGCCCTGGGCGGGATTCCTTCCGGCGGCGGCGGAATTGCGGGCACGGGGCGGCCAAGCAGAGAGAGGGGAAAGGCGAGAGGGGAGAGGGGATGGAGGTCATCCCCTCTCCGGGCTATCTAGGCACGGTAGACGGCTAGCGGGACTGGACGCTGACGCGGATGCGGGCCTCGGCGCCTAGGCCCTTCTGGTCGTTGGCGATCTGGGCTGAGACGTGGGCGGAGAGGGCGACGTCGTAATCGCCGCGCATCAGTCTGCCGTTCGTGGTGTTGAAGAATTCAGTCGAGTTGATGGTCTGCCGAATGTCGGAAATGGAGATGCTCACATCCTTCAGCATCCCGGGCAGAGCGGCCGGGTTGGGCGGGCCGACGTATCGGGACTCGGAGACGCCAGTGATCTTGGCGAGCCCGATGCCGCCGGCATCGGAGTACGAGTCGAGAGTGCGGGAGGTGGTGAGAAGGAACGGAAGCAGGGGGCCCATGGGCGCGAGGGTCTTGGAGTCGCTCCAGGTTTCGCCAATCCTCACCGGCTTGGCAGGGAAGATGGCCTCGCCCGTGTTCTGCATGCCGGAGAGGTCGAAGCCGGGCATGGCCTTGAGGACCTCCGCCATCAGGCGAGGGTCAGCGAAGCCGAGATTGCTGAGGCGGCCATCGGGGGCCATGGTGTAGGCGACGGGCGCGCCGATGAGCGGGAGCTTGCTGAGGTCGCCCTGCGGCGGGGTGGATTCCTTGCCGTTCGCGAACCACCGGAGCTGCCCGTTGGCAAAGGAGAACTTGGCCTGCTCTTTGTCGACGACGACGGTCAAGTCGGCCGAGGGCAGGCGGGTCTCGAGTCGCCCGCTCCCGTCAGGCAGCACCTGGGTAACGGTCTGGGCGAGGGAGAGATTGCCGCGGACCACGACGGGGGTAACTTGATTCCCCGCAGCGATCACGCTGGCCGATCCCGACACGCTCACGTCGTACTGGATGACATCGCCAACGGCGAACTTGAAGGCGAGCGGCACGCGCTGCTCTTGAGCCGGTGAAGCGACGGCGCAGCAGAGGGCGATGGCCGCCGCAAGGACGATTGCCAGCGAAGTCTTGCGCATATAACCCACCTCTTGGGGGGAGTATCGGCTGCTACAAGGCTTCTATACCACAATCGTACCGGGGCGTAGCAGGGGGGTCGGGCCGGTGGCCAGGGTGGCCTCGCGAGAGCAGTTGGTGCACCCGACAAGGTAGCGAGGCGGAAGTGCGTGTGGTATACTGGTGCGGCGGGATTGGTGTTGTGTGCACCGGATTCGGAGCTGTTTCGAGCGAGCAAATGAGCGGTAGGGTCGGGCACGCAAGGGGGTAAGCGATGGCGCAGACCGTGTTGGTTGTGGATGACCATCCGCCGACAGTGCAGTTAGTCAGGACTGCGCTCGGCGGGCTGGGGATGGAAGTGAGGACCGCTAGCAATGGGGCCGAGTGTCTGCTTGCGGTCAACGAAGCCAAGCCTGACCTGATCATCCTGGATGTGATGATGCCGGTGATGGATGGTTTCCAGACACTGGAGATACTGCAGAAGTCGCCGGAGACGGAGTCGATTCCGGTGATCATGCTGACGGCGCGATCGGCGGATCGGGACGTGGCGCACGGCTGGAGATCCGGGGTCACCTCCTATCTGACGAAGCCATTCGCCATAGACCAGCTCGTGACGCTGGTACAACGGATACTGGAGAGCGCCACGAACCCAGCCTGACTGAGCACCACGCTACCACCTGCATCTGGCGCGACGGGAGGCAATGGGGCTGATGGACATGATGCAGTGCCCTCACTGCAAGGCTCAGAACTCGGTCAAGCGCGAGTCCTGCTATCAGTGCAACGGGCAGTTGCGGGGTGCGCCGAAGACGCCGGCGCCGGTGCCGGGAAGGCGCGGACACGTGCGCAACGTGTTCCCGCGCGGCGATCTACGCGCCGCCCGGTCAGCGGCTGAGCACTGACCAGGTGTGGTGCACGGTAAAGAGCCAGGCGCTGGCCTCCGCGAAAGTCGCTGACGAGTGCTTTGCCGAAGCCTTTGTATGGAGCAGATCAGAGATACTGGGCTGATGAGTCGCGCGGGGCCGCGATCGCGGCCGCAGCCCTGCTCGCGCTGATTGCCTGCCAAGTCGCCTTCGCCGATCCGGTGAGTTACGCGCGCCGGGAAGTCGCGGGCGTCGCTCTCCATGTCATCGACGTAGACCTCAATGACCCCAGCGTCGTGGTCTCCCCAGCAATGGCCGCCTCGGGGCGGGGCCGGAGCGAGACCTTCTCGCATTTCGTCTCCCGCCTGAGACCCACAGCCGCCATCAACGGCACCTTCTTCAGCAAACGCAACCTGCTGCCCGTTGGCGATATCGTCGTGGATGGAAAGGTGAAGCACTTCGGGGGCATGGGCACGGCGGTGGCGTTCGCGGCGGACGGCGTGGACGTGATCCGCCTGCCGAAGAGCCGGCAGGTCGACTGGTCGGAGCACCGGGCGGCGCTCGCCGGGGGACCGCTGCTGGTATGGGACGGCTATGCCAAGCCGCTGCCGGGAGGGGAGGGGTTTGGGGACCCGCACGTGTTCGCGCGGTCAGCGCCCAGGACCGCAGTTGGGGTCACCGGGAAGAGCCACCTGCTGCTGGTGACGACGGTGACGGGCAGTTCACTGGCGCGACTCGCGCGGGCGCTGAAGGCGTTAGGCGCGACCTATGCGGTGAATCTCGATGGCGGCTCGTCGTGCGGGATGTACCACCAGGGCCGGATGATTCGGGGCGCGAGCAGGTCGCTCACGAATGTGCTGGCGGTCTATGTGAAGCCGGACCCGAAGCCGCGCGAGCCGCTGCGGCCTCCGCGGGGCCTCGACTGGCGCGAGGGACACAACCCACGTCCCGGCATCACCTTCTGGGCGAAGGGGATTCGGTTCTGGCTGCGCCTGCCGAGGCGCTGGGAAGAGAAGTCCAACATATATCTGCGCGCGAGCAAGCCGCTCCCAGAGGGGCATGTAGTTCGAGTGCGAATCGACCAGGAGGCGGTGGCAACGCTGAACGAGCTGCCGGCGGAGGTGGCGCTGGACTTCTCCGCGCTCGACCCGAAGCGCGATCACGAATGGCGCGTCAACGTGCTCGATGGCGAGGGGAAAGTGGTGAAGCACGTCGAGCGGATCTTCAAGGTCGGCGAGCCGGCGCGATCGCGATGAAGTACCGCATCGTCACCTTTGGTTGCCAGATGAATGAGGCGGACTCGGAGGTGATGGCCTCGCTGCTGGCACACGCGGGCTGGGAGGCGACTCCGTCCTCCGACACGGCCGACCTCGTGGTCATCAACACCTGTTCGGTGCGGGAGAAGCCCGAGCACAAGGTCGATAGCCTGCTGGGTGAGCTGCGTATCGAGAAGGAGACGCGGCGGGAGCTGCTGGTGGTGGTGACGGGGTGCATGGCCCAGCGAGAGGGGAAGGCGCTAGTCAAGCGGTCCCGGTGGGTGAATGCAGTGCTGGGGACGCGGTGCTTCCACCGCATCGTAGAGGTGGTCGATCGGGCGCGAGCGGGGGAGCGAGGCATCGTCGTCGCGGACCTGGCCGACGACCCGGCGAAGGTGCGGTGCGAGCCCGAGGCGCAGCAGAGGGCAGCGCCGCTGCGAGCGTTCGTGCCGATCATCCTGGGGTGCACGAACTTCTGCAGCTATTGCATCGTGCCTCACGTGAGGGGCGCGGAGACCAGCCGACCGCAGGACGAGATCCTCCGCGAGATCGAAGGCCTGGCGGCGCGGGGGGACACGCGAGGTGACGCTGCTGGGGCAGAATGTACTGGCGTGGGGGAGGGATCTGGGCGGGCAGAAGCAGGGCACGTTCGCAGAGCTGCTGCGCACGATCGAGAGTGTGGAGGGGCTGCTGCGGGTTCGGTTCCTGACCTGCCACCCGTGGGATGTCACGGAGGGTTTGATCGATGCGGTCGCCGACCTGCCGAAGGTGTGCGAGCACATTCATCTGCCGATCCAGGCCGGGACGGATAGGCTGCTGAGGGAGATGAACCGCGGATACACGGTGGATCAGTATCGGAAGATAGTGGACCGACTGCGCGAGAGAGTGCCGGGGGTCGCGATCACGACCGATATCATGGTGGGATTTCCCGGCGAGACGGACGAGGACTTCGCGTGGAGCATGGAGGTCTACGAGGGGATTCGGTTCGACGCGGCGTTCACGTTCGCGTACTCGCCGCGGCCAGGGACAGTGGCGGCGGAGAGGACCGACCAAGTGCCGCGGGCGACGATCGTGGCGCGACTGAACCGCCTGATCGAGGTGCAGAACGGGATCACGGTCGAGGGGAATCAGGGGGAACTCGGGACCGTCGCCGAGGTGTTGGTGGAGGGGCCGGCCGAGAGAGGGGCGGGGTTGATGGCCGGGAAGACGCGCACGAGCAAGCAGGTCGTGTTCCCGGGCGAACGCAGCCTGGCGGGGGCGCTGGTGATGGTGAAGCTGACCGAGGCGCACTTGTGGGGGTTCAGGGGGGAGGGGGAGTAGCGTGGGCGAGCGTGCGCTGGGGCTGGACGCGGGTACAGGCGATCAGCCAGAGGAAAGAGGCAGCATCCGATAGCGAATCCGGTCCCTGTCTACGACGCAGATCGCCCGTTCGAGTACCTGTGGCGATAGTGTCTCGAACACCCGCAGGAGGAGCTCCTGCATATCGGCCCGGCTGTGACTCCCGCCGCGGAAAAGGATGACTCCTGGTCCCGCAGCCTGAGAGAGGCTAAGCAACTGGGGAAAGTCCGTATCTGCGGTCACGACAACGCGCGACTCGCGCGTAGCGAGGGCCATGATCTCTCGGTCAGTGGCGGTGCTCAGGCCGATCTGTGACGCGTGAACAGCATCATGCCCCTGATCGCTGAGCCAATGTACGAGATGCGGCGAGACGGGCATATCGAGTAGCAGTCTCACCGAGCGAACTCGACCACTTCCTCTTCGGCGAGTGCGGCTGCGTAGGCGAGCGCCTGACGCACATCGTCAGGCTCCAGGTAAGGGTACTCCGCGACGATGGCCTCGGATGTCATGCCGGACGCGAGCAGCCCGAGCAGACGCGAAACCGGGAAGCGAAGCCCCCGAATGCACGGCTTGCCGCCCATGACGTCGGGATCAATGGTTATGCGCTCGAACCTGGTCTGACCCATCTGACTCTCCGCTCACCAGCGGGTGGATTATAGCACATCCTGGCCCTGCTGCCCGCCAGTTACTCCCACCCGAAGCCGGGGCCGTTGGGGATGGCGACGGTTCCATCTCTCAGGTCGAGGGGGGAGTCGGGGTCGACGAGGCCGGTCTCGAGGTAGATGGCGTTGGGCAGGCAGGCCATGACGTTGAGCTGCGATGGCTCGCCGCCGTGGGAGGCGTAGGGGATACGGAAGGCGTTCGCCATCATCCCAGCTTCGAGCAGTCCGGTGGGGCCGCCTGCGCGACGCAGGTCGGGCTGGATGATGTCCACCGCCTCGTGCTGAAGGAAGCGGGCGAAGTCGTGGCGGGTGTAGAGGTTCTCGCCCGTGGCGATGGGGAGGTCGAGCGCATCGGCGAGCGCGGCGTAGCCGTCCACGTCATCGGCGGGGATGGGCTCCTCCCACCAGTAGCATCCCAGGTCCTCGAAGGCGCGTCCCCGCCGGATCGCCTCGGCCGTGGTCAGCGACTGGTTAGCATCCACCATCAGATGCACGTCATCGCCGATGGCTTGGCGGACCGTGCGGACGCGGGCGATGTCCTCGGCGAGGGTGGGGTAGCCAACCTTGATCTTGACGGCGCGGAAGCCTTGCTTCACGGCCTTGGCGCAGATCCGCTGCACTTCATCGTCGGGATAGTTGAGCCAGCCGACCATGGCGTAGGCAGGAATCCGTGTGTGCACGCCTCCCCAGAGCTGCCAGCAAGGGACGCCGCGGGCCTTCCCCAGGCAGTCCCAGAGGGCGGTGTCGATGGCCGCGATCCCCCACATCGCCAACCCGAAGGAGCCGTGGTATTCGGTCTCGCGCAGCAAGGCCTCACGGGTCGCTCGTACCATCGCCGGATCGCTCCCGAGAGCGAGGGGCTTGAGTTCGTGCTCGATCAGCGCGGCGAGCGCGTCGGGGCCGCCGGCGATGCGGCCGAAGTAGATACCGCCCTCGCCGGAGATGCCATCATCGGTCTCGATGGTGACGGTCAGGCCTCCCCCGCCGGGAAGGACCTGGAGCGCGTCGCGGATGGGATTGGGATTGGGCTTCGCCCGGCGGACAGAGGTAGTGAGCTGGGTGACTTTCATGATTGGTCCTTAGTGTCAGTAGCGGCCAGAGGCCGGGAGAGGCGACCTCTCACGAAAACTGCTTGACCATCTCCAGGAACTTGTCATATTCGCCGTCGAGCATGTGATAGCAGTGCTCATCGGCGGGGAAGCGGCCGGAGCGGACGTCGTCGCAGTAGTCCTTCATGGCCTTGGTGACGATCTCGGCGACGTTGCAGTAGCGCTTCACGAACTTGGGCGTGAAGGCCTGGAACTGGCCGATTAGGTCGCTCACGATGAGCAGTTGGCCGTCGCAGTGCATGCCCGCGCCGATGGAAAGGACGGGAATGGTGAGGCGCTGGGTGATGAACTGGCCGACCTCGGGGGGGACAGCCTCGAGCAGCAGCAGGTGAATGCCGGCTTCCTGCAGCACGAGCGCGTCCTCGATCAGGGCGCGGGCGGACCCGACCGTGCGTCCCTGGGCCTTGTGGCCGCCGAGCTGACCGGAACTCTGGGGTGTCAGGCCGATGTGCCCGACGACGACAATGCCGGCATCGAGTATTCCACGGACCATGGGCAGCACGCGCTTGCCGCCCTCGAGCTTGACGGCGTCCACGGAGGCTTCCTTCAGGAAGCGGCCGGCGTTCTCGATCGCCTTCTCGACAGACGACTGGTAGCTCATGAAGGGCATGTCGCCGATGACGAAGGTGTTGGGCGCGCCCCGCCGCACGGCCTCGCAGTGGACGATGCACTGATCCATGGTCACGGGTATGGTGCCGGGGTATCCGTAGACGCACATCCCGAGGGAGTCGCCGACGAGGATCATGTCCATCCCAGCGGCCTCGGCGAACTGCGCGGTCGGATAGTCGTAGGCGGTGATCCAGGTGATCTTCTCACCCGCGCGCTTCATCCTGTGGAACTCGGGGATCATCTTCTTCGGCACAGTCGTTCTCCGGTGATTGGGTTGGGCAGGAGATACGCTCCTGACCTAGGCAACGACAACGACGAGATTCCCGCCAGAGGCGGGCAAGGCCACGGGGCAGCAGCGGGCCGCCGCCCCTCGCAATGACAACAGCGGCCGGCGGCCGCGGCGCTATCCGGCCTGCTTGCCCTTGTCGGCGAGGAGCTGTTTGACGAGATCCTCGAAGTCCTTCTGCTGCCAGTTGACGCCCATGCGCTTGATGAGATCGACGGATTCGGTCTTCCCGTTGCGCTTGAGTTCGTGCTTGGTGGTCCCGTTGACGAGGACGCCGGCGCAGGTGAGGCCCGAACCCTCCCAAGTCTTGCGGCCGGAGGGGGTCTGCATATCGGTGACAGTGACGTAGACCTGGTCCGGGTGGGCCTTGGCGAACGCGAGGAGGTAATCGCCGATGAACTTGTGGCCTTCGTTGAGTGGGTAGAACGCACTCACTTTGATGGGAGCGTTGGTGTTGCCGGCGGTCAGGGGTTTGTCGACGGCAGTGGGCGGTGGAGATGAGGCCGGCTTCCGCTTCATTGCCTCTTGATACAGGAATCCCGCCGTGACGAGGGCGAGTATGACCAGCATCACTGCCAGGCGTACGCGATGCGAACTCATCCGGGCCTCCCTAGGCGTGTGTCTGCCGCGGAACGCGGGTGACTGTGCATTCGGCGGGCGGCGGCGACTGCCCTGCGGGAAGCTGCCATGGCACAAAATGAGGGGGCGGCAGAAGGAGATTTCGCTTGCGTTGCGAACAGATATTTGCTATTATGTTAGTCACGAGCGAAATGAGTTGACGCACTATATGTAGTGTGGTACACATAAGTGCGGACACGGTATATAGTGACGCTCTATGAAATGCCCCTTCTGCCAGTACGAAGACAGCCGGGTGATTGACTCCCGAACCAGCGAGGATCACAGCATGATCCGGCGGCGGCGGGAGTGCCCGGAATGCAAGCGCCGGTTCACCACGTACGAGCGGCCGGGCGAGGTGCGGGTATTCGTGATCAAGAAGGATGGGCGGCGGGAGCCGTTCGACCGCACCAAGGTGATCGCGGGCTTAACGAAGGCGTGTGAGAAGCGGCCGATCAGCCGGGAAGTGGTGGAGCAGGCGGCCGACCAGGTGGAGCGGGCGGTACGTGATGAACTGGCGGAGGAGGTGTCAAGCGCGGAGATCGGACAGTTGGTGATGGAGAAGTTGAGGGAGATCGACGAGGTGGCATATGTGCGCTTCGCCTCGGTCTACAAGGAGTTTCGCGACGCCGATTCCTTCCTGAAGGAGGTGGAGGGTTTGGTACGGAAATCGCGGACCCCTGGCCTTCCCGTTGGCAGCCAGAAGGACGAGTAAGGGGGCAGCGGACGGACGGATGAAGATGTCGATATCCAGCAGATGGGGATGCAGCATGATGACCAGCACTTATATCCAGCAGACGGGGGATTGATCGAAGATGAAGAGCCTACCAGCAGACCTACCACTACCATCCTTTGCAGAGAATGCCCTGACGGTCCTGCGGAAACGCTATCTCCGAAAGAACGAGGACGGGCAGCCGATAGAAGAGCCGTGGGAGATGTTCTGGCGAGTGGCCGTGGACGTGGCCTCGGCCAGCAAACGATATGATCCGGCCGCAGATGTGGAGGCGGAGGCGCGGGAGTTCTACCGGGCGATGGCGGAGCTGGAGTTCCTGCCGAACTCGCCGACGCTGATGAACGCGGGACGGGAACTGCAGCAGCTTTCGGCCTGCTTCGTGCTGCCGATTGAAGACTCGATGGAGTCGATTTTCAACGCCATCAAGAGCACCGCGCTGATTCATCAGTCGGGGGGCGGCACGGGGTTCTCGTTCTCTCGCCTGCGGCCCAAGGGCGACCTGGTGCAGAAGACAGGCGGGATCGCCTCCGGCCCGGTGTCGTTCATGAAGGTGTTCAACGCGGCGACGGAGGCGGTGAAGCAGGGCGGCACGCGGCGCGGCGCGAACATGGCAATCCTGCGCGTCGATCATCCGGATATCATCGAGTTCATCACCTCCAAGCGCGACACATCGGTGCTGACGAACTTCAACCTTTCGGTGGGGATCACGGAGGAGTTCATCGAGGCGGTGGAGGCCGGCGCGGAGTACGATCTGGTCAACCCGCGCACGAAGAAGGTGGTGCGGCGGCTACCGGCGCAGGAAGTGTTCGACCTGATCGTCGAGAGCGCGTGGGGAAGCGGCGAACCAGGGATCGTGTTCCTGGATCGCATCAACGCGTCGAACCCGACGCCGGCGTTGGGCGATATCGAGTCCACGAACCCGTGCGGCGAGCAGCCCCTGCTGCCTTACGAGGCCTGCAACCTGGGTTCGATCAACCTGACCAAGTTCGTCACCGATGGCCCGCGGCCGGAGATCGACTGGGAGCGGCTGGGCAAGATGGTCCGGCTCGGTGTCAGGTTCCTGGATAACGTGATCGACGTGAACCGGTATCCGATGGAGGAGATCGATCACCTGGCGCGGGGCAATCGCAAGATCGGCCTGGGGGTGATGGGGTTCGCCGACATGCTGATTCGGCTCGGCACACCGTACAACTCCGAGGCCGGGCTCGAGATCGCCAATCGAGTGATGGGATTCATCCGGGAGAAGGGTTGGGAGGCGTCGGCGGAGATCGCTCGGGAGCGCGGTGTCTTCCCCAACTTCGACAAGAGCCGGTTTGTCGAGTCGGGCCCCAGGCTGAGGAACGCGACGGTAACGACGGTGGCGCCGACGGGCACGTTGTCGATTATCGGCGGATGCTCCTCGGGCATCGAGCCGCTGTTCGCGGTGGTGTTCACGCGGCGGATTCTCGATGGGCAGGAGATGCTGGAGGTGAACCCGCTGTTCGAGCAGGTGGCGGTGGCGCGCGGGTTCTACAGCAAGGAGCTGATGCAGGAGATCAGCCAGCACAAGTCGCTGGCGGACGTGGATGGCATTCCGGATGACGTGAAGCGCGCGTTCGTGACGGCCTACGACATTTCGCCGGAGTGGCACATACGGATGCAGGCGGAGTTCCAGAAATACACGGATAACGCGGTCTCGAAGACGGTGAACTTCCGCAACGAGGCCTCGCAGGAGGATATCCGAAGGGTCTATCTGCTGGCCTATGAGCTGGCGTGCAAGGGAGTGACGGTCTACCGTGACGGGTCGCGCGATGCGCAGGTGCTGACGACGGGCACAAAGGCGCCGGTGAAAGCGGAGCCGGTATCGGTGGTGATGAAGGCGGCGTCGATTCAGCCTCGACCTCGGCCGAAGCTGACGCAGGGATCGACGGAGAAGCTGACGACCGGCTGCGGCAATCTCTACATCACCATCAATGAAGATGAAGAGGGATTGTGCGAGGTCTTCACCACCATCGGCAAGTCAGGTGGGTGCACGGCGTCGCAGTCAGAGGCGACCAGCCGGATGGTCTCGCTGGCGCTGCGCTCGGGGGTGGATCCGCACTCGGTGACGGAGCAGCTCAAGGGCATCCGCTGTCCGATGCCATCGTGGGATCGGGGCGCGGTGACGCTGTCGTGCGCGGATGCCATCGGGAAGGCGATCGAGCGGTACCTCTCCACGAATGGGAAGAATGGGAACGGCCGCGTTTCGAGCGCGGAGAAGACGAAGGCGCTGGCGGAGGCCACGGTGGCGAGCGCGGGCTACAATCCAGAGTGTCCTGAGTGTGGGACGATGCTGGAGCTGTCTGAGGGGTGTGTGGTGTGCCGGGCGTGTGGGTACTCGCGCTGCGCGTAGGCGACATACTTTGGGGTTGGGCGGTGGCATAGGAGAGTGCGTCCGTCGTCCACGGGCGCACTCTCGGTGGTTGGTGTGACCGAATCCAGACAAGGCGCGCGGGACGGGTATTGACTGGGGGCTGAGCCGCGGATATCCTGAGACCGCTTCCTCGGGAAGAGTTCCGGGGAGTGCAGTCGGAGTCGGGAAGCCACCTCGATCGTGGATCGAGGCGGCTTTTTTGTTGGCCGCCGGAACCGGCTCCAAGGCGGGCGGCACCCGCCGTAATTCGGCGCCACGAATCGCGCCATCGGACCACGAAACCGCGAACAGCGATCCTGCCGGCTTCACCTCCCACCTGTTTCGCAGCCTTCATCGCGGCAACTGATGCAGCCGGGTTTGAAACCAGAGCAGCGATCGTGAGCCCTCGGGGCAACTCCGGCCCCGAGGGCCAGTAGTAACGAGGGGGAGAAGTGGACGAGGGCCGAGCCAACCCGCCAGGTTCGGCCCTCGCCACGCCAAGCGGGGGGGCTTCGGCAGTAGAACTACCGAAGCAACGGAAGCGGGAGGCAAGGGTTCCACAGTCGGGGTTGGGGGGGAGCGCCGAGCGCATCGAGAGTCGATCTGTCGCAGGGGACGGTTCTGATTCGCCGCGGACCAGGGGCGACCAAGGGCCGGTGTCGCGAGAGACCCCGGAGGGGCTCGAAGAGACAGAGACAGATCGCAGAGGGGGGATGAGTTCGGCGCAGCGAGCAGGGCGGCCACGCCTCCAGGCCGCCCTGTTTCGCGTCAGGGGGTGGGAAGCGGGGCGGCGGGCATGCCCTCCTCACGGCCGGCGGGTGAACCTGCGGCGGATCTGCCCTAGACAACAACGGCAACGGCACGGCAACGGCAGTAACCGCAGATTACGCAGATGACGCAGATTAGGCCCGCCTACCGGCGGGAGTGACAACGGCGGGAGGGATGGCAGGAGCGAGCTCCCGCCGAACGGGAGGAGGGCGTGATGGACCAGGCCTCTACGGGAGGGGCTTCGGCAGTAGAACTACCGAAGCAACGGGGAACAACGGCAACGGCGGAACGGCACCGGCAGTAACCGCAGATTACGCACCCTCCTCACGGCCGGCGGGCAGGGATGACGCAGATTAGGCCCGCCTACCGGCGGGAGGGACAACGACGAGATTGCCACGGGGCGGCAACGGCCGCCCTTCGCAATGACAGCGGAGGGGCTTCGGCAGCGAAGTACCGAAGCAGCGGGGAGCGGGAGGAGGGAGGGCGTGATGCATGACGCCCCTGCACGGCAGTCGCTTGGCCTTTGGAGGCACACCCCTATCGGTCGGGAAGCGGGGCCGCTTCGCCGGTGGCGATCAGGGAGTCGCCGGGCGTATCCGGGGCCCATAGGCTGAGCAGGCGAGGAACCACCACGCGGCCGCGAACAGACGCCACGGGAACGGGGCCGTAGGAGCGGCTGTCATAGGAGTCGGCCCAGGCGTCGCCAAGCACGAAGACCTGGCCAGGGGGCACCACCAGGCTCATCAGCATCCCCGTGTAGGGATGCGCGGCAAGGTGGTCCCGGGTACTCAGCAGACTGGAGACGGGGACCACCCAGGAGAAGACTCCGTCATCCCAGGGTTGGGCTACTCCCCACACCACGTCCCCTGCGACCGCGTAGACCCGCTTGATGTAGCTCTGGCCGGCGAGATCGAAGAGCACGACCTCGCCCCGGTCGATGGAAACGGGGTCGCGAAGCTGGGACATCAGGAAGACTTGCCCGCTGTGAAAGGTAGGAGCCATGGACTCGCCCAGGACTATCCCGGGCCGGAGCGGAGCGGCGAGAATGCCAAGCACTAGACACATTCCGACGAGCGCGAACGTCCGCAGCCCCTCGGTGCGGGCGATCGTTCTGCGCGGGGTACCTCTCATAGCGGTCATGCCCATTCTGCCGACAACAGTAATGACCGGTTCAGGAGATGAATTGTTCCCCGCCGGCCACTAGTCCTGCCAAGGCGCCAGCAGTTGCACCATGACTTGGCGTCTCCGGGGGCCGTCGAACTCGCAGAAGTAGATCCCCTGCCAGGTGCCGAGAACCAGCCGGCCATGCTCGACCGGAACGGTGACGGAAAGCCCAACCAGGCTGGTCTTGACGTGGGCGTCGGAGTTGCCCTCGCGGTGCGCGTAGTTCCCCCGCGCCGGCGCGAGGCAGGCGAGGACTTCGAGCGAGTCGGAAACCACATCGGGGTCAGCGTTCTCACTGATGGTGATACCAGCGGTAGTATGGGCACTGCAAACGACAACAGCACCATCGGTCATGTTCGATTCCGAGACGATTTGCTGAACCTGGCGCGTTATGTCTACAAACTGGGTGCGATCGGCGGTGCTGATGTCGATGGTTTTCACGTGCGCTCCTCAGGAAAGCTCTTCGATCTCGACGCGCAGCAGTTCGGCGACACTCCAGGCCTGGGCCACGCACCCGCGGGGTCGGTGGGGTGGGTCACCATCGAATATCTCCGACACCTGGCCCAGCCCGGCCTCACGCAAATGGCCGCGGAGCAGGTCGAGCCAGGAACGCGCCTCTTGGCGGGCGGCTTGCTTGTCGTCGCTGAGGCCGATGAAGGCGGTGATGAAGGGCCCGAGGAGCCACGGCCAGACGGTTCCCTGGTGGTAGGCGCCATCGCGGGCGCGCTGGTCCCCCTGGTACACTCCCTGGTAGCGGGGGTCGCGGGGCGATAGGGTTCTCAGTCCGTAAGGCGTGAGCAAGTCGCGGCGGACGGCCGCGAGGGCCGAGCGGGCCTGGTCGAGCGGCAGCATGGGGTAGGGGAGGCTGAGCGCGATGACCTGGTTGGGCCGGAGAGAGTCGTCTTCGCGGGTATCGCCATCGACGACATCGTTGAGGTAGCCGAGGCGCGGATTCCAGAAGCGAGCGCGGAAACTCTCCGCAACATCGTCCGACCGGGGCCCGGAGTGAGAGACGCCGAGTTCTTCGAGGAACTTGAGGGCGTGATGCCAGAGGGCGTTGATCTCGACGGCTTTGCCGTGGCGAGGCGTGACGACCCAGTCGCCCACCTTGGCGTCCATCCAGGTGAGTTGAGCGCCGGCATCTCCCGCCCGCAGCAGACCGTCCTCTTCCGCCTTGATACCGTAGCGCGTGCCGCGCACGTGCCAGTCGATGGCGTCGGAGAGGAACGGAAGCAACTCGCGGTCGAGGAAGGCGCGGTCGCCGGTGTATTCCAGGTACTTGTGAGCCGCCCAGAACATCCAGAGCGTGGCATCGACGGTGTTGTAGTCGGGCTGCTCGGAGACGTCGGGGATGCGGTTCGGGATCATCCCTTGGCTGGCGTTTCGGGCGAAGGTGCGCAGCACTCCCCGCGCCACATCGTACCGCTTGGTGGCGAGGGCGATGCCGGGGAGAGCGATCATCGCATCCCGGCCCCACTCCTCGAACCAGGGGTAGCCGGCCACGATTCCAAAGCTCGGCTCGCTCGAATCGGGGTCGGGCCGACGCACCACGAAGGAGTCGGCCACGGTGATCAGGGTGCAGATGTCCTCCGGCGCAGCTTCCAGCCCAGAGAGCAACGATTCTCGTCGGCGGCGCTCAGCCTGGAGCAGCGCGTCCGGGTCGAGATCGTCAATCGGATCGACCGAGGCGATGAGGTAGCGGCTGTCGCCGCTTTCCAGGTCGCAGGCGAAGTAGCCCGGGCTGTAAATGTCCTCGCGGTCGTCGAGTCCGCGCTCGGTCTCACGGGCGTACTCGAAGTTGCGATACCAGTCGCCCCACTTCTCGAAGTAGCCGTGCTGAAGTCGAAGATAGAGGGTCGGGCCGCCGACATAGGGCTGCATGGTCACGCAGTCCCGCGCGCCGGAGAGGTCGACGTCGGTCCCGAACTGGGGGTTCTCGCGCATCAGGCTGTGGTAGTCGCGGCAGTTCACGAGGGGCCGCACGATCAGGCTGATGGTGCCGGGGCCGGAGAGCAAGCGATAGCGGACGATCACGGCGTTCAGCCCGTGGCACATGGCGACCGTCTTCTCGAGGCGAGTGGGCAGGCCGACGCCGATCTCGTAGTAGAACGTCGGGAAGGGATCGAGGCGGAACTCGCGGAGAAACCGGTGGCCCTGAGGGTGGATGGCACCGGAATACTGGTTGCAGGAAAGGTCGTACTCGGTCTCGCGGACGCCCAGGGTTTCCTCGAGCTTCGAGAGGAGGACGGTGCGATGGGTGGGGGGGCGCAGGGCGGCGACGAGAAGGGCGTGATAGCGGCGCGTGTTGGCGCCGGCGATGGTGGAGGAGGCAAACCCACCCAGCCCGTTGGTCTCCAGCCACTCGCGACTGGTGGCGGCGCCGAAGTCCCGGCAGATGTCCGGACCGAAAGCGATCACCGCGGGTATCTCCGAACGGTGCGATTCGCAGAGGGGGAGTGCTCCTCCTGCCGTCGCGCTATCTCTGAATGCGCAGACCGCCGCCCTGCACGAGCGCTTCGGCCTCGGCGAGGGTGCCCCAGTGGAAGTCGCCGGGCTGGGAGTGCTTGAGCGCGGAGAAGGCCGTGCCGTAGGCCACGCCCTTGCCGATGTCGCCCTGCAGGTAGCCCCAGAGGAAGCCGGCGGTGAAGGAGTCTCCGGCGCCGAGGCGGTCGACGATCTCGACCTCGTAGGTGGGAGACTCGTAGAGCAGATCGCCGGCGACGGCGAACGCCGACCAGAGGTTGCGGAGAACGCTGGGGGTTTCGCGGAGAGTAACAGCGACAGCCTGGAGGGAGAAGCGCCGCTGCAACTCGCGGGCGACATCATGGTAGTCGGGGACCTCGATGCCGAAGACCTTCTTCGTGTCTTCCTCGGTGGTGATGAGGATATCGGTGTGCGCCATCAGCGCCGTCATCACACGGTTCGCCTCGGTCTCGCCCCAGAGTTTGGAGCGATAGTTCACATCGACGCTGACGGTGCAGCCGGCCTGCTTAGCCGCGTTGGCGGCGGCGAGGGTGGCCTCGGCGCAGGAGGGGCTGAGGGCCGGGGTGATGCCGGAGACGTGGAAGACGCGCGCCTGGGCGAAGATGGAGGGCCAGTCAAAGTCGGTCGGCTGCAGGGAGGCGATGGCGGCGCCGGCGCGGTCGTAGAGCACGGACGAGGCGCGGGGCTGCGCGCCGAACTCGACGAAGTAGAGGCCCATGCGCGCGCCTTTGGTGAAGAGGAGGTGCGAGACGTCGACGCCGTGCTCGCGGGCCTTGTTCGCGGTCATGCGGCCGAGGGGGTTGTCGGGGAGCTTCGAGATCCAGGCGGTCTTCAGCCCGAGGCGAGTGGCGCCGACGGCGACGTTGAGTTCCGCGCCACCGATGCGGACGTCGAGGGTGGTGGTCTGTTCCAGTCGCTGGAAATCCGGCGGCGAGAGGCGGACCATCGCCTCGCCGAGAGTGATGATGTCGATGGGTCGGGACATAGCGTCCTCCTGAGCGAAGCTAGGTTCGGGGCGGGAGAGGGGAGGTCCTACGGCGAGTTGGGAGGAAGACGCGCAAAGGGGAGCCCGAGCGGGCTCCCCTGGTAGTTGCGGTAGATGGCCGCATGCCTGCGGCATGCTTGCCCTCGAAACTACGCGAGCAGGCCGTACTTCTCGATGTTCTCGTCGGCGAGTTCCTGAACGCGCTGGAGGGCGGCCTTGCCGGCTTCGCCGCGGAAGAGGTGGCGGAAGCGGCGCTGGACCTTCAGGTACTCCTCGACCGGGACCTGCTTGATCTTGCGCACGCGCACGACCTTGCCGATTTCCCACTCGACGAGCGGGATAGAGGCCGCACTCGACGGCGAGCTTGCCGACTTCGATGCTGGCCTTGCTCATCGTAGCCCCAGCCCGGCGGGCAGGGGACGTGGACCTGGAGGTACTTGGCGCCGCGGATCTCGAGGGCGCTTCTTGACCTTGCGCTTGAGGTCGGCGAAGAGCGCCATGGAGGCGATGGCGACATAGGGGATGCCGTGAGCGGCGACGATGGCCGGGCAGGTCCTTCTTCGGGCGATCTTCGCCGAAGGACTGCTCGCCCGGCCGGGCTGGTGGTGGTGGAGGCGGCGAAGGGCGTGGAGCCGGAGCGCTGCACGCCGGTGTTCATGTAGGCTTCGTTGTCCATGCAGACGTAGAGCACATCGTGGTCGCGCTCGAACATACCGGAGAGAGCAGCCGAAGCCGATGTCGAGGGTGGCGCCGTCGCCGCCGAAGGCAGAGGACGCGGGTCGTCGTCGAGCCGGCCCTGCCTACTGCAGCGCGGCCTCGACGCCGGAGGCGACGGCGGGGGCGTTCTCGAACAGGGAGTGAACCCAAGGCACGCCCCAGGCGGTCTCGGGGATGCGGGGTGCTGAAGACTTCCAGGCAGCCGGTGGCGTTGGCGACGATGCAGTCGGGCGCGGCCAGTCTCCATGACTATGCGGACCGCGGCGGCCTGGCCGCAGCCGGCGCAGGCGCGGTGACCGGGGAAGGAAGCCTCGGCTGGCCTCGTAGGAGAACTCGGCTCAGTTGCGGACATGCTAGCTCTGCCTCCAGCAATTTCGCTTCGCAGTCCGGCGAAGAAGTCGGTCTCCCGCGTCGAGGGCGCTGCTTCGCATCTCGTCGATGGTCGCCATGGTGATATCGCGGCCGCCCAGGCCGACGACGGCGCAGCGCGATCTTCGGCGGCGGTCGGCTGACCGTAGAGAGCGGCGCGCAGCTCGGCGGCGACGATGCCGTAGCCGCCCATGCTGACCGCCTTCTCCAGCACGATCACGTTGCTTCGCCTTGGCGAGACGCGGCGCGCAGCTCATCCTGCTGGGAAGGGGCGATAGCAGCGCAGCTTCAGCACGCCGACCTTCTCGCCCTTGGCGCGCGCGCGCGTCGACCCAGTCCTTGAGCGTGCCGACGACGGAGCCCATGGCGACGAAGAGCGTCTCCGCATCATCGCATCGGTAGGTGTCGATGACATCGCCCTCCAGCGGCCGAAGGCGCGTCTTGAAGTCGCGAGCGACTTCCTTGACCACCTCCTTGGAGGCGAGGCAGTCCCGCTGCATCTGGTAGCGGACTTCGTGGTACAGCTCCGGGCCGGCGTAGGCGCCGAGGCGTGTAGGGGTCGGCGGGGTCGAGCATGTAGAGCGGGTTGTAGGGCGGCAGGAAGGCGTCGGCCTCCTCCTGCGTGGGCATGTCGACGGTCTCGTAGGTGTGGGTGAGGATGAAGCCGTCCATGCAGACCATCACGGGCAACAGCACCCGATCGTCCTCGGAGATCTTGAAGGCCTGGAGGTGCATGTCCAGGGCTTCCTGGTTGTCTTCGGCGTAGAGCTGGAGCCAACCGCGTGTCGCGGATGGTCATGCGTGTCCTGCTGATCGTTCCAGATGTTGAGGGGAGCGGAGATGGCGCGGTTGACGCCGGTGATGACCATCGGCAGTCGCATGCCGGCGATGTTGAAGAGCACCTCGACCATGAGCAGCAGGCCCTGGGAGGTGGTGGCGGAGTAGGAGCGGCTGCCGGCGGCGACCGCGCCAAGACAGACGGAGGCGGCAGAGTGCTCGCTCTCGACGCGGACGTACTCGGCGTTGATATCGCCATCAGCGACGAGCTGGGAGAGCTCCTCGACGATGTGCGTCTGGGGAGTGATCGGGTAAGCGGAGATCACGCCCGGGCGACAGAGGCCGACGGCCTCCGCGACCGCGCGTGAGCCTTCTATCATCTTTCTCATGGTAATGCTCCTGCGCTGCTCCTCGGTTTCATGGTGATCGCCTCGGCCGGGCAGGCGGCGGCGCACAGGCCGCAGCCCTTGCAGTACTCGACGTCGGCCTCGTACTGCTTCTTCTCGAGGTGACGAATGCAGCCCTCGGGGCAGATGGTCTCGCAGGTGTTGCAGCCGGTGCACTTGTTCCAGTCGAAGACGGGACGCAGGATGCCCCACGAGCCGGTCTTGTTGCGCAGGGAAGAGCCCGGGCGCGTCGACGATGCCCAGGGGCGGCTTCCTTCGCGGAGTGCTGGCGGCGCTCATTTGCGTCTGCTCCTTCATGAGGTCGTAGGCACGCTCGGCGGCCTTGATGTTCTTCTCGCCCAGTTCGCCCGGGAAGCGATGGCGAATGCTGCGCTCGATGGCCTCGAAGCTGATCGCTCCCGACAGCCCCGACGAAGGCGCCGAGGATGGCGGTGTTCATGATGGGCCGGCCCAGCTCTTCCAGCGCGATCTGGGTGGCCGGGAAGGTGACGACGCGAGCGGAGGTCTTCAGCTTGAGGTCGGCCGCGGGGGCCTCGGTGTTGATGAGCACGATGCCGTCGGGCTTGAGGCCGGCGAGCACGTTCACACTCTCCATGAGGGTGGCGTCCTGAACGATCACGAAGTCGGGCTCGTAGATCTGGGTTCGCACGCGGATGGTCTTGTCGCTGATTCGGCAGAAGGCCATCACCGGCGCGCCGCGCCGCTCCACACCGAAGGCCGGGAAGGCCTGGGCCTCTTGTCCGTCGTCGAAGGCGGAGACGGCTAGCAGCTCGGCGGCTGTCACCGTTCCCTGTCCTCCTCGTCCGTGCAGTCTGATTTCGATCATATGATTCTCCTAGCGATCGGTCGGGCGCACACCCGTGCACCCCTACGGCGTGGCCTGAAACGCGTCCACAGGCGGGGATGGCCCCGCCCACGGCGCACACGGAAACCCGCTCTCGCCCCAAAGCCCCCCTCATGCGTCAAGAGTAGAATTCTGCTGCGTGGGATGATTCCCTCTTGGGTGTGTGCCCCCTTCCTGTGGTCATTGTGGTCCCTGGTGCGGGGCGGCGGGCATGCCTGCGGCATACCCGCCCTACACAACAACGGCAACGGCGGTCATCCGCAGATTGCGCAGATGACGCCGATGGCGCCCGCCGATAGCGGGCGGACGGCAACGACGAGATTGCCACGCGCGCCTTGGCTCCGGTCGGAGCCAAGGCGGCTCGCAATGACAGCGGGAACGGCAACGACAGTAACCGCAGATTTCGCAGATTTCGCAGATTGGGCCCGCCTGCGGCGGGAGGGATGGGAGGAGCGAACTCCTGCCGAACGGGAAGACGGCGGGATTCGTTGCGCCCCTATGGGACCTTCGCCCAGCCATTGGTGTTATACCCATTCCAAACGTCCGTTTGACAAAGCCTCTGCAGTGTGGTAACTCTCTAGGGGGTTAGCGTGGGCGCGCTGATCGAAGACAAACTGGTGCTACTGTCTACCGCGGCGGAGTATGATCTCTGCAGTGACTCCTGCGGCCCGCCGGTGAACCGTTTCGCGCCCTCCGTCACCCGTCTCCTGCTTCCGAACGGCGGCACTCTGGCGGTGCTGAAGGTGCTCATGACCGACGCTTGCCAGTACCGCTGCTACTACTGCGCCAATCGCGCCGACCGACGCTGCCAACGTCATTCCTTCCGGCCCGAAGAGCTGGTTACGTCGTTCATGGACCTGCACCAGCGCGGGCTGGTGAATGGGCTCTTCCTCAGCTCCGGGGTTCGCGGCTCGGCCGCCTCCACGATGCAGGAGATGCTGACCGCAGTGGAGGCGCTGCGACAGCGACATCAGTTCCGCGGCTACGTGCACCTCAAGATCCTGCCGGGCTCGCCCTATGACACTGTCGAGAGGGCCGTCGATCTGGCGGACCGCGTTTCAGTCAACATGGAAGCCCCAACCCAGAAGGCGCTCGACCACCTCTCCTCCGACAAGGCGCTTGCGGAGGATGTGATCACACGCATGCACTGGATCAAGCAGGCTGCGGAACGCACCGGGGGCAAGCTGAAGGCCGGACAGACCACCCAGTTCGTCGTCGGTGTCGCGGGGGAGAGCGACCGGGAAATCCTGAACGCGAGCGAAGGGCTGCGGCGAAGCGTCGGCCTGCGCCGCTCTTACTTCTCGGCGTTCCGTCCCATCACCGACACCCCGCTGGCAGGCGAGCCGCCTGCGCCCCCTATGCGCCAGCACCGGCTCTACCAGGCCGACTGGCTGCTACGCTACTACGACTTCGATCTTGGCGAGATCGCCTTCGATCAGGCGGGGCATCTGCCGCTGGCGCTCGACCCCAAGCTGGCCTTTGCGCTGCGCCACCTCCACGACTACCCGCTGGAGGTGAACCGGGCGACGCGGGCAGAGCTGCTGCGCGTTCCGGGCATCGGCCTGCGGTCGGTTGAGCGCATTCTCGCGGCGCGACAGAGCGCGAAGCTCACCTCCCTCGACGAGCTTCGCGCGCTGGGCGCGGTCTCCCGCCGGGCGGCTCCGTTCCTGCTCGTCGGAGGCCGACAGGAGGGTCGCCTGAGCGACCTCCTCCGTAAGCATCGAGTGGCGATGGACCAGCTCGCGCTCGATTTCTCGCCACGCCTCCCGGCGGCTGTCGCGGTCTAGTCAGCCTGGCTCCGCATGTCAGATGAGGCCGAGGAAGCGGCAGGTTTCTATTATGCGCCGTTGAAGGGCATGGCGGGGTGAGCAAGATGGTGGACAGCACTTACTTCGGCTACAGCGGCTTTCGATTCAGTTGGGGCGACCACATCTGCGCCATCTTCGATCAACCCGACCAGCAGATGGAGGTGATGGCCGGGTTCATGGTGCAGGGCCTGCGCGCCTCCCAGCGTTGTGTCTGGGTTGCGCCCGAGCATTCGGCCGCGCAGTTCCGCGAGAGGCTAGGGGCGGTCGGCGGCGACCTCCGGACGCTGGAAGCGTCCAGCCAGCTCGTCATCATCTCCGAGGTCGAGTACTACCTCAACAGCAACCTCTTCGAACCCGGCAGGACCATGGACCTGCTGCGGACGCTGATGGCCGATGGACAGGAGAACGGGTACCCAACGATGCGACTGGCGACGGATGTTTCGTGGCTGCGAGACGGGCGTATCGACCTGGATACGTGGGAGGAGTTCGAGTACAGGCAGACCGAGGAGATGGCCGAACTGCCAGCAGTTCTGGTCTGCCAGTATGATCGGCGGCAGGTTTCGGGATCGATCGTGGTTGCCGCCCTCCGCACCCACCGCACGGTGATTCTAGGCGAGGAGATCCACGAGAACCCGTTTTACGTTTCGCCCGCCGGCCCCGCCGCCCACCAGATCATGTGACTGCGGGAACCCGGACCGGGCGACCACTACGCCCCGGGCAGCGCCTGACGAAGCAGTTCCGAGAGGTGCATCACCTTCACTGGCACCGCGAACTTCTCCGCGCCGTACCTGAGCTGCATGACGCAGGCCGGGCACGGGGTCACTACGATCTCCGCTCCCGTGCTGCGAATGTTCTCCATCTTGCGTTCGAGGATGCGCATGGAGAGATCGTGATGGGTCAGCGAGTAGCTGCCTGCGCCTCCGCAGCACCAGTCCGCCTCGGGCAGCTCGCGGTAGGTGACACCCGGGATGCGCGCCAGTAGCTCGCGCGGCTGCCTAGTGACTTTGTGGTAGCGGCTGAGGTGACATGGGTCATGGTAGGTGACGACCGCGTTGACCGCGCGCAGGTTCGCCGGTAGCTCGATAGTCGCCGTGAACTCGGAGAACTCGCGCACGCGAGACGCTACCTGCTCCGCCTCGGCCCGCCGCGGATCGCCTTCGTCGAACAGCCGCGGATAGTCCTTGAGGAATGAGGAGCAGCTCGCGCAATCGGTGATGATGACGTCTTCGCCACGCAACGCCTTGAGGTTCCCCTGCGCCAGGTTGCGCGCCCCCTCCAGATCGCCATAGGAATAGGGAGGCAGACCGCAGCAGACGTTGGGTGACACGGAGGCCTGGTACCCAGCGGCCTCCAGCAGATCGAGGCTGGCCTCGCCCACGTCCGGCAGCGCGTAGTCGATCCCGCAGCCGAGGAAGTAGGTGACCCGCTTCCCGCCCGCTTTCGATGGGCGCTTCGCCAGTCGCTCCCGGAGGAATGACTGCGGCGTGGGCATCATGGCGGGCGCCTCCGCCAGCCCGCGGTCGAACCACGGCAGCAGCCGCAGCAACTTGGAGAAGCCCGCGAGATGAGTGCGCTTCAGCAGCCCCATGAGACGCGCCGCCATCCGGAGGGCTGAGGGGTGGGGGAGGAGCCGCCGGAAGATGAAGCGCTGCACCCGCGATTGCCGCTTGGCGACATAGCTGGCGCGGGCGGCGGCGATGATGCGATCGGTCTCAATGGCGGGGGGGCATTCGGCGGTGCAGGCGCGGCACATCAGGCACGCGAACAGCGAATCGCGAATCGCGCCGTCCAGCGGCAGGTCCTCCTGAAGGACCGCCTGCAGGCGAGCGAAGTGACCTCGGGCAACCGAGGACTCCAGCCCCGTAGCCCAGTAGACCGGACACCGCGTCTGGCAGAAACCGCAGCGGTTGCACTTGTAAAGCTCGTCGGAGACCTCTCTGACGAGCGGAGGCGCCTCAGGCACGACAGACTCCCACGTAAGTTTTCGGCGCGGAGTTCGTCCGCCCCGCGCCGTCTCATTATAGCACGATGGGGAGGGGAGTGATGCGGGAGGCCTCGCGGGGCATTCACCGCAGGGACGCCCGCCTTCGCCAAGGCTTCGGCGGGCAGGCTCCGGGCGCAGAGGAGGAGGGAGGCTTAGCCGCCGATGAACGCGGATGAACGCGGATGAGGGGAGGCCCGCCTACGGCGGGAGGGAATGGCAACGGCAGTAACCGCAGATTGCGCAGATTGCGCAGATTAGGCCCGCCTACGGTGGGAGGGACAACGGCGAGATTGCCACGGGGCGGCAACGGCCGCCCCTCGCAATGACATATGGCAGGAGCAAGCTCCTGCCGAACGGGAGGAGGAGAGCGCAGAAGAGACAGACCTCAGGCCGTCTCCCGCCCCAGGGCTTTCATGGCTTCGCCGACGACGTAGAGGGAACCAGTGACAACGATGGCGTCGGTTGGGCGCGCTTGGTCCAGCGCCTCCCGCAGGGCGAGCGACACCGGCGCGTAGGCTGCGGTATGGCGGCAGTGCCGGTAGACGGTGCGCTGGAGTTCGTTCGCATCGACGGCGCGAGGTGAGGAGCTGGCCGTCGTGATCACCCGGTCGGCAAGGGGGCAGAGCCGGATGGCCATCGCTTCTGCATCTTTGTCGCGCTGGGCGCCGAGCACCAGAATGATCCGATTGCCCGGGAAGAGCGTCTCCAGCGTTCTCGCCAGCGCCTCCGCGCCGGCCGCGTCGTGCGCGCCGTCGAGTATCACATAGGGCCGGCGTGAGACGATCTCGAAACGGCCGGGCCACCGCACGGACTCGATTCCGGATCGCACCGCCTGCTTCGGCATCCTGATGCCGTGGGGTTCGAGGCATTCGACCAGGCCCACCGCCACCGCCGCGTTCTCGGCCTGATGCGGCCCCAGCAGCGGGCACTCGATGTCGGCGTAGATCTCTCGCGGAGTGGAGATAGTGAGAATCTGGCGATGATGGTTCGCGTTTCCGATCGATACCTGCGGCCCGCCGGACTCGTTGACCACGATGAGTTGAGAGTGACGCTCCAGACAGGTGTCCTGCAGCACCTCCATCGCCTCCGGCCGCTGAGGAGCCGAAACCACGGGGATGCCGGGCTTGATGATGCCGGCCTTCTCCCAGGCGATCTGGGCGATGGTGTCTCCCAGCTCCTGCACGTGGTCGAAGTCGATGCGAGTGATGGCGCAGGCCAGCGGTTGGATGATGTTTGTAGCGTCGAGCCGGCCGCCCAGGCCGGTCTCCATCACCGCGATATCCACCTGCTTGCGCGCGAAGTGCAGGAACGCGAGGAGCGTATAGGCTTCGAAGAAGCTCGGCGGCCCCAGTTCGGAGGAGCGGGAGGACTCGATCACCGGAAAGGCGCTCTCGACCAGAGAGACCACGTCGGCCTCGCCGATCAGCTCTCCGCCGACGCGAATCCGCTCGCGGAACGAGACCAGGTGAGGGGAGGTGTAGAGGCCGGTGCGGAGGCCGGCAGTGGAAAGGATCGAGGCCGTCATCGCCGCGGTGGAGCCCTTGCCCTTGGTGCCCGCAATGTGCACGCATTTCAGCCCCAGGTGGGGGTCGCCGAAATCACGCAACATGGCGCCGATCCGGTCGAGATTCCACACTCGGGCGGCAGCCGCCCCGGCCGGCGTCCGTTCGTAGTCGATCAGGGATTCGAGGTAGGCGATTGTCTCTTGGTAGGTCATTTTCAGTAGATGCCAGGAGCGAGCCCTTGGCGGATTTTGCGGCGGCATTTTGCGGCCCGCCATTATTGACCAATTCCCCCTTATGTGGTACATTCCTGGCAGAGAAAGGAGGTGGTGTCATATGTTACATAGACCCGGAGGTGGCGTGTCGTAACGCCGCCGTGTCACAACGGTGACACCGCCTCGTTCGGCAAGTCACCTTCGAAACGAATTGGGGCCCATCGCTCCTGCGGTGGGCCTCAATCTTTGGCCTGGCTCAGCGCACTGCGGGGGAACTCTGAGGGCCCAGGACGCGTCAGATGGGGGAGAGAGCCATGGGGGTGTCTTGCACTGAAACGCCTTCGGCGATATAACAGAGGGCAGAAGATCGCCGCCGGGGGCGGCGAGGACGGGCAGGAGGGTGTCGTAATGCGGATCATGCGATGGGTGTTGACGGTACTGGTCGCTTTCGTCGTGCTTTCCTTGGTCTCAACGCACCTCGTTGCTGGCGGCCGCGGTGGAGGCGGGGGTGGCGGCCGAGGAGGCGGTGGGGGAGGCGGACGCGGTGGAGGTGGTGGAGGTGGCCGCGGCGGTGGGGGCGGAGGTCGCGGGGGCGGCGGCGGTGGTGGCCGCGGTGGGGGAGGCGGGCAGCGCGGCGGTGGGGGCCGGGGCGGCGGCGGAGGAGGGGTGCAGCGTGGTGGTGGCGGACGCGGAGGCACAGCACCCGGTTCCCGCGGGTTCTCCGAGGTCAGGGGCGGCAGCGCTCCTGGCTCCTCTGCCAAGGATAGCCGGCGGCTTCAGGGCGAAACAGGCGCGGCGCGCTGGAAGTACCAGCAGTCCACGGAGTCCCAGTTCAGCGGAATTGTGATCGAGGACAAGTCGCAGGGCCAGGGCGCAGGCGTCGATCGCACCATCAACGTGCGGCTGGATAGCGGGGAAGAGCGCCGGGTGCAGTTGGGCCCGCCGTGGTACGTGTCCGAATTGGGCCTGACGCCACAGCCGGGTGATCTGGTCGTGGTGACGGGCGCGGCGCGCCCCGCGGGCAAGGGCGAGATCATCGCCCGCGAGTTGAGCTGGAACGGCTCGATATACGATCTGCGCAGCGATGAGGGCATCCCCGTTCGGGCCGGCGCGGACCGGTCTCAGTTCGGCCGCTACGCGGGCGCCTGGAACGGCGGCGACCCCGAGGAGGTTGCGGGGGAGGTGGAGGCGGTCGAGAGCGTCACTCCCGGCGACCGCGACATGGGAATGGGCGTGGTGGTGCGCATGCGGGAGAATGGCCCGAACCAGTTGCGGCGCAATGTGCATCTCGGCCCCTGGTGGTTCGTCGAGCAGACGCTGCCGGGGCTGCGCGTGGGACAGCAGATGCGCGCGAAGGGAGCGCCGGTGGAATGGGGCGGGGAGCAGGTGCTCCTCGCTTCCGAGGTGGAGCGCACCAAGGACAAGGCGCAGATTCGCACCCAGCAGGGCAAGCCGGCCTGGGCGGGCGGATGGCAGAACTGGGACGGCTGGGGGCCGGGTTCGCCCTATGCCAAGCTCTACGATCCGAAGACGACGCGGGGAGTGGACGGCTGGGTCGAAAAGGTGGAGATGGTCACGCCTCTCAATGACATGGGACAGGGGCTGATGGCGACGGTGCGCACCAGGCAGCAAGAGCGACTGCGCGCGCAGATCGGGCCTTCTTGGTTCGTCCAGCAGTCCGACCTGACGCTCAAGCCCGGCGATCTCGTGACCCTCAACGGTTCCATGGTGCCGATCAATGGCCGACCGGTGATGGTGGTCTCCGAGATTCAGTCAGGGGGGCGCAGGATCAGGCTGCGGGCGCAGGACGGCACGCCCGTCTGGGCCGGCCGGCCCGCGCCAAAGGTGGCGGAGGCAGCGCCGAAGCCGTAGGGTTAGCGGGGGTTCGGCAGCAAGCTAGCGGCTGCTCTGGGCGGGAGGTTGCGGCGTTTGCCTGCGGCAACCCGCCGCATTACCACGGGACTGCAGCTCGTAGACCGAGGCCGCTTGCGCGGCCTCGACTCGCTGTCAGTCTCCGTGCGTTCTGTCTGCGACAGAGCCGCACGGGAACTCGGCCCGCTGGCGATGCCGGCGGGCCGATTGCATTGGGCGCAAGGCCAGCGCCCCGCGCCTCCTCGGTATGGAAGTAGGTTCATTATACCGCGCGGGGGGTGTCAGGGGGAGGGGTGGAGCGGTCATCTTCCGCCAGAGGGCGCTACTGCTTCCACGACGCCAGCCCTCCGATGGCTCCGGCCACTATGCCTGCCGCGATCAGGAGAAGTATCTGGAGGCGTCTTCGAACGCTGTCCGGGGCCGCCTGGACGCCGCATGCCTTGAGCACGGATGGACGCCAGAGAGCGTTGCGCAGGCGCCAGCCGTAGATGACCATCAGCCAGAAGGGGAATCCTGGGAGAACGAGCATCGATACCGCCTCGCCTAGGGCCGTGATGGGATCTGCGCCCTGCGTCAGTGCCGGCCCCGCCCACAGCCCCATGCCAGCGCTGGCACAGATGACCAAACCCTGCGCGCTCAGGTTGGCGTGCAGCCATGCGGATTCGCGGGGTCGCTGCAGCCGCATGCCAGTGATAAGCAGCGCGAGCGCGGCTACGGCGCAAGGGATCGCGAACACGGCGAACGGCATCTGCCAAGGAGGTGAGAATCCCTCACTTGTGTTCAGGTACTCAGGATTGCCATGGGGAAGCGTAGTCAGCGCATACACGATGGAGTAGAACCACCATACCGCGCCCAGCCCCAGCAGGAAGACCGCTGTGCCCACGGCGCCGCCAGCGATGCGCTTGATTTCGGCATCGGCAGGTGTTACGTCAGGTGTCTCCCTCATGCTCGCATTCTACCCTCGTCGCGGCGGGAGGGGAAGGGGGGCAGCGTGTGTGATCGCCAGCTTGGGTGACAGGAGGCGAGTTGCCGGAGGCGGCCAGGGCTCGCGGCCCACGGGGCTGAGCCGCTAGGGTGGCTGCGGCTTCCGCTTCGGCCCCCACCGGAGGATCGTGCTATCCGGCTCCCTGGGCCATTCGGTATCCCACCTCACCTCGCCCTGGGGCTTCTTCCGCGCGAACCAGGCCGCGTGTCCGTCTGGGAAGCCGTAGTTGTCTCCTCCCCCGTGTCGAGGGAAGTCCGGGAGCAGCTCCTTGCCTCCGTGGGCATTCCACGCGCCATCCGCGTCGAAGACAGCGGTCACTCGCGACGGATCGACCGCAATTGCCCAGATCGAGTCAAGGGCTGTGTTGTAGGCATAGCCACATCTCGCCTGCGCCTGCGGGCAGCGATACACATCGCGGTTCTTGATGTACTCGTCGAGCGTGTCGCACCAGCGATCCTGCCCAGGGAAGCGGCTGTAGTCCGATAGATATATCTCCAGCCCCATCGCGATGTTCTTCACTTGCGCGAGGCACTGTGTGCTCGGACGCGACTCCGCATCCCGACGCCGCACTCGCTGCACGGGCAGCCAGAGCGTGAGCAGCAACCCCACCACAGCAAGCACGCGTCCCACCCTCGCGATCCGCGCTACTGAAGGTCCTCGCCTCGCCACCAGCCCCAGCAGTAACGCTGCCGCCGCTAGTATCAGCGTAGGAAGGAGCAGCCGCGCGGACCACATCGCAACCCACAGGTCGCCGCGGTCCGGTGGCCACATGGCGGACCCCCGCATGGCGGTCTGCACCAACGCACCCCCGCAGGCCACAGCAAGGGCTCCCAACACCGCCGATGCCATCGCCAGCCACCTCATCGCATCCCCTCCCTCATCTCTGGCTGCCCATCTGCTGCGCTATCTTGCTAGCCGCTCTCTGAGCAACGGAAGGAACCGCCCTACCCCTGCCAGCGGCAGGGGTAGGCTACTGGCAACGGCAGCTCGGATGGCAGGAGACGAGCTCCTGCCCTACGGAGCTGTCCCTACCCCCCCAGCCGCTCGCGGAGCAGTTTGTTCACTAACTGCGGGTTGGCGCGTTTGCCGCTCTTCTTCATCACCTGGCCTACCAGGAAGCCGATGGATTTCTCGTTGCCGGCTCTGAAGTTGGCGACGGCGTCGGCGTTTTCGGCGATGACTTCCGCGACCGCGGCGGTGAGCTGGGCCTCGTCGCTGATCTGGCCCAGGCCGAGTTGGGAGACGACCTCGGCGGGTGAGCCGCCGTTCGCGAAGAGGTGGGCGAAGACGGTCTTGGCGGCGAGGGCGCTGACGCCACCGCTTTCCACCAGGGCGATCAGCGCGGCGAGGGCCGCGGGGGTGAGCGTCGCTTCCGCGATGCTGATCTGACTCTCATTCAGCAGGCGCAGGAACTCCACGCTCAGCCAGTTGGCAGCGGCCTTCGCGGGAGCGCCGGCCTTGACGGTGTCCTCGAAGAAATCGGCGAGCGCTTTCTCTCCGGTGAGAATGCCTGCATCGTAGGCGGAGAGCCCATACTGTTCCATGAATCGCCCGCGGCGGGCGGCGGCCAGCTCCGGCAGCTCCGCGCGGATGCGCGCGATCCACGCATCGTCGATCACCAGCGGAGTCAGGTCGGGCTCGGGGAAGTAACGGTAATCCATCGCCGTTTCCTTGCGCCGCATCGGTTCAGTGACGCCGCGGTCATCGTCCCAGAGGCGGGTCTCCTGCCACAGCTTCTCGCCGCTTTCGAGGGCCCGCGCCTGTCGCTTGATCTCGTATTCGACCGCGCCAGTGACGGCGCGGAAGCTGTTCAGGTTCTTGATCTCGACGCGGGTGCCGAGTTCGGCCGCGCCGGGGGCCGCGAGGGAGATGCTGGCCTCGAATCGCACCTGGCCCTGCTCCATGCGCGCCTCGGAGATGTCCAGGTAGAGGAGTGCGCTGCGGATAGCGACCATGTAGGCCTCGACCTCGGCCACCGAGTGCATGTCTGGCTCGCTAACGATCTCCAGCAGCGGGATTCCGCCGCGGTTGAAATCCACCAGCGTCTGGTCGGGGTCGTCGGCGGGGTGCAGCAGCTTGGCGGCATCCTCTTCGATGTGCACGTCGGAGATGCGCACCCGCGTCGTCGCGCCGTCGAGCGGCAGGTCGATGTAGCCGTGCTGGCCGAGAGGCGCGCGCTTCTGGGAGATCTGGAAGTTCTTCGGCAGATCGGGGTAGTAGTAGCCCTTGCGCTCGAAGATGCTGGGGCGGGTGATCGTGCAGTTCAGCGCGAGCGCCAGCTTCAGGCCATAGTCGACAACCTTGCGATTCAGCACCGGCAGCACGCCGGGGAAGCCGAGGCAGATCGGGCACACCTGCGTGTTGGGAGGCGCGCCCACGGCGGTCGAGCACCCGCAGAACACCTTGGTCTTCGTATTCAGCTCGGCGTGGACTTCCAGGCCGATACTCGGCATCAGGTCAGGCATAGTGTCTCCGTGAACTCTCAGCGACCCCGCGTGATTTCCACCTCGGCGGATTCCACCACCATCCCCACCGGCGGGTGGGGCTTGCGCACCCTTACTGTGACCTCGTCTACCGCGAAGCCGCTGAAGATGTCCTTCGCTATCCGCGAGGCGAAGGCCTCCAGCAGCAGGTAGGGCCCGGCGTCATTCACCCGCTGCACCACGTGGCACACCGCGCCATAGTCGATTGTCGTACCCAGGTCGTCGGTGTCGCCGGCCGTGGTGAGGTCGAGGCCAAGCTCCACGTCCACCTCGAAGGGCCGCCCGATCGCCCGTTCCGCCTCGGTGACGCCGTGGGAGCCGTAGACGATGATGTTGTGCAGCCTGATTCTGTCCTTAGCCACCATCCGCCCTCCGGTGCGGGAATCTGCGCACGCCCGTCTCCGTCACCAGCATGTCCACCGGCAGGTCGTGCTCGTCATGCGGGACCTGGGGGACTACCTGGATCTCGAACCCCAGGCCGATGCGGTGGGCCCGCGGCACGAACCGCAGGAACCGGTCGTAGTACCCCGCTCCGTAGCCCACCCGATAGCCATCCTCCGCCCAGACTGCGGCGGGAACGAGGACCAGGTCGATCTCATCGAGCTTGGCCATGCGGCACCCGGCGCGGGGCGCCCTGATGCCGTAGGCGGCGGGGACCAGGTCGCGGTCGAGGTCGGTGACCTCGCACGGGACCAGCATTTTGGTCGACCGGACCGCCTGAGGGGCCAGCACCTGCTTGCCCAGCTCCATCGCGCTTCTGACCAGGGGCAAGGTATCAACTTCACTGCCGAAGGTGATGAAGAGCATCACCACCCGGGCGGAGGCGAACTCGGGCAGAGAGAGAAGATGGTCGCACGCGGCTCTGCTCAGGACGGCGATCTCGGCGGGAGAGAGCGCGTTGCGGCGCGCGATGATGGCCCCGCGCAAATCCGACTTGCATTTCATGGGTGTTTCGGGCTATTCTAGCGGACGATATATGCAGTGTAAAGGGTGTGGCCCGGTCTCACGGTCACGCCCGGCGTAAAGGGGCGGTGTAGACGCGTCATGCCACCGCGCCCCTGGGAACTCGCGCCTGACTCACTGAGTCAAAGGCGTCGGGCATGTGTACGTAGGCGGGTCAAGAAGACTGGGTGTTTGTGCTATCACACCATGGGAGGTTGGTTATGCCGCGACGGAACGGCAGTTGGCAGATAACAGTCCTGCTCATCATCGTTGCTCTCATCGCGCTCGTCGTGGTCGCGGGCTGTAAGAGCGATCAGCAGACGGCCGCAGGCGGGGCCACTGGTGCTGCCGGCGCTGGAGCCGCGGGAGCGGGCGGAGCCGGAGGGGCGGCCGGAGGCGCGGGCGCGGCGGCCGGCGGTACGGGCGCGGCGGCTGGTGGCGCGGCGGCCGGCGGCGGTGGCGGCGGTGGCGGTCGCATGGGCGGCGGTGGAGGCCGCGGCGGTGGTGGCGGCGGTCGCATGGGTGGCGGCGGAGGTGGAGGCCGCGGTGGCGGCGGGGGAGGTCGTGGTGGTGGAGGCCGCGGTGGCGGAGGGGGAAGAGGTGGTGGAGGCGGAGGCGCCGGCGCTGCTGCCGCGCCGGGAGCTGAAGCCGCGCCCGCGGCCAAAGTCACCGCACGCCAGATGACCGAACTCGAAATGGCGAAGAAGCTCCAGGAGTTCTCGTCGGCCTATGGTCCGATCACTCTTCTGAAGGTGATGAACTGGGACACCTCCGAGCTTGATTATGTGCAGTTCGCTTTCCAGAAGCAGCAGTACGCGCTTCCCATCGGGATGATCTACGACGCCCCCAGCCCGAAGTCAATGGAAGGGTACTTCTGGATCTACCCGGCGTCGATTCGCAAGGGAAGGGGCACGAGCACCACTAGCATCGCGGCGGTCACGAAGCCGAAGGTAACCGCGTCGGCGGGCGTGGCGACGGCAGGCGCCGCTGCTACTGGCGCGGCTGCAACTGCAGCCGCAACTGCCGCCCCGGGGGCTGGGGGCCGAGGTGGGGCGCGTGGCGGGCGGGGTGGACGTGGTGGCCCGGCGGCGACGGCCGCGCCGGCGGCTCAACCCGCCCAGGGCGGAGCACAGGCCGGCGGTAGGCGCGGCGGACGTGGTGGCGCCGGTGGCGGCCGCGGTGGACGCGGTGGCGCAGCGGCGGCGGCTGCACCCGCGGCTCAGCCCGCGCAGGGCGGTGGTAGGCGCGGCGGACGTGGTGGCGGCGGCGCTGGCGGCGGTCGCGGCGGCCGCGGCGGGCGAGGCGGCCGGGGCGGCTAGACGCCCATCAGCTTGAGCTAACTGGACTGAACAGGGGAGCCCGCCATCGGGCTCCCCTTCTTACTTAGCTGTCGCCGGTCGCGGGGCTAACACTCACTTCGCCCCGAGCGTCGCCTTGTAGATGTGCACCTCGTAGGGCTTGAGATCATCCTCGAACCGCCCGCCCCACATCGGCAGCGTCCGGTTCTCTCCAACCACCTCAACGGCGCCGTTCTGCTCTGCTCGATGCAGCGCGTCCATGGTCAGCTCAGCGTGGCTCGGCAAGTTGCGCATCCCCGCCGCGAACAGGTAGACGTCATTGCCACACCGCTTCGTCATCACGTCGATGGGGACGAGGGGATTGCTGCTGGTGGCAGTGCCGCCGTCGGGAACGGTCGGCGAGTTCAACACGGGCGCGAGGGCCATGATCTGCGCATTCACCGCCTTCACCGCCGCGCTCATCTCCGGGCTTGCAAGCAGGGCGGCCTCGATGAACGTGGGCTCGAACTGGTGCACGAAGTAGATGATCCCCATGGAGCCGTGGATGATCGACGTCCACACCTCCGACTTCGTCTGCTCGGGGGAAGGGCCATTCTCGGCGCGGCGAATGTGGGTGCACTCCAGCGTGTTCCAGATCACCTTCTGGCCCTGGCCCCAACGCGCCAGGCGGTCCACGCCCTTAGGAACCATCCAGATATAGTCGGCTGCGGCCGACCCGGGCCCGCCGAGCGGATAGGCCATCGGATAGATATCGAAGGACACGATGTCCGCGCCCTTCATGTACTCGGGGTAATCCGAGAGCACCGCGGAAGTGCCCTTGTTCTCGTCGTTGGCGACGCCCTGGCCGAGATTCAGCATTACGGGCCGCTGTCGGATCGTTGCGACGGTACTGGTTGTACTCTTCGACGATCGTGCTGGGCGGGATCGCCGGCACGTACTCGCCCTTGTGCTTCGGGTCATCCTGGTAGTTGTCGGGCTCGTCGCCGTGCATCCAGGCGATGATCGTGGGGTCATCGAGATGCTTCAGAGCGAATGCATTCTGATCGATGACCAGACGCAGGCCGGCCTGCTTCAGCTTCGCCAGCTCGGCTTCTGTGAGGTCAGTCGAGAGGGCTACGTAGGTGTTGATACCTATCCCCCGGTAGGCTTCGGCCTTCACCGGGTCCTGACACCACACCGCAATCGGGAAGAAGCTCGGGTCGGACGACGGCCCGTTCTTCCATCCCGCGTACGGGCTCGGCTTCGCGGCACACCCCTCCGCCGACCAGCCCACCGCGCCCGCGATCAGCAACAGAACGATAACCAACACCGCGCCATTCGCCAACCTACGCATCATCCATCCTTTCCTATGGCACACCCCGGCCGCGCTCTCCGGCCCGACCTGCGCCACTCTCTGCGCACTCCTCGAACCTCACCCCGAACGCCTCCGCGAAGCCCTGCCTGAGGGCGCCGGCCACTTCCGCGTACCCCACATCGCGGCCCGCGGCGTCGCACAGGCCTGTTGCCTGGGGCGCGTCATCGGAGCGAAGGAACACCTTTCGCCACTCCCCCAGGTCGATCCGCAGCGGAAGCGAGTTCTGCTGGAGGATCACTCCGTGGCGCTGCACCTGCGCGCTTCCCACCAGCTTCGCATCACCCACCACCAGGTCGCACCGCGCCTTGACCGCGAAACAGGCCGGGTCCTGCGCCATCGCCGGTGAGGTGGTCCCCGATCGCTCGACCAGCCGCGCATCGAGGCCGAGCGAGCGCAGCGCGCCGACGATCCCGCCGGCCAGCGCGCGATACGAGTCCATCACGCCCGTCGTCCCCAGCCGCGCCGCCGACACCACCAGGCTGAAGGTAACCTCGTTCGCCGTGTGCAGGATCGCCCGCCCCCCCGTCGGCCGTCGCACCACATCGACCCCGAGCGCGGCGGCACGCCTCCAGGTCGATGCTCGACTCAACTCGCTGGAATTGCCCCAGCGATACCGCCGGCGGCCGCCAGCCGTACACCCGAAGCGTGGGGGCGATCTCGCCTCGCGCGTGCGCCTCCAGCATCGCCTCGTCCCGCGCCATGTTCTCCGCTCCGGTCATCGCGCCGGAGTCGAGGTAGCGCCAGGCCTCGCTCACGGCAGCCCCTCCACCTGGGCCAGCGCGTCGCTCACATCCCGACACAGCTCCGCGCCCGCGTTCAGGATCTGGCGCTGGAGAGCGCTCGCCTCCCCGTCCGCGAAGTCCCGCCCGGCGATCGGCGGCTCGTCAACGACCAGCACTCGCCGGCCCACCCCTCGCGCCTTCACCGCCGCCTCCAGGTTCAGGAGATTGCCCCGCCCATACGGGATGCCCGTGACGATCACCACATCGGCGCCCCGCGCCAGCTCGCAGTTGCGGCGGTGGCTCTCCTCGCCGATGGGCGAGAAGGGCGCCTCCTCCACCCGCGGCAGGTCGAGCGACTCGGCCTCGATCTGGTCGCTGTCGGCCACGTTCACCACTCCCGCGGACACCGGGAAGCCGAGCTGCCTGAGACGTCTCATCAACTGGACCCCTGTACCGGCGCCGCAAATCAGGTGCACGCGCGTCTGCCGCGTCGACATCGCGGAGATCGGAAGGCGCGAGAGCAGCGTGACATACGGCCGGTCTGTCGTCGGGTGCAGTCGCACCTGCACCTCCGTGTCATAGGCGGTGCGGATGTTAGCCTCCGTCACCACCTCTCGCGGCGGTCCTGTGGCGACGATCCGCCCTTCCGCGAGCAGCACCAGCAGATCGCAGTACTGGCTCGCCAGGTTCAGGTCGTGCAGCACCACCAGCGTCGCCAGCCCGCGCTGCGCGGTCAGCTGGCGCGCCAGGTCCAGGATTTCGATCTGGTGGTTGATGTCGAGGTGAGCCGTGGGCTCGTCCAGCAGCAGCACCTCGGGGTCCTGGGCCAACGCTCGCGCGATCATGCACCGCTGGCGTTCCCCGCCCGAGAGCGCGGTGATGGGCCGGTCGGCGAGCACGCTGACATGCGTCAGCTCCATGCACTCCTCGGCGATGGCATAGTCGCGAGCGTGCTCGATCCCGAAGCGCGAGAGATGGGGAGCGCGCCCCATCAGCACCACCTCGCGGACCAGGAAGTCGAAGCCGACGCTGTTGTCCTGCGACACCACCGCCAGCCGCCGCGCCAGCTCCCGCGCCGCCATCCGGTAGATGTCGACAGAATCCAACAGCACCTGCCCCCGCGTCGGCGGCAGCACCCGGCTCAGCGCTCGCACAACCGTCGACTTCCCCGACCCGTTCGGCCCCACCAGACCCACGAACTGCCCGCGCGACAGGCTCAAGCTTACGTCCCGCAGCACCGCGTGATCGTTATAGGAAACACTTATCGCAAGGGCTTCGAGCATTCGGGGGTTCCGCCGACTCCTGAGACTGCACCAGACCAACCTGTACGCCTACTTCGTTGGCGCAAGGCCCGCCCCTGCCGTTTTCGCTATTCCAGAGTCGTTACGGTTCGAAGGAGGAATGCGGACAGGGCCCGCCAAAGCAGACTCGCGGTGAGACGTGGCCCAGAGAGTTCCGTAAGAACGGCCAGCGGGAGGCACATCATGGAGAGAACGATCACCTATTTCGAGGAGACGGGGGCGGCAAACACCGAGGCAGTGTTAGGCCTGGTGAAGCGGCGAGCGGCGGAGGCGGGGGTGAAGCAGGTCGTGATCGCATCCACCACCGGCACGACGGCGCGAGTGGCCAGCCAGCTTCTCAGTGGTGCTGGCCTGAAGCTCGTGGTGGTCCCTCACCAGCGTGGGTTCCGCGATGAGGAGCGGTTCGACATGGAAGTCGCGGCCGAGATTGAGCGCGAAGGACATCGGGTGTACTGGAGCACGATGCTGTTCCACACCGAGGGGCTGTACGGCAACAGCACGGGGACCGCGCTGGCGAATATGCTGCGGACGTTCGGGCAGGGGATGAAGGTGTGTTTGGAGATTCTGCTGATGGCCGCTGATGGAGGCATGGTCGATAGGGGCGAGAAGGTGATCGTGGTGGCCGGCACGGGCCGGGGCGCGGATACCGCGATTCTGGCCACGGCCTCGACAAGCAACCGGATCAAGGAGGTGCGGGTGCACGAGATTCTGTGCAAGCCGTGGCTGGAGGGGTGAGATAGGAGTGGCGTCCGCTCTGGCGGACGCCGACTTCTGAAATGGATTCCTCGCGCGTCCGGCTTTGGCGGACGGCTCGGAATGACAGTGAACGGCCACCCCCTCCTCAGAGGGCCCGGCCGAGACCCCCACGGTCGCCGCTGCCCAGTGGCAGCGCCTCCCTCGGGGTGACATGGGAGTGGCACGCGCGGCGGCGCCTGCCCGCCGCGGGCGCTAGCTGCGCCCGATGTCAGATCACCTCCAGGTAGTCCTTGTCCGGCAGCGCCGGGAACGGCGCCGTCGGGCAGCGTCTGGTACCAGAAGGCGACGGAGGCGATGTCGTCCTGCAGCGGCAGGTAGCGGCCGCCGCTGCGCCAGCCGAGCGCCTGGATGGTCACGCGCAGGTCCTGCTCGAAGCGGATCGGGTCCATGATGTGCCAGCGGTACAGGCCGAAGCGCTGTCTGCGACTGGTAGAGGCCGTCCGGGCCGGATCACCTGCGGCAGGCCCGGCGTAGGGCGTGGTGAACTCGCGGTAGCCGCCGTTCTCCTTGCCGACGTCGAAGTTGTAGGAGCCGCAGAAGTAGTCCTCGGTGCCGGTGCCGCAGATGGTGGGGAACTCGTCGTCGCCGTCCATGAAGAACTTGATCTCGCCCTCGCCCCACCAGCCGGTGTTGTTCACGCCCCAGGCCATGTAGGTGCCGACGTACTGCCCCTGGCCCTTCACGCCGTCGAGGATGGTGTAGACCTCCTTGTAGGGCAGCGGGTTGGCGCGGCGGAACTGGGCGTGGAAGTAGGCGGCGTCGTCGGGCACGTCGGTCAGCGTGTAGTTGATCTGGTAGTAGAGCGTCATCGCTTCGTCGGCGATGTTGGTCATGGTGATGCGGCAGCGCTTGCGGAAGGGCATCTCCCAGTAGCAGTTGAAGGCGCTGCCGGGGTTGACGCAGACGGGGAGCGAGGAGACCTGCGCGTACTTGCCGCCAGCCGCAGGCGAAGAAGTCGCCGACCGGGCACTCGACCGAGGGCTGTCTCCTGGCCGTCCCAGTAGATGCGCAGGATGCTGAAGCGCCAGTGGCCGGTGGGCGTCATCCAGATCTGCTGGATCGCGCCGGGGCCGTCGATGTCGGCGATGGTCGCGACACTTCGCCGGGCTCGATGCGGATGGAGGGCGATGACCTTCCAGCCCTGGCCCAGGTCGCGGGCGCAGCGGGCGCCGGTGCCCTCGGTCGCCATGCCGCCCTTGCCCTTCTCGCCGGTGAAGTTCTCCGGGCTGATCGAGCGGGTCTTCGCCGACGAAAGGCGAGAGAGATTGCCGAGATTCATTCCGAGTCCGTTGAACGGCATCACTATCTCCTCATCCGGCAGCAGCCGGGTCAATCCTTCGTGATCACCGCCGGGCCGAGGTCGGGACGAACCTCGAACTGGGCGATGTGACGGCCATCGACGTCGATGGCCTGATATTTGCCACGGTGCGCGTCCTGCCGCATGGTGAACTTCGACCAGGTATCCGGGACGGCGACGCGAACGGTGAGCGGCTCACTGTAGAGTTCAGTGAAGGGGCGGTCATAGGTATCAACCTTGGTCGCGTCGCAGGCGACGGTCACCGCGAAGCTGCTCTCGGACTCGTTGGCAAGCGAGACGTTGCTCAGCGCCTGATACTCCTGCTGGTAGCGATAGGCCGCGCCCTCGGTGGCGACCCAGAGTTGGTCACGATGGGCGACGAGGAAGTCGAGGAGCTTCACGAAGGCTTCCTGGTTGGCGCTGAGGTGGTCGGCGCCGATGCCGTGGAAGTGGACCGGGAACCAGATGCGCTCGTCCATCGCCTTCTGCGGATAGGTGAGGATGGTGGCGGAGGTGCCGGCGTCGTCGCGGATGGAGGCCAGGGAGGGCCGGCGGAAGAGGAAGTACTTGCGCATCAGCTCCTTGACCTGGTCGTTGGTGAGGCCCCACTCGGTGGCGCCACCGCGAGCGAACGGAAGAAGCTTGCTCCGACCGGGGTAGAGCTTCCAGATGTGCTGGGAGGAGTTGCCGATCTCGCGCTCGGCTTCAGCGTAGTCCTTGGCGCCCTCGTGGCGCCAGGTATGGTTGGCGAGTTCGTGGCCGACCTTGGGGCAGATCACTTCCCAAGTCTCGCGGCGGGCCTGGTAGCGCCCGCTCCCGGGGTTCACGAAGAAGGTGCCGACGAGGCCCCGCTCGTTCATCATGGGGATCGCTCTGTCGGCGTGGGAGATGGCGATGCTGTCGTCGAACTGCATGGTGAAGGCGCCGAGCTTCCCATCGCGAAAAGGCATGACTTCAGGTTTGCCGTAGCGGGACGACATGGATTCTCCTTTGCGCGGCACCCAGCGCCAGGCAGGAAGCGCGTGCCGGCCGTAGCATGGTTCAACAGCACGGCGAGTCTACCTCCCGCACAAGGATCGGATGATGAGGGATCTGCTGATACTGGGGAACGGGATTCACAATCTCGAGATGGCGGAGATGGTGGAGAGGGTGAACCAGGTGCATCCGACCTGGAACCTGATTGGGTTCGTGTCGGCGGATGGGCGGGGGGCGGGAGCAGTGCGCGGCGACTACCCTGTGGTGGGCGGGCCGGAGGCGATGGCGCGATACCCGGAAGCGGCGCTGGTTCCTGAGTTCGGGTGGCCGCGGGAGGGGACGCCGCGGGAGCGATTGGTGTCGCTGATCGACCCGAGCGCGTTCGTATCGCGCACGGCGACTATCGGCGCGGGGTGCGTGATCTATCCGAACTGCTTCGTCGGCGCGCAGGCGCGGATCGGGGATTGCGCCTTCGTGCTGAGTGGGTGCGTCATCAACCACGACGATGTGCTGGAGGATGGGGTGACGCTGGCGAGCGGGGTGATGCTGGCGGGAGAGGTGCGGGTGGAGGCGGACTGCTATCTGGGGCAGGCCTGCACGGTGCGGCAGCAGCTCCGGATCGGCCGGGGGAGCATGATCGGGATGGGCGCGGTGGTGATCGCCGACGTCCCGCCGGGAGTGGTGATGGTGGGGAATCCCGCGCGGGTGCTGAGGAAGAGATAGGGAGTCAGCGGGGAGGGGCCGAGTATCTGGCGAGCAGAGCCTTCAGGTTTGCGCCCATGATCTTGCGCTTGTCCGACTCGGGGATCTTCGCGTAGAGGATCTGCCCCATGCCCCAGCCGATGGGGAGATCGGTGAGGTCGGAGCCGAAGAGGATGCGATCGGCGCCGTAGGCGGCCACCAGCTTCTCGGTGTACTCCCAGTCGATGCACGGGCAGGTGCAGATGAAGAGGTTGTCCACTTCTTTGGCGAGGTCGGCGAAAGCCAGGGTGGTGTGGCCGGTGATGAAGCAGGCATTGGGGTAGGTGGTGCAGAGCCGGCGCATCTGGTCGGCCGAGCCCCAGTTGTGGTTGAGGATGAACTGGCCGTGCTGGTGCGCGAACTCACAGGCGACATCGACTAGCGGCCCCTCGGACGGATAGCCCTGATAGTCGCAGATCAGCTTGATGCCGCGCAGGCCAATCGCCTGGCCGCGGGCCAGCTCGCGCCGCATGGCATCGGCCCCGTGGTTGGGGTTGACCAATGTGAAACCGAGGAAGCGCTCGGGGTACTCGCGCACCGCCTTCGCCACCTCGTCGTTGCCGTAAGTCTCGTCTCCCATCACCCCTTCCAGGCTGAAGACACAGCAGTCCCGGATGCCGAACTTGTCCATCTCCCCGACCATCTCGGGCAGGCCGACGTTGACGACGTGGTGGGGGCTGGACCAGCCGATGTGACCGTGGCAGTCGTGGAACTCTTCGCCCCGCAGCGAGAGCCGCTCGCGAGCCGCGCGGTGGAGCGCGTCGGCCGGCTCGGGCAGCTTCGCCTTGCTGCCCACAACGCGGACCTTGTCGTTCCACGACAGGAGCTGGCGCATATTCCCGCCGGCGATCTGGGCGAGTTCCGGTTCGGAGATATCGGAGTAGTTGACCTGCATCAGCAGGCCGCCGGGGTTGCGCTTCGGGAGCAGCGAGGCCCACACGAGGCGATCGGCCCCGAACTCCTGGCAGATGAACTCGACGCGCTGATGCAGCCACAGCGAGGAGATGTCAATCCTCAGGTTCGGGCAGGCGGCAAGGGCGGCATAGACGGCGCGCTGGCTCTTGTACACCCGGCTCTCGGTCACGACGACCGGCAGTTCGGGGAAGCGATGGCAGAGATCGACGACGCCGCGCCAATCGGTGGTATCGATGCGCCCGGCCTCGCGGTGATTGGTGGCGCACAGGAAGAGCGGCACGCGGGAGTCCTGAAGCTCGGCGGCCAGGTCATCGATGCCCCACTCATCGAGGCGGATATCGAACTGCCCGTAGAAGAGGAAGAGCGCGCCGACGCCGCGCTCGCGCATCTGGGCCACGAGGTCGCGCGGTGGAGGCAGCTCGCGGCTGTGGGTCATGAGGCCCGCCCAGGCGGGGTGCAGGCGCGGGTGCTGCTTGGTACGTTCGAGGAGGCGCTGGTTGCCGGCGCGGGGGCTGGACTCGGCCGACAGCGTATCAACTACGAGGGCGTCATGGATGCCGTAGTGATCCATGGCGGTGAGGAGCTGCTCCGCCGTCTCGGGCTGGCCCTCGCGGGTGTAGACGGAGCGTCCCAGGAAGCAGAGGGCGTCGAAGTAGGTGAGTGGTTTGGGTGGCATGGATATGGGCGAGGCGGGCTGCGCCTCAGACCTCCTGGCGGTAGATCGGCCCCATGGCGGCGATGGCGTCCAAGAGCCGGCGACGATTGGGCTTGCGACACGGACTCCAGGTAGTCATGAGCAGGCCCTTGCCGCCGGCGCGGAGGATGGCATCGCGATAGGCGACGGCCTGAGCCGGCCGGCGCCAGCCGGGCGCGCCCCACAGCTCGAAGCCGAGCTTGCTGATGCGCTGGATCTGCTTCTGGGGGACGGCGTCATAGCGCCAGAGAAGCTGCACGATATCGCGGGGGAGATGGGCCTCGGCGTTCTGCGATTTCTCGGCATGGTGCAGCCCGCTGGAGTACTCGATCCCCGAGTCGTTCCAAACGAGGGTGCGGAGCTTGTGCTTCTTCAGCCCGGCGTGGAGAGTATTGATGGCGTCGATGTACTGCGTGTAGGAGCGATCGTGGTCCTCGTCCATGCCGATGTGGGCGAAGCGCTTGGGCCGGCAGGCGGCGATGAGTTCGTCGAAGAGCTGGAAGGCGGCCTTCCAATAGTACTCGTCATCGAAATGCTCGTACCACTGCTCGCCCGGGGCGCGCATCCAGTGATTGTGCTTGTCGATCTCACCCCGGGAGAAGTTGAGCTTGGGCGCGACGTCGAGGCCGTGGTCGCGAGCCGCGGCGGCGAGGGTCGCAAGCTGCTTCATGGGGACGGTGTAGTGCTTGGCGTACTCGGGATGGGACCGGAAGCGCACCGCGTCGGCGCAGTCGATGATGAGGAGGTTGAACTTCTCCGCGGCGAGGGCGGCGACGACGTCGAGGCCGACTTCGAGATCGAAAGGCCTCTCTCGCGGCTTCTTCCGGGCCCAGACAGGATCGTAATGCGTGAGGTGAAGCAGGTAACCGCGGACAGCGAGCTTTGGCGTGGCGGGCATGGAGGGTCCTTTCCTCATCTCAGGTTGCTCCGGCCTATCAGAGCAGCCGCAAGAGGCAGTGCAGGTGCCATCAGTCTGTCGCGCGCTTGCGGCTTTGAACAGGGCTGGGGCGCAGAACCGAGGTGATGCTCCGATAGGCGCGCCTCGCGAGCCGGACTGCAATCGCGGCCTTCTCAGCCGTAACGTCCGGCTGGTCCGTGGGATACCGCATCTCCACACTATAGGGACTGAGAGCCGTGGTCTCGCTTAGCGATTCAGCCAACGAAGCATCGACTGTCGCCATCAGATCGAGCAGCTCGCCGATGGCGTGAGTCCTGGGGAAGCTGACTTGATGCTGGACCAGGAATGCTTTCAGGGATTTCTCGGCGGCCTGCTGGGCATGAAAGCAGGAGGCGTTGAGGCATCCCGGCTGCTTGACGAGAATCCCGGCGGCCCTCAGGTCCTCGCGGGCATGCCCCAACCATTGCCGTACGAGATCGCGTTTCACCTGGTCACGGCGATTCATAGATAACGCGCCCGTGAAGCGAAGCAGGATGTGCGATGCTGCCAACCAGGTCCCTGGTCTCGTCGAAGCGCTGCTTCGAGATGACGATCACATCGAAGGGGAATCCGATACCTCGGAGGGAATCGCCGATCACCACGCTGCGCGCCCTCGTGTCAGCGACCTGTCGCTCCACGATGAGCAGGTCTATGTCGCTGTCGCGAGTCATCCGACCAAGGGCCGCCGACCCGAAGAGGACCACGCGCTCTGGGTTACTCACCTGAAGGATGCGGCGGACGATCTCAGTGACTGTGGCGTCGCTCAGCCTCCTCGATGGAGCTGATTTGGGACGCCTGAGGCCGCGCTTGGACGCCTGCCGGACGCGCATGGGGAAGCCACCTTTGCCAGCCCCACAGAGGCTGGCTCCGCGACCAGGACTCGAACCTGGAACCTAGTGGTTAACAGCCACCCGCTCTGCCGATTGAGCTATCGCGGAGCGCTCGATGCGACTCGGTACGAACGGATTCTACCATAAGGCGTCAGTGATCTGCAACGGCTGCCCGCGCGGCGCGGTGCAAGAGATGGCCCGCGGGCAGGGCGCACGGGTGGCTCGGAAGAATGGAAGTGGTCAGGGATTACGGAGGGCGATGGGATGAAAGCAAGGGAACTGGCGCTGGGCCGGAGACGGGTGGCGGTCGAGCTGGCCGCGATGACGCTGTTCGCGGCGCTGATGGCGCTGGGGGCGCGGTTGTCGTTCATGCTTCCGTATACACCAGTGCCGGTGACCGGGCAGGTCTTCGCCGCCCTGCTGGCGGGCGCGGTACTCGGCCCCTGGCTCGGGTTCGCGAGCATGGTGGAGTACCTGGCGGCCGGGGCGGCCGGGCTGCCGGTGTTTACGCACGGGGGCGGGCCGGCTGCGCTGCTGGGGCCGACGGCGGGGTACCTGGTGGGATTTCCGTTCGCGGCGATGGCGGTAGGGATGATCTCAGGTCGGGCGGCCGGCGGGTTGCGGACGCTCCTGGGCTGTCTAGCCGGGGCGCTGGTGATCCACGCCCTCGGCTTCGCCTGGTTCGCGCTGTGGAGCACGCTGGTGGTGGGGAAGCAGGTGGCGCTGATGGCGGCGTTGGCGCAGTCGGTGTTCCCGTTCGCGCTGATCGACATAGTGAAGGCGGGGCTGGTCACGGCGGTGGCGCCGGGGGTACGAAGCCGGCTGCGCGTGGGGTGAGAGCTGGTGAACTCGACCTAGGCGCGCTCGCAATCCCGTCTTGCGAGTTCAGCCGAGACCCCCACGGTCGCCACTGCCCAGAGGGCAGCGCCTCCCTCGGGGTGACAGTGGCGGCAGACCGTCCGCCGAACCGGTGCTCCCGATGGGTCACGCCCAGTCCTTGTGTTGGGTAGGTGATTGCGGTAGAATTCGATGCAACTAACCCCAGGAGATCAGTCATGAATTCCTCCCGGATAGGCGTGTTGGTGGCGGTAGCGCTCTTCTTGTGCTGCGCGGGACTCGGCTGGGCGGCATCGGCGGCGGATGAGATGAAGCCGATCTCGGCGGTGGAGGCGGAGAAGCGGACGGACGAGACGCGCGACTTCCTGACCGGCTTGATCGCGGGGAAGATCGACAAGCTCTGGCATGCCGGCAAGCACGCGGAGTGCGTTCGGCTCTCCAGCCAGACGGTCGAACTCGACCCGCATGATACAGAGGCATGGACCGACCTCGGCTGGACGCTAGCGAATCTGAACCGCGACGTGGAAGCGGTGGAGGCGTATCGGGCGGGGATCGAGGCGAACCCAGGGAACTTCGACATCCACCAGCACTTCGGGATGTTCTACGAGCGCAGGAAGAAGTACGACAGGGCGGTGGAGCAGTTCCGCAAAGCGGTTGAAAACGGCGCGCCGCGGGTGTGGCAGCACATGCTGCCAAAGACCCTGGAGAAGGCGGGGAAGAAGGAAGAAGCGCTGAACGAATGGCGCGCGCTGCTGAAGCGATTCCCCGACGATCAGCACGCGAAGGGCGAGATCAAGCGGCTGGAGGAGACGCTGAACCCGGCGCAGCCGGCATAGGGCGATTGACGAGGGCCGAGTAGTTGCAGAGCAGTTCCGGGAGGAATTCCCAGGGCGCCAGCACAGGCGCTGGCGCGCGAAGACACTGTTGGGCGGCAGGGGAGGACTCAGGGTGGCGCATATAGCGATTGTCGGGGGCGGGCCGGCGGGATACGTGGCGGCGATCCGGGCGCGGCAGCTCGGGGCGGAAGTGACGCTGATCGAGATGGACGCGCTGGGAGGCACCTGCACCGAACCGCGGGTGCATCCCGAGCAAGGCGATGCTGCGTTGCGCGGAGGTGGCGCGGGAGGCGCGGGAGACAGACCAGTTCGGGGTGAGCGTCGAGTTCAAGGGGGTGGACTGGGCGAAGGTGCTTCAGCGCAAGGATCAGGTGGTGGAGCAGCTCCGCAAGGGCGTCGAGTTCCTGATGAAGGAGCGCGGCATCCGCGTGATCCAGGGGAAGGGGCGGCTGGTGGAGCCGCTGGTGGTGGAGGCGGAGACGGAGGGGAAATCCGAGACGGTGAAGGCCGACCGGGTGCTACTGGCGGTCGGCTCCGTCCCGGCGCGACTCCCGCTCCCCGGCTTCGATCTGCCGGGGGTGATGAACAGCGACCAGATTCTGAATATCGAGAGCATCCCGGAGAGCATCGCCATCATTGGCGCGGGTCCGATCGGGCTGGAGTTCGCGGACGTGTTCAACTCGATGGGCTCGAAGGTGACGATCGTCGAGCTGCTGCCGAGGCTGGCGCCGCTGGAGGACGAGGAGATTCTCGACGGAGCTGGCGCGGTCCTTCCGAAGGCGGCGGATCGATTCCTTCCTGAAGGCGAAGGTGCTGGGGGTGGTGGAGCGGGACGGGAAGAGGGTGGTGCAGTTCGAGCAGGACGGGAAGGCGCAGGAAGTGAGCGCCGAGGTGGTGCTGTCGGCGGTCGGCCGATCCCCGAATACGGAAGGCGTCGGTATCCCGGAGGCCGGGATCGAGATGAGCCGGCGGGCGATCAAGGCGAACGCGCGACTGGAGACGAACGTGCCGGGCGTCTATGCCGCGGGCGATGCTATCGGCGGGATCCTGCTGGCGCACGTGGCGTTCCAAGAGGGCAAGGTGGCGGCGGCGAACGCACTGGGGCAGAGCAAGGAGATGGACTATCGGGCGATCCCGTCCGTGACTTACACGCATCCTGAGATCGGGTCGACGGGCCTGTCGGAGGCGAAGGCGAAGGAACTCGGCATCGAGGTGAAGGTGGGGCGGTTCTACTTCCGGGCGGCGGGTCGCGCGATCGCGGAGGGCCACCGGGAGGGCATGGCGAAGATCGTAGTCGATGCCGCGACGGGCAAGGTGATTGGCGGACATGTGATCGGGCCGCGGGCGACCGATCTGATCCACGAGGTGGTGCTGGCGGTGCAGATGAACCTGAGCGTGGAGGACCTGGGCGAGATGGTACACGGGCATCCGACGTTGAGCGAGCCGATCAAAGAGGCGACGGAGGACGCGCTGGGGGTGGCGATACACAAGTAGCGGTCGCGGCGCAGGCGAGGGCCACAGGTCGGGAAGAGGAGCGGCGAGATGGAAGAGGTGCTGCAACTGCTGGCGGGTGATGCGCGGCTGACGGCGGCCCAGATCGCGGAACGAACGGGTCGCAGCGAAGGCGAGATCGCGGAGGCCGTCAAGAAGCTGGAAGCGGCCGGCGTGATCCGCCGCTACAAGACAGTGATCGATTGGGAGAAGGCGGGCACCGAGCACGTCTACGGGTTCATCGAGGTCGCGCGTGTCGCCTGAGCGCGGGGTGGGCTTCGACGCAGTTGCCGAGCGCATCATGCAGTTCCCCGAGGTGCATTCGCTCTACCTGATGTCCGGCACGTACGACCTGCTGGTGGTGGTAGAGGGGAAGAGCATGCGGGAGGTGGCGTTCTTCGTGGCCGAGAAGCTGGCGCCGCTGGAGCATGTGCTGAGCACCGGGACGCATTTCGTACTGAAGCGATACAAGGTGGACGGGGATGTGCTGGTGGAGCGCCAAGAGACAAAGCGGTTGCCGGTAACGCCGTAGGGGTAAGGGGCATTCACCGCAAAGGTGGATGGCGCAGAGGGGATTCGAGTGATCTGGGGATATCGATGACACAGACAAGGCAGACAAAGCAGCGCATTTCGCAGCAAGTACAGGACCTGCCCCAGTCGGGCATTCGGCGCTTCTTCGAGCTGGTGGAGAAGATGCCGGAGGCGATTTCGCTCGGCATTGGTGAGCCGGATTTTGTGACGCCGTGGCGGATTCGGGAAGCGGGGATAGCCTCCCTGGAGAGCGGTCACACCCACTACACGCCGAACGCCGGCATCCAGCCCCTGCGCACGGAAGTGGCGCGGTATCTGGAACGCCGGTTCGGGATGGACTACGACCCGCAGACCGAGATCATGATCACGGTGGGGGGCAGCGAGGCGATCGATGTCTGCCTGCGGACGATTCTGGAGCGCGGGGACGGGGTGCTGATCCCCCAGCCGTGCTTCGTGGCCTATCCGCCGTGCGTGGCGATGGCGGGCGGCCGGGCGACGGCAGTCCCAACGCGAGTGGAGCACAGCTTCCGGGTGCAGGTCGAGGACCTGGAAGCGGCCTGCGATGACAACACGAGGGCGATGGTGGTGTCCTATCCGAGCAACCCGACGGGAGCGACCATCGATCCTGCGGGCGCGATTGCACTGATGGAGTTCGCGGAGAAGCGCGACCTGCTGGTGATCTCGGACGAGGTGTACGCGGAACTCACCTACAACGGCGAGCACGTGTCGATTGCCGCGCAGCCGGGCGCGAGGGACCGCACCGTCCTCGTCGGTGGGTTCTCGAAGGCGTGGGCGATGACCGGATGGCGGCTGGGGTTCGCGGCGGGGCCGGCCGACATCATCGGGGCGATGGTGAAGCTGCACGCGTATACGCTGATGTGCTCGCCAACGACGGCGCAAGAGGCGGCGATCGAGGCGCTGAAGGCGTGTGATGGTGAAGTGGCGCGGATGCGGACGGAGTACAACCAGCGGCGGCGCGTGATCGTGGGACGGCTGAACGCGATGGGGCTGGACTGCTTCGAGCCGAAGGGCGCGTTCTACGCGTTCCCGTCGATTGCCCGCACGGGGATGACATCGGAGGAGTTTGCGGAGGGGTTGCTGCAGGCGGAGCAGGTGGCGGTGGTGCCGGGGACGGCCTTCGGAGCGTGCGGGGAAGGGTTCGTGCGATGCTCGTACGCGACCTCGATGGAGCTGATCGACGAAGCGATGACGCGGATGGCGCGGTTCGTGGGGAGCAGGCAGTAGCCGCAGATGGCGTGGGATGAAGAGTGGAGATCATTGTTGCGGAGAATGCGGGGCTCTGCTTCGGAGTGAAGCGCGCGCTGGAGATCGTGGCGCGAGCATCGGAGACGAAGTCGCGGCCGGTGCGGACGCTGGGAGCCCTGATTCATAATCCCCAGGAGATCGAGCGGCTGGAAGCCCAAGGGGTTCACCGCGTCGAGTCGCTGGATGAGGCGCCGTCGGGGGCGGTGGTGCTATCGGCGCACGGGGTCGACCCCAAGGTAGAGGAAGAGGCGGCGGCGCGCGGGCTGGAGGTGATCGACGCCACCTGCCCGTTTGTGCGGCGGGCGCACGCCCACATCCGCACCCTCGCCGAAGAGGGGTACTCCGTAGTTATCCTTGGTGATCCCGGGCATCGGGAAGTGGCGGGGTTGGCGGCGCGGGCGGGCGGCGAGGCCGAGATCGTGACCAACGCGGAGGAGGCGGAGGCGCTGCCGTTCCGCGATCGCTATGGGCTGGTGGTGCAGACGACGCAGAGGTCGGAAGCGCTGCGAAATGTGGCGGGGGCGCTGGCGGAGCGAAGCCGGGAACTGCGCGTGTTCAACACTATCTGTGAAGCGACGGTAGGCCGGCAGGAGAGCGCACGACAACTCGCCGAGCGGGTGGATGTGATGCTGGTAGTCGGGGGAGGAACAGCGCGAACACGGCGCGGCTGCGGGAGATCTGCGAGGGGACGGGAACGCCCACCCATCATATCGAGACGGCGCAGGAACTCGATGCGAGATGGCTGGCAGAGGCCGAACGTGTGGGGGTGACCGCGGGGGCATCGACGCCGGAGTGGATCATCGAGCAGGTGGTGGCGAGGCTGAGGGAACTGGCGAAGGCCGCGGGGAGATGAGGCGGCCGAGCCCGGCGCAGGTGGTGGAGGTGCGGCCGGACAGCCCGGCGGCGACAGCGGGGATCGCGGCGGGGGAGGAGGTCCTCCGCGTCAACGGCCGAGCGCCCCGGGACTACATCGAGTACCGGTATCTCATCGCGGAGCCCGAGGTCCGACTGACCTTGCTGGATCGCGAGGGCCGGCAGCGGCGGGTGCAGATCGCGAAGGAGATCGACGCCGACCTGGGGTTGAGGTTCGCGCAGAGACGTGTTCGACGGAATCCGCCGGTGCCGCAATCGCTGTGCGTTCTGTTTCGTGGCGCAACTGCCGAAGGGATTGCGGCCGGCGCTCTACGTGCGAGACGACGACTACCGGCTTTCGTTTCTTCACGGTAACTTCGTGACGCTGACGAACCTGACATCGGCCGACCGCCGACGCATCGTGCAGCTCCACCTGTCGCCGCTGTATGTCTCTATCCACGCCACTGAGCCGGAGGTGCGGGCGCGGCTGTTCGGCTGTGAGACGGTGGACCCGCGGAGCGAGATGAAGTGGCTGGCGGCACGACGGGATCGTGTTCCACGCGCAGATCGTGGTGTGCCCGGGCATCAACGACGGGGCGCATCTCGAGAGGACGGTGCGGGAGCTGGCGGCGCTGCACCCGGGGGTGCAGTCGATTGGGGTGGTGCCGGTGGGGCTGAGCGGGGGCCGGAGCGGGCTGGCGCCGGTGCGGAGAGTAACGGCGCGGCTGGCGCGGGAGTTGGTGGAGGCCGTTCATGGGTGGCAGCGCGAATTCCGCAAGGCGCTGGGGACGCGGCTGGTGTTCGCGGCCGACGAGATGTATCTGCTGGCGGCGATGGAGATCCCGGCACGGGGCGAGTACGAAGGGCTCTGGCAGCTCGGGAATGGGATCGGCGGGGTGAGGCTGTTCCTGGATGAGCTGGCGCGGCTGCGGCCGGTGAAGCTGAAGCGACCGATGAAGGTAACGCTGGTGACGGGCGAAGGGCGCGTCGGAGCTAGTGGGGGCGCTGGCCGAGAGGTTGGAGGCGGGGGGGAGCGTGAGCGCGGAAGTGGTCGCGATCCGCAACCGGCTGTTCGGCCGTTCGGTGACGACGGCGGGCCTGCTCGGGGGAGAGGAGGTAGCTCGCGCCTTGCGGGGCAAAGGCGGGCGTGATATGGTGCTAGTTCCCGCGACCGGCGGTGAGAGAAGGGGAGGGCTTTCTGGACGGAATGACGCTGGAGATGCTAGAGACAGTAGCGGGCGCGCCGGTGATAGCGGTGGGATCACCGCTGGAGGCGGCTGCGGCGCTGCGCGCCTGGGGCCGCGGAAGGCGGGTCAGATGAGCGAGACGCGCGACCGGGGAGTGGTAGCGATCGTCGGGCGGCCGAACGTGGGGAAGTCCACACTCTTCAACCGGCTGGCGGGCCGCCGCATCGCGATCGAGGAGCCGACGCCGGGGATAACGCGAGACCGCATCTACGCGGATTGCGAATGGGAGCGGAAGCGGTTCACGCTTATCGACACAGGTGGGCTGCAGATCATGGGCGACCATCTCCACACCGAGGTGGTGCGCCAGGTGCACTTCGCCATCTCAGAGGCGGACGTGGTCATCTTCGTGGTGGACGGCAAGGAGGGGCCGGCGCCGTTCGACGATGAGATCGCAGAGATGCTGCGCAAGACGGGCAAGCCGGTGGTGGTGGCGGTCAACAAGGTCGACAGCAAGCGGCGGGAGGACGGGGTCGCTGATTTCTACCGGCTGGCGATCGGCGAGGTCGTCGGCGTCTCGGCCGCGCACGGGCTGGAGACGGATACGCTGCTGGACCTGGTGGCGGAGCACCTGCCGGCGACAGAGCCCCTGGAAGAGGGCGAGGACATCGTCCGGATCGCAATTGTGGGGCGGCCGAACGTGGGGAAGTCGTCGCTGCTGAACGCGATCATCGGCGAGAAGCGGACGGTGGTCGACTCGGTGCCGGGAACGACGCGAGACTCGATCGACATGCCGTTTGAATGGCACGGACACAAGCTGATACTGATCGACACCGCAGGGATCAGGCGGAAGAGCCGGGTGGAGGAGGACTTCGAGTACTACAGCGTGCTGCGGTCGTTCGGGGCGATCGAGCGGTGCGATGTGGCGCTGACGCTGATCGACTCGAGCGAGGGGCTGACAGACCAGGATAAGAGGATCGTCGGCCGGGCGCACGAGGAGGGGAAGGCGCAGGTGCTGGTGGTCAGCAAGTGGGACCTGCGCACACTCCCGGAGGCCAGCGAGCGAGAGAACAAGACGCTGATGCAGGACTTCGGGCGAGACGTGCAGGCCTGGCTGCCCGAGATCTTCTATGCGCCGCTGGCGTTCGTGTCGGTGGTGACGGAGATGGGGATCGAGGCCGTGCTCGAAACGGCGATGGCCGCGGCGGAGCAGCATACCTTCCGGTTCCAGACCTCGGAGCTGAACGCCATCTTCGAGGAAGCGACCTGGGAGCATCCGCTCTCGCGGAAGGGCAAGCAGCTCAAGATCTACTACGTGACGCAGGTTGGCACGCGGCCGCCGACGCTGGCGCTATTCGTGAACAACCCGGAGCTGGCGCATTTCTCGCATCTGCGATATCTCGAAAACCGAATCAGGGCGCGGACGCCGCTGGAAGGAACGCCGATCAAGTTCCTGCTGAGGCGCGCGCACCAACGTGACCGGCGCACGAGAACCTGAAATGGGCATCGGGCTACTGCTGCTCTGCGCCTATCTGGTCGGAAGCGTCCCCTTTGGCGTGATCGTGGGACGGGTGTGGCGGGGCGTCGATGTGCGCCAATATGGGAGCGGCAACATCGGGGCCTCGAACGTGCTGCGGGTGCTGGGCCCAGGGCCGGCGGCGCTGGTGTTCGTCGGGGATGGTCTAAAGGGATTCGTGCCGGTGGCGGTGGCGCACGCGCTGCTCAACCGGTGGGGGGCGCAGCACGTTGACCTGTGGCTGCTGGCGTTCGCGATGGCGCCGATCGTGGGGCACAGCTTCTCGGTCTTTCTCAAGTTCTCCGGCGGACGCGCGGTGACGACGACGTGCGGTACGCTGTTCGCAATGGCCTGGCCGGCGGCGGCGATTGGGCTGGGGATCTGGGTGATGCTGGTGGCGACCACGCGATATATCTCCGTGGCGTCGATGCTGGCGGCGGCTTCGGTGCCGATCTACATGGTGGCGGCGGGGAAGCGGTGGGAGTGGCTGGTATTCTGGTCGGCGGTGGCGGCGCTGGTGATCCTGCGGCACATCCCAAACATGAAGCGGTTGCTGGCGGGAACGGAGACGAAGATCGGGGAGAAGGTGGAAGTAGAGGGCGCGGGGGAGCGGCAGTGATTGCGGATGGGCGCAGATGGCAGGAGCAAGGCGCGGAGCTTACGAATTAGTGGGGTGATGAGCGAGACCAGAGCCGAGCGTGGGGCGATGGCGGTAGTGGGGGCGGGGAGCTGGGGCACCGCCCTGAGCCTGATTCTGGGGAATGCGGGTTGGCGGGTCAGGCTGTGGGCGCGCCGGTCGGAGATCGCGTCGGCGATTCAGCGGGAACGGCGAAACCCGGACTACCTCTCCGAGTATGTACTCCCTTCCGCGGTGGAGGCGACAGCCGATCTGCGGGACGCAGTGGCCGGGGCGCGGATGGTGATCCTGGCGGTTCCATCGGATGGCATGCGGGAGATCTGCGTCGAACTGGCGGACCGCCTGCAGGAAGACCAGGGGATTGTCAGCGCCTCGAAAGGGCTGGAGCACGAGACGGGGCGGCGGCTCTCCGAGGTGATCGCGGAGATCCTGGGCGAGGGCCGGGGGGAACGGATCGCGGTGCTTTCGGGGCCCAATCTGGCCCCGGAGGTGGCGGCGGGAGTAGCGACCGCTAGCGTGGCGGCCTGCGCCGACGGGGCGTTCGCGGCCGAGGCGCAGGCGGCGCTGAGCACGTCCAGGTTCCGCGTCTACACCAATCGCGATGTGCTTGGGGTCGAGTTGGGGGGCGCGCTGAAGAACATCATCGCCATCGGGGCGGGAGCGAGTGACGGCCTGGGCTTTGGCGACAACACCAAGGCGACGCTGATGACCCGCGGGTTGGCGGAGATGACGCGGCTCGGGGTCGCGCTGGGCGCGAGGGCGGACACGTTCCGGGGGCTGTCGGGGATGGGCGATCTGGTGGCGACCTGCGCCACTCGGAAGAGCCGCAACTATCGGCTGGGGTTCGAGGTGGCGCGGGGGAGGAAGCTCGCGGAAGTGCTGGCGGAGATGAACCAGGTGGCGGAGGGGGTGGAGACGACACGAGCGGCACAGGCGCTGGCGGCGCGGGCGAACGTGGAGATGCCAATCACGGCGGCGGTGCACTCGGTGCTGTTCGAGGGAGCATCGGCGGCAGAGGCAGTGAGGGTGCTGATGGAGAGGGTGTGGAGGGACGAGGCGGAGTAGTACGGGCGTGCTGAGGCAATACCCGCGCCCCGACAGAACGGGCGGGGCTTCGGGACGGAAGATTCCGGACGACAGCGATAGGAACTGGGCAGGAGACGCCCTCCTGCCTTTCGTGTGTGACCTGATGGAAGGAACTGAGGACCTATGGATCTGAGGACCGCGGCGAGACGGCTGAAGCTGACGGCGGAGGAAGCGAGTGCACTGAAGGCGGAGTGGGCGGGGTCTCAGAGGCGGATGCCGAAGCAGGGGCTTCCGTTCCTTACGCCGGAGTTCGTGGCCGACGCCTGCGGCGAGATGGGGGTTTCGCAGGATGTGATAGAGCCCACGATCGCGGCCAGCAAGAGAGTCGCTGGGAATGAGGCGGCCGCGGCGTTCGCCTGGTACTGCTACGACCGTCTCTATGGGGCCGCGGGCCGTGATTACGAAAGCGCCGAAAAATGGCCCTCGCTGAACGAGGCGCTGGGGGAAGATGCGAGCGCGTTCTACCTGCTGGTGCTGATCTCCGGGGTGCCAAAGATCCGCGAGGTGAATGCCGCGCACGGGGTGCCACCGCAGGTGGTGAAGGACACCATGTTCGATGTCGCACGGGGCATGGGGTGGCGAAAGCGCCGAAATGGCGGCCGCGGCTTTGGCATCCGGGTACACGACCTGGCCTGGTTCGCGAATTTCATCGGGTGCGAGCTATACCGGCTGGGCCGGCTGCAGTTCCAGTTCTCCCACTTCTACCATCACGTGCGGGTGTTCCGCCACACATCGGGAGTAGCGCTGGCGATGTGCGACAAGGGCCTGCGCTTCGACGAGACCGGACTGCGAGTGGAGCGGAACGACAAGGAAGCGCGCGGTGTGTGGACCACCGAGTTGGCCGTCGGCGACGGCAAGATCACCGGCTATCCGATCCTGCCTACCGGGGAGGTGGTGGCGCGAAAGGTATCACTTCCCGCCTCGGAGTGGCGGCAGGTCATCGCGCACGGCGATCCGGCACTGGGCATGCACATGCCCGGGGGCAAGCCACTGACGCATGCGGACTGCGGCGAATCGTTCCGCAGGGCGATCGAGTTCTTCCCGAAGCACTTCCCGGAGCGGCCGTTCCTTGGGTTCTGCTGCGAGTCGTGGCTACTCGATTCCCAGCTCGAGGGGCTGCTGCCGCCAACCTCCAACATGGTGCGGTTCCAGCGAGATGTGTATCTGCTTCCGATCGCGATGGACAATCACGAGCTGTTTCGGACGGTGTTCCACACCCGCACGCTGCCGGAGGATTTGAGCAAGGCGCCGCGGGACACCTCCCTGCAGCGGGCGATCGTGGAGCGACTGGAGCGAGGGGAGTCGCTGACACCGCGGGCGGGTGGGTGCTTCCTCCTCCCGGAGGACCTGAACTGGGGCGCAGAGGTGTACCGGCGACAGAATCTTTCACCGTGGGTGGGGTGAGGGCGAACCGGGCTATGGATCTGGCACGTGTCGTCGATGAACTGGGGCTGTCCGAGCAGGCGGAAGTGCTGAAGGCGGAGTGGGAGCGTTCCCAAGCGTCGATGCCGGAGGGCGAGATCTACTTCCTCGACCCCAAATATGTGGTGGAGGCGTGCCGGGAGATCCATCTGCTGGACGAGATCGCGCAGGCCGCGGCCGCGGCCTGTCCCAGAATCGCCGGGAGCGAGGCGCTGAAGGCGCTGGCCTGGCACTTCCATCACTGTCTCTACCAGTTCTCCGGACCGCCAGTACACGGAATGAGGCCTGGGATACGGTTCATTCCTGGCCGCCGCTGAAAGAGCAGCTCGGCGATGAGGCGGGGGTGTTCTACCTCGTGGTCGTATTGTCGGGGCTGCCACACATGAAGGCGGTGCACGAGTCGCACCAAGTGCCACCGGACGTGGTGCGGGCTACCATGGACGACGTAATGCTGTGGCTGGAGAAGGAGAGGGAACTCGGCGCCTACTCTGGCTGGGGCCTGACGCCGCACAACCTGGCCTGGCTGCTGAACCACTTCCGGGGCATCATCTATCGGCTGGTGCGCCTGCAATTTCAGTTCGGCACATTCTGGGGGAAACTGCGCGCCTTCCGGCACCTGGAGTCGGGGGTAGTGCTGGCGCTCTCGGAGGAGGGGGTGCGATATGATGGCGAGGGACAGATGCTGCGCCGCGACAGCGAACAGGCGGAGGATGCCTGGACCGCGAGCCTGGCGATCACGGGCGAAGGCGCGGTGGGCTACCCGATTCTCCCGGAGGGGCGGGCGCTGAACCGGGAGGTGCACCTGCCGGCGACTGAGTGGAAGCAGGTGCTGGCGCCGGGGGACCCCACGCTGAATCTGCACATTCCGGCGGGGTCGCCGATGTCGCACGCGGAGTGTGGGGAGTCGTTCCAGCGAGCGCTGGAATTCTTCCCGAAGCACTTCCCGGAGAGGACGTACACGGCGTTCTGCTGTGGCTCCTGGCTGCTGAATGGCGAGTTGGAGAAGCTCCTCTCCCCGAACTCGAACATGGTGCGGTTCCAGCGGGAGTGCTACCTGTTCCCGATCGGGATGGGCCCGGACAGTGTCTTCTACCGGGTATTCGATGGGGTGCCGGAGGATCTGACGAAGGCGCCCAGGGATACGGCGTTGCGGCGGGCGATCCTCGATTACACGCTTTCGGGAAGGAAGTTCAAGCCCACGGCCGGGGGCTGCTTCCTGTTCCCGGAGGAACCTGGACTGGGGCGCGCAGGTGTACCTGAGGCAGGACCTGAGTCGGTGGGTGGGATGAGTAGGGGGCGGTTCGGCTAAGCCGGAACCGGCTGGCCGGCCGTGACCTGCTGGAGCACCTTCATCACCTGGGAGAGGCTGAAGGGCTTGCAGAGGCAGGCGGAGGCGCCGCTGCGGAGGGACTTCCTCCATGACATCGGTAGCGGCGTAGCCGGTGATCATCACGTAGGTGGTGTCGGGGTGGATCTCGTGCAGCTTCTTGAGGGCTTCGAGGCCGCCCATGCCGGGCATACGAATATCCATGAAGGCGAGGTCGAAGGAGCGCTCGGTGGCGATCTGGACGGCGGCGGCGCCATCCTGACAGGTGATTACGTGATGCCCAAACTGAGTGAGGACATCCTGCAGGAGGAGGCAGATGCTCTGCTCATCATCCACCACCAGAATATCGAGCGAGTTTTTCTCCACGACACAACTCCCCAGGGATAGGACGGCTGGAATGATAGGGCTGACGCGGAGACGGGCGTGGCCGTTTCCGCTGTAGGGTTATTCCATATTCCGGTCTGGCGCGAAAGAGAAGGACTGACGCGGGGAAGTGTTGAAAAACCCACGAGGGGAAGCCCGGAAGTGGGCTTTCCCGACGGATTCGGGGCGGTCTGCGGCAAGAGCGCGGCAAGCAGACCGTCTTGCGTGGAGTAGGCGGGGATCCGCGGTGAACCTGGGCGGAGTCCGAAAGGGAGTGACTGAGCTGGTATGGTCATCACGTGCCCTGGCGGCGCCAGAGCATGGGCGTGACCCTGACGGAGCGAGATGAGGTCACCAACCATAATCCCGGGGTCACACCCTTGCGCAAGGAGCTATGATGAAGAACAGTGGCCGGATGCTGAGATACGCGGTAGTCGCCGTGGTAGCGGTGGGGTTGATCGGCTGGCTAACGGCGCAGTACATGATCAAGCGCCAGCTCGTCCGCGATCTGAGCAGCAACGATCTCAAGAACGTGCGCGTGCCTGCGGCAGACAAGCTCCTGAAGATGGAGAAGCTGGAGGACACGCTTCCGGCGCAGGCCATCATCGTCCGCAGCAAGACCGCGCAGGCGCTGGGGGAGGTCGGCACGGATGACGCAATCCGCCTGCTCGGGGTGATCCTCAAAGACCAGGAAGAGGCGCCGAGACGGTGGGCGCGAGAGGCGCTGGTCAAGCAGGGACCCAGGGCGATCTCCACGTTGATGGCGTCGCTGTCGGCGAGCGGCGGAACGCTCGAAGAAGCAGTGAAGGGGCTACAGCAGATCGGCCCGGTGGCAGCGCCGGAGATGCGAATGCTGCTGTCGGACACGGGCTCCTATAAGGGAGCGTCGCAGTCCCTGGCAGAGATGAGCCAGCTCGGTATCGACTCGCTGCTCTACACCACGTACGCCCCGGATGGGGACTTGAGGAACAAGGCCTTGGCCGACCTGGCGGCGCTGCAGGCGAAGGGGAAGCTCTCCTCGGCCAACCGGCAGCGGGTGGTGGCGGAGGCGATCCGGAACCTGGGCAAAGACTGGTCACCAGAGGCGGGGATCAAGGCGTTGGGGCTGCTCGGCGATACCGCCGTCGTGCCCGTGATTCTGCCCTTCCTGAAGACCGATAAGAAGTCTGCGACGGCGACGTCGCTGGGCCTGCTGGGCGATGCGAGGGGAAGCGACCCCATCCTGGCGACGATGAACACCACCGACAAGGCCTATCGAGAGATCGCGATCGTGGCGCTGCGCCGCATCGTGAGCAAGTCGGGTGCGGCGGCCTATGGGCCCGTCGTGCGCGATCTGAAGGCTCCGCTGCTGCTGGTGCGGCGGGCGGCCGCGGCAGGCCTGGTGGGCGCGAATACTGCGGCGCTGAATGGACCGTTGTCGAGCGCGCTGCAGGACCCGGACGCGGAGGTGCGAGCTTCGGCGGCATCTGCGCTCGGATCGCCAGGGAACGTCGAGCGCGATTCCGGTGCTGGTGAGCGCGCTTGGGGATAAGAGCTGGCGGGTGGAAAACGCCGCGGTGAATTCCCTGGGGGCGATCGGCGATCCGGGCATCCAGCCGCTGCTGGGGGTGATCAGCAGGAGCGGGAACGCGACGACGAATTACCAGATCGCCGAGGCGTTTGTAGCCATGCGGTCTGTGGCGGTGGATCCGCTGATTTCGGCGCTCTCAAACCCCAGCCCGGAAGTGCAGAAGTGGGCCGTGGTCGCGCTGGGCGAGATTCGCGACCAGCGAGCGGTAGCGCCGCTGGAGAGGCTTCAGAAGACCGCCACAGGCGATCTGAAGTGGGTCGTGCAGGAGCAACTGAAGGTGCTGGCGGGCCGCGCGGCCGGTTAGCGCAACCAGAGGGTAGACGGTAATCGGGGCAGGGCCGAAAGGTCCTGCCCCGTTCTGTTTGGGGTACGCGTCATGGATTGGGTGCAGGAAATGTTATAGACACCTTGACAGGATCGTTATCAAGTATATATCATCGGGTACACTAACTGCGCTGCGCGGGGTGGGGACCCCGTAGCTGATATCTTAGGCGGCGTGAGCGCTGCCTGGCGCGAAAACTAGGAGGCGAAGAGGATGGCCAAGGTAATCGGAATCGACTTGGGGACCACGAACTCAGTGGTCGCAGTTATCGAAGGTGGGGAGCCGGTGGTGATCCCGAATGCCGAGGGCAGTCGGCTGACACCGTCGGTGGTGGGGTTCACGAAGAGCGGCGAGAGACTCGTTGGGCAGCCGGCAAAGCGACAGGCGATCATCAATGCCGAGAACACGGTGTATTCCATCAAGCGCTTCATGGGCCGCCTCTTCTCGGAGGTCGAGCAGGAGCGTTCGATGGTGCCCTATCGCGTGGTGGATGGGCGCAACGGCATGGCGGTGGTGAGGATCGGGGAGAAGGAGTACACGCCGGAAGAGATCTCGGCGATGACGCTCCGGAAGCTGAAGGAGGACGCCGAGGCCTACCTGGGAGAGAAGGTGGCGCAGGCCGTGATCACGGTGCCGGCCTACTTCAACGACAACCAGCGGACGGCGACGAAGCACGCGGGCGAGATCGCGGGCCTGGAGGTGCTGCGGATCATCAACGAGCCGACGGCAGCGTCCCTGGCCTATGGGTTCGGCCGCGACCAGACGAAAGAGCAAACGATCCTGGTGTGGGACCTGGGCGGCGGCACGTTCGATGTCTCGCTGCTGGAGGTGGGGGAGAACGTTTGCGAAGTGAAAGCGACGAACGGTGACACTCACCTGGGCGGCGATGACTGGGACGAGAGGATCGTGAACTATATCGCCGATCAGTTCCAGCATGACCAGGGAATCGATCTGCGCAAGGACCGGCAGGCGCTGCAGCGGCTGCGAGAGGCGGCGGAGAAGGCGAAGGTCGAGCTTTCCACGACGGTGCAGACGAGCATCAACCTGCCCTTCGTCACGGCCGATCAGACGGGGCCGAAGCATCTCGACATGAACCTGACGCGGGCGAAGTTCGAAGAGCTGACGCAGGACCTGGTGAACCGGACGGTCCACCCCTTCGAGCAGGCGCTGTCGGATGCGAAGGTGTCGGTGTCTCAGTTGGACGAGATCGTGCTGGTGGGCGGCGCAACGCGCATGCCGATGGTGCAGGACTTGATCCGGAAACTGACCGGGGGCAAGGAACCGCACAAGGGCGTGAACCCGGACGAAGTGGTGGCGATGGGCGCGGCGATTCAGGCCGGGATCATGTCGCGGGAAGTGCATGACGTGCTGCTGCTGGATGTGACTCCGCTGTCGCTGGGCGTGGAGACGCTGGGCGGCGTGATGACGAGGATGATCGAGCGCAACACCACGATCCCGACGCAGAAGTCGGAGATCTACTCCACCGCCGGCGACCAGCAGACAGAGGTGGAGATTCACATCATGCAGGGTGAGCGCCCGATGGCGGCCGACAACAGGAGCCTGGGGCGATTCCGACTGCAGGGCATTCCGCCGGCTCCTCGTGGCATCCCGCAGATCGAGGTGACTTTCAGCATCGACGTGAACGGCATCCTGAACGTGACCGCGAAGGACCGGGCGACGAGCAACAAGCAGGAGATCACGATCTCCGGCTCGAGCCAGTTGGAGCGCAACGAGGTGGATCGCATGGTGCACGACGCGGAGCAGCATGCGTCCGAGGATCAGACCCGGCGGGACGAGGCCGAGGCCCGCAACCAGGCCGAGCAGTTGATGTACAGCGCGGAGCGGAGCCTGCGCGATCTCGGCGATAAGGTTCCGACGGCCGAACGGGAGAAGGCGCAGCAGGCGATCGACGCGGTGCGAAAGGCCCTCGAGAGCAAGGACATGGGCCGCATCAAGGTCGCGGCGGAGGAGCTGCAGCGGGAGTTCGCGAAGGTTTCCGAGGCGGCCTATCAGCAAGCAGCGAGCTCGCAGACGGCCGGCGCGAGCGCTCCCTCGGAGAGCAGCAGCCCCCATACCGGAGAAGGCGGCGATGAAGGTGTGATCGACGCCGAGTTCCGGGAGAGCGAATAGGGCTGGAGGGCGAGGAGCCATCTCATGCGAGACTTCGGCTTCGATGAGATGACCAGGTTGTGGGATGAACTGAGCCGGTCGGGAGCCGGCCTGAGAGGTCGCGGGGCGTCCGCCGATGATGGGTGGACGCCCGCGGTGGACATCTACGAGCGGGAGGGCACGCTGGTACTGGTGCTCGACCTGCCCGGGATGAAACGAGATGAGATTGCGCTGGAGGTCGAGGCGAACGGCATCGTCGTCGAGGGCCAGCGAGCGCGACCGGACCAGGATCGAGGTCTACGGCTGGAGCGGCCAATGGGGCGCTTCCGCCGCGCGTTTCGCATCGGCGTGCCGATCGACCCGAGCCAGGCGCGAGCCAGCTATCGGGATGGCGTGCTGGAAATCACAGCGCCAAAGGCGGACATCTCCGGCCCGCGACGCGTGAAGATCGACGTCACTTGATGGGCGTGTGAAGCGATTGGAGCTGTAGGGAAATGCCTCCGCGGGATTTCTATGAAGTGCTCGGGATCAAGAGGGACGCAGACGAGAAAGAGGTCAAGCGCGCGTTCCGCAAGCTGGCGCGCAAGTTCCATCCCGACGTGAACCCGGGCAACAAAGAAGCGGAGCAGAAGTTCAAGGAGCTCAGCGAGGCCTACGAGGTCTTGGGAGATACGGAGAAGCGGGCGAAGTACGATCAGTTCGGCCGGGCGGCCCAGCAGGCCGGAGGTGGCGCGCCCGGAGGTCCCGCCTGGGCCTCGCCGGGCTTTGGAAATATCGACGAATTGCTGGAGGAACTGCTCGGCGGCAGAATGGGCGGCCGGGGGAGACCGCGGCGGCCGCGCGGACACGATCTGCGCTTCGAGATCGAGCTGACTCTGGAGGAGGCCGCGCACGGGGTGACGCGGTGAGATCGCGGTTCCGACGCCACAGGTGTGCCCGCAGTGCCAGGGCGCCGGAACGGTAGGGCGCGGGACGATCTGCACCGGGTGCGGGGGGAGCGGCCAGCTCGAGCAAGTGAAGAGGCTTCAGGTGCGGATTCCGAAGGGGGTCAATGCGGGGTCCAAGATCCGACTGGCGGGGCAGGGGGTAGCGGGGGGCGACCTCTATCTGCTCCCGAAGATCGCGCCGCACCGATTGTTCAGGCGGCGAGGGGATGACCTGTATTGCGAAGTGCCGGTGACTTACCCGGAGGCGGCGCTGGGCGCGGAGATCGAAGCGCCGACCCTGAACGGTAAGGTGAAGCTGAAAATACCCGCGGGAACCTCCTCGGTCCAGCGGTTGCGACTGGCGGGCAAAGGGATGCCGCGGGCGGAGGGTGGCAGCGGCGATCTCTACGTCCAAGTCAGAGTCACGGTGCCGAAGAACCTGACGCATGAGGAACAGGAGTTGATTGCGCAACTCGGCGACCTGCGCCGAGAGAGCCCGCGCGCGAACCGGGCGTGAACGTGAAGACGGATGCGCTCGGCCAACCTTCGCGGCTGACAGTGGCGGAGGGAGGAGCAATGGGAATGAGACAGGATAACGGTCCGGTCTACGTGATAAGCGTGGCGGCGAAGCTAGTGGAGGTGCATCCCCAGACACTGCGGCTATACGAGCGGGTGGGGCTGGTGAAGCCGGCGCGGACGGGAAAGAATATACGGCTCTACTCGGACCAGGATATCGAGCGACTGCGTCAGATACAGCGCCTCACCCAGATCGGGCTGAATCTGGCGGGAGTGGAGATGGTGCTGGAGTTGTTGGAGCGGATGGAGGCGATGCGCCGTGAGATGGAGGCGCAGTTGGAACTCGGCCGGCAGGAGATGGAGCGCGAACTAGATAGTCTGCGGCAGCGAGTGGCGGCAGGGAGGTAGCTTGCCGCGAGGGCGCGGGGTGCAGGAGCACTGGAATGGACGTGAACAAGTTCACTGATAAGGCAAAGCAGGTGCTGATCGCGAGCCAGCAGGTGATGCGGCGCTATCAGCATTCGCAGGTTGATATAGAGCATGTGCTGTTGGCGCTGTTGGATAGCACCGACGGGCTGGCCAACCAGATCATCGAGCAGGCTGGCGGCGAGGTGGCAGCGATCAGACGGGATACCGAGATCGCGCTGTCGCGCAGCCCGAAGGTGGCGGCGCAGGGCGCAGGCGGGACGGAGCAGGTGTATGTCACGCCCGCGCTACTCGACATCCTGGAGAAGAGCGCCTGGGAGCAGGCGGAGCGGATGGGCGACAGCCTGATCGCGGTGGAGCACCTGCTGCTGGCGATACTGGCCCAGGAACGATCGGAGGCGGCGCGCATCCTGGCCTCGCATGGAGTTACCACCGAAGGCATCCAGCGAGCGCTGGTGCAGATCAGGGGCGGCCAGAGCGTGCGCGACCAGGGAGCGGAGGGGCGCTACCAGGCGCTGGAGCGGTACAGCCGCGATCTGACCGAGTTGGCGAAGCAAGGAAAGCTCGACCCGGTGATCGGACGTGAGGGGGAGATTCAGCGGCTGATCCAGGTGCTGAGCAGGCGCACTAAGAACAACCCGGTCCTGATCGGCGATTCCGGAGTGGGGAAGACGGCGGTGGTGGAGGGACTGGCGCAGGAGATCATCGCGGGCAACGTCCCGCGGACCGTCAAGAACAAGAAGGTGATAGCGCTCGACCTGGGCGCGATGGTTGCCGGATCGAAGTTCCGGGGAGAGTTCGAGGAGCGCCTGAAGGCGGTGATGGACGAGATCCGGAGGGCGCAGGGGAAGATCATCCTGTTCATCGACGAACTGCACACGGTGGTAGGCGCGGGCGCGGCGGAGGGCGCGATCGACGCTTCGAACATGCTGAAGCCGGCGCTGGCCCGCGGCGAACTGCAGTGCATCGGCGCCACGACCCTGGACGAGTTCCGCAAGTACATCGAGAAGGACGCGGCGCTGGAGCGCCGGTTCTCGCCGGTGTTTGTGGAGGAGCCGAGCGTCGAGGAGACCATCGAGATCCTGACGGGGCTACGGGATCGGTATGAGCAGCACCACCAGGTGAAGTATGACGATGAGGCGCTGGAAGCGGCGGCGCGGCTGTCGGCGCGGTATATCACGGACCGCCACCTGCCGGATAAGGCCATCGACCTGATAGACGAGGCGGGATCGCGGGAGCACCTGCGGGCGGTGATGGCACCACCGGATATCAACCAGCTCGAGGCGCAACTGGCGCGGCTGGAAGAGCAGCGGGAGGCGGCGGCGTTGCGGCAGGACTACGAGGCCGCGGCGCGGTTCAAACAGGAGATCGAGCTGCTGCGCACCGACCTGGAGCAGCGGCAGAAGAAGTGGGAAGCCGAAACCGGTGGCCACGATTCCCAGGTGACGGCGGAGGACATCGCCCAGATCATCGCCACCTGGACCGGCATCCCGGTGGCGCGGATGTTCGAGCAGGAGAGCGAGAAGCTGCTGCAGATGGAAGAGCAGCTTCACAAGCGCGTGGTGGGTCAGGAGGAGCCGGTGCACGCGGTGGCGGAGAGCATCCGCAGGGCGCGGGCCGGGCTGAAGGACCCGAAGCGGCCGATCGGGTCGTTCATCTTCCTGGGGCCGACGGGGGTGGGGAAGACGGAACTGGCGCGGGCGTTAGCGGAGTTCCTGTTCGACGATGAAGAGGCGATGGTGCGCCTCGACATGTCGGAGTACATGGAGCGGTTCGCGGTGTCGCGACTGGTGGGCGCGCCTCCGGGATATGTGGGCTACGAGGAGGGTGGACAGCTCAGCGAGGCCATCAGGCGGCGGCCGTACCGCGTGGTGCTGTTCGACGAGATCGAGAAAGCGCACCCGGACGTGTTCAACATGCTGCTGCAGATTCTGGAAGACGGGCGGCTGACGGATGCGGCCGGGCGAGTGGTGGACTTCAAGAACACCGTGATCATCATGACGAGCAACCTCGGCAGCCGGCACGTGAAGGCGGCGCGGCTGGGGCTGGGCGCAAGCGATACATCGAAGGAGTTTGCGGCGCAGCGGGAAGAGATGCTGTCGGAACTGCGGCGGACTTTCCGGCCGGAGCTGCTGAACCGCATCGATGAGGTGATCGTGTTCGAGCCCCTGGGCAAGGAGCAGATCGAGCAGATCGTCGACCTGATGCTCGATCGAGTGCGGGTGCAGCTCTCGGAGAGGAAGATCATGATGGAAGCGACGGAGCCGGCGCGGGCGCTGCTAGCGACAGAGGGGTTCGACCCGGAGTATGGCGCCCGACCTCTGCGGCGGACGGTACAGCGGCTGGTGGAGAACCCGATCGCGCGCGGTATCCTGCGCGGGGAGTTCCGCGAGGGCGACACGGTGGTGCTGGAGGTCGAGGATGGGAAGCTAACGCCGAGGCTGCTGGTGGCGACGAGGGAAGATGACGGGGTGACCGCTTAGCCACGGCTGCGCGTTGCGAAAGCCGACGCGTGGTCGAAAGCGTCGCGGTTCTGTCATAGTTCCGCAACCGCGGAAGTCTATTGTATACTGAGAAGAGGGCCAGCCGTTGAGGCTGGCCTTCTACTGGCTACCGGAGGTCTGCTTGGGAACGCTCGGGCAAGCTGTCAACCTGTTCAAGTGTTGCGTCTTCACCTGGAATGCGATCACCGTGGTGCTGCCCGCATTTCTGATGGCGGGCGCGTTGGTGGTGTTTGTGCCGAGCCAGGCGGTGATGAAGTACCTGGGGGCGAAGGCGAACCGCTTCGTCTCCTACGGGGTGTCGGCGATCTCGGGGAACGTGCTCACGGTGTGTTCGTGCAACGTGGTGCCGATCTTCGCGGGCATTCTGCGACGGGGAGCGGGCATCGGGCCGGCGTTCTGCTTTGTGTTCGCGGCTCCCGCCATTCACATCGTCAACACCGTCGTCACTTACAAGGTGATCGGGTTCCAGCTTGCGCTGTGGCGGTTCATCACCGTTCCCATCATCGCGGTGCTGGTGGGGATCGCGATGGCAGCTGATCTTCCGGCGCGACGAGCGGGAACGACAGGAGAAGATCCACAGCGACCCGGCGATCGCGCTGGTGGAGATGGATTCCTCGCGGGAGCGTCTGGCGCTGATTTTCATGGCGCTGCTGGTGGTGGTGCTGATCTTCGGTTCGTGGCAGAGCTTCGATCGGTTCTTCATCAAGGGGCTGGGGCAGTTCGTACGGATGGGGATCGTGATCGCGGCCATCGCCAGCCTGGCACTGGTGGCGCGGCGGTGGTTCGGGCGGGAAGAGACAGCGGAATGGGGCCGGCAGACGTGGATGCTGCTGCGGATGATCCTGCCGATCTTCATCCCGGTGGTGATCGTGATCGCGATCATCGTGAACTACATCCCGCTCCACTGGATCATGCCGACGGCGGCGTCCAAGGGCGGGTTCGCCTTCGGGCACCCCGAGGGGAACCGCATTCTGCCGGTGTTCCTGGCGGCCCTGTTTGGGACGCTGATGTATTTCCCGATCCTCACCGAAGTGGTATTCGTGAAGGGGCTGCTGCTCAAGTCGTTCGCGGTAGGACCCGCGCTGGCGATCTTGCTCGGCGGTCCGGGCCTGAGCCTCCCCGGGCTGATCTTGATCGGCAAGGTGGCGGGATGGAAGAAGACGGTCGTCTACTGGGCGGTGATGCTAGTGCTGATCACCATCGTGGCCTACTTCTTCGGCACGTACTACGGGCAGTATCTGTGCTCGTGCCAGCTACAGCAGAGAGCAGACTGACTTCGGGGTAGGGGCGTTCTTCTGGCGCACAAAGTGGACGGGCAGGCTCGATGCCTGCCCGTCCATTTGCTGTCAGTAAGGCGCGACTGTCGTCCGGCGAGGTTACGGCTTCGTCTCTTCCTTCGGCTTCTCATCGACCGGACCGACGACGACGGCAATGTAGTTGTCCGGGTAGAGCTTGCCCTTGGCAGCGCCGAGCACCTGGTCGGCGGTGATGGCGCGGAGAACGCCCGGGTACTGGTACGGGAAGTAAGGGCCGAGTTCGTAGAACTCGGACTGGATCAGGCTCTGCGCGATGCCGCCGAAGGTCTCCATCTGTCTGGCAACAGTGCCCTCGACGTAGTCCTTCCAGAGGTTCATCTCCTCCTCTGACGGCGGGGCCGACTGCATCTTCCTGATCTCATCCACCGCCGCGGCCAGCGCCTTGTCGACGTTCGCCGGGTTCACTCCCATGTGCAGCACCCACGGGCCCGGTCCCCAGTAGGCGAAGTAGTTGCTCCAGACGTAGTAGGCGAGGCCGAGCTTCTCGCGAATGTCGAGGTTGAGGCGGCTCATGAACCCACCGCGCCCGAGCAGGTAGTTCATCAGATCGGCTTGATAGTAGTCGGGGTCGCGGCGGCTGATGCCAGGGAAGCCGATGGCGATGTCGGTCTGGGTCTTGTTTGGGATCGGCACCTTCACTACTTCAGGCTTGGTCGGAAGCGGAACCTGCGGCAGCTTGGGACGAGCCGGCTCACCCAGGGACTTCCAGTCGCCGAAGGACTTCTCGATCAGCGCGGCCGCGGCGGCCGGGTCGAAATCCCCGACGATGGCGAGGATGGTGTTCTCGGGTCGGTAGTACTTCAGGTGGAAGGCAACAAGGTCGTCGCGAGTGATGCCATGGACGGTCTCCTTGGTGCCGAGGTCGTTGTTGTGGAGCGGATGTCCTTCGGGATAGAGCCGGGCAAACAGCTCCTTCTCGGCCACCTGGTAGGTGTCCTCATCACGCTGCTGCTGACCCGCGATGATGAGCGAGCGGACCTTCTCGATCTCCTCGGGTGGGAAGGAGGGGGTCATCAGTTGCTCGGAGGCCGCGTCGAGGAGGAGGCCGAGGTCGCGCGTCAGGCACTGACCCGCGGCGGTTCCGACCTGAGCGCCGTTGCTGAACGACAGCCGAGCGGCGACGAAGTCGAGCGTTTCCTGGATTTCGCTCCAGGTCCGCTTCTTGGTGCCGTGCGAGAGCATCTCGGAGGTGAAGGCGGCGAGGCCGGACTTGCCGGCGGGCTCGAAGACGGGGCCGGCGAGGATGTTGGCGTAGATGGTGACGAAGGGCGCGGCGTGGTTTTCCTCGAGCAGCACGTCCATGCCATTCGCCAGTTTGAGGCGACGGACGGGCGCGGCCGCCCCAAGTTCCGCGGGAACCGGAATGATCGGAGGCGCCGCCGTCTCGGCGGCCTGAGGCGGGTCGAGACGGTAACCGCGGACGTCAGAGGGCTTGCCCGCGGAGCCGCCACCCGTCGGCCCTTCGCCTCCCTTGGCGATGAGTCGGCCGACGGTGCGGTTGCCCTTGGCGAGGTACTTGCCCACGACGCGCTGGATGTCGGCGGGGGTGACGGCATCGACCCGGGCCGGGAAGGTGCGAAGGTACTCGTAGCTGGAGACGATGGAATAGTAGCCGATCTGCTGACCGAGCTTGGTGACGCCGTCGGAGGCGTAGACGAACTGCGCCTTGGTCTGGTTCTTCGCCTTGGTGAGTTCGCGGTCGCTCGACAGGTTCGGTCTTCAGAGTCTCGATCACGGAATCGAGTACTTCTTCGGCCTTCTCAATCGTCGCCTCGGGCCGCAGCACGATCTCGAACCCAAAGGCAGTCGGCGCCGGGTTCTCATAGTCGTAGCCGGCGGCGTCGGAGGCGATGCCGTTGTCCACCAGGGCACCATAGAGACGGCTGGTGCGTCCCCCGCTGAGGATGTTCTGGAGCACTTCGAGCGCGACGTGATCGGTATCGTCGATTGCCGGGACGTCGTAAGCCATCTGTAGGTAGGAGGTGTTACCGGGCAGCTCTAGCTGGAGGCGCTGCTCGCCCTCGGCGGCACGGCCGGGATTGGGCACGGGAGCGGTGACCGCGGCGCTCGGGATGGGCCCGAAGAACTGCTCGGCCTTCGTGAACACCTCTCCGGCGCTGATGTCTCCAACGACCACGAGGGTGGCGTTGTTCGGGGCGTAATGCTGCCGGTAGTAGGAGAGAACGTTGTCGCGGGTGAGCTTGCGGAGATCGTCCTTAACGCCGAGGACGGTGCGGCCGTAGGGCTGGCCGGGGAACTGCTTTGCCATGACCTCGCGGCGAAGGAGGAACGAGGGGTCGTTTTCCGCGCCTTCGAACTCGGAGATCACGACGCCCTTTTCGGATTCGATATCCTCGGCTTTGAGCAAGCAGCGCGCCATCCGCTCAGATTCGATGGTGAAGGCGAGGTCGAGGGCCTCGCGAGGGAGGGTCTCGACGTAGCCGGTGTAGTCCATGGAGGTAAAGCCGTTCAGGTAGCCGCCCTTGCTGGTGATGAGGCGGTCCATGTCGCGGCCGCTGAAGCGCTCGGTGCCCTTGAACGCCATGTGTTCCAGGAAGTGGGTGATGCCGGCCTGGCCGGGCGGCTCATTGCGGAGACCGACTTTGTACCAGATATACGAGCAGACCAGGGGGGCCGAGTGGTCTTCCTGGACGAGAACGGTGAGGCCATTGGGCAGCGAACGCTGCTGCACGGCGGCCTGGGCGCTGGCGCCGGTGGGCGCCGCGGCCGCGCCGACGACGAGGGAGAGAGTCAGGATCACGCCGATGATGATGGCGGTCCAGGGAGTCACTTCAAACATGCCGATCACTCCTGAGTTCCTAAGTTTCACGACCCGCCGCTCGCGCGACGGTTGCGGGCGTCAAGCACAACGACAGTAAGCGGGGCGATGAATACCCCCGTCACCACGACGTAGATCAGAGCCATCGGGACGAGCCCGACCAGGGCTATCAGTCCGCCAAAGGCCGCGGCGACGAGTGCAGCCCATTTGGCCTTGATGCCCAAGGGCATGACGCGGATGGCGTGCATCGACGTCTCCACAGTCGAGTACAGCCGTCCGCATTCGGGGCAAACCTGGGCATCGCCCACCCGAGGACTATTGCACCGCGGGCAGACCATCTCCTTGCGCGCTGCACTCTCAAGCTGAATCTCCAATCGCTGCACCCAGTAGCGCTCGTTCTTCAGGCTGGGGTCGAGCTGGAGGGCGGCCTTGTACTCCTCAATCGCCTCAGAGAGCTTGCCCTGGCGGCGGTAGGTGTCGGCGAGGTAGGTATGGGCGGCGATGTTCTTCGGGTCGAAGTCGAGGGCGGCCTGGTACTTGGCGATGTCCTCCTCGTCGAAAGCGCTGACCAGGCGCTTGTCCGAGACCTTCGCCAGGCCGTAGAACACGAGGGGTGTCCCCAGAATGATGACGGCCAGCAGCAACATGCCAGGGCCGCCCCTGAGCGAGAGCGAGAAACCGATGACCTGGACGACGAGCACTCCGGCGAGGAGGAGGGCCGCCTCCGAGCCGCTGATCTTGCGGTCAAACCAGGCGGAGAGCGCGAGGAAGGCGCCAACGAAGGAGACGAGGGCGCAGAAGACGATCTTCCCGGTGAGCATCATCGCCTCAGGCAGAGCGCCAAGCACGGTGGCGTCAACCTCCACCCACGGGTTTGCCGTCTAGCCGCGTCAGCCGAAGCTCGAACACGACTCGCATCTGGCTGCTGATAGGGAAGCGCCTTCGCCCCTCTGCCAGGTCAAGCGTGATCTCCCCGTGAGTGAGCAAGGACGATTCGCCATTGCTGGAAAGCACAAGACCCTTGTCCACGAGCATCTCGATCGTTTCTCGTCGCTGCTCGGAGCCGGAGACGGTAGTGTTCAGACCTAACCCCTGGCTTTCCTCCTGAAGGCGGAGGGGGGCCGTGGCGGTGGTTTCGATGCGAGCGACGAGGCCGAAGGGGCTCTGGCGGGTGGAGATCAGCCGGCTGCGCTGTCCGCCCTGCGGGGAGTTCGACTCCCAGGCGCTGCCGATTGAGATGGGGTCGGCTGGCAGCAGCATGTCGGGCAGGGACAGGAGGTCAGCGAAGGCGCGCTCGTAGGGGCCGACGTGATTGCTCGACAGGGGGGAGGTGGAGAGCACCTCGCCCCGAGGCGTAGTGGTAAGCTGGACCGAGAGGGAGCGACTTCGGCCATTGGAGGCGAAGGTGCCGGTGGGGTCCTTGATGCTGATAGGGCGGGCCGTGAGTTCCGAGCGGAAGCTGTCGAGGGGTCCGGTGGCGACAACCTGCTGGCGCAGCTCAAACTCGGCCTCGATACTAACCGGCCGTCGCTCACCGAGGCTGGTCTGCTCGCCGGTGGCCTTCATCAAGAGCCGGTAGGTGGCAACCTGGCCGACGCGGCCGCGGTAGCGAAGAGATATGCGGGCGTGGGCAGCCTCGGCGAGCAGGGCTACAGTGAGGAGAAGACAGAGCGCGGGAAGGAGGCGCCTGGTCATGGGTGTGCGCTTCCACTGGCAACGGGAGCAGGAACCCGGGCGACCGTCATATCGGTAGGCTTCGGCCACGGAGTGCGCTGATCGGGCGGCAGCAGCAGCGCGTCGAGGAGATGGCGAGCGATGGGGGCGGCTACGACGGGGCCGCCGCCGCCGTGCTCGACCATCACGGCGATGGCGATGCGCGGGTTGTCGGCGGGGGCGAATCCGGTGAACCAGGCGTGGGTGTTTCCGCGCGGGTTCTGCGCGGTCCCCGTCTTGCCCGCGATAGCGTACTGGTCGGCCCAGATCTTGTGGGCGGTGCCGCCAGCCGCGACGACGGCCTCCATGCCCGCGCGAAGAGTAGCGAGGGTGTCAGAGCTGAGGCCCAGGGAGCGGTTCTGGGGCGGAGTCTGAGGGACTTCGCCTTCGATCCGCGAGATAACATGAGGCGAGATCAGGTAGCCGCCATTGGCGACGACGGAGGCCTCGCGCGCGATCTGGATGGGGGTCACCAGGCACTCGCTCTGGCCGATGGACATCTGGGCGGTATCACCTGGATACCAGGGCTGCTTCCGCACCCTTCGCTTCCAGTCGGGATCGGGGATGAGGCCGGCGGCCTCTTCGGGGAGGTCGATATTGGTCTTCTCCCCGAGGCCGAAACGGCGGGCCATGGCGGCGATCTTGTCGGCTCCAGTGCGCCGTCCGATGGTGGCGAACATCACGTTACACGACTGCGCGAAGCCGTGGAGAAAGTCCTCGGGGCCGTGTCCATCGCGCTTCCAGCAGCGCAGCCGCCAGCCCCCGAGCCCGTAGACGCCGCTGCAGAAGAAGCGGTCCTGCGGCGAAGTGACGCCGGCTTCCAGAGCGGCGGCCGCAGTCACGATCTTGAACACGGAGCCAGGCTCGAAGCGGGCGGCGACCGCGCGGTCCTGCAGCGGATGGTCGGGGCCGCTGAGCTTCTTCCAGTCACTGGGATCCAGCATCCCGGAGAACATGTTCAGGTCATAGGAGGGGTGGCTAACCAGGGCCAATACCTCGCCGGTTTTCGGGTCAAGAGCAACGACCGCGCCGGCCCGGTCGCCGAGGGCCTCTTCGGCGGCCTTCTGGACATCGAGGTCGATAGTGAGCCAGACATTGCGGCCGCGCTGGGGTGGCACCGTTCCAAGAGTGCGGACGCGGCGCCCCCGTGCGTCCACCTCGATCTGATCTCCGCCGTCCACCCCGCGCAGCGCCTTCTCAGCGACGCGCTCGACTCCAGTCTTCCCCATCAGGTCGCCCGGCCGGTAGCCGCCGGCGCCCTCCAGGTCCTGCTGGTTGATCTCTCGCACATAGCCGAGGAGGTGAGCGGCGAGAGAACCATAGGGGTACTGCCGGACGGCATCGACGACGACGCTGATTCCGGAGAGGTAGACGAGGTGCTCTTCGACGCGCGCCACCAACTGGGGATCGGCGTCACGCCAGAGCAGAATCGGCTCATAGGGGGCGGCGGCGGGCTGCGAAAGGCTCTTTCTCAGCTCGTCCACCGGCAGGTCGAGGGTCTGGCTGAGGCCGACGGCCGGGTCGTCCCAACCGGAGACTCCAAGCTCTTGGGGAACCGCACGGAGGGAGAAGGCGAGCCGGCTGCTGGCGAGCACGCGGCCCTTGCGGTCGAAGATCGTGCCGCGTGGGGCGAGTCGCCTGACCACGCGGATGCGATTCTCGTCGGCGAGCTTGCGGTTCTCCTTGCCCTCAACGATCTGGAGCTGGAAGAGCCGCGCAAAGATGGCGATGAACGCGAGCACGACGACGGCCCGGAACAGGACGAGTCGTTGCGCCATGCCTACGCCAGTTCCTCGCGCCGGCCGACGAGCAGACGGCACAGCGCGGAGGGTCAGGGCGAAGACGATGGGCGCAAGAGCAGCGTGATACAGGGATCGCACGAGGATGAGATGACCCGCGCGCGGCCAGCCATCGGAGCTGGAAACCAACACGAACGCGGACTCGTTCACCACGGTAAGAAGGGCCGCGGCGACGGAGGGAACGGCCCAGTTCTCCTTGAACAGCTTGGCGCCGAGGACGCCCGCGCCGAATCCGCTGAGGGCCTTGCTGATGGCGAAGGCGCCGATCCACTGCTGGGTGAGGCCGCCCTCGAGCAGCCCGCAGCCAAAGCCGATGAGCGCGCCGGCGGTCCGCCCGCTGAGCAGGCCAAGGCAGATCGTCCAGACGAACAGCAGATCGGGCGCCACTCCACGGATCATCATGAGTTCGCCGATGGTGGTCTGGAAGACGGCAAGAAGATAGGTGGCAATAACCCCGGCGACGATGCAGCGCGCCATTGACGTGCCCTCGGGCGCGGAACCCCCGGATTCGGCCGCTCGGCCTGGAGGGTAATCGCTAGTGTTCCACACTGGGGTGGGCTGACCTGCCGTGAGACCTGCGGCGTGGGGGCCAACGAAAAGGGCGGAACGGTGTCCGCCCTTGAGACGCTGGAGGTGGTCGCAACCGCCTCGCCATCTGCACCTGTCGTCTGCGTCAAATCACCTGTGCAGTCCTACCCACGCAAGCCGCTCCCAACGGGCGGCGGCTTCTTTCGGCTAGTCGCCTGCAGGGGGCAGCGGTGTCGCCTGGCCCTGCCTTACATGCGATCCCTCGGCAGCGCGCCGTCGATCGAGAGCATGCCGTCGGAACGACATATCGACCTGCTCATACCAACTCAACACCGCCTCTTCATAGGACCCCTGCAGTGGAGACCAACCCGGTTCCGTGGTTACGCCCTGGAGTTTCTCCGTCATCGCGTCCCCCGTTCCGGCCGGTGCCGCCACTGATTCAATCAGGGAGCCCCCCGTCCCCGTGTACTGAAAAGCAAGATACTCCGGCCCCCGATGTTGGTCAATCGGGAGCGGCCACTCGCAGACGTGGCTTTGTCTACATCGCATCACACGGGTGAGAGGAGCCGGACCAAACCTCACCGGGCCAAGAAGAAAGGCGAGCCGAGCGGGCTCGCCTTCCACACAGTCAGATGTGACGTCGAGGGCTAGAAGTCGCCGGGGCCTATTGGCTGCGAGTAGTACATGCGCTGCTTGAGGATGCGCCCGGTCTTAGTGTCGCCGATTACGTAGCCCTTTACCATGTCCGCGCTCAGAGCGGGCATAGCCAGCGCGTCCAGAGTGACCGACCTCGGCACCGCGGTGACGTAGCCAGCGGCGCTGTAGCGCCCAATGTCCTTGCCGGCAGCGTCGATCGGCGCTTCCAGTAGAGCGCCACCACCGGTAGTGAGCTTGCCGGTGGCTGTATCCAGAATCAGATCGGGCGCGGCGAACTGAAACCGGCCGATCACCTGTTCATCCTGGGCCTCGATGCGGCCCCCGCTCCATCCAATAGCAGCCGCGACGATGCCAACGAGGAGGATCACAACGACCAGCCCAACAACCTTCCCGCGTTTCCACACTGCCGTCTCCTTTCAGCCCGCCTGCGCAAGAAGCAGCCTCGCCCCTCGAAGGCAATATACCACATGAAGGTGGCGGCAGTGGTAAGGGGCGATCAAACATGGTCCCGATGTGCCGCTGGCCGACCAAGGCAGGGAGAGGGGTGCGGCGGCACGAAAACTCGATCTATGACCATGAGCACATCTGGACTGGGGTTGGAAGCATAGCATGACCAGGCTTGAACGAAGACCCTATCGGCTGATCGCACTCGACCTCGACGGAACTCTGCTGAACGACGCGCGGGAGAATCTCGAAGGAGGACGCGGAGGCGCTGCGCCGGTTTGCGTGTGGAGGCGGAGTCGTCGTGTTGGCGTCGGGACGGATGTCGGACAACATCAGCCCCTTCTATCAGCGCCTAGGGTTCGATGGGCCCACCGTGGCGTACAACGGAGCGCTGGTGCGGGAGCCAGCGTCGGTGGGAGGGAAGGTGATCCTGGAGACGGGATTGCCTGCCCGGTACGCCGACGAGCTGATCGACTACACCAGGCGCGAGCGGTTCCAGCTCAACTACTACTTGAACGAGAAGCTCTACGCGCGGGATGACGCGGAACTGCGGCGGCACGCCGAACTCTACTCGCGGCAGACTGGCGCGGTCTATCACTTCGTCCCCTGTCTGTCCGAGTTCAGGGGCAGCCGGCCGACGAAGCTGATCATCGTGACTGACCCGACGGTCGCCGCCGCGAAGCCGGACCCGCGGCATCGGGATGAACTCTACGAAGTCTGGCACCGGCGCTGGGGCTCGGAAGTGACGGTGATGCGCACCAACCCGGAGTATCTGGAGTTCTACCATCTAGAGGCGAACAAGGGAACGGCGCTGGCGGCGGTGGCCGCGCACTACGGGATCGACCGCGAGCTGACGCTGGCTTTCGGCGACAACTACAATGATTCGGCGATGCTGAAGTGGGCGGGGTGTGGAGTCGCGGTCGCGAACGCGCAGGACGAGGTGCGGGAGCTCGCGGACTGGATCTCGCCGCTGACGAACGACGAGAGCGCGGTCGCGGACGCGATCGCGAAGCTGGTGGGGTAGGACGAGCGGGCCGCGATAGCCCAGATCGCGCGCAGGCCTACCGGAAGTTGCCGTGCCGGTCGAAGGCGATCTCGGCCGGCTTCCCCAGAACCTGGAGGCGCGGGTGCTTGCGCGCCTGGGCGAGCAGGCCCTCTGAGATCGACAGCCGACTCAGGTGAAGGGTGTCCTGGATACGCACGATACGCACTTTGCGCGGGTCGGGATGCCCCAGACCGATGAAGGCCGCTTCCAGCACCTCGCGGTCGTTGGCGAAGGAAAGCGGGAGCTTGGCGCGGTTCAGCCAGCCGGTGTGCAGGACGTTGATCTTGAGCGCCTGCATGTCGATCTTACGCAGTAGCCGGTCGGTGATGAGGTCGGCGAGGCCGACGCCGAGGGCGTTGCCGTGTGAGCCCTCGGTCAGATCGAGGGCGGCGATGAGCTGAATGTTGGCTCCACGGAACCCCGGCTCTTCCCAAATCATGCGGCGGCAGATGACGTGGGTATCCAGGCCGATGCCGCTGATATCCTTGCCGATCCAGTCGACGATCAGCAGGTCGATATCGGGGAAGGGAAGCCGGGCAGCATTGCGTCGGACGCGGCGTATCAGCGCAGGCTCGCGGGCGAGGATGTCCTGTGGTTGGAGACCGACGATCTCAGCCGGCTCGTTGTGCCCATTCTCCAGGATTGCCAGGCCGGCCACGATCGGAGCGCGGCTGAGCACCATCTTGGCCGACTGGGGGACGTCTTCGCGCAGGCTATCGCAGCGGCGGCCGTGCATGGCGGCGGCGCCCTTTCGCTTGCCCATACCCACGGCCATCATCTTCACCAGACCGCTCTCGTACTCTCCCTCGAAATCCGTGTGCTGCTTGATGCGGTTCATGACGATGACGGCATCGGCCTTCAGCGCCTCGCGGCTAACGAAGACCTCGATACCGCTCTTGGTCTTGCCCAGTCGCTCCACCGCCATCGAGGCGCGGATGGGGGCGCCGACGTAGGAGGGAGTTACCCCGAGCGAGGCGAGCACGGCAGTCTGGCCGGCAGGGGTGGCGCCGCCGTGGCTGCCCATCGCCGGTAGGATGAAGGGCCGCGCTCCCATGCGCTTGGCTTCGGCGACCACCGCGCGAGTGATCTCCGCAATCTTCGCGATGCCGCGGCTGCCCACGGTGATGGCGACGGTCTGGCCCGGGCGGAGACGGCGCTCGATGGCGGCGTCGGCGAAGGCGCGGCGCGCGGCCGCGGGGATGTCGGCAATGCGTCGGGCGTAGAGGCGCTGCTCGATTTCGACGAAGCGAGGCAATGGCATCACGGGCCCCTTGATCGGAGTAGTATCCCTATCCCAAACAGCTGATTGGCATAGTACATCTATCCTAGACAATCGCGGCGATTGGGGCAAGCGCGAAGAGGAAGCGGAGTGGGGGAGGAATGAGGAAGTGAGGTGGATAAGATGGCGGGCGCTGACCAGACGGATAGGAGACAGCGATGCCTGACGCGATTGCACTCGGCGAACTGCTGATCGACTTCGTCTCGATAGAGAAGGACATCTCGCTCTCCGACCTGCCGAGCTTTGCGGGCGCGGCCGGCGGCGGGCCGGCGAATGTGGCGGTTGGCCTGGCACGACTGGGGGTGAGCGTCGGTTTCATTGGCAAGGTCGGAGATGACCCATTCGGAGTTTTCCTGCGGCGAACCATGTCCGAAGCCGACGTCGACGTCGCTGGGCTGAGGTCGGCGACGACCGCGCGCACCACTCTGGCCTTCGTCGCCACGCGCAGCGATGGCCAGAAAGACATCACCTTCTACCGCAACCCGGGCGCAGACATGCTGCTGTCGCCTGAGGAAGTCGACGTGGCGGCTCTGCGGTCGGCAAGGGTATTCCACTTCGGCGCAGTGAGCATGAGCCAGTCGCCGGCGCGGGAGGCGACGTTGGCGGCGGCACGGGCCGCTCACGAGGCAGGCCTGCTGGTGTCTTTCGACCCGAACTGGCGGCCGTCTCTGTGGGACGATCCCGTGGAGGCGAGAGAGCTGATCTGGGAAGCTATGCCGCGCGCCCGAGTGGTGCATTGCGCCTATGAGGAATGGGAGTTCGTCACTGGAACGACAGACCTGGAAGCCGGAGCGCGCAAGATACGTGACGTCGGGCCGAAGCTGGTGGTGGTGACGCAGGGGGAAGGTGGCTGCTACTTCGATAGTGGCGCGGCGCGGGGGCAAGTGCCGGGATTCCGCGTAGAAGTGGTGGATTCTCTCGGAGCAGGGGACGCGTTCGTGGCGGCGATGCTGTCCAGGCTGATGGGCGCGGCCGATCTGGAGCGGCTCGGCGAGTCCGAGCTGAGGGAGACCATGGTCTACGCTAACGCGGCGGGGGCGCTGACTTGCACCAAGCGCGGGGTGATTCCGGCGCTGCCCAGGCCAGAGGAGGTCGCGCGGTTCGTCGCGCGGGCGAGGTAGACGGGATTCCTGCGGCTACTTCAGCTCCTCGGCCGCGCCCTTGGAGATGATGGTGCGCATGGCGTTGGAGATGGCGACGCGGACGCCCGGGTCGGGGTCGCGCAGACATTCGGCAAGCCCATCCAGGCAGTCTCTGGCGCCGATGCGACCGAGGGAGTGAGCGGCTTCGGTGCGCACCAGGGGATCGGGGTCGCGCAGGGCACGACGCAGCTCGGCCAACACGGGCACGCCGGCCTGCCCGAGCTGACGGGCGGCATTCGCGCGGCTTGCGGGGTCGGCCTGCTTCAGAGCCGCGATGGATTCAGCCCAGCCATCGGCGAGTTCCACTTCGGAGGAGTCGTCGGGGGCGTAGTCTTCGGCGAAGCGGAGAGCGTCCGACACTTCTTCATCGGTCAGGCCCAACTGTCTCAGGCCGACAATAATGGCCGCTCGCACCCGGCGGGGACCTTCGGCGATCACCTCGACGGCGTCGCTCTCGTCGCTTCGCCGGATGATCTCTGGCTGAAGCGCGGCGAGCCCTTCGGTCAGGAACTGGGCCGCTCCGGGGGCATTGGCCTCGGCGAGCAGCACATAGGTCCGGGCCCGTACAAACCAGTCAGGGTCCGATTGGGCGAGGCGCCGGAGTTCCGCGAACGCGCCCTGCTCCCCGGTGCGGGAGAGCGCCTCGGCTACGACGGTCCTCACGGAGGGCTCGGGCTCACTCTCCAGCAAGGGGACCAGAAGATCGGTCAGGCCAGGAGCGCTGATGGCGGCGAGGGATTCGACCGTCAGCCTGCGGGCCTGGGCGTTGAGGGAGCCGAGCTGCCCGACCAGGGCCTCGATCGAATCCTCTCCTAGGCCCATGAGAGTGGCGGCTGCGGTCTCGGCGACGCGGCGATTGGGCGAGGAGAGCGCGTCGGCAAGGCGATCTATGGCGTGGTCCGGGTCCCGGACGAGGAGGGCCTGGGAGGCGGCGTGGGCGACGTGGGGATCGTCATCGCCGAGTACCTCGATCAACTGCTCGACGGCCCTTTCGTCGCCGACGCGCCCGAGGGCCTCGACGGCGGCGATTCTGGCGCGGAAGCCGCCACGCCTCAGGTCACGGGTCCAGCGATCGAAGGCGCGGGTGCGGCGAAGCACCTCCACTCCGAGGGAGCGGACCGCGCTGTCTTCTCTGTCCATCAGCTCCAGCGCGGCATGAATGGCGGCCTCGGTGTCGCCGAACTGGGCGAGTTCATCGACGGCAGATGACTGGTCCTCGATCGCGGCGAGATCGGCGGGGGGGGCGCTCAGGCGAGCCGAAATGCGCCGGGCCCGGCCCAGCGCGGCCGCGCTACCCCACCAGGCGAAGAAGCGAAATAGCAGGGCAAAGGCGACCAGCGCGCCCAGGGTGAGCACAAGGGTGGCAAGGGGGCCGATTTCAAACGTCATGGCACAGCTCTTCGCGGATGATCACTGCCCGGAGGTCCTCACTAGGCCGGGGACTCGAATCGTCTTCTCCCAGCGCAGCCGTTCTTGTCTTACCACATCCAGGTAGTGTGCTTTAGCGCAAACGTAGATCCAGGCCTGGCAATACGTGAAATACATGGCGGCCGATATCAGCAGATTGGTCGGTGTGTTCTCTCCTTCGATGGCAAGAGCGACTGCCATCTCGAGCAGGAAGACCCCGATGGCCAGGCCCCACAGGACGATTAGCGGGCTGGTTCTGGCCCCGACGGCGATGCCTGCGATCACCCCCGACACAAGAATGAAGTCGGAGAGCATCATGACCGCGAAGAACAGGTGATAGATCGTGAAGAGGTGCAGCACCTCGAGCGCGAGGTCGCGCCGGCGCACCCGATAGAGCCGCGGCAGGAACTTGCGCAGTACGTAGGTGCCGCCGCGCGCCCAGCGGAGCCGCTGACGCAGCCAGACACCCCAGTCCTGCGGCTCGGGCTCCCACGTGACGGCGTAGGGGACGAACTTGATGTGATAGCCCTCCTGGCTGAGGCGGACGGTAAGCTCGGCGTCGTCGGCGATCGCCGAGGGGTCCCAGCCGCCGGCGCGCTCGAGGGCCTCTCGCTGGATCACGTAGTTCGTGCCTGGCAGCGAAGCGAGGCCGAATATCCGCCAGCGTCCGGCCTGGACCATCCACTGGAAGCTCATGAACTCGATGGCGATGCACCGAGTGAGGAAGTTCGTGTGGGCGTTGAGGGTGCGGACCTTGCCGACGGCGGCAGCCATATTGGGATCGTCGGACATCTGAGCGACGAGGTGGCGCAGAGACTGAGGCTCAGGGGTGTTGTCGGCATCGAAAACGGCAATGAGATCGTGCACAGCGTAGGCCAGCCCGACGTTGAGCGCGTACGACTTCCCTCTCCCACCCAGGCCCTCGGGGATGGCGACAAGTTTCAGCCGGCGGTCCTGGCTCATGAGGTGCTCGATGACGCGGCGAGTGCGATCGGTGGAGGAGTCGTCGATCACGATCACCTCGAACTTGTCTCGTGGGTAGTCGAGGTGGAGCAGGGCCTCGATGGTCCCGGCCATCACGATCTCTTCGTTATGCGCCGGCACCAGGATGGACACCGCGGGCCAGTCGGTAAGGGTGGGTACCTGACGACGGGCGTGCTCGGACTCGCGGGAGTAGATGTAGCCATAGACGGCGAGCACGGCATAGAAACCGATGATGAGCCAGGTGCCGAGGAGGGCCCCGGCCAGCAGGAAGCTATGGACCAGGGAGAAGAGGTCCAGGCTCATCGCAAGCTCTCGAACGACTGCTTGAGCACAGTCCACGCGGCCTTGCTGTCGATGGCGCCGGAATGATAGCACTCGATCCCGTCAGGCTTGGCGACGCTGACGCGGCTGATAGTGTCGGCGATCTTTGCCGGTGTCATGTGCTGGGATCCAAAGTCAGTCAGCTCCACGTGGAAGACAATCTTGGAACGGCCGTCGACACGGCGCACGAGCTGCTGCCCAGTGTCCGCGGCCCAGGTCGAGTTGAATACTTCCGTTCCATATATGGCCGCCCACTGCTGCCATATAAGCTCGAAGTTTACCCAGTCAGGCGCATGCTCGGTGTCCAGTAGCGCGTCAATGTCCAGGCCGGATTCATCGGCCTGGCGGCGAGGCGACAGGATGGCGCCATTGCTCCAGGCGTCGGTGATGGTCATGATATAGGTGTCGATCCCTTCTTCCGAAACGGCGCCCAGGCACTGGGACAGGAACTCAGTGAGGGCCCCGAGAGCGATACTGCTTCCACTCCGGGCCGCCCTGCTGTCGGCCCGGATAGGCCTTGGCGAACTCGCGGCGACAGACGTCGCAGTAGCAGGCCTGATTTCCCCACCAGTTGACCAGGGGCTCGCACAGCTCGACGCCACCGAGCGTGGGATAGCGGTGGGCGAGATCCTGCAACAGGCCTGAATACCAACGGCGGACCTCAGGATTCCTGGGGCAGAGGAAGTAGGTGGCATGTAGCCGCAACGGATTGTACTCTTTGCCGTCAGCCGTCCTCTCCCTCCACGCAGGATGTTGCGTCCACACGCCCTTGTCACGCCCGCTGTAAAGCCAGGCGACGACGCGGATGCCCCGCGCCCGGCAAGACCCCAGCAAGTGGCCCAGCAGATCCTGCTGGCCCCAGTCGCTCGTCGAAGCGCCATGGTACCGCGTTCGGTAAGCAGCCCCCTCTTCAACATTATAAGCGTAGAAGAAGACAGTGTTGACACCGTTGCGCGAATATCTTTCCGCCAGGGCCTCGGCGAGGGTGGCGGCAGAGACCCCCTGGCCGGTGTAGGCCCAGGGATCCAAGGTCACGCCGGTCAGGAAGGGGGTGCTGGGAAGGTCGCGGATGGGCTCCAGGACCACCACGCTGCGGTCGGGGGCGTTGACGCTCTGCTCCGACCCTTGACCGGGGTCTGTGGTCAGGATGCTCTCGCTCACTCTCTCCCACCGGGGACCTAGCACCGTCTTGCGGAGCTTGCCGCCGCCTGGAAGCAGAACCTGGGCCGAACCTGAGGCAACCGTACGCCGCGGGTCGGAGACCAGCGCATTGAGGCTGCGCATGTCAGCCGGCTTCCAGCCGTTGGAGCGCTCCGCGCTCAGGAACTTCAGGAAGGGGTCCAGCGTCGCCCAGAGGCCAAAGGAGGCGAGAGCGACGCCGTCTCTGACAACCGAGAGCTGGCGGAGGCGATCACTGTCATCGGAGGATATGTAGCCGGCGTCGCTGATGGTCACAGGCACGGGAAGCAGGCCTCCAGCCGGATAGGGAGGCGAGCCGCCAAGGTCGGCGAGGCGCAGTCGGAACGGGCTATCTTCGCTGGCCGGACCGGCCCAGCCAAGGGGGTGTATTCCCATCTCCCAGGCCATGCGAAGCTGGTCCCGGGCAGATGACCTGGCGTCTCCCGCCAGCGTGATAGTGGCGCCGAGCGCTTCGGCATCGCGGAGGCCGCGGGCGGCGGAGGGGCGATCGGACAGAAGCACGTCGCCGGTGCGCGCCTGCGCCATCACCGAGACGGGAACGCCGGAGGTGAGCAACGGGCGTATCACCTTCAGCACCTGCTGGCTGCTTGCCCATACCGGCACATCACGCAGCACCGGCACGAGGAGGCGCTGGCGAGGATGGGACACCGCCATGATGTCGTGGAGCGCATCCGCCCAAATGCACCGAGACCAGAAGTGGTCACTTCCGGAGAGAGGTCCTGCCGCGGCGTACCACAGCTTGGCTGACCCCATGAGAAAGGGATGCCGGCGGCTGGAGGATGAGGGCTCGGAGGCAACGGCGAGGACGGTGCGTCCCGACTGATAGTCCACCGGGGGCACAGCCACCTGATCCTGGCGCTGCTGACCTCCGTAGGAGAGAAGCCAGGGCTGCGGCTCGGACGGCGAGTCGCTACCGGAGATGCCAAGGCGGTCGATGGCAGCCTTTCCGAGCGCCGATACTCCGGGCCCGACCCAGACCGCAGTACCAGTGTACTTGGGGAGATCGCCGGCAAAGGTAGCGCGGGCAGGTGACTTGTCGCTGCCGGCGAGGTAGAAGGCGAACCGGTAGGCAGCGATCTTGCCTGCCGCATACTTGGAGGCAGGAATGATGGCGGATTGCTCATCGAAGTGGGCGATGAGGGCGGCGAGCTGGCGCGCCGACCGAGATACGAGATCACCGTCCTCGGCGATGATGACCACTCTGGTGGGTGTGGTGGGCGCGGAGGCCGGTGGGCTCACCTTCGGGCGGGGCTTGGGCGCGCGGTGGTGGCAGCCGGCGAGCACGAGGATGAGGAGGATGGGCAGGGGCAGTATTCGACGCATCTGTCAGCCCCGCCGCAGCAGCGAGATGTGAACGACGTAGATAGTGATGAAGAGGACGCAGGCCACCACTGCGAAGACCACCACGGCCCGCGCGATTGCGATCACGGCTCTCTGGGCAAGCTCCTCGGGTCCACCTTCGAGGGCGAAGACTTCGTGAGGCCGACCGCCCTTGGGGTAGGCGATAAGCAGCGCACCAGGGCGAAGCTCAGCAGCCTCCCGCTCATCCCAGCCGTTATCCTCATACCGCTTCAGGTCCCGTCGCTCCGGCCCGAGCACAGTGGCGTCCCATCCGGCGGGGATCAGCTTCGTGAGCGCAGTCGGCTCGTCGCAGGAATGGATCTCCAGAGACTTCCCTTTCATCCACTGGGTGGTGTGGCGAAGATCGGCGAACTCGAAGCCCATTTCCTGGAGCGTCGAGACCAGCAGCCTCAGGGAATCGATGGGGGCTCCAGGCGCCAGGACGACGGAGAGCCACGGGTCGGGAACGACGGTCTGGCTGCGCGCCTGTTCGAGGATGGTCTCAACTTCATCGCTGGTGCGAAGCATGGAAAGGTTGTCGGGGATCACTTGCTGGCCGAAGCTATCGCGCTTGAGCAGGTAAGGGAAGGTCTGCGGAGCAGGCGCCAAAGCGCTGGTCAAACGACGCTCCCAGGTGGCGCCGCAGGAGCGGGCGATCTCGATGTAATCGGACGACGAGGCCCGGCCCATCGGTGTCGACCAGACGATGGGGTAGAGGCCGCAGCGGCCCAGCTCGGCCATGGCATCGCTGATCCTCTTCGTGGTGTCCGCAGGAGTGCGGCCAAGGGGTGGCCGGTTCCCGGCGATGTCCCAGAACTCGGCATCGTCACCACTTTTCCCCTGGTACTGGTGAGTCAGACCGCTGTCGATGATCGCCGCTCCCGCCCGCTGCGCGCCTCGAATTGCCCCGACCACGCTCCGGCGGCTGCTGAGTGGCACGTCGGCGCGGCGAGCGGGATCCTTGAACTCGGGAGTGACGGCAATGGCGTAGGGGAGCTTCTCGCCCTGCAGGTAGCCGACCAGGCCGCGCAGAGCACTGGGGTCGGTCTGTGCCGAGACGTCGCTGATGACGATCAGGGCGGTGCGCCGGGCGGAGTGACGCTGGTCCAGGATCTCATGGAGCTGGTCGGCGAGCACCAGATAGCTTCCGCTCTGGTCCGTCTCCAGGAGGGGGATGTCGGCGAAGTACCAGAAACGGCCGCTGCGGACGGCATAGGGCAGGGAGGCAGGGCCCCCCTCGACGGTCGCGAGGACCTGACAGGAGACGCGGTTGGTGGCAGTGATGCGGGACAGGGGCGCGCGGGGACGCTTCAGCACCTGGGCCTGGTAGAGGACTCTGGGGAACTGGCTAGCGGCGGTGGGCGGATCGACCCGGAAGCCGTAGCGCCCGAGAGAGAAGCGGCTCCCGAGCTGGTCGATGTCCCCTCCGAGCCAGCAGATCGGCTTGTCGCTGTCATAGATGTCGGCGAAGAGGGCGGCCGGTAGGTCGCCGGTTGCGCCGAGGCCCAGATAGATGGTTGCGTCGCTGGCGCCGACCTGCCCAGCGCGGTAGGCGCTGGCCGGGACTACGGTGGCGCTGCATTCGAAGTGACCTAGCAGGTTCAGCAACGCCGGGACCACCCACTGCGCGGTGTAGGCGGCCTTCCCATCTCCGCTGTAGACGACGAGCACTCGCTTCTCGGCCGCACAGAGGCTACTGCTGAGGAGAGCGGTCAGCAACACCGAGGCGAACCAAGCCCTAAGAGGTCTGGCTGCGCGTGATAGTGGTGCGATAGGCCTGGACACTGGCTGGCAGAACATATTCAAGGGTGTATCATGCCACTTATGGCTCGTCGGCGCAACCGTGGAACGCAGGGGCCCGACCGGATGCGGAGGTCACCCGGCCGGGCCTCGCGTGTGGCCCCGTAGGGGACCACTCAGGGGTTGGGAACCCCCTGTCCGACTTGGGGGCAGGGAGGTCCTGCCCTCACAGATGCGACTTCAGGGACTGATCGATTGTTTGGCGCCGCAGCTACCGGGCGCCACGGTATCATCCTCCGATTCGAATTGTCTTGCTCAGAAGTTCAGCCACGCCGTCTGCAGGTAGCCAGACGCGTCCGCCACCTGGTCGATCAGATGGGCATCGTAGATGTCAATCCCGAAGGGATCGCCGGCCACCGCGGAAGCGACAGTGGTCCCGATCTTCGGTCCATCGAGGCCGCCCGAGCCGAAGTCTGTGACCTCGAGGTGGGCGATGAGAGCCGACTTCCCGGAGATCATGTTCTTTGCCTGGAGCACCGCCTGGCGAGTCCAGTCGGGGGTGAAGGTAGCGTGATCGCGGTAGACGGCGGCCCACTGCTGCCAGATGAGTTCAGCCTGGATAACGTCCGGGCGATCGGCGCTGGCGAGGATGGCGTTGAGATCGAAGCCCGTGGCGTCGCGCACGTCTGCAGATGGCATGAGCGTGCCATCCGGACGGGCGGTGAACACGGTGGTGAGGTGGGACTGCTTGCCACGATCGCGAGCCAGGTGGCTAGTAGCCAACAGGAGGCGGGTGAGACCGTCAGCGCGGAACTGGTGCCAGTAGGTGCTGCTGGTGCGCTTGCGCGGGTACTCGACCGCGAACTGCGACTTGCAGGTTCGGCAGTAGCAGGCGTTGTCTCCCCAGGTATCGACCTGGGCCTCGGAGACATCTAGCCCGTCGACGTCAGGATAGTTGACCAAGACATCGTCGATAAGCCCGAGCCACCACTTCGTCACCTCGGGATTGCGCACGCAGAGGAGATAGCTGTCGGCGGCAGGCATGTAATCGCGACCGTTCGCCATCTTCTCGCGCCAGGTCGGATGCGCCTCCCACATCTGCTTATGCTGAGGACCATAGAACCAGGCGACGACCTTCATGCCGCGGGCGTGAGCAGAGTCCAGCACGTACCGCAGGAGGTCCTGCCGCCCGAAGTCCTCCATGATGTTGCCCGGATAGCTGGTCCGGTAGCGAGCGCCGTAAACGCGGTTGTAGGCATAGAAGTAGATGAGGTTGACGCCCTTGGACTGCCAGGAGCTGGTCAGCTTATCGGCAAGCTGGCTCACGCTCATCCCACTGCCGTAATAGTAGCCAGGGTCGAAGCGGACCGAGCGCACATTCTGCTGAGCCCAGGCCTGGGTGAGCTGCTCGCTGGGCTTCGGGGAACGAGCGGAGTTCCCCTTACCGTGGCTGAAGGCGCGGGGCTGGACGAACTGCGGCGGAGCCGCGGTGGGGGCCGTCTGCGGCTCCGGCGCAAGGGCGAAGATAGCATTGGGGGCCGGCGCTAGCCGGGGCGCGCTGACGACAGTTGGCGGCGGCTCACTGGCGTGCGGCGCAACCTCGGACGAAGGGGCGACCGGTTCTGGCGCCGGCCCGAAAGTATGAGGGAAAGCACGATCTGTCGATCGCCCGTAATAATGGCCAAGTTCCAACGATGCCGTCGCTACGGCGCGAGCCGTCCCGGGTACTCCGGAAACCACCGCCGGTTCGGCCTGTACTGGGGCGACCTGGTCCCCAATGGTCGCCGTCTGTATCATGTCGGGGCTCGGCGCCATGACCCGCGCTCCGCTCCCATTTCCATGCCATGGTCGCTGGGCGGCAGCGCCCACGATCCCCATCGTCAGCGCTGCCAGTGAGAAGGGCAGTAACAGTCTCCACAGACTTGCTCGGCCGCCTTGTCGTCTCATCCGGTTCGCCCTCCCGCTTCCGTCTCGCAACGACCGGAAGCGAAGGATGTGGATGAGGCCTTTCAGGGACAGACAGACGCGAAGAGCCAAGGGTCGTTTGACCCCTGGCTCTGGCTCGATCTTTGGCGCTTCGGCTCTAGATTACGCGCAGACTCGGATTCAGCGGTATGTGATTGTGAGATTCTGACCAGCGACGACGATTTCCCGTCTACACAGCTTGCACCGCAGTATCAGGCTATCCCCACTGCGGTAGGACCACCACTTGCCGCATAGACAGTGCACTTTCTGCGATTCTGCGTCATCGGAGTTCTGGCGCGCAACCTGCTCAGGCGCGTTGGTACGGGTGAGCACAGACATGAGTTGACCGTCCCTGTAGGTCTCATCTGCTGGTTTGTTCCACAATCGATTCTGGAACCCACAGTAAAATGAGACTGGGCTTTGCCAGCTCTTGTCGCTAGCAAAGCCCAGGGAAACGGCAGGTGTGAGCCCGAAATCAGCTCGATCTCCCGCGCTTGGCGGCGGAAATCGAGCTTCCGGGGGCCTATTTCAGCGGGACATAGCCGAAGAGCGTCAGAATCGCATTGTCCTTGTCGGCGTAGAGGCCCAGCCCGTATCTGGCATCGAACTGGTGGTAGATGCCACCGGCCCACCCGGTCTGGTTCTCGAAGAACTGGGTGGCTCCGACCTGTGCGGGCAGGAACCCTACCGGGACGTTTCGTCGATAGAGCACGAGCATGGTGTACTTGGTCGGGTCCTTCACCAGTTGCTGGTTGCTCCAGCGAGCGCCGTAGGCATGGGCATCCACGCTGTTGAACGAGGCGGACTCACCGAAGAGGGCCAGCCACTTGTTGGCGTCGATGACGAGATCGCCACTCCAGCCAGTGTCGCCCATGAGGTGGAGGGCATTGACGCCGAGGGTAGCGCCGACGGTCGACGGCGGCTCAGTCAGCCGGACGGCAAGGCGAGCCGCGGTAATGCTCTCATCGGCCGGGCTGCGGTTGCCCGCGAAGGTGAAGCGAGTGCCTCCAGTGACGGGGGTGAAGGCGAGCCGTCCGGCGATGGCCTGGAGGGTGACTCGGTCCGAGCTGACCTGCACCTCACCGCCTTCGATGCCGGGCGAGACGAGGAGCCCGAGCTGCCCGAAGGGGACGAACTTGCGGCCACCGGCGAGGTAGAGTTCACGCTTGTGATAGTCGAGGTAGGCGTCGCCAACGAAGGCGCGGTTGTCCGAGCCCCCAGTGATCCACCAGCCTCCGATTTTGGCGCCGAAGCTCTCATTCAGTGGGCCCGAAAGGGCCGCGCCGACCTGGACCTTCGCGGTCTCGTCGCTGGATACGCCTACACTGTAGCTCAGCGCGCTGGGCCACGTGGTCCCGGCACAGGCCGCCACTGCCAACGCCAGCGTGATCGCGAACGCGACCCCAAGCACCAACGCGCAACGCATCGATCGCACGGTTAACATACCTTCCTCTCCATTTCTCGCCAGGGTGAAGTGCACGCAGCAGGCGCAGTGGCGAACTGACGGCGAATGGCTGCTCGCCAGCCAGACAAGAGACGGTCACCCCGGACAGGGACCGCTCCCCTATCTATTACCACGTGCCTACCAGGTGCACCTATTTCGAGAGGCCTCTGAATGGACCTCTTCTCGCGCAATACGGAGCGCGTTCTGCTGTGCGACAGCAGACGCGAGGCGAGGTGCAGGCCGGCGCCGCCTGGGCGTGTGAGGAAAGGATGGCGACTTCGCCCCGGCGAAAGCGTGGGCTACCAGGCCCCAACATGAGGCCTTGGCGGGCGAGAGGTGTCTAATGGAAACGGAGCAGCTCAGGAAGCTCGTCGCTGACATGGTCGCGATCCCGAGCGTGAACGCCCTCGACGGCTCCCCGGCCGCAGAGAAGGGCGAGGCTGCGGTGGCGCAGTTCATTGCTGCGAGGCTGGGCGAGGCGGGGATCTCTTGCGAACTGGTGGAGGCGGCCCCGGGCAGGCCGAGCGTGGTGGCCCGGATCCCGGGGGAGAGCGACGAGGCGATCTGGTTTGACGCGCACATCGACACGGTCTCGGGCGAGGGCATGGAGTTCGAACCCTTCACCCCTCGCATCGAGGGCGATACTCTTTACGGCCGGGGCTCGGCGGATAACAAGGGCAGCGTCGCGGCGATGATGGCGGCGATGATCGCGATCGCCGAGTCGGGCACGAAGCCGCCCGCGACGGTGATCTTCTCGGGCACCGCGGATGAGGAGTATCGCATGCGCGGGCTGTTGAGCCTGCTGGACTCGGGGATGACGGCCAGGGCGGCGGTGGTGGGCGAGCCAACGAACCTCGAGGTAGTGGTGGCGCACAAAGGGGTGGCTCGGTTTCGGGTTACCACCGCAGGCAAGGCCGCTCATAGCTCGCGGCCCGAGGCCGGCGTGAACGCGATCTACCGGATGGGGAAGGTGCTGCAAGCGCTGGAAGCCTACGCGAAGCGGGGCATCGGTCGGGAGACCGACGCGATGCTGGGGAAGGCAACGTTGAGCGTGGGCGTGATCCGCGGCGGCGAGTACGCGAACGTGGTGCCGGATCACTGCGAGATACAGGTGGATTGGCGCCTGCTGCCCGGGGAAGAGGGACGCAAAGTGGTGGCCGATGTACGCAACTACCTGACGGACGCGATCCAGGACGATATCGGCATGGAAGTGGCTAGCCCGGATATCGTGGTGCCGCCGCTAAGCCTGTCCTCCGACGACCCGTTGGTTCACGCGGTCAGCGCCAAGGTGCGCGAGGTGACCGGACGAGCGCCGGTAGAGGGGATGAGCGGGACGACGCACGCCGGCCAGTTCGCGCAACAGGGCATTCCGGCGCTGGTGTTCGGGCCCGGCGCCATGGGCCAGGCGCATACGGCGACAGAGAAGCTGGACCTGAGTCAACTCGATCAGGCAGCCAAGATCTACGAGGCACTCATGAGGAGCGGCGCACGAACATGACCAGACGATGGGTGGTGCTGCTGTCGCTGGCGATGGCGCTTCTAGTCAGCTTCCCTGCGCTGGCCCGTCAGGCGATTAGCCTCGATGGCGACTGGGAATGCGTGTTCGGTGACGTGAAGTCACCACCCGCGGCAGATGCCTCCTGGGAGCCGATCACGATCCCCTCCCCGCGGGCCTGGAATTCAGACGGGCCCCACACTCTCTGGCATCGCAAGTCGATCTACCTGCCGCCGGGATGGGCAGGACAACGCATCATCCTGACGCTGGCCGGAGCGAAGTTCGGCCAGCGGGTGCTGCTCAATGGCAAGGAGGTCGGGAAGCGGGTCGGTGGCTTCGGCCCCTTCGAGTACGACCTGACGAGCCAGGCGCAACCGGGCCAGGGGAACACGCTGCTGATTGCGACGCAGGACTGGACGTCGCTCATCGCTCCGGGGGCGAAGGTCGAAAAGCCCGAGCCAGGTGACGAGTTCGGGGCGTGGGTGAGGGATGGCCTGATCGCGCCGCTGGGAGCGCAGGGCTGGGAGGTAGGGATTACCGGCGACGTCACGGTCGACGTGCGACCGCGGGTATGGGTGGCAGGAGTCCAGGCGGTTCCTTCGGTGCGGCAGCGGACGCTGCGAATCGATATCACGCTCAAGAACGCCAGCGTCAGCTCTGAACGCACCGAGGTTACGGCTCGCATTGGACGCGGAGGAGGTGGGCCGCACTTCAGCTCGCAGTTCGTCACCACGGCCCCGGGCGAGGTGAAGGCTGTGACCATGGAGGAGAGCTGGCCCACAGCCCGCGTCTGGTCGCCGGATGACCCGCACCTGTATTCCGTGGTAGTTGGCGCAAGGACGGGGGCCATCGGGGATTCGGTGGAGGCCAGGTTCGGGTTCCGCGAGTTTTGGGTGGAGGGTGACAAGTGCTATCTCAACGGCGCGCCGATAAACCTGCAGGCGACGGCCTCGCTGCCGTTGCCGGACTATGATGCCGACCCGGCTGCGGCCTACGACGAGGCGCAGGCGGCCGGATGCGTGGCGATGGCCCTGGTGGGAGAGCCCTGGCCCGAGCAGTGGTACGATGCCGCCGATGAGCAAGGGATGTTGTTGGTCTCGGAATCGGCGCTCTGGGGCATGGGCACGAGCTACGCGTTGGCGAAGGACGAGTTCTGGCGGAATGCCCAAGACCAGCTAGGGGCGCAGGTGGGAGCTCTCCGCAACCACCCCTCGGTGGTTATTTGGTCGGCTGAGGGCGAGCTGCTTTACACGGGGGGAGCCAAGGTCGGGGGAGCCGAGAAGAAGGTGGCTGGGCTGGCCGAGTTGATCCGAAAAGCGGATCCCACGCGGCCAGTGATGTTCGAGGGAGATGGCGATCCGGGCGGCAAGGCCGATATCGTCAACCTGCACTTTGCGCACGAATACGCGCGGTGGCCGCTCTGGCCGGAGGCCGCGTACTGGCTGGATACCCCCATTCAGCCGGACACCTATCCGACCGGAACCTGGCGCTGGGATCGTAAGAAGCCGCTCTACCTCGGAGCTTTCGGGTGGGGTCCGCTCGGGGACGTGGACGCGGCGAGCGTGGTGTTGGGCGACGCCGCCTATCCCGACGTCGAGAACGCCCGCGACCTGGCTTCGGCAACAGTGTGGGAAGCACAGATCGCCGCGGCTAGAGACGCAGGGGTCGATGGCATCTCGCCCTGGAGTATGTGGGAGGCTCCCGACCTTCCCAGCGCTGAATCAGAGGCGCAGACGAGGGCCTACCAGCCGGTGGCCGTCGTCGTCCGAGAGGCGAGCACGCACGCCTTCGCCGGCACTGTAGTCGACCGGACGATCATGGCGTTCAACGATTCGGAGTCAGCGCTCTCCCTGGACGCGCGGTGGCGACTGGCGCCCGCTGATGGCGCGTGGGAAGTGACTGGTCACGCGCCGGTTAGGCTCGATCTGGCGAGCCGGCAGCGCGTGCAGGCAAGCTTGGCGCTGCCGCCCCTGGATGCTGAGGTCACTCCAGCCCAGTTCACTGTAGAACTCTGGGATGGCGACAACAAGATGGCTTCCTCGACCCAGGGGTGGAAGGTGTATGGGCGGTCGCGGCTGGCTGCGGCATCACCTGCGCCGCCGAAGCGAGTGGCGATATACGATCCGGTGGGCGAGACGACGGCTCTGCTATCGGCCCTTGGAGTTGACTGCCTGGTCCTCGACGCCGCGAACGCGCGTCGCTATCTGCATTTCATGCCGCTGGCAGTCGTGGGCAAGGGCGCCTTCGAAGCGAGGCCGGCGGACGCGGAGCTGCTCACGGCCTTGTCGGAGTATGTGACCAGCGGCGGCTCTGTGCTGGTCTTCGAGCAGACGACGTATCCCTCCGAGCTGATCCCCGCGGCGCTGACGAACCACGATTCGTCCATCGCATTCCCGCGGGCGGCGGGCCATCCGGCACTCGCCGGGGTCGACGCGAGCGACCTCTCGCATTGGCTTGCGGACGGCGTCGTAGGGCGGAAGGAAGTGGCGAAGCTGGCGCAGGTTGGGTTCCTTCCCATCGTGGACAGCGGCAGCGGTGATGGTCTGATCACGGCGGGCCTGGCCGAGTTGCGAGTGGGCGACGGCAGGTTCCTCCTCAGCCAACTCGACCTTACGGCGAAGATGGACGTCGATCCGGTCGCGACACGCATCTTCCGCAACCTGCTCGCCTATGGCGCAACGCGTCCGTCGCGTCCGGCCACCACTGGCGTGTTCGCCGGCGATGCGGCGGCCGCGGTGCTCAACGCAGTGGGACTGAAGTACGACCGGCTGAAGTGGCCGCTGCCGAAGGGCGCTCTGTTGCGATATGACACGCTGCTGGTCTGCGACCTGGAGAACAACCTGGCTGAGCCGGGGCGCCTCTCGCAGTTCGTAGAACAGGGAGGCCGAGCGCTGCTGCACGAGATCTCACCCGAAACGCTCGCGCTGGCACAGCGCCTGACCGCCCAGCCCTTCGGCCTGGGCGAGTTGACGGACGGGATGGTCGCTCTGGATGACCGGTTCGGGCCGGCGACGGGATTGAGCAACCAGGAGCTGGCCTGGTTCACTTCGGTAAGCCCGACGGGATGCGCCACCCCTGACCTGAGCGCCGACATCGCTGATTTCGCGCTGCGCGAGAATGGCGAGGTTACCTTCCCGATGCAGCAGGTTTCGTCTCCCCCCGTCTTCCATACCCTCCCGGGACTCCTCGTCTCGTCCCGCTTTGGCCGCGGGCAGTGGGTCCTCGATCAAGTGAAATGGGAACAGGCCGGGCCTCACGAGGAGGAAGCGCGGAGGTATCTGGCCACGCTGCTGACGAACCTGGGTTGCGCGGCGAAGAGATAGACCACGGAGTCAGCGACGCGCGGTGTTGCGGCCTCCTGCTTCGCATCCCGCTGTCACTGCGCTCGCAGTTCTCCGTTGACATCGCATCGTCGGCCTGCTACATTATCGTTGCTGGTCTGACAATCACATAACATGCGTCGGTTGGATAAGATGTTGGGAAGGCGGTGCGAATCCGCCACTGCCCCGCAACTGTGACCGCAGACGAAACCCGCGGGCAGGCGAGAGCCTGCCGTGTAGCCACTGTCCCGACTGGGGATGGGAAGGTGCGGGAAGTAGGATGACGCGGAAGTCAGGAGACCGATCCGGCTGACGTGCTTTTCACCACTTCGCGGGAAGTGGCGCGGCGCGTGCTGACTCTCGTTCGCTGCCTGGCCACCATTTTCGGAGGCCGGGCGTTTTTGTTGGCCCGCGCGGTCCTCTCCCGCGATGAATCCAGTCCTCGTGGGAGGGACGTAGTGGTTCGCAGGCGCGGTTTCACGTTGATCGAGTTGCTCGTCGTCATCGCCGTAATCGCCATCCTCGCCGGCATGCTGTTCCCCGTCTTCGCTATGGCGCGTGAGAAAGGCCGTCAGATCATGTGCGCCAGCAACCTCCGACAGATCTCCATGGCGATGCTGATGTACCTGCAGGACAATGACGGTGCTTGGGTGCCCGCGCAGAGCCCCGACAACCTGATGCGCTGGCACGGCGTGAGGGACAGCCTGGATCAGCCGTTTGACCCCACCCGAGGGCCTCTCTGGAGCTACTATGGAAACGAACAGCTCAAGTCGTGCCCGAGCTTTGATGCCAACCCTGACAGCCCAGGAGCGTTCGAAGAGGGCACGGGTGGATATGGGTACAACGCCTACTACGTAGGCGGTTCGCCTGCTGGCTGGCCCCAGATGTGTGTCCCCGCGCGGGATTCGGCAATCGAGAATCCCACGGGCACGGTGCTGCTAACCGACGCCGCGTTTCTGGACTGCGAGGGACGGCTGACCGAGTACTCGTTCTGCGAAGCGCCGTACTACGCGTATTGGGGTGGAGAGGCGAACCCATCGACGCACTTCCGCCACAATGGCATGGCGAACGTCGCCTTCTGCGATGGGCACACGCAGGCGATGCCGATGGTTACGACGCACAGCAATAGCTGGTGCCCGATGTCGCCGTCTCCCCCGTTCACCGCCGATGATTACCAGAAGGCGCGGCTCGGGTTCCTGGGGCAGGACAACTCGCTGTATGATCGGCAGTAGGATGAGAGAAGCACGGAAGAAGGCGCTGATCCTGATACTGGGTGGCGTGCGCGGAGGAAAGAGCGCCTTCGCGCAAGAGCTGGCGGTCGAATCCGGTGGATCGGTGACGTTCGTCGCGACCGCAGAAGCGCGAGATGAGGAGATGCGTCTCCGCATCGAGGACCACCGCCAATCGCGCCCGGCAACCTGGCGGACCATCGAGGCGCCGCTGAACCCGGCCGCGGCGCTGGCTGAAGCGCCACCGGCCGACGTGGTCGTGCTCGACTGCCTGACCCTGTTGGTGTCGAACCTGCTGCTCCAAGACGAGAACCCGGAGGCGGCCCAGCAGGCGGTGGACAACGAAGTGGAGGCTCTGCTGCGAGTGTTCGAGGCCGGATCGGGGAGTCTCATCATCGTGTCGAACGAAGTGGGGATGGGGGTGGTGCCACCCTACGAGCTGGGCCGGCTGTACCGAGACCTACTGGGTTGGGCCAATCAGCGCCTCGCGCAGTCCGCGAGCGAGGTGTACTGGATGCTAGCGGGTCTGCCCATCGAAGTGAAGGCTTCCGGACTTGCGCGAAATCGAAAGGGATACCATGTCGAGAATCAGTGAAACCGTTGCCGCGATCCGACCCTTGGACGCGACCGTGATGCAGGCGGCGCGCGAACGACAGGATGTGTTGACCAAGCCGTTGGGAAGCCTGGGAAGGCTGGAGGATATCTCCGTCCAGGTCGCTGGCATCCAGGGCCGGCTCCGGCCCGACGTGTCGTCGAAGGCGGTCTTCGTGATGGCGGGGGACCACGGGTGTGTGGCGGAGGGGGTTAGCGCCTACCCGCAGGAGGTGACGCCGCAGATGGTCGCCAACTTCGCGCGGGGCGGGGCGGCGATCAATGTGCTGGCGCGCCACGGTGGCGTGAGGGTGGTCGTGGTTGACATGGGGGTTGCGGGTGAGTGCAGCGATAGCCAAGTCATCACCCGCAAGGTGGGCCACGGCACGCGCAACTTCGCGGTCGGGCCGGCGATGTCGGTCGAGGAAGCGCGGCGCTGCTTGGAGACCGGGATCGAACTCTGCGAGGTGGAGCTGGCGCGCGGGCTCGATCTCGTGGGCACCGGCGACATGGGGATCGGGAACACGACGCCCTCGGCCGCGATCATCGCCGCGTTCACCGGTCGCTCGCCTGCTGAGGTGACGGGCAGAGGGACGGGGATCGACGACGAGCGCCTGGCGCTGAAGATTTCCGTGATCGAGCGCGCGCTATCGGTCAACAAGCCGGACCCGAGCGATGCGTTGGAGGTGCTGGCGAAGGTCGGTGGGTTCGAAATCGGTGGGCTGGCCGGCGTCATCATCGCGGCTGCCGCGCACCGCGTGCCGGTAGTGATCGATGGTGTCATCTCGAGCGCGGCGGCCCTGATCGCCACCGCGCTGGCGCCGCAGAGCCGCGACTACCTGATCGCCGGGCATCTGTCGGTGGAGCCGGGACACCGCGCGGCGCTGAGCCACATGAAGCTCGTCCCCGTGCTCGACCTCGGCCTGAGGCTGGGCGAAGGCACGGGTGGCGTGCTCGCCATGAGCCTGGTCGAGGCCGCGGTGAAGACGTTGAACGAGATGGCGACTTTTGCTGATGCGGGCGTTTCCGAGGCGCTGGAGGACTAGTGCGAGCGCTGCTCACTGCATTCGGGTTCCTCACCGCGGTCCCGGTGCCCTCGCCCGAGGTCAGACCGGGAGACCTGGGCCGGGCGACGGTCTGGTTCCCGTTGGTGGGGGTGTTCATCGGCCTCCTGCTCGCCGGAGTAGACTGGTGCGGCCGCGCGCTCTGGGGCCCCTATGTCGCATCGGCGCTGGTGCTCGGCGCGGCGCTGCTGCTGACTGGCGGGCTGCACATCGACGGGTTCATGGACTCGGCCGATGGATTCTTCAGCCGACGCGACCGGGAAGGCGTCCTCGCGGTCATGAAGGACAGCCGGTCCGGCGCACTGGGGGTGGCGGCCGGCGTCTCGCTGTTGCTGCTCAAGTTCGCGGCCTATGGGCAACTGGCAGGGATTCGTCACTGGCAGGTAATCGCACTGGCGCCGGTGCTGGGCCGGTTCGCCATGACGCTGGCAGTGGCGTCATTCCCCTACGCGAGACAGGCGGGCACCGGCCTCACGTTCGCGCAGGAGACTCGCGGCCGCCACACGCTCGCGGCGACGGTGATGGCTCTCGCCTTCTCGTTCGGGTTCCTGCAGTACGTGGGCCTGGCCTTTGCCGCGGGGGCGGCGGTGCTGACGCTCCTCTGCTCGTGGTACTGGATGCGCAGGCTAGGCGGGCTCACTGGCGATATCTATGGATCGGTCAACGAGATCGTCGAGGTGGCGGCGCTGCTCGCCGGCGCGGCGATCATTATGAGGTAAGAGAGCATGGCGGTGGGCCGCAGTCGGATGCGCATCGGTGTTCAGTGGGCGGTGGTGACGATGACGGCGTTGGTCGCCCTCGCTGGGTGTCGGGGGAAACAGAGCGTGGTCGCGCCGCCCAAGCCCGCGGGCGCCGGCTTCCCGGTGACGCTGACCGACGCCCTGGGGTCAAAGGTGACAGTCGCCGCGCAAGCCGCAGCGCATCGTCTCCCTCGCGCCTACAGTCACGGAGATCCTGTTCGCCATCGGCGCGGGGGATCGCGTAGTGGCCACCGCCGATCCGGCGGACTATCCTGCGGAGGCGGCCAAGCTGCCAGCGCGTCGGCGGTTGGTTCACTCCCAGCGCCGAGAAAGCGCTGGGCGCCGCGCCCGATCTGGTGATCGGATCTCGGGGCAATCCCGAGGACTTCCTCAATTCGCTGCGCAAGTCCGGCGTGACGGTGTTCACCGTCGATCCGGCGAAACTGGATGACATCATAGCCGCGGTCAAGAGCATCGGGGCGATCACTGGAGCGGAACCGGGTGCGGACAGAGTGGTAGCGGAGATGCAGTCCCGATTGGATACCATCGCGTCGAAGCTGAAGGATGTGCCGGAAGCGAAGCGCCCGACGGCCTTCATCGTAATCAGCACCAACCCACTATGGACGGCAGGAGGAGGCACCTTCCAGGACGATGCCATCCGCGCCGCCGGCGCCCGGAGCATCGCCACGGACAAGAAGGGCTTCACGCCCTTCAGCACCGAGCTGTTGATGGCGGCCGATCCGGACTACCTGCTGCTGTCGACCATGGAGGGGAACCCGGACCAGATGAAGCGGGAGGTGCTGGCCGATCCCGCGATGAAGCGGATGTCAGCCGCGCGAGAGGGCCGACTTGTGGTACTCGACGCCAATCAGATCATGCGGCCCGGGCCGAGGATCGTGGACGCGATTGAGGCGATGGCGCGGGCCTTCTACCCCGAGCGATTCGCCTCGGAATCGAAGCCGAGTTCCTCCGCCACCAGCGCGCGATAGCTTTCGGTCAGCCGTTTGGTGACGGGGCCGGGGGCCGGCGCGATCTCACCGTCTACAAAGGCAATGGGCAGGACCTCGGCGATGGAACTGGTGAGGAAACGTTCCTCGGCCGCCTTCAGTTCGGCAAGTGGGAGGTCGCGCTCTTCGGCGGTCACGCCAGCACGACCGGCGATCTCGAGCACTGCCTCCCGCGTAATGCCCGCCAGCAGACCTCGCGACAGTGGCGGGGTGATCAGTCGGCCGCCAATGACCGCGAACACATTGCGCATGGCGGCCTCGACCACGCAGCCATCGGGATCGACGAGGATCGCCTCGTCCGCCTTCGCCCAACGCGCCGCTCCTTGCGCCAGCAGCTTGTCGAGGTAGTTGAGGGACTTGACGCTGCGCAGAGGCGCTGTTCCGACCTGGGCGACCGGCACGGAAACCGCCCGGCATCCATGGCTGTACTGCTCCGGGGGTGGGAGTGTCAGGGTGCGGATCAGCACCACCACCGTCGGCTCGCCAAGGCGGCCCAGCCCGGGGGTCACGGTGAGACGCACCACGGCATTGCTCATGCCGCCCGCGGCGAGAGACTCGGAAACGGCCCGCTCGAGCAGGTCGCGGCCGGGTGGAGTGAGGTCGATCTTCGGCGCCGATGCCAGGAGGCGATCGAGGTGTCGCGAGAGCCGGAAGACGCGCCCGCGGTAGGCGCGCATCGTCTCGAACAGTCCCTCACCGTACAGGAACCCGCGATCGGCCGGAGCGATGGCGGCCTCCTCAGCCGACACGAGCTTCCCATTGACCCAGGCTATTCCGGCCATACTGCCCCTCCCGCGCCGGCCTCGGCCGCCAGAGCATCGGCGAGGGCACGGCCCTTGTCTACCGTCTCCTGGTACTCGGCCTCGGGATCGGAGTCGGCCACGATCCCGCCTCCCACCTGGAAGTGAGCGACTCCGTTCTGCACAATCGTGGTGCGGATGACGATGTTCACGTCCATGTCGCCGGAGAAACAGAGGTAGCCGATGGCCCCAGTGTAGACTCCGCGACGAGTTGGCTCGAGTTCCTCGATAATCTCCATCGAGCGCACCTTGGGTGCGCCGGTGATCGATCCACCAGGGAAGCAGGCGCGCAGACAGTCAAGGGCGTCACAATCCGGCCGCAGCCGGCCGCGCACGGTCGACACGAGATGGTGCACAGTGGCGAAGCTCTCCAGCGCGAATAGCTCAGGCACGTGCACCGATCCGAACTCGCAGACGCGACCGATGTCATTGCGTTCGAGATCGACGATCATCACGTTTTCGGCGCGGTCCTTCTCACTCGCCAGGAGTTCCGCCGCAAGCCGCGCATCTTCCTCGGGCGAATCGCCACGCGGCCGCGTGCCCTTGATCGGCCGCGTCTCCACCTCTCGTCCCCGCACCTCCAGGAAGCGCTCAGGCGAGCAGCTCACCACCGCCCCATCGGGCGTGTCGAAGTAGGCCGCGAACGGAGACGCGTTGCTGCGGCTGAGGCGGCGGTAGAGGTCGAGAGGGCTTGTCGCCAGGGGCGCGGAGAGGCGCTGGGATAGGTTCACCTGGTAGATATCGCCGGCGGCGATATGCTCCTTCGCGCGGCTGACGGCCTCGATGTAGTCGCGGTGCGTGAAGTTCGAGGTGAGGTGGAGGGGCCCGCAAGCAAGGGCGCCGGCAGAAGCAGTGGGGGCGGCGGGCAGGCCGCTGGCTATCGCCTGGGCAAGATCCTCGGCGCGCTGTTCCGCGAGTCCTGTCTGCGCCTTCTCGTCAGTCTCCGGGGCGCCGATCGCGCTTACCCAGGCGCGACTGGCAGTGTGATCGATAGTGACAACCGATGCATAGAATCCAAGGTGGCAGTCGGCCATAGGTACGTCATCGACGGTCCGGTCGGGCACGCGTTCCACGAAGCGTCCCAGGTCATAGCCGAAGTAACCGATGGCCCCCGCGAGCAACGGCGGGGCGCCGGCCGGCCGCTCGATGCGGATGGCGCGCACCAGATCGGCGAGCAGGTCGAAGGGGTTACCCTCGCGCACGTCAACACGTCCCGCGCGGCTGACCTCCGCCCGCGACCCCTTGCTGCGGAAGCTCAGGAACGGGTCGCAGGTGAGAAATGAGAAGCGGCCGAGTCGGGGGTCGCGATTGCTGCTCTCGAGCAGAATGCTCCCCGGCCGGCAAGCGATCGCGGAGAAGGCATCGAGCGCGGAGGAAGGACAGGGGATCTCGTGGATGATTGGGACGAAGGCTGACACCAGGACACCTCAGGGCATTGTTCAACGGCGCACGAAGCGCATCCTGCCGAACGGCGCTTCCGCCCGGTCACGCGCGGCGGGCGGCTAGCTCGCAGCTTCCTCTCCCGGCAGCTCAAACACCATGCCATCTCTGGCCGCTATCACCTCGACGCCCGTCTCCTGGCTGAGCTGTTCGGCCACCACCCAGGGCTTGGCTCGCCAGACAGTCATGCCGAAGTGGGTGAGGATGGCAGTCTTAGGCTTGATCGCCTCTATCAAGCGCTTCGCGTCGGGGATGGAGAGGTGATAGATGGGGCTCTCCTCGAGCCTCACGGTGTGGATGATGATGACATCGGCCCGGTAGTGCTCGGCCAGCGCGGGGAAGTAGCGAGTGTCGGTTATGTAGGACCAGCGACACCCCGGAGACTCGAAGACGAAGCCGTAGACCTCGCCCTGGTGGTCGTGCTTGACGGGGGCGCGGAAGCGCACGTTCCCGATCTCGTAGTCGCCCCCTTCCTCGATCACGTGCACCTGCTTGGCATAGCTCCGCAGATAGCGCAGGATCACCGGGTCGTCATCGTAAGCGTCCCGTGGCGCGAAAACATGGCCGCGCTTGTTGAACCCTCCCGTGGTCATCGCCTCGATCATCACGTTCACATCGGCGGAATGGTCGAGATGGCGATGGGAGAGCAGGATCGCGTCGAGCTTGGTGGGGTCGAGCTTTCGCTTCGTGGCCTGCACTAACGCCCCGGGGCCGGGATCGAGGTGAATGCGCGTGCCCGCCATCTCGATCCAGAGGCCGCCGGAGGCGAGAAGCTGCTTGAACACCAACACCCGCGCCCCGCCCGTGCCCAGGAACACGATGCGGTTTCCGTCAGCTCTCTCTTCTCCGCTCACGTCTTTGCGCAAGTCGCAGGCTCTCCTTGACACTGACAACGCGCGCCACCGCGCTCTGCTTGACACTGCTAAGGTGTCTCACTATACTCGCGATTGGCAATCATGCTCAAGATCAGACAGCCTCGAAACGCCTACGACCTACTCGGGTTACCCTGGAGCGCGACACCAGTTCAGATTCGCGCTCGCTACCGGCAGTTACTCCGCAGTCATCAGAAGGGATCGTCGGCCGCCGACCTGCTGAACGACGAGAAGTTCCGCCAGTGGACGAACTCCTACCTGGTCCTCACCGGCCCCGATCGTAAGGGGTACGATCATCAGCTGCGCCAGAGCCACGGGATGGAGCAGCCCCCCGACGCCCTCTCCGGCCTCTCCCCGGCCGCGATGATGCTGGTGGAGGCGGAGGCATCTTTCGTGCGCAGGCGGCTGAACGAAGCCTCCGAACTGGCGAAGGCGGCGCTGAAGCAAGAGAGCAATAACGCCGCCGGCTATGCCCTGCTCGGGGATGTTCAGAGGGAGCAGGGCCAGTACCAGAACGCCCTCACGATGTACAACTACGCCATCCAGTTCGATCCCAACAACCGGCGCTACTGGCAGCTGATGGAGGAGACTACGGCCCTGCGGGAGGGCCGCGCCGTCCGCAAGTATCCGCGCGAGCGGCCGTCCGTCCTCAACCGGCCGCCCTCGGCCTGGGTGGGCGCAGGTCTGGCGCTGGCGCTGGTGGCGCTGAGTATCCTCTTTGCGCACGGCCGCTGGGGCGAGCCGCTTGTGTTCAACCTGCCGGCGAATCTTGTCTATGTCGCCGCCGCCGATGGTTTCGTGCTGGGGCTAGTGCTGGCGGCCACCTCCATCATCGGCCCCATAGACGACGAGTTGCTCTGGTACCAGGTGGCCGGCGTCGGGACCGAAACCACACCGGTGGGGGTCTTTGTCGCCCTGCCCACGCTCGTCTTCTACTGGACCGCGCCGGCTTTCTACAGCGTCATCGCCATGCTGGATGAGTACTTCTCGCTCTCTATCATCATCGCGCTGGCGACGACCAGCCTGCTGACAGTGGTGTTGGGTGTGTTGGCACCGCCGGAAAGCCGAACCGCCGTCTACCTGCTGGCTGGCAACTTCGCCTTCCTCGGCTTCCTCTTGGGCTGGCTACTCGGTAGCATCCGGTCGCGGGTATTCGAGCACTGACCGGGCAGCATCGGGGATCCGAAAGCTAACATCAGTCCCCTCCCAGCAGCCTGCGCGGTTTGGCCTTGACCACCACCTCACCTTCACCCCCAACGCCGGCCGCCCAACCTCGGAGCAGAAGCTCCTGAAGCGGGAAGTCCGCTCCTGGGAACACTCCCGCCTGTGCCCACGCCTCGAACTCGCAGTCCTTCCCCCGCGGGGGCGACAGCCTCTGCTGCTCGTCACTCGCGGCCTGGCGCACTCGCTGCAGCGCGGCCTCGCTGCTCGCAACTACGAGGAACCCTCCTATCTCGGCTGAGACTCCGTGGGGAACGGAGGAGGCAACCATCAGCCTCATCGGCCCAACGAGTTCCTCGGAGGGTGCGGCAATCAGGAGCTCTGCCTCACCATCTCGCGGAGGCAGCGCGGCGATCATCGCCTCACTGGGCATCGTGCCGAGAAACGCCGCCGGATCGAGCATCGAAAAGGGGCCGCCACTAAGCCAGCCCCGACGCGGCAGCAATCGGTGTCCGCGCTCACCGCCGAGAGAAACGAAGCGGCGAGGCTCGTGGATCAGGGCATAGGCAACCGTCTCGCGCGGCAGAAGCGAAGCAAGCCGAGCCAGCCGGGTAGGGGTAGGGGAGGACGTCTGCTGAACGCGATCGGCCGAGGCATAGGAGGCTTGGAGGCGCAGCCCATCCTTCTCCGGCGCGGCTGCGATCGCGAGCGCGCCGGCGTCTCTCCGAGGAGGCCTACGCCCGTTCACACCGGCCTCTCGCGCGAACTGCCGCAGCAGGCCAGTCCACCCGTGACGTAGCGCGGGGAGTATCCATCTAGCACCCGCGGATGCGTATCCCGCGTCGAGGTAGGCCCAGGCTACCGAGTCCTTGGGCAGACGAGAGAAGACTGCCTCGAACGACTTGGCTCCGACAAGTCTCCCCTCCGGGTCGTTCCCGGCCGCCAAGCACCGCTCGACCGCCTCCAGGCTCGCGCCGACGATCACGCAGCCGTTTCGCGTTGCGTAGGCGATGTGGTCCTGCCGCGCGGAATCGCGCCAAACGATAATCGTTCCCCCCGGCCATTTCGCGGTGAGTCGCCTCCATTCGAGGTCATGGGCCATCGGTTTGACCGCGCGATCGAGGGCGGCGCGGGCGCGGCGCAGGCTGTTGGTACGAGCAACAACCACGATGGACCGGGGATTCAGTACGATATCGTCTTCCACCGGCACGGCCGCTGCCGCGATCTCTCCCGCGAACCAGGGCGCGACATCCTTCTTCACATTGAGCTGGAGCCCCGTCCAGTTGACGATCTCCTGGCTCAGCTCCACGCCACGATCTGCCAGATGGCTGACATCCTGGGCGGGCCACACCTCACGCATCTTGCGGACGGCTGGACTTTCGGGACGGAGATCTAGCACGACCGCGACCTTCGTCGAAGAGGGGAGGAACTCGACCGGGCGCTGCACCACCTCGGGTTGCAGCAGCGACTTGATGAGCACCGCGGCCGCGATGATCGCGACCAGCACTAGAGCGCTCAGCGCGTATCGCCGCCAGCCCCAAGCGCTGCTTCCCGTGGGGGTGGCGCTGTTCCCTTCGGTCATGAGCTTTCTGCCTGCTGCAGAGCGGTGGCGAAGGCCTCATATGCCTCGCGTCCAAAGAGCACCAGTTCGATCACCTCCAGCGTGGTGCCCGCTTCCGCATGCTCCCTGGCGGCGCGAATCATCGTGCGCGCACATGCCGCCAGCGGGAATCCTCCCACGCCCGTGCCGAGGGCCGGGAGGGCGATGCTTCGCAGAGAGTGATCTCTGGCGAGGGCGAGCGCGCTCACTGTCGCGCGCCGAATGTAGTCCTCATTCGTCGCCAGATCCGCGCCCATCACTGCGGCGTGAATCACGTGCTTCGCCCTCAGTGAGCCCGCGGTCGTGAGGACTGAGTCGCCGATGGGAACAGGGCCCTTGGCGATTGCTTCCTGCTCGATCTCGCGCCCGCCCCGGCGCTTGATGGCGCCGGCGACTCCGCCTCCCATCCAGAGCTGGTTGTTGGCGGCGTTGACGATGGCGTCCACGTTCCGCTCGCAGATATCACTCTCGACGAGGCGGATAGCGAGACGGCCAGCAGTGAGTTCCACGGCGCCCCCCTTATCCTCGCGCTAGCTGCTTGAAGACCCACCGGGCGCCGTTTCGCAGCGCCCGCACCGCGCGCTCGGCGGGGCCGCGGTGGAAAGCGAATTGAGCGTCCTGTTCGTTCCAGAGCTGCCCGACGAGAAGCCGAGCCTTCATCACCCCTCGCAGGTCGTCCACCCGGAACCGCTCGAAGGCAAGCCGCTGGAACACGTTGAGCCGCGGTCCGCGGGTGAACGCAGTAGCGAAGTCGAGCAGGTAAGGCCTCCCGTCAGGGGTCACCACGATGTTCGCGCGGTTCTTTATGTCGCAGTGCACTACGCCGCGCGCGTGCATCTCCTTCACCACTTCCTGCAGCCGGTCGAAGAACTCCGCGGGTAGCTCGCCGTCCGCATAGTCAGCGCAGCAACGCCCATCGACGTGCTCCACCACCAGCGCCCACCGGTCCAGGCGCCGGATGAGGCGCGGCACCCCAGCGGCGCCCTCCAGCAGGCGGTAGATGCGCTCTTCGCGACCGATGAGCCAGGGGCCAACAAATGCGCGGAGCAGCCAGCCGCTCTGTCGATAGTCCTTCACCACCGCGCCTCGGCCGCCATCTTCGATGAGCAGAAGCTGGGGTCGACTCCCGCCACCCGGGCGGAGATGCCGGCCCTGGTATTGGGGGAGTGTCTGTCGGGTGAGTTGAGGGAAGGGCTCGCCGCTTGCCACCGCACTGTCCTTCATCGCTAGATTCCCGTTCCTCTGCTGCCGTCCCTGCCACGTCTGCCTGCGAGAAGAGCGGCACAATGGCGCGTCACGCGACCACAGAGAAGGCAGATGCCTTCTGCTACGCAAGCAAGCTCATGTATAATGTCACCGATTTTCGGACGAAGGAGGATGAGCCGATGAGAAGACGCGTGAAGACACCGATGCTGCTAGCCGCCGCGCTGTCGGCGGCTCTTCTCGCCGCAACTGCGTTCTCGGCGGCGCTCGTCACCACTCGGGCCGTGGAACGAAACGGCAAGCCCGCGGCTGAGGTGCTGCTCGGAAACGCCTCCGTTATCGAGCTGACTACCTCCGCTGGGAACTACTCGCCGCTGCAACGGGCGGAGCTAGTCGCCAGCAGGCTTCAGACTGCGCTGGCGACGAATCCGAAGCCCGCCGATGTGCGAGTCGCTGCCGTCCCAGGCGGCCGAGCGCTCTTCGTGGGCAAGACGGTGTTGGTCACAGCCGGCAGCAAAGAGGCGCTCGCCCAGAAGTCCACACCGCGCGCCCTGGCTACGTCATGGCGGAGGAAGCTCGCCCAGGCCATGGCAACACAGCAGGCCGCGACCGCGACCGCGGTCGCCGACCAGCCAGCCCCGGCCGCGCCGACGGCGGCGGTGCAGCCAGTGGCCGCTCCCGCTCCACGTGCGCCGGGGGAGATCGACTGGACAGGAGCTTCCCAGAAGTGGGTCCCCATCGTCAGCCTGGAGCAGGGCGGCATCTCTATCGGCGCCGCGCAGGTCGCCGGCCCCACCGAGCAGGTCCAGAAGGTGAAGGCGGTGGCCGAACTCCGGCTCGACTTCAAGTCGATGGCCCGCATCTACGCCTACATTCCCGTCTCCAGCATCAACGTGACTAAGCTGGACCGGGTCCAGGGCGTCAGCGTCTGGGCAACCGGCGACATTCAGTTGATCAGCTTCTGAGCCGGCAAGGAGACCAGCTATGAACAGGAACATAAGGCGGATATCGCTTCTTCTCATTGCCGTTATGCTCTGCCTTTCCCTGACGGGGATGGCAGTCTGGGCGCTCGATCTTGGCAACATCATCAAGGTCGGCGGCATCGCCTTCCTGGTGACCGAGTTTGGTGGTCAGATCGACAAGTTTATCACCAGCGCTCTGAACGAGCGGGGCGCGGCCGCCGCCGGGGCGACGAAGGTGGTGCCTATCCTTTCCCTGGGCGCCGGCGGCTACATCGGCGCTGCCCAGGTGGTAGGCAGCCCGGAGGGCGTTCAGAAGGTGAAGGCGGTCTTCCAGGTAGAGGGAAGGATCGGAAGCTTCCGGCCCAGGATCCTCATCCCCGCCGCGGTGTCGAAGGCCTCCAGTGCCCCTGAGAGGGCGAAGGGGGTGGGCGTATCGGCGGTGATCGAGTTCAAGATCTAGGACTGGGGCCATCTCACAAAGGCGCAGGCCTTGTGGAAGAGTAGGGGTGTAACCGTCAGCCAATAGGGCTAGGTTACTGCACCCCCCCCTGTCCATCGGTGATGCGAGGGTCCCGCCAGGGACCCTCGCCGCCTTTCTCCGGGAGGTTCGGCGCCAACCGCCTGGGGCCCCGCAAAGCGGCTCGCCGCCCGCAACGGCGGACGGCGTTGTGCGAACGGCGATTGCAGAGTCGTGCGAGGGTTCCCGCAGGCAGGCCTCGACGCCCTCTGTCTAGTTCAGCAGGTAGACCTTGATCTTCCGACGACCCCAGCGCTTGGCTTCCGCGTAGGTGTTGAAGCAGAGGTCGATGCGATTGCCCTTGATAGCGCTGCCACGGTCGGCAGCAACGGCGAAACCATAGCCTGGGATATAGAGGCGGGTGCCCATGGGGATGACGCGATCATCGACCGCCACCACGCCCTTGCGCGCTTTCACTCCAGTCGCGGTGTAGCCATCAGCGTACTTGCCGCAACTCTTCGGGCCCGGGTCATAGGCGGTGGCATGCATACGCACCGGATCGCGCCAGTTCCCGCCACGGCTGGAGAGGCCCCGGGTGCCGCGGAGCACGACGGTATCGGTGGCCTTGGCCAGCGATCTCTCCTTGATCACTTCCTTCTTCGTGGCCTGTCCGTCCTTCTCCCAGATCCGCGTGGTACGACGGACGCGCCCATCTTGGCCGTACTCCAACACCTGGGTGTAACCGGCTGGGAGTTCCGGGTCGCCGAGAAGCACGGTGCGGGAGGGAACTACTACCTCTTCGTCCACGTGGCGTCGACTGACCCGCGTCACGCGGACCTCAACGCCATCGGACAGGGCCGTGTCGAGAGCAGGCGAAACTCGGTCCATAGGGCCGAGCGCGAGGCCGGCTTCGTTCAGAGCTGAACTGACGTCGCCCAAGGCCGCCGGAAGCTCCCGACTCCTGCCATCGGCAACGATCATCACTTTGTGAGGCGCGGCCGTTCTCGAGGGCGGCGGAATCACGCCCAGCCATACCGCACATGCTATAGAAACGATCGCGGCCGCGGGCGCGATAGAGTAGACTCGTCCCAAAGCTACACTCCAACCCGGCCGACGCGCGCGTGCGCCGACCCAATGTCCGGCCGTGCCGAATGGCTTCCTGGCCGGCACAGGTGCTGACTACTGCGTGGTCACTGCCGTGGGAGTGCTGCTGCGATGGGAGGCTGCAAGTGCTGATTGTGTTGCTAGTGTAAGAGGGGCATCCCTCGCCCATACAACATCCGAATTGTTACAGAAACTCCCGGATCGGTCAAGTCAAGGGCATACGCGGATTTGGCGTCTAGGCGGTACAAAGGCGCTGGAAGGCTGCCAAGAGCCTTCTGTGAGGCAGCGGGCTGCCTCGGAAAGGTCGGTGAGCCCCCTGCGAAAGTGCTTTACGGCCACCCGAGACAGCCCGCTGCCGCGCCATGGTGCGCATGCTGTTATTCCACAAAACCCGCATGGGGCCGACTTGGCTGCCAGGCTGCCTCGGGAAGGTCATTGGCCCTGTTGCTTCCGGTCCGATCAGAAGGTGAAGGCCAGCTCCACCGGGAGGTGGTCGGATCCGCCGCGCAACAGGCCGCTCTTGACCCGCTTCACACTCTTAAGGTGGGGGCGCATGGTCGCAGAGACCAGGAAGAAGTCCAGTCGTTCCTTGGGGGAGGCCGCGGGATAGGTAGGCTGGGTGAGGCGCAGCGCGACCGCCGCGTCCTGTAAGCCGGCCCTACCCAGCCCCTTGACGGTGTCGAGCGCCATCCCCGAGTCGAATGTCGCCATCACCACGAAGTGACGCTTCTTGGCCCCCTTCAGCAACTGCGAGACCGCGGTAACGGCATACGTCCCCTCGGCCGCGGATGATGGGCGGAGCATCACCACATCGAGCATCTTCTTGTCGATCCTGACCTCGGCCTTCAGCCCCTGAAGGCGGTTGGTCGGGGAGTCCGAGATCGCGATTGGCTTCCGGATGGGGTATCGCGAGATCAGCGCCGATCCGAAATCAGCGCCCGCATAGGCGGGGACGTAGGCGTAGTACATCTTCAGTGACTGGGCCAGGCTTGCGACGGAGGCGCTCCCACCTCGCGCCTCGGCCGGCTGCGGCAGGCTGTGCAGGCCCACCATGTCCGGCTGCATATAGAGCAGCACGGATCGCATCTGCTGGGTGTTGATCGCCTTCTGCGCGCAGTCGAGGTTGATGGCGGTGAGACGAGTGGAGGCGGCCGACGAGGCGATAGCGCACAGCAGAAGCGTCCCGAGCGCGATGAGCAGAGTCCGATATGTCTTCATCGTCTAGTCCTCCAGAACCCTGGTTTGGTCTTGGCACGGAGGTGCCCCGGGGACGGCGGGAGTGCCCCGGGGCACCGGTTCCCCCTGGCGTAGGAGGGAGGGCGACAAGGTCATCAAGGACGGGGCAGCGAATCCACGGGCTATCATGCTCAGTGCCGTTGCCGGACTCTCAAGCGCCTCTCAGCCTGCCCGGTCCACCGGTTAGTTTAGACGCCCCTCCCATCGAAAGGTTCCGCTGGTCGCGCGGGAATCGCGCGAACGTTTTGAGTCGGAAGTGTTACGGGCCGGACCATCCGAAACGGAGAACTCAGTGACGCCGACAGTGCTCCTGGTGAACCCCAACCGGCTGCGCCCCGTGGTCGCTCCCATCGCCCTGGATTATCTCCATGACGCGCTGGCCGCCCAGGGGATTCAGGCCGAGCTGCTCGATCTATGCTTCGAGGATGATCCTGCGGGCGCGATCGATCGGCGTCTGCAGCAGGTAGAGCCGGCCCTCGTAGCCATCACCATACGGAACACGGATGACTGCTACCTGGCGAGCTGCGCTAACTTCCTGCCTGGATTCAGGGAGCTCATTGCGGTCATCAAGCAGCGCTGCACGGCCCCCGTCGTGGTGGGCGGCAGCGGCTACTCCATCCAGCCGGGGGCGGCGATCTCAGCGCTTGGCGCTGACTACGGGATCGCGGGTGATGGAGAAGCGCCGCTGACCATGCTCGCGGCCGCGGTGATAGGGGGAGCGGATCTTACCTCCATCCCCGGCCTGGTGTGGCGCGATGGCCGCGAGATCAGACAGAACCCCGCATGGACCGGCCCGATCGACTCGCTGCCGAGGCGGCGAGAGCTGCTCGACAATCGGCGCTACTTCGCGGAAGGCGGCCAGGCCGGCATCGAGACCAAGCGCGGCTGTGATCGGCACTGCATCTACTGCGCCGACCCGCTGGGGAAGGGCTGTCAGGTGCGAATGCGCACCCCCGCGGAGGTGGCCGACGAGTTCGAGGCGCTGTTGGCGCAGGGAGTCGATCACTTCCATCTCTGCGATGCCGAGTTCAATGTGCCCTCCCATCACGCGCTGGCGGTATGCGAGGAGTTGATCCGACGCGATATCGGGAAGCGCGCCCGCTGGTATACCTATGCCAAGCCGGGCGAGTTCACTAATGAGCTGGCGCAGGCGATGCGGAGGGCGGGCTGCGTCGGCGTCAACTTCGGGGCCGACAGCGGAGACGACCGGATGCTGCGGGCCCTGGGTCGCGACTTCACCGTCCGCGATCTGGAGGAAACAGTTGGTGCCTGCCGCGGGGCGGGGCTGACCGTCATGTATGACTTGCTGCTCGGCGGCCCGGGGGAGACGCGGCAGAGCATCGCCACCACCATCGAAACGATGAAGCGCATCTCGCCTGACCGGGTAGGGGTGTCTCTCGGCGTGCGGGTCTACGGGGGGACCATGCTGAGCCAGCAGGTGCGGAACGAGGGGCCGCTGGTGAGCAACCCGAATCTGCGCGGGACGGTGGAGGGCAACGAAGACCTGTCCGCGCCGATCTTCTACCTCTCGGCCGCCCTTGGCGACGACGCGAACGCTTATGTGTCGAAGCTGGTGGGCGGCGACAGACGGTTTTTCTTCCCGACTTCTGAGGGCGGCGCGGAGGCCTACAACTACAACGACAATGACCGGCTGGTGGAGGCGATCAAGCGGGGCTATCGTGGCGCCTACTGGGATATCCTGCGGCGGCTTTCGGAAGGCGAGGCCGCAGATCACCTCGATCGTCGGCACCACGAAGGCGCGCAGCCCATGCCCTTTGCGGGAGCGCAAGTCCTTGAGGGCGACGACGATGCGCGCGATGGTGAGTGGCTCCGCGACGAGCATAATCATGCGGTTGCGGCGGTCGGCCAGGTAGCCGGACTGCTCTTCCTGTTGCGCCATCCGCGCCCCGATGACATCATCCAGCCGGGAGTAGCGGGGCACCACCATGTCGCGCTCGATGATGGCGCTGATCTCCTGCTGGAAGGCCTCGTCGTAGATCACGAAAAGCGATTGCATGGGCTGAATCTTCATGAAGAGTGACTTCGTTGCCTGGCGACTGCTGTCCTGCCGCGCGCTCTGGTGCAGGCGTCACACCCCTGAGACAAGCTCGCCGCCGCTGGCTTCGCTCGGGGTCACGGCCACGACGCGACCGACCCACTCCCGCGGCCCTTCACACCACACACGCAGGTAGTGCTCGCTCAGGCCGATCAGACGCCCGCCCTTCTCCTCCTCGAACAGCACGTTGACCTCGCGTCCCACCCACGCCAGCGCGGCCTGGTGCGCGAGTTCCGCGCCCACCGCGATCAACCGCTCGGCGCGGTCGCGCTTCCTCGGGGCCGCTACCTGGTCGGTCCGCTCGGCCGCGGGCGTCCCCGGGCGAGGTGAGTAGGGGAAGACGTGTAAACGAGAGAAGCCGATCTCCCGCACGAACCGAACGGTGTGCGCGAAGTGCTCGTCGCTCTCGCCAGGGAATCCCACCATGACGTTGGTGGTGATAGCTGCATCTGGCCAGACCTCTCGCACCTCTGCGACCAGGCTTCGGAAGTCTTCTGTCGTGTACCCGCGCCCCATCGCTGCCAGCACCGCGTCGTCGCCCGCCTGCAGGGGAAGGTGCAGATGGTGGCAGAGCGTGGGGTGATCGCGCATGTCCTCCAGCAGCTCGCCTGTGATATCCATCGGCTCGATCGAACTCAGACGGACGCGTGGGATTGGCATCTCACGCATCTCGCGAAGCAGGCCCGCGAGGCTGAACGTGCGTCCCTGGTCTGCGCCGTAGGCTCCCAGCCGAATGCCGCAGAGCACCACCTCCTGCGCGCCCTCTTCGGCGATCCGGCGCAGTTCGCCCAGCGCTTCCGCGAGCGGTCTGCTCTCCGGCAGGCCCCGCGCCGCCGGGACCGCGCAATAGGCACAGTGATGATCACAACCATCCTGGATCTTCAGGAAAGCGCGCGTCCTGGTGCTAACGGGACTAGTCCGAGGTCGTGTCCCAGCGCCGGACGGAAGAAGCCGCGCCACCGCGGCGACGATCTCTGCTTTCTCCGTGTTCGGCACCACGAGGGTTGCCTCTGGTAGGGCTGCCGCCCTCGCGTCGCACTGCGCCCAGCAGCCCGTGACGACCACGGGCGCGCCGGGATGCTCCCGTGCGAGTCGGCGGATCAGCTTGCGCGCTTTCGCATCGGCCGTGGCCGTGACGGTACAGGTGTTGACGATGTAGGCGTCGGCCTCGCCGCGGGAGACGATGTCATAGCCGGCGTCGGCCAGCGCCCGCGCCATCTCATCGCCATCGCACTGGTTGACTTTGCATCCAAGGGTGATGATGCGGATACGACTGGAATCCATAGCACTCAGATGATAGCACGAATCGAAGGCCGAATGAGCAGGCCTTCAGAACCCGCGCCCGGCGAACCACGTGAAGTAGTGTCCCAGCCAGTCCTTCAGCAGGAACTGCATCCGGCCGATGAACAAAGAGATACGGGCCATCACGGTGTTCCCGAACATGGCGCCAAAGGCGATCATGAGGAACCAGCGGCCCAGGAGTGAACTGCGGCCGAGGCTGCGCCCGAACTTGCCCTCGTGCGGGATGGAGAAGAAGAAGTAGCTCATCACGGTGAGCAGGATGATGGCGAAGATCCAATTGTGCAGCAGAACGTCCGACCAGGCCGCGCCGGGGCTGGCCATCAGCGCCGCGCCGGCGGGTCGCAGCGGCTTGAAGCTGGCGTAGATCTGAGGGGAATAGAGCGGGAAGAACTCGCGGAAGAACGTGCCCGCGGCGGTGCCGAAGAATAGCCCCATCACCAGCCGGGCAAGCCAGACCAGACGGCGACTGTAGATGAAGTAGAAGAGGAGGCCGACGATGGGCGCGAAGATCCAGTACCAGTGCCGGTCGTGGATCATCGGATTCCACCACTTGCCCTCGAGGTTCTGGGTCCAGGTGGTGAGGACGAGGTAGCCCGCGCTCAGCCCGACGAAGATGTGCTCGAACAGCCGTGAGACCGGGTTTTCCCGGTAGAGAATGCTGTAGATGCCGAGGGTGGCGAGGACGGCGGCCCACAGGATGATGATCTCGGCGCTCATTGCTCACGACCCCGCGTCTGGCTTCGCGCCAGCAGGTAGCCGATGTTACCGATCACGATCAGCGCGATGATGAGCACGTGCGCCCACGACTGCACGTTCATGATCTTTGTGGCGCTGCCCGGCCGGTTCACCAGCGCCTCCATCTCCGCCGCGCCCTTCGCCCCGACCAGCAGCCCTTTCATCTGCCCCGAGTCGAGGTAGGGGTAGTAGATCGGCGCCATCACCGCCGTATAGGCGGCCGCAAAGGGGATCTGGTAGGGGCCCTGGATCAGCCCGATCCAGGTCTCGGTCATCGCCGAGAGCCCGGTGATCTCAATCACCAGGCCCACGCTCTTGATGTCCTTCACCCCCTTCATCAGCGGCAGCGTCGTGACTGGCTTGCCGTAGTAGTCGTCGCCGATGGCCTTGGGGATGTCCTTCGCCATCGCCATCAGTACATTCCCATAGCCGTACTTATAGCCCCAATTGGCCCACTCGATGCCATAGCGCGCGCCGTAGAGCTTCGCCAGTTCCGCTGCGATATCGTTGGAGAGCTTGACCCCCATCGGGGGCTGCATATTCATGATGACGAAGCGCTTCTTGAGCTGGAAGCAGGCGTTGATGACGGCCTCGGTCTGCGGCCCGGTCTCTGCTTGAGTGCTCGCGTCCCAGTTGGTGCTGATGACGATGAGCTTGTCGTCGGGCGCCGCGCGAATCGCGTCATACAGCCCCTGGCTCGCCGAACTCGGCACGATCGGCAGGCGGATAGGCCACAGCAACTGCCACACCACCACACCCGCCAACAGCAGGTAGATGTAGTAGCGCGGTATCTGCTGCATCCGCTGCCAGAAGCTGTCCGCTTCGCGCTTTTCCACCCGGCTACCTTCCTGAACGGAGATCCGCAGATTTCGCAGATTCCGCAGATGCTTTCTTCGAAAGTATGCGCCGCCGGTACTGAAGGGAATCGGTCCCGAAGTTGAGGAGCAGCCCAACCTCGGCGCCTGTAGCCTTCAGGTAGTTGATGATTTGAGCATCCTCGGCACCAGTGAGGGCTGCGAGTGCCTTGATCTCCACGACTACGCCGTCGAAGCAGATGAAATCCACTCGGTATCCGGCGCTTAGTTGCCTCCCGCGGAAGACGATCGGCAGCTCCACTTGCGCCACAAATGGGATCCCTTGTTGGTCGAACTCCATGGCAAGAGCTTCCTGGTACACCGCTTCCAGGAACCCGCAGCCAAGCTCATTGTGTACACGCATGGCCGCGCCAATGATCGCATGCGTTCGGGAGTCCCTAGTTTCTATCTGCGCCATCTGCGCAATCTGCGGATTCCGTACGCCCATCTCAGCTCTGCTCCGAGAAGAAAGTGCCGCGCTCGAGGCTGAGCCAGATGCGCAGGGACATCGCCAGCGCGCCGATGGCGATGCCGAAGGTGATGCCGCGCTGGGCCGGCGTGTTCAGCCAGCGCAGAATCCACTCGCCGAGCTTCTCCAGCCGGAGGAATCCCCAGCCGCTGCTCAGAGGAATGGCGTTCGTAAGCCAGGCGCCGACGGGCACCTGCCCTAGCATGACGATGAACGCTGCCGCCATCATTAGCGCGGCCTCGGCGCTTCGAATGCGGAAAGCGCGATAGGCGGCGGAGGCGATGTAGAAAGCCAACAGAGAGAACGTGGCCGATTGCAGCGGCACGAAGAGCCCGCTGAACAGCACCTCATACACCGTCTTCGGCCAGGGCAGCACGGAGGGAGGAGGCTCCGGCAGATGCAGGTAGTGCTCCCAGAGGCCGAAGACGAACATGGCGATCATCGAGGCGAAGAAGGCCATGCTATTGTGCCAGCCCGGCCGCTGCCGCGTCACATTGCGACCGTGCACCTGGCAGAGGCTGTAGATGCCGAGGCCGACGGTGAAGGCGGCGACCACCGCGAGCATGTTGCTGACCGGCTCGATGTAGTCGGTCAGGAAGTTCTTCGCCGGGGTTCCGTGAACGGGGTAGAACCACTCCAGCCCGTAGAACAGTCCGCCGACGAAGGTCACGAGGACGATCAGCCAGCGCCGCCCCCGAGGGCCGAGCAGGCGATGGAGAGCATACAGAAGGGCCGCGCTGCCGAGGAGCGAGAGAACGATGCGGGCGATGAGGGCGCTCTGGCTCACCTCATCTCCCCTGGGCCAGCAAGTGCTGCAGGAAGCTGTGCGACGCCTCGGTCGGCCCCAGCACCGTGGCGATGGCGATGCCGGCGACGATAATTGCGATCAGCAGGGCCTTCGAGATATCCTGCCCCACGAGGCTGCCGGTGAGCGTTGGCTCCCGCGTGAGGTAGGCGCTGGCGGCATAGTATTCATCCCCGATGACGACGTAATCGCAGGTGGCGATGAAGAATGGAACTTGCGTCGGATCGGGGGTGCCGGCGACCTGGAGCGCGCCCAGTGCGTGCCCGTTCTCGGTGAGGATCAGCGCTTCGGCATAGAAGCCGCCGAAGAAGAAGTTGGTGGCAACCTTCTCTCTCTGCATCAGGCCGACGGTGCCGAGCGCGTAGGCGAATTGGTCATCGGAGACAAAGCGGACGTCCTCGGGCCGGTGATCTTCGGAGCGGCCGACGGCAGTGTAGGCCTCCCGCACCGACTCCTCAGCGACCGGCAGGACCGTGGCATCGCGCAGGCCCACGATCACTCGCGCGCCCTGAGTGGCAGCCAGGCGAACGATGTAGGAGAGGATGGCGAGGGCCTGGAGCGTGGTGATGCTGATGCCATCAAGACCGGGGGAGAAGAAGACGGGGCGACCCATCTCCGTGGCGCGGCCCACCGCTTCCTCTATTGCCGAGAGGCCAGGAATGCGACGGATGAACATGACCCGGCCGCGTTGGGCCACCAACACGCTGATGACGATGATCGCGCTCATCCCACCCAGCAGCGCAGCCATGAACCAGTTGCCGTGTTCGAGACTGCCCACGCCTAGACCGCTCTCTCCGCGCTCAGCTCGCCGATGCGCTCGATCAGTCGGTCGAGAGCTTCCGGGTCACCGAGCACCTCCGCCGCGCCCTCCATCTCCAGCGTCGGCAGGAAGAAAGACACGAAGGGTCGGGCGAAGAAGGCGGCCTGGCTGTAAAGAAATCCCAGAGGTCGGTTCAGCTCGAGAAACAGTGTCGCCGGCGCCTCCAGCTTGCGGGCTACGACCGCGCGGGCGAACTCCTCGATGACCTGCGACTGGCGCGCTTCACGATCCACCCTTTCCTGATCTGGCTCAGGGCGTGCGCGCAGCGTGTCAAACAGATGACTGATCGCCTCCACCAGCCGCCTCCGGCGAAGTGTAATGGGTGATGCTAGCCATCACCTCATCTGAGTTCTGGTCCGAGAACCAGAGATAGATACCACGGTAGGCTTCGAGTCTCGAATGCCTGGGGAGTGGGCTGAGCTTCACGCCGAGACCATCTCGTACCACGCGCCTCACCGCGCGCCACTCCATCCTGCGTCGGGTCAGCAGACCGCGCATCGATACCCCGTCCTCGGTTAGGTGGTAGTGTATCGGGAAGAGGAAGTCGGAGACCGAGGCGGTCAGCAGGCAGAGCGACAGCGCGCCTAAGGTGGGACTACCGAATCCGACCCCTGCGGCGACCGATCCAAGGGCAATCACACCCGCGGCAGCCGCCGACCGGCCCGGCCTGCGGCGAGCGAGGTGGACCGTCCAGGTGAGGCCCGCTGGACAGGGGCTAGCGCTCGCCGACCCGCTCATCGCTTACAGCCCCAGGTCGGCCGCGATCCCCTGCATCGACTTCACGCCGATGTCGACGAACTCGTCGAGAGGCAGGCCCAGCTCCGCTTCGCAGGCGCGAATCTGGTCCCGGTTCGCGCCGCGGGCGAAGCCCTTCTCCTTCATCCGGTTGATGACGAACTGGGCATCGACCACCGCCAGCTTCTTCTCCGATCGGATGAGAGCCGCCGCGACGATCAGCCCCGTCAGCGGGTCCGTGCACCAGAGCGCCTTGTCGAGCGCGGATTCACGTGGCGCCTTCTCCGCGTGAGCGAGTACTGCGTGCACCACCGCGCCGTCGACCCCCGCCTCTTCCAGCACCTTCGCGCCGATCAGCGCGTGCGTCTCCGGCGAACCGGCCGTCTGGTCGTAGTCAATGTCGTGCAACAGTCCGGCGAGCCGCCAGACCGCCTCGTCCTCCCCAAGCCGGAGGGCCAGGCCGCCGAGCACGGCCTCGCAGGCGAGGCAATGCTTGATCAGGTTCTTTGTCTTCACCTGCGAGTTCAGTAGATTCAGCGCGGTATCACGATCCATCAATCACCCTCCCCGGGCACCTCATGCAATCCATTACTCCTGCTCTCCGAACACCTCCGCGGCGAACGAATAGATCTCGCCGCCCTTGCGCCAATGGCCCTTCTGGAGGCCCGCCTTCAGACAGCAGTGATCGAGGAACTCCTCACACGTCCAGCCCCACTCGCTCGCCACCTGCGGCAGCAGCAGCCCCCGGCACTGCCCATCTTGGATGATGAGGCCGTGCTTGCCGATCTCGATCTCGCTGACGTCTTTCACTCGCTCCGCGGGGGTGAGCACCGAAATGTCGATCACGAGTTGCGACACCTCCGCCGGCCTGACGGGCGAAAAGCGCGGGTCCTCGAGGGCCGACGCGTGGGCCAGCTCCGCCACCGCTGCGATCATCGGGTCCCTGGCCTCGACCGTGCCGATGCAGCCGCGGAGCTGGCCGCTCTTGTGCAGCGTCACGAAGACCGCCGCCGGCCGCAGTAGCGCGGGGTCATCGCTGCTCGGAGGGGTATATGACTCCCCCTTCGCCGCCGCCGTGACCGACTCGCGGGCGACCTTGAGCAGCAGTCCCTTCTGATCGAAGTTCAGCATCGTCATTCCCTGCCGACCATTTTCAGGAATTCCTGCTCCGTCAGAATCGGGACGCCCAGTTGCCTGGCCTTCTCGTACTTGGAGCCGGGAGACTCGCCCGCGACTACATAGCTCGTGCTCTTGCTGACGCTCGATGCCGCGCGTCCGCCCTGGGAGGTCACGATCGCCTCCGCCTCGTTTCTCGGCAGACTCAGGGTGCCTGTGAATACTACCGTTCTGCCCGCGAAAGGACCTGCCGTCACTGGAGCCGCCTCCACCTCCTGCGGCCTCACTCCGGCCTTCCTGAGCTTCTCGAGCAGTTCCCTGGTCTGCGTCTGGCGGAAGAAGACGGCGACCGCCTGCGCGATCACGGGGCCGATCTCCGGGGTCTCTGCTAGCTCTTCCTCGCTCGCCCCGGCAACGCGCTCCAGCGACCCGAACCGCCTCGCCAGCACCTCCGCCACGTGCCCCCCGACGTGGCGGATCCCGAGCGTGTAGACCAGCCGCGCCAGCGCCGGATGCTTGCTGCCTTCTATCGCGTCGAGGATGTTCTGCGCGCTCTTCTCGCCCATGCGATCGAGTTCGAGCAGTTGCTCTCTGGTGAGCAGGAAGAAGTCGGCGGGATCGTGGACGATTCCCCTCTGAACGCATTGCGAGATGATCGCCGGCCCCACTCCCTCCGCATCGAGCGCGCCGCGGGAGAAGAAGTGCTCCATGTGCTGCATGATCTGCGCCGGGCAGGAGATTCCGGTGCACCGCCGCACCGCCTCCCCCTCCGGCCGCACCGCGTCGGAGCCGCACACCGGGCACTTGCCCGGCATCACGAAAGGCTGCGCGTCAGGCGGACGCTTGCCGAGAACGACGCTGACCACCTCCGGTATCACCTCACCCGCCTTGCGAACGACGACGGTGTCGCCCACGCGTATGTCCTTGCGCGCCACCTCGTCTTCGTTATGCAGCACCGCGTTCTGCACCGTCGAGCCGGAGATCACCACCGGCTCCATCACCGCCACCGGTGTCAGCGCACCGGTGCGGCCGACGGAGACGAGGATGTCCCTGACGACGGTGTTCCGCTCTTCCGCCGGGAACTTGTAGGCGACTGCCCAGCGCGGGCTGCGCGAGACCTGGCCCAGCTCCCTCTGCAGCGCCAGCGAATCCACCTTCACCACCACGCCGTCGGTGCCGAAGCTCAGGGCCGCGTGCCCCTGCTGCCACTCCCGGCAGTAGTCGTAGGCCTCCTCGATACCGTGACACAGGCGGCTCTGCGGGCTAGCCCTGAACCCCGCGCCGCGAAGGTAGTCGAGGGTCCATGTGTGACGCTCGAAGCTGACGCCCTGCGCGTCGCCAACGCCGTAGACGGTGATACTGAGCCGCCGCCGCGCGGTGATGTTCGAGTCGAGTTGGCGCACCGAGCCTGCGGCCGCGTTGCGCGGGTTCGCGAACAGCGCCTCGCCCGCCTCCTCCCGCTCCTTGTTGATGCGCGCGAACTCGCGCCTGTCCAGGTACACCTCACCCCGCACCTCTATCAGCGGCGGCGGGGTGTCGATCAGCATCCGCAGCGGGATAGCCTTCACCGTGCGCAAGTTCTGCGTGATATCCTCGCCGGTGAACCCATCGCCGCGGGTCGAACCCCGCACGAAAACCCCGCTCTCGTACATCAGCGAGACCGCAAGCCCGTCCACTTTCAGCTCTGCCGCGTAGTCGATCGGCTCTTCCGGCGGGAGTCCCAGTTGCCGCTTCACCCGCTCATCGAATGCCCTCAGCTCCGCTTCGTCGAACGCGTTGCCAAGGCTGAGCATGGGCACGCGATGGGTGACGGTGGTGAAGGCATCCAGCGGCGGCGCGCCGACGCGCTGGGTGGGGGAGTCCCGCGTCACTAGCTCCGGATACTGCGCCTCCAGGTCCTGGAGTCCGCGCAGCAATCCGTCGTACTCGGCGTCGCTGATTTCCGGCGCGTCGAGCACGTAGTACTGATAGTTCGCGCGGTCGATCTGCTGGCGCAACTCAGCGACGCGCTCACGGATTGTCCCTGGAACCGGATCTGGCATGAGAGCTACCTGCTGGCTGCCCTCCTACGGCGATGGGGGGCGAAGTCCTGTCTCGTCACACCTTCTCCAGTTTCGCGTACTGTGGATCGAGCTTCTTGATCCCCTTCTTCGGGAATGCGACCGACACCATCCAGTCCGCGCCGCTGCCGGTGACGGACACGACCATGCCCTGGCCGAACTTCTCGTGCCGCACCTTGTCGCCGGCCCTGAAAGGCGCGTCGACCCCCGCGTCGAGGAGAATCTGCTGGGCGGCCGGCGCCCGCGCGATATCGGCCGCCTCCCACGTGATTCGCCGCGGCGAAGTCGGGCCGGTGGGCTCGCAGAGTTCGTCGGGGATGTCCTCGAGAAAGCGCGATGCCTTCGTGTATGTAGTTGATCCGAAGATCGTGCGCGACTCGGCGGAGCTGATGAACAGCCGCTCCTTGGCGCGGGTGATGCCGACATAGGCGAGGCGACGCTCCTCTTCGAGTTCCAGGGGGTTATCGGACACCGCGGCCCGGGCGAGTGGGAAGAGCCCCTCTTCCAGCCCCACCAGGAACACGACCGGGAACTCCAGCCCCTTCGCGCTGTGCAGTGTCATCAGCGGCACCGCATCCACGCCTTCCTTGAGCATGTCGGCGGTGGTGAGGAGGGCCACGTTCTCCAGGAACCCGCCCAGCGAAGGCTCCTCGACTCCCTCTTCATACTCCTGAGTGGCGGTGGCGAGTTCCCGCACGTTGTCCAGCTTCGCCCGTGCCTTGATCGAGCGATCCTCCTCCAGCCAGGTCTGGTACCCCGACTGCTCAATCACGGCCTTTGTCAGTTCGGTGACACTGGGCGACTGCGCCGCTGCCCGCAGGTGATCCATGAGGTTGGTGAACTGCACTACCGCGCGCTGAGCACGTTGCCCCAACTCCGGGATAGCCTCCGCGTGGCGGCAGATCTCAAGCAGAGACAGACTGTGCTCGCGCGCCGCGTCCTCGAGATGTCTGATCGTCTGATCGCCGATGCCGCGGGTGGGCTTGTTGATGATTCGCTTCAGACTCACCGAGTCCGCGGGATTGTGCAGCACCCGCAGGTAGGCGAAGATGTCCTTGATCTCTTCCCGGTCGTAGAACCGCAGACCGCCGACGATACGATAGGCGATGCCGCGGCTGACAAAGACCTTCTCGAACACGCGGGACTGGGCGTTGACGCGATAGAGAATCGCGAAATCCGCGTAGGCCCGGCTCTCGTGAATGCGCAGATGCTCGATCGCGTCGGCGACGAAGAACGCCTCGGAGTGTTCATCGGCCGCCCGGTGAACCGCGATCTTCTCGCCGGGCTGGGCGGCGCTCCAGAGGCGCTTCTCCCGCCGCGTGCGATTGTGCCGGATGACCTCCCAGGCAGCGCGCAACACGTTCTGCGTCGAGCGATAGTTCTGTTCGAGCTTGATCACCTTGGCGTCGGGGTAGTCGGTGTCGAAGCTCATGATGATGCGCATGTCGGCGCCGCGCCAGCCGTAGATCGCCTGGTCATCATCCCCGACTACGGTCAGGTTGCGATGCTTCGCGGCCAGGTGCGCAATCAGCTTGTACTGGGCGAAGTTGATATCCTGATATTCGTCTACCAGTACGTAGCGGAATCGCTCCTGATATCGTTCCCGAACGTCGGCATCGCGCTCCAGCAGCCAGACCGCGTAGTTGATCAGGTCGTCGAAGTCGAGAGCGTGGTTGTCGCTCAGTTTGCTCTGGTAGAGCTGGTAGAGGCGAGAGACGATCTCCGCGTAGTAGCTCTGCCCCCGCCAGTTGTAGTAGTCGCGAGGGCCAATCAGCTCGTTCTTCGCGTTGCTGATCTCGTTCAGCACCTTCGAGGGAGGGAACTGCTCCGGATCGAGGCTGAGATCGCGCAGGCAGTCTTTCATCAGTGAGTTCTGATCGGAGTCATCGAAAACCACGAAATCAGGCGCCACCCCGACGCGCTCCCCGTCGGCGCGCAGCATACGGACACAGACCGAGTGGAAAGTGCCGATCCACATCTCCCAGTGGCGTCCGCCCAAGAGCTGGCGGAGGCGCCCTCGCATCTCGTCGGCCGCCTTGTTGGTGAAGGTGACGGCTAGCACGCGGGAGGGATCGACTCCGCGCACGCGGATGAGGTAGGCAGCGCGGTGGGTGAGCACGCGGGTCTTCCCGCTGCCCGCTCCGGCGAAGATGAGCAGCGGACCATCTCCGTACTCGACCGCCTCTTGCTGGCGGTCGTTCAGGGCGTCGACAATGGCTGATCTGGCGTCTTCGAACACTGGCACCACACACGGGACGGGGAATGGGTGAACGACGAATCGGCGGGGCCATTCTAACACGAAAGCATACTCGCGTCACATCGCGTCGCGGCGGACGAACGAGTGGCTCAGCCACGGCGCCCCCGGCCCCGGAGACTCCTCTCCCCGAGATTGCTCCGCCCCCTTGCAGGAGAATTGAGTTCGCGCGACCAACCAATCTCTACTGTGAGCGAGGAACAGCCACAATTCACGGAAGTCACCATCCTCGTCCACCCCGATGTAGTTGAGGGCCTGGTTGACATTCTGCTGAGTACTGACGCGAAGGGTGTGGTCGAGGAACGCCGGCTGCTGGCAGTGCGGATGACCGCGTATTGGCCTAGCGACGGCCAGCTCGAGGAGCGGGTCAAGCTGGTGAGGGAGCGGTTATCGGCGCTGGAAGCGGCCGGGCTTCGCGTCGGCCCCGGCACTATCGGGATTCGCGCCCTGGGCGCCGAGAGCTGGAGCGAGGCCTGGAAGGACCACTTCCAGGTTCAGCAGATCGCCCCGGGGCTGGTGATCGCTCCGAGCTGGGAGAACTACCAGGCGAAGCCCGGAGAGGCGGTAGTCACCCTCGACCCCGGCGCGGCCTTCGGCACCGGAGGCCACGCCACTACCCGGCTCTGTCTTCGTGGCGTCGTCGAGAACGTCCACCCCGGCGACCTCGTCGCCGACGTCGGCTGCGGCAGCGGCATCCTCGCCGTCACTGCCGCCGTCCTTGGCGCCTCCAAGGTCATCGCCATCGACAACGATGCCACCACCCTCCCCGTCGCCCGACAGAACGCCCGAAAGAATCACGTCTCGGACATCGTCCAGGTGATCGACGGAGACCTGCTCGATCCCTCTATGGGCCCGTTCAACCTCATTGTTTGCAATATCATCGCCACCGAGGTCGTTCGCCTGGCCTCCGGGCTCCGGTCCCTGCTCGCTCCCGGCGGAACCTTCATCGGCTCCGGCTTCCTCGTCACCAACATCCCCATCGTCGAGGACGCCCTCGCCCGTGCCGGCCTCGTGCCAGCCGGATGCCTGACCGAGGAAGGCTGGGCCGCCTGCATCGCCAAACTCCCCGCCAAGCGGCATTGACGGCACCCTCCCACAGTGCTATCATTTTGATAGCATCGAGGTGAGGTCTACCATGCCCGATCTGCTCATCAGAAACGTTCCCAAGAAGACCATCGACAGGCTCAAGAAGCTGGCAGCCAGCCGCGGCCGTTCACTCCAGCAGGAAACCCGACGCGCGATCGAGCAGTTCGCGGAGGCTGAGGACTTCAGCTACTTCGAGAAAGCCGCGCGATTGCGTGAGGAGCTGATCGCGCGCGGCACCGCCTACAAGGACTCCACGGAGACCATCAGACAGGACCGCCGGCGTTGAGGACCTTGGTCGTGGACGCCAGCGTCGCCGTCAAGTGGTACATCCCTGAGCCAGGCTACCAGCAGGCAGTCGAGCTGGAAACAGCGGTTCGGGCGGGTGAGGTGGATGTACTGGCCCCTGACCTGATCGTGGCCGAAGTGGGCAGTGCCTTCCTGAGGAAGGTTGCAGCTGACGAGATCTCCGAGCAGGACGCGGCGAACCGGCTGTCTCTGTTCCTTGCCTCACCGCTGCGGCGCGTGAGTTCGGCCCCCCTGGCGCTGGATGCTCTCCGCATCTGCCAGCGAGCGGGCATCTCGTTCTACGATGCGCTTTATGTGTCAGCGGGACAGCTTTCCGGAGTGGAGCTGGTTACGGCCGATATGGAGCTTGTTCGGCTACTGCGCCGCGCCCGTCTCGGCGACTTCGTCATCCCACTATTCGACTTGTCACTATGACGGAAGCGGCGACAGGCCCTCCGCCCCTCCCCGCAGAACTGTCCCCCTATGCTCTCCTCCCTCGGCATCGACATCATCGAGATCGACCGCATCCGGCAAGCCCTCGCCCGCCGGCCGGGCCTGGCAGCGCGGCTGTTCACCGAGCGAGAGAGGGCCTATTGCGATCAGCGCGCCGATTCCGCCCCTCACTACGCCGCCAGGTTCGCCGCCAAGGAAGCCACCGCCAAGGCCATCGGGCGCTGGCTCCGCTGGCAGGAGGTGGAGATACAGAGCGACGCCAACGGCCGGCCCTACCTGCTGCTGATAGGGGAGGCGGCCGCGCTGGCGCACGTCGACGATGGGGCTCGCCTCCTGGTTTCGCTCTCCCACAGCCGAGACTATGCTGTTGCCTGTGTCGGGCTGGCGCTGCCACCTGACTTCGATTCCGACGACTCGCTTCCCCAGGGGGTGTGGGCGTGAAGATCGTCACTGCCGAGCAGATGCGGGAGCTTGATCGAAGGGCCATCGAGGAGCACGGCATCCCCGGGCTCACGCTCATGGAGAACGCCGGTCGGGCGGTGGCCGAGGCCGCCGTCAGAATGACCGAGGGCTGCCCGGACAGGCCGATCGTCATCCTCTGCGGCCGGGGGAACAACGGCGGCGATGGCTTCGTCGCCGCCCGCCACCTCGCCGCTTTGGGACGCAGGGTGGAGGTGCTCCTCGCCACCACTCCCGCCGATCTCACCAACGATGCCAGGAAGAACCTAGATCGCCTGGGTGGAGCCGGGATTCCCTTCTCCGAGATCACCGACGCCGAGTCGCTCCCTCGCGCCATCAACCACGCCTGCCTTGTTATCGACGCCCTGCTGGGTACCGGTCTCTCCGGGAAGGTGCGCGGGCTGACCAGTCAGTGCATCGAGGCCGTCAACAAGTCAGGCCGGCCCGTACTCGCCGTGGATATCCCCTCGGGCCTCGACGCCGATACCGGGGAACCGCTCGGGGCCGCCGTTCGCGCCACCGAGACCGTGACCTTAGGGCTTCCCAAGCTTGGGCTGTACCTCCACCCGGGAGTGGACTACGCAGGCCGCGTCACCGTCGCCGATATCGGTTTCCCCGCTGACCTCATCGCCACCACGCCCTCCGGGGCCGATCTCACCGACCCCGCATGGGTCCGCATGATCCTCCCCGAGCGCCCTCGCAGCGCTCACAAGGGGACGTTCGGGCGCGTCCTCGTGATCGCGGGTTCCGTTGGGATGACAGGAGCCGCCTGCCTCTGCGGCGACGCGGCTCTCCGCGTGGGGGCAGGGCTGGTCACTATCGGCTGCCCCGCCAGCCTCAACGATATCATCGAGACTAAGCTCACCGAAGTGATGACGCTCCCCCTCGCCGAAACCTACGAGCGCAGTCTCGACACCCGCGCGCTCGCCGTCATTCTCGAGCACGCCGAATCCGCCGATGTGCTGGCCATCGGCCCCGGCATCTCCCGTCACCCCGACACCGCCGTCCTGGTGCGCCGCCTGGTGGCTCGTGTCGATAGGCCTATGGTCATCGACGCCGACGGCCTCAATGCCCTCGCCGAGGCCTCAGTGCTTCTTGAAGGCAGCCACGCTCCTGCGGTGCTGACCCCCCATCCCGGCGAGATGAGCCGCCTACTGGGTGTTCCGACCAGCAAGATTCAGGCCGGCCGGGCGTATTTCTGCGGGGCCGCAGCAAATCGTTACCGTTCTGTGATAATACTAAAGGGAGCTTGCAGCCTGATTGCTGAGCCTGGTCGCCAACTGGCGGTGAACCCGACTGGGAACCCCGGTATGGCGACCGGAGGAACAGGCGATGTGCTTACCGGGGTCGTCGCCGGGCTCATTGCGCAAGGCCTGCTGCCCTTCGAGGCCGCCGCCGCTGGCGCCTATCTGCACGGGCTGGCGGGGGATATCGCAGCCAGTAGGGTAGGGGAGGCGAGCCTGGTGGCCGGGGAGGTGCTGGCGGCCCTCCCGCAGGCGATCCGCCAGACTCTCTCGGGAGCAGGTGGGGCCAGTGGCAACTGAGTCATCTCTTGGAGGCGAGACAGAGTGCTAGCGCAGAGCGCACCGGGCGTGTTTCAGGCGATCCTGTCGGCGATTCTCCTAATCGGAGTGCTGCTGCTCTACCTGCGCCGATTCGCCGCCCCTTGGCGCTGGGTCGCCGTCGCGCTCGCAGTGTGCGTGCTCGACCAGGCAGCGAAGTTCCTCCTCCCGCTCCGGCTTCAGGAGCACCAGGTCTCGCTGCTTGGAGGGTACCTGCGCCTTTCCTACACGCGGAATTGGGAACAGGGGTTCGGCGGCGCCTTCTCCTATCTGCTACTCGTCACCGCCATCTGCGTCGGCGCCATGTACTTCCTCTACGCGAAACTCGCGAAGACCGGCTACCGCATGTCTGCGCTGGCCGAGCTTGGCTGTGCCCTTATGATCGGCGGGTACTGGGCATCCTGCTCGACCGTATCCGGCTGGGATTCGTGGTTGATTTCCTGGAGTTCGGGCGCGCCGGCGCCTTTGTGTATAACCTGGCAGACCTCGCCGTATTCCTGGCTCTTGCGCTTCTCGGGGCGCGCGCGTTACAATTCCTGGCGGAAGTGAAGTCCAGGCGGCTTCGGCTGCAGGATGAGGTGGTGATATGATCGACGATCCCACCGAGCTAGGGAAGCGCGTCGCCCGGCGGTTCATCGTGAAGGGGGTCAGGCCCGGCGTCAAGGATCTCGCCGCGCAGCTGGGTGTTGAGATTGACGAGCGTCCGGAACCGCCCCCCGCCCAGCCAAACGTGCGCAGTGAGTATGACCCAAACCGGCCCCGCATCATCCTCTACCGCGACTCGATCGACACGCTCGCGGCGGCGGTTCACGCCAACCAGCGATTCGACATCCTCGCCTGCAACCTCGACGATGTCCACATCGCCCACGAGCTGTTCCATCACATCGAGAGCGGCCAGCGCTTTGGTCCCCTCCGGCCGGACGAGGTGGAAGCGGCGGCGCAGGGCTTCGCGGAGGCGCTGCTGAACCTGTCGTTCCATCCCGACGAACTCTCCGAGATGCTGTAGGCCGGGCCCCTCCCGCGCACCTAGGGGCGTACCTATCCGCTACGGCCCGGCCTGCTTCACGAAGTTCAGCCGCAGGTCCGTCAACATGCTCTGGTAGTCCCTGGATTCCTGTCCCTGCAGCTGCGGCTGCAGCCTCTCCAGCAGGAACGCCGCGCAGTCAATCGCTATCCGCGCCTGCTCGACATCCTTGTGCATCTTCCCGGTGAACGGGTCTGCCTGTAGCCCCATCATCTGCCAGGCCACCGCCGCCATCTGATGGAATGCAGCTCGCAGCGCCATGTAGACGTCGAGCGGCTTCAGCCCCTCCGCTCCCGGCGCGGCGGTCTCATCGGCCGGCTGCCCGGCATTCGCCTCTTGCGCTTCGCCCTTAGCTTCCTCTGAGTCGGACATCTTGAGCGCTCACCTCCCGTAAGTGTGCTAGAAGATGATCCTGGTTCGCCTCATGTGCACGTTCTGGAGCAGCCCGAACGCCACGAAGCTCACCAGCATATTGCTTCCCCCATAGCTTACGAACGGCAGCGGAATCCCGGTGATCGGCATGATGTTGATGCTCATGCCCACGTTCACGATAGTGTGGAAGATGAGCATCGACACTGCCCCGGCCGCCAGCAGCGACCCCAGCGTATCTCTCGCCCGCGCCGCGATCCTGAGCCCCCGCCAGAAGAGAAAGAGATACAGCAGCAGCAGCGCCGCTGACCCCACCAGCCCTAGTTCCTCGCCCACCACCGAGAAGATGAAATCGGTGTGCCTCTCCGGGATGAAGCGCAGACGGCTCTGCGAGCCGTGGAACAGTCCTCGCCCTGTCAGCTCACCAGACCCGACGGCCAACCTGGACTGGATGATGTGATATCCCGCGCCGAGTGGGTCGGAGCGAGGGTCGAGGAAGATCGTCAGGCGGCGCTTCTGGTAGTCCTTGAGTCGCGCCTTCGCCAGCACCTTCGCGGCCGGCGCGGGGAACTGCTCGACGGGAAGCTTGTCGACGTTCCACATCATCGCGAACAACAGCAGGCCCGACACGAACACCGCCCCGAGTTGCTTCCGGCTCGCGCCCCCCAGATAGAGCACTCCGAACCAGATGGCGATGACCACCAGCGCCGTCCCGAAGTCCGGCTGCAGCAGCACCAGCAGCACCGGGGCCGCCGCGATCGCCAGCGACCGCAGCACCACGGGCAGCTCCCCTATGACATCCGCGCGCCGACTCACGAACGCGCCCAGCGACAGGATTACCGCGATCTTCGCCAGCTCCGACGGCTGGAGCGTGAATCCGCCCATTCCGATCCAGCTCGACGCTCCCGTCGGCGACTCCCCGATCTTCAGCACTGCCGCCAGCAGCACCATCACCAGGAGGTAGAGGGGGAGGTGCCAGCGGGCGAGTGACTCATACTCCCACACCAGCGTGACCGCAAACGCGCCCAGCCCAAGTAGCAGCCAGATGGCCTGTTTCTGCACGAACTGACTCGGCGGCCCCAGCCCCGCCGCCTCCGGGGCGCGCGTCGCCGAGTAGATCATCACCAGACCGTACAGCGACAGCCCCATCACTGCCGCGAACAGCGCCCAGTCCACCCTCTTCAGCAATCGCAGGTCAAACACGGACTCTCCCCAAACTGGCGGAGATTATAGCACGCGATTGAGGGGGCGGGAACTCGGCTGTTGCCGTGGGCGTGAGCTTGCAGGATGGTCACGCCCTCGCAGCAGGGATGACCCCTCACTGAAAACGCCCGGCAGATATCCGGCAGACTCATACCCGGAAGAGGCTAGGCTAGGCGTCGCACTAGGTCATCCTTCGGGATAGCGTTGCGGGCGCCGACCTGGGTTAGGATATCGCTGAGCGTGCCCTTGGCAAGCTCCTTGTGCATAGGCACGGTAATGCGGTGCTCTCCTGTTGAGGTCGATGCAGTGAGCTGGGCGTGGCTGCCTCTCTGCCGCACTACCCGGTATCCAAGCGGGACCAGCAAGCGAAGTACGGCCTGTCCGCTAACCTGTGGCAGCTTTGGCATGACCAGCCTTCAGCTCGGACAGGACTAGCACCTCGGGGATCTCCGGTTCGCCCTCGAAATGCAGCGCTACCGCCTCCTGGATGTTCGCCATCAGCTCATCCAGGGTATCGCCCTGCGTGAAAACGTCCACCCCGATCCCTCGCGCACACCACTTCTCACCGTCGTGGTACGCTTCCATCTTCACCATCGCGGCCCCCTTTCGTACAACTCACTCCACCACGAGTGGCCCTATGGCTGACACCGCGCCCTACTTCTTCGCCATCCCCTCGATGATCGTGACCACGTCTTCGCTGTTGTAGAACGAGTCCACCGTGTTGGGCTTCTTCTCGAGGGTCACCTTCTTGCCCGTGGGCAGCTTGAACTCGGTCTTCCCATTGATGAAGATCACCGCGCAGGTGTACCCGCGCTTCTGCATGGTCTGGTCGCAATCCGATCGCCCCATCGGCATCAGCGTGGCGTAGATCTGACCCGGATGCGCCTTGTCGTAGGCCTTCAGCAGCCCGATCGTCTTCTGGTGCCACTCCAGCGTCAGTGGCGCGTAGAACTCGATCTTGATCGGCGCCGACTTCTCCCCGAAGGTCTCGATCTTGTTCGAGGCCGCGGCAATCGCCCGCTGCGCCTCCTCCGGTCGCGCCGGCTTCGGGCGAGTCAGGATGTACCCCTCCCCGCCCAGCGCCGCCAGCAGTACCACCACGACGACGATGAACGCGGCATTCGACTTCTTCCGCGGCGCGGCGCTACTCATGCCTTCTTCTCCGGAATCGGAAGCAGGCCGCTCCCCGACAGCGCCTCTTGCGCCTGCTTCGATCTCAGGAAATCGATAAACTTCTGTGACAACTCACGCTCCCTGGTTCCGGTCAGCATCGCCACCTGCAGCCGCACTGGGGAGTAGGACTCCCGCGGGAACTTCGCCACCACTCGCAGGTCCGACTTCGACGCTTTGTCCGGCGCGGTTTCGAGTGGGCAGGTGAGGTAGGTGACGCCCGCGTCCACCCGTCCCTCGCTTACCAGCTTGACCGCCTCCAGCGGGTACTCCCGCAGCGTGAGCTTGTCCTGAACGCGGTCCCACAGCTTCAGCGACCGCAGCGCCTGCTCGCCGTAAAACCCGATCGAGTTGAACTTGGGGTCGCCCATGCTGATCGCCTTGATCTCGGGTTTCAGAATGTCGCCGATCTGGTTCAGGCCCTTCGTCTTGCTGGGCGCGAACAACACAATATCCAGCGACCCAAAATCTGCGATGGTGCCTTTGTCGATGCGGCCCTCATCTGCGAGCTGCTTCATCTCCACCTCACCCGGGGAGATGAAGATGTCCGGCTTCTCGCCCTTCCGCACTCTCCGCACCAGCACATTCGCGTTGTCGAACACGATCTCGAGCCTGATCTCGGGGTGTGCCGCGCGGAACATGGCCGAGGCGATGTTGATCGGCCCGGTCATGCCGCAGGGCGCATACACGATCACCTGGTTGGAGGGGGTCGCCTCACTCCCGCCGCGGCTGCGCGCGACGATCAGTCCACCCATCGCCACTACCGCGACTAGCAGGAGAACGATGACGATCTGCGAGCTACGGCTCATTTCGCCGCCTGTTTGGCTCCCATCGGGCTCTGCTCTTGCTCCGGCCCCCACGGGCCCGGCGTCAACGGCAGGTTCAGGTCGTTCCGCATCCGATTGTCAGCCATGAACTTGATCGTCTCTGGGGAGGTGAGGTACTTCAGGAAATCCTCTGCCAACTTCCGCTTCTTCGTCGTCGTCACGATCCCGGCCACATTGCGCGGGGCGTAGAACGTGTCCTTCGGGAAGCTGCAGGCGATCGCCACCTTCTGCTTCTCCGCCGTCTCCGCCGTCTTCGGGTCCAGCGGGCAGCCCAGGAACTGCACGTTCGCCTCGGCCCGCCCGTCGAGAATCCACTTGAACGACGACATGCAGCAGCCCGTCACCTTCATCTTCGGCTTCAGCTTCTCCCACAGCCCGAGGTTCTCCAGCGACTGCCGCGCGGCGTAGCAGGCCGCATTCAGGTCGGGGTCGGAGATGGAAATGGCTTTGACCTCCGGGTTCAGCAGGTCCTCGATCCCCTTCACTTTCCCAGGGTTCTTGATCGGAACCAGGATGGCCAGGTCGTAGCTGCCGAAAGCGACCATCGTCTTGGGATCGACCAGATTCTTCTGCCGCAGCACCTCGATCTCGTGCCCGCCGGGCGAGATGAAGATATCCGGCTTCTCCTTGTTCTCCTCGGTCGCCTGCGCCATCGCCTCAGGGGTATCCACCAGCAGTGGGAACTCGGTGTTCGGATGCTCTGCTTGGTACTTGTCGATCACCTTCGAGACCGGCAGGAACAGGCCCTGCGGCACTGCCACGTACAGGCTCACCTTGGCGCCGGCCTTTGCGTCGCCCGCCGCCACGGGAGCCGCGGCCTGGTTGTGGGCGCGCCACGCGAACACTCCGCCGACCGCCACCAGTGCCAGCAGCACGATCACCACCGCGATTCTCATCACTGCCCTCCGCTTCCCATCCTACTCGCGTCCCGAAACGCGGTCTCGCCGCCTCTCCCTCACGACCCGGAGCCCGGCTTCGCCGCCTCTTCCAAGGCCGACTTCATCACCTGATACGGCACCGCTCCCCGCACCCGATCCAGTTCCTTGCCTTCGGGGGTCACGAGGACTATCGTCGGGTATCCACTCACCTCGAACTTCTTCTTCAGCTCCGGCCTCTTGTCGCCATCCACCTTCACCGCTACGAACTTCCCCGCCGCGGCCGCGACGTCCGCCCGCGAGAACACTTCCGCGTCCAGCCGCTTGCAGGCCGAGCACCAGTCCGCCATCACGTCCACCATCAGCGGCTTCTTCTCCGCCTGCGCCCGCGCCACGGCCTTCTCGTAGTTGTCCAGCCAGGCCACTCGCGCTCCGCCGCCGACCTGCGCTGGCGCCGGTGGCGCGGTCTTGTGTCCGCACCCTGGTGCCATCGCGGCTAACACGGCCAAGAACAGCCAAGCCACAACTCTCGCTTGTTGCTTCCAGTTCAGCACATCCACTTCGCCTGCTCCCCAGCGGTTGTCCTCAGCATAGCCTGGAACTGTGAACCTTCCGTGTAGGAAAACGCACGGGGGCCGGACGGCAACGTCGCCCAGTCCCCGTGGAGTTTCCGTTCGCGGCACTGCTATCGCCCGGGCTTCTTACCCTCACTTGCCTTACCCGGCTCTCCAGCACGGCCGCCACCGCCGCCCATCTTCAGCTCGTCCTTCACAACCGCTGCCGCGGGCAGCTTGTCCTTCCAGTTGATGGTGATCGACTTCCCAGCCCGGGAGACCAATATCACAATCGACTTTCCGCTCGCGTTCAGATCCTGGATCCCCTGCACCACCGCGCCTCTCACCTGCTGCTTCTGACCGTTGCAGCTGGTGATGACGTCGCCTTCCTTCAGCCCCATGAGCTTCAGCGGCGACGGGTTAGGCGTGCCCTCGAACTTGTCGATCTTGAACCCCTGCGGGTCGGCGCTTCTGCTGAACTTCATGCCCAGCGAAGCATCGGTCATCTCACCGCCGGCACCCATCTGGACGCCGCCCATCCCGCCTCCACCGCCGGTCTCGCCTCCGCCCCGCCGACCGCCACCCCTCCTACCTCCGCCTCCGCCACCTCTGCCGCCCTCTCCGCCCCCTCCGCCCATCTGCCCGCGCATCTCTTGTCCGCCAGCGCCAGACGTCCCGATTGGCTTGGGGGTCTCGCTGCGGCGCGAGTAGACCATCGCCACCAGCACCACGACTATGAGGATTGACAGCACCGCCACTACTGGATGCACCCGACTGCCCATGTCACCACTCCTCGCACCCCGGCCCATCCCGTGCAGCCGCGGAAGCTTACCGAGGCCATGAGATTCGTCGCCAACCGCCCACCTCCTGCCCCATTGCCGGGCGCAGGTGCTGTCAATGGCCCCTCCGTGTTGCCCATTCGTACCTGGAACTGGCTCGGCAGGGCACACCGCCTCCAATACCGAACAACGAGGTCCATGCTCCAGCACTGCGAATGCCCTCGCTGCCATGCGCCCAACCTCGGTGCGGAGATCGTCTGCTTCGCCTGCGGGGCATCACTGCGCCCGCTGCCGAAGCGCTTCCTCCCCGCACCCGCCCAGGCCCCGTGGGTGCTCTGGGTTGGCCTTCTCGTCGGCCTCACTATCGCCGGCTTCGTCGGCTACCATATCGCGGCGCTACTCGCCGGCTACCGCGCCACCGTCCCGATGCCTGCCTGGTACTTCCCGGCCGCTGGCGCCGCCCTCACTCTCGCCGGCCAGATCGCCCTCGTGGAAGCGCGCACCATTGACCGCCGCTGGTGGGCGCTAAAGCGCGCCCCCGAACTCCCTATCGGTCAGGTGCATACCGGTGACACCGTCTGGCTGCGTGGCAAGGTGCGGTGCGAGTCTCCTCTCATCGCCCCCTATACCGCGGGCGAATGCGTCTACTTCCGCTACGCTCGCCAGGAGAGAGAGGAAGGCAAGGTCGGCTGGCATACGGTCGAGCGGGACACCAAGTGCGTTGACTTTGAAGTGGCGCAGGACGACCGCTCGCTCTACGTGCCTTCGGGCGGCGTACTCTTCGATGCCCAGCTCTACTACGAGGGCTTCCTCGATCCAGGCGGAGAGGTGCAGGTGAAAGTGTGGGCGCTGCCGGTTGGCATCCCCGTCAGCGTGTGCGGGCAAGTTGCGGGTGAGAGCGAGCGACCCCGCATCGATAGATGCAGCGAGGAACTCCCCGCCGTTGCCACCTGGCGCGCTCCCTCCGACTACGTGGCGCTGACCGCTCGCCGCGCCAAATGGGCCCAGGCTGCTGGCTGGTTCCTCACCATCCTCGGCGCGCTGGTGCTGATCGCAACCGTCGCCAGGATATGACGGTCATGGAGGGCAGACGATGCTGATCGAGTACGCAGGCGGGATGAAGCTCACCATCAACCATCGCGGCCATCAGGTCGTCACCGACCAGATCGAGGCACAGGGTGGGGACGACTCCGCGCTCACGCCTACCGAGCTCTTCGTCGGCGCCCTCGGAAGCTGCGCGGGAGTCTATGTGCTGGGCTTCGCCAAGCGACATGGCGTGCTCGTCGACGGCCTGAGGATCGAGGTCGAGTACACGTATGCCGAGCATCCTCGCCGCGTCGGCTCCGTGCAGATCCAAGTGAAGATGCCTCAGCCCGTCGAAGCGCATCTTCTCTCCGGCCTTCAGAAGGCGGCCGAGCAGTGCCTGGTCCACAACTCCCTGCGCCAGCCCCCTCAGGTCTCCATCTCCGTGACGCCATGAGAACGGCGGGCGCGAGAGCGCCCGCCGTAGTCGCTCATCTTCAGTTACGGGCGCCGGTCCCGCAGCCTCACTGCCCGGACGCAGTCATCTCTGCGATCTCCGGCATGCACTGGGCCGTGAACGCCTCCATCTCCTCGTTGGAGATGGTGGTGGTGCGGTCGCCCTCATACTCCTTCGCGATCGCAGCCACGATCTTCGCCACGCCGGGATGCGCTCTTCTCGATCCGCTGCTCCGGCGCCCAGCTTGTAGTACGCGTTGATCCAGTGCGCGATCCCGGCCGCGCCCGACGTATCCGAGATCGCCACCGCCACCGGCCGGTTCAGGATCGCGTCGGTGTCGAAGATGTTGTAGATCTCCTCGTCCTTCATCAGCCCGTCGGCATGAATCCCGGCGCGGGTGACGTTGAAGTCGCGGCCGACGAACGGCTGGTTGCGTCGGGATCGTCCATCGCCGAACTCCCTGCTCGAAGTACTCGGCGATCTCCGTGATCACCTGCGGCTGCATCCCGTTGTCAGTTCCGCGCAGCCCGATGTACTCGAACACCAGCCCCTCGATCGGCGTGTTGCCGGTGCGCTCGCCGATGCCCAGCAGCGTGCCGTTCGCCGCCGCGCAGCCGTACAGCCAGGCCGTGGCGGCGTTGGTCGAGCACCTTGTAGAAGTCGTTGTGCCCGTGCCACTCCAGCCACTCGCTGGGCACGCCCGCGTGGTGCACCAGCCCGTAGCATGATGCCGTTGCACGCTGCGCGGCATGGAGGCGCCGGGGTAGGTGACGCCGTAGCCCAGCGTGTCGCAGGCCCGGATCTTCACCGGCATCTTCGCCTCTTCCGCCAGCCGCATCAGCTCCTGCACGAACGGCACGACGAAGCCGTAGAAGTCCGCGCGGGTGATGTCCTCCAGGTGGCAGCGCGGCGTCACGCCCGCCTCCAGCGCCGACCGCACGATGTCGAGGTAGCTGTCCATCGCCTGCCGGCGGGTCTTCTTCAGCTTCAGGAAGATGTGATAGTCCGAGACGGAAGTCAGAATGCCGGTCTCCCGCAGCCCCATCTGGCGCACCAGCTTGAAGTCTTCCTTGTTCGCCCGGATCCACCCCGTGATCTCCGGGATAGCGGAACCCCTGCTCCAGGCAGGCGTTCACGGCCTTCTTATGGTTCGTCGGAGTACAGGAAGAACTCGCTCGGCCGGATCACGCCGTTCGGCCCGCTCAGCCGGTGCAGCAGGGTGTAGAGGTCGACGATCTGCTTGCACCGTGAAGGGCGGGCGCGACTGCTGCCCGTCGCGGAACGTCGTGTCCGTGATCCAGATCTCGTCCGGCGGATCCATTGGCACCAGTGCCGGTGGTTGAACGGAATCTTCGGCGGCTGATGGTAGGCGAAGATGTCCCGGAACAAGTTCGGCTCCGAAACGTCCTGCAGCTCATAGTGGTACGTCTCCTGCTCCAGCGTATTGCGGCGCTTATTGAAAGAGATCATAGCTCAGGTCTCCTCGCGAGCGGATAGTTCATACGCAAAGCTTACCTGAAACCGCGGCGGGATGTCCAGTGAACGCGGTGAGGCGGGCGAACCGCGGCCGGGAGAGCGTCGTTCGGCTAGTACCGTTGTATCTGGCTCGGCATCACGAAGCTGGTGGTGGCCTGCAGCGTGCCGTCTTTCACGACCAGATCCAGGCTGGTGACCCCCGGGCCGATCGGGGGAAATCCCGGGCTGCCCTGAATCGGGAAATGGACATCGTAGGTGTACATCGCTGACGCCGGCATTGACGGATCCAGCGCGGACGCTACATCTCTGATGAACGTCGGCGGTTCAACTGCGAGCGGCGGGTACTCCTCGCCCAAGCTCGTCTTCAGGGCAAACTTGAGCGAACTCGGGTCTTGCGACTTGGGGAGTTGCATCACCACTTCAATCTTCAGATCCGTCTCCACCGTCCGCCGCGCCTGCCTCGCCACCCGAGCCACCGCCGAGTCGTCCGCCGCGTTCTTGACGATCAGGTAAGCGAGTTCCTCCGCCGGCCAGCAGACCGCTGCCTCGCGGATGATCACATCCTGGCTGACGCGGAGATTGACCTGCTGCATGCCGCCAACGTAGGCCCGAGTGGGATCGCTCTTCGATGCCACCAGGCCGCTGGCCTTCTTGACCGCCTTTGTGTAGTCTTCTTCCTCCAGCCGCAGCGCGGGGTGAACCGTTTCGCTGTTGCTGCATCCGGATGCGATCAGCGCGCCTGCCGGAAGTGCGAGCATGAGCAGCAGCGATGCTGCCCTCAAAGGTGGGAGTAGCCCGCCGTTGTGTCTCCCTCTCAACGCCCGCCTCCCGGCGCGCCAGAACGATCCCAGCGACTGGCGCTTGGCTGCCAGATACTACCATAACACCCCTGCCGACTGCAACGAACCCTCCTGCACGGTAGTGTTGTGCACCCCAGTAATCCCATCCAAGATCAGTTCTGCCGCTGCGAGCGCAGTCTCGAGGCGGTCTGGAGATGGCGTCGCCGGTGGCTGGAAGGTGGAGTAGTCTCAATCCTCCCAGTCGGCATAGGTGTCCGGCGACCTTAGGCGGCGGTTCAGCTCCTCGAGGTCGAATCCCTCTGCCTCGAAGCCGTCCGGTACCCATTCGGTCCAGCTCTCATGTTCGGGGTGATCCGGGTCACGCAGTGCCTGCAGGAGTTCCCGGTATCCCCCGGGCCCGCCGCAGTCCTCGGGGGGACAGGCGCGTTGGCCAGCCAAACACACGGGGTACGCCAGGTCTCCCGCTCGCGGCAGGATCTTCTCCACCACAATCTCATGTTCCCAGTGATCTCCGAAGTCGTAGACATAGCGAAACCTCGCCTTCTCTGCGCCCACGACATCTCCCAGCACCGCCGCGTGCTCGTCCTTTGCCGTGATCTCCCAGAACACATCCTCTTCCGGGTCCGGATGGCGGTACTCGGTGCGGCCAATCTGGAACAGGTGGAGATGCGAATTCCACCACCCCATCGCCACCTGGAGGTACCGATTCAGCTCTCCCAGAGTCGTATCGCCTCTCACCTGCAGACGGCGCCAGATGGGGGGCCGGATGTGCCTCAGAGTGACCTTCAGTTGGTAAACCCGCTCCCCGACCGGCAATGGCATCGCTCGCATCGTGCTCCCTCCTGCTGAGAACTGGCGCTCTCCGGAAACCCTATCCCATCGCGGCGAGTCTAGGCCGCCATCCGCTCATAGCGATGATGCAATCCGCCCAGCACCGGGATCGCAACCAAGGGCGCGGCCGCCTCCATCGGAGCGGCCCGCGGTGATGGCACCGGCGTCTCACCGCCCAAGCCCTGATGGGGGCGCGCCACATGGTAGTACTGTGTCAGGTACTCCCTGAGTAGCCGCTCCAGATGCCGCTGGTTCAGCACGATCACATGGTCGAGCAGTTCCCGTCGTAGCGTGCCGATTATCCGCTCCACATACGGGTTCTGCCAGGGGCTCCGGTAGGCGGTGCGCACCTCCAGAATGCCACAGGAGATCAAGAAGGCGCGTACGCCATCGCCGTAGATGCCGTCGTTGTCGCGAAGCAGGTAGCGGGGCTGTTCCCCGAAGGGCATCGCCTCCCGGAGTTGCTGGATCACCCACTCCATGGTCGGGTGGGCGGTGACCGCGAAATGCCGCACCTCCCGGCGAGCATGATCGAGGACCAGGAACACATACAGCACCTGGAAGCCCAGCGTCGTGACGGTGAAGAAATCCATCGCCCAGGAGCAGTCGAGATGGTTTCGCAGGAATGGTAGCCAGGTGGTCGAGGGAGACCGCGGCTTCCTCGGCTTTACCATGTACTTGCGGATGGTCTCCGCACAGGGCGCGTCGTAGCCCAGCAGCAACAGCACATCCCGGATACGATCAGGGCCCCACAGGGGATTCTCCCGACTGAGGCGGCGGATGAGCTGCAGCATCTCATCCGGTATCGGTGGCCGCCCCGGCCGGGAACGCCAGCGCCAGAACAAACGAAAGGCGGCCGTGTGCCAGCGCTTTACCGTCTCCGGCTTCATCAGGTGCACCAGATCCTCCCAGCCCTCCAGCACCTTCGAGAGCGACACCCAGAGGAGGCGAAAGGCGGGGGTGAACTGGTGACGGCGCCTCCTGCTTGCGCCGGATCGGTTCAACTCGACCGCCAGTTGGCTTTCGGCCGCCAGCACCCGCGCTGCGAGTAGGGCCTTCGGCAGCAGCAGCGCCCAGCCGAACCGGAGCGCGTAACGGGCAAGTTCCCAGATGGCGCCCAGGACATATCCGACAGTGACCAGGAAGCTCGAAACGGTACTCATGAGAGGAAGGATAACACCGACTCAGCTGTGAAGCAAACCACCCAGAAATGCCCGGATAGGGTTTCTGGGGAGCACACCCTCCAATCACTCATTTCGTGCACCTGATGCACCCCTGCGCGCACCTGCCCTCAGACCCCGAAATGCCCCCACCTTCCCCTCTGACCCCCCTGTCTTGCCCTAGGTGAAATAGTTCGGCTCTTCCCCGAAAAAGCCTATAATGCGGCGTTTCCGCGAAAGAGGCGCATTTCGCGCCCCTCTCCTGAGCCCATCCAGCCGCCTTCTAGGGCAAATCCCGAAATCCCCGCGTAATGAAATCGGCCCCATTTCGGCTTGCCTCTTGTACTACTAATGCATTGCTTACTTTGGCCGATTCCCGCTCCCCGCCCCCTCCCTTCCCCTCCGCGCCCCCGCCTCCCGCCCGACCCTCCGTTTTCGTCCAGCCGCCCTCCCCCAAAACCCTCGAAATGTTCCACGTGGAACAAGAGGCGTCTTTCGCGAAAATGCTACTCTTCGTGCCGCATTTCGCGGCCCGTCTTCGGCTGCTCCCCGCGGTAAAGGGGATCGACCACGCGGCACGGTAAACGCGAAGCTGAGACATACGCAGGAGGGCACGATGGCAGAGGGCTGCGACATTCTGTTGCAGGGGGGGATGGTGATCGACGGGACGGGCGCGCCGGCGCGGCGGGCGGAGGTGGCCCTGCGTGGCGACCGCATTGCCGCGGTGGGCGACCTGGCAGGCTGGCAGGCGGGCCAGACGCTGGACGCGGCCGGGCTGGTGGTCGCCCCCGGCTTCATCGACATGCATTCGCATTCCGATTTGGCGTTGCTCATCAACCCGAAGGCGGAAAGCAAGCTGCGCCAGGGCGTCACCACGGAGGTGATCGGGCAGTGTGGCTTCTCGCCCGCGCCCTGCCCCCGGGCAAAGCAGACCGAGATCCGCGAGGCCTTCGGCCAGTGGGGCCGGGAGGTGGACTGGACCTGGGGCTCGTTCGGCGATTACATCGCGGCGCTGCGCGCGCACCCGGCATCGGTGAACATCGCGCCCGTGGTGGGGCATGGGATCGTGAGAGCAGGGGTGATGGGGGAGGAGGATCGGGCGCCGACCGCGGGGGAACTCGACGGGATGCGCGCGGCCGTGCGGCAGGCGATGGCGGAGGGCGCGGTGGGGCTGTCCACCGGGCTGGTGTACGCGCCTGGCATGTTCGCCAAGACCGATGAGATCATCGCGCTCGCGAAGGAGCTAGCGCCCTTCAGCGGCATCTACTTCAGCCACATCCGCGGCGAGGCCGACGGTCTGCTGAACTCGATTGCGGAAGCCGTCGAGATCGGCCGTCAGGCGGGTGTGCCAGTGCAGATCGCGCACATGAAGTCCGAGGGGCAGCAGAACTGGGGCAAGTCCGAGGGGGCGCTGGCGTCGATCGACCAGGCGCGAGCGGATGGCGTCGATGTCAGCTTCGATGTCTACCCGTACACCGCCTGGAACACCAGCCTGGCGCAGATGCTGCCGGCATGGGCGAGGGAGGGCGGCATCGACGCCATGCTCAGGCGACTCGCGCGACGCGGGAGATCGGGCGCGGCTGCGCCACGAGCTGAACCAGGCGGCGGCCGCCGACCCGGGCCGGTGGGAGCGGCGGATGGTGGCGTCCGTCGATAGCGAGGTCAACCGCCTCTGCCAGGGGATGACGCTAGCGCAGATCGCCGCCCAGCACCGCCTGCACCCGGAGGACGTGGTGCTCGACCTGCTGCTGGAGGAGCAAGGGCATGTCAGCATGGTCGGGTTTGGGATGCACGAAGACGATGTCAAGCGGATCATCGCCCACCCGGTCGCCATGATCGGATCGGACGCGTCGGCGATGGCCCCTTACGGCACGCTGGGGACCGGCCATCCACATCCACGCAGCTATGGGACCTTCCCGCGAGTGCTTGGGCACTATGCGCGCGACGAGGGAGTGGTGCCGCTGGAGGCCGCAGTGGCGAAGATGACGAGCAAGCCCGCGGAGAAGCTCGGGCTGGCCGACCGGGGCCGCCTGGCGCCGGGCATGGCGGCCGACATCGTGGTCTTCGACCGGGACACCATCGCCGACCGCGCCACCTACCAGGACCCGCACCTCTACCCAGCCGGAATCCACTACGTCATCGTCAACGGCGTAGTTGAGCTGGAGGGGGAGAAGCACAACGGTCGTCGGCCGGGGCGGGTGCTGGGCCGGTCGAAGTAGCGCGCAACATTCAGATACGCGAACGGGAGCCCGCCGAATGGCGGGCTCCCGCGTTTGTCTGCAACCCGAAGCGAACGCTACGGGATCTCGTCAAGCGTGTAGTCGCGACTGCCCAGGCCGAGGTCGGCTGCCGACTCTACCTGGAGGTACGGGTCCTTCTCCCAGATGCGCTTCAGCAGGTGCTCGTCGCTGTCGGTCATCTTCACCTGCTCGGGCAGGCTGCCGGGGATGTAGTTCTTGGCGTCGATGGAGTCGATGCTGGCCTGCTCGATGGCGACGATATCGTCGAGGCCATGATGCCGATGTCCGGCACCAGTGACGGCGTGGTGAACCCCCAGCAGTCGCACAGCGGGGTGATGTTCATCATGCAGGTGATGTAGAGCACGCGGTTCGGCTCGAACGTGTCGAGCACGGCCTTGGTGGTGCGGGCCATCGCCTCCTGGAAGTAGCGGATGCTCTCCAGGTTGATGCTGATGGCGTCCGCCGGGCACGAGTCCACGCAGTGCATGCAGTAGCGGCAGTGGTGGGAGAAGATCCGGAACTCGTCCTTGTCGTTGAACGTGATGGCGCCGCCGGGGCAGTTCTCGCGGCAGACGTAGCAGTGGCGTGCAGGCCTCGGCGTTCCAGGAGAACTCGGTGTCCATGAGGCTGTGGATCCAGCCGCGGGTCTCTTCCGTGACGCAGCCCATGGCGATGTTCTTGATCGCCCCGCCGAAGCCGCACTGGCCGTGTCCCTTGCCGTGGCTGAGCACGATCATGGCGTCGGCGTCGGCGATATTGCCGGCGATGTGAACCTTCTCCAGGCTGCGGTAGCCGACCGGCCTGGCGTAGAAGTACTTGTCCAGCGCGCCCGCGACCGGGTAGATCGGCGCGCCGAGCACCTCCTGCGTGTAGCCTCGCTCCGCCGCCTCCGGCACCGCGAACGAACCGTCGGTGAGGAAGGGCCAGCCGCCGGCCGTCCTTCACCGCCGACACCAGGGTGCGGATGAACAGCGGGATGGATGGTGGTGTAGCCGAGATGCCCGCCGACGTGCATCTTGATCGCGACGCGCTTGTCGTCGAACATGGACTTCAGGTCGATCTTCTCCAGCATGCGCTGGAACTTCGCCGGGAGGGTGTCGTCAGCCGCGAGTCGCTTCACTTTGGCCGAGGCGAAGTGAACGGTGCTTGCCATACGGATTGCTCCTGCCGTCATGTCGTTGAGTGGGCTGAGAGGGGCTCCGGCGCAACGACATCGGACTGTGGCCATGGATTGCCGGGCGTTGACTGCGGCGCCCGGCTGACCGCTGAAACTCTAGCATGGGGGTCGCGGCGTGTCAATCGGCGGGCCTGCCCCCCTTGGTCACAGGGCGAATCGTGCTGCGCGGAGGCCTGCGCGCAAATGGAACAACAAACCCGCCGTCTGTGTATCGGTTGTGCGCGCGGGGGGATAGACAGGGGCGGCGGTTGGTGTTAGCGTACTGATGCTGGGTTTGGAGTGGTGTAGGCCCCTCTCCTGTTCGGAGGAATCGAACGTGGGAGGGGCTCTTTTCGTGGCCAAGTGGGGGGGGTGATAGGGGTGGCGGCACATCAGGTTCAGGTCAGGCTGGGGGCAGTTCCGCGACGCGCGCGGGGGTTGAGCGGGGCCGTGATCCGGGCGGCCGCGGAGAGCGCGATTCCAACGGGTGTGAGCGCTGGTCTCATCCTGGCCGCCTACCGGCTGTCAGCAGGCTGGGAGATGGCAGCGGCCGCGGTCTGCGCGGCCGTCCTCACCAACGCGATGGTCGCCGGTAGGTCGAGTGCGCGGGCGCGCAGCGCGCTGCGGCGCATCGCGGACATGGCGAACCGCGTGGCCGGGGGAGACCTAGAGGCGAAGGCCCCCGAGACAAGCGCCGGTGAGATCGGCCAGGTGGCGCGGGAGGTCAACCGCCTGGTAGCAGCGACACGCGCCGAGCGCGCCGATCTCGAAGCGCGCCTGCGGGGATTGGGTGACGAGGTCAGGGATCTGACAGCCGCGGCGCGGAGGCGCGAGACCGAACTCGAGGCGCAGCTCAGGCTCGCGTCACGCTATCTCCGCGAGCCCGCGCTGAAGGTACACGCCTGCGCCAGCCTGCTCGCGCGCGACTGCGTGAGTCGCCTGGACGCGCCGGGAAGGGAGCGCCTCGATCAGCTCCGCAGCAGCGCCGAAACGCTCGACATGCGACTGGGGGAATTGCTCGATCGATGCCGCTCCAAGCGGACGCAGGACAACTCGACTACATGCAGGGGAGTAGTGGCAAGTGGGGACCAGGGGGACGCAGTACGAGGGAAATGACCGCCGTGAGATGAGGCTATCGCTGGCAGCCGCGGCCGGAGCGAAGGGGTGGAGCCGTGGGTGAAAGGGCAAGACATCGGATTCTGATAGCAGACAGCGACCAATCAGTACGCAGCTTGATGGCGCGAGCGTTGGGCGACAGTGGGCGCGTGGTGGAGGTCGCTGGTGATGGACCTGGCGCACTGGCGGCGCTGGCGCGTCGGCCTTTTGCCATCGCCGTCATCGACCTGGACCTGGTGGGGATGAGCGGCAAGGAGCTGGCGACGGTGATCCTCGAGCGTTGGCCCGAGACCGCGCTGATCGTCTCCAGCGCCGCGGCGGATACTGCTTCGGCCGTCGCCTGGATGCAGGCCGGCGCCTACGACTATCTCACCAAGCCCTTCGATCTGTCCCAGGTACTGGCGCGACTCGACGCGGTGCTGGGCCGCCGCCGTTCGACGCTCGAAGCAAGGCAACAGCGGCGGCAGCTCGAAGTCGGCGTGCTGAACCAGACCCGGGTGACCAGACGCCTGTTCCTGGGCGCGATCAAATCCTTGTCCTCCGCGCTGGAGGCAAAGGACCAGTACACGAAAGGGCACTCCGAACGCGTGAGCCGGGTGGCGGCGGAGATCGCGCGCGCCGTCGGAGTCGGCCGAGACGAGGTCAGGCGGATTCGGCTGGCTGGCCGCCTGCACGACATCGGGAAGATTGGCGTGCGCGAGGATATCCTGTCGAAGCCAAGCGCGCTAAGCGAGGCCGAGTACAAGCACGTTCAGACCCACCCTCTCGTGGGCGAGCGCATTCTCGCGCCGACTCTGATCGACGCCGAGACGGTGCGCATCGTGCGCCACCACCACGAGCGCTACAGTGGGGGCGGCTATCCCGATGGCCTCGCGGGATCGACCATCCCGTTCGGCGCACGAGTCCTGGCGGTGGCCGACGCCTTCGACGCTCTCAGCAGCGACCGGCCCTACCGGGCGCGACTCGGCCTCGACGATGCGCTGAAGGTGTTGCGAGAAGGCGAGGGCGAGCAGTGGCAGCCGACGTTGGTGGAGGCGTTGGCGCAGCGGGTCGCTTCGGTGAAGGCGGCCGCGCCGGATCGCTAGCCGGCCCGAACTCCAGGATCAGGTGACTGGCCCGTGCTTCCACCTCTCACAGAAGGCGGCTACACCGGCGCGCCAGTCGGGCAGGGAGATGCCGTAGACCTGCTCTAGCCTGCTCGTGTCCAACACGCTATTCGCCGGCCTTCGCGCGGGGGTCGGATACTCGGCCGTGGTGATCGGCACAACCTCCGCCTCGACGCCCGCGGACCGGAGCACTTCGCAGGCCAGCTCGTACCAGGTGCAGGAGCCGCTGTTCACGGCGTGACAAATGCCGTAGTTTGGTCGCGCGATGATCGCAATGAGCGCCTCTGCTAGGTGCTCGGTGTACGTTGGGCAGCCGCGCTGGTCGTTGACGACGCGGATCGGCCTTCCTTCCTGCGCCAGCCGCAGCATCGTCTGCGGGAAGCTCTTGCCATGGATACCGTAGAGCCAGGCGGTGCGCACGATGTAGTGCTCGGCCAGCGCCTCTCGTACCGCCCGTTCTCCGGCCAGCTTCGACTCCCCGTAGACGCTCTGCGGATTCGGCTGATCCTCCTCGGTGTACGCGCCGGCCTTCGTGCCGTCGAACACATAGTCGGTGCTCATGTGTAGGACCGGTGTACCGATAGCCGCGGCGGCTGCGGCGAGGTTGCGCGCCCCGTCCCGGTTCACGCGGAAGGCGAGATCGCGGTTGCGCTCGGCCTGATCCACGGCCGTGTAGGCGGCACAGTTGACGATGACGGCGGGGGAGCATTCCTGCACGAACGCGTAGGTCGCCCCGCGGTCGGTGATGTCGAACTCGGCCACGTCCGCGGCGACCACCTGCCAGCCGGCGCGGCTCAGCGCCGCGCAGAGGTCCGTCCCCAGCATGCCACACGCCCCGGTTACCAGAACCTTGCGCATCTCACACCCACTGCACTTTCCATCCGCACCACACCTGCACTCCACCATTCGGGCTCGCCTGAAGCACAGGCAAGCTTCCGCAGCCGCCCGCTCGCCTCCTCCCGCCGTTGTATCCGCCCGCCCCGGTATGGGATACTGGGCGGAGGGACATCTCCGATCCGCGAGGCACCCATGATGCGACTGCGATTTGCGGCCGTACTCCTGCTGCTGGCGCTGGCGGCGCCGGCCTACGCCAAGAGCTACTACTTCCCGCGAACTGAGATCACCGCCGAGGTGCGCTCCGACGGCTCCATGCAGGTGACGGAGGCGCGCGACTACGCCTTCTCCGGCAACTACCACGAGGCGTGGCGCAAGATCCCGCTTCCCTCTGGCACGATGGTCGAAGACTTCGCGGTGACCGAGAGTGGGACCGCCTACCAGGAGTCTCCGAGCGGTCAGCCGGGGACCTACCGCGTCACCTCCACTGGGAGCGACTTCGAGGCGCACTGGTTCTTCGACATCGCCGATCGGACGCCCACCTTCACCGTCACCTACACCGTCGTCGGAGCCGCGCAGAAGCACGCCGACATTGCCGAGTTGTATTGGAAGTTCATCGGGACTGAGTGGGACATCGAGTCGGAGACGACGCGGGTCAGTGTCAAGCTGCCCGGCGTCGTCCCCGCCAGTGATATCCGCATCTGGGGGCACGGCCCGCTGTCGGGCAACGCGACGAAGTCCGAGAGCCTGGCCGAGTTCACCTGCAACCCCCTGCCGCCGCACCAGATGCTGGAAGTGAGGGTGCTGTTCCCTGCTGACGCGCTCACCTCCAGCCCACGACAGGACTCGGCGGAGGCGCTGCCAGGCATACTCAGCGACGAAGGTGGATGGGCCGGCAAGGCCAACCGCGCGCGCCTGAAGGCTCGGGCCGCCCTAGGCCTCCCGGTCGTTCTGTTGGTGATATGCCTGGCCGCCTGGCTCGGGCTGTACTTCCGCTACGGGCGCGAGTATCACGAGCCGAACCCGCCCGAGTACGTGCGCGAGCCCCTGGAGGGCTGGAAGCCCTGCGACGTCGGCTTCCTCTGGCGCTGGGGTGAGCTGGGCCCCCACGACATGACGGCGATGCTGATGGACCTGGTGCGGCGCGGCGCGCTGCGCCTGGTGATCCAGAAGGAAGCGCACCCGCGCCTGGGCGGTCTGCTCGGCACGAGCATGGAGGACGAGCAGTACGTCGAACGCGTGCCCGAGTTCAAGGAGAAGCTCAGCCCGGCCGAGAGCTATCTGGTGGACCACATCTTGTTCAGCGAGATCGGAGTCGCGTTTCGCATTTCCATGGATGACTTCAAGTCCGCGGCCAAGGCGGACCCGACTGGGTCCTACACCCGATACAAGCTGTGGCTGGCGCTCGCAAAGGCCGAGTCGGAGAAGCTGCCCCTGATAGACTCGGCGAGCAAGACTGCCATGGGATTTGGGATCGCCATCGGCGTGCTCATGTTCATCCTGGTGTTCCCGCTGATGGCTCTGTTCCAGTCGCCGACCGCCTTCATCCTGGGCTTCGTGGGATTCGCCCTCATACCCGGAAGCATCGCCATCCGCCGGCGCAACAGCCAGGCGGCCTCCGCGCTGCACCAGTGGCAGGCCTTCCGGCGTTACCTCACCGACTTCTCCCGGCTGAGGGAGTACCCGGCCCCGGCCGTGGTCCTCTGGGAGCAGTACCTCGTGTTCGCGGTCACCCTCGGGGTGGCCGATCGCGTGATCGAGCAGTTCAAGGACCTCTACGCTCGCATGCCGGAGATCGATCGAACCGGCGTCACCATGTTCCCCTACTGGGTCTCATCGGGCGGAACGCCGTTCAGCAGCATGGAGGCGGTGAGCAACGCGTTCTCGTCCTTCAGCAGCAGCTTCTCCACCGCCACCAGCTCCTACACCTCCAGCTCCGGCGGGGGAGGCGGATTCTCCGGCGGCGGTGGGGGAGGGGGCGGCGGAGGCGGCGGAGGGGCGAGGTAAGGGGAGCGCACCCCACGAGGCAGACGGAAACCGCTGCCCGAATACCAGTAGACGATGACGATCCAGGAGGAGAGATCGCGTGCCCGAACTACCCGAGATCTACAACCTCGCCAAGCAGATGAACGCCGCCCTACCGGGGAAGGTGGTGTCCGCCGTCGAGGTCAGACAAGAGAAGTGCCTCAACGTGCCGGTCAAGCGGTTCCGCTCCCTACTCGTCCGCAAGACCGTCGGGAAGATCACGGCGCGGGGCAAGTGGGTTTTCGCCGAGCTTGATCCCGGCGCCCGCTTCCTGCTCAGCCTCGGGATGGGTGGCGAGGCCCTCTACCACCGGCCTGGCGCACCGCGGCCGGAGAAGTACCAGGTCAAGCTAGACTTCAGCGACGGATCCGCGCTTTCCATCATGTTCTGGTGGTTCGGCTACGCCCACGCCATCAAGACCGCCGACGCCGCCTCCCACAAGATGACCGCGTCGCTTGGCCTGTCTCCCCTCAGTCCCTCCGAGTTTACGTACCAGGCCTTCCGCGCCCTCTTGAACGCGAAGAAGGGCGCCATCAAGCCAGTGCTGATGGACCAGACGCAGATCGCCGGCATCGGGAACGTCTACATCCAGGACATCCTGTTCCGCGCCCAGCTTCACCCCAACCGGCGGATACCTGAGATCTCCGACGAGGAGCGCAAGCTGCTCTTCCACGTCATCCGCGAGAATCTCCGCGCGGCGACGAAACTCGGTGGCCTGGTTCACGAGAAGGACCTGTACGGCCGCCCCGGCCGCTTCCAGGACTTCCTCGTGGGCTACCGCGAGGGCCAGCCCTGCCCGGAGTGTGGCGCGGTGGTCGAGAAGATCCGCACCGGCAGCACCGCCACGTTCATCTGCCCGCGCTGCCAGACCTGACCGCAGTTCTCACACACGGAACGCGCCCGGCAGCACCTCGATCTTCGTCACGCGCCCGTCCGGCGTCAGGTGCACCTCCACCACGTCGAACCGCGTCACTCGCTCCCGGCGTTCGTGGGAGGCGAGGTAGGCCGCGGCGGCGCGGGTGATCTGGTGCTGCTTATGGGCGGTGACGCTCTGGTGAGGCTGTGCGAAGCCGGTCGAGCTGCGCGCCTTCACCTCAATGAAGACGAGCGTGTCCTTGTGCTCCGCGATGATGTCGGCCTCGGCGCCGCCGGGAGCACGAAAGTTGCGCTCCTTGACGCGATAGCCGCGGGAGGCAAGGTAGCGCGCGGCGTGCTCCTCGCCGATGCGACCAAGCTCCTTCCGCGTCTTTGGCTCGCGCTTGCGCCCCAGCATCAGTCTCGGTACGGGAACAGGTCGCTGTAGGGCTCGTCGCTGAGTTCCTTGAGCGCGACGGCCACCCGATCGATCGCCGCCTCCAGGATAGCGCGGCCCTTCTCCGCCGTCGCCTTCGTGGGATCGCCGATGCCGGTGTTGACCGTCAGCGCGTGCCAGCGGCTCACGAAGTGCAGCGCGCGGTTGGAGAAGGGCGTCTTCCGGATGCGCGTCGGCTCCGCCGCGCTCATGTCCACACCCTCCGGGGCGAGGTAGAGCATGGACGAAGTCTCCATCTCACACGTGCCCGCGCTCCTTCGTCTCCATCACCTCCGACTCGACGTCGCCCGCCACGCCGAACCACTCGGAGATGGCGATGAAAGCGTCAAACTTGGGGTGCAGCTCGCGCAGCGCCGCCTGGAGCACCGCGCCGTTGCCGCCGTGACCGTTCAGGATGACGATCTTCTTGATCCCCTGGCGGACGGCGGTGGCGACCACATCGGTGACGAATCCCACCAGCGTGCGCGGATCGAGCGCCAACGCCCAGGTGCACTGGTGCAGGTTCGCGTTGCAGCTATAGGGCATCGTCGGTAGCAGCAGGCAGCGCGCTCCGCGTTGGTTCGCCTCCGCCACCACGCGCGCGGCGAAGCGCTCCACCTGGAGGGTATCGGTGCCATACACCAGGTGCTGGGCATGTGGCTCGGTTGACCCGATGGGCAGCACCGCCACCTCGTACTTGGACTCCAGCAACTGGGGGCGGCGCAGATAGGCGAGGCGGAACTCAGACATCTTTCTCCTCCGGTGGGTAATCCTGCGAATTTCGGTGCGCTGACGGCGTGACCTTCCCTGCCCGTCAGCAGGCGAGGGCGGGCGGTAGGGGGAAGCAAGGCGCCATGACCCACAAGCAGCGCATCCTCGGGGCTTGCCGCGGCCTCGTGCCCGACCGCATCCCCTGGGTGCCGCGACTTGACCTCTGGTACAACGCGCAGGCTCGCGCCGGCACGCTCCCGGCGGCCTATCGTGACTGCTCGCTGCGCGAGATCACCGCCGCGCTCGGGGTGGGCTATCACGCGGTCGTGCCGGATTTCCTGGGCGAGAAGCCGGACGACGTAGTGGACCGTTGCCTCGGCATCTATCGGTTGAAGGAGATGCCATTCGAGACACTCCTGCATGGCGTTGAGCGCGAGGTGCGAGTCGAAGATGGATCGACCCGCGTCACCTACCACACGCCAAAGGGCAGCATCTCCTGCCGCTTCAGCTACACGGAGGAGATGCGCCGGGCGGGGGCGACCATCTCCTGGGTCGATGAGCACGTTCTCAAGCGCCCCGAGGACTACGAGGTGCTGCAGTTCATCTTCGAGCGCATGGAGATCGTCCCCGACAACAGCCGCTACCGCGCCTGGCAAGAGTGGGTAGGGGAGGATGGAGTGGCGGTGGCGTTCGCGAGCGGCGCCGGCTCTCCCATGCAGCTCATCATGCGCGACCTCATGCCCATGACCGACTTCTTCCTGGAGCTGCACGATCGCCCGGAGCAGATGCAGGCCCTGGCCGAGAGCATGACGCCGTGGTTCGAGGCGACGCTGCGGGCGTTGGTCAGCAGCCCGGCAGAGGTGGTTTTCTGGGGCGCCAACTACGATGAAACGATCACCTACCCCCGGTTCTTCGAGCAGCACATCCTCCCATGGCTGCGCAAAGCGGCCGACCTGGCTCACGCGGACGGCAAGCTGCTGCTGACCCACACCGACGGCGAGAACACGGCCCTGCTGCCGCTCTACCGACAGGCCGGCTTCGACATCGCCGACTCCCTCTGCCCTGCCCCCATGACCAAGCTGACGCTGGCGCGCGCGATCGAGGAGCTTCCGGGCGTCACCATCTGGGGCGGAATCCCGTCGATCGCGGTGGTCCCGCGCGCCATGAGCGAGGCCGACTTCGACCGCCTGCTCGACACGACCCTCTCCCTCGCCCGCGGCCGCCCCCACCTGATCCTTAGCATCGCCGACACCATGCCGGCGGATGGAAGCTTCGAGAGGGTGCTCAGGATTACCAAGCGCGTGTAGCTGAGGGCTAACGCGTGAGCGGCCAGATCGCGCTCTCCTTGCCAACCTTCCTCCCGCCCGGCTATAATGGGCGCGTGAAACGTCAGACGATCCTCGCCGGCGCCTCGATCATGGCGGTCGCCGCCCTCCTGAGTAGAATCCTGGGATGGGTCCGCGACCGGGCCATTGGCCATTTCTGGGGCAGCACGGGGCACACCGACGCCTACTGGGCGGCATTCGGCGTGCCCGATCTGCTTTACTATCTGCTTGCGGGGGGCGCGTTGAGCGCGGCTGTGATCCCCGTTTTCGCCGGGTATCGCGTTCGGCAGCAAGAGGAGGAAAGCTGGCGTGTCGCCAACACGCTGGTGACCATACTCACCCTGTGCGCCGCGGGCGGCATTGCGTTCATCGTCTTGCTTGCGCCGCAACTCGTACTGCTCGTAGCGCCGGGGTTCGTGGCGAAGCGAGGCCCGGCAGCGGCCGCCGAGTGCGCCAGCTATGTCCGCATCGTTGCCCCTATGGTGTTCTTCACCGTACTCAGCGCGCTGTTCACCGGCGTGCTCCAGTCGCATCGACACTTCACCGCGCCTGCCATGGCCTGGCTGGTCTACAACTTCGGCATCATCGCCGGCGCGTTTATCGGTGGCGGCTGGGTCGCTCGGCACTACCACAGCGATCAGTTGGGCCTGAAGGTGCTCTGCCTGGGTGTGGTGGCAGGCTCAGTTCTGCTCGTGGTGGTGCAGGTTCCCTCAATGCTGGCGCGTGGCTTCCGCTACCGGCCGTCCTTCGAGTTGAGCCACCCGGGGGTGCGCGAGATCGTCCGCATCTTCCTGCCTATCATGGCCGGCCTGGCTTTCACTCAGATCTCCCTGCTGTGGCTCCCCAGCTTCTTCGGGTCGTACTATCAGGAAGGCGCGATCACGAGCTTGCGGTATGCGAACCGCCTCGTGGTGTTGCCTCTGGGGCTTTGGGGAATCGCCATCTCGACCGCGGCTTTCCCGGCGATGGCCGAGCGCATCGCGCTAGGTCAGATCGATGAGTTTCGCAAGCTCTTCTCCGGCGTGCTGCGCACCGTGCTCTTCCTTGCGGTGCCCTCGACGGCCGCCCTCATCGCACTGGCAGGCCCCATGCTTCGGCTCCTATGGCGCAGCGGTAGGCTGAACGAGGGCGCCATCAGCATGGCCGAACTCTGCCTGCTCTACTACGCGGTCGCGCTGATCGGCCTTTCCGGCTTGCAGATCATCAACAGGGCATTCTACTCGCTGAAAGATGGCCGAACGCCGGCCCTGGTTGGGATTGGGTATACGGCCTTGATCGTAGTCGCTACCATCGTTGCCATGAGAGCGCACAGCCGCCTCCAATACGCAACGATCGCGGCGGCGACTTCGGTCGGTGTGACGGTGGGGCTCCTCGTGCTGTTCGAGCTACTGCGACGACGCCTGAACGGAGCTGACGGGCACGCGATCACGGTTTCGCTTCTGCGTTTCCTCTTCGCCTCGGCCCTGGCAGGAGTTACGGCGTACTGGGTCTCGGTGCTGGTGGGGCATCGGCTCGGTGTTCCGGTGACGCACTTCCTCACCAGCGCATCGCAGGTGTCGGGCGCGACCGGCCCGCAGGGGTCGATTGCCAGTGTGGCCGCCCAAGTGATGGCCAGCCTGGTTGCTGGCGCGGTGGTGTACCTTGGCATTCTGGCGGCGCTGGGCTCACCCGAGCTGGCCAGCTTCGCGCAGGCCGTTCGCAATCGCCGGTCCGCTTCGTCGCAGGCCGCGGTGGTGGGTTAGGAATTCCATGCCCTTATCTGAGCAACAACGAACCCGCAACTTCTGCATCATCGCGCATATCGATCACGGCAAGTCCACCCTGGCGGATCGGATACTCGAGATCACGCACACGGTGGGAGACCGCCAGATGCGGGAGCAGGTGCTCGACCAGATGGACCTGGAGCGGGAGCGCGGCATCACCATCAAGGCCAGCGCTATCCGCAGCCTCTACCGCGCCAAGGACGGCCAGGACTACGTCTTCAATTTGATCGACACGCCGGGGCACGTGGACTTCACCTACGAGGTTTCCCGCTCCCTCGCGGCCGCAGAGGGGGCGCTGCTGGTGATCGATGCGGTGCAAGGGGTGGAGGCGCAGACCGTCGCCAACGTCCACCTCGCCATCGACCAGGGCCTGGAGATCATCCCCGTCATCAACAAGATCGATCTCCCCAACGCTTCCCCCGAACGGGCGCTGATGGAGCTGGAGGAGATCATTGGCATCAGTCGCGAGGAGGCCCTGCTGGTCAGCGCCAAAGTGGGTACCGGAGTGGTAGAGGCGCTGGAGGCGGTAGTGGAGCGCATTCCGCCTCCGGGCGGCGACGCGGAGGCGCCCCTACAGGCGCTGATTTTCGACTCCCACTTCGATCCTCACCGCGGCATCGTGGCCTACGTGCGACTGCGCAATGGGCGCATCGCTCCCGGCATGGAGATCAGGATGATGTCCGCGGGATACAACTTCGATGTGCAGGAAGTTGGCGTGTTCCGCCTGGGCCAGCAGCCTTTGCCAGGGCTTTCCGCCGGCGCCGTCGGCTACGTGATCGCTAACATGAAGGAGATCGGCCACGCGCCGGTAGGCGACACCATCACCAATGCCGCCCGTCCTGCCGCGGCGGCGCTGCCCGGCTATCGACGGCTGAAGCCGATGGTGTTCTGCGGCATCTACCCGTCGGTGAACGAGGACTACCCGTCCCTGCGGGGCGCGCTCGAGAAACTGAGTCTGAACGACGCGTCGCTCAGCTACGAGGCCGAGACTTCCGCCGCGCTCGGCTTCGGCTTTCGCTGCGGCTTCCTCGGCCTGCTGCACATGGACATCGTGCAGGAGCGCCTCGAACGGGAATACGAACTCGATCTCGTGGCCACCGCGCCCAGCGTGGTCTATCGCGTCCACACGACGAACGGAGAGATGCTGGAATGCGATAGTCCGGCGAAGCTGCCTCCCATCGACCGGATCGCGAAGATCGAAGAGCCGTACGTGCGCGTCACGGTCATGACCCCCTCTGCCTACGTCGGGCCGTGCATGGAGCTATGCCAGGACCGGCGCGGCGAGTATGAGTCGATGGAGCAGTCCCACACCGATCGCGTTGTCATCACCTACGTGCTGCCCCTCTCGGAGATTCTGCTAGACTTCTTCGACCAGCTCAAATCTCGCACCCGAGGGTATGCCTCTCTGGACTACGAGTTCATCGGCTATCGCGAGGACGAGCTGGTCAAGCTCGATATCCTCATCAACGGGAGCCCGGTGGACGCGCTCTCGGTGATCACGCACCGGGCCCGGGCACAGCACCGCGGCCGCGCCCTGGTCGAGCGGCTGCGAAAGGTGTTGCCGCGGCAGATGTTCGAGATCAGAATTCAGGCCTCGCTGGGCACCCGCGTCATCGCCTCCGAGCGGATCGCTCCCATGCGCAAGAACGTCATCGCCAAGTGCTACGGCGGCGATATCACGCGCAAGCGCAAGCTGCTGGAGAAGCAGAAGGCCGGCAAGAAGCGCATGCGCCAGATCGGGAAGATCGATGTCCCCCAAGAAGCGTTCCTCACCGTCCTCAAAATCGCCGATTAGGCGCGAAGAGACCGCGAGGGCCATCGGCCTCTACCTGCACTTCCCCTTCTGCCTGAGCAAGTGCGCCTACTGTGACTTCACTTCCGCCCCGATTGCCTCGCTCGGCGGCCTCCCGGCGGCCCGCCGCTATCTCAACGCGCTGAACAATGAACTCGACTTGCGTGCCGCTTCCGCCGAGTTCCACGGCGCGGCGGTCGACACCATCTACCTGGGTGGAGGCACGCCCACGGTGCTGCCGACGGAATGGATCGCCGAGGTGGTGTCCCGGGCGCGAATGCGGTTTCGCGTCGCCGAGGATGCCGAGGTCACCGTGGAGGCGAACCCTGGGACGGTGGACGAGGCGAAGATGCGCGCCCTGCTCGCCGCCGGCGTCACCCGCGTCAGCCTGGGGGTGCAGTCGTTCTCCGATTCTGTACTGGCAGTCCTGGGGCGTTGTCACAGCGCCGCCGAGGCGGAGGCGGCCATCGGCGCCATCCGCGCCGCAGGCTGCGCGCGCCTGAACCTCGACCTGATCTACGGGGTGCCCTCCCAGTCGATGGACCAGTGGCGGGAAGCGCTGCAGCGAGCGCTGGCGGCAAAGCCGGAGCACATCTCCGCCTACGCCCTCTCCGTGGAGGAGGGCACGCCTCTGGCGGAGGCGATTGGGTCCGGCGAACTGCCCGAGATCGACCAGGACCTGGGCGGTGACATGTACCAGATGGCCGCCGAGGTGCTGACAGGGGCGGGCTACGCGGACTATGAGATTTCCAATTTCGCACTGCCCGGCCACGAATGCCGCCACAACAGGAGATACTGGGCAGGCGACGAATACCTTGGGGCTGGCGTCTCCGCCCACTCCTATCGTGGCGGGTGGCGCTGGAACAATGCGGATAGCCTGCCGGTCTACCTTGATAGTCTGGAACAGGGCCTGCTGCCGGTGGCGCGCGCCGAGGCCTTGTCTCCCCGCGAGCGGGTGGGAGAGTTGCTGATACTTGGCCTCCGGCGGGAAGAGGGTGTGACCGAGGCCGAGGTCGTAGAGAGGTGTGGGGTCGGCCCACGCGAGGTCCTCGGCGACGAGATCGAGGGTCTCTGCGAGCAGGGGCTGCTGTCCTGTTCTGAAGGGCGGCTGCGCTTGCCGCCCGGCGAATGGCTGGTATCAAACGAAGTGTTGGCGCGTTTCGTGACCTAATCCGGTCCGAGCAGGAGGTATGGGGATGTCTCGCAACGGCGTTGTCGCTCTTATCATCGGCCTCGCGATCGGCCTTGCGGTCCTCGGCGGGACCGCCGGGCGAGCCCAGTTGGCCTCGCTTCTGGGACCGGCGAAGGTCGAGCTGATCTTCGACGGTGATGTCCAGACTGACTCCGGCGGCATCAAGCTGGCCCCCTGGGGGAGCGGCAAAGCGGACCCTGTCTACGACCAGAGCTACATCGGCCCGCAGGCGCTCGAGGTTACCTCCCAGGGACCGTACCAGGGTATAGTGCTCCAGCTTGCTAGGCCTGCCCCATTGCAGGAGTTCCTGGCCTCAACTGACGGCTACCTCGATATGCGCATCCTGCCGGCCCAGGTGCCGAAGCCTAAGGAGACTCCCGAAGAGGCGGCCGCGCGGCGCGCTGCCGGTCGCGGTGGCGGTCGTGGAGGCGCTGCCGGCGGAGCCCGGGGTGGCGGTGGCGGCGGACGTGGGGGTGGTGGACGCGGCGGCGCCGGTGGCGGCGGACGAGGTGGCGCTGGCGGAGGCGGCCGGGGCGGTGGTGGTGGCGGCCGGGGCGGCGGTGGACGTGGTGGTGGCGGCCGAGGAGGCCGCGCGGAATCCGACTCTCCGACCACCGCGCTGGCGATGGCGCCACAGTTTGATCTCGAACTCACCGGCGGAATGAGGGGCGGTGGTGGTCGTGGTGGCGGCGGCGGCCGCGGTGGTGCCGGTGGCGGCCGCGGTGGTGGCGGCCGGGGTGGCGCTGGTGGCGGCCGGGGTGGCGCTGGCGGCGGCCGAGGTGGTGGTGGTCGGGGCGGCGCCGGTGGCAGTCGTGGCGGGGCGCGAGCCGGCGGGCAGACCGGCGGTGCGACTGGCGCCGCGGCCGGACCTCAGGTGAAGGCGCTGACGCTGCGCGCCCTACGGCTGGTTCTGTTCACGGACGCGGGCGACCTGGTGGCCGACCCGGTGCCCGTGGCGGCAACGGTAAAGGACAAACGGGGCTGGATCCCTGTGACCATTTCCCTCTCCCAGTTCAAGGGAGCGCGCGAGGCGAAGATGGTTCGCGCGGTAGGCATCTTCGCCGACCAGTCTGACAAGTTCTACCTCGGTCAGATGAGCCTGATGATTGACCACACCCCGCCGAAGATCGAGGTCAAGGCGAACCCAGGCGTTGCTTACACCAAGCAACTGGTAGACTTCACCACCGAACTCTCGGGCGGCCCTGTGGATGCCCGGATGTCGTGGAACTTCGGTGACGCGAACGAAGGCGAGGCCCAGGCCTTCGGCTCCCATGTGAAATACATCTACCAGAAGCCGGGCGACTACCTCGTCACCTGCACCGTCACCGACAAGGCCGGCGCCAAGAAACCAACGACGGCCAGCACCGGCGTCCACGTGGAAGAGGCGCCGAAGACGGAGAGCGGACAGGAGTGAGCGGCGCGGCATCGGGGGCCGCCTGCGGGGCCGGGCACGTGCCCGGCTCGCGGCCGTGGCGTGTCAAGGTTCCCATTGTCGAGAGCACGCCCCTGCATGCGGATCACCATCGCTTGGTGATCCGCGCGCCGGCGATCGCGGCCGCGGCTGAGCCAGGGCAGTTCATCCACGTCTGGCCACACGCCCCCGAGGACATGGCTCAGCCTCCCTTCGGCGCGCTCCTTCGGCGGCCCTACAGCATATCTAGTCTGCGTCCCCCCGACGGCCTGGAGATTCTGCTGCGTGTTCGCGGCACGGGAGGGCGGCTGCTGGCTGCGAAGAGGGCCGGCGAGATGCTCGACATCATCGGCCCCCTCGGTCACGGGTTCCGCATCAGGGAGGGCCTGGAAGTGGCGGTGGTGGTCGCAGGCGGCACGGGGCTGGCGCCGGCGCCTTTCCTGATCGCGCGGCTGGTCGCCAGCGGCGCCCGGGTGATCCTGTTGGCGGGCGCGGCCGACGACGAGAAGGTCCCGTTCTCGGTCCAGAGGGAGCGGGTCGGCCGAGCCACCATCCCGGCCTTCGCTGCGTCGGGCGCAGAGGTCGCGTTCGTCAGCGAATCGGTAGAGGGATTGCTCGTTACCGATGTGCTGGAGCCGCGGCTCGGCGAATTCCCGCCCAACAGCACAGAGGCCTATGGCATAGGGCCTCGCGCCATGCTCAAGAGGCTCTCGGAAGTCGTCGGCGCTCACTTCGCGCTGCAAGTGAGCCTCGAAGAGCGGATGGCCTGCGGCCTGGGGGCCTGCCGATCATGCGTGGTGCCGATGCGTTCCCGCGGAGGGATGATCTACCGCACGGTTTGCCGCGATGGCCCGGTCTTCCGCGCCACGGACGTCGATTGGGAGCATTTGGAAGCGTGACCGATCTCACCGTTGGCATCGGCTCGATGACCATGAAGAACCCCGTGATGCTGGCTTCGGGGGTCTTCGGGTATGGCGACGAGTTCATGGGGCTGGCGCCCTATGGCGAGCTGGGAGCGCTCGTCCTCAAGACGGTCACGCTGAAGCCGCGGATGGGAAACCCCGCCGCTTCCCGCACCGTCGAGACGCCCGCGGGGCTGGTGAACGCGATCGGCCTGGAAAACGTGGGCGTCGAGGCCTTCCTGGCGAACCGGCTGCCTATCGCCCTCAGCTACGGCACCCACATCGTGGCCAGCATCGCCGGTGAGACCCCCGAGGAATTCGCGGCTTGCGCCCGCCTGCTCGACCCGGCCCAGGTTTCGGCCATCGAGATCAACATCTCGTGCCCGAACGTGAAGAAGGGCGGGATGGCCTTCGGCGTGGACCCCGATGCTGCCGCCGAGGTGGTGTCGGCGGTGCGCGCCGCGGCGAGCAAGCCGATCATCGCCAAGCTCACCCCCAACGTGACGGATATCGCCGCCGTCGCGCGGGCCTGCGAGCGCGCGGGCGCCGATGCGCTCTCGCTCACGAACACCTTTGCCGCTATGGTGGTCAACGTGGAGAACCGCCGCCCCGTCCTCGCCGCCAATACCGGCGGCCTGTCGGGGCCGGCGATCCGGCCGGCCGCCGTCTACCGGGTTTTCCAGGTGGCGCGCGCGGTCGAGATCCCAGTCATCGGCATGGGCGGCATCTGGAACGCCTCGGACGCGCTGGAGTTCATCATCGCCGGCGCCTCCGCCGTGGCCGTGGGAACGGTTCTCTACGCCGACCCGGAAGCCGGGCACCGGGTGCTGGCGGGGATCGGCGAGTACGCCGCCAGGCACAACCTCGCCAGTCTGAAGGACCTAGTCGGCTCGGTCAGACTCTGGGGATAGGCTCGCCCGCCGCGCCCGCCGCGCCCCCATTCCGACCGCGCATTTCGCGCCTTACACCATCGAAACGACCTCTTTCGATGGTCCCGCGCGCTACTGAACTGGCAGGGAAGCGCGGTCGAGATGCTGAATGCACGGTCTATCACCGAAGTCACACGGCGCAAAGGAGTTACTATGGGTAAGTTGGCGATTACGGGCGGGAAACCGGTGGCGCAGCTCCAGACCCCGGCCTGGCCCGTGCACGGCGCGGCGGAAAAACGGCGCATTCTCAAGGTTCTGGAGAGCGGCGTCTGGTCGTGGATGGCGGAGATGGAGACCTCATTCAACGAGGCCTTCGCCGCTTTCCACGGATCGAAGCACTCGCTGCTGGTGACGAACGGAACCCACGCGCTGCAGCTCGCCTATGAGGCGCTGGATGTCGGCTGGGGCGACGAAGTGCTCGTCCCCGGCACCACCTGGCAGGCCACCGCGGCCGCGGTGGTGGATGTAAACGCGGTTCCGGTGCTGGTCGATGTTGACCCGGAGACCTGGTGCATCGACCCCAAGGCGGCGGAGGCGGCCATCACCTCTCGCACCAAGTGCATCGCCGTGGTGCATCTGTATGGATGCATGACGGACATGGATGCGATCATGGAGATCGCCGGCCGCCACGGCCTCAGCGTGGTCGAGGACTGCGCGCACCAGCACGGCGGTCAGTGGCGCGGGCGGGGCGTGGGAACCGTCGGCGATGTCGGGACGTTCAGCTTCCAGCAGAGCAAGGTGATGACCAGCGGCGAGGGTGGCGGCATCCTCGTGCAGGACGACAAGCTGTTCGGCCGCCTCGACCAGCTCAGGAACTGCGGCCGCTTCTCCCCGCATCTGCCGGACGACGATCAGCGCTACTTGCAGTCCGGCAACTTCCGCGCCTCGGAGTGGCAGGCGGCCGTGCTGCTGAGCCAGCTCGAGCGCCTTCCCGAGCACCTGGAGCGACGCGAGGCCTCGGCCAAGCGGCTGAACGAATTGCTCGCCAAGGCTCCCGGCGTGCAGCCGCTCAAGCGGCATGCGGGCGTGACCAGGCAGAGCTACTATTGCTACGGATTCCGCTTCCTGCCGGAGGCGTGGGGCGGGGTCGGCCGCGGCAAGTTCTGCGAGGCGCTCAGCGCGGAGACCGGGCTGGGGTTCTCCGGCGTCTACGAACCGCTGACGCACTCCAGCATCTACCAGCCACTCAGCAAGCAGCGCCACAAGATCAGCGACGAGTACATGGCGCAGGTCGATCCCACCAGCTACGATCTGCCTAACACCGAGCGGATGGCCTCGCAGGAGGCGATTGTCACCAGCCACCGGACGCTGCTCCTCGATGCGAAGGACATGGACAAGGTGGGCAAGGCGATTGAGAAGATCCACCAGCACCGCGCCGAGCTGAAGGACTAGCCACGCGGGGCCGTCTGTCTAGCACTTGAGCTGCGGGGGAGCCCATTCGCGGGCTCCCCCGCAATCTGACAGAGAGGTGCGCGATGCGAGCAGGCTTTGCGTTGTCCGACATCACCCCACACGCGGGCGAGCATCCCGAGATGATGGGCTTCGGCGCCTTCCTCGGCCGCACCGCGCTGGAGACGCTTCAGCCGCTTCACGTGCGAGCGTCGTACCTGGAGGATAAGGATGGCGGCGCGGCCGTGTTGCTCTCCTTTGACCTATGTGGGCTGAAGGAAGACCTGGCCGACGCCATCCGCAAGGAGGCGGCGAAGGCGGCAGGGGTGAGAGCGGAGCAGGTGATCGCGGCCTCCACCCACACCCATTCCGCGCCCAGCGTGATGCCGATCATCGGCTGGGGGGAGTTCGATGGAAAGACGGCAGGGCGGCTGCCGGGCCTGGCCGCACAGGCTGCGGCGGAAGCCAGAGCGAACGCGCGGGAGGTGGTGGTCGAGGCCGGCGCCACAGAACTCGACGCCTTCAGCCGCAACCGCGTCTACGGGGATGGTGGGCCGCGCGATATCGGCCTCCAGACACTGAGCTTCCGAGGCCGGAAAGACCGGCGTCTTCTTGGCCTGTGGGCCCACTACACCTGCCACCCGGTGCTGCTGTGCGAGCAGTGTCGCGTGATCTCGCCCGACTTCTGCGGAGTGGCGATGCAGGCGCTGGAGGCGGCGAACGAAGGAGCGGTGTGCAGTTTCCTTCAGGGCTACTGCGGCGACATCAACCCCGTGCTCGCGCACATGCGCCAGGAGCGTTCCATCGTGCATCTCGCCCACTTCGGGCGTTGCTTCCGCCTCGCGGTAGAGGAGGCGATGGGGGCCGCGCAGCCGGTGACAGCGGGGCGCGTTTCCGCCGTCTCCGAGAAGCTGGCGCTGCCGGTCTCAGTGTTGGGTGACGAGACGATCGCTGCCTTCGAGGCGGCCTCACAGTTGCGAGGGGATGGTTGGCGGAAGCTCGCCAAGCTCTCCGCGCCCGCACTCCGCGCGGAGGCAGCCAAGCTCCACCGGATGCGACCACCGCAGAGGAAAGCGCCTATCGCGGCCCTCAGCGTAGCCGGCCACACGCTGGTCTTCCACCCGTTCGAGATGTTCACCCAGATCGGGTTGGATATCCGCAAGGCGCTCGGCGCTGGCAGGGCGTGGGTCGTGGGCTACACCAATGGCTACGAGGGCTACGCTCCCACCGCCGACCGCTTCAGCCCGCCGAGTGGGGACTACGCAGCTCACGGCGTCCCGCTGATGATGGGCCGGCATCCCTACTCGCCGGTGCTGGGGGAGGAGCTGGTGGCAGGGCTGGCCGATATCGGGCGGCGCGCGAGGCAGTCGTCTTGAGCCCTGCCCGGCCTGCTTGGGCTACTAGAGGTAGCCGAGTTCCCGCAGGCGCTTGCGCACTGACTCCAACTCACCCTCGGTCATGGGCTCTACCGGCCGCGGGGCCGCGCCTTCCGCCGGCCGAGAGGCCAGATCGCGCAGGACGTATACCGCAAACTCGGTGACCGACCGGAAGCCGGTCCCCTCGATCAGCTTGCGCAAGCGATCGTAGAGGGGGCGAGGGATCTTCAGCGTCACCATCTCCGCCGGATCGTTCCTCATGGCAGTGCCACTTCGCCCCAGGTGGCGGCGAACCTGCCAGCTAGTGAGCAGGCAGGACGCGGTCCGCCAGCGATACCGGATGCGTCGTCTCCGTTCGGCAGGAGCCTCGGTCGCCTCTGGCGACTTGCTCCTGCCATCTGTTATTGCGAGGAGCGGCCGTTACCGCCCCGTGGCAATCTCGCCGTTCCCTCCGCCGAAGACGGCATCCTCCTATCCGCGTTTACCTGCGTTCATCGGCGTCTAGAAATTCCCACCCTCCCTTCCGCGTCGGCCCGAAGCCCAATCGCGCTTGACCCAAACCGCGATTCCTGGTAGTATCCACCAACAATATGGGTTTCTGATTCGGACCTTTTAAGTGCAGTCCAGAGAGGCTGAGAAAGGTGCGCCCAGATGAGTCCAACCGCGCGTTCATCGCCTGCCCCTGAACAGGGGGGAGGCGAGCTTTTTGGCCAGGAGAAGGACCGGAACGGCGCGCGCGTGATGGACAAGGCCGACGTCCGCCGTGCCATGACCCGCATCGCCCATGAGATCATCGAGCGCAGCCGCGGCGCGGAGGATCTCGTCATTATCGGAGTTCACACCCGCGGCGTTCCGCTCGCCTACCGCCTGGGGAAGCTGATCGAGCAGATCGAGGGGCATGCCATCCCGGTGGGCGAGATCGACATCGTCGACCATCGAGATGACCGCCCCAGTGGCCAGGCCGAGTCCCGCACCCACATCGACTTCAGCATCGCAGACCGCAAAGTCGTGCTCGTGGACGAAGTGCTCTACACGGGCCGCACCGTGCGCGCGGCCCTCGACGCGCTGATCGAGCACGGGCGACCCGCCTCCGTGCAGTTGGCCGCCCTCGTGGACCGCGGCCACCGCGAGCTGCCGATCCGCGCCGATTACGTCGGGAAGAACATCCCCACCTCTCGCCGCGAGCGGGTGCGGGTGCTGCTGTCGGATACCGATGGCGAGGAGGGAGTCTTCATTGAGCGAGCAGAGGAGAGCTGAAGTGGCCTTACTAGAGGGACGTGATCTCATCTCCATCTTCGACTTCAGCGATCGGGAGATCGAAGCCATCTTCGACCTCGCCGATGACATGTCGAAGCACACCCGCGGCCGGATGGGACTGGCCGACGGCAAGATCATGTCCACGCTGTTCTATGAGCCCAGCACGCGCACCCGGCTTTCCTTCGAGTCGGCCATGCTGCGGCTCGGCGGCGAGGTGATCAGCGTCGCCGACGCCAGCGTCACGTCGGTGGCCAAGGGCGAGACCATCGCCGACACGGTCCGCATCATCGAGTCCTACGCGGATGTGATCGTCATCCGCAACCCCATGGAGGGAAGCGCCCGCGTCGCCGCGGATTTCGCCTCCATTCCCGTGCTGAATGCCGGCGATGGCCCCCACGAGCACCCCACGCAGACGCTCCTCGATCTCTACACCATCCGGCGGGAGAAGGGGAAGCTGCGGGACGTGAGCGTGGCGCTGGTGGGCGATCTGCGCCGCGGCCGCACCGTGCACTCGCTCGCCTTCGGGCTGGCGCGATTCGGCGCGAAGGTCACCTGCGTCGCGCCCCCAGGACTGGAGATGCCGGCCCATCTGCTGGCGCGGCTGGAGCACGAGTTCGGCTGCCGCCCCGTTCAGTACCCGAGCCTGGCGGAGATCGTCACCAATGACGAGGTCGTCAAGCGGCGGCCCGGCCGGCAGCGCGCCCTCGCCTCTGAGGTCCTCTCGCTCTTCGATGCGGTCTATGTGACCAGGGTGCAGAAGGAGCGGTTCGAGTCTGAAGAGGCCTATAAGGAAGCGAAGAACTCCTATTCCATCACCGAGAAGATGATCCGCAAGGCGCGGCCGGATGCACTGGTGATGCACCCGCTGCCGCGGGTGGACGAACTCGACTTCAACGTAGACCGCGATCCGCGGGCCATCTACTTCCGCCAGGCGGCCTATGGCGTGCCCATCCGCATGGCGTTGGTAGCCGCGCTGCTCGGGCTGCGCAGCGTGCGCATCGGGAAAGCGCGCAAGGGCGAGTACAAGCCCAAGCCCAGGCGCGAGGTTGACTTCCGCAAGTTCGCCGACGTGCGCTGCGGCAACGCGCGCTGCGTCACCAACCACGAGAGCTACCTGAAGCCCCACTTCAACTTCGTCGAACACACGCCGGCCCTGGTCGCGTGCGTCTACTGCGACCATGAAATACCCATGCCCGCGGGAGCGAAGCGTGCCTGACCTGCTGATCAGAGGCGGCCGGCTCCTCGATTCTGCGTCGCACCTCGACGCCGTCGGAGACGTGCTGCTTCGTGACGGCCGCATCGCCGCCGTCGGATCGGTTCAGTCGAACGGCTCCGAGGAAGTGATCGACGCGGCCGGGCTGCTGGTCACGCCGGGTCTGATCGACATGCACGTGCACCTGCGCGAGCCCGGCCAGACGCACAAAGAGACCATCGCGAGCGGCGCCCGGGCGGCGGCTGCGGGCGGGTTCGCGACGGTCGCCTGCGAGCCGAACACCACCCCGCCCCGCGATATTCCAGACCGGATCTCAGAGGTGGCCGAGATCGCAGCGCGTGATGCTGTCGTCCGCGTGCTCCCGAAGTGCTGCATCACGCGCGGGCAGCAGGGCCGGGAAGTGGCCGATCTCGCCGCGATGCGCCGGATCGGCGCGGTGGCGGCGAGCGACGACGGGCGCTCGGTGGAGGACGACGCGGTGATGCGGCAGGCGATGCTCGCGGCGAAGGCGGCCGGCATCCCGCTGACGGTCCACGTCGATGAGCTGCGGATGATGGAGAGGGACATCGCGCTGGCGGCCGAGTTCAGTTACGCGGTCCACTTCTCCCACGTCAGCCTGGAGGCGGAAGTCGAGCTGATCGCCGAGGCGCAGCGCCGCGGCCTTCACGTAACCGGCGAGGCAACGCCCCACAATCTCTCGCTGTGCGCTGACGACGCCCCGGCGGGAGACGCTAACTACAAGATGAACCCGCCGCTGCGGAGCGCCCGCGATCGCGAGGCGCTCCGCGGAGCGCTCCGCGACGGTGTCATCACCGTCATCGCCTCCGATCACGCGCCCCATGCGCCATCGGAGAAGGCGCTGCCCTATGCCGATGCGCCCTCCGGCGTGATCGGGCTGGAGACCACGATCGGCGTGATCTGGACCGACCTGATTGGACGCGGGCTGCTGAGCGAAGCGGCCGCTGTCCTTGCCATGACCGCGGCGCCCGCCGATGTGCTCAAGATAGATCGGCCCGCGCTGCGGGTCGCGCGCGGGCCGATGTGACGCTAATCGACCTTCGCGCCGAGTGGGTAGTCGAGCCGGAGCGCTTCGAGTCGCTCAGCCGCAACTGCCCCTTCGCCGGCCGGCGGCTGCGCGGTCGAGCGGTCGGCGTCATCGTTGCCGGACAGATCGTGATGCGGGACGGAGTCGTGCGCCGCGAAGCCCGTCGGCGGATCTCGGTAGGAGACAAGGCTTGAAGGCAATCCTCGCGCTAGCAGACGGAACCATCTTCGAGGGAGAGAGCATCGGGCTGCCCGGCCGGACCATCGGCGAGGTGGTCTTCAGCACCGGCATGGTCGGCTACCAGCAGTCCTTCACCGACCCCTCGTTCAAGGGGCAGATTCTCACGCTCACCTACCCCCTGATCGGCAACTACGGCACCAACGATGAGGACTACGAATCGGGTCGCTGCCAGATCGCGGGCCTGGTAGTGAAGGAGATGTGCGAAGTTCCCAGCAACTTCCGCTCTAGTGAAACGCTTGGGCAGTTCCTCCGGCGGCATGAGGTGGTGGGGATCGCGGGCATCGACACCCGCGCGCTCACGCGCAAGCTCCGCACCGTGGGCGTGATGATGGGCGCGATCTCCACCGATGAGACTCCCGCCGAAGCGATTCAGCGCATCAAAGACAACCCCGGCTACGGGGACATCGACTTTGTGCAGATGGTGAGTACGCCGGAGCCCTACGAGTGGCGGCCGAAGGGCGCGAGCAGCAACGGCGACCGGCTGCGCATCGCCGCCATCGACTACGGCATCCGCACCAGCATCCTACGGAGCCTGTGGGAGCTGGGCTGCCAGCCGATCGTGCTGCCCTGCACGGTCACCACTGATGAAGTGCTGGCGCTGAAGCCCGACGGCGTGCTGCTTTCGCCAGGCCCCGGGGACCCGGCGCGTCTCACCCCCCAGGTCGAGACCGTGCGCGGCCTGCTCGGCAGCGTGCCGGTCATGGGCATCTGCCTGGGGAACCAGCTTCTCGGAACCGCGCTGGGCGGGAAGTGCTTCAAGCTGAAGTTCGGCCACCGCGGCGGCAACCACCCGGTGCAGTGCCGGACCACCGGCCGCGTCCGCATCACCTCCCAGAATCATGGCTACGCGGTCGACCCCGACAGCCTCAAAGACGCGCCGGCGACGATCTCACAGGTGAACCTGAACGACGGCACGGTCGAGGGCCTGGAATGCCCAGACCTGCAGGCCTTCTCCATCCAGTACCACGCCGAGGCCAGCCCGGGGCCGCTGGACAGCAAGGGGATCTTCAAGCAGTTCGTGCAGCGCATCAGAGAGCCGGACAAGTGGGAGCAGATCGTGCCGGAGGTGAGCTGATGCCCCTCCGCCCCGTTCGCAGCAACAGTAGGAGCAGGGATGCCCAAACGCAGTGATCTGAAGAAAGTGATGGTGATCGGCTCCGGGCCGATCGTCATCGGTCAGGCGGCGGAGTTCGACTACGCCGGCACGCAGGCCTGCAAGGCGCTGCGCGAGGAGGGCATCGAGGTCGTCCTCATCAACTCCAACCCGGCGACCATCATGACCGATGCCGACATCGCGGACCGGGTCTACATCGAGCCGCTCAACGTCGAGTTCGCCGCCCGCGATCATCGAGCGGGAGCGGCCCGACGGCCTGCTGCCGCACGCTCGGCGGCCAGACCGGCCTGAACCTGGCGCGCGAGCTGGCCGACGCCGGCGTGCTCGACAAGTACGACGTCGAGCTGCTCGGCACGCCGCTGGAGGCGATCCAGAAGGCCGAGGACCGCGAGCTGTTCCGCGACACTGATGCGCGAGATCGGCGAGCCGGTGCCGGAGAGCTGCGATCGTGCGACACCGTCGAGGAGCGCGAGGCGACTTCGCCGCAGACCTCGGCTTGCCCGCTGATCGTCCGGCCGGCCTACACCCTCGGCGGCACCGGCGGCGGCATCGCGCACAACGACGAGGAGCTGCTGCGAGATCGGCTGCGCGCGGCCTCAAGCTGTCGCATGATGCAGCCAGGTGCTGATCGAGCGCTGCGCTGATCGGCTGGAAAGAGATCGAGTACGAGGTGATGCGCGACGCCGCCGACACCTGCATCACCGTCTGCAACATGGAGAACTTCGACCCGATGGGCGTGCACACGGGCGACTCCATCGTCGTCGCGCCCAGCCAGACGCTCTCGGACAAAGAGTACCAGATGCTGCGCACCGCGTCGCTCAAGATCATCCGCGCGCTGGGGATCGAGGGCGGCTGCAACGTCCAGTTCGCGCTCGAACCCGAAGAGCTTCGAGTACTACGTGATCGAGGTCAACCCGCGGGTCAGCCGGTCGTCGGCGCTGGCCTCCAAGGCGACCGGCTACCCGATCGCCCGGGTCGCGGCGAAGATCGCCGTCGGCCTGCGACCTGGACGAGATCCCGAACGCCGTCACCGGGAAGACGCTGGCCTGCTTCGAGCCGACGCTCGACTACATCGTCGTCGAAGATCCCGCGCTGGCCGTTCGACAAGTTCGCCCTCGCCGACCGCACCGTCGGCACGCAGATGAAGGCCACCGGCGAGGTCATGGCCATCGACCGCACCTTCGAGGCCGCGCTGATGAAGGCCGTCCGCTCGCTGGAGATCGGCGCTGTACTGGCTGCGGCTCGAAGAACGCCGACCTGGGCGCACGATGGAGATCGAGGAGTGCCTCGCGCAACGCCACCGACGAGCGGCTGTTCGCGATCGCGGAGGCCTTCCGGCGCGGGCATGATGGTCGCAGGAGATCGCCGAGCTCTCCGGCATCGACCCGTGGTTCCTGCGCAAGATCGAGAACATCGTCGATGGACCTGCGAGCACGGAGATGCGGGACGCGGGCAGCCGAAGCGGCTCAGCCGACGAGCTGCTGACGCGCGCCAAGCGGATCGGCTTCTCCGACCACGATGATCGGCGACACCTGACCGGCGTGCCGGAGAGCAGCTGCGCGGCGCGCCAGCACGAAGCTCGGCATCGTCCCGACCTACAAGATGGTCGACACCTGCGCCGCCGAGTTCGAGGCGGAGACGCCGTACTTCTACTCGACCTACGAGACCGGAGAACGAGGTCGACCCGTCTCGGAGACAGCCGCCGCGGGCGATCGTCATCGGCTCCGGCCCGATCCGCATCGGCCAGGGGATCGAGTTCGACTACTGCACGCGTGCACTGCGGTGTGGGCGCTGCGGGAGGCGGGCTACGAGTCGATCATCATCAACAACAACCCGGAGACCGTCTCCACCGACTTCGACACCTCCGACCGGCTCTACTTCGAGCCGCTGACGGTCGAGGACGTGCTCAACATCATCGAGCACGAGCAGCCGGACGGCGTGATCGTGCAGTTCGGCGGGCAGACGGCGATCAACCTCGCCGAGCCGCTGCACAGCGACGGGCGTGCCGATCTTCGGCACCGACTTCGAGTCGATCGACCTGGCCGAGGACCGGAACCAGTTCGAGCGCATGCTGCAGCGAGCTCGACATCCCGAAGCCGGCCGGGCCGCGGCGTCACCTGCGTCGAGGAGGCGCGTGCAGGTGGCGCGAGGAGATCGGCTACCCGGTGCTCGTGCGCCCGTCCTACGTGCTCGGCGGGCGGGCGATGGAGATCGTCTACACCGAGGACGAGCTGCTCGCGTATATGCACCTACGCGGTGGACGTCACGCCCGAGCCACCCGATCCTGGTCGACAAGTACGTGGTGGGCAAGGAGGTCGAGGTCGACGTGATCTGCGACGGCGAGGACTGCTGATCCCCGGCATCATGGAGCACATCGAGCGCGCCGGCGTGCACTCCGGCGACTCGCATGGCCGTCTGCCCGCCGCAGACGCTCAGCGCAGGAGGTCATCGACCAGATCGTCGACTACGCCATCAAGCTGGCGAAGGCGCTCGAAGGTGCGCGGCCTGATGAACATCCAGTTCGTCATCGACGAGCGAGCAGTCGTGTACGTGATCGAGGTCAACCCGCGCGCCAGCCGCACCGTGCCGTATCTCTCGAAGATCACCGGCGTGCCGATGGTGAAGGTCGCCACCAAGTGCATGCTCGGGCGAGACGCTGCAGGAGCAGGGCTACGCGCCGGGCCTGCTACCGGCAGCAGCCGAGCTACGCGGTCAAGGCGCCGGTCTTCTCCTTCGCCAAGCTCACCGAGGTCGACATCTCCCTCGGGCCGGAGATGAAGTCCACCGGCGAGATCATGGGCATCGATATCGACTTCTCGCGCGCGCTCTACAAGGCGATGGTCGCCTCCGGCTGGACGTGCCTAGCAGCGGCAAGATGATCGCCACCATCGCCGACCAGGACAAGGAAGAGGCGGTGGAGATCATCCGCGAGTTCGCAGAACTCGGATTCCGTATCCACGCCACGGCCGGAACGCAGGCGTACCTCAGTGAGATCGGCGTCGAGAGCACGCTGGTCAGGAAGATCCACGAGGGCAGCCCCAATATCGCGGACCTGATCAGATCGGGCGAAATCCATCTGGTCCTGAACACGCTCTCTCCCGAGCGCAACCCCGAGCGGGAAGGCGCCCGCATTCGCCGCGCCTCGGTGGAGCATGCGATCCCGTGTCTGACATCCCTCGACACGGCGCGAGCGCTCTTGTTCGCGCTATCGAGCCGCCGCGGGCGGGGGGAGTTCACCTCGCTGCCGATCCATGAATACGTGAAGATGGCGAGCCCGGTAGGGTAGGGCAGGACCTGGCCCGCTTCTCCCGAACATAGGCTCACCATCAGTGTAGAGGCAACGCGACGGCGGGAGATCACATGAGCGACTCGATCCGCATCACTGTATTCGGTTCGGTGGCCGGGTTCCCGACCGAGAAGCGATACAACACCTCCATCGGCATCTGGCGCGGCCGCGATCTATACCTGGTTGATAGTGGGGAGCCGACGGCGGCCGATCTCGCGCGCCACGGCGCTGCGCCCGACACGCTCTGCGCCGTGTTCATCACCCACCCTCACGTCGACCACTGCGGCGGATTGCCGATGCTGGTGCAGTGGCATCAGCTAAACCGTCGCACGCGGCCACTCACGGTCTGCCTCCCCAGAGAGCTGATTAGGCCGTTCAGCGATTTCCTCGACGCGCTCTATCTGCTGCCGAGCATGCTGGGATTCGATCTCGAGCTGCGGCCGGTCGATCCAGGCCGAACTTACGAGACGCCAGGTTTCTCCGTCGACGCCATTCCGAACCGGCACGTCGAGGGGCTCGCCGAGCAGGCGCGGGCCCAGGGGTATCCGGCCCTCGGCGAAAGCTTCTCCTACCGCATCACGGTCGATGGCAAGCGCCTGCTGTTCTCCGGTGACCTGCGCGACCCTGGCGAGATCCTTGAGGTGGCGAACGGCGTTGACCTCGCGGTGATCGAGACCGCGCACTTCACGCCGGAGGAGCTGGGCGCGGCGCTCGCCGCGACGGACGTGCCGCGGTGATCGCCACCCACATCATCCACACCCTCGAACCCGTCGAGGAAGGCATTGCCGATCGCGTTCGCGCCGCAGGATACACTGGCGAGATCAGCGTCGCCAAGGATGGCGACGAGTTCGAGGTGTGAGCTTGCGCCGAGCCCGCCAGCAGCGAGGCCGGAAAACCTGCGTGTTGTGCGATAGCCCGGATCGGCGCCTCCTCTTCGCGCGCCAGCACTGGGCAGTGTCGAAGTGTGGCCGTTGCGGCCTCGCTACTATCGAGACCCTCCCCGGCGCGGAGCGCGCCGCGATCGCCTCCGACGCCGAATACCGGCACACGACGTGGACGGGCAAGCCATACCTGGAGTCGGCCGCGGAGTTCATCGCCTACTACGATCCCCTCCTGGCGAAGATTGAGGAACACGCCGGGCCGGGGCGCCTCCTCGATATCGGATGTGGCCCGGGGTTCCTGATGGAGGCGGCCCGGCGCCGGGGATGGGAAGCCTTGGGCGTTGACCCGAACCCCTTCTGCGCGAGCTACGTCGAGCGCGGCATTCGGCCTGCCGGTGGTCTCGGCTTCGCTAGAGGAGGCAGTTCTCCCCGAAACCCCCTTCGACGCGGTCACATTGGTTCACGCCCTGGAGCACTTCGCCGATCCTGTTGGGGTCACGGCCCGCGCCTTGCCCCTGCTCAAGCCCGGAGGAGTCCTATTCGTCGAGACCCCGAACGCCGACTCGGACGAGTCCCGCGCCTTCGGCGAGGGGTGGCTGGGCTGGAACCAGCAGGAGCATGTCTGCGTCTTCACACCCGCCGCCCTGACACTGCTGTTGGAAAAGGTCGGCTTCCGCGTCATTGAGGTCTCGGCCCCGCTGTACGCGCCCGAGCCTGCCAGCTACGTCGTTCAGGCCTGGGCGGAGAGGCCGATGCCGCCTTATGCTACCCGCGCGCAGTTGGCGCAAGCAGTTCGTGAGCTAACAGGAACGACTCAGACGGGGACTGCCGGGCCTCCGACTGATCTCTCGACCGCCTTCGTCACCCGCGGCGAAGCCGCCATCGCCCTCGCTCAGGCCCTGGGGCTGACGGCCGATGGCCCGCCACCTGCGTCGCCCTTCTCCGATGTCCCCGCCGAACACCTGGCGTTTCGCCACATCCACCTGCTGTGGGACGCGGGAATCGTGTCGGGGCGGTTCGACAGCACCTTCGCCCCGGATGACCACCTGTTGCGCGGCGATCTCCAGCGGCTCATCGACCGGTGCCGGGAGTGGCTATCGAAGCGCGGCCGGTGATGGCTACGGGCCGCAAAGACGAACCGGCCCTGCGCTGACAGGGCCGGTTCGAGATCAAACAGCACCACGGGCAGGCGCGCCGCCTGCTCTCGCCGCGGTCACTTGATCAGCTTGTCGAACTCCAACTGCGCCGCCACCAGCGCGCCCCGCATCAGGTCTTCGGCCTTGGCGGTGTCGCGGCCGGCGAGGTGCTTGAGCAGCGCCTTCATGTCGAGCTGCTTGGCGGCGCGGCGCAGGCCTCCCAGCTCAGAATGCTGCGGACCACACGGTCGATCGCCTGCTCCTCGTTGTCATAGGCCCGCGGCTGCATGTCGTGGCCCTTCCAACGGCTGAAGCCGGCGTCCGTCGATCAGACCTGCGATCGCGATGTTCATCCCGTTGACCCGCGCCCCGTGGTCGATGTCGAACTTGCCGGGGCCGCCGAGGATGATGCCGTCGTTGTAGCCCTGGCTGTTGAGGTGCATGTGTACGATCGCGCCGTTGTCGATCTCCTCGACGGTGTCGTACACATGATCCAGCCCGATCATCTCCGAGTGGCCGAACTCCTTGTTGACGCCCTTCCCCTGCGGCGGAATGCCGAACTCCTCCTCGAGCTTGCGCCAGAAGAGGAGCGCGCTGGCGACCGTCGGGATGAGCATGGCCGGGTGGCCCTCATTCGGCTTGGGCTCGAAGGCGATGCAGAGTTGGCCGCCCTTCTTCGCCTCGTACTTGCAGAGGCCGGCGACGCTCTCCTTGAGGTTCTGGTACATCGGCTTCACGCCGATGGAGGCGATGTCGTAGCCGAACGACCCGTTCCAGAGCACCAGCGTCGGCGCCAGCTTCGGGTCCTTGTGCCAGGCCTTCTTCAGTGGCGCCATAGGTGAGGTCGACCGTCTTCTCGCCAAACTCCTCGGCCTTCTTGCGCTCGTTGGGGTCGAGCGAAGAGATGCCGCCGTAGGCGAAGTGGCTGTGCGCGCCGGGGGTCGTGAGCGCCACGCTCATGCCGGCTTCGAGCAAGGCATCCGCGATGTCCGGCGCGGTCTTCTCGTTGACCTCGCTATCGTAGTGGACTTCGAGGCCCAGCTCGACCTCATCCGGCATCCGCGGGGCGATCTTGTCTTTCACGATCCCGATCATGCCGACCGTGTCCAGCTTCGCCCACGCCGGCCGCATATTCGCCGGGACGAAGCCGCCCTTTCCCGGGTTGAATGTCCATCGACAGACGCTGTGGAGCGACTTCGCCTTTGCCATCTTTGACTTCCCTCGCGAGACAGAATTGGTGTCGCGGAGCAGGTTAGGACATACTCAGGTTCGTGTCAAGCGCAGCGCACGAGCAGCCGCAGGCAGGGCAGAGGACTGCTCTGTGCGAATCTGAGAGAGTCGCGCAGACACCCAGGAGGAGAGAGATGGGATTCGAGATCACCGTCCGTCCCGGCCATAGCTACGAGATCACGGTTCCCGCGTCGGACGGCGCTGACCCAGGCACCCGCTGGGTCGGTGGCAGGATGGTGCAGAGAGGGTCAACCCCCGTCAGCTCGGCCACAACCGATGCCGGCCCGCTGGAGCTGATGTACCGGCGGCGGCTGATCGTCAAGCTCGACGACCTCCAGGATTTCAGCCTCGACCACTTCCAGGGCGTGGTCAGGGCCATCGGCGAGAACGGTGGCAAGGCCGACCTGGGCATCAACCCTGGCCGGTGCGAGCAGGCGGTGTTCGCGTGGGTGCGGACGCTCGATCCCTCTCGATTCGAGGTCTGGAACCATAGCTGGGATCACGGTGAGGAGGGACCGAGACACCGCGCGCTGCCGCTGGAGACGCAGATCGAGAACCTCGACCTGGTTCAGCGAAAGGTCAAGGAGGAACTCGGCGTCACGCCGCGGGCCTGGGGCTCGCCGGGCATCAGATGGAAGGACGGCTGGATCGGAGATCAAGATGACGTGACCTATCTCGCAGTTCGCTGCCACCCCGAATTGGTGGCCATCTTCGACGGCGGCCGCACTGCGAAGAGGCTTGGGCTGCAGCACGATCCGGACCCGCTATTCGACCCCATCAACCTGGTGACGTTCGAGTCCCCGCCGGAGGAACTGGGATCGGGGCGATCCGAGTCAGCGGTACCTTCTGGACTACGTTGCGGCGCGGTATCCGGCCGAAGACCCGATGCGCCCACCCATCTGCGGCAACGCGGCGGAGCTGAAGTGGCGCATCGACCACCCCGCGACAGATATGGCGGCCGTCGACGCGCAGGGCGCCGCCTACGCGCAGTTCCATCCCTGGTTCTGGAGCCAGGACAGTGACAAGGCCGCGATCGGTGAATGGGTGAGCTACGTGAACGCGCAGCAGGAGTGGCGGTTCTCGAACTGCTATGAGGCGTTCAAGTGGCATCGCGACGGCGGGCTGCTGACGCTCGAGAAGACCGGGCCGGATCGCTACCTGCTCGACGCGCGGCTCGTCCGCTTCGAGCATCGCATCGAGACCACGCTACCGTCCGGATCGCGCGTGGAAGACCGCGCCTACGTGATCCCGCTAGATTAGGGAGATGTGACTGTGACGAAACGGGAAGTGGTCAAGCTGGCGCTGGCGTTCCAGCCGCCGCCGTACGTGCCGTGGCAGATGGGCTTCACGGTCGAGGCGAAGGAGAAGCTGCAGCGGCACTTCGGCTCGGCCGACCTCGAAGATGCTCTCCAGAATCACTTCGTGGAACTCGGCAATCCCATCGGGTTCTTCGCCGACATCGGCCCTGACCTGGTGCAGGACGCTTTCGGCGTAGTCTGGGATCGCAGCATTGACAAGGACATTGGCAATGTGCGCGGGCAAGCCCTCGGCCGGCCGAGTCTCGCCGGCTTCGAGTTCCCCGACCCGGCCGACCCACGCATCTTCGACCCCATCCCCGCGCTAATCGCGCGCAATGCCGACCGCTTCCGGGTCTTCTCCATCGGCTTCTCGCTCTACGAGCGGGCCTGGACGCTGCGCGGACTCGACACCCTGATGATCGACTTCCTCGATCATCCACAGTTCGTGCACGACCTGCTGGATGCCGTCGCCGACTGGAACATCGCCCAGGCGAGGAAGGCGCTGGAGTATGATATCGACGCCATCTACTTCGGCGATGACTGGGGCCAGCAGCACGGCCTCCAGATGGGCCCCGGGCTGTGGCGCGAGTTCCTGCTGCCGCGACTGAAGCGCATGTACCGCGCGGTACGGGACGCGGGGAGGCTGGTGATGATCCACTCCTGCGGCGACGTGGACGAGCTTTTCGACGACCTGATCGACGCCGGGCTGAACTGCTTCAACCCGTTCCAGCCCGAGGTGATGGACGTCGATGGCCTGATGCGCAGGTACCGCGGGAAACTGGCCTTCCACGGCGGGCTATCGACCCAGCGGACGCTTCCCTATGGGTCGCCCGACGAGGTGCGCGCGGCGACCGCGCACCTGCTCGAGATGGGCCGCGAGGGAGGCTACATCTTCGCGCCCGCACACGATGTGGAGGGAGATGTCCCGCTAGATAACCTGCTCGCGTTCATCGAGGTGGTGCAGACGCAGCCGGGCTGCCGGCAGTCGTAGTCGCGCTACCTCACCGCCGGCGCCAGGAAGTGAAGTGCGTTGAAGCGCTCGAACGTCTGCAGGTAGTCCTTCCCCTCGATCGTGATGGTGCGGCCATCGACGCGCTTCACGAAGTCGAACTGCTCGACCGTGTCGGCGAAGCCCGGCGCGGTGAACACCACCTGCGCCGTCACCGGCCCCTCGAAGCGGAACGGTTTGAACTCGGAGGCGTGCTTGACCGCGTCGGCCGCGGCCTGCTCGATCATGCCTCGCGCCTGCTCCACCGGCAGGCAGCGCGCGGCGGTATGCGTCACGCCTTCCTTGACCGCCACGGTGCGAACCGATCCCAGGAGCTGCTCGGCCTCCCTGCAGGCCTCCCGATCGCCCGCCACCAGCCCCACCGGCACCCCGTGGTAGCCGCAGAGCGCGGCATCGCTGCCGATCTCGCCTACCTCGACGCCGTTGAACGAGAGCGAGAAGATGTGCCCGGCGTAGGTATGGGCCATGTTGCCGCGCCACGTCCCCGACTTGGCGTGATAGCCGACGAAGAGAGCCAGGCCGAAGGACTTGTCCACGCCGCCCATGTGGTTCATCGGCTTGGGCTGCCCGGAAAGGAAGCCGATGCGCGGGTCGAGCCCGTCCGGCAGCAGGTTGCGCATGTTGCCGTGGCTCTCCCCTGCGAGTACCTCGCTCGCGCCGGCCGCGAACGCGCTCCGCGCGGCCGCGTTCACCTCTTCCGTCATGAAGCCGCGCATGCGGTCGTTGTCGGCGCTGTCCCAGGTGACCAGCCCTGCCAGACCCTCCATATCAGCGGCGACGAAGACCTTCATGGCGACTCCTCCTGTGACCCGGATGGGCGGCGCGTCCGCACTTCGCGATACTACAGGATTCGGGAGAGCAGGGCGCGGCTCCTCCGGTCGAGAGCCGTGATGTCGGGGATATCGTAGCGGTTCCCTTCGGCATCGCTGAGGAGGACGCGGGCGGCGCCGGAGTAGACGACGTTGTCCCGGACATCGCGGAAAGTGACCTCGCGCGGCCCCCGGTCGGTCTCCAGCGAACACGACTGCAGCCCGCCGTAATCCCTGAGGGAGAGGATGCGCTCGATCCGAACGTGCAGGTACCGCTCGTCTAGTTCCTGCTGGACGAGACGGCGCGACTCCGGGTCGAGGCGACGCCATTCCCGCAGCAGGCCGAACTCCTTACCATTCGTCCCGGCGCCGCGAATGGAGATGTATAGGTCCGGGTCCGCCAGCGGGCGAGTGCGCATGAACCGCGGCGCGAGCACGGTAAGCTCGTCCCCGATGGTGGCATAGAGCCACCCGCCCTCGGTCTGGTAGACCTTCACCTGCTCCGGATCGAGATACCGAAGCGTTTCCAGTTCCTTTGGGGTCACTGATCCGCTAGCCACCGACCGCCTCCACCATAGACGTCTTGCGATGCAGGTCGAGCAGGTTGTAGTAAGTGCCCTTCTTCTCTTCGAGTTCGCCGTGAGTGCCGAACTCGACCACCTTGCCGTCCTCGATCACCAGCAGGTTGTCGGCATTGCGCAGCGTCGAGAGCCGGTGCGCGATGGCGAACGTGGTGCGGCCTTCGACCAGCCGCGCGATCGCCTCCTGTATCTGCTCCTCCGTCTCGAGATCGACGTTAGCGGTAGCCTCGTCGAGGATCAGGATCGCCGGGTCGTGGAGGACCGCGCGGGCGATGCAGATGCGCTGCTTCTCACCCGCCGACAGGCGGTGCCCATGCTCGCCGACCTGCTCGTCGTAGCCGTCCTGCTTGTTCACGATGAAGTCGTGCGCGTTCGCGAGCTTGGCCGCCGCCATGATCTCCTCGAAGCTCGCCTCGGGCTTCCCGTAGGCGATGTTCTCGGCGATGGTGCCGGAGAACAGGAATGGCTCCTGCAGCACCGCCCCGAGCCGGCCCCGGTAGGCCCACAGCGACAGGTCGCGTAAGTTGATGCCGTCCACTGAACACATCGCCCTCGTCGACATCGTAGAAGCGGCAGATCAGGTTGATGATCGTCGTCTTGCCGGCGCCGCTCTTGCCGACCAGGCCCAGCATCTTGCCGGGCTCGCAGGTGAAAGAGACGTCCTTGAGCACCGGGTGGTCGCCTCTCGTAGCCGAAGGTGACGTTGTGGAACTCGACCTCGCCGCGCATGTGCTCGGGCACGATCTCGCCCTTCGCCTGCTCGCTGTCGAACTCCGCATCCAGCACCTCGAAGATGCGCTCGGCCGCGGTCAGCGACCGAGAGACCCACTGCACCACCTGGGTCAGGAAGTTCAGCGGCCCGTAGAGCATGCCGAGATAGGCCAGGAAGGCCATCAGGTCGCCGATCGTCAGCGTGCCCCGCACACTCATCATGCCGCCGAAGTACCACACCAGCAGCGAGCCGCTGCCGATGAGCAGCCACAGCACCGGGAACACCGTTCCCCAGGTCTGCTCGGCGTAGACCGACGCCTGCATCAGGTCCTCGTTGCGCGCGCTGTACCGCGTCGATCTCCGTCGGCTGCTGGGAGAAGGCCTTGATCATCTTCACCCGGTTCAGGGCGTCGTTGACCAGGCTGTGGAAGCGCCCCCACCGGAACCAGAAGGCGTGGAAGGCCGCCCGCATCTTCTCCCACAAAGGGCGGGTGACCATGCTCACCATCACCGCGGGCACCAGGGCGAGCAGCGCCAGCTTCCAGTTGATCGCGAAGACCATGGCCGACACGCCGATGATGGTGAGGATGTTGGTGACCAGGAAGGGCAGGCCGAAGGCGAGGAAGTCCTGCACCCCGCCGGAGTCCTGGGTGAGGCGGGAGATGATGGCCCCGGTGGGGTGCCGGTCGTAGTAGCGCATCGACAGCCACTGCAGCCGGTCGTAGAGGGCCGCTCGGATGTCGAAGCTGACCTTCCCGCCCAGCCAGGCGGTGAGCCGGTTGCGCCAGATCTGGAGCACAGTGCTGAGCACGCTGCTGACCGCCAGCGCCAACACCAGCCACCCCAGCAGGCTGATGCCGTGCTGCGCCGCATACGCCTTCGCCTCCACCGTCTTGGGCGCCAGCACCCGGTCCAGCAGCAGCTTCGTCAGGTAGGGCGACAGCAGCCCGAAGGCGGTGCCGACCAGCATCAGCACGCCGGTGAGCGTCAGCTTCCCGTGGTAGGGCTTGGCGTAGCTCATCAGCCGCCGCAGGGTGGCCCCCCGGCGCGAGCACCGCGGACAGACCTGGGTGTCTTCGCCCAGCACCAGGTTGCAGGTCGAGCAGCGAAGCAGCTTCTCCTCGGGGTCGGGGATCGGCTTGCCCTTCACCGCCGCGTCGAGCTGCGCGCGAACCCGCCCGAAGTGGTTGGAGAGGGCGTTGGTGAAGGAGATCAGCCGCACCCAGCGGCCCTTGACCTGGGCCCGCAGCGCCGATCCGCCGATCAACGCTTCGATGTCCACTTCGCTGATATCGGAGAGCGGCACGTCGAGGATCAGCTTGCCGACCTGGCCATCCGGCTCTGTGACCAGCACCCGGTCACCGGCGAGCGCGAGCCACTGCTCGCCATAGTTCCCGTCGGGGCCGAGATCGCTCTCCGCGATGACACGCACCTCGGCCTCGGGCACGGTGCTGGCGATGAGGCGTTGAACCGACTCCGGCAATTCTCGCTTGATGGACACGTGATTCCCCCCGGAAACGAGGCCCTGTGCTCACGACGAGTAGTGAGGCGGGAGCCCTGATCTCTGCGCAAGTGCCCTGCGTTTGGATACGTCGAGTCGGTGCTCAGAATGATGAACGCGCCGACTTCGCACCATCCGAAGGAGCAGATGGCAGGAAGCAGGCGCGCCAAGGGCTGATATCGCGTGATCCTGCTGCGGACGTATCGTTTTGTCGCAGGTCAGCCGTCCAAAATGTACCTCGCAAACCGCCCAGTTGTCAACACGAAATGCCACCCGGACGGAAGTATTTCAGCAGGAGGGGCCGTCGCTGGACGCCTCGTCGCTCGCGACGGCCCCGCACCTCTCACATTCGCAGTCACAGCCTCCCGATGCGACGGAGCGCCCTGTCCTCGCCTCTCACAGGGTGTAAGTCTCGCTGAGCCGCTTGGGCTTCACCCAATCGTCAGTCTCGTGAAGCACCGTTTCGTCGTTCAGCGCCTTCACCAGCGACTTGCGCGGGACATCGTGGTGCTTGCCCGGCCTGGTGGAAAGCAGGGAGACTAAGCGGCCCCGCTTCCCCTTCGGTCCGCGGTTACGGAGCTTGTCCCACAGCAGCTCCTTCGGCGTCGCGTTCCTGCTGCCGTGGTGGCCGACCTTGTATAGGTTGGCCGCTTGCAGACGCTTGGCCACCGCACCGTCGTGCAGCGCGTACTGCCAGTTCTCCAACTCCGCGTCACCGGGGAATAGCAGCATCTTCCCTGCGACCTCGAAGAGCAGCACCACGCTGGTGTTGTTCATCGCATCGTCCAGTTCCCGCACGATGTGAAGCAGGTTCTCCACACTGGCCCGATCCAGCTTGTGGGTCACCCATTTCACGTAGGAGGGGCTCGACGCGACCGCGCTCGTCGGGGCGCGGGGGAAGAGGAGAGAGGCGCCGCGCGCCTGCGGAGCCTGGGCGACGGCGGCTGCCGCGAGACGGCCCCGCAGCTTCCAGAACCCGCTCGGGTCCGACTTGGTCTGCTGCTTGATCCCCTCCGACTGCTTCAGCGTGGGCGGCCCCAGCACCGTCACCTTAACGCCCGGCAGCACAGTATCGAGGCCCGACTTGCTGCCGTAGTATACGTAGGCGTGTCTCTTGCCCATGCTCTGAAGCTGCAGCACGGCCGCTTTGTTCGGAATGCTCAGCTTGGCGGAAGAGACCGCATACTCGCGCCTGGTCATCCCGAGGCCCTGCAACAGCCTCTTCGGGTCCGCAACGAACTGCTGGGCGAAGCCCTGCGCGGCCGCCAAGTTGTTCAGGTGGGTGAGGGCGTTGCCGGTGAATACCGACGGGGCCGAAGTTCGCGTTGGCCTTGGCGTTGGGATGCTCGGTCCAGGGCTGCACGACGATGTCCGGATTCAGCGTCGCCAGAGCCGTGCCGACGTCCTTGAGTCCGAACGCGCTCAGGTGGTCGCTGTGCCGATGGGTAACGACCAGGCCGTGGAGGTGACCTCCGCAGTCTCCGATGAGCTGTTTCACCACCTCCTGCATATGAGCCTTATTCCCCGTGCTGCTGCCGCAGTCGATCAGCACATGGCGGTACGTCCCACCGCCATAGCCGAAGGAGACCAGGAAGCAGTCGCCAAAGCCCACATCATACATGGTGACGCGGATCTCGCCCGACGGGCGGGACCCGGCGCCCGCTTTGCCTGCCGCTTTCCTAGTCATCCCACTCCTCCTTTGGAAGGCGCCCGGCCCTTCGCAAGTGCACCACGGCGAACCGCCGGCCCCGGGGAGCGCCGTCGCTGAACCCGTAGCGACCATCCGTATCCTTGATGCCTCTCCTCCACAGGTAGCTCAAGCGGTCGGCCTGGCGCTGAGCATTGTCGATGCGGCTGCGCACGTGATACTTGAGGTGGCCGAAGTCGTCGAACATCAGCACGCCGCCGCCGCGGAGTCGCACCGGTGTGTCGTCCGGCATGCCGTCAGGCTTCTTGATATCGAAGCCGTTGAGCTGCTTCGCCTCCAGGTCGAGGGTCTGTAGGTACTCGCTTACGGTCTCCCGCAGCACAAACCCGTCGAGCCCGGTCCGGACGCACGGCCGCACGGACGTCACCCGGGTGTAGGCGTCTTCGTAGATGCCCAGCTTCTTCCGGTTCTCCCAGATGAACCGGAAGACTTCGTCCTGGTCACGCACCAGGGAGTCGAGGTGAACGCAGTCGTACTGGAGATCCGCCGCGTCCTTGGGTCGCTCCCACGCGCCTGTGTCAGGGATCGCGCCAACTTCCGAGGTGGTGCCCTTTCCCGATGCGGGCGAGATCCCCCACTCCCCGAACTGCTCCAGGAGCAGAGACCGGTACTTGTACTTCCCATCGTCCGGCACCAGTTCGAAGTCGGCCGTCAGCACGGCAGAGAGGAAGTCCGCATAGGTGATGTCTGCAACCGGGCAGTAGTCGAGGGCCCGGATCAGCATCGTCAGGAGTTGCTCCGCGGCGTCTGATCCGTCTTCCGCCACCCGCGCCTTGAGCACCGTCTTGTCCTCTGTGGGCAGCCAGCTATCCAGCCGCGTCCGCCACACCCGAACAAAGGCGTTCAGCACCGCAGAGGAGAGAATCTCACCCCGCTTGTGGCACTCCTCATAGGAGAACTCCGCCATGGCGCCTTTGCTGGGAGGCAGCTCCACCGACCGCCGCAGGGCTTCATCCCGGAAGGCGCTCATCTCCTGGCCGAACTGCTCGGCCAGCCCGAGCAGCGCGCTCTTCTTCAGCTTCTCCCCAGTGAGGTCAGCCTTGTTGACCCTGGTGGGGTCACCCTTCGCATCGGGCAGCAGCCGCACCACGATACGCCTCAGCCCGAAGACGGAGAGCATCGCCACGATGTCGGAGAAGCCTTCATGGAACCCGGCCTGATCCGGTCCCGAGGGGAGGGTGTAGCTGTCACGCAGGCCGTCCAACAGTGCATGGGTGGCCTCGTGCGCGATTACATCATGGGAGAGGCAGGCGTAGACCGGCTTCCCGTCGTGACCTGCGAAGTAGCCGAAGAACAGGCCTCGGTCATCGTCAGAGTAGTAGGCGTTGGCCTCCGCGAAGGCGTGAGGCGCGATGTGGATCTGGTGGCCGCCGAAGCCCCATCCGATACGGCGACCGAGGGCCGACTCGAACCGGCCGAGGACGCGCATCACGATCGCGTAGACGTTCTGCGCATGGAAAGCCGGATCGTTGAGCAGCGTTGCGTTACTGGCCCCCGCAAAGCGATCTGACGCGCCGCCCAGATCGGCGGGTTTATACAGCACCCGCTGAGAAGAATCGTAGTCGACGACGTGGGCGCGGTAACCCCGCGGGCCAGGCCCCAGCTCCTCGTACGGAACGTTCAGCACCTCTGTGAGGATGCGGCCGTCATCCTTGATACTTGGGTCCTGCGCGATGATGGTCAAGCTTCTTGTCTTCGCCATAGGGGAGTTCCCCCTCCCTGGCGCCCTGCTGATGGGCGCGGCGTTCAGCACAGCTTGGGCCAGTCCTCATCCCACTTGCGTTTGTAGAGTCGCATCACCCCCTTTTCGATTACGACGATATCCGCTGACTCGTGTCGCCACGAGCCCGCGTTGATATAGTGGTACTCGCGACCATTCTCCGTCCACTTCAGTTCATCGGGCCAGTGCGTGTGGCCCATGACCACGCCGGTAACCAGCTTCCCCGACTCCTTGGAGACCGTTGCCACGCGCTCCTTGGCAACCTTGCGCCAGTGCGGCCCGGAGTAGAGCGCCTGCACGGCCTCCTCGACCGATCGGCTGGTGAGGGCTTTCGGAGCCACAGTCAGCGCCGTAGCCCCTCGCGTCTTCGGCGCTGCCCCCAGCCGCCCGCGCAGCTTCTCGCGCCTCGCGATCATGGCGCGGTCGGCGCTTGCATCGGTGACACCAGTGTAATCCTCCGCCAGGTCCTTCCGGGCTGCGGCCATCAGGAGCGCCGCCTCCGGGGACTTCGGATCCAGCCCCTCGTGGCCGGCCTGCCATAGCCGGTGAAGCTGCAACGAGGTTTCCGCCGGCCCTGGCGCGGCAGGGGCGCCTGCGCCCATCGCCTTGAGGAACACCGGACTCGACGGCCCTGGCCGCCTGCTCATCATCTGCGAGGCCAGTTGCCGCACGTAGTCCCAGAGCCAGGGGTCCTGCAGGTGGCCATGCTCGACGACGATGTTGCGGCCTCCGGATTCCACGACGAGGTAGGGATACTCCACCTGCACCGGCGGGTTGCTGAGGGCTATGTCTAGCCCGACCAGCCCGGAGTCGTGGTTGCCGATGACGCAGCCGAGCTTGATGCCGGCCGCGACCACCTGCTGCAGCTTCGCCGCCAGGTCCAGGTACCGCGGCAAGATTGGGCCGCGATCCTGCTGAGGCACGTCGATGAGATCGCCGTTGATCACCAGGCGCCCCGCGCCGCTGCCGCCGACCACCCAGTCGAAGAACTCGAGCAGCTTCTGTCGCTTCTGCTTGTGGGCATTCGGCAGGTCCGTCGGCCAGGCGTCGACGTGCACGTCGGAGATGAGGATCAACCGTTCGCTCGTCATTGTAGCCCCCTCCGCCCAGTCCTGCTGAGACCGGGCAGAAACCCTCTTGGCGTCCGCCCAACTGGACGCTCGCGGCTACGGTTTGCCGCCCCTCCCATTCCCCCTGCCGAACGCAAAAGAAATCTGACGGGATTTCGGCGCTTCCCACACCATGGGGCAGCAGGCGTGCTTAGGTCCGCTGCCGCCGCAGCCAGCGGGTGAGGGTGTAGGGCTCGCCGGTCATGGTGATGCCTTCCGCCTGGGCGATGCGCTCGAACCGGTTGACCAAGGCCTCTCGCGAGGCGCGGGTGTGCTTGCCCAGCATCGCCTTCCTGCGCGAGAGCTTCCCCACCTGGCTCTCCCTGTTCACCGACAAGCTCCACCGCGGTGACGATCTCGACGAAATTGTGATCGCGCGGCGGGAAGAGCAGGTCGTCGGCTATTGCCAGCATCGTTACTGGCACCACGTCGAACGCACTGGCCCCTTCGGCGTGAGGGCCGACCTGCGAGGGAGGAAGATCGGCACGCTGCTGCTCTGCCGCCTGCTCACGCGCATGGCCCAGAAGGGGTACAAGTTCGGCTGGTTCGCCCAGACCGGCGAGCGGCAGACGAGCTACTACCAGCGCGTCGGCTACCGAATCATCCGAACTCAGGTGGGCATGACCAAGTGCCTCTAGGCAGCCACGTCCGGCTACAGCTCCCGGATCTCCCGGTGGTAGTCCTGCAGCGGTCGGACTGTGCCCGGGCGCTCGCGGGCGGCGCGGATTCCCTCCGCTGCCGCGACAGCAGCCGCCGGGGTGGTGATATAAGGCACCCGGTACTTGATCGCCGCCATTCGGATGTAGCTGTCGTCGTAGATGCTCTCTTTGCCGGCCGGAGTGTTGAGAACCAACTGGATCTCGCGGTTGGCGAGGGCATCCAGGATATTGGGTCGCCCCTCGTGCACCTTCTTGATAACCTTCGCCGCGATGCCATTGCTCGCCAGGAAGGCCGCCGTGTTCTCTGTCGCGACGATCGTCGAGGCCGGCCTCCGCCATCTTCTTGACCGCGGGTAGCACCGCAGACTTGTCACGGTTGGCCACCGTCACCAGCACCGCGCCCTCCATGGGTAGGTTGAGCCCGGCCGCCTGGTAGGCCTTGTAGAAGGCCAGCCCGAAGGAGTCGGCCATTCCCAGCACCTCGCCGGTGGAACGCATCTCGGGGCCAAGCAGCGGATCGACCTCCGGGAACATGTTGAACGGGAACACGGCCTCCTTGACGCCGAAGTGCGGATAGGATCGCGGCCGCAGGTTCATCTCGCTGAGCTTTGCGCCAAGCATCACCTGAGTGGCGATGCGCGCCATCGACACGTTCGTCACTTTGGAGACCAGGGGGACCGTCCTCGACGCGCGTGGATTCGCCTCCAGCACGTAGACCACGTCATTGGCTATCGCGTACTGCATGTTCATCAGCCCGACGACATTCAGCTCGACGGCGATGCGGCGCGTGTACTCCTCGATCTTGTCGAGGTGCTTCTTCGCGATGGTCAGCGGCGGGATGACGCAGGCGCTGTCGCCCGAGTGGATGCCGGCAAGCTCGATGTGCTCCATCACCGCGGGCACGAAGGCCTGCTCACCGTCAGCGATGGCGTCGGCCTCCGCCTCAATCGCGTTCTCCAGGAATCGGTCGATCAGGATGGGTCGCTCCGGCGACACCGCGACAGCCGATGTGACATATCGGACGAGCATCTCCTCATCGTACACAACCTCCATGCCCCGCCCTCCGAGCACATAAGAGGGCCGAACCATGAGAGGGTAGCCAATCCGGGCCGCTACCTCGAGCGCCTGACTCGCCGAACTTGCCATCCCGTGGTCGGGCTGCGGGATTCCGGCCGCCTTCATCACCGCCGCGAAGCGCTGGCGATCCTCCGCCAGGTCGATGCTCTCGGGAGATGTGCCCAGTATCTTGACGCCGGCCGCCGCCAGCTCCATGGCGATGTTGAGCGGCGTCTGCCCGCCGAACTGCACGATCACGCCCTCGGGCTTCTCCTTCTCATAGATGCTGAGCACGTCCTCGACGGTGAGGGGCTCGAAGTAGAGCTTATTCGAGGTGTCATAGTCGGTGGAGACGGTCTCCGGGTTGCAGTTGACCATGATCGAATCGTAGCCGAGGTCGCGCAGGGCGAAGGCGGCGTGGACACAGGTGTAGTCGAACTCGATTCCCTGCCCGATCCGGTTTGGCCCGCCGCCCAGGATCATGATCTTCTTGCGGTCGGACACGGCAACTCTGTCCGGAGCGTTGTAAGTCGAGTAGTAGTAGGCCGCGTCGGCGCCACTCACCGGCACCGCATCCCAAGCCTGCTTCGCTCCCAGCGCTAGCCGGCGCGCTCGCACCTCCACCTCCGACACCCCGAAACGCTGCGCCAGGTACTTATCCGCGAAGCCGTCCTTCTTCGCCTGCAGCAGCAGCCCGTCGGGCAGCTCTGCCCACTTGTGCTTCAGCAGCTCCTCCTCCAGCTCTACCAGCTCCTTCATCTGCTGGAGGAACCACGGCTTGATGTACGTGAGCGCGTACATCTCCTCGATGGGCATTCCCTTGCGGAGCGCCTCGTACATCATGAACTGGCGCTCCGATGACGGTTCGGCCAGCCGCTTGCGGAGTTCTTCGAGCGGCAGTTCGTGGTAGTTCCTCGCAAACCCGAGGCCGTAGCGGTTGATCTCAAGGGAGCGAATCGACTTCTGGAACGCCTCCTTGTAGGTCTTCCCGATGCTCATCACTTCGCCCACAGCTCGCATCTGGGTCCCGAGTCTGTCTTCTGCCCCGTGGAACTTCTCGAATGCCCAGCGGGAGAACTTGACCACCACGTAGTCGCCGGAGGGCGTGTACTTGTCGAGCGTCCCATCTCGCCAGTAGGGCAGCTCGTCGAGCGTCAGCCCGGCCGCCAGTTTCGAGGAGATGAGGGCGATGGGGAAGCCGGTGGCCTTGGAGGCGAGCGCGGAGGAGCGGGAGGTTCGCGGGTTGATCTCGATCACCACCACGCGACCGGTCGCCGGGTCGTGCGCGAACTGGATATTCGTGCCCCCGATGACGCCGATCGCCTCCACGATGCGATAGGAGATATCCTGAAGCCGCGCCTGGAGATCCTTGGCGATGGTGAGCATCGGCGCCACGCAGTAGCTGTCTCCCGTGTGCACACCCATCGCATCCACGTTCTCGATGAAGCAGACGGTGATCTTGCGGTTGTCGGCGTCCCGAACGACCTCGAGTTCGAGTTCCTCCCAGCCGAGCACTGATTCCTCGATCAGCACCTGTCCCACCAGGCTGGACGAGATGCCCCGCGCGGCGATGATGCGAAGCTCCTCCACATTCCAGGCGATCCCGCCGCCGGTTCCGCCGAGCGTGTAGGCCGGACGAATCACAACCGGGTATCCCAGGCGCTTCGCGATCTCTTCCGCCGTCTCTACGCTGAAGGCCGGGTCGCTAAGCGGCATCGGGACACCCAACTGGTTCATCGTCTCCTTGAAAGCAATTCGGTCTTCGCCCCGCTCGATAGCGTCGGCCTGCACCCCGATCACCTGCACTCCGTACTTCTCCAGAATGCCCTGCCGATGTAGTTCGGCGGTCAGGTTGAGGCCGGTCTGACCGCCCAGGTTTGGCAGCACTGCATCGGGCCGTTCCTTCTCGATGATCTGGGTCAGGTACTCGACGGTCAGGGGCTCGATATAGGTGGTGTCGGCCATACCGGGGTCGGTCATGATCGTCGCGGGGTTCGAGTTGACGAGCACGATCTCGTAGTTCGACGCCCGCAGCGCCTTGCACGCCTGCGTGCCCGAGTAGTCGAACTCGCACGCCTGCCCGATGATGATGGGGCCGGAGCCGATGATGAGAACCTTGTGGATATCTTCGCGTCGCGGCATGTCGCGCCCGACCTCGCTTTCTGGTAGCTGGAGCACCTCTCTGGGGAATCGTCGGGGCCGCGGGTGGCCGTGACGAGCATCACCAGAGTTCCGCCTCGGCGTGCAGGCCCCCTGCCGGAACCAGGGAGAACGGGAAGGGAACGGAGAGACCGCAACGGCCGGCGCGGTCTGCGCCGCAGGTCTTTCGTCGATGGGGCCAGAAGATTTCAATATGCCCATTACATCGCTTCAACCTGGCGTGCGCGTGCGGATCCAGCTCGAGTCCCTGGCCGCGGGAGGGGAGGCGGTCGGACGGCATGAGGGCGTGGCAGTATTCGCCCTGCTCGGCTGCCCCGGGGATGAGGCGGAGGTCGAGATCACTGAGGTGGCCGACCGCTTCGCCCGCGGCGTGGTGACGGAGGTCATCACTCCCTCGCCCGACCGGGTGACGGCGCCGTGCCCGCATTTCGGGTCCTGCGGCGGGTGCCAGCTCCAGCACATGAGCTACGCCGCGCAGCTTCGGCACAAGACCCAGATCATGAAAGACGCGGTGGCGCGCATCGGCGGGCTATCGGGGGTGGAGATCGGGGAGACGTGGGGCATGGATGACCCGTGGCGCTATCGCAATCGGGTCGAGTACCACGCCGACCTGGACGAGAGCGCGAGCGTGCGCCTCGGATTCACGCGGCTGCACAGCCACGATATCTTCTCGCTCCAGGAGTGCGCGCTCCAGCACCCACTGTCCGAGCAGATCCGCACCGCAGCCCTGGAGCTGGTGCCGCGCATCGCGCAGGGCGCGAAGGAGCGAGAGGCGTTGCTGGAGGTGGAGTCGCTGGTGTCGTTCGACTCCGGCGAGGCGATTGCCACTCTGGTGTGTGATGGCAAGCCGCCGTTCGTGGCGCCGATGGCGGAGGCGTTGATGAAAGCGGTTCCGGGCCTGGTGGGAGTCAGCGCCGCGCGGGCGCGAGGCCGACTCGCCGCGCATCGCTCCCCAACGGCGAGTGTCGCTGGAAGGGCGCACGTCACCGAACGTCTGGGAGCGAACTCCTATCGTATCTCGCCGGACGCCTTCTTCCAGACCAACCCGAAGCAGGCGGCGCGGATGCTGGAGCTGGTGATGCAGTGGGCCGCTGTTGGGAAGAGGGACGGAGTGATGGACCTCTACAGCGGCGTGGGGACGTTCCTGCTGCCGCTGGCGCAGGTGGCCCATCACGCCATCGCGGTGGAGGAGAGTGAGGCGGCGCTGGTGGAGGCGCGGGCGAACCTCCGTCTGCGGCGACTGGAAAACGTGAGCCTCTACGAGAGCAAAGTGGAACGAGTGTTGCCGCGGCTCGCGCAGCGGAAATGGCGGACGGATGTGATGGTGATCGACCCGCCGCGCAAGGGATGCGGGCCCGTCGTCTGCGCGGCCGCCGCGAAGTTTGGCCCGAAGCGCATCGTGCTGATCTCCTGCCACCCCGCGACTCTCGCGCGCGCGATCTGAAATCCTTCGCGGAGCAGGGCTACCGCGCGCGGCAGATTCAGCCGATCGACATGTTCCCTCAGACCTGGCACGTGGAGGCGGTGGCGGTGTGTGACAGAAAGGAAGGCCTCAGCCGCCGCTAGGCTCCCCCTGCCCCGCGCACTGCTCGCCGTCGTCCCGCCAGGTACCCCACCTTCTGACGACGGACCCCACCGTCTGGAACGCAGCGGCGAGAGAGGCCAGCGACATGATGCCAGGGATGATGATGATGCCCCAGTATAGGCCTTCCCTTACGTGACTGGCCAGCAGGAGATACGTAGCGTCCCTTGCGTTTGAGAGTGCCTGCACTAGCAGCCCCGCGCAGACGAGCCGCGAGAGGCGTGGCTGCCTAACCGCCCGCTGAAGCGCCCTGCCCCAGATCCAGACATAGGGAAGAGGAAAGAGAGCGGCATAGCGGCTTACGATCTCCCCGCATTCGGGGCACACGGTCGCCAGGGGGTGATGCGGCAGCACGCACGAAGGGCAGATGGGGAGCGCGCCCTCGGGCACGATGTCAGACTCATCGAGCTTCGGCCGCGGCCACCACTTGCGTCCCTCCAGTTGGCGCAGTAGCCTTACGCGCCAGCCCTCGGGTCCTTCCTCGTCCTCAACCGGCTCCAACCCGTCGTCCGTGCTCATACCCCCTCCGATACGCGCGCTACAGCCCGCTCATGAACCTGAACACCGTATCGCTGCCGCCTGGCAGACCTTCGTGGCCATAGTCGGGATAGAAGATGACATCCTTCTCGGCCGTGATCTTATTGTAGGCCGCGAACTGGGTCGAGGGCGGGCAGATCGTGTCCATCAGGCCGGTAAGCATCAGCGTCTTCGCCTTGATGCGCGGGGCGAGGTGCTGGCAGTCGATGTAACCGAGCTTGGTGAAGAGCGCCTGCTCGTGCTCGTGGCGCGGATCGAAGCGTCGGAAGTATCCCCTGATCTCCTCGTAGGCTCCGATCGCCAGGTCCATCTCCCAGACCCGCTGGTAGTCGCAGAGGAATGGGAACATGGGCGCGGCGCGAGCGATGCGCGGCTCGAGGGAGGCGCAGGCGAGCGTCAGCCCGCCGCCCTGCGAACCGCCGGTCGCGCCGACGCGGGTTGCGTCCACTTCCGGCATCTCCATCACGATCCCGGCGAGTTGGGCGGTGTCGAGGAAGATCTGCCGAAAGAGCAGCTTCTCGGGCGCGTCATCGAGGCCGCGGATGATGTGGCCCTGCAGCGTGTTGCCTTTGACGCCGCCGACGTCCTCGGATCTGCCGCCCTGACCGCGGCAGTCGAGCGCCGCGACCGAGTATCCCATGGCCACGTAGCCAAGCTTGTCCACCCAGTCGCCGCTGCTGCCGGAGTACCCGTGGAAGAGCACCACCGCGGGATGAGGCTTCGCCGCCTGCTTCGGGCGGAGGTACTTGGCATAGACGCGCGCGCCGCCGACGCCGGTGAAGTAGAGGTCGAAGCACTCGGCGAAGGGCGTCTCGATCTCGGTGTGGGGGATGAGTTCCACGTTCGCCTTGATCGCCTTCATCTCGGCGATGGCGCGGTCCCAGTATTCATCGAAATCGGCCGGGCGCGGGTTGCGGCCCTGGTAGGCGCGGAGCTGATCGACCGGCATCTCAAAGACGGGCATAGTGACCTCCGAATTGGGACTCAGGTTACAGGAGAGCAGTTCGCAGTGGAGACGAAGGAGTCCTGCCGCTGCCGTCATCCCCCGTTGCTTCGGTAGTTCTACTGCCGAAGCCCCTCCCTCCTCCCGTTTGGCAGGAGCCTTGGTCGCCTCAGGCGACTTGCTCCTGCCATCCCATCTTCTCTGCGCCCTCTGCGCCTCTGCGGTGAATGCCGTCCCTCCCGCCCCCGCCGCTTCTCAGCCCTGCGCGGTGCGTGCTATAATGCCCCCGAAAGGAACTCGCGTGAGGGAAATCCCCGCTTCCGAGATAGCCGCAACTGTGGCCAAGCTGTGCATCGAGGCCTGCACGATTCTTCCGCCGGATGTCGTGCGCGCGCTGGAGACGGCGCGCCAGCGGGAGGAGTCGGAGGTGGGCCGCGCGGTGCTGACGCGGTTGCTCGAAAACGCGACTCTGGCGGCCGGAGAAAGCCTGCCGATGTGCCAGGACACCGGCCTGGCGGTGGTGTTCGTGGAACTCGGCGAACGGGTTGCGGTCACCGGGGGCGCGCTGCCGGAGGCGATCGCGGAGGGAGTGCGCGAGGGGTATGATCGGGGCTATCTGCGCAAGTCCGTGGTGATGAGCCCGCTCGACCGCCGCAACACGGGGGACAACACGCCGCCGATCATCCATCTGGAGATGGTGCCGGGGGATTCGCTGAAGATCTCCGTGGCGGCGAAGGGCGCGGGTTCGGAGAACATGAGCCGGTTGCGCATGATGCCGCCCTCGGAGGGCGTCGACGGGGTGAAGCGGCTGGTGCTAGAGGTGGTGGAGAACGCGGGCGCCAGCGCCTGCCCGCCGCTGGTGATCGGCGTGGGCCTGGGCGGGACGTTCGAGCAGTGCGCGCTGATCTCGAAGAAGGCGCTGCTGCGGGATGTGGGCGCGCCGAGTGGCGATCCGTTGGCCGCCGCGCTGGAGCGCGAGCTACTGGAGTTGGTGAACGCGACCGGCATCGGGCCGATGGGAGTCGGCGGGCGCACCACAGCGTTGGCGGTGCACGTCGAGACCTATCCCTGCCATATCGCGAGCCTGCCGGCGGCGGTGAACCTCCAGTGCCACGCGGCGCGGCACGCGTCGTATCTGTGGCCCGGGGAGTGAGGACGGAAGATTTCCATGTGTGACTGCTGCGGTCGAGCGGAAGCGACTCGACTGACTACGCCGCTGAGTGAGGCGGATGTGCTGGGGCTGCGCGCGGGTCAGCAGGCGCTCATCAACGGCGTGATTTACACCGCGCGGGATGCGGCCCACAAGCGGATGGTGGAGACGCTGGCGCGGGGCGAAGAGCTGCCCTTCGATATCAGGGGACAGGTGATCTACTACGTGGGCCCGACTCCCGCGCCGCCCGGGCGGGTGATGGGCTCGGCGGGGCCGACGACCGCCGGCCGCATGGACGCGTATGCGCCGACGCTGATGGCGCGTGGGCTACGGGGTATGATAGGTAAGGGGCCGCGGTCGGCCGAGGTGAAGGCGGCGATTCAGCAATACAAGGCGATCTACTTCGGCGGGATCGGCGGCGCAGGCGCGCTGCTGGCGCAGAAGATCGTGCGCGCCGAGTTGATCGCGTATGAAGACCTGGGCACGGAGGCGATCCGACGCCTGGAGGTGGTGGACTTCCCCGTGGTCGTCGTCAATGACTGTTACGGCGGAGATGCGTACACGGAAGGACAGCAACGTTGGCGGAAGCTTTGAGCGCGAAGATATCGATCATCGACTACGGCATGGGCAATCTGCGAAGCGTGCAGAAGGCGCTGGAACGCGTCGGCGCGCAGGCCGAGGTCATCGCCTCACCGGAGGCGGCGAAAGGCTCGGCCGGGCTGGTGCTGCCGGGCGTGGGGGCGTTCGGGCAAGCGATGGAACGGCTGACCGCGGCTGGATTCGATGGCCTGGTGAGAGAGTGGGTGGCCGCCGATCGACCATTCCTCGGAATCTGCCTGGGGCTGCAACTGCTGTTCAGCGAGAGTGAGGAGTTCGGGCCGGTCAAGGGGCTTGACGTAGTCCGCGGCCGGGTGGTGAAGTTCACCGGGCCCGCCTACGAGGCGCACGACGGAGAGCCGGGGCTGAAAGTCCCGCACATGGGCTGGAACAGCCTAACCGTGATCAAGACGCACCCGGTGACCGCAGGCATGCCGGAGGGTGCGATGGCCTATTTCGTGCACTCGTTCTACTGCGTCCCGAGCGACCCGGGTTGGACGGCGATCACGGCCGATCACGGCCAGGACTTCACGGCTGCGATTGCGGGCGGGAACCTGTTCGCGTCTCAGTTTCACCCGGAGAAGAGCGGCGCCGTGGGGCTGAAGATGCTGACGAACTTCGTCGCCATGGTGGGCTCGTTCGCGAAGCGTGGCGCGTGATGGAGATTCTCCCCGCCATCGACATCCGGGGCGGGAAGTGCGTGCGCCTGGTGCAGGGCGACTACGCGCGGGAGACCGTGTTCGGCGACGACCCCGCGGCAATGGCGCGGCATTGGGAGCAGCACGGCGCGACCCGGCTGCACCTGGTCGACCTCGATGGGGCGAAAGCCGGCGAGCCGCGGAACCTGGATGTGATCGAGCGGATCGTCGCGGCGGTGAGCATTCCCGTGGAGTTGGGGGGCGGGATGCGCAGTGTCGAGATCGCCAGGCGCGCCCTCGATCTGGGCGTCGAGCGGGTCATCATAGGCACCGCGGCGCTCGACCCGGAGATGGCGCGCGGGCTGTTCGGCGCGCTGGGGGAGAAGGCCGTCGCGGGGGATCGACGCGCGCGATGGGCGGGTCGCCGTGCGCGGTTGGCTGGATGTGAGCGATGTAAGAGCGGTTGACCTGGCGCGAGAGCTGGTGGGTATGGGCGCGAAGTGGGTCGTGTTCACTGACATCGGCAGCGATGGCATGCTGCAAGGGCCGGACCTGCCCGCGCTGCGGGAGATGGTCGAGGGGGTGGCGGCGAGCGTGATCGCCTCGGGCGGGATCACGACGGCCGACGACGTGAAGGCAGTGAAGGACACCGGCGCCGCGGCCGCCATCATCGGCCGCGCGCTATATGAGGGGCGAGTGACGCTGGAAGAGGCGATGGAGGCTGCATGTTAGCGAAACGGATCATCTGCTGCCTGGACGTCGATCAGGGCCGGGTAGTGAAGTGCATCAAGTTCCTGAACCCGCGGGACGTGGGCGACCCGGTGGAGATGGCCGCGCGGTACAACGACGAGGGCGCGGATGAAGTCACGTTCCTCGATATCTCAGCCTCGCACGAGGGCCGCCAAACGATGATCGAGGTCGCCTCTCGCACCGCGGAGCAGGTGTTCATTCCCTTCACGGTGGGCGGCGGGATTCGTACGGTCGACGACTTTCGCGCCGTCCTCAAGACCGGCGCGGACAAGGTCGCCGTCACCAGTGCCGCCATCAAGCGGCCGGAGCTATTGACCGAGGCCGCCGAGCGCTTCGGCGCCCAGTGCGTGATCCTCTCGATGGACGTGAAGCGAGTGCCAGGGACGGGCTCGAAGCCGCGCTGGGAGTGCCACGTGCACGGCGGGCGGGTGCCGACCGGTGTGGACGCGCTGGAGTGGGCGGTCAAGGGCGAGAGCCTGGGCGCGGGCGAAATTCTGCTCAACAGCATCGACGCGGACGGCACCAGGCAGGGCTATGACATCGAACTCTGCCGCACGGTGGCCGACGCGGTGCGCGTACCCGTGATCGCTTCCGGCGGCGCGGGCACGGCCGAGCACGTCTACCAGGCGCTGACCGAGGGGCGGTGCGAAGCCGCGCTGGTCGCCAGCCTCACCCACTATTCGGATGCATCAGAGCACCCCATCGCCGAGGTGAAGAAGTACCTGGCAGAGCGGGGAGTGGCGGTGAGGCCGATCGCGGGCGCGTGAAGGGCGCGGTCTTGAGGCCGCAGATGAACGCACGTTGCGCCCACCTGCGGCGGAATCGCCCGAACCGGTCTGATGGCGTAGCGATGGAAGGATGCTAGGGTCCGACCCGGCCGGTAGCGCATCACCGCTGACGCAGTTTGTAGTGGCCAGGCGAAGTGCGTTCGAAGGCATCGGTATGATGACTGATCCTGGCAACGATCTGCTTTCGCTGCACTGGCTCCTGGTCTCCTCGGCTGTACAGCCCGAGCCGGTTTACTTCCGCCGCGATGTCATTGGCGTGCATCGGGCCTCCACCGTGGTGGCGAAGCACTTCGGCGATGGCTTCGTGCAGCAGCATGCGTCCTCTCCTGGTGACATCCTGTGCAACTCGGGCCATTTCTGTCTCCGCCTCGACCCTCTCGTTGCGGGCTGGTTCGACCGCATCCTTCCCACTAAGCCCCGGGGTTGGACCGGCAGGCACAGCCGGAACGGGCGCGGGCTGCGGCCCTTCTTCTTTGCTATGCTTGTTCGGGCCTGGAAAGACGTGTATCGTGATCTGCGCGCCAAGCGGGGCCGGCTCATAGCACACGCAAAGCTCGTACTTCCTGGCACTGCGGTCAAGGGTGATGGTGCCGTGCTGCGGCCGCCGGAAGCCATCGAGGTCCATTCCAGCCCTGCGCCCTACTTCGACGACTACTGGAATCCACTGGTCTATGCCTTGGAACGTCCCTATCCTGGTGCGGACCCCGCGCGCGCGATGGCTGACAACCATGAAAGAGAAGCTTGCGCTATCGCTGCGCTCCGGCTCGAAGTAGACCTCAGTCGCCCCTGCAAGCAGAGCAGCATCGATGAGCTCGTCCACCGTTTCGGACGCTGAGGAGGGACTATTGAGGCGGCGGTGGCGTTCGAGCCCAAGCATCATCGTCAGCGGCCCAAGCCAGTCTGGGATGAGTCCGATGGCGCGGGCGCGGAGAGAGCAAGTCAGTGTCGGCACCGGAATTGACTGCCTCTGCGTGCGCCCGCGGGAGCTGCTTGCCCCGCCTGTCAGGTTGGCGAATGGCAGGCGGCCATAGGCGGCTTCGAACTCAACAAGCGTCTGGGCTTCTGTGCCGAGAGGGTCCGGGCTAGGTGCCCAGGCGAGGAGCAGTTGTTCAGCTTCCTTGACCTGCCAGATGTAGCGACCTCCCCAGTGTCCGACTGGTCTGCCTTCGCCGAACCTCAGGAACTGCCCAATCCGTCTCCTAAGGTCACCGGCACTGCCTATGTAGAGGATGGATGTACCGTCGACCCACTGGGACTGCAGTTCCTTCTGGTCAACGGTTGGGTCCTTGCCCCTGAACCGACCTCCGCGGCTGGAGGTAAGAAACGTTGGTGTCATCCCTTCTGGGAGGATGACGCAGTATGTGCCTGAGCATGCGGGGATGCCGGAAAGGCCTGTACTGCGTAGTTCCGCAATGGTAACGAAGCCTTGGTAGCCTGCGTCGGAGCAGCCCATCAGTTCCCCCTTCCGCTGCTCCGGCAGCCTACACCTGGCTACCGTTGCGAGCTGACGACGTCCTCTCAATAATCTTCTCCCACAGCAGTGGCCGTCCCTGCCGCAGCAACCCAGTCGCGGGGCTACGCTCTGCGCTATCGCAGACGCGTGGGACTCGGATAGACAGCGGCCTGCCGCCGGAGAGGAGGCGCGGGGGCCTCCTGCGAATTCCTCCTGGCGTGAGTCAACCGGTACCAGGCATGACCAAGGGCGAGAGCGGGATTACGTGGCGGAGTGTTGGGTTGGGCCTGCTGCTCGCGTGCTCACTCACTGCACTTACCCCCTACAACGATTACGTCGTCCGCAACACCTACATCAGCGGCAACCACTTCCCGACGGGCGGGGTCGCGAGCCTGCTGCTGCTGTCACTGCTGAACCTGATCTTCCGGCGCCTCGCGCGGCCGCAGCCTGCTCCGCACCCGCGAGCTCGCCGTGGTGTACATCATCATCACCGTCACCGCGGGGATTCCCTCCTCCGGCCTCCTGCAGTACCTGATCCCGACATGCACGACACCGTTCTACTACGCCAGCTCTGGGAATCAGTGGGCCGACCTGCTCTGGGGTTACATCCCGCAGTGGATGGCGGTGAGCGACCGGGAGGCGGTCAACTGGTTCTGGGAGGGGAGGCCGGCCGGGGCGCTGATCCCATGGGGCAAGTGGGCCTACGTGCTTTCCCACTGGGCGATCCTCGTGGGCGGACTGTGGCTGATGATGCTGTGCCTGGCGTCCCTGGTGCGCAAGCAGTGGGGGGATCGCGAGCGGTTGACGTTCCCGCTGGTGCAGTTCCCGCTGGAGGTGCTGCGGGGGGATGAGCCGGGCGGGCAGAGCTTCTTCGGAAACAAGCTGGTGTGGATCGGCGCGGGCTGTGTGCTCCTGGTCCACCTGGTGAATGGATTGCAGCAGTACTTCCCGGCAATACCCAACATCCCAACCTTCTGGGAGCTGGACAACTACCTCGTCGATCGGCCGTGGAATGCCGCCCAGCCGCTGTATGTGGGGGTCTTCTTCGGGGCCGTGGGATTCGGCTATCTGCTGTCGCTAGAGGTGACAGCCGGGTTCTGGGTATCGGTGCTGTTCATCAAGGCGCAGGCGATCCTGTTCAGCTTGCTGGGCATGGAGGGGAGCAGCGCCTATTCGGGAGTGATAGGCGAGATCGGGCAGCGCGAGCAGATGGGCGGACTGCTGGCGGTGTTCGCGGTGCTCATGTGGCTCCTGCGCGGCACCTTCTCCGACGCGCTCAGGAAGGCCTTCACGCGGGTCTCGGGGATCGATGACAGCGGTGAGCCGATGGGCTACCGCCTCGCCGCGCTGGGGTTCCTGGTCGGCCTGCTAGTGGCGGAATGCTGGCTGACGGCGGCGGGGATGACGCCGGTGATGGCCTTCCTCTGGCTAGCAACATTCATCGCCATCATTCTGGTGCTCACGCGGATCATCGCCGAGGCCGGGATGCTGATGGTGCATCTCAGCTTCTCGCCCGTGGACTACCTGGCGATGCTGGGAGGCACGGGCGTGCTGGGCCCGGCGAACCTGACGGTGCTCACCTTCATCGATCACGCGCTGGCCTTCGACCTGCGCGAGTTCATGATGCCGGCCGCGCTGAATGGGTTCCGGTTAGCAGAGCAGGCAGGGGTGCCGACGCGCCGGATGACGCCGATAATGGGGATCGCGCTGGTGGTCGTCCTGGGCACGACGATTCCGGCGTTCCTTTACACCTTCTATGGCCCCGGCGCCGCGAATGTGACGAACGCGGTAGAGCTTTCCTATCACTCGCGGCGTTTCTTCGGCCAGCTTGGCAACTGGCTCCAGAGCCCAAGTAACCCGACCGCGGTGCAGTATCTGTCAACGCTCGCGGGCGGGGCGATTGTGGCCGCGCTGTCCTGGCTGAGGCTGAACTTCGTGTGGTGGCCGGTTCACCCGCTGGGTTTCGTGATGGCCACCTCGTGGGCGAGCCTCAACCTCTGGTTCTCGCTCTTCCTTGGGTGGTTTCTCAAGCTGCTCACGATTCGCTATACTGGGCTGCGCGGGTACGTGCAGTTCCGGCCGCTATTCCTGGGGATCGTCTTGGGTGACGTGATGGGCGGGGTGCTCTGGATCATCGTCGGGTTCTTCACCAAGGTAGGCATTATGGTTACGGTGCGGTAGCGCGGGATGAAGGGGGCGAGGGGAATCACGGCGCGGAGTGTGGTGCTCGGCCTGCTGCTGGCCGGCGCGCTGGCCGCGATCACACCCTACAACGACTATGTGATCGGCAACACCTACATCGCCGGCAACCACTTCCCGATGGGCGCGGTGGCGGTGCTGCTCCTGCTGTCGCTGATCAACCTCATCGTCCATCGCTCCCGGGGGCGAGGCCTCTTCCATCTGAGGGAACTCGCCGTCATCTACATCATCATCATGGTGACTTCGGGGCTCGCCTCCTCGGGGCTCTTCCGCTATCTGATCCCGATCTGCACCGCGGGGTTCTACTACGCCAGCGCCGGGAACCAGTGGCAGAAGCTCTTCTGGGATTACATCCCGCCCTGGCTCGGGGTGAGTGACAAAGAGGCCGTCAACTGGTTCTGGGAGGGGATTCCCGCGGGGTCGGCGATGCCATGGGGGGCATGGATCTACACGCTGTCCCACTGGATGATCTTCGTGTTCGCGATGTGGCTGATGATGACGTCGCTGGCCGCGCTCGTGCGGAAGCAGTGGGCGGACCGGGAGCGGCTCACCTTCCCGCTGGTGCAGTTCCCGCTGGAGGTGCTGAGGGACGACGCCCGCGGGCCGTCGGTCTCATTCTTCGCCAACCGGCTGGTGTGGATCGGCGCGGGAGCGGTGTTCCTGGTCCACATCATCAACGGGCTGCATCGCAACTACCCCGCGCTGCCCCAGATTCCGACCTTCTTCGATCTGAATCAGTCGTTCTCGGACCGCCCGTGGGATGCGCTGGTGCCGGTCTACGTGGGCATCTTCTTCTCTGCGATCGGGTTCGGCTATTTGCTGCCGCTGGAAGTGGCGGCGGGGTTCTGGGGTTCGGTGCTGTTCATCAAGGCCCAGGCGGTGGTGCTGCGGATGATCGGGTATGAGGGGAGCAGCGCCTGGGGCGGGGTGATCTCCCAGATCGGCGACAACGAGCAGATGGGAGGGCTGCTGGCGATCGCCGCGGTGTTGCTGTGGTTCTTGCGCGGCACGCTGGCCGACGCTTTCCGGAAGGCCTTCACTCGCGCCCCTGGGATAGACGACAGCGCGGAGCCGATGAGCTATCGCTTTGCCGCTTTCGGGCTGATGGCCGGTGTCTTGGTGATGGCGATGTGGCTCCACGCCGCAGGCATGACGGTGGCGTTCATCCCGCCGTTCCTGCTGTTCTTCATCGCCATCTGCCTGGTGCTGACGCGGATCATCGCGGAAGCGGGGATGCTGATGATCCACGTCAGCTTCAAGCCCGTGGATTACCTGCTGCTCTTCGGCGGCACCACCGCGCTGGGCCCCTCGAATCTCACCGCGCTCACCTTCGTGGATTGCGCGCTGACCTTCGATCTACGCGAGTTCCTGATGCCATCGATGCTGAACGCGTTCCGCATGTCGGAGCTGTCTGGGGTATCGACGCGCAAGCTGATGCCGGTCCTGGTGGTGGCCCTGCTGTTCGTGTTGATCGTCGCCATGCCGGCCTTCCTGCTGACGTTCTACCTCCCGGGCGCGGTGCAGGTCGGAAACGTCAATGAGATCTCCTACCACCCGCGGGTGTTCTTCGGGGAGCTGGGGACGCGACTTCAGACGCCCGATCAGCCCACCGCCACCCAGTACGTCTCCACCATCGCGGGGGCGGTGATCGTCGCCGCGCTCTCCTGGCTGCGGGTCAACTTCGTCTGGTGGCCGGTCCATCCGCTCGGGTTCGTGATGGCGACCTCGTGGGCCAGCCTGAACCTCTGGTTCTCGCTCTTCCTGGGGTGGTTTTTCAAGCTGGTGACGATCCGCTATACTGGGCTGCGCGGCTACGTGCAGTTCCGTCCCCTCTTCCTCGGGATCGTCATGGGTGACGTGTTGGGGGCGGTGCTGTGGCAAGTAGTCGGGTGGTTCACCGGCGTGGGGATGATGGTCACGGTGAACTGAACTCCCTAGACGCGTAAGACGTGGAGAGAAGAAGATGAACCTCGACGCACTGAAGTGGGATGACAAGGGACTGATCTCGGTGATCTTCCAGGACTGGCAGACCGGCGAGGTGCTCGTCCTCGCCTACATGAACCGGGCGGCGCTGGAGCGCACCATCGAGACGGGGAAGGTGCACGTGTTCCGGCGGTCGCGCGGCAAGGTGATGGCGAAGGGAGAGCAATCCGGCCGATCTCAGATCGTGAAGGAGATCCTCCTGGATTGCGACGCCGACGCGCTGGTGATGAAGATCGAGCAGATCGGCGGGTCGGCCTGTCACGAGGGCTATCCCTCGTGCTTCTTCCGGCGCGCGGTAGGGGAGGCGCTGGAGGTCTTCCAGCAGCGGGTGTTCGATCCCAAGGAGGTCTACGGGAAGTGAATCGGCGGCCGTGCGTCGCCATCGACGGGCCGGTGGCCGCGGGGAAGAGCACCATCGCGCGACTGGTGGCGGCCAGGCTCGGCTATACCTACGTCGACTCGGGGGCGATGTATCGCGCTGCGGGTGGGCGGCCCAGCAGCAGGGCGTCGGTAGGTCAGATGTGCAAGGCGTGCTCGGCTTGCTGGGTCGAGTGCGGATCGAGCTGAAGCCGCAGGCCGAGGGCGCAAACCTGGTGTATCTCGACGGGTGCGATATCACCGGCGAGATCCGCAGGCAGGAGATCGGCGAGATGGCCTCGCGGCTTTCCGAGATCCCCGAGGTGCGGCAGCGGATGGTGGCGCGGCAGCAGGAGATGGCCGAGGCCGGGGGAGTGGTGATGGAAGGCCGCGACATCCAGACTGTGGTGCTCCCCGGGGCGGAGGTGAAGATCTTCCTCACCGCGCCGGCCGAAGAACGGGCGCGGCGCAGGTGCCTTGAGCTGGAGCAACGCGGCCTGCCCGCGAACTACGATACGGTGCTGGCGGAGATCAACGAACGTGACCGGCGAGACATGACGCGCGAGCACTCGCCGCTGCGCGCCGCCGTGGACGCGGTGCACGTGGATACCGGGGGGCTGACGATCGAGCAGGTGGTGGAGAGGGTGCTGGAGGCAGCGGGAGCCAAGGCCGGGCAGACATTATGAAGAGATGGGATGGGAGATGAGTGAGTTTTCCGAGTACCTGGAACGAGTTCGGACAACGACGCCGCTGGTGCACCACATCACCAACGTAGTGACGGTGAGCGACTGCGCCAACGCGACGTTGTTCGTGGGCGGTCTGCCGGTGATGGCGAACAGCCCGGCCGAGGCGGAGGAGATGGTGGGGCTGGCGCAGGCGCTGGTGCTCAACATCGGCACGCTTCACGCCGAGCAGATCGAGGCCATGCTGATCGCCGGCGCGCGAGCGAATGTCCGCGGCATTCCCGTGATCCTCGACCCGGTGGGCGCGGGGGCGACGAGCTATCGCACCGAGACCGCGCTGCGTCTGCTGGCGAAGATCAAGGTCGCGGTGGTGAAGGGGAACGCGGGCGAGGTGGCCACCCTCGCCGGACAAACGGCGGAGGTGCGAGGCGTGGAGAGCGGGACGGTGGCGGACATCACCACACCCGCGCACGCGCTGTCGGCGTCGACCGGCGCGGTGGTCGCGGTAACAGGTGTAAAGGACCTGGTGGTGCAGGCCGGTCAGGTGCGATGGGTGGCGGGCGGCTCCGAGCGCATGAAGACGTTCGTGGGCAGTGGCTGCGTGGCCTCCTCGATGATCGGGGCGTTCGTAGGCGCCAGCCCTCACGCGCCCTACCAAGCGACCCTCGCCGCGCTGACCTTCTATCGCTTGGCCGCGGAACGCGCCGCCGCGCTCAGCCCCGTCGGCCCGACCGCCTTCCGCGACGCGGTATACACACAATTGGGGAAGATCGCGCCCGTGGAGGTGTAGCGGCGCGAAGTACAATACGCATCTGCAGCTTGCGCAGATGGAAGGGGGTGCCTATGTTCAGACGCGTGATCGTTCCCGCGATGCTGGTGCTGGCCGTTCCGCTGGCAGAGGCTTTGTATCTGGTGGCCTGGAGCGGTTACTACCGGTCGTCTATAGATAGGCTGGTCGCCGGGCGCGGCGGACATGCAGAGCCTGTGGCTGCCGCCTGCCGTGCCGATGGGATGGCTGCTGTTCGTGGTGGTCTTCCTCGCTGTCCGGATGTGCGTGCTCAGGGGCGGGAGCCGGCGCGACTGCCTCGTGGTGACGATTCTGCCTGTGCTCACTATGGGCATCGCCTACGCGGCTATCGGCATCAGAATGGCGGGGAGTTCGTGGCCTCTCCTGGCCCTCGGTTTCACGCATCCGGTCCTGATGGGCAGGGTGTCGGCCGGAGGCGCGATAGCCGTCCATGAGTACGTAGGCAACTGGCTCGGCATTTGCGCCACAGCTCTTAGCGCGCTCTGGCTGTACTTCTTCGTGGCCCGCAGGCCAGTCAGCTTGCCGGCGCTGGCGGACGAACGGTAGTGGGTAGCCTACCCCTGCGCAGCAGGGGTGGGGCCGTTTCCCGTTGCTTCGGTAGTTCTACTGCCGAAGCCCCTCTCTTGTCATTGCGAGCCGCCCTGGCTCCGACCGGAGCCAGGGCGCGCGTGGCAATCTCGCCGTTTGCCTCCGCCCGCCGTTAGGCGGGCGCCAATCTGCGTCATCTGCGGATACTGTCGTTTGCCGTTCCCGCCGCTACCTCAAATACCCCAGGTGCTCCGGCTGACTGTCGAGGAGTTCGCCGGCCATCGCCCGGGCGTCGTCCATGGTGCAGACCGCGGCGGTGAGGGGATCGAGCATCATCGCGTGAATCGCCTTCTCCCGGCAGCCCTCTTTCCAGGCTTCGACCGCGAGGCGATGCACGTTGATGTGCGCGAGGTTGAGCGCCGCGAGTTGAGAGGGGAGGACGCCGACCGAGCAGCCGTGCCACCCGTTCTCATCCACCAGGCAGGGGACCTCGACCACGCAGTCGTGCGGCAGGTTCTCGATCAGCCCACCGGCGTTCGGCACGTTGCCGTGCACCCGCGCGGTCTGGCCGGTGACGATGGAGTTCATGATCGTCGAAGCGTACTCGTGGCTGGGGCTGAGGTCGATCGGCTTCTCGCCCTTGAGCTTGGCCTGCATGTCCTCGCTCTGCCAGCGGCGGTCGTGGTAGCCCGCGCCTTCGGGGTCAACCTGCCTGGTGCCGCCCAGACCGTAATGGTTCCGCGCCTGCTCGCTCTTGCGGAAGTAGGGGTAGTACTCGCTGTGATGGGACGGGCCCTCGGCCGGATACGCGCCGAACTGGAGCATGAGTTCGATGCGGGTGCGGTTCTTTGCGAAGAACTCCGGGTCCGCCTTCGCCGCCGCCTTGATCTTCGGGTACACATCCTCGTTGCCGCGCTTGCACTCGACGAACCAGCCCATGTGGTTGATCCCGGCGCACGTGTAGCGGAACTCCTCCTGCGGCACCCCGGCGAGTCGCGCCAGCTCGTGGGAACCGCCCTGGACGGAGTGGCAGAGGCCGATCAGTGGGACGGAGCCGCAATCGTTGCCGGCCCAGGTGAGCATCGACATTGGGTTCACATAGTTCAGCGCGTAGGAGTGCGGGGCCAGCTCTTCGGTATCGCGCAGCATCTCGGCGAAGACAGGCATGGTGCGCAGGAACCGCGCCACGCCGCCGGGGCCGATGGTGTCCCCCACCTGCTGGGTGATGCCATACTTGCTCGGAATCTCCATATCGTAGTAGTAGGGCTTGCCGGCGTAGGCGGGTCCGCCGATATGGAAGCTCGTGACCACGAAATCCGCGCCCGCCAGCGCCTCGCGCCGCTCCGTGGTCCACGAGATCTTGATCTTGCAGCCCATCTGCGCCGCCGCGCGGGTGGCGTAAGTGGCGACGTACTCCGCCCTCTGCGCATTGATATCAACGAGCGCAAACTCCCCCTCCCGCAGCGCCTCGTGCGAGAGCAGATCAACGCACAGCGAGATACCGAACCAGCTTCCCGCCCCGATCACGACTGTCTTTGGCATGATGGTGTCCTCATGGTTGGAGTGAGGGGTGTCTTTCGGGCGGGCAGAGCGATGTCCTGCAGGGGGTACCGCGCGGCATTCACCGCAGAGACGCGGAGGGCGCAGAGCCAAGGCGACTGGAGCCGCAAGGACGGGGCTTACGCGTTCGGCTTGTGCCACTCATCTGTGAACGACGGGATCCTGCCTCTGGCCACTAGCTTCAGGTGATTCGCGGCTATCTCCTCAGTCAGCTTCTGCACCCACTCCTCATCTCGCAGTTTGCCCCGATAGTCGAAGTTAGGGCCAAGGGCGTCGACCTCGGCATTCAGGTCGATAGTTACGTCGCCTAGTATGGTCCGGATACAGGACCTGAAGCGATCACGGGTGTTGGGATCTCGCACAAACGCCGCCGGATCCTCCATGATCTTGGTAGCCATCTTGTCATGGTTCAGGATCGAGCGGATGATGTAGAGGATCAGATAGCTGGTAAGGGCGTACTTCGAGAAGAGTGAGTTCGTGATGTGTTGCAGACCCTCCTGTATCACCTCCATTATCGTCTGGCACATCACTATGCGATCCGCTGTGACCTCTGGACGCGCGAAGAGCTGCGAATGCTTTTCGGTGAACACTTGATACCTTCTGTGGGTGGCCCACGGCTGTCCTAGGTCGAACGCCATGAGGAAGAGCCCTGCGTTCTCATTCGTTATCACAGCCCCTGAGCCAACTTTCTCGCCGCGCTTGATCTCAAATGCATAGCTCCCGTTGTAATGTGTATGGACCTCATTCTGGAGCCGAATCTGGATAGGGTTGTTGGCCATGAAATCGCGTGGTCTGACGCCGTTCTGGTTGTTCGAGAAATGAGTGACCATCGCAGAGAGCTCTGAGGTAGGGTCCATCTGGATGAACCGCGTCAGCACGCGAAGGTCGTCAGTCAGCTTCCCCTGGTTGTCGAAAAAGGCAGTGAGGCTCTGGCATCCGTTAACTACGAAGTAATCAGTGATAGCTATCCTCTGGCCGTCTGCCTGTAGCTCTCGGGCAATGACGGTGATCCCGTTGTGAAACAACGGGAATAACCTGTGCTTCTCTGGATCGCGTACACTTGCCACGATATCGCGGTTGACTTGCGTTCTGCCCAACGGGCCGCGGACGTTGTGAGAGAACAGAGACTGATTGGCGACCCCACTAAGTGCTGCAAGCTCTGTCGCCTTGACGGGAGCGATCACAGCCTTGGTGTCCCCGTTGACCGCGTACTCCATTGAGCCGAATCCCGCGATATCAAACGAAGCGGGGGTGTGGATGGGGGTGGCGCGGACGTCAGATATGTAGGCCGACTGAAGGCGCTGTCGACCTGTGAAGGAGATACTGGTGGCAGTATCGAGGAAGTGCTGGCCGTTCGTGTCTAGGTCCGCATTCGAGAGGAACTCGCCACGCAGCTCATAGTCCTCGACCTTCTCCGCAAGTCCAAGGAGCTTTGCGAGCGAAGCTACCTGGGAGCCGCCACCGGCGGCGACCAGATTCTCAACTGCCGCACGGTTCACGAACTGCACCAGGGTGCCCGCGAACGCGCGCAGCAATGCGTCGCCGATGGTGACACCCTCCTTCTGGCAGATCTTGGCCTGAAGGATGGTCACCGTCTTGTCCGTGTCGTTGACGAAAATGCCGTCAACACCCATGTCACCGGGTTGGTCGCACACAGCATCAACGGCATCCTGGGGATCAAGCCGGTAGTACTTCTCCAGATACCAGATGAGGAATGAGGCGCTCTCCGATCTCATGGGATCAAGGTGTTGCGGAAAGAGCTTCAGCAAGCTGGGGTAGCTAACGTCTAGCATGTCAGTGTCTCCTCGTGTGAGCAGCAGCTTCCGCGGCTTCGGCACCCCGCTGCCGAAGCCCCTCCGTCCTTGGGCTTAACGGGTGTGCCATCGAGGTGGTGGTCATCTGCTCGGCTCATCGCCATCCCCCGGTCGGCCCATTCTAGCCCGATGCGTCCTCGCAGACAAGTGGCCAGGCCTGCACTCTCTCACCTCCCGCCCTGCGCCCGAAAGGGGCAGGGGCGAGGGATCAAGACCTGCGGAGCCGACCGGAGGGAGGCGACTCCCTCTAGCCGGTAGCTATGGCGGGCCACCTCCAGTACCGGTGGCCCTGGCAGCGCGGTCATGCTCTCTCCCCACCTCTACCACCCCCTCCGCGCCCATCCGCAGCCCCAGCGCTTCCGACATCCCCCTCATGCGCAGCAGAGACTGCTCCCTCTCCCTGCCCACCTCGACCCGCGGCCGGAAGTCGTCGATGCGGCACGGGATCATCTCCGCTTGGGCCGTGCCGTCGGGTCTGATCGTGTAGCGCAGCATCGCCGTCTCCTTCGTCGCGCCGCGGCTGGGGAAGACGAAGTTTCCCAGGCTGTAGGCGATGAGGGTGTGGCCGCGCTGCTCCATCCCCTGGAGCACGTGTGGATGGTGGCCGACTACCAGATCTGCCCCCGCCTCCGCCGCCACCCCCGCCAGGTAGCGCTGGCTCTTGGAGGGCGTCGGGGACAGCTCCTCCCCCCAGTGGAAGAGCACGACCACCAGATCGGCCTGCCGGTTGGCCGCCGCGATATCGGCCTCGATCCGGCTGGGCCAGGCTGGATTCGTTCCCGCCCGGTTCTCCTGCGCGTAGAAGTCCGTCGGCAGCATGTTGGAGAAGGCGAGGACGGCGATCCTCATCGGCGGGGAGCCCGCCGTCGTCAGCAAAAACCTCCGCGCCTCCGCACTGTCCTTGCCGGCACCGATCGTCTCCACCTTGTGCTTCTTCAGCGCCGCCAGCGTCTCCACCAGCGCGCCCGGGCCATAGTCGACACTGTGGTTGTTGGCGAGAGTGACGGCGTCGAAGCCCGCTGCGCGCAGCGCCTCCGCGTTTTCCGGCCGGGCGCGGAAGGTGTACTCCTTATCCGCCGCTTCGCCGGTCGTCCCGAGGGCGCACTCCAGGTTCCCGATGGCGAGGTCGGCCCCGGCGAGCGTCTTCTGCACGCCCTCGAAGGGAGCCGACGCGCCCTCCTTCTGAATTGCGTCTCCCACCCGACCCGCGAGCAGGATATCCCCGGTGAACACGAGAGTGACCGGCCTGCGCGCCGCGCTGGGCTTGAGTCCAGGTGGCGTCAGAGGGCGATGCAGGAGGAGCAGCAGCGAGAAGGCGAGCCCGACAATGAAGATGCGAGTGATGCGTCTCATGCCCGACCGCCGCCCTGCCGCGTGGTGAGCTGCGCCGCGCCGGCCGCCCTTCGCCCGCGGCCGGCGGTTCACTTTGTCAGCGTGCGCGTGCCGCTGTGCAGGAACTCCGTGACCTGCGCCGCGATCCCCTCCGGCGACAGCCCGATGCTCTCCAGCAAGGCCTCCCTCTTGCCATGCTGGACGAACTCATCAGGCAGGCCGAGCGACAGCAGCGGCAGGCACAGCCCCTGCTCGCGGAGCATCTCGCCGACCGCGCTGCCGAAACCTCCGGTCGCGCTGTTCTCCTCGATCGTGACCACCTGCCCGCAATCCCGCGCCACGTCGCAGATCAGCTCCCGGTCGAGGGGTTTGACGAAGCGCGCGCTGATCACCGCCGCGTCTATGCCCTCCGCCGCCAGCGCCGTCGCCGCCGCCAAGGCGGGCCCCACCAGCGTCCCCACCGCGATCAGCGCCACCGACCGGCCTTGTCGCAGCAACTCACCCTTGCCCACTGGCATGGTGCCGAAGTCCCCGTTAGGTGGGTTCGCGCCCTCTCCCCGCGGATAGCGGATGGCGCACGGCCCGTCGACCTCGATCGCCGTCGCCAGCATCGCCGCCAGCTCCGACAGGTCCTTGGGCGCCATCACCACCATGCCGGGGACGTGACGAAGAAACGACAGATCGAACGCGCCGTGATGCGTCGCTCCGTCTTCTCCCACCAGCCCACCGCGATCCACCGCCAGCGTCACCGGCAGATGCGGAAGCGCCACATCGTGCATGATTTGATCGTAAGATCGCTGCAAGAAAGTCGAGTAGATAGCCGCCACCGGCCGCATGCCTTCCGCCGCCATCCCCGCCGCGAAAGTGACGGCGGTCTGCTCCGCCATGCCCACATCGAAGAACCGGCTGGGGAAGCGCTCCGCGAACTCGCGCAGCCCCGTGCCTTCCTTCATCGCCGCGGTGATCGCCACCACCCGCGGGTCCCGCTCCGCCAGGCTCACCATCGTTCGGCCGAATACGTGAGTGTAGGAGAGCCCGCTCGATACGCTCAGCGGCTCCCCGGTCTCGATGTCGAACGCGCCGGTTCGGTGCCACTTTGTGGCATCGTTCTCCGCGTGAACATACCCGCGGCCCTTCTGCGTGAGCGTGTGAATCAGCACCGGCCGCGCCAGCGCGCGAGCATGGTTCATCGTCTCGACCAGCGCCGGCAGACTGTGTCCGTCGATGGGGCCCAGGTACGTAAACCCGAGTTCCTCGAAGAGCATCCCCGGGAGCAGCAACTGCTTCACCCCGGCCTTGAAGCGCGACACCGCGTCGATCAGGCTCTCGCCCAGCGGGAGGCGAGTCGCCATCACCTCGAAATCCGACTTGGCGCGGAGATAGTGCGGGTCGAGGCGGAGTTTGCTCAGGTAGCCGGCGAGCGCGCCGACGTTCCGCGGAAATCGACATCTGGTTGTCGTTGAGGATGACGATCAGCGGTGTGCCGAGATGGCCTGCGTAGTTGAGCGCCTCGAACGACATCCCGCCCGACATCGCGCCATCACCCACCACCGCCACCACTGCGTTCTTGCCGCCCGCCAGGTCGCGCGCCTTCGCCATGCCCAGGCCCGCGGCGATGGCCGTGCTGCCGTGACCGGTATCGAAGGCGTCGTGCTCGCTCTCGGTCCGGCGCGGGAAGCCCGATATGCCACCGGCCTGGCGCAGGGTGCCGAACTGCTCCCGGCGCCCCGTCAGCAGCTTGTGCGCGTAGGCCTGATGCCCCACATCCCAGACGAGCTTATCCGTCGGGCTGTCGAACACGTAATGCAGCGCGACGGCGAGTTCCACCGCCCCCAGGCTGGCCGCCAGATGCCCTCCGGTGCGCGCCACCGTCGCGATCATCACCTCGCGGATTTCCTCCGCCAGAGCCGGCAGTTGCTCCCGGCTCAGCTTCTTCAGATCGGCCGGGCCGTCGATCCGGTCCAGCAGCTTGTGTTCGCTCTCACTCACTCTTCTTCGCCTTCATCCGGTTCGAACGGCTCCAACACCGGCCGGCCCATGCGCTCGACGAGTTGCTGAATCCTGCCCTCGGCCGCCGTCAACTGCTTCTCGCACAACTGCGATAGCTTGATGCCTTCCTCCGCCAGCGCGATCGCGTGCTCGAGCGGCAACTCGCCGCCTTCGAGTTCGTGCGCGATCTCCTCCAGGCGCGCCAGGGCCTGCTCAAACGTCGGGTCTGAACCTTTGCTGCTCTTGTGCGTTCCCGCCATACCGTCGGTCCTATTCCCTGCCGGCGCTAGACCCCACGGCCCGGCTTGGCTTTCGCCGCGGGCTTCGGCATCTCCGGAGAGACTTCGATGCGAGACGGGTTCAGCCCTATCCCCGCAATCACCGGAGACACCACATTGGCCTCGACCACCAGCATCTGCTCGACCGATGGAGATTTCATCTTGGCGATCTCTTGCACGTACACATCGAGGCCGGCGGCGAGCTGGCTGCGGGCGAAGACCACCACTCCCCGCTCGCCCTGCCATCTCGACAGGTCCTGCGCCGCCTGGGGCATCTGCTTCCCCTGCTTCGAGGCAAGCCAGACATAGAAATCGGTCAGCAGCACGAAACTCAGCCGCGGATCGTCGACCCCCGTGGGGGCTGGGTCCAGCCTTCCCCATCCCTGGTAAGCCTGCTGACTCGACATCCCACTCGCGGTCAGGGCCTCGTTCACCAATGACCTGACCGCAATCGCATAGTCGGCCTCTGTCGGATTCGAATCTCACCCATCTGGCTGCGCACCACCGACTTCGCCGCGAGATCGGATAGGCTCTCGTAGGAGTCCTGCATTATGTTGATCGCAGAGGCGACATTGATGAAGAGGTGAGGCCGCATCGCGCCGACTGTCCGGCCCACCTGCAGCGACTGCTGACAGCTCTCATCCGCCGCCTTCAGATCGCCCTTCTGCGCGAGCGTCGCGCCGCGTGTCAGGAGCTTCTTGGAGACGTTCTGAAATCGCGCCAGGAACTCATACCAGTGGCTGAGTTGGACGTACTGCCAGGCGCGGACCGAAAGTCCCGGCTGGTCCGAGAGATTCGTGGGGACGGCGAGGGTGTAAAGCATCGCCCCCGGCCGGTTCAGCGCCTTCTTGATGCGAGGCAGCGCCAGGTCCGGCCGGTCTGCATCGAACGCCACGCTGGCGGCCTGAAGCAGCGGCAGCGCGTTGTGCTTATCGACCTGAGCGGCGCGGTCGAACGCCGCGATCGCCTTCCCGATCTGCTCGGCCGTGCTGGGAGGGTCCATCTGCGCCATCGCGGCCTCCGCCTGACCGCGCAGCATGTAGAGAAGAGGCCGATCTTTCTTGATGGCGATGGCCTTCTCTATTGCCGCCTTCGCCTTCTCGTACTGCCCGGCTGCTAGGCACACATAGCCGAGTGACTCCTGATACCCCCAGTTGTCAGGGGTCGCGGCGACGGCCGCCTCCAGCCGCGGGATCGCCGCCATTCGCGCCTGCTGCCGCGCCTCCAGGGACTTCGCCTTCACCGGATCTGCGGCCGGGGCCGCAAAGGCATTCCACCCCGCGCGGAAGTCCGCGTCGCCCTTCGGCACCGGCGCCGTCTTCGGCTCTGCCGCGGCGCTGGCAAGAGCCGACCCGAGCAGCATCGCCGCAGCTACCATCATCCCGTATCGCACGCGCATCTAGACCTCCTCTGCGCTGATCTTCTTCACTTGCACCTCAGCCGTTCCCTGGTGGAACACCACCTGCGCCGCCGCCCCCACCGAGAGCTGCTGGGAAGAACGAACCACTGTCCCGTCCGAAAGCCGGGTGATCGAGAACCCGCGCGCCAGCACCGCCTCCGGGCTCAGCGCCAGCAGCTTCTCTCGTGCCCTGTCCAGCCTCACCCGCGCGCCGGCGAGAGTGCGCTGGATGCTCTGCGGCAGTAGCGCCATCGCCTCGTCCACCCGCTGTCGCCTTTGCGCCAGCAGCAGGAGTGGCATCCTCAGCACCGGCCGCGCCCTCACCAATCCCAGCTCCCGGCGATAGCCGTCGGCCATCCGCTGTAGTCGGCCGGCGATGGTGCGCCCCGAGACGCGGATCCGGGCGAGCAGCTCCCGGCGATCGGGACAGACGGCCGCCGCCGCTGCGGTTGGTGTTGGCGCTCTCAGATCGGCGGCGAACTCGGCGATGGTGAAGTCGGTCTCATGCCCGATTCCGGTCACCACCGGCACTGGCGAATCCGCGACCGCCCGCGCCACCTCCTCGCTGTTGAACCCCGACAGCTCCTCCATGGAGCCGCCCCCGCGGGCCAGGATCGCCACATCGATTTCTTCCAGCGCGCCCAGCCGCCGGAGCGCGGTGACGATCCCCGGCGAGGCCATCACTCCGCTCACCGGCGTCGGAATGAGCACGACGTCGGCCGCCGGCCAGCGGCGGCGTAGCGTGGTAAGCATGTCATGTACCGCGGCGCCATCGGGCGAGGTGAGCAGGGCGATACGGCGCGGAAAGGCCGGCAGCGGCCGCTTCCGGCTCTCGTCGAACAACCCCTCCGCCGCCAGCTTCTTCTTCAACTGCTCGAAGGCCAGGTAGAGGTCGCCGACGCCGTGCTGCTCGAGTTCGCGGACGATGAGCTGGTACTGCCCGCGCTGCTCATATACTGAGACCGTGCCGTGGGCGACGACCATCATGCCCTCGGCGGGAGTGAAGGAGAGCTGCTGCGCCTCTTCTCGGAACATGACGCAGCGGAGCTGCGCGGCCTGCTCTTTCAGCGTGAAGTAGTGATGGCCGGACCCGTGGCGGATCAGATCGCTGATCTCGCCTCTCACCCACACGTCCTGGAGCGTCCGATCCTGGGAGAAGATGCCGCGGACATACTCGAGTCAACTGCCGCGACCGTGAACACGAACCGGCGGACGCGCTCCTCGTCCTTCACTGCGGGCACTGTTCCGCCTCCTGCTGCTCCGCCTCCAGGTGACGGACCAGGTTGCCGAGGATGCCGTTCACGAAACGCCCCGACTCCGCCGTGCTGTACTTCTTCGCCAGTTCCACCGCTTCGTCCACCGTCACGCTCGCCGGGATGTCGGTGAAGCAGAGCAGTTCGAAGATCGCCAGTCGCAGCACATTGCGGTCTACGTTCGCCATGCGCTCCAGCGTCCAGCCCCGCGCGTACTTCTCGATCAGGGCATCTATGCGCGCGCGTGCTCCATCGTCTTCTCGACCAGTTCCCGCGCGAACACCTGAGTCTCCGCGTTGCCGTCCCCGGCGCTGAGGGACATCGCCATCGCCTCTTCCGCCGGCATCCTCCCGACGTCGATCTGGAAGAGCGTGCGGAGCGCAAGCTGTCGGCTGCTCCTGCGCTTACCCACCATCCGCCTCCGCGCCCGTGGCCCCACTCAGCATAACGAACCCCGCGGCCTCCCGCATCATCCCACACCCATTCGCCGCTGCACGAAGTTAGTGGCGATCTCGCCGCGCCGGAAGTAGGCATTCGCCAGCACCTGCTGGTGGAAGGCGATGGTCGTCTTCAGACCGTCGATCCTGAACTCATAGAGCGCCCGCGCCGCCTTGGCGATCGCCTCCGCCCTGGTCGGCGCCCACACGATTAGCTTCGCCAGCAGCGCGTCGTAGTACGGCGGCACGATGTAGCCCGGGTAGAGGTGCGTATCGACTCGCACCCCCGGCCCGCCGGGCAGCATCAGCGAGTGGACCGGTGCCGCTGGAGGCGAGGAAGTTGTTCTCCGGGTCCTCCGCCGTGATCCGGCACTCGATCGCGTGCCCCCGGAACTCGATATCGCGCTCGCTGCGGCCCAGCTTGTGGCCGTAGGCGATGCGGATCTGCTCCTTCACCAGGTCGATGCCCGTCACCATCTCCGTGACCGGATGCTCCACCTGAATCCGGGTGTTCATCTCGAGGAAGTAGTACTCGCCCCGTCTTGTCGACCATGAACTCGACGGTGCCGGCATTCACGTAACCGACCGCCTTCGCCGCGCGCACCGCCGCCTCGGCCATGTGGTGCCGCAGCCGCCGTCCGAGCCCGAAGCAGGGCGATTCCTCGAGCAGCTTCTGATGCTTGCTCGTCTGGATCGAGCAGTCCCGCTCCCCGAGGTGGACGATGTTGCCGTGCGCGTCGGCCAGCACCTGGAACTCCACGTGGCGCGGCTCCTCCAGATACTTCTCGAGGTAGACGTCGCCCCGCCCGAACGCGGCCTGCGCCTCGGACTGCGCCAGCCGCAGGTTCTTCACCAGACTCGTCCTCATTGTGGGCGACGCGGATGCCGCGCCCGCCGCCCCCCATCGCCGCCTTGATCAGCACCGGGTAGCTCAGCCGCGCGGCGATTCGCAGCGCCTCCTGGTCATTGCCCACCGTGCCATCGCTGCCGGGGATTACCGGCACCCCGGCCTCTCGCATCACCACCCGCGCGGCCGCCTTGTCCTGCATCCGCCGGATGGTTTCCGCGCTGGGGCCGATGAACTTGATGTTGCAGATCTCGCAGTTCTCGGCGAAGGCGGCCACCTCGGACAGGTTCCCGTATCCTGGATGGATGGCATCCGCGCCCGTGTTCAGCGCGGCCTGCATCAGGTTGGGAATGTTGAGGTAGCTGTCCTTGTTCGGCGGCGGCCCGATGCAGACCGCCTCATCGGCCAGCCCGACGTGCAGACACGTGGCATCCGCCGCGGAGTAGACCGCCACCGTGGCGATGCCCATCTCGCGGCAGGCGCGAATGACGCGAACCGCGATCTCGCCGCGGTTCGCGATCAGGATCTTCTTGAACAAGTAGACCTCCCGCGTGTATAGGACAGGCTCGATGCCCGATCAGGGCGCGCCGGCCGTTGAGCCGCGATCGTGACGGGCGCCGCGGGATCAGTAGGACTCATGGCCTGGATGCACGCAGTGGACGGTGCCGGTGCTCGCCTCATACTGGTATGGCTCGTTGCCCACCGGACAGGCGAGTGCGAGCGACGAATTTGATTGCTGGACCTCGTCGAGCGATGGCGGGAAGCTCCCATTGTTACCCTGATAGATTCCAATAGCGACGCGAAGTTGCTGGAGATTGTTGCGGCAGACCGTGCTCTCCGCCCGGTTGATGCTCCCGCCCAGCGTCGTCTGCGGCTCTCCCGGCGCTCCCGACCCGCCCCCGACCGGCCCCCCCAACTGGCTCTTGTAGAGCAGCATGATGATGACCAGCACCACCAGCAGCCCGATCAGCGCCAGAAAGCCGCGCTCTGAGCTACGCCAGGCCGACCAGCGTGTCCCCATCATCAGCTTCACCCACCTCTTCCGGCTGGATCAGCAGCAGCGTCTGACCATACTCGACTGCCGCCCCATCCTGCACCAGCAGCTTCGAGACGATCCCTCCCACCGGCGCCCGCAACTCGTTCGGCACCTTCATCGCCTCGATCGCCGCCAGCAACTGCCCCTTCTCCACACGGTCGCCTGCTTTCACTGGCTGCCGCGGATTCATTATGCCCCCGTTGTGGAAGACCCCAACCACCGGCGACACCACCGGGATCGCCTCCAGGGATTCCAGCTCCGTCTCGTCAGTTGCCGCGGGCTCCGGCGGCGCCGCCTCGGGAGATTCCGAGGACGTGACCACCGGCGCGCCCTGCCCCCGCGGGTGATGCTGACCTTATAGTCCGGTAGCTCCAGCGAAAGCTGCATCACGCCGGAGCGCTCGCATCAGGTCTATCAGTTGCTCGATCCGCTTCAGATCCACGGCCGAACCCTTCCGCGAGCCAGCTCCTCGCTACCTCGACACGCGTTCGAGATACTTCCCGGACCGGGTGTCCACGCGGATGACATCCCCTTCGTTGACGAACAGCGGCACGTTTACCACCGCGCCGGTCTCCAGCGTCGCCGGCTTGTTCCCGCCGGTGGCCGTGTCTCCCCGCAGACCGGGGTCGGTCTGCGTGATCGCCAGCTCCATGGTGTTCGGGAGTTCCACCCCGATCATCTCGTCCCCGAACATCATCGACCAACACCTCGACATCCGGCTTCAGGTACTTCACGCCTTCCCCGACCCGGTCCGGTGACAGCTCGGTTTGGTCGAACGTCTCCGTGTCCATGAAGACGTGGTCGTCCCCCGAGCGGTACAGGTACTGCATGGGCCGGCGCTCGATGTATCGCCTGCTCCATCCGCTCGCCCGCGCGGAAGGTCTTGTCGATCACCGCGCTGGTGCGGATATTGCGCAACCTGGTGCGCACGAACGCCCCGCCCTTGCCCGGCTTGACGTGCTGGAACTCGATGATCTGGAAGATACCCTCGTCGATTTCGATGGTCAAACCCGTCCGAAAATCAGCCGTACTGATCGCCAATCCAGCTTCCTCCAAGACCCAGTCATTCTCGGCCGAAGAGCCCGCCTGCCGCGGGCCCCTGCCTTTCAATGCAGTCCGATTGTACGACGTGAGGGGTGCGAAAGTCAACGCAGAGCGGCACGTGGTAGGTGCAGAGCAGCGCGCTGGGCAGCATTCAGGCCTCCCCTCTACCCTCCCCTCGTTCGCCACTCGATGGGCCGGCCCTACCGTGGGCCGAGGCGGGGTCGCTAGCGCTCTGGAGGACCTCTCCCGAAACCGCGCCCGACCCCTTGACGAACTCCGCCTTTGCTCATACTATGGAATTCCTAGTATGAAACTAGGAAATAGAGAGCGACTGGTCCAAGCCGGGGCGCACAGAGGCATCAGCGCTCCGCGAAGGGAGGTGAGATCCCGCCGTTTGGTGACGTTGCCTCGCGCGCGAGCTGTTGGCATTCTAGGTTGAGCAGTTCCGAGGTGAGACAATGCCAAGACGGAGACGTGGCTTCACGCTGATAGAGCTGCTTGTCGTCATCGCGATCATCGCGATTCTTGCTGCTATGCTCTTCCCCGTGTTCGCGCGGGCCCGCGAATCCGCGCGCAAGATTCAGTGCCTGTCGAATGTGAAGAACATCGCCATGGCGGTGCAGATCTACCTGAGCGACTACGATCGGTTCCCGCCCAAGCTGCACGACGCCGAGCCTTACGCCTACTTCGTTGATGCGTGCGGCTGCGACTCCGGCGCCGATTGCCGGGGCACTCAGATCAATCCCTATCTGCGCTGGCCGGTGATCCTCGACGAGTACGTCAAGAACCGTGGTGTCTGGCGCTGCCCCAGTGCCAGATACGCCAACACCTTCGGAGTCAACTGGGCCTACGGCAGTGGGAAGTGGTGGAAGTACGCCCAGGACACCTGGCTCGCCGGCGTCGAGGGAGGCTGGACCGTCGAGCCCTGCGCTGGCTCCTTCCCTCCGGGATGGGGTGGCAGCATTACCGACTCCGTCACGCAGGACCAGCAAGCCGGGCCCGACAGCGGTGGCTTCGATTGGTCGATCAGCTACCCCTGGACGCTCACCGATATGAAGACCGGTTCCATGTCGGACCCCGCCAAGTACGTGGTCGCAGCGGATGCGGGGGTGGAGGTAAAGCAGCTTGACCGGACCTCCTGGGTGGCCTATCCGGACACCTGTCGGATCGACAGCGTGGCCTGCAACTCCGGCTGTGGGGCCGATTGGACCAACTGCTCCTGGACTCTGGACTGCGGCGCTGGTAAGGGCGTCTACCAGTTCGCTACTGACCCTCAGTATCGCAAGGACCATGCCAAGTCGCGCCACCTGGGCGGCAGCAACCTCGGATACGCGGACGGCCACGCCGCCTGGATGTCATCCGAGCAGATCCTCTTCGGCGGCGAGAACTGGTCTGGCTACGCCAACTCGGATCCGCCGCTGCTCTACGGCCTGGGCGTCTGCATCAACCCCAACAAGACGTGGTGACGGGCCGCCCGCGGCCCGGTCTATCCAATCCGGGCGGAGCGCCTCCGGGCGCTCCGCCCCTACCGTCTAGCCTCCCAGTGCCTGGGCCTTCCCGCGGAGCGGCGCGGGGCCCCAGCCCTCCGCTGAATCCCTCCCGAAACCGCGCCTGACCCCTTGACTAACGCCGCCCATCCCCTTATCATAAGTTTCCTAGCAAGTGACTAGGAAACAGGGTCAGACAGCCATCTGCGCCCTTCGGAAGGAGGTGAGACTCGGCCGTTCGGTGACGTTGCCTCGCGAGCGAGCTGTTGGCATCCAGTTGAGCAGTTCCGAGGTGAGACAATGCCAAGACGGAGACGTGGCTTCACGCTGATAGAGCTGCTTGTCGTCATCGCGATCATCGCGATTCTTGCTGCTATGCTCTTCCCCGTGTTCGCGCGGGCCCGCGAATCCGCGCGCGGAGATTCAGTGCCTGTCGAATGTGAAGAACATCGCTATCGGGTTCCAGATGTACCTGGCGGACTACGATAGGTTCCCCCCGAACTTGAGCGAGAGCGCCTACAACAATGTGGAGGAACTGCTCGCCACTGCCAATGCCGACCGCGACGATATGTGCCAAGGTCGCGCCGCTCAGTCCAACCCTTACCTGCGCTGGCCCGTGATTCTCGACGAGTACGTGAAGAACCGTGAGGTGTGGAACTGCCCCAGCGCAAACTGGATGGAAGGCTTCGACGTCGTCTTCGACCCCGGCGGCGCCGACGGCTGGGCCCACTGGTTCGCCGACCACCCCTTCTCGGGTTGGGACGGGCAGTACTTGTATCACCCCTGCATGACCTATTTCCCGACCGGCTGGGGCGGCACCGTCACCGACTCGGTCACCCAGTTTTCCGAAGTCTCCTACCTCGGCGGCGGCTATGACTCCGTGGAGGGACAGTTCGGTGGCAGCATCGGCGTCAAGGAATCCTATAGCACGGATGTGAAGACCTCCCAGATCAACGACCCGGCGCGGTACGTAGTCTGCGGTGACAGCACCAGTCCGCAGATGTGGAACGCACGGCTGGATGCCTGGCAGGTCTGTGCTGTGCAAGGCTGCGCAGACTGGGCCAACTGCACGTGGACCCAGACCTGCGGCATCAGCCAGGACAACTTCAAGCAGTTCTGGACTGATGCGTCATACCGATCCAAGTACACTCGCCACCTGGGTGGCATCAACATCGGCTTCGCCGATGGTCACGCCTCCTGGATGAACTCGGAAGCCTACATGAACGATGCGCCCCATTCGTCCTGCCCCAACTGCAACTGGCCTCCTCCGGTCAAGGGAACGCTGGAGGGCACCTGCGGCAACATCATCACCTGCCCCGACTGGTAGACCCACTCCCGCGGCCGCCCGTATGCCGCGGGCGGACCACCCCTTACGTCAACAAGGACGGGTCGGCACCATGCCGACCCGTCCTTCATTCTGTCGTTCAGGTTGCTTCGGTAGTTCTGTGGCTAGGCGGAACGCCGCCAGCCCGGTCCGCTCCGCGGACTTAGGGAGTGCCGAAGCCTCTCCCTCCGGCCGTTCCCGTTCGGCAGGACCCTTGGTCGCCTCCGGCGACTCGGCCCTGCCATCCCTCCGCCGTGCGCCCTCCCATCCGCCGTTGCCGTTTGCCCGCCGGTAGGCGGGCCTAATCTGCGTCATCCTTGCCCGCCGGCCGTGAGGAGGGTGCGTAATCTGCGGTTACTGCCGTTGCCGTTCCTCCGCCGAATGCGGGCCCCCTCCTCTGCGACCTCTGTATCTCTGCGGTGAATGCCGTTCCCCCGCAGGCGCCCCTCTCCCCTGCGCCGAAACCTACCCCCATCATCTCACCACCGGAGACAACCAACATGGCGGATCTGAAATTCGGCTACATCGGCTGTGGGTTCATGGGGCAGGGGGTGCACATCCCCAACTTCGCCGCGATCGACGGCGTGGAGCTGACCGCGCTGGCCGAGATCAGGCCGCAGCTCGGCGAGAAGGTGCAGCGCAGATGGGGGTTCCGCAAGCTCTACCGCAGTCACCTTGACCTCGCTCAGGATCCCGAAGTCGAAGCGGTCGGTGTGTCCGCCGGTTTCTCCGAGCAGGCCGAGATCGCCCGTGACCTCCTGCGCGCCGGCAAGCACGTCTTCATGGAAAAGCCGATGGCCATCTCCGTCGCCCAGGCCGAGGAGATGCTGGAGGCAAGCCGCGCCGGCGGCGGCCGCCTCCTGGTCGCCTACATGAAGCGCTATGATCCCGGCAACGAGATCGCCAAGCAGCGCGTGGACGAGTTCCGCGCCGACCAGGCCCTGGGCCGGCTCTTCTACATCAGGAACCACGGCTTCTGCGGTCACTGGACCGCGGGGATGGACGCAACCTTCGAGAGCACCGACGAGCCCCGGCCCGAGGGCCCCGCCAGTCGCTTCCCCGACTGGTTGCCGGAAGCGCTCCGGGACTCCTACCTCGGCTACCTCCAGCAGTACACCCACAACCTCAATCTGCTGCGCTGGTTCACCGATGCTGGCGACAAGGCGAAGGTGGTGTCCGTGGATCTCGACGCTGACGCCTACACGGGTCTAGTGACTTTCGACATGAACGGCATCCGGTCGGTGATCGAGTCCGGCAGCGTCTCCCATCACTCCTGGGACGAGCACACCCAGGTCTACTTCCGCCACGGGTGGGTGAAGGTGTCCTCGCCTCCCCTGCTTCAGAAGAACGCTTCCGCCGCGGTCGAGGTCTACCGCGCCGGCGAGACCCAGGAGGTCAGCCACCCCGTCCCCACGCCCTACGGCTGGAGCTACCGGCGCGAGGCCGAGCACTTCGTCGCCTGCGTCAGATCCGGCGCCGCCTTCCGTTCCAGCGGCGAAGACACCCTCACCGACGTCCGTCTCTTCGGGGACGTATTCCGGGCCTTCATGAAGCGCTAAGCTGTTGTTGCGAGCGGCTCATCCTGCGAAGCTTCAGTCCGTAGGGCAGGAGCTTGACTCCTGCCACCGCGCTTCCCCGTTGCTGTGTAGGGCGGGCATGCCACAGGCATGCCCGCCGGCCGTCGCTGTCATCCCAAGCGACTCGCAACCCCGAGCAGAGCAAGGGGGCGAGTTATGCGAGGGATCAAGACCGCCGCAACCTCCCTCCACTGTCATCGCGTCGGGCGGCCGTTTCCCTTTGTTTGTCTAACCGCTGCCACTTCGCGTCCTCGTCAGGACGCCAGAAGCCGGTGAGGGGGTCTGGGGGACGAACGGCCAGTCGTCCCCCAGCGGGCTTCTGCCCGGCACAATCGTGCCGGGCAATGGACCCAGCCGTTGCGGCTACCCCCCCGACACTCAACCCCCGTACTCCGCCCGCACCTTACACGCCTCCGCCGGAAGGGTGAGCCACTCGCTTCCCCGCTGCTCCGTTGGTTGGCCATTGATAGCGACCGCCTTCGGCAGCGCGCCATCGGGCCTTCGCAGCCGCAGCCTGACCCCCTCCGGCTGCTCGCGGAACTTCGGCTTGAACGTCGCCATGATCGCGCGGCCAGTCGCGGCTCGACTTGATCTCGAGCGAGACCGCGCCGAAATGCGTAGGCAGGTCGGCGACCGCGATCCGCTTCCCCGGGGCCAGCCACTCCCGCGGGCACGCGCCCGCCAGCGTCAGCGTGTTGCCGTCCTCCCTCACCAGCATGTCCCGGATCAGCCACAGCAGATTCGCCTGCCCGGGCTGACACCATGGCACCCCATCCCGCTGCTCGATCGGCGAACGAATCTCGACGTGCTGACCTCCGTTCGAGATCAAGCTGTACAAGTGCTCGAAGAGCGCCGGCAGCTCATCCCGCTGCAGGAACGTGAACGCCTGTGGAATCCACCCCGGCTCATACGTCATCTTGTGCCGCCACCAGTAGCACCGCCCCTGCGCCGGCCGTGTGCACTCGTTGAAATCCACATCCACTGGTGTCCGCTCCGCCCAATCCCACCCCTGGTACTTCTTCTTCTCGTCGTCCCACGCGCCCAGCGGCCGGCCGGCCTCCAGCACCGCCAGCACCTGCTCGATCAGCTCGTGATCCGCCGGAACCACGCCCGCCCACGCCAGGTTCAGCGGGCCGCAGGCCACGTAGGTCCAGTCGGGCGCGAAGTAGTCCCGCATCTCCACGCTCATCGGCACGAACGGCAGCGATGAGCCGTTGTCCAGCGGCACCCGCGGCGACGCCTCCCGGCACCGCGACACCGAGGCGATGATATCCTGACGATACGCTTCCGCCTCCCGCTGGAACTCGGCCCCCCTCGCGTGGCCGATCCGCGCCAGGCAGTCCGCGATCTCCTTGATCCCCCGATAGGTATGCGCATCCGACCAGAACATGTGCCCGAAGCCCCAGTCGAACGCGTTCGACGCGGGGAGCAGTCCGTACGAGAGAACCTTCTCTCCCCCCTCCGTCAGCATCGTGCGCTTGCGCTGCTCCGCGATCCACTCGCACGCCAGCGCCAGCCTATCCGCGTGCCCGGCGAGCCAATCCCAGTCTCCCGTCAGGCGCGCGTGTTGCCCGATCGCCCACATCGTCCATCCGTTGTAGAACGCCCACAGGAAGGCCATGAACCCGTCGATGCTTCCGAGGAACCCCGGATGGTCGCTGAATCCCTCCGTCTCCGCCGGCCGCCCATCGCCGCCCCTCAGCGTGAAGATGTCGCTCGGAATCGGCCCCTGGTTCGCGAGGAAGGTCTCGTAGACCTTGCGGCTCAGCCCATGCTGCCCCCGCAGGTCCATGCTGAACGCGCCGATGGACGCGTGTGCCCCCCACAGCCCCTCATAGTTGTTCGGGCTGGTCTTCAGAATCCAGTGCCCCGACCGCGCCCGCCGCCCCGTCGCCAGCATCCCCTGATAGAGATAGGCGTCATACGAGTCGTTCACGATCTGCTCGGGCGTGGCAATCGTCGCGCGGCCAAGCTGCTTCTTCCAGTAAGCCTGGCAACTCGCCAGCGCCTCCTCGCAGCTCACCTCCAGCGCCTTCGTCAGCACCTCGGTTTCGACCGCGAAGTAGGGGAGGAGCAGCCGCAGACTGGCCGATGCGCCGGGCTCGATGGTGGCCGTGAACGTCATCACATCCTGCGCCAGACGCCACTCCTCCAGCGGCGACTTCGCGCCGTCGAGCAGTTCCTTCGGCAGCCGGCGGTGAAACGCGATCTCGCCCCCCTCCGCCGTCGCCGCCAGCCGCGCCTTTCCGCGATCGTCGCACAACAGCTTCCCGCCCCACCCCAGCGCCCGCCCATACCGCGGCGCCTTCTCGCTCTGCGCCACCTTGTACCCCAGCGTCACGTGCGGCCCCGCCAGGTGGCAGGCTATCCGCGCCGAGATCGCCTGCGAAGTGGGGTTGTGCGCCGTCCACCGCACCTCCGTGAGCAGGTCCTCCTTGCCCGTCCGCGCCTCGCTCCCCCGAAGCAGACGACAGAACACGGTGCAGGTCCACTCCAGCCCCTCGTGCTTCAGCCGGCTAATCACCACCGGCATCCGGCCGTCGAGCAGTTCCTGCGCGATCTCCCCCGTTGTGTTATCCATGCGATCCGGGAAGTGGCACTCCGCGCCGAACGAGAACTCAACCTGCAGCGCGTCCGCCTCGAAGCCCTCCAGTTCCCGCATCAACCCCAGCGGCCCCGACAGCTTCAGCGCTTCCCCGTCCAGCGGGCGGGCGTACAGCAGCGGCGAGAACAGCAGCCCCGCGTTCCACAGCACCGTCGGCTGAAACGGGTGCCCCGGCACCCCCGGAAACGTCGCCGGCCGCTGCATCTTGCTCCACCAGCTCTGCGCCTGCTCGAAAGTCGGCTCGGGTGTCGTCATGGTCATTGTCCTATCGGAAAGGTGTCCGAAGTCTTCGGTAGCCGCGCCCCCATACCTCTGGCAGCCCCCACCGATACGAATTCCTCCGTTCGGCAGGAGCTTCAGTCGCCTCCGGCGACTTGCTCCTGCCATACCCTCCTCTGCGCCTCTGCGGTGAACGTCGTTCGCCGTTGCTGTCATCCTGAACGCAGTGAAGGATCACGCCTTCGTTGCTTCGGTAGTTCTACTGCCGAAGCCCCTTCGTCATCCCTGTCATTGCGAGCCCCGCTTAGGGCGGGGCGTGGCAATCTCGCCTCTGCCGTCTCGCCCGCCGTTCGGCGGGCGCCAATCTGCGCAATCCCTGCCCGCCGGCCGTGAGGAGGGTGCGTAATCTGCGGTTACTGCCGTTTCCGCTCCTCCGCCGAAGGCGGCCTTCCTTCTCTGCGTTCTCGGCGTCTCTGCGGTGAATGCCCTCCTCCGATAGGAACCCCCCCGCCCCGCGTGGAACTCTCACCTATCACGCCGGAGGAGTCAGCGCATGTTCCCGAGAACCACCGTGGGCGGCATTTCGATGCCTCGCCTCATCTGCGGCAGCAACTGGATGCTCGGCTATTCCCACACCAGCAGCGCCAAGGACCGACTCATCAAGGAGATGTTCGACACCCCCAAGAAGGTCGCCGATGTCGTCGAGGTTTTTGCCCGCGCCGGCTGCAACGCCTTCATGAGCACGCACGACGAGTTCGTCGAAGAGGCGATGAAGGAAGTCGAGCAGCGCACTGGCGTCGAGATGCTCCGCATCGCCACCCCCTCCTATGGCAGGTGGGGCGACCCCGATTCCTGGAAGCCGGCCGTGGATAAGGCCAAGTCGCTCGGCGCGCACTTCTGCTTCCCCCACCAGGGCATCACCGACATGCGCCTCGACGTGTTGAACAGGTGCCTCCATCCGCAGCTTGCCGGGCATCTCGCCTACGTCCGCGAAATGGGCATGGTCCCCGGCCTCAGCAGCCACACCCCCAACTCCATCGTCTGCTCGGATGCCAGCGGCGCCGACGTCGAGACCTACATCCAGCCCTACAATGCCGCCGGCTTCCTCTGCGAATACGAGACCGACTGGATGACGCGCATCGTCCAGGAGGCGAAGAAGCCCGTCATGACCATCAAACCCCTCGCCGCCGGCCGCCTGCTTCCGCCCACCGGCCTCAGCTTCGTGTGGAACACCCTGCGCGACTGCGACATGGTCACCATCGGCACCATGTGCGCCTACGAGGCCGAGGAGAGCATCGAACTCAGCCTCGCCATCCTCGAAAAGCGCAAAGCCGACGTCGACCTCCAAACCACCCGCAGCAAGAAGGCGCTACTGGGATAGGCGATGGAGCAGCCGAGCAGAAGACAGAAGAGACAGCGGAGTCCAGCCAAGCGGGCGATGCTTGCCCTCGCCACGCTTCTCGCTCTTTGCGTCCTCTTGCTCCTTATCACCGAGGGATGGAATCTGTTGCCCGAAGGCTATGCTCGACAGTTCTGGCAGGCGGTGTTCAACCACTAGCCCGTAGGGCGGAAGCCCTGATCGCCTCCGTCGGCTTGTCTCCTGCCACTCCCCTTTGCCACTCCCTGCCCGCGCACCGGCCCCTCGGCTGCCTGCGGACGCGCCGAAAACGCGGCGCGAAATGCAGCACGAAAAGTAGCGTTTTCGCGAAGTATGCACATTGTTCCACGTGGAACATTTCGGACGTTTCTGAGGAGGGGGCCGGAACGGAATCGGAGGGTGGGGTGGGAGGCAGGGGCGTGGAGGGGACGGGAGGGGGCAGAGAGGGGGAATCGGCATAAGCAAGCAATGTATTGGTAGTACAAGAGGCAAGCCGAAACGGGGTCGATTTCCGTACGCGGGCATTTCGGGATCTGCCCTGGAAGGTGGCTAGCTTGGCCCAGGAGAGGGGGGCGAATTGCATAGGTGTCGCGAAATGTGGGTATCGCGGACTTTCTTCGGGGAGGGGGCAACTTTTTCACGTAGGGCAACCCAGAGGGGTCAGAGGGGAAGCTGGGGGCAATCGGGGTCTGAGGGCAGGTGTGCATAGGTAGTGCGAGATGCGCGGTTCAGGGGGCGAAATGGGGCGTGTTTTCGGGGGTGTGGAGCGTGCATTTCGGAGGCTGGAAATGGGGTCAGGTCGGGGGTCAGAGAAGGGGGATTCTGCGTAGGCATAAGTGGAGGGAGGGGAGCTGTCCGCAGATTGCGCAGATGACGCAGATGGGGGGGGCCGCCTGCGGCGGAGGGAACAGCGAGGGCGGAGCACGGCTCAGTAGCGTGGATTCGCGGCGGGAACCGCCGTAACCCGCGTTCGCCCCGGAGGGGCGAGGAGGGGCCGTCTGTGGCGGAGGGAGTGGTGACTCCCATTCCTGCAAGTGCGCCGCCGGGCGGGCGGCGATCCCGTTCTGCCCTGCGCCCACCCCCCACCCTGTATGATGCTGGAGGAATGCGGCACTCCATCCCCCCACCCAGGGCGGGCACAGGGCGGAGCTGGCTAGGCCTTCGGCCGCCCCTAAGCCCGCTGAAGGCGGACCGGGATGTCGGCATTCATGCTCAGCTACTTGTGTCCGAAGCCCGATCGCGCTACCATGCAGGAGACTGAGGGGCGGCGAGGGGCCGAAGGCACAGCCACCACTGTCTGATATCGGTGAGCGTAGCTTCCCCACTATGCATTAGTGACGGCTGGATGCTTCGTCCGGCCGTGTGGGATGCCCGGCACAGAATCTCGGGCCGTAGTACGTCGAGCAAAGGAGAGGGGATGCGATGGCTAACTACCGCTGGGGCAAGAAGATCGGGTCGGGTGGCTTCGGGGTCGTATACCGAGCCTATCGAGAAGATGGGCTTGAGTGCGCGATGAAGCGACTGGAGAAGGATGCTGACGACGAATCCAGGCAGCGCTTCAAGCGCGAGGTGCGGCTCCAGACTACCCTTGACCACCCGAACATACTGCGCATACTCGGCTCAAATCTGAATGCCGATCCGCCTTGGTACGCGATGCCACTGGCAGAGCGCTCCTTGCGAGATGCGATGCCGGACATGCACGGGGATGAGGACGCTGTACTCGAGGTCATCCTTGCGATAGCCAATGGCATTGAGCACGCTCACGCGAACGGCGTCGTGCACCGCGACCTCAAACCCGAGAACGTGCTGTTCGTCAAGGGTGATGATGGTGGAGAGCAAGTCGTGATCAGTGACTTCGGGTGCGGCCGCTTCCTTGAGCGAGATACGCCGACGATAACCATGTCAGGGGCTCCCCTGGGCAGCCTCGCGTATATGGCTCCGGAGCAATGGGGGCATGCGAACGAAGCAAGTGTTCCGGCAGACATCTATGCACTGGGCAGAGTCCTCTACGAGATGCTCACCAATGATCTGTCGGCAGCGGAACCCGACCTCCGTCGGGTTCCGGCGAGGTACAAATACGTCATAGGGCGATGCACACAACATAACCCCGAGAAGCGTTACGCAAGTGTATCGGAGTTCAGGCGAGACCTGGACCTTGTCACACACCAGCCGGACCACTTCCGGACATCTAAGGAGCGGCTAACCGAGCTGCTGAAGAAAGCCGTGGTCTCGGAGAGCCTTGGGCCCGGAGGACGCGAATGAGATCGGGAGAATGCTGATCGAGAATGCGGAAGACCACAGCCTTATCATCAATCTCGCCCGCTTTCCTCAGAATGTCATTGACCTGTTGCTGGAGGAAACCCCCGGGAACTTTCGGGAGATACTGCGTTCCTTTGACGAGGCCGTCAGTGGCGGGCTTTCGTTTGAGTTCACCGACGTCGTAGCGGAGTTCTACGCTCGCATCTTCCACGCTCTCGCTGATCTAGAACTGCAGGCCATGGTGATTGCTCGTCTCAATCTGATTGGCTGCAGTCACAACCGGTGGCACGTAGGCCGGGTGCTTGCGCGCGTCCTGCAGAGTATCAAAGACCCATCGCTGGCATTGGCTGCTCGCGACGCTCTGCAGGCGTACCCAGCTGGCATCCGCTTCGTCTCGAAGTACGTCTTGCTCTCAGACCTGCCAGCCGTCTTGCGCGAAGTCTTCAGGGATGAAGACGCAGAGTAGCGGCTGGCCCGTAGGGCAGGGACTGTCTCCTGCCGCCGAGCCCGTGATGCTATGCTCTGCCGGCGGCTCTTGCGGTTCGATGTGTCGGGCGCAACGTACTTGCGGTTGCTTTGGTAGCAAGCTGCCGAAGCAACGAGAGGAGTCAAGGGTATGACTGAGAGTGAATGCCTGACCATCGTAGCCATTGCGGCAGCTCCCTTCATCGCCGTCTTCGCTCAGAGGCAGATTGATCTGTGGCGGGAAAGACACGGTCGGAAGCTCTGGATATTCAAGACACTGATGGCAACGCGGGGCCAGGCTCTGTCGCCCGATCACGTGCAGGCCCTGAACATGATCGACCTTGAGTTCACTCAGGAGTCCGAGGAACCCATCCGCGCCGCCTGGCGTGAGTACAGCAACCATCTGAACTCGGAGTTCCCGCGGGAAGGCGGCGACCTGGAGGCACGGCGAGTGTTCTGGCAGGAGCGTGTGCAGGACTTACTAGCAGGCTTGCTTGGGAAGATGGGCACGTCGCTGCGCTACAAATTGGACCCCGTGCAGATCAGGAAGGGCGCATATGTGCCAGAGGCGCACGCGGTCGCAGAACTGGAGCTTCAGGCCATAAGGGGTGCACTGATAAAGTGGCTGAGCGGTGGGCAGAATGTCTCGGTGTCACTGGTTCCCGCCGACGACGAGGCCGCTGCATCAGGTAAGAAGTTCACCGACAGAGTTATTGAGCTTCTCGAAGGGAAGGGACAGATCAGGGTCAAGGTAAGTCAGGATCAGGGCGGTGAACCCGGCCATGTAGAGACGACCGGCAAGTGAACCGCGGAGAATCTGGGCACCGTTCGTCAAGATGGCTGAGGTTCGCGCCACTCCCACGCTCATCCCCCGCATTTGCGGCATTCCGGCCAACACCCCTCCGCTTCTCCCCGCAACCCCCGCGCCTCCTCCGGGTCAGAGGGGGATGAGGGAGGGCGGGGGAAATCAGGTAGTACCTACAGCAAGATCCTCAGCACAGGTTCCAGAACATGCCAAAGCCGTCGCGTCTCGCTCAGTCGCCGCTGAGTCTTCGAGTTGGGCCTATCGCCGCCGGGCGTGCCTTACTACTGCTGCTGCTGGCGCTGTTGTTTGCGCTGTCTGTGGCTCAGGCTGCCAGCCCTACCGGCGAGCCGACGCCGATTGCCCCCAGCACTTCTCACCGGCACATCTACCGCCCCGAGGGGCCGTGGGCGATCAATGTGGTCGAGGCGCAGCTCTCTGATAGGTACCTCGAACTCCACAGCCTGCTGGGCCAGGGCGCGACGGTAGGGCGGCGCGGCGTCTCCACCATGTTCTCCTCCCAGAAATCCGACAAGCTGGTGCCCGTCGCCGCGGTCAACGGCGACTACTTCGCCATGACCGGGGGCGCGTATACCACCATCCCTCTCGGCTTCCAGGTGGAGGAGAGTGAACTCGTCACCTTCCCCAACGCGACCCGGTCGGTGTTCTACCTGCTCGCCGATGGCAGCGCCCATATCGACCGCCTGCGGGCCAACGCCTGGCTCGCCGGGCCCGACAATCTGCTGTATCCCGTGGTCAGGCTGAACCGACCCCCCGAGCACGGCGAACTGGTGCTCTTCACGCCCCGCTTCGGCAAGGAAACGCGCGCCCCGGAGTCGGTGACTCAGCTCACGCTGGGCAAGCTCTCCGGGCCGATCACCTCGAAGTGCGAGCTGTCCGCCACCATCGACGCCATCACCGTCAATGGCAGCCGGCCCATCCCCGCCGATGGGGCGGTGCTGGCGGCGAATGGAGTTGCGGCCTACGCGCTCCGCAAACTCAAGGTCGGCGATCAGGTGGAACTACGCATCGCCATGGACCCCGACGTGGGGCAGATTCGGATGGCGGTCGGCGGCGGGCCGAGGCTGGTGCGCGGCGGGAAGACCTCTGTCGAGAACCGGATCGAGCGGTTCGCCGATTCCTTCGCCAATCACCGCCACCCGCGGACCGGGGTCGGGCTGCGCGAGGGGACGCTGGTGATGGCCACGGTGGACGGCCGGCAGCCGGGCTATAGCGATGGCATGACGCTCCACGAATTCGCGCAACTGTTCCTCGACCTGGGCTGCACGGAGGCGATGAACCTCGACGGCGGCGGCTCCACCACCATGGTGATCCGCAACCGCATCGTCAACACTCCCTCGGACGGCGCCGAGCGCAAGGTCGCCAATGCCCTCGCGCTCTTCAGCACGGCCCCGGTCACCGGGCAGCCGGTGCGGCTCGCGGTCGAACCCGCGGAGGCCGATGTGCTCGCCGGCGAACGGATCGCGCTCGTCGCCCGCGGCCTCGATCAGTATTACAACCCCATCGCCCTCGATCCGAAAACCGTGCGCTGGGACACGGGGTCGCTGGGGGTGATCGACCCGCAGGGTGGGTTCACCGCCGCCCCCGCGATCGCGCCGACGGCGGGGCTCATCACCGCGCGCAGCGGCGAGATGATGGCGGCCGCGGTGGTCAGCGTCGTCCCGGCGCCGACCACGCTGACGATCAGCCCCGACCGGATGACGCTTCCGGCGAAGGCGTCTCAGCAGTTCGTGGCGCGCGCATACGACGAGGCCGGCCGGCCTCTGCGCTTCTCCCCGAGCCGGATTTGCTGGCGCGTCGAGCCGGTTGATGCGGGCGCGAAGATAGATGCGAAGGGCCTGCTGAAAGCTCCGCCGAAGGAAGCCCAACTTACCGTGACCGCGAGTGTCGGGCAGGTACAGGCGGAGGCGATCGTGCTGGTGGGCGCGGTCACGACGGTGCTCTGCGACTTCGAGCAGCCCGGGAAGTGGAGCTACACCAGCACCCCGCAGGGGCTGCCCGGCGATGTGACTCAGGTAGTGGACCCGCTGACCAAGACCAACCACTGTCTGCGCCTGAAGTATGATTTCTCCACCACCACCGGCACGCGGATCGCAGAGGCGGTGCTGAAGCTCCCGGTGGGCGACACCCGCACCATTTCCGTCCGAGTGATGGGCGATGGGCAGGGGGGTTGGCTGCGAGCGTGGGTGCGGGACGCGACTGACCAGGTGCAGGTCATCGACCTCGCGCCGCGAGTGGACTGGGCGAAGGAGTGGCGGCGGCTCACCGCCTGGCTGCCGGAGGACGCGGTGGGGCCGTTCACGCTGGAATCGATCTACCTCACCGAGTACCACACTGACCGCAGCCAGGTCGGGGCGATCTACCTCGATGACGTGGGGGCGGAGGCGCTTCCAGGCAAGGGGCAGAAGCCGCCAGGAGTCGGACAGCCCGCGGCGAAGAGCGAGTAAGCCTTGCTACGCACGATGGGGGAGCTGCCATGCCTGAGTTGCCGACGTACATCTGCCGTCGCACGCCCGAGCCGATCACGATCGATGGGGAGTTCAGCGAACAGGTCTGGTCGCGAGCGCTACCGGTGGGCGATTTCCGGTTCACCGACGGCGTGGGCGAGCCACAGTTGCCCACCGAGCTGAGACTGTGCTGGGACGACCAGTTTCTCTACCTCGCCTTCGTCGCCATCGACACGGACATCTGGGGGACGATGCTGAAGCGCGACGATCCCATCTACGAGGAAGAGGTGCTGGAGGCATTCCTGGCCAGCGATGATGACTGCAGTGGCCCGCTCTGCACCTATCTCGAACTCGAGTGGAGCCCGCGCAACGTGCTATTCGATGCGAGGATTCAGATTCCGCCGCAGGGCGGCCGCGACAAGATGAAGACGGATCTCGGCTGGAACTGCGAGGGCTGCGAATGCGCGGTCAAGGTGGTCGGGGCGCTCAATCAGCGGGACGCGATCGACCAGCAGTGGAGGGTGGAGGCGAAGTTGCCCTTCGCGGAGATCGGCCGCGGCGGCAAGCCGCCCGTTGACGGCGAGCGCTGGCGCGCGAACTTCTACCGCATCGACCGGGCGGCGGGAGGCGAGTTCAGTTGCTGGTCGCCGACGCTCGCGCGCGATTTCCACATCCCCGCCCGGTTCGGGCATCTCGTGTTTTCGACGCAGAACTGCTAACAGGAGGAAGCGCATGAAACGTCTCTGGTCTGTGAACCTGCCGGCGCTGATCGCAATCGCGATCTCGGCACTCACCAGTGGCATGCTTTCGGCCGACGTGGAGATCATCTCTCCGACCGCGGGCTCGGAACTCAGCGGGGTGGTGCAGGTGACCGCGCGAGTCACCCCGCCCAAGGGGCATCGCATCCAGAAGGTGATCGCCCAGGCCGAGAATGGGCAGAGCGTCGAACTCGTCCCCGGCGAGCCAGACATGTACTCGGCGCAGTTCGATACGGTGCGGCTGCCGAACGGAAGGCAGAGCCTGCTGGTGATCGAGTCGGTCAAGGGCGTGGATGCCTCGCGGTCCGGCGAAGCGAGTGACTCGTGGGAGAGCACGATCCGCATCTACGATTCGGAGGTGCTGATTCGCGTGCGCAATCCCTATCACTTCTACTTCGGCGATCTGCACTCCCACACCAGCTACTCCGATGGCGTAGGGACTCCGAAGGAGGCGTACGAGTACGCTCGCGACAACTCCAAGCTCGACTTCTTCGCGGCCACGGATCACAGCCAGTTGCTGACCTTCGATGAGTACGCCGATGTCATCGCCCAGGCGAACGCGTTCGACGCGCCGGGCAAGTTCGCCGCGCTCTACGGCGCCGAGTCAACCGAGGGCAACGGGCACATGAACTTCTTCTTCGCTCCCGTCTCCCGGCTCTCGGCGATTCGCGATGAAATCTACCAGTCCATCAGCCGGCTCGGGGTGTTGGCCCAGTACAACCACCCGAATGTGAAGTCTCCGCCTGACCAGGGCTGGACCGATGACTACGAGGGCTTCCATTATTCCCCGGCGGCCGACCGATTCGTGGCGCTGGCTGAGGTGCGCTACGACAAGGAGGAGGAGGCCTACATCGCCATGCTCGATCACGGCTGGCATGTGGGGGCGGCGTCGAACGACGACACTCATTCGGCGGACTGGGGGAAGAGGAACTGGACGGTGGCGCTGGCGCGGGAGTTGACGCGCGCCAGCATCATGGACGCGATCGCCAACCGCCGCACCTATAGCTCGGCCGACCGCAACTTCCAGCTCACCTTCACCCTCGATGGTGAGGACATGGGGAGCCAACTCACCCGCCGCGTGGGAGCTATGACGCGATGGTTGAGGTTTACGACCCCGACGCCGACCAGGTCATCGACACCCTCGACTTGTTCCTCGACGGCAAGATCGTCGCCACCGAGAAGCCCAAGCTCGCGAAGTATGCCTGGGCCGTGCCGGTGAAGCTCGACGCCGGGCGGCACTATGTCTTCGCGCGCGTCACGCACGCTGGCGGCAAGCAGAGCTGGTCGAGCCCGATCTGGGTTAGCGCGTATTGAGGCTGGGTGGAGGGGGACGGCAACGGCGGAGGCTTAGCCGCCGATGAACGCGGATGAACGCAGATGAGGGAAGGCCGCCTTCGGCGGAGGGATAGCGTTCACCGCAGAGGCGCCGAGGGCGCGGAGGAATTGGGATGGCAGGGACTTTGGGCGCTAGCGGCGACCAAAGCCCCTGCCGCGCGACCGTAAGTCTTCGTGCGTGCCCGCTGACGCAAGCCTACACGTTCCATGATGTCAACGGCAGGTCCCCCTTCCAGGCGATGAAGGCGAAGTTGGGCGGTACGGGATCGGGCAGAGCTGGCAGGACTCCCTGCTCCAGGAGGAAGTGCGCGGCCTCGGCCATGATGCTGCCAGTGATCCACCGCTGCCACTGCCCGTACTGATCGCGCCGATGCCCGTAGCCCATCTCGTCGAGCTGCGCCGGCAGGCCGGAGAGCGCGGGAACCACGACTTCTGCGACAATGGGCCCGATCACGGCCTCGACCTCGGGCGCGAGGGCATCGCTGTCGCCCTGCATGAAGACCGGGATAGCCAGTTGGTAGCGGCCGCTGGCCCGCGCGACATAGCCGAAGCCGACTAGCTCGGCAAGGGCGCCGCGCCATCTTTCGGCGCCTCCAGTCAGCTTCGCGAGCAGATCTGGTTCGGCGAGCGGACCACCGGCCAGCGCCTCGACGACCGCGGCTTGATCGGAGACGGTCTGGATCAGTGGCGGATGCTCACGGTTGAACGCATGGAGATTCAGGCAGCCGTTACTCAGCCCTTCTGCCCAGGTGTTCACACTGAACGGGAGCGCCCACCACTTGCCCGGGACATCGTCAGCCGACTCCACACCCCCGAGCCAATATCGCCCACCGCCTGGCCGCTCGGGCTTGGGAGGGCGGTAGGCTTCCGGAGCTACCCGCGACGCTGCCCATGTTGCAGACGAGGATCGCGTACATGGGCCAGATCAGCTTCTCCCAGGTCCATCCGAGCTTGGCCAGAGGCGTGCGCCCGAACACCTTCTGCAGCCGCGGCTCGGCCGCCGCCAGGCGCTTCGCCACTTCGCCGGCCGGTTCGGGCCTGAGCTTCATCAGCCGTCGCCAGTCCTCGGCGTCGAAGGCGATGAAGTTGGCCAGGTACCGGCCCTTGGCGGGCGAGGTCAGCGCCTCCATCTCGACGAGGTCATCTACTGCCTCCTGCACATAGCGCGGGTGCGCCTCCGTTTCCTTCGCAAGCTGAGCCACCGTCTTGGGCTGCTTGTTTGCCACCAGGCAGATCGTCTGCGGCAATGACGAACTCAGGTGGTGGAAGATGTTCCCGCGACCGGGCCCTGGATACCCGTCCACCCAGACCCCCAGCTCACGTGGGCCCTTCCGCTCCCTCACTGCCTCAGCCATCGCATCGGCCTCCTTCCGCGCCTTGCGGCGCGAGTGGTGGAGGATGAGTCGCACGCTGCCATTGGAGACGCCGAGTACGGCCGCGATCTCCTCGCAGCTTCGCCCTTCGAGGTAGTGCAGGATCATGGCTCGCCGCTCGCGCTGGGAGAGCACCGCCAGCGCGGCTCGGACGCGCGCGACCAGTTCGGTGGGCGGCTGGGGCGGCGTCCCCCACAGGACGGGCAGGCCTCGCGTCAGCTCACCGTCCATCGCCTCCGGTCGATGATCGTCATCGTGCAGCCACTGCACGCCGACACGCCGGGTGATGGTGTTGAGCCAGGGGCCGAATCGCTCCCCATCGCGCAGGCTTGGCAGCGCGCGGAAGGCTCGCACCAGCGCCTCCTGCACGATGTCTTGCGCGGCCTCACGATCTCCCACGATCTGGCGAGCGATCTGGGCAACGCGCGTCCGGTGGCGAGCGACCAGCCGCTCGAACGCGTCGAGGTCACCCGCCCGCGCCTTTGTCACCAGCTCTGCGTCCTGCCCAGGCACACCCCGCATGTTGGCCTACCTCCGCCGGGCCAGCTCCACATCCTCTACCAGTCCAGAGCGGAGAATTCAGGGAAATGTTTCAGCCCGGGGAAGTGGAGGAACGGCAGCATCCGCGGATTGCGCAGAGGGTGGGGATTACTAGAGGCCGATGGACGCGCCAGAGGCGGGCAAGCTCCGCTGCGCTCAGGATGACAGCAACGGCAACGGCGGGATTCCCGCCAGAGGCGGGCAAGCCTCGCTCCGCTCGGAATGACAGCAACGGCCGCCTTCGGCGGAGGGACGGCAACGGCAGTAACCGCAGATTACGCAGATTGCGCAGATTAGGCCCGCCTACCGGCGGGCGAAACGGCAGCGACGAGATTGCCACGGGGCGGCTACGGCCGCCCCTCGCGATGACAGACCGCCACGCGGGTCGGCCGCGAGCAGGAACGCGCGTTCGGCGGCGAAAGTATCCAGCTAGCTCTGTCCGCAATGGAAGAACGACTGCCATGAAACCGGTACGGATCGCGCTGGCTCAGATCAATGTGACGGTGGGCGATATCGACGGCAACGTGGACAAGATCGTCCGCGTGATCGGAGAGGCGGAGGCGCTGGGCGCGGATATCGTCGCGCTGCCGGAGCTGGCCGTCACCGGCTACCCGCCCGAGGATCTTCTGCTGAAGCCCGAGTTCATTGCCGCGAATCGCCGCGCGCTCGATAGCATCGCCGCCAAGACCCACGCAGTCGTCGCGGTCGTCGGCTTCGCCCATCGCCAGGATGATCTCTACAACGCGGCGGCCTTGCTGCACGACCGGCGCGTGGTGGCGACTTATCACAAGGCTTATCTCCCGACCTACAGCGTGTTCGATGAGGATCGGTATTTCCGGGCAGGGGAGGAGCAGCGCGTTTTCGAGATCGCCGGTGGCATAGTGGGCGTGAGCATCTGCGAGGACATCTGGTATCCCGACGGGCCGCCAGTGGCGCAGGCCCTCGACGGCGGGGCAGAGTTGCTCGTCAACATCTCCTCTTCCCCCTACTACATGGGCCGGTCCGAGGCGAGGCGCTGCATGCTCGCCACTCGCGCCGCCGACACTTGCGCCTTCATCGCCTATGTCAACCTCGTCGGCGGCCAGGATGAGCTAGTCTTCGACGGGGCCAGTATGGTCATTGCCCCCGATGGGGAGTTGATCGCGCGCGCCCCATCGTTCGAGGAGGACTTGCTGATCGTGGACATCGACCTGGAGGCGGCTTTCCGGCAGCGGCTGCATGACCCCAGGCGTCGGAAGCGGGTGCGCGCGGCCGAGGTCTTGCGAACCAGCATCACCACCGCGCCCCGCGCGGAGAAGGCGGGGCAGGGCCCGCTGGCCATCGCCGAGCTGCTCTCGGACGAGGCGGAGGTGTATCAGGCCCTCGTGTTGGGCACCCGCGACTACGTGCGAAAGAACAGCTTCGAGAAGGTGATCATCGGTCTGAGCGGCGGCATTGACTCCTCCCTGGTGGCCGCCGTCGCGGCCGACGCGCTCGGGCCGGAGAACGTCGTCGGTGTCACCATGCCCTCCCGTTTCACCTCCGACGACAGCAACACCGACGCGGCCGCGCTCGCCGCGAACCTCGGCATAGAGCTGCGCACGGTCCCCATTGAGCCGGCCTTCGCCAGCTTCCAGACGATGCTCAAGGACCAGACTCCCGACGGGCCGGGCATCGTGCAGGAGAACCTGCAGGCGCGCATCCGCGGAAACATCCTGATGGCGATATCGAATGCCTATGGCTGGCTGGTGCTAACCACCGGAAACAAGAGCGAACTGTCCACGGGTTACTGCACTCTCTACGGCGACATGGCCGGCGGATTCGCGGTGATTCGCGACGTGCCCAAGACGCTGGTCTACCGGCTCGCCCGTTACCGCAACCAGGCGGCGGGGAAGGAGCTGATCCCGCGCCGCGTGCTGGAGAAGGCGCCGTCGGCGGAACTGAAGCCCGACCAGAAGGACTCGGACACGCTCCCGCCCTACGATCTGCTCGATCCGATACTGCAGGCCTACGTCGAGGAGGACCGGCCGGTGGGAGAGATCGTCGCCATGGGCAACGAACTCGCGACGGTGGCGAGGGCGACGTGGCTGGTCGATCACAGCGAGTACAAGCGACGGCAGGCCCCGCCGGGCGTTCGGATCACGCCGCGGGCGCTGGGGCGGGATAGGCGGTTGCCGATTACGAATCGTTTTCGGGGAGGACCGGTGGGGGGATGAGGGGGCGGGATGGCAACGGCCAGGGCGGCATCCGCACCCGCCACACGGCCGGCGGGCAAGGATTGCGCAGATGACGCAGATGCCGAGAGGAACGGCACTCACCGCAGAGACGCCGAGAGCGCAGAGGAGGGAAAGGCGTGATCCCCGCCAGAGGCGGGCAAGCTTCGCTGCGCTCAGGATGACAGCAACGGCCGAACGGCAGCGGCCGGCGGGCATGCCTGCGGCATACCCGCCCTACACAACGGCAACGGCGAGATTGCCACGGGGCGGCAACGGCCGCCGGCTGGGGTGGGAGGTTGCGGCGATTGCCTGCGGCAACCCGCCGCACTATCACGGGACTGCAGCTCGTAGGCCGAGGCCACTTGCGCGGCCTCGACTCGCTGTCAGTCTCCGTGCGTTCTGTCAACGACAGAGCCGCACGGGCGCAATGACAGCTCGGACGGCGACGGCATGAAAGGACTTTGAGGTGTCACAGCACATCGCCCTGATCGGTGGGGGGAGCAGCACGTTCACCCCTGCGTTGATGAAGCTGTTCGTCGGTTCGCGGGTGCTCAGCGGCAGCGCGATCACGTTGATGGATATCGACGAGCGGAGGCTGGAGGTGATGACGCGCCTCTGCCGGCTGTTGGTGGAGCACACCGGCGCGAAGCTGGAGGTCAAGAGCACCACCGATCGGCGCGCGGCGCTGACGGGCGCGGACTTCGTCATCACCTCTATCGCCGCGGGGGGCTTCGACGCGTGGGAGCACGATATCGAAATCCCTGCGAAGTACGGCATCTTCATGACCACCGCCGACACGATCGGGCCCGGCGGGATCATACGCGCTTTCCGTCATATCCCGGCGCTGGTCGAGGTCTGCCGTGACCTGGCCGAGGTGGCGCCGAATGCTTGGGTGTTCAACTACACCAATCCCGCCAGCGCGAACGTCTTCGCGATGCGGAAGGCCGGCGCGCAGAGGGTGGTCAGCCTGTGCAGCGGCACCGTTTTGCCGCGCCGGGGAGGCGGGGGCATGGGTGGCTTCGGCGCGGATGAGGTTATGCTCCCCGCGCCGGCGGCCGGCATCAATCACTGCACGGCGGTGGTCGAACTGAAGCTCAAGGACGGCCGCGACGCCTTCCCCGCAGTGTCGGAGCGGATCAAATATCCGGTCACGAAGTGGATTCTCGAAACCTACGGCATCCTTCCGTATCCCGCCAGCCACTGGGTCGAGTTCTACCCCCAGCTCTGCCGGCTGGACGAGCCCTACACCGGCCGCGCCCAGGGCCTCAGGATGAAATACGGCACCATCCACATTATGGAGGAGGAGCGCGAGCGCGCCGCCAAGTGGGAGCGACTCGTCCAGCAGTGGGCGAAGGGAGAGGGGGAGGACGCTTCGCTCGACGCGCTCCCGGCCTCGGAGGGGATCGAGGTGGTGGACATCATCGAATCCCTGATCGAGAACCGCAGCGAAGTCTTCGCCGTGAACGTCCCCAACCGCGGCGCGATTCCGAACCTGCCCGACGACGCGATCGTGGAGGTATCCTCCGTCGTCGACGCCTACGGCGTCCATCCCCTCCAGATGCCGGCTCTTCCCGAGCCCATCGCCGCCCACATGCGCCAGCACATCGCCGTCGAGCAACTCACCGCCGAGGCCGCGCTCACCGGCAGCCGCAAGCTCGCCCTCGAAGCCTTCCTCGAAGACCTGCACGTGCAGCGCCACCTGCTACCGGCGGAGGCCGAGAAGCTCATGGACGAGATGCTCGCCGCGCACAAGAAGTGGGTGCCAGCGTTCGAGTAGCAGTCGGCGTCCAGTGAGGACGCGCGCCTCCCGAGGCCTACCGCGACTCAGCGTCGACGCGGGGCCCGATGTAGGAAGTGGCTGCCACCACGTCGTCGTACCACTTCTTGTTCTCTCGCAGTGGGTTGTTCGCGATGAAGAGGCCGACGTCGAAGCGGTCGATCTTCAGGGTCTCGATGTCCCGGAGCCTGAGGTTGGGGAAGTCTGCGATCAGCTTCCCGTCCACCCAGCAGGCCACGCGGCCGTCGCGCTGGCCGGGAGTGTTGGTCTTGAGCAGGTACTCGAAGCAGTACCAGCGGCCGGGCTCGGGTAGGACTTCCGGCCGGGGGACGAAGTGCGGGCCGAAGTTGTGGGGCAGGCTTGTGTTCGGGAGCACCACGCCGGAGGGGTAGAAGTGATCGCCGTAGTCGCTGCGCTGCTCCGGGTGGTAGATGTAGATGTTCAGCAGGCCGGGTGAGGCCGGACTGCCGGGCGAAGAGATCTCGGTCTCGAAGTTCGCCAGGAACTTGTTATGTCCGTCGGCGCGCTTGCCGGGGGTCGCGGCGCCATCGGGATAGTAGCCAGCCGAGATGCTTCCGCCGTTGTGGCTGGAGGTCCGGGGGAGGTCGTAGCCCTGCTGGAACTTGGTGTAGAACCGCAGGAAGAGCACGTCGCGCGTGCTCGGCGAGGTTCCTGCCCACGTCCACGGAGAGCGACCGCTCCTGCTTGGGCATAGTGATCTCCAGCGCCCTCCGCCCACCGTTCACGTTGGCGGCGTCCTCGGTGATGCTCAGATGCTCCCCGTTGTACATGACGTCCCACGTCCTGGACAAGTCGGCGGTCGTGCGGCAGTCCTCGAAGTCTGCGTGGAACACCACCGCGGGGCTGTCCTCGATCCCGGCATCGCCCGGGTAGCCGGCCGCAATCCCAGTGTCTCCCTCCGGAAGGGGAGGCGGAGGGGGATCGCCGCGCCCGGCTGTCTGCAAAGCCAACAGCAGGCAGAGTGCCAGCAGGCTGGGCAGTGAGATGAGGGAAGCCAGGCTCGCGTCCATCGGTACCTCCTATTGGCTTTCGCACACCGAAATGATGTGCGAAAGCCCGCTGACCGAGGCTCTGTGCCGTTTGGAGCTTTGCCGAGTTACCTCCTTCGGCGAAGCTCTATAGGTGGCTCGCTCGATCTGAATGGCTATGCGGAACGAGACTGCGGGTCCGGATTGCAGTGACGCTATGAACCGATCCTTTCGCCAGTGCGCACGTGCTGACCTCCTGCGGCACACGGCCGACCACCAGGACACCGGCGCGCCGAGGCGGAAGAGGCCTAGCGGACTGCTCTGCGGTTGCTAAGGGGTACACGATGGCAGATGCCGACGCCGGGGCGGAGATAGGGGAGGTTGCTGCGCTGCTGGCGGAGCAGCTCCCACACGCCTTCGAGATCATTACCGCGCTGGGGGACGGGACTCCCATTCCCGAGGAAGCCCTGAGCGAGGATCATACCATCGGGCTATACGGGTCGGTGGCCCCGCGGAAGATGCGGGACAGCCTGGAGGGGTTTCGGGAGGTCGAGGTCGCGGACTTCGTTCCCCAGAGGGAGCCGGCGGGTACGCGCGCGGGCCTGTATCTCGAATTCCCCGGGCTGCGGGGTGTTCGCTTCCGGGCGGAGCGGCTTCAGTACCTGGAGGAGGGATGGTGGGCTGTCAGCGGAGAGGTGAAGTACCCGGCCGAGGCCGTGCTCGCCTGCAGCTACGTGATGAAGCAGCGATACGGCGAAGTCCACCTCTACCTGAACAGCGAGCTACCCATGCCGCTCTGGGTACGCTCCGGCCCGCTCGAGGCGCCCGCACGCGGCGTGCAGGTCGTCATACAGGCGCGGGGAGAGGGACGCGTTCTCTTCACGAATATCCACAGCGAGTGCACGATGGAATTCGCGGCCCAGTTCGCGGAGGCAGCGCGCGGGTACTACCGGCTAGCGGAGCCGTAGGGGGAAGCGGCGGGACGGGTTCCTGACCATCACGCCTGATGCCACTCGCGAATGGAGGCCACCACGTAGTCCTGCTGCTCCTCAGTCAGCTCCGAGTAGACCGGAAGCGCCAACGTTTCCCGAGCCGCCTGCTCGGCTACCGGGCAGTCCCCCTGCTTGTACCCGAGGTAGGCGAAGCACTCCTGGACATGTAGCGGCACAGGGTAGTAGATGGCGTGGCCGACCTTGCGCTGCTTGAGGTGATCCGCCAACCGATCTCGGTCCTCGGCGCGGACTACGTACTGATGGAAGATGCACTCGTTCTCCGGGCGCGAGACTGGGGTTCTCACTTGGGGAACATCAGCGAAAGCTCGCCCGTAGTACTCGGCTCGCTTCCTCCGACCGCGTTCCAGGCGGCGAGATGAGGGAGCTTGGCCAGCAGCACCGCCGCTTGCAGCGCGTCCAGACGGCTGTTGATCCCAATGAACTCGTGGTGGTACTTCCTGATGCTGCCATGCTCGCGGAGCACGCGTACCCTGCTCGCCACTTCCTCATCTTGGGAGGTCACCATGCCACCGTCGCCATAGGCCCCAAGGTTCTTGCTCGGGAAGAAACTGAAGCACCCCAGAAGACCCATGGCCCCCGCCATTCGGCCGCGGTGGCGGGCCCCGATCGCCTGCGCCGCGTCCTCGATGATGGACAGTCGGTAGCGCGCCGCCAGCTCCAGGAAGGCGGTCATGTCGGCGCACTGCCCATAGAGGTGTACAGGCATGATGGTACGCACAATGGTGCCTGTCGGGCGGTGCCGGAGGCCGGAGGGGGTTCGCTCGCACTCCTTCTCGAGGAGGTCGGCCACCAGCTTCGGGTCCAAGTTGTACGTGTCCGGCTCGATATCACAGAAGATCGGGGTGGCGCCAAGTCGCGTGACGCAACTGCAACTGGCGAAGAACGAGTAGGAGGTGGTGATCACGGACATGCCCGGGCCGACGTCCAGCGCCATCAGGGCCAAGAGGAGTGCGTCCGATCCAGAGGCCACGCCGACGGCATGCTTGACCTCACAGGCGGCAGCAGCCTTCTCCTCGAACTCCTTCACCTTCGGGCCAAGCACGAATTGCTGGGAACTCAGCACCTCTGCGATCTGGGACTCCACTTCGCTCTTGATAGTCGCGAATTGGGCCTTCAGATCCAGAAGCGGCACACTGTCTATCACAGACCGTCTCCTATTGGCTTTCGCACATCAAAGTGATGTGCGAAAGCCCGCTAGCCGAGGCCCTGTGCCGTCTGGAGCTTCGCCGAGTTACTTCTTTCGGCGAAGCTCTATAGGTACCCGGCTGACCTATCATCCGCGGGGCTCCCCCGCCCGGAGATGCTTGGCGCCTCGCACTGGCCAAACCACGAGCGAGCCAACTTACGGGTTGGGTTCTCTCATTCAACGTCGGCCTAACGCCTCCTGGCAGCAATCGTCCCGCGGCCTCAGCCAACTGCGTCGGCGCTGAGCACTGGAGGGTTGCGTCTGCTGCCGCCAGGGCTTGCCCAACCTTGGCTTGCAGGGCCGGTTCCGTCGCCGCGCGATGGGGATGCATTCGGTCTCCGAAGCTGGGGAGAGGAGGCGATGGTAGCTTCAGGGCGAGGCGCTGCAAGCAGGACCGCCCGGGCAGCGCTGAGCATGAAGCCAAAGAAGCCACAGAGGCGGGTGCGCAGGTTCCGTGAACTCTCTGCGAACCCAGGTCACGCCACGAGCGGCGCGAACCGCCCATCGTTACTCCGACGCGCCTCCGCCACCACGCGGTTCGCCTCGAACAGGCTGTCGAAGGACCCGCAGTCCAGCCACATCCCCTGCAGCTCGCTCCAGGACATCAGCCCGTCGTTGATGTAGAAGTTGTTCACGGCGGTGATCTCGAGCTCCCCGCGAGCCGACTTCTCGGAGCGGGCGATGTACTCGAAGACCCGCGCGTCGTAGATGTAGAAGCCCGTGACCGCGAAGTTGCTCTTGGGCTGCTTCGGTTTCTCCTCGATGTCCACCACCCGGCTGGCATCGGCCGGATCGAACACCGCGACGCCGTACTCCCGCGGGTCCGGGACCTGCTTCAGGAAAAGGCGCGCCCCCTCCCGGAAGCTGCTGACCGGCTCCCGCAGGTCGGCGTCGGTGAAGTTATCGCCCAACACCACCATCAGCGGCCCCCCCTCGGAGAAATCCTGGGCCAGGCTGAGCGCGTCGGCGATTCCGCCTTCCCCCTCCTGATAGCTGTACTCCATCCGCTTGATCCCCAGGGACTTGCCGTTTCCCAGCACCCGCAGGAAATCCCCGGCATGGGGCCCGCCCGTCACCACCATGATGTTGTCGATCCCCGCCCGCAACAGATTGTCGATGGCATAGTGAATCATGCACCGGTCATAGACCGGAAGCAGATGCTTGTTCGTGGCCCGGGTCAGCGGGTAGAGCCGCGTTCCCAACCCCCCCGCCAGTATCACACCCTTCATACGGTAGCCTCCGGGCTGCTGGAATTCACATCGTCTTGGGAGTTTCGCAGTGGGCGCGGCGAGACCTCTCGCCCGGGCAGGGCATCCCGGCCTACCTGACCTCGCCCCCATTCCTGTATCACCCGGAAGGAGAGTCTACGGGCAGCCCCTCCGCTACCCTGTTCCGCGGCTACAGGAGGAACTGGCTCAGGTACCGCCGGGTCAGCCGCAGCATCTTCTCGCGCATCTCGCCCGGGACCAGATGGCGCCGTGGGGTTCGATGGAGAGCCAGCCGGTGTAGCCGTGCTCGTAGAGGAAGGCCATCACCTTGCCCCAGGCGATATCGCCCATGCCCGCGGCGGGCTGGGAGGCGAGGTCGCCCTGGTGGTAGAGGTGCTCCTTGATGTGCACGTAGCCGACCTTGTCGCCGTGGCGGCGAACCACCTCGAGGTAGTCGTCGCCGTGGTGATGCCAGTTCGCCGGGTCGTACTTGATGGTGACCTGGGGGAGGCGCTCCCACACCAGCTCGTAGGCCCGCAGGCTGTCGAGGAAGCTGGCGCCGTGCACGGCGTAGAAGGCGGGCGTCAGGCCCGCCTCCTCGATCCGCGTGAGGAAGGGAGGGAAGACCTTCACGAACTCCTCCACCTTGCGCTCCAGCGGCTCGCCCGGCATCTCGCCCGCCGCCGAGGGTGAGGACGTCCACTTCCAGAGTCTGCGCGAAGCCGATGGCGCGGTCGAGCATCTCGTGCGCCGCGGGCTCGTTCGGCGGGGTCGGAGGAGAGGTGATTCCAGCCCCAGATGCCGAGCATCGCTGGCGCGCACGTCTGTGCTTCCGGTGGAGGGCGTGCATCTGCGGCCACCGTGTCCGCAGTGAGGTCGGCGAACTCGCCCCAGTAGTTGTACTCCAGGCCCTCGAATCCGTACTCCCGCGCGAAGAGACAGTCACGTTCGACGCCTTCCAGGCTGTTCTCGCCAATGAAGCCGAGTCGCATCTGCATGTCGCTCTCCTCAGTCCCTGAACCGAACTTCCTTGCCCGTCTCTGCACTGCGGAGCAGGCCCTCCATCATCTGCTGCACCACCAGCCCATCGCGCAGGGGCGCGTCGCACGGCTTGCCCTTGGCGATGCAGTCGAGGAAGTGGGCGGCGATGTTGTCCCAGGCGGAGGGGCCGCGGGGGAGCGTCGACGTGCGTGTCCTGGGGCGCGCCGTCCTCGGTGCGGTAGACGGTGAGGGGCGAGTAGCGGGCGCCGGCCTCGGTGCCGAACAGCTCGAGCTGGAACTCCTCCGGCTGGTGGGAGGCCCAGAAGCTCTCCACCTGCAGGCCGAGGCCGTCTCTCGAAGCGGATGAAACCGCCCGCGTAGTCGTCGCAGGCGTACTGCCGGTAGACCTTCCTCTCGCGGGGCCTGGAAGTCCCAGTAGCCCTGGCCGCGGGGGCCGAACTTCGCGCCGGCCACTCCGGTCACGCTGACCGGCCGGGGCCGGCCCAGCAGCCACCAGGCGGCGTCGAGCACGTGCACGCCCATGTCGCGGAAGGCGCCGCCGCCCTGCTGGATGAAGCCGAGGTTCCAGGCGGGGATGCCACTGCGGCGGATGCTGCGCGCCCGGCCGTAGTAGAGCTCGCCGAACTGGCCCTTGCCGATGAGGCCGCCGAGGTAGCGGCACTCCGGGCTGAAGCGGGTGCTGAGGGACATCATGTTCACCACGCCGGCCGCCTCCGCCGCCTTCACCAGCTTCGCCGCGGCCTGCTCGTTATCCGCGAGGGGCTTGGTGACAAGGACGTGCTTGTCGCAGCGCACGGCCTCCAGGGCCATGGGCACGTGCAACTGGTTCGGAGAGCCGACGAAGATGGCGTCGACCTCCTTGCTGCGGCACATCTTCCGGAAGTCGGTGAACATCTGCACCGGCTCGGGGAGGCTCTTGGCGAACTCCTGCATGCGCGCCTCAACAAGGTCGCACAGCGCGACGACACGGCCGCGCGGGATGCTTGGCGATGGCCTGGGCGTTGGGCTGGCCGATACCCATGCCGATGATGCCGACGCGAACTTCTCTGCTCATAGTGGCTTCCCTCGACGATGATGGGAGCCAGTTTCGTGGGCGCGGGACGGATTCCCTTGCGATGAGGGACGAGCGGCTGAGTCGCGTTGAGCCGCGACGAGGGCGGAGGCCTCTCGCGTCGGAAGGCGAGTTCGCGACCTGGCCCAGCGCCCAGAGGCGCCGCGCTCCGGGCCTCAAACACAGCGGAGCAGGACTCACAACACAAGCTCGGAAGCCATTCATGCCGGTTCCACGGGCGGGCGACAGACAGGCGGCCTCTAGGTGAGTTGGATAGTGCGCCGGGCCGTGGATAGCAGCTAGGACGACGATGCATATGATTCGGGGAGGCAGACGATGAGACTGGTGGCGGTCGTGGTCTGGATTCTCGTAGCCGGAGCCGGCCTGGTCGTCGGGAGCGCGCTTTCCTCTCGGCAGCCCTCGGTCGCGGCCGCGACAGCTAAAGCGCCGCCGCGCCAGTTGGAGGCATCCTTCGTGGAGCTGGACCCGATCCTGGCGGAGGTGGCCGGCCAGTTGCACGGCAGAGTCCTGAAGAACACGCAGGGCCTGCCCGAGCGCTCCATCAGTTGGGTCGCAAGTAATGGCACCGCCCTGACCATGTCGATTCGAGTGAAGAGCATCCAGGGCAAGCCCAAACTCGTCACGGCGCTGGAGGCGCAGCGCGACCTCCCGGAGATGAGCCAGTCCTTCAACCTGCAGTACCTGAGCCTCCAGCAGCAGATGCAGGACGAGAACCGGCGCTTCACGCTCATCTCAAACATCATGAAGACCAAACACGACACGGCCAAGAACTCAATCTCGAATGTGAGGTAGGGGAGGAGCCTGGCAGGAATCCCTCACCCGAGCGGTTCGCCTCTCCCTCTGGAGGCACCGACGGGTCTCCGGATAGCGCGACGATGTATCACGGGAGGGATCACCTCGGCCATTCAGTAAGTAGCATACGCCGGGGCATGATCTGACCCGCCTCCTGGCGTCTGGGGACACAGGAAGGACCTGTAATGCAGAGACACCGCGTCGCGCAGGTAGGCTGCGGGATGCGCGGCAAGAGGCATCTCGGCGGATGGTTGAGTAACCCGGACCGCTTCGAGGTGGTGGCGATCTGCGATCTCGATCGGGGCAAGGCGCAGGCCGCCGCGGAGGAGTCCGGCATCACCCCTGCCATCTATACCGACGCCGACACGATGCTGAAGGAGACGCGGCCGGAGGTCTTCTGCTTCTCGACTCAGCCGGACGTGAGGCTCTCGCTGGTGAAGCTCGCGGCGAAGCACCGCATCGCAGGGCTCGTGTTCGAGAAGCCGATGGCCACGTCGATCGCGGACGCGTGGGAGATGACGCGGCTGTGCCGGGAGAGCGGCATCAAGGCCGCGGTCTCGCACCAGCAGAAGTACCTCACCTCCTTCCAGAAGCTGAAGGAGATCGTGGATGCAGGCGAGGTGGGCGAGATCATCCGCACGGAGGCAACTTGCCAGCCCTGGTTGTCGCACCTGGGGACGCATTACATCGACTACATCCTCTGGGTGAACGGCGGCGCCCGGGCGAAGTGGGTGGTCGGCCATGCGCACGGCAGGGACCTGCTGACGGATTCACACCCATCGCCTAACTACACCATGGGGCAGTTCGCGCTCGAGAACGGAGTCCGCGCGTACGTCGAGTTCGGCAAGCTCTCCGCATCGCACCTGGGTCCCGACAAGTTCTGGGTGGACAACCGCATGACGGTGCAGGGCACCCATGGGTATGTCTGGTGCGACACCGATGGCCGCTGGGGCGCGCTGACCCGGTCGTCGGCAGGGAAGGTGCTGGCAGGAGAGGGTGACGACTGGGAGACCCAGGAGCGCGACCGGCTCCAGGCGCTCTTCGCGCGGGATTTCGCCGATTGGCTGGACGATGACCGGAGAGTGCACCCGTGCAATATGGACATCAGCTACCACGGCTTCGAGATTGCGGAAGGACTGTACATCAGCGCGATGGAGCACCGTCGCGTTGACCTGCCGCTCGACCCGCAGGCCAGCGGGGACATCATCGCGCGGATGCTCGCGGAGCTGCCGGAGTGCCCGGAGTACCGGGCGAAGTCGGAGTAGCCAGCACCTGTTGGCTTTCGCACATTACTTCAATGTGCGAAAGCCTATAGGCATCTCGGCCCGTCACAGATTATGGTACACCGCGCAGAGACGGCGCAGCAACGCAGAGCCAGTGCGGAAAGCCTCCTGCGAATTGGACATTCGCGCGAAGGCGCCGGATCATCCTCCGAGCCGCGCTCGCGACGTGGCGGCGTCGGCAGGAGATGAACTGCCGGTCACCGTACGCGCGGAACGGAGGTAGCACAAGTCATGCAGGGATCTCTCGCGCGGGTGCGCCAGGTGATGGGATTGCAGAAGCCGGATCGAGTTCCGCTCTTCGATCTGCTTCCGAATGATGCGGTACTGAAGCGCTTCAATGGGGGCGTGCCGGTGGGGGTGGGGGAGGATCGCAGCGGCGCGCGGGCGATAGCGGCAGCGGTGGACGGGTCGCGCCCAGCGGCGTTCTCACCATCGGAGGAGGCAGTCGAGCGGCGCAAGGACGGACGGGAGACGCGGCGGCTGCGCTGGACCGCGTGGAACGAGAGGGTGAAGTACGGTTCGAGCGAGGAGTACCGGGAGGCGAAGCAGCGGGAGCTGGCGGGATGGGAAGACAGGCTGAGCAAGCCGGTGGCATCAGACAGCAGCGACGAGGTGGAGGTGAAGTCGTGGTTCGGCGACGACTTCTACTACCTGATGTCAGCGCCTTGCCCCGGGTTGATGGGGATCTGGTCGGAGGTGGGTCTGGAACCGTTCAGCTACTATCTGTATGACTGCGAAGACGTGATCATCGAGCAGTTGGAACGCAACACGGCGCAGGCCTGCCGGTGGATCGACGGGCTGCCCGCGGATGATCCTTTCGAGAGCGTGTTCATCGGGGAGGATATCGCGTTCAAGAACGGGCCGATGATGCAGGTGAAGTGGCTGGAGAAGCAATACTTCCCGAGGCTGGCGCGGGTGATCGCGGCGCTGCACGCGAAAGGGAAGAAGGTGATGTTTCACTCCGATGGCAACCTCAACGCGATCATGGACGGACTGGTGCAGGCGGGGATCGACGCGCTGAACCCGATCGAGATCTGCGCCGGGATGGACCTGGGGGATCTGCATCGGCGCTACCCGAAGCTGGTCTACGCGGGCGGCATCGATGTGAGTCATCTGCTGCCCTTCGGCACTCCCCAGCAGGTGCGCGACGCCGTCGTGAAGGCGATCGAGGACACGGAAGGGCAGATTCTGGTGGGGAGTAGCACCGAGGTGTTCGACATCGTGCCATTGGAGAACTTCCTGGCGATGCGGGAGACGGCAATGGCCTATCGATTCTGACAGTTGAGGATGTGGTCTCCCGCCTCCGCTGCGACCGGAGAGAGCATTCCCAGATAGGAGCATCACCGATGAGCCCGCGAGAGATCACCTACCTACCGACGGCGGTACCGTCGGCGAAACAGCTTGCCTACCAGGATTGGGAGTGGGGGATGTTTCTCCACTTCGGTATCCGCACGTTCCATGAGGGGCATGTGGACTGGGACAAGAAGCCCATGAGCCCCGAGAGATTCAACCCGACTCAGCTCGACTGCGATCAGTGGGTGAAGACGGCCCAGGCGGCCGGCATGGGCTATGTCATCCTCACCGCGAAACACCACGACGGGTTCGCGAACTGGCCCTCGCGCGATACCGACTTTTCGGTCGCCTCCTCTTCGTGGAAGGGCGGGAAAGGGGATGTCGTCCGGGAGTTCACGGATGCCTGTCACCGGCATGGGATGAAGACGGGCCTGTACTATTCACCCGCCGAGTGGCGGCCGCTCTTCGAGGAACGCTGCCGCGTATGACGACTACTTCGTCGGGCAGATCACGGAACTCACCAGCAACTACGGTGAGATCGATGTGCTGTGGTTCGATGGGTGCGGCTCAGAGGGGCACACGTTCGACTGGCCGCGCGTCGTCGACGTGATCCGCCAGAAGCAGCCGGGGATCATGGTCTTCGAGGGCGGCGACCCTGACTATCGCTGGGTATGGAACGAGTCCGGGGTCGCGCCGTTGCCCTGCTGGAACACGATAGATGGGAACCGGGCCATTGATGTGCCGGACTCCTTCGCGCCGGTAGCTGGCGCAAAGCCGATCTGGCTGCCCGCGGAGTGTGACTGCCGCCTGCGATTCCAGCACTGGTTCTACAGTGACACCGATGAGGACACCATCAAGAGCCTCAGGGAGTTGATGGGGCTGTACTACTACTCGGTCGGACGGGGGTGCAACCTCACCATCAATCTGGCGCCGGACCGACGCGGGCTGCTGCCGGAAAAGGATACGGCGCGGCTCCTGGAACTCGGGTCTGAGATCCGGCGTCGCTTCGGCCGGCCGCGGTTGACACTGAAGGACTGGTCGCCGCGACCAGGCGGCTGGGAGGTCAAGCCGGCGCAGCCTCTCCTGATAGATCACGTCATCATCCAGGAGGATCTCACGCAGGGCGAGCACGCGCGGCGTTTCGCTATCCGCGCCTGCCCGCCGTACTCCGCAGAACCGGTCACTGTGTATGAGGGCTACAACATCGGTCACAAGGCCATCTGCCGATTCCCGGCGATTCCGGCGGAGCACATGGTGCTGGAGATCCTGGAGGCGGACGGCCCGGTGTCCCTGCGCCGCCTGGAGGCATACTCCGTGGCGGACCCGGCTTGAGGCAGGGGCGATGCGCCTCCTGAACGGGCGCTGGCCTCGCTGAAGGGAGCCACGACGGCGTCAGGGAAGGGTATGGTCCATCAGTTCCCAGGAGACGATGACGTGAGGAATGCGACGCGCGAGCTTTCCATTGTCGGTGTCGGCGCGCACTTGGACGACTGTTACCTCGGGATGGGAGGGCTGGCCATCAAGGCGGCCCGCAAAGGGCACCGCGTTACTCTGGTGCAGGCCGTCTCTCAGTACGGCGCCTGGCCCGTGGTGAGTGGCCGATCGGAGGAGATCAAGCCCCTGCTGGCCGGGTTGGCGGAGCGCGCCGGGGTTTCGGTGGTCAACCTCGGGCATGACTACATGCGCCTAGAGAACGGGGCCGCGCTCGTAGCCGAGCTGAGCAGCGTGCTCCACGAACTGAGACCGGACCTCCTCTTCTGCCAGCACACCTCTGACACCAACCAGGACCATGTCGCGCTGGGTCAGGCCACCCTCACGGCGGCCCTGCACGGAGCCTGCTTCGTAGGGCGCGACTACGCCGCGCCTCGCGAGACTTACCGGTACACCACAGGCGCGCAGACTCTGGGCTTCGCCCCGGACACCTATGTCGATATCAGCGAGGAGCTGTGGGAGGTGTTGGAGATCACGGCCGCGGTGGATGCGATGTACGCCCAGGGAGAGCCCAACTCGCCAGGGCGAGTCACGCTGACCGGGCCCGACCTGGGTGAGCGGAGGGTGACCGTGACGACACACGGTATGGACAAGCTCGCGACCAGCATCCTCTGGGGGATGCGCAGCGGCGCCAGCTACGCGGAGGGGTTCGCCGCCTATCCCTACCGCCGCGCCGGGGCCTGTCTGCTCGATCTGCTCTAGGGCGCCGCATTCGAGGTAGACGGGCGCTGCTCGCGGGCCGTAACCACGGGCACGAGCAGGTGGAGTGTTATGCCAGGCAGTTTGCTGCTGGGCGTGGATGGCGGTGCGAGTAAGACCGCGGGAGTGCTCATCGACGAGGAGGGCCGCCTCCTGGCCTCCGGTCGGACCGGCGGCTCGGCGATCGTCGGCGACCCGAACCCGAAGTCGTGCGCGACGCTGTCGGGTCTCGTAGACACTCTGGGCGCGGAGGCCGGTCAAGCGCGGAGCGCGATCGCGCACTGCGGGATTGGGCTGAACGGCATCGACTTCGAGGATGAGTTCCCCGCGCAGCTCGCCGGCATCTCCCGAGCGCTGGGTCTCCCCGCGGCCCGGGTGACGCTGGTGAACGATGGGATACCGGCGTTGTGGGGCGCCAGCCCGGCACGTGCCTCCGCGATCGTGCAGCACGGATCGGGGTTCACCGCCGCCTACCGGAGTGACTACGGCCGGGAGACGCTCTTCGATCACCTGCATGTTGGCGATGTGCTGGACATGCGCTACGCGCTCACCTCTCTGGTCGCCCGCATGATCCTCGGCATGGTCCCGGCGACGCCACTGAAGGAGGCGACGCTGGCGGCATACGGAGTGGAGGAGAGCCACTACTGCGGGGCGATCTACCGGAGGGAGATCCCGGGCGAGCGCATCCGGAGCACGGTGCCGCTGATCTTCGCGGCCTGGGAGCGCGGAGACGCGGGGGCGGCGACGCTGGTGGAAGCGGCCGCCGCAGACTACGCGCTGGCGGCGAAGGCGATGATCGCGAAGACGGGAGGCGATCGGCCCGCGGTAACGCTGGGCGGCGGGCAACTGCGGTCCGCGCCGGAGGCATTTCGAGAGTTGGTCACAACGCGGATTCGGGAGCAGTACCCCGAGGCCGCGGCGGTCTCGGCGCCGCGGCTGGCGCCGGAGTACGGGGCGGCGCTGATGGCGGCACACGCGATGGGGATGGAGGCGGAGGCGTTATTCGGAATGCTAGAATCAGGGAGGACGCGATGAGTCGCGGGGCGGCGGTGTGCGTGGTAGGGGCAGGGAGTTCCTACACGCCGGAGCTGATCGACGGGATTCTGGCGCAGACTCCGGAGGAGCTGCCGATCGGCCGGCTCGCGTTCCACGACACCAACGCGGAGCGGCTGGGCGTGATGGCGGGGTTCGCCGAGCGCGCGATTCGACATGCAGGCCGGGAGATCGCGGTGGCGAGCGGCACGCACCTGCCAGCGATGCTGGAGGGGGCGGACTTCGTGCTCACCCAGATCCGCGTCGGAGGCATGAAGGCGCGGCACCTGGACGAGAGCATCCCATTGAAGTACGGCATCATCGGCCAGGAGACGACCGGGCCGGGCGGGATGCTGAAGGCGCTGCGCACGATCCCCCACATGATAGAGATCGGACGCACCATTGCGGAGGTGTGCCCGGACGCGTTCGTGTTGAGCTACACGAATCCGAGCGGCATCATCGCGGAGGCGGTCAGCAAGTACACGCGGGCGAAGATGATCGGGCTCTGCTCCGGCATCCCCGGCATCCAAGAGGACCTAGCGTGGCGGCTGGCCGCGCATTACCCCGACCTGAAGACCTACACGGTCGGGCTGAACCACCTCGGCTTCATCTGCCGGATGGTCGCCGGCGAAAAGGACGTGACCCAAGAGGCGCTGGCGCTGCTCGCCGCGGAGGAGGGGGAGCAGGCCGGGTACGAGCACGGCCTGCTGGGAGCGGTGCCGATCTCGTACCTGCGGTATTTCCTACACCACCGGGCGGTCGTGGAGAAGGCGAAGGCGAAGAAGACGACGCGGGCGCAGGACATCGAGAGCATCGAGCGCGCGATCCTGGAGGAAGCGGGCCGCCCGGACACGGTGAGCAAACCGAAGGCGCTCGAACAGCGGGGCGGAGGCGGCTACGCGGGGATCACGTTCTCGGTGATGAAGGCGATCCTGCGGAACACCGGCGCCGAGATCGCGGCGAACGTGCCGAACCGCGGCAGCGTGCAGGGCATCGATGACGACGCCTCCGTGGAGGTGGTGTGCCGCATGGATGGGGAGGGCGCACACCCGCTGCCGGTGGGGCCGATTCCGCTGGCCTTCCGAGGCCTCGTGCTCGCGGTGAAGGCGTACGAGACGCTGACGGTGGAGGCGGCAGTGCACCGGGATCGGCGCCTGGCGACGCTGGCGCTGCTGAACCACCCCTTGTGCGGCGACCTGGACGTGATCGAGCCGATGCTGACGGAGATGTTGGCAGCACACGGGCTGCAGTACACCTAGCGCTGCTGCCGGCCGCTTACCAGGCGGCAACCCGGGAGAGCTCAGACTGGAGCTTGCATAGACGGCTGTAGAGGCCGTCTCCGTTGAGCAACTCATCGTGGGTGCCCATTTCGACGGCCCGCCCGTGCTCCAGGACGATGATCTTGGAGGCTTTGCGGAGAGTGGAGAGCCGGTGGGCGATGGCGAAGGTGGTTCGGTTCTGCACCAGGCGCTCCAGGGCTTCCTGGATCAGCATCTCAGTCTCGGTGTCAATCGACGACGTGGCTTCGTCGAGGATGAGGATAGGGGGGTTCCTGAGAATGGCGCGAGCGATCGAAACCCGCTGGCGCTCGCCCCCGGACATGAGCTGCCCCCGCTCACCTGTCAGGGTGTCATACCCGTGGGGTAGATTCACGATGAAGTCGTGCGCGTTCGCCATCTTGGCGGCGGCTACGATCTCCTCTGCGGCAGCGCCGGGTCTGCCATAGGCGATGTTCTCGGCCACCGTGCCATGGAACAGGAACGGCTCCTGGAGCACCACTCCGATCTGCTGCCGGAGCGGACGCAGGGCAAGCTTCCGCACGTCGATCCCGTCGATCAGGACCTGGCCGGATTCGGCCTCGTAGAATCTGCTCAGCAATTGCACGAGGGTGCTCTTGCCGGCGCCGCTCGGGCCCACCAGCCCGATCACCTCGCCCGGCTCAGCCGCAAAGCTGATGTCGGTCAGGATGGGCCTTCCGGGCTCGTAGCTGAAGCTGACGTTCCTGAACTCAACGCGGCCGGTGATGCGGGGCAGGGTGATGGAGCCGGGGGCATCGGCCAGCTCGGGGGAGGTGTCGAGCACCTCGAACACCCGCTCGGCCGCGGTCACCGCGTGCTGCACCTGGTGGTTCATCTCGCCCAGATTCTGCACCGGATAGTAGAAGGACCAGAGCAACTGGGTGAACATCACCAGGGTGCCCGCGCTGGTCTTGCTATGCAGCACCTGCAGCCCTCCCATTCCCTCCACGACCAGGAAGCCGACCGCGGTCATGAGTCCGAGCGCAGGGAAGAACGTCGTCCACAGCTTGGCGGCGTTCAGCTCCTGGACGAAGAGAGCGGTGCTGTGTTCACGGAAGCGTTTCGACTCTCGACTCTCCTGGACGAAGGACTTCACCACCCGGATCCCGGGGATGGAGTCAGTGAGAGCGGCATTCACCCCCGACCAGCGCCGCCACAGCTTGTGGTAGACGACATGGATGAGCTTGCCGAACCAGATCGTGCCCAGAACGATGAAGGGGGTCGGCAGCAGCGACAGCGCGGCCAGGGTCGGGTTCGCCTGGAAGAGCATAATGCAGACGATGGGGATGGTGAGGAGATTGATCAGAATCTGCTGCAGTCCATCGGAGATGAAGTACTGCAGTTGCATGATGTCGTTGGTCACGCGGGACATGATCTGGCCCGTCTGCCGACGACTGAAGAAACCCAGCGAGAGTAGCTGCAGGTGATCGAAGAGCTGGGTGCGCATGTCGAAGACGACGCGGGAGCCCAGCCACTGCATCATGTAGCCGCGGGCCATGCTGATGCCCGCGTACGCGACCTCGATCACCAGCATCCAGATCACCACGATGGCGAGACCTGGCGGCCACTTCGGCGCCAGGACCTGGTCAAACAGATACCGGGTCAGGTAGGCCGGCAGCAGGCCGACTACCGTCAGCACGATGCTGAGCGCGAAGCCGGTGATGGCGACAGTCTTGTGCGGGCCCAGGAAGCCGATCAAACGGAGCAGCAACTGTCTGCGCTGGATGCAGAAGGAGCAGACCTCAGACCAGACGGGGACGGCCCGTCCGCAGGTCTCGCACCGTTTCGCTTTCGAGGCAGACGGGCCGGAGCGGTCCTGACCATCCTCCTCGCTGCCAGTCAGCTGTCTCAGCAGATGGTAGGCGCGGCTCACCTGGGCGGCGACCGAACGGGAGAACCGGACCAGCTCAAGGGCCGCGTCGTCTGTGACGACCTCTAGCACTCCCCCGCCGACGGAGTTCTTCAACCGCACGCGGCGGATATCGGCCAGCGGGAGGCTCAACTCCAACCAGGCGGAGTCATCCTCCTGGGCGAGCGTGACCAGTCTTTGGTCAGTCACCACGAGCCAGCGGTCGCCGTAATTGCCGGATAGCGTCAGGTCCGAGTAGACGGTGGCGAGACGCGTTTCGTCAGGGGTCAGAGTGGCGAGCACCTCCGCCGCCTGCTCGGGCAGATCCGCCTGCAGGTCCTCATCATCCAAGAAGGGCTGAAGATCCTTCGTCTGTACGCTGGCCATCGTCCTCACGGGATCGAGTCGCTGACCGACCAAGGGCCGCTGACGGCATCCAGAAGCCAGGAACCCGCCTGCTGCCGGGATCGGCAGTCAACATGCCGGCCTCGCCCTGGACAGAGACGCGAGGGACCGAGGTGGGGTCATCGGCTGGGAGTGAGAGGGTTGTAGTCGGTACAGATCCGGCGAAGGCAGGTTTCTCTCACGCCGGATGGCTGCACAAGAAGACTACCGCGTACGCAGCCGCCTGTCAATCATCCGGATGGCCGAAACGGGACAGAAAGCACCAACGGGCGCACGGGGCGCGGCGATTCGCGGCAACGTGTGTTCGAGCGGATCGGAGGCGAGCGGCAGTGCTGCCCTACACTTGCCAGGTAGGTGGCAAGGCCATAGAATGGCGGGGCCATCCGACACGGTCACGCGGTCCTCGGGCTCAGCTTCCCGAGGTACACCCCATAGAGGAGAATGACCATGGCGCAAGACGTTCGCTCCCAAACGTTCGTAGTTGACCAGGCTCATCCCCGCGCGAGTGATAATAACGCCGGCACGGAGGAGTTGCCCCTAAGGACGATTCAGCGGGGAGCGGATCTGGTTTGCTGGCAGAAGAGCACCGGGTGGGATGAACACAGTCGGATCGCAGACCCCCGCTACGTGGACCCCCAGGCCGAGAACTTCCATCTCGCCCCAGATAGCCCTGCGATCGATGCGGCCTATCCCCTGGAGGAGGTCTACATAGACCTGGAGGGCAATGCCAGGCCCGCAGGAGACGGGCTGGATATTGGGCCGCTGGAGTTCGTGCCTCCCGGAAGCTCCTGAGGCGCGAGTGCGTAAGCATAGTCGATTGGGCGCGGCCAGGCGGGCAGAGCGCCTGGATGGGATTACCGGGAACGGCAGCAGCGTCCAAGCCCTGCCATCGGGCCGGACGGGTCAGCCCTCGACCACGAGCAGGGCGTGCCCTCCCAGCACTGTCACACGGGTGTGCACGTATCCGCCGCGGTACTCGAACTGTAGATCCTTCTCCTCGGGCGCGAGGAAGACGCGCCGAGGCTTGGCGGCCGCCTTCACCGCGACGGGCGTGTCGACGAGGGGGAACGGGTCCTCAACGATGTCGAGGGTCCCTGCGCGACGCTCCGGGCTGAAGCTGAGCAGATGCACGACGATCCGATTGCCTTTCCTCACAACCGTCGTCGCCAGCGTGCTGGGGCCTTCGCTTCGGACGAGCGGCTCGGGGAGCAGCAAGTCGATGCAGTTGCCAAGCAGGAGGCGGTAGTTAGGCGCCGCGTACTTGCCATACGCGGTGAGGATGGGCACCGAGAAGGTGATGGCCCGGCCGTTCTTGACGACCGCGGCGTACTTGCTCAGCTTCCCTTCGGCGGTATAGGAGTGCCCGGAGAAGCGGTCGTAGCTTCGCTCAAAACACGGCTCTCCCACTGCGACGAGTGACTCGGCGCCGTCGGCCGGAGTCATGCGAAAGCCGCGCTCGTACATGACATAGCCATAGTCGGCGAGGCCTCGCGAGACGGCCTCCGACGCGTGTAGGAATGTGTGCGAGTAGGGGCTCTCACCGTGAGCGATGATCCCCAGTCCGCCCATGATCGGTCTGCCTGCAGCATCGAGCGCAGCCTGCCCCGAGACGATGACTGCGCCGCCCGCAGCCAGGTGGGCCTCGAGTGCGGCTTTGAGGGAGTCATCTATTCGGGTGGCCTCCGGGACTAGGACCAGCTCATACTTCGAGAGGTCGGCGCTGGGCGGCGCGATATCGAACTGATGCCGGAGCTGCTGCAGCGCGCGTACCGCCCCCTGCCCCGCGGGTCCGGGATCGTCGCCGAGTTCGGAGGGAACCACGACGACGATCTGGCTCAGGAGTTCGCCGCCGTGCACATAGGGCTCGCACGCCTCTATGTGTTCATAGGCCTTGCCGATCAACTTGTAGACGGCTCTACTCGGCAGGCCGCGCGGAGGCAGGAGGTCGCCGACCCCATTCGTCAGGCCCTGGCTCAGGATCTGGCAGCACTCATACTTCAGCGCCATCTCGGGCTTGAGCGAGCCGTTATCCCCCCAGCTCGTGAAGAAGCGCCCGGTGTGGCTGAGCGTGGGCAGCCCCAGGGGACGAACGAAGCGGGAGACGTAGGGAAAGTAGGCATACCCCCAGCCTCCCGTGGGCAGCGCCTCAATCTCAATGTGCCGGAGGAACTTCTTCTCGACATGTAGATTCGTCTTCGGTCGGCTGTTGAACCAGACTCCCGCAGGCCTATGGTTCTTGTGGGCGGCATCCACCATGTCCCGATAGCGGGCCATGTACCCGTGCACCACTTCCCGCGCGTAGCGTCGTCTGTCCTCATCCTTGCGGGCGTCGTAACCGCGTTTCGCCATTCCGGCGAGGGCCCACTTCGAAATGCTCGGCTGATCCCAGCACATATCGAGGAAGATGCCATCGACGGGAGCGAACTTATCCAGCACCTCCTGAAGCTCCGCTGCCAGGTAGTCCTGGTAGGGGCTCGACATATCCATGATCTGCCAGCCGGCCTCAAACGCAGAGCCCCGACGCTTGACCTGCTGAAGGTTCTCATCGATGGCGATCCACTCGGGGTGGACGCCCGCGGCGTACTCATCGCACTGGACGCTCAGGTAGATCGGCGCCCGGATGCCAACGTGATGGAGCGCGTCGACCTGCTGGCCGAGTAGATCCAGGGCCGCGGGCAGGGACGGATGGCGAGCGGGGTGATCGGTCGCGTAGTATAGGTGGCCGTGATGGCACTTGGCGAACAGAGTCACGCTGTCCACGTGCGCCTCTTTGAAGATCTGGGCGAACTCCTCGGGATCGAAGTCCGCCCCAACATCCGGCACCCACGGGCCGGTATGGAAATCAAGGTGCACGGTGCGTAGCGGGAAACCATCAATCATCGCTCTGTCGACTCCTCTTGTCGCGGTCAGGTACGGATCATTCCTTAGCAGCGCGAGCTATCTCCGGCGCGGGAAGCGCGCGAGGAGAGGCCCTCAGCGGCGCAAGAAGCGCGCGAGAATAAGCCCTCAGCGGCGCGAGAGGCGCGCGAGGTAGTTCCTGCCATTTTCGGCGTGGTAGGTGAGAACTGTCTTGCCCTTCACAACGCTGCTCTCCACCTCGGGCGGCAACTGCGTCGGGGCGAGGGGCTCGTCGATCACCAGGTGGAACGTGCTCGACTCGTGGGTCGGGTCGCTGACGGCGAGGGTTAGGCCGTCTGCGGTCTCTTCGCAGTAGGCGATGCAAGCGCGATCCACAGATAGCTTGCCCACCGCGCCCGGCTGCCGGAACACCACCCCGATCGCGTTCCGCGAGCTCTGCCGGACGGCGTGTATGCTGCTGTCATGGGCGAGGATGGTGATCGGGCTGGAGGCCGCGTAGCCCTCGGTCTGCGAAGCGGTCTTGTTCGGTAAGATGGTGTAGGCGTAGGCGGCGCCCTTCGCCTGGGTCCCGTGGTCAAACCAGAGCGTGAGGAATGGGTTGGCGTGAAGGGTCTCGCTCTGCGAATCGCTCAGGTCGTGCCAGGACCCGCGCTCGAGTCTCCCGCTTCAGCTTCAGCGGCTGCGGCTCCGGGAAGCAGTAGCCGATCCCATCGCAGTGCGCCCAGCGAGGCGACGGCAGGTCCTCTCTCCAGGGCAGCGAGGCCGGCCTCACCTTTCCATCTACAGTCAGGGGCGCGGAGTCCGACAGGGGCCACTGGTTGACGATGGTCTCGGCCGGGTTGTCGCTCGGGCAGTCGATGTCGCTGCCCAGGCAGACGATCTCGTCGCCGAAGAAGAACCAACTCTTCCTGGCCGTCAGCACGGAGGCCGCGGCGGCCAGATCCAGGGCGGAGGCGCCGCGGTCCATGGTGAAGGCTCCGCCAACGAAGGCACGCCGCCCGAGAGGAGGCGGCCACCCCTCGATTCCCTCCGTCGGCTCCAGGTGCTTTCGCTCGACGGTCGTTCCCGGGAGGCGCAGCCAGTCGAGCGTGGGCAGCACGTTGTGGCGCGTGTAGTCGCCGCCGCGCAGGTAAACCCACAGCAGCCCGTCGGACTGGTGCCAGGAGGTCTTGCCCTCCATGTGGATGCACTCGGCGGCCCGCGTCCGGTCGGAGAACATGCGCAGCGATGCGAAGTACCCCTCGCTCCGATGGACGGTGTAGTCGGACTCCCAGAAGTGGCGATGGCCGAGGGGAGCAGCGGCGGCGACGGGGGCGCCCTCGATGGCGGCCCAGAGTGGCGCCGTCCGTAGCTGGTAGGAGGGGTTGACCTGGTAGAAGCTCTTCGCGGCGCGGATCGCCTCCTCGCGGCGCGGGTTGGCCACGTTGGCGAGCACCAGCAGCGCGAGCGGTAGCTCCATCGGCCCGGCCTCCGGCCGGGTGATCTCCCGGCCCCGGCACGAGGGATCGTAGTAGTTCTGGTAGACGCACCACATCGTGCTGTCCAGAACGTAGTGCGCGAACACCTCGATACCAGATGCGGGGATCTGGAAGCGGGTGTCGCGGGCGGCCCAGAGGTACTGGGGCATGTCCTCGAAGAAGCTCCGGCCGTAGCCGCCGGTGTAGAGGAGCGACCCGTGCTGGTGGAAGGAGTAGTCCTCCATGATGCCTTCGTCGAACGGCCGGCGTCCGGCGCGGCTCTGGGTGGTGCACTCGTTGGCGATGGCCGCCTGCACGTGCGCCGCGAGCTCGGCATCGTTCTCGAAAAGCGCCAGGTAGAGGTGATTCTGCCCGAGCCAGACCATGTTCTCGCCGGTCGCGCGCTGCGCTTCCCCCGGGGGCGCGCCGGAGGGCATGAGGGTCACATGCCAGATCACGTTCTGACCGCGCGGCGCCTCCTCCATGAGGAGGTAGCAAATGGTCTGCCGGGTGCGGGCAACGACGGCGGAATCCAGACTCCCTTCAGTGAGCAGGAGCGCTTCGCCGAGTCTGCGCGGGGTGTGTATCTGCTGCTGCCACCATCCGCCCGACACAGGCCAGCCGCCGCCGACAGCATCGCAGGTGAAAGAGAGGGACCGCTCGACTGCGCGCGCAAGATCGGGACGACCGCAGAGGGACTGCCCGGGCGTGCGGAAGCCCTCCGCCATGAGCGCCACCCGGCTGACGTGCTGCGCGATGCGGAACTCGCGGTCCGGCTTCTCCTGGTAGTCGATATTGGCCCAGCTCCCATCCGATTGCATGGAGTCGAGTGCGGCGCCGGCCGTCTGTTCGAGGCGGCGCAGGGAAGCGGCGACCTGGGGGTCACTCCGATCCGCCTCAGCGCCCACCCAGAAGTCCAGCAGGTTGCGCTTCATCCGCGCGAGGTCCGCATCTCCCTCCGCGCCGGCGGAACTCTGCGGCGCGGCCGCGAGCAGACAGGCTAGACAGAGAGCAGCGAGTACGGTTCCCAAGATCATACCGACACCTTTCACCTTCCGGGTGCCGGCTGCCGACTCGGCCGGCCACGCCATAGTGGCTTCGAGGCGCGGATGGCACATCCTCCAGGCCGGTCACGTGCTACCGCGGCCAGTCGGGATAGCAGGCGGTGCGCTTCTGCGCGCCGAACTGAAAGGGGTGTAGCCAACAGGAGTGACCCCATGACAGTATCTCTCTCGTCTCGCGCACGGATGCACGCCGCGCTGGAGTGCCGGGAAGCTGACTATGTGCCGTGCTGCTTCAGCGCCTTCCAGGCCCTGCGGCAAAGGTGTGCGGACGAGGTCGAGTTCCTGGACAGGCAGCTCGCGCTGGGGCTGGATGTGGTGGTGCAGGTTCCCTCTCCGCCGGTGTGCCACGACCCACGGGTGCGGATCGTGGAGACGTGCGAACAGCAGGCGGGCGAGGCCTACCCGTTGCTCCGCAAGGAATACCACACGCCGGTCGGCGTCCTCAGCGTGGAGGTGGCGAAGATGCCCGACTGGCCCTGGGGTGAGCACATCCCGCTTTTCGAGGACTTCCTTATCCCGCGCGCGCAGAAGCTCCTAATCACCCAGGATGCCCCCCTGGAAGCGCTTCGCTATGTACTGGGTCCGCCCGCGGAGGAGGACATTGCGGAACTGCAGGAGCGCTACCGCGCGGCGAAGAGGCTGGCCGCGGAACGCGACCTGTTGACCATGGCCTGCTACGGCATGGTGGGAGACGTCGCCTGCTGGCTCGCCGGCATCGCGCCGCTCATCATGCTGGCGGTGGATGCCCCGGCCTTCGTGCGCCGATTCGTTTCCATCATCGAGGAGTGGAACACCCGGCAGATGGAGGTAGTGCTGCGCCAGGGCGTGGATCTCGTCGTGCGACGCGCCTGGTACGAGAACGCGGATGTGTGGTCGCCATCCCTGTTCGCGGACTTCCTGCTGCCGGGCCTGCGGCGAGACGTGGCGCAGGCTCACGCCGCGGGCGCCAAGTTCGGCTACCTGATGAGCTGCGCCTCGCTGCCTCTCGTGGATATGATGGTCGAGGCCGGGGTGGATGTTCTCCTGGGGGTCGATCCGGCCCAGGACCGAACGATGGATCTGGCCGCTCTGAAGCGGAAGGCGGCGGGCCGGATGTGCCTGTGGGGAGGGGTCTGCGGCTACCTCACCGTGGAGCGCGGGACCCGGGAGGAGATTCAGCAGCAGGTGCAACAGGCGATCGCGGAACTCGCCCCCGGCGGGGGGTTCATCCTGTCGCCGGTGACAAATGTGCGGGAAGACAACGCGCAGGTATGGGCGAACCTGGAGGCGCTGATCGACACTTGGCGCCAGTTGCGGTAGAAGCCAACGCCCTCCCGGCGGGCGATAGTACGTTCCGGTTACGCGTTCGCCTTGATGGAGGCTACATGCCCGTGATCTCTCGCAGCAGCGCGAAGAAGCTCTTCTTCCGCTCGGTGTTGAGGCCCCAGTTCACCGGCGGGTTCTGGAAGCCGTCCCGGTAGTTACTCTCCCCCTTGTCGTGGTAGCCCCAGGAGGCGTACTCGCCGATGGCGGCGACCAGGTTGTTCATCGGTTCGTCGAAGCGGAAGTGGTCGTCCTCGTTGAAGAGGATCGGCATGGGCCGGTAAGCGGGCAGCACGCGTGTCTCGCGCACCAGCTCGGCGATCCGCGCCGGGTCCTCCACGAAGTTGCCGTGGAGCAGCACGAAATCCGAGGCTGCGAGCACCGGTCCGCTAGGGATGGCGCCTCCGCCGTAGCTCGTGCCGACCAGCAGGCGGCGGCCCCCCTGCGATACCAGCTTCACCTGCGCGATCAGCTCATGCACGCGACCGGGCTGCAGAATCTCGTGTCCGTAGCCAGTGTCGCACTCGTTGTCGATCTCGACCAGGATGTTGGTGTAGCCCTCGCGCAGCAGCCATTTCGCCGCCCGGTCGCAGGCGCCACGGACGGCGGACTCATCGCGCAGCCGCCCGTCCTGGCCGAAGTAGAAGAGGCCCAGGATGACCACCATGCCAAGCTCGTCGGCGCGGTCGAGGACGCGTCGCAGCCGGTTCACATACTCGGGCCGGAGCTGCCCATCCTCCGTCCAGGCGCTGTTGTGCCAGGGCTGAGGGTCGTCGCTATAGGGGCGGCCAGGGTTCCCTCCCTGAAGGTTGATGGTGAAGGCGAGCAGGCCGTGCTCCCGCCAGGCGGGCATGGCGGCCAGGAACTCCTGCGTGTTCCGGTCCGGGTCCCACCTGCCGGTATCCGGGTAAGCCCACCGGCCGCGGGTCTCCGGGTTCAGGTCATCGAAAGTCGCTTGCACCAGGCGGGAGTTGAACAGCAGACCCTCGATCTTGTGTCCTCGCCAGACCCGGCCCGCGTAGGTCGGATGGCCATTGAGGTAGAACGCGTCGCCGTGGATGGACACCTCGGTATGTCTGCGAGTCATCTCGCCTCCTCGTGATGGTACCGCGCACGATACGGCACACAGCAGAACTGCCAGCGCGGCAATATGTCTCAGGCCTTTCATCGCTATCCTCTGGAACCAGTGTTGCGGATCATGTTCCAACCGTAATGTAAAGTTGGGCGAGTCTCTCGCGTGTCCTTCAGGTGTTCGATGGGAGCGCCTCTCGCCTGCCGTTCGATCGCCGCCCGGTCTTCCACTGATTCCCTGGAGACCGCGAACCAACTCACATCGGGCTGCGCTCTGGGGGGGGGTCATTTCGTGGGCGCGGGCGCGCTCAGCCTGGACGAGAGCTTCAGCCCCATCCAGCTGCTCGCCGACCTCGAGATCAGGGATCACGTTCCGCGAGTGCGGCGGGGCCTCGACACCTCCTGCGCTGTCGAATCCTGCCTCCAGGGCATCCGCGACGGTCTCGAGCGCGGTTTCGTGGGCATCGAGAGCACGCTCCGCAACTACCGAGACCTCTACTGGCGCCCGCGGCTATTCGAGCGTCGCTTCCTGGGCCCATGGCAGGCCGCCGGCTCACCGACCTTCGAGCAAGATGCTTGAACGTATCTACCATCGCGCCGAGCTGGAGCTGGCCGTCGCGCGCTGAGCGCGAGTCAGTCGCGCCTGTTCAGGGGAGCGGGTGCTGGTGGAGAGCAGGGGATAGCACCGACTCGCCGGAACGGAAACTGCCGGGGGCGCTTGAGTAGGGTTAGCGAGGAGCGAGATGCAGAAGCTCTTTATCATGCTCGGGATGACTGTGGGGTCAGTTGCCGGCGGCTATCTGCCGGTCCTGTTCGGCGCCAGCCTTTTCTCCATAACCTCACTAGTCACCAGCACTATCGGCGGCCTGCTGGGCATCTATGCCGGGTACAGGCTTGGTGATGACTATGTCAGCTGACGCGGACACGGTATGACCGGCCGAACTACCGCTGCAGCTTCCGGTGGCGGAGGCGGTGCGGCGTGTCGGCGGCGTTGCCCAGGCGCTTCTTGCGGTCGGCCTCGTAGTCGCTGAAGTTGCCTTCGAACCAGCGGATGCTGCCGTCCTCCTCGAAGGCGAGGATGTGGGTGGCGATGCGGTCGAGGAACCAGCGATCGTGGGAGACGACGACCGCGCAGCCGGCGAAGGACTCCAGCGCCTCTTCCAGCGCCCGCAGCGTGTTCACGTCCAGATCGTTGGTCGGCTCGTCGAGCAGGAGGACGTTCGCCCCGCGCTTGAGCGTCTTCGCCAGGTGGACGCGATTGCGCTCGCCGCCCGAAAGGTTGCCCACCTTCTTCTGCTGGTCGGTGCCCTGGAAGTTGAAGCTGGCCACGTAGGCGCGGCTGTTGAGCGTGCGACTCCCGAAGCGCAGCGTGTCCGCGCCGTCGCTGATCTCCTCCCACACCGTGGCCTCCGGGCGCAGCGCGTCGCGGCTCTGGTCCACGTAGGCCAGTTCCACCGTACTGCCCAGCGTCACCGTGCCGCTGGTCCGGCGCTTCCAGGCCCGTGATGAGCTTCAGCAGCGTGGTCTTGCCCGCGCCGTTCGGCCCGATCACGCCGACGATGCTGCCCGCGGGGAGGTGCACGGTCAGGTCGTCGATGAGCAGGCGGTCGCCGTACCCCTTGCTGACCCCGTCCAGATTCACCACCACGTCGCCCAGCCGCGGGGCGGGGGCGATGGCGATCTCCAGTTCCTCGCGCCGGGCTTCGCTCTCCTGGTTCAGCAGCTTCTCGTAGGCCGTGTAGCGGGCCTTGCCCTTCGACTGCCGGGCCTTCGGGCTCATGCGAATCCACTCCAGCTCGCGCTCCAGCGTCTTCATGCGTCGCGTGTCCGCGCTCTTCTCCTGTCGCAGGCGCTCCTGCTTCTGCTCCAGCCAGGAGGAGTAGTTGCCCTTCCAGGGGATGCCGTGGCCGCGGTCGAGTTCCAGGATCCAGCCGGCCACGTTGTCGAGGAAGTAGCGATCGTGGGTGACGGCGATCACCGTGCCCGGGTAGTCGCGCAGGTGACGCTCCAGCCAGGCCACGCTTTCCGCGTCCAGGTGGTTCGTCGGTTCGTCGAGCAGCAGGATGTCCGGCGCGGTCAGCAGCAACCGGCACAGGGCCACGCGCCGCCGCTCGCCCCCCGAGAGGACGCTCACCGGCGTGTCGCCCGGCGGGCAGCGCAGGGCCTCCATCGCCACTTCCAGCCGCTGGTCCAGGCTCCAGCCGTCGTGCTTGTCGATGTCCTCCTGCAGCTGGCCCTGCTCCTCGATGAGCGCGTCGATGTCCGCGTCGTCATCGCCGAAGGCCGCGCAGACGTCATCGTAGCGCTTCATCATATCCACCAGCGGCTGCACCGCCTCCTCGACGACCTGCTTCACGGTCTTCTCGGGGTCGAGGTGTGGCTCTTGCTCCAGCAGGCCCACCGTGTACCCTTCGGACGGGTGGACCTCGCCGATGTAGTCGGGGTCCACTCCCGCCATGATGCGCAGCAGCGTGCTCTTCCCCGAGCCGTTCAGCCCGAGCACGCCGATCTTCGCCCCGTAGTAGAACCCGAGCGAGATATCGCGCAACACCTGCTTCTCCGGCGGATACACCCGCCCGACGCGTACCATGGAGTAGATAACTTGCTGAGAGTCAGCCATGAAGAGAACCTCGTGACGTCTGGAGTCGGAGGCGAGTATAGCAGGAAACGAGGGGAGCGCGGAAACCGGCAGGACGCGCCGTCCATCACCCCCGGAGGCGGAACGCGAGGGATCAGGGCGATTCGCGCATGGGCGGAGTCGGCACGACTGCCTCAGCAGCGCTCGGCCTCAGGCGCTAGTTCCCCGAGATGTCATCCACCTTCCCCAGGAGTTCCCGGAGCCGCGCGGCGGCTTCTGCTGGCAGGGGAGGGCGCGCGAGGGAGTCGACGTTCTCCGCTAGGTGCCCCAGGTTCCCGGTTCCGGACAGGACGACGTGGATGCCTGGCTCGTATCGGCAGAACCGATAGGCGGCGTCCTGCAGGCTGGCTGCTCCGCCCTCGCGGAGCAGGGAGTCGAGAGTGTCCTTGACGGCTCGCGCGTCCACCAACCCTCTCTTCCCGAGGTCGGCAAGGACGCCCTCCAAGCGCGCCCAGTCGCCCAGCGCCCGCCTCACCGCAAACATGTTCAGCACGCCGATCGCCTTCTCTCGACAGGCAGGCAGCACTCGCTCGCGGGCGGCCTGATTCAGGAGGTTGAACCCGACCATGATCACGTCCCAGCAGTCGTCCTGGACCGCTCGTTGCAGCATGTCGTGTCCAGGATCGGACGCGAACGCCTCTGTCACTCCCAGAAACTTCAGCTTGCCCTGGTCTCGCAGCTTCACCAGCTCCGGGACCAGTTCACCGACGGCCTCCTGATAGTGCCCGGCCTTCAGGCCGTGGATGAGGTAGACATCCACGTAGTCGGTGCGGAGCCGGCGCAGGCTCTCCTCCAGCGCAACAGCCACGTGCTCGCGAGGCACCAGGCGGTCGCCGACCGACGAGGTCATCTTGGTTGAGATAACCACGTTCTCGCGCCGCTCCCGGCCCAGGCCCCGGCCGAGGGCGCTCTCAGTGCCATAGCCCTCGGCAGTGTCGAAGAACGTGATCCCGTGAGCAAGCGCGGCCTGCACAACCTCGGCAGACTCCTGCTCGCTCTTGCCATAGCTCTGGCCGAGCCGACTGTGTCCCCCGCACCCGAGTCCCATGACACTGGCGCGCAGGCCCGTGCGCCCAAGGGTAGTGTAGTCCACGTGGCGATCCTCCTCTGTCCGGGTTCGCTTCACCGCGACGGCCTGGAGAGGCCGCCATAGTTACAGAGTTCACATCCCACTGCCTCTGGTCCTTCCGGATCAACCCGACCAGCCGGGCATGGAGGTTGACTGCGGCTCGGGAGAGAAGTGTGCGCTTGAGGGGATGTCGCCCTGCTCGATGGCGCTGGGCAAGGGCCGCCGGGGCCTATCGCATAGGAGGTGTATACATGCCGAAACCGGACCTGAGGGCTGAGCCGTTCCGCACGCTGGTCGTGCTCGGGGAGAGCACGGTGGAAGGCGGGCCGTGGCTCGGCGAGGGCGAACTGCGGTGGGCGGATGTGCTCGCGAATCTGATGAACGCGTGCCAGGAGACGCCGGCCGGGTACCACAACGAAGGGATTGGCGCGAGTGTGATCTCACCGCGCAGCCCGGGGTACGAGCACTCGCGCAAGCCCTCTGCCCTGGAGCGGTATCGGGAGCGGGTGATCGCGGCGGACCCGGACCTTTTCGTGCTGGCCTATGGGCTGAATGACATGCGGGCGGGGATGCCGGTGGAGGAGTTCGCCGAGGACCTGGGTACGATCGTGCGCGAGGTGCAGGCCGCGTGCCGCCCGGTGACAGTGCTGACGACGGTGTATCACATGACGCGATACGAGTGGTATCCGCCCTTCGACCGGGGAGGGCGCGCGCTCACTCTGACCTACAACCAGGCGATCGCGGAGGTGGCGAGGGACACGGGCTCACTGCTCGCGGACGTGTGGTCAGCGGAAGGGGAGGCGGACTGGCTCATCCACCAGGATGGGGTGCACGCGAACGCGGTGGGCAATCTTGTGCTGGCGCACCGGGTGTTCGAGGTGATCGCGGCCAACTGCAGTGGCCTGACGCGAAGTACGACGGCCGCGCACAGGGACACGGACTGGACGCGGGAGTGCCTGGCGATGAACCGCCAGGGGATCGAACCCCTGGATTGGTAGCCGCAGTTCACGCGAGCCGGTACACCTCTCGCGGGTTGTCCCAGAGCAGGGCGCGGACCCAGGCGCTGGCCTGCGCCGCGGGTCATAGCGCTTGCGGCGACCCTCTCGGCGAGCACGGTGGCGATGTTCTGGCGGGCCAGCACGAGGTGACCGTAGACCTTCTCGACCACGCAGTAATCACCCCCGAACCCGAGGATCTTGTTGCGCGGCACGAGGTCGATCCAGGCGCGCAGCGCGCGGAGGCTCAACTCGGGGGAGATGACGTGCATCCAGGCCATGTCCAGAACCACGTTCGGAAAATACTTGGCGAGCAGGCCGGCCTCGTCCACGTAGGGAATCCCGCCGTGGAGCAGATTGAAGCGGGTCCGCGGATAGCGGCGGAAGAGGTTCCACAACGGCGTCGGGCGCGTGTGCTCCGGGTCGTTGTAGTTGTCGGCCTGGAGACCGGTGTGGAAGACCACGGTCAGGTCGAGGTCACCAGCGATCTCGACAAGACGGTGGACGAGGTAGTCTTGCAGCGGTCGGGCTTCCTCGTAGCCGAGTGTGCGCGGCCGCCAGCCGCGGGACTCGTCGGAGATGCGGTTGAACACGCGCTCCGCGGTTCCCGCATCCACGGGCTCGAACCGGAGGGGGCGCATGTAGGCGTAGTGGAACTTGATCCCGCGCAGGCCCTCCTTCTGTTGGCGCGCGAGGTGAGCGGCGAGGCCCTCCACATAGCGGGAGAGGGAGGTGATGGGCGCGCCGGTCTGACGCGCCACGCCCTCCAGTTCGGCGAGCGTGCCGATCTCCGTGTAGCCCGTGGCAAAGAGCACGGGGGCGAAGAACTCCCGATCGTCGCTGATGTCGCCGAAGTTCACCGCGGTGACGATGCGGCAGGCTTCCTTGAGCACGCGGCGGTACAGACCGGGCTGATTGGCCGCCTGTATCTGCTGGCTGAGCGCCTCCGCATCGGCCGGGCCGGTGAGCTGGGAGAGGCCATAGAAGCGCTCCATGGCGAGATGGGCGGCGCGGCAGTAGCTGCCGGAGGCGATAGGGGAGTAGTAGGGGGAGAACAACTCCCACTTCTCAGCCGGACTGAGGCCCGGAGAGATGAAGCGCCCGTAGTCTGGCTCCGCCATGCCCGCCGAGACTAGGTCGCTCTTGCAGTAGTGACTGAAGAGAGTGGCGAAGTCGACCTGCTGCCCGAGCCGCTCCGACTCACCGGGCAGATGCTCGTGGGAGTCGATGATATCCATCCCGCTCATCTCTTCGATCAGCGACTGCCGAATCTGCTCCTCGTTCACCGCTTCCTCTGTTCTGCTATGGATCGTGCGCCAGTGAGGCAGCAGTTCTTCCCTGCGCAGGCAGTGTCCTGTAGGGACTCGTATCGCCGCTCCCCGACGCTTCCCTCCCGATTCCCGCCGCGGCAGTAGTGGGATAGGGCTCGAGCAGGTCGCGGCCGAACCCATAGGGTCGGATCTGTCGGGTGCTCTTTGCTCTCCGCGACGACAAGGTCCAGCCACGAAGGGGACGAACTAACTCTGCGGGCCCATCACTCGCGCCGCGGATTGCAGGCGATACAGGGCTTTCCGGGGCTGAATCCGTGCAGTGGGGAGGCGCAGGTGAGAGGCAACACGCGGTGGGCGGTGACGCTGGTGTGGGCGGCGGTGGTCCTGGGCGCAGGCTGGTGCTGGGGCGAAGTAGAGCTGCCCATCTGCACTGCGCCCAACTCCATCCAGGGCAACCCGGCGGCGAGCGGGAGTCGGGTGGTCTGGGAGGACCGGCGCACTGTCAACCCGGATCTGCCCTCCACCGGCGGCGACATCTACCTGTACGACTACGCGACGCGGGCTGAGAAGCTGGTGTGCGCACAGCCGGGAGACCAGATCTACCCGTCCATCGATGGCGACCGGATCGTCTGGCTGGATCAGCGCAGCGGGTCCTGGGCGGTGTACGTGTATGACATTCCCACCGCGAAGGAGCGGAAGATCGCCGATGTCTCGACGCCGAACGTCTTCAACTCCCTGGGCCCGGACATCAGCGGCGACCTGGTGGTCTGGGCCGATGATCGCTACGACCCGACCGGCCACACGCTGGATATCCTGCTCTACAATCTTGCCACCGACACCCTGACGCGCATCACCGATGGGGAGGGCGAGCACGGGATCGGCGGCGCGCGGGTGCAGGGGACCCGGATCGTATGGTGCGACACCCGCACTGACCCATCGGGTGACATCTACATGTACGATACCGCCACCATGATCGAGTCGGCGGTCTCCGCGGAGGGCGGCACGGAGGGCCAGCCGGACATCTGGGGAGATACCGTAGTCTGGACGCGGGGCGTGGCCGAAGGGGTCTGGAACATCTACTACCGCGACCTCGGCACGATGACGGTGGGCGCACCTATCGACTCTTCAGCGGCGACCCAGGCTTGTTCGCGGATCGGCGGACAGTGGGTGGCGTGGGAGGACAGCCGCGCCGGGGGTGGCGATGGCAGCACTGAGATCCGCGTCTACGGTCTCGCCGCCGCGCAGGTGCATCCGCTCACTGCTTCCGCCCACCCCTATGGGGACTGGTGGCCGGCGGTGTCGGAGGCCGGCATCGTGGCCTGGATGGACTGGCGCAATGGTAACCGCAGCAGCTACGAGAACCCCGACATCTACGGATACGTGCTCACCCGGTTCTGGGATGTGCTCGAAAACTACTGGGCCTACGGGGCGATAGAGAGCTGCGCCCAGGCCGGGATAGTGTCCGGCTACGCGGGGGGCGACTACCAGCCCGGACAGGCGGTAACCCGCGACCAGTTGGCGGTGTTCATCGCTCGCGGTATGAATGGTGGCGAACCGACGGGGCCGGCGACAGTGGCCTTCACTGACATCACCAACCCTTGGGCGAACGTCTACATCGCCTACTGCGTCGAGCACGGCGTCGTCCAGGGATATGACGCCACCCACTACCAGCCGAGTCTCCCGGTGACCAGGGATCAGATGGCGGTGTTCATCGCCCGGGCCAAGGGCTGGGTGAGCATCGATGACCCCATGAACACGGCGCCGGAGCTGTTCGCCGACGTGCCGGCCGGCTACTGGGCTGGCACTGCGATCGCAGCCTGCGTGGACCATGGGGTGGCGAATGGGTACGACGCCACTCACTACCAGCCCACCTGGATAGTCACCCGCGACCAGATGGCGGTGTTCGTGCAGAGGGCGTTCGGGCTGCCGATGTGACCAGTGCGCCGCGCATGCTTCGCCGGAACTGATCCGCGCGGCCAGGCGCGGATCAGTCCTCTCGGGCCCTGGGGCTGTCTGAAGGTCCTTCGAGACTGCGGTCAGTAGTCTACAGCCGGAGGTGACCACATGCATCGGACAGCTCTCTTGGCCCTGGCACTCACAGCCTGCTTGTTGCCGACCACAGTGGGGGCGGGCGAACGGCTCGATAGCGATGCCTTCGCCGCCGCGGATGGCGCGGCCGCCTGGACCCCCTTCGACGGATCGGGTCCCGTTGCCGCGGCGCCGGAGAGCACGCCCGAGGGCAACCCGGCCGTCGCCTTCCACTTCGACATGTCCAACCTGACGGAGCGCGCCTACTGGGATCGCGCGGTGGCGCTGGATCTCTCGCGCTTCGGCCGGATCGCGTTCTGGGTGAGGGCCGAAGGGGATCTGTCGGCCGTCGGCCACTGCAGTTTCTACCTCCACTCCGGCGCCGGCTGGTACGCGGCCAGCTTCGGCCTGCCTGACGAGGGGTGGCAGCGGGTGGTGATCGATCGGGGGAGCTTCACCACGGAGGGCACGCCACAGGGATGGAGCGCCATCGACACGGTCCGCGTCGTCCTTCTGGAAGGGACAGCCCCGGCAGGCGACCATCTATCTGGGTGGACTCGAGGCGACGGCGAGCGATGTGGTCGTAGTGCGGAACACGCACGCAGGCAGAGAAGCAGAGTCCTACACCAGCGAGATGGTGAGCACGCTGCGCGCGCGCCGGCGTCGACGCCGGCACGGTGGACGATCGTCGATGTGGAGGCCGGCGTGCTGGCCGGCAAGCACATAGCGATCTACCCCCTGAACCCGAGCCCCTCGGACAAGGAGATGGAGGCGCTGGAGGCGTTCGTCAGAGGCCGGAGGCCGGGTGGTGGTGTGCTACTCGCTGTCGCCGCGGCTGGCCGCGCTGCTCGGAGTGGAGCCCCTGGGTCATCAGTCCAGCGAGTATCCGGGGCAGTTCGCCCGTATGCACTTCCTGCCCGGAGGGCCCCTGGGCCTGCCGGACGAGGCAAAGCAGGACTCCTGGAACATCGAACAGGTGCGGCCTGCGGCGACGGGAGCGCGCGTGATTGCGGAATGGATGGACGCAGTCGGGCAAGGACACGGGCTATCCGGCCGTCATCCTCAGCGACACCGGCGCCTACATTTCCCACGTGCTGCTCGACGACGACCCGGTCAACAAGGACCGCCTGGTGCGGGCGCTGCTCGGGTCACCTCTACCCGGATCTGTGGGAGCAGATGGCGCGGCACGCGCGCAGCACAGGTCGGGCCCGGTGACGCGCTGGGCGACCTTCGCCGAGGCCGAGGCCGGGCATCCGTCAGGCCGCGCAGTCGACGGGCCGGCTCGCGGTGATCGAGAAGGACCTGGCACGGGCGCGGCAGTCGCAAGCCGAGGCGCAGGTGTGCCTGCACGAGAAGCGCTATCCCGAGGCGCTCGAACTCGCCTCACAGGTGCGACAGCAGTTGCTCGAAGCCTACGCGCGTTGTCAGCCGGCCCGGGAAGGCGAGTTCCGCGCTGGCTGGTGCCACTCCGGCTTCGGCGTGGTCGGGCCTCACCTGGGACGAGACGATCCGGCGCCTGAAGGAGAACGGCTTCAACGCCATCGTGGTGAACTCGCTGTGGGCGGGCATCGCCGACTACCAGAGCGAGCTGCTCCCGGTGCGACGATCGCGTGGCGAAGGCAGGGCGACCAGATCGCGCTCGCGGTGGCCGCCGGGAAGAAGTACGGGGTCGAGATGCACGTCTGGAAGGTGAACTGGAACCTGTCGGGACGCGCCGGAGGAGTTCGTGGAGCGGATGCGCACGGAGGGCCGACTGCAGCGGACGCGCGAGCGGCAGCGAGACGGACTGGCTCTGCCCCTCCGACCCGCGCAACTTCCAGCTCGAGCGTGACTCCATGCTGGAGGTGGTGCGCAAGTACGACGTGGACGGCATTCACTTCGACTACATCCGCTACCCCGATGAACCAGGATAACTGCTACTGCGACGGCTGCCGGCAGCGCTTCGAGGAGGGCGCGGGCGTGAAGGTGGCCGACTGGCCCAAGGACGTGGTCGAAGGCGGGTCGCAGTTCGCCGCCTACCAGGAGTTCCGCCGCACCAACATCACTCGCCTGGTGAAGGCCGGTGAGCGAAGAGGCCCATCGCATCAAGCCGTGGATCAAGGTCTCCGCCGCGGTGTTCAGCGACTGGCCGCAGTGCCGGGAGGACGTCGGGCAGGACTGGGGCGCCTGGGTGGAGCAGGGCTACCTCGACTTCGTCTGCCCGATGGACTACACGGACTCGGATGCCGCGTTCCGCACGCTGGTGCAGGTCCAGCGCGACATCGTCGGCGGCCGCATCCCCCTCTATCCCGGCGTGGGCGCTTCGGCTCCGGGCCTGGCTCTGGGCCAGGTGATCGACCAGATCGGGATCGCCCGCGCCGAGGGCGCGGACGGCTTCATCATCTTCGAGTACCAGGGCGGCGTGGCCGCGGACTATGTGCCGGGGCTGGGCGAGGGCGTCACTCGCGGCGCGACGCACCGGCCGCACGACGCGCCCGGAGGTGAAGTGGCAGATGCGCCAGAACGGTGAGACGCTGACTGGCGCGGCGAACCCGGAGACGCCGGTGGAGGTGGAAGCGGTCCTCACGCTTCGCGGCCGCTTCCAGCAACCGCCGCGAGAGGCCCTGGCCACGATTGCGGTGACTAGCTTGGCAGGCGAAGTGGTGCGGGAGATCGGGCGCACACGATCAGGAGAGGGCGGCGTGAGAGGCGCAGTTCGTCTGGCAAAGGGGGTCTACCGTGTGGTGGCCCAGGGGGAGGTGACCCTCGCCGATGGTACGCGGCAGCCTTTCATCGTCCGCGGGCCGTTCCTGCGAGTAGGGGAGTAGGCGTAACGACTGGCATCCCTAATGCGGAAGCGCCGCAGCCGGATCAGTCCTGCCGCCCGTTGCGCTCGCGAGACCACTTGCGTGACTGGGGGGGCATCGACACCCCGTTCTATGGAGACCCACGCATCTCCATCGAGACTAGAGCTGGTGCCAAGAGCAGAGCACGGCATGGGGATTGGCTGGGTCCTGGAGGGCTTCGTCGTAGTGGACGTGAGAGGTAGCGCCGTTCATCGTAACGGTGCGCCCGATGACAGATCCGTAGACAGTTCCCGAGTTAAGGGTGATGGCGGCACGGGGAGCGTAGATGCCGCCGTAGAAAGCCGCCGCGCCACTGATCGCGAGCTGAGCGACATCATCTCGGCAGTAGAGGACAAGATTTGCCGGGATTCCGGAGGTATTGACAATGCCATTCCCGCCGATGCGTATCTCGGGGGAGTCGTTGTCGCTACTGCAGTCAACATAGACGACTACTTTCCCGTTGCAGATGATGGTGGCGGAGCCGAACATATCCAGGTCGGTCAGGTAGTAGACACCCTCGTTGAGCACTAGGCTCTGGCTGCCGTCAAGCCAGACATCTCCCAGGTTGATGGCATTCGAGGGGACTGTCCTGACGCTCGGAAGCAGGACCGGCGACGGCGCGGCTGTCGTGACCCCGGCAACAAGGCCCTTGTTGTCGACGCAGGTCGCCGGCGCGGTGGCCCCCGCGCCAACGCTGATGTCGCCATACACTTCCCCGCGCGGCAGGATCTCGACGGCGCCGGGAGCAGTCGAGTTGGTGCCGATGTCGGCATTGGCCGCGACGTTACTGCCTCCATAGCCGCCGTTTCTGGAGTCGTAGCTGTCGGCCCTGACGGTGACCACGCCGTTACCGATGGTCACCTTCTCCCCGCCGAAGACAGCATAGGAGAAGAACCGAGGATCCTTGCCCACGGTGGCATGGATGCGACAGGGGGTCACCCGCGACCCTCCGGGCCCTTCCAGATAGCCGGTGGACACCACTGTCAGGTAGCTAGTGCCCGGCTCGCGTTCGGCGGGTGGGGGCAGCACGGTAACCGCGTAGGCGCCGCCGCCGAGACGAGTGCCCTGCTCGCCGCCATAGGTGAGCCATCCATCGTGCTGATTCAGGGACCACACGGCGGCCTGGATTCCCGCGTCGGCCAGGTGGAATGAGCGAGCGGCGCGGTTGTCCACAGTGGTGCGGTAGAGGGAGTTCTGAGCGCGTTCTATGAGTGACACCCCAAGGAACAGGAGGACGCTCAGCGTCACCATTGCCCCCAGCATCACCCACCCACGATCACTGCGGCGGTGTCCCATGTGCTCCACTCTCCTAGCCGTTCCTCAGCACCAGACTGGCCTGGACGGTGACCAACTCAACCGCAGGATTGGCGCGGGCGCCGCACTTGCTGCACTGGATGGCCCCTTGGGGCTGACTCGGGGTGCTAACGCGGACGAGCGTTCCGGCATCGCGGGAGCAGATGGGGTTGGTGGTGACAGGTGCGAAGCTCCCGCCAGAGGGATAAGGCTCCGCTGCCGTGACGGTGATGTTGACCGTCCGCTTGCCGCTGTCATAACGAAAAATGGGCACCGGGCTGCCGGTCTCGCTGGATAGCGGGTTGAGGGAGGGGTAGACCGAATCGGCGACCAGCCTCGTGGCGTATCCCGCTCCGCTCGCGTCAACGAGTCGCCGAAGGATAGTGCCGCCGGTGCTGCCGATGTTCTCGGGATCTCTCACGAAGTAGTACTGAACGGCATCGCCGTCTACGAGCCGTCCATCCGAACTCAGAACCGGACTCATGACGGAATGGCCGGAGTCATACGCGAGTTGCGGGGAGATCAGAGTGAGTGTCGCGCCGTCAGCAGAGACAACAGCGGCGCGCGCGTTGCGGACATCCTTCCTCAGACGGCGGAATACGATGGTGGATCGCTGCCCGGCCCCGAGCTTGCCAGTTTCCTCACGCCACAGCGCAGTGTAGCCGAAGTAGAAGCCCGGCAACACCGAGAGCAGCAACCCTCCGATCAGCATGGTCACGATCAGCTCGGCGAGGACGGCGCCACGCGCCGCGCGCCGCGGACTATGGGCGGACCTCATGGCGACAGGTCCTCCTGCCGCGGGACGAGCGTGGTGACGACGTACTTGCCGGAAGTGGTTGCGGGCCAGCTCCACACGAGGTTGACGGTCACGAGCTTGAGCTCGCCGTCGGCGGACTCGGAGGGATGGACTTGCCAAACCATGGATCCACTCGACCTCGGCAGGTTGGGCGTAGCGACGGTCCGGCTGCCTGAACTCCCCGGACAGACGCTGTCGGGGCTGATCTTCGCCTCCTCTATCGCGCCGTCGGCGATCTCTCTGGCACGCGCCAGGTACGAGGCCTTGCGCTGGGACATGCAGGCATAGGTGAACATGCTGGCCACCCCAACTACACCGACCCCGATGATCACAGTGGCGACCAGGCACTCGATGAAGGTGAAACCCCTATAGTGTCTCGCTAACCTCACGATTCGGCCCCCTTGGGCAGCGCCAGCCGGTCCTGCTACGACTCCAACGTCGGGGTGAGTTGGGCAACGGGCTCGCCGCTCTCAGGGGACACGGGCTGGTCGGAAGGGGGTATCAGGGAGCCGTCATTGTCCTGCTTCACATCGGGCTCTGGAGGCGAACCCTGGGCGTTGAGGGAGCGCTGATAGCTCAGGGCCTTTTGCAGCTCAGCCATGGTCAACAGACCCAGGTCGAGGAGGATGCCGCCGATACGGCGCGGGCCTTGCGCTTCCTTGCGCTGCACCTCCAGAGCGGCGGCGAGTTGCTCCTCGCTGATGAACTGGTACTTGTAAACCAGGAGCGCCCCGAGCATCGGGACAGATGGTTCGGGCGCGACGGGGATGCCGTCGTCAGCCGCGACGCGGCGGGGGCGGACTTGGGCATAGATGGCGCAGATGGCAGACAGGCCTAGCAGGGAACCAATGAGAGCAGCCGCGGCGCCAACCCAGGCCCCGTGCCCGGCCCAATGGGTGCGAGCGTCAGCATAAAGTACGCCGCCCTCTCCCACGAGCGCAAGCCCAACGACTAGCCTGCCCCAGGCGGCGACCAAACGAAGCAGACCCGGTCGGGCCCCGTGGCCCCCGGTGTCAACACTCCCCTCTTGGGGTCTGATCTCTGCCATGCCGGCTCCTGATCAACGTAGGCCCCTGCGGCCGCCCTGGGCTGACGCGCGGAAAGCCCGCAGGCGGACGGGGTGGGTTACACAGGACGGGCACAGCACGAGATTCCCAACCACGCTATTCCACAAACTGAGCCCTTTCCGGCTAGCCGAGCGTAGGAGGGAGCCGGGCGCCTTCCTGTACGGCTGCGTTGCGCGCGGCAGAGACAGACGGCGCCGGACGCCACCAAGGGCCGCCCATGCTTCGCGCGGCTGGAGCTTGCGGCGCCAGCTCCATCGCCGCCTGACGGCTACTCGGTTTCGACACGCGCGCGCGGGCTCAACAAGACGTCCGCGGCCCAGGGTTACTTACTTGAGCATCGTGATCCACAACCAGACCAGATAGGAAACGTCTGGTTGAGGCAGAACAATGCACAAAAGGCCGCGATGTGAGCGGGCCACCAGATGGGAGAAACCCTCAATGAGATCGCTGTTCATCATCTGCTACCTGCCACTGATCGGCATGCTGCTTTCGTCAGTGGTGGCCATGGCGGCAACGTACTATGTGGCGCAAGAGACTCCGAATAGCGCGGATACGAACCGGGGCACGGAGGACCAGCCCTGGAAGACGCTGACACATGCCTGCGAGGTGGCCAAGACGGGCGACGTCGTGTGGGTGAAGGCGGGGGTGTACGCCGAGACGCTGGCGCCGCAGTGCGACGGGCTGACGGTGCAGGCCTTTGGGGATGATGCGGTGGTCATCGTTCCGCCGCCCGCCCAGCCGGTCGATCCCGCAACCTGGACGAGGGTTGCGGACACGAGGAATGTCTACCAGTGCGCCCTCGACCCGGAGGGCAAGATGGTACGCGTGGAGGGGCTGGCGATCCAGTTCCATCAGACGGTGGGCGAGGACGTCTTCCACAGTCCCGGGGACGGGTCAACGATTGTGCGCCCGCTGAACGCGCCGCCGCTCGACACGTTGGAGCGCCACTGGACGCGCACGGCGGATGGCATGCTGCAGATCAACATGGGCGAAAACCCGGCGAGGCACCGGGTGGAGCTGGCCTCCGGCCGCTTCGTGGGCATCAGGTTGGCGACGAAAGACTGCGTGGTTCGCGGCATCGAAGTGCGAGATGCGCGGACGGGCATTCTCTGCTCGGGCGTGAGGAACGTGGTGGAGTACTGCGTGGTGTATGGCGCCTATAAGGGCGCGATACTAGGCGAAGAAGGCGACAGGAATACGCTGCACGCGTGCACCTTCCTCCGCAATACCTGGGGCATCGACTGCGGCGACTTACCAGGCTTCCATATCATGGACAGCAATTTCGTCATCGGCAGCGGCTACCAGCCGTTCACCAACCGCACGCCGCAGCGGGATTTCGATCGGCCCTGGGGTGTGGGCACCAGTCTGCGTTACGGCAACAGCCACATGAACGTCTTCCGCTACAACACGGTCACGGATGGCACCTTTGCCGGGTGGTGGCCGGACGTGAACTGCTACAGCAACTACCTGTACGGTAACATCTTCACGCGTATCCTCGACCGCGCGCTCTACAATGAGTATCCGGTGAATGATTCGGCGATTCTCTACAACGCCATCACGAAATCGGATACGGGCATCTGCTCGCGCTTCAGTTGGCGCATGTTCATCATGCACAACTATGTGGCGGGGAACGACGTCGCCGTTTCGCTGTGGGGGCCGCACGTCGACAACCCGTACGTGTTCGACAACTTCTTCGCGAGGAATCTGTTCGCCGACAGCAACGTCTATGTCGATTTCGCCGACAACGAGGGCCTGGCGGCCGGGCTGCCGTTCGGCTGGGATTCGGGCAAGGAGACCTCGGCCAACAGCCGCTTCCGCTCCTTCTCCAACATCTTCACGGAGAATGCGTTCAAAGGCCCGGCGAGGCGGAACTTCGGCACGATGAACGGCGAGATCACGTTCTCCACGCTGGAGAGCTTCCAGCAGATGACCGGAATGGAAGATGGGACGAAGCTGCAGCCGGACGCCACCATGGAGGACCAGGGCCTCGGGCTCTACACGGTGCGCGTTCCCGATAGTTCGCGCCCGGATGATCCGGTGCCGATGATCGGCAATCCGATGCTCACCAGGGCGCATGTGGACCCGCTGCCGGTAGCGGCGGAGGACACACCGTACTTCTGGCGACAGGGCGATGCGGCAACCGTCTGTGGCGGCGAAGGCTGGCAGTACGATATGGGGTTTACGTACGAATGGCCGCACTTTGGCAGGCCGGTGCGGCGACTGATCCGCTCGCTGCCAGGTGGCGATCCGGCCGCACCGTACCAGAAGGGCGACCCCCCGCGCGTATGGCTGGAGTGTCTGGGAGCGGATCCGAGCCGCACGCCGGCGGATGGCTCCGGCTTCTGGAGCCCGAGCCTGCCCACCGTGCCCGGGGCGAAGATCACCCTCTCCTGGCAGATGAGCGGTGTGGACATTGAGCCGACTGCCGAGAACGGCGGCCCGGTGGCCTTCATTCGCTTCCAATCACTAACCGGGCAGCACACGGAGGAGGTGGTGCTGCTAGGCAAGCAGGCGGATGCCGCCATCGCCGACGGCAAGACCACCGGCAGCTTCGACTGGCAGAAGTATACGGCTGAGGTGACCGTGCCCGCCACCGCCAAGCGCTTCTCGGTATTCCTGGGCATGCGTCCGGCAAAGGGCAGCGTGCGCTTCGGGGCTATCTACATCACCACCGCAGCCGGTCAGGAGCCGGTCGTGCCCGCAGTTGGCGAGCAGGAGTTCACCAAGCTCGACCTGACCCCATATCTGAACCATGGACTGGACGCAGATGCGGGCGCGGCCCCTGGCGCACCGGACGCCGACAAGGTGAAGAGCAGCCCGTGGGCACTGCCGAAGATCGATCTGTCTGCAGTGAAGCCGGGCGAGGTCAGCGGCGCGGGCGTACCGTTCGCGCTGCAGGACAGGATCATCACGCTGAGCTGCTTCCAGCGCCCGCCGTTGGTGTACCCGATGGCGGCGATGGGCATCCCGATAGGCCGCAAGGTGAGTACGCTGAGCTTCCTACATGCCGGGCCGACGAACATGGCGAAGCTGGAGTACTGGCGCTACATGGTGCACTACGCCGACGGTAAGACCGCCGAGGTGGTGCCGGTGACGGGGTACGAGATGCTGGTGTTCAAGCAACTGTACTTCGACGCGCAGGCGTCGCTGGAGCCGGCGGTATCCATCGGTAGCGTCGAGGGCATCGGCGAGGTCATCCGCTGGATCAACCCACGGCCGGAGGTGGCGGTGAAGTCCGTCGACTTCCGCAGCATGAACCTGGGGCAGTCGATCCTGCTTGCGGCGACGGCAGGCGAGAGCAGATAGGCGGGGGTCCGCCCCTGCACTTGGAGGCTACCGCCGGGGTCTGCGTGTGCCCCCAGGAACTCATCCGGGATTCCTGGGGGCCTCTCTTCCGATGGTGTCCCAAGGCTGCCTAACAGGCAGAGCCGGCCCCAGACCATACGAAGGAAGGAGTCCGTTGGAGCCAGCCCAAACGCTCTCAATACGGTCCTCCCGGCACCCAACGCACGCAGGAGGAACCGCGATCACCGTGCGGAAGTGATCCCTCCGGATCCGGCCGGACCGATGCTGGCGCCGCGGCGGCTGCGCCAGAACGCCGCAGCCGATGGTCAGCCCAGGCCGAGGCTTGGGGGAGAGCCCAAGATGGCGACTCTGACTTCGGATCGCGTGCCCGCGGGGAGCGAGAGCAACGCAGTCGCGGACAGAGCCAGAGTCGCTGACGCGGCCGTCCTGGTGCAGTATCTCGCCTTGCTGGTCAGCGCGCTCATCTGGGTGAAGCTGGGGTTCGTATCCCGCTTTCCCAACATGCGGCTCTTCTACGTGCTGCTCGCGGCGATATTCCTCTACCTCTGCCTGCGGTCCTATCTCACGCTGGTAAGGCCAATCTCAGAGCGATGGACCTGGGTATGGCCAATCTCCGACGTGGTCATCGTCTCGGTCTTGGTGCCGGTTACGGGCGGACTTGGCAGCGTGGCTCCGTTCTTGTACCTCCTGCCCCTGGCGCTATGCTCCATCCAGCACAAGCCCGGCCGCGCCTTGGCGGCGGGTATCCTCGGCAGCGTCCTCTACCTGGAGATGACGTGGTATCCCCATCCCGTGCCAGGCTACTGGTTGCAGGTCGGCCCTCGCATCGCCGCGCTTGCCCTGGCGACCTCGCTCGCGGTGATCAACGCAGCGATGGAGGCGGCTCGCATGGAGGAAGTGGCCGCCATGCGAGAGCAACTGGCTCTGGCCGACTACCGGCAGCGGCTTTCCCAGGAAATGCACGATGGCATACAGCATGACCTGGTCGGTCTTACGGTCCGGCTCGAACTCGCCCGCCAACTGATGGCAGATGATCCCGCGCAAGCCGCGCGCATCGCCATCGATCAGCGCTTTGTTGCCAGGCAAGCAGCAGACGAGCTGCGGACTCTGGTCTATCTGCTGCGTTCGCCAGCGGTCGAAAGAGAGGGCTTCGTGAGTGCCCTGCAGCATCGTCTGTCGCTCTTTGCCCAGCGCTCCGCCATCTCGGCGCGGCTGCATTTCGAGGGTGATAGCGTTCCACTCCCGCCCCAGGCGGCACACACCGCATTCCGTATCATTCAGGAGGCTCTCACTAACGCGGAGAAGCACTCTCGGGCGAGCCGGGTCGATGTGATTCTGCGATTCGGCTCCGACGCGTTCGAATGTGCCGTGAAGGATGATGGCATCGGCTTCGATGTCGCGAGCGTGGCGGACCGGGTCTTGGTCGGTTCGGGGTTCGGGCTTGGGGGCATGAAGCAGCGGGCCGACCTGGTGGGAGGATGGCTCAGGGTCGACAGCCAGCCGGACGCAGGAACAGAGATCGCGTTCGGCTTCCCGCTTGAGGCATCGCCCAAGTGAGCGCCGCGGCGGTGGCGCCACCTTACTCATGCAAGTTCCCGGCGCCCCCCAGTATGCGTTTCACCGCCGCCACCAGGGCGTCAGGATCGAAGGGCTTTGCCAGGTAGAGATCCACCTGCTCCGTCGGACCTCCCAGGATATCCTCGGCGGCGAGAGCGGTGAGCATGATGATGGGTAGGTGCGCGGTCCCCGGCCTGTCCCTCAGCCGGCACACCGCCTCGAGGCCGTCCATCGCGGGCATGGCGACGTCAAGGATCACCAGGTCCGGTCGGTTGGCGTCGATCGCAAGCAGACCCGCGACGCCGTCCCCGGCCGTGGCCACGTCGAATCCTGCGTTGCCAAGCACCAACCGCAGCAGTTCCGACACCGCCGGGTCGTCATCCACCACTAGTACCCGCTTTGTCGCCGTCATCCTGTCTCTCCCTGGCAGGGCTGCCAGCCACTCCTCTGCCAGCATCGAGACCCACCTGGACGGGGCTCCTGGCCCGCAATGACCCCTGTGGGCATTGTGGATCGCCTCCCAGGCTGCGGCTTCTGGTATCCATGATCACGCAAGCAGCGGCCCTATGGGGAGGGCCAAAGGTCCCAACCCCGGTGGAGGCAAAGGCCCATTTTTCTGGGTCCGAATGCCTGGGGGGCCGGGGGGAATGCCTCCATCACGGGCGAAAGGACGTGGCATGCCGAAGATCAGGCTGCTGATCGCGGAAGATGAGACCGTCGTCCGATGCGCGCTCGCGCAACTGCTGGCGGCAGAGAAGGACATCGAGGTTGTGGCGCAAGCTGCCGACGGGGAGGCGGCGGTTTCCCTCGCCCGTCAGCACCATCCCGACGTGATCCTGATGGACCTTGGAATGCCGCGGATGGACGGCATCACCGCTTCGCGGCAGATCAGACAGGACCGGCCCGAATGCGCTATCGTCGTGCTCACCATCCATCACGACGATGAGCACCTCTTTGCGGCCATCAAGGCGGGCGCAATCGGGTATGTACTCAAGGACGCTCCGCCGGAGCAGACTGTGGAGGCGATCCGCGCCGCCTCCCGCGGGGAGGGGTTCATCGGTCCCACCCTGGTCGGGAGGGTGCTTGGGGAGTTCTCCAGGATCAGCCAACTGCGGGCCTCGGCGAAACAGGTGTTCGCGGAGTTGACACGCCGTGAGATCGAGGTGTTGGAGTTGCTGGGCACAGGTCTCCGCAACAGAGAGATCGCAGAGCGCCTCTATGTGAGTGAGAAGACGGTCAAGAACCACATCACCAGCATTTTCCTGAAGCTCCAAGTCAACGATCGCACCGAAGCCGCCTTACTCGCCGCGCGTCACGGCCTTACCGAACCCGAGCGGTAACCTCTCCGATCCGGGCCGCCAACCCAACTCCCGTAGCGGAGGGCAAGACAAGTCCCAGAAAGATGGGACTCCGACTTGGGACTATCGCCTCATCCCCTCTGATGCCCCTTGCTGTATGCTGCGGCGGAATCCAGTCATGAGCGCAACCGCAGACCGCGGCATCATGACGGATCGTTCGATCACTGGCTGACTTCCAGCGAGGTCGCCGGCGAAGGGGGCAATCAGATGACCGGAAGTGTGGTACGTCGCATGCTGATCTGGATGCTGTTCACTGCCGGGGCCGCGCTACTCACCGGCTTCACGTCGGATCCCGCGGTGGCCGCGCCGACCGGGCCGGTGACCTTGGTTGCGGTGCAGATGCAAGTGCAACTCACGGACTACCAGTCGCCGGAGGCGTTCGACACCGCCATCCAGGAGTACATGAAGGCGGCGATGCGCACGCGAGGCGATGGGCCTCGCCTGGTGGCCTTCCCCGAAGACGTGGGCCTCGGCCTGGTCTTCCTCGACGATTACGAGCTCGTGAAGGACTACAGTTCGATCTTCGACGCTGCCGCGGCGCTCATGGGCGCATACTGGCCGGAGATCTACGACCTCATGGTGACATACGGGTGCAGTCCTGCGCATGCGCTGCTGCTGCTGAAGGGCGAGCGTGTGCGCCAGGTCTACTACGACACCTTCTCGAAGGCGGCCAAAGAGCATCATGTCACTCTGGTCGCCGGCAGCGCGCCGCTCCCGGGCCCCGATGGGACGGTCTACAACACATCGCTGGTCTTCGGCCCCAACGGCAAGCTCATCGGCGCGCAGCGCAAGGTGCACCTGATCGACCTGGAAGGGCCGATCGGCCTGGACCTGACTCCCGCGTCGGCAGACGACATCCATCCGCTCGACACCCCCGTCGGCCGCGTTGGAGTCGGAATCTGCTACGACATGTTCTTCCCCGATGTGGTCGATGCGCTGGTTTCCGAGGGCAGCCAGATCCTGGTCATGCCCTCCTTCAACAACCATGCCTGGGACGAATGGCAGATTGCCGACTGGAAGCGAGGCCTCTGGACGGCGGTAGGAGAGAACCCCTCCATAGTCGCCGGGGTGAACCCGATGGCCGTGGGTGGGCTGTGGGAGATCGCGGTTGAGGGCCGCTCCTCGATCGTCGGCGGCTCCTTCGACTCGCCAGCCGACGGGTACCTCGCGCAGGCCGACTCGTGGACCGAACCCGAGATCGTCTCGGCCGAGGTGAACATTCCCAGATGAGCATATCGTCAGAGCGCGGGGACAAAAGGGGGCAGCGCCATGAGATCGTGGTTCAGGGCCGCGCTCTGTGCGCTGAGCGTGACTGCAGCCCTCGCCGCTCAGGCCCAGGCCAGCGGCGAGGGCCCGACCACTGGTCCGCGCTTCGATGGTGAGATGATCGTCGTCGCCGTGTCGCCGAGCGACGCAGTGATCAAGGAAGAAGATGCCAGAGCCAAGCGCGAGCGGGAGCAGCGACGCACCGGCAGCCGGGATCGGCGCGACTCGCTGTCATCGCGCGCCTCCGGGCGCACGCTGCCTGGCCTGGGTGGGATCTGCTTCGCGCCCGCTGGCGCCGATGAGGGGAACGGCTTCGGGATGGAGTTCTACCATACGCGGCGCGATGGCAGGCTGGCCGGCGGCGCGCTCTGGTTCGCCGGTTCCCTGATGAAGCCGGACGTGGACGCGGCGATTCCCCATCAGGACTTCACGCGCCGAGACTACGATAGCAGATGGGGATTGCTCTACCTGTTCGGCAACGACGATGGACGGGTGGCCGTCATCGGCGGCATTGGCCCCGCGGTCGTGCAGGTACAATCTATCGACCGCAGCAACGTGACCGGGTGGACCTGGGATGGCGGCACCAGAACCGTCCTGGGCCTCCAGGGCCAGCTCGGCGCGTTGGTGCACGTGAGCAGGAAGTCGGCCCTCCGCCTGGGATGGGATTCCCAGTTTGGTGGCTTCGCCGGCCTGGCGTTCGGCCTCTGAGGCTGCTCAGTGTGCGTGCTTGCGGCTGATATCAGGCCACAAATTGGATGGAGACGAAGGAGCGAAATGATGCGGATAGCGTCTGCGGTGGTTCTTCTCGGAATGGCAGCTCTCCTCACTGGCTGCCTCGTCGTCCCATCGCTGCACCCGTTCTACACGGACAAAGACACCGTGTTCGAACCGGCCCTCGTTGGATCGTGGCAGGAGTACCAGATGGGGGGTAACGCCACACCTCCCGCGATCCCGCAGGTCTGGGCCTTCAGCAAGAGCGAAGACGCAGATCGAGCGCCCAATGGCTATAACCTCATCGTCGGCACGAAGGGCTACACCGCGACCTACCAGGCCTACCTGGTGAAGGTGGGGGATTCTCTGTTCCTCGATCTCTTCCCCGGCGAACTACAGACGCCGGAGGTCAATGTCAAGTCCGACGACGAGTCGCAGCAGTCGCCCGAAGACGAAGCCGGCAGCAATGTACAGATGCTCTCCCTGGTCCACTATGTTCCCAGTCACTCCATCTGGCGCGTGCGTCTGAACGGCGATGAGCTGGAACTCGCTCTCCTCGGCGAGGACTGGGTAACCCAGCAAGTGCAAGAGAAGACGCTTGGCCTGCGCTGTGAGACAGCCCAGGATGTGACTGTGCTCACGGCCTCGACCGAAGAGCTTCGGGAGTTCCTGCTGAAGCACGCGGATGATGACAAGGCGTTCCCCACTCCCTGGGTGTATCGGCGGCAGAAGCCGGAGGCTTCCGGGCAGACGAAGAGGGGCGAGAGCTAGCCTTGGCGGGCCCAGCACTCGCAGGTGGTGCCACGGGCAGATAGCGCCCGCGTGCTACTCATCCCTTTCGCACGCGTATGCTCCTATGTCGATGGGATCCCGCGGCGGCCTGGGCCGGGCCGTTCCCACCGCCTCGATAGTGCGCAGGGGCGGCAGCAACGCGGGTGGGAAGCATGGGTCCGGGAAGGGATATCCCGGCGGGCTCTGCAGGTCCGTCGCTCCGGCGCCGACGAGCGGGCCCCGGGGCGCTAGGCGGAGGTCATAGTTCGCCAGGTCTGCGAACTCCGGATCAGTTCCCACTCTGGTACCGGTCCACTCCGGCGGGCACTCTGCGCCCTGCGGCACCCAGTTGTTCTGTCCGGAGCAGATACGTCTGCCTTTCATCCACTGCGCGGTCTCTTCATTGAGCAGGAGCATGTGCCCGCCGCCCAGGCGATAGAACACGTTGTTGTGCATCTCCACGCTTTCCAGCTCAGAGCGCGCCTGGATTGCGTCCGGGCAGCGCTCGGATACCAGAAGGGTGTTGTTCACCAGGCGGTGACGCCCTCGCGTGCCATATTCCTTGCCATCGTGGCCGACCTGCACGACCGGGCAGGTCGCGGCGACAGATAAGCACGTTGCCGATGGCCTCGGAGTGCATGGGCCGCGGCCCGCGCTCATCGTCGCGGCCGATGAGCACCAGCGCCCGAAGTACATCGCTCTCCAGCCAGTTGTAGCGGATCTCGTTGCGCTCCGCCCGCGTCTTCACGCAGTTGCCCCAGGTGCGGTCGTGCACATAGCAGTGCTGCATGCGGAACACCGCGCCGGGGTAGGCGACGGGGTCAGTGGACATGTAGATGGAATGCCCGCCGGGCGCGCCGCCACAGCGGGCCACCTCAACGTACTCGAGGGTAAGCGGGCCTGTCTCGTAGTCCGAGCCGAGGATTCCTTGGTCCGGGCAGTCATGCATATAGAGGTCGCGGATCGTCATGTAGGCCGCCCGGTAGCGGATGCCCCGCTCCGACCCGTGCTCGATCTCGAAGCCCTCGAAGATGGTGTGGTTGCTGAGCAGGAAGTGCACAGTCATCTCCCCGCCGGAGATCACCGGGCGCTTCCCGTTTCTGCGCAGGCCGCGAATCGTGATCGGCGCCTCCGCGACGCCCGCCTGCGTGAACTCCACCCCACCCGGATAGACCGCGTCCCCGTCCACCTCCACCACATCGCCCGGCTCTAGCAGGGGCGCCACTTCCTGGAGGGCGCGGCGCTTCCGCTCCGGGCCGACCTCGTAACGAGTGGCGGCCAGCGCCACCGCGGATATCAGTATCAGCAACAGCAATGTCATGCCTCCGGCCCTCTCCCCTCCGCTCCCGGCGTTCCACGCGTCCTCTGCGCGCTCCTGCGAGATGCGGGGGGTCTCTCTCCCTGCCGGGTGGAAGGAGAGGGCTCGACACCCCGTGTGGCAGGAGAGGCAACGCATGCAGATCACTCCCGATGTCTATCTCATCAATGGCTACCCCTATGGGCGCCACCAGAACGGCTATCTCATCCGGGCGCCGGAGGCGCTGATCGTCATCGACTCGGGAGACTTGGAGGACGACTCCTTCGGAACGGTGAGCGTCGCGTGTCGCCGGTGGGGGTTCGAAGTGGAGCAGGTGACGCATCTGCTGGTGACCCATGCCCACTTCGACCACAGCAGTCACGCCGCGCGGTTCCGGCGCATGGGTGCCAAGATCCTCGCCAGCGCCGACACCGCGGAGGCGATGGCCACCGGCGATGACCGATGCATCGGCTACGCAGTGAGCCGCGACTTCGAGCCGTGCGAGACTGACATCCTGGTCGAGGACGGCAAGTCCATGGAGTTGGGTGGGCTGGTCGTCCGCGCCATCGAGGCGCCCGGGCATACGAACGGGCTGATGGTGTTCACAGTGACGTTACACGGGGAGCGGCTCTGGTTCTGCGGCGACCTACTCAAGGTGGGGCCGGAGTGCGAGTCTGTGCAGCTAGGCTGGGCGGGAGGGCCCGACGACAACCGCCCCCTCTACCTCGATACTCTTCGTCGTCTGGTCCATCTGCCTCCGTGCGACACCTTGCTGCCCGGCCACGGCCCGGCTGGCATCGGCGTGGGAAAGAGGCTGGTGGATATGGCCTTCACGAAGGCCATGTTGGAGTGGAGATAGGGGCCTACAGGGCGGCTCCATCGCCTCCCAGTAGCCACAAGCCGGTTCCACGGGCGGATGGCAGCGATTGCCGGTGGCAAGAAGCCGATCCAGGGTCATAGGAATCCCCCCTCCGAGGAGGGAATAGCTGGCTGACATGGGGGTTCTCGGTTAGGGAGGATGGGATGGCCGAACTGCTGACGGTTCGAGAACGCCTGCTACGGGCTATGCGCGGCCAGGACCTGGATCGGATCCCCAACGCGCCCCGCATTTGGGCCTGGCTCATACAGCACTACGGCGGCCAGGGCCTGGATGAGCACCTCCGCCTCGCCGAGGAGATGCCCTACGACCCGCTCGTCACGGTGAGCAGCAGACTGCCCAACTACATTTACTCGGCGGAGGGCGACCACAGCCAGCTTGCCAATGTCTCCGCGAGCGTGAGTAGGGAGACCCACGGCGACTACGAGATTATCAGCCGCGTGGTAGACACGCCGGATCGGGTGCTCAGGGACCAGTACCGCCTGGGCAGGAGCGAGGCCTATGGCATTGCCCCGAACCCGCATCGCATCGAGCACCTCGTCAAGACGCGGGAGGACCTGGACGGGCTGAGGTACCTTCTGCCGGATCCGGCGGACGCCGCGTATTACAGCCATGCGGGCGCTGAGCAGGGCCGGGCAGGAGACAGAGCGCTGGTGGAACTGCGCCCCAGCATGGGCGCTGACCACTACTTCGTTGATGCCATCGGCATCGACAACTGCATGATCCTGTACTACGAAGACCGACCGTTCTTCGACGAGGCGCTCCACCTCTTTCACTCCTACCACCAGGGCGCGCTGCGAGGGGCTTGTCGGAGCGGGGCGGAGGTCATCTTCGACTCCTGGTACAACTTCTCGCTCAGCGTGGGCTGGTCGCCGGCCATCTACCGGGAGGCATTCCTGCCTTTGATCAGGGAGAACGCCGCCATCGTGCATGAGCACGGCCTGCTCTATCACTTCTACGACGACGGCAAGTGCAGTGAACTGCTGCCAGACTGGGCCGCCTGTGGAGTGGATTGCGTCTCGACTCTTCCGCCGCCACCTATCGGCGATGTCGACCTCGCCTCCTCAAAGAATTCAGCAGGCGATCGCGTCTGCCTGAAGGGCAACGTGGACCTGTATCAGGTCATCATGCTAATGCAGCCTGCGCAGATACAAGAGGTCGTGCAGGACACGCTCAAGGCCGCCTCCCGAGGTGGTCGCTTCATCCTGTCTACTTCGGACTCGATCCGGGATGGCACGCCGGTTGAGAACGTGCGAGCGTACATGTCAGCGGGCCGGCGGTTCGCAGCCACCTATCTCTAGCACCTTCCGGGAGTGCGTGGCACCCGTTGTCCTCGCACGCTTGGCCCGCCCTGACCTGCAGTGCCGGTTCCAGCGCTGGGTGGCAACCACAGGCGGCCGCAGGATGCCGCCTCGCCAGGGCGGAAGGTCCTGAGGTACCTTGGGCGTCTGACTACGGGGAGACGGCGATGAAGCTCTGCACGTTGCTCATGGTTCCCATGCTGCTGATGTCGCTCTCGCTCGCCTATGGCGCGGTGGCAAAGAGGGCGGTTGTCGCGCACTCGGCCGGCCAAGGGCGGAGCCTGCTCAGGAACGGCGAGTTGGCGAGTGTCCGAGGCGGTTCGTTTGGGGAGTGGTCGGGATACGATGCCGGGTACACCGTGGACTCACAGGTAGGGCATGCCGGGCAGGCCAGTGCTCGCTGTCGGAATGCCTCAGCCTCAGAGCGGCGCGGCCTATCCCAGACGGTGGCGTTGGACCAGAAGATTCCCCTGCCCATCGTCGCCGAGTGCTGGAGCAAGGCGGAAGGTGTGTCCGCAGGCGGGGAACCCGACTACTCGCTCTACCTCGATCTGGAATATGTCGATGGGACGCCGCTCTGGGGCCGAATTGCTTCCTTCGACGCCGGAACGCACGACTGGCAGAGGCGCGCTGTAACCATCATGCCATCGAAGCCGGTCAAGCGCGTGACGGTGTACGGCCTTCTACGCAACCGCACAGGCACGGCCTGGTTCAGCGACTTCAGCCTCCAGCAGATCGAACTGGCGGAAGGGGTGGCCCTGTTCGACGGCGTGCCGGTAGAGGCAGGCCATCGGCCGGAGAAGCCTCCGTCCGCCACCGTCCCGGCGGGTCTGAAAGACGGGTTCGCGCTGCGCTTCTCCGATGACGGCAGTATCGTCACCACCGCTCCCGGGGGCTTCCTCCTGCGCGACGTAGAGGTCAACTCCGACTTCGTGCGGCCCCAGGGGGCGTGGCGCGACACCCAGACCGGCGTAGGCTGGGAGGGCCGGGACACAGGCCTGGGGCTGAAGCTGTCTGTGGACTACTCCGCCCGTGAGTCTGCAACCGTCATTCGCGGTACGGTGCAGGGCCTGACCGGTAGAGACCGCGCTATCACAGTGTATTTCACCTATCCAGTCGATGCTGTCGGCTGGAACTGGTACGACGACCAGCGCACTGCGCGGAAGATCGCGGCGGGTGGGAAGTACCAGAACGTCGTCAACATCCAGGCCGGCGCCAACGGCTCTGCCTCCCGCTACCCGCTGGCGTGCGTCGCGGGGGAGAACGACGCGGTGGCGATCGGCGCTCCACTGGATATGCCGCGGCTTCTCCGCTTCGGGTACGATGCCGACTCGCGAGAGCTGTACGCGGCCGTCGATCTCGGCCTCTCGATGGAGACCGCGGAATCCCCGTCGAGCGCGACGTTTGGCCTCGTGTTGTACCGGCCTGACCCGGCCTGGGGGTTTCGGTCGGCGCTGGAACGGTACTATCAGCTCTTCCCGCAGTGCTTCACCAAGCGGAATGAGAAAGAGGGCATCTGGATGCCGTTCGCGGACATCGCCAAGGTCCGCGACTTCCGGGACTTCGGGTTCCAGTTCAAGGAGGGCGATGGCAACGTCCCGTTCGATCACGAGCAAGGGATCTACAGCTTCGTCTATGTGGAGCCAATGAGCTTGTGGCTGGAGATGCCGAAGTCGATGGAGCGGACCGAGGAGCGCGCTCTCGCCTACGTTCGAGAGCGGGCGGCCGAGGGGGACACGGGCGCGCAGAGCGCGTTGAGTTCGGCCATCGAGGACGCCGCGGGCAAGTGGGTGGGAGGACTGCGCGTCGAGCCGTGGTGCGACGGAGCGCTGTACTATCTGGACCCGAGCCCATCGGTGCCGCGCGCTGCCCGGCGCTCTGACCAAGCACGAACTCAACTGGTCCGCCATAGACAGCGCGTTCAAGGAACATCCCGATCTGAGCGGGACGTACGTGGACAGCTTCGAGATGGCGGCCGGCGTTCGCAACTACCGCCGCGAGCATTTCCGGAACACCCTAACGCCGCTGACTTTCGACACGGCGGGGCGGGTCTGTCAACTCGGGATCTTCAACACGACGGACTTCGCGAAGGACCTGGCGACGCGGATGTGGGGCGAAGGCAAGATGACGTTCGCGAACGCCATCCCGATCGATTTCCCGTGGGGTGCGGCCTGGTTCGATGCGATGGGTATCGAGTTGGACTGGCAGCGAGGGGGCCAGTACGCACCGCAACCCGACGCGGATATGAACTACTGGCGGGCGCTCTCCTACCAGCGGCCATATCTGCTACTGCTCAACACGGTGTACGAGACGTTCAGGCCGGAGTGGGTCGAGCTGTACATGAAACGCGCCGCGGCCTACGGCATCTTCCCGAGCATGTTCAGCCACAACGCCTCGGATGACCCCTACTGGGAACGCCCGGACCTCTACGAGCGCGACCGGCCGCGGTTCAAGAAGTACGTCCCTGCGATCAGCGCGCTCAGCGCGGCTGGATGGCAGCCGGTAACCCTCGCCAGGTCAAACAACCCGGATATCTACGTCGAACGCTTCGGCAAGCCCGGCGGCCCGCTCTACTTCACCGTGTTCAACGCCAGCGAACAGCAGCGGCAGGCCGCTATCTGTTTCGAACCGCTGGGGGCCGGGACGCTTGCATTCCGAGATGTGCTCTCAGGCAGGGAACTGCGGCCCGATGACGCGGCACAGCTAGCCGTTGCCCTCGCACCGCAGGACCTGATGGTGCTGAAGGTGGAATGAGGGGGTGCCGCCGATACCAAGCACCCGCAACCTACCTTACCACTGCTGACACGCTACGCCTTCGCGCGCGGGCCGGAGTTCACGAGCGACACCGGTCGACCGGTTTGCGCGCTCTTCCAGACCGCTTCACCCAGCCGGAGCGCCTCGACGCCGTCCTGGAGGCTGGCCGACGCAGGCTGCTTCGCCAGGAGGCACTGCGCGAAGTGCTCCAGCTCTCCTTCGTAGCCGCCGAGTTCCTTGCCATTCAGGACAGAGATGTAGTTCGGGCGCCAGGTTCGGAATGGAACGCCGAATCGCTGACGAGCCTCCGGCCGCCAATCCGCGGCCGAGTAGTAGGTTACGAAGTGCATGGAGTCGACCACGAGGCTTTCGCCCACCCCGCTGATCTGTGCTCGCTCGGATATGTCGCGCCACGGGAGTTCGTGGTCGAGTGTGTTCAGCAGCAGTGTGCCCACGGCCCCCGAGACGAACTCCAGACTGATGGCATAGCCGAACTGGTACTTGGTCACCAGGTGGAGCCGGGCGTGCACCTGAGCGACATCTCCCCCAAGGAATCTGGTAAGGTCGAACATGTGGACCACCTGGCCGACGAGGAACGCCTGGGGCGCTTCGAACCCCCAGAGGTCAGGGTAGGGCCCCTGCGTGAACTGAACGTGAAGCTGCTGCAGGCCGCCGAACGCCGGGGTGGCCATGGTGTCCCGGGCGAGCAGATAGCCGTCGGCGTGGCGTTTCATGAAGGCCACCATCCCCCAGAGACCAGCCTTGCTGGCTGCGTCAGCCAGCTTCTGTCCCCGTTTGGAGTCCAACGCGGAGGGCTTCTCGACGAAGATGGGGAGCCCGCATGCGAGCACCTGTAGGCCTACCCCGAGATGCATATCCGGCACTCCGCAGATGCACACCCCGTCGAGGTCTTCCTTGTCCAGCATGGTGGCCACATCGGTGTACCATCGGTCTGCGCCGAACCGCTTGGCGTTGCCCTCCGCTCGCGCTGCCACCAGATCGCACACCGCCACCAGCTTGGCGCTGGGCGCCCTGATCAGACTAGGGTACAGCTGGCTCGTCGAGTGAGAGCCAGCCCCCACGAAACCGATGCGCGCCTGCCTGCTGCGATCCATAGTTCGTCTCCTCCCTTCCACAGATCGATCCTGGGCAGCCTGCTTCTCGGGTCGGGACAGCTACCCACGAATTGACCCCTCGATGATGCTCTGCCTCCGGATGGCCCCTCAGCCGCTCACCGCAAGCCGCGCCCCTCCCTGCTGCTGAGAGCGCTTACCCGCAGCGAGAATGCGGATGATCTCGAGGGTAGTTTCCAGCGGGATCGGCATCTCCCCGGTCCCAACCATGTGGACGAAGGCGCGGATCATGTTGCCGTAGTAGGCCGCAGCGTCGCGGATCTGGAGGTGCACTGCGCCATGCTCTCCATAGAAGCAGCCATGCATCCCCGGCCAGCCTCCTGAGCCCAGCACCTGCAGCATGATGGACCGGCCGTCCGGGTAGGCGCAGCGCACGAAGGAGCGCTCCTCATCGCCGATGTTCTGCACCCACGCGACCCCTGGGCCGAACACCGTGTGCACCAGCTCCAATGGATGGATGCCGTAGAAGACCAGTTCGTTCGGACCCGTACCGGTCGCACAAGAGATCCGCCCCAGCGCCGCGATCCGGTCTTGGGCCTCCGCCAGCTCCTTCGCATAGCGCAGCGCCGAGCAGGACATCATGGGCGTCCCCCGCGACTGAGCCAAACCTATGATCTCGGCCGCCTCTGAGGGATCGGGACTGAGTGGCTTGTCGATGAACGTGGGGATGCCTGCCTGCAGGAAGGGCCGGGCCCGCCGCTGGTGCGCCATGGTGATGTCATCGCAGATGATGACGCCGTCCACCTTCCCGATGGCCTCCTCCATGCTGCTCAGCACCACCGGGATGTTCGCCAGCTTGGCGACCTTGCGGGCCTCCTCCGGGTCCGGGTCCCAGATGGCCGCGACCTCGATCCCGCCCAGCGGCCTGGTGTCAAAGTGCGGCAGCCCGGCCGCCTCGTAGCCCTGCTTGTCGTACTCGTTGATCAGGCTGGCGAATACCCGGCAGTGGTATACTGCCGCGCCGCCGATGAGTGCCACCCGGACCATGTCTCTTCTTCCTCCGCGGATCGTTCATTTCCCAGAGCTTGGGGAGGTCTGCCGTCTGCGTCCTATCTCAGCCCCACGCTTGCGAAGCTCACACACGACTGCGTCTGTGGGTCCACCGCCTGCCGGTAGCTCAGCAGCCGGCCCTCCGTCACGGACGCGGCCCGCAGCAGCGCGTACATCGCGGGGAAGCCGCAGACGTTGTGGCGGTCCTTCTCTTGCGCCAGCAACTGGTACAGCCCGGCCGCATCTCCTGCCTGCTCTCTCTCCAGTAGCGCCATATCATGTCGTCGCGAGAGTTCGAGTCGAGCCTGCGTGAGTGGCCCCTGGTCTCCGAAGCGCGCCCCCGTGTGGCTCAGGTCAACCGATGCGATCACGGCCAGCCGGCGCGGGTCTGAGGCGAGGAGATCTCGCAAGGCGTCCGTGAACGCGGAGGCGGCCTCGTTCTCCTGGGGGCTGCTGACTTCCGACCCGCGGCGGTGGTAGCTGCCGCACAGGATGGGAAGGATCTTGGGCGGCTCGACCTCCCGGTATAGGAAGTGCAGCATCACCGCCTGGAATTCGATGCTGTGCTCGTCCCGGTGCAGGAATTCGTCCGCGAACACATCGAACGGAGCGGCCGCGACAAGGCGGTCTATCGACTCGCGGTCGGAGTCGAGCGCACCGAAGGGTGTCTCGAACGCCTTGCGGGTAAGCACGAAGGGCGTCTCGTCGCCGCTGTGGGCGATGCCGAGAATGATGACGACATCGGGCCTCTCTATGCCCGATAGCAGTTGGTAGGCCGAGGCGTACCCTTCGGCGGCGCCGCGCAGGTCGTAGTGGGGGGCGATAAGCAGCGGGCGTCGGGAATCGAGCGCGAAGTCATGGGGCCGAGGCGCCGCCTCCAGTAGCGGTTCCCAGTTCCGTACGAACGCCCCGGCGGCCTCCTCGTAGGCCTGTCCGGCATGCGTCGCCCTTCGGACCGGCTGGGCACGGAATTCCGCCTCCAGTTGCGACCTGTGCGTCCGGAAGCGCGCGCTCTCCAGCAGCAGCGCCTCGTCGAGCTGCTCGAGCAGCTTCCCGATACGGTCACTCGTCAGCAGCGTGCCGAAACGCCGGACGTAGTTGACCTGCGCCTCGCGCACTGTACGGGTGCCATCGAATTGGCTGAGGAGGAAGGCCACATCGGCGGGGATCATGATCTCCTGCGGGGCCAAGCCCTGCGGGTCGCGCAGCAGGAAGCCCGGCCGACCTCCTGACTGCACGGGAACAACCTCCACCGGTCTGATCTTCGGCTTCTCTTCCGCCATAGGTGGCTCGCCTCCGCTGTCGTAGTATACAGCGGCGACCGCCCAGACCCTCGCGGCCGGCACCCGGCCCCAGGCAACGGGCGCTACCAGACTCCACCCGTGATACCCCGCTCCGCTGGGGTGACGGCGAGCGGCAGGTGCGCGCCCTTTCGCGCCTAACTCTTCTCTCCGCGGCGGAGGGGCAGTCGCCCGGCAGGGAGCATGGCAGAGGAAGCCTCCGTGACGAGGGGGACGGCACGAACAGCGCCCGTAGGCAGTACGACGGGCGTCCGCGCGCGCCTGGGGGTGACGCGGCGCGCGATCATCGCCGGGCCTGGTCCTGACTCCTCTGAACGTCATCTTCATCGTCCACGCCACGATGCTCCAGGGCGGCTTCCGCTTCACCGGGCCGCCACAGCCTGTTCATCAACACGATCGCAGTGCTTTTCGTGCTTGTCTCTGCTCAACCAGGGGCTGCGGCGGCGCCGGCCGCAGTGGGCGTTCGGCTCGGGCGAGATGCTCACCATCTACCTCATGCTCGGAGTCAGCACCGGGCTGATCTCCAGCGCCTTCGACCTGGGCGGATCGCTCGCCGGCACCATCACCTATCCGTTCTGGTTCGCCACCAAGGAGAACCGCTGGCGGGAGCTGCTCTGGCCGAACCTGCCCGCCGTGGCTGACGATGCAGGACCGGGCGTCGCTGGAGAGCTTCTACGTCGGCGGGGCCAACCCGTACACCTGGTCGGCCTTCCGCCCCTGGCTCACCCCGGCGCTCTGGTACGCGGCCTTCGTCGGGCGCGGTGATGTGGGTCTGCCTCTGCCTGAACTCCATCGTGCGGCGGCGCTGGGAGGACGAGGAACGGCTGCCCTTCCCGCTGGTGGTGCTGCCGCTGCAGCTGAGCGAGGAGCAGCCCTCGCTCTTCCGCAACAGGCTGTGGTGGCTGGGCGTCGGGATCGCGATGGCGCTGGGCGTATGGAACACGCTCGGCCGGCCTCGTGCCGAGCCCTGCCCGTGGTGCCCATGGGGATCGACTACAGCCCGTATGTCGCGAACCATCCGCCCTGGGATGCGCTCCGCTTCCAGCAGTTCGAGTGGCAGCCGTTCGCGATCGGCCTCTGCTACCTCATTCCGCTCGACCTGGCGCTCTCGCTCTGGGTGTTCGACCTCGTCTGGCAGGGCGAGTACGTGCTGACCAGCCTCCTCGGCTGGTCACTCGGGCGTGGTACTACGGGATGCCCTTCGGCGACCAGCAGAGCGCGGGCGGCTACTTCGCGCTGCTGCTCTCGGCCGTCTGGCTGGACCGGCACTACCTCGCGCACGTGCTGCGGCGGGTGCTGGGGCTGACGTCGCCCATACGACGACGAAGCAGAGGAGGCGCTGCCCTACCGGGGCGCGGTGCTCGGGATGCTGCCCGCGCTGATCTTCCTCTACTGGTTCCTGCAGCGCGGGCGGGATGCAGCCGTGGGTGGTGCTCGTCCGTGCTCGGCCTCTACTTCCCGATGATGCTGGTGATCTCGCGGCTGCGCGCCCAACTCGGCCCGCCTACCCACCAGCTCTACTTCACCACCCCGAACCTGGTGCTGCCGGTGCTGGTCGGGCACGCAGACGCTGGGCCCGCGGACGATGGGGATGTTCGCCATGCTCAGCCCCTTCATGATGGAGCAGCGCAACAACCCGGTGGCGATGCAGCTGGAGGGCTTCCGCATGGCGGCAGGGCGGGCGGATGGAGCGCCGGCGCCTCGCGCTCGCGCTCGCCCTGGTCCCGCCCATCGCCATCGTCGTCTACTTCTGGGCGAGCATGAAGGTCGGCTACCAGGCGCGGCCTCGGCAGCACGATCAGCTACTACCCGTACCTGTCGCCGTGCCCTACGGCACCATCGCCGCGCATGGACGAAGGCGGTGCGCTATCCGGCGGGCACTGACACCTGGCAGTCCGGGGCGATGGGCGTCGGGCTGGTGACGACGCTGGCGCTGATGTGGCTGAAGCTGCGCTTCCAGTGGTGGCCGCTGCACCCGGTGGCCTACCCGATCGCCACCGGCTCGACCATCCAGGCGCTGACGCTCGGTGATCTTCGCCACCTGGCTGATCAAGGCGGTGCTGCTGCGCTACGGCGGCCTGCGCACGCACCGCACCGCGCTGCCCCTCTTCCTGGGACTGCTCGCCGGCGGGCGCGATGGAGGCGATGCTGCGGCGGTGCCTGTCGCTGCTGTTGGGGGTGAACCTGTCCTTCCTGGCAACCTGAGAGGGGGTGATGTCTGCTCCATGGGCTAGGTTGTCGGCCGCTGTGAGCGTGTTCCGGGGCTATCCAGACCAACTACGTGCCGTGCTGTCCGGAACCCGTCTAGCGGAAACCGCATACCCGAGCGGGAAGCCGTCAGAGAGGCAGCGCAGTTCGGGGGAAGATCGGAAGCGACACTCACGGTCGAGTGCGAGCAGTTCCTGGGAGGCCTGCTCAACTTGCACTACCGCAAGGCCGCGTAGTCAACACCGGATGTCATCCTCGGGCGTGAACGCGTGACCCGTATCGCCACCGGCGGCCTCAGTCGCGCGGTCGGGACCTCTGATCGTCACCCCAACTCCTACATCCGAAGCCGGACGGTGCCCCTCCGCTGGCCATCATCCCGTCGTCAAACCGGCCCGCGTTCCTTCCGGGCAGAGCCGAGGAGTTACCGGACATCACGCGCACAAGCATAGGCGGCGATGATGTGATCCGTGGGGGAATCTGGTAGGACATCATTGGCCGGCAGAAAGAACAAGTTGCACCGCCCTCTTGCTGTCTCCATGGTGTGGCGAACTCCGGTGCGCACAGCCTCCTCGTCTCCGAACGGAAGGGTTGAGGAGCGAGAATGCGATCTCTTGAGGTCACGCGATGCATCCCTTTCCCGTCGGAACCCGCCCCTATAGGAGATACCGATCACAATGCTGGTTCCGTCTGCGCGGCCCGGTACGCCCGGCCTCCGACCCGGAGCAGCCGCACACGGCACGCGCGGCGGGAAGAGCGTCAACGACTCCACTGTGGGCCCGTGCTCAGATCGGGGCTACCACTCCCGGGGCCGCGAGGCGGGTGAAGGCCTCCAGCATCACCCGCTTCTTCGCCAACGGCACGCCGATGGCGTCGCCGTCTCCGTAGTCGCTCAGGATGAAGCCCCCTGCCGGCGTACCCCAATGCTCCAGCAGGAGAGCGGCCTCCTCCCGGATGTCGTCGTCGTTCCCGAACGGTAGCGTCGTCTGGATGTCGCACAGGCTCTGGAAGCAGATCCTGCCGCGGTAGCGCCGCCCCATCTCTTCGATGCCCAGATTGCGCGGCTGCTGGAGATTCACGACGTCGAGCTGGCAGTCGATCCACTCACCCACGACATCGTTCACGTGTCCGCAAGAGTGCAGCCACATGTGCATGCCCGCGTCATGCACGGCCCGGAAGATGCGCGTGTACCGTCCCTTGAAGAACTCTCGCCACATCGGCAGGCTCAGGAAGCAGGCCTGCTGGGTTCCCCAGTCGTCGGTGGTGGTGAACCCGTGGATGCGCCCGCCGAAGCGCCGGCCCAGCTCGCGCGCGACGCCGATGGGGAACGCCATCACCCGCTCTGCCAGTTCGTGCACCAACCGCGGCCGCTCGTGCATGTCGATGAACAGGTCCGGCATGCCGCGCAGGTAGTGCATCCTCTCGAAGAAGTGGAAGCCGACCCCGGACAGCACGTACCTATCACCCGCCTGTGCGAGCGCGGCCTCGATGGGCGCGTATCGCGCGTCGTCCGTCGGATCGGGCCAAGGGATCTCATCCATGCGATCGAGGGAGGTGAGCGGATGTCCCTTGGGCTGGCCCATGTTCGTGATCCCGCTTCCGACGGGAGGGCGCTCCCAGACGCAGCCCCACTCATCCGCGCCCGGCGCGATCGGCTGCCAGCCCTCCGCGGGGCCGATTCCCATCCCGCACGTGTCGTCTATCCCGAGCGCCCCCATCTGGATCGGCAGCCGCTCCGGTCGGTCGAACTCGATTGCTCGTCGCACGATCTCATAGCTGGTCACAGTTGCGTGGCGCCTCCCGCTCCGGTACCCCCACTTTCGGCTCGCGGCGCGTCCGACCTCTCCGCGTGGCGTGAGACCGGTTGGCGGAACCCAGCCACAGGCACTCCTCTTTCCTTGTCGAATGGGGACGTTTGCCATCAACCAGACGGGCAAAGGGGAGAGCATGTCCAATCAAGAGATCGCTGTACGTCTTGCCGCTGCGATTCTCCAGCCGAGCGTGACGCTGCCAGCCCGACGCGCGCGAACATCGAAATGGGCGATGAGCAGATCCAGCTCGCGGCCCAGCTCGCGGTGCGCGTCTACCAGACGGTGCTTGATGTGCTTCAGCCGTCGGAGCTGCCTTAGCTCGCGCACCGGCCGGGAACTACATCTGCGGACGCTCTAGACGCGCCGGCAGGGTTGCCCTGCTCCGGCTCGCCGCCTACGCGCGGCCGTATGCGTCGTCGGATCTTGTGATATCGTCCTCATCGAACTGCCCGAACGATATCTCGAGGACCCTTCCTCGCCCGCCAACCGATGACAGCCGGTGTTCAGCGTTCCGTGGGATCACGACCTCATCCCCTGCCTGATGCTCTCTCACGTCGCCTGCCACCTCTGTTCTCAGCCCGTCGTCGAGGATGACCCAGAGTTCATCGCGCCGGGAATGGGTCTGTCTGCTGAGGATCTGACCCGGGTTCACTGTCAGTATCTTCACCGTGCAGGGCTCGTTGCTGATGAATCGTCTGAAGCCGCCCCAGGGGCGTCGCTCCTCGACTATCCTGCTCTTGATCTCTTCGGCTGTAGACTTCATTGCCTCTCTCCCTCTGGCCGCGAAGAGCGACCGTCACCTGGGCGAGAAGCATGCGACCCGCACCAGGGCGCGGCGAGAACAGCCGCCCCGGCCGGCGGCGCGATGTCGTGCCGGTTCCACCGGCGGCCGGAACAGGGACACCTGGCGCCGCTCATACTTCGGCCATAAGCCGCCTCAAGTACGCGAGGTCCTCCACCGCGAAGTGGCCGCGATCCCCGGGGCGCGGCGCCTCGATGCAGATCGGCCCCGCGAAGCTCTGCGCCTTCATCAGCCGCAGGAATTCCCGGTTGTTGATCGCGCCATCCGCCAGCGGGCAGGAGATATAGTTCTGGTACTTCATCCCCGGCAGGAGGTAGACGTTCTTGAGATGCAGGTACTTGATCGTTCCGCCGCAGGCCGCGATGGACTGCTCCAACGAGGGCCGCGTGGGGTGAAGGATGATGTTTCCGTAATCGAAGTTCGTGCCAACGCTCGGGCGGTCGATGCGATCCACCAGCCGACGCGTCACCTCCGGCAGGTCGTGGAGGTAGCAGTTGTGCGTCTCGAAGGCAAAGGAGAACCCGAGTTCGGCCGCGAGGTCGCCGAGCGTCTGGAATCCCTCCACGGCCCACTGCCACTGGGCTTCGCTGGCCGCGGCAGAACCATTCCGGTCATACTCGTGATACGGCGCGCCCGGGGCGAGGATGCTGCCGGTCATCGTGTTGCAGACAGTGAGCGAGAAGCGCTTCGCGGCGGCGCGGTAGAAGGCGACGCACTCCTCGATCTCCTTTTGCCGCACTGATTCGTCCGCGCGCATCAGGTTCGGGCCCGGCCCGCCGAAGAGAACATGTGTGAGGCCGGCCCTCTCGACCGCCCGCGCGATGGCGTCCAGGTATTGCTCCGGCGTCTCATCGACCTGCGACCGTTTCCTGCGGAATTCGACTCCATCGTAGCCCCAGGCGACCGCCGCCTGGCACATCTCCGCGACAAGCTGGCCCTGCTCGACGAAGTTCACGTGGAGGATGACTGGGTTGTTCATGATGGATTCTGACCTCGCCCAGAAGATTTCGTGGAGGTGCAGCCGGGGTCCTGCCCTGAGAATCGCGGCGCACCGGTCACCCCATCGGCCCGGAGCTGTGCGGACCGCAGCGATCATCAGCAGCTTGTCGCGCTATCTTGACCCTCATCCTTGCGATTCCGACGCTAGGGTTTGACCGAGGGCGGTAACTATGGTATAGTTCTACTGGTGCCCTTTGTTATTGACTGGTGATTGCGGAACCAGTCAATAACAAAGGGCACAACCGAGAGCGAGTCAACTCGTCGGCTAGCAGGACCTGTCAGCGACCTGGCTTCCTCTAGTCCGTGAGGTAACGGCTCTTGTCACTGATTCCGGTCTTTCCCCCGAGTTACTTCCACCTACTTGTCGCGCGAGATTCGGCGCCCCAGCTTCCATCGAGCAGGACTTGATCGATCTCGTGCATGTCGACGGCGATCTCATGGTCGCCGCCGCGGCGAGATGCGGCAGGACTGCATCCTTCCCACTTTCCCTCATCCGACGGGCAGAGGGCGGCGGCCATGGCCGCACCTGCGCGTTCCTCTCTCTTTCGACTTACGAGAGCGCGGCCTAGATAGCCGCGCAGTTGGCATGAGCGTCGCTTCCGTTGCACTGCGGCCTGGCGCGTGGTGGGGAAGCTGACTCCTCAGCAGTTTGCAGCAAGCTGTTACCCCGGAGCCAGACCGCGGAACCAAGGAGGCCACTATGGCCGGTAAGAGTCTGTATGTTGGGAATCTGAGCTACTCTGCAACTGAGAGCTCACTGCGGACGCTGTTCGCAGAGTATGAGCCGAGCGAGGTCCGACTGATCGGAGACAAGGGCTTTGGCTTCGTGGACGTTCCCGAAGACAAGGCGGCGGATGCGATCTTGGCCATGAATGGCAAGGACGTAGACGGCCGCGCCATCAATGTCAGTGAGGCCCGTCCTCGGACCGAGCGCAGTGGCGCCGGCGGCGGACGCTCTGGTGGCGGCTTCGGCGGCGGTGGCGGCGGCGGTCGCCGCTGGTAGCCATGGTCGACAGCATACTGGTGTGCGAGTTCTGCGGGCAGGACTTCGCCTACTCGGTTGCTGAGCAGGCTGCGGATAGCCGTTTCGGCTATCCGCAGCCTCGTGCCTGTCGGCCTTGCGTGCAGCGACGCCGCGCCGTAGGGGCGGCGAAGCGAGCCGCGAAGCGTCCTCGCACGAGGCGCTTTGGCCGCTGACGAACACGGCACGCGATCAGGCCGGAGTGGGACGCCGCGCTCCACTGCAACCGCGGGTGGAGGTCGACACAGAAAGGACGGGTAGGACTATGCTGACACGATATGCTAACCCTCTGAAGGTCCGCAGTCTACTGACGCGGGGCGAGGAGGTGAAGGTCGCCTACCTCAGCACCTATCCGCCGCGGGAATGCGGGATCGCCACCTTCTGCGAGGACCTGATACAGGCCACTGGCGGCGACGGAGCGTTCCCCGAGCCAGTCGTGATCGCCATGGAGGGCGGCGCCAGATACCATCGGTACTCCCGCCCAGTCGTCCATGTCGTGGACGATCGAAGACGAGAGGGACTACCAGGCGGCCGCGGAGTTCATCAACGACTCGCCGGCAGACGTGGTCAGCATCCAGCACGAGTTCGGCATCTACGGCGGGGTGGAGGGGCAGGGCCTGTATCGGTTCCTCAGCACCATCGCCAAGCCGGTGGTCACCACCCTGCATACCGTGCTTCCCGAACCCGACCAGAAGACCCGCGAGATGATCCGGGCGCTGGCGGAGAAGTCGGAGCGGGTGATGGTGATGAACCCGATCGCCAGCCAGATCCTGCGCCGCGACTACGGTGTCTCCCCGAGGAAGGTCGCCTTCGTCCATCACGGTGCGCCACCCCCCTCCCCGGAGCGGCGGGAGGCGATCAAGCAGCAGCTGGGCCTCGGGGGCAAGAAGGTGATGTGCACGTTCGGCCTGGTGGGAGCTGGCAAGGGGCTGGAGTACGCCATCCAGGCGCTGCCGCTGGTGCTTCGCCGTCACCCGGAGCTGGTCTACCTGATCGTCGGTGAGACCCACCCCGGCGCGCTCCGCGACGGCGTGGACGAGTACCGCGAGTCGCTGACCCGCCTGATCAGCGAACTGGGGGTGGAGGACTCGGTCCGGTTCGTGAACCATTACCTGACCAAGGACGAGATCATCAGCTACCTGGCGGCCAGCGACATCTACATCACCCCCTACCTCAACCCGCACCAGATCTGCAGCGGCACGCTCGCCTACGCAGTCGCCGCGGGAAGGGCGATCATCTCCACGCCCTACCTCCATGCCAGCTTCCTGCTGGGAGGAGACCGCGGCCTGCTGGTGGACTTCGCCAGCGCGGCGTCCATCGCGGAGGCGGCGCTGCGCGTGCTGGACACGCCGGAACTGCAGGCCGCAGCTGGAGGGGCGGACGCGTGCCTATGGCCAGCGCCTGCTCTGGCCAGAGGTCGGGGCGCGCTACCGGAGCCTGCTGCGCGAGGTACTGCGCCAGCAGGCCACGGCCGGAGCGCCGGCTCCGTGCACGAGGTCCGTCGCCGCCCTGACGGCGCCGCCCGGCGTCGCGAGCGTACCGTACGATGACCCACCCGAGCTGAACCAGCCTGTCTCGCTGGATCACCTGGAGCGGATGACCGACTGCTTCGGGCTGATCCAGCACGCCAACTACAGCATCCCGGACTTCCGCACCGGCTACACCACCGACGACAACGCCCGCGCCCTGGTGGTGGCGGTGAAGCACCATCGGCTCTATGGAGACCAGCTCAGCCGCGATCTGGCCTACCGCTACCTGGCCTTCCTGATGTACGCGCAGACGCCGGAGGGCCGCTTCCACAACTTCGTCTCCTATGACCGCAGGCCGATCGACACGGTCGGTTCCGAGGATGCCTTCGGCCGCGCCTTCTGGGCGCTCGCCCACGTGCTCGCCGATCCCGATCGAGAGCGGCCTGGTGGGGCCGGCGGAGCGGATGCTGCACGAGGCGCTTGCCCTGGGTGGAGGAACTGGAGCACCCTCGCAGCAAGGCCTACTGCATCACCGGGCTGTACTGGTGGGCCCGCTCCAGCGCGGCGACGTGCTCCGGGCAGAGCAGCTCGCCAGACCCCTGGCCGACTACCTCGTGCACCGCTACCACGAGCACGCGCGGCCCGGCTGGGAGTGGATCCTGCCCGAGTTCACCTATGCCAACGCCGCCCTGCCGGAAGCGCTCTTCCGCGCCTACCAACTCCTCGGCGACGAGCAGTACCTCGACCATCGCCGAGCGCACCATGGACTTCCTGGTGGAGAAGACCTTCATCCGACGACATGCTCGCGGTGGTGGGCAACCGAGAGTGGCTGCAGCCGGACGGAGACGCCACCCCGGCGCGCTACGATCAGCAGCCGATCGAAGCGGGGCTGATGGTGGAGGCATCCCTGGCCGGCTACGACGCCACCGGTGATGTGAAGCACCTGCGCCGCGCCGGGCGCGCGCTGGAGTGGTTCTTCGGGCGCAACCTCCAGGGCCTCTCCCTCTATGACCCCGAGACCGGCGGCTGCTTCGATGCCCTCATGGAGGGGCGGGTGAACCAGAACCGGGGGGCGGAGTCCGCGGTCTGCCTGCTGCTGGCGCGGCTGGTCGATGGCGGAGGCGCTGCAGCAGGTGGCGGACAAGGCGCTGATGGGGCAAGTGATCGAGGAAGCTACTCCGCAGACTGTGTGACCGAGCAAGGAGAAGGAAAGTGCCGATGCAATCACTCCAACTGGGAGAAGGCATTCAGCGAAGGCAGGACGCCCAAGGGTCTGTTCTCCCGATACGAGGAGAATCCGATCCTGACAGCCGCCCACTGGCCTTATCCAGCGAATGCTGTGTTCAATCCAGGCGCCGCGCAGGTGGATGGCCAGACGCTGCTGCTGGTGCGGGTCGAGGACATGCGGGGGTTCTCCCATCTTACGGTCGGCAAGAAGCGCGGATGGGAAGACCAACTGGCAGATAGACCCGCATCCGACGCTCCTGCCCGACTGCAACTACCGAGAGGAGCAGTGGGCCCTCGAGGACCCTCGGATCGTGTGGCTCGAGGAAGAAGAGCAGTACGCGGTGACATACGTGTCATTCTCGGAGGGAGGTCCGCTGGTTTCGCTTGCCACCACGAAAGACTTCCGCGAGTTCACGAGATACGGAGCCATGGTGCCGCCTGAGGACAAGGATGCAAGTCTGCTGCCCCGTCGCTTCGGTGGCCGCTACGCCCTGATCCACCGACCCCTGATCAGAGGAGAGGCGCACATATGGATGTCGTTCTCGCCGGACCTGAAGCACTGGGGAGATCATCAGGTGCTCCTTCATACCAGGCCCGGATGGTGGGATGGCCGGCGAGTCGGACTGGGCACCCAGCCGATCGAGACACCCGAGGGATGGCTCATTCTCTACCATGGCGTGAGAAGCACCGCCGCTGGCGCCATCTACCGAGTTGGGCTGGCGCTGCTGGACCTGGAGCAACCCTGGAGGGTCATCCGTCGCAGCGACGAATGGGTGATGGGCCCGAAAGAGCCCTACGAGCGACTGGGCGATGTCCCCGATGTCGTCTTCCCGACCGGCGCGATTCTGGATCGAAAGGCCAATGAGTTTCGCCTCTACTACGGTGCGGCCGATAGCTCGGTAGGGCTGGCGCTGGTGGATCCCACGGAGCTGATCGAGTACATCAAGTCCTGCCCATCTGTAGCATAGCGGTGGCCCGACTGGCGGGGCCGGCTGTGGGATGAGTACGGCGCCGAGCAGGCCGAAGCTGCCCACCAAGATCGAGGGCAAGAATGCCAACGCATGGCTCTCCAGTACTCTCGGGGGGATCACGGTGGCGCTCATGTCCCTGGCAGGGGGGTTCCTCATCTGGCCGCCCTGGACCGGCAAGGCTTCATGACGGGACCGGATACGCACCTGTCCCACTCCCGTGTTCACACGCTCCGTCGCACTGCCATTCCGGGGTTAGGTTGCTCTTCCAAGCGGTTCCAGCGCTGTCCCAAAGCTACTTGACATCTGCAGAGCGCCCGGTCCGCTGGCCAGCCGCGGCCGCCTCCGCTTCGTCAGCGGGCCAGCACCTGCTCTGCTGCCGCCCGGAGGGAAACCTGTTGCTCTTCCGCACTACGTTTCAGTTCGTCACAAGCATCTGCTTCGGAGTGGCCCTGTCCGCGCATGAGCGCCTTCGCCGCCAACCACGCCAGCCCCCATGTCATCAGCGCTTCGCCAATGTTGGGCGCCTGCGCGCGAATCTTCAGGAAGCAGTCGAACCGCTCCCTAGCAGTCCCCAGCACCGATGCGATCTCCCGGCCCACCGGCTTCACCACGTAGCCCATCGCTCCCGACTCGGCCGCCGCCTCGTCCAGGTTCGGATTGCCGGTGACCATGACCACACATATCGGGCATGTTTCTACGATGCAGCGCGTCGCCGCCAATCCATCCATCTCTGGCATCTTCACGTCCATGAGCACCAGGTCGGGTCGCTGAACGCGGCACAGGTCAACGGCCTCCTTACCGGTTCTGGCGCTGCCAACCACCTCGTGCCCCAGGGATACCATCAGATGTTGCAGTTGCATTGCCACCAGTATCTCATCATCTGCAATCACGACGCGACGTGGCATGCCAACCTCCTATCGGCCGACCCACCGGACGCGCTGTGATACCCGATTCCAGGATGGCCACGTGGCGCGGCTACGGCCATCGAGGCCTCAATGGGACACAATGGGATGGAGACGGCCGGTCTCATCCCTCCCGCAACCCCTTATCGCTGATCTCGACCCGCGCCAGCGTGCCGCCGTCCTGCGGCTCCAGCGTGAAGGCACCGCCGTACTGCCCGACCACCAAGCTCTGCACCAAGCTGATCCCCATGGTCCGTTGTCGGTTAGGGTCCAGGTCAGCGGCGATCGGGGTGCCGGAGTTCCAGACTGAGAACTGCAGCCGGCCGTTGGCGAGCGCGAGCCGCGCCCTGACGCGGAGCTGACCGTCCGGACCGCGGGCCCCATGCTTGATGGCATTGGTCATCAGCTCATTGGCGATGATGCAGAGATTGGTGCCGACCGTTCCGGGGTAGATGACCTCGTCGCCGTCAACGGAGATCGCGAGGTTCTCGTTCCCGAGCACCCCCTGGATGCCCGCTGCCACTCGGCGGAGCGCTTCCAGTAGCTCGACCTCGCTATCGGCAGTTACGCCGAGCTGGTCGTGTACGCTGGCGAAGGTAAAGAGCCGGGAGATGGTGTCCTGTAGAACTCCCACGACGCGCGGGTCCGGCTCACCCGGGATCTGCATCTGGAGTAGGCCGGCGATCATCGCCAGATTGTTCTTAACCCGGTGGCTGATCTCGCCGTTCAGCGTTCGCGCCAACTCTGCGCGCTCCCGTTCCGCCTCCAGCAACCGCTCCTGCTGGCCCTCCAACTCCGCGCGCAGCCGCTCCCGCTCCTGCTCCGCTTTCCGTGCCCGCAGCAAGGCTCGTACCGTGGCCACCACCACCAGGGCATCAACGGGCTGAGTGAGGTAAGCGTCGGCGCCGCCCTCCAGGCCCGCGGCGATGGAGGTGGAGTCGACATAGGTCGACGAGAGGTGAACGATGGGGATCGCTGCCGTGTCGGGGTGTGCCTTGAGCCGCTCGCACACCTCCCAGCCGCTTATGTCTGGCAATCGGACGTCGAGGATGATGAGATCGGGCCGCTCGCGGGCTGCGATCTCCAGCGTTTCCTCGCCGGTGCTGGCTTCCAGGGTGTTGTAGCCAGCTTGCTGGATGACGCGGCGAGTCGAATAGCGGGAGGGTTCGTCATCGTCAACCACCAGAATCGTCGAGTTGGCGTTCTCGGATGGGTCTATCACAGATCACCTCCTGGGCGCGCTCGGATGTGCCATTGACGCGCCGACAGTTTTCCCGGGAGATACTAGTCCCCCTCGCGTCCCGCATATGCCACTGGGATGATAACTGAGAACGTCGAGCCCTTGCCGACCTCGCTTTGCACCTCGACCCGGCCGCCCAGCAGTTCCGCCAGCCGCTTGGCGAGGGGGAGACCTAGGCCCGTGCCCCTCGTCCTACGCGCGATATCCTCTTCCTGCTGCCAGAATTCCTTGAACAGATAAGGGTGGTGCTCCCGTGGGATACCTACTCCCGTGTCCGACACGCAGAACCTGACCTCCCGCCCATCGGCCTCCGCCGCCGCCCACACCCGGACCTCCCCCTCGTTCGTGTACCTGAGAGCATTGGAGATGAAGTTGCGCAGGACTTGGGAGAGTCTCATCTGGTCCGTGCGAACAGGGGGGAGGCCGTGCGGGTCGGCAAAGACCAGCGCGACGGCAGAATGATCGGCGAGCGGCCGAAAGATGCCGCGCAGTCCCGCGAACAGCTCGCTGATCCGCAACTCGGCCGACCTCACCACCAGCCGGCCCGCCTCCATCTGCGCCAGGTCGAGCAGGTCGCGCACCAACCTCGACAGCTCATCGGAGGCCCTGACGACGTACTCGACCTGCCGCTCCTGCTCCCGGGTGAGAGGGCCGTCAGCCTTGTCCAGCAGCAGGTGGGCTAGCCTCTGGATGGCGCCGATCGGGGTGCGGATCTCATGGCTGGCGTTACGGATGAAGCGGTCCTTTAGCTCATTGGCGCGACGCAGTTCGGCCGCGCGGTCCTCGAGCTCGGCGTTCAACGCGATCACCCCGTGGTTGGTGTCGTCGAGCTCACGCGCCAGGCTCCCCAGCTCCTCCTCGCGCGCTTGCAGCTCATGCCTGAGACGAAACAGCTCTTCGTCTTCCTTCCGATCCTGGACCACCGCCCCTCCTATCCCGCCGCCGGCATCTTGGCGACCACGGCAGTGACGTCGTCGGTTCCGCGGGCGAAATCCCGACAGAGAATCCCGGCGATGAGACTGGGGTGTCTCAGAGGGAGCCCCGGGTAGTCGTCCAATCCCCGGCGTGTCAACAGGCCGTCAGTGTGAATGATGAGAATCGCGCCTCTTTGCCAGGGGTAGACAAACTCGTCTATCCGCCGGACTTCCCCCCCAGCGGTGCCATTGTGGGAAACCAGGGCCTTTCGTCCGTCGTCCGACAGGATGACGCCGGCTATGTTGCCTACTCCGGCGTAGCGGGCCACCTCCTTCGCTGAATCCAGCTCCACCACGCCCACGGCGGCACCGCGAGTGTTGCGAAGCGCGGCATGGATCGCTTGCACCCCGCTGGCGGGGGAGAGTGCAGGATGCGCCTCAAATGCGGCCACCGCTGCGTCCGAGGCCTCGGCCGCGTATTCCCCATGCCCTAGTCCGTCGGCAACCAGCAGCAGGGTTCGGCCACCCACCTCACGCACCGCCCAACTGTCGCCGTTGTACAGCTCCCCGGGCTTGGCAATGCACACCCCGCCGACGGCGGCGGCGTTAGGCGCGGCCTCAGGCGGGCCTGGGCTTCGCCACACCTGGGCCAGCAACGCAGTACCCGTCCCCCGGAGGGAGTGGATGTCGGTCGCAGTCGAGAGCCGGAAGACAGCCCCTAGACCGGTGCCGGGAGTGCCGGCCGTCGAATGGCCGTCGCGCATGGATTGGGCAATGTTGGCGATACCCGGACCTCTGTCGAGCGCCATCATCTCCACCCCGGCAGACTCATCGCACCTCAACGCGCGCAAGAGGAACTGCCGCCCTTCGGTGGCGTGGGTCACAAGGTTGCGCACCATCTCGGTGGCCACAATCGCGACCCGTCCGGCCTCCGTTTCGGTAAAGCCCAGCCCCATCGCCAGGGCAACGGCGGCGCGCCGCGCCTCAGCAACCTGGCTGGAGTCTCCGATGGTGAGGGCCAGCGTCTTGTTCATCGCCATCGCACCACGGCAACCCGGGTACCCGCTCCCGGTTCGCTTGAGAATCTCGAACTCGTTCGACAGCCGGCGGGCCCCGCCCAAGCCAAGGCCGAGGCCGCCCCGCGTAGTGTAGCCGTCCCTCAGCGCCAGCTCAATATCCGGAATCCCCGGCCCGTGGTCGTCGAAGGCCAGGCGCAGCCCGGTGCCTCCTGTATCATTGCCTACCAACTCGACCGTCATGGTCCCGCCGCCTCCGTGGTCAACGGTGTTGCGGGCAAGCTCGCTGGCGGCCGTCACCAGGCGCGTCTGATCGACCAGACTGAAGCCCGCTTCCATCGCCCGGGCGCGCACCAACTGCCTTGCCAGGACGATGTCGTCCTTGAGACGGAGCGGCATGGTCTCAGAACGCAACACCCTCACTGCGCGCTCGGCTCCTGTGACTCCGAACGGGCGGACCCAAGCAGACGCATGCCCTGCTCGGCCGTCACCGCGGTATGAACCCCTGGCAGAGAGAGGCCGAGTTCGGTGAGCGTGATCGCCACTGAGGGGCGCATCCCAACCACTACCGTTTCGGCGTCGAGCAGGCGGCAGGTGGCGGCAATATCGCCCAGCATCCTCCCGATGAACGAGTCCACCACTTGCACGGAGGAGACATCGAGCAGCACGCCGCGAGCGCTGTGCTCGACGACGGCACCCGCCAAGTCATCCAGGAGGGCGAGCGCCAGGCGATCGTGCATCTCTACCTGGATGGTAACCAGGAGGCAGTCGCCCAGCCTCAGGATGGGGATGCGATCCATCGGGCTCGACATCATCTTGCCGCGTGGGTGGGCGTTACGCCAAGGCCCCGCTGCCGGAGCGCGAGGGCGAGAGCGTCCGCCAGACTGGCCTTGGTAACGACGTCCTGAAGGGACACGCCGAGGTGAATGATGGTTTGGGCGATCGCCGGCCGAATGCCGCTGATGATGCAGTCCGCGCCCATTAGCCGCGCCGCCGCGATGGTCTTCAGCAAGTGCTGGGCCACCAGGGTGTCCACGGTCGGAACCCCTGTGATGTCGATGATGGCGACGGTGGACCCGGTCTCGGTGATCCGCTGGAGCAGACTCTCCATGATTACCTGGGTGCGAGCGCTGTCCAGAGTGCCGATGAGCGGCAGGGCGAGAATACCTTCCCAGAGCTGGACGACGGGGGTGGAGAGCTCGAGGAGCTCATGTTGCTGGCGCCTGATCACCTCGTCGCGGTAGTCCAGCGACTTGTCGGTGGTGACCAGGGCCAACTTGTCCAGCAGAAGGGTGACCGCCCAGATGTCGTCAAGGCTGAGCGCACCCGAGGCTGCCCCTTTGCCCCGCAGCAGTGCGAGCAGGGGATGTTTCAGAGAGAGAATGAAAGTGGCGGTCTCAGAAGGCCTGAAGCCCTGGGTCGTTCGGGACCGGGAGACGCTCCCAACGAACTCCAGCACCGGGCCCCATTCGGCAGCGGCCGTGTCGGTCAGGTCCCCGCTCTGAGCCGCCCCCGCCAGCAGTTTGATGAACTCGCCCGATTGCCGGCGAAGCTCGTCCTGACCAATCAGATCGAGTCGCAGCGTCGGGGCTGCGAGCTGCTCCTTCACCCAGGCCTCCAGCAGCCAGCCTTCGTTCCGCTTCAGAAGACTTGCGATATGCTTCGCAGCTCTGGTGCTCATCGGTACCCCTTCCTCCGTCTGCAGGTGGATGGACCGCAGAGTTCTGGGGCACTCTACTCCAGAAAACGCTCAGTCCCTGCCTCGTTTCCCGGCCGCGGTCGATTCGAGGAATTTGGGCAGCCTGAGCGCTCGTGCGGCAGAGGGTGAGCCGGCGGTTGGCCGCTGGACGGACTGGATTCGCTTGGGTCATGCCGCCTGTGGCACGAGCGCGGCTGCGCCGCCAGGAATCCTCCCCTCGACTTCGAACACAACTCTGGAGGAACCAGCTATGCCCATGACCTTCCTGGACCGCGTCACCGCCGTCCTCTCCGGCGGCCCGCCCGACCGCGTCCCCTTCGCTCCCTACGACAACCTGGTGCCACGCGGCGACTTCGAGCGCGACCTGCGCAATCGCGGCATGGGCCTCTGCTTGCGACGCTCCGCCGTCTGGTCGGAGACTACCGACATCGCGGTGGAACACAAGACCGAAGGCAATGTCAGCTACACCATCTACCACACGCCGGTGGGGACGGTGCGCACGGCCCGTCGCACGCACGTGGGACGCATCTCCGACGGCGAGAGCATTCAGGCGGAATGGATGATCAAGACCGAGGCCGACTTCGCCCCCGTCATCTTCATGATTGAGCACACCATCTATCATGCCGATTACGCCGCCTTCCGGAATCAGCAGCGCGACGTCGGCAGCGATGGCATTGTGCGCCTAGACGGCCTGGGAGCGCCCTATGACAGCACCAGCGGGTACTTCTCACTGGAGGGCTGGGCCGCCGCGCAGCATGACTGGCCCGACGAGTTCGCGAGGCTGCTCACCGCGCTGGAGCGGCGAGCCGAAGCGCTGCTGCCGCGACTGCTCGGAGCGCCTGGCGCGCTGGTATCGCTGGGTTCGCTGAGCGGCCTCTACGGGCCACGACAGTACCAGCAGTACGTGCTGCCTTTCTACCAGCGTCACGTGCCGCAGTTCGCCGCCGCCGGCAAGCGCGGCGCCCTCCACGCCCACAACTCCAATCTGTCCGTCTTCATGGATCTCGTGAAGCAGGGCGGCGTGCCCGTGGTCGAGGCCTTCACCCCGCCGCCCGTCGGCGACGTCTCCCTCGCCGACGCGCGCTGCCTCTGGGGGCCTGACGTCGTCATCTGGGTGAACTTCCCAGAAACCCTCTTCCTGCTCGGCAGGCAGGCCACGTACGACTACACCGTGGACCTGCTCCAGCAGGACAGGGCGAGCGGCCGCCTCGTCATCGGCATGACTGAGATGGGCTCCTACGGCATCACCGATGACGAAAGCGAGCGCCAGTTCAAAGACGGCATGCGCGCCATCATGGACGCTATCGACACGCACGGAGTGTACTAGCCTGGGTCGGCCCTTGCCGTTGGTGGTGTAGCTTGCGGATGGCGAGGGTCCGTGGGATCGTCTGTCCTTGTTAGGCGGCGATGGAACCGCCCGGATCAGCGTTCCCTGGCCATCTGGATCGGCCTGACGGCGGCTTCAGACCAGGCAGGAAGGACAGCAATCCCACATCTGCACAGCTGCACCGGGTCGAGCGCGGTCCGCGGTGGCCCATGCTTCCCTTGGTCGGAGCCTGCAAGGCCGGTTCCATCGCCGCGCAATAACCACAGGTGGACTTAGCAGAGAGTCTTGTGGAGGAGGACAGCTAGCGCCCGTGCCCCAGTCCGGTCGACACGAGGTAGTTGTAGCTGTCCCTGACGGCCTCTATCATATCGGTGTCGCATGCATCAAGCTCGACCACCAACCATTCGAGCACGTTCGGGTCCGCCGCCCCGACGATGGCTGGGATATTGAGTTCGCCCTTGCCCACCGCCGTCATCGGCCAGCCTTTCTTTGCCGGGCCGTCCTTGAGGTGCAGGTAAGGGAGTCGGGAGCGGTTCTGCTGGGTGATCTTCACCGGGTCCGCTCCAGCGTGCGCGGCCCAGAAGACATCGAGCTGCGAGAAGACGTCGGGCGCGCGACTCCAGGAACAGGTCATAGCCATAGCGATCGCCGACCTTCGCCCGGAACTCGTGGTCGTGGTTGTGCATGCCGACGCGCATACCGTGCGCCTTGGCCAGTTCGGCGCCGTGCTGGGCAAAGGCGGCACAGCTTCGGATCGCCGCCTCATCCGTGAAGTGATCGTCGCCGAAGCCGGACACGATGGTGCTGTTGCCTAGCGCCTTCTGCGCCTTGACGATCTCGTCAGCGGTTTCGTCGGTCGGGAAGTCTGTGTGCGCGCTGCAAACGGTCAGGCCCAGGCTGGAGAAGAGCTTGGCGGCCTGCTCGGCTGGGACCGGCAGCCCGGCGGTCTCGACTCCGGCGTAGCCGATGTCGGCGATCTGCCTCACTGTCCCAGCGAAATCCGCCGCAAGCCGGTCTCGGACCGAGTATAGCTGTACGGCGATTGGTCTGCTCATGGTACGCACTCCTGTCGCTTGGGATGGCGCGGCCCGGGCGCCCGGCTCCGCTGCTCTGGTATCGGTTCGGTCCGCGCGCCGAATACCCTCCTGGGCGCGTCGCGTGGCCCACCGCAGGAGAGGCAGGAGAGGGGGCGGCAGGTTTGGCTGCACGAAGGCGGAGGGGAGTGGATTCCCTTGCAGATGCTAAGGGACAAGTGGCTAACTGAAGAGGGGCGTACAGGGCGCGGTGTAGTCCTGGTCACCGAGTGAGCCAGCGTGGAGCCGGAAGTCCGAGTAGCCGGGGCCGCCCTTCCTGGTCAAGCTGACGTTTGTGGCGACAGAAGTCGGGTTACGGCTCAGTAGAGGTCAGTCCCGTTCGGAGCGCCTCTCGGGTGGAAGGGCCTCCTTCCTAAGGCGGCCAATCTGCCCGCGCAGTTCCAGGAGTTCGTCCCTGAACTCCCCATTGTCTCGTTCCTTCAGAGTGATGCCGGTCGCTGTCTTCCAGGTATGGTTGCAGTCCCTCATCCCCCAGACGTAAGCAACCGCGAACAGCATGAGGATGACGAGAAGGGACAGAGACATGATCCCTAAGCCGGTCGCCGTGAGTAGCCATTCAATCATATTGGTCTCCATCGAGGCCCAATTCGCGGCCAGTCATTCCCCCGCAATCAACTGACATTCCTCTTCCCGCCGTGGGCACCCAGCCCGCTCTGCCGAAGCCGGAGGCGAGCTTCTGCGCCCGGCATTGAGTCGCAGCACGAAGCCCACTCATGTGTCTGTGCCGTGGGACCCCGCGGCGCGCTTCGCGGGCCGAAGGGCCGCTTTCCTGAGGCGGTCAATCGCCTCGCGGAACTTCGCGAGTTCGTCTCTGAATGCCCCACGCTCCAGTTCGTTCTGGGAGATACCAGTCAGCGCCATCCAGGCACGACTACAACCCTTCATCCCCAAGGCATACGTGGCCACCAATAGGAAGATGAGGCAGAGAGTGGCTACAGAGGTAATCCCCAGGCCCATTGCCGTGGTGAGCAGCCATTCGATCATTCTGGTCTCCATAGAGGCCCAGTTCGCGGCCAGCTATTCCCGCACAACCTAACCACTATCTGCTATACGCCATGGACGTTCTCCTCCCTTCTGACCTGCGCCCATGAGAGATGCTGGTCACTGTGCTGTACCCATAGGCGCATGTCTCTGCCACGCTCCCGTACTACGGAACGAAACTCTCTCAGGTCGAGACAGCAAGCTAGGCCTTGTCCTGGACAGACGTGGCCGGTCCCTACCCGGAGGGCAAGGATCATCCCTGCCAGCGTCGAAGACCGCCTCCTCACCAAGGCTCGCGCCATGGGCGTCCGTCTCCTGTCTGACCACGCCGGCCGTTTTCCCTCCACTCTCCCGTGCCCGACGGCACCTCCCACCCGCGTGCTCGTCGAAGCCAGTACGTCAGCGAAGCGCCAGGACAGCGGCCTCATGTCGGCAAGAGGCCCTATCTCCCTAGCGCCGTCTGCTCCCAACGGACATCTCAGGGCGCTCCCGGCTCTGGCCCGCTCCGTGGCACTGGCGCGGGAGCTTAGGCCAGGGTTTGGAGGCATCGCGGTCAGTGCGCATCTGGGTCTGGTAGGGAGTGGAGATGAGAGGGCACTGCGCCCGTCCGCTAGTGACCACTGACATGGGCAGCGATAGGGCGGACCGCGAACAGGAAGGATCTCACGTGGCCCGAGCTCCTGTCCGGTCGGTCATGCTCCCGTAGCGTGACCCAGCGGACCGGATCGCGGCATGCCATGCCTCCACGGTGGCTCTGGGGCCGCGAACTCTGACAAGGACGGCACTGGGTTGCCGTGGAAGCAGTGTGCGTTAGAGCAGCTCATCAGAGCAACTTGGGGCTCGCCACAGCGCATGCGGATCCTCTTACTTACCACACATTTTCCACCTGAGCTCACCGGCAACGCACCCCTTCTCGCCGAGCTGTGCGACGACTTAGTCGCGCGGGGCCATGCGGTCGAGGTGCTGGCCGGGCCTGCTGAGCATAACGTTACCGATCTATCTGTGCGTTACCGCCGCCTGGGCGTCTGCCGAGAGCGGATTGGCGCCGTGTCAGTCACCCGCATCAATGGCCTGCCCATCAAGGGTGCCTGGCCACGGCGCCTGGCGGTACTGATCTGGTTCCCTTTCGCTGCGCTCTGGGTGGGGCTGGCCGGAACGCGTTGCGATATCATTCTCTGCCCATCCCCTCCTCTATGGCTGGGGCTCACGGCGCGGTTGCTGGGGTGGGCGCGGCGGATCCCGTACGTGTACGTTGTCCAGGATCTCTGGCCGGATGCACCGATCCGACTTGGGATGGTGACCGATCGCGCCGTCGTCCGGGTACTTCGGGTGATAGAGCAGGTGGTGTACCGCGGCGCCAGCCGTGTGGTCACGATCATGCCGGCGATGACCCGCCGATTGGGCGAACTCGGCGTGCCGCGAGAGAAGCTGGAGGAGATACCGAACTGGGTCGACGTCGGCTTCTTCGCGACGCCTGCGGCGCCGGCTGAGCCGTCGTTCCGGACGCGACTTGGGCTGGCGCCTGCCGATGTGCTAGTGCTGTACTCCGGCAACATGGGGCGTAGCCATCCGCTGACTTTGGTCGTCCAAGCGGCAGCCCGGCTCCGCGAACGCGAGAGCCTGAAGTTCGCGCTGATCGGAGCTGGAGTTGGTCTGGCGCCTGCCAGAGCGGAGGCCGAGGCCGCTCACCTCAGCAGCATCCACTTCCTGCCCTTCCAGCCGAGAGCGGAGCTGCCCGGCGTGCTTGCGGGCGCTGACACCGCCGTGGTGACACAGCTCAGCGGCATGGGTGCCTTCTCTCTCCCGTCTCGGATGTACATGTTCATGGCGGCCGGACTGCCGATCATTGGCAGCTTCGATGCAGGTAGTGGCGCTGCCGAACTGCTGGCAAGCGCTCAGTGCGGCATCCAGGTTAGCCCTTGCGATCCCGACGGTCTCGCCGCTGCGATCGCGCGTCTGGCCGATGATCCGGGATTGCGGCGCCTCCTGGGTGAGGCGGGGCGTGAGTACGTGCTCCGCCACTGCGATCGGCGAATGGCGGCCCCAAGCTATGAGCGAGTCCTGCTCGCCGCGATCGAGCGGGGGGCTTGACTGGAACCAGTCAGCCCGCGACATGGGAGCTGTTGAGTAGATACCGGAGGAGGACAGGCGATGGCTAAGAGGGCTCTCATCACCGGCGTCACTGGCCAGGATGGCTCCTATCTGGCCGAACTGCTGTTGGGAAAGGGGTACGAAGTCCACGGCGTGATACGACGGTCCAGCTCATTCAACACGGGCCGGATCGATCATATCCCATTCGACCCGCATGAGACCAAGGCCCATCTCAGGCTGCACTTCGGCGACATGACCGACGCCGGCGCGATTCACAGCCTGATAGCGCGCATCCAGCCGGACGAGATCTACAACCTTGCCGCGCAGTCACACGTCCGCGTATCATTCGATCAGCCGATTTACACCTCCGACGTAGTGGCGATGGGAAGTGCGAATGTGCTGGAAGCGATCAGGCAGGTGGGCCTGCCTGTACGTTTCTACCAGGCCGGCTCAAGCGAGATGTACGGAGCGGCCGAGCCGCCTCAGAACGAAATCACGCAGTTCAAGCCGCGTTCTCCCTATGCCTGCGCCAAGGTCTTCGCCCACTACCTGACGGTCAACTACCGCGAGGCCTACGGCATCGTCGCCAGCAACGGCGTTCTTTTCAACCACGAGTCGCCGCGCCGTGGTGAGACCTTCGTGACCCGGAAGATCACCCGGGCTGCGACGCGGATCAAGCTGGGCCTACAGCAGAAGGTCTACCTGGGCAACCTTACGGCCAGACGCGACTGGGGCTACGCGCCCGATTACGTGCAGGCGATGTGGCTCATGCTCCAGCAAGAGCAGCCTGACGACTATGTGATCGCCACGGGCGAAACCCACAGTGTCCAGGAGTTTGCCGAGAAGGTCTTCGGCCTGCTCGATCTCGACTGGCGCGAGCACGTCGAGATCGACCCGCGCTACTTCCGCCCGACCGAGGTGGATGTGCTCCAGGGGGATGCTAGCAAGGCGCGGAAGAAGCTGGGCTGGAAGCCCAGCGTTACTTTCGATCAGCTCGCGGAGATCATGGTGAACGAGGACTTGCAGCTAGCGCGGGAAGAGCAGGCCGCGGCGGGGGTGCGGAAGAGCTGAGAACGACTACTGCGCCGCCCGCTCCGGTGGCGGCACGCGCCATCCCGCCCTGTCCGGCCGGTACTTCCGAAACCATTCGATGGTGTTGCGCAGGCCGGTCTCGAAGTTGGTGTTAGCGACGAAGCCGAACCGTTCTCGGGCGCGAGAGGTGTCCAGCGCGCGGCGGGGCTGGCCATCGGGCTTGGTGGTGTCCCATCGGAGTTCTCCGCCGAAGCCCATGAGGCGCGCGATCAGCTTCACCAGGTCGGCAATCGTGATTTCCCCCCCAGTCCCCAGATTCACGGGGTCGGGATCGTTGTATAGCTCCGATCCAAGCACAATCCCCTCGGCCGCATCCTCCACGTACAGGAACTCGCGCGAGGCCTTCCCCGTGCCCCATACCTCAATGTGATCGGCGCCTGAGTCGAGAGCTTCCTGGCACTTGAGGATGAGCGCCGGGATGACGTGCGATGAGGCGGGGTTGAAGTTGTCCCAGGGGCCATAGAGATTCACTGGGATCAGGTAGACGGCGTTGAAGCCGTACTCCTGTCGGTAGGCCTGGGCCTGCACCAGCAGCATCTTTTTCGCCAGGCCGTAGGGGGCGTTCGTCTCCTCGGGATAGCCGTCCCAGAGGTCGTCTTCCTTGAACGGGACAGGCGTGAACTTAGGGTAGGCGCAGACGGTGCCAATGGCGACGAACTTCCCGACGCCGTAGCGACGGGCCTGTTCGATCAACTCGACGCCCATCATGAGGTTGTCATAGAAGAAGCTGCCCGGATGCGCGCGGTTGGCGCCGATCCCGCCGACGCTGGCCGCGAGGTGGATGACGACATCCGGCTTGCTCGAACCTAGGAGTCGGGCGATGTTCCTCGCGCTGGCGGAGGTCATATTCCTCGATCAGCGGGACCGTTATCTGCGTGCACCCACGCTGGCGAAGCTGCGCGACCACGTGCCGGCCCAAGAAGCCGGCCCCGCCAGTTACCATCACTCTGCGACCGCGCCAGAAGTCCATCCCTCGAACTCCCCGATCTGGCTTCCGCGCGATCCAAGAGTCGCCCTCTGACCGCGCGATGTGCATCGATAAGCTTCGGCGAGGGGAGGCGGATCACCTGCGGCCAGAGCGAGAGGAGCCTGCGTTCGCGCGGCGAAGGCCCAATCAAGTTAAGTGGCTGTAAGGTATCCAACCTCAGGCGGAGGGCTCTGTCCCATGGACCATCTGACACCTGCCGCGACGTGCCTCAACGGTCCGCAAGCTGACCTCAGGCAGTACCTGTTCGCCTTCCGTCGGCGATGGCGGATGATGGTCATTACTTTCGTTGTCATCTTTGCTCTGGCGAGCGCGTTCGTCGTGAGCCAGAAGTCAGCGGTAGTCACTCCCTCGACACGTCAGGTCTCCGCCACTGCTATTGTGTATGTTCCGGCTCCGCCAACGATCCCTAGCCAAGTCGGGCCCGTGGCCGGTCTCCCGTATGACCCGACTCTCGGCGAGATCGCCAAGATCTGCCAACAGCCCTGGAGCTGGCAAGACCGGCTGCTTGGCGGGAGCGAGAACTGCACCCGGGCGCGCGCGTCGCTGCCAGCCGAGCTTCAGGCGAAGGCCGCCAATTTCCAGGTGAGAGCGGGGTACCAGGATGAGAAGCGGCTGCTAATCCTGCTCACCGTGACCGGTCCCGACCCCGGAATCGCGCGAGCATACGCGGAGGCGATCCTGAACACCTATGCCCGAACCTATGAGCAGGAGGCGAAGGAGGCGCGGAACAGCGCCCTTTCCCTGGTGACGGAGGTGGTGTCCAAGCTCAGGGTGGACTCGGAGGCCGTGTTCGCGATGCTTGAGAAGACTCCGCCCGACCTCACGCCACCGCCAGGCTCCGCGGCCGCCGGACAAGGCCAGACCTCCTCCTCGCTTGTCCAGCTCCAGAGCGCGGCAGCCCGCTATGCTCAGCTTGCAGCCGCGGTCACCATGATCGAGGATATGAGCGAAGCCCGGCTCAGCAGGACCGACGTCGGCGTGGCGGCAGCGCCCGACGTGAGGGTTCGGGTGGTGCCCAAGAAGACCAAGCTGCTGCTGGCCGCGCTCGCATCGGCCCTGGTGGCAGTGGTCGTCGCCCTGGTAGCTGATTCGATCCTGAGCCCCCAGGCCCCGCAGTCGTGACCTCGCTGATCGCCGCGATGGCGGGTCGCAGGAACCGCGACCTCGCGGTGACGGTCGCCGCCGCGGCTGTGCTTCTCCCCGTTGTTGTGGTCGGAAGCCAGAGCCCGGAGAACCTGCTGTACGTGGCATGCGGGCTGGTAGCAGCATCCCTTGCGCTGGTTCGCCTCAGTTGGGCCTATGCCGCGCTGCTGCTGCTCTTCATCATGGACGTCGCCTCCAGTGGGTACGGTATGGCGTCTCCGCCCCGCGTCACGGGCCTGGTCGTGGGTGTGTGTGCCCTTTGGGCGCTTGGCTGGCGCATGAACCGGGATGGCTGGGCGCGCGGCAGGCCGTCTTGGTGGCTGCTGTTCATGTCCGCCTTCCTCGCCTGTGGCGTTCTCTCATTTGTCGTTTCCATCGACCGCGGCCTCTGGTTTTCCACCTTGGTCCGGCTGCTGCTCTTCGCGAGCCTGGCAGTCACGGGATATGCCTGCGTCCAGACATGGCGGGACCTGAGAACGGTGCTCTGGGTCGTGCTCGCGGGCCTTTGCGGAGCGGCGGTTCTGGGAATCGTCCAGTACGCCACGCAGGGCAATCCCTTTGACGTTCACGTTCATCACTACTATGGCGCCATTCGCGCGACGAGCACGGCCACGGCGCCCCACTACTTCGCCTTCATGGAAATCGTCGCAGTCGGCTACGGGCTCGCGCTGCTCGCCTCCGTCCGGACGCGCGCGGGCAGAGTGGCGGCAGCCGTGGGCACAGCCCTTGCCTGCGCGGGTTTGCTCACGACGATGGCCCGTTCCGGCCTCATCGCCGGCGTAGGCGTGATGCTGATCTCATACGCCCTCGCTTTCCGCCCGCGCAGCAGGCGAGGCACCCTGGTTTCCGTGCTCGCCGCTCTTATGGCCATGGCGGCGATAGTCGCGGTCATGCCGGCGCCGATCCGCGCCCGGTTCTTCGCAGCGAGGTCCAAGTCCGAAAGCAGTGTTTCCGCCCGCTCGCGCACGGCCTCAACCGGGCTTGCTATCGCTCTGGACAACCCACTGGGCGTGGGATTGGGAAATGCAGACCAGTACTATACGCTGTACCGAGAGCCGGATGAACCAAGCGGGGCGGGGGCAAGCCACTGCGGCTATCTCGAGCTGGCGGAGACGACAGGATGGATCGGGCTGGCGCTGTTCCTAATGATCATCCTCGCGACGCACCTGCGAGTGCGTGCCGCGGAGATCATGCTCTACCGCAGCGGACTCGTCTCCGAGGCGCGACTGCTTATGGGGCTACGGTTCATCCTCTACGCCCTCCTGGGGCTGATGATCTTCTGGCACCAGATCATGTTCGACAAGTTTATCTGGGCCAGCATTGGGATGATGCACGCCGGAGCTGCGCTGGGCTGCGCTCCGGACGTAGCCGCTGGCCCGGCAGATCGTGGACGCTAGACCACTGCGAGTACTGTTGGCGACGGGGATGTACCCGGCCCCCTGGCACGAGACCCATGGCTCGTTCATCCATGAGAGCGCGCGAGCACTGGCGCAACTCGGAGTACAGGTAGAAGCCATCCGTACCGTCGCCTGGCGGCCTCCGTTCGGGCCGGGGGGTGCGCGGGAAGTGCCGCAGGAGCGTGTGTTGGATGGCATTCAGGTCCGGTACGTAGTTGTCCCTCACCCGCCCTGGCCCGCGCTGGCTTGCCTCCAAGGGCCACTGCGCCGGCTCGGCCTGGGGCGCGCGATTCGAGCCGCGCACGCGGCGCGCCCCTTTGATCTGATCCACGCTCACGAAATCATCCCCACTGGCTACGCCGCGCTGCCTGCAGCGCGGCGCCTAGGCCTGCCCCTCGTCTGCACCGCGCACGGTTCTGACGTCTACCGCACGGCGAGAAGAAGGTGCTGCCATAGCCAAGCCGCGCAGGTGATTCGAATGGCGGCGCGAGTGGTGGCTGTTAGCCGCGACCTCGCGGCGCATGCTTCGCGGATCGCAGCGCCGAAGGAGGAGGTCGCGGTTGTGCCCAACGGGGTGGACCTGGATCTGTTCGGGCCCATCTCTCGCGAGGCCGCAAGACAGAAGCTGGGACTTGATGATGCCCCAATTGTCCTCTATGTCGGCAACCTTCTGTCATACAAAGGCGTGCTGGATCTGCTGGAGGCGTTTCGCCTGCTCTCCGGGTCTCACCCCGAAGCGCGGCTGATCTACGTTGGGGGCGGCGCGCTTAGCGCCGCCATCGCTGCCCGCGCCGCTGAGGTCGGCCTGTCAGACCGCGTCCGACTGGTTGGGCCGCGTCCGCGGGAGGAGATCCCGCTGTGGATCGCAGCGAGCGCGGTCTGCACGCTTGCTTCACACAGCGAGAGTTTCGGCATTGCCGCCCTGGAAGCGATGGCCTGCGCGCGGCCGGTGGTGGCGTCGCGCGTAGGCGGACTGCCCGAGCTGATCCAGGATGGCATGACAGGGCGTCTGGTACCGGCGCGAAACCCAGTCGCCCTCGCCACTGCGATCGCGGAGCTGCTGTCTGATCCCGGCCAGGCTGCACGGCTGGGCGAAGCAGCGCGTCAGTGGGTGCTCGATGCGCGGTTGGCCTGGGGCGACCACGCCAAACGCCTGGAACGCATCTACCGCGGGGTGCTGGGGGCCTGATTCAGGAGTCGCTCGACTTCGTGCACTCGACGTTCAGGCTGATCGGCATGCTCTGCTAACGCTCTACGCTAACGCTGGCCTTGTTTCCGGCGGCACCCGGCTCCGCCGCGATGTGGCGGATGTCCTGCGCCCACGGCGTGTCGGGCCGTGCCAGCACCCACAGATAGTGGCCGCTGGCGAACCAGAGGACTCTGAGGGGCGTCAGCCCCTCTCTCAGGCAGGCGCGGTAGAGTTCGTCCTCCCACGGCAGCTTCGCCTTGAACTGACGCTCATCGCTCGACAACAGAGCCACAACGTCGGGCTTCTGGGCGAGGATGTAGCTCGCCGCGTGGGAATTGGTGGTGGCGATCGCTGGGTCATTTAGCCCGAAGGTGTCGATGGTGCGCCAGGCCGAGTAGTAGGGAACGGCGCCTGCGTCTCCGAGCGCGAGGACAGGGCTAGCGCCCCGCGTAGCTGTCCGAGCCAGAGCCCGAGCGAGGGCCAGATGAGCGCTGTTCATGCCCGCAACGTACCCCTGCCATTTCGCTCGGCTACCGGGAAGACCGGCTGCCATTCTGAGCGTCAGTGCCATGACGACAGCGGCAACTATCCCTGCGCGCGCCAGCGGCATCCGGGGCCTGCCCGCTTGCGTCATCCATAGGTGGAGCGTGCCGAGGCCAACCGCAGCCAGTACGCAGGTGACTGGCACGAGGGGGTAGAGGAAGCGGTACTCGTAGCCCATCAGGTGCGAAGGCACTACGAAGAAGAGCCCAAAGACCCCCGAGCAGGCCAGTGCCGGAAGCAACCTCTTGTGCGGTCGGACGAGGACGCCGACCGCAAGCAGCCCCACCCGAGAGCCGATGGACTTCACAAACGCGAGGGTGTCGTGGAGCCCGGCTAGGCTGTGGGGTGATGAAACCTTCACGTAGAATGGGAGAGGGAACAGGTGCCCGTAATATCGCCAGCGCCAGGCGAAGTAGGCGCAGCCTGGAACCAGGTACAGCAGGGCGGTACGGCGTACGAGCGTCGCTCGATCAGGCCCTGGAAGCAGCAGGAGAGTGGTGGCTAGCCCAATAGCCGCGACCAGCGCGCCTTCCGGCCGAGTCAGGCTCATGAGTAGGGCCAGCACCGCGCTGGTCGCGGCGTGCTTCGCGTTCGGCGCGACGACCACTAGTGTCAGGGCGTAGAGGAACGCCAGGAAGAGCACTGCGAAAAGCATGGTTTCCATGCCGGACACGGCATGGATCGCCGTCGGGGGATAGCTCGCGAGCCACAGCGCGGCAGAGGCGCCAGCCCAGGAAGCGCTCCCGACCTCCGTTCGCGCGCTCAGGCATCGGGTGAAGTGAACCATGATCGCGAACAGGCCCAGCACCGCTGCGACTCCTACGACCTTGGAGAACACCACGGCGTCGATATGAAGCAGGTGCGGGACGGTGAGGATGAGGACCCAAAGGATGCTGGTGTATCCTTCGGCGCGCTCGCCGACGTTGTAGTTGGGGCCATTCCCTTCGGCCAAGCTGCGCGCATACCGGAGTGTTATGAATGAGTCGTCGATCGTGAGTGGCCAGAAGAGGGCGCAGCACGTAACGAAGATGACGACCGCGAGCAGGAGCACGACGAGCACGCCAGTTGAGGATCGAGTCATACGCTCACGCCTCCGAGGGAGTGGCTCGGCTAGCAGTAATGCGGGCCAGTCCCAGTGCTACCGGGTTGGCCGCCGGGTGTCACTTCGTTGCCCCCGGCGAGGCTCCCTGCATACTGGCGCGGCCACCACGGCCGCGGGCAGCGGGGGCCTCGCCGCAGACGTCAGGCCGGCTTGACGCACTCGACGTTCAGGCTGATCAGCAGGCCGTGCTCCTTGTCCATGTGAGGGAGGTAGGCCTGGGAGTAGTCGTCAACCTCCGCGTGTTCCGTCTTGCGCCAGTCGTAGGAGCGCACGTCCGCAAAGCCGGCCGCCTCCAGCTCGCGCTTCAGCGTCGCGAAGTCGAAGACGTTATAGTGGATGTTGTAGAGGTAGTCCTGCCGGCCGAACAGGGGTCCGATGATGAGGCTGAGGTCGCTCGATTCCTGGTAGACCTGGAGCAGCCTCTCGAAATCCGGCACCGCAGTGCGTAGTATCCCGCCGGGCCGCAGCACCCGATGCCACTCTCGCAGCACGTCACTAACCTCCGACCGGCGGAAGTGCTCCAGCACGTGGCACGTGTAGATTAGGTCCGCACTGTCGTCGGCGAACATCGGTAGCCGCTCGACCACGTGGACGTAGTCCACGTGGTCGTATTCCACCGCGTCGACGTGCACAAAGCCGGGGAGGAAGCGCTTCCCGCATCCCAGGTGAAGCTTCAGCGACGAGGGAAGCGGCCGGCCCGATCTGGTGACGGTGCTCATCATCATCTCCCCACGCTTCTTCTGCCGAGCAAGCTCGCGGCATAGCGGGCCAGCAGCCCCGGGCTGCCCAGCGCCCGCCGTGGCTCCAGCCGCAGCAGCCGGTGGAACATCCGGCGATAGCCTCTAGCGTCCCCATTCGCAAACACGCGTCTGCTCTCCTCCCACAGATAGCGCGCCTCTACCAAGCAGCGCCCCCGTGCCACGCTCGCGGGATCCGGAGCGGGGATCGCGGCAGGCCGCACCAGCGCCTCGTGCACAGTCTGTGCGAAACGCTCCGGCAGGAAGCGGGCGAAGTCCTCGCTGTCCAGGTAGGCCGAGATGCGCTCCAGGTAGCCCTGATGTTGCTGCTCGCTCATCCCCGTCAGGTGCTGGAAGAGCTGCTCATAGCCGCCGAAGCGCCGCGCGTCTATGAACGCGTCCGGCGCGATGTAGTCCGTGACGTTCTCCGCGCCCAGGTACACCGGCACCGCGCCCGCCTGCATGGCATCGAATATCTTCTCGGTGATATAGCCGTTGCGCGTCCGCATGTTCTCGTAGCACAACGCGAACCGGTAACGAGCGAGCGTTTCCTGCTTTGACTCGACGGGACCGCGGTAACTGGCGAAGCGCGGCACGCGCGCCAGCCGCAGCCGCTGCCACTTCGTCGTTGGCTTTCCCCATCCCGCGCCGAAGAAGTCGAACTGATCCGGGCAGCGCCGCTCGAAGAACCGGATCGCCCGGAGGCGCTCGGCATAGAGCGAATCGGGATGGCGGGAGAGCTTGTTGGAGATGATCGTACACAGCAGCTTGCGCTCGAGGAACGGGACCGGCGCGCGCCGCGGGTACCGCGGGACGGGGTAGACCAGCTTCCGGTACTTGCCTCCGTCCACCAGGTCGTCGTTCCAGGTGAGCACCGTTCCGAAGAGCGAGTGGATATCGCGGTCGTAGTTGATGGGGCAGACCGCCGGCGGCTCCCAGATGACCAACACCCGCTGCTCGGGCCGCGTCACCTCCAGGCTGTGGAACAACGGCGTGAACCGCTTCAGATCGAAGAAGATGATACGATCGGCCTGCGCCGGGTCGCCCAGATCGAAGGTGTCGATCTGAATGTCCTTCGACGCCAGAAACTCGCGCAGGTAGCGGAAGGGCTCAAGGCAGCCGTCGCGATTGCGCTCCGCCGGCGGATCGAAGAGCCGGTTCTGCAGGAGATCATCGCTTTCGGGGACGGCTAGGACGCGCATGGCTGGGACTCGGTCACGGCTAGGTGCTACCGCTTCGGTCGATCACCTTGATAGTCCGCGCCGGCACGCCGCCCACTATATGATTGGCCTCAACATCCCTGGTGACCACCGCCCCGGCGCCTACCACCGCCCCCTCATGAACGGTAACTCCCGGCAGGATGATCGCCCCAACGCCAATCCATACGTTGTCTTCGATGACCACCGGCTTGTTGATGCCAACGGTGTTCATCGGCAGCACATTGTAGTCATGCGTCGCGGTGGTGATGGTGACCCGCGCCGCGATGATGGAGTTGCTGCCGATGGTTACGGTTCCCTTGCTGGAGCCCGCGCAGTAGAAGAGGTGCCCGATGGAGACGTTATCTCCGATGAAGAGCTGGTGAGGCTGCAAGATCGTCCAGCCGGAGGAGATGATGACATTGCTGCCGACCCGGCCGAGTCGGGCCCTGAGCCGCTTGTCTCGCCATCCTGGGAGCCAGCTACTGGGAGCTAGGAACACGCTAGACGGCCTCCTTACCCCCGGCCTCTCTGATCTGCGCCACCGTCCTTGCCCTTAGCCAGAGCGCGAGTCAGGAACGCGAGCGCGAAGGCCGCCAGCGTCATGATCGCGGCGGCCCAGGCGCCGTAGCGCCTGACCAGAATGAGGTTCATCCCCACGTTGAACAGCGCCCCCACGATCTGCACTCCGGCCGCGGCCGCGGTGCGTCTCTGGTAGAGGGGAAGGTTGAACGCCATCCCGGTCGCCCCCACCAGCACGTATCCGAGCACGATCGGCAGGATGTAGCCATACGCGCCCCAATACTCACGCCCGACCACGAGCCGGAAGACCGGCTGCCCCACCAGAACCCCGAGGGTCACCAGTGGGATGAAGATCGCGAGGTACAGCCAGAGCACGCGGTAGTTCCGTCGCTCCGTGCCCAGCAGGTCCTGGCCGTACAGAGCGAACACCCTGGGCGTATAGGCAGAGGAGAAAGAGTCCACCACGAGCATATTGTAGAGCAAACCGAACTTGTACGCCAGCGAGTAGAGGCCCAGCTCCCTCTGGAAGCCATAGCCCGTCAGCACCCAGCGGTCGGAGACGTTCAGCATCCAGATTGCCACTGACGCAGGCAGCAGCGGCAGGCCGAGCAGGAAGTATCCCTTTGCTTTCTGCCAGGTGAGGTCGAGGTGGAGCCGGCCGCCCTTCGCGATATAGAAGATGACCGCGACGACGAAGGCAGCGACGATGGCAATGAGGTTAGCGCCAATGATGGCGGGGATGCCGAGCCGGCGGTAGTAGACAAGGTAGATGTTCAGCCCCCCGACCGCCAGGCCGCTGAGCACCTGGAATGTCACCAGCGGCAGCGCCTTGCGGGCCAGCCGGAGCGCGGTGAAGAAGACCGACCGGTAGAAAGTGAGAAACGACGTCAGCAGGGCCGCGACGATCAGGAAGGTGGAGGCGCGGGACTGGAACACGGTGTGGTTGAGCCGGCCGCTCAACGCCATCAGCACCAGGACGATCGGGCCCGCGAACAGCAGGTAGAGCACGGAGATGTTGAGCGTCAGCCGCCGCCGGCCCTCGTTGTCGTGGTGGTAGAACTCCAGGAAGAACGACTGCGAGAGGCCGAGGGGCAGGACCACGCCGAGGATCGCGACGCCGGTGTTGAGCAGCTCCAGCAGGCCGTAATCCTCGGGCGCGATGACGCGGGTGTAGATGGGCACCAGGAAGAACGAGATGCCGCTCAGGAAGGCCGCGCCGATGCCGTAGGTGAGGAAGTTGCGCGCCACCTCGGAGCGGAGAGTTGTCAGCGCCCGGCGGACGAGGCTCAACTCTCCTCCTCCGCTTCGAGCTGCCGGCCGGCCTGGCGCAGCCGGTAGGCGCGCCACAGCGTCCAGGCCCGACCCCAGCGAAGCCGCCGCAGCAGGTCCGGGATGTAGCGGGCGGAGCGGTAGCGCAGGGCGGAGTTGATCCAAAGGCAACGCTCCCGCCTCGGCACCGCCGCGATCACCTCCCACAGTCGCCGCTCGGGCACGCGCACCAGGGAGACGCCCAGCTCGATGTGGGCGTAGCCGGCGCGGTCGCGGAAGTGTCGCTCGGCGAAGGTGCGATCGCGGCGAGTCAGCAGCCCGATCAGCGCCTCGCGCTCGCGCGCGAAGAGGTCGGCTGTCACCATCAGCGCAGATGGCAACACACTGGCCGGCACCAGGTCATCGCGGCCGTGATTGTCCCGCAGCCAGCGCAGCACGAAGCTCAGGAACTCCGGCTCGCTTGGTCCGCGGAAGACGCCCCACTGCGCGAGGTTGCACTCGATTCCCTTCGCCGCGTCCTGCTCCAGCGCGAAGGCCTGGAACTGGAGCTTCTCCGGCTCCCACTCCTCGCCGTCCTCGATGAAGGCCACCAGATCGCAGTCGAGATCGGCCGTCCGGAGGTCTGCCAGGCTCACCTGTCTCCAGCGAGGGGTGAGGGATTCCGCGCCCTGGACCGGGCGATCCGAGACCACCACCACCTCCAGATTCGGGAGTGTCTGCGCATTCAGGCTCGCCACCGTGGCCGGCGCCAGCCGGCCGCGGGGAGCGAGGTAGAGGGCCGCAACCCGCTGCTGGCTGATGATCGGCTGCGGGATCACCGGCAACTGGGGCCGGAGGCGCTCGATCTCGCGGAACATGTGGTCGTAGCGCGCGTCCCAGGTGTGCTCTCTCAGGGTGCGCTCATACCCCGCCCGGGCGATCGCCTCGCGCTCGTCTTCGTGGGAGAGGTAGTAACGGATCTTCTCCGCCAGGTCGTCCAGGTCGTGGAAGACCTGGATCTCCTCGCCGATCCGGTAGTAGCGGCCGACCTCGTCGAAGGCGTTGCAGAGCTGGAAGCTCCCGCAGCCACTCATCTCGTACACGCGGGCCTTCACGACCATGCGGTCGCGAGTGCTGGCCAAGAGAGGGTTGAGGCAGATCCGCGACTCGTTGATGGTGCGGACAACATCATCCGCCGACAGGTAGCCGCCCCAGATGTCGGCCATCTCCGGGTAGCGGTCCCACCCCGCACCGAAGACGCGAACGCCTATGCCTGCCCCGCGTAGATGCCGCACGATACGGAGGCGGTCGGAGTGGGGCTGGCCGATGAGAGTGACGTCGTATCGCTTGGGCAGGTCCAGTTTCCTATAGACGTTGGCGTTGCACGCCCAGGGGATCAGAACCGCGGGCTTGCCGAAGGCAGCGTATCGCTCCATGCAGGCGGGATCGGTGGTTGTCACCACGTGGTAGTACTGGCAGATGAAGCGAGAGAAGATATCGAACTGCCATTCGTCATCGGTGGTGAAGTGCAGGAACAGGTGCCCCCTTTCGGCGAGTCCAAGGCGCTCGCGGAGGACGCCGGGGGAGGCGCCTTGCTGGTTCAGGCACTCGAAGAGGAATACGTGCTCCGCGTTTCCGGAGGCGGTTGGCGACGTCTTTGGCCTCACAGACTTCGACGCGGGCGAAGAAGCGCGCAAGCGGGGCGCGCCAGTTGAGGTGGCCATAGTGGTGGGGGTCCGACGGATTGTCGTGCGAAAGGAGCGCCTCGGCCCACATCATCTAGGGTTTCCGCAGCAGGTAGTACTTGCCGTCGTGCGCGTAACGCCGCCAGGCCGGACGGAGCTTGCCCAGCCACAACAGCGCCCGCCGCGGCCCGTAGTATCCGCTCTTCACAACCTGCCAGGGCCGGTCAGCCAGCATCGCCTCGAAGTCATCCGGCGACAGGCGATTCAGGCTCGCGAAGTGATCGTGCGCGGAGTCCGACAGGTCCTGCCCCGCCGCAAAGGTCGCCTGGCAGAGGCCCCGCGCTCGGTCGCGGGAGAGCCGCCTGTTGTAGCACCGCGCTAAGTCGGCATCCCTGAAGAACAGAGTGGGCCACGGAAACCTCACGAATTGCACCATGTGAGCGCCGTAAGGCGAACAGAAGTAGTGGTAGTAGAGCAACAGGTGGCCGCCCGGCCGCAGCACCCGGAACGCCTCCGCCAGGGCCTCCCGAGGCTGCGAGAGGTGCTCGAAAACGGTGTATGAGATGACCGCGTCGGCGACGGAGTCCTGCAGCGGCAGCTCATAGGCAGAGGCTCGCAGGAGGGAGAGCTCTCGCGAACGCCGCCCGCAAGATGAGCGGCGGCCAGCCCCTGCGCCTCAGCCAGGCGGTGAGTGTCGATCTCCACCCCGATCACCGACCGCGCCCCTTCCCGCACACACGAGATCGCTTTCCCGCCACTCCCGGTTCCCAGGTCGACGATACACCGATCCCGCAACCAGACCTCCGGGTCGAGCAGTGATGAGTAGGGGTCGAGGCTGCGGTCGTATTCGTACCAGCTATCGAGAGAGTCGAGGTCGGCGCGCCGGCGACTGAACCAGAGCGCGTTGTAGAGAGCGATGCCCCACCGCGCGGGCAGGAGCCACCGAATGGGTAGGAGCGCGAAGGACAGCCCCAATCGCACCAGGAAGACCAGTTCGCGCGCCACGGCAGCCGCCATACGCAGTGGGCGCGGCAGACGGCGGCCGCCGGTCGGCGCATTGCCAGACCGCGGCAGCACCACTGGTCCGGAGGAGGCCGCTGCTCTGCGCTTCACCGACTTACCGGCGCGGTATACGCGAAGCACGGCCCGCACGAAGGGGGCGCCAAGGTAGGAGGCGAGGTAGAACAGTCGATGGGAGCGTGTGGCAGCGCCTGGCATGAGTTCGCAGGCGAGGCGGAACCGCTCGCGGCAGCCCCGGCAATCGGCCTGGAAGAAGCGACTCGACGCCCATGCCAGATAGAGCGAAGCCATCGCGGCAGGCCTGAGCGCTTGCACATGGGCATCGTCTTTGGCCTCCTCGAAGGCCTTCGTGAGCGCGGTCTCCGACATCCCGCAGGCGTCCCTCGTGGTTGTGGGACATGCTGCCGGGCCGCACTCGGTAGGAAACGAGGTGCTCATTGAGGGAGCGAATCTCGAAGTGGCGCGCGATGCGCAGCCACATGTCCCTATCCTGGGCGTACCAGAGCGACTCATCATGCAGCCCCACCCGGTCGAATGCGTCACGTCGTATCATCACCGACGAGGGCGCGTCTACCGGCGTGCGGAAGAACAGCTCCTGATAGGCATCTCCCCTCAGATCGTGGCCTTGTTTCCCAATCACCATCCCCGCTGGATCGATCAACTCCAGCCAGGTGGAGACCATCGCAACGTTATCCTCGGGGCGGAAGCTGCGCATGAACGCCAACTGCCTGGCGAGCTTCTCCGGCTTCCACGCATCATCGTCGTCGAGGAAACAGATGAACTCGCCCTGCGCGTGGCGGATTCCGGTGTTACGCGCGGCGGCCAGCCCCCGGTTCTCCTGATAGACGTAGCGCATCTGTCCGGCATACTTCGCACAGATGGCCTTCACCCCCGGGTCAGAGGAGCCATCATCCACCACGATCAGCTCGTAGTCAGGGAAGGTCTGGCCGAGCACGCTCTGAATCGCCTGCTCCAGGAACTGCGACCCGTTATAGGTGGCGAGGACGACGCTTACCACGGGCTTCCGGTCTGATCGGGCAGGGGCCTGGGCATTGCCATCCGGCATCTGTGCAGCCATCAGCGGTTCCTGAGATGGTCCACCGTGTGCTGTAGTCCTTCAGAGAGGCCCATCTGGGGACTCCATCCCAGGCGCTCGTACGCGTGGGCCCGGTCCAGCGCGATGGACAACACCTCGCCGCGGCGCGAATCCTGGTAGATGGGGGGCTCGCGAAATCCTGTCGCGTCACAGAGCGCGTGGTACAGCTCATTGATTGACGTCAACACCCCTGTCCCGATGTTGATAGGATCGGAGTTCGGCGCATTCGGCGCCGCCAAACTTGCGCGAACCACATCTCCGACGTACACAAAATCCCGCTGCTGAGTCCCGTCCCCGAAGATCTGAGGCCGATGATGATCGAGCATGGCGTTGATGAAGATGGCGACCACGCCCGCCTCGCCGTGCGGATCCTGCCGCGGGCCGTAAACGTTGGCATACCGCAGGATGCGAACCTTCAGGCCTCGGGTGGCTTCGAAGTACCGCAGGTAGAGTTCGCCCGTGTGCTTGTCTATGCCATACGGCGACAAGGGCCGGACCGGGGCCGACTCAGCCACGGGGTTTGACTCCGGCTCGCCGTAGATGGCGCCTCCGGTGGAGGCGAAGACGAAGCTTTCCGCTCTGTGCTCCACACAGGACGAGATCAGGCGTACCAGCCCCGTGATGTTGCTCTGGATATCCTGCTCGGGATCGGCGACCGAGCGCCGCACGTCGATCTGGGCCGCGTGGTGATTCACCAGTTGCGGGCGTTCGCGCGCCAGTATCTCATCGACAGCCGGATCGCCGATATCGGCCTGGTAGAATCGCGCGGCTGGATTCACGTTCTCGCGGCGGCCCGAGGAGAGGTTGTCGATCACCGCCACCTCGTGCCCCTGCGCGAGGTAGGCATCCACCAGATGGGACCCGATGAAACCAGCGCCGCCGGTGACTAGCACATTCATCCGTCTTGTCTCCATCGCTCCACCAGAAGGCTTGCGCACGGGTGCCAACGATGCCCAGGCGCGAGTGCGGCCGCTGACAGTGTGCTCCAAGGATACATACTCTTCAGGGAGTGCGCAACCCCACGTGGGCGACTGCATCTAGTCCGCGAGCCGCTGCGCAATCCTGACCACCCCCTCCGCGTTTGCCCGCCAAGTGTACTTCTTCAGCGCCTCCCGCCGGGCCACCTCTCCAAGGCGCCGCGCCGATTCGGGGTCGGACGCGAGATCGGCAATCCTGTGCGCCAGGTCCTGAATATTTCCCGGCGGAAAGAGCACACCGTTCTCCCCCCCTCGGATCACCTCGGCGATGTTCGGCAGGGCAGGGGCTACCACCGGCAGGCCTGCGGCCATGTACTCGAACAGCTTTAGCGGGCTGGTGAACTGCTGGTGGTGCACGATCAACCCCGCGTCCAACGCGGCCAGCAGACGGGGGATCTCGGCGTGGCCGACCGGGCCGGTGAACAGTACGCGCTCCGGGTCGGGCGCGTGCCGAAGCAGGTCGTCTCGCACCTGCTCCCAGGCCGCCCCTCCCCCGATCATGACCAGCACGGCCGACGCGGCCGCAGGGAGCAGCAACTCGATCAGCGCGCTCAGCTGTGTCGAGATCTGTTTGTAGAGGCCGCTCGTCGCGTGCCAGCTCTGCAGGTATCCGATAGCGAACCGGTCGGCGAAACCATACGCGCGCCGTATCGTCCCGCGGTGGGCGGCCGCGTCTGCAAAGTCCTCGGCGTGTACGCCGTTGTGCATCACTGTGACCCGCTCGGCGCGAACGCCGAGGGAGATGACATGATCGCGGAGTACGCCGCTGACCGCGATCAGAGCCCCGCTGCGAGCGAAGGCCTCGTCCTCCATGCGGTAGGCGCGGGCCCGCGTCGCCTCCGACCAGGACTCAGTGCTCAGACGCGCGGTCTCGTTCACCTCAAAGATGTGTGGGACTGCCAACTCGTTCGCCACCCGAACACACCCGCCGCTCATGAATACGTAGCGCTCGTAGATCGCGTCGGGCCGGGTGACGGCCACCAGGCGGCGGAGGCGCTGCGCTGTCCTGACGTCAGCCCGCAGCCGCAAGAGATTCCAGGCGCCGGCTGGTGCGCGTTCCCTCGTCCACTGCAAGGCTCGCGTCAGGGTAGATCGCGACGGAACGCCAGCCTCCGACTGCGGGACGGGGAAGCATGGTTCCACTTGGTGACCAAGGGCGCGAAGCTCCCGCATGAGACCTTCGATGTGAATGGCCTGAGTCAGCGCTGGAATGCCACGGTAGACATAGATGATCTTCATCTTCACCCTCTGGCTCGAGCGTGGTCTACGCGAACCTGATCCTATCGCGATGTTGCAGGACTGCGCGGGTGGCATTGCGCGTATCCACCAGCAGGTTCGCGTGTTCCACTATGAGCTCCCAGTCATACCGCCTATAGTGGTTACTTCGCCGTAGGACCGCCCCAGCCTTGCTCTGACGGCGGCTCTCGACATGTCGTGGGCACTCTATCCCCCGGAGGACATACCCAAGTCGAAGCAGTTGGAACCTCGTGCAAATGTCGAGGGCCGACGAGACCCCGCTTCCCGCAGCCCATTCCCGAACACCTCGTCACGACTCGCCACAGACCTTACGGGCTAGCCTTCCACCGATATCTGGATGCCTTCTTCCGCGAGATCGTATTCGTACAGCTCCCCGGGTCCCTCCGCGGATAGACACTCCCGCAAGGATCGGGCCGCCTCGGAGCTGGACGCGAGCAGCATGAGGAAACCGCCGCCCCCGGCGCCGGCCAGCTTGGCCCCGGCGAGACATGGACGGAGGGATCGCAGGCAGGCCTCGATGGCGGCATTGGTGGTGTAGGGGTCCAGAATCTTGTTCATCTCCCAGTGCCGGTCCATCAGGGAGCCCAGACACGGCCAGTCCCCCGCGCTCATGGCGCGCGCCATTTCCACAGCCAAGGCCTTGATGTTGTGGAGGACCTGTAGACTGTCCACCTCCCGCGCTAGGTAGCCCCCGACGACCTGTGTCAGCAGATCCTTTGCCACGCGTGCAATGCCCGTGTAGTAGAGAATAAAGCGTTCCTCGAATTCCCTCCGAAGCTCACCCGTCCACTCCACCTGGGCCATCCGGAGCTTCTGTTCCGCCCCCGGGGTTGAGGTGACCAGCTTCACCCCGGGGAAGACGCCGCCCGCCTGGTCCTGCCAGCCGCCCCCGGTAGTCAGCCTCTGCTCCAGCACCGATACCTGTGCTACAAGCGCTTCATCGGTCAGCGCGATCCCCAGCATTTCGGTCATTGCGCGAATCACCGTGGCCCCCAGAATGCTGCTGGTCCCGAGCCCTGACCCCATCGGCACATCCACTGCGGTCCTGAACTCCAGCCCGCCCCCATAGGCCTCCAGGAAGGACTCTAGCGAAGTCTCCTCGCTCGCGAGCTGTGCCATCTGCAGCACCGCCGCGGGCACGGCGAAAGGTGAGCCTGGTCTGGTCTCACCTGCTAGGCTCTCGCTATCCTGCCATTCGATGCTCCGGCCCGGTCCGTCCGAGACGTAGCAGCGTACCACAGGTTCGGGTATGATCCGGATAGTTGTGCGGATGGGATAGCTGCCGCGGAGAGTAAGAGCCGCGTTGAGGACGCTCCCTCCCCAGTCAATGCAGAAGGGAGGCGTATCCGACCAACCGCCCCCGAAATCCACCCGCACGGGGGCAGACACCGCTACCTTCCGATAGCGCCAACGCGCCCCGCGGGAGCCGTCATCGGCGCGGAGACGCCGGCCTCCACCGCCTGCCGCACCTGGCGGAAAGCCATCGACCGCGCTCGCTCCGCATCCTCTTCCAGCCAGGCCTGGGAGAGAAACGCACCCGCCTTGAAGGACCAGCTGGCGGCCTCTGTGAGATTGCTCTCGGCCATCTCGGTCGCCTGTGCCGACAGCATCCGGCCCGCTACTGCCAGCGCCGCCGCCCCGGGCGCTTGTGCGATGAGCGGCTGTATGTCCGCTCCGGACTCGGCCCACGCCACTGCCGAACGCGCCCAGCTCTCTACCATGCGGCGCGCCCGTGCTGTCGCCAGCGCGTGTCGGTCGGCCCCGTGCGAACTCGTCGCAAGGGAGAGCCGCCTAAGCTCCCGCCATCGCGCCGGCGAGAAGCTGTCCGCGAGACACATCAACCACCTCGCGCAGGCCCATGCAATCTCTGCCGATGCGACCGGGAAAACCTGCGCATTCCACAGGCTTCGCTCGTTGGGTTCCGTCTCCGGCCAGACATCTTCGACGCCTATCCCCAGCGATCGCAGCACCTCGAGCAGGGGGCGACCGAACCAGGTTGCCTCGCCCCGGCCGACGATCTCCTTCGGGTCATCCTCCACCCCGTAGACCCGAATTGCGATCCCCTTCCTCCCGTTCGACAGGGCCACCGGCACCTGATGCACGACTGTGGCTTCCGGTATCTCGACCGGTTCGGTCAGTTCCTCCAACCCGTGAGCGATGGCCTCGCGGGCGATGTGTAGTGGTCTGCGCAGATGACATTGGATGGCGATAGAGCCCGGCGCCAACGTGCTGCCATCAGCGAGTATGCTGTCCACGATCATGCCGTCCGATCGGACACCGGGCGGGCTGGCGGTCGCGAGCCGCTGGTGCGTCTGGTGCAGCGCGCTCCACGGCGTTTCCGTCGTCATAGTTTTCTGGAAGTGCGCGGTACTGCCGACGTGTGTGAAGTCGCCTTCGACGAGATCGCACCAGAAGGGACGGCCCCTGAGTATGCCGGCCAACTTCTGCAGTTGCCGGGGAGCTTCCGGCGGCGGCTCCCACTGGCCTGTCAACGACAGCGTGAAATGCCGGTAGAGGTCTATCTCCTGGAGCTCGCCCTCCGACGGTTCGGCCGCTGAGTCGAGGCCGGCAAGCTCTGTCAGACGAGCTGCGATATCTGGTGCAAAGCGAATGAGCCCCGTATCTACCGCGACCTTCCCGCCTTCGAGGAACCCCCCGACCGCCCGCACTTCCGCAGCAGTGGGCTTCTGGAGAAAGGTGCTGACCCGCCCCCCCTCGTCCGCCGTGTAGACGCCATGTCCGCTCCCGACCTCGAAAGACTGAGGCATCGCCACCCCTGACACCCCTGGCCGGTCCCAGTGAAGTTGCTCCGCATCGAAGGTGAGTAGCACATCCCCGGAGGCGACCACCAGCCCGGCGGGGAGCTGCGCCGCCCAAAGAGTGGACAGTGCTAGATACTCGTCGAACACGGTGCTGGCATCGCCAGAGACTGTCCGCACCGGGAGCGCGGCGAAGAGCTTCCCCAGCAGTGAGTACTGGGGCAGCCGACGGCAATCGCCTCCGGAGTGGATAACCAGCACCCGCTGTGACTGCCACCAGTCATCGAGCGACGTCGCGCCGGGCGAGCGGGGATCGGTCTGGATTACCGCGCGCAGCGCGCCCAGAGTAGCGCCGCCGCTGCCGATGCGCTTGCCGCCACGGTCGGGCACACAGAGGAACCTCACACCCTCTGGGAGCGCTTTTCGATCGCGCCGATGCTCGATCTCGTCCCGGCAGAGGGCGGCCTGCTGCTCCGAGCTGGCCGTGATTACAACCACCGTCCACCAGGGGATCCTCTCTCCTCCGGGTGCCGTCAGCAGTTCCGCAAACCGATAGTGCGAGCAGCTGACTACCGAGGGCAGATGGCGGTGACCGGTCATCTCAACCCGCTACCAGCATTGCTTTCGCTCCTCTCGAGCTCAAGGCCATCAGAGGCGGCTAGCCTGCAAGAAGGGCAGTACAATTCCTATTCTCTGATTCTCCCACCAGACAGTGGCCCCCTCCCTGTGCCCAGCGCGCGCTTACTAGCCAGACAGGGCAACGCGGTACTGGAGAAGGCATTCCTGCGGCATGTACACGGAAAGAGAGCCGAGTAGCGAACTGTCCCCCCGACCCGCCGGGCAGTGGCGGCCATTAGGCACTACCTGCCATGATCCGCGCCGCGCCCGACGAGATGCGGGCGTCGCGAGGGCCCGTGAAACCACCCGAGAGGCTTCTGGGGAAATGCCGGGCTTCCGGAAGCCACGCGCGGGTGGCGCCGCTTCAGCAGACGCTAGGTGCTCCGCAGATCCTCACCGCGCTGAATCCAAAAGGCGGCGCCCGTAGGCGCCGCCTTTTGGCCCCAGATGGTACCGGAGGCAGTTAGCCGGGACAAGCCCAGAACGCCACCAGGACGGTCCCACCGGCGCGCAACACACGCAACTGGTCCCGGGTGATACTGAAGGGTCAGCGGCAAGAAGCCCACAATCCGTCCAGAATGGTCCCAAAGGCCCTCGACACACAAATGGTGTCCCATCCGCCAGGGAGACGATACACCAAGGGATGCCATCAGGGCGAGGCCAGAGTGGTTCCACGGCGAAGTAGCCCCTGCGGTTGGCCCCAGCGAAACGGACGTCTGTGGCATGATAGGTCGGATTCCCGCGCCGAAGTCCGCGCCTGGAGAGTGGTCGTACCGTCAGCTGGCATGCACAGCAGGAGCCAGATGGCATTCCCGGTAACACGCGCCCCGACAGTACCTTGGTACCAGCAAGCGGACGCGACCTCTCAATCCGCGATCCGGGCGCCAGGCGGCAACAATGCCTGGCGGCTTGGTGATAATGCTGGTAGCGACGAACCGTGCCACTGACCGGCAACACATGGAAGGCGATGTGACACGCATGGCGGCGCCGCCACCCCTCGGTCCCGCCCAGACGGTGGGTGTGCCTTATGGCAGATCCCGGTCCCGTAGTGACGCCATTCCCGGGCTGGGCGCGCGCCGCGGTGCCGACCGAAGGCCTTTGGCGGTGACGCTCCCAGGTGACGAGGCGCGGCAGACAGAAGAGAGTATGGATCCTGCAAAGCGCCTTCTTTGCCCGCCTCGGGGCGCGGGTTGCGGGCGGGATTCCCATGTATGGCCGACAGGACTACCGTTGACTGCGAGCAGTTTCCCACGAACGCCGGCAAGACGCTGGCGATGGCTGATCCTGGTTTCCCTGATGGCCTGCCTGGCCTGGCTCGATCCCGTTGCCGGCCACGCTGACCCTCCCGGTCCGGGAAGCGTCCGCGCGCTGATCCTCTACGATTCCGCGACTGACTACGGCTGGGTGGACGAACTCCACGCAATGCAGGTGGCGAATCTGCTTGGGCACTTCCCCGTAGAGTGGGAGATGGCGCCCGTCGAAGACTATGTTGCGGGCGAGGTAGAGAACTACTCGGTCTTGTTCTACTTTGGCGGCGTATTCGATAACCCGCTGCCGGCCGCGTTCCTCTCGGATGTGAAGACGACCGAGCGCACGGTCTGCTGGTTCGGCTATAATCTGTGGCAGATGGCCTGGGACGAGCAGGGGTTCTGGGATCAGGCTTTCATCGACCGTTACGGATTCCAGTTTGCCGGCGTCGACAGTTCTGGTTTCACCCAGGTTATCTACAAAGACGAATCCCTGTCGAAGAACCCTGCCGACCCCGATATTGGCGCGACCATCATCTTCGACGGCGATCTTGCCCAGACGCCGGCCATCGCCTACCGACCGCCTACGGAGACCGATCCCGAAGCATCCTGGCCCTATGTCGTCCATTCCGGGAACCTGTGGTACTTCGCCGACTCGCCCTTCAGCTATCTGTCGGAGGAGAGCAGATACCTGGTCTTCTGCGACCTGATCCACGACATCGTCGGCATCGACCACGCCTCCGAGCATCGAGCGCTAATCCGGATCGAGGATATCGACCCGACGGTGGCGCCACAGGACCTGGACGCGATCTCTGGCTACCTGTCATCTGAGAGCATTCCCTTCCTCTTCTCCATCATACCGGTCTACAAGGATTCGCTGGGCACGTTCAACGGCGGTGTTCCCGAGGAGGGTCGGCTGTCCGACGAGGCTGCGGTGGTCAACGCACTACACCGGATGGAGACGCGCGGGGGTCAGCCCCTTCTTCACGGTTACACCCACCAGTACGACACCACTCCGAATCCATACGACGGCGTAACCGGCGATGACTCTGAGTTCTACCTATCGTCCTGGGATGATGTGCTGGGAGAGACCTTGCTCCTGGGCCCAGTGCCAGAGGACTCCGTGGCCTGGGTGAACGATCGCGTCGATCAGGGCCTGGCCGAGCTGACCGCGGTCTCAATCACCCCTATCGGCTGGGAAACACCACATTACGTAGCCTCCGCCCTCGACTACACCGAGTTCGGGAAGCGCTTCAGCCTGACTTCGGGGCGGGTGCTGTACTCCAGCCCCGACGGCCCCTATGTGGCCGGGCAGTTCTTTCCGTATGTGATCGAGCGCGACATTTACGGCCAGAAGATCCTCCCTGAGAACCTGGGAAACGTGGAGCTGGAGCCGTTCTACGATTATCCTGCCCACCTGCCGGCAGACATCGTCCGGGCCGCCCAGAAGAACCTAGTGGTGCGAGACGGCTGGGCGGCAGCCTACTTCCATCCGAACTTGGACCCGACGTACTTGGCGCAGATAGTGGACGGGGTGACGGCCCTGGGCTACACCTACTCCGCGGCGCCGACGGTGATCGCGGAGGCGGGCCCCGATAGGACCTTCTTCCTGGGCCAGTCTGCCACTCTCGAGGGCTCGGCCTCCAATGGTTCCTCTCCCTATAGCTACTCTTGGTTCCCGACCGCCGGATTGAGCAACCCGAATTCGTCTCACCCCACGGCCTCGCCGGCCGTCACCACTACTTACGTCCTGAGCGTGACTGACCACACCGGAGGGATGGACACCGACAGTGTGACCGTCACCGTGATCCAGCCGGTGGTGGCGCATGCCGGACCCGACCGGGAGATCGTGGTTGGTGACACCGCGCCCTTGGCCGGCTCGGCCTCGGGCGGAGTGCCTCCCTACACCTACTCCTGGTCCCCCACAACCGGACTTGACGATCCCGGCATTGCCGCTCCTACGGCATCAATCGGGGCTACCACCAGCTACACTCTGACGGTCGGCGACAGTGTGGGGCAGACAGATGCCGACTCCGCCACGGTGACGGTGCATGACCAACCCCACGCCCTGACCCTCAAGGCATCCATCTCGCCCGACGCGGTGAGTTCGGGTGGGAGTTCCGCTCTAGTGGCCGAAGTGAACGATACCTGGGACCACGGGGTGAGCTTCGCGTGGTCGGATGGCGGAGCGGGAGGCATCTTCTCCCCTTCGGCCTCCGTAGCGGCCCCTACCTACTTCGCACCCGCTAACCGCACCGACTTGGACCAGACCATCTCGCTTACCGTGGACGCAGCCTGCGACTCGACCGATTCCCGTCTCGCCTCGGACACGGTGAGCCTGACGGTCCATCCGGTGGAGCATTCCCTGGTCGTAACCGCCGCGGTCACCCCCGGCTCGGTAGGCTCCGGCGGGAGCGTGCAACTCTCCGCCACGGCCGCAGACTCTCGTAGCGGGCATGTCATCTCCTCCTGGTCCTGGTCGGACGGAGGATCTGGAGGCACGTTCTCTCCCTCAGCTTCCCTGCAGAACCCGACCTACAACGCCCCCGCGAACCAGACTGACGGAGCGGTCACTGTTGTCCTGACGGTCACGGCGATCTGCGACGGCCCGGCGCCCCTAAGCAGATCCGACTCCACCAGCCTAGAGGTGCAGCCAGTGCTGCACAGCTTCTCGGTTATGGCGCTATCCCCCATCCCGGCCGCCGTTGTCTCAGGGGGCAGCGCGGCCCTGTCGGCAGCGGTGAGCGAGAGCCGCGCTCACGGCGTGGCCTCCTGGTCGTGGTCTGATGGGGGGGCCGGCGGCAGCTTCTCACCGTCGTCCTCGGTGCAGAGCCCCACCTACACCGCGTCGGGGAACATAACCGATAGCGACCGAGCCGTCGCCCTGACAGTGACCGCTGTCTGCGATGGCGCGAGCCCACTCAGCGACAGTGATTCCACGACCCTCAGCGTGCAGCCGGTCAAGCATGAGCTAGCCGTCATCGCGTCAGCCAGCCCAGACAGCGTTGCCTCCGGCGGGAGCGCGGAACTCTCGGCCTCGGCCGTGGATTCCCGCGATGGGCATGCCATCTCCTCCTGGTCCTGGTCAGACGGGGGCGCAGGTGGCAGCTTCTCCCCCTCCGCTTCGGCGCAAGACCCGACCTATGGCGCGGCGGCCAATACGGCCGACAGCGACCGTGTCGTCAGTCTCACGGTGACCGCCACCTGCGATGGCCCCACTCCGACCAGCGGCCAGGGTGCCGCGGCGCTGACGGTCCATCCGGTGGCGCATTCGCTGGTCGTGAGCGCCGCGGTCAGCCCCGACTCGGTGGGCTCCGGCGGGAGTGCGACACTTTCAGCCTCGGCCACGGATTCCCGTAGCGGGCATAGCATCGCATCCTGGTCTTGGTCGGATGGAGCATCGGGGGGGACGTTCTCCCCGTCAGCTTCCGTGCAGAACCCGACCTACAACGCCCCAGCGAACCGGAGCGATAGCGCGGTCACTGTCACGCTGACAGTTACGGCCGTCTGCGACGGCTCGGCGCCCCTCAGCATCTCCAAGTCCGCCAGCTTGGAGGTGCAGCCAGTGCCGCACAGCTTCCTGGTGACGGCTGGACCTCCCAGCCCGGCGATCGTCGTTTCTGGAGGTAGTGTGGGGCTGTCGGCGGTGGTGAGTGACAGCCGCACTCACGGCGTGGCCTCTTGGTCCTGGTCGGACGGAGGGGCTGGCGGCAGCTTCGCTCCGTCACCCGAGGTGCAGGCTCCCAGCTACTTGCCTCCGGTGTACCCCAGCGAAGGCGACCTAACCATCATCTTGACCGTGACGGCTTCCTGCAATGGCGTCAGCCCCCTCAGTGACAGCGACTCCACCATCCTCACCGTGCAGCCGGTAGCGCATATCTTGAGTGTGTCGGCGTCCGCCGAACCCGCCGCGGTGGTCTCGGGAGGGGTCAGCGCGCTGTCCGCCGACGGCAGTGACGGCCGAGGCCATGGCATCTCCTCCTGGTCCTGGTCCGATGGCGGCGTGGGAGGTAGCTTCTCACCGTCTGCAGGGCTGCAGAACACCACCTACACCGCACCAGCCAACACCAGCGGCACGGATCGCGTGATCTCACTCACCGTCACTGCCACCTGCAACGGCCCTACTCCCGTCCCCGGGAGCGCCTCGGCCTCTCTCATCGTGTTCTCGACGCTGGCCGCCGGCTTCTCGGCCGGCCCAAGCAGGGGCGGCGTCCCGCTCTCGGTCAGCTTCGCCGACCTCTCCACTGGTGGCCCGACGACCTGGGACTGGGACTTCGGGGATGGCAGCCCTCACTCCAGCGACCAGCATCCAACGCACGAGTATGTGATGACTGGCAGCTACGACGTCACTCTGACTGCGAGCAACGCGCACGCGTCGGATACGAGGACGCGGGTGGGCTGCGTCACCGTAGGCAAAGCAGTAGCGACCGACTTCTCGGGTGCGCCGCGGCGCGGGCAGCTTCCGCTCTCCTTGGACTTCACCGATCTTTCCACCGGCGGCCCGAACGCGTGGTTCTGGGACTTTGGGGATGGTGGGAACTCCGAGCAACAGCACCCGACCCATGTCTACGCCAGTGCCGGTCGGCACACTGTGGCACTGTCGGCTGGTAACGGGATCGCCAGCGACAGTGAGAGCAAGGATCGCTATGTCACTGTCTCCTTCACCGACGTTCCGATCCACCCCACCGACCCGGACCCACTCAACTCCGGGAACTACTGGGCGCTGAGCCAGATTCTCGCCTGCGCAGACGCTGGGATTGTGAGCGGTTTCGGGGACGGCACCTATCAGCCGGCACTGGCCGTAACGCGCGACCAGATGGCGGTATATATCGCCCGGGCCATGAATGGTGGCGACCCGACGGGGCCGGCGACAGTGGCCTTCACTGACATCACCAACCCCTGGGCGAACGTCTACATCGCTTACTGCGTGGAGAATGGAGTGGTCAAGGGCGTTGACGATACGCACTACGCCCCGAGTGACCAGGTGACCAGGGACCAGATGGCGGTGTTCGTGGCCCGCTCCCAGGGATGGGTAGTGATTGGTGAGGACATGACCAAAGAGGCGCCGGCCTTCGAGGATGTGCCGCTGGGGTACTGGGCGGGGAAGGCGATCAAGGAGTGCGTGGACCACGGGGTGGTGCAAGGCTATGACCCCACCCACTACCTGCCCGAGGCCATCGTGACCCGTGACCAGGTAGCAGTGTTCGTGCAGCGGGCGTTTCGGCTGCCGATGTGAGATGAGTGGGCGTGTGGCTGTCAAATGGTGATGGGACGCCTCTGACAGCCGAGTAGGCTTGCCTGCAACTCTCGGCCATTCTGCCATAGGAGACCTTGGGACGGCGCCTTCAGGCGCTGTCTTCCTTTGTGGAGTGTGTTCACATGGAGGTCTTCCGAGCGGCCGTTGCCCTGATGGTGCGGTCAATGGTGTTGAGTGCTCAATCGGCTGGTCAGTAGCGGCTGTGGTTCCTGCAGCAGGTTGCCGCCGCCGGGGAGGAGGCGGGAGAGCTAGCCCGACTCCGCGACGAGAACCGCCGGCTGCAGCCGGCGCTCCGGATGCTCAAAGGCCGGTTCGGTGAGGCCCCTGCTCGCAAGCGCTACACCCCGATGCAGCGGCTCCGAGTGCTGTGGCGCATGGCGTACTACGGGATTCCGAGAAGCCGGGTGGCCGAGCACTTCCTGATCGCCCGATCGACACTGTATCGCTGGCTCCATGCGGCCCAGAAGGGCGATCTGGGAGGGAAGAAGCTTCCGCAGGGGAGCTGGAGAAGGACACCCGCCGAGCTCGCTCAGATGATCTGGAGCATCTTCGAGCGACGCGTCTTGCCCGGTACTCAGATCACCGCCTACCTAATCGCCGCCTGACTGTTCTGGCAGCCACAACCGGTGTCGCCTCACTGCCAGGCGCGTCTCGGCGCGTCTGCGCGACGCCTTCCGCTCCGCTGGGTACCCCGACGACCCCATCCGCGTCCCACTTGTCGCGCTTAGGCGTGTCGCCATGCTGCCGAGGGTGTGAGTCAGAGCCAATCGATGCCGCCCAAGGGGTGTCCCAAGCCGACTTGACATACACAGACTCACTCGCCTCGGAGCGCCTCCATGGGTTCGATGGCGGCCGCCCGGATGGCCGGGTAGAGACCGAAGACGAGGCCTACAGAGATGGAGACCCCGAGCGAGAGGCCCACTGCGCTGCTCGCCACCACCGTCTTCCAGCCGGCATAGTGTGATATCGCCTGGGCGGCCCCGACACCGGCGACTACGCCCAGCAGCCCACCGATCATGGTGATAACCAGGCACTCGACGAGGAATTGCCGCACGATGTCGCCGCGCTTGGCGCCGATGCATCGGCGGATGCCGATTTCGCGGGCTCGCTGCGTGACCGTGGCGAGCATGATGTTCATGATCCCGATGCCGCCAACCAGCAGCGAGATACTGGCGATCGCCCCCATGACGACGTTGAAGATGTTCTGGGTCTGCTGGCGTTGCCGCAGCAGTTCGATGGGGATGATGATTTCGAAGTCCGGGACTCCTCCGTGGCGCTGCTCGATGATCTGCTTCACGACCTGAGCCGCTGGCACGGTAACGTCGGAGTCTCTGACCTGGACTGCGATCTCGCTGATCGGGCGGCGGTTGAGCGGCGGGCGCTCGAACATCGCGCCCACCAGGCCCATCACCGCCTCCGGGTTCATGGGGATCGCCTTCTCCATGTAGAGCTGGAAGTCTTCCATGGCGACGGTGATCGGTATGTACACGTCCTGGTTGAGATCGCGCAGGGCGAAGGTGGTCTCGGAGGTTTCGAGCACACGCTCCTGCATCACTCCGATGACGCGGAAGCTGCTCAGGCCGATCTTGACGAACTTGCCCACGGGGCTTTCGAAGGCAAAGGCGTCTCGCTTCACCTCGGCGCCGAGCACGCACACGTGAGCGCGGCGGGCCACGTCCTCCTCGTCGATGAACCGCCCTTCCACGACGTTCAGGTGAGAGGTCTTGACATAGCCGGGGTCGGTACCGAAGACGCGTGCGTCGATCGCCTTACCCTTGGCGAGCACCTCGCCGAACACGCGGCACGACGGCACCACGCGGGTGGCGAAATCGCAGAGTTCGTTGAGCACCAGGGCGTCACCGTAGGTGAGGCCATAGGGGGACTTCTTGGTGGCCTCGTTCTGCATCTCACCAGCCAGCGCGACGCGTCGAACCTGGAGAACGTCGATTCCCAGTTGCTGGATCTGCAAGAGGGTCTCCTGGCGAGCGCCCTCTCCGATCGACACCATTGCGATCACCGCCGCCACTCCGAAAATCATGCCCAGCATGGTCAGGAGCGAGCGGAGCTTGTGGCTCCGGATTTCACGGAGACCGGTCTTGACAGGCGCGGTCAGGGGCGCCAGATTCAGCTTCTTCAGTTTCACTTCGGCGTTCCCTTAGTCGGCGTCGCGGTCGGCGGGGGGGCGCCGAGGTCGTTGAGCGCGATCCGTTCGCCATTCGCCAGGCCCTCTGTGATGGCCGTGTAGTCACCGTTGGAGTCGCCCAGCGTAACGGGGACCTGAGTGAACTTGCCGCTACGTTCTGCGAACACCACCGAATGACCATCGCGCCTGAAGATGCACCCGGTCGGGACGGTGATCGCATCCTTGATGCGGCGCGAGACGATACGAACGCTCGCGCGCATGCCGGGGCGGATGAGGGCCTTCCCGGTGGGCGGCAGATCGATGGTGATGGGGAAGGTAGCGGAGGATGATACGCCCGACCATCCCTGCACCGGCGGGCGGCGGGCATTCTGGCCGATGGCAGTGATCTTGCCCATCAACACTTTACCGGGCAGTGCCTCAATGCTGATCTCGGCCGGCTGCCGCATCCTCACCCCGGCGATCTGCGCCTGGCCCAACTCGAGCTTCACCTGCATCTGGTCGAGACTGACGATGGAGGCGATCTCTCGCCCCTGGGAAGCCCAATCCCCTAGGCGTGGCACGTGCGTCTCCCCGCGCCATCCCCCCTGTGAGGTCAACACCACCAGCCCGCTGACCGGAGAGGCCAGAGTCGTCTTCGTCAAGTCTTCTCTGGCCCGATCGACCTGAAGCTGAAGGTTGTCCACTTCGTTGCCGCCCATGCGCACATCGCGCTCCGACCAGTTCCGGGCCCGCGACATGTCCCGGGTGGTGTTGTTGACGTTCCTGCGCCGGTCCAGCGCGTCCGAGGCGGCCTGAGATTTCCTCAGCTCATAGTCGCTCCGCTCGCGCTGGAGGGCGAACTCCGAGGCCTTTACCGCGGCGTCCGCACGCTCCACCTCGGTACCCGCCACTAGCCCTTTGGCCGCCAGTCGGCGCCTGACTTCGGCATCCTCCCGTTGCTTCTCCAGCTCCTTGGCGTGGAAGTCTATGGCGTCAGCCGCCTGCCGAAGGGTCACCTGCTGCTGGCGCTCGAAGGCTGCAACGTCATCTTCGGCGCGCTGCAGGCGCAGCCGCATCTCCTTCATCCGCGCCTTTCCTACGGCGTCTGCCTGCGCCGTGCGCCGCACCGCGTCGTCGTACCGCACCGAGAGATCGGTCTGCGCCTCCTGGAAGGTCCTCGGGTCGAAACGCATCACGACGTCACCGGCCTTCACCACCACCCCGTTGCCGATCACCCATTGGATCCGACCCGAGATATCGGGCACCACCGGGGTGGATTTCTTTGCCGCGACCACTCCGGTTTCATTGACGGTGATGAGCAGGTCCTGGCGCTTCGCGGTAGTGGTTACCACGAGCTGCTCGCTCTTCGCCGCGGCCTTTGCCGAGCGTGGCTTACCTGGCCAGCGGGCCCAGCCCAGCGCCCCGAGGGTGACCACAATCGCGAGTATCCCAATGCCGGCGCGGGCCCTCATCGCCCCGCCTCCCGGGATCTAGCCAGCGGGGCTGGAGGGCGCTCCAATGCCAGCCGATCGCCCGCGTGCAGGCTCCCGCTCACCTCTATCTGGAGATCGTTGCGGGTTCCCGCCGTCACCGGCACTCGCTCGAAGCCATCCTGTCGCGCGCGATACACCACCGACTGGTTGCCATCCCGGAAGACTGCGCGGATGGGGGCCATCGTCGCCTGTCGCACACTATCCAGGACGATCTCCAGATCGACCGTCATGCCAGGCCGCAGGTGCGCGGGATCCGCCTCCGATAGCGCGACCAGCAGGCCAAACACCTTCTTTCCCGGCGTGCCCCCCTGCCACACGTTGGATTCCTGCGCCAGCTCCTCCACCACCGCCACCTTCCCGCGGTACCGCTTCCCGTTGCTCGCGGATGACGCCACGAAGACGTCCTGCCCGCGATGCACCCGCGAGATATCCATCTCCCCGATCTGACAGCGCACCTGCATCTTCGTGAAATCGTAGACTCTGACCGGGGCCGCGCCCGATCCGACCTGGTCACCCAGCCGATAGGGGCGGCGCTCGGGCCAGTTTTCGGCGTTGGTCTCGATCACCGCCAGCCCCGCGGCCGGCGAGGCCACCGCGCATTGCGCGATCTTCCGGTCGATCTCATCCAGCTTACGCTGCGCCTCTGAGACGTGGATGCTGGCGTCCGCCATGTCTTCGAGATTGTTGGCCTTGGCCGTCGCCAGCGCGTGGACGGCCAGGTCGTAGGCAGACTGCTGGTCCTGTACCTGTTCGCTGGTCCGCTTATCGACATCGGCCTGCAACGCTCGCTGCTGCTCGAGCGTGAACTGCTGCGCGCGGTAGGTCTTCTCCGCATCGCGGAGCTTGGTGCCCGCGATGTAGTTCATCTTGGCCAGCCGCTGGGATCGCGGCAAGTTCCTGTGCCGCCCGCGCGGTCTCCCCCTCCGCATACTTAACCTGGGCGGCGAGCTTCTCTCGCTCCGCCTGCGCCTTATCCTGCGCCAGCTTCAGTGACTCCTGGGCCCCCTGGGCATCGCTCTCGGCCTGAGTCACACGGGTTTCGTCATCCAGCTGGGTGGTGCCCAACTGATCCTGGGCATCGGTCAGCGCTCTCTGCAGCGTATCCCGCTGCGTTTCCATCTCCTTGGTATCGAGCTGGTAGACGATGTCGCCGGGCTTCACCGGCGAGTTGTCCTGGCAGATCTCGATCAGGCTGCCCTCGATCTCGGTCCGCACCGGTGTCTCCACAGCCGATTCCAGGGTTCCGCTCACAGGGAGCGTGACCACCAACGAGCCACTGGTGACCTCGCCCATGGGGACTTCGGACTTCGCCTCGGTCCGCTTTGCTCCGATCACCCAGAGTCTCCACCCGCCGACGATGACAGCGAGCGTGATCACCAGGTAGAGGCTCCGTTTCACAGCTCATCCTCGCTCTCGGCCACCAGCTCGGCCAGCACCTGGCGGGCATCGAGGGGCTGCTCGATCCGTCTGTCACTGGCGATTCTGCCATCCATCACCCGCAGCACGCGTTCGCGTGTGGAGCGCAATCTGCTCCTCGTGTGTGACCATCACGATGGTGATGCCCTCCCGGTTCAGGTCCTGGAATAGGGCGAGCACATCCTGCCCCCGGCGCGAGTCGAGGTTCCCCGTCGGCTCATCGGCGAGGATGATCGCCGGGCTGTTGATCAGCGCCCGCGCAATCGCCACCCGCTGCTGCTCCCCGCCCGAGAGCTGCGTGGGTCGATGGTGCTCGCGCCCCTCCAGTCCCACCCGGGCGAGGGAGGCAAGTGCGCTTTCGACCGCGTTCTCGAGGCCGCTGTAGACCGTCGGGAGCAGCACGTTGTCGAGGGCGGACATACCCGGCAGGAGGTTGTAGGCCTGGAATACGAAGCCGATGCGCCGCAGCCGGAGGGTCGAGCGCTGGGCGTCGGTGAGCCGTCCCACGTCCTCGCCCGCCAGCACATACTGACCGGCGGTGGGTTTCTCGACGCACCCGAGGATATTCAGGAGCGTGGTCTTCCCCGAGCCGGACCGGCCCATGATCGCCACCAGGTCGCCCTCGTCGATCTCGAAGTCCAACCCCCGAAGCGCATGCACCTCGACCGTTCCGGTGTAGTAGGTCTTCGTCAGCCCCCGTGCCTCAACCAGGCTCATTGCTTCCTCTCCGGCCCCTTGGCTGGATAGCGCGTGGGATCCGCCAGCGCCACCGTCTCGCCCTCGGAGAGCCCGCTCTTCACCTCCACCATCGCGTCGTTGCGCTCGCCCGTCCGGACCTCTCGGGGCACGAACCCATCGCCCTTCGTCACGTATGCCAGGCTCTTCCCCGCCCGCTCGAACACTGCGTCCAGCGGAACCGACAGCACGTTCGGCAGGCGGTTGACGACGACCCTGGCCTTTGCGCTCAGACCAGGCTTCAGCCCCGCACGCGCCTGCTTCACCTTCACTACCACGTCGAAGACCCGCTCATTCGCCTCGGCCGTCGGGTCCTCCCACACCCACACTTCGCGCGGCTACCGTGCCGACAGAGGAGACCACTCCCTGATACGTCTTCCCCGCCAGTGACTGGAACTCGATCTCCGCCTCCTGCCCCTTCCGAATCTGGGCGATGTCGTTCTCTTTGATCCGGCAGCGCACGGACATGTTCTCACTGCCCGAGATGCTGCCCAATGGCGTCCCGGAGGACACCTGGTCGCCCTCGCGCCACGACCTCCGCTCCCCGCCTTGCCAGGTCGAGAAGAGCGACACGGTACCGGCCGCAGGGGCGGGAATGACGGTATCGGCGAGGGCCGCCCTGATGGTTTCGAGTTCCTTGGCCGCGACATCGGCGCGCTGCCGCGCGTGCTCGACGCGCTGCTGGATGTGATCGCGGGACATTGCCGTCCGCCGCCGGGCCGCCGCCACCGCACTCTCCCGCTGTCGGCGCTCGGAGGCGATCTGGCGGCGATTGAGTTCCAGGTCCTTCTGGCTCTGCTCCACCTTGAACTGCTGGGCTTCGTATCCGGCCTTGGCAATCTCGGCCTCGGACCCGGCCTCGTAGCCCTTGGCGGCCATCCTCTGGCTGCGGTCGTACTCCAGGCGCAGCCGCTCGGCCTCCGCCTGATCGAATGCAAGCTGGTCCTGTGCCTGCTTGGTCGTCATCGCCGTCGAGTCGAGCCAGACCTGATAGTTCTTCTCCGCTTGGTCCAGCGAGCGCTGCTCGTTCTCATACTGCTGCTCGGCGGACTCGCGAGACCGCGCGATCTCCTCCTGGGCCTGCTTGGAGGCCAGCTCCGCGTCGGTCTGCTTGCGCAGCAGCTCCCGGGCCTCGATGCGACAGAAGACGTCGCCCGCGCGCACGACGGTGCCGTCGGACGCGATGCTGGTCACCTGGCCCGGCGCCTTGCCCGTCCGCACCACGACCGAATTGTCACTCTCGAGGGTGCCCTCGGCGGGCAAAGCTATCACGAGTTCGCCGCGGGCGACAGTCGCCAACGGCACGCGTGCCTTGGGGGCGCGGCTGACGGCTGCGCGCCAGGTCAGCCCGCCTCCTGCCGCCACTAGCAGTATCACGATGCTCAGAGCATAGCGCCTCAAGACCGCGGCTCCTCCCGCAACCATCGCGGGCACTGGTACCCATCAGATCGTGCGGCGAAGACCATCACTCCGGTAACCCCTGGGTGACATCCTCACCCAGGGCCCTTCGCACTCGCACCGTGGTGAGGAAGTACTGAACCTGTTCCTGAAGCAGTGACCGTTCGGCTTGCACCAGCCGATCATCGGCATCCAGCACCCGCAGGTAGTCACTCAACCCTTCGTCATACATCCCCTGCGCCGCTTCCCTGTTCTTGCGCGCCAGCGTGACCGATTGCTCGCCGATCGCGATCCGCGCCCGGGAGCTGGTCGCGGCCCGAATCTGTCGCTGCACCTCTTGGCTCACCTGGTCGTGGGCCGCCACGATCTGCTGCTCCAGAACGCTCAAACTCCGCTCGGCTCCGGCCGCGCTCTCGCTCCGCGCTCGGTCAAACAGCGGCACATCCATCCGGACGCCGGTGAACCAGCCGCTGCTAACGGGCACGCCGTTCAAGGTATCGCCCAGGTCGGTCACCCCGGCGCTCGCGATCACATCGGGAAGCCGCTGGCTGCGGGCGATGCGCAGAGTTGCCAGCGCGTCCTGGCGGCTCAGTTCAAGCCGCCCGAGCTGCGTGCTGCTGGCCAGCGCGACCTGGAGCAACTTTGCCTCATCGTAATCCTGCGGATGGTAGGTGATGGTCGTGGTCAGTTCGGGCGTGCCGGTGGGAACGTAACCCATATCCAACAGCAGCCCGTCGAGTGCATCGCGATGGGATTGCTGTCTGCTGATCAGGTCCTGCTTCGCGCTCTCCCAGCTTAGGCGCGCTTGGTCCACGTCGATCTCCGCGACCTGGCTGACCCACACCTCGTCCGCCTTCTTGAGGCCTTCTCCGGTGAACTTGGCGTAGTTGATGTCGTAGAGCTGTTTCGCCCGGTCGATAGATCGCTGCGCGATCTCCACCTCGCCCTGGGCGAGCAGGACTGAGAAGTAGTCCCCGATGACCTGCTGCGCGAGCTGCTGGCGGGAGTCGTAGAATGACAGCTCCTGTGTCGCCAACGCGGCTCGGGCGCTGCGAATTCGTTCGTAGGTCGAGGAGGCGAGGCCAAACCCCCTGACCAGGGGTTGCTCGTAGCTCAGCGTGACCGACGGTTGCTGCGAGAAGAGGTCCTCGAGCGCCGCCTGCGTGCCCGTCCCAACGTCCGCGGTCAGCGACCCGCCGGTGGTCGCCTCATACCGCGCGGTCGCGTCGGAGGACATACTCACCTGCGGCGCACCCTCCACCCCCGCTGTCTTCTCGCGCTGCGCCGTCGCGCTGGTGCTGAGGAACGCGCGCTGATCGGCCACCCACAGCTTGCGCCGGGCGGTGATGAGCTGCTGCAGGTTCTGGCGGAAGCCAGCGTTGTGCTGAAATGTGGAATCCAGGCACTCCCGCAGGCTCAGCTTGGCCGGTGACTGCGGCGATGGTGTCGGTCTCAGGTCCACAGTTGGCGGCTGCGCTGCCCGAACCTGCACCCACATCTCGGGCGAGGCGCCGACGGTATCGGCGGCCAGCGCCGGGGAGGCACACAGCGCCAGCAGCCCGACAGCAAGGTGGATCTTCATAGCTCTCCATTGACGCCGCCGCATTCGGCTTGCGGCGACGGCGATCCCGGCCCGCTTGAGAAGTGGGAGACAGAGGGGCAGGCCGCGCGTTTCATCCACTGCCAGGATGCTGCTCAAATCCAGGAGTCCCGCGCACACACGATGACGGGTGAGTCAACCCATCTATCTCCACTATCTGCACTTCGGCCGGACACTCTATATGTCCAGACGACGATCCCCGGCCGCCTATTCCCGGGTGCTCCCCAGAAACCTTGTCCGGGCACTCCTGGGCGGTTTCCTTGCCCTGTGAGTCGGTGCTATCCTTGTTCGCATGAGCACCGTTTCGAGCTTCCTGTTCACTGCTGGATGTGTTCTGGGCGCGGTCCGGGAACTCACTCGCTACGCGCTTCGGCCCATCGGGGCGTTGCTGCTGCCGAAGGCCCAGCTCGCGGCGCGGGTGCTGGCCGCCGATAGCCAGTTGGCTGTCGCGCTGAACCGATCCGGTGGAGGCAGGCGCCGCCGCCAGTTGTGCCTGTCAGCCGCCTGTGGCACCGGCATGAATCGCTTCCGGGCTTGTGTGGTGAGTTCTGCTCCGCTGTTGTCTGAAGTCAGAGTGCTGCGCCTTTGGGCGCCGCTTTCGCGTGGAGGAGTGGAACCGAGATGGAGCTCTTCCCTGCCGCGGTGGGTCCATCGTCCGAGGCATGGATCGCCTGAGCCGGTTGCTGGAGGACCTCTCGGAGTACTATAACCACTGGCAGGGACACTTCACCATCGGCGGGGCGGTTCCATCGTTGGCTCATCGCGGGGGAGGTCTGGCAGCGACCTGACCGCTTCGCCAAGACCCTCCCGGCTGCTTTCGAGCAATGCTTCTTCCCGGACACGCGGGTCACTGCATTCCGACTGGTGGCGTGATGTCAGCCCGCCTTCACGGGCTCCTGACATGGATATCTGGCATCCAGATACTGTCCCAGGATCGTCAGAGCGTAGACCCCCGAAAAAGCCCTTGACATGGGTTCCAGTTGCGTATACTCTATGAAACCGGTTTCTTAGGCTTGAGTACGTCTTTCGGCGGGCAGACGGCGGTCAGGGTATCTCTGAAACCGGTAACATCAAAGTGATGGGATCACGCTGTGACACTCCCGGACGCAAGTGGCCGTGATCGACAAGAACACCCTCGGCGATCATCAGTAACGCTGGCCGACGTCGCCGAGCGCGCAGGAGTCTCGAAGGCGACAGCCTCCCGGGTGTTTGCCGCGCCGGGGACAGCAGCGGCCGTCAACGCAACGACGCGCCGGCGAGTGTTGCGGGTCGCCCGCGAGCTCGGCTGGCGGCCCCATCGGGCGGCACGAACGCTGGCCCGCAAACGCAGCGGACTGATCGGCGCCATCGTCCCCGGGTTCGCCGGCGGTTTCATCGGCGCGGTCATGGACGGGGTAGCAGAGGCCGCCGAAGGCGCTGGCTATGAAGTGATGTTCATGCGCTATCGCCAGGGCGAGGAGGACATCGGTCGCGAGCTGGACTCGCTCCTGGAGATGCGGGTTGAAGGAATTCTCTTCTACCCCTCGTCAAGCCTGCTGATACAGGACGATAGCGTTGCCGACGGATTGCAGGGAGTCCCTTGCGTGCTGCTTGACCAGACAGTGGACGGGCTCACCTTGCCGCTCGTAGCGGGCGACAATGTGAGTGGCATGCGCCAGGTAGCGGACCATCTCGTGAGTCTCGGGCACACGCGGATCGGTTATCTCGCGGGCCCGTCGTCGGCTTGGGGAGCGGAGATCCGTCTCTCGGCCTTCCGGGATAGACTGGAGGAGCACGGCCTCCGGCTGTCTGATAGGCTGGTGGCGCGCTACGACTGGAATATGGGTTGGGGCAGGGCGGTGAGGGCCGCGCAACGCCTGCTTCAGGCGGAGCCAGTGCCCTCTGCGATCGCGGCAGCCAATGACGTGGGCGCCGGGGCAGTAATGCAGGTGGCCCGCGACGCGGGGCTGCGGGTCCCGGACGATCTCGCGGTCGTAGGCTACGGAGATACTGTGCTGTCGCACACCTGGACTCCTCCTCTCACCACTGTGAAGCAGCCAGTGGCGAAGCTTGGGGAGACGGCGTGCAGCGAGCTGGTCCGTCTCATGCGGAACGGGGGGGCTGAAGACCGAGCTTCCGTACGCCTCTTGCCGGTCGTGCTCGTCGTGCGAGGGTCATGTGGGGGGACGATGCTGCCGATCAGCTCCAGCCTCGGAACGGGCGAACGGCAGGCGCTCTCCGACGAGCGCCCGAGACGTGAGACTGCGGGTCGTGGTGCGGGCTTACCAGCCGGAAGATCGAGAGGGGCAAAGGAGGTGAGGCCCCGGAAGAGGACGTGATCGAGCATCGATGCATCCGTGTTGACCTGGCTGTGACGCACGAGTCTGCGACGATACTCGGACCGATAGGAGCCGACAATGAGGCGAGGTCGTGGTTTCACATTGATTGAACTGCTAGTGGTGATCGCGATTATTGCGATCCTCGCAGCGATGCTTTTCCCCGTGTTCGCGCGTGCTCGTGAGTCGGCGCGCAAGATCCAGTGCCTGACGAACGTGAAGAACATCGCGATCGCGTTCCAGATGTACCTGACGGACTATGACCGGATGCCGCCGTCCGAGCATCGTCAGGACGTGATAGACTATTACGACTGCAGCTACACGAATCTGGCCAACCCCTATCTGCGGCCGCCGGTGATCTTGGACGAGTACATCAAGAACCGTGACGTATGGCGCTGTCCGGCCTCAGGCTGGCACGCAGGCTTCATGATCAATGGCGGCATTGGTGGGAACGGAGACTGGTTCGGCTACATAGTCCAGAACCCGGACTTCCAGTGGTGGACCTGCAACTACGCCTACCCGCCGGGCTGGGGTGGATCCGTTACCGACTCTTGGGTACAGCAGAGCTCGGGCGGTATTGACGAGGGCGGGTTCCAGCAGGACATTGGCACCAACCGCTACATGCGAGACCTGAAGACGAGCCAGATCGAAAACGCGTCGAAGTACGTCGTTGCCTCCGATATCGGGGCCGCGAACTACGAGTTCAACTCGGTCGACAGGATAAGCTACGTCGACACGCAGCTTCCATCCAGGGCCGCCTGCTCGTATCCCGTTGCCGACTGGGTGAACTGCTCGTGGACGACGGAGTGCGGCGCTGGGACGCCGTGGTTCCAGACCGATGCTCAGTATCGGAAGACCCATGCACGCGCCCGCCATCTGGGGGGAACGAATCTTGGGTTCGCCGATGGGCACGCCTCCTGGTATAACGCCGAGGCGATCCTGTTCGGCGGCGACGACGAGTCTGAGTATGTGCAGTCCACCCATCTCATTGAGGGAGTGCCGACCTGCGGATTCGGCCCACCCAATGATGCGGCTCAGGCCATCATCAACAACCCACACTAGCAGCCTGGTGGCGCCACCTGCGGGTCGTGCTGAGGTGGCAGCGATGGCATTCGGGGCGGAGCGCCGTCGGGCGCTCCGCCTGCCCTTCCAGCAGCCTGCATCTTGATCCGCTGAGATCAGCAAGTTGGTACGCGGGTGGCGCCGCCTCGTCGGCGAAATGTCTTGGCATCGCACCCGATCCCCGAGGTCCGCTTTGATGGTTACGGCCGCTCCTGAACATACTGGTCCCTCATCTACAGCGAAGCCATCCGCGATCCGGGCGCGCGCAGTGGTGGCGCTCGCGCTGCTGATCCCGCCCTTCATTTTCTTCATGGTCTGGGGGAACTGGCTGGTCGGAGGCACCGGCCCCGGCGGCTCCATGTTCGGCCCGGCCGTGGCCACCGTCTGCCTTTCCGTCCTACTGAACGTGGCGCTGAAGCGACTGCGACCGCGCTGGAGTTTCACCGCGGCCGAGTTAGTCACGATCTACGTCATCGTTGCGATCGCCGCGGGCATGATCAGCAGCGTTTGGGATTGGTTCGGCGCCCTCGCGCCGGTGATCGCTTTCCCGGTGTGGCAGGCAAGCCCGGCGAACCACTGGGCCGAGACCGTCTTGCCCAACCTGGCGCCATGGCTGATCGTCTCGGATAAGAGCGCTCTGGAGGGGTTCTTCCTTGGCAACTCCACGGCCTACCGGATCGAGATCCTGCGGGCCTGGGCGACTCCCGCCTTGTGGTGGACGGCCTGGACGGTCGGCCTCACTTGGGTGACGCTGTGCTCGAATGTGATCGTGCGCCGTCGCTGGTCGGAGCAGGAGAAGCTGCCTTTCCCAATGACAGAGCTGCCACTCCGCCTGGTCGAACCCGGTGGAGGTCTTCTCCGGGACCCCTTCTGGTGGACCGGCGTCGCCGTCTCGTCGGCGATCGGCGTGCTGATCATCCTGTCCGCCTTCTTCCCACTGGTGCCGACGGTACCGCTAGGGCTCGATCTCTCCAGCTACATCAACAACAACCATCCGTGGGATGCCCTCCGGTGCTGGAGGCTCAGTTGGGGCCCGTGGGGGATCGGAATCTCCTACCTCATGCCCGTCGATATGGCATTCTCCCTGGTCGTGTTCAACCTCATGTGGCGCGCTCGAGTATGTGGTCTCTCGCTTGCTCGGGTGGAACGTCTCGAGCTACACGGGGTTCCCGTACGGAGATCAGCAGATCGTCGGGGCTTTCCTGGCGATGATGGGGGTGGTCATCTGGCTGGACCGCCGCTACCTGCTCCAGGTGCTGAGGCGGGCCTGCGGGCTGCCATCCCTGGCCGATGATCGCGGCGAGGCCTTCAGCTATCGGACTGCCATTTTCGGCGGCGCGATCGGCTTCGGCTTTCTCTGCTGGTTCCTCGTGCGCGGAGGCATGGGCCAGGGACTTGCGGTCTGCTTCCTCATCCTCTACTTCCTCATGGTGATGGCCATGAGCCGGGTCCGCGCGCAGCTCGGCCCGCCGGAGCACGAGATGCTCGGCGTTATGCCGGAGTACGCGCTAACACAGTTCCCCGGGACCCGCGCCATTTCGCCCCGCCGCGCTGGGCATGATCGCGATTCTGCGTCCGTACATGAATGAACAGAGGCCGAATCCTTGCCCCACCCAGCTCGAGGGGCTGCGACTTGCGGAGCGCCTGGGCGCCAGTCAGAAGAAGCTGGCGTGGATCATGATGATGGCGGTTCCGTTCGCGATGGTCGTCTACTTCTGGGCGAACCTCCACATTGGGTATCGCCAAGGCCTGGAGGCGAAGGGGTACCGGGACATCCTCTATGTGTGCAATCAGGCGGCGGGGAAGCTCGACGGCTGGCTGCGAGATCCGACCGGACCGAACTGGGGCGGAACGGGGGCGATCGGGATCGGAGCCCTCGTCACCGTCGCGCTGATGGCCGCCAAGCTGCAGTTCTCCTGGTGGCCTCTGCATCCCATCGCGTTCCCGCTCGCGCTCAGCTACCCCATCGACGGGATGACCCCAGCCATCATCGCCTCCCTCACGGTGAAGTCGCTGCTGCTCAGATACGGCGGATTGCGCGCTCACCGGAAGGCCCTGCCATTCTTCCTGGGGTTGATCGCGGGAAGCGCGACCACGGCCTTGGTGCAGATCCTGCTGCTGCGAAGTATGGGGATGCAGTGATGCGCCCAAGGGGTGTTCGGCTCGATCACAGAAGCGCGCGTTCGAAAGGCAAGCTATGCACAAACACGGCGTAGTATCGATCCTCCTGCTAGTCCTGTTGGTCGGCCTTCCTGCCCTGTCCCAGGCGTCTCAGCACTGGGTCTCCGTCAGCGGAGATGACGGCGCGCCGGGGACGGCAGACCGGCCGTTCCGTACCATCGCGCGGGGCGTTGCAGCCGCGAAGCCAGGCGACACGGTATTCGTGAGGGCGGGCCGGTATGAGGAGTGCGTGGCTCTCGGCGCCGCGAATTGCGGCACACCTGACCAGTGGATTACTATCTCGGCTGCGCCTGGCGATGAGCGGAAGGCCGTCGTCGGCACGGAGCGGCCGCACGTCGATGCCCCGGGATCGGGCTCGTCTGCATTCGCTCTGAGTGAGGTCAGCTATGTTCGGCTGCGCGGGCTCAAGTGCGTCGCGCCGTACCGGGGCCGGGGTTCCGGTATCGGCATCCATAGGTCGCATCACGTCGAAGTCCTCAACTGCATCGCTACTGGGGGGGGCCAGGGGGGAATCGACGCAAACAGTTGCGACTTCATCACGATTGACGGCGCCGAGGTCTACTTCAACGGGGGCGGAACAGGCTGGTCGAGCGGGATTTCGCTTTGGGAGCCAACGGGCACGAACAACGTTATTCGCAACTGTGTGCTCTACGGCAACTACGACAACTCTTCCTATCGCACCGACGGCAACGGCATCATCATCGACGGGAGCGGCCCTCGAGGGGGATGCTTAATGGTCAACAACCTCGCCTTCATGAATGGCGGGAAGGGCCTGTGCTCCACCCGATGCGACAACTGCACCTTCCTGAATAACACCTCTACGGCGAACTGCTGGGATCCCGTCCAGCAAGGGTTGGCCAATGAGTTCAACGTGCGCGGCGCGAACAACTTGCTGCGAAACAACATAGGCGTTTCCGTGTTCCCAGGCGGGGCCGGCATGGTGGTCCTACCCTCGTACGGAGGGGACCGTCCGCCGTTCGACGTGACGACCATTCACTGCGACCACAACCTGTTCCACAGCGCCACCGACGCTACCAGTGTGATGGTGCTGGGTGAGCAGGTGACGCGGATGACTCTGGACCAACTGCGCACGGAGTACCCGTATTGGGCCGATAGCACGCTGGATGCCACTCCGGGCTTCGTAGATGCCAAGCACCTCGATTTCCGCCTCCGGTCCGACAGCCCCGCGGTGGGAGCAGGCGCAGTGCCGCCGGAGGTTCCAACGGACATCACCGGAACGCCACGGCCGGGAACAGGAACAGTGTCGCTGGGCTGCTATGAAGGAGGCGCCGCGGTATCACAGGAGCCGCAGCCTGAACCAGGCGTCGGGATCGCGCCCGGCGAGGATGAGGCCGCTATCCGCGGGCTCCTTGCCAACGAGTACGACCTCGACTGGCATGGCATGCTGTGGGGGTGGGGGAGGATGCTCCCCGAGGAGCTGCCTCTCCAGGTCGACGTCCAGGGACCACGCCGCAAGGACTTTCTCAATCTCACGGGTCGGTTCGCTCTCAAGGAGTTGCTGGATACGATCGCCCGTGAGCACGAAGTGCGCTTGGTCCTCAGCCAGCCTGGCGATGGCAGAGGACTGGGGACGAGCCCGGACATCATCAGCAGCCGTCTGGCAATCAAGGCTGGGGCGGGCGCAGAGGAGCGGGCCAGGGTCCGCGCACTGCTCCGCAGCAACATGTGGACCAACGCGGAAGATCCCGTGCCTTTCGCGGAGGTGCTCCCGGCGCTGTCCGCCGCGCTGGGCCTCAGGATCGAGAGCGATCCCCCGCTCCCGCCGAATTCCCGGTTCGCGATGACCACCCTCAACATGCGGCTGACCGCGTTTCTGACCGACCTGGCCGACCGGATGAACGTCCGGTTCACGATCTCGGTGCAGGACCCTCTGCTGGATCAGTCACGGGTGCGGGCATTCGGCATCGGCGAGCACTTCGGGGGCCCGGATGGAGTGATCGGACTTACCGTAAACCGGCCGGAAGACGAAGGTCATATCGACCTCTACGCGCGCGTGCAGACGGAGGCTAGGCTGTGCGCTGAGGTTACGCGGGACGGTAGTCGTTTCATCTCGACGGCAGGGAGCGGAGACGGCGGAGAGGGTTCCATCCTCCAGACGGCCGCGACTCGGCTCGATCCGGGTGGCACAGTGCGACTCGCGGTAGTCGGCCAGGGGTGTGCGCTCAACGTGGGCGACCAGTGGGTGCTCCTCGGCCGGCTCCCCGCAAGCCTTTCCGCCGGCGGGTTCTACGTGGTCTCCGATTCGATGGAGGTGCAGGAAGTGCGGTTCGCACCACTCGACTAGGCAGAACGGCTCGCTGCGAAGTTAGGCCGCGGCGCGACCGTTGTTGTCAGCAGGAGTCTGTGATAGGCCGCTACGCGGCTGGCTGTCGTCCAAAGGGGCACCCCGGGAGGCCGAGGAGGGAAGTGCACGCCGCTCCGCCGTAATGGGAACTACTCATCGAACATGGCAGGGGTCAGTGCACATCGAGAACCATCTCTACGCCATCGAGATCGACGACGCGAACGGCTCGGTCCGACGCATTCTGGACAGAGCCAGTGGTCTGGAGCTTCTCCGTGAGCCGCGTCTGGCGGAGAGCTTCCGGCTGCTCCTACCGCTGCCAGAGCTTGAAGCGAACTACATTCTGAGCGCCGAGCAGGAGCTGACTGCGGCCGAGCGGACCGAGCGCGGCGCGACGCTCCTCTGGCGGGGGCCACTAGTGAACGCGCAGGGCGCTTTCGACCTCGACGTGACCATGCACATCGAGTTGGCGGGCGAAGCGATCCACTTCCGGATCGAAGTCGCGAACCGCACGAAGCACCGAGTGGCAGAGGTGTGGTACCCGGTGCTCGGCGGAATGCTCGGCCTGGGGGAGCGCGCGGACAACGCGACTCTGGTCCCGTACTCTGGTGCGCGCCTGGGCAACTTCCTTGAGCGCTTCCCGGAGATCATGGGCATCGGCGGGGGCGGTGGGCTGCGCTACCCGGAGTGGGCGGCGCGCTACCCTGGCAACCTGTGCATGCCGTGGATCAGCTTCTTCAACACGAAGCTCGGTCGCGGCGCGTATTTCGCCTGCCACGACTTCGTGCCCCGGAGCAAGGCGTTGCGCATGGAGATGCACCCGGGCCTGGCGCGGCAGCGACAGGGCGCAAACTGGCCCAACGACGATGAGTTGGCCGAGATGGGAGCAGACTACCCGCCCGGCCTCGTGCTGAACTGGACGCACTTCCCTTACACGCCGCCCGGCGAGACCTGGGAAGGGCCCCCGGTGGTCCTGCAGTTCCACGATGGCGACTGGCACGCGGCGGCCAAGGTCTACCGGCAGTGGTTCGCAGAGAGCTTTGGGCTGCCGGAGGTGCATACCGACTGGATCCGCCGGCAGATCGCCGCTCAGGACGCGATGTTCCTCCTGCCCGAAGGGAACCTGTTTCTGCGGTACGCCGACATCGCCGACTGGGCGAAGGGCGCGCGGGATCACGGCCTGGGATCGGTGCTGATCAGCGGCTGGGATGTGGGTGGGCACGACAACTGCTATCCCGACTACTCGCCCGACCCGCGGCTCGGGACGTGGGGGGAGTTGAAGGCCGGGATTGATGCCTGCCACGAGATGGGGCTGCGGGTCTACTTCTTCGTGAACCTCCAACCCGTGGACTGTACGACCCAGAGGTACCGAGACGAACTGCACCGCTACCGCATCATGGATCCGAGCGGCTGGTCGAACGCGTACGGCTTCGGGATGGGCACGCTCGGGGCGCGCCTGGGGCTGACCCGCCGGCCTCTGGTGAACTGCAATCCGGCCTTCCCGGAGTTCCGGGAAATCATCGTCCGGCAGATGGCGCGGCTGGCCGAGTTGGGCGCGGACGGCATTCACATCGACAAGCTCGGGCCGTCCGGCGGGCTGGACTTCAACCCTGACCTCCCGGTTAGCCCGGACCGGGCGGAACCGGAGGGGGTGCTGGCCGCGCTCGACGAGATCCTCTCGGTCTGCCGGAAGACCAACGCCGACTTCCGCCTCTCGGTGGAAAGTGGATGGGACCGCACGCTTCCCTACGCATCCACCACGTGGATGTGGCATGACAGCCTCGACCATCTCTCGGCGATCCGCTACACCTTCCCGGAGTGGGCCCCCACCTTTGCGGTGGCCCAGCCCTGCGACTATGCGAACGTCAACAGCTCCGTCCGCTTCGGCTACCAAATCCTCGTCGGCCCGGTCCGCTACACCGCGTCCTTGAGCGACCCGCAGTACGTCCGGCTTGCCGCTTACATCGAAGAGGTCATGCGCCTGCGGCGGGAATTGGTGGACTTCATCGATCTGGGCGAGTTTCTCGATACAGAAGAGGTGGAGATCAGCTGCGACCGCGCAGTCCTGTTCAGCTCTCACCGCAATCCCGCGACCGGAGCGCGCGCCTGCGTGCTGATGAACGTGGGCGGCACGCAGCAGACGGCGCGGGTGAGCTTCGCCGGCAACGCGCTCGGACGCGTGCGCATCTACGCGCCCTTCACCGAGGTGACAGACGTGGCGCTGCCTGCAGACGTGCAGATCCCGCGGGACCGGTTCGTCGTCGTGGTGGAAGCATAGCCGGTAAGGGCGAATGGGCCTGGGTGTCTGTGCCAAATGGCAATGAGACGCTGCTGACAGCCCTGTGGGCTTGTCTGGGGGTCTCAGGCATTTCCACACGACACGGGACCCTCTGGGCGGCGCCTGCGGGCACCGTTTCCCTCTCTGGAGTATGTCTGTATGGAGGTGTGCTCCCCAGAAGCTCTGTCCGAGCATTCCTGGGCGGTGGTGCTACCCTTGCTCCCACTTGTGGGTGTCGAGCGCTCGTGAAGCCGGCCCGGGGGATCTCTGGCACGCCGTGTGGTTAGCTGAGCAGTCAACCACACGCAGGGCTGCACCCGGACGGTAGGTGATACCAGTTCGGCATAGGTGAGATTCAGGCCCATCATTTCGTTGCCAGTCTGCTTCCCACCGGTGCTCCCTGAGCCGCGAGGCCTCGCGGAGACAGCTCTATCGTTGCCTGACATCCACTACCGGCTCTACGGCGAGCTGAACGCTACCCGAGGGAAAGGGATGGTGGTTCTGATGATCGAACGGAACGTGAGCCGGCGCTCTGCCACCCCGTGTTGCGGCATAGCTATGGTGTGCATGCCGTCTACGGCGGCAAAGGGAGCGGAGATGTGATGGGTGAGCGTCGGGAACGGATTGTGCAGCTGCTGGACCGTACGCCGAAACCAGACGAGGTGAAGAGAGCGCCGGCCGATGGGCAGCGGCTGTCTGCGAATCCACCGGTGTTCGTTTGGCCGCCAGTCGATGGTGCGACGGCGTACGTGCTGCAGTACTCCCAAGACGCCGCCTTCAGCGATGATACGTCGGTTACAGTGAGGCTGGATGCGCGCCGCCACACGAGAATCGGTCACGTGGCCTTCGCGGGGGTGCGCGAGATCAGGTACACGATCGACGTTTCCACTCTATACGCGCCGCAGGAGTGCTTGGCGTCGGGGGAGTGGTACTGGCGCTACGGCTGCGAAGTGGAAGAGGGGTCGGGGGTCGTCTTTGGCGGCAGAGCTCGGAGGTTCGCTGTTCCCGAGGAAGCCGTGGCTCTGCCCTTCCCCGATGTGGCGCAGGTGATTAGGCGCATCGGATCGGAGCACCCGCGGCTGCTTATGACCGTGGCCGACGTGGAGCGCATGAGGGCGCCGGGCAGAAGCGAGCTTGAGGACGAACTGGCCCGTGTCAGGGAATCATGCAATCGGCTGATTGGGGAGCCGTTGCTGCCGGAACCCGACTTCCTGCCAAAGGGAGACCAGTGGGGTCCAGCCTACACGAAGGCGTTCCGGACACTCCGGCCCTTCCTGCAGGGCATGGAACGCTGTGCAGAGGCCTATCTGCTCTCCGGGGAGAGGAAGTACGGCGAGGAGGCTCGGCGGAGACTCGTGCATCTCGTGTCGTGGGATCCCGAGGGAAGCACTAGCCTCAGCGAGAACGACGACCCGGCCACCCATCTCGTGCGGTTCGGAACCCGTACCTACGACTATGTGTACGAGCTGCTGCCGGAGCAGGAGCGGGAGGAGTGCCGCCGCTGCCTGGCAACGCGTATGGAGCAACTCTACTGGACGCTCAAGGCACTCCCCTTCGAGGTGGCTCCCTTCGACAGCCACTCCATGGACTACTTCCTTGGCGACCTGACAGAGGGCTGCATCGCGATGGCAGGGGAGATCGACGTCAGGCCGTGGCTGGAGTACTGCCTGAAGATGGTCTGGGCTCCCTTCTATCCCCCCTTTGGCGGCACTGATGGGGGGTGGTCGGAAGGGCCAAGCTACTGGCAGTGGAGCACGGCCAGGTTCCTGCGAGTCTTCGAACTCGTGGCTCAGGCGACCGGTGCCCCCATCCATCAGCGGGAGTGGGTGCGCAACACCGGTTACTTCAAGCTGTACTGCAACCCGCCGTACAGCAAACTCTCTCCCTTTGGCGATGGGCAGGAGCTCCCGGCCGGCGGCGCCTCCACCATGTGGGATCTCGCCAGGCTGCTAGGCAATCCCCATTTCATGTGGTTTGCGGAACAACAGGGGTTTCATCCCAGGTTGCTGGCGGCATTTCTTTCCCATGACGATAAGCTGGTTGCTCGACCTCCCGCCGATATTCCCCAGGCTCGGTGCTTTCGCGATGTCGGGCTCGTCTGTATGCACAGCGATCTAGCGCGCGGGGAGGACAATGTGCATGTCATGATGCGCAGCTCTCCCTATGGGGCGACGAGCCATGCATTCGCCGACCAGAACGCCTTCATCCTCCACGCCTACGGGGAGCCGCTTGCCATCGCCTCCGGGTACTACCCCTACTACGCGAGTGCTCACCATCGGGAATGGACGTGGCAGACCAAGGCGGCCAACTCTATCGGAGTCGATGGGTCGGGCCAGCAGATTCGCGACTGGAACTCAAAGGGCCGGATCATCCACTTCGAGACCAACGACTACTGGCACTACGCGATCGGCGACGCGGCGGCGGCCTACGCAGACCGCGTGGGCAGGTTCGACCGCCACATTGCGTACCTCAGACCGACGTACAGGGACATGGACCCAAGCGTTGTGATCTTCGACGATCTTGCTACCCCGAGGCCCTCGACTTTCCAGTGGTGGTTGCACGCGCTGGAGGAGGCAGAAATAGATCCGGCATCCCAGGCGGCTCACATTCGCCACGGCGACGCGGGCCTCGAGGTGCACTTCGTCGCGCCGTCCGGACTCAGCTTCTCCCAGACCGATCAGTTCTCGGTGCCCCCTGAGGGGGAGTACACCCGACGAGACAGCTACGCCAATCAATGGCATTTGACTGCCGAAACTGTCGAATGCAGCGACGTCTGCCAGTTCCTCACTGTGCTCTTGCCGTATCGACGAGCACAGGAGGAAGCACCGCGGGAAGTCAGGCTGCTATCGGGAGATGGCTACCTGGGAGCGGAGGTGGTTACCCAGAATCGTAGGCACGTCATCGCGTTCCGCACGACACCGAATGCCGGTCCACCATTGTCAGGCGCTGGTATGGACGCCGACGCAGACGTCTGGGCGGTCTCCTGGCGGGTGGATGGCACGCCACTCGGATCGGCGTCGGCCCGTAGAGCACGCTCTGGCGGCGCTGACTGAGTACCATTCCATGGCCCGTCCCGTCTCTGTAGCACGAGGATAGTCGACTGAGAGCGGAGGAGATCATGAAGGCTATTGCTATCCACGAGTTCTTTCGCAGCGTAGGCACCTGGATGGATTGGTCGCAGACCGTGGATGGGTTCCGCTTCGGGGACCCGGAAACCGAGGTAACGGGGATCGCCGTCGCGTGGAAGCCGTACTGGTCGGACCTGAAGCGTGCCAAGGAGCTGGGCTGCAACCTCTTCGTAGGACATGAGTCCATCTTCCGAGAGGGCCCCATGCAGCCTGGCGACGAGTCTGCCTCCGCTCAACCCGCGGAGCAGACCAAGCTCGCCTGGCTGCGGGAGAGCGGCCTGGTTTGCTACCGCTGTCACGACCTGTGGGACATGATGCCGGGCCTCGGAGTCATGGATAGCTGGGCTCGCGAGCTGGGGTTCGAGGGGGAGCCGCTGGCCGTCGATGATTTCTGCCGGATCCAAGACGTCTCCGGCCACACTTTCGGATCGCTGTGTGCGCAGGTGGCCGAGCGCGTCAAGCCCCTGGGCCAGCAGGCGGTGCTCGCCGTCGGTGATGACGACCAGCCGGTCACGCGCCTCGCTCTCAGCGGAGGAGGCTCGGCGCTGGCGAAGATGATCGAGTTCGGGGCTGATGCCTGGCTGGGATACGATGACTACTTCCGCCAAGTCCGCGATGGCGCGCTGCTGAAGGATCTCAACATTCCGTATTTGATAGTGAATCACGGCACCCTCGAGGAATGGGGAGTCAGGAACCTCGCCGACTACCTCCGCAACCACTTCCCCGCCGTTCCGGTTGAACTCCTGACGCAGGGATGTATCTACCGCATAGTCAGTTAGGGGCCGACCGTGTGAGGGCGCCTGTGGGTCTCGAGGTCCCGTGAGACCGCGATTGCGGAGGTCCCCGGCCAACTCCGCATCAGGGACCACGCGAAGCGGAAGGCGGCCTGCGCCGCCCCCGCACCCGTTCGGCCAGCACCTGCGCCCGCGTGCCGCGGGAGGTTGGGAAATCAGCCCCGACGAAGGGGCGGGGAAAGGAGTGCACTCACCGTGAAGCTCTCCCGTCCGGCGCAAGATCTGTACGACGAACTCGCGGATATGCCGGTAGTGGATGCCCATGAGCATCTGCCGCCTGAAGCCGAATACCTACGCCACCAATACTCCGGGCTGAGCATGTTCGCGGGCGGGTACATCTGGCATGATCTCGAATCTGCTGGGCTGTCGCCTGAGTTCAAACAGACGATGCGCGAGGGAGGTCACCGGCCGGTGGAGACCTGGTGGCCGGTACTGAGACCGCACTGGGAGCAGATCAAGCACGGCTCCTACGCGCGGGCGCTCCTCATTACCGCGAAGGACTTATTCGGCCTACAGGAGATCTCCGATCGCACCATCTACGAGTTCGCTGCTCGGATCGAGGCGGACAACACGCCAGGACTGTACCGCCGGACGCTCCAGGATAAGTGTGGCATCAGGAAGTCGATCACCTGCGTCGACCAGGCGGCCTTTCCCAATGATCCGGGGCTGTGCGGAATCACCTCGCTGCTCAGGTTCGACCCTCACTCGAGCGCGGTCGAGTCGCAGGCCGCGCCCCGACGCCCTGGAGGAGGTAGCTGTGGCGGCGCAGGATCGGCTGCGCGAGGACCTAGCCGCGGGCGCAGTGGGTTTCAAGACGATGGTGAGCGACTACGGAGCGCCCGACCCAGCCGCGGCGGCAGACGAACTCCGGAAGCTGGTTGCTTGGGGACAGACACAGGAGGGGACGGGTCCGCCCCCTCCGCACCGGGCGCTGACCAGCTACCTCTGCGACAAGTGCCTGGACGTCGCGGCCGAGGCAGACGTCCCGGTGGCGGTGCATACCGGCTACTGGGGAGACTTCCGGGAGCTCGACCCCAAGCTGCTCCTTCCCTGCGCGCTCCGCCGGCGTGACGTGCGGTTCGACATGTTCCATCTCGGTATGCCGATGGTCCGCGATGCCGCGATGATGGGCAAGACATTGCCCAATGTCACGCTGAACTTGTGCTGGTGTGCTGTCATCTCGCAGCAGACGACCGCGCACGTGCTGAACGAGATGATCGACTTGGTGCCACTGAGCAAGATCATCGCCTTCGGCGGCGACTATCGGGTCTCGGTGCAGAAGGTCTACGGCCACCTGGTGATGGCGAAGGAGGTGGTCGCTTCAGTGTTGGCCGGGCGCGTGGAGGCCGGCGACTTCGACCGGATGGAGGCGCGGCGGATCGCCGAGATGTGGCTCCACGACAACCCAGCGCGGATCTATCACCTGGAGATGAGTCCGTAGCTCAGTGGAGTGTCCCGAGGTGGGTCTGGTGGTTCCCTCTGGGACGCCTCGGCTTCACCCAGTGGTGCAGCGACGCTGACGAAGCGGCCGCTCCTCAGGCCCACGCTGCGCCGGCGTTCGGGTGCGAGCCCATGGCGCTTCAGAATGCGAGCTATGCACTGCGGCCGAAGCGCACGAACCCCAGTTTGCGCATCTCCCCGGCGATCCTACCGTAGCCCATCCATCGGTTCTCCCGGGCGATCCGCACCACCAGTTGCTCCATCTCCGGGGCGATCCCCGGAGGCCGGCCCGGTCTACGCGTGGTGCGAAACGTCCAATGCCTTCGCACGACCGCCCGATGCCAGCCCACCAGGGTCTCGGGCCGCACGATCAGCAGCGCCCGACCACAAGCTACCCCGCCGGGCCTGGCCTCCCGGGAGCGCGCGGCCCTTGATTGACGCCTTGGCAGGCCGAGCGTAGAATCGGCCTGCTGCAACTCTCCACATGCGAAAGCGGGGGCCAGAGTGGTCAGACTGGACAGAGCAGCGGAGCGGGGACTGCGTCTCAGGTCTGCCGGCCGCGACCGCGGCCTGATGATGAAGAGGACCGCGGCCGCAGAGCAGATGCTGTGCTCGTGCACGTTCTGTGAGCGCCTGTGCCGCGTGGACCGCAGCCGCGGCGAGACTGGGGCCTGCCGGTGCGGCCGTGATTCCCATACCTACTTCGAAGGACTGCTCTGGGGGAGGAGCAGTTCATCACCCCGACGTATGCCCTGTTCCTCGCTGGCTGCAACCTCGAGTGCAGCTTCTGCTACGCGGCTGATGCCAACGCCCGTCCCCAGGCGGAGAGCCCGATGGACGTCGATGCCGTAGCAGCACGCGTCACCGGGTCTGATCCCCCGCCTGTCTCTTTCAGCCTCATCGGTGGCGAACCCACAGTCCATCTTCACACGGCACTGGGCCTCGCCAGCGGCCTACCCGTGGACCTCCCTCTGGTGTGGAACTCCAACTTCTACTTCACCGAGGCCACCGCGGAGCTGCTTGAGGGTATCATGGACGTCTACCTCGCCGACCTGCATTTCGGCTGTGACGATTGCGCCCGCGAGGTCGCCGGGGCCGATCGGTACCTGGATGTCGTTGGTCGCAACCTCAAGTGGGCGGCGCGGGCAGGTAGTCTGGTCGTGCGCCACCTGGTGCTGCCCGGGCACCACCGCTGCTGCACCGCGCCGGCGTTGCAGTGGTTGGCGCGGGAGCTGCCGGGGACTCCGGTCCACCTGATGACGAACTTTCTACCCCCCGAGTCGCGTCAAAGCTATGGAACTGGCCGGTATCTGACGGAGTCCGAGTCGTTGGAAGCACAGCGACTGGCCTTCGATCTCGGCCTGGAGCTCGTCGAGTGAGGAAAGACACATCGGGTTCGGCGGAGCCACAGCCCCTCGAGATCGTGATCGGGGAGGATGGACGCGTGGTGTTCAGGACGGTCACGCGAGACAGTGTGGAGCTGGCGGAAGCCCTGGCACCGCAGGATCAGAAGGTGAAGACGCTGGCGAAGCGGCTGGGTCGCCGGAGGGAAGAGAAGCGAGAATGAAACAGGAGCAGATCACCGAGATCGATGTGCTCATCCGCGCCCGCTATCCCATCATCTACATCGTCTCGTGGGAGGAGGAGCGCGTCGAGGAAGTCCTGCGCGACATCGCGCGGGAACGCAACAAGAAGCTGTTCGTCTGGTCCTCGAGCATGGGGATGGTGCAGCGCCACGCCGCCACGGCCGAGGAGAAGCCGGCGCAGCCGGAAGCCAACCGCCCGGCCCGGAAGCAGACGGACGAGCGCACCCGGGATCCGCTTGTGGCGCTCAACACCATACAAGATCATGTGGAGCCGGCGATCTTCGTCCTGCGCGACCTGCACCCTTACCTGAATGACCCAGGGGTGGCGCGTAAGCTCAGAGACGTGGCGTCGGCGATCAAGGCCAGCTACAAGACGGTCGTACTGGTTTCGCCGACGCTGAAGCTCCCGTTCGAGCTCCAGAAGGACATTACGGTCATCGACTTCGAGCTGCCGGACGTGGCCGACCTGGAGAAGCTGCTCGACACGAGGGTCCGTGAACTGCGAGAGAGCAGCAAGCTTGACATCCGAGTCGATCCGCAGTCGAAGGAACGCATCCTCTACGCCGCGAAAGGCCTGACCCTGAACGAGGCGGAGAATGTCTTCGCCAAGACCCTAGTCGTGGCGCGCAAACTGACCGAAGAAGAGATCCCGCTGATCCTGTCGGAGAAGGAACAGGCCATCCGCAAGAGCGGCATGCTCGAGTACCAGCGAACCCAGGCGCGGTTCGATGATGTCGGGGGACTCGACCTGCTGAAGGACTGGCTTCGCAAGCGCAACCACGCCTTCGGCGACAAGGCCAAGGAGTTCGGGCTTCCGGCTCCCAAGGGCGTGCTGCTCCTCGGCGTGCAGGGCTGCGGCAAGAGTCTGTGCGCGAAGGCCGTCTCTGGTCTCTGGCGCCTGCCTCTGCTGCGGCTGGATGTAGGTAAGGTGTTCAGCGACCTAGTCGGCTCGTCGGAGCGCAACATCCGGGAGGCGATCAAGGTGGCCGAATCGGTCGCGCCCTGTATTCTCTGGGTGGATGAGATCGAGAAGGCCTTTGCTGGCACCCAGAGTTCCACGTTCAGCGACGCCGGCACCAGCGCCCGAGTGTTCGGCACCTTCCTCACCTGGCTGCAGGAGAAGACTGCGCCGGTGTTCGTGATCGCCACCGCCAACAACATTCAACTCATGCCGGCCGAGCTGCTGCGGAAGGGCCGGTTGGACGAGATCTTCTTCGTCGACCTGCCGACGCGAGCCGAGCGCGCCAGCATCGCCGGTATCCATCTGCGCCGGCGGAACCGGGATTCGGCCCAGTTTGACCTTGAGGCGCTCGCCGCGGCCAGCGAGGGGTTCAGCGGCGCGGAAATCGAGGAGGCCGTGGTATCGGCACTCTATGATGTGTTTGACGCCCAGACCGAGCTGGTCACCGAGTCCGTGCTCAGGTCGATTCATGCGACGGTTCCGCTCTCCACCACCATGAAGGAAGACATCGATGGTCTGCGCGAATGGGCGGAGGGAAGGGCGAGGAAGGCATCGAGCGAGGCCGCGGAGGCCGTGCCCGCCATGGTGGGCCGGCGGATTGAGCTCTAGGGAGGCGCAATGTCTGTCGTCTTCGTAGTGGTGCCAACAGTGATGGCTGGGTGGCCGGTGATCGCCAGTCTCATCGGCGCCGCTTGCGCCGGCATCGGCTACACCGCACACAGGGCAGCCGAGGAACGCGAGATGATCGAGGCCGAGCGGGAGGCCGCGGTCGCACAGCCGGTTTCCCGCGAGATCGAACTCGAGATGGGGAACTCCCAGGTGATCGGGGACGCCCTGGCGCGAGAGCAGACCCTCCGGTTTGAGAAGGATGGCGTCGTCGCGACCTTCAGCAAGGACGCGCGCGGCGCACTCCGCCTGCATGTGCACGGAGAGCGGAGCAGGGGAGAGCTGGCAGCCATCGGCCAGCAACTGCTGAACCGGGTCCGCCAACAGTTCGCCTATGAGAAGGTCAAGAGCGAACTCACCAGCAAAGGCTTCGCAGTCGTGGATGAACGCGTCGACGAGAACAACAACATCCGCATCTCGGTAAGGCGGTTCGGCTGAACCATGAGTCGATTTCGTTGGCTCGAGATAGATGAATCGGAGGGGAGTGGCCAAGCCAGGCCGCGCGCGCCGGAGGTCGGGGATCTGGATGAGTCGCAATGCCTGGCGAAGGCGGACCAGTACCTCCGAAATGGGGAGTACGAGAGCGCGCTCCAGTGGTACTCACGCGCGCTGCGCTTTGCCATCGGGCTGGAGGAGGCCTGGGTCGGGCAGGTGCGGTGTCTGCTCGAACTGGACGAGAACGTCGAGGCGAACATCTGGGCCGAACGCGGTCTGGAGCGCTTCCCGGACTCACCCGACCTGCTCGCGGCCAAGGCGCTGGCGCTCAGCCGCACCCGCGGCTTCGCTCGCGCCATGGAGTACTCAGACGCTGCCCTCCAGGTGAAGGGGCGCGCGGTTGGACATTATCCCTGGGTCGTCCGCGGTGAGCTGCTGCTGAACGGCGCGGGATCGCGGCAGGGAGCCGATCGCTGCTTCGCCAAGGCAATCGAGCTGGGGGGCAGCGACTGGCACACCCACTATCTCATCGGCGTGGTGCTGCTTCGAAAGGGCCTGTGCGAAGAGGCGCGAAGACGCCTCGCCGCCGCCACCAGTCTGGAGCGGAGCAACGCCGTGGCCTGGTGTGCGCTCGGGGACTGTCACCAGCGCCTGGGTGAGTTGGGGGCGGCCACGCTCGCGTACAAGCGGGCAGTGGAGGCGGACGCGCGCTGCAAGCACGCCAAGGCGCAGCTTGCGCTGCTGGATCGCGTGGGCCCGGTTCGGCGTGTCCTCAGGTGGCTGCGGGGGAAAGGCTAGGGCTGACTGTGGAGCGACATGAACTTGAGATCGTGATCGACCAGCAGGGCCGGGTGACGGTGGAGGTGAAGGGAGCGAAGGGTCCGGCCTGCCTGGAGTACGTGGAGTTGTTCGAGAAGAACGTCGGCCGGGTGAGGAGCAAGACGCGCACCTCGGAGTACTACGAGGCCCCGCGCCAGGCTAGCCTCGTCGACGCCGAGCGGACCCGGACCCGGCAAGGGCCTGGGCAGGATCCCAGTCAGTAGCCATGCGCTGTCCCGCCTGCGGGCGTGAGAACGACGCGGACAGGCCTTTCTGCGCCGGATGCGGGGCGGAACTGGCGCCCGGTTCAGCGTCTCTTGTCGAACCACCGCGCGCCCGGGGCCGCACGGTGCGCCGGCTCCGGAGAGCCGAGTCCTGGATCGCTCGCGAGTTCGGCGGCCTCTTCGTCGCGGCAGAGCGAGCGCGGCCCAGTTCCGCCGCCGCGACTCGTCTCGGGCGGCGGCTGTTGCTGCTGGCAGCTTCGCTCCTGCCTGGACTTCCCCGTTTGCTGCTCGGCGAGAGCCGCGCTGGATGGGCGATGCTGCTCGCATTCGTCGGTACGTCCCTGGCGTGGGCGCTGCTGATGGGCACTGCGGTCGCCACTTTGATGGCGATGGTCGCCGTCTCACTGCTTCTCACCTCTGCCACCGATGCTATGAGGATCGATTTCCGCGACCGGCCGGCGTCGGCCTTTCCGCGCCGACTACGCGCTTATGGGCGTAGGGCTAGTTGGTGGCGCCTATGCCCTCGCCACACTCGCGTTGTCGGCTGGGTGGGAGCGAGTCACCGTGGCCGTACCCGTCATGAGAGTCGCCGATGCGGGGACGGGCCCCACCGTCTTTTACCAGGGTGATCGCCTCCTGTTCTCGCGGAGAGCCTATCGGAACGCCTACCCCATGAGGGGGGATGTCATTCTGACTTCGCGGGAAGGGATGCTCTACATCGACCGCGTGATCGCTGCGCCTGGCGACGTTCTTCAGTGCCAGGAGGGACGCCTGTATCTGAACGAGAGTCCCCTTGAGCCAGCCGCATATCCCATTCAGCCGGCCCAAGCGTTCGAGGGGCAGAGGGCCCAGGTGTATGCCCCGGACTGGTCGGGGAACGTGCGAGAGGGCGAGTACTTGGTGTGGGGAATCCACTACCCGGATGGGATGGGCGGTCAGAACGGCCAGGTCGGGATGGGGCCGGTCAGCATAGGAAAGAGCGATATCCTGGGCCGGGCGTGGCTTGTGTACTGCCCGTTCCAGCACCGACGGATAGTCAACCAGGCCGACCCGACGTCGGGCGGCTGAGTGCAGACGAGGAGAACAGAGTGGGCCTAGCCTTGATCGAGCTGTTGAGGGAGGCGGTCGACCAGCGAGCGTCGGACATCCACCTTGTGACCGGGCTTCCTCCGTTGCTCCGCGTCGATGGGTCGATTGTGTCTACCGACCATGAGCCGGTCGAGCGCGAAGGCGCGAAGGCATTGGTGTATCCGGTGCTGTCGCAGGTCCAGATCAAGTCGTTCGAGGACAACTGGCGGCTCTGCATCTCCTCATTCTTCCCGGACATCGGTCACTTCCGCATCACCCTGTACTATGCGCGCTCCTGCGTGGAGTGTGCCATCCGTGTCTGCCCGCCGGTGATCCGCGGGATCGGCGATCTGGGGCTGCCCGAGGTGGCCTTCGAGTTTGCTCGCAGGAGCGCTGGCCTCGTGCTCATCACGGGCCCTACGGGGGTGGGCAAGACGACGAGCATGGCCTCTCTGATCGACCAGATCAACCGGGAGCGAAGAGCGAAGATCGTGACGGTCGAGGATCCCATCGAGTACCGTCACATCCACCGCAAGAGTATCGTCGTCCAGCAGGAGGTGGGCAGCGATGTCAGGTCATTCGGCGACGCCTTGACGCACATCCTCCGCATGGACCCGGACGTGATCGGTGTGGGCGAGATGCGCGACCTGGAGACCATCGCCACCGCGCTCACTGCGGCGGAGACGGGGCATCTGGTGGTCGCCACCCTTCACACCCCCGACAGCGTCGGGACGATCGACCGCATCGTGGACGTTTTCCCCTCCGCGCAACAGCCCCAGATCATCACCCAGTTAGCCGCCACCCTCCAGGGGGTGATCTCCCAGCAGCTTATCCCACGAATGGACAAGGCGGGCCGCGTCCTCGCGACGGAGGTGCTGGTCGGAACGATGGCGGTGCGCAACATCATCCGAGAACGGAAGAGCCACCTGCTCCACAACACCATCCAGATGAGCGGCGAGCAGAGCATGCAGCTGATGGATCAGTCGCTGAAGGATCTGTATGAGGCCGGCGTGATCAGCTACGACGAAGCAGTGTCCCGCGCGCGCAATCCCGACCACATTCTCGGCGACGCGGGCAGCGCGTCGGATGAACCGGCTGGCGCTGACCGGGCTCCCCGGGACTCCAACAATCGCGGGCAGAGGTACCAGGGCAGTCGATAGCCCCGGCGGCGGGTTCTCGCGCTGCCGGCCGGCGCAGACGTTGCTTTCTGCCGGACCAGCGCTGTAGCGATGGAAGGAGGGGGGTGACGTGAGACGCGCACGGGATGACCAAAGGCAGTACCGGAAGCAGGGCGAGTCGGGCAGCTCGGGAAGACGTCGCCGACTGCTGATCTCCATTGGGGCCTGCCTCCTGGTGTTGGCAGTAGGGTGGTACCGGGGAACCTGGGCCGAGGCGGCCGCAGTGACGGCCGCGCTGGTGGTCGGCGCATGGCTGTCAGCGCAGGCGATGAGGTGGCTCTTCCTCGCTGCCGCACTGTTCGAGAGCGGATGGCTTCTCGCGGAGGGGCTACTTGACGCGCTGACGGTAAAGGACGCCTTCGTCTGGCCGATCGCGGTGATCCTCCTGGTGGTGGCCATGCTGCTGCCCTCACTGCTGGGGAGAGAGGGTCCGTCGCCTTCAGGCGATCAGCCCTCGCGTGGTCGGGGAGGCGGCGGAGGTCCTAGCCCAGCGCCCGTGCCGGCCGTCCCATTGCCGCCCAGGCGGACGCTGTCCGCGGTAGCGGAAGCCGAGCCTGACGACGAAGCCGGCCCGAGCTGATAGGTACGGTATGGTATAGAGCACGGTGGCGCGATGAACGGGTCACGCGGCATGGCAGGAGAGGCTGGCCCTCCAGAAGTGGGCCTCGCCAGGATCAGAGAATTCGTGAATGCATGGGACCCTATGGTTCTGATCGAACGGGGAGCGCCCCAGGATGAGTATGATCCAGAGATCCGCGACATCCGCCAGTCGCTGGAATCCGGCCATATCGGCTCCGAGAGCGCGTTGGCAGCCTGTATCGCCGCAGTCTTCACGAAGTGGTTCGGAGACCCCTTCACCGCCGAGATGTGTTCTGAAGTCGCGCGGGGTATCTGGGGCTGGTGGCAGGCACCAAGAGGAAGCGACGCATCAGCGTAGCGGTACCGGTCTGGCGACCCCGGGGTACCACCCGATCGCATGATAGGAGCCGCCCTCCCGCCGTGCAAGGTGGGAGGCGGCGAACCGGGGGAGCGACCTCTGGCATCATGCCGCGCCGAGCATCGGACGACACCGAAAGACGGCGGTGCCCTCGGGCGTAACCCCGCGCTGCCGCGAACCTCACAGGGGATTCGGAAACCTGATTCCCTTGGCGATGTCGGCCCTGGCGAGTGCCCGGCGCCGTTCTGTGTCAGCGGACTCAGAGTAGAGGGTGGCCACAACCATTGGCCGGCGCGTGTCGCTTCCCGTTCATCTGCCCTGCTCCTCCAGACTCCGTCCAGGTCCCCAGACCCAACATACCATCTAGGTCCGCTCCCGGGGGCAATGCCGATCCAGCCATTACGCACTCAGGTGCGCGGATAAGTGCCCTCAGTGGGTGGGACGGATCTCCTCTCACGCTTAGCATTGCGGTGAAGCTGAAGCTGGACCGTGAGTGGAGGTGCCCGACCATGAAGGTGATGCTGATCTTGCCCGCCCTGATCTCACGCCGGAGCCCGTTCTGGAGCGCGATCAAGTACTCGCTCTGGCCGCCGCTGGGCCTGGCGACTCTCGCCGGCTACCTGGGGGACGAGGACGAGGTCACTCTGCAGGACGAGAACGTCGAAACACTGGACCTGGATGACGAACCGGATCTCGTGGGCATCCAGGTGTACGTCAGTTCGGCGCGCCGCGCCTATGAGATTGCCGATCACTACCGGAGTAGGGGCGTGCACGTCGCGCTGGGCGGCGTCCACGCCACCTCGCTTCCAGAGGAGGCCGCCGAACACGCTGACACTGTCTTCCTAGGGCCGGGTGAGGACACGTGGCCGGCGTTCCTTCAGGACTTCCGCGGAGGCCAGCCGCGACAGGTGTACCAGTCCGCGACGCCCTCGCCGCCCGCAGTGTGGCGCCCGAATCCACTGCGATGAAGTTGTCAGGCAGCGCTTCCTCCCGATACTTCAGCGCCGCCCACGTGTCCGGCCGACTGTACCTAGTGTGTACGTGCAGGTTCGCTCAGTACAGCCCATGGCTCGCCCTCGGCGCCTCCGCCGCCCACGCCCCCGAGCACCCCAACGCCACCGCCGCCACCCACACCCCGATCCATCCTCTCCGCCTCCGTCCGCGCCCTGCTCGTACCATCGCCTACCCTCTCTCCTCCTCTCTCCTGGCCTCTGCCGTGCGCCCCTCCATTCTCCGCCCCCTCTCCCACCCCTGCGCCTCGCCCGGCGCTTGACCGGATTAGAAGCTTCACGCCGCGGCTTCTTCCATTGCCCCCCTCGCTCCTCCGCCTACGGACATCCGCGCGGTATCACATCGGCAGGGCAGATGCCCGCGCCACGCACACCGCCATCTGGGACCGGATGGGTGTGTCGGGAGCACCTGAAGCCGACATCCCGACGCGAATGGCATCAGAGTCGCCAGTCTTGGCGCTCTGACGGGTCGGGAGGGAGCGCCCCTGGTGCCTGGCGACGGTCTTGCGGGACGGTTCACATAGAGGGAGGGACAGACGACTCCCCGAGGCCCTCGGCCGGCTTCACGGTCGGTTGACATGGACATCTGGAGCTAGCCCGGAACGCGCTCAGGGAGGTCCTACAGGCGCCCAGAACGCGCCCACACCCAGGTCAGCTTGCCGACGGCCGCAACCGCCGCCTTGCCGTCATGAAGGTCGGTTCGAGCATTGCGGTGGGAGCACCCGGTCATTCGTGTCGCTGACTTCTCCCCTCGCCTCCGCGAACTCATCCGCGGCGCGGCTGGGTGTCCGCGGCAACGGGCAGGCCGCGATCAGCCGCCTGCCGATCGGCAAGTCTTCGCGCGGCCGGATCGAGGATGATCTTGCGCAGCCGGATCGCCGCTGGCGTCGCCTCCACCAGTTCGTCCTCGGTGACCCAGGCGAGGGCGGCGTCGAGGGACATCAGGCGCGGCACATCCAGCACCACGGCGATATCTTTGTTCGCTTGGCGGTGGTTCGTCAGGTTCTTCTTTTTCGTAGGGTTACAGTAGAGATCGCCAGGGCGGGAGTTCTCGCCCACGATCATCCCCCGGTAGACGCGATCCATGGGCGAGACAAAGAGCGCGCCCCGCTCCTGCAGATTCCTGAGCTGATACGCGGTCGCCTCACCTGACTCCAGGCTGGCCATCGAGCCGCGGGTGCGGGAGATGATCTCGCCCCGCCAGGGAGCGTGGCCGATGAAGCGCGCAGACATGATGCCTAGGCCGCGGGTGTCAGTGAGAAACTCGTTGCGGTACCCGATCAGACCGCGGGTCGGGATCTCGTATTCCATCCGCAGCATGCCAGTGCCAGTATGAGTCATCTTCATGATCTCGCCCTTGCGCCGGGCGAGCTTCTCAATCACGACCCCCTGGTACTCTTCGGGAACGTCTATGACAAGTTGCTCGATCGGTTCCAGAAGCGCACCGTCCTCGCCGCGCTTGGTGATGACCTCGGGGCGGGAAACACACAGCTCGATGCCCTCGCGCCGCATCTCCTCGATGAGGATTCCCAGGTGCAGTTCCCCACGACCGGAGACCTTCACGCCGTCCGACCGGCCTATGTCCTCCACGCGCAGAGCCACGTTCGTGCGCAACTCCCTCTCCAGGCGCTCCTTCAGTTGGCGGATCGTGAGCACCCGGCCATCCCGACCAGCGAGTGGGCTGGAGTTGACGAGAAACAGCATGGAGACGGTCGGCTCCTCAATCTCCAGGGGTGGAAGCGCGGGTGATACCAGTTCTGGAGCGGAGAGAGTATCGCCAATGGTGGCTTCATTGAGGCCCGAGATCCAGACGATGTCACCGGCCCCCACTTCCTCGACCTCCACACGTTCCAGCCCGCGCGTCACCCAGAGACGGGTGGAGCGGAAGGATACCGAGTCTGTCGCCTCCCAGTCCGCCGCGCCTATAGTCCAACCACGCTGCTCCGGTGCACCGCAAGGGCTCCCCTTTGCGGTGCGATCCCTGCAACACTCGGCCGCAGCCGATGCGGCCCACATGATCGCTCCAGGCCAGCGTACTCACCTGCATCCGGAACGGCCCGTCCAGGTCGCGGGGCGGAGGGACCTGCGCGACGATGGTCTCGAACAGGCACTCCATGCCCTCGAGGTCCTCTGTCAGAGGATCGCGGACGACCCAGCCGTGGAGACCCGAGCCATAGAGCACGGGGAAGTCCGCCTGCTCGTCGTCCGCTCCGAGCGCAACAAACAGATCGAAGGTGGCATTGAGCGCGAGAGCGATGTCGGCGTTGGGGCGATCCGCCTTGTTGATGATCACGATGGGCCGCAGGCCCAGGCGCAGGGCGCGCATGAGTACGTAGCGGGTTTGCGGCATGGGCCCTTCATTCGCATCCACCAGGAGCATCACCGAGTCCACCATGGAGAGCACGCGCTCTACCTCGCCGGAGAAATCAGCGTGGCCGGGGGTGTCAATAATGTTGATGAGGTAGCCGCCCCACTCGACGGTGCAGTGCTTGGCGCGAATGGTGATACCGCGTTCGCGCTCGAGTTCGTTGGTGTCCATCACCCGCTCTTCCACATGCTGGTTCTCCCGGAACGTGCGGGTGGCGCGGAAGATGGCGTCAATGAGTGTGGTCTTGCCGTGATCGATATGGGCCACGATGGCCAGGTTTCGGATGCTCTCTGTGGGAGTCATGAGTGAGCGGTACCTCTAGGAACGCAATAAGAAGAACGCCCGGGGAGCACCATTCCCACCTCGGACGCTGACCTATTGTACCACGTCGTGTCAAGGCGCCGGTAGTCGGGTACCCCAAGCCTTGCTCGCGTCCAACGCCACGTGCCCGCGTGTTGTCAGCCGGCTGCGGCGACCCGCTCTCTGGGCAGCGCGCCCTCAGCCTGATCGCCATCGGCCGTGGCCGCCGGTTCAGGTGGGCGCTGGAGCGAGCTGGGGGAAGCATTGGCAGCTTCAGAACGCGATTAGCGCACAGCCAGAAGAGCCAGCGATTTCCCAGCTCCTCCTGGGGTAGGGGAGGACCCCGCGAATGCTGTGGAGTGGGCCGATAGGCCAAGGTCGCGATTCACAGAGCGAACCGAGAGTGTACCAGACGCCCCCTGTTCCGCAAAACACCGGGGATTCGGCGCCAGGCCGGCCGGATGGGTTCATCTGCCCAGCCCCTGTGCGCCCGCTGCCCGCCATAGCTGAGCACTTCGATCTACTCAACGCCCTGGCCCGGGACAAAGTCGATCCGGGTCTGGGGTGGAGATGGTGGCGGAGCTGGGAGGCGACCATCGAGGCCGGGGTGGTAAGCCGCGGCTCTGGCACGGCGGCACCGGAAAGCTGTCGACCAGATCGGAATCGCTACCGCGCTCCCGCCCCTCGTGCCGGGCTCCCGGGCTTCTGCCGGAAGTCTCCCTTCGCGGGGTTGACGAAATCAGGCGACGCCTCTCTATTGCGGCTAAATGCCTTCGGGTAGTTCGCCTGAAGCTCCGGAATGGACCACGTTACGGACGCACCCCGGTGAACATAGAGCACCATGCTGGGCTCGCCGGGCTTCTTGTGGAAGAAGACGTTCCCGGAAAAGACATTCCCGAGCCACTGGCCGGGGGTGACCGGAGTTGACAGGTGGTAGGTGTCGAAGACCAGCGCCCAAGCGTCACTGTCGGAGAAGCTCCTGGGTGATCCCACGACGATGTTCCCGAGGATGCGGTTATCCGCCGAGATACAATCCCCCTTGGAGATGAGGACGAGGCCTTGCCGGCCCGTGTTGTAGACCGTGTTATTCGCAATCAGGTTGTTCTCGGCCTCTTGCCGCCTACCCCCATAGGCATAGGACTGAGGCGAGATGCCGAACGCGCCCACATTGTAGATGAGGTTGTTGCGAACGGTATTGCCGGCGGTGTCGATCTGGATCCCGCACTTCTCGTCGGTGATGTAGCCCAGGTCGTGGATACGGTTGCCGGTGACGATATTGTGATCTGAGCCTAGCACGAGATTCACGCCTGCCCCCGCCCAGCTACGGTTGGTGGCGAACAGGTCATTCCCGGCAATGGTGTTATACTGCGACCCCTCGAGCAGCAGCATCTGCGAATGACAGCCATTGTAGAGGCGATTGTGGGAGATGGTGTTGTGATGGGCGCCATTGATGACGACACAGTCCCCCGATCCCTCTTCACCATGGCCGGTGTCGTGGACCGAACAACCGGTGACGGTGTTGTGGTGAGCTCCGAGCGCAATCACCACCGGCGCGTATCCCTGCGGGTCACTGATGTCGCATCCCTCAATTCTGTTGTGATGGCTCTTCGCACCACTCATCCTCACCACCCAGTCGTGTTCCATCGGCGAGTGGATCTTGAGGCCACGGACGATGACGTAACTGCGGTCGGCCAGCGTAACGATCGCTCCCGATCGGCCTCCGGTCAACTCGACTGCCTCTGTGCCATAGGCGGCGTAGGTGATCGGGGCACGGCCGGTGCCGGACCGGGCCGGGGCGATCTGCGTCTCTTCGTAAGTGCCGCCCCGGATGAAGCAGGAGTCGCCCGGCCGTAGTTCTGCGTTGGCCTTGTCCAGCGTTTGCCAGGCCTGGCTGATCGATCGACCGGAGTTGCTGTCTCGGCCTCCAGCGCCACCCACATAGTACTGTCGCGGCTACAACCGGGATCGTCAACAGCACAAGAGCGAGAGCAGACAGTACTCGAAACACGATGCCCTCCATCTCAGCTAGACATGACCTCTGCCCGGCCTCCGCAGACTCGGAAGCTGCAGCTGCCCCCGTCCTCTCCAGAGATCCGTTTCCCTTCTTGGAGCCCGTGGCAGCTCACATCGTGGTGTTCTCCTGCCGCCGCGATATCCCTGGTAAAGGAGGGAGGAGGTCCCACCCCGAGGACCGCCCCGGTGTCCTGCTGCCGGCTTCGCGGGCGGTTAACAGGAACAGGATGAGCCAGGCGCCTATGACTCCGGAGCGCAGGGGATTCGGCGGCGGAGGCGTAATCACAACAGGAGGCGCGATCCCGTGCTGCAGGGCGCGTAAGGAATCTCAGAGGTACCAGGTTATGTGGCTCCAGGATCAGTGGGGCAGGCAGGTAGCCCGACTCCGCTTGGCCGTTTCCGATCACTGTAGCTTCGCCTGCGTATACCGCCGTCCGCGACGAGCGGCCGGCGACCTCTCCGACCATAGTCAGCTCTCTCAAGACGAGATCGCCGCGTTGGCCGGAGCGGCGGCCAAGTGTGGGATTCGGTCCATTCGTATCACCGTCGGCGCGAACTCGCTCCTGATGATTCCTGAGGAGAGTGAGGGGATGCGCGCGGGCGACTGCGTCAGTGTTGTCATGCTGGGCCATGGCAGTGATGAGCTGTGACCGGGATCGTCCTGGCCGGCGGACAGAGTACCCGGCTGGGGACCGCCAAGGCCCTCCTCAGACTTGGCGACAGCACCTTCCTCGAGCTGGCCGTCTCGGCTGTGCGTCCCTTCTGCCGCCGGATCATCGTGGTCGCGGGGGCCGTAGGGCGATTGCTTCCCGACCTCAGAGACTGTACGGTCGTCGCAGATGAGACGCCGGGGCTTGGGCCACTGGGGGGCTTGGTCACTGCTCTGGCGGTATCCGACGATGATTGGCACTTGACCTTGGCCTGCGACCTCCCCCTGGTTCGGCCGGGGCTGCTTGAGCTGATAGTCAGCGAGGCATCCGGCGTGGACGCGGTCGTGCCCCGAGCGGGCGGTCGGCTTCATCCTCTCCTCGCGGCCTACGCTCGATCGTGCTTGGCCCCCGCCACGCCTCGCTCGAGGCAGGCCGTCGCGCGATGACAGCTCTGCTCGACCAGGTGCAGGTCAGGTTCATCGAGGAGGAGCGACTCCGCGAGGCGGACCCGGACCTCGCCTCTCTCGTCAACGTGAACACCTGGGACGATTACCGCGCGCTATGCCAGCGCACGCAGCGCGGCGGCCGACCACTAGCGTCCCCTCACCAGACCTCCGGGAAAGCCGCGTCGGAGAAGATCGCCTCCACGTGCGCTTGGTGCTGGCCCTCCATCTCCGCCAATCGCAGAAGCAGATCGCGCTCCGGACCCGCTGCATAGAGAGCGGCCCAGTTCCGGTACATCTGCATAGCCAGCTGCTCCTTCCTGGCGGCGAGCAGGAAGGCATCTGCCGGTGACATATCGACGCTGAACTCAGGCGCGCCGAACGCGTCTGCCAGGGACGCAGTCTGGGGCGAGCCCGATGGGAGCGGACGCCGGCCCTCCCTGAAGTCTTCCAGTGTCCGTTTGTGCTCTCGTTCCTCTTTGGCGAGCATCTCCAATGCATCGCGCGTCTCCAGGTTCGGGACCCTCTCGGCCGCCTGGCGGTAGAACAACTCGGAAGCCTCCTCATTCGCGATTGCCCGGGCGAGCAGAGTCTGCATTGAGGGCGTGGCCGCCAGTTGCTTGGCCTCCTCTCGCGCCGCGAGGATTCCTCTCAGCCGGGCGACCAGCGCCCGCGCGTTCACGGGAGTGTCCATGAGCGCATCCACGTTCAGGCCGCCGGAAGCCCCAAAGGTGCGGTCCCATCCGGACCGGTCGAGGTCGGTGATGAGAATCACCGGAGTGTCAGACTGCTCCTTCAGACGCGCAAGCCCCTGCTGCACGCGCGCCAGCCCGGCCGCGTCCGCCGCCACCACTACCGCGTCCGCCGGTGCGCTACAGCATAGCAGCGGGTCGTCGAGGAGCAGGACGTCCCATCCCGCCGCGCGCACCGCCTGCTCGATCTCTGCTTGGGAGTCCTTGACCGCACCGACAACGAGGATGGTGACCGCCATGCTAGGCCTCCTTCACTCACGCACCGGCTGGACCTTGGCGGCGCAGCACTTGTACTCGGCCGTGCGCGTGACGTTGTCGAAGGCGTCGTTGGTGAGCCTGTTGGTGGAGGTCTCGGCGAAGTGGAACGGCATCCAGAGTCCGCCCGGGCCGCACTCTGTCGCCGATGCGGGCACGGACCACCAGCGAGCCGCGGCGCGTCGTCACCCGCGCCAACCCGCCGTCAGCGATCCCGAGGCGCTCGGCATCGCTCGGGTGCATCTCGACGAAGTTCTCGGCTCTCTTTCTGGACTGATCGCGGCGCTCTTCCGCGTCATGTTGCCGATGTTGTAGTGGTAGAGCGTCCGGCCGGTGGAGAGAATGAAGGGGTACTCCGCGTCCGGCACCTCGGCCGGCGGGCGGAAGCTCGATGGCGTGGAACAGACCCTTGCCGCGCGTGAATCGGCCCTCGTGCAGGAACGTCGTGCCCGGATGGTCCTGCGTCGGGCAGGGCCACTGCAGGCCCACCTTCTCGATGCGCTCGTAGGAGATGCCCGCCATGCTCGGCGTCAGGCTCGGCCATCTCGTCGAAGATCTCCGACGGGTGCGCGTACTGCATCGGGTAGCCCATCGCGGTGGACACATCGCAGACGATCTGCCAGTCCGGCCGCGCCTCCCCGGGCGGGTCGACCGCCTTGCGCACGCGCTGCACGCGGCGCTCGGTGTTGGTGAACGTGCCGTCCTTCTCCGCGAAGCAGGTGGCGGGCAGCACCACGTCGGCCAGCTTGGCGGTCTCGGACATGAAGATCTCCTGCACCACCAGGAACTCCAGCTGCTGCAGGCTCTCGATCACCTTCGCCTGGTTGGGCTCGCTGAGCGCCGGGTCCTCGCCCATCACGTAGAAGCCCTTCAGCACGCCCTCGTGCGCCTTCTCGATGAAGTCGGTGACGCGCCCGCCGACGTTTGTCGGGATCTCGACGCCCCAGGCCTTGGCGAACTTCGCCCGCACCGCCGGGTCGGCCACCCTCTGGTAGCCTGGCAGGACGCTGTGGATCGCGCCCATGTCGCAGGCGCCCTGGACGTTGTTCTGGCCGCGCAGCGGGTTGACGCCGGAGGACGGCTTGCCGATCTGGCCGCAGAGCATCGCCAGGTTGGCCAGGTTCTGCACGTTCTCGGTGCCGCAGGTGTGCTCGGTGATGCCCAGCGTGTAGAAGATGGCCGAGGGAGTTCCCTTGGCGTACATCTCGGCGGCGCGGCGGATGTCGTCGGCCTCGACGCCGCAGACGCGGGCCGCCTCTTCGACCGTGTAGCCGGTCGAGGTTCTCGCGGAAGGCCTCGAAGTTCTCGCACCGCTCCGCGACGAACGCCTCGTCGTGCCAGCCCCTGCGCGATGATGTGGTTCATCATCGCGTTGATCAGGAAGTTGTCGGTGCCGGGGATGTGCTGGATGTGGATGTCGGCGCGACGGCGCCATCCAGGTCTTGCGCGGATCGCACACGATGAGCTTCGCGCCCCGGCGCAGCGCCTTCTTCATCTCCAGGCCGATGATGGGATGGGCCTCGGTCGGATTGGCCCCGATGATGAAGAGCGTCTCGATGTCCTTGATCTCGCCGATGGAGTTGGTCATCGCGCCGGAGCCGAAGGCGGTGGCCAGGCCGGCCACGGTGGGCGCGTGGCAGGTCGTCGCGCACTGGTCGATGTTGTTCGTCCTGCCCGCCGCGCGCGCCGATCTTCTGCATCAGGTAGTTCTCCTCGTTCGTGCAGCGGGAGGAGCTGAGGAAGGCGATGCCGTCCGGGCCGTACTGGTCGCGGATCTCCGCCAGCCGCCGGCCGGCCAGCGAGATCGCCTCCTCCCACGACGCCTCGCGGAAGGCGCCGTTCTCCTGGATCAGCGGCGTGGTCAGGCGCTCCGGCGAGTGACGAAGTGGAAGCCGAAGCGCCCCTTCACGCAGGTGTTGCCGTCGTTCGGGACGCAGCCCGGCTCGGCTGGTGACGCGCACGATGCGGTTGGTCGTCGGGTTGACGTTCAGATCGAGCTGGCAGCCGACGCCGCAGTAGGTGCAGGTGGTGCGCACGCTTCTGCAGATCCTTGGCGCGGCCCTGGCCCGCGCGCCTGGCGCTCCCAGAGCGCGCCGGTGGGGCAGGTGCTGACGCAGAGGCCGCAGAGCTCGCACGTGCTGTCGTTCAGCGGCAGGTCGAAGGCGGTGCTCACCTCGCATCGTCCAGCGCCCGGCCCTTGAAGCGTAAGCGCCTCCGCCATTTCCACCTCGGCGCAGATTCTGCACGCAGCGCTGGCAGCGGATGCACTTGGACGGGTCGTAGACGATGCCCTTGTTGCCGGTCGGTGTAGCCCTCGCGGCTGCGCGTCGGTGACCAGCGAGGGGAAGCGGTTCTCGCGCGCCTGGTACCGTAGGCGTAGTCCTGCAAGCAGACAGTCGCCGTCCGCGTCGCAGGTGGTGCAGGAGACGCTGTGCTCGCTCAGCAGCAACTCCAGCGTAGATCGGCGCGAGCGCACTACCGCATCGCGTCTCGGTCCAGACGACCATCCCGGCCTCGGCCGGGCGGGTGCAGGAGGTGTGCAGCCCGGCCTGCCCCTCGATCTCCACCAGGCACAGGCGGCAGGCCGCGGTCGGCGACAAGCCGCGGATCGTGACAGAGGTGTGGGATGTCGATCCCGTTCGCCAGCGCCACCTCCAGGATGGTCTCGCCCGCTTCGCCTGGACCTCGCGTCCGTCGATCGTCAGCCGAATCTCACTCATCGACACCTCCCTCAGAGCGCGCCTTTGCGACCGCAGAGAACCGGCAGACCTCGAAACAGGCTCCGCAGTAGATGCACTTCTCCGGCACGATCGCGTGTGGCTTCTTCGGCTCCCCGGCGATGGCCTGTGCCGGACATCTCCGCAGGCAGGCCCCGCAGCCGGTGCATGTCTCGTCGAGGATGTAGTAGCGGAACAGTCCCGGGCAGACGTGCGCTGGGCAGTAGCGGTCGCGGATATGCGCCTCGTATTCCTCGCGGAAGTAGCGGATGGTCGTGAGCACGGGATTCGGGGCCGTCTGGCCGAGGCCGCAGAGCGAGCCCATCTTGATCTCCTCCGCCAGCCCCTCCAGTCGTCGAGGTCATCCTCTTCGCCCTCGCCCGCGCAGATGCGGCGCAGGATGTCGAGCATATGGCGGGTGCCCACCCGGCACGGCGGGCACTTGCCGCAGGACTCGTCTCTGGATGAACTCCAGGAAGAACCGAGCCACGTCCACCATGCAGGTCTGGTCGTCCATCACGATCAGGCCGCCCGATCCCATGATGGCGCCGATCTTCTTCACCGAGTCGTAGTCGATCGGCAGGTCGAGGAACTGCGCCGGCACGCAGCCGCCGGAGGGGCCGCCCATCTGAGCGGCCTTGAACTCGCGCCCTTCGAGCACGCCCTCGCCGATGTCGAAGACGACCTCGCGCAGTGTGGCGCCCATCGGCACCTCCACCAGGCCGGTGTTCTGGACCTTGCCGGCGAGGGCGAAGATCTTGGTCCCCTTGCTGCCCTCGGTGCCCACCGCCGCGTAGGCCTCCTTGCCGTGGGCGATGATCAGGGGGACGTTGGCGAGGGTCTCGACGTTGTTGATCGTGGTCGGCTTCCCCAGGTAGCCCTTCTGCACCGGGAAGGGCGGCCGCGGCCGCGGCATGCCGCGTTGCCCTTCGAGAGAGGCGATCAGCGCGCTCTCCTCGCCACAGACGAACGCGCCGGCCCCTTTGCGAAGCTCGATATCGAAGCTGAACCCGGTGCCCAGGATGCTCTCTCCCAGCAGGCCGCACGCTCGCGCCTGCGCCAGCGCGGTCGACACATGCTCGACGGCGATGGGATATTCGGCTCGCACGTAGACGAAACCATGCGACGCGCCGATCGCATAGGCGGCGATGATCATGCCCTCGATCACCTGGTGCGGAACGCCCTCGAGCAACGCCCGATCCATGAAGGCGCCGGGGTCGCCCTCGTCGGCGTTGCAGATCAGGTACTTCTGGTCCCCCGGGGCTTTCCGGCATAGGTCCCACTTGACCCCAGTCGGGAAGCCCGCCCCACCGCGACCGCGCAGCCCGGAGCCCCTGACCTCCGAGATGACCTCCTCCGGCTCCATGGCCGTGAGCGCCTTGGCGGCGGCGGCATAGGCGCCGCGGGCGACCGAGTCCTCGATCTGCGTGGGGTCCACGCGTCCGCAGTTGGCGAGCACCTGGCGCTGTTGGCTGCGGTAGAAGGGCGCCTCTCCCACGCTGGTCACCGGCGCGTCGCCCACCCGTTGGCAGAGCCTGTCCACCGGCCGGCCCTGGCACAGGGTTAGCTCGATGATCTCGTCCACGTCCTCGGGCTTGACCCCGCCGTAGAGGTAGTCCTGCGGCTCAATCACGATCGCCGGCGCCAGGCTGCACTGGCCGTGGCACCCCACGTCAACGATGCCAACCTCATTCTGAAGACCGGCGGCAGCGATCTTCTGCCGGAAGGCGCGGCCAAGCTCCATCGCTCCGAGGGACCGGCATCCGGTCATGCAGATGAGAACGCGCGCCCGATAGTGCTGCTCCGCCGCCAGTGCTTCCTCGCGAAAGCGCGCAAGGTCCGCCGGTCTGTTGAGTCGAGCTGGGAGCATATAGGATAACCTCACTCGTACTTCGAGAGGATGCCGCCGATCCTGGCCGGCTTTACATTGCCATAGTAGTCGTCATCCACCATGATAACCGGGGCCAGGAAGCAGGTGCCCAGGCAGGCAACGGTCTCGAAGGTGAAGCGCAGATCCTCCGTGGTGCCGCCCTCCTCCACCCCGAGTTCGCGTCGAACCGACTGGGCGATGGCGTGACTGCCTCTGACGTGACACGCCGTCCCCCGACAGCAACGAACCACGTGCCTGCCTCTAGGCGTTAGATGAAACTGGGCGTAGAAGGTCGCAACGCCGAACGCGCGGCTGGCGGGAAGGCTGGTTCGTTCACACACTTCGAGAATTACGTCGCGCGGGAGGTACCCATAGGAGTCCTGGAGCCGCTGGAGAAGAGGGATGATGGAGCTTTCTGTGACAGGCTGCATCTCCTCTACGATCTGTAGCGCCGGGCCCAGGTCAGTCGGCAGTGTCTTCTCGGCTGCCGTCATCGGTTCCGCACCTCCGCTCCGTACATTGCTACGCGCCCGACGGCGCGATCGCCGGAGCGCCCACACCATTCTTGGTTCGAGAGCCGTGACACCACCTCCTGCTCGGAAGCCCACGTGCAGCCGCGCGGAGGCCCGGGCGCTGCTCGTGATCTAGGAGCATCGAGGCTATGCCTAGGACCATATTCATCGCGGGCACGCGCCGCAATGCCGGCAAGACGCTGGTGAGTGAGTTACTCCTCCGCTCCCTGCCGGGCGCGGGCGCGGTGAAGCTGACCTGCTGCCGGCCCGACCAGCCGTGCCCGCGCGACCACCCGTGCGGTGTGTGCGGCACGCTGCTTGGTCCCTTCGCGGTTATCACCGATCACCAGGTGCTGTCACAGCCGGGCAAAGACACCGCGCGGTTGCTCGCCGCCGCTACCGGACGGGTGATCTGGCTTCAGTCCCGTGAGGAAGCCTTGCCCGCGGCGCTGGCGGCTGCGCTGTCCCTGTTCGAGCCCGAGACCGCAGTGGTTGTGGAGGGCAATGCCGCCTTTCAGGCGGCATTGCCGGACCTGGGAGTGCTGGTCGTTGGACCAGGTGGAGAGCCGCAGAAGTCCAGCGTGAACATCGCCCTGCCCGCCGTCGGGGTCGTGGTCAGAAACGCGCGCCCGGGCTTCGCGCCTCCGGCCGCTGCCGAAGGTCTGAAGGAAGGCGTGCCCACCTTCGAGTTCAATGCCGGATCCCCAGAGGCTGATCCCGGCGCGGAGGCGTTCATCGCCTGGGTGGCGCACAGCCTGGGCCTCCGACGCACAACGTGCCGGGCGTCGGGCACTGCCTAGAGCTGGCCGGACAACCGACACGCAGGGACTCTCCATCATGTGTCCAGCCAGTCCCGCGACACTCACGCCGTCCTGTGTTAGTCGGCGTGCACGAATGACCCACCCAAAGGCCGAACCGGCGCTGAGACCTGACCCACTGGAAACGGGAGCCGGAGGCCCAACACGGGGAATCTAGAGACCACTATGAACTGATCTCACCAGTCCGGGGTGGGTCAGTATTGGGCGCCGATGGTGGGTCAATTCGCGATGCCGACTGACATCGCGATGGTGTGCTGGCTCCTCCCCGTAGCGTACCAGAGCTGAACCGACCCGCACCTCTTCCGAGCATCACCAATGAGTTTCTGGACACCGCGGGTTCCATCGCCGCACAAGAGGGGCGCGCGGGCTCATGCCTCATCGGAATGGAGTGCCAGCGATACAGCGCGAATGCCGGTCAGAGCAAGGCTAGGCCGGTTCTACGGCAAAGCAACCGCCAGAATCGGCCCGACCATCCCCGCCTTCGCCGCATCGCTCAGCACCACGTACCCGCACCTGCCGCAGATGACCGGCTCACTTCTCCGCCGGCCACACCGGCCGGTCGCGCACGTGCTCGGCGCGGAAGTCGCCCAGGCTGTCCCAGTACAGCCGCCGATCCAAGTCCACCTCGGCAACCGCCACAGTCCCGAACTCCGTCGCCTGCGCCAGCACCTTGCCTTCCTGATCGTACACGGCAGAGATCATCCAGTTCTTCCGCACCTCGGTGTAGGTGCTGCTTACGATGTACACGTGGTTCTCACACGCGCGCGCTGCCGCCAGCAGCGGGTTACAGCCCCACACCGGCCAGGCGATCACCTCCGCCCCATTGATGGACAACTGCCGCGCCACCTCAGGGAAGAAGCCATCGAAGCAGATCATCATCCCGACCTTGCCGAACCGCGTCTGGAACACGGGATACTGCGTCGCCCGGCTGGGTGCCGCTGTCGGCCTCACCGCGGGGCAGTGTCACCTTGTGGTACTTGCCGACCAGCTTGCCGTCCGGCCCGACGAGGGCGGCGGTGTTGTAGATCAAGTGCCCGATGCGCTCGTTCATGCCGACCACAATGTAGAGGTCGTACTGCTTCGCGAGCGTCCCGAAGTACTCGGTAGAAGGACCGGGAATCGGCTCCGCGACATCGTTACCCATCGAGGTGAGGCACTCCCCGAGAACGACCAGATCGGCCTTCTGGCGTGCCGCCTCTTCGATCATGGGCGCGAACTGCCGGCAGTTCTCGAGCGGCGTCTTGCTACCCTTGGGCTGGTAGTGGACCGTGGCGAGACGCACGATACGCGGCGCGGGCGCGGCGACCTGCGCGAGGGAGACGTTGGCCCATTCGACCTTGCCGCCGGGTGCCCAACGCAGCCACAACTCGACCACGGCGCGCGCGGCCTTCGACGGCGCCTTGTAGACATCGGAGACCTCGACCCAACCGTCTGCGCCGGCAGCCCTGTCCGTCGGGTACTCCGGTAGTGCCCGCGGCAGGGGACCCTCGCGGTAGGACGCGGCTCCCGGCTCGTCATGGAACACATCGGCGCCTGCGGCGTCTTGCCAGATGACGCGCGCGATCACCTGCTGGCGCGGTACGGAGACGTGAGTAGCCTTGCGCACCGCCGAGAACCGGTAGTAGCGCTCACCGTCGACCGGAAGGGTTCCCGTCCAGTAGCCGACCAGGCCCTCGCGCGCGTCGGTTTCGATGATGAAGCTGCCCTTGCCACCGGGCCCGCCCTTGGGGTTGTATGAGAAGCCGGGTCGAATCTCTTCGCGCGGCGCACAGGCGCGCCAGCCTTCAGGGGCAAGTGCGGCTTCCACACCTGCGGAGCCAATCGCCATACCAATCCCTCCCATGACCAGTAGCAGACCTCGGAACATGATCCACCTCTCTTGGGGTCTGGAGGAACTATACGGGAGCGAGGGGGAACCATCCTGCCGTCGGCCGCCCTGGCCCCGGGGGAGGCGCGGGATCAGGGGTGGCAACTCGGTTCGGGTCGATACTCCGCTCGCCGCCTAACAAGTACAGCAGGGCTCACCACGCAAGCCCGGAAGCTGTCCAAGTCGATTCCATGGGCGGCTAACAGGCACAGGAGGGAGCAGACGACCCTCCAGAGCCCTCAGGCCGGCTCCACGGGCGGTTGACAAGGGCATCGGGCGCCCGTGCGACCAGGGCGAGCAACAATGTCCAGCTGACCGGCGTTCTGGGTGCGTAAGTGCCGTTCTCGGCCCAGCGATTGCCGCCTGGGGCAGCGCATGCCAGCGCGTGGGTCCCTGCGATAGGCCCAGGTTGGGGGGTGGGGGGAGCGTTGCCCGTGCGCTCGCGGCAAACGCAGGCGATTCCCTATGTTCCGCGAGGGGAGCGTCGGGCGCCCTCGCCGCGAAGACGCCCGACGCAACCGTGGGAAACTACTGTTCCCTCATCTGCGGAGGCAAGGCGAGGATCAGCTGCGCGATCTGCTGCCGATATGCCTCCAGTTGGTTCTCGACCTGGGTCAGACACCCCGGCCCTTCGGGAATGCCGGCGATGTGCTGGGAACGATACTGCTCATCGATCGGGTAGAGCGGCGACGCATTCTTGATGGACTGGAGCAGCGCATCGGCCTGGTCGGCCCAGGCGATGAGCTTCCGGGTGCCCTCCTTGCGTGCCCTCTTCGAGAGGGTCGCCAGCGTCGCGGCGTAGCGGTAGTCGGTGACTCCCTGGCCGGCCCATTCATACTTCAGAGTGGGAACGGGGCCTTCCGGCGACGGGTAAGTGTAGTGCCACTGGCTATTGAACGGGCTGTATGGGAAGGGATCGAACGATCCGGTGTCCAGCCAGTCGTAGTGCCACTCCCAGGCGCCGTCGCTGGGCCACTTGAACTGGTAGAACCCATAGACGAACCGCAGATCCCCGCCGGTGTTGTAGAAATGAACCGGCTTCTTGGCCGCGGTTGCGTCTGAGATCAGGTGCTCGCTGAGGACCCAGGGGTGGGTGTCCAGCTCGTCGACGGCGTCGCCGATGGGGGTGTAGTCTATCCCCGTGCAGGTGTCGAACATCAGGTCAACAGTCTCGATCAGCCCAGGCACCTGGTGAGCCAGTGCACAGTACTGGATGGTGTCGGCGAAGTTGGCATGCCAGGGCTTGTCGGCACACTCCCGCGGCTCGTCCACCAGCAGCAACGGCAGGGGCAGGTTGTGGCTGGTCTGCCACTGGACGATCCTGCCGAGCACGTCCCTGAGGGCCGCGTTGAAGTTGGTGTCGAACTTGGTCACGCTGCTGTTCTGGAGGATGCAGTTAGCGTAACACACCATACTGCCATCGCCGATCCCCTTCGAGTCGCCCCCGAAGTTCGTCTCCTTGACTGCCGCCGCGAAGCGATCCAGAAGGGAGAAGTCGAGAGGCCCCACATGTCCCGTCACTGGGTCTATCTGCGCCGGGTCGGGAGAGGCGGTGTGCGGGAAGTAGAGCCCGTTAAGGCCGTGCCTCTTCATGTCCTGCAAGTCCAGGCGAAGCATGGCGTCGGCGGCATCCTGCATCCCGAAGAGGGAGTAGCCGTACGTTGTGTCTGGTGGGCTGTAGTAGAGGCCATACGACATGTCGTTCGCGTTGTGCAGCCGGAAAGGCCAGACCTGGATCGTCAGTGGGATAGCGAGCTGGCCCGAGGAGGCGCTCAGGGTGACCGTGCCGGTGTAGGTCCCTGCGATCGCGTCGCCCGGTACGTGCACGGTGAGCCAGAGTTGCTTGGTCACCTGCGCCGCCACGTCGATGGGGAAGCTGGTCTGGAGCATCTGCGGCTTCCAGGTGACGGTGCCGGGACCGAACTCCTCCACATCGGGGGTTGCCAGATAGCGCACGTACTGAAGCTCGATGTGGGAACTTGGGATGACGTGTCTCTTGCCGTCAGTCAGGTTGCTCACGCCAAGCGACACATCTGACAAATTGGCGAACGGGCGAATGGCGAAGCTGACTGCCCGGCGCTCGCCAAGCGATCCCGCCGTGGAGAGCCCGAACGCAGGCCGCGACTCGGGCGGGAGTGTATCGGGATAGCAGGGGTCCATCACCGCGACCGGCCAGGCCGCGAACCCGCGTTCCGCTTCTCCGGGCGTCGGCAGCGGACGTCAGTTCCTGCGGTGGCAGGACAAAGTAGGCGTCGTCAAACTGTATTCGGCGTTCCTCGTCGACGCCGGCGATGCGGGCCGCCATCTCGTCCGCGTAGGCGACGGGATAGACGACCACGGCGTAGACGCGACAGGCGACGAAAGCGAGGTCCAGGCTGTTGTCTGTCACCGTGGTGGTGAAGGAGTACTCCGGGTAGTTGGGCTGAACGAACGTGTCCCAGGCCGGCTGCCGGAGCGGGTAGTCCTCATCCAGGCCGCGGTAGAAGTAGTCGGTGGTGTAGAACGTAGCCGCGTCCATGGGCATATTCACTGCCAGTCCGTTCTCGGCCCAGATCTGGTGTGGTCCGGCCGGAAGCGGACAGCAGTGGCCCCAACGAGCGATGGCGTAGACGACATAGTCGCCGTTGGGGACATCTACCCGGAAGTTCATGGAGTCGTCCGGCCCGCAAGCGCCCGGGCAGTTCCTACGAACGTAGTCGCGACAAAGGTCATCCGGACCCTGGTCATTACCGGAGAACCGCGGCCGCTCGGCGGGATCGTCAGTCCATCCGAAGGGCTTGGCGGCCGGATCAACCGGGTACTGGTCGACCTCGCTCACCGCGAAGAAGTCCGGCCAGCGAGGCGAGTCCGCGGCGCCGAAATCGAACTTCCAGATGTTCCTTGCCGCATCGACCAGCGGGTCGTCGGGCACCTGCTCCAGGCGGATGTAGTCGCAGTAGATGGTGGTGGTTTCGGAGAGCGGGGTCTGGCAATCAATGAACAGCATGTAGATGTGCGACAGATCGAGGTGGCGCGAGGAGTCGTACACCAGAAGCTCCGTCAGGTTGAGGCGCACCTGATTGGCCCCTGGATGCAGCGTCACCTTGGTCCACGAAAGCGCTTCGGTGCTAGACCAGCACGGCTCGTCGTGTAGCATGAGCGCGAGCTGCAGTGACTGGGGGTTGGGATTGTAGAAGTCGAGCACCAGTGTGTTGTAGCTCGACCAGTTGCCAACGTTGCCATCCCAGCAAGTGGCAAGCCCCGATGTTCCCGGGTCAGCGGCCGGCAGATCTATCTGCAGGCTGTGGTTCCCGTTGGTCGCGTGCTCGTTTGCCTGGGAGAGGCCTACTGGGACGTTCGCGTAGCTCCACCACTGACTGACCTCATTCGCGTTCTCGAAGTCGTAGAGCACAGGGGAGGCGGGGCCCGGCGAGTAGACTCGGAACCTAGCGCTCCTGCCGGTGAAGGTATCGACCGCCACGCCATCACCGGGGTCCTCGTCGGGGTAATGGGCGCGGACGTGCACCATATAGCGGCCACCGGGCGAGAGTTCCGGCACGGTCGCGGAGCCGTCGTCGTTGTAGACGACGCTAGTAGTCTCGCCAGGGATGAACCTCCTGACCCAGAGGACGGCGTCCGCCGCGTTCCTGTCCTTGACGCAGACACAGAAGAACGCGGCGCCCGGCGCGCCCGACCAGGAGAAGGTCGGCGCCGTCTCTGTCTCGGGGAGCACCGAGCCATCCGTTGGGTAGATGATCTCGTGCATGGGCGGCATTTCAGAGGCAGGCCCGCTAACGATGCTGACGGTCGCGCCGACGGTATCCGTCGCGGTGACCGTGTAGCTGCCTGCGCCCAGGGCTGGTGGGTTATGGGCGTTGGCCTGGTTCAGCCTGTAGCGTCCATCGTTGGTTGAGCTATCGCATCCCACGGGATCCGGCAGCACCAGTCCGTCCGGCGTCTGGGTGGTCACTGATACATCCTGCCAACCATCGAAGTCGAGCACGGAGATCCGCGCGCCTTCATGGTAGAACTCCGTGCGGCCGGGATCCGGGCACAGGCAGCGGGCGCGGCAGATGTCTGCGCTCTGGATCGCCGGGAGAGGCGAGTAGACGGCGAAGGTCAAGTCTCGTCGGGTTGACTCGACAAGCCAGCCCGGAGGGTAGCCCTCGAGCGGGATCGGCGGCGAGACCTCCCACAGCAGAACGGTGTAGCCCTGCCCCGGCTGCAGCGGGGGCGGTGGCTCAGAACCGGTTCCGTACAAGATCGAGGTGGCCGCCGGCGGCAACCCGATCCCCCACAGCCGAGTCGGATCGAGGGGGCCGTACACCTCAACCGACTGCCACTCCGCGGGGGCGTATCCCTCGCAGGCGAATCCTGGGTAGGGAAGCCAGGTGAACAGCGGGACCGTCTCCTCGATGACGGCGCCAGGCGAGGGGTACGTGATCTCTGGCACCGGCTCTGGGAAATGGGTGGCGGGCTGCGTCACAACGGGGTCCAAGTCCGTGCCATCTTTGAGATGAACGACCAGACTGTACTGTCCGGTCACGGGTGGGGCGGAGTCCTCCCACGCCTGCTTCCAGTTCGCGCAGTACCACAGATGGCCCTCGTCGGGGGCACAGACGGGGTGTCCCGGGTGCGGGGCATTGTCAGGTCCATACACGGTCACACCGTCGGCATTCTCGGCATCCGAGAGGTGAACGCCGATCAGGGGGGCCCAGCACAGCGATGCCTCGCCACCTGGGTAGGGGCTCCTGAGCAGTGTTGCGTGCTGGATCTTGTATTCCACGATAGTCGGTGCGGCCCAGCCCACGGCTGGGGCCGCGAACAGCAGCGCCAGAGAGCACAACAGGAACAGCAGAGCTACGGTTGAGACACCGCGCATCTTCACCCCCCTACGACGGTGGTCTGGCTGAAAGTCAGCCAGCGATCAGGAATCCGTCATGGTGCGGCTGCCCTATGATCGGATTCCGCCGAAGCATACCAGCAAGGGAATCGGAGGGGATGAGGCGATAGTCCTGGGTGACAGTCCCGTCTTCCTGGGACCCTGTCGGGTTCCTCAGCACGACGCCTGAGGGACGAGCGAATGGCTGAGGGGCGGCCAGTCTGGCACCACCTGGTGATCGATGCAGAGCAACTGGATGCAGTGGTCGACCGCCACTCCAGGGGAACGATGGAACCCGCAGCCCAGGCCTCATCGCGGCCGCTTCCTCCTCGCGGTGGACTCGGATGCAAGGCAGTCCTGCCTTGCAGCGAGGGCCTCAGCCAGCTTAGGAGGGCTGCAGAGAAGCGGCGGTTCGCCAACGCGGAACTCAAGTGCCGACTGGTCGACTCCGCCAATTGCTACGTTTATCACAAACTAGTCGCAGGCGCAAGATGCGTGTGACGGAGATTGTGCATCCGGGGTACTGCGTCAGCGCTCCCGGTCGCGGCGGCGTCAGAGTCCTCGCGACCGGGAGATGGATGGGAGACTGTTGCAGCTCACTCAGGACGTCTAGGAAGGCGGCTGCCTCTGCTCGCGCCCCTGCTGTCCCCTGGCTGTGGGAGGCAACCGGAACAGAACCCTAGTCGCAGGGAAGTAGACCAGATGTGCCGGCATCGCGCCACCGGACGGAGAGAGCAGCCTGGACTCTGAACCCTCCCGAGGCCGGAGACCGCCACCTACCCCCTCGGGCGGCACCCAGCGCTGAAGCGTAGGTCCGTGAGGAGTACTGCAGACGCGGCTAGCGCCCGACTGAAGCCGGGCGCTAGCCGCCTGATCGAGTTGCTGGTGTACCCCTGTCAAGTCGGGCAACCAGGAATCAGACCACCTGCACCTGCGAAAGGTTCCCGAGCATTGTGCAGCCAGACACCTTTGCTGATGCGAAGCCACCGGCTATAGGTCGATTGTCTCGACTTCCTGACCTGAGTGTCCATGTCAAGTGACGGTGAAACACCCCTGAGGGGCCTCTGGGGCCGCTGGTGGGAGAGGATCATCCTGCCATCGGAGACCGTCTGGAGTCGCCCGAAGGAGCCGCATAGCGGCTTCAAATGACACCTGCGCACGGATAGGCGGCCAACTCCCCAAGGCTCTCAGGCCGGCTTCACAAGCGGTTGACAGGGACACCTGGTCTGAGCGTACCCAGCGGTGTCCCAAGGCTACTTAACACCCACAACATGTCCCAACAGAAACCACAGGATGATCGTTGGGGAACTGCACGGGGGCTGTTGACACGCCGTCCTATGGGGACATACGCATCGACCTCGACCTAGATCGGCCCATGTCCCTAGCCGCTTACGTCTGGCCCACGCGGCCTGCTCGCCGGCGGTACTCCCCCGGTGTGCAGCCGAAGCGCGAAACGAACCTGCGATCGAGATGGCTGCCATCGGAGAAGCCGGCCTCACTTGCGATCGCGGCTATCGGCCGATCGGTGCTAGACACACGATGGGCCACGAACGAGAGACGCGCCCGCAGGGCGAAGTCGCCGAAGCTCATCCCCATGGCCGCCCGGAAGAGCTCTTGGAAATGCGAACGACTCAGTCCGCACCTCCGTGCCGCTTCCGTCACGCCGACGCGGCGCCAGGGCAGGGAGTGAGCCAGGCCGACCGCCGGCATCACACGCGTGAGGGTGCCCACCTGGACGTGACCAGGGGGCTCCGGTCTATGAGCTTTCGGCCACTCTCGGCTCAGTTCCAGCAGCAGCGACAGAAGGTAGAAGCGCGCGGCGCTCTCCCAGCCGCGTCGCCGTTCCCCTCCTCGCGGGTCAGAAGACCCACGATCGCTAGTACGGTTCTGCGCAGCTCGGGAGAGGTGGTACACGGGCGTTGCTCGGGCGCCACCGCGAACAGCGTGGGCCATGGCAGCTCGCCGAGCATCTCGTGCCCCAGAAAGTCCGGCACGAAGACCAGCACGATGTTGCGGTGCGGACCTCTGGCCAGCCTCGGCCCGTGCGGCTCGTAGGCGTTGCTCAGCCAGACATCCCCTGGGCGACAGAGCATCACGAACTGATCGAAGTGCATCTCGACCTCGCCAGCTAGCAGCACTCCGACCTCGAAGCCCCGATGGATATGGAAGCTCGGCGGGCCGAACCAGTCACCCCCGCCGGTGACCGCCCAGAGCAGGTCGCTCCCTGCGGGAATGCCCTGATCCAGCGACGACGTGGAGGAGCCAAGCGTCACCCGTGCCTCCCGAGTCATCCATTCGTGCAGACGATTGTACCAGAACTCCGGACCTTCGCATAGCGCCTTGCGGGGCCGTAGTCCTAGTATCCCATGATACAGACACCTGGCAACGGGCGGGGCCGGACGGCACAGATCCTTCCGTATCTCCTCCGCCTCTTGCTCTCTCGCAGCGACCTGGATGCTCTGTCGGTCTGTGTCTATCCGATCCGAACCGTTGCCACAGATAAGGAGGTGAGAAGCAAGACCACGACGGAACCGCTGAGTCCCCGCGCTGAGTTGGCACTTGATATCCTGTCAGGAGGTCGATGCGCCAATGAAACGATCACAAGGATTCACGCTGATTGAGCTGCTCGTCGTGATCGCGATCATCGCGATTCTGGCGGCGATGCTGTTCCCAGTGTTCGCACGGGCGAGAGAGTCCGCGCGCAAGATCCAGTGCCTATCTAATGTCAAGAACATCGCCATGGCCGTCCAGATACTACCTGTCCGATTTCGACCGATTCCCTACCGAGGGGCAAGCTGACCCGGCCGCGAAGGCGTTCTTCTATACCGAGCCTGGCAGGGGCGGCGGAGGCGACGTGTCGAGTTGTTTCCGCATGACTATAGCCAATCCGTTCGTACGGTGGCCCGTGGTTCTCGATGAATACACCAAGAACCGCGACGTCTGGCGGTGCCCCAGCCAGAGGTGGTCATCTAGCGTTTGGTTCATTGTGCCCAACTATGGGGCGGCCTGGTGGACTTACCTCAGGGACCATCAAGGGGAGTGGGGAACCGGCAAGGCTGTGAGTCCATGCGCCCCTGCGTTCCCGCCGGGCTGGGGCGGCGAGGTCACCAACTCGATCTCACAGCAGAGACTCGCCAGTCCTGAGACGTACGGCTGGATCACTGCCGCGTCGAACGCGGAGAGCATGGGCTGTTTCGATCAGGGCATCGGCGTGCCTGAGGAGATGGAGATGGACATGAAAACATCCTCGATCGCTGATCCCTCCTGGCAGATCGTCTGCGCCGACAACGGTGGCACGACAACCCTGCACCATCCCTACAATCAACTGTGGGGCTTCTGTGCCAATGGGTGCGCCGACTGGTCGAACTGCCCGGTCACCCAGGACTGCGGCCTGGCTGCCGACGTGTATGACAAGTTCTGGTCCGATGCCTCGTACCGCAGCACATTCACGCGGCATATGGGTGGCGCCAACTACGGCTTCGCGGACGGACACGCCTCCTGGATGAATGCTGAGCAAGTCGTATCGCTTGCCAACGGCGCGCTGTGCTGCTCGCCCCAGACCAACCGCACCGGATGCACCAAACAGGACGGCAAGCTAATGGGGATGTGTTGCTGCCTGAAGCCAATATTCTGAAGCGGATGCAGCTCACCGGCTTTCGCCTGGAGGGCCCGCTGCAGGGGATGTGTCCCTGCCGGTAGCTTGTGCGCGCAACTGCGGAAAGGGAGCCCCGCGAGGGGCTCCTTGCCGCGCTACACCGTGAGGGAAGCGGCATCGGACCCACATACAGCGCTATCGGTCGGCGAGGTGGCCGCAGCGCTTCTGAGATCCCCGCTCACGGCGCGGTCTGGCCCACACACTCTGAGAAAGAGCCCCGCTGTGTCACACGATGAAGCGACGATCTACGCGACGAACCTTCCTTGGGACACGACCGAAGACGATCTGGCGGCTGTTCCGGCAGGACGCAGACGTGGTTGAGGCTCAGGTGATTCAGGAGCGAGGAACTGGACGGCCCCAAGGCTATGGCCTCGTGGAGCTGGCCGCGGTCGAGCAGGTGGGGACAGTGTGTGCTGCACTCAACGAATGCCAGTTCAGTGGGCGACGGCTTCAGGTGAGACCAGACGCGGATGAGACCGATTCGCCAGTAGTTGCCAGCGCCCCCAGACCTTCTGAGTCAGGAGGATAGATCAATGTACAATGGTCCGCTTGAATGAGTGACGGGAGGCGCGAGGTGGCACCTAACTCCCCCGTGTCGCCGCTGGATCAGGGCATCCCAGCGGGGAGCGACCTGCTCTGGGCCGTCACCGGCGGGGGTGACTGGTCCGGCCCTCCGGCTTTCCATATGCACCGTGGTCTCGAGGTCGGAGTGCTGCTAGCCGGAAGGGTCGAGATGCACTTCGATCAGGTCGCTATGCTCTGTCGCCGGGGCGATGTTTGGCTGAGCAATGCCTACGAGCCGCATGGGCCGCGCCTAACCAGAGTTCCGTTCCGCAGTGTCGTGCTGGTCTTCGTGCCGGACTTCTTGGGGCACGAGATGCTTGGCGGGTTGCCGTGGCCCACGCTGTTCGCGGTGGCCCCCGAGCAACGCCCGGGCACTAACTCTCCCGAGATGCGCAGGAGGGTGCTCACGCTCGCAGGTCTGTTGAGACGTGAGGTGGAGGAGCGGCAGCACGGCTGGGAGAGTGCCACGCGTCTCGGCCTTCTGCACCTGCTGTTGGAACTAAGCCGAGCGTGGCCGAGGGCTGCCAGACCGGAACCCTCAGGTCACATCCGCGTCGGGTCGCTAGCACGCCTGATGCCAGCGATCGGCCTGGCTCGCTCAACGCCCTGGCGCCGCGTCCGTGTCAAGGAGGCTGCGAAGAGTTGTGGGCTGAGCCCATCGCATTTCCAAGGGCTCTTCCGGGCGGCCATGGGGATGAGCTTCGGCGACTTCGCCCTGCGGGCGCGTCTCTCGTTTGTGGCCCATCGCGTGTCCAGCACCGATCGGCCGATAGCCGCGATCGCAAGTGAGGCCGGCTTCTCCGATGGCAGCCATCTCGATCGCAGGTTCGTTTCGCGCTTCGGCTGCACACCGGGGGAGTACCGCCGGCGAGCAGGCCGCGTGGGTCCCGCGTAGGCCGCAAGAGGCGCGTCATCACGTCTCCGTCAAGGACCCGTGTGTCCCTGTCAGGGCCTGTGGAGCCGGCCCGACATCACGCCGCCAGCCGGAAGGCGGCAACCCACATGTCTGGGAAGAACTGTGGCTGTCAAATGGAGATGGGACACCTCTGACAGCCGTGTAGGCTTGCCTGCAATTCTCGGTCATTCCACCATACATATGGGACCTTTGGGCGGCGCCTCCGGGCGCCGTTCCCGTTTCCGGAGCGTGATGCTGTGGAGGTCCTCCGAACCGCCGTTGCTCTGATGCTGCGATCCATGGCACTGAGTGCTCAGTCGGCCGGTCAGCAGCGGCTGCTCCGGCTCCAGCAGAGCGCTGCCGTTGGCGGAGACGTGGGCGAGCTGGCGCGGTTGCAGGACGAGAGCGGTCGCCTGAAGTCCGAGCTTCGGCTTCTCAAGGACCGGTTCGGCGATGTCCCCTACGCCGACGACCCCATCCGTGTCCCACTTGTCACGCCTACGCGTTCCGCCAGCTGCTGAGGGTGCGACCCAGAGCCAATCAATGCCCCCAAGGGGTATCCCAAGCCAACTTGACATACACAGGCATGGCCGGTCTACCACGCGCGACAGCCGCAGTAGGCCCCGCCTTGCCGAGGCGCACACGCGGCCGGACCCGCCTGAGCGAGAGGCGGGTCCGGCGCCAGTAGCCGATAGCCGGCACTAGCTGCTGTACCTGAAGTCCGTGTACTGGTGCTCAATGGGGTTCCTGGAGGTGCCGAGCGCCACAAGATACCACTCAGCACCGAGCTTCCTGAACCGGAACGACACATAGACCGTGTGCCGTTCGCCGTCAGGGTCATCGAACACCTGGCGTCCGGTGTAGAAGACCTCCTGGCTGGAGATCCAGATCGGATTGTCGAAGTCCATCGCCAGCGTCCGGGTCGTGGAGAGCGTATCCAGCGTCATGGCGCAGAAGTCGTCGATGGTCGTCGAGTACGAGTACTCCCCATCGAAGTAGACGCGGATGTCTATCTGGCTCGTGAGGTGCGCGGCCAGCGGCCCGGTGTCGCCCTCCAACCACGCTCGGCGGACATCGGTGATCGCGCGAGCTGCGCCGGCGTAGTCGAGGCCGTAGCTACTATCGTAGTAACGGTAGGGCGTCGCCGGGAGGTAGGCGTCGTCTGTCGGAGCGTAGTAGACCCGCTGTGGGTAGACCCAGCCCGGGGACCAGCCGAAGTAGGCGTAGACGGACGGGTAGTACCCGGTATAGAGGAACCCTGCAAAGTACGGGTCGGAGTAGTAGAACGGGTAGAAGTAGTTGAGCACGACCACGGTGTGGTGACGCGCACTCTGGAAGAAGCCGCCGCCCCACGCCGCACCCGGGGCCACTACATACGAGAACCCCGGCGAGCCGAAGTTGTTGACGATCTTAGTGTAGCTGATGGTGATGTTGTTGATCGTGTTCCGGTTCAGCAGCACCGCATCTTGGGGCACAGGATTCCCAACCACGTCAAGGCGCGGGCGCGTGCTGTCCGCATGATCCGTCCGAGCGTTCTGCTTGCGCACCCAGTCCTGCAGCCGCGCCGGTACCCGCTGTCCTTCCTCGGGAGCCACCGTTCGCACCTTCGACTCACTCCCGGGACCACGGAAACTCGCCGCAGGCACTGCTAGACGGCGCGCTCCCGCTTCCGGTCTGGTCGGACTCACGGCGGGACCATGGTCAACGACCGTGTTCGGCCTGCTCTGCGGCTTCCGAACCAGCGTCGGCATCTGTGTGGGTGCGCTTCCGCGCTCCTTAGGCGGCGGCACCATCGAAGGCTGCCCCGCCGGAGGCGGCGCCGGGGAGCGAGAACCCGACCGGGCTCGTCCTGAGCGGGCGGTCTTGCCCCGTGCTCACTCGCGCGGGCGCCCGGTGCAGCCCATTCGGGTCGGGGCTGACCGGCGCGGGCTGGGCGCGGACCTGGGTCTGCGGGAGGGTGGGAAGGCTGGGGCGACTGCTCTGCCGCTGCTCCGGCTTGGTGATACGCCGGTCGGCCGGCCCAGCTTGGGGCGCTGAGGTCCGCGGCGTCCGGCTGGCGGTAGGTCTGAAGGGCGTCGGCACGCCGCGCCAGGACCTGACTAGGCGCCGAAACACCGCGAAGCAGTGACGGCATCGGCGCGGCGACGTTCCCACGATCGATCCGAGCCGCTGGGGGTGCCGCGACGGACGCCGACGGGAGCTTGCCGCTCGCCTGCCGCTGAGGCGCGCTGGGCCGGCTCGGCGCTGCCGGCTGGAGCGGCATCTGCCGGCCCAGGGTGGAGGCCTGTGGTCGCTGTCCGCTCCCATCCCGGCCAGCCCTTGGATCTTCGCGGCCTGCCCATCCGAATGACGGCAGGAGCGCGAGGCTGGCCAGGAGGAGCGATGTGAGGGAACACCTGCGAACCGTGTGATCCGATCTGTTCCGCATCTCTCCTACCATCCTCTTCTGTCCTCACTGGGACAGATGTGTACTCTCTATGCTAGCGTCAACAAGACGGTACCCAGTGAGTCTCGCGCTTCTCTGGAGCCAGTATGGATTCTTGATGCAGGGTCGCGGCCAAAGACGGCGCTGCGCGAACGCTCCATGGCAGGCTGCCGAGACAACTGAAGCGAGGACGGATCTTGGTACCAGATGAGCAGTGGAACGCCCTGCTCCCGTCGTTCAGGCCGGATCCTCAAGCGCCGCGGGGAACCGCGGGTGCACGCGGGGAAGGACGCTACCTCGCCGCGCGAGAAGTCGGACTCGCGTTCAGAGTTCCGCGCCGGTAACGTGGTCCTATCGTCGCCTGACTTACGCGACCGGGTTCACCTGCAATTGGCACGGATAGGCGGGACCTGCCGTGGATGGCTCGGAGGGCGGGATCTGTGGGACGGAACACGGAGCCAGAAGCGTGTGGCCGTCGTATGATCGGCGGATCCGGGCGACAGGCGAGCCAGCGCCGCTGGGAATCGGCGGGGCAACTGAGTCGTCAGCAACGGTGATGCTCTCGCCGCGAACGGCATCTCAGGCGAGGGCGAGGAGGCCCGAGTGATGCAGAAGCCTGGTTGGCTCATGCTCGCAGTGGTGGTGATCGCACTGGTGGCTGGCGCCATGCTCTACGGACAAGGGGCTGGGGGCGGCAGGGGAGGCGATAGAGCGGGAGCAGGAGCGTTCGATCGTGAGCGCGCTCAGTTCACGCTGGATCTGCTCCAACTGAGCAAGCCGGAAGTGGCAGCAGGCCTGAGGAGCGCAGAGGCCAAGTGGAAGGCGCGGCTGGCGCTGGAGGAGGCGTGGGGCAAGCTCCGGTCCGCGGGGGACGACAGCCAAGCGACGGACCAGCAGCTTAGCCAGGCCATCGCCAGCTACACTAAGGCGATGGGTAGCTACCGCACGGCCGTGCAAAGCGAAGACACCGCGCTGGTCAAGAAGTCGTCGGTGAGGAGCAGAGCGCGCTCGTCTGGCAGCGGGGGTCCTCGACAACGGCCTGGGCTCTGGCGGGAGGTCACGAAGCGGCGGACGCGGCGGGGAGAGTGGGGCCGGCGGTGGAGGCCGGGGCGGGCCTGGAGAGTAGTCCCCTCATCCGCCGAACCGTGGGCATCCAACGTGGGTGGCGCTCACCTGTGGGCGCCGCGTCGGCCTTACCCGCGCTCCCCTACCACCACCCCGCGGGCATAGCTCAGCATCGAAGCCCAGGCCTGAGAGCATGTCGAAGCCCGATGCCACCGGCTTCCGGCCCGCCTTCGACTTCCATCGCCACCGCGCCCGGGAGTCACCGTCCGGGCTTCGTCGCCGATGGGTCTGTCAGAGCTTCCACCTGTCTCGCTCAATCAGCGGGGTCTTGAAGCCAGCGGAGATGCGCCCGGTTCTTTCCAGATGATCCAGGCAAGCGCGCACGCACCCGCGACCTACGCAGATGGAGAGATGCCGGAACCGATGGAGCAGGAACTGACTGTAGGCTGGCTGTTCATCCTCGGGCTCTGAGCCCGTCCAGAAGGGCGAGAAGCGCGGGTCACGCCCCGCGTGTACGTGTCCACAGGCTTCGGTGTTGAGCGGCGCGTGGGAGAACTCACATCCCTCGATTGCGAATCGGACATCCCGGCGGGTGCCGATGGCGTGGGCCTCGCACTCGTTGACGCAGGCCAGGCAGTCGTCGCAGACCCGCTCTCGGAGGAGTGGGGTCGGGCACAGCTGAGCATCCGTGAGGACCGCAAACACGCGCTGCCGTGGGCCGTACTGAGGGGTCAGCAGGAGCTTCGAATGGCCCAACTCGCCCAACCCCGCCGCAACCCCGACCACCCGCAGAGAGATCATGCCATCAGGCCCTGCCGGCTGGTCATCCCGCACCCGTCTGCCGACGTGCGGCATGAAGGGGTTGTGGACGGGGACGCTGGTGAAACCAGACTCCTCCAGAAGCAGCACTACATCTCGCAGCACTCGGGGGGCGATGACTTCATTGAGGTACCAGTACGAGTCGCAGTTGTACGCCTGCCAGTAGGTGCCCTCCTCCACCGCCTTGAGCGTGCCCCGCGTCTGCCGCACGGCCACTGCCACCACCGTTTCCGTCTGGGGGAAGATGGTGCGTGGGTGCGGCTCGGGTGGCGCGCCCGCGAAGCGAGAGATGGGGGCAAAGCCAATAAGATCAGCGCCCGCGGCGGTGGCGACCTTCCGTACCTCGTCAGTTAGGTCCTGCACAGCCATTCGCAAGCCTCCGTAGTGAGTCTACACCTCTGTGAATTCTCGCGCGGGCTGGGCACGACTGCCAAAGGACCACCAGCGCAAAGCGTCTGCCATGCTGTCAGCAACAGTGCCTGCCCCTTCCGGGAAAGGGCTGTGCTCGACGGCTTCCGCCGCCTCCGGACTCCGACTACCCCTTCGGCTGGAGTCACTGTCCCCGGTCTCGCCGCGTGGGTGCAAGCTAGGCGTTCCAGCAGACCTTGACGCCGTGGGCTGCGATCAGATCGTCGTTTATGCTCAGGCCCCATCCGGGACCATCCGGCACTTGCATCGCCCCGTTCCGTACCTCCGGGTAACCGAGGAAGAGATCGGGCCAGGCTACGTGCTGTTTGGCGTTGTCGAACACCTCGACCAGCAGGGCGTCGGAGAGGGCGGCCACGAGCTGGACGTGGAAGTGGGGCACATGGTGTGGCGCGAGAGGAACACCATAGGCCCGGCATAGCGTGGCGACTCTGAGGAACTCGGTTACGCCCCCGTTCTTGATCGCTGTCGAACTGCATGAATCGCAGCGGAGCATTCTCGATGAGTGAGCGACACTCCGCCAGCGAGACATGGTTCTCGCCGCACGCCAACGGTATGCTTGTCCCTCGTGCGATCTCTCCGACAAGCCGGTCGGGGGCCGCGAGATCGTCGGGTGGCCGGTCCACAGGCGTCGGCTCCTCCAGCCAGTGGAGGCCGAACTCCTCCAGCCGGGACAGGGTGGCCTCCGCCTGGGATCGATCCCAGGCTTGGTTGACATCGACCATGAGGTCAGTGTCGGGGCCTATGGCGCGCCGGTACCGCTCGTACTCGCGCAACGTCGTCGTCCGGGTCTCGACCGATGCGCATTTTGAGGCCCCGGTAGCCGCCCTTCGCGACGCCTTCGGCGCAATCGGCCGCCATCTCTTCTGGTCGCTGCCCTTCCGTGTAGAACCCATCGGAGTAGTAGGCGGGTACTGCGAGCGGTTGACCTCCGAGCAACTGGCATAGGGGGAGCCCCGCCGCCTTTGCCTTGATGTCCCAGAGGGCCATATCGACAGCGGCGATGGCACCAAGGACCGTCCGCGGCGCCCACGTGTGCCCGGGCGCGTCGGCGCCCAGCAGGGCTTCGTGCATAACCTGCCAGAGATGCTCCGTCTCCGCCGCGTGCTGCCCCAGTAGCTTCGGCTTGAAGACGGTATCGATAACGTCGCAGGCTGCTGGCAGAGGTCCACTGCGCGTCTCGCCGATTCCCTGCAGGCCGTTGGACGCGGTGATGCGACAGACGGCGTCTGTGCTGTGGGTGATGGGGCCGATGGACAGGCCCCGAGGCAGAGGCAGCGGCATCTCGATCCATGCCGTTTCAACGTGGGAGATGATCATCACTCGACCTCAGTACTCCAAGACTACTCTGTGCCTCCCCACCCGGAGAACGCTGTCCGGGCTTCCCTCAAAGTTTGGGTTCGCCGTGGTTCTCCTGGTATCCTCGGGACATGAATGGGGGCAGGCTCATCCGGCCAGGAGTCGAGCCGAGTCAGGGGCCCATTGCGAGGGGGGGGATGAGCGAGCGTCGTGAATCCCTTGCGCCCCCCTGGGGGTCCAACAGGAGATCGGCAGGGCAGGAGTTGCGCTCCTGCCCTTCGTAGTGTCAGAGCGCGATGATCCGCCAGGAGACTGCTGACAGCGAGTCCGCGCCCGCTCCCGCTCGCGGTATTACGCCTCGCGCGGTCCTCATCGGCTCGGCCATCGTCATCCTGCTCTCGATCGCCAACCCCTACCTTCAGTTCGGCCTGCAGAGCTGGTGGATCGTGGGGGTCGGGTCGCTGCTAAGCGCGCCCATCTGGGTGCTGTTCCTGCTCGTGTGCATCAACGGCCTACTCGTGCGCTGGTGGCCAGAGCAGGCGTTCAGCCGGATCGAGCTGCTCACCATCTATGGCATGGGTCTGGCGTCGCTGGGTTTCCTCGGCCACGGCGGGCTGCCGTACATGGTGTCCTACATAACCTATCCGTTCTATATGGCGACACCTGCGAGCGGGTGGGAGCACACCATCCTGCCGTACATCCCGACCTGGCTCTCCCCGGCGACGCGGGAGGCATCGTACTGGTTCTGGGAGGGATTGCCGGAGAAGGCGGGGATCCCGTGGCGGGACATCTTCTCGCCGATGTGCTACTGGTCGCTGTTCACGTTCTGCCTGCTGACGGCGATGTATTGCCTGGGTGCCCTGTTCAGCAAGGACTGGATCGAGAGCCAGCGGCTCACATTCCCGCTAGTGGACGTCCCGATCGCAATCACTGGCGACGGGATGAAGCCGACGCCTCGCACCAGCCTGCTGGGCAATCGCATCTTCTGGATCGGATTCGCGCTGCCCGCGTTCCTCGGGCTGTTGGGGTTCCTGCATCGCTTCCTCCCCGATGTGCCGACAGTGAATCTCTATGACCTGCAGATCGGGAAGCCGTATGTGGGGATGGGATTGCCGTGGAGCGTGCTGGGAGAGACCTACTTCAGCATGCTGCTCGACGTATTCGGCATTATGTGTCTCATCCCGACGGAGGTGTCGCTCAGCATCTGGCTGTTCTACGTGCTGTTCAAGGTGCAGTTGCTCGTCTGGGCGGCTTTCGGCATCGCGGGGGGAGCGAGCCAATCGTCTGTCCAGCCCGAGAGCTTCATCAGGTTCCAGGAGACAGGGGCGTTCGTTGCACTCACCGGGGTGCTGCTCTACGAGTCGCGGACCGCGCTGAGGAGGACACTCCGGGCCGTCGTCGGCCGCGGCCACATCGCGGACGCCTATGAGCCGCTGAGCGGCCGATCCATTGTCGCGGGGTTCGTGCTCGCCAACCTGGGGCTGTTCTGGTTCGCAACGCGGGCGGGCATGTCATGGTGGTCGATGGCGGCGCTGATGGGTCTGTTCTACACGCTGTGCATCGGGTCGAGCCGGCTGGTGAGCGTGGGCGGAGTGATGTTCATCTCGTTCGATCCCCCGCGCTCGGCGCTCTTCCGAGTGATTGGAGCGTGGCCCTTCGACGTCAGCAGTGTCGTGCTGTTCGAGTATATCAACGGCATCTACATGAGCGATCCGTACAACCTTGGCATGCCGCACATGATGAACGGCTTCAAGCTGCTGCGCAGGGAGAGGATCAATGGGCGCACTTTCACCTGGGTGACGGCGCTGGCGACAGTGCTGATGCTGAGCTTCGGCGTTCCGGCGATGCTGAAGATGATCTACTCCGGCGGGGCGGCGAAGCTGGGCGATTGGCCGTTCATGGACTGGCCCCGCTCAGGGCTCCAGGAGATCGACGCGACGCTGCGCTCGCCGGAGAGGCCGGACAACTGGCTGCGGCTGGCGACGGGCGTCGGCGCGGTGCTGATGCTCGGGATGTCGTGGCTTCACCTGAACGCGCAGTGGTGGCCGGTCAGCCCGGTCGGGTTCCTCATCGCCAGCAGTTGGTCGACGAACCACAACCTGTGGGGTGAGGCGCTATTGGGGTGGCTCGTGGTTGTGAGCATCAAGCGGTGGGGCGGGCTCCTGCTCTACCGCCGAATGCGCCCGGCGTTCCTCGGCTGTGTGATCGGCTCGTACCTGAGCGAGGCGCTGTTCGGGTTGCTGACGTTGGTGGACATGTGGCGGCGGCTGGCGCACTGAGGAGGAGGGGCATGCTGACCCCAGTAAGGTCCGGGATCGTGTGCACGCGGAGGAGAACTCCAGTTTGTCGTGTCAGGAGTCGGATTCGCGCTCTGGAGTCCGCGCCGAAAGAGCGGTGCCATCGCTGCGTGGTATGCGCATCGTATGCTGGAGCACGAGCGCGCACACAGCCCTGAAGTACGACTAAGGCGGCTTCACGGGCGGCTGGTAGGCATAGAGACGGCCGGAGTTCCCAAGCGTTACGATGAGGATTCAACAGGAGGGCAGCAGGTCTTTTCCCACTCTTCCCCAAGAGTGTCACCCATGCGCATGCTTCCGCATCTTCTCGCGTGTGTCGCGCTCGCGCTGCTGAGCGTGCATGCTGTCACAGGAGGAGCCGCAGCCATGGCCAATTCCGGACACGCCACAGTGAAGATCGGCGGGAAACGACTCGCTGCTGCCACTCACGCCATTGCCGTTCCAGCACAACCGACTGCGCAGGAGCGGCATGCCGCCGAGGACTTGCAGTTTCATCTCCAACAGATGACCGGGGAGCGGCTTCCGATCGCCGGAGAGGCCGGCCTTGGCGACTGCACGCCGCTGGTCGTGGGCAAGAGCGCACTCCTGGCGAAACTCGGGGTGCAGGTGGATTTCGCTGCGCTTGGCGAGGAGGGCATTCGCATCAAGACGGTCGGGCCGGCACTCGTGCTCGCGGGCAACCGGCGCGGCGTGCTCTACGCTGTCTACACCTTCCTCGAGGAGTATCTCGGCTGCCATTGGTTCACCCCAGACTGCACCGTGGTCCCGCGAACGGGCGCCTTCGACATTGGGGAGATCGACCGCACCTACGTTCCGGCACTGGAATACCGCTCCACCGACTATCCGAACGCGCGCGACGGCGACTGGGCCGTACGCAACAAGCTTAATGGCTCCTATGTCGAGTGTGACGAGGCCCGGGGCGGGAACATCTCCTACCGAGGCTTCGTCCACACCTTCAACTCGCTGGTGCCGACAGAGATCTACTTCAAGGACCATCCGGAGTACTACTCCGAGATCGAGGGCAGACGCAGAGGGCCCGAGGAAACGCAGCTCTGCCTCACCAATCCGGACGTGCTGCGCATCGCCACCGAGACGATTCGCCAGTGGATGAAGGAGTCGCCCGACGCGACCGTCTTCTCCGTCTCGCAGAACGACTGGCAGAACTACTGCCAGTGCGCCAACTGCAAGGCACTGGCCGGCGAAGAGGGCAGCGAAGCCGGACCGCTGCTCCACTTCGTCAACGCCATCGCGGACGCCGTCAGGGAGGAGTATCCGGGCAAGGCCATCGACACCCTGGCCTATCAGTACACGCGGAGGCCACCCCTCCACGTCCGCCCTCGCCCGAACGTCATCGTGCGCCTGTGCTCCATCGAGTGCTGCTTCTCTCATCCCCTGGAGAGCGATCCCTTCAACACCTCCTTCCGCGCGGACAATGAGGGTTGGTCGAAGATCTCAAATCGGCTCTGGGTCTGGGACTACGTCATCAACTACGCCCACAGCATCCTTCCTTTCCCCGACCTCTACGTCCTCAGGCCCAACATCGACTTCTACATCAAGCACGGCGTGACGGGAATCTACGAGGAGGCGAACTACTACTCCCGCGGCGGCGAACTCGCGGAGCTGCGCACCTACGTCCTCGCTAGGACTCTCTGGGACCCAACTTGCGATACAGACAAGGCCATCGAGGAGTTCGTGGGCGCTTACTACGGCCCGGCCGCGAAGCCGATCCGCGAGTACATCGATCTCATCCACACGCCCACCCGCACGAAGCCTGAGATCCACATGGGCATCTACGTCGAGCCCGACTGGGGCTACCTCACACCGGATCTGCTCGCCCAATCCGGAGCCCTCTTCGACAGGGCAGAGCGGACGGTTGCCGAAGACCCCACGCGCCTCCACCGAGTGCAGGTTGCTCGCTTACCGGTCATCTACGCCCAGGTTATGCTGGGGGGCAAGGATCTGCCTGGCCGAAGCGCGCTCATCGACCAGTTCGGAAAGACCGCCCGGGCCGAGGGCGTCACCTACGTCGGCGAGGGGGAGGACCGGACTCTCGAGGCCTGGCTCGCCAGGATGCGAAGGTGAGCATTGGCGTCCTAGCTTCGCGGCGATGGTCTGTCTGCCCCGAGCCTGCAAGCTGTCTCGATCGCCCCGCACCAGTCACACCTGCCGTCGACGCGCTGAGAGTCCGTACCCGCCGCGAGGCACTAGACAGGCATCGCACCTGAGCTGGCGGAAAGGCATCGACTTAGCACGCCGCGTGATGCCCTGGGTGGAGTCAGCGGCCCTCGGGATCGCGAGGTCTGGCCGGAGCTACAGAACTGGAGGAAGATAGGAGGCAAGCATGGTCGTCGTGCACCCGAAGCCTACCGATGAGGTGATCATCAACCCCGGGACGGGGTGGCAACTGCTCGTGAGCCAGCCGCCCAGGGCTGAGATGGATGAGCTGCCCCTGGTATCGACCTACTACTACCGCAGTTCCTGGACCGAGTTCGAGCCGGCGAAAGGCCAGTACGAGAACTCGCCCGCGGTACGCACCATCGACGCCTGGCTTGCTGAGGCCCAGCGCCACGGCCGGTATGTCGCGATCCGTGTCGTCCCCTGGAACTCACGTAACCCCAGCTACCAGAGGCGTAGTGCCCAGAAGGTCCAGGGCTACGACAGTCCGGTCCCGGCGTATATCTTCGGAGAGGGCGCCAAAGGCTTCCCTGAGCCCGGAGATTCCGGCGGCTGGATTCCCGTGTTCTGGGATCCGATCTACCTCAAGTACCATCGGCAGCTGGCCGCGTTCCTTGGCCGGCGCTACGGAGGCCACCCCAATCTTGCCTACACCGACGTCCCTGCCGGCAACTACGGCGAGATGAACCTCACCAACACCGGCTCCCCCGCGCTCGACGACCTCTCGCTTTGGAATCAGTATGGCCTCACCGCCGACTCCTGGAACCAGATGCTGCGAGACCTCTGCGATATGTACCGCGATGCCTTTCCCCACGACCTCCTGGTCGCCGCCCGCGATTACGCCCACTATGCCGGTGGCAAGGAGGCCCTCTCGTACGCCGCCGGCCATGGCATCGGCTTCCGCGATGATGGCCTTGGCATGCCCTACTGCGGGCCTGGCAAGACGAACCCGGAGTACGAGCAGAACTGGGAACGAGTCCTCTGTCTCTACGAGAACGGCTACGGGAGCTGGCTCGACTGGAATGAGGAGAAGGATGCTCGCGCCGGCGTCGACGAGCCCCAGGTCCGCGCCACCCTCGACTGGGCCGTCGATCACACTCACGCCAGCATTATAATGGTGGGCAAGGGCGAGCGTGGCGCCGAAAGCTATCGCCGCTTCCTTCCCCTCGTTGGGGACTACGGACGCCGCGTCGGTTACCGCCTGGTGACGGACTCGGCCGAGTGGAGCGCGGTCGTCCACCCGGGCGGTCAGCTACCCATCTCACTCGCCTGGCGCAACACCGGAAATGCCCCACCGTACGTGGACTTCGCGGTTGAGGTCTCCCTCGTCGCCCGCAGTGGCGAATCCGTATGCTCTGGGATCGTCGCTCCATCCGATGCCCGGACCACGACCTGGCTGCCCGGCCGGCCCATTGCCCTTCAGGCTGCCCTGTCCGTGCCGCCGGGTGTGCCCGCAGGCGCGTACTCCGTCGCCGTCTCCGTCTTCGAACCCGGCGACTCGCAGCCAATCCGCCGCCGCATTAGGCTCGGGATGGAGGGGGAACGCGAGGGCCAGTACATGCTGGGCGACGTCCGTGTGGAGTAGGGGAGGACCGCTCGCGAGCAGGACGGTCTCCCTATCCCAATGGACCTCCCATACCAGCACCAGACGAGTTCCACCGCGGGCCACAGGCGAGGCAGCGAGGGACGGACAGATGGGGGCTTCAGTGCATTTCACCACAGACGCGTTCCGCGGGACCAGACATCCCCCCTGCCGGTGAGCGCAGTGCGACCTGCAAGCGGAGAGTAACGCCCGTCAGGATCCCACTAAGGCTGTCTGCACACCCGACAACGACTCCAGGGCTCACTGCTTCCTCAGTGCTTCTCCGATCCTCTTGGGGGTCATGGGCAGTTGGAGCAGCCGCTTGCCTGTGGCATCGCAGATGGCATTGGCGACCGCGCCGCCTACGGTGATGATGGCCGGCTCGCCTCCGCCCTGCGGAGCGGCGTTCTTGTCTTCGACCAACACCGTCTCTATCTGCGGCAGCCAGGAGAAGCGCGGGATCTGATAGCTATCGAAGCTGCGGTCGAGGATCTCTCCGCCCTTGAAGTGAATCTCCTCGGCCAGGGCATAGCCCAGCCCCATGGTGACACAGCCCTCCATCTGGATTTTCGCCCCTTCGGGGTTGATCACCAGTCCCATGTTCTGCGCGGCACACGGCCCGCTTGACCTGAACGGTGCCCGTCCCTTTGTCCACTTCGACCTCAACCATCGTGGCCACGCACGTCCCCGAATCGATGCCCAGGGAGACGCCGTAGCCCCGGCCGCTGGGCGGCTTCTCTGGTGTCCATCCGAACCTATCAGCCGCGGCCGTCAATACTCCCCGCATCTTCTCGTCCGGCAGGTGCTTCAGTCGGAATTGTACTGGGTCGATGCCAGCGCTCGCAGCCATGATGTCGATCTGGGATTCCCTGGCGAAGGTGTTAGTGTTGTTGCCCGGCGCGCGCCACGCGCCTGTGGCAAACGGATGCGCCTGGGGACCGCCGTCAGACGATCCGTGGGCAATCGTCGCGTAGTCGGAGATGTCGTAGAAGTGTTCGGCACCGCGTGACCCGGCGAAGTAGACATGGTAGTCCCAGAAAGCAATGCTCCCACCACTGGTGATGCCGGATCTGATCTTGACTACAGCCGCGGGCCGAAAACTGTCGTCGAAGAACTCTTCAGACCTGGTCCATGCCACTTGCACGGGCTTCCCGACCAGCTTCGCCAGACGCGCGGCATCCACGACCTGCAGGTTTCTGCCCTTGCCGCCGAACCCGCCGCCGACGAAAGGCGTGATGACTCGGACGTTCTCCGGGGGACAGCCCAGCGCTTCCGCGACCTCGTCCCTGGCTCTGAAGGGAGACTGGGTGGAGGCCCAAACGGTCACCTTCGCGCCCTCAATCTGGGCCACCGCGGTGTGGGGCTCGACGGGCGCGTGCGCCACATAGCTGTTCAGGTACGTCGTCTCGAACACCTTGGTCGCGCGGGCCTCGCCCCCCTTGAGATCGCCTTCCCTCGACACCTCCTCCCCCTCGGACGCGACCTTCAGCAGATGGTCGAAGATGGTGCTGTCATCGACATCGGACTGGGGCGTCTCGAACTCCGCCTTGATCTTCGAGAGTGCCCGCTCGGCCTCGTCCGGATGCTCGTGCAGCACCGCAACCAGATCCCCCTCTCTCACTACCTGCGCACCCTTTACCTCGCTGGCGCCCGACACATCGACACTCCTCAGTCTCGCCCCGTGCGCCGGCGGCCTCAGGATCTTCGCATATAGCATCCCGGGGGGGGCCATATCCCCGGCGAACTTCGCCTCGCCGGTGACCTTCGCCAGCGCATCTCGCCGCTCCGTGGGCTTGCCGATCACCTTGAACTCCGCCGGGGTCTTGACGGAGGCCTTCACATGCTTCGCGATCTGCTTCCCCTTTGCGAGCTGGGCGTAGGACACCCGAACCTTCTTGTTTGCCCGGTCGAAGACCATCCCGTTCTCAACCACGAGCTGTCCCACCGGCGTCGCGAGCTGTTGCGCCGCCAGCGCCAGTAGCACCGCCCTGGCCTCGGCCCCGGCCGCTCTCAGCGCAGGGCCGAATCCCCGCGTGGTCATGGAGCCATGCGTACCCCCATCCCAGGGGCACAGGTCGGTATCTCCCATCACCATGTCGACGGAGTCGAGCGAGACGTCCAGCTCGTCGGCCAGCTCCTGTGCGAGCGACGTGATCACTCCCTGACCCATCTCGATCTTCCCCGTGAACAGCGTCACCCGGCCGTCCTCCCCGACGCGGAGGAACGCGTTGAAATCCTCCGGCAGGCTCTGCCCGGGGCGTCTCTGCCCCGCGAGAAGGTCGCCACCGGTGAACAGGATAATGACCCCGCCCCCCAGTAGCTTGAGCACCTCGCGCCGGGTCATCCTGAGATCAGGCCAGTCGCTCGTGGAATCCATCTCCGGGTGCTTGTCATCGCTCATGTCAGGACCCTCCCGCCATTTCCTTGGCAGCTGTCTGGATGGCCTCGATGATGCGCTTGTGGGCTCCGCACCGGCACAGGTTTCCCTCCATGCCAGTGACAATCTCGGCGTAGGAGGGGTGAGGGTTGGTCTGAAGCAGGCTATAGGCGCTGAGAATCATGCCGGGAGTGCAGTAGCCACACTGGAGCGCGTCGTGCTCCATAGATGCCTGCTGCAGGGGATGAAGCTTGCCGTTCTGTCCCAGCCCCTCAATAGTCGTCACGCGCTTGCCCTGCAACTGCTTGACCGGAAGCGAGCAGGACCGGACGGCCTGGTCGTCAACCAGGACCGTGCAGGCCCCGCAGAGCCCCTCGCCGCACCCGTACTTCGCACCGGTCAGCCCCAAATCAGTGCGAAGCACCCACAAGAGCGCTCGGTCGCTGTCCACGGTCAGCGTTGTGGGCTTCCCATTGAGTGTGAATCGGATGACCTCTTCCATGGCCCACTCCCTTACTTGCCGGCCGAATCACCCACACCGGCCTGGGTAGTTACACTCCCTCGTGCACTGAAACCCACTTCAAAACGTCTTCGGCAGGGGCGAGGCTGAACCTCGCGCCATCCAGGAACTCATCTGCCTCCCAGACGCTGCAAGAGCGCAGATGGTGATATCTGCGTGGGAGTCGCGCGGTCACGGATGCCTGTCGCTGCCTCATCCTCCGCATAGAGTTGGGTTCGCGACTCGTCATCGCCTGAAACTGAACGGGCGTCTCTCCCTCAGTGCCGTGGACATGAGTCTCTGGACATGACGGGGATTGCTGTCTCGCTTGCCTGAAGTGGAGCTGTCGTCGGACCAACCCAGATGGTCGGGAAACGCTGGCCTGGAGGCTACATCGCCGCGACACAGGGACATCTGGTCGCTTTCCTCACGGCCATGGGAAGAACGGCGCGGGCACATGCCAGATCATCGCGATCAGCGTCCACACTACCGCTGAGGTGAACTCGCCGAAGATCATCCCCAGGAACAGCGGTCGCAAGCGACCATAGAGCCTCATTCCACCGTAGCGCACGACGACGGACTTGACCACCCAGGCTACGAGCATCGGGAACCAGAACACCATGACGGTCCACGACGTGGATAGCGCGTAGCCCAACGGATGCAACGGCCACCCGACGTACTGGACCCGCATCATCGCCAGCCAGGCCGTGATGGCGCCACCGACGAGGAAGGACGCGAGCGCTCCCGAGAGGTGCTGGGTTCCTCCCTGCAAGAACGCTGAGTTCTCTCGCCAGAACTGGATGTTGTTGCCGTAGTAGGTGTAGGAATACATGCTCGTGGCGCCGCGCTGGTACGGCAGCCAGAGGTGGATGGCTGCCGCCACCGGTATGGTGAACACGATGGAGGCGGCGAAGACATAGAGCAGATTCCGCCGCCTGACCCCGATCTCATCGCCGAGCTTCTGCCCGTCCAGGAATCCCGTCAGCACCAGCCCGCGCAGGTCGCGCGCGAACATAGCATCGAAGAGAGCGACGCTTGTGAGCGTCTTCGGTCCCAGCGACATCGGCGGCACCACCAGCGAACTGATGTCCATCGGCGTGAAGCAGCCCTCGCTCATTGGGAGCCCGCCTTCGGTGGTGCCCCGGGCCATGACGACTGCCTCTACGAACACGTAGACCAGGAGCGAGAACGCGGCGAACGTGACCCCCACTCCCAGCTGGTGCAGCCATATCAGAGCTACGCTCAGCGACACGACCAAGCCCCAGACCGCGCCTCGGTATGGGATCATCTCATTCGCGCCGTCCGCGCCCTGTGAGCTGATGGCCCGGCGCAGCACGGACTTCAGGTGCGGCCAGGCTACCATCCCGAGGTAGATCACCAACATGAAGTAGGCGCCCGACGTCTGGTAATCCAGGTAGCCGTTGCCACTGCCGTGGGGCGTAGAGATCGGCGGGAAGGCGAGCGCCGAGAAGAAGAGATCCTGCACCTTCGCCAGGACGTGGAACAGCCAGAAGCTGAGCAACAGCTCTACGGGGAGCAGGTAGAAGAAGCCGACTGCGCCCGGCGAGACGTACGCCACGAAGAAGGTGATGTCAGACCAGGGGCGCTGCGTGAAGTAGCTGTTGAGCGAGATCTCGACATTGATGGACGGCAGCGCGGGGTTCCAGTTGTGCAGGCCGTTGATGCCGAAGAGCATGGTCGGGATGGCAAAGCCGATCCATGTCAGCGGACTGCTGAGGAACGACTTCCCCGGCTGCTCCCGTATCATCTCTACGGGCAGCTGCACCAGGGGATAGGAGAGCCGTTCGTTGTCGCTCCACTGCCGCCTCACGATTGCCGCCAGGCAGAGGAAGGCGGTGAAGATCGCACCGACGAGGACAAGCCAGCGGCTGAGCGGTCCTACCCATAGCCGCCACGGAAGCGCCTCACCCTCTTTCAGGCCTTCATAGAACGCGGTTGCCGCGAATTGGCGAATGCCTCCCCCGGTATCCCAGGGAACGGCCCACTGCGGTATGTGCCCAAAGAAGAGTTGCTCCCAGCGATTCCCCGGATCGGCGTAGTAGTTGATGCCGATCAGCGTCGGGATCAGATCCTCCATCAGCCCGCGCGAGGACAGCATGGCGGCGATCAGCATCATGAGGTAGACAACGGCGATCTCTCGAGGCTGGAGCGCGAAGCGAGGGGCGATGGTGCGGATGCCCCGAGTGAGTAGCACCAGGCCGAACAGGGCGGCGACGACCACTGGAGGAAGCTGCAGGAAACCGATCATGATCTGTCCCGTGACGAGCTCGGCCCACGAGACGATGAACGAGACTATGACGATGCCGACGAGGCCAGACACGAATGCGCGAAGGGAGAGCTTCACGGCACACGCTTCCGCGTCGCTAGTGGCGCCGAGCGAAGCCAACGGGCCCGAGTTCTGACGCGAGGCACTGACGTGGGCTGGGCGCCCGCGGCCGCGATCGTGGCAGAGACTTGGTGTGAAGCCACCCTAGCGCGCCAATCCCGTCGCAACGAGTAGCCTGGTGTTCAACGCAGCGGCCCCTTCTCCTCCGGCCTGTCCTTGTGACGCGGCGCTGGAGCGCGTCAGAAGCGCCGGGGTATCGACCGAGGCCCGCGCCTGGAGAGCGGTCGTACGATCGCCTGGCATGCACATATTGGGTCACCTTCCCAGCCGTTCCATCATATGGGACGTTTGGGCGACATCCGAAGGCGCCGTACTATGGCTCCACATGCTACAGCAACAACGATAGGAAACTCCCCCAGGCTCTCAGACCGGCTTCTGGGGGGTCGACAGGAGCATCGCCTCCCGGTCCGCTATCGACTGTTCGATTCCGGAAGATCCGCTGGGGCGGACCCGACTCCTCGCCCCCAACTACCAACAGCTGACCCCGTGCACGGTCGCCTGGATCGCATGGTGCTCTTCGCCTTGCCGCAGAAGGGTCTCGGGGTCGCGACGCACGGCCTCCGCCGCGGCCTCGCACATCCCCCGCACATCGAGAACACGGGCGATGGCATCTCCGATGGCTTGCTGCTGCTGGAGGCCCAGCCGCGCGAGGGTGTCGTCGAAACGGTTGAAGTCATAGCGCCGCAGGCTGTCGTATCTGCAGTTGCGGATTGGCGACTGCACCCCCTCTCCGTCGATGATGGAAGCGCCTTCGAGCCACTTGAACCGGAGGTAGAACGGCCGCACCTGCTCCTCCGCCGCGTGGAACGTGGTGTTCGCGTTGTGCGTGACTCCGAGCAGCAGCAGTTTCCCTCCCCACTGCGCGAGCTTCGCGAACGGGCTTACTCCACCACACGGAGTCTCCGAGTGCTCGGCCGCCAGTTCCCGCGCTCGTGCTCCCGTCGCGCACACGGAGTGAGTCACGTGGTGGCTGCGGAAGACGCCTGGGCGTTGTCGGAAGGCGTTGTAGACCTTACTCGCCCAGGTCGGCGTGTTCCGCACGTCGAAGACCGGCGCGACCTGGTCGTCGAACTGGAAGCTGAACCCCGGCATCGCCAGGGTCCCCTCTGGCCCTACCGCCTCCAGCAGCGCCTCCGTCAGGCCCTCAACGCCGCCCTCCACGTGGCCGAGCCGGCTCATCGCGCAGTGCACGAGGAGCAGATCGCCTCGCTGGACCCCGAGGGCGCGCAGCCCGGCGACGATTGCAGATGCTGTAACATGAGAGCGTGATGCGGTCATCGAGAGGGAATTCCCAGGGCGGCCGGATAGGTGTCCCTCCGAAAATGCTATCCGAGCTTCCTGCACGCCTTCTTTCCGCCTCGGCGCCCTGGTATCCTGGTGGGCATGAGAGTGCTCTTGAGTTTCCTGCGGCCCGCTGGCAGTTGTCTGGGTGTCCTCCTCCAACTCCTGAAGGCATGCTCTCCGTTTCCGCTGGGCGCTGCTCCTGCCGCGAGCGGTGGTGGCGGCCCAGCTCCTGGCGTTCCAGAGCCGGTTGGCGGTGGAACTGAATCGCTCCTCGGCCCCGAGGAAGCGGCATCACAAGTTCAGCCCGGCCTTTCGAATCCTCTGGGTGGTGCTCTCGAAGTTCCTGGACGGTTGGGAAGAACTCGTCCATGTGATGAAGCCCGAAACGGTGAAACGCTGGCACACCCGGGCCTTCTGGGCGTGGTGGCGATGGAAGTCGAAGGCGGGCCGGAAGCCGGTGGCCTTGGAGATCCAGCAACTGATCCGGCGCCTGAGCCAGGAGAATCCGCTGTGGGGAGCGGAGCGAATCCGGGACGTGCTCCCGCTGCTAGGCTACGAGGCCCCGGGCGAGGATACGGTCCGCAAGTACATGGTGAAGTCTCGCCGACCGCGGCCAGCGACGACCAACTGGCTTTCTTTCCTGAGGAACCATCTCAATTGCTCCTGGGCAGTTGACTTGTTCACTATCAACACGCTGGGCTTCCAGGTGCTCTATGTCTTCCTCGTCTTCGATCATGCCCGACGCGAGGTCCTGCACTTCGCCATCGCCCCGAACCCCTCCATGGAGTGGGTGATTCAGCAACTGCGGGAGGCGATGCCCTTCGGGGAACAGCCCCGCTATCTATTTCGGGACAACGACGGCATCTACGGCCACGGCGTACACGCCTTCCTGATCTCCTGTGGCGTACTAGAGGTGCGCACCGCTTACCGGAACTCCTGGCAGAATCCTTACGTAGAGCGCTTCATCACCAGTATCTCCGCTTGGCAGCCTGAAATGAGAGAGAGATGAAGCAAACACCCGCGGAGGCGGTAGCGCTCGCGCGCGAGCACCTGCGACTGCTCGTAGAAGACCGCCGTCTTAAGTTACGCCTAGCCCTCCAACAACTGGACGAGGCCTTGGTCGAGGCACATAACCAGCGTAAGGCTCTGGTTACGGTCTGGAGGCTCTGGCGCGAGATGCGTCGAGAAGAGCACCTCGCGCTCCGACTGCTCAGAATGGGGTCACATCTGGTCCCTCAGGAGGAAGCCGGGATCACAGCGGTCTGCCAGTCTTGGGAGAACGCGGAACTCCCTCCTAACCTTCAGGCCGAGTTGCTGGATCGCTTGGCCCGCTTCGCTCCCCAGCACACCTGGAATCCGGAGAAGCTGAAACGCGTCGGAAGCGGATGCGGCCTGACGCCCGATGATCTGCGGCAAGTGCTGCGGGAGAAGCAGACAGACGCAGACAGCTCTGCTCCGGCTTGAACCGGCCCAGCGGCGGGCGGGAGCTGGGACAGGAAGCGACCCTGCACCCTCTGATCCTGAGATAGTCCCTCACTTCGTGAACGATCATCGGCTGGATAGCGTTTTTCGGGGGGACAACTCGTCTCGCCTCTGCACCAACCCATAGCGGTCCTATGGGCGCTCGACACACGAAGGCGGTGCCGTAACTTATACCAATATGCCGTCCTGAGGGTCGGATGGACTCCGGGACGGCGGGCGTGGGCCTCTTCGAGCACAGGCGTTGCCATGGCCTCTTCCACGTGGCATACTCTTGCCCATCGGCAACGCGCTCAGCCCCTTGCCGAGCGGGAGCAACGGACATGCGACTCTTGGGCACGCGACGCTCGCAGAAGGCCGGCCTGGAACCGGGGACACTGGTTCATGTGGGCGAGAGGAAGGTGAAGACCGCGTGGATCACGGTCTTCGACTATGACCCAGACCAGTGCGGAGAGCACGACCTTACCGCCGTAGAGGCCTGCATCCGGTTCAAGGAGACCCCGACCGTAACCTGGCTGAACGTCTCAGGAATCCACGATGCCGCGCTGCTTGAGAGACTCGGCGCGTGCTATGACATTCACCCATTGGTGGTGGAGGATATCGGCAACACTGAGCAGCGGCCCAAGCTCGAGGACTATGGGCGCTACCTCTATCTGGTGCTCAAGATGCTCTACGACGGCGACGACGGCGAGGTGGTGACCGAGCAGATCAGCCTGGTGGTCGGGCCGAACTTCGTGATCTCGTTGCAGGAGAACGGCAAGGACGTCTTCGCGCCGGTGCGGGTGAGGCTGCGAAACAGGCAGTCCCGCCTCCGCAGTCAGGGCGCAGACTACCTGGCGTACTCGTTGCTCGATGCGGTCGTCGATCACTACTTCGTGATCCTAGAGCGGTTGGGGGCGGAGATCGAGGAGGTGGAAGAGGACCTGGTGCGCAACCCCACCTCCGAGGTGCTGCAGTCTATCCACCGGCTGAAACGGGAGATGATCTTTCTGCGCAAGTTGGTGTGGCCGCTGCGGGAGGTGATCAGCGCGCTGGAACGCCGAGAGTCGGCGCTGATCAAAGAGACCACGCTGATCTACCTGAAAGATGTGTACGATCACACCATCCAGGTGATCGAGACCCTGGAATCCTACCGCGACATGGTCGCAGGAATGCTCGATACCTACCTTTCCAGCATGAGCCACCGGCTGAACGAGGTGATGAAGGTACTGACTATCATCGCCACCATCTTCATCCCACTCACCTTCCTGGCCGGGGTCTACGGGATGAACTTCAAGCACATGCCCGAGCTAGACCTCCCCTGGGCCTATCCCGCGCTGTGGGCGGTGATGATGGTGTCGGCCCTGGGAATGCTGGCCTACTTCAGGCGCAGACGGTGGTTGTGAGCGGGACTGCCTGCGGCGGACAGGAGACGCGGCAAGACGGGTGACAGATGCCGCCGAACCGACGCGTCCAGAGTCACTCCACAGCATCTCCGGCGGCCACGTGTCACCATTGATCCCCGTGGAGCCGGCCCGAGGCGCCCCGACTCCGGCTGTCCTTGCTAGGCGGCGATGGAACCGGTCCTGCAGGCTCAGGGCGGGGAGAGCCTTGGGTGCCGGTGGCGGGGCGCTGTTCGATGCCGACTGACACCCGTCCGCGACGTAGTGGCCTGCCGTCGCGTCACAGGTAGCGATCGAAGAACTCTCGCGCGCTCGGTCCGTGAAACTGGTGCGCGCCGCTGAAAGTGTCGATGTGCAGCCTTTCCTCCGCACCCGCGGCGCGGTAGATGCGGCGAAGATGCTCCTGCGCCTGGAGGGTGGCCTCGATCGGGAAGCAGTCGTCATAGATTCCGCTCTCGACGAGGAGCGGGCGCGGAGCGATGAGCCCGGCGATGTCAGCCACATCTCCGTAGTTGTACATCTGGGGCAGGTGCTGGATCCCACACAGGTTGCCGACCATGTCAATCGCGAACTGCTTGTAGGTCGTCAGATAGCAGATGATGTCGGCGGCCTTGATGCGCGGCTCGAGGGCGCCGAGGTAGGTCGTGCGCGTGCCTCCCCAAGAGAGCCCCATGGCGCCGATGCGCGTCGCGTCGACGTCCGCCCGCGTCTCCAGGTAGTCCACCGTCCGCATCATGTCCCAGAGCACGAGCGTCAGCAGGTTGATCCCCATGGTAGAGCCGCGCAGGAAATGCCAGTTGCAGTTCACTTCGCCGCTTCTGTCCGGCAGGTCGGCGCACTCTCCGAAGTTGCGGGAGTCGGGAGTGATCGTCAGATAGCCTTCCCGCGCCATCTGCGCGCCATAGTCGTAGTTCAGGCTCGCGATATGCGCGGCCAGCTCGGGGCGATTCGGGTCCACTACCCCCGCCACCGCGTCCTTGCCGTAGGGGCCGTGCCCATGCAGACAGAGGATCGCAGGCAGCCGGCCCTCCGTAGCGCGGCGCCGGTTCTTGGGGACCAGCACGTACGCGGGCACGCTCCAGTGTTGCTCGGTGTCATAGACAACCTTCTCGCGGAAGAAGTTCCTCCTCCTCGACGCGATAGATGACTTCGGCCTCCAGCGGCACCGGCTGGGGCCACTCGCCGCAGAGCTCTCGCACCTTGGGCTCGAACTGCGCTCGCCACTTCTGCCAGTCCGCGTAGCTCGCGCCGCGGAACGTGAGCTTGGGTGTGCGCGCCTCCGCGACGCGCTGGAAGTACTGGGTCAGCGAGTGATCGCGTCTGGCCATGCTTTCGGCACCTCCCGGAGCCAGAGTTGAGTTCGACGCGGGACAATGGTACCTTTCCGCCGCCCGCGACCCGCCGGCGAGCACAGGGGAGGCCCCCTGCCTCGAGGGTGACACCTACTTCTGTCATCCCGAGGTCCTGGTGACCCGGGGCCAGATGGCAGTCTGCATCTGGAGAGACTTCGATCTCTGGGTGCCGGAGTCGCGAACGCGTCTGCGGCCGTCGACCCTCCTCAGAGGGAGTCGAACCCGGTGCCGGAGAAGCCGTACCGGAAGCGTCAGTTCTGGGCGCCCGAATGCAGTGGTCAGATCGCGCTGATACCGCTCCGGGCCTTCCTTGTTAGTTGGCGTGCAATGATGACCCACTTGGCGGGATAGTCGGCGTCGAAAACTGGCCCGCCACAGCGACGGCAGAAGGGCTCTGAGAGGCAACCTCGAACCGATTCCACCAATCCTGGGTGGGTCACTATTCGGCTCCGATGGTGGGTCAGATCTGGATGCCGAGTGACAGTCTGAGACTGACGTAGCGCCTCAGCCCGTCGGGTCGCCTTCGGCAGGGCCCATCGTGACCACACCCCATTCCCCTGTGAGGAGTCCGCGAATGCCGCTGTGCAGAGTGGAGTTCCAGTCGACGTCGCTGGGCAAAGCGTCCGAGATGAACATCATCCTGCCTGACCCCTCGGTCAAGGGCCCCTATTTCACACTCTATCAGCTTCACGGCCTAAGCGACGACCATACGACCTGGTGTCGCCGTACGTCCATCGAGCGCTATGTAGACGGACTGCCGCTCATTGTAGTGATGCCCGACGGAGGGCGAGGCTTCTACACGGATGCGGTAGAGGGATTCGCGTACGAGTCGCACATCATGGAGGACACCGTCGGCTTCGTCGAGCGGTTCCTGCCCGTGAAGAAGAGCCGCACGCACCGCGCGATTGGCGGCCTTTCAATGGGCGGGTATGGCGCGCTCAAACTCGCACTCAAGTACCCGAAGGTCTTCGGCTCGGTGGCGGCACATTCGAGCGCCTGCCTATCTGGGCACACGGCTCCCGAAGGAGACCGGCGCGATGAGATGCTGCGTATCTACGGCGCCCACCCGGAGGGAGGAGAGAACGACATCTTCGCGCTGTCGGCGAAGTTGAAGGAGTCCGAAGCCCCTGCCATCCGCTTTGACTGCGGAAAGAGCGACTTCCTGCTTGAGGCCAACCGCGTGTTCCACATGCACCTTCGGAAGATCGGCCTGAAGCACACGTATGCTGAGTATCCCGGCATTCACGAGTGGGACTACTGGGACGCGCATTTCCCGGAGTCGCTCAAGCACCATCGCACGGCGCTTGGTCTCTGAACGCCGAACCCGCGGTGTCCAGTGACCCATCGGCGCTACTCGGTGTCTATGTCAAACGGCGATGAGACACCTCTGACAGCCCTGTAGGCTTGTCTGCGAGTCTCAGACGCTCTACCATGTGGGGCCTGTTGTGACTGTCAAAGGCCGCTCAAGCCCTCTCATGCTGGGCCCGTACGTGCCGTTCCGGGCCCAGATGGGTGCTGGCCACAGTGGGTTGGCTCTGGCGCGCTGGCAGTTGACGGAGCCACCGACCGCGAGCTAGCATGCCGTGGAACCATGAGACCCCATTCCCGGCCGTCCCTATCTGGACGCCGACTGCGCCGTCGGCTGACCGAGAGCGAACTCCTACGCGGCCCGAAGCAGCAGTGGGACTTCCTGCATATCGCCGAAGCCTATGCCGCGCGCCAGCAGCGACGCGCTTACCTTTCCCTGAGCCGGTTCGCGGTGGAGCACGGCGCGCTGGCTTCGGCCCTCTTCGAGGAGACCAGGGGGCACAACCTGGTGCTGTGGCACGGCGCCAGCCTAGCGCGAGCGACGAAGATACTGGAGCACGGCTTCGTTCACTACAAGGGGGTCTGGATGGCGCTTGGCACCAGCACGCCCCTGAGCTTTGCACGGCATCGCGCAGCTGAGTCCGGTGGCCCTCCTGCCGTCCTGATCAGTGTCGTCGACATGGAGGTGTTCCGTCCGGGAGTCGACTTCGATGACACAGCTCACTATCGCTTCCGCGACGACGTCCCGTCGGAGGTCGTCCAGTACCTGCTGACAGACCGAGAGTTCCGCTGTGTGGGAAGGGGCCGAGTGCTGCGACACGCACTTCCGACAAAGGCGAGCTTCGTCAGCAGAGGAGGCCGCGGGGTTACCCCCACCCAGAACCCGGCTGTCTTCGACGCCGGCCGAGGCCTCGTGTACACGACGGCAGACGACTGGCTGGGCCTCCAGCTTGCTGACTTCTTCGTGCGAGAAGGCCGCGCCACCGCGCTGGAGACGCTCCGCGCCGTCTATGCGAACCGCAGCCCGAGGCCTGCCATCCCTCGCGACCGCGTCGTTAAGTGGATCGTAGACAACTGCGAGACTGCCGGTCGCAGCCGTTAGGGACCCGTTCTGAGGATGGCGGGAAGCGATCCTCAGGGGCCGCCTGACACACCTTCGGCGTAGGCGCCAGAGGCGGAACCGACAGTGCTCGCCGGCAGCCGTCGTAGGCACGGCTGCCGGCCGCAGACACGGCGGTGTCTTACCACACTGCTCCCCAGCGCTCCCGCATTGCGATGTCGCTCATGGCCATGCGCTGCTTAGGCCCGCCCTGACCGGCGGGGTATCCCAGCGGCATCAGTTCCACGACTCTGGCCTGGTCCGGTACGCCTAGCAGCTGCTTCACGCTGGCCTCGTCGAAGGCACCGATCCAGCAGGTCCCCAGCCCTTCCGAGGTGGCCTGGAGGGCGATGTGTTCCAGAGCGATGGCGACATCGATCTGGAAAGATGGCAGCCCACACGGCATCACCTTCCTGGTGTCGGCCGCGCAGGCCACGATCACCACCGGAGCCTGCCCGACAAAGCCTTGCCCATTGGCCGCCACCGCCAGAGCGCTCCGGGTGGCTGGGTCCTGCACCACCAGAAAGCGCCACTCTTGCACATTGCTGGCGGAAGGGGCCCAGCGGGCCGCCTCCAACAATCGTTCCAGCTTCTCCGGCTCGACGGGCCGGTCTTGATAGCGCCGCACGCTGTAGCGTTGCCTCACGGCCTCCATCACGTCCATTCCTGCCTCCTAGCTACTCTTGAGCTGCACGCGTAGCAGATTCATCCAGTGGTAGGGCTCTCCCTTGACTGATCCAGGGCGCGGGTGTCGAGGGCTCGTCAGACCGCCCGAGAGGGACGGCGAGGGGGAGGAGTCTGTGGACACCACGGGGGAGCCCGGGTGTCTCCGCCGCGCCTTTCCACCGCGTCACGCCCAGCATCGCTTCGGCGCCCTCCAGACGAGCGCGGTGCCACCCCGGGTCCTCCGGGCCGGCCCACTCGTACCCGCTCCCTGGGGTGCCGTCGTAGCTCAGATGACGGCTGATCTCGCGCCAGCTCAGCAGGTGGGCGACCGCGGCGGCCGCACGAGTTGTCGCTTCGTCCAATGCTTGCCCCGTTCCCACCTCCCAGCCCGCGGCGAAGCTCGCCCACGCCTCCGGGTCCTCCTCCAGCATGCGCAGCGCGGAGCCCAGCTGCATCGCCGCGCAGCCTACCCGGCACATCTCCAGGTCGAAGAACCCCACGAACCTCCCGTGCGCGACGTGGAGATTGCTGACATCCTGATGGTAGAGCACCCTGGGCTGGGCGAGGATGCCGGGCAGCTCGGCCTCGAGGAAGTCGAGGCTTGCCCTCCAGTAGGTGTCGCGGAAGCCGGGGTCCCGGCCGTTGATGCTGCGCCCCAGGGCGAGGACCCGGCCGAGGTAGTCGGCGAGCGTTGGAACGTCGCGGTAGAACCGGGACTCGAAGCACTGTCGATCCGCCGCGGCGAGCGGCACGCGGGTCAGAGCCCCGGTCGCTTGGCCCGTCTCGCGGGCGGACGTCAGCCAGGCCTCGTGACCCTCCACCTCCCGTGCCTGGCTCAGGTATACACCCGGCACGTAGGACATCACGATCAGTGTCGCTTCATCCTCGTAGATCAGCTTCGGCACCAACCCCGTCCTGGACCAGTGCCGCAGCCCGAACCCCTCCCGCGCCCTGCGCTCCACCTCGCAGAAGACCTTGAGCACCACCCGGTCTTCGCCCACCCGCGCGAAGAAGACCCGATTAGTCGATCCCTGCCCGGGTTGCTGCACTCCCTTGCGCGTGTACTCCGGGTGCGCGGCGAGGAAGGCCTCGACCTGCGCCTCCGCGTGCTGCGTCTGCCAGTCGTGCACCATCGTGGGAACTCTCCTGTTGCGCGTCAGCAATGATGAGACGGATCCGTCCCTTCACCAACCTGCGCTCTGTGGCTGCCGAGTAGGGACAGGATACCATTAGCGGCCTTCTGGGCTTCTCGCCGTAACCCTAGCCGTCGTGCTAGACGGATCTCTGGCAGCGCTTTCGGTCTCTGCCTTCTCCGGCGCGTGTCCCCGTGGGGGGCTTCCGAGCCGCCGTCGCCCTGATCGTGCAATCCGTGACACCTAGACCATGCCGGAGGGAAGTCAGCCAAGACAAGCCCACGGCCCCCTCGGGATGGCCCTACGGACCCTCGACACCCGCACCCAGTCCCCACAGCACCATGGCGATGCGCCAGCGACCCCAGAGCGGGTTCTGTCGGAAGATCTCCCAGATCAACTCCGCCATCTCCCGAGGGGTCTTGCTCACCGGTTCCTTCGGCTCGCTTCTCTTTCCCAGCCGGCCTTCCTCAAACCCCTTCAGCCACCGCCGGACGCTGGAACGAGAGACCCCGAGCATTTCCTTGAGACGTCGCCCCGGGATCTGGAAGTACTGCATGAGCCAGGTGATGCGGAGCCGCTCCATCAGGGGATAGGGCTGCCGGGTCCGCTCTTCTCCCAGGCGGCCCTGGAGCACGGCGATGTGTGCGTCCCGCTGCTCCACCAGGTCTTCCAGCACCATCACCAGCGCTTCCAGGGAAGCCTCTCGGCTGCTGTCGGCCCCGGCAGCAGCCTGTTCCAGGGCGAGGCGGCGTGCTCGCCCAGCCCAGCGGGCGCTGACCACCAAAGCCCGAATCACCAAAGCAACGGACGCAGGGAAGACCTCCATGCCGGTTCCACTCCTGAACGCGAAAGCGGCGCCTGGCGGCGCCGTGCTCTGGCTTCAGATGGTACAAGAGCAAGGTGGGACAGACAGCTCCCCGAGGCCCTCAAGCCGGCTCCACGGGCGGTTGACAGGGACATGTGGTGACAGACACTGGCGCTACGGAAGCCCAGTCTAACCACCACGACGACCGGGTGATCGCGGCCGCCATCGCCTGGCAGGTTAGGAAGCGGCCCCGGCTCACGCTTCGCTTCGCCCGGGTGGGGTCGCAGTCACCGTCCATATCGTTGCCCAGGCAAGGCCTTCCGGACCTCCGATGAGCCCCAAGCCGTGCGGAGTCATCAGTGCATCGACGCCCCGGCCAGCGGCCCCGTTGAGGCGAAACGCACGTTTGTGACGTGAGAAGCCGGAGTATGGGCCGTACCTCGGGGCTATCGCGCCGGTTCCGCTGCCGCCTCACGACGACATCTGGTGCCATCGATGGGCGCGCCCGAAGGGAGAAGGGGCAGCGCGCCGTATACCACTGCGTCGGAATGCAATCCGCAGGAGTAGCTGTTCGGCGCCGTGCTGCCCACCTGCCAAAGGAAACGGAAGAGATGTGCCCATTAACCCTGACGCTCCTCGCTGCAATCGCGGTCACGGTAGCGCTCTGCGCCGCCGCTGCGCCGGCGCGCGCCCCCGGCTTCGCGGGCGAGACGAACCGAGTGACAGTGCGACCGCGGGAGATCGACGATGTGCTCTACAACCCTGGCATCGGCTTTACCACCATGGGCAGCTTCGACGGGGAGGTCCCGGATCACCCCAAGTCCACCATTGCTTACTTCAGGTGGTACTGGGACGCGATCGAGCCGAAGAGCGGCGCCTATCGGTGGGACGTCATCGATGACACAATCGAGAAAGCCAAAGCCCACGGACAGCGGGCGGCACTTGGCATCATGCCGGTCAACGGCCGGGCGGGCGCGCCTCAGTGGTACCGCAGCCTCGGGGCGAACGGCTGGGACTTCTCCACCGGGGAGGGCGCAACGAGCTGGATGCCCGACCACAACGACCCGCGGTACGTCGACCTCATGGGGCGACTGGTGCGGGAGTTCGGCAAGCGCTATGACGGCAACCCCAATATCGACCACGTCGACATCCGCTCACTGGGGCGCTGGGGCGAGTGGCACTTCTTCGGAGCATCGGATGCCCCCGGGTTCGAGGACGCCACACCCGAGACGCGCCGCCTGCTGGTGGACATGTACTTGGAGAGCTTCACGAAGACGCCGTTGATCATGCTCATCGGCCCGATCGATGATCTGCGCTATGCCGTGTCGAAGGGAACGGGATGGCGAGCGGACTGCCTCGGAGATGTCAAGCCCGGCTGGAATCACATGAGGGACCGCTATCAGCAGAACCTAGAGGCGGCGGGCGCCACTGACACCTGGAAGCGAGCGCTCGTGACGTTCGAGTCATGCTGGGTGATGCAGCACTGGGCGGACGAGGGATGGGACATCGAGTTTATCTTCAGCGAGGCGCTGCGGTGGCACTGCTCCATCTTCAACAACAAGTCCTCGCCGGTGCCCCCTCGCTGGTGGCGCGCGACCGAGGCCTTCTTGAAACGGATGGGATATAGGTTCGTACTCCGGTCCATGTCCCACCTGTCGCAGGTCGAGGCCGGTGGGACGCTGCGGGTGGCGACCGAGTGGGACAACATCGGAGTGGCCCCGCCCTACCGCAGGTACGTACTCGCCTGGCAGCTCACACCCGTCGGCCGGCGCCTGGGCAAGACGCCGGTGGAAGACGCCACCCATGCTATCGATGTGACCACGTGGCTGCCCGGCAGGCACGACGTCAGCCTTGACCTGGGCGTGCCGAAGGACTTGATGCCTGGTCGCTACCGCCTATCGCTGGCACTGCTGGACCCGTTCACTCGTGAGCCGGCGGTGCGGCTCGCGACTGAGGGCCGAGACGCGCAGGGCTGGTACAACCTGACCGAGTTGGAGGTGGGCGAGCCGAAGGGCGCGTAAGCCGGCGCAGGCTCCGGCCTGCCTGTCACGGTCCCGCGATGCGAAACCAGTACCAGGAAAACGTCCCGGAAAGAGGCTAGAAGATGGTCACGACAGACTGGACAGGAAGTCATCTCCTGGTTAGTCTCGCGCTCGTCCTCGTCGCTTTGTGCTGCTCAGCGAACTACAGCCAGGCATCCGAGCATCCTCGATTCTTCTTCTCGCGCGACGATATCCCCCGCCTCCGCGCCCAGGCCCAGACCACCCACCGCGAGATCTGGCAGTCGATCCTGGAGGCCGCGGCAGAACAGCGTCGACGCTTCCCCTGCGGCCATCGCCCCGGACCGTCCCAACCTAGACCGGTATCGGAACGCGGCCAACGAACTGCTGCCTTTCGCCTTCGCCTACGTGATCACCGGGGAGCCGCGCTACTTCGAGCTCACTCGGCGCCACCTGCTCACCTATGCTCAGTGGACCCATTGGGGGGACGAAGGGGAGGTGGGCGGCCATGATCTGGGATTCCACCACATGCTCATGTTCAACGCCATCGCCTATGACTGGCTCTACAATGACCTCTCGAAAGAGGACCGCGAGACGATCGGGTCCAGTCTCGCGAAACGGGCGGAGGAGTCCTACGAGGTCAGCCTGCGGAGGGCAGACCCCGACTCGACCTGGTGGACGCATTCGTGGGTCCAGAACCACTGCTGGACCAACCACAGTGCGCTGGGCATGGCCGCGCTAGCGCTCGCGGGGGAGGATGCCCGCACTCAGAGCTGGCTCGACGACTCGGTCTACTACCTGACTCGAGTGCATTACCTGCTGGAGGGGATCGCCGATGGGAGCTGGCACGAAGGCCTACCCTATCAGTCATACGGGCTCACCATGTCACTGGTGTTCCTGCAGAGCCTGAGGCGGCTGACAGGGCAGGATCTCATCCCCCACACCTACTATCGGAACTACGCCTACTCGCGACTCTATAACTATCTTCCCCACTCGGACAAGTTCGTGCTCTCCTATGCGGGATTTGACTGGAGCTGGGGGAGCACCTCCTATCATCCGCCGCAGTTGCTGCGGTTCGTTGCCAAGGAATACCGGGACGGACACGCGGAATGGGCAGCGGAGCAGTACCTCGCTAACGTCGAACGATCGAGCCACATCTGGTCTGTGCCGTGGCAGGTGTTGGAGTTCCTCAACTATGACCCAACGGTGAGCGCCGAGTCTCCCGACACCTTGCCCCTCACCAGAACCTTTCCCGACCTGGCGGGCGTCATCTGGCGGACCGGCTGGGGCGACGGCGGTCTCACGTTCGCCTTGAAGACCGGCGCTTACGGGGGCCACTTCGCTTTCGAGCGGTGGTTCAATGTCGAGTATCCCTTCGACCACCCCGAAGTGGACCAGCTCAACGCCGCCCACGATCACGGGGACATGAACACCTTCTATCTCTATCGCGGGGGCGTGGACCTGACCTCGGAGACGGTGAGTTACGGGGACAACAAAGCTGCTGGCCACAACACCCTGGTGGTTGACGGAGAGGGACAGTGGAATGGCCTCGACGACTGGGGGCGGGATCGGGCTCCCTACCAGGGCACGGAGGGCCGTTTGGAGGCAGTCTGCGAGTCGAAGGACTTCCACTACCTGGTTGCCGACGCCACCAGTCTCTATCGCCCCTACCAGGCCGACGGCGTCCGGCCCGGGGACCGCAAGCTCACCGAGTTCAAGCGTCACGTTCTCTTCGTTGCCCCCGGCTACTTGGTTATGCTCGACCGGGTGAGGGCTGGTTCACCCCACCGCTATGACTGGGTCTGTCATTTCACTCGATCGGTGGCTGTGGAAGGCGATTGGATAAGGGGAATGGCCGAAGGGGATCAGGTGCTGGGGGTAAAGGTGGTGGCACCCGCCGGCTTTGGCGCCGACACGGGCGAGGACGGGAAGCCTTACGTGAGGGTGCACCCGACCGGAGAAGTTGCGAACACCGACTTCGTTATGGTCCTCTATCCCACGGATACCGCCAACTGGGAGAGGAAACCGGAGGTCTCCTCTCTTGGGGTGAGTGACGAGGTGTGCGGGGTGCAGGTGAGGCTCGACGGCGTCCAGGACCACCTGATCAGCTGCGGAGATCAGAAGACAGTGGTGATGGCGGGCTACTCCTTCGACGGGAAGGCCGCCAGCATTGTAAGCGACGCGGGCGGCAATCTGAAGCGGGTGTTTCTGGCAGGTGGGAGCAGACTCGCGGACCGTGACGGGCTGAGGCTTCTGTTTCAGGGGCGGCAGCAGGATATCGTGGTAGAGGCGGTCTACGAGGGCACGGCGCTGGCTCTCTACGGTCGGGACCTCAACGGCCTGGCGGTCTACGCTCCGGGCGTCGACGCTAGCCGGGTGACCGTCAATGGTCAGGCGGTGACTGTCACCAGGGAGGGGGATTGCCTCCGGCTCGGATAGCGCATCGCAGTCATAGGGGTACGTGTGGGTGTCACGCGGCGATGGAGCCGCCGCAGCTAGGCCTGCGGCTCTAGGAGCTCCGATGAAGAGCGGACGGGCAGTGAAGTTGGGGCGCGGGATCCGCCAACCTGCGGCTCGGGATGAGCGGGAAGAAGAGATCACGCCAGGGGTGACAGCTGGTCCCAACGAAACGGACGTCTGTCGCATGGGAAATCTGATTCTGCATCGGGTAGCTCGGACGGTACAGCTTACGCCAGAGGCTGGCATACCGAACCGAAGATGCGAATCGCTGAGAGGCCCGGGCCTAGTATCGTCTGCCTTCTGTCGGAGCGCGCTGCCTGACCGCCCCGGCGCCATCTTCGTCGCACCACTAGCGTCGCCGACTCTTCAGCTGGAATGAGTCCAGCACCTTTCCTGTCTCTGCCTCGATCACAGTGCAGCGCACGCTCTCGCCATTCACCTCCACCCGGACGAAATGGAAGGCCTTGGCGGTGGCAGCATGCATCGGGTTCGGCGTGATGTCGTAAAGGGGCATCCCGCCTCCCGCCGTCACGATGTAGACCACACCGTTCTTCTCGTCGGGAACCGCTACCGGGCGGCCTGAGGAGAGGTCCGCGCGCAGGGGTACGAAACGCTCGTAGCTGTGGGAATGGCCCGAGAACACCGCCGTAACCTGGTGTTGCTCAAAGAGCGGGCAAAGATGCCTTTGTATCCCCGCGTCGCCATCGTGCCCGCTGTAGCTGAAGGCCGGCTCGTGGAAGAACACAAAGACATGCTTCTTGTCTGTTCCCGCCAGATCTCTGCGGAGCCATTCATACTGCCTGCTGCCGGGCCGGAAGCTCTCCGCCTGAGTCTGGATGGCCTCATACTCACTGCCCGGCTCGTATTTCTGGTCCTCGGTCTTGCCGCCCTCCGAGAGAACGGCCTTGTTGGTGTCGAGGACGATGAAGTGGGAGTTGCCGTAGTCGAACGAATAGTAGAGCTTGTTGGCCGGGGGCGCCCAGAACTCGAACCAGTGCGGCCGGACCGGGAAGTCGTGATTCCCCGCGACCGGGTAGAGAGGGGCGCCAACCGCCGCGAGCGGGTCGATGATGAGCTTCTTGACGGTCCTGAACTCATCGGGCTTGGACTCGAACACGACGTCGCCGACATCAACCACCAGCGCCGGCTTGATCTCGGCAATACGGTCGATAAGGCCCCTGGCCGGCCTGTCCAAGTGATCAGCGAAGACCACCCAGGTGAAGCTGGTCGTCTTGTCGCTCGCAGCGCGATCCATCGTCGCCCTAGAGGACACGCAGGAAACGGCGGCCAGGACCACCAGCAAAATGGATGCGACAGACAGGCGTCTTCTCCACATTTCGCGATTCCTCCCAGAGCTCCCCTCAGCCAGGCGGTGGGCGCAGCTATGCCCAACGGGCTCTGCGGCAATCATGTCCGTGCTGCGCGGCGATGGGACCTCCCAGATCGGCGCTTCCCGGCAGTCGGGGTTAGCACCACGCAGGCTTCGGCCCGGGCAAGCGAGACCGCAATCCCAGACAGGCAGGACGCACTAGCAGCGCGCCTGCTGCGCCGGAGCTCATATGGTGCCGCCATGCTCTGCCCGACATGAGCCTCCAGGGCCGGTGCCGTCGCCGCGCAACAACCATATCCGGCTTGCCCGACCTCACCTGGCGACTCCTCTTCGGTCGGCGCGTGCTGGACGACAGCGGCAAGATGGTCGGCATCTTGGGCCGCGCTAGCGCGAATCGGATCGAACCTCCGCTGGTCCCGGCCAGGCGCCGGCCGGCGGGCACTCTACCTCCTCCGGCCGGCGCGGCAGCTTCGGCATCGACTCGCCGAACTGCAGCGCTCCCGCATCCGGCGCATCACCCCTGAAGTAGCCCGGCTCGCACCCCGGAAGCGGCTTGCCGAAGAGCCTGGAGAGGTCGGCGCCCAGGCCCCGTGCCGGGCTGTCAGCGGTGAGTCGCACATCGTGCTTCTCGAAGTCCGCAAAGCCGGGCGGGCTGCCGCTCTCCACCCACCGGCTGTGCTGGTCCCGGCCGCCACAAAGGGCTAGCTTCCTGCGCTCCGGCCAGTAGTCCTTCGCGCCACGCTTGACGTAGATGTTGCCGTCGGCGCTCCAGTCGGGGGCGACCGAGTGCTCGGAGACGTAGATCGGTACCTCGCACCAGAAGAGATTGTTGTAGAAGTGGTAGTTCGGCGTGCCGACGCCCGTGACCGATAAGTGACTGATCGCCGGACCTGCGGTGGAGGTGTTCTGATAGACATAGACCGGCGCTGGCAGCATCGGATCGCCGCCGCCGAAGTTGCGGTAGTCCTCCTGACTATCGAAGAAGATATTGCGATAGGCATACAGAGGGCCGACGCGGGGCGCCTTGATGCGGAAGCCGCAGATGCAGCCCTGCACGATGTTGTCGTGCCACTGGCAGTTGACTTCCGCGCCATTGGGCTCCAGCCCGTCATCGGAGCAATCGCGAATGAGATTGTGGTGGATGTTCAGGTCCGGATCGTAGCTGTACTCCTCGCGGTCGATCTTGTCTTCGATGCCATCCCAGTGGTCGCGGATGAAGTTGTCGTGGATCTGGTGGCCTCCGCGGGTGTGCCTGATCTTCACTCCTTGCCGGTCATAGAAGCCCCCCTCTTTGTGGGCTAGCCAGTTGTCCCAGGAGCCTACCAACTTGGGGCTGGCGCCCGCATAGGGATCCATGAAGATCTCATTGAAGCGCACCGTACACCGATCCGCCCCCTCGCGCAGCGTCACGCCGAAATCCGTCGGGCCGATGACGCAGTTCTCGACGACAGAGCCAAGCGAGTTCTCGATGTAGACGCCGCTCTCGGCATTGCGGAGCGTGAGTCCCCGCACCACGCACCTGTCGGTACCCGAGATGCGAACTACCGGCTCCCGCGGGGCAACAGTGATCGTCATCGTGCGCGGGTCAAGGTCATCCTTGAAGCGGATCAGCAGTTCCTGCTGCTGGCGGCGGTACATCACCAGCGCCTTGACCCCTTCCCATTTCGAGGGACCGACGCCGTTTCGGAATATGGTGGGCCACTGCCACTCCGGCTTCTGGCCCCCCCCTGGATCGACGCGTCTCTCATCCAACGACGTGATCAGTTTCCCATTTGCGGTGACGGTGAAGGCGAAGAAGGGCACATGCGCGCGGTAGACGCCGATGGCGATATCGAGCGCAGGTTGCCAGTCCAACTCAGCCGCTTCGCTCCCGTCGAGGATGGCCCCCGGCTCGCCCTCCAGCACCACCGGCTTGCCAAAGGCGCCGCTGTGTCTGAAGGTCACACGCTCGCGGTATACGCCCGGCCGCACGTGCACCGTGTCGCCGGCCTGGGCGCGGCTCAGGGCCTCCTGAACGCCACCTAGGGGCGCCTCTGGAGTGCCGAGCGCACCGGCCTTGCCATCCGGGGCAACTTGGATGGTATTGCCGTTCGCCGGCCCTGCAGAGCCAGGTCCAACGCACGCACACAACAGACCGGCCAGAACGGCGGAGACGACCATAGCAGCTTCGCTCGATACACACATGGAACCATGCTCCCAGTGCAGGACACCGGACCCGTTCGGGCCAGCACACCGCCCGCTCATGCACCGGGCGTCCAGCATCCACCATATTCTGACCGTTCGCTGGGCAGTGTAGCGCTCCCTGCGTGGACCTTCCCAGAACGCATGCGGCGTCCATCTACAGCGTGGTGTCCCAACGCTGTTTGGTGAAGACAGGTTGACCTACGGCCAATCTGGTATAGAATGAGGTGCGAAGGCGGAGGAGGGGAGCGCCTGGCCGAGTCGGGCCCGGAAGGAGGTGGAGGCAGACAGCGGATGGCGCGGTAGTCTGAGTTTCGTGCCAATCTCCTCAGGAGGTGAGAGACCATGTTGTCTCGACCAAGACGAGGCTTCACTCTGATCGAGTTGTTGGTGGTGATCGCGATTATTGCGATCCTCGCGGCGATGCTGTTCCCGGTGTTTCGCGCGCGCCCGGGAATCGGCTCGCAAGATCCAGTGCCTTTCCAACGTCAAGAACATCGCCATGGGGTTCCAGCTGTACTTCGCGGACTTCGACCGGTACCCGCCCAGGGAGCACGATCCGACTGTGGTCAAGTATTTCGAAGACCAGGGATGCGATATGACCCCTGGGTGCTGCACGTACGCTACTGGGTCGAACCCCTATCTCAGGTGGCCGGTCATCATCGACGACTACGTCAAGAACCGCGATGTCTGGAGATGCCCCAGTGCGCGGAACGTATCGTCAGTGCAGCGCGTATGGGGACAGTCCAACTGGTTCCAGGAACTACAGGACAACTGGCCTACTTGCGTCTGCCAGGAAGCATGGCCTCCCGGCTGGGGCGGCACCGTTACCGACAATCTGGCGCTAGTTGATGGCTGCCCCGGTTCGCATGCGACCGTCGACCAAGGGGCGGTCGAAATGGACTACTCGGACACTCATATCGTCTATGGCGAAGTGGAGAAGAAGCTCTCCGCCATCGATGACCCGGCCAAGACTATGATCGTTGCCGAGAGGGGCCTCAAACCGTACTACGACCGTATCGAGCAGGTCGCCTATCCTGAGGCCTGCCGCATCTGTTGGGGCAGCGTCGTCGAGAATCCTGACAACTGCGGCGCAGACTGGGTCAACTGCTCCGAGGTTGTAGGTTGCGGCGTAGACAAGCACGACATAGACAAGTTCTGGGGCGATGCGAGCTGGCGCAGCAAGTTCGCCCGGCACTTGGGCGGCAACAACCTCGGGTTCACCGATGGCCACGCCGCCTGGTGGCCTGCCGATGCGATCCTCGCGGCGGCCAACTCCAATCCCAGCCAGCTTCCTCCCATGGGCGCCCAGCACGTGCCAGACTACATACCTGGCGAGCACTGGTAGGCCACTAGACTGCACCGATAGTGGCTGGTCGATCGCGCGGGCGGAGTCTTCCGTGAGACGACTCCGCCCGCACTTCACTCTAGCGGCCTGCCTTTCCCTGAATGTGGTCCCACGTGCGTGTGTCGGGGCCTGATGATGCCTCCATGCCAGGAATCGTGCTGACTCCCAGACAGAGAACGGCGCCTAGAGGCGCCGCCTATCGGTTCCAGATAATACGGGACGAAGTCAGCCTGGGCAAGCCCGGCAGCTGCCAGGAACGGTCCTGTGGGCCCTCAACACACGCACGCCGATTCACACAGGCACGTGCCGAGCTTCATCACCGGCATCGGGACGCCGTGGGAAAGGCCGGACGCCCAGGCCTCTCGCAGGGACGGCTAACCTTCTCTCTCACACCGACTCGGCGATACATCGCAGCACGGTCAGGTTCGCCTCGGCGGCGAAGTCGGTCTGCATCACTGTCGCATGCACGTCCGGAAGCTGGCAGACATTCTCGTACCACAGGTTGTAGAAGGGCGACTCGGTCGCCTCCTCGGCGCCGTCCTTCCCGGGATAGGACTCGAGCGTGAGTTGTCGCGGACCGGGGTCGGCGAGGTAGCGCGCGAGATAGCGATCCCTCAGGTTCGCCACGATCCGTTCTGACAGCTCTCGCACCACCTCCGGGTTCGGGCCCGAGCCACCAAGGATGGGCGCGCCGGCCATGCCGTGGCAGTCGAGGAAGGCCAGCAGGTTCGGCTCCGCGCGCAGTCGCGCCTCGATCGCCGCCTCCGATTCGCCGCCGCGCACAGTGCCCTTGAAGTCGAAGCTCCAGGGCTCCAGGACTTCATCCGCCCAGCCCCGAAATCGCTCCCAGTCGGACCGCAGCTGGCGGTTCAGGTCCACGCCGTTGGCGTTGTGCCGGCAGGCGTGGCGATAGCCGAACGGGTTCAGCAGCGGCACCGCCACTACGCAGAACCGCTCCAGGTCGATCACCTCGCCCGTCAGCAGGCGCTCCAGGGTCACCAGCATCCCATGCGCGTTCTCCCATTCCACGCCGTGTTTCACTGTTACCAGCAGGAGGCGCGGCCCTTGCTCGTTTCCGAAGCGCACCGAGAGAAACGGCGTTCCGTCAGAAGTCGGCCCTTCGTCGCGCACCTCCACCGGCACGGCCCTCCCCGGCCGTGCGGCCAGCGCGCGGATGCGGCCGAGCAACTCCTCCACAGTGAGCTTCCGGTTCACGTAGCGGCCGTAGTGCACGGTGCCGCCGAAGAGATTGCCCGCCGGTAGGTATTTCGAGAATGACCCGCGCTCCAGAATCCATGGGTCGCCTTGGGTGAGTGCCAGGCTAAGTGGACTGAAGAGGTCGTAGGCGAGGATGGTTCCGCCGCCCGAGAGGCGCTCCTCAATCCAGAGCGCGCCGCCGGTCATCGTCGAGCGAGCCAGCACCCTCCTCCCTTGCCCCGGGTCGTCGTCGCACACGACCTCGCGGTAGGCATAGTGCCCGACCTCGGGATCGTCGATATCGGAGCTGTTGCGGTACCAGTAGACCTCGTCGCCGACCGCGAAGCCGCGCGTGATTGGGTCGGACTCCGCCACGATCCGCAGCTTATGGCGGGCCCGGCCGGCGTTGCGGAAGCGGAACTCGAGGCCAGAGCCGCGAGCATATTCCAACAGATGGCTCACCACCTGCGCACCCGTGCGGTGGGCATGCTCGCGGACCGCCCGGTAGTCGAGCAGCGGCAGGTGCTCGATGCGGCGGATCAGCGTCCACACCTTCCGGTAGGGCGCGAGCGCCGCGGCGGTGATGGGCCCCTGATTCAGATCGTGCTCATCGATGCGGCCGGGATAGAGCGTGTTCAGATCGCGGGTCGAGTGGTAGTCCGGCGAGTCACTCACCACCAGGATGCGGTCGTCCATCGGTCTCCTTCTGCAATCGAGGCAGGTCGCGTCTCTCCGCGAGTTCCACGCCAGAGCGGCAAATGCCTCGCCACCTGGCTCCTACTGCTGCTCCGTCACGCTTCGCCAGGCACAGTGTCCCATGGCGGAGGAACGCGGGAATGGTGCGGTGGATGACGAAGAGGTGAGCGGCGGCGCCGAGAGTGACAGCCACGGCAGCAATGGCCGATGGCGTGGAGGTAGGGGATGGCGGTGATGCGCGAGGCGGTGATGGTGGCGCTGGTGGTGGGGGCGGTGTGCACGATGCCGGCGGGGGCGGGGACGGCCTATGAGCCGGTGCTGGCGCGCCTCGGGGCGGTGCTGAGGGTGAAGGCGCGGCCGGCCTGGCCGAGGCCGCCAGCAGATCACGTGGTTGTGTCACTGCGGCCGCAGATCGAACGGCCCGGGTGGCAGGTGGTTTCCTTCGGGCTGCCCTTCGGAACGGGATGGCTGCACGAGGACAGCCTGATTCGGGTGATCGGGAGCGGCGGCGATGAGATCGCCGCCGCGGCGCGCACTCTGGCCCTCTGGGGGATCGATGGGAAGAAGGGTACGCCGCGGTCGGTGCTGGTGCAGTTCGCGATGGACTTCGGGACGGGCGGCGCGCGGGAAGTGACGATCCGCTGGGACAAGCCCCGTACGCGACACATGAACCTGGTGCCAGTGGCTGAGACGGAAGTGGTGAAGCACGTCAAGACGGCCGATCCGGAGCGCGTGCTCGACTACGACTACCACTGCCCCAAAGTACTGGTGGTGCTGCCGGCGGAGTGGCTCTGCGCCAGCCTGATCGCGTGGCAGCAGGTGCCGGCGGCGCAGAACCAGGTGGCGCCGTGGTATGACGAACACTACCGGAAGTCGTTCCCGGGGTCGCGGATCAACAACTCCGGGCGGGACTTCTCCTTGCACCTCTTCGACCGGACCGCTACCTATGTGAAGGCCTACGCGCGGCTGGGGGAGGAGGAGCAATTGCTGACCGCGCTCCAGGCCGGCGACTTCTACCTGGAACGCCTGGACGCAGACGGCTGGTTCGACCTGAAGCCCCAGCACGATGTGAAGTATACCTTCAGCGAGGGGCCGGCCCTGCTCTACTTGCTGACGGGAGACGAGCGCCATCTGGCGGCGGTCATGCGGGCGTTGAAGGCCTGGGAGACATGGACTCAGATCGACTATGCCGGCACAGGCTTCTGGACGGAGCGCCATCACGGCTTCGGAATGCTCGCCTATCTCCACGCCTACGAGATAACGGGTGAGCTCCGCTACCTGGAGAAGGCGACGCGCTACTTCGAGGCGGCCTACTCGCTGCAAGTGGAGCCGCCGCACGACGGCCCCGCCACGGGCGCCTGGCTGCACACTGGGGAGAGCCACTCTGAAGGCGAGGGGTGGGTCGCCTCCCCCTGGATGAGCGCCTTCCTCACCGATGCGGTGTGGAAGTACTGGATGCTCACCGGCGACGCTCGCGCCCCGGCTTCACTGGCGATGTGCGCGAAGTTCATGGCAGAGCACGCGATCAGCCCGGATAGCCCGTATCTCCACTACCTGGCGACGTGGCCCGGACTGGGGAAGGGGGTGCCGAGCAGCGGACCGGCGCACAACATGGCAGGGATCTATTTCCTGGCGATGGGCTACTACCTGTCCGGGGGTGAGGACAAGAGCCTCCTGGCGAAGATGGACCGGCTGCGCGCGCCGCTGATGGAGAGCGATGCGAACGTGCCGGGGCGGCAGTTCACATGGCGGTTCCGAGAGAGCTCGGCACTCGTGTGGATGCTAGAGGAGGCGCGGGAACGGTCTCGCCACACAGACAGTAGCGTAGGACAGTAAGCAATGCAATGCTGGCGGACGACCTGCCGTTGCAGGTCCACGGTCCACTGCTCGCGTTCGTCGCGCCACCCCGGAGAGTCGTTGCCTAGCCAAGCTTGGAAGTGTGCGTCCCAGCCGGGACGATCACGGGCTGTCCGGGAACCCATCTGGCTTCCAGGATTTCCGTGCAGCCCCTCTCGTCGCATTCCCGGTACTCGCTCATACGCCTGCGAATGGACGGCCGCCGTCGTTGGTCCGGTGTACTCGGGCGGCCCGGCCGGAGCCGATGCCGTACGTTGGCGGCATCCACAGAAACATCATGCGCGCTACGTGATCTCTTCGCGCCTTGCTTGTACAAGAGAGAGCGATCAGTACCAACAGCTCGATCAGGGTGAAACCGCGACAGCCGCCCGCAGGCACCGGGCGGTTGTTCGTGTCTGGGTGCCGACCGATGCCGGTACCAGACCCGCGTGCCAGGATGCCCTTGTTACGCGGCGATGGGGCCGCTCGGATCGGCGTTCCCGGGCCATCCCGACTGGCCCGACGTCGGCTCCAGCCCGGGCAGACGAGACAGCAATCCCCGTAGTGTCCAAGGACTCATCTGGCTGCCGAGATGCTCTGACAGCCTCCTGTGCTTGTTAGGCGGCGGATGGACCCGGGTGTAGTGGTTACTTCGCCTCAGAACCGTCCTAGCCTTGCTCTGACGGCATCCCCTGGTGTATCGTGGGCACTCCGTTCCACTGGAGGATGAACCCACGTGTCCTTGTTGGCCGCTCGTGAAGCCGGCTGCGCGAGCATCCGGAGTGCGGCCGTGTGGCCTGTGGGACTGACTAAGGCACGGCGGCTCGGAAGCGATAGATGATCGACGGGCGTGGCCACCAGAGCAGGACTACGCTCTCGTGGGGAAAGGCTAGCGGTGGAGTGGGAACCAAGCGAAGATCTAGTTAGGGGGCTGTTCGCCGAGGTCGGCCTCAACGGCTCCGGCTGCGTCCAGAAGATCGAGATCGGGTTCTCCAACCATGTCTACGCAGTGGGCGATGCGCATATCCTGAAAGTTGGCAAGTCAGAGCAAGACGAGGAACCCCTTCGGAGGGAGGTGTATCTGTGCAACCTGCTGAGGGACAGAGTGCCTGCGCCGAAGATCATCGCCTCAGGCACTTCGGAGGGGCTTGTTGCGAAGGTCTTCATCATCTACGAGAGGATTCCGGGAAGCAGCCTCTACCGTCAGTGGCACCTGTTCGATGACACCAAGAGACGAGAGCTGACCCAGCAGATATGCGGCATGCTGCGAGCGATCAACGAGACGCCGTATGAGGGTTTCGCCCATGAGTTCAGCATTGACCTGAAGACAAGCTGGCGTGACAAGATTCGCGCGAGCACTATCCCCCATCCTTGAGCAGATCGCGGCGCGCCGCTCTCTGCCTCCCGAGGTCATATCCAGGACGCAGCAGTTCCTCGCCGAGTACGACCGGGTCCTCGAGGACCAGAAGATGGCGCTGACCTACTGGGATCCGCACTTCGACAACTTCATCGTCCGCGGGGAGAAGATCGTCGGGATGCTGGATTTCGAGAGGACCGACATCATGTCCATTGACTACGTCCTCGACATCGTTCAGAGAATGGTCCGCCGGCCAGAGAAGTACGCCTCAGAGGAGTCCGAGCAGTTCACGAAGGCGGCGGACTACTCGAGTCTCCTGGACTGGTACCAGGAGTTCTACCCGGAGCTGTTCGATTTCGAGGACCTGGAACGGCGGCTGGATATCTACTCGATCTCCTACAGTCTCAGCGAGATCGATTGGTACCCACAGGCAGAGGCCGCAAAGCAGGAGCTGCTCTCCTGTATTGGGCACACATGAGGGATTCCGGCTGGCAGAGCGGTCTGGGAGGGTACCTTCCCTGCGTCAGAGATCTCCCGGCCGGCTCTTCGGGCGGTCGACAGCCACAAGCGGCCGCAGATGATACGGGAGGATGCTAGCGTGAGCAAGCCCACGACGCCTTCGGGGTGTTCCTATCGGCGCTCGATGCCCAAAGCCGGCTCCTTCCACTCGTAGGCTCCGATATCCCAGCCCAGACCTTGGGGACGCGGGACGCCATCGCAGTCGGAGGCGATGCCAGTGGCGGATAGATCCGTCCCTTTGCCGATGGCCGGGCTGAGAGGCGCGAGATGGAAATCATGCAGCGCGGCATCGATTACCAGGCCGGCGATGTCGGTGACGATGATCGAATGAGCACCCTCAGGCCAACCTGGCTCGGAGCCCGGCACCGAGAACAGGTTGTAGTCACTGGTGGTGTTCGCCGAATCATAGCTGGTAAGCTGATAGCCGCCGTCGCCGCGTAGGCGATCGTTGTCGAACACCAGGTTGTTCTTCACAGTCACGTCGGTACAGCCCCCAATGCCGATGCCCCGGCCGTTACCATAGAGCGTGTTGTTGCAGATCTGCACGTGATAGTTCCGGACCCCTGGGTCGCCCCACGCCGAGATGCCGCCGTGGGCGCAGTCGTAGACCACGTTGTTGCGAACCGTCACGCCGTTCTGCCCTCCAAACCCAATGCCGGTCCCGGCGCCCGAGACGCGGTTGCCCTCTATCAGCAAGTCGCTGCGGGCGTCGCCGAATACCCCTTCACAGATGATCCCCGTGATCTCTGGCATCGGATGGAGGCGCTCGATCGTGTTGCCTCGGATCGTCACATTGCGGAGCCCCGTCTTCACGTCTATGCCGTCTCCCTCGCCGCCATTGAGACCCGCGTCACGTATGGTGTTCCCCTCGATCAGGACATCCGAATGTGCATTGCCGTACTCGGGCCATCCTCCATAGGCCTTGGTCCGGTAGTTCCCCGCAATGTAGATGCCCTCGCCCTCCCCCCGCTCGATCCGGTTGTTGCGGATGGTGATGTCCGTGAGACGCCCGAACGTCTCCCTCCCATCGCTCTCCACCGACCCGTGCAGCATGAGGTTCGCGCCCACCGCGGTGATGTCATGGATGTACATGTGCTCGACGACGGTGTGGTTGCCGCCGAATACCACACGGCCACTGCTGCCGGTGGCCTCGAACCCACGCACCGTGACATAGTGCATCGGGTACTGAGGTTCGTTGCCATGGCACCCAATGGAGAGGGCTCCCCGGAGGATCTTGATCCGCAACTTGCACCGACCGGCGTAGTCGCGCCAGGAGGGATGCGTGTCGTCCGTGTTGTAGCGGGACATCCCATCCAGTGTCAGGCGGTGGGTGCTCTTGTCCGTCCTCAGGACATTGACCTCTGCGGTGGTCTCCTCGGAGATCTCCTCGCGCGCCTCCCGGGCCGAGAAGTAGACGATGACAGGGCCCTTCGCCAGGGCCCGGTTGATGGCGCTCCACTCAGGACCAGTCGGCGAAGACACCAGTGCCCTCCAGGGCCTGCTCGCGGTGCCATCTCCTTCGCCGGCGCAGTCCGGATCGACGTAGAAAGCTCTCTGGCTGGAGGCTGGCTCCACCCGAATGGCGACAGTGCTGGCCGCGCGGCGTCTCCCGTCCTGGACGGTGAGCCGGAGAAGGTATCGGCCAACCGCGGAGAAGGTTGCCGTGGTAGTGAGCGCACTGGGAGCCGAGAACCTCACCGGAGCCGGGCCGCTGACTCGGGTCCAGCGAACCACCAGCGGATGGTTCTGGGGATCGCGCGCGTGGCCGAAGAGCGTCAGGTCCGCTGCGGGGAAGGCAAGTACCTTCGGGGGACCAGCGTCGACTGCCAGAGGGGATCCTTCGGTAGACGCGAATCCCGAGGCCAGCAGCATGAGCAGAGCGAGTCCACTCGATCTGAGCAACCTGCCTTGCAGGAATCGCAGAAGCGCTGATCCACCGGGCGTGACTCGCACGGGAGGCCTCCTCTCCAAAGGGCAGGGGGAGCATTCCTGCCTGCCCGAAGTGTACCAGAACTGGTCTGCGGCATCCTACGGGTGCCGGGGCCCCATGATACCGCTGTGACAGGTGTTCACTCAAGTGCCGATCCCGCGCTCTTGTGTAGCGGTCAGGCGGCAGCGAAACCGGTCTGAGCGCTCCCTGGTGCGAAGGGAAGGGAACGAGCATGCGCTGTCCGGTCGCGACCTCGAACCGGCCTTCCGCATCAGCGGAGCGGTATCACTGCTGACAGACCCCCCATGTCAGCCGGCACCGGACACTGACCCACTGTCGGCGTCCAAGACTGACCCGCTCCCTCTCGGTAGGATCGGGTCAGCACAGCCTCTGGCTGCCCCGCCGCGCAGATCCCACGTTCCTCTGGGGTGGGTCAAGTGCCGACGCCGATTCCGGCTCCAAGTGGGTCACTCGTGCCCGACGACTGACACCCATCAGAGAGACCACTCGGTAGGTCAGGCCAGTTATGCCATACGTTCCTGTCCTGATCTCCACAGTGAGGGTGTCGCCCAGGACCTACTCCAGGAATGCCCTCCACGCCAGAGTTCGCTCCCGGTCGACACGACAGACTGCCGGCTTCAGCAGTCCGAAGTCCTCCTTCAGGTTCTTGATCGGATGCAGGAACCGGTAGCCCGTCGTGATGCCTTGGCGGTCTTCGATCGACTCGGAGGCAATCTGCACACCGATCTCATCGATGTCCACGAACCAGCCGATCTCGAAGGTGTCAGGCATCACCTTATCATCGTCAATCAGCTCATGGTTGCGAGTGTTCCTGAGGAGTTGCCGCTCGATCGACCTACCCACCTCGCTGGCGCAGCGGAAGACGCTCTCGGGCATGAAGTCGCGGTCGAAGGTCCAGGTCTCCACCACGACTGGTGGCCGCGCTCCAGGCCGCCCATCGTTCAGGTCGTACCACATGCGCTTCCGATCCGCCATCACCGGCAGCGGCGCGTACTCCGCCTGCTTCCTGGCCAGCTCACGAGGATACGCTCGCTCGTCGGCAGGGATTCGCTATTCACTACCGCTCATGCCCGTCGCCTTTCTGTACGAACCGACCGTCATGCCTTCATACTGTTCAGGAGATCCAGCGACTGCTCGACGAGAACGAGGCCCGCGTTGTCGGCAAGGTGCGCCGCGGAGTCAGCCTCATACCCACCCTCCTCGAAGGCCTCGGGAGTGGGCACATAGCCAATCCACCCATTCGCGTAGCCGATGGTATGCGTCGGCCGGAAGGGGCTCCGCTGCTTGACCTCCATGCCAAGATCGCAGAAGACTTCGCCGGGCCATCCGAGTAGTGCCACCGGCCCAACGCGAATGGCCTGCACCTCGCACTCCACGGGAGCATCGCCCTGGTCCTTCAGGGCCTGCAGCCACCTCCGCATCCCTTCGGGGTTCGGCGTGTCGTACCAGATGAGGTAGGGGTGCCACTGGCCGGGCGGACGCGAGGCGGCGCGCTCCGCGCCGCGCAATGCCTCCTCGGCTCTGCGGATCGCACGGGCGCGATTCGTGGGCAGCGCGACCACGCGGGAGGCGTAGGCTACGCCGCTATCTTCACCCGGCGCCGCCTTTTGCCACACGCGCACTGCCTCCCGGGCCAACGCAGCCCCGGCGCGTTCCGCGATCATGAAGCTGCCGCCGCTGGCGTAGCCGTGGCCCACCGACGCTTCCCGCGGATTGACATTGCCGCAGGCCCCGTTCAGGAAGATGCCCGTGGCGCCGGGCACACGTTCCTCCAGGGCATGAACGGCGAAGCCCGGAAAGTCGGCGGTAGTCAGGTAGTTGTCTCCGCTCAGGCAGACGCCATGGCAGGCATAGGTCATTAGGCACGCCATCGGCTCACCGCTGGCGTGGTCGATCCGCACCACGCCCACTTCGGGGTCGAAGGGCCCGAAGTGGTTTCGCCCCAGCACGACAGTCCCGTCCAGGGCTACCTCTCGACGATTGATACCGATAGCTGACCAGCCGCTCGCGGCACCGACGCGAGCAGGCGCCAGCGCGGCCACTGCCTCCTTCAGTACTGCCGTCAGTCGCTCCGGTAGCGCCGCCCAGTAGGCACGCTCGTCCTCCGTGATCCTGTCGTCTGCCCAGAAGACTGGCCCCGAATGAGTATGGGTGGCGGCAACGAGTAGCGACTGCGGCGCGATGCCAAGAGATGCCACGGCGTTCCGAACTGCGTCAACCGCGTCAGCCGAAACCCCCAGCAGGTCTGCCGCGACCACCCCGACTCGCGTCTCCCCGTTATCGAACACGATGGCCCTCGCCCACAAGGGATCGTGGACCGCGAGCGAGGGGAAGACGCGCTCGTCCCACCCCGCCATTCGGGTGCCGACAGGTGGAGTGATGTCCAGCTTCGCGACTCCTGCCCTGAGCATGAAGCAACCTCCTCGCGCGACCAACTCAATTCCGCGTCGGACATTGTGGTTCGGCGCTCGCGGGAGTGGTCCTGCTGGCAGGCCCTCGTGGGGCAGCACCAAGATGGAGTATCGCCCCACTGGCACAGCAACGTCGCCTCGGCCAGCGGCTTGGCGTTTCCTGACTGATCGCGCGGGTCCCCAAGTGGTAGTGACAGAGTCCCTATTGGCAGGGCCGCGATACCTCTGGGCCTGCTAACATTACACCAGTCTGACGGAATCCCGGCCCGTGTCGTGCGTGCCTGGGGTTGTCTCCGGTGGCCGGGGTGGGGGGGCTGAGTATGACGCGCAGAGTATCGGGATTCACGCTGATCGAGCTGCTGGTGGTGATCGCGATCATCGCGATCTTGGCCGCGATGCTGTTTCCAGTGTTTCGCGCGCGGGAATCGGCGCGCAAAAACTAGTGCTTGTCGAACGTGAAGAACGTCGCCCTGGCCTGGCAGATGTATCTGACCGACTTTGACAAGTTTCCGCCGATAGAGCACAGAGCAGAGGTGGTCAACTGGTTCCAAGAGATCGGCGATGGTGGATGCGTCATGGTAGGGAAGGGCAGCGACGCGACCTTCAATCCGTTCCTGCGGATACCGGTGATCCTGGACGAGTACATCAAGAACCGGGACGTCTGGGCCTGCCCGTCGGGGCGCATCCAGAGGTACTCCCCCCATCGTTGCGACCACGCCGGACTGGTGGACAGTCTGCCGCGACTCCGGCACGAATGCCGCAGGTGGCTGTTCCGCCTTCACCTGTCGCGGATCATTCCCGCCCGGCTGGGGTGGGGTGTCCTCCCCAGAAACCCTATCCGGGCACTTCTGGGCGGTTTCCTTCCTCGCTGAGTCGGTGCTATCCTTGCTCTCATGAGTACCGTTTCGAGCTTCCTGCTTCACTGTTGGATATGTCCTGGGGGCCGTCTGCGAACTTGCTCGCTACGCGCTCTGCTTCTGCTGGGCGCTACTGCTGCCAAAGGCCGTGCTCGCCGCGCGGGTGGTGGCCGCGGAGAGCCAGCTGGCGGTCGAGTTGAACCGATCTGGTGGAAGCAAAAGGCGTCGCCATCAGTTCCGCCCCGCCTTTCGCCTCCTCTGGGTCGGCTCTCGAAGCTGCTGGATGGCTGGGAGGATTTGGTGCACCTGATGAAGCCGGAGACGGTGAAGCGTTGGCACACCCGAGCCTTACGTTTGCTCTGGCGCTGGCGTTCCCGGCCCGGCCGTCCTCCGCTGTGCACCGAGATGCAGCAGCTCATCCGCCGCCTCAGCCGGGAGAACCCCCTCTGGGGTCCTGATCGCATCCGGGACGTGTTCCTGTTGCTGGGCTACGACGCACCCTGTGCGGAAACCATCCGCAAGTACATGGTAAAGCCCATGAAGCCGCGGTCTCCCTCGACCACCTGGCTAGCCTCTCTCCGGAACCATCTGGAGGTCTCCTGGGCGATCGACTTCTTCACCGTCACCACGCTGGGCTTCCAGGTGCTGTGTGTCCTTCTGATCCTAGATCATGCTCGCCGGGAGGTCCTGCACTTCGCCGTTACTCCGAACCCGACCATGGAGTGGGTGATCCAGCAGTTCCGGGAGGCGATGCCCTTCGGGGAACAGCCCCGCGATCTGCTTCGCGATAACGACGGCATCTTCGGCTTCGGCGTGCGCGCCTTCCTGATCTCCTGTGGCATTCTGGAGGTGCGCCCCGCCTACCAGAGCCCCTGGCAGAACCCGTACGTGGAGCGGATGATCGGCACGCTGCGCCGAGAGCTGCTGGATCACGTCATCGTGCTGAACCAGCGGCATCTGGAGCGGCTATTCAGGGAGTACCTGACACAGTACTACCATTCGGCGCGGCCCCACCAAGGCCTCGGCGGCGAGACGCCATCCCCTTCGATTATGGCCGGCGAGGGCGGACTCATCTCCATACCCGTGGTCGGTGGTCTCCATCACCGGTACTTCCGAGCCACCGCCTAGCAGGCAGGCGAACCGGTCACCCCCACCAGGCGCGCACTGCGCCTCCGGATTCGGCGTGGCCGTTTCGCGCCCAGCCTCCGAGAAGGTCCGGAGAAGCGCCCTCCTCTCCCCCTGTTCACGACCTCAGCACTTGCTACGATGGGGCTTCGGCTATGGGTCAGAGCACCCGGATGGAGTTGTTGGGGACGACACCCAGGACAGCGCGCTCATTGAGGCCTTCAACAGCCGATTCCGGCAGGAATGCCTGAATGAACACTGGTTCCTGTCACTGGCGGACTCACAGGAGAAGATCGACGCGTGGCAGAACCACTACAACGCAGAGCGGCCGCACAGCGCGCTCGGGAACCTGGCGCCGGAGGCCTTCGCCCGCACGTCGACCGCGACGGCCGCGGCCGTCCGAGGCAAGACAGAGCTTGCTGTACTGACCTGAAAGACTCTCATTCCGAGTGGTACAGGAATGGGGGCAAGGCCACCTTGGTGCTGCGATATTGGATGATCCGTACGGAGGAAGAATGATGGGAAGCAGCCGCTCACGCGTTAGCCCACTGATGCTCGTGTTGCTCGTCCTCCTCTACGCCTGGGGATCGGCGGCCGGTGCGCAGGCAGCGCCGTTCAGCCTGGTGGTCATGCCTGACACGCAGTACTACGTGGCTGAGACCCCGAGGAAGCAGGGCAAGATCGCCATGTTCCAGGCCCAGGTGCAGTGGGTCATAGACAACAAGGTCGCCAGGAACATCGCCTTCGTGCTCCACGAAGGGGACATCGTCGACAACCGGGATCCCGTCGTGGGCCAGTGGCAAAGGGCCAGGCCGATCATCAAGTCCCTGGATGGCGTTGTCCCCTACACGCTGGCGCCGGGAAATCACGACGTCTGGGGGCCGGAGAGGGAGGCGTGGGAGTTCAACATCTTCTTCCCCTTCCGTGAGTTCCAGGACTGGCCCGAGTTGGGCGGAACCTTCGATGCTGCTGCCGGGGTGCTGAACGCTTATTATCTGTTCCAGGAGAGTGGCCTGAACTGGCTGATCTTCGCGCTCGAGCCCTTTCCGCGGGATGCCGTGTTAGCCTGGGTGGATCGGGTCGCAGAGGCCCACCCGACCCGTAACATCATCATGGTCACCCACTCCCATGTGTATCCCGATGACACTTTGGTCGGTAGTTCGCCCGACCATGAGTACACCTCCACGGAGTACGCGGTGAACCCGGCCAATGGCACTGGCAACAACGGCATCGATGTCTGGAACAAGTGCCTCCGCAAACACAAGAATGTTCTGATGACCTTCAACGGGCACGTCGGCGGCGGCGACCTGGAGTCTTCCGCGGGCCTGGTGGTTGGCACAGGAGATCACGGAAACAAGGTCTACCAGATGTGCGCCGACTACCAGGAAACCTGGTACAACGGCCTATTCGGTCATATGAGGATTGTCACCGTAGACCCGGACCGAGGAACCATCTCGGTGGAGACGTATTCCCCGTACTTGCGCAACTACGGCACCGGCCCGAGAAGCCAGTTTTCCTTCGATGACGTTGCCTTCACGGCCGCCGGCCCGACGATCGCGATCACCTCGCCCAGAGGGGTAGCCTGGTGGCAGACGGGCACACAGCAGACGGTGACGTGGACCAGTCAAGGAGACATCGGGCGCGTCAACATTGATCTCTCGACAGACGCAGGGAAGACCTGGTCCTCGCTCGCAGCCGATGTGCCAAACAGCGGCACCCGAACCATAACGGTGCCAGACAGGCCATCGACTCAGTGCCTGGTGAGGGTGAGCGGAAGAGGCGGATCGCCGGCGGAGACCTCCAACGCCAACTTTGCCATAGCCACCACGCCGCCGCCGGTGCGCATCGCCGTGATCACTCCTTACCCTTGGGTGGTCTGGCAAGTTGGAACACAGCAGACCGTAGGCTGGACCTTTCAGAGTGTGACAGGAAACGTCAGCATAGACCTATCGACGGACGGAGGGAAGACCTGGTCGTCGCTTGCGGCGGACCACGAGAACTGCGGCCTGCTGACCGTCACGGTGCCGGACACGCCGTCAAAGCAGTGCCTGGTGAGGGTAAGCGGAGGAAGCGGCTCGCCCCGCGGTATGTCGGAGACGTTCGAGATCGCTGCCCCTGTCGCAGCTGCCGGCGAAGGTCAGGCAGCCCCATGAGCGCGTCCGGCTCACTCACCGCCTGTACGTCGTCAGCGAATCTGGGACAGAGGGCAAGCTACACTCTGAGGTGATCTGACCGGTGTTCCTGCCCTTGTCAAGTGGTGATGGGACAGCGTTAGGAGCATCCAGGTAGCCAGCGAAGTGCTGATGGTACCTGCGCTGCGCGGAGCCGAGGCCGCGACTCACTCGCCTTCCGTCACCTGCGCTTCGGGTGAATCGCCCGCGGCCAGGCCACGCTCTTGGCGCTGGCGACGGAGCCACTCGGCGTCTTGCTGCTCTCGCTCGACATCGTCATCTACCCAAACCATCCATGGCTTGCGGCCCTGGACGCGGTAGGGCTTGCCCGGCCGGTACTGAGGACAATCCCGCGGCCCGTAGCAGTGAGTCTCAGAGCGCCACCGCTTCTTCTGAGGATTCCACTGGTCGATGGTGATTTCGGTAGCCATCACCAGTCCGAAGGGACACCGCTGGCAGTGCTGCCGGTAAGTACGGCCGTCCAGGCGGCGATGGCCTCGATCCCGGTACTCGGGCAGCGCGGGCGCAATACCTCCCTCGGGGTTGGCTGGGACCTCCTGGTCGGTCCCTCCCCGCGCCACCACACGCAGCCCGCTCACTCGGTAATGGGTGGCCCACTCCTGCCCTGGGTCGGCAACTGGCACTGCCAGGCCCGCCATGTCAATTGGCATCCAAAATTGACCCACCCTTGGCGGCCAATATTGACCCACCCCTGCATGGTAGTTTAGTGCGCCTTTCCCTTGGCGCTGCGGGTCTTGATTCTCCAGCTTTCGTTGCCGGTTTCGATGATGTCACAGTGATGGGTGAGACGGTCCAGCAGGGCGGTGGTCATCTTGGCGTTGCCGAAGACCTGGGGCCACTCGCCGAAAGTCAGATTGGTAGTGATGATCAGCGAGGTGCGCTCGTAGAGCTTGGACACCAGATGAAAGAGCAGCTGACCGCCGTTGCCGGAGAAGGGCAGGTAGCCGAGTTCGTCGAGGATGACCAGATCGGTGCGGGCCAGCGTTTCCGCCGTGCGCCCTCCTTGGCCGGCCAGCTTCTCCTGTTCCAGCCGGTTGACTAGGTCCAGTAGGTTGTAAAAGCGGACCCGGCGCCCGTCCCGGATCGCCTGGCGGCCCAGGGCGATGGCGAGGTGGGTCTTGCCGGTGCCCGTGCCGCCGACGAAGATCACATTCGTGTGCTGGGCGAGGAAGGCGCCTTCGCAGAGGGACTTGAGGCGGGGCTCCTCCCGGGGCAGGGCGTTCCAGTCGAAGCTGTCGAGGTCTTTGGGGACGGGGAATTTGGCCTGCCCCAGGCGGTAGCGAATGCTGCAGGCCTCCCGATTGGCCGCCTCCGCCAGCAGCAGCTCGTGCAGGATCTTCTCCGGGGTGGCCCGTTTCTTAAGGCCCAGGGAGACGATCTCATCGTAGGCCGCCAGCATCCCCTTGAGCTTCAGCTGCCCCAGGTGGGCGAGGATGTTCCTCACGTAGCATGACGGCCCCCTTCCAGCAACAGGTCGTAGCGGCTGCAGTCCGCCAGCGGAAGGTGCTGAATCGTGAGATGCTCCGGGAGAAACTCGGCGGGCGACGCCGGCGGCGTCTCTGTCTGCCGGGAGAGCAGGTTGAAGATCACGTCGAAGCTGACCGCGCCCAGGGCGATGGCTTCGCTGGCCGCGATCTCCACCGCCTCGCAGCCATGCGTCTTGATGGCGCACAGCAGGTCCACGAATTCCCGGTCGCCCCCAGGGCGCCCCTTGAGTTCCCCCCAGACGGTCTGGATGGGCGCGGGCAAATCCCAATCCTGGAAGGGAGCACCATTGCGTAAAGCCCCCGGCTTGCGTTCCAGCACCGGCAGATAGTGCCAGGGGTCGTAGATGGTCTTGTCCCGACCGAATTGGCGTCTGTGCTCGCCTACCACCTGCCCCCCGCTGACGATGACCACCCGATCGGCATAGGCGCGCACCTGCGCGGTGCGCTTCGCCCGGGCCGCGTCGACGCTGTAGTGGTTGCGGTCGAAAGCTATCAGGGAGGTGGTGCTGACGCGGACCTCCCGCTCTACGAAGCCATCGAAGACCAGATCCATCTGGATCAGCCGGGGCCGCTCCTCTTGTTCGTAGACCTCCCACATGGTGCGCGTCGAGTCCTCTGGATGAGGCTGGGTCTTTGCCCAGGCCAGGCACTCCGAGAGCAGATACTCATTGACTTCGGCCATCTCCTGGAAGCGACGGTGCTGGGAGAAGAAACGCTTCCGCGCCAGCCCCACCTGGTTCTCCACTTGCCCTTTCTCCCACCCCGCCGCGGGCGTGCAGGCCACCGGCTCGAACAGATAATGCGCCGCCATCGCCAGGAAGCGGGGATTGAAGGTGCGTTCCTTCCCCAGCAGGATCTTGCTCACCACCGTCTTCATATTGTCGTAGATGCCCCGACGACACACGCCCCCGAAGAAGCTGAAGGCCTGCCGGTGGGCGTCCATCACCATCTCCAGGCTTTCCCGCAGATAAGCTACGCAGATCGGCAGCCGACTGTGGCAGAGCCGGACATGGGCGATGCTGACTTTCGTGGTCCGGCCCCCGATGATCAGCGTCTCTTCCCCCCAGTCAAACTGGAAGGCCTCCCCCGGCGCGAAGTACAGGGGGATGAACACCTCGCTGATCGGCCGGCGTCCCGCCTTCCAGGCCTTCGCGTGTCGGCACACACTGTTGTAGGCCCCTTGATAGCCGCGCCGCTGCAGCTCTTCAAACAGCAGCAGCGCATTCCGGCGCTCGCGCACCGGCCGTTCCAGATCCTCCGCCAGCAACTGCTCCAGCTCAGCCACAAACGGCCCCAGCTTGGGTTTGACTTGCTCCTGACGCTGGTATCTGGGCGCCACTTCGTCGCCCCGCAGGTACTTCCGCACGGTGTTCCGAGACAAGCAGTACTTCTTGGCGATCCCTCGCTTCGACTGGCCATCTCGCTTCGCCAGCCGTACTTTCAACACGGTTTCCACGGTTAGCATCTCCCTTGACTGCTCCCTTCATACCGGGGGCCTTTCCCCAGTTCGGAAGCAGCTCCAAGGGTGGGTCAGTTTTCGACGCCAATTACCCCCCAAAGTGGGTCATTATTGCACGCCAACTAACACCGCCACCTGATCGCCGATGTGGAAACGGTGCTGCTCCTGAGTCTTGGGGCCGATCGCGATCCGCAACTCTTCCTGCGCAACCCCGCCGATGGTTCCGTCGAGGACGAGTGTATACCCCTGGTAGGCGTGCGAGATCTGGTCGAAGGACCGCAGCAGTCGGATCCGCGCCTTCACCGCGGTAACGATGCCAGCGAACTGCTCTTTATCGGCCTTGCGCTCTCGCACGACTGCCTCACCCGATCACATGATAGGCGCCGCACTCCCGGCGTGCAAGGTGCGTGGAGGGGATCAGATCACTCACTGAGGCATGACCTGGCTACGCGGCCAGCCGCCAGGCTGTGGTGCCGACATCTGGGAAGAACCGCCGTTCAGTCCGCGAAGGCAGCACCTTCGCCGACCGTGCTGGTCTGCACCATTGCTCGCCTCGATGAACTGACCCTGGCATCGCGCCCGCCCAAGCCCATGTGCCCCCGGTTGTCCTTGTTAACCGCCCGTGAAGCCGGCCCAAGCTTACGCCGCCAACCGGAAGGCGGTGACCCGGACGTCTAGAAAGAACCGTCGCTCGATGGTGCCGGACAGGACCTTCGCCGACCTATCAGGCCGCTGCCAGACTTCCCCGCAGTGGATGCACTGCTGGCACCGCGCCACCGATGGTGGAATGCCCGCGCCAGTGGTTGTAGTACTCCGAGAAGTCGTCCAGGAGTTGGCCGAGATGATCCAGCCCTCGAATGACCGGCACCCGTCTCAGCCACTCCTGCTTGAGCGTCAGAATGGCGCGCTCGGTGACCGCGATGGAACCATGCCTGCCCACCGCGCCCAACCGCTGCCTGACTTTCCACTGGCTGAGCAGATCCCTAGACACCTCGCTCACGAAGACGCCCTCCTGGTCACTGATGATGTGCCGGGGCGAGCCGTGGCGCAGGAAGGCATCCTCCAGCACCTCCACCACCCACCTCGCGTTGGGGCCTTCCAGGGGGCAGACGGCGACGACCTTGCGAGAGAAGTGGTCAATCGCCACCAGCACCCAGCTAGGCCAGACATGCCATCGCCAGACCCGTGTCCGATCCACGGACCAGACGTGATTGGGGTACCGAGCGACGATCTGCCTGGGCTTCGCTTCCTGTTTGACCGCCGCCGGTTCGGGCGACGACTGGGGTGGTCTTGGCCTCAGCAGGATATTGCGTACGGTGGAGGCGGCAACGAACACTCCCAAACCCCACGCCGCCATGGCGATGCGGTGACGACCCCACAACGGGTTGTGCCGGAAGACCTCCCAGATCAGCTCCGCGCTCTCCCGGGGCGTCTTGCTCATCGGCTCCTTCGGCTGGTTCCCCTGTGCCAGCTTGCCTTCCTCGAATCCCTTCAGCCACCTCCGGACGCTGGAACGAGAGACCCCGAGCATTTCCTTGAGACGTCGCCCCGGGATCTGGAAGTACTGCATGAGCCAGATGATGCGCAGCCGCTCCATGAGGGGATACGGCTTCCGGGAACGCTCCTGGCCCAGCCGAGACTCGAGCACCTCGATGTGCGCATCCCGTTGCTCCACCATGTCTTCCAGCACCACCACCCGCGCCTCCAACGCTGCCTCTCGGTTGGCATCGGCGGCAACGGTCGTCTGTTCTAGCGCAAGGCGTCGTGCTCGCCCAGCCCAGCGGGCGCTGACCACCAAAGCCCGAATCACCAAAGCAATGGATGCAGGAAACACCTCCATGCCGGTTCCACTCCTGAACGCGAAAGCGGCGCCTGGCGGCGCCGTGCTCTGGCTTCAGATGATACAGGAGCAGGAAGGGGCAGACAACTCTCCAAGGCTCTCAGGCCGGCTCCACGGGCGGTTGACAGGGACATGCTGGAGGAACTCATCCGCGCCGCCGCTCCGACGTGTGGGATCGTGCTGGATCCCTTCGCGGGGTCAGGGCCGACCCTGATCGCGTCTGAGCGAACCGGCCGCGGCTGCTGCGCCGCCGAACTCGAGCCCCGCTACTGCGATATCATCCTCGCCAGGTGGGAGGCGCTGAGCGAAGCAAGGCTACCCTGATCGAAGGCTGAGGCCCAGCCGGATCGAGAGCGGCTCCCAGACTCACGCTTGTCGCGTCAGAAGCCGGATTCGCGCCGAGGCACGCGTCCGGAAGGCGCTCCCCTCGTCGCCTGACGTGCACAGCAGGAGCCAGGTGGGTTTCTGGACAACACGGCCCGGCGGCGCACTACACGCGCACGCCAACGGACGCCATTCCCCCATCGTTGTGCCGTCATCGCGGTCTCGTGACGGCAAGATCCGGTACCATCCCCAGCGCCCGCGGCTCCCAACAGAACGGCTCATTGCGGTTCCATGCCCATGTGGCCACTACACCTGGACGCGACGGGTTCGCAGCGTCTCCGCGCCTGCGCGTCTACGACTCCGTCTGGCCGTCACGGGACCGTGACAGTCACGTAGTTAGTCTTCGTCTTGGTGCTCGACCCGCCCTGGTTGGTGGCGGTGAGGCTCACGGAGTAGACCCCGGCCTTCGCGTACGGATGACTGGGGCTGCGTGAGGTGGAGCTGGCGCCATCGCCGAAGGTCCACTTCCAGGAGGTTGGCGCATTCGTTGACAGGTCGCTGAAGTAGACGGTCAACGGCGCTTTCCCCGCAACCGGACTGGCGGTGAAGCTCGCAACCGGCGGATGCTGGATCGTGACCGAGTCGAATGCCACCCCGTCGTTCGTTCGTGCTTTCAGCACTGCCGTTCCGCCGCTGATGTCAACGGTGATGTGGTGGTAGACTGAGCGGGAGAACTGACGATAGGGATTCGTCCTCAGCTGGGGTTGCTGAAGCTCTGCTCCCCCGCCGCCGGTGACGAAATAGTAGATGCCACTCTTGCGGCTGCGCTCGTAGATGTGATCGTGGCCGCTGAAGACCATATCCACTCCGTACTTCTCGAACAGCGGCACTAGCACGCTCTGCACCGCGGCCGTTCCGCCGTGCATCCCCGAGCTGTAGGCCGGGTAGTGGGTGAAGACGACGATCCACTCCGCCGTGGTCGCCTTGAGGTCATTCGCCAGCCAGCTGTACTGCGCGCTGCCCACACTGTAGCCGGCGCCGGTGTCTATCGAGATGAAGTGGACGTTCCCATAGTTGAATGAATACCACTGCTCGTAACTCGTTCCGCCGCCGGTCGGAGGCGTGAAGTACTTGTAGTAGTTGGAGGAGTTCTTCTCATGATTCCCCAGCGTTGGGTAGAGGGGAGTCTTGCGGATAAGAGAAGCTGCCGGGTCGAAGAACTCCGACTGCCAGTAGGAGGCAACCGTGCCATCGCGGACGATATCGCCCGTGTGCAGGACGAGGCGGGGGTACCTGGCGGAGATCGCCTTGATGACAGCGGCGTGGCTGGTGGGGTAAGTGCGGCTGTCGCCATAGGCGGAGAACCGAAATGGCGTGGTCCCGACGACGGCGGTGCGAAAGGTGCTGTCTGTGCTGGAGACGGTCCCCGCGGAGGCGACTGAGGTCACCGTGTAGTGGTAGAGCGTGTCTGCGGCGAGTCCGGTGAGAGTGGCCTTGTGCAGCGTCGCAGCGCTCGCGTAGGATCGGCCAGAGCTGGTCGTCGTGCTGTAGTCAACTTGAGTCGTGCTGTAGACAGATGTCTCCCACATCACCACGACGGAAGTTGCCGTGGCGTTCTGGAGATACGGGCCTTTGGTGATCGTGGGGGCGGCCACTGCGCTGGTGGCGATCACTAGGGCCGCAACAGCGAGGGCGAGCCGGACAGCGTGCCGTGTCATCAGCGACCTCCTTGCCGTTCAACCAGTGTGCTCCCCGGGAACCCTATCCGGGCACTCCTGGGCGGGTTCCCCCCCCGCTGAGCCGGTGCTATCCCTGTTCCCATGAGTACCGCTCCGAGTCTCCTGGTAACTGTCGAATATGCCTTGGGTGCCGTCCGCGAACTCGTCCGTTACGCACTCCGGTTCGGCTGGGCGCTGCTGTTGCCGAAGGCCCTTCCCGCAGCGCGCGTGCTGGCGGTCGAAAGCCAGCTGGCTGTCGAGCTGCACCTATCCAGAGGAAGTAGGAGACGACGCCACCAGTTCACCCCGCCTCTCGTCTCCTCTGGGTCGCTCTCCCCGAGGTGCTGGACAGTTGGGAGGCGGTGGCGCATCCGAGTTAGCGAGCCAATCCTGTGACTTATCTCATGGCCAGATAGTTCCCGATACTTCGTGGAACTCCCCAGCGGTCTCCTATTGCTCCGGCTCTGCGCCGCCCCCAGCAGCTCGCCAGACCTTCCTGCCGCCGCAATCTTGGTGCTCACGTCGGAGCGCGGGCACTTCGCGATCATCTCCAGTCCTTAGTCGCGGTACGCGAGGGTGATGGAGATGGTGAGGGAGCAGGGGACGTACTGTGGGTGTTGAGTAGCTCTGGGATGCCGCTGGAGCGGCTCAGATCCTCGACGTGGTCCCCTGACCGACGGCGCGAAGATACGCGCGGTCAAGGGAGTCGAGACACGAGCGAGTCGTCGCGGCACCCTACGGTGCCGAAGAGGTCGCGAAGGCGCGGCACGCTCCCGGCGGGAAGCCGAGGTCAGCATCGATCGGCGGAAGGTCAGGCGGCGCGTCGGTAAGCGGTGATCTGCGTATCGGCAAAGACGCGTCGCTCGAGGTTCGGCGGCAGCATCTTGGCTGACTTCTCGGGCTTGGTCCACTGCTCGCCGCGATGGATCACTTCGGGAACCGCTCCTCCCAATGTGGCATGGCCGCGGTACTCGTTGTAGTAGACGGCGAAGTCGCGCAGCAGCTGGCCAAGATGGTCAAGGCCGCGGATCACCGGGACACGCCTCAACCACTCGTACTTCAGAGTGAGGATGACGCGTTCGGTGACCCCGATGGAACCGTGCTTGCCGACCGCACCGAAGCGCTGCTTCATATCCCACGAGATGAGCAAGTCCCGGAACGCATCGCTGTTGAGGACGCCCTCCTGGTCGCTGATCAGGTGCCGGGGAGCGCCATGCTGGACGAAGGCCTCCTCCATCGCCTCCACCACCCACCCGGCGTTGGGTCCTTCCAGTGGACAGCAGGCGACGACCTTGCGAGAGCAGTGATCGATCGCCACCAGCACCCAGGTGGGCCAGATGCCCCAGCGCAACACCCGCGTTCGGTCCACCGACCAGACGTGGTTGGGGTAGCGGGCGACGATCTCTCGGGGCGCCGCGGGCGCCTCCTGAGCCTTCGCCGCGGCCGGCGCGTTCCTCGGCTTGGGCTGCAGCAGTATGTTCCTCACGGTCGAGGCTGCCACAAACACTCCCAGCAGCCAGAGGATGCTGGCGATCCGATGCCGTCCGACGCAAGGGTTCTCCTCGAAGATCTCCCAGATCATCCGGGCGAGTTCCGCCGGCGTCTTCCGCGGGCTCTCACTCTTGCTCTTGCGCTCCCCTAGATCGCCTTCCTGAGCCGCATGGAGCCAGCGATAGAGAGTCGATTTGGCCATCAGGAAATGCTCCTTCACCCGGCTTCGGGGAAGGCGGTAGCACTCCATATGCCAGAGGATCCGCAGCCGCTGCAGCGGCGTATACCGCTTCCGGGAAGGGGCCTCACCGAACCGGTCTTTGAACATCCGGAGCTCCGCGTTCAGCCGGCGGTTCTCGTCGCGCAGCCAGGCCCGCTCAGCTGCTTCCTCCCCGACGGCGACGGCCCGCTGCAGCAACAACAGCCGCTGCTGACTAGCGGACTGGGCACTCAGCACCATGATCGCACGATTAAGGCGGCGGCGGTTCGGATGACCTCCACAGCATCACCCTCCAGGAAAGGGAACGGCGCCCCCAGGCGCCACCCAAAGGTCCCGTATGATAGAATGTCTGAAACTCACAGACAAGCCTACAGGACTGTCAGAGGTGTCCCATCGCTACTTAACAGGGGCAACGTGTCCCACACCTGCTTGACACCCACAGACAACTCGGCCGCGGGCTTCCGCGGCGGCACGCCGTCCGCCGGATCCCGCTGTTGGCTGACCGTTTCTTGCCGTGCTGTCAGAAGCCCTCGAAGACGCTAGCGCTCCACTTAGGTGAGGTCGAAGCGATCAGCGTTCATCACCTTGGTCCAAGCGGTCACGAAGTCCCGGACGAACTTCTCTCGCGCGTCCGCGCTTCCGTATACCTCGGCCAGAGCCCGGAGTTGGGAGTTCGAACCGAAGATGAGATCGACACGCGTGCCGGTCCACTTCACCTCGCCGGTCTTGCGGTCGCGCCCTTCGAACACGTCCTGAGCATCCGGTAGCGCCTTCCACTCCGTGCCCATGTCGAGCAGGTTCACGAAGAAGTCGTTGGTCAGCGCCTCTGGCTGCTTGCTGAAGACACCGTGCTGGCTCTGTCCGACGTTGCTGTTGAGCACGCGCAGGCCGCCAACGAGCACCGTCATCTCTGGCGCGGTCAGTGTCAGCAGCCGCGCCTTGTCGACCAGCAGCTCCTCGGCCGGCATGCTGTACCGGCCCTTGAGGTAGTTGCGGAAGCCATCCGCGACCGGTTCGAGCACGGCGAAGGAGGCCACGTCAGTCTGCTCCTGCAGGGCATCCATCCGTCCCGGCGAGAAGCAAACCGTTACGACCTGCCCAGCGTTCCTCGCCGCTTGCTCAACGCCTGCGCAGCCAGCCAGCACGATCAGATCGGCGAGTGAGACCTTCTTGCCGCCGGAGGCCGCGCGATTGAACTCGCTCTGGATGCCTTCGAGCACCCTCAATACTCTCGCCAGCTCGGCCGGCTGGTTCACTTCCCAGTCCTTCTGTGGCGCGAGGCGAATGCGCGCGCCGTTCGCGCCGCCGCGCTTGTCGGAGCCACGGAACGTGGAGGCCGACGCCCAGGCGGTCGACACCAGTTGGGATACAGACAGCCCGGAAGCCAGGGTCCTGCCCTTGAGGGAGGCAATGTCCTGCTCATTGACCAACACGTGATCGACCGCGGGGATGGGGTCTTGCCAGATGAGCTCCTCAGCAGGAATCTCCGGGCCGAGATAGCGTGCGCGCGGACCCATGTCGCGGTGAGTCAGTTTGAACCACGCGCGGGCGAACGCGTCGGCGAACTGGTCCGGATTCTCGTAGAAGCGCCTCGAGATCTTCTCGTAGACAGGGTCGAACCTCAAGGACAGGTCAGTGGTCAGCATGGCTGGCGGGTGACGCTTCGACGGGTCGTGGGCATCCGGCACCGTTCCGGCGCCTGCGCCGCCCTTCGGTTGCCACTGACGCGCGCCGGCCGGGCTCTTGGTCAGCTCCCATTCGTACTCGAATAGGATCCGGAAGAAGTTGCCGCTCCACTCCGTGGGCGTGTTGGTCCAGGTGACCTCCAGGCCGCTGGTGATCGCGTCGCCACCCTTGCCGGAGCCGAAGCTGCTCTTCCAGCCGAGGCCTTGCTCTTCGATGCCGGCGGCCTCGGGCTCAGGGCCCACATGGGTCGCAGGGCCGGCGCCATGCGTCTTGCCGAAGGTGTGACCGCCGGCAATCAGGGCCACCGTTTCTTCGTCGTTCATGGCCATGCGCGCGAACGTCTCGCGGATATCCCTGGCCGCCGCGACCGGATCCGGACTGCCGTTCGGGCCTTCGGGGTTGACGTAGATCAGCCCCATCTGCACGGCCGCGAGCGGATTCTCGAGGTCCCGGTCGCCGGAGTAGCGTGCGTCTTCCAGCCATTTGTTCTCGGAGCCCCAGTAGACGTCTTCTCCCGGCTCCCAGACATCCTCCCGGCCGCCCGCGAAGCCGAAGGGCTTGAATCCCATCGACTCCAGGGCGACGTTGCCCGCCAGAATCATGAGGTCGGCCCAAGAGGTCTTCCGGCCATACTTCTGCTTAATCGGCCAGAGCAACCGGCGCGCCTTGTCGAGGTTCGCGTTGTCGGGCCAGCTGTTGAGGGGCGCGAAGCGCTGCTGGCCGGCGCCAGCGCCGCCGCGACCGTCGCCAATGCGGTACGTGCCGGCGCTGTGCCAGGCCATGCGGATGAACAAGGGTCCGTAATGACCGAAGTCCGCGGGCCACCACTCCTGCGAGTCGGTCATCAGCGCCCGAAGATCCTGCTTCACGGCCGCCAGGTCGAGGCTCCTGAACTCCTCGGCGTAGCTGAAGCCCTCACCCATGGGGTCGGACAGCGGCGAGTGCTGGTGCAGGGCCTTGAGGTTCAGCTGATTGGGCCACCAGTCCCGGTTCGACGTACCTCTGCCGGTGGCTTGCTTGTTTGCCCCGCCCGCTGCCGGGCCCTGGTCCTCGGTATCCATCTCCAGTCCCCTTTCCTTTCAGTTTCGGTTCGGACAGCTAACGCTGGGGCTCACCGTACGCCTGACCGGAGGCGGGCCGGCGCTGGTGGTTAGCCTCTTCCCCATGGTCGCCTTCGCGTGCTACTGGTCACGTGCATTGGGGTCTTCGCCCGCGCACACCGCTGGCACGTTCCTCTCATCTCGACCTGGCATAGCAGGCACACGGTGTCCCCAAGCCACCTAACAGGCACACACTCGTGCACGCCGGCGGACGCCTACGCTGGCTCCAGCGAGCGGATCACCAGGCTGCGAACGTCACCGCCCTCCTGTGGCGAACAGAGAGAACCTCCTGCCGTCACGCATGCGCCGACGCGTGATCATGGTTCGCTGGTCGTTGAGGCAGGCATCGATGATCACGCTTCCGCTCTTGGGCTCCCGCTTCACGAGGAGCTTGAGTGTGCTGGGGCTGCGCAGTCCCTCCACCCCTTCCAGGGCGAAGTCGCCACCCTTGAAAGCTAGGTGCGGACTCGTGTTCGCCCCGATGGCTCGCTCGTGTCTCGGTTCCTGCGACCACGCGTGTCTTCGTGCCGTCGGTCAAGGGACCACTTCGGGGGTCTGAGCCGCGCCAGCGGTGTCCCAAGGCTACCTGACAGGCACAGGGAGTCCTCTGCGATGGAAGCAGGAGACGTCGACGCGAGATCCCGCTGGGCGGCCACGATACTCAGCCCCCGAGGACTGCCCGCAGTCCCCGATAGCAGAGCCGACCAGCTTCAGTCACCTGCCAATGCCGCGGTGGCCAACCGGCCTTCCCCCCAGCCATCCACCGCCCGCGATGAGACCCACCACCGAAGCTACCAACGCGAGATACCAATACACAGCCGTTCCTCCTAGGCCTAAGGCGGCCCAACACAAGAAGGCCACGCGCTTCCTGTTCTTCACCACGCCCATCCATAGCCCGCCCTCATGAACACCTACCTGGAGGTGCTCGACGCGCCCTGCCCTGAGCGCCGAAGCCAATGGGCGCATCGAAGGCACTAGGCGCTCAGGCGCGACCTTCACGAACTCGGCGGCCTCAAGAGCCGTGGTCTGTTCCACTTTCCCGGCGGTCAGCTGCACCTGCTGATCGCCCCTGCAAGACGGGTTTACAGTTGCTGACGCAGACAGTAGTCGACGCGCCCGTCGCCGAGATGAGCCATGACTGAACGCGACCCGGCCTCTCTCACCTGACCGGCAAAGCCCACCGGTCGACCCGGCAGCGCGACTCTCGTCACCACCCTGCCACCAACCACCATGGTGTCCTCCTCCGGGGAACAACGGGGGTCGCGAGAATAGGGATGTCTCACCCTCGCGACTCTAGCTGCGATCCACAACGACAGGATAACCCTGCGCCGCAAGCATACTCTGACAGGCCGACGGGCGCGAGGAGAATGAGCATGCTATGTGCAGAACCGGGGCATTGTCGTGGCGGCACTACAAACGAACTGGTGCCCTCCCCACAAACCCCGTCCGGACACGTAGCCGGCCCCAAGCAAGCCTAGAGGGTGTGCGATCTGGCCGTGCCGCCTGCTACAGCGCCTGCTGAACCTGGATGAGCCGGTCCAATGCGCCCGGTGTCCCCTGCCAGATCACCTTGGCCGCAGCCGCGTAGCTGACGGCCTCCCCCTTGTCTCCAAGGCCGACCATCTCCGGGGAGCGTCGAGGCAACCGCCGCAGCCCGCGCAGACTGTGCATGTTAAGTAGCGATGGGACACCCCTGAGCGGCTCTTGAGCTTGTGCGCGGGCGGGGATCATCCTACCATATGAGACCTTTGGGTGGCGCCTGGGGGCGCCGTTCCCTTTCCTGGAGGGTGATGCTGTGGAGGTCATCCGAACCGCCGCCGCCTTAATCGTGCGATCATGGTGCTGAGTGCCCAGTCCGCTAGTCAGCAGCGGCTGTTGTTGCTGCAGCGGGCCGTCGCCGTCGGGGAGGAAGCAGCTGAGCGGGCCTGGCTGCGCGACGAGAACCGCCGGCTGAACGCGGAGCTCCGGATGTTCAAAGACCGGTTCGGTGAGGCCCCTTCCCGGAAGCGGTATACGCCGCTGCAGCGGCTGCGGATCCTCTGGCATATGGAGTGCTACCGCCTTCCCCGAAGCCGGGTGAAGGAGCATTTCCTGATGGCCAAATCGACTCTCTATCGCTGGCTCCATGCGGCTCAGGAAGGCGATCTAGGGGAGCGCAAGAGCAAGAGTGAGAGCCCGCGGAAGACGCCGGCGGAACTCGCCCGGATGATCTGGGAGATCTTCGAGGAGAACCCTTGCGTCGGACGGCATCGGATCGCCAGCATCCTCTGGCTGCTGGGAGTGTTTGTGGCAGCCTCGACCGTGAGGAACATACTGCTGCAGCCCAAGCCGAGGAACGCGCCGGCCGCGGCGAAGGCTCAGGAGGCGCCCGCGGCGCCCCGAGAGATCGTCGCCCGCTACCCCAACCACGTCTGGTCGGTGGACCGAACGCGGGTGTTGCGCTGGGGCATCTGGCCCACCTGGGTGCTGGTGGCGATCGATCACTGCTCTCGCAAGGTCGTCGCCTGCTGTCCACTGGAAGGACCCAACGCCGGGTGGGTGGTGGAGGCGATGGAGGAGGCCTTCGTCCAGCATGGCGCTCCCCGGCACCTGATCAGCGACCAGGAGGGCGTCCTCAACAGCGATGCGTTCCGGGACTTGCTCATCTCGTGGGATATGAAGCAGCGCTTCGGTGCGGTCGGCAAGCACGGTTCCATCGGGGTCACCGAACGCGTCATCCTCACTCTGAAGTACGAGTGGTTGAGGCGTGTCCCGGTGATCCGCGGCCTTGACCATCTTGGCCAGCTGCTGCGCGACTTCGCCGTCTACTACAACGAGTACCGCGGCCATGCCACATTGGGAGGAGCGGTTCCCGAAGTGATCCATCGCGGCGAGCAGTGGACCAAGCCCGAGAAGTCAGCCAAGATGCTGCCGCCGAACCTCGAGCGACGCGTCTTTGCCGATACGCAGATCACCGCTTACCGACGCGCCGCCTGACCTTCCGCCGATCGATGCTGACCTCGGCTTCCCGCCGGGAGCGTGCCGCGCCTCGGAAACCCCATTCCGCACTGCCGTACGCTTGGGCAGTTCATTGCTGTCCCGTCTCCCGCACGCTCGCGGCCTTCGCACTGCTCCTCACCGAGTACTGCCATGGACTGGGCGCCCAAACCTGTGTCCCAAAGCTACTTAACACCCACAGCCTGGACCGAAGCCGCCTTCGGGTCAAGTCAGATCGCCGGAAGATACCGGCCTGAGCGACTCCATCGCCGCGCCGCAGGGACAGCCTGACTCCGCCACAGGACGCCGTACGGCTACCGGCCTCGCTCGGACGCCTTGCCCCTACCGGCACGCCCTGCACTACCGGGCCGACCAGCCCCGGGCTCCCCGCCGCGCTTGGGATGCACCACCGTGGGCTTGTTCTCACTTCCGCCTGGCCCTGCCGGCGGCAGCATCGTGGTCGGGGCTTTCTCGCCGGTCAGCACTTCGCCGCCGAGGGTGCCGGTGGGAGTGGCGCCTGTCCCCAGCTGCTGGGTCAGTTTGATGTTGTAGATCAGCACGACCAGGACCACGACGACCAGCAGAATGAGAATCCCCAACAGCGTCGGTACGTTCTTTTGCATGCCTGCCTCCTCTTGGAGTGCTACTGAGCGTTCTGCTTCCGAGCTATCCTGTTCCCACAACAGCGACGCTGCCCTGTATGCTCCAGCCACCAGGGCTACCCCAGTGTGCGGGATTCACGCCAAAGGGCTTCCCGCCAGGCAGCAGGCCACCGTCATTCCCTTTGGCATGGTCGGGCGGGCCAGCATGTGCCACGTGAGTCGTCTCGAGCCACCTCGGCCCCTCGTCACTACATCCCGCATCATCGCTGGGGGATCGCCAGCGATGATGCGGGAGGGCGACAGGAGGGAGGCCGGGGCAGCCTGAATGGCCTGGGGAGCCCGAGTGGTGGGAAGGAAACCTTCATGATCCATGCCTCGCCCCTGGACGAGCTGCGCAGGGAACACCAGTTGGTGCTCGCGGACATCGCCGATGCCCATGCGATGATGCGAGAGGTAAGTACCAGCCCGGAGACCGCGCGGGGGGCGTTCAGCGAGCGGCTGCGCTCGCGGCTGGACATGTTCCATCAGGGCATCTCGCTGCATTTCCGGCGGGAGGAGGAGTGCCTCTACCCGGACGCCCGCGGGTTCCTCTCCCAGGGCGCCCGCGGGGTTGGCATTGTCGGTGGGTTCTTGAGCTCGGAGGCCGAAGAGGATATCCGGGCGCACCAGGTGATCGCGGCCCGCACCAACGAGATCGCTGCCCTGCTGGCCGCTGGCGTCCAGCAGGGAGGACTGACCGCGCTATCGCTCTCCCATCTGCGCACTCTCGTCGGTCTCACTCACGACCTGCTGGCGCGCCATGCAGAGAAGGAAGACAAGATGATCTTCCCTTTCATCGAGCGTGGCCTCAGTGCCGACCAGCTGGCGATCGTCGGCGAGCGACTGCGTTCAGTGCGTGCGGTCTCCGACCTTGCTGGCCCCGAAGGCCTGGGCGAACTGGGTGTGGGGCTAGACGCCGAACCAGGCGGTGGCGGCGCGGGCTCGTCGCGGCCCGCGGGTGGCGGCCAGCTACTTGCCCCTCCTCCCCGGGACTTTCCTGGGATCTCCGCCGAGGCGCCGCCTGTTGTCAGCTGGCAGCCGCGACCACTTGGGCGTCGTGTCCGGGTTGAGGTAAAGCGGGCCTCGAGCATTCCCGTCTATGTGATCTACCTGATCCTGCTGGGAGCGGGCATAGGCAGCGCCTGGCACTACCAGGTGCTGGATCTATTCGTCCCCAGTTCACCGAGAGCAACGGCGAAGGCGTTTATGCGCCTGATCTACGAGGGAGACATCGAGGGCGCGGGCGAGCTCTGCACCACAGAGACGCAGCCCCTCCTGGCTCCCCTCAAGCAGCAGGCCAAGTGGGCGAAGTCCGCAGCGGAGACCGCGGCCAAGAAGGGACAGCCCTGGCAGCTGTCCTGGAGGGCGACGATGGTAGAGACGGCCGGTGACCAGGCCACCGTTACCATAGACCAGACCGTGAAGCAGGGCACAACGGTCCAGTCCCTGGCGCTGCCGCTCGCACTTTCCAGGGAAAATGGCAAGTGGCGAGTCAGTCTAACCACCGAGCTAGAGCCGCTGGTTGGGCTGAACCCTCCGTCCGAGACGAAAACTGCCCCGGTCACGCCCTGGATCCAGTGACCTAGTCCGCGGGCAACGCGTAGTGTTCCAGCACCCATCCGTGGGTCTATAGGTGCCGGTATCGGTCCATACTGTCCCTCTCAAGGGTCCGTGAAGCCGGCCCAAGCTTACGCCGCCAACCGGAAGGCGGTGACCCGGGTGTCCGGGAAGAAGCGTCGCTCGATGGTGCCGGACAGGACCTTCGCCGACCTATCAGGCCGCTGCCAAAACTCCCCGCAGTGGATCACTGCTGGCACCGCGCCACCGATGGTGGAGTGCCCGCGCCAGTGGTTGTAGTACTCCGAGAAGTCTCCCAGCAGTTGGCCAAGATGGTCAAGCCCGCGGATCACCGGGACACGGCTCAGCCACTCGTACTTCAGAGTGAGGATGACGCGCTCGGTGACCGCGATGGAACCATGCTTGCCGACCGCACCGAACCGCTGCTTCACATCCCACGAAATGAGCAAGTCCCGGAACGCATCGCTGTTGAGGACGCCTTCCTGGTCGCTGATGAGGTGCTGGGGAGCGCCATGCTGGACGAAGGCCTCCTCCATCGCCTCCACCACCCACCCGGCGTTGGGTCCTTCCAGTGGACAGCAGGCGACGACCTTGCGAGAGAAGTGATCGATCACCACCAGCACCCACGTCGGCCAGAGTCCCCAGCGGAGCACCCGTGTGCGGTCCACGCTCCACACGTGGTTGGGGTAGCGGGCAACGATCTCTCGGGGCGCCGCGGGCGCCTCCTGGACCTTCGCCGCGGCCGGCGCGTTCCCGGGCCTGGGTTGCAGCAGCACATTGCGGACCGTCGAGGCGGCCACGAACACTCCCAGCAGCCAGAGGATGCTGGCGATCCGATGCCGTCCGACGCAAGGGTTCTCCTCGAAGATATCCCAGATCATGCGAGCGAGTTCCGCAGGCGTCTTCCGCGGGCTCTCCGCCGGTGCCCTCTTCTCGCCCAAGTCGCCTCGCTCGGCCGCGTGTAGCCAGCGATAGAGAGTCGACTTGGCGATCAGGAAGTGCTCCTTCACCCGGCTCCTGGGAATGCGGTAGTACTCCATATGCCACAGGATCCGCAGCCGCTGCAGGGGAGAGTAGCGCTTCCGGCAGGGAGCGTCAGCGTCGCGTGCCTTGATGATGCGGTTCTCCGACTTCAGGCGGCGATTCTCATCTCGCAGCCGGGCCAGCTCGCCCATCTCTCCGCCCACGGCCGCGCTCTGCTGGAGCCAGAGCGGCCGCTGCTGACCAGCAGACTGGGCACTCCACACCATGGATCGAACCATCAGGGCAACGGCGGTCCGGAAGACCTCCACGCAGACACTCCTGGAAAGGGAACGGCGCCCGGAGGCGCCGCCCAGAGGTCCCATATGCTAGAGTGTCCGGGACTCACAGGCAACCCTGCAGGGCTGTCTGAGGCGTCCCATCGCCACTTAACATGCACAGCGTGTCCCGTTTCCTGCGTTCACACGCTCCACGGCACTGGCATTGCACAGGGCTACCGTACTGGTTCGAGCGGCTACGCCGGTGTCGCAAAGATACATGACACACACAGCCTGCCCCACGCAACTGCTGCTTCCTTCCGAGCGATCGCACCCTGATCTCAGGATACCTCACGCAGCCCGTCCATCGCGGCCAAGAACACGGCGATGCCGCGCCGAGTGTTGCGATAGGGGCCATTGTGAGCGCCGTTGAACTCATACATCACACTCGGGACATCCCGTTGCGCGGCGATCTGGTAGCAGAGGTTTTCTGGCGTGAGGTCAACAGTGCGGTAGTACGAGGAAAACGGGTCGGCGCTGAAGATCACCCGATCATTGACTATCCGATAGGCGCGCGCTGCGCTCGAGGTGAGCCCCTCCTCCAGCTGCGATTGCGGGAAGGTGTAGATGCCCTCTCCGGGTGGATCCTGCGTATGCATACCGCCCATGTAGCAGTGGCAGTCGAGGAGCAGCGCCGCCGGCTGACCGGCAGCCCATTCCCACACCAGTCTGGCCTCCTCCGCCGGGAAGTCTCGCTTAGGCGCGCCTGCGTAAGCAGTGAACAGATCCGTGCCGTTACTGGTGAAGCAAGCATTGCCGCGCGCGAGCCCATCGGGATTGGCCATCGGGAAGCACTCGAAGTGATACTCCTCGCACAGGGCCCTCGCCTCGCGCAGCGTGCTGGTCAGGTAATCGATGACCCCCCAGACAGCCCAGCTCCCCGGCGTCTCGATCGGGTGCTCCCCCGCCATCATCAGCACTCTTCTCTTGCCCGCACCAACGGCGAGGCCGGCAACCTGTCGTCCCTCGGGCGTGGTCCCGAGGTCGATGCGTCGGCAGAGTCCCGGACAGGCCGCGGCTCTCTTCTCCAGCAGCTCTCTCCAGTGCTCCGGCGTGATGGGATGGTGGCTGGAGAAGTACAGCGTTTGGCCTGGCTCCACCCAAGCGCGAAGCCGGATGAAGTCGCGATGCCATTCCGTGAGGTGCTGTGGGTGAGGTCGCCAGCCGCTGGCATCCGTGGTGAAAGGACCAACCGCAGACCGCCAGATGATGGCAGGGGAGAAGTGCGTCTCCAGAATGCGGCGGCTGTCAGGCAGGAAGTCCTGATCGGGGTAGACATCAACCACGACTTCCCCCGCATGCTCCTCACTGTCGATGCGGAAGTGGAAGTAGTTCTCGTATACCCGTTTGTCCCGGCGGAACTGCAGCCTGAAATGGGCCGCACTCAGCCGCTCAACTCCCTTGCCCGCTCCAGTGGTGAACTCCGTTGACGTGTTCATTGACCTCGCTCCGCTAACGATAGGTAATCTCGCTGATCGCGCCCGCCGGTGCCGACCTGCCGCCCCACCCTCTTGCTCGTCACGGCAAGTGCCAGCCGGCCATACGCCTTCGTCGCCCGCGCCTTCACAGTCTTCTCTCCCCGCGGCACTTCCTGCCGCGCCCCGTCGCTCCTGGGGCGAGGATCCTTGTTCAGCGCTGGAAGCGTCGGGACATGCTTGTTGGAGAGGACAGCAGTTGATCAGCACAGCCGTGGTCACGTTGTCCTCAGACCTGGTGGCATAGCTTTCGGTGCTCATCCACCATCGCCATGAAGTTCTCGTACTTTGTGCCGTAGGCAACAGAGTGGCTCGGGCCCAGAATGAACCCACGGGCGCGCCTGCCGGCTGCGATAGCCTCGCGCACAGAGCGTCGAACATCATCGGGTGTCCCCGCCACCAGCATGTCCACCGGCACGCCTCCCCAGAACGTCATGCGGCTTCCGAAGTGATCCGCGAGGTACTCCAGATCCATGCCCGCGTTCGGCTGCAATGACTGGTAGCACTCCACGCCGGCTTCGACATACATGTCCATGAGCAACCTGTTGTCGCCGCAGTTGTGCATGAGTATCTGCTTGCCGTAGCCCTTCAGGTTCGCGAGCCGCCTCTTCAGGAATGGCAGAACGAGATCGCGAAACTGTGCCGGGCTTATGAGGGGGCCCCTGCTCGTACCCAGGTCCTGGTCCCACATCATGCCCTCGAAGTAGGGGCGGACGTAGTGCGCGTCCATGAGGTTCCCGATGCGCGTCCCGCGGCGGCTCGCGGCCAGCACGACTTCGGACTTCAGCGCGAGCACCATGAGCCCGGTAGTCTGTCCTCCTAACATCGGTAGCACCCCATTCTGGTGCGTGAAACCAGCGAGATACCGGTCCTCGCCAAGAATCCCACCCACGTAGTCCTGTGCCTCGAACACCAACGGATCGGGCGGCTCGAACTCAGACTCCTCTGCCCCCGGGAACATCTCTTCAGTGAAGTCGTCCACATCTCTCGCTGTGGGATCGTGCACACAGACGAGTTCGTTGGAGAGATGCGAGACCTTGTAGACTCTCCCCCTTCGATCCTGCCAGGTCTCGTCATCGAGTTGCTGACACGATTCAGGCACCCAATCCCGGGCCGGGACGAGAGGGGCCTCCTTCGCGAGGATCAGGTCCGCCGTATCGATCTTCTGGTAGAACTCAATCGTGTCTTTCTTGTAGCTCTCGACCACCTCCTCCCGGCGGCCCTGCCACATGGCGATCTGCGAGCCAATCTTGTCTCGCACGAAGGTACTGCGGCCGATCACCTTCTCCACGGTATCGCAGTCCACCGCATAGAACCCCAGCGGAACTCGGTCCACAGGTTCCCCGGCGATGGCTGCGCGAACGCGCTCTTTCGAGTTCACTGTCTTGCTCCTCGCCCTCCGCGATCATCATGCATCCCATCTCTTCAGAATGCAACTGCCGCTCGTAGGACTCAGGCTACCTTCGTCCTACGAGCGGTCGGCGCCCCAAGCCGGCTCTTCCGTCTTGGAAGCACCGCCCAACTGCACAGCCACTACCAGGTTCCCCTGCCGGCCCGGCTGCGCTTCCACCTCAGCATCATCGTGGAGGAACTGTCCCCCCGGCCCCGAGACATGCGGGGGAGCCAAGTCTGGCGGAATGGCCGACTCTTAACGAATCCCCTTGGCGACTCCGCGCAGCGGCCTTCGCGGGAAGGTGGTAACGCGGGTGGACTGTTCCGGCCGCGCCCCCCGCCCTCTATCGCATTCAGTATCTCCTCGTTCGTAGACACCATCCCGACGCGTTCCAGCCCCTCCGGGCATCTCTCTCCGATGTCTTCGATGCCGACATGGCCTGCGGGAATCACGTCAAGTACCAGCACATCCCTAGTGGCTGGTGGCTCTCTCTATCGGGGGAGAGAACGACTCGTTGTCGGCCGTACGCAGTCCGGGGGGTCGCGCTCACACCCGCCCCTTTGTCACTATGGTGACGACGACCCAAACCAGCCGGTTCATGACGTCACCAACGATGAGGCCTGCGGCGAGGGGAACGGTCTGCCGGTACAGGCGCAGTCCACCGTAGCGTACCACCAGCACTTTGCCCAACCAGCCGAGCACGAACGGTGTCAGGTACCAGTTCCACCCCCAGCAGTTCGCCGCCAGGTAGCCAATGGGATGGAATGGCCACCAGTAGAACCGCAGCCTCATAATGCCAAGCAGGACCGCGAACACCGCTCCCGTGACCATGGCGATGGTACCATCCGGGTTCATCTGCGTGGGGCTCTGCAGGCTGGCGAAGACCGCGGCGGCGTCGGTTCTGGTCTGGAGCGCCGGGTAGAACGGCGCGTTGCCGATAGCCGTGCCGAAGTATCCGAAATGGTAGGTCCCCGCCAGTGTTACGTAGGTCCCGAACAGCAACGCCCCGAGCAGCGCAATGAAGGAGGCCCACATGAGATGGCGCTTGTTGATGCCTGCGACATCCGCAATCCTGAGGCTGTCAGCAAGGTTGGCGGTTACCGTATCAAAGGACATCCCCTCGCCCGAACTGCCAGCCCACCGCGCGGATGATACCGCCACCAGTTCCTGGGGGCGGAGCGCGCTGGTCCCAAGTGGGCCGCGCATGAATCTCCGATATCGAGGGGAAAGGCGAGCAGTCCCAGACCGGTCTCAGCCCGCAACCTCGCCCACATGACGTAGAGGCTGAAGAGAAAGAACACGAACACCAGCCCGAAGCCCCACCGGCAGCCGGCTAGACGGAAGAACCAGATCAGCCACACACTCGCGGCTGAGAACGGAGAGGAAGGCGGTGCGGTAGGGCAGTGGCTCCTCTCCGTCGGCCTCCGTAGCCCGCCGGCTGAGCGCGATACGGACCGCCCGCGCGAGGTGCTTGCGGGCGGACCACATCACCCAAACGCCCAGCGCCAGCACCGCGCCGGTCCCCTGGTAGTAGGGTGCCGGGAAGGTCGGACTCCACCAGTCCTCCGGCCTCATGGCGGTCGCACCGGCCGCGATCGCGGTCACCGTGAGCGCCACCCGCACCAGCCAAAAGAACCAGCAAGAGAAAGAGAGTTCCTTTGGGATCAGGTAGGCGAGGCCGATGAGCCAGGGCCACAGCACCAACTCGTACGCTCCCAGCCCCGCCAGTGGCCCGATCCCCTGCCACGGGATGATCTCCACTGGCCCCAGCGGGACCCGCGGCAGCGATGGAACCTTGGCGCTGAGCAGGCTGATGAAGTTGAGGGCGAAGGAGATCGCGGCTCCAGTCCACAGCGCCCTACCTGTCGCCAATCGCCCGGGCTCATCATCCAGTGTCCGGTCTGATACCACCTCCAGGGGAATCTGCGCGAGTGGGTAGGAGAGGCGCTCGTTGCGGATCCACTGCAGCTGCAGAATGCTCAGCAGGCAAGCGACGGCAACGTAGAGCGCCACCGCGAACGATAGCCAGGCCGCCATCGGCGCCAGCCAGAGCGACCAGGGCACGCTCGCCTTCCCCACGAGGAACCCCTCTACCGCAACCGGGTCACTGGGCGCGAACCAGTGGGGGATAAGGGGAAGGAAACTCGCCTCCCAGGCCGGGTTCGCCCGGGCCAGGTAGTAGTAGATAATCGTCTTCGGGACCATCCAGTAGAGAATCCCGCGCCCCATCACCGGTGCCGCCACCAGTAAGATGGAGTACACCGCCAGCAGTTCGCGCCGCGTCAGTCCCCAGCGGCGGAGCAGGGGAATACCCCCCGCCCCCGCCAACAGGACCAACACGTGGAACTGCGCCGTCGGCGGAACACACGAGAGATAGTCGTCGGGCTTGTAGACGATGCTCGAGTAGAAGCCCACCACGATGAGCGCCGGGAGCAGCGCGAAGGCGACGAGGATCGCGCGCCAGGTGACGCCGCCGGTGCGGGTGGGCGGGGCTGGCCGCTGCTCGCACATGATGGACACGCGCTTTCAGGCCGGACCCGGCTAGCCTTCCCGCCGGATCTGCTCGACCGCTTCCCAGACCGCGGCGGCGATGTACGCGTTGTCCTCGTCCGACATGCTCGGATGGAGGGGCGCGCAGAACAGCCGCTTCCCCACCTCCGCCGACCGCGGCATCTCCTGTCCCTCGGTCAGGCGGGCGATGTATGGGAATGAATTCTGCACCGGCGGATTCGCCACCACCGTGTCCACTCCGTACTCCTGTCGCAGCATCCCCGTCAACCGGTCTCGCTTCTCCCCCGCCCATTCCTGACTCACCAAGATGGAGTAGAGGTAGTAGCAGTGCTCGTGCCCGGCCGGCTCCACCGGCAGCTGCAACTGTGGGCAGCCCTCCAGCATCCGATGGCGGGCGTAGGCCAATCTCCGCCGCGCTGCCAGCATCGCCTCCAGTTTCCTCAACTGCACCAGCCCAACCGCCGCCTGCACCTTGCCCATCTTGTAGTTGGAGCCCCATCCCTCTCCCCCGAACTGCCGGAAACCGTGCAGCCGATTGATGATGGCGGAGTCATCGGTGGTGATGGCCCCGCCCTCTCCGAGCGTGGTCATGTTCTTCATGGTGTGGAAGCTGAACACCGTCATCCACCCCAGCTTCCCGATCTTGGCGCCTTTGTAGCCTCCGCCGCAGGCTCGCGCCGCGTCCCCCAGCACAGCCAGCGGGCCGTACTTCGCGTGTGGGTGGCGCTGCGCCAGCTCCAGCAAGTCGTCCATCGGGGCCGACATGCCGTTCATATGAGTAGGGAAGATGGCGCGGGTGCGCGGCGTGATCTTCCTCTCCACGTCATTGGGGTCGAGCTGCAGCGTCTCGTCCACCTCGGCGAACACGATCTTGCCGCCCTGACCGGCAATCGCCATAGGCACCGCGTGGAAGTTGACGCACTGGGTGATCACTTCATCCCCCGGCTCTAGGTCCAGCGCCATGATCGCCATGTCGATGCCGGTGCCCGCGCCATTGCAGGTGACACAGTGCTTCGTCCCCACATAGTCAGCGAAGGCGCGCTCGAACCCGTCCACCTCGCCATCGCTCATGCCAAAGCCCACATTGGGGTCCATCGACTCCCGGATCGCCTGCGCGGCCGCCTCGACCTCCTCTTCACCGATGATCGAGCCCAGTCGCGGCTCCCCGCCCCACGCCGTTGACAGGCCGCGCTTCAGGACCTCCTTACGGCGCTTGGCGTCCGCAACAGACTCCACCCCAGATAGCCCTCCTGACACAGCCTGCTTCCCGGCCATCTCCCTACCTTTCCCAACCGATCTCGTTGAAGACATATCCCAGAGAGGAGCGCCCCGGCACGCACTTGCCAGGGCGCTCCCGCCATCACTCACGCGGTCAGAGGGGCCCCGCGCGCACGCTGCCCGACACAGACCCCTTGCACATCCTAGTACGCATAGGCGCAGAAGGGCGAGCCGAAGCTCTCGCAGGTCATGTTCCACTCCATGCTGCCGTCGCTCTTGGATTGATTCGCTCCCCAGTTGTAGTTGTAGCCGCTGGACGCAATAATCCTCTGCGCCGGCCACCAGGAAGCATGCCCATCCATGAAGCCGATATTGCTGCCACCCAGGTGACGGGCGTACTTGGATGCCGCGCCGCCTTCGTAGATCGCCTTCTTGTCCTCTGCGGCAACATAGCTCGCGTCATCAGCCCCAGCAACGCCTCCATTGCAGCAGCCATCGTCTGTCGAGCCGCACTGGGTGCCACACGCTTGCGCGAATGCCACGTAGGACGGGCTGTTGATGATCGGCTGGACGCAGTCGGCGGCCACGAGCGCCTTCGCGGGGTCGTTGACTGCGGACGTCTTCGTGCCGGCCAGCGCAGACTCCATGGTCCCGATACCGATCTGGAAGATGTCCCCACTGCCGCCAGAGCCCCAGGTGACCACCTCATTCTGCAGGAAGGAATCAATGACATCACCGCCCCAGCCTGATGGGTACGTGTTGCCCGCGCAGACAACGCCCAGCCCTCCGGTCTCCCAGTCCCCCCAGACCTCGGCGCCGTAGGACTCGAACTGCTGGAGCCAGTTTCCACCGCCGATGATCGTGTACGGCGTCGTGACGAGCTTGGCACTGGCGCAGTTCCAGACTTGGCGGTTCTTCGTGTACTCATCCAGAACGACCGGCCACCGCAGGTAGGGGTTGACCCCGGTGACGCGGCTGTTGTTCGGGCCTGCGCACCAGCCGTCGGGCCCGGCGCCTCGCCCGGCATGGGAGGAAGTCGAAATAGGCGAGCGCTTCCGCATTCGACTCGTATGGCGGGAACCTGTCATAGTCGCCCATGTACATCTGGATAGCCATGGCTACGTTCTTGACGTTCGACAGGCACTGGATCTTGCGCGCCGACTCTCGCGCGCGGGCGAAGACGGGGAACAGCATTGCAGCAAGAATCGCGATGATCGCGATCACCACTAGCAGTTCGATCAGGGTAAAGCCTCCGACGCGCCTCCTCAACATGAGAGCTTCTCCTTCCTCCTGTGCATGTGCGAAGCTTCCTCGAAGCCACGCGAATTACGGTGAATGCGACACTCTGGTATACTCCCGTACGCTCCTCTCCCCGAGCTGTGCTCGGTATCGGCGATCTACATCGGTACTACATAATCTTGCTCCTCCCACCGGGGAGCGAACAGGTCAGAGATCACCCAGAACCGGTCATTTCCGACACTTGCAGGAGCTCACGAGCAGGCTGCGAGGACTGTCGGTCCGAAGCCGTAGCGGGGGAGAGCGAAACGACAGAAGGAGTCGTCCCATGCCGCCTAGAGTAGTACCAGCAGGTCACACAGCCTTCCGGGATGGCCCAGATGAGTCTTGCACGGCGGCCGCACGCGAGCTAGCCCGCGTGTCGCGCACCTAGCGACTTCGTGCACCTTCCCGGAGCCCTGGCGGGGAAGCCAGTCATCGGTCCCCCGGTACAGACCCACGTGGCCGCCTACCCGGAGCTAGTCTTCATAAGGCAAGGCCTCCTGGAGATGGCCAGCCCTATTGGTGTCGTTAGGCTCAGCCCAGGACAGCTCCTCCTGGTCGAGCCAGGTGTCGAGCACGGGGAGATCCACTATGGCAGCTACGACGCCGTCTTCTTCGTGCTGCACAACACCAATGTGTACTTCTTTGAGATGGCCACCGGTGAGCGCGAGATGTCGGCCTATCTGCTCGGGCGCACCGACTTGCGGTACATCACCGACGCGATCAGCGCCGAGCTCATCGATCGCGACCTGGAGTTCGAAGCATCGCTGCACGGCCTACTGGAGCATCTGGCCTGCCTGCTGATCAGGAGAGTCCGGCGGGGCAGCTATCTCCTCATGCCCTGGATGGGAGATCCGCTGAGCATGGACAAGCGCGCCTGGCTGGCGGTACAGCGCTCGCTGGCGTACCTGGCCGGACACTTGGGGGACCCTATCGACGCACAGGATGTGGCGAAGTCCGTGGGCTACAGCCCGGGGTACCTGAACCGCCTGTTTGCGCGGTTCTTCGGCACGAGTGTCGCGAAGTGCTTACGCGATCTCCGTCTGACTCGCGCCCGCGATCTGCTACGCAACTCCAACCTCCCTGTAGCCGAGATTGCGGAGCGCGTCGGCTACAGCGATCCGTCGAACTTCCGTCGCGCCTTCGTCGCAATGGGAGGGGTATCGCTGAAGGCCATACGCTCGGGGCAGGCAGACTGGTCGGTCGCTCGCCAGCAATCACCCGAGAAGACGACCTGAGGACTCAGGCTTCCTGGTCCAAACCCTAGCAGATGTCCTCGTTACGCGGCGACAGAACCGGTCATCCATAGCCAGGTGTTCTCGCCCTCCGCACTTGCTGCAATGGGCGCGCTGTCCAAGAACTCATCTGCCGCTCAGGACGGTCCTTCAGCCCAGGTCGTGGTATTCCCTGCATTCGCTGCAACTCCTATTGCTGGAGGCTACCGAGGATGGAGAGGGAACCGCAGCGCGTATGTGCCGGTATGGTCTCAGTCGACGGCCTCTGATCCAGGCGCCTCCACCTCTGGTTGCCGCACACCGAACAGCCCGGTGAGCTTGTCCACCGCCGCCTGCTTGGTGCGGGTGTCGGAGTGCAGGTACCGCGCCGTGGTGCCGAGATCGGCATGGCCCAGCAGCTCCTGCACCGTGCGCACGTCGACGCCGCTGCGGATGAGATGGGTGGCGAAGGTATGCCGGAGCTTGTGGGGGGTGATGCCTTCCTGGTCCAGCTTGGCCTCCTGCAGCACCCGTACCAGCATCCGGTTCACCACTCTCCCCGCGATGGGATTGCCTCCGATCCGGCTCAGGAAGAGGCGAAGGCTGGTGGTCTGGGGCCGGCAGGGCAGATACTCCCGGATCGCCTGTATCACCAGCGGAGTCAGTGGCACTACCCGGTCCTTGGACCCCTTGCCGTGCACCAACAGCTGGCCCTTCTCCAGATCGAGATCCTCCAGGGTGATGGCCACCGCCTCGCTGCGTCTCAGCCCGGTGAACAGCAGCACTGAGATCAGGGCGCGATGCCAGGGGGTGTGGGCGGCCTCCAGCAGCCGCTGTGCCTGCTCCTCCGTCAGACAGACCGGCACCGGCTGGACGGTCTTGGGCAGAGGTAGCCGCCTTGCGGGGTTGCCCACGATCAGGCCCATGTCAGAGAGGAAGCCGAAGAAGGAACTCAGACAGGCCAGCCTGCGCCGGATGGAGAGGGGGGCCCGGCCCGACAGGCTGACCCCGAACTGGATCACCTGCTCCCGGGTGAGCTCACCGGGGTGGGGAAGGTGGCCCAGCTCAGTGGTGAGGAAGAGCTGGAACTGCCGCAGGTCGGTAGCGTAAGCGCGGACGGTGGTGGGGGAGTAGCTGCGATAGGAACGCACGTACTCGAGGAAGCGGGGGACGGCTTCTGCGAAGGTGATGGGATCGGCTGCAGGTGTACTCATGTCGTGCCTCCTTGGGGCAGGATTCCGGCACGACATCCATCACTTGATTCGCCCCACAAGTCCAGGCCCTTGTTGGGGCATTACGTGCCACTGGGCACATTAGTACGGTTACGCGCTCATCGAATCGTGCCTCTAGAACCGCTCAGGTTGGGCAAGGAGGGTGGAGTGGGCCGATAAGCCGAGGTCGCGATGCAAAGGAGTAGACCAACGGTAGACCAAACGGGGTGTTTTCGGAAGAAAACGCCCTCTCCCTGCCCGCCCCTGGGTGACCGAATTGCGACGAGGGCAGGTCCTCGCTGGCAGAGACGGCTTTTGGAGCTCTTGGGAGCAGCGTTCGGACCGGTAGACCACTGGTAGACCAACGGTCACCCGCGCGGTAGCCCAAGGGTAGACCGAACGGTAGACCGGGGCCTGGTTTTCGGTAGACCAAAGACGGCAGGAGCGAGCACAACGGTATACCGGCCGGAGGCGTGTGCGCTAGGCCGGGAGGGCCCTTCTCGCTGCCGATCCCGGTAACGCTTGGCGCGTACCGCATCGCTCAGCCCGAGCTGCTGGCAGGAGTCGCAATAGCGCCTGCGCCCGTCGAAGGTGGCAAAGGGCCGGTCGCAGTTGGCGCAGATCACCGGGGCCCCGGACTCCAACACTGCCCTCAGCTTGGGGCCGTAGATGACGGACAAGGCCAGGTAGTCGAGGAGATCGCCGAACAAGAACGGAGAGGGGGTGCGATAGGGAGCGGGTGCTTCCCCCTGGTCGGGCGCGGTGGGGAGAGCAGAGGCGTCGAGGAGGCCAGAGGCGCGCCGCGCTCGTAGCGCCGCAACCGGAGGGGGCGAGGCCGCGGGGTCGATGGCGAGACGCAGAGAGGCCAGACGGTTGGCGAGGAACAGGCGGGATGGGCCCCCGTCCGGCTTCTCAGTGAGGAGGATGAACATGTACCCGGCCCAGACACAGAAGGCCACTGGCAACGGCACCCACGGCTGCACCGGAAAGAGGGACTCGAAAGCAGTGCGGATGCCCCTCGCCCACAGCCGCCATTTCCTGGGCCACATCGATCGTTCCAGGCCCAGGCTGATCAGGAGCAGGGAGTCGAATCGCTTCAGCCCATGCAGCTTGGTGGCGAACAGAGATGATGCGATATCGGTGGTGCAGCACCAGCCACTGAAGTCGGCAACCAAGGGGCCGAACTCGGAGACGAACCTGCGGGCTGCCTCCTGCACCGCGGGCGCGCGGGCAACCCTCAGACAATGTAATCCCAGCGGCGAGTCGATCACCGGGACCTGAAGTGGATACTCTCGCTCGATCCAGCCCACAGACTGGCGCTCACGCGCGCCGACTGCCTCCACAACCGAGCACAGGGATTCCAGCATCCGCTTGGCGTGTCGTTGCACGGCATAGGCAGCGGCCGGGTCTCCAGCAGTGAGCGGATCCGAGGAGGCCAGGCCGTACAGCCTCCACTCACCTGCTTCTGATGCTGGCGTCACTAGCCGGTCGTCGCGGGGGGCCGCCGGCAGCCGGCCGATGGGAATGCTCCGATAGAGCGGATCGCGCCGGAGAGGGATCGCGACCTTCTGCATATACTTCGGTGCGGAGCAGATCACCGCGTTCCCCGTGTGAAACCAGTAGCCAGGTCTCAGCCCGAGATAGGGCATGGCACTCCTCCCGCGATCCTCCCATCACGATAATCCGTCACGATATCTTCTATAAGACCACGGCTAGCCCTGCTAGCATACGAGAACCAGAAGCGATCGGAGCGACCAGACCATGCAGCAGAAGAGCCCGGAGGCGGAAAAGCGCCAGTCGCGGGATCGGCTGGCACGGGAGTCGAGGCCGGCGCATCAGGCCTTCCTCGCCTACTTGGAGGCGGGACCTGGGCGCTCCTTGCGCCGAACGGCGGAGCGGCTGGGGAAAAACGTGGCGCTGCTGAAACGCTGGTCGGTGCGGCATGGGTGGGGCGAGCGGGTCCGCGTGCTCGAAGTGCAGCCGGCGCCCATCGAGGAGGAGACCACCCGGCAAGCGCGGGCGAAGGCCTTCCAGCGGCGCACTGAACACGCCGCCCAGGTGGAGCAGATCGCGATGGCAGGCCGCCAGTCTCTGCTGGTGAGAGATCCCGATACCGGGAAGCTGCGCTTTGATTCACGACTCAAGCCGACCGATGTAGCCGCCCTGATCCGCGCCGCCTGTCAGCTGCTACCGACCGGCGAACCGGAGGCGGAAGCCGACTCCGGTGAGGATCAGGAGAGAGAGCTCAGCCGCCTCTCTACGGAGCAGCTGCACTCGCTGCTGGCGATGCTGCCCACTACCGAGGGGAACAAGGAGGATAGAGATGACAACCGTGCTGAATGATGAGATCTTCATGCGGCAGGCCAGGGCCAGTGTGCTCAGCGAACTGAGCCGGCGCGATGTGAACGTTTTTTGCGAATTCACGATGCAAGATGCGGATGGGAAGCCCTGCCCCTGTTAAGTAGCGATGGGACACCCCTGAGCGGCTCCTGAGCTTGTGCGCGGGCGAGGATCATCCTACCATATGAGACCTTCGGGTGGTGCCTCTGGGCGCCGTTCCCTTTCCTGGAGCGTGATGCTGTGGAGGTCTTCCGAACCGCCGTCGCCTTCATGATTCGGTCCATGGTGTTGAGTGCCCAGTCGGCTGGTCAGCAGCGACTGCTGTTCCTGCAGCGGGCCGTCGCCGTCGGGGAGGAGGCAGGTGAGCTGGCCCGACTGCGCGACGAGAACCGGCGGCTGAGGTCGGAGCTTCGGATGCTCAAGGACCGGTTTGGTGAGACCCCTGCTCGGAAGCGATATACCCCTATGCAACGGCTCCGAGTGCTGTGGCACATGGCGTACTGCCGCATTCCCAGGAGTCGGGTGAAGGAACACTTCCTGATCGCTACGTCGACCTTGTATCGTTGGCTCCATGCGGCCCAGGAGGGCGATCTGGGTGAGCGCAAGAGCAAGATCGAAAGCCCCCGGAAGACGCCTGCGGAACTCGCCCGGATGATCTGGGAGATGTTCGGGGCGAATCCGCAGTTCGGACGCCACCGGATTGCCAACACCATCTGGCTGCTGGGCGTGTTCGTGGCCGCCTCGACAGTCCGCAATGTGCTGCTGCAACCCAGGCCCGAGAACGCGCCGGCCGCGGCGAAGGCCCAGGAGACGCCCGCGACACCCCGAGAGATCGTCGCCCGTTACCCCAACCACGTCTGGTTGGTGGACCGCACACGGGTGCTCCGCTGGGGACTCTGGCCGACGTGGGTGCTGGTGGCAATTGATCACTTCTCCCGCGCAACGATGGCCGTCGTCCCCTTGGAAGGGCCCAACGCCGGCTGGGTGATGGGCGCAATGGAGGAGGCGTTCGCCCAGCACGGTAGGCCCAGACACATCATCACAGATCAGGAAGGCGTGTTCACCTCGGAGGTCTTCGAGGGCCTGCTGCACGAGTGGGATGTGAAGCACCGCTTCGGTGCGGTCGGCAAGCACGGCTCAATCGCGGTGACTGAACGGGTCATCCTCACGCTGAAGCACGAGTGGCTGAATCACGTCCCCGTCATCCGCGGACTGGATCACCTGGAGCAACTGCTACGCGACTTCGCGGTCTACTACAACGAGTATCGAGGGCATGCCACTCTGGGCGGCGCGGTGCCCCAGGCGATCCATCGCGGGAAGCAGTGGCACAAGCCGGCGAGATCAGCGAAGGCCGTACCTGCCACTATCGAGCGACGCTTCTTCCCCGATACCCAGATCACCGCCTACCGACTCGCCGCCTGACTTCCTCTGCTGACCGCGACCGGTGCCGGTTCGCATCCCGGCGCGTCACACCGCGCCTTCGCGACCCCCTTCCGCTCCACCGGATGCTCGGGCGGCAGATCCATGCCCCATTCTGTTGCGGTTACACGCGCCGCCGCGCTGCCGGCCGTGCGAGTCAGCCCCAACCTGGACTGCCTGATGGGTGTCCCACGCCAACTTAACATGCGCAACGTCTCCGGCTTCACGATCCTCAGTGCCTCCGCCAACTTCGCCTTGCCCAAGAGCAGACCCGATAGCACCGGTGCCAGTCGTTCGGCTGGGATGAGCGAGGGTCGCTTGCCCAGCTGCCGTTGCAGGATCAGCACCTGCTGGTAGAGGGCCAGTATCAAGCGCGCCTGCTCGCTCCGGAACACCAGCCCGAACATCAGGTAGATCGGGGAGAACAACAGTAGCATCGTGTGCCAGAACATGCCGGGAGGATGCCGCAAGCGCCGCCGAAAGTCAACTGCCCCGTGAGAGCTGATAGATCGAGGAGATTCCTGCCTTGATAGGCGCTGGAGATCAGTTCTGGTACACTACGGGGTCAAGTCCCCACGCCGATTCCGCCTCCAGGTTGGGTCACGCCAGCACGCTGGCCAACAGCGCTGGGGGCTCACCAAAGTGGGTAATTGTGAGTCTGATTGCCACTTGACAGCCACACACCGACTTACCGAGGAAGGAAACCGCCCAGGAGTGCCCGGATAGGGTTTCTGGGGAGGACACGGGATCGCGGCACCTACTGATCCTCTTTCCAGTGTTCGAACGGGGCTGCCACTCGGTCCGGAACGCGCCGCTAAGTTTCAGGATAGCACGGGTATCCTGGGTGCCATATGGGCTTCTGGACAGCACGCCCTGCAGACCAACCAGAAGACAGGTACAACACAAGACACATGAGGGACCCCGTGTCGTCGCTTCGCTCCGATCAGAGCAAGTGGTCATTTTCAATCCGAACGCGCGGTCACTCTGGCTCGGAGCGCGTGATCGCTTCCGTCGGAATGCTCACGTACTGGCTTAGGTAGTCTCTGAGCGCGAGCAGAGTCGCTTCGTCGCACGCCGGAGCGGCGAGCGACGGCAACTCAGGCCACGCCGCGTCAATCCAATCCCTGCCGGCGAACTGGCGCGGCGACTCGTACCGGGGAAGAACATGGAAGTGGTAGTGGCGGTCCACCATCATCAGGCAGAGGTAATTCATCCTATCATGCTGGAAGGCCATCGCCAATGCGGCTTCAAGCCTGCCCACCACGACAGGGAACTCCGCTGCCTCCTCAGGCGTCATCTCACCTGCGCTGATGAAGCACCGATTCGCCGCGAGCACAAGAGAGCCGACCGTAACCTGCGACTTGCGCACGAGCACTGACCAGTGATCGGTCTTGAACACAGTCAGATCTTTCGCGTTGAAGTCGGTGGCAAATGGTTCTGCGAGTTCCATCGCACCCTCCTCAAGTGGTAGTCCCCGACTAGCCTGTCAAGGTCCACCGTAGTCTACGCCAGCACCCTCGCATAGGTCAACCGGGCCCTCGGTCTGGGTAGTGTACCGTAAAGTGTGTAGAAAGGGATTTGGCCAGGGAGAGGGTGTAAGACTCCACTGTTGAGCGCAAACACAACAGGAAGGAGGCTTACACCCATGGCGAGAGTTTCGGGATGGGAGCGGGAAGCCCTGTCGGAATGGCAGGAGGAGATGGGGCTGCACACCCAGGGAGAGTTGACCGCGGGGCGCGGGAGCAGCTGCGGTGGATGATGGAGCTCACGCTGGAGAGCGAGATCACGCAGCGGCTGGGGGCGAGCCGCTATGGCCGCAGTAGCACCCGCCAGGATTGGCGCAATGGCTATCGGAAGCGGGATCTGGTGACGGAGCTGGGGCTGCTGGAGGGGTTGCGGGTGCCGCGCAGCCGCCAGGGCAGCTATCAGCCCGAAGTCTTTGGCCGCTACCAGCGCCGCCAGCCGCTGGTGAACCAGCTGATCCTGGAGATGTTCGTGGCGGGGGTGGCGACCCGGCGGGTGGGAGAGGTGCTGGAGGCCTTGTTGGGAGCGTGCCCGTCCGCCACCACGGTGAGCCGGATCGCCAAGCAGCTGGAGGCGCGGGTGCGCGCCTTCCACGCCCGCGCCCTGCCCGACCGGTGGCGGTTTCTGCTGCTGGATGGGGTGAGCATGAGCGTGAAGAGCGCCTCTCGGGCTCAGCAAACGCCGGGTGTTGGTGGTGCTAGGCATCGACACCCAAGGCAAGCGGGAGCTGTTGGACTTCGCCCTGGCCGATGGCGAATCGGAAGCCCAGTGGAGTGCGCTGCTGCATCAGCGCTGGTTGCGCGGGCTCAAGGGAGAGCACCTGGACTTGGTGATCACCGACGGCGCCCCCGGGCTGATCGGGGCGCTCAAGTTCATCTATCCCTACGCCCGCCACCAACGCTGCTGGGTGCACAAGCTGCGCAACGTGGCCAATCAGGTGCGCCGCAAGGATCAGCCCCGAGTGATCGCCGGCGCCCGCACCATCTACCAATCCGCCACCCGACGACAGGCGCGGGCGGCCTTTCACCAGTGGCAAGCCTGCTGGCAGCGCAGCTACCCCAAAGCCGTCGCCTGCCTGGAGCAAGACTTGGAAGCACTGCTGGCTCATCTGGACTACCCAGCCTCCCTGCGCCCCAAACTGCGCACCACCAATGCCATCGAGCGCTGCTTTCGGGAGGTGCGTCGACGCACCCGGCCCATGTCGGCCTTCTGCAACGACGCCAGCTGCGAGCGCATCGTCTACGCCCTAATCGCCCATATGAACGCTCAGTGGAGCCGTAAGCCTTTACCCGAATCTACACACAATACTTGACACTACCTCCTGCACCGCCAGCGCCGACTGCAACGAACTAGCCTCGCGCCGGCGGGGCGGGAGTCGCCTCCCGCCCCGTCGCGTCCGCTAGAAGACGCGCACCACCTTGATCGCCAGGCGGCGCGTGAAACTTCCGCGTGTTCGGATCTCCCACGATCATCCACACGTCCGTGCCCGAACGCACCTTCTGACGATAGGCGGCATACCAGTTCGTGCCATCGCCCCTCTTCACCAGCCGCGCGCTGACCGACTTCTCCGACGTCACATCGTAGGTCAGCCCCAGCACGTACTGGCGCCGCGAGCTCGCTGGGGTCGGCATTCCGTTGTCATCAAGCTCGCTCGAGTAGACGTGCTCGGCCCGCAGACGCACCGCCAGCTTCTTCGCCAGCCGCGCTCCCTGTGAGAGCGAGAGATACCGATACGGCCGCTCCAGCCGCTCGCCGTAGTAGAAGGTGACATCGCCGCTGCGATAGATGTCCCGGTTGCGCCAGCTGGTGGCGGAATACAATGTGTGCTCGCTGTACCCGTCCCGGGAGCCGCCGCCGAACTCCAACGACGCGCCCCGCTGGTTGCGCCACTGCATGGAGCTGCCGGTGCCCGCCTCCCACCGCCGTCCCTTCTCCGCTCCGCCCAAGTGGGTATAGCTGTACCAGTCCTGCGCCAACAGCGGGCCCGAATCATGCCGCTTCCGCCGCCAGTAGTTGAGCCACTCCTGGTGCAGATCCGTCTCCGGCACATAGCCCAGCGCCGGCCGGAAGTCCCGCGAGATGCTCTCCCCTCCGATCTCCCAGCTCATATCGGTCGTGGGGCCGGTCCTGCGATTCTCACTCCAGCCACCAGCGACATATCTCCCGTCCTGGGCTCCCTCGGGCCGGTTCCCCTCCCACGTTGCCCAGTACGACTGCTCCCCGCGCTCACTTGGGAAGCGCTGGTTGGTGCCAAAGGAGTAGGCCAGGTCATTGGGCTCCCCCGCCACCTGGTGGCTCACCAGGCCGGCATTCACCGCGTGACACGGCGTCAGGCTGTACCGTTCGTTCAGCACGATGTTGTTCGCTTGCCCGAATTCCTCGGACACCAGCGCGCCCAGCGTGTGCCGCCCTGTCTGGCCGAATACCTTCAGCCCCGCGTCGAAGTCCGGAATGCGCCGGCTGTAGAACATCCGCGAACTCGGGCTGTAATCGCCCCCCTCCAGGAAGAACGGGCGGTACTCCGGCAAGTACCGCTCGACATACGTGAAGTCGATGGTCTCCACCACGTCCTCCACGTCGCGAAAGTCGGGGTTGTAGGTGAACATCCCCTCCAGTCCGTTCTGGAAGCGGTGCTTCACGTCGAGCCCGGCCGTCACTCCCTTGTGCTCTGTGTCTCCGGCTTCCAGCAGCGCGTAGGGCATGATCATCGGCCTCTGCTTCGGCGGCGGAAGCACCAGCCCGGTCCAGACCGCCTGCCGCGTCAGTTCGAACCCGGGCCCGATGCTGGGCCACACGCTCCAGTCATCCTCTTTCGCCAGCCGCCGGACTAGCACGAAGCCGAAGGTGGACTGCCCCTTCGGATAGCGGAACATACTCAGCGGCAGCGACATCTCTGCCTGCCACCCGTCGCTGACCCGGGAAGTGGCCGCCTGCCAGTCCCCTCGCCACTCGATCTTCGCCGCCGCGCCGCCGGGGATGTAGTCCGCCTGCGTCCCGCCGGCGGAGACATCGAACCAGTACGGGTCCCGCTTGTCGAAGTCCACGTCGAGGTCAACGCCGACCCAATCGTCCGACACCAGCGACCCGCCGCGCTTCTTCTGCTCCGCCACGATCTTGCCCGGCTCGGAGTCGTGGCAGTACCAGGCGATGTACACGTTCTCCCGGTCGTAGCAGATCCACGCCTCCGTCCGCTCGTACTCGGGCGCCCCGTTGTCGAGCCGCCAGAACCCGACCATGTGCGTCGCCGCCTTCCAGCACTCATCATCCAGCCGCCCATCGATCTTCGGCGGCCGCTCCGCTGTCACCGCGGCGATCGTCGGTGAAACCGGCCCCCGCAGGGCGAAGTCGGCGGCTGGGGCCGGAAGGCCCAACGCCGCCAGCAGTCCGCCGCACAGGGCCAGCGCCAGCCCCGCCCTTCCCCACCTCCGTGTCCCCGCACCATCCACTTCCTGCCCAACTCCCCTCGCGCTCATCGCACCCTCCTTGGGGCAAAAAGAAAAACCACAGGCTTCTGAGATTGCCTGTGGTCGGTCCGGATCGGCTCTTCGGCTGGACTAGCGCGTCATAGCCGGTGACCAGCAGGCAGTTGGTGGGCGGTAGCATGGAGATTGCGACCGCAATCCCCGCGCATTGCCCAGACGACGTAGCCGTCGAACCTGCTGGAAATGATCATAGTGGGCGGATGTTACCAGGAAGCCTGTCAGCGGTCAAGTGCCGTGACGCCGATTCGCAGGAGCGGCGCTCTGGGGGACGGTCTGCCGCCACTGTCACCCCGAGGGAGGCGCTACCCTCGGGGCAGCGGCGACCGTGGGGGTCTCGGCTGGATTCACAGGACAAGTCCGCCAGTCCGCTCCGCCACCAACAGTCGCCGTGACGCCCCATCACGCCGCGTACTTAGCCATGGGGGTGACTCCAGAGCCACGCCCGACAGCCGCACTCTGCTCCCTGGGTCACGCCCGTGCCCTGGCAGTGCCAGGGCACGTAATGACTATCGGATCACGCCGCGTACTTGGCCCCGAACGGCCGGTGCGACACCGGCGCTATCCGCGTGCAACCCCGGCTCGAACGCTGCCGCCCGGTCGATGGCGAACAGCTTGCAGAACTCCTCTACGTAAGGCCGGATGCGATCGCAGTCCGCTTCTTTCACCTGCTCCACGCTGGCAAACTGGGAGGCAATCAGATAGGGGTCGACTTCGCCGCGCAGATAGATCACCCCGCCGTGCATCCCCGTCCCGCACCATTCCCCGACCTTCGGCTGGCCGGGCCGCATTCGAACCAGCCCCAGCACAATCACCATCCCGCCGGCCATGTACTCGCCCAGGAAGTCGCCTGCCGTCCCGCCCGCGACCAGCACCGGCTGGCGGTCGCGGAAGGCCTTCATGTGAATGCCCACGCGGTAGCCGACATCCGCCGCGCACGAAGAGCTCGCCGCCGCGCATTCCGTAGCCGAGCACATCGCCCGCGTGGCCGTGCACGATGATCCGGCCCGCGTTCATCGTGTTCGACGACCGCGTCCTGCGCGTTGCCGTGCACGCGGATCGTCGGGCCGTCCATGAAGGCCCCCAGGTCATTCCCCGGCACGCCGTGGATATCGAACTCGACCTCGCCCTGTACCCCGTCGGCGATGTAGCGCTGGCCGTTCACGTTCGCCAGATCGAACGCCTTCTCGCCCGCGGCCACCGCCTCCCGCACTCGCTGGTTCAGTTCCCGGTAGTGCATCTCCCTGGCATCAATGCGCATCGTCTTCTCGTCATCCGCGTCGATCTCGGACGCCATCCTACGCGCCAATCCCTGCCGGCTTGACGCCGAGGATGTCTAGCCGTGCTCTCGTCCAGCCCGACGCACCGCAGTCGCTCGCGGCTGCCCCGCAGGCTCTCGATCGCGTTCACGCCCATCGCGCCCGAGGATTTCCTCGAGTTCCGCGCTCCACGCGTGGACCAGGTTGATCAGCCGCTGCGAGCCGACGTAGGGATCGAGGCGCCGCGTGAGCGCCGGGTCCTGGGTGGTGATGCCCCACGAGCACCGCCCGGTGTAGCACCGCTGGCAGAGCGTGCAGCCCAGCGCCAGCAGCGTCGCCGTGCCGAGCGCCACCGCGTCCGCGCCCAGCGCGATCGCCTTCGCCGCATCCGCCGCTCGACCGGATGCCGCCCGCCGCGATCAGCGGAGACCTGGTTGCGAATGCCCTTCGTCCCGCAGCTGCTGATCGACCACCGCGAGCGCGATCTCGATCGGGATGCCGAGGTGGTCGCGGATCATCGTCGGCGCCGCCCCGGTGCCGCCGCGGAAACCGTCGAGGTAGATGATGTCCGCGCCCGGCCCGGGCGATGCCGCTGGCAATCGCCGCGACGTTGTGCACGGCCGCGATCTTCACGCGACACCGGCTTCTCGTAGTTCGTCGCCTCCTTCAGCGCGTAGATCAGCTGCCGCAGGTCTTCGATGGAGTAGATGTCGTGCTGCGGCGCCGGGCGACAGCGCGTCGCTGCCGATCGGGATCATGCGCGTCTCGGAGACGTCCGGCGAGACCTTCTCGCCCGGCAGGTGTCCGCCGATGCCCGGCTTCGCGCCCTGGCCGATCTTGATCTCGACCGCCGCCCCCGAGTTCAGGTAGTCGGCGTGCACGCCGAAGCGTCCGGAGGCGCACTGCACGAAGGCGCGGTGGGCGTAGGGCTTCAGGTCCTCGTGCAGCCCGCCCTCGCCCGTGTTCCAGCAGCGTGCCCAGCTCCTCCGCCGCCATCGCGATCGCCTTCTGCGCGTTCAGGCTGATCGAGCCATAGGACATCGCCGCGAAGTAGATCGGCGTCTCGATCTGCAAGCTGCGGCGCCAGCGGTTGCGCCAGCCTCGGGCCCCGCTGCTCATGTCGAGTTCGACCGTTCGCGGCTTGCGGCCCAGGTAGCGTGCGCAGCTCCATCGGTTCCCGCAGCGGATCGATGGAAGGGTTCGTCACCTGGCACGCGTCCAGCAGCAGGTTGTCCCACAGCACGGGGTAGGGGAGGTCGTTGCCCATGCCGGTGAGCAGCACGCCGCCCGTCTCCGCCTGCAGCCACAGGTTGCGGCGGTGCGACTCCGTCCACAGCGGATGCGGGCGCAGGTACTGCGGGTTCGGGCTCGATCGACGATCGCCTCCTGCGGGCAGAAGGCCTCGCAGCGGTGGCAGCCCACGCACTTCGTGGGATCGGCCACCGGCTTGCCGTCCTCCCAGGAGATCGCGTTGAAGCCGCACTGCTGCACGCAGCGCTTGCAGCGCGCGCAGCCGTTCCGCAGCGTTCTCCCATCGGAAATCGCTGCGGCCGGTAGAGCGGCGCCCGCGCGCTGCGGGCGGTATGCGCCGAGCGCACCGTTCCGGCCGATCGTCTGATGTTGCTCGTCTCTCGTCCATGTCGCTGCTCCTACGCCGACCGTCCGCGCTCCGAGCGCTAGGCCGACTCGAACTCCCGGCTCGCCCACCACGACGTCGCTTCCCAGCCGCCCGATCACCGGCTGGCCCGCCCGCGGCGTCCAGACCAGGTCCGGGTCCGCGCACATCGCCCGGATGCCGGACTCCTCGCTGGAGAGGAACAGGTCAGCTATCCTTGCGCGCCGCCACCAGCGGACGCAGCTTGATGCGGTCGTTGATGCCCACCATCTCGCCCTGCCGCCCGAAGACGATGGCGAACGGGCCGTTCACCAGCGCGCCGCCGTAGACCTGGCGCAGCGTCGGTGTACAGCTCCTGCTGCGGCCTCCGGCATCCGCTCGATCTGCTCCCAGAACGGCGCCGCCAGCACGTCGCAGGCCAGCTCCACCGGCAGCTTGTGCTTGCGGATCAGCAGGTCCAGCAGGTAGGCCATCACCTCGGTGTCGGTGCGCATCGTGCACTGGTAGCCGAACATCTCCAGGTAGCGCTTGTTGATCCCGTAGGAAGAGATCTCCCCGTTGTGCACCACCGCCCAGTCGAGCAGCGTGAAGGGATGCGCCCCCGCCCACCAGCCCGGCGTGTTCGTGGGGAAGCGGCCGTGCGCGATCCAGATGTAGGCCTGGTACTCCTCCAGCCGGAAGAAGTCGGCGATGTCCTCGGCGTATCCCACCGCCTTGAACGCGCCCATGTTCTTGCCGCTGGAGAAGACGAACGCGTCCGTCGATCTCGCGCGTTGATCTGCATCACCTGGCTGCAGCACGAAGTCCTCGACCGGCAGCCGCGAATCCTGCAGCAGTCCCGCCGGCCGAGGCAGGACGAAGTAGCGCATCAGCGCGGGCGGGTTCGACGATGCCGGGGTTGGGCCGGGTGGGGATGCGCTCGTCGAGGGCGACGTCGAAGTCCTTCGCCAGCGATCGCCTCCGTCCGCCTCCTGCGCCTCCGACGTGTAGTACATGATGTGGAGGGCGAAGTGATCCGCCTGCTCCGGGTAGATGCCGTAGGCGGCGAAGCCCCCGCCCAGCCCGTTCGAGCGGTCGTGCAGCAGCGCGATGGACTGCCTGAATCTGCCGGCCATCCACCCGCTCCCCGGTCAGGCTCATCATCCCGCTCAGCCCGCAGCCCGAGATCATCCGATTGCCGCGGTCGAACGTCGGCTTGCTCATTGCCTCGCTCTCTCCTCGCCTCCGCCTCATCGACCGTCGTCCTCCCAGCAGCTCCGTCAGCTCCTCCGCCGGCGCCGGCGTCCACCGGCGGCAGCCCCAGCCGCCGGCGCTGCGCGGCCGAAGCCTCCGTCAGCCGCCCGGTCTCGCGGAAGGCCTTCATCCCCTCCGTCACCGCCGACGGCGCCTGACCCCGCGCCATCGCCAGGTGCTTCGCTACCCGCAGGATCGTCATCTGATCGTACTTGTTGGGGCACAGCTCCGCGCAGGTGTAGCACTCCACGCACTTCCACAGGTCCGGCGAGTCGCAGCACCTCCTCGATCTCCCCGGCCGCCAGCGTGCCGCACCAGCGCGTTCGGGATCGAAGCTCGGAGTCGGCGCGCGCCACCGGGCAGTCGTTCGACGCACGCGCCGCACTCCGCGCACGCCCGCACCAGCTTGTAGTCCCAGTGCTGGCGCACCTCGTCGATCCGCTCCCGCCGCGCCTGCCCACTTCTCCAGGAAGGGCGCCGCGTCCACCCGGTGCCGGTCCAGACCCAACTCCTCCGGCGTCCAGGCCCAGCGCCAGTCCCAGCAGTTCGGGGTAGTAGAGCACCGGTAGGTGCAGATCTGCTCGCCCGCCCGCTGCAGCAGCGACTGCATGTTGTCGTACTGCATCATGCATGAGGGGCAGACCAGCGTCAGCGCGTCCGCCTCGTCGTCGGCCGATGTCGCGCAGCTTGCTCCGGCACATCGCCTGCGCCGCCTCCTCCTCGCCCGCCCGCGAGCAGCAGGTTGCCGCAGCAGTCCATCTTGGAGGGGTAGGGGACGCTCTCGCGCCCAGGGCCTCCACCAACTGGTCGAGCTTCATCGGGCCAGAAGGGGTCGTCGAACAGCAGCTCTCTGCTGGGGCGCAGCAGGTGGCAGCCGTAGTGCACCGCGATCCGCATGCCTGTCATCGGGTAGACGATCCGGTCCCGCAACGCGCCGGCGCCGACGTCCTGGTGGAGCACATCGAGCACGTGGAGCACATCCGTCGTCGCCTCGATAGCTCCGGCCCGACTGCGCGCCAGTTCCCGGTTCACCTCGTTCGAGCAGCCTGGGGTCCGACCTCAGCTCGACGGCAGCCCCCTTCAGCGTGCCGAAGCACCCCGTGCATGGGGTGACGAAGTCGCGCCCGGCCTCCTCCGCCACGCTGAGGTTCCGCGCCGCCGTCAGCAGCCATGTCCGGTGGCTGCTGTTGCGCACCATCGTCTTCTCAGGGCAGCACGTCAGGCCGTCCAGGTCGACCGCGTCGACTCCCAGGCGATCGAACACCGCCCGTGTCGACTTCTCCATGATGCGGAAGCCGTCCCGGGACGTAGCAGCCCCAGAAGTAGGCAAACTGCATCTTACTGGCCTCCAGCCCCCTCCCGACCGCCTCGCCGCAGGCACATCAGACCCGCAGCGCTTCCCGGGATACTTGCTTGCGCTCGCATCCTGTCGGCAGTAGGCAATGGACTGCCGACCTCGCCACCGGGCCGATTCATACCGCGCCTCTTCCCCTCGGTCAACTCGCCCACTGCCGATCTGAGGAGCAACATCCGGAGGGCGGTCCGCCACCACTGTCACCACCTCGCCCTCAGGGAAAGCGGCGTCCCGCATTAGTCAATATCTACCGATACACGGTATAGAGAGATAGATTGGCGGCTCTTGTCGCCGTGTGTGAAAGGGGGTGGTCTGGCGACAGCACAAGCACGGATCAACGGAAGCTGTTCTAGCTCGTACTGAGGTGTGAAAGGAAAGCAGAAACATGACTACCAGACTGTGGACGATCCCCGTCCTGGCGGGACTTCTGACCCTCGCCCTCTGTGGCGCCGGGTTCGCCATGCCCTCCCTGGGCGGTCCCACGGGGATTGTCAGCGTACCTAATGCCTACGTCGCACCGATGAAGTCGCTCGATCTGGCGCTTAGCTACCAGAAGGCGAAGATGGCGCTGAACGAAGTAAGGAATCCGAGTGGTGAGTCCACCTCCGAAGCCGAAGACCTCACCGTGTGGTCGCTGCAGGCCCTGACTGGTGTTGCCGAGCAGGCGGAACTATGGGCAGCCTATTCGGCCGTCAGGGACGGCGATGACTCGCATATCTGGGGCCTCGGCGGCAAGGTCGCGCTCACCAAGGAACCCGCGGAGGAAACAACCCTCGCTATCGGTGGCAGCTATCGCAAGTGGGTTGAGGCCTTCACCGAGACCATCCTTGACTCCGGAGGCATGTACAGCAGCACCTCCTCTGATGCCAAGGTCTGGGATGCCTACATCGTTGCCTCCAAGGACTTCACCCCTCTCAAGGGCGAGAAGTGGGAGTGGGGCCCCGGTGGCGGCACCCGCATGATCGGCAGCGCCGGCCTCATGTTCAAGAAGGTCGACGCCACCGGCTTCAGCGAGAGCCTGACCCGACCGTTCCTCGGCGTTGAGTTCATCGGCGCCGCGGGCACCGCGCTCGGACTCGAGTACCGCTGGAAGGACGACACCCTCGATGAGAAGGCCGTCTTCTCCGCGGTCCTCCGACACAAGTTTTCGGCCGAGGTGGCTGCCGAAGTCGGTACCACCAATGCCAGCCCCATCGGCACCGGCCTCAACGACCAGAACTGGTTCGTCCGCGTGGGGTACAGCTTCCCCATGAAGGGCGCTTAGCCGGCATCGACTTCTGCCAAAGGCCGCTCCGGCGGCTGTAGGTGACTGTGGCAAGGGACGCTTAGGCGTCCCTTGCCCGCGTCTGGGCCTGCTAGAGCGACTCCCCGCCGCTGTGCCCCTGTGCCCCCTCGCCAGAGGGTTCCTCCCAGACTTCCGCAAGATTCCCGCGGAATCCGCAAGGCGAAGCCCCTGGCGACGCAGAATCCCCTTCCGGTCCGACGGAAGGAGGTGAAGTGCTGGCACCGTTATCCGGGAGACGACATCAACGACGGAACTACCGCACATTGTTGCGAAAGGAAGAGAGGAAGATGGCTATGAGGTTTTGGGTAATCCCCGTCTTAGCGGGGCTGCTGCTGGCCGTCGCCTGTGGAGCTGGGTTCGCAATCCCCTCCCTCGGCGGCCCGACGGGAATCGTCTCGGTTCCGAACGCGTCTCTCGCTCCCGCGAAGTCACTGGAGACCGCGTTTAGCCTCCAGAACTTCCGGGTCCTGACCGAGAGCGTAGCCATGTATGGAGGCGGAGTTACCACCGGCCACGATGATATGACCGCGTTGTCCTTTCAGTTGCTGACTGGCGTATCTGACGAGGCGGAACTTTGGGCAGCCTATCAGAGCGTCCGCGACGGAGAGGACTCGCATATCTGGGGCATCGGGGGCAAATTCCAGGTCGCCAAAGAGCCTGAGATGCCGGTTTCGGTAGCGGTGGGCGCAAGCTTCCAGAAGTGGATCGACGTCCTGGCCGTCGATGCCGCTGCCCGCGGCGCCGGTGTCGACCCTGACGCCACCGTGAAGAAGGCCTTCGCCGTCGCCACCAGAGACCTAACTCCCATCAAGGACAAGAAGTGGGCGTGGGGCCCTGGCGGCGGCACCCGCATCCTCGCCAGCGCCGGCCTCCTGTACCTCAAGGTTAGTGGCGCCAGCCTGAGCGATAGCCTGACCCGTCCGTTCCTCGGCCTCGAGTTCGTTAGCCCGAATGGGACCACCGTGGGACTCGAGTACCGCATGAAGGATAGCAGCATCGACGAGAAAGCCGTCATGTCGGCCGTCCTTCGCTACCGGTTCTCCCCGGAGTTCTCCGCCGAGATCGGCACCACCAACGCAAATCCCGTCGGGACCGGCATGAGCGACGAGGACATGTTCCTGCGACTTGGCTACACCATCCCATTCCAGGCCGCCTACTAGACCGCAACTGGCCTTGCGATCCCATCCTTCCGGGACGCGCAGGCCAGGGCCGATTGCACGTGGGGCGGCAACCGCCGCCCCACGTGTCTTTTCCTGACGCTGTGTGTTGCCAAGCCGCGCCGCCAGTTTGACAGCCCTCTGGCTCATCCCTATAATCCTTGTCGGGTTTAGCGGGTGGGCAGTCATATGGATGCGAGCTTCAGGCACAGTTTCGGCGCGTCCCGCGCGCAGCTTATCGACCTCTACCCACGGCTTGGTGACCTGCTGGCAGGGGTGGAGACTACCCTCGCGCGCGTTTGGGAGGGCCATCCAGGCCTCCTCGACGAGGCCGCTAGGGATGTCCTAAGTGGTCGGGGCAAGCGCCTTCGACCCATCCTGCTGCTCCTGTCGGCCGACTGCGCGGGGGAGGCCAACGACGACAGCATCGCCATGGCCGGCATCGTCGAGATCCTCCACGTCGCTTCCCTCATCCACGACGACGTGATCGACGACGCCCTCCCGCCACGGCCGCCGCTCTGCCAGAGACCAATGGGGAAACAAAGTTTCCGTGCTTCTGGGCGACTATCTGATCGCCGGCGCCCTTGGCATCTTCCCTTCCGGCGACAACCACTCCCTGGTGGCAGGCCTCTCCCGTGTCGCTGCCGACATGTGCTCCGGGCAGATTGAGGAGCTGCGGGCTGTTGGCCAGCGCATGACCGAGGAGCAGTATCTCCAGATCGTCCTCGCCAAGACCAGCAGCCTCTTCGGCTACTCCTGCCGCGTCGGAGCCGAGACCGCGGGTGGGGGAGAGGCGATCCGACAAGCCCTCGCCAGTTTCGGCGAGAGCTTCGGCGTTGCGTTCCAGCTCGCCGATGATATCCTCGACCTCGTCGGCACCAACGGCCAGTCCGGGAAATCCGAGGGCCGCGATCTAGCCGAACGCAAGTGGACGCTGCCTCTCATCCGTGCCTACGAGATGGGGAACGCGGCCTCGCAGGAGCGTTTAGACGGCATCTTGCAGGCCGACCTGCCGGGAGCCGACGACCTCGACACCGCTCGCGAGATCGCTCGCTCCACCGGCGCCGTGGACTACGCCTGGGGGCAAACCGACGCCTGGCTCGCCCACGCTCGCGACCACCTCGCCATCCTCCCCGACACTCCCGCCAGACAGGCGCTCCTCGCCCTCGCCGGCGACCGTTTCCCCATGCCGGTGATGACCTGACCGCGGTGCCGCCCGCTCGCCTCGCGCTGCTCGCGGCCGCCTCCCTCCTGCTGACCTTCGCGCCTGCCCGCGCCTTCCGATCCCACCGACCGCGTCGCTCGCCGCGAACCTTGCCGAGTCCTACGCCTCCCAGGGCCTGATCGAGGAGGCCGTCGCCGAGTACCTGGCAATCCTGAAGCAGTGCCCCGGTGACGAGCAGGCCCGGACGCGCGCCGCAAGACCTGATCGGCAAGCGCATGCCGGTATGGCTGCCAGCCGAGGCGGAGCAAGTCGCCCCGTTCTCCCATACCGTCCTCGATCTTAAGCTGACCGACCCGCTCACCCATCAGCAGACTCCCTATCGCCTGCTCCGCACTGACCGCGCCTTCTTCGCGGCCGGCAATGGCGTCCTGCCCGACCCGGTCCATCACTGGCGCTTCTTCGGCGTGGATTACGGCTACCTCTGGAGCCCTGCCCAGTCCCGGTGGGCGCTGAAGGTCCGGGCCTGCCAACACCCCGCGGTGGATGCTGCGCTCGCGCGGCGACGTGCTCACTGCCGTCCTGGTCTTCCACGTGGCCGCCAGCCACTACGGGCGCTTTGACCCTACCCGGCCCCAGGGCGAGCCCATCGGTCTTTGGCTCACCACGGAAGGCAAGCCTGGTGGCGAATCGGTGGGGCGGAATCTCTACCTGACCGCGATTGCTACCCCTCGCGCCCCCGCCGAGTGGCTCCGCGAGGCCGCCCATGAATACGGCCACATCGCCTTCCCAGGAATGGGTGGGTTCACGAAGACCGAGGACCCCTGGGTGGACGGTGATCTTGGCGAGCTGCTGCTCATCAAGTGGGCCGCCGCCAACGGTCAGCCGCCCGGCCTCACCTGGTCGCTCCAGGACGCTGAGGCAGTCGCCGCCGCCCGCCGCCGCTCCCTCATCGCCAAGGCCAAGGGCAAAGTCAACCCCGCGCGCCTCAAGCCGATGGACCGCGCGGCTCGCGACTACTTCCTCGGCCTCGCACTACGCGTGGAAGCCTCCGCCGGCCCTCGCTTCCTCGCCGAAGCCCTCGCCCGCTGCCCCCGCGGCAAACCGGCCGACTTCATCACCGCCGCCAACGGCCTCGCCAAAGAACGCGGCCTCACCCTCTGGCAATAGCGAAGAGAAAGGGAGCCCTCGCCGGGCTCCCTCCTAGGTTTCCCTCCACCCGCCGTTAGGCGGGCGTCAATCTGCGTAATCTGCGGTTACTGTCGTTGCCGTTTCCCTACGCCACCGCTCTCGCGATCATATCCCCGATCGCGCTCGTCGGCGGGCACTTCCCCGCGCGAGAGGTCCGGGATCTTGCCCGCTGCCAGCGTATCCGACGATCGCCTTCTCGATCCGCGCCGCGGGCCTTCGCAGCCCGACATGGTCGAGCAGCATCCCCATCGCCGCGATCGACGCCAGCGGGTTGGCCTTGTTCTTGCCCGCGTACTTCGGCGCGGAGCCGTGGATCGGCTCGAACATCGACACGCCCTCCGGGTTGATGTTGCCGGAGGCCGCCACGCCCATGCCGCCCTGGATCATCGCGCCCAGGTCGGTGATGATGTCGCCGAACATGTTGGTGGTGACGATCACGTCGAACCACTCCGGGTTCTTCACCATCCACATGCAGCGGCGTCCACGTAGGCGTGGTCCTGCTGGATGTCGGGGTACTCCTCGCCGACTTCCTCGAAGGTCCGCTGCCACAGGTCGTGCCCGATAGGTCAGCACGTTGGACTTGTCCACCATGCGTCAGCTTCTTCGCCTTGTTCGCGCTTGCGGGTCAGCTCGAAGGCGTAGCGGATGATGCGCTCCGTGCCCTTGCGGGTGTAGATCGCGACCTGCGTCGCCACCTCGTCCGGCGTGCCCTAGTGCATGAACCCGCCGGTGCCGACGTACATGTCCTCGGTGTTCTCGCGCACCACCACGAAGTCGATGTCCTCCGGGCCCTTGTCCTTGATCGGCGTCCACACGCCCGGGTAGAGCTTGATCGGGCGCAGGTTCACGTACTGGTCGAGCCCGAAGCGCAGTGCCAGCAGCAGCCCCTTCTCGATGATGCCGGCCGGCACGTCCGGGATGCCCGACCGCGCCCAGGTAGATGGCGTCGAACTTGCGCAGTTCGTCCAGCGCGCCCGCGGGCAGCACCTCGCCGGTCGTCAGGTAGCGCTCGCCGCCGAAGTCGAACTCGGTCAGCTCGTACTTCAGCTTCGTCGGCCCCGCCACCGCCTCCAGCACCTTCAGCCCCTCGCGCACCACCTCCGGGCCAATCCCGTCACCAGGGATAACCGCGATCTTCAGCACCACACATTCCTCCAAGGGTAATGTCGGCATGATAGCACAGCGGGGGTATCTCTGTCATGACAGTGAGGATCAGGATGACCAGTCCAGGTACACGATGGCAGTTCGACTGTCGTCAAGGTCAATGAGCATGTTCACCCCCTCTGGCGCCGCACGCGTGATTGCACCTAGGTTTATCGCGGAGCGCACACTGTCGGGATCCCATCCTCGTCGCGCCATGTGGGGCATGCTCGCGCGTGTCACCATCCTCTCAGATCCGTCGCGCCACTGGTGAGGCCACAGCAGGGCCTTCTGTGAGGCGAATTGCGTGACCGTAGCGCGAGGCATGCTGACTTTCGCTATCAGCTCTGGCGATAAGCCCCCCTGGAACTCACCGTCCAGAAGTACGGCCCCTGGCGGGAACCAGATGCTGGTTATCCTCTTGACCTCCTCCATGCTGGTGATGTCAACGGGGGGGCCAAGGCCTGCTCGTCCCCATTGCAGCTCGCGTGCGAGGACAGGATACACGACGTGGTGATCCAGCACGAACACACCGCCCAGCAAGGAAGCAGCGACCAGCAGTAGACGAACGCGTGCCAGAGCGGGAATCTCTCTGCGCCCGGCCATGCTACGAAGACGTCTGGCCCGAGCCTGGCCATACCATCCGGCTCCGATCAGCAGCAACCCCCAGGGCAGGAGAAGGAGTTCGACAAGCATGAACCACAGAACGTCAATCCCGACTCCGCGGCCGGCGGGAATCAGCCTGCCAGACGCGATGACGCGCGCCACGACGAGTGCGAGGCAGGGGATGGTGATCCACAGACCTGTCCGTGTCAGGCGGCCGGAAATCCCCCGTGGAGGCACACACAGGCGGGACGGCTCATCCCCGTTGCTCTGGCAGCTCACCGCCGAAGCCCCTCCCTCCCTGCCCTTCACATCTGCGCCATTGAGGTCGTGGTCATCTGATCGGCTCATCGCCAGCCCCTCGGTCGGCCCATTCTAGCCCGCTCGCTGCGAGCACTCAAGGCTTCCATCTCACCCAATCGGCGTCCGGCCCCTTTGCCCAGGAACCGTCGGGAAGCTTCTTCCGCGGTAGCCACTGGACGTGACCGTCCGCGAATCCGTAGTTGTCACCACCAAGATGGCGCGGCGTGTCAGGCAGAAGCTCAGGCCCGCCGGTTGCTCCCTCTCCAGCGTCGCTCTCCAAGAGGACTACGAGATCCGCTCGCCCAGCAACCGCGCCGTAACCTCTCCGACTAAGGCTGCCATTATACGCATAAGCGACCGGGTGACCGGGAGAAGATGGGCAGGTTAGGTAGAGTGAACTGCGATGGCTGTCTCTGAAAGCCCGTTCCCAAGCGCTGCCATCAGGGAACTCCCCGTTCGCCGATGCGTACTCGACCAGCGCCCCCGTCGTCTCTGACATGTCGTGTGCGCATTGGACTCGTTCCTCGGAGGGTCTCCTTTCTGGCGGGAGCTCAAGCGCCACACCCACGAAGCCGAACACCTCTCCCGCAAGGACGAAGAGCCCAGCCAGGCCAACTAGTCGGGCCCAGAGTGGCCACCTCAAGACGGGCTTGGCAAGGAGCCAGACGCTTGCTGCTACGCCTACCAGGACAACCAGGCACAGCAGGGGCAGTGTTCCCGTGCCCCACGGGCTTCTTGTATGAGCGCGGCTCGCGTGGACGAGGGCCTCGAGAATCAGCACTGCAGAAGTGCCTAGCACGGACGTAGCAGCGATCAGATCCCCGCGAGCATTCCGTCGCCTCGGCAGCTCTACTGCCGCACCCCCTCCCTCCCCACCCCTCACCTCCGCGCCACCGCACTGACCGTCATCCGATCGGCTCATCGCCGTCCCCCTGGTCGGCCCATTCTGGCCCGATGCAGACTGGGAGGCAAGGTGGCGAAGCAACGAAAAGCGACGCAGGTGGAGGAGTGCTATCGTCTGCTCCTTCCCGGCTAGCCGCATGGGATCGCCACAAGCGTCGTCGCATTCCGTCGCAGGTCAGACCAAGCGACCCAAGCTATGTCTCCGCGGCCCGAGACGACGCACTCGTCCACTGCGGCGGGCACCTCCAGCACCTGTCTGCAACCGAGGCTCGGATAGCTCACAGCGTATACCAGAGTGCCCGACCGCGAAGATGGAACCAATGCCACAAGGAGATCCTTCCGAAGCGCGTGGATGCTGCCCCACTCCTTGCCTGGGCGGGTCAGCGATGCCAAGGAATCCGGCAGACGAGTGCGCTGAACCCGTTTGCGTTCCAGATCGACACTGATCAGGTCTCCTGCCGAGACGATGAACACCGTCTGGTCAGCCCAAGTCATTCGGTCGAGGTTAACCGGGGACGGGTCCGGCTGCTCCCAGGGGATCCTGAAGTTCAGCACGGCACCAGTTGGCCCTAGCCGGTAGACGCTGCCATCACCGGTCAGGACCCAGAGCGCGTCGCCGTGCGGAGTCAGGTACGCAACGCGGCGCCAGTATAACGGTTGCCGTGACTCCGCAGGGCGCGGCAGTGACAGCGACATCTTCCGGGTGTGTATGACAAAGGCGCTCTCGCTCGTCGTGAGCCAACGCGTCCCGTCATCGCTCCAAGGCCTCGCCGAGACGGAAGTGCCGGTTTCTTGATCCTGGTAGGAGGCAACGCTCTGCCAGCCCCGCTGTGTGAGTTCAAGCCAGAGAATGTGCCAGGTATGATGATGGTCCCTCTCGGTGACCCAGTTTACCAGCGCCTGGGCACCGTCTGGTGATAGTGAGACGGACCGCAGCATCCCTGGCACCCGAGCAGGAATGGTCTGCGGCTTCGCGCCTACTTTGCACTCGTATATGCTCCGGGCCTCACCCGCCGGGGCAGACGGGTCAAGTCCTGCTACCAATGCTTTGTCACCCGCGGCACTGAGTTCATATTGGGCGGCAACCACTGCTGGCACAGTGCACGAGAAGACGGCCGCGCCTGCTGTGTCCACGTACCCTTGCCCCTCCCCCGAAGCCGTTGGTGCCGGGTGGCCAGGGTTCCGCACTCTGATCGGCGAGCCAGCACAACCGCCCACCGCTATGACCAGAACGATGCTGGCGGCAACGCGCAGGAAGCGGACCCGTGAAGTTCCATTCCTTCGCCAGCTTGTGGCTAGGCATGAATGCCGCCACCCCGGTCCGCCGCTGGCGGACTTAGGGGCTGCCAAAGCCCCTCCCTCCTCCGCCCTCACCTCTACGCCACCGCGCTGCTCGTCATCTGATCGGCTCATCGCCATCCCCTCCGTCGGCCCATTCTAGCCCTACGCGGCCGCGCCAGCAAGTGGCTAGGACACCCACCCCGAGGAGAGGCGTCGCCGCCGAGCATCTGGTAGAATACTCCCGCTGTGCCCGAGAGGACCATCAACGTGAGAGCCTATCTTGCGGCCCTGAGGATCACGGGGCTGGCCGGGTGCGTGGTCGGGGCGGCGGTCGGTTGCCTCCCTTGGCAACCCATATGGCCCACCTTCAGCATTCACGGCGGCCTGCGCGGCGCGGCCATCGGCTGGCTCGCAGGAGCTGTGCTCGCGGTCCCACTAGCCCGGCTGCGGCCAGCCCCTCCACGCGTGCAGTCGCGGCTGCGGCGGGCGATGCAGGCAGTCGGTACCATGCTCGCGGTCGCGCCCGGTCTCCTCTGGATCACCCTCGCCCCGGCCGGCGGGCTGCTGCGCCAGGCGATGGAGTGGGGGAGGAGTTCGCAGGACGCGCGGCCTAACCTGATCCTCATCACCATCGAGGCCACCCGGCCCGATCACCTCGGGGCCTACGGCAGCACCCTCGGCCTGACCCCCAACCTCGATGCCTTCGCCCGCGAGGCGACGCGCTATAACTCGGCTTATGTTAGCTCCTCCTGGACGTTGCCGTCGCTGGCCGCGCTCTTCACCGGCTTGCAGCCATCCCAGTGCGTACTGGAAGGGCCTGCAGGCGTGGAGCACATCGGCGAGGTCGCCTATCGTCTGAGGCCACGGGTCCCGCTGCTCTCCGAGCAGCTCGCGCGCCAGGGCTACGCCACCGTCGCGGAATTGACGAACCACCTTCTCTCGCGAGACCGCGGCTGGAGCCGCGGGTTCGAGTTCTTCCGAAACGAGAGTTCCATCGAGGACTACTCCGTCGACCTCGCCGCCGGCGGCAACGTGACCAAGCGCGCCTCCGAATGGCTCCGGCGCAACCGGCACGAGCCGCTCTTCCTGTGGGCGCACTACTTCGATCCGCATGTCCCTTACGATTCACCCGACACCCCGGCCTCGCTGCGTGCCCGCTATCCGACAGGCTGGACCGCCCATCGCAAACAGTGGATGGACACCATGCGGTTCACATCTCCGGAGAAGCGCAAGCTATACCAGCAGTTCTGCCGCGGGATGTACGACGAAGAGGTGCGATACGCGGACAAGTGCGTGGGTCAACTGCTGGCTCAGATCAAGGCCGCCGGCCTCTACGATCGGTCGCTGATCGCCATCACCGCCGACCATGGGGAGGAACTGTTCGACCGCGGCGACGAGATGGAGCACGGGCACACCATGCGAAAGCCGGTAGTGTGGGTGCCGCTGCTCGTGAAGTGGCCCCGCGGAGTCGAGGCCGACCGGCGTATCCGGCAGACGGTAGGGATGGCCGATCTGCACGGAACGCTGCTGAATTCTGCGAAGGTGATCGCAGACGACGCCGGCGTCCGCGCCCTGCCGCGGCGCGATGGCGAAAGGGGCGACGAGGTCTTCTCCGAGTGGATCTACTACGGTCAGGAGCAAACCGCCCTCACCACCGATGACTACCGCGTCATCTACCACCCTCTGGCGAAGGGCAGCGATCCGCGCTTCGAGGTCTACGACCGCCACCGCGACCCGGATGAGAAGCACGATCTGGCCGCTACCAATACCGCGATGGAGTTGCGTGACCGACTGCAGCAGATGACCGAAATCGCGCTCAAGCGACGCGCCGCGTCGGCCGGCGAAGGCGGGCCGGCCCCGGAGATGTCGGAGAAGGAGAAGCGCGACCTCAAGTCCCTCGGCTACGTCCAGTAGGGGAGGACTTGCCCGCCGCGCAGAGGACGCGGGGGAGAGGGAACCGAAGAGATAGAGATATGACTGCCGCTGGGTGACGGCGCCCGCCGCTGCTCAGTGAGCCCCGAACGCAACTATCCGGCTTGCCTTCACACATATTTCATAGCCATATTGGATAATCCTAATGAGGGAATCCGGCTGCGGCCGGTCCTTTCTCCCTGGCACAGGTGATTGGCGGGAACCACACCATGCTGTCGTTGCAGGTTCGCAAGTCGCTAAGCGAGTTCGACCTGGAGATTGGGTTCGAGGTCAGCCCGGCGGAAACGCTGGTGATCATCGGGCCCAGTGGTTGCGGCAAGACCACCACCCTCAACATCATCGTGGGCCTGGTCGAGCCGGACGAAGGGCGCGTGGCCCTCGGCGACCACGCGCTGTGGGACCGCGCCGCGCGGATCGATGTCACGACCGAGCAGCGCAAAGTCGGATACGTCTTCCAGGACTTCGCCCTCTTTCCCCACATGACCGTGTCCGAGAACGTGGCCTACGGCCTGCGGGCGCGCAACGTGCGCAAGACCGACATCCCCGCGAAGATCGGCGAAGCGCTGGCCCTCCTCGGCATCGAGCACCTCAAGTCCCGCAAGCCGGGGGCCCTCTCGGGCGGCGAGCGGCAGCGAGTGGCGCTGGCGCGGGCGATCGCCTGCGAAGCGGAGATACTGCTGCTCGATGAGCCCCTCGGCTCCCTCGACGCGCAGACCCGCAATCAGGTTCGCGGTGAACTCCAGCGGCTGCTTCGGATGGTCAACAAGATCGTCATCATGGTCACCCACGACTACATCGACGCGCTGACCTTCGGCGACCAGATATGTGTGCTGGACCGGGGCAAGGTGCTCCAGATCGGCGATCGCCAGGAACTCCTGCGCCACCCGAAATCGCGATTCGTGGCCGAGCTGACCGGCGTCAACTTCTTCGAGGGAGCGATCACCCGGACGACCGAGGATGGACTGGCCGAGATCAGGGTGAACGGCACGCCGATCTACGCCGTGGCGAACGGCTCGCAGGATGGCGAAACCCTCGTCACCTTCTTCCCCAGCGATGTCTCGATCAGCCTCGAAGCGCCCTCATCTTCCGCCGTCAATGTGATTCGGTCGAACGTCAAGGAGATCGTCCACCTCGGCGACAAAGTAAGGGTGTCGCTCAACGGCGCGCTGCCCCTCTGCGCCGAGATCACCGCGGGGTCGCTCGAGCGAATGGGGCTGAAGGCTGGAGACGAGGTGTATGCCTCACTCAAGGCCACCGCTATCAAGACCTATCGGTAGGTAATCGGCGTTCATTGGTGTCCATCGGCGGCTAGAGCTGACCGCTGAGGGACCTGAACCCGGGGAGTAGTGATGTCGGACACACGCAGAATCGTCATCGTCACTGTTGTCTGCCTCCTGGTGCTGACCGGGGTGCTGATCTTCGCCTGGTCGGGCGATGCCCGAGAGGCGAAGGCGGCCTCCGGGTCGCCGGTGAAGCTCATGGCCTTCGCGGGGGCGGGAATGCAGCCGCCGCTGAACGAGTTGGCAGCTACCTTCGCCAAGCGGACCGGAATCCAGGTCGAGTATAGCTACAAGGGCTCCGGCTGCCTGCTGCCCGACATCGCGATTGGCAGGAAAGGCGACATCTACATTCCGGGCGAGCTGTTCTACATGAAGCAGGCCGTTGACCGCAAGCTGATCGGCAAGTATCGCCCGGTGACGAACATGACTACCGTCATCATCTGCCAACCCGGCAACCCCAAGAAGATTGCCAAGGTGCAGGACCTGGGACGCCCCGGGCTCCGCGTGGGCCTGGGCGACGCGAAGGCGATCGCCATCGGCCGCGCCGCGCGGACGGTACTGGACAAGGCCAAGTGCCGGAAGGCAGTTGAGAAGAACGTCGTGCTCCAGTGCATGAATGTCGTCGAGCTGGCGAATGCCGTGAAGCTCCGCCAGTTGGACGCGGCCATTGTCTGGGACGGAACCGCCGCGCTCTCGAAGGGCGCGGTTGCAACTATCCCCATCGCCCCCGTCTGCCGGGTGAGTAGTACTGTCTCGGCCGGCGTTCTCAAGTCCTCCCAGCACCCGAAGGAGGCCGCCCGGTTTATGGACTTCCTCGCCAGCGCGGACGCCGAGCGCGGTATTCGCCAAGCACGGCTATGCACCACTCAAGCCCGCCTCCAAGGGCGCTGAGGCAAAGCAGACTTGACCGAGGCCGAGCTGCCAAGTGGGGGTGACGCGCGCGGTCGCATGCGAGGGAACGTCGGCAACTCGTTCTTCGCCGTCGTCGTCGGCAGCATCCTCATCCTCTTCCTCTCCGGGGTGGCGCTGCTGCTGTTAAGCAACGTCTGGTATCTCGCCCAGCCCCATCCCGGTCTCGACAAGAGCGGCTGGCAGCTGTTTCTGGAGGGCCTTCGCGACCCGGAGAACCACTTCGCTATCAAGCTCAGCGTCCTCATGTCCGCGGTCACCGCCCTGTTGGCCATGGTGGCGGCGATCCCGGCGGCCTACGCGCTCTCTCGGTTCCGTTTGCCCGGCGCCTCCATCATCGACACGCTGCTCGACCTGCCCATCGTCGTCCCGCCTCCAGTCATCGGGCTTAGCCTGCTGATCTTCTTCAGCACCTCCGCCGGGCAGTGGATCGACCAGATGACACCCCACTGGTTCGTCGCCTCTCTCAACTGGGTGCTGTCGGTCGTGCTCGGCCGCCCCATCTCGGACGACCAGCCCTGGACCTTCACCACCCGCGGCATCGTCGTCGCGCAGTTCTTCGTCGCTTGCTCCTTTGGCGTTCGGGCGGTGAAGGCGACCTTCGACACCGTAGGCACGCGCCACGAGGACGTCGCTCGCACCCTCGGCTGCACCCGCCGCCAGGCCTTCTTCCGCGTGGTGCTGCCCATGGCGCGAACGGGGATCGTGGCCGGCGCGGTAATGACCTGGGCGCGGGCCATCGCCGAATTCGGCCCGGTGCTGTTCTTCTGCGGTGCGACTCCCTGGAAGACCGAAGTCATGCCCATAGCCATGTTCCTGCGCTACTCCTCCAACGAGATCGAGAAGGCCGTCGTGCTCCTGATTATCATGCTGATGATATCGACCGTCACCTTACTAACGTTCAAGCGCCTGGGCGGGAAGGGCTACCTGTGGTAGCGTGTAGCTAGCAGGTTCCAATCGGCGTTCATCCGCGTTCATCGGCGTCTATGTCGCGCCGGTGCGGTAGGAGGCTTCTGAGATGGTGAAGTTGAGACTGTTCGCAAGTCTGAGAGAAGTCGCTGGCTCCAAAGAGGTCGAGGTCGACGGCGACGAGCTGTCCATCGGCCAGGCGCTGGCGAAATTCGCCGCCCGCTTCGAGAAGGCGAAGGACATCCTGTTCGACAAGGACGGGAAGCTCTTTCCGAGTGTGCTGCTGCTGGTGAACGGCGAATCGGCCGAGGGCGGCGAGCAGGCGCGGGTGAAGTCCGGAGACGTGGTCTCCGTGCTGTTGCCGACGGCCGGCGGGTGATTGCAGACCGCGGGCTGTGCGGCCCTGCGGAGTCTGAGGCAGAGCTTTGAGTGATGCGCTAATTCAGGTGCGCGGAGTCTCGATCTCGCTCGGCGAGTTCACCGTCCACGACGCCAGCATCGACGTGGGCCGGGGGGAGTATTTCGTCCTCCTGGGGCCGACTGGCGCGGGGAAGACGGTGCTCCTCGAGTGCATCGCCGGCCTGCATCGGCCCACCCAGGGTGACATCCTCGTCGAGGGCCAGCGCGTCAATCACGTGCCTCCCGAGCAGCGCGGGCTGGGGTATCTCCCTCAGGACTACGCGCTCTTCCCCCACCTGAACGTGGCCCAGAACATCGGCTTCGGCATGAGGCTCAGGCGCAGGTCGAGCGGCGAGATCGAGCGGCGCGTGCGCGAGTTGGCCGCACTTCTGAAGATCACCCACCTCTTGGCGCGGTCACCGCTGCACCTCAGCGGCGGCGAGAAGCAGCGGGTGGCGCTGGCGCGCGCGCTGGCGATTGAGCCGAAGGTGCTGCTGCTTGACGAGCCCCTCAGCGCGCTCGATGAGCAGACCCGCGAGACCCTCTGTGTCGAACTGCGGCGGGTGCACTCCGAGCTGAGGACCACCACTGTCCACGTCTCCCACAACTTTGAGGAGACCCTTGCGGTCGCCGACCGCATCGGCATCCTCAGCGATGGCCGGGTGCGACAGGTTGGCACTCCCGAGGAGGTTTTCCACCGGCCCTGCTCGGAGTTCGTCGCGCGCTTCGTCCGCGCCGAGAACATCATCCGCGGTCGGGCCGAGAGAAACGCGGGCGGGCTCTTCGTCACCGTGGGGCTAATGAGCTTCCGAGCCGCCGATGGGCCGGAGGGCGAGGTGTTCCTCACCGTGCGGCCCGAGGACGTCGAGGTCGGGGAACCGTTCTCCAGCGATCTGCCCAACGTCATCACTGGGCCTATCGTCCGCATGGTCGACCGCGGCGCCCTGGTGCGAGTAGACGTCGCCGGCGCCGTGGACCTGGTGGCTCTCGTCCCGCGCCGGGCCTGGAAAGACAAGGGCCTGCGAGTCGGCGACACCGCCTCCGCCTGGTTTGAGCCACGGGCGACCCATGTCTTCGCGGTCTAGGGCCATCTTGGCGCGATTTTGCTACGCTCGCGCCAACCCCATTCCTTGACACGCCCCGGCGCGCGGCACACAATGAACCCGCTATGAAAACGCCCGCCATCGAGCGGGCGTTTCTCGCGGGGGTGAGCAATGGCCAACCATCAAATCAGGCGGGATCCGGACTACCAGCCGGAGCTCCGGAAGAACCTGGTGACGCGGGAGTGGGTGGTGATCGCGAAGGGCCGCGGGAAGCGACCATCGGATTTCGCGGCAGAGCGGAGCCGAGGAATCGCCCCTCCCGGACTACGACGAGAAGTGTCCCTTCTGCCCGGGGAATGAGAGCAGCACGCCGCCCGAGGTGTTCGCCATGCGCGACTCCAGCGGCGCCAAGCGGAACTCCGCGCCCTGGCGCGTCCGGGTCGTTCCAAACCGCTTCGCCGCGCTCCGGGTGGATCTGTCCGACCGGGCGCACGACGCCGGCATCTACGCCGCCCGCGATGGGTTCGGGGCGCACGAGGTCATCGTCGAGACGCCTCACCACAACCTCGATCTCTGGCAGATGGACACCGCCCAGGTCGAGTCGGTGATAGAGGCCTACCGCCAACGCTTCCTTTCCTTCGAGGCGAGCGATGCGCTCCCCTACGTGCTGATCTTCCGCAACCACGGGGCGAAGGCCGGCACTTCGCTGGCGCATCCCCACTCCCAGCTAATCGCGGCGCCGGTAATGCCGCGGCAGATTCAGGTGGAATTGCACGGAGCCGCTGACTACTGGGAGTACCTCGGGAAGTGCGTGTTCTGCGCGCTGGTCGAGTTCGAGAGCCGGAGCGACGAACGCACCATCCTCCAGACCGAGCACTTCATCGTCGTCGCCGCCTTCGCCGGCAAGTACCCGTTTGAGACCTGGATTCTGCCGAAGCGGCATGCCATCCGCTTCGCTGACATGAGCGAGGCCGAATCACTCGACTTCGCCAAGGTGCTGAAGGAGACTCTGGGGCGTGTCGCCTCCTGCCTCGGCAACCCCTCCTACAACTACGCCATCCACAGCGCGCCGGCCGCCGAGCACAACGTCCGGGCCTACCACTGGCACATGGAGATCTTCCCCCGCATCACCACCCTGGGCGGGTTCGAGCTGGGAAGCGAAATCTACATCAACGTGGTCGCCCCCGAGGACGCCGCGAAGTACCTCCGGGAGGCAACCCCCGCGGGGCCGCCTTAGCGCCCGCGCGGATCAGCCGCCTACAGCCACTTCTTCAGCCACTCGATCCCCGTGCTCAGCCGCACCTCGTGCACTCCCTCGTGCAGGTCGAGGGCGCAGCGGTCACCCACTCCGAGGCGCTCGTAGTGCGTCTTCAGCACTGCGAATTCCTCTTCGATCTGCGGATACCAGGCGATCCCGTCCGCCTTGCCGGCCTGAATCAGCATCGCCCTCGGGCACACCAGGCTCAGCAGGTCATGGTCGGCGAACTCGGTCAACCAGCCGCGTATGAAGACGTGCTCCTCCGGCGTGTCCAGAAAGCAGCTATACCGCGGATCGGGGATCACCATCTTGCCCAATCGCGAGTTGAACCAGGCCGCGCTGATCACCGCCTTCAGCCGCAGCTCCAGCGGCGCCCAGAACTGCGCCGCCATACCTCCCAGGCTGAGGCCCCAGAACCCGATCCGGTCGCCGTCGATGTCGGGTCGGGCAGTGAGCGCGTCCAGCAGTCTCTGCAGTCGCGCCAGCTCCACCCCTGGGAGCGTCGTGCCAGCCATCTTCGCCATGCGGACAATGCGCTCGCGCGGTTCGCTTCCGAACAGGTTCATCGGTGCCAGCACCGCGAATCCGGCCTCCAGCAGCCGCCGCCCGAAGGAGTGGTATGCCCCCTCGGGATCGATCAGCCCGAACACGTGCTCGGGCTGGGAATCAATGCCGTGCTGGCCCACCACCAGCGGCGCGGGACCGCCCGTCTTCGGTACGGCGAGTATGCCCTCCGCCCGCATCCGGCTGCCGAGCGGGAGCCGCACGAATCGCCCACCGATATCCTCGAGTCCTGGAACCGGCTCGAATTCGAGTTCGCCGCAAACGGCCAGTGGGGGAGGATTCAGCACTGCCCGCCAGCGCTCGCGGTTCGGCGCCACGCTGCGCTCGTAGGCCTCCACGTTGGAGTAATCGCGCCGCCAGGCCTTGCTCGCCCGTTCGGCATACCCGCCAACGATCCAGTCCCTGAACCAGTCCTCCAACTCACAGCGATAGCGATGGTTTCTCTGGTTGATCTGCGACTTGATCCAGTCAGTGTCCATGTGGCTCCTGCCGCGAGTCCGTCTAGTGCCCGGCCTTACCCTGCGTCTTCGCTGCTTCCGGCTTCGCCTCCGGAGGAGCCGGCTTCGCTCCCGCCGCCTTCGCACAGGCCACCGCGATCGCTCCCGCGGCCGACTCGGCGAGTTGGCCGACCGTCGTGTCGCTGAACAGAGTCTCCGGGTCGGAGGGCATCACATCTGTCCCGCAGACTTCCTTCGCGAACGGGATCTCTGAGCCCGCGTCTTTCCCCGACGCAACCTCGATCAGCCTCGCCGCGACCTCCACTTTCGCCTTCACCGGCGTCCCCGTAAGCTGCTCCGCGCCGGTCGTGCTGCTCTGCATTTCCTTCACCGTCACCAGCAGCAGGTACTTCGCCTCCCGGCTCTTTGCTGCCGCCACCGGGTCCCCGATATCCGGCTTATACATGATATCGTCGCCGGCAATCTTGAACCCCAGTGGCGTCAGGTGCGTATGGAGGGTCTTCGTGAAGCTCTTCCGCCACCGACTCTCCCACCGCTTGCCATCACTGCCCACGATGCGCACCGCGACCGTAGCCGGCGGGTCGAAGGGCTGCAAGCCGGAGGTGAGATCGCGCCGGTGGCTCTTCGCAGGCGGAGCTGGCTTGACGTCCTCCGGCTCCTTCCCGCCGAGCGCCGCGAGCTGGTCCTCGCGAACGGACAGGATCGGGTGTGTAGCATAGATGTTCGAGATCCACGGGTGCATCTTCGGCTCTTTGCCGAGCTTGCTGAGCGCGCTGACCGCGGCCGCGGCGTTGTACCCCGCCTCCTGCGCATACTTGTATCCCGCGAAATCCGCCTCCCGCTCCAGCACGCGGCTGTAGTGCGTCACATAGGCCGTGGCCCCGATGTCGGCGGCCGTGCTCAGCGTCCCCGTCTTGGTGGCGAGCACCTTCAGCAGTAGGTTCCCGACGTTCGCGCGCTGCTCCCGCTTCACCTGTCTCTCATAGTGTCGCAGATCGATATGCGCCATCTCGTGCCCGACCACGAACGCAGCCTCATCGTCGTCGAGCTTCTCGTAGTAAGGACGGGTGATGAAGACAAACCCCCCGGGAGCCGCGAAGGCGTTGAAGTCCTTCATGCCCTCGACCACCCAGAACCGCCACGTCAGCTCCTTGCGCTGCATCACTGGCGCCAGCCGCCCCCCGATCGCGTCCAACGATGGGTCGCGCGTCAGGCCCAGCGGCCGCACCTCCGCTGCCACCTGCTTGCCTACCCGGACCTCTTCCGGAAGAGTCAGCGCCCACGCCGCAGAGGCGGCACACAGGCAGCCGCACAACAGCCCCATGACTACCGCTAATCGCAACCTCAACAGACCCTCCACCACCCCTCACTGTGCTTGCTCAGAGGTTATGGCATCCCCACGCCACTGTCAAGCGAACCCCCGCCCCCCCAGTCTGTCATTGCGAGGGGCGGCCGTTGCCGCCCCGTGGCAATCTCGTCGTTCCCGTTGCTTCGGTAGTTCTACTGCCGAAGCCCCTCCGTGGTCAGTAGCCTACCCCTGCGCAGCAGAGGTGGGGCCGTTCGCTGCATTCCGAGCGCAGCAAGTCCCGCGGCGAAGCCGCCATCTGTGCCATCTGCGCAATCTGCGGATGCTACCGTTCCCTCCTCGACGCAGGGGTGCGCCCCCGCCCAGCGAAATCTCACCCCTAGTCCCGAGGTGACCAAGCGCCGATGGTTTCGTTCCGCGCCTACAACGACGGCGATCTGTCCGGTATCGTCTCCGTCTGGAACCAGACGTTCGCGGGTGGGCCGAACTTCGCCGCCCTGACTGAGGATGACTTCCTCGATCGCGTGGCCCTCCAGCCCTCCTTCGATCCAGCAACCCTGCGAGTTGCGGTTGAGGGCCAGCAGGTGCTGGGCTTCGTGCACTTCGGCCCTGTCACCGACTTCTGGTTCGCCCTCCCCGAGCGGCGCATCATCCCGAACGAGGGCCAGATCTGGGCCCTGGTGGCCCCCTCTTCCAAGCCCGAACTGGTGGAGGCGCTGTTGTGCGAAGCGCTGACCTACATGGAAAAAATCGGCGTCCGGCGCGTGCTCTTCTACCCCAGTTGGGTGCAGTGCACCCAGCCGTTCTACAACGGCATCGCCGGCGCCTACGAGATGCCGGGGGTCTCCACCCAGCGGACCGAGCTGCTCTCGCTCTTGGCGGCGAATGGGTTTGTGCCCGTCGCTCACTACGCCACCCCCGAACTCGATCTGTCTGACCGACACCATCTGTCAGCGCTCTTGGCGGAGTCAACTCGCGTCTGGAGCCGCGTCGAGAGCACCGGAGTCAGGCCCCGGGTAAGGGAGGTTTCCTCTGCTTTCTTCCGGCCGAGGAAGGTCGTCGAGTTGGTGTGGGGCATGGAGACCATCGCCACCACCGCCTTCGCGCTCTGGGACGAGTACCACCGGGAGCACAAGTGCAGGCTCTACGGCATCACCGGGGTGCAAGTCGCGAAGGGCTGGCGGGGGATGGGGCTGGGGAAGCTCATCCTGATCATGGCCGCCGAAGCCGCGCTGAGGGAGAAGGCGGAGTCGCTCCATCTCCACGTCTACCAGTCGAACGAGCCCGCCTGGAACCTCTACCACAAAGCCCTTGGGTTCGCGCCCAGACACACCTGGATGACCCTCGAAAAACGCTCCTAGCTGACCTTCCCCCTGAACGACGCTCATCCCACCCGTTTGGCAGGACCTCGGTCCTGCCATCCCTCCCGCCGTTAGGCGGGCCCAATCTGCGTAATCTGCGGTTACTGCCGTTGCCGTTCCCCACTGAGAGACTCCGCCACTCCCATGGTATCTTGGGTAACCTCTGCCCGCGCCTATCCCCCCTTAGTATGGAACGACCTATTGTGAATCGTACGATAGGTGTGAGACTGGCGGCCGTGCTGATAGCACTGGTGGCGGCCATTGCGGCCGCTCCCGTTGCCTTGGCCGCGCCTCAGACCGTCACTATTGGACTCTACTACGGCGACTCCGCCCCCAAATCAGTCACTCTCAGTGGCGCGGGGAACTGGGAAGCGCGCCAGGATCACGGCCACTACACCGGCGTCTACCAGGTTCGTGTATCCGGCGGCGAGATAGAGATCGCGAAGCCCGGCGACGGCTCCGGCAGGATCGGCCGCTGGGTCAACCTCACTCCCGCCTCGAAGAACTCGGGCGTCGCTCTCGACGGCCGCGCCTACCGGGGGCTCATCAAGATCGAGGTTCAGCCCGATGGTCGACTGAAGGTCGCCAACAAGCTCGAGATGGAGGACTACCTCCAAGGCGTCATCCCCAACGAGATGTTCTCCATCCCCGGCGCGCTCGATGCCCTCAAGGTTCAGGCTGTCATCTCCCGCACCCTTGCCATGTTCATCAAGACCACTCAGCCCAGGCACGAAGGCCAGGGCTTCGATGTCTGCGCCACCGGCCACTGCCAGTTCTACCGGGGAATGAGCAGCGAGACCAACACCGGAAACGAGGCGGTGAAGCGCACCCGAGGCGAGATTCTCACTTACCAGGGAAAGGCGATCCTCGCCGCCTACCACGCCAACGCCGGCGGCTACACCGCGCCCACCGATGAGGCCTGGCCCGGCAGTCTCCGCGTAAGGTATCTCACGCCCGTCCGCTCCCCCTATGACGACTTCGCCTCCCAGCTCGACTACAGCGACTGCTTCCAGTGGCGCGAGACCGTCCGCGCCGACCAGATCCGAGAGCGGGTGAGATCGGTGACCGGCAAGGATCCTGGTGACGTGCGTGACATCGTCGTCACCCCGTCGGACTCTGACCGCATCAAAGAGTTGAGGGTGATCGGCAGCCAGCGCGAGGTGAGGGTGACCGGCCCGCAGCGCATCCGCACCACGCTCGGCCTCGTCGGAGAGGCCACCGGAAGATCCTACGACCACGACCTCCGTCTCGTCAGCATCGAGCGCAACGGCGACCGCTTCTCGATCACCGGCTACGGGGCGGGCGAGGGCGTCGGGCTCTCCCAGCACGGAGCCATCGGCATGGCGCGCGCCGGGTTCGCTTACCCCGAGATTCTGGGACACTACTACCGCGGCGTCAGCCTATCCGGGAACTACGGCGCCGGCGACTCCACCTACCTGCGGGCGCCGGACCTCCGTGTGCGGGCCCAGTCGCCCAAGGCCAAGCCCACCGAGCCGGGGTAGTGCCTAACCCTCCCTGCGCCGCTCCGCGATCAGCTCCGCCACGATGCTGATTGCGATCTCCTCCACCGTATCCGAGCCGATTTCGATGCCGATGGGCGCGTGTATCTGGTCCAGTTCCGCCTGCGAGAAGCCGCGGCCCACCAGCCGCTCTCGCACCCCCGCCACTTTGCGCCGACTCCCGATCATCCCGATGTAGCGCGCCCGCACCGCCAACGCGGCCGCCACCACCTCTTCGTCCAGCACGTGACCACGCGTGACCGCCACGACGTAGCTGTCCTTCCCGATTGCCAGCGCCGAGAAGGCCTCCTCCACGCTCGCGGCCATCACCTCGTCCGCGACCGGGAACCTGTCCCTGTTCGCGAATTCCTCCCGGTCATCGATCACCGCCACGCGGAATCCCGCGATCGCCGCCACCTGTGCCAGCGGAATCGCCACATGCCCCGCCCCGAAAATGAAGACTGATGGGCGCTGCCGCACCGGGTCGATGTGCGCCGTTACCGGCTGTTCCAGGTCAGCGCGGCGCGCCGTCCGATAGCGCCGCCTGCGCCTCCGCGATCAGCGCCCGGTCGACCTCGGCCTCCCCGGTCGTCCCCACCACCGTCCCGTCCGCGCTCGCCGCCATCTTGGTCGATGCCCCTCCCGACACTACCGTGATGACTGCGATGGGTTCGCCCATCATCTCGGCCAGCTCCGCCGCCGCGAACACCTCCTGCCCCCGCCCCGGCTGAATCGGCTCCAGGAAGATCGCGCAGCGTCCGCCGCAGATCATCCCCAGTGAAGCGGCGTCGCCCACGCTCAGATCGAACTCCATCAGTCGCGCCTCGCCGCTGGCGAGCGCCTCCCGCGCCGCCCGCATCACCGCCGCCTCCAGCGCGCCGCCTCCCACCGTGCCGACCGTGCTGCCATCGTCGCGCATCAACAGCTTCGCCGACTGGCTGAATGGAGCCGAGCCCCACGACCAGAACGGGATCGCCAGCACTCCCGATCTGCCGGCCTGCTGAAGCGCGGTAACCTCGGCGAAGATGCTACCCCTCATCTGCTTCCCGTCGCTGGAGTTCGGCCTCATAGTCCTCTCGGGTATCGACATCGCGGATCACCGCATCCGAATCGCACTCGACATCCGCGACGTCGCTCATATTGCCGTGTATCAGATCGCGGAGCGTCCGGTCATCACCCAGCGCCAGTATCCCCTCCCGGTACCGTGCCGCGAACGCCACCGGGTGGCCCCGTTTCCCGCCGTAACACGCGATCGCGATCCCTTTGCCTCGCCGGGTCTGCCCCTCCAGCAGCCACCTGACGTGCTTCCCGCGCAGCCGCGGTTGGTCGCCCAGCGCGATCACGAAGCGCCCCACCTCCTCCGTCAGCGCCTCTAGCCCCACCCGCAAAGACGACAGCATACCCCGCGTCACCTCCGGGTTGCGTACGACCTGCGCCCGCCTCCCGCGCAGCGCCTCCCTGATCTCCGTCTCCTGCCCACCGGCGATCACGATGATCGGGTCCAGCCCCGCCTCCTCCAGCGCCCCCACCACGCTGCCAATCACCGTCGCCTCCCCGAACGGCAGCAGCAGCTTCTGCGGCGCCAGCCGTCGCGACTCACCCGCCGCCAGTACCACTGCCGCCACCCGCTCAGCGCTCGCGGGCACGCTTCATCTCCATGTACAACCGCTCCGGCGTGATCGGGATCTGCCGCACCCGCACCCCCACCGCGTCGAAGATGGCGTTGGCGATAGCCGGCGCCGTCGGGATCGTCGGCGGTTCACCCACCCCCTTCGCCCCGAACGGGCCGCCGTCGAGTTGCTCCTCGATCATCGCGATCTCGAACTTCGGGTGGTCGAGTGCCGTCGGCATGCGGAAATCCATGAAGTTGGGATTAAGCAGCTTACCCTGGTCGTATACATACTCCTCACACAGCGCATACCCGATGCCGTGTGATGCCCCTCCCTCGATCTGCCCCTCCACGCTCATGGGATTGATGGCGAACCCAACATCTTGCGCGCAGGTGAGCCGTTTCAGCTCCCACTGCCCTGTCTCCCGATCTACCTCGACCTCTGCGACCTGCGCGCACGATGAGATCGCGTACGGCAGTTCCGTCAGCGCCGCCCTCCCGATGATCGCTCCCCGATACCCGATGGCGCTCCGCGCCGCCTCCGCGAACGTGAGTCTGCGTCGCCCCGCCTTCACCACGCCGCCTGTCATCATGATCTGGCTCTGCTTCACCCCGAGGTCGCTGGCCAGCGCCTCCGCCATCTGCCTCTTCGCATCCTCACATGCGCGCCGCACCGCCTCGCCAACGCCGAACAGCACCCGGCTGTGGTGTGACCCCTGGTTCTGCGGCCCGGTGTCGGTGTCTGCCACCTGCACCGTGATTCGCTCCACGGGGATGCCGAACGACTCCGCCGCGATCTGCGCGAACGACGTATCCGTTCCGCTCAGGTTGACCGCGCCCGTTGTCACCGCCACCGTGCCGTCCTCGTTCACCAGCACATACGCGCTCGACGCCGACGCCCAACAGGTCCAGTGCCCGGCCGCAATCCCGACGCCCCGGGCCTTCCCCTTGCGCGTCCGCTTCGTGCGTTGGCGAGACCACTCCGCCCGCTGCGCCGCCGCTCGGATCACCTTCTCCGGGAGCGAGTACGGCATCTTGGCATCGCCCACCACCGGGTCGCCCTTCCCGATCACATTGCGCAATCTGATCTCGAGCGGGTCGATCCCCAGCGTGTGCGCGATGATGTCGAGCTGGCTCTCGATCGCGAAGTGCACGTGCGGTGCGGTCAGCGCCCGCCGCGCTCCTGCCGACGGCTTGTTGGTGTAGATCGAGTAGGCCTTCACCAGCAGGTTAGGGATGCGATAGGGCCCCTGCACCAGCGTTGCGCCGGTTCCCGATTGCGCCCCGCCATACGCCCCCGTGTCGAAGAGCAGCCGCGCCTCCAACGCCACCAGTTCCCCGCTCTTCTTCACCCCCGTCTTCAGCTCCAGCACCGACCCGCCGCACGGATGGTTCGCCAGGAATTCCTCTTCCCGCGTCATCACCATCTCCACCGGCCGGCCGCAGCGTCGAGAGAGTTCCGCGCAGATCGGCTCCAGAATCGCCCCGCCCTTGCCGCCGAACCCGCCGCCCACCGGCGGCACGGTCACCCGAACTCGGTTCATCGGCAGCTTCAGCATTCGCGACACATTGCCGCGCACCCCGAACTGCGCCTGGCTGCTCGTCCACAGCGAGAGCTTCCCCGTCACCGGGTTGTAGTCGGCCAGCGTCACGTGTGGTTCGAGATAGCCCTGATGCACCCACGGCGTCTCGAACGTGTCCTCGAAGATCCTGTCGGCGGCCGCGAAACCGGCTTTCACATCACCCCTCTTCACCGTCGTCTCGTCGCCCACATTGGGGAGCGCTCCCCGCTCCTGCTCGTGCAGCCGCGCCGCGCCCCGCGCCATTGCCGATCTCACATCCGTCACCACCGGCAGCAGCTCATATTGCACCGCGATCGCCCGCGCTGCCGCCGTTGCCTGCTGGCGTGTCTCCGCCGCCACTGCCGCCACCGCTTCTCCCTGATGGCGCACCTTGTCCCTGGCCAGCGCCCGCAGATCTTGCCCCGTGATGATTGCCACCACCCCCGGCATGCGCGATGCCTTGCTGGTGTCGATGGAAACGATCCGCGCGTGCGGATGCCGCGTGCGCAGCGTCACTCCCCACACCATCCCCGGCAGCGTGAGGTCGGCGCAGAACTTCGTCTGCCCGGTCACGTGCGCCGGCCCATCGAGCCGCGGCACTCGCTTCCCGACTGCCGTGTATCTCACCGCCGGCCTCCCTTCGCCGACTTGCGCGGAGCGCGCGCCGCCTTCCTCACTCCGGCGACCGACTGAATCGCCTCGATGATCTTTGCGTAGCCGGTGCACCGGCAGAGGTTGCCAGACAGCCCCCGCCTGATATCATCCTCACTCGGCGCGGGATTCTCATCGAGCAGCGCCTTCGCCGCCAACAGCATCCCCGGCGTGCAGAAACCGCACTGCACCGCGCCGTGTTCCATGAAAGCCTTCTGCAGCGGATGCATCTCCCCGCCCTTCGCCAACGCCTCCACGGTAGTGATCTCGCGGCCGACCGCGTCCCCCGCGAACGTCAGGCACGACACCACCGGCCGCCCGTCCAGCAACACCGTGCACGAACCGCACTGCCCCGTGCCGCACCCCTCCTTCACGCTCGTGATTCCGGCCTGGTTGCGCAGCACATCGACTAGCCGCTCCGCCGGGTGCGCCGCGAGGTCACACTCGCTCCCGTTGATGCGCAGCCGCATCTCCCGCTCCGCTCTCATCGGCCACCTCCCGCCCGCGCGAAGGCCGATTCCAGCGCCCGTCGCACCAGCACCGCGGTCATCTCGCGCCGGTACTCCGCACTGGCGCGCAGGTCAGAGATCGGCTTCGCCTCCGCTGCCGCAGTCGCCGCGGCCAGGGCGATCGAGTCAGGCGTCACCACCTGGCCCTCCAGCATGCGCTCCGCCTTCACCGCCCGCATTGGTGTCGGCGCCACCGCCCCCAGCGCAATCCGCGCGCTGCGACACGTCTTGCCGTTCGGGGCCAGCGTGATCGCCGCCGCGGCCGCCACGATCGGGAGGTCCATCGCCTGCCTTACGGTGAGCTTCTCACTCGCCGCGCCGGTCCGCACCGGCGGCTTCGGGAGTATCACTGCCGTCAGTATCTCTCCCGCTCTGAGCGCGGTCTTGCCCGCGCCCACGAAGAACTCCGCGAGGGGCATTTCACGTGCGCCGCCGGGGCCCGCGATCCGCACTCGCGCGTCGTAGGCGAGTAGGGGAGGAGGCAAGTCGGCCGAGGGGAGCGCGCTGCACAGGTTCCCCCCGATGGTCGCCATGCTGCGGATCTGAGGCGACCCAAAGTCCCGTGCCACCTCGAGAAGCAGCGTCCATCCCTCTGCCAGCATGGGGTCTTTCAGCAGGTCGGCGATCGTGGTCATCGCGCCGATGCTCACCCCGCCCCGCGCTCGCCGCACGCCTGAGAGACTTGGGATGCGCTTCAGGTTCACCAGCGTCGCGGGCCTCGCGAGGCCCTTCCTGATCGCCGGGATCAGGTCGGTGGCGCCGGCCAGCAGCACCGCGCCTCGCTCGCGCTTCAGCGCCGCCACCGCTCCCTCGATCGTCGTGGGTTCTACCATCTCCGGTCGCAGCAAAGCCACCACCTCCTTCGCAAGCGTCGGGCGACTTCGCCGTGACCCCCGCGGCCCCTGTCCGCGCGACGCGCCCCTATCGCACCATCAGATCGCACACCACTAGCCGGTGGTCGGAGTTGATCGTCTCTCTGGCAACCACTGCCGAGGCCCGGAAGTGCTTGCTCGTCCACACCTCATCCACCCGGAGCACCGGCAGGTGATTGAACGCGGTATTCCCCCATCCCTTCCCCGCCTCCGCAAAGGTGTCGTGCAGCCGCGGCTTCAGCAGTCGATAGACCGCGTCCCCTGCCGGCGAGTTGAAGTCCCCCCCGATGATGATCGGCACGCTCTCCGGCAGCGCCGCCAGCAATGCCTTCGTGCGCTCCATCTGCGACCGGTGCTTGCGCCGGTTCTCCGCCTGCTCTTGCCAGCAGTTCAGCGACCACAGCTCTGCGCCGAACACCGGCGAATGCAGCCGGGTGCTGATCACGTTCGCCTCGATCCCCGACTTGAGCCGGACTCGCGCCAGCACCAGGTGCTTCGGCGTCGGCACCGGGTTCAGGGTGAGTGAGCCGCGCACGATGATCGACGCGTCGTTGCTCCACAGAAACTCGCCTTGGTCGCCAAAGAGCCTGGCGGCGACCCGCTTCACCTGTTTCTGGGGGGGCGATTCCTGCAGCAGCACGATGTCCGGGTGGTACTGCGCGATCTCCGAGGCGGCCTGCTCTGCCACCCGGGAATTGAGCGACACCACGCGCAGGCCTCGGCCCTGCTCCCGCGCCGCCTCCCACTCCCGAGTGGGCCACTGACCCATGCGCAGCAAGCTCCGAGGCTCCTCCACGAACACCCCCAGGTACGCCAGCCAGACCAGCGCCACCACCACCGCTGCCCGCCGGGTCCGATATCCCCATCCCAGTGCCGCCAGGAACAGCCCCGGCGCCAGCCACGCCCACACCGGGAAGACCGTCACCGCCGCGAAGGAGTCCGGCCGGATCAGATAGCACGCGCTCATTGCCAGGCACAGCAGAAAAGACAAGCTCAGCACGAGCTTCTGAAACTGGAAGAGCGCTCTCGATAGCCGCGATGGATGGTTCATAGCTGGTGTGCCGTCTCAGGAAAGCCTTTGCAGAAGGTAGTAACAGCCCCGGAGCCGCTCTGAGACGGCGCACAGGCGCTCACGGCTCCGGCGGCTGCCCAGCATCCGGGCGGCATCTGCGCGCGGGCGCACCGTCATGGCAAAGGCCTTTCTGCGACAGTACTCCGGTGCTGGGTATCGGCCTTCGCGGTCTGCTGCTAGATCAGCCCCGCCGCCTCTCCCAGCGCCTCCTTCACCTCTACCGCGCACGCCCGCTCCGCCGACATCAAGCAGGCGAGCACCACGCCCAGCGCCAGCAGACCCTCCCGGCCGCTGGTCTCCGCGGGCGTGCCGCTTCGCACCGCTCGCGCGAACTCGGTCATCTCCGCCGCGGTGTGCTTGACTACCGGCGGGACGATGGTTTCCTTCTCCGTCTCCCAGGACCCCTTCATCTTTGTTAGCACGATTTCCCCGCCCTCCGCATAGGCGTTTCCCCCGATGCCGTAGATGCGGGTGAAGTTGGACGGCGGCGAGACGTAACTGGTGCCGACGTATCCGAGCAGGCCCGACTCGAACTCCAGCAGCGTGAGGAAGATGTCCTCGATCTCGGAGTCCACGAGCTTGCTGGTAGAGAGCGCGGTCACTCGCTTGGTCGGCCCGAAGAGGTAGTGCAGCGTGTCGAAATCGTGGACCGCCAGTTGCATCAATGGCCCGCCGGGCGCCTGATCGCGATGCCAGCGCCACTCCTTCTCTGTCACCCGCGTCCCACCGGCATGGGCGTGGTTAGCCTCCACCATCGCGATCTGCCCTAACCGCCCGCTGTCCAGGAGGGTCTTCAGCGCCCGGGGCGGGCCCTGATACCGGCTGCTGTGTCCCACCATGAGAGTGACGCCGGCCTTGGCGCAGGCCCGGAAGATCGCCGCCCCGTCCGCCACCGTATTGGCGATGGGCTTCTCGGTGAAGACGTGCTTCCCGGCTGCCGCGGCCGCCTCCGCCGGGCCCCGGTGGAAGTTATTGGGGGTGAAGATCGCCACGCCCTCGACCCGGGGGTCGGCCAGTAGATCATCGAGGCTTGACGCCGCCTGGCAGCGATGGGCCTCCGCGAAGCTCTTCGCATTCCCGGGGGCCTGATCCCAGCAGGTGATCAACTCGATCTCGGGCGCGTGCTGAGCCTCCGCCCAGAAACTCCCCGCCCAGCCGCCGGTCCCGATGACGCCGATGCCTAACCGCTTCTTGCTGTTCATGCTACCTCACCCGCGGAACAGTCTTGTGTGAGGTCGGTTAGGCGCGCCGAGGCGAAATCCTCGCGAAGGGGAGAAGGCTTTTGAGACCTACTGGCCGGCGAGCGCGGCGAGAGACCCGGTGGCGCCGATCTCTATCGGCAGCTTTTGTCCCTCGGCGGCGGGCGCGGGGGGCACCTCGGGGAGCACGATGCGGAACAGGGTGCCCATGCCGGCCGTGCTCTGGACGCCGATTACCCCGCCGTGGTTCTCGACGATGTTGCGGCTGACCGACAGCCCCAGGCCAGTACCCTTGCCCTCTTCCTTGGTCGTGTAGAAGGGGTCGAAGATGCGGTCCAGGTCGTCTGCCGGAATGCCACTGCCGGTGTCCTCGATCTCGACGAAGACGCGATGCTGGGGCACGGCGCCCGTCCGGACCGTCAAGGTCCCGCCGTTCGGCATGGCGTGATGAGCGTTGATGATCAGGTTCATGAACACCTGCTGCAACTGCCCCGGGTTGGCCTGAATCACGGGCAAGCCCGGGGTCAGCTCCTTGACCACCTGCACGTTGCCCACGGTGAGTTGGTGCTCGCTGAGCATCAGCGTGCGCTCGAGCACGTCGTTGACGTCCAGCGTCTCGATCTTGTCCTGCCGGCTCTTCCGGGAGAAGGTGAGCAGGCCCTGCACGATCTCCGCGATCCGCTCCGTCTCGACCCGGATGGTCTCCAGGTTCGTTGCGCACGGCGGGCGACTGGTCATCGTCCATCAGCATCAGCTCGGTCCGGCCCAGGATCACCATCAGCGGGTTGTTGATCTCGTGCGCGACCCCTCCGGCGAGTACGCCCAGCGAGGCCAGCTTCTCGGAGTGCACGAGCTGCGCCTGGGTGCGGCTGAGTTCGTCCAGCACCGAGAGCAGCTTCTCGAGCTGGCGCTGCGAATCCCGGTAGAGCTGCGCCTTCTCCAGGGCCAGCGCGGCCTGGTCGGCGAACAGCGTCAGCGCGCGCAGGTCGTCTTCCCTGAACTCGTGCGACCGCCTCGACTCATTCACGTTCAGAGTGCCCACGATCTGCTCGTCGATCCGCAGCGGCACGGAGATCGCCGAGGAGATCTCGTCCTCCCGACGCCGCAGGGGACGTAGCGCTGCCAGCTCCTTGACCCCGCTGCAGCAGTACTGGCTGGCCCGTGAGCGCCACCCGTCCTGCGATTCCCTCGCCCAGCTTGATCTTGTCGCCCTCATGTCCGGGCGCGATGCCCTTCGAGGCCTTGATGGTGAGCATCGCCCTCCACCTCGTCCAGCAGCATCACCGACCCGCGGTCCGCCCCGGTCACTTCCATCGCCGTGGAGACGATCAGATCGAGCAGGCGGGGCAGGTCGAAGTTCGCGATCAGCGCGTGGCTCAGCTCGCCCCAGGTGGTGAGTTGCGCGTCCTTCTTCTCCAGCGCCCGCTCTTTCCGCGTCAGCTCGTCGACCAGACGGCGGTTCTCCCGCCACCGCTCGGCGAGGCGCTCCCGGATGTAGGCGGTGATGAGCAGCACCATCACCAGCAGGAAGCAGGTCGTGACGTCGTTGCCCAGGACGATGATGAGGGGCGCGGCGAGCGCCGGCATGGAGCCGCGCGCTCCTCGGTCGCGGTGAGTAGGAAGAGGCTGACGGACAGCAGGAACAGGATCAGGAGGACGAGCAGCCACAGCCGCTCCTCCTGCATCTCGCTCATCTTGAACGGATCAGCCGCAAGCTCCGCCTGGCGCCGCTCGCGCCGGGCAACTATCGTGCGGATGATCGGCAAACGCGAAAGTCGTGTCCTAGACTCGGGCATGAATGATGCTTACCGTAACACTCATCGGGGGAGCTAGTAGTTCGCCGCGCACTTGCCGGCCAGCGGCAGCCCTCTGGGCTCCCTCCCACCGGTGTTATTCCACAAACAGAGACCAGCAGGGAGAGCCTACGTACGCAGTTGGGGGCTGCCAGGGAGTGCCTGCGTTCACAATCGGAGACGTGAGGGCCGCTCTCCCTCCCGTTCGGCAGGACCTTGGTCCTGCCATCCCTCCCGCCGTAGGCGGGTCCCCTCCTCTGCGCCCTCCGCGTCTCTGCGGTGAATGCCGTTCCCTCAGCCCACCAGCGCGATTACATCGATCTCCACCCCGATTCCCAGCGGCAGGTTAGCCGCCTCGATCGTCGTACGCGGCAGGCGGGTTCTTGGAGAAGGCCTTGCCATAGACGCCGTTCATGGCCGCGAAATCCTCGATCTTGTCGAGGTAGACGTTGCTCTTGACGACCAGCTCCAGCGACGAACCGGCCGCTTCCAGGATCATACTGATATTGTGAAGCACCAGCTCGGTCTGCTGCTCTACCGTCCCCCGCAACACCTCTCCCGTCTCCGGGTCGATCGGCCCCTGCCCGGAGACAAACACAAATCCATTCGCCTTGATCGCGGGCGAATATGGCCCCTTCGGCGCTGGTAGCTTGTCCGATATGATGATCTCTTTGCCTGCCACTGACCTCTCCTCCACTCCCCGCTTGCGCGGTCGCTACTGCAGCTTCCCTCGCGCTGCCACCGGCCAGCGCTCGACCACCTCTCCCCCCCGCACCGCCACTATCTCATCGAACAGGTTCGCCACCACGCAACTGTGGTTCGGAATCACCTGCACCTTGTCGCCCACTCGCAGCTTCACCGAAGCCTGCGACAGATCGAGGAACCCATGCTCCTCGTTGAGCTTGACCAGCACTGCCGCGTTGTCCTCCTTCAGCATCCCATAGCCGGAGGACTCTGGCGCCAGATCGGCCGCCAGCGCCTTGCCACCCGCATCCAGGACTGCGCGTCCCGCCTCCGGTGTGCTCACCACCGTCGCCAGCACTGTCAGCGCGCAGTCACCCGGCTTCGCCGCCCACCGGTCGAGCTGGGTCCGATCGTTGAAGACATAGGTGCCGGGCCTGATCTCGGTAAGCCCGCACTCCGTCGTGTAGTGGCGACTGGTAGGAGTCGAGCCGCCGCTGATCCTCAGTGCTCTCCCGGCGATGGGCGCGATCTTACTCGCCAGCTCCGACATCGTCCGGCACTCGTAGGCCGCCACCCCTGCTACCTCGTTATCGCTGCGGGCCGCGTAGACCTGACCGCCGTAGGTGAACAGCCCCACCAGGCTGACTCCGGGGAGCGTGTTGATGAAGCGCGCTAGGTCCACCGCCCCTTCCGGCGAGACACCACAGCGCTTCAGCCCGCTGTCTACCTCGATCAGCACCGGTACGCGCACCCCCGCCCGCGCGCCTGCCATCGAGATCGGAGCTGCCACCTCCGCGCTGTCTACGCCTACCGGATCTTCACCCGCCCGGCCAGGGCCACCAGCCGATCGACCTTCTGCTGTCCCACGATCTGGTTGGCGATGAAGATGTCGGTGGCGCCAGCCTCGGCCATCACCTCCGCCTCGCCCACCTTCGCCACCGTGATCCCGATCGCGCCGCGCTCGAGCTGCATCTGCATGATGTGTGGCGTCTTGTGGGTCTTCGTGTGGGGCCGCAGTTGTAGATCGGCTGCCCGCGCAACCTGGGCCATGCGGTCCAGGTTGGCCTCCAATCGGTCAATATCGACCAGAAGGCAGGGAGTATCCAGCTCGGAAATCCCCATCTCGCCCTCCCAACCGCTGCCGCTGCCAGGGCAGGCGGATACCGCGGCGGGACCGCGTTCGGCGCACTATCGTCGGGCCGCCGCGCCCAATCAGCACCCTCTCTTCCCCTCCCCCGGCGCGACACCTGCCGCCGTTACCCTCCCGTCCGCCTCCGGCGGCCGTTGCCGTCATTCCGAGCGGAGCGAGGAATCCCGCCGTTGCCGTTGCGCCCGCGCCGGCCGTTGCTGTTCGTAGGGGCGCAGTTCATTGCGCCCGCCCCTCCCGTTCGGCGGGAGCCTTGGTCGCCCCCGGCGACTTGCTCCTGCCATCCCTCCGCCGCAGGCGGCTTCCCTCCTCTGCGCTGGGTTCTGTTCCCTTCTCCCCAAAATCTCCCCCAGGACATCACCACCTCCCTGCGGTATAATCCCATTGTGCTACTATGAGGTGGGGTGACCCTCTGCCGGTCACCGCGGTGACAGGCGGAGCCAACGGGTTTCGCTGCCCGCGTTCGCGGGCAAACTCGACGCAATCGGGCCGGGCGGCCGTGCCCACTGCCGGGACGCCCCCTTACCGGCCGCGAGAGGGTAGGAGATTCGAATGACCAAGACCCGCGCAGCATCCCTGTGCCTCCTGGCTCTGCTGGTTCTCAGTTCGTCGCTAGTATCCGCCGCCACCCCCCGCGCCTTCGTCCACGATCAGGTGGCCCGCGAAGTGCGCGATTCCGGCCAATCCAGGGTCATGGTCACCCTCGGCGATGACCGTCTCCCTCTGATCAAGGCCCTCGATCTGGCCCAACGCTTGCCGGCGATCGCGGACCTTCGCGCTCGCGTCCTCCGGGCCGCGCCGCGTTTCCAGGTCAAGCGCACCTATGCCACCCAGCCACTCCTCGCAGGTGTAGTCGATGCCCAGTCCCTGAAGGAGTTGGAGAACTCGCCTCTGGTGACCAGCATCTATCCCGACCGGGAGATGCACGCGACCCTAGCTGAGAGCGGCCCGCTAATCGGCGCCCCCACCGCGCGGGGGGCTGGCTTCACCGGCCACGGCCTGTCCATCGCCATCGTCGATACCGGCATCGACTATAAGCACCCCGACTTCGGCGGCAACCCCGACTCGCCGTTCCCGACCGGCAAGGTCGTCGGCGGGTACGACTTCGTTAACGGTGATGGTGACCCCATGGACGATGCCGGGCACGGCACCCACGTTGCGGGCATCGCCGCCGGCACCGACGCCATCTACCGTGGCATCGCCCCCGCCGCCACCCTCGTCGCCTACAAAGTCATCGATGCCACCGGGACGACCTATAGCTCCATCGTCCTCCAGGCTCTCGATCAGGCCCTGCTAGATCAGACGAAGTACAACATCAAGGTCGTCAACCTCAGCTTGGGCGACACGACGGAGTGGAGGAGCGATGCCGAGTTCCGGGCCTCCCCCTATGTCGCCGAAGCCGCCATGATGGACGACCTCAGGGCCCATGGCATTGTTGTGGTCGCGGCCGCGGGAAACGAGGGCCACCTCGAAGGGATCGCCTCACCCGCCATCATCAGCACCGTGATCTCCGCCGGCGCCACCTACGACGCTAACGTCTCCGGCACCCTCACCTACAGCAACTGTCAGGATGTCAACCCGCGGGTCGACGAACCCGCCTGCTACTCGAATCGGGGAGAGCTGATAGACGTCTTCGCCCCCGGCTCCCTTATCACCAGCGCCAGGGCCAGCGCCTACACCGACCCCGCCCCCGGCGATCCCACCGGCTTTCTGACCGAAGCCGGCACTTCCTCCGCCTCCCCGCATGTCGCCGGCGCCGCCGCCTGCGTCATTAACATGCTCTACACCGACCCGACCGTCAACATCGGCGCCGCCGGAGTCGATGCCGTCCGCAAGCGCCTCAAGGTCACCGGGGTCCCCATCTACGACCCGGCGACCAAGGTTGCCACCCCCCGCATCGATCTGGCGCGAGCAATGAACCCGACCACCTCTGGCCCCGACCTCATTGTGACCGCAGTCACCACCGCCGACTCCTTCCTCTCCATCGGCGACACGTTCAATGTCGAAGTGACAGTCAGGAATCAGGGAAATGCCAGTTCCGGGGCCTGCCATGTCGCCATCGTCATCTCCGCGAACTCGACCATCTCCCCGGAGGACCCCGACGTCGCTATCGTGTCAGTGCCTGCTCTAACGGCTGGTCAAAGCTACAGTCCACCAACCGTGTCCGCAACCGTACCGTCGACGGCGGCCGGCCGCTACTACCTCGGCGCCTTCGCCGACAACACCTACATCGTGACCGAGATCGATGAAACCAACAACGGTCTGGCAGGCCCCGACCTTACCATCAGCGCCAGCTCCGACGTCATCTCGAGCAGCATGCCCGAGTTCCTCCTCAAGGGCGATACCTCTCCGGTCTCCGTCACCATGTACAACGACGGAGTCAGCACCTGGACCGCCACCGGAGGATTCGCACTTGTACCCGTCTCACCGGTCGGGACCACCCGCTGGGGGACCGCTGAAGTACCTCTACCGGGCGGCGCCGACGTCGCGCCTGGGCAGAGCGTGACCTTCGACTTCAGCGTCACCGCCCCCACCACCGCGGACTGGTACCCCTGCCACTGGCAGATGGCCAAGAACGGGCACGTCTTTGGCGAAGTGGCCACCGGCGCCACCGAGACCCTGGTAGTCGACGACCCCGACTACGGCCAGGATTTCTCCTCCATCAGCGGCCACCGCGTCGCCTACGAGGACTACCGCTACCTCGGCATCTCTGTCACCGACCTGGACACCATGAACTCGATGCGGCTGCCTGACGACATTCCCTTCCCGATCAACCCCTCCACCGGCGATCCGTACCCGCCCTTCCAGGAGACCCTCTACAGCTACCATTACCTCCCCTCCCTGTCCGGCCCCTGGGTGGCCTGGATGACCGATGATATGCCCGCCCCGTCCATCTCCGACTTCTGGTACTATCAGATCCTCGCCTACAACGTCGACAACCCCGGCGCTCTCCCCGTTCGCCTCAACTACCAGCCGACATCGCCTTCCGAGCAGTGGCTTCCCTCAGTCGATGGCAACTACCTCGTCTATGAGGACTACCGCAACGACTCCGACCGCATCAGGACCTGGGACAGCTCCGACAAAGCCGACATCTACGTCGCGGACCTCTCCGCGGCCCCGGATTCCAACCGGGAAGTCCCGACCTACCGGCTCACCACCTCCGCTGGGGATCGCCGAAACCCGAGGATCGACGGCAATCTGGTGATCTACGAAACCTGGAAGCCGGGCGGGCTTTCCGACATCTACATGTACGATCTCTCGGTGGACAGCAACAGCAACGGGATACCCAACTGGAAGGAAGCGGTCAGCCAGCGGCCGAGCCCCGACCCCGCCGAGAAGCAGCTCACCTCCACCGCCTACCCGGAGATGCTCCCGGATATTGCCGGCCGCACTGCAGTCTGGCTCGACCTGCGCCGCAACGCGACCATGGCGGACTGGCTCTGGGGCAGCTACCCGCTGTCTGATATCTACACCCTCAACGTCGATACTATGGTCTCCGGGCCCATAGCCACCGATCCGCTCTCCTACCGCGAGCAGGTCCGGATCGACGATGGCAAAGTGCTCTGGACAGACACCCACTTCGGCCAGTGGGACGTCTTCTGGAGGAACCTTGCCCAGGGCGTGACCGCCGACATCGCCGGAAGCCTGCCCAACGAGATGACCGCCGACATCTCCGGGCGGCGTGTCTCCTACAGCATCGAGCGCGATATCGGCATCTTCAACGTCGTGGTCCAGAACATGTTCACCAACGGCTCCATCGGAGTGCACACCTTCTCCGATGTGACTAATGACCACTGGGCCTGGAAGTGGATTGAGGCCGTCGCTGCTCACAATGTGAGCACGGGCGTCCCCAACGGCGATGGTCACTACAGCTACACGCCCGACGGAGTCGTCACCCGCGCCCAGATGGCCGTCTACATCGCCCGCGCCTTTGCCAACGGCGCCGCCATCCCTGACGTGACCACCTCCAGCTTCACCGACGTGTCCACCATCGCGCCCAGCAACTGGGCGACCAAGTACATCGAGTATTGCGTCGCCAACAATATCGTTCAGGGCAGTCCCGATCCGGTCAACCCGGCGGCAAAGGTCTATCGGCCGGACGACACCGTGAACCGCGCCACCATGGCTGTCTTCGTGGCTCGCTCCCGGAACTGGGTACACCTCACCGACGATATGACCACCGCGCCCCAGCTCTTCGATGACGTCCCGGCCGGCTACTGGTCAGGCACCGCCATCAAGGCCTGCGTCGACCACAAGGTGGTCAAGGGCTATGACGCAACTCACTACCAGCCGGATGGGGTAGTGAGCCGGGACCAGATGGCTGTCTTCGTCGCCCGCGCCTTCGGGTACACCTCCGACTGAGCGCGTAGCTAGCATCCGGGATCATCGAGCGCCGCGGTCACCCCGCGGCGCTCGTCTTTCCGTCCCCGTTGCTTCGGTAGTTCTACTGCCGAAGCCCCTCCCGTCCCCGCTGCTTCGGTAGCGCTGCTGCCACCTAGTGCTTCCGCCAGGAGGTCAGAAGCCGGCGAGGGGGTTTGGGGGACGAACGGCCAGTCGTCGCCCAGCGGGCTTGTGCCCGGCGCAGTTGTGCCGGGCAACGCGTGCCAGTCGTACGGTCCTCCTTCACTGCCTAGCCGCTCCTCATGAGCTCCTCCACCTCATCCCGCCGAAACGCCCCCTCCATCGGCCCCTTCACCGTCGCCCCCAGCGCCCCGCAAGCATTCGCCAGCCGTCCTACCTCTTTCATCGGCAGACCCTCCAGCAGCCCCACCACAAACCCCGCGTCGAAGCAATCTCCCGCCCCGGTGGGATCGACTGCCGTCACCCTGAACGCGGGCGCATCGACTACGCCCTCCTTCGTGAAGATCGTGCAGCCTTCCGCGCCGCGCTTCAGCGCCACCACCTGCGGCCCCCGCTTCAGCAGCGCCCGACACGCCTCCGCCTCTCCCGACACCCCCGCCAGCAGCTCCGCCTCCGACCCGCTCGGCAGCACCACGTGCGCCGCCTCCAGCACCGGCCCGCAGATCCGCCGCAGCGCCTCCTCACCCCCCAGGAGTTCCGGCCTCAGATTGGGATCGAAACTGATCCGGCCCCCTGCCGCCTTCACCGCCTCGCACGCTTCGTAGCAGGCATTTCTCATTCGCTCCGACACCGACAGCGACGACCCGCAGATGTGCAGGAACTTCGCCTGCCCCACGTACTTCCGGTCGACCGGCGGCATCTGCCCGGCCGCCGCGTGCGCGATGTGATACAGGAACCGGCGGCTTCCGTCCGAGAAGTAGGTCACGAACGCCACCCCCGTCGCCCGCTCCGCCACCCGCGGGCAGTGAGTGACATCCAGCCCGTCCGCCGTCAGCCGGTCCAGCAGACACGTCCCGAAATCGTCGTCCCCCACCGCGCCGATGAATCCGACCTTGTGCCCCAGCCGCGCCGCCTGGTCGGCGAAAATGGCCGGCGCGCCGCTCGGGAACGGGCCCACGAACTCCAATGCCTTGTCCAGCGGATCGTCCACCCGGGTCCGCATCACTTCCACCAGCGCCTCGCCCAGGGCGAGTATTTCTATCGCCATCCTGTCGTCTCCAAACGTGGTAGAGTAGTATCCAACCCCCCGGAATGGGCATTTCGTTGACGTAGTACCCACTCCTGCCCACGCGGGCCGTGTAGCACATGGGAATACCTTGCACCGTGATTCGTCTTTATGAATAGAGAAAGCAGGACCCCGTCCGACCTGGTAGCCCGGGCGCGCGCAGGCGATGTGGTCGCCTTCGACGCCCTGTATGCAAGTTGCCAAGCTGGCATCTACAGCTTCATCCGGAGCCAGGTCCGGGAGGAAGAATTGGCCGCCGATCTGACGCAGCAGACCTTCGTGCGGGCCTGGGAGTCCCTCCCCAGGCTGAAGGAGGCTGGCGCTTTTCTGGGGTGGCTTCATCGCATCGCCGCCAATCTGGTGCGGGATGAAGTGAAATCCGGCCGCGCTCGCCTCGAAGTGATGGCGAGCGAAATGGCCGACGACCCTCTTGCCGTCCCCTCCACCCAGCCGGGCCCCGAGGAAGCGGCCGTCAGCGCCGACCTGCAACAGGCCGTCTGGGCCGCTATCGCCGAGCTGTCGGCCGACCAGCGCGGGGTTGTCGTCATGCATCACCTGGAGGATATGTCAGTTGCGGAGATCGCCCGCGCCCTGGGTGTCAGACCGGGAACCGTCATGTCCCGGCTGGCACGGGCGCGAGAGGCGCTGCGAGAGCGCCTCAGCAGTTACCTGGAGGATTCCGATGCCAAGCTGTGATCGGATTCGAGAACAGCTGTCACTGTATGCAGTGGGCGGCCTGAGCCGACGCGCCCGCGCCGGCATCGAGCGCCACCTCCGCTCCTGCCTCAATTGTGCCTCCGAACTCGCTGCCCTCGCTCGCACCGGCGACCTGCTTGGCGCCATCGCGCCTCACTCTGCCCCGGCCTCGCTCCTGGAGTCCGTGCGGCGCGAAGTCCTGGCCCGACCTCGGCCGTCTGCGGGAACTCACCTCCGTCGCATCTGGCGCCTGGCCCTGGGAGCTACTACGCTGGCCGCCGTCATCGTCGGCGGACTCGTCCTCCGGCCGCACCAGCCGGCCGCGCCGCCGGTGATGACCGCTGTCGAGCCTACCGACAGTGATACTCCCGCCGCCATGCAAGCTCACCTCGCCGCCCAATGGTCCACGCCCCTCGCCGACGAGGCCGCCGTTGGCCTCCGCATGATCGACGAGGAGGGCGGATGATGGCGACTCGCCTGCTGCTTCGCTGTGGCCTCCTCGCCGCGCTCGCCGTTCTGTTCGGAGCCGCCCCCGGCTTCGCGGATACCACGTGGCAGGATGTCTGGAACAGCGAGTCAGCCGGCAAACGCATCTCCCTGCAGGGCACGCGCGAAGACCATGATCCTGACCGAGGAAGGGGAGAAGCACGCCACCGCGCTCATCCGCGCCGCCGCCGGGAAGCTCCGGCTCGACTACGAGAGGGACGACCATCACTGGGCGCTGATCGACAACGGCTCCCGGCTGATTCGGCTCCATCCCAGGAAACGCACGGCCACCTTCACGCCTCGGATGGAAATGGCGCTCGATCGGGCGCTCGCCGAACGCAACTACCGGGCCCGCCCGGTTGGTCGCGCTACGATCGCCGGCCGCCAGACCACAACGATAGAGATCGCGCCGCGCCGGGGCGGCCTCGTCGCCTGGCGCCTCTGGCTCGACCGCAGCACCGGTTTCCCTCTCAAGCGCGAGCGCTACAACGTGGACGGCAAGCTCATCTCCGGAACCGAGTTCACCTCGGTTCAGTTCAAGGCCGCCGTTCCGCCCGATATCTTCGCCGTTCCCTCCGGCTGGGAGACCAGCGACGAGGGCGGCAGCGGGCAGAAGTACTCGCTCGACGGCCTCGCCCAACACCTGGGATTCCCTGTCGTCGCCCCGAAGTATCTCCCTCCAGGCTACGTCTTGCAGGGCGGCTACGTCGAGCAGCGCGGCGAGCACAAACGCCTCACCGCCGCGCTCCGCTACACCGATGGCCTCCGTGTGCTCAGTGTCTATCAGCGCCCCCATCGCGAGGACAGCGGGGATCAGGGCAAGGCTGGAGACAGGCCCGAGGGCGACTCAGGCAAGGAGCGCGGAGGCGACGCCGACAGACATCATCTCGACGCCGGCAAGGTAGTCGACCACGGCGGTGAGAAGGTGCTTCGCCGCGCCAGCAAGACCCGTGTCGTCGTAGTCGTCGGCGACCTCACCGCCGACCAACTCACCCGCATCGCCGCCAGCCTCGACTAGCCCTCACTGTCGCTGCGAGGGCCGGGCGTTCCGGCCCTTGGCAATCCCGATTTCGCGACGCTTTGGTAGCTTGTGGCCGGGCGCGAATGCCGCCATCCCGGTCCGCCTTTGCGGGCTACGCGTGCGCTTCTCTGTACTGCTCGACGTCTTCAGCCAACTCTCTTAGGGCCTGCAGCACCTCTTCGTGCTGCCCCGCGGGGTAATCTAGAAGGCGGATGTTGTAGGTCTCAGAGGTCATGCGTCTCTCTATCTCCGGGAAGCCACCAGGCACGAGCGCGTAGTGCGGGAGCGCGGTCGGGGCAGCGATGTGCACGTTCTCCAGAAGTAGCTGCAGGTGAGGATCGCGAAGGCTGTGTCCGATGAAGAGGAGGGTACTTGTCATGAACAGCGCGTTAAGCAGATCAAAGAAGCGGTGTCTCAGCCTTGCCTGGTAGAACTGCCGCCGAGTGAGCGGACACCAGCTTGTCCACGTCTGAAATGCTCCCGTTGGCCTTTATCACGAGACGCCTGGGTGACCGCAGCTCCTGGACTGCATTGTCATCGTAGTACTGACAGATGCTATAGGGCTGCTCAGCGAAACTGCGGCAGTAGTTGTCCAGTATCTCGTCGAAGTTAGTTGTCAGGTTGACCTTCGCGTCCAGCCGCACAATCTCCCTATAGACATCTCCGACTCTGAATGTTCCGTGGTGGAACGTGCCGCGCAGATATGCGGCGTAGTCCGATGGGTCGGCATAGTCCGCGATCACCTGAGCCGCCTCCAAGAGCCTATGCTCGGCGAGGTACTGCCTGGAGACCTCGTGTTCCTGAGGGTGGCCCCAAGCAACGCGTCGGCTGCACCGGCGAGAAGCCCATCCCAGGTTGGGGGCGCTCTCCCTTCGGTGTCCAGGCAGTCGGCCGAAGCGCCAGCGCCTAGCACAGCCGCGCCGTTCGGCGATCTCAGTGATAAGTGCTTCAGGCCACTCGATCCTCATCGGATCACCCCTCTCGGTGACATCCAATGACGCGAGAAGCTTCTGACAGAGCCCCTTCATGACCTCAATGTACTCAAGCTGCTTCTGATACTGGCTGCCGGCAGGCCGTCGGCCCCTGCAAGCTTGTCGATGGGAGCGCTAGCGCTCTGGCTGAGCGGGACGAGGCTGTACATGTGAGGGATATCGCCGAGGTCGAGCATGCCGAATCGCCCCCGGTCTATGAGGTCGGAGAGCTTCGACGTGACTATGTCGGGGATACGGCGTCGGATGTTTTCGAACCGACTGTTGGCCGGCGTACACCTTGTTTGGACTTGGTGATGTACTGCTGCACCGTATAGCCGACCAGCCGGCACCTTGTGCGCAGGTCCGATACCAGCCTGTACTCCCGGACGGCATCCGGGTGCTCCGCCCCGAGCTGCTCAAACCCAGTCCCGTACTTTCGGAACCAGCTATGCAGCCACTCGGCGATGTTTCCGATCCCCATCAGGCTAAAGATATCGCAGCCCATGGGAGTGAGAAGGTAGTCGCTGCCTATCGCACTGAACAGCCAGCGCCAAGAGGCATGGCCCTACATCAATCAGCAGGAGATCGAACCTGCCGGAGTATGCGCGGACAAGCGAGTTGAACCAGCTAGTCTTGCGAAACGCCCCGATATTCCCGGCTGCGATATCGCCCCAGCAGGCGCCGAGCTCATCTTCGATCATGGCTATCCGAGGGTGGCCAGGGATCAGCGCCACCCCAAATCTGTTCTGATCGGCAGCAAATGGCTCGACACCTCCAGGCCTGATCTCCGCGTCTCCCATGAGAAGTGGCCTGACCACTTCGAGCATTGTCTGCTCACCTTGGTCATCTGGCCTGTCAAAGAGGTCCGTCAGCCTGTCCTCGCCTAACACAAGCTGGGTGGCGTTGCACTGAGGGTCTAGGTCCAGGAGCAGAACTCTCTTTGAGAAGTGGGCCGCAAGAAACGCGCCGATGTTGCAGACGAGAGTAGTCTTCCCCACGCCACCCTTGTTGTTGAAGAAACAGATGCTAGACAACGCCTACCTCCTTGGGCCCGCGCAGCAGAACGCGTCTGTCCGCGGCGCTGCCGCGCGCAAAGCCGCCTTCGGTGACTGCAGACGGGATTCGCGCGTAAAGTGCCCCCCTGCATGGCCAAGCAACGGGCATGATAGCACAGATCCGGACAGTAAGGAAGCGGACGAGCGCGCTCAGGAGATGGTATGGGAGCAGTCTTGCGCTGTACAGTCTTGCGCCCCCTCCCTACCACACTGCGACCGCGGCAGATACAGCGGCATCCCCTACCCCTCCCCCCGAACCCCCTGCCGCCTCCGCTGGCAGCGAGAACTTGAACGCGCTGCCTCGCCCCGGTTCGCTCTCCACCCAGATCCGGCCGCCGTGCGCCTCCACCACCATTCGGCAGAACGTCAGGCCCAGTCCGGTGGAGCCGCGATCGCTGCCGGCACTCGTCCGGAGGACCGCGAACTTGTCGAAGATCGCCGTCTGGAATTCCTTCGGGATGCCAGCGCCCGTGTCCGACACGCTCACGAGAACGCTCTTGCGATCGTCGGCGGTGTCGGCACGGACGCAGATGCTGCCTTCGGCCGGTGTGTACTTGATTGCGTTGCCGACCAGATTGGTGACGACGCGGCGCAGGCGCTCGGGGTCGCCCTGCACGCTCGGCAGGTTCGGTGGCAGTTCAACCGAGAGCTTCTGGCTGCGCGCTCGAGCAAGCTCCGCCACCGGCTCCACTCCTCGCCTCACGACCTCCGCAACCTCCACCGGCTGGGGACGGAAGAGCGGCTGACCGGCCTCCAGTCGCGTGATGTCGAGTAGATCATTCACCATCCCGAGCAGTTCCCCGGCCCCGGTGTTGGCGATGTCCACTAGCTCCCGCGTGCTGCTTGGCAGGCTAGGATCTAGCGCGATGCTCGATAGACCGCCCATCACCGCCGTGAGCGGCTGACGGAGATCGTGCACCAGAGCATCCGTGAGGCTATCCTTCTGGCGAGACAGCTCCTCGATCTCGCGGCTCTTGGCGGCAATGGCGCGGGAGGCGAAGAGGGCGATGACTGATGCCAGCAGGATCTCAACCAGCAGCGAGATGTAGTGATAGTAGAGCATGCTCATGCCCAGTTGGGCCATGAGGTACTCCATCAGGAAGTAGTGGTTCAGGAACTGCCACCCGATGAACACCAGGAAGGCCAGGCCGACGACGGCCATGAAAGGGCGATCTAGCTGCTTCTGTCGCGGTCCCTGCATCACTCCACCCTCCCTACCACCACTGCGACCGCGGCGGATACAACGGCATCCGCGGGAACAGCGCGTCCAGCAGTCTCAGCGCCTGCTTGCGATCCGGCGCTTCGACTGACAAACAGTCCTGGAGATAGGCTTCGCCCACGGTGAGTTGCCCCATCAGCAATCGCGGCAGCGCCTCCGAATCGACCGTCACCTTGACATCGGCCTTCCCGCCGGGTCGCGCCACCTTCACCTTACCGCGGTTCAGCCGCAGCCCCGCGCTCTGCTCCCCGCTGGTAATCTCCACCGTGCCGCGCCAGTCGGCGAGTGGGCTGGCGGTCAGCCGCCGTGTCAGTTCCGCCTCGATTTCCCGCAGGAACTGCGCCAGATTGGTGATGGCGACCATGAACACCGCGCCGGTCTCCCCGGCCGTGCGAAACCCGAGCGCCTCCCCGGCGCGCACCGCGATCCCATCTTCGCTCGAAAGCGACAGCGTGATCGCCGTCTTCCCGCGCTTCCGCGCCCGCGCCTCCGCGTCCCGGAGCAGCGCCTCCGCCACCGCGTCGGCCACCGGGCCGGGATCGACGCACATCTCCTGCACCGTCGCGACATCCTCCTGGAAATCGGGCCGGTAGTGCGTAACCGCGTAGCCGGCGATCTTCCCGCCGACCACCGCCAGCCGGACGCAATCCTTGTCGCTATCGACGCCTGGGCTGGTCCACCCTTGCTCGCGGTGGCTCACGCGCCACGACTTCGCCGTGACCGACGAGGGGCCCACGAAACCGGCCATGCACTCCATGAACAGGCGAACGATTGTCTCTTCGTCTCCGTCGCGGAAGCTGCGAAGCGTGATCCGCGGTGTGCGTTGACTGCGTGTCTTGCTGGTTGGTGTCATCATCTGGCTCAGTATCCGTGAACACAGGGACTATCATCCCACAGCGCCCTCAGCAGTCGCTGCCAGACATCCTCCCGGCCTTCCCATGCGAGCTGGTTCGAACTCAGCAGGTACTCCGGCCTCGTCCATCCCCAGGCCAGCTCCCGCGAACTCCACATCTGAGGTGGTGAGCGCCAGATCGACCTGCTTCGGCGCGCGCGACCGCGCCTTCACCTCCCCGGACTGGAACCGCAGGTGCACCGCCGGGTGGCCCTCCAACCGCACCGTCATCGTCCCGCTCCACTCGGCGAGAGGCTCCCGCTTCGCCCACCGCGACGCCCCCTTGACCACCAGCGCCCGCGGGTTCAGCAGCTTCGCCGGCTGCGCGAACAGCTTCACGTCGGCATACCCGAACTGACGATAGAGTCGGTGGGCGACGATCACGCTGCCCGTGAACAGCCCCGAGCAGGAGTAGCCATCCTTCTTGATCTCCTGCATCGTGCGCTCGTAGACCAGACGCGCCAGGCCCCGGCCGCGGAACTCGCGGTTCGTGCCCACCCCGCCGATTCCGGCCATATGGACCTCGCCCGCCGGGCCCATCCGCATCTGCTGCGGCACGATGTAGACGCGGCTCACATCCTTCCCATCGATCTCCGCGTAGGTCCGTTTGTTCCGGCCCCGCGGCGTTACCCTGACTACCGCCTTGCCTTCACGCGGACGCCTCACCTGCGAATCTCCACCGGCTGCCCGCTCTTCACCAACTCCTCGATCGCGCACAACACCCGCGTCACCTCCAGCCCCACCTCTCCCGGCACCAGGGGCTGCTGATCGTCGATCACGCAATCGCGGAAATGGGCGATGCTTGCAGTCAGGAAGCCCAGTTGCTGACCATGAACCAGCGGCGCGCCGAACACGTCCCCGTAGGAGAGCTTGCTCGCCCCCTCGATCACCATCGTGCCGTTGGACGACGGATCGATGAACACCGTCCCCTCCGATCCCTGGACCTGACACTTCATGTCGAACACCGTCGGCGCCGACGTCGGCAGCAGCCACGAGTTCTCGATGCTCGCCACCGCCCCGCCCGGGAACTCCAGCGTGCTCTGGAAGAAGTCAGGCGTATCCACTCCGCCCTGCTTCAGCACTGTCTGCCGCGAGACACTGTACACGCGGCTTGGGAACTCGCCGATCAGCCAGCACACCATGTCCACCGCGTGGCTCCCGAGGAACCACAGTACCGACGACTTGTCCGCCCACCCGATCATCTCGTAGGGCACGAACTTGGTGTCGCTCAGTCGGAACGACACGAACCGCGGCGACCCCAGCTCATCCGCCCGCAGCATCCGATGCGCTTCATGGAACGGTGGATTCCAGCGATTATGGAAATCCACCATCAGCTTCACCCCGGTCGACTTCGCCGCCGCGATGATCTGCTCGCAATCGGCCACCGTCATCGCCAGCGGCTTTTCGACGAGGATGTGCTTGCCCGCCTTCGCCATCGCCACCGCGATCTCGGTGTGCGCGAAATCCGGCGTGGCGATGGAGACCGCGTCGATGCTCGCGTCGGCCGCGACTTCTCGCCAGTCGGCGCAGGCCTTCCCCGCGCCATACTTCGCGACTATCGCCTTCGCCCGGTCCGCATTCAGATCGCAGACCGTCGCCAGTTCCGCCTCGGCGCGGCCGCGGTACGCCTTCGCATGCATCTCACCGAAAACACCCGCGCCGATCAGCGCGAAACGCTTTTTAGGCATGGGAAACCTCCCAGGTGTGGTGGACGTGGTGTTCTGCAGGGAACTGCCAAGTCCTTGGCGCCCGCCCTTCCCGTCGGCCTAGAGCAGAGACCTGAACACCATCTCGCACGGACCGCTCGCCGGACACGAGCCGGACGGAATCTCGAACTCGTACTCGCCCCCGAACTCCGCGCACCAAGTCTCCCCCTCGGTGCCGCAGATCACGCTAGAGATCTTCTGGGCGAGGTGCTGCCGGTCACTCTTGCGGAGCAGCTCCATCCACGGGCATCGGGTGATGTGGACGCGGACGCCCTCCGCGTTCGCGTCAATCGTGAAGGCGTGCCCCTCCGCCGTGAGCTTGAGCGCGAAGCAGCGCGCTAGCTCCTCCGGCGTGTTGCCCGTCGCGCTCAGCAACTCCCGCGCCTTGCGCGCCTGGATCTTCGCCATCACGCCCCACACCCGGCGGTCGATTTCCAGCGCCTGGTCGAAGCCGAGCACCTCCTCGACCTTCATGAACCACAGGCCATCCACCGCGTGATAGCTGCGCCGCAGGAAGCGCGTGATAGTTCTTGCATCGAACTCCTGATCCGTGGCCATGCGACCTCGTTCGGCAACCCAAAGTGCTTCCCTGCCCATCCGCGATTGAAACCCGTTTGGCAGGAGCTTGCTCCTGCCATTCCCTGCTCTGCGCGCTCCGCGTCTCCGCGGTCAATGCCGTTCTGCCGTTTCACCCGCGCGGAAGGCCCTCCCCCTCCCGCGGCGAAACCAACCTCCGGGCCGCGCTGGGCGGCCTTCGCTGTTCCCTGGAAGGAGTTCCGATGTGTCTCGCCTGATCCGTTCCGACTGGCACGTTCACACGAATCTCTCCGATTGCGGTCACCCCGACGCCGAGCCGATGGCGATGGTGCGAGCGGCCAAGGCGGCCGGGCTGGAGGCGGTTGGGTTAACCGATCACATCGTCTTCCCCGAGGACCGGGCCCGGCCGGGCAAGCTGCGCCAGGCCGTTCCGACCGAACTGAACGGCCTCCGCATCTACATCGGCTGCGAGGCCGACATGCAGACCCCCACCCGATCTACCATCGACCCGGAGTTCGCGGCGGGGCTGGATTACGTGATGATGTCGGGGAGTCATCTCTTCGAACCCGGCGTGGAGCATCCCGCCGAGATGGACCCGAAGACCATGGCCGATGTCATCTTCGGCTTGACTGAAGGAGTGATAGCCTGCGGCTACGCCGACATCATCGTCCACCCGTTCGGGGTGCCGATGTGCCCCTATCCCTGGGCCGAGGTCATCGACCAGGTCGACCGTGATCGCTGGTTCCACACCGCGCAGATGGCAGCTCAGGCCGGCGTGGCCATCGAGTTCAACCCGCGATACCTGAAGCAAGGGCCGGACCAGGCGCGGTGGCTCTTTCCGATGGTGAAGGAGGCCGGCTGCAAGCTCTCGATCTCGAGCGATTCCCACCATCCCGCCAACGTCGGATGCCGTGGCGACAGGTACGGTGCGGAAGAGGAACTGCGGGCTCTGGGGATCGAGGAGCGCGACCTCTGGAGCGTGGAGGACCGAGTCTCCCTGCGTAGGTGACGCCTCTGGACCGGGCCCCTCTATAGCCCGGTCAGCGCGACCCCCGTCGGCAGCACCCTCACCGTCGGTATCTCCAGCAGCCTTCCGAGCAGCGATTCGAGATAACTGCCGCGGATGGGCCCCCAGGCCTGGTCATCCAGGGCGTGGGTGTTGTAGATCAGCCAGCCTTCAGGCCCGCGACAGGAGTTCCTCGATCTGCGAATCGAGGTGCTCCTCGCAGTTCTCCGGCCCCGACCCCGTCGTCGTGAGCTTCACCGTACCCGGCTGCGGCAGCGGGTTGATCCCGCCCCCGCTGGTGCGGAAGGCGCGCACCACCGTCGGCAGCCACGCTTCGAGTTCGGGTGTGGACTGATTGAACGGAAAGTTGAACACCGCGTCCCGCCGGTCGAAACCGTCCAGCTTCTCGTCGAAGATGTCGAGGCACCGCAGAATCGAATCCCGCGCCTGCTCGAACGGCATCTCCCGCTTGTTGGCGTGGTTGTAGCCGTGCGGCATGATCTCGTGCCCACGTGCCTTCAGCTCATTCCACAGCGCGAAGCTCCCCCGATCCGTGCCCCAGTGCTTCTGATCCTCCACCAACTCCTCCGGCGCCCCGAGCACATTCAAGCACGCCCGCAGCCCAAAATGCTCATAGATCTCAGCCGTCCGCACAGCCGACGGCATGATTCCATCGTCGAACGATAGCGAGACGATATGCATGCTGGTTCCGCCTTTCCCGTTCGCCCGCGTTAGCGGGCGCCAATCTGCGCAATCTGCGTAATCTGCGGTTACTGCCGTTGCCGCTCCCCTCGACGTCTCCTGCCATTCCATCCTCTGCGCTCTCTGCGTCTCCGCGGTAAATGCCGTTCGCCTCGACGTCTCATCTCCCCCTCACCCCCGCCTCGATCATCGCCAGATAGTTGCTCACCGTCAGGTGGCTCAGCACCTCCGTATACGGCGACGCGGTTGGGCAGAGGATGAAGCCGCCGCCCGGCTTCCCCGCGTCGATGGCCTCCTCGACCAACTCCGTCACCCGCTCGGTAGGGGAGGCGTAGATCTCGCCGATCTGGATATTCCCCTCCAGGCACATCTGCTTCCCGACGCGGCGCTTGGCGTCCGCCAGGCCGACATCCCCCATCGGCGCGGGCTCAACCGGATGGGTGCAGTCCCAGCCCACTCCCGCGATATCTTCGAGGCTCGCGTTCAGCTTGTTGTGGCAATGCACGTGCAGCAAGCACCCCTTCGCGTGCACGCGCTCGCACAGTTCCCGGAACGTGGGGATCACGAACTCCCGATAGGTCTGCGGCGAGTGGATCGGCGGCGCGACTTGCTCGACCCCGTTCGTTCCCAGCACTGGGCCCGCCCCCGCCGCGAGCGCTGCGTCGACCACTTCGAGCACTCGCGCGATGAACACTTCCCGCAGCCGATAGAGCAGGTCGCGATGCTCGACCCAGAAGTAGGCGAAGGTTTCCGTGCCCAGCAAATCGTGCACGAGTTCGCCCGCCTGTGGGCACATGAGTATGGTGAGGTTGTCCGGCCACTGCGCCCGCAACTCCAGGTAATGGCTCAGGTCGATTTTCGGCGCGATGTACGGCACCGACAGCACTCGCTCCGCATCCTCCGGGGTCTCGATGAAGCACTTCCGCACCATCGGCAGGTCGCGGGTTCTCGATTCCCAGTAATCCTGGTGCACGTCGCCCTTCGGGGTGTGCAGCGTGGTGCGGTGGATCTCCCAGTCGCCCGCGTCGACCACCCGCGTCTCAGAGAATCTTATCGGTCGCGGTGGTCAGGAGCGGCGAGTGAACGCCATCCATCCCCGCGACTGGCATCAGGTCGCAGTGCTCCAGCACCGCCTCGATCAGCGGTCGATACGACCGATCGCGCGTCGCCACCCATTCCGCATCCCAGGCGCGCACGCCTCGGATGTGGATGGGCATGCGGTCGGGCTGCTCCCGGCGCATCGCTGCCAGCACGCGTTGCTTGGAGGTCATGTCAGCTTCTCCCTCACCAACTGAACTGCGCCGTGTTGATGAGGCCCTGGTACAGAATCTCCGGCGCCCGGTTGTACCACGCGGTTGTTACCAACCCCTGAGCCCTCGCCTCGATGCAACGGTCGCCGAAAGCCTTGATGTTCGCGGCATATCGCGGGAAGTCGGGCAGCCCATACCAGTCGCTCGTGTTGCCCGAACAGGTCGGCCCGCCGATCACCGTGCGGCCCTGCTCCTGGTAGTACTCCAGATATGGGAACGCCCGCACGAACTCCGGAAGCTGGTCGCCGAAGTACTTGCCGTAGACACGCTGCACCTCCGGCGTGATCTCGCTGCCCATCGCCGCCGGATGCCCGAAGAAATCGAGCGTGGTCCTAGTCGCGTCGGACAGCTCGTGCTTCCACTGGTCCTTCCAGCCCTGGTCGTAGTACAGCCCGTGCATATCGTATCGGATCACCACGATCGGGCTCGGTGACGACGTGGTCCAGTAGTCCCAGTACATGATCCAGGCGCTCTCGTGCAACTCACCCATGATGCTCGGGTGCGCGCACAAGATATCATCCCAGATGATCGGTGTGATGCCGCGGTCCGCCAGCCACGCGCACACCTTGTTGATGTGACTGAGATAGAGCGACGCCTTGCTTGTCTTCTCCGCCTGCGCCTTGCACCGCGGGCAGACCCCGAGCTGTCGCGTCTCATCCGCCCCGATGTGCATCAGCTTGCACCCCGGAAACAGCTCCAGCACCTCCTCGGCCATCTCCGTCCACATCCGGAACGACTTCTCGTTCGTCGGGCACATCTGATCCGGCTTGTCGTGTTCCTCTCGGATGTCGGCATACTCGTCGTGCTTCAGCATGTAGCGCAGGTGCCCCAACGATTGCAGCAGCGGGATCGGCTGGATCCCAAGCGCGTCACACGTCTCCACCATCTTCGCCACTTCCGCCCGCGACAGCGACGATGGAGACCTGATCGCCGAGTGCTTCTCGAATGGGAAGCGATCCCCGAATTCGAGCAGCATCGTGTTCAGCTTCAGCTTCCCCGCCGACTCGATCAGCCCGAGCGCCTCCTTCGCCTTCATCTGGACGAAGCTCTCGAACATAAGCTGCAGTCCGCGCATCGGCAGTCGCGGATAGTCGTGCACCTTCGCCACGCTGAGCAGCGGGCCGTTGCCGAGCTGCTTCAGCGTCGAGAGCGCGTGCAAGAAACCACGCCGCGAGGCCGCCGCAACCGTCACCCCCGCGGCTGCCACTTCGACCCGATACTCTTCCTCAGCTAGCGCCGCGTCGGCCTGCAGAGCGACGTTCTTCTCGCCCGGCACTGGCCTGACACCCAACTCCTCCGCAAGCACCCACGCCAGCCCGTCGATCCCCGAGCCGTCGGCGACGCCCCAGGACGTGTCGAGCAGCACCGTCTCCTCCGCGATCTCGATCTGCTTCGGGGTAGGGATGATCTCACTTCGCAGCATTGGTGAACCTTTCGCGCAGCTTGCTTCGAATGGGTCACGAGCAGGTACTGCGGCGAAGAGGGGAGGTCCTGCCCTGGGCGGGCAGAATCCCGCTCGACTCCTCCCGTTGGGCAAGGAGCTTCAGTCGCCTCCGGCGACTTGCTCCTGCCATTCCCACCTTCTCAGCGCCCTCTGCGTCTCTGCGGTGAATCCCGTCCCCCGCCCCCGCAACCTGTTGACAACCGCCCCCCTCCACGACATAATCCCTCCGGCTGACCACGGGCAAAACCATAGGAAATCGCAGGGACACGCACCTCAGCCCATCGCGCGCCTGCCTACGCTATCCGGCCATCCGGGTGGTGCAAGCAGGCGCGTTTGGTTTGGGCTGAGCAGACGGCCGGACCAGAGAGACACCATGGACGCTATCAGCAGAGACAACCGCGAGCGCTGGAACGCCTTGGCGAATGCCAACGTGATCCACTCGGTGCCCTTCCTCGACTTCACTCGCGAGGACGCCGCCGCCTATGTCTATGGCGCTGGCATTCTCGCGGATGTCTCCGGGAAGCGGGTTCTCTGTCTTGCCAACGGTGGCGGGCAGGCCTCGGTCGCCTTTGGGTTGCTGGGCGCTGACGCTACCGTGCTCGATCTCTCGGACGTGCAGCTAGTCCGCGACCAGGAGGCGGCGCGCCACCATGGGCTGACGGTGAAGACTGTCCAGGGCGACATGCGCGACCTGTCCGTGTTCGAAACGAGTCACTTCGATATCGTCTGGCAGCCCTATTCACTCAACTACAGCCCCACCGTGGAGTCCGTCTTCCGCGAAGTGGCCCGCGTGTCTCAAGCCTGACGGCATCTACCAGGTAACCTTCGCGAATCCGTTCACCCAGGCCGTGGATGATGATAGCTGGGATGGCGAGGGCTACCGCCTGCGCGGCCTCTACACCGATGGCGAGGACGTCAGCCACTACTTCCCAACCTGGGACGTGGAGCAGCCCGACGGTTCGGTCGTCACCGTGGATCGCCCGCACGAGTTCCGACACAACCTGAGCACCGTGCTGAACACGCTCGCGCAGAGCGGGTTCGTCCTGCTGCACCTGAAGGAGTGGATGCGCGACGCCGAGCCCCTTGAGCCGGGTTCCTGGCCGCACTTCACCCACGTCGCCCCGCCCTGGTTCGATTCGTTCTGGCAACTCCACAAGGACTGAGATATGGTTGTTCAGATTGAGATAGACAAGGTACGAGCCTGCCTCGCTCAATATCCAACGCTCGGCGAGATCGCCCGCGTGGCGCCGCCGCGGGAGTCCGAGTGGCACGGCCACAACGCGGTCTTCCGAGCGGTGTGCGAGGCCGGCATCTTCTACCTCAAGGTGCTGACCACCCATCCCCAGTTCGCCACCGAGGAGCAGTACGAGTTCCAGGACTGGGCGATGGAACACTTCCACGCCATTGGCGTGCAGACGCCGGCCGCGCTTCGCAACGCGCAGGGCCACCTATTGACTCCGTGCGTCGGCCACCTGGCCGTGCTCTCGGCCGAAGTGATAGGGGAGGAGTTCCACGAGGAGATCCTCGCCCAGCAAGAATCGGCCGGCCGCACTCTCGGCGAGTTCCACCGCCGCGCCGCCGCGAGCGCACCGCGCGGACGTTCGGCCTTCAGACCGCTCGGCGGCTACTTGCTGCAGGACCGATCGCAGCTCGACGCGCTACTCGACTTCCCAGAGCGTGCCGCGCTCCTCGATGCCGCCGATATGCTCATTGCCCGGTCGCATCGCATCGCGCAGGAGCTAGAAGCGCACAACTTCGCCTCGCTTCCGCGCAGCGTCACGATCTCCGACTTCACCGGCGTCCATCTCCGCGTCTCCGGCGACCGCGTGTGCGGAGTCCTGGACTTCGAGTATGCCAACATCGACGCCCGCGTCCTCGATATCGGCCGGTCTCTGACCCAGCTCTTCTGCGTCGGCCGAGAGGCCGAGGAGGACGGGCCGGCGAGGGCCCGCGCCTTCCTCCGAGGCTACAGCTCAGCCGGCTGGCCAGTAGCAGCGCGAGAGCTGGCCGCCCTCCCTTTGGCCGTCAAGACCTTCGACTTCGAGGTCATTACCTTCCCGGTCTACCAGATGCTCGAGACCGGCCAGCCCTTCCCTCTCCTCAACTTCGACCACCGCCTCGCGTATTGGATGGTGCGCGTGAACTGGTGGGAAGAGCACGGAGCGGAGATCGCTGAACAACTGGTGGGCCTGGCCGAAGGGACCGTCTAGAACCTTGGAGGCTGCCATGAACGGAACCGAACTGATCACCGAGAGGGTGCCACTCTATGACTCATGCCGCGTGGACCTACAGGTCGGCGGCACTTGTGCGCGCTGTGCGCCCATGTGCACCAGCGTCTTCGACGGCAGAGGGCTGAGCCTGCCCGATCTCCGGTCCGCCGTCGGGTCGCTCCACGCCATCAGAGTGGCCGGTGAGCGGCCGCTTTCGCCGGACCTCAAGTTGGCGGGAGGGCCCGAACTGCTCGAACATCCGCAGCCGGTTGAGGTGTGGACCTTCCTGCGAAGCGCTGAGATTGGGAACGAGGCCTTCCAGGATACGGAGTACGGTCGCCTGTGCTCGACTGACGGCTGGCGGCTCGGCACAGACCCTGAGGCCGGGAAACTGCTGTCTGATCTCAAGCAGGCTGGTCTCAGGCACATGTGGTTCACGGTGTGCGGCCTGGAGCAGACACACGATGCCTATACCGAGCGTCCTGGTTCGTTCGCGGCCATCGTCACCGCCATGAAGCGGTGCCGAGACGTGGGTATCGATACCGGCGCGAGCATCCTCGTGCTGAAACGGAATATCAGGGAAGTCCGCGAACTAGCTCAGCTCATGCGCTCCCTCGGCGCCGAGAAGTACATGCAGCTCTACCCGCTCCCGGGCCTTGGCGAGGGCCCCGCCGCAGACGATTCCATGCTCGAACCCGAAGACGTCCTGGGACTTCCCCCGCGAGACCTGGACATCGACTGGGGTCAGAAGGGCTTGTGGGCTGATCCTGAGGCCTCCACCGAAGCAGCGCTGACGCGCACCGCGATGCGGGGCCAGTCTCAGAGCGGGGCAGAGCCGTCGCCGAAACCACAAGAGCGGTGCCTCTGGCTTCGGGTTACCGCCGACTTCGAGCTGCTGGCTCCGGAAGCAATCGACCGCGCGACGTCTCTGCGGATCGCCAATCTTCGCGGCGATCTGCCATCTCAGGTCTCTGAGAGACTGGCCGGAATCCAGTGGCCGCCCGACCCTCCCGCAGATCAGGAGTTGGCTCGCCTCTATGGCGATACCAACAGTCGCACACTCTACCACAGTAAGTGGTCATTGCGCCGCAAGTGGCTAGACGCATGGCGGGCCGACAACGGCATTCCGTGGCTCCCTCTGGACACTTACGAGCGACCAGGGAAAGGCGGAGATAGCTATGACCCCGGGCCTCGTCATCAAAGCAGGTCCACGCGTCCGCATTCGCCAGTTGCGGGAAGACGATATCCCGCGCATGGCGGCCGGAGCATTCGGGGGCGAGGAGGGAGCTAAGCGCTGGTATGCAGAGGCGATGGCGTTGCCCGATGGACCGGGTCCGGCGAAGCAATACGTGGTGGAGACGCTCTCCGGCGAGTGCATCGGCTTCAGCGGCTTTGGGGCGGAACGTGACGGTGACGCCGGCGGCTACTTCGCCATAGACGAACCTTTCCGAGGCCAGGGCTACGGCACGGAGTTGGTGCGTCTCGCCTTGCAGGTGATGTTCGATGACTGCGGCGCGGCTCGCTGTCTGATCGACTACCACGACTGGAACCAGGTGGCGGCACATCTCTACGCGAAGCTCGGATTCGAGGAGACGCGGCGCATTCGTATTCCCGAGGACAAGCTGACGGGCGAGGATCGCGCAATGGCGCCCGATCAGCCGGTACATGCCGTGGTCATTGAGCTAACGCGGGAGCGGTGGAACACGTCGCAGCCTGACCGCCTTGCACATGGCCGAGGGACTGAGAGGAGGGATTCATGCGATTCCTAGACGACGCCGCGCGCATCAACTACCAGAACTGGAACCGGGGTGGGAAGTACGAGCACCATTACGGGGCCCAGGAAGTCCTACATGTGAACCCGGAGGACTTCCGCGCCTTTCGGGAGGGCCGTAGCGACCGGTTGCCCGATCCGTTCGCGGTGTGGGCCTTCCCCGCGATCCTTCGTCACGCGGCCGGCAAGGACGTGCTCTGCCTTGCCAACGGCGGTGGCCAGCAGTCCGTCGCCTTCAGCATGCTGGGCTGTCGCGTCAGTGTGCTTGACCTCTCCGAGTTGCAGCTGGAGCGCGATCGGCTGGCGGCCGAGCACTACGGCTACGACGTGACCACCGTGCATGGCGACATGCGCGATCTGTCTGCCTTCGCCGACGCCTCCTTCGATCTCGTCTACCAGAACATATCCATCGTCTTCGTCCCCGATGTGCGACCGGTGTATCGCGAGGTCGCCCGCGTGCTAAAGCCTGGAGGCTACTATGAGGTGTGGCACTGCAACCCGGCCACCTTCGCCATTGAGTTGGTCAACCCGACCGCGGGATGGGACGGCATCGGGTACCGTATCTCCGAGTCGAGCCGCCCGCGGGTGGTGCGCCGGGACCGCGCCGGACATGAGACCTTCCGGGAGGGAGAGCCGACAGGCGAATACGCGCACCAGTTGGGCGATATCTTCAGCGGTCTCATCGGGTGCGGCCTCACCATCCAAGGGGTCTCCGAGGAGTCAGACGAGAGCGCGCGTTTCAGCGAGCCACACGAACCGGGCTCTGAGTGGCACAAGCGGTCCATCGTCCCTCTCTACTTCGGCGTGCTCGCAAGGAAGGACGTCGTAGCATGAGCCCACTCCGCAGTCTGCCAGGCCGCCCCGCGTACCCATCCATCGACACGGAGTATGAGCACCAGCTGGAGATGGTGAGGCCCTCGACCGCGCGCGTGGAGGTGCCGCCAGTGCCGGAAGGCTATTTGCTGCGGCAGTTCCGTGCTGGTGACGAAGCTGAGTACGATAACCTCTTTCACTTAGCTTTCGCGGATGAGGGCAGGTTCCCTCAGATGCTGGAAGGGGTCCTGGAGGGAGGTTTCTACGTCATCGAACACCTCGCCACCGGCCACCTGGTGGCCTCTGGCCAGGCCTGGCGGGGCAGCACTATGCCGCGCCATCCTGATGCGGGGCAGATGGGTTGGCTGGTGACCGATCCTTCCCACGCGGGAAAGGGCCTCGGTACCATCGCGGCCGCCTCCGCTACGAATCGGCTGGCGACCGTGGGCTACCAGCGGCCTTGCCTCGGGACGGAAGACTTCAGGATCACCGCCATCTCCATCTATCTCAAACTCGGGTGGGTGCCGTATATCTATCGGGAGGACCTGGTGCCGCGCTCGGCGAGGCATCTTCACTCGCCTTCAGCGCGAGTTCGACCCCTCCGTGTGCCTGCGATGACTCATTCGGTTGCTTCGGTAGCTTGCTGCCGAAGCCGTCCCTCCTCCGTAGGGCAGGGGCTTGTCCCCTGCCATTCCCTCCGTCGTCAGTAGCCTACCCCTGCGCAGCAGGGGTAGGGCCGTTGGCCGTTGCTGTCATTCCGAGCGCAGCGAGGAATCCCGTCGTTCCGCGGCGGGCATCCGCTCGCCCGCCGCATCCGCGGATATCGGCGCTTGCCCGCCTCTGGCGGGTCCATCTGCGTTCCATCCGTTCGCATCACTTCCCCCGCTTCAGATCCTTCAGCACTTCCTTCGCCCACTTCACGTACTCCGGCCGCTGCACCATCTGACACGCGCAGAAGATCCTAACACCATCGCAGTTTCCGGCGTTTGTCTCCCGCACGAACAGACTCAGCATGTTCTTGAACTGCTGCTCGGTGAGCCAGTGCTTGTCATCCCGCTCCCTGGCGTTGATGTAGATGCCGCCGATCAGCACTTTGCCCGCGTGCTGCTTCCGGGCGATGGCGAGCTGCTTCTCCGTCTCCGGGATGAGTCGATCATCCCACATATTGAACACCACCGCGTCATACGGGAAATCATACTTCTGGCCCTCGTTGTGGCGATGTGGATAGTGAGGCACCCAGAGCTTGAGATCGGGGTTCACCGACTTGATCGCGGCGATGATCTCCCGCCACTGCTCCATCGTGCGGTGACCCTCCTCGATCTCGTCGTAGAAGTCGTTGAGATAGAGGCCGATGATCCCCTTGTGCACGAGTGCCAGCCCGGCGATCCACTTGCCGCTCTCGATCGACTGCTCCTGCGTCCAGCCCCACGCCGCCCGCTCGATCTTCGGGATCACATACTTCACCCCTGGGACCTGTAGCGCGCGGTACATGTGCGTCTCTTCCCACGCCTGGCCGTGATAGGCCTCATCGTCCGTCCACACCGTGTTGAATCCCAGTTCCTTCACCAAGGGCGCGATGTCGGTCGCCTGGTTGTGCTGCCAGAGACAGATCAGCGGTTCCGGCAGAGACTTGCGAGCTTCGCTCATGGGTGGCTTCACCTCGCTGGATTCAGAGCTTTTCGCTTGGGGCGGCACGACCGCCGACGGAGCGTTCAGGACCAGCGCGCACACAGCCGCGCACGCGATCACCAGCACCGCGATGGTTCTCAGGCGACGAGCTTCCATGTAGGATTCCCCCGCGCGTCTTCTTGTGACGGTATTCGCCCCCGGCCCGCGATTCCTTCCTCGCCGCATCTGGCAGCCCACCGCTGCGTTCACCAGCCGTTGCGCCCGGAGCCTGCCCTTCGAAGCTTCAGTCGCCTCAGGCGGCCTTGGCGAAGGAGGGCGCCTCTGGCGGGGGTCACGCCTTTTCGCCCGCGTTAGCGAGCGCCAATCTGCGCAATCCTTGCCCGCCGGCCGTGAGGAGGGTGCGTAATCTGCGGTTCCCGTCGCTTGCCCGCCTCTGGCGGGTTGTCGTTGCCTTGCCGCTTCCCCCTTGCACGGATGACAACGGGTGTGGAAACATAGTAAGATTGCATCGGGCAAGAGCGGCTCTCCCGCCCCGACTGCAAGGAGGAGCTAACGTGACACTGCCGCTGTGGATTATGTTGGGGGTTGTCGGGCTGATCGTGCTCTGGGCGATCGCCACCTTCAACTCCATGATCACCCTGCGCAACCGCATCGACAACGCCTGGTCGCAGATCGATGTCCAACTGCGCCGGCGCTACGACCTGATCCCCAACCTTGTGGAAACGGTGAAGGGATACGCCGCCCACGAGCGCGAGACGTTCGAGGCCGTGACCAAGGCTCGGCAAGCGGGCATCGACGCCAGTTCGGTCGCCGACCAGGCCGCCGCCGAGAACATGATCACCGCGGCCCTGAAGCGGCTCTTCGCGGTGGCCGAGGCCTACCCGCAGTTGCGAGCGACTGAGAACTTCCAGATGCTCCAGGAAGAACTCTCCGGCACCGAGAGCAAGATCGCCTACGCCCGACAGTTCTACAACGACTCGGTCCTCAGCTACCACAACCTGATTCAGGCCTTCCCCGCCCGCATCATCGCCGGCCTCGGCGGCTTCAAGATGCGCGACTACTTCGAGGTCGGTGAAGCCGAAGCGCGCGGCCCGGTCAAGGTGCAGTTCTGACACTTGGGGGTGACCGACAATGGAGATGGCGCCTAACGCGGCGGTTCCAGAGCAGGTAAGGCACCAGGTGGCGCTCTCATTTGACGCAGTCTATGCCGCCATCAACGGCAGGGCGTGGACAGATGGTGTGTCCGCCGCTCATACCATACTGCACCTGCTCGAGCCCTATCCACTGACCGCGGAGGTACCCTGGCCTGTTCACATCGAGGTGGCATGGTCCCTCTTTCTGCTGGGGATGGCAGCGGAGTCACGGGGGGATCTGAAGGACGCGTCTTCGAAGCTACAGCGCGCCGCAAGCATTGCCCCAGGCATGTGGCTCCCATCCCCAACTTTTCACGCGCTGGAGCAGCTCGGCCTCGTCCTCATGCGCCTCAGGAACCATGCTAGCGCGGCTGCACTCTTCCGTCAGGCGATCGGCCTGTGTGGGAACGAGCCGCAGAGAAGCAGCGTGATATGGCTCTACCTTGGCCAGGCATATGAGCACATAGGGGATCGCAGAGAGGCAGTCCGCGCCTATCACAAAGCGCTTGAGACTGCAGAAGACCGCGAGCTGTCGGACGCGCCTGGATGGGTTCATCTCGCCTACGGTGGGATAGTCCGGTGTTCCACCGCACTCGATTCACTGCCGTGGCGTCCGTTCTGGAAGATATGGACGGGATCGGGACGGCTGACGGCGGTTCTGTTCCTAGCGCTCGTGGTTGCGTGGTCTGCTTCGATGTTCGAGGCCGCATCAGCAGTCATTCGCGACCAGCTGCAGTTCTTCCCATACTGGGTGACGTTAGCGGTAATCCTACTCGCCACGATGATGCTCCCGGTGGCCCGGAAGATCTCGCTGCCAGGCTTCGTCTTCGAGTCTGCGCAGCCAGCTGGTCCCGAACCATCGATCAGCCTTCCCACTCCAAAGCTCAGTGAGATTCTGAGCGCTAAGCCGTGAGGCCGAGACTGCACTACGTGACGTGATTGTCAGATCGGATGGGTGATGTACGACGAGATCGCCAGCAACAAGCGGCGCTCCTACTTCCTGATCGCCGCTTTCATACTCATACTCGCCGCCATCGGCTACGTGTTCTCACTCTACACGCACTGGGGGAACGCGGCGATACCGGTGGCCGTCGTGATCGCGGTGGTGATGAGCTGGGGGAGCTACTACTACAGCGATCAGCTCGTGCTGAGCATGAGCGGCGCGGTGCCAGTCGAGCGAGACAAGGAGCCCCACCTCTGGAACGTCGTCGAGGGGCTAAGCCTTGCTGCCGGCCTGCCCATGCCCCGCCTCTACATCATTGAGGACACCGCGCCCAACGCCTTTGCCACGGGGCGCGACCCGCAGCACGCCGCGCTCGCCGTCACCCGCGGGCTGCTCGAGAAGATGAACCGCGTCGAACTCGAAGGCGTCGTCGGGCACGAGATGGCCCACATCCGCGACTACGATATCCGCTTCATGATGCTGGTGACGGTGCTGGTGGGCACCATCGTGCTGCTCTCCGACTGGATGACCCGCAGCCTCTGGTACGGCCGCGGGCGACGGAGCAGCAATAGTGGCGGCGGCGGCGGCGGTATCCTGCTACTGATCGGCCTCGTCTTCGTCGTCCTCTCGCCCATCATCGCCCAGCTCATGCAGATGGCGGTCTCCCGACGCCGCGAGTTCCTCGCCGATGCCGAAGGCGCCCGCCTCACCCGCTACCCCGAGGGCCTCGCCAGCGCCCTGGAGAAGATCGCCGCCGATCCCGAGCCCCTGGAAGCCGCCAACAAGGCCACCGCCCACCTTTACATCTACAACCCCCTGCGAGACCACGGCGGCTGGCTCAACGGCCTTTTCAGCACCCACCCGCCCGTCGAGGAACGCATCGCCCGCCTGCGCGCGATGTAGACCAGGTCTAGCCCACGGGCTCGACGTACTCCGGCCTGATTGCTGGCACCATCGCCCCGAACTTCTGCGGGCGACCCTCACCGTCCCATCCAGTGCCGATGAAGATGTAGAAGGGCTGGATAGTGTCAATACGTTCCGCGGTCGAGCCTTGGTAGTACTCCATCTGCACGCTGTCGATTTCCGCCCTGACGGGACTACAGGAGGGCGCATTCGACCCCGTGGTCACCTGGGATGTCGGCGACCAGATCGCTCCTCTGGCTTCGTCGGGGCTCAGTATTGGGTAGCGTCCTAGCGACCGGACGTCCCGCATGTTCTTGTTGACTTTGACGACCTCGCCCTTGCCATTCAGAGTGATGCCAATGCCGCCTTCTGGGAAGCCGTCCCGGAAGTGGCGGTAGTTCACAGAGCAGGCCACTACCGTAGTCTCGTCCCTGCCGGTAGCTTCGTTGTAGCGAGTGACCATAGTCTTCGGGGTGACGTCGGTCATGCGAGCCCCGTTCGGGAGGAGCCCGGTCTCCTTCAAGAACTGGTCTGCGATCGCCACCGCCTTGTCAACCGTAAGCGCATACGCCGATCCGGGACTGGGGTTGGCCAGATGCTCTCCCGCAAGATCACGGTCGGCCCAGAACAGGCCGAGATTGCCATCGGCAAACAGCTCCATATGGAAGTCCCCGAAGCCCCAAGAGTAGTTCCCTGGCAACTGAGGCCATTGGGGGAACGGCGCCAGCACCCCCGCGGGTGGGAGCTGCCCGATCCGGGTGGCAAGCGCCATCGCCTGCTGCTTAGTCGGCTCGGAGTGGATGACCTCTAGCATTTCCATCTCGGGCGGGAAGTACATTTCGGCCGCTTCCAGCACGCCCTGCGCCCAGGTGATCTCGAAGGGAGGAGCAGAGGCCCCCATCGGCCCCGGAAGCTCTTGCGACGGGATCTGGCGCAGTCGAACCGCGAACCCCGCGTCACCAAGGCAGCCCAGCGCCACCCCGGCCGCGACCATCACGCAGAACGCCACGATCCACTTCAGCTTCATTGCGTCACCCCTGTGTGAGACGTGCTGAGGCGGAAGGTCACGGCGAGTGGAGACACGGTTCGGAGCCAACCCTCGAGCGCAGACTACTCCATCTGGCGACCACCGTCAATCGTCACCCGCCCGTCGAGGAGCGCATCGCTCGCCTGCGCGCCATGTAGCCCCGGATTCGCGCCGCCCGGACAGTTCGCCCCCTACCACGCGTACCCGGTCTCACTGTGCTGGCTGACGTCGAGGCCGATCTCCTCATGCTCCTGACTCAGACGCAGCCCCACCGCCCAGTCCACCAGCTTCAGTAGCGCGAAGCTGGCCCCGAACGAGTAGCACACAGTCGCGAGTACCGCCACCGTCTGCACTGCCAGCAGCCCGGGATTCCCGTTGAACAGCCCATTCGCCCCCGCCGCATTGACCGCCACGCTGGCAAACAAGCCCGTGCAGATCGCCCCCACGGCCCCGCCTGCGCCGTGCACTCCGACCACGTCAAGCGAGTCGTCGTACCCCAGCGAGCGCTTCATCTGAACTGCGAGATAGCACAGCACGCCTGCGCTCAGGCCAATGACGAGCGCCGCCATCGGGCCTACGAACCCGGCCGCCGGGGTGATCGCCACTAGCCCTGTGACACATCCCGTCGCCGCTCCCAGCGTCGTCGGCTCTCCTCGGTGCAGCCACTCCGTCACCACCCAGGACACCGCCGCCGCCGACAGATGCGTGGCTACGAAAGCCGACGACGCCAGTCCCGCCGAACTCAGCGCGCTCCCCGCGTTGAACCCGAACCATCCGAACCACAGCAGCCCCGCCCCCAGGATCGTCATCGGCACATTGTGCGGCGACATCGACTCGGACCCCGCGCGGCGTTTCCCCACCACCAGCGCCGCCGCCAGCGCGGCCGCCCCGCTGCTGATGTGCACCACCGTCCCGCCTGCGAAATCCAATGCCCCCAGCTCGCGGATCCACCCACCTTTGCCCCACACCCAATGGCAGATCGGACTGTACACCAGCAGTGACCAGAGCACCGCGAAGACCAGGAATCCGCTGAACTTCATCCGCTCCGCAAACGCTCCCGTGATCAGCGCCGGCGTGATCACCGCGAACATCAACTGGAAGACCATGAACGCCAGGTGAGGAACCGTCGCGGCATACTCCGACGGCCCTTCCCCGACACCCCGGAGCCAGGCCCATCCCATCCCCCCGATGAATGCCCCGCCCCCCGGCGCGAACGCCAGGCTATACCCAATCACCGCCCACACCATCGAGACCACGCCCATGATGAAGAAGCTCTGCATGATCGTCCCGAGCACGTTCTTCCGCTGCACCATCCCCCCATAGAACAGGCCGAGCGCTGGCGTCATTAGCATCACCAGCGCCGCGCTCACGAGCAGGAAGCTGGTGTCCCCAGTGTTGACCATCCCCATGGCTTCGATCCCCTTCTCCACTCCCCGCGGCGCACTGCCCGGCACGCTTGGGGCTGCCCTAATGGGGCCCCTGAAGCGGCGTCCCCAGCCGGGCTGTGCACTGGTCCCATTGTCGACGACCAGTGTTTCCAGCGCATTTCCTGGGAATGAAGAGTGAGAAGGCCTAACGTGTCGAGGAGCGCATCACCCGCCGCCCCGCGCCTGCCCCCTGCCCAGTAGCCTACCCCTGCGCAGCAGGGGTAGGGCCGTTGCCGTGTAGGGCGGGTATGCCGCAGGCATGCCCGCCGGCCGTTGCTGTCATTCCGAGTTGCCGTCCCTGCCGCCGGAGGCGGCCCCCCTCCATCCGCGTCCATCTGCGTGCATCGGCGGCTGGCAGTTCCGCTACTCCGCGCCCGGCGCATCTGTGTCATCCGTGCAATCCGCGGATGCCGCTCCGCCGCCCCAAATCCCGTTGACTGCCCGCCCCCCCGGTGCTACCATTCTACCAACGCCTATCATACGGCGTTCGAGTTGGAATGGGTCTTCCGTTGGGTGAAGGGGGGACGAAAGGAGGCAACAAGAAAGCAGTTGCTCGCAGCTCACGATGCAGCCTCAGATTCGTATTCAGTCTTATCCGGAGGCCTAGTGATGAGCAGAAGACGCGGCTTTACTCTTATCGAGCTTCTCGTCGTGATCGCGATCATCGCGATCCTAGCTGCAATGCTGTTCCCCGTGTTCGCCCGGGCGCGTGAATCGGCCCGCAAGATTCAGTGCCTCTCCAACGTGAAGAACGTTGCTCTCGCCGTTCAGATGTACCTCACCGATTACGACCGACTGCCCCCGCATGCCGCCGCCACCGGCGATGAAGATGCGTTCTTCCAGTCCATCCCCGGCGGACGCAGCGGCATAGACAGCTGCGGCGGATGGGGTCACATGTGGGGCGCTAACCCCTACTTGCGCTGGCAGGTGATCCTGGAAGAGTACACTAAGAACCGCGACATCTGGCGCTGCCCCAGCGCGAAGTATGTCGCCAACTCCACCCCTCAGTTCATCGTCCCCAACTACGGCCAGGTTTGGTGGAAATATCTTCAGGACAATACCGGCTCCTGGGGCTATCACACCGATGCTGGCGGCCCCTGCTCGGGCGGTGGCAGCTATCCGACAGGGTGGGGCGGTACTGTCACCGACTCCATCAAGCAGCAGACGCAGGCCAGCATCGACACCGGCGCCTTCGAATCCACCATCAGCTACTCTAACCAGTGGCTGGACTTGAAGACCGCGCAGGTAAACGATCCCTCCTGGTTTATGGTTGTCGGGGACTGCTGCATGAACCCCTACATCTGGACCGCTGGGAGCGCCTTCTACGAGTTCTGCGGCGGTGACACCACCAGTTGGAATGCGGCCGAGGGCGTGGGCTGCTACTCCTGCGAAGTGGCTGATTGGGTGAACTGCTCCGACACGCAGACCTGCGGCGTCCCCTACGGCGGGATGAACAAGTGGCTCAGCGACGGTACCTGGCGCGCCAAGTACACCCGGCATATGGGTGGCAGCAACCTGGGCTTCATGGACGGGCACGCCGCCTGGATGCCGGCTGACCAGGCGATGTCGAAAGTGCCGTACTGCATGCCCTGCGACCCCTCCACGGGCAACTCCAAGATTCACAGTGAGGACAAGCCCCTGATCGGCTTCTGCCCGGTCACCTAGCTGGTCGCTGGCGGAAGCATCACGGACGAGTAAGGGCGGAGCCCGATCTCCCGGGCTCCGCCTTCCACCTGTCCCATGCCATCTGCGGTTACTGCCGCTTGTCCGCCTCTGGCGGGTTGCCCTTCCTCCCGAAGCGCGAGCAGAACCTCCCGCACCGCCTGGGAGGGACCCTCTACCGGCCCGGCGAAGGGCCATGCAACTCGCGCTAGCCGTTGGATCATGACGCTGCGCGCTGAAGCCGGACACATAGGGAATGGAGCTACACCGTCATGGGCTCGTCGCACGAAGAAGAGCGTGAAGAAGACAAACTCGGGCGTCCGCAGACGCCGATGAACTTCATCCGCCAGGCCGTCATCGAGGATCTGCGCGCTGGACGGTTCACCGGCGTGCACACGCGCTTCCCTCCGGAGCCCAACGCCTACCTTCACATCGGACACGCGAAGGCTGTCTGGATCAACTACGGCATTGCCCAGGAGTTCGGCGGCCTGTTCAACCTGAGGTTCGATGACACCAACCCCACCCGGGAGGAGCAGGAGTTCGTCGAGGCGATCATCGATGATGTCCGCTGGCTGGGGGTCGACTGGGAGGACCGGCTGTTCTTCGGCTCCGATTACTTCGAGCAGCAGTACGAATGGGCCCTGCAGCTCATCCGGCAGTGCCAGGCCTACGTCTGTGACCTCTCGCTGGAGGAACTCGCCGAGACGCGCGGTTCGCTGACGAAGCCGGGAGTGGAAAGCCCCTACCGCAACCGCAGCGTAGAGGAGAACCTGGACCTGTTCCAGCGGATGCGTGCCGGCGAGTTCCCGGACGGCACGCGTACCCTCCGCGCGAAGATCGACATGGCCGCGCCCAACCTGCTCCTCCGCGATCCCGTCATGTACCGGATCCGACATACCGAGCACCACCGTCAGGGCTCCAGGTGGTGTATCTACCCGATGTACGACTGGGCGCACGGGCTGCAGGACTCGATCGAGGGGATCACGCATTCGCTCTGCTCGCTGGAGTACGAGAACCATCGCCCGCTCTACGATTGGTTCATCGACCAGCTTGGCGTCTACCACCCGCGCCAGATCGAGTTCGCCCGGCTCAACATGACCCACACGGTCATGAGCAAGCGCCGGTTCATCGAGCTTGTCGACGGTGGGCACGTCCGGGGCTATGACGATCCGCGGCTGCCCACGCTTGCGGGCCTGCGGCGGCGCGGATACACGCCGGAATCGATCCGTGAATTCTGCCGGAGGGCCGGAGTTGCGAAGATCGACAACATTGTGGATGTCGCGGTGCTGGAGGACTGCGTCCGTGACGATCTGAACCAGCGAGCGCCGCGCGTGATGGCGGTGCTGAGGCCGGTGAAGGTCGTCCTTACCAACTACCCCGAGGGTCGGGTGGAAGAGCTAGACGTCATCAACAACCCGGAGGATCCAGGTGCCGGAACGCGCAAGGTGCCTTTCGGGAGAGAGCTGTACATTGAGCGGGACGATTTCCGCGAGGATCCGCCGCCGAAGTTCTTCCGCCTGGCGCCGGGTCGGGAAGTCCGGCTGCGAAACGCGTACTTCATCACGTGCACGGGGGTAGTCAAGGACGCAGCTGGCGAGATCACCGAGGTCCACTGCACCTACGACCCGGAGACCCGCGGTGGGGACGCACCCGATGGCCGAAAGGTGAAGGCGACGCTGCACTGGGTGGCGGCCGCCCGCGCGATCCAGGCTGAGGCCCGATTGTACGACCATCTCTTCCTGAAGCCGAATCCGGACGACGTGGCGGAGGGGCAGGACTACACCTCCAATCTGAACCCGAACTCGCTGGAAGTGGTCCCCTGCTACGTGGAGCCGAGCGTCACCGGGGCTCAGGTTGGCGCCCGCTACCAGTTTGAGCGGCTGGGCTACTTCTGCGTGGACCGCGACTCCACTCCAGAGCGACTGTGCTTCAACCGAACGGCGACTCTCCGCGACTCCTGGGCCAAGATCGAGAAGAAAGCAGTGAAGAAGGGCTAGGCTTCGTCCGTACCGCGCTCCGCGCGCGATATTGACTCCGCACTCGGGGCCTGGTAGTATCCCAATGCGCTGCCGGATAGCTCAGTTGGTAGAGCGATTGACTCTGGATCAATAGGTCCTAGGTTCGAGCCCTAGTCCGGCAGCCAACCCCTCCTGACCATCCCCACCAGTGCCTGCGCCTGAACCGCCCCGCACCTCCGTAGGGCAGGAGCTTGTCTCCTGCCACCGGTTCCGCCGAAGCCCCCCCCCATTCCACACATGTGCGCTCAAAACTCGTCAAAAAGCACGCATTTCCGCCACCGTCAGGAGCAAGCAATCTGCCATCTTTTCTCCGAAAGCCCTTGTGAGGTGGTACGACAGACGCACCTGGCCGGTAACTACCTGTGCAGGCGGGGCTGGCGGCAATGGGCGCCGAGCCGAGGGCAGCCCGGCAGGCCGTTGACGCTCACAGACCCTCGGCGTAGACTGCGGCCGGCACTGAGAGGGTGGCGTCGAGAAGGGGGCGCAGTCATGAGATGGCTTCAGCGTAGGCGTTGGACTCGTGTGCTAGCAGAGACGAACTATGAGTTAGCTGGCCTACTTCTCGTCCATCGGTTCAGAGGCGGCGTTATTCCCAAGCAACTGGCGCGCTGCCTCGATGACTATACGAAGGCCCCGGGCCTTCAGGCTGCGGTTGGCCTGCTCGAGTCCGACCCCCAACTGCTCCCTTTCTTCGAGCTGGCCCGGCGTGGCGGTGTGACCGATAGGGTCTTTCAGCTACGATGCGAGCAGCGGCCAGGCGATGAAGCTGCCTTTCGAAGTTTCCCCGAAGACATATCAGCGGATGAGGTTAAGGAGGCCGCAAGACAGATGAGAGTGGAGACCTACCTGGAGATGGACCGCAGGGCTACTGGAGGCAAACAGTAGACTACGGCCGGCGCAGAGAGTGCAGCGCCAAAGGAGCGAGGGGTATGAGCAAGGCCGCGAAGCCCGCAGACCCGAGTGTTGCCGAGGAGCCAGGTAAGGACATCTGCTTCGTCATCTGCGCAATCGGCAGAGAGGGGACAGAAACCAGAACCAGGGCGGATGATGTGCTGGAGTTCATCATAAGGCCAGCCGCAGAAGCCTGCGGATACAAGGTCTTCCGTGCTGATGAGGGTGGACCAGGGCAGATCACTACCGAGATCATCCGTCACTTGGTCGAGGACCCCATTGTGGTCGCTGACCTCACCGGCGGGAATCCGAACGTCTACTACGAACTCGCCGTGCGTGACTGCTCCGGCAGACCCTCAGTCCTGATCATGGAAAAGGGTGAGGAGATACCATTCGACCTCCTCAACCAAAGGACGATAACGTTCAATTCCACCAATATGAGGAGCGCCTCGAAGTGCACGGAAACGCTCATAACCAACATCAAGACAGCCGTCGCGAACCCGGAGTTGTTCACTACGCCCATATCACTCGCCAGGGCCATGATGTCTGCGCAGGCGAGCGGAAACCCCGTTGCCGAACTCAGTCAGGCAGTCATGCGGAAGCTCGAAGCGATAGAGTCTCAGGTGAGTGCTATACACGCGCTGCAATCCAGCCAGGATGAACCCCTTGTGCGTGTTCGCCCGCGAGACCTGCTGGATGAGAGTGTGGCGGATAAGGATGTTCTGGACAGTATCAATGCCTACCTAGGCGGGATGCGACGGACCCAGTCGTCCTCACTATGGAGGAAGAGGAGGGTCAACCCCGCAACAAATACGGAGACGCCGGGCAAGGGATTCCAGTGGAGGACGAGAGGGGTCAACCCGGCAACCAACACGGAACCGCCGAGCGAGGAAGAGCAGTAATCACGCGCACTCAGGATGCTGGAGAACGAGACCGATTCAGTTAGTCTCATTGCTTCGGCTGTTCTACTGCCGAAGCCACCATTCCACATATGTGCACACAAAACTCGTCAGAAAGCGCCACTTTTCGCCACCGTCGAAAGCAAGTAATTTCCTAGCCATTTCCCCAAAACCCTTGACAGGCATGTGTACAATGAAGCGGAAGCGTTTGCGGGCCGCCCGCTGTCGCTGCATTCCGAGCCGTCTGCCAAAGGCGGACGCGCGAGGAATCCGTTCCAGAGGTTGGCGTCCGCCTCCGCGGACGCCAACCCTATGAAAATCGCGCTTGACGCCTCCGCGCCGACTGTGGTACAACCCCTGTGGTACTGAAACACGGCTATGTCAGACCTATCTTGCATCAACCTAGTTGTGGGCTGCTGGTGCTGGCGCGGCGAGAACCTAATCTTGCCGGGCACGCACGCGCACGTTTCCAGACTCACCTAACCTGAGCGCAAACTGGATAGACGAGAGAAGATCGCCCAGCCCGGCAAGTCCGGGCTGGGCGTTTTTGTTCAGGATGTCACAGACACACACCAAGGAGCATGAACGATGTACTACCCATCCAGGGCGGAGTTCAAAGAGAAAGCACGCAAAGGCAACCTCATCCCCGTGTGGAAGGAGGTGCTGCTCGATACCGGAGACCCCGGTCTCGGCCTTCCGCAAGATCGGCAACAGTCAGTACGCGTTCCTACTGGAGAGCGTAGAGGGCGGCGAGCACGTCGGCCGCAACTCCTTCCTCGGCTCCGAGCCGTTCGCGGTGTTCTCCTCCAAGGGCGATCACCTCACCATCACCCGCGACGGCAAGCAGACGCAGCCGGACGCTCGCGCCCGGCGAGGACCCGCTGACCGCGCTCAAGGCGCTCCTCTCGGAGTACAAGTTCGTGCCGGTGGAGGGGCTGCCGCGGTTCTGCGGGGGCGCGGTCGGCTTCATCGGCTACGACGTGGTGCGCTTCTTCGAGAGCCTTCCCGGACACGCTCCACCGACGACCTGAACCTGCCGGACTGCGTGCTTCGTGCTCACCGACACCTGTCTCATCTTCGATCACGCCTTCCACCGGGGCAAGGTGCTGTCCAACGCGCTCGTCAACGGCGATCCGGACCGCGCCTACGACGAGGCGATGCGCAAGATCGAGGCGCTGTGCGCCCGCCTCGACGCCCCCGATCCCAGCGTGCTGGCTCCCAAGCCGCAGCCCAAGGACACCAGCTGGTTACCAACCTCACCCGAGACGAGTACGAAGCATGCGGTGGTCAAGGCGAAGGAGTACATCGCCGCCGGCGACATCATCCAGGTGGTGCTGTCGCAGCGGCTCTCGCGCCAGATCGCCGCCGATCCGTTCGACGTCTACCGCGCCCTGCGCTCCCTCAATCCGTCGCCGTACATGTACTACCTCACCTATGGCGACCTGAAGATCATCGGCAGCTCGCCGGAGCGGCTGGTGTCGGTGTACGACGGCGAGGTGATCACCCGGCCCATCGCCGGCTCCCGGCCGCGCGGCGCAGACGCCCGCGGAGGACGCGGCGCTGGCCGAAGAGCTGCTGGCCGACGAGAAGGAGCGGGCCGAGCACATCATGCTGCTCGACCTGGGGCGCAACGACCTGGGGCGGGTCTGCCGCTACGGGACCGTGCAGGTGGACCAGCAGATGGTGATCGAGAAGTACTCGCACGTGCAGCACATCGTCTCGAACGTGCGCGGGCAACTGCGCGCCGACCGGGACCAGTTCGACGTGCTGCGCGCCTGCTTCCCCGGCCGGCACGCTCTCCGGCGCGCCGAAGGTCCGCGCGATGGAGATCATCGACGAACTGGAGCCGACCCGGCGCGGCCCCTACGGCGGCGTCATCGGCTACTTCAGCTTCTCCGGCAACATGGACACCGCCATCACCATCCGCACCATCGTGTGCGCCAACGGCACCGCGCACCTGCAGGTCGGCGCGGGCATCGTCGCCGACTCGGTGCCGAGCGAGGGAGTACGAGGAGTGCGTGCTGCTGAAGGGCGGCGCGCTGCTGCAGGCGATCGAAATGGCCGAGGCAGGGCTGGAATAGCGCGGAGCGTGCCCAAGAGACACCGCAAAGGAGCATCACATGCTGGTAATGGTCGATAACTACGATTCGTTCACGTACAACCTGGTGCAGTACCTCGGCGAGCTGGGCGAGGTGATCAAGGTCTTCCGCAACGACCAGATCACGGTCGATGAGCTCGAGCAGATGGAGCCCGAGCGGGTGGTGATCTCCCCGGGGCCGTGCAGCCCGGCGGAGGCGGGGATCTCGAACGAGGTGATCCGACGCTTCGCGGGGCGTGTGCCGGTGCTGGGCGTCTGCCTGGGCCACCAGTGCATCGGCCACGTGTTCGGCGGCGATGTGGTGCGCGCGGCGCGGCTGATGCACGGCAAGACGTCGATGATCCACCACGACGGCAGGACCATCTTCAAGGGCCTGCCCAACCCCTTCGAGGCGACGCGGTATCACTCCCTGATCATCAAGCGGGAGACGCTGCCGAGCTGCCTCGAGATGACGGCCGAGACCGATCAGGGCGAGATCATGGGCGTGCGCCACAAGGAGCATCAGATCGAGGGCGTGCAGTTCCACCCCGAGTCGATCCTGACGGAGGCCGGGAAGGACTTGCTCAGGAACTTCCTGGCGATGTGAGCGGTTGAGAGGAGAGTGACGATGATCGCGGACCTGGTGCGAAAAGCGGCTGACGGGCAGGACCTGAGCGCAGAGGAAGCGAACGCGGCCATGACCGAGATCATGGGCGGAGAGGCGAGCGCCGTCCAGATCGCGGCCTTCCTGGTGGCGATGCGAATGAAGGGCGAGACGGTCGAAGAGGTGACGGAGTTCGCGCGGGTGATGCGCGAGCACGTGCTCCCGGTGGAGGTGAAGCGGCGGCCCGTAGTGGACACCTGCGGGACGGGCGGCGATGCCATCAAAACCTTCAACGTCTCCACAGCCGCGGCCTTCGTGGCCGCCGGCGCGGGGGTAGCCGTCGCCAAACACGGGAACCGCTCCGTGACGAGCAAGTGCGGCAGCGCGGATGTGCTGGAGGCGCTCGACATCAAGTTCGATCTGCCCCCGGAGGCGGTGGCGAAGTGCATCGACGAGATCGGAATCGGGTTCATGTTCGCCCCGGCCTATCATCCGGCGATGAAGCATGCGGGGCCGGTGCGCCGCGAACTCGGGCTACGAACCGTCTTCAACGCGCTGGGCCCGCTAACCAATCCGGCGCGGGCGGAGGCGCAGGTGATGGGCGTGTATCGCCCCGAGCTGACGGAGCTGCACGCCAGCGTGCTGCGGAACCTGGGGTCGAGGCGAGCGCTGGTGGTGCATGGCGAGGGCGGTCTCGACGAGCTGTCGACGTTCGGCCCCACTCAGGTCGCCGAACTGCGCGACGGGGAGATCCGCACCTACCGTGTGACGCCGGAAGAGGTCGGACTGAGCTCGCGCAGCCGGGTGATGTGCAGGGCCGATCGCCTGCGGAGAACGCGCAACTGCTCGTCAGCATCCTCTCCGGCGATGGCGGGCCGGCGCGCGAGATCGTGCTGCTCAATGCCGCCGCGGCGATCGTCGCGGGCGAGAAGGCGGATTCGCTCGCGGAGGGGGTCGCCGCCGCCAGGACCTCGATCGACTCCGGGGCGGCGATGGCGAAACTGAAGGCGCTGCAGGCGGTGACGGGTCAGGTAGGGGCGCAACTCGTGTAAGGAGGCGGACGTGGAGTCCTTCGTGTGCGGCCTGGGCGTGATGAATCACGCCCCTATAGGGGAGCGATGATACTCGATCGGATACTGGCTCAGAAGAGGCGAGAGGTGGAGGCGCTGCGCGGGCGATACGCGGATTGGCGGCCGCCGGTTGCTCCGCCGCGACGTCGCGACTTCCGGGCGGCGCTGCAGAAGGGTACCGGCGGCATCGCGCTGATCGCCGAGTTCAAGCGCCGCTCGCCGTCGAAGGGAGAGCTGGGACCGGGTCGCGATCCGCGCGGAGTGGCCACGGCCTACGAGGGGCCGGCGCGGCGGCGATGTCGGTGCTGCGCGACGAGCAGTTCTTCGGCGGGCGGCTCGACGACTTGCTCGCGGCACGCGGCGGCGATGGGCATTCCGGTGCTGCGCAAGGACTTCATCATCGACCCCGTGCCAGCTCGCCGAGATCAGCGGACGCGGAGGGACCGGATGCCGTGCTGCTCATCGCCGCGGCGCTAGAGGGGCAGCACCTGCGGTCCCTCCGTCTGCTCGCGAACCAGTGCGGCCAGGCGGCGCTGGTGGAGGTGCACGACGAGGCCGAACTCGACGCCGCGCTGGAGAGCGGCGCAGAGATCATCGGCATCAACAACCGCGATCTGCGCACCTTCGAGGTGTCGCTGGAGACGACGCTGAGGCTGCGGCCGCGGATTCCGCCGGCGGTGGTCCCAGTGGTGGCCGAGAGTGGCATTCACACCCGGGACGATGTGCTGCAGGCTGATCGACGCGGGAGTGGAGGCAATGCTGGTGGGGGAGGCGCTGATGACGGCAGACGATCCCGTGGCGAAAGCCGCAGAGCTCTTGGGGACAGATGACCACGGATTCCCTGCGACCGGCGACAAGGGTGAAGATCTGTGGGATCACGAGCGTCGAAGACGCGCGGGTGTGCATCGCGTGCGGCGCGGACGCGCTCGGTTTCATGTTCGCCGAGAGCCCACGACGGGTGACGCCGGAGCAAGCGCGCGATATCATTTGCGAGTGCGGTCCTTTCGTGACCACGGTCGGCGTGTTCGTTAACGTGCCGGTCGAAGACGTGAGGCGGATTCTGGACATGACGGGCTGCGCGGTTGCGCAGTTGCACGGCGATGAGTCGCCGGAGTACCTGGAAGCGCTGCCGCCGGCCCGCGTGATCAAGGCGATTCGCGTGCGGGACCAGCTCGGCGAGGGCGCGGTGAGCAAGTACGCGGCGGCGCGAGCGATTCTCCTCGACACCTACGTGGCCGGGAAGCCGGGTGGCACGGGTCGCGCAGTTCGATGCGGCGCTGGCCGCAGAGCTGGTGGCGGCCGGGTGGCGGGTCATCGTGGCGGGCGGCCTGACGCCGGAGAACGTGGGCGAGGTGGTCGACTTCAGTGAAGCCGTACGGCGTGGACGTGAGCAGCGGTGTGGAATCTGCACCCGGCCGCAAAGACCCTGACAGAGTAGCGCGATTCATCGCGGCCGTGCGCGCGGCCGATGGGAGAGTGCAATGAGTGCAGTGCAAGACTGTCGCACGCGGCGCGCGGGCACTTCGGGCGGTTCGGCGGGATCTTCGTGCCCGAGACGCTGATGGCGCCTCTGCTGGAGGTGGCCGAGGCCTATGAGGCGGCGAAGCGAGGACCCGGTCTTCCAGCAGGAGATCGCCGACTGCCTCGCGCACTACGTGGGGCGTCCGACCTCGCTCTATCTACTGCGCGCGCTCGACCGAGCACTGCGGCGGCGCGCGGATCTACCTGAAGCGCGAGGACCTGGCCCATACCGGCTCGCACAAGCTGAACAACGCTACCGGGCAGGCGCTGCTCGCCAGGCGGATGGGGCGAGAGAATCTGCTGGCGGAGACGGGCGCGGGCCAGCATGGAGTGGCGACGGCGACGGTGGCGGCGCTGTTCGGGTTCGGCTGCGAGATCTACATGGGCGAGGAAGACGTGCGGCGGCAGGCGCTCAACGTCTACCGGATGCGACTGCTGGGAGCGGAGGTGGTGCCCGTCACCTCGGGAAGCAGCACCCTGAAGGACGCGATCAACGAGGCCTTCCGGGTGTGGATGGCGACCGCGCAGACGACGTACTACCTGTTCGGCACCGCCGCCGGGCCGCACCCCTATCCGACGATGGTGCGCGATTTCCAGTCGGTGGTCGGCCGGGAGGCGCGAGAGCAGATGCTAGCGCACGAGGGGAGGCTGCCCGACTACCTGGTGGCGTGCGTGGGCGGCGGAAGCAACGCCATCGGGCTCTTCCACCCCTTCCTGGAGGACGACGGTGCGGATGGTGGGAGTGGAGGCGGCGGGTCGGGGGCTGCTGACGGGCGAGCACGCGGCCTCGCTGACGGCGGGCAGCGAGGGCGTGCTGCACGGGGCGGCGAGCAAGATCCTGCAGTCACCGGAGGGCCAGATCAAGAGCACGCACTCGGTGGCGGCGGGCCTCGACTACCCGGGCGTGGGGCCGGAGCACGCCTATCTGCAGATCCCAAGGCCGGACCGAGTATGTGGCGGTAACCGACGAACAGGCGCTGGAGGCGTTCGAATTGCTCTGCAAGTACGAGGGTATCATGCCGGCATTGGAGAGTTCGCACGCGGTGGCGCATGGGATGGAGTTGGCGCGGAAGCTGCCCAGGGAGGCGGTGCTGCTGGTGAACCTGTCCGGGCGCGGGGACAAGGATGTGGCGGAAGTGCAGCGCCTCCTGGCGGATCGGCGATCAATGAGCAGAATCGAGGCGAGCGTTCTGCCGCAGCTCGAAGCAGCGCGGCGAGGGCGCGCTGGTGGTATTCCGGTGGCGGGGCATCCGAGCGTCAGCTGCCTGCTCGGAACTGCTGATCTCGGTGGCCGACGCGGGGGCGGATGTCATCGAACTCGGCATTCCCTTCTCCGACCCACTGGCCGACGGCCCGGTGATTCAGGCGGCCTCGCAGCGCGCGCTGGAGAATGGCGTCACGCCCGCGCAGGTGCTGGAGATCGCGGCCGATTTCCGCCGCACGCGCGACATTCCTCTCGTGCTGATGACGTGCTACAATCCCATCTGGCAGTTCGGCGTGGAGCGCTTCGCGGAAGAGAGCAACGGTGCGGTGTGGACGGCGTGATCGTCACCGACCTGCCGCCCGGAGGAGGCGCGAGAATGGGTGACCGCGGCGCGGCGCAACAGCCTCGACAGGATCTTCCTATTGGCGCCGACAAGTCCGATGGCACGCATCAAGAAGGTTGTTGCTCTTGCATCTGGTTTCGTGTACTGTGTTTCTAGGATGGGTGTGACCGGCGCACGGACGGAACTGCCTGCGGACCTGAAGGACTTGGTGGGCAGCATCCGGGCGCAGACGACGAAGCCGATTGCAGTTGGGTTCGGCGATTTCGCGGCCGGAGCACGTGGCCGAGGTGTGCGGACTGGCGGACGGCGCGGTAGTGGGAAGCGCCCTGGTCTCGCTGGTGGATCGCGAGCAGAGCTCGGCGGGGCTCGGGCAAGCGGTCGGAGAGTTCGTACGAGAGCTGAAGGCGGCGACTGTTCATGGCGCTCGCGACTAGACATCTCTGTTGGGTTTGCTCGGGCCGACCACTGGCCCGATACCTGCGCTTCGCCGCGTCGCGTTGACCGGCGAACCGCAGGGGCTGAGCGGCGCAACGGCGCCGGCGGAGCGGAGCTGGGAAGGGGTAGTTATGTTTTCGAAGATCGCCCTGGCGAAGATGATCGATCACTCGCTCCTTCGACCCGACGCCACTGAAGAAGATGTTATCCGCTGCTGTGAGGAAGCCAGAGAGCTACCACTTCGCCTGCGTGATGGTGCTGCCCTACTGGTGTCAGGTGGCGGAGCGAAGGCTACGCGATTCGGACGTGAAGGTGGGCACCGTGGTCGGCTATCCTCTGGGCGTGCTGCCCACCGCAGTGAAGGTCTATGAGGCGCAGCCAGGCCATCGGCAACGGCGCGATGGAACTCGATATCGTGGTCAACCTGGGGGCCGTGAAGTCGCAGGACTACGCACGGTCCAGCGGGACATCGAAGAAGTGGTGACGGCGGCGAAGCTGTCGGGGCTCACCGATAACGGTGACGATATTCTGGCGAAGATAATCATCGAAGTCGGCATGACCTCGCGGGACGAGCAGACCCGGGTCTGTCGAATCGCCAAGTCGGTGCGAGCCGACTTCATCAAGACCTGTACGGGGCAGGGCCCGCGAGGGGTGACGGTGCAGGACGTGAAGCACATCCGCCAGGTGGTGGGCCGGGAGATGGGCGTCAAGGCCTCCGGGGGAATCCGCAACATCGAGCAGGCTATCGACGCTGATCAACGCCGGCGCGAACCGCATCGGGACCAGCACCGGCGTTCAGATCGTGGGGGCCTACGACCAGTCGCAGGGGACGATGACGGAGGAAGTGCTGCGGTAGGGCGGATGTGACCCTTCTCTCGTGGTCACACCCTCGGGGCGCTTCGCGCCAGCGACGCGCCGAGACCCAGAGGCAGCGTGTTCCGCGATCGTGGAACGCCCAGGCTCCTGCGGACGGGATCAACTATGAGTAGACCGCGCGTGCATCGCGCGTCGGCCCTGCTGATCCGCCAGCGCAACTACGGCGAGGCGGATCGGATCATCGTGCTGCTGACGCGGGAGCGGGGGAAGGTCTCGGCGATTGCGAAGGGGGTCCGACGCGCCCGCGCGAAGCTGGCGGGCGCGCTTCAGCTCTTCTGCCACGCCGAGGTGCTGCTCGCCGCTGGACGCGCTCTCGACGCGATCGTGCAAGCCCAGCCCATCGACGCGTTCCCCCATCTTGGCGAGGACATGGCTCGCTACGCGTATGCCTCTTACTGCTGCGAGATGGTGGAGGCGCTGATGGAGGAGGATGCGCCCGACGAGACCGTGTTCGACCTGGTGCTGGAGAGCCTGCGGGCGCTGGACCTTGGAGGTGACGCACCGACCGTGGGCCGGGGATTCGAGCTGAAGCTGTTCACGCACCTGGGCTATGGGCCGGAGGTCGACACCTGTGTCTCGTGCGGAACGGAAGTGGAGGGGGGAGAGGCAGGTTTCTCTCCCCAGGAGGGAGGAATCCTGTGCTCGCGTTGCCGGCGGGCGAACGGCGCGGGCGCGCTGGTTCCGGGGGCGGCGCGAGCGATGCGCGAGTTGATCGCGCTGCCGATGGAGGACATCGGGAAGCGGAAGCTGACGGCCGCGGTGGGGCAGGAGCTAGAGCGGCTGATGAGGCTGTACGTGGATTACCGGCTGGACCGGCCGCTGAAGAGCGCGGGGCTGCTGAGACGATGAACGAGGGAGGCAGGAGCAAGGCAAAGGTCAACACTGTTCGCCTCTCGGAGGAGCAGGCGCTATACGATGCCTTCACGCGAGTGGGGACGGATGAAGACTCGAACGTAGACTATGCGTTTGAGGCCCAGAGCGAGTGCGTTCTTGGAATCAGGCGGGGCGAGTAGGCGATGCGAAACGCGGACATAGCTCAGGTCTTCGCGGAGATTGCGGAGATCATGACGGTGAAGGGGGAGAGCATCTTCAAGGTGCGCTCGTACGAGCGCGCGGCGGAGGCGATCTCCGGTCTAGCGGACGACGTGACCGCGCTGCGGGAGCGCGGCGAGCTGAAGGCCATCCCCGGCATCGGGGCCAGTCTGTCGGCGAAGATCGAGGAGCTGCTCGACACCGGCAAGTGCGCCTACCACCAGGAACTGCTGAAGGATTTCCCCACCACCGCGCTCGAGTTCTTTGACATCCCCGGCATCGGGCCGAAGACGGTGAAGCTGCTCGTCGACAAGGGGATCACCACGATCGACGAGTTGGAGCACGCGGCCACGGAGGGGGCGCTGAGGAGCTTGCGCGGGCTGGGAGAGAAGACCGAGCAGGAGATTCTGCGGGGCATCGCGCACCGACGGGAATACAGCCAGCGCACGAACCTGGGGGTGGCGTGGGACCTGGCGCAGGGGATGATGGCGCAGATCCGCGCGGGCGCGCCGGTCGATCAGATGGAGGCGGCGGGAAGCCTGCGGCGGATGCGAGAGACCATCGGGGACATCGACATCCTGGTGACGTCGGACCAGCCCGAGGCAGTGATGGAGCGGTTCGTCAGCCTAGACGTGGTGGGCGAAGTGCTGGCGCACGGGCCGACGAAGTCGAGCATCCGCACCTACAAGGGGATTCAGGCCGACCTCCGCGTGGTGGCGCCGGAGGAGTTCGGGGCCGCGCTGCAGTACTTCACCGGCTCGAAGCAGCACAATGTCAGACTGCGCGAGCTGGCGGTGCGAATGAGGCTAAAGCTGAACGAGTACGGGGTGTTCGACGTCTCGGGCGAAGTGGAGCGGCGCGTGGGCGGGAGAACCGAGGAGGAGATGTACGCGGCGATGGGGCTGCCGATGATGCCGCCGGAGATGCGAGAGGACCAGGGAGAGATTGAGGCGGCGAAGGCGGGGAAGCTGCCGAGGCTGATCGAGCTGTCGGACATCCGCGGCGATCTGCATGCGCACAGCAACTGGAGTGACGGGGCCGAGAGCATCGAGGAGATGGCGCGGGCGGCGCAGGAGCGGGGTTACGAGTATCTGGCGATGACGGATCACTCGCCTTCGGAGACGGTGGCGAATGGGCTGTCGGTCGAGCGACTGCAAGAGCGGCGGGTCGAGTTGGAGGCGGCGCGGAAGGCGGTGAAGGGGATAACGATCCTGAACGGGAGTGAAGTCGACATCAAGCGGGATGGGTCGCTCGACTACCCGGATGAGGCGCTGTCGCAGCTCGACTTCGTGATCGCCTCGGCGCACTCGGGATGGAAGATGACGCGGGAGGAGATGACGGCGCGCATCATCAAGGCGATGGAGAACCCATGGGTGGATTGCGTCGGGCACGCGACGGGGCGGCTGATCGGCCGACGGGAGCCGTATGAGGTCGATATGGAGGAAGTGCTGAAGGCGGCGGCGCGGCTGGGGGTGGCGATGGAGATCAACTCCTATCCCGATCGGCTCGACCTGAGAGATGTGCACGCGCGGCGGGCGAAGGAGCTGGGAGTGAAGCTGCTAATCAACACCGACACGCACTCCAGCAACCGCTACGACCTGATTCGGTTCGGCATCGGCACTGCGCGGCGAGGGTGGATAGAGAGGGGCGATGTGCTGAACACGCTGCCGGTGAAGGAGCTACTGCGCAGCCTGCGGAGGGCGCGATCGCAGGCCAGCCGAAAGGGCTGAGCCCACCGCCTGCCGGAAGGAAACTCGGCGCGGGAGTGAGAACAGGGAGTCGCCGTAGTTGAGGCAACACCCCAGGAGGTGAGGGGCGTGACCAAAGCCGAGTTGATAGACGAGCTGGCCGAGCAGACGGGCGTGAAGAAGAAGGAACTCGTGGAGATCGTCGAGGTGCTGTTCGAGACGATCACGGCGAGACTGAAGAAGCACGAGAAAGTGCAGATCAGTGGGTTCGGCACTTTCGAGCCGCGGCGTCGCAAGGCGCGTATCGGCCGCAATCCCAGGACGCAGGAAGCCATCAAAGTGGCGGCGAGCTGGTCGTTGGGGTTCAGGCCGGGCAAGCAGCTCAGGAGTGTGGTAAGCGGGAAGGCAACGGGGAAGGGGTAGGGAGGAGTGACAGCCAGATGAAGATCGGTCTCCGCGTGCTGATCACGAGCGAAGGCGGGATCTACAACGCCACCTGTCTCGAAATGGGACTGGCCGCCGCAGGCCCCGATCTGGCGGCCGTCAAGAGAGACATGGCGGAGCTGATTGGCGCACACATAAGCGCCTGTCTGGAGGAGGGGAGGCCGCAAGACATCTTCGTGCCAGCGCCATCTGAGTTCTGGTGGGAGTATGCGCAAGGGCGTTCGGAACGGCACCTGCTAAGCCACTGCCCGCTCTGACGCATCTCACCTAGCACCGAAGGCGCGTGTGCGCTGGACGTTCATTTGACACCGCTTCTGCTCGTGCTATAATCAGCGTGTTCGTCGGGGCGTGGCGCAATTTGGTAGCGCACCGGTATGGGGTGCCGGTGGTTGTCGGTTCAAGTCCGGCCGCCCCGACCAGCCTGAATCGACGGTAGGGCCCTGGCTTCGGCCAGGGTCTTTTCGCGTGCTGGCGCCGGGTGTATCGGCGGCCGATGCACGGGTGTCATACCCCGCCACAACTCGGTCAGTCCTTTCTATTCCGCGGGGGGAGGGCTTGTGCTAAGATTCGCGTGGATGAGAAGAATTGCCCTGCGGTGTACGTGATTGTCTCTGGAAGTTTTGAGCCAACACTAACTTCCAGGGGGCCAAGATCTGACCGACAAGTGGCGGCCCGGTTCCGGCCGGGAATCACGCGACGGTTATGGGCGGTCCCCACCTGCTTCGGCAGGTTCAAAAACTCACGGGGCACACGGCACAGGCGGGGCTTCTTCCTGGCCCCGGGAGAGGGCTTCGGCAGCCTGCTGCCGAAAGACAGTAACAGACGATTAGCGGGCCGACGGCCCACGAAAGATGTGGCGGGCTCGAGGCAGGTTCGCCACGGTGGAGCGGGCCTGAAGAGGCCCGCTTTCGCTATTTGTGTGGGGGGTGGAGCATCGTACGCGCCGCGGCGACGGCGGGCGGTTGCTACACCTGGCCTATGTTACTATAATGCACGCCGGTTGAGGAACGTTCCGGGGGGAAGAGTGGAAGCTGTCGCGCGGAGTCTGGAAGCAGGAGCGGCGACTCGGACGGCGAGGGTGCTATTCGTCGCGCCGCCGGCGCGGGGTGGGCTGGCGCGGCACGTGATCGAGCTGCTGGCCGAACTTCACCGCGACGGATATGGGGTCGGGGTGGCCTGCGAGCTGGAGGGTCCCGTCGCGGAGGCGGCGCGGGAACGCGCCATCACCATCTACCCCTGTCGCATCAGCTCAGCCGGCAATCCATCGCGGGCGGCGCTGGCCGCACTTCACCTCGTCGGCGCGGTTTCGCACATGCAGGCGCAGATCGTCCACACTCACTCCTTCGCGGCCGGATTGGTGGGGGCGCTGGCGACGCCACTGGCGGGCCAGGTGAAGATGGTGGCGACGGTTCACAACTACCCGCCGAATGCGGTCGGCATGAGGTCGGCGCGTACCCAGCACCGGTGGGCGGTGCGTCAGGTCGTGCGTCGCGCGGCGCGGGTGATCACGGTCTCGGAGGCGCTGCGGCAAGGCCTGGTCGAGCTGGTCCCCGAGGCCGCAGGCAAGACTGTCACCATCCCCAATGGCATAGATATCCGGGCGAAAGTGACGCGGGCGCCGCTGCAGGTGAGGGCGGAGCTGGGCATCCACGAAGGCGGAGCGCTGGTGGTGATGGTCGCTCGCCTGGCGCCGCAGAAGGGCATCGCCGAGTTCATCCACGCTTGCCGCGTGGTGGCGGATAGGTGGCCCGAGTCGGAGTTCGCGCTGGCCGGGGAGGGGCCGCTCCGGGAGACGGCGGAGTCGCGGCGGCACGAGCTGGGGCTGGGCGATAGGCTGAGGCTGTTGGGAGAGGTCGACTGGGCGGGTGACCTGATCTCGGCGGCTGACGTAGTGGTGGTGGCGTCGGTGTCGGAGGGGTCGTCGATCGTGGCGATGGAAGCGATGGCGAGAGAGAAGCCGGTGGTGGCAACCAGAGTCGGGGGCGTGCCGGAGGTGGTAGTGGACCGCGAGACAGGCCTGCTGGTGGACGCAGGAGATCCGGAGGCGCTGGCCGTGGCGATAGGGGAGCTGCTGGCAGACCCCGAGAAGGCCCGCGACTTGGGGGAGAGAGGGCGGCAACGCGCGGCCGAGAGGTTCGATATCAACCTGATGTTCGAGCGGACGAAGAACGTGTATGCGGACCTGCTGCCGCGACGCGATGAAGGTCGGGGGAGTGCGACCGTGAGGCGAACGAAGGCGCTGCTGTTTGCCGCGGCGTGGTTGTGTCTCCTGGGCGCGAGCGGATTCGCGGCCGAGCGCAAGCTCATCATCGGGATCATCGATCAAGTGATGTGGAGCGATGTGCTGGGGGAGGGGGCGAAAGCCCCGACGATCCGGGCGCTGGCGAAGGAGGGCGGGGTCGGGATGATGAGCGTGCGTACCGCGCGCGCCTCTGGGGGAGAGGGGTCGTATCTGGCAATCGGCGCCGGGGCGCGGGCGGCGGCCGCCGGCCGGCAGGGGTTGCCGAGCCCGGAAGGCCGGGCATTTGATGTGGGGGAATTGGTAGACGGTCAAGCGGCGGGCCGCGTCTATGCCTCTCGCACCGGGTGGCCCATCGGCGACAATCGGATCGTGCATCTCGGCATCGGGGAGCTGGTACGCCAGAATCAGACGCTCTCATATCCGGTGACACTGGGCCTAATGGGGGGCGCCCTCCGGCGAGCGGGTCTGCGGGTCGCGTGCATCGGCAACGCCGACACCCAGGATCACGTGCACCGCGAGCTGGTGGCCATCGGGATGGACGAGCAGGGGCTGGTGGAGTTGGGCGAGGTCGACGCCGGCTTGCTAGAGCCTGACGCGGGGTTGCCGTATCGGGAGCGAACCGAGCCGCGGGCACTGCTCTCGGCATTCCATCGGGTGGCGGCCGCGGCGGATGTCATCGTCATCGATTTCGGGGAGACGTCGCGGGTCGGCGAGTACGCGGCGGTGATGCCGCCGAGCACCGCGCAGAGAATGCGGGCGCGGGCGATCGGGGAGGCGGACCGGCTGCTGGCGAGCGTACTGCGAGGCCTACCGAAGAGTGACTGGGGCGTGCTGCTGGTGACGCCCACGGCGCGGGAGGCAGACCCCGAGGAGACGCTGGTGAGTCTGACGCCGGTGGTTTTCCGCGAGCCGGGGGGCGCGAGGGGGCTGCTCACGTCGCCCTCTACGCGGCGCCAAGGCCTGGTCGTGAACACCAACGTGGCAGCAACAGTGCTCCAGTATTTTGAGATCGCGGCACCCCCGGGGCTGGTGGGCCGGCCGATGCGGGTGGAGCCGGCGAAGGGCGACTCTCTGGCGCGGATGCGATCTGATGAAGCGCGGCAAAGCGCCGTGGAGGTGGCGCGACGGTACGCTTTCCGCTGGCTGGCAGTGCTGTCGGCGATCGCGCTGTGGGCGAGCGCAGGGATGTTCGCGTTGGGCGATCGGGTGCCACAGTGGCTGCGCAGCCTGGCGCGCGGGCTGCTACTGTTTCTGCTGTCCGCGCCCGCGGCGCTGCTGTTAGTGGGCGCGCGGCCGTTGCCTTTGCCGCAGATGCTCGGGGGAGCGATCGCGCTGGCGGCGGTGATCGCCATCCTCGGCGCGGCGCTGACCTCCTGGCGGTCAGGGCACGCGCTGCCGGCAGTTGCGGTGGTGGCGCTGCTGATGTGGGACCTGGGGCGCGAAGGCAACATGCTGCTGTGGTCGCCGCTGAGCTACTCGGCCGCCTCCGGGGCGCGGTTCTATGGGATCGGAAATGAGTACGGAGGCGTGCTACTGGGCGCGGCAGTGGTGGGCATTGCGTCGATGCTCTCCCGCCGCCAGCACCCATCGGGCGGGAGCGAGCGGCTTCTGGCGGCGGCGGCGCTGATCGGAATCGCGGGGATGGTCGGCTATCCGCGGTTCGGCGCGAACCTGGGGATGGCGTTGGGCTGCGCGGTCGGGTTCGCGGTGTTCATTGCCTATCTCTGGCACGAGCGGCCGAGTTGGGCGAACGTGCTCACGATCCTGATTGTGGTCGGCGCGGTGACCGGGGTAGCGATTGGCGTGGACGCTTTCCGACGGGGCGGGGAGGCGTCGCACGTGGGCATGTTCGTGGCCAGCGTGAAGCAGCAGGGCTGGACCGCGCTGGTGCAGGTGGCGGTGCGCAAGTGGGAGATGAACTGGACGCTGGTCCGCGCCTCGCTGTGGACGGATGTCGCGGTGGCCGGGTTCGGGGTGATGGGGGCGCTGCTGCTGGCGCGGCCGCGGCGGGCGCTGACCGCGCTCGCAGAGAGGGAATGGCTGGGCCCGGCGGTGGTGGCCTGCGTGGTGGGAGCGATTGCCTCCTGGGCATGCAACGACTCGGGCATTGTGGCGGCGGCGCTGGTGATGCTGTATGGCGCGGGAACGCTGGCTTATCTGGGGCTGGGCGAAACCTGACCGTGACCTGTTAGCACAACAAGTCGCGTCCCGGGCCACCGGGGCCACCTTGTCCTGCAACCTAGCGAGGGATAGAATGGGTTCCGGGTGACGCACGATGGCAGAAGTCGGGCTGAGCGAGGCGCGGTACTGGGAGGGGAGTCAGTCGGGGCGAGCGCACTGCCTGCTCTGCCCGCATGGGTGCAACCTTGCCGGACAGCAGGTCGGGCTGTGTCGGGTCCGGCAGAACGTGGGGGGGACGTTGCGAACGCTGAACTACGGGCGGGTCTCGTCGGTGAACTGGGACCCGATCGAGAAGAAGCCGCTTTTCCATTTCCACCCGGGATCGATGATTCTGTCGATCGGCAGCATCGGCTGCAATCTGGCCTGCTCGTTCTGCCAGAACTGGAGCATCTCACAGCAGGAGGCAGGCACGCGCCGGATGACGCCGGAGGAGGTGGTCTCCCGCGCCCGCGCGGAGCCGGACAGCATCGGCATCGCCTACACCTATAACGAGCCGTTCATCTGGTACGAGTTCGTGCTCGAAACGGCGCGGCTGGCGAAGGCATCCGGCCTGAACAATGTGCTGGTGACGAACGGATATGTGAACGAGGAGCCGCTGAAGGAGGTGCTGCCCTTCATCGACGCCATGAACGTCGATATCAAGTCGATGTCCGAGCGGTTCTACCACGATCTGTGTCACGGCAAGGCGAAGCCGCCGCGGCGGACGGTCGAGCTAGCGAAGCGGGCGGGTTGCCTGGTTGAGGTTACAAACCTGGTGATCCCCAACTGGAACGACTCGGTGGAGGCGATCGGGGAGCTGGTGGACTGGGCGGCGGGAGTGGACCCGGAGATGCCACTGCACTTCTCCCGCTATCACCCGGACTACAAGATGACCGAGCCGCCGACGCCGGCGGATACGCTCTACCGGGCGCGGGAAATCGCGCGGGCGAAGATGCGCTATGTGTATATCGGCAATCTGTGGGGAGGGGAAGGGGAGGACACCGTCTGCCGCGGGCTGCGGGAAGGTGGTCGTGGAACGACGAGGCTTCTCGGTGGCGCAAGTGCGGGTGACGAGTGGACGCTGTGACTTCTGCGGTGGGTCAGTGCCAATAGTAGGCACCTAAGGAGGCGTAAAGGATGTCCGGCGATCAGAGGCAGGTTTCGTGGCACGAGCTGTTCGAGAAGACGATCGACCTGGGGTTGGGCGCGGCCTTGCTGACGAAGGAGGCGGCGACGAAGCTGGTCGATGACCTGGTGAAGCGCGGGTCGATGAGCAAGGACGAAGGCCAGAAGATGGTCAACGACATGCTCGAGAAGGGCAAGGAGCAGAAGGCGAAGATCGAGGGATTCGTGCACCAGACGGTGGACAAGATGCTGGCCGGCGCAGACCTAGCGCGACAGTCCAGCATCGAGGAGCTGGAGCGGCGGGTGCTGGACCTCGAGAAGGAACTCAAGAAGGAGCGCGAGGGAGGGACGTGATCTCAGGGACGCCGGAACGCGCATGAACCTGGGGATCGGACTGCCGAACCTGGGCCGAGTCCGACAGATCATGTCGGTGTTGGTGCTTGACTACGGCTTCGGCTATATTTTCGATCAGTTGGGCATCAGCAGTCTGCTGCCGCTGGGGAAACGGGGCCTGTCGCCCAAGTACGCGGGCCTAAGCGGGGCGCAGCGGCTGCGGCTGGCCCTGGAGGAGCTGGGCCCGACGTTCATGAAGCTGGGCCAGGTGTTGAGCGCGCGCGCCGACCTGCTGCCGCCCTCGGTGGTGGCCGAGCTGAGGCGGCTCCAGGATCAGGCCCCGGCGATTCCCTTCGATGAGGTGCGGGGCCGCATCGAGACTGAGCTGGGGCGGCCGATCGACCGATGCTTCAAACAGGTGAGTTCGACGGCGCTTTCGGCCGGCTCTCTGGGGCAGGTGCATGCGGCGGTACTGCCGGATGGCCGCGAGGTGACGGTGAAGGTGCTGCGGCCGAAGGCGCGGCAGGTGGTCGAGGGCGATTTGATGATCCTCGCGGAGATGGCCCGCCTGCTGGACCGGCAGGTGCCGGCGCTGAAGGTCTACGACCTGCCGGCGTTCATCCGACGCTTCTCCGACCAGATGCAGGACGAACTGGTCTACACGCTCGAGGGGCACAACGCAGACCGGCTGAGGCGGACGCTGACGGACGCGGGGATCAGGGCGCATATCCCCGAGGTAATCTGGGAGCTGACCACGCGGCGGGTGCTGACGACGGAACGGATCTACGCCCGGCGCGTGGATCGGCTGCACGATGTGGGTTTCGACCGCACGGAGGCGGCGCGGTCGCTCGGCACCAGCATTCTGCACCAGATGTTCATCGACGGGTTCTTCCACGGCGACCCGCACCAGGGCAACGTGCTGTTCGAGGACGATGGCGCGATCGCCATGCTCGACTTCGGGATTATGGGGTATCTCGATCCGCGGCAGCGGAACCTGCTGGCGCGGATGGTCTGGCATGTCTACGACGAGGATGTGGACGGCGTCGTAGAGACCATGGCGGAGCTGGGCAGCGTCGGCCCGGCCACCGATCTCAGGGCGTTGCGGGCCGATCTGACGGGACTGGTCAGCCGGTTCGTGACGCTGCCGCGACGCGATTTCCCTCTGGGCGAGATGCTGACGCGGATGCTGCGAGCACTGTGGCTGCACAACGTGCGAGTGACGTCCGACCTGTCGCTGGCGGTCAAGGCGGTGCTGATGACCGAGGCGATCTGCGGGGAGCTGGATCGGACCTTCGACTTCCGCAGCCTGACACAGCCGGTGGTGGAGGAAGCGCGAGCGCGGGAGATGACAGCCGAGGCCATCCGCCAGCGGGTGTCGCGGGGCGCGTTGGAGACGGCGCGGCATCTGGCGAAGCTACCAGGGCAGATCGACCGCGTGCTGGCTCTGGCAAGCCAGGGCGGGCTGAAGTTGCGAGTGGATGATCCCGAGAGCCATTCCCGGTCGCAGGATCTGGGTCGAGCCGTCAACCGGCTGGGGGTGAGCGTGCTGGCGGGATCGCTGATCGTGACGAGCGCGATCTACCTCTCCGGGGCGCACCATCCCGCGCACGTCGGGATCGGGATCGCGGCGATGGCCGGAGGGGTGACGCTGGGGATGATTGCGCTGGTCAGTCTGCTGCGGCCGGGGCGGATCTAGCAGATGCTGATTCTGGCGTCGCGTTCCCCACGCAGGCAGGCGTTGCTGAAGGCGGCCGGGCTGGAGTTCCGGGTCGTCGTTCCCCTCGTCGAGGACATTACGCCAAGCCGCGTGCGCGGCAGCTACTCCGCACTGGCGCGACGGTCGGCGCTGGAGAAGGCACGGTCGATTGGACCGCGGACTGAGGTCGTGCTGGGCGCGGACACCATCGTGGTCTGCGAGGGCGAGATCCTGGGCAAACCGCGGACTGAGGCGGACGCGCGGCGGATGCTGCGGAAGCTGAGCGGGAAATGGCACGGCGTCTACACCGGTGTGGCGCTGGTGCAGGGCGCGCGCAGGTTGGTTGGGTACGAGCGAACGGAGGTGGCGTTTCGAGAGTTGTCGAAACGAGAGATAGACTGGTACGTGGGGACAGGGGAGCCGCTGGACAAGGCCGGCGCCTATGCCATCCAGGGCGCGGGCGCAGGCCTGATTCGCACGCTGCGCGGCTGCTACACCAACGTGATCGGTCTCCCGCTGCCGAGATTGCTGGGGATGTTGGGGGAGTTCGAGGCTGAAGCTGCTGGAGCGCGGGAGGAGTTCGAGGCCGAGAAGCGCGCGGGGAGGTAGCTCCTTCACGGAGTGCGCAGGGCTCCTTCCGGGGCGCAAGTCGGGGCTGAGAGGTGCTGGTGATGCGGTTGTGGCGGAACCTCTTTTCGGGCCATTCCAGGGATATTGCCATCGACCTGGGGACGGCGAACACGCTGGTCCACGTCCACGGGAAGGGCGTGGTGCTGCGGGAACCGTCGGTGGTGGCGGTGGATCGGTCGAACGGCACCGTGCTGGCAGTGGGCGCGGAGGCGAAGCGGATGCTGGGCCGCACGCCGCCGAATATCGCCGCGGTAAGGCCGCTCAAGGACGGAGTAATCGCGGATTTCGATATCACGGAGGTGATGCTCCGGCACTTCGTGCATCGGGTGCTCAGGCGGCGAACGTTCTCCCATCCGACCATCGTGATCGGGATTCCCTCGGGAGTGACAGAGGTGGAGCGGCGGGCGGTGCGCGATGCGACTATGCGCGCGGGCGCGAAGCAAGTGTTGCTGATCGAGGAACCGATGGCGGCGGCGATCGGCGCGGGCCTGCCGATCTGGGAGCCGACGGGGTGCATGGTGGTGGATATCGGCGGCGGCACCTCCGAGGTGGCGGTGATCGCGCTCAACGGCGTGGTGGCGGGGAAGTCCGTCCGGGTCGCGGGGGACGAACTGGATGAGGCGATTGTGGACTTCATGTTCCACGAGTTCAGCCTGGCCATCGGGCCGGCGACGGCGGAGTCGATCAAGCTCGAGGTTGGATCGGCCTGCGCGCTGAATGGCGATGATGGACGAGTGGCGCTGGCGCGAGGGCGGGATATGCTGTCGGGGCTGCCCAAGGCCGTGGAAGTGAACGCGGCGCAGGTGCGAGAGGCGATCGCGGGGCCGCTGAACGGAATCGTGGAGGCGATCAGGCAGACGCTCGAGGATACGCCACCGGAAGATCTCGGGCGATATCATGCAGCAGGGGATCGCGCTCACGGGGGGCGGGGCGCTGCTGCGCGGAATCGACGAGTTCATCGCCAACGATACGAAGATGCCGGTGCGGGTGGTCGAGGATCCGCTGACCTGTGTGGTGATGGGCGCCGGCCGCGCGCTGGAGGAGTCGGACCAGTTCGCGGAGGCGTTCGTGAGGCCTGATGGGAGAACGTGACGGGTCGGAACGGCAGGGGGCTTCGGATGCGCCGAACAGGGGCCGCGAATCGGGGTAGATGGAGGGGGATGGGATGATCGTGCGGGCGGCGAGGCCGCGGAACCGCGCGCTGCTGATGCTGTGCGTGTTGGCGGTGGTGGCGCTGGGGCTGGATGCCTGGCAGAGAGCGGCGCGGAGGTCGGGCGATCGGATGTGGCTGGACAGCGCGGTTTGCGCGGCCGCGGCGCCGGCGCAGACGCTGGTGCTGAGGGTTACGGCGGCGGCGCAGTCGGCGTGGGCGTCGGCGACAGCGGCGCGAACGCTAGCGAAAGAGAACGCGCAGCTCTCCTCCCGAGTCGCCGATCTCCAAGCGAAGCTCAATGCGCTGGAGGAGCAGTACGCCGAGCTGAGACGAGAGCGCGACCTAAGGCGGGCCTACGCGAGCGTGAGCCGGCCCGAGCAGATGGCCCACGTGATCGGGATCAGCGCCGGGGGCTGGCTGTCCTACTACAGCATCGACCGGGGCCAGGCGGACGGGGTGCGCCTTCGGGATGTGGCGGTGACGCGAGAGGGGGTCGTGGGGCAGGTGTATGCAGTCACGAGTCACACCGCGAAGGTGCTGCCGATAGCCGATCCCGCGAGCGGGGTGGCGGTGCGGGTGCAGCGGTCGCGGGAGGCGGGGGTGCTCAAAGGCGTCGGCTCATGGCGCTGCGAGATGCTCTACATGGGGCCGCAGGCGCAGGTGCGGCCGGGGGATGAGCTGCTGACCGCGGGAACGGGCGGGGTCTTCCCAAAGGGGCTGCGGGTGGGCAGGGTTCTCTCGGTCTCACCCGACCCCAAGACCTCGGGGAGGGTGGCGGCGGTGGAGCCGGAGGCGCGGCTGAGGAATGTGGAAGAGGTGCTGCTGCTGAGGGCGTTGCCGGAGGGGTAGGGGGGGGAGGCGGTTGGCTAGGCAGAACCGGACCGTCGTCCGACTCTCTGGCAGGGGAGACTGAGTGCCTGAGGGAATTTTAGCGGTCGGCGTTATGTCCACACTGAGAGCAGGGGGAGTCGGCGATTCGTGCCCGTTTCGACTTCTGACAAGCAGCTGGACGATTACCGAGAATGGGCCCTCAGGGAGTTGGGCTGGGACTTCGGCGCGCCTGAAAGGACATACTACGAGCGAGTGACGACGTCTATGCGGAGACAGGTAGTTGCGTCGAATCTGTGGTCCGCCTTCCGCGAACGGTACACAGGGATTGGCGAGAAGTACTACCGTCTGTCGGGAGCGCACGACCTGTTCCAGTACAGCTCCCCGCCAGAGTGGGAGATCAAGTCCTTTGATTCGCTGGTCGAGAAGTCATTCCGTATGAACAAGTTGTACAACCCAGGCTTTCCAGGTGAGCCTCCCGGGGGATGGATCGGGCCCGAGAACTGGTACGAACGGGTCGGCGATATCGTCAGAGCAAGGGTAGTCGTCAGGTATCTAGATGGGCCGAAGCACCTCGGGGCCGCCCTGAGGGAGATTGCCGGCGAGCTCGGACAGGATCTGTCGCTCGAGTTCAAGTGCCGAGAGGACGGCTACTACGCGGCACATGCTGATATACGCTACACGCTAGAGATACCCAGACGCGGATGGGACACCCGACAGCTGAACTGCTCTTGCGAGCTGCAGATCACCACGCAACTCCAGGAACTCGTTCAGCTTCTGATGCACAAGTACTACGCAGCCCGACGTGGGCGTGAGGACATTAGCGAGGACGGAATGCCGTGGCAGTGGAGATTCAGTGATGTAGAGTTCTCGGCCAGCTATCTTGGACACGTTCTTCACTATCTCGAGGGTATGATAATGGACGTGCGCAGCAAGACCGGAGGGCAGCAATGAGAGACTACAGCGGTTTCCCCTCTTATCTGCGACTCAGTGTAGAGGGGAAGAGGCGTTTCAATCTGCTGGCGCACATGGTGCAGGAGACGATCGGAAGCGAGATTCGCGACTGCTTCGTGTCCGAGGTCATCGCAACGGATGGCAGCATCTCCTACCCCAATTTCGTCTTCTTCCTGAGGGAAGGTGTCACAGAGTGTCACGACCCTATGGGAACAGAGCTCTTCGATCTGGTTCCCCTCAGGAGGCAGGTCTCCGCAGTGGATGTCACCTGGAACGAGTACCTCACCGGGGCGGTGACGCCAGCCTCGCGCCTGACCATAACAGTCTTCTTCGCCCGGTTGACGAAAGGAGTGCTTACGATGCAAGCAGCGGGCGAGGGATGCAACGAGTTGAGTCGGGTACTGCGGGAGCATATCATCCCAAGCCTCGTCCAGCCCACGGCTGGGCCCTGACTCCCACAGGACGGAGAGAGACGGAACGCGTCCAGCCGAACTGCCAGGCTGCGCCGAAGCCGTTCGGCAGGCTATATCCCCGCTACTATCACGTACCCATCCGGGCCGGAGGAGATGATGGCGTCGCCGGTGCGGGGGGTTCCGCTGCGCATGTAGACTTCGTAGCTCACCCGCAGGTCGGAGGTGTCGGGCACTTCCTCGGCGTCGCCCAGTTTGGAGATGCGGGTGGGCGGGTTCTCGCCGAAGTGCTCGCGCAGCTTCTCGGCGGCTTGCTTGCGGCTACCGTACTTGTCAACCATAGAGGGGTAGTAGACGGTGGCGGCCTCGTACTTGCCGTCGATCAGGGAGCGCCAGAACCCGCTGACTGCCTCCTGGGCGGTGGCGGCTGGGGGTGGCAGGGGCTCGGGCCGGAACCTCACGATGGCGACGATGAGGGCGATGAGGATGACGGGCCCGATGATGGCCCAGATCAGCCAGCGGGGCCGAGGGCGGACCTTGCGGGCCTCGGCCATGGTCTTTTGCTGCTCGGCGATCTCGCGGACGGCGTCTCGGACTTCCTCGCGAGTTTCCTTGGCTGGCCCGGGCTTGGCGCCCCGCTGAAGCTGGCGCAGCGCCTCCTCGAGTTCGTCTCCGGCGCCCCCAGCGTCACTATCAAGATCAATGCGCTTCGGCATGCTAGAAAGTCGTCCTTACTCTCTGTGGTTCTTCGGCAGGGCAGCGCGGCATCCTGCTCGCATGCGCGCAGGATACGGCCCAGGCATCACAAGTTGCAGGATACCCATCGCGGGGTGTCCGCGACCTCAGTGCCGAGGATTATGTGCCACCTTTCCTGTTGCTTGACGCATATCAGGCCTGCTGCTAGACTCTAGCCGATGGCAGCCCGCCCCAGCGGGCACTCTTCCCCGCCCCCGTAGCTCAGAGGATAGAGCAGGGCTCTCCTAAGGCCTTGGTCGGGCGTTCGACTCGCCCCGGGGGCGCCAGCATCGCACGGCAAGAGGGGGCGCTGACTCGCCGTCGAACTCCGGCAGGCGCAATGATCAACAGGGCGGCTGACACCAGGCGTTGGCGCCGGCTTCTGATCACCCTTGGCATCGTGCTCTCGCTGCTGCAGTTGTTCCGGGCGGTTCACGGCGCCCGCACCAGCTTCATCACCAACGATGGTGATTGGTATTACGCGTATCTCGCCTCGCTCTACTTCGACCACGACCTCGATCTCAGCAATCAGTTGGCCAGTGGGCAGAAACTGGCAGGTCGCGCGCCTCTGGCCATCCCCAGCGGGCGTCCGACACCGAGTTCTTTCGCGGTGGGGCCGGCGCTGCTGTGGATGCCGGCGTTCGCGGCCGCGGATGCTGGGGTTGCGGTTGCCCGCGCGATGGGGGCAAAGGTGGCGCGCGATGGCTACAGCCTGCCGTATCAGCTCGCGGTGGCCTGGGCGACGCTACTCTATGGACTGATCGGTGTCTGGTTGGCGCTGAAGTCGACGGAATGGTGGCTCGGGGATGATGTGAAGCGGTGGCGCAAGGGGCCGGCGGTGGCCGTGGGCGCGGCGCTGCTGGCGACGCCGGCGATCTACTATCTGTTCTTCGAGCCGACGATGGCGCATGGGGTCGGGGTTTTCGCCGCCTCGCTACTGGTGTGGCTGTGGCTGAGGACGGGGGACTCGGGGAAGTGGAGTCGATGGGTGGCGCTCGGCGCGGCGGGCGGGCTGTGCGCGCTGATCCGACCGCAGGACTGCCTGCTGTTGCTGCTGCCGGTGAGTGCGATACCGGGGCACGGCGCGAAGGGCTCCTTGCGGCGGGCGAGCGGCCTGGTGGTCGGCGCGGCGATGCTATTCCTGCCGCAGGCGCTGGTCTGGCACGCCACCTTCGGGAGACCGTTCGCGCTGCCGCAGGGGCCGGAGTTCCTGCAGTGGGCGCGGCCTGCGCTCCTTCAGGTGTGGTTCTCGACCCATCATGGGCTGTTCGCGTGGACGCCGATCTGGGTCGCGGGGGTGGCGGGGCTGGCGTTCGCGCCCAGTGGCATGCGGCGGATGGCAGTCGCCATGCTCGTCGTGTTCCTGCTGGAGTCGTATGTCAACGCGGCGGCGCGGGACTGGTGGGCGGGGGACGCGTTCGGCGCGCGGCGATTCCTCAGCCTCTTCCCCATCCTCGCGCTGGGTCTGAGTGGACTGAGCTGCCGGTCGGGGCAGCGTTCGTATCGCTGGGCCTGCATCGGGGTCGCAGCAGCGGCGGTGGCGGCGAACCTGGGGCTGATGGCGATGTACGTGACGGGGAGAGTGCCGCACGGGTGAGGGGCCGCGGGGAGGTTGCGCCTGCAAGGGCGCCGAAGTCTGCGGGCATGAAGATCATCGTCGGCCTCGGCAATCCAGGGATCACCTACCGACGAACGCGCCATAATATCGGCTATATGGTGGTGAACGCGTTGGCGGAGCTGCGCGGGATCCGCATCAAGCGCGGGCGGTACCAGTGCATGTGGGGGGAAGGGGAGGTCGGCAAGGAGCGGGTGGTGCTGGTGCGCCCGATCACGTTCATGAACTCCAGCGGAGTCTCGGTGGCCGGGGTGATGAAACACTACGAGAGCGCGCTCACCGATCTGCTGGTGGTCTGTGATGACGTGAACCTCGATCTCGGCAAGATCCGCCTACGGCGGGCGGGGAGCGCGGGCGGACACAACGGGATGACCTCCATCATCGCGCAGCTTCACACCGAGGAGTTCCCCCGGCTGCGGATCGGAGTGAGCCGGCCCCCGGAGGGAGTCGAGATGATGAGCTACGTGCTCGGCGCGTTCCGACGGGGGGAATGGCCGGTAGTGAGGGAAGTCACGGAACGGTCGGTGCAGGCGGTAGAGACGTGGCTGTATCACGGGCTGGATGAGGCGATGAACCGGTTCAACGGGTAGGGTTCGCCCATCGTCTGCCGCGCATTACCGTGTGTTTGACAGCGTTGCGTTCCTTCCGTCATAATCGGCGCGCGGGAGGGGCTTCGGCAGTAGAACTACCGAAGCAACTGGGATGGGAGGGGCTTCGGCAGTAGAACTACCGAGGCAACTGGGATGGGAGGGGCTTCGGCAGTAGAACTACCGAAGCAACTGGGATGGGAGGGGCTTCGGCAGTAGAACTACCGAAGCAACTTGGAGGGCCAAATGGTCGCATGGAGGACGTAGAGTGAACGGGAAGCAGTTGTACGGAGGGTAGGAAGTGAACGCGAAACAGTTATTGATGATACCGGGGCCGACGCCGGTGCCGCAGTCGGTGTTGCTGGCGGGCGCGCACCCGATGGTGAATCACCGCGGGCCGGAGTTCAAGGCGGCGTTGGAGGAGTGCACGGCCGGCCTCAAGAAGGTCTTCCAGACCAAGCATGAGGTGTTCATTCTGTCGGCCTCGGGCACGGGTGGGCTGGAAGCCGCGGTGGTGAACATGCTCTCGCCGGGCGACAAGGTGCTCTCAGTCAGCATCGGCGTGTTCGGCGATCGCTTCGCGACTATCGCGGGTATCTATGGGGCCTCGGTCGAGAAGCTCAGCTTCGAGATGGGCACGGCGGCCGATCCGAAGAGGATCGCCGAACGGCTCGCGGCGGACGCGAGCAAGGGGATCAAGGCGGTCTTCGTCACCCACAACGAGACTTCGACGGGCGTCACGAATGACCTGAAGGCGATCGCGGCGGCGGTGCGCGAGCATGGCGCGCTGCTGCTGGTCGATGGGATCAGCTCGCTGGTGGCGATGGACTGCCAGATGGACGCCTGGGGAGTGGATGTGCTGGTGGCGGGCTCGCAGAAGGCGTTCATGATACCGCCGGGGCTATCTTTCATCGCCATCAACGACCGGGCCTCGGAGGCGATGAAGAACGCGAAGATCCCACGGTTCTACTTCGATCTCGCGCGGGCACGCGACTACCTGGCGCAGGGGCAGACGCCCTGGACGCCCGCGGTGCCGCTGGTGTTCCAGTTGCGAGAGGCGCTGCGGATGCTAGAGGCGGAGGGGCTGAAGAACTGCATGGCGCGGCACGCCAGCCTGGCGAAGGCGACGCGAGCGGGTGTGAAAGCGCTGGGGCTGACGCTGCTGGCCGACGAGAAGGTGGCGAGCAACGCGGTGACTTCGGTGCGGAAGCCGGAGGGGGTCGAGGTCAGCAAGCTGCGCAAGCTGATGCTCGACAAGTACGGCGTGGTGCTCGCGGGCGGCCAAGGGAGCCTGAAGAACGACATCTTCCGCATCGGGCATCTGGGGCTGGTGAACGAGGCCGATATCATCGCGGCGTTGGGCACGCTGGGAATGGCACTGAACGAACTCGGTGTGAAGTGCGAGCCGGCGGCGGGGGTGGCGGCCGCGCTGAAGGTGTTTGGAGGATAACGCGTGGCTTCACAAGCTGGGAAATGGAAGGTGCTGGTCAGCGACAAGCTCTCCGACGAGGGCCTGGCGGTGCTGCGGGAGGACCTGGCCGTCGAGGTCGCGGTGAAGACGGGCCTGTCGCCGGAGGAGCTGAAGGTGGAGATCGCGGAGGCGGAGGCGCTGCTCGTCCGGAGCGCGACGAAGGTGACGGCCGACGTCATCGAGGCCGCGAAGAAGCTGATGGTGATAGGCCGCGCCGGCGTGGGCGTGGACAACATCGACGTCGAGGCGGCGACGCGGCGCGGGATCGTGGTGTGCAACTCCCCTGAAGGGAACACGGTGGCGGCGGCCGAGCATACCTGGGCGCTGATTCTGGCGGTGGCGCGCAGCATCCCCGCGGCGAGCGCCTCGGTGGCCGCGGGAGAGTGGAAGCGCAGCGCGTTCATGGGCGTCGAGCTGCTGAACAAGACGCTGGGCGTGATTGGTCTGGGGAAGATCGGCAGTGAGGTGGCGCTCCGAGCGGCCGGATTCGGGATGAAGGTGATCGGCTACGATCCCTTCGTGTCGGCGGACCGCGGCGGTCGCCTCGGGGTGGAGCTGGTAGAACTCGACGATCTGCTGGCGCGGGCGGACGTGATCACCCTGCACGTTTCCCTGACCAAGGACACGCGCGGGATCGTCAACGCGGCGGCGATTGCCAAGATGAAGCCGAGCGTCCGCATCGTCAACTGTGCCCGAGGTGGTCTGATCGACGAGGCGGCGCTGGCGGAGGCGTTGCGCGCGGGCCGCGTGGCCGGGGCCGGGATCGATGTGTTCGAGAAGGAGCCGCCCTCCGACAGCCCGCTGCTAGGGGCGCCAAACGTGGTGCTGACGCCCCACCTGGGGGCTTCGACGGAAGAGGCGCAGCTCAAGGTGGCGGTGGACGTGGCGCAGCAAGTGCTCGACGTGTTGCATGGGAGGCCGGCGCGGAGCGCGGTGAATGTGCTGCCGGTGAGCGCCGAGTCGCTGCGGACGCTGGGCCCGTACCTGCCGCTGGCGGAGAAGATGGGGCGCTTGCAGGGCCAGCTCGCGGAGGGCGCGCTGAGCGCGGTGGAGATGATCTACGCCGGGCAGCTCGCGGAAGAGGATGCGCGGCTGCTGACGCCCGCCTTCCTGATGGGGCTGCTGCAGCCGATACTGGATGAGCCGGTGAACCTGGTGAACGCGGCGCTGGTGGCCAAGTCCCGGGGCATCCGGGTGGTGGAGTCGCGCAGTCGGGATACGGAGGACTATGTCAGCCTCGTCACCTCGCGGGTGACCACGGCGCGGGGCGAGAGGCTGATCGCGGGCAGCCTGTTTGGCCGGAGCGAGCCGCGAATCGTGCGCATGGACCACTATCGAGTGGACTTCGTCCCCTCGGGGTTCATGGTGGTGTCGATGCACATCGACAAGCCGGGAATGATCGGCCGCGTCGGCACGCTCCTGGGGAAGCATCAGATCAACATCGCCGCCATGCATGTCGGCCGGGAGCAGGAGAAGCCGGGAGGGGCATCGGTGATGGTGTTGGCGCTCGATAACGCGGTGCCCCCGGACATTCTCGACGAGTTGCGGAAGGTGGATGGGATCACGAGCGCGACGCTGGTCGAGCTATGACGGCGACGGCCGGACCGAGACCATGAGAATCCTCATCACAAACGATGACGGCATCCAAGCCCCCGGCCTGGTAGCGCTGCGAGCGGCGCTGCTCGGCCTGGGGGAGGTGATGGCGATCGCGCCCGACCGGCCGCGCAGCGCCTGCGGCCACTCGGTGACGCTGCACAAGCCGCTGCGGCTGACCGCGGTGGAGCTGCCCGGGGGCGGGACGGGCTACGCGAGCAATGGAACGCCCTCGGATTGCGTGGCGCTCGGGGTGAGTGAGCACATGGGGGATCCCCCCGACCTGGTGGTGGCGGGGATCAATGCGGGACCGAATCTGGGATGGGATCTTACTTATTCCGGCACCGTGGCAGCAGCGATGGAGGGGGCGATCTGCGGTCTTCCCAGCATCGCCGTCAGCATCACCTCCTACACCAGCACCGACTTCTCGACCGCGGCGAGCTTCGCGGCCTATCTGAGCGCGAATGTGATGAAGCACGGCATCCCGCACGACACGTTCCTCAACGTCAACGTGCCGGCGATACCGACCGACGAGGTCGATGGGGTGGCGATCACCCACCAGGGCCGGCTGATGTACGAGAATCGGATCGAGAAGCGGGTGGATCCGCGCGGGGGCGATTACTACTGGTTCAGCGGCGACCGGATCGACCATCGCGGACAGCCCGGCAGCGACATCGAGGCGGTGGCGCGAAATCGGATCTCGGTGACGCCCATCCACCTCGATCTTACCGACCACACGATGCTGGCGCATCTGCGAACGTGGGACCTCCGACTCCCGAAGTAGCACTGCAGGCAGTGGGGCCGTGGGCGATGGTCTTCCGGCACGATGGCTGAGCTGACGCCTTCCTATCTATCTCTCAGCGGCGAGGAATTCGACAGGCGCGTGAGCGCGCTGCGCGAGCAGTTGCGCGCTTGCACGCTCTGCCCGCGGCGATGCGGGGCCGACCGCTCGCGCGGCGAGACCGGAGTCTGCCGAGTCGGCGCGCAGGCGACGGTGTCGAGCTACGGGCCGCACTTCGGCGAGGAGTCGCCGCTGGTCGGGAGAGGCGGGTCGGGCACCATCTTCCTGACGCACTGCAACCTCGGATGCCTGTTCTGCCAGAACTCCGACATCTCTCATCTGGGGAATGGGAGCAGGGTTGCCGCGGAGGCGCTGGCCTCGGTGATGCTGAGATTGCAGCGGCAAGGATGTCACAATATCAACTGGGTGACGCCTACCCATCAGACCCCGGCGCTGGTGGAGGCCTTGCGCGTTGCGGTGAACGGTGGTCTGCGCCTGCCAATCGTATACAATTGCGGCTGGTACGAGTCGGTGGAGACGCTGCGCTTGCTCGACGGCATCGTGGATATCTATATGCCGGACGCGAAGTACTCGGACGACGCGGTGGGGAAGCGCCTCTCGGGAGTGCCGGACTACTGGGAGCGCTGTCGGGACGCGTTGACGGAGATGCACCGGCAGGTCGGGGACCTGGAGATCGACGAGTCGGGGTTGACGCGGCGCGGGCTGTTGGTGAGACACCTGGTGCTGCCGGAAGGGTTGGCGGGAACGGAAGCGGTGATGCAGTTTCTGGCCGAGCTGAGCCCGAACACCTATGTCAACGTGATGGCGCAATACCGGCCGGCGTACCGGGCAAGCGAGATCGACGAGATCAGCCGGGCGCTCACGCCGTCGGAATTCGCGGCGGCGGTCGAGGCCGCGCGAGAGGCCGGGCTGAGCCGCCTCGACGACCGGCGGTTGCCGCGGTGACGGGCGCGTCTGGTCCAGCGACTCGTTCGCGGCTATCGCTGTCGGCGGCGGGCTGCATCGCCCTGCTGTTGTGGCTGGAGGCCGGCTACGCGGTCGGGCTCAGGCTGACTATCGGCGTGACCTGGGGAGCGGCGCTGTGGCAGGGGGCGGTCTGCCTCGCCGCGGTCGGCGCGCTCCTGCTCGCGGTGCTGCACCTGCTGTCCGTCCCCAAGCTGCTGCGCCAACTGCCGCGGGCGGTGGTCGTGCTGTCCTGGCGGCTGGCGGGGCTGGTGGAGTTCCTCGTTCCCTGGGCCGGGTGGTCGGGGGTGATCTGGCTGCTGAACCGGGGCGCGACGCGAGCCGAGGCGCTCTATGCGGGGGCGGCGATCGCGGTCTTCTCGTACCTGACGGGGATCGCGCTGGTGGTGCGCTTCCGGCCGCGGGCGGCGGACGTCGAAGTGACCGAACTCGATATCCCCATCGCCGGTCTGCCGCAGGCGTTCGATGGCTACCGGATTCTGCACATTTCCGATCTCCACGCCAACGCCTTCCTGCCCGTCGCGGGAGTGAGAGACCGGCTGGCGCGGGGGGCATCGCTGAGCTATGACCTCGTGGCCTGCACGGGAGACCTGTCGGGCGAGACGGTGAGTATGGCCGAGGGAGTAGCGCAAGCACTGGCGGAGTTGCCGGCGCGCGATGGCGTGTTCGTGGTGCTCGGAAATCACGACATCTGGGTAGGGGAGGAGGGGGTGACGGCGGCGCTGGCGCGCGCCGGGGTCACGGCGCTGATGAACGCGAGCACGAGCATCTCGCGGAACGGTGATAGGCTCTATCTCGCGGGAGTCAACGATTCCTCCTACACCGGCAAGGCAGACCTGGGCGCGGCGCTGGCGGGGGCGCCGAAGGAGGGGGTAGTGGTGCTGCTGAGTCACGCGCCGGGGATCGTGCGCGATGAGCGCGCGGGGCGGGCCGCGCTGATCCTCTCTGGTCACACGCACGGGGGGCAAGTGGCGCTGCCGGTGATCGGCCCGCTGTATGTCCCTTCACGACTGGGGCGGCGATACGCGGCCGGGCTGCATCGAATCGGGGGGAGCTGGCTGTTCATCAACCGCGGGCTGGGGGAGATCGCGCCGCCGATACGGGTGAACTGCCCGCCGGAGATCGCGCTGCTCACACTGCGGAAGAGCGAGTCGAATTGACACTGATGAAGGCGCCGATTATACTCGGTGATGGAGAGGTGGCCGAGTTGGTCGAAGGCGCACGACTCGAAATCGTGTAGGGGTTACACCCTCGCGGGTTCGAATCCCGCCCTCTCCGCTGAGTAGTGAGGGGAGAGGATAGAGGGGAGAGGCGAGGCCCCTCGCGGCCCGCCAGAGGCGGGTAAAGCTGGTGCGCCTCTGGCGCATTCGAATCCCGCCCTCTCCGCTGAGTAGTGAGGGGAGAGGAGAGAGGGGAGAGGCGAGGCCCCTCGCGGCCCGCCAGAGGCGGGTAAAGCTGGTGCGCCTCCGGCGCATTCGAATCCCGCTTCCCTGAGAGCGCAGAACGCCGAGCGCGATGAGTGACAGCCCATAGTCGGGGTGCGGGCCCGGACCCCGGCCGCTGAGCCGAGTCCGACAGAGGAGGATGAGAGGCATGTCGTGGGTTGGCTCGGGGTTTACGATGGCGATGCTTGGGGCGACCCTGGTGGCGCTTGCCGCGGCGCAGGGCGCGTGTGGGGCGGAAGGGCGGGCAGAGCCTCGCGAGCGGCGGGAGGTGAGCCAGTACGGGATCACTTGGCGGTTCGACCGGCCGGTGCGGTCGGGGCAGTTCATCACCGGCGACTGGTGGGTGATCGGGCCGGTGAACGTCGTCAGCATCACTCCCGCGCCGGGACCGGCGCCGGAAGACGCGGCGGTGCAGTACCCGAAGAACCAGTGGGGCGACACGAGCCTGCGCAACGACAACCGCATGCGCAATGGCTCCGCCGTGGTGCTGAAGTGCAGCGGCGCTCAGGGCTACGACTCGCGCAGCGACTCCTACGACCCGGAGATGAGCCTGACGCTGCCGTACGCGCTGGCCGTGAACCGGTCTCTGGTCTCCACTATCAGCAACGAGACGCTCCCCGTAGCCAACTTCCCGCACGAGCTGATGTGGGAGTCGGAGAAGAAGTCCGAGAACATCCTGAGCACGGCGGCGGTGCTTACCTGCCTGGCAAGGAGCCGCCGGCCGACGCGTTCCGCCCGCCCTATGGCGGCACGGACAAGCCCATCTACCGCGCCCACGAGCTGAAGTGGGACCGGCTCCTCCAGCTCGATCCGGTCGGCCCCGGCTCCCTCCTGGGAGCAGTTCGAGCGTTACTTCCAGCGAGTGTGGCTGGACGACCTGATGAGCTGGACGCAGCAGCAGGTGAATCCCGAACGAGAACCAGCCGAACTACGGGCGCGAGGTCGCCCGTCTGACCTCCATCGCCAGCCTGATGGTGCACCTGGACGTGCCGCGGGAGCGGAAGGAGAAGCTGGTCATCGGGTTGGTCCAGCGCGGGATCGATCTGTCAGGGCTGGCCAAGATCGGCGGGCGCTGGAACGAGGGCGGCGGGCACAGCAGCGGCCGCAAGTGGCCCATCCTTTTCGCCAGTCTGATGCTGGACAAGCCGGCACTGCGGACACTGCCGGAGAGCGCCGTCTTCCAGGAGGACACGCAGACCTACTACGGCACGGGGTGGTTCGGGCAGACCGTGCTCTGGCAGATGGTCCAGCACCATGGCCCGCGGCAGACGTATGAGGAGAAGCCGCCTGACCAGTGGGAGGAGTGGGACCAGACATCCGAGGGCTACCGCGTGTGCTGCAACGCGGTGGGGTGGACGGGGATGGCGCTCGCGGCGCGGTTGATGAGGGCGATCCCGATCTGGGAGCATGATGCCTTTTTCGACTACTGTGACCGCTGGATGCGCCCGGACGATCCCTACGCCGAGGCGCGGGCGGGGTTCCGCAGGCCGCACCAGGAGACGGGGAGCTTCGACCCGTTCGTCGATGGGATGTGGCGGGCTTACCGCGGCGATGCTCCCCAGCAGCCCTACTCCGAGAAGAACGCCAAGTGGGTCTGGGAAGAAGGCCAGGGCAAGTGGGTGGCGAACCCCCGTCCGCGATAGACGCACTGCCGCTCGGGGTCGATCCGGTCTCGGGTCGCTTCAGACCCGGCTTGTCGGTAGCAACTGCTCGCAGGAGAGAGACATGGACGTCTTCGCTCTGAACGGACGGTTGGGACGAGGGGTAAACGTCTTCGGGTATGACCCGGCCTGGTCGGCGCCGGGCCAGCGCAGGATGCAAGACGAGCACTTCCGGCTGATCAAGCAGGCGGGCTTTTCGCACGTGCGCATCCCGTTGCACCCCTTCCAGCACATGGCCGGCGCCGGGGAGGATTACCGGGTGGCGGCGGAGTGGTTCGCGGTGCTTGACTGGGCGCTGGAGCGGGCCCTGGCGAACGGCCTGATGGTGATCCTCGACTGCCACGAGTACAACTCCATGGCGCGCGATCCAGAGGGGCTGAAGCCGAACTGGCTGGCGTTCTGGCGGCAGATGGCCCCGCGCCATGCGGGCGCGCCTGACACGGTCCTGTTCGAGTTGCTGAACGAGCCAAACCACGCGCTGACGCCGGAGATGTGGAACGCGTTCCTGGTCGAGGGGCTGGCGCTGGTGCGCGAGTCGAACCCCGATCGTGCGGTCATCATCGGGCCGGGCGAGTGGAACGGGATCGGGGAGTTGGGGAAGCTCGTGCTGCCGGAGGGGGACCGCAACATCGTTGCCACGGTGCACTACTACGACCCCCACCTGTTCACCCACCAGGGGGCGGCCTTCGAGGGCCGTGGGGAGGACGTCGGCTACGAGTGGAACGGGACGGAGTCCGAGCGGGGCGCGATCGAGCGCGATTTCCGGATCGCGCAGCAGTGGGCGAAGAAACACGCGCGACCGATTCTGTTGGGCGAGTTCGGGGCCTATCGAGGCGGCCGACATGAACTCGCGCGTGCGATGGACCTCGTCCGTCGCGCGGCAGGCCGAATCGCACGGCTGGAGCTGGTCCTACTGGCAGTTCGACGACGACTTTGTTGTCTACAACATCGATGCCGGCAAGTGGGTGGAACCGATTCGCGACGCGCTCATTCCTCCGAGGGGATGGCCTGCCGCCGCGCGAGGCGGCAAGGCATTGCTGGAAGTGGGGCTGCAGATAGGAGCGCCTAGGGCGAGAGGAGGAAGCGGTTTTGGCCCCGACAGTCTCAACGCAACGCGGAAGACTCACTCGGCACGGTTGCCGGGGCCGAAACCGTACCGGTAGACTACCCTCCCCCTGGCTCAAATGCAACAGCGTTTTGCTATGTGAGACGCGGGCCGCGGCACATGCCCTCAGGCAACTGCTACCGCTCAGCCCCGAGCCGCGCCCGCCAGTCGCCCACGAGCAGGGGTGAGAGCGCCTGAGCGGCTTCTCGGATGAGAGGCACCCACCGCTTCACGTTCTCGGGGGTCAGAGCCGAGATCGCCGGGTTGACGGACAGACTCGCCACCGCATCTCCGGCGGCATCGGTCACCAACACGGCGCATCCCCCGACACCGCTGGCCCATTCTTCGCGGTTGAGCGCGTAGCCAGACTTACGTATCTCGCCAAGCTCTCTAAGCAGTCCCTCCCGGGTGGTGATGGAGTTGCGGGTCAGCGCGGGGAGGCCTCCGCGGAGGTAGTTCTCGACCGCCAGCTTGGACTGAGCGGCGAGAAGAACCTTGCCGGGGGAGCTGGTGTGAAGGGGAGGGGAGGGGGCATGCTCCGGATGGAAGCACATCGGGGTCTGTGGGAGGGCAAAATGGCAGATGACGGCGTGCCTCATATCTATGTCGGGGACGACCAGCAGGGAGGTGGCGCCAGTGCTGGAGGCCAGATCAGAGAGGACTCGATCCACGACGTGAGTCAGGGAGGTGGCCGCGCGCATGATCTCGAGATGGCGGAGCCAGTAGGCCGGGCTGATGCGGAAACGCTCTTCGGGTGCGTCCTGCCAGGCTACCCCTCCCGCGACGAGAGTGTGCAGCAGGCGCCAGGTTGTCGTCTTGTCTAGCCCTCGCTCCCGCGCGAGAGAACGCACGGAGACCCCTTCCGGGTGCCGCTTCAGCGCTGCCATCAGACGCACCAAGCGGGACACCGTCCTCACCAGTTGCACCGGGCCATCGCTGGGCTCCGCATCGGGGGCGTCCCAGGGCGAGGGCATGAGTGGGGCGGCACTTCTGTTGGCGGCGACCAGCTGCATCCAGGCGTCATAGCTGAGAAGGTGGCAGATAGTCTGCTGCGCCTCCCGCAGATGTGGCAGCACGACGCCCGTTTTCTCGGGTACCTCGGCTGCCGGCATGCCCAGCGAAATCCCTCCCAGGACTGGGCCGACTGGGTTTCGCAGCAAGGCCGATATCGACCCGACCATCGGGATCATCTCGCCGGAGTGCGTGGCGTATCCCTGCTCTCGAACGCGCGCCAACTCCTTCTGTAGTCTGGTGGGGGAGGTGATGGTCCACTTGGTCAGGCGCTCCAGTGGCTGCTCGAGGTAGCGGCGCAGCTCCTCGGGGGGCATGGCGGCGAGCAGGCACTTTCCTGCGGAGCTGGCGTGAAAGGGAACGATCTTCGGGGCATTGGCCGGGTCGTAGTGAAGGGCAGTCGTCGGAACGGATGACAAGGCAATGTGCGTTGTTCTTCCGTTCGGTACCGGCAACAAGACCAGGGCTGTCATCCCGGTCGCCTCGGCCACCGTGTCGAGGGCCTCCTGGATCCCCGCGACGAGGGCGAGTGCGGGCGCCGTGGATGGCATGGTGTGGAGCCAGGCACGCAGATCCGGGGTATATCTGCCGCTTCTCGCACCGCGGCGGATGATCCCCTCGGCCACGAGAGTGGACAGTATCCGGTGAGCGGTAGACTTGTCTATGCCCGTCAGGGCGCTCACGTCGGCGAGGCGTGTGCGACGACCCGGGAGGTAGACGGTCCGCAGTATCGCCAGCGCGCGCTCTGCTGACTGGAGGGTGTGAGCCCTTGCTGTTGCTGGAGGCATACCAGACCCCTTCCCGGACAGCCGACTTGGCGGCACACCGCGGCGGCATCAACTCTCCATTCGTCCCAGACTGGCTCCTTCCTCCGGCTGAGCGAGAGCAGACAGAGCCGGCGGAGAGGAAGGTTTGCGTCCGGGGGGCTCCGAGACGCGTGCACTTCGTTACCACTCTGACGAATGGGACTGTCGCGACACAGGCGCAAGAAGCGGCAGATAGTAGCTGAGGGGGCAGTGAACGCTTCTCTGCCACAGGAGGCATCGCACCATGTCATCGGACCCTGCCTTGAACTGTGAACTGCTCGAAGCCAGGTTTGTGGACCTCCTGGGACGGGTGAAGGCGATGGCGATTCCACTGGATCGGCCGTCATGTGACCTGCAAGAGGTGGCGAAGGACCCGGCGGTCGGGCGAGGGATAAGCGTGGACGGGTCGAGCGTGGCCGGCTACATGCAGGTCGAGAACTCGGACCTGCGGCTGGCGCCGGACGCGAGCACGATCTTCAGGCTGCCGTATGATACGCGGCGGGCGGCCGCCTACTGCGACGTCTACAGCCGCGGCGACAAGGGCGCTCCGATGGAGGCCGACCCGCGGGGACGCCTCAAGACGGTGCTGGCGGGGTGCCTTGCGAAAAATCAGCGCATCGAGATCAAGCCGGAGTTGGAGTTCTTCCTGCTGCGCGATGGGCAGCCGGCCGATGCGGGCGGTTACGTCGACATCTACCCGAACGATGGGCTCTCGGAGCGGCTGAACGAGATCTTCGTTGCCCTCCACCAGATGGGCATTGTCCTGGAGCGAGTGCACCACGAGAACGCGCCAGGTCAGGTGGAGGTGGAGATCGACTTCGCGCCGGCGGTCACGCAAGCGGACCGGCTGGTATCGGCGAAGACCGCGATCAAGGCGCTCGCACACCGCGCAGGGCTGCAGGCGAACTTCATGGCGAAGCCTATCGCGGGGATCGCGGGCTCGGGGATGCACGTGCATTTCCGGCTGTTCGAGGGCGATCGCAATCTCCTGGGCGCGGAAGACGGCACTCTATCGGAACTGGGCAAGCACTTCGCGGCGGGGCTGTTGGAGCATGCCCCCGCGCTGACTGCGGTGTGCAATCCGTCGGTGAACTCGTACAAGCGCCTGGTGCCGGGACATGAGGCGCCGGTTTACATCTGCTGGGGCTATCGCAACCGCTCGTCGCTGGTGCGGGTTCCACTGGCCGCGAACGCATCGAAGGTGTCGGTCGAACTCCGCTCGCCGGATGCCACCTGCAACGTCTACTTCGCGCTGGCGGCAATCGTGGCGGCGGGAATGGACGGTGTTCAGCGCAAGCTGGTGGCGCCGGATCCGCGGCCTGAGAACGTCTACGAGATGTCGCCGGCGCAACTCAGGCGGCATGGCATCCGGCCCCTGCCGGGCACGTTGGGCGACGCGTTGGCGGCGCTGGAGCGAGACAAGGTGGTGCTGGGCGCGCTCGGCGAGCAGGTCGCACCGCGTTTCCTAGAGATGCACCGGGCGGCCTGGGACTGCTACCTGCACGACGTAGTGACTGACTGGGAGCGGAGCAAGTACGCGGACTACTGAGGGGTGGCCCAGTCTATGGTGACGGACTACTGAGGGTCAGGGATCAGTCCGCGGAGTAGGCCAGGGAAACGCCGCAGAACGCTAACACCAAGCCTCCCACCAGGAAGATGAGAGACCAGGGAGCGCCCGGACTCGGGTCTGGGTGTGGCCACTGCCCGTTTATCCCCACGCCCGCGAACATGGCTCCTACGACAGTCAGTGCCTGTCCCACTACTTTCCGGCACACCCTCCTCCGCCGGAACCCGCTCCTCAACGTCACGTCCGCGAGGCTGATATCCTCCACGGTCCTCTGCACGAACGAGCCACGCTGGCGGGCGACGGTCCCAGCCTGCCTCCAGAGGTCCTTGTAGTACTGTCCTGATAGCTCTTCAGCGCGGAGCAGTGCGGGGAACTCGGCCTGCTGAGCGTCAATCTGTGGATTCCCCCCTGCGGCTTGAGCCGGCGCGGGAGCGGGGGCGTTGCTCTTCTGTGTGGCCCTCATCCGGCGCAATCCGTCCGCTATCCGGGCTTCGCCGTGACAGTCGGCGTCCCTGGGGAGTCAATATCCGCTAGTGCCTTAGGGTCTACTGCCAGCTCCCGCATAGCCTGACGGACGTCTTCTATCGTGATGAGCAGGCGTCCAGCATCATCTGCCTGTTTGGCAGACAGCATCTCAGTGAGTTTGGCCAAGACCTGGCGGACGAAGCCGTTCTTCAGCTTCTGAATCTCTTCGACCGCGGCTTCGTCCATGACCACCGTGCGCTCAGACATTGTCGTACCCATTCGCCCCCAGCCCCGGCAACAGTACCGTACACGATTATACCATAGGAGGCCTGGCAGCGGCGAACACAGACATTAGGTCAGCTGAGCTCGACTGCTGCCTCTGGCCACCTGCGTTGCCCACCCAGACCGCCCTTCGTGTCGTGTATTGGCCGCAGGTTGGGCATTCCCTTCTTCCCCCAGCGATTGCTTGCCCAGGCCGGGCCTCCAGCGGGATCGCAGGGCAGGAGGAGACTCCTGCCCTGCTCGCGTCTGTGGGGCGGCGAAGGTGGACGGGAGGAGAAGCGCCTGCAGAAGCGAAGCTAGAGCGATAGGCGGATCAGCACCTTCTGGTCGGGCCAGGGCTCCTCCCAGCGCGGCCCCTATCGATTCCTGCGGCGGGGCAGGAGGAAGAAGGCGATCTGGAATGGGCGGGGTCACTCAAGTTCCGCTACTCCTTGGCATCCTCGTTGTGGTCGCGGTCGCGGCGGCCCTAATCCTGCTGCCGCGGAGGAATGATCGCCGAAGGCGGCTCCGCGACCTGGCGACGTTGCTGCGTGTCTCGGACCAGAACGTACGCATTCAGGCGCTGGAGCGGGCCCACGCCCTCAATCCCCATGACCGCTCACTGCTCTCGGGCATCCTGCGTTCCCAGCTCTCATCCGCGGCGAAGGGAGCCGGCCCGCACCCGTCCGGGCAGTTGATGACGGTATGGTTCATCCGCCAGATTCTCGCGCTGCTGAGTGACTCCAGGGCGAACGTCCGCATGGACGCGGCGCGTGCGCTCCGAATGGTGATGCGAAAGGATGGAGAGCGCCCCGCCGAGCATGACGACGGGACTCCGCCGACGTCGGCGGTGGCGGCGGCGATAGAGATCGCCGGGGACGCGCTTTCGCGGGCGGCGAGAACACGCGGATGTTGGCTTTCGCGGAGATGCTGGAGGCGGGGCTGCGGCCGCTGGCGGTTGGCATTCAGAATCTGGATAGCATGACGGAAGAGGCGATGGAGCCGCTGACCGCGGCGCTGCGCGACCGCAGCCCGAGGGTGCGCCGAAGCCTCTGCGAGGTGCTGGCGGCGATGGGCGGCGACAAGTCCGAGGCGCTCCTCGGGGCGCTGCTACAGGACCCGAGCCCGGAATTGCGCGCCCGGGCGGCGCAGGCGCTGGGCGGGCTCAAGTCCCTTTCCGCGGTGGTCCAACTCACGCCGCTCCTGCAGGACCCGATGGCGGAGGTGCGAGCGGCGGTGGCGTCGGCGCTAGCTGAGGTCGGCGTGGAGAGCTCCTATGTGAAGATCGCCGAGGCGCTCGGCGAAGAGTGCCGGCGCGATGACGGCGCGGACGCGACACGGGCGGCGATGATCGAGGCGATCGCGAAGCTTTCGGACGGGGTGAAGGCGGAGCTGGCCGAAGCTCTCACTAACCTGCCGAGGCCGACCGCGGCCCGTCTCGCCGCCTCCCTCGAGAAGAGTGGCGCGCTGGAGCGCTGGCTCAGCGACCCGGTGCGGGACAAGGGCGATCTGCTGACGAGGGTGCTGGGGATTGTCGCGAAGTTGGGTGTGACGCGGCCGTTCCTGGAGGCGTTGGATTCCACCGAGGAATGGGTGCGGCTGCGGGCGGCGGCGGCGCTGGGCCACAGCCACGATCCGGCGGCCCTGAACGCGGTGGCAGCGCTGCTGAACGATCCCGATGCGTCGGTGCGGGCACGGGCTGTGGCATCATTGGCGGCTCCGGGGCAGCCGCTGGCTCTGAGCCCACTCGCTCGCGCGGCGGCCGACCCGGACGTGGCGGTGAGGATGTCGGCGATCAGCGGTCTGCGCCAGGTGCTGCAGCAGAGATCGACATGGCGCACCGAGTTGCTGCCAGGCGCGTTCGACATGGGGGCGGCCATGGCCGACGCCCAGCGGGCGCTGCTGCACGCGGCGGCGGACGCGCAGGAGTTGGTGCGCACGGAGGCGGCCGGGGCGCTCGGCACGTTCACCGCGCCCGAGACCGCGGAGGCGCTGGTGAACCTGGCGCTGGGCGACGAGAGCCAGTTGGTGCGGGAAGCAGCGACGGGAGCGCTGGCCCAGGCGTCGATCCCGCACGTTGGTCGTCTGCTGGCGGCCGCGTTGGAGGACGCCGAGGAGCAGCGGCGAGCAAGGGCGGTGGCGGTGTTGGCGGTGAGTGGCAGTCCGGGGACGGGCCGGTTCATCATCGAGGCGTTCCGCGACCCATCGACGAGCGTACGGGCGGCGGCCCTCGCCGCACTGACACGCTCACAGGCCTCGGCGCCAGCGGAGAGCTTGATCGCCGAACTCCGGAACCCGGACGCGAGCATTCGCGCGACGGTGGCGGCGCGCTTGGGCCGGGAGCGCTCGCCGGAATGCGTCGAGGCGCTGGCGCATGCGCTGGGTGACCCGGAGGAGGAAGTCCGGGTCAATGCGGTCAACGCGCTCGGGAACATGGGTCGCCTGGCGCGCAGGCACGAAGGCACGATGACGGCGCGCGTCACCGATCCGAGCTCGCGGGTTCGCGAGGCGGCAGCGGTGGCGCTGAGGACGCTGCGAGAGGCCTGGGCGGAGGGACCGGAGGCAACGCAGATCTTCCGCCAGGGGCCGCTGTCTCAGGAGGCGGCGGCGAACCTGATCGAGGTGGCGGTCGGCGGGGACATGAGCCCCTTCCTCAGGGCCATCGAAGAGGCCGCGGCGGCGCAGTCGCTGGTGGCGTATCTCGCAGGGGCGGGGCGGGGCAGGCTGAATCCGTTGCTCTCGGCGCTGAGACACGCGGACGAGAGAGACCAGGCGAAGGCGCTGCCGGCGCTGTCTCAGGCGCTGCGCAAGGCAGGAAACGCAGGCGAATATCTGGCCGAACTCAAAGCGCTCGACTCCGGGGCGCGGCTGATGGCGGTCGAAGTCGCGGGGTTGCTCGGCACTCCGGAGGCGACAGCCGGACTGTTGGAGGCGCTGGCGCGGGATCCGCTGCCGGAGGTGAGAAGCAGGGCGGCGTCAGCGCTGGCGAGCGCCCCGGGAGACGAGGTGCGCGCGGCGTTGGTACGGGCACAGGAGGAGGACCCGAACGAGGTCGTCCGCCTGGTGGCGGCGCGCTCGCTGAGCCGCGCGCGGATCGGCGGGGAGACCGTGCCGGTGCTGCCTGCGACCGAGGAGACGCCCAGCCTCGATTCGGTGCAGGGCGGCGCGCGGTAGCATGGGGCAGTCGAACTCTCGCCCCTGAGAGTGGGGCTCGACGTGCCGCGCCAGACCTGCCTGCATGGAAGACATCTGTTGGCTGTGACGCGCTCAGATCTGGTTCCCAGTCTCAGACAGCTCCGCGGCCGTCTTTGGCAGGCCGCGCGCGGAGAGACTGGCCAGATACTCGTGTGGCGACATCGGTGGATGCTTGAGGGAGGCCCGGTGGGCACTGGCCGCAGCTATGAAAGCCTGCGGATCCACTGCGAACAGGTCGCAACAGAAGTCATCCGGGTGCTGCGCCCGAAGGCCGTGCGGGGACAACTCAGATGCCGGGAAGTGAGCGAGATCGAAGGTCACGATCACTGGCACTTTCGCGGCGATCGCTGCCGCCAGTACGTGCCGGTCGTCGGGGTCCGGTAGCGAGAGTGTGGAGATCAGCGCGGAGTGTTCGGGAACATGCCAATCGCGAGCCCAGCGGTTCATCAGGTCGCGGGTGTGCTCCAGTCGCGATGGCTCAAGGTCAGGGCGATTCTCCAGCACTCTGCTGATCCATTCGGCATGTATCTAATCCGTCCACCTCGGCTGAAAGAGGAGGTGAACCGTCAGGCGCATGAAGAGATCGCGCAGCGCCGCCGAGTACAGGACGCAGGCGTCAAGAACCGCGGCCGTCACTCGTACAGCCCGGCACGCTGAGCATCTTCAGTCATCCCGTCCAGGGCCGCAGAGGAATCCTGCTGGTATCTTGCGATATACCGGCGCAACGCATCCAGTCGTACCCGGCGCTGCGCACCAACTTTGCGGAAGGGGAGTTTGCCCTCCTCGAGGAGCTTCACAAAGTAGGGACGAGAGACCCCCAGGAGATCGGCCGCCTGCTGGGTGCTCAAGTCAGCGTCTAGACGCAAGAGGGTGACGGAATGGCCCTCCGAGAGGTTGGCAAGGGCTTTGACTAGGAGACGTAGGGCAGCCTCCGGTACACTCACCTCCACCGTCTGTCCGCTCTGGCAGTCCTCCAGGCGCAACTCCAGGCGTCGCTCGCCATCGCGGACGAACCCGGCGAGCGTACGACTGGTATCGCGCGCCAGAGCAGCGTCTTCCTCAGGCAATGAGACCGCTTCCACCGACCCGCTCAACACAGCCATGGGATGACCCTCCTGGCTCAGGCTACCTAGATGATACCACATAATCGAAACTGGCGTAATACACGAAATGCGCGAATCGGAGACGGAGGGCGGGACCTCTGTCGTATGGAGCGGGCTGGCTGAAGGCTCCCGGGAGAAGCACTGGGGCTTTGGGGAGGCTAGCTATGCTCTGGGTGGAGTCTTGGGGGAGCCTGTCGGCGGCGCAGCACTAGGGAGGAGCGGTCCAGCCTGCCATAAGGCGCTGGTTTCTGACCACGAAGGGGTGGGTCAGCTCGGCCTGGCGCGCACCGCCCCGACGTTGCTCGACCGGGCCATAGGCGCAAATGGCAGAGGCGCCCACCTCGGCGAGGACACGGGTCACGCGCATCTCGTAATCCCACCACTCCTCACGCGGCGCTTCGCGGAAGCACGCACCCGGCCGGCCGAAGACCCGCACCCGCCGGCTCGAGCCCGCGAGGGCGCGCTCAGTCCTGAAGAGCTGTCCATCTGCGGTGAACTGATCAGGGGCGAGGTAGATGTCGCGAACATCGAGGAAGGAGAGGTCGCCTGAATCGAGCCAGTGGCGATGCTCGCCCGTCGCGAAGAGCTGTCGCACGGTGGCGGCCCAGCGCGGGGAGGCGAAGCAGAAGCAGCTCTCCCCGGCCCGGAGCCCCGCGGCGAGGTACTCGAAGGCAGTGGAGAGCATTTCAGCTCCGGAAGCAGGAAGGCAGCAGAGATGGCTGCCGGCGGGAAGCATTTCGGGGGTGAAGCCGAGGCCGATCTCGGAAGGAAGCTGGGGGTCGGCGGCCGCTAACTGGGCGCGAAGCTGGCGGCCCGCGTAGTAACCCACTCGTCCGTCGCCAAACTGCACGGCGATGAACGGGCTGCTGATCTCGGTTACGGTCCCTGCGGTCCCCGCAGGTATACCGGGCAGAGCAACAATGCTTCTGACAGTGTCACCAAGTCGCATTACTCAAGTCACCAGACATCTCAGGTCCAGACAACAAACGCTATAGCTGGTATTCCAGATCGCCACAGATGGTTCAGAAAGACTTCGAGGAAAACCTTCAGCTATTGTTCAGATTTCGCACCATGGCCCCGTAAATCAACGCCGAGATCGCTCGATGAGCGCAGCCGGGGCGTCAGGGCAGGTTCGGACGTGAGGCCGCCGAAGGGTGTGACCCCGTTCTCGTAGTCGCACCTTTGCCGAAGTCTTGCCACCCCAGGGAGGGATGATGGACGGGTATCTCCTCGCGACGCATGCGGAGGCGCCGAATCGAGAGGCGCTGATGGCTGAGCTGTCTGCGCTCGACGCGCTGACCTTCTCTCACTATGACGGTGTGGTCCACGCCACCCTGGAGTTCTTGCGGTGGTATACGGCCCGCCCGGGGATGAAGCCGCAGCTCTGCCAGGCGGCCTACCGGGGTGATCGGCTGGTTGCGAACGTGTTCGTGACGCTGGCGCCGATGATGCTGGGAGGAGAGGTGGTGAGGTGTGGGCTGATCGACACGGTGATGACCCATCCCGAACACCGGCGCAGAGGCCTGGCGAAGGCATTGATGCAGCGCGCGCTGAGCGCGATGGAGGCGGAGGGCGCGGAGGTGAGCTTGCTCTACACCGCGCGATCCGAGCCTACGGCGGGGCCGGAGAGGCTGTATCGCAGCCTGGGGTACAGCCCGCGAGAGGTAGTGGCGCGGATGCTGCGGCCGGCGCAGCCGCTTCCCGTGGCGCCGGCGCGCCCGGTCGCCCCGGAGGCAGAGGCCCGGCGGGCGGTTGAGCAGTCGCTTGGCAGTCGAGACGGATGGCTCACCCTGAGCGATAGTCTGTGGCGATGGCGGAGGGTGGCGCGGCCGACGCAGTATCCCGCGGTCATACACGCGGTGGGCTCAGCGTCGGCGGCCATCTGCACCGGGGAACTGATATCAGATGGAGCGCTCCGTCGGATGACGGTGGTGAGCGATATCGCCATACCGGAGGCGGAAGATGCCGGCGCGGCGCTAGCAGCCATCGTCGCCGCCGCGCCAGGCGAGGCCCCGGTCACCGGGGTCTGTCCCGAGTCCGATGCGCGACTGGCGCGGGCGCTCGCAGGACTGGGATTCAGCTCAGCCGGGCTGGAGGTAGCAATGCTCCGACCGATCTCCGAGCGGGGGAGATCGGCTCTCGCGGCCCCCGCAGGCCAGTGGTATGTGGCGATAGAGTCGCTAATCGGGGTGTGACCAGGGGGGGCGACTGAATCGAATGTCATAGCAGTACAACAAGCCGCCATGCCTTGTCTGCGAAGGCTCACCTAGCGTTCCTCATTGGGGCTTGCACGGCAATCCTCACTCGCTTATTGTAATCGCAAGCGATCACAGGCGCAGATCGCGAGAACCGGTGGGTTCAGGAGAGACTACGGTCCCTGGCAAGTCCTGGGACCGTAGTATTTCGTCTGGTCGGCAAAGGAGAGGGGATATGGGTAGGGCGGTTGAGTCGCTGGAGAGGGGTGGCGAGCTTCATTTTGTTCACGCGGCGGGAGGGCAGGCTGGCACAGCGCAAGGGCTCAACCTGCCGCGTGCTACTGGAACTGCGGCGGAGGCTGAAGTCGGCCGCGGAGAAGGAGCTGGCGGTAGGAGCCGACCGGTTCCGCAATCTGAGGGGGGAGTTGCGGAGAGCGGAGGCGGAACTGCGGTTGTGCGCGCGAGTGCTGCAATCGCACGCGACGCAGCTCTCGCAGACGGTAACGCGTACCGAGTCGGCGCAGACGCGGGCCGCGCAGACCTGCGCGCGACTGACCTCGCTGGAACGAGAGAACGAAGATCTGGGGCAGCAGCTTGCGCGGGCGCAGAGCGCGGCGAGTCAGTTGCACACACCCCTGGAGGCGGACCAGCAGATCCGGAACGGCACCCTGGACTCATTTGTGATTGCGACGGGCGCGCTGATGAACGAACTGGGGCTGGCGCTTCGCGATCGTCCTCCATCAGCGCGCGAACGCGCGATCTCATCGAGGAGAGCGAGGTGTTGTCGGCGCGGGCGCGGTCTTTGCAGATGTGCCACCAGGCACTGCATCTGGCGATGACGGACCTCTCCGAGAGCATTGCGGAGGCGCTGAAGAGGGGCGGGTTCATGGGCGACGAGGTCTCATCGGGAGATGGGACGCAGTACGCGTCACCACTCCTAGATCGGCCGCAGTAGTCGGATCAAGTCACACGGCTCTCTCGATGTCGGCCTGGCGGGACGGGGGAAGCGAATGGGGGGTTCGCCATGAGGCTACGGGGATGGGTGAGGTTGTGCATGCACGCGGGTATCAGGCGCGCCGCGATGTGGGATGCGCTGGGGAGGCGTTTGCTTCAGGCGCATAAGCCAGGATGGGCGCTTCCCTGCTACCGCAAGGCGCTGCTGCTGGACTCCGGGAATGTGCGCATCTGGCGGCGGAGGGCGGCCGCGGCGGTGCGTTGCGGGCTGCTGGAGGAAGCTGCGGCCTGCTACCGGGCGCTCTGCCGTTTGCAGCCGGAGAGCGCCCGCGAGCACTTCAATCTGGCGGGAATCTACGACGCGGTGGGCGCGCCTCGGGCAGGCATTGAAATCTGCCGCCGGGCGCTGGAACTGCAGCCGCAGGAGGCCTTCCTGCACCGCCAGATGGGGCGTCTGCTGCTCCGCGCCGGTTCGGTGCCGGAGGCGCTCCGGTCGCTGCAGAGAGCGGCCGAACTGGGCCCGACGCACTACGACACGCAGTACTACGTGGGGCTGGCGCTCCGCCGGGCGGGTCGCATGACAGAGGCGAGGGAGGCGCTGCGGCAGGCGCTCTCGCTGCGTCCCAACGACCCGAAACTCTACTACGCGCTCGGGCTCTGCTGTGAGCCGACGCCGAGCAGTCCGGATTCGGCGAGGCTGCTCCTGGACGGGTTGGCGGCGGAGCAGCTAGCCGCCGGCCTCGAACCCGCCACTCGCATCTGCTAGCCCCGGTCCGCTCCCGAGGGAGTCCCCGCGCCGACCAGCGATCGGCTCGGCTCCTGCTGCGCGTCTGCGGCGGCCGGGGTGAGCCGGGCGCGCTCGGAGATGACGCGCGCTCGCAGCGCGCCGCAGAACTCACCGATGGCCAGCTCCAGAGAGCGGAGCTTCCGCTCCGCTTCCCTTGCGCGGCGCAGTGATGCGATCCCGAAGGACACTCCGCCGACGGCCAACGCTAGCGACAGCGCGACCAGCCAGGCGACCGCCGATAGTCCGACGCTACCACTCGACATGATCGGGCACCCCCATATTGGGAATGATACCGTGTGCGCGGGGGCGCGTGTCAGGGGGTGCGGGGGGCGTGTGGGCGCAACTGCACAGGCACGGCCAGGCGGCAGATCGGGGCGCCGGCTCGCATCATCTCAAATCGGCGGGATTCTGTGGAACAATCCTCGACGGTGCTCAACCAACGCCATGGACGCGATCGGTTGGGGCCGGACCGGGAAGGCACGGGTGGACGGGGGGAATTCAGGGAAGAAGGGGATGAGCCTGTGGACACACCCCACCTCAACCGCGTAGAGGGCATCTCCTGCCCCTCTGACGCGCCGATCTACCCGATGCGGACAGTGGTGAAGCTCACGAGTGTGGAGGCGCATCGGATTCGTTTCTGGGAATCGCGCTACGGGCTCATCAGCCCAGGCCGAGACGAATCAGGGCGCCGGCTTTACTCGGGGAACGACATCGAACAGATTCGCCGCATCGGAGAGATGGTCGACAAGCACGGGATGAGCTTGCCGGCGGTACGGAGACTGCTTAGCGAACGAGCCGCCTGAACGCCGCGCCTTCCGGGAGGCAGATTCCCGGCGGTCCTGTGACCGCCGGAGGGGGAAGCTTGGGCTGAGGCCTGGGCTTGGGGGGACTGCTCTCGTGAAGCTGAACCTGCTGTCGGACGTCAGCAGCCAGGCGCTGACGGCTGCCCTGGAAGGGGCGGCCGCTCGCCAGGCGGCGCTTGCAGACAACATCGCCAACGTGGACACGCCCGGATTCGTCCGGAGCGAGGTCGATTTCGAGAAGGCGCTCGCCACCGCGCTGGACCAGGCGCGGCGAGCGCCCTCTTCTTCGGCCCAGGGACTTCCCGCGCTCTCGCCCCACAAGCGCAAAGACTTCGCATCGCCGGCCCGCGCCGACGGGAACAACGTGGACATCGACCGCGAGATGGCGGCGCTGTCGCGCAACGCGCTCAGCTATCGAGCGGTGGGGGAACTGCTCGGGGCGCGCATCCGAGGGCTGCGGGCCGCGATCAACTCAAGCCGTAGATAGCTGAGGGGGAACATGGATTGCTTCGATGTGAGCGCGTCCGGGCTGTCCGCGCAGCGCGGGCGACTGGACATCATTGCCAGCAACATCGCCAATGTCGAGACCACCAGAACGCCATCGGGTGGCCCTTACCGCCGGCTCCAGGCGCTATTCGCGTCGCGGACCGACGGTGCGGGCGGGGTGGAGATGCTGGGCACGGTGGCCGATGGGCGAGACTTCCGTCATGTCTACCAGCCCGGACACCCAGACGCGGATAGCGACGGCGTGGTCGCCTACCCGAACGTGAACATCGTCGAGGAGATGGTGGACCTCGTGTCGGCGACACGCAGCTATGAGGCGAATGCGGCCGCGTTCAGCGCGGCCCGGACGATGGCACAGTACCGCGCTCGACTTGGGTCGAGCCTAGTGGACTGGGAGGGAGCCTGAGCCATGCGCATCGATGCGATAGCCAGCGCCGGCGCCCCGGCCCGGTCAGTTGGGCTGGCGGCGGGAACGGGCGCGAAGGGTTTCGTCGAAGCCCTACGCGAGAGCGTGTCAAGTCTGGCCGCGCTGCAGAGCAAGGCCGATGTCGCCTCGCAGCAGGTGGCCACGGGAGACCTGGCCCATCTGCACGAGGCGGTGATCGCGGTGCAAGAGGCAAGCCTCGCGGTCGAGCTTGCGGTGGCGGTGCGAAACCACGTGGTCGAGGGTGTGCAGGAGCTGCTGCGAACGCAGGCCTAGCGCCGCGGCGTGAGCGGAACGACGGGATAACTGCACCGGGGAGTCGGGGTGAGCGAGCGGGGAGAATCTTTCGATCTGGGGCGGCTGTGGGCGAATACAACGGCCCCGCAGCGCATGGGGCTGGCGGCCTTCGCGCTGATCTGCGTGGGCCTGCTGGTGCTGGTGGCGTCGATCGCGCGCAGGCCGCACTTCGAGGTGCTGTATGCGAACCTCCAGCCAGAGGACGCGGCGGAGGTGGTGAAACGCCTGCGCGATCTGAAGGCGCCGTACCGGGTGGGCGGGAACGGCACCATCGAAGCGCCAGCGGAGCGGGTGGACGAACTGCGGCTCGATCTCGCGTCGGGAGGTCTGCCGACCGGCGGGCAAACGGGCTTCGAGCTGTTCGACAAGACGCAACTCGGAATATCGGAGTTCGGGGAGCAGCTCAACTACCAGCGGGCGCTGCAGGGCGAACTGGCGCGCACGATCTCTCATCTCGACTCGGTGGAGCAGGCGCGGGTGCATATCTCGATCCCGCGGGAACGGCTGTATGAGGGGGAGCAGGAGAAGGCGACAGCCTCGGTAGTGCTAACGCTGCGCGGGGGCAAGCAACTCGGGTCTTCGCAGGTGGCGAGCATCGTGCATCTCGTCTCCGGCGCGGTGGGGGGCTTGTCCCCAGAGGCGGTAACGGTGGTCGATACCAGAGGGCGGTTGCTGTCCAGCGCAGATGACTCGGGCCCCGGGGGTGCGGGGATGTCGGCGGCCGCGAACCAACTGCAACTGCGACGGGAGTATGAGCGGGAACTGGAGCAGGCGGTGCAGTCGATGCTGGACGGGGTGGTGGGCCCAGGGAAGACGGTGGTGCGGGCGAGCGCATTGCTGGACTTCGAGCGGGTGGAGAGCGAGCGCGAGACCTACCAGCCGGTGGCCGACGGGAACGGTGTGCTTCAGTCCAAGCGCGAGACCAAGGAGACCTACCACGGACTCGCGGAGCCGGGCGCGCTCGGTATCCCGGGGGTCAGCTCGAACAGCGCCGCGGCCACCGTGGTGGCGAAGACTGCGCCGCGCTCCGACCAATATGACCATAGTGATGTGACCGCGGAGTACAAGGTGTCGCGACAGGTGGAGCGCTCGCTGCGGCCGCCGGGGCAGGTGAAGCGACTGTCGATCGCGGTGTTGGTGGACGAGAAGGCGAAGACCGCGAAGATGGATGATCTGAAGGCGGCAGTGTCGGCGGCGGTCGGGCTGGACACGAAGCGCGGGGAGACACGGTCGTGATCTCACAGGCGCCGTTCGAGTCGGCCGCGGAAGAGGAGAAGGGGAGCAAGGTTTCGGCGATCCGGGACTTCTACGTCAGCGTCGGCAAGGATTTCGCGGCGGTGGCGCTGATGGTCCTGTTCCTGCTGTTTGCGAGCCGCATAGTCCGCAAGCGAGCGCCGATGAGCGCGCAGTCGGCGTTGCCGATGCCAGCGGGTGAGCCGGCCGCCGCGGGAGATGGCAGCGGCGGCCGATCCGGCGATGCACGCGCCATTCGACCCCGATAGGGCGGCGGCGGTGCTGAAAGGGTGGCTTAGCTCGGAGCAGCCGGCACACGATGGAGCCGGGGGTGGGAACGCCTCCGCGCCGGGAACGCCATGAGCAGGATTCTGAAGCGGGACCAACTGCCGGAGACGCTGCCGCGATGGCGGCCGGGGGGACCGCAGTCGCACAACACGGCCGCGGGAGCCGGCGAACGCTGACGCGGCTGCGAGCAGAGTCACCGAGGCGGATCTGGCGGCGCTGGAGCAGGCGGCCCGGCAGCAAGGGCTGGCGAGTGGGCTGGCGGCGGCGGAAGCCTCTTACCGGGAGAGATCGGAGAGAGTGAATGAACTCTCGGCGACGCTGCAAGCAGAGAGGCGCGAGTTCCTCGACCGCATCGAGCCGGAACTGGTGCGGCTGTCGGTGTGCATCGCCGAGAAGATCATCGGGAGCGAATTGGAACTGCGCCCGGAGGTGGTGGTCGGGCTGGTGCGCTCGGCGATGAAGCGGCTGCGGGATCGAGAGGAACTGCGGGTGAGCGTGAACCCGCAGGATGTCGAACGGGTGAAAGAGGCGCGCGAGGATCTGATCAGCGGCAGTGGATGGGGTGAAGCAGCTCGACATCATCGAGGACCGCCGGGTGGATGTCGGCGGCTGCGTCATCGAGTCGCCGCAACGGCACCCTCGACGCCCGGATCAGGACGCAGATCGACGAGATCGGACGCGTACTGGGGGAGATGCTTCCGAATGGGCAGGGAAACTCGCTGCCCGGAGCGCCGCTCCCCGGATTCCGCTGGTGAGATGAGGAATTACCTGGACCTCAGTCGGTATCAGAAGGCGGTTCGTCAGACCGATCACGATGCGGCTGAACGGCCGCGTGGCGCAGGTCGTCGGGGTGATCGTCGAATCCATCGGGCCGGCCAGTCGGATGGGAGAGGTGTGTCACATCCACACCGGGCGGAACCCGCCGCCGATGCCGGCGGAGGTGGTCGGTTTCCGGGGGAACCGGGTGCTGCTGATGCCGCTGAGTGGGATGGGCGATATCGCGCACGGCAACGAGGTGGTCGCCACCGGCAGACCTCTCGACCGTGCGCGTCGGGCGGAGGTCTGCTGGGCCGCGTGCTCGACGGACTGGGCGGCCGCATCGACCGGGGGCCGATGATCGGGAGGGAAGCGAGTTGTCGGTGCAGCAGGCCCCGCCGCATCCCCTCCATCGCCGGCGGATCCGGGAGCCGCTGCCGCTGGGAGTGCGGGCGATCGACGGACTGCTGACCTGCGGCAGGGGCCAGCGCATCGGCATCTTCGCGGGCAGCGGGGTGGGCAAGAGCACGCTGCTGGGCATGATCGCCCGCAACTCGACCGCCGACGTGAACGTGATCGGGCTGATCGGGGAACGGGGCCGGGAGGTGCGGGAGTTCCTGGAGGGCAGCCTGGGCGACGAAGGCATGCGCCGGTCGGTGGTGGTCGTTGCCACCTCCGACCAGCCGGCGATTCAGCGACTGAAGGCGGCTTTCGTGGCCACCGCGATCGCCGAGTACTTCCGCGACCAGGGGCTGGCACGTATTGCTCACCATGGATTCGGTGACCCGCATCGCTTGGGCGCAGCGGGAGATCGGGCTGGCCATCGGCGAGCCACCTACCACGCGGGGCTACACGCCATCGGTGTTCGCGGTGCTGCCGCAGTTGCTGGAGCGTTCCGGCGCGGGAGAGACGGGGACCATCACCGGGCTCTACACCGTGCTGGTGGAGGGCGACGACCTGAACGAGCCGGTGGCGGACACGGTGCGGGGGATTCTCGACGGGCACATCGTGCTGACCCGGGAGCTGGCGGAAAGGGGGCATTTCCCGGCGATCGACGTGCTGTCCAGCGTCAGTCGCCTGATGCCGCAGGTGACGCCGCGAGAGCAGGGGGCGGCGGCCCATGTCCTGCGCCGACTGCTTGCGACCTATCGCTCCTCCGAGGACCTGATCAACATTGGGGCTTACGCCGATGGCAGCAGCCCGGAGATCGACCAGGCGAAAGCGATGATGCCGGCCATCTCCGGCTTCCTGACGCAGGGCTCGGAAGAGCAGTGCGATTGGGGCGAGACAATCCGGCACTTGACCGCGCTGGCAGGCGTGATTCCCAAGGCCGCGGCGGCAGCGAAGTGAGGGCGTTCCGCTACCGGCTGGCAGCGGCGCTGATGCAGGCCGAGCACGCCGAGAGCAGACGGCAGATCGAGCTGGCGCAGGCCGAATTGGCGCTGTTGCGCGGGGATGAGATCGCGGCATCGATGGGCGCGATGCGGGCCGAGCTGGAATCGAAGCTGAGAGATGCGCTTGCGGCCGGGGAGGTGGAAGCGGGAGCGCTGGAATCCGCGCAGCACGAAGTCGAGGCGGCGGAGGCGCGGTTGGCGCGCGCGCGGCGAGCGAGAGCAGAGCTTCGGGGGAAAGTGAAGGAGGCGCGGGAACGGCTGGTCGAGACGGCGCTCAGGCGACGCGTGCTCGAAAAGCACCGCGAGGCGCAAGCGGAGGTGCATCGGCGGGCAGAGGCGCGAGCCGAGACGGCGCACCTCGATGAACTGGCGAACGTGCACGGCAGCAGGAAGAGCGCGGCGGCCAGGGAGGCGGAGGGGGGCGAGAGGTGCGGGTGAGGGGCTTTCCTTCAGAACCCGGCGGATTGGGTGAACTGAGGGAGCGAGTGGAGTCGATCAAAGAACGATTTCGCGCGTCGGGCGGAGGTTTCGGCGAGACGATGGCGCAGGCGGCGGCGCGGCTTCCGGGGCCGTCGCTGGGGGCGGCTATCGCGGCCGCAGCCTCGCGCCACGGGCTCGACCCGGCGGTGCTGACGGCGCTAACCCAGGCCGAATCGGGTTTCCGCCCCGACGCGGTTTCGGAGGACGGGGCGGTGGGGCTGACGCAGCTCATGCCAAGCACGGCCACCCGGCTGGGGGTGACGAACCCACTCGAACCGATCGCGAACCTGGAGGGGGGAGCGAAGTACCTGCGAGAGCAGCTCGACCGCTTCTCCGGGGACCTGTCGCTGGCGCTGGCGGCCTACAATGCCGGGCCGACGGCGGTGACGCGGCACGGCGGCATTCCCCCGTACGCCGAGACACAGCGGTTCGTCTCACGCGTGCTGGACCTCGCGAGACGCTATTCCCACCGCGGCGAGTGACGGGCGCCCTCAAGTTGCGCGGCGACTCTGACGACAATCAACCTGAGTCGCTTAGAGACTCGCAATCCCAGAGGGAGAGTCCCGCGCTTGTCAGCCTTCATCGCCGCTAACGCTAGCGCCACTGTGACGCCGGAGCTGCTCGGAAACGGCGGCCTGGTGGCGGATATGCAGCTTGGACAGAGCGGCGAGGGGCAGGCGCCGGCGGGCGTCCCCATGGACTTCACCTCCGCGCTGCTCGCCCTTCTCGCTCCCAGCGCCACCCCTGACGCGGCCGGCTCGGCTGTTGGCAGTACGGTGGTTCAGACAGGCGAGGGTGAGGCCGATGCAGGATCAGACAAGATTCCGCCCGGGTTGGACGCTCGCGACCGCAGCGCCCCAGAGTGTCCGCCCGGGCGGGCTATTGACGACCGCGCCAAGCCGGAACGCGAAGCATCGGCAGACGCTACAGAGGCGGCTCCGCTCATGGTCGCCCACGCGGTGACGATGCCAGACGCAGCAGCATCGCAGCCCAGGCCGCAGCCCGCGCAGCAGCCAGGGGTCGTCACAGACGCGCCCGCGGCGTCGGTCGAGGAAGTCGTCGCAACACCAGCTCCGCCCGCAGGCCCGGATCCGGGTTCGGTCGCCCCGGCACGGCCGAACGCGAACGGGCCGCTTCTGCCTCCGCCCGCCCGGGCCGAGAGCGCAATCCTCTCGGCCCGGGCAACCTCTCCATCGGAGGCCCCGGAGCAATCTGGGCTGGTCGAGGCGCGCCCTGTCACGCCTCCGCAAGAGGCGATTCCTGGGGAAGTGATGAGTGCTGGAATGGAGTCGGACGGGCGTGAGCCGGAGGTGGCAGAGCCACAGACCCGGCCACTCGCATCACTGGCTCGGGCAGCGCCAGCGGCGCCTGAGGTCGACGCGCCGCAGGATGCGGCAGAGAGGCAGGGGCCGCGCCTGGCGGCTGGTGCAGAGGAGCGGCCGACTGAGACGAGGGCGTCGAGGGATGTTGAGGAGGTCGCGGCCCCGCGTAGGGGTGAGCCGAGTCAGGTCTTCGTCGAGCGCGCGCTCTCGGAGATGCGCGCCACGGTCAGCGTGGAGGCGAGCGGGAACGCTTCATCCGGTTCATCCGACGCGGCTCCGCCGACGGCCGATGAAGGCAGGCAGACAGCAGTGATGCAGGTCGATGGGAAGCGCGAGGTCCGGCCGCCGCGACCCGTGGCCGTAGCCGAGGAGACTCCGCCGGTGCGGGTGGTGACGCCGACCGGCCAAGCGCGGGATTCCCTGCCGGGCAGTCTGCCGAGGGAGCAGCCCGAAGGTGAGACGAAGCCGGTGCGCGCTCTCAAGGTCAAGGCGCTGCTCCGATTCAGCGAAGCGCAGGCTCCAGAGCCTGCGCTGGTTACACCGGTGAGGGGTGAGATCGGCAATCCCTCCGTCGCCGCTCCGCCGACCCGCGTGGTGGAAGCGCCGAGTCTGCGCTACGACTCGGCCCTACTCGACCAGATCAGAACGGGTGCGATCAGAGCGGGGCAGCTTTCCCGCGTGACGATTCAGCTTCGCCCGCCGGAACTGGGATCGGTGGCGGTCGCGGTGGAGTCGAGAGACGGGCGGCTGTACGCGCACTTCCACTCGACGCACCCGCTGGTGGCGGGTTGGCTAGAGAGCAATGCACCCGCGCTGCGCTCGCAGCTTGCGGAGGCAGGGCTGCGGCTGCACGACATCACACTCTCGACTTCGACTCAGGAGCAGGGCGGGCGGCGAGACGCCGACCGCTTTCCGGAGAGCGATCCGCGGGGGTTCGCAGACAGCGCGATGAGGGGTGCGCAGGCGTCGCCGATGCCGCCTGTGGCACATCGGACGCGCGCAGCAGACGGCCTCGTCGACTACTTCGCATAGCATGTGCTCAGCACACCCTCAGGGGGGAACATGATCGATCCAACTGCGTCCAGCGCGACGGCGACGTCGGCGGCGAGTCAGACTGCGGGACAGGGCCTGGGGCGAGACGCGTTCCTGAAGCTGCTCGTGACGCAGATCCAGATGCAGGACCCGCTGGAGCCCATGAAGGCCGAGAGCTTCGTGGCCCAGCTCGCGCAGTTCTCCTCGGTCGAGCAGCTCGAAAACACGAACCTGCAACTGTCGGTGCTCCAGCATGCGGAGGCGACCTCCCAGGCGCTGCTGCTGATCGGGCGCAACATCGCCACGAAAGACGACGGCATCTCCGGGAAGGTGCAGGCGGTGGTGTTCAGCGAGGGTCAGCCGAAGCTGCTGATCGGAGACCAGCAGGTCGATCCGGGAGACGTAGTCAGAGTGTGGTGACCGCGGCGTCGCGGGTGACACAGAAAAGGGGTATGACCGATGATCTCGATCTTCACCGGAGTGGCCGGGCTTCAGACATATCAGCGAGCCGTGGACGTGATCGCGAACAACATCGCGAACGTATACACTGTGGGGTTCAAGTCGGCCCGCGTCTCGTTCAAGGAGGCGCTCAGCCAGACGCTGAAGGCAGGCAGCGAGGCGGGGACGAACCCGATGCAGATCGGCCTCGGAGTGGGGCTGGGAAGCATCGAAAACCTGATGACTCAGGGCAACCTGAAGTCGACAGGCCGGCCCACTGATGTGGCGATCCTGGGTGATGGCTACTTCGTACTAGGCGATGGAGCGCGCGTCGCCTACACCAGGGATGGAGTCTTCCAACTTGACGGGAAGAACCGCCTGGTCTCGGCGGGCAACGGCATGCGCGTGCTGGGCTGGCTCGCCGATCCCGCATCCGGCACGATAGATACTACCGCCAACATCTTGCCGACCGCGGAGATCGTGGTCCCCATTGGCACTCGCCTGGCAGCGCGGCAGACCGCGAACGTGGCCTATCAGGGGAATCTGAACGTGGGCCAGGATCCGACATCGCCGGTCGGCACCTCCTTCTCTGTCTATGACTCGCTCGGCGCCGAGCACCAGATCACGCTCAGCTTCGCCAAGTCTGCCACTACGGATAACCAGTGGAGCTGGAGTGTGGCCAGCCCAGACGGGACATCGGCGAGCACGGGCACGGTCACTTTCACCGAAAAGGGAGAGTGCGAGACGGAGTCGCTGGACTTCACCTTGACGCTCACAGACCCGAACGGCGCGGCGGCGGCGATCCCGATCACCGCCAGCCTGACCACGGTCACCCAATTGGTGGGCGCCACCAGCGCGCAAGCGGTCAGCCAGGACGGGCTCCCCGTGGGGTCACTGCAGAGCTTCAGCATCGATGAGAAGGGGGTTGTCAACGGCATCTACAGCAACGGGATGTCGGAGCGGCTGGCGCAACTGGCGCTGGGTGGATTCACGAACCCGGCCGGCCTCACCAAGCTCGGTAACGGCCTCTATGAGCCCTCCCCGAACTCCGGGGCGGCGATCGTAAAGCCCGCGAATGTGGGATCGAACGGCACGCTGGCGGCTGGCTACTTGGAGATGTCGAACGTGGACCTGGCGCAGGAGTTCGCGTCTCTCATTGTGACGCAGCGCGCGTTCCAGGCGAACTCCCGCGTGGTGACCACGGCGGACGAGATGCTGCAAGACGTGCTGACGCTGAAGAGGTAGCCGGGGCCGGAGGGGATGACAGGACGATGATCGATGGTTGAGGTGACGCGGCTCAACGGGGTGCGGGTGACGGTCAATGCCGATCTCATCAAGTTCGTCGAGGCGACGCCGGACACGCTGATCTCACTGACCACGGGCGAGAAGATCATGGTCAAGGAGCCCGTGGAGCTGGTGGCCAGCCGCGTGCTACGGTATCGCAGGCGCTGCTGCCGCTGCTCAGTCCACGGGCGGGAGCAGAGCAGAACCCAGCATGGACCACAACCTGGGATACCGAGCTAAGACTGGTCGAAGGAGGTCAGGCGGCAGGCCCCGAGCGGCAGCGATCGCGCGGGGCGCTCCCTCCGGCCGGTAGCGGAGATCGCCATGGATCTGACCACATTACTGGGTCTGGCGCTGGGCTGGGGCGCGCTCGCCGTTTCGGTACTGCTGGAGGGCGGCAACCTCCGGGGCTTCATCAACCCGCCGGCCTTCATCCTGGTGATCGGCGGCACCCTGGGGGCGACGGTGATCGGCCTGCCGTGGAGGCAGGCGACGAGCATCCCCACGGTGATGATGCGCGCTTTCCTCGGGAAGCGCGTTGAAAGTCTCGAAGTGATGGAGCTACTCACGGACTTCATCCGCCGCGCCCGGCGCGATGGCGTGCTGGCGCTGGACGCGGAGGTGCAGAAGCTGTCGAACGAGTTCCTGCGCACGGGGCTGCAGTTGGTGATCGACGGCACCGCGCAAGAGCTGTTGCGAGACATTCTTACGACCGAACTGCGGGCGATGCGGGCGCGACACGCGATGAACCAGAACATCTTCAGTTCGCTCGGCGGGTTCGCGCCGACGCTGGGCATCATCGGCACGGTGATGGGCCTGGTGAACATGCTCGCCAACCTGGAGAAGCCCGAGGACATGGGACGCAGTATCGCCAGCGCGTTCATCGCCACGCTGTATGGCGTCTCCGTCGCCAATCTGGTGTTTCTGCCGATCGCCAACAAGCTGAAGGCGAACAGCGACGAAGAGCTGGCCGCCTATCAACTGGCAGTGGAGGGAGTGCTCGCGCTACAGTCAGGCGAAAGCCCGAGAGTGGCGGCGGCGAGGATGCGCTCCTTCCTCTCTCCCCGCGTGAAGCAGCAACTGGAGACAGGTGAGGCACCCGGGCAGTGAGCAGCGACGGGCATGACGACGGAGGCGGCGGAGGGAGTCACGACGCGGGCGGGGGGATGCGGTGGCTGCTCACCTACGCCGACATGATTACCCTGCTGATGGCCTTCTTCATCATGATGTACTCGATGTCGGTGCTGAACCAGGAGAAGTTCAAGCAGGCGGCCGAGAGCCTGCGATCCGAGTTTGGGTCAAAGCGCGCGAAGGCCGCCGAACAGGGCGCCGGCCTGCTGCCGGATCCGGGAACCGCGGAGGAGATTCAGCTCGAGAAGGACGTGCAGTCGGTCGAAGACCGGCTGCGGGAGTACGTGCAGAAGAACGACCTGGACAACCTGATCCGCACCAGTCACAGGGACCGGAGCCTGGTGATCACAGTGGCGAGCGACAACCTGCTGTTTGCGCGCGGGGAGGCCGATCTGCGGCCGCCGGCGCTGGCGATTCTGGGGAAGGTCGCCGGCTTGCTCAAGGGCATTCCGAATGCCATCGTGATCGAGGGGCACACCTGCGATCTGCCGATCAGCACCGAGCGCTTCCCCTCGAACTGGGAGTTGTCGGCGGCCCGCGCCTGCAGTGTGGCGCGCTATCTCGCAGACAAGCAGGGTCTGGACCCAAAGCGACTGGCGGCCGCGGGCTATGGCGAGAGCCGGCCGGTGGCGCCCAATGACAGCGAGGATGGGCGGGTGCGGAACCGGCGCGTGAACCTGATCATCCTCGCGCACGCCACTTCCGAGGAGCAGGAAGGCCAGAAGACCGAGTCGCCGGCATCGCCGGCGCCAAGTGAGGGTGAGTGATGCGGAACCGCGGGAGAATGTTGTTGCTGCTGATCCCGGTACTGCTGTTGGCAGGGGGTGGGGCGGGCCTCGTGCTGCTGCGCGGCCGCCATCACGCGAAGCCGGCGGAGAAGGAGTTTCCGCTCGCGCTGAACGTGCTGACGGTGAATCTGGCCGATACCGAACGACCGCACTATCTCAGCGCGTCGGTCACGCTGACCCTCAAGGGGGCGGACCCGGAGGAGACGGTGGCCGAGTATGAGGCGCAGGTGCGGGATGCGGTGCTGATGGTCATGAGCCAGCGCAAGTATCGGGAATTACTCTCGCCGGAGGGCAAGCAGTCACTCAAGGACGGCATTGCGGCGGAGGTGGGGAAGACGCTGGCGGAGCGCAAGCTGACGGTGACGGACGTGCTCTTCACGACGTTCGTCATGGATTGAAGGACTGTCAAGTTCCGGGCCGGGGCTGCCGAAGCATACCGTAGGTCTGTTCTCAGGGGGGATGACAGATGATCCGCGGGCTCTATTCCTCCGCCAATGGTCTGTTGGCGGAGTCAACGCGCAACGATGTCATCGCGTCCAATCTCGCCGGGCTGAGCGTTCCCGGGTTCCGGCGCGACATCGCGACGGTGACTGCATTCGGCCCAGTCCTCGACTACACCGCCGGGGGCGCGGCCGCGGGGCTGGCCGGGCCCAGCGCCATCCTCGATTCTGCTGTCAGTGTCGACCTGCTACCAGGGGCGATTCGCGCCACCGGCAACCGGCTGGACCTAGCGCTGGACGGGCCGGGCTACTTCAGCGTGCAGACCAGGAACGGAGAGGCCTATACCCGCGGCGGGGCGTTTCGGATTGACTCCGCCGGGCGCCTCGTCACCTCGGCCGGCGACCCCGTGCTGGGAGCCGCCGGTCCGATCGTGCTGAGGGGCGGTCAGGTGGAGGTGGGGGAGAACGGCGACATCCTGGTCGATGGTGGGAGGGTGGATCGACTGAAGCTGGCGGATTTCGCGCCCGGCGCGCAGGTAGCGAAGATCGGCAATGGCCTGCTGAGAGTCACAGCGGGCGCGGCGCAACCGGCCGGGCCGATGGCGCGGGTGCGGCAAGGCTACCTCGAAGAAGCGAACGTGAATGCGGTCTCCGAGCTGGCGGCAATGATCTCGTCGCTGCGTTCGTTCGAGGCGAGCCAGCGGGCGCTGCAGGCCAACGACCAAACGCTCGAAAAGGCGATCAACGAAGTGGGGCGGGTCTAGGCGGCGTGGTTTGCGAAGGGCGCGATGAACCGCGCCCTTACCGGAGGGGATATCGATGATGCGCGGATTGTGGTCTGCCGCCACCGGCATGACCTCTCAACAGACGAACATCGACGTCATCGCCAATAACCTGGCGAACGTGAACACGGTGGGCTTCAAGGCCAGCCGGGTGGATTTCCAGGATCTGGTGTACCAAACGATTCGCGAGCCGGGAGCAGCGGCGACCGAGTCCACGCAACTCCCGACGGGGGTGCAGGTGGGGCTGGGATCGCGCTATGCCGCGGTGCAGCGGATCTTCACGCCGGGCGAGCTGCGGCAGACGGGAAGCAGCCTGGACCTGGCGATCGAGGGGGATGGCTTCTTCCAGATGTTGCTGCCGGATGGCCGGACGGCTTACACGCGAGATGGGGCGCTCAAGCTCGACGGGCAGGGGCGAGTCGTGAACTCCGATGGGCATCCGCTCCAGCCCGAGATCACCATTCCGGCCGATGCGACCCAGGTGAGCGTGGGCTCTGACGGCACGGTAAGCGTCACGGTGGCGGGCCAGTCTCAGCCCCAGCAACTGGGCCAGATCACGCTCGCCAAGTTCCTCAATCCGGCCGGCCTGAACAGCATAGGCCACAACCTGCTGCTGCCGACGGCGGCCTCGGGCGACCCGGTGGTGGCGACGCCGGGAACGGAAGGCATCGGCTCCATCGGGCAGGGGATCATCGAGATGTCGAACGTGAACATCATCGAGGAGATGGTGAACATGATCGTTGCCCAGCGCGCGTACGAGGTGAACTCGAAGTCGATTCAGGTCGCCGACGAGATGCTAGCGATGGCGAACAACCTGCACCGGTAAGCACGGGAGAGGGGGGAGCATGAGACTCGTCTGGCCACTTGGCCTGGCGCTGGTCCTGGGCCTGATTCTGATGGCTGCTCCGGGGCACGCGGAACAGCGGAAGATCGAGATCTCCGGCGGTACAGCGCGCGGGCGTGATCTGCTGCCGGCCGGCAAGCTGCCGGAGGGCAGCGCGCGAGGCGGTGATCGCGGAGGGGCTACGCCCAGGGGAGGAACGCCACCTCACACCCGCGGAGCTGAAGCTGCGGCTGACTGAGGTCGGCATCGACGACGCGGTTCAGTTCACCCAGCCCATCGTGATTCGGAGGCGCTCGCGCACATTGCCGGCGTCGGAACTGGTGGTGGCGGGGGAGAAGGCGATCCGAGAGGCGCTCAAGCTGGCGCCGGGAGACGAGGCCACGCTCCCGCCAGTGGTGTTGCCACGGTCACTGCTCGCTCCCGTCACTCCTCTCAGCGTCGAGGCGCTGGTGCGTCGTCCGGCGCTGCCGGGAGGGCCGTGGGTGGCGAGTGTCACCGCGCACTCGGACGACTGGACGGTGGAGAGCACGATTCGCTTCCGGGTGCGAGTGACGGGATCAGTGCTAGTGACCCGGCGCGCGGTGAAGCGTGAGGAATCGCTGTCCGAGGCCGACGTGGTCGTGGAAAAGCGCGACATTACCGGGCAGATCGGTGACGTGCTGCGGAAGCCAGACGACCTGCTCGGGCGCAGGGCGAAGCGCGCAGCCCCGGCAGGGGCGGTGGTGTCGAGCGAGTGGCTGGAGGCGGCGCCGGTGGTGCGACGGGGCGATGTGATCCGGGTGATGGTGCAGATCGGCGCGGTGTCGGCCTCGATGCAGGTGACCGCGCTCGCGAGCGGCGGATCGGGGGAGGTGATCCGAGTGCGAGAGGAGGTGAGCAGATGCGAGTTTTCGGCACGGGTCGCGGCGCCGGGACGGGTGGAGGTGGCGCTGTGAGGAGAGGTCTGCTGCTCGTAGCTGTGGCTCTATCGGTGGGGTGCTGCAATCACCGCGCGACCGCCGCGACGGGATCGCTGTGGAGCGCGTCGAGTCGGGCGCTGACCAGCGATCGCCGGGCGGCGCAGGTCGGCGATGTCATCACCATTCTGGTAGTCGAGAGATCTACTGCCTCCCACCAGGCGGCGCATGAGACGGACAAGAAGCTCGAAGCGAAGGGCGGGCCGGGAGCAGGGATCCTCAACCTATTCCCCGAGCTGTCGGCGAAGGCGGAGCGGTCGACCTCGGGCTCCGGCAGCAGCACGCAGACCACCAGCCTGGTGGATCGCGTGTCAGGTGTGGTGGTCGGCGTCAACGCGCAGGGCAATCTCCAGATTCAGGCGGCGCGCCGGGTCAGCCTGAACAAGGATGAGGTCGTCCTCACCGTTAGCGGCCTGGTGCGGCCCGATGACGTGAGTCCGGATAATACCGTGCTCTCGACGCAGGTGGCGGAATGCCGCATCGAGTCATCGGGGCACGGGCCGATCGGTGAGAAGCAGCGGCCGGGACTGATCTCGACTCTGCTGAGGTGGCTCTGGTGAGGGGACGAGGGGCGGCGCTCTGCCTGTGCTGGCTGATCGCGCTTGCCTGGGGCGCGACGGCCGCACCGGCGGTACGGATCAAGGATATCGCCAGGGTGCAGGGCGAGCGCCACAACCAGCTCGTTGGGTACGGCCTGATCGTGGGGCTCGAAGGCACCGGTGACAGCGCGCAGGTGGCGTTCACGAACCAGGCGGTGCGCAACCTTGTGTCGCGCTTCGGCAATCGGCCCGATATCAGCGCGCAGATGAAGACGAAGAACACGGCGGCGGCGATGCTGACGGCCGATCTGCCGCCATTCGCCAAGCCGGGGGACAGCATCGACGTGGTGGTCTCGTCGCTGGGTGATGCGCGCTCGCTGCAGGGAGGAATCCTGCTACAGGCGCCGCTGCAAGGGGCCGATGGACGAGTCTATGCGGTGGCGCAGGGGTCGGTCTCCATCGGGGGCTTCGCGGCGGGCGGCGCCGGCGCTCAGGTTACGAAGAACCACCCGACGGTGGGGCGGGTGCCGAACGGGGCGCTGGTCGAGGAGGCGCCGCCAACGGTTACGGCGAGCGAGGGGGTGATCCGCCTGTCGCTGCTGCAGCCCGACTCGGCGACGGCAGTGGCCATGTCGCGGGCGATCAACCAGGCAGTGCCGGAGGCCGCGGCGGGAGCGCTGGACGCGGGCACGGTGATCGTTCCTCTCCCCGACTCGTACCGGGGAAAGCAGACCGAGTTCCTGGCGGCGCTCCAGGGGCTGACCGTGGCGGTGGACGCGCCGGCACGGGTGGTGATCAACGAGCGCACGGGGACTATCGTGGTCGGCGGGCCTGTGACCATCCTGCCGGTGGTGGTGGCGCACGGAAGCCTGACGGTGGAAGTGAAGACCACCGCCTCGGTGTCGCAGCCGCCCCCGCTTTCGCCAGGCCAGACGGTGGTAACGCCGCAGTCACAGGTCAGTGCGTCGGAAGGAACGGCCGCGCTGGCGCCGTTGGGTGCGGCCACCGTGGACGACCTCGTGCGCGCGCTGAACGCGCTGCACGCCACTCCGCGGGACCTGATCGCGATTCTTCAGGCGATCAAGCAGGCCGGCGCGCTGAACGCCGAGTTGGAGGTGCTCTGATGCGGGTGGGTGGAGTCGGAGAGGGTGCGGCCACCCCCAAGATGCTGCAGGAGAAGCTGCAGCGGGCCTGCCAGGAGTTCGAGGGGCTGTTCCTGTCGCTGCTCTACCGGGAGATGCAGAACACCGTATCTCGCTCAGGCCTGATGCCGTCGGGCGCTGGCGGCGAGATGTTCCAGTTGCTCTGGGGGCAGGAGCTGGGCCGGACGGCGGCGCGGTCCAGTCATCTGGGGATCGCGGACATGCTGGCGGGCGCGCTATTGCCGGAACTGACAGCATCCCCGAAGCCGCGCTAAGGCCTAGGCGCGGGACTGCCGAAGAGAAATACAGGACACACAGGGCGCTCACCCCGCCGCAGGCGGAGGAAACTGAGATGAAGATCAACACCGAACACGTCGGACGGCTGCTGGAGGCGCGTCTGGAGCGCATACACCGCGCTTCGGCGGGACCGCGTCATCTAGTCGCGCTGAATGGCAGCGCAGACAGGGTGAGTCTCTCGCCACTCGCGGCGGACCTGAGAGCGGCGCTGGCGGCCGCGCGGTCGGCCGAAGAGGTGGCTGACCCAAGGCTGGAGGCGCTGCAGCAAGAGGTCGCGAAAGGCCGCTACCAGCAACCTCCGCAGGCGGTCGCAGAGGCGATACTGCGGGATTCCCGGAGGTAGCGGCCGATGCCGGTACCTGCGAACTACGCGGACCGCCAGCGCCACCTCTTTACGCGGCTGCTGCTGGCGATGAGGGCCCAGCGCGCGTGCCTCATCAGCGGCGATGCCACGCGGCTGGAGCAGGCGAATCGGGCCGTCTCCCGCTTGCTGGAGAAGCAGCAGCGGCTGAGCCGGGAAATAGGCGAACTCGCGCTCGCCCCTGATCCTGACACCTTGGCAGAGCTGAAGCGGCTGGCGGCGGACCTGCGTCAGGAGAGTCACGTCAACTACCTGCTCGCCTGCCGCGGGCTGCAATTCACCGACTTCCGCGTATCGCTGCTCACTGGAGAGCAGGAGCGTGATTGCGATTCAGCTCCCCACGTGCTGGTGGACGCGCGGTCGTGATCGGTCTAGACAGATGAGCGGCATCTACAACACCATCAACATCGGGTTGAGCGGGCTGATCGCGCACCGGCAAGCGCTGGACGTGCGCGCTCACAACATCGCCAATGTGAGCACCGAGGGCTACCGGCGGCAGGAGGCGATTCTGCACGCGGTGCCAGGGAATCCTCCGCCCGGGAACATGAACGCGCTGCTGGGCGGGCAGTGGGGCGCGGGGGTATGGGCGACCTCGACCAGCCACTCGCACGAGTCCTTCCTCGATCTTCAGGCGCGCATCACCGACGCGGCGACGGGCCGGTGGGGTTCCATCGCCAGTACGCTGAAGCAGGTCGACGCGATCCTACAACCCGCGCCGGGGGAAGACCTGAGCGCGCAACTGGGCAAGTTCTGGAACGCGTGGGAGGCGGTGGCGGCGCGACCGGAGGACATCGGCGCCCGCTACGCGCTGCGAGAGCAGGCGGTCAACCTCACCGATGTCTTCCACCAGTCCGAGATGCGACTGCAGTCGATCCGCACCGATTCCGAGATCGCCATCTCGGGGCGCATCGCGGAGGTGAACCGGATCACCGCGGAAGTGGCCGACCTGAACCGCGTGGTGTCAGTTGCGGTGGCCGAGAACCGGGCCCCGAACGATGACCTGGATCGCCGCGATATGCTGCTGAATCGGCTGGCCGAGCTGACCGGAGCGATGCCCTTCACCAGCGAGGACGGCGGCCTGATCGTCTACCTGGACGGCCGGCCGCTGGTGCAGGGCAGTTCCTCGTTCGAGCTGTCGTTCGCCGCGACCGATGACGGGATCGAGATTCGCAACGGCTATGATGAGGACCTCGTGATCATCGGCAACGGTGAGATCGGGGGGTTGCTGAACGCCAGAGACGTAGCCGTCCCGAGCTACCTCGATCAGCTCAACACACTCGCCTCCACTCTTGTGGCAGAGGTCAACGCCCTTCACCAGACCGGATTCGGCCTGGACAATGTGGGTGGGCGCGACTTCTTCGCGGCCGGCGGCGAGGCCGGCACCATCGCGCTAGATCCGGTGATCGAGGGGGAGGTGAGGGCCATCGCCGCGTCGGCCGCGACCGATACCCCGGGGGATGGGTCGGTGGCGCTTCAGATCGCGAATCTGCGCGCCACGCCGACGGTGGCAGGAAGGACGCTGAGTGACTTCGCGCAGGCCCTGCTCGGGCTCGTCGGAAGCGATGTGCAATCGGCAGAGGGGGCGCTCTCCGCCTATCAGGCGTCACGAGAGCAGATCCGCCTCCAGGAGCAGTCGGTGTCCGGCGTCTCCACCGACGAGGAACTAGCGGGCATGCTGCAGAGCCAACGGGCCTATGAGGCCTGCGCGCGTGTGATTCAGGCGGGGGATGAGATGCTCCGTACCGTGATCGAACAACTGGGCGTGTCTTAGGGGTGATATGCGTATCTCCGACATGATGGCAACGAAGGCAACCGTGCATCGCATCAACGAGGCGTCAGCGCGGCTGTTCCGGGTGCAGGAACAGGTGTCCACTGGCCTCCGGTTCACCTCGCCCTCGCAGGATCCGACGGGCGCAGTCCGCGCGGCCAGCCTGCGGGCGAGCATCAGCGAGATCGAACGCTACCTCGAAAACACGGATATAGCAGACGCCAGGCTGCGGCTGACAGAGACTTCCGTGGCGCACATCGGTGATGCGCTGCGAGAGGCGCGGTCGATCGCGCTCTCTGGGATGAATGACGGGCTGGACGACACCGCGCGGAAATCGCTGGCGGAGCAAGTCAATCAGATCTCGCAGGAGATTCTGCGGTCGGGCAATGCCCACGATGGGGCCCGCTATCTGTTCGCAGGCTACAAGCTGCTCGCTCCGCCGTTGGTCACGAACCTTGCGGCTCCGCCGCCGGTGCTCTACCAGGGCGACCGCGGGGAGAACACTTTGCAGACCGGACGAGGCATGGGCGTGGCTTCGAATGTGGACGCGGCGGAACTGCTCAACCTCGGCGGGGCCGCCGACCCGGCGTCGGAGGATGCCTTCACGACTCTGAGCAACCTGAGCGCGGCGCTCGCGACCGGGGATCACGCGGCAATCGACCAGGCTATGAGATCGCTCGACGCGCACTTCACGCGCGTCACGGCCATTCGGGGAGAGATTGGCGCGAGACTGCAGCGGGTGACGTTCGACCGCAGCCGGCTCGAGGAGACGCGGGACATGTGCAAGACGCTGCTGAGCGAGACGGAGGGCGCGGACCTGGCGGAGGTGATCTCGCAGCTCAAGCAGGAGGAAGTCGCTTACCAGGCGGCCGCGGCGGCGAGCGTGATGCTGAGCCGGGCGAGCCTGCTCGATTACATCAGGTGAGGCGCGATGGTTATCGATACCTTTCGGTTCGGACGACTGGAGTTCGCCGAAGAGTCGCTGGTGACACTGCCGGAGGGGCTGCTGGGGTTCCCCGATGATCGCCGTTTCCTGGTGCTTCCGTTTCGATACGAATCCGGGGCGGGAGGACCGGGGCCATCGTCTCTCTGCTGGCTGCAGTCAGCGGACGATCCGCAACTGGCATTCCTGGCGGTGGAGCCCCATCTCTTCTTCCCCGATTACGAGGTCGATCTTCCGGAGGAAGATGCCAGCGCGCTGGAGCTGCGCGACGCGCGGCAGGCATCCGTGCTGGCGCTGCTCACGGTATCGCGCGGCGCCACGCGCGGCAGCGAGCGGTTTCCACTGCCCCCGATGGCGGTTACGGCCAACCTGGCGGGGCCGATCGTTATCAACGTGCGAAGCCGGCAGGGGAGGCAGGTGCTGCTAGCAGAGGGGCGCTACGGGACGAAGCACGTACTGGCGGAGATGGACGACGAGAAGATGGCGCGAGGGACATCGCGGGGAGGCTAGCGGGCATTTCAGAGGCCAAACTGGCGGTGCAAGGAGCCTGCCCCAGACCTCCTGGCGGAGTCCTGGGATGGCTTCCAGAGGAAAGGCGGCAGGGATGCTGGTGTTGACGCGGAGAGCGGGGCAAGTCGTGAAGATCGGTGACGGCATCGAGGTGGTGGTGGTCTCGGTGCGGGGCGACCAGGTGCGAATCGGCATCTGCGCGCCCCGAGAGGTGCCGGTGTTGCGCGGCGAGCTGCTGGAGCAGGTGAGCGAAGAGAACCGGGCGGCGGCCCAGTCTTCGCGCCTGATCGGCAGCCTGCCGCAGAGCGAAGAAGAAGCGGCGCTCAAGCAGGGCCGCTTCGATACCGATGAAGTGAATAGCAGGGCAGAACCGCGCAGCGGCAAGCCACTCTCTGTCTCCGCTGCGCCGACCACAGGATCCCTGGGATTGCCCTAACCGGAAGGAGGAGCGACGCCTCGCAGACTGATTTCGCTTGGGGTTCGCCCGCGCCCTGAGGCGGGTGACGCGTCGGAACCGAGGGCGGCATTCCCCCTCGGAACACATGGCACGAAGCCGAACCTGGCTGCTCTCAGCACACCTCGCTGACCGGCGGCCGGGGAATCCTCAAGGAGGAACTCTCAGATGGGACTTCGCATTAACCTCAACACTGCGGCGTTGAACGCCCACCGTTGGTTGGGCGTCAACGACTCGTCCCTCAGCAAATCCATCGAGCGCCTGTCGTCGGGCTACCGCATCAACGTGGCCGCCGACGATCCCGCTGGTATCGTGATTTCTGAGGGGCTCCGCGCGCAGGCGCAGGGCCTGACGCAGGCGATGTCCAATACGTCGCAGGCGATCAACCTGATCAAGACCGCAGAAGGCGCCATGCAGGAGGTGCACAACCTCCTGCGCTCCATGCGCGACCTGGCGGTGCACGCCGCGAACGTCGGCGCGAACGAAACCGCTTCGATCGCCGCCGACCAGGCCCAGATCCAGTCGGGGATCGCTTCCCTCGACCGCATTTCCGGCCAGACTCAGTTCGGTACGAAGAAGCTGCTGGACGGGTCGGCCGGCATCCAGGGCCAGATCACGGGGACGACCGGCGCGGCCGCCGGCACCGTCGTCGCCGGCACCGAAGCGACGAAGGCCGGTACCTACACCATCACCATCGACCAGGCGGCGACGCGCACGCAACTGGTCGGGGCCGGCGTAGTGGCCGGCGCGTACGCGGCCGGCGTGCTGAAGCTGAACGGCATCAGCATCGACATCGCAGCGAACTCGACCGCGGCTCAGGTGGCGGGCGCGATCAACGCCAAGACCGCGCAGAGCGGCGTCAGCGCGACGCAGGCGGCGGGCGTACTCACCCTCCGCCAGTCGCACTACGGCTCCGGCTACAACGTCGACACCGCCGGCAGCACCGTCGATCTCGCCGGCACCGGACTGAACCTGACTGGTGGCGCTCTCACCCAGGGCGTGAACGTCGAAGCCCACACCAACGAATACGCAGGCGCGGTGGAAGGCTCCGGACAGCTCTGGACGAGCGGCGGCGGCTACAACAGCTCCGGGCTGTCGATGATGATCACGGCCGGCGCGGCGGCGGACACCATGACTGTGTCCGTGACCGCGGGAACGCTGTCCTTCCAGATCGGCGCGAACTCCGGTCAGACCGTCTCGGCGGCGCTTCAGAGCACGGCCCCTTCGCTCCTGGGCGTGGGAGCCTCCGGCCTGAGCGCAGGCGGCGCCACCAACGTGGCGGCGATCAGCGTCACCACCTCGATCGGCGCCAACGACGCCATCCTGCTGCTGGACCAGGCGATCTCACAGATCTCCACCCAGCGGGCATCGATGGGCGCGCTGCAGCGCAACTCTCTGGAGAGCGCGATGAGTTCGCTGGCGAGCGCCAAGGAGAACGTGCTGGCTTCCGAGAGCAGCGTCCGAGACACCGACATGGCGGCAGAGATCGTCTCCTTCACCAAGTACCAGATCCTCTTCCAGGCCGGTTCCTCGATGCTGACCCAGGCGAACCAGGCGCCGCAGACCATCCTCCAGATGCTGCGGTAGCGACAGGCGACGGAGCATCGGCTACCCGCCCGGTGATCCCGATTGTCGAGCCCCTCCGGTCGCTGACTGGCGCGGGGGACGGGGCAATCCCCCGTCCCCCCGCCGACAAGGTGTCGCCAACCCCGAAGAAGGTGGACCAGACCCTGATCGGTCTCTGTGGAGCTGCGAGGTGAGCGAAGATGAAGGCACTCGAAACTCTCGGCCCAGGAGCGCCCGCAGGCGGCGCAGATTACCCCTCAACGACTCGAAAGCTGGAGCCGGTCCGCGCCCTCCGGCTGCCCGGCGTCGGCCGGGTCGCGACTGGCTCACCAGAGCAGCCACTAAGCCCACAGCTTTCGGATGCCGCCGGCCGGCGCCCGTCCCCCCCGGCAACGCCCGGCCGGCGGCCCGCAGGGCCGCCCCCTTTGGAGGCGAGCTACCACTTCGATGAATCGGCGGGCCAGACGGTGGTGGTGCTGACGCGACCAGACACGCAGGAAGTGGTTCGCCAGATGCCGACAGAGAAGATCGTGCGGCTGATTGCCGACCTGCGCGACATGGTCTCCCGCATTCTCGAAAAGCGCGCGTGAGGATCGTCACATGAGTGGAACGGCTTCCGTCGGCGGGCTGATCTCCGGCATCGACACCAACTCGATGCTGGACAAGCTATACGAGCTATCGCAGGCCCCGGTCAGGCGACTGCAGGCGAAGCAGGACACGTTGAGGGCGCAATCGGCGGCCTGGTCGCAGTTGGAGAGCACGCTGCAAGCGTTCCGAACCTCGGCGCTGGCACTCTCCACCCCAAGGGCGTTCCACCTGCAGAAGGCCTCGATCACGCGTGCCGACCTGGTCTCCGCCACCGCGACAGCATCGGCCCAGCCCGGGTCATACACCTTCTCCGTAGAGCGGCTGGCGCAGTCGCACCAGATCGCGTCGCAGGGCTACGCGGATATCGACCGCACGGAGGTGGGATCGGGCACGATCTCCATCGCGGTGGGGGAGGGGAACGCAATCCCGATCGCCGTGGATGGGTTCACGCTGGCAGAGTTGCGAGACGCCATCAACGGGGCCGACGCGGGCGTTCGCGCGGCGATCATCAACGATGGCAGCAGCAGCCCCTACCGGATGATTCTCACCTCCGAGACCGGCGGAATCGCCGGGCAGATGCAGGTCTCGACTTCGCTCAGCGGGGGCAGCGCGCCGGCTTTCGCCGACTTGCAGGCAGCCCAGAACGCGGAGATCAAGCTCGGGTCCGGCGCAGGGGCGATCACCGTAACCAGCAGCAGCAATCGCGTGCAAGGGGCCATCCCCGGGGTGACGCTCGATCTGCTCGAGGCGGAGCCCGGCGTCCCCGTGCTGCTGACCCTCTCTCAGGACACGGCCGCAGTGCAGAAGCAGATCACGGACTTCGTCGATGCCTACAACGCGGCGGTGGACTTCTTCTCTTTCCAGTTCCACTGCGATCCAGACACCGGGGAGACGGGGCTGCTCTTCACCGACCCGCGACTGCAGGCGCTGCAGCGCGATCTCGGCGCGGCGGTGACGAATGAGGTAATGGGGATCACCGGCGGCTCGCGGGCGTTGGCAGCGATCGGCGTGCGAACTCTATCCGACGGCAAGCTCTCGGTGGATAGCGCGGCCCTGGCCTCGGCCCTCGCGACCAGGCCCGATGACGTCGCCCGCGTACTCGCGGCGTGGGGCGAGCCGACCGACGCGGCGGTGAGCTATCTGACTTCGAGTGAGGATACTGTACCGTCGGGGTCGCAGGGGTGGGCGGTGGAGATCACGCAGGCCGCCACCCGGGCGCGGGTAACGGCGGGAGTGGCGCAGGTGGGCGCGCTCGACGCCGATGAGGCACTGACGATTGGCGGCATCACCATCAACCTTACGTCCGGGATGACGCAGGCCGAAGTGCTCGCCGCGATCAACGCGCACGAGTCGGAGACTGGCGTCTCCGCCAGCGTTACCGGGGCCGATGGCACGGGCGTCGGGAGCTATCTCACCCTGACACGCACGGGATACGGATCGATCTTTCATATCAGCGCCGGGTCGGGTCGGTCGAACCAGTCCGGCGTCAGCAGTGGGTTCGGTAACCTCACAGTGACGGAGGGGAATCCGCTGGGCGAGGCCGGGCTGGGAAGCGGCGCGGCCGGGCAGGATGTGCAGGGAACGATCGGGGGCGAGATCGCGTCCGGCTCTGGGCAGACGTTGACGGGCGCCGCCGGCGCGTCGAAGGGCCTATCGCTACTGGTTACGGCCAACGTGCCGGGCAGCTACGGGAAGGTGGTCTTCACCATCGGCGCGGCGGCCTCGGCGCTAGGGCTCACGATCTCGGCCACAGACACGACCGATGGCACGATAGCAGCCGCTCAATCTAGCCTCGAGAGTCGACTTGCCGACATGGACGAGGAGGTCGCTCGGCTGCGGGCTACCGCGGATCAGGAGAACGAGCGAATGAGAACGGCGTTCGCCCGTATGGAGACCGCCCTGGGGAAGTTCCAGGCGCAGAGCCAGTATCTCTCAGGCCAGTTCACGCAGATCGCCAACAACGGGCCGGGCGCAAGTAAGGGATGAGCGAGTCGGAGCGGCGCATGGATCTCGGGATCGACAGCGCGCCCGGCTCTGTCATCGCCGCGGCGGCTGGCTCGCCGGCCCTCCGCAGCTACCAGGAGAGCCAGGTCCTGACCGCGAGTCGGGAGCAGTTGCTGCTGCTGACCTATGATGGGGTGCTGAGGTTCCTGGCGCGGGCTCGCAGAGGGCTGGAGAGGAGCGACTACCACGAGAAGCACGTCGGCCTCTCCCGCGCCCAGGCTCTCATCATCGAGCTGGGGCGAACGTTGGATTTCACCGCCGCGCCGGAACTAGCGGAGAGCCTGGCGCGCATCTACGGCTTCCTCGTGGAGGAGCTGGCGCGAGCCGACGCCAACGATGACGGGGAGCAGATCGGCCGCGTGATGGAACTCGTCGCCGAACTCCGCGCCACCTGGGCGGAAGCGCTGGCGCGCTGAAGCAGTCCGCGGACCCCCCCGCCCCGCCTCAGGAGGCAGGCAGGGCGAGGAGTGGCGCGATGTGGGCGCGGAGGCGCAGCAGCGCTTTCCCGTGGATCTGACAGACCCGCGACTCGGTCACGCCGAGCACTTTCCCGATCTCCTTGAGCGCCAATCCCTCATGATAGTAAAGGCTGATGACGGCTCTCTCGGAATCGGGCAGGACCTGGATCGCCTTCGCCAGCAGGTCGCGCTCCGCCTGACTCTCGACGTGATCCTCCGGCAGAAGAACACTCTTGTCGGCTACCGAATCGCCCAGAGTAGCATCGTCCCAGCCTTGCGCGTCGCGGGACTGCCCCGAGACAACCTCATCGAGTGACTGCATGCTCTGAAGGGCGAGGCCATGGGCGGTGTCGTCGAGTTCGCTCACGGTAATCCCGAGGGCCTCGGCGAGCTGCTCGTCGGAGGGCGGACAACCTGACGCGCCCAGAAGGCGGGAGTAGGCCGAGGTCAGGTCGCTCTCCCGCTGCCTCACAGACCGCGGCAGCCAGTCCATGTCCCGCAGCATGTCCATCACCGAGCCGCGGATGCGGTGATAGGCATAGGTTTCGAACTTGATGCCGCGGCCGGGATCGAAACGATCGACCGCGTCGATCAGGCCCACGAGCGCCTGACTGAGTAGGTCGTCGGGGCCCAAGGCCGGCCCCGGCTTGATGTTCATGCGGTCCACCACGTAGCGGGCGAGCGGCGCGTAAGCCTCGATCAGCTCGCGCCGCAGCGCCGGCCGCTTCGATTGGTCGCAGACGACGTACCGCTCCCACATGACGGTGAGCGCCCCCCGCGGCGCGCCGTCCGCCTGCGGCCGATTCGCGGCGAGGGAGGCCGGTCGGCCGCCGTTCTGCTTCCCCGCTTGCTCTTGACCCGTCTGAATCTCGCCCATCGTGTTCCCCTCCACCCTGGATTACGGGAAGCGCAATTGCGCGCTCTCCCGGTGTGTGCGACAGGATTACTAGGGTCGCCTCGAACCCGAGGCGCCGGCCCGCTTGGAGCCGATGTCCTCTCCCCTGCGGGGCGTGACCCCGATCTCGAACCCCTCGTCGCTCTGATCGGCCAGGCCGACTGCGCCAAGCGCCGTTGCGCTCCAGCGCGCCAGCCAGATGACCGCGGTGAACGCGACGATGGCCCGGATCACTGCGTAGAGCGGCTCAACCCCCGCTCGCAGCGATAGCGCCTCGGTGAGTCCGAAGGCTCCGACTCCAACGGCGAGAGTGACTCCTGAGATGACGTCGTGCAGCTTCATGTGACCCCCTCTGAGCTAGATTGCACGCTTGTCGCGCGCTCCTCGAGTGTGATGAGGCCGACCGACTTGATCTTGGCTTCCGGCGCGATTTCGGAATGCGAGAGCACCGCGACCGACGGGGCGCGGCGATCCAGGACCGCGCGCAGCAGCGGCCGCGCGCGGGGACTGCACAGAATCACCTGCGGGTGTCCCAGCGAGTTCATGCGCTCCATCTGGCGCTTCACCGCGCGCACCAGCCGATCCATGATGTCGGGCGCGGGCGAGGCGGAGGCATCCGCGACTAGCGGCCACGCCCACGCGACCAGTTCGGATTCGGCGGCGGGGTCGAGGGCCGAGACCCAGATGGTCTGCGCGTCGTCCCAGTGGAGCGCGGTGATGGCGCGGGCGAGTGACTGACGCGCGAGTTCGGTGAGTTCCTCAGTGTCCTTGGTGGCCGCGGCATGGGAGGCGAGCGCGGTGCAGATGCGCGGCAGATCGCGGATTGGGACGCGCTCGCGCAGCAGACTGCCAAGCACGCGATGGATCTCGCTGACAGACAGGAGCTTAGGAGTCAGCTCCTCGACGATGGCAGGCGCCTGCTGCTTGAGATGATCGAGCATCTGGCGCACGTCCTGGAGGCTCAGAATCTCGGCGGCATGGGTCTTCAGGATCTCGCCGAGATGGGTGAGGAGGACGGTCCCGGCATCGACCACCGTCTGCCCCAGCATGTGCGCCTCCGACTGCCTCGACTCCGGGACCCAGCGAGCCGGCAGGCCGAAGGCGGGGTCGATGGTGTCGAAGCCCGCGAGGCCGAACTGCCCCCCGTCGGGGTTCATGACGAGTACGTGGCCAGGCCTGACTTCGCCCTGGGCGACACGCGCGCCGGAGAGCTTGATGGCGTACTGATTGCCGCGCAGGCTGAGGTTGTCGCGCACGCGCACGGGCGGGACCACCAGCCCCATCTCCTCGGCGATGCGGCGGCGGAGGGTGGTGATGCGACCGAGGAGATCACCGCCATGCGCCGGGTCCGCGAGGGAGATGAGATCGACGCCGATCTCCAGTTCCACCGGGTCGACCGCGACGAGTTCCACGAGCTGCTCGGCGGCGGGCGACTGGGGGCGGGGCGACGCGGGCGCAGGCTGGGATCGGGGGGAGGACTTCTTTGCCGCGCTCGCCAGCAGGCCAACGCCGGCCGCGACGATGAGGAATGGCAGCTTGGGCAGCCCGGGTACGAGCGCCAGCACGCCCAGCGTCCCGGCGACGAGCATGACGGCGCGGTGACTGCCCAGCACCTGCGAGGTAAGTTCCTCGCCCAGGGGCGCGCCGGAGGAGGAGCGAGTGACGATGAGACCGGTGGCGGTGGCCATGATGAGCGCGGGAATCTGCGTCACCAGGCCTTCGCCCACGGTGAGGAGGGTATAGGTGCGGAGCGCGCCGGGCAAGTCCATGCCGCGCTGGACCAGGCCGATGATGAAGCCGCCGATGACGTTGACCAGGATCATGATGACGGCGGCGATGGCGTCGCCGCGGACGAACTTGCTCGCGCCGTCCATGGCCCCGTAGAAGTCGGCCTCGCGGGCGATTTCCTGGCGCCGCCGTCGGGCCTCCACTTCGTCGATAAGCCCCGCGTTGAGATCGGCGTCGATGGCCATCTGCTTGCCTGGCATGGCGTCCAGCGTGAAGCGGGCGGCCACCTCCGCCACCCGGCCCGCGCCATTGGTGATGACCACAAACTGGATCACCACGAGGATGACGAACACGACGAGGCCGACGACGTAGTTGCCGCCCACGACGAAGCTGCCGAAGGCGGCGATCACCGCGCCGGCGTTGGCGTGCAGCAGGATCAGCCGGGTAGCCGAGACGTTGATGGCGAGCCGGAAGAGCGTCGTGATCAGCAGCAGCGACGGGAACACCGAGAACTGGAGCGGGTGCGTAGTGTAGGCAGTCATCAGCAGCACGGTGAGCGTGAGGCCGATGTTCAGCACCAGCAGGCCGTCGAGCACCACGTGCGGGAGCGGGATGACGAGCATGGCCACCACGAGCACCGCGCCGCCGGAGACCAACAGGTCGCTATGCTGGGTGAGCCGCGCCGCCAACCCGCCGATAGGGAGGGCCGCGGCTGACGGAGCCACTCCGGAAGCGCGCTCGGCCATCAGTCACCCCTCCGGGCGCCGCGATAGACGAAGGCGAGGATCTCGGCGACGGCCTGATAGAGTTCGGGTGGAATCTGCTTCCCTATGGGCACGGAGCGATAGAGGGCCCGCGCTACTCCTTCATTCCGAGTGATCGGCACGCGGTGCTTCTCGGCCTGGTCGCGAATGCGCTGCGCCATCAGGCGGCGGCCCTTGGCGACGACAACGGGAGCGGGGGTCGCCGCCATGTCGTAGCGCAGCGCCACCGCGATCTCGGTCGGGTTGACGACGACCACGTCGGCCTTCTTCACTGCCTCCAGCATGCGGTGGCGCGCCAGTGCGCGCATCTTCTCTCGCACTCGCGAGCGAATGAGCGGGTCGCCCTCGGCGCGCTTGTGTTCGTCTCGCGCCTCCCGGCGGGTCATCCGCAGGTTCTTCTCGAACTCGCGGCGCTGGAAGGCGTAATCGATGAAGGCGGCGACCACCAGGACGGCCCCCACTTGCAGCAGGAGCGCCCACATCATCCGCCCCAGCGCGGCGCCCGCGCTCGCCGGCCCGCCGTGGGCGAGCCGAAGCACGTCGATCCAGTGACCGCGGATGAACAGAAAGGTGACGGCCGCGACCGCCGCGACCTTGGCGAGGGACCGGGTGGCGGAGAAGAGGCCGCGGCAGAGAGCACATCCGGCGCAGGCCCTGGGAGATGCTGATGCGGCTCCAGTTGGGCGCCAACGCCTGTCCGCTGACGATGAACCCCGCCTGCCCGAGGTTGGCGACTAGGGCCGCGAGGCAGGCCCCGCCCGCGGCCGGACCGGCCATGGCGGTGGCCAGCAGCAGTCCCTTGCCAATCAGCCCGGATGCGGAGGAGACGGAGGGACGCCAGGTGGCGCACTCCCGCAGGCCCCAGCGGATCGTGTCGGCGGCGGCCTCGAGCACACTGGGCCAGCAGAGCCGCAAGCCGATCAGTGTCCCCAGAAGAGCGGCGGCGCCGGCCAGCTCGGCGCTGCGCGGGGTCTCGCCGCGCTTGCGCGCTTCCTCCCGCCGCCGCGGCGTGGCTTGTTCTGTGCGTTCGTCGGCCACTATGACCTCATCTCCGCAAGCAGCGACAGGATGATCTGCTCCATAGTCCGGAGCAGGCCGTGCTCGGCCGTCACCAGCAGTGGCAGCGCGAGCAGTGTCGCCAGCAATCCCCACCGCGAGCTTGATCGGGAAGCCGACCGCGAGCAGGTTCATCTGAGGAGCGGCGCGCGTCAGCAACCCGAGCGCGAGATCGGACAGGATGACCGCGCCCACGATTGGAGCAGACAGCATCACCGCGGTGGCGATCAGGCCCGACACCGCGTGCGTCAGCGCCGACGCGCAGTACCCGGGCTGGCTTCCTAGCGGTAGCGCGGAAAGGCTGCGACTGAGTCCGGTCAGCACCATGTGATGGCCGTTCGCCCCGAGGAAGACCAGCCAGGCGACGCTCATCTGAAGTTGCCCGATCACCGAGGCGTGCTCCCCGGACTGCGGAGAGACCATCCCCGCGAACCCGAAGCCGGACTGCAGGTCGGCCAGTTCTCCGGCCATGTTGATGGCGGAGAAGATGAGCTTCGCGCCGAAGCCGATGGCGACGCCGATCATGATCTCGCCGGCGGCCGCCAGCGACACGGTGATCGGGCTGTCGAACTCAGGAACGCTGCCCGCGGTCGGTGTCAGGACAATGGCGATGGCAATGGCGAGGGCGGCCTTGGCGCGGGCCGGCACGCGCTCGCTGCCGAGCAGGGGCGCCACCGCGATCACGCCTCCGATGCGACAGAACAGGAGCAGGAAGCGCACGAGTTGGGTGGCGTCGATGGTGACGGTGAACATGCGCTAGCGCCCCCCGCTCGCCATCTGCCGGAGCACCGAGTGGGTGAAGTCGACCAGCGTCCGCAGCGCCCAGGGAGCAGTCAGCGCGCCGGCCAGCGCCATCGCCGCCAGCTTGGGAATGAAGGTGAGGGTGAATTCCTGAATCTGGGTGGCGGCGAGCACGATGCTGACCAGCACGCCGACGATCAGGCCTGCGGCCAGCATCGGCGCGCAGACCAGCAGCCCCGTCACCACCGCCCCTCTCCCCAGTTCCAGCACGGCCCCCTCGGCCATCCCGTCCCCCTACTTGAAGCTCATCACCAGGCTCTGCGTCACCAGCTCCCACCCGTTCACCAACACGAAGAGCAGTATCTTGCATGGCATGGAGATGACAACTGGCGGCATCATCATCATGCCCATGGACATCAGCACCGTGGCCACGACCATATCAATCACCACGAACGGGATGAAGATCATGAAGCCCATGGTGAAGGCGCGCTTTAGCTCGCCGATCATGAAGGCGGGGACGACCGCATAGGTCGGGATATCATCCGGCGTCTTCGGCCGGGGGAGCTTACCGAGCTTGACGAACAGCCCCAGCTCGGACTCGCCCGTCTGCCTAAGCATGAACTGGCGCAGCGGCTGGAGCGCGCGCTCACCCGCGACATCATAGGCGAGCGTGCCCTTGAGGTAGGGCTGGAGCGCCTGCTCGTTCATGGTTTGCCAAACTGGGGCCATGGTGAAGATGCTCAGGAAGAGCGCCAGCCCCACCAGCACGGTGTTCGGAGGAATCTGCTGAGTGCCGAGCGCGCTGCGAGTGAACGAGAGCACGATGAGAATGCGGGTGAATGACGTGACCATGATGACGAGCGCGGGCGCGAGCGAGAGCAGCGTGAGCAGGCCCAGAATCTGGAGGGTGAGTGGAAGCTGCTGCGGATCGCCCGCGCCGGTGAAGCTGATGGCCACCGCGGGTATCGGCGCGGCCGGCGGGGCCGGTGTGGATGAGAGCGCCGGAACAGTGGTCGCGATGACGGCGAGAACGGTGGCCAGCGCCCTCATGCCGCGCCCTCCCGGAGCCTCTGCGCGGCGATGCGGAGATCCGCGGCGGGGCCGCCGGCCGGCTCCTCCCGTGGCGCGAGCAACTGCGAAATCACCGCGGCGAAGCTCGACTGAGTCTGATCGCTCTGCAACTGCTCACCGGTGACATCGGCAAGGAGCGCGATCTGGGACTGAGTGGAGGCGATGAGGAGAGTGCGGGCGCCGACTGAGATGAGGTGGACCGCACGCTGCGGCCCGAGCACGGCGGTCTCGACGACGCGCAGCGAGCGCGCAGACGGCCGCCAACTGATGCGGGAATGCTGGAGCCGCCGCGCACCCAGCGCGGCCCCGGTGGCCAATGCGGCCGCCAACCCCAGCTTGACCCCAATCGCGGTGAACCCCCCCACCGTGTCCGTCCCCCTCGGCCACGCGGGCAGGGCGCCCGCGTCATGCCGTCTGTCAAGGAGGCGAGGAGGAGGGGAAGACGATTGCTGACCACGCTACGCCGCCCCGGGGCCCACCCCCCGGAACGGCAACGGCTTTCCCCTGGTCCACGCCCCTGCTTCGCGGCTCGCCCCTGGTCAGGACCGGCTGAGTCCGATGCCCCGTCTCAGCTCTCTTGAGCCGTCACGAGGACTATTCCACAGAATTGCGGGGATTTGAGATGTGCTGAAATCAGTTGCGACGAGTTCAGCACAACGGAGGTGGGCGGCGGAGATGGCGGCCTGCCTACATCCCCAGCAGCTTCCTCGCGTTCCCGCCCAGGATCATCTCCCGCTCGGAATCGCTGAAGTGGCAGAGTTCGATCTGCTTGAGCACGATGGCGGGGTGCAAGACGGGGCCGTCGCTGGCGAAGAGCACTTTCCCGGGGCCGCAGATGTCGACGCCGATCTTGATCCAGTGGTGCAGGAAGACGAACGCGGTGTCGAGGTAGAGGTTCGGGAGTTGCTTTGCCTCGATCGCATAGAGCTTCACGAAACTGGGCCAGAAGGCGCTGAAGCCGCCCATGTGCCCGCAGATGATGGGGACCTTGGGATAGGAGCGGGCGAGGTTGCTGACGGAGTCGATGAACTCGGCCTGGGGGCTGCCGTGCAGGAGCAACGGCTTACCGTACTCGCTCATCAGCTCCATGAAGGGCCGCGTGGGGAAGCCGTCACCGAGGCCGTGGTGGATCTTGATGCCGCGGAAGCCGTACTCGTCGAAGCAGCGGCGAAGCTGCTCGAACGCCTTCTCCTGGTTGTGCAGGTTGACACGGGCGTATCCAATCAGCCGGTCGGGATAGGCCGCCACCGCCTCACGCACCTCCTGAATCCCCGGCTCGTAGTCCTCGTAGGCGACGGGCATGATGCAGCTCTTGTCGACCCCCGCCTCATCCATCTGCGCGATGATCGAGTCGGCGAACGCGTTGAGCTGGTAGGTGTCGTCCAGCCGCTCCCCGAGGCCGATATGAACGTGAGTGTCGATGATCACCGCCAACCCCCTGTCAGTCGAAGCTGAGCTTCATGCGCGCCAGTCGTCGTCCCAGGCCGTCGGCGGCTCTGAGCGCGGCCTCATCGTTGAGGATGCCGCCGGGTTCGTCGGCGACCCCACAGACCTCCCAGTTGTCGAATGGCATAGAGGCCGACCCGGCGACGACCATGCCGTGGTTGAGCGCGGCCCAGTAGATGGACTGAATCGCCAACTCCTGGCCTCCCCAGCGACCCTCTCCCACCGCGACCGCGGCGGCGACCTTGGTGGAGAGCGCGTTGTTCATCAGCCACAGGGGCCGCGCCCGATCGAAGATCGCCTTCATCTGCGCCGACATCGTTCCCATGTAGACGGGGGTGCCGAAGACAATAGCATCCGCCCACAGCATCAGCGGGTAGAGGTCGGACATATCGTCGCGCTGCACGCAGAAGTCCGGCGGCCCGCCGACGCAGGCGTCGCAGGCGAGGCAGGGCTCGATCCTCTTCCCGGCGAGCACGAACAGACTTGTCGCCGCGCCCTCCCGCCGCGCCGCCTCGAGCACGCGCTCGACCAGAAGCTGCGTGTTGCCGCTTCTGCGGGGACTGCCGGAGATGCCGAGGATGTTCTGCACGTGGGGCCTCCGTGTGCGACAACGGATTAGCCACTGAATGCTTGCCCTCCTGCTTCGCGCCAATTGAAACCGAACGGCGGATGCGCTATAGTGAGCAGCATGCGGACAGGTCTCGCCGCCACCATCTCTCGCCGCCTCGCCTCGGAGATCGGCGTGGTCCGCAAGGACCACGGCGGGAAGCTGCGCGTGTGCCTGGTGTACCCCAACACCTACTCGGTCGGGATGTCCAGCCTGGGGTTCCAGGCGGTCTACCATCTGTTCAACAGCCGGCCGGAGGTGGTTTGCGAGCGGGCGTTTCTGCCGGACCCGGATGACCTGGCCGATCTGGAGCGAACCGGCGGCGCTGTCATCTCCTATGAATCGCAGACGCCGCTGCAGCAGTTCGATGTGATCGCGTTCTCGATCTCCTATGAGCTGGACTATCGGAATGCGGCGCACCTGCTGCGGCTGGCGAACGTGCCGGTGATGGCGGCGGAGCGGGGGGATCACTATCCTCTTATACTGGCCGGCGGGGCGGCGGTGTCGATCAACCCGGAGCCGCTGGCAAATATCGCCGACCTGATCGTGATCGGTGAAGTGGAGCCGGCGTGTGGGGCGTTGCTGGATGCGCTGAAGGCGTCGGGCGGCCGAGTGGAGATGCTGGCCGAGGTTGGGAGCATCCCTGGGGCCTACGTTCCGAGTCGGCAAGAGAACGCACACACAGTGGCCCGGCAGTACGCGCGGCCGCTAAGCGACTGGCCCACCTATTCGCGTCTCCTGACTCCTGAGACGGAGTTCGGGGAGATGTTCCTGGTGGAAGTGTCGCGGGGATGTGGGCGGGGGTGCAAGTTCTGCGTGACGCCGGCCTGCTACTGGCCGCTGCGCTGGCGGCCGGCCGAGGAGGTGCTCACAGCCGCTCGGATTGGGCGGCAACACCGCGACGCGGTTGGGCTGATCGGCGCGGCCGTGTCGGACCACCCGGAGATCGAGGAGATCGCGGCCCGCATCGTCGACCTGGGCGCGCGAGTGTCGATGTCGTCGCTGCGAGCGGACAGCGTCACTCCGGCGCTGGTCGCGGCGTTGGCGAGGAGCGGGGCGCGGAGCATCACCATCGCGCCGGAGGCGGGGAGCGAACGGCTGCGGGCGGCCATCGGCAAGGGCATCACTGACGAGCAGGTGATCGGCGCTCTCCAGATGGCGGCGGCCGCGGGGATCAGAGAAGCGAAGCTCTACTTCATGGTTGGCCTGCCTGGAGAAGGGGAGGAGGAGATCGCGGCGATTCCCGCGCTGGTTCGCACTTGCCTGCGCGCGGCCAATCTGCGGCGGATCACTGTCGCGGCGGGCGCGTTCGTGCCCAAGCCGCACACGCCCTACGAGCGAGAGGCGATGCTGCCGGTGAGTGAACTGTCGCGTCGGCTGCGCTCGGTCCGGGATGAGCTGCGCGGAGAGCGGGGGGTGACGGTGTCGCTGGAGAGCGCGAACTGGTCCTATCTGGAGGGAGCTCTTAGCCGGGGCGACAGGCGGCTGGGCGGGGTGATCGCGAAGGCGGATGAGTTCGGCGGCAACCTAGCCGCCTGGCGCAGGGCCTTCCGGGAGGCGGGCCTGGCGCCCGAGGAGTTCACGCGGGCGAGAGACGCAGGGGAGGACCTCCCCTGGGGGCTCGTCAGGTAGCGTCGCTCTCCGCGCCGCCAAGGAAGACGCTGGGTACTTCATATCCCGCGTCCGAGAGCATCGCCAGCAGCAGGCCCCTCTTATCGGCGAGCGGGGGTGTGAACAACGGCGCGCAGCGCATGATGCTCGCCCGCTCGGAGGCGAGTTCGACCGCGTAGGCGAGGCAGGTGAGCGCGCCGCACTCGCGGCAGTTCGTTCCCGGCAGCAGCTTGTACACCGGCAGCGGCGTGAGCCGTTCGCGGCGATCGTAGCGCGGCTCGATCTCGGAGCGGCGCGCCCAAACCTCGTTGATGGATTCGCGCAGCCAGTCGAGCTGAACCCACGCGTCCTCCGCGTCGTCTATCTTCGCGCCGGTGATGAGCTGTGGGTGCAGACACAGGATGCGATGCTCGCGGGTGATGGTGAGGGCGGGCGCGGCGTGGTAGTAGACCGCTTTCTGCCAATTCGTGTTCAGGTAGGGGAGGACCGGGCTGAGATCGGCCAACGGGTGAGCATGGATACGGATCTTGCTCGGATCGGCGAAGCAGGGGAGGATGTGAGTGATCTCGATGGACGCAAGCAGTGCTTGGCTCATGCGATCCACACGAAGTAGATGCCGACTCCGATCACGACCACGCCGGCCACCTTCTCGGTCCACTTGGTCCAGCGCTCCATCGCCGGGAGCGCCTTCACTACGCTGGTGAAAGTGCCGGCGGCGACGATAGGGACGCCCCGGCCGAGCGCGTAGGCGAAGAGCAGCAGCGCTCCGTAGGCGAGCGTTCCCTTCGCCATGGCGATGCCGAGAATGGCGACGAGGATGGGGGTGGCGCACTGGGAGGCCCACCAGCCCAATAACCAGCCCGAGCAGGAGCGCGCCGATGGGGCCGGTTCTCACCCACCGCGTCGGCTGGAAGCGCGTGAGGAAGTCGAAGTTCAGCCTGAGCACGCCCAGTAGACTGAGCCCGATGATGAAGCAGACGCTGGCGACGACGGCGTAGAGGATCTTGGTTTCCGTGCCGAAGAGCGCGCCGGCGGTGGCGGCGATCACCCCCAGCAGCATGAACGTGAGGGAACTGCCGAGGGTGAAGAAGCCGGAGAGCAGAAACCCGCGCCGGCGCGTGACCTCGTGCTGCCCGCCGACGTAGCCGATGATGACCGGGATCATCGACAGGTTACACGGCCCCAGGCTGGTGAGCACGCCTCCCAGGAAGACGAGGACGAAGCCCAGGTAGGGGAGGTCGGGAAATGAGGCGGGGGAGAGTATGGGCGAGGAAGTCGGTCACTTCACCCCGAGGGCGGCCATCTGGGCCGACACGTCCTCCATCGGCATGAACCCGACATGCCGCGCCGCTTCCTTGCCCTTTGTGTCGAAGTAGATCTGCGTGGGGATGGCGGTGATCTGGAAGCTCTTCGCCAGCTCCGGGTAGGTGTCGGTGTCCACGAACACTACGTTCGCCTTCCCCTGGTAAGTGGCCGCCGACTCCGCCAGCACCGGCACCATCTTCTTGCACGCCTCACACCAGCCGGCTCCGAAGTCGGCCATGGTAGCCTTCCCGCTCTTCAGGGAAGAGGCAAACTGAGAGCCGGGAAGCGGCTCCCGGGTTGCTCCGGAGGCCTGCGCCGCCGCGGGCGATGCCGCCCGGCGCAACCCCAGGCGGTCCTTGGCGACGATGGCGCCGGCAACCAGCAGCACGATAACCGCGATCCGAACGGCAGTCTTCATGTCGTTTCCCTGCGCGAGCTAGGCTGTCAGCCAGCCCTTGATTTCGTCGGCGCTGGGCATCCGACCTGCGCATTTCACCTTGCCATCGACCACGAGCGCGGGCGTGGACAGCACGCCGTAGCTCATGATGCGCTTCAGATCGCTCACCAGTTCCACCTCGGCCGCGAGGTGATCCTGCGCGATGACCTGCTGCGCCAGGTCGGCCAGCGCGTGGCACTTGCTGCATCCGGCCCCCAACACCTCTATTTTCACAATCGCCTCCTCTCACAACAGCGCGTTGAAAAGATACCCGAACAGGATGAAGCTTATAGTGAGGATACCCGCGAAGATCGCCAACAGCTTCGGCCTAATCACCTGCTTCAGGATGATGAACTCCGGGAGACTGAGGCCGACCACCGCCATGAAGAACGCCAGCACCGTGCCCATCGCCATGCCCTTTTCGAATAGCGCCTGCGCGATAGGGACCATCCCGGCAGCGTTCGAGTAGAGTGGCAGTGCGATCAGCACCGCCACAGGCACGGCCCACGGATTGCCCTTGCCCGCCCAGCGCGCTATCAGGTCGACGGGGACGTAGCCGTGGATGATGCCCCCGACGGCGATCCCCGCCACCACCCAGGGCCCGACCCGTTTCAGCAGCAACTTGGTGTGGTCCCACGCCTCCCGGCTACGCTGACGGAAGGAGGTCCGCAACTCGTCCTCACCATCCCCGACCGCGACGCCGAAGCGCGCGACCTGATCCTCCAGCCCCATGCGCCCGATCGCCAAGCCGCCGATGATCGCGGTGAGCATGCCGGCGCCCATATAGAGCGCCGCCACCTTCCATCCGAACATGCCGAGCAACATCACCAGCGCCACCTCGTTGACGAGAGGGGAGGAGATCAGAAAGCTGAACGTCACGCCGAGGGGAATGCCGGACTCGACGAAACCTATGAACAGCGGACAGGCGGAGCAGGAGCAGAACGGGGTCACCACCCCAAGGCCCGCCGCCATCACATTGCCGATCCCCTCTCGCCGGCCACTGAGGGCCCTGCGGACGCGCTGTGGCGTGAACGCCTGTCGGATGAGCGTCACCAGATAGATCACCGAGACCAGCAGCAGGAAGATCTTCGCGGTGTCGTAGAGGAAGAAGTCGACGGCATCGGCGAGATGCGTGCCGGCCTTCAGGTGCATCAGATGGTAGGTCAACCAGTCGGCGACCGGCTTCAGCGCCCGGTACAGCAGGACGAAGGCGACGATGCCCACTGCCACCAGGGCGTAGGCCAGCGCGGGAACTCGCTTACCGGCCGCTCTCCCGATCTCGGCTGGGATAGTCTGCGTTTCGGTCTCACTAGTCATCTTGGAACTCCAAAGAAGCCCATGCGCTGATCACGATCACCTGCTGGTGGCCGCTGCAGGTGCGTCCGTCTGGAAGTACCGCCTCCTGAAGTAGAGCGACAGGTTCACCAGGCTGATGAGCACGGGCACTTCCACCAGTGGGCCGATCACGGCCGCAAACGCCACTCCAGAGCTGATCCCGAAGACGGACACGGCCACCGCGATTGCCAGCTCGAAGTTATTGCTCGCCGCAGTGAATGACAGGGTGGCCGTCTTGGGGTAGTCAGCGCCGAATCTACGCCCCATCCAGAACGATACAAGGAACATCACCACGAAGTAGACGAGCAGCGGCAGGGCAATGCGCAGTACGTCCAGAGGAAGCCGGACGATATACTCGCCCTTGAGTGAGAACATCACCACGATGGTGAAGAGCAGCGCCACCAGCGCGAAGGGGCTGATGCGGGGGATGAATTGCTGCTCGTACCAGGCGGCGCCCTTCGCCCGGAGCAGGATGATCCGCGTCAGTAGCCCGGCGAAGAACGGGATGCCCAGGTAGATCAGGACGCTCCGGGCGATCTCGGCCATCGAGACCTGCACCACCGCTCCGCTGAGCCCAAACAGCGGCGGCAGCAGCGTGATGAAGACGTAGGCGTAGACGGAGAAGAAGAGCACCTGGAAGATGGAGTTGAAGGCGACTAATCCCGCCGCGTACTCAGTGTCACCCTCAGCCAGCTCGTTCCAGACGATCACCATAGCGATGCAGCGCGCGAGCCCGATCATGATGAGGCCCACCATGTACTCCGGGTATCCTCGCAGGAAGACGACGGCCAGCAGAAACATGAGCAGCGGGCCGACCACCCAGTTCTGGATCAGGCTCAGCACCAGCACGCGACGGTTGCGGAAGACGTCGCCCAGCTCTTCGTACCTCACCTTCGCCAGCGGCGGGTACATCATCATGATAAGGCCGACGGCTATGGGAATCGAGGTGGTACCCACCTGCAAGTTGGTGATGAAACCCACCACGTCCGGCACGGTGTAGCCCAGCAACACGCCGAAGGCCATGCCGAGGAAGATCCACAACGTCAGGTAGCGATCGAGGAACGAGAGCCTGCCAACTCGGGATTCAGCCATCTTCATCCCCATTGCCGAGAGTGCTGTTCGCGTCTGTCTGCCGCACGGCGCACGTGCAGTCTACTGCCGGCCGGAGACGACCTCACCATCCACCCGCGGGCGGAGGTGTTGCTCCAGGCGGCGTAGATCCTGGCGAGCCTGAGCGTCGGCTCTGGCCCTGGCGCATACCGCGGTGATAACCGCCCGGTCATCTTCCGACAGCCCGCTGCCCAGGGAGTAGTGCATCCACTTCCCCTGTCGCCAGTCGTCGACGATGCCTGCCGCCTTCAGCACACCCAGGTGCCGTGAGATGCTGTACTGGGCCACGCCGAGGGCATCCACCAACTCGCACACGCAGAGTTCGTCCCGCGCCGACAGAAGCTGCGTGATGCGCATCCGGGTCGGATCAGCCAACGCCTTAAGCATCCTGACCGTCTCGTCCATACACCTCACCTGCACTCGCGTCGCGCCCTGGTCGGACAACTGTGGCCGCGACCAGGAGAGCGCCGCGTGTCCTATGCACTTATGTACATATATACCTCAATCCTGGGGCCGTCAAGCACAAGCGGCAAGAGTCTCAGAGGTGGAGGCAGTTTGCCAGTGGAAATCCCCATTCCGCGAAGAGCTGCATAGTGCAGTTCTGGATGCGTCTGGTTGAAGGTGGCGCCATCAGCACCGGCGAAAACCACCGCGGAAGCAGCGCATGCATCGCGGATTGACTTGACCCGGTTGCCGTGTTAGCATGACAGCAACTGGTCTAGCTGTCGTATTCGTGTGGCAGCTAGCAGTTTGAGCGTGGCCGACAAGCTTGACATTCGCAGGCGGGAGGGCTCTGCCCCTCCTTCTATTGAGATCAGGAGGCGACGTGACATGAAGGTATTCGGGCGCGGCGCGCAGCGCGGGCTGGCCACCGGCTTGGCAGGTCTGTTTCTGACCACGCTCTTGATCTCGTCGCCATGCCTCGCCGCCCTGGGCAAGAAGGAGCCGAGCAAAGAGCAGAAGCTGTGGTGGAAGAAGTTCTCCGGAGAAGTCAAGCAGACGGAACTCGAACGCCATGTCAGGGGCATCACTGGCGTCGACCCCGTGACCAACACCTACCCCGCCCGACTTGCCGGGTACCCCGGCGCCGCCAAGGCTGCTGATTATATAGTCGGCGAGATGCAGAAGCTCGAGCAGTCTGGCGTGAGGCCCGCCGCCAGCGGAGGGATCGAGCCCAAACTGCCCTACCGTGAGGCCTACTGGGTCACCGTTCCCTGGGTAGATGGTCAGCCAACGGTGGAGGTGATGGTAGGCGGGAAGCCGGTCGACAGCTACGACGTCTACCCGCTCTGGCCCAACCTAGTCCGAACCTCCCAGCTCCCCGAGAAGGGGCAGACCTACCCGCTGATCGACGGTGGCGACGGGAGCCTCGCCGAGTTCAACGGCAAGGACGTGGACGGCACCGCAGTCCTAATGCAGTTTTCCGGTGGCACTTCTTGGCTGAATGCGCCCCGACTGGGCGCCAAAGCCGTTATCTTCGTCGAACCCGATGCCCTGGAGAGGGGCGAAGCCGAAGCGAAGTTCCTCCGTATCCCGATCAACATCCCCCGCTTCTGGATCTCCGCAACGACGCTTACCGCCTGACCGCCCGGATCAAGTCGCAGCCCGAAGTCACCATCCGGATCAAGTGCCGCATGACCTGGGAGCGGCGGCAGGCCTGGAACATCGTCGCCGAGATCCCCGGCACCGATCGCGAGCTGAGGAAGCAGATCGTCTATCTCACCGCCTACTACGACGCCATGTCCATCGTTCCGCAACTCTCCCCGGGCGCAGAGAGCACCGCCGGCGCCGCCAGCCTGCTCGAGATCGACCCGCATTCTCGCCAAGAACCCGCCCAAGCGAACCGTCCGGATCATCTTCAACGGGGCCCACTTCCTGGGGCTGGCAGGGGTCCGCAACTACATCGCGAACCATCTCCAAGAGCTGACGGACGGAACTCCCACCCGGGAGAAGACGAAGTTCCTCGGTCTCATCCCGTACACGCATACAGTAATGGAGAGGATGCCGATCAACCTCTTCCTCGCCTTTGACCTTTCGACTCACCACAGCCGGGTCGGCCTCTTCTACAAGGGCATGTTCTACGATCAGCGCGAGGACATGGACATCAGCCGCCAGTTCTCGGATTTCGCCCGCACCGTCCGAGAGAACGCCGGCCTGATGGCCGACCTTCGAGACCACCACGAACTTCGATGACGCCGAGGCCAAGTTTGCGGATGGCGTCAATCCCATCTACGGGAAGCCGTGGCGCACCTTCATCTTCGGGAAGATCGCGCTCGACAACGAGCCGATCACCCTCGGCGGGTCGCGGGGCGCGGCCTTCGTCACCACCGACGACTCCCGGCCGCTTGTCGACACGCCGTTCGATATCATCGAGGAAGTCAACTTTGGCAACCTCTATGACCAGACATGTTCCTCGTCGGCCACTCTCTGGGACGTTGTCAACGACCCGAAGATGCCGGTGGACAAGGACCCGAAGTTCTCCCGCATGACCCTCTCGGGCGGCTTCGCAGAGCTTCAGGTGAAGGCGATGGCGTTCGATCCGACCCGGAGCGTGGTGGCGGATAAGGTTATTCCCGGGCACCATGTGCGTTGCCCGCATGTCGGACTCGACCCTGATGGGCACCCGCGGCGACCTGGTCGAGATTGTGGATAAGCGAGGGCGGGCGAACTTCTGGGGCTACCCGACGATCAACGCCTATGGGTGGCGCAAACCCAGCTACTCGAAGCCTATCATACGGATCCAAGCGGCGACATCGACTTCGCCCCGGACTGGGGCCCGATGGTCAACCGCAGCAACCCTGACCCAACGCAGTTCTTCATCACCTCCGGCAAGAAGCAGTTCACGATCGTCGTCTTCGATTGCGTCCCGATCGCTCTCTACGACCTGGTAGACCCGCAGAGTCTGACGACTCTGCGCTACATCAAGGTCTATGACGGCCGGACCGACGCGGAACCTCGCCGCTACGGCATCGCAGTTCCGCACCCGGAGCCCTGGACGAGGGCACGTGGAGGACGTGGCGCTTGTTTTCGCGGAGAAGGATCAGCGCGTCAAGGTGATGATGGGGCTCGGCGGCGGCTCGGTGCGGATGCTGCTGCTGAATGCTGACACCATCGGCACCCCCAACCCTACCGGCGCTAACGACAAGTCGGAGAGCGGCCTGGGCTATCTGGCCGACAAGCCCTTCGCGCTCTCCCACACACCCTGCGGGTGACGAGGGACATGTGGGCGCTCGATGACCTTCGCCTGAAGAAGCTTGCGGGGTTCCGCATCGTGAACGAGATCGTGCAGCGCATGCACGAGACGGCCAAGGGCCTGCTGACTGAGGCCGAGGACGCGCTGGCGAAGAAGGACTACGAAACCGCCGACTCCAAGGCTCGCGCCGCCTGGGGCTATGAGGCCCGGGCCTATCCGGCCGTGCTCTCCACCATGAACGACGTGGTGAAGGGCGTGCTGTTCTATCTGGCGCTGATGCTGCCGTTTGCCTTCTTCGTGGAACGGCTGCTCTTCGCGTTCCCGAACCTGCAAGCACCCAGATCGTGGGCGTCGTGATGCATTTTCTCCGTGATCTGCGGTATCTTTGCCTTCATCCACCCGGCGTTCGAGATTACGAAGAACCCGTGGATCGTACCCCTCGCCTTCATCATGGTCGCGTTGAGCGTGCTCGTCATTACCCTGGTGACCATGAAGTTCGAGTCTCAGTTGAAGATGTTGCAGATGAAGGTGTCGGGCGTACATCGCGCGGATATCGGGCGCATGAGCGTAGCCGCCGCCGCTTTCTCCCTGGGCATCAGCAACATGCGCAAGCGCCGCGCCCGCACCGTGTTCACCTGTCTCACGCTCGTCCTCCTGACCTTCACCGTGCTGTCCTTCACTTCCGTGAAGACGGCCACCCAGTACAATCGTGCGCTACGCCAAGGGCAAGCCGACCTACCAGGGCCTGCTGGTGCGGAACGCCATGTGGGAGCCCCTGGAGGAGTCCGCCTACCGCGTGCTTTCGGACGAGTTCGGGCGCACGCGAGCAGTTGCGCCGCGCGCCTGGTACTTCCTCGCCAAGACCGAGGAGCAGTCCTTCCTGCAGGTGAAGAGCCCCTCCACCGGCACCACTTATGATGCTAGGGCGGTCACCGGACTGACTCCGGCCGAGACCGAGGTCACGAAGCTCGACAAGGCCCTCGTCGGTGGGCGATGGTTCCGCCCGGGGGACGTACACGCGGCCATCATCCCGACCCGGATGGCCGAAGCCTTCCACATGGCACCGTCAGACGCTGTCGGAAGGTCAGGATCGACCTGGGGGGCGTGCCCTACGACGTCATCGGCATCATCGATGCGGCGCAGGCGAAGCGCCTCGCTCGACCTCGACCAGGAACCGCTCACCCCGGTGGACTGGATCCAGATGCAGCGAATGGCCCGCCAGGGCGGAGGCCAGCAGCAGCAGCAGGGCCAGAAGTCCGGGTTTCCAGGAGTACCTGCACCTGTCGCCCGACCAGGTGGTGTTCGTGCCGTTCAACACCGCCATGAACCTGGGCGCCGAGGTAGAGTCCGTCGCGGTCAGCTTCATCAAGCCGGAGGAAGTCGTCACGACCCTCGAGGCGCTCATGCCCCGACTCGGCTTCAACCTCTACGCGGGCACGGGCGGCGTGATCATGAAGTGGAGCGCCATCGGGCGCACCTCCATCGCTGGCATGAGCGACATCGTGATCCCGATCCTGATCGCGGCGCTGATCGTGCTGAACACCATGCTCGGCGCGGTCTACGAGCGGGTCAAAGAGATCCACATCTTCAGCTCCATCGGCTTGGCGCCGAACCATATCGCCACGCTGTTCATGGCGGAATCGTTCGTGTACGCCATCCTGGGAGCGATCTTCGGCTATCTGATCGGGCAGGGGTTGGCGAAGGTCATCACGATCTTCGGCATCCTGCCCGGCCTGTATCTCAACTACTCGTCGGTCTCCGCGGTGGCCTCCACCAGCGTGGTCATCGGCGTGGTGTTGCTGTCAACGCTCTACCCGGCCCGGAAGGCATCGGAGGTCGCCACGCCGGCCATCGAGCGGCGTTGGCAGGTGCCCGATCCGGTCGGCGACAACTGGGACATCCCGCTGCCGTTCGCCGTTACCGGCGACCAGGCGACGGCGCTCACCCGGTTCATGGTCGAGTGGTTCGAGGCCTACGAGGAGTACTCGATCGGGGACTTCGTGACCCAGAGACGTGAGTACTCACACCGAAGACAGGCAAGTACGGCATGTCCTAGTCATCCACCTGATGGCCTGGGTGGCGCCGTTCGACCTGGGTGTCAGCCAGAAGGTGCAACTGCGTACCATCCCGACCGACATGGAGGACGTGTACGAGATCATGCTCCATCTGGAGCGGGTCAGCGGAGACGTCTCGTCCTGGCGGCGGGTCAACCGCCGGTTCCTGAATACGCTGCGCAAGCAGTTCCTGATCTGGCGCACGCTGCGCGCCGAGGAGCGCGACCGCTACCTCGGGATGACCCCGGCGGCGGAAGCGGCTGGCGGAGGCGGCGCCTGAGACTTGCAGGGCGGGCACAGAGCCCGTCCGCTGGCGTACTGAGTCCGATCCAAAATCCATAGAAGGTAGGTGACGAGGTTGGCTGAGGAGCTCGATCAGCTAGAGGAAGAGCCGAAGAAGTTCTCGCCCGACGAAGGCGAGTTCTTCACGGAGCGTCGCCCAGAGTTGGAGCCCAAGGAATTCCTGGAGGGCTTCACCCTGAAGACGTTCCTGGGCGCCCTGTTCGTCGGCGTCATCATGATGCCTGGCGCGATCTACCTCGGCGCTGATGATGGGCCAGAGCCTGGGATCGGCAGGGCAGTGGACGACCATCATCCTGATTCACGGAGGTGGCCCGCCGCTCGTTCACCAAGGTGACTCGCCAAGAGCTGTACATGATCTACTACATGGCGGGTACCCTGCTCTCTGCGGCGGTGGCGCGATGGCCGGTGGCGCGTTCGCCTGGTTCGTGTGGAACGCATACCTGGTGCAACTCGAGCGCCGCCCAGAACTTCGGCATCGCCAAAGACATCCCCAGTTGGGTCGCCCCCCCACTCGGATCCAGCGCCTACGTTCAGCGCACCTTCCTGCATCACGACTGGACTGATCCCCATCGTCCTGACGGTGCTTGGTAACATCCTCGGGCGCATGCAGTGGATCGGAATGGGTTACTTCCTGTTCCGCACCACCTCCGACGTGGAGCGGCTGCCGTTCCCGATCGCGCCGATCGCGGCGCAGGGCGCCACCGCCCTCGCCGAGGTCTCCGAGGAGAAGGAGTCCTGGCGCTGGCCGGTGTTCAGCGTCGGCACCATGATCGGGCTGGTCTACGGGTTCTTCTACGTGGCCATCCCGGTTATCACCGGCGGCTTCCTGGCCGATCCCGCTGAAGCTGATCCCGATTCCCTTCATCGACCTGATGCAGAACACCGAAGGCGCATTCCCGACGAACCGAATCGCCATCGCCACCGATCTGGGTCCGATCTTCGGCGGTTTCGTCGCTGCCGTTCCCGATCGTAGCCGGCGCCTTCATCACCTCGATGTTCACCAACTTCATCTTCTCCCCGCTCCTCTACCATGCTCTCGCTCAACCCCGCCGTGGGGCACTCCACGATCTTCCCGCAGTGGTCCCCAGGGCATGAACCTGATCCAGAGCGAGATGATTCTCGGGCTTCGACCTCTTCATGAGCTTCGGCATCGGTATCTCTCTCGCCATCGCCGTCATCGGGTTCTACACGGTGGGTTCCACGCTGATGAAGGCGAGGGTCGCCCACGCCAAGGGTGAGCAGAGCCGGAGCTACAGCGATGTGCCGGCCGGCCGGGGAGACTTCCCGATCTGGCTGGCGTTACTGGCCTGGGTCGCTGCCCACGATCTACTACGTGATCCTGGGCCACCAGCTCGTGCCGAAGTTTCCCATCTTCTGGCTGATGTTCTTCGCCTTCATCTGGACCCCGGTCATCTCCTACATATCGGCCCGAATGTACGGGCTGACGAGGAGCCGGCATTGATATCCCGATGGTGCAGCCCGCGGTATTCATCCTCAGCGGCTACAAGGGGGTGGACATCTGGTTCGCGCCCATCCCCTAGGACGACCATGGGTGGGCCGCGGCCCAGTCTTCCGTGAGGTGGAGCTGACCGGCACCAAGATGATCAGCGTGGTCAAGGCCGAGGCCTTCCTGCTAGTCGTGATGCTGGTCTGTCAGCTTCCTCTACTGGTCGTTCTTCTGGAAGTCGAGTCAGATTCCGTCGTCCCAGTATCCTTACGCGCAGATGTACTGGCCGCTGAACGCGTTCTAGCAGTGCCTCTGGGCGACGGCTACGAAGCAGTCGGCCACCGGCGAGACCACCTTCCTGCTCAAGGCGATCAAGTTCCCGGTCATCGGGTATGCCGGCGGCGGCGCCCTTGCTCTCTACTGGATCCTGGGCGCATTCCGGGTGCCCTCGCTCTGGTTCTACGGACTTATCAGCGGATTTGGCGGCACCACCTGGGCCTTCCCGGCGATGCTCGGCGCGATCCTGGGTCGGTACTACTTCGCCCGCCGCTTCGGCGCCGCCCGGTGGCGCCAGTATACGCCGGTGCTCGCCGCCGGGTATGCCTGCGGCGTCGGTCTGATCGGTATGGTCTCAATCGGTTTGACGATCATCTTCAAGGCGGTTCGGTCCCTGCCGTTCTGAGGCGGACTGTGGAGGTGTCTTTTTATTACTGACGTTGAATACGAGACGACGCCGCTCGGATGGCATGGCGTCTCCGTGAAGGTCCCGAAGGATTGGACGCTCGGGGCGGTGGGCGGTGATCGCAAGCAAGGATATCTGCGCGTCGATGACGAGAGGATGCCGCGCCTGCAGCTTAAGTGGTCTCAGGGGCGGATAGACCTCGAGAAGAAGCGCGCGAATATGCGAAGAAGCTGACCGTAGGGAAGCGCAAGCGCCCCACGGGGCTGACCGTTGACCTCGAAGCTAAGGTAATCAGTCAGCGGTCGAAGCCGAAGAAGGACATGGTGACCTTCGCCTGGCGCGGCCCGCAGTGCGGCATGGGCGTGCTCTGGAACTGCGAAGTCTGCAAGCGGGCGCTCATCGCCCAGGTGAGCTGGCATCAGCCGGAGCGGATGCACGATGTCGCCCGGCAAGTGCTGGAGTCGATCGACGACCACGCCATTGGGGGCTGGGAAGTCTGGGGAGTCGATGGCTTTGGCTTCCTTGCGCCGGAGGGCTACTCTCTGGCGAAATGGAAGCGAATGACGCGCTATGTCGAGTTGGACTTGACAACCAGCAGAGAGGCCACGATCAAGGTCGCCCGATGGGGCATGGTGCCGCTCGTGCTTCTCGGGGCGGACCCTCCGGGAGTGGTACCAGGACGAGAACCAGCGCCGCCGGGACGTGCGCTGGCAGTCCCAGGAGATGGAGATCAAGGGCCACCCGGGGGTGGCGGTCTGGGGCGAGCGAAGGCGGCTGGCGGGAGGGCTGCGCAAAGCGGCCGCCCGCATCGTGCGCCGCAAGCCGGTGGTGCACTTCGCCGGGTGCGCTTGGCACTGCCCGGATGTCGAATCGGCTCTACCTGGTGGAGAGCATCCACCCCGATCAGGGCGATGTCCTGAAGGGCGTTGTGGACTCCATCACTTGCCACGAAGAGGAGGAGTGAGGTGCTGCTTGGCAGACGGCGCCCTCGCCTCAATCCGGAGCAGGTGTTGCAGTCCCGGCCGGTGCGGAACAACCGGCTGCAAGGTCGAGCGGCTCGACGACGGCAGCCTCCGGCTGATCGTGCCTCGGCGGACCGAATGGTGGGCGAAGGTCCTGGCGGTGGTCTTCCCGATCCCGCGGGAGCGACGCCTGGAGCTGGATGCGGCGGGAGCGGAAGTCTGGGATCTATGCGACGGCGAGCACACGCTGCGCCAGATGATCAAGGATTTCCAGGACCACCATCAAGCTGACCCGGTCCGAGGCCGAGTGGTCCCTGCGGACCTATCTGCGGGACCTGGGAAAGCGGGACCTGGTGTTCTTCGCGATAGAGAAGAAATCTGACAGTAAGAGCAGCGCCGAGCAGAACGGGCGGGCTGCGTCGAAGCCACAGGAGCACAGCGAGGAGAGGAAAGCAGATGGCAAATGAGGCGCAGGGCGCTCAAGGCGGCCGCATACAGATTGAGAGTCAGATCGTACTGCCTTGGTCGCGAACGCTCCAGATGACCAAAGAGAACATCTTCGTCCGCCTCGGGCGATCCGTCATCACCGCCTCAGGCATCTTCCTCGGCATCGCCTTCCTCGCGGCCGTGCTGTTCGGCTCGGCGGCGGCGACCAGCGTTCAGCAGACCCTGAGCCAGACGCAACTCGGTCGTGGTGGCCGTGGAGACCGGTGAGATGCAGGCCCGGACGATCTGGCTGGTCGCCATGTCCCTCTGGTGGCCACCGTCGGGATCGTGAACTCCATGCTCATGTCCGTCACCGAGCGCTACAAAGAGATCGGCACCATGAAGTGCCTCGGGGCGCTCGGACCGGTTCATCGTCCGCCTCTTCATCCTTGAGTCCGATGTTGCTCGGGAGTGCTGGCCTCGACCGCCGGCGCCCTCGTCGGCACCGGGTGCGATGACCCTCGTCTACGCCTGCCGCATCGGGCTGGCACAACCGCTGTCCGAGCTGGGGCGTTACGGCGCTGCAGCCTGGGCAGGGCTGGCCCTGCCGCTCTGGATGGGCATCGTCGTCGCCGTTCTCCTCGGAGGTTTCCTCTCCGTCTGCGCCGCCCTCTACCCGGCCTGGCGGGCGGCCAAGATGCCGCCGGCGGCCGCGCTGCGTTCGGAGTTCTAGCTCAGCCATCGCGCCCGCGCCGCGCAGAGCGGGCGCCTCGGCGATATGTGCTGTGAGTCGAAGACGAGCCAAAGGAGCCAGGGAGGTCGATATGACCACGGCGTCGGTTTACGAGTACATCGTGCGCACCAAGGACCTGCACAAGATCTACACCATGGGCGGTCAGGAGGTGCGCGCGCTCGACGGCGTGGACGTCGACATCCGCCGCGGCGAGTACATCTCCATCATGGGCCCCTCCGGCTCGGGCAAGTCCACCCTCTTCAACATGATCGGCGGCCTGGACAAGCCCACCAGCGGGCACGGTCTTCATCGACGAGGTCGACATGGCCCAGCTCGACGCCTTCGAGCTGGCCTGGCTGCGCTGCCGCAAGATCGGCTACATCTTCCAGACCTTCAACCTCATCCCGGTCATGACCGCGCTGGAGAACGTGACCCTGCCGATGATCTTCGCCGGCATGACCACCGATGAGGCCCGCGACAAGGGCGATGGAGCTGCTCAAGACCGTCGGCCTCGGCGAGCGCTGACGACCACAAGCCGACCGAGCTCTCCGGCGGCCAGCAGCAGCGCGTCGCCATCGCCCGCGCCTTGGCCAACGACCCGGCCATCATCCTCGCCGACGAGCCCACCGGCAACCTCGACCTGCAAACCGGCAAGGAGATCATCGACCTGCTCAAGGAGATGAACGAAGAGAAGAAGGTCACCATCATCTCCGCCACCCACGACCTGAAGATGATCGACGTCTCCGACCGCGTCGTCTGGATTCGCGACGGCAAGATCGAGCGCATCGAGGAGCGCGCCGACATCGACCTCCAGGTCGGCGAGATGGAGGGCGAAGAGGCCTAGGTCCGTCTCTGGCGGGAGTTTCCGGCTTCGCCTCCGTGTTTCGTCGGGGGCGAAGCTCCGCGTTGGTGGTGCAACCATGGGGTCACACTGCGCCTTGGGGCTTTGTTGACACCGGCAGTGGGAATACCTATGATTGAAGGTATGGGGACGGAGCCTATGAAGAAGCAGCGTGGTTACAGCGTATTCCCGACCGTCTTTCTGACTTTCTCCCTGCTCCTGCTGGTGCTGGCCGCCGGATTCGCGGTCGGTCGGCTGGTCGTGGGCAGGGCCTACATCAAGTCGGCCGGGCAGTTCGAGAAGCTCCCTGTGCCCAAGGGCGAGGCCGGCGACGGCGCCGCTGCCGAGGGCGACCAGGCGACGGGGCAGGGATATGTGCCGGCCCCCGAGGGGCAGAATGGCGCCACGAAGGACCAGTCACAACCACAGGCGGAGACCCCGAACGGGCAGACACCCGAGAGCCCTGACTCCGGAACGCCCTCCGATCTCACCCCGCCTGCCGATGAGCAGCCGCAGGCCGATAGCGCGCCCGTCGAGACGCCTCAGCCTGCCGAGGATAAGGCGAAACGATACGCGATCCAGGTGGGGATGTTCGAGTCCGACCCGGGGGCTCAGCAGGTGGCCGACGATCTGGCCCGAGCCGGCTATCCGGCCCGCGTCGAGGTCGCCCAGAGTGACGGCGCCAAGGTCTACCGTGTACTGACCGGGCGCTATCGCACCGAGTATGCGGCGCGCAAGGCGATGGACCAACTGAGGCAGGAAGGATTCCCGGGGTTCCTGGTTGAGCGCTGAGAAGCGAAGGAGAGTCTTCGCCGGCGCGGAGAAGGCATGCAGTGAAGGAAAGCTCATACGACGATCAGACATCCAATGGCCCCTGGCCGATGAAGTTGCAGAGGCCGACGAGCAGGCTCTGCTCCCGGCCGAGGAGCTGATTCCGGGGGACGAAGGAGAGGCGAGGCAGTCGGAGGTGGTGGTGCTCCAGAAGGAGCTCTCTCTTCTGGAGAGCCAGCTTCAGGATATGCGAGACCGCTACTTGCGCGCTATCGCCGACCTCGACAACATGCGCAAGCGCACGCGGCGGGAAGTCAAGGATGCTCAGCACCGGGCGGCCTCCAGCGTGCTCCTCGACATCCTGAACGTCGTCGACAACTTCGAGCGTGCGCTCGGCGCGGCGAAAGAGGTCAGGTCGGCTCCCAGCGAGGTGAAGGCCGTCTACGACGGCATCACGCTCATCTACCGGCAGTTGATGGACACGCTGGCGAGGCGGGGCGTCAAGCCGATCCAGGCCATTGGCCAGCGATTCGACCCGAGCTGCCACGAGGCCGTTGCCCAGGTGCCGGCGGGCCCCGGGCAAGAAGAGGGGACGGTCGCGCTCGAGGTGCAGCGGGGCTACACCTACGGCGATCTGGTGCTGCGACCGACCAAGGTTGGGGTAACGGTTCATACCTCGCAGGGGGCCGAAAACTAATCGCTCCCTCTCAAAAGGGGCGGCCCCTCGGGTGTCGAAAAGATCGCGGGCGGAAGCGAGGTTACACCGTGCCAGCGCCGAAACGCAGACGACAGAACTCCAACGTGCCGGAAGAGACGGCCACTCCGTCAGGCATCCAACATACCCAGTCCGACGAGCCACCCATCGTGGAGGCCGCCAGGGCGGGAGGGGAAGAGAATCCCATGTCTAGCAGCCAAGTGCCGGGAGCTGCGGTCATCCGAGTTATTGGCGTAGGTGGGGGCGGCAGCAACGCCGTCGATCGCATGATCGAGGCGGGGCTTCAAGGGGTCGATTTCATGGCCGCCAACACCGATCTTCAGGCCCTTTCGCGGGCCCGGGCGAAGGCCAAGCTCCAGCTCGGAGCCGCCGTTACCAACGGCCTGGGCGCGGGCGGGGACCCCGAGGTAGGCGCGCGGGCGGCCGAGGAGAGTAGGGCCGAGATCAAGAGCTGCGCTCGACGGTGCCGATATGGTCTTCATCACTGCCGGTATGGGCGGCGGCACCGGCACCGGTGGCGCCCCGATCGTCGCTGAGATCAGCCGAGAAGCCGGGGCTCTCACCGTCGCGGTCGTCACCAAGCCCTTCGGGTTCGAGCGCGGCCGCCGTCAGGGGATCGCCGAGGAAGGGCTCGACAATCTGCGCACCAAAGTCGATACCCTGATCACCGTCCCCAACGATCGCCTGCTCGGCGTGGTCCAGAAGAAGGTCAGCCTGATGGAGGCGTTCCGCCTTGCCGACGAAGTGCTGCGGGAAGGCGTGCAGGGCATCTCCGATCTCATCACTATCCCGGGGCTCATCAACCTCGACTTCGCGGACGTTCGCGCGGTAATGGCAGATGCCGGAACCGCGCTCATGGGCATCGGCACCGGTTCGGGTGAATCGCGCGCCACCGACGCCGCGCAGGCGGCCATCTCCAGCCCGTTGCTCGAGACCTCCATCGATGGCGCCACCCGCATCCTCTTCAACGTCACCGGCGGCAGCGACCTCTCGCTGTCCGAGGTGGAGGACGCCGCCCAGGTGATCCGCTCCGCCTCCGACTCCCCCGACACCAACGTTCTCTTCGGCGTGGTCGTTGGCGACGAGCCATTGGACGAGATTCGCATCACCGTGCTCGCCACTGGCTTCGACCGGAGCCGGCGCGCGAGCGTGCCGCCGAGGCGGTGCAGCAGAACATCCCGCCGGTCGGTCCCGCTCCGGACGCCGATCTCGAGGTGCCGACCTTCCTGCGCAACCGCTAGCCGAGCGCAGCAATCCAGCAAATGAGAAGGGGAGCCCGCCACGGCGGACTCCCCTTTCTGTTTCCAGGCATCTCGACCGGCAGCTCGCCTGCGCGCGTCTGAACGCTCAGCCCCTCAACCGCGCCACGACCGCGCGGATATGAGCGGGCGTCGTCCCGCAGCACCCGCCGATGATGGTGGCGCCCGCCTGTCGGAACCCAGGCGCGGCCTCCGCCACTTCCGCCGGGCCGGCGGGGAACCTGACGCCCGATTCGGTTCTCTCCGGGCGGCCCGCATTCGGCTGGGCGATGAGAGGCAGTTCGGTCGCGGCCCGGAACTGCTCCAGGATCGTGACCGTCTCCAGCGGCGTCACCGTGCCGCAGTTCGCGCCCACCACCACCGCGCCGGCCGCCGCCATCTCGTCGGCCGCCCGCTTGGGAAGCACACCGAATGCGGTCTTGCCGTTCGGGTCGAACGACATGGAGGCGGCAATCGGAAGGCCGGTGGTCACGGCCGCGCCGATCGCGAGCACGACCTCCTCCACCGCCGTGAAGGTCTCCAGCACGAGGAAATCGACGCCGCCTTCGGCGAGGGCCTGCGCCTGCTCCTCGAATGCAGCCCGCGTCTGCCTCGGGCTCGAACTCGCCATAGGGTTCGAGGATCCGGCCCGTGGGCCCGATGCTCCCGGCGACGAACACGCGATCCCCGGCCACGCTGCGCGCGAGCTTCGCCGCTTCGCGGTTGATCTCCGCTGCGCGGTCACCGAGCCCGTGCGCGGCGAGAGCGACTCGATTGCCCTGGAAGGTGTTCGTCTCGATCGCGTCGGCGCCGGCGTCGACATAGGCCTGGTGCGCCGCGCGCACCAAATCGGGCTCATCGACATTCATCAGTTCCAGCGACCGGCCCGAGGAATGGCCGGCCGCGTTCAGCGTCGTGCCCATCGCTCCATCGCAGATGAGCAGGCCGCCGCGCAGTTTCGATATGAGATCATCCCGTCGTTGAGTAGCCATAGTAGGCGATTCTACCGAGGCCGCGCGTGCGCTGTCAATCCGGCCGCCGTTGGCCGCAGAGCCACCGACTCTGGGGGCGGATTGCCACTGTGGTCACCCCGAGGGGAGGCGCTGCCCTCTGGGCAGTGGCGACCGTGGGGGTCTCGGCTGGATTCGCAGGACTAGATTGCCACGCGTGCCTAGGCTCCGACCGGAACCTAGGCGGCTCGCAATGACAGTAGGTGTTGGCATTCCGCGGGGTGAATGACTCTACCCATTCGAGGATTCGCGAGGGTCAGCTATGAGCTTTGGCATCATCGGCGGCACCGGCTTCTACACCCTGGAAGGTGAGGCCCACCCCACTGAGGTCGCAACGCCATACGGAACCGCGGAAGTGAACCGAGCTACTGTCCACGGAGCGGAGGTCCTTCTTCCTGGCGTGCCACGGAACCGGGCACGCCGTGCCGCCGCATCGCGTCAACTACCGCGCCAACATCGCCGCGCTGAAGAAGCTCGGCGTCACCAACATCTTGGCCTCGGCGAGTGTGGGGTCGATGGCGGACTCGATGCCGCCCGGCTCGCTCGTGGTCATCACCCAGTTTCTCGATTTCCACGAAATCCCGCCCCACCACGTTCTACGACGGCGAAGACGGCGAGGTCGTTCACGTCGACATGACCGACCCCTACTGCCCGCATCTGCGGCATGAGCTGAGCGCGGCCGCGGGAGCCATCGGCGAGCGGATCGCAGATCGCGGAACCTACGTATGCGCCGAGGGCCCCCGCTTCGAGACGCCGGCCGAGATTCGGATGTTCCGGAGCCTGGGCGGCGACCTCGTCGGCATGACCAATGTGCCGGAGGTGGTCCTGGCGCGGGAGGCCGGCATCTGCTACGCAACCGTGGCTGCGGTCACCAACTGGGCGGCGGGCATCTCCGATGAACCGCTCAAGCACCACGAAGTGAGCGGCTTCATGGAGTCACAGACGCCGCGACTGCGCGCGCTCTTCGAGCAAGTCATCAAGCAGCATCGGGAGATCGACTGCGCCTGCAGGCGGCGAGGATGAGTGATGGGAGGGGTAGGGGAGGAGACCCGATCTGGTGGGCCGCGCTCAACCAGGTCGAGGGCGTCGGCGCCGCCACCATGCTCCGGCTGGCGCGGGCATTCGGCTCCGCCGAAGCGGCCGCCGCCGCGTCGCAGACCGACCTGATGGCCCACGGCCGTCTGACTGCGGAGCAGGCGGCCGGCGTCAGGCGGCAGTCCGATGGCATTCCCGACCTACGCGAGCGGATCGCAGCCTGGGAGCGCGCCGGGATCCGTTTGCTCTCGATGGACGACCCCGACTATCCGCGGCGTCTGCTCGATCTCAAGACGCCTCCGCCACTGCTCTACCTGCGCGGCTCCATCCTGCCAGACGACGACCGGAGCGTGGCGATCGTGGGGTCGAGGGAGGCGACACCGGAAGGGGAGGTCGTTGCCACGAAGCTGGCGCGTGAGCTTGCGGAGCGTGGCTTCACTAATGTCAGCGGCCTCGCTCACGGCATCGACACTGCCGGGCACAGAGGGTCGCTGGCAGCGCCCACCGGGCGGACCATCGCGATCCTGGGATCGGGATTGTTGCGCGTCTACCCACCCGACAACGCCGGCCTCGCCGCGGAGATCGCGAGCCGCGGCTGCCTGCTAGCCGAAGTGCCACCGGAGGTCGACGTGAACCACCGCTTCCTGCTGGCCAGGGATCGCCTTCAGGCGGCGCTCGCCCGCGCCGTCATCGTCGTTCAGGCGCGCCGCGAATGCGGGAGCATCGTCACTGCCACCCACGCACTCGGCTGTCGCCGCCTACTGCTGGCAACCCCTTGGGACGAGGGCCCGTCTGCTGAAGGGTGGCAGAAACTGAAGAGCATGGGCGCCATCCCCGTCGATGGGGACACCGACCTCGACGCGCTCGCGGAGCAACTGCTCACTTTCGCGCCGGCCGCCCCGCAGGAGGCTCTTCTCTAGCTCTCACCCGCCACAACGCGGGAATGCAGAGGAGCAGTATGGAGATCGCGAGCGCGGCGAGCGAGAGCGCCCTTCCGACGATGAACGCGCTCGGCTGGTAGCGAAACTCCACGCGGTGCTCGCCTCTCGGCAGCGGCGTGCCCATCAGCACGAGGTCTACGCTCACGAGGGTCGCCGGTCGCCCGTCGATCCGCACTCGCCAGGCAGGGTCGTGGCGTTCATTCAGAACCAGCAGACGCTCTCGCTCTGACTTCGCGGTCACTATGATATGCTCGGGGCGCGGTTCGGAGATGGACAACTCCGCCGGTGCGCCCGGGGGCGAGTTGATCGCAGGAGCGGCGCCCATGGTCACCGCCGCCTCCCTGAGCCGCCCGGCCTGAGCCAGCTTCACCGTTTCGATGTGAGCTTTCGACGGGTCCTGCTCCGCGATCGTCTGCGAGACGGTGAAGGCTCGCGGAAAAGCGTCTGGGTTCCGGAAGATCACGAAAGGATCGACCCGGATCGAGGTGAGGCCCGGTAGCTGCGCCTGCGGCGGCAGGGCTAGGTACTTGATGCCCACGAGTGACAGTGGGCGAAGGTCACCGGCCTGTGCCGCGGCGTAGGCGGAGGTGAAGAATAGCGAATGGTCCCTATCCTTGAAGCCGGCGTAGCCGTCGGCGATGCGGATTCGGTAGCTCTGGGCGACATCCGCCGGAAGTAGCGCGCGCGCCTCCGACCAGCCATCCGGGTTGACGTAGCCCCCGCCCTTCGGCGTCCAGTCCGCGCCGATGCGGATCGGGGGTACGATCATCACCCGCCACCATCCCTTGTCGCTCTTCAGCGCCTCGGCCACTCGATTCCTCGGCGCCACCACCGAGGGGCTCGCCAGCGGAGCCAGCGTCCGGTCAAGCCACAGCAGATCGAAGGCGGATAGCGCCGCCACGACCACTCCGAGCACCACCAGGCGGCGCCCGTTGCGGAGCCATCTCAGCTTCGGGAGTTCATCCCCACCCGAGTGCAGCCAGCAGCGCCGCCGCGAAAGTGAAGATCACCACGTACCGCGCCGGAGCGCGGAAGTCGGAGAACCCGGGCAGGTAGCGCAATAGCGCGTACAGCGGGTTGACCGCAGCCATCGCCAGCGCCAGCGCGACGATCGCCAGGATGGTCAACGCCCGGCCCCGCTTGCGGGTCGCACCGATTCACCGCGAGCCCCAGCGGTATCAGGCCGATGTAGAGGACGTATTCCCAGTGGTAGGCATCGCCCCGGTAGCTGTCGAACGCCAGCGTCCCTTCCCAGTTGGGAGACAATAGTCCAAACAGGTGTCTGGGTAGTAGGGAGAACGATGTAATGTAAGATAGCTCACCCCGCTCCCCATGTGGGGCCAATGAGGCGAGCTGCGCGGTCATGAGCAGTTGCACGGACCCCAGTGCGAACCCCAATCCGAAGACAACTGCGATGATCGCGATCGCGCGGGCGCGCTCGCCCCTCGATTCCAGCCACCGCCACGCCACCCAGAAGATCGCCACCAGCGAGATGAAGAAGAGCATCTGTGGGTGGCCGCAGAGGGCGGCCAGGCCCCACGCCAGCGCGGCTAGCACCGCGTTCGGGATCACCGCGCCCCGCCAGGCGCGCTCGATGAAGAACACCACTAACGGAAGCCACGCGGCCGCGCACAGCAGGCTGACGTGGTGGATGTGGGCGAAGAGGAATCCGCTGAACGCGAAGACCATCGCCGCCAGCCAGGCCGCGAAGAGCGACGCGCCGAGCAGCCGGGCGAGAGCGTACATGGAAACCGTGGCGATCAACAGGTGAGAGATCACCAGCCAGTTGATGGCTGCAGGAGAGGGGAGGAGCCACGAAATCAGCAGCGAGAGCGGGTAGAACACGGCGGTCTGCCCCTCCGCCGCGATCGGATAGCCGGCGAAGATCCACGGCGACCAGAGCGGAAGGCGGCCGCTTCGCAGGCTCTCGTGCAGCAGCGACTTCGCCGGCTCGAAGAAGAAGAGAATGTCACCGTACATCAGGAAGCGCCGCAGAATAGCAGCGGGCCAGAGCAGTACCAGTATCAGTGCGATCAGCGCGCCAACGCTGACGAAATCCCACCGCGAGAAGGGCGCCGGGAGGATCTCTGTCGATCCCGAGTCCGCGCTGGGTGCAGACCGCGCTTCCTGGCTACTCCTCGCAACCGACCGCCTGCGTCCTGACTTCGCGCTCACTTGGGCAGTTCACCTTTCCTGCGAACAAGGGGAGGACTTTCACCGGCCCGGCGCTCCCAACCTGCCGTCCCGTCCTGCGGTAAGAGTTCAGAGTTGATGAGGATGGGTTTTGGGGATCAGGCTGGGGAGCCGGCGAGCAGCAGGTTGCGGCAGGCGGAGAGGAGAGTTCGGTTCTGGAGGGTCCAGGTCCCGAAGTGGCTCAGCAACGCCATCTTGGTTTGTGATCCTTTGTCCGAGCGAGTTCCGCCGCTGATCTTACGGGCGATGACCGCGGGTCTCAGGCTGCGCTCGGCCAGGTTGTTGTCAGCCGGCACCTGCGGGTGCTCGACGAAGACGAACATCTCCCCCAGATGCTTCATGATCCGCTGCGCCAGCACGCAGTGGGGCGCGTGCGGATTGCGCGCCACCGGCCCCGCCATCGCCTCCAACAGCGCTTCGAGTCGCTCCCGCAGACGGCGACGCTGCAGCCGGTTCAACTCCAGTGCGCTGGCACGCGCCGACTGTGTTTTCGCCTCTTCGTAGACAGCCTTCACCGCCTCCGCCCAGGATATCGCGTCGGGGCAGTCCGCCTGCTTCTCCTTGAGCGCGTGCAGGTCCCGTAGCAGGTGCGCCCAGCACCGCTGAATCTCGTTGAGCAGCCGATTGTAAGCAGCATAGAAGTCGCAGACCGTCTTGCCTTTGAACTCCTTGCCCAACACCTCCTCGGCTACTGTCCCCGAGCGCGTCTTGCGGTACTGGAAGTAGCGCACTTGCGGGGTCGCAAAGGTCCACAGCCATCCGTTCTGCCCGTCCTGGCGCCATCCCGTCTCGTCCACGCATACCACCGGAGAGCCCCGCACCCGATCATGGAGCCGCTCCATTTCCTGCCTGCCCGCCCGCGCTACTCCATCCAGCAAAGCCACGATCTCGCCATCGCTGATGCGCAATCCCCACAGCTCCCCAAGCAAACAGCGAATCTGTTTCATCGGGACTCGGAAGGCTCCATGCAAGGCCGCCACCGTGCTCTGTACGCTCACCCCGAAGCGACGCCGACCCTGCACTCCCAACTCACTGCCCTGCAAGCTGGGTATCCATCGCTTCCGGCACACCCCGCACCGAGCGCGCTATCGCCCGGTGCTCGATCACTCTCACTTGGGGCAACACGATCTCTACTACCTGGTGGCTGCCATGCTTCCAGCCCCCGCCCAGCTTGCGCCCGCAGTCCGGGCAGCGCTCCATCGTATGCTCGTGAATCTCATCGGGCTCTTCTCGGCGGCGCACGCATGCCTGAGCACGATGCTTGCGCTCCCCCTTCTCCTTCTTGGGTCGATTCGGTTTCACCCACGCCGGTACGTCTTTGCCCCCACCCCCGCGCAGGCGACGATTCTCTTCCTCCAGCGCCGCCACCCGCGCCGCCAGCGCTTCGATGATCGCAATCAGCTCTTCCCGAGTCGCCGCCGCAAGATTCTCCACATAGGACCTATTCCTCCGATCCAGTGCACATTCTCACGGAGACTGAACTCTTACGTCCTGCGAGATCAGAGCCCAGGTCGCTTTCGGCCTTTACGTCCGATAATATATCTTATGTTACATTTGCCTATATAGTCCTATGGGAGGAAAGCTATGAAGATTCGGCTGCTGCTGGACGTGCGGTTGGGCTGGAACCTGATTCGAGAACGTGGCGCCGGCTCCGCTACTCCGGCTTGTCCGCGGCTCGTGCCACGTAGAACGCGCGATCGCTCAGCGGCGTCGGCGGCGCCACGCGGTACGCGCTATATGTCTTGATGTCGGCGAATCCGGCGTGATGCAGAAACGCGCGCAGTTCGCTCTCTGTATATGCGCGCTGCTCGTGAACGATCGAAAACTGCTCGCCGGCCGCCGGAATCTCGAAATGCATCTTGATCTGGCTGATCCTCGTCTTTGGGTCATAGTTGCTGACCCAGCGATACTTCACCGGCGCGTCGTCGAAGCTGGTCTGCGTAAACAGCTCCGCCTCGAGCGCATGCACCGTGTTGACGTCGAAGATCAGCAGGCCATCCGGGGCCAGCGCTTTCCTGATATTAGCGAACGCACGTTTGAGATCATCCGGATCGGTAAGGTAGTTGAAGCTGTCGTAGAGGCACACCGCGTGATCGAATGCCTCTGAGACTTCGAAGCGCGCGAGGTCATTACAGATGAAGTCGATCTGGAGGCCGCGCTCGGCGGCCTTGCGCCGGGCCTCCTTCAGCATCGGATCGGAGAGGTCGATGCCGACAACGGCACAGGATCGCGCCGCGAACTCCAGCGCAACCGATCCCGTTCCGGTAGCGAGGTCGAGCAGGCGCGAGCCGGGCCGGATCAGCCGGCCAGAGAGGGCCGCCAACTGAGAGACATAGTCGGCCCACCGCGCGTAGGGGACAGTCGCCATGAGGGCGTCATAGTAAGGGGCGATATGGGAGAAGGAATCGACCTTGGCAGGCACCGCCGCGCGCTTTCTCATTCCCCTCCTCCCCTATTCCGGCAGCGCAACTTCGCGGCCGACTGCAGTCGCCACCCGCGCCGCCGCTCGCATCAGATCGGCGAATTTCTCGGGGCGCAGCGACTGCGGCCCATCGGACAGCGCGGCCGAAGGGTCCGGGTGCACCTCCACCATGATCCCGTCTGCGCCCGCCGCAATCGCGCCCAGCGCGATCGCCGTGACGTACCGCCAATCACCGGCGGCATGGCTCGGGTCGGCGATCACGGGCAGATGGCTGAACCGCTTGATCACTGGAATCGCGTTGACGTCCATCGTGTAGCGAGTCGCATCCTCGAAGGTCGTAATCCCACGCTCGCAGAGTACCACGTTCAGATTCCCCTCGAGCATGATGTACTCGGAGGCCATCAGTAAGTCGCGAATCCGGCACCCCGGCATTTCGCTTAAGGATCACGGGCTTGCCGGTGGCGCCGACATCTTGAAGCAGGCGAAAGTTCTGCATATTGCGGGCGCCGACCTGAATCACATCGGCAAACTGTGCGATGGCCTCCAGGTCGCCTGGGTGGAGCACCTCGGTCACGATGGGCAACCCGGTCGCCGCCCTCGCCTCCGCTAGGATCTCCAGCCCCTGCACGCCCAGCCCCTGGAAGCTATAGGGCGACGTCCGAGGCTTGTAGGCGCCGCCTCGCAGCAGATTCGCTCCCGCGCTCTTCACCGCCTGCGCGGTCTGCAGCATCTGGTCGCGGCTCTCCACGCTGCAGGGCCCGGCTACCACCGCCAACCGAGCGCCGCCGATCGTCACCGGGCCCACCTCGACCAGCGATGACTCCGGGTGGCTCCGCCGCGATGCCAGCTTGTACGGCTCGGAGATGAGTTGTACCCTCTCGACGCCGGGCAAGGCCGAGAAGTGATCGACGAGCTCCACTTTCTCGGCATCCATCGCGCCGAGCAAAGCGATGACCTTGCGCTCTACGCCGGGGTTGATGAACGGGCGAAACCCCGCCTTCTCCACCGCCTGCAGAACGGCCTCTACTTCGGCCTCTCGGGGCCCCAGCCTGCATGATGATGACCATACGAACTCCTCGACAGGATGGACTGGGCTGACGGCCGCGGCCCTCAGAGGCTGTCGCCCCCGGGCTGACCGGCGCGGCTGATGATCTGCTCTGTCACGAACACTGGGGCTTCGGCGCGAAGCGCAAGCGCCACCGCGTCACCGGGTCGCGCCGGCACCGTAAGTGGCCCCTCTCGGCTTACCAAATGGATGCTGGCGTAATACGTGCCATCGCTGAAATCGTCGACCACCACCCGCTCGATGGTGGCGGAGAGCTTCTCCATGATCCTGAGGCCGAGATCGTGAGTGAGGGACGCGCGACGATGTGCTGCTGGAGCGCGAGGTGAATGCCCAGACCTTCGCACTGGCTGATAGCGAGGTACAGCTCTCGGCCGCCGGCATCCTTGAGGGCGAGCACTGGGGAGGCGGCACCACCGGCGGGCGGCTCCTGCTGCTGCTCGAAGACGCCGACGATCTCTACCTGAACTTCATCGCCGCCGGTCGCCACGATGGGCCTCCCTTGATGGGCGGCGCCGGGTCACTTCGTTTCCTTGCTCAGCTCCCGCTGAACCCACTTCAGGAACTCGGAGTTCGTGGAGGTCTTGCGGAGGCCGGTGAGAAGCAATTCCGTCGCCTGGGTGATGTCGAGCGCATTCAGCACTCGGCGTAGTTGATAGACGCGCTGCAGCTCCTCTTCGGAGAAGAGCAGCTCCTGGTGGCGCGTGCCCGACCTCGGGATGTCGATCGCAGGGAACGTGCCCCGGTCCGCCATCGACCGATCGAGCACGAGTTCCCAGTTGCCCGTCGCCTTGAACTCTTCGAAGATCATGTCGTCCATGCGGCTGCCGGTCTCCACCAGGGCGGTGGCAACCACCGTCAGGCTGCCGCCCTCCTCGATGTTTCTGGCGGAGGCGAAGAACCGCTTGGGTCGGTAGAGCGCGCTGGGGTCGAGTCCGCCGGAGAGCGTGCGCCCGCTGGGGGCGACGGTCAGGTTGGAGGCGCGAGCCAGGCGGGTCAGAGAGTCGAGCAGCACCACCACATCTCGGCCCACCTCCACCAGCCGCTTCGCGTGCTCCAGCACGATCTCCTGCAGCTTCAGATGGTTCTCAGGCAACTCATCGAAGGTCGACGCCGCCACTTCCCCGTCAACCGAACGACGGATATCGGTCACTTCCTCGGGTCGCTCATCGATGAGCAGCACCAGCAGATACACTTCCGGGTGGTTCGTAGTGATGCTGTTCGCGATCTGTTTGAGGAGCGTCGTCTTTCCAGCCTTCGGCGGGGAGACGATCATGCCGCGCTGGCCCTTGCCGATGGGCGCCACGATATCCACGAAGCGGCCGGCGATGTGATCGGGGGTAGTTTCCATGCGGAGACGTTCGGAGGGATACAGAGGGGTGAGGTCGTCGAAGCTCCTGCGCTGTCGGATCGACTCGGGGGGAAGGCTGTTCACCGCCTCGACTTTGAGCAGGCTGTAGTACCGTTCCCCGCTCTTGGGCAGCCTTACCGCGCCGACTACCGTGTCCCCCGTCTTCAGCCCCAGGCGTTTGATCTGAGACTGCGAGACGTAGACGTCGTCCTGACTGGGCAGGTAGTTCTTCACCCGCAGGAATCCGTACCCCTCGGGAGGATTTCGAGCACTCCCTGCGTCCAGATCACGCCGTTCTTCTCGGCCTGGCGGCGCATGATCTCGACCATGAGTTCTCGCTTGCGGAGCTTCCCGGATTCGATGGAGAACTCCTTGGCGATGTCCTGCAGGTCGTCCAGAGTCTTTTCTTCCAGTTCCTGTAGCTCGATCACGTGTGCTTCCCTCTCTGCGCCGCGCGCATGAGATGTCTCAGGATGGGGAGACCGCGCGGCTCCCTTCGGTGGCGCCGGTGAGGCCCGGCGGCTTGGAGAACGTCACTGGGGGTTATGGTCTGCATCGGGAATCCATCGCGACCCTATACTGGCCTTGCTCATCACTCCGCGGAAAGCCGCGAGCAGCTTCGCGAGGGGTCTGGGTCGTGGGGTCATTCGGAAAGGCACGCCGGAACGCCCAGAACTCTCCGGATCAGAGATCCCGCACGAGGCCGCTTTGGTCTGGGGCTATGCCAATACGCCGAGCGGCGCCCGCGAAAGCAAGGAAGTCAGTCGAATGCAGCACGCACATTATACCATAAAGCCCCGCCAGAGTATACAAAACCGCCACAATCTCGACTCCGACCGCCTCTCCCGCCCCTCTCTGCCCTGCGACCCGCCTTCCGGGGAAACCGCTCCCCGTCACTCAATCTCGTTCGGCGGCGTACCCTTCCCGGCATAGATGTCCGGCTTCAGGATGCCGATGAACGGCAGGTTGCGATACCGCTGCCCGAAGTCCAGCCCGTATCCCACCACGAACACGTCCGGAATCTGGAACCCCAGGTAGTCGGCCTTCGCCTCGATCCTTCGCCTGCTCGGCTTGTCCAGCAGCGCCGCCACGCGCACGCTCGCCGGCCTGCGCGCGCGAATCGTGTCCAGCAGATAGTGCAGCGTGAGGCCGGTGTCGATAATGTCTTCGACCACCAGCACGTGCTTACTCTCGACGTTGGTCTCCAGGTCCTTCATGATGCGAAACACGCCGCTCGAGGAGGTGTCCTTGCCATAGCTCGACCAGGAGACGAAGTCAACGGTGCACGGGAGTTCGAGGTAGCGCATCAGGTCCGCCAGGAACACGAAGGCGCCGTTCAGCACCCCCACCAGCACCGGGTCCTTCTCGCGGTAGTCCCGCGCGATCGCCTCGGCCAGCTCCTTGACCTTGCTCTGCAATTCCTGCTCGGTGATCAAGACTTCTTTGATGTCGGACATCATGGCCGAAAACCTCATTCCCATTCGATGGTGGCCGGCGGCTTCGAGCTCACATCGTAGACAACGCGATTGACGCCTGGCACCTCGTTGATCACCCGAGTGCTGATGCGAGAGAGCACTTCATACGGCAGCTCCGCGAAGTCCGCTGTCATCGCGTCTTCGCTCACCACCGCCCGCAGAATGACTGTGCCCGCGTAGGTGCGCTGGTCTCCCATCACTCCCACGCTCTTCACCGGGGCGAGTACGCCGAAGACCTGGAACAGCCGCCGGTAGAGACCCGCCGCGCGGATCTCCTCGATGATAATGGCATCTGCTTCGCGGAGAGTGTCCAGGCCCGCCGTGGTCACCTCCCCCAGTATCCGAATCGCCAACCCCGGGCCCGGGAACGGGTGTCGCCACACGATGTCACCCGGAAGTCCCAGCTCCTCCCCTACCGCCCGCACTTCGTCTTTGAACAAGTATCGCACCGGCTCGACGAGCTGCAGCTTCAGCGTGTCCGGCAAGCCCCCGACGTTGTGGTGCGTCTTTATGCGCGCCGCCTGCCTGGTGCCGCTCTCGATCACGTCCGGGTAGAGTGTGCCCTGCGCCAGGAACTGCACATCTCCCAGCTTCGTCGCCTCTTCCTCCAGCACCGCGGCATATTCCTCGCCGATGATGCGTCGCTTCTGCTCGGGGTCCACCACTCCCGCCAGACGCTTGAGGAATCGCTCCTGCACCTGCGCATGGATTAGGTTGATGCGGAAGTGCTCGCCAAACGTCTCCACTACCTGCTCGGCCTCGCCCTTGCGCAGGAAGCCGTGGTCCATGAAGATGCAGGTCAGTTGCTCGCCGACCGCGCGATGCACTAGCGCCGCGACGACGGCCGAGTCAACTCCACCGCTCAGCGCGCAGGCGACCTTGCCGCCGTTCACCTGCTCCTGCACCGCGCGCACCGCCTCGGTGACCACCGACTCGGTCGTCCACAGTTGACGGCATCCGCACTGCTGATAGAGGAAACTGCGGAAGACTTCGTTGCCCCATGGCGTGTGCACCACTTCCGGGTGGAACTGGACGCCGAAAAGCTTGCGCTTGCGATCCGACATGGCCGCGGAGACACTGGCTGTCCGGGCCGTCGCGACAAAGCCGTCCGGCACCTTCTCTACCCGGTCGCCGTGGCTCATCCACGCGATTAGCCGCGGGTTCAGTCCCTGGAACAGGTCGCCATCGTCGAGAACCGTCAGCTCGGTCTTGCCGTACTCCCGGTGCTGCCCGCCGCCGACCTTGCCACCCAGCATCTTCGCCATGAGCTGCATGCCGTAGCAGATGCCGAGGATGGGGATGCCGGCCGTGAACAGCGTGGGGTCGCAGAGCGGCGCGCCCTCTTCGTAAACGCTGCTGGGTCCGCCAGAGAAGACGATTGCCTTCGGTTTGCGCGCCAGGATTTCCGCGGTCGGAGTGTCGCTGGGGAGGATCTCGCAGTAGACGTGACACTCCCGGATGCGGCGCGCAATGAGCTGATTATACTGCGCGCCAAAGTCGAGTACGATCACCAGTTCTTCGGGTTTGCCTACAATCGCCGCCATGTACCTCTTCCGTAATCCCCAGGTGCGGGGCTACTTCGCCCCGCCCACTCCCTGCGCCCGCTGTTGGGCCTTGCCTTCGAACGGCAGCGCCGGGGCCACCACCATCTCTGTCTTCTGCATCTCCCGCAGATTCGCCGCTCCGCACGTTGCCATCGATAGTCTCAGGGCGCCGAACAGATTCATGGTGCCGTCGTCACGCTTCGCCGGCCCCAACAGAATCTGCTTCATCGGACCTGTGATGCCGACCTGAATACGAGTACCCCTGGGCAGCCCGGCGTCGGAGGTCGCCATGCCCCAATGGTATCCCCGCCCGGGGGCCTCTTCCGCGCCGGCGAGTGGCGAACCGATCATCACCGCGTCCGCGCCGGCCGCGATCGCTTTCGCGATGATCGCCGCCCACGCGCATTCCGCCGTCGAGGACAATCGGAACCCGCTTGCCACTCTCCTTCTCGTAGTCATCGCGTGCTGCGGCGCAGTCCACCGCCGCCGTCACCTGCGGCATGCCCACGCCGAGCACCCGCCGCGTGGTGCAGGCCGCGCCCGGCCCGACCCCCACCAGCACGCCATCGGCCCCGGCCCGCATCAACTCAATCGCCGCCTGGTAGCTGACGCAGTTGCCGACAAACACCGGCGCCTCCACGAGATCGCGGAGGCGCTTGAAGTCAGGGGATTGGAAGCGGGACGAGATATGCCGGGCGGTGGTGACGGTGGAGGCAACGACGAGGGCGTCGATCCTCCCCTTCCCGATCACCGTTGCCGCGTGCTCGGCGAACGCAGGCGTGGGAGACACCGCCACCTTTGCCCCCAGCGCTCGCATCTCCTCGATCCGTCGCAGGATCAGCTCGTCCTTGAGTTCCTCGCGGTACACTTCCTGAATCACGGAGATCGCATCTTCGGTCTTCGCGGTGATGATGCGCTCGTAGCTGGGAGCGGGATCGGCGTAGCGGCACTGGAGGCCCTGCAGGTGAAGCACGGCCATTCCCCCCAGCTTGCTCAGCACCGCGGCCGCGGCGGGTCTACCACCGCGTCCATCGCTGAGGCCAGCACCGGTATCTCGAGTCGGATCGGCCCCAGGTCACAGCCTAGATCAACGTTCCTCGGGGTCGAGGGTGAGCGCCCCCGGTACCAGCGCCACGTCATCGAATCCATATGTCTGCCGGCTCTTCCGTCCGCGACCGATCTCGATCTCCACGTGCCGTCCTCCTGCCTGTGAGCGCGACCCGTCAAGCGCAGCGGAATAGATGAGCGCGAGCGCTTCCCTTGCCAATCGCGATCTTACTGCAGAGGAACGTCTCTCGCCGCGGGCCCCGTCGGCCCGCCGCCGCCGCCCGCCAACCGCGCTCGTGCTGCCGCTTCCGCCAATCGTCCGTCCGTCACCCTCCCGCTGCCACTCACTGGGAGCGCCGCAGTCGGGCCCGGCTCAGCCGGATAAGCGAAAACGGCCCTCTTCGGGCCGCTTCGTCCGAACGATTAGGGTATTGTATCAACGACCCTAGGCCTTGTCAAACGAAATCGCACGGCCGGCGGCACCGTCAGCTCAGGAGTCGGCGCCCCCTGGGTTTGGCTCAGTCCAGCAGACGGAAGCGGCCCTCTTCGAGCCGCTTCCGCCGAAAGACTGGGGTATCCATCAATGGGGCAGTACAGATCCCCTCGATCTACTCGCCCTTCCATGGCAGAGGCGTGAACCCGAACAGGTCTCCCCTCTCCCTGTCGAGGTCGTACTCATAGAGCCTCACGCCTTCAGGTGGCGTGAACGTGAAGGTTGCGGCGGGGATGCTGAGGTTGTACTCGTGCCACTCCTCGGCCACTACCGTCTCACCCTCTGCCGACTCGGCGATTCCACGCTGACCCAGGAAGATCCCTGAACTGTCGACGCAGAACTCACGCCGGAAGCGGCCGTCGATCTGCTGCCCCTGTGGTGTCCAACTCGACTCCTCAAGCGCGACCACCGTTACGGGTGTGCCATTCACCTGCGCCCCGTACGTCGTGGCCCCATCGGCCTCGTCGAGTTGCTGCTGGGCCCAGTCTGAGTCCATGAGGTTCGCAGAGAATCCGGGGGACCCATAGGGGCTCTTCAGCTCGCCACTCGGGAAGCGCATCTCCTTGGGCTGCAGCACCCGGCGGATGGCGGCCCGCTGACGCTCGGGCTCGTACTGCCACAGGTAACCCTCTGCGACATCCATGCCCTGGCTGATCCTGAGCGTTCCACCAGCGCGGTAGCTGTTCCAGAGCCAGCCATCTTTCCCGGATACCCATGCCTCGTACTGGACTGGTTGCTGCCATCCGCCCCCTTCGGCAGGAAGCCGCAGCCAGCCCCAGGTGTGCATCGTGGTTGCGTCAGCAGCGGCTGCTGCAGCCGTGATCAGCAGATGCCCGCCGCGGCGCGCCTGCAAGGGGCCTCGCAGCGTGAAGGCCCCGCCGAGCAGTAGCGCCACCGCGAGCGCCGCTACCAGAGTTCGCCTACGCGTCACAGGCGCCAGTGAGGCTTCCTGCGGCTGCGCGGTAGCGGCCGACCGGACCCGGTCCAGGATGCGGGGCGGCGCTTCGATTTCAGGCTTCGCCGATCTGATCAGAGACTCTAGCGTCCTTCGGTGTAGGAACGTCGGCATCGTCGATTCCTTTCTCGGAGAGCGCTTTCCGCACCAACTTCAGGGCGGTGTGCACCCTCCAGGCTAGGGTGCCAAGCGGAAGCGACAGGGACCGCGTCTGCCTCCTGGTAGGAAAGGTCTTCCCAGTACAGCAGGATGATCGGGTGGCGGTACTTGTCGGGCAGTTGGCGCACCGCATCTCGCACCACGCGGAGGGTGAGGCTGCGCTCATCGCCGGGGTCGCCCAGGGGCCCAGCGAGGTCGTCGCTGATTCCCACTGTGTCGCGCCGACTCGCGGCTTCCCGGTGCTTCAGGTAGGTCCGGTAGGCGATGCCGTACAGCCAACTCCGCAGGCTCCCAGCGCGGCGAAGGCGTCCGATAGCTTGCCAGGCCGTCAACAGCGCCTCCTGGGCAAGATCCTCGGCGGTCGCACCATCCACCCCCAGGCGCCTGAAGTAGGGGTAGATGGCCGAGCCAAGCGCTTCTGCCTCTTGCCACAGGTCCGAGTGAGTCCCCCGGTCAGCGCTCATCTGTCGCTCCCAACCCCATGTCCGGGAAAGACGCCGGTTTCTTGGGTGATCGCGCCGAATCGCTGGGTGGTATAATCCTGAGTGAGGTCGAATGCATGGACTGTTCGTCCATCAGGACTGGTGGAATGAGCAGCAGCTACCCTCGATCCAACACGGAACCGGACAACCCCTGTGACGGCTGTCACGAGTGTGGGCTCCGTTGCACGGCCGGCATCGTCATGTCGCGCTCGGAGTTCGACCGCATCGTCGAGCATCTGAAGGCTTCCGATCCCGCACAGGTGGACCGCATCCTGAGCCAGGACAAGATGCGCTTCTGGTTCGAGGAGATCCAGTCGGAGGCGTGCCTTTTCTACGACGTGGCGCGCCGCGGGTGCCTGATCTACCCTGTGCGTCCCCTCGTCTGTCGGCTTTTCGGGCGGGTCGAGTGGCTTCCCTGCCCACTGGAACGCCCCCTCAAGCTCATCCAGGGATGGAAGGAGCTGCTGGACACCTACAGCAAAGAGCGCCGCGCCACCTTCGCCGAGTGGTGCATGGCCACCGGCATCTTCGACTTCCGACAGCTCACAAACGACCGCCGGTAGCGGGCACAGGAGCGTAGTCCACCGCTGGCGGCGGGGTCTCCCCCTTGAACTCCTTCCCGCAGACCGGGCACACGCCGTGTGGCACCACCCACCATCCGTTTGTCCACACGCCGCAGTCGAATTCCACTCCCTCTTTCGCCAGGTCGACTGGGCACTGGCCATAGATCGTGTGGAATCCCTGGAACGTCTGGCAACCATCGCTCGTTCGCCCGCACTTGGGACACTGGAACTTCGGCGACATCAGCGTTCCCCGCGAGAACTGGTAGCCCAGGAACTTCACCGGCGTCCGGCAATTGATGCACATCGCGCCGTCAAGCCGGGTGAAGTTCAGGCGCATGAACTGCAGGCCCTGTCGCATCCCCTGCAGCTCTTCCCGATAGTCTGTCGGGAGCTGCACCAGCTTGGGCACCGGCAGACCGATCGAGTCCATCCCCTCGTGCAGTCGCGGCACTACCTGTATCAGCGCGTGGCCGAGCTTCGACTCCTCCACCGAGGTGCCCGCGTTCGGCATCATCCCGGAGGCCATCACCAGGACGCCCGCCAGAACGATCCCCAGCACTGCCCCGAAGCCAGCCCCTCCCACCCGGCTGACATGCTTTGTGGGCTCGAAATGCTTGGCGAGATGGGAGCAGCCCCAGCCGACCCCGAGCGCCGCCAACACCGCGACCACGAGGTACCCGACAGGCCCCGCGATGTTCGGTGGGAAGCCCAGCGCCCAGGCGATGGGAGCCGCCGCCAGGGGGTAGGCAATCGAACCGATCCCCAACGCGATTACGATGGAGATGATGTCGCCCGCCGATGAGATCAGCCCGCGGCGGGATCCGGAGAACGCGAACCCCACCACGACGACGATGATGAAGAGGTCAACCTGGTTCATCGACCCCCCTGAGGGCCTCGCTCCTGACGGCGATGCTGGCAGACCATCGGGCTGACGCGAACTGACATGACTGTCTCACAGCGAAGCTTGCCGCGGCTCTTCCGCATGCAGTTCAAGGTCTGCTCCGGGCCTTGGCCGACCGGTATCACCAGTCGCCCCCCGTTCTTCAACTGCGCGATCAGGGGCTCCGGCACCACCTCCGCCGCGCAGTTCACCACAATCCCGTCGAAAGGCCCTTGCTGGGCCCACCCTCGGCAAGCATCTCCCGACCGGCAGTTGACCTGCGTGTACTTGAGCGAACGGAGGCGCGCCTGCGCGTCTTTCGCCATGCCGGCTCTCATGTCAACGGTGTAGACGTGGGGTGTGATCTCCGAGAGGACCGCGCTGAGGTAACCCGACCCCGTGCCAATCTCCAGCAACCTCGCCCCCGGCTGCGGATCGAGCACCTGCGCCATCAGCGCCGTCACGTAGGGGCTCGACATCACCTGTCCCCCGCCAAGCGGAATCTCCGCATCCTCGTAGGCCTGCGCTTGGCGCGCCCGATCCACGAACAGGTGGCGAGGCACCCTCCCCATGGCGGCGAGTACTCGCGGATTGGTGATGTGCTGCCGCCGCAACCTGGCGATCATGTCGGCGGCGCTCGGAGTCGAACGCGCGGCGAACCCGCCTGCGCAGCGCCCGCGATCGCGACCGCGGACACCACCAGCAGTATGACGCGCTTGAGCCTTCGGGATAGCGTGAATCGCTTGGGATGCACCAACAGATCGACCCCTGCTTGCGAAATCGGCGTCAATGTCGATTACCCCGCGAACTCGCCCAACTAAACCTTCTCACCAACAGGCCGATCACCTGCCGCCTTCTGCATTCCGGCGCATTCGCGCCGCTCCGACATCACACAATCCGACCGAACGGCCCCATTTGTGGCTGAATCCAGGACAAGGACCTCCCCCGCCGCGACGAAGCTACCTGCAGCTACAGCTATAGAGCTTCGCCGAAAGAAGTAACTCGGCGAAGCTCTAAGAAGGCCCAGGATATCAGCTAGCGGGCTTTCGCACATCACCCAGATGTGCGAAAGCCCATAGGTAACAGGAGGCATCGCTATGACGCGCTTCGTGGTGGTAGGTGGTGGCAGTGCAGGCACGCGAGCAGCCGAGACTATCCGCGGCCTACGCCCGGATGATTCGATCACCCTCATCTCGGAGGAAGAGCGGCCGTTCTACCTTCGGCCGCTACTAGCTGACTTCGTTGCCGGCCGGATCGAAGAGAAGGACCTGTGGCTTGACTACGAGGCGACGGCAGCCAAGAAGGGCATCACGCTCATGCCCGGCCGTAAGGTCGTAGGCCTCGACTATCGCCACGAGCGACGCGTGTCTCTGGACAATGGCGAAACCCTTCCCTATGACAGCATGCTCATCGCCACTGGTCTCAAGCCCACCCTCCCCATGATCGCCGGCGCCGAGCTTCAGGGGATCACTACCTTCAGCGCCCACGCCGACGCGATCCGGGTCAGGCAGTGGGCCGAGAAGGCGAAGCGCGCCGTCGTCGTCGGTCGAGGCCTGCCGGCGCTCGAGCTGACCCGCGCGCTGCGACTACGCGGGCTGGCCGTCACTCTGCTCGCGCCAGACGACAGCCCCTGGTTCCTGCCGCTCTTCGACACCGCTCAAGAGGACATCGAGGCCGTCCTCGCCCGGCACGAGGTGAATGTAGTTGCTCTCGATGAACCTGTCGAATTCGTGGGCAAAGCCGGCAAGGTCACCCTGGTGCGGACCCGCGAGGGTCGCGAGCTGCCGGCGGATATCGTCGGCGTCGCCTCCCACCAGAAGGCCTCCATCGATTTCCTCGCGGGCAGCGACATGGGCGTCGATGAAGGCGTCCTCGTGGATGAGCGCCTTCGGAGCGCGGATGAGCGCATCTTCGCCGCGGGCGATGCTGCCCAGGTTCAGGAGGAAGTCAGGCGCCGAGTGCTGGGATATGGTTGGATGCGGGCCGGCGCGCAGGGCGAGGTCGCCGCGCGCAATATGTGCGGCGGGAACACTACCGTGCAGGTAGGAGATGAGTACCAGGCCGAATCCCTCTACGGGGTCAGTCTGGCCGCAAGATGGCAGTAGCCGCCGCGCGGGAAATTGGCTATACTGAGAGTGCAGGGCAGGAGGGTATCTCCTGCCCTTGGCATGCCTGAGCCGCAAGGCTGAAGCCGGCATCTTCCGAGGTCCGGCGGCAGCCGAGAGCGTTTCGCCCTTTCGCATGTCGTCGATTCCAACTGGAATCCGCGGTTCTGGGCGCCGCGCCGCGGCTGAGCAACATCTGACACGGAGGACCCTTGGTCACCATGGGCCGATTTGAGGTCGTATCCAAGCGCGTCCTGGCTCCGACTGTGACCCTGCTTGAGGTCACCGCCCCGCGCATCGCGCGCAAGGCGAAGGCCGGGCAGTTCATTATCCTTCGCGTCGACGAGCAGGGCGAGCGGGTGCCCCTGACCATCGCCGACAAGGATCCCGAGAAGGGCACCATTAGCGTCGTCTTTCAGGCCGTCGGCTTCAGCACCCGGCAGCTTGCCGCAAAGAGCGTGGGCGACTCCATTCCCGATCTGCTCGGCCCCCTGGGCCGGCCCACCGAGGTCAAGAACTACGGGCGCGTGATCTGCGCCGCCGGCGGCGTAGGCATCGCCTTCATCTACCCCGAGATAAAGGCCTTCGCCGAGGCCGGCAACGAGGTTACCTCCGTCCTTGCCGCGCGGGGCCAGGACCTGCTCTTCTTCGTCGACGAGATCAAGGCACTCAGCAAGGCCTTCTACATCGCCACCGATGACGGATCCGTCGGCCACCACGGCCTCATCACCGACGTCCTGCGCAAGCTGCTCGAAAGCGACACTCACTATGACTACTGCATCGCCATCGGCCCGCTGCCGATGATGCGGGCCGCAGCCGCCCTCACCAGGGAGTTCAACCTCCCGACGCTCGTCAGCCTCGACCCGATCATGGTCGACGGAACTGGCATGTGTGGAGGCTGCCGGGTCACCGTCGGCGGAGAGACCAAGTTCGCTTGTGTTGACGGCCCCGAGTTCGACGGCCATCTCGTCGATTTCGATGAGCTGGCCAAACGCAAGCGCACTTTTTTCGATGAAGAGCAGTGCCTGCTCGATCCCCAGCTAGATCAACTGAAGCGCGAGAAGGCGTAGAGCTTCGCCTGCTACCGCCGCCAGCACCGAGGGAATCACCAGCATGAGCCAGGAACCCGCCGCCAAGAGAACCGTGAACAAGGGGCCCCGCAATCCCCTCCCCCGCCGCGATCCCGAGTCGCGCAACCAGGACTTCAGCGAGGTCGCTCTCGGTTTCGCACTCGACGCGGCTCTTTCCGAGGCGAAGCGCTGCCTCCAGTGCAAGAAGCCAAGCTGCGTGCCCGGCTGCCCGGTGGAGATCGACATCCCCGGCTTTGTCTCCACGCTCGCCGAGGAGCGATTCGAGGACGCGGTCCGCGTGCTCAAGGCGAAGAACGCTCTCCCCGCGATCTGCGGCCGCGTCTGCCCCCAGGAGACCCAATGCGAGTCGAAGTGCGTACTGGGGCGGAAGGGCCAGCCTGTCGCCATCGGCGCTCTCGAGCGGTTCGTTGCCGACTGGGAGATCGGGAACCTGACGCTGCCTGAGCCGAACGTCCCCGACGAGAGTGCGCCCAAGGTCGCCGTCATCGGATCTGGCCCGGGCGGCCTCACCGCCGCCGCCGACCTCGCCCGGTTCGGCTACCGCGTCTCCCTTTTCGAGTCCCTCCACGCCCCTGGCGGCGTGCTCCGCTACGGTATCCCCGAATTCCGCCTTCCTCGTGTGATCCTGGACCGAGAGGTGGAGTACGTTCGCCGTCTAGGCGTCACCATCGAGACCAACACCCTCGTCGGCACGACGATCACCCTTGAAGAGCTGATGAACGAAGAGGGCTTCGAGGCCGTGTTCATTGCCGCCGGCGCTGGCCTCCCCTACTTCCTTCATATCCCCGGCGAAAACCTCGGCGGCGTCTACTCCGCCAACGAGTTCCTCACCCGCATCAACCTGATGAAGGCCTACAAGTTCCCCGAGTACCGCACCCCCATAAAGGTCGGTAAGCGGGCCCTCGTCATCGGCGGCGGGAACGTCGCCATGGACTCCGCTCGCAGCGCCCTCCGACTGGGCGCTGACTCCACTCTCGTCTACCGCCGCACCCGCGCCGAACTCCCCGCCCGCGCCGAGGAAGTGGAGAACGCGCTGGAAGAAGGCGTCAAGCTCATGGAGCTGACCATTCCGTTGCGTATGGTCGGAGATGAGAAGGGCCAGGTCACCGGCCTCGAGTGTCAGCGCTCCGAGTTGGGCGAGCCCGACGAGAGCGGCCGGCGTCGGCCCGTGCCCATCCCCAACAGCGAATTCGTCATCCCCGCCGACACCATCGTCGTCGCCGTGAGCCAGGCGCCCAACCCCCTCCTCGCCCGCAGCGAACCCCGCCTGCAGACCAACAAGTGGGGCAAGCTGATCGTGAACCCAGAGACCGGCGAGACCAGCATCCCCGGCGTCTTCGCCGGCGGCGACATCTCCAATGACGCCGGCACCGTCATCGCCGCCATGGGTGATGCCAAGCGCGCCGCTCGCGCCATCCGCTCCTATCTCGACGGCAAGCGCTCGTAACGCCACCCCGCGATTCCCTCTTCCTTCCTGGGTCGGTGGTAGGGCGTTCCTATGTCATCCTGAGCGCAGCGAAGGATCACGTCGTTCCGGTGTGCGCAACGACGAGATTCCTTGGCACCGCAGCCTGGCGCAATCTCCTATCTCATTACATCGGATGCTATCTATGCAACCTAGCGGTAGCTGCTACAGCAACCGCGGAGGAGCACGGGAAACTCGGAGCCAAGCTGCGCGCAAAACGTGGAATAGTCTCGATGGTGAGCGGGCCAGATCCACACCGAGGTGACAGCCCATGGGGGCGAGACGTGAGGATTTGGCAGACAGAGTTTGGCCGGACGATCTGCAGGAGGTGCAAGACAATCTAGCGCGCGCCGTTGGGATCCCGATTCTCTTCGCTCACGCTTCAGGAAGACCGCTGACCGCGTGTGAGGACCTGACCGGGTTCTGTCGCCGGTTCACTCGCGCTGGTCGCGCTCTCCCGGCCGTGCGCAGGATGCGGCCGCGCGATCGAGTGCGACGAACCGGCGTCCGAGGCCGGTCCCTCTCCCATCACGATCCATTCCTGCCCTCTCGGCGTGCTGGATGTGGCGGTGCCGATATGGTGCGCCGGAGAGGAGATCGGCCACCTGGTGACGGCGCAGGCGAGGGCAACCAGCCCAGAGCCGACGGCCGGGGACTGGTGCGGGATGGCCCAGGACGCGAGCGAGGTCACCTCTTTCGTCAGCAAGCTCCCCCGTCGCTCCCGACTGGAGCTGGAGTGCGTGGCCTCCTGCCTCACCGCCGCGGCCTCACTGACTGGCTCCCTGGCGGCCGCCCGCCGACGCAACCTACGCCTGGCGGGGCATGTTCGGGAGCAGAGCCGGTGGCTCCAGCAGCACATCACCACTGACCCCGTGACCGGCACTGCGAACCGCCGCCACTTCTGCGCCGTGCTGGAGGCCGAGACGCTGCGGGCGAAGCGATACCAGCGCAGCCTGTCCGTCGCGGTCCTGGACATCGACGGATTCCGCGAGATCAACGACGAGCTCGGCCACGATGTTGGAGATGCCGTGCTGTGCAGCGTGGCGTCCTGCCTCCGCTCCACCCTGCGGCAGACCGACTTGGTCGGGCGCATAGGGGGCGACGAGTTCGCGCTGCTCTTCCCCGAGACCACCCGCGCGGAGGCGATGATGGCGCTGGCGCGGGTCAACAGCAGCATCGTGGACCTGAACGCGTCGGGCGAACTCCCGGCGGAAGCTCGCGTCACCATTGGTGTGGTCGAGCGGACGTCAGCGGTCGAAGACTTGCTCGGAGCCGGCCGCGCGAGCGGAGCGGCAGGCGCGGCAGTTGGGAAGCCTGCTCGGCTAGCGACACTGAGAAAGAGGAAGGCGTCTGCGCGGGCGCCTTCCTCCGGTATCTGCGCTTACTGTCCGTGGCTCGCCGGATGCGGGCAGAGCTGGCACCGGGCGTGGGCTCAGATCACGCGGCGCCGGCGGTAGTACTCCCAGGTGACCTCGCTGACGCGAGGGAGCCCGGCCCGCCGCCGAGCGTGCAAGATCTGGCTCAGGAAAGCCTCCTGCGCTTCGGCGGTGATACGCCGCTGGGCGGACTTGTGGCGCGCCGCGAGGATGACGGTATCGGCGGCCGACTCGACGGTGAGCTCGGCCGTGTTGATCACCAGATCGTAGTTCGAAGGCTCTCGGATATCGGCGCGGAAGGCCTGGTGCACGAATCTGGCGCGCTCGTCATCTCTCCGGCGCAGCGTTCGCTCGGCCTCCGCCGCCGAGAGCGATCGCGCCTGCATGAGCCGAGCAACTCGACATGGCATGGGCGCGATGATCCTCAGATGGAACGTCCCGGGATCTGTCAACACGAAGGCCCCGCCGCGGCCCATGATGAGCACACTGTCCTCGTGTTCGAGTAGCAGCAGCACGCTGACCAGGCGGCGCAGATAGGCCGCTTGACTGACAGAGGTCTGCCATTCCGCGATCAGCGCCTCAATCGCCCCGGGGACGGCTTCATCGAACCGCAGCAGGTGCGCTAGGGGAGAACCCTCTTGCTGGGCGATCCGCTCCAGGATCGCCTTGTCGGCTAACTGTAGGCTTTCGCGCTCGGCCACTATCCGGGCGATCTCATCGCCGCCGGACTCAGCTTCGCGTGAAACCGTGATGACCATGCCTGCGCCTCCGCAAGGCCCTACCCAACGTATCAACGATTCCCCCTCGATCAGCCGCCTTCCTCGCCCAGAATGTCGCTCAGTGTCTGATCGGCACTACCGGGATCGCTGCTCCCGGAGTCAGCGCTGCCCGAGTCGCTTCCCTGATCGGGCGCGGCCTGGTCCGAGCTACTGCCCTGATCTGAGCCGGGTGCGGCCTCGGTGGTGCCGCTGCCCTGGTCTGAATCGGGTGCCGCCTGGTCAGCGCCGCCGCTCTGGTCTGAGCCTGGAGCAACCTGCTGATCGCTGGCGGAGGGAGACTCTGGGGCGACCTCCTCCTGGGGGGTAGACGGCGATTCCGGAGCGGCCTCGGAGGGCTGCACTACCGGGGCTGCGGGAGCGACGGTCGCTGGAGCCGCGGGCTCTTCCGGCATGAGCGTCTCCGCATCCAGCGCACGTAGTCTCTGCACGATCCCGACGTTGTTGGGGTCGAGGAGCAAGGTGGTGTAGAGCCATTCGCGGGCATCGGTAGTGTTCCCCTGCACTGCGTAAGCGTCACTCAGCATGATCCCAGTGCGCGCCTTCTGGTCGGGCGTCAGTTTGGGCTTATCGCCCCAGGCAGTCTGGAGCAGGCCCATCGCCTCTTCCGGGTTGTCGGTATCGATGAGCGCGGCCGCGTAGTCGAGCACATACTGGGCGTTGGTTGGCGTGAGTTCGTAGGCGGCCCCCAGCGCCTGAAGCCCTTCCTGGGTGTCATCGGTAAGGCCCATGACGGCCCGGCGCACTGTCGTCGTGCGCGTTGTGCCGGCCTCGTCTGCGGTCGTCTGCTGCGTCGTTATCACGCGGTAACCATAGAGCAGCCAGCTTCCTAGCTGGTACTGCGCGGCCGCGCTCCTGGGGTCCTTCTGCACCGCCTCGCGAGCTGCTTTCAGACCCCGATCGGCCAGCTTCTGGACCTCGTCAAGCTCGCCGGGCGTGCCCGTCCGATCCTGTAACTGCTCGCCGAGAGAGGTGTTCAGATCGAAGTCTGTCAGCCAGTCCTGCTGCGTGGCAGCGGGAGCAACACGATGCGATTTCCCGGTGGTCTTGCCTGCCGACCAGGCCCCGCCCGGGAAAACCAGCGCCGCGACCACTACCAGGCACCAAAGCCTACTCATCTCCCACCTCCGATAGGATGCGTCTTACTTCGGCGGGAGATTCTTACGCACTCGACGCGGAAACACCTGCGCCAAAGTGCAAGGGGTCCGATCCGTTTCGCGACGGTGGGGGCCCAGCAGCACAACGACAGCGGTCAACCGGAGAGGAAGGTGACGCGAGACGGAGCGGCCGGCTCAGGCGGAGGGCGGTTGGGCTAGAACTCGCGCGCGTGAGGCACGATGTGGATGAGCTGATCGGTGCGGCAAGGCACGCTCTCGGTCTGCACGGTGGTCTCGGCGATATCGAATCGCGTGCTGAGACGCTCATTGATTTCGCACACGATCCGGTCCCGCTCCTCCGCCGGCAGGTCGCCAACAGTGGCATGCACGCTCAGGGCGAGCAAGTTCGAGCAGATGGTCCAGATGTGAAGGTCGTGAATCCCCAGCACCCCGGGGACCGTCCTGACCGACTCCGCCACCGCCTCGAAGTCGAGATCGGCGGGGACGCCCTCCAGCAGGATATGCGCCGTCTGCCGCAGCAGCCGGAAGGAACCGACGAGGATGACGACGGTGATGAGAAGGCTGATGATCGGGTCGGCCAGGTACCACTTGGTCGGGATCATGATCGCCGCGGCGATGACAACGCCGACGCTCCCGCCCAGGTCGGCCAGCACGTGCAAGTAGGCGCTGCGTACATTGAGATCGCCGTGAGCGTGCCCGCGCAGCCGCAGCGCGATCACAAGGTTGGCGATGAGGCCGGCAATGGCGACTATCAGCATCGACCCCAGATGCACTTCGGGTGGGTTCTGCAGTCGATGAATGGATTCATAGAGCAGCCCCAGCGAGATAAGCAACAGCAGGATGCCGTTGAGGAGCGCGGCGAACACCTCCGCCCGATGCCAGCCGAAGGTGTGCTCTTTGCTCACCGGCCGGGCCGCTAGCAGAAAGGCGCCCAAGCTGAGCCCGAGCGAGATCAGGTCGGTGAACACATGCGCCGCATCTGAGATCAGCGCCAGGCTGCCAGAGAGGACGCCGCCTATCACCTCGACAACCAGCACCACCGCGGTCAGGGCAACTGCGAACAGCAGGTTACGCCGGGTACGGCCATTGCCTGCCGGCAAAGCGAACTGATGGGGGGATTCATCTATCTCCGAGTGCGTATGATGATGTGAATGAGTGTGCATTTGTCTCGTTCTGCCGGGGCGTCCATCAGCTATCGACGCCAACTCCGAGCGCCTTATGTTACCCGCATCCAGCCCCGACCTCGTCACTCTTGACCGGCAAACGGTCGCCTGCATCGCACATCGGGCGGCGGCTAGCGGATATCGGAATCGCCCCCAACCAGCGGAGCCAGCCGCGCCCAGCCCAGCAGCGCCAGGCGGCCACCGGTTTCGGCGCGAAGGGCGACCGGTCGCCCCCAGTCACCGCTGACCTGGTAGATCCAGATCTGCTGGGTCTGATCCAACGCCTGCACCGCCAGCCACTTTCCATCGTCCGAGTAGGCCAGCGCTGACACCGCTCCGTGAAGCGAGAACTCCCGCGTCTTCCGTCCTGCAGCAATGGCGACCACTCTCGCGACGTAACGCGTGCTCCAGAAGTCTCCGGTGCGGGAGGCAACTGTGACCTGGTCGGGCTTCGGACCCCAGGCCAGCGCGTCGACGAAGCTGGGATACACCAGCCGCGTGGTTCGCGCTGCTATATCCGCCAGATAGAGGCCGGCGGTGGGAAGCTGGGAGGTGTCGAGAGTGTGCTCATCGCCGAGGGGCAGGACGCTGTACGCCAGCAGCTTGCCGTCGGGCGAGAAGGCGAGATCGGAGGCGTAGTAGTTCTTGCCGGGCAGCGGAATCTGCCACTCTTCGCCAGTCGCTGGGATGACCCGGATAGCCGGCAGTTCCAGCAGCTTCTCCCCCACCCGCAGCACCTGGACCGCGAAGGTGGCGCCGTCGGCGCTGACCGCGAACAGCGGGGCGCGGTTCCAGAGGTGGTAAGGGTTGTCGAGGCTGAAGCTCAGCGGGATCGGCAGCACCGGCTCCGGCGCGACCGGCGTTCCTCTTTGTTCGGGAACGCGCAGCCGGACAATGGCGTCCATGTGACCTGGGGTCTCGGGCGCCACCGCCGGGCCCATCACCGCGAAGATGTCTCTGGGCGGCAGGGCGCGGGCTGCGCCGAGCACGTCAGAACTGGCGATCTTCACGATCACGCGGTTGGCTTCCTCGGTGTCGCGATAGAGCAGCCGCCTCAGCCCCGTCGCCTCGGCGGCGTAGATCGCTGTAACCGGGGTCTTCGCCATGGTCGTGACGGCGTAGACAATGTCCAGGCCCGGAGGAGGCGCATCCTCCTCCTCCTCGGCGGCGAAAGCCGCCGTCGACATCAACGCCATGACCAGCACAGCAAGCCATCTCATCATCGGCCACCCAGACGCGTACTGCAATGGTTATCCATTTCGGCGGCTGGGTGTGCTATGCCTGTAGGAGGGTAGGGAGTGGCCCCGGGGGTCAGAAAGTGGGCCCGGCAGGGTTCGAACCTGCGACCGAGCGGTTATGAGCCGCCAGCTCTACCGCTGAGCTACGGGCCCGCGGCGACATTATACCACCTCAAAGGGGAAGAGCAGCATCGGGGATAGGGGGGTGTGATCATGCAAGAAATCTCGGGCCCTGACTGCGGCGGTAAGGTTGCCCCCTAGAACTCATCCAGCCACGGATTGCCCTCCCGCTCCTCCCCTATCGTCGTGGCGGGGCCGTGGCCGGGGTGGACGATCAGGTCGGAATCGAGTTCCATGAGCCGCTTGAGCGAGGCCGACATCGCCCGCGGGTCGCCCCCGGGCAGGTCGATGCGGCCGATGCCCCCCGCGAAAAGCGTGTCGCCGGAGAAGAGCACGCGCTCGCCGAGCAGGCAGATGCCCCCCGGGCTGTGGCCGGGGGTGTGCAGCACCGTCAGATCGATGTTCGTACCCAGCAAGTGGACCACGTCTCCCTCGTCGAGCAGCCGGCTTGGTTCCACCCGCGGCTGAGGGTAGCCAAGCATTGCCGCGCCGCTGAGATAGGCGTCGCTAAGCATGGGCGCGTCCTGCTCGTGCACTGCCACCTCGGCCCCGGTCTCGCGCTGCAGTTCGCCTAACCCCTCGATGTGGTCGGCGTGGCCGTGCGTGATCACGATCGAGCGCAGCTCCAGCTCGCGATCGTCGATGGCGTTCAGAATGTTGGTGGCGTCACCCGCGGCAATCGACCAGCAGCGCGGGAGTGGCGCCCTCCTGCCAGACGAGGTAGCAGTTGGTCGTCAGCGGCCCAAGTGTGAATGTCAGAACTTTCATTTCTTCACCGCGGGAAGTAGAGAGCTACGGGCTTTCGCGCATCGAGGTAATGTGCGGAAGCTCAGTACGATACTGGCTGACAGGGGGAAGCTCCTGCCGTCCGGGGGCCGCGAAATATGAAGCAGACTAGGCCGCGCCTGCCGCGTCGATCTCCGCCCGGTTCAGCTCCATCCGCCGCCGGCCCACGAACTCCATGTCGTAGCTGTCGAGTTCGCCCGCCTCCGTGGTCAACTGCGCGGCCTCCCCCTCCATACCCGCCTCGGCAAAGGCATCGGCCAGCAGGACGCGATAGCAGCGGTTCCAGGGCTCCATGCGGACGGCAGTGCGCAGGGCGTCGATCGCCTCGACGATGCGCCCGAGAGCGAGAGAGATACACCCATAGCGGATCAGGTAGTAGCTATCGAACGGGGCCAGCCGCGCCGCGAGCTTCAGCTCCCCGCAGGCCTCCTCGACGCGGCCGATCCTCAGGCAGAGATCGCCCATGCGGAAGCGGTAGAAGGCATCATTGGGCGCGAGCGAGACCGCTAGCCGCAGCTCCTCGGCCGCGCCCTGCAAGTGCCCCGCCGCCGCCAGCGTGTCCGCCAGCTTGAAGCGGTAGTAGGCGCGATCCGGTTCCGACCTCACGGCGATGCGATACTGCTCCAGCGCCTGCACGCTCATCCCGAAGCGCCGGTAGAGATCGCCCAGGCTCACCCGCGGCTCCGGCAGCTCCGGGTCGGCCTGAATCGCCCGTCGGTAGTGAGCCATCGCCTGGTCGACATTGTCCTTCAGCACGTAAGTGTCGCCGAGGCGAGTGCGAAAGGTGGCGTTGGACTGGTCCATCTTCACCGCGCGCTTGTACTCGCCCAGCGCCCGGTCCACCCTGCCGCTGCGGATATAGAAATCCCCCAGCCGCATGCAGAGGTAAGCGGTCTGCGCCTGGACGGACATGTCCTCGTGGCGCCGCCGCTCATCCTCCGCCCGCATCTGCTCGGCGTGCTGAGTCACCCGCTCCTGCTCATCCGGGTCGCCCAGCTCGAACTCGACCGCCGCTCTCCCCTCGTGCTCCATCACATGTAGTCCTCTAGTAGCCTACTCGACGAATAACCACTCACCGACTTCACCAGCCAGACTCGCTTCAGCCGCTTACGTTCCTTCTCAAACTGCACCGTCAAGTGCATCGGGCCCAGCTCGATGAGCTGCCCATTTCGCGTCACCTGCATTCGCACATCGAACGTGCCGGTCGCCGTCGGCGGCTGGATATCGACGGAGTAATCGTCGATCGTGACCTTCGCCGCATCGACCGTCCTCACCCACTGCGCCGCGCCCCGCCACACATCCACCCGGCTCAGCCCCGTGTCATCCTGATAATCCGGGGCCACACACTCCATAATCTCATCCAATGACTTGGTTTCCACGCCGTGGACAACCTTCGCGATCACATCGTCGATGAGTTGCCGATCGGTCTTGCGGTGAGTGACCCACCACAAGACCAACACGGCCGTGACGACCGATAGCAGAAGCACCGCGCGACGCTTGAGCACAGAGGTATTCTACCCAAGGGGCGGCGGAGGGGCAAGAGGGAGGGATTCACCGCGGAGGCCGCGGAGAGCGCGAGGATGATTCCGTAGGGGCGTGATTCATCACGCCCAGGGCGCCATGAATGGCGCCCCTACAACTACGGCACACTACGCCCTCCAGCAGGTACCCCTCCCTCCCCTGGCAAAACAACCCCCCATGCCCGAGTCCGGACCCGCCTGGGACGTTCCGCCGAACTGGTCGCCTGCGCTGGAGGCGGCGCGGGAGGGGGGAATGCTGTTCCTAGTCGGCGGGGTAGATTCGGGGAAGAGCGTTCTCGCCGCGATCCTCGCCAACGCCGCGTTCGAGGCCGGGCGCGCCACCGCGGTGGTCGATGCTGACACCGGCCAGTCCGATATCGGTCCGCCGACCTGCGTCGGGATGGCCCTGCTCACGCGACTCATCCAGAATCTCGACGAACTCCCGGCCGACGCCATCGACTTCGTCGGCAGCTCCTCCCCTGTCGGACACCTCCTCGGCGCGGCCGCCAGCGCCCATGCCATGACCCGCGCGGCGCGGTCGTGCGGCGCGGAAACCATCATCGTGGACACTACCGGCCTGATTTCCGGCGGCGTCGCCCGCGCCCTCAAGTCGGCGAAGATCCGCCTGCTCGATCCCGACGTCCTGGTCGCGCTCCAGGCAGAGGACGAGTGCGAGCACCTGCTGACACCCTATGCGCATCGTGAGCGGCCGCGGGTGATCCGCCTGCGCCAGTCGCGCCACGTGAAGCCGCGCACCCGCGAGCAGCGCACCGCCCGCCGCCAGGCGAAGCTGCGCTCCTACTTCGCCAGCGGGCGGCTGATCGAGCTGCCCTGGGACCAAGCGCCGATAGACAACTCCGCCTGGACCACCGGCGAGCCGGCGCCGGGGCACGTGCGGGCGTTCGCCGAGGAACGAGTCGAGTGCGAGGTGCTGTACGCCGAGTCGCGGGCCGATGGCCTGCTGCTGATCGTGTCCGGGCGACCCAACGCGGTCGGCCTGCGCTCCCTCAACCAGGACCACGGCGGCACGGCGCGGGCGACAGATATCAGCGCGCTTGACCATCTGCTGGTGGGACTATTGGGGGTCCGCGGCGAAACCCTCGCGCTGGGCATCCTTGAGACCATCGACTTCCGTGCCCGCAGGTCGAATGTCTTCGCCCCGGTCGGTGAGGCCGCGGCTATCAAGGGACTCCGCCTTGGGACAGTTCGAGCCGCCAGAGACGGTACCGAACTGGGATGGATTGAGCCAGGAGAGGTGTGACTGCAAGTCCTGGGTGATTCACTGGCACGACTGCGATGCAGTCACACCCCTGCCCTGAGCGAAGCCAGGGCAGATGGGGACCCCGGAAGAAGAGTCATGCCTCCAGGAGACATCGCATGAGCGCGTTCAATGAAGACCGCACCACCTGGGGCCGGGCGCTGGGCGAGGTGGAGACCGACACCACGCTCTATCTGGTGCGCCACGGCGAGACGAAGTGGAATGTCGAGGGCCGCGTCCAGGGCCATCAACATGCCCCCTTCAGCGACCGCGGCTGGGACCAGACGCGGCGCATCGCCCATCGGCTGGCGAACACCAAGTTCGAGGCCGTCTATTCCAGCGACCTTCAGCGCGCCTACGAGGCGGCCGAGTTGGTGGCGGCGAGCCACCAGCTTCAGGCGAAGAAGTTCGCCGCGTTGCGCGAGCGCAGCTTCGGGGTGCTGGAGGGCAAGACCCTCGACGAGGCCGCCAAGACCCAGGGCTCCTGGCTGATCGGTTGGCAGGCCGACCGCCTGCTCAAGTCCCCGCCCGACGGCGAGTCGCAGCCGGAGATGTGCGAGCGAGTGATGGAGGCGCTGCGCAAGATCATCATCGCCCACCCGGGGAAGAGCGTCGCAGTGGTCACGCACGGCGGGCCGATCAAGTCCGCGGTCTACGAAATCCTGCGCATCCCCATCTCGCTGTGGAGCCTCACTTTCATCGGCAACGGGTCTATCACCATCCTGCGCGGCACCCAGGACGTCATGCGCGTGGTGACCTTCAACGATTGCAGCCACCTGGAGGGGGCGATCAGCCTGACAGAGCCGCAGTGATCTGTGGGGCTGGTTCCGAGCGCTCGCGGCATCAGACATAGCTGGCGGCGAGGAGGGAGAGTGCGATGGAGCGAGTGGGAGTCGAAGACGCGACCCTCATTCTCGTGCGCCACGGCCAGACCGCCTGGAACCTCGAAGGGCGCTGGCAAGGGCACAAGGATTCGCCCCTCACTGAGCTGGGGCGAGAGCAGGCCGCGACAGATCGCGAGCCGGCTGTCGGGGTTGAAGGTCGCGGCGATCTACTCCAGCGACCTGGGCCGCGCGAAGGAAATGGCGGAGGTCATCGCGGCTCCCCACAAACTGAGCGTCATCGCTCGCGAGGACCTGCGCGAGCGCAACTATGGGATGCTGGAGGGCAAGACGGTCGGCGAGGCCGCGGTCACCGAGGGGGGATGGTTTCGCGCTTGGCAGGCCGACCACCTGCGAATGGCGCCGCCCATGGGCGAGACCCAGCAGGACATGGCGGTGCGGGTGATGGAGGCGCTCTGCGCGATCGCGGACCGGCATCCGCGCCAGAACGTGATCGTGTCGACCCATGGCGGCCCGATCAAGAGCGCCATCTGCCACATCCTCAGCATCCCGCTCACACTCTGGCGCTACACGTGGATTTCGAACGGGTCCATCACCACCTTGCGGGGCAACCGCGATGTCATGCGGGTGGCGTCGTTCAACGACACCTGCCACCTGGACGCGGGGCCGGGCCCGGATACGATGGAGGGATAGGGCTGAGTTGGCAAAGCTGAAGCAAGGCCTGGTTCAGGTCTACACGGGTGACGGGAAAGGGAAGACGACGGCCGCGCTGGGCCTCGCCCTGCCGCGCGGTCGGGCGCGGCCTGCGGGTGTGCTTCATCCAGTTCATGAAGGGCGATCTGGAGCTGGGCGAGCGCACCGCTGCCAGGCGGCTCACGCCCGAGATGGAAGTGCACTGGTTCTGCGCCCCCACGTGGGGCGACCCAAGCAAGGCCCCCTCCTGGCACTCCCTGGTGGCAACTGCCGCCGTCGGACGAGGACTGCAGCCAGGCGCAGGAAGGGATCGCCTTCGCGCGCCGCGGACTCACCGGCGGCGAGTACGATCTGCTGATCCTCGACGAGGTGTTCCCCGCGCTGAGCCACGGACTGGTCTCACTCGACCAGCTCCTCAGCCTCATCTGCGCCAGACCGCCACAGGTCGAACTCGTCCTCACTGGCCGCGGCGCGCGGATGACGTCACCCGTGTCGCCGACCTCGTGACGGAGATGAAACCGCTCAAGCACCCCTACGAAAAGGGCATCAGCGCCCGAGCGGGGATAGAGTGCTGATCAGACACCGTTCGGCCGTTCCCCGTTCGGCAGGAGCCTTGGTCGCCTCAGGCGACCTTGTCCGCCGAAGCCTTGGCGAAGGCGGATGCTCCTGCCACATGAACCAATCTGCGCCATCCTTGCCCGCCGGCCGTGAGGAGGGTGCGCAATCTGCGGATAGTCCCTGGGAGACACCATGACCAAGCACGAACTCGCCCAAGCCATCAAGACCGCCGCCTATCTCGAAGGCGACTTCATCCTCTCCTCCGGCAAGCGCAGCAAATACTATCTCGACAAGTGGCGGTTCGAGACCGACCCCCGGCTGCTGCGGGAGATCGCCAAGGCGTTCGTCGCGCTCCTCCCCTCTCCCCCGCCGGATCGCATCGCGGGTATCGAACTCGGGGGCGTGCCACTGGCGGTTGCGCTCTCGCTTGAGACCGGCATCCCCTCCCTCATCGTCCGCCGGCAGGCGAAGGAGTACGGCACCGCCAAGGAGATCGAGGGAATCTGGAATCCGGGCGAGCGCTGTCGTGCTGGTCGAGGACGTGCTCACCACCGCCTCCCAGGCCATCTCCGCCGCCCACCGCCTCACCGCCCAGGGCCTCCAGGTCACCGCCATCCTCTACGTCATCGACCGGGAAGAAGGCGCAGACGCCAACATCAAAGCCGCCGGCTTCGACCCGAGGCCTCTGTTTCGCAAGGGGGAGTTGGGGATATAGCGCGGCGCGGCAGGGCGCTTCAGCGCCCCGCGGATCTGCCCGTTGGGCAGGAGCTTGTCTCCTGCCATGCAGTCGAATCCGCACGACAGGAGCCTGTCCGCCGAAGCCTTGGCGAAGGCGGACGCAATCTGCGGACAGATTCCGTCCCCCCCCCTCAGAACTCCATCACCTCCAGCGTGTTCTGGTCGACGCGGCGGAGGGTGCGCGCGTCGACGCGCTCGGTGCCGGGCGGGTGGCGGAGGCGTCGGCCATGTCGGTGCGGTAGTAGGTCAGCTCCAGCGTGATCGGCAGGCGTCGGCTTCCACGGCTTGAGGGTCGTCGCCTTCCGCACCGCTTCCGCCGCGCCTTTGCGAATCAGCTCGTGCGCCTTCTCGGGATGCAGGCACCGGGCGCGGCTGCGGCCCAGGGCGCGGCTTCACTGCCACTGTCACCGCGCCGGGGAACTGCCGCTGCGTCTCCGCGCAAGCCGTCTCGTCACCGGTGACCATGATCAGCGGCACATTGAAGTGGCCCGCGTAGGCCGTCTCCTGGCCGATCTCGCCGACAGACTCACCATTGATTTTGTAGTCGAACCAGGCCGAACTCTGGGTGTGATCGAGGAAGCCGTTCAGCGTGCCCGCCATGGCGTGATGCCCGGTGAGAATCAGGCCGGCGAAACTCTCGTCGAGGGACGGCAGCGGCGAGAAGTCGCACGGGGTCTCGTAGATCGCCCGCGGGTCCATCTTCTCGATCAGGAAGTTGCCCCGCCGCCGTGCGTGTCGCAGGCGATCACCTCCGTCGCTCCCCCTTCGAACGCCCCCTCGATCGCCGCGTTCACATCCGCCATCAGTAGCTCCTGCCCTTGCTTGTAGTGCGGCGAACTGCTGTCCACCTGCTCTCGCCGCCAGATGCCGGACGTGCCTTCCATGTCACACAGGATGTAGATCTTCACCATGACTCCCTTCGTGTGCCGCCGCGATGACGGTCCGCTAGGTCTTCGGTAGCAGGCGGTGCGGACCTGCCGGGCCTCGCCTGAGGCACGCCAGACAAACCTTCCCGAACCCCTTGACATCCTAGCCGCTTTTATGTATAATGAAGACATGAAAGGTATTACACATATGCAGAGAAGACGGCGAAAGTGTGGCGCAAAAAGACTGGTCCTGGGGCCTGGTTTCACTTGAACCTTTGGCCTGGAAATGGTATTCTATAAGGGTCGGGGTAAGCTGGAAAAAGCTAGATGAAACCTTGCTTTTTTTGTCCTCTTCGGTAGGGGTTTGAGGGGCTTTTCCGATCCGATTGGTGACGCTGTCAGCCATCATTTCGCGCTCGCACAGAGGAGTCTGCTTTGGCCAGAAAAGAGAAGACATCCCAGCCTGACTATCAGGCGAAGCACATCCAGGTCCTGAAGGGGCTGGAAGCCGTTCGCAAGCGCCCTGCGATGTACATCGGGAGCACCGGGTCGAGGGGTCTGCACCACCTGTTTGTCGAGGTGGTGGACAACTGCATCGACGAGGTGCTCGCCGGCTGCTGCCTCCGAGATCGACTGCGTGCTCCACGCCGACGACTCCATCTCCGTGACGGACAACGGCAGCGGCATCCCCGTCGACATCCACCCCGAGGTGCGGCGCCCGGGCGTGGAAGTGGCGATGACCATGCTCCACGCCGGCGGCAAGTTCGGCGGCGGCGGCTACAAGGTCTCCGGCGGCCTGCACGGCGTGGGCGTGTCCGTGGTGAACGCGCTCTCCGAGTGGCTGGAGGTCGAGGTCTACCGCGATGGCAAGGTCCACCAGCAGAGGTTCGAGCGCGGCAAGCGCGTCGACCGACCTGAAGGTCATCGGCAAGACACGCAAGACCGGCACGAAGATCACCTTCCAGCCGGATACGGAGATCTTCCCGACCATCGAGCATGAGCCGGATACGCTCACCCACCGTCTGGGGGAGCTGGCCTACCTCAACGGCGGCGTGAAGATCACGTTCACGAACGAGAAGACGGGCGAGACGCAGGTCTTCCAGAAAAGAACGGCATCCAGTCGTTCGTGGAGCACCTGAACGATCGCAAGATCCGATCCACAAGGTGATCTTCTTCGAGCGCGACGCGCGACGAACACCGAGGTGCGAGATCGCGCTGCAGTACAACAGAGCTACCTGGAGCACATTCTTTCCTACGCCAACAACATCCACACGATCGAGGGCGGCACGCACGTTTCCGGGTTCAAGACCGCGCTCACCCGCGTGCTCAACAACTACGCGCGCAAGAGCGTCACTGCTGAAGGAGAAGGACCCGAACCTCAGCGGCGACGACGTGCGCGAGGGTCTGACCGCGGTCATCACCGTCAAGCTGCGGCAGCCGCAGTTCGAGGGGCAGACGAAGACCAAGCTCGGCAACAGCGAGATCGAGGGCATCGTGAACTCGATCGTGGGCGAGGCGCTGAGCGAGTTCCTGGAAGAGAACCCCCCGGTGGCGCGCAAGATCATCGACAAGGCGCTCACCGCCGCGCGTGCCAGAGAAGCGGCGCGCAAGGCGGCGGAGCTGGTCAAGCGCAAGAGCGCGCTGGAAAGCTCTCGCCTCCCGGGCAAGCTGGGCGACTGCCACGAGCGCGACCCAGCGAAGTGCGAGCTGTTCCTGGTCGAGGGCAACTCCGCCGGCGGCAACGCCAAGCAGGGCCGCGACAGCAAGTACCAGGCGATCCTGCCGCTTCGCGGCGAGATGCTGAACGTGGAGAGAGCGCGGCTCGACAGGATGCTGAAGAACAACGAGATCGCGACCATGATCTCCGCCCTCGGCACCGGCATCTCCGAGCACACGGCAATGGGAATGGCAACGGGAACGGCAATGGCGACGAAGACGTCGCGAGCGAGCGGCCCGGGGCAGCGTTCGATCTGAGCAAGCTGCGCTACGGCAAGATCATCATCATGACCGACGCGGACGTGGACGGCGCGCACATCCGCACGCTGCTGCTCACCTTCTTCTTTCGCTACATGCGGCCGCTGATCGAGGAGGGGCACGTCTACATCGCGCAGCCGCCGCTGTACGGGGTCAAGAGTGGCAAGGACATCCTGTACGCGCACACGGATGAGGAGCTGGCGGCGATCCTGAAGCAGGTGAAGGCGAAGAACCCGATCATCCAGCGCTACAAGGGCCTGGGCGAAATGAACGCCGACCAGCTCGCCGACACCACCATGGACCCAGCGAAGCGACGCATCAAGCAGGTGCAGATGGACGACGCGGAGACTGCCGACCTCATCTTCTCGACGCTGATGGGAGATGATGTCGAGCCGCGCAAGAAGTTCATCGTGAAATATGCAAAGGAAGCGCGGAACCTGGACCTGGTGGGGGCGTAGGGGGCGGTGGATCAGATGAAGCGGCCTGGTGTCGTTCACCACAACCTGGGGCTTGGGCACGTGGAACTCACGGAGTTCTGTCGCCGCAACTACATCCGTCGACTGGCGCTGTTCGGGTCGGTGCTGCGCGATGATTTTCGGGCTGACAGCGATGTGGACGCCCTGGTGGAGTTCGAGCCTGGGCGCGTACCTGGGCTAGCGTTCTTCCGCATGCAGAGGGAGCTATCCGCGCTACTCGGCCGCACGGTGGATCTCAACACCATGGCGGACCTGAGCCCTTACTTCCGAGAGCGAGTTCTCGCCGAGGCGGAGGTCATCTATGGCGCGGCATGATCCCACGGTACGGGTGCGTCATATGCTTGACCATGCCCGCGAGGCCGTAGAGATGACGCGGGGACGCGCGAGAGCCGACCTTAACACGGATCGGCAATTGGGGCTGGCATTGACGCGACTGATGGAGATAGTGGGCGAGGCCGCCGCGCGTGTGCCCGAAGACTTCCGCCGCCAGCATCCCAGCATCCCTTGGCAGGATATCGCGGATCTGCGCAACCGGCTCATTCACGGCTACGACAGCGTGAACCTTGATGTGCTCTGGGCGATCATAGAACAGGACTTGCCGCCGTTGATCGCGGAACTGCAGACCGTCGTTGGGTGAGGACACCCAAAGCTTCCGAGGGCGGCGGCCTGAAGCTCGCGCCGCTGGACGCGGATCGGCTATTGTTCTCCTGGTATCGGGGGTGTGAGTGTCGGGGCGATTGAGGTCGGCGGCGAGGCAATCCGCAGGCGGTCTCTTGAGGAGATTGGGGAGGCAGATGCTCGGCTTCCTCGATCCCCGCAAGCTGGATGAGATCTCCGCGGTCGACCAAGCGGTTCAGGTGATGCTGGCAATGCACTATCGCCACCTGCTCCACGAAGGCGCTCCCCTACCCCGGTTTGAGGAGACGGAGTTCCGGGCGTTCTCTCAGAATGGCGAGGATGGGATTCTGCTGTTTCTCTTCGCTCTGATCGGGACGACGAACAAGCGATCGGTCGAGATCGGCGCGAGCAACGGGACAAGCTGCAACACGGCTAACCTCATCATCAACCACGGCTGGAATGGGCTCCTGGTAGACGGGGCACAGCGCGAGGTGGAGGAGGGCCGGAGGTGGTACTCGCAGCACCCGGACACGGCCGCTCAACCTCCGGCTTTCGTGCATGCATGGGTCACGCGGGAGAACGTCAACGAGGTGGTCGGTGGCGCGGGCTTCGGCGGAGAGATCGATCTGCTATCGCTGGATATCGACGGCAATGACTACTGGGTGTGGGAGGCGTTGGACTGTATCTCGCCGCGGGTGGTGGTGCTGGAGTACCGGACCTTCTGGGGGCCGGAGCGGGCCGTGACCATTCCCTATCGGCCGGGTTTCGTGGCGGAGCACGGCGACTATGCGGGGGCCTCGCTTCCGGCATTCGTGAAGCTGGGGAAGAGGAAGGGATACCGCCTGGTTGGGTGCCAGAGGCTGTGCTTCAACGCCTTCTTTGTCCGCGACGGAGTCGGCGAGGAGGTGCTACCGGAGGCGCCCGCGTCGGCGTGCTTCAGCCATCCGGCGGCCCAGTACTCGATCACCCATCCGCCGCAGCCGGCAGCCCAGGGGGAGTGGGTGGAGGTGTAGTGGAGCTGTCAGCAAAGGGAAGCAGACAGGGGGTTGGATTGGCTATCGATTGCCTGAAGGTGTTCGTCAACGCGCACCTGCATCTCCTGGTGTGGGGTCGGCTTAATGCCCAGGCGCATAGCGCTGGGCTGCAGTTACTGGGCGGCCTACTGGAGGCCCCGGGGATCGGGGATAGGGTGCTGCTGTTGCTGCGGCCTGTCGGCCGAGGACAGGATGCGATCCGCCAGTTTGGGCAGAGCTTCGCGGAGCAGTCGGACGGGGAGCCACCAGACCCATCCGGATGGTCCGAATTGTGGGTCCAGGTCTCTTGCGATGACGAGGCACGGGCATGGAGCATTCTGAAGGACTGGGCGGAATGCGCAGGGCACGGACCTGCGAAGGCATGGCGCAGTCATACGAACCCGCTCTGGCAGCCGCTAAGCGATGGCATCACGAACTGCGGCTATGCAGCGGCACGAAGCCCGCACGCGGACCTATGGCTCTCGCAGTTGGAGGACGACCACGTCGCGTGGCTTCTGAAGGTCGTCTGGCACAGGGCTTCCGTTGTGATCGCGGAAGAGTTCTCGGAGAGATCGGATTTGCGCGTCGCGCCTTGGTGCGAGCAGGAGCGGATCGCCGGCCTCTTAGGCCGGATTCTCAGCCCGTTCGACCCTGTCCAGTACAGCATACCGACGCCATCGGGGTTGTTCGATCCCTCGGCATTCTCCGCTTCGCATCTTGCGGCGTTCGCACTGAATGCCGTCACGCAAGATAGATCGGTGACTGTGTGGCAACTGGAGCAGTTCTGGCACAGCGGCGATCTGACGCACCCTGCGAGATTCGAGAACCTGCAGAAGTACCTTGATGCTGTGAGAGGAGCACGGTGCTAGACGGGTCTCATGGCAGGAGACAAGCTCCCGCCCTACGCGCTTTCGCCATCGTTCCGGGATGACACTACGAAGGAAGACTGCTGAGATATGCCAGAACCGAAGAAGCAACCACGTGAGACGCAGATCGATGTCGAGCAGGAGATGCGCGATTCGTTCATGACGTTCGCCATGAGCGTGATTATCGCGCGGGCGCTGCCGGATGTGCGGGACGGCCTGAAGCCGGCGCAGCGGCGCATTCTGGTGGCGATGCACGACCTGAACCTGACGCCGGGGGCGCAGCACAGGAAGTGCGCGAAGATCGCGGGCGATACCCAGGGCAACTACCACCCCCACGGGCAGGAGGTGATCTACCCGACGCTGGCGCGGCTGGCGCAGGACTGGAACATGCGCTACCTGCTGGTGGATGGGCACGGGAACTTCGGATCGGTGGACGGCGATCCGCCAGCGGCGATGCGGTACACGGAAGCGCGCATGTCGCACTATGGGTCAGGGATGCTGGATGACATCGACCGCGACACGGTGGACTTCATCCAGAACTACGACCAGACGCGCACCGAGCCGACGGTGCTGCCGGGGCGCTTCCCGAATCTGCTCTGCAACGGCGGCTCGGGGATCGCGGTGGGGATGGCGACGAACTTGCCGCCGCACAATCTGGGCGAGGTGGTGGGCGCGTGCGCGCTGCTGATCGACGAGCCGGACACCACGCTCGAACAGGTGATGAAGGTGCTGCCCGGTCCTGACTTCCCGACGGGCGCCCTGATCCTCGGCCGGTCCGGCATCAAGCAGGCCTATGAGACGGGCCGGGGTTCGATCACGATGCAGGCGCGGGCGACGATCGAGCCGATCGAGGGCGGGCGCAACGCGATCATCGTGACCGAACTCCCCTATCAGGTGAACAAGGCGCAGCTCGTCGAGCAGATCGCGGAGCTGGTGACGAACAAGAAGATCGTGGGGGTGAGCGGGCTGCGGGACGAGTCCGACCGCAAGGGGATGAGGGTGGTGGTGGAGCTGAAGCGGGAGGCGAACGCGCACGTCATCCTCAATCAACTCTACAAGAACACGCGCATGCGGACGAGCTTCGCGGTGAACGCGGTGGGGCTGATCCCCGAGTACGCGGCGTGGAAGCCGGGCGAGCCGATGCCGCTGGTGCCGCGCACGCTCGGGCTGGTAGACCTCATCAAGCACTTCCTCGATCACCGGCGAGAGGTGGTCGTCTTCCGCTCCCAGCACGACCTGGATCGGGCGCAGCAGCGGGCGCACATCCTCGAAGGCTATCGCATCGCGCTCAAGAACCTGGACGAGATCATTCAGATCATCCGCCAGGCGGCGAACCCGACGGCCGCGCGGGAGAAGCTGATGGCGCGGTTCAAGCTGAGCGAGCGGCAGGCGCAGGCGATTCTGGAGATGATGCTGCAGCGTCTGACCAGCCTGGAGCGGGAGAAGATCGAGCAGGAGTACCGCGAGGTGATCAAGCGGATTGCGGAACTGGAAGACATCCTCGGGCCGGCGCTGTCGGAGATGGTGGGCAATGAGGAGCGGATCGCGCTGACGCGAGAGTGGCTGCGCAAGTACCAGTGGCAGCCGCGCAAGGTGATGCAGATCGTGAAGCGGGAGCTGCTCGAACTGAAGGAGCAGCGGGGCGACGAGCGGCGGACGCAGATCAAATCCGGCGAGGCGGAGGACATCAACGTCGAGGACCTGATCGCCGAAGAGGACATGGTCATCACCATGACCAGAGACGGCTATATCAAGCGGCTGCCGGTCGATACCTATCGCACGCAGGGCCGCGGCGGCAAAGGCGTGATCGGGCTCAACGCGAAGGAAGAGGACGTGGTCGAGCACCTCTTCGTGGCGAGCACGCACATCTACTTGCTCTTCTTCACGAACCGGGGCAAGGTCTACCGATTGCGCGGCGCACGAGGTCCCGCTGGCGAGTCGGACGGCGCGGGGCACGGCGGTGATCAACCTGATTCAGATCGAGTCGGGCGAGCACGTGACTGCAGTGCGGGCGGTGAAGGAGTTCTCCGAGAACGAGTACCTCTTCATGGCGACGACGAAGGGCACGGTCAAAAAGACGCGCCTGAGCGAGTACGAGACACGCCTGAAGGGCGGGATCATAGCGATCAAGCTGGATGAGGGCGATGAGCTGCATTGGGTGATCGTGACGGATGGCAAGCTAGAGATCCTGATGGCGACGCAGAGTGGAATGTCGATCCGCTTCTCCGAGGACCAAGTGCGTCCGATGGGCCGGACGGCGACAGGCGTGCGCGGGATCCGGCTGCGGACGGGCGACGTGGTGGTCGGCATGGGCTCAGCGCGGGAGGGCGCGGACGTGCTGGTCGCTACGCGAGAGGGCCACGGCAAGCGCACGGCGCTCGATGAGTACCACAAGCAGAGCCGCGGCGGTATCGGGGTGAAGACGCTGAACATCACGAGGAAGAACGGCCCGGTGGTGGGGATGCGAATCGTGGACGAGAACGAGGACCTGCTGATTATCACCACCGCGGGTCAGATCATCCGGCAGCGCATCTCCAGCATTCGCCGCATCGGGCGCTCGACGCAAGGCGTGCGGCTGATCCGGCTGGATGAGAGCGATCACGTGGCGAACATCGCGCGGGTCGCGGTGGAGGGGAGGGATGGGTAGGAGGGGGACGGCAACGACAGTAACCGCAGATTACGCAGATTGCGCAGATTGGGGCACGGCGAGAGCCGTGCGACGAGTCTCTCACTGCGGAGACTGAGGGGAGGGCGGGATGGTCACCACGAACGGCGCTGGCCCTGACTCCGGACTAGCTGTAAGGGTCACCGATCTACTGGCGTTCTTCGACGAGAAGACGTCGGGAAGTGAGCGACATGCCACGTCCATCGTCGCGGTCTGCGGCGAGGACCTGGGGTGTGGTCTTCTGAAGCACTACCTGGAACAGCAGGGAGCCCAGGTCCAGATACTGCGCGATCCCCGTACTGGTGCTCCTCTGCCCTGCACTCAGGGCAAGCCGGCGGGACCGCGGCTGGATCGCTGGGTGCAGGTGCAGGGATCCCCGCTGCTTGCGCCGGACGCCCTCCTCCAAGTGGAGGTGAAGAACTGGTCCGCTCACGCCATAGGTGGAGAGTGCCTGTGCAGGAACGCATCCCCTGAGGCGATCGCGGAGTACCGGCGCAGGAGTTGGGCGAAAGAGTGGGACTGCAGCACCGGCATCAGGAAGAAGAGCCTGCAGAAACTGCTGGAACCGATGTGTCCCCCTGCCGCGCTCGGTCATCTGCGGAGAGAGCCGCTCGCATGCATGTGGGTCTGTCTGCATCCTGAGGGGAAGTCGGAGTGCCTCTTCGGCGTCAGTCTGCCCCAAAGGCAGAGGGGCGCGTTCAGCCGAGTCTGGTTCTTCTCGATGTCTGCATATCTGCGCACCCTAGCATGCGAGGACATTGTGATCGAGATGCCAGACACGGCGAAGCGTCTTCAGTGGTTGAGCAAGCTATTGCCGGGCCGCTGAGCACTCCGCGCGCCGTGGCAGCGGGCTTCGCCCGCTACGCGGGTAGTCGTTCGCTCCGCTCACGACGTACCCACGCCACTGGCCTGGGATGGGCACGGGGAGTAGTGAACGACGAGATTGCCACGGGGCGGCAACGGCCGCCCCTCGCAATGACAGATGGCAGGAGCAAGCTCCTGCCGAACGGGAGGAGAGAGGGTCGCACCCCGCGCAGAGAAATCACCCCCGTTCGGCGCGGGCGCGGCGGTAGGAGTAGATGAAGGCGGGGACGGCGATGCCGACCATGAAGAGGGTGATGAGGAAATAGCCTTCGTCGACGGGGATGCGCTGGGTCCAGCGCAGGATGGTGGCGAGGCCGAACAGGACGAAGAGGATGCCGCCGTAGAAGAGGGTGCGGGCGCCGGTTTCGGTGCCGATGCGGGTGACCTGCTGTTCGGTGAGGGTGCGGGCCCAGCGCAAGATCGATCCGAAAAGCGCGCCCATGACGAGCAGCACGACCATGGTTCCGAGGCCGAACAGGAGCCCAGGAGCGAAGCCAAGCCAGGGGCTCGGCATCTTGGGGGCGGCGACGGTGTTGATGTAGACGGAGAAGCCCTCGAAGCCGAAGCCGGCGATGAAGCCGTGGATGATGGTCCAGTGGACGGGGGTGACCTGAACCCGGCCGGCGGCCTCGGGGGCGTGGAACTCGGCGTCCTTGCTGCCAAGGAGGTGAGGGTGAGGGTAGGTGGCGCGGCCGATGAGGATGCCGCCGGCGATGGCCATGGCGAGGCCGACGACGATGAAGACGATGCCGTTGACATCGGGATTGAGCAGGAACCGGGCGAGGGCGAAGTAGGCGACTTGAGAGAGGATGGCGCGCTGGACAGTGAAGGCGAGGGAGAAGAAGAAGCCGGCCTTCATGCCGGCCTTGCCGCTCGATCCGCCGATGGCGTAGCTGAAGGTGATGGGCCACGTGTGCTCGTCCGGCAGAATGCCGTGGAGCATGCCGAGGAGGAATGAGTAGCCCAGTATGACGAGTGTTGGCAGCAGGTCGTGTGGTAGCAAGAAGTATTCGTTCTTCGCTCAGATGTGGTGGATATTCTGCGAATCTGCGGGGTTCCCCTTGGTCTCGTGGTCAGCAAGGACGACAAGGCGGGGGGCAGGTGACTCGGCGGGCGCGTGCGAAGTGGGCGAGCGGAATGGAGTCGAGCTTGAGCGAGTCGGGTCAGCGGCGGGGATTCGTAGAGCTGGAGCACACGGCGGACAGGGCCGTGGAGGCGTGGGGGGCAACGCTGCCGGAGCTGTTCGTGGCCGCGGCAGAAGCGATGTTCAGTGTGAGCCAGAAGCTGTCGCAGATCGAGCGAGAGCAGGAGTGGTTGGTGGAGCTGGGGGCGGATTCGCGAGAGGACCTGCTGCACGCGTGGCTGGCGGAGTTGTTGTGGGTGTCGGAGCGGGACACGGCGGTCCCCTGCGGGTTCGAGGTGGAGAGGTTGGATGAGGCGCGCTCGGCGACTGAAGGCGAAGGCGTGGGGCGGCCCAGCGCCGCGGGAGACGCCGCACACGGGGGCGCCGGTGAAGGCGGTGACGTACCACGAGTTGCTGGTGTGGCAGGCGGAGGGGGTGTGGCGGGCGCATGTGGTGTTCGATGTGTGAGGGGGAACGGCTGGACGGCCTAAGCTAACTGCTCGGCACGATTGTGCCGGGCAGGAGTCTACTGGGGGACGACTGGCCGTTCGTCCCCCAGACCCCCTCGCCGCCTCTTGCGGTCCTGACGAGGGCGGAGGGTGGCAGCGGTGGAGGGACGTGGCCAGCGGGGCGCAATGAACTGCACCCCTACAGACTGAGCACCGACGGCGAGATTGCCACGGGGCGGCAACGGCCGCCCCTCGCAATGACAGAAAGCAGAGTTAGTCGCCGTTGAGGTCTTCGTAGACGGGGAAGCGGGCGCAGAGCTGGCGGACTTCCTCGCGGACCTGCTTGCGAATCTCGGGGTTGAGGGGGGTGCGGAGGACGCGGCCGATCATCTCCCCTATCTGCTCCATTTCCGGTTCCTTCATGCCGCGGGTGGTGATGGCCGGGGTTCCGGGGCGGATGCCGGAGGCGATGGCGGGGGGCTGATGATCGTAGGGGATGCTGTTCTTGTTGACGATGATGCCTGCTTCCTCGAGCATGTTGGCGGCGTCGCGGCCGCTGAGGACGAGGGGACGCAGGTCGCAGAGCATGAGGTGGTTGTCGGTGCCACCGCTGACGAGGCGGATGCCCTGGCCCTGCAGCGAGGCGGCGAGGACGCGGGCGTTCTTCACGATCTGCTGCTGGTAGGCGCGGAAGTCGTCGGACATCGCCTCCTTGAAGGCGACGGCCTTGGCGGCGATGACGTGCATGAGGGGGCCGGCCTGGATGCCGGGGAAGATGGCGCGGTCGATGGCGTCGGCGAGGTGGCGCTTGCACATGATGAAAGCGCCGCGAGGGCCGCGCAGAGTCTTGTGGGTGGTCGAGGTGACGATGTCGGCGTAGGGGACGGGGCTGGGGTGCGCGTCGGCGGCGATGAGGCCGACGATGTGCGCGATGTCCGCCATCAGGAGGGCGTTGACCTCGTCGGCGATGCCGCGCCAGGCTTCCCAGTCGATGGTGCGGGAGTAGGCGCTGAAGCCGACGACGATGAGCTTGGGGCGATAGAGCTGGGCCGTCTTGCGGGCCGACTCGTAGTCGAGTAGCTCGGTATCGCGGTCGAGCGCGTAGTGGTGCACGCGATAATAGCGGCCGGAGAAGTTGACGGCCTGACCGTGGCTGAGGTGGCCGCCGTGATCGACGGAGAGCGAGAGGATGGTGTCGCCCGGATCGAGGACGGCGAAGTAGGCGGCCATATTTGCCTGGGAGCCGGTGTGGGCCTGCACATTGGCGTGATCGGCGCTGAAGAGGGTGCGGGCACGGTCGATGGCGAGCTGCTCGACCTTGTCAACGGAGGCGCAGCCGTTGTACCAGCGGGCGCCGGGGTAACCCTCGGCGTACTTGTTGGTGAGGACCGACCCCTGGGCCTGGAGAACGGCCTTGGAGGCGTAGTTCTCGGAGGGGATCATGACCAGGGTGGTGCGCTGCCGATCGAGTTCCTGTTCGAGGGCGGCGGCAACCTCGGGGTCCGACTGGCTGATGTTGCGATTCATTCATCCATCCTCATGGTAATCGCGCGCGGTGCGCGAATTGATCAGTGGCTTTCGCACATCGAGGCGATATGCGAAAGCCCATTGGCATACACTTCGTGCTTCGGAGAGCTTCGCCGGGTCACTGCTTTCGGCGAAGCTCTCTAGTGGCGGAAGTGCCTCACTCCCGTGAAGACCATCGCGATGTTGAACTCATCGCAGGTAGCGATGACCTTCTCGTCCCCGAGAGAGCCGCCGGGCTGGATGATGGCGGTGACGCCAGCCTTGGCAGCGGCTTCGGCCGCGTCCGGGAACGGGAAGTAGGCATCGGAGGCGAGGACGGCGCCTTTGGCGCGATCCCCGGCCTTCTTCACGGCGAGTTCTGCGGCATCGACGCGACTGGTGACGCCACCCCCGATACCGACTGCTTTGCGGCCCTGGACGAGCACGATGGAGTTGGACTTGGTGTGCTTGCAGACGATCCAGGCGAGGCGAAGGGCGGCATTCTCGTCGCCGGTCGGGGCACGCTTGGTGGCGACCTTCAGCTCGCTGGGATCGCCGGCGTCGTCGATCGTCTGCACCAGCAGTCCGCCGGTGACCTGACGGAAAGCAACGGAATCGCAGGCGGCGAGGTCGGGCAGCTCCAGCAGGCGGAGATCCTTCTTCGCGGAGAGCGCCTCGACTGCCTTCGGATCGTAGCCGGGGGCGAGGACGCACTCCATGAATCCGTACTGCTTGATGCCCTCGAGGATCGCCTCGGCGGTGTCCATGTCGACAGGCCGGTTGACGCCGATGATGCCGCCGAAAGCCGAGAGCGGGTCGGTGGCGAGGGCGTCCTGGTAGGCCTGGGCGAGGGTATCGGCGATGGCCGCTCCGCAGGGGCTGTTGTGCTTGACGACGATGGCGGCGGGCTCGTTGAACTCTCGCACGAAGCCGAGCACGGCCTCGAGGTCGAGGTAGTTGTTGTAGGAGAGGGCCTTGCCGTGGAGTTGCCGGGCGGCGGCGAGGCCGGTGGGCTTCAGCGTGGCGCGGCGATAGAAGGCGGCCTGCTGGTGGGGATTCTCACCGTAGCGCAGGTCGGTAGTCTTCTCATAGGGGTGAAGGAACAGGCCGGGGAAGGCCTCGGCGCCGACGATCTGGTGCGACAAGTAGTTGTAGATGGCGGCGTCGTAGCGCGCGGTGTGGGCGAAGGCCTCCCGGGCGAGGCGGGCGCGGGAGTCGGCCGGCACCTCGCCGCCGAACTTGCGCATCTCCTCGAGCACGGAGCCATAGCGCTGCGGGTTGCAGATGACGGTGACGTAGCGGTGGTTCTTGGCGGCGGAACGGAGCATGGAAGGGCCGCCAATGTCGATGTTCTCGATGGCCTGCTCGAGGGTGACGTCGGGCTTGGAAACCGTCTGCTCGAACGGGTAGAGGTTCACGACCACGAGATCGATCATGGTGATGGCGTGTCGCTCGGCGGCGGCCATGTGCTCGGGATTGTCGCGGATCGCAAGCAGTCCGCCGTGCACCTTCGGGTGCAGAGTCTTGACGCGGCCGTCCATCATCTCGGGGAAGCCGGTGTACTCGGACACATCCATGACGGCGATGCCCGCCTCGCGAAGGTGGGCGGCGGTGCCGCCGGAGGAGATGATAGTGACTTCGAGGGCGACAAGACCGGCGGCGAATTCGCGCAGCCCGGCCTTGTCAGAGACGCTTATGAGCGCAGTTCTGACGCGAGCCATCGGGGGAACCTCCGTGGGATTGACCGACGAGGCGAGTATAGCAGGAGGGAGCAAGGGGTGTCAAAAGGACCGCGGGTCGGCCTCCCTGCCCCAGGCAGGGAGTATGGCTGCGAAGCGGAGCAAGGCCAAATAGGACGATGGGACAGCGACGATGATCGCGGGCGTAGCTGCTAGGCTCGTCGCTGCAAAGATCCGCGCGTGCGGTAGTATTCGCGGACCATCGACCTGAGCCCAGCTTTCTTCAGGTCCGAGTACTTGAGATGCTTCCCCGTGATCTGCCGATAGCGCGTCGCGACCCGGCGCCACAACCACCGATCAAGCGTCCTGAACTGCGCATCACTTGTGCAAAGCCTGAATGCGGAAACCCAGTTCCTGCCCTCATACCCCTCAATGAGAAGGTTCAGTCGACCGACCATGTAGGAAAGCAAGCGCTCATCTGACCCGATCTGCCTGATGTGGGCAAGAGCTCCGTCGATGCGTTGCCGCCGCTTTGTGACGTTGGACGCTTTCACGCAGACATGGTCCGGACCGTGTAGGTGGTAGCCGAGGAAGTCGACTCCTTCGGCTATTGGGACAACGCGTGTCTTGGCAGGATCGTCATGGAGCCTAAGGCCTCGCCGCCTGAGCATGGCGCTTACCTTCCGCTTGGCGATGAGCGCCTCAGCCGGATCGGTGCAGCAGATGACGAAGTCGTCCGCATACCGAATCAGATCGTATCCCAGCTTCACCAAGTGGCAGTCAAACGAGTGCAGGACGAGGTTGGCGATGATCCCGCTCACTGCGCCCCCCTGAGGTATGCCTACGTCCCGCGACTTAGCCAGCTCACGGACCGGTGTCTGCTTCGACCTCCGCAGGACCGCTCCGACGCTACCGGCTAGGATCTTCGGCGACCTAGTGTACTCACCGATGAGCTTCATCAGCTGTTGGGATCGGCGACAGAAGCGGGCGGCGCACCGCAGGACTACGTCATGTGGTATGGTGTCGAAGAAGTTCTTGATGTCAGCTTCGAAGATGAATGTGCGGCCGCTCCTCAGTGCGGCGTTCAGGTGTCGGATGGCATCGTGATAGGAACGGCCCCTTCGGAACCCGTAAGAGCAGCTCGCAAATCGTGTGTCGCAGATCTCCTCTAGAACGCGGCAGAGCACGTACTGGACGATCTGGTCCCGTAGCGCTGAGCGCCAGACCGAGCGGTCTTTCGTGCCCGAAGATGCCACTCTCTCAAGCGCGGGACCGAACACGTAGGTCCCGTTGAGTACCTTACGCGATACCTCCGTCACCAGCAACTCGCGATTCGTTATGCCTATCTTGTTCGTGCGATCCAGCCACTCAACAGGGAGTCGGTCGTAGCCGCGCGGCACGCTCAGGCGGCCCTCTCGCAGGGGATCGCGGTGGTGCTCAATGAATGCGTCGATATGCGTCTCCAGCCTCTCAGGGCTGAAGTGCGTAAGGAACACGACACTGGGAGGGGTAGTAAGTGCGCCAGTCATATCCCCGCCTCTAGGTGGCTGGCGCGGAGCGAGGCGTCGCGTGATAGCGTGACCTTACACTGGACATGGATGGCATCTCTATGGTACGCCACTCCTTGACCGAGTGCGCTGACCGAACCCTTCTTCTGGTACCCTGGCGGTGGCAATGTTGATGGCTCACAGTATGCCGCCCGCGGCGCCGCGAGCCAAATGCGGGCTCGCCTCAGTTGGAGGCGTCAGGAGATGCCATCCATGTCCAGTGTACCATAGAGATATGGGCCCTTAGTCAGCATAGTGAGTATAGCAATCCTTCGCCGGCATTGCAAGCGCTTGGAGCAACGCGGCAGGGCAGGCGAGGGAAGGGAGGTACCGCCGTGCGCCTTGCCGGCACCATGGAGAAGGCCCTCACCGGCGGGCGGCGAGTTTGGCGAGGAGGCGCTGGGGATTGGTGATGAGAGTGGTCTGCATCTCCTCGGGAGTGAGTCCGGCGCCAGCGGCGACGCGGCGGGCGAAGTCCTCGGTGAGCAGATCGCCGGGCTCGTGGGAGTCGCTGTTGACGAGGAGGGAGGCGCCGGCCTGGCGGGCGGCAGCGGCGACGCAACCGTTGGCGAGGCTGTGACCCCGGCGCGCGGAGAGCTCGAGGTAGACGCCGTTGCCGGCGGCGAGCTGGGCCAGCTCCAGAGTGATCGGGCCCGGGTGGGCCAGCACATCTACGTCGGGGCAGCTCAGAGCCGCGAGGTCAGTGCCGGGCGGTACGGGCTCGACGGGGGTTTCGCCGTGGCAGACGACGATCTGGGCGCCACGCCAACGGGCCTCCCGCGCGATATCGGCGATCGCCTCCGGCGGGACATGGGTGATCTCGACGCCGGGGAGGGCACGGATATCCCAGTATTTCTCGGCGAGCTTGCAGTCGGCGGCGACGGCGGCGATAACCGAATCGAGGGTGCTGTAGGAGGCGTGGTCGGTGACGCCAATGGCGGTGTAGCCGCGGGCGACCGCGCGACGGATGAGTTCGATGGGGAGCAACACGCCATCGCTGAGGAAGGTGTGAGTGTGGAAGTCGAAGAGCATGGTCGCCACCTCTCCTATCTGGCCGCGCCGAGGCTGAGCAGTACGTCGGCAACGGTGTGCTCGGGTACTTCGACGCCGAACTCGACATCGCCTATGGCGCTGGGTAGGACGAAGCGGGGCACGCCGACGAGGGACTTCTTGTCGGCGCGCAGGGCGGCGATGATGTCGCTGACGCGGAACGCCGGGGAACGGACAGGGAGGCGGAAACGGCCGAGGAGCGATTCGATCTCGGCTGCAGCCGCGGGCGCGAGTCGGTCAGTGGCAACGGCGATGCGGGCGGCAGCGACCAGGCCGATGGCGACAGCTTCGCCATGCCGGAGGGAACGGTAACCGGCAAGGGTTTCGAGGGCGTGGCCGACGGTGTGGCCGAGATTCAGGATGGCTCGCGGCCCGGTCTCGCGCTCGTCGCGGCGGACGACCTCGGCCTTGATCTCGCAGCTTCGGCGGACGGCGTGAGCGACAGCAGAGGGGTGTCGCGAGGCGAGCGCGGCGGAGTTCTGCTGGAGCCAGAGGAAGAGCTGCTGATCCAGGACAGCGTGCTTGACCACTTCCGCGAGGCCGGATCGGTACTCGCGGGCGGGTAAGGTGCGAAGCACTCCCGAGTCGGCGAGGACGAGGCGGGGCTGGTAGAAGGCGCCAATCAGGTTCTTCGCCTTGGGGTGATCGACGGCGACCTTGCCCCCCACGGAGGCATCGACCTGGGCGAGAAGCGTGGTTGGGATCTGAAGGTAGGGAAGGCCGCGCATGTAGGTGGCGGCGACGAAGCCAGCCAGATCTCCGATAACCCCTCCCCCAAAGGCGATGGCGGCGGAGCTGCGGTCGGCGCCCAGCTCGAGCAGACGGTCGTAGAGCCAGGCAGCGCGGCGGAGGGTCTTCTGCCGCTCTCCCGTGGGAACATGGATAATCTCAAAGGCGGACCCGCGGAGACCGCGGCGCAGAGCATCGCCGTGGAGCCGGTCGATGATGGGATGGGTGATGATGAAGGCGCGGGAGGGGGCGACCGCCGCCTCGATCAGGCGGCCGGCGTCGGCCAGCACCTCGGGGCCGAGGCGGATCTGGTAGGACCGATCCCCCAGTTCGACGCGCAGGGGAGTGGTCGGGTCTTCGGCGGCAGGCGCTTTGTCGAACACTGGCGGCATCTCGCTGGTCGCAGTTCCGAGGCAATGCATAAGGCAACGGAAGCGGCACTCGATGAGCGCCGCTTCCGTGAGTTCCGAACTTTCGGCCGGGGTCAGATGGGACCCAGGCTGACGGGGGCCGCTTCTTCCTTCACGATGCGAGGGGTGATGAAGAGCAAGGTCTCGGTCTCGTTGAAGCTGCGAGTGCGCTGAGTGAATAGCTGCCCGATCCAGGGAATGTCGCCCAGGAGCGGGAGCCTGAGTTCGCTCTGCTCTTCGTTGCCGCCGACGAACCCGCCGACCACGAAGGTTTCTCCGTCCCTAACGTTCACGGTAGTCAGGAGGGAGTTCGTGGTTATGATCTGCGCGTCATAGGAACCGAAGTTGGCCAGCGGCACGGTCACCTTCCCAGTCCTGGAAGTCTTGACGTACGGCACGACCATGTTGATGGTCCCGTCGCCGAGGATCTGGGGCAAGATGCTAAGCTGCGTGACGAGGTTCAGGTAGGTAACGGAGACTGTCTGAACGCCGGCGCCACCCAGGCCGCCGCCGGCCACGCCGCCCACCTGGACCAGAGGGAACTGCTCGACGACCGAGTTGTAGGCCGGCAGCAAGTTCATGGTGGAGATGCGAATGGCGTCGGTCACCTTGCCCTGACCGGTGGTCAGCAGGTAGGCGAGGGTCGCCTGGAAGTTATTGTGGCCGGCGTAGCCGATGCGGAGGCTGCCGCCGCCCGGGTCGAAGCCGAGAGGCTGAATGGTCGTGTTGCCAACAGTGCAGAACCACTGAATTCCGAAGCGCTTCTGCATCGAAGTGGAGACGGCAACCGACTGCAGTTCCACGATGATCTGCTGGGGCTTGCGATCGATCATCTTGATGAACTCGATCAGTTTGTTGACGCCCTCTTCGCTGCCGCGGATGATGAGGCCGTTGAGGATGGGCACGGCCACGATATCGGAGATGTCCTCGGGCATGAACTGAGCCAGCGAACCACCACCGACGCCGCCGCCACCACCACCGCCGCCACCTCGGCCGCCGCCACCGCCACCGCCTCGGCCACCACCACCGGCGCCACCTCTACCACCGCCACCGCCACCGCCGGCTCCACCTCTACCGCCGCCACCACCGCCACCGGCTCCGCCTCGACCACCGCCGCCGCCGCCACCCCGACCGCCGCCGGCGAGTTCGCCAAGTCCGAGGCCGCCAGCGTTGGAGTACCCGGCCACCTGGGGACCGACGGGCATAGCGGGGCCGAAGCTATCGGCGTACTGGCTACTGGAGTATGGGAGGGGACCCGGCTCCTCGGCGGTGCCGAAGAGATAGCAGAGATACTGGGGGGGCCAGAAATGGAGGGTGTGCATCTTCGAGATTCTCAGCGACCCTCTGATCTACTCCCGCGGGAGCAGCCGGAGGGCGTGGAGATCGCAGGGCTGGGCGCAGGCTGAGGCTGAGTGGAAATGAAGTAGGTACCGGTCTGATCGCGCCACCAGTAGAAGCCCTTGGCCTGGTAGATGTCCTCGAGGATGCGCTCGACAGGGACGTTGTCGCGGGAGAGGGTGATGGTGCCGGTGACGTCACCGTAGATGACGTGGTTGGCGCCCACGTTCTTCATGATGGTCTGAATGACGTCCGGGATGCTGGCGTCGCGCACGTGTATGCTGATGGGCCCGCGCGTGGCATCGCCGGCGGGCTCGCTCGCGAGTGCGGCGGCTGTCAGGCCGGCCATCAGGCAGACTAGGACTAGCGCGATAATACTTCGTCTCATCTCTGACCTCCGAACTGAGTCGCTCGCACAGGCGAGCATTACAACGGCCGTACGAGGGATGCCTTCCCCCCGCGCCAATGGTGCGGAAACTTCTCGCCCACCAATCGCTGGCACCTCGCCGGAACCACGATCGGACTTCTCGTCGCCGGGCAGAATGCCTACACCCGGAACCTAACTCCACATCTGGGCCGGAGACGCCCGGCCCAGATGCAATTCGAATCTCAGCTTAGCGCAACCGGTCGCAGGGCGAGCTTCGGGTTAGCCGCCGGCGCCGCCACCACCGCCGCCCTGGCGACCACCACCAGTGCCGCCACCGCCGGTGCCACCACCACCAGTGCCGCCACCGCCAGTGCCGCCACCGCCACCCTGGCGACCACCACCACCACCGGTACCACCGCCACCGGTGCCGCCACCACCACCGCCAGTGCCGCCACCGCCACGACCACCGCCGCCGGTGCCGCCACCACCGCCGCCAAGGCCGCCACCGCCGCCGCCAAGGCCGCCACCCAGGCCGCCGCCGCCGCCGCCCAAGCCACCGCCGCCGCCGCCAGCGCCACCGAAGCCACCACCGGCGCCACCACCACCGCCAATTCCGGCGCCGCCGGGGGTACCGACGGAGTAGGGAATAGGCAGCGGGTTGATCTGGTAGCCGCCGAACCACATGGCGACATCACGTGCATCGAGCGCCTGAAGCTCATAGCGGCCACCGGGGCCGATCCAGAAGAGCGGGTATTCGGAAGCCGGGGTCTCGACCGTAACCGGCGTGGTCGTAGCCTTCTCGGGGGCCGCCTCCCGCTTGGTGATCACATAGACGTTGTTGGCCTCCTTGCGGTAGGTCAACCGGTTGAGGTCGAGGACGGCGCGAAGGGCCTGAGAGAAAGTGACATCGTGAAGAGAGACAGTCACTCTCCCGGTGACTCCCGGCTCCAGGGTGAAGCTGTAGGGGAGGGCGGAAGATCAGGCGCAACGCGTCTTCGAGATTCGCGTCCTTGAGGTCGAGGCTGATCGGGTTCTCCTCGCCCTGGGCGAAGGCCACGGAACTCGTGGCAAGAGCACCCGCGACGACCACGGTGACAAGAGCACCCGTGACGATCACGGTGAGCAGCAACAGGCCCAGCAACATCCGGTTCCGGCTAGCCATCATTTTCGTTCCCTCCAGGCGGGCTATTCTAGCACACCAGGATCAGGCTGTTAAGCCCTATTCTAGATCTGTTCGCGGAAGCGAGGGCGACGGGCAGGCGGACCCGCTAGAGATCAGCCTGAAGCCGCCTCTATCCATCTATTTTGACTACGCTGGGGGGCATTTTGTTCGCACAATCTTAGTCTACCCACCTGCAATACCGACACTAGTTCTGCACGCCGGTGGGAGGCGCCTCCGGCATGCCTGGGACGCTGCTGGGGGCGGTGGAGCCGCCCGGGGTGGCGAGGGCGCGGAGATCGACTCGCCAGCGCCGTCCCTGGTTGTCGGTGACGAAGATCGAGTCCGGCCCGATGGCGGTGATGCGATTGCCATCGACGATATCGCCGGGCTTGACGATAAAGGTCTGGTTGTCCTGCTCCAGGATGGCCCAGGCGCCGTCATCGAAGAGCAGGCCGGCGACGCGGCCGCCGGCCCAGAGGGCCGCCGACGTTTTCAGGAAGGCCTTCCCGGGCGGAGTCCGCCGGTCTGAAGAATGACGGGAGGAAGGGCGGCGCTAACCTCTGGAGGGATGGAGGGCGGAGGGGCATCGAAGGTGAGGAAGGGGTCGACGCGCGAAGGTTCGCTGGGGCCAGTGCCCATGCGGACGACGCCGAGGTAGGGAGCCCCGGCGGCAGGAGCTTGAGCCGTCTCTACCGCACCAGGTGCGGCGGGACCGGCAGCGCCAATTCCACCCGCGCCGGGCGCGCCACCACCACGAGCGCCACCCCGGCCACCGGGAGCAGCGGGGGCCCCTTGACCGGGAGCAGCCGCGCCGCCAGCCTGGGGCGTTCCCCCGGCGGCGGTCTGAGCCGTTCCACCAAAACCACCTCCACCTGCGGTGGTGGCGGTCTGCTTGCCGCCTCGGCCCCGCAGGAAGAAGATGATGAGGATGATGGCGATGAGTGCTACGCCACCGGCGATGATGATCTTGTTTCGGTCGGCCGCGCTCATTGACAACTCTCTTGAACGACAGGTTAGTCAGACTACACACGTCTCGGACCACAGGCTAGCCAATGCGAGCAACTCCGAAGCGTCCGGATACGCGCTTCGGCCGGGATCTCAGGTTATCCGCCGCGGCCACCACGGCCGCCACCACGCCCACCGCCTCCACGTCCACCGCCGCCACCGCGCATGCCACCGCCACCGCCGCGCATGCCGCCACCACCGCCGCGCATGCCACCACCCATTCCGGTGTCCCCGGCGGCGCCCGCGCCAGCGGCGGCAGGAGCTACCGCAGGGGCCTCGAGCGCGGTCTGGGCGGCCTTGGTCCACTCGTAGAGGGTAACGGGGATGCTGGCCGTGAGCGGCTGGCCAGGCTGTCGGGGGCCGCCGATGACGACGCTGCCCATGACCAGGAAGCGAGGGGCCTTGGGGAACTTCTCAAGCCACTTGAGCAGGGACGGGAAGTCTCTGGTCTGGACGGTCAGGTTCCAGTTCAGGGGAGGCATCACCTTGACGTTGGGCAGGTTCAGGTCGACCTGGGATCCGTAGGCGGGGAAGCTGTAGCCGCTGACGTCGGCGCCGGAGGACTTGAACCACTTGTCGATCACCATTCCCTCTTCGCCGGGGAACGTCCAAAGCTTGAACATGCCGGCGAGGGGATCGGAGAAGTCGGCGTTCGCGGGCATCCGGGACTTCATGATCTTGTCGAACTGGGCCTTGACGATGGCCTCCTGGGCCTCGGCGGCCAGCAGGGCTTTCTTTGCCTTCGACTCGTTCTGCTCGACGTACTGCTTGTTGGCAAGGGCATCGTCGTTGATCTTCTTGATCTTGGCGGCCATAGGCTTGACGAAGGCGAGCAGGTAGAGAGCGGCGATGCCGACCAACACCACAAGGCCCGCGATACCGACCTGGATTCTGTTGATCCGAAATTGCTTCACAGCACGACTCCTCGCTCTATTTGCGGGCGACGAGACCCGTCACACCACACACCCCTGCCGGCACTATCCGCCGCGGCCACCGCGTCCTCCCCCACCTCCGCCACCACCACGACCACCACCACCGCCGCCGCGGCCGCCACCACCTCCACCGCGTCCGCCGCCACCTCCACCGCGTCCTCCCCCGCCACCGCCGCCACCACCACCAGCTCCCATGCGGCCACCACCACCACCGCCGCCACCGCGGCCGCCACCGCGACTGGCGCCTCCACCGACTCCGGCATCAGGCGGGACGGCGGGGGCGAGGCCCAGGGGGATGTACTCCGGGTTGAGGGCGATGGAAATGGCAACCGGGGTGGACATCTTGGGGTTCGGGCCGGGGCCGGCGGGAGTGCCGGGCCAGCCGACCATGCCGCCGACGGAGAATCGGACGGCGTTGGGATCGGGCTGAACCATCTCGCAGCGAAGCATGTTGAGGTACCAGCGGGAAGCGGCGCGAAGGTCGCTGGTGGTACCACTGAGGTTGAGGACATTGCCGCTGGGAAGGGGCAGGCCGTTGATCACCACGTCCTTGGGGATGTACTTATTGACGAGCTTGAAGTAGTTGATCCAACGGCCGGGGATGCGGTCGGCATCATCGACCCACTTCACCCAACTGGCCTTCGTGGCAAAGCGGGCCGCGGTGGCTTTCGCCTGGTCATCCAGCGCGACGACTTCGTTGTACTTCTTGGTCCACTGGGCGAGGCTGTCGTCGGCTGCTTTCTTCTGAGAAGGCAGGCACTTGGGGACGGGAGACCAGACGTAGGCCGAGAGGAGGGCTACCTCGATGACGATGACGGCGACGAGCAGGCGCAAGAGGGCCTTGACGCGCCGGCTCTCGAGGATGTAGCCCGGCAGTAGGTTGATCTTTATCATCCGCCTTCTCCATGCACACTTGACGGGTCGAATGATCCGCCGTTGAAACCAGAGCGACCGCCTCGGGATGAGCGATCCCGAAGCAGGCCGCGGGTCAGTCGATCATATCACGAATGGCGAGCCCCACCACGATGGGCAGGTAGGGCCCGTTCTGGTCGATGAATTCGGACGAGACGCCACGGTCGATCTCGACCCGCAGGAGGGGATTCCCAATCTCGACCGCGGTCCCCACTTCGCTGGCGAGGAACTCGGAGAAGTTCGGCATGCAGGCCGTGCCGCCGTAGACGAGGACCTTATCGACCCGCGAATCGGGATAGCGATTCGAGTAGTACTCGATGGAGCGCCGAATCTCGGTGACGAGTTCGATGAGGGTGGGCAGCATGGCGTCATAGACCTGGCGACCCGGGGTCCCGGCGCCGGGGGTATGGAGGACCGGCAGTCCGGAAACGCGGGGCGGCGGCTGGGGGACGGAGGGCCCGCCAGGGCCGATGTCCGCGCCAAGGTCGAAGGTCTGGGGCTGGGGAGCAGACTCTCCGCCCAGATCGAATACAGGGCCGGGCTTGGGGGCTTCGTCGCCGATCTCGAAGACGGGGGCAGGCCTGGCATCTTCGCTTTCGTCTCCGACGCGGAAGATGGGCTGGGTAGGCGGCGGCGCCACCGATGGCGGCGGCGCTTCCACGGGGAGCTCCCTGGGAGCTTCCAGCGCGGGCGCGCCCTGAACGTAGAGGGCGGCCTGCTCGATCTTCGCGCGCTCGGCCTCGTGGAACTCGTAGCCGAGGCCGTCGGCGATGGCGTTGGTGATGTTGTCGCCCGCCAGGGGGACGGGGCGAGTGAAGCTCAAGAGGCCGCGGCGCACGATGCTGAGGTCGGTAGTGATGGCGCCAACGTTGAGCAGGGCGTAAACGTGATCGTAGGATCCGGCTTCCCGGTTGATGTCGATGAGAGAGCGACCGGCGGCGAGGGGCTCGACGTCGAGGGCGATGGGGTCGAGCCCGGCGCGGAAGAGGGTCTCGACGTGAGCGTTGATCATGTCCTCCTGGGCGACGGCGAGGAGGACTTCCATGTTCTGGGCTTCGGGGGGGAGCTCTTCGGGCGCGATGAGAGGCTGGAAGTCCATCACCACTTCGCTGGCGGCGAAGGGGATGTGACGCTCGACCTCCCACTGCATGGTGTCGGCCAGCTCCTGGCGACTCATGCGCGGGACTTCGATGGGACGGACGACGAGGGAGGACTGGCTGGCCACGGAGCTGACGACTCCCTTGGTGCGGATGCCATACTGGTCGAGCAGGTGGCGCAAGGCGGCGCCGAGGGCGTTGGGGTCAACGATGACGCCGTTGGAGATGGCATCTCTGGGCGTCAGGCCGATTCCCGCGTTGGTGATGAGGGGCCCGCGTTTACCCATGCGGGCCTCAACGAACTTTATGCGGTTGGTGCCGATGTCGAGGCCGAGGACTACCTGTTCCGCCATGGCTGGCCATCGTTCCTTTTGCCGGTGGGAGGAAGCAGGAAAAAACGCCAGGCAGCCGCCGCGCCTGCTCACACCCCCCGCGAATGTTAGATTATAGCACGGGCGATATTGTTCCGCAACAAACGGGGCCCGCTCGCAGGGCGCATCTCTGAAGAGCAAGTACCACGCGGCGGGCGGTTATCAAGAGCGCACCGCGGCGCTCGTCCCTTACGTTACCACGAACCGGGCGCGCCTCCTGCAGAGCGGCCTGGCCGGTCAGGAGATTCGCGCCTCCCCTATTCTGCCTGGGCGGGATGGATCACGCCGCCCTACGGACGGCCCATTCGGGCGCAATGAATTGCGCCCCTACGAACGGCAACGACGAGATTGCCACGGGGCGGCAACGGCCGCCCCTCGCAATGACAGAAGGGCGGGCGCAATGAATTGCGCCCCTACGAACGGCAACGTACGAGATTGCCACGGGGCGACAACGGCCGCCCCTCGCAATGACAGAAGGGCACGTGGTCAGATGCCGGTTTGGCCGGATATGCGCTCTCCCCAGACCATGAGGTCGGGGGTCATGGGCAGATACTTGAAGCGCGGGGTCCTGACGTAGAGCGGGTTGGAGTCTCGCGAGAGCGGGTCGCGGCGCAGGCGCTCGAGGCGAAGGAGTGGATCGTAGCTATAGCGGAGGCTCATGTTGGTGTCGCTGTAGGCGGTGCCGCACCACTTGCTGGTCCAGTCGGCGACGTCGCCGATGGGCGCGGGCATGTTCTCGGAGATGGCGCCGTAGAACTGAAGCGCGATGTTCAGCGGCTCATGGTAGCCGGGGTACTGCGTATCCCACTGGGGGTGCGCGGTTGCGTAGCCGGCATCCTCGTTGAACCATGGGCCAGGGATCACGAACCAGGAGCCGTTCTGGGCATAGACAAGGGCCTGAATCTGAACGGGCAGGGGGCCCGCGGTGTTGGTGGGGTCATTGAGGTATCCACGCGACGGGGCGATGGCAATGGGGCCGAGGACATAGCCGAGTTCGTGGGGCGCGACTAGCCATCTGAACTCGCCCGAATCTGACGGGAACTCCTCACTTGTCGGAAACACGTGCACCCCAAGGCCGATCGTGTTGGAGCCGGCGAGTTGGTAGGTATCGACGGGGGTAGTAGTGGTCTGGTCGAGGAGGTTCATGGTCTCGACCGGGGTCTCGGCATTGGCGCTGTCATGGTTCGGGAGGAATTCGAGCCTGCTGACGCCCTGGGCGAAGTCGTACCAGAACTTGGACTGGTCGGGGTCCTTAGCAGCCGCGAAGGTGTAGTGGTCGGTGTCGCCCCCCTGCTCCCAGGAGTCGAGGACATTGTTGATCATCAGGCGGAGCTGGACGTTCGCGTCTGGATCGATGAGCGTTGTGGGCGTGCCCACGCCTGCCCCCGGGTACCCATGTGGTGGGCCATTGTTGACATACCACCCGGCGTGACCCAGGAAGAGCTGAAGCTGAGCGACTTCGCCCCTGAGGTTGGGGACGTCGAGGCGAACATTGTTGTAGATGAAGGACGTGCTCTCAGGATTCGTCGGGAACCCCGCCGTGCCATCGTACTTCTCGTGCACGGTCGGGACGGGCTTGCCCTGCCAGAACAGATAGCGCGGGTAAGTATTCAGTGGGTAGTCGGTGGTGTCATTCATCCGCGGGTAGACCGGATGGCCATCGTTATACCCATAGGAGGTATTGCTGACCTTGACGGTTTCGTAGAGGTCGGCGGGGCGGGGGAAGAGAGCGGTGGTATTGACGCAGACGTAATCCCGCGCCAGGAGGGCGAGGCGGGAGCCCCACTGCATGTCTTCCTGGAGGGTAGTCAGCTTGTGGCGGCCGTTGATGTCGGTGTGCCAGAGGCTGGCGCCCTCGGGGCCGGGGGTGAGGAGGTCACCCTCGATGTAGATGGTGCCGCCGGAGACGACCTGGAGATCGAAGAGGCGGTCGCCGCCATTGGAGGCGTCCCACTTGTCGAGGTAGACGGTGGGCGTGCCGCGCACGGGGGGCATGACGCCGCGAATGCGGATGTTGCCTTCGGCGTAGATGACACCGTTGGGTGGGAAGGGCAAGTGAGCGGTGCGGCTAGTGACACCCGCAGGATTGGCCAGCTTCACGGGCTTGCAGTTGCCGCTGGCGAGATAAGGCTTGGTATCCAGGATGGGCGTGCCATCGGGCTCGCGCCAGTAGGAGTAGGTGGCCGGGTCGGCGGGATCGATGGGCGTGCCAGGGTTGGTCGCCACCGGGTCATCGCGGGTGATCTCGATGTAGGGGCATTCGGCCTCGCCGTGGAGGACGATCTCGGCGCCCGGAGGCGCGTACCAGCGGCCGGTGTTGTCCCACCAGTCGGCGGGCGGCGTGTCGTTGTCACTGAGAGCGGTGCGCTTGTCGCCCGCAGGAGTCGCGTTCGCGTGCGCGCCCACCGAACCGACCCAGTTGAGACGGAGCTTGTCGAGGTCGTGGTTGTACTGGAGGTCGGAGGAGTTATCGATGTAGACGCCGCCGTTCCGGGTGAGCCATCCCCAGCCGTAGACGCCGGTGTTGTAGAACCCGAGATCGGCGGGCTTCCACTCGCCGGAGTCGCGGGTGAGGGCGAGATAGCGATTGGTCTGCATATCCGGGTGGCGGGCGTCGATGAGGGGCGGCCGGATGCGCGGGGCGCGAGAGCATCGGGGGTGAGTCGGTCGGAAAGCAGCGCCGTCTTGTAGGAGGGCAGGTTCGCGAGCACGCGCCAGGTGTTGGGGACCGGCATACCGTCGTTGCGCCAGGCATCGGGGAAGCCGTTCAGGTAGCCGGCGGTTTCGACGTCACCGTTGGGGAGGAAGAGATTGGCGGCGCGCTGACTGCCGTCCACGAAGAGCGCGGCGCGAGAGATGACGGTGCGCAGGAGCGGGTCGGTGGCGCTAGTGTCCACCTCACCGGCGTCGAGATTCCCCGATACCTCGATGGTGTCATCCCGCAGCAGGGGCGGGGTGACGTTCCGGTAGAGGGCGTAGTCGCGAGTGTAGAGGTTGATCCGCGAGTTGCCATAGATCACCAGGTCGGTGTTGGAGCGGATCGGGCCGGCGAGATCGAAGAGGACGTTGGTGCCGTTGGCGGGCTTGGTGGACTCATTGGGGTCGGCGCCCCGCGGCTGGCCGCCGAGTTCGACGCCGGTAACGCCGAGGGCGGCAGGCTTGCCGCTCTGGTAGCGATCGGTGATGAAGCGGACGTAGTCGGTGAGCAGGAGCGGCTTGAGCCCGAGTTCGGTGTAGCGCAGGAACGGGTTATCGGGGAAGACGGCGCTGGCGACGATGCGAATAAAGCGGCTCTGGAGCTGGGCCGGGCTAGGACCGTAGCTGATGTCGATGGTGACTTCGCCGCCGCCGGTGCGGAAGGTGCGCTGGGAGGGGCGCCAGTCGGCGCCGTCGATGCCGTAGGAAAGCTGCTCATTGGCCCAGCGGAGGCCGGCCTCGGCGACGTTGCGAAGCTGGACGACGTCGGAGTGGCGGCTGGTCTGGGCGATCTGCGAGCTGACGATGGCGGTGAACAGCGCGGCGAGGGTAGCGACCGCGAAGAGGACGAGGACGGCGACGAGGAGGGCCTGGCCGCGTTCGGAGGACGGGTGGAGCGCCCGTCCGGTTTGGGGCAGGAGCAAGCTCCTGCCGAACGGATGATGCTGGCCGCGCGACGGGCGCGGCTTCGGCAGCAGAACTACCGAAGCCGCGGGAATGGGAGGGGCTTCGGCAGTAGAACTACCGAAGCAACGGCGACGCGGCGGCTTCGGCAGCAAGCTACCGAAGCAAGCCGAAGGATGATTGCGGAGGGCGCTACTTTTCGGCATAGCGAATCTCACGGAGGAGGTTATGGAGCTTGACGCGCCGGGTGAGGTAGGCGGACTGAGCGATGCGCTTCCCGATCTCGGCGCTGGGGTCGGCGCGGCTGACGGTGACGCCGACATCGATAACCGCGGCGGTGCGGTAGTAGGCGGTGACGATGTCCGGCTTCTCGACCAGGCCTATCGGGTTGCCGCTGCTGTCATAGTCCATGGTCAAGACGCCATTGCTGCGCCAGCGGAACTCGATGACGAAGGTGGCGTCGGCTGACTTGGTGCCGGCGGTTGCGTTGCCGACCACATATTCGGGCAACTGGATCCAGCCGTAGGGAACTGGATCGGTGGCGCCGTTGGTCAGTCCGATGCGATACTCGTCCCTCCCCTCGTGGGGGGTGGAAGCGACCTGTTTCAGGACAGCGAGGACACGGGTCGGCGGCGCCGGGCTGGTGGTTGTGGCCGGTAGCTGCACCCGCTTGACGACGACCGAGTCGGGGACGAGGAAGAGGCGCAGGTCGCCGTTAGCTGGCGGACTCTCCCAGTAGGCGCTGAGCGGGATGCCCAAAGCGAGGGAGTTTTCGGAGAGCGGCTTCACAATGGGCATAAAGGTGGCATCGTCGGGCGAAGGCTTGCCCGTTGTCAACGCCAGCGGGTAATCGAACCGCAGGGACCCGTCCACCCAGTCAACGGAGAAGACGAAACGAGGGCGGGTGCGGGCGGTCGCGTTGCCGGACTTGAGGTAGGGCATCGAGGCGTCGTAGCTAGTGTCATGCATCGCGCCTTCCCGGCCCAGGTCGAAGGCCCGCATGGTGCGGGTACGAGGGTCGAAAGCGGCGATGCCCTCTGGGGTGTAGCGGCCGGCGGTGCCGCTGGGTAGATAGCGCCAGATGGTGAGGAGGGGGTCGCGCGCCCAGGAGCCGAAGGCCGGGTTGTTGAGGCCGTCGAGCGGGAGGTCCTTCGCGGCCGCGATGTCGGCGGGCAGGGAGGACCAGCCGGTGAAGGGCTGGCCCATGCGCCAGAGAGGATAGCGGGCGCGGTAGATGGCGCCGTCCGCACCCTCGGCGTTCTCGGTCCGCTGCAGGCGCTCGCCGGCGACGACAGTGGGGGTGAAGGTGAGCTGGGGCACGTCGTATTCGGGCGCGTTCGGAGTCGAGCGCGACGGCCACGCTGCGGTAAAGGCGGATCGCTTCGCTGGGCCACTTGGGGCCGTAGTTACGCTTGAGCGCCAGATAGGGATAGCCAGGCTGGAGGCTGTGGTTGCGCCTGTCGACGTCGCGGACAATGACGCTCTTGCCGTTGATGGTCTCGGTATGGGTCCTGACGCTTCCGTCGGAGTTGAACACGAGGTCGAGATCGGCGTTTGCGGCACGGGGGACGGGCGCCCAGGCAGTGATTCCCTCGTTGGTCGTCGAGTCCGCCGCGGTCTTCGTCGCCCAGTCGTTGTTCCAGTAGTTCCACAGATCATCGGTCCGGAACGGCTGGGGCACGACGGTGCGCGCCAGGAAGAACATATTCGATGGCTCGAGATAGGCGCCGGGGTTGTAGTTTCTGGTGGGATCGGTGAGGGCCTGCCAGTAGCGAATGGCGCGGGTCCAGTCGGGCCGCGGCGGGGTGACGATCTCACTGTTCGGGTCGTCGGGGTTGAGCCGCAGCGGCGGGATGAAGGCGATCATGCTGTTGTCGTACATATCGAGCTGGACGGCCATGGCCTCGGAGATCTCGCGGGCCATGGAATCGAGCGCGGTGCGGGCGACGGTCTGGGCGTCGGCGCGAGCGGTGGCGGTGCGGAAGTAGCCAAAGCTGGCGCTGATCGGGACGAAGAGGAGGGCGAACACGATCAGCAGCAGACCGAGGCTGATGAGGATTTCGATAAGGGTGAACCCTGCTTCGCTGAAGCTTCGCAGGGCGGGTCCTGCTTTGCCAAGGCTACGCAGGGCAGGCGCGCGGGCGCGCGACGAACGGGGCTTCGGCAGTAGAACTACCGAAGCAGCGGGAACCGCAGGGGCTTCGGCAGTAGAACTACCGAAGCAACAGTCATCGGGCTTCGGCAGCCCCTGAGTCCGCCAAGGGCGGACCGGGGTGGCGGCTTCGCCTAGCCACAAGCTACCGAAGCAACGGGTGGCACGATTTGGCTGGTAGCGAGAGGTGGTCATGTTAGATCGGCGCTCGCGTCAGATAAGTGCTGATGATGACCTGGTGCCAAGCTTCGTTGAGACTGGCGGGTGCGGAGCGAACCGCGCCGTTGATACCGTACCTCGGGTCGGCGCCGGTGCGCACGATGTCTTGGAAGGTGGTGGATCGACCGGGGGTAACCCAGGTGGAGCGGGCGCGGACGCTGATGCCGCGCACGGAGGTGGGTCCCCACGCGTTCGGGATGTGGGCAAGCGGGTCGGAGAGCTGACACACCCATTCGCGAGTCTCGTTCCCGGGTCCAGTGGAGATCTTGTTGGCGAAAGGCCGGCCGATGGTGTGGACTTCACCGGCGACGAAGATCTGCTGCGTAGTGGCGTTGATCGTACCAGGGGCCGCGAATACGCCTGGCATAGGAACGCTCTGCTCGTAGTAGTAGTCGATCGACACGGTCTGGCCGGCTTCGCTGAGCGGGAAGTAGATCTGCTTGTTGTCGGGCTGCGAGGCTGACCAGGCGTAGGCGAGCATGGTGGTGTTGCCGGGGGTGATGCCGACGGGGGCCCCGGAAGGGCTGAGGGGGTTGGAGGAGCGGGCGTAGATGCGGGAGGCGACCTGAAGCTGCACGGCCCAGTCGTTCTGGGCGCGGCAGAGCAGGCGGTAGGTGCGGCCGGTGCGGTTGGGGGTGTCGACCGCCGCGTTGAAGGTCTTGGATTTGTCGATCTCGGCCCTGCTTACTGGATCATCATAGTTGAACCGCAACAGGCCCGCGTTGTAGTCCACCTTGAAGCGGGAGCGCCGCATCCAGGCGTTGGTGGGCCACTCGAGGCCCTCATTCTCGGTGAGGATGTCGCCGCTCTGCCGGTCGATGGCGATGACGTAGGCCCAGCTCCGCTTGTCCTTCGCCCAGGCGACGAGGTCGGAGTGGTACTCGCGATTGCCGGCGGAGTCGTAGTACTCGCGGACGGCGCGGGCGACTTCCTGGGGGCGGGGCTGGCGCGGAGGATTGCTGAAGGCGCCGGACTTGATGTTGTGGACGGGCAGCTCGACCAGGCCGCTGGGAGGCACCTCGACATCGAAGACGAGAATCTGCCAGTCGAAAACGCGATAGTCCACCTTGGCGACAGTGACGTCGGTAGGTTTCGGGTTCACCTGGAGCGCAGGCGAGAACAGAATCTGCCCGGAGATGGTGCTGAGGTTGTTGACGTAGTAGGCGTTGCGGGGCCAGACAGTGTCGTCGGCCGGGTTCCAGTTGGGGGTGGAGAGAATGCTCTGGTACTCCGCGTCCGACATCTGGACGAGGCGCTCGAAGACCTGAACCGTGCTCGGATCGGGGCTGGCCTGGCCGGCGACGGAGTAGATGGTACCACTGGTTTGCCCTCGGCCGACGATGACGGTGGCGCCGACGACGCGAGCGCGGGTGGTGAGGTTGGTGTAGTCGACGCGGAAGTTGCGTTCGGCGGTGAGGCTCGCATGAACGACGAGCTGATTCCCGCTGAGGGAGTACTCGCCAGTCAGTGCAAGCTGCATGGACGGAGTGTTCGGCCGAAACACCCACGGCCGCGCGTCGTAGATATCGAAGTAGACGTCCTGGGTGGTGGTGGTCGTGGGCTTCCCGATGACGATATTTCTCTGCGTCTCTCTGCGCAGTACGTCGCACGGGGCGTGGGCCAGCAAGTAGAAGGGTACGCCCGAGCCGGTCTGGGGCAGGCTGCGCAGGTCGATTCTCTCGCCCACGATGGTGCGGGGCAGATAGATGCTGTTAGGCTCCCAGTTCGGGTGGGGCACAAGAGCGCGTTTCTCGTTCGACACCTGGCCGACCCTGGCTGTCTCGTAGTATCCCTGGACGGTGTCGAACTGGCTGGGCGTGAGGTCGGTGGGACTGTAGAGAAGCTGGGGCGCATACTGAGTCAGCACCGCCAGATCATTGAGGCCGAACCCTTGCCAGACCGGGTAGTCGGTGGCAAACGGGGTGAGTGGAGTCACGGAGAAGGACAGATAAGGGCTGGCGCCAAGCACGAGGTTGTTGACGCTGTCGGTGAGCGTGACGGGGATGACCTCGCCATTGTAGTTGGTGGCGACGACGGCATCAGGCAGGGAATCGGGATCGAGCTTCCAGCGGGAAAGCTCGGCGTCGGCGAGCTGGGCGGCGGCGGTCTGCTGCTGGCTGGCTTCGACCGCGGCGTAGCCGGCCGGGAAGACGCGCAGCATTCCGTAGACGCCGATCATGAGGACCACGAGGGCGATGAGGAGTTCGATGAGGGTGAACCCTGCTCCGCTGAAGCTACGCAGGACTGGTCCTGCTCCGCCAAGGCTACGCAGGGCAGGCCCGCCCGATTGGGAGGGACGAACGGCGGGATTCCTCGCTACGCTCGGAATGACAGACGGCGGCCCCACCCCTGCCTGCGGCAGGGGTGGGCTACTGCCGAACGAGTGGGGCTTCGGCAGCAAGCTACCGAAGCAACGAGTTGCCGAGAGGGGCGGCGGTATGCGGTTGGCGCGGGTGAAGCGCATGGATTTCCTGTTACTACCAATCACATGATTGGTCCTGCGGGCCAGCCGGCATCGTTCTTGGGCTCTTCGAAGATTCGGTTGTCCTGGCGCGCGGTCATGCGGTGCACGCTACCATCGGCGAAGAGGACGAAGTCCTTGTCTCCGGCGGTGACGTCACCCGCCACACCCGGTCCGGCCGGCGCTTCTGCGTGGCGATGGTAGGGGCACCAAGTGATGACGGTATCGGCCGGGGGATAGGGCTGGAAGAGGTGGCGACTCTCGATCTGACCGTTGACCTCGGGCAGTCGCATCGGGGCCGGGTCCCAAACGTTGTATCGGTTCGGGTCCCAGAAGTTCCGCCGGTAGTAGAGGTCGTAGTTGTTCCACCCGCCGAGGGTGGGAATGCCTGCTAGGTCATTCCTCGGATCCAGGTTCCGGGCGAGCGTGTTCTGATCCAGGGGCGTGGGGTTGGCCGGGCAGTGAAAGATCCTGTAGTCGCTGATGTACCCCGCACTGTGGTACCATTTGAAGGCGTTGAGGCCCTGGCCCTGCGAGGCGATGCGAGTGCGCAGGTCGGAGCCGATCCGCCCGAGGGGCTCGAGGCTGGGAGGCGGCAGAGTGGTGGAGTAGGCGCCAAGAAAGAAGAGCGTGTAGAGGCCGCGTCCACGGAGACCGGTGTCGATCGGGTCACTCTTGTCGTCGTAGGCGGCGTGGATGGAATCGGCCGGCTCCGGCCCCGCGTCGGGGACGAGCTTGTTGGGGTCATCGGGGAGCGGCAGAAACTCGGTCAGGTCGGGGGGATAGCAGCCGTAGTCTTCCCGGAAGAGCGCGAGCGCCTGACCGATGGCCTTGAGGTTGGCGGCGCAGGTGTTGCGCTCGTTCTGAGCACTCATGGCCTTGTAGCTGGGGACGATGAGTGCGATCAGGACCATCATGATGGCGATCACGACCATCAGCTCGATGAGGGTGAACGCGCGATGGGCAGCCCCCCGGCCAAGGGAGACAAGGCGGGGTCGGAGAGCGCGAGGTGATCTGTGATTTCTCTGTCTCATCAACCCTCGATCCCGGTCTCTGTGGTGAGTCTGGTAGCTACGGCTAGGGCGTAAGCTTCTGCTGTGCGGCCCAGTTGTAGTCGCGGTACTGAGGGCCGGGGATGATGTCCACGGTCCCGTCGAGCCGCAGCGCAATGTCGGCGCTCTTGCTGAAAGGACGATGCCAAGGGCAGCGGGTGATGATGGTGCTCTCGGGCGCGTTGTGGTTGATGAGGCCCGGGAACACCCCGCTGGGAATGCCCAGCTGGTAGGGATCGTCCTCGCCCGCGAGGGTCTCGGCCCACTGCTCGCGCTTCAGCGCGTCGTCCAGAGGATAGTGAATGCTGTTGACCGCGGGGTCTTTGGACCTGGAGGGATAGACCAGGATGGTCCGGGCGGAGTAGCCCGGCCAGTAGACCATCTGCGGCAGGTAGTACTGCAGCCAGTCGTTGACGAAGCCGCGGTTCGTTCCCTCCGGGTTACTGAAGAGGCCGTACTCATCCTCGGGGTCCCAATAGAACCACTTGTACCAGAAGGCGAGGTTGTCGGACCACAGGATCGGGCGATCCGAGTTCTGGCCGGTCGATCCCGGCATCAGCGTGAAGAACCTCCGCAGCGGATCGTCCTTGAACGCGGGATCCTCTTTGTCCCACCAGGCGTAGCCGATCCAGTTATACATGAGGTTATAGCTGGAGTAGTTCTCGTTGTAGAAGGTGGGGTTGAGCCAGTTGAAACCGTGATAGGTCACCTGCTGTCCGGTGTAGCGATCGGTCCCCGTCCTGGTGTCGTACATCTGGTCAGCGACGTAGAGCAGGGTGGCCAGCTTGTTCTTCTCGGCATCGTAGTTGATGGTGCGGAAGCTCTCCAGCCCGGCATAGAGTTCGCCGTTCTCGGTCGGGTCGTCGGGGCAAATGTAGGCCTTGCGGCTGGGGACGTAGGTGGGGTAGAGCGAGTTGAGGCCGCCCGCGCCTGTAACGGGATCGTAGGGCCCAGGGAAAGCGCCTTCTTCCAGGCGATAGAGGCGGAGGGACTGCTGAATCTGGAGGAGGTTGGCGATGCAAGCGGTCTGACGGGCCTTCTCTCGCGCGCGGGTCATGACGGGCAGCCCGATCGCGATGAGGACCGTGATGATGGCGATGACTACCAACAGCTCGATCAGGGTGAATCCGCCTCGGCGGATACGGAGAAAGCTCATACTTTCACCTCGTGTAGTGCAAGCGCCCAGCGCGCGGCTACGTCCGACCCCCTGCCCCACCCAGCCTGAGCAAGCGCCGGTTCACCCGCCTTGCAGATCGCCGAGAAGCCCGTGCTGCGGGCATCTATGATCATTGTATACCCCCCGCCGAGAGGCCGCCAAACTCCTTCGCGCGGGCGGGAGAACGCCCAGCGCGACCTTCCTGACAGGCAATCGACTCTCCAAGCGAGGACCCGGCCGTCGCGCACAGCCTGCGGCTCACTTGGGAAGCAAGCCGACAAGCGAGCGCGGCAGGCAAGTGCCGACCTATAGCATTTCTCGCTCAGGTCGGTACTGCCCTACCATTTTCCCATCCCTCGCGAGAAGATTCTTACCCCCTACCAGGCTGGTCGTTGCCGAGAGCGCCTATCCTCCCCACCACGCTGTCGTTACTGGAAGCACCCATCCTCCCCAACAAGCCGGCCGTTGCCGGAAGCGCCTACCCGCCGAGTAGGCCGGCCCAGCTCTGGTAGAGGGACCACGCGGTGCGCTCGATGGGAATGGGGGCCAGCAGCATGGCCAGCGCAGAGACGGCCAGGAAGGGGCCAAACGGCAGGTACTCCATGCGCCGGCGCAGCCGCAGGACGATCAGCACGATGCCGAGCAGGGCTCCGGCGGCGACGGCCAGGGCGAAGCCGAGCAGGGCGAGCTTGGGCCCGAGCATGGCGCCGATGGCGCCGGCGAGTTTCACATCGCCCTGGCCCATGCCCTCGCGGCGGAAGAGAAGCTGGCTGAAGCCGCGAATGGCGACGAACACGATCCACCCGACTACGCCGCCCGCCACCACCCGGGGCAGACCGATCCCGGTCCCAGGAATGGGCACCGAGAGCAGGGGCTGACCGGCGGCGACCTGGATGCCCTCGCTCAGCGCTGCCGCCAGCAGGCCCGTGATGACGAGCTTATCGGGGATGATCATGTGATCGATATCGGTGAAGACGACGGCGATCACGACAGCGGAGAATATCCACCAGGGAAAGACCTGGGGGCCGCCGCCGGAGGCCTCCCACACGGCGACGAACACCAGCCCGGTGAGCAGCTCGACCGTGAAGTAGCGCCAGGCGATGGGGCCGCCGCAGAGCGGCACTTGCGGCCCAGGAAGAGGAAGCTGAAGCAGCGGGACGAGGTCAATGGTGCGCAGCCGCGCTCCGCACTGGGGACAGTGGGAGGGCGGCGAAGACGACAGAGCGGTCCCTGGGCATACGATAGATACAGACGTTGAGGAAACTGCCGATCACGCAGCCAAGCGCGAAGACGGCGGGATAGGCAAGCTCCCTCGGCAGGTACAACCAGGGGCCTCGCTATTCCCCGCCGCCGCCCTTGCCCGTCTCGAAGGACCCGGACTGGAGCGACTGCACGGCGGTGATCAGCGGCAGGAACATGGCGATGACGATGAAGCCGACGACTCCAGCCGAGGACGACGATCATGAATGGGTTCGAGGGCGGCGGTCAGGCCGGCGAGGGTGGCGTCCACCTCCGACTCGTAGAAGTCAGCGACCTTGCTGAGCATCGGGTCGAGCGAACCGGTCTCCTCGCCGATGGTGATCATCTGCACCACCATGGGCGGGAACATCCCGCTGCGCTGGAGCGGATCGCCGATCTGCTCGCCTTCTCGGATGGCGGCGCGGGCGGCGAGGATGGCGTCCGACATGATCTCGTTGTCGACGGCGCCGGCGACCGTCTCCAGCGCCTGCAGGATGGGCACGCCGCTGACCAGCAGCGTGCTCAGCGTGCGGGCGAAGCGGGCGATGCAGATCTTGTGGTTGAGCTTCCCGAAGACCGGCACCTTGAGCTTGACGCCAGTCCATAGTGGCGCTTGCCCGATGCGGGTGCGCTTGTAGGCGCTGTAGACGACGGCGAACACCACGATGGTGATGATCATCATGTACCATTTGGTGGTCAGGAAGTTGCTGACCTGCATCAGGATGCGGGTCGGCATCGGGAGCTTGTCGCTCGATGCCCAGGTCCTTGAACACCTCGATGAACTTGGGCAGGACGAAGGTCACCAGACCGGATGACCACGCCGGCGGCGAAGATCAGAACCAGGACCGGGTAGGTCATGGCGGACTTGACCTTGCGGCGCAGCGTTCGTTCTCTTCCAGGAAGACGGCGAGCCGGTTGAGGGTCTCGTCGAGCACACCGCCGACCTCTCCGGCGCGGACCAGACCGATGAACAGGTTGCTGAAGACGTTGGGGCAGCGGCTCACGGCGCGGGAGAGGGTCTCGCCGGACTCGACCGAGGCCTGGATCTCGCGGATGATCTGGCGGAGGCGGCAGCTGCTGTCTGCTCCTCCAGCACCGCCAGGCAGCGCACGAGGGAGACGCCGGCGTTGATCATGGTGGCGAACTGGCGGCAGAAGATGGAGAGGTCGCGGCCGCTGACCCGGCCGAAGGACGCCCAGCAGGCTGGGGCCGGACTTGCTGGCCCGGCCGCCGGCTTCGCCGCCTGGGCGCGGGCGGCATTGACCTTCTGGACCCAGTAACCCTTCTCCCGCAGACGGCGAACGAGTATCGTCTCGTTCTCCGCCTCGGAGGTACCGGTGATGACCTTGCCCAGCGCGTCCTTGGCTACGTAGCTGTAGGTCGCCATTTCGTCGTCTCCTCAGGCAGAGCGCCGGGACGGGCACTCGCCCGCGGATCGCATCGTGGTGACAGTGGGCCCGATCCGCCTGCCGGCCCTGGCCGTCTCACAAGGTTAGACTCCAGGGAACGAGGTTCCGTTCCCGGAGAGAGAACTCCTGTAGGCCTCCCCCACCAACCGGGCGGGACTGATCCCCGCCGCTACTCCTGCTCACCCCTGGTGAACAGCATCTTCTTCAGTTCGTCCGGGTTCATCGCGCGGGCCATGGCTTCCTCGTAGGTGATCAGGCCGCGCTGGTAGAGGTCGCGCAGGCACTGGTCCATGGTCTGCATGCCGAGGTGGGCGCTGGTCTGGATGATGGAGGTGATCTGGTGGGCCTTCGCTTCCCGGATGAGGTTGCGGATGGCGGGGGAGGCGATCATGATCTCCATCGCGGCGACGCGGCCCGGGGTGCCGGCCCGCGGCAGGAGCTGCTGGGAGATGACCGCTTCCAGGTTGTTGGAGAGCTGGATGCGGATCTGCTCCTGCTGTCCGGGCGGGAAGACGTCGACGATGCGGTCAACGGTCTGGGCGGCGTTGTTGGTGTGCACGGTGGAGAAGACCAAGTGGCCGGTTTCGGCCGCGGTGATGGCCAGAGCCATGGTCTCCAGGTCGCGCATCTCGCCGACGAGGATGACGTCGGGGTCTTCGCGGAGGGCGTGCTTCAGGGCGGCTGCGCGAAGCGAGTGCGTGTCCGTCCCCAGCTCGCGCTGGTTGATGATGCTCCGGCGGTGGCTGTGCAGGTACTCGATCGGGTCTTCGATGGTGATGATGTGGGCGGAGCGCTCGTTGTTGATCTGGTCGATCATGGCCGCCAGGGTGGTGGACTTGCCGGAACCCGTGGGGCCGGTCACCAGGACCAGCCCGCGGGGCCGCCGGCTCAGGTCCTCGAGGACGAGCGGCAGGCCCAGTTCCCGAATGGTAGGGATCCTGGACGGGATCACCCGGAAGGCGCCGGCGACGGCGCCGCGGTCGCGGTAGACGTTGACGCGGAACCGGGAGACGTTCCTTCAGCTGGATAGGAGCAGTCCAGCTCCTATTCGGTCTCGAAGCGCGGATCTGCTCATCGGTGAGGATGGCGTAGATCATGCGCTGGACTTCGAAATCGGTGAGCGGCTCGAAGTTGGTGGCGAGCAGCGCCCCGTCGATGCGGAGGACGGGCGGGACGCCGGCGGCAAGGTGCAGGTCGGAGCCCCGCTTCTCCACTACCAGCCGGAGCAGGTCGTCGAGGTGGATCTCCTCGATGGCTCTGGGCTGAGCGACCCGGGCGGTGGGTAGCCGCTGACCGGCAGCGGCGGCTATGGCGTCGTTGGCTTCTGCCATGTTCGGCTCTTCCTCTCGTGGGCTACTTAGTGTCTGCGCAGTATCAGTCGCGTCCCCGCCGCGACCAACAGGGAAGCTGACGTCAGGCTAGCGCCGCCGCCTCGCTAGCTGCCGCCAGCGGTGAAGACCACGCGCATGACTTCTTCAACAGTGGTTCGCCCCTCGACGACCTTCTCGAAACCGTCCATTTTCAGGGTTTTCATACCGTTGGCGAGGGCCGCGTTGCGGACCTCGGAGAGGGGAGCGCGCTTCACGATCAGGTCCGGGATCTCCTCGTTCATCATCATCAGCTCGAAGATGCCCAGGCGGCCCTTGTACCCGGAATGCCGGCAGACTTCGCAGCCGCGGCCCCGGTAGAAGACGATGCTGTCCATGTCCTCCAGCTTGAAACCCGACCCTCCGCAGCGCGTCGGCGGGGGGCTTGTAGGGCTCCTTGCAGTTGGCGCAGATGTTGCGCGCCAGGCGCTGGGCGAGTACGCCGATGACGGAGGAGGCGATCAGGAACGGCTCGACGCCCATGTCCACCATACGAGTGACGGCGGAAGGCGCGTCGTTGGTGTGCAGCGTGGAGAGCACCAGGTGGCCGGTCAGCGCGGCCTGGATGGCGATTTCCGCCGTTTCCAGGTCGCGGATCTCTCCGACCATGATGATGTCCGGGTCCTGGCGCAGGAAGTAACGCAGGGCGTTGGCGAAGGTGAGGCCGGCCTTGCGGTTCACGTGCACCTGGTTCAGACCCCGGAGCTGGTACTCGACCGGGTCCTCGATGGTGATGATGTTCTTCTCGACGGAGTTGATCTTGTTGAGAATGGAGTACTGCGTGGTGGTCTTGCCGGAACCCGTCGGCCCGGTGGAGAGGATCATGCCGTTTGGCTGGATGACGACGGATTCGAGCTCGGCCTGGGTTTCGGGGAACATCCCGAGCTTGTTCAGACCGATCAGAATGCTGCTCTGATCCAGGATACGCATAACGACCTTCTCGCCGAACACGGTGGGCAGGCTGGAGACGCGCAGGTCGAAGTCCTTGCCCTCGTGTCGAACGTGGATGCGTCCGTCCTGAGGGAGGCGCCGCTCGGCGATGTTCATATCTCCCATGATCTTGATGCGGGAGATGAGCGGCGCGTGGACGTACTTGGGGACCTGCATGACCTCGTGGAGCACGCCGTCGATGCGGTAGCGGACGCGGACGCCGCGGCGGTCGGGCTCGATGTGGATGTCTGAGGCGCGGTCCTTGATCGCCTGCTGGATGATGACGTTCACGATGCGGATGATGGGAGCTTCGTCTTCCAGGGCGGCGCCCCGGTCGACGTCCTCGTCACTGCCGCCGCCGGTGAGGTCCATGTCGTCGGCAAGCATCGCCGCCGCGCCCCCATCGAGGGCCTGGAGGGCGGTGTTCAGGGTCTCCTGGGAGGCCCCGTTATCGGTGCCGCGCATGAGCGCTCCGATGTCGTCGGGCGCGGCGAGCATGGGGTCGATCTCGTAGCCGGTGATGAGGCGGATATCGTCCAGGGCGAAGACGTTGGTGGGGTCGGCCATGGCCACAGTGAGGCGATTGCCACTGCGGCGGATAGGCACGGCGTTGTAGCGCTGTACAACGCTCTGCGGAATCGCCTTCGCGACATCCTCATCTACGCTGGTGCGGTCCAACTCAAGGAAGGGAATCCCGAGCTGCTCGGCGTGCGCGCGCAGCACATCCTTTTCGGACACGTGTCCCAGTTCTACCAGGATCCGGCCGATCTGCTCGGTTGTGTTCTTCTGGACCTTGAGGGCTTCGTCCAGCTGCTCTTGGTTGATCAGACTCTTTTCCAGCAGAATCTGACCAAGCGGTTTCTTGGATCCCCGTGGTGTCGCCATGCGACTTAGCTCCAGTTACACCAGTTGGTGAACTGGGATGACGTATAGGATGAAGGAAGTCGGGCACCCACGTGACCCAGATTCATTGTACCACGAATCACGCCCGCCGTAACTCCTTTCGAGAGCCTGCGCTCGCCCGGCCGCAGGCCAGAACTCCCAACAGACAAAGCTGGCAGCGCGGTGAGCACTGCCGCTGATCAGACGCGGGAAAGCGATGCAACCTCAGAGAGCAGTCGGAGGGCTCGTGGCGGAACACTCCCCGAGCGGCCTGGTCCCGTCAGCCAGGACGCGACGACGATAGGTCGCCAAGGAGCGGACCGCGCCGCCATGTGTGCGTTATCTCTACCACGCGGCGCGCAGCAGTCCTCTTGCCCTCCGTGCGCCGGCAGCCGAGGCTGATACATATCCCCGCCTGGAGACTAGAGCAGGTCGGCCCTCTCCTGCTGCGACCGGATTCCCTGCACTACGCCACATCTCCGCTGGAAGTAAAGCGAACTGATTATACCACACGCGAGGCGAAATGATGTCCCTATCCGGGCTGCAAATCGATGGATGCGATGCGCTGAGCCCAGCGACGCCTTGGGATGCCTTCCAGAAGCCGAATCAGGCGGGTATGAGGCGATTCGCGGGGACTAAGGGGGGGCACGAGAATGCTGCAGATTCGCGCCCAGTTGGCGCCCAGGATGTCGGTGAATACCTGGTCGCCGATGGCGCAGGTCGAGCCGAGGTCGGTCCCGAGGGCCTGCAAGCCCTTTCGGAAGGCGCGTGGGAATGGCTTCCCGGCGCGCAGAACGGCCGTCAGACCCAGTTCCTCTGCCACCCGGCGCACGCGGGCGCCGCGAAGGGCATTGCTGACGATGCAGAGCTGGAACCCACGGTCGCGGGCGGCTTGCACCCAGGCGGCCACCTGCGGCCGAATCCAGGTCTCTCCCCAATCCACGATGGTGTTGTCCAGGTCGAGGATGATCCCGCGCACCCCGGCGCGAGCCAGGGCGTCGAGGTCGACGGACCAGACGGACTCGGCCAGGAAGGTCGGGCTCACGGTGCGGGCTGCCGGAAGACTGCTGGGGCGGGGCGCCAGGAGATCACGGCGGCGCTACCGGGCCATCCACTCGCCATCACCTAGCTGCCTCCCCAGGAGAAGCAGGCGCATGGCGCGCTCGGCGGCGGCCTGGAGCAGGTCTCCGGCCTGACTCATCGCCTCCTCCTCCGTTAGCGGGCCGGGCGCGATAGGGACGACGGCGCGGATTCCGCGGCGAGCAAGCTGCTCGGGCTCCACCTGAAGGCTGCCGGTGAAGGCGACGACGGGGACGCCATACTTCTCGGCGAGCAGGGCGACGCCGCTGATGGCCTTCCCGAACTCGATCTGGCGGTCGATCCTCCCCTCTCCGGTCATGACCAGGTCGGCCGCTTCCAGATACTCCTCGAAGTTGAGCACCCGCAGCACCAGGCTGGAGCCGGAGTGGATCTCGGCACTGCAGAAGGCGGCGAGGCCGGCGCCCAGCCCGCCGGCGGCGCCAGCGCCGGAGAGATCACGCACATCGATCTTCAAGTCATGGGAGATGATCTCGGCGTAGTGTGCCAGGGCCTTGTCGAGCATGGTGACCATTTGGGGGCTGGCGCCCTTCTGAGGCCCGTAGATGGCGGAAGCGCCCTCGGGGCCGCAGAGTGGGTTGGTGACATCGGAGGCGGCCCAAATGGTCGTCCGGAGTACGCGCGGGTCGAGGCCGGTGATGTCTATGTGGTCCAGGCTCATGAGGGCGGCCGCGCCCCGGCCGATCTCGTTTCCGTTGACACCCAGTAGCCGGGCGCCGAGGGCCTGCGCCAGGCCTGCTCCGCCGTCATTGGTGGCGCTGCCGCCCAGCCCCACGATGATGCGGGTGCAGCCCTGGTCGAGGGCTTCGAGGATCATCTCCCCCACCCCATAGGTGGTGGTGAGGAGAGGGTTGCGCTTCTCCGGCGGCACCAGGGTGAGGCCGGCGGCCTGCGCCATCTCCACGACGCCGGTGACATCGTCTCCCAGGACGCCAAGTGTCGCTTCCACCGGGTCGCCCAGGGGGCCGGTGACCTGTCTGCTCACGAACCGCCCCTTGGTGGCGAGGACGAGGGCCTCCGCGGTGCCCTCGCCGCCGTCGGCGAGGGGGATCGAGACGATCTCCGCATCCGGCAGCGCGTCGCGGACGCCCTGCAAGATGGCATCCGCGGCCTGCAGCGCTGTCAGGCTGCCCTTGAAGCTATCGGGGGCGACGATGATATTCAAAGCGCGAATCCCTCTCCATGCTTCGCAGACCAGGTTCCAAGATGACACGACAGCAATAGTGATACCTCATGCGGAGGCGATGTGCAACAGGCCAAGGGCGTGACCCCTCGGCTACTCGAACGGAATCCGCACTTCGTGCAGAGCCCCGCCTTCGATCTTCACGCACTGGCTGTCGGGCTCGTACTCGAACGGGCGCTCCTCTCCGTTAGCCAGCACCTTGGCGGGGCGCTGGGGGACGTGAATCCGCAGCGTGACGTTATCGTAGATGCTCAGCTTCGCCGTAACCAGGTTCTGGGAGAAGGTGAGCACGGCGTGGCCGGCGCTGTTGGTCTCGAACAGCAGTACCCCATCGGCGCTGATTCGCTGGCCGTTGTGGAGGGCGGCGGCCGTGACCTGCCCGCCGGCGCGCCGGACGAAGCAGGACCGGCCGACGGCCTCGACGCCGTTGGCTGACATCTGCGGCTGACCGAGAGCGAACAGGGCGAGGTCGTTCGTCCCTCCCGACACGATCGCCGCGCCAAGCAGGTTCGGGAGGCGGAGGGGAGTGATCTCTGCGCCGCTGAGCGCGGAGGCAAGGCGGGGAGAGAGGACCGACAGGAAGCGGCCGCGGCTTACCGGCTCGGCCGGCCGCACCTTGATGTATCTCACGGCTTCCGCGGAGCCGAAGGGCTTGGGCACTCCGGCGTCCTCTAGGGTCTTCTCGAAGGTCTCGCTGGCGAAGCCCTCCGGCGCGACCATCTTCACCTCGACGGCCGCGTCACCTTGGGTGATGGTGATGGTGTCGCCGGAGACGCCGATGCTGCCATAGGTGTGAAGCAGCCAGTCGATGCGTGAAGGGGCGGTGGCGTCCACGTCGTCGAACATGACGAAGTAATCAGCGGGATCTGAGGGCGCCGCCTTACGGAGGTACATCACCTCGCGGACGAAGCTCTTCACGTCGTCCTGCTCGTAGGCAAGTGACGCATCCCCCACCAACCGGGTGTACCAGGGGGAGTCGATCATGTCCCCGATCACCCCGCGATGGTTCGGGTCCCCGCTCCCGCCCTGCAACCTCACGTGGCCGCGCTGATCTTTCCCGTTGACCATGATAGTGTTGTGGGCCTCAGTTTCGCAGCCCCAGATCTTGTGGGGGTAGAGCAGGTCCACCAGGAGCGGCCGGCCGTAGGCATAGAGCACGAAGCTATTGGTGTCGTGGTGCTGGTGATCCCAGTCCTTCTGCCCACCCTTGAGGCCGAAGAGCGTGGCCTTGGGGTCGTCCCAACTGCTGCGCATGGTCGCCCAGCTCAGGTCGGGGAAGAGCTTGGCGAGAGGCAGGTCGGAGAGGGGCTTGGCTTCGACCGTCGGGTCGTAGAATAGGAACGCGTCGGCGTCCGCCCAGGCACGATGCGCGGCGAACTCCTTAGCAAGGGCCTGCGGATATCCGTCGCGGTATTCCCGGGCCAGCCGGAAGAGGATCGGGGCGAATCTGTCGTTCCCCAGGTTGGCGTTGGAGAACGGGAGGTAGTCCTCGTGGTTCGGCTCCATCAGATTGATGAACCAGTAGGGGAACTTGCGCAACTTGTCGTTCGGGAAGAGGTCGAGCCCATCGACGCGGCGGACGGCATCCATGAACGCGATGGCGTTGGACCAGGCGTAGGAGCCATAGCCGACGCTCTCACCCCAACCGCCGTCATTGCTGAGAGACTGGGTGTAATGCCAGATCTTCTGTTCGGAGAGGCGTACCCAATCGGCGGCGCGCGGCTCGTCCCCGAGGATAGCGAGCGCGGCGATCCCGGCCTGGCCGTAGATGACCGCGCCCCAGTTGCAGCGATACCAGTTTGTCCACCAGTCCTTGTCCTGAGTGGCCTGCAGGATGGGATCCCACCCGTAGCGAGCGATGGCCTCGCGTATCTGCGCCCGCTGATCTTCGGTCAGCGCATCGTGCAGCCAGTCATAGCCCAGGCCAAGGGAGGCGATGGCGGCCGCGGTGGAGAGCATCTCGGTCTTGCCAACGTGCCAGGAGTCACTACCTGCCAGGGCCATGACATATCGGATCGCGGCCTGGGCGTAGGCCTCCTCGTGGGTCAGCCGGTAAGCGAGCCCCAGCACTTCCGTGCGGTAGCCGTAGTCCCACAGCACCAGATCCTTGTCGTTCCCCGACTTCTGGGCGGAGACGTACTCGTCGGCCTCGTGCCGGATGATCTCCCACATCTTCGCGGCCGTCGGGTCGCTAGTCTTTGCCAGCATCGCCGGGGCCTCGGCAGCGGTGAAGAGCAAGTATGGGTGAGGGCCAGGGGCGGTGACGTCATCGGCGCGGCCCGATCCGATGCCCTTGGCCTGCACCAGGTAGTCGATGTCAGTCGGGGTGGCTTCCCAGCGGATGACGCGTCGGCCATCCGCCTCCTCGATTCGCGCGGGTACCGCCTTCCCGGAGGCGTCTGTCACGACGGCTGCGTCCACGCCGCCGGGCAGATCCACCTCCAGCGTCAGTGGCTGAGTGTAGAGCGCCGGGTCGGTGGCACAGGTGAGCGAAAGGGAGAGGGTGTCGGGCCCGGAGGCATGCGCCCAAAGCCTGGCGGCGTTCCTCTCCTGGTCGTACTGGGAGATGTCGCCCATGGTGGCCTGCCAGAAGCTGGCGCGACGCGCCTGGGCGACGTCCAGAACCTTCTGGAACGTAGGCGGAGAGATGTGGAGATGGCCCTCGCCGATGGGATGGAAGTAGGGGCGGAACCAGACACCCTCGGCGATGGCCCGGTCAAGGCTCTCGGTGAAGCCCTGCACGCTGAAACTCGGGTAGTCCTCGCTGCACGACATGTTCCACCCGCTCGTGCTCGCCCCGACGGGAGCGAGGCCGTACTTCGCTCGGAAGAAGCTCATGGGCTTGTGCTGCATCCAGATGGTGGCGCCGCCGGGGCTGAAGGTGATGAGCTTGCGCGCCGGCTGGAGGGTGTGGAGAAGAGTGGCGCAGTCGCCTATCTCTTTCTCCGCGACTTCATCGGTCAGCGCGCCCTCGTGAGTCATGGTGTGATCGCCGAGTTCGTGGCCCTGCTGGATCACCTGGCTCTCCCACTCGGACTTGTACTTGAGGTAGCTGGGGATGCCGGGGTTGACGAGGAAGGTGCCGACGAAACCGTATTCATTGAGCAGGGGTATGGCCCGCTCGATGTGCGTGACGCTGGAGTCGTCGAAGCGCCAGCTCAGCGCAGACTGCCTCCCGCCGAACCAGCGGCAGATCCGGGCGGGTGAGTCCGCGCGCGCGGCCGTTGCGGTCCCTCGGGCATAGCCTGGCGCGGCAGGCACTAGCGCAAGAGCAGTCACTTGCAGCACGATGAGCGGCAGCAGAGCGAACAATCCGGTCGTCAGTCGCATGGGTTACCCACTTCCAGAATGGTGGCGCGAGCCGGCGCGATGTGACAGCCGGGGCGCATGTCTAGACTTCGTCGGGCACTTGCGCTTTCCCCTTTGCCAGTCACACATAGGGTCCACTTCTGCCGCGAGCACAAGGGCTCAGGCATGGAACGCACGAAAGATATCCTAAGAACGACGGGGGATGGGAGAACCGAGAGGATGACCTCGAAGGAACGGTTGCTCGCCGCCTTTCGCGGCGAAGAGGTAGACCGCGTGCCGATCAGCATGCACTTCTGGCACGATCCCGCGCCCGTGCGGGCGAGTTGGCGCAACGAACGCGAGCGCCTCTCGATGTACCGCGAATGGGAGTGGGACACGGCCGTAGGGGTCGTGAGCCGGGTTACGCCTTCGGAAGAGGTCCAGATCGAGGTCAAGTACGAGGATAACGGCAACGTGCTTCACCAGATCTGGCGCACTCCGGCGGGGACGCTGGAGGAGCGGCTAAGGGTTACCGATGACTGGCCGGAAGCGAAGGGCCGCTCCAGCTATCTGCCGATTCTCGACGACTTCCGCGCGCCCCGCTATCTCGAACGACTGATCAAGAGCGCCGATGATCTGCCGGCACTCGAGTACCTGTTCCCGCTCGACAATCCCGCCGACGATGACGCCATGGCGCATAGCCACCAGCGGGCGCAGGCGCTGGCGGACGAGTTCGAGGTCTCGGTGTCGATCGACCACTGGGGCGGCATGGATTGGCTGACCTGGCTGTTCGGCGCGGCGGAGGCAGTGATGCTGGTGATGGACGACCGCCCGCTGGCGGAGCGAGTGCTTACGATCATCAACGCCCCCTACCAGCGCCGGCTGGAGTCGCTGCTGGAGCTGGGGGTGGACACGGTGGAGCGGCGCGGCTGGTACGAGACGGCCACCTATTGGAGTCCCGCGATCGTGCAGGACCTGGCAAAGCCGTTCCTCGAAAGGGAGATCGCCGCCACCCACCGCGCGGGCGCGGCCCATGTCTACCTGATGGATACGGGGATCATGCCGCTGCTGCCGATGCTCGCCACGCTGCCCTTCGACTGCCTGCTGGGCATCGAGCCGGCCCTCGGGAACCAGAACCCGGCCGAGATCCGGCGCGGTTTGCCCGGGAAGTCGTTCTGGTGCGGCCTCAGCGGGCCGGAACACCTGGGCCGCGGCACTCCCGAGAGCGTCGAGCGCGCGGTGGAGCAGGCCTTCTCCGACTACGGCAAGATCGGCTTCATCCTGGGGATGGCGGTCGGCATCCGCCACAACTGGCCGCCGGAGAACCTCCTGGCTTGCGAGCAGGCTTGGCGGCGGCTGCGCGCCTGAGCGGCTGGCGTTCACTCCCCTCGTTTGACATGCGCGGAGGCCACAGAGTAGAATTCTGCTGCCCCGTATCGCGCCGGCCAGTTCTCAGGCGCAGACTCCTGGGGGATGAGGAGAGATCTCGTGACTGACCTTCTGCTGTACGACACCACACTTCGAGATGGTGCGCAGACAGAGGGCATTTCGTTCTCGGCCGACGACAAGGTGAAGATCGCCCGGAAGCTCGACGAATTGGGCGTGCACTATGTCGAGGGCGGCTTCTCCGCGCCCACCAACCGCACCGACATGGAGTTCTTCTCGCTGATGCGAGAGCAGCCGCTGCGGCGGGCGCGGCTGGTGGTCTTCGGGATGACGCGGCGCGCCGGCACGGCGGTGGACGACGACCCGGGGGTGCAGAATCTGGTCTCGCTGGGCGCGCCCGTGGCCGCGCTGGTAGGGAAGTCCTGGGATCTGCACGTCACTTCCGTGCTGCAGGTCAGCCTGGAAGAGAACCTCAAGATGATCCAGGACTCGATCCGATTCGTGAAGTCCCATGGCATGGAAGCGGGCTTCGATGCCGAGCACTTCTTCGACGGGTTCAAGTATAACCCGGCCTATGCGCTCGAATCCCTGAAGGCAGCCGAAGAGGCGGGCGCAGACTGGGTCTGCCTCTGCGACACCAACGGCGGAGCGCTGCCGGTGGAAGTCCAGGCCGCCGTCCGGCAGGTGCGCGAGGCGCTCGGGGTCCGGTTGGGCGTTCACACCCACAACGACTAGCGACCTGGCGGTGGCGAACTCGCTCGTTGCGGTCGATGCCGGCTGCGACATGGTCCAGGGGACGATCAACGGCTACGGCGAGCGCACCGGCAACGCCAATCTCTGCTCCATCATCCCCGATCTCCAACTGAAGATGGGGCGACGATGCCTCAGCGACGAGCAGCTCGCGCAGCTCTACGAGGTGGCGCACTACGTGGCCTCGGTCGCCAACATGCCCCCGCCCGAGCGGGATGCCTATGTCGGTCGCAGCGCCTTCTCCCACAAGGGCGGGATGCACGTCGACGGGATGCTGAAGAACCTGCGGACCTACGAGCATGTGACCCCGGAGCAGGTGGGCAACGAGCGGCGTTTCCTGGTTTCCGACCAGGTGGGGCGGAAGGCGATCGTGTTCAAGACCCAGTCGCTAGACCTGGGGCTGGACAAGGACTCCCCGCAAGCGCAGGCGATCATGGCGCGGGTGAAGGAGATGGAGCACGCCGGCTACCAGTTTGAGGGGGCGGAGGCTTCATTCGAGCTGCTGGTGCGCAAGAGCGTGGGGAGGTATGAGCCGCGATTCGAGCTCGAGGGATTCCGCGTGATCGTCCAGAAGGAGCGCAGCGGCGAAATCCGCACCGAAGCGACGATCAAACTTCACGTCGACGGCGAGTCCGAGCACACTGCGGCGGAAGGCGATGGCCCAGTGCACGCGCTGGATAACGCGCTGCGGAAGGCGCTGGAGCGCTTCTACCCCGAACTTAAGGGCATCCGGCTGACGGACTTCAAAGTGCGGGTAGTCAACGCGCCCGAGCAGGCGACCGCGGCCGCGGTGCGCGTCATGATCGAGTCGCGCGCCGGCGCTCGCACCTGGACCACGGTGGGCGTGCACGAGAACATGATCGAGGCGAGCTGGCAGGCGCTGGTCGACGGCGTCGAGTACGGCCTGCTCCAGATCGCCGAGAACGGCCTCCACGTGCCGGAGGAGTCGGAGAGCTAGGGGCGTCCCTCAGGACTGCTTGAGCCCAATCCTCATCACCGTCACGCCCGGCGCCGCCTCGGGGCTGGCGTCAGCGATTTTGACATAGCAGGCCCCCGCGGCGACGAGGGCGTCGGTCACGTCAACTGGCTTGGTGGTCACGTTGCGCCCTCGTTGCACCAGGTCTTCGCCGTATATGTCCTTTGCGCGTGTGATCGGATGGAACTCCCCCGGCCTGCCGTCAACCTCCGAGGCGAGGCTGATGACGAAATCCCCTCGCAGCGTGACGAACCAGGAGCGGCCCAGGCCCTCCTTCCTCATCGGCAAGCGATAGACCACGTAGGTCCTGTCATCAAGGAAGCGAGAGAGCGCCTGGGGCTGCGACCCCCCGGCATCGTAGAGGTAGGGCGCCTCGCCCTTGCTGCCGTCGGGGAGCACGTAGAACACCATGCGGCGCTCCTCTGCCAGGTACTGGTCGAGCTGCTTCTGAGCCGCCTGCCAGCGCGTTCGCTCGGCCTCGTCGAGCGCGGCCACCTCCACCCGGGCGATGGCGGCGCCGCAGCCGTCGGAGGGGTCGGCGTCGTAGATCGCGACGTAGACACGGCGCGAGGGATTATCCTTGAGGTAGGGAGTCAGATCGACGGTGTACTCGCGGTTGTTCTCGCCGAAGAACACCTTGTGGCCCAGTAGCGCAATGGTGTTGATCTCCTCGCGAAAGGGGCCGGGCTTGCCATCCTTGTCAGCGGCGACGGCGATGACGAACTGATTCGCGACTTTGATGGTGCAGTCGGCGCTTGGCACGTCGGACGGGATGGTGAAGGCGTAGACGATGCGCTGGTCGACATCGGCGACGCGCACCCGGTCGGGCCAGAGCATATCCTGGAGCCAAGTCTTCGTGTTCCTCGTAGATGAACAGTTTCTCCTCCTCGGTGAACACGAGGAAGGAGAAGAGCGCGTGGCGCGACGCCGCGGTCGCTTCCGCGGCCGCGCTCTCGGGCGACGCAGTCGGGTAGTTGGGAGCGCGGGTAGCGAACCCCTCCGGGATGCGCACCACCTCGGCCGTGCGGATGAACGCTCCACCGTGGGTGTTGGCCAGCGTCGGATCGTCTATCCTGAGGTAGACCGCGCGGCTCGTCTTCGTCAGGTAAGGGCTGAGATCGAAGATGTAGCTCGCGTAGTTAGCTTCTCCGTCCCGCACCTGCCGGCCCGAGATGGCGATGGCGTCGGCGACTACGGTGTAGGCGCCGGGCTTGCCATCTACCTCAGGCGCCGGGCTGACGCGGAACGTGTTCCCCATCCAGGCCGCCAGCTCGGCGCGCTCCACATCGGCCGGCACCGCGAAGCGATAGACCATAGAACCGCCCGGCTGAAGCTGGCGGAACGGATTGCGAGACGAGTTCTGTCGCACGGAGGTGTGCGACGCATCCACCAGGTACTTGTGTTCGAGGGGCGAGTCATCGGCCGCAAAGGAGGCGAGGCGGAGGGGAGAGAGATCGACCGGCTCCTGGTAGGAGTAGGTGATCTCGGCTGTTTTGTGCGCTGGCGCTTCGACCTCCCAGACGAAAGCGCCCTTCTTGCTCGCCTCGCTCGGCTGCTGACTGAATTCGTAGACCCGCTTCGAACCGCCGCTGCTGTCGTCTTCCCAGCGGTACGGGAGCTTCTCCGTCACCTTCACCGTCAGCGCTTCGGAACGGCTGTTGTCGAGCGCCAGCTTCACGGTGCGCGTGTTCGTCCAGGTCTCAGGATGGGGCTTGCTGTCCTCGCGTCGGCTCACCTGAAGGCCGCGGACAGTTGGCACGGCAATGAGAGCCGTCTCTCCCTCCGGCGTCCAGGCGAGGTAGCCCGAGCCGACGGCGCTATCTCCCTCGAACACGGTGACCCGGGACTCGGGGAGGCCCTGCGAGGCGGAGTTCGGGAAGCTGTAGAGAGCCTGGGCCCGCTCGGGGCGGGAGCGGAAGGAGCCCTCGTACTCGGACTCGGAGCCGGTGCTCCACTGATAGGAGCGAGTCACCGAGACTTTGGCTGAGAGCAGGGGAACCTGCCGAATGCCGCCCTTGGGGACATCGGTGCTGGGCAGTTCCGCCACCAGATGGAGTTCGCCCTCGCCGGCCGGGGAGAACGACCGGCCGAGTTCGGCCATCGCCTGGCCATAGGCTTCGTAGTCGAAAGCAGCGCCGCCCACGTATCCGCTCATCAGCCGCAGTCGCGCGCCGGTGAGATCGAGCGCGTCGTTCGTGATGCTGGCCTGGGTCTGGAAACGACCTTCCGCGCCGGTAAGCCGGAGCGACGAGGACGGCGTCCACCGCAGGCCATTCGTGCGGAAGCTAAGCTCGACCAGTTGCCCGGCCTGAAGGCCGGTCAGTTGCACCCGGTAGCTGCTGATCTTGTCGCCATGCAAGTCGGCAGCCAGGAGGTCCTCGCCGCGAATCGGCTGCGCCACCACGGAGATGATCGCGTCGCCCTGGGTGGCTTGCAGGCTGCCCGGTACCAGGCCTCCCGGCAACTCGAGGGTAGCCTCGGGCGCGTCGGGGGTCAGTGTCGCCTTCACGTCGGCGGGAGCAGCGACGTAGAGGGTGGCATCCTGGACGGTGAACTGGGCCGACCAACCCAACTGCGCGGCCCATAGTAGCGCGAAGCAGGTAAGGCAGGCGAGACGGGTCTTCATTTGCCCCTCCAAAGATGCCCTAGGGAGCCTGGCTCTAGCTCCCGGTCTCGCTCTCGGCGGCCGTGCCCGTGGCGAGCACGCACTCGCCATTAGGCGGGCAATCGGTCGGCGCCTTGAGCGAGGCGGCCTCGGTCGGTTTGGCCTCAGGGTGCTTCCCGTAGTAATCCTGAATGGCGAGCTTGAGAGCCTGCTCGGCGAGCACCGAGCAGTGCATCTTCACTTTTGGCAGGCCGCCCAGCGCCTCGGCCACGGCCTGGTTGGTGACCTTCAGGGCCTCGTCGATGGTCTTCCCCTTGACCATGTCCGTGACCATGCTGCTGGTGGCGATGGCCGCGCCGCAGCCGAAGGTGCGGAACTTGGCGTCGGTGATGATACCATCATCCACCTTGACCGTCAGTTCCATGATATCGCCGCAGACAGGGTTCCCGACCTTGCCGGTGCCGTCCGCGTTCTCGACCGCGCCCACGTTGTGCGGGTCGCGGAAGTGATCCATCACCTTGCTGCTGTACACAGTCATGCTCCTCGTGCGGCAAACCTGTGGGATCAGTTCGTGGAAAAGGGGGTCGCCTCCTGCTGGCGTCAGAGCGCGACTGTCACTTCCGCGCCCGAGGCCGCGCTCGCCTCCGCCGCGAGCACGACCGCGACTGCGGCGCGCGCCTCGGTGAGAGTGCAGACCGGTGGGACATCGCGCTGGATCATCTGCACGAAGTGCCGCAGCTCGTCCACGTAGACTCCCTGCGGGTGATCGCGCGACAGTCGGCAGGAAAGTGACATCGGAGAAACGCAGCCCGCCGCGGCGATCCATCCGCAGCCCCTGGTCCTGCATGGAGAGGTGGAGCGCGCCATCGCCGCCGAGCGCCTCCGCCTGGAAGTCGATCGCCATCGAGCCCTCATCCGGCAGAATCCACGCCACCTCGACACAGGCGAGCACACCGCTGGGGAAACGCATCACTATGAGGTAGGCGTCGGGGGTATTGAGGTCGGTAAGGACGCGGCTGGAGGTGCGGGCGAAGACATGGCTGGCGCGCTCGCCCAGCGACCACTGTATCCAGTCGATATCATGGACCGCGAGAAAGCGGGCGACATTGGTGTAGCCGCCGGCCCGGCGCGCCACCGCCTTGACGTTGTTGCGGCGGGCGTACATGTAGCTGATCGTGCCGAGGTCGCCGTTGCGGATGGCCTGCTGCGCCAGCGCATAGCGCGGCTCCCAGCGGAGCGTGTGGCCGACGAGCGCCTTGACCTTGTGCTTCTCCACCGCGGCCGCGATGGCGTCACAGTCGGCGAGAGTCGTGGCGAGCGGCTTCTCGACGAACACGTGCCGCCCGGCCTTCGCCGCCTCCTGGCAGACGGCGACATGCGCGTTGTCCGGCGTGGCGACGATCACCGCGTCGATCTTCTCCCGTGAGAGCATCTCGCGGTAATCCGCATACACCGCCGCGCCGGCGGGGGCCGCCAGCGCGCGAGCACGCTCCTCCTGCGGATCGGCAACCGCGGCCAGCGTCGCCTCGCTCAACGCGCTCAACGCCTTTGCGTGCACCGCGCCGATGAACCCGGCGCCAATGAGGCCAATGCGGGTGGTCATGGGGAGTCCTTTCACAGCCTGTGAACGGCGGAATTTGCCGCCATCGGCGGGCAAGCTTCGCTGCGCTCAGAATGACAACCTTGCGTCCGCGCCTATCGTCGCGTGAGCGCCATGATCTCATCTGTGGTCATTCGGACCGTGGCCCGGCCGCGTAGGCGCTGCACGATACGCTTGCCATGAAGGGCGGCGCTCTTGACGGGGATCAGCTTGACAGCATCACCTTCGACGGCGAACTCCACCTCCGTCCCCGGCTGTAGGCCGAGTTGCTCGCGAATCCTCTTCGGGATGGTTACCTGGCCCTTCGTCGTGACTCTCATGATTCTCGCCTCGTTCCGTTTCCTACCAGCAAGAGCAAGAGAAGACCGATCTGCTGTCAAGCGCGGGCGCTCCACCATCCCGATCCTAACGGGACGTCTCTACATGCATGACGGCATATCATCGTCCCCGATTGCTACCCGCGTCCTGCAGGGTCAGCACAAACCGGTTGTTTGGCCTCCATATCTATCATGATCTCGAACTCCTTTGTGAGCGTTTCAAGCTCGCTGACCACCTTCCGTCGGCCGTCTCCGGTCAGAGGGATCTCCAGGACTCTATTGTAACGCGTCAGGAAATCCTGAGGGAGGCTGCTCATGGTGGCGTAGGTCTGCTCCATGCGCTTGGCAGCTGGATCGTAACGCTCGTTAAGGGCAAACACGATGGTTCCTAACGCTTCGAGAAGCCTCTCGAGGTGGAAGTGAAAGGCAGTATTCCCAATTCCCCTATCGACGTAGTTCCTCATCTCACCAAGTGACTCTTTGAGGGTTGGCATGCTCTCCTGCAGCAGAGCATGCTTCAGCCGCGGGGGATAGGGGTAGAGTTCCGACTTCATCCGATGGAGGACTGCTTCAGGGTCCAGAAGAATCACCGAATTTGCCAAGAGTCCGAGCATGGTATGCGCGCGGAAGTTTCAGTTCGGGAAAGGATAACGAACCTTCCTCAGATACCTTTCGAATAACCGTCCTGATCCAGTCGATGGTGTTCCATCCGACCTGTATCAGCACCCCATGCAGACGGAATGTGTCCTCTGCTGGACACCACTGATCATCCCAGGTGGGGGATTGGTGGTCTATCTGCAGTTCCGTCACTCCGTCAATCATCTCAAATGCCCGCAGTCGGTTCTCCGGGGTGATAATGTCAGGATGACACAAGACGTAGAGATCGATGTCCGACTGCTCATCGAACGTTCCCATGGCGTAGGAGCCGAAACAGAGCGCACCCTTGACGGCACCAATACCCGACAGGACCGCTATAGCCGAGCCAATCCTGGCGTGAAGTAGGTCGTTCTCACCTGGCATCTTTCTGCTCCGATGTCACGGGTGTACAACAACGACAGATGCCTCGATCACAGACGCGATCGGCCAGGCGGTTCGTGTTGGGCTTCCCGTCATCGCGTCGTCTCCACCACCACCGTCACTGGCCCGTCGTTCACCAGCCCCACCGCCATGTGCGCCTGGAAGACGCCGGTCTCGACGGGGAGGTTGCTACGGCGGAGGGCGGCGACGAAGACCTGGTAGAGGCGGTCGGCTTCGGCGGGCGGGGCGGCGTCGGTGAAGCTCGGGCGGCGGCCCCGGCGGCAGTCGGCGAGGAGGGTGAACTGGCTCACGACGAGAACCGCGCCGCCGATGTCCTGCACCGACAGGTTCATCTTCCCCGCCTCGTCCTCGAAGATGCGGAGGCCGGCGATCTTGTCCGCCAGCCACTCCGCCTCCCGGTTGGTGTCGCCGTTCGCTACGCCGAGCAGCACCAGGAACCCCCGGCCGATGGAGGCGACGGTTTCGCCGTCGACCTCGACGGAGGCGGAGCTGACTCGCTGGACGACGGCGCGCACCTACTTTGCCGCTCGGCCCTTGTTCCCGGCCTTGGGCATGGATTTCAGCAGGTTCGCCATCTCGATCGCAGAGCGAGCAGCGTCGGACGCCGCGGTTGCCGGCCTTGGTGCCGGCGCGCTCGATCGCCTGCTCGATGGTGTCGGCGGTGAGCACGCCGTAGATGACCGGCAGGCCGGTGTCCAGGCCACCTTGGCGATGCCCTTCGAGGCCTCGGCGCGAACGTACTCGAAGTGCGGGGTGGCGCCGCGGATGATCGCGCCACAGGCAGATCACCGCGTCATAGCGCGCCGCTCTGGCCAGGCGCTGCGCGACCAGCGGAAGCTCGAACGCGCCCGGCACCCAGGCCACGTCGATCTCGTCCTCCGCGGCGCCGTGGCGCTGCAGCGAGTCCAGCGCGCCCGAGAGCAGACGGCGGGTGATCATCTCGTTGAACCGGCTGGCAACGATGGCGAAGCGCAGCCCCTCGGCCAGCAGCTTCCCTTCGATAGGTGGTGCTCATTCTGATCCGTCCTTTCCGCGTGTCGGGTCGCTCCTCGGGCGGCACCGGAGCAGGTGGCCCATCTTCTCCCGCTTGGTCCGCAGGTAGCTGCGGTTGGCCTCGGTCGGCGGGATCTCGAGCGGCACTCGCTCCACCACCTCGGATGCCCATCCCCTCCAGCCCGACCACCTTGCCCGGGTTGTTCGTCATCAGGCGAATCTGGCGGCAGCCCCAGGTCGTGGAGGATCTGTGCGCCGATGCCGTAGTCGCGGATGTCGGCGCGCGAAGCCGAGCAGTCGGTTCGCCTCCACCGTATCGTGCCCATGCTCCTGCAGCTCGTAGGCGCGGATCTTGTTGATCAGCCCGATGCCGCGGCCTTCCTGCTGGATGTACAGCAGCACGCCCGCGCCTTCCTCCACGATCATCTCCAGCGCCCGCTCGAGCTGCTCGCCGCAATCGCAGCGCTGGGAGTGGAACACGTCGCCGGTGAGGCAGCTCGAATGCACCCGCACCAGCGTCGGCTCCGGGCCGATCTCGCCATAGGTCAGCGCGAGGTAGGGCTTGGTGTCGACCATGCTCTCGTAGGCATGGCACGAGAAGGTCCCGAAGCTGGTGGGGATGGTGGAGGTGGCGGCGCGGCGGATCAGCTTGCTCCCGCTGCCGCCGGTAGTTGATGATCGCCTCGACCGTGACGATGCGCAGGTCGTGCTTGCGGGCGAACTCGCTGCAGGCTCGGCATCCGCGTCATGGTGCCGTCGTCGTCCATGATCTCGCAGATCACCGCCGCCGGGTAGAGCCCGGCGAGGCGGGCCAGATCGACCGACGCCTCGGTCTGCCCGGCGCGCACCAGCACCCCGCCCTCCTTCGCCTCGCAGCGGGAAGATGTGCCCCGGGCGGGCCAGGTCGTCCGGCTTGGTGTCGCGGGATCGATCAGGGCCTGGACTGGTCGCCGCCCGGTCATAGGCGGAAATGCCGGTGGTAGTGCCGCTCGCGCGCGTCCACCGAGACCGTGAAGGCAGTCCCGTGCAGCGCGCGTCTCCTCCGGCACCATCGGGTAGAGGTCGAGTTCGTGCAAGCGCTGCGTGCGTCATGGGCACGCAGATCAGCCCGCGGCCCTCCTGCGCCATGAGGTTGATCATCTCCGGCGTGGCGAACTCGGCCGCGACCGTCAGATCGCCCTCGTTCTCCCGGTCCTCGTCATCCACGATGATGAGGCAGCGCCCGCGCCTGGAACTCGGCGATCGCCTCCTCGACGGTGGCCAGTGGCTCGGACTGTCCTGCTGCTTTCCGTTCATCTGCACATCCAGCCTCTGCCAGCCACGTCCGGTACTTCCGTCCTTCCCCTTCACGCTCCGCGGCCCGGCGACGAGCCGCTCGATATGCTTCGCCAGCAGGTCCGCCTCGATGTTCACCACGATCGCCCGCGCGCAGCTCGCCCAGCGTCGTCGCGGCCAGCGTCGCCCGCACCAGCGCCACCGAGAACCGCCGCCCCTGCGGCGCGCGCACCGTCAGGCTCACCCCATCGAGCGACACCGAGCCCTCGGTCCACCAGGTAGCGCTCCAGCCCCGTCGGCGCGAGCAGCTCGATCAGCCGCGTGTCCGCCGCGATCCGACCACCGAGCCGACCTCCGCCACCCCGTCGACGTGCCCGCTCACCAAGTGCCCGCCCAGCCGATCCCCCAGCCGCAGGGCGCGCTCCAGGTTCACCTTCCGCCCCACCTGCCACGCCGCCAACGTCGTCGCCTCCGCCGTCTCCGGCAGCAGCGAGGCGTAGAACCGATCGCCCTCGATCCGCTCCACCGTCAGGCACGGCCCACTCACCGCGACGCTGTCGCCCTGCTTCAGGTCCTCGCAGCACCCGCTTGGCGCGCACCGCCAGGCGCAGGCCGCGGCCGCGCTGCAGTTCGCAGCTATGGTCCCGACTTCCTCGATGAGGCCGGTGAACATGACGTTGGTGCTCCCGACCACTTCCCCCGTGATCAGGAGATCCTCCCCTATCCGCCGCACCCGCATCGACTGCATGCGCCAGGCGACCGCCAGACGCGACACGCCGTCGCCCTCAACCGGACTCCGCGCCTCGGCCCCACCCAAGATAAGCGGCGCCAGAAAGAAGTATACACGATCTACCACCCCGGCCGCTAGCGCGCCCGCCGCCAGCGTGCCACCACCCTCGACCAGGAGGCTGTTGACGCCGTTCTCAGCCAGCTTCCTTAGCACCCAGTCTCAGGTCGACGCGGCCGCTGACGGACGGCGAAACCCACACCTGCGCGCCGGCCGATGCGAGACGGCCACGGGCGGCCGTCGAGGCGGCCTCGGTAACGGCGATGATCGGCGGGCGATCCCCGGTGCGCAGCATCCGCGAGGTCGCGGGGATGCGGCCGCGGCTGTCCACCACGATCCGCAGAGGATCGCGCCCCTTCGCCAGGCGGACGGTCAACTCGGGATCGTCTGCTAGCGCAGTCTCGGCCCCCACCATGATCGCGTCGTGCTCCGCTCGCATGCGATGGGCGACTCGCCGGGCGTGCTCCCCGGTGATCCACCGCGACTCTCCGCCGGCGGTCGCGATCTTCCCGTCGAGGCTCATCGCGGCTTTCAGACTCACGAATGGTAGGCCGGTCGCGATCCGCTTCAGGTAGCCCTCGTTCAGTCTCCGCGCCTGCCCCTCCAGCACCCCGACACCGACTGTGATGCCAGCCTTTTCGAGCTGCTTCACGCCCACGCCGCTGACTCGTGCATCCGGGTCGAGCTGGGCCGCCACGACGCGCCTGACTCCGGCGGCGATGAGCGCGTCAGTACAGGGCGGAGTGCGTCCGCGATGGCAGCACGGCTCCAGCGTGACGTAGACGGTGGCGCCCCTGGCGTCGCGGCCCGCGGCCTGAAGCGCCCACACCTCGGCATGTGGGCCGCCGACCTGTCGGTGGTAGCCCTCGCCCACCACGAGGCCGCGCTTGACGACCACCGCTCCCACCATCGGGTTGGGGCTCGTCCGGCCGCGACCGCTGGCGGCCAGCCGAAGCGCGCGCTTCATCCACTTGGCGTCGTCGGTCCCGCTCACTGCTTCGGCTCCTCTGGCTTCGACGGCGGGGGTCCAGAGGAAGGCTTGGCCACCTGCTTGGCCACGAAGCTGGCGAAATCGCGCCAGATCTCGTGCTGCCGCTGCGTGTAGCGCTCACCGACCTCGCGCAAGTCGGCCAGCATCACCAGAATCAGCAAGACCGCGATCAGTAGACAGGTTGACCAGAAAGTCATGAAGAGCTGCGGCCTCGGGGCCGCCACCCGCAGGTGAAGGACGAACAGACCGATGAACACCAAGGCGATGAGTGTGAGCAGCAGCACACCAGCGACCAGACGCAGCCCGAGCCGCCGGGCCGAGATGACATGTCGTCCTGACTTGTACCGGTGCACCTCACCGATCAGGACGAGCAGTACCACGAAAGCGAAGATGGGCAGAGCGATGCCGATGACAACCATTTCGTCGCGCTGTGCGCAATGAGATGATAGCAGGGCGCGGGGCGGGAAGCAACGGCTCCTCTGTGCACACGCGGACGACGGGGGGCACTTGCCTCACAACCCTCGGTCGGAAGCCAACCGCTGCGGACGAGCGCGAAAGCTACCTGGCCGGCTCGCCCAGCACGCGCTCGGCCTCTCCGCGATCCCTCTGCATCTGCGCGATGAGCGCGTCGGGCGTGGAGAAGCGGCGCTCCTCGCGGAGGGCGCGAGACGAACTGCACGCGGAGGGAGTGGCCGAGAAGGTTGACGCGCGGCGGAGTGAGGAGGTGGACCTCGATCTTCCTCCGGCCGGCGTCCTCGAAGGTGGGGCGGACGCCGATGCTGGCGACGGCGGGGCGGAGCTTGCGCACACCCGCCCGGCAGGCGTAGATGCCATTGGGAGGGGTGGGTTTCTCGGGCGGCAGATCGAGGTTAGCGGTGGGGAAACCGAGCGTACGCCCACGGTGATCGCCGGCGACGACGGGCCCCGTGATCTCGTACCAGCGCCCGAGGAAGTCGCGGGCGGCGTCGACGCGGCCCGCGGAGATGAGTTCGCGAATGTGGGTGCTGCTGACGACGCGGTGACGGACGGTGACGTGGGGCACCGGGCAGACCTCGAATCCGAGTTCCGGGGCGAACCGGCGAAGCAGATCAGTAGTGCCCTCGCCCCTGGCGCCGAAGCGCCAGCCTTCGCCGACGATGAGGCAGCGGGCGTGGAGCTTTCCGGCGAGAATCTGCCGCGCGAAGTCGGCGGCAGGAGTCTCGGCGAACGCACGATCGAAGGGGGCAACAACCACGAGACGGATGCCGAGCTCTCGCAGCAAGGCGAGTTTCTCAACGGTGGTGCTAAGCAGAGGCGGCGCGCCGCGGGGGGAGATGATGGTATCGGGATGGGGGTCGAAGGTGAGTACCGCGGGGAGGCCGCGGCCCAACGAGGCCATGCGGACGGCCTGGGAGATGATTGCTTGATGCCCGACGTGGACGCCGTCGAAGACGCCCATGGCCAGGCATAGGCGGCTGCGAACGTGGGCCTCTTCCAGGCTGCGGATCACCCTCACGGGGCTGACTCCCCCGGGCCAGCCATGACGACGCGGGGCCTGAGCTGACCCTCGGCAACGGCGCCGATCCCCAGGAACGACTCCTCTGGGCCATAGACTCTTACCACTTCCGCGGCCGCGGTGTCAGATGCGACGCGAGTTCCCTGGCCGAAGCGTCTGGCATCATCCTCGGCAAGGCTAGCGGCCGGGAGGTGGATGAGGGGCCAGTCCATCGGCAGCACGGAATCCGGCAGGTCACCACGTTGGTTCGCGGCGTCGATCTCCTCGAGAGTGAGGGCCTCGGGAAGCTCGAAGCGACCAACGCGGGTGCGCAGCAGGAAGGTCAGATAGGCGCCGCAGCCAATGGCGCGCCCGAGGTCATAGGCGAGGACGCGGAGATAGGTGCCGGCTCCGCAGACGACATCGATCAGGGCGCGAGCCCGTCGCCCGGGCCAGAAGCCGACGAGGGCGATCGAGTCGATGCGCACGCGGCGAGGCTTGACGACGGGAGTCTCGCCCTTGCGCGCGAGTTCGTGCAGTCTCTTTCCATCAACCTGGAGGGCGGAGTAGACGGGCGGAACTTGCTCGATATCGCCGATGAAGCGCGGCAGCAGGTCGAGCAACTCGACCCGGGTCAGCGCGCTGGCATCCCCGACCCCGGTCACTGAGCCTTCCGCGTCAAGGGTGTCGGTGGTGAGGCCGAAGGTGATCTCGGCACGGTAGCCCTTGGCCTCTCCGGCGGCATAGTCGAAGAGGCGAGTGGCGCGGCCGATGGAGATGGGCAGCACACCGGCGGCGGCAGGATCGAGGGTCCCAAGATGCCCCACCCGCTTCATGCGGAGGCGGAAGCGCACGGCGGCGACGACGTCGTGGGAGGTCATGCCGGGGGGCTTCAGCAGATTCAGGAAGCCGTCACGCGGCACTGTCTGCACTCAGGGCCGGGAGTCGCTTCTCGATCTCTCCCAGCACCCGCGCCCGCACCTCCCCCACTGTGCCAGGGCAGGTGGAGCCAGCGGCCATGGCGTGGCCGCCACCGCCTAGCGCGAGGGCGACGAGACTGACGTCGATGGCACCGTCGGAGCGGAGACTGACGCGCACCTCGCCGTTGTCGAGCTGCACGAAGAGAAGCGCGACGTGGGGGCCGCCGATGCCTCTGAGATGGTCGATGATGCCCTCGGTGTCGGCGGGGACGGCATCGGTGGCATCGAAGTCGTCGCGGACGATGGTTGAGCTGACCGCCCGGCCATCGAGATGGGGAGTGATGCGGGAGAGAGCAACGCCAAGGAGCCGCATGGCGGCGATGGAGTGCTCGGCGTAAACCTTGCGGGCAATGACGTAGGGCTCGGCGCCGGCGCGGACGAGTTCGGCGGCGATTCCGAGCGACCGGGGGGTGGTGTTGCCATAGCTGAAGCGACCGGTGTCGGTGAGAATGCCAGTGTAAAGGCAGGTCGCGATTGGCTGGTCGATGGGGAGGTCGAGCGATAGTAGGAGTTCGTAGACGAGTTCGGAGCAGGCGCCCGCGGTGGAGTCGATAATCTGCACTTCGCCGAAAACGCGGTCGGTGGCGTGGTGGTCGATGTCGATGAGATGCGGGAGGGCCGCGAAGGCCGGTTCGAGGGAGTTGACGCGGGAGAGACCATCGCAGTCAACGACGATACCTAGATCCGCAGTCCACTCGGGGGGTGTGGAGGCGATGAGATCGGCGCCAGGGAGGAAGGCGTAGTAGTCGGGAGTAGGATCGACGCTTAGCCGGGCGACCCGCAAGCCCAGCCGTTCGAGGGCGAGAGCGAGGCCCAGCATGGAGCCGAGAGCATCGCCGTCCGGGCGGATGTGAGTGCTGATGAGGACGGACTTGGCGGCGCGGATGAGGGCGGCCGCCTCTCTATGGTTGCGGGTCAGCGGGCTCTTCCGGCCCCGCGTTTGCCTCGCGTTGCTCACGCTCATATCGAATCTTCTCCAGCAGGTCGAGAGTGCGCGCGCCGCGGTCGAGCGACTCATCGCTATGGAATTCCAGATGCGGCATCGGGCGCAGGTGCAGACCTTTCATGAGTTCGGAGCGGATGAAGCCGGCCGCGCTCCGCAGGCCCTCGAGAGCGGTATCCTTGAGCTTGCGGCTACCATAGACGCTGATGTAGACGCGGGCCTGGCCGAGGTCGGCGGAGACCTCGATGGAGGTAATAGTGACCATCTCCACCCGGGG